>NZ_CP079104.1:0-4800000 GCF_019285695.1 Sphingobacterium sp. E70 | reverse complement strand
TGGAGGGATAAAATTATTGAAACCATTACGACTTGAAATAAGTGTACCTGAAATGTTTAACTTTGGCTTGAGCATTTCCTTTCGATAACGTTCCTCAAAAACTAATTGCTGGCTTTTGCTAGCGAGTTTTACTAATTCGATGTGCAACTTTTGCGGAGTCAAGAAGCTCCAAAATCACCTTACTATCCGGCAAAATTGCCGTACTATCCGCTTTATAAGGCACTGCATGCTCAGGAAGCTCCACAGGAAGTTGCTGTGCATTCCATAAATGATTTGACAACACAATTTTTGCATTCTGAAGTTCGACTTCATACTTTGACAGTTCTATTCTCCTCTCTTGCACGACAACCGCTGCTTCGACTGAATCAATACGTGGTTTATCCCCCAATGCTGTCTGTTCACTGATCGCCTTAAATCTCTTATCGGCTAATTTTACGCCTTCCAACAAAAGTTCATATTGCTTATAGGCAAAATACCAATTCCAATAATCTGACAATGCTTGATACCAAATTGTATTTATCTGTTTAATCTTTTCTGCCTCGACATAACTTAACATGGCCTTCGCTTGCCGCAGGGTGTTTCTTCTACTGTCAATTATGAACCCTTGTCCCAGTGGAATAGTGATACCTACAGCAGATAATCCGTCATTGTTCGTCCTTGATTGAGGATTGCTGTAGCTTCCAACATTTCTATCATAAGCAATTTTTAGGTCAGCACCGGCCAGCCATAATGGGATTTTTAATTCATTGTTCCACTGATTATAATAACTGGTATTACCAAAATTTTTATTCTTAAAATTTGAATAAATAGTTGGATCAAATTTTCCTGCGGCTTGCACAACCTGGGCTTTAGCCGTTTCAGTCAATAGGTTTATTTGCTTAACAATGGGATGATTGGCCATTAAGAGCTCTTCCAGATCATCCGTCGTAAAATCTATTTTTAAGCGATCTTCCTTCTCTTGTGCGGATAGCTTATGAAAAAAACAACACACAAGGCGATAATGATAAAATTCAATTTATTCATATAATTACAATCACTTTTTCTTGTCTTCTTTCGGTTCACGTTCCAAACTTGGTGGAAATCCATTTAATTGTCTCCAGATCTCATACCATAAGGGGACTTTATTTAAAATGATTCGACCATAGGCGCCGGACCCCAGATTGAGCTGAGCTGGCCAGGGCTCGTCATCCTTCGGAACAGGATCTGTGGAACGGATCAAGATTCGAAATTGGCCATTCGTGCTACTCACTTTATCAATGACCGAAACTTTTCCGGCGAAAGTACCTACCGCTACTGAAGGCCAACCTGAAAATTGGATGGATGGCCAACCGTCAAATTGTATTCTAACGTCACTCTCCAGCAATATAAGAGGTACATCCATTGCATTTACATAAAGTTCTACAGCAAGTAGTGGCGTTTTGGGCTGGAGTGTTGCTACAGATTCTCCCTCTTTCATATTTTCGCCAATTCCTGCCTTAAAGGTTTTTACAATATAGCCATCCTGCGGAGCCGGACGATATAAAGACCACGTCTTATATCGATATTGGAAATCTCATTTCTTAATTTAGCAATATCGCCCTGTACAGAAGCCTTGGAGGAAAACGCTGAACTTAAATCGGATTGTGCCTTAGCCAACGATTCATTATATTTTGCCCGAATATTATTGAGTTCGATACGTGCATTGGATAATGCCTGTCTTGAGTTTAACAACTTATTTTCAGCACTGACTACCTTAGCCCGATCATTCTGTAAATTTAGGCGCCTGGTCTCGATATCTGTAAGGGAAAACAGCCCATCTTGATAACCTTCTTCGTAACGTTTTAGTCTTTTTCGCTTGTTTCAAAAAAACTCATTATTGCAATAACCTCAGCACTATCACTTTTTACAAAATTTTGAGCTTGTATGACCTTATTTTGTGCGGACTCCAACTGATAAGTCAGCCCTTCATTTAAGGCCTTAATTTGTTCTTCTGTTGCATTCATTTTTTGCTGTGCTGCAGATTCTCCACTTCGCTTTGCAAACAATTGCTCCTCTAATCGTAAAGGTAAATTAGGATCAAAGTAAGATTGTGATGTCTCGGATAAAACTAAAATTGTATCTCCTTTTTGACCTCTTGTCCTTCACTAACCGCCCAATGCTCTATGCGGCCTCCAATTTGATTTTGTATTGTTTGAGGTCTATCTTGTGGCCGTAAAGCAGTGACGGTACCTTTCCCCGGTATTGTCTGTCTCCAGGGCAGAAATAAGGCAAAAGCAAAAACCAGCCCTGATAGGACCAGGATACGACCCAATACAAGTGATCCCTTATCTTTTAAAAGAGCCTGAACTGAATGATGGGAAAGATCTCTCCAACTGACAGTTGTTTTGATAGGTTGTTCCTCCTTAGTCAACATAATAAGCTGCGCCCTCCTCTAACGCTAGATCTGTTACCGTACCTAACTTGACAACACCCGTCAACATATCAAAAATGGTATTTAAATTTGTCATTAGTTTTTCTATGGCATAACCAATTTGGACAATTACCACTTCGGCAGCGACAAACTGACCAAAAGTTATTTGTCGCTCAACAACAAAATAAGATCCCAGCAAAAGCATTATTCCAAACAATGCGGTCCGTAGCAGGACTGACCCAACAAAGAAGCGTTTTAGCACTTTAAAATGCTGATTCCTGGAATTCAGATATCTGCTTACAATAGCATCCGTAACTTGAGTAACTTCATTCATTTTAGCATCATTTCCTCGGTAGTGGTCGATATCCTCGGCAACCTGTTCCAGATAAGCAACAGTTGCATACTTATGTTCAGATTCATCAATACTAGTTTTCAGTCCGCGTTTATAATACAAAACAAGTATGATAGCCACAGCGATTATAACCACAAGTCCAAAGGCTAAAAATGCCGGATGATAAAAAGATAAGAGTACCACACTAAAGAATATGGTTACAACCGCAGCAATGATATCTATCAAAAGCTTAATAATACCCTTTTGAATAATGATCACATCAAAAAAACGGTTCACCAGTTCCACAAGGTTTTTCCCAATTAACTCTTTGGGTTTTATCCTCGGAAGGCGATAAGCAAATTCCATTGCTGATTTTAGAAAGATTTTCTGTTCTAGATATTCAACGAGTGCTAATTGCCCGATCAAGAGAGATCCTGCAACGATAACCCCAATAGAACAAAAGCAATTAAAATATAGGTGGAGCTATACATGGCACCATTGCTCAAAAAGTTAAAAATTGCTGTTATCCCAATGGGAATGGTTAAACTAAAAATACCTATAACGATCGCGTAAATAAAAATATAATTAATCGTCTTCCGTTCAGTATGCAGTAAATTGACCAAACGTTGTAAAGCTGATGGGCCGCCTTGTGTGTGAGCCATATAAATAGAAAATAGTTTGAAAGTATGCGGCGATAATTTCTTTAAATAATCAATGTAAAACTTACATTACCGAAATGGGATGAAGAACATGGTTCTTTAGTTTCCGTAATGCTTTCCCTACATCGAAAAAATCACGTGTTTTATTCTGATAGCTATAATTAGCTGGGATCTTGATTTCGTTTACACCCGCCCTCGCAGGTAATGTTGTAAATAACTGGCGTTGTCGGTTCTTATGATATCCGCATAAATAGTCAGCTTACGGTTCTTAAATCGTTGACATATTCTTTCGCATGCCTTCAAAAAGCATCAGATTGAAGTTCATCGAGTTGGTCTTCCACTCCAATAGCTATTAGTTCGCTCGCAGATGTGCTGCTTTTATTACCATAAGCAAGAATTACATCAACTTCTTCTGCTGATGACGATTCAATACTCTGTCTTACAAAATAGAGTGAATCAACGGTAAAATCACTTGGGATTAATATACGTGTCATTTTGGCCATACTTCTTTTGGACAAAAATAGTCGGCACAAATGGCAACGGAATGAAGCTGGAATTAGCTTTTCATTAGAATTTTAAGAGACTTATTAAAATGAGATTAAAAATAACAGGGGAATTAAAATGGGATTAAAACCGAATGTAGGTTGGCAATTCAATCTCTACAGTCGTGCCTTCCCCAACGACGGAATTGACCTTTAATGTCCCACCGTGGAGCTTTATTATATTTCTTGCTAAGGGCAGGCCAATGCCGTATCCATCTATTCCATTGGTATTGATGCCCGAAAATAAGGATCATAAATATATCCCAATTCTTTTGACGGGATCCCGATACCCTTATCTTTTATTAGGATAAACACTTTATTGTTTAAAGCACCCAGGGCGATATAAGCAGTCCTATTGGAAGAATACTTACAGGCATTACTAATGATATTGGATAATGCAAGCTGGAGTAAAATGGCATTTCCATTGACTTTGAGTCGCATGCTGTCATCGGGCAGCAAACTAAAATCTGTCGTAATTTTAAATTTATCATTGATAGCTTTAACAGTCAACTCGGCATCCATAACAATCTGGTCTATACGAACAGGATTAAATGTTGTCGAATTGCTCACAAAACCAGTGCGGGCCAACATCAAAAGCGCCTTGGTCTTTTTTTTCTAAATGCTCCGCAGATTCTATAATTTTACATAAGGTACGTTGGTATTCTTCCACTGTTCTTTCTTTGGACAGCGCTAAGTCAGCCTGCCCTATAATCGAAGTCAGGGGGTATTCAATTCGTGTGAAGCATTGCTGATAAAATTTTTCTGCGTTTCAAAAGAGGTTTCCAAACGTGTCAGCATGCTGTTGAATGTAAACGCTAGATCATGGAGCTCACCCTTATATTTTTTCTTCATCCAGGCGCTTGTCCAGATTTTCAGAGCCAATCTGCTGGACTTCCTTCATCATGGTCAGGATAGGTTTTAGAAATGAACGTTTCATAAAAACAGAAACCACCAAAATAAAAAGAATACCCAAAATCAGACTAATGATAAGCAGATTACGCAGATAGGCCAGGTGATGCGTATAGAAGTAATTTTCCGCCGATGCACCGACAATATAATGCTTATTGTTTTTTGAAAAATACTTTGTCGAATAGAATTGATGCCCTGCTTTAAAATTTGATGTTCCGGTCTTGTTGATTTTATCCCACAATTCAGAATAGAATCCCTGACTTTGAACAATTTTTCCATTCTTATCAAATTCAACCAAAAACTCATGCTGATTGTTCAGACTTTCTATAAAATCCAGACTCCATTGATCTGTTTGCGAAGCGGATTTACTATTGAGGAACTTTTCTGCTGCAATATTTCTTCGCAGATCCAGGCGTTTATAAAAATCGGTGAAAGCAAAGTTTGTGATGGAGTAAAAGATAAAGCCAACGAAACAGCTGACATATATAACTAATATTGCTATGAGATAGATGAGTTTCCTATTGTAATTATTCATTTTAACCTATTCAGTCTTCTTAATCTATTCAGTCTTCGATTTTTAACACGTAGCCCATTCCGATAACGGTATGAATGGCCTTTTGCTCGTTACCTTCTCGATCTTCTTCCGCAGGTAATTGACATATACATCAACGACATTTGATCCGATATCAAAATTAATTCCCCATATTTTATCCAATAACTCACTGCGCTCAAATACTTTCTTTGGGCTTTGGATAAATAATAAAAGTAAACGATACTCTGTACTGGTCAGGTTAAGTTCCTGACCTTCACAATAGGCAACTTTCTTGTAATCATCAATCGTTAGAAATCCATAACTGAATGTATCTTTTGGAGGCTGTGCTTCGCGTTGGGTCGCCTGAACAATGGATTGCTGTCTACGGATCAATGAACGTATTCTGGCTTTAAGTTCGATTAATTTAAATGGTTTAGAAAGATAGTCATCAGCGCCATTATCAAGACCAAGGACAACGTTTTCAGGGGTTCCGAGTGCCGTCAGCATCATAACAGGCAGATCGGTATAGCCCCAATGTCTGATCTGTTTGCAAATATCAAGTCCGTTGGTGCCGGGCAAAAGAATGTCCAAAAGAACAAGGGCTACATCTTGTTTGGCCAATAGTTGCTCAAGCCCTTCGGCACGCCCCAGATGAATGACCTTATAACCTTCCTCGCCCAATCCCTGTACGATCAAATCCGCAACGTCTTGCTCATCTTCAACCAGAATAATTTTTTGCTCCTCCATATGCATCATAATGTGTCTTTCCCGTTATCGCTCATCGCCAAACCATAAAAATACTGTTTTGATCCTACAGACACAAATCTCTGCCTAAGATAAACTCGGAGGTCACAATAGATACATCAAAAAAATGATTCTTTTCACCATTATCTCATGATAAACAGAAGTAAAAAACTGAAAAACTAGCTTAGCTCAAGCAATGAGGTGATAGCAGTGGTCTTGTAGTTTGTCTTATTTATGAATTGACCTCCTCGTTCTCTTTGTGTCGTTCACTGGCTGACTTATCTTCTGATACACCGCTTTTCCAATAAGAATAGGCATAAAGTTCCTCCCTCTTCCATGCAAGATCCTTGCGCAGGTAATTGCGTATCTCCCGAACGGTAGAATACTCTGCAGCAATGTAAGCAAAGCGATCTGTCTGAGGAAGAGACTTTATCTTCACCAGATCCGCCAGCAGACTACCTTCTTGTGGAGCATCATTATGCAACCAGATAAATTCAATATTCGCTTTCGTATATAATTTTTGTACGTCCTCCCGACCATTCACCTCAATGATGCAGGTTCCTTTTGCTGATGCTGGTAAATTTTCCAATATTGCACCTAATACCGGAAGTGCCGTTGCGTCCCCGCTAATAGATAGTTTTTGTCAGTGGAAATAATTCGGTCTTACCAGCTCTCATAAGGACACCCAATACATCCCCGGCTTAGATCCTATTGCCCAGGCAGAAGCTGGTCCTTCATCCCCATGTGCAACGAAATCTATCCAAATTTCATTACGTCGAAGATCTATCCCCGATGCGTATATGTACGTACCGTTGGCCGAATACTGTCATCCATGGGTTTCCATTGCCCCTTTTCAAAATCGAATTCCGGAAAATAGACTTTATTCAATCCCAAAGGGGGAATCAGAATCTTATTGTTAACACCGATGGTTGTGTCCGCGATTTCTGAGACAGCTTCTCCTGTCAGATAAATGCGGATATAATGTGGGGTCACATATTCTTTTCGACTCACAGTCAATTCTGCTTGTATAATTTTCGCTTCAGCTCTACCCATGGTTTTATAAAATTTAAGGATAAATGATCTATCAATTTTTTAATAGCTATTCTTAGCCCGCGTTATAGGTCGGGTAAACTAGCTGTATCTCTTTTTAATTTACTTGGTGGAAATCCGAATTTCCGTCTAAAAGCATCTGAAAAATGACGCTGATTTTTATACCCAATGGCATCAGAGACTTCACCAATGGTCATGTTTTTGTCTAAAATGAGTTTTTTGGCATGTTCCATTTTTGCATCATTCCAAAAACCGAAAACTGTCGTACCAAACAACTCCTTAAACCCCTTCTTTAATGTAAACTCATTTGTCCCGACCAGATGGGCCAGGTTGACAAGTGTATTGTTTGAATCCATATTATCCAGTAAAAATTCACGGACCGCATAGATTTTATCAACATCAGGCTTTCTGAGGGTCGTGTTCGAAACGCTGTTGTCGGCTAACTGCTCCAACTGAAGCAGCAATAACTCCATGATCTTGGCTTCGAGAAATATTTTTTAAACACCCCTTACGTTCACAATTTATGATACTATCAATAAGAGCATGCATTTCATGGGTAATTCTTCTATTAATATCTGTCAATAAGCCAGATTTTCCCTTTTCAATAATATTTCTGAAGTCATTAAACAAGATGGAATTATCGGGTAGAAATTTCTTAAAAAAATCTAGAGACAAATTTATCTCACATAACTGGAATTCTTCACGTTCCCATTGCATCTGGCCACAGATCGAATTGCCATAAAGGATATTGTGCTGGCAAGTTTCAAAATCTATGGTAGCGGCTAATGTCTCCCCAGCTGCCCGACTTCTACCCTTCAATGCAAAATGCATTTCGACCGTCTCAAAGTCACTTTCAAAACGAAATAGTATCCGTTCATACAGATTTGCATGACCAAAGCCAATATGAATTCCATCAAAAAGATCTCTTTGTAATAGCCATCACCAAATGGAGCGCCCAGCTGTGTGACACATTCCTGGATACCGGCATCGATTGAAAAGAAAGTCTGTGGATAGTTTTTTCCAACAATAAACTAGCCGAATCAATATCATAAAGTCTTAATCCCATTCCATATTTCTTCAAGTTTCAACTATTCCTTTTCACGGACTTTTTACTCCTCATTACATACCCAACAATGGCACTACACCTATTATCTTTGTCTAAATTACAAATTTATTTAGAATGATTCTTAATTATTTAACACAAATAAGCACATGCAAAAGAAAAAAATTGAAACTAAGCTGCCATTAATTCAGGATATAGACAGCCAGCTGCTCCCAGATAGCATTTATAATAATATCAAAATGGGCAATCCCCTCGCTAGTAAGTTGGACGTCATTCTTGCAGCGGAGAAAGCCATGGTACTGGACTTTGCCTGGGAGTTTCCGAAGGGTTTGGATACCTTTGTTGATGATGAACGTTATCCACTTTCGGCCGATCAAAAGCAACGTATCAATTTGGCCCGTATATTTTTAGAAAATGTACGAAATACGGCATCTGAAGCTAATATTTCGAGTTCTGATGTATTTTAGTGATCCATCTGCTGGGAGTAGAAAAGGAATGAGAACAAACTGAGAAGACCGACTTTTGACGCCATTTTGATTTCCTATAAATTAAAAAAGACACATAAATACTAACGCATCGAAAATTACCTATAAGCCTTCTTATGTACCCTTATTACACTTTTAAAGTACATTCCGCTTTGTAACAAAATAGTACTTTATCTGTGCTTTATCTGTACTTAATTGGTACTATATCCGTACTGGGAAATTGCTTCATCTTATAGGAAGTAATTTAATAGCTATAAAAATATTATAATAACTATAAAGACTAATTATTTACCAATACAAAATAGTAAAATTTACCCCATTTGAAGAATCAGATGGGGGTAAATAAAGCCTGTAAACTCGTAGCCTATTCAGTCATTTTTAGGAGGAAACGACGCTCCCCTCAACCCACGACAACAATCCATCTTATGATCCTTAATTACATCAAGCGCTTATAGACACTACCGCGGCAAGCTTTCAGGACGCCGCATCCGATAGGAAGTTGCTGTGATGGCATGTAAAAATGCCTCGATATCTTTTATTTCCTCTTTACTAAGATTCAAAGGTTGCATTAAAGGATCTGTAACCGGATAAAGCGGATCTTTAGCCTTCTGCTCTGGTTTGGCGGAGTTCATCTGCATCCCACTGTTATACATGTTCAGCAATCCGGTCATATTCCAGAATAATCCATTGTGCATCCACGGATCGGTATTCATTACGTCCCGCAGTGATGGTGTCCTAAAACGTCCTACGTCAGCTGGATCTTTGGTAACCTCATACCTACCCAGATCTTGATATTTACGCTTGTAATAAGTCAGTCCAATGTTATGATAGGAGTCATCCGTAAAAAATTGACCACTGTGACAATTCATACATCTCGCTTTTGTCCGGAAGAGATGCAGCCCACGTACCTCTTGCTCGGACAGTACTTTATAATTACCATCCAAAAACTCGTCAAAGCGACTACGTCTACTTGTTAAAGTCCGTTGAAAAGCACCTAAAGCCTTTAAAACCTCTGGCATAGAATAATCTTCCTCTCCAAAGGCTGCTAGAAACAGCTTGTTATAGGCCGGGATAGCTTTCAATTTTGGAATCAATTTGGTCAGATCCATGTCCATTTCATGATGTGCTTCAATGGGACCTAACGCCTGCTCTTCCAGCGACTTGGATCTTCCATCCCAGAACAATTCTTTCCGCGCATACACATTCAGTAGTGATGGTGTATTACGTGTCCCCTCCAAATGATCATTGCCAACCGGAACCGTCAATTTATCAGCCCATGATGTCTGGGGATTGTGACAGCTGCTACAAGAGATCTGATTGCTGCCAGACAGTATCGGATCAAAAAAAGATATTTTCCTAACTTGACATCCGGCTTTTCCATCAAAGAAAAATAACTTGTATCAACCTTGGGCAAGGACTTAAATTCCTTCCAGCTGACACCTGCATCAATCGTCGGTTTAGGCCACTCGCTTATCGGTCTTCGATAAAGTAACTGCAGTTCTTCATACAATGCTTTTTGTTGATCTTTCATAGATAGTAAACCAACAAGTCCAATGATACTGACCAATACTGCAAAATGTTTTTTCATTACCAGTTTTTTTATTACGATTATTATCAAAAATAATTTATAAAGAGAGCCGAATCCCAATTTCCATATTCGTTCTATTTCCAGTTGAAAGAAATTTAGGTTTTATATCGTCTTTTAATTCAATAGTACCTGAAGATTTTCGGAGATCTAACTTTGCATAAAATGCAAGGTTGTTTCCCAAAACCGGTCCTTATATTCTACACCAAATTTTGCACCTAAGTATTGGGTCTTATAATAGTAATAGTCCCAAAAACAACGTTTTGAATAAAGGTGTTTATGGATAAGGGGCTATATTCCAATGTGGTTTCTGTCGGAATAGTCGCATAAGGTGCAAATGCAAATTGTATAAGTTTCGTGTTGCTTTTTTGCAAATATAATCTTAGAGATGGCTCAACACGCATTTGTCCCACTTCAAAGTCGATCGCCTGCAAGAGATCTTTTCTATTTTCCGTATAGTAGGTGACAAGAAAACCTAATTCCTTCGCTAGCTGATGATGTCTATGCCAAAGCTTAACATATTGTCCTGTAAGGGAAAGAGTGCTAACTTTATAATTGACTTTATTTAGGCTACCCGTAGTCAATTTGTTACCATCAACACCTTTATTATATTCGCCATCGAAAATCAATAATTGCTGCCCCTGATCACCATTATATTTGACTGCATCTACGAAAAATTTAATGGTACTTTGATCATAAATAGCCAAAGGGCCGCTATAAAGAACAGACTTCTTAGAATAATTTTGGTTTGTATTGTGATATTGTTGGTATTCAATCTCTGTTTTGGTATGCCAGCTATAAAGCTTTTTAAGGTACTGAATCCCTACCCCTTTATAGTTATCGTATTTAAAATTAACTCTTGTCGTATCTTTTTGACGTGCCGTCCCGTATCCATAATTCATATAATACATTCGATCTGGATACAGATTTGAAGATTGAAAATCCATGTTTTTGTATAACAAAGAAACATTTTCATCTGCTCGCCCAATTATTCCATATAGCCCCAATGTGCTTTTCGGAAAATTTAAGGTAACACCAGGTTTGACTTTCAAAGTAAATCTATTAGATTTTAAGCGCGGATCCACTGTACCTGCACTCCAATGTCGATGGTAATCCACTTGGAGAAATGGCTGTACTGAATGAGCTAATTCATATCCGAGTGAAGCATTTAGCTGATAATTTTGACGCTGATAGTCACCACTTTTATTTGCGTAAGGATAATAAGGGCTTAAATCTTCTAATCCAGAACGAAGGCTATTTGCCAAACTATCTTCGCGGATGGAGTTGAACGCAAATTTTGCTCCCAATAAGAACTTTCCCAAACGATTGAATCCATTGGCTTGAAAACTTGTTATCACACCGTTGTAGGCTTGTTGGGCCTTTCGAAATCCTCCCTTATTCATTTGATAAGCAACTCGAACATCACCATAAGACATCAATGAATCTCTTTGAAGAAAAGCGGGTCTCAAAAGACTGCGTTCAACTAAATGATGATCAATGGTATAACTATACACAGAATCCTTTTTACTTTGAGCAGAGCTCAAAGTAAAAAGGGAAACCAAAATATTATAGCAAAAATGTTCCGCATATGGATTCTAATCTATAAATGATGCGTCTGTTTTGGTTGGATTGGCACGTTGTAGCACACCAAAATCATTTGACGAATTGTTTGTATCTTTAAGAATACGTCTATTCCCAATTTTCCTTTCGGTCCTACGGACGACGGACTGACTAGAGTAAGCTCCTCCAGGTACAGATATTGCTCCTGCATCAAATTTTTGTGGTAAACGACGTGGAATTTGATCAGCTACAACAGCGTCCTGAATTTCAACAGCATCCAAGATAAACCTTGCCGGCATTTGAGCATAACGCACAGTACTCGTTGTAACAGCTTTTACAGTTGGAATCGCAAATGAGGGAATATTATTTAAATCAAAGGTTCCATCGACTTTCATCAATACAAAAGATTCTCTAGCCTGTGGCGGGAAATACATATCACGCATACTTAGGGCAAGAAAAACCTCTAAGTTTGTAACGGATGGATTATCTACGTCATTCGCGAATATCGTTCGCCCAGGCTGAATTTTCTGTTCGTAAGGATACAACCAGGCTTCAAAATCAGCTTTACTCAAATCCACTGTAAGTTCAGGCCTCTGAGCACCAATTATTTTCCGTTGTTGTCGGTATATGAACCAGCATGATTTAAGGCCGAACCAGCGATAATTATACTTTTCCCCGATTCGACAGGATATTTTTTACCCGTCCCATCACTTGGAATCATAAATATTCCTTTGGCATAGACATAATCTTCATTTGCATTATTAGACACGGTCATATTGATAGACTTGCTCCAATCATACTGATTGTTGCTTAGGGAATATTCGTCTGTTTTATTATTCGGTTTTCCATATGCTAATACCACAAGTAAGCTATCCGCATACAACATTTCATCCGAGTTATTATAAATCTCAATAAAATTATCCCGGTTAAGAGCTGCATCCTTGGTATCTGATCCGGCATAGTAGATCTGCTTAATAACAAAACCGCCAATAGGTTCACTGGTCACTAAGCGAATATTAAAGTCCTCATTAGCAAACAAAGCTTTATCAGCCAAAGCATAGTTCAGATAAAAAATAGATGTGCGATTTACACCCGTCAATTTGGTATATTCTTCTGCTGAGATTGCCAACGAGACATTGATACTATAATTACCTGGAGCAATATTATTCAATGCAATTTTACCTTTTGCATCTGCTTGAATTTTGTAGGAACTGCTATTACCTTTATTTATCAACGTAATTTCGGCCTTGTCGTAAGGTACCTCAAACCAAACCTCCTCAGGGTTTACCGTTAGTTGTACGTTCACTTTTATTGGCTGTACTTCGTCAATGTCTTTTTACAACCTCCAAATAAGGCTAGTATTAAGGAGAAAAATAGTAGAATATAATTCTGTTTCATAGTATATAGTATTTGTTAAAGTTTAATTGATATTCCGCCTGTAATGCTTAAAGGACTATTGTAAGTCACAACTACGTCCTGGTTTGTATTGGGATCCCGATACGAACTAGTGGGTTGCACATTAAAGGTATTATAGGCTGTCACAGCAATGCGGATCTTTTGCTGATTTCCTTGGCAACTGACATTGAGAAATTCATATAAATAATACGTTGCTGGCCATCGAAGAATTCTAGCCCACGAATAGGAAGAGAGGACGCCAAATCGTTGTTTATCAACACTTGTTTCATATTAGCATCCAAATAACCTACCGGTTTTTGAAAATTGTCATTATAGTTCCGTTTATAGCGATTCTTCCAAAAATATCTGTATTGGTCATGATGACAAATCCGATAGCGGGAATGTGCGTGGTAGTGTTTAACTTACTTGTCAGTACATATCGTTTCCCTTGGTTACTGGGTTGATACAACAGATAAGAAATTGGCTGCCCATTGATTTGAACTGGAGAGGATAAATCTATTGCCTCCAGTATCTTATCGTTTTGTTCAGATAAAATATACGAAGTACTGGTGGAAAAGCTCGTACGGATAAATTTGATTTCCTTAAAGGCTAAGGACCAATCAAAACCGTAGGTATAGGAGTTTTTAAAATTTTCAATTTTATTATATGACTTGTCATAATAATCAATGTATCTTCCAGTCTCCTGATATACAATTTGATTTAGACTCTCATTATAATGGTAATCAAATATAGGCAAATGAAATGGTTTGTAGACCTTGACGGAATTGAAACCATTGCTGTTATTTTTATAATAAGAATTGATACGGGATGTAATCCAGTGATTTTTGAATTCTATATTAAATTCAGCGCTCTCAGATTTACTAGATTTTAAGTTTTCATTCTTAGTAATAAATTTCTCTGTATACACTAAATATAAGGAACTCTGGGAGTTCTGCGCAATAATAAGTGGAACATCTATCCAGGAAGGTGATGGATAGCGATGCGCTAAAGTTGGAGATTTGGTTGCAACTCCAAAGGCAGCACTTAACGCCCACCTCTTATCTAAAACAATCCTCGTATTTAATCGTGGCTGAAAGCTGGTGCTTCCATTTTGATTATCAAAACGAACACCAAAATTGCTATTAATTTTTTACCAAACAGCTTATAATGAAAGTTATCTGTAATGTATATACCCGTATTGATTAAAGCGGGATTAAGCTCAAAAGAATAAGGTCTAATATTTTGGTTGTTAAAATTGATAAAACGCGGTCTATCCGGGTCAGAAATAATCCCTCGCCCACCATTGTTTGCATAACTCCCATTAAACCCATACAATAGACTGTGAAAAGTCTTACCTATTTGAAACCTTTTGTAAATTTTAAACTTGTGCTTGCTGTTATAGGTTTTCCGATAATCTCTTCCTCAGCGAGATATTGCGAATTAAGTAATATTCCCTCGTATATGCCAGTGGTATCTTTTGCAGTATAAGGTTTGTTGCCTTGATTTAATAACCATTGTGCAAAGCTCTCTTGCTTGCGGATAGAATAAGAAAGCATGAAATTGATTTCGTCAAAAAATCGTGTGCTATAGTTCAATTGGGTTGTGTTTGAAAAGCGGAAACCGATTTCTTTTGAATAATATTTTCTTCTTGAATTATCATCCGGATCCTGTTTTGCATCATCTATTCTCATGTTAAAATCTAAGCTTAACTTATTGCGAAGCTTACGTGACGCCACCGTGTTCCAACGCAATGAACCACCATAGCGTCTATATTCCTGCACCTTATCTTGGGGTTAGAGTTCGAAATAGCATAGTTTAGGTCTGTAGTTATCCCCCAAATTTTTAGGAAGACCAAACCCCTTATTGAGTGAATAATTACGAGAGCCATCATTTATATTTGTTGAAAAGTGCAGTGGCGAATTTCCTGTTTTTCTTTCGATTAAAATTGCACCATCAGTTAATTCGCCATGTTCTGCAGAAGCTACACCTTGAATTACCTCAATTTTCTCAATAGACTCTACAGGTATTTCTCTTAAATCCACTCCCTAAATGGTACATCTGCCGCATTTCCACTGGTTACGGCAGGAAGCACAGACCCTGCCATTCCCCGTTGTCCTACGGGCCGTGATTGCATATTAGCATCATTTGAAAGCCGCACCCCATCTATTATTATAGGTATCCCTAGTGAATTATTAAGACTATTGCTCTCATCAAGGGTGTTTCTCAGATTCAAAGTCTGCGGTGCATTGATATTAGGAGCTGTCATTTGCTTGCCTGGCAATGTGTTCAACACATCCATCAGACTAAACGCCTGAACCCTTTCTATAGCCTCCTCATCAAACACAATGGAAGAAATGGAATTTTTATTTTGTTTAAATATCTGGTTTACATTAATCTCATCTAAGGTTAAACTATTGTCCCGGAGTATAAAATCTAAATTCTCTTTTCTTTTTCTTACATCAACCCACAACTCAACCATTTTTTTCCCTACATAGCTTACGGATAATAAAACACTATCACTATAGTTTTTGACTGGAATAATCAAATTAAAATCGCCTTTTGCATCCGTCTCACTAGTGAGATCAAATGAATTAATGGAGACAGTTGCGCCACTTAGAGGTCTTCTCTTTTCATCTAACACTTTCCCCCAATAGCTGTATGCTGAGCATGAACTATAATGCTACAGAAAACAAGAATTAATATAAAAAAGTCTTTTTCATAAGTACGAACAAAAACGCATCTAGAAATACGCTTGTTTAAAATCGTTCTAAACAGTTGCAAATATAGGCTATTCGAAAGCATTTATTCAAATTATTTTTAATAAATCTAAATTACATATCGCAACATAACTCAGTAAATAAATAAAAAAACGCACAAAAACGAATACTAATATTACCTCCACAACTTAATAATAGGTTATAAATGGGGAATTTAAGGGCAGGTAAAAAACGGAAAAAACCTTGTTTCGATGACGGGCGCTTCGTCGACGAAAACAATCCGAGAGCTTTAATTAGGAAAAATCACCATTAAAACCGGGGTTTCATCGGTAAAAAGGTCTGTCTTAGGAATAAGAACAGACCTCGAATGCACGGTAATTAGTGTAGGGGTGTTATAGTTACTTCATCAATAAGTTTCCCCTGTTGGTCAATAATTTTAAAAGACCCTTTAGCAGCTAAATCTACTTTAAGCAAATTATTATTAGAGTTCACGATAACAGGAAAATTGACCTTATCAGACACCTGTTTAATGATATGTCTATGCAAATGTCCACACAACATAATTTGCGCACCGGACCTATTTAGAATAGGAACAAATTTATCCAAGATCTCCTGTTCGCCATGCCAACCGCCAAATGGTGGCATATGACATATGATTATCTTATATTTTGCATCTTTATAATCCGGTTTTTCCACGGCTTCCTCCAACCATTTTGCTTGTTCTGTACGATAATTATCCATCTCTACAATGCCACTGTATTCCATATCAGAATCTGGCTTATCCTCACCACAATCCAACACGATAAAAGCAGTTTCACCGTGCTTAAATTGATAATAAAGCTTTCCTGTCGGTGTCGGGAAGTATTGTGGATAGGTAATGGCAAATGGCCCTCGGGTTTCATGGTTCCCTCTTGAATAGAACATAGGTTTCTCACTCGCAAATCGTTTGATTGCCGTATCCATAAAACCGTCAAACATCTGTTGTTCACTCAATAAATTATCGACCATATCACCATTAAAAACAATAAAGTCCTGCTTAGGAGATCAGAGAGATCAAGTAATTTATTCAACACATCGTTACGACCATGAATATCATTAACCACAGCGAATCGGGTTACTTTAGCCGGTCCGAGCGTAGTAAATGCCAGCGGTTCCTGTCGATATACATTGGTTGCTACAATTTTCCCGTATTCCACATTGACGCCAACGTGTTTAGTTACCTCTTGGCTATATACCCGATAACGGTATTTTGTCCCTGGTTTTAATCCATTTAAATTCACTTGGTGAACAGTCCCGACTTTTTTAAACCATAGGCTGCAGCATAATATTTGGGTCGTTCGATATGATAAAAATGACTCGAATCATCTGGCGCCAATTCTACCCAACCCGTTGCTGGGCGATCAGTTGTCCATATAATGGACACCGAATGATCTGTCAAGCCTTGGATATAAGGCAAGTGTGTCAAGCTAACTTTTTCATCCTGCTGTGCATTACAGTGCAAGGTTACAAACTGTAGTGAGAAGATCACTGCAATACATTGGAGGTACTTATACATAAGATTTAAATTAGGTTTAAAAACTAAGGTCACTCATCAGTGATGAGTGACCTAAAATACGAAAATTCTTAATTTCCCCAACCGGGGTTTTGCTTTAAGTTCTTATTTAACTGCAGTTCTTGCACTGGTATCGGGTATAAATAATCTTTATTTTCATCGAATGCTTTTTTAATATGCGAATTGATGATCACATTTCCTTTATTTCCATTTTCTAGGGTAATTTCCGATCCGAGTTTCAGCAACTGTATTCCCGGGGCAGTAGGCTTGTCTCCCTCATAGATCCAGATATCATCTTTACCATCATTGTCCAGGTCAAATTTGCCTGTACCAGGAAAGTACATCCCTTTAAACTGCCTTGTCACCAACTTCCCACTTTTCCATCGCAGAATATCATCCCACCGAAAAGATTCCATCACCAGTTCAATACGACGTTCTCTTCGTATTTCAAGTACCCCCTTTCATATCACCATTAACATTTGTATAATCTTTTGTAAGAAACGCATCTGGATTGGATTTAACCTGTTCCAAATTTAAATTAGGCATCCCCACGCGATCGCGAAGTAATTTGATCGATTTATCTATATCAGCTTGACTTAATATTCCCAATTCCGCTTTGGCTTCAGCATAGTTTAGCAGTACTTCTGCATATCTAAATATCGGCATATCGTTTTCAGACCGGTTGAAATTATCATATTTTACATCGCCTACAAATTTAATCAATTGGTATCCAGTCACTGAATTCCCAAAATTGGGCGGAATAGTTGCAACGCCACCGATACGTTTATATCCCGGTGTCCGTATAGTCTGGCTCAAACGAGGATCACGATTTAGTATTTCTTCCTTAAACGTCATTGTTTGATAGTTTGCTTTATCCGTAAATCTGGTTCCATCTTTCATCAAATAAGAATCCACCAAATTTTTATCCAGCCCCGGCTTACCATAGGAAGCTGTAATCGTATAATAATTAACATTATGCCAGATCTGCAGTGCATCCGAGAATTTTCGAGCTAATATAACCTCTTGAGGTAGACTATTGACACTATAGAACAGTGCAGCATATGAATTTACACCTGCGGCGTTATATATACTATACTGCCCTCCTTCAATAACTTTATTGGCAGCATCCGCAGCTTTCTCCAGTAACTCATTCGCCCCTGACAAATTAAATTCAGTATGATATTTTCTAAAGGTTCCCTCAAAAGAGCCACTCGGGATTTTAATGCCAAGGCAGTCCATTTCGTTACTTTTTCATCACTTTTTACTGAAGAGAGATGTTCAATTGCATAATCCAAATCAGCCAGGATGTTCGTTACAACAAGCGTCCGAGGGTCACGGGGCTTTGTTAATTGTTCCTCATTATTTTGGTCTATAACCTTATCATACCAAGGCACATCGCCAAAACGCTTTAATTTATCGAAGTAAAAATAAGCACGAAAGAATCTAGCCTCCGCTGCATAGGGTGCAGCAGCCGCCTCCGGAACAGTATTAAAACAGTTTTCCAAAAATAATTAATGTTCCGTAGATTAGCCCAGCTCCATCCGCCTCCGCTGATAGGCACCTGTCTTTTCCCAGTCAGTTCATCATCTAATGTTGTTTTAACAATATTATCAACCGACTCATTATAGACACCTTCAGCCGAAGGCAAGGCCGCATCGTAAAATGATTTTGTAAATAACCCCAGATCTTTTTCTGTTTTAAACGAATCTTCAGGTCTAACCGCAGACTCAGGGAAACGTTCCAAATAATCTTTCTTACAGGCTGTCAAACCTGTACTCAACAAGATGTATATAAAAAATTTTTTTCATGATATTAAAAAGTTAAATCTAGACCAAAAGAAAATGTTTTAGAGACAGGATAGGATCTTCCATTTGCTTCCTGCGCAGATTGTTCAGGATCAATATATTTGGAGCGAAGCTTTGTTGCAGTCCAGATATTTTCCCTGAGACATAGATTCGTGCATTGGCCAATCTCACACGTTTCAACCAAGCCTGAGGCATCGTATACCCTATCGTTAAATTCTTTAGGCGTATATAAGCTAAATCCTGCAAATAACGATCTGATTTTACATTTAGAGACCCGCGATCATTCAAAGCGATATAACCCCTCAGCAATGGGAAATAAGCATCCGTATTCTCAGGCGTCCATACATCATTTTCAAAATCTTTAGGTACAAAAGAGTAATACGGTCTGGAATAAGGACCCCAGAATTTGTCCGCATTCGCGCCAGGCCACCAATGCTGCCTGCCAATCCCTGAAAGAATGCCGACACATCAAAACCCTGCCAATTTGCACCCAGATTAAAACCAAAATTATAACGTGCTCTACTATTTCCTATAACCACCTGATCTCCAGGATTCATCAGGGTATTATCGCCGGCATCAACTTTTCCATCCGGAACACCGTCTTTACCTCCAATATCAACGAACCTTAGATCTCCAGGTCGTAATTTTGACCAGTCTCCGGGAGCTGCTAGCCGTTGTTTATCAACATAATCCTGATTAACCTTCCAATTATCAATTTCTGATTGGGACTGGAAGAAGCCGTCTGTTTGATACCCCAAATTTCACCCAATGTCTGACCTACATAATAATTACTCAACAACATCTCCTTGTTATCAAAACGCGTGATCTTTGCTTTGGAATCCGACAGACCAATCCCAATATTATATCCAAAAGGTTTTCCATTCAATTCAAGTTGATCTCGCCAGGCCACAGCAAGTTCCCAACCCTTATTCCTTAAGTCTCCCGCGTTGGTCTTTGGTGAAGCTGAGCCATATACAGCTGGCAATGTTTTGCCTGGAATTAACATGTCCAATGTATTTCGGATAAAATAATCCGCGGAGACCGTTAATTTACTTCTAAAAAACTCCAGATCCGTACCGAAATTCAATGTATTTGTTCGCTCCCATGTCAAATCTGACGAAATCGGAGTAGGCGCACTTAAATACTGGGTCTTTGCACCATTGGTTATATAGTTGGACAATCCTGCATTCAACAATTGGATATAACCATATTCCGTTGCTTCCTGCGCATTTCCGAGCGCGCCATAAGACACCCTAAATTTTGCTTCGTTCAAAACGGGCTTCAAACGCTCCATAAACGCCTCTTCTGATAAACGCCAGCCACCGGAAAAAGATGGAAAGAATCCGTAACGCTGATTCGAGGGAAATTTAGAGGTTCCATCGTAACGACCATTAACTTCCAGTAGATACTTCCCTTTATAATTATAATTCAACCTTCCGAAAAAGCCGCGCAATGCCCAAGTATTTGCATTTCCCAGCAATTGCATTTGCCCTGTCCCTAAAGCAAAATCATTCAGATCTTCTGACAATAAGTTGTTGTGTGTCCCGCCAATACGTTTATAACCGGTAGTTTCCTGGTTAAAACCTACTGTAGCACCAATCTGATGATCCCCAATTGCTTATTATAATTTGCAAAAAGATTCAGCGAATGCTTAGGCCTATTGATAATGGTTTCGGTATAGGTATCGTTGCCTAAATAATTGATTACACCAGGAAAAACCGACCAGGGAGCTGTAGTTCTTCTATTCCAATTATGAATCGGATTGTACGTAAGGTATAGTTTCCCGTAACTGTTAAATCCCTTGTCAACTGAAATATAGCTTCAAACATATTGATAAATTCATATTTATCCTCCCCTCTTTTGATTTTCCATGCAATAAGTCCGCGTATATTCCATCACCAATGTTGTAATTATTAAGTTCTGTTCTATACGTTGCGGTACCATCTGGGTTCATTGGCACGTAAGACGGTAATGCATGTACGGTAGTCGAAATAAAGTTATTATTGTTGTCGGGATTGGTAGCCCAACCTGGATAGGTATAGTTTTGATAATTAAGCTGTGTATTCGCTCCAACTTTTAACCAGGGCGTAACCTGTGCATTTATCCTTGACCTTACGTTGTAACCATCAAATTTATCCTGATTGATTTTCATCAATCCACCTTTCTCGTAAAGACGCCCCGAGATATAGTAATCAATTTTTTCGGTCCCTCCAGAAAAGTTCAAAGAATGTTCCATCGACGCCTGCGTCTTACGGTACATCTCGTTCCACCAGTCTGTATTTCCATAGTACACATATTGATCCTTTCCATTTCTATTTTGGATAACGACGGAAGGTAAGGAAGGGTCTGTTTTTCTTTTCAACAATTCCGCATAATCCTCTTCGGTATAGCCGGTGTAACTATTACCGGTGGCCCGGATAAAAGCCTCATCATTCAATCTAGCGGCATCGTATCCACTTGTCATAAAATCAGTTCTGACAGTAAGTCCAGACCAACCGAAATTATTACTATAATTGATATTCATTTTACCGGCCTTCCCTCTTTTGGTTGTCACCAACATTACGCCAAATGCCCCTCTTGCACCATAAATAGCTGCTGCGGATGCATCTTTTAGGACAGAAATTGATTCGATGTCTCTGGGATTGATGGTATTAATACTACCTGGCACCCCATCAATAAGAATAAGTGGCTGTGCATTCGCAGAATTGATCGAAGCGAAACCACGGATATTTACATTTCCTTCGCCACCGGGTCTTCCATTTGTAAACGTAATGTTTAAATTAGGGATTGCTCCTGCAAGGCTTGCGTCGCATTGGCAACAGGTCGATTTTCAATTACCTTTGAGTCAATTTGTGTTACCGCTCCAGTCAGATTAACTTTCTTTTGTTTACCATAGCCTACAACAATAACTTCGTCAAGTGATTGATCCGTAGATACCATTTTAATCGTCAATGCCGTTGATTCGATTTTTAGTTGTTGCGTTTCAAATCCAACTATTGATATTTTCAACAGCTGTCCAATTTTCCTTGAATAATAAAAGCACCATTGGCGTCTGTTTGGGTAGATTTTCCGGTGGATGTGTTTAATATTGAAGCTCCAGCAATCGGTTCGCCGGCAACATTTTTCACAAGACCACTGATAGATTCTTGAAATTTGGAGGAATTTCAACATTTGGGATAGCTGTCAGAAAGAGGGGCTGCTCTCCGCCCAGCCGCTCAAAGACATCCCGATCATTACAGGAAGTAATACGTGTTTCGTTTTCATGATTTTGGTTTTGTTTTTCTTCGGTTACAAAGAAAGGTTATTTAATATTTGTAAATTATTAATAAAGTATTACTAAACAATTAAACTACAACCGGTTAAGTCAATGTTAAGATAACGTATTTTTAACATAAAAAAAGCCATATATTTTTATTTATACAGATAAAATTTACCTAAAAACATTAACAAAAAACACAACATACTGAAAAGCAAACACATATGGATAACCGGAATATTAACACAATAGCTTATTATCTGCAAAACGAAATGTAACATATTTAACACAAAAAGAAGCAAATACAAATGAAAAACAAATAAAGACGAAACAATTAAAAAGATTAACCACAGATAGTTAATCAACTATTTTTATTAATTTAGAGTAAACATTCAATTATGGGCAGGTCTATTTTCGTTTTCATCCTCACCTTTTGGCAATCAGCAATAATTATGGCCAAAACATTCGGTTAAAATTTAAAGTCTATGCTGATACCTTACCTCTATATGGCTACGTATTGATGGATGAAGATGTCTTCAAAACGGAAATTAAAAATGGAACTGGCTACCCCAATCATTGATTTTTGGAGCACATGGTGCGGCCCTCCATAGCTCAGCACACTGAGCTACAGCGTATCGTTAATGCATATAAAGCTAACGGAAAATTTAAATTTGTAGGTATAGCTGTTAATGACAAATTTGCAAGCTGGAAGCAGTATTTAGAAAAACATGTGTATACCTATGAAAACTACATATTCCAAGACAGCGATTACCCCAACCTTCGAAAGGAATTGGGTATATATTCATTTCCACGTTATGTAATCGTCAATACAAAGGAAAACAAGGTTGTCCGATCCAATTTTCAGATCAATCAACTTCGTGAAATATTAAACACATTGTAACTATAATTATGGGAATCAGCAAAATGGGGATCAAATTTTAACAAAGCGATCAACACAAAAGGCTATCCCGCAATCCATACTGTAAACACAACGATTTAGCCTTATCTGTAAAAGCTTGACGATAGTAGTCTGGTAATTTACCATCTGCGCCAAATAAACGCTGATACTTTTGTATTAGATGTGGATAATGCTTTTCAATAGCACGCATGACCAGGGCTCTATTATCCGCTGGATCACTCCCATATAAAGCAAGGGTGGCAGGAAAAACATAGCTGGCATCAATAGCCTGAAAAGTCTGAAATAGCAGTTCCAGGCTTGCTCCGGTATCCGATATATAGGGCAACAGTGGCATCAGACTGACCCCACTATGGAACCCGTGTTCACGCGCTCGCCTTAATGCTTCCAATCGTAGTGAGGGGATGGAGCTCCGGGCTCAAAAATATGGGCGACACAATCATCTATAGTCGAAAATGAAAAGGTAACAAAAGCCTTATGTCCTAATTTCGACTGAAGATCTTCAGGAAGTATTGCTTCTGCATCAATCCGTTTCAACACATCAAAATCTCGGGTAACTAAGTTCGACTTCGTAATAATATGCACCGGAAAACGATAGTGTAAGATTACCTCCAATAACTGTCTGGTAAGCAATTCAGTCTGTTCCATTTGCAGATAAGGATCTGTTACAGAAGAAAGGACAATAATTCCATATTGTTTTTACGCGCACGTATTGCCAGCTGCTTTTCCAGCAATTCGACAGCATTGCTCTTCATACTCAGTTTTTCAGCCATATTGATCCCGTACTTACTTCCCCGGATATAACAATACAAACAATTAAAAGAGCAACCACTATAGGGATTTAATGTATAATGGTCAAGAAACCAAGGATCTCTTTGTTTTGTCTTATTCAGGATGGATTTCGCAATTATACGATGCATAATAGCCTATTCATTTTAAAACTTTCTACCCATACCTCTCGATGCGGGCCACACTTCCTTAAAACCATATTGCGCATAGAGCTGGAAAGCCGGACCATCGGCTATCAAACTGACATAGCAGCTATCTGGCAGGTTCGAATTCATGTATTCATCAAGTTTCTGCATAATCAGTTTTCCAAGTCCTTTTTCTGATGTTCGGGAAGCACGCAGATATCAACGACCTGACAATGGCAAGCACCATCGCCAACGATCCTACCCATACCTACTATTTCATTATCGTTGTCCTCATCCAAAATAGCCACACAGCATAAGGAATTTTCCATTCCTAGACGTGCAGCTTCGTCCGTTTTTGGTGATAACCCGGACTGTTGTCTTAAAAATTGATAGCGTTTATAATCTATCTTCTGGTATACGGCTTGATAGTGCATAGTAAAATGATGAGTTTATTTGTTATGAAATTATTCATAATAATACATTTTTCAAAACCGCATTGATTATACACGAACAAAAGACACCTACAGAGTTATTGTAAACTCGAATTCCAGTCAGGGATCAACAAGCTATTTATCCGTAGATCAATCAACTGACTTGTTTTCGTTGTATCTTGACAACCAGAAAATCATTTCAGAAGAGCTAATGCATTAAAAAAATCTCTTTATTCATTGGATAATCGCAAATATTTAATTTTCAATGCATAATAAATATTTTTCATTACCTTTATAGCATTGAAACAAAACTCAACACCAGCCATGTTTATCGGCGCTGTCAAATGGTTCGACAATAACAAAGGATTTGGTACCCTTGCGTTACCTTCCGGAGAAGAACTCTTTGTGCATATACGCAGGTTTAAAATCCCTCCAGAGCATATCATCCAACCTGGAGAGGTAATAGTCGGAGACAAGAAATCGGATCCCAAGCGGAACGGTTACTTAGCCCACAACTGTAAAATTCTCAAAAGGCCTGAAGATTGGAAATTCGTTATCTCCCTTCTGGACAAGGACCATATCGTACTCATCCCCGATAACCACGGCCACGAGCAAAAGCACAACCTCACCTCATTAGCAGCAAGACAATTACTACGAACCCAGGGCAAAGACAATGTAGTTTCTATGTTGACTTCTCACTTTGATTTCCGGTTCAACTGTTCCATTTTCATGGATTATGCCGAATTACTTGACAAAAGCATTTCGGGCACCTTCGAAAAAGAAACGGCAACAGAGCTTCTCTCTCAGGTATTTAAGTACTTCGGAAACCATGTCTCACATCAGATTCTATTTCGGGTATGGAAAGAAAGAATGTTCAGATATATCGGCTATCCAGCTGATGGTGACTATGAGATTCCTGAAGAAGTGCTGAACCTGAACGCAACAGAGATCAATTATGATGATTTAACAAGAATCAGAGACTACAGTTTTGGCAAATCCTTCTGTAACGAATTTGTAGAGGCTTTATTTGATGATTTAGAAACAATGGACAAGCAGGATATTGAGCCCCTGATCCCTTATGTTGATTTCCTTGAAAACGAAGATTCTATTGAGAAAATTAATCTAATCATGCAGTAAGATCAGCACCATTTTACTGCTCTTCTTCCTACTTGTTTATCTATCTATCAGCGGGTTCGACAATGGGAGAACACCGAAAAAACCAGCAGAAGAATTAAATCAAGAAGAAAACAAATAAAACAACAACCTTTCAAATATTAAGATAAACGAGTAATTTAGTTAGTGTAAAGCGACTATTAAAAAGAGATAAAGCGGTAAGATTAACTAAATTAAAATAATGCAAGAATTGTTATATACATTCCTATTTCGACAGCTATCCGATCATTTTTATCTAATAGACTCTTTTCAGAACGACGATAATTTTATAGTGACCTTGCTCCTGATGGGCTCACTTGTTTTTCTGGCACTCGCGGTAATAAGCATCCTTCTTGGCTTACTTTTTATCGTCACAATCATCCTACTCATTAGTGCGGGCATTATTTCAACATCTGTTATCGTCGGATTACAACAGCGATCCATAACCAAAGGTTTCAAAACCCTATTTCTTTCCTCAGCCATATTGGGCAGTAGCATTGTTTCCGTTATATTTTGCATTTTCCTAAATGCAGTTTACGACTGGAGCAGCAATAACATGGCCATTCTAATCGGCCTCGTCCTAGGGATTATTTTGGGTACAGGCTTTAGGCTTACTTGCGTTTAAAGCGATGGCCGGACTAATCCGGTTTTTGATGAGTAAGTATCGAAAGTAATACCCCTCTTTGCAAATCCCCCTTCCTATTCCACATATTTAAACCGAAGCGCAGTCAGACTCGCCTTATCACCATTGCCTTCGACCAACGAAACAGTTATTTTATATCGTCCAGCCTTTTCAAATTTCATCCAGCCCCAGGGGTACCAGTTATAGACATGGGCCGACTCTTGTTGGTTTTGAACAACCTCGCCCGCTGAATTTTCAATACGCCATACCATCCTCCCTTCGCCTGCATAATTCATGTCTACCTGATAATAACCAGGCTTTTTGACAGCTATTTCATAGGAGAACATACTTTTTCTGTCCATTTACTGACCTGAACAACATGTTTCCATTCACCAAATTTCTCCATCCACGATTTTCCTTCTTTATTACAGCCCTCCACCTCTCCAAAATCAACAGGGATAACGGTTTCCAGTGCTGGATCAACCCCAGCATTTTTTCGACCTGAGGTGTACCGTTTAACTTAACCTCGATGACAGATACCATCTTTTCGGGGCAATTTTCGGAATATCAATTTTAAGCCAGTCTTTTTCAAGTGTATAATTCAATTTTTCTTGATCTTTCGAACCCCGGAGTTTAATCGACTGAACCCCTTTGGTCAAGCCCGGAACGTATAAGGTTCCATCTGCAGGCCAATGATAGACCAGTAAGGAAATACGATCCCCTGTACGGTGGCATCGCCCCAAGGTAGCGCATGCTTCCAAGGTGATGCTTGCGCACCATAAACCGTTTCGGGATAACGCTTGATCCAAGCACCTGCATTGCGCAGAGCCAAACCCGCCTGATCCGGAATAGAACCATCCGGTTTCGGGCCTACATTCAGCATGTATGTCCCCCACGTGCGACAGTTGATAGTGTACGTTGTAATATCTCCTGGCTACTCTTCCAATTATTGTCATACCAAGCATAGCCCCAGGAATCATTAGTCACATCAACCGTTTCCCAAATGCCATCCACATTCTCCCGAGGCACCTCCATGTCACCAAGAGTAGAATAATCTCCGAGGCCATGCCCTACCCTTCCTGACACATAGGCTCCCGGTTGATTCTTGTGTACCAGTTCAACAAGCTTCTGTGCGTATTTTTATCCATTCCACCCGGCGTATCAAACCATACCAGTTCTATAGGACCATAGCCTGTTGTAATTTGCTGTACCTCAGGATAGCATTTCTCCCAAAAGTAATCGTCAAAAGATTTCGCTTTCCCTGTGCATCAACCTTTGGCCCACCGTTTCCACCGGGATAAGTCCAATCCTGATTTTGAGAATAATAAAATCCAAAACCGATGCCGCCTTCTTTACAAGCTTGCGCCAATTCGATCATTGGATCACGTTTAAAATCCGTCGCATCGACAATATTGAATGGGTTTACTTTCGAATGAAACATCGAAAATCCGTCATGGTGTTTACTAGTAATAACGATATAACGCATTCCAGCATCTTTTGCCAGCTGCACGATCGCTTTGGCATCAAAGTGATCCGGATGAAAGGAAGATGCCGCCAACTTATATTCTGCTGGCGAAATATTCGCCATACTCTTGTTCATAAGCCATTCTCCGATTCCATAAAAGGTTTTTCCCTGCCATTTATTTGCTAATTGGGAATAGATACCCCAATGAATAAATAGCGCATATTTCCCCTCCCGAAACAGCTTTCCTCTATTTTGTGAAACAACACCTTTCCCGCCAGCACCATCCCACATCTCTTCCATTCGTTGCGCAAGAACCTCCTGCGTGCATAGCGCACTGATCATTGCCCCCAATACAATCTTTTTAAAACTCATCTATAAAAACTTTTGATACGTCTGGGAACAACATTATACCTTAGGCATACTATACCCATTTTGATAACTTTTAGCTAGATAGCGATCTGCCTCCCTATCATTGAAAGTTCGCTTATTTTTATCCCAAAATAATTTTTTCTTGCTACGATAAGCAATATTCCCCATTTGAGAGAAAATGGCAATATGAGCACCCGCTTCGATCGGCGCATGAAGTCCTTCACTGGATTTATTTCGAACTGCAGTTATAAAATTGACCATATGTTTATCGAGCCCATTATCTTTTGAAGGTTGAAAAGCAACAGCTTCCATACGTCCTTTTTCAGGAATGACCTCCCAACCTTCACGATTAACGACTAACGTACCGTTATTACCGATAAAAGCGACACCATGTGTTTTTGATAGGGACCAAGATCTATTCCTGTTGCCTGCTCCCATTGCACATTGAATCCATCAAACTCATACACTGTGGTTAAGCTATCCGGTGTTTCGGCTGCATCATCGGGATAAGCAAACTTTCCTCCAGCTGCCATAATGGATACCGGATCAGAAACCTTCATCCCGATCAAGGCATAATCCAACATATGGACTCCCAATCGGTCATCAAGCCACCAGCGTAGTCCCAATACCACCTAAAATTGAAATGAAAACGATTGGGATTGAAAGGCCGTTTTGGAGCTGGTCCCAGCCACTTGTCATAATGAATACCTGCAGGAACGGCAGCATCTGCCAACACAGGAATACTCTTCATCCAACCTTGATAAGCCCAAGCTTTGACCAAACGGATTTTACCCAGTTTTCCACCATGTACAAATGCCATTGCATCTCTGAAATGCTGTTGACTACGTTGCCATTGCCCCACCTGTACAACACGATTATATTTTTTCGCAGCGGCAACCATGACTTCACATTCCCGAATGGAGTTTCCAATAGGTTTTTCAACATATACGTCCTTGCCTGCTGCAACAGCATCTACCATCTGCAAGCAATGCCAATGGTCGGGTGTGGCTATGATAACAACATCCACATCAGTTGCTTTAAGCAAATCTTTATAATCAATATAGGTTTTGACTGTAATATTTCGTTTTTTTAATTCCTCCACTCGGTTGCTGAGTATATTTTCATCTACGTCACAAAGTGCTGTACATTGGACACCGGGGACTTTCAATATCGCATTTAGATTGGACCAGCCCATACCGTTTACACCAATCAGTCCAACACGGATAAGTTCAGATTGAAAACCGAAAACACGTGTATTGGCAAATAATGTTGAGGCAGTAAGAATCCCTGCATTACGGATAAAATCTTTTCTTTTCATTGCTTAGTTTGGTTTATTTTGATTTTGCTCTACTATCTTTTTAGTAAAGACGATTCATGCAGCACTTTCCCTAGAAATAACTAATATAAGATTTAATCTTGAAGATTAGGCAAAATAACGACAATCCTTGTTTCATCGTTAAGGTTTTGACGGCATTAACGAGAAATTATTGGGTTATGGGCGATTGGCTTTACCAGCAATATGTTTTCCCGCTTTCATTCCAGAAAAAATACAACCACCCAAAAATGTCCCTTCCAATGCTCTGTACCCGTGCATACCACCGCCTCCAAAACCTGCCACCTCACCAACGGCATACAATCCTTCAATAGTATCATCATCCATCGTCAAAACCTGCGCATCAAGATTGGTTTTAAGCCCGCCCAAAGTCTTACGCGTCAGTACATGGAGCCGTACGGCAATCAATGGTCCATTCTTTGGGTCCAATATCTTATGCAGAGCCGAAACCCGGCCTAGCTTATCACCAAGATATTTCCGCGTACTACGGATATAATTGACCTGCGTGTCTTTGGAGAATTTGTTATCCAATTCCCGATCTCTGGCTACGATCTGTGACTTAATAGATTCATAATTTAACAGATCATCGCCAGACAGGAGGTTCATCTTATATACCAATTCCGACAATGTATCTGACACGATAAAATCGACTCCATTCTCCTTAAACGCTTCAACTGGACCAGGGCCTTTTTGCCAAAAATTCGTTTGAGAAAGAGCTTATAATCCCTATTGGTGATATCGGGGTTTTGTTCGGAGCCGGAAAGTGCAAATTCTTTTTGATGATTTTTGTGTCAGAATAAACCAGGAATATGAATACCCGCTATCTTGGATATGCTTTAGGGTACCTAAAGTGTCAAACCCAGGTAAGAATGGTGCTGGAAGTCTATTTCCTTTTGCGTCAAACCAAAGTGAGGACGGGCCGGGCAGGATACGGATACCATGATTGGGCCAAATCGGATTCCAGTTCTGGATACCTTCTGTATAATGCCACATACGGTCTTTATTAATCGTGTGTGCCCCGACTTCTTCGGCTATACTGATCATCTTTCCATCCACATAGGCTGGAACTCCTGAAATCATATGTTCTGGTGCTTTTCCCAATCGTTCAGGCCAATTCTTCCGGACCAGCTCATGGTTGGCTCCAAGTCCACCCGAAGCGATGATAACATCTGAGGCACGGTACTCAAATGTGTCGATGACGTCTCTATTGGTCGCTGCCCCCTTTGCTGATCATCAGCTTCTAAAATATCGCCGAACACTCCTGTTACAGTGTTATTTTCCGTTATCAGTTTCCTCACGCGATGCCTAAACTTAAATTGCAATAGTCCGCTTTTTTCGGCAGCATAAGCTTTTTCTATAAATGGTCCGACCACCCCTGTTCCAGTCCCCAACTCACATGAAATCTGGGTACCGAATTGCCATGACCAGAAGCACTGCCATCTCCGCGCTCGGCCCAGCCTACCATAAACATGAATTTGATACCTAACTTGGTCACATACGCGTATTTCTCGCCAGCAGCAAATTTTAGGTAGGCTTCCGCCCATTGACGAGGCCAATAATCTTCGGTTCGATCAAATCCTGCGGTCCCCAACCAGTCTTGCCGCGCCAGCTCCAGGGAGTCTTTGATTCCCATGCGGCGTTGCTGTGGTGAATTGATAAGAAATAGACCTCCAAATGACCAAAAGGCCTGCCCACCAATATTTTCTTCGGTTTCCTGATCCAGTAAAAGCACCTTCTTTCCAGCATTGGTAATTTCCATTGCCGCAGTTAATCCCGCCAGACCAGTCCCTATAATGATGGCATCAGGTTTAAATTGTTGTTCTCTCCGCATACTGTTTATACCAATGGATTCGATTTTCTTTACGGCTTCTTTTACGTAAGTTCATTTTTGGTTCCCTTAAATTTACCAGTTTCTGTTCTGATGTACAAAGAGAAATAAAATTCAAGCTATGAAAAAGCAATACAAACTATAATTAAAATTATACACAAACACAATTTAAGTTATTTTAATGATAGAAAATACTATTCTACCTTTGCTTCATCACAAACTCAAATAATAATATTAAGCAAGTCGCCCCTTTTGATTTGATGAAGATATTCAGAGGGTAACAAAGGTTAAAATAACAAAATATGGAATACAGAAAATTAGGAAAAACAGATTTAGAACTTTCAGCAATTACCTATGGTGCTTTCGCCATTGGTGGAAATATGTGGGGTGGTAATGAGAAAAAGACTCTATCCAGTCTGTTAAGGCTTCCATCGATCATGGAGTTACCACCTTAGATACAGCTCCTTTCTACGGCTTCGGTTTGAGTGAGGAGATGATAGGCGAAGCGATAAAGGGTTACGATAGGTCTAAAATTCAGTTGTTGACCAAATTTGGGTTGGTATGGGACGGAAGTAATCAAGGTAAAGGTGAATTTTTCTTTGATGCTGAGGAAAAGGGCAAAACTATCCCCGTTTACAAGTATGCCTCCAAAGCTAGTGTGATCAAAGAAGTCGAAGACAGCCTAAGACGCCTGCAAACGGACTATATAGACTTATTGCAAATCCATTGGCCAGACAATACCACAGCCATTGCTGAAACAATGGAAGCCTTAGATCTGCTTTTACAGCAGGGAAAAATTCGTGCAGCGGGTGTAAGCAACTATAGTGTTGAACAAGTTTCTGAAGCTCAGCATTCAATCCAAATCGCGAGCAATCAGGTCGGTTACAGTATGCTAAACCGAGGTATTGAGCAAGATCTTGTACCTTATGCACAACAGCATGATTTGGGCATTATTGTTTACAGCCCGATGGAACGTGGCCTGCTTACAGGTAAATATTTTAATGAAGGTAAATTGAAAGAAAATGATCACCGCAACGGCTACTTTCAGCAATTTGATCTCAAAAAGGTAAAAACTTTCTTAGATACCATTAGTCCGGTGGCATCTGATAAGGGCGTCAGTCTTTCACAACTTGTGTTACGCTGGACCAGTCTGCAACCAGCAATTACTGTCGTATTGGCCGGTGCCAGAAATGCTGAACAGGCTATAGCAAATGCAGAAGCTACAGCAATCGATCTCACTGGAGATGAACTATCATTTATCGATACAGCCTTGTCTAAGATTTAAAATTTAGCCTTCTAAAAAGAACTCTTATGACAGTGCGCCACTCCAGGATTGTTCTGTTATAAGAGTTGAAAATTCAATATTGTAACTGTCCTTGGGCTAAATACTGACCACCATTAGGCTTCATTTTTGACCCACCATAGCATAGGAATCGACACTTAATAAACATTGAAATCTATCGCTAGCCTACCAGTAGTCACTTATTTTATTTCAGCAAAACAATCAATGATTTTCATAAGAGTCAGCGCTTCCTCCATCGAAGCAGGGTTTGGCCCATTACCTTCAAAAAGGCAACTGTACTCGCGATCATTGGATATTGTATATGCTCGGGATGCTCAAATACGAATTCTTTTTCTCCCTGATCAGATCTTAATAGGATGGAATTGCCAAATATCGAAAAGATGATTTTTCCTGGCTACCTACAATTTCACAGCAATCTATGTTATCTTCTGATCGGACATTAAAACACCAGCTTCCGTTAAAGATGATCTGATTCTCAAACAACATGGTACCAGTTGTTTGATCAGCAACGGCACTTGCAGCATCCTGAAGTTGGCTAAATCCGTTATAAGAAATAGGTGCACCAAAGAAATACAGCATTAGATCCAATTGATGTGGTGCAAGATCAAAAAAATATCCACCACCCGATATCGCTGGGTCTGTACGCCAGTCTGCTGCACCTTTAGTGACCAGTTCTGGTGCCCGGCTCTGCCATAATCGAAGTTGAACAGTTCGGATAGTTCCTATCTCTCCTGCCTCCAGCAATTCTTTTACTTTGAGAAACAAGGGTAATTGTCTTCGGTAATGTGCAACGACGAGCTTGCCACTTGTTTTTCTAACAGCCTCTAACAGCAATGTGGCTTCATCCGCATTTAATGTAACAGGTTTCTCCACATAAACATTCTTTCCGGCTTCTAGCGCCTTCAATGCATAGTCATAATGCGAAGATGGTGGAGTCGCAATATAAATAGCATTCAATGCCGGATTGTCCAACAAGTCCTCAACCTTCGAATACCAATTGGCAACTTGGTGTCTCCGAGCATAATCGGCGGCTTTTGCAGCGTCTCTGCGCATGACAGCAAGCAATTGACTATCTTTAACCTTATTGAATGCCGGCCCGCTCTTTTTTTTCGGTCACATCACCGCAGCCAATGATCCCCATCTTACCTTTGTATTTTCCATTTTATTTTTGTTGATCCAATCTTCCAATAAAATCTTTTTATCAGGGTTTTTCACGCCCAATAAATCTGTTGTTACCAAGCAAAAATCCGATTGCTTTTTCAATATTTTTACGCCGGCTGTCGTCGGTCTTTAAAAAGAAATATAACGGATAATCTCTTTTCTTTTTGATGGTGCTAAACGGTCAAAGACAGTTTTGGCTGCTTCATTTTCTGCCAATGCCTGCTCAAGTTCGGGGTGCGGAACCAAGCTTCGGTCCGTCGGATCAAAAACAACGGATAATTCCAAGATTTCACCAATTCGTTTCGGTGAATTTGGCAAGATTTCCGTATTGATATACAATCGCCACGCTCCTGATAACGCAACAAAGTCTGTTTGTAATCTTTCCCGTTTACCATTCCTTTAATAGGTATATATCCCTTGTTGACCCCAGCTTCTTCAAAGAGTAGATGCAATACATCATCGGGTACAAAAACAAAGGGATTGATTCCTATTAGTTCTAGTTTGGCTTTAAAGACCGACATAGGCGTTTAAATTTACCATCCATCAAAAAATTAAGTTGTAGCAAGAATATGTGCGATCTGATCGAGTTCCACAGTACTAAAGCTCAAATTGTCGAGCGATTTTAACGAATCAGTCAACTGTTCACTGTTTCGTGCTCCGACCAAAACCGAAGTCAGGCGTTCGTCTTTCAATAACCATGCAATTGCCATTTGAGCCAGCGATTGTTCGCGTTGCATTGCAACTTCGTTCAAAGCAGACAATTTTGTTATCAGTTCGGGTGTAATTGCAGTACTCTTTAAAAATGTTCTTTTGAGGCCCGAGACTCGGTTGGAATATTACCTTGTAAATATTTATTGGTCAGTAAACCTTGTGCCAACGGAGAGAAAGCAATCATACCCACCCCTCTTCATCCAACACGTCCAACAGCCCATCCTCTGGGTTACGCACCAACATCGAGTACTTTGGTTGATGGATCAGACAAGGGCATCTAAGATCCTGTAAGATAGCAATTGCCTTCTTTGCTAAATCCACGGGGTAGTTTGATAAACCGACATAGAGGGCTTTCCCCTGTCGTACAATATCACTTAATGCACCCATCGTTTCTTCAAGTGGTGTCTGTGGGTCAGGTCTGTGATGATAGAAAATATCAATATAGTCAAGTTTTAGACGTTTTAAGCTCTGATGAAGGCTGGCCATCAGATATTTACGGCTCCCCAATCGCCATAGGGTCCATCCCACATGGTGTATCCCGCTTTGGTCGACAACAAAAGTTCGTCCCGATGTCCAACAAAATCTGAGCTCAGAATAGCGCCAAAATTTTGCTCCGCGCTACCGGGAGGTGGGCCATAATTATTGGCGAGGTCAAAATGTGTGATACCATTATCAAAAGCCGTACATAGGGTCTGCCTAAACACTTCTTTCTGATCAATATCACCAAAATTTTGCCACAGACCAAGGGAAATTGCTGGAAGCTGGATCCCACTTTTCCCACATCGCCTGTAAGGCATTATCGTATATCGGTTTGGATTGAATGTCACGTTGTCAAGTTTATGTATGCAAAATACAAAACTATTTTGAAGAGTCTATGCAATTGCAACTGTCAATCTAATCGAAATATTTCGGTACGCAACAATTTAAATTAAAATTTATACCAGTCCACTCAACAGATACCATGCTAGTATCACAAATATTTTTATATTTTTGACTATAGTCCAATAATAGCACAACTTTAAGAACGTCCCCATGATCAGTAGATTCTTTAGAAAATTCTATTTACATATTGTGATATGGATCATTCTGCTCTTACTGCCTTTTATTACTTATCTCTATCAACCTGATAAAATCGCTGATTTTAAAATCTATTCGGCACTATCCCATCTGGCCAATATCATCTTTCTGGCAAGCAATTTTTATCTGCATTGTTATGTTGTCGCACCGCGCTATTTCTTTGGCCGTCGAAAGATTTTTGTCCTCTTCATCGCGTTGGGATTTGTCGCCTATGTCCTACTCAATTATGCGATCGTCTATTTCAATCCTAATGGAGAATTAGCTCATTTTAAAAAGGAGAATATACTATTTGTACGACTCGTTGTAGGCCCGGGAATTATCTACTCACTTTGTATGATCACCTCGTCCATGATCTTTCTTTATAATGAACAGGCTAGACAAAAGGAACTTAATAAACAAATCGCATTAGAAAAGACAACTGCCGAACTCACTATTTTGAAACTTCAGATCAGTCCACATTTTTTATTTAATACGCTCAACAATATCCGTTGGCTGATCCGCAAAAAGTCTCCCGACTCCGAGGGGACAATAGTCAAGCTCTCCGAAATGCTGCGCTACATTCTTTATGAAGTGGATGGACCAAAGGTCGAACTTTTCAAAGAAATTGATCATATGCGCAATTTCATTGCTTTACAGACATTAAGGCTTCCCATTGCGGGTGAAGTTGATCTAAAAATAGAAAGCAGCCTCAAGAATAGAATGATTCCACCGCTATTATTTATTCATTTTGTAGAAAATGCTTTCAAATACGGAGTAGATAGTAAAAATAGCCCTTACATCCAGTTTGAATTCGTAGATATTCCGGGTGGTCTTATTTTTAAATCGGTCAATAAAATATTACAATATACCGAGCACCGGCCAAATGAAGGGATCGGATTGACGAATGTAAAACGACGATTACAGTTGCTTTATCCCAACCGCCATGACCTCAAGATCAAAAGGACAGCAGATGACTATTTTGAAGTTGCACTCAGATTAATGACAGATGAAGATTAAATGTATACTCATTGACGACGAACCATTCGCGCTTAATTTGCTGGAGGACGATCTGTTGAGTTTTGAGCAAATTGAAATTCTACAGAAATTTCATGCCCCTGTAGATGTTGTTGACTACCTGAAAAACCATTCAGTCGATCTCATTTTTCTGGACATCCAGATGCCCGAACAATTAGGAACACAATTTGTCAGGGACCTCGAAGATCCACCGTTAATTATATTCACAACAGCCTATCATCAATATGCTGTTGAGGGATTCGAACTAAATGCGGTAGATTATCTTTTGAAGCCTATTTCAAAAGAACGGCTCACGGCTGCGATTCGAAAAGTAGCAGATATTATGACACTACGCAACAAACAAGTTGTTGAAAAAGACCATATTGTCGTGCATGTGGAATATAAAAAAACCAAGATCTTTCTCCAGGAAATCAGTTATATCGAAGGTTTAAAAGACTATGTAAAAATCTATTTGGTTGACCGGCCGGTTCCACTGCTAACCCGGAGCAATTTACGTGGTATGGAAAAATTGTTGCCAACAGGCAACTTCCTCCGAATACACAATTCCTTTATCGTCAACAAAAATAGGATCGAACATTGCACAGTTGCAAAACTGGCATTACCTGAAGTGGAACTGCCGATTGGCAAAAAATATGTCAAAAATATGGAGCAGTTTCAGACAAATGGGCCAGCGAGCAAAGATAACAGCATTCGATAAGGGCCATTCGTCTACACATTAGGCCCGTCGGTCTACAGATAATTGTGTAGAATAAAAATCATTTACAAATTTGCTTGGGGTCAATTTGTCCAACACTGGCTATTGATCCGTATAGCAAAGAAAAAATGAAAAAATTATAGCAGCACTCTTATTGGCAACCGCCGTTGCCTCATTACATGCCCAAACAGCTCCCAGTGGCCGTCCCAGCAGTTTCGCTGTCGCTGAAGGCAAACTCTCCGGTCAACTGATAGACCTTCAGGGCAAACCAATCGCACAGGCTTCAGTCAATCTACTGCGGGTGATCCATGATCAGTCTACGGGCAAAGAACGGGAAATCTTATTCAAAAGCACGAGTTCGCTTGAAAATGGAAAATTTAGTTTTACGGCACTATCCACCAAAGACAAATGGAAGTTAAAAATAAGCTCAGTAGGTTACACCGCTAAAGATATTGCGGTCGAGTATGGTTCTGATAGCAAAGTTTTGGATAAAGATCTTGGTGCTATCACATTGGAAAATGATAATCGAAAGCTAGACGAGGTAACAGTCACTGGTCGTAAAGCTTTACTTGAAATGGATATCGACAAAAAGTATACAATGTAGAAAAGAATATTGTAGCAGCGGGTGGTACTGCCATCGATGTTATGCGCAATATGCCTTCTGTGCAAGTTGATATTGATGGGAATGTCAAGCTCCGGAATGCTGCACCAACTATTTTTGTAGATGGCAAACCGACAACACTAACGCCAGACCAAATACCTGCTGACGTGATCGAAAAGATTGAAATCATCACCAACCCCTCTGCTAAATATGATGCTTCGGGAGTATGGCCGGGATATTAAATATTATCCTAAAAAAGAATAAAAAAACAGGTTACAATGGTATGGTTACCCTTGGAGCTGATCGCTTTGGCGGAACCAATTTTATGGGAAGTCTCAATTTGCGTCAAAACAAATTCAATATATCCCTTACGGGGATGAATATGCGTATGCGAACAAATACCGAAGGTGATAGCTATCGGGAAAGCACAATTGATGGCGTTAAATCTACCGTTAACCAGGATATTGAAGGTAAAACCAAGGGAATGATCAGCTTTGGAAGACTCGGGTTAGACTATGACCTTAGTCCGCGCACGACCGTATCTGTTGCTGGAATCTTTGTCGAAGGTAAATTTCGACCCTATGAAAACACGATGATAACGACGGAAACGCAAGGCAATAGCAATAGAATTTCAGCGTCCGAACGTAGTTTCAAACCTAGAGGTTTACAGGCAGGCCTTGTTCAGAAATTTAAAACCGAAGGCGAAGAATTGACCGCGGACTTCAATTATTTCGGTGGAACAAACAAATCTAACGGCACTTACACCACTAATTATTTAGATAACAGTGGAATCATTGGTTCACAGATCCAAAAGAACGTTGGATCTGGCGACAATAAATTTATGACTGTACAGGCAGATTATGTTAAACCATTCAAAAATGGGATGAAACTTGAGACGGAGTTCGCGCACAGATCAACAAACTCAAAAACCTGAATAGTAACAGCCTTAAAGCCCGCGATAAAGATGATTATGAGGATATCAGTGCTGCGTCAGCCAATTACGACAATAAGAATACGGTCTATGCGGCTTATGCTTCACTTGGTGGCAACTTTAAAGATTGGGTATCTTATAAAGTCGGTTTACGTGTCGAGAATTCCACCTATGACGGTGAACTAATCAATACAAACCAAAAATTCCACAATAAATACCCGCTCAGTCTCTTTCCCTCCCTATTCCTGAGTAAGAAACTGACGGAGAAAGATCAGCTACAGATGAGTGTCACCCGTCGTGTCAATCGTCCCAACTTCTTTCAGTTAATTCCTTTTGTCGACTATACAGACAGCTTAAATATTACACGTGGTAATCCGGACCTCGTCCCAGAGTTTACAACGTCGGGCGAATTGTCTTATAGCCGAACACATGGTAAAGGGACCTTCTTGGCTTCATTTTATTACAAATATACCACGAACCTGATCACCCGATACCTGACGCAGGAGCTCAATCCCATTACGGACAAAATGGATTTCATCAACACCTATATTAATGCAAATTCCAGCAAAAACTATGGTGCAGAGTTCACCTACACCAATAATTTAAAAACATGGTGGGATCTGACAGCAGACCTCAATTTCTACAATTCAAAAATTGAAATCGATGAAAAGACACCATCAGAAGGTATGTGGACCGTATTTGGAAAATTGAATAATACGTTCAATTTGAAAAAGAACTGGAACCTTCAACTCGCATTTGAATATCAAGGAAAAACAAATATGCCGGTCACACAAAATCAAACCTTTGGCCCACCGATGAATCAGGCTCAAAGTTCCTCTCAGGGGTACATTAAGCCTTTTATGGAATCGATTTTGCCATCAAGAAGAGTTTCTTGAAAAATCAGGCTGCTTCCGTGACATTGGCGGTAAACGATATCTTCAGAACCCGCGGAAATACCATAATCTCTTCGGGTGATGGCTTCTACCAAGAGTATTATCGTCTCTCCAATCCACAGCTTGTCAAATTGAATCTATCTTATCGTTTTGGCAAAATGGACATGAACATGTTCAAGAAAAACAAAAACCAAAATTCCATGGAAGGTATGCAGATGCAATAGACACTTGCATTTAGCTCGACATATTAACGCAGAAAGAGACCGATTAAATGGTCTCTTTCTGCTTTATTCATTTTATCTATCTTCACTTCATTAAACCAGCTGACTTGGGATATTGTATTTTTCTATAATGGGTACAATTTCCAGTAAATCATCAATCACGTAATCTGGATTCGCTGATTTTAGCTGGTCAGCATGATGGGCTCCTGTCGTAATGCCAATGCTTAAAGCACAACCAGCATTCTGCCCCTCCTTTATATCAATAATTGAGTCCCCTATTTTCACTACGCCTTTGGGATCTGTTATTGCAAAATTTGCTCTTGCAAGATCGATCATATCCGGGTATGGTCTATTTTTAGGCACATCGGATGCTGTAATCAATGCATCAATATCTCGACCTACAACCCAATTAAGTTTTTTCAAAAGGGATTCCGCTGTTTTGCGATCATATCCCGTATTCAATACCCGAAGTATATTCATCTCTTTCAAAATCGCAAAAAGTTCATTGGCATTTGAATTCGGATAAATGTCTGCTGCTTCATAGGCCTTTTCAAGTGCTTGCAAAAATGATTGGAACATCTGCTCAGCCAATTGATCGTCAACTATATTGAGGCAATTTTTTAGTACAGTCTTAATGGCCTGTAACTTTTCTTTGCCAGCTCCATGCTCCAACACTTCTGTCAACGTCAGTTGATAACCACCAATGTGATTTATCACCTGTAGAAGTGTTTTATAAACTATATTATCCTCATTTACAGTAGTACCTGCCATATCAAATACTACCATCTTGATCGCTTCTCTCATCTATTCACTATTAAATGTTTAGCAAAAATAAAATATTGTTAAATAAAACTAAACTTTTCAATATTAACTTATTGCTATCTTTAAGTTAAGAGGAGCATAAATTAACGTAGCACAAAATAATAAGTCCAGCCGATCAACAACAGTTGAAATGGAATTCTAAACCACAGATAACCTGGACCTTTCCCATCAAAAGTCGCAGTTTCATAGTTCAGGTACCTCATACTCGCATATATATTTGTCGGTAGTATCAGCATAAAAAAGACAATTAAAAGCATCCCTGTAAGACGACTTAAAACTGGTATAAATAAACCGAAGGCTCCCATGACCTCCAATAGTCCAGTCACATAAATCATTTCTTTTTTAATGGGATAAAATCCGGGAGCATCAGCACCATACCCTTTGTGTAGATAACGTGTCCAAGAGAGGTGAACAATAATGTGGCAGCAAGGGCTATTTTTCCAGCCAAATGGTAATCCATATCGCCCTTATACTGTCGTATAACTAAATTGCTGATGAGAAATACTGTAAGTAAAACAAAAAGTGGTTTCATAATCTTTTTATTTAAAGTTATGAGCCTTTCTATTCCTTATCAATGAACAATTGTTAATAAATTTCCTTCCGGATTCTGCTTAGCGATTGGGGTCTAATCCCGATATAAGATGCCAGGTATTTAAGGGGATATTTTCAATTAACTCAGGCTGTTCCCGCATTAGATTGACATACCTCGTTTTGGCTGAATCTTCAAGTAAGGTAAATTCACGTTTCATTTTCTTCAAAAGATATCTTCGATAGCCTTTCGTCCAATAAAATTCCCCACCTGTGTCGTTTTATACACGATATTCAGATCATCATAAGATATCCGCCACAAAACGCAATCTGTAATCGCTTCAAGATTATAGGACGATGCAGTTTGGGTCAGGAATGAATCATAGGCGCTCACAAAGGAGTTTTCAAAGGCAAAACCAAATGTAAAATCATAATCTAATTTTGGAATATTGAATCGGACAATCCCTTTTTCAATAAAAGATAGATAGCGCTCGGTTTTACCCATTTCCAGAATCAGTGATCTTTTCGGAAAAACTGTCTTGGTAAGCATTGACGAAAAAATATCCCAGTCTTCCGCCTCCATCGCAATGAGCGAGTCAAAATAATTTTTGATTTTATCCATGCTATCCAAATTTTAAAACAAGATAAAAACTTCTGGTCAATACATATCTCAAAAACACCTTTTTCTGATACAAAAATAGAAAGAGCAGGATAAAACGTGACTATTCAATTTTATCATTCATTTTTTTATATACTTGAATAACACATAACCCTATTTAACCTAAAAAATGTTTGAAACAGGTATCGTCAAAAAAGTGGGGATCTAAAAAAGATCATGAGACGCTCTATACTGAATGGCAGGGACGGCTCCATAGAACAAGAAATTTTCAGAACGACGAATTTATTATCACCCTTTCCAAATCAAAAAGAGGAGCCCACCATATTGATTTGGGTAAGCATATCATGCGGGGATATCAGCTACATATTGTTTTTCCGGGACAGCGAAGCCATTTCAGTATTTTGGATTATACATTTGCCTATCAACTTCGGATTGCCAAGATAAATTTTGAAAAGGTTTGTACTGCATTACGTTTTAGCCTTCATTTATATAGAATACACCCCGTACAAGATCTTACCCAATCGGAATTTGAGAAACTCCTCTATGAGTTAAGAAATATCGGAAATGAATTGCATATGGATCGACCCCTACTTGAAATCATTTGTTCACGGGCACGTATCACCTTACAGGAAATCAGTAGAATTTTAGAAAAGCGTATTAACGATATTAATTTATTTAAAATACCATCTGTTTTATTTGAATTTTTGCAGCTTGTAAAGCTCCATTACAACAAAGAGCATAACGTCACATTCTATGCAAAAAAATTAAATGTAAGCTCAGACTACCTTTTGAGCCTGACACGAAATCATCTAAATGTAACACCGACAAAAGTAATCAAAGACGAGATATTAGCAGAATCCAAGCGCCTATTGAGTCTCGTTCCCATTACAATCAAAACTGTCATGTATCAAGTTGGGTTTGAAGATCAGGCTGTCTTTACTCATTTCTTTAAGAGCTTAACTGGTATGTCACCAACTGAGTTCCAAAAGAGCACAATAACCTTTTAACGAAAACAGGCTCCATGTATTGATTTTTATTCAACTACATGGAGCCATATTTCCATTATTATGCTAGGATAAGTTTCAGTTATTTTATTTCTTCTTTACCATGATATTATCTAAATATAAAGTCTCTTTACCTGTGTTCGTAAAAGCTATTCGCACTATTTTTTTATTTGGCTTGATTTCCTGACCAGTCTCAAAATTAATTTCGTGCTTTTTACCTTTCTTACCCAACTCCAGTATCTGTTGGCTTAGATTCGACAGCTCTCCGGTCACAACCTTAACATCGTCTACTGCTACGGCTATACTGCCACCTCTACCCCAATACCTAAGGTTAAATTGTTGCGCTGGGTCCAGATAAATGTATTGCTCTATCTTTTTCCCTTGAGCAAGTACGAGAGCCTTACTCCCCTTTTCACCTAAGCCTTCTTCAATCGTCCCTTCTCCTTCCCAGGGCTTAAGACCAGCTTTCCCCTCAAAATCGGGATTAGGAAGCTCATTTCCATCACGCAAAGGCCAGTTATAGGCACGGATATAATCGACCTCCATATTTACCCCACCTTCGGAACCATATGCGCCCAAAAACACATTCATAAAATGGTTGGGTGAGTAGATTTGATTTTTATTGTCGTACTCTTTAATTAAATCACCATTGATATAATGCTTAATACTTGTTGGGGTCCACAACACACCATGGGTAACCCACTGGCCTACATGCTCATAACCTTCGGCAATATGTGTGGCAAGGTTACGTTGAAATATCCCTTTCGCATCGACATGTCCGTGGATGACAAATTGAGCCGTGATATATTCAAACACATCTATTTCAAACAATTGGCCTTTTGGACGTATTCCTTTTATTCCGTCAACCTCGCCCCCTCTTGAAGATAGTAACGAATATCTGGTCCTGGTGAGTCAAACCAAAATGCAGTATTTGTTCCTTTCGGGTTACCTTGACGATTGCGGCGTACTTTTACCTCAAAATAACCACCTTTACTATTGTCCAACAGGTTTTCATTCGTTTTCCAGTCATAAGTCTGAATGGACGAAATCTTTTGGTTTCCACCTTCTGTAAAAATGCGCTTTGGGATGGTATCGTTCACATAGAGGTTAATTGCGGATCCGTCAAGCGTATAGGCCGGCTGGGGTAATTGATCCTGCAACATTTCCCGCTTTGATTTTTCATTTAGGTAATTCAATGAGGAGAAATAATTGGTGGTCCATTTATTTCGGTTTAAAAGTCGATCATTAAATTCGTCCTGCCAAAAATTTCCATACCGACAGGAACAACAGCTGAACTTGGATTTCTTTTCTCTTCCTCGAGCTCGGTGTCATCCAAAGTCCAACTTTTGGAGGTATAGGACTTCCCTTGCGCCAAAGGCTTGCCAGCTGCAGATTCCACCCAAACATAATAAATTGTCTCAGGATCAACCTGCTGGATATAATAGCGTTTGGTACCCTCCGCCAGTACCGCATTGGCAACAGCGGGCTTCCTATGCGTCTTTGACCAGAACAGCTTGGCACCCGAAAGATCGTTCTTTCCATCTTTCATATCAAGTCGTATCCAACTTCTTGTTCCCAACAATCGTAATGGAGCATCGGACTTGGCCGTTTGCGCTGACAATAATAGAACCGACAACATTTGAGCTGCAGCCAGTGATATATATTTTTTCACTTTATCTTATTTAATTGCTAATTTACTATAGCAATACGATAATAATGAGAATTATTAGCATTGGCAACTCCGATCAAAACGCAACCGTTTGTTCAAATTAATACCATAATAATCTGTTACTTGAAATTACTATTTGGTTAATCACCGGCAAAATAAAATCTTCGGGTTTTTATTCAAGGAAAATAGTTACTGTCATAGGATCATTCTCTACTTTCACCTGCTTTTCCACTGCTCCTTGTTTATTATTATACTTAAGCGTGTATATTTTGTTTTTTTCTACGGCAAACTGCAACCTGTCGTTTGCATCTTGTCTTGCATCTTTGGTAGACCCTCCGCCTACTTGATCCTTCCCTTGAAAGATATCGATATTACATTTTTTCGATCTTCGGGCGTGGTCTTGTCCTTACTTTCATAAGCAATAACATAAATTGCCGTATGCTTATTGTCTATGTTAATTTGTTGCTGTTGCTCGTTATATAAAGCTTTATATGTAGGCGTTACGTTCACCCCATTCACATATTTCAAGTTTGTATCCCAAGCCAAAGGAAAGTACGTTTCTGCCGCTTTGAAAGAAGAAGCATAAATGGCATGCTCCCGATTACTTGCATCTGCTTTGCCCGCATCCGCTAAGAACCAAGAACGATTCAACTCTTTATCGGGGTAATATTCTGTAAAATACCATTTCCCATCTATCCAGACCTCACACCAGTTGTGATTTCCACGATTGTCAAACCAGTTTAAGGTTCCCGCGACCCTGGATGGGATACCCACTGCACGAAACGCATCAGTCAACAGAATTGACAGCCCACTACAGGAAGCCATCCCTTGATCAATGGATTCTGAGGGAGATTGATCAGGCCGTTTTCTTTTTGTGTTATAATCAACCATAACTTCGTCCCGAATATTTTTATTGACAGCGGCGATGGCCTCACGGAGTGTCTTACAAGACTCCACATACTTTGAAAACCTATTAAAGAGTTCTTCGCGCCATTCGTCCCGATTTTCATTGAGCACGGCGTAAGGCAATACCTCATTTAAAAAATGGAATCTGGTAGCTGCTTCGTCCAAGCGAACTTCTCTTTCGCCCGATAGGCCAATTCAATATTGCGCAATAAGAAATCACTGCTTAAGGATTCCAGATCCCGTTGTGGCATATAGGAAATTAAGAAGACTGCACCTTCCTTCATATTTTTGGGCACGTCTTTGAGCACTTTTTCCAATGAAGTCCTATTTTTTCCTGCTTTGGCAAGGGCTATTTCAAGAGGTTGGTCAAGCTGTTTAGCAATAGCGCGTGTATCTGCAGACTGTGCTAGACATAAGTTAAAAAGTGATACCGATAGGGCAAAAAATAAAGAGCGTAGTTTCATAGTAATTCAAAAAAATAAAGCTACTAATTTTTGCTGAGCTATTGCAAGCTATCAACGCAATAAAAACGGTAGGAAATTCGATTAACAGAGCACTAATTAATTATATAAATAAAAATTAAAAGAATCAAAATTACTTTTTTAACCTTGGTAGCCAGCACGTTGTTGATTACATCATGCAGCAAAGTCCTGCATAAAAACTTTAATTGCCTTTTTCTTCACGAACAAGAAAATCATAGGAATACCAAAACTTCAAAGGTGAGAAATTATCTAAACTTCTGAGCGAATAGCTGATGGGGAAATCAAATGAATTACTTTGTTTTTCAAACTCTTTTTAAATTCTGTTATCAGCTTAGTTATTTCTTGCAAACCGCTTTCGCGCCTGATAAAACTCTCTCTCTTACCACCACGTAGATAGATTAGTAGATCCGAAGCGTTCAAGATCGTTTCCTCCCTTTCTGTCAAAGGCTGACCGTCCAATAATTTATCAAGTACATTTTTGAAATCAATCCGAGGATAATCACTTTCTCCCATCATAATCAAATGGGTACCGTAATTCGCAATATTTGTATAATAGGGATTAAAACCAGCTTGTTTTAGCTGGGCAACATCTTTTCTGCTAAAAGCTGACGAAAACTCATTGAATTGTGCCATCAATGAAAATGCTATATTTTCACTACGCATCAAACAGCTATATGCTCTTTTGATTGTTGTTGAATCATGGTGTTCGACAAGCTTTAAAACACTATCTACGTCAGGGCTATTATTGAGATGGTAACGTATTGATTCATAATCAAAGAAATCTGTTATGGAAAAACCTGACATTGTCAGCTCAGTGCTTTTATTTTTACGGGCATAGGAACGAATTCCGTCGAAGGTTGGAACGATCTTCGCATTTGAAATAGCGGAAGTGGTAGGCACAATTGTAATTTTAAAAGGCTTATAATGACTACGAAGGGAAGCTAGCTTCACCGTGGGTATAGTATCTTTCAATCCCCATACTGTTCCCAGGTAAAAATTTTTGTCTATGGTTTGATCGACATAAATCTGGTTTACTGAAAAACCAACAGAGCGACCTATAAATTGAAACTTTTTGGCTAATGCAGCACCGTCGATCTCCATGGAGTCTGGATCACCTTCTTCCTTGTCACAACTGGACAATAGGAATAAACCGAGCAATAGTACAAAAAGATATTTCATAATTCAAAAATTACTCGTTCCCAAAAAGTCAAAATATCTCCATGTTAACAGCGGAAAGGCTAAAGGCTTTTGGTTCTTTATCAAAGATATATAAAAATACCTATCCAACCTATATAAAAATCAGAATAACAAAGAAATAAGATAAAGTGATTTTTATTGTAGGATAGCGGTAGTGTCATGAACAGCCAGTTCAGCGGTGGAAAGGATCATGATAATACAAATTTATAAAAAGTAAAAGCCGCTGGAATGGGGAATTCCTAACGGCTTTCTTCTAACCTAATGAAAAACATCGATACCGTGATCGGTACCCTGTTGATCTCCTAATTCCAAATATATCAGGTCTATTTATCCTAGGTATCATTCATTTACAATCCGCGCTTATGATTTACGATTCGTAGTGGTTAATAAAAACATGACAGACCACTGAATGTCAATACTTTAAACACAAAAAAACAAGCAAATATCCCAGTATTCTTATCTACAATAGTATTAAATAAAAGGTATGTTATTTTTTTATTTTAAATCAGTCTAAATAACTAAATTAATTGTATGTTTGCGCCGACAAATAATTTAGACTAATTCAATATTAATAATGAAAAGATCTCTTCTGGGGCTTATCTTAAGTCTGGGATTGGTAGGAGCGACACATTTGGATGTTTCGGCTCAAAGTAAAGGGGTACATGGACGCGTCAAAACCAAAGATGGTGCAGCAATCGAGTCAGCTACAGTAACCATTACAGCACTTGGTAGATCAACTTCAACTTCCCGTGATGGCAGTTTTCATTTCTCCGATCTTCCGGATGGGACCTATACCATTCGAATCAAGAGCATCGGCAACGCTGTTGAAGAACAAACAATAACTGTTAAAGATGGTAAAGCGCAAACAGTTATTGTAGCGATGAATATTTCTGAGGCGCAATTGGAGCAGGTTGAAGTATTTGGGTATAATTCCCATAATAATAAAACGGTCAACGTTGGAAAAGCTGGTATTATTGATAAAGACTTGCCGCAAAGTGTACAGATTATTAATAAGCAGATCATTACCGATCAACAAGTCAATAGGTTGAGTGATGCGCTCAAAAATGCGAATGGTGTAGCCATGGGGGCAAATCGTGGTGGTGTAAATGAAAACTTCTATGCGAGAGGTTACAGCTTGGGAGCAAACAATATCTTTAAAAATGGCGCACGCACAAATAATGGTGGTTCGATAGAAGCCAGTACATTAGAATCCGTTGAAATCCTTAAAGGAAGTGCTGCATTACTATATGGTGGTGTATCCGGCGGTGCGGTCGTTAATCTGGTTACCAAAAAGCCTAAGTTCTCCTACGGCGGAGAAGCTTCAATGCGTGTAGGTAGTTATGACTTTTATAAACCTACAGTCGATGTTTACGGCCCAATTTCAAATAAAGTCGCTTTTCGCATGATAGGCACGTATGAAAAAGCTGGCAGCTTCAGAGATCAGGTCAAGTCAAAACGAACCTATGTAAACCCATCTGTATTGTATAAGATTTCCGATCAAACGGATCTAAACTTTACATTTGATTACTTGAAAAGTGATTTCACACCAGACTTCGGAATAGGGACTGTCGACGGCAAATTAAATCAATCTGTCGGAAGAAATACATTCTTAAATGTACCTTGGGCTTATAACAATACAAATACTTCAAACGGTCAGATCAATTTCAACCATAAATTTAACGGATCCTGGAATTTAAATGCGATTGCAAGTTATCAAACCTACGATCGTGACTATTATGGGTCTGATCGGATCCAGGCTGACAAAAATGGTATTGCTCCCAGAAATTTGACAAGATCCAAATCAAACGAATTTACAGCCAACCAGCAGTTAAATTTAACGGGTACTGTAAAAACAGGTGCAATTAAACATAAAATTCTAGTCGGTGCCGATGCAGATCAATCTCATGCAAATGTGTATGCATTTTTATGGAAGGGATCAATTATTATGATAACAAAAATGTATTAAAAGCAAATCCTTACGATGCGATTTATGTTTTCAATCCGGGTCAAACAGCACAGCATACGACTACAGGCAACGGATTGAGAACTGATATCCCAAGAGCTGATCTGTTGACAAAAACCACAACAGATATCTATCGATACGGTGTATTTCTACAGGATTTAATCGAACTGAATGAGAAGTTTAAAGTTTTGGCCGGAATACGCTATTCGTATCAACGTACGCCCTATTCCGAGCTATTTACTTACAAAGAAAATAAAACAGAAGAAGTTGTTACAAAAGATGGACAAGGGAATCCAATGGGAGCCAAAGTTGATAAAGCATGGTCACCTAAATTCGGCTTGATTTATCAACCGATACCTTCATCAAGTATATATGTAACCTATGCGAATAATTTCACCTCAAACTCCGGCTACGATATCAATTACCAACCTCTAGCACCATCAATAATTGATCAATATGAAGCTGGTATCAAGAATGATTTTTTCAATGGTCGTCTATCTGCGAATCTTGCCTGGTATAGAATCAATAACAATAGATTCGCACAGCAGCTGCTGCTGAAACCAGATGGCACCGAAAACGGCGATGCCAACATGAAGGAGTTCTCCGGAAAAACAGCTTCTGAGGGGCTAGAAGCGGAGCTAACGGGAACATTATTACCTGGTCTAAATGTGACAGCTGGTTATTCCTACAACTATATGCGCTATACGCATACAAGTCCCATTTCAAGCTATACAACAACAGCCGGAAATGAAACGAAAGTTGTGGAAATTTCAGGAAGTGAGGAAAACGTACGCTTAGTGGGTACCACAGCCCATACCGCAAATGGGACAGTATTTTACACTTTTCAACAAGGAACTGTTAAAGGATTAAAACTAGGCTTCTCTTCTTTTTATACGGGCAGACGGAATGCTGGATGGAACAATAGCAAAATCAATGTTCGAGACGGTCTTAATCGTTTGATTTCTGTCAGTCCATTTACCACAATTGACTTTTCTGCCGGATACACCTATAAAAATTGGAGCATTCTTGGAAAATTGTCCAATATCACCAATGCATTTAATTATTACATTCACGAAAACTATAGTGTAAACCCTATCCCACCCCGTAGTTTTATGGCAACACTTTCGTATAAATTCGAAAAAGATAGCGTAAATCGTTTTTTTATATTGCAAAAAAGGGAGCTTTTGAATAAAAAGGCCCTTTTTTCACGCCTCTATACTATTTGAGTTTTCGGGTGTAGCGTTTTACGCTTCATTCTTATTATTTCTCAACAAATCTACAGCTAGTAAAGCTGTAATGGATGCTGCAATTAATGCCGAAATAGCCATATTCATCGTACTAATTAAGATGTTATCAGCGAGTGCGTACCTGATGCTATAATAAGTGATGACGTAAGTAACCAAATAAGTGATAAATGCTTTAATAATTTCCATAAACTAATACATGGGATACAGCTAAAATAATTTCCTTGTACAAATATAAAGTACCATTTACAGCTGTTTTTCCTGCTCTTACAATTCGTCCCAGATGATTTATGATCCGTAGTTCTGACAGTGATTTATGGATGGAATTTTAACCTTATGAGTAAATAATATAAAATATAATACCTATTTTCAAACCAAATTAAAAGTAAATCGATGAAGTCATTCAAACATCAATATCCTCTATTGTTGCTGATGCTATCATTTGGTATGACAGCATTTTCTCAAACCAAAGAAGAACTCAAAAAAAAGTACCAGAACAGCAGTATAGATCAAGAGCTCAAGAAAAAGATGGCTACGGAATTCGTCTTTCCTGACAGCTTAATATTGCCTCCTTTACACTATACCAATTCCTATTATGTATTGGATTCGGCAATCAATGATTTCCAATCTATTTCCATCGATATTATAGTGCAGGACGATATACCTGATCATTATTCATTTTATATTTCCCCTTTTAATATTGCGCTGAACAATATTCCTTTGTATTGTGGTATTCAATCCGCTGGTGGTGGTATCAGTGTTAAGACAGGCAAGGAGCAAGAAATCAAATTTAATGGTATCTTTTCACGCTGGTTCGAACGGACGAAAAAGGCATTGAAAACAACAGGTTATTATGCTAGTTCTGACGCCGAAGGCGACTTTATCAGTGTCCGAAATACCGTGGGATGGCATAAGGGGGCTTATCGGGTAACGCTAAAAAAGACGGTTATATCCCCGGCAAGGCGGTACCCGACTCGATCAATCACAAGGAAACCTATTTCAGCTGGGGAGATTATGAACATTCCTGGATCACCATGTATGTCGAAGATTTAAGCAGCAAAAGATCAGCAATGTGGGGTCTTTGGCATTCCCAGGTAAAAAGATTAAAATGGAGAAACAAATCATCTCGTTCTTAGAACAATACAAATACTTTATAGATTTTGCGCAAAGACCGAGAAATCTGGAAGGGATGACTGTGATACATTATGACAAATTGCCTAAGATAACCATTGTACAGAAAAATTTACAGATCAATGGCAAAACGGTCCATCTTGAGAAGGTGCCCACATCCCACAACCGTACACATAATCCCGAACAAAGTAAGGTAGCTGGAGAAATGCCCATCTTATCAAAAGACAGTTATAATCCCTCCACTGGAGAGTTAACTTTGGAGACCGGCGTGTTTGTTGGCTGGCCGGAGAAAAAGGAGGGGAAATAAATTAATGAAAATGACACGAAAAAGTTACTTCTGCTTGCGCTGATACCATTGACAACTTTTTGCTATTGCCAACGACAGCTTGAAGCTGGAGGATTAGATGTGGAAAAGGTAAATTTCAACAGTTTTAATGCAAAGACTTTTTATGCAACAGCCCTAAAAGCCGAATGGTCAGATTATCATAAAAAGTTAAATGCCGGTGAAAAGCCGATTTATTTTTTTCAGGCAGAAACGGATACGATAGACCGTACCGGACAGACATTTGACATTGATACGGCATTTGCAATTCAATACCGACAAACTGGTATTGGTAAAAGTGGTTGGAAAAAGGACTATAGCGTCGGGTTTTTCCGGAATTTAAAATTTAATGAAATAAATGCAATTACAGACCTCGACAACGATCTCCTGATTTTGTCCGGCACTACAGGCAAGATAGAACCAGAAAAGGTGAACAGTTTAATAGCTGAGCTAAATAAAACGCATGGGGATGCAAATTTAACCGATTTATCAAGTGGTTTTTCTTCCTATGAACTACGAAAATGGGAGCTTGAGGATCGCATCATCGTATTGGTCTCTGCTGGTGTAATTGACTACAGAGGGGTTATCTTAACAGAAAAAGAGAAAGAGTCTGTAAAGAACATTGAAACTGACAACCTACAATCCGCTACCCTTTTTAGCTGCAGAAAAGATGTCTATGAGACTTTTAAACAGATGAGTACGCGAACAGGATTTATGACTTCCTTTGAAAAATAAAGATGATCAGCAAACGCAGCATTTTCATTAAATCATTTTGATAGATTGTTTCATCTATAAAATATCAGGGATAAAGCCATCTTCAAGGATGGCTTTATCTGTTATAATCAAAAAATTAACGTGAAATAGAAATAAAAAGGCAAAATAGCTCGGCTATAACATCAAATAAAACGATCACTGGGATACTTTAGCTTGCCGCAAAATATCAAATACACCTTCTCGTCGCAGGAGCCACATACCTAGTTTGTCTTCGGCCACACCTTCGGCAAGCTGGTAGGTAAATAGGAGTCCTTTATCCTCATCAAGTCTGACACCCAAGTGTTTCATTACAGTGGCTTCTCCTGCAAGTACGGAAGAAATTTCAGTAATATGGGAAGATAATAAGAATACACTATTGTCAAATTTGTGAAGACAGTTGATGAGTTCTAATGTTGCCTCACTGGCATCATTGTGATTTGTGCCCTTAAATAATTCATCCATCAGCACAAACATCTTTTTCCCCTCCGCCAGCAATTCAGCTAAGTGTTTTACGCGAAGTACCTCATTAAAAAAATGGCTCGCACCGGCGTTGATATTATCCCCTAGGTTTATTGTCACAGAGATTCCATCAAAGAGCACAGTTTCCATAGCATCCGCAGGGACAGGGAAGCCAAGATGTGCCAAATACACACAGGTTCCAATGGTTTTCAATAAGGTAGACTTGCCCGTCATATTCGCTCCCGTAAGGTACCATAAATTACCACCTCTTTTTATTTCGATATCATTCTTGACCGGATCTGCTAGAAAAAGATTGTACGCTGCACCTATTTTGATCATATGGGAACTTATATTTTGATCATCAATTTTAGGGAAATTAAGATGCTTACCCTTTGTAGCTTGAGCCACACCATAGAAGGCGTCCAGCTGATATAAAACCTCGAATACTTCCTGTATTGAATTTCGCTTTATATTCCTAAACTGATAATCATATTTAATCATCAGCTCCAGGGACAGTTTATTTTCCAACAACTTTTCAAACTCTGCCTGATCGATATCTTCAAGTACACGATCAATTTTATCGCAGTAATTGGCTATAATACTTCTTGTGGGATGCTGAGACTTAATGGACCCGAGAAATACGTTGAGATAAACTATGATTTTCGCTATTTCATAAATAGAGCGTCTGATTAATAGATCGCGTTTTTTGAAGTCTAACGAAAGAAAATTTGTCGATACCAGTTCCAGGTAATAGGATGTTTTGGTTGCTGAATAGGGTTCCAACGGTAACGATAAATATTGTTCCAGATCTTGCATCATATATTTATCCAGAATATCCGTAATATCCTCATCCTGCATAAAACGAATAATCCATTGCCTATCTTCTATTTCAGATTTAGCAGAAAACGGTTTAAGAAAGTAGGTATAGAGGGTATCTCGACCTCCCAATGTGATTGTACGGTCAAAAAAATCGACCAAGTCTCTATACTGACTGTTCGTAACATTTAAATCTCCTAAGGTCTGTTTGTCAACAATAAACATATATCTTCAGGAAGTGTTTCTTGGTATTTTTTGTACTATGTCCTTAAACTTACCTAAAATCACTGCCATTAGCAAAACTGTATCAGAATAGTTATGTTATACTTCTTTATCGTCCATGGATTACAATTCAGGGACTAAAGTCATCTTTCAAAACTATTTAAAATTACATAGGGATTTACGCCAAATGAATATAGAAAACAAAAGTTTTAATAAAAAAACACCCGATAGCATGGGGTACTCCGGGTGTTTTAGCCATATTATTAACCTATTTTATGAAAAGTGCCCGTGATGGGCAACACTAAAGTAGAAAATAACTTTGTATAAACAAAATAAAAATGAAAAAATCGGTTTTTTCCTATCAAGCTAAACCGGTTGAACATTCATTTAGGCAAACAAACTAGTCTCCTTTATCTGGTGCCTAAGCTCATAACTAATTATCCCCAAATCCGATAGTAACATCGTCATTATAGGGAGATAACAGGGGTTAACAGGGGTTTAGCAGGGGTAATTCCTATTAACCCCTGTTAATACGGTATAAAAATAGTCTTACTTCACTTTTAATTCATAACATGATATTAACTTGGTAATATCATATATATTAGAATGTTATTCTGTCATCCTTTCTAGTGAATATCCAAGCATATGTAAGCACTCCCAAAAGGAGATACACCGCACTGAGATTACGAGATTTTGCTTAATTTTAGTCTATTAAATAACGATAAGCTATGACGGGTCGCGAAATTCTCAGGCAACATATCAATAAAACTGTCCACTTGAATGATGATCAATTTGATTATTTCTTTTCTTTTTCAAACCGGTATCCTTTAAAAAGAAACAATCGATTATCACCATTGGCGATACGGTGGAATGTGAATATTTTGTCCTCAATGGCTGCTTAAAAACTTTTGTGGTCAATGATGAACAAAAATGCATATCCTACAGTTTGCTACAAAAACCTGGTGGGCATCTGATTATAATGCCTTACACAACAATACGAAAGCAACGGTCAACCTAGATTGTGTAAGTGATGCGGATACACTTTGTTTATTTGCTGAGGATCGTGAACGTGTATGCAAGGAAATCCATGAGGTCGAAACATTTTTACGCTGGCGTTCGAATAAGGGTTATATCGGTCTACAAAAGAGAATTCTATCCCTGCTCAACAATGACGCCCGCAGTCGTTATGAGGAATTGATGCTGCAATATCCTGAATTGTACAATCTTGTGCCCAAGCATTTGATTGCAGCCTATCTTGGGGTTTCCGTGAGACGCTCAGCCGGCTCTATCACAACAAATAATGTGATCTATATCACCAAAACAAACCATTCTTTAAAATGTGATGTATATCACATAGGGGTCTAACGATTTATACCCTACTTTGTGTTATCATTTAAACAATTAATTTTTTTGAAGATGAAAAAGAGAACTTAAAGGTATTGGTCGTTTTGACTTCACATGACCAATTGGGAGATACAGGAGCTAAAACAGGTTTTTGGGTTGAAGAGTTTGCAGCCCCTATTATGTTATGGCTGATGCAGGCGTTGACATCACCATTGCTTCGCCAAAAGGCGGGCAACCACCTATAGATCCCAAAAGTGCGCTCCCTGATTTTCAGACAGCAGCGACAAAACGTTTTGATGCAGATCTTGAACTTCAAAACAAACTGGCAAACAGCATTGTCCTAACAGAAGTTGATGAGCAGGATTATGACGCGATCTTCTATCCGGGTGGCCATGGCCCCCTTTGGGACCTTGCGAATGACAAGACTTCCATTGCATTAATTGAGTCATTTTGGAAACATAATAAACCTGTAGCCGCTGTATGCCACGCTCCTGGTGTTTTCAGGTTTGTTAAGAATATCGATGGTAGTCCATTGGTACAGGGCAAAAACGTAACAGGCTTTTCCAATTCTGAGGAAGAAGCTGTACAATTGACAGATGTCGTCCCTTTCTTGGTTGAAGATGAGCTCGTCAAACTTGGCGGACATTACAGTAAGGGTCAAGATTGGAGCAGTCATGTGGTCAAAGATGGTAAACTGATTACCGGCCAAAATCCCGGCTCATCGGAAGAGACAGCAAAAGAATTGTTAGCCCTGCTGGAGCAGTAAATAGCTATCAATTAAAGTAGCGTTTCTGTTTTGAAATATACAACGGTACGCCAGGTTACGGAAGGTACCAATAACACGATTATTAAATCCCATTTTTTCGTTTTCAACGTATAAAAATGGGATTTTTGTTAACTGTCACCGAATGATTTATACCATTATTTAACAAGTTTCCTGTTATACCCTTTGTGTATCAAGCTGATTTAATTGGATCAGCTGTCGGATTTCCTTCAATATAGGTTCCACATTTTTGGTTCGACCGATACGCTCCAACATTTTTATGCTTTTATTATCCCTTGTTACCACAATGATGTCCGTACCATTGTGTAGAGCAATAGCAAGATGCTTGAGGGTTTCGAATTTTTGGATCTCTTCGATGCGAATCTCCTTTTTGAATAGTCCGAAATAGGATTTGCTCATTGTGCCCGCCGCACAATCGATGGTCATCTGCTGGGCAAAGATCCTAATCTGCACACAAAAGACAATAAGCCCAAAGATCCAATACCAATTCTTTTCACCAAAAATATTTCCATCTTTAATTCCAACGATTAAAATACCGATGGCCATAAATAGCCAGAATAAAGCTAGGCAAAGCGCAAAATATCCAATCCTTTTAGAGGTATATCTACTGCCGTCCTGCGTAAAATATTTATAATTATGCTCTTCCATTTCTATTGTGTTTTTTGTGGGGCCTCACCTGGTTCAAAAATTATTTATGATCAAATATAGGCAGTAATAGACGGGTAATCCTGTCTATTTAAAATTCGATAACATCCATTTAATATTCGCAAGGATTGAGGAAAACTAGCTCACAGAATTACCAGGATCATGTGAACGACACAAAACGCGGATTACTACTCATCCAGTATAAAAAAATCCGCAGTTTATTTTTTAACAAACAAACTGCGGATCAATCCTGCTAATTTCGTAAAACGTGTATGCTCAACAAATTCCGAAAAGTCTTTTATTTAGCAACAGGAAGTAACATGCATAAATGAAGCTGTGCTCAAATTTACGTGAATTAAATTTTCAAAAAAACTATCCATCATATTGCATCGTTAGTATTTCATGCTCTTGCATTTCAACATCCAAAATATGATCAGGCATATATTCATCGCCACTGGCTACCTCGGCATATAGACAGCCATTATCACCTATGATAATTTTTAGCCCGAATACCTCCAGCGTGTCATACCAATCTGTATCGGCTTTTTGCGGCATGCCCCAGCTAATTCTTGGTTATAAAATAGGATCAGTTCTTTTTGACAATCGGCCATCCAAAAAAGATAGTCATTAATCCGATCAATATAATCCTCCGGTTTACATATAGCATAGATAAATACTTTCACCTTTTCTGCTTCAACGATCTTGTTGAATACAACAATATCTTTTTTATACAAATAAGATTTTCATCAATCGCAGATACAACAAAGTCCTCAGGTTGAAGTGCAATTGGGGTATTTCTATGTTTAAGCTTTCTGAGGTCTTTTATAATAAAATTATTCTGATGAGATTTTGCTTTTGATTCCAGCGTATAAAGTTTGGCGATATTTTTCCTATCCGCCAATTCCATACATAACTTTGCCAGATCGTAAGCCGATTGATGATAACCCAAAAATGTATAAACGTTAACAAGTATCAAATCCTGATCTTTTGTTCGATCTGCTTGTTCTAAACGATAAAGCAGATCATACATTTTTGCTACACCTTCTTTTGAATTACCCGTCTTTCGACATTCATCAGCACATTCAATATAGCTGCTTTGATAATCTTTTTCCATGATATATGCTTCCCTTTTTAACTTAGTTATCAAATCTTGTCTTAAATGCCTCCCGTTGGCGAAGAACATCTGCGAGAATTGTCCGTATAAAATCATAGGTTCTCAGCTCATAGTCTAACGTAAGGCTTTCAATCTCTGTTGCGATCACATTATTCCGTTGTTCATTTTCGTACGCAAATTTTTGACTTCCTGTTCTCACAGACACAGTCGTACCAATCATTGTCAATTCATCGATCTCAAAGTATTTCCAGTTTGGCACCGCATAAATAACGATAAACTTTTCGCTTACAATCGCCGGATGTGATGCTAGGTCATCACTATGCTGAAATCTATTGTTTGCATCAAGTTCCTGTACCAAGATTTTCATGCCAGTCCCTTCAGTAAACATATTGATGATACTGTTATTTTTATCGTAGTTTAGTGTACTAAGGCATGTCAAAACTCCTTAGTAAGCTCCAGTTCCAAATTGCAAAAATCTGGTTCTGGAGGAGTTAGAAAAGCATTTTTGTTGTTTAAAGTACCTACCGCTTGTAATAATATGCTATCTACAGGTCTTTGTGCTTTTAGGACGATCGATTTAAAAGTACCAGTAGTCAGCACATCAAAAGACAGTTCGGTATAATTGTCATTGATTTGCAAATCGAAAACTGGCATGCCATAACTATCGCCATAAGGATTTTCAACAAACTCAAAACAGCCCTTCTCTTTTCTGTATTCCAAAATGACACCGTTGTTGGCCGTTGAACCAATATACAATCTGAATGCATCAAAGCTGTGTGGATTATGTTTCAGATAAAAATTATTCGTTTTGATTATTTTGGGCTTGGCTCTTTCCATACCGAATACAAAGGCGGCTTCCAGAATAAAATTGGTGAGCTCTTCGGTATAGCCATTATAGATAAATCCCCAAAGAAATTCAAGATCCTCCTGCTCCTGCTTAAATGTGGAAAGCTGTTTAAAAATCCATTTTATGCTTTTAGAGATTTCCTTTTGTTGCTTATTGCTCTTCAGCAGCAGCTCAATATACTGATCTAAATCGTCTGCACAATCCTCAACATTATTTATACTGAAATAGCGATCCTCTTCGCTTGCCTGTGTATAATCAGCCAACATCTGATTTATTATAGGCACTTTTTTAATTTTATAGTTTCAATATCGGTCATTTTAACACTCATATTTTTCAGCACTTTCATTTACAATATTTATATCATAAGATATTTGTTTTTACTTTGCTTTCAGCTCCCTAATTTACTCTTCCTATAATCTTGCTGTCAGCGCAGCTAAGGCAATTTTCATTTCATCTTCTTCTCCATTCCGAAAATGGATGCATAAAGATAAGTCAGGAAAATTGTTTTGATTAACGATATCTGTCAATTCCAGGTGAAGCTGCTTGTCTACTATCTCAAACTTAAAATTGCTCTTTAATACGCTCACATAATTTACCTGATCATTCCATTCGATTTCAATCTCGTCTTCATAGGCCAAAGCATTAAACGAGAGATAATTTTCAGGATTGACAAAGGTTATATTAACAATCTCATCCCAGTTGGCCTTTGTACTATAGACTATTTTCTGGCTATTAAACTCCATGATTTTTCAGTATAGCTAAAACTACATTATTTTGGCCATATAAAATTAGGTTCATTTACGATCCGTTTGTTCCTTTTACAAACTGTTTAAAAAAATAGAAATATTTGCTGCAAAAAGCCCTGCTAATTGATACCTTTTGGAATAGATTGATATATGATTACATATATTTTAGGTATGGAAATATAAGAGAGGCACTACTTGATCATCAGTGGACATTTACGAAATTAAGTGATATAAAAAACATTTGAATTTACTGGTATAGTAGTTGTACAGTTCACGTTATAAACATACATATATGAACAAAATCTTTCACTTTTTTTTCATCGGAATGGCAACCATTACGATTTCTTCTTGCCAAAACAGTGGCAAAACATCTGCTAGCTCAACTATTGATACCGCTGCAGTGACAGATACATTATCTGCTGCCAACAATACCACACAGTCAACTACTATACCTGCAATACAAATCCGATATACTGGGACAGTTCCTGTGCAGATTGTGAAGGGATCAAAACAGTATTGACTTTGGTGAATGAAACCTATAGTCTTGAGGAAACCTATTTGGGAAAATCAGATCAAGCCATACAGTCTAAAGGTCCAATGTTGATCGAGCGCGGCTACGAAAAAGACAATGATGCAACCTTATATATCCTAAATCCTGATAGTGATACTGAAAAGCGTTATTTTGTACGTCTGACAGCACAACCTGGTAAGTTGATCATGCTGGATAAGGATCAAAAGATAATCAACTCGAAATTGAACTATACGCTCTCCGAGGAAAAATAAAATCAGTGTTTCACGAATGAGATTCCAGTCTGCCGATAGAAAGCATATTAGCAAAAAGACGATAGGCTCCAGACACAGCAGCGGGAAGCTGTCTAAATAAAGACAGGCTGCTGTAGATGTAATATCCTTTTCCCTTTCTATTGACAAGCAACAAGCCATCTTCATTTCCGTTATTGGAATTTTGGGTACGCAAGACTGGTTTAAAATCACTATTCCAGTCTTTGGGGAGAAACAGCGCGCGGTCCTGTACCCAATTGGCAAAATCTTGCTGTTTTATTTTATTTGGATAATTCAAGATTCGATGGGTAGGATCCAAGAAGCTAATGGTTGATTCCATATCGGTAATCCGTTCGCCAGTAACCGTTAAAGGATAAGCACCCACCTCTTCCAGAGGTAGATCATAGGGGTATTATATTGGGTTATCAAAACGCCGCCGGCTTCAACATATTCGCGCAACTGTGTATGGAAATTCACCAATTGTGGATCGGTATTATAAATTCGGATGCCTAAAACTATGGCATCAAAACTCAACAGATCTGCATCTTTCAAAGCGGCCACTGATAGAAGTTCTATCTCATTCACCAATTGCTTTAGGCTACCTAGAAGTTCATCCTTTTTCCAGCGATGTAGGCGATCTTCTTAGCAGTGTTTGCCACGGACTATCTAAAACCTTAAAAAAGCTTTGGGATGATATACGACATCCTCAATATGGGGATAGCTAAGCGATTTTAAACCACGTTGGTGGATCCCATAACTACTTTCTATCTCAAATCCAACCCGTTGTATCTGTTCAGCGGATCCCAAAGAAGTCAACTGAAAATGAATTTTTTCGGAAGCATTACCCTCTAAGGTCAATGTATGCTCTTTAGAAATAACCCCAGCTCATCTGCTCCCTTTAACCTCACAGTGACAGACTCTGCTGTAGAGACATTGGATTGTAGTTCAAGTGAGACAGAACGACTGGTAGAATCCGCCAGAACGATAATATCTGTATCAAAGGTGCCGGTAATAGCTGGAGCAATCGTGATTGCTTTATTGTTATTCAATACAGGTACACTAATCGCCATGGATACCCCGCCAAACTGTAACTGCAATTGTACAACGATTGAATTGTTATGTTGAGCAAGTACAATATCATTGAAAGACCGCGGAGAATAATTCCCCCTATCTCCTTCTTCCTTTAACCAGGATGGTAATGAGGGCTCAATAGTGCTGCTAAGCCGACCCGTAATTTCTATCCGTTCTGTACCTGATAATTGATGAGGCTGATGATATAACGAGTCAAAAAAGGGAACTGTCACATGGGTCAACACCAGATCAGAATCCTGAGGTATATTTGCCTGCAAAAATAAATTAACATCGGTGCCGGGTACCCAGCTATCGACCAATGAATTTATTTCAAAGGATACCCCAAGTGTGCGTAGTAAAAGCAGCTCCAAGTCAGCGCGTTTTTCATGGATTACGCTATTTTTGGATACAGTTCTCATCCAGATCAAAATTGTTGCGATCGTCACTGAAAGTTCCCGATTATCTCCCTGGGCTTGTTTCGCAAGCAAACGATCGACAAGTTTCTTAAAAACAGGGATATACTGGTCCTCCGTTTCAGTTGAAGTAAATAAAGCGTCAGCAGCTGTAGGATCAACAGACTTTCCCTCAATAATTCAAAATATTCAAGCGTGGGCGTATGTTGCGTTAAACTAGCCATCGCCTGAGAACGGTGTTTATTACGGCTTTCAGCAGCAATCTCACCATGATGCAAGCCCGTATAACGATTATATACAGGGATAGTGACCGAAAAATGCTGTGGTAAAGGTATTACCTTACCCCAATATCTTTGACGCCACTCTCCTGATAGACGTTCCAAAACAAACGCTGCGTCTGCCAGACAGACAATTCCTCCAATTGTTCAGGATAGGCTTTCGGATCCGCAGCGAGATCATAGGCCTTTTGTGCTAGGATCGCCGAACTCTGGTGGTGTCCATGGAGATCAGGAATATTCGGCGAGAACCTCGTGATCATAATATCTGGCCTAAAGTACCGGATGGTCCATACGATATCCGCAAGAACAGCGTGCTCATCCCATCGGAGCATTGTTTCAGTTGCAGATTCTACAAATCCAAAGTCTTTGGCCCGTGTAAAAAATTGTCTTGTACCCTCGGTCTTCCGCGCAGATAAGGATTCCTGTACCCGAAGAATACCAAGGTCGGTTCCTTTTTCGGAACCTATAAAATTCTGTCCCCCTTCGCCGCGCGTAAGCGACAAATAAGCAGCATCTACAAGCTGGTCCTGAGCAAAAAATGTTAATAGCTTGTTGTTCTCATCATCTGGATGGGCACCTACATACAAAATCCTTCCAAAAACCTTCAACTTGCATAACTCACGCATGAAACCAGCATGGTTTATTTGCGAAGAAATTCCGTTTCTAGGTTGTTGTCGAGATTGTTGTGCGAGAAATTTTAATGCCATATCCATCTATTTTAATACCTGCGATGGCCAAATATAGCAATAATTTCCAAAAGACTACTAATTCTATAGATATTATTAATAATACAAAATATAATGTAGCCGAAAGCTTAAGAAAACACCTACTCAAAATACCTTGTTATTTCTTCGGTCTGATTACATAGTATGTGCCCAAATCTATCCCAGCATCGGGCAATACAACGATACAGCCCAGAATGACTGCTCCTATTATTATTTTTTATCTTCATTTTTTATTGTTTCTCCAAAGCACGCACTGGATACTTCTACTCGAAGTAAAGATATCGAGTTCTGGGTAAATAAGGGCCGCGAATAATAATTTGGAACCTGTAATTAAAAAATGAAACAGCTATTTTTCCCGATCATATTGTATCAAGAAATCCATTAATAGTACTAAAAGATTTGCGGTCATGTGTTAAACTTTTGGAATTAACACTTTTTAACCGATATATACCGTAGCTTAGCGCTTTATCAACAATTAGATCAACCAACAGAATGCCCTTTTTAGATCATGTGCTCCAAAAACCCACCTACGGATGGAAAGACGACAATGGAGACCTTATTAAACCCAGCCCTAAACAAATATTCAGCGAGTTTTTCAAAAGATTGAATGTTTTTAAGGACCAACGCAACTGGTTACCTTTTTTTTTTAGTTGGCTGAAAGTAGCTTGTCTTATCCCTTTTTCTTTGTTTTTCTCTTTGCTCACCTTAGCTGGTGGACTGTGCTGGCAGCTTTTATCTACAGTATGATCATTATGGGGACACATGGTACGATCTGGCATCACAGATTTTCTACACACGGTGCTTTTAAGTTCCGTAACCCCTTCTGGCGTTTTTTCACACAGAACCTCACAATCAATGTGATTCCCGAGGAAATCTATGTCATTTCGCACCACGTACACCATGCAAAATCAGATCAACCAGGAGATCCATACAACGCACAGGCGGGATTTCTATATTGCTTTTTGGCCGATGTCAACCATCAGCCGATTGCTAAAGATCTAACAGAAAACTCTTACAACCGCGTCAAGTTGCTTATGAAGCATACCGGTGTTACAGCCAATACTTATGCACAATATCAAAAATGGGGTTCCTATGTCAACCCGACACATGCAATCCTATCCTGGGTATTAAATTGGTCATTTTGGTATGTTGTATTCTTTTTAATCGGTGGACATGCCCTAGCCTGTTGTCTATTTGGTGCAGCTGGCTTTTGGGCCATTGGCGTGCGTACATTTAATTATGAAGGACATGCGAAAGGAGAAGATAAACAACGGGAAGGGATAGATTTTAATGAAAAGGATAAGTCCATCAATCAATTGTGGCCCGGTATTGTCGCCGGAGAATGGCACAACAACCATCACCTCTATCCCAAAAGTGCGCGAAGTGGTTTCAAGCCGTATCAGATTGACCTAGCCTGGTGTTATATCAAAATGATGCACAGATTAGGTGCTGTCAGCAGTTATCGCGATGACAAAAAACGGTTCGATGAACAGTATCATAAACCTTATCTCGATGCTAAAAAATAGGCAGGGGATCTGATTCCCGGTATCAAACCAAATTGGTTATACAATAAACAAAAGAAACAGCTAATATTAGCTGTTTCTTTTGTTTTGAAATAATTCGCTTAATTTATTGCAGCATATCAAGCCTTCGTATTGGAAGTTGCCCTAACGGGTTTCCTTTTCTTCCCCCATTTGCGGTTGTACCAGATAATAAACCCCGTCACAGGTAATGAGGCTCCTACCAGCGACGCTAATGAGGCCAATATTTTCGTAGGCAATCCACCAATAGTGCCCACATGGATATCGAAGTTTGCGCGATAGATCTGCTGTCCAAAAGAGATCTGTTCATCCTTCGAAACACCGCCTACAACGCTTAAACTCTTCTGATCCAACCCGTACCAAGTCGTCATATCATTATGTCCTGTTGTTGGATTGAGATAAACTGTGTAGACATCTTTTGCATCTTTGGGATAATTGATCCGAACATGTTGTTGTTGCTGATATCTTCGCCAGATCTCATCATCAGGTTGTTTAAAATCACTGGTAAGCCTTGTTGTATCCGAAAGTCCTTTATGTGGATGCTCCAATCTTGCTTTGCCGCCAGTGACCAACCAATGATAACCATCATCAAACCAGCCGAAGGTAAATACAACTCCAGTCACCGTCAGAATAACGGTAAATATCAACGTATAAAACCCCAGCACATTGTGCAAATCGAGATTAACCCGCTTCCAGTTTGCCCCCATTTAATCTTGAAACTCTTATCCCGGGTAGATTTATTCCACTTATTGGGATACCACCAGATGAAACCAGTTATCAATGTGATCAGAAACAACAGGCAATTTGCCCCGACAAAATAACTTCCATAAGGTCTTGGAAACCAAAAAAACGATGTCCCGCTCGCAAAAAATCATTAAACACTGAGATTCCATCTTCATTGATGCGATGATAGAGCTTTTGGCCTGTATAGGGATTGAGATAAAGATCATGGTAATTACCATGACGGTCAGGTCCGTAACCAAGGATACAGCTTTTGTTCCGGTTCCGGAACTCCAATGAGAGTATCCGACCTAAACTATCCCCGGAATATCTTTTGCCACCGCCCGGGTCAATTGCGAAGGTTTCAAAATGGACTGTCCGATTGTTCAACATATTGCCCCGGTGTCAAGAACAAAACAAACTCATCTCTAAAGGTCCAGATCGCCGCCGTCAGACAGACGACAAAAACAACGATGCCCGAAAATAAACCCAGCCAGAGATGGAGCCAGTTGCTTATTCTTCTGAACAGTGATTTCTTAGATTTTGCCATATGTTGTAACAAGGGACCAGCTACTTTCACAATGTAGAAAAGCCAGTCCCTAATTTATATCTCTATTTAACTTTAAAAAGCCCGTTTACAGCGTCCAGATCATTTACTTTGACACCTTTCGTCATCTTGCCAGTCGCACCATCATAACTATAAATGTGAATATCGCCGGCATTGTCTTTTTCGTATTGACCGGAAAGTACACCTTTCCACCATCCGCCAGAATGTTTGGTGCGGTAGGTTGACTTTTAACCAGTGGAACATCCAATTTAGTCAAGCTACCTGTTGCTATGTCAACAACATGAAATTCTTGTACATTACCAAAGCCATAAGATTGCCAGGTTAAGGCCAGATCCATACGAATTCTGCGAACCAGCAATTTACCATTGCCAGCATAACCTCCGCCCAGTACCGGATCCCCGTTTAGTTTTTCTGAAATATTCAGGAAATAAGTAGGGTCGACGACTGATGTTCCTTTTTGATACGATAGATACCATGTGGTTTATCCCAGTTTTGAGAGATCATCTCAAATGGTGAAGTCATGATATATAGATCATCATTGTATGTAAAAGTTTTTAGAACGCCATTTCGGTCATTCCCCGGACTTGTAGAGCGGTTATCTTCGCTATAAACAGGATTGTTCATGGCTGGGTAATCAAATACGGCAAAATAAGCTGTACCTGTTGCGTAGTTGGTTTTACCCTTAGCGATTGCGTCCGGATATTTTTCATCACCATACCAATAGCCTACATGCATTTTATTGTCTTTCACTTCTGCAAACCCGATAAGCGGTCCCGTGAGGCCAGCCTTGTTCGGAAGATCAAATTTGCCTTCTTTGACCACCGTCATGTTTTCAACGTTTACAATCTTATAAGCACCTTTATAACCATAGATAAGTAGATTGTTCTGATCAATCCATTGATGATTGTACCGGTTGGCATCTGCCAGGACAAATGGAATCACTTTAACCAATTGCAGCTTCTGGTTAACATAGCTGTATTTGGAGAGTGTATTTTCACCGGACTTATAGGAATAATAAAAACCATCCTTTGTCATAAAAGCCAGAAAGCCGGGATCCTGAGTGGTCACATTCGCACCTTTACCCAAAAAGGAGATTTCACCTTCCGAAAGTGTGCTATGCTGGAAAAGGTAAGAACCATCGGGATCCAACACAAGTCCGCCAACAGCAAAAATCTTTTCTGTTTCGGGCTCTGGGTCAGGATTGTCAGTAGGATTGCTCTTTGAGCAAGATTGCAGGGAAAAACCCGTCACCAGCGCTGCAAGCGCTAGCATCGCAAATTTAGTCGTATTTATTTTCATGATAATTGTGTATATAATAAATTATTAGTGCAAGAAATAGCGTAATTTTAGATTGAAAGACCTTCCCGGTTTCTGTAACCGAAAATTGTCGTAAGCCAGTTCGTTCCCAAGATTCCGGCATTCAAATGAAATATTGTAGCGACCATCTTTTAAGGAATAGGTCATTCCGGCATGATGTAGCAACTGTGTCGGAATGATATTTAAAGACTGTGAACTACCCCAAGCCTCCCATGTCAGGTAAAAACTGTGGTAATATTGGCTGGACCAATCAAACTGCAAACGTGTCCCCTGCCTAGCCAGTCGCTTTTTCCGACCGACAGATAAAGGTTGCCGTACAACCAAGGTTGATTGGGGATCATATTACCATAATTTGCCCGCGGTGTCTCCGTTCCATAGGTATATTTTTGGTTCTGTTTAGACCGTTGATAGCTGGCATTCAGTGTCAGCTCTACCAGTTTGGCATATTTATATTGTACCTCTGCCTCCGCTCCATATACGATCACTTTACCTTCGTTCAAAAATTGTGAGGTATTGTTGCCCATCGGAATGGTATAGATAAAATCTTTGGCATTACGGAGAAATCCCCGATATCAGCGCTATAAAAATGACGGTCATGCTTACGACTGAGGTCAGCATTGATATTAAAATTATGGCTGCTTTCCGGTTTGATATCCGGATTAGGGATCACATTCACCCCATCCCCAATACTTCCACGAGTTCGGGCAATCGGTACGCATGCTCATAGGAAAACTTGACCCCATATTGTCGCCCATGCTGTAACGGCTTGCTAATCCGTATCCAAAATTATTATAAGAACGGTGTTGTGCCGGCATTGGATTTTTTCCTTCCGTAACTGCCCCTAGTTCAATGCCAAAATGAAAGAACTTAGCAAATACACTGGTATTCAACCGCTGTTGTAGTGATTTATTTTGCCAAGATAATCCCGTCACGGATTTGGACTGACCAGCTGGACTCAAAATCTTCTGACTCAACTCCTCGTCCGATTTCTGGTCGGACTTATTGTAATTGTGGTTTAAGGTCAATTGATTACCTTCATTGATACGATAGCTCAGGTTTACACGGGTCAGCAAAAAGTATTTTGATAATTTGTATAGGAGCGATTTTTCGATCTATTTAGTTCGCCAAAGTCATTATTACTGCTACTTGCGGATCCATCCCACCAATAGGTGGTTGTTGAAGTATCTACCACGCTATATTTGTCGACAGCATAACTGACAAATGCTGTCGCATTGAGTCCCTCAATAAAGAGGTTGTCTTTTTATAGCGCAAACTGGGCATAAAATAATTTCCATGGCGGTTTACCTTCCCATAGACGATATTCTGGTTGTTGCCTGTCTGAAACTCCTTGTAATGGTTATTGTACAACATGCCAATTACAAGCGCATCTGCCCATGTCCGGTTGATGTAACCGGCCTCAGCTTGAATCATACCCGATTTGTACTGATCGTGAAAGCGCTTTACGCTCTTTTCGATGAAGCTGTTCGGTCCATCGGGTACCCGGATCGCGGCATCATATTTTGATTGCTATGCATCCAATAGTCATTGTCCGAGTAATTATAAAATCCGGTCAACTTAAACATCAGTCCTGTTGTATCATTGACCGACTGTGTATTCAGAGACAGGCGGTGGGTATTAAACGAGCCGATGCTATAACTTGCATCCAAGTAACTTTTAGCCCCTTTATTGGTCACCATGTTAATTCCGCCACCCAACGCATCCGAGCCAAGTTCAATAGGAACCACCCCTTATATACCTCGAGCCGATCGGCGAGGTTGATTGGAATGTTATTAAAATTCATCCCGATACCAAAGTTCTCCATCGGTATACCATCAATAAAAAAACGTATTGCTTTACCGGAGAGACCGTTCAATGAAAAGTTAAAATCTGACCCCAATCCACCATATTCTCGGATGCGAACTCCTGTTGTGGTATTCAGAATCTGATTCACATCACGGGTACTGTTATTATACTTGCTCAATTCAAGCGCAGCGACGTTAAATCCAGTTTCTCTAACCAGCTGACTAGCTGTCTTCGCGTCCACATCCACCTGTTGTAGCTGCTGTGCATCAGACTGCAATGTCAGATTCACGACCAGAGGCGACGATTCCTTTAGAAATACAGTTTGGCTAATGGTCTTATACCCCACGCTGCTCAGGTTCAGCAGATATTCTCGCTCGGCTAAAGCGCTAAGCTCATAACGTCCATGCTGATCCGTTGTTGTACTCTGTTGACCAAAGCGAACTGACACACCGGCTAGAGGTCCCTCAGACGACGTAATTCTGCCATAAACACGCTGTTTCCTTTCACTTTGCAGACCGATAAAAACCTGCTTACCATCTTGTTTCAGTTTAATTTTCCTTCCAGCGAATAAGTCCGTCAGGAGGTGCTCTAATTTTTCATTTCGATACCGCTTGGTGACCTTACGGTCCGCATCCAATAATTGATTACTGTACACAAACGAACAATTGATCTGCTGTTCAATCTGTTGCAGGGCCTGGGATATCTTAATCGAAGCAAAATCTATGGTCAGGTTTTTCTCCAATAGGGAGCGCTGCTGTGCGAGCGTAGGCAAAGGTAATAACATGATACACAAAAGTGTACAGGAAATTATACGCAACAAAAAAGTAGAAGGTTGCTGCGCTAAAAATATTTTCATATTTTGCGAATATTATGGATGAATACTTCTTGGATTTTTTCATAGTCCGGTATGTAGTTTTGGTCGACGCCATACCGGTTACTTTTTATACTTAACCTATCCCATTTACTGTCTGATTGTAATTGTTTTATTATCTATTGTATATTTTATTCCAGTACTGAATGCCAGACTGCTCATCATATCAGCTAGGCTAATTTTCTTAAAAGTCCCGGTCACAGTAAGCATTTTAAGTGCTTTGGATTCAATAATGATTTTTACCCCATACCTACGTTCTAAGCGTTTAGCGACAGCCTCAAGTGGTTCATTTTTGATGACAAAAGTATCTTCGGTCCATGCCACAGCATCCGCAGTTTCTACATTGCGGCTCAGAACTGGTTCATGGAAGTTCATAACCCCTGCATGCCCGCTGTCAGCAGTACCTGATCCGACTGAGCATAACGACCAAATCGTACTTTCCCCGCTCAACAGTCAACAAGACCTGCCTGTCTTCAGCATAGGCTTTTAAATTGAACCGTGTACCGAGTACCTGCGTGAACGTGGAGTCTGTATGAATAATAAAGGGCTTATTGGGGTCATGCGCGATATCGAAGAGTGCTTCACCGCGAAGTTTAACGAGTCGCTGTGCCCCTCGAATTGCAACGGGTATTCCAGTTCGCTCTTTCCGTTGAGTACGATATGGGAACCATCAGAAAGGGTCAATGTGAGCCGTTGCCCAGCTTCGGTACGTACAGTTTTTAACGATGCTTGTTTTTCGATAGGTAATGCAGATCTATCTTGTTGATATATATACCAACCTAAGCCGAGAACGAGGATCAAGCTCGCGGCTAGTCCAATGATAAACGATAAACGTTGGATGGCAGGTTTCCCTTGAACCGCAACATCAATTACCTTCACCTTGTCCTCTATATTTGTCGAAAGCTTATCCCAAGCGGACCGAAGCTGATGATTTTCTCCAGGTGCCTCCTCCAGCTCTCCCTCCTGCTCATGTAACCAGCGTTCTATCTTCGCCTTTTCAGTAGCAGATGACTGTCCATTTGTATACCGTCTGAATTCTTCTCTCGTTATTTTCATTTTCATTTGTAGGAGTCTCTTATCCACCGGAAACCAAGCTCTGTTTTAATCAAGTCTAAATAAGATTCTCTATTAATACAGTTCCCTAAGCCAGATAAAAGTACAGGTCAGTTTTAAAGAAAACACACAAAACATTGATTTTCAACAAGAAAAATTACATTTAAATTTCAGGAGGTGGTTTTACCGCGCTAGATGCGTGCGTAAGAATGTAAGAGCATTACCGATATGTTGTTTCACTGCACTCATGGAAATCCCCAATTCGCCAGCAATCTGAGCGTTGTCCATACCTTGTTGGTCACGCATCAGATAAACTCTGCGGCATTGAGCTGGCAACAGGTCTACCAGTTTTTGCACACGATCAGAAAGGTCGTTGTAATAAATTTCCTCCTGCGTGCTGCAGTCCGCTTCGTTATAATCGATCAAAGAGTTTTGCATATGCTGTTTCTGACTAGCGGAATCCCTAAAATATTTGAGGATCTGGATTTTGGTTGCATGGGTAAGAAAGTGTTCCGGTTTCTCCAATAGTAGCGTTTCCCGACGTTCCCAAATAGATAAAAATACATTATGCACGATATTTCCGGAAACATCTTCGTCGTTTGTTTCCCGATAACAGATCCGATACATCTTAGTAGCATATAACTTATATAGTTCCTCAAAACTGGATTCATCCAGCTGAAGAATTGATATTTTAGTTATGTTCGCCATCCTATCCATGTTTTTCAGACTCCAAAGATAGGCCTATTTAGAATGAATTCAAATAAAACTGACAATATCTTTTAGATACTTACATTTCAGATGCTGTTGAATTTACCGATGTTATTGTTCATCTATTGCAAAGCTATCAAGTAGATATATAGGTTGGATTATGCTAAACATAACATCTAAAATACAGGATATAATAAACGTACTCCTTTATAAACAACTAGACTTCCCTCTAAAGGATGCTAATTTCTTCATAACAAAAATACCGAAGCATTCATCGCTTCGGTATTTTTGTTTTACAGATCCGGCACGGGTTATTTTTCGTTCAGGTTTCTGGATTTCAACTCATTGTCAAGTGCCTCATCCGTTTTCTTCCAGCGAATAAAAGCCCAAGCTCCCATAACGATAAGCATAAACGTAAAAATAGTAATACCCTTATTTACGACACCATAAACAACAATCCCAGCACAAAATCCGACAAGTATGGCATTGATCAGTTTGCTACTTTTTTGTTGCTTTTTTTTCTCCAACAATTCCTGATCGGTCAATTCAGTTAGTTCCTTTTCTTTCATAGTTTTAATGTCTTGGTCAATATAGTATGGAGCAAATATACAATCTAAAAAAATATTCACCTATTTCAACAATAAGATAATGGTCTAAGATATGACCGATGAAAGCCTACTTTTCACACATTACAGACATCCCCATTCCCCAACGGAAGCGAATGCAGAATAAGTAAGGCGTGTAAAATCAACTCTCCAGTACGTTATTAGTATTACTTAAGTATTGTTTAAGTATCGACTAAGTATCACTTCAGTAGTATTATACGAAATAGACACGACTACTTCTCTCTTAGCTTATAAGGCATTGAACTTTCCATATCCTTGCATGATAGCTAATTTACCTGTGCGGATACAGACCTTACGATGAACAGATTTGACGTTGTTGTGTCTTCCCCTCCTTTGGAAGACATAACAGTATTAAATCTTATCAAGCTCCAGCATAAGGGCTTTAAAATAGACCTGTTTATTGCCCTATAGCCGGAACGATAAAACGCTCCCGATGAAGTACCTTACCCATATATTTAAGTTATCATGGTATAAAATCAGCTTCGCTTACTTTTCCAGAACCAGACTAATCCCTGTAATCTAATTTATGAAAAAATATATTCGTCTTGACATAAATTCAACCCTTTGTTCAGGATAATATGGATAAATTTGTATGTACTAAAAGTATCGAGATGATTGAAAGAATAGCAACTTATTGGGATGGAAGAAGTGCTTCATGGCGCAAGGAACGAGATGAGGCTTGGTCGCGCCCCGAAACCGAGCGATGGCTTGATTTTTTTAAGTCTGTCCGACATCAAACAGCTGGAAACAGCGTACTCGAGGTCGGTACTGCAACGGGATATTTTGCGAATATCCTAACACTGGCCGGTTTTGAGGTGACAGCCATAGATCTTTCACCACAGATGATTGAAGCCGCAACGCTTGTGAGTGAGGAACTAAAGCTAAATGTAAATTATAGCGTCATGGATGCGCAGTCCCTGCAATTCGAGGACAATACCTTTGATCTACTGTTCACACGTCTAATGACCTGGACTATCCCTGATCTGGAAAAATGCTACCGCGAGATGCAGCGCGTGCTCAAGCCCGGAGGTAAGCTGATCAACCTGGATGCAGATTTCGGAAAAACCGTTTTTAGCACAGACAGGCATGACGAATGCCCATCTGGTGCGATTGAAGAGGTGAATGCCATCAAATCGGCGCTGGAAATCAGCCAGCACGAACGTCCAGCCAAAGATATCGACATATTGCAAACAATCGGATTCGGTTCCGTTGAAGTTGACATCCATGCCCAAAACCGTATTCTAGGACTTCCCTGACAACTGAAGGGCTTTTTATGCTCGAAGCAACAAAAAAATAACTATTTGATAATCGAGAGGTATTCAAGAATAAAGAACCCTCAGTTCTAAACAATTGAGGGCTCTTATTTATTTTCAAAATGGAGCTGATTAAACTTATAGCTAACGCTTCCAACCACGTTCAGTAATCGCTATACATTAGTGGTGGTATAACCAGTCCGTTAATACTTATTGGTCAGGTTATCCCTTCAACCCGATACTGAATTTTCAGGCGTCGTAGAATACCTTGGCGCCCCTCCTCCTAGACCAAGCCTTAAAACAACTATTCTCGGATCTAATGACAACAGGATATAGTTTTTGAGGCTTTTTAAGCTTGCAAGTGTTACAGAACGAAATGGTTTGGTAAATTTTGCTTCAGCCACTTACCATCGGCCCATTTTTTAAAACATTGTCGTTTTATATATCCATAATGTTACCTTTGTAGAGGATAAGACATTCATGAGTAAGGATCGCGATATACTAGAAATACAATTGTGGGAGGCGCTAAGAAGTGGAGAACAAGCTGCTTTACAGCAGTTATACATGTCCTATTACAAAGGCCTGTTGAAATATGGACTGCGGTATACAGACGATCGGGATACCCTAAAGGACAGCATCAACAATACCTTTCTTTATTTCTGGGAAAAACGCGAAAGTATAGGCAACGCCAATCATGTTGGCAACTATATTTTCAAAAGTTACCAGCGACAATTAGTCAAGGACCTCAATAATACAAATAAATTTGAAAAGCTTCTCGAAAACAACGAAGACACCGATACCGTTGATGTTGAAGAGTTTCAGTTCATTATCCGACAGGAAGAAAATACACGGGTTAATGTCCTTAAAAATGCGATTCTCCAATTACCCAAACGGCAACGTGAGCTCGTTCTGCTTCGTTATTATGAGGGACTTAGTTACGATGAAATTACGCTAAGAACAAACCTGAGCAAACGTGCTGTCTACAATCAGATCCATAGCGCCATCAATACATTAAAAAAGACACTAGTCTGCAAAATCTCAAACAGATTCTCCCCTATTAATCTTATTTTAGTTTTTTAGAAAAAAATAACAGTCAGATACACAGCTTTTTACGTATTTAACTAAAAAAATAACTGGTAAAAACCAAACTCGGTAGGCTCTATCTATATAAACGACTAATTTTTAGACCATGAGTGCATACCAGTCTGTTCAGGATTTTATATTGATGAATCTTTCTTTCGCTATGCGGTAAGACAAGATCCATCGGAAATCTTGAAATGGGAAAGTTATATTAAACAACATCCCGAGCAGCAGGAACTTATACAGCATGCTAAGCAAGAATTGCTGGCTATGCAAAATGCACTGTATTTGATTGATGCCGAGCAAAACTATGTCCGGCTTGTACCCCATTTGGATCCCCGTCAAAAACATACTGTTAAAGAAAAAATGGACCTATTATGCTGCGGCGGCTATTGTCTTTCTGTGTTTGATCAGTTCCCTATATGTCTTCCAATATCATTTCAACCAGTCGCAGACGAATGCTTACCTAACGCAACCTGCTGAAAAGAAAACAATTAAACTCGCCGATGGTACACTGGTCAAGTTAAACGCTGCGAGTAAATTGGAGATCGCTGATGGATTTGGTAAAACAAACCGTGCGGTCAAACTTGTTGGTGAAGCGTATATGGAAGTTGCTAAAAACAAAGCATTACCCTTTACCGTAACGACTCAGGCACTGCAAGTCCGGGTATTGGGGACAACGATCAATGTAAGAGCCTATGCCAACGAAGAACTTACTGCTGCCTCACTGATTGAGGGCAGTGCGGAGGTTATTCTGAAGAGCAGATCCCAAGCGCCTATCCGTCTAAAACCAAAAGACAAAGTCGTTGCTCCACTGGCAGAAGCACAGCCTAGTTCCAAAAACAATACAACAGGCATAGAAAAAAATCCGATTACAAATTGGAGACCGTTACACAGTATGATGCTGAGCAACGATTGGCCGAAACCTCTTGGGCCGACCAGAAACTTGTCTTTGTTAACGAACCGCTGTCTTCAATTGCTAAAACGTTAGAACGCTGGTATAATATTACTATTGAATTCCAAAATTCGGACATCAGCTCCCGAAAATATACAGCAGCATTCGATGACCGCGAAGAACTACAGAATGTGCTCCAAAGCCTACGGAGCAGTATCCCTTTCAACTATCGAAAGATCGGGCCACGCAGCATCAGAATTTACCTAACTAATCCATAAAATAAAACTTATGAAAGATACAGTTACCTAACCAACAGAGAAAAAAAAAGGAGCATGCCAGGCATACTCCCAAAATCGTTAATTAACACAACAGGCTGTGACTGCGAATCCTAGGCGCTGTTGTCAATTGTTTACATTAACCTTGCAAACTTATGAAAAATAACGCAATTCGCGTTAAGGGAAGATATTACCCTAAACTTTTTAATACGATCATTCTCGTGAAACTGACCATCATCCTAACCCTGCTGTTCCACCTGACTGCGATTGGTAATTCTTTGGCTCAAAATGAACGTGCTACCTTACATCTCACATCGGTGAAGTTGAGCACGGTTTTAAAAGAAATTGAAAGCCAGACCAAGTATCGCTTTGTTTACGGTGACGATCTCGTCGAAGGTCTGGGCGCAGCATTTGCTGTGCACGCCCAAAATCAACCTGTCAAAGATATCCTCGATGAACTATTGACGAATACTGACCTCAGTTTTCGGATGCATCGGGAATACCTTATCATTCTTTCAAAGGAAGAAAAACAGGCACTAGCGACCCAGTCTAATATTCGAGGGCTTGTTCAGGATAGCCAAGGCCGACCATTGCCTGGTGTTACGGTGAATGTGGTAGGGAAAACAACAACACGGTATTGACCGATCAAAACGGAATTTTTCGGATCCGAGCGTCCGTTGGACAAGTACTCCGGATTTCATATGTCGGTCATGTTTCACAAAATATCAAACTTACGACAAAACATAGCATAGAAGGAATCAAAGTACAGCTGGAAACTGGGGTAAATACCTTGGAAGAAACCGTCGTGGTGGGATATGGTAGTGTCAAACGGAAAGATCTGACCGGATCGGTTGTCTCTGTTGACGTGAAGGAGATCAGGGATGTGCCTTTTACCAGTATTGATCAGGCCCTGACAGGTAAGGCGGCAGGTGTGCAAGTCATACAAGCTGATGGCTCGCCAGGCGGGGTCGCCAAAATACGTATTCGAGGCGGTACCTCGCTTATGGGCGGTAATGATCCCCTTTATATTATTGATGGGGTGCAAATGACCGTACAAAATCGTTATGTGAGCAATTCAGCTGAAGTGGTCAACCCGGTAGATCGCTTTGGATCAGACGATCCAAACAGCGCAGTATCTGGCTCATTCGCACGTGGACTCAATAGTCTAGCCGGACTGAACATCAGCGACATCGAGACAATAGATGTATTAAAAGATGCGTCTGCCACAGCAATTTATGGATCTCGGGCTGCCAATGGCGTTGTCATTATTACCACTAAACGTGGAAAACGTGAACAAAAACCAACTTTGGAGGCCAATTATTATCATGGTATTAGCAAGCAACGACCGATCAACCTGCTCAATCGTGACCAATATATCATGATTATGCAAGAGGCTAATCGCAACCTCCTCGATGCCCGCAAAGCAGCAGGGGAAACACTCACGCCTGAGGAACTTGTCGATTTTGACAACCGGATCAACAATCCTAATTTTTATGGTCCTGCGAATACGGATTGGCTAAATCTGGTCACCCGGACGGGAAAATCCGACAACGCTGATCTCTCCGTTAGGGGTGGTGGTAATGCCTCGCAGTATTTTATTTCTTTAGGATATACCGGTAATCAAGGCGTTGTATTAGGCACCGACTTCCAACGTTTGTCGGGACGGATTAACTTAGACAACGAGATCACTAGTAAGCTCCGCACGCAAGCCACATTTGGTTATGGCTATACCATTAATAATATCACCAATGGTCTTTATACACAGGCACTCTTTGCCCCGCCAACTTTTGCAGCTTATAATGCGGATGGTTCCATTGCTAAATATACCGGCGAATCTATAGGAGGATATGATTATCAGGGCTATCAAAATCCACTTGTACTCCTCGACGGAATAAACAGAGCAGCCAGTCACTCTCTCCTAGGATCAGTGGCAGCCGATTATAAAATTTTACCGGAACTTATTTTTCGAAGCACTGCTTCAGTCAACTATAATAGTACGAACCAACGCAATTACGTAACCGGTGATGCCTTAATCGCCGCATCAAACGGTGTGGGGACCTCCAGTCTAGGAACGGGATCGCAGTCGCAGAATCAGTTGACAGACCTATTTTTTGAAAATACATTGACCTGGGACAAAGTTTTCAATGCGCAGCACCGATTCAATATTGTGGGTGGTACTTCTTGGCAGAAAACTCGTTCTCAACTTTTTGGTGTTACCGCACAGGGTTATCCTGATGACAAGTATTTGAACAACCTTTCATCAGCTAGCTTGGTGACAGCGGCCGTTGGGACCAGTGGACAGAACTCCCTACTAAGTTTTTATACACGTGCACGTTATGCCTGGAAGGACCGTTATATTGTCACCTTTACAGGTCGTTCGGATGCTTCCTCCAAATTCCCAAAAGTCAACCGTACTGGATTTTTTCCTTCTGGGGTGTGGCTTGGCGCATCTCCGACGAACCCTTTATGAAGGGTCTAAAATGGGTAGATGACCTCAAATTACGGGCAAGCACGGGTTACACAGGTACTCAAAATATTGGCGATAATATGTTCTACACCTTATACAGCCCATATGCATACGGCGGTAAAAGTGCAATGGTACCTACACAACTCGGCAATGAAGCGATCCGTTGGGAATCTACTCTGCAGAAAGATGCAGGTTTGGATATCAGCTTATTTAACTCGAAATTTGGTGCCAGTATAGAAATTTACGAAAAAGCGACTTCTGGTATTTTGTTCACCAGAGCAGTTGCTGGTAGTTCTTCCTACCGTAGTGTCATTGCCAATCTGGCCAATATTCGTAACCGAGGTCTGGAAATCGCTCTACGTGGCACCTTTCTAGAAAAGAAGAACTTCTCTTGGAATGGTGCTTTTAATATCTCGTTTAACCGCTCCCTAGTAACCAATGTGAACCGCGACTTTACCAATCCAAATGATATCACAGACTATAACCTCGGGAATGCAATCGTCCGGGAAGGTGAGCCGCTCGGACTGATTTATGGAAAGGTATTCACGGGTCTATTACAAACACAAGAACAAGTGGATGCCTATAAGGGAAAAATCAGTATTGGATGTATTTTGACCCTTATTTGGGAATTGGTGATCCAAGTTATAAAATTCCAGAAGGTGAATTTTTTCCTGAAAATGAAATCATTGGACGTGCAGAACCTAAGTTTTACGGTGGTTACACCAATAGTATATCCTATAAAGGACTCAGTCTGACAACCTTGTTTACTTTCAGCTATGGAAACGACATTCTGTACCAGGGTGATATCCAGAATAACAATGTGAGTAACAGGTCAAATAAGACAACAGAAATTTTAGGTCGATGGACACCGGAGAATCCTACATCTACACGGCCAAGACTTCTTTACGGACAAAATGGAACTGCTTACACAAATAGCTCAGCAGTATATGACGGATCATTTTTACGCCTTAAATCATTGACCTTAACCTACGTCCTACCGGAGGGATTACGCAAACGGATCGGTATTCCTCAGGCCTCAGTATTCGGTTCAGCGACCAATATTCTAACATGGACAAGCTATCCTGGTGTGGATCCTGAGGTTAGCAACGACCCCTATAGCCTAGTCAACGGCGCAAGTGACCCAGGCACATTCCCGCTGTTAAACAATTTATTCTGGGACTACGTTTTTCACTTTAATGACGAGAATATGAAAAGAAAACTCTTCCATATACTATTTGGATTAACCTTTATAACGAGCAGTGTGAGTCTAACTTCCTGCGAAAGCCAACTCGGTGCCCTGCCTGAAAATGCAAAAGTCGATGGCAATACTGTATTGATGCGCCAACAGCTCGCATCGCATTGAATGGTATATACTTTCGTTTTGCGAACGTGTCTCAAGACAATGGCATCACCCAATGGACCAACAATGAGCGCCTTCCCGCCCAGTTGACAGGATACATGATGTATGGATATGGTACCGGCGCTGGAGCACCAGAAGATAACCAAATGCTCAGTTCGTCCGATATCTATTGGTCCTATAGCTATGGTATTATCAATGCCGCAAATTCGTTGATCGGTGGTATGGATAAATTACCTCAAGGTCGTATTCCAACGGCTGAACGTGAGCCTATCGAAGCTGAAGCGCGATTTCTAAGGGCCTATGGGCATTTCAAATTACTAACCTTCTATGGACAATGGTTTGATCACTCCAGTCCTTATGGTGTATTATTACGCTATGAGGCTGTCACAATCGGCAATATCCCAAAGGCTCGCTCCTCAGTCGCAGAAAGTTATACCTCCATCCTACAAGATTTGGATTACGCCATTTTGCACTGTCCCGCTCAGCATGAAAAATATTATGCCACCTTGTGGGCGGCAAGAGCTTTGAAGGCCCGCGTACTGATGTGTCGTGGCCAGGCAGGTGATTATGCTGAAGTCATCAAACTAACCGAAGAGATCATCAACAATAGTCCTTACCGACTTGAGCCACTGGCAAAAGATATCTTCCGCACCAAAGGAGCCAGTAGCTCAGAAGTCATCCTCAGTATAACTCCGCAGCCCAACCAACCTGCCTATGCCTACAGTCGTAGCCGACAGTTTTATCCTGGTGCATCATCCCTATACTGCGCAACGCAAGGCCTACGTGATCTCCTGACAGCTGATCCAAGACAGGATTGGATGGTCGGTAGTTTCCGTAAAAACTACGCTAACTATTTTTTCACAAAGTATATTGCTGAGGGTACAGTCCCAACAGTCGTTTCGGAAACGTATTATGCGATCCGCCTGACAGAAGTACATTTATTGAAAGCTGAGGCTTTGCTGCGCAATAATGGATCTATCACTGAGGCCAAAGCGATCCTCAAAGAAATAGGTACACACAATGGCTTATCCGATTTTTCCAAACTTGATGCACTGACGAGTCGTGAAGATATACTCAGGTACAACTACCAGGAAACATCCAAGAGCCTTGTAGCAGAAGATGGACAGGAATGGTTATGTCTGTTGCGTTTGCCATTAGCTACCGTAACGTCCATCCGTCCTAAATTAACCAATATCCAGCAATATATATTGCCAGTACCAAAAAGTGAATTTGCAGATAATTCCAAATTTGGCGAACAAAACCCGGGTTATAATATTGATCTGTAAGAAAAAAGACTTTGATAAAAATTTAAAAGATAACAATATGAACTGCAAAAACTATATACTTAGTGCTTTACTGCTCACAACAACACTAGGTGTCCTGGCACAAAAGACAAAAGTTTCCGGTCTGATCAAAGGTATTGGCGACGCTCAAGTGGCTATTGGTTACCTAAAAGATGGCAAGATGAAAACAGATACTGTTAAGATTCAGAAAGATAAATTTGTTTGGGAGGCAGATATGCCCGAACCTCAAAAGGTCTATCTGATGTTCCCATCGCGTTACGCCGAACTTTTCCTCGAAGCGGGCAATATCAGCATAACCGGCCAGGCCGATTCATTACATTTATTAAAAGCCAAGGGCAGTAAAATACAGGCTGAGGCTGAACGTTACCAAGCGACCTTAAAAGACCTGGAACAACAATCCAACCCACTTTATCAGCAATGGGGAAAAGGTACAGAAGAAGAGCAATTAAAACTCGAACAACAACTGAATGCAATCAGTACCGAACGTCGTGCCCGGGCAGCAGCCTATATCACCGCCCATCCCAAGAGTGCCTTTAGCCTGAGCCTGGTCTCTGACCGATCGGCTATGGGAAACTATGAAGAGGTGAAACCTCTTTACGATGTACTCGACAAAACCGTACTTGCTATGGCAACAGGTAAACAGCTTACTGAACGTATGGAAGTGCTCAAACGTAGTGCCATAGGAGCGACAATTTTGGATTTCACGCAAAATGATCCCGAAGGCAGACCGATCAGTTTCAGCAGCTTCAAAGGAAAATATGTATTGGTCGACTTTTGGGCAAGTTGGTGTGGCCCCTGCCGTGCCGAAAACCCCAATGTCCTTAAAGCTTATAACAAATACAAGGACAATAATTTTACTGTTATTGGGATTTCTTTGGATGACAACGCCGAAAAATGGAAAAAGCCATCAAAGATGACGGCATGCCCTGGTCGCAAGTATCTTCATTAAAAGGCTTCGAAAATGAAGTATCCACCTATTATGGTATTCAGGGCATACCTAGTTCGCTACTGGTAGATCCCAATGGAAAAATAATTGCTCGCAACCTACGTGGCGCATCCCTACAACAAAAGCTGAACGATATTTTTAAAACACAATAAGATGAAATATACCTTACTATCCATTGTAACCCTGTTACTTATGCAGGGTTGCAAAAATTCACAAACGGACGGAAAATATACATTACATGGACAAATCAAAGGTATTACCTCAGGGACAGTCAAATTACAACGTCTCGATGATGCCACCAGACAGTCAATTACGATAGATAGCACAGTGCTACAAAACGGCAAATTCCAGCTGACAGGTCCTATTGATCGGCCAGAGATGATGTCTATCAAGATCGAGCCCGGCAACTGGTCAGCCACCCTGTTTATCGAATCGGGTGAACTTCAATTCCAGGCAGATACGAGTGGATCCACCCATTATGATTATACTGCTTATGGTGATAGCAAAGGCGCCATCTTACGCAATTTCAGTTTAATCGGTTCCGAAAACCAGGACATATTTGATGCGTTTGAGAAGCATCCCAAAAGCCTTGCCGCCAAAAAGATGTTTGAACAGCTCAACAAGAAATACGAGGCCGCAGGCAAATCTGAAGAAAAAGAAGCCATCCGTGCAGAAATGGAAGCTTTTGGAGATAAACACAAAATCTGGGAACTTCACTGGATCGATAGCATCACTCAACAGCACCCATCACTCGTAGCCGGAGCCTACCTCTTGGAGCGCTATCAACTCTTTAATGAATCCATGCCGGTTGCGGAACTCGACAAACGTCTTCAAGTGTTTCAGTCTCCCGCAAAAGAATCCAATTACATCAAAAATCTTCAAGGCAAAGTGGCCGTAAAAAAGCACTGTTGCCCGGTAATCAAGCTCCAGATTTCAAAGCGCTAAAACGTGACAGTAGCGATTTCCAGCTTTCCTCACTTCGTGGCAAGTATGTCCTTCTCGATTTCTGGGCCAGCTGGTGCGCACCTTGTCGCCAAGCCATCCCCATTGGAAGGAAGCCTACAAAACATACCATGATAAGGGCTTAGAAATCGTTGGTGTCACCAATGACAGTCGCTGGCCAGACTGGTTCAAAGCACTCGATCAGGAAAAAATGCCCTGGATCCAAGTAGCCGATGATTTCCCTATCAAGAATAGTCCGGCGAGGATCGCAACCCTGTACGACATTCCGAGCTTGCCGACTTATATCCTATTAGACAAAGAAGGAAAAATTATTATACATACCACCTCTAAAGAAGAAATGGATGCCCAATTAAAAGCAGCATTCAGTACCTTATAGCTCATACGAGTATATAGACCACAGCAATATGAAAAAGAGCACATTATCATTCCTGTTTTTAGCCCTGGCCAGTCAGGCTTTTGCGCAAAAAACAAATACCGTACTGACAGGCAAGTTAGACAATCTACCTAAAGACCAATGGATCTATCTTTCTGGATTCGGAAACGGACAGAAGGACTCAGTCCAACAGACTGAAAAAGGCTTTCGGTTTGATCTGGATATCCCTGAAGGTGAAGGCGATTTTTACATTCTTCAGGTAGGCAAAATGAAAGCTTCGGGAGAGATGAACGGCGCCTTTATATTCTTAGAAAAAGGTAAGCTTAATATCAGTAGCAAAACCCTATGCTTAAAGATGCGAAATATAGTGGTGGCAAACTCGCAGATTATTACAACCTATTCCAGCAACGCTCCAAAGTAACTGGGTTAGATGCTTTATATGATCAGTTTGGTGAAGCCCGCAAGAACAAGGACCAAGATCAGATCGCTACATTACGCAAAGAGATAGACAACAAAAATGCTGAACAAGCCACGCTGGACAAGAGCTTTGTACTAAAACATAAAAACAGTCCCGCAATCGTATATCCGATGTTCTTTACTTTGCGCAATGGTGACGATCTTGCTTCCCTGGATGAGCTGTTGCAACAGGCTAGTCCACAAGCAAGAAATAATGTCCCAATCAAAGCCATCGAACATAGCATCAAAACCGATAAACTGACGGGTATCGGCCGCACAGCACTGCCTTTCACACAAGCCGATACCTTAGGAAACAAAGTTTCTCTAGCTGATTTCCAGGGTAAATATGTCCTAGTTGATTTCTGGGCCAGCTGGTGTGTGCCCTGTCGCATGGAAAATCCAAATGTAGTCAGTGCCTTCCAGCAATACAAAAAAAAAACTTCACTGTATTGGGTATTTCATTCGACTACCCTGGACAGCAAAAACGTTGGTTGGATGCAATTCATAGTGATCATCTAAACTGGCCTCAACTTTCTGACCTCAAAGGCTGGAAAAATGAAGTCGGCGTGCTTTATGATATCAAATCCATCCCCTCCAACCTTCTGATTGATCCCAATGGTGTAATCATCGCCAAAAATCTTCGCGGAGAGCATTTGGACAAGAAACTAGCAGAGCTCCTTGGTGCGCCCGTCATGGATAAAAATACCTTCGTCATTAAGGAGAAATCGAAAATCCTGCAAAAGCATCCTGGTTCAATATACGTTATACCGATGCTGCAGGGAAGAAAGTCGCTGACAGTACCCAGATTTTCAATGGTGTATTCAGTTACCTCGGCAAAGTGCAAGCCCCTACACAAGCCACAGGCTACTTCAGCGATGGAAAAAGTGGCGCGCCTCAGTCCTACGAACAATACCTACAGTTTTATATTGAACCAGGTATTCTACAGATCAGTGGTGATGCTAGTTCTCCCCAGGAGATAGTCCTATCTGGTTTAAAAACTCAGGATGAATTCAATACCTATAACAACTTGATTAAGTCCGAAATTGCTGCCTTAAAACCACTCAACGAGTCGTACAATAACAAAAACAATGAATACATCGCCTTGAAAAAACAAGGAGCTTCCGAGGAAGCCCTCAATGCTAAACTTGATGAACTTGAAAAAATCAAAGAAGACATGTCCCCTATGCAGCAAGCAATACGCGACAAACAGTTTTCCTATATCAAGAAGCATCCTAATTCAGCTGTTTCCGCTGCGCAACTTCGCTTTTTCGTTAGCAGTGTAGACCTAGCAGAACTTCAAAGCATTTACGACCAGATGGGACCTGAGATCAGAAACTCAGTCAATGGTCAGGAACTGGCGGAAGAAATTACAAAGTTGAAATCAGGTTCACCGGGAAGTACAGCCACGGATTTCACAGGAATGGACATCAACGGTAAGCCACTTAAGCTATCCGAATACCGTGGCAAATATGTATTACTGGATTTTTGGGCGAGCTGGTGTGTACCCTGTCGTAAGGGTAACCCGCACCTCTTGCAACTCTACAGTAAATACAAAAAGAGGGGTTTTGAAATTATCGGTGTCTCAGATGATGATTCCAATCCTAAAGCCTGGAAAAAGCGGTCGATCAAGATAGGATTGGTGTATGGAAGCATATCTTACGTGGCTTAAAGACAACTCCTCAAGGTGATTTTGATAAATCAGAAGACCGTTCAGAAGCCTATGGCATCCATACCTTGCCGACCAAGATCCTCATTGATCCGAATGGTGTTATCGTTGGCCGTTACGGTGGTGGTGGTGGTAGTGATGACGATCTAGACGCTAAACTGAAGACAATTTTTAAACTTTAATGCAGAAGCCGTAACGAAGATATATTCGTTGCGGCTTTTTACATTAATCAGCCAAGCAACATGTTATCGATAGTTTTCGACCAGACCGGATTATTTTTTGAAACCATAGCATTATATTTGCTAATAAAAATAGTAATTTTACGAAAATTACTAAGATATTAATCATGATTGGATTTGATAATAAGCTGAAGATCTTAGCTGATGCAGCAAAATATGATGTCAGCTGTAGCTCAAGTGGTGGAAAACGAAAAATACGCATGGCATTGGTAATGCATCAGCGAGTGGGATTTGCCATTCCTATACGGAGGATGGCCGATGTGTCTCTTTGCTGAAAATTTTAATGACCAACTATTGTATCTATGATTGTTCATTTTGTGTCAGCAGACGAAGCAATGATGTTCAACGAGCAGCATTTTCAGTGAAGGAAGTCGTTGATTTAACGATGAACTTCTATCGCCGTAATTATATCGAAGGCCTATTTTTAAGTTCCGGTATTTTTAAATCCGCGGATTATACAATGGAAAGGTTGATGCTCGTCGTAAAAAAGCTCCGCACCGAAGAAAGATTTAATGGCTATATTCATCTAAAAGCTATTCCCGGAGCCAGCGAGTCGCTATTGAAGCAGGCCGGCCTATACGTTGATAGGATGAGTGTTAATCTGGAGATCCCTACGGAGGAAGGCTTAAAACTTGTTGCGCCAGAAAAAGACCATCAATCCGTCCGCGAACCTTTGGCAATTATCAAAAATGAAATCCTTAACGTTCAGCAGCATAAAAGATTGTTAAAAAACTTCCGCTCTTTGTCCCCGCAGGCCAAAGTACACAGATGGTCATTGGGGCCACACCGGAGACAGACCTACAGATTATGCAGACCGCGCATGAATTCTACAAAGATTATAAGCTCAAGCGCGTTTACTATTCAGGTTACATCCCCATAAACGCCACTGATAGCATGCTTCCACAAATCGGCACGACTCCACCTCTCGTGCGTGAAAATAGACTTTATCAAACAGACTGGTTATTGCGGTTCTACGGGTTCTCCCATGAAATTCTAAATACCAAACATCAACAGCTTGAACTGGATATAGACCCCAAGCTCGCTTGGGCTTTACGTAATCCCCAGTTCTTTCCGATCGATATCAATACAGCGGATTACAGTTTAATTATTCGAGTTCCCGGAATTGGTAGACAGTCTGCAAAAAAAATTGTGCAAGCACGTCAATACGGAAAATTAAAGGAGTACCAGTTACGTAAGCTGGGAATCGCCTTTAACAGAGCAAAATACTTTATGATTTGCCTGGATACCGTCATCAGTGCCGGATTCCATTATCCGGAACAGATCCGAAATCTCTTCTTGGACATCAGTCCAGTACCAAATCAAACAGCATTCAAACGCAGTTAACATTATTTTGATGAACTATATTTTCGACGGGAGTTATCAGGGTATTTATGTTGCATTTTTGAAGCCTTTGAACGAAAAGAATTTGACGCTATTCCAACAACTTCACAGCAGCTGGAAAACCATATCTTTTCGCAGAAACGCCAAATCTATACAGATGAACGTAAAGCCACACGTATTCTGACCGCGATGAATAAACTTATAGGATTACAAAATACCAAGATCTTTTACCATAATTTTCTAAGCGACAGTCCATCCGAATGGACCAACGGATTCCGGCTGATCGTGGAGCTTTTCAAATCCGGAAAGATGAATATGCAGAATTATGGACGACCTGATCTGTTGCGTATACACCAGATGATAAAGAAAGTGAGCCGGGAAAGACACCGGATGAAAGCCTTTATACGCTTTGTCAAATCCGATACAGGTCTGTATACAGCTATTGTGGAACCCGATTTTAATGTCCTGCCATTGATCACTGATTTTTTTAAGAATCGCTTTACTGACCAACAGTGGTTGATCTACGATATACGACGAAATTATGGATTTTATTATGATTGCCACCGCGTAGAGGAAGTAACTAGTTGTGCTGAAAATGATTTTCAGAGTGCTAATCATTTGGAAATAGATCTGGACCCAAGGGAAAAAGAATTCCAGCATCTCTGGAAGACCTATTTTAAAAGACAACGATCGAATCCCGGAAGAATTTAAAACTTCACTTACGACATGTCCCAAGCGATATTGGAAATACTTGACCGAAAAACAATAGGTGATCATCATTTTAACTTTCGTCACCACGAGTATGCAGTTCGTCAAAGACTTTTCTGTATCGCCGCTGGCCTTCGTTTTTTTGTGCATATCAAAACAATAAAAATGAACAGAAAAGCAATTTTATCATGCGTTGTACTCTTCGCGATGATGTTAAGTAAAATGGTCTTTGCTCAGGAGCAACCTCTTATTCAGATTGGTATCAAAGGCGGAAGCAGCCTCAACAAGCTCAACACCGAGCTTGCAGACCTGATGACAAATACGCCCTTGGGCTCCATGTCGGTGGTATGGCACGTGTCAACCTTGGAAGAGCATACATTCAGGGCGAGGCACTTTTCAGCAAACGTAAAGCAGCGCTCAAACCACAGGGACAGACTGAATCCAAGCTCAAATGGAATGCGATCGATATTCCCGTGATGGTCGGTTATAAAATCTACCAGCAGCAGGACATGAACTTTCGTGTATTTGCCGGTGCAGTATATAATTATACCCTGAATGACAATCTATCCCCTTGAAGGCCATCAAAGAAGGCGTCAAACATTTCGATAAGTCCAATGTACAGTTTACAGGCGGTCTTGGGGTCGATATCCAAAGGTTCAGTATCGATGTCCGCTACGAACGTGGGTTTTCGAACCTGTCTAAATCCTTCAAATCCAAGCCACAGGCATTTTCCATTGGTGTAGGTTACTTCATATTCTAATACAACCCTTAACACATCAACCTTTGAAGGCAATCCTGTATTCGCTTTCAAAGGTTTTTGTTATATATTTGACTATTTTTGTCCCATGTTTCTCAAAAAAACTATCTCCATCGGCACCTGTTTCTCACGCTCTTCTGGCTTGTCCTCTGGTTTGCCCTGTGGATACAAGTGAAGCAGGATATGGACACAGGCAGCGCACTGATCCATAGCTCATTAGTGATGATCTGTTCCATCAGTATCTCACAGTTCCTGAGTGACAGCATCTTACCAAAAGCCATTAAGACACAAAAATGAAGCCCTTTGTTTTCAAAGCTATCTTTTTCGTCCTTATTTTAGCGTTGCTGATCAGTGTGGTGGATGTTTATTTTATTATGCATAGCCAGGTGTTATCAGAGGATGAGCGAAACACACTTTTATTTGTTCAATGCTATAAATCTATTCCTTCTTCCTTGCTGATCAATGGCACAGCCTGTGGTATCCGTTTTTATCAGGAACATGCCAATATTCAACAAGACCATAGCCAGTTGCAGCAGAACTTTCTGGAAAGCCAGCTCAAAATTTTACAGGATCAGGTCAATCCACACTTTATGTTCAATGTCTTGAACCATATCCATATCCTGATGAAAAAGAATGTTGATATGGCTGATTTCTTACTGCTAAAATTCTCAGATATCCTACGCTACCAGCTCTATGAATGCAACCAATCATTTGTGCTGCTGAGCCGTGAGCTGCAATATTTACAGAACTTTATCACGATTGAACAGATGCGTTGGGGAGACGAACTGGAGGTTGACTGCAACTGGTCACAGTCAACAGAAGATCTCCATATTGCACCACTGATGCTCATCTGTTTTGTGGAAAATGCCTTCAAACATGTGGATCGACTTCCGAACCAAAAGGCAAAATCAGCGTCAACTGCGCTGAGAAAGACGGCTATTTCCAATTTCATATCAAAAATAGCTATCAGACCTATCCCCTGCAGGCATCAACAAGACACTCTGGTATTGGCTTGGAAAATGTCAAAAAGAGGCTGGAACTGCAGTATGAAAATCAGTACAGCTTAACCATTGACAAGCAAGACGACAGTTTTTGCATCGACCTGACAATCAATCTTAACTGCTAAACGACTATGGAACAAACAAAGATGAAATGCATCATCGTGGACGATGAACCCCTGCTACGGCAGCATATTGCCGAAATGACCGAACAGGTTGATTTTCTTGAGCTCGTCGCAACTTTTCCTTCAGCCCTAGCGGCAGCCTCCAGATTGCAACAAGGCGATATTGACCTTATTTTTTTGGATATCAATATGCCTTATCTTAATGGTATTGATTTTTTGGAATCACTTGAAAATCCTCCCTGTGTATATTCATTACAGCCTATTCGGAGTATGCCCTGGAAGGATTCCGTCTTCAGGCGGTGGATTATCTCCTGAAACCTATTGTATTCCAGCGGTTTTTTCAGGCAGCAACAAAAGCCTTTCAGCAATTTGTACAGCGCAATAAATCGACACAAGAGCCTGTTGCCAATGATACCATGCTTTTTGTCCGGCAAGGTGATGCCTTCGTCAAAATTTCCTGGACAGATATCCTCTATGCCGAAAGCATGCAGAATTACACCAAGCTCCATTTTAAAGAACGGACCCTCACCATCCACCAGACCATGCTTGCATTGGAAGAGGCTTTACCGGATAGCCATTTTTTCCGTATCCACAAATCTTATCTGGTCAATGTCAATCATATTGATATTATCTCAGGTGGAAGGGTTTACATTCGGGAACAGGAATTACCCATCTCCCGTACAAAAGAGAAGAGCTTCTCCAAAACGTGGTTTTTAAGAAGCTCCTTAGCCGTTAATAGGGCATATTCCATTTAAATCCTACCGAAGTATAGAAGGTCGGTGAAAAGCGGGGATCGGCCTGCTTCTTATCCTTGAAGAAACTCTTTAAGGACCGGTCGTTTTCAACATACATCCGGGCAAGTGTGCTGCCCCCGTTAGCTGCAATTTAAGATTCTTACCGAGGTTGAATTGGGGTTGCAGACCGGCCGTTAACAACATAAATCCGCCGAGTGTAGACTTCCCATTCTTTTCACGTTCAGCCGTCATACCATCCAGGTTGACTACTGCGCGAAGATCCATAAACTTGTTGACCTGGTAAGCTGCGGCAAGCCCCTGAGGGAAATTCACATTGAACTTAACCTTACCATTAGTCTTCCAGTCAAAATACAGTCCCGGCAGAATCATCGGTACACCAAAGCTATTGCTCAATACCGGACCAAATCCAAAGGCAAGATTCGGCTTAAACCGTTTGATAAAAAGAACTCCCCCTGCCCCAGGACATCCTTGCCATTGACTTTGACCAGATCCGAATAGATACCGACCGAGGCAAAAGTCAATAGCGACCAGTTTTTCTTTAAAGAAGTCAAGTATTGCAGTCCGATTTCGGCATTCAACATTTCAGTCGGAAAAAGCTGTTGTTCATAATCGCGATTTTGCATCTTTGCGTAAGCAGCCCCATTTTCCATGACCAGCGTTTGATATTGCCCAAGGAATCAACTTTGGTCGACAAAGGTATTTCAAGATTAAATTGTATCCTTTTGAAATCACTTTTAGAACCAGTCTTTACGCTATCTTCTGGTCGGATATAGTTTGACAGTGGGACATAATCGACAATTACCTGTCCGGATACTGCATTTTGAGCATGTGCTGTCAGCGTCGCTAAGCTGCTGAACAAGATGGCACATAGAATTTGTTTCTTCATGTTTTTTTCTGCAAAGGAAGGCCTCGATCCCCAGAAGCGGTAAACATTTTGACGTACCGCTGCTTTCCATTGACCAAATGCAAAGCTATTGCGATCTCAAAAAAGCAGAAGCCTTTTTCGGATCATAAAAGGTTGTTTACGGATTGTAAACAATTCTATTTTCTTAGTCATCCATGGTCTATTGGTACTATCCATCCAGATTTAAAATTGATAACCATTCAGTTTAGAGGATGAACTGTTATCTTCTTTTTACATTAGCAAGGAGACCACCAATGTATAGATTGCGCTTTACCATCTTTAAAGTACATTTTGATATGGCCATCCAAAATCCCTTCGTTGTCTTGCAGCAATGTGATTAGCCACAATTTCCCCGCTTTATCCATTTCCTGCCGTTCACGCACAGCTGTTGGGAAAAGCCGTTTCATATCTTGCATCGTTGTATTGGCATCTATCCGTATCCCATTGTAAGTAATGAAATTTCCATTCAAAAACCAGAATTCTTCTACTGCCACCCTATCTCCACTGGTTTCAAAGCGTGAACCACTTTTATATAGGTATTTATCATCTGGAGCTTCGGTATCAAAAATGGTGACGCAGGGAGATTCATCTTTCAGCAACCGTATACTATCGGGCCGACCGAAAACTTTTTCAAAATCACTTCGGGTAAAAAACCTATCCAGCTTACCGTTAAACTTGATATCTTCATCTAACATGACATCCCATAATGTATGCCCCTTGCTCGATTTGGTCATGGCTGTTGTGGAACTGCATAACTTGGAAAGATCATGTTCTTGCGCAATACGCCTGTCATATCGCAAGATTAGGGATTATCGGGGTCGTTTGTTATATCTAAAAGTTGTCCGGTTTTCTGATGAAATTCCAACCAGCCCACGGCGTGTTCTACCAATCTTTTTCTAATGGGTTTTCCGAAATATCATTAATGACATACAACTTGATCGTCAGCTTTTCAGGGCCTAGGTAAGCCACTGCGGCCTGAACAAGCGTATCACCAAATTGACTAAATGCGATTGCATTGCTTGACTTCACCAATTGCGTTACAACTTGTTCACAAGAAACAGTATTATTTTTCGAACGATAATTTTCGCATCAACAGTATCGGTTTTCTGCTGTGCCTTGTTGGTCGACTGTCCCTGGCATGAAAAAAAAGGACTAATACAAAAAAGACAGCTATTCTTGACATATTATTTAGTTCGTTTTGGACAGGGCATCTATTTCCCTGCGGATCTTTATTTCTATTTGGTCGTACGTTTAAAAATTCTTGTTTCGACAGTTCCTGTTTTCACCATATTTCCTGTTTCATCCCATATAATCGATTTTGCCCTTACATTCAATTTCCCTTTATAACCTCCATTTCCAGCGCGTCATTAAGGCCCTGCTTGGCTGGGATAAACAAGACCTTTCCTTTTAATTGGGCCCGAAAAATTCTTGGCGGAGCCTCACCGCTGCCAATGTCTTTAAAACTTGCATAATCCTTACCCGGTTCAAACCAGATCACCACAGTATTGGTCTGGAATCGGGTCTCATATCCCCAGGTACCCGTAAAAGTAGATTTTATACGATCGGGAATTTCGGTGGTCTGTGCCCCGAACGGCCGATAAAAAGAATGAATATAATCCATAAAATAGGTCTCATCTATCGTTAATGGCTAAATTAAATTTGTTTACGCAGGTATTTTTAGCATAAGATCAACCCTGAAGCCAATTTCGGCTTATGTATAATCTTATCGTAGAATACCATTTTGGCGCCCTAATCAAAGTAACCTCAACAATTTTATTGCCAAAAAGTGTGCAATGCAAATTATTGAATATCAATCATACCAACCCCCATTCGATGCGTTTACGCACAAATTCGCCAACACTTTTGGTTTCCGTTTTCTGAACAGATTTTTCTGGTGAGTACGCACCCTGTCAGGGGAGATAAAAAGCTTTTTTGCAATCTGTGGACTGGAGTTTCCTTTAGCCACCAAAGCCAGGATTTCCATATCACGCTTGGTCAATAGTGGAATAGCACATTTCGACTCTCGATAAACAAATGGAACCGCCCATATTTGGATATTTAAAATTATTATCGTAATATTGCGATATAATAAGACAAGATGGGACTTACAAAGACAGAAATTTTCGCTGATGAACAGAATAAACTGGCTGTAGCATTTAAGGTTTTAGGACACCCCGCACGTATAGCTATCCTTCAATATATTATTGACAAGAAAGCATGCATCTGTAATGATCTGGTTGATGAACTAGGGCTAGCACAGGCAACTATTTCCCAACACCTTAAGGAATTAAAAAATACAGGAATAATACAGGGGACAATTGAGGGAAAATCTGTTTGTTACTGCATTAATGAAGCAGTCTGGAAACAAATGCAACAGGAGTTCAACGCATTTTTCAATCAGGACGTAAACATTTCAAGTTGCTGTAAGTAACTTTTTTTGAGTGAATACATCGTAATATTGCAATATATAGTTTTTAATAAATAATAAAATTAGTCTTTTATGAAATTATCAGAAATCAAAGAAATTTTAGCAACATTGGATCATGTTGATTTTCAGTTGGAAAATGGCACATTTGTTCCTGAACACTTCCATGTCACCGAAGTAGGTCAGATCACAAAAATTTCATTGACTGTGGTGGTGTTATCCGTCAGGAGAAAGTGGTCAACTTCCAGCTCTGGAATGCGGATGATTATGAGCACCGTCTAAAACCGGGCAAACTATTACATATCATCAATTTGTCTGAAGAGAAATTGGGTATCGAAGATGGGGAAATTGAAGTGGAATACCAGAGCGGTACGATCGGCAAATACGATCTTGACTTCAATGGTAAAACCTTTGTCCTGAAAAACAAGACCACAGCCTGCCTTGCCCAGGACGCTTGTGGTGTACCATCAGAAAAGTTGAAAATAAATCTTTCTGCGTTGCCAGTTAGCGGATCCTCTTGCTGTACGCCAGGTTCAGGCTGTTGTTAATCATTTAAATTCCTCCGCAGCATGTATCAGAAAATAAAAGAAATCATCAGCACAATTATCAGCAGACAGCACTTGTCTGAGGAGCGTAGGGCAGCATTGAATCCCTTGATTCAATTTATTCAGGACAAGGTTGATCGTGGACAGCCGATCAACCTCAATTTCATCTGTACCCACAATTCCCGTAGAAGTCATTTATCTCAGCTTTGGGCGCAGGTGGCGGCATCCTTCCATCATATTCCAGCGGTCAACTGCTACTCAGGAGGTACGGAAGAGACCGCTTTATTTCCTAAGATTGCAGAAACATTGGTTTCACAGGGGTTTGGGGTTTTTAAGATCGCTGACACAGATAATCCGATCTATGCAATAAAATATGGCGACAATGACCCAGCGGTTATTGGCTTTTCAAAAAATACGACAGTCCGTTCAACCCAATCTCTGGCTTTGCTGCAATCATGACCTGCTCGCAGGCAGATGACGGATGCCCTTTTATTCCCGGTGCTGAAAAAAAAGGATACCGATTACTTTTGAAGATCCCAAGATTTCAGATGGTACACCCGAGCAGACAGCAGTGTATACAGAACGTAGTTTAGAAATTGCGGCCGAAATGTGTTATGTCTTTTCAAATATTAAAATTTAACCCATGCAATCGAAATTAAAATTTCTTGACCGTTACCTCACCTTATGGATTTTTCTAGCCATGGTTCTTGGTATTTCTTTGGGTAATTTTTTTCCCACTTCTGCACGATGGATCAATAGCTATAGCAGTGGAACAACAAATATTCCGCTTGCCGTCGGGTTGATTCTCATGATGTACCCGCCATTGGCCAAGGTACGTTATGCGCAGATTGGAAAGGTTTTCCGAAACCTAAAAGTCCTTGGCACCTCCCTGGTCCTCAATTGGATAATAGGACCGGTTTTAATGTTTGTATTGGCACTTTTATTTCTGAACGGATATCCTGAATATATGACCGGATTAATTGCGTTGAACAGTATCTTCCAGGTCTTACTCTATAGTTTATATGCATACTTTTTTATTACTGTTTTACCCCACTTTTTGGTGTGACCGGACTTTCCGTGAACATTTCCATTGCTGAAATCGCAAAAAGCGTTGCTATTTACCTGGGAATACCCTTTCTCGCCGGAGTTCTGACTAGATATGGACTGATCGCCTTAAAAGGTGAAAATTGGTTTCAGAACCGTTTTATACCCTTGGTCTCCCCGATTACTTTGATAGCGTTGCTCTTTACCATTGTGGTGATGTTTAGTCTCAAAGGCGAGATGATCTTACAGTTACCTTTGGATGTATTGCGTATAGCTGTCCCATTGCTGATTTATTTTGCATTGATGTTCACAATCAGTTTTTTTGCTGGCAAAAGGGTCGGTGCCGATTACTCACAAAGTACAGCCATTGCTTTTACGGCTGCAGGCAATAATTTTGAATTGGCTATTGCAGTCGCAATTGGCGTATTCGGCATCAATAGCGGGCAGGCTTTTGTCGGAGTGATTGGTCCACTAGTCGAGGTTCCCGCATTGATAGCACTGGTCAACCTCGCATTTTGGTTCCGAAAAAAATACGTTATAAAAGAACTTTCTACTCAAGTATAACTTTATAAGAAATTCCAAGCCATGTCAAAAACATGGCTTTTTTAAGGTATACTAAAAGGATATACACTTGGCATATAAAGTTTTCTTAGCTACATGTTCCCCCCTCAGTCGCTTACAAAGAAGTATTTTCAAAAATTCCACTTGTGCAAAGACATTGCCTAGCCTCCCAATTCTTTGGACAAATAAATTTCAATCTCTTCTAATGAGGCTTTTTATTTACAATATTCCCTTTCTTATCGATCAGTACAGCCGTTGGAAAAAGTCTAATATACATTTCAGAGGTTTTGACCGCATTTTCATCGAGATATTGCACCCATGGAAGTTGCTGTTCTAGGATTACTTTCTTCCAATTTTTAACACGCATGGTCCGGTCTGTCGATATGCCGATAATTTCGAAACCTCTGTCTTTGTACTTGCTATAGAGGTCAATCAGTTTTGGAAAAGCAGCAATACAAGGTTTACAGATCTAGCACAAATTATTCAAAGGTGAAATTCGCCATTACATCGATAAAAATTAATTTGCTGTAGCATAAAGCACAGTCAAATCGTTCTTCCTGAAAGATTTAACAACATCATTTTACAAACCATTATATTAAGCCATGAAGTACATTTACCTACTAATTACCCTATTTATCTTTTCTGCCTGTTCGAAAGAAAAGGGATATGGTCGCTTTAACCTAAGAGATGGACAAGAGGTCGAGCTTTTGGTCAGTCACCATTATGGTGCTATTAACGATGCCCCCTGCTATTACCACAAAAAGAATCAGCGGAGCTGCCTCTTTCAAATTTTAAAGATAGGGAGCCCGGATATAATTATAAAATAAAGGCCAAGATGGTCGCTTACAATGGCCCTGAACTGATGGATGGTGGCCCATCCGACGGTCTTCAATTTATTAAAATTATCAGTCGGGAGAAATATACAGGCAACGATTCTTTTGAAATATCGCTTATACACTCATTTATACCTGGACCGCCCCAAATCATACTTTGGAAAGAAGAAGATAAGTATCTCATCAACATTGGAACAAAGATCCAACTCAGCTACGCCGATAAAAAGGTTGGAGATCAACTGGAGGAAATCTGGCAGTACAATCATAAAAGATTGACTGATTATAGTTTGGTTTCCTTACCCCTTAATGGAAATCCATTCAAGCGACTGTCACACATGACCCCAAAAATTTTGGAAAGGCTTACCTTGTATCCAATATCAAGCTGGTCGAATAAGATGACATGTTAAGAAAAACAATTCGGACAGTAGGCGAATGTGCTAAATGCGAGCCTACTGCCGAATCTGAGGTTGCCGCTTCTTACTGCCTTTACTATCTATTGGGTTTTCCTAAATTCCTCAGGGCTCTGCCCTTTCTTGGCCTTAAAAATGTGATAAAATAAGGTACATTGTCAAAACCTAGTTCAATGGCTATTTCCCTTACCGTTTTAAACGTATGATAGAGCAGTCGTTCCGCCTCCAATATGATCCGATTCCGGATCAATGCACCACAACTTACCGCTCTCTTTTCACGGCAAATGCGGTTGAGATGATTGACTGACATATTCAGTCTTTCGGCATAGAAAGACGGGAATCGCTTCTCTCGATAATTTTCGTCCACCAAAGTCTCGAAAGTCATTATCCGTTCTTCCTTTTCGTCCATCTGCACAGCGCCAATATTTTTGTAATCCGATGCCCCAATAGCTGTAGCAAACTAAGCAGCTGATTGCGCAACAGCTCCTTTGAGACTAATTTTGCAGTACGATATTCCGTCTGCATCAGCTCCATCAGGTGGCTACATCTTTCGATGTCATCACTGCTTAATACAAAGCCGTTCATCCGGTTACATTTTAAATAGTTAAAGTAGTGCGCCCCCTCCTTATCGTAGCTCTGCATAAAAAAGGCTTCTGTAAAAGGATGATACTTCCTTCGACAGGTATATTATGCAGGAAGCTACAGACACAATCGGCGCTGATGCTCAGCATATCATGCCTGCCCATGGTATACATTCTTTTATCTGCCACCATCGTCAGGCCACCACTCTTAATCAGCAAAACACTATAGTATGAATGCGCGTGCAATTTCTTTTGTTGAACTTTGACTTGTAAATATTCGGCAATAGGCATAATAACAATCCCATTGGAAGCCGAATCAATATTTGCTAGTCTTAAAAAATCTAGTTTTTCTTTTCGTATTACCATTATCTTATTCTTTTTCTTCAATAAAAAATTTAAAGGGAATGGTTATACGATTGGAGGTTTAAAAATCCGGTCAAAGATCCCCTGACACAAGGGTTTATCTTCCGTTAGCGGATGAGTTATTCTTAAAATTCGGGTAAAGGGTTGCTGCCGGGTCAGCTCTTGAACAAGCTGTACAAACAGCGGTATCTCAGCACTTTTCACTTTGATCAGCACATCGCTGGCCTCTTTTTCTTCCACTGTTTTCTCACTCAGGTAGCAGAAGCCCTTACAGGTAGCCGCAGGTTCATAGCGATAAACACATAGCTGCTGCTCAATATAATCCCGATTGCATTCAAAGCCAATAAATACCCACAATAGATTGGTTGCCTGTAGGCAAAGAGCCCAGGCCATCAACAGACAGAAAAGTCCTTTCAGCTTGTAGGATTTCATCGATATAGATTATTTCTTTATTTCGTTGCGCTATTCCGTTCGCGGAGGTACTCCAAAATTGCGCGCGCATCTTCCTGTTGCAACCCCAGACTGATCATAGGTGACGCAAACTCCTTGCTCAGTGCTTTTGCATCAGGGTCTTTTTCAAGCATTGTTGCCGGATCGAGCATCATATTCATGATCCATTCCGGTGTACGGCGTTTGATGACACCGTCCAATGACGGACCTACCAAGGTACGATCAAAACCATGACACATGGCACATTTGGAGACAAATAACTCTACCCCCTATTTGCGAGCTGTGCATCAAAGGGTTTGTGCTCAAAAGATGTAACAGGACCTACCCCTTTGGCTCCTTCGGTTTTATAGTCCAACATTTCAGTTGCTGGAGATGCCGCTGCAGGCTCAGTAGCTTTGCCGGTTGATACCTTTTTCTTATCCCCATTGTCCGCACAGGCAAGCAGAACGATAAAGCCAAAACAGACAAGGATTATTGTGATTCTATTTTTCATTATTCTCTTTTTCTAATTGTTTAAAACAGTATATAGTATTCCCTTGTACTATACCTTCAGCTGATAGAAGATTTGATAGCCAATCCCATTAGCCTAATCCAACTGGATCAATAATGCAAAAGGGGGAAATATGTGCAAATTGGACCGTTTACATAAAACGCCAATCATTACATCCGATAAATTCGTTAAAAAGGTATTAGACGAGTGGAGGGTGGAAAATAGAAAAGATGGGGCGGTAAGCATAATCTTCTTTCAGTTCTGCAAAAGCCAGTTTAATATAAGCTCCCCAGATGAAGAACTGTCAAAGGTAAAATTCAGGGCATTGTTGATAAAAACAACATCGATGATGCGAGTCTCAAGTTTTTTCTGCTCCTTTTCTTCATGTTCACGCATCTTTTTCATCAATATACATTGTCCTCTACAGGATAGCGCCTTTTCATTAAAGCGATTGATACATTCATTTTTGGCAATATAGTCTCTATTGAGTTCAAAAACAGTCCATACCCATACTGTGGAGAAGCTCTGGAGGAGCATCAATGGCAGTAAGATCCATATGAATTGTTTCGCTTTCATGAATTGACAGTATCGCAAATATAATAATTGTTGTCATTGGAGGTGCAATAATTTTAGAAGTAACAACAAACTACTAGTCTATTGTAATTAAAGTGAGGCAATAAATGTATTTTTAGGGCCGGTGCTTTCGAACTTGAATTGTGCTCATACAATTAGGTAAAGTGGACTTGTAGGTTCAACTCCTATTCAGAGATCAGTTTTTAAAATGGAATACTTTTCCACTGTCGGGATATACCTCCAGTTGAGCATCGTCCAAGCCTTCCCTTGCGGTGGTAATAAAGAGATCCATTCCCGTAGGTCCTCCGAAACAACAGGAAGTTACATGTGGTGCATTTACATGCACTCTATCCAATAGTTCTCCTGTTTCGATGTGCCACTTATAAATACCAAAGCCGTTCCAATGTGCCACCCATAAATGGCCATCAGGCCCCATACACATACCATCTGGCATGCCAAGTTTATCAGGCACACGTACCAATGTATGGTATGCTTTTGAGAGGCCCGCTGTTTTATCCCAGATAAACCGTCGGATTTCCCGTGTATGGGTATCGATAAAATAAAAAAACGGCCATTGGCAGACCATACGATCCCATTCGGGATAGTCACCGCAGGAATAATGGTCTCCAAAATACCATCTCGAAAGCACAGCAGCTTTCCCTGATTTGGCAAAGCTTTCATATGCATTGTTCCGATCCAAAAATTACCAGCTGGATCAATCCCACCGTCATTGGTTCGAATTTGACCATTACAGGTGTCCAAGGGTGCGACGATTGACAAGTCCTGATCTTCCTTGGTCCAAATTGCCAGCCCTTCCTGCATGGCAATGAGAAATTTGCCGCCATCTTCTTCCAAAGGAACAATCTTACTGACATAGCCAGGAGTTCCCAGAAAGTCGAAACGTTGTTCTCCAAATTATACTGATGAATATGCTTTTGCAAGATATCCACCCAATACAAACTTTGATCATGCTTATTCCACAAAATGCCTTCGCCGAGCAGACTTTTCGTTTCTAGCAATACCTGCGCTGTTTTTACATTTCTTTCCATAGCTATTACGCTTCAAGCTTCCCTATCGATGTACCTATTTCTTAATCTTCTTGCATTAAAGCATTTCTACCCCATCAATGAGATAGGTAGTTCCACTCGCAAAAGAAGCGTAAGTACTGGAAAGAAATACACACCAACCACCGATCTCTTCGGCTGTACCAAGTCGTTTAACCGGATGTCTATCGATAGTTTTTGTCGCTCCTGCTCAGCGTCCGGAAATGAATCGAACCATTTTTGATTTCCAGGGGTATCAATAAATCCCGGAGCGAGCCCTACCGTACGGATCACTGGTCCCCATTCAACAGCCATGGCACGCACCAAGGACAATAAAGTCCCTTTTGTGACATTGTAGGAAAACATCCCGGAATGGAAGCATAGGCATGGTTAGAGGCCATGATAATAATCACTCCAGGTGAGGCTTGCATCAGTAGCGGTTTAAGGGCCTTGGCCAACAGCCAATGGGAAGCGAGATTCAACGCACTGTTGTTGTTCCATTCCGCTAATGTACAGTTATCCAGGCCCCTGAAAACATTCTGCCCAGCATTAGAAACCAGTATATCCAGACGACCATACTCTTGTTGCAGGAGTAAAGCCAGCTTCAGAATCGCAGCTTCTTGAGACACATCAGTCTCATAATAAAATGCACGCCGCTGAAAGGGCTCCATTTTCGCAAAAAATGAAGCCACTGTCGGATCATCAACACTTAATTCGGCACAGGCTATCACCGTTGCGCCAGCCTGTGCAAATTGCATACTTACCCCTAGCCCGATTCCAGAAATACCACCAGTGATAAGGACAATTTTGTCTGTCAAATCAATTGTAAATGCCATTTGCTTATAAAATTTACACGTAAAAACCTGGTCTAGGCTCCAATATCCCGGGATGTTTAAGCATTTCTTCTTCGATCAAGTCTACACCTAATCCTGGTCTCTCACTCAATATCAAATGACCATTCTTCACCATATCCTTAATTGGATAATCGATGACTTCATCCCTCCAGGGAACATCGTTGAACATAAATTCCTGTCTAAAAAGTTTGGCACCGATGCACACACATGAGCACTTGCCAAGGTTGAAAGTGGCCCGTTGGGGTTATGTGGTGCCAACAATACATTGTAGGCTTCCATCATCGTTGCCATCCGCTTCATTTCCGAAGGCCCGCCACATCGCGTAATATCAGGCATCATAATATCACAGATATTTTTTTCCAGTACCGGTCGGATTCCATGTCTTGTGTAATGTCTTTCTCCGACACAGATCGACACGTTGGAAGGTATGCGTTCACGCATAGCACGCAGGTTGTCCGCATTTTCGGGGCCCGCAGGCTCCTCGTACCAGGTAATATTGAGTTCAGAAAGACGTTGCGCCATCTGTACAGCGACACGATAATTGAGCATAGCATGTGTTTCGATCATGATATCAAAATTGGGTCCAACTCCATCACGAACCGCTTTACTCACCTCAAACGCCAAGTCCTGCTGCTCGGCAGTCAAAGTTAGGTTAGCCGCCAGATCTTCCCCATACAGATAGTTTGTATGTGCAAATGGGTCAAACTTTAAGCCTGTAAAACCAGCTTCTTTGACCGCTTGCGCTTGTCGAGCATAATCTTGGGGATTATGTCCACCACCAGTAAACCAATAGTTGGCATACAACAGGATCTCTTTACGGAAAGCACCGCCCAACAGTTCATAACAAGGTACACCAAGCACCTTGCCTTTCAAATCCAATAGAGCCATGTCAATACCCGAAATCGCACACATGCTAGCACCATAAGGTCCAATCCAATTGAGATCGCGGTAGAGTTTGGTCCAGATAAAATCTGTTTTCATCGGATCCAGACCAATAATGCGCTGCCCCACATGCTTTGCAGCCTCAAACACAATGGGACTGCCGGGCCAGTTGGTCGCTTCCCCTACCCCCGTATGCCCCGTATCGGTATAAATCTTGACTAAAGTCCAATTATATTTTACGCCTTCAACCAGCCAGACTTTAACATCTATAATCTTCATTGTTCTACTATTTTAATTTATCTTAAGAATAATCTGTCCACTTAACTTATCGCCTTTTTTAGCTTTTTACGCCCGTAGCTGTGCGGTGATCCATAAAAAGGCTCCGAGCCATTATTCGAATAATCTGCTATCAACCATTGTATCTGCTGATCCTGTTTCCAGGCCCGCGCATGCTGCTGGCCATTCGACAACACCTTTACCGTTGCCGCAGGGCTACGCAAGCTAGCCCAGTAAATATTTCCTTTGGTCGACCTAAAGTCGTTCGATCCCAATATATTGGCATCATCTTTCCAATCTTTTGCCTGTGGCTTACCATGCTCTTCTACTTCATACAACGGTACGGCATGCAATACAGCCTCGCCTTCATTGCGTCCGATATGATTGGCAGGATAAGTGGAAAATGATCCCTTTCGTGACCAAGCCAATTTATCGTAGGATAAAGGTAATTCTAGCATCAGACCGGCCTGATAAAGATCTATTTCCTGCTCCCTTTGATAAAACATTTCGTATTCTACACGCAGAAGACCGTTCTTAAGGAAAACAAATTTTTGTTTTCCTGTGCCATTCTGATACCGCAGGTCCATGCGAACACTTATACTGTCTCCTGTCTGACTGGCTTCTATAGCATCCGCAAATAAAGTATACTGCTCGTACTGCTTCAATGGCGCAATGTTATTTTGATACGTCTCTCCAGCAACATTTGGCTTACCGCCATCTTCCGCATTTGCTTCGATGAGCGCTACGGCCGGTCCCTTCGTCAGAATCAGTTCACCATTTTTGCGCACAGCAAGCAGTTTACCATAGGTTCTGCTAAATGTATAATCCAGATTTCCTTGTTTTACATAAATATACGCTGAATCTTGTTTCAGTTGTAACGCTGTCTCCAAAAACTGTTCTTGATTTTTTCGGCCTTTCTGAAACAGCTCATTTTCGACCTCATTGCCTTGATTATCTGTTGCAATAATCTGCAATGCGTTGTACCCGCTTGGAATTGGCAAGGTTACCTGTCCACCTTTACGAGGTCCGATAGCAGCTTTGAACGGAAATTGTTTTCCATCGACAATGGCTACAAATTTAATTTGATCAAGTGAAAGAAAATCATACCTATTTTCAATTTCGATAACGACTTTACTACCTTTAGTAACCGGTTTACCGATTTTGATGGGCGAATAAGCCTTTTTCATGCCAAAGTACTCCGGTTTCGGTCTGCGCCATCCATCGATTGGCCCCAAGGCCCATAACCCACAATACGTCCATCTGGGAGGTGAAAAGTATCATCAATACCACTCCATATCGCACCCCCAAGTTGGCTGAATGCTTATAGATAGAATCTACAAAAGTTACCAAAGGTGCATTATAAGCCTCACGAATACCAGGATCGGTCAATAATTCACGTCTATTATAGGTAGACAAATGGGCGTATTCACCAAATAAAGTCGGTCTTGTCATGGTATCTGTTGCCTTAGGTCCGTTAATACCGGGATAGTGGTAATTGGCGATATCCGCTTTGCTTCCGCCATTGTTAAATCCACCCCAGGTCTGATCATGGAAACTCGTCGGGCGCGTTGGATCCAAGGCTTTTATACGCGAATTAACCTCGGCCCATAAGGGGCTCCAATGCGATTCATTGCCCAGAGACCAAAATAATACCGAGGATGATTGCGGTTGCTCAGCACATTATCGATATTTGCGCCAAGTAGGACAGGCAAGAAACGCTTGTCTTTATAATCCCATTTGCGCCAGATTGGTGAGGCATGATGCTGGATCCAGCTCAAAGCGGCCTCGCTCTCCACATACATACCCAATTCGTCTGCTGCATTCAAAAATTCCTCTGATGGAGGGTAGTGCGACGTGCGAATATAATTGACATTCGCCTGTTTGAATAAAAGCACATCCTGTCGATCTATTTCTGGATTTGAAGCCCTCCCGTTCAATGGATGTACAGCATGCCTATTCACCCCTCTCAACTTGACCGGTTTACCATTCACCATCAGCTGATTTTTGACGACTTCAATTTCACGGAATCCGACCTTTTGTTTATTGCTCTGTATCGCCTTACCATCCACAATCAATGCCGTTTCCAACACATAGAGGTAAGGTGTCTCGGCCGACCATTGTTTCGGTTTTTTACCACTAATAGACTTTCGATCTGTTTATGGCTCCCTACGCCAAGCTGAATCTTGTCGGAGGATTTTTGAAGCACCGTTTTGCCGTCGGCATCTCGGAGTACGTAGCGCAATTGGACCTGCTGCTTCTGGTTCGAGCCATTTTGCACCAGACCAGCAAGTTTAAGCATTGCATGGACATATTTTGAATCGAAATCTGTTACGGCCTGTGCATCCGAAATATGCACCTTAGGCAGGGTAAACAAAGTCGCTTTGCGCAGAATTCCACCCACGGTATGTGCCGCATATTGAGAAACACAGGAGAGAATATCACTGATGGTGTTTGCCTGAATTTCTACAGTCAGTTTATTTTTACCCTTCTTCACTTTTCCGGTCAGGTCGACCTGAAAAGCAACAAATCCCCTTCATGTTCACCAACCAACTGATCGTTAACTTTCACAAGCGCATGCGAACTGACCCCGTCAAAGCGAATATATACCGGATTACCTTCCCAATCGTCGGGCATATCAAATGAACGTTCATACACTGCCGTCTCACCCGCAGCGACATGCTGGCCTTGCATTTCCCATTCTCCCGGTACCTGAATGGCCACGGGTTTAGCGTCGGCCACTCTAAAATTCCATTGTCCATTCAAAAGAATGCGACTGGTTGTAGTCGTGGACAATTGATCAGGCAATGGCGTCAAAAATTGTCCACCTTGTTGCGCAGATAGATTTCCTAAGCTGGAACAGGTCAACAGTAGAACCAACCAGCTTCCTTTGGATAATTTGAACTTACATAATTCCATATTTTTCAAATGCTTCTTTGGCAGCCATGCCTTCCATCACTTTGTTTAATACTACTTTTTCTGCTCTCGCTTTCTCGAATGCCCGAGCGAAAACCTCCTGTTCATGTGCACGTGGAACTACGCAGACTCCATCAATGTCGCCGATCAACATATCGCCATCTTTGATCAGGACATTCCCAAAACGGATTGGCACGCGCCAGTCTATCACCTTTCCGCGCGGTGCCTGGTCCTGCGCATAACAGCCCATGGAAAAACAAGGAAAATCCAACGCCAAGATCCCGACGGTGTCTCTTGAGTAACCATTGACTATCGCCCCATGCGCACCCAATGCTTTTGCTCTTGCACTCATAATTTCACCCCAAAGTGCATAGTCTGGTGAGGAGCCACTGCAAATATAAATTTCTCCCGGGCCTAAATCATCCAAGGCTTCAAGCATAAAACCAAATGCTTTTGACAGCACCGGATTTTTCGATTGCTCCTCAGCATTCCCGCAGACATCGGCCTCCAATACCGTCATTGCTCTGCCTATTAAAAACAGATCGGATTTTAACGGTCTTATATTCGGTGGTAGAAATTGATGAAACAATCCCATTTTGTCCATCACATCCCCAATGACAGCTGTAAAAGTTCCTTACGGATCAGCTCAAAGAGCTCCGCATCATTTGCCCATTCCACCAGATAGTTTTCTTTCATTTTTTATATAAATTAAATCATGTTACCACAAAAAGACATACAGGGCTACCAATACGCCCAGGATGAATAAACTCACTAATTTGAAACCACTGGAGGTCACAAAAAGAGTTCTATTCACGATTACTGTATCATTACGATAGTTTCGATTGCCCAGCAGGCTCACCAATACCATTGTTGCCACCGTACATATAAACACCACAAGAATCCGATTCATAAAGGGGCTTTCATCTAACCAGAAATTTTTAAAAAGCAAAGAATAGGCAAATGTAGCAATGGCGCCAGCAAAGGCTGCGTTAGGTGTTGTCCACGTTGTAAAGATACCCATCAGAAAAATCGCCAATACGCCTGGTGTGATAAAACCTGTAAATTCCTGAATAAACTGAAAGCCCTGATCCAGATGCTGCAATAGCGGAGCCAAGGAAGCACCAATGACCAAGGCGATCAGTACAGTTACTTTGCCCAGCTTCACCAAAGCTGTATCGCTCACGGCATCGCCTTTTATATTCTTATAAATATCCAAAGACACAATCGTTGCTATACTATTAACCTTTCCAGCCAGTGAGGCCACGATAGCAGCCGTTAAAGCTGCAAAAGCCAATCCTTTGAAGCCCGTCGGTAAAATCGAGAGTAGCAGCGGATAAGCTTTGTCCGGCTTCACCGTACTCCCCTCAAGCATACCTTGTGCAAAATTTAGGTTAGAACCTTCGTTGTATAAATAGTATGCAGCAATGCCGGGCAGCACTACAATCAAGGGCATAAACAGCTTCATAACGGCTGCAAACAACATCCCATTTTGGGCTGTTTTTAAATTTTGGCTCCCAGTGCACGCTGGGTAATATATTGATTACATCCCCAATACGATAGATTGATCACCCACATGCCGCCCAATAGAACCGACCATCCGGGCAGATCCATATAAGCATCGGTACCATCGGGTTTTATCATCTGTCCTTTTTCGATAAAAAGATGAAAATGCTGTGGCACCTCCGTTTTCAAGATAAGGAGTCCGTCCAGCCAATGTCCCATGCCCTTTGTATGCGCCACGAGATTCAAGGCAATATAAGTTGTCGTAAGTCCACCAATAATCAATAACACAACCTGAATCACATCAGTATAACCAATCACCTTCATCCCGCCTAAAGCGATAATCAAGGCCAATACCGCCAACAGCCAAACAGCTACAAACATGGGAATCCCCGCAATGGACTGAATGGCCAAACCACCCAGATAAAGTATCGAGGTCAAATTGACAAAGACATAGACCAAGACCCAGAATACAGCCATCACCATACTCACCCGTGGATCGAAACGCTTACGCAGAAACCCAGGCATGGTAAAAATCTTATTCTTCAGATAAATGGGTAAAAACACGACCGCCACAATAATTAGTCCGATAGCAGCCATCCATTCATAGGATGCAATGGCCAGTCCCAGTGCAAAACCCGCCCCCGACATCCCTATAAATTGCTCTGCAGAGATATTCGAAGCAATAATAGAAGCCCCGATTGCCCACCAGCTTAAGGAACCTTCCGCCAGAAAATAGTCGTGCGTTAGTGAACCCGAACTGTGTTTACGTCGATAAATGTAATAGCCATAGCCGCCGACAACAATAAAATACAGCAGATAAATGATTTGATCAATCCAAGCAAACATAGTGATATCATTAGAATTTTAATGTGATAGATCCCTGACAGGGTGAAGCTTCCAAGGTCTTGCAATAATTGCCCCAAGCAATTTCAGGATAATCCCATTTGTTGTTTACATACAAAACCAGTTGCTCATTTTCCAGGCGATCCATACGGCAAGCATTGTCTGCTTGCGGAGAAACCACATGCATCAGGTTCTTTGTGCCACTACCCATAGCGTAGTAGTATATATTCTCTTTCATTCCCTTCGCCTGCTGTGTTAGTGGATGCTGACTACGCGCTCCTTTATCGGCCCAATAGTAATAGTTGTGCGTATCCATGTACCACGACTGTTTGGGTTCTTGACCGTATGGCGTCTTATCTACATAAGACAAGCTTGCTGTTCCTTCATTACCCGCAAATGATTCTTGGGGATAATCGTTCCAATAACCATTTCTGCTCCAGGTAATACGATCGAGTTCATTGCTGAGATAATACTTTAGTCCAATTTCACGCAGGTAGCCATTGGGCTCACCCTGGGTATGGTATAAAGTCTTCATTTCTCCTTTACCATCGATAGTCAGATCAAACTGAATGGATAAACTGCCATTTTTTCCCACAATCGATACCAGGGCCAAATTGTCTTTGATGCGTACATCCAATTTGTTCAATTGCCAATTTTTATCTTCGAGCAGGTATTTGCTTGCACTTTTGCGTACTTCTGCACCGGTCAGGTGGTTGAGGTTGATGTCCATATTTAAGAAAGGACCTTTTTGGATCACCACTTTACCATCGATCAGCGCATTTTCGATCAAGCCTGTTATTTTTGAAACCGGAAAGGTGAAATTCCTTCCCGTGATCAGGTAACGATTAGGCTCTTCAACAAGTTGTAGACCTCCATTTTGAGTCGATTCAGGTATTCTGACCTGATGCTCACCCAAGAAATAACGGTAGCTATCCAGCAGCATCCCTTTGCTATCCACAAAGCGCAAAGTCAGTTGCTCCCCTGTTGCCAGGCTAAACCCGGTAGCTGAATATATCCTTTCTCATGCGGAGCAATATCGGGTAATGCCAATGTATAGGTCTTCCCCTCATAGGTGTATTGCAGTTTAACTTCCTGGAGCGAAGTATGATCAAATCGATTGTATACGGGGATCGCCAGTGGCTGAAAGCGAGCAAAATCAGGTATTATCTTTCCTTTCAACGTGACTAATACAGGAGACTGCGCTTTTTTGTTGACCAAAATTCAGGTTTCTTGCGCCGCCAGACATCGACGATCCCCATTCACCGTAGCCTACCGCCTGTCCCTGAAAATCTTCAGGTTTGGCGGTACGGGAAAATTCCTTCAAAAAGCAGTTCCCTTCTTCAGCTGCTGTGGAATCATAAATGTCTCATCCACATAGCCCCATATTGCACCGCCAAGCCCGCCTTGCTTCGGAAACAACCCACCCCACATCATGTCCATGGAGATACCCCAAAATTCACGGATATTCGGATCATCCTGTAAGGTTTTATACGTATAACATGCCGGATGAGCCCATTCATCAAATAAAGCTGGGATGCCATGTCCCTCAAAGTTACGCGTAGTCTTGCCATACTGTGTCAAGTTACCATACACGTCCTGATAGTGCATGCTCAGGATTTCATAAATCTTAGGTTCGGTGGTTTGCGAGCCCGGATAACTCCAGATGATAGGCCTTGTGGGATCCGCCTGTTTCACAAAATCGTGGCTTTTTTAAAATTATCGCCATAGATTGATTCATTTCCAATGGACCAGAATAGCACAGCGGGATGGCTTTTAAAGGTATTGACCATCTCGCGCGATTGGCTCAAGTATTGGTCCGTCTTTTTCGGATCATTTTGCGAGTTGCCCGGGGCATAGTTTTTTTGTCTATACGTATCCACAAAACAGATCGCAGTCTCTACTTCCACATAAATACCGTATTGGTTGCAATATTCGACGAAACGCTCCGTAGGTGGATAGTGCGAAGTACGAACGAAATTGATATTTGCTTCTTTAAACAATTGAACGTCTAGGCTATCATAGTAAGCCGAAGCACTGCGTCCTAAGGTCGGGTGCATATCGTGCCGATTGGCTCCACGTAGCTTTACAGGTTTGCCGTTTACCATAAGCTGATCTTTGACCACTTGTACTTCGCGGAAACCGACCGATTTATGAAAGGCATACGTAGCGCTCCCCTGCTCTTTCACTTCCACATCCAACCGATAAAGATTTGGATGTTCGGCATCCCATTTTAGTGGTGCAGCTACACGCAACACATGGCTGTTGGCACCATCTACAATTGGTTTTTCAGGATTATCCAAGACAGTACTTTTGCCGTTTGGATCAGTCAATGTATACTTAATCGTAGCTCCTTTGGCCGCAAAACCGCCAAAATCCAATTTTAGCTGAGCGTCTGTATATGACGTATCAAAGGCTGTTTCAAGGTTAAAGTCGGTCACAGGATGTGTAGCAGTTGCAAATAGGGTAACATCCCGTAAGATTCCACCTACCGGATGATGTGCATAACCAGATGCGTACGAAATATCATCCAGTTGATCCTGTACTTCCAGCTCGATTTCATTTTGCTTTCCGAAGATCACATAGGGTGTAATATCTACTTCCCAACGTGTAAATCCACCATGATGGCTTGTCACCGCTTTACCATTGATGCTCAGTTTGGCAAAGCTATATACACCATCAAAACGGATAATCGTCTTTTTGCCCTTATACTGACTGGGTACTAAAAATTTGCGTCTATAAAAAAATGATTGGTCGTGTTGAATACCATAGCCCTGCATGACAGCTTCCCCGGGAACCTGAATATTTTCCCAGTTCGAACTACGGTCAAATTTGAAATTCCATTGGCCATTTAAGGATAGTACAGGAGCTTTCAGACCAGTCACTTTGGCCGGCAACTGATAAGCTGCCTGCTGCGCCATTGCCAAACTCCCCATTACCCCCAACAAGGCCAACAATACCATTTTTTTAGTTTTTTCATATCATAATAGGTTGTAATTCCACCCGATTCAAACGCAATACGACGTTGTTACATTCTTTGCCAAAGATAAATGCTCTCGTATCGCAATACTACAACTGGTTATACAAAAAAATAAAACTATTTATACCCAAATAGTAACATTTAAAATATTATTAAGTGAATATTGTTTGATATAATAACAAATACAGTATTTTTGTAGCAACCAATTTAGCTATGTATGAACAAATTATCCAAACCTCAATTTATAGAGCTTACGCCACCCAGCGAAAAGACAATCCATGTCAAATTGGTCGATCAGGAATTTTTAAGCAATCCACTGCACTTTCACGAGCTCTGTGAACTGGTGCTGATATTGGAAAGTTTCGGCAAGCGCATTGTGGGCAACAATGTAGCGACCTTTACACAAGGAGACCTGGTCTTGATGGGCCCCAATATCCCGCATATTTGGCGCAACGACGACTTATTTCTGCAGGCGAGCAATCAGTTGCGTGCCCGCGCCATCGTTGTCTATTTTCCGGCAGATTTTTTACTTCGCCTGACCGACGAACATCAAACCATCCAGGCCATGCAGCAATTTATCCGCAAGGCGCAACGTGGACTTCGTTTTTATGGTGAAACACTTGATAAGGCACAGGTCTTATTGGCAAAACTCAGTGATAAAGAAGGATTTCCTAAAATCATAGAATTCCTCAACCTTATCCAATTGCTACAGGAAACAGATGAATTTGAAAGCCTCGCTTCTGAAGGTTATCGACCCACATTTAGTGAACAGGAGACCCAACGTATCAATAAGGTCTACCTCTATGTCATGAGCAATTTTAAAGAAGATGTTAATCTACAGGTTGCCAGCGACATGCTCAATATGACCCCAAATGCTTTCTGCCGCTTTTTAAACGCCATACCCAAAAGCCTTTTTCACGATTTGTCAATGAGATGCGGATTGGTCATGCTTGCAAATTACTGATGGACCGTACACTGAGCATTTCGGAGATCTGTTACGAATGTGGCTATCAAAACCTGACGAATTTTAATAAGTTCTTTAAGTCCATTATGAACAAGACACCACGGGAGTTTCGAAAAGAGATGGATTTATAGTATCTCAATTGACCACTTCTTACAGAAAATCCGATTATTTCTTGTCCTTTAAACCACTATGTAATCAACATTAAAGTGGTTTTTTCTTTTCTGGTTAGTCCTACATGACCTAATTTCCTTTTTTACATCAGCACTGGTCATCCATCTTCAAAACATTACTTTTCTACCACTATCAATCGAAATAAGGGTAGAATAATTCCAATAACAGACAGAATAGTGTTGGTTATCCATTTGCTGCCACATTAATTTTACAATACAAATAATTAGCAGGATTTGTCCCAAAAGACAGAAGGCTATAGACCAATGAATAGAAGCATCACCTATATATAGAAAAACACATCATATTAATATTCAAATAAATAGGTAATTCTTCTCAGCTGTAAAATTTACAAAACTTTTTATAAACTAAATTTTAATACATGAAAAGAAAGCTCAACGTTGACTTTCTAGGTGGCATGACAGCCTTCTTACTTTTGTTAGGAAATGTATCTTTTACGAAAGCAAGTATGCTCCATTACGCCTTGACAAATGCTACGCTGGATTTGCAGGAAAAAACCATTTCTGGGACAGTAGTTGATTCGGATGGCAAACCCATCACTGGGGTAAACATCAGTGTAAAAGGAACTTCCACAGTAGCTACTACCGATGCTGCTGGTAAGTTTACAATTGTTGCCGCTGAAAATCGCATCCTAGTCGCTAGTTTTATTGGTTACCTATCAAAGGAAATTCAACTAACAAAAATTCTTCCAGCTTGATGATAAGCTTAGATTCGGATGTACACATGCTCGAAGAAACCGTTGTTGTTGGATTTGGAACACAAAGAAAGCGACACTTACGGGTTCCGTCAGTGTAATGAAAGGTGATGCTGTCTCCAACAGGCCCATTACAAATGCAAGTCAAGCCCTCTCTGGCCAAGTACCGGGAGTATGGGTCAATCAGCAATCTGGCCAGCCTGGTCGTGATGGTGCCAGCATTCGCGTGCGCGGAATTGGTACAATAGGAACGAGTGATGCATTGGTTATCATTGATGGAATTGTGGGTTCCCTTGGTGCATTAAACGCAAATGACATTGAGTCCATATCTGTTTTAAAAGATGCTTCAGCAGCAATTTATGGCTCTAGAGCAGCAAATGGTGTCATTTTGGTGCAAACCAAAAGAGGAGCAAAAGGAAAAGTAAAAATAGACTTCTCCACCTCTTATGGTACACAGACAGCAACAAAACTACCGGAAATGATTACTAATTCCGTGGATTACATGAACCTTTACAACCAAGCGCTCGTCAACCAAGGAGCTCCAAAGTTTTTAGTGAGGCTACGATAAACGAATATAAGAACGGTAAAGATCCAATTATCTATCCCAATACAGATTGGCTCGATGTTATTATGCGCAATGCGATGATACAGACCAATCAACTTGGTATTTCTGGTGGCGAAGGTAACACACAGTTCAATGTTTCATTAGGTTATATCAATCAAGACGGTATTGTTCAAAATGGGAATGCCAAACTCTATAATTTAAGAACTAATATTGATACTAAAGTCAATGAAAGATTGGATATAGGTTTGCGTTCGGGGTTCGATATCAAAACCGCAAAGAGTCCTTTAATGGTTCAGGAAATTTATTTACAGAGCTGTATCGCACACTGCCTTATTATGGCACCTATACGTCCACAGGTGAATATGCTTCTACTTGGGTAAATTCCATCAATGCACAATTTAGAAATCCTTTGGCGATGGTCAATGAAGGAAAAAACAACAGTGCTTATGGCAATATCAATACCAACGTATTCTTAAATTACAAACTTCTCGAAGGACTTAAATTCAATGTGACAGCAGGGATAAACTATTCGACCAATGACAATCAGCTATTTGTTCCCAAAACCCTAGTTTACAACCCAAAAACCAATACGGCTACTTCCACAATGAATGCATCGGGGCCCAATGCCAGCAATAGTTGGGACAAAACGCTTTACAAAACGTTGTTTAGTAGTTTGACCTACAATAAGACTATCGCAAAAGACCACGATTTCACTTTAGCAGGTATCTATAGTCAGGAGGAAGAGGAATATCGCAGCCTGTCTGGTTCCATTATGGGATTTGTCAACAACTCCCTATCGGAGCTTAATGCCGGTCTGACCACTCCCCTCACAAATGGGACCACCTATGGATGGGCCCTTCGCTCCTATATTGGTCGGCTTAACTACGCCTTCCGGGAGAAGTATCTATTCGAGGGGATAGCACGTTATGACGGTTCTTCTCGCTTTTCACCCAAAAATAGATGGGGATTTTTCCCGTCGCTTTCCGTTGGCTGGCGCGTTACACAAGAAAATTTCATGAAAGATCAAACCTTCTTTGATGAGCTGAAGATCCGCGGCTCATTGGGTAGATCTGGAAATGATCGCATGGGATTCAATGACCAACGTGACCTTTATGCCTATATACCGACATTAGCCTTTGCCCGCTTCTATCCGATCAACGATAATATTGCGACCGGTATCGCGCAAATGTCGATTGTAGATGAAAACATTAAATGGGAAGTTGGGACAAAACGTAATATTGGGTTTGACGCCACAATCCTCAAACGGAAGCTCAATGTCACTTTTGATTACTTCACTGATAAACGTGAAGGAATTTTACGCCAAATACAACTTCCAGATTTTATTGGTATTCGCAATGCTCCTTTCCGTAATCTTGCCACTGTTAGCAATAAAGGCTGGGAACTATCTGCTAATTATCAGCACAAAATTGGAGAATTGGATATTAATGCAGGTTTCAACCTAACTCATGTGAAAAACAAAATCGATTATATCCCGGATCCACAGAAAGGGCGTAACGCTTTGCTTCAAGGTGAGCCTATCAACGCTTTTTATATGTGGAAATCCCTCGGTATATTCCAATCTCAAAAAGAAGTAGATGAAAGCGCCAAACAGAATGCAGTCCCTACCCAGCCGGGAGATATCAAATTTGAAGATTTCAGTGGCCCCGAGGGAAACCGGATGGTATCATTGATGCCTATGACCGACAAATTGTGGGTAAGCCTATTCCAACCTGGACCTACGGAGCCAACATCAATTTAGCTTACAAAGGAATTGATCTACGTGTTAATTTACAAGGCGTTTCCGATGTAGAATCCTATGTTGGAAGTGAATTATTTTTTCCTTTCTTAAATGGGGCGGTGTGTAGCCAAAAGATGGGAATCTGGGAACACATGGACACCAGAAAACCCGAATGCTAAACTACCTAGGTTAGTACAATACAGTGCTTCAAATAGCCAGAATTACGCAGACAACAGCTTTTGGCTGCAAGATGCATCATTTTTACGCATTAAAAATATCCAAATAGGCTACTCTCTCCCTGCCGATATACTTGCTAAACTCAAGATTGCAGGTTTACGTGTCTATATTGATGCACAGAATGCGTTTACATTTACCAAGTTTGAAGGGCTGGATCCGGCGCGATCTCGCAAATTCTTCCCCAGCTCAATATCCAAATGTTCGGATTATCAGTGCAGGTTTGAACTTAAAATTTTAATATAAAAAAGTATCTCATGATTAAAACAAAATATATCACGGTTGGACTAGCGGTACTATCCCTATTCGCTATTTCCTGTAAAAAAGACTTTCTGAATAAGCTGCCACAGGACTCGGTCTCTCCTGGAGTCTTTTGGAAAACAGAGGAAGATGCCAAAGCAGCCAATATTGGCTGTTATTCGGCACTTTGGGACGTCACGACCGAAGTACTTCCCTATCTGGATGTATTGACACCAAATGCCTATAGCAATTACCCCTGGGAAGGATGGAAGAATATTTCGCTCAGTGCACAAACGCCCACTAGTCTAGGTGGTATGGGTGGAGTTTATACCGGTGCTTATGGTGGTATATCCGCAACAAACAACTTTTTGGCAAACATCGATAAAATTCAGATGAACGAAGAGCGAAAAGCCGTCATGAAGGGTGAAGCATATTTTTTAAGAGCATATTACTATTCCCTACTTGTAAACTATTGGGGCGGAGTTATTCTCGTGTTGGATTCTCCTAACATTGAGCAGATCAACGCAAAGAAAAGCACTAAGGAAGAAGTTTACGCACAGGTAGAAAAAGATCTGACTACTGCTGCGGGACTCCTACCTGTAGAACCAGCAGAAAAAGGAAGGGTAACAAAAGGATCAGCTTATGGTTTATTAACACGGATCAATCTTTACCAAAATAAATGGAATGATGCTGTAAAATCGGCCTCCGAAGTGATGAAATTAGGATATCAATTGTTTCCAAATTATCGTGGGCTTTTTTAGAAGCGAATGAAAACAATAGCGAAGTGATCTTCGATGTCCAATTTCTACAGCCTAGGTTTCCTACAAGCTGGGATATTTACTTAGGCATTTATGCTCCTACAAATGCCCCTGGCTGGAGTTCAATAGAGCCAACACAAGATCTTGTTGACGAATACGAGATGAAAGATGGTAGTAAATACAGCGCTAGTAATCCTATTGTAGACCCCAAAGATCCGAATAATAACAGAGATCCAAGGCTTGATCAGACAATATTCAGAAAAGGTGTATTATACAACTCTGTTCCTTATCCTGTCACCGAAGACGGCTGGGCTGGTGTTTATACAGGATATAGTTATAAAAAGTATACCATATATGACAACAACACGAGCCTTTCTAACGCCATTGGAGGAACCGGTCTTTCTCAGATTAACGGTATTGTCATTCGTTATGCCGATATCCTCTTGATGTACGCCGAAGCGTTGAATGAACTATCTGGTCCAACGGCGGAAGTCTACGCAGCCGTCAATCAGGTACGTGCAAGGCCATCCGTTAAGATGCCAGCCTTACCAGCCGGACTCAACAAGGAACAAATGCGTGAGCGTATCCGTCACGAACGAAGGATAGAGTTTGCAGGCGAAGGACTATACTATTCGGATATACGTCGCTGGAAAATCGCCGAGGAAGTACTCAACAGATCCATCGTCTTAAATGGTGGGCAAACCAAGGGAGCAACAGAAAAAGAATATTCCGAAAAGAAAAAGACTATTTGATGCCTTTTCCACAGAAAGATATCGACAACGCACCAAATATGAAAGATCAGCAGAATCCTGGTTACTAGTCCTATTAAAAGAATACAGTCCCATGCATATACATCGGACTGTATTCATCTCTTTCATCCACAGAAAGCAGATCTTTAATCCATATTTCCTCCTCATTTTTATTTCTGAATTCGAATTGTTGTTTTCATCCAATTTATTTTGTAGTCTTCATTGCATTCACCCTCTCTCTTTTAGTTTTCTTTGTATACCACATACATAACAACATTTACCTCTAATGAAAAGAGGTGGACTGGGCCATCATCCAAATTGCATTAAAAATCAGACAACATGTTGTTACATTCCTCACCATTAGATTACATTTTATTAACATTAGAAAAATAAAATTACACCACCAGCAAACAAACCGAAAGATTTACCCTAACATGGTAATCATCGTTTATTACTTATTTAGCCCATCATTTTGCATAAAAAGGAAAAATAGATTTGCAAGCCAAATAGTAAAGTTTTTAAAAGTTTTTAAAAAAACATAAAAGATAGCAAAAGTTATTATAGATATACTTTATATTAGTTTTAATATTAAGGCTTCCTTAGTCGCAATAAATCAGTTATAACAGGCTCCTAAAGAGATCCATATGTTTTTTACTCTTTGTGGCTACAAGATACAGCTAAACGAATCATTGTTACTTGGACATGCATTCAGGATACAGAAACCAGCAGATTACATTTTTAAACTTAATATAATATGAGATCATTAAATTTTAAACTACCATTAGCGCTAGCTATGGGACTGCTTTCGCTGGCCTCCTGCCAAAAACAATCCGAAAAGGAAGATGTACTTCCGAAAATTTCAACTCGGGCACAAGTGCCTACGCCTAATATTGGTGAAGTGAAACTTCAGGAAGGTGTATTGTTTTATCCTGCAAATAAAGTATCCAACATCAATTCCAGTACTGTGGCGCTCGAAGTCGGCAATTATGACAAATTGGTGTATGCGACCAAACTAACTGACTTACAACAGCAGGGACTGGGGGCCACATTAGCACTCAACCTCAATGTATATGCCGGAATGGCCCAAACAGAACCATTCGGGTATCTCTATTATTTTAAAACTGCCAAGGAACAGCAGTTCCATCGACAGAAAACGACCCCGTCTTGACAACTGCATATCAGACAGGTCGGGTAGAAATAGCGCGTTATATTCTTCCCTACCTGTCTACGGTATGGAATCAAAGCCGCTTAGTTACGATTACAACCAGCTCTCCAGTAGTACCCTACACGTTCGATATCAGTCCCTTTGCCTCAGCGCTCAAAGATCAGGATTCGACAGTTTGGATTGCATCCAGTCAGGGGCAACCCGGTAATAGTTCCTATACATACAAAACCGATCTAACCTTAACAAGTTCAGGCAACACCGACTTAAGTTCCTGGCAAAAAGACAACTATACTTTACCGATCGTTGGTTTTGCTGGATTGGGCAGCACATTGTCACAGACCAAGTCCATCAGCAGATCTTTTACGGTTCCTGACGATATTACCAATGCAAAAATTAGGGTCATTTACACTGGACCTGAAGGCTACTATACGACAAATGTCTTAAAGTTAGACAACCAGCAAATAGATTCCTACAGTACACGTATGGTCTGTGTACCCGAGCAACGCTACCAGCAACGAAACCCGTCTGTAGCCAACGGAACTGTACAACCCGGCCTATGGAACTATCCAACAAGAAATTATTGTCAAAGCGACACCGTTCCACCGCATACAACCTTGCTGACCAACAAATTGACCAAAGGAACCCATGAGATCAAACTTGACATGACACAGAACGTCGCGGGCAGAAGCGACTACGGAGGTAGCATTCAGATCTCCATTAGTCTTATCGGTACCCGTGTCCTAGGTGCTACACTATTTCAACATTGCGATTATGCCGGCAATAATGCGATCCTTGCCATTGGCTCCTATACAACTGCTCAAATGCTTGTAAAAGGCATCAATAACAATGATATTTCTTCGCTCAAAATTCCAGCAAACTATAAGGTCACGCTCTACGACGGGGACAACTTTACTGGGGCTTCCTTAGTACTTACTGCAAATGAAACCTGCCTAATCAACAAAAACTTTAATGATAAGGTATCATCCCTAAAAATTGAAAAAATCTAATTTTAACACATTCCAATGCCCACGATCTGCTTAATACATATGTAGGTCGTGGATATACATTATGCTGTAAAACGTTAGCCTATCATTTTGAAAATAACCTTCTCAAAATGATAGGCATCTGTTCAAGCTATGCCGGCACCAAATATCCACAACTAACTAAAAATCAATATATTACAAATAAAAAACCATTACTGGAGTAAATTTTGATTTAAAATAAAACTAATATAAATCAGAAATGAACAGATTGAATGTAAAATGGAAACAGGAAGTGGAACCGCCATCATTTCCAAAGTGGCTCAAATCCTATCACCTCCTGCTATGCGCCTTTATTGTAGTAGTCGCTTTTGGGGCAGTTTTAAAACATTTTAGTGCAAAAAGAATGGATAGCAATAGTCATTACAGTTCGAGCAAGCTCAATATAACAAGACAGCCCGATTAGGTAATTTTATAATACGCTCAGCGTTCAAGCAAGCTATTGAAGCTTGAAATTCGCAAATACACAGGCTAATTGAAAGCTAAGCTACAACATGATCGCGACATGTAGCGTCTGCCATGCTTTATCAACAGGAAATTATATCACGTGAAAGTACTTATCATTGACGATGAAGACAAGTTGAGGAACTTGTTATCAAAAATTATTAGCTTCGAAGGCTTTGAGGTCTTTCAGGCCTCCAGTATTAAATCAGGCTTAAAACAATTGGAACTGGAAGAGATAGATGTCATTGTATCTGACGTCAAACTTCCCGATGGGAATGGCGTAGAGACAGCCAAGATTATCAAAAGCAAATATCCCGCTGTCGAAATTATTCTTTTGACTGCTTTTGGGAATATCCCGGACAGTGTCGACGCCATCAAAAACGGTGCTTTTGACTATATCACCAAAGGGAACGACAACGACAGGATAATTCCACTGCTGTACAAAGCCGGTGAAAAGGCATTGCTCAATAAAAAGTTCAAAAACTCGAAAAGCAGCTCGGTGAAAAACATTCTTTTGATAAGATCATCGGACGGTCTAAATCCATCATGAAGGCAATTGATCTGGCTAAAAGAGTCGCGACCTCCGAGACCACTGTACTACTGACCGGAGAAACCGGAACCGGAAAAGAGATTTTTGCTCAGGCAATACATCTGGCCAGCTTACGTGCAAATCACAATTTTGTAGCAATCAATTGCTCAGCATTCAGTAAAGAACTCCTTGAAAACGAGCTTTTCGGACATAAGGCTGGCGCTTTTACAGGAGCGGTCAAAGATCAAAAAGGGCTCTTTGAAGAAGCGCACAAAGGAACAATCTTCTTGGATGAGATCGGTGAAATGGAAATAGAGCTACAGGCAAAAATATTACGCGTATTGGAAACAGGTGAATTCCTGCGTGTGGGCGATAACAAACCCACCAAAGTAGATGTCCGCATCATTGCAGCCACAAATCGTCATTTAGAAGATGAAATTGAACACGGTAATTTTAGGAATGACCTCTTTTATCGCCTATCGGTCTTTGCAATACCACTCCCTCCCTTGCGCGAAAGGCCCAAAGACATTCGGTTATTGGCGGAACACTTTGTCAACTGGTTTGCCATAAAATCCAATCGACGCACATTGAAATTAACAGAAGAATATCTCGGCGCATTAGAGAGAAATGCCTGGAAAGGCAATATCCGTGAGCTGAAAAATGTGATCGAACGAAGCGTGATATTAGCAGACGATGAGATCCTCACCTTAGATACCCTGCCAATAGACCTGCAACAAGACAACAAAGACAGTGCGATGACGTCAACATTTTCGATGGCCAGCATAGAAAAAACACATATCCTGAAAATATTAAACTACACCCAAGGCAATAAAACAGAAACAGCGAGACTCTTAGAAATAGGTTTAGCAACCCTATACCGAAAAATAGACCACTATAAAATATCCTAGAAATGGGCAAATTTACGCCCATTAAAACCCAATCCAAGAATATTCCTATCAACAGCAACAGCCTGCAGAGATCAATCAGCTGCTATTCATATCCGCTTTTATGTAAAAAACAATAACCTATCATTTTGATAATCCACCTTATCAAAATGATAGGTTATTTGTTTTCCACCCTCACAAAAATAAACCACAACAAACTAAAAACAGTCAATTACACCACCACAAAAACTATTGGAATACATTTTGGCATATCGGATATAAAATAAATAAAAATGAGCAAGACAGATGTTAAATGGGAACAGGAACAAGAGCCACTATCGTTCCCTAAATGGTTAAAATCTTATCACTTATTGTTCTTTGCAACACTTGTGGTATTGATTTTCGGAGCAATAATAAAACAGTATAGTACAGTCTAATCAATCACAAAATGATCACATTAATATTAATATTGGCAGGAGTAGCCTGCTTCGGTCTATTCATTAAGTCAATTGACTTTTTTGATAAAATCTAGTAAGAATGAATAAAATAAATGAACAATCCGCAAGTCAATATCTTGCCGATCATTATGGGGAAATAAAAGAAGAAATCAATGATCTGTCATCCCGAAGAAATTTTGCTGGAATATTTCAGGCCATTGAACCATATCAATTACCTACTTTCTAATGGCCAGATCGAAAAAATTGGTAATCGATTAAAATATATGGGATGGCTTTATAGAAGGGGAAATGAACAGGTACGCAACATCATCGAAAATCTCTTTGTACGTTCTTTTCGGGAATGAAAAGAAGATGCACATCCGAAGAATGGATCTATATGTATCAGCAGATTCCAAAAATCTTAAACAAATTTATTTGTTGCAAAGCAACAGCTATATCACTCAAAAATCTTTTATATGACAGCACTATTTGTGGTAGCTATTGGTGTATTCGTTTACATCTGCTACGTACTGCTAAAACCAGAGAAATTTTAAATCACAATAGCTGATGAAAGAAGAAAAGGTTAAAATCTTATGTAGATAAGGGACAACAGAATTTCATCATATAGTATGTAGAGAAATTAAATAATATTAACAGAAATGAATACAGAAATTTTAGGAATAATCGTAATGTTTGTCATAACAGTATTGCTTGCAATACCGTTAGGCAAATACATTGCAAAAGTCTATGGAGGCGAAAAAACACTGCTTGACCCCATATTTAATCCCATAGAGCGGATCTTTTATAAAGTCAGCGGGATCAATCCACAGACGGAAATGAACTGGAAACAACAGATGGTAGCGATGGTCAGCATCAATATGATCTGGTTTTTATTGGGTATGCTCATCTTGATGACACAGGGCAGTCTACCACTGAACCCGGACAATAATCCGAGTATGTCGGCGGATCTCGCATTCAACACGGTCATTTCATTTGTCGTTAACTGTAACCTGCAACACTATTCGGGTGAGACTGGACTCAGTTACCTGGGGCAATACTGGTTGATGTTCCTACAATTTGTAAGTGCGGGTATCGGTATGGCAGCTGCCGTACTTGTATTCAGAGCATTCCGTGATCGCACAGCAAGTACATTGGGAAATTTTACAACTATTTTGTAAAATCATGTACACGTATATTATTACCGGTTTCATTGCTTGTGGCTATCATCCTTGCTTTTGAGGGTACACCAATGACTTTTGAAGGAAAAGATACCATTACAACGCTGCAAGGTGATACTGTAGCCGTGTCGAGAGGTCCTGCTGCAGCCTTTGTAGCCATTAAACATATCGGAACAAATGGCGGTGGATTTTACGGTGCAAACTCAGTCCACCCATTTGAAAATCCTTCATATCTCTCCAATATGGTCGAGATGGTCGCGCAGATGATTATCCCCTTAGCCATGATTTTTGCGCTGGGTATCTTCATCAAGCGACGGAAGCTCTCCTGGATGATATTTGGTGTCATGACAGTCGGCTTCCTTTTGCTTGTCATTCCGAATATTATGATGGAGACCAAAGGTAATCCAGCGATTGCGGCGATGGGAGTCGATAATTCTCTCGGAGCAATGGAGGGTAAAGAGATCCGCTTTGGAGCGCCCGCATCCGGTTTTTGGAGTATCGTGACCACGGTAATCTCGACAGGCTCGATTAATGCCATGCACGATAGCACCATGCCTCTATCCGGTATGAATGAATTGCTTGCCATGATGATAAATGCCTTCTACGGCGGTTGTGGCGTAGGTATCCTGAACTTCTTTATTTTCATCATTCTTGCCGTATTTATCAGTGGACTGATGGTTGGTCGGACACCTGAGTTTTTAGGAAAAAAGTGGAAGCCAGAGAAATGAAAATCGCTATGATTATCGCACTGCTGCATCCATTTCTAATCCTGGTGGGCACAGCTTTAGCAGCTGCAGCACCACAATACACTGCAGCAACACTAAACAACCCTGGATTCCACGGCTTTAGTGAAATGCTTTACGAATACACGTCATCGGCGGCAAATAATGGTAGTGGATTTGAAGGATTGGGAGACAACACCCTATGGTGGAACGTCAGTACAGGTTTCGTACTTATTTTATCCCGCTTCTTACCGATTATCGGACCTGTGGCCATCGCCGGTTTATTGGCTGAAAAGAAATTTATTCCTGAGGGAGATGGAACATTGAAAACAGATACAGCAACTTTCGGACTTATGGTATTTTGCTGTCATAGCCATTGTCGCTGCACTTTCCTTTTTCCCTGCATTGGCATTAGGCCCTATTGCGGAGTATTTCTCACTTTATTAAACATTGATTAAAGAAATTAGAAATGAACAAAAATACATCACTGTTTCAAAAAGACATGGTACAGGAAGCACTGAAACAGTCTTTTGTGAAACTAAACCCGAAAACAATGTTCCGCAATCCGGTTATGTTTACCGTATGGATCGGAACTGTGGTCATGCTGATCGTCAGTTTATGGACCTTGGCAGGAGCACAAGGACAGGGAAGTTTTGGTTACAACTTTGCCGTATTTCTCATATTATTACTCACACTGTTGTTTGCCAACTTTGCTGAGGCCATTGCCGAAGCAAGGGAAAAGCGCAGGCGGATAGCCTGCGCAAAACAAGGAAGAAACTCCAGCCAAACTTAAAAGCGGCCAGACCATCTCCTCTGCCCAGTTAAAAAAGGTGATATTTTCGTCTGTGAAGCTGGCGATATTATCCCCTCAGATGGTGAGATCGTGGAAGGACTTGCTACAATTGATGAAAGTGCCATCACCGGTGAATCCGCCCCTGTCATTCGGGAAGCAGGTGGAGACAAAAGCTCCGTAACAGGTGGAACCAAGGTGCTTTCCGATAAAATAGTCGTGCAGGTAACCACACAACCCGGTGAGAGCTTCCTTGATAAAATGATCGCCCTGGTAGAAGGTGCTTCAAGACAAAAAACACCCAATGAAATCGCCTTGACTATTTTACTGGCAGGCTTTACATTGGTATTTATCATCGTCTGTGTGACATTAAAACCATTTGCAGATCATGCGAATGTCGGTATCACCATTGCATCATTCATTTCCCTATTTGTCTGTCTTATCCCGACGACAATTGGGGGATTACTTTCAGCAATAGGTATCGCCGGAATGGACAGAGCCCTACGTGCAAATGTCATTACCAAAAGTGGTAAGGCTGTGGAAACAGCAGGTGATATTGATGTATTGTTGTTGGACAAAACAGGAACAATAACCATCGGTAACCGTAAGGCTACTCATTTTCACCCCGCACATGGTATTGATGAGAAAAAATTAATAAAAGCAGCTGTATTGAGCTCTATGGCTGATGAGACGCCCGAAGGTAAATCTATTATAGAACTTGCCGGCATCGATCCGCTGAGCTATGAAGTGAAGAACCCTGCATTCATCAAGTTTACAGCTGAGACACGAAGTTCAGGTATAGACTATGAAAACATACGTATCCGAAAAGGTGCAACTGATGCGATTAAAAATCTTGTTACAGGAGCTGGCAATAGATTCCCAGAAGAAGTCGAGGAAAGTGTTAAGGCGATCTCCCAAAATGGAGGAACACCACTAGTGGTTTCCGAAAATGACATCGCCCTGGGTGTGATCGAACTACAGGATATCATCAAACCCGGTATTCATGAAAGGTTTGAACGTCTTCGTAAAATGGGGATCAAAACAGTGATGGTAACGGGTGACAACCCCTTAACCGCGAAGTTTATTGCCGATAAAGCTGGTGTGGATGATTTTATCGCCGAAGCCAAACCAGAGGACAAAATGAACTACATCAAAAAGAGCAATCCGAAGGTCGATTAGTGGCTATGATGGGTGACGGAACAAATGATGCTCCAGCTTTGGCACAGGCCGATGTGGGCGTTGCCATGAATTCGGGTACACAGGCTGCAAAAGAAGCTGGAAATATGGTTGATCTGGACAATGACCCGACCAAACTGATCGAGGTGGTTGAAATCGGTAAACAATTATTGATGACCAGAGGAACATTAACAACCTTTAGTATCGCCAATGATGTCGCTAAATATTTTGCGATTATTCCGGCCCTGTTTATTACCGCTATTCCAGCGCTACAGGGACTCAATATCATGAAATTGCACAGCCCAGAAAGCGCTATTCTGTCAGCCGTTATTTTCAATGCCATTATTATTCCAATGCTGATTCCATTGGCACTTAAAGGTGTTGCCTATAAACCGATTGGAGCAAGTGCCTTATTGCGCCGAAACCTACTCATATTTGGATTGGGCGGGATTGCCGTTCCTTTTCTAGGTATTAAGGTGATTGATATGTTCGTCGCTATTTTCTTTTAATCCGTAAAATAAATCAAGAGGGATAAAATCTCACGGGACTTGTTTCCTTACAGTTTTACCCTCATAAAATATAACTGAAATGAAAAAACACATTTTACCCGCATTAAAGCTGACCATTATTATGATCCTGTTCTTTACAGTGATCTATCCTTTAGCTGTCTGGGGAATGGCCCAGTTTTCCTCCAACGCGGGAAAGGGAAAAATCATTGAGCATAATGGTAAAAAGTACTATTCAAATATTGGTCAGGCCTTCACAGCCGACAAATACTTTTGGTCGAGACCGTCTGCCGTAAATTATAATGCTGCCGGTTCCGGAGCCAGTAATAAAGGGCCTTCAAATGAAGAATATCTTGGTCAGGTGCAGGCACGTATCGATACATTTTTAGTACACAACCCTGTTATCAAAAAGTCCGAAGTACCCGTCGATCTGATTACCGCAAGTGGAAGTGGATTAGACCCAAATTTTTCCGTTCAGGCGGCCAAAGTTCAGGTCAAACGTATCGCTACTGTACGAGGTATCGAAGAACAGAAAATAAATCAATTGATCGAGGAAAATACCGAAAGCCCTTTATGGGGAATTTTCGGTCCTGAAAAAATCAATGTGTTAAAACTCAACATCGCCTTGGATAAGTTGGCGAGCAGATAAAAAACTCCAACCAAGAACCTATCATGCTTTGTTTAGCTGCTTTTTCGGCTAAGCAGGGCGGATAGATTAATAATTCCCCTTGGCAATTTGTTTAAGGGGAATTTGTAAGTTTATAAAAGTTATCACATGTTATGGATGAAAGAAAAAGTGCAGAACATTTTTTAAATCTGATTCAGAAATCCCGAAGAGGTAAATTCAAACTCTATATCGGGATGAGTGCCGGAGTTGGGAAGACCTTCCGTATGCTTCAGGAAGCACATGCGCTTTTACAGAGTGGTATCGATGTCAGGATCGGCTATATCGAAACCCATCAGCGTATCGAAACCCATGCGTTGCTGGCCGGCCTACCTATTATCCCAAGGAGAACATTGTTCTACAAAGGCAAGGAGCTCGAGGAAATGGATGTACAGGCCATTATAAATCTTAGTCCTGAGGTCGTTATCGTCGATGAACTAGCACATACAAACATAGAAGGAAGCAAAAACGAAAAAAGATGGCTGGATGTAATGGATATTCTTGATGCCGGTATTAATGTCATCAGCGCTGTAAACATCCAACATATCGAGAGCCTCAATGACGAAGTCAGAGAAATCACAGGTATCGATGTGCAAGAACGAATTCCCGACAGTGTGGTTGCCCAGGCCGATGAAGTTGTCAATATCGACTTAACGGCAGAGGAGCTGATTAACAGGCTAAAGGAAGGTAAGATTTATGAAAATTCAAAGATAGCCGCAGCCCTCAACAATTTCTTCAAAAGTGAACATATCCTGCAGTTGCGCGAACTGGCATTAAAAGAAGTCGCCTCACAGGTGCAAAGAAAGGTTGAAACGGAAGTTGCCCTCAATCGAAATGTTAAGAAAGAACGTTTTCTGGCCTGCATCAGTTCAAACGAACAAACGGCCAAAAATGTCATCAGGAAAACTGCCCGTTTGGCCAATTACTATAATAGCAAATGGTTTGTCATGTATGTACAGGTTCCCAAAGAAAGCATGGATCGGATCGCATTGGATAAACAGCGACATCTCATCAATAATTTTAAACTGGCCACCGAGCTGGGGGCTGAAATTATTAAAGTAAAGGCCAAGAATGCCACCAAAGCCATTATCAAAGAATGTGAAGAACGTATGATCACGACGGTCTGTATCGGTAAACCACATATCAATCTGATTAAAGTCATACTCGCAACCGATACATTCAATACATTATTGAATAAATTGTCTCAGGAAAATATTGATCTCGTAATATTGTCATAAAATGAAAACTAAAGCAAAATTAACATTTGGAGTAGGGCTCCTATTTATATTGATCGTAGCCCTGGCTGTTATTAGCGGATGGTATGTTAATCTGCTCAAAAGAGACACGAATAATATACTTGTTGCCAATTACAACACCTTACTCTATTCGCGGAATATGCTTCTGGCACTGGAAGATATCAATAAGGATGCTGCAGCAATTGATACGTTTCAAAATAATTTGACGCTACAAATGGGCAACGTCACTGAAATTGGCGAGATCGAAAGGACAAACCTGATTGTCAAACACTTCAATTCGCTTAAAAATAAACCCGATGATGCACAACTAAGCTCATCCATCCGAAAAGACATCACCGAATTAATGCGGCTAAATATGGATGCGATCAGTAGAAAAAGTAACATTGCAGATGAAACTGCCCGCAGAGCAATACTCATCATCTCATTTACAGGAGCACTCTGTTTTCTGATCGCGGTCATATTACTGATCAATCTTCCGTCCAATATTGCCAATCCCATCCGGGAGCTAACCGAAAGCATCAAGGAAATTGCCAGCCAAAATTATTCAAAACGCGTCAACTTTGGCGGACATAACGAATTTGGAGATCTGGCACGATCATTTAATACCATGGCTGAGAAGCTGGAAGAATATTCGGACAGCAAATTAGAGAAGATCCTGAAAGGGAAAAAGCGGATCGAAACCTTGATCGACAACATGCATGATCCTGTTATTGGTATCGACGAAAATAAAAAGGTCCTATTTGCCAACGATGAAGCCTTGAATATATCAGGACTGCGGAAAGAAGATTTCATTGGAAAAGCCGTACAAGATATCGCCGTCACCAATGATCTGATCCGGGATATTATAAAAGACATCTTTCTACCAGCACCAAAAAGCAACAAAGCCGAACAGTTGAAGATCTATGCGGATGGTAAAGAAAGTTATTTTGAGAAGGAAGTCATCGACATCAATATCGTCCCCACCGGCGAAACAGATATTAAATTTATCGGCCAGGTGATCCTATTGCGTAATATTACCCCTTTAAAGAACTTGATCTTGCCAAAACAAATTTTATGGGAACGGTATCGCATGAGTTTAAAACACCTATTTCATCTATTCAGATGGGCGTACAACTGTTGGAGAATGAAAAAGTAGGTCTTTTAAATAGCGAACAAAAAGACCTGATCAATGGGATAAAAGACGATACCGACAGACTACTGAAAATAACAGGAGAACTACTCAATATAACACAGGTCGAAAGCGGATCCATACAAATCAATCTGCTACCATCAGAGATCAAACCTATTATCGAGTATGCTGTCAACGCTAATAAATCTGCCGCAGACAATAAAAACATACAGATTGCAATTGAAATGGATGAGAATGCCTCTACAGCTGTGACTGACAGTGAAAAATCGGCTTGGGTACTGACCAATTTAATTTCCAATGCGATACGTTATTCGTACGAGAATTCGAAGATATCCATCAAAACGGAACGTGAGAATAATCAGGTCAAGTTTTCAGTCTCCGATACCGGACAAGGAATACAGTCCCAATATCTAAAAAAGATTTTTGAGCGATATTTCCGTATTCCTGGCACAAAAAAAAAGGCACTGGTTTAGGCCTGAGTATCAGCAAAGAATTTATTGAAGCACAGGGCGGAGGAATTTGGGTCGAAAGTGAGTACGGTGCCGGAAGTACCTTTTATTTTACACTTAATATGGATAATAAAGCGGTGTAATCAGCTGGTTCTATGTGCCGAATTTAGCGCAAAGTGCGGGATACAGATGGCAACAGTAGTTTTAGGTGACTATATAACAACTGGAAAAGCCACCCTTATTTTAAATAAACAGGGCCATCTAAATATTTAGATGGCCCTGTTTTCTGTTATTTTTTTGATCCCTACGCCTCAATTTCGAATACTCATTGCTCAGTGCCTCGGCTTTATTTATTTGGCAAGTCGTCTATTTTGTCATTGTTCGCTGCAAATCGCCATCGCCCTTTAGCTCTTCAGATCAGTACGCAGACTCCTCTAGAAGGGTTATCCCCGTTAAGTTTGCTTCATTATTCTTCAGAAAAGCATAGGTCAGCCGATCAACCTTGCAATCGGAAAACTCCACTTTTTAAATTTTCTATTGTATTTAAAAAAGGTATTCAAGATGGTGGCTCCCTGAAATTTGACTTTATAAAACCCACAGCCCTCAAAATGACAGTCTTCGATCATACCTTCAAAAATAACATCACTGATCCCCGTATTTTTAAATGAAGTGTGTTTCAACACGGCATTGGTCATTTCATTGCTCTCAAAACAACCAGTATCAAATCTGGCACCGGTAAAATCTGCATCAGAGAAATTACACTTTCCAATATTGCTTCTGGAAAAATCAGCATCAATAAAGGAGCAACGGTTAAACTGATTCTTTAGTAGATTAGAAGACTGTATTTTACTGTTTGTCAGGTCTGAAGAGGAGAAATCACATAATTCAATATTGTTCTTGCCAAGTATCAACCCCGATAGATCTGCGTTTATAAACTTGCAATTTTTTATATTGGAAGAGCTGAACTGTTCTTTCAGGTTCTTTAAACCCGAGAAATCTGCATTTTCCCAGTTGCCTTTCGACATATCCCAGCTACGGCCAACCTGATTTTCAGATTTCGATACCGGCTCAGTTAGGTAAGCCTGCTGATCGGTAAACTCCCGATCCGTATGATCAATCTGATCCCTATGAAAACTTTCGGAAAAGTAATTGAGGTCTACAGCAAGTATCTCCGCTAGCCTGTTCAATGTCATGATATCTGGCATAGATTCACCCCGCTCCCATTTACCTACTGCTTGTGGACTGATCGAAACCTGCTGCGCAAGTTCGGCCTGTGAAAGATTTGTTTTCTTTCTTGCTTCGGCTATTTTATTGCCGATTGATTTAGAATTTAGCATCATGTCTTTATATTTTTTTGATACTACAAAGTTATTTTGCAGGCCAGTATCACAGCGAATAAACAGCGCTACCCTTAGTTGTATTTACACTACTTATTGTTGTATTTAACAATCTATGGTTGTATTCCTCTCTTTTAATAAAATATAAGCGTTATTTTTCCGATCGTACTACGGGTAGCATAGCATTGGAAATTTAGATAATCCGTCTGCGTTTGAACCATAAATAGATGATTATAGAAATAATTGCCATTACCCCGAGCGTGATAAAATAGCCAAAGCGCCACTTCAATTCGGGCATATTTTCAAAGTTCATCCCATAAATTCCTGCTAAAAAGTCAATGGTAAAAAGAATGCCGAAAAAATAGTCAGCAATTTCATGACATCATTGCTTTTTTGGGCATTGACAGAATGGTAGGTGGTCAATAAATTGTTGGCATTTTCGATGACTTCATCATAACTGAGTATCAGATTCAATAGTTTGTCTTTTATATCCTGCAAAGCAGTCTTGTTATTCTCCGCCACCTCAATTTGGTGGGTTACGTTCTGAAAAATCTGTAAAAGTTTTTTTGTAATCCGGGTCTGTGCTTTCAGGAAATATAGATCTTTTAAAGACACCCTTGCATAGTCTTTAAGAAATATTGTTTGTTCTATTTCGATGATCTTTTCGTCCAGTGTATCCAATGGTGTTTGGTAAGTTTCAACCATTTTATAAATCAAATAGACCAGTAGTTCTTCCGAGGTTTCATATTTTTGCTTTACGGTGTCTAAGAAAGCAAATTGGCTACGGTGTATCGTGATAAGCTTGTGTCCATTGTAGAAAAAGGCTATTTTATTTGATAATTCATTGATTGTCGTTGCCCCCTTTTCAATGGTGGATGTAAATGCCCTCAATATCAAAAAATTATAATTGGGTTGACTTTCAAACTTGGGCAAATGCCCCGGTTCCAGGCTATCCTTTATCTGAAAATAGTCTAATTGATATTCTTCAGCAATTTTGTTCAGGCTTTCTTTGTCCGGTTGACAGATATCTATCCAAACGAAGTTATCAAATTGGGTTCTATGTTGGTCAATAGTTTTCATCGAATTTTTATTTTCTTCTACTTTAAAAGCTGACTTTACATGCGCATCTATCCTTCCAGCTAAATGGTTGTTTATCCTTACATGCCCCTTCGAAATTAATAATATTTCAATGGATTAGTTTGCTCAGCCCAAGAAAATTTTTGAGATGATTAGACTTATATGCTAACTCCTATATAAAAAAACCTCCTTCCTTTTGTCTGTAAAAAGAAGGCGATTCTTATGGTGTAAGTGCGTTGAAAAATGCGGGATTTTATAAATCCGCTTAATCAGAATCAGGTCTGATCAATGGATGGTCGGACTGCTATAAGACCTTCGTTTTTTTCTATACCTAAATTTTGTACTGTACTGGGATCAAAAAGCATGGCTGTGCAATAACAGTTTTTGAATTCCTTTTTCTTCAGGTCTGGGTAGTTAATGCAGTTCTGACATTTGTCCCAAAAAGAAGGGTCCTGAGTGATTTCCGAGAAGCTGACTGGATATAACCCCAATTTTGAATTGATTTTCATGGTAGCCAACGAAGTCGTAATTCCAAAGATCTTTGCTTTGGGGTATTTTAATTTCGAAAGTTCGAAGATCTGTCTTTTCATAAGTGTTGCGATACCCTTACGTCGCCAGGATGGCGAAACGATAAGACCGCAATGCGAAATAAATTCCGCCTCGGCATAGGCTTCCAGATAAATATAGCCAATCCATTCCCCGTTTGAGTCAATGCGATGACCGCATTACCCTCAAGGATCTTGTTGCAGATCGACTGTGGGGTCCTTGTCCCTATTCCCGTGCCCCTTGCTTTTGCTGATGAAGCCGTTTCCGCTGAAATCTCCATCGCATATTTTAAATCCGCTGCTGTTGCTGTTCGTACAATGATACGATCTGTTTCATCAGCAACCCTGGTGTCGATACTTGATTCACAAAAATTTTTCATATAAAAACTCATTTTTCAAATTGTTCATTTTGCAACTTTCAGTAAGTATCTGTCGAGGCCCTATCAACAGTAGTGCGGGTGCTACATATTCTCCATCCTTTGATGCCCTTCGAAAATTCATGCTATTTTTATTTCACTGATGCCAAAAGTATTCCATATTACAAAAAGAAACCGTATCACACTAGATACAAGAAACATACAGTAACTCACACAATAACTTTCAGAAGCAAGCTCTTTCATTTTGATAGCGAAAATTTCCATTATGAGAAGGAAATAAATGGGCCCATCCTTTAATGAACATGCATCGAGCTATTTCTTTAGGGGATCGTTGATCTGTCTATACCCTAGGCTTGCTCAGCTTCCAGCGAATAATAAACCAGCAGCCACGGATAATGCATCACTTGACACGAATAATAAATCACCCTATAACGAATTAAAACTGTACATTATTTTTACTGCCATACAATAAAAGCATGCCTCAACAACATGCGATGGTTTAACACAATTAAATAACAAACAATGAAAAAATTAATGATGAGTCTAGTAGCCCTAGCAGTGTTGTCAACTGCAGCCTCAGCTAAGACAATGGAAAATGCATCCCACAAAAATGCAACGGCCAAAACCTCTACTTACCGCCTTCCAAACACAAACACCATGGTGAAGGTAACCGAAGAAGTAACAGAGATGCAAAGCGGACTCACGCGCTGTGTTTTTGTCTTAACTTTTTAAGTTCTGATGATCTACATGTAGTAGGCACACACACTTCGGAGACCTATACCAATGGTAGCTGTGGAGATTTCTTCAGAGCTTGCAGAAAATGGTGGGGAGTGTAATCCCAATAGGTCAGTGTTCATACCTACCTATTGAATTAGTTTTTAAGGTTTAATCAGTGTTACAAAAACACGACATGAAGCGGGGATATCCCCGCTTTTCCCAAACTAAATAACATGTATAAATATTATATATTCTCTCTGTTTCTGTCCCTTTCGGGAACTTCTTTTGCACAACGGCTTCATGCGATCTATGAATATATGCCCTCGCCAATGGCTACATTTAAAGAGCAGGTCTATTACGATGGAACGGTGAAGATAGCCGTTCGTGATTCGCTACCAAAACGCAACCAAGATATCAACAAGGATATCGACGGGGAGGTAGCACCTACATTTTCGATGACCATCGGCTCGGGCAAGCTCTACAACAAGGTCGTGATACAGCAAAACAATGTTGCACAACAATTAGAAACCCGTTCTATCGATGGCATTAATTACCTGGTGACCGACCAATTTCCGTCACTGGTCTGGAATACCAACTACACTGATGTCGATACTTTGGGCAAATATGTGTGTCACAAAGCAACAGCACCTTATCGGGGTACTACGCTGGTTGCTTATTACACGAATGATATTCCCGTACCAGTGGGACCATCAAAATTTGGTGGATTACCGGGACTTATCGTCATGCTTTACAACGAAAGTGCCAATCCCAACTACTGGTATTTGAAGGAGGTAAATTATCCCTACGCTGGCAATACACCGATCAATGATACATACATTTACGCTTTGCCTAAACTCACGCTGGAAGAATTTGTCAAGAAAAATGACCGAATTACCGAAGAGCGAATGCGCATTTTGTATAGCAAAATACCTGTAGTAGAGGGCGTGAACGTAGAAGGAAAAAAAAGTTCGTGGTAGTGTAGAACAAGTATATGAATGGGAACATCAATAAGCTGGCATTGCTACTGCTCGGGCTTTGTCTGCGCTGCATAGCTGCTCAGGCCCAAGTTGCAATCCACGGAAGAGTCAGCTCAATGGAAAGGTATTGGGCAGTGTGCGGATTGAATTACAACGTGACGTTGATGCCAAAATGCTGGCCTATACGTTTAGTGATAACGAAGGGAAATACCATTTACAAACAACGCAAAGCGGAAAATTCACCTTGCTGTACAAGGCACTCAGCTTCGTACCAGTTTCTCTGCCCCTAAAAGCGACACAGCTTGATACCCTGATTGATGTGCAGCTTGTAGCCGGCGGTGTAGAGCGACTACAGGAAGTGATTGTTCATTCCAAACAACCCTATCGCCGTGGTAGAGACACCATCGAACTAACGGTAAAATCCTTTTTGCAAGGTGACGAACGTTCGGTAGAAGATTTACTCCGAAAGATTCCCGGTATCAATGTAGGTATCGATGGTAGCATCAAAATAGGCGATAAGGAAGTGGAGAAAGTGATGGTGGAAGGAGATGATTTTTTTGAAAAAGGATACCGCCTACTGACGCAGAATATGTCTGTACAGCCACTGGAAAAAATTCAGGTGCTGCAGCACTATTCCAACAACAAGCAATTGAAAGGTATCGAAAACTCAAACAAGGTAGCCCTAAACCTCCAATTGAGGGAGGATAGCAAAGCGCAATGGCTGGGTTCGGTAGATGCACAGGGAGTTCCTATAGGTCCAAAATACTATCAGGCCAATGCCAACCTGATGAATTTTGGAAAAAAACAAATATTATCTATTGGGCAGTGCCAATAACAACGGGGTTGATGCCGTTAGCAGCATCAATCACCTGATCCAATCCGGATCGGCCGATGAACCTGGACAAATTGGTATAGGGATAAGCACACCCACCCTGATCGACAATACCCCGAGCCTGCCCGACTTCGATTATAGGAGAACCAACTTCAATAATGATAAATTACTTTCTGTCAACACAATTCTTAATCCCACCAAACAGTTCAAAATCAAATGGTTGGGCTTTGCTAATCCAACAAAAAAATCATTCTACCGCAATACAGTACAGAACTATCGTTTGGAGGGATTCAATTTACCAATACCGAAGATTATCAATTTACCAGAAAGATTGATAATTATTTCACCAAATTAGAATTACAGTTCGAACCCAATGCGCAAACATCATTGAGCTATAGCGGTATACTCGGCTCCCTTGGGAAAAATGATGTGGCTGCCCTCCTCTTTAATGGTGACCAAAGTCAGGAGCTAACTAAAAGCAATGGCTATCTTACCAACCACAACCTCAGCTATAGCCACAAATTTTCAGAACGGGAAGCCCTAGTTAGTTCCATTCGCTGGATAGAGCAGCAATCACCCATAGACTACAGTATCGATCAATACTATTACGAAGACCTGTTTGGGAAAGGAGATATGGCTGGGTTAAAACAACATATCGAAAATGATCTGCGCTATATTGGTGCCACCACGCACTATCTAAATCGACAAAAAAACGGTGATTTTTTTGAACTAGCCGTGAGCTCAGCTTATCAGCAGCAGCAACTGAACAGCCAATTAATACTGCAGGCCGATCAAGAAAAGGCCGGGGAAAGGGATATCTACCCTGAGGGCTTTTCCAATAAGATGGATTTGACAGTGTTCCAGACCAATCTTACTTCCAAATATACCTTTAAACAGAGCAAATGGGAATGGACACCCCGTCTGCAAATTGGTCTTGTACACAATAGACTAACAGATTTTGGAAAACACAGTCATAAAAATAACCTACAATTTTCTCCTGGCCTAGTGGGCAAATGGGCCTTACACCGCAAAGGACGGCTAGAGACAGAACTTTATTTTCAACAACAGAATACTGCGTTGGCCGAACTTATTCCCCATTATTACACAACAGGGGTTCGAAATTTTATAAAAGGAATGAGTAATATAGCTACTTTAAGTAGTTCAGGTGCCACACTCACATACACCTATGGTAGTATGACAGATCGTTTTTTTGCCAACCTCAATATCGGGCATCAGATTTTATTTGATTATGTTGGTACAGAGAGCAGTCTGGATCCCAATTTCAATCTCGCGCAACAGCTATTGCTCAAAAACAAAAGAAGCAGCTTTTATAAAACAGACCTGAATTATTACCTCAAAGTCCTAAGCGGAAATTTCCGTCTGGATCTAGGTGTAAATAACGCGGAGTACGAAACAGTGGTGGCTGGATTGGGCAACAGACAAATCCATACAGACACATACGATTATGGATTATCATTCAGAAGCGTTTGGAAATCCCGATTAAATATCTATACCGGATATACAATACAGTCTATTACCTATCGCTCAGAAAGTAAGAATACATTAAAAAATAGCCGCGGATTCCTGAATATATTTTTGAATATGGGCAAAAATATACAGTGCAATCTAAAGAATGAGTCCTATCGTTTTGGCAGTTTCCTTGGTCAAGATTCCAAAACCTATTATTTTTCGGATTTGTCCTTATCATATGAACTGAGACAGCATCGTACAAGATTTAACATGAGCGCAAAAATATCTTCAATACCCGCTTTTTCAGAAATGCCGAATTAACCGATCTCTACAACAGCAACACTGAATACAAACTGTTACCAGGCTATATTAGCTTTGGGATAGATTATAGCTTTTAAATTTCTACTGTAAATTTAATTTTCGAGCTTACGATATTTCAATTAAAGGGATTTAATCAATTTTCTAATTATGAAATATTTACTACACCCTTACAAAATGAAAAAGATGGTCTATAATCGAGCGAGAAATCCTAATCATTCTCCTCCAGCTCAAACAATTCTTCAATAGATTAACAATGCGCTTTAGCAACCAAAAACGGTATCTATAGAAAACACAAAATTCCGGCGCCGTATTTTTCAACATAAATTTGTTACAATCCACATTGTTTACTATAATTGCCAGACGGATAACCATGCAAAGTGTGCTATATAATGATGAACAAGAGCTGCTAACCAAGCTGCAGCAAGGCAGTTCCACCGCTTTTCAGGAACTCTATAATAAGTATTATGGATTGCTCTATCTGCATGCTTCCCAAAAATTACAGGATCGCGAAGCGGCAAAGATCTTGTCCATGACCTTTTTTCCAATATCTGGCAAAAAAAACAACGCTGATCATTCAAGGAAAAATATCCTCCTATCTCTATACAGCTATTCGGTACCGCATCATTGACTATCTAGCCAAAGAACAGACCAAGACAAATTATTTGGACTCACTTTCGATATATCTGGACAATAAGGTATCGGAAACCGATCATCTCCTGCGCGAACGACTCCTGCAGGAACAGATTGAACAAGTACTCAAAAAGCTTTCGCCCAGAGTACGGGAAATATTTGAATTGAGCCGCAAGCAGTACCTTAGTCATAAGGAGATTGCCGAAAAACTAAATTTATCTGAACATAGTGTCCGCAGCTATATCAAAGAGGCCCTGCGCCTGCTGCGGGCCAAACTTGGTGGCCTACTCTGGACATTATTGGTGCTATATTGCAAAATATTTTAAATTCTCCCCCTATCCCCGCTTTCATCCGTCCTATATACGTAACCATACAAACGTATCATGGCAAACCAAAATCTGTTTGAAGCACGACACCTATTGGAAAAATATCTTTCAGGGCAATGTGATGAAAATGAAAAAGCAAAAGTAGAGGAATGGTATCTCACCTTCAATCAAGAGGGCTTTGATCAGACAGATGAAGAAATTATTTCAGATTTTATTGAACTACAGAAAAGATTAAAGCAAATCCCTGATGTTGCCAAGCCCAAGCGCAGACGCTATGTTGCTGCCGCAGCGGCTGCTCTATTCTTGCTACTGACTACAGGTCTGTTATGGCAGCAAATGTCAAAAGATAAACGAGCGGCATCACATACAGCCATCACCCATGATATTCTACCGGGTACCGATCGAGCCCAGCTATCTATAGATGGCCAGGCGCCCATCGCGCTCGACGGTCAGAAGGAGGGACTGATTTCAAAAGGCCTTGCTTTGCGCTATGGCGATGGCACAGCCATTACCGAGACCAATAAAGTACAGCTAGTGACCCTATCAACCCCCATCGCCGGGCAGTTTCAGGTGACACTACCAGATGGCACCAAAGCCTGGCTCAACGCTTTGTCTTCTATACGCTATCCTACGGCCTTTGATGGCCCCGAGCGCAGCGTCCATATTACCGGCGAAGTGTATCTGGAAGTTTCGAAAAATCGGGCGAAGCCATTTATCATCCATACCGAACAGCAACGTATCGAAGTTTTAGGCACCAGTTTCAATGTCAACGCCTACCAAGACGATGATCAGACACTAACGACGCTCGTATCCGGCAGCCTTCAGGTTACCGACGTAAAATCAGCTGCACAAGTTACCTTAAAACCAGGGCAGCAGGCTATCGTTGGTAAAGAAAAAAATATCCAAGTAAACACGATCAATGTCGAGGACAGCTATGCCTGGAAAAATGGGCTGTACATATTAAACGAGGAACCACTAAGTCAATATGCCCGAAAAATTGAACGTTGGTACGATGTAGAGGTTGATATGGGGCCCTACGGAAATACACGACTATCCGCTATTATACCGCGAGATGCCAAATTATCGGAAGTACTGCAAGCGATTGAACTTAAGTGCAATGTAAGATTTAATATCCAAGGAAGGAGGGTGACTGCTATGCGATAAATAGACTATTTTGATATTTGGATTCATTATCTGGCAATAATGTAATGCAGCCAGCTATCAGATCCTACCAACAACCATCATTATAAACCAACAGTACAGACCTTATTTATGATCTATCGTCCCCTGTAAATACGATATTCCATAAGGGTGTATTGCATATGAACTTAAAATATGAATAATCAATATCTAAGGTATGCTCTAAAGTACCTGAAACCTTCTCATTGCCATTTGTCCATGAAACTGACCATTGTGTTATTTTTTTGCCTCTATCATGGTTTCATTGGGCAACGCAAGCGCGCAGCGCATTACGCTAGACCAAAATCAGATCCAACTAAAACATATCCTGATCGAAATCAGCAAACAGTCTGGATATACCTTTATCTATGACGAAAAAGACCTAAAATCCATCCGACCAATTTCCATTAACGTCAGCAATCGGAGTGTCACGGAGACCTTGGACGAACTGTTATCTGGACAGCCACTCAGCTACCAGATAAAAGGTCGCTCTATTGCTATTTCAAGAAGGCAAATATCGAAAACAACCGTTAAGAATACAGAGGAAAGTATCGTTCAGAAACGGACGATAACCGGCCGAGTGACCAATGAAAATAACGAACCGCTTGCAGGCGTCACTGTTCTTGTCAAAGGAAGTATTGTAAGAACAAGTACCGGCTCACAGGGACAATTTTCTATCGATGTCCCTGATGAAAACAGCATACTAATCTTCAGTTCTGTCGGCTTCAATTCGCTGGAAGTTCCCACACAGGGCAAAAATCAGCTCAACGTGATATTAACAGTAGCCAACAGTAATCTGGAAGAAATTGTTGTTGTTGGTTATGCGACACAAAAGAAGGTAAACCTATCCGGCTCTGTTGCCAGCGTTTCGGGCAAAACCATCACTGAACGCCCAGCACCAAATATTCAGAATCTATTACAGGGCCGCATCGCCGGACTCGATGTCGTGCAACCTACTGGAGAGCCAGGTCGGGATAACGGTACCATGCGCATAAGAGGCTTGGGATCGAGCGGAGCTTCCTCCAATCCACTTGTTTTGGTCGACGGCGTTATCGGCTCGATCTCCAACCTGTCGCCACAGGATATCGAGAATATCACTGTACTCAAGGATGCCGCTTCAGCATCTATTTACGGTGCACGAGCAGCCAATGGGGTCATCTTAGTGACCACCAAAAAGGGAAAAGCAGGCACAAGCAATATTGAGTACAGCGGCAATTGGGGAACCAGTGAAGCCACCAAATACCCCGAGCTTATTACCAATTCGGTCACCTATATGGAAATGTACAATGCCGCACGGGCACGTAGTGGGCAACCCGCTGTCTATACACAGGCACAGATCGACAGCTATAAAAACAATCCCAATAACGAAGCCTATCCCAACTTTGACTGGCTCGACTATATATTAGGCAAGGGGCCAATCCAGAACCATAACCTGAGTTTCTCTGGCGGTAGCGAGAAAAGCACACATAACGTGTCGCTTAATTACTTAGATCAGAATAGCATCACCAAAGGATATGAATATAAAAGATATAATGGCTTGTTTGATTATGGCACACAGGTACATAAACGAGTTAAAATAGGTACCAATGTCAACTTTTCTTTTCAGGACCTCAGGGCTCCCTGGATGACCAATGATAACCTGCTCCTGCTAGCCTACGCGGCGGCACCTACCTTCAAACCCTGGCTACCTGATGGCAGCGGGCGATCAGCGGGTCGCGACTATATGAGTACAGGTGGCACCAACCGTACCCCGGAAGAGGTTTACAATACGGGGTCACAGCTCACCAAAAACTATAATGTCAATGCCCAAGCCTATATGGATGTGGATATTATCTCCGGTTTGAAGTGGTCCACAAAAGCAGCCTTTACGTTCTTCAACCAAGATTACAGACAGCGCCAGTTTGGAAGTCCAGCCTTTGCTTACCATCCCAATGAAAATGGTGAATATCAGCAATCTGGAAATGGAAACCCAAGTTTTGTTGGTCTGCAACAGAGCTCAGGACGCAACCTGACCAAAACCTTTTATTCCACACTTCAGTACATCAAAACCCTGGCCAACGACCATAATATTAGCGTATTGGGCGGGTATGAGCAACAGGATAACAGGAGTACCAGCATTGGTGGCGGTCGTTATGATTTTCCGAACAATACGATTATGGAACTGGACGGAAGTTCACCTAAAGACCAGAACCTCAATGGAAGTTCGTTTGAATGGGGCCTCCGATCATTATTCGGAAGAGCCAACTATGACTATAAAGGAAAATATTTTGCCGAAGCAAATATCCGTTATGATGGTACCTCACGCGTCGACCCACAATACCGATGGGGTACCTTTGGTGGCGGATCCGCTGCCTGGCGTATCTCGGAAGAGGATTTTATCAAAAATAAACTTTCCTGGATCGATAATCTGAAGCTCAGAGCATCATATGGTGCCTTGGGGAATCAGGAAATTACTCGAGGCGGAAACCTGGATTATTACCCCTATCAGGATATTCTCAGCACGACAACATATCCGTTTACTGGGCTTGAATCGGGCGCGATGAAAACACGCTTGGTGGAAAAAACCTACGTTGGGAGAAAACGGCAATCACCGACTTTGGGCTGGATGTGGATATCTACAAAGGTCTCTTTGGTGCTACAATAGACTGGTACTATAAAAATACGACCGATATATTGGAGGAGCGCACCGACGTTCCCGCAAGTCTGGGCTTAACACCGCCTATTGTTAACGCGGGAGCTATGGTCAATAAAGGGATAGAAATCGAATTGCGCCACCAGAATCAGATTGGCGAATTTACCTATGGCGCCAACTTTATTTTCAACCGTTACCGCAATAAAGTAACCAAGCGATTAGCAGAAACAATAGGAACGATTGAAGTAGGCCAGCCTTATAACAATTTTTTCCTGTATGATTGGATCGGTATTTTCCAGAGTCAGGCCGAGATTGACAATTCACCGAAGCAACCCAATTCGGGGACGCTCAAACCGGGCGACCTCAAAATGCGGGATGTGGACGGCAACGGTACCATCGGACCTGAAGACCGTATCCGAATCAGCCGCTTTCCAGATTACTCCTATTCTTTCAATCTGTACGCAGGCTGGAAAGGATTTAATTTCAGCGCATTCTTCCAGGGAGTACAAGGTCAAAAGGTACAGGTAAGCCAATGGGGCTATGAGCCTTTTATGCAAGGATCAGCTCCGCCGACCAAATTTTTGATGCATGGACACCGACCAACCCAAGCAATACTGTTCCGGCGGTCTATCTGACCGGATATGCAGGTGTCGCCGGTTATCCGTCCACCTATTTTCTTCAGGATGCATCGTACCTGCGCCTAAAAAATCTGTACCTGTCCTATACCTTTCCTACCGCAATCACCAATCGTATTGCAGCCAAGGGAATTACCGTATACGTATCAGGCGATAATCTGATTACCTGGACCAAGTATGAGGGCAACGACCCCGAAAGATCAGGATCAGGACGATTTGCACAGTTTCCGCAGATCAAAATGTATACAGCTGGTGTAAAGATCAGATATTGATCTAACCTATTTTGACAATAAAAAACGGATGTTAATAGATGATAACAACGATGAAAATAAAACAAATTGGCTTCATGGCAATCGCAACGATCGCTATGCTGAGCTCCTGCAGTAGCGACCTGCTTGATAAAAATCCTACTACTGCTATATCTGGCGAAACATTCTGGATGACTGATGCCGATGCACGCATGGCACTGACCGGCGTATATAGACGACTACAGGCCGGTTTTTTTTATGGGCAGGGCAAATTATGGCTGGACACCTACTCCGACAATGCCTTGGATCGGCATTCGTATTATGGTTTTGGTGACCTTACCCAGGGCATTGTCAATTCGACCAATGTCAGCGATGCATTCTACAACACTCCATATGCCGGTATTTCGGGGTGCAACTTTTTCTGGACAATATCGACAAGGCCCCGAGCACCGAAGCACAGAAAGTTGTATACAAAGCGGAAGCACGATTTATACGGGCTCTTTTCTATTTTGATCTCGTACAGGCCTTTGGTGCTGTGGTACTTTATAAAACTGAACCGAAAACCGTTGACGAGGGCAAAATCGCCAAAAGCTCAAAAGAAGAAGTCCTGGCATTCATTCACAGCGAGCTGGACGATGTGATCAGGGACTTACCAGATGCAGCTTATGCAGGGCATGCCGTCAGAGGGAGCGCACAGGCACTCAAGACGCGCGTATATCTTTTCAGCAAAACTGGACAGAAGCCGCTAAGTTGGCTGACCAGATTATGAAAGGCGGCAAATTTCAGCTCTATCAAGGCGGCTATCAAAATCTTTTTCTGACGGCTACGCAGCAGAATAATCCCGAGATCATGTTCTCCACCAAATACCTGGCCCCTAACAATCCGCAGGAGGTGAAGGCGTCTTGGTGGAAATCGGTTGGTACGGCGCTATTGCACCTTACCAGAACCTGGTCGATGCCTATGAAATGAAAAATGGAAAACGTATCGAGGAACCTGGATCGGGTTACGTCGCCACCGATCCGTACAGCAATCGAGATCCGCGCCTTACACTGACGATCAAGGTGCCTACCGAAAAATATCAATCCGGATGGATCGGTATTTGAAGAATCAGACCCTTGCTGACCGGCTATTCACAAAAAAATATGTGAATTTAGCCATGTTGCCATTCAACCGGACAAAGACACCGATGACCGATCAGAATATCGTCCATATTCGCTATGCGGATGTGCTACTCATGTATGCCGAAGCAAAAATGAAGTAAGCGGTCCTGATCAGAGCATTTATGATGCCCTGAATGCAATCCGCGAGCGAAGCGGTGTGAATATGCCCAAAGTCAACACATCCGTGTATAACACAAAAGAAAAATTACGCGATTTTATTTTGCATGAAAGGCGGATTGAATTGGCCTTGGAAGGACATCGTTACTATGATCTTAAAAGGCGCAATCTGATGCAAAGTACGCTGGCACCGCTCAAAAATCCAGGCGGCGCCCCATTGCGATTTGGTGAAATCAACAATGTCTTGCCTTTTGCGCAATCAGAACTGGACCGAAACCGGCAGCTCGTTCAGAATCAAGGGTATAATTAAGCAGTTCGTTCGCTTTACTTTTTATGGTTCCAAGCTGCAAGGTTTGGAACCATAATGGTTTACTGTGGATAATATTCATGTCGATCATTTTATGAAAGAAAAACTGTTCGAAGCGAAATTTGTAATTTAAAGCGGAAAAATTAGCGCGCAAAAAAATATCTTGTCCCTATTCTGAAACTTGTGTTTGCACAAAAGTCTCTGCGAGCTCGCGCATCCAATTGTTGAAATCTGCTTCCGAAGGAATCTCCAGTTTCTTGCGCAATCTATTTTTACGCACCTGTACAGCCCGGATGGTGACATAGGTATACTCTGAAATATTTTTGGTCGAGAAATTAAGAAAGGCCATCGCACAAAACTCCAATTCCGTGCTTCTCATCTTCGGATCAAAGGTTTTCAATGCCTGTATAAACTGTGGATATAATTCGGTAAATAAAGTCAGGAATTCCGGATTATTACTTTTGGCCAGCTCTATCAGGTTATTGAATTTGTTTTCGCCGATCTGCTCCGTCAGTTCCCTGTTCACTGTTTCTGTCTCCTGTAAAGCCTCTTCTTTTTGTTCAAAACCTTACGATTGAGCTTGAATCGCCAAACAAAAAATGAGATCGTCACAGCAAGCAATCCCAATGCAATGATTGAAATCCGGACTGATTTTGAAACCTTGGTGGAAGATTCCTGATCTTTTGATTTCAAAATCTGATTGAGAGCCATATCGATAACCTGTCTATTTTCCTTTTCTAGGGAATCGTTGAGCCGGCTAAATGCCAACTCATATTCATCTGCTTTAGTCTTATCTAAGTTGTATTTTCGATAATAATCAGATAAATATCGATAAGTATCCCTAGTAAAATTTCTGTTTCCAACTTTTCGCATATTCACTAGACTCTTCTGATAAAAAGCCAAAGCTTTTTGATGATTGCCTTTCTTTTCTTCCAGATTCGCCAAGTAAGTAAATGTATTATAATACACGGAATTTTGTATTTATCAACGAGTGTTAATGATCTATCAAGGTATTGTTGGGCTTTTACAAAATCGCCTTTCTTAATATATAATTGTCCAAGATCATCATATGCTCCCAAAAACATAGTCGCGGCGCTTTCCTCATTAAAATCTCGTAAAACACTCAATTGAAGCTCAATATATTTTTGCAAGGAATCCAGTTGTCCCATTTGATCAAAAACTGTACTTAAATTTCCATAAGTATACAGATAGGAAATTTTTGTGCTTCACCCGTCAAATTCTTAACGCATGCCAGTTGTAAATGGTACTCCCGGATAGCCTGTAGATACAATCTAAGGCGGGTGTAGGCCCTTCCACGTACCCGATGGACTTCGGATTGCATAATTATCTTTTCCTTGTAATACTTTGTATTTTCAACAAATGCAAGATGCTTTACCCCTCTTTGAACAGGCCCAAATTTACAAGCGCATTGGCTGCTGAAAAATGGGATCTTGCTTTGCCACCATCATCGTTAATCGCATTTGACAAATCAAGTGCCTTTAAAGCCGTTTCCAGTTGCGATAAAGATTCGCCATTCGCCTCGAATTCTCTCGCTGTATTCAAGAGTGAATCAACCTCTTGTTTTCGGTCATCAGCGGCAACTGCATTAAGTGTAAATAAGAATAGAATTAAAAATAGAAATTGCTTCTTCATTTAATAGGTTGTCAATTTATTAGGCTGTTACTTCCAGCAACAATTTAGGCTTTTTCGGTCCCAAAACATTACTGTGCGAATCTAAGCATTTTAAAACACTCAACGGATAAAAAATCATTTTTCGGAATATCTTCCGCTCGCTCAATAACCTTAGCGATTCTTTACTGCTGCACGGAATACCCCATAGCCCTTATTTTAGGGTTGTCCCGATCTGCCTTTGCTCCAGTTCAACAAGCGGCTTTCGTTGGATCTGATCGCGCATCCAATTGTTAAAATCCATATCAGAGGCAATATTAAGCTTTTTGCGTAATCTATTTTTCCGTACTTGCACCGCACGCACCGTTACAAAAGTATATTGCGCAATATTTTTAGTCGAAAAATTCAGAAAGGTCATCGCACAAAATTCCAATTCGCTACTGCGGATTCTGGGGTTGATTGTTTTTAATGAGGCCACAAACTCAGGATAGATTTCATTGAACAAAGCCAAAAATTCAGCATTATTGTTCTTCGCTAAAGCAATTAAATTGTTGAAGTTATTCCTTTCCATTATACATCGTTTTTCAGTAAGTTATATTCTCATATTCCGTCCCTTGAGCTAAATACCTTCGCTCAAGAACTGACAATTATTTTTGTTTTCCGGAGGAAATAGGCAATTACCCTTAATTAAACTCGACAGGGCTCCATCTTCCCTATCGAGTAAATCCAAATATATTATCAGGGACCTTCACGCAAATTGGTCCGAGCGATAATTCAATACAGCCAGCACCCAAAAGCTCTTAACAAGATGTTTTTGCTGTGCTTTTATCCAGCAGCTTCTCCACCGGAATATCCGGCCTGATTCTGCTTGACAAATATTTGCATTAAAAGAAAGAATCAAAAAAACCGCCTTTCACATTGATATCACACTTTGTAAAAAATTGAAAAACAAGACATTACCATTACAAAAACCAACTATAATTTAACAGGAAGAGTTGAACGGAGTCCGTTACCCCTTAAAACAACAGGCCCTTTTCAGAAGATGGCCTGTTATTTTTCTATATTTCCACTACTTTTTGATGTCTAATTGGACCAACTCTGTCTCGTTATTCAGCGATTAAAATTCAGCCGAGCATAAAAAAGCTCGACAGGAATCTATTCAAAACCTGTCGAGCCAACTCGGATGAATTAAACAATACGGAGCTGGAATTACCAGTTGATTAAACGATTGTCATCGTCTGCGTTGTCCCAAGATTCTTGGGGATCGTTGGTCGTTGTTGCAGCTGAACCTGCCGCAATACCTTGCTCCAATTCTACTGCCAATGCTTCAATGCGTGGACTTATATAAACTTTCTTTTCTGTGTTTTTCATGATTTGATCAATTTTTATTGTTATTCCTAACTAAGTTATTAGCGCAGACTATGGACAAGTGATCTTTTTCTACCACTACCGGCACCGACCATTTTAGTTGCTCCTTGTACAACTTGCGTAATTTTTACGGTATTGGATGTAGAGCTCCAAGGCACTGTATTGAAAGAACCCTGTGTCAATACCAATGGATACAATTCTCCGCTGTTACTTTTACTACCATACATGGTCACTTCACCCGTGCGGCTAATGACTACGCGAATAACAGGATTGGCTGCACTACCGGTCAAGTTGTATACCTGAGGTACAGTACCACCTTCTGTATTATTTCCACCATAAAGACTCCCGTCCGCAAACTGTACATTCCGGGGGCGATGGCGATGCCTGCCTCAAACTGGATCTCTTGCGTTGCCAATTTTAGACCGTTTACCTCCATATTAAAGGAATTATCCAGTTGCTGAATATCAAACACAAATCCATAGTCAGCGCCGGGAGCAGTTAACGTTTTGGTCACAACATATCCTGCTGGCCGAGCTACTCCGTCAACAACAGCACCGGATCCAGAAGCCGGATAGGTCCAGTTCAAATCCGCACCACCCGTTACCGGTTGTGTACAAGTCTTGAAGTTCAGGTTGAGGTTATAACGTTGTCCCGGAACAATATTTAAACCTGCTACAGATACATTATTCTTCGTTTCGCCATCAATGGTAATCGATCCAAATTTAAATACCCCGTTTGTTGCTCCTGGGTGGATCAATAGCGTCGGTGTACTGGACACCGTACGTAGGCCGGCTCCCAATACCGGAAATACAACATTGGCTGTAGCGGTGGATCCATTGTAAGTGATCGTACCATCAGCCAATTTTAAATTAGCGCTAGGATGTGTAGGGTCAATCGTCGTCGTTCCCAAATTGGTAATGGCTCCTGTCATTTCAGTCGCCATGCTCAAGTTGGTCGTTACCTGACTATACTGATGTTTCAATACCACAGCCAGGTTGTTGTCCCCGGCTGAACCGCTAAATCCTTCTTGAAATACATCAGATCTGCACTGACGTTGTCCAGGCTAGCATTCGCAAGATCAGCTTGTGCTGTTACTGCCGGAACAGTCGCGGTACTATTGACCGAATAAGCGACAAAAGTATAAGTCTGTCCCGCATCCAATGCGATTGCAGTCGAATTATCGACGGAATTGGTATAGGTCTTTTCTGTTACATAATCACCCGCAGCATTATACACCACGATTTTATACTTGATGTTATCTGCCAATGGCGTTCTCTCCTCGGTAACCGCTGCACGGGTTCCGGACGAGGCCCGCAACAGGTTGCCACTTGTTGCGGACGGCTCGCTGGTCAATGTTGCTTCAAAAGAACTTGAGTTGGTCAAAGGGACCACTACGGTCTGGGCTACCCCTGTAGTGCTGCCGCCTTTACCTGCTTTCTTTGTCGTGGTGATTGGATTTTCTACGCCCAGTAGTTGAATACTGACGCTAGCCTTACCGCTTGACGCTATACTGTCTTTGCTTTCCTTACAGGAATACAACGATCCACACACCAAAGCCGATAGAACCAGTGCTCTCCAACCCTTCATTGTCTGTGCTTGTAAAATCATTTTCTTAATTTTTTTGATGAGAATAATTGTTTTAATTAATTAGCTGCAAATATTCCAATAATTTCTCATTAAGAAACAAACAACACATATCACAGATGTATCACACATCAAAACACCTTTATACTAAATACACGAAATTAAATGGAAAAATATTATCACCACAAGACATAAACAAACCAACAAAAGGTCCTTTATAGCGGTTTAGTCCCCTGTTTTTGCGAGCAACATAAAAAAACAAATTTAAAAACCTACCTATCAACACATTAAAAACAGTGATAGTAATGAGATAATAATGTGATATGTCCATATCATCGTTTATTTTCGTTCTCCGGTATCTTTGAAATACTGTACGATGATACGCTTGATATAGCAAGGTTATATATTTAAACAACCCAGCCCCAGCGAAGGAACCAGCTTGAACAAAACGATGAAAACAGAAAGCAGAGGTGCTCAGATCACGAATCGATATTTACTATTTTTGGACAGACATATTGAGGATGTTATACAAGGTCGTACGATAGCGTTCATGGAGATCAATAGGATTGCCCGTGAACTGGCCATTTCACACAAACATCTGATTTATACCGTTCAAAAAGAAAAAAATGGACTGGGGAGACACCGGGGAGTTTTAGGGCGAAAATAAAAAGACTAATCTCACGACTAGTCCTTTTATTTTTTAGGAGTCCTTTCGAACTCGTTTATAGAAAACGTTAGTATCTATTATTGCGCTCCAAATACTTCAGCTAGCTTTTTGTCCAACTCAGTATCCGTTTCGGATCCGCTGGCATAGCGGCCTACAATCATGCCGTTCGGATCGATCAAAATCTTGGTCGGTAAGGTACTGATGCCAAAGTGGACAGAAATGGATTTAGAACGATCAAATTCACCGTTTTCAAACTTTAGTCCATTAAGTACATGTCTCCAAATACCTATTTTATCTTGATCGACAGCTTTATGCCAGGCAGCCTGACTCCGATCATCGTCGGCAACGCCGATAATTTCGAAGCCTTTGCTTTTATATTTTGTATACAGGTCTATTAAATGCGGATTACCCTTTCGGCAAGGCACACACCAGCTCGCCCAAAAATCTAGCAGCACATATTTCCCCTTTAATTCAGCAAGTGCAATAGCCTTTTCATTGATATCGGTTGCCTCAAATTCAAATGCTTTACTTCCCGGCGAACCGTTTTTGATGCCCTGAATCTTTTCTGCGATCTCCCTCCCGTTACCGCTGTTCTTGATCTGATCGGATAAACCATTATATAAACCCTCGATTTTAGCAAGATCGGCACCTGTTGTCATAAATTGCATAAGAAAAGAACTCACATACGAATCTGGGTTTTTCTTAATAAATTCCACATCCAACTGGGCTAGTCGGTCATTAAATGGCGTAAAGTTTTCCCGGTAATCATAGGCCTCCTCCTTCAGCTTCTTCACTTTAGCCTCCAGCAGCTTCAGTTCGGCATCCGCATCCATGTATTGTTTATTCAATCGACCATATTCTTCCAGCACAGGTTCCATTTCTTTGCGGATGACTTTTTATCTACATTCAATTTCGACCATTCATCCTGCGACTTTGAACCTTTGATCAGGGCATCTTTGAATTTGTCTTTCTCAAGCCGGATACTCATCTTTTTGGGTTCTAAATAAAAACTTACTGCATTCGGATCGTCCACACTTCTGCTGTTGCGGTCCACATAGAGATAAGCCATGACCGGCTCTTCGATTTTACCTTTAAAAACAAAAGCATTATGTTCGATTTTTACACTGTCCAAGGTATGCTTGCTTCCATCCCCGCTACGATAGCCCAGGTAGACATAGGGCGATGAAACGTTAACAGTTTCGCCCTTCAGTACAAAAGGTTGCTGCCCAAGAGCAACCACCGTTAAATTGGCCAACACACTATGCTTACGATGTATTTTTTCATTAGTTTCTAAATTTAAGATCGTTATTAAAATTCATGTTTATCAACTCAATTCTTTATTACCTCAATTCTGAACCAGGTTAGGATTCGCGGTGATCTCTTCCTCTGGTATCTGCATGATTACTTTTTTGTCGGTCGGGCTGATATTCAGTTCGGCAGAACTACCAGATTTATAATTCCGCGTCATGGGCAGACCATTCCGGAATTCATCGTAACTGGCATGCCCTTCAAATGCCAGTTCCAGCTTGCGCTGCTTCAGGATCTCAGTGAGCAGTGCTTTTCCTTCCAGCCCCGATAAAGCAACCAATCCAGCCCGCCGCCGGATGATATTGACATCATTCAAGGCACTGGCCGCATTATTTAGCTTTGCATAAGCCTCCGCCCGATTGAGGTACATTTCGGCCAGCCGTAGGTAACGGAAGGGTGAAAAAGTATAAAGTGACAGATAGCGGATCATATATTTTGACACTGCCCGTGTATCGTCGGGATATCCTGGTGTTAGATTGTTGATGTAAAAACTATTTCGCTTGTCGTTAGTCTCCAGCAAAGACAGCAAATAAGGAGAAGGCCGATATAATCCACCGGTATAACCGATCTGTACCGGCATCGCAAAATAATTGCTGATCAGCCCCTGCGAATAATCTATATTCACCGCAAAGATGTCCTCTTTGTTGTTGATGTTATTTGTTTTATAATAATCGACATAAGCCTGATCCTGCAAAAGCTGATAGCCCCCTCTTTAATCACTTTGTCGGCATATTCTGCGGCTTTCTGGTTGGCACTTGCTACCGGATTATCGACAGTTCCACCCATGTACAGATACACTCTGGACAGTAATGCATAGGCGGCGTATTTACTGCCATAGCTGTTTGATTTTTTTGTACGAATAGTGGTGCTGCTGTCTCCAGATCGTTTAGGATCTGTGCGTACACCTGCTGTACAGAGGCTCTTTTCGGCGCAAATTCAGGGCCGTTCTTATCATCTAGAACAAGCATCACCCCAGCGATTCACCGGGCGACTGATGATAAGGTTTGCCATAGAGTCGTACCAGGTTGAAATAGACATAAGCCCGTAAAAATAAGGCTTCGGCTTTTGCCTGCAAGATTTCGGCGTTGGTCTCCGTATCTTTAACATGACCCAATATCTTGTTGAGGTGCAGCAGAACAGTGTAACTTCCGCGCCAAAACTCGTAGCTATGCGAACGGTCTTTTGTACTGGAGTTGATATAGTTAAACACATCCGTATTCTTGTTCACCTCGGCATCCAGCGCCCTGATCGTGTTGCCCTTTGCTTCTGAGAGGAAGATGAGCATATCATTATAATTAAAGGAAGATGCCACCGCACCACCGGCCACCAGGTTATAAGCGCCCACCACAGCCTTGCTATAGCCTTCGGGGCGTTCAAACTGAATATCCTCAAAAATAACATTATGCGGACGGAGTTCATCCAGCTGCTTATTACAGCTGCTTGTCAATCCTGCAACAAGCATGCTGACTAGAAAATAAAGACTTCTATTTCTATGATATCGGTATATAGATCTGATTTTCATCTGTAAATAATTAAAACGTAACTTGAACTCCCAGTAAAAAACGTCGTGGATTTGCAAAGCCCGCGCCTACACCGCCAAACGAGCTTCCGCCGAGTGCAGCCCCTTCGGGATCCGCACCTACAAAATCTTTGTCTTTAATGACCAACAGATTGTCTCCGCTGAGGTATACGGTCGCATTTGTCATTTTTATACTTTTCAGAATATGCTGTGGCAAAGTATAAGCCAACCGCACATTGCGCAAGCGGGTATGGCTACCATTTCCCCATATTCTTGAGGAGCGGTAAGTCAGTGCGGTCCAGGCATTAGGATCCGTGCTGAATACATCCGGATAGTTGGCCTCCGTATCGCCCGGTCCCTTCCAGACATGCTGGTTATCGCCGAACGCGATATTATTGCGGCCCTGTCTTGGTGATGTCGGACTCTGAAAGTTATTGACGATACTCATCATCAAATAATTGCCATACTGAAACCACCATTCAGCGCTCAGGGTAAATGCTTTGTATTGAAAAGTATTGGTAAAACCGCCAAAAAACTTTGGTGTAGCCGAGCCAATCGGCTGCCAGTTGCGCAGGTCGCTCGTAGCGCCGAGTCCCTCTACAATCGTTTTTTCACCATTGACAAAGTTATAATGCTGCATATTGCCATTATCCGGATTGATACCGGCATATTCGACGGCCTTGATGACGTTAATATCCTCACCGATCTTTCGGTAGTAAGCGCGCGAATAGCCATCCAGCAGCGAGTCCTGATAGAGTTTTGTGGTTTTATTTTTGTTGACGCTAAAATTAAGGCTACTATGCCAGTTAAAATCGGTTGATTTAATCAGATGCGCATTGAGCATCAATTCCAGCCCTTTATTGACAATCTGCCCTACATTTTGGTATTGTGCCAGCGAACCTTGGGCAGAGGGCAATAGTACATTCTGCAGTAGTCCATCGCTTCGCTTATGATACATATCGAAGGTGATACCCAAACGACCAAATAATAGGGCATCCACCCCAATATTGGTATTGTATAGCGTTTCCCAAGAGATGATGGGATTTGCCAATTGCGAAATGCGGACCCCTGTATTGCCCTCCTGCTCATAACGGAAGAGGGAACTGCCATTTCCTGTTGCATAGAAGGTTGTATTCAAATAGCCATCCCCAGATCGCGCCCCGAAGTCCCATACGAAGCACGCAATTTGAGGGAATTAATTGCTTTGACATCTTTTAGAAAATCTTCCGCAGACAGCAGCCAGCCTGCGCTCAGGGAATAGAAAGTACCATACCTTTTATCCCGTCCAAAATTGGTTGTGGCATCTGTCCTTACTGACGCTGAGGCCAGGTATTTTTGTCTATAGCTATAATCGGCCTGTCCGAATACCGAAAATGTTGCTCTTTCCCGATAAGCTCCGATCGGTGAATAAGGTGTTGAATAGGCCAGGTCTACTGCACTGCCAAACCTTTTGCCGCCCCCATATTCCGTTCACCGGCAAGCAGATCGTTCATATTGACCGTAGACAAGTCTGTGGTACGTTTGCCCCACTCCTGCCCGACCAGCGCCGACAGGTTGTGCTGCCCAAAATTTTTCCGGTAATTCAATGTATTGGATGTCAGATAGTCGACCATTTTTGTCTCCTCCAGATCCAAAGTTCCATTGGGCACGGTCATGCCCGGCCGGAATAAATAAGGAAAGCCACCATATCGCCCAGAAAATGATCTTGGATCAAAATAAGAGTTGACATTTGTACCCATATAATTGATTGAGTTGGTACTCTGGATACTCAGTTCCGGCAAGATATCATAGCGTAAGCGCAAACTACCGAGGTGATTTTGCACATTCGTCAAACGTGTGTTGTCATAATCCTTTTCGGCAAGAAAGTTTTGCATCCAGCTTGTCGTGACCGGACCATAGTTGCTCGACTGTTTAAGCTGCAAGCTATCCAGCAAATTGCCCTGCTCATCATAAGGCGACATAAAAGGCTGGATCATATACAGTTCAGGAACACCGTTTCGCCTCGAAGTTCGGTCTACGATGGTACTGAGGTTAAGGCTAGTGTGAAATTTGCGCGATACAGCGTGATCAATATTGACCCGCAAGCTTTTACGGTCAAAAGAATTATCATATAACGCACCATTCTCTTTAAACCAGCCTATACCGGCATAAAACTTTGTCTTTTCTGTACCACTTCGGACGCTAACTTCGGTATTGCGCAGGTTGCCGTTGCTATAAATGGCATCTTCCCAGTTGAAATTCCGTGAGTGATCTGCATCGGTATATACACGGCGTTCGCGGATAAAATCATTTACGTCGGGAAAAGTCTTGCGGATAGATTCCGTCTGTTCCCAATAGCGGCGCATCTGCTGATCCATAAAACCGATGAGCTCGGTCGTATTCATAAAGCGCAGGTCGCGTTTTGGCTGGATAATCCCATATTGAATATGTGCATCTACCGTACTCTTGCCCGACAGTCCCCGTTTGGTCGTGATGACGATGACACCTTGTGCTGCCCGCGAACCATATATCGCTGTCGAAGAGGCATCTTTCAGTATCGAAATATTTTCCACATCGGCTGGGTTCACAGCGTCTTGCACGGCCTGGTAATTGGTAATTATCCCATCGACCACAATCAGCGGTCCCAGATAGTTGTTGGTAGGTGTCGTCATGGAGGACTGCCCCGTTCGACCACCTGGCCTTTTGCGCCGGACTCACCCGATGTCTCCGTGATATATAAACCTGTGGTTTTGCCCTTTAACATGGACAGCACATTGGACGAGGTGACACTGCTACGCAGGACATCCCCGCTGACCTGCTGCACAGCGCCTGTCACTTCAGAGGCTTTCTTATTCATATAGCCCACCACGACCAGCTCTTCCAGGTACTGGCTCTGTTGCCGCAAGCGGATCGTTCCAAAATTTTCAGTTGCTTTTATCCGCTGTGGCAGATAGCCCAGCAAGGAAAACTCCAGATAGCTTTGGTTGGGTACATGTTCGATATAAATATCCCCACTGCCGTTGCTGCTGGCGTATTTCACTATTTTTAGATCTGCTGAAAGCACTTTAACAGTCACGCCCAAAAGACCATTATTGAGTGAATCCGTCACCCGTCCCCGAACGGTCATTTCATCCTGCGCAACCATCGACTTTCTTGCAGCCGTGGCCTGCTGTTCCTTGATAATGATCAGCTTGCCCTCAAGCTCATAGGTCAGCGGCAGTCCTTGAATGATGGACTGTATAGCCTCCTGGAGCGGCTGATTTTTAATATCGACGCTTATGTTCCTGTTGCTCTCCACTTGCTGTGCGGACCAGATGTAGTGGTAGCCGGTCTGTTTGTTGACCTCCCGAAAGGCTTCCTTGAGCGTAATTTTTGTGCGCCTGAGCGTCACCATCTGCGCAGCCGTCTTGGCGCTGATATGGACCAAAAACAAGCTGCAAATTATAGCGGTAATTGCTGTTTTCATAATACACGTTTTGGTTCGGTTAGGTAGCCAATGTACATCTTTCTTGTTTATTTTATACATTTGTGTTGGTTAGTTAGGTATTAAAATGTGTTGTTCAAGATAGTTTTGATCACGACTGACAATGTAGATCGGGGGCGCCGCAAACGCCCCTGATTATTGCCCGGTTCGCCATCTCATTAAGTTGTTCCCTTGTTTTATTTCATAGGCAATCTGGTTTTTAGGGTTCTTATTATCGTTTGTTATCCTGGTCTTTTTATTAGCGTTTATTTTTTCCTGACAAGCAGCAGTTTGCCTTTGCGCTGAAATCTGACATCACCCGTCTTTTCCAAGGTTTTCAGCAATGTATCCAGGTTCTCATAGCGGGGTATGATGCCTTCAAATTTCAGTTTCTTTAAGTTGGCATCTTCAAATTCAACATCGATAGCATACCAGCGTGCCACCTGGTTTAAGATGATCTCCAGCGACTCATCCGAAAAGTTGAATGTACCCTCTTTCCAGGAGATATAACCCGAACTTTCAACATCTGCAATCGTGATCGTTCTACCGCGGATAGTGGCTTGCTGATTTGGTTTAAGAAATTGTTTGTTGGATCCGTCCGGCAGCGACAGCTCCACCTTGCCCTCAACCAAGGTCGTCCGATCCGGCTCACCGTTGTAAGCTGTGACGTTAAATGAGGTGCCTAGCACCTTGATGGTCTGACCTGGGGTATGCACGACAAAGGGCAGCAGTATTTTTCCTTACCTTTTGTCCTATACTGGTGTGCCACTTCAAAATAAGCCTCCCCTTCCAATTCCAGCGTCCGGGTTTCGCCAGTCCGATCAACGATATAGCGCAGACGAGAATCCGCATTCAGCCAAACTTTTGATCCGTCGGGAAGCGCAATTTTATAGGTCCCCCTTTCGGGACATCAATGACCATATTTCGTCCGCTCACATCCTCAGCAGCTACTCCTAGGACCAATGATCCATCTGCATAAGCCAGTTGCTCCCCAGGACAATCTCCGACTGGCTTTCGCTCAGGTCCACTTGCGTACCATTGTCCAGCCTGATTGTTGCTTTATTTCCACCCGGTGAAACCGTAGTCTGTCTTGGAGCGCTTGCATCGTTATTGACCAGATAGCGTACCGTAAGCCCCAGTCCTGCCAACAGGACGATCGCACCGACAAGCCGGATCCACTTGTTGTGAAAGCTTATTATTTTCGCCGGTTTCGGCTGTTGAATTGTCTGCAAGACCTTTTGCTCCAGCCCCTGCAACCAATTATCTTCGGTATCAAGCTGCTCTCCATGAATAGGATCGCTTTTAAATTCCCGCCCAATCAGCTGGCGCAGTTGTGCATCGTTTTGCTCATCCGCGATCAATTGCTCCAGCTCCAGCATTTCCTTTGGGGTCAATGTATTCGCCAGGTAACCTTCAAACAATTCTGAAAAACGAGAAGTTTGCATAGCTCTTTTATTTAGTAATACGAACGAAATGAAAAAACCAATGAAGCAATCTGAAAAAAAAAAAAAAATTTATAGCACAGCCTTTAGGTATGACCCGCTTTCCGGTGAAGCCTTTTGAAAAGAAGCTTAAAATAGGGATGTTTAGAGTGTATCCGGGGCAAAATTCGCAAATAAAAATACTAGCAATACCATTGATGCCAATTCAGGGTGCTGTCTGAAATAAGCCTTGATGGAAGCATTCGCATTGGTGATATGGGAATTTACTGTGGCGACCGAAATGGATAAAAGCTGGCTTACCTCTTCATAGCTCTTGCCTTCTATTTTGCAGAGTTCAAAAACCCGGCGACGTTGCTCGGGCAACTGCTGGATACCACGTTGTAGCACAGCCAGCAATTCTTTATCAAAGATCCCCTCTTCGATATGGGAGTAAGCTTCGATAATATGAGCGAAATAATCAATAGACAAGCGTTTTTCACGTGCGGCTTTGCGTAATCGGTCATAGACCAAATTTTCGGCTATCTTGTACAGATAGCTCAGGTAACGTTCGGGGTCCAGGTTATCCCTATTTTTCCAAACCCGTAAAAATAGTTCCTGCAGGAGCTCTTCGATATCCTCCCGGGACTTGATCAACCGTGACATGGACAAAGCCAGCGCACCTTTGTATCGGCCCATCAGCTCCTCCAATGCCAGTTCATCACCTGCTTTCAGGCGAAGTAGTATATCCGATTCCGTTGTATAAGCTATGTTTTTCAAGTAAAACGATCAAGTTGGGGTTGCCTGCCCTAAAGTTAGTAATAACAAGTTAAAGCGCAAAGCCTCTGCCCCGATCTTAAGCCAACCGATGAAATTCAGGTTGCCAATACAAGTGTGCAAACAGACCTGGGTGGACACTCTGGCAGCATATTGTCTCCATGATATGCCGTAATTCAAAACTATTAAAAAGTTCTTTTAAAAAGTAAGTGGAATCCGAAATGCTCCATGATGCTTTAAGACGACTGTAGTTTTGTCATGCGGTTCAATTTGGCACAGAATGTGTATTACTTTAGACTCATAATTTAGGTTTATAATTGGTTAGTTAAGACGCTTGCATCTCCCCGGTTCAAGCGTTTTTTTTATGCTTTCATACCAGTAAAATAAAAAGGCCGGATCAATTGCTGTTCCGACCTTAAAAAAACTATCCTTTAATCCTACGTATACCTTCAATCTTAGCATATCTTCAACTAATGAACAATGCTAAAGGCAAAATAGTTTCAATAAATGGTCAATGGGTTTGTAGGTCCTAATTTCCGCATAACCTTGCTCTGACACAACGAATAGGCATTGCCGTTCTCGACATAATTCCAACATCAAATGACTAAACAATTAACTCAAATAGAAAAACACTTCTGTTTTAACAGAGAAATGGTAAAATTTAAAACGAGGTAAATGGATTTTTAAACCAATAGACTATTGAAATATAGCGGATAGGTATTGTGCGTTGGTATTGAGCGCAAAATGAATTCATATGACGCAATAATATGAATCTATTTTTTCTGGAAATACTCTGATGGGGGAACGCCCATTACGGATTTAAATACGGAAGAGAATTTGCTTATGCTGGAAAAACCGGCACTTTCAGCAAGGATGGAAAATTTGACATTGAGCAATTCGGGGTCACGTTCAACTCTTTCAATCAAGTAAGCGATACGGGCCTGTTGGACGTAATTGTTAAAATCCTGACCTGTAACCATATTGACAATATAAGAGGCATAACGTTGGTTGGTACTAAGTAAATCAGCCAGATCACCCAAACTCACCCCTTCTTTAAGAAGAACTTATTGCTATGCGCCTTATTGAATTCTTCTATTAAACGATCTGCAGTAATCTTGCTGATTAATACTTCCCCTTTTTGGATTGTTCGGTTTCAATTTTATCAGGAATAATTTCATCAAATTCTTCATCCTCTTTGATAACAGAATCCAATGAAGATACATTCTTTTGCTCTTTTTTAATTGCCGCTGTTTGTAGGTAATGACTAACAAAAGCACATTAATTACGCAAATGGTAATATTTAAAATGAGAATTAGAATGTTGTAATTGCCTTCCATAAATTTTGTTAATTCACTTTACAATACGTATTAATTACTACAAGCAGTTATATCATAGATTTCGAACCGAGACATTCCTACTAAATATTAAATCATTGAAGTAAACGGTTAATTGACTAATTTTTAGAGATAAAAATATCTCCGGAGCGTTTACTATTTTTTCAAAGTAGCCTCCTCACTTTGATCACCGCGTTTATCCTTTATTGCTATTCAATAAAACACTTTGCCGCTATTCAAAATTCAACAAAACAAAGTCTATATGGACTATTTCGAACAGCCTACCAAGCTTTCCATTTTCCGTAAAAAAACATTCGGTATATCTATACAGCATAAAACATACATTTTGAATATCCAATAAATCAATATTTCACCAAGATTTTCCGTATCTATAAAAATAGATTTTACTGATATCAACAACTTTCTTTCACATATTGGCAAACACAATTCGGCAACGCTAAAGCAATGATCCTTTTTTGTAGACATATCGCTACAAACCTCCACTTTATTCAATAGCTTAATCATCTATACAGTTATATAAAACCATATCCAGCGAAAGTCGATCCAATCATCTTTTATGCATTCCATACTGATGCATGAGGTTGGTTGTTTTTAAAAACTTGTGTAACTCTTGTTGAATCGGCTATTCATTTTATAGTTTCACAGATAGATGTACTAAACATAGAGAAAGTTAGTATTAAAACAAAATAACTTTTCTATTAACTATTTTTCAAATAACAAGAAAATCAGCGTTTTGTTTGTTCTCTTACTAAGAGACAGCCATTACTTTAACATGGTGGGTTTATAAAAAATGGCGTTATTGATTTTACCCTCTTAAGGATTAAAACTGATTACCAGTCTTTTATCTAAATATGTAAGAGAGCACTCGAATTAGCTATTCTTCCTTCTTTTTATACGCATAATATCAATTTTGTAGGTCTTTTCTGCATAATTGATTAGGATTTCAAGATCATTAATTTTATTGGTTAATACATTTTGGAAACGTAATAACTCCATGTTTCTATTTTTGAAATTAGCCAATTCTGATTCAAGCCGTATAATTTTCTCCTCAGCTGAAGGCCTTATATCTTTTTCACTCGTATTTTTACAATTTATATCCTTGTTTTGTTCTTTCTCAATGTGATCAGCTTTCATAGCACGCTTCGCCCAACTGACTATTGTTCTCCTATCTTTGACCTGACTCTGCTCCATCGCTTCCTCAATCGTTAACTTGCCCATTAATACCTGCCTGGCGACATGTAACATAAGCGTCTTTTTCTCATTCATACACAACTTGACACTAGGTTAAAACTTATTACAATACATATATCTACAACTATCTAATCTATACGTTTAATTGGTTAGTTTTTCCAATGAAAGACCGTGATCAGACCTATAGTCGATCACGGCTTTATTCATCGAAATAAAAACATGAAAGATCATGTTGCGTTCTTGACGCTCTACTTATTCAATGCTATGATGATACCTTCCAGATCTCCATTATCAAGATTGTAATCAATGAACTTGCCAGAACAACTAAACAAATTTTACGAGAATTTTATTGATTTCAAACTACCATCTATCAAAACTTTCAGTTAACGGACATTACGATAAAAGAAAACTTTAATAAATATGATTCATCAACTATAATCCCAACTATGTACTGATCATATTTTCATCGACTAAAAAAATTTTCAGGAAACACTCAATTTTTAGCGTCAAAATTCTTGAAATGTAAATCAAAAACAATGTTATATTTTATACGTTTTTTATCATCTAAACAGATTACGAATCTTTCGAGCAAATCTTTTCCCAAAACCTCGCCCTTCGTCGGCATTATAACCGTAGCCGTAACCATAGCCATAACCATAGCGCGATTGCCCCATTTCAATTCCATTGAGGATCACTGCAAGATTTGATAGTCTCTTTTCTTCGTAAATTTTCTGTATTTCTGGTAATTGACGTTTATCCATTTTCCCCGCCCGTACAACAAATAATGTCAAATCTGAAATACGGTCTACAACAGTAGCATCTGCAACTATTCCCATCGGCACCCCATCAATAATAATATAATCGTATTGATTACTTAGCTCAGCAATCATTTGATCAAGTCTTTTGCTCAATAATAATTCAACAGGATTTGGTGCTTCTGTACCAATGGAAATATAATCAACATTTCCACCGCGCAAATTTCTGTGAATTATTTCTTCTATACTAAGATTAATATCGGAGAGGTAATGGCTCACACCTTTGCCCTCTTTGATACCGATACGCTTACTTAGCGTTCCCTTGCGCAGATCCAGATCGATAACAACAACTTTTTTATCCAAAAACGACAGCGTATTGGACAGATTTAATGAAGTAAACGTCTTCCCAACGCCTGGGATAAAAGATGTGAACGTAATTACTTTAGGATGTTTTCCCCCTGGACATAAAACTGATGTTTGTGCGGAGGATACGGAATGCCTCTGTCAATGGATCCCTACCCACACTACTAACCAATATACTATCCTGTGCCGATCGCCTCGTTCTGATGAAAGGTATCTCACCCAATAGCGGCACCGTGATAGCATCTTCAACATCCTGACGGCGTCTGACCCCGGTGTCGAGTATCGATAGGGTCAAAATAATAATGGCTGGCAAGATAAAACCAATTCCTATCCCCAAACCTAATTTACGTATTTTACTAGGGCCGATTGGCTGAAACGATGCTGTTGCGGGATCAATAATCCGAATATTATCTTCGGTCATTGCCTGATTTATCGCATTTTCTTCACGTTTGTTCAATAAATACAGGTAAAGTTCTTCCTTTACTTTTTGTTGCCGTTCAACAGATAACATCACCCGTTGTTTTTGCGGAACCTGTAGTGCTTTTCCCCGAGCCTGATATTCTTCGCGTTTCATATTATTGGCCTTGATATGAAGCCCACCAATTGCATTATCTACCGCTCGGGCAATATTGTTTCGTATTGCATTCAGCCCTTTATCCAGATCCTGAACAACAGGATTGGCCTCACTGCTCCCTTCGATCAGGCGATTACGTCGCAGTAGTGTTGCATTATAGTCGCTGATCTGAGCCTCGACACTCGCGTCCACCAAGCCCGTATTGTTGGGTATCAAATCAGTTCTTTTCGCTTTATCTGCCAAATAATTACGCATCATTTGCGCAAGATTCATGTCGGTCTCTACCTTTGTCCGTTCGGCCTGATATGTACGTGTATCGGCAAAATAGGCTTGGCCCACCGTTGCAGCATCCATTCCCTGATTTTGTATCCGCAGGTCCTGAATATTCGACTCCACAGCACCAAGCTCCTGTTCGATGATGGACAGACGCTCCCTGATAAAATTGGCTGTGTTTATACCAATCTGATTTTTATCCTGCAGCGCGATCTCATTATAGACGACCACCATCTCCCCGATCAGGTCCGTTGCACGTCTGGGATTGGTATCCTCACAGACCAACTGAAGTAAAGAGGCATCCTCCTCCATCTGTGTGATGGATAGGGTCGATACAAAGTAGTCTACCATATCCTCCAGTGCATATTTGCTTACCTTGATCTCCTGATCAAGATACGAATCTGTAATATCCTTATTCCGCTGGACAACAAGCTGTCCTATGGGCGTCTTAACCGTCTTACCCAAGGCAGTTTTAATCTCCAAAGCTTTATTTCCTACACTCCAATTGGATAACAATACTTGATTATTCCCCAATAATGTCACTGTAAACGAGAACGATGCTTCTTCCTTCACTTGCGGCAGGGTAATTAATACCGGACTATTCTTGTAGAGTTCTTTCTGCCTTAACCCTTCTACGATTGAGTAGCTCATTTCTGCCCCGATCCGTTTCACCGTCTGCCGCATCAGCTCTTTGGATTTTAGCTGTAGAATTTCACTCGCCACACTGATTGAGTTATAGGCCTCGTTCGTTCTTGAAATCCGCGCTGTTCTCGGGGTATTCATCGGTGTTTTGATGATGATCGTTTCCGCACTTCGAAAGATGAAGGGAGATTTTGCATACTGGTAATAATAATACGCGCCAAATATAAGAATGGATAAAGCAAACCATTTCCAATGGTAGAGCAAATGCTTTAACACATCCAATATATTGATAGATCTGTCTTTTGTATTGTGGTATATTCTGTTGCTTTCATCTCTTAGTTATTTTATCACGTTATTTTAACAGGTTTATCGCAGTTAATATGACAGTAACCACACCTGTCGCTATGGCGGCAAATCGCCAGGTCCGATCTTCCTTCGGTGTGCTCTCAGCAGCAATCGGCTCCACATAAACGATATCATTTTGCTGTAGGTAATAAGCTGGTGAATCGAATATATCTTGAGATCCGATATTATTGATCAGCTTTTTGCGTACGCCATTCTCCTCACGTATGACCGTTACGCGGTCTGAAGCAGCATTGCGTGTCAACCCACCAGCTTTTGAAATGGCCTCCAGTAGATTAATACGAGCATCCGGAACATCAATAATACCAACTCGATTCACTTCCCCATCACGTTGACCTTGAGATTCAAAAGCTCAACCTTGACAATCGCATCTTTGATAAACCCGCCGTCCGAAAGACGCTTGGACAATAGGTCACGCACCTGCTCCAGGGTTAATCCTTCCAAGTGGAAATTACCCAAAATTGGGAAGGTGATATTTCCTTGCTGATCGATCAAATAACTCTGGCTTTCCTGTCCAGCAGTATTGCTACTCACACCATTTTCCTTTTCGCCCAAACTGTAACTTCCGCCAATCACATTAAAAGGGGCCGCAAGTTCAGGGTTTTTTGCACTGATTTTGATGCTTAGCCGGTCGCTTTTTTGCAATTTTAACATCGGAACATCAAGCATACGATAGTCTATATTTGGAACCATGTCATTGACATAAACAATTTTCTTGGGGTCGCACAGGAACTAAAGAGGGCCAAACCAAGTAAAACAATCCATAAAGTGAGTTTTTTCATTTTTTATTAATAAGTTAATTTTAGTACATCTGATATTATATCGCTTTGTTATACGAGCTCCCGAGCTCATACATTATCTATCTTTTACGCCATTAAAAAAATGTATAAATGGAAACCAAAATGCTTCCTTAGGTACATAGGGAAAATATTTCAGTAAACGTTTTGTCAAGGTAGCTGTCCGGTTTTTACGCAGCATATAGTCGCCTTCTATCTTTTCCATATTGGATGTATCATGAAATCCAAAATTACCAACCGTCCAAACCTCATCTATAATCGCTAAGGAAGAAGGCGTCTTGGAGACAGGAAAAGGGAGCTTTTCTTTGCGAAGACCAATATTGTCGACAAGCAGCTGATGTACCGCAGTAAACCAACGGCTCAGTCCCAGTCGATTATAAATTTGATTTAATCTTTCTCCTTCCAGCTCCGCGGAATAATTGTTATACAAAGAGGCCAAATCGCAGAATTGGCGCAGCCCAACACCAAAGGCAAGTGAATGTTTAAGAATATGTGCCGCAACCTGCAATACCTGAACTTGAGGAGCCAATATTGGAATCTGCTTTCCGTCTAGCGTTACCGTTGTATCCGGAAAATCTCTTCTCAACTGCTTCAGTATTTTTTTTCGAAAATGGGTTATACAGGTCAAATAGCCTATCATGAAGATCTAGCTCACTCTCTTTCCAAAAGTAGACTTGGCTCCCCTCCAGCAATTTGGGAACACCTAGTCTTGTCAATTGAAGACGAGCTAATGCCAACTCTTCCTTACGCTCAAAATACCAATCAATATCTCCACAAACACGGTGTGACGGATTAGCATAAGTTGCCGCAAGTCCTTGTCCTTTCAATAAAAGGGGTTGTAGGCCATGCCCTGTAAAAAATTCATATTGCTCAGCGATATGCTTGTTCGCAAGCTGATTACGGCGCTCAATCCGATCCACTTGTACCGACCACTTTATCTGCAATAGTCTAGGTGGCAAATTTTCTGGTCTCAAACGCAGGATACCATCGTATAGAATTGCCTCAACGGTTTGTTCCTTGCTCGTTTGTACAGCAGAGACCATTCGTCATCCGACAAGGGAAAAAACTCTTCGTTGCGTTTTCCCTCACCCCAGAGCCCTGTCTTCAATAGGTGGAAGAATGCCTTTTCCATGTTCGTATTATCCATATCAATTCGCCAAAAGAGTGTTAGTCGCCAACGCCTGCTTATAAATAAGCATGCATTTTTCTATCATTTTGTCCCGGGTAAAATAGTCTTGAAAACGCTTTAGGCTTCCTGCAGCATAGTTTTGGTAGAGCACGTTATCAGATCCGATCCGGCCAATGGCAAGTGCAAGTGCCTCAGCGTCTCCAGGTTCAACAACCAAGCCCGAGATTTCATGTTGATTTACCCAACTTACCCTGAACCGGGTATCTTCGTCGATACCACAGGTTTGCCACAGGACATTGCCTCAATTTGCACAATGGCAAAGGCCTCCGTTTTCCAGATCGAACTCAAGCAAAAATGTCCGCCGCAGCAAAATAATTCGCAAGCATTTCATCATCAACAAAACCGATCATACTCACTTTCTCCTGCAGTTTCAGATCAGCAATAAGTTGTACAAGCTGATCTTCAAGCGGTCCTTTTCCCCAATAACAATATGAAAACGGTCGTCCAGCTGTTGCGCCGCACGGATCAAAAATTCGTATCCTTTATATTCCACGAGCCTTCCAAGGGAAAACTATAATTTTGTTGGAATAGCGGTTTCTGATCGCTTCGACTTCCATTGGTTGAGCAACAATAGCATTCACACCAATGGGAAGGTTATCAATTTTATGCTGTACATGCTGTAAGAATGAAGATTCTTGTACATAGACAGGCGTTGTTCCCAGGATTTTGTCAGCTCGTTTTATCAGCCAGCTCTGCAGTGGTTTATACAACTTGAGCAATGTTTTTGTTTGATAATATCTGAATGCCAGTGTAGAATGACCTTACCTTTATAGCCTGAGAGATACAAGGCCAATGTTGCCATTGGATCCGGATGATGGATATGGATCACATCGTAGTTTCCGGCAATTGCACGCAACTTAAAGATCATTCCTGGAGCTAGCATAGTACCTGCCAATTTTATTGCAGTGTCTATCACAAAGAGTGTCGCATTTGAATTTACATGAATTACAGCCGCAGGATGCCCTTCTGTAGCGGCGCATAACATGTCGCAACGTACTCCCGCCTCAGACAGTCCGAGCATAAGATCATACATCACCTTTTCTACGCCACCCCGAATGGGATAAAATTTACCGAGTTGTAATACCTTCATCTTTGTATGTTTATAAATCAATTTGTCAATTTGAAAAATCAGCGTAATAATTTATTGAACAAATCTTCCCAACTTAAGGAAAATGGTTCCTGCAATAGTTCCTTCCTGACCTCCTTCAAAAATGAACGATCTCCTTTTATCAATGCTTTCATTTGCGCAGCAAGTGTCTGGGCATCATCCGCGTCAAAAAAGATATTGCTTTACTTCCTGCCGCCGTGTCATGGGCGTAAGGCAGGTCCGCTAGCAACATAGGCTTTTCATATTGCGCAAATTCCGATATCGGCAAGCCCCAGGATTCTACTCTGGAAGGGTAAATCAAACAGTCACTCGCGCAATAATATTCCTCCAGTACCTGCCTAGTGACAAAGCCCATAAAATCGACAGTCGACAAATGCCCCCAATTCCGATGCAGCCATTTGGCATACTTATTTTCATTACCCTTTATAGTAAGATGAACTTTAAAATCTACTATTCCTTCCTTTTGCAGCATCTCTGCTGCTTTACAGATGACCTCAAAATTTTTGTGACTATTGGGTGAACTCGCAAATACGAAAGAATAGCAACTATTTTTGTTCGCTACTGCACCTGGAGTAATCAATCGGGGATGTGCCGGCGGGGTTACAATAATTTTACTTTTACTAATCCCAAACATGTCATGCAATCCCTTCCGAAACCATTCCTGTTGCACAACGATATCCTTATTCGCATGTATATTGGGTCTATAGATGTATTTACTGAACAACGCAAACAATACTATTTTTGGTGAAAATAGCAGATCATGCATTTTCCAGCGATAAAAAGGGAATGCATTGTGACAGTATACGGCCCGTCGTTCGGCGACTACATTAGGTGTTGTATCATGCAGTGAAAACCAAAGATATACCGGTCCTATTTTCTTCGATATCGAACGCATCGAAAAATATTCATACCAGAGTCGGTTGATCCAGCGTTTTTTAGGCCATTGTGTCTCGATATATTCTATATTCGGAAAATCTACAAGTGATTTCTTGTACACAACTGCTACGATCCGATACTCTCCTTGCTGTGCCAGCGCAGATAAATAGCTCAGGCTATCCTTCAGTATCGTTAATGTGCCAGCCTCTACTAGGTTAACAGCTGAAATGACGATCGTTTTCATTAAGCCTTCTCCTCCTTTCTTAACGACTCAAAGAGCACAAGCCATTGACGCATAATACGTTCTTCACTAAAGTTTTCCGACATTTCCCTTGCCCTATTTCCCATAGTACTTCTTAATTGTTGGTCCTTCATTAATCGGCATACTTTTTCAGCAAAATCTTCTAGGTCACCTTCGGCAACTAAAAAACCATTCTTATCCTGTCGGATGATATCTCTCGGTCCACACTTGCAGGCAAATGCTACCATAGGAATACCACAGGCCTGTGCTTCAAGTAGGGCCATAGGTAGTCCTTCATAACGTGATGTCATGACCACGATGGAACTGTCAAGGTATACGTCCATGATATTTTTACCGGGGCATGAAGGATCAGCTGTCCACTCAGACCCAATCGATTAATTTGATCTGTTAATTCTTCCTTTAATGGCCCATCTCCATAGATATCCAGTGTCCATTCCGGACACGCTGCATTGATTTTTTTCCAGGCCTTGATGAGCTCATCAAATCCTTTTTGATAATCAAACCGACCGACCGCAAGTGCATGCTTACGCAAAAGCGGGGCTGTCTCAGTAGGTAAGAAAGTATGTGCATTTGGAATGACCACAATATTTTTGAGGCCTTTCCAATAGGCTAAATCTTCGTTGGTCAATACGACAAATCGATCGTATTTTTTGCTATGGCGAGATCTTGATGCATACGCCATTTATTCAGCACTTTCCATAATCCGGTCCGATCGTATTGTAATCTTTTAAACCTTGAAAAGTGGATCTCCAGCAACTTCTTGCTCCCGTCTTTGATCCGATGGAGAAGAGCGGCGTCATGGTCAAACATCGATATCGCAATATCCGCTTTGAGCTCAAATAAGACCTCTTTGAGCTGCTTATAGTGCCGACGCTGTCTTTTTTAAATGACCAAATTTTGCGCAACATCCCCAGATCCTGATCATCCGTATAATTAATACCAAGATCAATTTGTCGGATCGCAGGATGTAACGGAAAGTTCGGTCCACGTCCCTTCTGATCTGTGGTAATAATAACAAGTTCATGCCCCTTTGCAGCAAGATAATTGGCTTTATTTGCAAGCACCCGTTCCATGCCACCGGCATTATACGTTCCCAAGATAGAATAGACGATTTTCATTTTCCGTATGAAATTTGGTGGTAAACAAAGCTCCCTGTAGTCCTTCAACACAATAAAACAGGGCATAAATCAAAAAGATATCAGTTGATACTTTAAACCATATCGCGAAAGAAAAGGCCAATAACATGAGAAATAATAATTTATGCTTGCTGTACTTTTTCATAAAAGCAATCGCATTGAATATAAAAAACAGCACAAAAACACTAAATCCCAATATTCCACAATACAATACAAAACGGCAGTAGCCGATATCCGTATTGAAAATCCAGCCATCAAAAAGTCCTGTACCAATGAACCAGGTCTGGGTATCGCTAGGCCATACCCACATGTTCATCGCCAGTTTATCGGTCGAATCTGTACGCCATTCGCCGGTTTCGTAAAAATTGAAGAACCCTTCAAAAGCAAAATGCATATACCCCTGAAAATTGCATTGCTCTCATAGAAATACATCGCCACCAAGGTAGCTAGGAAGAGTAATATCAATACGACAGAGAAAAATCTGACAAATTCGATGCGGATAATACGGCTGAATAGTCCTGTTGAGAGGAGTATATAAGCAAATCCCAATGCTCCCCCAATAGAGGTCGTCCGTGAAATAACGTTACCCAAAACAAAGATGGCAAAGAAAGTTATCACCAAAATAGCAATAAGCGGTACATGGCGTTTTTCGAACAGATCCTTTGTAAACAATGTGGACAGCATAATGAGTACAATAGAGAAACGAACCCCGCATTATCCAATGATGCTCCGATTCCATAAAGTCGGTCCACTTCCTGTGCAAAAGCCTGCCCCTGTTCGACGTAACGATCGACCAGCGACTGTACTGCAGGTGAGCTATCGATCCAAAAAGCGAGCACACATTGTAGCAAACATGCCGCCGCCAGGTAAAATGTCAAGAGATGGAAGTCAATAAATCCATGTATTTTATAGATCACAAAGGCTACGGTATATGCCGCCAGGAGCCAGATCGCAAAGCTCATAAAATAGGTTGCATAAGCAAAGTCATCCGTACGGTTGACATCCGTGGCGATAAAACAGACCAATGAAAAACAATGGCCAAAGCCGCTGCAGTAAATAGCTGTTTGCTGATCTCGATACGTCGTGTCTGAACCATCTGTCCAAATAGCAACAGACATCCCACACCCGCCAAAATGATTTTGGTGTTAACACTGGGTGGCAAAAACGTAAAGCCGAATGAGAAAAAATAACAGCTAACGACCACCAAGGCACAAAAAATTAAAAGCGCTCGAATCATCTTATTTGTAGATTAATCCATAAATCATTCGTAATACAATTGCATTATAAAGCCTAACTGCCCAAAATTGTTTTTTCCAGGCAAGCCATTGTAGCATCCGGGTACGCAAGGAAACCGATACATTTTTAAGAATATATGGGTTTGACGACTTAAACCAATTTGTCCAAAGGATATAATCCGCTTTATGTCCAGTTACCAATAATGGCAATTTGATATTCAACTTCAAAAAATCCATTCCTGACCCGATTTTATCAGCATAAGCGCTCGCCTTGAGGTAGCTTTCAGTTTCCTTGATATTCATTTCCACCTCCTGTTTGTGCTTTTCCGAAAATGTTTTGCTAATGGAGGTTGTATTGTCCTGTCTATAGTGATAAAACACCTTATCCAAGAGGACAATTTTCTGTGCATGTACCATAAGCTTCATCATGACTGTTAGATCCTCGCCCATATTGGCATCCGGAATAAATCTGATCAGATGCTCATCATAAAGTGAACGGCGTACCATAAACAACCACAGGTTCCAGCGCATTTTGCCAGCCATCATCGCCTGGATCGCCTCCAAAGGAGTGCTACAAGCAGGTTGTGTCATTTTCCTGCCGTTTTTATGGAAGCTCAACCACCAATGAAAATAAACCAGGTCAGCGCCAGACTGCTGCGCTTCTTTCACGCAACTTGCAACAGCTTCCGGCTGAATGGTATCGTCAGCATCCACGTACATAATAAATTCACCTGTAGCATGATTCAATGCCGTATTCCGCGCATTGGCAACACCCCTATTTTCCGGGTGTGAGATCACCATTGTCTTTAAGCGAGAGTCTTTCAAAACAGCGTCTGTAAACTCCATCAACTTGCTTAAACTATCGTCTGTACTCGCATCATTTACGAAAATCAGCTCAATAGATTGATAGGTCTGTGCCTGCAGGGAACTCAATGTTCGATCGAGTGTAGCCGCTGCATTATAGACCGGGACAATAATGGAAACCAATGGTAGACTGTTCATCGTATCAATAAATGCTTTAAGAAGTAAAAATTTCGCTTATAATCTGCTGTTTGTATCGTTGATCATCCGAAGTCAGTTCGGCTGTCTCACCTGCAACTTCATTTACATATTTGCCTTCAATCGCTATTTTCTGTGTGGCCTTTTTCAAGAACCACTCATATTCAATATCCACATGTCCGATATCCAATGCTTGGATTCCGGTCAGAGAGAGATCATAAGCGAGCACAGTTGCTGTTGGCCCCAGCGCCACCAGCACAAGATCATATTTCGCTGCCAAACGTGTTGTCTCGGCTAATAATCGATCGTATACCGAAAATGCGTTTTGAGATAATGTAATGATTCGGTCTACCCCCGCATCACCGAATAAATCATTGCCAACCCCAGGCGGCTCATTTGTCCTTCAACAAGTAAGATCCGTTTGCCCAGCCACAGCTGCTTGAGCTGTTTAAAAATTTGGCGCTCTTGGATTTGTCAAGCCAATCGATATAGGGTCTTGTCACACAGGCGTCGTAATAAGGCTTAGCGAAATTGAAATAGGGTATATATTTTCGGTAATGAAAAACGACAAACTGTTTCCAAAAGAAGCGCCCCTTGATTCAGATGTTGCACCGAATGTAGCCCATAGGGAACACAGATGAGACATCCTTCGGTATTGCTTCCGAGAATTTCACGTAAACGCTGTGACAGCTGATCATCAACAGTTTGAAAGCCCAGATTCTCCGTCTGATTGATCATATGGAATTCCCCGTCTCCAAATCGTGCCATCGAAAAATTTGAAGAAAGAAGCTTCTCCAATGTTTCAACATTGGAATAAATCTTCGGAAAGGGCAATACGGTCTTGAAGAAGATATACCTCACATTCAGATACAAGCGTCGAATTACATTGATCATATTAGATAGCGTTATGAATCGGTTTAATATTGGCATGGTTGACCACGCGTTCAAGGAGCCGTCTGTCTGTGGAACTGAACTTCCGGGCAAATAGCATATCCGAGGCAATTAGTTTATCAAAATCGTCGTCTGTCCATGCGATCAATTCGCCATCCTTCCAACCGATGATCCGTTGACAACCTCGCATTTCATTGCTGCTGTTGAACAGTCTGAGTCTAAAATAGGAATTCCAACAAAGGGTCTGTATAAAGATCTCATCACTACAGAAGGTCTTCTGGTATATTTTTAATACCTCTTCCTTTTTAGGCAAAATATACCTCACAAAATCATCTGTTACACTGATCCACTGTGGTCCTTTTTAAAGACCAAATCAGCATTTCGTTTTATATTCAAAAGAAACTGAAGACGCAAAAACAAGGCCCGCACTGTTTTACGCCAGATTGCAGTAATCCCTTTCCCCGATCTGAACTGTCGGGGGTATACATGAGTGCGTCGGACTTTTCGGTCAATCTCCTTTTCGGTTGCTGCTTTAGAAATGCCGATAAACTCGCGGCCCTGGTATTTATGGAAGAAAGCATGCACATCATCCTGATGTTTAAGTGGTAGATCAACCCCGATAGGACATGATAATAAGCATATGCTTGTCGTGCAGCTGCAGCCTCAAACAAATTATATTCTGCCTGGATCATCGAAACATCCCCCAACGCACATCGACACGATCTGACAGCACAACAAGCCTAGCCCTTTGCACCTTAAAATCGGGTAGTTGATCCAATTTTTTATCAAAATGAATATAGATATCATTACGTTCATCATCCAGGCAATAAAGAAGCTTCTCCAAGACGGAAAATTCATTATGCGCTAAAATCAAAAATGCGTGTTTTACCATATCCTCCTTATTTAAGATTATCTTCTTTATTGTTAAATGCAGCCAAATTTCCCTGCAAAACCTCCTCCAAATATTCCACTGTATCCTCCTTAAAATAAGTCATCTTATGTATACCTGTACGTTCAAAAATTTCGCTGTAACTGATTGGATAATTGCCACCTGAAAGTTTTGTCTGTAATAAATGCGGCGTAACATCACTGACGATCTGGCCTCTATCATATCCAACCCCGAAACCATTAATTGTTCATGGAGGATCTGGAAAATAAAATAGTTAATTGCTTTATTCGCTGTCTTCCAATAATTAAATAGTAAGTCCGTCATAGAAGACAACAATGGGTCATGCTTTTTGGCGAAAATGATGCTGTTAAGCATTTTCACTTTGTGCCGCCTGTCCCAGCCCCAGTAAAAAGCATAGGTATTCTTCCAATAATTGGTATATTTTTCTGCTGCATCCCGTTGATAAACAAAAAAATCCTGCGCGCTAAAGGCTGTAGGAAGACTATCCGTCAACAAAATTGTCGCATCAAGCCAAACACCCCATAGGTCTTGAGTAGGGCCAGTCGTAGTATATCCGAAAAAAAAGTAGGGCTGATTATTCCCGCGGCTTTTTTTTTTCAAGTATAAAATCCGGAAGGTCTAGGTATTGGCCTACGGTATTATCATCCACTCTAATGACGGTATAATTACCTTTGAACTTGTCGACTGACTGAAAGCATAATTTGACAATAGCGGGTAATCTATCGGCTGCCAACCCCTGCCCCCAGTACTGCCAGATAACCCCGTTGGGCGGCAAATCTACCTTTGGCTGCAGCGGATAATGACTAAGCAGACCAGTATGATCCTGCACAATCAACTTGTTCCATAGGGATGCAACATGCCGATGCCTTTGCCAAATCAAGCGCTGACGAATAATACTCCAGGTTTTAGTTAAAATAGACATGTGACACTTAATTTCGATTGATTACACCATTTTTTTTTGCCAATTATTCTTTACAAGGTCCTTAATGGACTTATATTCTTCCAACTGGATCAGGCTACAGAACCACCAGAATGCCAATACATAACTTGCAACCAGGACAAGAGCTTTTGCCCATATTTGCAAGTCGAGCAATAGCAGGTCACTCCCCACCAGATTAATGCGGCAATACCACAGGCGATCAGGATGCTGGGCATAAGGTCAGCAAGTTGTTGCAGCATTGCATACTTCAGAAATTTAGCGGTATAAAACGTATTGATAAACAGGGATGCGACCGAAACGGCTACTTGTCCCCACAACAATCCATAAATACCAAACCGAAGACCCAGCACTACGGCGACAATGATCAATAGTTTTTTAATAACTTCTAGCCTGAGGTAGAGATCAGCACGCCCTTTTACCTGCAAAATATTTAAATTGTAGTTGTGTATCGGTTGAAAAGAGCACCCAATGCCAGTATCTGGAAGTATGGGACAACGGGCAACCATTTTTCACCCAATAACAAACCAATAATCGGCTCTGCAGCAATCATCATGATACATATGAGTGGCGCAACGATAAAAATTACAAGCTTAAGGACCTGACGATAGGCATTACGCAGTTTTTCATCATCGTCACTAAATTTCGCAAACAACGGATAGGTCACCTTATTCAGTGCTGTAGAAACATTGTTTATGGGCAGATTTTTCAAAGATTCGGCCCGATTATAATAGCCGAGTGTTGTTTCGGCAAAACGTTTCCCGATCACGATCGAGTAGATATTGTTAAAGAGGACATTAAGCAGTGCCGAAAGTGTAAGCCGGAATCCAAAAGCAAAATGGTACCTAAACTTCTCACGGTCGAATTCAAATGTTGGTCTCCAATCACTGTAAAACCAATATTGTATGGTATAAAGTGCGTTTTGAATCAATGCTGAATAAACCAGTGACCACACGCCAAACCCCGCTAAGGCAAAGCCCACACCACATAATCCCCACGACAATCGATGGCAATCGTACTTTAAACGTTGTTTTAAAATCCAGGTTTTTATCAAAAAGTACAGCCTGTACATGAACGAAACTATCAATAATTAATACGATACTATACACGCGAATGATCGGAGACAAAATAGGCATCGTATAAAATCGAGCAATCCAGGAGATGCTATAAATATAACCAGATAAAGCAGCAGGGTCATGACAATATTGAACCAAAACACAGTCGACAAATCGCGGTTATCTACTGCCTGTGTCCTGACTAAACTACTACTCAAGCCTCCATTGATCAGTACAGACGAAACATTAATGACCACATTGAAAAGTGCTATGGTACCAAAATCCGCAGGCATCAATAGGCGCGCCAACACCAAGCTCACCAAAAATGAGACTAATTGTACGCCAAACTGGTCTAAGAATACCCAGATTGCCCCCTGTGTGACCTGCTTCTTTAAATCCATGGTTATCCTGTTAGTCTTAACTAATTAAATTCTGATACTTTCGCCGCAAGGAAAGAGGGAAAGCCTTTAATAGGCGGCGCTGTAACGTTTTGAGATCAACCCGACTATTGGCTTTGTCGCTATTCATTTCAAACAATGACATCCAAGCACTTTCGCTAGCAAAAATCTCCTCCAGATTCTCAAACCCCTCATAAAAGGGAATATCTACAGAGCTAAAATAATCCCGAAATTTGAACCCATCTGTATCAATGTATCCTTCTTTGATCCACAATGCTGGTATCCCATAAGCATGTGCTACAATAAGTCCATGTAATGAAGTTGACAAAATATATTCGCAATCGCAAATAGCATGTACAATACGTTCTACATCATGGGTACGAAGATCGATAATATTAAAGCTATGCCCCAGCTTATCCTGAAATGCTTCAACCTCTTTCCAATGCGGTATGAGGCCGAGCTTGTGTTTTTTCCCCTTCTTTGCAGGTATCCATAATGGGAGCAATAGTGCGGGATCACCAAATATTTCACACTTTGGGTATCCCATCCGAAGGAGCTTCTGACTTGTCAATTTGCCACGCACAGCATGAATTTTTCCGCCGCCAAAAGGCTCATCGGAATTCATAAAGCCAGATCCCCAAACTCGGGATCTTGAATTCCCCATCGGATCACTGATCCCACAGCAATTATCGATTTCTCTTGGGGCCACAGAATAGTGTCCAATTCCGCAAATCGTAAACGGACAATCTTTCCGACGAGGCTCTTTAATCTCGCGGCATACGAAGGCTCCCAGCTTTTATACTGCGTGGGCAGTCCCGTCAGCTCTTCAATTAGTCTTGGGCTCAACGCATCTCCAAAGTTCTCCCCGGACCAGTATATTAGATTTATTTTTTTTCATTCAAAGCGTTTTATACAGAATTTTCATTTGATACAGAAAATTCTGCTTTCAAAACTTGTTTTAAACCATATTGCAGATCGTAGGGTGGGATAAATCCCGAATTCATGGCCTTGGTCGCATCATACTGTGTCACCGCACAGAATTTTTGACACGGATAGAACTAATCGATAGTTTGCGGCGAATTATAAAAGCCAGCACATCAAAACCGTAACCACCTAACATTCCCAACCAATAGGGAACGCGCACAGTCGGTATTTTTTTCCCTAGTATCCTTCCAGTATAGTGCACCAGATCATTGGTTGAAAGATCTGGCTTGTCAACGTAATTATAAACGTTATAACCCGTTGTCTTAACCATGACCAAATAATTGATAAATGCAATGATATTACCGATATAGGACATTGACTTCTGGTTGGTTCCCGAGCCAATCATAATAAATTTACCTGAAGCGATCTGATGCAATAAATTATACACATTACCTCGGTTTCCTTCCCCAAAAATGACCGTAGGTCGGATAATATTCACGTTCCAATCCGAATGATCCCTGTACCATTCCTGCAGGACCATTTCAGCTTTTAGTTTACTTTTTCCATAATGGTTAAAAGGATCCGTTGGTGTATCTTCTTTGGGATTTTCTTTATCTAGCCCATAGACCGCCACGGAACTCGTGAAAATGATCCTTTTATCCCATTGGCTTCCATTGCTTCAAGGGTATTTTGCATCCCCTTGACATTCACATCATAGTATTTTGATACCGGACTGACGTCATCCCGGTGCTCGGCAGCAAGTAAAATAACGGCCTCTACTCCTGCCAGCATTGCAGTTAATCCTGTTCTGTCCAATACATCGCCTATCATTGTAATGGAAGGGTGTTTACTGCTTGCTGATTTATCAATATTACGTATTTCATTATCCGATACTTGGATAAGCAGATCGATAAGTTTTGTACCAACGAAACCAGATCCTCCGATAATTGCTATTTTCATATTGATTTAACTTTTTATAGATTGATAAATAATTGTAGTTTGACTATCATTTGTCTTTTTCCAATCTATTGAATAACCAGTGGAAGGCGATCCAAAAAATGAGGTCCATTAGAACGACAATGTTGTTGCTGATATAGCGTACAGTCACGATATTAAATAGACAAAAGACAAGTGTAATGACAAGAATAAAGATCAGGGCACTATGACGGCTCAAACCAGCACGCAGCAATTTGTGGTGCAAATGGTTGCGATCAGGCTTGAAAATCGGCCTTCCGGTTCTCCAACGGACAAACATTACCCGGGCGACATCCATGATTGGAATAATCAGGGTGGAAAAGGCCACGACAATCGCTCCATCCGCAAAAGGCTTTATAAAATGGTTATTCATGGCAAAACTGACCACTAAAAATGCCATCGAAAAACCAAGGGTCATACTGCCCGTGTCGCCCATAAATATCCTTCTTCGCCGACGTGACGTACCGAATACATTGAAGTAAAAGAATGGAATGATCACCCCGATTGTGATAAAAGCAAAAATCGCATGCAACCAAGCTCCATATGATGCAAATAGTCCCCCAAAACCAACAAGCCAATGGAAACTACGCCTGAGCAAAGCCCATCCAGGCCATCGATCAGGTTAATTGCATTGATGATCAATACGACAACAAAAACTGTCAACGGCATTCCGATCCATGCCGGGATACCGATGATAAATCCCAGTCCATAAAGATCATTTATCCATACGCCACTTAAGGGCAGGAGGCATCCGACCATGATTTGAGCAACAAATTTCCATTTATAGCTGACACCGATCAGGTCGTCACCGATACCGATCATAAATAGAATAACCAGACCACAGACCATCAACGCCATACTAGGTAGAATAATCCAAGAAGCTACTTGCAGATCCAATTCTCCAATATTCAGTTTGTAAATGCAGACCAATGCAATCACCAATATGCAACATTGGATAGGCGCAAAGGCCACTCCGCCTAGGCGAGGACAATATGCTGATGCAATTTGCGCGCATCCACTGGATCGAATAACCGCTTTTATACGAAATCAATAAGATATAAGGCATCATTCCCCAGCTTAAAAGCATGGCGCATAGAAAAGGTACCATGACAGTACACCACTTCATTATTTCCAAACTATTCATCTTAATCTATTCTATTAATGGGTATGATTCTTGACGGATGTATTCGACATTTATTTATCCAAAGCCGATAAAAGGCTTTGGTAATCAGCGTCCCTCTTCAGCAGTTCATTGTTTTCATTTATAAGCAGCAGGGTCGGATACAATTTGATGGCAAAGAATTCTTTTTCGAAGCCTCACCTTTAATATCGAATCCATTGATCCACTGTGCCGGAATTGTGTTTTTATAGGTATTCCAATCGTTTAGATCCCCTACAGGACAAATAGCCACCACACGCAGTTTTTCCTTTTTATCAAATCTGCCAATTGTGTGCTTTTTTTCATTTCAGCTATTTGCTGCTGGCTTTGCTTTCCTGTGGATCGTAAAAGATTAGCAGTTTATTTTCAGCCTTGACATCATTCAACAGATGTCTTGCTCCTGCAATATCAATAAATTCATAATCGGACAGCACGGGCTCAATTGACACTTTCTGCGAGGCATCATAGCTAGCTTCACCTTGACATGAAAAAAGACTAATGCAAGAATATTCCATAGGTATTTTCGAAACGGCTTCATAATAAACGACTTGTTTTAATAGTGTTAAGAAATGCACGGCTTAACCATTTAGAAAAACCGTACATAACCTTAAAAACAAAACTTAATCTCATTTATTTCGCGATGGTAATTACCGCACGACTTAAACGAGGATCATCATAGTACATATTAGCGACCCCGCCCTCATGAGCAACCTCCAATTGCGCTGGGTTCACATCAAACTCTTGTACCAATACATTATAAATTGCCTTAGCACGATCACGACTAAGACGATCATTGATTTCGGTAGTCCCGGTTCCCTTGTCGGCATATCCGGTTACTTTGTATACCACATTTTTATTTCCCGTCTTAATTACTTTGGCAAAGAATCCAAGATTGACGCGCGCTTCATTGCTGACAACACTTTTGTTAATTGGGAAGGTCACCAATATCGGAGCAGCCAGGATTTTTTCCTCGACCTTGATATTCGTAATAGTTTTGTCACCTGCAACAGCAAGCTGTGCTTTCAGCGCTTCATTGTCCTGTGAAAGCTTGTTTACTTTATCACGTAGACTATTTAACACCTCATCACTATAGCTGATAACCACCGTACTCGGTTTTCCCAGCCACGTTTTTTGAACTTATAGGTCAATCCCACGAGTCCGCTCAAAATACCGTCCTGACTCCGGTTTCCAGTCTCGCCATCGAATCGATCATTGACCATGGCCCCACGAATATCGAGCGTCAGATCCAAAGCGTTGGTCAAACGAAAAGTATTGTAAATACCGATATTAGCACTTACCTCCTTTTGGGAAGGTGCATCGTTTGTGACCATCCAACCTAATCCAGCATAAGGACTAATTGTATAAAAACGATCTTCTTTGTAACCACTGAAAATATTCGACAAGTTGAATAAAACATCTCCATGGATATGGAAATAATTGAATTCCTGGTTATACAACCAATAACCTTCCCAAGGTTTACCTTCATATCTTTCACCAGTAGAGTGGCTTCCGTTTTGCGTAACACCTTTTATTTTAAATCCATTCACTCCGGCACGAACACCGATTCCAGGGCTAAACCATTTTCCTAAATTGAATTCAAAATTGGGTGTCAGACGTTCAGATAATTTCATCTGCTTATTATGATCGCCAAAGTAGATCTGTGCTCCCGCACCTACATTTACAAACCAGTTGTCCCAAAACCCATTGGTTTTTACCTGGTATCTATCATCTGATACAGTAACTACGGTATCCCGTTTTACATCCATTTGCTGTGCCAGCGAAACCTTTGCTCCTGCAACAGCTAACATCATTAAAATTGTCTTTTTCAAAGTCATTTCGGTCAAGAATATTTGTTTAGTACATTTGCTATTTTATTCGAAACAAAATTGAATAAAACAAACTTTCCACTCAATATAACCATGACCAAACCAGACTTTCCATTTTCAAAAAAAAATGCACCCAAGCCCCATATGCCTTATTAATACTGTTCCTGATGAAAAGAAATAAAGCTTTTATAATACTTTAAGTACCTGTTAAAAACCACAATTTTCTGTAAATAGACAGCAAATTTCAGGTAATGAAAACAAAGCTAGCCCCTTGAAAAAACCAAATAGTCAATACCTGTAGTACAGTAGCTACAGATTAACCAATTATCAACGATACACCCGTTTACTTACCAATTGATAAACAGTAAATGCTCTTTTTGGGGCTTGTTCAACATATTTTTCCCGGGCCTACTAGATGAGTATAATATACTCTATGTCACAGCATTACCCCAAAAAAACAACCCTTTCTCGTGCATGCATATAAATATGCATGCACGAGAAAGGGTTATCAAGTAGCACTGTAGAAAATAACAGTTTATCTAAACCATTCGCCAAAAGACAATCCTTTCTAGCGTGTCGGTATGCGTGTTAATTATAAAAAATAGAGGTTACAAAATATCAAAGTAAAAAATAGCCACAGCCCAAAGTTAAATGGCTTATGCGGTCAATATTCCGATCAGATCACGCATAATCACCTATATTATAGACATTAGCAGCCTGAAGAATGATAAATTATTGGAGTGACTTGTCTTCGTATAACATCTTATTGGCAGCTATACACGAAAAGTGATAAATTATTAGGATATTGAAGATCCTAATAAGGTAGTATAATAATTGAATATTTACGTACCACTATCTCATCCGTAAACGCTGAAAGTATGCGGAAGGAGAAATTCCTATTACAGACTTAAACACAGAAGAAAATTTACTGATACTTGAAAATCCGGCCTTATCAGCAAGGACGGAGAACTTCATCTTTAACAAATTTGGATCATGTTCTACACAATCGATCAGATATTTAATACGGGCCCGTTGTACGTAACTATTAAAATCCGAGCCAAAATATTTATTTATAATATAGGATGCATAGCGCTGGTTAGTCCCGAGCAGATCAGCTACATCATTTAGACTTACGCTTCGCTTTAGGAAAAACAACTTTGCTTGAGCTTTCTCAAATTCCTGCAACAAACGATCTTCGGTAATCTTGCTTATCAACACATCGCTACGTTTTGACTCCGCTTTCAAGTACGCATCGGGCACATCGCTATTTACCAGAGCACCGTCGGACTCAATAGCCAAAGATTGATCGGATTCAATGAATTCGCCTGGTTTAGTTTTCTCAATTAGATAATGTCTGACAGAAATAAGCAACAATACAATGTTAACCGTTAAGAGGCTTACATTAATCAGGATAAAAAGATGATAATAATTACTGTCCATATTTATTTGTTGTTGACTATCAAAGTGAGGTTCTCAACCTCAATAAATCAGCTCTAAAAACAGCGAACAGACTTACAACATCTAATTTCTATAAAAATGTATTACCGGAGAATACCATTTAGGGCTCAACAATCAGACATGTAGCGATGTGGCGACAAAATCTAGCGGAATAGCTACAAATACAAATATTCAGTGTATCCATCCCCTTTTACCCACCAATTTTCCAAGTCATATAACCCTACCTGATATTTATTCAAATCCTATAGGAGAAATACAGTAAAATAATTTTAGAAGTCAGAATTGGAGCAAACAAGGGAGCGTTTACTCTTATACCTTTTAGGTTTTAAAGAATTAAAATTATAGTTATTGTAGTAAATGTACTACAAATTTACGTAATAAAACACTTATTATAATTTCAAAAATATATTCAATAACTGAAATTTTATTTCTCATTTAAGAAAATATTGTGTTGAAACAATTATTTAAACTAGTAAAGAAAGCTATCATTTACCTTGATTTTGCCCATTGCCCCTTGGTTTTAGGTGCTACTACTAGATTTTTTTAAAAAAGGAAAGCCAGCTATAACCACCAATATAGTGTCAGTGAGTTTGTTTTGCTCAATTTTGCTTCAGATCAACAAAAAGGTTTACGAGTTTACTAAACGATTTTATAAACAATATTGGCTGAAACGCCTTCAAAAGGTCATCTTAATAATTTTAATTATAGAAGTAGCGCGGGTTCTCCAATGCATAAATATATTTTATTCTAATTAAAGAATGAGGTGATCATAAATTTTTTTAAACATGAAAAGAATGCAAAAACACATGCCTTACAAGGCCCCAAATGTCAGCACGCTGGTGCTTGAAATGGAGCAGGGCCTTGCCGCAACATCGACGGGAACTGTTAATCCCGGAAATTCAAGCACGCCAAATCAACCTAAGGTAGAAGACTGGACCGATAAGGGGTCCCAAAACAAAGACTTTGATCTATAATAAAAAGGGAAGTATATGTTACTAAAGAATATAACCACAAGATTCATTTGTCTATTCATGATAGGGGGTATTTTTGTATCCCTCACCTCATGTTCTTCAAAAGACGAACAGGTCCTACCTGAAAAAGGCGCTGTACTTAATGTCGGCGTGAAGGGAATTGAGGAAGTCATTGTCGAGACATCTTCAAAACAAGGATCGATAAAAACATCCGGTAAAGAAAAGTCTACTACACTGGGTCAGCCCATTGTTTCGTTGGGAGACGTCGATGCCTTGATCGATTTTGAACAAGGATCAGCTTTACAAACACCAACTATTCGCAATAATGTTCCAACTATCGCTGACACTGGACCCGCTAAGGCCGCAACAGGCGGATTGAGAGCTGCTACCGCTTCATTAATGGATATCGGGGTTAAATTTCGTCTTTTGATATATGACAACACCAATACCCAAATTTTCAATCAGGTCGCGACCTCAGGTACAAATCCACAGATACAGCTTGTTGCCTATAAAAATATACCTGGTATGCCGTTTCTCTCAATGAAAAGAATGGCACCGTTCCAACGATGAGCAGTAACGGGGTTATTGCACGTGCGGGGTTAGAAAATAAGGACGTTTTATATGCTTCAGGTTCATTCGATGCTCTTGACGGCCCCAACTACCTGGATATTATATTCAAAAGGATGACTGCCAGAATTCAGGTCAAATTAAATGTGCGGGGATTATTTGGCACGATAGAAGATAATACAAGCGTTACATTGGTTAAAAATAGCACAAATACCACTGTCCTAAAAATGGGCGATTTTAATGTATTAACAGGTCAATTTGCTCAGATCGTTGATGTCAATAAAGCTGTTTTGGGGCCAGAGATGATCGCAGAGAGTGGCAATCCGACAGGGACGGTCAAAGTGGCGAACTTTTACACCTTAAATACCGATGCAATCAATGCCAACAACTTTAAAATTAAATTTAACACCTTAAAAATCAACTTGGACGATTCACGGGTCCGTACTTTTGCACCGCCGCTATACACTTATCCAGGAGCTTACACACCTACGATAGGTTCCACCTATGCATTGAATATACGTTTGATTGAATCACCTGTAAAAGTCAAAGGTGTGCTATGGGCCCGATCGAATCTTATCTATAACAGCTCCCACATGGACAGTTATCGATTAAAATCCAATCCTGGCGGTTCGACATCCGCGACTAGAGATACGGAGTTTTGGAATTGGAAATCAGCTACACCAAATAGTGCAACCTCCAATGTAGATCCCTGTGTATCTGTTTATCCAGCTGGGACCTGGCGTATGTCTACCAAAGCAGAATGGGAGTCTATCGGCCAACCTGATGACAAACAAGAGGTATTAGGTTTATTTTGGGGCGCTCAATATGCTTATGTATGGCAGCGCGATAGTGATAATCCGGCCAATGCTGCCTATGACGATAATAACCTGGTATTGTCCTTTGGTGGCTACCGTACCACTGGTGGAACAGTGACAGGTAGTCCGGGCGGTATCGCATTAGGAGCCTTCGCTTCGGGCGAATGCCATTATTGGACATCCGACAATGCAAATTCAACTACAGCTTATGCTGTTAAATCATCATTCACAAGAGTTGCCTGGTTATTCTCCTGGGGAAATGTCACTTATCCAAACCTCAACAAATCCGAAGGCCGAAATATCCGTTGCGTACGACAAATCGTGAATAATTGATATTAAAATAGCTGCACCGATACGGCCTGCTATCATTCAGTTTAACGACTGATCTTTAATCGGATCTCTATATATTACAAGTAAATATGGGGATCCGATTTATTTTGATCATTTAAATTGCTGCCCATAATAAAGTCTGCGATACTGGTACTTCTATGTCCAGAAATTTCACTCAACTACAATTGGAATATTCAAGTTTAAAAACAGATAGAAATAACTAGCCATTATTTCAAAATTATTAACTATTTAATCATATATTAATAACTATGAAAAAGCACCATCAAATGGAGCCTTCGAATCCTCCTAAACCACCATTTAAAGAAAGGCTTCAGTTAGCTGTTTCGGGCATTATGGAAGGATATTTATTATTAGAGGAAGCTGTCGATAAATACCAAGTTCCACCGTCCAGTATCATTAAAGTCTTAAAGAAAATACAGAAATTAAAAAAAAGAGGCAACGAAAATACCCAAAGACAAACAACAAAACAGCTAAAAATACAACAGCAAACCCTGACATTTAATCGCTTTAACAGTCACCTTTTAAGGCGAAGTCATTCATCCTTTTGAGTATAGCTATACTCAAAAGGATTATGGTAAAATCCTAGAAATAGCGAATAATTGGCTCGTCTCATCCTTATAAACTAACCATTTATCACCGTTTTTTATCCAAAGCGCCACAAGTGCTTAATTAACAATGTGACACTTTGGGTAATCAGCAAAGGATTTTTAGCTATAGGATATACTATACCTATTTACAATCCTGTCGCAGGAGGTCCAGATGAGTTTATGCCCGTCACATTTGTCAACTTTACTTCGACTTCAAATGTTCCCACGGTTAAAATAGATCACACTATCACGATAGCGAATGGTATTACTTAAAAACATCCCCTGCTTTGAAGAGGAGCAGATAATATCCTGTAATTATTTCAATGTAACATCCAGATACACAGAGTGTCGCCCATAGGTATCATAGAAAGGTTTAAAGTCAACGCCATCAATCTTGAAGGCCAAACGTTGCGGGTCACCTGTGATAGACCTGCTGATATCCTTCGCATCCAAAGTCACTTTACGCCAGTCTTTTCTCGCCTCAGTTTCTTGAGCCGCCAACAAGATAGGTCCATAAAATAAACTGGCAATATTCTGTTGATCCATCACCGGATCTAAATGAAACTGGAAAGGCATTTTGAGCCTGATGCGATCGCCCTTCTTCCAATTGCGGCTCAATTTCAAATAAGTACCCGGCTGTGCCTGTACTTTTGCGCTTTACCGTTGATAGCCACATAAAATCCTTTCGTTGCCCAGCCTGGTACACGCACATGAAGATCAAATCTGCCATTTCCTTTAATCGTCAGCTCCGTCTCGTCTTGTTTTGGAAAGCTCGTTTTCTGCTCTACAGTTATTTGACGTTCAGTCCATTCCAGTGTAGAAGGAATAAATAGATTGACATATAAAGCCTGATCATCCTTGCTTTTAAAATAGATACTATGCTGCAATTTGGTACCACTCTCGATCGCCGTACCATTACAACAGGTAAAGCCTGTCATGTTGGGATTCCCAAATTGCTTTATTGCTCCGGGTCTCAGTGGCACATGATAGGTATTGGCCGGCGTGTTTTCAGCTACCGATGCTAAAATATGGTTATACAGTCCACGTTCGTAGTAATCCATATATTCAGCACGTTGATCAAAAAGAAACAGGTTGCTCGTCAACTTAAGCATATTGTAAGTCGCACAAGTCTCATTCTGTCCACCTTCAGAAAAACCGTTCTCATATAAGGTCGCGGGCTCTGCAGTAAAAACTTCGGCATTGGCCGGATTGCGCGCACCGGCAACCCCACCTATGCTGTACATATAATCATTGACAGCCTTGTACCAGAAATTATCTGCCACCCGGTAGTATTCAGGTAGATCAGAAACCTGATAGAGCTCGATACTACCCACAATCTGTGGAATATGTTGATTGGCATGCAGCCCACGAAAAGTATCGACATTCTTGGCCAGTCCATGTGTATGCTGCGCATCGCCAAAGAACATATCGATATTGTCAAATAGTTGTGCGGTTTTCAAATAGTGTTCCGTATGGGTGATGCGATAGAGATGCGCCATTGTCTCATTCATTCCTCCAAATTCACCCGCAATGTACGTGTTCCACATTTGTATCAGCGTTTCCTTAGGCAGTTGACTCAGACGTGCATGCACCCAGTCTGCCATCCCCGTAGCCACTTGAAGCGCCTTTTCATTCCCGCTCACTTCATAGATATCAATTAAGCCGGCCAAAATTTTATGTAAGGTATAATAGGGCGCCCAAACTTGCGTTATCTGTCCCCGTATTTTGCCCCCTTTTCCAACATAACAAATTGATCTGGCGGATACGCGCTAATATAGCCTACACCCCAATTCCAATAATCCGTACGGATACCTTCCTGGCTCAGATCAGAGTCATAAGCGGATTTACCAGGACCATAAGGTATGGCAGTCGGGTCAGCTACAGCCACGGCACCTTCTTGCTGTGGTTTACCCGACAATTGCGCCAGTTCGTATAGGCTATTGACCATATACGTCATTTTCCCGGCAAAATTAGCCTGCAATGTTTTATCGTATCCGGTACTTGCATAAGCCTGCGCGATCGCCGTCAAATAATGCCCCGTAGCATGGCCTCTGAGTTTGGTGTCCCGACTATCCCATACCCCTAAAGGTTTAGCCCATTCAGGCTGCGGTTTTCCAAATGCATCGCGAAACATATAGAGAAAAGAATTGGGATCAGTCGTCGCCAAGGTTTTGATAAATTTATCCCGATTTTCAATGAATTTTGTTTGTTGATTTTGCGCATCCGCTTGCAAGGATACCTGATTCAGTCCAAAAGTTGCCAACTTCAACCCCGGCGCTGCAGCGGCCTTACTTGCTTTAACAGTCACGATTGCTTTAGGCTGCAAATCCGTTCCCGGCACTCGTCCTGTAATGGTATATCGTCCAGCTTCCAAGACGGTGCTGTTATCATTTGGCGAAGGCCACAATACCCGTACTTTACGGCCAAGCATATCCTCCTTATAGGTTCCCGGTACATAGCTTGGTAAACGAGGTAAATCTCCTAATGCCGTTTCCACCTGCACATCCGGTACAGCAACGAGGTAAGCATTATAGAGTTGCGCTTGGGTCAATGGAAACTCAGGCAGATTATCCTCCACTTTGGTCACATTTACGGCGCGATTACTTACCCCAGGTTGTGCATTGGAATAAATTGCAGTAAGCTGATTTTTACTCAACGGAACACGGTAGATCCGAAAATCATGCAACATTCCATCTAAGGTCGGCGATCCCGTTAAAAGTGATTTTCCAATAAACAGCTTGTTCTTGTCTCCTGAAGATCCAAAAACTTCGGACAACTCACGTGGTATCTGCTTAGCCTCACCAACAGGCACAGCATCCACATAAGTCGTCATCGTTTGAGCCGGAATATCCACCACAATTGTCAGGTAGACCCACTTGTTCAATACCAATGCTGGAGAAGCAGCTCCCTTTGATTATTTTTCCCAGCAGTAATCACGCTTTGGAAACCTTCCTGAAGATTTGTCCCAGAAGGAGCGGCGAAGAAATGTGTATGTATATCTTTTCCAAAGTCAAAAACAACCTGGTCTTTTTCTGCGAACGCAGATAAACCCACCCCGAGATACTCAACGACTCCATATCCGCCAGTGCCTCGGCAGGGATCTGGATAAAATCATTTTTTCACCCGACAAGGACAGTACTTTTCCAAAGCGCTTATCGTTGATAAATGTAGCATGCCGGTCAGCTGTAGCATGCAGATTGTTGCGCGACCAATCTTTCAGATCGCCATTAAAGACATATCGCGCGATCATGCCCGTTTCGCCGATTCCATCCAATATCTGATCACCACTTTGTGCCTGTACGGTACTAAACCCTTTTGTTAGGATCGTGGCAATGAGGATAAAACGTAAAAAAACTGTGTAACTTTTCATTACTATATCATTAATTGTGAGCTCGCGAGCTCAATTTTCATCCAATTTAAGTTCAACAACATGCAAGAGAGCGTTAGTTTTCGGGTACCTTGGCTAATAAGCCGTCCAAGCTGGAGGTTCTACTCCAAGCAAGTGTCTCACGAAATAATCGCGACGTTTCTTTTCGCCAAAATCACCACCAGAAGAATGCCCCATTCCCGGTACCATAATGAAGTCGTGATCCTTACCATGTTTAATCAACTGATTGACGAACTGATAAGTCGATGCTGGATCCACATTATCATCGAGTTCCCCACGATCAAGAGCAACTTTCCTTCTAATTTATATGCATTTTCGATGTTAGAACAAGCTGCATATTCAGGCCCGATCGGCCAGCCCATCCATTGTTCATTCCACCATATTTTGTCCATACGATTATCATGACAGCCACAGGATGAAACCCCTACTTTATAAAACTCAGGATGAAACAAGAGCGCTCCGGCAGAAGACTGTCCGCCGGCAGAAGTACCATAGATACCGACTTTTTCAATGTCCATATATGGATATTGAAGTGCAGCAGCCTTCATCCAGGCAATACGATCGGGAAAACCAGCATCTTTTAGATTTTTCCAGGCGACATCTTGAAATGCTTTCGAGCGATTAGATGTTCCCATTCCGTCAATCTGCACAACGATAAAACCCAGCTCAGCAAGTTCAGCGAGTCCTGCTGGATTAGCAGAAAACGATTTAGGGACAAAAGCACTATGTGGACCAGCATAGATATACTCGATCACAGGATATTTTTTGTTGGGATCAAAATTTCGTGGCCGGACTATAATGCCCCAGATATCTGTTTTACCATCTCTCGCCAGCGACTTGAACACTTCCGGTTTGCGCCATCCCGCATCTTCCAGATCAGCAATATCCGCTTGCTCCAAATCCATCACGATCTTTCCATCTGCCACACGTCGCAGTACGGCCTTCGGAGCTTGGTCAACCCGAGAGTAGAGATCTACAAATAAAGAATGATCAGGATTAAAGGTCCCCTGATGATTAGATGCTTCAGGAGTAAGCTCTTTCAGGCCCTTGCCATCAAAACCAATCGTATAATAATGAACAAGATACGGGTCCTCATCCTTATGCATGCCACTCGCCTCAAAAATAATCTTTTGTTATCCTCATCCACGTGGACAACTTTACGTATCACCCAATTTCCTTTTGTAATCTGCTGTTTCAATGCCCCCGTTTTAGCATCAAACAAATACAGATGATTCCATCCATCACGTTCCGAAGCCCACATGATGGCCGCTGTTTTTTTGAGATCATTCCGGTATTTCTTTCCACTATAATCGATAAATGTCGCACTACGTTCTGAAATAATTGCTCTGGTTTTTCCGTCCACAGCACTCAATTCCATCACATCGTAGCGTTGATGACCACGCTGGTTATATTCAAATGTGATTCCACTATTATCTGCCTTCCATACCAGTGCAGACAATGAAAATTGATTGGCTACCTGAGCCGGATCTACAGTGATCAGTTGACCATTTATCACATCAATAATCGTTGGATAATATTGTGACAAAGCATCACCGGGCTTATTATAGTCTCTGGTTTGTAATTTAGGTTGTAATTGATCCGTTGGCGAAGATTCCAGTAAAGTCAACTGTCTGATTTCAGCCTTTCTCACTTTTGAAGCCGCCAGTTTTTTTGAATCATAGGACCATTGGATACGGGTGCTATAATACGTTCCGGGACTGCCATCAAAGGTCAACTGTCGCTCAGTTTGTGAATCCCCTTTTACTGATATATACATTACTATTTTTAATATACGCTGTATAGATCTTATCGGGCGAGTCTACCGATTCACCCTTACTATCATCCCATCGTGCTCCCCAATATCCATCCGATCGACGGTCATTACCTGTTGAAGGAATATCACGCAACCTGCTCAATTTATTTTCCGGCCCATTCCACTTCCACAGCACTTTCTCTTCCGTAAACTCAACCTCGTTTGCCGTCAAGACTTTCAGATCTCTTCCCACAAAACGCCTAATTTAACTTCTTTACCCAGCTGAGCGGATAGCTGCATTTCAATCGCAGCAACATCGCTATCTATTTTCTTCTTCGCCAGCGCATCCACCAGATATAAGCTTCTCTTACCGTCTTTGCGATTCACCCGATAAGAAAAACTATCCCCTTTTTCAGACCAGATAATCTGCTGTGGTACCTGATACACCCTGCCAAATGAATTTCTGATCTCTTTGGCTCGTTTATAGTCCTCCAATGTCCCTTGCGCCATTGTCGAAAGCTGAAATATCATCAATAAAACAGCTGTGAATGTTAACTTCATATGTGTTTTTTTAATCGTATATGTTGATCTGCCTCTAGTTCCGCTCAGGCAGGATTAAAAATAAGTAATCTTATGTTTTTAGGTCTTTCTGTTTCACAAAATAGTATAATGGAATCCCCAAAAGAGTGATGATGATACCCGGCCACGTAAATTGCGGTTTATAGATCACCAACAAAATAATAAACGATATTCCCATCAAAATATAGACGGCAGGTACAAAAGGATAGCCAAAAGCGCTATAAGGTCGCGGTAGATCCGGACGTTTATATCTTAACCAAAAGATGCCGATGATACACAAAACATAAAAAATAACAACGACACAGGTAATCATATCCAGCAAATCGCCATACCTACCCGTCAAGCACCACAGCGAGGCGATGGCCGCCTGTAACCACAACGCATAAGCCGGTACTGCATTCTTATTTAGTGTACCTATTTTCTTAAAAACAAACCATCTTTAGCCATGGAATAATAGATCCTTGCACCCGCCAAGATCAGTCCGTTATTACAGCCAAAAGTGCTGACCATAATCATAATCGCCAAGATGGCTATGCCAACAGGACCAAAATTTCTTGCGCTACCAGCATGGCCACGCGATCTTTAGGCGCGCTGGCCATCTCCTCGATCGTCAATACACCCGTATACATCAAATTGGTCAAAATATAGATCACTGTCACAATCAGCGTTCCTAGCGCCAGACTCAAGCCAATATTGCGTTGCGGATTCTTGATCTCCCCTGCTACCGCAGAAGATGAATGCCAAGAATCACTACTGAACAATGCCCCTACCATTGCAGCAGATATGGCCCCAAACGCACCAAAAGTGGCATAATCTGCTGTCGATCCATCCACTTTTAATTGCTGTAGGTTCCACCTATTCGCTGAAGACCAATTTTGATTCCACACCTCCAGATCGAAAGCTGCAAAACCGAAAATGATCAATAAAACCAGACTTAATATTTTGATCAATGTCAGCACCGTCTGTACTGTTTTACCATTCTTTACACCACCTGTATTTATCAAGGTGAGCAGCAAAATGACAAAGATAGCCAACACTTGAGCAGATGAAATATGATAGGCCCCTATTACCAGCAAATAAACATCTTCATCTAGTACCGGAAACAAATAAGCTGTAAACTTGGAGAAAGCTACCCCACAGCTGCAATCGTAGCCGTCTGGATAACGGCAAAAAAGTCCATCCAAACGTAAAACTGACCATCGGCCCATAGGCTTCTTTGAGATAAACGTACTGGCCACCAGCTTTCGGAAACATGGCACTGAGTTCGCCATAACTCAAGGCTGCGGCCAGCGTCATAAATCCACAGATCACCCACACGACCATCAGCCAGGCAGCAGAACCCGTATTTCGGGCGATATCCGAGGATACGATAAAGATCCCGAGCCAATCATACTTCCGGCAACGAGCATCGTTGCATCCAATAAACCCAATGACTTTTTGAAATTCTGACTATTTTCCTGATTACTCATAATTTAGGGTTGGATTGCGCTTATTTAAAATTATAAAATTTCCATTTTGCCTGATGGTTAGGTTCAAGCTTCTGGTTTGTCAATATCGCCCGGACCATCTCCATGGGCAAGTAATTTTCCTTGATGACCCGGTCATGAAATTCGGTATAGGACATTTTCCCGATCCTACCAATTCATCACTGATACTCAGCAGCTGCAAGCCCCGATCAAATAAGCCAATTGATACAAAGGATCGTAAGAACCTTCAAATGATCGCTTCACCTCACCATGCGCGTTTGCAGGTTCATGCCCCACTTGATTGACTAAATAATCAACACATTGCTGTGGCGTCCATTCACCCAAGTGAAATTTAATACTAAAGGTGATCCGCGCACAACGATGCATTCGCCAAAATAACATCCCGATACGTTCTTCCGCTGTCTTTGCAAATCCCATCCTGTAAAGAAGCAATTCCCAATATAAGGTCCAGCCTTCCGTCCAAAATGGCGTATTGAAATTTTCCTCACGATAGGGCTTATACCTTTTATTCATAAAATACTGTAGGTGGTGTCCCGGATTGAGTTCATGCTGCACCGTACCCAATGAAAAATGTGGATTATTCCCCGCATGCTCATCATCTTCTGCTCATAGGTCATTGTATTGGTCGGATAGGAAATACTGATCTCACGTCCGCCCGTAAAAAAGGATTGACCAATTGCCGTTCAGGCGTCATCATGATCATTCCCAAGTTTCATCCGCCAATTCAGGAATAACGATCAGATCATGCTCTTTGATAAATGTTTGGGCCCTATCATATAACGCATTGATCAGTCCGGGCTGCTGACCTTCCGGAACATAGGTATTTTTAACCTTTTCCTGCGCTGCTTTCCAATCATCTCCAAATCCCATCTCACGAGAAGCTTTTAATAACTCCGCCATGCACCATGCCCATTCCTTATCAGCGATACGTATTAACTCATCCGCATCATAAGCGATCATTTCCGCCCGCAGTTTTTGTTGAGCGCAACTTTTCCGATCGGCTGCCCACCAATATCACTTCCATCATTAAACACTTTCCAATTACTCTTTGCCGGCAATGCGCTTTTGTATTGGATTAATTTTTCGTTTAAACTTTCATAAGATTTGGGCACCCACCAGGTAAACATCGGATCATAACCATTGTAGAAATCAAATGCACTCTCCAAACGGATTCGTAGTGACTCCACCGTATTGACAAGGAAATTGACATCAGTGGACTCGATTGTTGTTACATTTTCTAGCTTTTGAATCACTTCATCAACCTGATCCCTCGTTTTTTCCAGCAGGATAGCAATATCTTTTCCCACAACGGCAGCACCTCGTCGACGTTGCTTTTCAAATTGAAGAATATTTTCGGCAAATGGCAAGTAAGACTTTAGCCGCTCGTAAGAAGCTAATGCCTCTTTACTTTCTTCCTGATGTCGCTGCACTTTTTGGCTCAGCAGGATATAATCGACTTGACCACTGGTATTCAATCTTTTATAATCAAAACCTTTTAATTTAGCTAAATAGTCCGCATCGATCTTGAGCAGTCTATTGATCTGCTCGGGCGAAGCTGCCGACTGCTGAAATCCCCATTTTTGGGCATAGGGCCATAAAAATAATTGACAGCCTCCAGATCATGGCGGTATTGGATGATATAAGGCTCAATGGCTGTTGTGTGTTGGTACAAATCCATATCTTGGGCATCTGTTAGCGAAGAAGCCATACAAAGTACACCAATGACTATAAATCTCTTTACGTTAGGGTTATTGTTGTTTTTCTTCATCATTTAGGTTTATTTTTGTCTATTGAAACCGATCCGGTTTAAAGCCCGAGATATTTGTTTCTGTGTCCCATCATAGTGCGCACCCGCAATGCGAATAACTCGCAGCTCTTAATTTAAGTCAACGCGATTAGCAATAGCATCAGCAATGACCCCATTAATTCAGCCATAGTTGGTCTCCAATCATTTAAAATTTCCTTAATCAAAGAAAGCAACTATAAAAACGCTAAACTAACCGGCTTTTAATAATTACTTATTGGATATTGACATTTATAATCTATCCGTAAAGTAGATTTCTATAATTAGCCATATACATCATAACCTTCCCTACCCAATAGCTGCCCTGTTCCCCTTGATCCAGATGAACTGATACTCCTCATGACAATGTATATAAGGATAAAACTTATCCAACAAATCCTACTGAATAAAAACGGTCCTATCTTTGGGAATAGGAACTTGATATTGAATGGGTTTCATAAATCATGAATCGTTTAGGGTCAAAATAAATTTAATTAAATGTCATTCATACATTTATATATGCTAAATTTAGTATTTAGTTATTTACAAAACAACTCGCTAAATAGAAATATCAAAAACGGACTATCTTGGGTTAAAATCTGGCAATTAAAAGAGGTCCTAATAAATCAACTTTGTACCAGTTCACTTTCTGATCCATAAAGAGTAATAGATTTCTAAACCTGACAAAATGAATTTAAAGAATAGTTACTATATCCTGATTACTTTACTTTATGTCCAGCAGACCAATCCCGTATTTAGCCAACAGGATGAGCATCCAGTATGGAAAGCCACTAAAAGCCAACCTGCAACTTTGGGTATCGATCAAGGATCTAAAAGCTTTGCTTTAGATAACCTAAAAATAAAGGTGCTCAATAACTCCCAAACTTTATCAGCCTTTCAACCACTACATGGTGATGCTGCTTTCGACTATACTCCTGTGGAAATGTTGGCGAAACGGGATCGCAACAATTTCTTTCATATCGGTGATATCAACATCAGTCTTAAGCGTCAGGAGAAAACCCATTGGTCACATTATTCTTCGGCCAAAGACCGCAAGAAAGTAATCGAATTGACTCCTTCCAAAACCATCTTAGCTGCTGCTGACATCAGCCCAACATTAGGTGATATTCCCTTAAAAGTCAAGCGCAGTTGGGAGAATGCAGGGGGCGATCTTATCTTGAAATTTCAACTTACAAATCCCACCGATCAAGCTATTGAAATCGGAGCTTTAGGCATACCTCTCCTTTCAATAATAATATGGATCAGAAAAATTTGAATCAAGCGCATGCACAAAATGTGTTTTTCGACCCATACATCGGCAAAGATGCCGGCTATCTCCAAGTGAACCATTTGCATGGAAATGGTCCGAGCTTGGGTGATCCCTTACAGCAATGCCGGATTTGAAGCCTACAACCCCTTACTTGATGATCCTACGCCCAGAAGTATTACTTTCGAGGGTTTCCATGAGTGGATGATCCACAGCAAAGCACTTGCCGAAACAGCATGGAAAGGAGTAGAACAATGGAACATAGCAACTTCGACCCTATTAAAACCAAATGAATCCAAAACATTTGCCCTCAAGTTTGTCCTAGCGCCGAGCATCAAAGAAATTGAAAATACACTGCTAAAAAATAACCGGCCTGTGGCCATCGGAGTTCCCGGATATGTCGTTCCATTAGATAATCCTGTCAAGTTGTTTATCAAGCATAACAAAGCCATTAAAAACCTTTCTATCTATCCTGAAGGCGCTTTAAGTGTTATCAAGCAAAAAGACACCCCACAAAAATGGCATCAATATGAGATCAGAGGTCAACAATGGGGACGAGCACGGCTGACCATCACCTATGAGGATGGGGCCAAACAAACCATTCATTATAAAGTCATTAAGTCAGAAAAAGATGTGGTGAATGATCTTGAAATTTCTTGACGACCACACAGTGGTACGAGAATGACAAAGACCTTTTGGAAGATCTCCCGCTGTGATCAGCTACGATTATGAAGACAAAAATTAGTCACCCAAGAACAACGTGTTTGGTATGCCGGTCTGAGTGATGAAGCCGGAGCGGCAAGTTGGCTAGCGGCAATTATGAAGCAGGTTTTGCTACCAAATCGTACAGAGATCGCAAAATTGAAACGCTTTGTCAATGAAACCCTATATGGTCGTATCCAGCACAAGGAAGGTGATCAAAAATATGGCGTGGTCAAGAGTTTATTTTATTATGAGCCTGACGTTATGCCAGCAGGCACTTACGAAGCAGCTATCAACTGGAAGACCTGGTCGGCATGGCCTAAAAAAGAAGCGGATAATATTGGCCGTTCTTATAACTATCCGCATGTTGCTGCTGCACATTGGGTCATGTATCGTCTCGCTCGCGATTACCATGATCTTGTCCAGGAAGAGCGCTGGAATGTCTATCTGGACCGTGCTTTTCAAACAAGCATGGCGATGATTGAAAAAGCACCTATTATGCCCAATTTGGACAAATGGAAGGCAGTATCTTTTGCTTATCCTCCATGATTTACGTCGTGAGGGATTAACAGCGGAAGCGAATCAATTGGAAGCTGTGATGCGTAAACGGGCCGAACATTGGAAAGGCCTTGATTATCCATTTGGGAGTGAAATGCCCTGGGACTCTACCGGACAGGAAGAAGTCTATTTATGGTCCCGATACTTTGGTTTTGACGACAAAATCCGGGTTACCTTAAATGCTATTCTAGCGTATATGCCTACCGTGCCACATTGGGGATATAATGGCAGTGCCCGTCGTTACTGGGATTTTGTCTATGGCGGAAAATTATCCCGTATCGAGCGTCAACTTCATCATTATGGCTCGGCTTTAAATGCTATCCCTGTATTAACCGAGTACCGGGATCATCCAGATGATTTCTATCTTCTTCGCGTGGGCCATGCCGGTATGATGGGCGCACTCGCCAATGTCACTGCAGATGGCTTTGGACCTGCAGCATTCCATTCCTACCCGTCTACACTAGCCAACGATGGTATCTCGGGCGATTACGGCACTGGGTTTTATGGCTATGCTGTCAATTCAGGCACTTATATCATAGAACATCCAGAATTTGGCTGGCTGGCATTTAGCGGTAATCTTAAAGAGAATAAGGATAACATCGAAGTGGCTATAAAAACAGCATCCAAAGGCCGCATTTTCTTAGCAAAAGAAAATCTATGGTTGACCACTGATGCCGGAGAAATCGAAACACTAACATACAATCAAAAGGATAAAAGTGTGATCTTGAAATTTAATCAATCCGCTCTTGTGCCAAATGTTTTGCTGAATATCAATCCAGCGAGTGGGTATGAAATTGAAGGTTCTCAAAAGAAAGATAAATTCAATCGATATGAATTGTCCCCTTCTACCAGCACGCTGATACTTAGAAAAACGAAATAATACGCGCTGCAAGTTTCGTCCGTCTATAGGCGGATGAAACTTACAGCGAATTGGATCCATGACAAGGAAAAAGTGAAGTAAACACAAAATCGGTCAATAGGCTTTAAAACTTTCGTTTTTTATTTTTGAAAACAATGTCCTAAATTAGCTCTACAAACTAGTATCAACTCAACAACCCGGTGCAGTACGATTACCACAATTTAAAAGAAGATACGCTCTTCCAACTTGTAAAGGCCAACGATGAGTTAGCCTACAGGGAATTGTTCGATCGTTATAAAGAACTCCTGTTTCGCCATGCTTATCGAATGACCCAAGACAGCGAACTTAGCAAGGATATCGTTCAGGATATTTTCCTCGTTCTCTGGAATAAAAGAGCATCCATTGAAATCAGCCAGTCGCTGGAGCCGTATTTGATCAAATCCATCCGCAATAAAATAATGGACTATTTTAGCCATCAGGAAGTGGTTGAAAAATATCGGGAAGATATCTTATCCTTTGTAGAGCAGGGGATCTGCTATACGGATGACCTCCTCTTAGAAAAAGAACTTGCCGCTATGATCGAACGGGAAAAGAGTAAACTATCGCCCCGTACCAGGGAGGTTTTTGAACTCAATCGCGAGCAAGGCCGTAGTTATAAAGAAATCAGTGCGCTCTTATCTACTTCCGAGAAAACAATTAAAAACAGGTACATAATGCCTTACGCATCCTGCGTACGAAATTTGGTTCTTTCTTTTTTTTCTGATCATTTTTTTATTTTTTTCATACTCCCTTTACCTGTTTGGCCGTCATTACTATTAGATAGCCTTCTTATGGCTATCTGCCTAAAGAATGGAGAAAGAAACACTAAAAGAAATATTCCGGAAATATAAATCGGGTACAGCATCCCCGAAGAATTGCGGATCATCCATAGCTTCTATCTGCACAAAGCAAATAGTTCATCCGAGACATTGGACGATCAATTTGTTCAGGAGCAACTTGATGCGATGGATCGGCATTTATTTCCACAAAAGGAAAAACGTATTTCGGTATGGAAATATGCGGCAGCAGCACTCATCATTCTTAGCTCAGCATTTGGAATTTATAAGTATACGCAGCAGGAGCTTTCCGAAAAAGAAATGCAACAGGCTACCGAGCTGTTTGCCGCAATAAAACCGGGGCATGACCAAGCGACCCTCCGCCTTCCCAATGGAGCGGTAATTGCATTGGGTCAACAAGACAAACTGATCAATAGGGATGGCATGGTACAACTGAATACAGGCAATCTCGATCTCAGCACCTCGACGGGCAATCAGATGATCACGCTACAGACACCCCGGGGTGGACAATTTCAGGTTCAACTGGAAGATGGTACCAAAATATGGCTCAATGCCGGTTCAACCATCAGTTACCCGGCCAAATTTGGCCCCAATGAACGATCCGTCATGTTAAAAGGTGAAGCTTATTTTGAAGTTGCACACAACCCGAAAAAACCATTTAAAGTTAACGTTGGGAACGATGAAATTCAGGTACTGGGTACGGATTTAACATCCAGAGCTATGCAGACAACCTCGCACCAATCACCACATTGGTGCATGGAAAGGTAAAAGTGACCCGCAAAAATAAAGAGCAGCAATCACTGATCTTACAGCCAGGACAACAAACTTTAGCACATACAAATCTACAAAAGGCAAACAGCGATATCAGTGGTATTATCGCCTGGAAAAATGGACTTTTCAGCTTCAGACGGAGCTCGGTAAAGAATATTGTCCGCGAATTGGAACGCTGGTATAATATTGATTTTGTCGTTGACCAGACAGCTGCCGAAAACCGCCTGATAACAGGAGAAATCCCTAGAAACGTAAATCTTGACGATGTCATGCAGATCCTTTCCTATTTTGACATCCAAGGCCAGATGAAAAACAACAAAGTGTATTTAACCATCAAAAACAATAGCATAAACAGATAACTTAACCCCACACCTACTATGAAACAAACCTATTCGTCCAGGCTTAACAAAAAGCCAGGGCCATGCTACTCTATGGCTTTTCGGTACTGTGCAGTTCCTACAGTTTTGGACAGATTAACATCCAGGCCAATAACGAATCAGCTCTTTCTGTCATGAAACAGATTGAAAAACAATCGGCCTATCATTTCGTCTATGATGAGGCACAACTGACTATTCCAAAGTTAAACTTCGCCTCAACGATGTCTCGCTCAAGGAGGCCCTGGATGCAACATTTACGGCCAACAACATCCAGTACAAGATTGTCAAAAACACCATTTTATTAAAAATGCATCTGCCGGAAAATCAATTTCTACAGCAGCATCGGCGCCAAGCCAACAGTACAAATTGCACGGCCAAATTTCAAATGCCGCGGGAATCCCGCTCAGTGGTGCTACGGTAAAAATTAAAAACACGAATATCTCGACAACGTCTAATCAAAACGGACAGTTTGAGTTGACTTCACCGCAGCGTAGCGCCACGCTAGCTGTATCATTCTTGGGTTACGAGACCCTTGAAATTAATGTCAGTGAAGAATCCGCTACGATCGTACTCAAGCCAAGCAATACCAGTCTTTCGGAAGTTGATGTGACCATCAATACGGGATATCAGACCATTGCCAAAGAACGCGCTACAGGGGCATTCTCCAGCTTACCGAAAAATAGCCTGCAGCAGCAGCGGCTCAACAACCTAGGAAGCTTGCTGGAAGGCCGTATTGCGGGGTACCACAATGGCCTACTTCGTGGAACAACCTCTATGAGAGGAGTTACCTTGCCCCTGTATGTTATCGATGGTTTCCCCGTAGACAATACAAGCATGGATTTCAATGGCAACGTCGTAGAAAATCTCCTGACCTCAATTTGGAAGATATAGCGTCCATTACCGTCTTAAAAGATGCTGCCGCAGCATCCATTTATGGCGCACGCGCGGCAAATGGGGTTGTTATTATTGTCACAAAAAAGGGAAAAAATAAAGGGACTGAAATCAATGTTTCAGCAACGCTGACACATAACCCCTATTATTTTAATACGGATCGTCTGGCATCATCCGCGGACATGATCGGCATCGAACGGGAATGGGCTCAGCAAAATCCAAATTTAAAAACAATGACGCCAGCGCAGGCGCAAAGTACTTTAGACGATATGTCTTACAGAAGCCTTGGTATTCGCACGATCCTCAAAAAATACGCCGGTCAGCTCAATGAATCCGAAATGAATGCCGAATTGGACCGTCTCTCCCAACAGAGTTATCGTTATTATGACGATGTCGCCAACTATGCTAAACGGAGTCCTTTTTCACAGCAGTACAACCTGAATCTTTCCAATGGTACGGAAAAGAGCAAATTCTACTTTTCGACGACCTACAAAAAGGACCTCCTGGAAGACCGTTTCAGTAAAAACCAAAATCTAGGCATCAATCTCCGGAATATCACCCAGATCAACAAATGGTTAGAAGTAGAAATGAGTTCATTTCTCAACTATGCAGATGATGACAGACAAACTTATGATGCGCTAGCACCCGGATTTTCTTATCTGCCTTACAATCAATTAAAAAATAGCGATGGTCGTAATTATACCGCTTACATGGCCGATTATATGAGCCAGGCAACTATCAAGAGCATCAACCAATATGGCCTTAATACCTTAGACATCACCCCATTGGACGAGATAAAAACAATATCGAACAGTCCAGTGGCTTCTCCAACCGAAGTTTCATCAAATTGAATGCGAAGATTGCAGACTGGCTAAGCTATTCCACCTCTTTTCAGTATGAAATCAGCAATAAAAAATTCGAGCTTCTCTACGGAAAAACTCCTATTATACGCGATCGAGAGTCAATCAATTCGCGTTAATTGCGGATGGAAAAGCGACACTGATGATGCCCAATGGCAATATCAATAAAACAACGGATCTCAAAAATAATGCATTTAATTTTAGGCAACAGATCAATATCGATAAGGACTTTGGCGAAAAACACAGTCTGAACGCCATATTGGGTAGCGAGATCAAGAACAACCGCATGCGTTCTCAGCTTCAAAATCTCTACAATTTTGATCCCGATGCGCTCACCTACACCATGCTCGATCCGAAAATAGGTACCGTGGGTTCTTTCAGCCAAAAGTATGACAATGCCAGTCAATACGAATCTATCAATCGCTTTGTTTCCTTTTATGGGAATGTTGGCTATGCCTATTCGAAAAAATACCTCTTCACCGGAAGCTTGCGCTGGGACAGATCAAACTTATGGGGAACAAGCTCGAAATATCAGAATAAACCGATATGGTCCGTGGGTGCCGGATGGAATCTGAGTGAGGAAAATTTCATGCAGCTGGACTGGTTAAATCAACTTAAGCTAAGAACGTCGTATGGTATCGGCGGCAATATATTGCAAAATGTTGCCCCTTTTATGACAGCGTATTACAATACGAATTCTCACGTCGGAGGAACACAGGGTACGGTCTCTGACCGCCCCAACCCGTCACTTTCGTGGGAAAAAACAACCACTACCAATGTTGGGATGGATTTCGGTTTGTTCAGAAATCGTATTTCGGGAAGCCTGGATTACTATAGAAAACAAGGGAAAGACCTCTTCGCCTCCACCATGGGTGTACCCACAGAAGGTTTTGGCTATTCAACCTATGCCATCAATAATGGGCAGATGACCAATCATGGCTTGGAACTGACTTTAAATGCCAACATCTTGCAGAACAAAGATTTCAGCTGGAACAGCAGCCTTCTTTATGCTTATAACAAGAACAAAGTTACTTATGTCAATGTCAAAGCGCCATTTTATATCCTACAATTGGATTACCCCGACGCCTATCCCCGTATAGGAAACCCATACGAGGCAATTTATGCCTACAAATGGGCCGGGCTCGATCAGCAGGGAATACCGCAGGTGTACGACGAAAATGGAAACAAAACCACACAAACGCCGACGACGCTGGAATCGATTGTCTATGCAGGTACGAAGGTACCTACACATACGCTTTCCTGGACAAATAGCCTTTCCTACAAAAACTTTGATTTTTCAATGATGATCACTTACGAGGGTGGCCATAAAATCAGAAACGCAGATCTACCATATATGGGTATCGGCAATTATCTGACATTTACGACCCTTGCACCGATGAATAAAGATATTCGCAACCGTTGGCAACAGGAAGGTGACGAACTGAAGACCAATATTCCACGTTTGGTATTTCCAGAAGAAACAACTCTTTACAACTCAGCAAGTGGCACCGTGTACCAATATGCGGACCTCAATGTCCTGGACGCCCGTAATGTACAGATCCGAAATATTAGTCTCGCCTACCGGCTTCCGGCTGACTGGATAAAAAAGATGCACCTGGCACAGGCAAGGTTACAGTTCAACGCTGAAAATGTAGCCATGTTTACCAAATCCAGCAACGCAAAATATATGCTGGGCGGCTATCGTACACCGAATTATGTTTTTGGCGCTTACCTAACCTTCTAATTTAAAATTCTTATGAAAAAGATAATATACCTCCTTGCGATCATACCCGTTCTGTTTTTCGCTTCTTGCAATAAATATTTGGACATATTGCCCAAAGGCAAGAAAATCCCGCAAACCTATGCGGATTTTGAAGCACTGTTGCGCGATGAAGCAACTGTTCACCAGGTCCCTATCCCACAGGCTATTATTTTGCCCAACGATCGTTTTGTGTCTCCGGCCAACCTCAATTATTATAAATTGTGGGACATCAACTATAACTGGAAAGAACAAGAGGATCGGAAGATCTACAACAATTCCGATGAAAGCACCTATTATTATGCCTATTCGAGCATATCTGTCTGCAATCTCATCTTAGAGCACGGGCCGACGATGACTGAAGCCACAGCCCAACAGCGAGATGAACTGATGGCTACGGCCAGCGTACTCCGGGCCATCAGCTATTATACATTAGCAAATTATTATGCCGCGGATTATGACAGCAAGACGGCGGGCCAATTGCTATCGGTCCCTTTGATTGAAAGTGCGGACATAGGCGCCCCATCAAAGCAGGTCACTATCGCTGAAATCTACGACTACATGATCAATGATATCAAAAGCGCCCTTCCTAAGCTACCTAACCAGGGGCAAACGATCCTGCATCCGGGCAAAGGGGCGGCCTACGCATTACTGTCACGTATCTACCTACAAATGGACAACTATCAGGATGCGTTGGAAAATAGCGAAAAAGCACTGGAATACAATGACAAACTATATGACTGGACAGCTTACTATAATGCCAATAAATCGCAGATCGAAGAGCCTGCAAACTATGCATTGAAGAAGACTCCCATGGATTTTGCCTATGTCGAGAATTATTATTTCAGACATGGCCAATCACCAAACTATACCGCCTCCGAATTATCCTGCAGGTAGAACGTGCCGCTGGATTTGAAAAAGGAGACAGTAAATTCGCTTCACGCTGGAAGTTGCGTACAGTGGTGCCCAACACCTATTATACCAGCACGATGACCGGGTTCTATAACACACAGGGCCTGACTACGGTCGAAGTCTATCTGATTGCCGCAGAATGTCAGGCGCGTCAGGAAATATCCAAAGGCCATGGATTTCGTCAACAAAGTCCGTAAGACAAGGATCCTTGCCGCAAACTATACGGACCTGACGGCACAAAATGCCACGGATGCCATTAAAAAAATTCAGCGGCTCAAACAGAATGAACTGATTCACTCCATTATTCCATTTGCCGATTACAAACGCCTCAATAAAGAAAGTGCCTTTGCGACAACACTGAGCAAAACGATCGATGGCAAGGTGGTCCAACTGAGCCCAACATCACACCTATGGATTATGCCCTTTCCATTAGGAGCAACGGAGAATCCGGGCAACGGGTCAATTAAACAGAATGTTGAAAAATAAGACAGAAAAACATGAAAGTAAAAGCTTTAACACTCGCACTCCTGCTCGCAACGACAGTAGGCTATGCGCAACAACAAACAGGGAATAGATACGAACAATACCTTCCCATTATTGAGAAAGGCACATTGGTACAGAAAGATTCGTTGGCCAAAACATTACTCGCAGAAGTCAAAGATTACAAGACGGAAGCGGACTATCGTACGACCATCAATATCCTCCGTTCGCTGGACAAAGAAAACGAAATGGCTACGGTTGAAAATATTGCCAAGAAAAAATACCCAAAGGGCGCAATAACACGGGATGCCTTTATTACGGATGTTTTCTACAATGCAAGCACGTCGACGGCGAAAGAGAAAGCGTATACTGAACTGATCAAAAAATGGCCTGTTAAAAATTTTAGTGAAGAACCACTGACCTATGATTACGTTTTGGCCAATTTGGCGCAGAATTTTGCCAATGATGGAAATGCCCAAAAGGCTGTTCATTATCTGGGCGAAATGAAAGAAAGATTCTGGCGTGGAAATGGTTATATTCCAGTTGGTCAGATCCTCCTGAAGGCAGGCGATACGACTACTGCAGCGCCACTTTTGAAGACCGCTATGGATGATAGTTATTATTACCTCACGCTGCCCGAAGAACAAAAGGACAATAAAGCCCGCTTTGCGGCAATGGGCTATGCCAGTTCGATGTCGGCTTATGTGAATATTCTTGTTGCACAAAAGAAATTCACTGAGGCTGTCGAATATATCGAAAATGCGCTGAAAGCAGCGCCGGAGCAGGCGGATGGTTTGGCGATGGTTTATTATAAATCGCTGATGGGGACAGGGAGAAAGCTTGAGGCGTATCATATATTAACAAAGTTATATGCCAAAGGACAGTTTGCCGTTGAAGATGATCTTAAAAGATTATATACTGAATTGAACGGATCAGCCCAAGGTTATGAGCAGTTCAATGCTTCCCTGAGAACGGAGTTAACACAAAACATCCGCAACCATATCAAAGAGATGGCCACCTTTAAACCGGCCCCAATTTCGAACTGCTCAATCTAAAGGGTGAAAAGGTATCCTTGGCCAGTTTAAAAGGAAAAGTTGTAGTTCTGGATTTCTGGGCAACCTGGTGTCAGCCCTGTGTACGATCTTTCCTGGGAATGAAGGCTGCGCAAGAATCTTACGCAAACGATAAAGAAGTACAATTTTTATTTATGAATACGTGGGAGCGGGATAAGAATTACAAAGAAAATGTGGTATCCTTTATCACAAAAAACAACTATCCATTTGAGGTGCTGTACGACGATAAAAAGATCCGCAGACAGGAAAAGTCATGGCTGCCGAATATGGTGTCAATGGTATCCCGGCTAAATTTATTATTGATAAGGAAGGAAATATCCGATACTTTCTTACTGGATCAACGCCCAACGTGGACTATATCAAACTCGAAATGAAAGAATTGATAGAAGCTGCTAAAAAACCTTATAAAGGCTAATAAGCTGTCTGCCTCTATCCAGAGGCAGACATACACAGCTCCTATTTTTATTTATTCGCTCCCTTCATGCTCATGGAGCTGTTTTCGATGTTTGTTTCCCCACTTGCTAAGTTGGGCTACTTTGCAAACCTGGGGTAACATCAAATGTTTTCACTTTATATCTATTTCTTCGCTTCGGTACTGGCAAAGGTTACTGGAATTTCTTTTCCTACTTGTGTAGAAAACCAAAATCCGCTTAAGCTTCCATATGTATTTTTAATTCGGAAAAAGTTTTTGCGATCTTCTTCAATAAATAGCACATATCCATTTTCCAATGCGACGATTTCAGCAAAAGATTGCTCCTCTTTGTTTTGATATTGATAAGTGGTTTGATCGTACGAAGGATCTTCTTTCCACCCATTTACTTTCCAATTAAGAATCATCTTTCTGCCATTAATGGTGGTTGAAAAGGTAGTTTGCTCCAGCAATGGTAATTCAACTATAGCTGCGGCGCTATCAACCGCTGCTTCTACCGCTTCTGAGGCAGCAGTCGCCGCTTCAGCAGCTTCAGCAGCAATAGGTTCGCCAGGTTCTTCTGCGGCAACAAAATCTTCAAAATTACCATCGAAGGCTTTTAGATCTTTAAACAAACCGCCATACCATTGCTCTTTGAATTGAATTAAATCAACATAGCGCAACACATAATTCTCCTCTTTGTTCCTGTTGCTTTTGACCCAGATAAAACCGCTGTATTCCTTAATACCCTCATAATTTTCGGCATTATTGTTATTCGATTTGATTTCTTGGATGTACAAATCTTGCCAATTGATTTCCCCGTTTTTAACCTCACAAAAATCTTCCAATATTTTTCCCATCATTTTATAATATCTGCTTTCGTTGTACACCTCGGCTAGGTCGGACGTACGGGCATCAAAATCCCCACTGCTGATAATGATTTCGGAAAATGTTTTTGATCGGGCCACAATGTTTTGAAAGCCTTAGCATCGCGGTTTTTTATCGCTTCAAATGCTTTGTGCAAATGTTTCTCAGCTGCAGCATTTTGCGCCATCGCTAGTGTATTGACTAGCATAACTAGTACGAGTAAGAGGTGTTTTTTCATAAAAGAAATAAATAATGAATTTTTTAAATATAAAAATATTCATCCCTGAAATGGGTAGCCATTTAACATTCGTCGTCTTTCCTTTAAGATTCGCGTTTTTTGGGAACAAGGAGAAAGAGCAAATCGTTAGAAAACTCTACATGCTGAAAGTAAAGATCTGGGTTTAAGCTGCATTTATTCCCCGACAATAAAAAGGTAATAAATACGGGGCCTGAATTAAATACCTAAATCTTGGATTTTTCAAACGATAGTTGGTTACAGGCTGTTTTTTGAATAGATAAAAATGATAACAAATAACAGTATTATGGAAAACAACATCAATAATCCCGAAATCATCAATGACATTATCAAAATTAATAACGATCGTATTGAAGGCTATCGAAAAGCCATTGATCTGGCCACCAACCATGGTTTAGATAAATTGTTGCCGACATTTCAGAACTGCATTGAACAATCAAATGAATTTATTGCCGAACTGACACCATATGTGGAACTGGAAGGCAAAGAACCGACAGACAGTACGATGCTCAGTGGTAAGCTATTCAGGGTTTGGATGGGCATAAAAGTAAATATCACTGGTGATGACGAAAGAAGTTTGCTGGAAACCTGTGAACAAGGAGAAGATGCCTTCAAATCGACTTATCAAACAGTACTAGCTGAAGGATCGAATGAACTTTCACAACATGTGCATAGTATGATCAACACCCAGCTTAGTAAACAACTTGAAGCACATAATATTATCAAAATGATGCGCGACAGTAAAGCAATCTAAGCTTAAAGTTTAAAAAAACAACTACCGAAGCCTAAATCGCAACGGTAGTTGTTTTTAGTTTGTGTGCCCTAGGCGCGCGCGCCTCCTGCAAAATCTGCTATACCTACAAACGAAGTCTACTCCATCTCCAAACGAGAAACAGTACCTAGACAAAACCAACAGCCCACAACAACTTCGTAGATAATATCGTGTTACGGCTTTTTATGCCTGGTCTCCTGTTGTGGTTCCTGTTTATTCATCTGAGTCAGCTCCTGTAGCTGTTTACTGATACGACCTTCCAACTCCTGCACCAACAGAGTACCCGACTGCGCAAAACAGTCCGCTATCCACATGGAAGTGATAAGCTCTATGCTATTTTCTACGAAAGAGCACGCCTGTTTGTAGCTGTATCGCTACAACAAATATGTTTAAACATAAATAGAGAAAACCCATTCAAGATTTCCTTTAAATTTGTTTTTATTAATCTAATTAATATTAAAATTACAATAAAATTAAAAATAATTTAATATAAATTTAATAAATCCAAAATGAAAAAGAACGAAAACAACTTGGTCATTGGCTGTAATACACCTGTTTATGAAGCACCAGTTATCCAGGTTCAACAGCTTGCATTAGAGTACAGTATTTCGACAGGTTCAGTACAGCCAGCACTCACAGAATCCTGGGGAACCGAAACGCAGACAAAAGAATTGGACTGGTAGCACTTTTAGGGAATTTAGTCTATCCAATACCAAAATGCTCCATTTAATGAAACAGTGCAGCTGTCTTGGAGACGGCTGCAATTCGTTTAGCCCGGATAAAAAATAACAGAATTTAAGATTTTTTTAAGAAAAGTAAAAATATGAAAAGTAAGATGAGGTATAGCTATAGTAGCCTTTTATTTGTTCTGGTTATACTTATCAATGCCTGTAGTAAAGAGCACTCAGATACCAACAGCATAAATGGTTCCACTGTACGGTTAAAAATCGGGCAGACATTTTCCTTGCCGGATGACAAGAGCAAAATCGCTGTAACGGGACGACGTACAGCCGACGTGTCGCAGTCAAAAGAAATCGCTTATAATGACCAATACACACTAGTCGCTACGCTAAGAGAAGTAGGACCACAAGCCTCCTATCCCAAAGCTTCCCATAACAGCGCAAGAGTGCCCGGAACAAGTGAACAGCATGCGCTAAAAGAAGGTACATCATATTACGTAGCGATTTTCGATGCCTCAGGTGAATACAAAGAGACAAAATCATTTAAACAAGGTAGCAGCGTTCAGGATTTTACAATAAATAATGGCAAATATACTTTCGTCGTCTATGCTTCTGGCACAAATGCCCCTTGCCCTTCCTAAATTCAGGAACTAAATTGAATACCGCAAAATTTGAACAATTGAGCGCAGATGAGGACCTGATGATGGATCAGGTTTCTTTCGAGGTAAAAGATGGCCAGAATGAGCTCGCTGCCCAATTAGCGCATCTTTTACACAAGTTACCTTGAAGTTAGATGCTTCGGCAGTCGGCGAAATTCGTATTGGAGAGGCGCAATATCCCCTCACATCCGAAAAAATCCATCGATATCTCACTTGCAGATCGAGCCATCTCTTATCGTGGAGCAGTAGAATCCGTACCGCTTGTGTTCCAAAACAAAAGTGGTCAAGTAATTTCTTCGGATTCGACTTTTATCGTAACTCCAGCAACTGCAAATGGTATCATAAAACTACGTGATGTATCCGTCAACGGTAGTACGCCTGATGTGATACAAGAAGGCTGGAATCTACGACCTGGAGTAAAGTACACTTTGGAGATTAATCTCAAGGCGCCAGCTGATCCCGTTATACCAGTGGCAGGCACGAATTGGAGTATAGGCGATCTAATTTACAGAGACGGAATCTATCAATTTGCCCCGCCCAGCGATGAGAGCATTTACTATACTTGGTCGCCATCACCGACCGATCAGACGGAGGCTTTTTGGTATACGGATTTTGACGACAGCGTCAAAGGTATGCGCATGTATCGTGTAAACGGATCCTATGCACAAGAGCCACTTGCCGTAACAGGTCAGGATCCCTGTGCATCGGTAAAACCATTAAATGCATGGCGACTTCCGACCAGTGCCGAAATCGTTGCTTTAATGTCCAGTAATACTAAAATATATCATGCAAAATATGATACAGGAAATAATAGTTATCTGAAGACAGGCTTGTTTTTTGGCGTTGACTATCAGCCTGAAAAACCCGAAATGGATAAGTATTTATATTTCCGGTCTTTCTACTTTATCTCTGCTGGGATGTATCGTTTTGCGCCAACTACCCAAAGTGCCTATCTGCTTGCGGGGAAAAAATACCTAGCCTTTGAGCAGCCCTATAGCGACGACAAACGGACTACTTTAGGTAGTTATGAGATCAAGCCGCTGACATTTAGGCCGAGCGCATCAGCTCCTAGTGAAGCTGTTAGAATCCGTTGTGTTAAAAATAAATAGTTCAAGCGCGCTAAAATTAAAATAGGCTAGGCAATCAACGCCTAGCCTATAAGAAATACAATAAACTAATGCCTAAGGTAATTGAACAACCATTTTCAGGGCAGGAAGGTTTATACCGCAAGCTGTATGACAAGAAGTTAGAGTAGCCAGATATAACGATCAGCTTCGCATGATCGTTAAATAGATCTTTTCAAGCTCGTTGGCCGAAATCTCATCTGCACGAAGCGTATTCACCAGAGTTCCCTGTTTCATGATGCCGATACGTGTACCGCTGTGGACAGCACTATAAATATCGTGCGTAGCCATTAAGATTGCCTTTCCAGCCGCCCTCATTGCGCGCACATTTTCATTAAACTCATACATCGCCTGTGGGTCCAGCCCGCTGGTAGGTTCATCCATCAATATCACTTTCGCATTTTTAGCCATGGCAATTGCAATCCCGATCTTTTGTCGCATACCTTTGCTCTGCTGTCCCACTCTTTTTCAAAAGCTTCGGGCTGCAGTCCCACCTGACTCAGGTAATTACAGAGTTTATCTTTCGGATACCTGTATCCCGCGAGCCGGCTAAAAAAATCCAGGTTTTCCAGGCTGCTCAAATACGGGTAGAGCATCACCACTTCGGGTATATAGGCAATATTCGATGCCTGTTGCCCAGGAGATACCAGCTTTCCGTCCACCCAGGCCTGACCGGAGCTAGCGGCAATAAAACCAAGGAATAAATTGAGGGTTGTCGTTTTTCCAGCACCATTCTGCCCCATCAGGCAGAATACCTCGCCCGGTTCCACCTGCAAATTGAGGTGATCCAGCACGATATGGCTGCCATAGTGTTTCGTCAATTCAACTGCTTCTAACATCATATCCGTTAAAATTTAAAACCTACTATTGCCCTAATGTTAAAGGGGTCACCATCGATGTAGTAATAGTTACGTCCTTCATAAGGGTACGATGAAATGATATCGCCAGAGGCCATATAGCGCCGGTTGGTCAGGTTATCTGCGATAAGTTGTACAGAAAGCCTGTTGTGCGTATAATTTAGCCCGGCATCAAATTTGGTAAAATCAGGAATAAACAGATCTTTTTCGGAGGTACTACGTTTTATCCATGTACTTTGACCAACGCTGAGCTTCAGTACCGCCTTATTTTTCAAGGGAAAACCATATTGTACCCAGGTATTTACGATCTGTTGTGGCGTCTGGGGTGTTTGTTTCCCGATCAGGCTTTCATCACTATTTTTAGTAATTACAGCATCCACAAAAGTATAATTCGCAACCAGGGATAACGCATCTGTAACATGACCGATGACATCCAGTTCGATCCCTTTGCTGATCACCTGACCAAGTTCTTTGACAAAGCCCTCATGTTCGAGGTCGGTGATAACGCCATTTCGCTTGACCGTCCGAAACGCGCTCAGCCCCGTATACAACCGGGAACCGAAAAATTCCGCTTGACTCCCAGCTCCATATTTGTTCCGTATTCAGGGTTGACAGCTTCAGAGCCCACCACTTCATTCCCTTCATTTACAATCGCTTTCTGCCCGGTCTGCGGAATAAATGTCTCATCATAGAGCAAGTAAAAGGTTGTAGCCTTATCCATCAGATAAGTCAGTGCCACACGTGGCGATAGAGCCTTCTGATGGTATGTATTCGTACGAACAACGCCTCTGGCATTGATGGACTCCTGATCACTTTTGTACCAGGTATATCGGGCACCCAGTGTGAGTCGCAATTTTTCCAGCAGATCAATATTATCGTAGGCATAAACCGATTTGAGGAAGGTATTTCGATCGAGCCGCGAAGCTCTTACCGTGTTGCTCACCGCTGCATCGACCTGATTATCCGGGTTGCTTCTGAGGTAGACAAATTGCGCTGTTCCGTTGTTGAGGGATAGAGAGTCCTTACTATTGATGTAATCGGCTCCAAATACAAGCTGATGTTTTATTGCACCTGTTGTGACCGTTCCATTGGCAAACAACTGCGTGGAGAAGGTCTTCCCGCACCCATCGTCAGCGAACTACGCCGGCGTGTAGTATCGCCATCCCTAAAATTAACCAGACTTCCTGCAGATGTCATATTCCAGGAGCGGTAAGGCGACCAGAGGAAGGAAGACTGGGAAGTCAACTGCCAGGATTTATTGAATTTATGCACCCCATACAATCGTGCGGTCTGATTCTGGGCATAACTTCGTGGCAGACCAAGCCCTGCACTGTAATTCACAGCGATCGGTCCTTTGAGTTTATCGGCTTCATTGCGCACTTTAACAATTGCTGTTCCATTTTTTGTTTCACCACGCACCAGATTATATTCCGCCAGCATATAGGTATTGGGACTGAAATTGTATTGGATTACCGGAGCCAGGGCATATTTATCTGTTTTCAGATAGTCGAGGGAAGAATTACGGTGCTGATAAGCCAGGTTTAAACGATATGAAAGCCCTTTATCTTTTACCGCAGACCCCAGATCGGCCGTGGTACGGAAGAAATTAAAGCTGCCCAAGGATTGACTGACGTTCAAGAGCTTATATTTTGGCGTTTTGGTCACAATATTGACCGAACCGCCGGGTTCACCAAAAGAATTCAAAAAACCGGCGGGCCCTTTGACGATTTCAATGTTTTCGATCAGCGCTTCATCGTCTATTGCAGCACCGTAGTTAAACCGTCGGGACATCCCGTTCAGGGTCGTATATCCCATAAAACCCCGCATCTGTACTATAGCCGAATTATCGAATGGTGTACTGTTGTAACCAAAATATACACCACTTACATTTCGTGCGACATCCTTCAATTCGAGCGCCCCCTGGCTCTGTAGCAATCCCGAGGAGATGCTGATGATATTTTGAGGGATTTCCAACAGTGGCAACTGCAGCTTTAAGGTATTGGACAAGGTATCTGATTTTACCTTCGTATTTCGCAATTGCTGCACACGCACTTCCTTGAGGTTGTAGGTACGGTAGATGGTATCCTGTTGGTCGCTTGCGCATGGCTGGCAAGTTGGTATAAAGAGAAAAATACCAGGAGGGAATGCTTTATTTTCATGCTTTTCATTTTTGATATGATTCGTTGTTAGTATTTCTTTTCCATCGGTCGCATTTTCGCTGCTATAGCCCAGACAGCTAAGGTCAGGAACAGTATGCCAGCTATTTTCCAGGCAATGGAGCTTATTCTTCCCGGATCAGTAGATGGAGAAAATTGTGGAAGGTGCTTTAGGTCTTCTTTCGAAAGTTTGGCATCCCGCAGCAAAAAGCCATTCATATGCAGTACCCAGCGGTGCTGAAATCGAGCGACATCCCCTGATAATGCAGGTAGTCGCCCAGTCCCGTTTGGGCAATTTCATTGAGCAGGGACTGCATCTGGGTGACAGGGTTGAGCCAGCTGGTCCTATCCAGCCAGCGCTGATGCAGCTGTGCTTCTTGCTGGTATGCACGGATATTTTTATCCATTCTTCGCCCCAGCAGATCATAGTAAGCTACAAATCTTTTATTTCCATATTGTGCGGTATCTGTGGGTCGCCGCAACGGCACATATTGCAGATTATTGTTATAAAATTGCTCAACAATTTGAGGTATAGGCATCTCCCAAGTCTCGAGCATCGTTGCCCGTTGCTTGGACACCAGTTCCGTCCGTAGTGGCAAAGGCTGTTTTAGTGCGACCAGCCGATTGCAGAGCGCAGGCAGCACAATCGTCAGTCCCAGCCAGATGCCCATGAGTAGTAGCACACTTTTGCGGGATGAGCTTCCACGGAGGACGACCATCCAGGCCAGCACAAACCAAAACAACAGATAAATTAGGGTCGCCAGGTTCCAGAGCAGAAAATCAACGCCATCTTTTGGTATAGGCGGCGCCATCATCAAACCGATACCGTTGAATGTCATTAGCAGCAGCCAAAGCAACCCGAGCCGGAAGAGTAATTTATAGAAAAGAATGCGTCGCAGACTTCCTCCATGTAGGTGCAGCAAGCGATCCGTCTGTTGTTCTTTCTCCCGGGCAAATAAGTCATAGGAGAGCACAATAATCAGCAGGGGATCAAGTAGATCAGCACAAAAGATAAATCAAAATTACCTGCAGCCAATTTTTCGGGGTTGGCTATAGCGGTATTGGGAGGCGTAAAAAGTCCCTTTTACTATTGACTATATCATAGGATGGCAGGATATCCCGTTGTCCGATTGCCATCAGCGCCAGTGCTGCCGGGGATTGGTCGCGATTGGCGATGCCCGGTATTCGATGACCTGCGGCAGCCCCGCCTGAACAGCCAAATTTTTCCCTTCTATGGTGCTGGTATCACTGTCAAACCGCTGTATCAACTCAGCGAATTGCCGCTGCTGATTCCTTTGGAGGGTATCGAGCCCCTAAGCTGCTGCTCGACAAAATGCCCTCCCGTGTACAGGCTGTATCCCCAGCAAAATGAAGAAAAATAGTAAAGCAAGTTGCAGGGGCTGTGCAATAAACTGCTTCCATTCGAATCGAAATATAAGTTTAAGGAGATTCATAGCCTAGTTTTAAAAAATTTCAGACGGAAGCCTAACACAAGGGCCAGGACACATGGCCAGATCAGGAGCCCAAAAGAGGGATACCCTCCCGCCACAGCAGAACGGCAAGCTTCGGAAAAGGATAGTGAAAAGCAGGGAACAGTGCGGCCGGGGCTGCTGTCGAGACCTTATGCAGTTCCTCATGTTTCGTTTTTTTAGCAACTTCTTTGTTGAGTCGGCGAATAAAGGTATTTCGATAATCCCTGGCCTGCTGGAAGAACAGCTGATGGTGAAAAAAATCTGTTCCCGACAGTGTCATGGACAACCTTCTCAATGCCGTAAAGGGTTCAACAGTCCCATAGCAGATAAGCTTTGTTGCTGTTGATCAATTATCTTTTCCACGTTAGCATAGTAATAGTCAAATACTTTTTGCTGATAATCCTCATTGTACTGCAAGACCAGACCATCGACGTTCAGAGGCAGTTCCGCTAATTTTTTGACTCCATATTGGCTACATAGCTGTTCGAGGTATTTCTCTACACGGGATCTACTGTCACCTTCCCCATGGATCCCTTTAAGATAGCCCTGTCGGACCTGATGATTAAATTCAGCCCTTGAAGACAAAGGGTAGCGCTGATCAATCCAGGTCGTCCCGATTTTTGGCAGCACAATCGCTCCCAACAGCCAAATTCCCATGGCGAGCTGTATCGCCGAACGCGACGAACGACTGCACAAAGAGATTAGCGCAGCAATTAAGGTCAGGGAAAAATAAAAGACCAGATAAGCCAGCATCATAAAGCCAAATCTGCCCAGCAACAGATGCCCAGGGTCAAATAAACATAATAATATCAGCATACCCATAAAGACAGGTAACAACCAGAGTATTGCAAACATATAATACGCGATGATTTTCGACCAAAGTAGTCTGGAAAGACTGGAGCCATGCGTCAGCAGCATCTTTAGGTGCCCTGCTCGCGCTCTTGTGTCAGCATCGTGCAGCACATCGTTAGGTAGAGAAAGGAAAGCAACACCTGCAAGATCAAGGTCAATGTCAGGCTTCCAAAACGCAATTGCGCATCTGCACCCTCCGCATTGCTGTAATCGACTTCATGCTGTACATGCGCCTCCACCCGATAACTCGTCCCGAAATAATCATTGAGCCCAGGGTCAAAAACCGTCAGTGGACTCAAAGGCTTGAAAAGGTAAGTACCATAATGGGCCACATCATGCGCATCTGCGTGGAATGTCCGCAGCTCGCTGCTAAATTTTTGTTGCTCTCCTGTCGGTCCTGCGCATCCTGCTGATATTGCAATATCCCCAAAAGACCACTTAAAGTCAGCAATACAAATACGATACAGGAAAAAATAAAGATCGTCCGGTCGCGGTAAGCAACTTGAAATTCTTTTTGATCAAGCTAAAGCTAAGGGATAAGGACTTATTCATCGTAAATTAATTAATGCATCAAAGTTGCAAATAAATAATAATATTTGCAACTTTGATGCATTAACACTTATTCAAACTGTTGGTATATGATCCTGTCCTTTCGACCAAAGCGAAGATTTCCATTTTACAAGCAGCCCGACGCCATGGATTGTGGTCCTACCTGCCTCAAGATCATCACAAAATATTTTGGAAAAACATTTCCATTGTCCCATTTTCGAAGTTTGTGCCGCATCGGCAAGCAGGGTACCAGTTTTCATCAGCTGGCTGAGGCCGCACAGCAGCTCGGTTTCAAAACACTGTCGGCATCATTATCCTATCAGGTACTGAGCCAACAGGCTCCTCTACCCTGCATCCTGCATTGGGAGCGTGAGCATTATGTGGTACTTTATCGGATCACAGCCAAGTTTGCCTACCTTGCAGATCCGGCAATGAACGGTAAAGTGAAGATCAAAACAATGGATTTCCTACGCTCCTGGGAGACTGCCGCAGGTACAGGTGTCGGCCGGGCATTGTTGCTTGAAACAAGCCCTGATTTTGAATCACAAGCCAGTATCGCTGATCCGTCTGCATCTGTTTGGTCCCTGCTGCCCCTGCTCAAAGACCACCGCAAAAACTGATCCCCATCGGTATCAGCTTACTGATTGCCAGTCTGATCTCCCTTTCGGTCCCCTTTTGACACAGCTCACGGTAGACAAAGGCATCGCCTATAAAAACACCCATCTGCTGCTGCTAATTTGCCTGGGGCAGCTGATGTTATTCTGCGGCAAAATGCTCATGGATTACCTTCGGGCGAGACTCCTGTTTGCTATCGGCGCCCGGACGAGCATCAAGATGCTCAAGGAGTTCCTCGCCAAACTGATGGAACTTCCATTTTCTTTTTTGACAACAGGCAGGCCGGCGACAATATGCAACGTATCAATGACAATCAGCGTGTCGAAGATTTTCTGACCAATTCCTGATCAATTTTATGCTTTCGGCCATCACACTACTTGTTTTTGGTGCAGTTCTTTTTACTACAACTGGCAGATTTTTGCCATCTTTCTCATCGGTGCGCTGCTGAGTGTGCTCTGGTCCAATTCCTTCCAGCACAAAAGAAAGGTGATCGACCAGCGAAAGTTTAAAGTACTCTCCGCCAATCAGCAGCTACTGCTGGAAATCTTTATGCGATGCAGGAGATCAAACTGACGGGTAGCGAGCAGGAGAAACAGCAACTCTGGGCCGGCATCCAAGATCAGTCCTACGGTTTGAAAATGGAGTCCCTACAGTTGGATCAACTTATGCAGGGTGTTGGCTTTTTCTCAACGAAATCAAAAATGTCCTGATCACTTACGCAGCTGCAATGCTGGTCATTCAGGGAGATGTAACCCTGGGCGGTATGCTGGCCATCACCTATATCTGCGGGCAGTTAAATGGCCCCGTGACCCAACTGATTGAATTTGCCCGCGTCTCTCAGAACACCAAATTCAGCCTGCAGCGCATGGCGGAAGTACATCAGGAGACTGCTGAAGATCAGGATATCCCCAGCCAGCCTATCGTCGCCAGTCCGCAGTCTATCCATGTCAACAATTTAACTTTTCGGTACGATACCGCCAACAGCGAAGCAGTCCTCAAGGATATCAAGCTCCATATTCCAGCCGGCAAGATCACAGCCATAGTGGGCACTAGCGGCAGTGGCAAGACAACACTGATCAAGCTACTGCTCAAATTTTATCGGACCGATCCAGGATCAATCATCATCGGCAATACCCCACTCGACCAACTGCATGCCAAGGCCTGGCGTGCCCGTTGTGGTGTCGTCATGCAAGATGGCTACATCTTTATGGATACCATCGCCAACAATATTTACGCCGGTGCATCAGTCAAGGACGAGAGACGCTTGCAGGAGGTGGCACAACTGGTCAATATGCACCATTTCATCCAAACCATGCCCTTCGGCTACCAAACCATTATAGGCCGGGACGGCTATGGGCTGAGCAGTGGGCAAAAACAACGCCTCCTGATCGCCAGGATGATCTATCGCAATCCACCCTATATTTTTCTCGATGAAGCCACAAATTCGCTTGATGCCCACAATGAGCTAACGATTGTCAATAACCTGAACAGTTTTTTTGAGGAAAAGACTGTCTTGATCGTGGCCCACCGCCTCAGCACCGTGAAAAATGCCCATCAGATTATTGTGCTCGATCAAGGCACCCTTGTCGAACAAGGCACACACCAAGAGCTGATCAAAAAAAAAGGCAGCTACTACGAACTGATCAAAAATCAGCTTGAGTTAACAAATTGATTGCTATTCCAACTTTATTAAATCCATGCATCATGATTGAAATCCTTCCCTATTCCCTCGTCCGCTATGCAAGTTTGCCCGTCGCTACTTTTGCCCCATTCCACCTTGCAGGTCAAGAGCAGCGTCTGCAACATATCCATCACATGCAGCAGGAGCGTTCGCTGTTGCAGACGGCCATCTGCGATCACCTGTACGAATTGGTGCAAACTGCGCCAGGCGATACCGAACGTATCAATCTGATCCGGCTCAAACGGGTGATCTACAACAATAAGACCATCAGTATTCAATTACTGACCGACTGTAGCCCGCTGTTGCCGCCCGCATTACAGGCACAACTGCGCAAACTATTTGACCTGATAACTGCCATAAATATTGCCGAAAGCAATCAGGAAACACATTACCAGCAACATCTGAGCAATAGCCATCGCCACCTTCAACAGCTGGCGGGCAACCCCTTATTACAAAATGGACTCCTATTGTCCAGTCCAGTGCTGTACAGCCAGCTCCCCGACTATATCAGCAAAGATCCCAAAGATTTCGGTCCGAAGGAATGGCGGCTGATCTTTAGCCTGCTTCGTTACCTGACGCGAATGACCTTTAAAACATCGCCATTCAGCAGCTTCACTTATACTGGACAGGCACAGTTTATCGGCAACCATAACGCTATTTTCGACAGCGCAAAACCATCGATCCGATCCGGTATCCGCCTCCATAACGGATTATTTGAATACATTAAATCCATCCTTAATCAGCATCCTGTCCTCAACGAATATCTGCTGGTAAGGCTCAACAATACCGTCCGGCTCGAAGAGAATAAATTGTCCTTTTATTTAACCACCACAATATCGAATCCTTCCAGAAGCTTCCCGCGGTGGGGCTGCAGCGTTATATTTTAGAACAGCTGCGTACCGAAGGCACTTCCAATATGACTTTCTCCGCGTTGATTCAAATGCTGGAACCTGTAGTTGCTCCTGCAGACCGGCGCCAGTTAAAACAACATCTTATGCAATTGGTGGATACAGGTTTTCTGGAGCTAAGTACCGATATTTCGGCGATGGACCACCATTGGAGCCAGGCCTTAAGGCATTTTTTAAGCGCGACAAACTGCAACCATCCTGATATGATGCTCCTCATTCGGCTGCTCGACAGCCTTGCTACGGTTCAGACAGCCTACCCGAAGGCCAATGTCATGCTACGGAAAGAGCTGCTGGAAGTCGCGGAAAAAGAAGTTAATAGCTCTCTTAAACAGCTCCAGGCTGAAACAGGCGCCGCAGCCCCAGCGATTACTGCCAACAGTGCTGCAGCGCCATTCAAAAAAACAAATCCCGGTCCCTTGCATTTTTCAGGACGACAGCTTATTTACGAGGATTGTTACACCGATACAACAGACAGCCTTTCGGAAGCCGCTGTCCGCCAGTTTATCGAAAAAACAGATGCATTGCTGCAGTACCTTCGACCCATGGAGGCCATGGCTCCCGAAAGAGAAAAAATGCTTTCCTTTTTCAAACAGCATTATCCTGTCCGGGCCAGTGTCAATATCCTGGATTTCTATTTCGACTATTATTCCAATGTCAAAAAGCAGGAAAAGAGGCGGCTCCGCCGCAGCTAACAAATTCCGGTCCATGGATTGAAAACCTTGACCGGCACCTCAAAGAAATTGTGGTCTCCGGCCGGGACATCCTCAATCTTGATGCACATTTTTTCGACGCTATGTCCCACGCTCAAAATGGCCATCAAAAAACAGGCTACTCACGTGGAATATTCGTCCAGTTTTACGCGGAATCTGGAGATAAGGCTTCGGAGAGCACCCTTACTGGGGTTATCAATGCGGTGTTGCCGGGGATGGGAAAAGTCAGCGGCCGCTTTCTGCACCTATTTCCCCGGCCATGAGCGATAGTATCCGCAGTCATAATGAGCGGCTCCATCCCGACCTGCTGAAAGCCGAGCTGAGCGATGGCTCATTCTTTAACGCCAACATCCATCCGCCATTGCTCTTTCAGGAATGCAGCCTTTCGGACGAACATCGACATTATCCCCAGAAAGACAGATTCCGGTACACGAGTTATCTGTTTGCCATATCGAAGGCGAAGACTTTCTGTCCTTATTTTATCGGGAGCAGGAAGTATTTGCTTATGACCTTTGTCTGGAATCCTTTTACAACCGCTCCAATTTCTATCAGCTGATGGCACATTTTAACAGCGATGACAAAGTTTACCTGCAGCCTTTTATCAACTGCATCGACCGACAATATCTCCCCAGGATCCGGCCACCCTGCCCCTGATTCTGCTACCACGTATTGTGTATGCCGAAACAGTCATTATCCGGCGCAAAACTTGGTGCATCCAGCGGCGTGTTATACCCGCGCCGCAAGGGACGGAGACCGCTGCGCAGTATTTTGTACGCCTCAACAGCTGGCGAGTGGATGCAGGCATACCCGCTGCCGTCTTTTTATTTTTACGGAAACGGTCCTTTGCTATCGAGGAAGTCGTCAAGGGTCATCAAGCACAAAAACTTTTGCCGGATGATTACAAGCCCCAGTATATCTCGTTTGAGCAGCCGATTCTAGTCGATCTCTTTGTTCGGCTACTGGCCCGTGCCGGTCAGTACCTTATCCTTGAGGAAGTACTCCCCGCCCTCGATCCGACAGCAGGGCCAGCACAGGATCAAGTCAAAGAACACCTTATCCAATGGTACAACTATTAACAAAAAAGATGAGAGGCAATTGGTTATCTGTACACCTTTATAGCGCCGTGAGTTTAGACCTGATTCTGCTCCATATTGTCAGGCCTTTTCTCGCAGACCATTTTATACCATCAGCTGATTTATTTTTCTTTATCCGTTATTGGGATGAAGGAAGCCATATCCGTTTGCGGATGCAGGTACCAGCTGTTAGGAGCCCGATCTACTGGATGCGCTCGACCAACAGATCCGATCGGTACCATCACTGGGATGCAAGCTGAAGGTTGTTGCTTACGAACCCGAAATAGACCGCTATGGCAATGCCCACACGATCCATTTTGCCGAGCATTATTTTTTCCTTTCCTCCCGCTATATTTTAGCCCATGTTGTCCCAAAACCACAGCGTGGGTCGCCCTTGACTGAGGCCATACACCTGCAGCTGATCCTGCTCAAAGCCCTCGGCTGGGAGATTCCCCGCCTGTGCCAATTGCTCGATTATTTTATCGCAGGCTGGATACGCCGCCTGTTTGATCCTTTGCAGGATCCCGAGGCGGAGCATCGGTTTTGGTCAGACCAGTTTGAGAAAAACTTCAATCATAAGGCAGCAACTTTCAAACCTGCTATTGCTCAGCTTTGGAGCGATCTCGACAACAAAGAAAAGTCTGATGACACTACGGTCTTTTTAACAGCGAGTACACAATTGCTCCGCAGCTACCTAGCAGCCATAGATGATCCCCAAAAAAGATTGCTATATGTGCGAGCCTGATCCACATGAACAACAACAGAGTAGGCTTGTCCAATCTGGATGAAGCCTACGCATCCTATTGTCTTCGGCATTCTTTACAGGCTATTTTATCTTCCCAAAACCCCATATGACAACTCTTTTTAACAGTACCCAGCGGCAACGGCTGACCGAACATCTCGAACAGATGACCCAACATATCCTCCGGGCCTGCCGGCAGCACCAAAACGGGCTATATTGGTTGAGCCCCTATTATACAAGTGAAACGACCTACGATTTTAAGGTCACGACCGACCTCTTTCAGGGCAATAGTGGCATTGCACTTTTCTTCCTTGCCCGTTATTCGTATAGCGGATCGCAAGCCGATCTGCATATCGCCCAACGGACAATGGATTTTGTCTCTGATCATCTAGAGCAGAACAACCCGCAGGCCTTTGGTTTATTTACAGGACTTTCGGGAGTAATTTACACCTATATTCGGTTATTCGAACTTGGCGGCGGTCAGCAGTATCTTGACTGCGCCCATGCACTTGCCCTAAGCTATCAGGAGCAACTTGTGCGGCAGACCATTAAAGCCGATCTGCTCAGTGGCTACTCAGGGAGTCTATTTGTGCTTACCCTGCTACAGCATTATCGTCCCGAGCCAGCACTGATCAAACTCATCCAAGAGCTGATTGACCGCCTGGTCAGCGAAGCTCGTCCTTCCGAAAAAGGCTTAAAATGGGACTACAACCAATCCAAATCCGCCTACGATAGCCTGACCGGATTTTCCCATGGGGCCTCGGGGATCGCTTATATACTACTGGAAGTCGCCCAATATTTTAACAATAAGGCCCTATTGTACCTTGCCGAAGAGGCGCTGCTCTACGAAATGCAATATTTCCATGCCGATTTTGACAACTGGCTCGATCTGCGCCTCGGAAGTCATCGTCTCCAGACCGCCAATATACAGCATTGGGAGCTGAAAACTTTCTGCCTCATATCCAGGAGCTCAATTCCTGGGCACATGGTGCCGCAGGGATCGGCCTGGCCCGGCTCGCAGCCTGGCGGGCAACGGGTAAAACAGTATACCTGGATCAATGCCGCAACATCGCCAAAAAGTGCAGCAGTACTATCCTTCAGGCTGAACGGCAGGACTATACCGTCTGCAGTGGATATGCCGGGCTATTGCCTTTATGCTAACCTATCCCCATACGGCACAGGAATACAGTGGTGAACTGCTCCTGCATGTCATTGATAAAGCGCAGCTGCAGTACCAGACTACGGGCAGTTACAACAGCTATATTTCTGCTGGCCGTGACGACTATGGGCTGCTTTCCGGCGCGGCCGGAATCGGCTACAGTATCCTGCAGCTCCTCGACAGCGATATGTCTTCTATCTTCTGCCCAAGCCTCCCGCCTCCCCATAAATCAGTACAACAAGCAATCAAGCTAAACTTTGGGGACCTGCAGCGGGGCTTTGGAAACGTACTACCCCTGACCCTACAACAGCTGGAGCAACACCCCAGCATGCGCAAGATCCTTGATCAGGAGAACGGTCTCCATGATTTTGAAAACTGCTTGACGGAACAGCTCCTTCAGGCTGATCCAGCCCCTAGCTTGCAGGCTGTTTTTGCACTGGAGCAGACCCAAAATAAGCTGTGGAAACAACATAAAGGCCATCTGTGTTACAGCAAGAAAAATGCCTATATCAAAAGTAAGATCCAGCAGCTAACGGATGGAAAAATGCTGGACCTAAGCCCGCATTCCCTTATACTGGCCGACCACGTCAGCTTATATCTCCTTGTCGAAGCGCTACGGGAGCTCTGGCACTCCCTTCAGATAAGCTGGCCGTCCTATTTATAGCTGACGAATGGGGCGTCAGCAGCAGCTACATTGGGTTGATCAGTATGCTGATTGTACAACAGGTGGAAAATACACCGCTAACAGGAGCGGTATTGTGTGATCAGGTCAGCAACAAACTGAGATCCATGATCGGGAAACTGGATGAGGATAATTCCCTAAAGGCCCACATATCCGCGCAGATCCGACTGCTATTTGAAAGTGGGATACTGACCACGGCAGACATATAAACAAGAAAGTCAGGTACGCGACCTGACTTCCCTATCCTTATAATTGTATTAACAGATTACCGTAGTACATCTGACCGGCGGGTTATGATGATCATCCGTAGGCTCGGTATGTGTTGGTTCGGACACATTTCCCAAACCACCAGACAGGCGTTTTGCCACCTCGCTATCGATACTTGTTACAAAACTTTCTAATTGGAGATCCTCCAGATTTAATTTGATTTTTTCTACTGAATCTTTCATGACTACTAAGTTTAATTGTAATGCCTACTGTGATAACGGGTTTTCAGCTTATCCCCGGTTGCAACAGTACTAAGTTATAATTATTGCAACATAGTTGCAAGAAGTTTTAAAATTAATTTATTTTCTTTTGAACACCGTAGCGCTCGCTCTAAATTAGTCAGGTTGGTTTTTCTAGGAATAAACTGAACTCAAGTATTTTGATATTTAGCAGCAATAGGTATCTGCCAACGAAAGTATATAAAATAAAAAGGCTAGGGAATGAATACCTAGCCTATAAAAATACAATAATCTAACCTGCCTGTGGTCATTGAACAACCATTTTCAGGGCAGGAAGGTTTTAAAAAATTAGCATCTTCTAATTAACTTTATTTTTCTCCTGGTCTTTTAAACCAAATGTTCCCGTCTACCGTTCCACTAATTTTTATGGTGACGTCGGCGTAAGTTTTTAAAAATACATTCGCTAGGACAGTTATTGATTTTCATTCGATGACTATCAAATGAAAAGATTAAAAAAACAAAATTTTAAACACCAAAATATAAAAGCGGCAAGTAAATAAACTTGCCGCTTGAATAAGTTCTCTCTAAAACGTTAGATTAAGCGTAACAACAGTAATTACAAACTTTGTTTTTAGAACATCCTGTGCTACATGTAGGATCGTTCACACAATCTGATGTCACAGGCGCAGAACTACCACCTAATACATTTTTTAGGTCGTCTTTTGTAAGTTTTTCAAGACTAAGTGTCTTAAAATTCTTTAAATTGATTTTTTTCATAATATAAATTTATGATTTGTGATGCTAAATCCGTCCCTAGCATCTTGGGAAATTGAATGCATTTCTTTAAAACACAAACAGTATCATTATTTATTACAAACAGCCTGAAAATTCAACCGATTAAAACCTGTTTTAATCGGTTAAAAATACTTTAAATCAGCAACCTTGTATTCTACAGGCAGTTCATACCCATTGACGAAAATAGTTGGCGTAGCACGGATTTTCATCTCATTACACCAGTTGTCCATAGTAACCATCTTATCTTTTTGCACTTTAAGGTTTACTTCGATTGGAAATTTTAAGGCAAATTGGTTATAATCTTTATCTTTCATTTCATACCAGTTATCCAATGCCTCACGTAATTTTTCACTTCCATATTTTTCCTGAATTGCCAAAAATGAGATACAGGCGCTGTTATCAAACTGAATTCTTCACCTTTACCGACAAAAATCACTCGCATTTTAACTGCGGGGTTTAACCGGATAATTTCTTCAAGAACTGGATGTGCCCTGGAACAGGGTCCACACAATGGATTGCAGACTTTTGTAATTTCAATCGGTGCATTAGGATCGCCAATTAAAATTCCCATCCCATCTGTACCCTTTGTAATTCGCTGACTACTCTTTAATAATACATCAAACACTTTACTGTTGTAGCGAATTTTTTGCAGGCCCCTTCTGTATTCAGCACTTTCAAATGCCGATTTAAAAATGGGAATAATAAGATGAACCAAAAATAAAATTGTTAACCCGAATAAAATCATCTTTATTATCACCATTGTCCCGATAGAAGAAAAAGGTGCCATAGCACTTAAAAGATAGATTGCATTCAACAGGTTAAGCATAAGTAGTCCCTGAATAAACAGGCATAAGCGGCACCATTGCTTTATCACTTTGGCCTGATAATAAATCGAGTAAATTATATAGGGTGAAGCTAACAGGGAGGCAAACGCCCAGAAGAACGAATAGTTTAACCGATCATCATTAAAAAGAAATGTGGACAATAATTGTGTTAAGAAGTATGACATTCCTATTTCTGACCATCTGATGGACAAAACCGAAGCACCTTTAGAACCCAAAACCACATTACAGCTCATTTTACTGTTTGGGTTTCCTTCCCCACAGACCTCCTTTAGAAAGGGATTATTTGTGTCGATCTCATGCCATATAAGCAATGCCGAAATGAAAGACCCTATGGCTCCGGTAAAAAAACTAAATTTGAGAAAATATTCGATTTAACACCGATGTCACTGCTCCAGATACTGATAAAAGTAAATAATACCAGTCCAATCAGTAAAAAATAGGGTACCGCACGACTGATCTTTTTAAGTTTTTCGATCCTAAGATTTTCGCTGAATTTTTGTTCATCATTTGCAGAATCCAGATCTAATAATAGAACGATCTCTTTATCAATTAACTCGAACTCCTGAATATTCATTTTTTCCAGCTTCCCGGAAATTGGATTAAGGTATTCGATCAGAGCATCTTTAATTGATTCTACAACTGTAAAGTTGGGAGAAGACCAGTCCGGCCGCTGTACACTACAGATAAAAGGTGTATCAAACTCTTCATAACTGTGGCTTCCTCTCCTAACCGCCGCATTTTCTATCCCATAGTGTTTCAATGTTTCCTGGACAGAAAGAAGCGAGGGGAAATTCGGATCATTATTTAACAGATTCTGAACATTAGTTTTTGTAAAAGGATATTTGCTTTCCTTAAAATATGTTCGCAGACAGCGTATATTTCGTTATTTGAACCGGATTTCTTAAAAAACCCAAATAGGTCAGTAATCATATATATTATGCGGATAACATTTAGTTTAATTCCTTAATTAAATAATCTTCCAGATCGGAAAGAGATATCTTTTTATTGATTATATTCCCCTTTCTGTCAATAAGAATAGCGGTAGGAAACATTCTGATATACATGGAGGACGAGGTAATAGTTCCATTTTCATCAAGGAACTGTTTCCAGGGCAGATTTTGTTCCTGTATCGCTTTCTTCCAGTTGTCGATTCTTTTCGTTTGGTCTGTCGATATCCCTATAATTTCGAACCCCTTATCTTTATAATGGTCATAAAGGCTTATTAATTTAGGAAAAGCTGCCAGGCAGGGTCTGCAGTTGCTGAACCAAAAATCAACCAGAACAATTTTATTCTTTGGTATAGTTAGTTTTTGGGGTTCATTTTTTTGGTCTTTAAGAGTGATAAGGGGAAAGGGATGCCCTTCCTTAATTAAAGCATTATGTAGATCATGATAAAGCAGATTCCATATTTTGGATTTTTGACATTTCCAGAAAAATGATCTAACGTTACTTCCCGCAATGCCGTGTGTCCGAAAGTAAAAATCTCTGCGCAACATGCCATAATGCAACATAAGACTCTGGATTGGCTTTTATATAATCCAGGTATATAGAATCAATTTTCTCCGACCTGTCCATAGAAATTCGATAATAGAAATTATCATCATTATCTTCTTGGAAATAGGGCTTCAAAAATGGCTGAAATTTATTTCTGTACTCATTTCCTGTTTCTCCTATAACATAGCCGTTTTCACCATTTTGGTAGTTAAATACTAACTTTGAACTTGTACTATCAATAAAAAAAAGAACCCATTCTTGATGATAGTACATCTATATCCTCAGTGAGAAAAGTATAATATAATTGTGGATAGGTGGCTCTATTCTTAAATACAAAAGAATTTCCCGAAACCTTAGCCGATCTATCTATTGTTTCATAATATTTTGGTGGAATAAATATATCCGGTTTTAGATAAATACTGTCAGATACAGTTTTACCATTAGTTATCTCGCCCTCCAAAATTTTACTCTTTTGACAATATACATTCGAATATGACAAAATTAAGAAAGTTGCTGTTGCAAGAATACGGTTTAAAAACTTCATTTTAGAGATTGTTTAATATTGGATGTATATTTATATCATAATTCACAATAGACCATTGCTACCCGCTCCAAGAACACAATATACAAATAATTTTCTTAATGTAAACACATTATTTAATTCTTTAAGTAGAATACATATTTTTCAAATTACAACTTATTTCCTTCTTTTTCCACTCATCTCGTCAGTTATTAAACAGCGTTATATATTAATTTTAAGAATACCGTGTTTTTAAGCTCCACCTCCAATTTGCGAAAATGACTAGCGGTATGTCCATCCAAATATTGAAAAATTGCTTCTTTATCAAATGCCAAAATTCCAAAGTTTTCCTGACCATTACATAGCAGTTGACTACTGAATTTTGCATACTGTTCAGAAAAATGCCCCATGAAATATAAATCACCGACTATCTTGTTACACTGCCACAGTAAATAACTGCAGCATCCTGTTTCTAAGCTAATTTCGTTGGAAGCCTTATTAAACATTGCTAAAAAATAAAAAGAGTAGTTTTCTATGATCCGGAGTAAACTGCCGGAACTGATTTTTTCGTGAGTAGCTATTGATGAAAATATAATCATAAGCTGGCAGATATCTATCATAGCGTATTTTTCCAGCGCAATTTTCGGTAAAGGCCAATAGCCTACAATCTGATCAAGAATAAGCTGTAGACATTCATGATGGATCAAAGATCTGAATCTATGTGTGTTTTTGTGGCTATTCTGATTTCTATTCCTAAGAGAGAGATAGAGTAGCTTACCTGCCATTCCATTGTGTAGACCTATTTCCTCCTTATTGCCAAACAGATACGATGAATAAAAAAGATTATCAAAATCCTCAAGGACTATATTAGAATCTATATCCAGAATATGTCGTTGAGACAGGGACTCTATGCCAAACCCTATTCCGACCAGTCCGGATGTAAAAGCAATGTCATCCACTTCATCCAGACCATCCAATAACATGGAAAAATGCTGACTGGCCACTTCTTTTGAACCATTATGGAATTGGATCCATATCCTTCCTATTGTGGATTCCAGCCAGCAATTAGGGTCAGTTGTTCTGATTTTACCTGAAGTACATTTTTTCCTCCCCTTCATTACGAGATCTTCTTTGATGGTCATGTCTTTTAATTCTTCCGCCGCAGGCTTCAGCGCTGTTAGCTTATCATCACTATTTAATGGGGTAAAAATTTATACCCATATTCTATCCTGTGTTTAATTACACTACGATCGCTAGATCCATTTTGAGTCATGATGGCATCAATAATCTTCTCTTTCAATCCAAGGTGTATTTTTGGATCGAAGGAGGGTAAAGTCGGCTGAAATTTCTCCTGATGCAACGATAAAACCTTTATATCTCTTAATTTATCCACAAGCACCTGAAAAAAAGGGATCGACGTAGAGTACGGTCTCACAAATACATGTCAAATAATCGCTATTGTCTTCCGTCAGAAGAAATCGACAAATTTCCTTAGCATCAATGAGCAGAGGTGGATATAAACATGCCCGGTCGGTTTTAATGGCATGGGTCAGTATCTTCTTAACATGATTTTCCTGTTTCTTCAGAGCAACCCAACAAAGATCAGTTATTCCCTTCAGGCTTTCAGGAATATCATGATAGGCTATTACAACAATGGCCACCTTAATATTACAGATTAAATACCGGACTATAACATCTATGTTATGGTCATAAGAATTTCCGAAGGCCAATAAGTCAATAATTACAGTGATGTCTGAGAGCTCGATTCTCCTTTTCTCCAGCTCATCCCTGTTCCGCAAGATCAAGTCCTCATCGGTGCACTACAGTTATCTGAGCTGATGGATCTTATATCGTCATCGTAGATCGGTGAGTAGTTTAAATAGCTACCTTTTCTAAAAGCAGTTTTATCTTCAGAAGAATGAACCCCGAATAATGAAGTATATGGCAATTATTCCATTCTGAAATTGGATCTTGAGGCCAGCAAAAATCAAGTTCTGGTATTACTTCCAACTGCGCACCTCTTTTCCAGCCACACCATAGCAAAACCCACATGTCAGTGCACCAGGATTGAACAATAACCAACTGCTTTCCAGCTATTAAGGCTCTTTCCCGTAGCCTTGCATTAAAATTTTCCAGGAATATAAATAACTCTTCGCATTTTTTTCAGCTTCTCTCCAGAAGGCCGCATCAAGATCTTTTAATAGGTATTGAGCCCCTCCTACATGATTATCGTTATCTTTTACCGTCCCGGAATCTATACCAATTATCTTAGCCATTCCTTCAATTAGCATTTTACCTCCAATATGATATAGATAGTCATACCCCAGATAAGACTGAATATTTGACGCAAACCACTTGTTACCGTTCGATAATTTTTCAAAATCAGGCAGTTCCCTAAAGATAATATCTGAATCGTGATAAAAATAGCTTCTTCCTGCAAATTGGGAAACTTTTCGAAATGCTTACCTATCAAGTGAGGTCGAAGCGATGATGCGTAAACACGGGACAATCTCTCATCAGCATAAATAAATATACGAGCTCGTTTGCTGTAGTAACTTACAAACTTTTTGATATGTTGCTGTAATCCTCTTTTTGATCAAAACCAAGTAATATATGGATTTTTTCTTTTGGAATCCCTAAAGAATGAAAGTTAGCAATTTGCAGTTCCAATTGCCATATGAAATAATAGTCATCAGGCTGAGCAGACAGGAAGATCATAATCGATACTTTTTATTTATATAGTTATGTGAAAGGCCTCACAAAAAGCCACATCAATTTCTCAATAATTTATTTTAACGCACATAAATATTGTCAATTTAAATTTTTGAATTATTAAACATCCACTAATTTAGGTAATATTTAAAAAATCTACCTACACCTACCCCTATTTCGTTTTAAAATTATTAACTTAGAACAGTATTTCTTTTATTGTACAAATAAAAGAGATCTCATTGAAATACATTACTACACCATGTAGCAACTGTAAGCCTAAGTAAAAGAAATAATATGGAATTTAACAAAAATTGCATTCAAACTATAGATTATAAATTATCAGAAGGTGAAATAGATATAGCTATAAAAATCTTGAAGCGTCATTCAAAATGGCACAGGGGATTATTATGAACGGAGAAGAATTGTGTTCACCACTGGAGGAAAAAGCGGTATTACCTATCGAAGGAATCCGTTAATATCCCTAGAGAAAGAGGATGTAATTGGGATACTGAAGCCCCGGCAAAGTGTACGTTAATTTTTTAGATTATAATAAAGTCTGGAATAGTTTCAAACTGAAAACCCCGTTAAATTTAGGATCATGTTACCAAAAATAATCCATCAGATCGCAGGAAAATCGCCAAGTAAATTAGTCAGTGTGTGTCTAGGTTCGTGGCAGAGCCTCCTGGACTTCAATTACGAAATTATCTATTGGGATGATGAATCCCTTGCTGATTTTATCGGAAAACATTATCCCTTTGCTCTCGAAGCTTTTCTTACCGCCAGAAATACCGCGGAAGCAGCTGACATCGCTCGGTATCTTTTGGTCTATCATTATGGAGGATATTATATTGACTGGGATATTTCGCTAAATAATATCAGCTTATTTAAGGACTTATATATAAGCAAGCCAAATGGATATTTTGTTATTGATCCATTGAACGACACATTAGCTTCGGAACATTTTTGCTCCCCTCCAGGGAATAATTATTTACATCAGCTCGTAACCGATATTGTCGCCACTTATGACCGCGGCGAACGTGATCTCATGAATACACCGCAATATTCCGGGCCTTATCGGATGCGTTCGACTATGCGTAAATTTTCCACTGGTAATTTTACATTTATCCCCGTTAAAGAGATCTTTGAATATTCTTATGATGAAATCCGCGGCCAAAGTATCTTTCGGAAAAAGGCATTATGACACACTTTTGGGAGCATTCCTGGATAAACCAATAAATTTAGCATATAAAACCCAAAAAGATTATTCCATGATAACAACATTTTGTCTCTCGGACCTCCGTAGCCAGCTTTGTGCGCATGGAGAGAATAAAACTTTTATCCAGCCTTTTCCGAACGGGTTTAATTCGATCAACCAATTATTGTCCGAAGGTATAAAGTGGGCTATTGAAAATGAGGAGGATGTTATTTTATTTGTACTTAATCCTTTAAACCAACTACCAACATATGCGTTAATAGAAAAATCTATTCAAATTGCCGTCGATAGCAACATTCATCTTTTATATATCCAGAATCATCATACAGACGGTATAAGATTCAGCAGTCACTTTTTGATGGAAAATAATTTGATCGATGTTGATGCCTTTTTGATTACAAAAGGGCTCTTCCACTATATAATTCATATTCTGGAAGAACTGGATCAAGATATCGATAGTGATCTTCTTTCAAAAATTTTAAAGCTGGTCTGTCCGTATAATTTTGTTCTGAATCCAGAACAGGATTTTATTCAAGCTGAAAATAATATTGTCCTGATTACTCCTTTTAGAAATGCGGGAAATTATTTACAGGAGTGTGTAGATTCTGTCGCGCAGCAAAACTATGGTAATTATAAACATATTTTGCTGGACGATGATTCAGATGATGGGGATTAGAATCGATTAAAGAAACAGAAAAGCTTATTGCAAAAAAGAATACTATCAGAAAATACGCCATCAGAAATATTGCAGACGAGCTTTTAAACACCGATTTCGGAGATGATGATATCATATGTTTCCTCGATGGTGATGATGCGCTGGCTCACAACTATGTTCTAGCGATTATAAACGGTGTATACCATCAATATAACTGCGCCCTGACGTATGGCGGAATGAGCATTATGAACGCAAACGGAGTTGTCAGTGATAAATATTCATCCAGTGAGTTTCTTCGTTTAAGAGAAGTAACCTGGAAAGCTTTCCATTTTAGGACATTTAAATATCATTTATTTAAAGAAGTAATCCACCAGGACCCCCACCTTAGTTTCCTGAAAGATGAAGAAAATAACTTTTTAAAAATGCCTTACGATATGGCCATATTATTCCCCTTAATGGAAATCTCAGGTTATCAAAAAAGTAAACATATCAGTGCTTCTTTGTATAAATATCGTCTTCACAGTCAAAACGATCACATTTTATCTGAGAGCGAACAAAGCAAGGGTGAAAGGATAATCCGAAACAAAGCAAGTTTCCTATTACAAACCACAATGATATATAACTAGCAATACAACATATGGATGCCGAATTATTTCAGAGAGAGATTATGGATTCAATTAAGTCAATTCGAATTAAAAAGGATATAGTCAGTTTTATATCAGTGAGAAATTGAATATTTCCCAGTCTAATTATAATAAAATAGAAAATCATCAGGTCTCCGTGAAATTAGTGCTTTTTTAAAAATTTTGGACTGTCTAAATGTTTCATTCCGGGAATTATTAATTGATAAATCAGATCATGATGGCATACCAAAGCATACTGTCGAGGCAAACAACAATGAGCGGGAAGAAATATTGCTGGGCATTATAAAGGAACTGAATGAACAGATCAGACTTTTAAGAGATTCGAGAAAAAGACGTGGGGAGCGGATTACACAGCTAAAAGAGGATCTAAAAAATTAAAGACCTGATCTGATTTTTTTCAAATTACTGGGCAACAAAACTAGAGCCTCCCCAAGCTTTCACAATACCATGTATTCACGCTGCTTCGGATTTTAGAGATCATATAAAAATAAAGGGAAAACGTATAGCTATCCTCTTAGAGAAAACACGATATAAATCGTTCTTTGAGTACCACATAGCGTGAATATTTATGTATGAATTTAGCTTTATCTTCTTCCATGGCTGAGTCACATTCGTTAAACCCAGTATAGTGAAGATAAACATTTTTATACAGCTGAATCTGGAGTGCGGTAATCTGCAAAAGTTCTTCGAAATCCTGTTTCCCATACTGTTCCATTTTTAACTTAGGAAGGGAGGGCGGGGAGATCTGCTCATGGAAAAGAATCTTTCTATTAAGCAGTTCAAATAAATTCGTTTCGAAAGAATTCTCATTTACTGCCGCATAATTTTTAATTTTACTAAATGATGGCCTGAAAAACACCATTATTGTTGACCCAAAAAGCAATTAATCCATGAAATCTTTTCCGATAATGGCACTAAATCTTCGACAATTGTGGCATTTAGCAAAAGTAAGTCAATACCCTGACCAAAGGAACCTCAATATCTTTAATTACCTCTTCGATATCAAAATCCAAAATTTTAGCATAACAGTCTGTTATAAAAAGGAACAGGTCTTCTTCATTGTCCAGACAATAATCCACACAGGATTGTAATGATAACATTTTCTGTTGCTCTATGTTAACGCCAGAACTAGCTGATAAAGGGGATAAACAATCGTATACGTATACTTCCCCTTGGAATTTAACAGCTGAAGTTCATTTTTATCTTGTTCATTTGGTAAGTGAAATATTGGAAAAGATATCATTATTTATTTTTAGCTATTTGTTATAGAAGTCATCTATCTTTCGGTTTTTCTCCAGTCGATTTTCAGTATTTAAAAATAATTCATAACTGTTAATCTGGTTTAAGTCATGAATGGCTGTTGCATCAGAATACCCAAAATATGTCTGTTGTGAGAGAAAAGGGAAGCAGGTAAAAATCTTTGCAGAAATACGGCTTATGACAATATCTAATGGATCAGTGCCCGAGAAACTGTAATTTAGAATTGCCGGATATAATTTTTATAAATCAGTAAGAACTGTGTTCCGTTAAACTGATTGAGCCAATATAAGTTTTCTTTAACACGCACAGCTGCATCATACCAGCTCACGCCGCCCAATAACACTTCGGCCCCCATTCTCTTTGAGGTATGAATCTGGTCAAGTAAAAATTCGGATGAAAAATGCTCCGTAAACTGATGGTCATCTTCGCAGATTAGCACATAATCAAGATCTAATTCCGACGCAGTCTTTACGATTGAAAGGACACTTTTTATTAGTCCCAACGATCCGTTTTGATCAATAATTGCATCAAAAATTTCGAGATCAAATTCTTTCTTCCGTTCAAATTGTCCAATAATATGTTTCCGTCTATCCGCTCGATGCTTAAGGTTAATTGCAAAAGTTTTAATTTTTTCTCTTTCCATATAATACGACTAATTCAAGGTTTCCCATTGGGCAAGGTAGGGATTATACGCACATTTCAGGGGCTTGGATGTAATGGATTCGGTACTTCTATATGCACGACAATCTATGCATATATATCTAAATTCGCACACCTGACAGATTTCGACCTGGTCTTTAGTGATTCCCCATAGTGCACTGAAATTTTTATCATTAATTACTTTTATCAAAGAAACATTTCCGTGCTGGCCAAAATCGTTCGTCATCGATGGGCAGTTTTTTATTTTTCCACGTTCATCGATTGAAATCTTTTTATTTAAGCAATTGTTAAAATGGATTGATTCTGTAAACAGCATCATATTTGGGGAAAAATTTTTCTCATTAATCCGCCCACAAAATGAATGATCCAAAATACACTTACTTGTGTATCTTAAAAAACTATAGTTGTCTTTTATTTCAATCTCTTCATTCATTGGTGCCGAATGCACCTGGATATAATTCAGCCTTCGGAATTGACCGGTAAGTTTTGAAAAAAATCTGGGGTCAAAAACTCCGTATGTTTAATTATTAAGTCTATTGACTGAATCCGGGTATTTTGTATCAATGTCAGTAGATTGAATAATTCTTCGTTGCCTGGGGTATTTAAAAACCGGAGTTCTAGGCCTTTGCAATTCAGCTCACTTAACTCACTGAATATCAATTTATAATTATGAGCTGAATGCTCATCGATCGAAATAATCGCATTGGACACCAGGCTTGGGTATTCAAACATGTCACTCAGGGGGGAAAAAGTTCCGGACTCGCTGTAACAAAACCTAATCTTTTGCTGATTATAAAATCAATATACTCCGCTAAAATAGGTTTTTCTTCACCCTCCGTTTCCTGATACAACTGATCTACGGGAGTAATTGACAGCTGGTCAATTATATCAATTAAACTATTTGGAACAAGATGATAGCTCAGATTTTGTAGATCACATATCATTCCTCTCCTAGCCCCCGAACTGTCTTACACACAGGGTATAAAATTAAAAATTCATCTTTTCCCATAAAATTAAAATTCTAACTGGCTAATAGGTTTATAAAACTTATGCAAATAATATTTTCTGTCCTTATAGAAATCTACCTTGTCTGTTCGATTAAAATGTGTTTCTTCCGAGGGGCAGGAGTCATAAATAAATAAGTTGCTGGCAACATATTCAAATCTGATTCATTTTTTAGTGCATGTTTAAGCTTGGGGAGTAAGTTTTCTTTCATAAAATCTTTTATCCATTTCCATAAATTTGAGTGCAATTTTTTTTCAATATGGTAATTGCACGGAATTGAAGTCATGCCGAACTGCCCGATCGGATTTACTTCCAAAAATATATATTCATCTTTATCGGATACAATCATATCTATTGAACCTGTACATAACCCTAGCTCTTTCATAAGGATTTTAATTTTCTTATTTAAAGCATCTGGTAGTAAGAATGGGGTCTTTTTGATTGATAGATCATTATAATTTTCAGCTCTAAAATCAATCTTAGTAGCGTCATCCAGTTGGGAAAAAATCACCATTGAATACATCTGTTCAAAAAAATAGAATGTTCGAATTTCAAATTTTTGTTAATTAAGGTCTGAAAACAGGCTGGAAAAAAAAGTTTCGGGCAACTTATCGAGTAGATCAGCGTTAATTTTTTCCGTATACATATTGAAAGCTGTATGATCAATTTTCATAAATTTCAATTGGTACAAACTTTTAATGATGACTTCACCATTTGATTTAATAAAATTTCTCAAAACACTCTTTTCACCGGTTATAAGTGTTTTGGGAATTTCTAAACCTATAGCTTTCGCTTTTTCCAATACTACTAACTTATTAAGCTTTATGTTTTCAATCGGATCGATCCATTTGCAGTCTTTATAATAGTATGCAAAGAGTTCTTTTAGTGCTGCATACTCATTCCTGATATAGCTTTCGTTTTCTTTATTGAGGATTTCGTCCTTAAAAACATGAGATTTCTGAAGCAACAGTGGATTGCTAACCCATCTTCTATTCCAGATTACACTTATTTCAGAGGGAGCAGGAGATTAAATTTATCTGAGCTCAATTGCCACTTCTTGTCAACGAGTGAATAGATGTATGGGTATATAAGTTCATCACCATTTATTTTAAAGTAATTAGCCCCATAATGGTCTAACCAGTCTATTACTTTGTTAGTGGATTCTTCAAATTCTATTTGACTTATTATCAGGATCATAATTATTATTCAGCTTAGACTTTTTGTAAGTGCTTTTATACGTTTTATACGAGGCAAGAATTTGAAATGAACATTATTTTTAAAGGTGAAGCAGATTTCGATGAAATCTGCTTCCAACCATGTTGAGATATAGCAATTTTTTTATGCATCTTCGTCACCCCAATCGGAAACCTCTCCGCCGGTAGTGTAAATTTGAGTGGCTGTTCCATGAAGACTTACACCACCTTTTAATCTCTTTAACTCTTCTTTTGTGATCTCAACAAATAACGGATTGTCGTTAAGTGACTCTAACTTTAACTTTTTAGGTTTACTCATTTGTATAGTGGCTTCCCGCTTTACTGATCCATAAAGCATTGTCCGTCGCTAATATAGACCTGAAACAATGAAAGTAAAACTATTTCAGGAATAGAAAAATTCATGACACTAATAAATTTATTCATTATAGGATTATTAAATTAACTAAGTTCGATTGGAAGTTTTCCAGCATTAATCAAACTGCAATGAAAAAAATATTTTATTTATCGTATTTCAGTTATTTATTACATTTTTATGTAATGCACAAATTGACTCAGTTCTTTCAGATAAATTAAAACATATGGCGGAGCGTGATCAGGAAACCATGCAACATCCGCCGAAAAGTATAAAACCGGCAAGCAAGCCACATATGGCACTTATTGATAGTATAGCGACTGTAAATTACCATGAAGCGAAGATAATTTTTGATCAGTACGGGTTCCCAGGCTTTGATCTTGTGGGTGAAGAGGGCAGTAAAAGCTTTTGGCTTATTGTGCAGCATTGCGACAAATGGCCTGAGTTTCAACAACAGGTTTTAGAAAAGATGGAAACGCAGGTAAAAAAAAAAAATGCCCATTCTACCTATTACGCCTATCTTGTCGACAGGATAAGGATCCGTGCCGGCAAAAAGCAGCTTTACGGGACACAGGTATCCTATCGTACAGATTCATGCCAGGCTTTTGTTGCAGACGTTGAAGATCTAAGCAATCTAAACCAGAGAAGGCAATCTGTTGGTCTGGAGCCCATTGAAAACTATCTGAATACTGTAAGTAAAAATCACTTTCTAAGAAATGAAGAAAATTTCAGAAAGAGAGGAATTATTGGTCCTATCTTGTATCCCACCGGAGAAGAAGAGTAAATAATGTCATGTACGAGTTTATCAAAACTCGTATAGGCTAGGCAATCAATACCTAGCCTATAAAAATACAATAATCTAACCTGCCTGTGGTCATTGAACAACCATTTTCAGGGCAGGAAGGTTTTAATTTTTATTATTAGTGTTCTTTTGCTTTATTTCCCCACTACACCAGACACTGAGGTTGTCAGCAAGCAACAATAAACAAGGAATAATAAGTATTGTTCGCATAGGCCGCGTTGGCGAGCAGCTAACAATCGCTTAAAGAAAAGATAAAAAAATTCATATCGCATTCACCCTATTTAAACTTCCGATTGCCTTATATATAAAGACCTTGTCTAGTTCAAGGTTTACTAAGCAATGACTAACCATGATTCGAATTCCTAAATGTAATCTGAGAGCGAAGGTTCTCGTCGCATTGTCCCTGTGGGTTTGTAGTACTAACGCTCTGGCTGGCGGCGGTCTATTTGACGATGAACAGAAAAAGCTCATTCTCAAAACCACCATGTACTACATCAACCAAAAGCATATACAGCCGCCAGTATTGAACGATGAGTTTTCATCAAAAGTCTGGCAGAAATATTTTGATTACGTTGACGGAAGCCACAAAATTTTTCTTGCTGAGGACATCGAATCACTCCAGCAATATAAGACAACACTGGACGAGGCTATCAAGGATAATTCTGTAAACACGCAGGAAATTAAGGACTGATCAGCTCAATAGCTGGCTAACGATCGCTAAAAAGGAGCAGGTTGAACTATTGCCCGAAGATAATCAGACCGTGACAGCCGAAAAGTGGTACCGCGACTGGTTGAACGATACGCAAAAAGATGTCTATGTGGCACAGACCTGCGATTTACTCTATAAACTCAATCTATCCAAACCCTAAAAAAATGACCAGAAAAACGAAAAGAAACCTCTTGTGGACAATCCTACTGGTGTCCTCATCCGCTACACAGTTGTTGGCCCAACAGCAGCTAAAAATAAATGCCGAGTTGCCCGGATTGAAAGATGGCGAAAAGGTCTATCTGATCGACTATGTGAAACAGCAGATGGATTCTACACGTGTGGAAAACCACAAGTTTGAATTTATGGCCAAGGCCGATTCCAGTTCGCTTTATGTGGTTCAGGTTGGTCTGCAGCCTAAAGAAGACCAATATTTCTATATGGATATGGGTGCCGGTGAGCTGAAGGTTTCCGGAAAAGGTGATTCATTTAAAGGTGCAGCATTTACAGGTAGCCCCTTTGTTGCCAAGTGGCAGGAACTGGATGTTTTTTTGCAGCAGCAATGTGGTGCAGGGATAAATCACATCAGTGAACTTACCCAAAAGCTGGGACAAGCACAGGCCGTGGGTGATGCGCAGGCACTGGAAGATCTCCAAAAGCAATATCTTACTTATATTGAAAAGAGTAAGGTTGCGGCCAAAGAATGGATTGCCAAAAATCCCGATGAGCCAATCAGTGCCTATGGATGCTAAACCGGAATACGCCATCTGTGGATACCGCAAAGCAATCGGTATGGGCTGGCAATCCGTCCAAAAAATTACATTGCAGAGAGCTGATGGCGAGAAAATAGCGATCGATGCGCAGCATCGGCAACTGGATGAAAATGGAAACACGGTCTTGATCAACAACGGCGAAATAAGCTACCGGGGACAAAAATCTACGCAAAGATCGACAGCCAAACTTGCCTTAAACCGGCTCGATGTACCCTACGGCCTTCAGACGAAAGTGGAACTGGCCGATGGGACAACAGTCTGGGTAAATTCGGGTACTTCATTCAGCTATCCTATTCCTTTCTCCGCGGATAAAAGGGAGGTATATGTGGAAGGTGAAGCCTATTTTGACGTGGCGCATGATCCCAAAAAACCCTTTGTGGTCCATTGTGGGAAGGTAGGGATCACAGTGTTGGGAACGGCTTTTGGGGTGAATACATTTGGTGGCGCCGTGGTGACAGCATTATTGCGGGGGAAGTGGAGCTAAAAGTCAATGGTCAATTGCAACAGTTAATGCCCGGTAATGTTGGGAAATATAACAATGAGTCCGATAAGCTCTATCTATCCGATGATCCTATCCGTGATTGGGTGGCCTGGAAGGATCATGTGCTCTATTTTGATGACATGAAACTGGGAGAGATTGCCGAGAGGTTGAAAAGGCTGTACGATTATCGTTTTATATTTGATGATCCAGCATTAGAGGAACTTCGATTTACGATCGATATCGAGCAGACCGCAGCTATACAGACTGTATTGAAATACCTACAGGCGAGTGTGCAAAACGTTGATTTTAAAGTGATCGGGCGAGATATTCATGTTATTGAGGTAAAATAGGTAATAGTAGAAAGCCATCATGAATTATTGATACTAAAAAAGGAGACAGTTATTGAGGCTGTCTCCTTAAACGCGGTGAGCAGATCCGGGAGCGACCTCCTTAGGTCTCCTCTCCAAGAACTTCTAGACCAACGGACGAAATCTGCCCCATCGCCAAAGCAGAAGCAGAACCAGGGCAAAGCCAACAAGCCAAAAATAGGTAGCAGATAGCATTTTATTGATGCTGCGTTCCTGCTTGTTATCTTTTTGTTTTCCCTGATCGTTTTTATGTCGACATCCTGCATCTCTTTTCTGGAGCTTCCGCCCGTCTCCTGCCACAGCACACTTCCCGACTGCGCAAACAGTCCGCTATCTGCATGGAAGCGAAAAGCACTGTCCGTCCAGAAATACCACAAGCGGGAAAGCGTATCCTGCTGGAACCTATATTGCCGTTGATGCTGTTCGAGATGCTGCCACTCCACTTCTTTTTCTTGCTGTTTATCACGCTTTTTATTTCCATAGATCTTACAGGAAATCAGTGCAAATAAGCCAAAGAGCAGACACAACATACGACCCTGTTTTATTTCCATAATTCCCTCCTTTCAGTCCAACCAATTTGAAAAAGCATGAATAGCTAATACAGGACGCCGCTTGGATACGACCTGATCTGCTACATTTCCCTCCACGGTCCGTATCCAGCATCCCTGCACTTTCTGGACGATGCCCACATGGTCAATACGTGCGAGCTTGCGATTATAAATCCCAAAGAGATCCGCAGGTTGGATAGTCTCCTCCCGTATCTGCTGTTCGGTATAACGCCGGGCTATGGGAAATAGTGCTGGGCTCCAGGCATTGCGCGGAGCGGACAGTCCCGCCTGGCCGTAACACCAGGAGGCAAAAGCCGCACACCAGGGATGCCCTTTAGCGAGACCTGTATAGGCCAGGTACTCTTCCACCCGAACGCCATCGTTGTGCCCTGTTGCTTCCTGGACACCGATCTCCTGTGCCGCAATAGCAACAATACGTTCACGAAGGTTTTCGATGCGATCCTGATGCCTAGCTTTGGCACCCAAAGCTATAGACCGGGGCTGATCTCCGGCGAATCGTCGCTCTACAGCACGATTGCCAATACCGCCAAAAAGAGAACAGCGACAAAAAGAAGACCGAGAAATAGATAATACATTGTTGCCATGATGTCAATTGATTAAAGTGATAGAATAGATTCTGCCGAAAGATTTTAAAGGGCTGCCAGAGCAGCTCCTGCAACCAATAGCAGCAGTAGATCGCCAGTAGCGCTGCCAGAACAGCAAAGAGCAGTACCGAAAGGATGCCGATATCCAGTACCCCCGCTGTGGGATCCAGCGCCTGTAGCAGTAGTCCTGCCATCAGAAAAAGAGGAGCAGCGCAGTGAGGATTATCCCCAGCAACTGTTTTGTAGCTAAAGGCCAATAGATATCCTCGATATCCGAGACCAGTTGTTTTTTTAATGCTTCCATTTTATAAGTTTTTATTTTTTAATTTGATACGTACCCAGATATTTGCTTCGGGAATACCTTAGACCGTCCCGCTCGTGACAGAGGATATAGAGCAGCAGATCCTTTTCCCATAGATTTACAGGAATTGTTATGCTTACTTTTGCTTCATGTCGCAGCGCAGATACTGCACTTTCTACCGCTACCCACTCTTCAGCCTGATAAGCGATCAGTTTGACCCGGTCATCCCAACAACGGTCAAATCCTGTATCTCCGAAATACTGTACGGTAATTGTGCCAGCTAGCTGCTGCATGTCCGTCACCAACACGCCCGGTAGATTACCATCACTTAGCCAAGCTTTTTCGGGATCCAGACTAAGTACGCCCGAAAGCTCTGTGATAGCAACTTTTAGGACCTGTGACATCGCCAGATTAAAAGGATGGAGCTTCCGCTTTTTACGTCGTGAGACAAACAAAAACCTTTCTGAATAATCTCTTTTAACGGCGCCAAAAAGCTGACCGCAAGGGCAAATCGCTTTTGCTGCGCCAGCTGGGCGGGCGTTCTCTTATTTTTTCGATTTTTTTCATGATTCAAATAGGATAAGCATGGGATACCGCCCGATCGGACGGCATCCCAGCATTACAAACTAAGCGAGCTGTACCAATCCCAGATAACTGCTCTTAGAGACACGCTTTTTCCTGCGATCTGCCATAAATATCCAGATGTGCAGCTCCCCGCCCAAAAGATGGATTGGTACGCCGAAGGTGACCGTCCCTGCACTCCGTATCGGTAAGGTAGCCGGAGCCAAAAATTCATCCTGTTCGGGATGATAACAGATAATATATACCCCGTCATCGTCAGCCGATTTATAGACATCATTATTTGTCACATCCCAGTTTAGGAAAGTTCCTCATTCGCGTAAGTCGGTGGCTGCGTTGGTGCCAAATAAAAGATACCATCCGATATACGTACCTTACTATAATCCAACTGGAAATTTGGATATGCCCCTTGAATGACCAAAGGCAGATTAAACTGAAAAGCCGCATTGACCGGCGTCTGTCGGTCCGCTTTTTCTGTCCAAATCAATCTGTAGATAAGAGGTAATCGGAAGCAGAAAACGCATCACTAATTTAAATTTTGCCTGCGTAATCAGCTGTTCTTCTGTTGCAGGTTTGTTGCTCTTTTATAGAGTCCTTTGAGGTAGTTGATACTTTTCCAACTGGATCCTATCACGGAGCCGGTCTTGCCGCTCACGCCCCCATTTATTCCATTTACAATTGTTCCCATTTTTTACTTTTTTAAAAATTAAACCATCGTCAGTCACTCAGACATACCGGTATTTAAGCCTGACAGAACAAACATAGAAACTTAATTTTCAGAACTATACAGCCAAAACAAAGCTGGCAGGATGCTGGCAGGCATCCTTCGGAAGATTGACAGGAAGATGGCAGGGTTTACTGAAATAGATGACATACACCTGAGCAAAACCTAAGCAAGACAAGCAGTTCCAGTAGGCAAACAAGCGTGTTACATGCGTGCTGTTCGGGTGCTAGTCGAACAACAGTCCTGCCCGACCCGAACAGCACCCGAAGAACACAGCAATAACGGCAGGAAATAGTCAGGTGTTGGTGAGGTATCAATCAGGTCATATTCATGAACAGACACAAAGGGTCTTTCGAAACCGAAAGACCCTTTGTGCGCATTTTCCCTCCGGATCATTCTTTATCAGATCATAAGTTCCAATAAGCGCGTTTAAAATGTTCCACGGCCGAAGCAAGGAAAAGACGTTTTCCATTGTCCTTACGAACGGTTCCTAACATACCCTTATGCTGGTACCGGTAGAGGCTCCGCTCGCTCAGCCCGACATAGTCCTGCACCCGGACGGCATCCCACCAGACCGCCTCGACGCTGTCAGCGGTCTCCTCTTTCGTCCGCATACCATGTAGCTGTCGGTACAATTGGTGCAGTGCAAATAAAATGGCCCCTTCGTTTCCCCGATGGGCATTCGTTCTAGTTTTGTTTGGGATTACTCTCATAATACACAATTAGGATTAATAATTTAACTTTTGTGAAACTATAATTTCGTTATGACACAAAAATCTCATACGATGCCGCTTTCGTCAAGAGAAAGTTTACGTTCACCCCATTCACTATTTTTTTGAAATTCATACCGAAATTGGTCGATTTGGTCAACTAAGCTGACAAATTAAGGGGCCCTATCTGCAAAGGCTGATCGTTGATAGGAACAAAAAGTGTCCAAGTAAATCCTTGCAAAGCACGTAAAAACGGGAATAGGAACCCCTTTTTATACCTAATAAATCTACACAAATCTATAAAACGACGGATAGCCTCCAACGCGCAGAGCAAGTCTACATCCGGACCGCTATATCCAGATCAATGCACCAATAAGCCTACTTGTAAAGGTAATTTTTAGTGATATAGTCAATAATCCGCTGTAAAGCTTCAATCAGCTTCTTGGCTGATCCGTCATCTATATTGGAGTTCTTTTTGATCAGGGATTTCAGGGAATAAGGTTCTCCATCCGAACGCACAAAGTGGAGGTGGACAAACTCGGGGATGCTCGATCTTCCCACGCGCTTCCAAAAACCGAGGTTGATCATGGCGTTGAAAAGAAACAGCAACTGCCAGATATTAAAGTTATTCGAAAACTGCGGATTAAATTTCTGTTCAAGCTGCATGCTTTTATGTGCCTGATAGTCTTTCAAAAAATTGATCTCTTCAGCTATAGCATGCATCAACGCCTGCTGTAAGCTTTGCTGGGATGCGATATACGATACACCCGAGAGCGAAGGGACCCGTGCGATCTCCTTCTTCCGCTGCAGCAGGTTTAGGATCTCCTGATCTATATCCATATCTTCCTGTATGGTCACAGACAGTGCATCGATGGCTGACCGGATAAATTCTAGCCGGTTAAAATTCCGGTTGATAAGTTCATAGTAAACTGCATCACGGTATTCGGTTGCCGGCAGCCTACAGGACAACTCATACAGTACCTCGACCAGGCCATAATAATAATCGAGAGAAGAAAATCCGTCATGGAAGCCCTCCGCGCTGAATGGCGGAGGAATTGGTGACTGAAAATAGTCTGACATGGCTGCAATAAATGTCGGCGGCAATTCACCCGCTTCCATATAATCCAGTACAGCCTGTACTTTATCGGCCATCAGATTCCTGAAAAAATCAACATACAACGGTGGACATTCCAGTTGGGCCACAGAAACATGATTGTATTTCTTGCGGATCTGAAAAATAAATAGACAGGTGGCATTCCCATAGTAGGTACAGACCATACTTTTTCATGTTCCCGAAGGACGTCCACTTCAGACAGCTCTTCCAAAGAACGCTGGTTGCCAACGTAGCGGATCAGCGAAGTACAATATTCGACAATCGCATCGACGGTGGGGCGGATTTTAGCGGGGTTTCCGACCTCAATCAGTAGCCCCGAAAGCTCATGTTCAATGCGTATAAATTTATTTTCTATGAAAGTTTTAAGGGCAGGATCTTCGGTCAGCACAAGCTTTTCCGTATAGTCTTTCAGGAAGTCTTCGGCGACTTCATCAAGCAGGCTCTGAATACACAACATATCCATTCATTCTTCATCGTTAGGTTAGTAAAATCAAATCAGGGATATTTATGCACATATCCTTGAAGGATAACTAATTAAATCCATAGGTACGTCCATTTACTTACCCGCCACGTAAACAAAGCGTACACTATTGGAGGTCAATCAACAACAAAAATAATACCAAAATTATTATTCAATGGGTGAAGTATAGTGAAGTAAAATATTCACTTGATGGATACCCATATAGCTCCGATATTCGTCTAAATAGACCTGGGGCGGAAAATATCGGATTAAATAAACAGCTGTCGCTGCACTAATCTTTCCTAGGAAAGCAGAACCGGATATTCCACTTCTTAGGCTTTAAAAGGAAAACTATTATGAAAGCAATTTTTTCAAGCAATGCCCTATCCAAGAAACAATAATCCAGTTTTAAGATTTCTGATCAATCTATGGTCAAAACACTGTCCTTTGGAAGACTTTCACCTACAGTGGGCAAAAAACACATCCACATGCATCAGAATTTAAAAAAGGAGATCTACTCTATTGGCAGAATGATCATGACAAAAGGGTATTTATTGTGACCCGAGGACTTTTAGGACGTATTAAGGAAAATGAAAAAGTGGTAAGCGAAAGATAATTACACTCGGAACTCCGGGTATGGCCATGATGACAACAAAACACCTCTTTTCCAATACACCCAGTGAAGGTGAAATTTGTGTACTTCGAACGGGTACAGACATCGCATCAATTAAATATCACCATATATTGGAACTTCGTGAAATGGATCCTAACGTGAATACCCTGATCAATATATTCTCGAATAAAAAAAAAAAGAACAGCTCTTTGCTTTAAGGCGAGTAGACCTTGAAGAAACAGGCTTTGATGCCTGTCTACAATTCACGAAAGAATTTCCGCAACTCTTTTTACAACTTACCCGGCAAAGTTGCAGACCTTTTGAGCATCTCGCTCCGGACGGTACAAGAGGTAGTCTCCTATCTGGCCAGAAATTCCAATTGATATAGCAGTAATTCTATTTTTTTCATTAATAAGGGAAAAAAGAGGTTTTACCCTAAATATTGTGCAGTGGTTGCACGTTTTCTGGGGTGTTTCATTATCTAATTTGGTATTAAGAAAACTATACGAAAATGAAACAAAGAAAATACATAACCACGGTTGCTCAATATGCATTTATCCTTTTATGGGGAGGCACCATTTCCTTAAAAGTATGGAGCTGGCAGGAAACAAAAGGTGAAATTCAGATGCAGCAGTTTCCATCTTGGCTTACTGAATTAGTTATTTGGACATTGCCTCTTGCATATGTTTTACTGATCGGTCTATTGATCTATAAGCCAACAGTAAAAATAGGCATTAAACTTTCTACACTATTGATTTCGGTGTTTACGCTATATCTTCTAGCGGAGTTACCAAAATATTAGGCTATACCCCTTGTGCTTGCGCGGGATTATGGCCTACGAACAATCATTGGTTACATATCGGACTTAACAGCTTATTTATTGCAATAGGATTTATATACTTGATATTGACCCATAAAAGCCATCCGAGAAGACACGTCCGCCTCGAACTTGGCAGAAAGGAGGGTACCGTCTTATAATGGCTGAACTGAAAATGCGGAGTACAGATCTACTCCGCAAAAATTTAAAGGACATACCCTCTTCCCAAGATCTCGGTGATGGAACAGGAGGCAGGTCATGTGATGGACCTGATGAAATCAGAACACGATAACCATTTAAATTTTAAAGTTATGAGAACATTACTTAAAAAATTAAATTTAGGCGCTATCATTGCTCTTGTTGGAGTAGTTGGCTTGACCGCTTCATGGAAGAATCATGAAAGTAAAAAGTTGGCTCCTCAATGGTATTCCGTTACGATCACTGATACTTCAGATCCAAACAATGCGGCGAATCAGCAAATCGGTAGCACTATTCCTGAACCAACCACAGGAGAATGTGCAACCCTCAGGGTATATCTGCGCTGTTAGGCTTGACCTAAATGGTGCACCAAAACCTGCGACCATTAAAGCTGCAAACGACAGTGGTTTCAATACCACTGTCAGAAAACACAGAGATAATTTATAGGCATATTGCCTACATTATTTAATCAGGGCCAATATTAAAAGGGAGGCATTCTTATTTACGAATGCCTCCTTTCGTTTAATATCGTTTATTCTGTTCCAGATTGTTGTTTATAATCTCAGGTGGTGGGATTGGCCATACCCATCTTGAACTTCCTATCTGCAAACGGTATTCTTTATCGTCAAGCTTTCTTTTAAATTCTATGGGATACTGTTTTCCCTGTTCATACGTCGGGCATCCTGCCAGCGCATTCATCTCATATAAAGCTCTTTCCGTCTTTCTTCCAGTACGACCATTAGCACGTCACCTATTTCTTCAAGCTTATAATCCTTATATTCTTCGGTGCTGAATCTGAATTTTCTCAGGTAATTGATTTCGTCGATAGCCTTCTGTTGATCGCCTTTCCTCGCTAGGCATTCCGCACGTATTAGTATCATCTCTTCAACGCTCAGACCTGTAAATATTGAGCTTACGCCAAAACCGGTATATGAGCCAGTATATAAGTCCGACCCATCTTGATTATTAAAAAAGTAAACAGATTTTCGCAGATCTCCGATTTGGAATGATTTAACAAACGATGAATCCATTTTCATCCTGCTGGATAATAGTCCACTGAGGGCTTGAAATGAATAGAAAATAATCGAGGGATTATTTTGACCCATTGGTTCAAACTGGCTTTCATAAATATTGTTGATCTTTTTATTTAATTTTTGTAATCAACGAGTTGCTTTTTCCTTGATAAAACATTTGTTGCAAATTTTTCAGCAAGATCATAATTTCCTATCTGAAGATAAACTCTACCCAGTAAAGCTTCTACAGCGTCCTTTCCAGGCATGTAGATATTAAGTTCTGAGTTAAGATCCATTTCATTTGCTTCGTTAAGGTCTTTAAGAATCAGATCATACACTTCTTGTAATCTTGAGCGACCATAACTTGTAGAGACATCATATTCTATTCGCAATGGGAGACCTAATTGTTTATTTGCCTTTGCTATGTCATAGGTTTCGCAGAATTGTTGCGCTAATTGATAATAGTTCCATGCCCGGAAGAATCGGGCAGCTACCCTTACTTTCATCCATTCTTCATTATCTGACGGTGCCGGCAGTTTTTTTCAACGTCAAGAGCTAGATTTGCATACATTATGTTTTCATATGCACGGAACCAGTCTCGGACAGGTTCATCCTGAGTAAATATGTCCTGCCCCCAGACATAAGCAAATTGTTGGAATGTTGAAAAGCGTGCCATAGCTGCTACTTCGGAGTGGCTGCCATAATAAAATTCGTCAGCTCCAATGAAAGATAACAACAGAGAGGATTCTAACATAGATCTATTACTTACTATAGAAACATAATCTTTTACAGAATTTGGGACTACTTGGTTGGAATCTCTTTTGATTTCCAAAAATTCTTTCCCACAGCCCATAATGAATAAAAAGGGCAATATGGACATACCTATTTTTTTCATAATATCTCCTTCTAAAAATTAACCTGAAATCCCAATGCATATGTGCGCGGGTATTTATAATCTGAATCTGCATAATCAGGATCGATGCCATATTTGTTTGCCGACCATATCAATCCGATATTTCTTACATATGCAAAGATTCTCATTTCGGATACGTTCAATTTATTACTTATTTTTTGCGGAAGATTATAAGATATATTTATGTCCTGTAGCCGGATATGGGATGCATTTGTTATTAACGTCTGTGAATAAGAATATATAGGGCCTGAATTTACTATGATCTTGTCAATTGGTGCGGCAGCTGGAACATTCGTTATTTTTTCGTCTCCGGGCTGCTTCCATCTCTGTAAATAATCCCTATGGTATCCTAAACTATATTCCTGTCCGGTACTTACCGAGGAGCGCCTGAAAGCGTATCCGGTTTTCCATGAAACCATAAAATCAAGAGTCAAGCCTTTATAAGAATATACATTGCGCAATGAACCAAAAAAAAAGGAGGTACTGAAACACTCGATTCTATCAGGTCTTCCGGTTTTAACCCATTGAAATATGTGTTATAATCCTGTGACTTTTCGTCATTGATCATGACCAACGGATATCCATTTTCAGCACTTAACCCCAACCACGGAATAGCCATCAACACATCGCGGCTCTTTCCCGCAATCGGAATACCCGGCGAATAGAAATAACTATGAATAACAGCATTCTTATTGATCTTATAATCTGTCACTTTATTCCTAACATAGCCAAACAACAGATGGCTTTCCCATTTAAACTTTCCTGTTAGATTCTTCGTGTTTACCTGCACGTCAACACCTTCTGTCCGCATATTGGCATAATTTGTAAGGTTTGAGTTCTGGACTGGGCTGCCTTCGTAAATTCCGGTACTCCATGGAAGTATGTCTGCGCCTATCAAGTCTCTTGCCTTTTTATATAATATTCTGTTGAAAAAGAAATTCTCGAGTTGAACCACCGGCCATCAATCCCGACATTGAGTGTATTGACCTTTTCCCATTTTAAAGATGGATTACCTACACTTTTTACGTAAGAATAATCGAGTCCTGTAAGCTCATCAAGACCTTGGTGGACAATGGTAGGGAAAGCACTGATATTTTTGTTTACATTTCCGGCGCTTCCGTATGTTGCCCTTAAACGGAGATAATCCATGGTAGAAAAAATTTCCCAACCTTCTTTTGACAGCTCCCAACTCCCACCGATCGACCATAAAGGAGTTCCTTTCTGATTCGTTTTTACACCAAAGAGATTCGATCCGTCCCATCGCATTGAACCTGATAGAATATAGCGTTCTTTATGCGAGTAGCTGGCATTTCCAAAGTACGAAAGGTACCGGTCAGTAAATCTTCTCTTGATATAATTGTAGTACGGAAGCCGGAGATATCCCGATGGACGAACTGGATAATATTCAGAATAATCAAAGATATTTGTACCGGTCAATAATTCTGGATCGTAATTGAACATTGTATTTCCTGGTTCGGAGTCAATAACAAACTCCCGTATTTCACCGCCAATCAATCCGTTGATTGCATTATCATGATTAAAAATTTGTTCATAATTGACTTGCATCCTTCCTGAGTGTCCAGTTGATGTGGTAGGAGAAACAGCCTGATATATCCCACCAAAAGGATGACCGTCGTACCATCCGACTGTGTGTATTTATTTACCAGGTCTCTTACATAATAACTGTCTTTGTTATATAAGATAGTACTGTTTGTCCTACTTTTTACATATTGATAGCTTGCATGCATATTAAAATTGTTCAAAAAACTGTATCGTAAGGAAGCATTGACACGTAATTCGTCTTGCTTGCTTTGACGGTCGATCAGACTTCTTTCTTCTAAGGGTCGGTATTCCCAATCCAGCAATCCGTTTTCAAGAGCCTTGTTTACATAGCCGCTCCGATAATCCTTAATAATTGGGAGTGGTCCCTGATCTTGTGACCATAACTTTAAATATGGTGACAATCCGACAAGTGTCCCATTAGCTTTGAGATCCTCTATAGTGAGACCATTATTTCTACTGTCGATTTTACTATACCATAATCCCGAGGTTATTACAATATTTTGATACGGAGTAAATGTATTCTCCATGTTAATGTTGAGCCTATTATTTTCATTATCGATCACGTTTTCCCGATTCCTGTCATATCCGCCGGAAACGTAATAAACAAAACGCTCTCCGCCGCCGCTGGCATTCATAGCATATTGCTGAAATATAGAAGGTTGATATAGATATTTCATTGCCTCTTTGCGTACATCTGTCATTTTAGGCTGCTTTCCTTACGTTGGAAATCCACTGCCGATAATGTACCATTGTCAAGTGCAATCATCATTTCGACGTATTCCGGGAATGGAGTTTCAGTGGCATTGGGGACATAATAGTTTCCGTTCCGATATTTTTCCTTTTCAATATCCATGACCGTTTCAGAGGGCAGCCATTTTCTATTATAGAACAAATCAGGCCTTTCACCTATGGTTACATTACTGTTTGCAGATAATTTAGTTTTCTGATTAAACTTTCCCTTTTTGTGGTTATAACAATGACGCCATTTCCTGCCCTCGCTCCCCATATTGAGGCGGCGGCAGCATCTTTAAGTATTGTTACATTTTCTATGTCATTCGGATTAATGGATGCTAAATCACCGTCATAAGGAAAGTTGTCCAGAACAATCAGGGGCGAAGCATCTGACTGTATTGTTGCAAGCCCTCTGACCCTGATGTCAGTCGGTTTATTGCCATTCGCATTAACAAACTGCAATCCGGAGGTAATACCGTCCAACCTTTGCAGAATATTTCCACCAACCGACCTGTTAAGGGATATATTGTCTACAATAGTAAATGAACCTGTTGCTCTCTCTTTAGGAACTTGGTAAAATCCAGTATTGACGATCTGTATCTCTTCAAGCTTTTGCTCAGCTCTAATGAGCTGAATTTCGACCTGAAAGCCTGATCGCGTAATATTTAATCTTTTTCCAAATATCCGACATGATAAGCTACTAAAGTATCAGGAAACTTAATATCACTAAAAAGAAATTGCCATCCTCGTCGGTCTGTAAGGATTTCTTGTTATTTAAGAGCTTTACTGTAGTACCTCGAAGTCTTCCGTTATGATCGGATATATGCCCTGCAAGCTGTCCCTTTGCGACTATGGAGAAAACCAACAGCACGCATGATAGATACTTTTTCATGGCTCAATTAGTTATATGGAACTGTTCTTTCTTGGGGATGCTTTTTATTCTGCCCGAACTAATATTTTTTAGTATTGACTCATTGTCGGAGGTAGTTTTTGTTATCCCTATGAAATGATTGTCTTTTAACCACACAGATGGCCCTACTACGGCTATTCCACAGAAATAAGCATTTAAAAAAGCAGCTTCCGGTCCCACTATCTGCGGTATTATCCATCCCTTCTCTGCGATCATCAATTCGGCTTTATAGTCGTAATCCAACATAAAGCCTATTACCTGAACTTCATTTGAATAACTTATTTGTAGCTTTTCCCATTTTTCCATTGATGCAAGACAAGGGGAACACCAAGATGCCCAAAATCCATAACCAAGGTCTTGTCCGTGGTCAATTGCCTAAGGGTAATACTGTCTCTGCCAAATTCATCATTAACTATTCGGAAAGGCAAGTCTAATATATCTTCGGGGATTTTATTGCCTACTTTAATCGGGGATATTTTTCCTATATCCACTTTATATTCCAACAATGGATATTGGTCAAGATCTGATTTTGGTGAATAATCAAGGACTTCTTTTTTAATCCACTTTTATCTTTAATTGTGATAAAATAAGGTATGTTCTCTCTTGTAATCCTGAGTGTATCTCCGCTATCAGTTCGCGTATTTGCTGACTGTGCGGAACATAAAGTAAACATTGAAACAAAAACTGTTGCCAATAGTGCCCGGGCTATGGATATATTGCTGTAGGTGTGCTTTGGCCAATGCGTGGCCAGTGCGTGTAAAAACGTCATCATAAGAAGGTCTATAATTTTCAAAAATTTAAAAGTTGGCCAACCCGCCTAACGAGAAAATTTTTGTAGAGCGAAAAAACAGGTATCTTTACGTTGCTACACAGTAATAAGAATACAAGTCTTCCTGCGCCCATGGGTTTTTCCTGTTGGGCTAGGGTTGGCTTAGGTAAGGATTAGTTTTTTAGGGCATTTTTGATGCACGCTATTTTGCTGGTCCTACCTTTTATTTTAAGACTCTTATTCTGGAGGGCAGATTTTGTTCTTTGTTATATCCGGGATAAGAAATAGAATACCGAAGCGGGAAATAGAAGACGCTAGCTGGCCGTTCGACAAGTAACAATCGATTTTGGCATATGCCAGTGTTATCATATCTCTATAATTGGTACTTCTAATGCTCATAATCATTTTTTGTTATAAGCGGATTCTTTTCTTGTCGTTTTTGGCATCGGAACCCGATAAATCAAGACTTAAATCCTTGATTTATAACAAAGATAAGCTTAAGTGTCAATATATGCAAATTTTAATTATTCAACATATATAAATGAGCCTAGACAACGAGGGTTTTAGAAAGCGAATTAAAGAATATAGAATACACTTCCAATTGACTCAACAAGAAGTAGCTACTTTTATGGGGTGGGCACAAGCTGATTATAGCAACTTGGAAAATGGCAAACGTATTGTCGATTTGGATACGGTAAATCTAATTGCTTCTATTTATGGTTTCAAAGGTTGGCAATTTGCTAGAGCTGATACAACCATTCCCAAAATAGAAAATCTTCCAAAGGAAACAAGAACACTGGTAGAGGAAAAATTAGCATCAGGAAGAACTGTAAGAAATACGACAGTTCAGCTTCCAAAGGAGATAAAGAAAGTTCTGGTATCAGGAAATTGCCTTCAGAGTTTACGTCGATACATGTTTTCAATAATTTCCCTGATGATATTAAAGGAAATATCAACCTTAGGCGTATTACCGACAACCTTTCAAGGGGTGCTTGTAGCAAACTAGTTGTTGATTTAAATAAGAAAAAAGGCACAGAAAAGCTTTTTAGTTTGAAATAGTTAAACCGCATTAACACTATACTATCAAGCAACTGAACACTTAGAAATATATGGCAAATTTGATAAAAGATATACATATTAGCAATTTCAAATCAATAAGGAATTGCATCATTAAAGACTGTAAAAGGATCAATCTTTTTATAGGAAGGCCCAATGTAGGAAAATCCAACATATTGGAAGCGCTTTCATCTTTTACCATTCCGTATTTAAGAGATAATTACTCTAAAAGCATTACACAACTGATTCGGCTAGAGAATGAGACTGAACTTTTCTACAATGGAAACTTCTCCGATCCGGCCAGAGTTGAAACAAACATTGGATACGTGCAGTTTTCGTATGATAGAGTTGATGGGCTACAAGTTAAAATCGATACGGGTTCGGATCTAGGTTTTTATAAAATCGACCAAAAACTTAATCTAAAGTCTAAAAGATACGACAGCTATACGACCAATATCAGGAAGTATATTTATAAAAACATAGCCGGGAGCACACGACCTCCACACAGATATCTTATTCCTCCATTCGGAATAAATATCTTTAATATGATCGAACAGGATGATAAGCTCAAAAAAGAGATTATGGATCTGTTTGCCGAATATCGTCTTAAATTGGTCTTTGATCGTGCTAGCCAATCGCTAAAGATCATGCAGGATGCTGATTCTGAGGAAATCTTCTTAGTACCTTATAATTCGATTGCTGACACCCTCCAACGGATTATATTCTTCAAGACTGCCGTAGCGAGTAATGAAGATGCTGTATTGCTTTTCGAAGAACCGGAAGCCCATTCTTTCCCACCCTATATTTCGCATATTACACAAGAGATCATACACAAGACGAGCAATCAATATTTTATCGCGACGCACAGTCCTTTTATTTTAACTGATTTTCTTGAAGATAGTAGAGATGAACTTTCCGTATTTATGGTTCATTATGATAAACATGAGACGAAAGTAAGGCAATTGTCGGAGAAAGAACTACATGAAATATATCAGTTCGGCATTGATCTGTTTACCAATAGTGAAAGCTATATATAGAGTACCTATGGATAAGCATATTATTCCAGAATGTTATGTTGATACAAACTTGGTAGAAACAATTACCACAACATATTCGGGCTACAATCATCAAAAAGGCTGTAACAATGTAGCAAAGGTCATGATGGAAAAGCTGTCGGATGATTTTGCGGTCGGTATTATCGATCAAGACAAAAGACAGCTTGACTATCTTAGCGAATTTAATGAAGTACATGTATTCGAAAATCTTACATTATATAAACATAAAAATAGATTGCACTATTTCATTCAAATCAATCCTGCCGTAGAAGGCTTTATTCTAAAGGCTATTGAAGAAGTTGGTTTAGATCTAGAAGATTTCAATTTGCCTAAAGATTTTGAGGACTTTAGGAAATTATCTAAATCTATTGATAGCAAATACGACAAACGCTTCAAAGCACTATTCCGGCAACTTCATTCGTTAGGTGCATCTGAGATTTTGAAATTATCGGCTTGGATCGACTACCTTAAAGATAACAACTACCAGGCTGATATAGACGAGATCAGAGCACTTTAGAAGAAAAATTTTTGGTTATTAATAGTCTCTGTCCTTCGGGATGGGGCTTTTTTGCTGTTTAGTTATCAACGTTATTTGTGTTCATCCACTTCTTCTACAGAAAGACTATAACTTCTGCTATAAGTGTATTCGAATAATCCACCTATTTTAATTTTAAATCGATACCAAAGCCTTTTTATGTTCGCAATAATTGAATAGCGTATATATAATTTGTATTAACTGCTAAAGTACTTTTTGAATTTCTATTTATTTTTAATTTTACTTTGTTGTTTCAATACCCAATAAAACAAATTTCGTAAACTTAAAACTATTAGCCTCAATGTACAACATCGCAATTGAATATTTGGGCCCGATAAGAAATGCTAATATCAATTTGGGAGATCTTACACTTTTCGTTGGCTCGCACGTTAGCGGTAAAAGTATCCTTTTACAAATGTTTAAGCTGCTGGTCGACAAAGGTCATATTCGCCGTACTACGGAACAATATGGATTCATTTGGGGAATAGTGTCGAGGCGCCCTGCGGCCCGGTGTCACCCTTTTACAGGAGAAAAGATAACCAGTCCTAGACTGACCATCAACATGATTTTTAAAACTTTCATTTGATTAATTAGTTTTTAAACTTTATCCAAATATATCGTTGGTTCAGTTGCAAAAAATCAGTAATGAGCGAAACGGGAGTTTCATTGAGTAAATAGACCGAAATATCTAGTAAAGCAACGAAAAGCCTGCTCCGATAGCAGCTAAACACAAAAGAGAAAAGTTTACATTTTCTTTGTGTAGATCCATTATTTAAAAAGAGGGCAGAAAATCTAGTCACAGCTATCCTTTATTTTACTTTTATTGTAGGTGTGTTATTTATTATTTGCCAACGACCATTATCTAGAATGGATATTATCAATGAATAAAAGATAAGATACTTTCCAACGTCGTGTGTGCAATAGCCATATGGTCTGATTGCTTTATGCTGTTTATGATCAAGCTCCTTGGGCTTCCTCCGAATCGCTTGGTACGGATGAGTTCGATATAGTCAAATTTTGAGAATACAAAAATTCCTTTTTCATCGAAAAAACCGTCCTGTATATTCTGAAAGCCGTGATGTAATATACTTTCCAATGCAGCCACATCACGATTGTCGCCAGCTTTTACAAATGCTTCGATTGCTTTTTCAGCCTGTTCCATTTTTATTTGTTTAAGATGATCGTAGTTTCTTCTTTTATGAGTTTTGTATCGGCATTTTCTAAGGAAACAGGTTCGGGAGCCATTCTCCGAAAACTTCTTTTTATTTTGGCGGATTTTAAAATTTATAGCATGATTAAGCGTGCTCTTAATCAAAAAATTGGATTCGTCGCGGATGCTAGATTTATCCAATGTAATGTATTTTTCAAGTACATCCTGTACCAAATCTCTGGCATCTTCTTAGGAACCGACGATGTTATAGGCATAGGTCAATAACTTATTATAATATTTATCCATCTTTTAATTCAATAATTTGATAGTAGCAAATTTCAATCTTTATATTTCTTAATCTGCCAACACTTCCTGCAACATGATTCTATTAAATTTTTCTGGTTCTACAAATGCTGCATAATGCCCTGAGTTTTCAAACCAGATGAATTGTTTTTGAGGCGCTTTTAATTTCCTGAAAAATTTATATGCAAGTGTGGAGGGGGCATTATAGTCACACCGACCGGCGATAAAGTAAACGGGAACTTTTACTGCTGGAACCGTTTTAAATAAATCTATCTGCATGACTTCATCCCAAATTGCATTCATTGTAAAAGCTTGCCCCTTGGCTATCAGGCTATCTTGATAATATTGCTTAGCAAAAGAATCCATATTTTCATAGAGCTTACCAACATTGCTGCCTTCGCAAAAATCACCATGAAAGTGTCTGAGCCATTTTCTTGATAAATACAGGTCTGATAGTTCATTTTTGAAGCGAGACGGATAGTGCTTACGGAGCTTTTGCAATTGAGCCATTGCTACACTATCTTTTTTCCATGTGGCCTGTTGAATTGAATAACCGAGCGAAACCTTTTCATTCAAATACATATTGGTGACCTGTCCCACACCGATATAAGCCTGAAATAGCGATGGATATTTTTGAATCAGATGCATGCCAATAATAGAACCAAAAGAATAACCAACCAAATATATTTTATCTTTCTTAAAACGCTCTTTAAGGATCTGTATTAAACTTAGCGCATCATCTTCAAGTTGTTTAATGGTAATGCTTCCGGGCGGTAGTGTATCGTTGTAGGATAAGCCTGTTCCCCTTTGGTCGTAAGTAACCACCGTGAAGCGCTGTTCCAATTCCTTATTGTGGGTTTGCCAAAAATAAAAATCGGAAAAGCCGGGCCCACCATGCAATATTAGCAAAACAGGATTTAATGCATTATTACTTTTAATAAATACGCCGTGTTTGACACCATTTAATTCGATACGGTTGTACTCCTTGATAGAATTAATCTGGGCTGTACAAAACTGCCAGCTGATTGAGATCATTATCAAAACTATGAGGAATTTTTCTTTCATCTTATTCATCTAAAGTGCAAATAGAAACATACACAAATCTTTATTAAATGCTTACTGTTTTACCGGCTTTTGATTAAATAGCCATTCCGCTTCCACCCACTACTTTTATGCCTTCGGGAAACTTTTTCCAAAAACGTATATATCTATATTTAGCTTCAAAAGGCTTATTATTATAGTCTCCTTTTAAATCCATCTGCAAAACAATGACAGCCAAATCTGCTATAATATTCAGTTCTTCTACTTTGGGAATGATTTCTTCGACTTTTAAATTTCCCTCGCGATAGGTTTGCAAATCTATTTCCTTGGTTATTGTCTGACCACTGGGAACTACAAAAAGTAAATCAGTATGCAATAGGTTGTCGAGTATTTCCGTATCATTATTTTTGATGGCTCCGTAAAGTATGTTCTCGAGATTTAAAATTTCATCCTTTGTTATCATTTCTTATTTATTATTAATATTCATTAAACTTCTGCTCGAGTTGATTTCCTATCGTAGGTTTTGTATAAATTTTCAGGAATTTGCGCGAGCGTCGATTCATGTACTTTATCGCCAAGTGTATAAAATTCCTGAAAACTCATAATAAGAGGTTTCCACTTATCGGGATCAACCCGATTTGGATGATTATCCATAATAATTGATTTATCCAAAAATATCCTGTTTATCTTTAGTTCAAATGTGATAATATTCCCCTGCTGTGATGGTTGATCCTCTGCCAATTTATGAATGGCCATGACAACAGCTTCCATTTGTACAGGGCACTCGTTAACCCGGGAGGCATTGATGGTTTCGGCCGGGGTACTCGTCAATCCGGCTATTTCAAATTTATTTTTTTCGAAACGATACCCCTTTAATATTTTAGACTGAGGAACAGGATTAGACCCCGTTGTTCTGGCCAATAGGTTCACAGCCTTTGCTTCGTTTACCGATGGCAGGTTTAAGACGGCCTCTTTGGTTACCAAAAGGTTTTGGGCAGTTTGAGATGAAGCCCCAAGCCCAATTATGCACCTCCAACCCAACCAGAAAATCGAAGACATAGGTGCAAGATTATCTGTACCATCGGGATTTTTAGTACTGATAAGTACTACCGGTGTGCCGAAGTATAAAATGGAGGGATAACTTTTAATATGCATGTATTGTACCTTTTAAGATTTTTACTGAGCTTTTATGTTCCTTTTAAAATTAACGATATCCGACATTCATTAAAATCCGTTTCTTGCGTAATCCAATCATTTCAAGTCAATTATTAAATATACTTCAAAATCCGTACACCTACTCTTCGACGGCCTGATAAATATCTCTTTCCATCGAAATGCCATTTTTTTCTAAAAACGCGGGCATATTAATACCAGCCTTTTGCATCTCCTCCCGTATGACCAATCTGGCATCATCCATGTACTGCCGGTCTGACCAGATGGCAACCGTAATGACTCGAAGATTTCCACTATCGCTTTTCTGTTGAAAGATTTCATACTTTACAAAGCCGGGCTGCCGCCTTAGTGTATTCCTGATGAAAAGTGATTTTTCGGAATACGCCGCGATAGCTTTTTGGGGAATGCTAATTTTATCAATGACGGCCACATGTTCTGTAACTGTGTGCTCTTCTCTGTTATTCTGTTCCATTTTGAATTGATTTTTATGTTGACCAAAAGTTTTCATCGCCATAAGGACAGACACGATAAGAATGATGGTTTTTAATGTTTGTTTCATAGGACTTGTATTTATTGTTTCCAGTTCAGTTTACCGCTTTTATCAAACATTTCGATAGACGGGTTGCCTAGACTATCAACCTTTAGAATAATCCGCGGTATCTCGTTGTTGTCCTTAATCACCAAAGCCGCATTACCGTTTTCCGTAAGCAGGTTGATACGATTGATGTTTTGACCAGGCTTACCGGACAGGTCTTTGTCGTTAATCAATAGCCCAGCTCTGAAATAGTTGTCGTGTTTATTGTCCTGTGCGAGTATACCTATAGCGTCGGCGTTCTGATAGTCAAATGCGAGCGCGTTCAGGTTGGTCTCCTTATTATCGGTGATGGCAAGACCACCTCTTTCGTCACCGTTTTTGTCATAGAAAATAATACCCGCAGGTGAGTAGGCTCTTTTATACATTTTTCCATCAATAATCGGCATGGGAATATGGTCCGTGTTTGCAATAACAACACGATTTTTTCCCGAAGCATCATTAATATTTATTCTTTCTGCATTAAAGCTTTGCTTGTTGTCCAAGTATAAGTAGACGATACACACCATAAAAACGATATTGGAAACTATAAGGGCAGATAATAATATTTTTAGCGGTTTAGAAATTGTTTGCATAATTTTGTCTTATTTTTAGTTCATTATTCTTTTATGATACCGTTTTCCTTGTACTGATTACAATCCTGTTCCACGCATTTATGGTAACAACTGCCACTATGATCTGTGCAAGTTGGTTTTCATTAAAAAGTTGTTCAGCCTGTCTGTACGTCTCTTCGCTTAACCCGTTTTGACTGATTAAAGTCACTTCCTCGGTTATAGCTAAAATTGTTTTCTCTTCTTCAGTAAATAATCCGGTTTCTTTCCAAGCGTTGAGCAGGAAAATTCGCTGTGCGGTTTCGCCCTGCTTTAATGCTTCCGAAGTGTGCATATTGATGCAAAAAGCACAACCGTTGATTTGTGATGCACGAATTTTAATCATATATAAATGTGCTTTAGATAGCCCCGAATTTTGTAGGTAATTTTCCAGAGCGAACATCGCTTTGAATGCATCCGGTTCAAGCTGCTGTATGTCAATTCTCTTTTCCATATTTATTTTTTGTTTGTATTTAAGCCTATACGATGACTTATACAGGATGTAACGGTTCGAAAGCGTCAGGTGTAATCTTAATTTTTCATTTTTATAAAATTATAGACTGCTTTTTTATTTCTTATTTTTCGTATTTAAATTTTTAGCTTGACTTATCCAAGTTGGTGCAGTATTGGTAATTTGCTTTAACAATAAGTTTAGCTGAGCTGAATGATGTTGAATATGTCTTATGTTATAGATCAATATTTCAAGAAAAGAATAGTTTTTGTATTCGTTAATCCATCGCTCGTTTAATTTGTCTGTATCAAGGCCCGATATGAATCGATTTGCTTTTTGTCGGCAATGCGCTAAGTATGTAAGGACTTCGGTTTTTGAATATGTCCTGTTAGGCCTTTTACCTGTTGGGTCAAACTCCGACAATTCAAAAGGTGGTGGTGGAGCAAATTTACTTGGATCCGTTGTTAAATAATAATCAGTCCAAAAGGTGCAATGGTAGGAAGCATACCAAAATCCTATTTCTGTATCCCAATGCTCGTCCGGACACATAATAATTGCATTCTCAAGCATATCAAGGCTTGCACCGAATTGATTCCAAATTGCTTCTTTTATTGATATTGTATTTGCCATATTTTTCTGTTGTTACTTAGGTTTTGAAAGCACCATTTTTATTGCTAGAAAAGTCAATACGCTGACCATAAACCATTTTTTTCGCCCTTACACAAAGTGGATTTTTTGTAAGAAAAGCAGCCATTTTTGCAGCGGTCATTACAATAATAAAATTGATAGTGAAGCTGATAAAAATCTGTGTAATACCTAATGCCATACTCTGACCTAATATAGATCCATATTCCGGTTTGATAAATTGAGGAAAAAAGACAGGTAAAATACAGCCATTTTAGGGTTCAATACATTGGTTAAAAAACCCGTAAAGAATAGCTTACGAGGTTTATCTTTGGCAATAGGTTCCTGGAGCTCAAAAACAGTTTTGCTATTGGGCGTAATGCTTTGGTATGCCAAATATAAAAGGTATACAGCGCCTGCGGTTTTTAATACTCCATAAGCAAATGGAACGGCCAGTAAAATAGCCGTCAATCCAAATCCTGCCAGTACGATATGAAATAAAAAGCCGCTAATAACTCCTACCAAGGATACAAGCCCGGCCGTTTTGCCTTGTGTTATACTTCGTGAAATAAGATAAATCATATTGGGTCCTGGGCTTATAACCATCAGAAAAGCTGCTAAAGCAAACCATAAAAGTTCATGAATCGGAATCATCGTTGTTTAAATTGAAGCTGGGAATTTTTTGATACCAAATTGTCGAGTGAATATTTTCCGCTGCCCTGAATGAAGAGTGCCAGACATAAGCCAAGCATCAGCAGGTGATATTCGAACCCCTCACCCTCCTTATCGCCAAACCAGTTCATAAAAAGCCATGTTCAAGATGTCCTGCCAATAAAATTATCCCTGTAAAAAGCCCTCCCATTACAATTGCCCAAAGGCGGGAAGCAAAACCTATAATTATAAATATGGGTGCAAAAAACTCTATTAATATAACTAATAGCCCCACTAGCCATGGATGTCCCATCTGTTGCAAAGCCTCCAAAGTTTGGGCAAACCCAAAGCCACCAAACCAGCCCAACATACCCCGCGCTCCGTGTGCAAACATAACGATGCCTATGGTCAGGCGAATGACGAGACCTGTATAATCATTGTGTGTACTAAAAATTTTCTGTTTCATGATTTCTCTCATTATTTAATAATATAATGGTTTATAATACTTTTCGCACGAAAAGTCCAAAGTTACTGTAGTTTGTAGCAAGACGTCTGTACTGATCAAAATTTGCGGCCAATCCAAACTGCATACCTCCAGCATCTATTCCTGCTCTTGCATATTGATAGCTCCGGCTATGTCCGTTCCGGTTCCATGTGGTCATATATTGAAATCGGGCATATAGGTTTACAGGTCTGTTTACGGCACCCTGATATTCAATAAAGCCCATAAGTTCGAAATTGGGCACAGACCATATATCCATCCTCGGTAAATCAGTACATTGGTTGTTTTCCCTTTATGAAAATACTGGAAAAAGACAGATGGCCTTACTCGGTTGACTGGAGTGAAGATAGTACCAACACCTGATGTCCATCGTTTGCTCATCGTATAGGAAAGGTAAGACTGGCTCATAATTTCATTTCCACGGTTTTTATCATAAGGTATAAGAACCGATGAAGTATGAAAAATCCCGAAGGATTTTCCGGATTGAACCTTGTAGCAAACGACTGCTGATAGTAGTAACTCGAATGCCCGACAGTGATTTCTACAGGTATCTGCGCCCGGCTATGCGAGTACCATATGCTGAAAAATAAGCAGGCCAACAAGTGTTTTATTATCGTTGTTTCTTTCATCGTTCCTTTCTGATCTCATTGTATTTGTTAAGCTGTGCCGGAAAATGGTTACAATCAACTACTGCTTAATATATTGACAAGTTAAACACTGAAAACGTGACAACTTATTTAGTATATTTTTCTTCCATACTTGATTTGTCATGTATTTTCTTAACGAAAGAAACACTGATGCGCTGCGGAGCATTTTCGACAGCGTTTTTGATCCCGATAGAACACGTAGCTAAACTTCGTTGTACATTTTTTCACACCATACAAATATATGAAGGAGCCGATCCGTCAATACTGTAAGTATGGCGGTAAAAATGTAGTTTTTTCTGTTTTTGATGTAGCACCCGTGATTATACAGGATTTTCGACCGCATTTTTGAACTCAGTAGGGAGCTGACCGTCGTAGCTTCTGAATGCACGGGAAAAATGAGAAGAGTCTGTGTAGCCTAGTTGAAACGACACCTCCTTGACAGACATATTCCGAAAGCTCAACAGGTACTTTGCCTCCTGCATGATATGAAACTCTATCCATTTTTTTGCCGAAAGCCCAGTGTATTCAACTAAAATTTCGCTCAGATATTTTGGGGATATATGCAACTGTTCCGCATAAAAAGCAACATCTTTATACTGCGAGAAATTTTTTGAAACTAATTCTCTAAACTTTACAACAGTATGTTCTTTACCATTGAGTTCCCTTTTATTGCCCCGGTACAGGTTCCAGAAATATTTCTGTGAAATAATCAGGATTGAATATAGTATTCCCGATACTGCTTCGGGCTTATCAGCGATTGTCCGAAGTGTGCTGAAAAGCTGTTGCATTTCTTCAAATTGCCCGTCGGTAAGTTGCATTACACTCTTTTCATCGGGGCAAAAAAATTCAAGGGAATAGAAAAATGACCTACTGAAATTATTTACAAAAATATCATCATAGAAAAAAAAGCGTGTCATTTGAGGGAAGCTGGTATTGAGCCATTGGCAGGTCATTCCTGGGCCAATTGTCAACAGGCTTCCTCGTGTTAAATCATAATCTGTAGTGCCTATCCTGATGCGAGCCCCTTCACCATAATACAAACCGATAGTATAAAAGTAGTTTTTAAAGGGCGTGGTGATGTTCAAGTCTTCCATACAGGCTTTTGATGCGAGATAATAAGGCGCTATATTGCAATCATTTTTTGAGACCTTAAATATCTGAGCAAATCAAAGTTATCTGAATGTTTTTGTATCATAAGAAAGATGTTTAAAAATTAGTATAGCCCTAAGAATACTAAAATACGTAATTATTACTAGATGAAATGGTATGGTTATCCATAATCATTTATATAAAAATCTATAATTGTCTCGATATTTTAAATGGCATTGTAGTGAATGAGTTCTGTATCAATTTCCTTTCAAAAAATCCAAAACCAACTTTTCAAACTCATCTTTTCTTTCAATGTTTGTAAGGTGGAAATTTCGCATCTCGAGACAATTAAATTCCGCTGCAAATTCACCATCTATATTCATGCAAGCAATAGTATAAAACTATATAATTAAAGCCAAAAAAACCGCTTTTCAATGGTAAAATTTGCTCGAATTGACTGATCAGTGAATTCCGAAATTATATGATCGAAGCCTCCTAAATCTCCAATGTGACCAACGCAATTGCATTAAGAACTTCAAAAATGCCGTTGAATATCTAAATAGTGGCTATGCGACTATACCTGCTCACAAACTTCTAGGTATAAGGAAAGAAATTAAAAAATTCGAAGAGCTCCAACAAAACAAAAATGCAATTATATGGTGTTCAGCGCATGCTGCGTACGCCTCAAAAGGTATACAGGATCTTCTGGACAAAGAAACTCCAGTGCGCTATAGCAAGATTAAAGGTACATATAAACTTACTAAGCAAAATAGCCTAGATTAAGTAAAAATGTGTTTATATGAGCCTGTTTTTTTAACTCAATTGCACTGATATTCTCGTCAAATGGGCAAATTAAGTCTAAGAAAAAAGATGGTATACCCGACAGAAGACAACGGGGTTAAAAACCACTACAAATCAAACATCCGATTTGAAACAGCACATGCACAAACCGGGCGATTCAGAATCGAGTGAATAAGGGACTCAGCTATAAAAATAAATGAATCTCTTGCTTATAAAACGAACTTCCGCAACCAATGATATCATTGAGTCTTTACTTACAGCTTTAGTTGTACATAGTAACATATACATTCGGGATTTTCCTTTTATTATTACATTTAAAAAAGCTAAATCTAAAAAAGTAAAATTAATTATTTTTTTATATAAATTAGTGTAATAGAAAACTAGCCAACCTGTTTATTAACAATTAAGATGAAAATTATGAGAAGTATTTTTATCAACCTAACAATCTTTCTAATTATCGCAAACTGCACAATTGGATTCGCCCAGAATTCGGCGTCAAATGAAACCAAAACTAGCCTACAATCCTTACCACTATACAATATTTACTACTTAAGTAAATATATTGGTAGAACAGATGGGCTCAGCAACAAACAGCGTCGGGAAATTAGAGATCAACTTTTAGCAGAGCCCAAGCTCAACGTTGATCCAATACAAATGCAAAAAACGATGCCCACGGTTATGAGCTTTTTAAATGATGTCAGATTTAATAAAAGCCAGCTACTGTTCAACGAATTGATCAATAAAACCCCTCTCGAGGTAAGAGGCAAATATTCGCCCAACGGAAAAGAGGCTAACGACAAACTAGAAGAATTAGATGCCCTTTATAAGAAAACTAAAGAAGACGAAAATTTTAAAAATGAAACCAATAAACTATTTGAAGATTTGGAAAACTATCTCCAAAAATTAAGTGATGAAGGAATAGTGTCAAGGAAAAAAATGATTTTGACAAGTTAAAGAATAAATTTTCTAAAATAAAAGTTCCCTCAAACAACAAGGAGAAAACAAGTAGGGACACCTTTTATACAAAACTTGATTCACTAAAAAAGGAATTAAAAACGCAGATATCAGGTCTAAAAACGATACATTAGCAATAGAACTTATATTTTCTGAATTTTACAAGCTTAATAACGAGTTTAATGATATTATCACAAAAACTAAAGATAGCTATACGGAAAACGCTAGAATTTATGCTGATAAATATGTTGACGCATTTTCTTCCCTCGCTACAACACCAAGCTATAACTTTGTAGAATCTTCTCCCCAGGCGATCACCACGCAAATCCGTCTAAATGATAATATACAAGCTGCCCAACAAAATCTGTCCTATGCGGGGATTAGCCTTCCTTCGCAGTCACAGATGATAGAAGCAATGGCCATGTTCTTGGCCAAACGCGCTAAACAGGAGGCTGCGATATGGTTTATGGACGAATTAAGAAAACGGGTTCAGAATCCGCTGATTCAGGATGTCTTTCCAAATACAATTAGCATGTTAGGGAATCCTGAAAATTATCGTACGGCAACTTTCGGGACGTCTTGGCGCTATGCGATATCCAAAGATTTTGTTAACCTGCCTAAAAATATCATCAATAGCAGCTGGACGACACAATATCTATCAATCGAACAGACAGACGACCTGAATACCTGCGTCAGCTTTGCATACGATCTACAAAGGCTGATGATGGAACGTTATAACTACAAAGATATCATCCGATATTTTTACCTGAATCCGGCTTACAGGGCTGATAGCTTATCAAAAAGTACTGTACAATCGGATATCCAAAACGCCTTCTCCGTTTTATACATAGCCACAAATGAGCTTTTTCGATTACAAATATCAACGGAACAGATAGCTTTAGACTGCTCTCCTACGAAGAAATAAAGTCTTTAAATAGTAATCAGTGGAAGGTCTTGATAGAATTATTATCAGTCAAATATGAGAAGGAGTTCAAGGAATTCGTAAAAGTGAGAAATTTCAGTAATGAGCAGGCTAAAGTATCCCAATGGGTCAGCTCGTTATTAATTGCATTAAGCCAGTTTGATAAGATCAATAAGGAGCAACAAACGTTATTACAGGACAAAGGCACACTCGAACCAGCAGGCCAATCACTGACGACATCGTTAAAGATTATAAAACAAGTCGCTCAAAATCTCGATATGTCCGCTTTCACAGGAAATAATTTGCAAACGGGATTTAACAAACATCTTGCACTGTTCTCGGATGTAATGGATATACTTGATAATATTCAATCGAAGAACTTCGTAGCCGCCTGCCGCAACACACTATCCATCATTGACTCTTACACCTTGTCAAAAGCTGAAGAAAAAAACAATCCAAAAGTCTTTAAGATATTGGATCTTAAGTATGCAAATGGCGAAGCCGTGATTAAAAATTTCGGAGTAAATACTGATTCAACAGAGCTCTATTTCGAAGTTGATCCAAAGGCACAGGTATTGAAGATAAAACTTGGTGAGGCAGCACCACCTGTGCTAGAATTAGATAAACTGCAACAAGTTTTTTTGCAGAGATATGCTAGTTCGCTGTTATTTTTCCTGAATAAAACAGGTAAAGAAAAGAAAAATAACACAAAAGAATTTGAAGCATTTAAGGAAAATGCAAGATCAAGAAATCGGAAGCTTTTTGATGCGATCGAAAAGAATGAATGTCTAGCAAAGGATGATAATATTAACAAAATCGCACTTTTCCTTGCATTAAAAAATGCAAAAAATGACGTCGACTTGGTCGCAGCAAAAGAAAAATTCAGCTACCTGGTAGATACGACGATCTCTCCAATATCATCTTTCGCTAGCGAGAAAAAATATACAGTTCAATTGCTCAAGCTCTCCGAGTTCTTTGGAGATGTACTGTCTTCAACAAACTCAGAACAGCTCGCCTCTGTAATCGAATCACACGCGATGCCGCCCACCTCTTATAAATTGAAGCGAAAAATGGGGGCATCAATAGACTTAAATGCTTATGTTGGTGGATTTGCGGGCTATATTGGTCCGTTGAGTAAATCTGCCACGATTAAGGAAGGCATGACCGGCGGAATAACGGCGCCAATTGGAATTACGATAAAATCTTACAGGAATTTTTTTCTTGAACAAGGTAAATTTACATGTTCAGTTGCTCGAACTTGGTAATATTGTAAACCATTATTTGATCACACCGTCCTCAGCAGAAAATAAGGATGTTCATTTTACCGAAGTCTTTTCTCCTGGTCTCAAATTTCTTGTCAATATTAAAAACACGCCACTTGTGGCTTATGCCGGCAGCTCACTTCTTCCATTGAAAACCTACGATTCCATGGAAGCAAAAAAAAAGGGCATTTGATGCCATCTTGGTGAGTGCCGGAATCAAAATTGACATCCCGCTATTAAATTTATACTCGAAAGAAAAATAGTATTCTTTCGAAACCCTCCGTTTAAACAGCAGCTTTATTTAACCTAAAGCTGCTGTTTAAATTTGGTACTCGCTATGCATCAGAATCTGACTTGCTATAGTTATTTCCCCTTTAAAAAAGTAGAATAACATCTGTAATAATCAATATTTAAATCCCGCCTTATTAAAATAATGAAGAATAACAAAGGGATTGCTCTTTAATTTTGGATAGAATTGCAATTATTAAGTCTCCCAAAGCTGAAAATATTCGAACAAGCTTACAATGTGAATTATCCGCCTGGATGGAGACGGACAGATTCAGTAAAGATCATTGCTAATTTGCAAAAAAGAAAAAGCTTATGATCAACCTAAAAATTTCTATATCATAGTACTCCTTGCGGCAAGTTATTTTACCGCAGCAGGACAGGTCACTTTCAATACAAAATCCAATACTATAGCTCAGCTGCATAAACAGCTCGAAACTATTATACGAAAGGAAAATATCCCGGGTATGATGGTATCGATCGTCAAAAACGATAGCATTCTATATGTTGGTGGACTGGGCTATGCTGACCTTCAGAAACATCGCCCTGTAGATCATATCACCCAATTTCACTTCGCGTCCGTTACAAAATTTTTCGTGGCGATGGGGATCCAGCAATTAGTCGCCAAGGGAAGGCTTAAACTCAGCGACCCCATTCGCGCTATAGCACCTGAAATTCCTTTTAACAATCGTTGGGAAGATACAAATCCGGTGAGGCTGATTCACCTTTTGGAACACACCGCTGGATTTGATGATGTACAGCTCAACAATATGGTAAATAGCGGTAAAAAGCCTCTACTTGGTATCGAAGCGATCAATGCCGTAAGCAATTCGCTGACCGTCCGCTGGAAGCCAGGAACGATGATGTCCTACTCCAACCCCGGTTATAATGTACTCGGTTATATCATCGAAAAAGTGACGGACATGCCTTGGGATAAATATTTAGAACAGCATATTTTTTTAACACTAAATATGAGTAATAGCTTATTTGACCGCAATGGAATACGTAGGCCTAACTTCGCCACAGGTTACGATTTTCAAGATGGTGAATTCATGCCTATGCCGTTCTATCAGCCAGGCAGCAACGGAGCTAGCAGCGCATTGGTATCAAATGCCCATGATATGGCCAAATTTATGCTTTATCTGCTCAATGGCAGTGCCAACAGCACACTACCAAATAATGCCTATTTAAAGGAAATGGAGACTATCCACAGTACCCTTGCCAGCCAGGCGGGATTACAGACTGGCTATGCACTGGGAAATGATCTATTTCCGAATAATAAAAGGATTAGCCTGCGAGGCCATAACGGCAAAGGGGAAGGTTTTGTATCCTGGCTATTTTTAATCGCGAAGCTGGTATAGCTTATGCCATAGCAGCGAACAGTGTAGTCAATATGTGGCCGATCTCGCAAGCAATCGAAGACTTTCTAACTAAAAATATATCCCCGCCGAAATTGACCAGCTTACCGATAGATGAACAAAAAATAAAACCGCTATTAGGCTACTACCAATTTATGAATCCCAAAATGACCGTTGGGAATTCTATAGGCGGATCTTTGGCGGTATTGAATTAAGGGGATCAGCAGGGATCGGCTTCTCGTCAAAAAAGAAAACGGACAGGTGGATTCACTGATCCACATCGGCAATGGCTTATTCCGCGCAAAAGAGGATATTATTCCTTCCTTTGTATTAGCCAAAGATTCCATGGGCCAACCTTTCTTTCAGGGTTATGGCAATAGTTTCTATCGAAAAGTTCCTCGGGCTTCCATACTAATACAGAAAATCCCCATCTATCTAGGAATTAGTGCCATTTCGATTTATATGATTTTTAGTCTGGTGGGAATAGTGCGTACACTCTTTGGAAAAATGAAGCTGATGGACCTCGGAATTCCTTTATTGCCAACAATGGGAACCTGTTGTTTTATTACAGCCTATCGGCTCATGGGATTGACAGACGCCAGTCACAAGGAATTGTTTACGTCTTGTAATGCAACAAGTTTTTCTATTTTCCTGGGGATGCTCTTATTTGCAATATTTGTTATCGTCAGTAGTTTGCTCCTCTATAAGCGTTGGTTTCAATTAGCTCCGAGATGGTTGCGTCTGCTCTTAGCATGCTGTAATTTCTTTTTATGCTACTTGGTTGCGCTGCTGTCTATAAATGGCTGGAGCGGTGTGCCGATCTGGATGATGTAACTCATTTGGCCAATTATGTTTAAATTCACAGTACAAAGATAGGTTAATATAAACCATGGTCAACATACTCTATACTTTTCACGCTTTTTCAGCTGGTGCACTTTGGTTGCTCGGGACATTAATCTTTATGGGTGTCAACAGAACGGGTCTTCAGGCAGACCGCTGGCTGGGTGCATACTATTGTCTATTGGCATGCTTATTTACCCAACTCTTTCTCGAAGGTTTTCATATCGACAACGGAGCTTTGATCCATGTTCTTGAACTACCCCGCTGGGCCACCCTCCCCTGCTTTTATCTTGCTGTTCATCACATGGTCAAACCAACGACGCCGATTCGGTATTGGGGATTACATTTTGTGCCTTTCCTGGCTTTTCTGCTTTTTTCTGCTATTTACTTGATACCGGGACTTTTTAATAGTTATATCCATCCGCCTAAATTACCGCAGTGGATCATATTTGCCATTACATATTTATTCTTTGCACAATGTATCTTTTATTGGATTGCGTGTTACAGACTCTTCAAAATACATCAAAAAAACATTCGCCAGCTGTCTTCCTATATGGAGAAGATCAACATGATCTGGTTGAAATATCTATTGATCGCACTGTTATTTATGATCCTTGTCCGTTTGCTGGCGTTGGCTCATTTTGTATTTAACTCCTTTGCACCAATCCTATATTTTATGGGCTCATTGGCACTTGGGTACGCAACTTTAACACAGCGGTCAATATATGCTGTTGAATCTACCGATAATCTGATTGATGAAAGTGATCAACCAAAGAAAATTAAAACCGACGAGCGGTTGACAGAACAACAGGTAGACACATTAAAAGAAAAAATCGTACAGAAAACAACAGCTGAGAAGTTATATCTGGATCCCGGCCTAACCCTCTCATCCCTCGCAGACCATATAGGCATCAATCCGCATGATCTTTCCTATATCATAAACAATGGCTTGGAGAAAAATTTTTACCAGTTTATCAACGAATTGCGCACGGAGGAAGCGAAAAGACTATTATTATCCGAAGAGGCCAAGCAACTTGATATGTTTGGGGTAGCGATAAGTGCAGGTTTCAATTCAAGAACAACTTTTTACAGCAGTTTCAAAAAAGCAACTGGTATTACGCCGACAGAATATATGAAAGGCCATGGTAAACATTCAACTTAACCTGGGAAAGTGAAGTTTGTTCGATTGCATCCACTCGGACGGTTAACCTACCAAAAGACCTATTCTTGTATTATATCAACACAAAAATTATGATACAACAAATTAAACCAAGTATTCGCTCGAAAGCGATAAGCCAAATTTCTAGAGCAACCTTCGGTCTACTAGTGGGAGCATGTTGCCTTTTAGCCTCGTATGATACACTTGCGCAGACCACCTCCCCAAGTGCCTCCCTCCAGCAAAATCGGACTCCGCTGAAATCATTTCAGGGCTACTACCAACTCCCTAACAAAGTAGCTTTCATTGCTTTCGACGAGCAAGATAATAAGCTGCATGCAACACAGCTATGGGATCAGAAAAAAAGTTATCAGCTCGTCCGTAAAGATGATACGCATTTTGAATCCAAAAACGAAGGCTATGCGATAGAGTTCTTAAAAATAGCGCTGGAGATTTTAACCAAGCCAAGATCCTGGGCAGAATTGTATGTGAGCGTGTACCTTTTGACCCCAATAAAATTGCAAGTCTAACCGCATCTCAACTGAAACAGCTTGCCGGAACTTATCTAATGGCCAACGACAACAATCTTAAAATTACCATAGAACCTTCAGCACAGGGCCTGATCCTTAAACAATTGTGGGATAACAAAACGATTTCTTTCACCCCACGCTCTGAACTTTTCTTCCTCAACGAAGATGGTACCTTTCCTTTGACATTTTCTGTTGCCAATGGAAAAGTGGAGCAGATGACCTGTTTTGAAAAGGATCTTTGGTTGAAGGCTGATTAATAATCCCAGTAAAAAATAGTATGAAAAGAATGATTGTCTGCTTATACTTTATTCTGCTGAGTATAGTGCAACTAAAGGCGCAGCAGGTAGCTGACGAACAGTTTCATTATCCCATTACCGATCCGCACCATCGGATCGGTGATGGACCACTGCTCCTATTTGACGAGGCACACAACAATCCAGTTACTTTGAGGGGAGCTTATGCCGCATTTTCAACTCTTCTGCAAGCGGACGGATATAGGCTTCGCAGTGCCAAAGAAAAAATTAATTTGGATAGTTTAAAAGAAGCAAAAATATTTATCAGTGTAAATGCGCTATATGATCCAGAAAAATGGAGCTTGCCTGCCCGTTCGGCTTTTACTGATAAGGAAATAGAATTTCTCCGTCAATGGGTATTTGACGGCGGGAACTTATTTTTGGTCACAGATCACATGCCCTGTGGCGGATCGGTACAGGCTCTTGCCGCGGTATTCGGCATTCATGTTATGAATGGTTTTGCACTACGCAAAGATGGGCGGCCCGAAATTTTTCAAGAGATAGAAAACGCTTTTGCCCAATGAAATCACAGCTGGATCAAGTACAGAAATAGACAGTATCATGTGCTGGGGCGGCACCGGATTTAAAGTCCCAGCAACCGCACAGATTATTTCTTTGTTGGACGATGAATATGAGATTTATTTACCTACTGATGCTAATCTGATAAAAAGGCCTATACCGGACGATATTCCCCGATTGCCGAGCAAAGGATTTGCAAATGGTGCATACCTTCGATTTGGGAAGGGAAGAATTGTGATATTCGGAGATGGCGCTCCTTTTTCTGCCCAACTCTATGGCATTAAAAGTGAAAAAGAGGAATGAATCATCCTTCTGCTTTCCAAAATGCACAGTTTCTGCTTAATATCGTTCATTGGCTCGACCAATGAACGATTAGCAAATCCCAGCAACACAATTAGCTAAGATCATTCGTAAATAGAAATTTTATCAACCTCGGAATAGGATTGCCATCCTTCATAATCAAACACGGTTTTAACTGTGCCTATTTTTGAGCAAGCATTTTCAAAATACCCGTCATCCAATGCGTCTTGAATAGCTTTACGAATCGTCAAATGGGATAAATCCGGCAGGATAATCATATCGGAAGCCCAGAAATAGGAAGATTCATCACGTCGCATCAACATCTCAATGTTTTTTAACGTAAACAAAGTAGCAACATATACGTCGTCATTACTCAGTATAATATGAATATCGATATTGTCATTAAAAATATCCGCTACCCGGCGAGTAAAAAATAATTTAAACTGTATTTCTCTCCTAATGGTCATCGTCAATATAGCTATCAAAAATGAGGATTATTGTTTGTCTAATTTCAATAAATTATCAATTCAAGCCAAATTTAAAATAGAACCGGTATTCGGGAGCTACCGGAAAGTCAGAGATTTTAAGGTTTTCTTAAAGTTGTTATTAAATCTTTATATACATCGCCCCATATATTGCTATTTTTTTTTTTAGTATATTTACTCACATAAAATAAAAACTGTAATAGCCAATTATTAGGTCTAGTTTTCTCAAACCGACAAAGAATAATTTATCAAATCTAAATGTATGGCAAAAATAAAAAGATTAATGTACAGGGAAGGAAATAACAATCATTCTTGACAACGACAAAGAGTTTATTTCACTTACTGATATGCTAAAAGCTAAAGATGGAGACTTTTTCATTTCTGATTGGCTTCGAAACAGAAACACAGTTGAATATCTGGGTATTTGGGAAAGCATTTATAACCCCTTTTTAATTATGGCGAATTCGCCATAATTAAAAGTCAGGCCGGACTTAACAGTTATAAAATCAGTGTTAAAGATTGGGTTGAGAAGACAAACGCCATCGGCTTAAAAGCGACTGCAGGAAGATATGGCGGGACATATGCACATCCTGATATAGCATTTGAATTCGGTATGTGGATTAGCCCCATTTTAAAATTTACCTAATCAAAGAATTTCAACGCCTAAAAGATGAAGAAAACGACCGTTTGAAGTTAAACTGGAGTTTACAAAGAACTTTAGCCAAGGTGAATTACCAAATCCATACCGATGCAATCAAAGAAAATCTTATTCCAACAGAAATTACCAAACAACAAGCTAGTTCCGTTTATGCTAGTGAAGCCGATCTGCTTAATGTTGCATTATTTGGTATGACAGCGAAAGAATGGAGAGATTCAAATCCAGATAAGAAAGGTAATATTCGAGACTATGCGGTTATAGAACAATTGGTGGTATTAAGCAACATGGAGAGTATAAACGCGCTATTAATTCAACAGGGTTAACCCAAAATGAAAGACTTAAGCAACTCAATAAGGTTGCTATGACACAAATGCGATCACTCGTAGAAAATAAGGCTATTAAGAAATTGAAATAAAAACAATGTGCCCTATTAATTAAATAGAAAGGCCACCCAAAAGGATCATTAGGTGGCCATAATTTAAAAAAATTAATAAGTAGCGATCTCAGCCAAAGAACAGTTATTTTCATTGGTTCCATACGACGATAGAACAACTACTTTTAGATAACGCGCTTGGAAGGTCGTACCGAATCCCACATTTAGCTGTGCTCCTACACTAGCCAGAGTGGCTGTTTTGGCCAATGACCAATTTTGATTATCTGTACTTGTGTAAATCTCTATATTTTTGGAATTTCCAGCAGAAGTGCCTTGGCGCTGCCACAGGCTCACCCCGTGCAGTGTGCGACTAATGCCAAGATCAACGGCAATGAAATGTGGATGTGAGGATGCCGGCTGTTGTGACCAGTTGGAATGCCAGTATGTATTTATATTACCATCAATCGCCCGAACAGCATGTCCGGGATAGGCGGCACTTATCTCCTGGCTACTAAAACCGACTACCTGCCAGTTGCTCTTATCATGGAATGTCTTATCGCCAAAATCTATCTGGGGTATCCCATTTTGAAATTGATAAAGATAGGGGTATTCTTTAACGACTCCGTTGGCATGAACAAATTTAAGCTTTGCTTCGTAGGTCATTCCATCCGACTTCTCTACCAATTCGTTAATAGGCATTTCGATATAAAAACTATCGAGGCCAACTGGTTTTGCCGCCCAGGCGATAGCGTTGTAATCCTTATTTACACCCGTGCCTTCATTGTTTACATTCGGATCATTAAAGCACAACACATCGGTAACAACTTTGTCGGAAGTGTATTTTCCGCTCAGGACAATAGCCGCTTTCGTCTGATCATAAACCGCATTTAATCGTTGGAGCGTAGTATTCACACTTCCGTAATATATGCCATTGTCATTATTGAAAACCTGATTTGCATTCAAAACCGCTGCATCAGCTCCTGTGAGAAATGTTGGTGAGAGGCCTAGCGTAGAATTACCTGCCCACATAAGCGCCATTCCTTTTTGGGGATCACTACCTTCCGAAACTTTCTGTCTATTATGGGGAAGATTTAATCCATGCCCCAATTCATGTACCATACCTCCAAACCAGGTAATGAAAGCCTGACCAAGTGCTGTCTGATTCGTCCCCATATGCATGATGTCCAAATCGGCATAATCCAGCGCAAAACAATTTCTACCCAATCCATAAAACGGAGGACCGATCGGACCGCCTCCAGGAACACCATTAGACTGTGTATAAAAGCTTGGAAGAATAATCAGATTATGGTCTCCGGTTTTTAACTGCGGATTGGCCGTATAAAATTCGTTTATCTCAGCAATCACATTGGATGATCCATTGTTGTAATCATATTGGGTCTTATCTTTCTTACCAAAGATAATATTAAAACGTACATTGTCGCCAGCCGCATTTGTAAAAAGCCCAAAGGTCTTATTTGAATACCCATTGGCTGTCATCTGCTGTTTATACCAATTTTGGGTCCATAACATCAGTTCGCTCAATCGCTTTTGGAAGTTTGCAGCTGGCTGTACATCATTTGGAATAAAATAGACAATATTTAAATTATATTTCTGTGCACTTTGAAAATATCCAGCAGATGCTCCAGAAATTCTGTTGGCTAGATTTACATTTTGGATGCTATCATAATAAGCCACACTGTCGATTTGGGGTAAGGTGACAACCTCTTCATTCGATAAGCTCTTGCTACAGGAGGTAGCACATACAAATAGCAATGCTATATACATATATAATATTGTTCTCATATGAATTAAGTTTTATTTTTTTTTATAAGTATTAAATTTACCAGCCTGGATTTTGGACCAGGTTGTGGTTAACATTGATATAATCCTGCTTTATCGGGAATAAGTAACTTTTTTTTTCTCGAAAAGAAAGGTCTTCCGACAAGTATGTAATCTTTATAAAATTCATCCGCTGTCTTACCTTGTGAATATAGACCCCGCATGCCATTTTTGTCTGCTGCAAAATATCTTTCGCCTTGTTTCCACCGTTTAATATCATACAGTGAATGCCCCTCAAACATAAACTCGATTAATTTTTCCCGATGGACGGCTTCAATCAGCTCACTTCCGCCAAGACTACCAAATGATTGGGTCAGACTAGGTATTCCGGCACGGCTTCTGACAGCATTGATATATCTTGTCGCATCGGCATCTAATGTTCCACTATATTCAGCGCAAGCCTCTGCATAATTTAAATAAAGCTCTGCCAATCGTATGATCGGGAAAGGATATGCGACCACTGTAAACTGCGTCGAGGTAACGTTTGAATTCGGATGTATTCCCTTTTTGATGGCGTAGCCAGAATAAAGCTGGTCGCTATTGAGGTTGACCATACCATTGAGTTCGCCAGCTCGTAACATCAGCTTCTTGGTCACTCCTCCAATCTCATAGTCTCCTCGATCATAACCAATATAGGCGTAAAAGCGAGGTTCACGATTACGGTGTAATTTGATGGTTTCGTCTCCATCCGCGATCTTAAACCGGTTGTTCCAGTCAAACGACGGGTCTTTCTCCGGAGGGAGTCCATTTTTTGAATAGAATCTTTCTACTGCAGACAAGGTCGCTCCTACCCCACCAAATGGAGCTCCTGTTTTCCATCCCCTAGGAATCGCATGCGCTTGAAAGGAATTGCCCCAAGATGCGGTTTCTTTTGTACCCGTATAACCCCAAATCAATTCCGAATTTATGGGATCAACCATTTGCCAGCGTGTATTCATCACTGCCTGTGCAAAAGGATCCTGAATAGCCGTCTTCGTATAGGTATACAATTTACCGCCACCGGATTCGAAAAATTCGATGGCCTTTTTTGTTTCGTCCATCGCCTTTTTCCATCTCTCCTTATCGTAGTTCTGCGGAATAAGAACAGTACCATCTTTATTGACAAAGTCAGCATAAAACTCTTTATTGCCATTAAAAAGTGGACTTGCTGCAAAGAGATACATACGTGCTTTTAGTGCTTGTGCAGCAGCTTTGGTCGGTTTGCCCTGTTCGGAGGAAGGATAGGATAGCGGTAAATCTTGCTGCGATTGGTCAAACATCCCTGCTATAAATGCTACACATTCATCATAAGGCCTTCTTGCAGCAAACATCTGATCGCCAGATGCATTGGAAGGAATCTCTTCCTTCACCAAAACAATAGGGCCATAATTTTGCAACAGTACAAAATGAAAGTAGCCGATCAGAAACTTTGCCTCAGCAATCCATCCCTTTTTCTTCGTCGCGAATTCTGCCTCGCTTATGGTTAATGGTTTAACGGATTCAATGTTTTTCAGAAAAGTATGACACTGACGGATGCCTTTATAACACTGTTGCCAGATATCCAAAACAGGCTCGGAAGCACTGTACATACCTTGCTGCACACGTAAGAAAGAAAAATACTGCACACCCCAATGATATGACCCTACCGTTTCGTTAGACATTAGCCACGAAAAATTGGTGCGGGCGTCATTGACTACGGGGATATAACTATAGCAAGAATACAAATATCCCTCCGCTGTGTTCTCATTCTTGAATGCATCATCCAGTTTTGGGACATCTGCAGGTACCACCTCAAGGTATTTATTACAGCTGCTGGCAATAAATACAAACATCATATAAAATATAATCTTTTTCATCATCTAGTCGTTATCGAATTTAAAATTGAAATTGTAGACCAACGGATCCTACACGTAAATTGGGATAACTCAAGCCGCTTCCGCCTCCAAGTTCGGGATCCCATAATTTGAATTTTGAAAAGGTCAGGAGGTTCTGTCCTGACAGATAAATCCTTGCAAATTTGTAGGTAAAGCCCAATTCCACATTTTTTAGACGGATAAATGACCCATCACGCATCCAAAAGGTAGAAGTTCTAAAGTTATTGTGTTCATTGACACTACTGATAAGACGGGGATATGCTGCAGCTGTATTTTCTGGCGTCCAGTAATCCTGTGCTATAAAATCCAATAGACTCGATTGATCAGAGTTAAAAGGATGAATGCCAGAGATAACTAAACTTGTCTTAGCAACTCCCTGAAAGAAGAACGAAAAATCAAACTTCTTATATTGAGACGATACCCCAAAACCGTAGACAATCTGCGGTACAGAAGGGTTGCCGAACTGCATTCTGTCGTTGTCATCAATTTTATTATCACCGTTTAGGTCACGATATTTAATATCTCCTGGTTTGAGATCATTATTAAAAGTTGATTGTGGGCTATTTGCTACATCCGCTTCGGATTGGTATAGACCGTCGGCCATCAATCCGAAAGCACGATTCAGCGGTTTTCCAAGTTCAGAGAGGTATGCGTAAGGAAGTTGTGGTTCATCTCTGTCCAATAGCTTATTTTTGGTATAGGTGAAAGTTCCTCTAAAATTAAGATAGAAGTGGGGCTAAACTGCTGTTGATAACTTAATTCCCCATCGAATCCACTATTTTTCACTTTACCAATATTGGCATAGGGATTGGTTCCTACTATACCGGATTCTGCCGCAATTACCCGACGTTGCATAAAAATCTTCTCCCGGGTTTCGGAGAAATAGTCTACGGTTAAATTTAGTTTTTAAAAGGCCAAGATCTATACCTAGATTATATTTCCGTCCTTCCTCCCAAGTAGCTCCTGTCGCTCCAAAGCGTGTGATATTGGCCCCTGTAGCGGAGGTCTGCCATTCGTTACCAAAAGTGTAACTCCCAGTAGCCAGATTAACTTCATCCAGATAGGGAAGCGCGCTCCAGAAATCTGGTCATTTCCGACAATACCCCAAGATCCCCTGAGCTTCAAGCTATTGACAACCGTGGCTATAGGCTTCCAAAAATCCTCGTTTGAAATCATGTACCCAGCAGCAAGGGATGGAAAAAGCCAAACCGATGTTTACTTTCGAAGTTATCAGAACCATTGTATCCAAAATTTCCTTCGAAGAAATAGCGTGATTTATAAGCATAGGTCACTCTCCCGGCCAGGCCTTGGTTACGAAAAGGTAATAAAGGGAATATGGCAGTACCTCCAGCATTGGTGGTGTAATCCCGGGACAAATAAGCTAGCATAGCGGAAACGTCGTGATCACCAAAAGATTTTAACCAGTCGGCCACTAGGTTGATCGTCATCAATCGGTCTCCGCTGGAACTTGAAGTAGTAGCCAAAGCTGTCGTTCCACGAGTTATTGATTTGTAATCATATTCGTACTGCTTATTATCATTGACGCGAAACGAATTCACACCATAGTAAAATGGAGTAAAGGATCTAGAAATCGAATTTGTTGAATAGTTTTTATAAGATATCAAACCTTTTAGGCTTAACCCATCGAGAAGGAATTTCATGTTTTGGTTTAACTCAAAACTTGCAGTATTGGTCACGCTAAAGCGGTTAGTATAGCCACTTACCATGCGAGCATAGGGATTTTCATAGATCCCGTCTCCGGAAGCTTGCGGAATCGGTCCGCCGGCCATATTGCCAAAAAGGATATGATCCTGTTGAATGGCACTCGGCAATACAGGGGCAAACAAGGCCGGTGGCGCATAAAAAATTGAATTATAAATGGTTCCCGTGCTGGAAGATGAACCCGAATAATCTGCCAGTTGGGAATTGATCCGTACCACGGCCTTCGTAAAATTGGAAAGGTTGACTCCCACGTTTGCAATAACATTATACTCTCGTTGACGAATATTATTATTGAACTTGTTCAGTGGATCTTTACGAAGCATACCGTTATCGTTATTAAAGGTTCCACTGATAAAATAGTCCGCCTTCTTACCACCTCCGGTCACATTGATATTGCCATATTGGTTTGTTGCAAAATCTTTGAAAAGATAATCCTGCCAATCAACATCTGGATATGCGATCGGATCTAAACGATCCCTCGTCCCTTGAATTTTTTCCTCTGAAAAACGTGGTGAAGCATTTGGTAGCCTATTTAGAATTGCGTAATTATAGGCAGTCATATAATCTACGGCACCTGCCATTTTCACCAATTTAGTCGGTGTGGAAAATGTATTGTCCAAGCGAACGTTAATCCGAGCCTTATCCATATCTCCGCCCCGCTTTGTTGTGATCAGCATTACACCATTGGCACCACGGGCACCATAAAGTGCTGTAGCAGAAGCATCTTTTAAAACCGAAAAATTATCGATTACCTCCGGTGCGAGATTATTCATATCTCCTATGCTCGACTCGATCCCATCGATAAATATTAATGGACTTGTCCCGCCCGTAAAAGTAGAAATTCCACGTATCCAAAAGTTCGAACCGTCGGCACCGGGCTCACCACCACGCTGTACAGCGATAACACCAGCAATTCTTCCAGCAAAAGCATTGCTCAATGTGCTCGTCGGCACTTTTAGCGCTTTGGGTGATATAGATGATATCGCTCCTACGACACTTGCCTTTTTCTGTTTACCAAAACCAACGACGACGACCTCGTCCATCTCTGCGGCGTCAGTTTCCAATGTAACGACCTGTTCGGTCGCCGTGTAAAGAACATCAGCAGACTTGAATCCGACGGTAGAGAATCTTATTTTGGAATTTAGCGAAGAGACTTTCAAAATAAATAAACCTGCTTCATTGGTTTGTGTCTGATTGCTTGTACCTAATTCACTAACGGTTACGCCCGGTAATGGGTCACCTTCACTACTGACCACCTTTCCCCGAAAAACGTGATCTTGTCTGCCCATGGCAACTGGAATATTGGCTTTTCTCTTAATTACAGTGGTATTCTGGAATATTTTATATTCGAACTCACTCGTCTCAAAGAGTCTATCGAGCACGTTCTTCAAACTTTCCTCCTGAGCCGAAAATGAAACTTTTCGATTTGAGAACATTCGTTTCTCATAGACAAACTGTGTTCCCGTCTGCTCGGTAATTTTTTTAACACGGTCTCTATTTCCGTATTACGCGCATGAAGGCTAATTTTATTTTGTGCCAAGGTTGATGCAGATGCTCCAAAAAAGATAGGATGATCAGAAAACATGCTATTTTCATAATAAGTAGGATCTTCAAAGCATTTTTTGGCCATAAAGGGCACAACAAACCCTTTGAATAAAAAAATTATTCATAAATTGGGACTGAATTAATGGTTAGTAAAACGTTAATTTATCTACTGCAGAGGTATGCCAGTACCTCTGCTATTTTTCTCATAATGTTAGGTTTATTTTAATTCATAGTAGTTTCTCCTTTCCTCTTTATTTTGGTTTTACAATGAGTTTGCTTTGTTCTATTACATACTTGTAGCCCGTTAGATATGAAAGCGCCTCACATAAACTGGCCAACGATACATCTTTTTCATCCCGCCGTCATACTGACGCTGCGCATTCACCCCTTTTTCAACAATAACAGTGACACCATACCAACGCTCTATTTCATCCAGAGTCTGTTTCAGATCCTTGTTACCTAAATAGAAATACCCATTTTTCCAAGCCTTGATTTCTTCCATATCCCGTATCTCATAAACCGACAGACGTTTATTTTCCAATCGAACCTCTTTACCTGCCAGGATGACCACATCTTGATCAGAAGAGGAAATTTTGAGCTTTCCTTCGGTAAGTGCTACTCTGGTGTCGTTTTGATAACTGTTGACATTAAATTCTGTCCCCAAAGCCTGCAGTCTTAGTCCGGCACTTTCAACAATAAAAGGTCTCGCAGCATCGTGCGCGATATCAAAATATGCCTCGCCTTTCAAATGTACCCGGCGCTCTTTTTTGTCAAAATTGGGACTATATTCTAGCTCCGATTCGGAGTTCAGCCACACATGGGTTCCGTCCGAGAGTTGTACCTGATACATCGCACGTGATGGAATCACTAGTTTGTGTTGAGTTGTCCCCTCAGATTGCATGGAAGAACCATAGATCAATTGATTATTTGCGACGTTTACCCCTTTAAGGTCCGCCGTAAGGTGTAGAGAATCCAGCAGTACCTGCCGTCCGTCACCTAATTGCAAAATAGCAGCATTGCTTCCTGGCAATACATCGTTCAATTGTCCATAGTATTTATCTTTAACAATATATGCTGGTTGATTTCCATTGAAATATAATGCCCAAAAGGTATATAAGCCAACCAAAAACAGAAGTGATGCGGCAACCCCAATCAACCATGGCCTAAACATCAGAGTCTTTTTGCGTTGTATACCAGATTGACGGAAGTGCTGAAATGCGGTCCATTGGTCATCAGGATTAAATTCTGCCCAATTTATATTGGATTGAATCTTTCCTTCATCCAATAACTTATGAAACAAGATCTTAGCCTCCGGATATTTATGCAATAGCGCTTTTAGCTGCATATCCTCCTCTAAGGTTAACTCTTGCCCCGAATTAGGGCAGCGATTAATTCGCCCAAAAGTATCTCTTCTGTATTGATCATAATTTCTTCTTAGTCGTCCGAAAATTAAAAAGGGTGACAAGGTTTTAAAAAAATAATTAAAACCCTGTAAATTAAGAATATATTTATATAAGAATGGAAAAGAGTAAACTCAAAAACTTGTCCCGCAAAGCTTTTATGGCTCTCTGCCGCTGTGTCTTGACGGTGTTAATACTTATATTCAGTTCCTTCGCAACTTCTTCATATTTTTTTTCCTGAATATAAATGAGTTCACAAATGTTCTTACAGGCCTCAGGTAATTTATCTAATTCCTTGTGCAGTTCACCTACGATCTCCGCGCGGATGAGCGTTTCGAGATAATTGCTTTCATCGGCTTCGGTTGCTTGCTCCTGTGTGGCATTTATTTCCCGTACTTTGGAATGGCGATAGGCATCAATACTTTTATTTTTCACGGTTGTGTACAGAAAGCTCTTGATCACAGGTAATGCTTTTTCCAGAAGATCAGGTTTCTCGATCAGTACCAAAAAAGCATCCTGTACAACATCCTTTGACATTTCATCCGACCTTGTCCATTGGTAGGCAAACTCACATAATTTCACAAAATTATCTTTGAACAAAGTTTCGAATGTTTCCATAAGTTATCAGAAGCCGCTATAATCAGGCTAACAATTGCTGGGACAATTTAGGAAAATAATTTCTTTCACAACAAAATAACAATTAATTGTCAGCCAATTAAACCAATTGACCAGCTATTTTTAATTACTAAATCTGCACTCTTGAAGTCGCTCTATATTGATGTCGTCAAAAGGTAAGTATCCCATTTTTCCTACAGCTAGGGTTGGACTTTTCTAATTTACGTTACTAATTGATTTATCTGTTGTTGGTTTACTTCCTGAACCACTCTACAACTCAACGATTAATGCTGTTGCAAATACCTTTAATTCAATCCCGCTATAAAAACTTATATAATACAACGATCGCCCAGAACGGTCAAACTCAGCTAACTCGTTACCATTTTCAAACCGACCTCGATACAACAGGTCAATAGTCTTAAATTCATTGGAAACATCTTCGTTAAAAACAAATAAGCAAGTCTCCATGACTGCATCAATAAACACTAAATCAACTAAATCATAGTTAGCGTCAGTTGCTAGATTGATACGTTTAAACGTAAGACGAAATTCGTTAAATGCTACCTTGTACGCGAGTCTAAAGCAGTCATAGTCATTATGCAGATCAAGATAAATACCATCCAAATCTACAGCTACAATATCTTTAAATAACTCAGATTGGGGTAACCTAATCTTTCTCTTTATTCTTTCGCTAGCCATTTACCTGGTATTTTATTTTTTGGACTTGTACTCTTCCTGAATCATTCCTGCAGCAGTATATTTAAGAGGAGACGCTTTGTAGGTCACTTCTGCAAATTCCAACGCTTCAGTAATTGAAGAGAAAGTATCTATTGCGCCAAAAGGCTCATCGGGATCAACCAACGAAAACGCATAGATGTCCAAGAATTCTTCATTTCCTTCATCAAATGATTCGAAATAAGCCACAGAATAGCTTTCGTCGCTTTCCTTATCAATGCTCAACCATCTGAGTATGGTGTAATCTGTTTCCTGAACAACACCCAACCATTGCTCCACAGATTTCCCAAGTCTCAATCTGGCTCTGATTTGATCGGCCGCTAAATACTTTGCCATAAAAATATCATAATACATGAATTTAGTAAATTGCATTATGGAAAAGAAAACATTTTGACATCATCTATTAAATCATTCGCGCTATTTTATGAAAGTATACTTCTTAATACCCTTTTTATTTCTTGTTATAGCTTGTCAAAGCACCGCTAAAAAAGCACCTAAAGCAAGAATGCCTGAAAAAATCTTTGATTATTCTGCCCTTGAAAAGACTATGAGGAAATACTGGAAGCGATACTTACTTATAACGCTTATATCAACGGAACGATCAAGTCTGAGAACCCTAAAACTTATATCGAAGACAGATTTACCAAAGATTCCATAAGCACGTCTTATAAGGGGAATCATCCCCAGGAGATGAAATTGGAATCAGGGAATTATTTAACCATCTCAGTAGTAGCCGACAGGATTCCATGAATTTCCTAAATCAGACAAGAGACAGGGATACAGTCTATATACCTCCGGCAATAGCCCAAAAATTCAGAGTCAAAGACAGCAATAAATTGATTGCTGAAGAACGCTTTTTACAAAGTTGGTTTTCCACTTACCGATCCTGACGCATGACCGCCAAAAAGCATTTGTATCACTGGATTATCTATGTGGTGGATGGTGTGGCGAAGGCTGGTATTTTATTCTTGAAAAAATAAAAGGCAAATGGAAGGTGGTTAAATATCAAGGTACTTGGGAAGCTTAAGACCAATAGCAACATCGGGTGATCGCCAATACAGCTTGAATAGGTTATCGGATTATTAAATGGGACGTTCTCTGGTAAAAAATTGGAAGTGCATTTGGGTTTTAAACTTCATATCCTACGACCGTCCTACTGGGCATCCGTGACACTTGCGATTTTACTAGTTACATCGTGCGCCGCTCTATTCTTTAATTGGCAGATCGGACTTGCAGGACTTGCTTTTTCAAATGCTGGACTTTGGTTTGCAAAAAAATTCAGCAACATACTTAACCTGCAAACAGTTGGACAATTAGCAAAAAAATGACAAGTGAAAGTTATTTCAAATCTAGACGCAACCCAAAGACTTTTAATAAAAGCGAAATTGAAGAAATATTGACTGATTGGTTAAGTAATGATTTAGGCATAGACAAAAGTAAACTAACAAGAGAAGCGAAACTCAGCTAAATTCCCAAGGAGGCTACAATACTTTCAACGCAATTACTGAATAACAGACGAATGTATATATTAACAATCGGATAGATTTTGAATATGGGAGATCATATAATTTCAATAAATTATCAATTATAATCAAATTAAAATAAGGCTGTTTTCGCCGCATGACCACTAGTTGCATAAAACTTTCTTTAAATTAGCTTTGTGGACAGAACAACAGATATAATTATTATTAAGTCAATTGATCAACTCCCATCAGTAGGTGAAATCAAATCCATTTCAAGGAAAGAGCCCTAAAACTTGTTTTTAAAGGAAATATTAACAAGCAGCGCGAACAAATTGGCCAATATCTTGATGATACTCTTTCTGGTTTTCAAGTCTTGATCCATAAGATCGACCCTGAACTAAACATTGTAAAACTCATTACGGATAAAGAAATTGAAGATCATCAAAACTTTTTTGAGCAATGTGCTAAAGATTGCAGACAACTAGGCCAAAAATTAGTATTTATGCTGGTTGACAAACTTGATTTAAATTTAAACAAGGATTTTCCACTGAATACTTTTAATGAGTTAAAGAGGGAGGAACGACAGATCGGAAAAGTTGCAGAATGGAAATATTTTGTCCATGGTTTTCATTGTGGTTTTCAAAATATAATAACCGGGCAGTATATTGAAGTTCCCCTTGTTTTCGGGCTTGAGTTTGGGGATTTAGATCCGTATTTTTTTGTGAAGTTTATCCGATCTTCACCAGACTATCACCCGCTACCAATTCCCTCTTTGAAGAATATGCTGACGGGTTAAGAATAATAGAAAAGATGGTCTCGTTGGGAAAATTTGAAAAGATCCATTCGAATATCGGTGGTCATGATGGAACCGTTGTCACAGATAGAGAAAAAGTTGAAATTAAGTCCAACTTAGGTTTAGAAACAATATTCGTAAACCATATTAAGGAAATTGAGAAAAAATCCAAATTCAATCTCTGGAAATTTCTCGGCTTGAAAAAATAACACTTCTTTGATCAATCAATAGGGTATCCTACTATAATGTTTTACTTTTCTATATTTAAAATTTTATCGGATATAATCAGACAATTGTTAATGTTGGTAGGTATACCCATAAGCTCATTTTGAAGTTTGTGAAGTCTTTTGGCTATTTCCAATCGATCTGCTTTTGATCTTACCAAAGTAAAAATTTCTGGGACATAAAGTTGATACTCATCGCTTGGCGCAAGATCATTAACACCAATGGGATCCCAATCAAACCAAAGGATATCATTAATCTTTTTATAAAGAAAAAAGTCTCCCGCTGTTTTCAAATTTCTCCTAAGTTTTTGTTGCGAATAAATAAGAGAATTGCAGATTTCACTTCTTCTTCAAGTCTATGATCTCCAAAATATGCCGTGATAGCTAAGGCCAAACTCGCGATATAATGCCCACTGTCTTTGTCAAATGGAAAGCGAGTTCCGTTTATACTAGTGAAGCCGATCTGCTTAATGTTGCATTATTTGGTATGACAGCGAAAGAATGGAGAGATTCAAATCCAGATAAGAAAGGTAATATTCGAGACTATGCTGTTATAGAACAATTGGTGGTATTAAGCAACATGGAGAGTATAAACGCGCTATTAATTCAACAGGGGTTACCGCAGAATGAAAGACTTAAGCAACTCAATAAGGTTGCTATGACACAAATGCGGTCACTCGTAGAAAATAAGGCTGTTAAAAATTAAAATAGAAAATCATACATGTATATTTATTTTTAGGAAAGTTTACCCACAATACCTCAGGGTTAGCGGTGAGTGTTCCCTATTTATAAATCCACAACTGAGATTCACCAACTAAACCATCGGTACTGGGGCATTTTCCGCAATAAGTTTTTCATGCTTTAATTCCCTCCAAAAATCAGCTGGTATTTTTGTCTTGAAGGACTGCGCATTTTGTACGGCCTGCTCAACGGTATGTGCGCCGGGAATAACACCTGACACCTCGGCGGGGGCTGCTGCAAACTGTAAAGCTGCTGTTCGCAAATCCACAGCATAATTTTCAGCTACGCGCTGTAGGGCATTCAGTTTTCCTTAACACCGGCAGGAAACTTTCCATCATATAAATAACGGTCTTTACCGGACAGAAATCCGGCACATAATGGTGCACCTACGACAATGGACACTCCTCTTTCAGCCACTTTCGGAAAAACCTTATTCAGATCATCCTCATGTTTGATCAATGAATATTGGCAGGCAGAAAGAAAGATATCGGGATCTGCAACATCCAATGTCTGCAATATGGGTTCGATGGTATTGACGCCGAGTCCCCAGCCTTTGATAATTCCCTCCGCTCTCATTTTAGTCAGCTCGGGCATAGCTCCTTTCACTGCTTCCTCAAAATAGTGTGCATAACTATCTTTCATATCGCCATTATCGGGTGAAAGATCATGGATAAAAACAATATCAATGGACGATAATCCCAAACGCTGCAGGCTATCTTCCACACTTCTCCTGACACCGGCAGCACTGTAGTCGTACTTATAACCAAAATTTAGTTTCCCCTTCCATAGTATTTGTTCCATCGTAAAGTCTTCTTTCGGCTCCATCAGTCGCCCTACTTTAGTCGACAGTGTAAAACTGTCACGTGGTTGGTCTTTAAAAACAGGCCCATTCGACGTTCGCTGATCCCTAGACCATACCATGGAGAGGTATCAAATAATCGTATCCCTGCATTCCATGCTGCCCCTACTGCTTGTAGACATTCAAGATCTGAATTTTGCTGAAATCCATTACCCAATGCGACCCCGCCAAATCCAGCTTTATCAGCGGGACGGAATCGTTTCTTTTCTGTTAAATTTTGAGCTGTTGCCATTTTATATGCTGTTAATGTTGTTGATAAAATATCAGGTGTCGCCGCACTCAGTCCGAAACCTGCACCCGCGAGGGCTGTCTCTGCTAAAAAATTTCCTTCTTTTCATATACCTGATGCTATCGGTCTAATTTCCGCCCGCTTTTTAGTCTGGTAGAAAGTTCATCATGTGCAGTCAAATCCAGCCGTAGCGGCGTAATGGATACCAGTTTATTTTCTACCGCCCAGCGATCTGTCCCTTCCTCCGCCGGCTCAAGTGGTATTACCGTAATCCAATAGTTTTTTCTTCCCATAGGATCCTGACCAGGTACTACATTGCCATCATAGAGCCGCACCGATTGCCTTGTCCATACAACTCCCTCTGGTTTTGGAGGAAAATTCACATTATATAGTGCAGGGCCTTTATCATTGAGCAAGATCTTGAGTACATCGCCGGTCCATTGGGATAATCCTTCAAAATCTGGCTCCGTCTTGCCGACTGGGGTACTCAGCGCGATACCGGTAATACCCAGGAGCATGGCCTGCTTTGCCGCAGCAAGGGTACCTGAATGCCACATGGAATTACCAAGGTTGGGGCCCATGTTAATACCCGAAAGCACAACCTGCGTATCGGGAAACATATGCAAGCCCAGCGCCACGCAGTCCGCAGGTGTCCCATTCACCCGAAAGGCATCAATTCCCTCAAATGAAATGGGGAACTACGATAGCTCAGGGGCGAGAATGAGTAATAGCATGTCCCATGGACGACTGCTCGACATCTGGCGCAACAATCCTAACGGTACCAAACTGCCTCGCGATCCTTGCTAGAGCTGCTATGCCCGGCGAATAGATACCGTCGTCATTGGTGATAAGTATATTCATAATAATTGTACCTTTTCTATGAAAACCAATCTCACGCAGGCTTTGTTCAGCTGATATGAAAGAACATGGCAAAAAGTACGGTTAGTACACAATCCAGCTGCTGGGGATGAAGACAATGGCGACAAAGACGAACTTTGTCAGCTTATTGAAGAACTGGGACACCATTGCACCGTAGTCGCTAAAAAGATGCCGTCAAAAAGATCGATCCAGAGACCGATATCATTGCCTTAGCCGGCGGTGATGGCACGATAAAAATGACTATTATGGGGCTCTTAGAAAAAAGCTACGATTTAAAAGACCGATCGCAATCTTGCCCCAAGGGACAGCAAACAACATTGCCATTTCTTTGGGTATTCCTTTGGACTGTAAACAGGCTATGAATCTATGGAGTCAGTTCCAGCTTAAAAAATTCGATGTCGGGATGGTAACAGGTCTAGGACGAAAACCGCTACATTTCGTCGAATCGATTGGTTTCGGGGTATTCCCTATACTGATGGAGAAAATGGATAAAAAAACCTAAATGCCGCCAGTGCAGAAGATGAAATTAGGATCGCGCTCGAGCAGCTTCGAAAACTAGCACTGACATTCCCAGCCAAAGTGCTCAAACTCGTAACCGCTACGGGTAGCATTGAAAAAGAATGCATTATGGTTGAAGTCATGAACATCTCGAGCATGGGCCCCAGACTGGTACTCGCAGTAGATGCTGATCCAGGAGATGGACAATTTGATATCATCGTCGTCACCGCTGATCAACGCCAGGAACTGGTTGCTTATATAGATGGGTTATTGAAGAAAAAGACTGTGTCATTTAATATTAAGCCTATTAGAGCAAACCGCTTAGCGATGGAGTGGCAGGGAACAGAATTTCACATCGATGACGAGTGCAAGAGTTATACCGGGCAACGACTAAAGATTTCATTGCTCGATAGCTTGATCGAAATTATTGTAGAAGGGAATTGATCCCTGATATCCAAGGTTAATTTTCGTATCAACCTATAATTCGATTAAATTACAGTATTACTATTGAGAAGTGTTTCAATTGGATTTTAGTTTAAATTATTTAAATTCTAAAAACATAACTTGTCGTCAACTATAGAGCATCCGGATCTGACACCGACAAGCACAAACCTGGGATTCGAAGTAAAACTTACCGATTGGGACAACTTAAAATTAGAGGTATTGAACAAAGCTGTCAAAGTCGTCTGGGACACCAGCCGAATATAATTGCCATTTCCCCAGAAATTAATTACCGACAGTTGCTATGTTGGTTCAAAGCACGAGTTATTCTAAAAGTTTATTCTGAAACGCAAAACGGACGAGATCAGCTGTATTTTTGGTCTGAGTTTTATCAATTAAATGCTGCCTAATTCCTTCGATTGTCCGCTTGCTTAAAAGATCTGATCTGCAATCTCAGCATTGGTGAGTCCCTGCGATATCAATTCTAACACGGAAAACTCTCTTTCATTAATCTCATAGCGACTAAGCAATTCCGATCTATCATAAATCAAAGGCACTAAAGAACTATATTTACCGACCATTTCCATTGCAATTGCGCTCGACAAATATTTTTTACCTTGAGCAACCTGAGATACACCAAACAACAACTCACTATAATCCGTTCCTTTTGTTAGATAACCATCGGCACCTGCATTGAATGCATCTACGACGACGGTACTGTCTTCAACCATGGATAGTACCGAAGTCCTTATTGTGGGAAATTTTCTTTTGGCAATATGTATTAATGCAATACCATCAATTTCTTTCATATTGATGTCGGTGAGTACCAGATCAGGTGTTTTATTTTTCTGGAGATAGTCCAAAGCTTCTTCGCCGCTACCGACTTCCTCTACGACAGAAAGATCATCACAAGAATCCAATATCAGACGTATGCCATTACGAACTAAATGGTGATCGTCAACTAAAAGAATTTCAGTCATCATTCCTCCGAAAATTTTAAGATAGATATATAACGACTTTGTACTTAAAATTGTTTACTACTGGGGACCACATTTTTTTCAGAATAAGTGTCATAAATTTTCACTTATAAAAGGAATGTATTCAAGATCATTATCTTCATCTTTCAATCAGCATTATTCAAAAATGCATTAAAAAACATTCTCGTCGTATATAAATCCCTGAATTAACTACCCTTAAAAATTCTATGCGAGCCACAGACTGGAACATCCAAAATATAAGTTATTCGTTGACTAACCATTTACGATTTCTCCACCATTGGGATGTAAAACTTGACCGCTCATAAAATGTGAATCTTCGCTAGCTAGAAATAAAAAGCTTGGTGCAATTTCATTTGGCATCCCTGCCCTTTCCATGGGAGAGTCGCTTCCAAATTCGGAGTTCTTTTTAGGATCAAATGAAGATGCTATCAATGGAGTCCATACCGGACCTGGAGCAACAGCATTGACCCTAATTCCTTTAGCGATAAGATTTGCTGACAAACTTCGTGTAAAAGAAATTATTGCACCTTTTGTTGCAGAATAATCTATCAACTTTGGACTGCCTCGATAAGCCGTCACCGAAGATGTATTAATGATGCTTGCTCCTTCTTAAGATAGGGTAGGGCATATTTCGTAATCCAGAAATAGGAAAAGAAATTATTCTGAAAAGTCTTGATTAACTGCTCAGTGGTAATTTTTTCAATTGATCCTGTTTCCCAATGAAGCCCCGCATTATTAACAATAATATCAACTTTCTTATGCGTTTTTATCGCAATTTCAATTACTTTTTTACAGTGATTTTCTTTTCCCAAATCACCTTTAATCAGCGTACATTTTCTAGCGAAGGATTCAACCTCCTTCTGGGTTTGTTTTGCATCTTTTGTTTCACTAAGATAGGCTACAACAATATCAGCTCCCTCCTTCGCAAATAACAAAGCTACGGCTTTCCCGATGCCGCTATCTCCTCCGGTAATTAACGCTACCTTATTTTTTAATTTTCCTTCTTTAGGATACCTTAATGGAGAAGTGTCAGGAACTGGTGTCATATTTATTTCCAATCCCGGTCGCTTTTGCTTTTGCAATGGTCTAATTTTTTTACTTGCTACTTTTTTCATGCTACTTCCTTTAAATAACAACAAACAATATGCGATTTCCAGAATATGTAAGAAACAAATAGTCCTTCTACCGAAGAACTATTTGTTGTATATCAAGAAGGTACCTTTCTGGATTTTTCTCTCCCCAAACACGGTGGCCTTTCATTACCGCTATAAAATCTTCTGTTAAATTGTCCTTGCTTTCGAAAATAACGCCTTTATCTTTTTTAATAAATGATCTTTCAGCTAACTCTTCAGCACCTTGTGCAAATGCCAGGGCCTTACAGTGTCGGTAACCTTCATTGATAAAATGAAGGTAATCGGCATTTTCCGCAAGAGTTTTGACCGATTCGCCTGCTGCTGTGTAGAATGCATCGTAACAAACTGATGCCTCCGTAAGATAGGAATGTTGGATATCTTCTTCTGTCCCTTCCTTGAACCGGATCTTTCCTACATGAGATGCGATTAGCACTGCTTGCGCCCCTTCCCTTTCGAGTGCTGTTTTCATTTTATCTATGGAGGATTTGCTAGCTCCATGATCAACAAGAAAAGCAACCTTTCTACTCTTGATCGTACCCTCGCCGTCTTTTACTTTCATACTCAAAGCAGCAGACTTTTCAACTTCGGGTTTGACTGGTTTAAGCGGATATTCGGGATGGTTCTGACGTGCAAATTTGAGGGTTAAAGGATCAAGTTCTTTTGGCGGTGTAAGCCCGAGGTTTTCACCAACATTTTTGCTAATCCTTGGTCTATCTGGTTCAAAATAGCCAGTTCTCGCTTTCGTATATTGACATCGTTCACTTTCGAAAGCTCAAAACTCAGGGCATTGACCATGTGGTCCTGTTCTTCTGGACTCTGTGAATTAAAAAATAGTCTTGCTTGCGTAAAGTGATCTGCGAAGGAATCTGAGCGGGCCCTAACTTTTGCCCCTCGATAGGCTGTTTGTGGGATTCAAATCCTACCCCATCATTAAGCATTGCATGGTAAGGGCAACCCACAGCCTTGCTGTTAGGGAAATAACTCACAGCACCTTTAGGAATATCAGATCGCGCGAAACCATCTTTTTGGTTATTGTGTTTACCAGTCACCGGACGATTGATAGGAAGTTCATGGAAATTTGGCCCACCTAATCGGTAATTTTGGGTATCCATGTATGAAAATATCCGTCCTTGCAAAAGCGGATCATCCGAAACATCTATCCCCGGCACCAACCTTCCGGGGTCGAAAGCGGCTTGTTCGGTCTCTGCAAAAAAATTCTCGGGGTTGCGATTTAGTGTCATCGTTCCGATAATCTGAACTGGCACTAGTTCCTCTGGGATAATCTTTGTCGCATCCAGAATGTCAAACGAATATTTAAATTCATCCGCTTCAGGAATCAATTGGACGCCGAGATCCCATTGGGGAAAATCGCCCCTGTCAATAGCTTCATAGAGATCTCTTCGATGAAAATCAGCATCAAATCCTGAGATCTTTTGGGCTTCGTTCCATGCCACTGAATGTACGCCCAATCTCGGTTTCCAATGAAATTTAACGAATGTACCTTTTCCTTGAGCATTCACAAATTTAAACGTATGGACGCCAAAACCTTCCATCATCCTTAAACTTCGGGGTATCGCACGGTCTGACATAGTCCACATGATCATGTGCGCAGATTCGGGCATCAGCGATATAAAATCCCAAAAGGTATCATGTGCAGATGCCGCCTGCGGCATTTCGTTGTTCGGCTCTGGCTTTACGGCATGGACGAGATCTGGAAAGTTCATCGCATCCTGAATAAAAAAACGGGAATATTATTCCCCACGAGATCGTAATTACCTTCTTCGGTATAGAATTTAACAGAGAAACCGCGTACATCCCGGGCTAGGTCGGTAGAGCCTTTGAAGCCCGCTACGGTCGAAAATCTTGTAAAAAGAGGCGTTACTGTTCCTTTTTTAAAAATGCTGCGCTTGTATATTGGGATAGATCAGCTGTCGCTTCGAAAATACCATGGGCTCCTGATCCACGCGCATGAACGACACGTTCTGGTATACGCTCACGGTCAAAATGCATCAGCTTATCAAAATAGATATGATCCTGCTGTAATGATGGCCCCCGCTCACCCGCCTTTAATGTATTGTTGTTGTCGGAAATAGGCACACCATCATTGGTGGTCATAATCTGTTCGGAATTGTCCACTAAATGCTGTTCAATCTCAGCGGTTTTTAAATTCTTTTGTTTTTTCATATCCAATTCTGTTTTGGTTTATACTCGTAAGGAGAAGTAATTTATTAATTCGCACAAAAATTATATATAGGAGCCTATCCTCTTTCCTATTGGTAGGCATTAATTCTTATAAGCTGTAATGTCCATGATGTGAACAAAGCCAAAGTCTGAAAGGTTTGGTCGGTATTTACATTTGCCCGTTGAGGACAGGTTTTGAGAAAATACGGCTGACTTTTGACTAAGTCAAGCACTTGATTTCTTTTATTGAACTAAAAGCGTCTAGGATCGGTTATTAAATAAGATAACAACTATAATTTTTTTATTATGGCTACTACAAAAATCTGTACAGGCAAAAATGCCGCAAAAAAACTTCCGGCCAAATTGGTCTCCCTTTCCTATAACCTGTGGAAAGTGCTTGTATTTCTGTGATAGAAAACTATTCAATAATCATTCAATTTAGTTCTTCAGTTTTCTAAAAATCTGACTTGCCGTTTCCATATCCAACGCTTCCATATCCACAAGTTTCAGGGATTTGACCATGTGGAGTGTACCAGTCTTATACTTTTGGAAATGCTCAGTTTTCAAATGTGCCTGATAGGCTTGCTTGTCTTTGTACATTTCTAGTATCCTCACTTGGGTTGGGTCGTTCTTTTGGAACATCGGGAAGATAGCGATAACACCCGCCTCAAGCCTTATGGATGCTTCGGCCTCCACTTTAAGTATCTCCTTATACTTCTCCAAATGTTCAGGGTGTATCTCAATTTCTGAAATCCGTACCATGATTTCTGCCTGTTGAGAATGGGCATAGTTACTCATACAAAAAGCATTAGCGTTGCCAATATCGTTTGCAACGACCATCTAAGCCAAGTTTTGTGTCTAAAGATATTCTTATTCATAACATTACTACATTTATCTTAAATCATTTTACTTTTAATTGATTTCTACCAATGTTAATGCTTGATCTTGTGCGTATCGCGAACACTGCTAAACGTCAGTGCTAATAGTTCGACCCATCGGTTTCCTTCTTGTAGACCTCGGTTACTGTAAACTCATCCTGCGGTCATCTGATTAATAAAGGGTTGGTTGTAAAACGTTTTCCTGTAGCCTGATATAATGCATTGGCCACTGCCCCGAATGTGGGTGGAAACGGTGGTTCGCCCATTCCCGTAGGATCTTGTTCGTTTTCCACAAAATGCACTTCAATCTGCTGTGGCGCTTCATTCATTCGTATCAGACGATAGGTCGTAAAGTTATTCTTTTGTGGGACACCATCTTTAAAAGGAAGCTCGCCATAAAGGGCATTTCCGATCCCATCGATAATCGCTCCCTCGGCCATGTTAGTCGCGGCATCCCTGTTCACCACAATCCCACAGTCTATAGCGGCCACCACTTTTTCAACCTTAGGTTCATTATTTTTAACCACGAGGTCCACAACCTGTGCCACATACGAATTGTGGCAAAATAAGCGGACACACCACGATGAATTCCCGGCGCTTTTTTATCCCAGTTTGATGTTTCACGAACCAGTTTCAGTACACCCGCATAACGGCTGGCGTCGTAATCATTGCGCTTGCCGACTGGATTTGTTTTTGCCCTTTCCAACAACTCAAGACGAAAGTCAATAGGGTCTTTTTCATTTCCATGGCGAGTTCATCAAGAAAAGACTGCTCAGCGGCAGCGATAAATTTGACCGCGGTGCACGGAATGCACCTATGGTAATATTGGACGGAATCTGCCAGCCCTCGGCGAGGTAATTGTCGATTGCACCGGCCGGAAAACGATCGGCATGTATGGGCGTTTCGGGAATCCCACCGGCTTTGACATGAAGCGCCAGCAATTTATTGTCTTTATCCAAGGCAGCGCGGTAGGTCGCACTGTAGGTGGGACGATAAATTCCGGCTGTCATTTCATCTTCGCGTGTATAAACAAGTTTGATCGGTGCATTAAGATGCTTTGAGATTGCGGCAGCCTCTATAAAATGATGTCCATAGGCACGGCGGCCAAACCCGCCCCCATGCGCGCAAGATTGATCTGTATCTTTTCTTTTGGCAAACCAAGCCGTTGGGATAAGGTACCAACGGTAAACTCTGGAGCCTGCAACGGCCCATAGAAGATGGCGCTGTCGGAAGTGACATGGGCAAAACAGTTGACCGGCTCCATGGTATTGTGTGCCAGGAACGGTGCGGTATAAGTACGTTCGATGATTCTGGCAGCAATGTTAAATGCTCCTCTGGATCACCATCCTTGCGGAGGACATTGCCGGGCTTTTTAGAAAACTCTTCCATCTGCCTACGGTGTACATCACTGCTTTCCAGACCTGCGGGATAGGTTGCTTCGGTCGTTTTTGCATTCGGCTGCCCCGGATTACCCATTTTAAACCTGCGCCCAGGCTCCGCTTCCCATTCCAGCTTAAGTGCTTTCTTGGCTTGCATCACCTCCCAGGTGCTCTTACCCACGACAACAGCAAAACGGGTGAAACTGGTCGTATCGAAAAAGTTCTGTACAATATCTCCCGTGAGGGAGTCGATCACAAAGATAGATTTGATGCCGGGCATTGACTTTGCTATCCGATCATCCAATGATTTTAACTGTAGGCCAAATGCTGGTGGATGCACAATCATGGCGATCAGCATGCCCTCGGTTTGATAATCCATACCGAACAGCGGTTTACCTGTCACGATGTTGTTCAGTTCGACGTTTTTCCTGGAGGTGCCCACAATGCTGAAATCCTTCACTGCCTTTAACTTGACGTTTTGGGGCACCGGAATCTTGGCTGCCGCGGAAGCAAATTCGGCATAGGTTCCTTTTCGTCCAGTTCCGGGGTGCAGCAAGGTCCCTTGCTGCGTCGAAATTTGATCGGAAGGAACATTCCACTGTGCTGCTGCTGCTAAGATGAGCATCTGTCTTGCGGTAGCGCCTGCCTTACGCAGCGGCGACCAGCCCTGCCGTATCGACTGGCTTCCACCGGTAAATTGCCTTTTGTATCGCTCGGGATAAAAATCGGCCTGTTCGACGACCACCTGCTCCCATGCCACATCAAGCTCTTCTGCAAGGATCATCGGCATGGCGGTTTTTACATTCTGACCAAACTCCGGATTGGGGTTGAACAAAGTGACCAGGCCATCTTTGCCGATCTTGATGTAACTATTTAATTCGTATGATTCTTCGGCTATATCACTTGCCTTTATACCTGTGGCTTTTACATCGGCTGGCCAATGAAAATGCAGGATCATACCGCCACCGGCGAGTAGGGCGGCTTTCAGGAAGGATCTTCTTCCCATATTGTTATTAGCGCTGGTCATATCTTACTGTATTATTCGACAACAATGAAAAATTAATTCGAAGGTGCATAGGCCCCATTTTTTAACCAGGTAATCCAGGCTTCCTTAAACTCTTTATGGTTTAACGGCGGCAATGTCCGACCTTCTCCCGGTTGCCAGCCCCATTTTACCAGCTCATCGTCGGCATGGGCTATTAATGCCTTCATATCTTTATTGCCGTTTCTCGTTGGGTCCATAATTTGTTGTGCGAGCTCGCGGGGACTTCTACCTTCGAAAACCATTTTCATGTTTGCTGGCGGAAGGTGCCAGTTGGGACTACCCGGAGGGGTATGGGTACCGGGGTATTTTCAGGTTGATGACAGTTGGCACATTTCATGGTGAGGATTCCTTTTCCATCCTTCCCTCGCTGGGGTAACATCGCATGTAAATGGCTATCATCTCCCTGTAAAGGTACTTCTCCAGCCGGATGACAATTCACACATCGGGGACTCATCAATACGCTGTAAACTTTGGAAAATGCCGCAACAGACTTCATACTGTCACGCTTCACCAATTCATGCTTTATTTTGTCCTCCCTAGACCTTACTGCTGCTGATCCGGAATTTGCGGCGATCGAAACCATGAATGTCATAATAATCGCCAAAACGGCTAATGCTACCACGATTTTATAAGGCCGTTTTTCCTTTTTATGTCGAGTGTTATATTTCATAAACAAAATATTTTGGGCTAGTTTTTACTTCGTTTCCTGTTGAATCTCGGCAGCTAAATGAATGGCTTTACGGATCCGGAGATAAGTGCCGCAGCGGCAGATATTACCGGCCATTGCCAGATCGATTTCCTCGTCCGTTGGATTGGGAATTTCCCGTAACAGGACAGCCGCAGACATAATCTGCCCGGACTGACAGTAACCACATTGCGGTACATCAACCTGTTGCCATGCCTGCTGTAGTGGATGATCGCCTTTTTCAGAGAGACCTTCAATCGTGACCACCTCCTTATCGGCTGCCCGCTTTACTTTGGTTACACAGGAACGTACAGCTTCACCATCCAGATGCACAACACAGGCTCCACAGGCCGCTACTCCACAGCCGTATTTGGTACCGACAAGATTTAGATGCTCCCGTAAAACCCATAATAAAGGTGTCGATGGATCGACATCCAGTGCATGTTGCTTACCGTTGATTTTTAGATTTATAGTTGCCATGCTTGTATTTAAAATAAGTGTCATAAATTTTCGTTTATAAAGGGAATGCTTTCAGGATCGCTATCTTCCGCTTTCAATCAGCATGATACAAATATGCTTTAAAAAAATTGTTTACTGTATATAAATTCCTGAATTAATTACCATTATTACAGGTAGAAGTATCGTTTGCATCAGAAAGTTTTAACAAGCCCCGATATCGGATTAATTTAGCGTGATTATGAATGTTCACTCATTCATAGCCAGGCGGGTGAGGTAATAGTTGATGGTAATGTTTCCAATTCGCGTTGAAATACGTAACTTCAATACAATTGATCCATTGAATACAACATGATAGTTCTGAATGATAATCGCTTACCCCCATTAAACGGCCTGGTGCTTATCGGTGGCAGAAGCCTGCGCATGGGAAGTCCGAAAGAAAAGATGCATTGGCATGGTAAAGAACAAGTCTATTATTTGGCCGATATGTTACGGAATTATTGCGATGAGGTATACATTTCCTGTCGTGCAGAACAGCTTGATGAAATAGCAGGCGGCGAAGAGATGGCTTCAACCTACGCATGGCTTTCCGATCGTTATACAGACATTGGTCCTATGGGTGGAATACTGACCGCTTTTGAATTTCGCCCCGAGCGGGCTTGGCTGGTTGTGGCCTGTGATTTACCTCTAGTCGACTCAGAGGCTCTCGCCTATTTAATACAACATCGTGATCCACAAAGGATCGCTACCGCATTTAAAAGCCCACAGGACAGCTCACCCGAACCCTTACTCGCTATCTGGGAACCCAGTAGTTTGCCCATACTCCAGCAGATGCAGGCTCAACATAAACTTTCACCACGCCGGGCATTGATACAACATCAGGCCCTAGGTATTGAAGCCCCGCATGTCAATACCCTTGTCAATGTCAATACCCCTGCTGAGGCCGACAGCGTAAAAGCCATAATCAACAACAACGATTAAGGTCGTTGAAGTGCGCCCCGGTAAAGCATTTCATCCACTTTCTTATATACCTCAGGGTCATGTCTTTTAATTTTGATCTTCACATATTTGGAAGCCGGCATATTGCTTTCTTTGACCACATTGTTGACCGAAACCAATACATTCGTCTCCGGGAAATACGTGACCGTATTTTTTTCAGGAATGGCGTAGGAAACGATCAAAAATAAGGGAGCTACGCGTTCTATACCATCATCGTAATTATAAAGGTCCACTTTGTCTCCGGCCTTAAAACCAGCTTTATCAATATCTTTCTGATTCATAAACACCACACGTCGCTCATTTTTTATCCCCGATAGCGGTCGTCAAGACCGTAGATGGTGGTATTGAACTGATCATGGGTTCGCGTTGTTGCCATCATATACTCGTCGGCATCCAGATGGTTTTCGGGGATATCTGTTAATGTGAAGGGTGCTCGCCCGCCGAGTTCCTGCGAAAAAGATTGCGCATCACGGGCGCCGTTCGGCAGATAGAATCCATCGCGCTGACGGACCCGCACATTGTAATTCTCAAAGCCGGGGATGCATTGCTCAATTGCATCACGTACCGCGTCATAGCTGTCATGATAACGCTTCCAGTCGACTACCGACCGATCTCCTAAGGTTGCCATGGCCATCCGGCAAACGATCTGTGTTTCGTTGACCAGATTTTTGGAAACGGCATCCAATACCCCTTTAGAGGATTGAACGACACCCATGGAGTTTTCCGTGCTGACGATCTGAACTTCACCGTTGACAATATCTTTGTCACTGCGTCCATAGGTCGGCAGAATAAGCGCCTCTTTGCCATGGATCAGATGGCCACGGTTTAATTTTGTGGACACAGCGACCAATAAATTCAGCTTCCGAAGCGCATTTGCCGTAAATGTTGTGTCGGGTGTGGCGGACAAAAATTCCCGCCCATGCAAAACAGGAATTTGATTTTTCGGCGTGCATCGCTTTAATTGCCCGCACCACGTCATAACCATGTTCCCGGGGTGGATCAAAGCCAAAATACTGCTGCAGCCTATCTAACTGTTCGTCGGTGGGTTTTTCATCGATAAGCATGGTACGGTTTCCCTGTACATTACTGTGCCCCCGAACGGGACAGACACCGCCCCCTTTAATACCGATACTTCCTTTCATCAACAAAATATTGAGGATCTCGCGGATCATATCAACACCGTTGGGCTGCTGGGTGAGCCCCATTCCCCAGCAAAAGATAATTTTATTTCTGTAAGCGAGCAGTTCCGCCGCTTTTTGCATATCGGGAATTGCAATGCCACTTAGCTGGCTCAGATGTTCCAGGTTATAGTCCGCTTTGCTGAATTGCGCCAAAAAGTCCGTATAACCCGTTGTCTTGTTGTTAATAAAATCGGAATGAACAACCAGGCCCGGATTTTTAGCTTCGAGGTCCAGTAAAATAAGTTCCAGTGCTTTTAAAAGTGCCATATCGCCATTGATCTTCACGGGAAGATAAAGGTCGGCCAAACTCACGCCTTTGCCGATGATCCCATTAACCTGCTGCGGATTATGAAATCCCATTAACCCTGCTTCGGGCAAGGGATTGATTGCAATGATTTTGGCGCCATTCTTTTTGCCTTTTCCAGTGCACTCATCATACGAGGTGCATTTGTCCCCGGATTGTGACCAATGATAACGATAAGTTCACTTTCGTAAAAATCATCCAGTTTGACGGTTCCTTTGCCGATTCCAATAGTCGGACGAAGTGCCGAGCCTGAGGTTTCATGGCACATATTGGAGCAATCCGGCATATTGTTGGTGCCCAATTCCTTGGCAAACAGTTGATAGACAAATGATGCCTCATTGGAAGTACGGCCTGAGGTATAAAAGGCTGCCTGGTGCGGCGATTCCAGCGCATTGAGCTGTTCTGCTATTTTTTGAAAAGCACCTTCCCAGCTGATGGGTTCATAATGTGTTCCTCCCGGGCGCAGATACATCGGATCTGTCAACCGCCCCATCTTACCGATCTCATAATCGCTGAGCTGGGAGAGATCGTACACGGAATTGTTCTTAAAAAATTCTGGAGTGACCCTTTTTGTTGTGGCTTCTTCCGCCAGTGCCTTTGCTCCATTCTCACAGTACTCGCCTACCGGCGAACGCTCATCGTCTGGATCAGGCCAAGCGCAACTCGGGCAGTCGAAGCCACCGACCTGATTCATTTTGAACAGCGCCTTGGTACCCCGGATAAGCGTTTTCTCTTCGATAAGATCGGCAAAGGCCGCCAATACAGCCGGTATTCCAGCCGCTGATTTTTCTACGGGTGTCAATTTCAGATCCAAGAGCTTATAAGGGTTTTCTGCCTGTGGCTCCTTAGGGACTGATTGATCCAATTTTTGATTATTGTTCTCTTCCATAACCATTAGATTTTGGGACAGTTCACACTATTTTTCGATGTGCTTAGCATTTGAGATTGGGATTCGGAAAGTTGTCGCTCTGATCCTCCACGGTATTGTCAATGCAGGCAAAATCCTTTTCAACGAGAATTTTAACTGGCCCTGACTGCCCTTCAAAACCTATCCGCTCTGTCGCCACCAATTCCCTTACCATATTGGCAGACAGTCCGATCACAATTTCATTTTCAACAAAAGAAGCAATGAGTCCGTCAGTATCCGTTTGCAGGATGCGGTATACAAAGGACTGGTTGATAAATTCGGTTCGGGAGGCTACTTCGCCTGTATTGCCCAATTTATCAATTTCGGACATTGTCAATCGCAGTCTAACGGAATTATCTTTAATCCTTATTTTCATCTTTCTATTTTTTGATCTAATGCTGTAGTGTAGTCAAGCATCCCCGCTAATCCTTCTATTTTAACATGGTCTGCCAGGTTATAGATATTACATCTATGCTCGCGTAAGAAGCCCAGTAAGGTGATATCGAATTCCTTGGCCAGTTCAACCGCTAAGCTTGATGGCGCCCCGATAGCTGCAATAATCTGTATCCCAGCCATGGCTGCCTTTTGTACCAATTCAAAACTCGCCCGGCCACTTAAGACCAGGATATGTTCTTGAAGCGGCAACAAATCAGCGGACAATGCATGCCCGACAAGTTTGTCAAGTGCATTATGCCGTCCTACATCTTCCCGTAAGGCGATGAGCTGCCCCTGTAAATTGAACAGACCAGCAGCATGTATACCGCCGGTGGCGGAGAAATTGCCCTGTGCGGCACGGAGGAGATCCGGCAAGCGATAGAGTATATCTAATGCAATTGCACAGGATATAGGCGCAAGATCTTTGAAAATACTAACTGTTTTGATTGCTGCGATGGAGCCTTTTCCACAAACACCGCAACTTGACGTGGTGTAAAAATTTCGATCTAAGGCGCTTGTTGTGAGGGCAAATCCGTCGTTCAGTCTCACAATAACAATATTGTCGTTATTTCTTGTGCAGGGCGCTTCCGAACGATCCACAGCTGCTACCTGGCTGATCGCAGAAATAAGGCCTTCGGTAAATAAAAATCCTGTAGCAAGTTCGGCATCATGGCCGGGTGTCCGCATCGTGACTGAAATATTTTTATATTCGGCCTTTCCGTCAACTGACGTACATATTCTGATTTCCAGCGGTTCTTCGATCGATATGCTATCCATGACATGCGCTGGGATACGACCCATCACTTTGACAAGGTCAATCTGTTTTAAAGTCGTATTGAGCAGTGCGTTGGATTCCATGGTTGCCAGTTCACATAGATTAAATATACTAAATTTATGGTGCTTATTTTAATTCATTGTGTTTAAATACTTAGATCAATTGGCAAGGTATAGATCCGCTTTCCTGTTGCCGCATAAATCGCATTACAGAGTGCCGGTGTAAATGGCGGTACAGGGGCTCTCCGACTCCGGTCGGTTTTGCGTCGCTATCGATAATATCCACATGGATCTGTTTGGGGAATCAGGCATTCGAATGATCTGATACCCGTCAAAATTACCCTGCTCTACCTGACCATCTTTTACCGTGATCGTACTTTTGAGTGCCAGACTTGCGGAAAATTGTGCGCCACCTTCAAATTGTGATTTGATACGGTCTACATTGACGGCTAGTCCGCAGTCCACCACATAGTAGACATTGGGAATACTGATTTTCTTGTTCTGATCCACATTGACCTCTACCACGCAGGCAACGTACGTTAAGAAGCTTTTATGTGCCGCAAAGCCCAGTGCAGTCCCTGCTGGCATGGATTTACCCCATCCGGAAAGCTTGGCTACCCGCTCAATCACCTTCTTCATCCGTGCTGTATCCCAGGGTAATCTTCGATCTTTTCGCCATAATTGGGATAGCTTGTCTTGATCAGTTCCTGCTCAAAGGTAATGTGGCGGTCTTCACCGAGGAGCTCAGGGCATTCGAAACAGCATCCATACCCCTTGCTTCAGCAATTTCGTCTAGCATTGTCGCAGCGGCAAAACCTGTGGAATATTACGTACAGACCTCAACCAGCCAATCCGCAGATGGGCTTTTGCATCATGCGTAGCAATATTGATCGCTGGAACATTATAAGGGAAATCTGAGGCGCCCAACATTAATTCGCCATCACTGGGCTGTACCACTGATAAATCCTCTGTCGCAGAGATAGACGGATTAGCAATATGATGGGCCCAGCCACTCAATTTATTTTGGTTGTCGATGGTGGCGACAATACGCTGTACACTCATCGCATGGTAGTAGTCATGACGAATATCATCCTCACGTGTCCACTGCACCTTGATCGGCAGACCAGACTCTTTGGCTAATATAGCTGCCTCCAGGATAAAGTCAGGTTTTGACTTTCTGCCAAATCCGCCCCCAGGAGGGTTACGTTCATTTTTACCTTCTCCACTGCCATACCCAGTTCGGTGGCTACCGCATCACGTGCTCCCTGCGGATTCTGTGTACAAGCCCACACTTCGCAGCTTCCGTTTTTCACGACAGCCAAAGCACAGGGCGGCTCAATGGTTGCATGCGCCAGGTAAGGTGCGATATACGTGTGTTCAATAACTTTTTTGCATTCGCTTTTGCGGCGTTGAAATCGCCACGTTTACGTCGAAGGGTTCCCTCCTGTGCCACCACCTGCTTAAGTTCTTCGATCTGTTTGGCTGAATCGTAGCCGGCATTGGGTCCCAACTCCCATTCCACCTCCAGCAAGTCTCTTGCTTTTATGGCTGCCCAGGTATTTTCGGCAATGACAGCTACGCCACTGAGGGGTTTGGATAAGGTGGCTGGAAGTCCGCCACCTTTGATCGTAATCACCTTGAGAACGCCCGGAACAGCCAGGGCTTTACTGTCGTTTACGGACTTTACCTTCCCCCTACCACCGGACACCGCTTAATGACCGCAATTTTCATTCCTTCGACAACGGCGTCAATTCCAAACACGGCTTTTCCGGTGACAATATTGTGCAGATCAATGATCGGGGTTTCTTTGCCGATCATATTGAACTGCTGTCTGTCTTTAGTTTCACTTCGCTGGCTTTCGGGATCGGGAGAGTTTTTGCAGTTTCTACCAGATCACCAAAATCTTTTTTCTTGCTGGAATCCCGTTGGATGACCTGTCCATTTTTGGTATCCAATTGGTTTACGTCAACGTTCCATTCTTTGGCTGCCGCACGAAGAAGGAGTAATCGGGCTATAGCACCGGCTTCCCGCATGGGTTTATAAAACATCCGTACTGAAAAGGAACCGTCCGTGTTCTGGTTGCCATATTTTTTTCATCTCCTTCAGCCTGGATGATTTCCACCTTCGTCCAGTCGGCACCCAATTCGTCCGCAATAATCAGAGGAAGAGAGGTACGGATACCTTGTCCCATCTCTGAACGATGTGCGACAATGGTCACTTTACCATCTGAACCAACTGTTAAATACACATTTGGAGCCACAGTGGCCACTTTTTTACCTTTGTCATCACAGCTAAAGAAGCTTACACCCAGAACCAAGCCACCAGTAAGCAAGCCGCTGGCTTTTAAAAAGTCGCGTCTAGAAACGGAAAAAATCTGAATTGACCTTCTCGGTTTTTTTTTTTTGAAAAGGAGCTAATATTTTCATCTTGTTTATATTTTTGATAATACCTAGCCGTTTGTAACGGGTGTACCAGCTGCTTCTAAAATGGCTGCTTTGATTCTATTATATGTACCGCAGCGACAGAGATTGCCCTGCATCGCTTGCTCGATCTCCGCGACCGAAGGTTTCGCATTTTTCTTCAAAAGAGCTGCTGCATTCATGATCTGTCCGGTCTGGCAATAGCCGCATTGGGGTACGACATATTTTTCCCAGGCCTCCTGAACAGGGTGATCCCCTCCGCTGAAAGCCCTTCGATTGTTGTGATTTTGCCCTCACCGATCGCAGAGACCGGAAATGAACAGGATCGGATTGCGGTATCGTTGAGATGTACGGTACAGGCACCACATAGCGCTTTTCCACAACCAAACTTGGTCCCTTTAAGACCAATGATATCACGGAGTACCCAAAGCAAGGGCATATCCTCAAGCACATCAACTTCGTGCTTTTTGCCATTTACTAAAATTGAATATTTTGCCATAATCTTTGTTTTTTCTTGTTTATGTAAGCGATATTTATCGGTTCAAATGGGATAAGCTTTCTTACTTATACGCTAGCATTCAGTTTATTCAGTGGTACAAAATCGTTATTTAAATTAATCAAATAATTATACATTTTACGGATGTTTTTACCATTATTACAGTTTTGGTGTTTTTTAACGTGTAATTCATTAAATTTGATAAACGGCATTGTATTATATTGCTATTGATTTAATCATTATATCCGCGTTCCACTGTCTTGCCCGTATTTGCATGAAAGAGATTAACGACATTGTTTTAGCTGCCGGTGTAGCTGCTTCCGAAAATATCAGGATGGTGCTTGCCACTGTGGTTAAGGTTGAAGGTTCCTCTTATCGAAGACCAGGGGCCCGCATGCTAGTAACAGAAGACGGGCAAATGACGGGAGCCATCAGCGGCGGATGTCTTGAAGGAGATGCCCTAAAAAAGCGCTCTTAGCTATCCATCAACAGAAAAACCGCCTCGTTAGTTATGATACGAATACGGAGGAAGGTTCGTCAATCGGATTACAACTTGGATGCAATGGTATAGTGCATATCCTTTTTGAATATGTGGACCTACAACGAAAGGATCATCCAATCGCATTGCTGCAACGCTTGCTTCAACAACGTGAAGAAGGCTTGTTGATTACATTCTTTTCTACGGACAGACAGGGGAACAAAAAGGAACCCGTTTACTTATTAAAGATCTGAAGGAGCAGGCTTTTGCCCTAGACGCGCACTATTCGCCACTGAATGCGCATATCCAATTTGCCAAAAGAGAACGAAAATCGGTTCTCACTTCCTTTCCGGAGAACGGGCAAAGCAGTGAAGTACTCATTGAGTACCTGGTTCCTACCGTGCACTTGGTTATTGCCGGTGCCGGTAATGATGCGCAACCCGTCGTAGAAACAGCGCACCTGCTCGGCTGGAAAATTACGGTGGTCGACGGACGTGCCAGCCATGTCAATGCTCAACGCTTTCCAAGAGCTCATCAGCTTATTGCAGCCTCAGCAGCTGAAATCAAGGCTAAATTAAGCATAGATCCATGGACTGTTTTTGTGTTGATGACACATAACTATGCTTACGATCTCACGCTCCTTAAAGACCTGATGCACACATCGACACGTTATATTGGCTCTTTGGGTCCCAAGACCAAATTACTACGCATGTTTGACGATATGCAAAAGGCTGGTATGACCGTCACTGAAAGTCAACGAAGCATTATCTACGGCCCAGTAGGGCTCGATATCGGTGCCGAAACTTCCGAAGAGATCGCTATAGCAATCCTTGCAGAGATTAAAGCTGTGTTGAATAATCGGCCAGCAACTTCATTAAAGTTCCTCAAAACGAAAATACATACTGAATACCCCACAATAATTTAGAAGACATCATGCTAACGGATACATTTGGACGGATACACAACTACCTGCGCATATCGCTTACCGATAATTGCAACCTCCGTTGTTTCTATTGTATGCCGGAGGAAGAGTATAGCTTTACACCGAATGACAAATTGATGCAGGTGGACGAAATTGAGCAACTGGCCCGATTGTTTGTCGATCAAGGAATCAGCAAAATCCGCCTTACAGGGGTGAACCTTTGGTTCGCAAGGATGCAGCCAATATTATAGCGCGTTTGTCCAAACTTCCGGTTGAACTTCATATGACGACCAACGGAATCCGTATCAACGACATGTTGCCTCAGCTTGTGGACGCAAAATTCAAAAGTATCAACATCAGCCTGGACACCTTGCAACCAGGAAGATTTTTTCAGATCACACGAAGGGATTATTTTCACCGCGTACGTGCCAATATAGACCTTTTGCTCGAACATGGAATCCATACCAAGATCAATATGGTGGTAATGAAAGGTATCAATGACGATGAGATCTTAGATTTTGTTGCATGGACAGCGAGGAAGCCAATAGAAATCCGTTTTATCGAATTTATGCCATTCAGTGGGAACAAATGGAGCAGCAACCAGGTGTATACACAGGCCGATATTCTAGCGACTATTCAGCGGAGCTATCCCATAGAACCGATCACTGCAGGTCCACACGATACCGCTAAAGCATTTTCGATTGCCGGACATGCTGGGCGTATTGCTATTATAAGTACAATGACCGCCCCTTTTTGTGCAGGATGTAACCGGATACGGCTTACTGCAGATGGTAAACTCAAAAATTGCCTATTCTCTACAGGTGAAACCGATCTGTTGACAGCATTACGTGCAGGTGAAGAAGTGCTTCCATTGATCCAAGCTACCATTAGCGCCAAAGCAAAGGAATTAGGGGACAATTAACAACAGATTTTAAACATATAGACACCGATTTTCTCAAGAATCGGAGTATGATAACGATTGGTGGATGATAAAGCAAATAGGTATAGTCATATTGGCGGCCGGAAATTCTTCGCGGCTCGGCCTCCCGAAGCAGCTGCTCGAATTTGAAGGTGAAACTTTATTGAAACGTATCAGTAGGGAAGCGCTGGCTGTTCCCGATGCCAAGGTATCTGTCGTGATAGGTGCCTATCCTGACCCAATCAACTCGGCATTAAAGGACAGTAACGTCTCTGTCGTAATCAATCCGCATTGGGCGACCGGAATGTCTACCTCTATTGGTGTAGGCTTAGGGATTTATTAAAACATCATCCCAATCTGGATCGTTGTATAATCAGTCTATGCGATCAACCTTTCGTTGACCGACATGTCTTTCAGCAGCTTATCCAATTGGCCGATAGTACTGATAAAGGTATTGTAGCAACCGGTTTTTCAGGAATATGGGGCGCTCCGGTACTATTTGACAGAAAATATTTTGAGCATCTGATGTGCCTGGAGGGACAACAGGGGGCAAAAAAGTAGCCGAGCAATTTTCGGAGGATCGGGTCATATTCTCCTATGAGGACGCAAAGTATGATATCGATACACAAGACGATTATTTCAATCTCCCCATCAATTTATCCGTGTTCAGCAGGCCAAAGATATCATCCATCATCATCTGCCTGCACCAAAACAGATACGGCTTCCCCTCGAAGAAGCCTTGGGATACACGCTAGCCCAAACTGTTATTGCTGAGCAGTCAATTCCTGCTTTTCCCCAGTCATCGATGGATGGCTATGCCATTCGATATTGCGACAAAGAGCGGGAACTTCCTGTCGTGGACAAAATTCCTGCAGGCACCACGGTCGAAAAAATATTGACAGAAGGACAGGCGATGCGCATTTATACCGGAGCTCCTCTGCCTCAAGGCGCAGATACAGTAGTGATGCAGGAAAAAGTAGATTTGAGCGATGCAAATACAATCCAGATTCGCGATGAAGCTCTCCAATTGGGAGACAATGTACGCCCCAAAGGGTCAGAAGTTAGGGAAAGTATCGCCATGCTCCCAGGAACATCATTGACTCCGGCTGCTATTGGCTATCTCGCAGGCATCGGATGCAAGGATGTTCTTGTTACTGCGCCACCACGGATACAGCTTATTCTCACCGGAGACGAACTGAAACCTATTGGTACGACACTTGGCTATGGGGAAGTTTATGAGTCTAACTCCTACCAGCTAAAAGCTGCGCTGCGGCAGCAAGGTATACTGCATGTTGAAAGTCGGCATGTGCCGGATGACAGGAGCCAGCTCCGGGCAGCTTTGGAAAATGCATTGGATGAAGCGGATATTGTTCTTTTAGTTGGTGGTGTCAGTGTGGGCGACTATGACTATGTCGCGGATGTGGCTAAGGCCTGCGGCATTAAACAGCGTTTTCATCGTATCCGCCAAAAACCGGGAAAACCCCTCTTTTTCGGCACACAAAATGAAAAACTGGTGTTTGGGCTCCCCGGCAATCCGTCCTCTGCCCTAACCTGTTTTTATCTCTATGTGGTCCCCGCATTGGAACGTATGATGGAGCTTCCTCAACGAACACGTTCCATCAAAACCCATACGACACATGCTTATAGTAAAAAGCCCGGTTTGACTCATTTCCTTAAGGCACGATACGACGGACATGCTGTCGAACCCTTACACGCGCAAGAATCTTATCGTCTGCAATCGTACGCACAGGCCAATTGCCTGCTGATTCTCGAAGAGGATAGCAATGGCTGTGCGGCTGGCGACGAGGTTTATATCCATCTTTTAACCTAATCGAGCCATGCAATTTGAGCTTTTTATTTTTTCCTTTTATGCTGGCTTTTCTTTACGCGTCAGTTGGGCACGGTGGTGCAAGTGGTTATCTGGCATTGATGGCACTCTATGGAATTGCACCACAGGAAATGAAACCTACAGCACTGGTGCTTAACCTCTTTGTTTCTTTAACATCCTTTATACAGTACTATAGGGGCATTATTTCAAAAGGAATCTGTTTTTGATGGTCGCCATCGCCTCTGTTCCCATGGCTTTTATAGGCGGCATGATTACCTTGGAAGATCATTTGTACAAGAGGTTGCTGGGACTACTGTTACTCTTTCCTATTTTTCGATTTTTCTTTTTAAGAGTCCTGCCGAAGATGAGCTCAAACCTTATAATAGTTTTGGCGCCTTGGCAATCGGTGGGGCTGTCGGGTTGTTGTCAGGCATGATCGGTATTGGTGGTGGAATTATCCTCTCCCCTTTTCTGATCCTACTTAAATGGACCGATCAAAAACAAACTGCTGCTATTAGTGCTGCATTTATTTTTGTAAATTCATTGTCGGGACTTGGGGGTATGCTCACAAAAGGCATTTCGTTCAATGCCCATATGTGGGGATACGTTGTGGTAGCTTTCCTTGGAGGCCTACTCGGAGCCTATCTTGGATCAAAAAAATTAAAACAGGATGCACTGAAGTATGTACTCGCTACAGTTCTTTTGGTTGCAGCCTATAAATTATTGTTTACATCAGCTTAATAAATTTCAAAAAAATTGGCTGATCTATTTATCTAAATCGGATAACATAAAGAAAGTGAACAAGTCTTTCAATTGTGAGATGAACAGAGTAGGATGAAAAGAGGCGAAACTTTGACAAAAAATGAATAAAAAATGAAAGTTCACGTAAAGACCTTTGGCTCCCTGACCGATATATTGGCAAAGGAGTTTTATATAACAGCTAACGATACGACAGAGTTATTGGCAACATTATCGCGCGACCATGCTGAATTGGCACAGCGTAGCCTATTGATAGCCGTGAACAATACCATTATTAAGACAGCGGTAACATTTCATGAAAATGATATTGTTGCCTTAATGCCACCCTATTCAGGAGGATAAGCAATGCAGAATGAACGGTATTCGAGGCATTATGCCCTCCCTGGTTTTGGTGAGTTAGGCCAACAAAAGCTGCAAGCTGCACGCGTGCTCGTCGTTGGCGCCGGCGGGCTTGGCTGCCCTGTACTCCAATATCTGACTGCTGCAGGGGTCGGAACTCTTGGTATCATAGACCATGATCATGTCGATTTGAGCAATCTGCACCGCCAGGTGCTGTATGATACTAACGATATCGGCCGAGCTAAAGCTGAGGTAGCAGCAGGTAAGCTCAAGCAGCAGAATCCTGAAATTGAGATCCACTATTGGGTGGAACAACTGCATTCGAACAATGTCGCAGATTTGATCCGTTCGTACGACCTCATCATGGATTGTACAGATAATTTTGCTGCAAGATATCTGCTTTGCGATGCTTGCCGTTTATTGGATAAACCCTTGGTTTTTGCTGCAATCTACCAATATGAAGGACAAATAGCTGCATTCAATGTAGCCGACAAAGAAGGGATAAAGACAAATTATCGGCATTTGTTCCCGACACCTCCCACGTCCTTGGAAGCGCCAGATTGTAATGTGGCAGGGGTATTAGGGTATTGCCCGGTATGATCGGAATATTACAAGCAACCGAAGCCATCAAGTTATTAAACTGGTATTGGTACCGCTTTGATTAATAAATTAATGACGGTCAATATGCTTGACAATAGCAGTTATATCTTTGAAATCCCCTTAACGACATCCCCAGAAACCATTTACCCACAAACTTTAGCTGAGTTGAGTGCGTTTAATTATGAGCAATATTGTGCTTCGGAGAGCCAATTTATACAGGCCATAGCTGCAAAAGAATTTGTTGAAATATGGTCTGCAGCGGATGTTGTCCTTGTCGATGTACGCGATCCAAATGAACTTCCGCGTCTGTCACAGCCGCATCTATCCATTCCGCTTTCAACATTACCAGCACAAATTAAAAATATACATAACACACGGGTTATTTTTATCTGTCAGAGCGGAAAAAGGAGCCTGATAGCTGCCCAGTATTTTTACGAGCAGACAGATGCTGGACAACAAATATTCCATTTGGACGGCGGCATGATCGCCTTAGAAAACTATTTAAATGACTAAACAAAAAAACGACATATTTTTTCAAGGACCGATTCCGGCTACTTTGGTTGCGGAAGCTATCTCAAAGCACCATAATAAACCTGAAATTGGTGCACATAGCATCTTCCTGGGACAGATCAGGGCTGATCAGATCGATGGAAAAATCGTAAAGGCTATTGATTATACGACAAACCGGGAACTGGCCTTGCTAAAAATGGAGGAGATCCGCGAAGCAATATTTGATAGGTACCCATTAGCCTGTATGCATGTTTATCATAGTGAAGGTGAAGTACGGGTTGGCGAAATTTGCTTCTTTGTATTCACATCGTCAGCACATAGACGTGCAGCGATGGATGCTTGTGACGAACTTGTTGAACGCATAAAAAAGAAATGCCCATCTGGGGAAAGAACTATTTGAAGACGATACGCATCAATGGAAAATTAATAGATAATATGGTTGATATTACACATAAAAGTGCGACTTTGAGGAAAGCAATCGCAATGGCCACGGTACTTGTTTCTTCTGAAAATACCGTCAAGCTTATTGAACAGCGACAGGTTCCAAAAGGTGATATATTTGAGTTTGCACGTGCTTCCGCCTTACTGGCGATTAAGAAAACTGGCGATATGATCCCTGATTGTCACCCTTTGCCAGTAGAATATGCAGCAATCCGGTATACCATAGCGGGATTGCAAATTCATATTGAGGTTGAAGTACATACGATCTATAAAACTGGGGTGGAGGTTGAAGCCATGCACGGCGCCTCCGTTGCAGCGCTGGTTATTTATGATATGCTAAAGCCCATAGACAAGCAGGTGGAGATAGGTGGTATCCGATTACTTGAGAAAAAGGCGGTAAGAGCAATGATTCCTTGCCTTGGGTCGCTGCACTTAAAGCTGCAGTCGTAGTTTGTAGCGATTCGGTAGCCCGAGAAGAAAAAGAAGATATCTCAGGCAGGCTTCTGTGCGATCTTTTGGAACAGCAAGGCTTGCACGATATTGCCTATGCGGTAATTGCTGACGAAACCAGCGCAGTACAAGAACGTCTGGAACACTATGGGCAAGCTGGTATAGATCTTCTGATATTCACGGGAGGTACAGGACTCTCGGACAGAGATATTACACCAGATGCTGTGGCGCCATATATTACCAAAAATATTCCCGGAATTATGGAAACGGCAAGACAATACGGACAGCTGCGTGTTAAAACAGCGATGTTGTCACGAGGTATTTCAGGATTTGTCGATCGCATGTTGGTGCTTACCCTGCCCGGATCACCGAATGGTGTACGCGAAAGTATAGGCGCATTATTTCCACAGGTGCTGCATGTCTTTCAAGTGCGGGAAAACGTTGGACATTAGGTCCTCAGCTTTTCGACAAGCTGTTTGATCCGCAAAATGGTCTGGCTGATTTCCACTTCACGCGTAAATCGGCCCAGGCTAAATCGAATGGACGATAAGGCATCCAAATCTGATAACCCCATGGCCTTGAGTACATGTGAGGGCCTTGAGGTCACTGCTGAACAGGCCGAACCGCTGGATACCGAAATTGTTCCTAACTGGGTAATCAGCTGCTCTGACAGCACGCCTGTAAAACAGATATTCGTCGTGTTGAAAAGTCTATGGGTTTTACTTCCATTTATAAATGTATCTGGTATGGCGAGAAGTTCGCTTTCAAGATAATCTCGGAGCTGTTCTACACGGGCTTGATCTATTTTTAAATCTTCGAGCGCAATTCGCAAAGCTGCAGCCATCCCAATGATGCCGGTTGTATTGACAGTTCCACTGCGCCAGCCCTGTTGCTGTCCGCCGCCATGGATTTGAGGTATCAATTGATCTTTAATTCGACTGGCGATATATAGTCCCCGATCCCTTTCGGTCCATAAAATTTATGTGCTGAAAAAGCCATAAAATCAACATCAAGATGCTGGAGACTTATGTTCATTTTCCCAATCGCCTGTGTTGCATCACAAAGGACAAGTGCATGGCCCTGATGCGCTATTTCACTGATCTGTTTTATCGGTAAGATAATGCCCGTTTCATTATTCACCAGCATGGTACAAATTAACAGCGTATCTTCGCGAATACTTTCCTTAAGCAATCTGAGATCGAGCATGCCTTGAGTATCTACTTTTAGATAGGAAACTTCAAATCCCAATCGCTCCATAAAAGCACAGCTATCCAAAACAGCTCGGTGCTCTGTGGAAATACTGATGATATGTTTCTTGGACGAAAACTGGAGTCCTTTTAGGACCAAATTAATTGATTCTGTGGCCCCCGAAGTGAAAATGATATTTTTGGCTGTGTACCCAGTTTATCAGCGATGTCTTCGCTCGCCTGATCCATAGCATCCTGTATGGTTAAACTAAATAGATGTGAACCACTTGGATTGGCATACTCCGTGCTAAAAAATGGAAGCATTTCATTTAAAACACGCTCATCTACCGGAGTGGTCGCATTATAATCAAGATAGATAAAGTTTGAGTTTACACTGTCCATTTATTTAATAGTTATTGATGCAGCATTGATTCTGTTTAAACATATTAAACATGTAAATCCATTGATGACCTCTCCGATCCCCGGAGAGGTCAATCTTTACCATAGCCCACAACCAGCTCGATGACCTGAAAACAGCTTCGTGCTGGTTTTTTCTCCCCGGGGAACAACAAGTCTCAACGGACCTTTTGTGGCTTCCAACGGCTGCTGTTCAATCGTATCCGCAAGAATAACCTCCTGTCTGTGAAACTGTTGTCAATTTCTGCCAGTGAAAGCAAAACTTCATAACCATCGGCACATTTCACCAACAGATATTTTGAAAGGTTTGCTCCGCGTAATTCTCCACCCAATGTGACTCCTGCCTTTTGAAGAATTGCATACACTGGCACTCCCGTATATTGATGAACTTTCCCATCCCGATCCGTCAATGCGGCATTTTTCCGAGGTAATTTTGTTAGATCCTGAAGCGAAAGTTCGAGTGGTGTACCGACTTCTCCCGAAACTTTTAATTTAAAAGCCTGCTGTGCATAGATGCTTGTGGTTAATAACAAAGCAGCCAGTAGTGTTCCAATTTTTTCCATTAGTTAAAGTTAACTTTTTATTATTGTTTCCTTTTTCAAAAGGGTCAGAAAACCTCTTGTCTTGAATAAAAGTCGAATCTGTAAGCATGTGCAGGAATGCAATCAAATCCTTCTTTTCGTTTTTTGTCAAATTCATTTGACTATTTGCTGTCCCTCCAGATAAATTCTGTAAAAAGGGACTTAAATATTTGCTCTTAACCAGATGATCACTATAATGATCGACAACCTCTTCTAAGGTTTTAAATCGCGCATCGTGCATATAAGGTGCCGTGAGTGCAATATTGCGGAGCGTAACGGTTCGAAATCTTCCTTTGTCATAGTCCTGACCTGTAATCGCTTCACGTCCAGGATCCTTATAAATGCTGTCCAAACCGTTATTCATATACAATTCACTATAGGTCTGAGGACCGCCATGACAGTGGCTGCAGGCCGCACTGCGGATGTTTCCTTGCGCATTGGGACGTCCATAGAACAAGGCGATGCCATTTACTTCGGAAGCTGTAGGTTGATATTTCCCTGTAAATAACGATCGTATTTTGAATCCGCGGAAATCAGCGTACGCTCAAATTGTGCCAGGGCTTTAGCGATTCTGTCTTCCGTAATCTTTGTATCTCCAAAGGCTCGCCCGAATTTTTCGCTGTAGATGCCTAAGGCTTCAAGTTTACGGATTGAAATGGCTATCGGTTGATTCATTTCGTGAATATTTAAAAGGGTTCTTTCACTTGTACCTCCAATAATTTTGCTCTTCCATCCCAAAAGAGATTTCTTGTCCACAGGAGATTCACCAATGCCATCGTATTACGTTGCTGTGGCGTACCGTTGGCGCCTTGGCTAAAGTCTTTGCCATCGGTAAACGCCAGTTCCTGCCTATGGCAGCTGCCACAGGATATTTTGTTTCCTGCAGATAATGCCTTTTCATAAAACAGCATCCTTCCAAGGCTCACACCTTCAACCGTAGCGGGATTATCATTTGGTATCAGGTAACGATTACCGAAATAGTTAGGATAGATCAGTTGATACGGCTCGGGTTTGAAAAAATCAATCGACATCGCAGCATTTAATGCTATCAATACGCTACCTAGAATAATCAGGCAAAAGATATATTTCAATCTATTCATTAAAGACGATAAATCAAATTAGCAAAGAAATTTCTGCCGGCTTCCGGATAGCCTTCAACAAGAGCATAATTGCGGTCAAATAAATTATTGACACCGGCCTCAATTGAGAACCATTTCCAAACATGAGCTGTGGCACTCGAACCAAAAACAGCAAATGGTGAAGTAGCAACCCCATATACTGTACTGTAACGCCCTGAATTGTATTCTCCATTTGCCTGAATACTTATTTTATTATGCCATGAGTATCTTGCATAGCCAAAAAGTTTGTCCTTCGGCACATCGGTAAGATAAACAGATGGATCTGTCAAGTTTTTACGCTTGATATACGTATAATTAGCCCCTACCAGCAAGCCTGAGACAACCTGATAATCGACGCCGACTTCAACGCCCATATTCTGTGTCCTGCCCACATTTTGCAATTGGCTTAGCCAGATGTCACCTGAAGCATTTTGAGCCACATTGGGCACTGACAAAATCGTATTGTGAATATCGCTACGAAATACAGAGGCAATAAAACTCAACCTATTATTCAGGAACTTTCCTTTGTAGGATAGATCATAGTTAATAGCATACTCGGAAGCGAGATCCGGATTAGGATAGCCGTCCCCAATCGATAGGAGTAACGGTCCTTGGTGGTTGCAAACCTCGTTTTTCTAGCAACCGAAAGACTAATTAAATTTTCAGCATTCACACTATATTGCAATGCTCCCTGTATATTCACTGCATTATTCCGATTTGACGGATAGTCTGTGATTTCCTTACTGCTGCTATTATAGTCCTGCGCCTTTATGCTCGAACGGCTATTAAAACTTAATCCAGTCAGGAACATTAACTGTCTGGTAAGATCCAATTGGTTTTCAACTCCGACACTAAATGTGCCATCTGACATGGTCCTACGTGGTTCGCCAACATTATTTTCCCGATGGACATCCTGCTTATATTGAACACTAGCCTGTAAACGATCAATCCGACCAAAATTTTTCCCGTATTCTACGATCCCACCAATCGTAAAATCATTATAGAGACTAGTAAACGCATAAGGTTTGCTGATCGTTGTATAAGTCGCATCATCATATGAATTGAGCTTATTGATAAATTGATCATAATAAAACCTGCTTCGGATATATTGCGTTGTGTCAATGGAGGTATTTGAGAGAAAATATAGACTTTGTTTATCCCATTTTGGCCATTGCCAATAGCGCGGTTTACTAAAAGGCTATTACGCGTATCCTGGCCCGCGTATACAGGTGAACCTTTTGAACCGTGCTGGTATGCATAGCTCAAAGCATATTCAGAATTGTCTGTAGGTTTATAGGCAACTTTTAAACTGATTTTTTCATCGTCTGTATAAGAATTATCCCTGTGACCACCGTCTTCGTTTGCTACGGACACGAAGTCTTTTGATAGCGGAATATAATTTCGCTTATATTTAGAAATTCCGGTCTGCACATAGAATTTACCAAGGTTGCTACCGATGTTAAAATTACTACGATACCCACCAGATTGCCAACCGGTAGCACCGTTGACTTCAAATGGTTTTATAGGTTTTTTAGTGATCAAGTTAATTGCACCACCCATTGCATTTGGTCCATAATTGACAGAAGTATATCCTTTAGCTATTTGTACCTCTGCCAAATCAAAGGTGAGAAATCGACCAAGATCAACATATCCGTCATAGGGAACATATACCGGAATGCCGTCGATTAGCACTGGAACGCTTCTAAGATCAAAACCACGTATGTATAGCATTGTTTCATTACGTGGACCGATCTGGGATTGTGAAATACCGGGAAGTAGATTTAATGCTTTGGCTACATCGTTTTTAGCAAAAGACTGGAACTGATCTGACCTTACAGCATTAAAGATAGGACTGTTTTTATTTCCATAAATGGTAACTTCACCCAGGGTGAATCCATTTTGTGTAGAATCAACCGATATTTTCGTTTCAGATTGAGCTACAACGCAGTTCATTCCAAACAAAAGCATACTTAATGGTAGTATAATCTTAATCATTTATCTTAAATGTATGTATATTAAATCTAAAGCTTACACAAAGAGTTCTATTGGTTTATCATTTGATTAAAGATACTAAGAACCTGCTTTTTATTTTTATACATATCACTGATATTTCTACCATTATCACAGAATTCACTCAACCGATCATTTCACGACTTCCAAATATTCTTCGTCAGTAACTGGTTCCAGCCAAATATTCTCGTTTGTTTGCGGATTACAGGCTACACCGATATGTGAAAACCAGCTATCGGGTGCTGCTCCATGCCAATGCACTACATTCGGCGCTATCTCCACTACATCTCCGGGATTTAATCGGCGGGCTTCTTTTCCTCGCTCCTGATAATACCCTACACCACCGACACAAATAAGTATCTGACCACCTGTGTGCTTATGCCAATTATTCCGGCAGCCGGGTTCAAAAGTAATATTGTTCATTGGAACATTCAGGTCCTTGTTATGCGTAAGCGGTGCGTTCCACGATTTTCCGCTAAAATATTGTGCATAGCCTGTGTTTTCATCTCCCAGTGGGAAATCACTGTTTTTTGGTACTGTTGTATCCATTTTATTTGATTTGATTTTATCTGACTAAATGCCTGTGTACAAGCAAACAATTCTGGATTTGTAAACCTCAATTCAAGACAGTAACAGATCGCTAATTTTTCAGTTTTCTAAAAATCTGACTTGCTGTTTCCATATCCAACGCTTCCATATCCACAAGTTTCAATGATTTGACCATGTGTAGCGTACCAGTCTTATACTTTTCGAAATGTTCGGTTTTCAAATGTGCCTGATAGGCTTGCTTGTCTTTGTACATTTCTAGTATCCTTACCTGTGTCGGGCTGTCCTTTTGGAACATCGGGAAGATAGCGATAACACCTGCTTCAAGCCTTACGGATGCCTCGGCCTCCACTTTGAGTATCTCCTTATACTTTTCCAAATGTTCAGGATGTATCTCAATTTCTGAAATCCTTACCATGATTTCATTCTGTTGCCCCTGAGCAATGTTTGTCATGCAAAAAAATGTTGCCGTTACAAGTAAAACCTGAAACGCCCGTCTCAGCGAAATACGGTATTGAAAAGTATTCTTAGTCATATCACGATCTGTTTAATATCTTTTTATTTGGGAAATAGCATAGCCTGTGTTTTCATCTCCCGTTTGGAAACCACTGATTTTTGGTACAGTAGTCTCCGTTTTATTTGATTTTATCTAACTGAATGCCTGTGTACAAGCAAACAGTACAACAATTGTTAGGATAAGATGTTTCATTTAGCTTAGATTGATTTAATAGTTTTTGCCGGTACTCCGCCCACTATCGTATTGTCGGGAACATCCTTTGTTACTACCGCACCTGCGGCCACTATGGCATTTTCGCCGATGGTGACGCCCGGCAGAATGCATGCATTTGCACCGATCCAAGCGTTCTTTTGATATGAACACTCCCTGGAACAAGAGACTGCCTATCCGCCACGGCTATGGGATGCCCTTCCGATAATATACTGACTTTAGGGGCAATGAGCACATTATCTTCAATCGTGATACCTCCCAAATCCAGGAAGGTGCAGTCAAAATTGATAAATACGTTTTTACCTATGCGGGTATTTTTACCATAATTGATATAGAGTGGGGTAAAGACGGTAACGCTTTCATCGATCGTGCTGCCCGTTATCTGGCTTAGAAAACTTCTAACTTCCGCGGGATCAGTGCTGTTGTTCATCTGAATGAGCAGCTCTTTTGTCGCATGCGCGGCTTCAAGCATCTTATAGGCTTGCGGATCATTGGACGATATCGTTTCTCCATTTCGTAAGCGCTGAAAAATGTCTATGACGTTTGATTCCATGTATTCATGTAATTTAAAAACACACCATCATAAGGAAGGAGAGTTTACTTCCAAGATGGTTATACAAATTTCAGCTTTTAAGCAGATTGATCTTTTATACAGGATACGGATTTATTTACCAGTTTTACGGATTCAGCCTGATCATAGTAAAAACAGGTTCAGGTTTAGTAGATTTGAGTTCTAATTTCTTGTGTTATGGAACAGGTAGAAAGATATGATACGGTCAAGCAGTACAATGACAGTATGGGAGTGGACACCCTGCACCCCCTTGTCAGTGTGGTAAATTTCAATGAAATACCAACGGTTCAAAATTTCAGGCGTTATATGGGCATTTACGCCGTATTTTTGAAGAATATTAAATGCGGTGACATGCGGTATGGATGCCAACCTTATGACTATGAGGATGGAACACTCGTATTCGTGTCCCCTGGCCAAATTTATGGGATTGACAGTAAAGGTATCGCCATAAAACCATCTGGATATGGGCTGGTTTTTCACCCCGACTTTATAAAAGGAACCAACTTGGGAAAGAATATAAAAATTATACTTTTCTTTCTTATGAGGTGAATGAAGCCCTGCATTTATCCAAAAGGAACGTAAGACCATTGTGGACTGTATTGAAAAAATAGCGGAAGAGATTAACCAAAATATTGACAAGCATAGCAAAACGCTGATTGTTTCCAATATTGAACTTTTGTTAAATTATTGCCAACGCTTTTATGACCGGCAGTTTATTACACGTAGTAATGTCAATGGCGATATTTTGGTACGGTTTGAAAAATTAATGAATGATTATTTTAAATCAGATAAAGCGTTTGTGCTAGGACTTCCATCTGTAACTTATTGTGCCGATGAACTGCATCTTTCACCTAATTACTTTGGCGACCTTATCAAAAAGGAAACTGGCAGTACAGCATTGGATTACATCCAATCCAAACTCATCGATGAAGCAAAAGAACGCATATTTGATAGGTCCAAAAGCATTAACGAAATCGCCAGTGCGCTTGGCTTTAAATATCAGCAGCATTTTACCCGTCTTTTCAAACAAAAAACAGGTGTTACACCGAATAAGTATAGGAATTTAAATTCTTAGATCGTTAAGGAGATTTCGTGGCGACACATAAAATAGTCAAAATTGTCCGTATTAACTGGCCAATGAATTCTGAAATCATATGATCAAAGCCTCCGAAATCTCCATCCATTTATCTTTTTCTTACAAAATGATTTTGAACGATTGAATTTAGAAAGATTTTTGTACCTACAGCTTCAAACTTCAACATTTCAGAAAGATTTCCGAACAAAGGAATTCCTTCCCCTAGCAGATAAGGAATCAGGGTAATAATCATCTCATCAATCCGGTCTTCTTGCAAAAAGCCCTGAATGGTCTTTCCCCATCGATATACAGGTTATGATATCCTTTTCCATGAATTTCAGCCAGTACATCGTTTAGGCAGCCTTTGACAAGAGAAGCTTTATCCCTGAATTTTGCGGGGATCTCCATCATACTGTCGCTTAACACAAAAACATGCTTATCATAATACCATTCGTCAAAACCACAAACCACTTCAAAGGTATTGCGGCCCATGACCAGCGCATCAATCTGTGCAGTAAATTCCTTATAGCCCATATCATCCTGCTCGGGATTCGGTATGGAAAGCAGCCAATCGATTTCTCCGTTCCTATCGGCAATATATCCGTCCAGACTGGTGGCAATGAAGACTTTGTTTTTCTGATTCATTTTTATGTATTTAAAGTTATATCACAAAATTAAATCCTTCGACACCGTTAAAATTGTACAGAATTTACCCTGCTCCAAATTTTGAAAATTCTTTTGGAGTATAACCACTGAATTTTTAAATACCCTAATAAAATGAGACTGGTCATAGAATCCAGCGTTTAGCCCAATGTCAGTCAATCGTTCCGGCGAATTATTCTGAAGCAATATGACCGCTTTATTCACTTTGTAAAGGTTCAGATATTCACTGGGAGTCAAAAAATAATGCTTTCTGAATTTCTGAATGAAACTTTTCTGCGAAATAAGCAGCAGTTTACTGAAATCCCTCAGCATTCCCTTTCCTGCCATTTCAGTAGCCAGATGTGCTTCGAACCTCATCAGGTGAGGGTCGGTATTTACAGTTTCGAATACCCTCAACAAACATTTTTCGGCTTGGGCAAAATCAGGATTCTCGGCAGTAAAAAGACAGTCAAATAAAACCGCAGCCACTTCTTCCAAAGATGAGCTCCTAATTTTGGGAGCAGGATGCCATAGCAAAACGGTTTTAAAATTAACCCTATGCATGCGTAAGCTCCATGTGTTGTGGTCAGAAAAGGTCGATTTTTTAAACCCGATAGCACTTGAACTCCTGTACGACCGTTTATCTTTTCGGTATTGATGCCTCTGATATCGTAATCATCACCATAACTGAAAATAAGTTCGGTAAACAATGCAGCATGATGAACAAAATCCATGGTAAGATTAGGCGACTTTCCTACCCAGATATAATCTATAAATCCGCTGAGCGGATATTTTGGGCGGTAAGCTATTTCTTCAATCATTTCTATTGTTTCTGAGTAAGCCAATTGCAGTGATTCTATAGGAACAGATAAATATAAAAGTTATTTTCGAACTAAGCCCGATATGATTTTTAATGGTCACATCCTGCAGCCATATGAGATCTTGAAGGAAAGTGCTAAATTCTATACCATACAATTTCGTTTTTAAGAAATGCCTCTATTTTAGCCCGATCATTACCAACTGCTTCTACAGCCATTTCAATTTCCTTTGGGCTAACGCCCAATTCTTTTGCCAGATAATCTACTTCATACTTTTCATTCAAAGCAACCTTACCGCGATCTTTTGTCCTCTTGTCTTTATTATCACCCATATCAGCTTTCTTTTCTAAAGAACAGTATGAAATAATAATCTTTGATTTTTTTATTTCTCCAAACATCATCTTTATCCGTCTGAAGTACGTTAGGTTATAATAACGCTGCAAGCCAATGATTTATTCAATATATCGAGCCCCTTAATGATAATATGTCTATTTGATTGGAGAAATTAGTAGGACGAAGCATATCGCCAAGGATCAGGGTTGAATAAACTATAGCTACAAAAATAAATGGCTTACATCAAATAAAAGGGTAAATCAAAGCTAATTGATTTGCCCTTTTTGGTATACCTTACAATGCAATAATCAATATGAAAAGAATTATCCCCAAGAGAGTGAGTAGTTTTTTTATTTTAGGTGTCTTAAAGGTAAATGACTACATGAAATATGATAAAATTGACTGAAAGTGCATCAAAATACAGCAATCTAGAAGAGTTAAATACTGCTGAACTGTTAAACTATATGAATGATGAGGACAATACAGTGCCACAGCTCGTAAAGAAAGCGATTCCACAGATTGAAATACTTGTAAATGAGGTCGTCAAAAAACTTAAAAACAATGGTCGGTTGATATATATTGGCGCCGGAACAAGTGGCCGGCTTGGGATTTTAGATGCATCCGAATGCCCTCCGACATTTGGTGTCTCAAGCGATGTCATTGTCGGACTAATCGCCGGTGGAGACACTGCTATAAGACACGCGGTCGAAAATGCGGAAGATAATAAGAGTACCGCGTGGGAAAGCCTCAAAAAATAAATGTTTCAGATAGAGATTTTGTAATTGGCATTTCGGCATCGGGCTCGACGCCTTATGTATTGGCGGGATTGCAGGCAATGGCTGCCAGTGGTATCACAACAGGATGCATTGTCTGCAATGCCGAAAGTCAAATCGCGCAGACAGTGGATTTTCCGATTGAAGCGGTCACTGGACCTGAGTTTATCACAGGTTCGACCCGAATGAAAGCAGGAACGGCACAGAAACTAATTCTCAATATGATTAGTACATCAGCCATGATTCAGTTGGGCAAGGTCAAAGGCAACAAAATGATAGACATGAAGATTTCAAACGATAAACTGATAAAAAGAGGCGTACTTTTTATCATGGACGAACTCGGCTGTACGGAATATCAAGCATTAACCAATTTGCAGAAATACGGTAGCGTACGGGCTGTACTGGAACATTATAATGATTAGCACATGAATAACCAGCCACATAGCTCACACTTGTCCACGTTATTTGAAAAGATCAATCAGGGCGATAAACAAGCCTTTAATGAATTCTATTCATGCTATGCGTCAAGATTACTGAATTTCGCAAAGCAAATGCTTGCGGATGCCGATACGGCGGAGGAAATCGTATCGGATCTCTTTGTACAAATATGGACAAAAAGAGCGATAATCCGAGATATCCAAAAACCACAGCTATATCTCTATAAATCCTTGAAAAATAGCTGCCTAAATGAGATCCGAAAGAACGCCAATACCACCCAAACAATTGATAACGAACTGGAGGAACGTACTGCTGCTCAAACTCCCAGCCCTCTCGATGCATTGATTGACAAGGAACTACATGCCATACTGACGGAAGCGGTGAATTCCTTACCTATACAACGCAAAGTCATTTTTACATTGATCCGAGAAGATGGCTTAAAACAGAAAGAAGTCGCCGAGCTACTGGATATTTCGCTGCGTACCGTAGAAAATCAACTCTACAGAGCGGTCAAATATCTCTCAAATTATATCGAAGTCTATTGGAAGAAGGAGCAGTCAATTATGAATAAACCAAATTTCAAACGCTTTTTATTATCACTTTTCTAGTAGGCAATTAAACAGTTATCAAAAAATAAACACAATGGACAAAGATGATTTTTTAAGATTATTCGCTAAAAAGTTAGCTGATGGATTGACCGCAAGCGAACAGTTGGATTACGATCTATATCTAGTGGAGCATAAGCAGGATAAAGAGATAAGTCTCCTGTTAGAAGAGTTTTACAAAAACCCGAGACACAACGAATCGACTAATAAGAACAAATTAGATGCTATATGGAAAAAATTGATGCAACGGAAGGTCCTGCAGCAAAAACCAATAATTACCGTAAAATGGTCTTTCGTTTTGGAAGCATAGCTGCAGTTTTACTGATTTTTGTTCTTATTGGCATCAGATACTTCAATCCCAAAGCTATTGAAGAAACCGTAATCCAAGAATCAGGAACGAAAATAGTCGCTCTTGTATTGAAAGATGGGACAAAGGTAACCTTGGATAAACATGCTACATTAAGCTACAATAGCAACTACGGAAAAGGTAACAGAGAACTTCTCCTAGATGGCACCGCATTTTTGACGTGGCAAAGGATACCTTGCATCCGATGCATATCACTGTGGGAGATTGGAAAGTACATGTTGTGGGGACGAGTTTTACCATAAAGCCAAACCTATCCAAGGATGAATCCGAACTTGTGTTGTACCATGGAAAGGTTGAGTTAATCCATAGCGATTCGCCAGATCGCGTTTTTACCATTACGCCGGGAGAAAGAGCTGTATGGAAGCAAAAAACGCAAAAGGCGTTCCTGATCTAGTGATCAATAAAGTGAGCCTCCGTGAATTGGAGTTTAGCAGGCTATGGACTCAGGATTCTATTATATTCAAAAATCAACCACTAAAAGATCTGATGGAAAAAGTTGGTAAAACCTATGGTATGAAAGTAATCTTTGAAAACAAGAAATTGATGGACGCCAAATTCACTGGAGCTTTTGCAAGTAAGAATCTTAAAATAAACGAACTATTACACGCATTAAAAGCCAGCTATCCTTTTGAATATGAGATAAGAGATAGTGTGATCCTTTTACGCTAAAAAATGAAAATGTTTACAAGATCGATTTTATCACTAATAATCACTGTAGTTGGCTTGCAGTTGTGTCTAGCACAGGTAGGTCATATCCGCGTGGAACCAGGTACATACCCTTTGAAGGATGTCTTTCATATGATTCAAAGTCAATGTGGTTATACTGTATTTTACAGCGATGAGATTGTTATGGAAGACATGACCCTGACGGTAGACACAAAGCAGCTTACACTGGATTATCTATTAAACAAAAAACTAAAGGATTATCATCTTGCGTATCAATTTCTCGATAAACACATTCTAGTAATATCTGACTTGTCTCGCAGCACATTAGAACAAATGCGAGGAGCAAATAAAATCGAAGGACATATCAGTGATATAAAAATAAACCCTTGCCTTATGCAACTATCCGGGTGTTAAAAGGAGATTCCATAATCGGTGTCACGGTTGCCGATGAGCTGGGACGCTTTAATATAGCCCTACCCACTGAACAAAGACATTTGCTGCTCGAGGTATCTTCCCTAGGTTATAAATCAATCAAAAAATCGTTTGATGGCCTTGATCGAACGGGCAAACTAAAGCTGACCTTGGATAACGACAATACCATATTGGAGACAGTAACGATTACGGAAAACCGATCGCCCTATGTCAGGCAGGCAGACCGTATGATCGTCAATGTAGAAGGGACGATGCTTGCAAACGGCTTATCTACACTCGACCTTTACAACGATCACCAAATCTCTGGGTCGACCACAACGGCAATATCAGGATCAGGGGCAACCAGTCTGTGATCGTTATGATCGATGATATTATACAACGGATGTCTGCTGAACAATTGGCAGAATACCTCCGTTCCATTCCTTCGGAAAATATTAAGCGAATAGAAATTATCTCCAATCCGGGGCTGAATATGAAGCACAAGGCCTTGGCGGAATCGTAAAAATAGTCATGAAAAAGGGAACAAATGATGGATTCAAGGTAATCTTATTGGCTCGCTATATCCAAAATGTCAAAGACCCCTATTTTAACGGCGGCACCTTGTTTGATTACAAAAACAAACGATTCTATCTGTCCGGAGCAGTCGCCTATACCAAAGATAAGCAACGCTATAAGACAGACTATAACATCCAGTATCCGGACGATTCGAAATACCTAAGCAATACACAACGTTTTAAGGATCTCAATGGCTATAATGCTCGGTTAACAGCCAACTACGAAATCGCTAAAAACCAAAATATTGGATTGCAGACCATCTGGACAAATTCTAAGTCTGACCAAGACTTCCATACCAATAATGCCCATCAAATGCAGGGTGATACTTTATACAAAACAACGGATAATGTCTGGAAGAATAGACCGACGATGGTGAACTCTACCTTCAATTATTCGCTGAAAATAGATACATTAGAATCTAGCTTTAAAGTGATTGCAGATTATTTGTACAATGACAATCGGGAATCGAATCACTATCGCATGACGGCACCTAATAGCCCTGCCCCTACATTTATCAAAATCTTTCACCCAGTACAACTCATATCTACAGCATACAGGCCGATCTCAATAAAAATATCAAAAGGACTTTAGTTTTTCGACAGGCATCAAATATGTACAGACAAAACGCAATAACACCGTCGAAAGGAATAATTTTATTGCGGATAACTGGCAGCTCGATTCTTTATATAGTAATCAGTTTATATACAACGAAGATCTGGTCATGGGTTATTTCACCCTGGATAAAAAAATCAACAACTTCTCAATTAAAGCAGGATTACGGGCCGAACAAACTTTTATCGACGGGCTATCGGTGACAAGTTCTGAAAAGGTAAAACAAAATTATCTCAATCTTTTCCCTTCTATTTTTCTCTTGCAGAATATAGGAAAGAAGGGTACTTCTATTCATCTTAACTACGGAAAAAGGGTACGGCGGCCTTCTTTCAAGGATTTAAATCCCTATACCCTACAGATCGACGACTTTGTGCTAATCCAGGAAATGTCAATCTACAACCGGAATACATCCACCGCATTGAAACAGGGATTATGCTAAAAATGGCATCTCTGTCGATCTGTTCTATTCCAATACACAGGATAAAATAGTGCAATTTACCACACAGGTTAACAACAGGCAGATCAAATATCAATCAATCAACTTCAAAAATGGTATTGACTATGGTTCAAGCGCATTTCTTCCATTCTTTGGCTCATTAGCATCCTTATTAATGCTCTTACCTTATATCGGTATTGCTATCGGATCTATCCTGCCTGCGCTTTTCGCCCTGGCAATAAAAGATAGTGCCTGGTATGCTATAGGCGTAATAGCCTGGTTTCAAGTGGTACAATTTTTAGAAGGCAATATTATTACACCTAATATCGTGGGCAGCAAAGTCAGCATTAATCCCCTGATGGCAATTATCGGTATTCTTTTAAGTGGAATGCTTTTTGGACTGGCTGGATTAATCATCGCTTTACCCCTCATAGCAACCCTCAAGGTTATATTTGACGCAAACCCAAATATGGAGGCCATAGGTTTCTTGATCGGCGAACCTGAAAAAGATCATCTCAAACGAAATTCTACACAGCAACTCCTAATGAAATGGGGTATTGTCAAAATGCCCAAAAATAATAAGAATATTAAAATGGATGTCGATGTACACATTGAAAATAAAAGCTCCGGTACATCCAATTCAAAAATCTCCTACACCGAAATCAATGAGTCTGAAGAACTCCCTTATAAGGATCTATCGAAAGATGAAGACAATGAAGATCAAAAATGATCTAATAAATCCACAGCCGAAATCCATTATCGCGTTGAAGGCATATTGAAACGGGTGCAATAAACAATAGCTGGACTTGTCAATTGCCTATTTTTAAATCCTTAAAATTATGTTCGTTTCCCTCGGAATCTCTAATGAAAGCTTGATTACGGCCCGACACAATAGAATTGGGTCCATTTCATTATTAAAATCTAAAATTATGAAACGATCTGCGTCTATTTATTGTTATTCAAGATAGTTGCTATTAAATAAAATTATAAGAGATCCTATTAATACTCATTTGAGCAATTAGCATTGATCATCATGGCCTTCAGGTAAGAATAAGCGCGCAAGTCAAACAATAAACAATACGAGATATGACATCCCAGAATAAGACAAATCAACGGAACAAAAAAATACCGACATAGGCCAGATCGATTCTAGCCAAAGAATTCTGGAAACGATGTGTAATCATATCCAAATGAGATACGGCTTGATACGTAAAAAAAAGGTAATAAATGGGAAAATTGCTGTGTCTATGATTACCAATCTCAACAGATCATCGTTCAAGATAGCGATATCTATGTGAAAATCTATCAGGAAGTAAGAAAAGGTTTGGAACCAATTTATATTGACAATATAGACCGATGTGCAAAACAGCAATGGGGTGAAATCCTTCAGGAATTTGGATTAAAAAGCTACATTTCCTATCCCATACTCAATAAAAATAAAACTATTGTTGGCCACTTAAGTTTTATGAACGATGAGCCAGTTGAGTTTGACCGACCTAAATTGGAAACGCTATTTCCATTCTGTGGTGATCTCATTGCTATTAATTTTAGCGATAATAATGAAACACAGCATTTCAGAAATATGCTCGAGCAGGAACGCATTTATTCCAAAAACAGAGATCTTATTTTATTTTCATTAGCCCATGACCTCAACAATCCCATTAGTATAATAAAATTATTATCTCAATATCTAGAGCAGAATCTAGAAAATGGAACACAAAAAATTCTGGCAAAAAAATAGAAAATACTTCTAGCCGTATGAAAGGGGTAATAGATGATATTTTAGATTTTAGCAATACCCGGTTTGGTCGTGAGGTTGAAAGTCTTACCGAACTTGTGAGTATGGAGCAGTTAATCCAACAAATATTGTCCGAATTTGAAGTAATACATGACAGAACGATCTTAACAACTCTGAGACTTCCCTCAATGTGCACAGTGATAAAAACAAAATGGGACGTGCCTTTGTCAACCTCATCAGTAATGCGATAAAGCATGGGGCACCGCATAAAGAAATCGAAATAAGTGCATTTATAGAAAAGGACAATTTTATTTTCCGTGTAACAAATCACCTCTCAACCAGCCATCTTCCAAATACTCCGGATCTATTTAAGCCATTCGTGCGAGGTTCAGGTAGCAAGGGACTCGGTCTGGGGCTGTATGTGACCAAAGAAATAGCGAAATTTCATAAAGGGGATGTGGAAATAATAAGAGAGGACACGAAAATCACATTCAAACTCTGGATACCTATAAAATAATAGGTTTGTTGTCCAATGCAGCGTTAATCGAAATACAAAATCAGAAATTTTAAATCGGGGATTTAGGTTGTAACAAATCCCAAAGATTTCCGTACAGATCTTCGAAAACCGCAACCGTTCCATATTCATGCTCAGCAGGAGGTCTTACAAAATTTATACTTCTATCTTTCATTTTATTGTAATCCCTCCAAAAGTCATCTGTAAAAAGAAATAAAAAAACTCTTCCTCCAGTTTGATTTCCAATGCTCTTTAATTGTTCATCATTTGCAGCTTTTGCTAATAACAAACAACAATCATTTGAACCCGGAGGTGCTACAACGACCCACCTTTTATGCTCATCAAGTTTTGTATCTTCAATAAGACTAAAATCAAGTTTTTTCGTATAAAATTCAATTGCTTCATCATAGTCTCTCACTACTAAAGCAATACGGGCAATGGATTGTTTCATAATCTGATGGATTCTCGAAATTTAAAACATTCTTTTGTGTACCGGATAGGGTCTATCCACGCCATACTTAAGTCTCTAGAATAGCATGACAGGATTCAACTTTGATCATCCCTTGCGTCGGGGTCATTTCTGACCATATCCAATTGAAATAGGCTATCACCTGCTTAGCGGGGACCATTGGTCTGTCAGCAGTCGTATGTCCATCTGAAACTACGGTGATAAAATAATCCCTTGTTAGCGCTGATTTTATCGTGGCATCCACACAGAAATCTGTAGCACATCCGGTCACGATCAGTTCCTTCACTCCCCTACGCTGCAATATCGTCTGAAGATCTGTTTTATAAAATGAATTATTCGTTGTCTTAGAAACAAATATATCTTCAGGACCTCTGATTAATTCAGGCAATAAAGACCAATCTTCTGTACCAGGAAGGAAACAGTTCTCCCTTGTGCCATCATGTTGGATAAAAATAACCAGATTACCGTTCTTTCTGAACTGTTCAGAAAGTTTGTTTATCCGATCAATGACACCAAAGGTATCATACCGTAGCGTATAGGGCTTAAAACTTCCCTGTTGCATATCTATAATCAGTAAGGCTTTCATCCTAAACTTGCTTAGCGATAATTTGAAGGATAAATATAACAAATGTTTATTATCAAACAGTATATTCGACCACGAACGAGATGAAATGCCTTATATATGCAGTTCTATTTCTTATCCTATGCCAAGTTGATCAAAGAACAGATCTGTTAGATTTGTAAGACAGTAACTTATCATAGTTCAAATAAGTAGATAATAACCAAAAATATAAAGCTATGCAAAAGATAATTCCAAACCTATGGTTTGACAACAACGCACAGGAAGCCGCAGCATATTACCTATCGGTTTTCAAAGATGGAAAAATAATCAATACTACGTATTACCCGAATTCTGAAGCCGAAGGGCTGGCTGATTTTCAGAAGGATTTTGCTGGAAAAGTGCTTACCGTAGAGTTTGAGCTTTTGGGAATGCGTTTTATTGGGATCAATGCCGGACCGATATTCAAATTTAACGAGGCTATTTCGCTGATGATCCCCTGCAAAGACCAAACTGAAATAGACTACTACTGGGAAGCTCTTACATCGGATGGAGGACAGGAGAGCGTTTGTGGATGGCTGAAAGACAAATACGGATTAAGCTGGCAGGTTTGTCCCGAAAATTGGGAGGAACTCAACAAAAGACCCGGTGCCTTCAAAAAAATGATGGGAATGAAAAAGATCATTATTGCGGATTTCTAAAAACAAGATGCTGATCGATCACGACCCAACGATTCATAAATCTCATCAAGCGAATTGTAAATCTCTTCATAAACAAGACGCAAATCGCTATATATTTAAATTTAAGATGACTATGTTGAGAAATTATCAATTCAGTAAAAATCCGCTGCATTACGTTTATGCGCTGATCTGGTTGGGCGTGTTCATTACCTTTGCCTTTTACCTTTTCACAGGAATATGTTCAGACCGGAGAACGGCAAGATCCATATTGTTGCAATTCTTATCGGTTGGGTGGTGCAATATCTTGGTCTAACACTGACTTGCCTGATCATCCTGCTTTTAGGATTATACAAAGCCTTGCGAACGGTGTTGGATAAAAAGAAATTGATTCCCAATAATCTTTGTATAATATGATTTTAATTACCCCGAATTCGGGGTAATTAAACAGGAAGCGGAACAAATAGATTCGTTATACCTGTGGGCCAATGGACTGTCAGAACTAGAGCCATAGGGATGACTGTAAAAGCTGGGAGATACGAAGTTACATTCGCTCAATCTGACAATATATTAGAAAAATTTTCATGTATTTTTAGTATTGAAAATAAAACAGGAGTTGAGCAATAATTTATTCAGAAAATGGGATATAGAAGTTATTTATATCTGAGAAAAACCGGTAGAAATTTGTACCTCTTTGAGGCAAACAATTCATTGCCCTTTTTTGGATTGCACTTATAGACAAAACAATATTAAAAAAATATTTTCAGGATTGGCAATCGTCTCTCGCGGATCAAGAAATTGGTAATCAACAGAATTTTGAGCAATTTTCAGAACTTAATCCCAACAGTATTACCATCAGCGAACAAGCTTTAGATATGAACTCATCAAAAAGCAGGATATTTTTACAAAAGCATTTTCCAGAAGCAATTCCACTATTTGATGATTTTATAACGTATGTCAAAGCTCAATTTGAAACCGATGACAAGCTTGAAATTGATATAACTCAATTATCCGCATTTTACAATTCGCTAAATAATTTCTATACTATAATTGACAATGAATTGAACGCAATAGAAGCAGATAATCCAATCGACATAAAATTTTTAGTAATTGAAGATTTAATCGGACAAGGAACTGGGTTTGCGATGAGTGAAAACAATGAATTTTCATCATTTTTGTCCTATCAGAAAGAACTCAACAACAGAAAAACCGCAGTCATTGTAGAAAAACAAAAATTCAACAAGAAATCATTAACTATTGCCATTATCTTATTTCTGTTATGTCCTGTTTTTTCAATAATTGCATACAAAATGTATAAAGACGAAGGGCTTACAGCTATGATTGCATTGATAGGAATTTTAAATTTAGGGTTTTATTGTTTTTCGATTTGGTCTCTAAATAAAGAAATCAATAACTTACTCAAAAAAGGAATTGACTTAATCAATAATGATTGACCATAGAGTGAGTAGACATCATCTTGGAAAGTATAACTTTTGACTGAAGACCTTATAAACGGATCATCGATCCATTGCCATATATTTATTTTCACAAAGATATTCATCTTGACAAATCCCACCAGATTGGATAAGTTTCAGTAGTATTTAGCCATCTAATGCCGTCGCACCATTTTCATTTCTAAGTTAGCATATCCAAAATGCCTTCATCTAATTTATGGGCAACATAGTTGTTGACAATGGGTAAACTGGGAATCAAGAAAATAGTGATTAGCACTATAAGAATTGTCTTCTCTTTCCTCAATTAAAAAGTTTGGAGAAGACTTATAATGTACGTAAATTTAACGTACCTTTGTAAAGCTAGTACGAATTTTAATATGTTGATCTAGTTGATCGATACTATTGAATAACACACAAAAACGAAAAAACAAAGAACTCAAAAACTAAAAAAAAAAAAAAGACGAAAAAAAAGAACTCAAAGACTGAAAAAACAAAGAACTCAAAAACTGAAAATATAAACAAATAGATAATATAACCATGGGAGCAGTAATTAACGATAGAATTGATGTTCGTATTAGCAAAGAACAAAAGGAGCTTGTTAAATATGCCTCTACTTTAAGTGGTTTTAAGAGTCTTTCCGAATTTATTGTTTATTGTCTTTACAAAGAGGCAAAAACAATAATCAAAGACAATAATGAAATATTAAAATCATTGGAAGATAAGAAGATTTTCGTTGATGCTATCGTAAATCCAGCAGAACCGAATTCCAAATTGAAACAAGCTCATAAAAATTATAATAAATTTTTGAGCGAGCAAAATGAAAATACAGACATTTGATAGCGACTGCAATAAGGATAAATTTACGTGTGGAGAAGATTTACTTGACAGATATTTAAAGCTACAAGCTAGTCAGGATATAAAGAAGAAATTGGCGACATGTACCGTGATGGTGGATGAGAAAAATAATGTAATCGGCTATTACACGCTTTCAAGCAATTCAGTAGATAAAGACAGTATGCCAGAAGAACTTTCAAAGAAGTTTCCACCATCATACTCCGCTTTGCCTTGTGTACTTCTAGGAAGATTAGCCATTGATAACAGTGCCAAAGGAAAAGGATACGGAGAAATTCTCTTATTTGACGCATTATTTAAATGTTTAACACTTTCAAAGGATCTTGGAATATTATGCATTATAGTAGATCCATTAAATGATCAAGCAATCGAATTTTATAAAAAATATGGATTTATATACTTACCCACATCTGGAAAAATGATGATTTCTATAAAAACGATTGAAAGACTGGCAAAGTAATCAAGATCTTTCTTTAAAACACTATACAGCCCCCTCCTTTGCTATCATGTGGTATAGTGGCGTCTTCAAAATCGACCAATGATAATATTATCTCCGAGCCCCTGCTGTGGTTGATAAAAAAGCATTCCACTCCAAACCAAGCAAATTGAGAGGACAGCCATAATGGAGAATTTAAGTATAAACCCTGGGATAATGAGTGTGTGCCAACCAGGAATAACCATATCCCGAAAAGAAATATAAAATCCTGTTAGTATTAAGGTCAGAATTAAAACGAATAGAATAAAAAATCGTTTTATTAATTTAGACTTCATCTCTTGATTATTATTTCTTAAATGTAAACATTTCTATAGCATTTAACAAAAATAACCATGGGATTACAGGTTTCGCGAATCTTGACAAAGCTATGCGAACTAGGGTTTGATCTTTAAAGAATATGTATAATACCTCCGATTGCCAATATGGAGGAATATAAACTATTAACCTAAGCAAATGACTAAAAATTACTACTCGCATGCATGTCCAAGTATGGCTGGATGAGCCTGGTGTTCGGGACAGTTGTATTATTTATGCCAATGCCGTTTAATTACTTCGGTATGATGGCCATAAATTATTCCTTTTGTCTACTGGGTCTTTCGATTGCGCTGATCATACACGAATGGGGACATTGGATTTTCACGCGGCTGGTCGGTGAATATCCGAATCGCATCGTTATTGGCACTGGACACATGCTGATGCGAACACATTTCTTTAAGAGTAAGCTGAATCTGAATTCCAAATTTCAGGGCGGCTATGTCATGCTCAATATAACAGACGGCAAATATTACAGACTCAAAACATTTGTAGCTGCCTAGGCGGGCCTCTGGTCAATATCGCTATTGGAATTGCAGTCATAATCATGGTTCCATTTTCTATAGATTTTTCGGGAACAATCGCTTTCGGTCTATGGTTTGGCTATATGCAGTTATTGATAGGGCTAACCAATTTACTGCCCTTGAGAAGAAAAATAAATGGTTTCCCGATGGATTTTGATGGACGGATTATCCTGAACATACTACTAGGAAAATACAAAAAGGGTGCAAGCAGTGAAGCGATAGACCTCAGCCTGGAAGGAGATGATAATATGGCAGAACATCGATATAATGAGGCATTAGCGAAATTTCAGGAATGCCTAAAACTCTGTTCGAATCTGGCCCAACACTGACCTGTTCCCTTCAGTTTAATATCGGATTATGTTATTTCAATCTGGGGATTATGATAAAGCATTGTGCTGTCTGAAGGAAGTGGAAGATCAGCTGGCTATGAAAGAAGTTGAACACTTAGCAGGCTATCTACATAATCTTTATGCCAATATCTATCTGGTTCAAGGCGATATCGAAAAGGCTACAGTAGCGGGACAGCAAGCGCTGCATCTGTTGCCCGAATTCGATCCTATACGCCATACCTGGGGCTGCATTTTGGTCGAAAACGAAGAATGGGATCGCGGCGAAGACATATTGTCCCCACAAATGGATTTTGATTATGTAAACAGCACAACACTATTGACAGCAATGTATTTAACTCTGGCCTATCAACAACAGGAAAATCAAAAAAGAGGGAACGTTGCTGGGAATTTGTGCAGCTTCATCTGGCGGAACTAAACCTGGTAGACAAAGTGATATACGATCGTGTAAAGCTAAAACTAGAAGGACAATGGTCTAATAAATGTGATCACTAAATTAAAACTTATATATTCGTCCACGGCAACACGAACAATTTTCTTTCGCTGAAAATGTCCATAAATAGGCCAAATTATTGCGATAATAGCAATGAAAAGAAATATCGTAGCCATAGTCCATCAAATAGATTGTGGGACGAAAGGTAGTAAATTGTATTGTAGAAAAGAAAACATTTCGCCTCATTGAATCGGTGCAAGATCGTTATCTGAAGAAAATAAAAGGTTATGTAAGCGCGGGATCTGGGAGATACCGAAATGTCTCTGTAATTACCATACTAATGAATTGCTAAGTCTCATACTTAGACAGTAAAAAGGGCCATCATACAAGATGTGGCCCCAATACACGATAAACATTGAAACATTTTTTTGAATCGGATTAATATCCAAATATTTCACTTAGGCTGACTTTTTTGATATCACCAAAGCTTGATAGATTACTATCTTTCAAATCTTTCTCATCTCCTATAATACAATAGGTAAAGGGCTTATGGCTAATTTTATTCACGTGAAAAGCCTTAAGATCATTGTAAGTAAGCTTAGGAATTGCTTCAAAGATTGCTCTCCTGGGATCTGCTAAGAGACCGCGACGCTGTGCTTCCAAATAGCTTAAAAGAACGCCAGCTCCTGTGATGCGCTCACTTGCTAATGATTTCAGCAGATTTTCACGAACGGACTCTACCCCTATCTTTGATTCAGGCAAATCAGTGAGGAGTTCATTCATTCCACTGACAGCATCTTTAAACTTATCGGATTGCGTTCCGATATATGCTTCCACAATTTCATGATTTTCCTTCTTTTGAGGCTGCTTATAATAAGCATAGGTAGAATAGGCTAAAGCTTTGGATTCGCGAAGTGTCTGGAAAACAATACTACCTATTCCACCACCAAAGTATCCATTATAGAAGGCTACTGTAGGCATTAGCTGCCGATCAAATAAACCTGCGGTTCGAACCCAAAATATCTCCGTCTGCTTCATCGGATAATGTGCAAACAAAACCTTATTTTCAACCGTCGGCTTTTCCTCGAACTTTTCCCCTTAGCCATTTTATAATATGCACTACTGCCATTTTTTAATGGTTTTAAATTTTTCATCAATTCGTTGACAGATTGGGGGCCATAGTATAAAAATACGAGGTTTGACATCAGCTAGATTGTGCAATACAGTGACTAGGTCTTCTGCTTTTAGCATATCGAGCTCTCGGTCAGTTAACGTGAAATTAAATGGGCTTTTGGCACCATATTGCGCGTAAGCCTTTAATCCTTCCATAATAGCTCCCTTATCTTCCTTGTCATTGGCACGCATTTTTTTGACACGCTCAATGTAAGACTTAAAGGCAACTTCATCGGCAACACAGTGGTGAAGCAGATCATGTAATAAATCGACGGATACGTCAAAGTTACTGTTCAACCCAGAAATACTGATCATACTTTCTTCATTGCCGGAAGAAGCATGAAAGTCAGACGCAAGCTTATAGAATTCCCGACTAAATTTTTCGCTACTCTTCTCTTTTGTCCCTAAAAATTCAAGATAACCGATGGCAAGATCCAATAGTTTGTTGTCCCATTGGCCAATATCAAACTGATAGGTCAAGTTAAAAAGCTCGTTCTCCTGATTGTGTACGGCTAAAACATCAAGATCCAGCAATTTGAATTTTGACAGGTCTTGATTAAAATCAATCCAATGGGGCCGTATAGGCTGCTCAGCGATTGCACTAATCTGTTTAAAAAAGGTAGATTCGGCAAGTCGGTTAACAGTCACTGGCGTAATTGCAGGCTTGAATACCTTTACCACGCCGGTATCAATACCCTGTCTTTTATAAATAACGACATAATTGCTATCGGAAAGATACTTATTTGCAAAATGGATAATATCCTCTTTCGTTATCTTTGACAATAGATGCGTGTAATCCAGTTCTTTTGCCCAATCGAGCTCTGAAGTAAAATTGGATAATAGATCATAGGCTACACTAGGGCTATTTCCTAATTTTCTCATCTCAGATTTTTTCTCATTATTGACAATCGAAGTAATCAAATCTTCAGAAAAATCACCATGCTGTAATTTATAGATTTCACCTAATAACAGTTTTTTTACTTCTTCCAATGTTTGTCCTTCTACTGGACTACCTTCAATTGTAAGGATCGAATAATCTTTTAGAAGTTGGGGATATGCGGCAACACTTAATAGTTTCTGTGATTTCACCAGATTGATATCCATCAGGCCGGCAGCACGATTTGACAGCATGTCAGCCACAAGATTGAGCATTTGTGCATCGGGGCTTGATGCTCCCGGAAAACGAAATCCCATCGTCAGGTATTCAGCGGACGGGCCTGTAACTGTTCTGGAAATTGGATGAATAATAGGTTGTTCTTTTTCGAAAATATATTCAGGAACGGGTTTGGAAACCATATAACCGAAAGCTTGATCAATACGTTTGATCACCGCCTTAGGATCAAAATCACCTGACATAATTATCGCCATATTATTGGGCACATAATAGGTTTCATAATATTGCTGTATTGCTTTTAATGATGGGTTTTTAAGATGTTCGACCGAACCCAGAACGGTTTGTTTCCCATAATTATTATTAGGAAAAATTGCCTCAAACATAGCCTCCATCACCTTCCTATCGTCTTTATCCAAGTTGATATTCTTCTCTTCATAGACCGATTCCAATTCGGTATGGAATAACCGTAAAACTGGATTTCGAAAACGCTCCGCCTGCACGCTCAGGTATTTGTCAATGACATTATTGGGAATATCTTCAACGTATACGGTCTGCTCAAAAGAAGTAAAAGCATTGCTTCCTTTTGCGCCCATATTACTCATGAGTTTATCGTATTCATTGGGTATGGCAAATTTCGAAGCTTCCCGGAAACCAGGTCTATCTGCTTATAGATAGCCCTGCGCTCGGCCGTATCTCTGCTATGGTTATACTTTTCATAAAGTGCATAGATCTGACCTAACAAAGGTTCTTCTTTATGCCAATCCGAGCTGCCATACCTGTCCGTTCCTTTGAAAAGCATGTGCTCAAGATAATGTGCCAATCCGGTATGCTCTTTGGGATCGGTCTTACTCCCGGCTTTTGTTGCGATATAGGTCTGAATACGTGGTTGCTTGGTATTTTTACTGAGAATAACCGTTAATCCATTTTTTAATGTATAAAAACGCGACTGGGTAGGATCGTTACTTACATACCTGTAACTATAACCATCGGATGAGCCTGTCTTCCATTGATAACGGGATTGCGCCTGCATGCAATTAGCTAATAATACAAAAGCACATGCCAGTAAAACTTTCCTGCAAATATTGAATTTAGTTATCATTCGATTTTTATTTAATAATTCTGCTCAATTCCTTTTCAATGTCCTCTCCACGCAGGTCTTTTGCGATAATAACGCCTTCCGGATTGATCAGGAAATTACGCGGTATTGCCATGACCCCATATTTTAAGGCCACATCATTTTTATACCCTTTTAAATCGCTCAACTGAATCCAGGACATTTTGTCTTCTTTAATCGCCTTTAGCCAATGATCTTTCTTGCTATCTATTGAAACCGCAACAACTTCGAAATTTTTGTCTTTATACTTTTGGTAAATTTCATTAATGAATGGCATTTCAGAGCGGCAAGGACCGCACCAGCTGGCCCAAAAATCAAGCAATACATACTTACCTTTGAAGGAAGAAAATGAAATAGGTTGCCCTTTGTCATTGTCCATCACAAAATCAATGGCATGCTTTCCGATGTCAACCGTTTTTTGCGCATTTAACTGTTCTTGAAGAGCCTTCGCCAATGATAAACTGCGGGCACGCTTGCTCAACTTATTGAAACGCTCTTCAAACTTTGGATTTTCAACCCCATTTGATTGCTGACAATAAGGAGACTGGCAAATGAATTTGGGTGCGTATCAAGGAACTTCAGCTCTGCGTCTTCTATGGCTTTAGCCATGTTGCTGTATTTCGGTCCGAGCTCTTTATTGGCCTCCGAATGACCAGCGGCAGCATTTTCCATCATCTGTTTTGAAATCAAATCTGCTTTTTGCTGAAGCGGCTTTACAATATCCGATAAAACCAAATAATCGGTCTGAACAGGACCACCGGTAATACGGGCTTGCTTGATATTGGGTCCGGCAACATGAAATTCGGCATTTTGAAGCATAAATTCCTGCTGATCCAGTTTATGATAATTTTTCCAGTCTAGCGGATCCAGTTCCTTTCCGACGGCAGTGATATGCAATTTAGCACTTACCATATCACTGGCAAGTGTGCCTTTCAATATAAAATTCCCATTTTTGACATAGGTCGAATCTACAATAAACTCTTTAAGGCCATTCGATTCATATAGCGCAAAAAAACTTTATGCCCTTCGTGATTGCCCGACAATTTTCCTTTAATAATGTAAGCGTCCTGAGCGCTACCATAGAGCCCAATTAGGCTCATTATGGTAAATAATACAATCTTTATCATGTGTGTTTTTTTAGCGTTAAATGCTGAATACATTATTTTACATCCAGGACCTCAGCAAGTCTTTTGTCCAGTGCTTCTCCCTTTAGCTCTTTGCCAATAATAATACCATCGGGATCGATTAAAAAGTTTTGTGGAATACCCGTAATGCCGTAAAGAATCGCCGCCTGATTTTTAAGACCTTTTAAATCACTTAACTGTATCCAGGGGATTCCATCTTGTTTGATGGCTTTTAGCCAGGCTTCTTTTTACTATCCATGGAGACTGCAACGATCTCAAAATTTTTATTTTTATATTTTTCGTATACTTTGATCATATGGGGTGAAGATCCCGGCAGGGACTGCACCAGCTAGCCCAAAAATCAAGCAATACATACTTACCTTTGAAAGACGATAATGAGACTGGTTGTCCCTGTGTACTATTTAGGTAAAGTCCAATGCCTTGTTGCCGGCAGCAACAACTTGGGTTGCTTTCCATGTGGAATCCATTTTTTTCCAAGGTCTGAATTTTGAACGCGTGGGCTTAGTGCATTAAATTGAGATTCAAAATCCGGATGATCAATACCACCTTTCATATCAATCAGATAGAGACTCACAAAGGAATCGGGGTGGCTGATTCTAAAGTTATTTTCTATCTGTTCTATTTCAGCAGTAATTGGCTTCATTTTTGGCCAAAGCGCCTCCGCAGCCTTCTCCTGCCCGCTTCTGCTAAGTTTTAAAGACTCTTGAGAAAGTAACTGCATTCTCTCTTTCCAGGGTTTGAGCTGTTCATTGAGCAAGTTAAAATCCGCTTGTACTTTACCACCTGTTATATGGGCTTGTTTGATCGTTGGGCCCGATAATTGAAAGCTGTCGTTTTCGAGCATAATATATTGCAGGTCTCTTTCATAATATTTCCAATATTCAGAAAGATCTACATTTTCATTGGGCTCACTCAGAATCAATATGGCCTGTTCTACATCTTTAAATAGCTTGCCTTTAAATTTGAACGCGCCGTTTTTGACATAGGTGGAATCTTTTATAGGGTCTTTCAATCCTTCTGGATTAGGATACTGCAATAGCACTTTTTCCCGTCATGATGGCCAGAAAGTTGGCCTTGTATGGAGAAAGATTGCTGCGCATTGGCGCAAAGCGCGGCCAGGCTAGCTAATGTAGCGATTGTAATTTTTATCATTTTTCAATTATTTAAATGAAACTTATATCTTTTTTAAGGGTTATTTTCCATCCCGGGATTTTGATCCATTACCTTTTGTGGAAGCGTAATACCAAACGTTCGGGTTTAAGTGTAAAAGTACCGGCGACAGCCCCGTCACTGCATAAAGTGTGTGGGTATAAGTCTTTGCCTTGAATAAGGGATCGACAGACAGACGGCGCATATCAAACCATCGGTATCCACTCAGGGCAAACTCCCGTATACGTTCTTCCAATATAAAGTTGAGCAGTACAAGCTGTTGTCCTGCAATTGCCGCCGGAACAACTGCATTGGCCGATGGCATTCTGTTTTTCCGCAGCTGTTCTACATCAGCCTTTGCCCCCGTCAAATCGCCTAATCTCGCTTTACACTCGGCCCGTAACAAGTACAGGTCCGGAAGCAAGATTCCATACTGAAAAGATGTTGGCCCCATTTTACGGAGCAATCCTGTGGGATATTCTGGCCCATAATAAGCATTCCTTGAGTAAAACTTAAGTCGTAAATCAGTGCTTTCAAAAAGGTTCACAGTCTTTTGTCAATCACAAACTCATTATAGAAGAAGGTCCAAAATTACTGGACTGTTTATTATAAACGCACTCTCTATTGTTTACAGCACTGGGATAAGATGGTCCATAAGATCCAATCGGCAAAAATTCACCTCCTGGAGCCAAGGTTTTATTGTAGTCATATAATGCTAAAGGAATGGCCGAATTTGCTGCTGCCAATAGTGAAGCATCAAAATGAGGCAAAGCTAATTCGGGTTTACCCATAAAAAGATAGACCTTGCCCAGCAAGCCTTCGGCCGCAGCTTTCGACATGCGCATGGAATGAGTTGTCTTTGCCGGCAAATCAGGTATCGCCTTATTTAAATCATTAATTATAAACTCGTAGACCTCTTTAACACTGGCCCGTGTAAATTTATTCTCTGTGACATCGGCTTTGGTCAAAATTGGAAACCCGGGATCTGTCCCAGCCGTATTGGCATCATAAGGTTTACCAAAATAATTCACTAACAGAAAATAAGTCCAAGCTCTTCCAGCCATAGCTTCGGCAGCAATGGACCGTTTCTGTTGTGCTGTGCCATCAGTGGCCGCCGGCAGTTCTTGGATGATCTTATTGAAGGTGTAGATATTTTTCATCGGCATGTCCATCTCAGTAGCATTCTCCGAAGCTTCATAAATAACCGCTTCCCAACGAAATAGGCGTTGTGTTTTTAGACTAGCTCCATCGAAATAAGGCTGAACAGCCGCTATTTCATCGCTCATCGCCACCTGGGAATTGGTACTGATATTGACCATATCAAGATTGTTCAGTAGTAGGTCATAATCTGAAACTTTCTGCGCTATCAGGCGCCCTTTTGGTGTGACTTCCAAAAATCCTTTTACAGGCGGAGGTAAAACTTATAGCAGCCGCCAGAACTACCCCAATTTTAAATCTTTTTGTCATTGTCATCTGCTTTACATTAAAATTTTACATTTACTCCGAATGAAAGAGTCCCCTGGCTAAATAACATACTGCGTATACCAGTCGTGGCATCGATAAATTCTGGATCAATATCTTCCTTATTGGCCTTCCACAGCATCAGGTTCGATAGCTGCATCCGTAATGTAATTTGCTCGGTATGCAATTTATTCATTAAGGATTCCGCCAAGCTATACCCTAGGGTAATATCCCGTAATTTTATATAAGACGCACTGACGGCATTGACATCAGCGTAGGTGTAATATTGAATATCTCGACGGCTATAGCTCAGCGATGAATTGGAAACATAGGATGGAATATTGGTATTCAATTCGTCTCCGGGCTGCTTCCATCGCTTGGCAAAGTCACTATGCAGATTTCCGGTTGTTAACCCATCCCGAAGGGCATTAGCGTGATACAGCCGATCGGTATAAACGGTATTTACATCACTTCGCATCACATGTCCCAGGTTAAAAATTGCATTGGCACTTAAAGTCAGTCTTTTATAGTTAAAAACGTTGGCCATTCCACCGCTCCAGATGGGTTGATAGGTGCCCTTGAAAATCACATCTGTCGCCTTCGCCGCATTGGGTGTTTTGGTCACAGAGCCATCCGCAAGACGTATCTGTGGATCTCCCAGTTCATCCAATCCAACAAAATTGTACGCAAAGAGCGCAAAAGCCGGAAACCCTTCCAGATAATTTTGCCAAATGCGGTCCATACCGGAGTTGACCGGCGACTCTACATTTAGTTTGGTGATCTTATTTTTATTGTAGGCAACATTAAACACAGTACTCCACTTAAAGTCGCCTTTTTTGATATTTAGGTATTTAAACTCAGCTCAATTCCTCTATTTTGCATGTCCCCAAGATTTCCAATGATGGTCGAATAACCGCTAAAAGCATTGGTCGGAAAAACACCGAGCATATCCGTTGTCTTTTTCTGATAAAGGTCAAGTGTACCGCTGACACGGTTGTCAAATAGCCCAAAATCGATCCCCAGATTTATATTTTTCGTGCTTTCCCAAGTAAGTTTTGAATTGGCGGGTGTACCGATTACAACGCCTGTCCCACCCGGTAAATTGCCATTCTGAATGGCGTTTAAGATATCCTGCGAAGCTGCGATACCGGGGTCGGGTGAGTTACCGGTCAATCCGTAGGTAGCCCGGAGGGCTAAATTATCCAACCATTTTGTACTGGCCATGAAGCCTTCGGAGCTCATGATCCATTTCCCACCGATGCTCCAGACAGGTCTGTTCTGAGCGGATTTATCAAGCCCAAATAAATTACTTCTATCTATACGAAAACTACCGTTCAATGCGTACTTGCGATTGTAATTGTACGCAAGATTAGCATAATAGGAAACAAACCGGGTCAGGAACTCGGTCCGGATAAAGTTGTCGTTGCTCAATAGACTTTGGCTCCCACGATTTGGCATGACAGGATCTGCGAGACCTTTGACACCAAGTGTCGCATAGTCAATGGCGCCGTAAGTCTGTAAGAGTTCGTTATATCCTCTGACCGTGCTGCCATTGTTGTTGACCAATAGCTCCTGTGCTTCATGCCCCACTAATGCACTTAGCTGATGCATGTCCTCATCCCAGCTCTTGTTATAGCTCAACTGATTCCTTACCGTCCAACTCTGCCTATTTTGATTATTGATACTATATTTTCCACCATTATTGGGCAGGTAATAAACAGGAGTGGATTCCATCGTCGGTGCAACAGTAAATTGCACAAGCTCGTTCCGAACCAGGTAGCTTCGGATATCATCATAGATCTCGGTTTTTTCCTGTTCCTTTTGTATAGCCATAGGTTCCTTCAAGTTTCAATCCATCCCAGAGCTTTATACTTAGGCCAAGTACATTGCGGCTCAGGAAATTATTGCTTTCGGTATGGCCATAATTGGTTTCATCCAAAGGATTGTAATCCAAGCTAATTCTGCTGCGTGCTTCAAAATCGTTTCGTACCTCTTCACTGACTTCACCCATGTAGGGCATGGACAGATTTCGCCCTTTCTCGTCCCGGAGCAATTGATAAGGATAAAAATTCGGCGTAATCTGAACATTCCTCTTTGCGCTGTTAACGCCATAGGTAAGGTCATTAATAAGATTCAGCTGGATAAACTTACCGACCTGTAGATCTTGACGAAGATTGAGTTTATAGGTACTATTCTTATCACCGGGCTGGCTACTGACCAAATTTGTGTAGGCTCCAGAGCCATACGCTGAATAAGCTTTTCCGCCTTTCGAAAATGACAGTGTATGATTCATTAGGGATGCATTTCTGTAAGCCAGATCCCTAATCTGCTTTCTATTATCTATTGTTGCCAGACTATCCAGACGTTCTTTTGCGGCAGCAGAACTAATCAGTCCCCGGGCCAGATCATATTGAATCTGCTGATGAGGTGCAACACCGCTACCACCAGACACGTATGGAAATACACTTTCCCAAGGATAGATCTCTGCATCAAATGTTTCATTTGATGCCTGTATAAATTCTTTACTATTGAGGGTTTTAAAATAATTCAGGTCTGGTCTACCCTGGAAATTGACAAATGCATCATAGTTTATCCTTAATTTATCGTCATTGGCTCCTTTTTTTTGTTGTGATGACGATGACGCCATTGGAAGCTCTTGCACCCCAGATGGAGGCAGCTGTCGCATCCTTGAGCACCGTAATGTCAGCGACATCTTGTGGATTGATACTGGATACATCATCAATAGGTATACCATCAACCACAAAGAGCGGATTTCTATTGGTGCCAACATATCCATTGCCTTCTGGACTACGTACACCAATTGTTGACAGTCCACGAACAAGAAATGGATTTTGTGAAGCATTTGGTGCATTATTCACTGTCAGCCCCGCAATTAATCCATCAAGACGCTGCAATATATTCATGCTGCCGGTTCGATTTTCCAGGATGGTCATATTGGGCTTGGCATAGGATCCTGTACTGCGCTCTTTGGAAATCGTTTGATAACCGGTATTGATCACCTGAACTTCCTGCAATTGACCTACAGCTTTCTGCATCTTGATCTGTCCGATATGAGAAGATACCTTTATCTGTTTTGGTTCGAAGCCCACATAGGAGATCAGTAAAGTCCCTTTTTCATCAACGCCTTTGAGTGTAAACTCACCATCTCCATTTGTTCTGGTCGATTGAGTGCCCCCAATACGGCAATTGATGCATCAGGTAGCGGTTTGCCATTTTCATCTACCACTTTGCCGGTAACGTCAATAGGGTTATTTGAGCCAAAAACAAGGTCATTGGTTCGGGCTGAAGCTTCTGTTTTACCAGTCTTGTTACCGTCCGGAGAGACGGGTTTCGAGTTGGCATCCTGAGTACTTGTAATCACGACCGATTTATCCTCAATAGAAAAGCTGAGATTTCGCCCTTTAACAATGGACTGCAAGGCCCGTACTAAGTCAACATTTTCAAGTCTACACTGATCGATCGATGTTGTCGCAGAATATCTTTATCCAGCAAAAAGTCATATCCGGTCTGCTGTCGCATCTGCTTTACAAGCTGTTCCAAAGTAGCGTTTCGCTCCATTATCCTGACACGTTGTGCATACGTAGCCCCATAGGTATGCATTAGTAGACATGTCATGATAAATAAAACTAATTTCATAATCAATAAAAATTTAGGTAGTGACCGCTCATGGTGAAAAGTACCCAATAGCGCATTTTTTTCATACTTTTGTTTTGGTTAGATGGTTCATAAACTGATTTGTGTCGTTTGTCTTTAAGTTGGCATTTTCAGCTACAGCATCATTTTCTTATAACCGCGAGGTGGTAGGACACCTTGCGGTCTTTCTGAATTTTCTGCAGCAAATGCGCTCTTATTGATCTCATACGGATCAAGCTAGTCTGTTACAATAATTGTCCTTTCTTTTATTTTAAATTTTACTTTATTAGTTCGTTCAATCTGTCGAAGTGTTGTAATCAAGTCATTCGACCTGGAGACAAAACCCCATAATTTTAACTCTTTTGGCGTATTTTCGGTAAATTGAACTTCCATATTGTACCAACGGCCTAAGGATAACATCACCTCGGAAAGTTCCCCGTCAATTTTAAAATATCCGTTCTTCCAGGCAAGTATGTCTTCGGTATCTTGCTCGTGGACGTCGATATCACCGCGTCGGTTAACAGCCTGCTCCCCGGCTTGATCAACTGCTCGCCCTTCGTAGTCACCACATTGACCCGCCCCTCGACAAGGGTGGTCCTGACCAGTCCCTTCGATTCTGAATATGCATTGATATTAAAATGGGTACCAAGAACGCGTACCTGCTGTGATGCTGTCCTAACAATAAATGGTTTATCACGCTTACTTACTTCAAAATACCCTTCTCCTATTAATTGAACAATGCGTTTTTCACTATTCAGCAGATCAGAATCAAAGGTCAAACTGGATCCGGCATTAAGCCAAACTTTAGAACCGTCGGGTAGAACGACCTGGTAGATTTCACCATTTCTTGTCGTAATCGTATTTTTGATAACTTCGCTTACACCTTTAATGGAACTGTTTTGACTGTAAACCACCACTCCCTGCCCATTCTTAGAAATTGTCATCCCTTGTTTAGTCAAGAGTTCGCCAACTTTAGCGTTGGAAAGATCTATAGTAGAACCATCTGACAAGGTCAAAGTCGCCCCAGTATGACCTGCTTTAATTGTTGGTCCAGCGTAAGTGTCTATGGTATACACTTGTTGTTTTTCATGCAGTTTGTAAATTCCGACACTCCCCACAATCATTAAGATCGCTGCGACATAAGCTAGCCACCTCCGTATTGGCAGAACTTTAACATGATGCTTTGATTGATGATCGATTGCATTCCACATTTCCGACTTTATGCGTATAAAATCCTCAGGGAATCAATAGACGGCTCCTCGACGCGGTTAAAAGCATACCATTCCTCAACAACACGGGTTTCTTTGTGTGTTGCCTGACCAGAAAGATATTTATTTATAAGCTGTGTTCCAAGTTCCTTATCCATAAATCGAAATCGAGGTTTATATCCATTAACTAGTATAATACAGTTGGAAAAAGCTTTGGGAGTAGAAGAACTGAAAAAAATAAAAATTCTTAAAAAGAATAAATGATGGTATATATTGGTTTAGTTGCTTCGGAGAAAAATCAACAGCATGATGCCAAGAGAATTATAATGGGCAAGTCTAACCTTTAATATCTTTAGCGCATTTTGTACTTGCTTTTCACTGTGGATTCACTCAAATTCAACCTTTCCGCAATTTCGCGGTGGGACAAATCTTCCAATCTACTCAATTCGAATACTTCTCGCATCTTAGCTGGCAGTTTTGCAATTTCACTTGTTATCAACAGCATAAGATCCTTTTCGTCTAGCTTTTCAAGTGTTTCATCACTAACCTGTAGGCTATATTTTCCTATTTCAGCCAGATAGTCGCTTTTAGTTTTCCTCTTTGAATATAGTTAAGGACACGATTTCGCGATGCAACGTAAAGATATGACGAGATCCCAACATTATCTCTGATAAGATCTGACTTTTCCCAAATTGAGGTAAAGAGATCTTGTACAAGATCTTTGGCTGCATGCTCATCGCGGAGCATCTGGTTGACCTTGTAATAAATCATCATGCTGTATCTATCGTAAATTTCGGCAAAGGCATTCCGATCTCTTTGTTTAAGCAAAGAAACAAGATTACTATCTGTCAAAACTTTATACTTGTTCATTTTATTTGTACGGCTGCATTAAAAACACAACTCAATAAGCATAGGAAATGTCAAAATTCATTTATCTACTACAATAGTAGGAAAATAATATAAAATAAGATTGCATTTTGAAATTTTATTGTCATGGGATAATATATAGCTTTTCTAAATTGCACACTTACCGTTATGCTCTATTTTAATATTAAATAAAGCTGCGCTAGAATTATTTACGCCACAATATTTTACAGACATAGATAGTGAAAACTTTGAAACAATTTAGCATTGCTTCCAACACTGATAATACCTCCCTATTATCATTACCAATGTCTGGGACAGCTGTGCTAGTTCGTATAGCAAAAGAAGTCTGTAGATAATAGGATCTGGGGAAAAGACGCGGTATGTGAGGAGTATCTGAGCGATACCGAAAAGTCGAGATTTGCCATACAAATGAATTTGACGATATTTGAATATGGCACTATCCCTTACCTCCGACAATGTGTATAAACTATACAATATTGATCGTTCCAAAAGATAGAAGGAATTGCTGTGCTCCAGCAAAAGCACGTCAAGGGGCAAGCGTATGCAGAACATCCACGCCTATTTGATGGATTGATTCTTGCGTTCATGGTCAATGGTTCTATGAAAGCCCGTATCCATTTCTTGGAGTACGAACTTTGTGCAGGCCAGATTGCGATTGTGCAACCTCAATTAATGATAGAGACGCTATCCATGACTGAAAATGCAGAGATCATTACCATCGGTCTTTCTTTGGATTTTATTACGGCATTTCCGATGCTGCATGAGTTTGTCATGAACAACCAGATTCGCTGGCAGCCTGTACTGAGTCTTCAAGCTGAAGAAATGACCATAAAAATGAATTGCTAAGCCTTATACAAAAGGTATATCACAAAAATCAAAGTCCTAAAAAATCGAAATGCTGCGGCATCTTGTCATTTCACTGATGAGCCTGATCTCGGAGTCTTATACCGCGCTAGCTGATCACGATAATCCCGTAAAAAGCCGTACACATGAAATTATTGATGACTTCTATCTGTTGATTTCAAAATATGCCACCCAAGAGCGTAGTGTTTATTTTTATGCGGAGAAACTCCATCTCACACCGCAATACCTCTCTACTTTCCTCAAACAGAAAACAGGAAAGTCTATCTTACAATGGATTGATTATGTCACACTCATGCATGCCAAGACCTTACTCAAATCAACCAGTCTGTCGATCAAACAGATCAGCAACCAGCTAAATTTTGATGAACCAAGCGTATTTTGCCGGTTCTTTAAACGTCTATCTGGTACCTCACCTGGTGTTTTCAGAAACCGACCATAATAATCTGCTCAATCTTACAAATTGTACATACAGACCATAAAAGTGTAAAACATCTGCGATGGATTGCTGCCTACTTTTACAGCATGAAAATCGCAACAAAAAAGCAGCTATCGGTTTTATATTTGTGACCTTGCTGATCGACATTACAGGATGGGGAATCATACTTCCAGTGGTTCCAAAACTTATTCAAGAACTTATACATGCGGATATCAGCGAAGCGGCTACCTACGGCGGATGGCTTGGTTTTGCCTATGCCTTTACGCAATTTTTATTTTCGCCTATCGTAGGTAACCTCAGTGACAGATACGGACGACGGCCAATTATTTTAATCTCACTTTTTGGATTTGCCGTAGACTATATTTTCCTGGCGTTAGCACCCGATAAGTTGGCTATTTCTGGGAAGGGTAATTGCAGGGGTTACAGGTGCCAGCATGTCGACCGCCAGTGCGTATATAGCGGACATATCAACAGATGAAGATCGAGCCAAAAACTTTGGGATGATCGGTGCCGCACTCGGGCTTGGTTTTATAATTGGTCCCGTAATCGGTGGCTTGCTTGGACAATTTGGGGCGAGGGTTCCATTTTATGCTGCTGCAGCTCTATGTCTACTGAATTTCCTCTATGGCTATTTTATTCTACCTGAAAGTTTGGATAAGGAAAAACGGAGACCATTTGATTGGAAACGTGCCAATCCGATTGGTTCCTTTAAATTTTTGGTGAGATATCCCAAGATCTCGGGCCTTGTGACGGCATTGATATTGACTTACATCGGTATCCACGCCGTGCAGAGCAACTGGCATTTTTTACCATGTACAAATTTGGATGGAATGAGCAAATGGTGGGGTATTCGCTGGGTTTACTGGGATTACTGTTGGGATTGGTGCAGGGAGGGCTGATCCGGTGGACCTTACCTAAATTAGGTGAGCAACGAAGTATTTACTGTGGTCTGTTATGTTATGCCATAGGCCTGCTTTTATTTGCATTTGCCAGTGAAGGCTGGATGATGTTTGCTTTCCTGATCCCTTATAGTCTCGGCGGTATATGTGGTCCTGCCCTACAATCGGTTATTACAAAAATGTACCCGCAAATGCACAGGGGAGCTTCAAGGGGCCTTGACCAGCTTGGCTAGTGTCACGGCAATTGTAGGTCCTCAATGATGACGAATCTGTTTTATTACTTTACACGGGATAGCGCATCTTTTAAATTTACAGGAGCTCCCTTCTTTCTTGCCGCTCTATTGATGGGTATCAGTGTCGTGATCGTACGTATCGCTTTTAAATCAAAAGGTAACTGTAAATAGGGGTAATCTGTACTTTATCCTTTATGGTTTACTTCGTTGAATAGGGATTTCATTTTTTCTACTTACAAATTTATGAGCTTTCTATGTAATCTAAATTTTGATCCTAAGATAGTTGGTTTTATTGAAAACCGAAGATTGTGAAAAAACGGGCCTAGCCCCGAAGCCACACGTGCACAGGCCCGGTTTCCCATCCTCATCTTTCAAAATCAGATAAAAATTATTGGACTTTGGGAAAGCATCTATAACCTGACTTTTAATTATGGCGAATTCGCCATAATTAAAAGTCAGGCAGGACTCAATAACTAAAAAATCAGTGTTAAAGATTGGGTTGAAAAGACAAATGCCATCGGCTTAAAAGTGACCGCAGGAAGATATGGAGGGACTTATGCACATCCTGATATAGCTTTTGAATTCGGCATGTGGATTAGCCCCAATTTTAAAATTTACCTGATCAAAGAATTTCAACGTCTCAAAGACGATGAAAACGATCGTTTAAAATTAAACTGGAATTTACAAAGAACCTTAGCCAAGCTGAATTATCAAATCCATACAGATGCTATCAAAGAAAACCTTATTCCAGCAGAAATTACCAAGCAACAATCCAATTTCGTTTATGCGAGTGAAGCGGATCTGCTGAATGTGGCACTATTTGGAATGACAGCGAAAGAATGGCGAGATACTAATTCCGACAAGAAGGGCAATATTCGAGAATACGCGATCATAGAACAGTTAGTCGTGCTAAGCAAAATGGAAAGTATAAATGCGTTATTAATTCAACAAGGTCTACCTCAAAATGAACGGTTTATACAACTGAATAAAGTAGCGGTGGTCCAAATGAAGTCACTCATAGAAAATAAGGCCGTTAAAAAATTGAAATAAGAAGCTAGCACGAGTTTTACCAGTCAAATTTGACTCAAATTAGCCAGTCAGAGATTTTAGAAATAAATATCTTCTGATATAATAAATTCATTAAATTAGTTCAAGTGTCTATTTAAAAATCTAATTACCCGAATTTAAAACTGCTTTATACCAATTATATGGCTACGCAAAAATTTATAGTACTTGTACTTATATCAGTTGTTTTGTCATTGTCCTCTGCTTCTGCGCAAAACAACGTCCCTAGAAATTTGAAAGAAACAGCTTCATTCTTAAATCTTAACGTTCCGGACAGCCTAAAAAATTTAATCAAAGGTATTAAAGAGGAAGAGTTCGAAGAATTTGCCAGCGATGAACTTCAAAACGATTTTGAATTAATTGATTCACTTCTTTCTGCCCGAAAATCTTTACTATTTACATATTTAAATAATAAAGGAATCCATAACTTCAAAAAAGACGTGGTTTTGGAATACTATAAACTACAGCTATCAGAGGGTTATGTAAAAGAAGATTCTCTCCTGAAAGTATTCAAGCTGAAGGGAAACAAATTGAAAAAGGAAATTAAACAGCGGATGAGCGCTGATACAATTGCGGGCATTTATATTCCGAAAAACCTTGAAGATTGTTTTGTACAAATAGACTCATTCTGGGATGATAGCACCAAGAATAAAGTAAGAGAAATGACAGAGTCAGAGTTTACTGCTGGTGCACATTTCGGATTTGGAATGTGGATGAGAAATAACTGGGGGCTCTGGGAGGTTCAAGGCTTTCTGTATATTTCAACAAACAGGGAATAAGACATCCTGACGATATGTCTGGTATCATTCTAACGAGTTATTATAGAAAATTAAAGGGGAAAGATCCCGATGTAAAATCGCAGTTAAAATATTATAAAAAGTATTGGACCTCATAAATGAAACAAAAGGCATACTTAGATACCCTATTGTTGAAGAAGACCTGTACTTACACACCCATGGTTATATTTAAATATAAATCCCATTAATGACCAAAAAATTACTACTCGCATTCATGTCCAAGTATGGTTGGATGAGCCTAATTTTCGAACAATTGCATTATTTATGCCAATGCCATTTAATCACGTCGGTATGATGGGCATAAATTACTCCTTTTGTCTACTGGGTCTTTCTATTGCTCTGATCATCCACGAGTGGGGACATTGGGTTTTCACGCGGCTGGTCGGTGAATATCCGAAACGCATTGTCATTGGCACAGGTCATATGCTGATGCGTACACATTTCTTTAAAAGCAAGCTAAATCTGAATTCCAAATTTCAAGGGGTTATGTTATGCTCAATATTAGGGATGGCAAATATTACGGGCTCAAAACATTTGTAGGTGTACTGGGAGGACCTCTGGTCAATATCGCTATCGGAGTTGCTGTAATAATGATGGTTCCGTTTTCCATTGATTTTTCAGACACAATTACTTTCAGTATATGGTTTGGTTATATGCAGTTATTGATAGGACTAGCCAATTTACTGCCCTCGAGAAAAAAAATAAATGGTTTCCCGATGGATTTCGATGGACGAATTATGCTGAACATACTACTGGGAAAATACAAAAAGGAAGCGAGCAGTGAAGCGATAGATCTTAGTCTGGAAGGAGAGGATTATGTAGCAGAACATCGATATGACGAGGCATTAACGAAATTTGAGGAATGTCTAAAACTCTGTTCGGAATCTGGCCCAACACTGACCTCTACCTTTCGGTTTAATATCGGATTATGTTATTTTCATCTGGGGAATTACGACGAAGCGTTGCGCACACTGAAGAAAGTGGAAGATCTATTGACCCTGAAAGAGGTTGAACACTTAGCCGGATATCTACATAATCTTTATGCTAATATCTATCTGGTCCAAGGTGATATCGAGAAGGCTACCGCAGCGGGGCAGCAAGCGCTTCATCTGTTGCCCGAGTTCGATCCTATACGCCATACTTGGGGCTGCATTTTGGTCGAAAACGAAGAATGGGATCGCGGCGAGGAAATGTTGTCCCCACAAATGGATTTTGATTATGTGAACAGCACAACGCTATTGATAGCAATATATTTAACTCTGGTCTATCAACAACAGGAAAATCAAAAAGAAAGAACGTTGCTGGGAATTTGTACAGCTCCATCTGGCTGAACTAAACTTGGTAGACAAAGTAATATACGAACGTATATTGCTAAAACTGACAGGACAATAGTCTGTTAAATGCTATAATAAAATAGTGTACGCTCAGGATAGAAATACAAATCCACTGGAGACTGGAAATGATGAAATGAGAAATTGTGACACCATTGGACTGCTAGGTTTTTGGGGATTATTTACCAGCTTAATATATACCTATCGAATTCGATGGGTATATATTAAGCTGGTCTCAATAGCGTTGTGATACCCCATTCATAAATAGCCTTTACCACATACTCCAAGCAACTTGTTAAAGGTCTGCAATTTTTACCCAGTATTAGAGGAATAATTAACACTAGATATTTTTGGGAAATTCATCTTTCCACCACGTGAAACGCCAATCATCAGCCTCCTCCTCGGTCAATAAACAAGATTCCAATTCTGTAATATATTTCTCTTTATCCAAATGTTGCCCTATAAACACCAACTCATTTTTACGATCCGCCCATTCAGGATGCCAGCGTTTTAATAGATCCGCTTTTATTTCGGAGTAAATTGGATGTTGGTACCGCATCTCTTCTGGCATGCTACTCCACCACGAACCAGCGCTTTCCAAACGGATACTTCCGCCAGCTTGACTAAAACTAAGTGCAGTATCTGGTCTCGACGCTAGCCAAAATAATCCTTTAGCCCGTATAATATTATGAGGATAATCGTCATTTAAATAACGGTGTAATCGTTGTGGATGGAACGGTCGCTGGGAGCGAAAAAAAAAAGATGAAATCCCATATTCTTCAGTTTCGGGAACATGCTCCGCCCCTAGTTCTTTTATCCAACCCGCAGACGAAGAAGCTTCTTCAAAGTCGAACGCACCTGTTCCCATAATTTCTTTTGGATCAACCTGGCCAAATTGAGTACGGATAAGCTTCGCTCCTGGATTAAGTTTACCAATTGCTGCTTCCAAAGTCCCAATGGTCTCCTCCGACACAAGATCTGCTTTGTTCAAAATAATCACATTTGCAAACTCGATCTGATCGGTCAATAAATTTACAATTGTCCTGTTATCCATAAGATCGTCTGCCAACGCCCGATCTAACAAGGTTTCAGAACTGCCAAAATCTTTAGCGAAATTAAAACAGTCCACTACAGTGACCATTGTATCAATATAGCTGAATGATGAAAGGTCAATATTATCATCAGAATCAACGTAACTGAAGGTCTGAGCAACGGGAATTGGCTCTGAAATACCTGTACTTTCAATCAGAAGGTAATCAAATCGATCTTCCTTGGCCAAACGCTCAACCTCAATCATGAGATCTTCCCTTAATGTACAACATATACATCCATTACTCATTTCAACAAGCTTCTCCTCTGTCCGGGATAACACATTCTCACGCTCAACGGATTGTGCATCAATGTTTACTTCACTCATATCATTGACAATGACAGCAACTTTCTGACCTCCTTTGTGATGAAGTATATGATTCAACAAGGATGTTTTACCTGCCCCTAAAAAGCCACTTAGAACTGTGACTGGTAGTTTTTTTTTCATTTTCGCCAAATTAATTTATATTTTTTCTCTTCTGACCCCAGCACAATACGCATCCAATTTTTATGTTCTCAAGGTGCTCCATGCCATAATTTGAAATAAAACGTTGCGTCTCCACATTGGAATAATCTTCATAAACTGCCAGGCGTTGCCTGGCAAATTCTACCGTTAAAGGAATACCGCATTTTTTTCAATACACCATTTCCAGTCATCAAAGTTTTTAGGAATTATACTCATTGTCTTCTTATTTAAAAACAAAACTAAGAACAATAATCCATAAAAGCAATTTAGTTGCGTTTGTATTTTTTTCTCTATATTTGAATTATATAGCGCAACGAGCTATGCAATGAAGCTTATACGATTGATGCAACTCGATAAAAATATTGAAATGAGGACCTTTTAGCTCATCTGTCCAACTGATTTCCTGGAAAGGATAATCCCAGGTTACGAGAGGGCACTAGTCGTTCAAGGTTATCCTCAATAAAGGGATAATAGGTACAAAAATCATTACATCACTATAAATGAATACATTAAAAGATAAAAACACTTCCATAGATGACATAGGCGACTCACATGTCATGACCTCAATAGAAACTCCGATGCGATCAGATGCCTTTGCGGTCTCAACATCAGAAAAAATAAACAGAATTGCCAAACTCTTCTATGGTATCATGCATGAGCTTGGGCTTGACCTAAACGATGATAGTCTGAGTGGAACACCCATAGAGTTGCTAAAATGTATATCAATGAGTTATTCTACGGGTTAAATCCGCTCAACAAACCCAATCTATCTACCTTTAGCAACAAATATGGCTACAATAAAATTTTGATCGAAAAAGATATCCGAGTGAATTCGGCATGCGAACATCATTTTCTTCCAATTGTAGGGAAGGCACATATTGGTTACCTGGCAAAGGAAAAAGTAATCGGTCTTTCTAAATTGAACCGAATAGTCGATTATTACGCGCATAGACCACAAGTGCAGGAGCGATTAACCATTCAGATATTCAACGAATTAAAATCTATTTTACAGACGGATGATATCATTGTGGTCATCGAAGCAGATCATCTCTGTGTATCAGCGAGAGGAGTAAAAGACATCACAAGCAGTACGCTCACGGTAGAGCACGGTGGGGTCTTTTCAACTGCAGACAAAAGAGCTGAATTTTTTAACTTAATAAAATAAGTGCAGTTGCTTTCGGAGTTAAAGTGATGGAAAATAAGAAAATACGCTAATCAGTCGGGTATCCTTAACTCCCAATGAAAACTTATTGCTTATATCAATAGGTTCCATTTGTTTCAAATCAATAAAAATGGTATTTTAGGATAATTTTCACACATATAACCTATCAGAATGATCCAAAGACTCTTTGCCTTATTTTTATTTGCAAGTTTCGTCAGCCCGATACCGGCTCAGACAAAAGTCTATCATGAAGAGCAAATTAATACGTTTTTCACTGAGCTAAAACAAGCCTCAACCAGAACATTTAAGCTGTGGAACAAAAACCTATATGGTCCGATCTTATTAGTTGATCCGGGAACACGAAAGCTATACGCAAATGAGCCTGATCTACAAGGTGGTCTACAATATTCAACGCATATTTATATAGGTATTCTACCGCAGGAGGTCAATTTTCAAATACGGCATTAGACTGGAACGGTAAGAGATGGGCTATGATTATGTTGCCGCTTCCTGAACATAGAGATGACCGTATCAATCTACTCGCCCATGAATCATTTCATCGTATACAACCTGAGTTAGGATTTAAATTAAATAATGCTAATAACAACCATTTAGATGAAAAAGATGGGAGAATCAGTTTACGTCTTGAATTTGAAGCCTTAAAGAAAGCGTTGGCTTCATCCGATAAAAAAGAGATAAAAAACATCTCCGTAGCGCCCTATATTTTAGAAAATTCAGGCATCAGCAGTTCGAAAAAGCAGCTGAAAATGAAAATTTGCTTGAGCTCAACGAAGGAATTGCTGAGTATACTGGAATAATTGTCAGTAGTCGTGATGATCAGTCAACAAAATCTTATCTCACAAAGGGTATGGACCGATCGTTACGTAACCGCACTTTTGTAAGATCATTTGCATATCAAACGATTCCCTCTTATGGCTATCTACTTTTTAAACAAGATAAAAAATGGAATAAAAAGATCAATGCAACAACCGACTTAACGGACTATTTCATGAAGAGATTTGCTACTTTGATACCCTCTACCACAGAAAAAGATTTTAAAGATCTAGCCCTGAAATACAACGGTCAAGTTATATTCGATGAAGAAAATGAAAGGGATTCAGAAAATAAGCGCCTTATCAAAGAGCACAAAACTAAGTTTGTTGAATCTCCACATTTTGAGATCGCCTTCGAGATGATGAATTATTCCTTTGATCCAAGGGCTATTATTCCGGTCGAAAACTTTGGGACATATTATCCAACTACGCGAATTACAGATATTTGGGGCATTTTGACCGTTGAAAAAGGGGCTTTAATAAGTCCTGATTGGAAAAAGTTTCGCTCTCAATGCCAATATCTATTGATAATAACGTAGTCAAAGGTGACGGATGGGTGCTCGAGCTTAGTGGCAACTACACAATAGAGGTTGATCAGCAAAAAAACAAGTATCTAAAAAAATGGAAGTGAGATAGATGTCAATGAAATCACCGGCAACTAGATTCTGTAAGGAAAATTCAGTACTGAAAAAGCACTGTAAATTCATTCAAGTCAACATTGATCTATAATATGAATTTTATCAGGTGCCTTTTGGCCTAAAAACACAATTACAATTTATCAAAGAGGATAACGGAAATATGCTAAAGAAATTCAATAACAGGTTTAATTTTTTATCTTCAATTGAAAAAGGAGCAATTCTTTTAACCATAATACTGCTTATTGCCTCCTGACGATGCCCGCTGTCTTTGTCGATCGCGGTGGGGAATATCCTGAAGAGATAGGTAGTCTAGTCATGTTTTTAATGGGTTGGTTATCGCCTTTGGCTGGAGCTATTGTATTATTCCTATTTTGGTGTGCTAACCCGATCTACCTGTTTTCTATTTGTACCATATTAAACCGTAACAAAAAAGCTGGTTTTTATCTAAGTCTTGTTCCCTGCTTAATCGCGCTTGCATTCACGCAAATGGACACAATTATGACCAGCGAATCGGGATCCGAATCGACCATAACAGCACTAGCTCCCGGTTATTTTTTATGGCTAAGCAGTTTCCTAGTCTTAACAATAGGAATCGGAATAAAATTGAAAATTTAACCCATTGGCTTAATGGTCAACAAGCCCCCTGTTTTGCGATAAGCTTTAAATATCCATCTTTTTTACGCTCGATCTTAAATCCATTATTTTGGACTTCACGGTAATCAGCAAAGGTAATTTCAAGATGGTTTCCCTCCCTTTTCGGCATAGATCTTCACTTCGGAAACCAATCCATCCACGCGTTTGGCACTCACCAAAAATGCTCCCTCAGCACGCAACTGATCAAAAGCAATGTTCTTCCACGCTGCTGGTACAGCAGGCATAATCTCAATAAAGCCGGCATAGCTTTGTAAAAGCATCTCCTGTATACCGGCCGCAAAAGCGAAATTTCCCTCCAATGTAAAGGGACGATACGTAAACTTAGACAGACCTGATTTTGTCTGATCACCATTCAAATGGAAGCTATTGATCGAACAAAATGCTTCGGCAAAAATCTTTAATGCCTTGGCCGCCCCCGCACCGTCTTTAGCTCTTGCCTTAAGGTTCCCCAACCAAGAATAAGAGTAACCACACCAATAATCCGGTCCCACCGCATCTAGTCGTGCGATGCTATGACGGATGATAGACTGCGCTTTAGCCCCATCTTCCCATTTGATCAGACCTAGGGATGAATCGCCATCATATTCGAAAAATGGCGATGTGACTGATTATAGTCCATCGATGGCGCAAACTTAAGTTCATCGTTAGCTGTCAACGCATAGTCGCCAAACTCATTCAAAATAGTTGTCCAATGTGCAGCTTCACTCGTAAGCCCCAGATCTGTGGCCAATTCCGCCGCGATCCCAAAAGTATACTTCATCAATGCCAGGTCGTAATTTGTATTCTGCAAAAACCAAGCATTGAGACTATTATCGTTGATCTCCGGGCTTGCACTAATTTCCAATTGGCGGTATCCTTGGGCATCTTTAACCGTCAGCTTTTCCAACAAATTAGCGGTCTTTTTTAGCCATGGATATGCCTTGTTCTTTAAAAATTCACGGTCCATACTATATCGCCATTGCAGGTAATAATGCTGTGCGAGCCAAGAGGATACCGTCGGTGATAATGAATACTGTATCCATCCTCCCATTTCAGTACCATCCAAAGTCGTCACTCCAGGCACCGCTAAACCATCTATACCGAAAAACATCTTGGTATAACGCAAATAATTGTCTTTATTCTCTTCTAAATGATTGATATAGCCCATTGCTTCGTCCAGATGATTGGCACCATAAGCGGGCCAATAACTCAACTGTGTATTGAGATCGTGATGGTAGTCACCTTTCCATGGCGGTATCCGTCCATTATCGGCTGTCCATACGCCTTGCAGTGAAATAGGTGGCGCATCTTTACGGGCCAACGAACCAAATTTATATTGTTCAAGATACCATTGTTTTTCCAACTTTTGATCGGGAATCTGTATTGCGGACTTGCTCCAGAAGCTTTTCCACCAAGAGCTATGAGCCTTCAAATCTTCCTTGAATGATTTTGCGAGTGCAGTTTCGCTTATACGAGAGGCTTCAGTCATGACCTTATTCGGGTAATGACTAGAGATCGTCCAGACTCCCTCTACAGTAGTGTTTCCGACTTTTTCCATCTGACCGAGATGATATACTGAAATCCTCCCCATCCCTCCTGCCGATAGGTGATGTGGTCACCATTGCGCTTGATATCTCCTTGTTTATAACCCAATCGAGCCAAATCATCTCCACCTACGGGATTTCCTGATACTGTCACAGCACCTTGGTACCGAGGTGCTACGAGTTGCGGCTCAAAATTATCTTTTACATTTTCAAACCGGAACCATCCGTATTGTTTCTCCGCATTTACGAAGGTTTGAAGTTTTGTTCCGCCCGACCACTGTACCTCACAAAGTGCATTGTTTAACGAAAGATGCGCGCGCTTTACCTCGCCCCAACCCTTGGTATCAAACTCCAATGCTCCTCCGGGTATTTTGGTCGGCCCTGGTTCCCGATCATATGGCTCGTCAAAATACTCCTGAACGGGCAGATAATCCTTCTTCTTAACCTGATCGATAACCCATTGAAAACTAAATTCTTTTCTATGCAAGCCCTTCATTGGACGCATATCCCACAGGTCTGCCCTATCCAATGAAAAACGAAGTTTGTCTTGCTTTTGCCAGACCAGTGCTCCTAACCACCCATTACCTATAGGTAAAGCTTCGTCCCATTGATTTGCCAAAGTAGTAAAAGAAAGGTCGTGAGCGGCTTTCGTTTGAGCCTTTGATAGCAATGTGAACAGGCAAAAAAGAGTCCAAAGCTAATGGATAGTTTCATGTTCATAATTTATTAGGATTATTACGATCATAAACTTACTATTTACGACTGAAAATCCTGTAAACGTAACTGATAAATCACATTAGTCATTAATGGCAGTTTATTGGAGGGCAGGACTTTTTCCTTCGCATTAAATTCGTTATAAATTTAAATCCGCCGAAAAGCAGTAGAGGTAGTCTAAATTCCCCTTATTTAAGTCTATTTTACACGCTCTAAAACTCCTGTCTATCTATATATTTGTGTAGACAAGCTTGAAAAATCATTTTTAATAAACGGTTATGAAGATAAGAATTGCAAAGGCCTCAGATAAAGATAATGCAATAAGTACTTTGACTCTTGCATTCAGCATGGATCCTATGGTGCGCTGGTCGATACCACAACCAGCAAAGTACTTAGCAGTCTTTCCCGCAATAGCAATAGCTTTTGGCGGAACTTCATTTGAGAGGAAGACAGCATACGTTGCCGAGGATTTTAGTGGTGCCGCCCTATGGCTTCCACCAGGAGCAACATCAGATGAAGAAGCATTATTAGAAGTATTTGATCAGAATGTTGGGAATGAAGTAAAACAAGATTTACCCGGAATTTTTCAGCAGATGGAAAAATTTGGTCCGACACAACCGCACTGGTATTTGCCAATGATTGGCGTAGACCCCACATCTCAGGGTACCGGAATTGGATCAGCGATGATGACCGAGGCCCTAAAAGTAGTTGACGAGGATGGCCTGATCGCCTATCTGGAATCTTCAAATCCCAAAAATATTTCTTTATATGAGCGTCATGGTTTTGAGGTTATTGGTGAAATTCAATCCGGTAGCTCCCCGTATTAAGACCAATGTTGCGTAAGGCACAGTTAAAAAAAAAGAATAGCCAGAAAAAATGAGACAAGGTGAATTTATTGTACTCTCGGCTTCGGCCATGATACTGACAGCTTTAGGGATCGACATTATGCTGCCGGCATTTAGCGAACTGCGCCAAGACTTTGGACTTGATCCCAAGTCGACAGAGACGGCAAAGATCATTTCTTATTTTTTCTTGGGTCAAATAGCGCAGATTGTATTTGGGACTCTTTCGGATCGATTTGGAAGATTGCCCGTGCTCCGCATTGGCTTCCTCTTTATATCCTCGGCGGAATTGCTGCAGCTTTAGCTCCTAGCCTTACCCCAATGTTAATTGCACGATTTGTGGTCGGAGTGGGAGCATCAGCAGTTTTTATGACTACGATCGCTGGTGTACGGGATCGCTTTATTGGCAATGAAATGGCTCGAATAATGTCTCTTATTTTTACCGTTTTTCTATTGACACCCGTATTTGCTCCCTTTTGGGATCAGCTATTTTGCATATTTCTTCCTGGAAGACTGTTTTCTTAATACCGCCTACTTTTGGATTGATCATCTTTTTATGGTCTATGCGTCTTGAGGAATCGTTGCCTAAAACCAAAAGGATACCGCTAAGCTTATCGAGTTTACGTAAGTCAGTGAAAATCGTTCTCAACAATCGTACTTTCCTAAGATACATCACGATTACTACACTGCTTTTTTCAGCGCTCAGTGCATACGTGGCCAGTTCAGAGCATATTATCGGTGAGATCTATAGGGCTCCCACATTATTCAAGTGGATTTTTGGAGGTATGGGGATGTTTATGGCTTTATCGACCTTTACTAATTCGTACCTTTCCTCTCGATATTGAGCAAAGCGTACGGTAAAATTCTTGCTTCTTTTCTATACTTTTATTGCACTTGGTCTGGTAATCTGTGTCTTCCTTTTTGAGAACCACTCAACATGACGTTCTTTTTTAGTGCCGTTACGCTCTTAATGGCGCTTAATCTAGCTGTAGAGCCCAATAGTAGTGCGCTTGCACTGGAACCGATGGGAGATAGAGCAGGAATAGCATCTTCGATCTACGGTACCATTTTCTTTTCGGTAGGTTCGGTATTGGGATCGGTAATCAGCGCCCGAATGACGGATAGTGTTGTTCCATTAATTGTTGCCTACTTTTTCATCGGAATTATCGCACTGACCCTTGCTTTATGTGATTCCCGTAGTCATCAACAAAAGATTACCTAGTCTCAATAGGTATCTATTTGATAACCTATTAAGAGAATCAGTAAACTTTAGTATTTTACTAAAGTCAATTTAAGAACTCGTTTAATGGATTCCGATACCGCAAAATTGAAGATTCAAATTCGAATAATTAGCACCAACTTGATGTTTTTGTCTAAAATCAAGATTTTTTCAATGCTTTCTTGTTCTTATTTTCAGCTGCGGTTTTTTCTTGTGTGTTACCTTCAAGAGATAACTAACAACAAAAAAACAGGCACAAACATAATTGCCAGCAAGGTGTCAACGCTGGTGTTATCTCCTACCCTTTGATACTTCCTGTGTTGATGTCCGCTTTAAAATCCAATCCAATGCTGGATCCCTGCCTTCGCTATAGGCTTTAAATAATGGCATTATTGTTTTATCGGGTAGGACACCATCTGTATTTTTTTGCTGAAAACTATAAAATAGTAGTGAGCAGGACACCTCCAGTTTAGAATTAGGCAACTTGAACCACTTGATTTCCTGATATCCATTGGGTCTTGCTCCGGTAGGCTCACCCACCAAAATCGCATTAAGGCAATCTTTAAAATGTACGGCATTGGACATCCCGGCTGAAAACGTACGCCGTCCGATCAGAACATAATAACTGGTTCCGGGATGTAGCGCATTATAGTTTAAAAAAGAGGAAGCATCAGCTTCAGACCTTTGTCAAAATTTCCGCCTCCATTTAAACGCATATCAATAATAATCTTGCGCGCTTTTTGATGGTTCAAGCTATCATAAATCGTTGTGGTAATTTTTTCAAAATCTTCCCAAGAAGGATATCCCGCAAAGTTAATATAGTACGTATCTGAACGGATAGATTTATGTGCAATAGGCGTGCTCGGTTCCATACCATTCTCCAAAAATAACGGTAACGGCCGAAATGCCCATTGCCAATCTACGGACTGATGGGCAGGTATTGCAGCCACCTTGAGTTCGATGGTCTTTTGCCGTCCTGAAATTCAAATACAGCAGAATCCCGATTCGAAATAAAACCAAAAGCGGAAAGATATTCGTAGACGCCTAACCGATCTGTCTGCTGCTTGAGCAGATAGGTCTTCGATTCGCCATGATCTATAATGCTGTTTAATGAGTCCCTGATCTGAGTGATCGGAAAGTTGTTGATAGAAAGAAGCTGCAGCCCCAGCGCTTGCTTATACTTTGCCTCACTTTGGATTAAGATCACCTGCTTACCAAAAATAAAAAAATCCAGTGGATACCTGTGAAAATCTCCTGGATCGGAAAGCATTGTATGCCCATCCCCAGCGAGTGATACAAATTGCTTATACCTCAACAGAATCTGTTCATTGCTGAGTTTGGCTATTTCATTAAAAATAGCATGGTATTTTTGATCGAAAACGGTCTTTGGTGTAAAATGGTATAAATTGAGGTGGTTTTTACGGAGGCTATCATATAAAGCATGAAAATCTTCCTGCCATTGTTCTTTTGTCAGCTGACTGTACGGAAGATCAACCGTCTTGTCCTGCCCATAACTATTAAGACCCAACCAAAGCAACAGAAAAATGAAATAACACCTTATCATACGGAATTTTAAAACAACTAATATTATTTATTTCACTACAAGATACGTACCTAACTTAAAAACACACAATTTCATTCCTTATTGTTTCTGATCGGATACCAACAAAATTTTGATAGGTTTAAATGGCCAAATTCATTTTGTTGGACCAGCAGTTTTTAGATCAACTGGATGACATATCGATCTTAAATCTAAGATATTTTTATAGAACGATAAGATCGTTGACAAGATTTAGCAACGGATTGAACAAGGTATTCATAACAAAGTAAATTTAAAAAATGGAAAAGAAAAAGTTAACAAATCGAACGGGTGCTCCTGTAGCTGATAACACAAATATTTTGACAGCAGGGGCGCGTGGACCTGCACTTTTACAGGATGTGTGGTTTTTGGAGAAGATGGCGCATTTTGACCGTGGTGTCATTCCGGAAAGGAGAATGCATGCAAAGGCTCGGGTGCTTATGGCAAATTTACTGTAACGCACGATATAACGAAATATACCAAAGCAAAACTTTTTTCAGAAATAGGTAAGGAAACTGATCTTTTATGCGTTTCTCTACCGTCGCTGGAGAACGTGGGGCAGCAGATGCTGAAAGGGATATCCGAGGATTCTCCATTAAGTTTTATACCGAAGAGGGAAATTGGGATCTTGTAGGAAACAATACGCCGGTATTCTTTCTACGAGATCCATTACGATTTCCAGACCTTAACCAAGCTGTAAAAAGGGACCCCAAAACCAACATGCGTAGCGCAGACAATAATTGGGACTTCTGGACATTGATCCCCGAATCGCTTCATCAAGTAACGATAGTAATGAGTGATCGGGGTATCCCAAAATCATACCGAACGATGCATGGTTTCGGTAGTCACACCTTCAGTTTCATCAGTGCAGACAAAAAACGATACTGGGTCAAATTCCATTTCAAGTCACAACAGGGGATTGAAAATTTGACCAACGAAGAAGCTGCTATTTTAATCGGAGATGATAGGGAGAGCCATCAAAGGGATTTGATGGACAATATTAACAATGGAAATTTTCCTAAATGGACTTTATATGTACAGATCATGAATGAGGAGGATGCTTATTCATATCACATCAACCCCTTTGATCTCACAAAAGTATGGCCCCATAGGGACTATCCGCTGATTCCGGTCGGTGAGCTGGAGTTAAATAGAAATCCAGAAAATTATTTTGCTGAAGTGGAACAGGCGGCCTTCAATCCAGCTGCGATCGTGCCCGGAATAGGATTTTCACCAGATAAAATGTTACAAGGGAGGTTGTTTTCTTATGGTGATACCCAACGCTATCGCCTCGGAACAAATCACCATCAAATACCTGTCAATGAACCGAAATGTCCCTATCACTCCTATCATCGGGATGGTCCAATGCGCGTTGATGGAAATTATGGTGGTACCATCGCTTATCAACCAAACAGCTTTAATCAATGGGAAGATCAGCCAAATTTTGACGAACCGCCATTGAAAGTGACCGGCGAAGCTGCACATTGGGATCATCGAGAAGATCAAGATTATTTTAGTCAACCTGGTGATCTCTTTCGATTGATGACAACAGAAAAAGAAAATTGCTTTGCACAAATACAGCCAAAGAGGTTGGCAAAGCACAGCAGTTTATCCAAATTAGACATGTCAGAAATTGCTATAAGGCGGATCCTGAATATGGGAAAGGTGTCGCTGCAGCATTGGGCCTATCCATGGAGACCGTCTTCGAATACGAAGGATACGAAATGAAAAGGTTTGAATCTAGATAAACAAACAGAGACCGGTGGACTAGACCGGTCTCTGCTTAATAATTTTGATATAGAAAGCTTCTATTAATAGACCGTTACTTCAGCCATAGCTGCATTTTGCGTACCATCAAATGCAGATTTGAAGATAAGTTTAAAATAACGGAATGATTTCACTGCCGGCAAGGCGACATTTTGTGGAGTGACGACATTTTGTAGCACAAACTGACCTTCACTATTCCAATTTACATTATCCTGGCTCACCTGGATCTCTATATCTTTAACTCTTCGCGAACCATTTCGCTGTGTAAAAGTAAAGCCTGTTACTGCAATATCTTTTTCATATCAATGGTAATAAAATAGGGTATGTACCTGGGTTGCTCGACCATCTTGAATGCCAGTAACTCGCAGCATTACCATCAATCATATTTGCTGCTCTTCCATTTTCGGAAGCTGTTTCTTGATTGGTATAGCCTATAACGAGCCATTTGTTTTCCCAATTTGGATCGTCAGTTTTGCTCGTAAGATCTTCTGCAGGTGTTGGTAAATTGAGATTTTCGATTTCAGTATAGACAGATTCATTCACTTTAAGCCCCCATTTCCGGAAAAATGCACTCAGATTCTTGCCAGAAATAGTACAGGCCTTCAACATAAAATAACGCATCTGTTGTTCTCTTGTAGAAAACGTTGCTTGTTCGACGCGTGTTTCCTTGTGCAAGGTCTGGTAAAAGTTATCGCCAAATGCCAACCACAACTGTTGGAACATCGCCAACCGAACAAAAAGCGAGGTACTACTTGCATTGAAATCCTTTTCAGCGTAAGGAATTACCAAATAATCCATCGCATCAACCCAAACGTTATCTCGTGTCAGCCGAGATGTTAGATGTCCCATTTTTCGCTCCGCTGCAAGGGAGTAGATATTAACGGTAACCTCGCCAAGTGCATCCCAGGTCCAGGCTCCTTGCTGATGCATATGTCCTAGTTCGTGCCACGGCCCCATCCATTATTACGTGCTCCGTCAACAGTCAATAATATATTCATTGCGCTACTGATATAAGCTGTACGATACCAGGTTGCTACCATAAAATAGTCTGTATTATCGGTCTCGGTCATCAAAAGTTTATGGACATTTTCTTTATGTTCGGCAGAAGAATTGTCAATACCACTTATGGAATATTCTGCTTTGGTAATCTCATCAAAAGTCTGCATCAATTGTTGCTGATTTTCCTGTCTATATTCCAATGCTTTAGTACGAGAAGCTACCAACATCGTTTCATTACTTTCCAAAATAACATCGGGAGCTGTTGTCCATGTGTCTAACATCGTTTGCCATTGTGCATTTGTTGTCTTTCCTAGCACAAAGTGCGGCGTAGGTCGATGCCCGCTTCTAAATTCAAGCTGAACTTTACCACTTGCTATACTATTGTCATTTGAATTATACCGGATGTATAGAAGACCACCATACGCATCTGCCTGAATGGTATTAACTCCTGCGGTCAATGGAACAACTGTTGGATTCCACTTCGCTTTATACCTAGAATAAGTGCCTATTAAAAGTGTAGGAACACCACTACCATCTTCCAATTGCTCCATATGAATCGTTAAGGTTTCATTGGGAGCAACATAGAATCCCGTTGCTGTAAAATCTGAAGCGGGATTTCGTTGTCCCAACCGTTTGGCCTCCTTTGTACCAGATGGAACTTCATTAAAAACTTGGATAGTATCATAACTGATCGCTAAACTATCAATCGGAACTTCTTCCATTACTACTACATTTTTCTGACACGCAGAAATGATTAAAACAGCTGTCAAAAACCATAATTTAATTGCATTTTTAACATAATAAAAAAGTTAATGTTATATAATTGATTAAATAATATTACTAATTTAGCTAAAATTAAAGTTATTACCACTCTCTTAAACATTATAACTACAGAATTTGCTATACTACCGGATCTGCAAGGGTGTATCCTTCTTTGTAAAAACCATTTAACCATATGCCCGAATAGAGGAGATATGTTCCCCGTAAACTGACAATATCACCGACGGAGAGTTCTTTCGTCTACTGTATCATATTATTAATTAAAAATTGATTTTTCCTACCGAAAATAGGGATTTCATTTTTTCTACTTTCTATTTTTTGTATTTTACATAGTTAATTTTAAGATTGCTAAATGGAACAATTACTTACAGCTGGTGCTGAAGCACTGAGGAAAGCTGCATTAAATGAAGATGCTAAAGCTTATATTTTGAATAATGAAGCACTTTACAAACTAATGAAGAAAGCCGCTGACCGATATATTGGCGGTGAAAATCTTACGCAAACCCTAACCAAAGTACAAGCTTCAAATGATAGTGGTTTTAAGTGCTCGATCGAGTATATGGGCGAAAGTACACGGACTATTCATGAAGCTGAAAAAGCAACTACTGAATTTTTGGGCATCTGCGATGCAATACAGCAACACAATCTCAATTCAACGATTTCACTTGACCTTTCGCACATTGGACTGGAAATCTCTGAAAACCTCTGTTATGAAAATCTTTCCAATATATGTGAATCAGCCAAAGGTAAAGAAGTGATCATAAGTGCCGAAGGAACGGAAAGGACTGACAACATATTAAAGCTCTATCAGAAGGGCTCTAAAGAATTCTCAAACTTGTCCATCACATTGCAGGCTTATCTCCATCGAACAACGGATGATTTTGATGCGATGTGCAAAGAAAGAGGACGTATCCGCATCGTGAAAGGAGCTTTCGAAACAGCCAAAGGCTTATCGCTACCACGCGGTCAGGAACTCAATGAACGCTATCTTTACTACGTCGAACAGCTGCTTTCAAAAAGTCATTTATGCTCCATTGCAACACATCACCATGAAATTCAACAGGGGTCAAAAAGCTTATTGATAGATTACAGCCTGCAAAGGGATGCTATGAATTTGAAAGTTTATATGGCATACAGACAGAGCAGCTAGCACAATTGAGAGATGAAGGGTATCCAACAAAACTGTATTTCGTATATGGTCAAGAATGGTATCTCTATCTTTGCAACAGATTAGCCGAATATCCGCTAAATTTATTCAGAGCACTACAGGACATTGTCGAGACGCAGTAATCATTTAGGTTATTAGTATAAATCTCATTAATGATCAAAATTACTACTACAAGAATATTAGGAGTAACTCCATTCAAACACATATCAATAAAAGACGAAAGGCCTTAGAAAAAACTTCGCCTTTTTGTAGATAAATAAGATAGTCTTTGTATCCAATTATTAGGCTTTGAATTTAAAAGAAAGTGAAGTTTCTATCAAACTTCACTTTCTAAAATCGGAGTAATATCTAAAGATCTACACCATAATAAATTTCAATTTCCCGATAGACAGACTGATGTGCTCGCTCTATTGCGTCATTTGCAGAATAGCCATATTTAAGATATACATCTAAGTAAGCATTAAAAAGCTGTGTCCAATATCCAGGGCCTCTTCTTCCCTGAGCATCCATCTGATTATCCAACTTTTGTCTTGACTGAAGATCTAACTGAGGGTGCTTTCTGCTGAAATCTCTAAACTCTGTTTTGACGCGCTCTGTTGAGCCTTTGCTACGTCAGGGGTCAACGCCGCAAATGATACTAAGGCAATGCCTGCAAAAATTAATTTCTTCATATTTCTATCTTTTATAATTAAACTAGTTTGGATGCTTTTAAAACAAGCTAAACCATTAAGCTTCTTTTCTATACGGATAAAAATCAGATTAAATAATTGCTCTTACAACCATGGTTCTATATTTGGAGTGGATACACTTATATCCGTCGCATTTGGAACAAAATATGTAATTCCTTATAAGCTAGCGCATATCAAAAACAATTAGATTATCAACATTTGGAAAAACAGGGATTGATGTTCGGGGAGGAAAATGGTTTCATTCAAGATCATCAAGATTAATCATTTTCGACAACGATCAACATTTTGCTGTCCATGTTTTTTTGCGAAAGAATAATTTTATGAATTGGAGTCATGCGCTCTGGTTTGGAATTTTTTGAAAAAAAAAAGTACCCATAGAAACTGGGTGTATCCATAAACAGCATCTTCAATAGGAATGGTGAGTACCCGAATACCCATAAAATCCGCTGGATTATAATTGACTATTGGTGATTCCAATCCTGTTCCTGTGAGTATACCATTGACGGGCAAAAATCCTAACATGAGTACTGTAAAAACCAAAGAGGCCTGGCTAATCCATTGTACCCGCATAACAAAGTGAAACACCAGTAATGTCAATATCGTGACTACAGCAGTCACCAAGGTATATATTCGATCAGCATAGCGAAGTGCTACCACTGCGCATACAATTATACTGACAAAGACAATAATATTGTTAAAAGCACTAAGATGTTGCCATCTAAAAAATTTATCCAGACAGAAATAGGTGAATACGCAGGAAAAAGGAATAAAGATAAAAACAACCACTCCTCCAGAGGCAAACCAGCCAAGACAATGCCCAAGGTATACTTTGTATTAAACCACCAAACACCACGACTGGTAAACCAGACATCCCATGCAATAAAAAACAGGGCAACAATGACCGAAGCTTTTAAAAATGGGACAAACTCTCGATCAAATCGAAGCCGCTTGTCGAAGGAAGCGACAAAACATATTACGACCGTAAAAAATAAGATAAGCGAATAAGTATACTGCATCATGTTTTTTCATTATTACTGTACATTTTAAAGTATTTCAACGGAACATATAAAAAGCCAAAGCATTCTCCTTCTTCCTTGACCAAATGTTTGTGATGTTGCTTGTGAGCACGACGAAGTGCCAAAAAGTATCTATTGTTTGTTTTACTCAAAAATTTGAAACGCTGGTGGATAAAAATATCATGCACAAAAAAATAAGCCATACCATAGAACATAATACCTAGACCAATATAAAATAGGTAATTATAATCTTTTAGCGATCCAAAATACATCAGCGCAATGGTAGGTAATGCAAAGATGACAAAGAAGTAATCGTTCTTTTCAAAAAACCTTCATTGCTATGATCATGATGGTCTCGATGCAAGATCCATAAGAAACCATGCATAATATACTTATGAATAAGCCAGGTAGCACCTTCCATGGCAACAAAAGTGATTAGTACGGTAATAAAATTCATATGTTTATTCGCTGATGATTTTAAATTTGCGCAGAATTATAAATAAGCAGCCTTGTATCTCAAATAGCTTTTGAGAGCAACATAGGCTTTCTGAGTATTCGGTATTCTAATTCTATTTTCTAAAATTTCCTTCGATGATTTCTTTCGGATCTTTGCAAAAAGTAAAAGATAGTATTTGTAAGCCAAATAAACACCAAACTTAGCTGAGGAAGGCAATTTTTTAATGCCTAAAAGTGCTTCTTTAAACTCCTTGTGGATTTCATCTTCAATCTTGCTCTTGAGTACATTATCAAATACAGCCATATCCAAATTTGGAAAATAAGTGCGACCGAGGATATGATAATCATCTTTGAGATCCCGCAAAAAGTTTATTTTTTGGAATGCAGATCCAAGTTTCATCGCATATGGTTTTAACTCCTCATAGCGCTGTTTATCTCCCTCGGTAAAAACCTGTAAACACATCAGCCCTACAACCTCTGCTGAGCCATAAATATACTCTTTATAGCGATCTGAATTATAATCTATCTTTTTCAGATCCATCTCCATACTATGCAGGAATTGATTGATAAGGTCAATGTCGATGTCGTATTTGCGTACGGTCTCTTGAAAAGATTGCAAAATAGGGTTCAAGGAAATTCTTTCTTCCAAAGCAGCGTTTGTTTCTAAATATAAACGGCTCAATAATCGTTGCCGATCATATCCATGAAAACTATCGACGATTTCATCTGCAAGTCTAACATAGCCATAAATTGCATAAATACTATGACGGATGCTTGGTTTCAAAGCCAAAATGCCAAGCGAAAAGCTTGTACTGTATTTCTCAGTTGTTTTTTTGCTCACTTCATAAGCGAGCTCATCAAATAACTTCTTCATGGGCTGATGATTTATGATATAATTCAATGGCTTCTTTAGCGACTATCTTTCCAGAAATAATGGACGGCGGCACACCAGGACCGGGTACGGTTAACTGACCTGTATAAAAAAGATTGTGCACTTTTTTATTTCTAACCTTTGGTTTCCATACCGCAGTCTGCTTAAGTGTATTGGCCAATCCGTAAGCGTTTCCACCGTAAGCATTATAATCGTTCATAAAGTCGCTGACACAGTAACTTCGTTTGTATGAAATCTGCTCGTATAGATTTTTTGTACCCGTATGCTTTTCCAGACGTTTTAACATGTGGATCAGATATTCCTCACGTGTTTCTTCGTCATCTGCAATACCAGTTGCAAGGGGCATCAACAGGAAAAGATTCTCACCGTCTGAAGGGGCCAACTGAGAATCGGTTTTGGATGGACAACAGGCATAAAACAACGGATTTTGCGGCCATTTTTTTCGCCATAGATACAATCAATATGATCATCCAGATTATGTTCAAAAAATAAAGTATGGTGAATCAAATTAGAAATAGTGGATTTCATACCAAGATAATAAATCAGACTGGAGGGGGCAAAAGTCCTGCTTTTCCAATAGGCATCATCATAATTTCTCAATCCTTGGGGCAATAGCGATTCAATATGGTGATAGTCCGCCGAAGCAACAATAAGATCAAATTCTCGATTTTCGCCATTAACTGTGATCGAGGAGACTGCTTTGTTTTCGATGTTAAGTGCTTCAACACTGTGCCCAAAATGAAAATTTGCTCCTTGCTTTTCAGCTACTTGTTGCATAGCTTGCACAAGCTGAAAAAATCCTCCCTTGGGGTAATACGTTCCCAGTGCATAACCACCATAATTCATCAGACTATATAATGCCGGAATATCTTTAGGAGAGGCCCCTAAAAAAATGACGGAAATTCCATCAAAGTCCTTAACCTTTCATCTTTAAAATATTTTGCAACGTAAGCCCTAAAGCTTGATAATAGATCTAATTTGAAGGCGCTGCGCGCAATTTTTGGAGAAGCGAACTCCAGCCAACTATGGCAAGGTTTATTGACAAAATCACGCATCCCAACTTCATATTTGAATTTAGCTGCCTGCATAAATTTGTCCAGTTTCCTCCCTGCCCCCACTTCAATCCGTTCGAATAACTGTTTTAAATCCTCGTATGGTTCAGGCACACTGATCTTTCCGGAATTAAATATCATCTCGAACTGTGGATTCAATGAAACAAGTTCGAAGAAATCAGCTGCGCTATGGCCAAAGTCCGAAAAGAAGGATTCTATAATATCAGGCATCCAATACCAGCTGGGGCCCATATCAAACCTAAAGCCTTCAGGCGTAGAAAACTGACGCGCCCGCCCGCCTGGCTGTATATGTTTTTCAAAAACATGTACGTCATAACCCGCCTTAGCTAAATAAGCTGCGGCCGAAAGCCCCGAAAACCTGCTCCAATTACAGCTACTTTCTTTTTCATTTTCTTCTGATTAAGGATTCTATTCTACTAATCATCTGTTTGGCTATATTTTAACTTTGTCCAATAATTGTTCTGTCGCAATGTTTTTATCGTAAATCACCTGATGGAAATCGCTCAGTTTAGTTAATAAGTTGATAAGTATCATTTTTTCCTCATTCGTGAGATCTCCCGAAACAATCCGTGTAGCATGTCGTATGCTTCCCATTTGCTGCTCTAATACCAATAAACCAGTTTCTGTAATGTAGATCATCTTACTTCGCTTATCCAGTTCAGATTCCTCCTGACTTACCCATCCCTGTTTGAGCAAACGATTTATAATAGCCATACCAACTGACTTTTCATGAATATTTCGTTTGATCAATTCCATTTTTGTCATCTCTCCAAATGATTTTAGCGTAATCAAATAGATAAATTCCTCTTGGGTAGAAAAATCAGATCCCCAAATTGCAGCTTTTGAATAACTCTTTGCGAATCTGTTCATATGCACAATTAAAGTACTGATGACACTCTCCGGACTACGTCCATTTTCTTTACCTTCCCAGTGTGGATCAACAAGCTTATTACTTTGCACATTTGCAACCCAGCGCTTAAACCCTTCAGCATCATTGGCATAATTACCGTTTACATTATCTGCCTCGAATTGCTCAATCAATGGTAGGATTTCTTCTAAAAGCTTATACTTCATAACACCAAATTAGAACACTAATATACCATTAAAGTTTTATTTATTTTAAAATAATGATTTTTTAGAATAAAAATACACTAAATAACCAGAAATAGTTCTGGAAATGAATTGATAAAAACATTAGTACCAGGGAGGCTTAACTCTTAAACTAGGTTAAGGTTATTTCTTAAGTTTACGGCTTCCCGAACTACCGCATATGGGCAATATGAGGCATATGCGCCTATTGCGCCAAATGAGTGGGTCAAATTAGAAATGTATGTAAAAGGTAAAACAGCCAAACTATTTATAAATGACACCAAACTACCTCATTTTATTGTCAGTGAGCTCAAAATGGGCGTCCATAAAACTGGAGAATTTGTCTTTTTAGATATCGGAACCGCAGGAATTTTCAGAGATTTGAAAGTGACAAGTAAAACTAAGGGTACACAATAGCAAAAACAATAACTAAGAAATAAATTGTATCTTACCTAGAGTATTGCTTTACTACTGTTATGTCCAAATAGAACGTCGAAAAGATCAGTCTATTAGTAGAGAAGATTAAGGACTGGAATAGGTTAAATGATGATGAACTATTTCAGTTAATAAAAGAGTTTGAGAAAATGCCCAGGCTAGAAGTTTCCAAATTCTATAATGACCTTTTAACGACGCCAAATTGGTGGAAAACCTTTTGACTATTTATGACAAACATAGCGACAATATCAAGCTTGTTGTCCTTCTCATCTCTTCTATCGGAAATATGATACAGCGATATCATCTACCTGAAACGAAGGCTATTTATGAATTCATGTTGAAAAATAGTGATAGAAAAAATGTAGGTGCTTATGTCGCTTTATTTCTGCCAAGATTGACTTCTTTTAAGGCTTACAATAACAAATGGAAGTATATTATGGATATCAAAATGATGTCGCCAAAAAAGATAGCGGAAAGTGCTTTTGAAGTCTTAATAGATTTATATATTGATAACATTCCGGCAGAATATAAAGTTGAGGCTAGCAATTATTTTAAAAGCAAAGCGCAAAAGTCCAATAATGAATATGGAAAGCAGTATTATTTAGATTTAGCCAGTAAAATTCAATAAACGTCCAAGAAATAAGGATAATTTCTGTCGCAATTTTCAATGAATTTTAAATTTAGGATTTAAAGACCCCTTAAAAATGTTAGACTTTTATATTATTAATGATCATCAGCCAACGCCAAACGATCCAACTGAGATGGGATTAGAGTTTGTGGGAAAACTTGATAATGGAACATTTAAGAATCTTCAGAAGAAAAACATCATCGATAAAAATTTCGACTTTTACTCGGATTTCAGGTTAACGACTGTAGTCATCAAACAGATTAAAAACAACATCTTGCAAAAGCATCTACAAACTGATACCGATGTACAAAAATTAATCAACATCCTTAATACGGCGATCGAAAAACAAAGTGGACTGATTGCTTATTGCGACTAATTAATTATGACAGGACAAGATAATAACTTGTTCGAGTTCTACCAATATTACCTACCTAAAATAAACATACGATATTAAATCCGTCGAATCTGATGCGCTTAATTTTAACATGCTATAACTAACCGGCAAATTAGAAATATCTTTTGATATACTATTTCCATCAAGTATATTTGCCGACAAGTTAACCCTTTTATGAAACAATCGTATATCCTTTGGTTAGTATCATTGTGCTTTCTTTTTTCCTGTAAAAAGTAGAAAAAGTCGTTGAAACAATCCCTGACACCAATCCCATTGGTATTGAAACTTTGATAAATGACAATGCAAATGAGTCAACAATTACATTTTCTGGTCGCATACTATACCTGAATGATGAAAGCATTATTGATCATGGCTTTGTTGTTGAATGCCAAAAATATTACGATACAAGCATAAAAGAACTAGTCTATTCGTTAGGCTCAAAGGCAAAAACAGGAAAGATTACACATACCATCCAAACACCGGACGAAATCCTAAATTCGAATTCCGTTAAATATTACTATTATATCAAGACAAATAAGGGTGTTTACAAAGGAGAAACGACACATCTAACGTTTTATTGGTACGACATCGACTATAGAGATGATATTATCGCTTCTCCAGATGATAAAATCACCCTCAATGGAAATTTCGAAAAGGTAAAGGATAATTACACGCTGAATATTAATGAGGATAACAATCGACAGGAAATTCCTTTTACACTGGGTAAAGACCTTAAAACATTAGTGTTTCAGTTACCTGCTAATCTGACCCACGGCAGTCGTATAAGTTTTATCCTTCAAAATAAGGTACATCCGACTGGGCTGTATAGAAATTCGTTGTTAGCAACTGTGAAAGTGGTAGGCAAACTGAATGAACCGACCAACTACCATTTCATGTACAATGACAAAATTACGTTGACAGGTCCGGGGATGGGGCCTGCTCTGAAAGAACCTTTCTATATCCTATTCGGCAACCGATCCTTTCCTACGAACCCGAAATGAATCTAATAAACTTGACTTATGGACAACCTGCAGACAAGTATACCATAGGTTATTTCAATGGAAAAGATACCGTCATTTTTAAAGAAAAGATCCAGCTTAAACAGCCCGCCCCTATGCGCTCTACTTTAATGACACTGAATTCCATCCTGGAAGTATAGGCAATTTCTCAGGAGTGGACTTTTCAACATTCGGGCGACAAGATCTCACAACCTATAAAGTAGGTAACAAAAATGCGTACGTCAGTTTCAATTGGACAGGTATACATAAACTGACTATCGGGGATCTTCCAGAAGGTGATTATGCTCTTTCGGCAAGCAGCCCTTTTTTACATTTACGAGCCAAGCAAAGTTAAGAGTGAAAAAATTACAGGCGACAGGTATTGAGCAAAGTAAAGGCTACTACGGAACCTTGTCAGGATCAATGGCAACTTTAGACCAAACATCCCTTACCAAGTTAGGTTAGGCAATCAAGATGCTGAGCTTGTGTCGATACAAAATGGTCAGATCGGTATGGTTATACCTCCAATTGCCGCTGGGACATATCCCATTACTGTGGGGTATCGAGGAAGCGAAGGGAAAGAATACATGGACAAAACGAATCTGAATCTCGAAATCTTAGCTCCGGTTTTTTCGGATTTTTACCCAAAAAGGGTAAAGCTGGTGATCAGATTACTATCGTAGGCAAAGGGATTTATTATGGTATGATCTATTTTGGAGGCCGACTGGTATGGCGGGAATCAGGTGAAGAGGAAATCAAATTTACCATTCCTCGGATATCACCTATAAGGGAAAGATAGAAATCAATCTCCTTTTTGGTAATAAATGGATAAAGGGTAAGGAAACTTTTGAATTAATTTAAGATTTTAATAGAGATATGCTCCGCAATATAAAACAGTCTAAAATATTATTCTTTCTAATGGTATCCAGCCTCACGCTACTCACTGTTGCGTGCAAGAAAGTTCAGGAGATAGAATATGTTCAATCTGCTGAAGAGAAAATTGTCGTTCGGACAGGACACATGGATGCATTGAGCAAAAAAAGCGTCACCTTATTTGGCCAGATAGATTCAATAGCAGATCAGAAAATACTCAGTTATGGTTTCGTAGTCAAAACCATTGATCAATACGCTATAGAACGGAAAGAACAGGAGATCGAAGTCGGTAAAAATATTGCAGGTCCCACGATCAAATTTACTTATCAACCGAATGAACCCTTCGATCTAGATCTTAAATATACCTACTGCTTTTATGTTAGAACTGAAAAAGGATATTACAAGGGCGAATTTAATTCATTTCAGATCGGTGGCTTTGCGATTGATCAGGTCAAAAAGGTAAAAGCAAAACCCGGTGACGAAATTCTTGTCAATGGTGATTTTAAGTTGATAGACAAAAATTACAAATTTTTCTCCTACTTCGCTAATGCCAAATCAGACGCTAGCGAAAGCATGGAGACCTCCTACACCTTGTCTCCAGACAAAAAATCTATTCGTTTTACTGTTCCGAAAACGAACGGATTATATCATGGACAGGAAATTAGCTTTTCGTTTAAACGTAGAGAGTATCCTTATGGCGACTTTTACTATAATATTGCTCAAGTAAATATTCTAGGGCAGCTGCTTCCACCTGTTAAAACAAGTTTTACACCGATGGAAGTGATGGAAATCATGGGACTCAACCTCCCCGATTACCGCAATCCGAAAGATGATTTTAAAATTATATTAGGCGATCTACAGATTCCATTCACGAGCGAACTACAATTTAGTCAGATAGAAAATCTTAAGGGATCCCGTTTCAAGTTCGGTTATACAAATGGGGTGGAAACGGTAATTTTCAAAGAGGAAATCATATTTTACGTTCCAGATTTAACAAAGGTCAGTACCGAACAGTCTTTTGTCCATCCTGGAGCGAAATGCATGATCCAATGGCCAGGATTCTGGGATTTCCAATCGGGAATGTACTTTGACTATACATTTGGAAATCTACCTGTGGAACCGAGGCAAACCGGAAACGAATTCTTCTATTTCGAAGTCGGCGATTTAAAAGAAGGCATCTATTCCTTTCAATTCAAAGACAGATTTTATGATATCAGTCTACCCCAAAAGATTAAAGTCAAGAGCTTCGATTGGGTATCAAGTGATAAAACAAACGTATATGAAGGAGATCGGATTACCCTTTATGGTAACTTTTCAAAAGGGAATATGTACAGTCTACTGGGTAACAATAACATCTACTGGGATGCTATATGCGAGAAGGATGGAGAAGCCACTTTCACTTGGTTTCTGTCAAACTTCGGATCCAATAAGATCAGTATAGGTTACCAAAACTCAGCAGGATCGTATACATTCAGCAGCAAAAAACTCGAAATCAATCCAATGGGAATTTCATTGGATAGTTTTGCTCCATCAAGTGGGCTACCTGGATCATTAATTCGTATTAAAGGTAAGAGCATAAAATATGCACAAAAAAATCCGTTTCGGTGACTTTGAAATTGTACCAATACCTGTTAGTGCTGATGAAATCATGTTTACGGCCCCCATGATGTCAGGCAAAGGAAAATTTAGAATATCAGCAGAGGCGGCAAACAAAATCTATCAATCGGATGGTTATTTTGAGCTCCTGTAGCTTATCCGATTATTACATCTAATACAAGCCCAATATATCCCAATGTATTGGGCTTGTATTTACCTCCAATTCAGCCGATATAATACTACGCTTCTCCCACATTTTTTTGATTTCCTTGATTAATGCTAAAACTTTAATTTTAGACAGTTTATAAGGTGTATACAAGCAATAAAAAATGGCAATTTTCTTTCTTTTAGGTACCGCATATGGTAAATATTATTGATTAAAAATATCCTATAATTGAAAAGCAACTAAAATAATATGTTTAATTGCATAACCTTTATAAAATAGAATTAATGATTGTATAAATCCCGACAATCAATGAAATCAAAAGGAATGCGAGTATAATACAGCAACCTATTGTTACAGCGCTATCTTTCCAGCTCGATTTAGTTGCTTCGGTTTCACTAACCCTAATCATCGAAGGATCTTCAATGTGTTTTAAAACAATCTCAGAATCTTTAAGCATCCAAGAGACCTCTTCCAATGCAATATTCTGAAAAGCCTGTTCTTGTTCCTGATGTTCAAAATCCTTGGCGGCACATAACAGCTGATAAGCAAACAATTTTAGTCCTTCTTTATTCGCTTTAATGAAGTATACATCATCCCTTTCCCGATAGTCGGAATAAATACCAAATTGCCCATTCTTAAAAGATCCTTCTAAATCCAGATCACTTTTCAGCGACTCCAGTAATTCATCGTTCATTTTAGGCTTTATTATTCTTTTAATTGTTTGTATTATTCGGTTATATTTATGACAATTAACAAAAGATCGTTCAACCTCCTGGCTACGAACTAAAATAGCCAATATTTGCTAAAAGATCCTCCTATTTTTCAAATAAATCTATACATTTTGATAAGCTAATGGAAGGGGCCTTGATATTGAATGCAAAATCAGGGAATTGAAGCCCCTATATTTACAAAGATTTCTGTAATTTCATCACTAAGTATAGCTTTTCCTGTAAATGAGTTTTCGAAAGCAAGGTTTACCGAATATCTCTTTTATTCAACATGTTCAAAATGAAAAATACGTTTATTTTGCCGGTTCTTACGATAGGTTTTCTAATTTGGGTTTTAGCAACGATAGCTTTCCGATTTGTGGGACAATTCTTTTTATCACAGATTCATTACCAATACTTACTAGTTTATATGTAGTTGTAATACCCGCATTAGTATTGATTTCAGTTCTAACTTTCAAAAGATTTAAACTTTCAGGATTCGAAAATATCGTCGCAGGCGTATTGTTGGTATTACCAGGAATGGTTCTCGATACGTTCATTATTCAGTTTTTTGAACACATCTTTCCTAACATGGCCCCAAACAGTGCGACAACTTTTGGTTCTTGGTTAATGTGGGCATATAGCATTGTATTACTCACATCGATTGTGGTTGGATTGCGAAAGAACAGTTAAATCCAAAACCTAAGAAGTACACATTGGACAACTACCGAGCTAAATGGATGCATAAATTATTTTATCCATTTAGCTCTGCAGTTAATTGTCTAAATTACTACAAGATTAAAGGCTTTATTCTGTCGACTTTGTCATCCGCTCACGTAAAATCTTTTCACGATTGGCATCCCAGTATTTACAATCAAGTTCAATAAAAACTGAACTATACGGGATAAGTGATTCTGTTTTCACGACAATTATCTGGAAAAGGTCTGCTGCTTTATCTATTTTCCCAAAAACATCTTCGTGTAAGAGGGACCGTTTTTCTATATGCGGTAAAAGTTTGGTTAGGCTCTCTTTGTATTCCTTTAATCCTGGTGCAAGCCCATCGTCTAAATAATCAAATTCTTTATCAAAATAAAAGATAGGTTTTACATGATGCTGTTTATTGAGCAATTGTACGACATCGTCCAATACTTCCGGTATCTGTTTTTTGAATCGAGAACAAGTATATTCGCTCCCGTTGGTGCGGGATAAGCTTTATCAACGATCAATATCCAATTGCGATGTCCAAGCAAGGGTATTTTTTGCGAAAGCACCTCTCCCCAATCGGATTTCGGCACAGATCCGGCCTTTTGATCTGCTGATGACATACATCCCATAACCAAGAAAAGACTTATTATCACAAGCAGTTTATTCACTATTTTTTTCATAACCATCGAATAGTTAATGTATCATCTTTTTCTAGTCCTACTTTGTCTTTAAAATTGATCACCAAACGTTCTCCTTGACGTTTCACTTTATGAAGTGCTATTTGTTTATCATTTTGTAGAACAGTAATCTGCTTAGAATCAAGTGAAAGCTCTTCGGCATCCCCAGATGAAATTCTTTAAGTTCCAACGCGCCATAATTTAATGTTAACTGGCAAACACGCTTTCCTTGCATTTGCTGCTTTTGAATGTAGGTCCCCATCCCATCGCGGTGGTAAAAGGCGCTTTAAAATCTGAAGATCCTATTTTTGGGGCAAAACCAATTTGCCCTTTTGGGCCGTGATAACTAAAGCCACAGGCATTGATAAAGGTTCCGTAACTCGCCATCGCACGTGCATAGTGATCACTACATTCAATTTCGTTAAAGGGATTTCTTTTTGCCGCATGGTAGCGGTCGTGAATTACCCTGGTCATGACCAAACTTTCGTCGATCATACCTTCGGCCATCATGTGTGCAGCAACTTGATGTTCAAATCCGCTCATACATTCATGAAAATAACCCAGTTGCCAAGTCGTATTATCGCCATAAGCTTTTTCCTCATTTTTGGATTTGTATTCATGACCATCCCCCTTCGCCTGCCAATGCATATGGCCGTCCCCGAGGTGTGTCTTAATATAGGGTCCCACATCCATCGCAAAATTATATTTCCAAAGTGCCTTCAGGGCGGATAATGTTTTCTCTCTGTCATTAATCCGAGGCATATCCACTTGAAAACACCAGGCCTGTCCATAGACCTGATCTATATGACAAGTATTGTAGGAACCCAGCTTTTTCCTTCCCTGAATCGTATCTGGCCGATGGATATAATATTCTCCGTTAAAAAGATATTTATCCATGTTTTCAGTTCCTTTTCTGACATAGTTCATGCAGATCTGTTGAAATTTCTTATCGCCAACTTCCTCAGCCATCAATGCCGCAGCTTGTATGGCAGCGAGACAAAGTCCTACAATCCAGCCGATCTCTCCTTCCCACACGGCGTCCAATGTATTTTCCATTGGCGTATCGGTCATACCATCTCCGTTTTTATCCTGGTCGAGAACAAACTGAATCGCCTGTTTAAGTTTTGGCCAATTACGTTTTAAGAATGTGTCATCAGTACTCATCTGATGATCCCGATAAAAACGAAGGATAACACCAGCCTGCCCATCGATGGCGGGTCTTTTTCATATTCTGCCCGGAAGATAATTGCGCCAGTTTCTGGCTGAAAGCCCACCCCAAGGTCAGTAACCTCGCGCAAATTGCGCTCAATATCAGGAAATATACGTCCCATAGACTGACCATACTGCCACACATGGGTGCAAGTACCGGCACAGGCACCGATACCTTCCCAACCCCAAAACCTTCCTGAAGCAAAACGCATCGTATTCGCTGTCGCCAAGGTTCCTATATTAACAAAGGTACGGTCCATAAACCAATGGGGTAATGTCGAATCATTCCAGGTCTGTTGCCAGGCCAGCGTTTCCCCATCAAGCTTTTGCCGATGCGCCAGATAATAGTCAATGACTGCTGATGCATCATTGAATTTTGCACCGTACCAATAGCCATTTTGGGCATCCTTTAAATGCGCTTTCAACTTGGGATGTGGATTATTAAAATGCCAGGAGATTGCATACGAAATCCGACTGGTCTCTGTTGGTTTTATAACCCGCTTAACGGTATAGGCACCCACTTGTAAATCAGCGAAGTCGACGACCGAATCATTATGATCCGATTGTAATGAGTGCGGTGTCACCGGCCAGTGTTCCAGCTTGGTATGTACCCATGCCTGAGGATCCAAGCAAGTAAAGGCCATCGTACCATAATCACCAGCTTGCAAAGCACTATCGGGTATTTGTTCACAACTGTAGTTTAAGACCTTTACGCCTGCTTTATCTAATAGGCGGGATATTTTACAAACTGCATTGAGATCTTTACGTCCCTTAAACACACCGTTTTCCATCCAGCCTGTTAGGCTTACTTCGACCGGTGTATTTATTTTATTACGCAATTCCAGATGTAATGTCGTTAATGGCAAGGAAGAATTATCCTGGTCCAACGGAATAAATGGTGAATAGGCGGTCAGTACGACTTCCACAGGAAAGTTGGCGCTACTATATGTAACACGGCAAGTCGGATAAGTCGGTTCAAACACAATCTCGTCCCAATGATTTTCGCGGAGTTCTTTGACGACTTGTTTTCCTCCAACAGCAACTGATATTGCAAAACCTTGCTCGATGCTACGTAAGTTGTCCGCAATGGCTGGCTCGATATAGGCTGCCCCATCACGTGGACGGACAGTCGCCAGCTCTTTCCCATTATTCCATTGCACATTTTTGGGTTCTATACCTTCGCGTTCACCATCATAAGCTGTATTAAATATCTGCCATAACCACAAACGTCCATCGCCTCCGATATACACTGTACCTGTATGCAATCCACCAACTGGCATACCAATATAACGCAGTTCATTTTTACTCTTTCGGTAGGCAATTTTCTCGCCCCGCTGATGCAAAGAGGCGAGCCATTGCTTATCTATATCCTTCTGCTCAGGGATATTGTGTATCGGATTGTCCCAGGAAAATATTGATTTGGACCACACTGTAAAATGACTGGTCAGTACACCTAGACCTATTAAACTCGTTTTCTTAAAAAAGCTTCTTCTATCCATACGTTTTATATAATTACCATCCGGGATTTTGTGGAAGTAAATTTTTGTTTCTATCAATTGCATTCTGTGGAATTGGCCACAAATAGTGCTTATTTTTATCAAATACTCTTTTTGTGCAAGAAAACGCGGTTTGGTCCAATCACCTATCGCATCATTCTGATTACTGTTAATTCCTTCCGCTGGTTTGCTCAAAACATCTTCAGCGATTTTCCAACGCAAAATATCGAAATAGCGTTTGTGTTCGGCGACAAATTCATGCCTGCGTTCCTCCCGGATTAATTGTCGCATTGTCATTTGACTGCCTAGTTCCGCCGCGGTAACAGCGGGGAGTCCAGCTCTTTTTCGAACCTGATCGAGGGCGGTTTTTATTAGCGCGTCTCCAGGCCGAAATTCATTCAATGCTTCGGCAACGATAAGCAAGGCCTCAGCATATCTATAAATTGGCCAGTTAGCAAAACCTTGATCGGGCTTAGCATATTCAGGTTCGTTGAATTTAAGATACATAAAACCGGTGATTCCTCCACCCTCGCTATTGATTTTTTCGCTTTTATTGTAGGCCGGATGTGGCTGATAAGCAACATATTGCCCATTCGGACGCAACACAGGCACCCCAGCCAACATAAATGTTTTTTCAACCTCAAGTCACGCTTCTCCCAGGGATTGGCCGGATCATACATTGAAGATTGACGAATACCTTTTCCGTCTGTACAGAGGTAGGAATCTACCAGATCCTTGTAGGACAAAAACTCGCCCATCCATTGCCTGTAATCCCTGTACCTGAAGGTGATGCCAATACCGGCGTCATGTGTGTGATCTTATCCTCTACATATTGACGGGCGAGAATAACCTCGGTTGTATTCGCATTATTGGCTTGTTTAAATACTTCGGCATAATCGTCAACTAAAGAATAACCCATTTTCTGTACCTCAGCAGCAGCCTCATAAGCCTGCTGCCAAAGTGTTGCGGCCGATACATTTTCATGAAACTGTTTGATGCTAGCTTGATACAAGTAGATATTTGCTTTCAGCAAATAAGCTGCAGCTTTATTTACTCGTCCAAGGTCCGCTCCGGTAAATCTTGCTGGTAGATGATCAATGGCAAACTGGGCATTTTCCAATGCATAGGCTAAAACCTCTTCTTTATTAGCTCTCGGCAAACTACTTTCACTTATCGTAACAGGACTTTCTTTAATTAACGGAATATTGCCGAAATGCTGCACCATCCGCAGATATTTCATGCTTAATATAAACCTAGCCTCAGCTTCAAAACGGTTCTTTTTGGCTTGATCAAAGTTCATTCCACGCAGCCGTTCCAAAAATACAAGCATTTACGAACATCGTCATAGCGCCATTCCTCAGCGATATAACCTGTCGCTGCGTTTTGGTTCCCCATACTGATATAACCTAGGCCTCCTTCACCCCATGCATTGGTCATGGCCGAATTATCGCTCTGACAATCCCGCCAAAAGTCTCGGGCAGTTGGTAAAGCGGTATACACAGCATTTAATCCGACCAATGCATCGTTTTCGGATTTCCAATAGGTCGTCTCGGAAGCCTGAGACAAAGGATCACGGTCAATAAATTTTTCACAGGCTGAAGTACCGAGAAGAATACCTATACAAACAGTCGATTTAAGTATATATTTGTTAAACATTGTATTAAAATTTAAGGTTAACACCAAAAGAAAATGTCCGTGAAATTGGGTAATAAGAGCCTTCTGGATCAAATCCCTTATAATCGGTTATCGTTGCCAAATTTTGCGCTGATACAAATGCACGTAAGCTTGCTATTTTTAAACTGGATAATAAATTTGCTGGAAATGTGTAACCAATCTGCGCATTCTGAATCTTTAGATAGTTGGCCTTTCGTAGCCAATAATCGGAATATTGTGTATCGTTTGATGTATACTGTAAAGAGAGTCGAGGATAGCTGGCATTTGGGTTTTCTGGAGTCCAGTTGTCCAAGTGCATAGGTCTGGCATTCTGTGTCAGGAAAAAGGCCCAGCCTTCATAACCACTGATATATCGCGTATTCTGCAAGGCACCGTACATATTGACCGATATATCCAAATTTTTCCAACCCAATCCCAAATTCAGTCCATAACGTATGACAGGTTTATCACGCAATATCACACGATCATCTCCATTGATGACACCATTTCCATCCTGATCTTTGTATTTAATATTTCCCGGAAAAATATTAGCTCCTGTGATGCGCTATTGGCAATTTCTGTTTCAGATTGGAACAACCCCTCGGCTTGATAGCCGTAGGGAAGATTATAAGTATATCCTACATTCGTAAAGGTCTGGCTTCCAATCCATGGCCCTGTCCCCGCGAGATTCTTAACTTTATTTTTAGAAAAGGAAGCGTTAGCATCGACTGACCAGTACCAATCATTTTTGCGATCATTATACCCAACCTGAAACTCCATTCCCTGGCTCCGCAAACTCAGCAAATTGGCCAAGGGTCCGGCTAAGCCAAACTCTGTAGGTACGGGCGGTGCATATAAGATATTATCACGATTATTGATAAAATACTCTGCGGTTATATTCACTTTGTTGAATAGCCCCAAATCAACAGCTAAATTGGTCTGTTTGGACTCTTCCCAGCTAATATTTGGATTGATCGAGACATTGTTCCAAGCACCGGGTACCACAACGCCATTGAATCCATACATGGCCGGATCATAAGTTAATACGGTAGCAGTAGCATAATATCCTACCTTTTCGGCATCACCCAAAATCCCCAAGATCCTCTCAATTTTAAAGTGCTCAGGAAATCAGCATGAAAGAAATCTTCCTGATGAATATTCCACCCTGCAGAAAACGATGGAAATACACCCCAACGATTTCCTGCTGCAAACCGTGAAGATCCGTCAGCTCGAACATTGGCCTGAAATAGATATTTCCCTTTATAATCATAATTCAACCGCGAGAAGTAAGATTGGATAGCCACATCGTTGGCATCCCCTGTCGAAATCATATTGGTCTGGGCTCCGCTATTTAGCACATCAATGTTCGGAAAAGGCAAATTATCCCGAAATGCTGTAAAACCTGAAGTATTAAAATACTCCTGCGAATATCCGCCCAACAATTTGAAGTGATGATCACCGAAATCCTTTTTGTAGGTACCTGTAAATTGTAGCATATTACGGTAATTGTTGCTCGCTCCATCCGTTAAATTTGTGACCCGATTTTGAACAGAAACTACATTTCCAGCATCGTCATACAAATTGTAACTCAAGACACGGTTTTTACTCCAGTTATCAAACGTATAACGGGAAAAATTCCTTTAAGCTCCAAATCTTCTATCGGTTTATAGGTCAGCTCGAAAATACCCAATAGTTCCTTGTATTTTTGTCGATTGAACCCAGATTGGTAAACTCCCGCAATGGGGTTGTTAACCATCGAAGAACCTGGACCATACTGTCCTAGTTGATTTTGTACAGAATAAATAGGTGCAACACGCATGGCTTGTGTCTGCCAAATTTCTGTTCCGCCCTGAGGAGCATCAATATAGGTCTCCGTATATTGAATATTTGCCCGCGCATCAATCTTTTCGGAGATATGAAATGTCATATCTGGCTTTAAAATAATACGGTTATATTTGTTGTTGGGCAACGTTCCGTTTTGGAAATCGTGTGAGGCCGAAAATCTATATTTTACGCGTTCGTTGTTGCCGGAAAGCGACAAATAATTATTGTTAATAATTCTGTTTTTCTTATAAATCTTTCTACCATTTAACATTGGCATATTTTCCATCGTGTAAATCTTGCAAACCTTTTTCACCATACAATGCAGCTTTGCCATCATTTACAAGTGCTTGATCCCACAACTTCATAAAGTCTTCTGAGCCTACGAAATCAATATGTTGTTGCGGTGACTGAATACCTATTCCTGTATTGACTTCAATAGACAGTTTATCAAATGCTTGGCCACTTTTAGTGGTGACTAAGATTACACCATTTGCCGCACGAGACCCATATATTGAAGCAGATGATGCGTCTTTTAAAATCGAAACACTCTCGATATCATTCGGATTTAACGTATTGATATTACCCGGTACTCCGTCGATGAGTACCAATGCTCCTGAGCTGCCACCAATTGTTGATGTTCCGCGGATGTTGATTGAGGCCCCACTGCCTACAGCCCCACTACCCTTACTGACATTGACTCCAGGAATTGTTCCGGCCAAAAGCTCCTGAACGTTTGTAACCGGGCGTGACTTTAGAGATTTCCCAACATCCACTATCCCCACAGAGCCTGTCAAATCAGCTTTCTTTTGTGTACCGTACCCAACAACGATAACTTCGTCCAAATTGGTAATAGCCGTAATGAGCTGTACCATCATTGGTGCATCAGAATTAATTTCTCGACTAACAGCCTGATACCCCAAAAGATTGAACTGTAAAGTACTCCCAATGGCAGCTTCTATGTTAAACTTCCCTCAATATCCGTTCTAACTGCTGTTGTTCCCTTTAAAACTTTTACTGTAACGCCAGTCAAAGGCTTTCCATCTGTATCAGTTACAGTCCCATTAATATATTGCTGATTTGTAAAATTTTTCTTACTTAATGGGGTTCTCTCCACCGTATTACTGGTCGATTGCTCAAATTTTTCGATAACATATTGTTTGTCCGAGATCTTGACCATCCGAAGATTAGCTCTCGCCAAAATTTTAGGTAGCGAGGACAATTTCACTGTCAAGGGATCTATTTCGCCAATCGCCAACTTTTCAATAAGGACATCTGCATAGGCAAAATAAATTTTCTCCTGTTTGGAAACAATCTGCAAAATTTCAGGAACACGCAGGGATCGAAGCACTATTTTGTCAATTCGTTGTTGCTCAAAAGACAGTTCTGCAGCATTCGTATTCCAATAAATCTCCGAGGCTGAGGCGCTATTGATCAGCGAAAATGATGACAGACCAATCCCAGCCCAGGCGAGTTGCCGAATCCATTTGTTTTTCATAATGTAGGGGTATTTAGATTATATTTTTTTGTTTATTCGCTCGTTTTGATTTCGAAGTGGTCTTTTTCTTCTGAAATACTAACCTTATACAAGTTGCCTATTGATCTCAATACAATTTCCTGTTCGGAGACATCTATCTTGCCACTCACTGTGACCTTCATCATACTTGAAGGAAGCCTGCCAACCACTTTCTTTCTGTAGGTTAATTCCATCCAAATAATAATTTCATTTAAAGTAGTTTTATCCAAATCGAGTATACCTGTCTGCCAACTATTTACCAAACCAGATCGTACCGGCAGTCGCTTCAATACACCCCGGTCTACGTTTACAACTTCACCTGGCTTCATAACCATATTCCGACCTTCGTAACCGGCTCTTACACTCCCTTCATCCAAAGCCACTAATTTAGTTGTCGGTGTATTGATAATATTAAAACGTGTTCCCAGTACTTCAACTTTTAAACCATCGTGTTCGACAACGAATGGTCTTCTCTGACCATTGTGAATCTGTTTTGTCACATGTAGGTACCCTTCCCCAATTAGATCCAGTTTTCTACGAGATCCATCTTCCTGATAAGTAGCAGTACTCTGTTTATTAAGCCATAATGTACTACCATCTGGCAAGATAATTTCTTTCTTGTTTGTCGATGTTGCGTAAGTTTCACTCATTCTTGGTGTGGCTTGTTGCAGATAGATCCATAAACTAAGCGCACTCACAGCGATCAAAATCGCCGCATATTGCAACCACTGGCGAATTTTTAATTGCCTCAATCGAGGTTGAACAACATTTTTCTCTTTATTTTCTAAATGTGCGACAATTCCTGTCCAAACTTCTGAGCAATAGGTTTCATTGACAGTTACTGTGGATTCATAATATTTTAACTCGTAAAGTTTTCTAGCCACGAGATTCACCTCTTGATACCTCGGATACTCATCAAACCAAAGTTGCCATTGCGCATCGTCAACCAAAACTTGTTGCGCAGTTAATTGCAAAAAGGAAGGTTCTCGGAACAATTCTTCTAAGAGTTGGTCGCCGCCAAACATATCTGTATTAGTTGTCATGTATCAATAATTCGGTTTACTTAATTTAAAGACACCATTTTTCCATTCTGTCACCCAAGAAAAATTAAAAAAATCCATAAAACACTGTAAATGAGATAGAATTATTTAAATTTAAAGTTCATTTCAGCAAAATATAGCAGGGAGTAATGTCAAATTGACTTATAGCTGTTGATTTCGATGGTCAGATGCAGGACTTCTATAACGAACAGTGGCAGCTATTTTAGCTCTTAACGAATTGTTTTTTCATCGGATAAAATGTATATTCTTGATGAGGATCATTTATAAATATTCTTTTTTGCAAAAATTTTATTTTCGTTTCAACTTCCGTTTCAGGTTACAAATGACGATCTTGAAAAAGTAAAAATAAAGGCTGTAAATCCAAACGATATACCTGTATATTTGTCTCATTACTAATAGCTAGTCATATAACGATGCAAAATGAAAACACATTAGAAATTGAATGGGAGAAGTTTCTGAAGGAGATAGAAGCTCTTTTGAGAAAATTTATAATTCCAATTTCAAAAGTTTATTTCTATATGCCCTTCGTTTTTCAAAAGATGATGACTTAATTAAAGATGTAATACAAAATGTTTTTATCAATTTTTGGAAAAACGGAATTATATTAAAGAGGTGAAGAACGTGACGGTGTACCTACACCGATCTGTTCGCAACGAGCTTTTAAATCGGAAAAGACAGGAGGATAAGTATGCTTTTGATGTTTTGGATGAACAGGTTTACGCGTTTGATTTCGAACTCCCGCTTGAGGCCAGAATTATAAAAAGGAAGAATTAAAGGAAACGCGCCAACGCCTAAAACATGCATTAGAAAATATTACTGATCGGCAAAAAGAAATATTGTATCTGAAATATGTCAAAGGCATGACTTTCGAAGAGATATCTGACACAATCGGTATCACCGTTAAGGCTTCTTATAAGCTTCATGCTCGAGCAATCAGCTCCATTCGACAAAATTTCGGTAACAACCGTTATTCTATTGCTTTCCTAATATCGCTGTATTTCTCTTGACAAAAGTAAAGATAATATCTGCTTGAATAGCGACCTAAGATGTCGGCTAGTAGCTCAGACACAATCAACTTAAAAAAATCTATTATAGCTAAAATTCGTCGTAGTTTATCTTTATTGTGTTACTTACAGGCGCCGCTACGCAAGTTAAAATTAAACCTTGCTGTAGGTGAGCTTCTGACAAAATAAAATTTCGTCTCAAACGCACTTCCCCTCCTCTAGCTTGCACACACAAGTCCCACAATTACCACGGCAGCAGCTATGTGGTGCAGCAATACCTGCATCGAGGATAGCATCAAGCAAGGATATTTTCCTGTCCCAGCGGATCTTGCTGATAGTTTCATTCAAGGTTAATGAAACTAATACACAATCCGATGGTTCGGCATCAGTTTCGGTAGTTTTTGATTCTTCGTCCAGATTCATACTTTTTCACTTATAAAATTACAACAAGTTCGGTTTACAAAGCCCGAACGCTCGCAGCGTTTCGGGCTTTAAAATCATTATTTTAAATCTTCAATAGATGTCCTAAAGCCAATATGTTACACATTTTCATTAGCTCCGTTTTTCTGCTCTATTGATATTGGTATTCTTCACTTTTTACTGAGGCGAGTATCGTTTCTAATGTTGCGATATCATGATCACTGAGCGGCCCCAAAGGACTTTTAAAACCACCACCGCCTATTCCCAGAATATCTAGTCCAGCCTTAATGGAACGCGGCAACCCTTTTGCTACGATGAATTTGAGCAGGTCAACCTGTTGATAGAAGAGCTTTCTTGCCTTTTCCAGATTATTCACTTGAATTGCCTCGTACAATGCTATATTCAATTCGGGGATAAGGTTAGGAGCCGCAGTACACCAACCGGCTGCTCCAGCCGTAAAAGCAGCTAATGCTAACGGATTGGATCCGTTGAAAAGGCAACTTCCTCTCCCAATTCTTTCCTTAAATAATGCATGCGCTGAATGTCCCCTGTACTCTCTTTGATCATGGTCACATTGGGAATTTCGAGCAGGCGTTTCAGCAATGTTGGCGACATATCAACCCCGCCTGTTGCGGGATTATTGTATGCCATTATTGGGATAGAAATTTTGGATGCCACGGCATCGTAATGCCTTACTATTTCATCGTCGGTCAATTTCCAATAACTCATCGGTATAATCATCACGGCAGTCGCGCCAGCTTTTTCTGCAAACTGTGCATGGTAAATGGTCTTTTCCGTAGTCAGATTGGAAACGCCGACTAACGTAGGGACACGCCCTGATACCTGCTTCATGGTGGCTTCAGCAATAGCTTCTTTCTCCGCGTCATTCAAATAAGGCAATACGCCTGTACTCCCTAATGGCGCAATCCCATGTGAACCCGCAGCAACTAAACGTTCAACCTGCTTTTTAAACAAAGGAATATCCACGACCTCATTGTCGTCGAATGGCGTAACAGGATAAGCGATTATCCCTTTAAATGGTACATTATCCATATGGTTTCTATTTTAATGTATGCTGAACTAAAAATCTCTTCCTTCTTCTTCGCGCAAAGCAACCCCTAGATTTTGCAGTTGTGGCGCATTTTCACAAGCGATGTATTTTGCACTTTCGGTATCACTGGTGTTTTGGTGTTGATGCCAAGCCCAGGACGGAATATAAACGGCATCGCCGGCTTCCCATTCTACAATTTCATCCTCCACTTTGGTCCAACCTTTGCCCTCGATCACATACAGGACAGTCTCATAGGTATGACGATGTAAATGCGTTTTTGTCCGGGTAATAGCCCTCCGATCGTCAAACTGACATTTTTGCTTGGTAAGTCTACAAAGAAAACAGGATGCTTTCTTTCTGCTGAGAATTGATTGTGTACCCCAGCGTTTTCAACATTCTTATGGATAACATGTGAAGGTCTTACATAGGTAGGTCTTGCAAAGGTCTGATGAAAATCTTTAGAACTAAATTGCTTTTGTTCGGCATGAATTGATTTTTTCACTTCTGTAGATGCTTCTAATTTTGACATAACTTTAAAAATTTTAATGTTCATTGCATTATTGCATAACAAAAATATGCTAACTTTGGACTAGCGTTATGATACAGTTTTTATAAAAATAAATAGTCCAGATGTTACGAGAGTGGGAATTTCAAATTCAATTAGATGAACAATCAGATAAGGCCATTTATCTACAGATTGCCGATGCCATCATAAACGATATTCATTCCGGCCGATTAAAGGCGGGTGATGCTTTGCCGGGCAGTAGAAATCTGGCGCAGCGACTGAAAGTCAATAGAAATACCATAGTAGAAGCATTGAGTGTACTATTGATAGAAGGTTGGCTTGTTTCCAGAGAGCGGCAAGGCACATTCGTTGCTTCGACCTTGCCCGATTTTAAGGAAACGCAGACTACAGCGCCAATCGCTGAAGCAACAAATGATGCCACGGGTGGATCTACTCAACTGCAAATTGATGATGGATACCCCAACAGCAAAATTGCACCTGTTAATGAATTAGCTCGGGCATACCGTCAAATTTTCAACCAAAAAGCGAAGTGGCAATTAATGGGCTACAGTAGCGAATTCGGAAATCTAGAATTTAGAAAGGCTGTGGTCCAAATGCTCAATCATCAACGGGGAATGCGGGTGAATGAACAGCATATCTGCATCACAAGGGGAGCCAAATGGCCATGTATCTTGCTGCTCTGTGCTTACTTTCAAAAGGAGATTATGTGATCATTGAAAATCCCGGATATAAACCCGCTTGGGAGGCCTTTGACCAAAGCGGAGCTAAGTTGTTACCTGCGGGGTAGATAACGAAGGTGTGATAATCGAGGATATAATAGCGCTTCTGAAATTGCACAAAAACATAAAAGCCATTTATGTGACACCCCACCGCCAATACCCAACTACGGTCACAATGAGTCTAAAAAGAAGATTGGAACTGATCGAACTTTCTAATGAATATGGATTTACCATTATTGAAGATGATTACGACAATGAATTTCATTTTGGTTACCGTCCCATTCTCCCGTTGTCAAGTTTTATGGAGCTTAAAAATTATGTGTATATCGGTACCATGAGCAAGGTCGTAGCTCCGGCGTTACGTATCGGTTATATAGCAAGTAATGATTGTACTTTGATCAACAAAGTCGCTCGTTTGCGCAAGATTATCGATGTGCAAGGAGACAGTATTATGGAACAGGCCGTTTTGCAATTGATCAAGGATGGCACCATAAAACGTCATATAAAAAAGCAACAAATTATTATAAGACAAAAAGGGATATTACCGAAATATTACTACAAAAGCACCTTGGAAATAAAGTATCTTACCTTATCCCCGAGGGTGGGCTTGCCTATTGGATCGTGCCTAAAAAGCAGGTCGACTGGGTACTGATTTCGGAAAAACTCAATATGAAAGGTTTCAGCATGATCACACCAGAGAGCTACAGCTTTGACAAAATAATGAATGGTATGAGATTGGGATACGCATCGCTGTCTGATCAAGAATTGGAGGATTTTATCAGCGCTTTGGCGGACTTGTTTTAATAAACAGTACGGTCGATGTTTAGCGTATGTCTATCCCGACTACCTTATCATAGCTTTATTTCAGTAAAATAAGTTGGAGAACTGGGAATTTTAAGTTCTCTATTAAGCTGGGCAATATAAAGGTGAGTTGCCCAGCTTATTTTAAGATAAAAATATCAAACTATTCCACCTTAGTCTAATTACGGCTTATATTCAATGTAATTTATTTTGTTGTTGTCGTTATATTAAAACAATAGACATTACCAGCAAAATCCGCAACATAGACTTCATTTCCATGAATGGAGACTTCGGCTAATATCGGTGTGCCCAGATTAACCTTTTGCACCAAAGTTCCATCTAAATTTAACACATATAGATAGCCGTCTGTTCCGCCGAAAAGCAACTTTCCAGCCGCATAGCGGACACTGGATTCGACAGTTGCAACTTTCTTGTGAAGATCAGGAGTTGAATAAGCAGAGCTGTAAATAAGGGCCTCTTCAGTCTGGAAACTCCATTTTCGGTTAATGCATTACGATCAAATGCTTTTATCCCATTAGTCGCTGTGGGCATGATCACCAGTTCCTCTGTTAATAAGGGTGAGGCCATAACCTTAAAATCATCATCAGTTTGGCTTTTAGTTAACACAGTGCCCTTCTTTTGATCCAATCTAAAAGATTGTTCAGCCCAGCTACATAAAGCGAATTTTCATCCGCACCGGCTCCTCCGGTTCTAAATCGCAAGCCATCTTCATTTTTCTTCCATAGGAGTTTTCCTGTCTTACTATCGTGAACAAATAAGGCATTCCAATTTGCACCAGTAATTAGATATCCATTGGTGATCAGTAGCTCTCCAGGCATACCTTCACCACCATTCCAGTCACTATTCTGCCATACTGTTTTCCCATCTTCGACTTTTATTGCTGACAGATAATTACCTGCGCCAGTATAATAAATACCATCGCGAACAACTCCAGCACTTACGTATCCTGGAAGCCTTCCCCACTGAGATCCTTCTTCCAAACGAGTTTGCCCTCTTTTTCATTGATTGCATACACTGTACCTCCCATATCTGTTGCCAATACCAAGCCATTGCTATAGGCCAACTTCTGCTTGACGGAGTTCTGGGTATGGAAAGTCCAGATGGTTTCCCCCGATTGGGCTTTTAATGCCTGAATTTTACTTTTACCACCAATGGCATCATCGATACTGGCCACATATACCCGCTGTCCCTGTACCAGAGGTGGACTCTTCCATACATTAGACCCTATGTTTTTGACCAAGCCAATTGAAGAAAAGCGGTAGAAGTGGGTTCGTTATGCCAAGCAAATTTCTTAAGCACCTGTGTACTGTCGCCATAATTTACTTCCAGCATAATATCATACTGCTGATCGGTACGGCGTGGAACTGTAAAATTTCCACGCCAGTTCCAGTCGCTAACGGGTTTCAATTTAGCCGTTTTTATCGCAGTTCCAAATTTATTTAATAGTGTTGCATACACAGAAATAACATTCTTTTCCGTATGATACACACTTGTGCTAATTTCTATTTCTTTTCTGTTTGAAATCTGCATTTGCTTACTTTGTGGGTAAATTAACGCGATGTGATCTGACAAATAAGGATACTTTGGCGTTATTTTGCTAACCCCTTTTTATCCACATCAATAACCAGGAATTGAGCTGCAGAATTATCTATTCCTCCTTTATTAGGAGCATTTGTGGATATAACCGCAACTCCATCTCTGCTGCCAAAACTATAATTATTGTGCCAATGGCCATACAGGTATGCTTTTAGATTATACTGCTTCAAATCGATAGAATCGGTCTTTCCTCTCATCACGAAATCCTTTCCGACAAGCAGGTCGTGGTTAATAAAAATGAGCGGTTTATCTTTTGTTTTTAGAGCGAGATCTTTTTCAACCAAGCGATTACTTGATCCTGACTATAGCTGGGCGCATAATCACCGCCAGGCATGGGCGTAACCACAAAGTGTGCTGGTCCTGCCTCAAATGAATAGTAGACCGGTCCAAATAAATCCTCAAATAGTTTTTCACCATACTCACCTTTGACAAGGTCGTGATTGCCTACTGTATAATAGGTCGGAACACCCATCAGTTCCGTATTTACCTGTCGGGCATGAAACTGCATCCCTGGCTCGTAGCAGATGTCGCCCGTGTGCATAATCAGTGTCGCATTTTGTTGCTGCGAAAACTTACGAATATTGTCTATCCATTCCCCATATAGTGGTGTTTCGGTATCTGTAATCTGAATAAACCGAAGCTTATCCGCCTCTTGCTTTTCATCTTGGATTAAACCGAAATCATAATTTTCTAGTTTTGGATCAATCTTAATATAATGAGTTCCACTTGCTTTATAACCAGCTGAAACACGCACAAAGAGAAATCTGGCTTTATCATTCTTTTTTAGGTTAAAGCTTCCATCTTCAGCAGTTTTTACAACCTCGTAACCATCGGATAATACAATATCTTTCATTCCTTTTTCAGCGTTTTCCATCTTTTTGTTGTTATCAAGATCCAAAAAGACATGCCCCGATATTGAGCGTAAATTGCATTACTACATAGTAGTAGCAGTGATAGTATAAATTTATGTGTAAAACATTTCATATAAAAACTCTAATTGCAAATAAAGATAGGGTGCCATCCATCGATTGGAAGTACCCTATCTTTAACCTTAAAATTTGTAAAAAATAACTCCTTTAAATTAGTCTTTTAGCATATTATCTAGCATAAAACCAATTCCTTACCAAAAGTTTGTCTGTACCAACTTGCTACCATCCAGAACCATCTGACTATTAGCAACCGGATAATAGTAATACTTTGGTTTTTCAAATGTCTTCTTCTTATCTCTGGCTACAGTAAACATAATATGTCCATTGTTCCCATTTTCAAGATAAATTGAAGTATTATTACCATTGGCATCTTTTAAATAATACAGGGAAATGTTCTTCTTTTCCTCTTCTGTCAAGTCTTTAATCGGACCGGTATCCTTTGCTGATTCAAGTATCGCGATATCTATTTTACCGTCTCCGGTTACATCCATTGGGCCTAATGCCTTTACATACATTCCCTGTTGTTGATCGGCCAGGCGCTCGCCCACTTCCCAGCGAAAAACGTCCCTGTATCGCTGGCCTTCACAAGCCAGTTCGACACGTCTTTCTCTGCGGATTTCAAGGATAAGTCCCACATTGCCTCCTTTCACATTTGAGTAGTAAGCTTGCAATACCGGATCCACATTGGCATTTGCCTCGCCCAGCTGCATGCTTGGCATCCCAACACGTTGCCGTAGCAGGTTGACCGATTTGTCAAGATCAGCCTGGCTCGTGAGGATTCCCAGCTCCGCTTTGGCTTCAGCAAAGATTAATAAGATTTCGGCATAACGAAATACAAATGCATCTGTATAGGCTGCCTCCCAACTGATCATATCTGCTATTTCGGGATAGAATTTGATCTGGTTGTACCCTCCGAGCGTTGGTTTGAGGCGCTGTGGTGTTGTTGCATTGACTGACTGAAACCCAGGCTTCATAAAAGTCTGCTCAAGGCGCGGGTCTCGGTTAACAAAAATTTGATCTATATTCTTCGTTTTATAATCCGCTTGGTCCGTAAAACGCTTTCCATCTTTCATCAGATAGTTTTCCATCAGCGTTTGGCTCAGGGCCCATTCATAATCCAATACCGTATGTGTATTACGTCTTCTTCCTAAATCCTTATCGTAATCTATAAATAAGATGGTCTCAGGATTCGCCTGCAGGTTAAGACTTATGAATAGATCCCGATAAGCACGGTTAACGCCACCAGCATTACTGATTGAAAATTTATTTGACTTCATAATCTCCTCAGTAGCAGAAACCGCCCTTTGCAGAAAAGTATTGGCCGATCCGCTCAGATTCAAATAAGAGTGATATTTACGGAAAGTTCCTTCTTGCAAAGCGAACTGTGCTAATTGCGCCAAGGCTCCCCATTTCGTAACTGTCGACTTGTGCCCATCGGGTTTGATATTGGCAGCGGCAAATTCGAGATCAGCCATAATTGAATCCACAACAAGCGACCGGCTGTCTTGTTTTTTGTGCAATAGTTCAATATCTGATGTTCCCATGGTCTGACTATACCAGGAACATCACTGTACTGGTTGACCTTATCGATATAAAACCGTGCACGAAAGAACTTTGCAATGCCGATGTAATGGTTCACATCGGCGGCACTAGCCCCTTCACACGCCCAGCATTTTCAAGAAAGAAATTAATATTTCTCAATGCGGACCAACTCCATACTGCTGCATTCTGCGCGCTCACGCCACCACGCATGATCTCATCAATCGTACTGCCAGAATTGTAATGTGCCAGATTATCTGTCCCAAGATCCGCTATCGGTGCACTCAAACTACCGTAGAAACCATCGGTATAAGTTTTAAGATCGTTTACATTGCTAAAAACACTTCCGGTGTAACCGATGTCGTGGGATACCGATCCATGAAATCATCGTTACAGCTCATGATCAGGAACAAGGCCCCAGCAACGCTCCAATCTTGATAATTTTTCTTTTTATATTTTGCATGATAATAGTCATTTTAGAAATTAAAGTTTAACCCAAACGAGTAGGTCCTTTGGAAAGGATATGCCGTCCGATCGCCAACAATTTCAGGATCGAGATAATCCATTAGTTTGGTAAACTCAAAGAGGTTTTCACCGCTGACGAACAGACGTAACCGGTCTATCCCCATCTATCTGTCATCAACTTGGGAAGCGTGTAACCCAAAGTCACATTTTCACCCTTAAATAACCTGCATTCTGCAGATATTTGGTCTGCGTCGCGGCTAGTTCAATACCACTCTGTTCGGCCACATAGGATTTTGGTCTTGGCAAATACGCATTTGGATTTTCAGGCGTCCAATGGTCCAAGTTAAACTTAGTTAAGCTCGCCCAAGGTTGAGCATATATACCCCAAAAATAGTGGTCACCACCTGGAGGATAATAATTTCTTTTTCCGACACCTTGCAGGAACATGCGCAAATCAATTCCGTTCCAGCTTGAATTCAAATCTATACCGTAACTGTAACGCTGTCTCGAATTACCGATAATTTTATAATCTCCATGATTATCCAAGGTCCAATCCCCGGTTTATTTTGCCATCACCATTGATATCAGCAAATTTGAGGTCACCCGGTTCCAATCCTCTCGTACCAGGATAAGAAGTGACATCATTTTGATTAGCATGTGCCTTGATCTCTTCCTGAGACTGGAAAAAACCCAATGTGGTTAGTCCCCACATCTCACCTAATTCCTGTCCGACATAATAATCGCTTAAGTTATTTTTAGGATTATTGTATTTTGTAATATAAGCTCTACTGTCTGCTAAATTAACTCTTGCGGAGAATGAAAACGGTTTGCTAGCCACCATAAACTCTTTATTATATCCAAGTGTTAATTCCCAACCGTTGGTTTTGAGGTTCGCCGCATTTTCAAGAGGAACCCCGTACCAAGCACGATTGGCAGTGTCCTACCTGCTGTCAACATATCCTTGGTATCACGACGATAGATATCAAATGAACCAAAAACTGATTTTTAAATAAGCCGATGTCCACCCCAAAATTAGATTGTGTGATGGTTTCCCAGGTCAGGGTCGATGACACTAAGCCCGGACTACCCACAATAGGTACAATCTTGCCATCCAAAATTGCTCCACTTCCTTTGGACATATTGGCAATGTAAGGGTAATAGTTGTCCCTTAGATCCTGATTTGCCAGTGAACCATACGATCCACGAAGTTTAAAATTGGACAGGGTCTCTTTAATTGGCTGGAAGAATTTTTCTTGCGAAACTACCCATGCAGCAGATACGGAAGGATTGAATGCAAAACGATCTTTTTAGGGAATCTGGAGGAGCCATCATAGCGGAGGTTAGATTCCAGGATATATCTATCTTTATAAGTATAGTTTAATCTGGCAAAAGCCCCTCTTACCGACCAGGCATAATCAAAAGCACCAACAGAGGGAGTTTGACCAGTCGCGAGTCCTATTGTCGGTAGCGAATTGGAAATCAACTGATCCCGGGATGCCGAAAATGACTCGTATATCCGTTCTTCCTGATTGAAGCCCAGCATCACTGAAAAATAGTGATCATTTAGTGTCCGCTGATATTGTGAATAAATATTGTACACATTATAGCGCGTTTCATTACTTCCATTGGAGGCATAGCTATTGAAATTTTGCCTGTTCATCACATTTGGCCCTGTACTGTAGGCAAGCGGCACCTGAAAGAAGTGTGATTTTCCTGAAACCCTTCTAAAGGTCGCGTCCCCATTTAAGGTCCAAACATTTTTGATGAAGTCGATTTTCGCACCAAAACTAGTTTGAAAATCGTTGATGCGACTGATACTGCGGCCCCTTCGGCTACAGCTCCGATCATATTTACCCCAGCTTCTGTATAGGTACCATCCGGATTGTAAACGGTATTTAGCGAAGGTTGACGGTTAACATTATGCCAGTAGAGATACCCTGATCAATTGCTGAGGGCTGATCATACTTATCATTTGTAAAGGTTGTATTATTTGATAAAGTAAACCAGTCCGTGATTTTGTAATCACCTTTTGCCCTGAAATTATAACGGTCATAGGTATCTGGACTGATTCGCAGCATACCATTTTGTCTGTAGTATTCACCAGAAAGGTAAAATGAAGAGCGTTCGTTCTTCTGCGCGATGCTTATATTGTTGGTATATGAGGGTTGTATATTTTTATAGACTTCCTTAAACCAATCCGTAGATCCTAAATAGATATAAGCATTTGGATTTTGTGGATCGACGATCACACGAGGCAATGAAGGGTTTTCACTCAGCTGTTTACCATATTCGAGCATTTTCTCATCGTAAAGATTGTACCATGGTGCTGACATGATATTCCTGTATTTCATTACCTGATACGGATCATCCTCTATCTCTACTGTACGTGTTATTGCTTTTGCCGCAAAGATTGAGTTGGCCGTGACCTTAATTTCCTTCGTTGTACCCGATTTAGTCGTAACCAGTACAACCCCGAAAGCAGCGCGACTACCATAGATCGCTGCTGACGCGGCATCTTTCAATACAGTAACGCTAGCAATGTCCATTGGATTCATACGATTGAGCTCCTCGTTCGTTGCTGGAATCCCATCAATAACAATAAGTGGCCCACCACCTGACAGTGATGTATACCCTCGCACATTGATCCCTGGCGAGCTATTGGCTCTTCCAGAGGTCGGTGTAATATTAAGATTAGCCATAGCGCCCTGCAATGCTGTCCCCACATTTGTAATCGGTCTACTTTCCAAAAACTTTTCACCAATCTGATCTACAGCTCCCGAAAGATTGATCTTTTTCTGTGTACCATAACCAACAACAATCACTTCGTCTAGATGAGACTCAGCAGTTTCCATCAACACATCTACTCTGTTCTTGTCAGAGACATTGATTTCAACATCTTTATACCCCATAAAGCGAAACAAAAGGATTGCTTTCTCTGGAACACGTATGCTGTAACGTCCGTCTTTATCGGTTTTTGTTGATATTCCCGCTACCCCCAATACAGTCACGGTCACTCCTGCCATTGGTCCGGAAGCATCTTTCACAGCTCCTGACACTTCACGATCAGTCTGTTTTTTCTTTAATGACGATCGTACTTCCCATGATATCAAAGATCAAATTGCGACCACGCAATGTCTTTGCCAATGCAGCCCTTACATCAGATCCTGCCACAGAAATATCTACACGTGAGGCATTTTCAAATAACCTTTCGTCGTAAAACAGTCGCAACTTCGTCTGGTTGGAAATCTCTTTAAGGACAGTTTCAATTTTGGCATTCTTCAAGGACAGATTTACTTGTTGCGCATATCCAGATGCTCTAACACCTACCGTAAATGCCAGCAACAGTACACAAATCAACTTCATAGTCAAAATGACTTTAATGCTTAGGGTATAAGAATGACTTCTCCGGTCCCCCATGCTATTAATGGAGAAAAAAATTTCATAACTTTGAATTGTTAAGGGTTTAATAATCTATAGAATTCGTACTTCGATAAATTTGGCCTTTTACAACAGGGGATGCGTCAACATCCCTTTTCTATTGTATAGAACCTTTTGGTTAATTCGTCTGGTTATATCATATCTTATAAATTTTAATTGGTGAAAAATTTAACTGTGCTAACGAATGATTATATGCCTTCCATCTATTTCAAACTTTCGGTTTGTCGCAAACGACAGAATGTTCAACACCTCTGAAAGTCTGGATTCCCGGCTAAGCGTTCCATTAAACCTATTGCTTACGGAGATATCCTCCACATTAATAAAATCCACATTATACCACCTAGAAATTTGACTAATAATTTCCGAAAAGCTGCTACCCTCAAGTGAAAACTCTCCCCGTTGCCAAGCTGTATTTTTTTGTATGTCTGCTGGCTGTATGCGTATTTTATCCGTACTAATGATGGCTTCATTTCCTGGGAGAAGATAGGCTTCGTGCCCTTGACTCATAATTTTCACCTTACCTTCTACCAATGAGGTATTGATTTCTTTATGGTAGGCATTTACATTAAAACTCGTACCGAGTACCTCGATAACAGAGTTTTCAACTTCGATCCGAAAAGGTTTTTGGCATCTTTGGCTACTTGAAAAAAGCTTCTCCAATCAATTTTACTCGGCGTTCATCCCCTTCAAATTGATCTGGGTACTGTAATGTTGAAGCAGCGTTTAACCATACTTGGGTACCATCGTTCAACACAATACTATAGGTGCCCGCTGCTGGTACTTCTAATTTCAGATTCCCCTTAAGTTCTGCGGACTTTATGTTTTCGACCTGATCTTCCTTTCCCAAAGAATGTGTTTCCCCATGCTCATTGGAAAGTCTCGCATAACGCTCACCAGGCAGAATATCATTTTTATACAGGCCTGTTGTATCCGGAGCGATGGCCGCAAGCTGTGGAGCAGGGCTCGTTTGTTCTCGTTGCAAGAATAAAACAGCAATAGTTAACACAAAGAGAACTGAAGCAGCAATGGCAATCCGTTTCCAGGTAAACACATTTTTGTTAGATTTCATCTTATTCATCTCCCCTTCAAATTTGTGCATCAAAACATCTTTGGATCGACCTAACAACGTCTCTCTTTCATCCTTTGGCAATGCTGGTTCATCATCTAATGAATAGAACCATTTGGTTACAAGCTGTTCTTCTTCTGGATTGCACTCCCTCTCAAATATTTTTTTAGTAATTTTTGAGCATGCTCTCTTTGATTATCTTCTGTCATATATCTATATAACCTTAGATAACGGATAGAAGTACCGAAAAAAATGATTTTTATTTCGCCTTAAGCTTTAACCGACTTAAAGCCAGTGAAATATTATTCTTCACGGTCTGTTCGGATATTGATAGTCGAAAAGCGATTTCTTTAATGCTTAAGCCTTCGATACGGCTGAGATTAAATGCTGACTGCATTGTGGAGGGCATCTTAGCAACTTCATTATCCAGCAAAAATGAGAGTTCTTTAACCATCAATTTCTCATCGCTGTTACTTGCACCAACTGGTTCGTTGGTCAGTGGAAACACAAGTCGCTCGAAATATGAAATCCGTTTTTGATCCCTTGCCATCCAGTCAATGACTTCGTATTTAGCAGCTTTGAAAAGATAGGGGTAAATAGATTCCTCGATTTCTATTTTATAGCGTCTGTTCCATAAAGATGTAAAAACCTCCTGAAGGATATCTTCGGCATCTGTAATAGAACCAATCCGCTTTAATATAAAACTTAATAAAATATCCGCATAGCGATCAAATAACACCGAAAATGCCTGTGTATTGCCTTCTCTCACAATATCAAACAATTCTTTATCAGACAGATCTCTCATGACACATTGATTATTATGTACACTATATCAGATTTCCAGAGGATTTTTACAAAGGTATAATTGTGATGTTAATATAACATTAAATTGTACATCCTGCAAGCTACAAAATAATAAATTTTAAAATAGAGCATTTAAATTAGGTGAAGATCGAGTAAGCTTATAATGCTCCATTTCTGATCAAGTACAAGTTTTCCAAATTCTACAGTTATGCTGTAAAAAAAAACTAGGAAGTACTGGAAACTGCTATTATTGGGGCAGAAATAGCTTCATATTAACAAAAACATTGTTCAGAATTATGATTAACGAATTATTTAAGGGACTTACCTGTGTTAATTTTATGGAATTACACGCGTTAAAAGTGGCAAACTTTTTTATTATTTCTGCAAAAGGCTCTACCCACAATTCGAAGTCTATAGACTGTTTTTCTATATGCAGATGGATCAGTTCAAGTTGCCTATTTTTTCGATGCGCTTTGCAGTCTACTCTGCCAATAAATGTATTGCCAAATAAAATAGGTAAACAAAAATATCCGTATTGTCTTTTCTCCTTTGGTGTGTAACATTCAATTCGATAATCGAAATTGAAAAACTGCTGAACCCGATCACGATGAATAATAGCATTGTCAAACGGTGATAGCAAATTAATTTCCTCACGAACCTTAGCTATTCTTCTGTCTACTAAATCTCGGAGAACATAAACTGACGGATAGCCTTCAATAGTAACTTTTTCTATTATATCATCCTCAATCAGCGCATTTAAAACGCCATTTACATTTTTCCTGATCGTTTCGCCCGCTTTAAGATGAGTAATCTGTTTGACAGTAGTCCATCCATATGCTCTTAAATAAGTTTTCACTAAATACTCGGCAAACTCAAGTGAACTTGGCTTTGTCAGGTCGATATCATTTGGTAGCACCCTTTCTGCGATATCATAGGTCTTTTGCATTCCATCGCGTTCAGAAATCATTAAATCCCCTGCAGGAAAAGCCGTTCCAAAGCAATTTTTGCAGGTTTCCAATTCCACCAGCTTCCCAGTTTTTTAGTTTCATTTTCGAAGTCTCTTGCTCTTTTGGACCTTCCGCCCGAATGGTATCTATGATATACTGCATCATTTTAGGGTCCGCATTATAGTAATGTGATTCATTTTGTTTTACTTCCAACATTCGTGGTAAAACAAAGCGAAAATCTTTCATCGGAAGATAAGATGCAGCGTGAAACCAATATTCAAATACCTGATGCTCCTTTACGAGTTCATCCAAATAACTTGTTTTGTAATCTGGGATCCTTGTCCAAAGCGTATGGTGATGGGCCCTTTCAACAATTGATAATGTATCTATCTGTAAATAACCGAGGTGATCCAGTGCATTGAGCACGGCCTTTTTCCTTTTCCGAATGCTGATCTGCGAAGTAAGCCCTGGCTTTCCAATGTGATATTTTTCAGCTGCTGTATGGTCAATTTTCGCTGCATTTCTTTAAGTTTATTTTCTTACAGAAAGATAGGTGTCTACTTCTGCACGCTATCCAACATTCGTTTAGTCTTTAACTAGTGCTAACATCGATATTAATCCCGACAACCGCTATGTATTGTTATGGCTCAATGGAAACGATCAATGAACCTTCTATGATTCAATCAAATTTACGAAATAAAGTGTGCCGGAATTACCATTTGTTTACTCTCCTATAATTTTTATCTCAAAAATAGCAGTTCGATCTTTTCTATAGGCAAAAAGCCGGGTTCCATAGCAGAAAGAGATAACAGATCCTCATCTATGTTCAATATCTCTTCCATAGAAATAACTTTATAGTCCGATTCCCCAACTTCTCTTTCACCAATAAACTCCCACATACCATCCGCTAGATGATGATATACTCTTGTTATTTGATCTGTTTTATTCAAGACAAACGATGTTGTCAAAACGACCGCATTAGGATCTGAAAAATAATTATTCACTATGATTATCTATTAAGAGCTAAAATAAACTGGTATTCTGAATGTAGTTCTCACAAAATTGTTGTTCTTCTTCGCAGGGATCCACTTCGGCATTTTTTTGATAAGACGAATGACCTCCTTGTCACATTCTTTATGAAGGGGCTTGACAATTTTTATATTTGATAGTTCACCAGTTGGCTCTACAACAAATTCCACCAAAACATTGCCTTCAATACCCAGTTCTAATGCCTCATCAGGATATTTTAGATTGGTTTGGATAAATTTTTGAAGGCGTTCAATTCCACCCGTATATTCTGCAGGGACGTCAGGGATAACACATGTAGTGTCAGGCGATGACTTTGAGACAGGTTTGACCGTATCATTTAGCACGTTGGGATACTCCTTTTGAGATTGTCCGTTTACACCAAAATAGTAAACAATACAATAACAAAAATTGTATTTAACCCAATCATAAAATATCTTTTTTCATCTGTATAAATTATTTGATCATCAATTATTTTTAGATTAAGGCATTCACGCTGCCTTCGGCGGTATAAGTGTTTGTCTCATCGGTATAAATGAGCTTGTTTTACTCGGTTTGAATAAATCATGATAGTTTCATCTATCTCAATTTTTGATATTTTCAAATGGGCCAATATTTCCCCTTGGATAAAAAAGGAGGTATTACCCGTCAAAAATCACAATTATAGAGACCATTCCGCTCGAATAGATTAGTCTGCGTTTTTTAATTATGATGGAATATAAAGGTAATTTACAATAGATAGCAGGTCAGTTTACAATTCGTTAAGGAATATTTTAAATTCGATGGATTTAAAAACTAGACAAATATAAAAACGCTAGATTTTATCGAATAAAAAAAGGAATTAAAGAAACAAAATCTGTCTATAGAAATAACCTTAGAACGCTCACAATGTTTTTATTACAATTTATGATCAGGAGATTATATCTCAAAAAGAATCTGCAAAATCGGAATAAAACAATAATGATTTATTATTTTTAAAGTAAATAATGTAATTGATTATATAACCAGTATATGGACAAAATCACTAAAGAAGACGTTTCCGAAGCAGAAAACCAGCTTTTCCAAGCTCAGCTAACAAGCAATGTAAATGCCCTTGACCAATTATTGTATGATAATCTCATTGCAGTTGCACCAACGGGACAAATGCTAACCAAAGAAATGGATTTAAATGCGCATAGAACAAAAGCAATGATTATTGAAGAGGCTTCCACAGAAATTGATGATATCAGAATAACCGGAGATACCGCGCTTTCCGTCGTTACGATGACGGCAAAAGGCAAAGTAATGGGAGCTCCATTGGAAGGAAAATTCAGGTATTTCAGGGTTTGGAAATATGTTGATGACAAATTAAAAGTCATTGGTGCAAGTTTCATGCAATTGCCGGAATAAAGATGTGATGAGTCGCTTGCATCTATAGCTCGTTGATGTTAAACCAGACGCTATATGGAACCAATCGGTATACCTTAAGAATATCATGTGACGCACTTGCTTATAATGCGATATCTGACACAACAAATGACTGTATTGAATTTAAGTTTGAACTTGACACAAAGTATTACATTATCTTATTGATTAGATTATTTGAAAACCGTTTAATCTACAATTTACTTCCTCCGACCTTTAGTGAATACAGCCCTTATCGTGCGGGGAAATGGACTTCACATAGAATAGACCGCATCCTCACACTCTTTGGGAAAATAAATGATGCCTATGATGAATATCGTGCTTATGGGGATACTTGCATGGATTGTACCGTCGGTTATTCAAAAGAAGAACTCGAGGACATGTAGGCCAGTTATATACTAAGACCTAACAAAAGTTGAGTTAAAAAGTCATCACAGTATGGAATGTTTAATTGGACTCTGCTATTTCGATAGCACAACCTGTGTATGATTAAAACCTTTCACTGATTGCTGTACCTTTAACACCCCAAAAATCGATTTTGGACATTATTTGCTCAAAATCGAAGGACACTTTGAATTAAACAACTGAATAGTTATTGTTTCATTGATTGAAAAACAATATTTTTGTCAAAACCCAAATTATGAAGAAGTTTTTCAAAATTCTTAAGTACGCATTTGTTTCCATATTAGCCGTTCTTGCACTGGCTTTTAGCTATATATTTATTTCCAACAAGATTTTCATCGGAACAGTTAACAAGAAAAATACAGATTACCTCAGCTTGCACAAAGTGCAGATTGCGGATAGTATTCCAAGTAAGTTATTCGACGATAACTTCTATAATTCGGACGTCATTTTGCTTGGGAAATCCATGGTTATGCGGATAACCAAAAACTGGATAAAGAGCTTCTTTTATACTTGAATAAAAAACTGAATATTAGGTACTATATCGCTGAGATGGATAGTACGAATGCAGACAAATTAAACTGTTTTCTTTCAAAATCCGTAAAAGATGAGGCATTGCTAAAAGAGGTTGTTACTGCTATACGCAAACGCATCCCTCAACAATCGAGTGTCGAATTATATCGTAAATGGATCGAAATATATGACTATAATCAAAAGCTAGCTGACAGTGCAAAAATCAGCGTCATTGGCATTGACAAAAGTTTTGTAAACGATAAATCGACTATATCCCGAGATTCGGCAATGATGCTTAATCTGGAGGACTATATCAAAAAGCATCATCTAGAAGGTGAAAAATTTTATGGATTATTTGGCTTCTTCCATGTATTACAAAAGGAAAAGATACAACTAGCGTTCCCTTCGCTGCGAGATTAAAAGACAAAGGTCGTAAAATAACAAGTTTGGTCAGTTATACCCTTGATAGTGAAATGTATCTCCCAAAGAATCCGCAATTCCCAACGCCACCGGACGAAAAAGTAGCTTGATAAATGCAGATGGCCCCTGATGCTCGTGAAAGGAATTAACGATCTAAAGGAAATGAGCCAGCCGAATAGCATTTCATTATTTAAGCTAAATGCGAAGGATTCGCCTTATTTGGATTCTCAAGATCTAATATCGGTGAAGTCACGAATGTTTGGTGAAAATATTATCCCCAGCGATAAGACCCATACGACAGATTATTTTCAATATGTATTTTTATTGCGAAACTCTAAAGCGCTTAGGAAATTAGATTAGGGCTGATTTTATTGCCAATTTGGCCAAATTTGATTATTGATAGCGGTTATAAGATTATTTTTACAGATTATATCTAGATTCAATTTAGATGGTCACTTCGCCCCGGAGACCGATGATCTAAAACCTCTAAAGATTCGGTAATCTATTACATGAGAAAAGAAAAAGTCTTTTTTTTTTACCGATATATTGGTGCTTTCACCGATTAAAACAAACACTTCACCTAAATAATACCAAGAAGGGAACTCGAAAATAACTAAGTTAGATGCACAAAATAATAGTTCACCATTGACATTTAGGCAACATAACTTTAAAAATAGATCCCCAATGAAAAAACACTTAAGTATAGCGTATTCTTATCATAAATCGCCGACTCAATATGCGAAAGAGAGATTACATAAAAGCGTAATTTTACTCTTACTTTTTCTATTATTTACAACCAACATAATCGCCCAAACTACAACATACACCGTAAAAGATATAAAATTTAAAAGTAAAGGGATTGAATTAGCGGGGACAATTTTCACCGCTTTAAATTCGAAAATTGGAGTTGTCATAGTCCACGGATCTGGACAAGAACTTAGATCGAATAAGTTTGCAGCAATGTTGGCTAAAAATGGGATATCTGTATTGACTTATGATAAGAGAGGGGTTGGTGAATCAGGAGGGGAATATGCCGGTCCCGAAGTTGGTACGAATAATATTGACTCAGCAAACCTCAATCTTCTAGCGGAGGATGCCAGTGCAGCAGTTTTAACCCTTAAAAATTATTTTGGAAAAAAACTAACACATATTGGTCTCTCGGGGCAGCCAAGCTGGCTGGATTATTCCTTTGGCATCAAATAAATCAAACAACGTGGATTTTACGGTCATTTTTAGTGGACCAGTAGTTCCTACATTGGAACAGCTCCGTTTTCAATTTTTTACCGAAGGAAAGGCAAATTTTTGGTCGAATCACACCGAGCAAGAGGTAAGGGACCATATCCGAACTGCCCCGATAGATATAAATTTATTACAACCGATCCGCAGGTATCCCTTCGCAGTTCAAATACAGCAGGAATCTGGCTTTTTGGTGGACAAGATGTCCAAATCCCTGTCGGTTTATCCATTGATCATCTCAATTTACTTAAAATTGAAGGGAAACCCTTTGAATACTGTCTATTTCCAGAAATGGGGCACTTTCTAACAGCTTCGGACTCTTCAGCTCCTATTAAAATCGCTATAAATTGGATCAAAAAGCTAAGCGGAAAAGCAAAATAAAAGCGAAAAAAAGCTCATGTCTTAAATAATTAGACATCTACAGATCGTTCTGATAAAGTTCCACCACAGCAAAAAATATATGTATACAAATTTTTAAGTATTTTTATTTAAAAATTATAACCGACATAATGACTTTAATAAGAATCTTGGCCCAAATCTGGTTTACAATAATACTGATTACTGTCAATTTATTACTCCATACACAAGCCGCTTCTGCGCAACAGGATTTCCAAATTATGGGGATCGGAAAGACAATGTCAGATAACGATATTATCTATCTCGTCTACAAGCAAGATGGGAAGCTTGTTATAGATTCGACAAAGGTCAAGAATAATTCCTTTCGATTTAAAGGAAAAATTGGAAACTCTCCCCTTTCCGCTTCATTGTCCAGAAATCAGAATCCTACCAATAATAATTATAATTTCATAAGTGACAGTAAGAGCATTTTCCTGGAGGCAGGGAAAATAATCTTGAGAAGCAATGACACCCTCAGCAATTCTGTTCTTTCAGGTACAGACTTAAACCGAATACTTCAGTTGAAAAATGAAAGGTTGTTTCGTATCTTAAATGAACTAAAAAGTATAAAAGACCCCTACTTTTTTAATGCGGAGGAATTGAAAGATACTATTTTGGTAAAGCAAAATCAACGGATTGTAGATTCGTTGTATTTCATTTGGAAAGATCAGGAATTGGATTTTGCCCGAGATTTTCCCGACTCCTATATTAGCCTTGATCTAGTCGACCAGATTTCAAAAATAAACAGGTTAATAGATAAAACCGAAATGGTCTTCAATGGATTGAGTGAGCGACTTAAAGCGATGCCACAAGCAGATATCGTGAGAAATAATATCAGAGAGAAAAAGAAAATACGAATAGGAAATAACGCGCCTTTATTTGACATGAAAGACATTCATGGAAATATTGTTCAATTGTCATCCTATAGAGGGCAGTTCGTCTTAATCGATTTCTGGGCCTCCTGGTGCCTACCATGTCGAAACGAACATCCCAACCTGATTGAAATCGATAGATTATATGGGAAGCGAAATTTTTCTATTATCAGCGTTTCCATTGATCATAAAGAAGATGACTGGAAAAGAGCTGTCAAAAAGATGGTCTCACATGGACCCAATTGTCCGATTTAAAGGCTAGCGATAGTGACGTTTACAAGCAATATGGAATTACAACAATACCTGCTAGTTTTTTGATAGATCCTGACGGAAAAGTAATAGCGAAGGATCTGAAAGGTGATGCGCTAAAAAATAAAATTCATGAAATCGTAAAGTAAATTTAAGGACGCTCAATTTCACAAATTTCTACCAGTCGAGGGGCCTATTGAATATGCTTGATAAGAAAAGAGCTAAACGCCATCCCAAACAGAACGATAGGGCAATTTATCTTGGACGCGATCATTTAGCTTGTGAAAATTAGCACTTATCCCAATAATTCTTCACGATGTGTTTTAAGAAGGCCGTGTAAAAATTCAAATGTGGGGTTGGCTAAATACAGAGAATTGATCATGAGAGGTGTGGAATCCCATGTAAAACAGCCAAAACCCCAATGAAAGATAGGGTACCAGCGCTAATTCCTCATCTTCGACAGGGCGTATAAGACGATATCCATCCAAGAAGATGCGATAGGAATCATGAGCAGCCTGCTGTGTCATCCTCCCAGTATATACATCTAAGATGAGGTGTTGCCAAAAGGTCATGATATCATTCACCAGCCAGCCGTACCCCATGAAATCAAAGTCAAAGAAAGTCACCGAATCATTTTCGAAATGAAAATTTTTGGGTAGAAAATCAAAATGGCAATAGCCTTTTGAAAATACCGATGGATCTATTTGCGACAGTTTTTGTTCAATACGATGAGCCATCTCACACAACCAGCTATATTCTCCAGCGTTTTCTTTAAAAACAGGTCTCAGCTTTTCCAAAGGCTTAAAAACTGTTGTCTCAAGATCGAAAGTCCATCTTTCTCCGCCCAAACTAACTGTGGATGAGGTATGGTGAAAACGTGCCATTTCGTTTCCCAAAACACGAAGCTGATTTTCATTCAAAGACCGGACGACCTGACCTCGGGCAAAACTGAACAACACCGCATAACGCTCCCCTCTACTGCTTCAATTTTCTGTATTGATTCTCCCAAAATATCAGTGATCGGATAGGATACGGAAACCTTTACCTCCTTTAACGCTTGCAACAATTTCACTTCCTCTCCTATCTGCGGTAAACTTCGATGTGATGAACGATAAACCCGCAATATAAACTTGGCTTCAGAAGCTTCTACAAGATAAGTATCCCCTACCCCGCGAAGCAGAAATTTACATTGAACATTTTCAAGTCTATATTTCGCTGAAATCAGCGAAGATAATGCGATTGGACAGAGTGTAGAATAAGTAGCAGGAAAAACAGGTTTCATTTCATAAAGATACCTGAATATTTGGCAGATCACAAATACACATCCATTGCAAAACCAAATATTCCAAAAGGTTTATTGACCTAATATTAGATTTGGTTCTTTATAATTTTACACAAAAAAATTCCCTTTTTAAATTCCACAGTGTAAATTTATATAAATGAACACTATAAAGAAGATGGCATCGATTCTACCAAACGGGCAAGTGAAAAAATACTTTTTTTTCCTGGCTTGCATTTTACTCAGTTTTTGTACCTCATGTAAAGATATTGGCAAACTGGTTGATAAGCAAAAATCGAGTTCCTATTTTATCGATTCCAAAGGACAGGTAGTCTATTGTCAGAATGGCAATTGGTTTAGCTTGGGCATATTGCAAATGCAGGCTGATGCGAAATCGTTTGAGGTTTTGGCGGAAGATATAGGCAAAGACAAAGACTCCGTATACTTTCGTAATATGGCACAAAAACTGGTAGACAGGAATTCCTTTTATGTCGACAATCAGGTTCCTAAAGATCGTTTTCACGTATATTATATTGATCAGGTCTTGGGCTTTAATATCATTGAAGGAGCGGATCCAAAACCTATGAACTAATCAGCAATCATATCAACTGGGCCCGGACAAAGACCATTACTTCTACTCTAATGATATGATACAGGCCGATCGGAAAACTTTTGCATTCGTCAATGACTTTTTCTGAAGGATAAAGATTCTGTTTATGTTTCGCCTAATATTGGGGACTTTAGGTCAGTCATGCCTAACACCGGAAATGTTGAAGCCATAAATAAGTATTACATGAGAATCGAAAATACAATATGCTATCCGCCTTTTCAGCAAGGCTCTACTGCCCTAACGAAATCATTTGATTCCATACATACCATTCGGGTGCTTGATCAGGATATAATTTGTGTCAACAATAAAACCATCCTATTCCGGGGCAAAGATTTTAAATACACAAATGTTGATGCCTCCTCCTTTCAATTATTTCCTGTACATGAAAAAGATGGAATATATGCAGACAACCCTTATTCAAAAGACAAGAACCATATATACTATGATCAAGAAATAGTTCCGGATGCGGATGTAAAGACATTTATACCCGTCGGTCGTGATTTCGGAAAAGACACCAAAAATGTATATTATCAGAAACAACGGCTAGAAGGTGTAGATGCAGGAAGCTTTAAGAAAGACGGGGATTTTTATAAAGACAAACGAGGTAATAAATTCAGCGCTTTGACAGGAAATAAAGTGTAAATAAATATCTCCTCCCGAGGGAGCTTGCAGGAGGGGATAAACTTTAAATTATGTTCTTTAAAAGATCAAATACTTGCTTTTGATTCGCGAAAGTAGCGTCGAAAATACAATCCTCCAATACTTACTTAAAGTTAAACTGCTGCTGCATCTATATTTAAAAAGTCTCTCCTAATTCCGAAGCAACATATTGTATGTGGCCAAATAAAACTCATCAATCAGTTGCTTAATTAAATCATCTTTTTTACAATCTACGGCCAGTCCGACCCAATTTTTGGTTGGAAGATATTTACTTCGAATCCATTGAACAGGCAATTCTACTTGCTTTTCCGTGCGCAACCATTCTAATCCACATTCGTTGAAATAGATCTTTTCATTAAATAAATCCATAACAAGGAATGGTCTTTTTTGAAATAGAAAATACTCATATCAAGATCAGCAAGCTCATTGAGGCTGATATATTTTTTTAGATGCATATAGGCATTTATTTCGGTCAACATAACGGTCTATTTATTCTATTGGTTCATTAAATTATCCATTGGTCCAGATCACTAATCACAGTTGATTGGCTCGCTTATCAGTTGGGATTAGTTACCAGTTTCCTCTTGGAATTTGGATTATAATTCAGTTACGAATCAAATCTAGGTGAATCAGAGCTGTTGGTTGGGGTAATTTTTGGTCTAATAGGTGGAAAAACACAATTTTATATTGCCAATTGGTTTCTTAACTGAAATGCATTTGAATATCTTGGTATTTGAAATAGTTAGGGTGACAACATCCATTCTGATAGGAAAAGCGATAGTGGTATTTTTTCAGTACAAATTTTTTTTTTTAAAAAAGAATCTCCGCAATCCAAGCAATCCAAAAAGTCGTAAATGCTTATAAGTACAGAAAAATTATAAACTAAAAGACTTTTGTTATGAAAAAGATAACACCAAACAATGAGTCACTATTGACCTCCGATAGTGAATTTGAAAAGAAAGATCTCGGACGTAGAGATTTTCTAAAATTTGCAGGCGCCAGTGCCGCCTCACTTGCCATTCTTAGCGTGGCAAGCTGTAAAAAAGATCGCGATGACGATATGGATAATGGTGGTAAAGGCATGTACTTCGGTAGTGGGGACATAGCCATCTTAAATTATGCCTATGCATTGGAACAGCTTGAAGCTGCTTTTTACATCCAGTTGGTCAACAATCCTTATTCAGGCATTTCGGATATGGAAAAAGCCTTCTTTACAGATATCCGTAACCACGAGATTGCCCATCGAGAGTTTTTTAAAGTGGCTTTGGGAGCAAAAGCCATATCCAGTCTTGAATTCAACTTATCAGGTATTAATTTTAGCAGTCGAGCATCGGTCTTAGCTACCGCTAAAACATTTGAAGATCTGGGTGTTTCGGCCTATAATGGTGCCGGTTGGTTGATTAAAGATCCTAAATATCTCCTTTTAGCAGGTAAAATCGTTTCCGTGGAAGCCAGACATGCCGCTTGGGTGCGTGATATGATCGACAATGGTAGTTTTGCCAACCAGGAAGTTGTCGATTCCAATGGACTTGACCTGGCCAAGAGCCCTAGCGTAGTTTTGAGTGCAGCGGCACCATTTATCAAATCAAAAATAGATGTAAAGGATCTACCTACCTATTAATTCACTTAAAATCTAATTATCATGAATCTCTTAAACGTATTTGACCAAATAAATGCTGTAGATCCAGAATTTAGCGATCGCATCAGCCCACGTCGTGAAGCTATCAAAAATCTGGCCTCTATAAGCGGAAAAGTCACGCTAGCGGCAATTCCTTTTTAATCAGCGAACTCTTTAAAAGGCTTATGGGGCTACCGCACCCACTGACGTCAACGGTGTACTTAACTACGCCTTGACCTTGGAATATCTCGAAGCGGAATACTATACAATGGGGTTGCCAAAGCTGGTCTTATTCCATCGGGTAGACCACTTGGTGCCATCACCACCATCCGCGACCATGAAGTTGCGCATGTCAATTTCCTCAAACAGGTACTTGGCAATAAAGCTGTTTCCAAACCTACATTTGATTTTACTGCTGGGGTACTTTTGGTAATGTCTTTAGCAATTACGACACCTTTTTAGCTGTTGCACAAGCTTTTGAAGATACAGGGGTACGCGCATACAAAGGACAGGCTGGTATACTCCTCGGTAATCGTGTTGTGCTTACAGCAGCTTTACAGATTCATTCGGTAGAAGCGAGACATGCCTCCCACATCCGTCAGATGCGACGGGCCCGTGGTGGAGGTGCAACTGATCAAAAACCGTGGATCACAGGAAGCAATGACACCGGTATCGGCGCAGTTGTAGACCCTATATATGCTGGTGAAAACAATATTACACAAGCTGGAGTGGACATCACAGGCCTCTCTAGTACTATGGGAAAAATATCAACAAATGCGGCTACCCAGTCTTTTGATGAACCACTTTCTGCAGAAGCTGTACTTAATATTGCAGGTTTATTTATTAAAGCATAACAAAAAAAAAAGTAGTTTATCTGTTTAGCATGTCCTGGTTTGTTTATCGAATCAGGGCATTTTTTAGATACCGCCCATAACATAGAGTTCACTAAGCGTAGGCACATCTTTGCCGCCTTCATCCTCCAATGTAATAGCAAAAGCTTGCGCTTTGGGTATGTCCAGCATTTTGCTTGTGCCATCTACCTTTGCATCCAATGGAAATACACCCGCATTCACCGGCTTACCATCAACCATTGCCCACAATTGATATTGCTTACCTTTAGGAGCAACAGGCATCTGCTCAAGATTTAGGTACACTGCTTTCGAAAGTTGATCCCAAAAACCAAAGCATGAAGGTCTGGTTTATTTTCAACCCCTTTTAGCGGAATTGTTTTTATTGCAGGATTTTGCACAAGGCGCCATTTATCTTGTAAGGTGGCTAAGCTCGCTTGTTGCTGATCAAACGAAGCACTCGTCTTTGTCAGTTTATCTTTCGTTTCATTGTTTTGCTGATACAGCAACACATTAGCGCCGACACTGAGTACAAGCAACACGCTCGCGGCTATTGCCCAATTGTAGGACTTACGTGGTACAATTATATTACTCGGATCCTCCTTCGTATTCAGTTTTCTACTGTTATCTATTTCAGTCTCTTTTCCTTTGGAAAGATCATTAGCAGCAACTAGATTTTCTGTATTTAGCTTATTCCAGATATCCTCTTTTAGAGACACAGGCATAGCCATCGCTTGGATATCAGCCAACTCTTCGAGCGTTTTCTCCGCCTCAGCGATGGCCTGTTCCACTTCGACATTATTTTTTCGAATACAGTTCAAGATGCTCACTTCCTCTTCCGAAGCAAGCCCCAAAACGTATGATTCAATAATCCCTGACGATATGTATGCTTTAATATCCAAAACTAACGATACTCCTTTAATAATTGTTGTAGCTGTAAAAACGCAGCTCTGGTACGTGTTTTGACCGTTCCCAAAGGAACGTCAAGCTGTTCGGCAATTTCCTGTTGCGTATAGCCTTCATAGTATGCCATCTCGATTAAGATACGCCATTCAGGCTTTAATTTATCCAAAATATTTCTGAATCCAATAAAATCTGCTTTGCTGCTCTGTTCGATTTGAGCCTGATCCTGTTCTTCCTTACTATTTACGATATTTGAAAGCGGTTGGTTTTTTTGTTCGTTTAACACAGCCTTGGATTTTCGGTAGTCTAGGGCGGTATTCCGGGCAATACTGATCATCCAGGTGTAGAGCCTGCCTTTTTCAGCGTCGAAAAGATCCACATGCTTCCAGATCTTAACAAATACATCCTGTATCACTTCCTCGGCATGCTCACTTGAAGCCACCATACGACACACCACTCCATAGAGTGCCTCCGAATAGTTATCATAAAGATAACTAAAAGCCTGTTGGTTCTTTTTTTTCAATAAAAGAATCAGTGTTTCTTCAGGAAGGTTGTGTAAAGGACTCAAATTTTACGTTTATAACTGGATAAAGATCAAAATTATATATTATAAAACCAAGCCGCTGTTATAAAACAAGTTAAAATACCTAACCAGCCGCATAAAATACTTAAACTGCAGATCGATTAATAATGATCTCATCCGTTTTATTGTTCTCTGCTATAATCCATTTTTCTCATCTGAAGAACGTTCTAAAATAGACTTCAAATGATCAACGTTAGAATATAATATCTCTTTAAAAAAGAACAACTGATAGCTTAGTAAAAAATGTAGTGAGAAGAGGACAATGATCTGGCTTCACTATTTTAAATAGTATTTGTAATATCTTTACTTTTATTCGCAAAAAAAAATAGAAAGATGCGCATATTAGTAACAGGTTCAGCGGGAAAACTAGGAAGTACAACAGTTCAGACGCTACGTCAGGCGGGACATCATGTCACAGGAATTGATTTATTGGAAAGTAACATGACAGATCACTTTCTAGATATCCAACAACTTGATTCTGTCATCGAATTTACTGTTGGTTATGATGCAATTATTCATACGGCAGCACTACATGGAAGACATATGGATTTAAATTATATTCGACAACATTTTATAGATACAAATATTACGGGACATTGAACTTGCTAAATGCCTGTGTAAAAAACGGTATAAAACGATTTCTTTTTACTAGCACAACTTCTATATATGGCAACGCCATGGTTAATGATGAAAAAGCGGTATGGGTTACGGAAGAACTAACAATCCAACCACGTGATATTTACGACATCACAAAACAAACCTGTGAAGAACTCTGTAGAGATTTTTTTAAAAAAGAACAAATAATGACTAGCGTCTATCGTGTAGGTAGATTCCTTCCCGAACCTGAGAATCTCATGTTAAACCATCGTTTGTATAGGGATTAGATGAAAGAGATGGCGCTGAAGCTCTTCGACTCGGTGTTGAATTCCACTTTACAGATTTTCAGATTTTCAATGTGTCCAGTGGATCCCCTTTTGAAGTTGATGATTTAATTGAATTAAAATCTAATCCTTTGCAAATTATCACTAAGCGTATTCCCAAAGCCATTGAAATATACAAACAAAAAGGCTGGAACTTTCCAACCTCAATAGATCGAGTATACAGAAGTGATAAGGCAGCTCATGTACTTGGCTATAAGCCACAATTCACATTCATGTTTCTTTTAAATCAACTATCCTAGAATTTTAGTTATTTTCAATATCTAAAATTTCATTTAATATAGCTTAGTTTTGGACAATAATTACACAAAGTTTTATTAGTGAATTCAATCAAGGAAAAATTATGATACATAAAGTTCTCATTTTGAGTTTAGGAATTTATAGTCTGGCAAGTTGTATCTCCCAAAAGACTGTTAATACTTATGGAAAAGAAGTAGAAAGTATACATCTAACTGAGGGACAACAAAAATATTGAAAGAATATCCATTGCAGATTAAATTCAACCGCATTGTAGAAGAAAGCCGTTGCCCCGAAGGGGTGGATTGTATATGGGCCGGAGTTGCTGTTGCCGAAATTGAATTAACGGATAAGGCTACCAAACCCGTAATTTTGAATCTCGCGACAACGGATATGCAAACAAGGGATTATCAGAAATCTACTGATTTTAACGGCTATACCGTTACATTACAGAATGTTGCCCCTATCCCACGGCAGAACGCGGAGCACAAGATTTAAAAGGAAACTATAAAATTTTCATTTCTGTACAAAAAAGTAAAATAAACGATGTTTAATAAGTGAATGATGATCACCGCACTGTGGGATAACAATGAACAAAAACGTGGTCTTTCAAGATATAATACGTATGCGTAAAGAAAATTCGACCAATGCCGTCAATGAAAAAGCACTACAACAATATTGCAGTGCCTTTAAGACATTATCATTAATTAGCGGACGCTGGAAGCTTTCCATTTTATTCAAACTGCTTAAAACCGAGACAAGCTATTCGGAGTTCAAACTCCTTCTACCTGAAATAAGCGACCGAACGCTTTCTAAACAATTGAACGAATTAATGGCGGATGGATTAATTTTAAAGAATAAAAGCAAGGTTTCGTCGATATATTCATTGACAGATAAAGGCCTGAAGCTCGAAAAATTCTAATAGACCTTTCCGCATTTCATGATCAAGATTAACCAAAATCTATTTTTTCCAGAAACTCTATCACTTCCCCATTAGGACTGTATACCAAACTATTTCTCACAGGAATAGTTTTTGTACCATTTGATAAATCTAGCTCAAACAAGCCTTGACTTAGGTCTTTGGCCCCATATTCAAGGGCTTGTTTTCTTGCCGCATCCGCATCTTTCACAACGAAACATATATGAAGCAAAGCATTTTCTATGTATTCGTCATCCGGTCTTCTTTTTCTGCCCTGTGTTGGTATAGCTGCATTTTCATCACATATCTCCAAATAATAATTGATGGCTCTGTTATGAAGCATAACACATTTTTCTAAATTGAAATCGGGTAAGGACCAGCTGTGTACTATTTCGAAACCAAAATTCTTATAAAAATCCACAGTATGCTCAAAGTCCTTAGCTTTAATAGATATATGATGAAAACCGATGATGTTATTTTTTAATCCATATTGCTAAGTTTTGTATTTTCAAAGGTACCCATCAATAGATAGCAATAAAAGGACTTACAAAATTGTTAGTACATGAAACCAAGGGCTAAAGTATAGCAATCTTTACCTTCTTGGCTTAGGGAGCTCTTTGATCCAGATATTCTTAAAATCTACTGGTTGCCCCTCACTCTGCAAGGCGATAAATCCGCTACTCAACAACTTACCATCAATCTTAATTTTGGGGTCATACCCATTTGCTGTTCCCCCTCCGATCTGCGGTTTTGAGTATTCAAGAACGGTATCGCCGTTAATAATATGTTTAATAAGTGAATCACCCAATACTATCAATTCTCCCTTAACCCATTGATCACCATCATAGGTCTTGGAAGTCGAATTTAAACAATGTGAAGAAGCGATCTTACCTTTGTAAACCACGTTAGTCCCCGGAGAACACATATTACCTGTAGGCCGTGGCTTGCCATCACTTAATCCGCCCAAAAGCTGCATTTCTACAGAGATGGGCCAATCTTGTTCTTTCAGCATCGTGCGGGGATCTTGTGAATGAAACATGACACCACTATTGCGCAATGTATACGAAGGTGCTCCTTTGTGAAGATCACCCACAAACCGATATTCAAATTTTAAGTGATAATAAGAAAACGGTGTTTTATAATATAAATGACCAAACTGATCATTGAAATCACCATATTGATCGTATCTGATCTTAATAATTCCATCTTCAACCCTAAAGGTGTTCCCATAATTCTCACCAACTTCATGGTGATGAATTTTGACAAACCAATCATTAATATCCATTCCATCAAATAATGGTTTCCAGCCTGCGTTATCAGACTTACCTTTTATTCCGGCACAACCACCAAACACCAGAGCGGCGGCTAAAATTATATAAAACAATCTTTTCATTGAATACTTATTTGGTTTAAATCGGATGGCAATATACGACATATTCCATTAAGCCTCATTGAACAGGCTTGTTCTTCGTATTTAATAATTGCTTTTAAACATCTTAGCTTGATTTATAAAAGTTTCGAGTGTAAACAGCTCCAAGGCAACACTGCTGAAAAATTTCAAATGCTTTTCTCTGCGGAGAAGAGCAGGTATCATTTTTCCCGGATTTAGCAAATCTGACAGAATTCAAGTAACTATAGGAAAAATCACAGTAGAATAATTTTTATATAAGAGATACTCCCGAGATTTTGATCCCGGGAGCATTTTTCGCGTTAATAGGCGACCAACTTCTCTTCGATTTCCTTGACGGCTTTCACTGTTTTCATAAAGGAATCGGGTGTAACGGAAATAGAATCTATACCTTCTTCGACCAGAAACTGGGCAAAATCTGGATAGTCGGATGGGCCTTGACCGCAGATGCCGACCTTGACTCCCTGCCTCTTTGCGGTGCGAATAAGGTTCGCAATCATTATTTTGACCGCAGCATTGCGCTCATTATATAAACCGGAGACTAAGGCCGAATCGCGATCCAATCCAAGTACCAACTGGGTAAGATCATTCGATCCAATGGAGAATCCATCGATATAACGAGCGAACTCTTCAGCGAGGATGATATTGGAAGGAACTTCCGCCATCAGATAAACCTCCATACCCTTTTGGCCCCGTTTAAGACCAAATTCATCCATCACCTGATAAACCCGCAGCAACTCATCTACTGTACGGCAAAATGGGATCATAACAACGACATTGTCTAGCCCCATTATTTCGCGAACCCTTTTTATCGCTTTACATTCCATCCCAAAGGCCTCCTTATAGGCCGCTGAATAATATCTCGAAGCTCCCTCCAACCAATCATTGATTTTCCTCTCCGGGTTCAAAGTGCTTTCCACCGGGCATATTATAGTATTCATTAGTTTTAAAATCTGAAAAACGAACGATTACCTTATTTGGATAATAGGCCGAAGCGATTTTACCGATTCCGTAGGACAGCTTTTCAATGAAATATTGCTGCTCATCGGCATAACCGGTAATAAGCGAACTGATGTAGTTGCTCAATTCGATATCATTCAGTTCCCGATGTTTTAAGAGCGCCATCGGATGAATCTTGATATAGTTGTTGATAATAAATTCCTCCCGTGCCAAACCTACTCCTTTTGCCGGATACTCCGCATATTGAAAGGCGATGTCCGGGGATCCAATATTCATCATTATTGGCGTACTCACATCAGGTAGGTCAGAAAGATCATGTTCATGCTTACTATATGGAATCTGTCCTTGGTAAATGAACCCGGTATCCCCTTCTGCACATGAAACAGTAACTTCCTGTCCGGTAAGTAATGTTTCTGTCGCTCCATCACAGCCCACGATAGCGGGCACCCCCAATTCACGGGCAACAATAGCAGCATGACATGTCCGCCCACCTTTGTTGGTAATTATTGCAGCTGCCTTTTTCATAATTGGCTCCCAGTCGGGATCGGTTATCTCCGCAACCATGATATCACCTGTATTAAAGTTGATCTCTTGTATATTTTGCTTATTGACGCCTTTGAAATTATGAACTCTCCCGGAAGCAATCTTGTCTCCCACCGCAATACCTTTTAAAAGAACCTGCGAGGACCTGTTTTTCGCATTGATTTTATATTCCGTGATACAATTGGATTTTTTTAGTGAATGGATGGTCTCAGGTCTTGCCTGAACAATGTATAAATCACCTTTCAAACCGTCAAGAGCCCATTCTACGTCCATAGGGCACCATTTTCCTTTGAGCGCGGTATAATACTCTTCAATAATACACACCCATTTGGATAACTGAAGGATTTGCGCATCGCTTAGACAAAATCGCTTCGTGCTTTCCACTGGCGTATCGATCACCTTCACTGTTTCACTTTCTGAAACACTGTAAATCATCTGTAATTGTTTGCTCCCTAGCTTCTTTTCTACAATCGATGCGTAACCTCTTTTTAACAAGGGCTTGTATACAATAAATTCGTCCGGATTCACCATCCCCTGAACAAGAAGTTCGCCCAATCCATAGGATCCATTGATAATCACGGCATCTTTAAAACCACTTTCTGTATCAATAGAAAAAGCAACTCCTGAAGCCCCAAATCGGATCGTACCATCTGTTGTATGCATACAGAAAGTCCGATATTAAAATGCCCAAAATTAAATGCTTCTCTATAACTGATCGCTCGATCCGTGAAAAGAGAGGCAAAACAATTTTTAATCGCTACCAACAGATCTTGCCGCCCCTAATATTTAAATAGGTATCCTGCTGACCAGCAAATGAGGCATCAGGGAGATCTTCAGCGGTAGCAGAAGAACGGACCGCAACACCAAAGTCCTGTATATGCTCTAAACCGATAAGCGCTTCATAGGCGACCAGGATCTCCTGTTCCATTGCCGACGAGAAAATACCTTGCTGAATCAATGTTCTGATCCTAGCCCCACAACTGGTCAGCTCCCGCAGGTTTGTACTGTCAACACCCTTCAGTATATCTTTGATTTTCTGATCCAGTTGATTGTCGGTGATAAACTGAAAGTAAGCCTGACTGGTCACAATAAATCCATCGGGAATATTTACTCCTAAAGGTTTCAAATGCTGTAACATTTCTCCTAAGGAAGCACTCTTCCCTCCTACCAAATCAATATCCTCAATAGAGGCTTCAATCAGGCGCATTGTAAATCTGTTGTTGTTCATTATACAATTATTTTACACGAAGTTAGGCTGCATTTTTTGAAGTCATTTGTTAAATATTAAGACAAACTGATATTATTTTAATAATTTTATTTACATCATAAGTATATTTGTATTTATATTATATAAATGGAAAACTATTTTGGACAGACCATCCTAACCAAAAATTCGATGTTTACCTTAGCAACAGCTGATGTTTACCATGCCGCAAACAGCTTCCATAGTCATCGTGAACTCGAGCTGATTTATATCTGTTCGGGAGAGGGAACTTTTTCAATAGGTCAATCGTCCAAAAGAATTTCCAGCGGTACGATCATCCTCATTGGCGCAAATGCGCCACACATGTTCAAATTCGAAACGAACCGCTATTATGACTATGCCATGAAGCACGGCAGGACGCCGGTACCTCTCAAGCTGTTCACATTACATTTTGATCCCAACAAATTAGGGCAAGATTTCCTCAATCTCCTGAAAACAATTTATTAAGCAAGCTACTAACCGCTTCAAAGGTCGGATTGCAACTCGAAGGTCGGACAAAAACGCTTGCAATAAGGAAGCTCAAGAAGCTAGAAAGCTGTGAAAGCTACGAACAGCTACCTTTGTTACTACTGCTAATAAATGAAATCAGTGCAAGCCAAGATATTCCCCAGAGCTACGAAAATGACGCTATCAAACCCTTTAAGAAAATAGACGAAACACGTTTAAGCAGGATCTACTTGTACACCATGGACAATTTTTACAAAGACATCAAGCTAAGTGACATTGCCGGTATAGTATACATGGTTCCGAATGCTTTTTGCCACTATTTTAAGTCTCGTACCGGAAGAAGCTATTTTGACTTTCTCATTGAAGTCAGAATCGAACATGCCTGTAAGCTATTGCGTGACGGAAATGAGAGTATCTCTGCCATCTGTACGAGCTCAGGATTTAACAATCTTTCGAACTTCAACCGCTATTTTAAACAGCAAACCGGAAAATCTCCGATTGCCTATCGGCAAGAACATCGGCAATAAAAGTATTGTCATAAATAGCTGCAACTCGTTATCTTTGATATAACCCTACCTGATATAGTCATGCCTGCCAGCAATAACTACGACTCTTCAATCGCCAAGATTTCCAACATTAACTTCAAGCTGATATCTTCTATCATACACAACCATTAAACAGGCACGGGATCTAATTTACATCCGATATTGTGAAAAGCATCTCTATCTTCAGGCTGTTTTTGGTAGCGATAAATAATTAGCTGATAATCAAATCGAATAGTTTTCAATTTGGAAGTATGGTTGTTATTAAAAAAATGAATTAACTTTAATATAGTCTCTTTTTGTTCATTTTAGACAGTAACCGTTATGAAGCTATCCAGTCGCAAAACCAAGTGATGATCCTCAAAATTTATCAATCAATCTAGTCGTAACCGGAGAAAATGAAAATGTCAATGCTATAACTGCCTTACGCAATAAGTTTGAGGCCTGGAAAACAGATGTTAAAAAAGATAGTGCATAAATTTTAGTCTACCATCAATAGTCGTATGGATAGCATAAATCTGTTTTTTATCCAGCGAATTGACCATGGTTACAGACTGAAACTCTGTAAGGGTAATTTGTACTGATTTGACCGAACCTTTAATCTAACAAAGTTCCTCCATGGCGATACCATTATACGGAAGATACTGCAATTCTTTAATAGCTAATTGTTGACCATGTGCATAAATTGCCAGGCACAAGATAAAAATGAATGTTAAATTTTTTATAGTCATCTTTATATTTTAAAACATCGGTGTTATTCCATTACGATTATTATGCTTTCTTTTTTTTTTTAGCCAGCGACCCACAGTAGTAAATACAAGGGAAACAGCAAAGGCAAAAACAACATCTATGAAAAAGTGCCAGGGTGAAATTCCGTTAACTGTCCAATTGAATTAGTTGTTACGAAAAAAACATAGACTGCTTTATGATAAATCACTAATGGGAAACCGAAACTAAGGCTACCATCATTATCTGTATCATTATGATAGCTCAATGCACAAAGAGCTAAAAATACAACTGTGGCATACAATAACCATTTGAGCATTGTTTTCATCATCTATTTTGTAATTGTTAATTTACTTCTATTTCTTTCAGCTTTTCATTTCCATAAAAACAGGAAAATACATCAGTTCTGCTTTAGCCGGATTCAATGTATAAGTTCCGGTATAACGTGGCAATAAGTCAATCTCAAATAAGTGTGCCCCTTTGCTCAGTTTATTGCAAAAGATAACAACGCGATCTTTGAAATGTTCACGATGTGCTTCTTTCCAATAATATCCATTTAATTTGCTCTCATAGGAGCAACCCGCTGGAATTGGCACTTCAATCTGTACATATTCGGCTTCGCCGGTTAACTCTAGCGAAACTTCGAGTTTGACCGGCTTTCCTCTTTAACAAATTACCCTGTCCCGAATTGCCCTTAAATCGTGTAGAGATCTTGAAACCTTTCGTTGTCTCAATAGTAGGATTCGGATTCCAAAAGCGCTGATATGCGGTAACAAATAATGGTCCTGTTCCTCCTTACTAACTTTAACCTGATCTGATGGCGCAAATTTCTGGGTATACGGGAATGTAGTTACACGTTTGCCATTGACTATTGCTACTGGAGCTTGAAAAGTCGTCCCATTGGCTTTCAACAAATCAGGAAGGATGGTTTGTATAATACGTGAAGACTCATATATATTACTCCAACTGCCTTGTTGCCGCTGTGCGAAAAAAAATAGTTTCGTATTTGCTCCAGCACTGACTCTTGCTCCCCAATTGTTTTTAAAACTCGGTATGCCAATAAGGTATTCTCGGTATTAGTCTCATTAGGACGAAGGAATACTCCCAGTTGCTGATCCGCAAGCTGTCTATTCGTCCAATACATTCCTCCTAAAATAGTTTTTGACGCATATTGGAGTACAGTATCAGCAATACCGAGTTCGTTTGTAATCCCCAATTTAGAAATCAACAAAGCACGTAATAATTTATCTTTGATAGTTTTACTTTTTAGCCTTTTATCGATCGCGTAGAAATACTCCTTATAGTTTGCTTTGGGATCCAAACGATTTAGAAAAACCAAGGAACTAAACAAGTTTTCTTTCGCTACCGTTAATCTATCTTTATCTAAAAGCACCTCCAGCGAAGCTAAACTATTTTTAAGATTCAATTCCTCCTGTTCAATATATTTACTTCTATCCAGCACGGTTTTATAACCTGCATCTTCGGCATCCAATAGCACACTGACCACATAATTACTGATCCACGGAGTGGTTTCACTTTGTTCCACCAGCCCCAGCCTCCACTCGTGTTCCTGTTTTTTCGTAATTCCTTTAAGAGACTGAGTATCTTTTTTCCTCTCCAAAAGGTTTGCTCAAAAGAGTCGAAAGCATTTTTTTCGAAAGGAGCGCACTTAATTTAGATGCCAGTTGCTCATTACACAAATATTTATAAGTTCCTATCTGCTCGATTTCCCGTTGGACCAATTCCAATGAATTTGCTTCTGCATGCACTGTAATCTCACCTAATGCAGAGGATGTTTTTAGTTCATAAGGATTGGAATCATTGAGTACTTTAAAATCTCCCTGATGTTGTTCAAGTCCTTTCTCGCAAACAGGAATACTTCGTTTTTCGCCATCAAAGTAACCATTGGAAGTCCAATAGAATAGGAAAGCCGCACACTGTCTCCTTCGGCAACCTGAACAGCGAAGGGATCGCGATATGATTTACCTATTTTTAGTTTCGCTACAGTTGAATTAATCCCATTATTAATGGTCCGGGATACCTCCAAAGTATCTAGTAGATAATTAACGATCCGTCCCATCGCCATAAATCGATCACCCCGAATAGCGAATCGCGGGATAGCCAGATGGGCTGAAACAGCTTTGAAGGATTTAATTTGCAGTTCCTTAGTATCTGTAAAATCTTTTGCCCCTTTAGCGATAAAAAAGTCTTCCAGTTTGTGATATCATCAGGATAGGAAATATCAAAGCTCGCCTTACCCATGGCGTCAGTTGTTAGTTTAGGCTGCCAGAAAGCGTCATCATGAAAATTGACGCGCATGGCATTTACAGATTCCAGGTATGGCATAGTGATGGGTGCTGGCGAAACCGCCGCGCTGCCACTTTTCGTTTGTACCATGATTACGCCATTCGCAGCGCTTGATCCATAAAGTGCAACCATAGACTGATCTCTTATGGTATTCAATGAAGCAATGGTTCCTGGAGCAAGGTTAGAAAGATCCCCGTATAAGGTACTCCATCTACTAATATCAATGGCCGGGCATTTCCGCCAGTATTGCTCCCACGAATGGTCACTCCCGCAACACGTCCCTGTAAGGATTGTGAAATATTATTTTCCATATGCTGTGAGCTGATCGTCGTTACTGATCCTGTCATTGCTTGCTTCCTTTGAATTCCGTAACCTACGACAACCACCTCCTCTAAATTATTTTCAGATGGTCGCAATTCAACAAAATAATCCTTGCCAGTAGAAACCTTTACAATCGAGGCAATATAACCAACTGAGACAATCTCTAGGGTAGCATCGTTTGACTCCGTAAGATTCAATTCAACACTTCCTTCAAAATTCGTAACATATCCTTGCTTCGATCCTTGTACTTTTACTGTCGCACCTATCAGAGGTGTATCACCCTGATATACCAAAACCCTCGTTTGCTGTTTATCCTTACGTTTGGCAATAAAACCTGCCCGATCTAATTTTAGTCCTGTCTCCACTCCCGTTACTTCATACTGAATAGAATCCCGCAACGGATTTGCCACCCGCTGTATAGTGGTTTCATCACGAACAAGTTTGTAAGCTAAAGCGGCAATATCTGATGTTTGGCTCCACGAAATAGCATCTAATTTTAGATAGTTTTTACCATGAGGCTTTAACTTTACTGGTAGGCTGTATGATGTAGAATCATCTTTAACAATATGTACTATAATATCGTTGACAGGCAGGTTATTGAAATTACGTTCAGCGCCATAATACAACCTAAAATAACCGCGATCGGCCTCTTTTGCTGGCTCGATAAAAATCAATGTTGGCTTAACGTCTTTTCTGTCTGAATCCTTTCCCAGGATCAGATTTAGATTAAATACTTTGGACTTTGGGTCTTTTTTATCGTAACAAATTGTGCCAGTCCGCCACTATTTTGCATGAGCTGAGAAAATTTATCGGCTACGTTTTTCCTGATGTCTCCAACCGCCCATATTTTTTCATCGAAAGTCAGTTTTGGCTTAAAATCATAGGCGTCTTTGCGAATATAATTTGCATCCCAGTTTTTGAGTTTTTGATAGTCCCGGTAAAGAGTGTATTGGTACCCGCCTTCAATTTCAAAACGTCCAATTTTTGTCGTATCTACGATTAGCGCAGCTACTTTTGGAATATTATTATATATGTCTGTTCTTGGGAAAGGGCCTACCAATACAGGTAAAGGAACCTGGGTTCTCAACTTATTGTTATAAATGGTATTTGATTCAGGATTTAAATAATAAAGATCACCTGCCGTCTGGATAAAGGCAGGTAGCTCGATCTGCGCGTTTAGATTAGGTAATTGCCAAGCGCCAAAGTTATTCGTTACTGAAATAAGCTGTTTTTTTAGTTCATTGATTTCAGCAGTACCAAGATTTCCGATCTGTTCTTTGGGAAGCATACGTGTTATAATCTGTCCTTGTCGCAATGTCTTGTCCGAATAGGAAAAAACAGTATCTCGCGCAGCATTAAAAGAGGCTACTATTCTTTTTCCTTTTTCAACATAAAAGCCCTTGACAGAGATCTCCCTATCCTTGGTTCTAAAACGGAGATCATGCTGCCCGGGATAAATTGCAAAGATATAATCAGCCTGATGTTGTGTCTGCCTTGAGTAGATCAAAGTACCGTCGATCCATAACATGTGTACCCCTGTACTTGACCATCTACCACGATATACGGAGAAAGTTGGCTTTGATTTCCTGTGAGCGGCCGCGTTGCCTCATAATAATTAGCTGGAAATAGGAATTGATAGAAAGCAATTGTATCCAATTGCATTTCCTTCGACCATCTCGCCCAATCTTTTAATGCTTTATTGTGCTGTATCTGCTCCTCATCCAAGTCAAAGTCGTCATTTTGAATTGGTCTTGCACTCCGCATCAGACCTCCAATGGGAATATTCGGGAATCTGGTATTCTTGAATTTTGAGGTAAAACCATATGCAGTAATGTCAATATCCTTGACCGGCTTACCTGTCATATCTGTTACGGACAACTGTACTTCGGCTTTCTGGCCCGGATAAACTGTTGTTGCTGTATTGATGTCCAGATTCAGTTTTTTCTGTATAAAAGGTAGCTCTTCCTTAATCACCTGTGACCTTCCCCAAAGAGATACGTAATCTGCATACTATAGCCATCGTTTCCTTTTCCGGCAAATGCCTGATTTAATTGAGTTGTATAACCCGAAGCAATGGTTCTTTTTGCCTTGCGTACCTGATACCAAAAAGGGATAGCAGCAGGGTTATGGACATTTAATATCACAGAATCAGCAGCGCGATAAAACCGATAGCTCAATTGTCTTTTTGTTCATCCTCCAGATCTATTGTCTTGGTTATTCCGTTTGTTTCAACAGTTATGCCCGAGGCCTGCCAAGGAAGCGGAATAGTTGCGGGTAGCTTGCTGTTTTCTGTTCTTAAAATTTCACCGCTTTCGCCAAAGACCTGAACTTTTGCAGTTCCTATTTTTTCTATCCCCGCTCAAAATATTTTGCTTCGGCAATTCCATCATTGGTTGAGAGTTGAATTTCCTTTTCTGTTTCCAACACGGAAAGATCAAGTGTTTCGCTATATCGCTCATTATCTGAGCTCAGATAGGTGCCAATTACCTGAAAAGAAAGACCAATATCTGCTGGAAAAATAGTATCGGGCAATATGACTTCTTTTTCAGCTACTTCCGTGAGCGATATGCTTGTATTCCAGAGTGTATCGGGAACAAAATTTACACGATTAGATTTCATACTTGCGGAAAATTGTGGCATGGGCAAAACCGTTAATTCTACCTTGCCATCGTAAATTGGCATATCGTTTTCATTTACAGCTTTTAATTTTAAACGGATACTGTCACCTTTAGCATAAATAGTTTTGTCGGTTTTCATGCTAAAGGTGATGCTTTTTAGCTCATAATCTTCATAATGTAATACTTCTTGATGTAATATTTCTTTGTCTCTGGTCGATTCCAATACAATCTGGTACGATTTATCCAACATAAGTCCTAATCCAGCATTCAGGTCAAAAGAATAGCTATACATTCCCGGACGATATGGTCCGAGCCTAGTCAAAACAGTATCTTTGGCAAATCCATATCCACCCATTAGTCGTACGTTAACTGAATCTCTATAGGGTTTCCATTTCCCTTTTTCGAGATAAGCTTTAAATTTGACCTGATCATTTGGTTTATACATAGGTTTATTAAACACTATAAAACGCTGTGTTCCACGGGGATTTTTCTTACGAAAAATATTACCAATCCGATATTTCGTACGTACCCAGCTATTCTTCAAGCCTCTCCATAGGGATTGTCTATATTTATAGGACGAGTTTTTTCTACACTGAGATAGTGATAAACACCTTTATGTAAAATCTTAACAATATCACCATCGTGAGCATTTTTGGTACTATAGTAACTATGCCTTTTGTCATAGGACATGCGATGTTTGCCTAAATTCAGTTTTGCATCTGTGATCAGCTTGCCCAATGAATCATATAAACAGACCGCAAATTTCTCCCCTGGTATGATTTTAGCATATAGATCATCCACAACAAATTCGCGGTACAGCAGATTGCTTTCCTCAGCCCGAACCTGTACATAGTTCCCCTGGGTAGATCTACTCGCCTTTCTTCTTTTTTAGTTTTAAGTACAAAATCTGTAAGCATCGACTCTTCAAATTTCACTTTATCAATATGGATCTTTTTTAAAACTTCAGGGCTGAGTTTATAAATGTAATATTCAGAAGATCGGCGTTTGCCGTCAAACAAATTAGTTTGGCCAAGCAAGGCTGTTGAATAAAAAAATGCTAAAAGGCTAATTGCGAAGAGTCTCCAGTTCATATTTAATGCTATTGGCTATAGTTTATTTAAAAATAAAGAAATTAAATCAAACAAACTTATTGATTTAGTTTCGCTCAATTCGATTTTTTCAAGAAAGGGATGCAGCAAATTTTCAAATTCCACAACGACAAAAAAATATTTTTTTGAAGACCTAATATAACAACCTAAACCTGTCAAGTTCGATAGCTTAAAAAAGAGGAACAATAAAGTCCATTCATTACCAGAAAAGCCCACATTAAAAATATCTAACTCATAATCTGCCCTGTACAACGAATGTAAGCAGAATACTTGCAAGATATCGCTGAGGTTTATATATTTGCGACATCAAAGAAATCCTAATGCGGAAGTGGCGTAATTGGTAGCCGCACCAGACTTAGGATCTGGCGCCGCAAGGCGTGGGGGTTCGAGTCCCTTCTTCCGCACTTAAATCCTCCTGAGTATAAAATCTCAGGAGGATTTTTTTATTTTAGAATATCCCAGAATTATCTGAGCCACCCTACTGCCTTAATCTATCTCTTATTCAATAAGATATTTTGAATTACGATAAAACCCAATAAGGCGAACAATTACAAAACTAAATTCATTATATTAGTGTTAATACTATTAACTTAATAACCTAATTATTAGCTATAACCGATTTGGATATGAACCTTTTATTTTTAAACATTGGAACCCAAGAACTCATTCTTCTCCTCTTGTTTATTCCGCAGTTCTTGGTCATTTATACACTATACAATATTGTTACCAACAATAAGTTTACTAATGACAAGAAACTTCTTTGGGTTGTGGTTGTTTTCCTTTTCAATATTATCGGCAGTATCTTATACTGGATGATTGAAACAAAAAAGCCAGAAGCTTATTAACAATAAATAGCCATTCTCGACAACTATTGACATACTGGTGTCATCGTCGAATTTATCTTTGAGGTATTCAACTAAAATAATATTATCATGGCATTATTACACGCGTACTTAAATTTCAATGGCAATTGCGAAGAAGCATTTGACTTTTACAAAACAGTATTTAATACTCCACTAATGGGCGTTCATCGTTTCGGCGACATGCCTGCGGATCCCGAACATCCTATTGCAGAAGCTGATAAGGATAAAATTATGCATACTGCACTCAATATTAACGATTCGGTTATGCTAATGGGCTCAGATTGTTTGGAGAGTTTCGGACAGAAAGCGACCTTTGGAACAGGCAGTTATTTGATGTTGGACGCTCAATCTGCAACAGAGGCAACAGAACTTTATGATAAACTTTCGGCAGGCGCCCAAACTATGGAAATGCCTTTGGGCGAGCAGTTTTTCGCCGAATTATTTGCGTCCTTTCAGGATAAATTCGGCATTGCATGGATGATCCACTTTGAAGGCAATAAAAAATGGGAGCATAAGGAATCCCTTCAAACAATACAGCTAAACATATACGGTCTATTACTCTATTTCCTGCAAATACATCGTTTGTGGGGAATGGATTAATAGTTATTTGCACTTGGTTCGGGAGTTAAAATATCATCAGACCTCTCTCTGAGTTGTTCCACCAATAAAACCACATAGGCGTATAGCGACAAACTGTATTATTAATAGGATGATAAGATAACCAACTGGTTTTCCTAAAAAAGGCCAATTGCTATTTTTATCATTCCTGAAACAAGAATGACCATCATAAAGTAAAATGTTGTGTTCGAACCAGTCTGCCGTAAATAGTTAAGACTAAAAACTGAAAGGTAAAATCCGGATAAAAGGATCAAATAAAACTTTAAAAATTCAGGTCCTTTCAAAGAAAATGGATTGTAAGTTTGATGGTTTATTACAAGCCAGATCATACTTATTACAATTGTGGCCGAGTGAAATAGTATTCTTTTCATCTGTCTGAATTATTTGTTCATCAATTATTTTTAGATAAGGTATTATTCATGGGCTCAATCGTTCAGCTCACTTGGCTCAGGTTGCCTTCAGCGGTATAAATTCAGGTCTTAACCTCCACAGCCCCCGCAACCGCCACAGCCACCGCAGCCACCACCACAACTTCCACCTCCGCTACAGCTTCCCCTGTAGTAGCACAACTTCCGCCATCAGAATTAGTATTGTTACCATTTTTTGGATTTTTCGTGATAGTACCACCAAAAATCCAGGAGAAAAAACCTAGCAAGAAGAAGATACTAATCACCAACACAATCATGGCTGCCAACGTATTAATCACTTCTCCTAGGCAAGACGTCATCATCAACAGCAGCGCAAAAAGGGAACCAGCTTTAATCTTTTAAACCAACTCAGTCCCGAAGGTTTCAGATTATTATTCCAAATATCTTGGGGTGCATCTTGATTAAAAATTTCTCTATAGCTGGCCAACGTATCTCCGAACCATTTTTTGTGCCTACTTTTTCTGTGACGCCACCTTTTGATGGGTGATGATGTAACTTTCTTTTCAAAATCTCCGGACAGAATTCCTCCCAATAGTTTTGAGTATACATAAGATGCATATGCCAGACTTTATCTACGGTTTCACTTGGTGAAGCACCGTCCGGCAAAATACAGCAGAGATAGACAAACTTCTTATACTCTTCTATCGCTTTTTTTTGTAAAGTCCAAAGTCCAGTTTTCTTCTTTGGCCAGTTTCTTTGAAAAAGGAAGATCAACATCTGGACTGTCTAACGAAAACTTCTGAAGCCTGCTCCAGAGAGAATCGTTCTGTAGTATGGTGTTTGTTTCCATTGTTTTAAATTTTAAGTTCTATTTCTTATTCAAATATGCTTTGATTAGAAAATATAAAAGTCCTACAACAGTCTCTTTATGTTGTAAATAAATCTTAAATTAGTCTTATACAAAGACGGATGAAAAAGAAGATATCCTGCATCTTGAGAAATTAATGAATTTTCTGAGCATGCATTTTTTGAAGAAAAATCATTGGGAAGATGTCACAAAAACCGAATGGTCTTACATCGTTGCAGAGCTTAATGAATTAATTATCAAGGACAATACAGAAAAAAGCATCACCAAAGAACCTGAAATACTGGGTTCCAACTATCTTTATGAACACCTGATAATCAACAAACTAAAGAAGTATTACCAGAATAAGACCACCATTCTAAGCAAACCTAATTTAGCAAAACTGAGCTTAATCGTCAGAGTTTTAGGCTATGCAAATTATATTGATTTTATTAATTCAAATACGGAAGCATTTAATTTTAATGATCTACGGATTAATATGAACAATGCAAAGCAGAACACATTGCTTTTGGATCGGTTGGTGGGATGCTGGTATTCCTATAACAGGAATCTTCCAGACAATATTCTACAGGCTAAAGAGGATCGGATATGGCGTTCCGCGATGGAGATCTACAAGTCTGAAACTTCTGATGAATATTTTATTGAACGAAGTGGTGGTGATCATCACAAATATTTTGGGAAGGTAACAGCATATTCAGACTTTGTCTTTATCATAATGAACAGCAATACATTTATTCGTCAGCGGCATTTTATTTCAAGAATAAAAGACATCAATGAAAAGCTTAAAAACCCAGAATATAAGCTCTTTGAATTGCATTTTATAAGTACCTGTATCAGCTTTAATCAGGAACCGATTGCGCTATTTGAGATATTTCAAAAGCAGAAAGAAAGACCTTTATCTCCGATTCGATCAGCTTCCCCATTGACAGCGATGAAATTCCTCAATCTATTTTAAGGCAGCTTGAAGATACTGAGGCAAACAGAATAGATTACAGATAGGTATTAGGTGGGATGATATCCGGAAGGTAATACCTCAAATTGGTGTTCAGTATCTTTCAAAAAAATCAGCATGGAATCTTCCATGCTGATTTTTTTCAATCGCTGTGCGTGTTAGCTCCACAGATTCAAAATTGTTGTTATAACTTAAGCTGACCAGTCGAAAGGTTTTGTACAGGGTCGCACTCAAATTTTAATACCTTACCCAGGCTCTTTGCTTTTTTACCTTTTTTACAAACACGTAAGCTAGGTCTAAATATTCTTCAACTTCCTTTCCACTTTCATCTCTACCTTTTAATATGACAGAATAATATTTTCCATCGCTATCTTTTTTAAAAACACCTCGTTAACGGTAACTTTTTCGGTGTTTCATTATCACAACAGCTGCACCACAAAACAACAACTGCTTCCTTCTTGAGATATCCAACAGCTTTCTCGGCCTGCGCCTGTGTTAGTGCCGAAAGTTGATCTGCTTTTGAAAAAAAAGCAGTGCAGAGCAATACAAAAAATAAAATGGTCTTTTTCATCTATTTAAATTTGTCTTTTAATTGTATAGAAACTTTTCAATTTTTTAAAGAATAAGTTAAGCAAATACTATGCCCTTTAATAGTAAAAACGCTGCCCCCTCTCCACAAATTAAATATGCATTATTATAATTACTTTTCCCAAACCAAAGCACTGGCTCCTAGAATGGCTGCATCTGCTTCCTCCAGTTCACTGAAAACCAGTTTCACCTTATTTCTAAATAAAGGAAAAGATTTCTTTCCATGTGCAACTTTGCAGGTTTTAAAATAAAATCACCAGCTTTTATTACCCCACCAAACAGCAAAATAGCTTCTGGAGAGGAGAACATCACAAAATTTGCCAATGCTTCCCCCAGTTTCTGACCAGTATACCTAAAGACTTCAATGGCAATGGGGTCACCTTTTTCCGCACATTTATGAACAGTTTTGGAGTTGATGGCGTCTTCGGGATATTGATTCAGCATTGACTCCGGAAATTCAGCTCTCATTTTTTCGCAGTAATTGTGATTCCCGTTGCAGACGCATAGGCTTCCAGACTTCCTTCAGAACCCGTGCTCCAATGCTTTCTTCCTCCAGGTTTGACGATCGTATGCCCCAGTTCTCCTGCAAATCCATCATGTCCATAAATAAGCTTCCCGCCAGCAACAATGCCGCTTCCAACACCTGTTCCTAAAGTGATCATAATAAAATCCTTCATTCCTCTTGCTGCACCAAAAGCATTTCACCATAGGCTGCGGCATTTGCATCGTTGGTGATTGTACAGGGAATATTGAATTTGGCAGTCATTAAATCACTAAATCGAATCACGCCTTTCCAGGGAAGATTAGGGGCATGGTCTATTGTCCCAGTATAATAATTCGCATCGGGAGCACCAACTCCAATTCCATCAAAGTTCTCTTCACCACCAAACATTTCGATAAAAGGATGGGCTTTCTCATACAAAGCGTCTATAAACGCTTCAACATGTTCATAATCATTCGTTCTTATACTTCCTTTTTCAAGTACCTCACCCCGATGATTGACTACCCCAAATTTCGTATTGGTACCTCCGATATCTATGCCTAGCGCTACACGTTTTGATAAATCTATTAATGACATTACTATTCCTTGTTTCTAAGTTTTAAACTTAGAAAAGATAGTATTTTATAGTGAATTAAACAAGGGATTCGTGTACCAGTTTGGATACTGACGATGAAACAATCGAATACAATGATGGTCTGTTTAAACAGATATTACAATAACAGCCTGTCGATTGTCGATGCTAGTTCGATTATTTAAGATCATGAGCCTGGTTTTTAACGCGTCGAGTTCGACGCGTTAAAAACCAGGCTCATGTATAGATCGTGCTTTATGTCTCTAGTTCGTATTTTCAACATAATAAAGATCTGAAAAGATCTTTGCTAGCTTTGAAGGATCTTCTCGCCAGGTATTGTACATCCCTTGCCCCATCTCATCAGGCACAATATCAAGTTTACCCTTAGATACATATTCCAATATTTTTAAGGCTGTGCTATCCGGATCCGGCATATCCCAATCACTCCCTTTGTTCATATCCGTATCAATTGCTCCGGGATTGACCGCAAAACAGCAATCTCCTCTCTCGCCAATTCGATTCTGACAGACTGTGTTGCTGAAAAGAGGGCTGCTTTTGAAGCAGCATATCCCGCAATAGATGGTAAGGGTGAATAAGCTGCAATCGAAACAATGTTGATCATTTTTGATGGCTTATTTTTTCTCAGAATAGGTGCAAACGCACGCATCATCTTTATTGTTCCAAAATAATTCCCTTCATATCGTTATCCATTCCCGACAGGTCGCCATCCAAAATATTTCCTGCACTTAAAACGCCCGCATTATTGATAAGGATTTCAGTATCCTGAGTGGCAGCTGCAATCGTTGCGATCTGCTGATCATCTGTTATATCCAAGGACAATGGTACGACACGGCTATCATCAAATAACGGCATTGTGCTCAAATTCCTACAGGTAGCATATATCTTTCCTGCCCCATTGTTTAGCAGCGCGTCTACAAGCGCCCTACCTATCCCTCTGTTGGCTCCCGTGATCAGGATGACCTTATCTTTAAAAATCTGCATATCGATTGATGTATTAGTTAATACAAATCTATCTGGATAGATAAAAGATAAAATCCGAAACTTGCTACATTTGTTATTCTTCACTTTGAAGTCAATAAAAATTCCTCCAAAAAAATCGAGCATTAAAGATCACAGCACTGATTTTGGTCACCTGCGTTTTTTGATCCTATTTTTTAAAGTCCAAACCTGCGTTTTTTTATCATATTGACCTGATTTATCATTTTGCTTCAAATCCGTTAGTTTATAATCTCTGCATGGATCAGCTTCATCAATTTTAGCTGTATAGTTTATTCTGTCTATTACACCGGGTTTGAGTTGTATATAGAACGTTCCATTTTCCATTTTTTCTAAATTAACGGCAATAAACTTTTGCCTTCTGTTTATTGTAAAAGAAAGGGAAATATGTTGGTCGTTTGGCGCTATTTTATATATTTTAATTCCTTCGGCAGGATAAAGCGGGTTGTCACTAAAAATTAAATCCTTTCCATTTTCATTTAGGTAATTAATGTTGCTTACCATTGGAATATAAATCTCGGCACAGTATACGTTATCGTCATTGCTTTTACAAGCTCCAACAGTAATAAAAACTAGGGATAGGAGGAATAATTTTAGATATTTTTTCATCTGTATAAATTTGTTTTTAGTTGTAATGAAGCTATCAGATTTATTCATAGAGTGTATGCTTTATGCGGCATTCATGAGCTCGCTTCACTCGGTTTGAATAAATCATGATGGTTTCATAATACATCTATTTGATTAGCATAATATCAAACGCCAGTTTCCATTGATTCGCTACAACATGAAGTAACAGATAGATACACCCCGTCAATAGCCCCTGCAATAAAGTTGAAGCTGTTGATTGAAAATTATTTGTGGCAATTACGTAATCTTAATATTTCTCTATATATTCAATATTTAAATAAACAGATGTTTATTTAACAAGATTAACTCCCTACCATTTAGAGGTCTGGGAAGTGGCTAAGCCTACCATTTTATCCGACATTTAACACAAAAAAATACAACAAAAAGTTAACTATGTTAAAAAGCTTACCTTCCAGGTCATTATTGGTTGTTTTGACAGTTTCACTCTCACCTCATTATAAAATGTATTCACTGATTCCATTCCAGTCTGAGAACTATCATGATAGGACACATATCTTCGGAGTTGAAGCTGGTTTAATCTTTAACATTCGCAAATAAAATAATAGCACTACAGTTTAGTAGCTTTTAGCTTCTAACCCCATGTGTAGGATAGGGTATTCTTTACCCTGTCCGTCCAATGCGGACCTTTCAAGAACTTTAAATCCGATATGCTTGTAGAAATCCACGGCTTGGATATTTTGCTCATTTACATCTACTTTAGCCACCTCCAGATGTTTTATTGCATGATAAATCAGTTGTTTACCAATTCCTCTACCACGAAAATCATTGTGAATAAATAACATTTCCAGGTTCTCTCCAGCAATTCCCATAAACGCAACTAATACGCCATTTTCCTCATAGCCCAACAGCACAACATGCTCAAAATAGGTTGGAATTTGCGCCTTATAATAATTAAAATCCTCCTCTTTCAGAAAATCATGTGTGTTCAACACAGCACTCTCCCATATTTGGATCAGATTTTGATAATCGCTCGTTTCAATTTTTCTAATCATACCTGTAAATTTTGAAGGGTAAAAAAGCACCCCCCCCATTCATTGTAATTTAAAATAAAATTCTTTAGAATAAAATTACAATTATAGCTATATTTCATCTGTATAAATTTGTTTGTTCATTCGTCAATTTTCCCTTTAAGGCATTCATGCTGCCTTCGTCGGCTTCAATTGTGATGAAGTGATCAGATTGATTCATAAAATAAATTATCTCTATGGCAAGCCTCAAAACATTCATTCATAAAAAAACTTGGATTTTCAGTTTTTTAGCATTTGTTTTTAGCTTAAATGCATTTGCACAGCAAGTACCCAAAACCTATTATGCGACACTGTCTGAGGGAGTGAAACTTTATGAAAGTCCCAGCGAACAAGCAAATGTCCTAACGATCGTCACCTATGGTTCTAAAGTGACCTTCAATAATTCAGATGTAGATAAGCTGACCATGCTAGACAATTCAGTGGTCGTAAATGGAGCAAGAACTTATTGGATGAAAGTAACACATAATAATGTCAAGGGGTATGTTATAAAAGATAATTTGGCAACCATACAGCCACCGAAGGAGAATACGGATAAGCTTTCTGATTGGTTGAAACAATTCGCTCAACCCTTCGGCAATAAATGGGAAAGTGGCAAAATAGCTGAATCCTTGAGCGAAAGTGAACATGACAATTACATTTCAAGGCAAATATTTCAAAACGGAATACTTCTAACGGTGACCTCAGGTTATGACGTAAATTCCTCGGAGACTGTGCAGATACCAAATACCAATATATTCGCAGTTTATAACCTGATACAACATATCGGAAGTTTTAAATCGGTTTTTAAATTAAATACAGTACTGCGTGAAGGGACATCTAGTTTTAAAGATAGCGAAGGCAACGAATATAAATGGGAGGTCTTCTATCAGAAAGGAGAAGAAATTGAAGACAAAATCCTACAGTCAGTTGTAATAACCTGGAACAATGGAAATAACAATACACTCAAAATATCCACGCTTGGTAATGATATTGTTGTTTTTATGAAACCACACTGTAAATTCTGTTACGATCCAGTATAATTTTTAAAATATGATAAACCTGAATTACAGTCTTTTTCCCGTTTCATCGGTATCTTAGTATCCCTTGCTCCAATGACCGGAAGCGCTCAAGTACCATCTTTCTATCTGGTTACTCCGTTTGAGATCGAAGGTTATTTCACAAAGACAATATTCCCGTTTAACCCAACTTTTATGAAGGAAAATAGGGTAAAAAATGCAACCCTCAAAAGTCAGGAAAATGGAATTGCCAATCACTATGCATTTGATTCCAATGGTCTTTTGGCGAGCATAAGTATGACCCGATTCAATAAAGAAAAAATAGATACTGTTTTTTATACAGCATATCACTATAATACCAATGGTCTTGTCGCTAGAGAAGCGAGAATTGATTATCATAATGGCACCGTAAAAATAAAGCTGTATGGGTATGACGAAAAAAATCGAATTGACAATATCAGTATCTTTTCCTTGAACGCTCAAATGCCCAATAGAACACAAAATAATGATTGGATGGGCGAACCTGTTCCCGGTTTAGATCAAATCATTCTCAAAGGATCTTGGCCGGATGAAAATCTATTAAACAACATGATCAATGAAAATAAGTTTTCTTCCTGGCGATATCGTTATTTTACAGAGAATAAATTTGAGGCAGAGGAACGTACAGAATTCTTCGATTTTGTAAAAAATGGGGTAGTCAAGATACCTGTCACCAAAAGATAACGTATTATTATCTAAATAATCAACCTATTGTTCAATTTCTCCATGCTGGTTGTGCTGCCAAGACCATACCCTCCGAACAATATGATTTTAAAGATGGACTTCTATTGGCAATAAATGAAACAAATGCCAGTATTGAGCCTAGAAATGAAAAATATACCTATGACAAAAACAAAAATCTGGTATTGATGGAAAATAGCTGGAATGGGCAAAAAGTCAGCGAGTTGATTATGACGTATAATAAAAAGGCTTTCTAACGACAATACAACGAAAATCTGAAACAGCTAAAATGGCTCATTATTTTGAAGATCGCATCCTCGATCTGAGCTACTCCTTCTATTGAAAAATAACATCATATTAACCGGTTTCGTTGAAATATCCCTTCAAAAATCTTTAGATAGATATCACCACGAATTGGTCGACCTTAATTTAAATTTGCAGTTCTGTATTCCCCGGAGTTTTCCGATTGTCTTTTGAAAAACCTATTAAAATGTTGTGGGTATTTGAATCCGAGTTCAAACGCTATCTCACCAATACTTTTTCAGTATCAAATATTTTCTGTTTTGCAAGTTCGATCAATTTGAATTGAATAAATTCCTGTGGTGATTTGCCAGTTTCCTTCTTGATAAGATCGCCAAAATAGTTCGGAGAAAGATACAACTGTTCAGCACATTAAGATACTGTCGGAAAGCCATTCTCCTGAGGTTTTTCAGAATTAAAATAGTCGTCTAAAAGCGTCTCAAATTTTTCTAATATTCCTTTATTTACATTGTCGCGGGTGATAAACTGTCTATCATAAAAACGCTGACAATAATCGAGGAAGAGCTCAATATTGGAAACGATCAGCTTCTTGGTATGCTTGTCGATGTTATGTTTTAATTCAAGTTTGATTTTCTCCAGACAGTCAATGATGGTCTTCCTTTCCTGCTCTGATAAATGTAGCGCTTCACTGGCGGAATAGGCAAAATAAGAATAATTGCTAATGTCCTTGGCGAGCGAAGTCCCATATAAAAGCTCCGGATGGAAAACCAAAGCTGTACCCTGGGGTTGATAATATTCATTTCCATTCTCCCCGATCACCTGTCCCGGTGCGAGAAATATCAAAGTACCTTCCTCGTAATCGTAATTCTTCAGTCCATATCTCAAGTCTCCACATTTCACTTCTTTAAAGAATATGGTATAAAATTCATACCTAAGCTTCGACAACTTTCTTGGATCCGCTTTGCTCAAATCAACAATGCTAATCAAGGGATGCAACGTTTCATTATTATTGAAATTGTTGTATTCTTTGATTGTTTTAAAATTGATAATCTCTTCCATGGCAATTTCTTATTTATTCAAAATTACAAAACTGAAATCCAGTATTTTATTAAACAGGCTATCATCAGTAATAATGGTATCAATATAAGTAATCCATATACCATATTCCGCTGCTGTAAACCTGAGATTTGTATTGTGAGCACATTGTATCAGGATAAACAATTAAAAACTAAAAGTTTGGATAAGTAATATTGGTAGTAATACCTGTAATCCGTATACCCAAAAAGCAAGCCAACATGCTGAACTTTGCATAAACACTGAAAGCAGCGATGAAGGCACTAACGATAGATTGGTTTGTAAAAATTAAATAACAGGAAATAACTTTAAAATCACATCAAATGGAACAGATAAAATATATTATAGTAGCCATGTTTATGGCAACGGGCATGATCACAGAAGCCCAGAACAAGTCCAAAAACCCCTTTGGTCTTGTCTATGGGGATGCCATCAAGGAAAATATAAAGGGTGAAGTAAATATCCATCCCGTCAGCTACAAATTGAATGGAATCGATATCGCTGCCAACGTATATACTCCTGCGGATTACGATAGTTCAAAGAAATATCCGGCGGTTGTTGTCGCCCATCCTAACGGTGGTATCAAGGAGCAAACCGCGGGCCTATATGCACAGCGTTTGGCAGAAGCGGGGTACATTACCATTGCTGCCGATGCAGCTTATCAGGGTGCAAGTGGTGGCACTCCACGTCATACAGACAGACCCCAATTCCGTACCGAAGATATCCGTGGAATGGCAGACTTTATAAGTTTGTATGCTGGCGTAGATGCAAACAAAGTAGGTGCGTTGGGAATTTGCGGTGGTGGTGGTTATACACTTAAAGCAGCACAATCGGACAAGCGTCTAAAAGCCATAGCTACCCTGAGTATGTTCAATTCTGGTGAGGTAAGACGTAATGGTTTTCAGAATTCCCAGATAAATACCATTCAAGAGCGCCTAAAACAAGCTTCGGATGCCCGCGCGCAAGAAGCTGCCGGTGGAAAGATCAAGCTTTCGGGGCTCGCCAGCGTAACGGATGAAGAAATTGCCAAAACACCAACCGATCTCTATCGTGAAGGATTTGTCTATTACTACCGAACCCACGCTCATCCCAATTCAACCTTTCTCTATACAACAAGCAGTTTGATGGATCTCATGACATGGGATGCTACTGATCAGATCGAACTTATCGATCAACCGCTGCTCATGATCGCAGGAAGTAAAGCTGACACAAAATATATGAGCGACGAAGCTTTTCCAAAAGCAATCAATGCAAAAAACAAGGAGCTTTTTGTAATCGAAGGGGCCACACATATTGAAACCTACTGGAAACCGGAATATGTTGAAGAAGCTGTAGGAAAATTGACCAGCTTCTTTGGTGAAAATCTGAAATAAGGGATTTAAAACGAATCAAACAAGATGAAAAAATTAATATTCAATATGCTATTCATCGTCATGGGGCTACAGTTGTCCTTTGCACAGCAATCTTCTCCCGATCAGGAGATCATGGCGATATCCAAAGAAAAATGGCAATGGATGGCTGATAAAAACACCTCCGAATTAGATAAGCTCTTTCATGAAAAATCCATGTTCGTCCATATGGGTGGCTCCTGGGAAACAACGGGAACTCGATGTCATCAAAAGTGGCGGTATCTGGTATAAAAAAGCGGATGAAACAGAACGGTGTCTGGAAATTGGGCTCTTTGTCATTCACAAAGCTACTTGTCCCTGATAGCAGGTAATTGAAAAAGATCAATATTCCAGAACGCAGATTGTATAATCAAGAATAACAATGACTAGCAATAAATTAAACAACATACTACTTATCTTATTTGTATCCTTTTCCTCTATGTTGAAAGCGCAAACAAACCCAAAGAAAAGCTTATCTTTAAAAGAACAGCATATTGTGGCCATCGCCGCATCCACTGCAAAAGGAGATCTCGTTATGCTCAAAACAGAACTGGAAACAGGACTTGACGCCGGTTTGACGGTTAACCAGATCAAGGAGGTCATTGTGCATATCTATGCCTATGCTGGGTTTCCAAGAAGTATCCGCGGCCTACAAACATTCATGGTTGTACTGGACGAACGAAAAGCAAAAGGTATAACAGATCCACCCGGAGCCGAAGCTTCGTCTATTGATAATAGTGAAAGTAAATATGCACGTGGGCGGACAATACTGCAGCAACTAACGGGTGCCCCTGAAATGGGAACGAAAACTGGTTATGCCGCTTTTGCCCCTATTATAGAGGTTTTCTGAAAGAACATCTATTTGCTGATATTTTTGAACGGGATATTTTGAGTTATACAGAACGGGAGCTGGTCACAATTTCGGTACTCGCAAGTATCGGTGGCGTCGAGCCCATGCTTCAATCCCATTTGAAAATATGTCTGAATGTCGGCCTGACTGCCGAACAATTGCAACAATTCGTTACGATCATAAAGTCAAAGATCGGGGAAGGTGAAGCAATTGTTGCTGGCAATGTACTGGACGAGGTGCTGAAGACAACAAAGTAAAACAATGAAACAGCTATTACAAATGAAACACTTAAAAATAATTACTCCACTGATATTCACCACCCTGCTTTCGGCATGTGGAAACAAGGTACAATCCATCAATACTGATATGAACAGAACTGAAAATCTGATTTTTGCCAAAGGGAAAAAAATCGAAAATGATAATTTCACGGAACAGCCTGGCTTAACAGCCTGGTCGATGCGGATAATACCAACCAAAATGCTGTTGGAAGTGTAACCTTCGAACCTGGTGCACGAACAAAATGGCATTCTCACCCAGCAGGACAAATTATATTGGCTTTGGATGGGGTTGGATATTATCAGGAAAAGGGCAAGGAAAAGGTGATCGTAAGGAAAGGAGAAGTTGTGAAGTGTCCGATCAATGTCCCTCATTGGCATGGAGCGAGTGCGGATACAGCCTTTGTACAGATTGCGATAACTGGGCGGGAAAAAGGAGAAACAGTCTGGCTAGAGCCTGTAAGCGACGCGGAATACTACGGCGGGCAGAAATAAAGGTAGCCCTAATCCCTGTAACATACTTCGTATTAATGAGTCTTGACGATCCAATAAGCAGTAGCCGGTATTCTGGAGATCCCATTAGTCGAATTGTAAAAGGGATATCACGGATTGTAAATAGATAAGATTTAATTTTATAGTAGTCATTAATTTTAGTTTATAAAGGCTGATGCTATTTGTTCAGCTCGTTAAACCTTCGACAAAATGACAACAGCAAACAACGTTCAGGCAATTGCAGAAAAAGTTAAATCCTTTGCAATGGGATTTATTGGCGCATTTTTTTGGTTCTTGGAGTCAGTTATTTTAATGAGCAATCATCGTATAGAATCCCAAGAATATTACTTCCTGTTTATGAATTTTTAGGAAATATAGGTTTAGCAATCGGTTTACTTATATTGGGAGGCATACTTTTATATTATGCTTACATCAAATTTAAAAATACGGTGGCAGACCGCTTATCATGCTGATTGTTCTACCCCTGTTTACACTACTAGCTTTTGGTTTAAATACATTCTTCAACAATAATCAGGCTGGCAAAAAGAGGACAATGCCCAAAATAGACAAGCGACAGAACAGGTAGGAAACGCAAATCGTCCCGAGTTAAACAATGAGAAAGCAGAAAAATATTTGGATAAGCTGGAAAACCTATTCGCTGAAATGACCAAGGCTAAAGAGCGTGCTGATGAAAATAGGTTTAAGCTCCTGGAGACACAGTTTTTAGATTTGGGTACTGAATTAGCCATTATTATCCCAGAAATGGCTAAAACAGATCAATATCCAAGCTTCATACAGTATAACGCTTATGTATCAAACAAGATCCATAAGATGCGAATGAACTAACAGACTCCTAGTATAGTGATTGAAACGAATAATGTTTCCAACAAAAGTTCTAACACTTTCAGTTTAAGATATACATTTTCCTATGCTCCCGACAAGGATGAGAGAAATGATAAATACAGCGATCTTACATTAAAATTAGAACCAGTGTAGGAAAATTAAAACCAGTGTACGATCTTTTTCGCTAGATAGGATTGAACGACAGATAGACCATGAATTGATCATTGATTAAAACAATACATAAACAAAACCTTCATGCTCTTGTAAGCACCAACAGCCATGAAAATCAACTGAAGGTCCTTTCTGACCAATAGAAAACAGACACTTTCGCAAAAAAAGGTTTTCAAACGGGGAGAATGAAAACCTTTAAATAACCAATTATAAACCTAAATTATGATAGTACAAATATAAAGATCTAAAATCATAAAAACAAAAATATCTACCAAAATAGTAGATATTTTTTTCATTCTGTTTTCAATCCTTTACACGTATGCTGTTTTCGAGCTAAAAAGAACAAAGAGGCTACGACAGACAGAATAAACGGTTTACATTAAAATATTATTTTCAGCAACAATAGGTTGTGGTAGAGAAGTCTCATCCAACATATCACGCATATCAATTTCGATCATTCGGCTAATTTGTGTAATCGGTATATCATTGGCACTACCTTCAAATGGATTGACGGAGCTCTCTCCTATGGTATCCAAAACGTGAAATGCCCATGCTACGATTGTCGAAAACAAAACATTAAGCCAAATACTATATCCTTCCAGAAACGTCCCCTCCCCAATTTATCATACTCCCGGAGCAAACCAAAAGGCAATAATAAAATAAACACAAACATCAGATAAGTCGTAACCGAAGCGAAATTGCGCGGATAAGGAAAGTTTTTGATACGCTCGGCTTTTCCCTGATCATCGATCAGCCTGATGATCCCCTGTTGCAGCTCCAACCATTGAAAATCATTGATATGCCCCTCTTTTTCAGGGCTGCAACCTGTTCCGACTGTAATGCCAACAATTGGGTTGCCCTATTCTTTTGGACAGAATATAAGTGAGTTCCTTTTCTTCCAGGTAGCTTCCCAACACCTCTTCCAACTTGCCATCCCATTCAGGAATACGATAATGTGTACGCAGAAATTCTTGATTGCTCTTACGACCGGTATTTTCCCAAATACGTGGTTCCCTAAGTTGGTATCGCAATGCGGTAAGCCAGGCAAAGTGCCGGTAGAACACTTGTTTTACAATCGGGCTCTGCTTTCCACCGGCCGTATCGCGTACCAAAAATGCGAAATTACGACTGTCGTTGATCACGCTGCCATAGATCTGCCTCGCTTCCCAAATACGCCCATAACTCGCATTATTTTTAAATCCGACAATGAAAGCCAAGCCAGTCCCCAACAGGGCAAGGGGCTGCCAGGGTAATGCAAGAAAATGCCAGCCAAAATAATATAAAGCGGTAGGGACTGTAGCTATTAAAAGTATCCACAAGGTATCGCGGAAAGTCCATTTGAAAAATTCCTGGGGACTGTATCTTCTTCCGGTATGCATAGTCTATTTGATCATATGTTCTCTTGAAAATACGAAATATTCTGCATTAATCAACTGTCATTCATTAAGATCCACTATCCTTCTACAGCATACTTTATTGCATACAGTTGTGCCCGAATCAAGCATGATGATGTATCCGTATAACAGTATAGACGATTGAAACAATCAATTGTCCCTCTCTTTTTCTTTCGTCCGACAGAATTATTCAGCTGTAAACATGATCAGCTCGATGCTTGACCGGTATACTGACTATATCACAAACTCAATCCCAGTGTAAACGCGACACCTTTTGATTGTAAGTCCACATTCCCATATCCTATTCCTGTTAGAGGTATCTTAACAAAAGGTTTTATGCCTATATTAATCTTGTTGCTGATTTTCTTTTCAACCGATATCGAAAAGTCTGCTACACCAAAAATATGCTGGTTTTCGCCATTAACCTCATAGCCTACACTTTTTTATCGTCGTAACTGCTTTTGGCCCCATAGACTGCACCCTTTTTGTCTCCATAACTGGCTTCACCTTCATAGTCAAATGTATATTTTTCCTTCAGCATAAAATAACTGGACAGACCAGCACTGACATTAAACTTTACCTTTTACTTTTCAATACCGTATAATTTGCTGTCAAAGGGACATCGATCACATCACATACGGCAGTGACCTGGCTAGGCAACTGTGTCAATTGAGGAGGATTCGACGGAGAATAAAAGCTGTATGCTGACTTATAATTCTTCTTGGCATAGACAGCGCCAACAGAAACACTCAACCCTTTAATTAGTGGGTAGGAATACGCCAAACCAACGTTCTGACTTAAGGAAGATTTACCGGCACCTTTTACACTCGTTAGATCAGGTCCCGCCAAAAGTGTTAACACAGACGGTTCTCTTTCTGGTGCACTGGACTCCTCAACTTGCTTTTGATTATACAACGCGGCTAACCGATCTCCTGTTGTTTCAACCGGATCTACGGATAAATTAAAACGGATAGTTGCCCAGCTTTAAATTTCATTTTCGGAACTGTAAAATCGGTTTTCGTTTCAATCCGCCGTAGGATACCATGATTTGTTTCCGGGAGTGCTGCTATCGTATTATTTTGTGTCAGCTCTCCAGCAGTTTTTTCCCCAGACTAAAATCAATACCTTCTTTCAACCCGGATTTTATATTTTCCGTTTTTCCCTGAGGGGTTATCCGTGAAAAATCATGCGGAATAATCCTATCCCCTACCTGCTGCTCAGATTTTTTTATAGCAGCAGATTGACCAGAATTATCCATTTTTTTGCTTTCTACCGGTACATCCTTATTCCAAATAAAAAAAAGAGCGAGAACTGCGGCAGCTACCATAGATAGTACTGTCAGGAAATACAATGCTGACTTTCTCTTATTTCGATCACTGTTCAATCGAGACTCCATCTCCTCCCAATGCGATTCATTAAAGTCAAAATTGGCTTCATCGAGACCTTTTCTAAAGATCTCATCAATCTTGTTCTTGTCCTTTTCCATCATGTATTCTCCCCAGTTTTACCTTTTGTCTCCTCTTGGCTTTTTACCATTTCAGCAAGTCGTCCGCGGGCTTTATGCAAATTGGATTTTGAAGTTCCAACTGCAATCCCCAGCATATCACTGATCTCTTCATGTCCATACCCATCAATCGCATAAAGATTAAACACTGTACGATAGGCCGGTGGAAGCCGATGTATCATCCCTAGCAAATCCTCGTAATTCAATTTTTGAGTTATCGTATCATTATCGGCAATAGCATGTTCAACCACAGCAATATCGACCAAGTAACCCTGTCTAATTTTCGCGCGATAGAAATCTATTGCCGTGTTTGTCATGATTTTTTTATCCAGGTAGATAAAGGCTTCTGATAATCATATTTGATTATATTTTTAAATACTTTAAAAAATCCCTCGTTTAAAATACCTATTGCATCTTCTTTATTATCCGCATATCGTAAACATATACCCAGCGCCAGTGCATAATATGTGGTATAAAGATCTTTTTGAGATCTGCGGTCCTCATTTATGCATCCCTTAATAATATGGATAGATTTTTCGTCAACTTCTTTTATCGCCACTCGATATTGTTGCTTTTCTTTTGATAAATATAGTATAAAATGTAGTACGATGAGATAATAAGAAAGGTTGCCTGCAATGAAAAAAACATTTTTTCATTGCAGGCAACCTTTTCCAGAACATGGTCGTAATGGCTAGTATCAACAATTAAAACTTAGTATAATGGAAATCAACCCAAAAAATGTAAAAACAACCCTAATTGCCGTCCTCATGTTGTCCCTTTTTTCGTCTTGTTCTAAAGATGACGATAAAGCCCCTGAGGATAAAAAGAGAGGAATACAAACAGCTGCAAATGCTCAATTTGGTACCATTCTGACAGATGCTAATGGAAAAACGCTCTATTTCTTTTCAAATGATACCAAAGGCATGTCAGCATGTACAGGAAATTGTCTATCAACCTGGCCGATTTATCATAACAATGAGACTAGTTCTGATATGAAGATCGATAAAAGCCTTCTAGGTGAAATTACGAGAGCTGATGGTAGCAAACAAAGTACCTACAAAGGTTGGCCACTATATTATTATGCTGGAGACAGCCAATCTGATCCTGTAAAAGGGGATGCCGTAAATAAAATCTGGTATGTGGCAAAGCCCGATTATGTGCTGATGGTTGCCAATGCACAACTTGTCGGGCATGATGGGAAAAACTATTTGGGAGATTACACGGAAGGTACGAGCAGCACCTTGTATTTAACCGACGATAAAGGCCGAACACTTTACGCCTTTAGCCCTGACAAATTCAATAAAAATACATTCACCAAACCCGATTTCAGTAATGATAATATCTGGCCCATCTATCAAATGGACAAAGGAGCCTTACCGTCCCTCATAAAATCGGCAGATATTTCGGTTATCGATGTTTTTGGTAAAAAACAATTGACTTTCAAAGGATGGCCTATGTACTATTTTGGTCAGGATCAACAACGTGGTGACAACAAAGGAATTAGCTTTCCTCGCCCCGCAGTATGGCCAATCTTGAATGACAAATCAACTATTGCACCTGCTAGCTAAATTATAATTTATGAAGCTTCATGATTTATTCAAATAAACGGCCAGCTGAACGGAGTCCGAAACATTCGAACGAGTCCCTGAAAGCACAAGCAGATAAAAATGTGTAAAAAATAAAGCTGATAGCTTCATCAACTTCGAGAAAAAAATGATAAAGATGAAAAAACTAAAAATAGCTAGACCGCTCATCCCGAACAATAAGTTCATCTTGACTATTGCGACTATTGTTATAATAGCGATTGCACTTACAGGTTGTACAAAAAAACAAGCGGAGGAATTATCTCCTGAACCTTCGGGGCCAGAAGAAGTTACCGTAAAAATGTATCCTATACAAATTTTGCAAAAGCACTTTTTGAAACCAAATGCAGGTCATGCCATACCGCCGGACGACCTGCCAGTGCACGCTGGGAATTTAACGGATATAACTCTGTCAAAGATCATATTACAAGAATTAACAACGTCGTACTCGTGACCAAAACGATGCCCATCGGGGCACCTTGACAGCGAAAGAAATAGAATTGCTGGATGCTTGGATCAAACGCAATACTCCGGAAAACTAATGCAAAACTCATATGAATAAGATACATATCTATAGTATACTCCTGTTATTGCTATGGAGTAAAGCGGCATTCGCTCAGCAGACAAATTCCTTAGTCTCCAAAGCTGCAACCATTTCTTTTTCAGCAGTGCCCCCTAGAAGATATAGAAGCGAAAAGCAGTTTAGCGGGGTCTGCCCTAAATATCAAAACAGGAGAAATTATCTTTCGGGTAAAAATTACCTCATTTCAATTTGATAAAAACTGATGCAGGAGCATTTTAATGAAAACTATATGGAGAGCGATAAATATCCGCTCTCTGAATTTAAAGGTAAGATCGAAGAATGTGAAAAATTAGCCAAAGATGGCACCTACAAATTGAATGTTTCAGGTACTTTACAAATTCACGGTGTCGGTAAATCCTATTCTACCGCGGCAACTTTCAATGTGAAGAATGGTGCAATAAAAGCTATCGCAGCCTTTGATGTCAGACTGGCAGACCATAAAATCAGTATTCCCTCCATCGTCGGAAAGAAAATTGCGGAGGTCGTGAAAGTAAAAATAGAAGCTGCTTATAACTAATAATTATTCCATTCAATTATGAAAAGTATACTATGCATAATGCTATCTATTATTTCGCTGAAAGTAGTTGCACAGGAAGATCTCGATAAAATGATCAAGCTTGAAGGGCCAAAGAACGAAAAAGTTACGGCGACATTTAAATCAGGCAACTTGATCAATCTAAAAACTACTGAAACCATTCATCGAAATGAAATGGACTTCAGAGTAGATCACCGGTTTGGGGATATTGGAGGAAGTGCCGGCGGAGCAAAAAATTTCTTCGGTCTTGACAATTCAACAGATATCAGGATCGGTTTTGATTATGGTTTAACGGATAATATCAACATCGGAATCGCCAGAGCGAAAGGTGCTACAGAAGTCAGACAACTCTATGAAGGTAATATCAAATACCGCTTTGTTGAACAAACAATAGACAATAGTGTACCTGTTTCGATCGCCTTTTTGGAAGCACAGTCGTATCCGCGATGGAGGCTTCGGAAGAAAAACATTCAGCGGCAAGTTTCGAACGGTTCAGCGACCGCCTGAGCTATGTGACGCAATTGATTATTGCTCGAAAATTCAGTTCGAGTTTGTCTCTTACCGTTGTACCCTCCTATCTTCACCGTAATTATACAGCTTATAATGATCAGAATAACATGTTTGCAATCGGTATTGGTGGTAGGGCGAAAGTCAGTAAGAGGATAGCATTCGTTGCCGACTATTTCCTTCCTTTCCTTCAATCCTCGAAAAGAAGTACCGTGAAGAGGTAACTGGCCAACGCTACTACAATGCTTTAGGAGTTGGTCTGGAAATGGACACAGGTGGACATATATTTCATCTCAATTTTACAAATGCCACAGCGATACAAGAATCACAGTTTATCAGTGAGACCAACAGTTCATGGGGAAAGGACAATTTAGATGGGGATTCAGTATTGCAAGACGTTTTAATTTTAACAAAAAGATAAAGGATAAAATCAGTATACACGCTGCGCTTATTGGTTTGCTATCAATGATATTAATCGTTTAAAGCTGAACTATTATTCCCCACCGATAAAGGTGGGGGATGATAGTTTTTTAAAAAATGCCCATGAGAGGCATTCCTTTGAACAGCTACTTAAATATTTTTAAGTGTGGTGTACCATTGGTAGCCACCATTTAATCTGATTTTTATTTTTTCTGGCTTCGCAGAGCGTATGGTATACTTGATCAATTTACCCTCTTTCCATTTCATGTCTACCGTATAATTACCCCTCGCTTTAAGGCCTTTCACCTCGCCATTTTCCATGCATCAGGTAGAGCAGGCAACAGATCTATACAGCCATCGTGACTCTGCAAAAGCATTTCAGCAATACCAGCTGTAGCACCAAAATTGCCATCGATCTGAAATGGAGGATGTGCGGAAAATAGATTCGGATAAACACCGCCACCACCGCCCATATTATTGGGATCAGCTACCGGTTTTAGCATTTCCCGGATCAATTTGAACGCTCTGTTTCCATTATGAAGTCTTGCCCAAAACAAGGTTTTATAAGCGATAGACCAGCTCGTACTATTATCTCCTCTTACCTCAAGCGTCTTTTTTGCAGCTTCCGCAAGTTCGGGAGTAGATAAAGGCGTGATTAATGCTGCTGGATAAACCCCATATAAATGAGAAACGTGACGATGAGTCGGTTCGATTTCCTTATAATCCTCCAACCACTCCTGTATACGTCCATCTTTGCTGATCACTCCGGCCGGTGGTATCGCCTGCAGCAAATTCTCCAAATCCTGTCTAAACGCATGATCAATTTTTAGCTTTTTGGAGGCTGTGATCACATTCGTAAACAGCTCCCGCACAATCTGATTATCAATGGTAGGTCCCATACAGATGCTCGCGTCTTTCCGTTAGCCATATAGAAAGTATTCTCTGGCGAAACCGACGGGGAAGTAACCATCCAGCCTGTTTTAGGGTCTTTCACTAACACGCTTTTATAAAATTCTGCCGAACCTTTCAGCACAGGATAGATATCTTTTAGATAGTTTAAATCATTTGTAAAAGCATAATGATCCCATAAATTGCTACATAACCATCCTGAGCCCGCATTTGATGCTCCCCATGATGCACTTTCGCCAGGCTCAGTAAATCCCCAGACATTTGTAATGACATGCGCAATCCAGCCATCAGCATTATAGTAAGCCTTGGCGGTTTTCTTTCCCGGTTCAACAAGACTTTTCACCAATTCCGCAAGTGGCAGATTCAGTTCAGATAGATTGACCACCTCCAGAGGCCAATGATTCATCTGTACATTCACATCCAGGTGATAATCCCCATTCCATGGTGTGTTGATCTCCTGCGCCCAAAGACCCTGTAAATTTGGTGGCAACAATCCCACTCGGGTGCTACTGATGCTCAGGTATCTCCCATACTGAAAAAACAAAGTCGCGAGTGATGGATCATTATTGAAATTGTTGTAGAAATTGGCTATCCGACGGTCTGTTGGTAAATCTGCAACTGCCCCTTCTCCAAGATCAATATAAGCACGTTTAAAGAGCTTATTGAATGTAACTATATGACTGCGTTTTTGCAGATCATAACTTTTTTTCATCGCCGCAGACAAAAATTGACTTGTCTTTTGTTCAAAGTCAAAGCCCTTGAAATCGGTTCCGGCAGAAATGTAAATCAACACCTCAGTAGCATCCTCAACAACCAGATTATTATTTTCCGGACGGATCGTTCCGTCTTTCAATTTCGCCTGTACCCGAGCCAGATATTTCATCCCCTACCATCGGTACCATTATTGAGCTGGCCGGACATCTGCAATTCGTTGCCCACTGTATTAACCTGATAACGTTCAGGTCTATTCATCGCAATACGACAATTGAGCTGCCCCGGCTTGTCTGCTGTCAACCGAATGACATCGACATCATCGTCAAAACTTGTAAAATACTCGCGTTTATAATTTACACCATTACGTGTAAATGTACAGTTCGCAATGGCTTGGTCCAATAGGAGCTCGCGACGGTAGTTCTCAACTTTTTGTTCCTTTCCCTGATCCCCTTATAGGTGAAATCGACCTGCAATGCACCCATTGTTTGAAATTTACCCCACCGTTCTCCTGCTGAGCCTTCACCTTTACAGACAAAATTGCTGTTTACCAATGCTTGCGCCTCATCATTTTTACCCTGTAAAATAAGTTGCCGGATAGCCGGAAGGCTTTTGTAGGCCTCGTAATTATTGGCATCCTGCGGACTTCCAGACCATAGAGTAATATCGTTCAGGACAATGCGCTCCTTTAAAATACCGCCATCGGGTGTCATTCCCAACCTGCCATTGCCCATCGGCAATGTGGCTTCCCAAATTTCCGCTGGTTTATCATACCACAATTTTAAGGGCTTTTGCTGAGCAGATACAGTTGTAAAAGCGAAGCAGCAAAATAAAATACAGTTAACAGTTTCTTCATGATATATCGTGTTTCAAATCCCTCATTTTGTTGTGGAAAGCTAGTTAATCTCCATAAACCTTAAATTCATAGATATTGGCAATAGTCTTGTCTTTGGCAGGTAACACTGTCAATCGTACCCATCTCGCTTTGGCATTGCCCTCATCAGCAAAACATGGAATTGATATTTTAGCGTTGTTGGTTTTATCTGCAAAAACAGACCATTTTACATTGTCGGCGGAATACTCAATTTTATATTGTGCTCCTTTATCCACAAAATCCGTGAAGGTTTCACATCTTTTGATTTTCTGTACAGAACCAAGATCCACGACCAGATGCTGCTCGGTACCATCAGCTTTTGGACTCCACTTGGAAAGGCTATTTCCATCAAATGCACCAATCAAGCTATGTCCCACGGGATCAGCTGGAGAGGTCGCTGGTTTCCATGCAGACAGCAATTGGCCTGAGGCCGGAGTGTAGTTGAGGACAAGGTTGTCGAATCCAGCAAAATTAAAGCCCGATACGTAACCTGCCGCACCAATTGAATAGGTATCATCCTGTACATCAACAACGAGTTGGCCGTCTATGTAACCTTTGATATTGCTTCCTTTTCCGGTCAACTTCAGCTTATGCCATTTACTCGTATCCACATTTCCACTTGCAAGTATATTTTTCTTTGTCTGAAGTTTCCATGTACCATCTTTATAGATATTAAAACGATAGCCGAAAGGAATATTTGATTGATTGGCTTTATCATAGGCTCCTCTCAAAATTAGTCCGGCATAGCCGACTCCATTAAAGGCATCATTTTCGACAAAAACATCAGAAGAAATTTCACCCTGCTCCCATTCCGTATTTTGCGCAACAAACGTATAGGCACATTCATCCGGAATCCAGTGAGTGATATCGTTTACGAGCAATTGTCTTAAGTATTTATTATTTCCCTCAGATTGCGCCAATTCAAAAGCCCCGAGTTGTCATAAAAGTATTTTGGCGAAAGCGGGGCTCTTTCTAAAGAGTAATTATCAAAATTATCACTGTATTTTGTTGGGAAGGCTTTTCTTTAGGAATATTGTGCGCTCCCTTTTGCTGACCTGTCGTTGTCGTAATCGTATAAATACTCTCCGGATCAATAGCTAATGTAACTTCTCCGTTGACTACAGAAACATCTTCCTGTTGTACAAATTGGCTTTTACTGTCCGACTTCCACACATGCAACTTATCTTTAGGAAGATCAGCGATATTGAATGTTAATTTCTGCCCCTCTGAACCGCTGACCACCACAATACTATAATCATTGCTGCCATCCATGTTTTTATAAGTACAGTAAGCACCATCACCACTGAATTCCCCACAGCCACTATCGAGGTACTTCCATCCCGGTTTGGCAAACTGGTTAAAATGCGCTACTGCCCAAATCGTTGGCCACACCTCATAATATCCTGACCACGGTGTAGTCCCTTTCATCAAGCCTACGTTCGAAAAACAGGAAATATCGGGCATTGAAGCAATCGGACACCACATATTTACTTTCACTATTTTCCATTTGATGTAACACTTTAGAATGTTCTTGGCTAAGTATGTCGTGTTTCTCCAGGATGCTCCGGGCAATGAAAAATCCTCACCGGACCATAAGGGTAATTCTGTCAGAACAGAATTTGGATTTGGTTCTTCACCTCTATATCCCCACATATAGGAGTCCGGATAGTGATAGCTGATCGATGAAATTGTATTTCTGAACACAGAGTCTTTAACCAGCAAATCACTGATTTCCCATGCTTTACCAGCACCTTCGGGTGCATTTATTTTAATATCTTTAAAGCCATTCCGATCGAGTGTAGGTCTTAACACATTGACAATCCAATCCCTGTTATAATCGCGTTCATTCCAACAACCTGAAATATACTTCATCTTGAGGCCCCAGTGTTTTGCACCTTCAATAAACTTGACCAGGTAGTCTGCATTATCCTGTGACCATACCCCTTTAAACCATCCGGGCATGCTCCATTCCAGGGCATCGAGTTCTATATTCGGATTTCTATTTGCAGCTTCACGCATCAGCCAGTACTCAAATCCACGATTGTAATGAGGTTTTTCCATTTCCGCCCTTGTTCGTGCAAAACTTGGTTCCGAACCACAGGTGGTGTTACCATCCTCCAATTTCAGTCTTAAGATAAGTAAAGCCTGCACCGAAGTTTGGCTTGAACAGGTAATCTAAAATATCACTTCTGGATTTATCGGCATAATCTATTAACAATCTTGAGGAAGAGCCTGCACTGACAGCTCCGACCCCATCAAAAAGCCGTCCGGTACCTTTTCCGTCGATCTTAATTATTTTAGATGAACCAGCATTCGTCTGTGCTAAAGCGGCACTGACTGCAAGAGCTAAGTAAAGTGTTGTAATTGTGTTTTTAAACATAGTTGGTTTCATTGTATTACCTGTTTGAATTTCGTATAAATTTCAGGGTAAAATCTGATGGTGTTACCCCAAATATTCTTGTATTAGTGTATGCTAAAAATTGGTTACTATTTAACGATCCGATCACTTGTCCAGAAGGTCAGTTCACCCATCGTGATAAATGTACCTCCGCCCCAAGTTTCCAGTACTTTAATTCGGATATACCTCGCTTTGGGTGTTCCCGGAGGAAGTTTAAATTCTTCGCCTGCTTTTGCGTAGTTGATATCTCCATCGGTTATTTGTCCAACCGGTAATCCTGAAGGTTTTATGGATTGACATTCGGCCAGTTTTGTCCAGCTTCCCCAAGAGCCATCCGAAGAAGGACTATTGCTACCCCATATTTCGAATTTCTTCACATTCTCAGCCCTAAAGATACGGTCTGCCGCCTGCCAGGTTTTAAATCGGCTTATAGAAACAGATTCCCCATATCAAAAGTAAACCATTGTGAAGATCCATCAGTGGAAGCAAAGCCTTTACCGTCATAATCTTTATTCCAAAGATATTCCATCAGCCACCCCCAATTATCCCGAACATCTGTAGGAAGCGAATAGACCTTAAAGTTAGCCTTATCCACTTCGCGCTCGAATGCTGGAATCCCGGTCTCGACCTGATCGACAGTGAACTCGTCTATTGCTTTAGGCTCGGGTAGAAATATAGATCTGTAGACAAGTTTAGTATCATTCTTATAACTTGGCAACTCTGTAGTTGTACTTCCTCCGGGAACAATGGCTGTCTGTGCCACACCCGCTTCGTCTGTATACTTTAGTTCAATGGATTTTTCGCCATCTAATGCAGCATTCCAATTGACAATAAGCTTGTTTCCATCCGGAGAAAAATCAATTGATTTAATCGTACGGTTGTACAATGCACGTTGATAATTATCACCATATGCTGTACCAGTCACTTTTTTGACGACTGATCTCGCGTTATTGGCGGTATATGTATATACCTCAAAAGAATAGGCTCCTTGGGTAAGGTTATTGAACATAAAATCAACCACATCCTTACCAGTTGTCTTTACAACATTTGCTTCTACGGAATCCGTATTATTTTTCCAGAACACCTTGACTTTAGTGACCAGTGGGTCATTGCCCAGAATAATCCGCAATTGAATCCTGTTCCTTCCTCCATTAGCTGCTACACTATCTGCTCTCCCAGGATAGTAAATTTCGCCATCTTTTGTAATCTCCTTATAATCGTCTTCTTTTGTACAGGAAATTATAATAGTCCCAGCAACGATAAAGAAAAAAAAGCAGGTTAGATATTTTATTATTTTCATATTTTCTCTTTTAAAGTATGATTACTACGGATTAGGATTCCCCCACAGAGTCAGTTCCGTGAAATTTACATAAACACCATTGGTCCAGTTTTGTAAGGTCTTAAACCGGATATACCTTACAGCAGGTGCTTCTATAGGGATATTGATGGTTTCTCCTTCCAAGGCTGCTTCATTATCAGCGTTAGAATTCTGTCCGACAGGTAAACCAGAAGGTTTAATCTGTTCGTGTTCGGCAAGCAATACCCAATTGGTGAAACTGCCATCCGGACTCGGATCATTAGAACCCCATATTTCCACTTTTCTCGGATTATGTAGATTATAGTACCATCCCTGCCTCATAAACCAGACTAAACGGCTTAGTTTTACGGTCTTCCCGATATCAAAGGTAAACCACTGCGGCATCTTTACAGGATCTGTTGTATGATATGCTGTCGTATTGCTTACATCACCATCAAAAAGATATTCGACTTCATTTCCAGGATAATTTTTCGCATCCGTGCCATTAATATTTAGTCCTTTCATCTTTGTCCGATCTAGTCTAGCCTCAAAGATGGGAGTTAATGTCACGTAAGTCGTGTCCGATAGGTTGCCCCAGCGATCCCGTACCATCAGTCCGAATCGGGTTTCCACAGATGGCAGCTCTCTGGCGCCAAAGCGTCCTGTTTTCGCTTTTGTACTGAGCGTTTTTACAGGCACAAAATTGCCCAGCTTATCATTGGTTAAGATCACAATAGCGACATCTGAGCCAATATCGTTCTTATAGGTAACATCTATTCCACCAAATGCCTCGCTCGCGACTAGCTTTTCCTTGACAAGATCAAATGGAGGTGTTTTGGGCTGTACTTTTACGACCAATGGCGCCGACACATTTTCACTTTTGTCGACCGCGTATAATCTTGCTTCGTAAACATCCGTATCAGCAAATCCTTCCAAGACCACACTGTCCAGATACCGGCTCACTTTTGTCGCCCGAACAACACCCTCTTTGGTGGTATACTCGGCTCTTATATAGAGTAAATCTTTATCTTTTGGTAGACTATAGGTTATTTTAGCCGCCCCATTTAAATTTTCAACCTCAGCATGGCTTACTGGCTCCGGTGCCTGCTTATCATTTTTATCCATCGTCCCCACCTCGGTTTTCCGACAGGATCCGATCGTTCCAACGATCAATAGTCCCGCAAATAACACAGATATTATTCGTTTCATTTTTTCTTTTCTCACTAGTTAGTCATTCATATTAAATTTTCCTTGGCTATTATTACCACCCCCCATTTTGAACCAGATTCGGATTTACCAAAATACTGTTGTCTTTTATTGGCCAAAAATAATCTCTTGGACTATTAAAGCTCTGATTAAACAATAATACCCTGCGGTTATAATCCGGATAGCTCGTTTGGATGACATCCCAACCATAGATAGGTTGGTTCAAAAATTCTCCCGCTCTTTTCCAACGTCTCAAGTCCCAGAAACGACTACCCTCAAAAGCCATTTCAATTAAACGTTCCTGTTGGATAATTTCCCTCAAACCGTTCTTATCTGTATATTTATTCGGGTTTTTCGCGAAGTTTGTCCATGACGATTCGACAGATTTAAGTCCTGCCCGGTCTCTTATCATATTAACATACTCCAAAGCAAGAGCCTTGTTATCCGTTTCATTTAACGCTTCAGCATAAAGTAAATAAAGATCGCCTAAGCGCACCACAGGCCATGGATAGCGCTCAACGGTAATATTGGTCGCACTGGCAACCATTTTCCAATTGACCAATTTTTTAGTGTAATAACCTGTCACCGAATAGATACGACTTTGCTTTTTCCCAGAATGTTGCCCTGATTTGGCTTGAATGTTAAAATTTCCATTCTCCATATACCATTTAGAACCATCAAAGGCCATATCTGCATAAAAGCGGGGCTCTCTGTCAAAATGTAAGCCGACGGATTGGTATCCATTCTGTATCCCAAGATCGTCAGCTGTTGCAGTCCTCAGCTGGAATCTATTGGCATAGTCCCATGTTTTATCTTCTATAATAGGAACACCATTTTCTGTGTAAAACAATTCGGCCATTTTCATGGTAGGCGCGAGCTGCCCTTTTAAACCGGAATTAGGAACATTCGGATCCAGCTGCGGACTCGCATAGAGTTGCAGCGTCCAGGTATCATTGGGCTTGGTTGTTGTTCCCAGATTAACTCCGAGTTCCACTTCTCACATACGGCATTACGGATGCTCATTTCCGTTTTTGTGAAATCATCGACCGGCTTTGTTGGCGAAATAAAACGATATAAATCAATATCTGCATTTTTTGCTGCCGTAATTGCCAATTTACATGCCTCTGCGGCTCTTTCCCATTTTTTCTGATCATAGGTGGCGCTAAATAATGCTCTTCCATCGCGATTCTTGATATGGGCAAAATCTGGGTTTCCGTTAAACAAAGGACTTGCTGCCGTAACAAGCAATCTTGCTTTTATTGCAAGTGCGATAGGTTTAGTAATTCTCCCCAATTCAGTACTTTGATTTATAATCTTATCCGGTAAGCCTACACTACCTTCTCCTGCCGCCGCCTCATCGAGTAGATTAACAATATAGTTCACGACGGAGTCAGCTGACTGCCGACTTACTTTAACCTCCTCTGGCGTAGCATAAATTGGTAAGTTCTTATCGACAATAGGGATAGGACCATACATTCGAAAGAGGTACCAATGAAAATAAGCCTTCAAAAATTTAGCTTCAGCAATCCAGCGATCTCTCATATAGGGTTCAACATCTTTGACCCTGTCGATATTTTCAAGAAATATATTGCAGTTCCGAATACCGTTCCACATCGACTTACCGTCATAACCGTCCCAGTAGTTTAATTCAGGTTCATCTTTATTCTGAAGCCCCTGGCAATATTATAAGGGGATAAACTTGAATAATCCTCGCCCGTTGGCATTGGCCAATAAATCCATAGCTCGTCTCCAGTATTCAGCCCCGCATTCATTTCTGGATGACCTTCCCGTGGCAGGCCGTCATAACAGGTAAACAAAAACTTCTCTGCTTCATTCCGGTTGGAAAAAGCGTGATCAATGGTAGAAACATTGTCCGGAACCACATCAAGAAAATTTTTCTTACAGGAATTCATCATCAATAGCAGCAAGGCCGCCGAAAGGGTAAAACGAATCGTATATCTTTTCATATTGAATTTCTTTTTTATTAGAATTGGACATTTAATCCGAAATTGTATACTTTTTGTAGCGGATATCTTAGACCATTACCCCCATCTCTGGATCCCAGAGATCAAAGCTACTTTTGACAAATAGGTTACTGGCATTTAGATAAAATCTGATTGGTCCCACGCCCATTTTATCAAGCATTTTGCTCGAGAGGTTATAGCCCAATTCGACTGTTTTTAACCGTAAAAAGAACCATTACGCATCCACCAGCTGGAAGGTTTGAGGTTATTTTGATTTAGATTCGGACTTAAACGAGGCCAAAACGCATAAATATTGCCATTCTCTTCGGACCAGTGATCATCAGCAATGGCTTGTAACAAACCATGTTGATAAGGTCCATTCATAACAAAAGGACTAGTTTTATCGGGATCAATCCAGAAAGAAGACCGGCCGGATCCCTGAAAGAATCCACTAAGATCAAAGTTCTTATAGCCTACCGACAATCCAACACCATAAATAATTTCAGGTACCATCGGTAAACCCAATGGCACATAGTCTAAGGAAGAGATAATACCATCCCCGTTAATATCCCTGTATTTGATGTCTCCACCCATAACCTCACCGAAAGTCTGAACTGGAGAGTTTTTCACCTCTTCATTATCGACAAAAAGTCTCTCTGCAATAAGACCATAATATTGGCTAAGCGGATTACCGACTTTAGACAGATAAGCTAAACTGGATGGATAATTGGGTTCCTCATTGACAAGCAATTTGCTCGTGGCATAGGTAAATGTTCCCCTTGCCTGTACCCACATACCACCAAAAGTCTTATTGTAATCCACCGAAAGATCAATACCCTTTCCTTCTGCCTCACCCACATTCGCTTGTATGCCTGCAGATAATCCCATTGTCGTTGGAACATAAGCCCGATTCATCAGAATATTATTTCTGCGTGTTTTGTAAGCATCCAAAATAATATTGACACTGTTAAACAGGCTAAGATCCATACCTAGATTGACTGTTGTTGCCTGTTCCCAAGTAATCGTCTCATTGGCATATCTCGAAATCGAAACACCATCTTTGCTATAGGTGTAGTTTGTACCAAAAGCTGATCCATGACCTCCATCCCTCAGATTCACTTTAGACAGATAAAAGAAGCGGTCATCTGTATTGCCGATCTGATCGTTACCGATCAGACCATAAGTTGCTCTAAATTTTAGTTTCGTTATAGTCTGTCTTAATGATCTAAAAAATCTTCATTCGATGCATTCCAAGCTACCCCGATTGAAGGGAAGAAGCCATAACGATGATTTTTCGCAAAACGTTCAGAACCATTTAGTCCAAAATTTGCTTCAAGTAGATACCTGTTATCATAGCCATACGTAAATCTCCCCGACAGCCCTTGATTGCGAAAAGGAAGCGAAGCCTGAAGATCAGCTGCATTGCCCGTAAGAAAACTCCGCAACTGGGTCACTAATAAAGCACCGACACTATGCTTTTCTGAAAAAACACGATTATAATTAACCGCTGCCTCCATATAAGAGACTGTGTTTGAAACTTTATCTCCTCTATTATAATCAAGATACTCTGTTGCATTTTTTCTCATTGAGCAATTCCAATGAATATTTATCACCTTTGGCATCTAGCGCATTTGCCCGATAATAGAAAGGATTGTACCTTCTGTTCAAATCAAAATAAGAATAGCGTTGTGTATAAGCCATAAGTCTTGCACTCAGTCCTTCTGTAAGGAATTTGAAATCCTGCTTAACTTCAAGTTGCACATTCAATGTTGAAGTGTTGTACTGCTGAAATCCTGATACCATTTCTGCATACGGATTAAAATATAAAGCTTCTCCCCTTTCACTAATTTTAGCATTGCCAAATAAAGGATGTTGCGCATAAGGCATATCAGATGCAGGAAAAACAGCTGGAAATTTAACAGGATTTGCAGCTATTGCGCCCTGAAAGATATTACCCCCTCCACCAATTGGTCCTTGATAATCATCGAAACTGCCCGAAGTCCGTACAATTCCCTCCGTGGTTGGTGTCAGTTTGACATTGACATTTGACCGGATCTGATAACTTTTCAGGTTAATATTATTATCGAATTTATTTCCATTATCAGACTTTAATACGCCATTATCCACGTTATAAGTTCCCGCAATATAAAACTGTGCGTTTTCCCGCCACCACTCATATTCATATTAAATCGCTGGTTGAGGGTGTAATCTTTAATCAACAAGCCGATCCAATCATTATTTGGATACAGTAAGGGGTTATCTCCGGCAATTGTCCGATCAATCTTGTTTTGACTGTATGGCAGCTCTCCCAAGCGATCCCTGGTCAGCACAGCTTCATTCGCCAACTTCATATAGGTGATATTGTCCGCCAGTTTGAAATTTTGCGTATTGGAAGAAAGCGAATTCTCAACCCTCACATTGAATTTTGTTTTGCCTGAGATACCAGATTTCGTCGTCACCAACACCACGCCATTAGCTCCTCTAGCCCCATAAAGCGATGATGCCGCTGCATCTTTTAAGACTGAGAAACCAGAGATATCATCGGGTTGCAACCGGGCTAACGCATTGGAAGAGGATTCCATACCATCAATCAAAATCAATGGGTCTACCTTCCCACTACCAAATGTTGTGATACCGCGGATAAAAAACTGTGCATTATCGGCACCGGGTTCTCCACTCCGTTGAAAGGCGACGACCCCAGATAGTCTTCCCGCAAGCATCGTTGTCAGATTGCTGGTTGGCCCCTTCAATTCTTTCGGATTGATTGTTGTAATGGAACTGACCATACTCTCTTTTTCTGATGGCCATAAGCCACTACGACCACCTCATCCAATTCGCTCTTATCTTCCGTTAATTGTACATCTATCTGTTGAAGTCCATCAATCGGAACTTCTTTTTTGCATAACCAACGATAGAGAAGACTAGAATTCCCTTGGGGTTTGACACTTTGAGACTATAATTTCCATCGACGTCTGTTGTCGTTCCATTGCTTGTCCCTTTTTCTACGACAGAAACACCCTGTAGTTTTTTATCTCCTTCTCCTGAAACGATACCTTTAATCAAATTCTGACTGGACCGGCTCTCCCTTCTTTTGGAAATAATAATCATTCTTTCCTCTATCGCATATTCCAGCCCTAAATTAGCCGTAACTTCCTTCAACGCCTCGTCAACTGTGGCGTTCTTAACTCGAAAATTTGTCTTTTTAATGGGTTGATCAAATCTATATTATAGAACATGTCGTACCCGGATTGTTTCTTGATCTCTTTCAGCACAGTTTCTATAGCTGCATTTTTCAGCTCGAGATTGATACGTTGGCCATAGCCCTCCGCAAATGCCGAAATTGAAAATAAAAATGTAATTACAAATGTTAGCTTCATTATGATTAGATGCTTGCGAGTACATATTCCAGGCCCAAATAGGCGCTGTAATAAACAATACAAATGCTTGTATTGAACTTTTAAATTCATACTTTTGTGATGTTAGGTTTTTAGAAAATTTTGTATTACCTAATGTTCGCCGACGGTATGGCAGTACTGTCGGTTTTTTTGATTAAGTTTTTTCCCCATTTATTTTTCAAATTTTAGTGTAGTTCCTGTTCGGTTAATCTTAATATTTGCTGTCCGCGCAATAACACTCAGTGCTTTGTCCAGCTCATAATTTCTTGGTATAGTTCCGCTAAATGTAAGTGCAGGAAGGGTTTCAAGGTCCACATCAATATTGTACCATCTGGCAAAATCCTTCATAATTTCCTTTAATGTTGCATTCTCATAAACAAATACACCATTCTTCCAGCCCAATACCTGCTCCTCGTTTTCAGTCTTATCTTGTTTCAAAGCTTTGGATTTTTATCGAGGACAATCTGTTCACCCGGTTTAAGGATATACTCCTTCTGAGGCGATGATCCGATCAGATTCTGGACAGACACCTTACCATGAAACAACGTGGTTTTAGTCGTTTGTTCATTTTCATAATTGTTGACATTAAACTTAGTTCCGTATACCTTAATCCGTTGATCGTGTGTTTTAACGATAAAAGGCTTCTGCTTATTGGTTTCCACGTCAAAAATCCTTCGCCCTGAAGTTCGACCTCCCGTTGATCCTCTGCATAAAAAAGTGGAAATTTAAGTTGGGAATCAGAATTTAAAACCACAGCACTACCATCGGTAAGATAAATACGTGATTGTCGGCCTTTGGCTGTCCGGAGTGTTTGATAAATGATCTGAGGCTTAAGATTAGGCAAACTATCCAGTACTTTAACGTGAATATCCCCAGACTATCCTGTAGAATCACAGTTCCATTTTCCCGCAATAATTCAACGTTGGAGGTACCATCCAGTTTTATCTCTTTTCCATTACTTGTTATCAAAGTACTACTGTTATCCGCTATTCCTATACCACCCGATTCTTCGCCCCCACCTGTGTACCATAATACCGAAATTGCACAGATTATTGAAGCTGCAGCGGCAATTGAAATCCATGCGAATAGTTTTCTGTTGTTCTTTTTCGGTTCTGATAAAAATACTCGCGGTCAAAATATTCATCAAGCTGCTCAATAGCTATTTTGGCCTGATCATCTAACTCAATTTCTTCTTCTAGCTGCAAATCTTCTAAAATCAGTTCCTTGAAAAGTTTTGCATACTCCTTTGTCGCATGTAATGCATCAACAAATGGATTTCTTCATCTGTGCACTGTTTAGCAAGATATTTTCTATATAAGTTTATTAATTTGGTTTGTTCCACAGTATAATTGGTCTTACTTTAACTCTATATACGTAAGCAAAAAAATATCAACTATGCCAAATCAAAAAAATTAAAATACCTGCAAATATGTTCTACGACTTGCAAACGCAGAGATACCCAATGGATATTTACTGATTTTAATGTGTAATGATTTGTAGCAGGATTGTGCTGATGTAGCTGAGAAATACAAGCTGGAGTTCCGCTAATAATATATAAGGAAACAACAGTGATTTCGATTCTTAAATGGAAAATCGAGGTTAATATTCCACAAATAATATTATAAGAAAAAGTACTGATCCAAATCCTAGTTGAGAAATACAGGATGGTATTCCGCAAATAGCACCATAATGAAACAACAGTAGTTCCAATTCCAATGCGATTTAATAATACCCGTAGCTTTAACAATATGATTATTGATTGTGGCTGTAGAAATATTCAAAAGTTTGGACACCTCATCATAGCTTCTACCTTCGAGCTTACAGAGTACATATACTTCCCGACATCGTTCGGGAATAATATCAAGATATCATTGAGATATTTCTCCATTTCTTTATAAGAGACCTCCGCTTCAATATCATTTGCGCATTTTCCCTTCGATAGAATCATCAGCTGTTCACTCTTAACTTGATCCGAAGCAATTTTTCGAAAATAATCGTAGACTGTACTTTGTGCAATTGTATAGAGATAGGATTTAAAATTTTTTGAAACATCAATCTGCGCTCTATTCTGCCAGACCTTTACAAATACGTCCTGAGTGATATCCTGTGCAAACTCCACTGATCTTACCTGCTTTAAAATACGGCCGAAGATCTGTGCCCTATATAGCCATAATAGAGCGTTTCGAATGCCTTTTGATTTCCCTCAGCCAATTGTACGAGCAATATCGCGTTGTCCTCTAGACTCATAATTCTATTTCTATCGAAGTTCAATAATCCATGGTTTTTCAATTGCATTACGATGTGCGGAGAAAATAATTCATACTTTCTGCACATGTGCTTTTGCTTTTCTAGGTACTTGACGAGTTGAAAATAGCAGCAAAATTTCGTTAGGCCACCTGACAGTCGCCTGACAATTGATCTTTAAACAAAAGAAATAATATAAATTAAATCAGAGATGTATAAAACACGCAAAAACATGTAAAATATTACGATACAGCCAATGCATTTCTCTTTTTTAAAAGGAAGTGTCAAATCAGTACTTACATTACTAAATGAGTGAGCTACTTTTCTCCGACAATAAACTGTTTCACTTCAGGAGCAGTATCATGCAAGTAGCTGAGCCAATGAACCTGTCGCCTAGAAATATCGAAGGTAAAAAGCTCAAAACTGGCACGAAATTCGATATCATTTGACCGGACATAATTAATCAAATACTTAATAAAACTTGAAAAATAACAAAGTCATTTTTAGTCGTAAAATAATCTAAAACCTATGATCGTATCATTAAATACTTATTTAATTATTATTGGGATATTTTGTCTTTTAATAGTTATCAAACCCCTATATACCCGATTTATCAAAAAGAGGAAAGTAAAAATGATGCGGTATTGTTATTGCTTCTGCTAACTATTCCGATCAATTGGTTTACACCAACGATCCTGACAATTACAGACTGCAGTAATTACACAAAAGAGGTTGTGCTGTTCCCAACAACGAAAGATGGCTTTAAAATTAACTATGGAAGAGCGACCTATATCTTGAATAAATCGGATCGGAATTTAACATTTGAATACTACTATTACGGAGATAATACACCAGCGAAGGGAGAGGAAAATAAGGAAATTGGACCGAAACAAAATGCGAAAGTAAATGTTATTTCAATCGATTATATTCTTTCAGAACCGGCAGAGCGTGTATCTACAAAATCGAGCGGTGCAACAAAAACTGTATTGAGATGTAAATAAATAGGATATAGCACATTCGTTATTCCTGCTGTATCCAGGCAAATTTCCCCTTGTTTAAATAGATAACACCTCCACCACAAGATTCAGCCTGGTGAATGAAAATACCATCGTTTACCAATTTGATTTTATCTGTTTCATTTACTTCTTCATCTGTGATTATTTCACCATCATCATTTACATTGTTCCAATAGATTTCCCCTTTGGGCGCCTTTTCAAAAACACCCACCCAACTTATATCATCAAAGCCCTGACCCAAGATATCAGTGCCCATCCCTAAGTATTCAATCTTTTTGTTCCCAAAAATAAATCTTAAGCCATATTTCTCATTTTTGTATTTTGGACAATCTGCACTGTATCCGTCAAATTGTCTCCGTCCAAATCACAGTGTACCGTACTCGGTTTATGTATGTGGGATAACACTATCGTGTCTGGAACCGTCCGGTCTACTGTATTTCGAGTGGGCTTATCATTATTTAATTCAATCTTATTTTCGAGCTGTTTGGACCTGGAATTTTCAGTCTTTTTATCTTGACAGCCCAGTATGCATAATGCCAAAATGAGAGAAACTATAAAACGATTTCTTGCCATCATCTATAAATTTTAAGAAAAAATGTTCCCAATTAGATTAGTTATCACAATTCGCAATGAATATAGGATTGGGCAATATCTTTACCGTTGTCTGGGGTTCTGACTTTCCCTTAATCTGGTCAAACTTCATTAATATACCATCGTAATGGTAGTCTGTGCTTTTATAGTCCAGTTCTTTTGCAGGTATTGCCCGATTGAGATATAGATTTTTGCCGGCATCATATCTGTAAGCTGCCAACTCAATTTCCTGATCCATATCATCATGGGTATTGTATCCATTATTTACCAACTTGAAATCCGCATCAAAGGCTCTATCAAAAGATTGGTCTAAAAATTTCAGTTCTTCGAGCATAGAAAATTCTTCCTCTTTAGTAGATTTGCGAATAGGCTCATCCGACTTATCACTGACTGCATATAATCCTTCTTTGCCTATTTTGAGAACAAAGTCATTGTGATACAAGCTACTTTGCATATGCTGCACAATAAAATCATTAAAATCGCCACTGGCAAAATGATACATCAATTTAGGAATCTCAATACCACGATCATTGTCCTGGTTTTCTCGCTCCAATAAGGTAATCGTATCCATCTTTTCATTAAACAGATGAACACTAGGAAAGTCCTTACAATTCGCATCCTCATTAAAAAGTGGCTGCATCTTATCCGGGAACGTTCCGACCAAAATCGCACTGCTCAAACGGTCCCCATGAAACAAACACGCATTCCACTTTTGATGGTCGGATTTTTCCGCGCATAGACATAAAATTGAGCGGCAGGATTTTTAGGCTGTAGATAAATAAGATCATTTTCGATCTTCCAGTTACCTTTATTAATGTTCCGTAGGCTATTATCAAAAATGTCTTGTTTTTGTTTATAACAAAAGCAGCACCCGAAGATTTATATACCCCATCAATATGTTGTTCGCTTTGTTGTGCACAGACAAGATTAACGCATAATGTCAATAACAGCACAAGTAGTTTATTAAATTTCAATTGCATAGTTCCAATATTTAGTTAAATATCGTAAAAATGCCAAAAGATAAATTGGCTATTAAAAATTAAATGGTGGGAGAATAAATTTTCGAAGGACTATCACCAATATTTGATTTATCGCTTTCCCAACGAATATATTTCAGTGTGCAGGCTATTCTCCACTTAACAGGCAGTTTATGAATGAGATGGAATGAATCTATATCACTATTGAGACCAAAATCGGAAAGATAGCTCACGATCAGCAATAAAACTAAAACTAGTCCATTAGCGTAGGCTAGATTATGTTGAATATAGTTATAGTTATCCGCATTGGTCTATGCAAAAGATTACTGTGATCTTGTCTCACTATTTTTCAGTAATGCAATCTCTTTATTTGTTAAATCAATTTTCTATAAAAATCTCCCGGCCTTGTCGCCTTCTGTACCGACATTTTTATTTATAACATTTTATAATTAACTCAAATCAATAGCGTAGTCATTATCAATTTTAGCCAATGATATAGTTTTGCAAAGATATTGAATTATCATAGAAAGTTACCCGATGCAAAATTGTCAACCACATGCCCAAAATGATAACTTGCCTATTTCAGTAATAATTTTAGCCAACCACAGACACACGGGGATACATTTTTTTATTAGCATTTATCTCTTCGACGCTATTATGATATCTCTAAAGAATATGGTCTTTCCGCTTTTGGTTATGCCTTGAATAGTAATCCAAAACCCTTCTGGGTTACTATTATTAAAAAACGAGATCTCCATTCCGCTACTTCTCCCATCCAATTTGACCTCCGGATTCCAATACAAGGTGGGGCGTGCATCAAATTGTTCATTTGCTAAATCATCATTATAGGTTACCAATTTAAAATGTTCTTCTCGCATATAACCTTCAACTTCCTGCTCGTCCAAGGCTCTGCCTATATATGAGTCCCCTTCACTTGGATCCATTTGATAAACATACAATAGAAGTAACGGAACCGTCTACTTTGAATTTCTCAAAGTACTTGACATACGGAATCCGATCCATGGATGTGTTGAATAAATCTTCCAGCTTCCTTCTATTTGTTCTTATTTCATAGTTATTAACAAATACACGATCCCATCTGGTTGAATCTGCAATTTTAGTATAATTTAAACGAGCATATTCTCCAAAATTTAACGGCAGAGCCTTGACGAAACGGTCGTTATGGGGATCAAGTACGGCATCAGCAAGTCCTTTAAATTTTTCTCCTGCATATCTACCCTCAAGGTAATCAATACGCCTCTGCTGCACACTTCGATCTACCTTGACTTCCTTTAATCGGATCCACCCGTTTTTATCACGATAGCTCAATGGTGTATAGGCCCAATTACTTTCGTTCCATGCCTGAGGTATTAAAAACTTTTGTTGTAAAGGGGAATAAAAAGGTAGAATCTACTTTTCTCGGTCCAAAATTGTACTTAACCAGAAATTTATCAAACATCATCTTTTTTTTCAATAGCAGACAGCTTAGTTGTTATCGTCCCCGGATAATCAAATTATCCACGATAAAGTATCCTGAGAGATCAGGTATAACTGTTTTATAACGCATAACCTTATCTTCCGGAAATTTGTATCCAAAAGACATTCCACTAGGTTTTCCTTTCCCATTATTTTTGCTATCTGATCAACAAGCTTCTTGTGGAAATGCACCCATTTATTTTCTTCCATTAAGATCTGCCCTTGTAGGTAATAAACGGAGTCATTTGTCGACCGTACCTTATTAAAATTCAAATTGGATGGAGAATTCCAAGCGCTGGTGGCTATCAGACCGTACTGCAATTTATCATTCCGGAATAAATGTGTTGAATGGACAGGTCCCTTATGCAAGAAATAGGGCCTAAAGTAAATATCCTCAGTAATATCTGGGACGCAATCATTGGGTACTTCCAAAGCTGTGATCGAGATAGATAAGTTTCCCTCTTCACCTGAAGGCAAACTCAGTCTAAAACTATTCTTTCCTCTGTCCTTTCGCGTTATCTGCAACCATTTGATACTAGGCACAATTTGAATATCTCTCAATCCGCCCACAAAATGAGCGGATTGAGAGCGTATGCTATCCTGTTGATCGCGCAGCTCAAGCCGCAGCACACCATAATCTAGATCATTTCGGTTTAAATAAATAACAGTCCGCCGATCAGGTCCAATTGTGATCGTATCTATCATGACCAACCTGTCATTCGAAGCCAATATGATCTTTACCCTTTCAGCAGGAAGATTACTTTCTAAATAAACAGCTATAGTGTCACCTATATCCCTACTATATATTTTTCGTCCAAGTTCGGTCTTTAAAAGGATGTCAGGTTTACGCCTACCATTCACCTCCCATTCAAGGCGACAATTCCCAACGAAAGGGGAACATTGACAACACCATAACCGGAACTATCTAACTCAAAAACCGACAGTAAATCACCATCACTTTTTAAAATAGTCCCTTTGACAAGTAGTGGTTTTTCACCAGCCTCTATCGTCTGCAAATAAAGCCTATTATCTTTATTTTGCAGGAAACGATTGCCTTCAGGGCGTACAATCAGGGGCAATCCACCGTTATAGCTCCACTGTCTAAATCATTTTTATTCTGGTTATTTATTTGAATAATCGGAATTTCCTTGAAATAGTATCGTTCAATCATTCCTTTATCTGTGCCCACGTAAGCATTAATATAGATACTGGTCTGCTTCCAATCCAGCGGAAGTAAAAATACACCATCACTCATACCTCCACGTTGTAAGCTAAACATAGATCTCACAATATTACCCTGTTGATCCGCAAGATTTAGATGGAGATTGATGGCAGAAGAATCCAGATAGCCATGCTGCACAACATAGCTTTTAAACCACACAGAATCGCCAGGGAAGTAAGCCTCCCGATCAGTATGAATGTATATTTTTCGTACTTCCTGTTGTCCATAAACCGAGCCCGAAAAGAAGGCAAAAATCAAAATTATTTTACTCCAGACAACAACGGTTGAGAAAGTACGGTCCAAAATCATTATGCATAAATTTCTAGTTGGTAAAAAAATAAAAAAGTCAGACACTGTAAATTAAGCCATGGCCATAATTTGCACTAGGACAGATAAGGATGTTGCCAGGGCATTCGATAAGGTCTTTTTAATAATTGGGTTGCTTCGGGATCATCGATGCATATTTTTTTTCAATGGATCATATTTCAATGGTCTATTTAATTGCATAGAAATATTGGCAAGTATACAACAGGCTGTGGATATATAGCCCTCTTCGATGTCAGCTACAGGCAATCGATCATGTTCTATTGCAGACAGTAGATCCAATAGATGTTGCCGTGTGGCAGGAGCTGTATGCAATTCAATTCTAGGTTCTTCCAGATCAGCTGGAAATTTATCTTTTCATAAACCACATCTTTTTTATGGGGAACCTTTACCAACTGGAATAAACTCATATTTCATCACACTTCCTTTTAGTGTTCCTTTATCTCCATAGATAATAAACGCCCAAGGATATTCGGGATCCACGGGATTGCCCCAAGTGCGGTGTTGCCATATACAATTAAGCTCATCATATTCAAATACTGCTGTCTGTGTATCGGCGATAGTCGACTTTCCCTCCTGTTGCACATAGATCCCTCCAGTTGCGCTAATTTTATTTGGCCATTTGAGTTGTAATAGCCAACGAACAGTATCAAACATATGCATCCCCATATCACCTGTGATACCATTTCCATATTCCATAAAAGTTCGCCACCAACCGCCATGAGGTAAACCGTCGTAAGGACGTAGGGGAGCAGGACCAGTCCATAGTTCATAATCGAGAAAGTCCGGAACTTGCTCCAGTGCCGGATTACCGTTCCTTCTCATATGATAGTAACAGCACATTTCCACGTGCGATATCTTACCGAGTAAACCTTGGTCAATAATCTGCTTTTTTGCATCAATCAGATGTGCTGTACTCCGTCGTTGTGTCCCTACCTGCACTTTTTTATTATATTTTCGTGCATATCGGAGTATTGCTTCGCCCTCTAATACATCAACACTAACGGGTTTTTGCAAATAGATATGTGCTCCCGAACGTATCGCATCTATCGCCTGCCGCGCATGCCAATGATCAGGCGTACCGATCAGAATAAGATCGAATTGATTATCGGCAAGCATTTTCCGGTAATCTTTGTAGAGCTTTGGAATCTGCCCCGAGCGTTGTCGTTCTCCGACCAATCGCCCTGCCTCCTGCAAATGACGGCTATCAACATCGCAAATCGCAACCACATCGACGTCACAAACCTGCATCAGCCTAAAGAGATCACTTTTTCCATACCAACCTGCCCCGATCAGTCCGACCTTGATATTTTTAGATAGACGTTCAAAGGATAATCCTTTTTGCTTCTATAGCGGATAAAGTAACAAAAGCACTTGCACCCAGAATGAAGTTTCTTCGGTTCAGCGTATAATCGACCATAATTTACTGGCTTATTGTTTAGTTTGTTATAAGACAAAACAATAAACTGAAGATAATGTTTATTGAGTTATCATTTTCAATTGTATCCATTATTCTATAGCGCCTTATAACTTTATAAACTGTTCGTATTTCCATTTTTTTCTTATACTTTATACACAAGACATTGTGAAGAAAACGGACCATCAATATACCTATTTCGTCTTCTCGGATAAAAATACGATGTGATCAACGACATGGATAACACCATTATTCGGAACTAAATTAGATGTGCGGATTTGCCATTGGTTGTTGGTCCCTTCATTGATCAGCCCCACATAGGTACTGGTATGGGACAAGTACATGATTTGACCTTTTTCAGTCGTATAAGCAATTGGCTTGTTACTCGCCAAGGCAGGATCGCTAAAATTCACTACCGCCTTTACAATATGGTAACGCAAAATATCCTTTAATATTGGTACTGGAATAGCGGCCATATTGTCGTATTTATTTTCTTTTAGATATGCTGTAAAAGCTTGATTGGTGGGCAGAATAAAGGTCGCTTTTTCCTTACGTTCATACAATGCTTCATCCTTACATTGCAAAATGGCTTGTTTCAGTAAGGATAATGAATCCTTCCCTGAATATATGTCCATGCTGACATATTCAGTTTACTATTGTCTTCTGCGTAGTCATATTCAAAGCTTTCCTGTATTTCGCAACTAGAAAACAATGACAGTGTAGCAAAACCACATAGAAAAAAAAATAACGATATATTTTATCTTCTTCATAAGATTATCTATAAAATTCATTTTGTTGCAAATTTGGATTTTTAAGAAGTTCACCTTCATGTATTGGCCACAGCAAATTTCGTTTATCGGAGAGACCATTGATCGGTTTCATTGTCGAAATAGCAGTTTCATTTCGCAGGAGATCAAACCATCGGTGTCCCTCAAAACAAAGTTCTACAGATCGTTCATGCAAAATACTGCCAACTAAGCTTCCGAATTCGCTTTGCGCCTTATTTTGATCCAAAACTGGCAGTCCCGCACGAATACGGATACGGTTCAGCAGGTCCAATGCTTCAACAGGCTGATTTAAATTGGCATGTGCTTCAGCCTTTAGTAGGAGGATATCAGCCAATCGCGTTAATACAATATTACCAGCGGACGGTTCTGGACTTTCGTCATTAAATCCTTGCCCAAAAAACTTCCATATCTTACGGGGCTGAACTTGAGACACATCGTAAATACGAGCTTTGCGAAGATCGTCAGGTTCGATTGACGCGATAAAACCCACACTGGGTACATAATCACTATCCGATCCATTGGCATACCATACACGTAGGTTATTGGGTTGCACTTCATTGTATCCTACCTCAAAAATACTTTCGGTACTGCTTCCTTTTACAAAGATGTTATTCCAATCCTCAATTGGCACCAAGGCATATTGCGGGTCCGCGATTACTTTTTCAGCCATTTCTATTGCTTGTGCATACTTTTTTGCCACATATAGAGCTGTGTCAGAAAAGCATAAGCCGCCCCTTTGGTAATTAGCACACGATTTCCGGCACCTGAATAATTTGAAGCACAATTCTCCGTCGCAAAAGTTAAATCTGCTTCCGCCTTAGCCAATACCTCCGCCTCAGTGTTCTTCTTGACAAACAAATCCTGATCCAATCCCTCATAGGGCTCCGTAACCAAAGGTACTTGCCCCCATATCCGAACCAAGTAAAAATAAGCTAATGCTCTTAATGCATGGGCCTGCCCAAGTAATTGCCTTTTCAGTTCACTATCTTCCGTTCCAAATGCCTGTGGAATATATTTGATCGCATAGTTCGCACGGGATATAACTGTATAAAAATTATCCCAACGCGCCGAATTAATAACTGGAGTCAGCGTGTTCTGTTGCAGCGCGGCAGGATCACCGGCATGGCGGGTCACAATATTATCAGCCCGCCCCTCGCCCCAGTAAGCAAAGTTCTGACGGAAAAGAGATTGCAAGCCATTATAGATGCCATTGACACCGGCCTGGGCATCACTGGGCTTTTTATAGTAACCCTGTCCAGAAACATTGCTAATAGGCTCCTTATCCAACAACGAGTTCGAACAACTGCTAACGGATAAAAATAGAAGAGAATAAAATGTATATTTTAACAATTTTTTCATCACAATTTATTAAAGACCAAGGATTAAACCAAACATAAATGTGCGGCTCTGTGGATAAGACCCCTCATCCAGTCCTACACGAAGACCAGAATAGGAATTAACATCGGGATCAAAACCGGTATACTTTGTCCAGGTAATCAGATTTGTAGCCGTAACAAAAGCATCGAGCTTACGCAAACCGATACGTTTGCTCCAAGCGGGGTCAAAAGAATACCTCAAATTGATATTTTTAACTTCAGATAAGAACCATCTTCCACCCACCTACTTTGCACCCGACTATCAGACTGTTTTGGATCATCCCGAATCAATCGGGGAAAATCTGTTTGATCTCCCTGTTCCCGCCACCGGTTAAGGGCATCAGTAGATAGATTATTATAACGAACAATTGAATTGCGCTGATGGTTCAACTCACTATAAATCTGATTACCCACCGAATACTGAAAAAACATTCAAATGAAAATTCTTATAGCTGAAATCATTGGAGATCCCGCCGAAATACTTCGGTTCAGCATAACCGATAATCTCGCGGTCATTTTGATCGATAATATTATCATTGTTCACATCCTTCCAAATGGGATCTCCACCGGCAAATACAGGTCCATTCGCACCATTTGTCAACCCGCTTGTATTGTCTTCATCTCGCGCATACACACCAAGATAACGCCATCCATAAAATACACCGATAGGCAGGCCTTCCTGTAGAATATGGAAAGCCCCATTTTGAATATGACCGCCCGTCAGTAGATTCTTAGGCAACGATGTAACTTTATTTCTATTTAAACTAACGTTAATATTGGTGTTCCAACTAAAAGCTCCTCCAGATTACGGGTCTGTAGGCTAAACTCTAATCCTCGATTCTCAATAGATCCTATATTTTGTGTAATAAATTCAAATCCCGTAGTCCCGGGCATGGGCACATTATAAAGCAGATCTTTCGTTTTCTTCAAGTAAGCATCCGTAGAAAACAGGATTCTGTTTTTTAAAAAGCCAAGTTCTAGCCCAAGGTTATATTGACGCGTTGTTTCCCAAGTGAGGCTCGCGTTGGGCATCACCGTTGGTGCCGCTCCCGAAAAATCCAGATAATTCGTTCCCAAAGTAAATTCTCCTCTCGCGGCATAATCACCGATGGCCTCATTTCCGGTACTTCCAAGGCTAAAACGAAGCTTACCATCGCTAAGCCAACCCAAATTCTTGATCCCTTTTTCTTCGACAAAACGCCAGCCCGCTGACGCAGAGGGAAAAATCCAAACCGTCGGTTACGGCCAAAACGGGAAGAGCCGTCCGTACGAAGGTTGAATTCAATAAATATTTTCCGAGATAGTCATAGGTTACCCGACCGAAATAAGAAAGCATGGCATGTTCGGAAGCGATATTTACACCTTGGTTTGAAATAACAGATGCACCATTCAATGTACGGATATCATCACTTGGAAAATATTCTCCATCGAGACCTGTCCGGTCATAACGCCATTTCTGAAAACTTATTCCCAATACCGCCCCAATATTGTGTGCATTAGCTACACTTTTTGCATAGGTAAAATAACTCTCATTGCCCCAGGTAAGGTTTCCAGAAGACCGCACAGCACCTTTATTATACCCCTCGCGGTAATCCAATATGGATGGCATAAATTCATCTTCTTTCATTGAAATATAATCAAGGTTTACATTACTTCGGAATTTAAGATCTTTATAAAGATCAATTTCCAGGTATTGGCTTCCAACGATACGATTGCTCTTGTTCAGATTGGTTGCAAACAAAGCCATCCCAACGGGATTCCGCTGTCCGATCATATAACCATTCAGTGATCCATTAGGTAGATACATCGACATAATAGGTGGCCGTATCAATAGACTCCGGATAATACTCAGATTCCCTGAGCCCGCGGCATTTGTCCGGTTATTCACTGCATTTGTATAGGAAATACTCTGACCTATCCTGATCCGATCGGAAATCGTAAAGTCGACATTCAATCGGGAGGTAAATCGCTTGTAATTGGAATTCAAGATCACACCATCCTGGTCCAAATAAGATGAACTCCAGGCATATTTTGTTCCTTGATTCCCTCCCCGTACAGAAAGGTCCAACTTATATTGCTTTGCTGAACGCATCAGCTCATCCTGCCAGTCCACGTCACCACTGTTCATGGGGTTGAGCGAATCTATAATAGTATAGAATGGCTCCTCGGGCTTGGCCATACCCCGATAGGAATCCAAAACTGCCTCTCGATATTGTCTTGCGTTCAAAACACTTAGTTTGCGGGTCAAAGCGCTCACTCCCGCTGTTGCATTTAATATCACTTCAGGCCTACCTTCAGCACCTCGTTTCGTTGTAATCATCACGACTCCATTGGCAGCTCTAGAACCATAAATCGCGGTAGACGCAGCATCTTTAAGAATCTCAATCGAAGCGATATCGTTCGGATTGATATCCGTCATCGGATTCAGCCCGGAATTTTCAGTACCATTTAAAGAAGAAATGGAATTGGATTCCAATGGAATACCATCCACAACGAAAAGGGATTATTCCCCGAGTTCAATGAGGAGCTCCCCGAACGCGTATGCTCATCTCACCACCGGGCGCTCCAGAATTGACGAAACCTGTACGCCCGCTGCACGTCCCTGTAAAATTGAAATGGGATCCTGCAAGGTTGTCTTGGCAATTTCTGAAGCACCTACGGAAACAATAGATCCCGTGAGGTTTCGCTTTTCTGACGCCCATATCCTACCACAACAGTCTCTTCCATCAGATTGGAAACAGCAACTAGTGCGATCGTATAGCTTGCACGTGAATCTACTTTTATGGTCTGACTCGAATAGCCCACAAATGAAAAAGTAATGGATTGCCCTATTGCTACATAGTCCAATACAAAGCCCCCTTTTATCCGTACTCACTGTCACGTTTTTTGTGTCGCTAAGCTTTACGGTAACTCCAAGTAAAGGCGACTTTGTGGTCGCATCAATCACGTTACCAGTGACCGTCTTTTGCTGAGCGACTACAATGTCAGGAAAAATTAAAATGCTGCACAAAAAAATACGGATAGAACATAATATGATCCTTTAAGGTTACACTGGTTAGCACTAATTTTCATATGAAGACTTTAAGTTTATATCACCTATTAACTATCAATAAGGATTAATAAAAAATATTTTAATGAAAACATTTACATTAAAACGTTAAGCATTATCAAATAATTAACGTTTGAAAAAAAAAAACAATAGTATGCGCAGTGTTAATTTTAGTAACATTTATGTGACGAAGACACTTTCAAGAAACATTATATTGTCTCACTATCTATTTCATGGATACTGTTTTCTTTCCCAACCAAGTCAATAAAAATTCCAAATGGGCTCCATAAAAATTAGACTAACATCAAACCGTAGACTGCATTGCTTACGGAAATTATCATAATCTCAAATAGAAGGTATAAAGCAGGTCATAAAAAGCCCTAGAGCGGGAACTCTAGGGTCTTAGCCATATATTAACCTATTTTATGAAAAGTATTTGCATTATTAACGCATTATTGTGGCAACTTATTTTGTGCTATATTGAAAAAAATTAATAATTATAAAAAAATCCCATTTATAGCGCTATAAATGGGATTTTTCATACGATCCAAAATAAGATTTTGTTATTTGATCGTTACTGCAAAAGCATATTCATCTGGAGGAAGACATTGTGATGCATCACACGCTTGCCATTCCACACTACCTTTCACAGTTGCTGTTCCTTTTTCAAAGTCACCTTTTGTTGGAAGATCACCTCATTTGTAAAATATCCTACATCCATTTTAAAAACCTCCTCGTGTTTTACTTTCGGTTTTGGCTCAGCAGTTTTTCCGGCCAATACATAATCAGTCGCATTAGCAAATGTGAAAGAAGTCGGAATAGGTCCGCCATCCTTTACATTTTGCGAATAAATATGCCAGCCATTTTGAATGGTAGCTTTTACATAGACGACTGCCTCTTTGCTGTTCAGCTTTTTGCTAGCTACAGTCCATTTTACCGGTTTGTGAATCTGAGCAAAAGCGCCAGTTATCATAAAAATAACTGCAGTCATTAACAATACTAATTTTTTCATTTTTTTATATTTATTTTGGTTTATTACACGATGTCCATTCTCCTACCTTCATATCCATTTTCTTCTATATGTAAATATGACGATATAGAAAGACAAAAAACGCTACAACAATATTCGCTATAAACAATATAAAACACAACAACAGGTTGATAAAACAATAAATTTTATTGAAAACAATATAAAAAACAATACGATTTACATTTATAGAGCACGTTTTTCAATATTCTCGCCTTATTTTTTTGTGTTCTAAAAAATGAAAATAACAACTATATCACACTGGCTATACCACCCAAAATCTGTTATTATTTATTTAAAATCAGAAACAACAGATTTGTTACGTTGCAGTACCTGTCAAAAATCATCTTTGGCACAGAAATCGCATAATATAAAACTCATAATTTAGGTTAATAATTGGTTAGGTTAGACCGCTTGAAGTTCCCCGCTTCAAGCGGTTTTTTTATTATAAATCGTCATATTCAAATCCATACTGACACAGAGCTGTCAATATCCAAACTTATCTTTGACGTAGGATACAAAAAAACAGAACGACCTATCATTTGTTCAAAAGGATGGGTATAAAAACAAGGGCATTGTATAAAAATATTAAACTAATATATTCCAAAACAAGATGAACACACTTCAACAACTAAAATCTGAACTTGAAAATGAGTATCAGATCACGAAAAATTTTATCGAACTTTTTCCAGAAGGCAAAAATGACTATGCCCCACATGAAAAAAGCATGAAAATCATGCCCCTTGCGACCCATCTCGTAGAGGTATTTGAATGGCCAAGTACAATTTTGAAAACGTCTGAACTGGATTTTGCCGATGGTGGCTACAAGCCCACTATTCTATCAACGCGGGAAGACTTACTCCAGAAACTAGATCAAGATTATGAAGCAGGAAAAATAGCCTTAGAAAATGCTACCGAAGATGATTTAAATCCTGTTTGGACCATCAAAAGTGCTGGTCAAAAACTCGCTAGCTGGACAAAATATGAAGCAATCCGTCATTCATTAAATCAGATCACACATCACAGGGCACAATTAGGTGTTTACTATAGGTTGAATAATATCCCCTTACCGTCGAGTTACGGGCCTTCTGCCGATTCACAGAATTTTTAGTATGGTCCAAATAACTATTGTTTTTGAACAAGATTGCATAAAAACAGTCCGCGATCGACCTTCGTTTATGATCTAGGAACGTTTTTATATAATTTCGCTATGCACCCTATCCCAACCTGCGACGGACCTCAGTCGGGACGGTGTCAGGATGAATCCATGATATTTCCGTAGTGAGTCCGTGGTGAGTCCGTGTTATACTCGCTAAAACCACATTCACATGATGGTCAGACTACCCTAACATCTGCTCTCAGGTATGTTTAAAGCTCGATTCAGGCCGGAATGGCCCTCGAACAGTTACCGAAAATAGGCCAAATACTCGGACTCACTTGCTGGAAACGCGGTTTTTTGACGTGAAAACGTTAATATTTAAAAAAGACGCGAACTTAAAAACATAAGAAATCCGAATAGTAATCTAGAGTTTTTATGTATTAATTACTAGCCATTAATTGTCTATTAGCATAGTAAGATCTACTTTGAGTTGGGACAAGCTCATATTCCGAATAACTTCCTGCATTTATCAACCACGCTAAGAGTCAATATAATGGCATAATTTTTGAAAAAAATATCCACAAACCAATTAAATGGTATGCAAAATGGGCTAAAAATCCCATAAGCCAAAATATAGGAACAGTATATTTAAACCTTGAATATGATTATTTTCGGAACAAGAACAAAGTTACTACAAAACAGCTCCAATGCAGCTGTTGGAACTTGCAATTATTGCAACACAGCCGGATCCTTATATGCCTACAAACAGGTAAAATACTTCCACATCTTCTGGATCCCCATTTTTCCATACAGTACGGAGATTATTAGTGTATGTGATCATTGCAAAAAAGTAAATTACCAACGTGAGATTGATCCACAAACCCTTGCAACAATCCGTTCAAGTGGTATGCCGAAGACGCCTGTTGGATATTTTTCTGGATTAATACTCATCGGTCTTTTCTTTGGATCTGCGGCCGCAGCGGGAATATCCGGATCCATTAAAACAAAAAAATACCTGGAAAGTCCGGCCACTGGTGATGTATATGAAATCAAACGGAAAGAAAATGGGAAGTCCATGTACACCTTATACCGCGTTGCCAATGTCACGACGGATTCCATTACTTTCGACGTCAACGACTACGAGGCAGAGGGAACGAAAGGTCTTCGCAAATTGAAGGAACAACGCAGCGATAATTACTCAGAAAAGATTACTTTAGCCCGTGCAGAAGTGGCCAAAATGAAAGCTGACAATCAGATATCAACGATAGAAAGAAAATAGAACTGAAGCTTACGGACAAATCCGTTCTTACATGAAAAAACATCTTATTCTAGTAGGCCTTATCCTGCTGAAATTTATCATTCAATATCAATTGATAAGTCCGATATATGATTTACATCGGGATGAGTTCTTACATTTAGATCAGGCCAATCACTTGGCTTGGGGATATTTGTCCGTTCCGCCGTTGACCTCTTGGCTTTCCTACCTCATCAAGATTTTAGGAAACTCCGTGTTCTGGATCAAATTCTTCCCTGCACTGTTCGGAGCGCTAACCATTCTTGTCGTCTGGAAAACCATTGAAGAACTCAAAGGAGGTCTTTTTGCCTTGATATTTGGTACAAGTTGTGTTATTTTTTCGGTCTTATTTCGTCTAAATACCCTGTATCAACCCAATTCTTTTGATGTGCTGTCATGGACATTGATTTATTATTTTATCATAAGGTATCTCAACAGCGGACATCATAAATGGCTATACTTTATTGCTGTCGCCTTTGCTTTGGGATTTTTAAACAAATATAATATCGCCTTTCTAATTGTAGGGCTCATACCGGCTATTATAGCTGTTCCAGAACGTAAAGTACTATTCAATAGCAAATTTTATTATAGTATTCTAATTGCTTTTTTAATCATTCTACCTAATTTAATCTGGCAATACATGAATAATTTCCCTGTTTTATATCATTTCAAAGAACTTGCGGAAACCCAGCTCATCAATGTCAACAGATGGAGCTTTATCCGATCTCAATTTCTATTTTTTTCGGAACTTTTCCTGTTATCGGATTTGGATTATATGCTTTACTATGTTATCCTGCATTTCGAAAATATCGGTTATTCTTGTTGTCTTTTTTATCACAATTGGTGTTTTTCTATTTTTAAAAGCTAAAGATTATTACGCAATCGGTATCTATCCCATTTATTTTGCTTTTGGTGCAGTCTATATTTCAACACTTTTGGAGAACAAGGCTGAAAGAATTCTAAAACCTCTTTTAATTGCTCTACCTCTGGTTTTCTTTATTCCTGTTTATTTGCTGACATTCCCCAACAAGAGCCCACAATATATTGCGAACCATCCCGAAAAATACCGCAAAATTGGAATGTTGACCTGGGAAGATGGTAAGGACCATCAACTTCCACAAGATTTTGCGGATATGCTAGGCTGGCGGGAGCTCGCCCAAAAAGTAGATGACATTTATGGCAAAATTCCCAATCCACAAAATACACTCGTCCTTTGTGATAACTATGGTCAGGCGGGCGCGATAAATTATTATTCCAAACGAGGAATCCGTGCAGTCACCTTCAATGCAGACTACATCAACTGGTTTGATTTCAGCCATGAGTTCCGCAACTTGATTCGTATAAAGAATTCATGGGAAAACCAATCTGAAATGAATGAAACCGCTCCCTATTTTGTACAATCTATACGCTCAGATTCCATTACCAACGAGTATGCAAGAGAATATGGAACTGTGATTTTCACCTTCATCCATGCAAAAATCAATATCAACCAACGAGTCAAGAACGAGGTCGAACAAGAACAACGACAACATCTATTGCCCGTTAAATAATTACTTAATATAACGATCAGATGAAAACAGTATTATGGCAGGGAGTCGCTTTCCATTCCCTGGAGTATTTCAATATACAGGAAAATAATGACCATTATGTTGTAGTATCAAAAATTATAGGTTCCTATCAAAAGAAAATTTATTCGGTCGCCTATCAACTGATGATAAACAAACAGTGGGAGGTCGAGAAATTTCTTATTGATTCCGAGGTCAATATGACCCAAAACACCCTAACCGGAAAAAAACAACTACCAACTGGGAAATCAATCATTTCGACAATCCAGACTTTAAGGGTTTTCAATATATTGATATCTCTTTAACTCCCTTTACAAACACGCTACCAATAAACAATCTACAGCTTAAAATTGGTGATTCACAAGAAATAGATATCATCTATATCGACCTAATTAACAACGACATCACACCTGTCCGGCAACGTTATACAAGGACAGATTTACACGAATATCTGTATGAAAATATCGTCAGTGATTTTACAGCTCGTATCCAGGTGGATGAGAACGGACTGGTCCTAAACTATCCCGGTTTATTTAAAAAGATAGCTGGAAACTAATTTCAATCATCCCGAAATAAAATCAACACAAGCCTTCCCTCAACCTTGTCCTAACGATTTTTCTAATCAAAAAACAAATCGGTATGTGTATAGGCTCTACAGCTGTGCTACTAGATAACAGTGCCACTAGCATACATTTTTATTACCTCGGTTTACATAAAATATTTCTATATTGGTTCCGAGTTTTTCATGCTAAACCGACAAATTCTATTTGGCAAGCTCCTAAACACATAATTATTAAGAAATAACAAAAAAACTTTATGTATAAAGCTATTTCACTGCTCCTGCTATTGTCTGCTTTCTATTGGCCCGGTACAAGTTATGCGCAAGAAAAAATCATATCCCCAGCTGATCCCTTTTCCCGAACAACTGGAATCATCTACGGGTTTCTTTCAAATAGCCAAGGAGAACTCTCCTATACGATTGATTCCGACATCTCCTCAAACTCTCTAGACCAATGGGTACGTCAATCGTTATTCGGGAAGATTCCTAAAAGAAGGTGACACATGCTGATGCAACACTACGATTGATAAAAAAAAATGGTCTTTCCAAGGAAGGTTACGAGTTAACGATTGATAAAAAGGAATACAGATTTCTGCATCTTCGGATCAAGGGCTATTTTACGGGCTACAAACAATACAACAGCTGTATCTTTTAGCAAAACCCAATGGCAGTATTCGTTTGCCCTATCTGTCAATTAAGGATCAGCCGGCGTTTCAGTGGCGCGGTGTGGAATTAGATGTAGCACGGCACTTCTTCTCAAAAGATTATTTATACAAGTTTATCGATCTTTTGTCGTCCTATAAATTCAACAAGCTTCACTTGCATCTCACAGATGATCAAGGTTGGCGCATCGAGATAAAAAAATACCCAAAACTTACTTCACAAGGTGCTTGGAGAACGTATAATAACCAAGATTCAGCATGTTTGGCCAAAGCAAAAGATAACCCCGATTTCAATCTACCCAGCGAGCACAAACGTATCAATAATGGACGAGAAGAGTATGGTGGATTTTACACACAACAGGATATCAGAGATATCGTCACCTATGCATCGAGCAGACATATCGAGATTATACCTGAGATAGATATGCCCGGACACATGATGATCGCGACCAAAGCCTATCCCGAGCTAGTCCTGGACAGTGAAACTGCAGGCTGGGGAAAACAGTTCTCAGTACCAATCAGTCCATGGAAAGAAAGTAGTTATACATTCATAGAAAATGTACTTAGTGAGGTCATCGAGCTTTTTCCGTCCACTTATATTCATATTGGTGCTGACGAAGTGGAAAAAGATTCCTGGTCAAATTCAGCTATGGCCACAGCGTTTATGAAGGAGAAAGACATAGCCAATCTACATGACCTACAAAGTTATTTTGTAAAACGCGTTAATAACTTCATACGTTCGAAAAACAAACGCAGCATCGGCTGGGATGAAATACTTGATGGTGGTTCGGATACATCGATGACAGTTATGTATTGGCGGGGATGGGTAAAAATGCACCTCGTGAAGCAGTCAATCGTGGTCACCGTCTTATCATGACACCTACAAACCCTTTGTATTTTGACTACTTACCCAATAGTAGCAGCTTGGATGCCGTGTATAACATGTCTGTCATACCATCCGATATCCCAGGCAACAAATCAAATTTAGTTCAGGGCGCGCAGGCAAATATATGGACAGAAATGATCCCATCGACAGCTCGGTTAGAATTTATGATTCTGCCAAGATTGAGCGCATTGGCAGAGCGGGTCTGGACCAACAAATCGCTATATGAAAGCTATAGAAATAGATTAATCGCTCATTTTGGGCTCTGGAACAAAATGGGGCTACGTTACCGTATGCCAGATTTAAATGGCTTTGCCGATAACCAGGTCATCGTTGATGGACGATCCACGCTGAAAATTGAAAATGAACTCCCGGAAAATGCGATACATTATACCATTGATGGTAGTCTACCAACTCAGAAAAGCCCAGTATTAAGCGATTCACTTATTGTCAAAAACGAAGGTGCCATACGTTTCGCAACGATATCCTCTTCGGGAGCGAAAAGCGAGTTGTACCAAGTAAATTTCAAGAAAGACACCTGGAAAAATGGTGTTACCGAAGATGTAAAGAATATGCCTGCAGGATTGACCGCAACCCTATTTAACGGAACATTTGCAAACACAGGAGCAATAACAGGCAAAGCGGTACGCCAAGAGATTATCAAGAATATCCATTTGAGCGATACGATTAAAATGCCTTCTTTTGGTGCGAAAATTAAGGGCTATTTATACGTGAAAGAAAAGGGGATCTATAATTTCTATTTCACTTGCGATGACGGTGGAGTTTTACGTATACATGATCAAGTGGTCGTAGACAACGACGGACAACATGCTCCAATTATGAAAAGTGGACAGATTGCTTTAGAAAAAGGATATCATCCGATTAGCATCGATTTTATAGAAGCGGGCGGTGGTTTTACCTTGAAACTTCAATATCGTGTTAACGGTTCCAAAGTTATCGACATACCCGACGAAAATCTATTCCGAAAAAATTAGACGTCATGGCTGTTCCTCCTATAAAAAGGGACAGCCTAAATCATACCTTCCATTCTATCATCTTACTCCTATTCTCCTTTCTATAGAAACTGAAAAAGATTCAGCTTCGGATCTACATCAAAATCTTTGGTATTATCTATCGTTGTATTGTTGCACAATCAAAACTTTTGCTATCTTTATTTTACTTAGCCAGAGTTGTGATAATGACGAATAAAAAGCCATCTGGTTGAACCAGATACAACCAAGATAATTTGTTAAGATCAGCTCAAAAATATATTAACAAGACTATATGAGCTTTTTAAATTTCTTAAAAGGACAACATAATTTAAAGCAGATTGATGTCAGTGAGGACCAGGACTTTGTTGATTTGCAACTAACGATAACCAAAAACTGGGAGGATGAAAACCTAAATCATATTATCCAGGCAAAGGGTCTTTGGGGCAAAGAAACAGTCGGTATAGAAGTTTCATTTCGACGCGATATGAAATTAGGTATCGTCAACACAGAAGTAGACAAGAAAAGATTTTATCGAGAAGGGGTCAACTTTTATTCCATAGGGAATTGAGTGATAATTTCACTAGGGCTTTAAGTACCTTGTTTAAAACTGAAGCCAGTTCTTTCAAGATGCTTGACACTATAGGTTCCACAGCATTTGTACTTAGCGGCCAGCCGGAGTATTTTGACGAAGAGTATATAAAAACCAAAATTTTCTTTGACGATACAAACGAAAAGGATAGTTATGCAGAATGGTATGTGAATATCGACCTCAAAAATAGAATTCTTGAATTAAGGGAAAAAGATCAGGAATATCGAAAAAACATCATTAATGTGTTGACAAATAACTAGCTTTTCGAAAATTTAGAAATTAATACATGTCTATTCAGCCTTTAACACTTGAGTCTGACCCTATTCTATTCGTCAGTTATTGGAAAGCGAATTTGAATATTATAAATCAATTCGTCTAGAAGCAATTCAAACGGAGCCCACCTTATTTCGATGGAGCAATCCAGCAGAAAGCGATCTCTCCGATTTGGACTGGCAAGAGCGTATAAAATATCCCCGGATTGTCTTTGGACTTTTCAAAAAGACGACCTGATCGGGATGACCAGTATGTTATTATTAAACGATACTGAAGCATATTTTGGGCAATCTTTTATTCGCCCTGAACATCGTGGACAAGGGCTTTCAAGCCTCTTGTACAAAATTAGAATGACCTGGGTCAATACACAGCAGATCAAACGGCTCATCATCAGTCATCGGGAAATCAATACGATTTCAAAAAAGCGATCCTACGCGCAGGTTTCGAATATAGTCACCGGGAACTCGTACATTGGCTGGACGGCACAACTGGTTACTCATTGTACTACCGCTTAGAACTTTAACACAAATCTGATCTGATTTCGGAGATAAGCTCACAATAATCATTTCACTCGATTGAAAACCTATTGCGGATATAAAACCTCCTATATAGCAGCTGAGTTAGTCCCGTCTTTTTGATAAAGTGTGCTTCTGTAAGTGATACCCCATTTAGCTATTTCATCAATAATGGGACCTAATGTTTTACCACAATCAGTAAGTTCATACTCCACAGTAAGCGGCTTGGTATTCAAGACGGTTCTTCTGATAAGATGGTTCATTTCCAGATCTTGCAGTTCTTTGGACAGCATCTTTGCCCCGATCCCATCAACTTCCCGCAACAATTCCATAAAACGTAGCTTTTCAAACAGCATTAATGTCCCAATAATGTGGAATTTCCATTTACCTGCCAAAATCTCCATGCTGTCATTTATCGCCAATATCCGCGTTTTACAGCCGGTGGAGGAACTTGATAGTGCTTCCTTTTTCATTTTACTTGATCTCCTTCTATTGATTACAAAAATACTGAATTACAGCGTCACAGCGCACTATCTTTTGGAAAGTAGTTTCTTTAAGGAAACTAATACCAAAAATAAACTATCTATCATCTACCTTTGTATTCATAAATTAAAATGGCATGATTGATGCCGACGATACAGAACAATACAAACATCTTATTAAAAAATAAAACGATTAAAAATGAAAAAACAATTAATCTCGGGTTTAGCCCTTATTTTGTTATTCGCTTCATGTCAAAATGCAACTGGAGACAAAGCCAAAACAACATCAGCGCAAGAAGTGACTGAACAAAAAGGACAGACTTATACTGTAGAGGCTGACAAAAGTACATTAAAATGGACAGGTTACCACAAAGGTGGTTTGAATCCAAGATATGGTGTCTTAAAAAGTGATGGTACACTTTCAGCTGAAAACAATGCTATCACTGGTGGATCTTTCACCATTGACGTCAATTCAATTGTAACAGACAGCGCTTCTGTAGATCCTACTACTGCAGGCGGTAAAAAATCAACAGATTTGGATGCACACTTGAAAAGTGCGGACTTCTTTGATACAGCGAAATACCCTACAGCTAAATTTGAAATCACCAAAGTTGCTCCATTTGATGCTGCTCAAGGAAAAAGCGTTGTTGCTGATGCCACAAACACTGTCAGTGGTAACTTGACAATCAAAGACAAAACAGTAAACGTAACATTTCCTGCCAAAATTACTTTCAATGGCGAAGAAGTTACTTTCTACTCTAAATTTACGATCCAAAGACAAGATTGGGGACTTACTTATGGTACCGAAGGTAACCCTCAAGATTGGATGATCGCACAAAATGTTGACATTGAACTTAATGTTACAGCGAAAAACGCAAAATAAAATTTCTGATGGCTGATACAGCCTTCTAGAATTCTGGCTATAATCAAGTTGGCTCTTCTGTAAGCCAACTTGATTACTCTTTTCCCTATTTGTATCTTTAACCTACCAAATCCGTATTATTACCCATCCTGATCAGGCACATCGCATTAAATTCATGTGGATTCATCTCCTAATCTCGCAACTCCATTTTCTTCTTTAGACGCTGTTTTGCTTTTTTGATTGCTTCGGTAGATACACAGAGTAGTTCACTCATGCTACTGTTGTTTAGATCCAATTTTTGTAGAGCAAGTATGCGCAGATCGTTATCTGTTATTTTTGAATAGTTTTGTTTCATTTGTGCTAAATAACCCGGATGGACTTTGTCAAAAACATGCTTGAATTTTAGCCATCGTTCATCGGTCATGATATGTGTCTGCAACATTGCATTTAAGCTGTCGGAAACCTGAGCCATGTAAGCAGGATTTTGCACTGACACCTTCACAATCTCCTGTCGGAGCTGTTGAATAGTTGTATCATTTTGTTTGATCGTATTGGTAAATTCACCAAGAGAATCTTTTAAAATCAAAAGCTCCTGATCGAGTAATTGCTTCTCGTAACCTAGCTTGAGCCGATCCTTTTCAAGAAGGGCATTTCTCATTTTGATTTTTGCTTTGGATCTGTTTATTAAGAGCAATACAATCGCAAACACCAAAATCAAACAGAGCCCAACAAATTGATAAATCCGTTTGGTGTGAAGTCTTTTTCCTCAGCAGATTGGATAGTTCGATTATATCGCTCAGTCTCCCTTTGCCAAAGAAACCTTTGAATCTCTTTATCATTTATTCTTTTTCTAATGAATCTTTTAATATCAGATAGACATGTAATTGTTTGAGTTCTTCCTCCTTTTGATTTAAACCACGAGCAATATCAGATAACAATTTTGAGGCCTCCATCTTATATTTCAAGAAATAGGGCTTTTCCTCCATCAGGCTTATGCTGGTTACAGCATATTGCTTGGCCAGTTTCCATTCCTGAAGCACAATATACCACCTTGCCAGATTAAGGTTTGCTCGCATGGCATCCTTTCGTTCATTAAACCGCATAGAAAGATCGATGTTCTTCTGAACTAAGGCAATCGCTTTTTGCCGATCGCCTGTTTTCCAGGCCTGATCGGCTAGATTACCTGAGATAATGCCAATCCATACCGAATCCTTAGCCAATTTTGCCTCCGTCATCGCCCGATTGAAATAAGTGGCAGCCTGATGATTAAGCGAATCATTTGCTAGATACACGGCAATAGCATTGATTAGATCCACACGTTCTCTTGATGCTGCTTTCGAAAAAGGTAATGCTTCCTGTAAGTAATCAACAGCTATACTATGATCTCCAATATAACTATAAAAATTCGCGATGAACTGGTAATGCTTAACTACCAATGGTATTTTTTTAATGTCAATTTTGGATTTCAAATCATTTGCACGCAAGAAGAATGGAAATGCTTCCTTTACCTTCCGATAAACATAGTTATAATAGCCTTGTCGTGCATAGCCTATCATTTCCAATTCAATATTGGGATGCTTTTGAAGCAATTGCTCCGCAAGCCGATAATATTGATCAGAAACAGCATTAGTCCGATCAAACGCAATCGAATACCCATCTGCCATACGCATATAGTATCCCCATTTTAGTATACTATTATTTTTCTTATTAGCGAGCTTTAAAACAGGATCTAGTGCATTTTTCAATGCAATTGTATCCTTCCCAAAGTTAGCTGGAAATTGGAGGACAGCTTCCAACTGAAGAACAGGGTCTTCAATATGCGCTATTTTTTTCTATAGATTGCCCAACGGCTATATTCGTACTTTTTATCGTCAGAATAGCTGAACAACATACAAAATAAATAAATTTTCATTTTTAAAAAGGTCAAATTTTATTAAAATGGCTAACGGTAACAGGCCAACTCGTAATAGATATAATTTCCAGATCAGCCCTATTAAAATCTGACATTACCAAAATACAGTTGGGTGCGCCAATAGTTATCGGAATGACTTTTTAATTATTTAGCAAAATGGTTAATATGGACTCATAAAGCGAGGATATAGGCCCCGATTCACTGTCGTAAATATACAATTTATCCACGTAAGAGATCAATCTCTTTTTGTTAAAAAATTATTAGCACATTACGCCTATTTTTAGATTTGGTGGTACATCTATCTATTTTTATACCATTATCCAAATGTATTTATCTTTGTATATGGAGATATCAATACGAAAGGGAATATTAAGCGAATTACCCCAAATAAAGGAGCTATTTGCTGGGACTATTACTTCAATATGTCAGATTGATTATAATACAGAACAAATCGAGGTATGGAAATCTTCGATCAATAACGTTGACCGTTGGAATAACTTAATCATAAATCAGTATTTTATTGTCGCAGAAATAGACAAAGAAATCGTTGGTTTTGCTTCATTGGATCATGGCAACTATATCGATATGTTATACGTACACAAAGATTTTCAACGGCAGGGCATTGCACAACGGCTATATGACCACTTGGAGCATAAGTCTAAATATTTAAATATAGAGACATTAACAGCAGATGTCAGTAAAACGGCAAAACCTTTTTTGAACGTAATGGTTTTACAACAATTGCCAGACAGGTGCAAGTTCGGTCAGCCGTTGAAATTGTCAATTACAAAATGCAAAAGACTTTTTAACATCAACTGGTCTAGCTAAAGATCAAAACTTTTCACCATATGCTATGATTTTGGTTTCCATAAGCAAAAGCTGATGTTCAGCATTTTTTAATTGTGCTGTCGCCCTGCCATTTTGTGTATCTATGGTAATTTCCATTTCAGCCTTTATATTTTTATCGCGATCAAAAAAAGCCTTGAATTTTTTAAAAATATCCGTTTCATCAAATTCAAAATTTACAGCACAACGGTTTTGATTTTTATCATACCATTTGATGTATATATGCTGTGGAATTCCCCTTTTTCAACTGTTATATTTTGTGTTCTTTCATCGAAAACAAAACGTTCAGCATTAAAATACCGAAAAATAGCATCATAGGTTTTTATTTCTGGAGCGATCACAAACTTTGGGTTCCAAGTATAAGCTACGCCCAGTTTATTCCAATAATCATCAGGAACAGGTTGATTTTTTTTTGCCATTTGTATTGCCAAAGGAACGATCATTGTATCTGTCAGAACCTTATTGCGCCACTCCTGATTAAATAAATCACCATAAACCATCTCCTTATTATCAGAAACCTTCTGGTCAATATCGATTTTCTTCGCCTGATACTGACCTATTTCGACCTGACGATATCCTGATCCTCCTGCCCATATCACCAGTCCCCCAGCGGGTGCAAACCCGAAAATAATCTTGTTATAATGCTCCTCAACATCACTAGTTGCCCTTCTTTCTACATAAGGCTGTTTAAAAAGTGTAAGCAATTTGTTGTAATCTATTGCATCATGGAATCGGTAGAACGCATTCTCTGAAAACGAATACCAGGTAACATCAATTGCTTTGGGCAATGACATCATACGTTTATAGGTCTCGGCCCCTGCCTCCCCATTTTCCATGATAATTCACCGTATTTCCCTCACTAAATGTAAACTCATAATCCTCATCTTTCGGGAAGATGAATGTCCCTTTGTAGAGTTGTACCGGATAACCTGCTGGACTACTCATTGCACCAGCCCATTCAAATCGACCTTCTTTTAAATTATCTGCCTGATCCCGTCGCTCCCGTTCAGCTTCCCGAACTTCACGGCCAACAGTCGAAAAAATAGACACAAGCACACTGATTAAAATATTGCCCAAAAATGTTAGTATCAACGCTGTCCACGATCTTAGGCCCCAAACGAACATAATGCTGCTGAATAAACTCAAAAAAATACTCAAAATTAAAATCAATGGGAACATTTCAGAAATTACTCCTCCTAGATCAGCATAAATCTTGTGTTCATATTCATCGCCTAGTGTACTGACAAAAAGCAACACCGGTAACAATGTGGAAAATATAAAGTAATACAAAAACTGTAAATACCCTCAAAGACAATACTGGGCTGGTCAAATACATCAAATCGTTTCCGAAGCTTATTGAAATGAAAATAAATAAGGGTAATTACAAGAAAATAGGGAGAAACACAGAATGCCCCATAAACCAAGTTCATATCGGCATCTTGTGTTAACAACATTGCCAATAATCCCAAAAGAGTCACAACAAAGGCTGAAATTGTAGCTTTAAGAACCATGTATAGATTTTACTATTTATTGATCATAATATATTGCAGTATCCTGTCTACATTTTGCTTCAAATTCACAATTTGAAAAACAAGAACAACTTTACTCAAAAGTAATAAGAAATGAAATTATAAATACACAACAATTCATATTCAAAGCAAACCAATGCATATTCGTTCTATTTTTCAAACCTCTTAAGAGCTCCATGCTCGCAATGCTCAAAAAGAAAACAGATCATTTTGTTATCTTAGCCCACAAATAGAAAATACGAGTTATGCATTTGACGATTAGACCCGCACAACAACAGGATGCCGCAGTTGTACCTGAAATCATGTTACAGGCGATGGAAGATATCATCTTTCGTTTTATACAAAAAGAAGACAAAAAGAAGCAATTCGTTTTTTAACAGATCTTTTCAACAGACCGGAAATCTATATAGCCATGAAAATACTTTTGTTGCTGTAGATCCCGAAGGCAATGTCATGGGATCATTGACGGGATATAATGGGGATCATTTTATTGCGCTACGACAACCAATCCTGGAACTCATCCAAAAACAATACGCAAACGACCTAATCCCTGAACCGGAAACAGTGGGACAGGAATTTTATATAGATTCTGTTGCAGTATCCACTGCCGCCAGAGGTCAGGGCGTAGGAACTGAGCTATTGAAACATGCGATAAAACATGCCAAAAATGAAGATTTCAAACAAATAGGCCTATTGGTTGATTTAGATAATCCGAATGCCAAGAAGCTTTATGAACGCCTTGGTTTCACCTTAGGAAACAAAATGCCTTTCGTTGGTGGGGAATACTATCATATGTATATTCAATTTGTTTAGGTTAATCTACGACATCTAGTTCCTGAAAAACATCAACATTATTATTCAAATATTGGTTTCTTCCAAAATACCAAAAGTGTCAACTCAACAAATGGGGCAAAATAGAGCCCAGAACAATTTGATAGTCTATCTTATTTATAAATACCACAAAGATTAATATAAAAGATCTAAAAAGGAATTCTTAAAATTCCCTATTTTTGCACAGATCAACATGAAAAATCAACTTCATCGGCAACTCCGTATTTACAGATATGTTATCTATCGGGAAACGTTAATAGATCCCTGGGAACATTTCTGGTCTTTTATCGGTGCATTCGTAGGCATATTTATCATCGCTTTTATTCAATCACTTCATTTCCCACCATTGGAAAATGTGTTTCTGATCGGATCATTTGGGGCCTCCTCTGTCCTGGTTTATGGAGCTATACAAAGCCCACTTGCGCAACCTCGAAATTTAATCGGTGGTCATGTGGTTTCAGCGATAGCTGGAGTTACCGTAGCACAGCTACTCCCCGATATCATCTGGCTCACTGCCCCCTTTGCTGTAGCCCTGTCTATCGTATGCATGCAACATACCCGCACATTGCACCCTCCGGGAGGAGCGACCGCGCTAATCGCCGTAAGTAGTGGAACCAAAATTTCTTCCTTAGGGTATTGGTATGTATTGAGTCCCGTACTCTCCGGCTGCCTGATTTTATTTATAGTAGCACTTATTTTTAATAATATCACCAAAAATCGGCACTATCCTGTTAAAAGATCACGTTTACGGCGTTCACGGCGACAACATCTAAAATCACGATTTGAACGAACCAAAGGTACATCAACCTAATCTGAATTAGCTAACTCTATCGTACTATTCCCACAGTACGCATATCCATCTTGCTAATTCGTAGACATTATTATTTACGTCGATGTGGGATATGTTCCATTTCTCGTGGACTCTTTTCCGCTGTTCCTTCTTTTTGTCTGCCGGCACCGAATTTCCAACTAAAAGAAAGACTTACCGATCTGTTGTAATAATTGTTGGATGTTGTACTTCTGAATGAAGGCGACACCGCCATATTCCTTTGTTTCATAGCTCGTTGAAACGGATTACTTACTGTCAACACAATACTGGCTCTATCATTCCAAAGTTCCTTTTGAGCAGAAAATCGATAAGACCATTCGGCCGTATTCCGTCCCTGCAAAGTCACATAACCATTGCTATAGTCTCCTGAAATCTGAAGACTGTAACCTTTAGACAGACCATATGAACTGCTGAGATTAGCAGCATAAAACCCATTGCTATTCCTTACCTGTAACGCTGGGCTCCTAAACCAGACATAATAGAGTTCCAGTCCACCATTGAGCATCCAATTCGATTGCAGTTCCATGGATAGATTGACCTGTGCACCCAAACGTTTATTTGTCGCAATATTACTGGGTGTAGTACGTGAAATTCCGAGACTGTCGACGACAGTAAGCTGCTCTATCGAATTATTGTTGGTACTATAATAGACACTACTATTCAGATTAAAACCAGATGCTGCACTGTAATTGTGTCCCAATTCCACTACGCGAATCCGTTCAGGTCGCAATAGCGGATTTCCCGACAGCAGATTTCGCGGGTCACTGGCGTTGACATAAGGATTGAGATCCCATATCCACGGTCTACGTATCCGCTCTGTATAAGCGAATTTGAGTTCGTGATGGTCATTTACCTTTTAGCGACTAACAGAGTAGGCACCCAGTTGCCGAATTTAGATTTAAATGAAAGTGTGGAACTCCTGAAATGAGCCCCAATACTGTTGTTTCAAAACGAATTCCGGGCCTAATTGTCCACTGATCATCGGTTTCGATTTTTAAACTCATATAGCCCGCCAATATCGTACTGTAGTAATCCATTTTATCCGACCGGGATAGGATTTCGACCAACTCTTCACTTCCCGGAGCATGTTCATTATTGAAAACGGTATAAAGACTACTGGAATTACTTCGCTTCAATTTCATTCCCGTTTCAATGACATTTTTCCCGGTCGCATCTATCGGGTGCGTATAGTCTGCCTGAAAATCAAAGTCCCAGGAGTCACCTTTATTTGGTCCTTTCTCCTTAAAAGAGCTTACTCCGGACATTTCTTTTTGACTGGTTATGTATTCCGATCTATCGTTTGATCGGGCGGCCAGCCCAATGATCTGCAACTCCTGTGACTTGTGTCTAAATTTTTGAGATAATTCAGCGAGAGTTCATAATACTTTACCGAATTCTGCTGCTGACTAAACTGATTATATTCAGCATAGGTATTTTCATCCTGAAACAAGTTGTAAAGTGAACTATGCGCAGGCCAACTGCCATACCAATAGGACAGGTCTGCGCCAATTTTTTGCGAGCTGTCCGGGCGGTACACAAATCCTAGACTTGCAGACGCCCCCTATCCTTTTCAGTTGCATCATTGTGCTGTAAAAGTTCTCCGACCGATACCCCATTGGATAAGGAGGTTCTTTGCAGGGTCGACCTGTTTCGTTCTCGTTCAGCATTCATCGTTGCGTTAAAATTGAAATCAAACTTTTCAGTAGTCATAGCCCAAGAGCCACTTCCAGATTGATCCAAGTTACCTAAACTAACATCCAAACTTCCATGTGTTCCCCGGATGGATTTTTTTGTGATAATATTAATAATACCAGCAGCTCCTTCAGCTTCATATTTTGCAGATGGCGAAGTAATTACTTCAACAGATTTAATAGAACTTGCAGGAATCATTTTTAAGGCATCTTTCAAGTTCTTAGCCATTATTCCAGAGGGGATACCATTGAGCAGAACTTTAATATTCGTATTCCCGCGCATCCGCAATTCCCCATTACTCCCTACTGTTAGCAGAGGAACTTTCCGCAATAGATCTACAGCCGAACCGGCTTTATTACTGATATCAGAGCCCGCATCATAGATCAGCTTATCACTTTTAAAGCGTATCGGATTTCGCTTCCCTTTCACAACAATTTCTTCCAAGGATTGAAACTGACTGACAAGTCTGACCTCCAATACCTTTGATGAAGTTATCGACTTAGACAGGTGACTTTCATATCCCACATAAGTCACCAAAATACTTGGACTCTCAGTCTGCGGCATAACGAGCTTAAATCCGCCTCTCAAATCGGTAGTGACTGTCTGTAAAACTTTTCCCGCAGAAATCAGAGAGACTGTTGCATGTTCGATCGGAAGGGCATTGCTCGCATCGACAACTTTTCCTTTAATTTCATAAACGGCATTTTTCCCAACTTGATGCTGAGCATATAAAGAAGGTAAATATAGGATAGACACAAAAAGAATTGCAATTGGAAAATGCTTCAAAACACGGAACATATTGTTTGGATTAAATACAATACAAAACAATAAGACTATGTTCTTTTTAAAATTTTAATGAGGAATAAGGCGAATAAAAGGCCAAACGACCTTCATCATCAAATTAGTAGCTTTGGTCATTCTCTCTTGGGTAGAGATTTAATAATTGCCATCGTCCATCAGCCATACAATTGACTAATTGATCAGATAATATGGATGAACGATGGCTGGTCGAAAAATTTGCTTTCGTATGTAAATATTAAGCTCCTGGAAATTTACTCATATCCATATAAAATATCTCCCAAGTGTGGCCATCATAGTCTTCCACCTTTCTTAACTGCATAAAACCATGATCCATCATTGGCATTGGCTCTATTCCTCCTGCTGCCAGCCCTTTGTCAACAATTTCATTTACCCGATCCAGACTCTCCACGGAGAGCGCAAATAGTCCAGCGATATGACTTTTTGTATCGGCTATGGGTTTATTCGTAAAGGATTTAAATTTATCATGTGTCAAGATCATGACAAAAATATGTTCACTCCAGACCATACATTTAGCATCGTCATCACAAAATTGTAGATTTACTTCAAAACCCAATTGAGTATAAAAATCCATTGATTTGTTTACATCCGCCACAGCGAGATTAATAAATACCTGTTTCATCTTTTTAAATTTTTAATTGCTATTGATAACACAAACTTGCGCATTATGGTTTACAAAGATCTTAGCATAAGACAATAAAATTCGTCCCTGATCAAAATCCTCTATCAGTTGGCAGGAGAAGCTACAAAAGTTATATTTGTCTAAGTGTTAAGTATAATGTTATCATTTAATTATTAAACATGATCATCATAATAGCTTTCGGTGTTATTTTGCTCTTGCTAGGTTTATTTCTCGCATACGGATTATCCAAAGACAGCAAACTGATGCTCTTTGGCAGTAAAATTAAAGCTGATGTCATTGGATAGACAGTGTAAAAAGCAAGCGTTTTGGATATGTACATTATCCGATCCTCCAATTCAAGTATAAGCAAAAACAAGTTCGTCTGGTGAATGATTTAAGTAGCATTAACCCCCAAGAAGTACCTGCTCATATGGAAATATATTACAAGGAAGGTATCGGTATAAGTGATGGTTTTACTGTTATATATGCAGTCTTTTCCACTATAAGCATCGTCATGATCATCTTTGGCATCATAACCCTTCGCACCAAACACGTTCGTTAACTTATATCAGCTTATTTGGAAAGTTCGGCAAGGTCTGCCTGGGAGAATATATGTTCCCCTTTGAGATAGCTATTTGCTTCTTTCAGGTAGACATAAATTATTTTTCTGGCTTCTGGATTAGGCAACTTATATAGGTTATGTATCAAAAACTCTTTATCCCGCAATCGGTCTTTACTGTAATTCAAAAAAGATGGTGCATGTGTCTGTACACTCCAACGGATAAAGCGTAAATCGATATTATCAGGATATTTGATGATAACCGATTCCAATAATTTTTACCTTTTTTAAACTGGCCCAGCTTCGAAAAGGATTTCCCATATGCTTTGCCCAAAGAATCTCATAAGCAGCAAGATAGCCTTTTTCTGTCGCCGTATTTGCGGCTGCCTCTAGCGTTTTCAAATTGGCCTCACAGAGTTTTTTATCTTTGACTGCTGCGGCATAATCGGCTCGCATTTTGTCTATATGTATTTGACCAAAACAACAAATTGTGCTTAATATAAAAGAGAAACAAACAAAAAATCGTACTACCATCCCAAATTCAATTAAATAAAATCATGCATTATCCAGATGAATTTAAACATAAAATATATCATCATATTAACCAAACAGATTGTTACGTTCATATAAAATTCATCCTCAGACCATACTCGGTCTTATTCTAGTTCATATAACAATAGTTTAAGCGCAAGAGTTTTTTTATTTTTCCATTAAACAGTTTCAACTGTTAGCGTTTCTACCCTTGAGATTGGTAAGACGCGATAGCTCATCAAACTCTGCGGTGATCGTTTCTCCGCCTTTTGTTGCTATGAGCTGGGCTCCTGTTCCGATATTTTATAACTTTTTTTCTTCCAGATACCACTGCAAAGCAATCTTATGGTTCATTTCAAATTGGGAAATTAACTGTGGGAAGACAGACAGTATCCGAAGATGATCATCTTGACGTTGACGGTCTACAAGATCACTTTTGATCGTCACCAGCATTGCCCCCTGTCCATAATCAGCAATATAATAAGCGCTCGCATCAAACATTCCCGAAGCGATCAAACCGATGCGGTGCAACTCATCTTTGGAAAAATCGACGCTGCTATTGCTGAAAAGATCAATCTCTTGCTCTTCACCATATTTTTTTAGTTGAAGAGCTTGCTGCGTAATATGTTCAGAAAGACCAGATTTGGTATTTGCCCATGCCCAAAGCCAAGTTTCGGACGAATGCGAAAAAGTCCCTAAGACCTGGATCGGAAAATCAAGGTTCGGTTCAAAACTAATCACCTCTTTGCCCATATCTATATTCCAATTATTATTACCGATGACCGTAGCAAAATCATACTGCTTATCAAAGGCAATTCCACCAAATCTTTCAATCAGTTCCTTCTCTGTGCGATAGGGTAAGCTATCATCGGGCTTCTCTGTAGACCTAACCTGTTCCACTTTAGCGCCAAGTTCCGCTCCTGTAGTAACTTGATCTACTTTTGCTCCTTGTTCTACTTTAGTGTCTTGCTCTACCTTAGCTCCTTGTTCTGATTCGGTACCCTGTCCTGTTTTAGTACCCTTTCCAAAAAGTTTGCTTAAAAATCCCATAATTGTTTCTCTAATTTTTCAATTCAGCCAGTAATTCAGCCCTTCTATAGCTCTCCCCGTTAATTGTCAGTATGATTTCATCGATCTGTTTTAAATCAGCTATTATTTTAAGTAACTCATTTTTTCTATCTATTTTGATTTTCTTATTGATAAAAAATTCATGTATATAAAGCGTATTCAATTTCGGAATTGTCTTTAGCTCAGCCAGACCTTTCAAATGAAACATATTGGTTAACCTCAATTCACCTAATTGATCCAATTTAGCAAAATCAACTAATTTTTTTGAATTGAGTTCAAACAAAGCAATGCGTTCCAATCCCGAAAAATCATGCAAAAAAGATAAATCAGCCATCTTTGATACCGAGGAAATTTCGAGATTCCGTAATGAAGGTAGATGCGGAATGATTAAATGATCACTTTTGGAAGTAAAACTTTCCAGTCGCAGCGACTCTAGCTCCAATCCCTGTACAAAATCCAATGTATTCACAGCTCCCCGATTACTTATATACAATTGCTTAAGTGACTTACAATTGGCTATTGGGGATAAATCCTTAACACTTCCCGCAATTAATAAATTGCGCAAATTCCTTTTTTTTCAATAAATTTTAGTGAAATGCTCGTATAAAAAAACAGTTCCAATTTCTCAATCTGGTCGATCGGTTGATCTTTGAGAACATCCAAATCTTTCGCGCTATTGATCTCAATCGCTAATTCCATAGTACCTATTTTTATGCTTAACTCAAATATACTGAATGCAATAACCAACCCAATTATGCATTTACAATCCGTCAAAATCGTTTATGATTCGTGAAATTACTGAATATATCGACTGGTGATTTGTATCATATATTGAAAAAAACAGCACAAATATTAAATGAATAAGATTTTTTTACTCACAATTATTATTTTTACCGAACAGAAAAGTTTGAAAAATGATAACAGTAGCGATAATAGAAGATGAACCCGCTGTTCGTAAGGAGATCAGTTACCTTATACAAGAGGAAACCGACACAGCACTAATTGGTTGGAGCGACAGTGTCAGAACTGCTGTAAAACTAATTGAAGAAAAGAAACCGGATGTGATCCTAATGGATATTCAGCTAAAGGATGGTACTGCTTTCGATCTTCTAAAAAAACTCAATGTTATCCCACAAAACGTCATATTCATCACCGCATATAATCATTTTGCGATCAAAGCGATCAAGTATGGTGCGCTGGACTACTTGTTAAAACCTGTTGACCAAACTGAATTAAAAGAAGCATTAGAACGCTACCGTCGTCGCAGTGATAATAATCCACAATGGATGCAACAGCTAAATATGGCACAGAATGCAATGCACCACGGTGATTTGCCCGAAAGTATTGCTTTGACATCCATTCATAATGTGCGTATCGTTGCTGTTCATGAAATCGTCTACTGCAAAGGTGATGGTCCATATACTTTTTTTCTTTCTGAGTGATGGTTCCAAAGAGCTCATATCCAAACCGCTGAAATATTATGAGGAATTGTTACCCGCCCCTATTTCCTACGTACCCATCAGTCCTATCTGGTAAACCGTAAGTATATAACCGGTGTTAACCGTTCAGAGTATATCGTATTGAAAAACAAGGAAGAGATACCTATTTCGTCTCGACGGAAAAACATAGTTTTAACCCAGCTTTTCCCAGAGAAATGAGATATCTGTTACGAAGTATTTTCTTTTGCTGCTTATTTTACATATTGTAGCTTGCGACAAAAAACCGACTTTTTCTTCCCGAGACCATGATGCTGTTTTAGCACAGATAAAGGAGCTCGAAGACATAAGGTTGACACCGACGAACGGCGACTCACTCAAGAGAGCTTGGCGACAACTCGGTGAAAATCCTAACGTAAAAAATGACACCGTATTCTTTGCAAAAGTTAAATACAACACCGCTAGGCTATATGCCATGCTCCAGCAAGATTCCGCAGGCTTTTTTGTAGAGCAGGCACTTGAATTGATCGAACCTACCGCCGGTAATCTAAAATACAAAGCACTTATCTACAATGGTATTGGCAATATCCGTAGTGCCGAAGCAAAAGAACGCGAAGCAGGCTATTACTACAACAAAGCAGCTGCGATCGTTCTCTCGGACAGCACCGCAGGACTTTCTGCCGAAGCGAAATCGGCTATATTGCTCTCTGCGGCACAAAATAACCTAAGTTCGTTTCAATACAATCTCGCTGAAAAAATGAATCGAGCGGCCCTCAATCTCTCAGATTCGCTTCCAAAGGAGCATATCAATCGCCAGCGTGCTTTCGTGCAGATGATTTATACACTAAATTCATTGCAGAGGCCCGCCAAAGAAATAGCGCCATACCTCCACAAACTAGAACAACTCCACCGACTATTTCCAGATAAGTATAATATCAGTTTTTTATACGATTCGAAAATACAATACTTTGAAACAACACAACAGCAAGATTCTTTGCTACATTACCAGCTACTGAAAATAGAAATTGATGAGCGACTGAGCAATATCAAGGAGTCCTCTGTGTTGATGAATAATCTATTTGTAAACTACTGTAATGTTGCAGTAATTTATGTGTTATTTAAGAAGCCTGTGCAAGCAGCTCAATATATTACAAAAGCTAAACATCTTAGAAAACAGTTCACCAAATTGATCTTTCCGCATAATGAAATACTCTTTCAAAAAAGCTTAGCCGAACTGTACCGCTTACAGGGCAAAAAGGAAGAAGCAATAGCCGTCCTAGATAATATCGTTCAATTACAGAAAAATGTCTATCATTCGGAAAACACACAAGCTATTGCCGAAATGAATGCATTGTATCAACTACAGGCCAAAGATCAGTCCATTCGCACATTGAATGAAAGCATTAAGATCAATAAACTACAATTACAGCAAAATCGTCTGTGGCTGGTCATATCCTCTTTGGGTCTTATCTTATTGATTATTATATTATTCTTTCTATACTATAGTTTCCGTCAGCGACGCCTAAGCCAGGAGAAAGAAAAAGTCCTGCTGCAACAACAACTATTGCGCACACAGATGGAACCACATTTTATTTTCAACACCTTAGCAGCAGTACAGAGTTTTGTGCGATTAGATAAGAAAGAAAGTGCCATCAAATATCTCAATCGCTTCAGTCGTCTGTTGCGGAGCAATCTGGAGTTAAGTCGAGAAAATCTGGTGCCTTTAAATGAAGAGATCGAAACACTGGAAAATTATCTGACCTTACAACAAATGCGCTTTGAAGATGCTTTTACCTATCATATTACACAGCCAGACGAACAGGATCTGAGTGCTATCATGTTACCTCCGATGTTGATACAGCCTTATGTAGAGAATGCCCTACTACATGGCATTGATCTCGAAACCTGTAAAGGCAATATCGACATTCATTTTCAATTGGATGGCGATATTTTATCGGTGGACATCCTTGATAGCGGTAAGTCTGAACCAAATATCCAAGAAACTCCACATCGCTCACTCTCTGGAACAATCAGCCACGAACGGATGCAACTCTTGGGTAGGAAAGCAAGCATAAAAATCACGAAAAATCCTGAAGGCGGGACACTTGTCAAATTGCAGATACCTGTCACCTCCTGAATTTTTTAAGACAATGATTTGGTTATTTTTTATATTTCAATTCGGACTCTTTATACTTGCCACCATTATCGCATTGATTTGGCCCGTATTGCAATTTTCCTTTTTTACCAAAAAGATAAAACTCGCTTACTTAGGAATACCATTGTAAAGACTCCTTCTCCTATTCCATCGGAAAAATCAGGCTACTATTTGTTATAGAAATATGCCTGCTCATTGCCTTGCTATTTTTTGCAACGAAGGTTGATACAATGAATTTATTTCAACAAACGAGCATATAGACTACATGTCGACGCTGACTGCAGTGTATAATTGTCCGCATCTGAACAAAAACATGTTCGAATATGAACAGTCTCTCTCTCCAATAACACAAAATAAATCACTGAAAATCAATGCACTAAAACAATGGCAAATCAATTGCAATTCTATTTTCACATGAAATAGTCATCTATTTATAATTGATACCGCTATGTTAAAAACTACATAAAAACTGCTTGGAGAAGCTTAAAAAATCAACGCTTCTTCTCATTAATAAAAATAGGCGGTTTTGCCTTTAGCATAGCGATCTGTATGCTTATTGTTTTATATGTAAAGCATGAGTTGAGCTATGATAAATTCTACAAAGATGCTAACCTACTTTTCAGGGTCGTAGGCGTGGTCAATAAAGACAATACTGTTCTAAAGGATTATCGCTACCGGCTCCGGCCGGTGCTACTTTAAAAGAAGAATTTCCAGAAATTATTGCCTCCGGAAGATTATTAACAAATCCACTTTTTGGTGCAGGAACCAATCAAGTCGCCACAACTGGTAATGCCGAATTATTTTCCGAAGAAGGCTTCTGTTTTGCGGATCAAGCGATTATGGATTTCTTCCCAACCAAGACAATCTTCGGTTCATTAAGCCATGCGCTTGACAATCCAAAGACCATTGTCATCACCAAGCGGAAAGCAGCGAAACTGTTTAACGGAAATCCGATCGGAAAACGCATCTATTTAAATAATGATAAGTCAAACGAGTATTCCATTACGGCAGTCATCGATGATATTCCCACAAACTCCAATCTATATGGATTTGATTTCTTTATGACTTTAAGTGGTCATGAGCCTTATGAAGGTGAAAAATTAAATTGGCTGGCCTCCAACTATACAACCTATTTTAAAGTCAGAGAAGGGACCGATATACAACAATTAGAAAAGAAAATAACAAAATCTTACATTCAGGATCATTATAAACCCGCTATGATTAAAGCAGGTATGACGGTCAATGAAGAGATTTGGAATACTGCAAGAATGACCTTACAGCCCTTGGAAAAGATTCATCTATATTCCAATGATGTGCAAACGCATAAGATTGAAAGCCAAAATCGTGGTGATATTCGATTGGTCTATATTTTTGGTGGAATAGCAATATTTATATTGATTATCGCGATGATCAACTTTATCAATCTGTCTACTGCCAATGCTACTACACGTGCGAAAGAAGTTGGTGTCCGAAAAACAATCGGTTCCGGTCGAAAGGCCCTCATTATACAGTTTATGACGGAGTCATTTTTATACAGTGGAATCTCGATTGCATTTGCCTTATTTTTCGCAGTGCTTCTACTTCCCTTTTTAATCAGATTGCTGGCAAATCCTTGGCTTTTCCTTGACAACCTGGTATTTCATCCCCGCCCTGGTCGTCTTCGGTTTATTGATCGCTGTGATATCCGGAATTTATCCTGCAATGTATCTTTCTAAATTTAAACCGATTGCTGTATTAAAAGGAAACCTAAATCTAAAATCTAGCCGCAACTGGTTTCGAAATGGACTTGTTATCTTCCAGTTCGCAACATCTATTATCCTGATCATTGGCACCTTGGTCATCAACCAACAAATAAAATATATTTTAAATAGAGACCTGGGGTTCAATAAAGAGCAGGTGCTCATATTAAGAGGAACAGGCACTTTGGATGGAAAGCAAAGATTACTAAAAACGAATTAAAGGAATTGTCCAGTGTGGCTTCTGTCTCTATTGGTGATTACCTACCAGTTACAATGGATGGCGTAAAGCGTAATGGAAATTCATTTTGGAACGATGGTAGACAAAATCAAGACGTGGGTGTAGGCGGTCAGAACTGGATTGTTGATGATGATTATATCGCCACCTTTGGCATCAAAATCCTCGAAGGACGTAATTTCAACATGAACATGCCAACCGATTCCGCAGCGATAATAGTCAATCAGAAGATGGTAAAAGAGTTGAATATCAAAAATCCGATCGGTGCAAAAATTCGAAATTATGCAACTTATACAATCATTGCTGTAGTCGAAGATTTTATCTTTGGAAACATGCGCAATGAAGATGTTAAACCGCTGGCATTGGTTATTGGTGGTAGTCCGAATATGATGTCCATCAAACTTAAATCGGACAAAATGGAACAAAGTATTCAGGAAATCACGAACGTTTGGAACAAATTCTCTCCAAATCAAAAGATCCAATACACCTTCTTGGATGAAGGATTCGCCATGTTATATGCAGATGTACAACGTACTCAGGTTATTGTCTCAACCTTTGCAGGATTAGCGATATTTATTGCCTGTTTGGGCCTATTTGGACTTGCCGCATTTGTGACCCAGCAACGGACAAAAGAGATCGGCATCCGGAAGGTTCTTGGAGCCAGTTTACTAGGAATTATAAAATTGTTATCCACTGATTTTATAAAACTTATTTTCATCGCCATTCTAATCGCCTGCCCTATTGGCTGGTGGGCCATGAACACCTGGTTACAGGACTTCAATTACAGAATCAGTATTCAGGCTTGGATATTTATACTCGCAGGAATTGCCAGCATGTTGATTGCTTTTGGAACCATCTTTTACCATGCGTTAAAAATAGGACGAATAAATCCGGTCAATAGTTTAAAAGATGAATAAATACCTTTCATACATTTCACCGAAACAGGGTATATCGTATTGCTGTCGGTGAAATGTTGTTATTAAAAACCTCTCTTAGTAATTTCAACTAAATTACTTAACTTAGCATATAGACCAAACGATTACGTTTTGAACACAATTCTTAAATTTATAGTTGCTTAGTTAGCCTCACAAACCACAGGCTAATCATTCTTTTATTTGGATAATCCTATCCAAACAGGTTTTCATTTGATTTTATTATTCACCCTACTGTTATAGCAAATATTTCTTTTTTGCTATGCAAGCTATCCATACCCTCGTGTTGCAATAGCAGAAACATCGTGAATAATATCAAAAAAATTAACAAAGAATATTAAGCACGACTATAAATAATGCAAAAGGAATATTCATGGACTGTCGGTCCAAACAATACACCACTACTAAAGAAATCATGTAGCCACTGCGATAGTAAACAATTTTATTGCAGTGAAAAATTCAGAATAAATGCACAGAAAAAAACGTTGACGTATGGTTGATTTATCGATGTGTTAAATGCGATAGCACATACAATTTGACTATATTTTCACGTACCCGACCGACTGCAATAGACAGTATATTGTTCAACAAATTTCAAAATAACGATACAGAACTGGCTTGGAAATATGCGTTTTCCGAAGAAATGAGAAGAAAGAATAAGGTGGAAGCCGATTTAGCTACAGTAGCCTATGCTTTGCAATATGACCAGATTTCAAGCGATGAATTGCTGTCTTTGAATGAAAGGATCTTAACATTCGAGGTTGATTATCCCTTTGACTTCCAACTTAGATTATCAACCCTCATTCGTACCTGTCTCAACCTTTCCTCAAGGCAGCTCGATCAACTAATCATGCAAGAAGCAATTACAGTAGCGGGAAAACACCTACAGAAAAAGCATAAGCTAAAAAACAAAGACCGCATAGAAATTGATTGTAAAAAACTAAAAAGCATACTGTGTAACAAGATCCAAAGTATACAGTAACGGATTGGTTAATTTGGGTTTCCCTTAAATTCAATGAATAACAAAAATAGGGTTTAAATTCATCAAGAACTTAAACCCTATTTTTTTATCAGACTGAAGATCCAAAATATTATTTGGTATCATTTATCAAAATTCACCTTTTATATGCTCCTTAATCCTGCGAATAATTCAAAAAAGCAGTCCAAAGAATAAAGGCATCCTCCTACGATTTGAATAGTTGACAATTTAATCTTTCAACTGCATTTTCACCGCCAAGACATGCTTACATACACCGCGTTTTCCCTGATGATTTGTATACCAATTGCAGGTACATCGCGCCTGTTCCCCTTCAATTAAAACGGTATGCTGCACACCCGAACCTTCTACCCGAGCCTCCAATATCCGTCCTTCCCGCCGTATAATCTGTACGCTATCAGTTTGCAATAATTTTTTCGCATTCTTTAAACGGGGATTAAGCGACAATATGCGTTCTGTTTTAAATGGCAGCCGTCGATAATAGTGTTTTGCCTCATGCATGTCATACCCCAATAATCCGATGGACGATAATGAGGCAGTTAAGCTATCCATGGTATCAAAGGCGATATCATGCTCTATCGACAGTAGGGTTGGGTTGAATAGTTCATTAGATTTCAGCAGGCTATTAAGTCCGTAAATCCATTCCTGCGGAACCTCCTGCACCATATTCTCCAGTACATTCCCTTCACCTGAAAACCCGCGATAATTGTCCGGAGAGAGCGCCAGAGTCATGCGCATTTTTCCAAAATCAGCCACCACACAGACACATTCGCCACCTGCAGCCTGATATACACGCATCAGGTCAACATAAGGTAACAATGATTCCAATAGTCGCAGACGTTGGATACCACCAATTTGTACTGCATCGGCACTCTTCAATGGTGAAAACAAGAATTTATTCCCCCTTTTGCTCAAGTAATAGTTCCCTTGACCGAACCTCGTGGAATACTTTGAAATAACTGGACGACCTGCAATTTCTGTAAGACAAAAACTTCTTCCATTTCGGCAAGATACCACTGTACACTGGTCAATCCTTTGACCCATCGCAAAGGTAGCGTGACCTTTCTTTCTACGACAGTCCCCATCACTGTGCAGTGAAACTTCCTTTTCGCCGACTCCCATCACCATTGATTCTGACTTTTTGATGCTATTCAATGCATTTAACATCGGTTCATTAAAATCAACATTTGTTGTACCAGCGGCCAAAAATTCTCCATCTATCGCCTCTTCCAAAAGATCCAGTCGTGCATACACACCGTTACAGGAGGAGAAACCTTCAAAGCGAAGCTGCTCAGTTCCAGCAGAAACAATTGGATCTCTTAAACTCGGTGGTACAGGGCCAAAACTCGACCGAACGACCTTAGATAACGTCAATAAACATTTTGAACTCAATAAAGGATCAACCAATTTGCCCCAGAAAAAACAGGGCACTTCATTGACATCTTGCAACTCTGCCTGATGAGCAAGTACGAGCTGTTGTATTCCATTTCGTTCGGCCAGCATCGATGGTCGTGCAAAGCTTACTTCTAAATCTTTTAATGCCATTTTACAGTTTATTAAATTTTAATACAATGGGTTTTAACGCTGCAACTTTTTCCCATTCCGCGATTTTTTCCTTCAATTGTTTATCCTCTTTTTGCCCAGACGAAGCGCAAGGTCGTACGTTTGCTCGATCAGCTTTTTAAAATTAGCTGGCATTTTTGTTTCCCAGCTGACACGCAACAGCAGGCTTTTTAACAGTTGATATAATGCATCGTTGTGAATCGGGCTGATGTCGCGGACTACTTCAAACAAATCCAGAAAACGGTTTATAGGTGCGTAGGCTTTACCTATTAAATCACCCAGATAATCACCCAGTGTCTGAACATCCAGCTTTCCTTTCTCCACCCATTGCATGACCAATTCCGCTGCCAAAGTACGTGTATTCTTTTCTTTCGTCAATAAGCTACAGGCGATAAACAATTGTGTGCTTGGATCAGTAGCGCCATGATAATCCAACAAGGCCGTCAACAGCGCTGGTATGGTCTTCGAAGTCTCCAATGCATAGGAATTGAAACGACAATTTAACACGAGACTTAGCGGTTCAGCCACCTGGGGAGTCAAGCTAAAAAAATAGCGGATATCAGCCTCGCTCACGTAATAAAAATATTCATTTTTCCGGGTGGCATAAACATCCATTGCATACAATAATGGTGTCGGTGTTTCCTGATAAGTAGGCATTGGAATAGCCAATTCCTGACCGATCAAATATTGCTCATTCTGTTTTGTCTTATAATCGTAGCTCGTATTGTAATTCGGTTTAATCTGATAGCTGGGACGATAAGATTCGACCACAAAAGGAAAACTGGCTAAGGCTCCGGTCTCGAATACAGGAAACTTTCCGTCCGGCTGCCGTGTCCGCGCAGCCGTTGCCCATACGGCCAGCCACTCCTTTTCATCGCCTTCTTTTTTGAATAGACGTTGAAGCCAGTTTTTTCCTTCCCCAACCTTGATATTGTCAGTATATCTCAAGGCGAATGCGAGCAACTCACGTAATTCCGCCGTTTGGATATGCTGTAATTGTGCCTTGATATCTTCGCCATCTATACGTGGCATCCTACTGATTGCAATAGCTATATCGACAGGATCTATGGCAACCTCTTGTTGCTCATGCGCAATGATCCGATCGATTAAGACCTCGGCTGATACCCAATAAGGCGCATGACTTGGCGTACTGAGCAATGAAACAGCAACATTTTGCTGTAAACGACCTTGAAATATAGCCAGTAAATGATCCAAAATCGAAATCGATCTGAATTCACTGTTATAACGGCTCTTATAGCGATATATCGTCTTGGGTTGATAAATAATATTCAGCAGCACGTTACCAAATAAACTGGCATAAGAAGCCTCATTGTAACCACTCTTTAACTGTTTGAGGTAAGGATCCAGTTGTCTGACATAATCCGCTGGAAATTCATCCCGCTTGGTTAACCAGGCATGGATAAGCAATTCCATATCCAAAGGATCCCCTCCCTGATTATCTTTCCCCAATGAAATAAGATATCACTCCAATTGGCGAGATAAGTGATTGGTTGATCGAGGTGTATATCATTCCCTTTTGGGGCTTCATATTCATACACTTCATCCATTCCCCGCAATGGGGACAATACTTCTGCTTCACTCAACGGAGCCTCTTCCAGCCAAGGCTTTAGTTGACTACTGATATCCCCATGAGTTGCGTGGCATACATCGTCAACCTCATTTTAATCTCCTCATCCTCCACAGCAGCATATTTGGCAATCAATTTTGCCGCGCGTTCCTGTAGCGAAAGATCAGATAACATAAAGATGGGAGTAATCGCCGAACATACAGCCGAAGCAAGTTCTTTTTCCTGTTTCAGCCATTTGTCAAATTGGATCAGAAGCGTCTTGATACCTCCTTTCAAATCATTACGCATAAAAACAGGTTCCAACCAAGATAAAAGCTCATTGCTGTCCAATTCCGAGCTTCCGATCAGAGGCTTCAGTCGATCAATGGCAAAATTAACGACCGCAGCCTGCTCATGATGCAATAAGGGGAAAAGATGGTTTTGATGTTGCAAAATTACCGCATCATTAATATTCAACTTCGTCAGAAGCTTTCGGAAAAAGCTTTTGAGATTAATATTCCAATCTTTTGTCTGCGTTTCAAAGAGTTGTTGTATAAAAAGATCGGTATCCAATTTTCCTTGTTCCAATAATCTCGGGAAAACATAGTCCCATACCAACTCCGATTCCTGCGTCTGATAATCATAACGCAAATAGTTGTTTTGCAGATTCGTTTCGTAGGCAAGCAACAAAGGTACATCACGTGTATAAGCCTTCTCGTCTTCAATCAATCTATCCAAATAGGCTTTCTTCTCCGGTTCATTATAACCTAGATTTGGGGCGTTGCCCAATGAACGTGCGTAGACTTCAGGTTTAAATTCAAAGTAGCCCCACTCTTCCAATAAACGGATGTTGTCATAGGTAATCGCCATCCATTCATTTTTAACCATTTGTTCCGCGGCATAGTCTGCCAACCAACTTGGTTTTGCCCAATCCAGTACCTTTTTTACCGAGGAGATATGCAGTGAGTTTAAAGGATCTATCAATTCAGTCCAGGTCGTCGTATCACTCAACGAAAAAGTCGCCAATGCACTCAATGCAATCAGTCGTTGTTGCGCCTGATCCGCACGTTGCCCCCAATTGTAATTGGCGTGTTTTTAAATTCCGGTTCTTTGGAAAGATCCGTCCATGATAACCAATATTTCTTTGCTTTTCGGATTTCTTTTTTGATAAACTCGACATTCCCTTTTAAATGTCGGTCAAGAAATGGAATCAGACCATCAATATTTGTCTGACGAATAAGTTCAAGGTATTCATCGGCAATAGCTTGCTTGGATTGGGCAGCTCCTTTTTTCTCTGTGGGAGCGACGATCGACAAGCCATCATCCGAATAACCTTTTTTATTTTCTCCGCAATCAATTTCTCAGCATCTTTCAAACAAGTTTCATCTGAATCAAAGGCTTTTGTCTTCGATTGTCCGTCGGTACCGTTTCGTCCGTAAGTTACCGTATGACTATTTCCCTTGGTTTCTATTTGCCAAAATTTATCCGATGATCCGTCAATTAATTTTAAATGTCTAAACATAATGATTCCGATTTATTAAAGCTGACAATCCTGTCACAACACAACTCACTATCAAATGGCAAATTGGCTTTTACGCAACAGGTGACTCACTCAAAGATACATTTTCAATGTATCTACAAGATAACGGAAATCAGTGATTTTTAAAAATTTATAGTCTACCGCAAAAAAATAAAGAAGTCGTCTATCAAGTGAAAGCGAACCTTCCAAAAATTGAATAGTTGACAAAAGCTTGGTGGAGAACGCAAATACCAGATTTAAAAAAGCCAAACAGAAAAGAGCCCGGCGGAATACCGGGCTCTGCTATAAAAAAGGTAATTTTGTTTATCCATCCAATGATTTTGGAATCAATCCATTTTTTGTACTTCGTTTAAAGCATGGATATTTTCGCTGCTTATTTTTGCTGAAGTTTATCCGATAGCATCTTCATATAAAAACCACCTACAACACTACGTGCCTTAAAATTCTCACGTATCCCTGTATTCGCGTCGTAAAAATCATTTAGTGGAACACGAGATTCTGTTTGGATCGCATGGTTGTAAACCGGATGCACCAAAGCTTCGAATTCATCCCGTGTTGGTGCAAATGTAGCAGTCCACAAAATCCAGTCGTTTTTGGTATATGCTTTTCGGCTATCCAATGGAATTCCAAATCTACTTTGCTTGGTGAGGTAATACTTGATCTCCGTGTTATAGACTTTCTGTGGAAACAGATTTAGTCCCAGCACCTTGTCCCAAATCAGATTATATTTTTGGCTCCAGGTATTTTTATCGTCAAATGTCAGCGCGTAATGGTCTCCGGCATCTGCCATTTCCATCCATTTTGGCACCATCTCCTCTGCAATGGCACGATATTTCTTCGCCGTCTCAGTTTCGCCGATTGCTTCAGCCATTTGCGCATAACAGGCGATTCCCACAATAGCCTTTACCGATAAGTTTACGTTACGGGCGAGATGGCCTGCAAAATCATCTGTACATAATTGCGTTTTAGGGTCGAAACCATCTTTACAAGATAGTCTACCCAAGTGGTGAGCGTCTTCCAGTGCTTGCGTGCATAGCTTGCATCCCCTGTACTTTTGAAATCGCAGCGGTCAAAATAATCATATTTCCAGACTCTTCGACCGGCATTGGCTCACCATAAGTCTGTCCATTGGCCAATGGATATGTACCTAGATCATGTGCTGCCCAAGGGTGAGGATATTTGCCACTTTCACTAAAGTAAAAGATACCCGTCAACATGCCCTTCAACAATTCCGGATTATAGATCAGGTATAAAGGTGCCGATGGATAAGTGACATCGACCGTATTAATAAAACCACCACTGTTGTTCTCTTTGGACAACCAGAGCAATTCGTCCTGTGGACTTTTCACCAAGGTGTGCGCAGCAATACTCTGACGATAGGCCAGCGTTGTTAAATGGGCATATTCCTTTCCGCCAGATTTTAACGCATCTGTGTAAACCTGTTTATCAAAAGCAACACATCTGTCCATTACTGAGCGATATTCATTGGCTGCTAAGGTAAGCTGATTTTCAATCGTTTCCTGACCAGAATTATTCCACCAAGGCCGCAGATCTTTTTGAAATATTGGATAGCATAAATCTCATCATAACCAAGTTCAACAAAACGTTCAACTTCTTTATTGCCCACCGTCCCAAAAGGAATGATTGTATTCAAAGATAATGCTGTTCCCTTTGTACTTGTTGACTTTGTATTCCCTTTTCTAAAGTCATCCACAGCTGTTGCCATTGGACTTACAAACTGCTTCGACTGATCTTTTTGGGTGCGGCAACATAAAAATAGCCCCAGTCAATACGCATATCATCGGCTCCTTTTTGCAATATAGGTTGTTCGACTGTTCCTGTTTTCAAAATAGCTAATTTGTCAGTCTCATATTTTTTAGCAACGACCTCCTGTGATGGTTTATAAACCGCAATGTTGGATGCCGCACTTAAAAAGACTTTTACAGCATGTTGTTTTCCATCATTTGCTTTTACCTGATAAGTAATATAAGATACAGGACGAGCCAATAGATTAAGATCATCCATCAACAGCGGCGATGTAAATGTGAGCTTCAGATCGACTTTGCCTGCCTGGAAATTATATATGGTACGCGTGGCTGTTATCTCCACATCTTTCTGTACGGCAGTTTGTATTTTAGGTCCCCCTCTTTAAGCCTATCTACTAGTCCAAAGTCAAGAAAACGGCCTCCGGCAGTATTGCGCAGATGAATAGCGATCTGATTTTGACCCGCCTTTAGGTCCGACTTATTTATCGGCAAATACTGAAAGCTGTTTGTCCACCCCGCCTTTTCATAAACCTTTTTCCCATTTAAAAACACCACGACATTATCATCATGGTTTAATTTTAAGAAGAGTTCGTTGATGCCTTGCGGGTCGGTCACATTAAAGGCACGACGTACCCAGATATCATCCGATTTCCACAAAGTCTTGACATGTTTTTGATCGTCTCCCAGAGGAGCAGCACCTGATTTCCAGCCACTGGCTTTATAAGAAGAGGACTGCCAATCTCCTTCGGGTTTAGACTCGGTATATTGTACAGTAAAAGACTGATCTTCCGCAGTGGGAAGAATCGTTTTATAATTGGGTTCCTCCTTACCAAGAAAACGATAAATATTGCCGTCGACATTAATCAGTCCCAAGAGCGAATGATCTGCTTCGGTCCAATGTTTGGTGGTTGATGCATTCAACTGATCCGTCATTGACCAGATACTAAAGTTTGGATTGTGGGTAATCAATGGGTAAGCTGGAGCTTTTCTTTGTTGCGCCTGTGCATCAAAAAAGCTCGATATACAAGCTAACAAGCAACAAATACTCACTTTTCCGAGTTTGTTCATCTTAAAAATAGGTTTTTTAAAAGGTTTAATCATATATTTTGATAAAATTAGCGATCTAGCTGTTTTCAGGCATAAAAAGAATCATTAAAAATGCCTAAAGAAAAATATAAGCTTCACAACAAATAACGTTGGAATAACTGACATTCAGCAGCCTCTTCGTATCATTTTATATGCAATTTATATCATATTGCAGCAAGTCCCCACAGATTACCGGATAAAAAAGATAATCGAAAAAGATTAGAACATCCGATAACTGGGTTCAACAAAAAACATTATTATCTTTGGCTATCCGATCAAGATCAGATTGGTCAGGCTGATAGATTGGAATCAATTTTACCTTGGAGAATATGAGAAGATTTTACATTTTTTTCTTTACAATTATACTGTGTTTTTGTTCAACAATCGTTGGGCTTTATGCACAGGAGAACGATTCAATCAATAAAAAGAACTTGGTTTAAGCACCTTATTAAATGATATCCGACAACAACAGATCAACGATTCACTCGAACGTCAGAAACTACAGCATGAAATCGCCAGTCTCAAAAGTCAGAATAGTCCCAAGAAAGAAAATCTAAAACAGCAGCTCAATAATTTTGACGAAGAAAACAATCTGCGCAAGCAACAGTTAAAAATCAAAGTTGACTCGATCAAAAAAACACCAAGCGTTATGCTGTCGCACCATTTAATGACACCCTCTTTTATATCTATAACAAATTAGGTTCATCCCTAGCCAAAGATCGCGCCTACAATGTGGTCAGCAGAATTGAGAATCTCTATGAAGATGATTTTGTAAAAGTAGATTCCTTCAAAATTGAAAACAACGAAATCAGCGCCGATATTGTTTACAAAGATCTGATCATTACTTCCATCACAGAACTTGATGCCCTACTGGAAGGGAAAAGCAAAGAAGAGATTGCCACACAATACCTCAAGCTTATCCAACAGGCCATCAGTAAGGAAAGAGCGGACAATAGCATTACCAAAGTGCTGATCCGTACAGGACTTGTCCTCCTTATCCTTGTGGTCTTTTCGATTTTGGTGTATTTTATCAATAGACTAAAAAGATATGGCACGAATCGTCTATTGGCCGAACGTACAGAGCGGATCAAAGATGTTAAGATCAAAAATTACGTGTTCCTTACCTCCGTTCAGAAAACCCGTATTTTCATTAACACAATCAATATTGCGCGTTGGGGACTGATTGTATTGATCGCTTTCATCATGCTTCCCATTGTTTTCAGCGTCTTTCCGTTTACGCAAAGCTGGGCCTCCAATCTGATCGGACTTTTTACCAAACCCCTGAAAAAAGCGGTATTCGCCATTTGGGATTATATTCCAAATCTGATCACTGTTTTTGTCATTCTATTTGTCATGCGTTATGCGGTAAGGTTTGTAAAATATATTTTTAATGAGATTGATAAAGGTAAATTAGAGGTCAATGGCTTTCACCGGGAGTTTGCTATGCCTACATTTACCATTGTCCGGTTTCTATTACAGGCCTTTACATTGGTACTTGTATTCCCTTATCTTCCGGGCGCCAATTCAGACATCTTCAAAGGGATATCTGTTTTTATCGGAGTACTATTTTCTTTGGGATCATCCTCAGCTATTTCCAATATTATTGCGGGTCTTGTCATTACCTATATGCGCCCTTTCCGTATCGGTGACCGGATCACAATTGCGGATAAGACAGGTGTTGTCATTGAAAAATCACCCTTGGTAACCCGGCTAAGGACAATTAAAAATGAGGAAATCACCATTCCAAATTCATCCATCCTATCGGGCAATACGGTTAACTATTCTACTTTTTCAGAAGAAGGAATATGTTTTCAGGTTGAACTCACAGTGGGCTATGAAGAACCTTGGCAACGTATACACGAATTGCTCTTAAATATTCCCACACGTATAGCACGTGTCAATCAACTTCCGGCACCATTTGTATTACAAAAAAACTAGACGATTTTTATGTCCTCTACGAGCTGAATGTTTATATTTCCAAATCTGGGGAAATTGAGCTGGCCAAATCCGAGATTTATCAACATATTCTCAATGACTTCCTAGCAGCAGGTATTGAAATGAATGGCCCACATCTATTTGCAAAATTGGATCATGTACCACAATACCAGCCTAAAAACACAGATAAATAATATTAAGGTCTGTGATCTATTTCTGGATCACTTTTATTGGCATGTAGCATCATTTTGGCGAGATTTCCCAACTGTACCAGTGCAAAACGTAGTTCATCCGTCCAGGGTAGTCCCAAGCAGAGACGCATACAATTTTGAAATTGATTTTGCAGGGTGAACATTCTCCCGGAGCAATACTCATTTTCTTTTTTAATCCGTAGTTGTAAAGCTTTGTCGTGTCTATGTTTTTGGCAACTCGACCCAAAGTGCTAACCCTCCTTGGGGTCTACTGATCCGCGTCCCTTCCGGAAAAGATTCCGCGATCACATTGGCAAACCGTTGATAGTTTTCCTGCAATGTTTTCCGAAGATCATAGAGATGATGATCATATCTTCCGGTCATTAAGAAATTACCCACTGCCTCGTGAATTAATGTTGTGGACGACAAGGCATGGATTAATTTCAAGCGGAGAATCTGATCCTTGTATTTCCCCGCAGCGACCCAGCCCACCCGGTAACCGGGGCCAATGTTTTTGATACCGAGCCACACCATAACACATTGCCCTCTTCGTCAAAGGTTTTACAACATTTGGGTCGTTCACTCCCAAAATAGATATCGCCATAAGTATCATCCTCAATCAGTGGAACAGCGTGCTTAGCAAGTAACCTGACCACTTCCATTTTATTTTTATCGGGCATACAATAGCCTAATGGGGTATTGAAATTGGGCACAAGTAGACAAACATTGATCTCGGGCAGTAAGCGTTCAAGCGAACGGATATCAATCCCCGACATTGGATCGCAGGTCAATTCGATAACCTTTAATCCCAAACTCAGAACCAATTGCAAAATACCGGGGTAGCAGGGACTCTCCAATGCAATGGTATCTCCCGGCTTGGTCAATGCCATCAGACAGAGCGACAAAGCATGCATACAACCATTCGTTGTGATGACATCATCCGCTGTCAATCGACCATCCCAGCCCAGGAACGGGCCGCTACCATCCTACGCAATTTCAGATTCCCCTGTAAAGGTTCATATTCAGCGCCGCCGGCATCTAATTCCCGGGTGGCAAGTACGATTTCCTTTTTTAATTTAGCCAAAGGCAGTAAATCTCCTGAGGGAACACCGATGGAAAACAAGGTTAGGTCTTTACGACCCATATTCGCGTAGACGCTACTGATCAGCTCATTGGGCTCAACACTATCCGCTATAAGCTGTATTTGACCTGTTTCCGGAAGTTGTAACTTATGTTGATTCAATGCGTTAACAAAATATCCCGACTGCGGTATCGAATAAATTAGTGATTGCGCCTCCAACGCGAGGAATACCCGCTTAGCTGTATTCATACTGATACCATGTTCTTTACTCAACACGCGCACCGATGGTAACCGTTCATTGGGTCTGAGAACACCATTTTTTATTTTACTCGCTATATTTTGAGCCAAAACACTGTATAGAAAGTCTTTTCCCATCTTGTAAATATAACTGTATCCATCAATTAAACAAAAACTGTAACTGTACTCAATCTTGACTATTCGCGAGATTTGTATCAAAATTTAGATAATCTAACAATGAGCATCAATACAGAAACAACGGAATCATCAAATGGCTGGCTAAACGGTTTACTTGGCGTCATTATATTTAGTGGATCATTGCCTGCAACACGGATAGCAGTCCTAGATTTAGATCCATTCTTTGTGACCGTAGCCCGCGCTACTATCGCAGGTATACTCGCCCTTATCGTATTATTGATCAACAAGGAAAAATTCCTCAAAAACACAGTTTTTATCCCTTGGTATTGTGGCGTTGGGCGTAGTTATTGGTTTTCCCTTATTGAGTGCCTTGGCCCTACGTTATGTGACTTCCGCGCATTCCATTGTCTTTGTAGGTATACTTCCCGTATCAACTGCAGTTTTTGGTATCATTCGTGGTGGCGAGCGTCCCCGTCCGGTGTTCTGGATATTTTCGATATTAGGCAGTCTTTTGGTTGTCGGGTACGCCCTCAAGCAAGGTATATCTTCCGCTCCTGCTGGTGATATACTCATGCTATTATCTGTTATTCTTTGTGGACTGGGCTACGCCGAAGGGGGCAAGCTTTCAAAGACATTGGGAGGCTGGCAAGTAATTTCCTGGGCACTGGTATTTTCATTACCAATAGCTCTGCCCTTGACTTATATTTTTCTTCCAACCACTGTAGCCCATGTAAGCATCGGAGCCTGGATAAGTCTTGTTTACGTTTCCCTCTTTAGCATGTTTATCGGTTTTATCTTTTGGTATAAAGGATTAGCCCAAGGTGGAATCGCCTCTATTGGACAGCTACAGCTCCTTCAACCCTTCTTTGGTCTAATCTTAGCTGCTAGCCTACTTCACGAAGAAGTGAATATCGGGATGTTATTCGTTACCATTGGTGTCATACTCTGCGTGGGTGGCGCTAAAAAATTTGCCAAATAAAAAGACATGAAGCGCAACAGACCTTGTCAGCTGACAATTATAAAACCAACACATACATCAGTTCAGCTGCGACAGTACCATCAGGCCATTCAACCTCACGGGAATGCGTATAGGTAAAATTAAAGGCTTGATTTGCTGCCTTTGACGATTCATTCCCCGCGCGATGCGATACGGTGATCTGTGCACATCCTTTTTCGCGGGCCCATGCAATACGTGCCTGATAAAATAATTTTGACAGTCCTTTTCCGCGATGAGGTTCGCGAACAAAAGAAGCAATCAGAATAGCATTTGAGGCATCATCACGGTCCACGACCACGCCCGTTAATCCAATGATATCCTCTTGATCATATAGTCCAAACATCGCACAATTTTGATTCTCAAGTAGTGCCACCCAATCCCGCTGGCTGTAAGCCCCTCTCGTTGATAATTACTTCCAAATACCCCGGGATCTGTATGTAACGCTTCTAGCCTAACCTTCTTGTAATCTTCCCATTGTGCTGGAGCCAAGCGCTGCAATACGTAATTTTCTTTCTTCATTTCTTCTTTTACTATCACCAAAGGTAAATATAACCAACAATCTCGATTAAACCCACGAAAATTGTCACTGGACTATCCGCTTTATTGAATTTGGACCATTTATTCCCATCACTTTAGCTCTATTTTTGATATGATCAAAAAAATACCCATTGTATGTACGTACCCAAACATTTTCAATTTGAAGAATATACGGAACAGATCACATTTATGAAACAATATAGTTTTGCAACGATTGTATCCATAAAAGACAATATCCCTATAGCAACACAACTTCCCTTTCAGATCAAGGAACATGCAGATAAGCTCTTTTAAGTTCGCATTTTGCTGTTGCAAATGAGCAAGCCAACTATATCGTAGAAAACACTTCATTGGTTATTTTTTCAGAACCACATGCCTACATATCCCCTATGCATTATGACAAAGAGGAAAGCGTCCCAACCTGGGACTATATCGCTGTACATGCCTACGGAACAGCACGGATTATAAATAATGAGGACGAAAAAACAGAAGTGCTTGAACAGATGATCAAGACATGACAGTGCTTATTTAAACCAATGGCGAGGACTTTCGGATCGTTTTAAAAGGGCATGATGCGCGGCATCGTCGCCTTCGAATTGGAAGTTACGGATCTACGGGGACAAAAAAGATCAGTCAGAACAAAACAGCTATCGAAAGGGAACGTATTGCGACATATTTAGAAAAAGGAGGCAATCCGATCGAAAAGAGCATCGCTAAATCTATCAGAAACTTACAGTCTTAATTTATTACACACGGTCACATGGACAAAAATTCAATAAATATAAAAATCCTCAAAGTGAAAATGACTAATATTGATCTATTGCAAAGTATAAGTCAGCAGACCTTCATCGAGGCATTTTCCGAAACCAATACAGCAGAAAATATGAGGAAATACATGGCGAAAAAATTCTCGAATGAAACATTATTGGCTGAATTGAGCAATCGAGGGTCGGAGTTTTATTTTGCACAACTCGGTAATAGGGTCATTGGCTACCTCAAAATAAACAGTGAACAGGCGCAAACAGAACTACAAGATGAGCATGCACTGGAAATAGAACGTATCTATGTATTACAAGAATTTCATAGAAAAAAGTAGGGCAGCTTCTTTATGAAAAAGCATTGGATATCGCAAAATTAAAAACGTAGACTTTATCTGGTTGGGTGTATGGGAGAAAAATCCCCGTGCGATTAGTTTCTATAACAAAAATGGTTTTGTCGCTTTTGATAAACATATTTTTAGATTAGGAGACGATGAGCAAACTGATATTTTGATAAAAAAAAGTGTCATTAACAATTAATTTCAAACTATGAATGCGACTATCAGTGACAATATAAAAACGATACTCCAGCGTATCGAAAAGGCTTGCCAGCGTAACGGCCGGGATCCGCAAGAAGTAACATTATTGCTCGCAACAAAAACTGTAACATCGGATCGTATTAAAATTGCGTTAAAAACCGGACAGACTTTGATTGCCGAAAACAAAGTGCAGGAACTAAAGGAGAAATACGAAGACCTGAAGGAAATTCCACATCGCAATCATTTTATTGGACACTTACAGACCAATAAAATCAAAGAAATCCTGAAATATAATGTCTCCTGTGTGCACTCTGTAGACCGCTTCGATTTAGCTCAAAAGCTCCATCAGCGACTCACAGCCGAAAATAAAACCATTGATATACTCATCCAGGTCAATACATCTTACGAAGAAAGTAAATATGGTGCTGACCCAGATCAGGTCATTGACCTCGTCAGGCAGATCGCCCCTCTGAACAGCTTACACATAAAAGGATTGATGACGATCGGCCTCCTGAGTGCCGAAGCTGATCAAGTCCGTAAGTGTTTCCAGTTGCTCAAACAGATTCAACAACAAATCATTATGCTCGATATTCCGAATGTATCGATGCAAGAATTATCCATGGGAATGAGTGGGGATCTGGAAATAGCGATTGCCGAAGGCGCAACTATTGTACGCGTAGGTACAGCGATATTCGGACAGCGAAATACCCCGATAGTTATTATTGGAACGAGAATTTGATTTAAAAATAGCGCTTATGAAAGTACATTTTATACAGCATGAAGATTTTGAAGCTCCGGGAGCCTATTTGCAATGGGCATTAGCACGACACCATAAAACGAGTTTCTCCAAGGTATATCAATATGAAGCGCTACCACAAGACGGCACGATGATAGACTTTTTAGTTATTATGGGTGGTCCTCAAAGTCCGGATTCGTCTCAACAGGAATATCCCTATTATGATGCACGGGCTGAAATCGCATTAATCAGGCAATGTATACATGCTGGAAAAGCCGTTGTTGGGGTCTGTCTAGGATCACAATTGATCGGTGAAGCCCTAGGGGCAACATACGAACCGAGTCCGGAGAAAGAAATAGGTGTCTTTGGTATCCAACTTACCCAAGACGGTTTGGCAGATCCGAAAGTTGGGCATTTTGGCGAATTTCTACCTGTCGGTCACTGGCATAATGATATGCCGGGACTCAGTCTAGCCAGTCAAGTTCTTGCGGTCAGTGCAGGTTGTCCACGACAGATCGTAAGGTACACCGACCTGGTTTATGGCTTTCAGTGCCATATGGAACTCAATGCGGAAGTTGTCGAATTGCTGATTCAGGCAGAGACAGATCTTTTACACAAAAGCAAACTACATAAATTTGTGCAGACTCCAGATCAAATCCGCAGTTACGACTACACCGAGATGAACAATAAGCTATTTCAGTTTCTCGATCAGCTGGAAATTGCCTATCAACATACAAAAACAATTTTTAGAACGGATCGAAGCAATCCAAATCCGGTTCCTCAGCCATAGATAGCAATCCAACATTACAGTGCATGTACAACGGATTTGAAAATGACCGACGGCAAATCATCTGTAGTAGATTTAGCAGATTTTAGGAACGAGGTATGAAACCATCATGATTTATTCAAACCGAGAGAACCGAACGATTGAGCTCACGAATACCTTAAAGTACTAATTTAATGAGTAAACGAGTTCATGAATACCATATAAAACATACGCTCGATGAATAAATCTGATAGCTTCATCACAACAAAAAAATTTATATAGACGAAAAAAACTGTAGATTTAGTTATCAAACAAAACGTCGATGGATTTTACACTTAAGCATTTTTTAGATCAGCCACGCTATTAATCTTCGGTCTACTGTTATTTTCATGTTCGGTCAAAAAGAACGATGAAAATCTCATTTGGTATGAAAACCAAGTGATAGAACAGGCTGTGCCCGAACAGGATTCAGTTTACAGAATACAGGTTGGTATGATGGCTTCTTCTTTTTGGTTGGATAACAAAGGCAACGAGCGGAAAGATCAGTTATCTCTTTTACAAGAGAGTCTGAAGCAACGGAATCCCCTTACTATAGGCGTTGAAAAAGGAACCAATAAAATCATTCGTGTTACTAAATAGCAATAAACGATTAGCACTCCGTAACGCTAACACGAATGATTTCAACAGTCTTTAATATAAAAACCCGTCTGATCCCAGTTTAAATTATAAATTTTGTCCTCCCTATCAAAAGGGAATCAGGCTATTTTTTCCATTAAGTAAATCTGAGGTGTCTCTTGCAGCTTCTCCTCAACCATTCGCCCAAATGCGAGGATATAAGGTTGCTGGTTATGTGCATCTAGTCCGGCTTGGCTTTCCCAGATTTCATAAAATATAAACTGATTCTCATCTTCAGCCCGCTGATGCAGATCATACTGTATACAAGCAGCTTCCTTTCGGCTCTCTTCGACCATATGCTGCAATGTATGCATAACCTCGTTTCGAAATCCTGGATTTGCTTTTAAAATAGCTGTTATATAGATCTTCATGATAACTGAGTTTCAAAATAAAACACCTCTTCCAAATATGCCTTATATTCCTTTTCGTAATTATCCACACGCTCCTGCGTTGCACCTTTCTCCATATCATGGAAATGAAAACTTCCAATACTTTCCAGTCCTGCAAACTGATTCATCTTATGAAAGCCAAACAGAACACCTTCATCAACAGAATGTTGGTCAAAAACTCACCTTCCATCGTAAATGCCGTATCCGGCGCATTCCAACTTGAGGTTACAAAATACTTTTTCCCATGCATCAATCCACCGGTACCGTAATTGATTGCCGGATTCTTACGTGAACGACCATCACTCCGATAGATGCCATTATTGTGTCCAGCTGTAAACACTTCATCTATATAAAGCTTGAGGCGATTAGGCACCTGAAACCACCATACAGGGAAGTGATAAACAATGATATCCGCCCATTTAAAATTTTCAGCTTCGACCATCGCGTCAAATTCATCATTTACATTGGTCACACGGATTTCAAATCCATTTTTAACTAAGGTTTGCGCTGTCCAATTTGTAATTGTGGTATTAAAAGAACCACCTGAGTGTGCGAACTCCTGTCCGCCATTGATAATAAATATATTCATCTCTATTATTTTTATTATTGATAATACAAATTTCTATCATTTTTATAGATCATACAAATAATTTAAATTGTACATTTGTATCATTAAAATAATAGATATGAAATGGAACTTAGAATGGCTTCGTACTTTTAAGGCGATTTATGAGACCGGCACACTGTCAGCAGCCGCACAGGAATTGTTTATTTCGCAACCTGGCGTGAGTCTACATCTTAACTCTTTGGAAGCCTTTACGGGGCACAAACTATTCGATCGGTCAGCACGTCGGATGGTACCGACAGAGAAAGGAAAAATTTTATATAATTACATTATTGATCCGCTTAAAAAGCTAGAAATAGGTGAGCAACATTTTCACAATCGAGCTCTCGATGAACGTATTACCATTAGCATCGGTATGTGTTTTGAAACCTTTCAATACACACTTGAGGAACATATTGCCCAACTTCCCTTCAACCTCATTATTAAATTCGGCGAGTATCCACAGATGCAACAGGATCTGGACAATGGCCTACTCGATTTAATTATTACACCGCAAAAAGGCAATCAGCAGAATTTAGTCTATCAGCCCTTTTCAAAAGAGCGTATCGTGCTGATCGCAGGTTGCCAAACAGATACAACCGAGTTGGAAGCTTTATTGCAGGACAATAAGATTAAGGAAGCTTCGCAGCTCTTAAAAAACAGCTCTGGTACAGCACCGCAGCGGATATGGATCACCTCAGGAATTTCTGGTCAACACATTTTGGCGAACATCCTGATTTCAGCCCCAATTACATTGTACCCAATATCAGTTCCATTATACGTTGTCTCAGCAATAACAAAGGCTTTTCTATTGTTCCTGATTTTTTGTGCAGAAGCTATTGCTTCCGGCAAAATAAAACTGGTCTGGGAAGGTCAATCTCCAGTCGAAAATACACTTTATTTTGGTACACGCAAGAAAACAATGTACCAAGAGGAAATCAGCAAATTGGAAACATTGCTGCAGGAAAATGGTAGATTTCCTTATTGATTCAGCATCTTACTTAAGAATTCGGGGTCACGCCAATATAGGCGGCCACTTGCTTTTGCGGAAGACAGGCTATCAAGCTAGGATAACGTATGCAAAATCGTTCATAACGCTCCTTTGCAGTCAAACGGAGATTTTCCATGGCACGGCTCTGGTAATATACCAAGGCGTTTTCCGCCAACACCCTGAAATAAATATTCAATTTTGGGATCTCCCTATACAATCTATTGAGATCCGTTTTTGCGATCATGGCAATTTCAGAATCAAATACAGCATCAACGGCAAGATACCCCGGCTTACCCGTGACTAGGCTATACATATCCCCTATCCACCAACCTTCGGGTGCAAACTGCTGAATATATTGATACCCATTTTCATCCACACAATAACTGCGCAGACAACCCGAAACGACAAATAGTGCATAACGGCTCACATCCCCTTCCAACAATAAAAACTGTTTTTTCTTGACCTTTTTATTTTGACAAAGGAAAAGAAAAGGTCCATTTCCTCCTTAGTAAGATCAATCTGTTTCAGGATGTTTTCCGTTAATATATGTTGGTCCATGCGACAATACTCATTGATATTTAACAAATATAGTTTATCCCTAACCCCGAACCAAAGTTTCTATCAATTGTTTATTGTCTGCAGAAAGTCAGCGACAGCGACCTTCTGCAAATTTAAATTCAGTTAAATATTGACCGATGGTCGTCCTGATGCTATGGTATGCGCTTCCTTCATCGCTTCGGAATAGGTCGGATGGGCGTAAGAAATCCTGGCCATACTATCCGCCGTAATTTCATATTCCAGCCCTACGACTGCCTGCGCAATAAGATCTGCAGCCCTTGCTCCCAGCACATGCACACCCAACAGTTCACCATAGACCGGATCCGCCAAAACTTTCACAAAGCCCTGCGTGTCCATTCCCGCACGTGCACGGGCATTGGCAGAAAATGGAAAGCTCCCAACAGTATATTTCATTCCCTTCGCCTTGAGTTCCTCTTCGCTGAAACCGACAGATGCGACTTCAGGCCAGGTATAAACAACAGCGGGTATTCGATCATAATGTATATGCGGTTTTTGACCATTGATCTGTTCGACAACAAATAGTGCTTCCTCCTCCGCTTTATGGGCCAACATCGCCCCACCGATCACATCTCCGATAGCATAAATATTAGAGGCAGCGGTCTGCAACTGATTATTGACCACAATTGTTCCCCTGGCATCCAACTGAACATCCGTATTTTCCAGCCCCAATCCTTCGGTATAAGCTTTGCGACCTACAGCCACCAACACATAGTCAGCCGTTAATTCCTGCTCCTGCCCAGAACGATCTTTGAACGAGACCTGCGCGCTATCACCCAAATTTTCTGCTTTATAGACAGCCTTTTGAAGCAGTATGCGAATACCTTCCTTTGACAGGATTTTTTGAGCCCATCCCCAAGTTCATGATCCATATTTGCAAGAAGATGATCCGCATATTCGATGATCGTAACTTCAACGCCCAATCGATTGAATATCGAGGCCATTTCCACGCCAATCACACCACCACCAATTATAACCATGTTTTTGGCTGCGCCTTTAGGGATAAAGCCTCCGTTGACGTGATAATTCTTTCCTTATCAATCACTACCCCAGGAATAGTAGCCGGTTTCGACCCTGTGGCGATAATGATCTTATTGCCCTGAATAAGTTCGGTCACATTGTCTTTCTTTACAATGCTTAATGTCGAATTATCCACAAAGGAGGCTGTACCCTGAATCACCGTTATCTTATTTTTACGCATAAGAAAATTAAGCCCCTGTGTATTCTGTAGTACCACCTGATCCTTACGCGCATACAGCCGTCTAAAGTCTACAGACAAGCCATCCGTCGTAATTCCATGTGCCTCAAAATGATGTACAGCATCATGATAATGATGGGTGCTGTCCAAAATAGCCTTTGTCGGAATACAACCAACATTGGTACATGTTCCACCTAATGTATTGTATTTTTCGACCAATACCGTTTTATACCCCAATTGGGCAGCACGAATAGCCGCAACATATCCGCCGGGCCCAGAGCCAATAATGACCAGATCATATTGTTCCATATCTCAAATTATTTTTGTACCTAATTCCTATTTATCACGCTAACACCTGCCTTTTGAGCTACCTATATTTGTTATTAATTAATAATACCACTTGGTATATAAATAATCAAAAAAAAAGCCTACAAACGCCCAATTAAAACAATTAAAAATTTAAAAACGAATAACATGATGCAAATATATAAAATAAAATACCATTAAGTATATTTTATTATTAACCAAAAAAGAAAAGCATGACCACTATATAAGCGAATTGGCGGCTCCGATACCTCTCCATAGTCAATTGGAATTTATGGCAAAAAATGCCGCTGATATTTTATAACTTCACAAGGAATAAGCAATAAAAACATCATTTGTCGATGAAAGAACATCAATATAAAGCGACTGTTGAATGGACAGGCAATTTAGGAAGTGGTACAGATCATTATAAAAACTATGAACGAAGCCACCAGATCAGCATAAAGGACAAAGTGATTATCCAGGGCTCTTCTGATCCTGCATTTCGTGGAGATCCCAACAAGCACAATCCCGAAGATCTTTTACTTGCGTCCTTATCCTCCTGCCACATGCTATGGTATCTTCATTTCTGTTCGGTCAACAATATTATCGTGGAATCTTATATTGACCATGCCACAGGAACAATGATGGAGGAAGAAAGTGGCAAGGGCTTTTTAAAGAGGTCATACTTAGCCCCTCAATCCGTGTACAGCGACCTGAAATGATCGCCAAAGCAATAGCGCTCCACAAAAAGCCAATGAATATTGTTTTATTGCAAATTCAGTGAATTTTCCAGTCCTCCATCAGCCCCATGTAAGTGCTGAAGGATGATTTTACCTGTTCCCTAAGCGTTCCTGTAATTCTCTTCTGAAAGTAATCCCAACGGGGAGACTCATATTATTGATCTGCACCATACCATGTTCATATTTGCTGACCTTGTTGATGGAGGCAATATACGATTTATGGATGCGGACAAATTTGGACGCAGGTACCTGGGTTAAGATCTGTTGGGTGGTACTGGCAGTCAGGTAAGTCTGCGCCGGTGTCACGATTTTTACGTAATTACCAAAACTTTGGATAAAATCGATCTGAGAAAGCTTCACCTCAATCAATCGACCATCCATACGGATACTTATTGTTTTTGGCTCCTCCTCCTGTGGTATTGTACTCTGGTTAAAAGATAGAAAGCGCTGTACAGCTTTAATAAAACGGGGAAAAGATATTGGTTTCAACAAATAGTCCACCACCCCATAGTCGTAGCTTTCCAATGCGTACTCCGAATAGGCTGTTGTCAAAATCGTTTTGGGTGGATTGTCCAACATTTTCAAGAATTCCATTCCGGTAATTTCGGGCATATCGATATCCAGAAAGATCAGATCAACCCGGTTATTGCGCAGATATTCCAGTGCTTCAAAGGCATTATAGCATTGAGCGACCAATTCCAGATCAGCGCTTCTTTCAATATAATTTACCAATACATAATGTGCAGCTGGTTCATCGTCAACCACAATACAGCGATTTTTCTCCATGGCTAAAGATTTATAACTAAAGACACCTCAAACTCCTCTTTACTTGCATTTGTATTTAACTGATAGCGATTGGGATAGAGCAATTTTAATCGCGCTATCGTATTTTCCAAACCTATTTTTGCCGAAAATACATTCCGTTTTTTCACGGGAACTGAATTTCGTACATGCAAATATAAGTTCCCTTTTTCAATCCTGATCGAAATTGCTACGTAACAATCTTCTATACTACAGGTACCATGTTTAAAGGCATTCTCTACAAATGTGATCAATAGCATTGGTGCGATTTGGTACTTAACACCTTCTTCACGCTGATAATCAAAGTCAATCTTGGTTCGATAGCCCAACCGTTCACGTTCCAATTCGATATAACTCGAAATAAAATCAATCTCATCATCCATTGAAACAAATTCCTTGTCGCTACTTTCCATCTGATAACGCAGCAGTTGTGACACTTTAATAATCAATTCAGAGGTACGTTCCGGAAATTTAAGGCTGATGCCATAAATGGTATTTAAGGTATTGAACAAAAAATGGGGTTCAGCTGTTTTTTCAAATTAGACAATTGTGTCTGATTGGAGAGTAATTCCCGTCGCGTTTTCAATCGTTGAAAACGATAGAATTCAATAAATTGGATACTTCCCAAAATACAGATCAACGAGCCCAATAATACACCGACCTGATAATGGAATGTTTTCTGTGCGAGACTTTTATACAAAAAACAGTTTTTATAAATAAAGTTTTCCGTTATTTCTTTTAGCACTAAAGCAAACACCAGCAATATTGCGATCGACGATAGCGCATACAATGTGGCTTTATTCTTTTTAAGTAGAAGAGGCAGCAGAAAAAAACGGTTCACCTGCGCATGGATATATAAGATCAAAAAATAGATCACCCCATCAAGAAGCCTTTCCAGCTCAAAATCAGAATCCAGTCATTCAGCGTAAAGAGGATAAACGAGAAAACCAGTAACATGGTTTCCTGTATGATCTTATTTTCCAGAACCTTTCTCATACTCCCTTATTTTGTTAAAAATCTGTTACAAAGTAAAAGTATTAAGTTTACAACCACCGAAAAATAAATGACGAATTACATTGGTCACTTTTAAACGCCATAGATCATTTTAAACGGACTATACAACAAGGTCCAGCCTTATCTTCGTTTCCATAAAATGATATATAACCTATGCTGAAATTGAATTTAGTGTTGTCATTGGCTGTATCACTTGCGACCTCAACCTCATTTGCACAAAAGCTTACCATCCGTGATGCCGTAGACCAGGGTCTTGCAAATTATGGAATTATTAAGGCAAAGGCGTATTATGTCCAGTCAGCACTACAGACCAACGAACAGGTAAAACGCGACTTCTGGCCTAATTTGACCGTTGTAGCGCAACAAGATTATGGAACTATCAATGGACAGAATGGCCCATTGTATGGATTTGGTGGACTCGGTGTTGCTTCTTCGGGTGCGGCGCTTCCGGAGCAAAATTGGAATTCCGCTTTTGGAGCGCTTTATCTTGCCAACATCAATTGGGATATCTACACCTTTGGCCGCAGAAAAGAGCGCATCGAATTGAGTAAAGCGGACAGCAAACGATTGGAAATTGATCTTCAACAAGAACAATTCCAACATAAGATCAAGATTGCCGCAGCCTATCTGAATCTTCTGGCGAGCCAGCGTCTTCAAAAAATCAACAGAAAAACCTTGACCGCGCTCTGGTATTCTTTAACATTGCGGCTACCAAAGCCAAGAACGGGATTTTACCCGGTGTCGATTCAACCTTGGCCTCGGCAGAAGTATCCCGTGCGAAGATCAGTTTGAATCAGGCCGGAGAGAATGTGAAGGAGCAAAACAACAAATTAACGGTACTGATGGGGATCAACGCAACAGATCTTCAGATTGACACTGCGCTGGTAACAAAAACACCCACCCAGCTACTGACCACCGACCCGACGTTGGTGGACAACAACCCTGTGCTTCAATATTACAAAAGCCGGATTGAAGTTGGTGAACAACAACTGCGACTGTCAAACAAGGAATACCTGCCCACCTTATCGGCCTTCGGTGTTTTCCAGGCAAGAGGTTCTGGCTTCAAAAGCGATTACACGACAGACCTCCATGCCTTTACAAGAAACTACTGGGATGGTATCCGCCCCAACCGACAAAACTATCTTTTGGGCTTGGGAATCAATTGGAATATAACCACGATCGCCCGAATCAACAAAAAAATCAGCGCACAACGGTATACCAACGATGCTTTACGGGAGGAATATCAAACCACCGCAGCACAATTTGTTGCACAGCTGGATGCCGCCGACGTTAAGATCAGATTAGCACAACAGAGCGATATCGAAGCCCCTCGACAGGTATCAGCGGCCCAACAGGCCTACAATCAAAAGATGGCTATGTACAAAAACGGTCTGGCAACACTTGTGGATGTCACCCAAACCTATATACACTTAATCGAGCCGAAACAGATCGCGAAATCGTCCATATCAACCTGTGGCAATCACTTTTGCTGAAAGCAGCAGCAGCGGGGATTTCGATATTTTCAACAAAGAACTATAAATAACACCGCATGAATTTAATACGTTTTGCCTTACGTAAGCCGATCTCCATCCTTGTGTTGGTCATGGGCCTTATTGTATTTGGAATAGGCGCAGTACGCACGATCAAGGTTGACATTTTACCCAAAATGAACCTTCCTGTTATTTATATTGCGCACCCCTTTGGAGGTTATTCTCCAGATCAGATGGAGTCTTATTTTGCTAAAAACTACGTCAATATCCTGCTTTTTGCCAACGGAGTCAAATCCATTGAGACCAAAAATATCCAGGGGCTGACCTTAATGAAAATCTCCTACTACGAAGACACCAACATGGCTCAGGCTGCAGCCGAATTGAGTGCATTGGCCAATCGTATCCAGGCCTCCTTTCCCCGGGATCACAACCACCCTTTATTATCCGGTTTGACGCGTCTTCACTTCCAGTAGGGCAGCTGGTACTCAGCAGTGATAAACGCTCCAACAACGAACTACAGGATCTAGCCAACGTCTATGTACGAGCTTCTTTTACCTCCATACCGGGATTACTTTCCCCGCCACCATTTGGAGGTAGTCCGCGTACAATCGAAGTCAATGTTGATCCCGATCTGATGCGCAGTCACAACATGACCCCTGATCAGGTCGTCGAGGCTTTAAAACTCAACAATCAGACTGCGCCTGCCGGAAATGTCCGTATAAAAGATAAAAACTACATTACACCCACCAACAACACCATTCGTAATGTGAAGGATTTTGAGAAAATCCCACTCTTTAAAGGTGGTGTACAAAATCTCTATCTGGGTGATATTGCTACGGTGAAAGATGGTGCCGATGTCACGGCAGGTTATGCACTCGTCAATGGCAAACGATCAGTCTACGTCAGCATTGCCAAAGCCGGTGATGCCTCCACTTGGGAGGTCGTACAAAATCTGAAGGCCGCACTTCCAAAAATACAGAACACCCTGCCCGAGGATGTCAAATTATCCTATGAGTTTGACCAATCCGTCTATGTCATCAACTCCGTCAAAAGTTTGATTACCGAAGGCGCTATTGGAGCAATACTCACCGGCCTGATGGTCTTATTATTTTTGGGCGACCGTAGAGCAGCTTTAATTGTTATCCTAACAATCCCAATCTCTGTAATTTCGGGCGTACTCTTCCTGAAACTATTTGGACAGACGATCAATCTCATGTCACTGAGTGGATTGGCACTGGCAATCGGCATCCTCGTTGACGAGAGTACGGTTACGATAGAGAATATACACCAGCATCTGGATATGGGCAAACCCAAAGCACTGGCAATCTGGGATGCCTGTAAGGAAATTGCCCTGCCAAAGCTGTTGATTTTATTGTGTATCCTTGCTGTATTTGCGCCAGCATTTACAATGACAGGTATTCCGGGATCCCTATTCTTACCCTTAGCCCTGTCCATTGGATTCTCCATGATCATCTCCTTCCTGCTTTCACAGACTTTTGTACCGGTCATGGCCAACTGGCTTATGAAAGATCATCACAAGACCGGTCCACATAAAATAAATCCAAAAGGACTGAATGCAGATGAAGTAAAATTTGCCGAAACGGGTCTATCCGTCGAATCCGAACAAGATACCCTGAATCAAAAGAAACTTCTTGTCGAACGGGAAGATTTTAACAACGATGGAAAGATCAGCCTGTTTGAACGCTTCAGAAATCGGTTTATGAAAATGATCGACAGACTGTTCAAACAGAAGAAAATTATCACCGTCGTCTACCTAGTTGGTGCCATAAGCTTGGTACTCGTTTTACTCAATACGATTGGACAGGACGTATTTCCAAAGGTCAATTCAAGTCAATTTCAGATGCGTCTGCGTGCGGTTGAAGGAACCCGTATCGAACGTACCGAAGAGAAAGCCAAACGCGCGTTGGCCGACTTGAAAAACTTGTTGGAAAAGAACATATAGGCATCTCCTCTGTATACATTGGCCAGCACCCTGGACAGTTCTCTGTATCGCCGATCTACCTATTTATGGCCGGGCCTCATGAGGCAGTTTTTCAAATCGCACTTAAAGATTACGAGCACGATATGGACAGCTTCCGCGATGAATACAGAAAGCGACTCAAGGCCGCTCTTCCAGATGTTCAAGTTTCCTTTGAACCCATCGAACTCACCGATAAAGTCCTGAGCCAAGGTTCACCAACACCGATCGAGGTACGAATTGCTGGCAAGAACAAAAAGAATAATGAGAAATATGCAGGTAAATTAATCGAAGAACTGAAAGCTATTCCCTATTTCAGGGATGTACAGCTGGCACAATCCATCAAATACCCGTCCTATGACATCAATATTGACCGGGTGCGTGCCGCTCAGCTAGGTATTGACCTTGCAGAAGTAACCCGATCACTGATCGCGGCAACATCGTCCTCTCGTTATACGGAGAAAAACACCTGGATTGATGAAAAAGCGGGACTATCCTACAATGTCCAAGTACAGGTTCCCATTGATAAAATGAAAGACGAGAAAGAGATTGGAGAAATACCATTGTTAAAAAATTCGTCAAGGCCAATACTGAGCGACATTGCAACCATTACGCCATCTTATACTTATGGCGAGAATGACAACTTAGGTGCTATGCCCTACATTTCCGTCACGGCCAATATCGACCATACGGATCTGAAAACAGCCTCCAATGATGTACAACGTAGTATTAAAGCTTTGGGCGAACTTCCACGCGGTCTTTCGGTGGAGCAAATCGGATTGGGAAAAGTATTAAATGAAACCATGGACAGCCTACAGGCAGGTCTGGCTGTAGCAATCATTGTGATATTTCTGATGCTTTCGGCCAACTTTCAGTCGTTCAAAGTATCCATGGTTGTTCTCACCACCGTGCCAGCAGTTGTCCTTGGATCCTTACTGATGCTCTTAATGACCGGTTCAACACTCAACATGCAATCCTATATGGGTATTATTATGTCTGTGGGTGTATCCATCGCCAATGCCGTGCTATTGATCACCAATGCAGAGCATATCCGCAAGCACAATCAAAATGCATTGGCAGCAGCACGGGAAGCAGCCTCACTGCGTCTACGTCCTATTATTATGACCAGTTTGGCCATGATTGTCGGGATGTTACCGATGGCTATCGGTCATGGTGAAGGCGGTGAACAGGTATCCCCATTGGGACGTGCCGTTATCGGAGGCTTACTCTTCTCCACCTTTGCAGTACTGGTGATTTTACCTTTAATATTTGCTTGGGCACAAGAGAAAAGTAGCACCCAATCGATCTCCTTAGATCCCGAAGACGAAGAAAGTAAACATTATATCGCAGCATTAAAACCTTTATCATGAAACACAATCTCCTAAAAATATTATCCGCAGTAGGCCTACTCGCCTACTTAACCGGATGTCAGTCCGCTGCCGAGGAAAACAGTACAAAAGTAGCAGCAGTAACGGCAAGTCCAGCAATGGAAACATTTGCGCCGTCCAAACAGAAACTAACTAACAAAATGCAGATACCGGGCGAGATCAGTGGATTTCAGCAGGTGGAAATTTATGCCAAAGTGAGCAGCTACGTACGGGCATTAAAAGTTGATATTGGCAGTCGGGTTCAGGCCGGACAGCTGTTAGCTGTACTTGAGGCCCCAGAATTGAGTTCACAATTGTCAGCTGCAAAATCAAGGTTAAAGTCGCAGGAAGCGATTTACATGGCCACCAAAAGTACCTACGATAGACTGTTCGAAACCAGTAAAGTCGAAGGTACTGTAGCCCGACTGGATCTTGAGGTCGCCGAAGCGAAAAGAATGCTGATTTTGCCCAATTTCAGGCGGCAAAATCAGCCTATGCGGAGGTACAGAATCTATTGAACTACCTCGAAATACGTGCACCATTTGATGGTGTTATCGCGACACGTAATGTCAATCAGGGTGCCTATGTCGGACCAGCGGGCAGAGGTTCGGAGATGCCCATCATGACCATCCAGCAACAGAGCAAGCTCCGTTTGGCTGTTGCCGTACCCGAACAATATGCCGGCTTCCTGGCAGCAGATCAACCGCTGCAGTTTACCGTAAAGTCCTTACCGGGCCAACAGTTTTCAGGTAAGATCGCACGCAAGTCAGGGGCGCTGGATAGCAGATTCAGATCTGAACGAGTTGAAATCGACATTACCAATACCAACAACAAACTCCTCCCGGGTATGGTCGCTGAGGTCGAGTTGCCCCTGACTTCTCAGGATAGCACCTTTGTTGTTCCCAAAGCCGCAGTTTTTACCTCAGGTGAAGGAAGTTTTGTCATCGCCGTTGTGGACAACAAAACAAGTCGTGTTCCGGTACAAAAAGGACGTAGCATTGACGGACAGGTAGAAATCTTTGGCAACCTTAATCCGACCATGCGGCTCGTGAGTAAAGCCGATGAAGAAATCGCGGATGGCACCACCGTTAAATAAAAACAAGAAAGCTGTCCTAAGAATAAAAACGTAGCCCATGCGCATTGATCGTTGAAAAGAGATGCTCGGGAATACGAATAGATTAAAAGCCAATAGGCTGTCCAAAATATCGGACAGCCTATTGGCTTTTATTATTTTCACACGACTATATGCCCATAAATTTAAAGGCGTTGGCAGATTTAAATAGTCCATTTGAGATGCCATTAATTGCTACACCCTGTTTTAAATCCAGTTTCATTGCAGGGGCGCCCTTTTTCAAATCAAATTTAGTAAGATCCACCCATAAAGTTCCCGGAGTCAACACATTCTCAAAATAATAAACTTTATTCTTTTGATCTGCGACTGACCGCCATCGGGTAGAGGAAATATTAGGTTCAGTTTCCGAGCTGATACCAAATGGAACAGAGCAATTACGAATGACACTAAATACACTCGCGACAGCAGTTCGTGTATCCTCCGTTTGTGGGATGGCATTGATATAATACGAAGCACGCACAAAACGATCTGCAGCCCGATTGGTACCCGGAAGCATAATTGTCCCCGGGATTCCCTGCCAGTATCTGTTTAAAGCCAGCTGTTCCTCAAATACGGGTGAATTTGTCATCACCGTATATGCTGCATTATGGTGAATAACCAATTTTCCGTTGATGTATTCAAAGATGGCATTGTCACCCGTTGCATCCGAAAGGGATAGATGTATTGTTGTAAACTTTTCGGTTCCCGGAATATAGTCACTCACAATTACAAAGGGCTCGTCCTGCAAAACCTTCACCGCCTCAGCTACCGTCGCAAAATTGTCAAGTACATATTGTGCCCATGCCGAGATTGCTACCCCTTTTTGTTCCGGCGGGATCAAATTTAGGATAAGTAGACTCGACCAGCCAAAGGACATTGGCGACCAGTCCCTTTTCATTCAGTCCATCCACGGTCGCAATATCCCATGCGCTAGCAATCACACTACCGTATTGTGATGTCCAGGTCAGCGATTGCGGCCCCACTTCACCACTTCTTTGCATACCCCGCGGAAATACCCAAATGTTAGCAGCAATGTCATCCTTCCAGTCCATGCTACGCGCTGTAATAACCGTTTGACCGGGTCCTTTGTAAACCACCCTGGTGCAGGCATTCGTCTCTCCATGCAGGAGGACTACAATTAAGATAATTGAAAAAGATACTTCATAAAATAGCTGTTTGACATATTAACAAATACTTAATGATTTTGTTTAGACAAAACTATTAAACAAAAAAACACCATTAAAAGCAACTTCCCCAGACAGTTTAACATCTCATCCGCTGAAAGATCCTGTTTTCTAGTCTCAGATCATTTTTTTGTAGTCTGTTTTTTTAGTTTTTAACCTTATTTTTGCTATTTTCAAAATATGTCGCTACAACGACAGTGAATCATTTGACTAAAAATCAATAGCTAAAGGACATGTTGAAGATCATTACATCAGGGATGAAACTTGGACTTATCTTATTTTTGATCCAAAGTATATTGATTTGTATCGATGGGCTGCGTGACAAAAAGACCAAAGCGGCTATCGGTATTGTTCTCGGTAATAAAATCAACCCCGACGGTAGCCCCTCGGAGAGACTACAGGAACGATTAAATAAAAGTATCCAGCTATACAGGGCAGACCGGATTCAGATGATCCTTGTCAGCGGAGGCTTTGGAAAGGAAGGTTTTGGGAAGGCGACAAAATGAAAGACTATCTGGTGCTGAACCATATTCCATCGCAGAAAATTATTGTGGACAACTATGGTAATGATACCGAAAAAACAGTGGTCAACAGCATCCGTATCATGGACAGTCTACACTATAAAAGTGCCATTTCCATCTCCCAATATTTCCATCAGACACGAACAAAAGCGCTCTTTCGAAAAAAAGGGATTTGTCAATATCGAAAGTGCAAGTCCTATCTATTTTGAATGGCGTGATGGCTATTCCATCTTCCGGGAGTTTGTTGCCTACTACAAAGAGGCCTTATAACGCTTATAAAAAGGAGCTGTGTAAATCCATTTATTGTACCTTATATTTGAGCGCATCTCCCCGCTGATAACCATCCACGAGTCATTCAATCAAAAAGAAGTTTGTTTTATCGTCAAAGCAAATTATATTTACGACACACTAAACCAATCAAATGAAAGAGAAATTTATTGACAGAAAAGACCAACAGGCAAATAAAATATTTGAAAGACGAACATTAGCAAACGACTATCGGACCATTCTCCCACTGTTAAAACCCGGTTTAGCCATCCTCGATGTAGGCTGTGGCACAGGAACACTGACAAATGAAGCCGCATCACTAATCGCGGACGGCACAGTGATCGGTTTGGACAACACCCAATCTTTTATTGATATAGGGAATCAACAGTACGGTGACAGCGCCAATCTTAGTCTGGTCTGTGATAATATTTTCAGTTATGAGCCACCACATCAGTTTGATCTGATTATGACGGCAAGAACAGTGCAATGGCTAAGTGATATTCCTGCGGCCTTACAACGGTTCAAATCCTGGTTGAAACCCGGAGGACAGCTTTCGATCCTGGATTATAACCATACCGCAATTGAATGGAACCCAGCACCACCGTCCAGTATGTTGGAGTTTTATCATACATTTCTGAAATGGCGTGCCGATGCAGGTATGAACAACCGTGTCGCAGATGAAATCGCCACTTTACTCCAACAACAGGGATTTACAGCCATTGAGACGATCAACGCCGATCTGACCTATACCAGGGGCGACGATCATTTTCAGACCAATCTTGGAATCTGGATCAAAGTTGCCCAGTCGCAACAAATGGTAATAGAAGGATATATTACAGATGAACTGCGTTTAAAAGCCATTGAAGATTACAGCAACTGGATCGAAACAGAAGCCCTATCAATGACACTCAAAATGAACGACGTAAGAGCTAAAATTTAATAAATTCAATATGATCCCTATACACACAGCATTCTTTTCTATTTTCCTGTTACTCTCCGCGTTTGACCTGTTTGCACAATCGAAAGATACGACAATCAGTGTTGGTCAGCATAGTTTACATTTTAATATTATAGCTGGAAAAGGAATTCCTATCATTTTTGAATCAGGAGGCGGAAACGATGCTTCTGTATGGCAGAAACTATTGGCTCCACTATCAGCTAGATTAGGTGCACCATTAATCACCTACGATCGGGCGGGTTTCGGAAAAAGTGGCATAGATACCGCAAATGTCAATCTATCGACTGAAGTCGCTGATCTAAAAGGGCGCTGAATAAATTGGGTTATAACGAACAATATTTCTTTGTTGCACATTCCTTTGGTGGTAATTATACGCTGAAATTTGCCCATGAAAACAAGGGGCAGGTACTAGGTGCGGTGATGATAGATATTGTCTCGCCTTATTTTATGACAATGGAGCGTGGAAAATCATTAAAGATAGAATATGCCGACCGACTTCAAGAGATCAAAAAGAGAGCTTAGGATTCTATCATTTGACGATGAATTATGAGAATTCAACAGCTATTTTGCATGAAGTAGCGCCACATGCGACCATTCCAATGACAATTATCGGCTCAGGCATTACCGCTTTTGAAGAACCCGATAGAAGTAAATGTGTTGCCGCATTAAAAAAGTTTGCAGACGAAAAGGACAACAGAAAGTATGTCCTGGAGCCGAACGCACAACATCACATCTTTTACGATAATCCGGCTTTAGTGATCGAAGAAATCCAGTCATTATACAAAAAAACAACCTCAACAGAATAATTTGATCTGTTTGGAAATAAATTTATTTGTAGCTTAGTATTATTGTCAATGTCCAATCAATACAATATTTTATGAACAATCAAGCGCAGAATGTTATCGATTCACCCAGCAACAATACCGTTTTCATGGTATGGAATTTTCAGGAAAATAAAGAGCTGAAACCGGTCTTTGAACGGATCTGTGCCCTGGTCGTCAATCTGAATAATTCGGCTCAGGTACGTTCGACTGGTATAAAAGCGAGTATTGTCATGGGGATCAGTTATCATGCCTGGAAAAAATTGGCACTACAGGAGCCATTACCTAAAGAATTGGTTCCTTTTGAGCCCATCGTAGGTCAAAAACATGTCGCTGTTGCTACCCCGGGTGATCTCCATTTTCATATTCGCGCTGAAGAGCAAAGCTATTGTATTGACATGGCAGCCGAAATTTCCGATGTACTGGCAGCAGTTGCTGACTGCAAGGAAGAAATCCACGGCTTTCGTTATTGGGATGGAAGAAGCATTCTAGGTTTTGTCGACGGCACCGAAAACCCGACAGGTGAAGACCGTGCTTTCTTTGGTATTATTGGAGATGAAGATCAAGCCTATCAAGGTGGCAGCTATCTTTTTGTTCAAAAATACATTCACGACATGAACAGCTGGCGGGCCTTACCGGTATCCGAACAGGAAAAAGTTATTGGGCGAAGTAAAACCAATGATATTGAAATGTCGGATGACGTAAAACCGGCCAATTCGCATTCGGCCTTAGCCAATGTAGGCGATGATCTCAAAATCGTTAGGGACAATATGCCTTTTGGTAATATCGCCAATAATCAAATGGGCACCTATTTTATTGCTTATGCCAGTAGATTTAGCACCGTGATACAAATGCTAAAACGAATGTTTATAGGTGAACCAGATGGTAATTATGACCGTATTCTGGACTTTAGTGCAGCTCAGAGTGGCACATTATATTTCTGCCCTTCTATTGATATGCTGAAAGATTTTGCCGGATAGAGCAATCTTTAGGGCTTAAAGACAATCATTACCACTCAATATATTACGACTATGCAAATCGACGTTATCCAAGTAAACGATAGAAATATCGCTGAAGTAAAAGACACTGCTATCCTCATCAACAATCTCGATGATGGTTTACAGATCATGGTAGACTGTGGCGCACAGGAAGCATACAAAGCAATCTTATACCAAGAAAATATTTCGGCTGATTTTTTTGAACTTAAAACGAAGTTGGCGGGGAAATTCTTCAAAAATATACGCAGTACGATTTTGACGTTGCTATTGTTGGTGACTTTTCCATCTATAATAGCAAAAGTCTGAATGATTTTATCTACGAAAGTAATAAAGGCCGTAAGATCAACTTTGTTGCTACGCGAGATGAAGCCATTACTAGACTATCAAAGGGTTAACGGTACAGCTCGATCCATTCAAGGCGGCCTGTCAACCTCCTTTCATAAAAAAATAAGCGGCTAATAAAATAACCGCTTATTTTTTATTCCTGCTGCAACCAATCCTCGTAGGACATTACCCCCAGTTCTGGCCTCCCCTCGCCTTCCAATAGGGCAATAAATTCCAATTGATTTCCATCTGGATCGTTAAAATAAATTGCCAATGCCGGCATCCAGGCAAATACCATTGGTTTTTCTACACCATCTTTCAAAAAATTGTAAGGCTGCAAATCCCTTTCTTTGAGATAGTCTACTGCGTAATTCAAGATATCTTCTTTACTGGCTCTAAAAGCAAAATGCCGCGGTTGAAAATTTGCTTCCTCCTGCCAGAGTCCCAGCATATATTCCTTACCTGTACCGACCCACAAAAAGACGATAGGTCGATTGGGATCACGATGTGCAATCCGCAAACCAAGCACCTTCGTATAAAAATTGACAGACTCCTCCAGATTACGTACCTGGATATGCGTTTCATATAATCCTGTTATCTTCATTGTTTCAATAGTTAAATGTGATCCGGTTTCCATACATCATTCCAAACTTTTGTTGGCATGAACCGATGTATTTATTCCTCTATGACAATTTAAGTTAAATTCCGATCTCCCAATTGGCAAAATCAGAAATAAGACAGAAAAATGATTATTTGAAGTCCAACTTTTGATTTAATAGAAAAACAACCTTATCTTGTGTAGAAGACACATTAGCCATGTACAACACATTAGAATTAAAAAAATACACAGCCGAAGATTTCGCTCTTTTTAGAGAACTTACCAAAGACGATGAAATCATGAAATATATTTCAGGCAAGGGATTGACAGCTGAGCAGGCCGAGAAAAAATTCGCTTCAATTCTCGAAATCAATACAGATCCATTATTGGGCTATTTTATGGTGATAGATTCCGATAGCCAATTATTTTTGGCGACTGCAAATTGGTCAACTATAGAAAAGATCCAACCGTCTTTGAGATCGGTTATTTGCTTAAAAGGGAGTTTTGGCGTAAAGGTCTCGGCACCAAAATCTGTGAATCTCTGCTGGCCATGGCCAAAAGCATCGACGCCAATAAGGATGTGATCGGCATCATTGATCCAGATAATGCGGCCTCCAGACAATTACTGACAAAGTTTGGTTTTCAAAGCTACTTTGTTGGTATAGAAGATGAGGTTGCTACAGAAAAGCTTATTTTAAAACGCACATAACCTATTTTATCCAACCGAAAGAATAAGGTCAATTGCACATGACAATCCCCCTATGAAGTTTAGTATCAAGATCAATCCAAATACACACGACAGCCTACAAGACACTTTATCTTTCTTTGGTGTAGATTGCAATCGCCCTTACTACATCTCATCCGGCAATCCCCTTTTCGAATACCCCAGAAATTCCTTCCGTATTGATTTTTACGCCATTTGCATTTGCACGGCCGGAACGATTACAGTAGAAATTGATAATCAAGAATATACACTAGCACAGCATAGCTTACTTGTTTCAGCACCTTCCACCGTCATCAAATTTACAGCGGTCAGCAAGGATTTCAGAATGAAACTACTTTTCTTTGACAAGTTGTTTCTACTTAAAAACATTGCCAACCCATTTTTTATAGAAAAACTGGGACTATTCAACAATGCAACATTCGCAATTATACCCGAGGCAGAAAAACTCGCCGGAAAATTATTAAGGCTCCTCGAATATTTAAGCGAGGTAACCCTCAGGGCGACACGTTTTACCCCGACATTATTCGCACCATTATATTTAACCTGCTGCTAGAAATAGCCGATGTGCTCGCCGTGGAGGACCAACATGCAGTTGAAACAATTCAGGAGGCCAATAGCCTCTACTTTAAGTTTACGGACCTGGTACAGCAACACTGCAGCCAATCCAAAGATGTGAAATATTACGCCGATCGGTTATTTATTTCAAACAAATACCTGATTAGTATTGTTAAGAAGGCATCTGGAAAGACGCCACATGAAATCATAGACGAAAATTTGCTCAAAGAAGCGTATGCCCTACTCGGAAATCCTGAGAAGACCATTTCCGACATCGCCTACGCCATAGGCTTCAATTCGATCTCTGCATTTGGACGTTTTTTCAAAAAGTACTCCATGTTATCGCCTTCTGAATATCGAAAAGACAAAATATGTAAAAAAGGAAATTCGGTAGAACAATAGCGAATTTGAGGGCATAAATGATCTAAGGAGTATGGCTAACTTTACTCAAGAATTAAAAACAATAAGAATCATGAAAGAAATCACCTCAAAATTCGACAAAGTATTAAATGCATCTGCTGAATATGGAAATGTAAATCATGAACCGGATTCAAGCACAGAACAACAACGTAACACGCCTAAAAAGGCAATGCCTTTTTCAGATCAGATAGGAAATTACCAACGCAATAAAGGTATACCGAACAAATCCTACAAAGACAGCAAAATCTATATTGTCGGTAGCGGGATTGCGGGGATGTCTGCAGCATACTATTTCATCCGTGATGGACATGTCCCTGCGGAAAATATCACCTTCCTGGAGCAGTTACATATCGAAGGCGGATCCCTGGATGGTGCCGGCAATGCCAAGGATGGTTATGTCATCCGTGGTGGACGTGAAATGGACATGACTTATGAAAATCTATGGGATATGTTTCAGGATATTCCAGCATTGGAAATGCCAGCTCCCTACAGTGTACTTGACGAATATAGATTGATCAACGACAACGATTCCAACTATTCAAAAGCAAGACTTATCCATAATCTTGGTGAAATCAAAGATTTTAGCAAATTTGGGTTGGCCAAAAAGATCAACTTGCAATTATCAAACTCCTGCTAAAAAAAAGAAGAATTGGATGACCTGACAATTGAAGATTATTTCAGCGAATCTTTCCTGAGCAGTAATTTCTGGACCTTTTGGCGGACCATGTTTGCTTTTGAAAACTGGCATAGCTTATTGGAATTGAAACTGTACATGCATCGCTTCCTTCATGCAATTGATGGATTAAACGACCTTTCTTCCCTTGTATTTCCTAAATACAATCAATACGATACCTTTGTCACCCCATTACGCAAGGTGTTACAAGATAAAGGTGTTAAGATCCAGTTTAATGTACTGGTCAAAGATCTTGACATACAAAACAACACCGAAGGAAAAACCGTTGCGGGTATCATTACCGAACAAGATGGTCAGGAAGTACGTATCCCACTAGGTCCAAATGACTTTGTCATTGTCACGACCGGTTCAATGACAGAAGACACCTTCTATGGTGATAATACCAAAGCACCGATCATCGGTATAGACAACAGTACCAGTGGACAGAGTGCCGGCTGGAAACTCTGGAAAAATTTGGCTGCTAAATCAGCTATTTTTGGTAAACCCGAAAAATTCTGCAGCAACATTGAAAAGTCAGCCTGGGAATCTGCTACCCTGACCTGTAAACCCTCGGCTTTGATTGAAAAATTAAAGGGCTATTCGGTCAATGATCCCTATTCAGGAAAAACAGTCACCGGCGGTATTATTACAATTACAGACTCCAACTGGTTGATGAGCTTTACCTGTAACAGACAGCCACACTTCCTGGCCAGCCCGACGATGTCCTTGTACTTTGGGTTTATGCCCTATTTATGGACAAACAAGGAAATTATATTAAAAAGACTATGCCTGAATGTACCGGAGATGAAATTTTGGCCGAACTATGTCATCATCTGGGAATCATTGATCAATTGGATGATGTCATCAAAAATACCATCGTTCGCACGACATTTATGCCCTATATCACATCGATGTTTATGCCTCGTGCTAAAGGCGATCGCCCAAGAGTCGTTCCAAATGGCTGTAAAAATCTAGGTCTCGTTGGACAGTTCGTCGAAACCAACAACGATGTCGTATTTACCATGGAAAGCTCAGTCAGAACTGCACGTATAGCTGTGTACGAGCTCTTGAATCTCAACAAGCAAGTGCCTGATATCAATCCTTTACAATATGATATCCGTCATTTGTTGAAAGCCGCACGGACACTCAATGATGATAAGCCGTTCATCGGCGAAGGACTATTGCGTAAAATCCTGAAAGGATCTTATTTTGAACATATTCTTCCCGGAGGAGATGAAGAAAATGAAGATCATGAATCATTTTTGGCCGAGCAGTTCGGTAAATTCAGAGATTGGTTAAAAGGAATTAAGGGTTAATTCTAATCCACACGCCAAATCGCCTATGTCTTTAGAAAAGACATAGGCGATTTTATTCTCAATCCGCAGACACGCTAATTCGCATAGACTGCATTTAGCCAGCCAAAAACAGATTTGTTTTGGGCACTTGGTCCCATGGGCTTAGGCAGTTTAAGGACAGCAAGCAGCGCGTCAAATGCATCCGCAATCAATAGATCATCACGATTGCTAAATAAAGTGATAACAAGGTCTTTCTGTTGATCTAAATAAACAATATTATGGAAGCCCGTTGATTCTCCCGAATGGAAGAACAGCCTATTTCCCTCCAAAGGATAGATAAACCAGCCTAAATTGTAGGAAACACCATCTTTTACCGGAAGGCGCTCTGTTTCCAGAAAATCCTGTATAACAGCTTCGGGAAAACGCTTATGAAGCAAATAATTGGCCCATTGATGGTACTCCAAAGCCGATAGATAAACTCCGCCATCACCTTGAGTCGCACTGGTCACACTCTGATCAGCAAACACAAAGGTATCCCCTTAGGATGATAACCGAAAGCCCGATTGGGGATATTTGAATCAACAGTATAGACGATTCCATCGCGGATACCATTCGGCAGAAACAAATGCTTTTTACGAATGCTGCAAAAGGCTCCTTTGCCACCTTTTCCACAATCAAAGCCAACAGGCAATAGCCCGTATTACTGTACCTGAATTGACTCCCCGATGGAAAATAAACAGCATCAGTCTGCCGGATATAATCCAGCACATCCTTATCCGAAACCTGTGCTGTTCGATCACTTGGTATCAATGCCTCATAATCCATTATTCCCGAACGGTGTTGGAGTAATTGAGCGACGGTAATACCCTGCAAAGCCAAGGGCAAATCGTCAAAAAAGAGTCCCAATTGATCCGTTGGTTTTAGCTTGCCCTGAGCAAATAAACTGCAAATAGCTTGCGCTGTCACCTGCTTACTGACGGAGGCCATCCGAAAATGGGTCTTTTCTGTGATCTTTTGTTTCGTTTTCAGATCCGCTATTCCGACTGCATAGTGGTAACGGATCTGTCCATGCTGACTAATCGCAACAGCTATCCCAGGTTCATCTCCCTTAGGATAATAGCTGGAAAGCGTTTTATCTAATAAAGATTTCTCCATATTTTGTCCCGTCGCATAGCTGGTTACACACATAAAAAAATAAAACGAGTTTTAGGTACATGATACTATAGTGCTGCATTGCTTTTATTTTTGTGTATTAATACAATTTAAGATCTGTATAGGTGGTACCAATAGGTATTATTCTATCAGCTATCCAGATCTGGGCTCGATCAAACTTTGTCATTTTGCCTTTTGCAACAATAAACGCCCTGTGGCAACGCACAAAATCAGACTTTGGCAGCAATTCGCTGAGCTCACTGATGGTGATCCTTGAGCTAATCAGTTTATCCGACAGATGTATTTGCGTATAGTTACCGGAAGCTTCGATATAGTGTATATCTTCAAATTCGATCTTTACATGTTCATAGCCATCTTTTACAAAAAAATAGCCCTTGTTGGTCTCAGCCTTTGCAGATCTCAGATGGTACAATTCATGTGCTTTGTTGCAGGCCTTTAGAAATCGAGCCATGGAAAAAGGCTTTAACAGATAATCAATTGCGTCAAGTTCAAAGCTCTGCAAAGCATGTTCGGAATAAGCGGTTGTAAAAATAATCATGGGAACCGTACTCAGGCTTTTCAGAAACTCGATACCTGAAATATCAGGCATCTTAATATCCAGAAAAATCAGATCAACATGTTGCCGCTGTAAATAACTGATTGCCATAAATGCATCTGTGAATGTTTCTCTCAATTCAATAAAGGGAACCTTTGACGTGTGATGGCTAATGACCTCCAAGGCCAACGGCTCATCATCTATCGCTATGGCTATCATACAAATTATTGGTTTAAAATCTTGTCAAGCTGCTCGTAAAGCTGCTGTCCATGACTCGATCGAAGCGCTTTTTCAACGACCAATTTTCCTGTTTTATCAAATATAAAATATTGTGGGTAATATTCCGCTTCGTCCTTGGCATTTCGTAGCAGCTCCTTCCAAAAGGGATCTATCTGTTCCCTATTTTTACCTAGTCAATATGTAAGGTCAAGTGGACAAAAAAATTCCTGTGCATTTTCACGAATGATCAGCTCATGCCTGTCCTTATACAACAGCAATAGGCGTTTCCGTACATTGTCAAACCCCACACCACTTTTTAACTTTTCAGGATCATTGTCATTTTTGAGATTGATACTGTTACTGACATCAAAGAATAGCACATTGCCCCTGACCTGTAAGGAAATTTTGATATACGAGGGTTTCTGTAAACTAATACCATGTTTGAACGCATTCTCAACAAAAGGAATAAGCAACATCGGGGTAATTTGGTAATTTTCAAACTGCTCTTCAATCAACGTTTCGATCTTAATATCGGCAGATTGTGAGGTCCGAAGAGTTTGCAAGGCGATATAATTATTCAGGTATTCGACCTCTCGGATCAGCGAAATCTTATCCTGTGTATTCTCATGAAGCATAAACCGCATCATGTCCCCAGCCGCTGGATGCCCTCCCCTGTTCTTTCGGCTTTTTCCTGCAAAGCGGTACCATACAATGTATTTAATGCATTAAACAAGAAATGTGGATTGATCTGTGACTTTAAGAAGTTGAGATTAGCATCCGATTTACCCAGTTCGGTACGTAGTGAGGTCAACTCAGAATTTTGTAAAACACGTTTTCTATACAAAAACCATGAAAGTGGAATACTGACCAATAACTGTGTAGGTAGATGAAACAACGCTACGATAAAAATTACTTCGGAAGTCCGGTTAAAGAAGAACAACGCCAAAATACATAAGGGTAACATGAGGACCAAACTAATGACAAAGATGTGCCAAAAATAGCTACTAAATTTCTTTTGTTGCCTGTACAGTTCAGGCAATAGGTAATAAAGCGAATAAATCACAATACCGACCGCAGAGAGCACCACCATGGTCCAGAGGATTGCAAACTGAAAATTTGATCTGGATGTAATCCATAAAAATAATCCTACAAACCAAAATCCTATCCCGAAAGCCAGATCCATCTTCATCTGTCTTTGGACAGCTGTATTTCCGTCCATATTTTTGAGCAGATAAGCAATAAAATACTTGCCACAGGTATAAACCGAAATAAGGATAACCATTAATGCCGTCTTATTAAATGCATCAAAAAATAGACGATTATATCCCTGTTGAATTGTCTTATAGGCCAACAACTCATAGGTATGACTGTATGTCTTAGCAATACCTAGAACTAGGCTAACGACAGCTATCAGCAGAACGATCAGGAGTAATTTAATGCTTCGCGTTTCCTATCAATAAGTGCGGGGATCAGTATAAAATTCAGCGCCAAAAAACTTAGATAGACCGCTAAAATATAAAGGAACTTGGGCACAAAAAGTTAAAGAAATAGGAATAGCTTATGCCTACGGTATTGAATTGTTCATGGATACCACCATCATTCCTTTGATTGGTGTCTGATACAAGGTTATAGCTGAATATAATAAAAAGCAGCGTTGCTAACCAGAATTCTACTTTTCGAAAATCTTTTAGTTTCATAATGTAATCAATTATTCATTTGTGTTTGCATTTAATGGTATTCATGAATGCTTCACATTTTGTTGTTAAATGGTCAAATGGAATATCCAGTTTTTCTTCGCATTGTTTTTGCCTTTTCAACATGGATATTTCATCTACGATTGGTTTTGATGATACAATACTAATAGAAATGAAAAGTTAAATAGAAAAAATGTGACGAATGCCCTAAAAAATGGGATGGGTAATTATTCTAGGAATTTCTTAAGTTCCCGATTGAGGCTTCTGACCGAAATACCGAGATAGGCAGCCATATCCTCTTTCTTGATCGCAATATCCTGCTGGGATTGGATTTCCAATAAACGATGTAAACTATGTTCCAGACTGTATAACTGCTGGTAAGATGCCCGGCTCGAGGTATGCACAATACGTTGTGCCATCACATCCAGCAACATATTGCTCCATGTGATATCTCTTTCCAATAGCTCCCTAAAATACGTTTTGGAAAATGCATAGACCGTCACATCGGTCATGGCCTGTATACTACACAGACTGGGAATATGACGAATGCTTTCGATCTCCCCAACGATTTCCCCGACCGAAAGAAATTCAACGATATACTCCTTGTCATTGGCCTCGGTAAAATAACACTTGGCTATCCCTTCACTGATAACCATAACCTTGGTGGATGCTGTTCCCTGATCATATAAGTTTTGCCCCTTGGTATACTTTCTGACCACAATATCTTCCTGACGCTGCTGCTGAGCGTAAAGTGTTATCGTACGATCCAAAAATGATTGATTTGTTCTTAACATAATGATCCGGGACAAATGTCCTTTTAATAATGATTTCCTTTTGAGAAATTAGCTTCATAAAATTACAAAAGTAGATTTAAAAACAGCATGATTTATTCAAGACGACTCTTCGATGTGAGTGGGTTAGATGAACTCTTGAATACTATGCCGCCGAAGGCAGCGTGAACCGAGCGCAGCGAGCTCACGAATACCTTAAAATACCAACTTAATGAGTAAACGAGCTCATGAAGACCATTGAAAATAAATGATGAACAACTAATGATACAAATGAAAAATAAGATAACAACCATCGCTTTTGATGCCGACGATACCCTCTGGGCCAATGAATCCTATTTTCAGGAAGCAGAAAGACAATTTTGCCTGCTTTTAGAAAACTACCTTCCACAACATACCGTCTCGCAGGAGCTCTTCGCTACCGAGATGAAGAATCTGCACTTATACGGCTATGGGATCAAAGGCTTTATGTTGTGTATGATTGAGACCGCCAATCGAATCTCGGAAAACAGGCTGCCCGTTGAGATCATTAATCAAATTATAGCGATCGGACATGAACTCTTGCAGAAGCCCATTGAATTGCTTCCCGGTGTGACTGAAACGCTGACCCAGCTAAAGGGCAATTACAGACTGGTCGTTGCAACCAAGGGTGATCTCTTGGATCAGGAACGGAAGTTAAAAAATTCGGGACTGGAAGACTATTTTCACCATATCGAAATCATGAGCGATAAAAGAGAAAAAGACTATCGTAAGTTACTCAAGCATCTGGATTGCGCACCTGATCGCTTTATGATGCTGGGCAATTCACTCAAATCCGATATCCTTCCGGTACTCGAGCTCGGCGGGTTTGGTGTTCATATTCCCTATCATGTGACCTGGACACATGAACAGCATGAGGTTAATTTAGAACACGAACGCTTTATTGCCATTCAACGAGTCGATGAGATCCTGACACATCTGGGCTAAAGGCATTTGAACAGCGTAAGCTAGCACATTGTCTACAAAACACTAGCTTATGCTGTTTGACGCTTAATAGGTCATCTGCTCGTCCATTTCATATTTCATACCCGGATAACCGAGTATACGTCGCATCAATGCCATCTGACCGCAGAGATAATCCTGCCGTCCAATGCACATCCCTATAAAATTGAGTTTGTTCTCCTCGACAAAAGGAACGTTCATATCAATTTTGAAAATCTCCGCCAATTGCGCATCGTCTACTTCCAACAGACGATAGACTTTTGGGAAATGGCATAGAAACTATCTTTCAATTCTTTTAAACTTGGGTAGTTAAATTGTTCATCCAATGTTTTACCCATAAAAATAAGTCGTGGTAGGGATCTTCCTCCTGAAGGCCCAAAATGTATGCAATCCCATAACGTACATTGACAAAATTACCGGCCATCCACACCATGTGGTTGGTCTGCCCGTTGATACGTTGACGTGCGTGCTCCTCCGTGATACCATCCAAAACATTGATAAAACTTTGACTGTGCATCCGATACGCAGGAATAATGACTTCTAATTTTGCTGATTTTGGTTTATCCATTGCTCATTGATCTATAGGTGCCAGGCACCTGGTTATTCATCAAAGTTAGCTGATTTAGCGCATGCTACTCTTGTCGTATGGCAAGAATATAAAAAGTTATGGCTTTCTGCTGTCATTGCATATCAGGGCGAATTTGTGTAGGTTTGAAGGACAAATTCTAAATTTCTTCAAATTTCAACGCTTATCTTAGCATCATGAAGATACTGATCATCGAAGACGAGGAAGAACTGGCCAAAGGTATAGCAACATACCTCTGTGAGCAACAGTATTTATGTGAGTTTGCCAACTCCCTGCATGATGCTTTGGATAAAATCCAGTTGTTTCAGTACGATTGCATCCTACTCGATATCGGTCTGCCCGATGGTAATGGTTTGCGTTTATTAGAAGAACTGAAGAAAGATAACAAGCAGGATGGTGTCATTATTATCTCGGCAAAAATGCCGTAGATGATAAGATTGCCGGACTTCAACTTGGCGCAGACGATTATCTTACCAAGCCATTTCACCTTTCGGAGCTTGCTGCACGAATTTACTCCTTAATGCGCCGGAAACAATTTAACAATTCAAACGTTGTCAGCGTCAACGAAATTCAGATTGATCTGTTAGCGAAAACAGTACTTGCAAACAATAATCCTGTGATCCTGACCAAGAAAGAATTTGATCTGCTGATGTTTTTTATTGGAAACAAAAACCGGGTTATCTCTAAAAGTACATTGGCCGAACACCTGTCAGGAGATATTGCCGATATGCTAGATAATCACGATTTTGTTTATGCCCATGTCAAAAACCTCAAAAAAAAGTTGCAGGATGCCGGAGCCTATCCGTATATAAAAACGGTATATGGTACAGGATATAAATGGGAACATCAAAGCGATATCAGCACATGAAGCCACTACTCAAGAAAATAACCAATCCCTTCCTACTCTATGTGTTGATTGTACTTGGCGTTAGCGTCCCAGTTTATTATGTTGTTATTGATGGTATCTGGAAAAGCGAGCTTGACGAACACAATAAAATTATTGTTGAAAAGACGGCCTTCGAGCTCAACGGCCTACAGCTTTCTGACGACAAATTACAACACAGCATAGCGATATGGAATAGCATACAGCCAAGTACAGATATCCGCAAACTAGGGACAAACGATTCAGGCAAAGACAGTATTTACACCATAGAAAAACAAAAATCGTATGTTGCGCATGAAAATATAGATCGTTTTCGATGCCTCTCGACAGTGGTTCAAATCAATGGCAGCCCCTATCGCTTTACTGTCGAAACCAATATTGAAGAGTCCATAGAGACGATTGCCGCTATCGCTGCCACTACACTCTTTTTCTTTATTATGCTTGTTTTGGGGATACTGATCCTTTCAAGAAGGATATCAACAAAAGTCTGGGCACCTTTCCGGGATACTGTCGAAAAATTAAAATCATTTAATCTCAACAGTCAACATCAAATTACCTTTCAACAGACCGATACCATTGAATTTCATGAGCTGAATCAATCTTTGGAAAAACTGCTCAAAAAAATGTAGCCGTCTACCGTTCACAAAAAGAATTTACGGAAAACGCCTCCCATGAACTGCAGACCCCCTGGCTATCCTCAAAAATAAACTTGATATCCTACTCCAATCACCCAACCTAAGTACAGAACAATACTTACAAATTGAAGATATGCACAGGGCACTCAGCCGGAGTACACGTATTAATCGAAACCTCCTATTGCTGGCAAAAATTGACAACAGTCAATTTGACCATTCAGAGACATTGCGGCTGGACAGCTTGTTATTACAGTCCATTTCGACCATGCAGGAGCATTTTGAACAAAAACAGCTTACCGTTGAAGAAAATATCCAACCAGATGTGCTGTTTACAGGCAACAGCAGTCTGACCGAAATTCTGATCAATAATTTATTGTTGAATGCCATTCGTTATAGTGCATCAAACAATATGATCGCCATCCAACTGACCGAAACCTATTTAGAAATCGACAATCCGGGAGAAGTCGCCCTCGACCCCAACACCCTATTCAAACGCTTTTCCAAGCTTTCAAAAAATAATCTGGGCAGCGGACTGGGACTAGCAATTGTGCTGGAAATCGCGCGATATCAGGGATGGACAGTCCAATATCGTTTTGAAAACAAAAACACATTTTTTCGGTCCAATTCTAAAAATTCCAAATATATTCTAAATCTTCGCAGCTTTACTTCGTACTATTTAAGAAGAAAGCTATGAAATCCACTACGCGCACAAGACCGCATCTTTGTTCATTTCTCTTCATGTTACTGTGTTTGGCGGGGTCCATGCCGACGACAGCACAGGTAAGCACAGCCACAATTTCGGGCATCGTCAAAAGTCAAACGACCAACAGTCCTCTGCCTTATGTCAATCTTGTCCTCAAACATACTACAGACAGCAGCTTCGTGACCGGAACAGTGAGTGATGATGCTGGACGATACAAACTTAGCAGTGTCGCCAGTGGCCATTATACACTGGAAGTTTCCTATACAGGATTCAAAACCGTCAAACAGTCCATTTTTGTTGGGACACTGTCTCCTTTCCTCGAACTGCCCACAATCGTTTTATCAGAGAGCGCTACCCAATTGCAAACCGTCGAGGTAAATGCAACGCGGAGTGGAATTAGCCAGCAATTGGACAAAAAAACCTATACTGTCGCTGACAACATCAGTCAAAGCGGTGGCTCAGCATTGCAACAGATGCAAGCGCTACCGGGAGTCACTGTTCAGGACGGCAAAGTGCTGTTACGGGGAAATGAAAAAGTAGCGATTTTGATTGACGGTAGGCAGACAGCCATGACTGGCTTTGGCAGTCAGACCGGACTCGACAATTTACCCTCCTCAGCGATCGAAAAAATTGAAATTATCAATAATCCCTCAGCAAAATACGACGCCAATGGGAATGCCGGAATTATCAATATCATTTTGAAGAAAAACAAACAGCTGGGATTCAATGGCAAGGTCGGTTTTACCACCGGACTGGGATCCCTCTGGGAGAGAAAGGAAAACCTGCCGACTATCCGGCCCCAATATACCCTGACCCCAAAATCAACCCCACTCTTTCCCTGAATTATCGAAAAGATAAAGTCAACATCTTTGTCCAGGCAGACAACCTCTATACACATACATTAAACAAAAATGAATACGTAACACGTACCTACGATGATGGCACCCTGATCAAATCGCAGTTGAAACGCAACAGAAACACCAATTTTCTGACCACAAAAGCTGGAGTAGACTGGAATATGGATGCTCAAAACAGCTTAACCATCTCAGGCATGTATGGGAGTGAAAAAATTATAGATCGTGGTGATCAACCATTCTTTAATGGCGATTTATCCCAGCGCAACCGCCTTTGGCAGTTTTTGGAAGACGAGCTAAAGACGACAGCAATGGCGACAGCCTCTTTTCAGCATAAATTTAAAGAAGCGGACATCTGCTCAATGCAGGTTTCAACTATACATTCCATCGCGAAGACGAAAAGTATTTCTACGATAATTATCTCCCGAATAGTACAGGGAAAGATGCGTTCAAACTACTGTCTGATGAACAAGTATATGATTTCAACCTCGATTACATCAAACCTCTTAAATATGGACGGATAGAGACCGGAATCAAGCTACGTGACAGAAAAATACCCACCAATATGCAGTTTATTCCCGGCACAAATTCCGTATTGATAGCAATGCAGGTGGTTGGGCCACTTATAAAGAGTTGATTCCTGCCTGGTACGGAAACTACATCTATGAAAATGAGAAATGGGAAGCTGAATTAGGTATACGACTGGAATATGTACGTATCCAATATGATGTCAATCCCAACCATCCCACCTACAAAAGTGACGGATACAATTACACACAGCCCTTTCCAAATGTACGCTTAGCATATAAACTGGATGACAACAATAAACTGTCCATCTTCTATAACCGTCGGGTAGACAGACCCAATGAGGTCGATATCCGTATATTCCCAAAGTATGATGATGCCGAAATTATCAAGGTCGGAAATCCAGCCTTACGGCCCCAGTTTACCAATTCCATCGAACTCGGATACAAACGCAACTGGACGAAAGGCTACCTCTACACAGCACTTTTCCACCGCTTTGCCGACGGAACAATCAGTAGAATCTCCACAACGAGTCCTGGTAGCAATTGGATTTATGCCGTATTCCAAAATGCCGGTCGTAGCTACAATACGGGTATGGAAGCAATCTGGAACCAAAAGGTCAGTGATAGCTATTCTTTTAATATCAATGGTAATCTCTACCGTAATCAGATCAATGCCTTTTCAGTTGAAAATCGATATCCCCAACCCAGTCTATTTTCAGCAGAGAGACAGACCCTGATTTCCGGTAACTTAAAATGGAACAATACCTTTCACCTCAAATCAGGTTGGGATGCTCAATTTACAGCGATCTACCTTGCTCCGGACCTGATCCCACAAGGCAAATTGTTTGCACGGTTTTCCATCGATGCCGGAGTCAAAAAAGTATACAGCACAACAAAGGAGAAATATTCCTGAATGCCACAGACCTTCTCAATACGATGGTCAACAAACGTGAAATCCAGGGAATGGGCTTCCGCTATACCAGTGCCGACTATTATGAAACTCAGGTGATCCGCATCGGTTACAATTACAAATTTTAAGATTGATTAAAAACACTTTACATATGATCAAACCTGTCTTATTGTTGCTTGTGACAGCACTCTTCCCATTTAGCAGTGCTATCACGCAGATATTACAACAGCCCAAAACGGTAATTACCGAAGAACAGGGAAGTACCTTGGCATTAGTCAAAGATCCCCTTCGCTTAAATACGGTCACCGATCTTAATCAGCCGTCCCAGCGCTGGAAAAATGATTCAAACGCGAATTTATGGCCGATACAGGGCGATACGATCACCCATATGTTCAAAAATGCATCAAAGATGTCTACGAATTCGCCCTATAAACTCCGGTATACCAATTTTATTGTACCAACGGTGTTCATCGGGTTTGGTGTAGCCAGTTTAAGCAGCGATGCCCTTAAAAAGCTAAATTCGTCCACCAAAGACGAAATTGCCGAACATCGATTAAGCCACATGAAATTGGATAATTATAGTCAATATGTTCCGGCACTTATGGTTTACGGGCTCAATGCATTTGGTGTGAAAGGTAAACACAATTTTAGAGACAGAACAGTGATTTACCTCACCTCACAATTGATTTCCGGAGCGATGGTGATTCCGCTGAAACACCTGGTAAAAGAAGTTCGTCCAGACAGTTCCGATGCCCTATCTTTTCCCTCGGGACATACGGCGACGGCATTTTCTTCCGCCCAATTTATGTATCACGAATACCGGGACAGTAACTTTTGGCTAAGTATTTCGGGGTATCCCTTTGCTATATTCACAGGTATTTACCGTACGATCAACAACCGTCACTGGGTAGGCGACGTCGTTGCTGGAGCTGGCTTCGGCATATTATCGACCGAACTCGCCTATTGGCTCCATCCCAAAATCAATCAGCTGCTGTTCAAAGATAAACCGAATACCTCATCCATGGTCATGCCCTTCTATCAGAACCGGCAATTTGGGTTAAGCTATGCACGGCAGTTTTAAAGAATTCCACCCGAGGCAACAAAAGAATAGTCTTCAAATAACGAAACCAAGGTAAATTTGATAACTTTGTCCTGTACCGTCCATACGCTTTGGTCGAAGTCAATATTGAGGTTGAAGTATTAACGAATAATCTTTCGCTGTTGTATGAAGATTCTTTTAGTCGAAGATGATGTCCGTGTCGCGGGACTAATAAAACGCGGGCTGGATGAAAACGAATTTCAGACCGACATTGCCTATGATGGTATTTCAGGAAAGAAAATGGCCCTGCAGCACGATTTCGACCTGATTATTACCGATATCGTATTACCCAAGATGGACGGGCTTGATCTCTGTAAGGAAATCCGCCATATCAAACCCGACCTGCCCATCATCATGCTTACCGCACTCGGTACCACAGATGACAAAATAGAAGGTTTTGATGCTGGGGCGGACGATTATCTGGTCAAACCTTTCGAAATGCGGGAGCTATTGGCGCGGATACGGGTGCTGCTCAAACGCTATCAGAAACAGGACAGCACTACAGGAACCATCCTGCGCTATGCGGATCTGGAAATGAATCTGCATACCAAAAATGTCAGACGCAACAATATCGATATCAGTCTGACACCCAAAGAATTCAAACTACTCCACTACCTGCTGCTGCACCCGAACGTGTATTGTCAAGAATGGAGATTGCCGAAAAAGTCTGGGAAACCCATTTCGATACCGGCACGAATTTTATTGATGTCTATATCAATTACCTCCGAAAAAAAAGTAGACAAGGATTTTGATAAAAATATATCCACACCAAATCTGGGATGGGCTTTATTTTAAAACAGGACTAATGCAGATCAGAACGCGAATCACCATACTTTTTACAGTCGTCACAGCGACCATCCTGATGGTATTTGCCTGCACGGTTTATTATTCGGCCGTAGAGAATCGGGAGAATGAATTTTATGCCCTCCTCAAAAAAGAAGCCTACACCAAAGCAAATCTGTTTTTAAATGCACAGGTAGACAGAAAAACACTGCAAGATATCTACCACAACAACCGAAAAATTCTCAACGAGGTTGAAGTAGCCATCTATGACACCCGTTTTAAGCTATTGTACCATGATGCCGTAGACATTGATTTTGTCAAGGAGACGCCGGCTATGTTGCGGGATGTTGTCAAAAAAAGGAAATTGGCTTTTATCAGGACAAATGGCAGGTGATCGGCATTACCTATGCATACAACAATGCGAATTTCATCATCACTGCTGCCGCTTATGATCAGTATGGTTACAATAAACTTCAAAATCTGTTATCGACCATCATTATTGTTTTTATTTTTGCGGTCTTTTTAAGCTATGCCGCCGGAATATTTTTCTCAAAAAAGTATTCCGTCCGATTCAGGCCATGACGCAAAAAGTCAAAAACATATCGGCCAATAGCTTGGATGCAAGACTTCAGAGCACAGGTAATAAAGATGAACTATCCGAACTGGCAAACACCTTTAACGATATGCTGAACCGTCTTGAAAACTCCTTTGATGGCCAAAAGCACTTTGTCTCCAATATTTCCCACGAACTGCGCACACCTTTGGCAGCAATGATTACCGAACTCGAAATTTCCACGAATAAAGACCGAAGCACCGCTGAATACAAGGTTATCATTGACAACACGCTAAACGACGCCCAGAAACTAAAAAAACTGTTTAATAGTCTACTGGATTTTGCCAAGGCGAGTTACGATAGTTCAGAGATTTCCTTCAAAGCACTACGTGTCGATGAAATCCTGCTTGACGCCTGCCAGCAGGTTTTGCAGGCCAATCCCGATTATAAACTCGACATTTTCATTGATCCCGCTCTGGAAGACGAGCAGATGATTTCGACTGTCGGCAATGGATACCTCCTCCAGGTCGCTTTTGTAAATTTAATTGAAAACGCCTGTAAGTTTTCCGATAACCAAAAATGTTCCATAGCGATTAAATCCAGTGGAACGTCTATACAACTAGAATTTAAAGATGACGGCATAGGCATCGAGCCTCAGGATCTTGAACGCATATTTACCCCTTTCTATCGCGGCAACAACAAAGCCTACAGTGAAGGGAATGGCATCGGTCTCTCACTGACCAAAAAGATTATTCTACTGCATCAAGGCGAAATTCTTGTCCGCTCAACGAAAGGCATCGGTAGTGTATTCCAGATCAATCTACCCCATCCATCAGCACTCTAATAAAATTCTAATATTTTTCTAAAGCCTCTCTAACTGCCTTCCAGCAGAGGCATAGATAGCTTTGCACCATAATTTTTAGAAACAGAAACGCCGGTCATCAACCGCCCATTCGTTGAACAGTTCTTGAATGAGTAGAAGATGGCTTTTAGAAACTAAAAACAATGGTTAACCGCGCTATCAAAATTCCTATCCATCCCCTTAGATTCATGGGCTGGATCGCTGCCCTCACGATCATGCAAGCATGCACTCAACGCTCCGCTGTATCTTCGGACGAATCCTCGGCCCTGCATTTCGCAGGTGACACCCTGACGATCAACGCACATGCGCCACTGCTGTCCAAGATCAAGTGTACCGCCGTCGTCCAGCAACCGCATCAGTTGACATTCAGCACCGCCGCTATGGTCAAAATCATCCCCAATAGTTATGTTGAAATCCCCATGCCCTTTGCGGGGCGGGTTGTCAGATCCTACGTGAGCCTGGGGCAGAAAGTAGCGGTCAATACAGCCTTATTTTCAATCAGTTCTTCGGATTATTTCGATGCACAACGAACATACCTTGAGGCCAAACAAACCTATGCCCTGGCAGCAAATGTTTTAAAACGTCAAAAGATCTGCTTAGCCACGGTGTCGGTACACAAAAAGAACTTGAAGAAGCGGAAACCAATTTTGCCATTAGCAACACGACGCTCAATAATGCGACAGCAGCTTTAAAAATATATGACAACAACCCGGCGCAGGTCGTGCTTGGTCAGCCCCTGCTCGTCCGTTCACCCATCCATGGTGAAATCCTCAGCAATACCATTGTCCTTGGCCAATACAATAAAGAAGACGCTCCAGCTTTACTCCGGATTGCCGAACTGTCGAAAGTATGGGTTTCGGCCTATATCAAAGAAAAGACCTCGGTGCCATAGATCAGATCCGCAGTGTCGAAGTGCGCATTGACAACCAGCCCACAAAAAGACTGCAAGGAAAGATTGTCCATATCAATCAGTTTGTCGACGAAGCAAATCGCAATATCGAAGTGCTAGTTGAATGCGACAATAAAGATCGGCTGCTCAAACCCGGTATGTATGTCAATACGCAATTTGAACAGCTAGCTGCTGCCAGTATATTTATTCCTGCGAAAGCTGTACTCCAATTTAATGATAAAAGCTTTGTCTGGGTACAGCTAGCACCGCACACATTTATGAGGCGATATGTACAGACCGGTGTCACCGAAAATGAGCAGATTCAGATTATACAGGGTCTGTCCAACGGTGAACAGATCATCGGTGAGGGCGCATTTTATCTACTAGCAAGCAACTAAATCTTTATCCAAAAATCGTATTACAATGAAACAACTTGTTAGCCAGATCATCGCCAAGAGATGGGTTATTGCAGCTGCTTTTCTCCTTATTGCATTTTTCGGTTATTACGCTTGGAAACAGCTTTCGGTTGAGGCTTATCCCGATATCGCAGACGTGTCCTCACAAATCGTCACTCAGGTGCCGGGCCTGGCCGCCGAGGAAATGGAGCAACAGATAACAATTCCCATTGAACAGACCATCAACGGATTACCCGGAATGGAAGTCATGCGTAGCAAAACCACCTTTGGACTATCCATGGTCACCATCGTGTTTAAAGACGGTGTTGACGACTACTGGGCCAGGGCCCGTATACAGGAACGCCTGGCAGATCTCAGTCTCCCCTACGGGGCAGTACCCGGATTAGATCCACTTACCTCGCCGACAGGAGAAATCTTTCGTTATATTCTCGAAAGCAATACCCAGGATCTACGGAAATTGACCGAACTCCAAAACTTTGTCATTATCCCTAAAATCAAACAGGTGGCGGGAGTAGCCGATGTAACCAATTTTGGGGCATCACGACGCAGTTTCAGGTCGAACTGGACCCTAAAAACTTGATCAATATGAAGTTTCTCTAGGCGAAGTAACCGCAAAGATCGAAGCCAACAATGCCAATGCAGGAGGAAGCATGATGAACCGTGGCGACCAATCCTATGTGATCCGAGGTATCGGCCTTGTCAAATCGCTGGACGACCTCGGCAATATCGTTGTCAAATCGGTCAATGGAAACCGTATCTACATCCGGGATCTTGGACAGGTAAAGCTTGGCAACCTCGCGCGTAAAGGCGCTTTGGGCTACAGTGACAAACGTGGAGTAGACTATTCAGATAATATTGAAGGCATTGTATTGCTATTAAAGCATGAGAATCCCTCCAAGGTATTGGCCGGTGTAAATGCGGCGGTCGAGGAACTTAACAGTAAAATCCTTCCGAAAGATGTCAAAATACACGTGGTCCTGGATCGCACGAGCCTGGTCGACAACACCCTGCATACCGTATCCAAAACACTGCTCGAAGGTATGGTACTCGTCATTCTTATACTGATCCTTTTTCTGGGGAGCTGGCGTGGTGCTCTATTGGTTGCCATCACCATTCCACTCTCGTTGTTGATCGCCTTTATATTGATGCATTTTACAGATATACCTGCTAATCTATTATCGCTAGGGGCGATAGATTTCGGAATTATCGTGGATGGTGCCATTGTTATGCTCGAAACCATTCTGAAAAAAAGGGAAGAAAAACCCGATGCTCCATTGGTCGAGCAGACCTTAACAACGAAAATTGCTGAAGTGGCCAAACCAATTTTCTTTGCCACCATCATTATTATCACAGCCTATCTTCCTCTTTTCGCTTTCGAACGGGTAGAAAAGAAACTGTTTACACCGATGGCCTATACCGTTGGTTATGCGCTATTGGGGGCTCTAGCGGTATCCTTGCTGTTGATTCCCGGACTGGCTTACCTCATCTACCGCAAACCACAAAAAGTTTATCACAATAGATGGCTGGAAAAATTAACGGCGCTTTACCATCAGCGGATCAAAAAAATAATGCTGCGTCCCAGACGAGTGTTTGTTCCCCTCGGCCTTGTTCTTTTAGCGACAGGACTACTGACAGCATCCGTGGGTAAAGATTTTTTGCCTACACTTGACGAAGGTTCGATCTGGTTACAGGTCTCCCTCCCTCCGGGTATTACCGTAGAGAAATCCAAAGAAATGAGCGACAGTCTGCGTGCGCGTACCTTGAAGTACGAAGAGATCTCCTATGTCATGGTACAAGCCGGACGCAATGATGATGGTACCGACGCCTGGACCCCTTCACACTTCGAAGTCAGTGTGGGTTTGAAGCCATACAAAACATGGAAATGGGGAAAACCAAAGCAGATCTCGTCAATGAACTGGCCGCAGAATATGCCCAAATGCCGGGCTATAATGTAGCTTTCTCACAACCGATGATCGATGGTGTCATGGACAAAATCGCGGGAGCACATAGCGAACTCGTGGTCAAACTTTTTGGGGATGATCTGAAAGAAACCCGGCGTGTTGCCGAAGACCTCATGACCACACTTAAAGGAGTGGAAGGCGCTGTTGACCTGGCCATTGACCAGGAGCCACCACTCCCACAGTTGCAGATCATCGTTGACCGGGACAAAATTGCACAATATGGATTGAATATTTCGGATGTCACCGACCTGATTCAAATTGCAGTTGGCGGCAAAGCTGTATCTCAGGTCTATCAGGGGATTAAAGTATACGATATCACCTGTCAGTATGCTGAGAACGAGCGAAACTCGCCGGAAAAGATCGGCAATCTGATGTTGTATCCCGATAATGGCACACGTATCCCCTTGTCGCAAGTCGCCACGGTCAAACTCAATACCGGAGAAAGTACCATTTCACGCGAACGCAATAGCCGCCAGCTGACCGTCAGATTGAATGTACGGGGCAAGATTTAGGTACTTTCCTGACCAAAGCCCAGCAGGCAATCGACCAGAAGCTGAAATACGATCCACAGAAAATCAGACTGCAATGGGGTGGTCAATTTGAAAATCAGCATCGCGCCTACAGCCGACTGGCGGTCATCGTCCCCTGACACTGGCGATTATATTTATCCTGCTGTATAGCACCTTCGGTTCTTTTGGACAGGCCGGCTTACTTATCGGTATTGTACCGCTGGCACTCTTTGGTGGAATGCTTGCGCTCAATATACGGGGTATGACCCTAAATGTATCTTCGGCAGTGGGTTTTATCGCTCTTTTGGTGTTGCCATACAAAATGGTGTATTGATGCTTTCCCAGTTCAATGTGCTACGAAAAAATGGAATGGCCTTAGAAAAAGCTGTCATTGAAGGCGCTTTCAGTCGATTCCGCCCTGTACTGATGACCGCGACGGTGGCTATACTTGGCCTACTTCCAGCATCATTGGCGACAGGTATCGGATCAGATGTTCAACGGCCTCTGGCCACCGTGATCGTCTATGGTTTACTCTTTTCTACCCTGCTGACACTGTTTATGCTTCCACCCTTGTATTATCTGATGGAAAGAAGAAGGAAACACAGCAGTGGGTCCGGACCATCAACCGATCACATACAAGCGGAGACAAATTCCTAAAATCAAAACCACATTCTGTTTAAAGCAATACAGCTGCTTTAAACAGAATGATCAAGATAAAATTTCGATGAAAACACAGATCAGACTTCTTCTTTCCTTTATGCTGCTCATTGGAAATGCTGCTGCACAAACAATAGACTCAACTTTTACTCATAAAAATTTGGACTACAGCAGCTTTATTGCCCAGGTTGGAAAGAACAACCTCGGTTACGCCGCTGAAAAGTTCAACCTTTCAATCGCCGAGGCGAATATCATCAGTGCCGGTATCTTCCCCGATCCCGAATTCACCGTAGGGCTCTTTGACAATAGCGAAAGAAGCAAACAACTCGGGCGAGGTTATACCGCCGGATTGAGCTGGACGGTAGAATTGGGGGCAAAACGGCAGACACGTCGCCAGGTTGCAAAGGATGAGGCCGAAACCACCCGTCTCCTATTCGAAGACTATTTCCGAAATCTACGTGCCGATGCCACCCTTGCTTTTTATCAGTAAGGTGCAACCAGCAATTGGCAGCAACCTATCGCAGTTCCTATCAACAACTCGCTCAGCTCGCCAGCTCAGACAGTATACGTTATCAACTAGGCGCTATTCCACAAATTGACTACCGCCAGTCAAAATTGGAAGCCGCCCATATGCGCAATACGCTTTCGGCAGCCGAAGCCACAGCCAATTCCTCCCTAGCGGGATTATCACTGCTTATGGGGGATAAGAGCCCCATTCTTTGGCTACCACAAGGATCTGATGTTTCTTTTGATCGCAACTTTTCATTAAGTACATTGCTATCAACCGCAGTACGAGAGCGTGCTGATCTTAAGGCTGCGCTACAAAACAAACAGCTCTCCCATAGTCTGCTCCAGCTGGCAAAGGCAAACCGTGTGTTAGATCTCGGTATTTCCATCGGCTTTACCTACAATGGTGAGGCCAGAAATGAAACCGCACCGACACCACAGTTTAATGCCATCAATGCCGGCCTAGCCATACCACTAAAATTTTCCAATTTTAATAAAGGCGAGCTGAAATCTGCTCAGTTCAAAATTGAGCAAGACGAATTGATCTATCAAGATGCAGCATTACGCATCCAGACTGAGGTGAATCAAGCTTATATGCAATATAAAGCCACTCAAAAACAGGTACTGCAATTTAATAATACAATGCTGCTCGAAGCAAAAGCAATCCTGGAAGGAAAGATCTACAGTTACAATCGGGGCGAAACCGCCCTGCTGGAAGTGATCAACGCACAACGCTCCTACAATGACACCCAACTTGCTTACAATGAAGCGCGCTACAATTATGCGGTCGCATTGGTGGAATTACAACGTGCCGCAGCCATTTGGGATATTGATCAATTGTGACACCGTTATACCGGTGAAATCTGATTCTTTTTAAGCTTCTTATACATGCTTTTCAAGGAAGGGGAAATCAGTATCAGCAGCAAGATGCTGATACTGATTATGGACATCAATTCATAGTAGTCCATGCCATACCGGACGAAAGACTGTATATTAACCCGCTCGCTGATGAGCTTCAATCCCGCGGCATGCTCCTTGTACTGCAATCCATGTTGCAGTACCCTGTGAGATTCCCGCTGAATATAGTCTTCAAATATCAGATTGCCTGATTGCAGCTGATCTCGAAAAACCTCCCGGTGCTGGGCATGTTCAAATAATTTAAAGAAATTCTGCAGACCGATACTACTGGTATAGCCCAGGTAACGGACGGCCAAACAAGCTGCCGCCGCTGAAGCTCCCAGATGAGGGCGTACACTGGCAATCACAAATAAGATTGTTGGCACCATGATCAGACCGACACCCAGCCCATGCAATACCAACGGCAACCAGAAGTGATCTTCATTGCCCTCACTTTCAAATGAAAAAACATATATTGATGAAAGGTCAGCAGGCAACAGTAGCCAACAATCCAGATCCATTTCACTGTGCACCGTTTTAATAACCAGTAGAAGGATAACATAACACCACATACAATCCCGAGGATATTAAACCATTGAATATAGGACAGGTGAATGGGATCCAGGCGGATGACCTGTAGAAAATACTGATTGGAAATCGCCAGCGAAAACCGTTCGATATACATCATATACAGGACCAAGATTCCGAACAGGAACTTTCTATTTCCAAAGATGGACAGCTCAATATAAACACGTTTGATTGCTTTCTGCCTCATGATAAACAGCCCCAACAATAAAATTCCACCGAGCAATACGATCAGCATAGAACTGTCCGAAAACCAATAAAGTTCCTGCCCATAGACCATCAAATAACCGAAGCTTATCACAGTCAAGCTGTAAAGGACAAAACTGGCCCAGTCCAGGGAAAATAAAGGGTACGGTCGATTATGCCGGATGGGTTTCATTGTGACGATGATCAGTAGTAGCCCTGGTACAAAAGATAAGGCAGCATACAGGTAAAGTTCATCAAAGTTAAATGAATCTATAAATTCCGCTGTCACAAACGTATTGAAAGGCGAGCTACAGAGCAGCATACCAAAAATATGGCATAACTTCCCTCCTTGGCCCTTTCCGTTTTCAGTCGGGAAAATATCATGGATATGGAGAGATTGACAGCCGATGCGAACAGCATGCCCTGAAAAAGCGTAAGCCATATATCCAACTGATCTCGTTAATGCGATACATCAGGTAACAAATGAGCAGCTGTAAGAGATTGAAAATGATGTAGTACTGTTTGACCGGGAAATACTGAAAAAAGCGACGTTCCAGGACATAGAATCCGACAAATCCCGCATAGAAAAGAATAATGAGGAATTGAACATCACTGGGCTGTGCACCGTAGAACCCCGCGGTGACATTGACATTGGCACCGGGCAGAAAAAACAAGACCATGCTTGGCATCAATCCGCTGAATAAAATCAGCTTAATCAGCCATTCAGGTACCCAGTCTTTGAAGATCTCTTTCACTGTTATTGATTTTTTGAGACCGAAACATTGACATTCATTCCTGAGAGTAATTTTGCAGTTCCCTTATCCCTATCCAGTTCGATACGAACTGGAACCCGCTGTACGATCTTCACAAAATTACCAGTCGCATTGTCCGGTGGAAGCAATGAAAAAGAAGATCCTGTTGCTGGCGAAATAGAAATTATCTTTCCATAGAATGTTTCATCCGGGTAGGCATCCGCAACAACCTCTACACGCCCACCAAGGTTGAGATAACGCAATTGCGTTTCCTTAAAGTTGGCTGTCACCCAAGTTGGTGTCTCTGCATTGACAATAAATCCCAACACCTCGCCCGGATTTACCATCTGTCCTTTTTCAATGCTACGTTTCCCTACCCGACCATCATAGGGAGCCCGGATTACGGTATATCCTACATCAAGATGCTTTCGGTTTGCTGCAGCTGACAACCGTGCTTTCTCCGCATTGATCACCCCTTTTTTACATCAACATCATTCACCCGATCCCGCGATGCCTCCAACTTATGCTGTAATGCGGCAAGTTCACTTTTGTACACCTCCAGTGTGGCTTTTATATCTTCCAGTTGCTGCGCCGTAGCAGATTTTTCATCAAACAGAAACTTATAGCGATCGTATTCCAGTTGCTGCTTCGTCATCCGCGCTTCGGCAGCAGCAATGGATTTTTCCAACGATTCATGTTCGGCCTGCAATATTTCCTTTTGGCTGCCCAGCACACTGATTTCCGCATTTTCTTTGTTTATCGAAGCCGAAGCTTGCTCAGCTTCATATTTGTATTCCCGATTGTCGATCAGTAGTAAGGTATCGCCGCGCTTGACCGATTGATGATCTTTAAAGTGAACCGAAACAATGTAACCACCCACACGGGAAATAATGGGATTAATATACTGGGTCACTTGTGCATCATTGGTATAGGTATACCGGATGCGCAGCCAGAGTATCCTTCCGCCCCATAATAAAAGTGCCAACAAAGCAATCCCAGCCAACCAATTGGTGATTCTGGTCAATTGTACATCGGTCATTGACCGGCCTGATTTAGGTTTCATTAGATAGTACCCTTCAAAAATTCAATAAAATAATAATGTTTCTGTATCGCGATCCGGGCGGATTCCAGATCAAAATTTGTCTTGAGGCATTGCATATCTGCATCCAATAGATCCGTAATCAGCGCCGAAGACTTGAAATACCTATTTTTTATAATACGGGCATTTTCTTTGGCCAGCGTTAGATTTTTTTGGCAGACAGCCTGTTGTTCCAGTGCTAGATTATAATCCAGATAAGCCTGCAACAGTTCATTTTCCACCACTTCCTCCTCATGATGGTGTTTGACCTCCTCTCGCTTTAGTGCGACTTGAGCTCCCGGACAATATTTTTATTGAGGTACAATGCGGATATTGGGATGTTCAATTTAAGTCCTACTATATTTAAATTGTACCAGCTCCCATTATATGGATATAGAAATACCTGTGGATTCGCAAAAGTAAATGTATTGGTCAGGCCTAGTGCGGGTAGGTAGTTTGACTTCGCCTGTTTGATACTTAGTTTTTTCAACGCAACTTCCTGTTCGGATTTCAGCAGTACAAAAGCTTGTTGTTTGGCAACAGCAACGATTTCCGCATAGTTCAGCGGATGACTTTCCATCGTGGCACACATCGGGATAATTTCTTGTCGTATATCGGCGATCAGCTGCAATTTTTGGTTGATGATCTTGATATCATTAGCGATCTGTATCAAAAGCAGTTCACGCTTGGACAATTCGAGGGAAATCCTTAAGACATCACTATGCAGCACAACACCGGCTGTATAACGGTGTTCGATCTCTTTCAATTGTGTCCGCTGATCGTTGATATCCTGCTCGATCAGTAATTTGTTGCGATAGGCTAAATCTAGATCCAGAAACAAGTTACAGATCTCCAGCTTGATCTGTGCCGTGGAACTTTTCCAATCAATGTTGGCCAGTTCCATTTCGAGCTTTTTGATTCGATTTTCATAAGATCCCGATGGCCGTTGTAGAGGTTCAGGTAGAAATCGAGTCCGGTATCATACAGGTAATGAATAACATCATGTTGTGATGGTTTGGCAAATATACCTTGATCGTAGACCGGCATATTGCTCGCATAACTGGCAGAAGCCCTGACACCGATTTTCGGCAGCAATTCCATCCGTTGCTGCCGCAGGGCTATTCCTTTTTCCTGTAATTGCAAATGCGACTGTTCGATATACTTACTGTTTTGCAACGACTTACTGATCAGATCAGCGAGTGAGGTGCGTAGCGAGTCCTGGGCCTGCGTTTCTAAAACCGAGCATACAAGTACCACGATGGTGCCCATTGCTTTTGCCCAATACGGCGAAAAAAAGTTCAATGTCTTTCTGTTATTTTTTTGCGTTGCAAACTTAGACACTAATTGGAAAATGAATTTCTTCACAAACGCCAATATGTTATGTAAAAAAGACATTTTTGATCAATTTCAAATAAAAGATCGAAATCTGCCAAAAATAGAGGCAAGAAAGAAAACAATAAGATCGCTTTGCTTATTATACCTATATACTATTCACAGTAGCTATCGCGCTTATATCTTTTACATGCCAAATTGATTATGATTGATTATGAAAAAAGCTATCTTATTACTTCCATTACTTCTGATACAAATGAGCCAGGCACAAGAATTTCCATCCGCAGTGGATTCTGATCCCAGCAAACTGGGATGGATGACGGGATTTCCGCCACCACAGGATCGAATTATTTCAGCATTGGACGGTACATTTTTTAAGTTTCCGGCATTGCGTTACAGTGTTTGCCATATGCGTGAATTCTTTCCGTCGAAAGTCGTCCCTTCCGACCCCATCAACCGTTATTCTTTTTCCACTGCTGAGGATTCCGCCATTGATGCTTTGAGTTTTCAACCTCTTGGAGATGAAAAGTCTATCAGTTGGGCGGAATCTCTTTAAAAAATTATACTGATGGTATCCTTATTCTTCATAAAGGGCGTATTATCTACGAAAAATATTTTGGTGCATTGACCCAGAATGGCAGGCATGCTGCTATGTCCGTCAGCAAAACATTAACCGGCACGCTAGCTGCTCAACTGATTGCTGAAGGCGTTTTGGATGAAAACAAATACTGCCGGGATTACATTCCCGAACTTGCACATTCCGCCTTTGGCGATGCAACAATACGTCAGGTACTGGACATGACAACAGGCCTGGAGTTCAGTGAGGACTATGCTGACCCCAAAGCAGAAATATGGGCCTTCTCCAGAGCAGGAGATCCCTTCCACTTCCAACGAAGTCCTGATGAACCGGCAAACTACTTTGATTACTTAAAGACGGTTAAGAAAAAGGTCAACATGGTGACGCATTCGGCTATAAAACAGTCAATACAGACGTTATGGGCTGGATAATTTCTCGGGTATTAAACAAGCCCTTGTCACAAGTCCTTTCCGAAAAATTTGGCAGCCCTTGGGAACCAATTTTGATGCCTACTATCTGATTGATGGTGCTGGAATATGCTTTGCGGGCGGAGGACTCACGACCAACCTCCGCGACATGGCCATGTTTGGTGAGATGGTGCGCAATAAGGGTTATTTTAACGGAAAACAGATCCTCGCGAAGGAAGTAATTGAATCCATCCGCTCTGGCGGAAGCCAGGCTGCTTTCGCAAAAGCCGGTTATACCAATCTAAAGCAGTGGAGTTATAAAAACATGTGGTGGGTAAGCCATAATGCCGATGGAGCCTTCTGTGCACGTGGCGTCCATGGACAGACCGTCTATATCGATCCCAAAGCAGAAATGGTTATCGTCCGATTTGCCTCTCATCCCCTGGCATCTAATTCAGCCAACGATGGATACTCCCTACCCGCTTATCAGGCGGTGGCCGACTACCTATTAAAAAAATGAAACCACTAATAATCAATACATTATAGTTAATCAACTTATTTTTCAGTTTTAAAACTGAAAAATAAGTTGATTAACTGAAAAATAAGTTATAGCTTTATAACTATGGAAGAATTAACAAAAAAGAAGAAGAAGTTATGCATGCTGTATGGAAATTAAAGCAGGCTTTTGTCAAAGATATTATTGAATATATGGATCCGACACAAACAACGCCTTATAATACCATATCATCCATTGTACGGATTTTAGAGAAAAAAAGGGTATGTGGGTTTCAATTCCTATGGAAAGACTTACCAATATTATCCGCTGATCTCCAAGATGCAATACCGAAAGTTTTTCTTTTCGCGTGTCATGAACAAGTATTTTGATGATTCTGTCGAAAATCTGGTATCATTCATTGTCAAGGAACAAAAAATCAGCGAAACAGACATCGAGAAAATCAAGGAAATTATCAATAAAAGTAAAGAAGATGAATAACCTATTTTCCTATAGCATAGAGGCCAATATCAGTTTACTTATTTTAGTCTCGCTCTTTGTCCTGGCTTTTCGGCAGCTTTCATTTTTTCGTTGGAACCGGCTTTTGCTTATTGCGTTGGTGAGCTTTTGTGCGCTGGTTCCTCTTCTTAAATTTAAGACCGATTATGTCAAATTAATCGATTCCAAAACAAATTCAAATCAGGAAATACAGTCGCAAGAGCAGTTGGGTTATTCCAATGTCCCTTTTTGATCGAACCCGAAGAACAGCTCAATCTATGGGACCGAATGGAGTTTAAAAAAATACTCGCCTATGCTTACTTATTGATCGCCATCTTCTTTCTGACACGATTAGTTTATCGCAGCTTAAAGCTCGTATGCTGTTTAAAGAAGATGGATTTTCAGGAGCATCAGGGAATTAAAGTAATCCCGCCGTTTAATCGCTTCAATAATTGTTCGATCTTTCATTATATCGTTATGGATAAAAGCGCACTTGAAAGTCCCGAAGGCAAGCTCATCTTTGCCCACGAGGCACAGCATATTTTAAAAGGACATGCCTGGGACAAATTATACATCGAGCTGATGTGCTGCATCTTCTGGATAAACCCCGCCATTTATTGGGTTCGGAAAGAACTGCATCGCCTACATGAATTTCAGGTCGATATAGCGGTGGCTGAATACTATGGAAAGACCAATTATGCGAGCTTCCTGCTGAATATGACACAACAAAATCAACAATTAGATTATATGCAAAGTAGAATTTTAAAAAACCAAAATGAACTGGTAGAACGCATCGACAGGTTGATGCGAAATCTATCACCACGCACGAAAGGTTATCAGTATCTGCTGTTTGTTCCTTGTATATTCGTGTTAATTGTCTCTTTTTCTTTTATTGATCCTCCGAAAGAAAAGATCTCCACTACTAGCGCTGTCAAAAATAGCGCAAAGACCATTGTTCTGGATCCGGGACATGGTGGCAAAGATAGTGGTGCCACCAACAGCAGGGGCCTCAAAGAGAAAGATCTCACTTTACAGGCTTGTAAGATGATTCAAAATGAACTTGAAAAAGAAGGTTTTCAGGTTGTATTGACCCATTCGAAAGACGAATTTATGATGCTTAAAGACCGTGCGGCCTTTACTGGTGACGCATTAATTTCAATTCATTTTGACATTGATCCTTCAAACGCCAAGCAGCCAATCGGCCTACGGTATCCAAAAGCTGTTGAACTACCCAAGATACAGGATCAAAGCCGAGAACTTGCGTTCCGTCTCACACAAAATTTAAAAATCAAGGATTAAGCACGCAGAAACCGGTTGAAAGCCATAATCATGCGATCTTACGGGGAGCAAAAATACCAGCGCTCATTGTTAGCTTAGGGAATATGAATACCTTTTCCAACACATTGGATCCACAATTTATCAGCGCTTTTACCCAAGCCCTAAAAAGGTCTCTGTCGGAATAGTTTTCCGTAAAATTATCAGATCAATTCTTTTTACAAAGAAGCCAAACAATAGAAGATTCCCTATAGGGAATCTTCTATTGCGTTCCAGAGTTCAATGCGCTTTTGAAGCGCCTCTTTACTGACTATTTTCATTTCTTCCCACTTCTCATCATCCTCTTTGGCCAGATCGCTGATCATCTGCATTGCCAAAGGGCCATGCTCATCACCGTCCAAATCAATATGACGTTGGAAATAGTAGATAAAATTATCTAAGCTCGATTCAGGAAGTTGGTTTTCAGCTCCTGCAAAATGGAGGTAAACATACCCGGGATAAGATCCTCACGACCAAATGTGAAAGCGGCAGCAATTTTATGTACCTCCCCTCTTCGATCAATTCGAAAGTAAAATTCAGAAAATCTTTGATCCTTTTATCCAAGGTTGTCAATGCAATGGCATCAAAAATACTTTTGGATTTCTTGGCGTTCACGATAAACTTGTTAACCAGGTGCAGGTCTGCCCCATTTCACTCATTGCGTCCAGATACATTTCAAAATGGCTCAAACGGCGACCATCAATATATTCGTCGGATTCTTCCGCTAATACAATTTCGTTAATCAGATAGCGTGTCGAAGGATGCTCACTTGCAAACCAAGGCAAAGTTGTACAGGTCAATTTAATCTGCAAAGCTTTTAATAAAGACATAAAATCCCATACAGCGTACACATGCCCTTCGGTAAAAGAACGTAGATTCTTGATCGTTTTGATTTTAGGATACAAGGAGTGTTGCAATAATACCTCGCGTTCGGCAGCAATGTATTCGTTAATTTCCGCAATTCTATTCATGCCGCAAAAGTATTGTCTTATCTCTGTTTTTTAAAGTATTTTCGACGAGATTACAGTAACATGATAAATTATCGGGCAAGCTATCCACTTCATAACCAAACCACAGCCAAAAACCCAAACTCACTTTTGCCGGCCTTAGTCTTCTTATCCACACCCAATTACCAAAAAAACAAAAATATTTTTAATATTAAAAATAATCTACTATATTTGTAGAGTATTCAGAATTGCATGATGCAATACCAACCGAGTGTAGACACCGCGGTGGTAAATTAATACGGGTTTCGACCAAAATAAACGTTATACAACGGTTATTTTCCCCAACAAGATCTGGATACAGTTTATGGTTTAATCCTTTAAATTTTTAAATTGTATGGCTACAACAACAAATCTTTACCAACACTTACTGGAAAAATTCAGCTACTATTCCACAGACGAACTAATACAGCTCAATAACGATACAATCTTGGGACAGGGTTGGGGCTCGGCCAAAGCGACCTTTCGGACAGCGCTGCTCAGTACTTTCTCCAAAAGAGGACTGGATCTATCCAACATCATTTCCAAGGAAGACGGTTTTACCTCAGTGAAGCATGTCCCTGTACGTTTGGAACACAATGTATTGATTCCATTGCAATCTTAAGACAGCAGTCATAGCACTTTCAGCGTAAAAGCACCGACTACCGTCTTGTCTTTTCTGTTTTTCATATTTACATGTAATTGTGAATAACACATGTTTATGCAATGAGATTTTTAAGACAAAAGGATCCCCGGCCTGCAAAAATTGCAGACTAGGGATCCTTTTATTTTTTTTTGTATGATAGGCGACCCAGTTATGATCTATACATACCTGAAGTTGTTGTGATTTGGGTGAATAAATCTGATAATTCAGTATTTTACCATCTTTCCATTCCATGTCTATGGTATGATTTCCTTTGATGCGCATTCCCCTGACCTGACCTTCTTTTTCCAGGCTTCAGGGATTGCTGGCAGGAGATACACACTGTCCTTATGCGACTGCACCAGCATCTCAGCGATACCAGCTGCTCCACCAAAATTACCATCAATCTGGAAAGGTGGCCCGGCAGTTAACAAATTTGCATAAACACCGCCCCCAGCGCCATAATTGATATGTGTATCGACACGTGGTGTCATCAGCTGCCGAAATAATTTATAGGCACGCTCGCCTTCATGCAATCTGGTCCAAAACAGTAGTTTATGGGCAATGGCCCAGCTCGGCCCATCATCTCCTCGTACATTCAGACTCTTTTTAGCGGCTAGCTGCCAGTCTGGATGTTCGTCATAACGGATCAGATAGCCTGGATACAAACCATACAAATGCGAGATATGCCGATGCTGCGGATCAACTTCTTCATAATCTTCGATCCATTCCATGATACGGCCATCTTTGGCTAGCTGCACTGCCGGTGCTAAGCGTTTCAATTGCGCTGAAACATTCGTTAAAAAAGGATCCGATTGTTTGCCTAATAATGCTGCCGCATGGATGACATTTTCAAATAATTCGCGTACGATCTGATTATCTATCGTTGGTCCCATCGTGACGTTTGCCTGGTGGCCATTAGGAAGCTTAAAGGAATTTTCGGGAGATACCGATGGCGAAGTCAACAACCAACCTTTACCGGGGTATTCAGTCAGGGCGCTGGCGTAAAACTGTGCCGCGCCATAGAGTATTGGGTATATCCGTCGCAGATAGTCCATATCTTCGCTATAAAGGTAATGTTCCCACAGATTATTGCACAGCCAGCCCGAGCCTGCATTGGCAATGCCCCAAGAAGCGGATTCCCCGGCTCGGTATAGCCCCACACGTTGGTGATCACATGAGCCACCCAGCCCGGTGCGTTATAGTACGCTTTCGCGGTCTTTGCTCCTGGCGCCATAAGGCCTTCCACAAGACTCACCAACGGTTCATTGAGTTCACCCAAATTGGCCGCTCCCAGGTGCCAATGGTTCATTTGCACATTGATATCCAGGTGATAATCCCCATTCCAGGGTGTCTGAATCTGATTTGCCCATAGCCCTTGTAAATTCGGTGGCAGCAGACCTAAACGCGTACTGCTAATACTAAGGTAGCGACCATACTGATAAAATAAGGCTGCCAGCCCCGGATCCTGATCCGGTTCTTTACCGAAAGCCAGCAAACGTTGGTCGGTCGGTAAATTATCTTTCGAGCGGCCAAGACTGAGCGACAAACGGTTGAACTTTGTTGAATAGTTTTGTAGATGTTCGGCATATAGCTTGGCATAGGATTTTTTAAAGCCTTTGTTAAAGTTTCGGTTGTTGTACGCTCAAAATCCTTGCCTTTAAAATCGGTATCTGTCGCCACATAAATCAGTACTTCGTCAGCCTGTTGAATGACAATAGATTGCCCTTGTACAAGCTGTTTTCCACCTTTAACTTGCGCCCGGACACGTGTTTTAAACTGCATACCTTTACCGTCCACACCATTATCCAATTGTCCCATCAAAATGAGCTCGCCATCTTTGGTCGTAGCAGTCGCCCTTTCGGGACGGTCGATCTTGATTGCTAGGTTTATCTGCCCTTTTTGCTACTCTGTAGACGAATAATACCCACATCGTCTGCAAAGCTTGTCCAATATTCCCGGTTATATTTTACGCCTTTGAGCTCATAGCTCGTTTTTACCAGAGCCTTTTCAATATCCAGCTCGCGGCGATAGTTTTGTACCGCAGCAAGAGCTGTTTTTCCATCAAATGCAAGCGTCAAATTGCCAAGAACTTGATAACAGCCCCATTGCTTACCACCCGATCCCGGGCCTTTGCAGATGAAATGTTGGTCAATCAATCCCTGAGCGAGGTCATTTTTCCCGTTTTTGATCAGGTTTCGAATGCTATCCAAGTACCTACTGGCTTCATAATTATTGGCATCCTGAGGGCTTCCCGACCATAGTGTAATATCGTTGAGTACAATATGTTCATTTATTAAGCCACCGTCGGGCATCATACCGATCTTTCCGTTACCTAGGGGCAAGGTCTCCTCCCATTGCTTTGCCGGCTGCTGATACCAGAGTTTGCTCCCCTGCTCCTGCCCAAATAACTTGCCCGAAAAAAAAGAAAACCATTAGCGTGTAAAGTAACTTACCTTTCCGAAGGTTTATTTTTGATGATCTATTCATGTCCCCTTAGTTTTTTGTCCAGTCATCTGTCCGAAAAGGAGATCCGGCGATCCCAGCATCATTATACAAAGTCAGGTCCGGGTTATCGGCCCAGCCGTAACGCACTGCCACCGGCGACAGCACTTCTTTGGCAGATACGATCAGCTTATTTCCCACCTGTTTGACCTCAGCGGGGTAAAAGACCTGATCTGCGCCAGCAATGGTAAAACTACCTTTCAGTTTATCCGCATCTTTCAACACCAGTTTTTTGCCCATGGGGTTAAAGCTGAGCTGCATCTCTGTTCCCTTTGTGATCCAATGTTCGAGAACAGGCCCCGAATAAGGGATCTTCTTTCCATAAAGCTGCGCTGTTGCAATCCAGCCTAGCCTTCTACCGACATCCTGTTTATTTTTTGGATGAATATCCACTACATCACCGATATCAGCAATAACAGCCATACCTGTGTAAGGCAGTTTGAGCGTTTGCCGCTGCGCCTCTCGTAATCTCGCCCAGGAAGAAGATTGCGGTGCCGACTTCTTCTCCTTATAATTTGCCAATTGCACAAAATAAAAAGGCATCTTTTCGTTGTTCCACTGTTGGCGCCAGCCCTGAATCAGCGCTGGCAACAGTTGCTCGTAAGGTGCATCTTTTGAATCAGCATTACTTTCTCCCTGATACCAAATAGCTCCTTTTATTTTAAGATCCACAAAAGGTTTAACCATAGCATTGTAGAGTACAGTCGGTCTATTGGGGCCCTCCATCGCGTTAGGCTTTGCGGGCAGCTTAGTCAGATCATAACCTACTTTGCATTTCCAGTCTCCAACGAGAGAAATCTGCTCCCCATTCGGTCCTTCCAGTCGTGGCTGTTCTGTACCGCCATATATTCCTCCGTCTCCAGCGCCATCAAATACCCGAACGGCAATATGCAACAGGCCACCATTGTTTGCCGCTGCAGGCACAGTATATTTCCGAATCTGGTTGTAACCGACAGTTTCGCCCACCTTTGTGCCATTGACATAGGTGATATCATTATCGTCTATCGCTCCCAAAATCAACTTGAGGGGTTTACCCTGCCAATGTGCCGGCAGCGCAACGTCTTTGCCAAAATAAACGACACCGTCCATACCCGGAAACAGGTTTTGGTCAAAAAAGCTGGGAATTGTAATCGTAGACCAGGTACTTTTATCCAATTGTGGCGCAAACCACTCGCCCTGCGTTGCTGTCTTCACCTGATCCTGCTGTTCGGCGACGCGATTCCATTCTGCCAAATCCTTCGCATAGACTTCCTGTGCATCTGGGCGTTGGATTTTTCGATGGCCGCCGTATAGATTGAAAACGGTGTAAGTGCCTCTCGGCTCATCCAGGCTTCAATAATTGTTCCGCCCCAGGAAGAATGGATCAAACCGATGGGGATTCCTGTTTTCTCGTAGATCTCACGTGCAAAAAAAGGCCGTCGCCGAAAACTCTGGAATACTTTGTGGCGTTACAGGATTCCATCCACCAGACTCAACCTTAACTGCTGTACTAGGTTGATTGGCCGTTGCTTTTGGAATCTGCAAAATGCGAATATTGGGGAAGTTGGCTGCTTTGATTTCCTGCCCGAAGTTATTGATCTTACCCCAACCCGCCAGGGGCATTTCCATATTTGATTGCCCCGAACAGAACCAGACTTCACCGATCAAAATATTATTTAGGATCAATTGATCCCCATCATTGATTGTAATTTGGTAGGGTCCACCGTATTTCGGTGTCTCCAAGAAGACTTGCCATCTCCCCTGTTGATCGACTTCTACCTGATAGTTTTTGTTATTCCAGCTGCTGTTTACGCTAAGTTCCTTGCCTACTGCGGTACTGGTTCCCCAGATCTTGACCTTTTCTTTCTGCTGCAGTACCATATTATCGCCAATAAAGGCAGGCAGCTGTACTTTGGCCTGTAGGGTAGAAAATCCACTGGCAACGCTGAGTAGCAGGGCCAGAAGAGTCCTCTTATACTGTTTAGGTTTTATCATGATTTTTGAGTTTATTGCTCAATTGGGTTTATAAATTTGGCGCATCCGAAGTCCAGACTGTTGGAATCGGAGCTTCGGATGTGCCACAGTTATTTTTTTAAAGTGCCGAGATCTTCAGCAAAACGCTGGTACGGTTGCTATTCAGATCAGGATTCACGCCGACTTTCATCAGGTAATCGCCCGAATAGGTTTGTCCCTGGCCTAAGCTCGACTTGGTTCCCGGATACAAGTTGATCTCCTCCACCCGGTATTGTTTTTGGGCATCTAGTCCTTTTAAACGCACTGGATCCGTTGAACCTATGCCATAACGGTTATTGACCAGATAGTTGAAGATGACAGCTTCTGTTTTTTTGCTATTCACATAACTCAGGGCGGCAAAGTCACCTTCACGCGGATCGGCCAAACGATACTGATCCCCATGCCAGATTGTTGCTTTAAGCGCCTCGTAATTCTTTACCGCCTGCTGGGAGAATAACAGATCCTGCTCATTCAGGTGACTCACCACAATATCAAAACCCAGTTTGCCCATCATGGCTACATCCGTACGGAATTTGAGGGACTGTTTTCCCCAGTCTGTCACATGGTTTGAGGTACTAATTGCCGGAAAAAAGTACGAATATTCGTACTGCATAAAAATACGTTCCAGGGGATCTGTATTATCCGAAGGCCAGAATTCGGTAAAGTACCGAAGCGCTGCATAGTCCACGCGGCCACCGCCACCCGAACATAACATCATCGGCACCTTTGGATACTTCGCACGAATACGTTCCAACACCTTATAAAGGCCTTCGACATACGAAATATAAAAGGCGCCCTGATCTTTCAGAAATGCGGAATGCGCATTGTATATCACCGCATTACAGTCCCATTTGATGTATGCCAATGCCGGATTTTTGGTAAACAGATCGTCCAAGATATGAAAAACAAAATCCTGCACCTTGGGATTTGTCAGATCCAGGATTAGCTGATTGCGGAAGTAATGTTCTTCCCGCTGCGGCTGTTTAACGACCCAATCCGGATGTTGCTCGTAGAGTTCGGATTTGGGGCTGACCATTTCGGGTTCTACCCAGATACCAAATTTAACACCTTGTTTAGTCGCTTCTTCCACAAGCGTCGCAATACCATTGGGCAATTTTGTGCGGTTAGGTTGCCAATCTCCCAAGCTCGAGTGATCACTATTACGCGGATATTTATTTCCAAACCAGCCATCATCCAATAAAAAAGGTCTACTCCTAGTTTCTTGGTATCCTGAAGCAGTCCTTTCAATTTTTGCTCATTAAAATCAAAGTAGGTCGCCTCCCAATTATTAAGTAAAGTCAGGCGTTCGCCATTTCCATCCAACAACTGATATTTACGAGCCCAGTTGTGCAAGTTCCGGGAAGCCTCTCCTTTTCCCTTCGTCGATAAGGTATAAATCAATTTGGGCGTTGTAAACTCTTGGTTGCTGGCCAGTTTCACATTGGAAGCATAATTATTTATTCCGGCGATAATACGTAAGTTATTGAGGTAGTCGACTTCAAAATCCACCTTAAAATTTCCGCTATACCCAAGGCTTGCCATCAGGACGGTTCCTTCATCTTCGGATGCCGCCTTGCCCAATGACACCATAAAGGAAGGCGGTTGGAATAAGTTTGCGCGTGTTCCGAGTTTACTGTCCAACACTTTGATGCCGTGCGTCAATGGGGTCTCCTCCACCTGCATTTCTTTTGCCCAGTCGCCATGATACTGCCGCAACCAATACGCTTTTGAGCGCAGGGTCAGGTTGGCCGAAGCAAACTTTTCGAGGGTAACAACTTTTTTTTCTTTATTCTGGATAGTTGCCCACTGCTCAATGATATTTTCATTCGAAAATGATTTGTAGTGTAACACGACGTAAATATCATATACTGGATCTTTCAGCGTGATATCAAGCTGTTTAACATTGGCATCCAGGTCTTTCACCGCATGCTTTTCATAGCGCAAGTCCAGGGAGCGATTACCATCGGCATGGACAAGACTAATGGCAGGTTCCAGTAGATTTTTTGAACCTGAAGGGTATAAGCCGCATTGGATAGGCCACTATAGTCTGTCAATTGTCTATAACCGCTTGCAATGGTCGCATACTCTTTTGAATCACTCAATTTTTCACCGTAATAGAGCATTTTCAGTGTTTTCGTGGAATCGTACTCCAATACAAGTGCATTTGATCTGGTTTCAATGGGAATCTGTTTGGACTGCGCCTGCACATCCAGATGGACAAGCCCTTGAGTCATCAAGAGCCCGAGTACAACATGTTTAAAATGATGGGTTGGCATATATAAATAGATTTAGGATTTGTTAACGAACTTGACTATTTTGTTTGCTTTCAGTTGAATCTTGTAAAGGTATTTGCCATTGACTTGCTCTTGCAATGCAAGACCTTCTAATCTGGAAGGACTTAATACCTGAATTGTTTGATCCTTCGGCGAAGAAAGGACGAGCTGCGTAATACTTCTGTTATTCCATTCCATCTTATCTAGCTGTACATTGCCCCGGGCTTTGAGTCCTTTGACTGTCCCGGCAGACCAACGATCGGGCAAGGCAGGAAGTAATTCCAGAACATCAGTTTGCGATTGTAGCAACATTTCACTCAGGGCAGCCACATAACCGAGGTTGCCATCAATCTGAAAGGGTGGATGCGCACAGAGCAAGTTGGCATACACTCCGCCTCCATTGTTATAATCGATGCCCTCTCCGCCGACGAGGTTAATGAAATTCGTTAAAATCTTATAGGCATGATTTCCATCCTGTAATCTCGCCCAGAAGGCAACCTTCCAGGCCATGGACCAACCGGTAGATTCGTCGCCACGTGCGGTCAGGGTGACTCGTGCAGCCTTGGCAAGTTCCGGTGTTTTCAAAACCGAGAATTGATTGCCGGGATATAGGCCAAACAAATGCGATACATGGCGATGTTTGTCCTGTGGATCATCACGATCGGTTTCCCATTCCTGCAACTGCCCCCATTGACCAATCTTGGGTTTGAGCAATGCATCGCGAAGTGCCGTAATATGTTTACGATAGTCAGCGTCAATATTTAAAACTGTGCTTGCCTGGATGTAGTTGTTAAAGAGATCGTAAATAATCTGATGGTCATAGCTCACGGCATCCTCCGTGGGGCCATGTTCTGGCGACCAACCCTGTGGTGCCACCACAGTTCCGTCCGGTCTTCGTACCAGACGATCATCCCAAAATTCACTTACTTCTTTTAAAATTGGATATGCAAACTCGCGTAGATACTTCCCATCCTTATTAAAGGCATAATGTTCCCACAGGGCCTGCGCATACCAAGCACTTCCAGGGGAGTTCCAAAGAAAACTCTCGCCACCGAAGATATTATTTTCGGTCTTTACGGTCCAGCCCCGTACGCCCGGAAATTCCTTTTGTGTATTTACTTTCTTTACCTCGCGCATGCTATTGATATAATCGAGGTAAGGCCAGGCCGATTCACTCAGATTGGCCACTTCGGCAGGCCAATAGTTCATCTGCACATTGATATTGGAATGGTAGTCCGAGCGCCATGGCGGATTGTTGCTGTTGTTCCAGAGTCCCTGTAAATTTGCTGGCAGGCCACCTTTTCGGGAGGAGCTGATTAAAAGATAGCGTCCATACTGGTAGAGCAAGGCTTCTAGCGCCGGGATCGGCTGTTTTTTATACGCTTCCAACAACATTTTTGTTGTCTGTTTGCCATCCAACTGACTATGGTCAAGATCCAGATCCACCCGGTTGAACAGTGCCGTATAATCTGCGACGTGCCTTGCCAATAGTTTATCTACGTCATATTTTCTCGCTTGGTTCAGATAACGTTCATTGGCGTGTACTGGATTTTCAGCCGACTTCCATTTTGTTGCCCGCGTATTGGCATAATCTGTTGCCGCACTCAGCAGCAGAACGATTCTATCAGCAGATTTTACCGTAAGGACAGCCTGTCCTTTTTCATCTTTTGTTTCGGAAAGTGAACCACCGACCACCTGTACCTTCACCTGGGCAGCATACTGCATGCCATTGGCTAGCTTACCCTGAAATCGCAAATGGCCATCTTCCACTTGTACGGTCTGCCCATGTGTATCCTGAAGAGCAATTACGGCATTCAGTTTCCCTTTTCTACTGTTTGTATAGTCAAATACCATGACCTGATCCGGCTGACTGGCAAAATACCGTCGATTGATCTGCTGTCCATCCTGCTGATAGGCGGTTTCATGCAGCCCCTTATCCAAATTCAATTTCCGGCTATAAGCTGTAAAAGACTTGTTAACATCGGAATCAAAGCGAACAAAAAGATCACCGAAAGCCTGATAAGCGCCCGTTTCCTGTTCATCACCAGTCCATAGGCTATTTTCATTAAATTGAATATGTTCTTGATTTACTCCAGCAAAGATCATGGCGCCAATTCGTCCATTTCCGATGGGGTAAGCTTCGGTCATCCAGTCCGTAGCGGGCTTATTATCCCAGAGGTAATAGCGTTGTGCATAGGTTGTGGCTGAGCAAAGGGTCAAGCATGTAAAGATGAGGTATTTAATTTTTCTGTGCATTAACATAGCGACTTATACAATTTATTGAGCGATGCCCAATGGTGAAAAAACAAAATAGATGACAATCATCAATAGAATGAGAAAGGTGCCGACCCCGTACCTCCCCTTCCAATAACTACCTTTGTCCTGACCTGAAAACTCAAATTGATAGACCGATAGGTAGTTTGGCTGGCTCAATTTACTTCCACTCCAGATGACCAGCGCAACAGCGATAAATAGTAATGCGAATAGGTGCAGATAGTGTAGTTCTGTCTTCCATACAAACACCAGCAGAAAATAACTAAACATATACAGGAACAAGCCAATTTGTGCCATCCTTGGTGTCACACGGCGGGAGAGAATCCCCAAGATCATAATGGTGAAGATCGGCATATTGAACAGCCCCGATACCGTTTGTAAGTACGTATAAAAACCATCGTGAGCAAAGAGAATAAAAGGTGCAATAAACATGGCCGAGATAGAGATGATCAATTCAAACAGTTTCCCTTTTCTGACCAGTTCTTTTTCATTAAGGTCTCTTTTCTTATATTCCAAATAAGGCTTGTAGATATTAAAAATAAATAAGCTACCACAGCTCTGAAGGCCGGCAGTATAGGTAGTCATTGCAGCACCAAAGACCAATGCCAAGGAAAAGCCAATCAGCACATCCGGAAAGATCAGTACAATAAGTTTTGGAAAAACGGAAGCTGTAGGCTGTACATGCGGTAATAAGTGTACCGCCAGGAGACCAGGCAAATTGATCAATAGTGGCATCAGGAGTTTTCCACCGGCAGCCAAAGTCATTCCCTTCTGTGCTTCTTTTAAATTTTTAGCGCTTAATGCCTGTTGCGCAATATAAGGTTCCATTCCCCAGTAATAGAAATTGATCAGCAACATCCCTGTAAACAAGGTGGAGAAAGGCACTGCATCCTGTTTTGATCCCACCGCATTGAGGTGATCTCTTTTATCGTGAAACAGTTGCAATACACCAGCCCAGATATCACCATTACCCAGCTGCCAAAACGCGAAAATCGGAATGAGCACAGCAAGTATAAACAAACAGAGCCCGAGTCCCATGTCGGACAAAGAAATCAGCTTCAATCCCCCAATATGCTGTATAAACTACCGATGATACCCAATGCCCAAACCAATAGCCAGATACTCTGCCAATAACTGATATGCAGCAGTCCTGGCACATCAAACATTGTGGTCAGACTTAGCGCGCCACCGTATAATACCGGCGGCAATAAGTTAACAATATACCCGATCAAGATCAGAATAGAGACCAATATTTTGGTTTTGGAGTCAAACCGCAATGCTAAAAAGTCCGGTACTGTACGAAAGCCATGTTTGAAATAGATGGGCAGCAAAAATTCCGAAACCAAGAGCATGGCGACCACAGAGCTTACCCCCAACCGATCACCGAAAGATTATTGATATAAACCGATTCATTTTCACCTATAAACTGATTGGCGCTCAGGTTGGTCAATAGCAAAGCCGAACCGACCATCCAAAAACTGTTGCTCTTTCCGGCAAGAAAGAAACCGTTTAATGTATTGGAATAATTGGTCTTAAACTTCCATAAGGATCCCAAAGCAACCAGACCAGTAAAAAGACAAAAACTAAAAACTATCATCGTAAAACCTTTCCTATTTTATACGGAGTTGCGGTCTACCAATGTTGTTGGTACAACTTCCCTGATCAATGTTCTTTCCAGCACAAACCTGGCCGCCTCCGATCCGATCCGAGCAAAACTTGTCGAAAAGGTGGTAATACCGCCACTAATAATCTCTTTGATGACATCATCATTATGAGAAAGAATACCTAGATCCTGCCCCAAAGTCCAATCTTTTTGCAAAACTTCTTTCAGCATTTGGTACAGCTCTGGATTATGAATGGTAAAATAGAGCTTTCCTTTTTTAGGTCGCCTACATGATATTGCTTTTCGATCCGACCTTTTACTTTATACTCTTTTAGAAAGCGTAAGAAAGCATCTTTGATTTCATTGGGTTCGGCTGTATTTTCCCGAAAATAGAAGATCACTTCTTTATATTTTTGATCTTTGGGTAAAGTTCTTGAAATACAGCATAGGTTGCCTCCTCAAATTCCTGTGACACATAGGAATAGTCTTCGCCAAGGTCCACCAAGCGATCAATAATCAATAATTTGGAAGCCGGGATGGAACGTAGCAGCAATTCAGATTCTTTATTTTCAATTGGAGCGACAATATATACGGTATATCGTCCCTGGATACGATTGAAAATATCTTCAAAAGTCTCCATGTTGTTGTGATGGAAAAAGAGATCCACTGTTACCTCCTCCGGAAGATTGGCCCGCAATTCATTCACCAATGTATCTTGAAAGGTATCGTACGCATATAACAGTACCGCAACTTTTTGTTTCATCTGCGTATTGTTGCTCACCACAAAATATCCCTTTCTGTTTTTGATTCCACGACACCATGGGCAATCAGATCCCGATAAGCCTTGGCAAATGTTTCGCGTGCATAGCCTAGGTATTGGATCAAGTTATTGACAGAAGGTAAGCTGGAATGTACCTCCAGCTCATTAGCGTCAATGGCGTCCAATACCCCTTGTACAATACATTCATGTTTTGACAGAGTATTCAATGCTTCCAAGCGTTTGATCCGATCGATCAATACTTTAAAATGTTCTTCTTTGCTTATCTTCATACGTTGTGATTAAAGCAGGGCAATTTTAAATAATTTTGCTCCTGCTTGCTCAAAGGCAATGGATTTTTCAGCGCTAAGCTCTTGATTTGTTTTATCAAACAAGTCCACCGCCTTATATTTTTTGTTTGGCGTTAGGCCAATCTGTTTAAAATCTATGTTTATTGCTGCCGGGGTGGTATTGTAATTAAATACCGCCACATACAGATCTGTTCCTATCTTTTTGTAATAATAGGTATTTGCAGCTTTTCCTTCTACAAATCCTGCCGGACGGAAGCTCTTACCATCAGCTATAATCTTTAAAATTTCGGGATCCTGCAGATATTGATTCATCTTAGGTTGCCAGTTTTCCTTTTTCGACAAGTCATCGCCAAGGATAATGGTCCCCGTTACAACGCCTGAAAGCAATCTTGCTTTATTGACTTCAGGACTTTCATCGTGAAAGACCAGGTGGTCTGCATCAATAAAATCATAGAGATGGGTCTGCCACCAACCGTAGCTGACACTGTTTAAGGTATACTGTGTTTGGTCGATCGTCTTCCAGGCATCGCAGGCAATTCTGCGCATATGTGCAAATTGTGCTGTCGCCAAGGAAGGAGAAATCGCTGCATAGATCAACATCTTACCCTGCAAAACATCGACCAAATGCTTCATTCCTACAGCGTATGCCTGCATACCCGTCTGAATTTTATTATCATAGAAACCCGTGGATTCGATTGCGGCATGAGAAAGAAAGTCGATCTTGATCATTCTAAACCCACAGTCGACCAATTTCCCCAAGATCACATCCATGCGGGCCTGTGTACCAGGATGTGTTGGATCCAAAGCCCGCCCCCGTCTAAATTATGGTAGCCTTTTTGTGTTTTGGTCCAAAGTTGGCCAAAGGTAAATTGGCTTCCCTCTGCCTTGCGGTCCGGTCCACTTCCATGGCCCCAGTCCGTAAAAGGAGCCCAATAAACACCGGGTTTAAGACCCAAAGAATCACAATAGCGAACAAACTGCTTCAATTGTGTATAGTCGCCCGACATTCCGCCTGGTGTCATATTATCCCAAAAGGAGTCCAGATCAATAAAAGCTTCGCCACCTGCATTACGGAAATAAGGTATATCCTTCGCAAAATATTCGGCTGTGGCCGTGGCATTCTGAAAATTGATTTTATCTTGTATCACACCCCAGCTATTCCAACCCACAGGGGTCGCACCTTGCCATTTTTTTACATAGGGCGGTGACAACTTACGGTGGATTTTAGCATAGTTTTCCAATCCCATACGCCAGTCATTTACATAAGACACCGCATATTTCGGCGAACGGATCACATTGCCGCTCACAAAACCATGGCCCATTGAATCCCGTGTAATAGCCACATCGGTAAATCCCGCTTTGGCAGCAATCAAGTTATACTGTCCATTGTCGCCTTTGATATCAATCCCCGATTTCCAGACCGATTGATCCAACGAACCGATCAATACGCCATGGCTACGCTCTCTGTCGTAAACCACAGCAACTTCTGCACTCACTTTATTGTTCGAAGAAATCGCCTTATTTTCATAGGAGATAAAGGTATCATTGTCAAAAGGAACAGCGACCTGATAAAGTGATTTCCCAAGCGATGATATGGTCGCATTGGACCATATCGGAACCAATTCATTACTTGACAGGTTTTTTCCTTTGACTTCCAGTTCAAGGATAACCATATCACTGTTGTCATAGAAATAAAAATGCTGTAACAACGTTATTCCAGTAGTAGTCTTGGAAGAAACGGTATAACGTGTACCCTTTCCCAAATTATCCTGAATTACCGTCTCAGTCACTTTACGGCCATCCTTCAGTTTGTCTGTACTAATTTTTTGTCCATTGGCAAGTGTTAGATAAGCACTGGCATCTTTTAAATAAGTGACTTGATCTTTGCTTAGCGAATATGTTCCGGTCTGCTTGTTGTAGGCCAAGGTTATCCCCCTTTTTTACCTTAAAGGACTGGGCCGTTAACATTACCGTACTGAGCATAAAACATAGCGCGAAAATAGCTATCTTCATTCTGTTTGATATTATTGTAAATTGATCTGAAACGCGTTAATCTTCATGTAATGGTCCGGTTGAAAATTGACCAGCATCCCCATATTTAAGGTGACTTTTTCCTTGATTTCAAAATAGACCCCATCGGATTTTACGTCTGCATGGGCCATTGCCTGTTGAATTTGCTCAAGATCTGGAATTCCACTATTTGCTTTGCTTACGACCAGTTTTGCTGGCGGTTGATCATAATTTGTCCAGGATAAGTTACAAAAAAACGATATTTACCAGGAAATAAGGTTACTTTTTGCTCAATTTTACCATTTACGATCGCTGGAGCGCCCCATCCGGCTTCAATGTTAACCACACCCCATCATCCGAACCAAAGCCACCATAACCATTGTGGTTTTTCATGCTCGTATTGGTTATCCAATGATCCAGATTTCCCCAACGGTTGCCATCGAAAGCCGTCGCTGTAAACGGAGTTTTGTAATTCTTCAGACACCAAATACTGATGTCGCCTTTTTTATCGGTAGTTTGTTGCGCTGCACCATAAAGGTATCAATCGCATTGCTATCAGGCCGAAATACAGTCTGGTAAGCAATCTCCTGATTCGGCAGATAGTCCAAGAGATTAATTTTCTCATTCAGCTCTTTCGTCCGCACCACGGTATCCGTAGTTGTATTGTTTTGATTCTTATAAGTCATGCGAACGGCATAGAATCCCACACTCGGTGTCACATCCTGTAAGGCAAGTTGAAATTGTTGATCAGCCATAAAATTCTGATCCAATATTGTCCGCTGGAAAAGTCCTTCACGATAACGATCGCCATAAACATTTCCAACAAGAAAGGTCGGCACCGAAAATCTTCCTTGGCTATCTACTGTACGGATTTCGAAATTCATGGGCCCTTCCGGTAGATTTTCAATCACATAATGTACGGTATCGATAGCATCAGTCAATTTTACCGGAAACTTCATGGAATCCTGTCTACTGTTCCAATACACGCGCAGCTCGGAAACTCCGGCGTTCACCCGAAAGATGCCATCTACTTGTACACGATATTTTCCCGAACGTATTTTGATGGAATCCAGCTTCGCAGGATATACTATTTCCTGTCCATCGGTGAATTTGGTAAATTCATCCATCTTAGAACATGCGCCGAATAAACAAACGCCGAACAAGGCCAGTATGCATAGATATGTTCTCATCTTCATTTTCTTTTTAATAGTTAATAAACACCCCATACTTGTACTTGGGCAATCTGGATAAAGTAACTACCACGCCAGTTGCGCAGATTGCGGATCCGTAGATATTTGTATTTTGGTGCATCTTCGGGCATATCAAAAGACCAACCTGCGATGCCATATACTTCATCTGCGTTGGTATTTGTTCCAGCTGGAGTACCCGAAGGTTTTCGCACGGTACAGGTTGCCAGTTTAGACCAAGATTCCCAGGAGCCATCCAGATTTGGAATGTTACTTCCCCAGACTTCAAATTCACGCATGTTACCCTTATCGTAAAAACCATTTTCCCGACGTGGGAAAATCACGACACGGCTTAATTTTGCTTCCTTACCGATAGAAAAAGTCAGGGATTGCGGAGCACCGGCACTTTCAACTGTATATAAGGCTGGCCATCGGGAGGGATTCATGTTGCCGTCCCACATCATTTCCGAAGTCGTCCCGTACATATACTGCGCATCCCCGGTAAGTGTAATGCTGCAAACTGCTGTCTCGGAAAAAGATTTTCTTCCAGAGGTGTCAGCGAGGTATACAACGTATCCGATTTATTTAACCATCGGTCACGCACATAAAAGGCAAATTTCATTTCACGGGATTTCAGTCCGCGGATATTATATAAGATCAGGGAATCCTGGCTATAATAGTTGTCCAAAGGCAAATATTCCCCATTATTCAGGAGTCAACCATAGGGACAATAACGACATCACCTTTTTCCTGATTGATTGAACTTATCCGGACGCCGCCAAATGTCGGCGCAATTTTCATTTGCCCGAATACGAGATCAAAAATCGGTGTTTTAGGTTCTACTGTAACGTCCACAGCATCTGAAGCCACTTCGGCCTTATTGACGGCGTAAAGCTTTACAATATGTTTTTGTGTATCCGGAAAACCGTCGATTAAGATCTCATTTTTATAGGTTGATGATTTTACAATCCGTGTCTGTCCATTGGCCATGACATATTCGGCCTTTACATACAATACATTTTGACTGGACGGTAAACTGTAATGTATCGTTGCCTGTCCGTAGCCGTTGGTAACAGAAGTATTTTGCACAATACCTGGTTTCGTTTGGTCATCTTCAAGCAGCGTCCATCCCTTTTCCTCTTTACAACCAGCCAATAGATAAAAAAGACCGATCAGGACATAGCAATAGTTTAAATATTTTAGATTTTTCATAATTTTTCTATTTAATAAGGGATTACCAACCTGGGTTTTGTACTAAGTTGGGATTGACCAAAAGGTTGTTTTCCTTATCGGCCAGAAGTAATCTCTCGGTGCCACAAAACGTTGTTGAAAAAGGTCTGCTCTTTATAGAAAAGTTCGGGATGATCTTTATCCTGGTTTCTATCCCAGCCGGTAATGTTTTTATTCAGTTCCTGTGCCGCCAGCTTCCAGCGTTTCAGATCCCAAAAACGTGATCCCTCAAAGCTCATTTCAATATTCCGTTCACGTTGGATAATGCTGCGCAAGCCTTGCTTGCTTGTCGGTTTAGCAGGATTTAACGCATACTTTGACCAGGATTCTTGGATACCCTCCAACCCAGCCCTTTTCCGAATTTTATCGAGGTATAAAAAGACATCGGCTGTTGGTCCCTCGCTTTCGTTCAAGGCTTCGGCATACATCAAGTACAGATCCGCCAGGCGCATCATCGGCCAAGGATATTCTTCAATGTGTGAACTATTGCCATCTTTGAAAGCAAATTTCCAATTCACTAATTTTTTGGGATAGTATGTCGTCACAGGAATAGAGAGTCCGCTACCAAATAATCCCAGGCGCAACTGTGTGGTCCAGGTATTTTCATCACTACGGCTTGGACTATTTTCCATAAACCAGATCCCCGTCAAAACCAACATTGGCGTAAAACCTATTTTCGCGATCAAAATGTACACGTGCAGTCTGATAATTCTGAATATTATTGAACCGCTCTGCATAGTTACCCGAACGAAGCTGATTCTTATTACTAAAATCCAGGGTTTTATCTTCGTCCATTGGCACGCCATTTCGGGTATAGAATTGGTCAACAATCTTTAAGGAAGGTGCTAAGGTACCATGTACACTGTTATTACCTGCATTATTGGGATCAATATGTGCCATGGATGAATACTGCATCTGCCAGGCCCGTGAAGTCGGATTTGCCCAGATAATTTCCTTGTTCCATTTTTCAGTCACAGCATTGCGAACGCTCATTTGAATCATTGTCGTATCGGAGAGCGGAAATACAGTACCAGGAAATTGGTATAGACCCATTCCCAGGTTCTCGCATGCGGTAATCGCTTCCTTTGCAGCACGGGCGGCCTTCTGCCATTTTTCCAACTGAAAGCTCTGATTGAAGAACAGTGTCCCATCGACATTTTTAAAGGTCGCATAATCCGTATTACCGTTGAACAACGGACTCGCGGCATATAATAATACTTTTGCTTTAATCCCTAAGGCAATAGGCTTTGGTAATACGGCCCAAATCCGTAACCGGAGACTGGACCGTATTGGGTAGTTTAGGAATTGCCTCGTCAAGAACCTTGACTATATAATCGACAACCTCATCAATAGGCTGGCGTTTAACTTTTGCATCCTCGATAGAAGTATTTACAGATAAGTTGACATCCATTGTAGGAATAGGTCCGTAATGCCGCATCAACATAAAGTGATAGTATGCTTTTAAGAACATCACCTCTCCTTCCCAAGTGGTACGCTCGTCCTGTGTCATATCACGTACTTTTTCGGGATTACGAATATTTTCCAGAAAAATATTACAATCGCGAATGGCATTATACATATAACCATCCCAATAGTTCACGTAAGGATTGGTGACATTCTGATTTCCACGGGCAATATTCCAGTTTGTTCCATCAATACTGAGGGTTGGGTAGTCCAGCCAGAATTCATCCCCTGCAAGGTAAGCTGGATTTCTGGTCGGATCACCATCCGGCGGCAGGTATGAATAACAGGTAGCCAAGTACTTTATTGCTTCGCTACGCATCGTAAATGCATTATCTATTGTCGCCACATTATCCGGCACGACATCCAAATAGTTGCAGGATTGAAAAAACAATAAACCTGACGCAACCAGTAATTTAATTAATCTTAGATTTTTCATGATAAACTGCCTTTTAAAATCCTACGTTAATACCTACGTTATACACAGCCTGCACAGGATAGCCTAATCCTTCACCACCCATTTCAGGATCCCACATCTTAAATTTGCTCCATACGGCAAGGTTGAGTGCATTGACATAAAAACGGACATTGGACATCTTAAACTTGTTGAGAAACTGATTTGGGAGATTGTAGCCCAATTCAACAGATTTCAATCGTAAGAATGCGCCATTACGCATCCACCAGGTTGAAAACTGATTATTATTGTTGTTAAAACCATCCGTCAAGCGTGGCCACAGGGCCCTAACGTCCTGGTTATCTTCGGACCAATAGCTGTTTGCCACTTCCTGCAACAAACCGTTTTGATAAGGTCCGTTGATCGCAAAAGGTGTAATATTTCCCGGATCAATAAAGAATGATGAACGGGCAGATCCCTGTAGGAATGCACTGACATCAAAGCCTTTGAAACCCACAGAAAAACCCATACCATAAATAATTTGGGGATCTGTCGGATAACCGATCGGCACTTTGTCTAAATCCGTGATTTTACCATCGCCATTGATATCCCTGTATTTGATATCACCACCCATGGTTTTAAAGGCGCCACCAAAATTCTGTAGCGGCGAGTTTTCCGCTTCGATATCATCGACAAACAGACGTTCAGCAATCAGACCATACGATTGTTTGATCGGATGTCCCAGCCGAGAGAGGTAGGATAAATTTGCCGGATAGTCAGGCTCTTCGTTAACCAGTAATTTGTTGGTTGCATAGGTCATATTCGCCCGCAACTGAGTCCACCAGGTATTTTGAAAGGACTTATTGTAATCCAGGGCCAAGTCAAATCCTCGGCTCTGCGCCTTTCCGATATTAGCCTGGATATCAGACTGAAAACCAGTTGTAGAAGGAATATTTGAACGCACCATTAGGATATTGCTGCGGGTAGAGTTGTAATAATCAAACACCACACCCAAGCCATTTTTTAGATTCAGGTCAAATCCAGCATCGAAGGTTTTTGCCCGTTCCCAGGTAATATCACGATTTTCATACCGCGATATGGAATAACCAGGCCGTGTGTAATCCCAGTTATTTCCCAAGAGAAACCTCGGCCACCGTTATTCGGATTCACTTGCGATAGATAGAAGAAACGATCACGATCTTCGCCAATCTGATCGTTACCCACCAGACCATAGGTTGCCCTCAATTTTAAGCGGGAAACGACAGGGGTCATAAATTCAAACATTTTTTCCTCATTTAGGTTCCACCCTACACCAAAAGAGGGGAAGAAACCAAAACGATGATCTTTAGAGAAACGTTCGGAACCGTTGTAGCCAAAGTTAAACTCAAAAAGGTAGCGGTTTTTGAACGCATAGGTTGCGCGACCTGAAACCCCGAGGTTGCGAGCAGGCAAAGAAGCCTGCAAGTCGCCACCATTAGCGGTCTGATAATTACGGATAATACCGATCAACATCCCTGTGATATCATGGTCCTCAGCGATGGTGCGGTTGTAATTGACAGCAAACTCACCGTACGTCGTGGTATTTAGGATTTTATTTCCCTGGTTGTAATCCAGGTATTCCGTACCCTCATTTTCGTTGAGCAGACTTAAAACCGTATTGCTGGTACCTGGGATTCGGACCAGATTGTAATAAAATGGCTTAAAGCTCCGCGTGACAGAAAAATAAGAATAGCGTTGTGTATAGGCCATTAAGCGAGCGGATAGACCTTTGGTAATAAAATCGAAATTCTGTTTCAGTTCCAATTGCACATTGACTGTGGAGCTATTATATTCCTGAAAACCATTGACCATATTGGCGTAGGGATTGTTATATAGCGTTTTGGTGGTTGGGATAAAGTTATTTCCGAAAAGCGGATGCGTCGCAAATGGAGAATAGGAAGATGGATAAATTGCCGGAAACATTACCGGGTTGGACCAAATTGCTTCACGAAATACGCGCTGTCCACCATTGATCAGATTTCCCCATTTATCATAGCCCCTATTGGTCCTGTATAGTCATCAAATTGGGCCGAAGTACGGATAATTCCAATAGTCGTTGGGGTAACATTTAAGGTAATATTAGAACGTAAGGAGTAGTTTTTCAGGTTGATATTATTATCAAAGCTATTACTATTTTCGGATCGCAGAATTCCCTTATCGTTATTAAAGGTACCTGCGACATAATATTGAGCAAGGTTTCCCCACCGGTGACATTGAAGTTAAAGCGCTGGTTGTTGGTATAGTCCTTTATCAGTTGGTCGATCCAGTTATTATTGGGATAGAGCAACGGATCGTCCCCGTTCAGTATGATCAATTTTGTTTTGGCTATAAGGCAGGGTTCCTTTTGGATCCCTGGTCAATACCGCTTCATTAGCCATCTTCATATAGGTAATGTTATCGGCGAATTTAAAATTACGCGTGTTGGTTGAGATGGAGTTCTCAAAACGTGCATTGAATTTTGCCTTACCGACAATACCGCTTTTGGTATTGACCAAAACAACCCCATTTGCACCTCTAGCACCATATAACGAAGAGGCTGCTGCATCTTTCAATACGGAAAAACCAGCGATATCATCAGGCTGTAAGCGGGCAAGTGCCGTGGTATTGGATTCCATTCCGTCGATCAAAATCAAAGGGTCCTTTTTCCCTGCGCCAAAAGAACCGACGCCGCGAATAAAGAAGGAAGCGTTGTCATTACCTGGTTCCCCACTTCGCTGGTAAGCAATTAGTCCAGCTACCCGACCCGCCAGCATGGAGGTCAGATTGATGTTGGTCCCTTAATTTCTTTCGGGTTGATCGAGGTAATGGAGGCCACCATGCTCGTTTTTTTTTCTGCGTACCGTAGGCTACGACAGTCACTTCATCCAGATTGGAACTTGATGAGGATAAGTAAATGGTCATACGGTTGGTACTCGTGACCTGAACAGTTTTGCGGTCGAATCCGACCGAAGTCAGGACAAGATGATCGTTGATGTGTGCATCTTTAATCAGAAATTGTCCCTGTGCATCCGTTGATACAACTGCATTCTTTCCCATAAAGGCAATTGTAACATTGGAAATTGGTAAATGTCCGACGCTATCCAATACAACTCCTCTCAATTCAAACGATTGGTTCTGTGCGTGCGCAAAACCAGCCATTAGCATAAAAAGGAAGACAAGACTACATCGCTGCCATTTACAGATTCGGTAATACATGTGGTAGATCATAAATTGGTCTTCTTATAGATTGGTTATTATACAGTAGTATGGCGAGTATTAATCTATACTATTCTATACTACTATACAATAGTAAAAACATTTTCCGACATCCGCAAATATTTTTTAATAATAGCTTCTGTTTGTACGATATACGGCACCAGAGGGCAACTCCAAAAGGTGGGATTTGTTATATAAATAAAGCGGTATATACCGTAAAGAGTGAGGTTATATACCGCTAGGGAATCTATTTAGAAAATTTTACACAAAAAAAAAGGTAGGCCTAGCCTACCCTTTTGTCAATGAGTGGTGATATTTTAAGGTATGATTGAGCGAATGTGCAGTCTGTCGGGCATCGTCCTGATAAGACGACAGATCCCCACAATTTCGAATGTCTGCCACATCCACTTTCTTTCTTACTTTGCTGATGACCTGATTTAGTTCGGATTTCCAGTTGCCCGGATCACCAAAATCGTCCATCCAATTTTTATTGATAAACCTTTTGTAGTTCAAAAGCAAAATATACAATTCCTCACCACTACCGGCGCGATTGATTGACGTGCGCCAGTTCTCTAATTTGTCTTTAAAACTCATAACCAGCAATATACAAAAAAATATTGCTTATCCAAATACTTGCCCTTATCGCGTCTCAGACCTAACACAAATATGACCGTACTTCCATAAAACCGTCCGCTTTGATGTCACATTATCTGTCAACTCTTAATTAGTCCTTTTGGGATATGTCATATATATCGGAATAAAAATTATCATGTATACTCAATTCAGGATTTATTCATGAATCGGTATAACAGGAACCAACCTACCCCCTCGTATGCATTTTCTTTACTTTTTGTTTACCGTTTTGATCCTATTTCTTTGCTATTATACCAAAGAAATAGCAAAGCAGAGGCAAGCCAGGCCCCTAGAAAGAACGAAGAAACGGCCTAGAATAAGTAATAAATAACCAAAGAATCACCAATAAATAAGCAAAGAAATAGCAATAAATAAGCAGAGAATAAGCAAAGAAAAGAGGCAATCTTTTTAGAAGGGCTAGTTTTTCCGTTTTTAGCAACGGTACAACTTTGATAAAAGGTCAATGATTCACAAAAAGAGAATCGGTATAAAATTAACAGAAAATAAAATCACCATTAAACCTTAAACAACTTTCTTTTGTCTTATCAATAAATAACAAAAATACGATTATTTTCTTTTAAGTTTACACAGAAGATTTATTTTATGATCAAGGCTACTTTAAAAATTCTCGCGCTAACACTGTCTATAACAGCTGTCACTATTCCCAATGTAAGCTTGGGCTATCCAATCGTTAAGGATCAGCCAAACCACTTCTTTTTACTCCCACAGGAACTGGGGGTGGCTATATCAAAATCGGCAATCAGATCCTCTATAGAGGCCAAGAGGTGAAGGATGCCAATGCTTCTACTTTCAAATATCTCAAGGATGGTTATGCTAAAGATGCTTGGAAAGTTTATTTTCGTGGCAACATAATCAAGGATGCGTCGGCTTCTTCATTTCAAGTATTAACAGGTGGCTATACTAAAGATGCCTGGAAAGTATACTTCCGAGGGGAACCCATGCCATATGCCTCGGCTTCATCGTTTCAGATATTAGGTGATCATTACAGCAAAGATTCATGGAAAGTCTTTTACAGCGGTCAGGTAATCTCCAATGCATCAGCTTCTTCTTTCAAATTGTTAGGCAATGGCTATTCCAAGGATTCATGGAAAGTATATTTTCGAGGTGAGTTATTGCAAGAGGCGTCGGCTTCCTCGTTTCAGATACTAGGTGATCATTATACCAAAGATTCCTGGAAAGTCTTTTACAGAGGACAAGTAATCAAAGATGCATCAGCCAGTACCTTCACACTCGTAGGAGATGGTTATTACAGGGATTCCTGGAAAGTCTTTTACAGCGGACAGGTAATCCCCAATGCATCAGCCTCCACTTTCAAGGTCTTAGGGATGGGTATTCCAGAGATTCATGGAAGGCATTTTATTTCGAAAGAAATAGCGGAAGCAAATGCTTCCAGTTTTGAAAATTTGGGGCAAGGTTATGCTAAAGACCGATGGAACAGCTACTACAAAGGTCAGAAGAATGGCCAACAAGGCGGGGCCGCAGTAAAGATACTTGGTGGCGGTTATGCCAAGGATAACTGGGAAGTGTTTTATAAAAGTGAAAAACTGCAGGAGCGACAGCCTCTTCATTTGAATATATTACTGATGGTTATGCCAAAGACCGCTGGGAAGTTTATTATCAGGGGATCAAAATAACCGATGCCACTGCCAGTTCCTTTACCGTTCTTGGTGGCGGTTATGCTAAAGATCGCTGGGAAGTTTTCTACCGTGGTCAGAAAGTGGAAGACGCGACAGCTTCTTCATTTGAGTACCTTGAAAAAGGCTATGCCAAAGATAGGTGGAACCAATACTACCGCGGTGAAAAAGTAAAGTAATCCGGAGCCAACAGACTCCTAAAAAACACCCTCATTTCTTTCTATTTAAAAAGAAATGAGGGCAAACCGGGTCCTTCCGACACGAACCCTTACGGATTGATGACCAAGCTATTTCCCAGTCCCGTCATAAATCCCGGACCGATATTTTGTGCTTTCAGTAAATCCCGATGCTGGGCGTCCAATTTTGGAGCACCAGCATCTGCTGTTGCAGCAAAAGGATAATTACCGACAAAAGCACCCAACACCGGACTGGTACTGGTCGGCTCATAGATTCCATCAGCTGTCAACGTATATTTTGGATTTTGACGTGTAAAACCAGCTGGAAGCTGTTGGCTCGTCGGCACATCAAATACAATATTTCCCTGGTAGGTAAAATTAATGGGTTGATCTGTAAAGGTCAGCATGGTTGAACTTGCAGCTTGCGACACCACATTATTGGCGATATGTCCATCTGTTGGAGGCAAGGTGCGACTGTTCCCCCTTTTCCCGAACCGATATCGAATGATTGCTTACATTTAATCATGGTGTTGGCCACCACCTTCACACGTTTTACTTGATAGTAACCACTTAACGGCGAATTAGGTACACCATCCATGACAGCCACCGGTGCTTTTTGTCCTGTTCCCGCCATATTTTGGAAGTAATTGTTGTAGACAACATGATCCTCCCCGATGATCCGGATACCACCAGCTGCACTATTGCCGTTACCGACAAAATAGTTCCCATAAACAGCAGAACCATTTCCATGTCTCAAACATAGCGTCCCTTCGCTCTCGTGGAAGAAGTTATTGCGAATGGTATCGCTCCCCATCTTGTTCGAGATAATTTCAGTTTCACCGTTGCAACGTTGAAAAATATTATCTTCAATCGTCGTGAATGCACTGGTCATAGACCAGTCACTTGTTCCGATACGGATGGTTTCACCGCCGTTATTCGGTAGCTCTGCCCGTTCCCCAAAGAAATTATGATCGATCCGGTGTTTCATCGTTTTATTTGTTCCCCAGACCACCATCGTAGGCCCCTGATGTAATTTCCCCTTAAGGTAACAATGATCAATACGATGATTCGATCCATTAATGGATACCCACCTATAGTCAGTCGTTGCTGCGGGCGGATTATAATCCACAATAGCCGTATTTGTCAACCGGCAATTTGATGAAGAAGAGGTAAAATCGACCACATTTTTTCCGGAGGTATATCCATTTTGGAAGACAAGACCATTAACCACGAGCCATTTACCCGTGATGCTGATGGAGGAAGTACCTTTCATGATCACTGCTCCGGGCTGTTCAGCGAGTAACACAATAGGCTGCTGGCTTGTTCCCTGCGCACTAAATGTCAATTCCTGATTTGTCCATTGCCCCGATTTCATAATCACCGTGTCGCCCGGCTGTAGACTTAAGGCCTGCAAATCGGCTGCCGATTGAATAGTATGGCATTGCACACAGGCGATACCATTTAGTTGCAATTTTACCGCAGCTGGTTTTTCACAGCTACTCCCCATCACTAATAACAGTGAGAGTGAAGCAAATACCGTTTTTTTGTGGTCATATTTAAGTTTATTTAAGGTGTTTAATTTATTGTAAGGAAATAAAAGGATAGACGGTGGTGTTTCCCTTTACTCCGTAAACATGTACCACACCATTCGTAACACCATATCCCCCGATCTATTGGTTGTTTTATTATTAATCTGAATCGGAGCCAAATCGTTGTTGTTCACCAGTTTCAAATACATGGCTCCTCCCTGATCAAAACCTTTCCCCTCATTCAAGTAGCCCAGCAGCGATCCTTTACTGGCGACAGTATTTGCCGGCAATAAGGTTTTTACCTTCACATTGGTGATGCTCAGATCAGCGAAGTTATATTTGCCCTGCAAGATGAGGTAAAGGAAATAATTCCGGACATCTTCTCTGCTATAATTTTCCCATTTCGTCGCAGGTTTGGTCAGTGGTTTTCCAGTACCATCCACTCCTGTTACGATAGGAAACTCAAAAAGAGTCCACCCGTTACCTTTTTGCCTTCGCATCCCAGATCTTAATGGCATCATTGTGCAAAAAAATAAATGTTCGATCTGCCTTTTCCAGTTCGTTAAGATCAATACCCGCGTATTCCAAACCAATGCGCATCCACTTGAAGGCAGTATCTGTTGGATTTTCGGGGTTCCATAGGAACGATTTTCTAAAAACTTCTTCGCGCTAATGCCAATATTAGGGTCCAACGTTTTATGTTCGTAATCGTAATTTTCTTGCAATTCCATATCAAAAGGAACAGCCAGTTGTCAGTAAAGTCAGGAGTATCACTCCAACTTGTATCCACTTGATGTCAAAATTTCTTTTCATGATTTCCTTTTCTAAATTCCCGCATTAATCTGTATACCCCGGATTTTGAACCAACAAACTATTGGAGTTCAAAACATTTCTACTCAGCGGCCAGTAAGCTCTATTTTTAGGATCTAAGAATCCCGGCATTTCCAAGTTTCCGGCATCCTCTTGTCTACGTTTCAGAATAGGGTCCATTACAACCTTAACACGATTCGTTCGTACCAGGTCGAACCATCTTTTGCCTTCTCCGAAAAGCTCTAGCTGCCGCTCGTTTAGGATTGCGGTTTCCAGGGCATAGGGGCTTGCCAATTCAGGTGCACTCAGATCATACAATGGAAGTTGAGCACGTTTCCGTACAAAATTCAAATATTTAATGGCTCTTTCTCTGTCGCCCCTTGCGTTCAAGGCTTCAGCATAAAGTAGATAAATGTCACTCAGACGGTACATGGTCAGATAGACCGGAAGCAATTGATTTGTTGCGGGCCAGGGATCCGCTTTGGTTGGGTTTGCTTCTGTCGGATACCACTTAATAAATCGATCCCGTTTATTGCTTGGCATACCGAAATAAACATCCAACGTCTGTTTTGGTCGAATATCCGGACTTGGTGTACTCGTAGTTTGCGGCAAAAACCAGCTGGTCCAGATCCCTTCATCCACAATCACCTGTTTGTTATTTGATGTCCAGGAAGTTTGCATGCAGGCACAGCCATTTTTCAGATAATCCCAGTGGATACTCCAGATCGTCTCTTTGCTGGAAGATGGATTTGTAAAGATAGTTTTCCAGGTCGCTGCATCCTGTAGATTGGTTTCATTTAAACCAGCATAACTGACATTGGTCGGCGACTTTGCTACGAATAATTTTTCAATCCACTTTATCGCATTTTCATGATCTCCCTGCCACATATACACGTCGGCCATAATCGCACATATTCCAGCCTCACCAATAGTCCATAACGGGCTTCTGGCATCTTTGGTAATCAACGAATAGGCTTTTTCCAGATCTGGAATAATTATATCTTTTATGAGTTTCTCCTTCGGTTCGCGTGCCCTTCCAGCAGGTTGTTGCACATCTTCGTAGGGCTCCAACCAGATCGGTGCGTCACCCCAGACACGAACAATATAAAAGTAAGACATGGCGCGAAGCGCATAACTCTGTGCTAAATAATCGTTTTGCATTGCCATTGTTATCCGACTATCCAATTGAGCCGCCTGCGGAATATATTTGATGTTATTATTCGCTCTCCCAATTGTTGTATACAGGCCGCTCCAATCTGAAAAATCATTAGAAGGAGTAATACTGTTCAACACAATTTCATCGACATAGTCCTTTGTATAGCTAATAAAGCGATCGAAATTATCTGACCGATATTCTCCCCAATAAAGATATTTCTCGGTATACTGTTCTTTCCCGACCATTTCAAGCTGAAAAGCACTATACATGCCCGCCATTGCGGCCTGCACATCATACATATTTTTATAATGCTGACCCAATGTTCCATCTGCAAGTGGCTTTTCGTCAAGGAATTTTTTACAGCCACCCAAGGTGCCTAAAAAAATAAAGCTGCTAAAATTTTTATTTTGTACATAATTGAAATCTTCTAAAAATTAACATTTACACCGAAACCAAACTCTCTCCTTCTTGGATAACGGCCATCGTCCTCACCAGGTGTCAATGGATTCGTTGTGCTGAATTCAGGATCGTAGCCATTGTAGTTCGTCCAGGTCAATAGATTTGTTCCATAGATATAGGCTGTAAGACCCTTCATTTTCAATTTATTGACCAAATTTGGACTAAACGTATAGGCCAGACGTGCACTGGCGAGTCTGATAAACGAAGCATCTTCGATGTACAGACTGTTTTGGTTGGTCTTCATGTTTCCACGGTTATTTCTTTCAGGATAGTAAGGATACTTAGCCTCATCACCCGGTTTCCGCCATACATTGTATACCATATCCGGTGACCCCGCCCCGGTATTTGAAGGATAGTTCTGGCGTTGTAACAAAGCATTATACACTTCTCCACCGATTGCGCCATTGAAAAGCACATTTAAAGAAAAACGTTTGTAGGTAAATGTTTGCATAAAACCAAAGTAGAAATCAGGGTGGGATTTCCCAGAATCATGCGGTCATCGTCATTGATCAAGCTATCGCGTTTATTGTTGAGCCACTCGGCATCTCCCCCTTCAACTTACCGTCTGGGGCATACATATGATGCACCGTACCGTCATAATTTTGACCATCTGATGTATAGACAGGTTTACCGTCACGGTACAATGGCTTACCTTGGTCGTCAAGTACAAGTGTCAATTTATCCCAATTGTCGTTATAGGCATTGGACTCATCCCAAGCATACACACCGATATTACGCCATCCGTAAAATTACCGATGCGTCCGCCTTCTTCGAGGTACCATTTATTCCCCGGAAAGAAAGGAATACCGTCGGCCAGTTTCACGACCTTGCCCCGTTCGAAGGAGATATTTCCATTGATTTCCCAGCTAAAATTTGATTGAACGATTGGTCGGGCACTAACAACAAACTCCATTCCGCGGGTCCGGATTGATCCCACATTCACCTGAAGTTTTGTGTATCCTGTTTCTTTTGGTAATTCCCTTGGATATAACAGATCGGTAGTTGTTTTCACATAGTAATCTGCGGTAAAGCCCAACTTTCCATTGAGAAATGTAAGATCCAAGCCCACATTATTCTGTGTAGTCATCTCCCATTTGATCAAATAATTACCTAATGTCGGAGTCATTGCAGCTCCCCCACTCCATTGTAGTTTCCGCCAAATGCTACCTTTGCATAAGATTCGTAATCCCCTATTTTATCATTTCCAAGCTGTCCAAAACTATATCTGAGTTTAGCATCCTGCAATGCCGGTTTAGCCCATTTCATAAAATTTTCGTCCGAAAAACGCCAAGCAGCGGATCCCGAGAAAAAATTCCCCATTTGTTACTCGGTCCAAATCTTGAGGAACCATCTCTTCTGTATGAAGCTTGCAGGAGGTAACGGCTTTTATAGTTGTAGCCAATTCTGCTGAATAAAGAGGCTGTAGCATTTGCAGTCGCGGATGTATAGGTCTTTGATGAGGTCAGATAATCTGGGAATGTGACCAGGACTTCTTCGTTTACACTGTTCAGATATTCGGAATGGAAACGATCGAAACGTCTACGATCGGCACTAAATCCCAACAGGGCATATACGTTATGGTCCTGCGCGAATGTTTTGTTATAATTGGCAAATGCCTGAAATTCCCAGGAGAAAGTCTTTGTAAATTCATTCGATCCACTGTTCTGATCTTTATTGGCCGATAGAAAACGAGGCGAAAAACCTGTATTTTGCAAGTTATCCAACCTTGCATTAAACAAAGTCGTCAGTTTCAGATCATTCCTCAACTGATAGTCCAATTGGTTATTGAATTGACCAGAATAGGTTTCGTCAATATTTTGCTCATACAATGCATTGGCGATGGGATTTCGTTTGGATCCAACATAACTCGTTAATGATCCGTCAGGATAATAGATTAATGAATATGCCGGCCTATCCATAACGACGCGTACCGTATTGGCAATAGGAATGGTGTTGCCTTTTGCCAGGCGAAGGAGATATTGTTTGAGTATCTCAGTTTCGATGAAGCTTGGTACTCCACATTGATCCGCGACTGTAAACGCTTTGCATAGCTATTCAGTATAATGGACTTATCATCCAAATAATTTAAACTGCTGTAATACCGAAGGTTTTTTTGGCCACCACCTATACTTAACTTGATCTCTTTCTTTTGTGCAAGATTGCCGAGAAGCAATTTTTGAAGATCATTATCAGCATTAAAGCTTGGATTTAGCGAGTCTATATTGCTATTTTGTCCTTGTATATTTCTAAACTCACGTACTTCAGCCGAATTACTCACAGGAATATAATGTGCCAGACGGCCAAAAAGATGGTTATAATTTACATTAATCAGAGGTTTTCCTTCCGCTCCACGTTTGGTTGTAATCAAAATAACACCATTCGCCGCCCGCGATCCATAGATTGAGGCAGATGCAGCATCTTTTAGCACTTCGATATTTTCGATATCCGTAGGGTTAATATTTGCACCGTCGGGATTGATAACACCATCGACCAGATACAAGGGTCCATTACCCCATTCAAAGTTGAGGTTCCCCGCACCTGTATGGAGCCTGTTGCCCCAGGAGCACCACCGCCATCGTTAACGATCAGTACACCGGCTGCTTGTCCCTGTAAGGCATCAAATAGATTAATGGGTTGTCTTTCCTGAATTTTTTTGCGTTAACAGAAGATATCGCCCCGGTTAGATCTCGTTTTTTTGCAACACCGCCATAGCCGGTGACTACGATCTCATCAAGGCATTGTCATTTTCAACCAGCTGTACGTCGATTTGTCGTTGAGCACCGACCGTACGCTCCTCGGCTTTCATCCCCACTTGACTAAAAACGAGTATACTTGCCGGAGCAGCCTCAATCTGATACTTGCCTGCAGCATCTGTACTTGTTCCTGGCTCTTTCCTTTTACCCGGACGCTCACCCCTGTAATGCGTCACCTTTGCTATTACTCACTTTGCCGGAAAGCCGAACATTTTGTTGGGCAAACAGCGGTAAGCCCATACTTCCCATTATTAAAAATAGGCAGAGTACAAAGCACCCCATTTTTGTGATACTTTTCATCATAAGTTAGATATTTATTAATTGGTTATTTATTATACTAAGGCATCCTGGCCATAAAGGCCACATTTCGTCTCAGCTTCCATATTGATCGAAGCTAATGACAGACTCATCTGTATTCCCTTATTTGGTTATTTGTTTATAATTCGTTATTACCCAAATATCGTTTACTTCCTCCTGTAAGATGGTGTAAATTCTGTTCTTTTTAGCAGTAAAAAATGGTCATTTAATCCCAAAAATCACCTTATTAAACCAGTAGGGATAAGCTATTTTGTTTTTTCTATTTTGTCATAAATTCAAATTGAACCCGCCCAAACGAATTGGGTTTTCCTGGTTGCGGCTTGACATTTCTCCACTCAAGCTTCCTTTTTCATCTTTTTTGACCAACACCCGACGCCAGACATAACTTCCTTTTTCGTAATCAAAGCTTACACCGTCATCATCATATAGCTGATAGCTCCCTTCCTTCTCCCCATAATGACGGATGGTCAAATCAACTTTCTCATTGGGGAGTGGCGTGTGTAGACGACTGCCCATCATGGGTATAATACCACCATCTTTGACATAGACCGGTATGCGATCCATATCCGGATTGGCAACGATCTCCGCTCCATTGCCCACATATTTTCCGGTATAGAAATCATACCAATTACCTTTTGGCAATAACACCTTTCGCGATGACTCACCAGCGAATAGTGGCGCAACCAGTATATATTCACCACACATATACTGATCCTTTATTTCCCTATTCACAGCTTCCAGGTAAGGATTTGTTTCCAGATCCTGATTGTCCGCCACAGCTTTGGCCTGTCCTTGGAAACCTTCTTCCAATACCATCGCCCTAAATGGAGGCGTGCCATCAAAATGATACTTCGCAAATTCCGAATATAAGTACGGCATCAGTTCCATCCTTAATTGTGCATAATATTTCACCTGATCAGCGACTTCGGGAAAAGACCAGGGCTTTGTCCCACTGGACCAGGCATTGATCATGGCCATTGGCGAAAAGACAACGGACTGAAAGCGACGTAGCCACTCCTGTCCTGTCTTCGATCCCCGTACTTCCGGCGTCCATAGTACACCGCAAAATCCACTATTGACCAGTGCCGTAATAAAATCTTGATGACTGTAATAATCATTGTAGATGACATAAGGCAAATTATTGGCTCCGGCATTGGATGCGCGCACCAATCCATACGTGCGTTTATTCTGGTTTCTATATAAACTATCGGTCAGTTTCTGCGCAAGTACACCATAGGTTTGCCGCATCTGGATACCACTGATCCCCGATGGAAATTTGGCCATATCGGGCCAAAGATAATAATCATAGCCGTCGACCTCATCCATTTTATAACCGCTGACGCCAATGTTGAGCTGGGCATCCATAAATTGTTTAGCGAGGATTTTTTTAGCTTCGGGATGGTTCAAATCAGGCACTGTCCCATTCCAGACGGTATGAGAACCTGTATAAGGTTCGATCGCCTTACTAATACCAGCTTCTGGCGAGATATAAGGATTTGTCCAAAGATTTAGACGGATTCCCTTCGTGGCCAATTTCTTAATCAAAACAGCTGGATCCGGAAAACGCCCTTTGTCCCATTCAAAGGTACATGGATAGGCACGCGACTGCCATCCGGGCTCAAGCCCAATGAAATCAAGTGGAAAACCATGTTCCTCAAACTGGGCGGCTTCATGAATTACCTCTTCGGCGGTATAGAGTTTCTGTACCCGCTGTGTAAATCCCAGTCCCCATCGTGGCGGCAATGTACCACCACCACAGAATAAATTATATCGTTTGATTGCGTCCAAGGGATTGATACCTGCAAAGACATAAATTTCCACACCTGCAGCTGGGATATAAATCTCTACCGCATCTGAATAAGGACGCGAGTTCCAGCTTTTATCGGTATTACGATCCTTGGGTTCTGCCGGTTCCTTAGCATCTTTACGAACACCCGTACCCACGTAGTAGGTCAGATACTGCGCAGAATTAACAAGTACACCATAACCCTTGGAGGACACATAAAAGGGACTGGAGCATGCGTCCGGCCATTATCTTTGCCACCATAGTGGTCGACATGCAGATTAAGGATCTTGCCACGTTGGTGAACAGTTTGAAAATTCAGGCCCAAACCATAGATCTGTTCATTTTTTGTCAATGGCATCCGCACATAGGTTTTCCCATCTATCAGTTCCGCATGAACTTCCATTTTCGGAAATGGAAAATCAGTTGATTGGAGCTGTTCAAGTATTGCAGCGCGCGGTTTACTATCGGCAGCACTCAGCAAGGTATATTTCTCGGGCTGACCAAAGGTACCTTTCCATACACCGGGATACTGTTCTTTCCATTGAATAGGTTGCGCTTTTGCCTGACTACAAAGCAGCAGCAAGAGGATAATCAGAATTTTCTGCATAATAAGTTATTTTTTCAACAAAGCATTTACACACCAGAGTATCGGTGCCTGCCCATGCATGTCACCTGTCTTTTGTTTTCGATCCAGGTAATATTGATAGTCATCTTTTCTATTCGTTCCTTCGCAAACATTGGAGATATCCCCTTGTTCGTTGATATAGTCAACGAGAGCTAACCAAGCTTTGCGTGCGATGGGTGTATATTCTTTGGCATCAAGCCAGCCGTTTCTCACGCCAGTAATAAGTGCGTAGGTAAACATGGCTGAACCCGAAGTCTCCACCCAGGATTCAGGTTTATCGATTAGTTGGCCCCACAGACCATCTTTACGTTGATACTTTTTGAGGCTGGCCATCATTTTTTTGTAAGAGGCTAATATCGCAGGTCTATTGGCGTTATCGATGGGTAAGGAAGAAAGCAGCTCACTCATCCCTGCGGCCATCCAGCCATTCCCCCTTCCCCAAAAGAAGGGTGCATCCGGGGCATGATAGAATAAACCGTTTTCCTTTTGAATGGTATCGAGATAGACCAGCATTTCATGGGCGGCCCGGTCGATGTATTTACGCTCTCTGGTCACCTGAAATGCCTTGGACTGCACCATGGTGATCATATACATATCGTCTATCCAATAACGTGTCTGCCAGGTGAGTCCCTTATCCAGAAGCTTTTGGTAGGCATTTTTCACGGTTTGGGGCGAATCAATGGGGATGCTCCATTGGGCATCGGCAAAGCGCATTCCCATTTCGCGAAAAGTCTTGTTTTGTGTCTGCTGATAAAGTTCCAGGGGAACGGTTCCGAATACCGCAAAATCCACATGCCAAGGCCGTGGGACTAAATGTTTCTCTGTATCAAAAAGAGGCATAAAGCGTTGGGTAAGTTGCTCAAGCAGTACCTTGTCGTTACTGATGTCGGCAAACTTTAGTGCCCCGTACCAGGTACATACTTCGGGATAGGTAATAGATCTTGGGGGTGCTGGTGGTTTAAAGCTGTTATGTGGACTTTCGACAAAACGCTGTGCGACCAAACGCCCAACGGTTATGGGATTAGCCTTTTCGGGCCAGGTTTTCAAATCTATGTTTTGTGCCTGACCATATAGAGCCAAGGACACAGCAATACCCGCGAGTATTGACCTCACAATAGTTATCATTAGCTGGGTTTATATTTAGTTATTAGACCAAATATCGCTAAGTAACTACTTTTTTGAGGGGTAATTTTCGACCATTTAGGTGGAAATATTGACTAGAAAGCTGCGACAGATTTAACTCCCCTTTTCAGGATATAGCGTTCGATACACTGTGCTAGCGGTTCCCGATGACTTCTACCAATCGGGAGCTGTCTATTATGTACCCAGATCATATTATTTTCAATACGATCAATTTTAGCTAGCGCAACGAGAAAAGACTGATGTATGCGAATAAATTCCTCTGCGGGCAGCTGCTCAGCAATGCTTTTTAATGTCAAATAGGCCATTATTTTCTTTTCAGGGAGATGGATGAAAACATAATTTCCGGCAGATTCTATAAAGAGTATATCCCCAAAATCTATCTTTTCGATCTTCTTTTCACAACGAACAAATAGAAATGAAGGTGCTGGTACTTCTGTCCGACCCGATTCCAGGTATTCTTTGGCTTTCAGCACTGCTTTCAAAAATCGTTTAAAGGCGATTGGCTTAAGTAAATAGTCAAGCACATCCAGTTCGTAGCCATCCAATGCATATTCGGGGTATGCCGTAGTCAATATAACGACAGGTCTGAGGTTGATTTCCGTAAATACTGAATTCCTGTTTTTGAGGCATTTCAATATCTAGGAATAGAATATCTGCTTTATTTTGTTGAAGCCATTGATCAAGTTGATTGGTGTTTTCAAATTCACCTACCAATTGTAGAAAATGAATATCCTCTATAAATTCACGCAATATTTTTCTTGCAATGGGTTCATCATCCGCGATAATACAACTCAATTTATTCATATCATAATATTTAATTTAACAGACCAGATTGCAGCATCATTTTCGATCTGTAATGTATGGGCGGCAGGATACAATAGTTGCAAACGTCGTCTGACATTTTCCAATCCAATACCACCAGTTTCCTGTACGCTGGGCCCATACGAGTTTTCACATTCAAATAAAAGCTTATTTTCTTTCTGCCGGAGTAAAATCTTGACAAAGCTTTCCTTTTCATTTGTATATCCACTAAACTTAAATGCATTCTCTACAAAAGGTAAGAATAATAAGGGTACAATCCGTTTTCCCTCATCCGTTACGTCGACTGTAAGTTCCACGGTTGACAGTTCATTTTTTCGCATCTGCTGAATTTCCATATAGCTTTTCAGGTAAGAAATTTCTTTTGCCAGATCGACAGTATCTGCATTAGCTTCATATAATCCATACCGCAATAGGTCTGCAAACTGCACCAATGCATCTCGGGCGGTACCATTATGTCTATCGATAAGTCCATAAACCGTATTCAGACCATTAAACAAAAAGTGGGGATTGATCTGTGATCGCAGGTAGTTCAGTTCGGAGTCCAGCTGTGCGATCTGAAAATTCTTCAATTGCTGGTCTTTTTCATAACGTGTTTGTGTAATAGAGATCATGCAGGAGACCACGACAAACCATAATGCATCCAAAAAGGAACTCCAGGCCAGTTGCTTATAGTCCGTAGTTGCAAAGTGAGGAAGTTTTTCGATAAGCTGATAATATTCTGTCAGCACAATGATCGTTACGTAAACGAGAATAGAAAAGAGCACGGCCGTGAGATAAGCAAATCCTCTTTTTGTCCGTTCAAACCAAGGAAACAATAAAAAGCCATTGACCAAAGTAATGGCGACCATTAGGCAAAAATGGACAAAAAGATGGGTACAAAGGGCACCCAGTCGTCATCCGCAGCATATAATTTCCTGTTGAGCAGCATAAAACCTATATGGATCAGAATAAACAGAAAATAGTAAGTGTATTTTTTGTTTATAAACCAGTTCAGATAGGCTTGAATACGCATGGTATATTACGGTGATCTTATGAGTAAGATGAAAATTTATTTTAATCTCTTATGAAAATAACAAAATAGCCAATAAGGCCGCTTGAAAATCCGTCCAAGCGGCTAAAAATGGCCTGCCTCTATTACACTTGCGAGTAAGACGTGGGTACCAGAAACGCGTTACTGATTTTCGATATTGTATTTGCATACTGGGCATCCGATATTAACCGTTTCCATTCGGGATCAGCTATAAAAGCTTTCCACCCTTTTTCATGCTCATCCATATTATCACAGGTGAGCAAATAAGTAATACGTGGCAACTTATCGCCTGCAATCACTTCCCCAAAAACACGGGTTTTAATTTCGCCCGTACAAAAATCGGGAATTCCCCATCATGGAACATTTTGACTTTTCTTTTGACAGCACCTTCGCTATAACCTTCATAGCTTCTTAATTCAAAGATCCGAGGCTTGCCTTCCGGTACAGTCATCGTAGGCCAGCCTTCGAAGGCCAACATCAGGGAAGAGGTAAATCGGTTATATACCTGTTTGCCAACAGGTAAATTAGTATAGACTTCACTATTTTTAATATAATCGGTATCTGCAAGTATTTTTGCGTTTACAGTGGTATAGCTTTCGAAGGACGTATAGGGAATCAGCAAGTAAAGTTTGGCCGGATCAGTTCTCTTCCATTCTTTAAAAACACCTACTGTTTTTATGCCATATTTATTGAGCGCAGGTATCAGTGCGGATTTAAAATATTGTTCCAATTGGTCGATATCTCCTCCAAAGCGTATTTCATATTCGCGCCATTCATACAATTCCTTTTTGTGGAATTCCCTTCCCCCGCCATCGCGGGGCCGACACCTACAGCCATACCGGCGGTCATTGCCAGTGAAGATTGGAGAAATTTTCTACGTTCCATATTTAATTTAAGTTTAATGGTTGACAGTCATCTAAGTTATATTCTAAAGTTAATTAATTTATTCTTTGTAATATATTTATTTTAAATGATTTACCTGTATTTATACTCCTAACATGGATTGCATTTTCTTTGCTTCTTAAAAATGTTCGTATTAATCTCTAGAGGGAACGAGGGTAAAGCGCTTTTTCAGTCTCAAAAATGGTTTTTCAAAAAAATGATAGGACAACATAGACAGCAGTACCGTGGCGATAAAAGCGATCACAAAGCCAAGCGTATTCCGCCATTCTTCTAGCCCCAGAGACTGGCTTAAAGTTGTCAGTTCTGTTGCAAATGTTTTATAGATCAGCCAATAAAAAGAGATATGAAATACATAGAGGCCATAGGAAATACGGCCAAGATAGATCATAGGTTTGGGTAAATAGCGTTCGGGCATCCCCAATAAACTGAGAAACAATAATACGCTACCAAGCAATATCAGCATCCAACCAATTACAGTTTGTGGCACATTCGAAAGATGGGGGCATCAGCATGTATTCCACAGGCAATAGAAGCCAGCAACCAACATCCCAGAGTCGCGACAATCAGCAGAAAACGTGTGACCAGCGACCATTGAGGCATCCAACCTTTGAAATATAACGACAGTAATATGCCAACGGCAAAAACTGAAACTGCACAAAACTATTGGTCCAGGCACTGTTAAACTCTTTGGTCGGGTGTAGCCCATAATAAATAAGAAAAATATAGGCCAGCGCGAGGAACAGATAGGCTGCCATTTTCAGACCACGACGACCACCATAGGCAGCCAACAAGGGAATCAAGATATAAAACTGTTCTTCTACAGATATACTCCATAGTGGATTGAGCGGATAAGCTGGCAACCATCCATGCGTATTGATGTATATATTGCCTGCAAATAGACTAAAAGAACACCAGGCCAGTGGCGGTAGCGCAAACGCAGGAAAAAAAAATGGGGTCAACAATACCCAACCAAAGAATACCACAAAATAAAGTGGCCAGATACGCAGTATACGTCGGATATAAAAAGCTTTTGGATGCACCCGACCAGTCTGCTCCTGCTCTCGGGTCAGTAATTCCGTAATCAAGAATGCGCTTAGTAAAAAAGACCGGAACACCGAAGTTACCTACCAAATTAATGTTATAGAGCCAGTATTGTTTAACAGGATCAAAGGGAGCAAGATCCATGCGGTGTACAAAAAAGACACAGAGGAAAGCAATAAAGCGTAATACATCTAATTCAGGGCGGTAATAACGTTGGACGGTCATCATTTTAAAAGGATTATTGATCAAATTAAAATACGTGATACCAGAAAGTTATAAAAATATTTTACATATAAAGTTCATTTAACGTGTCAAACGACAATTTCAACTTGATTTCTGTCTCCCTTGATAAAGCCCGCCTGCAAATGCTTCAAGCTGATTTTCTTTCCAAAATTGGATACCCGACGGAAAGTTGAGGATATTGGCACTTGTATGCTGAAAACTATGATCTGACGTTCGAAAGACTTACAGATCCATGAGTACCCTTAGGCTCATAAACGCCATTAACGCAACGATCGTTGCCCCAATCAATGTCAGCAGGATCGGTTGTTTATAGACGCCCACAATAGCAGGTTTGTAGGCAGCTATCAACATCACGGTCAACGAGATCGGCAATATAAAACCATTCACTGCACCAGCGATAATCAATAGATGGACAGGCTTACCAACAAAAACAAATATTAGGGTGGAAATCAATATAAAAGCAATGATAATCCAATTTTCATTTTTTGCGATCCGTGCATTGAATGTTTTTATAAATGAAACGGAAGTATAAGCCGAACCGATAATGGAGGTAATCGAAGCTGCGAACATGACCAGCCCGAACAGGCGATAGCCAAAAGTGCCTGCCGCAAGCTGGAAAACTGAGGCTGTAGGATTACCATCGTCAATCAACAAACCCTGACTCAGCACACCCAAGGCAGCCAAAAATAGACAGACCCTAACTAGGGAAGCAACAGATATCCCCATGACGGCACTTCTATTAACGGTCGGTAAGGCATCAAATCCTTTTACCCCAGCATCAATCAAGCGGTGACCACCTGCAAAAGTAATATATCCGCCGACAGTGCCCCTACCAATGTTATGATCGAAACAAAGTCAATCTTTGACGGGGCAACTGTCCGAATTACAGCCTCACCCAGTGGCGGCGAAGATATCAATGTGATATAGATAAATGCTAAAATCATGATCGCCCCCATGAGCTGGGTAAAGCGATCCATGGCTTTGCCTATCTGTTTGTTTAGGAAAACAGCGATAGCAATAAATGCCGAGATACAGGCTCCGGTCATGACATTTACACCAAAGAGGGCTTCCAACCCCAGTCCCGCTCCAGCGACATTGCCAATATTGAATGCCAAACCGCCGAGGATAATCAGTAGCGAGATAAAACCACCCAATCCGGGCAACAGTTTGTTCGCGATATCCTGTGCCCTCATTTCGGATACCGCGATCACACGCCAGATATTTAACTGAACCCCGATATCAATTAGGATGGATACCAGAATCACGAATCCAAAGCTCGCGCCCAGCGATTTTGTGAAAACCGTCGTTTGTGTCAGGAAGCCCGGACCGATAGCCGATGTCGCCATCAACAATGCCGCACCAATAAGTGCTGAAGTATTTCTTTGTTTCATCGGATCAGTATATCGTGGTTTTTTAACGTTTGGTTGATTGTCTTGGCAAATTGTACTGCTTCTGGGCTATCACCATGCAGGCAGATGGTATCGGCTTGATGTCCACCACATTACCTTGCAGGAAGTCACTTTTCCTGTTCTGATCATTCGCAGCACCTGTTCCGCGGCCTGCTCAGGATCATGAATAAGCGCATTTTTATCCGACCTTGCTGTCAATGTGCCATCCTGTTGGTAAGTGCGGTCGGCAAAGACCTCACTATATACCTTCAAGCCTTTATTCCGACCGGCGTTAATGAGTTCGCTGCCCGAAAGACCATATAGGATGAGGTTTGGATCGATCGCGTAGATCGCTGCTGCGACGGCATCGGCCAATTCAGGTTTGCGCGCCGCCATATTATAGAGGGCGCCATGCGGCTTCACATGTCGTAATGCTGTCTGTTGCACCTTGGCACATGCTGCAAGTGCACCAATCTGATAGACGACCAGTTCGTAAACTTCCCGAGCTGTAGTCTGAACCTCCCGTCTTCCAAAACCTACCAGATCCTGAAAACCGGGATGGGCGCCTATTTTGACATTATATTTCAGGGCCAGCTGAATGGTTTTCATCATAGTCGAAGGATCTCCGGCATGAAAACCACAGGCAATATTGACAGCGGAAATATAAGGCAGGATAGCCTCATCATTACCCATTGTCCAAGCGCCAAAACTCTCGCCCATATCGCAATTTAAATCTATAGTCAGTTGCTTATTCATATTTCAATGCGATTGCACTTTTCAGTTTAATTAATTGTTGATGCCGCTGTTTCAATAAATTTTGGGCCTCATCCAGGTCGACCCGTTCAAAACGGATAATATCCGATGGGTTCTTTTGCGCCAGGAGCGGAAGGTCTACAGTAGCAACCTGGCCAATGACGGATAACCGCCTGTGGTCGGATGGTCAGCCATTAAAATAATTGCGTTGCCATCCGGTGGCACCTGTATACTGCCAAAGGTGACCGCCGTTGATAAAAGTTCCCTTTGTTCTTTGAGCTGTAGCGGTCTGGATTGTAAGCGGTATCCCATCCGATCCGAGTTTTTGCTAATGGTAAACACATCCGCAAAGAAGCTTTTCAGTGAGTTGCTTTCAAACTCATCCCGCTGTGGGCCGTCCATCACCCGGATGACTCCAGTAGAAAGGTCTGGATACAGCGCAGGGTCAATGCTCCAGGAGAATTGGGTTTCTCCACTATCATAGGGATGGTTGAAAGCAATCCGGTCCTGTTCTTTGAGTGACCGACCTTGCCAGCCACCTATTTCTCCCTTGCTATAAGTTGATCTGCTGCCAAGTACTTCGGGGATATCAAGTCCACCCCGAAAACAGATATAAGACCGGTTGCCCGAATTTGGTCTCCCGAAAGAAAGCAGTGAACCAGCCTCAATCAAGACAGGTTTCCACATTGGTAAGGGCAGACCATCAACCTTGGGCGACAGGTCTGCCCCTGTCACAGCGATAAGCTGTGCCTGTTCGAAATAAATGGTAGGACCAATAATAGTACATTCTATTGCGGCTTCGTTGTCTTCATTTCCCAGTATACTGTTGCCCAGCAGTAAAGCATAGCTATCCATCGCCCCACTAACGGCCATACCGTAGCGCTGTAGACCATAGCGTCCCAAGTCCTGTATCATAGTCAACATGCCCGCCCTGATGATCTTAATGCCCATAGGATGCTGCTTTTAGTTGAACAAACTCATCATAAGTGATTGGCACAAAACACACAAGATCCCCCACTTCAAGCAAGGAGGGTTTTTCACGTTTGAGGTCAAACAGCTGCAATGGCGTATGCCCAATGATCTGCCAACCTCCAGGGGTCGCGATCGGGTATACTCCTGTCTGTTGTCCCGCAATCCCCACCGCTCCAGCCTCAATCTTCAAGCGGGGTACTTCTTTTCTTGCTGTTGCGATCCTGCTGTCCATACCGCCCAAATAGGGAAATCCAGGAACAAAACCGATCATATATACCCGGTATTCCGGAGCACTGTGAATATGGATAACTTCTTCTTCCGTCAACCCATTGTATTGGGCTACATAAGCGAGGTCATCCCCATTGTAAAAGACGGGGATTTCCTTTTTACAGCCTGATATTTCGGATCATCAGATATATCTTGTACGATTGTTTGTAACGCAGCTAATAGTCCCTGATAGGTAATCGTCAGCGGATCATAGTATATCGTGATTGTTGTATAGGCCGGAACATACTCAATAACGCCTGGCTGCGACCAGTTTTCGATACAGGCCACGACCTTACGAACCTGTGTATTGACAGCTTCGGAAAGCGAATCACCAAAAAAGGACGATCGCCTGATCTCCCATGGGATAATGCCGGATGGAATTTGGCAAGGCTATACCTAAAGACTGCTCGTGGAACTTCCCATAATTTGTATGTTATAATCTATACAAAGATTATAAATACCAAACGATAATCAAACAACAGAATTTAAAAATCAGTTCACGAAAAACGCAAGATTTGCCTCAATCCCAGACTAGTTTTAGGCAGATATTATTCAACATTAACACGATTGCTTCCGATTAACAATCCCTATTTGCGTAATATATTTCAGAGAAAGCCGACCTTTTTCCGACAATCGGGTTGGTCGGTGACGTAAAATCTGTATTTAGGTCGTACTTAAAAAGCGCTGGAAATGTGCAAAAAAACAGCTTTGGAATAGAATCTTATGTCAGGAAATGATGAGGGAGATAGATGACTTATATATAACTGGATTGTTTGCGAAAAAGTCTATTGAATAAAGCAAGCGCCCGCAATCGCTCAGTATATTTTGCAAAACACGAAGACAATTACGGACATTTACACTTCCTCTAATCACTCTTTTTGCCTGGGAGGGTAGAGAAAGTAAATCATTGTCCATGATAACCTGGACAAATCTATATATTAATAAGTCTCGAACAAATTTATAGCTATCAATCGGGAACTGAAAGAAAAATAAGTTTCGAATTTCAATGATAAAGTTGTTATTTTCTATTGAACACAAGCTAATTACCTATACAAAACAGGTTGTTACGGACTGTTTTCTCCATATAGCAATCTTCCGTGTTACATGAGCAAAACCAACGCTCCTCTTGTCTAAAGCAGCACCGTATAGCTATTGCTATTCAAACATATGAAGCAAAAGAATCTACTGCATTATTTTATAGGATCGAAAGATATCGGCAGTACACTGATCTTTTGCAGTTGATTTGGTCAGTACAAATTCAAACGTAGGTTCTAACCCAGTAATATACATTGTTTCTCCATCCTGATTTTTGAAAGAACTTTCTTGCTGTGTGAGTCCGGCAAGTATACTAAGCTTGTACCAACCATTTTCCAGCTCAACTTGAGGTTTTCCAAACTTATGTTGGTGTTTGATCCGCTCTTTCACTTTCTCTGCGGTAAAATCTTTTAGTATCCACCAGGTGAATAACATGATCTTACCGTTCGCTACGTTCAAGATGTATCCGTCTTCCCGGATCTGAAGATCATTCCCCTCTTTCAATAGTTCGGGTGCTTCATCATCAGTTAGAAAGATAATGGTATAGGATAAATTTTCAACCTGTGACAAAGGAATCATGATCCCCGCTTCGACAACCCAGTCGCCTGTTTCTTTTGTTGTAAATTCGGTCGCAAGATCATTGGGTAAACCGTTTTTCACTTGGTAATCGTGCAGCAATTCAATATCTCCAAGTAGAAAATAAGATAATGTATCGTTTAAGACTTCCGTAAATTTTGCTTTCATAACTAAGTTTTTTTGAGCACATAATTTATCGAACAAAAATGGGACACTTTGTTTCACTAATATATACAAAAAAATCCCTGTCTTGCGACAGGGATAAAAACATCATAGTAGTCTAAAACACTAAAATATATATCTTACACCAACCTGCATCTTCCATGTAGTAGATAAAGCACTTACATTTCGGAATGGAGTTTTTGATAAATATGGCCCAGTTTCTCCCGTTGAACTATCATTTGTCGCATGCATACGGAAAGTAGGAATACCATCAGCTGGTACAGCTCCTGCAGTACTCAAAAATTGTCTTGCTGGCGTTAGGGTACTTTGGATACCCCAACTTTTATTCAATAAATTACCAAAATTGATAACGTCTACGCTTAATTGTAATTTGTGCTTGCGTGAACCAATATTAGTGAATAAATCTTGAAGAACACGTACATCAAAACGATTTAACCAAGGCATAGAAAAAGCATTACGAGGGAGGTATTTTCCGCGATACGATTCTAGCCCATTTTCTTTAATGTAAGCTTCAAGACCAGCTCGTTGTTCTTGTTCTGTAAAAGTTTTGGTATGTTCGACTTTATTATTATCCACATATTTCACTGAATACTCTTGAAATTTCAATGAAGATATCTCTTTTGGCAAATAGATAAGATCAGCATTCTGTCCATCATTATTAATGTCGTTTCCATAAGTATAAGAGAATCTGCCTTGAGAAGAACCATTATAATAAATACCTACAGTAGTCGATAAATGATTAGCATATTCAAAACGATAGCTCAAATTTGCTACCAAGCGGTGTGGAACAGCAAATGCTGACTGATATAAGTATTGATCATTCGGTCCGTGGATATTAGCAGAGCCACCCCATGCTGAGCTAGCATTTGACCCAGTATTACCCGTTACTTCTTTGGAATCAGAATAGGTGTAAAATAAACTTCCACTAAAACCTCTGTAATTTGGAACGGACACACCTAACGTCGCACTCATAGAGTGTCCTTTTACATTAGTATTAGTCAATACGACTGCATTATTAGCTCCTATTGCAGAGTTATAGGCTTGCACACCTTTAGGGTAAAATACTCTATTGTCTCCATAATCACCTACTTCACCCGATGAACCATAATTTAAGAATGTGTTTGGTGTTACTCGATTTGCTCCAAATTGGAATACAGCATTTATATCTTTAGTGTATAAGAAATCTCCTGTCAAAACTAACGGAGTATTAGGAATTTGATAATCCGCGCCGAAGCTGGTACGCCATATCATTGGCATTTTGAAATCTCTGTCGACTAAAGCGAATGAACTAGGAGCTCCATCTTTAGGCGTTTTGATAAATACATTTTCAGCTCCTTTAGGAACATTATTTAAGTGATAATAAGGATCTGTATTAAATGTAACATTTCCGATCCATCCTTGGACATCGTTGTAAGATCCAGGTTCAACAACATTTTGCAATACCCCTGCATTGGTAGGCATATTAGTTAACCATACAAATGGAACACGTCCTGAGAAAATCCTGTTCCGCCTCGTAAAACTAAAGAGCGATCTTTAAACACGTCATAATTAAAACCTAAACGTGGAGATACTAATAATTTCGATTTAGGCCATAAACCAGAATCATAATTTTTAGGCATACCATTCACATCTAATAAACGTAATGCATCGATTGATGGATTAGCGGTCAACTTATTCATGTAGATAGGTAATTCTGCACGCAAGCCATAAGTCAAGGTCAAGTTATCCGATACCGACCAACGGTCTTGCGCATATACAGATGCAAGCCCAAAATTTACACGGGAATAAGTATCCTGCCCCTCATATGGATATGTAAGACCAAACATAATTGGCGCTTTTTCATTAGGGCCACCTGTGGAAAGAAAATCCTCAACTGAATTATAACGGTAGTATGATGTACCCATTCGGGTATAACTATTACCATAATTTTGAATTTCGAAAGCAGCACCAAATGTAAAATTATGTTTATCAGCTTGTAAATTTAAGTTATTGATAAACGAATAATTATTATTAACAACATCATTATTGTAAGAGAATAACTCTGTACCAAAACTCATATAGTTGTTATAGAAACCTGGCTGCTTACCTGCATTAGCAGGATTATCCAAAAATTGCTGATGACTTCCATCACCAATATCCACAAATGGGAATAATTGATCGCTTGGGGTACTTCTCGTATCCTGAATCCTAGTATATGTTGCTAAAAATTGGTTACTTAATCTTGAAGTAAAATTACTATTCAATTCCGCTGTGATTGATCTTACCACATTCTTAAATGCATAATTACCATTTTCAAAAGTGATGGAATTTTGACCTACACGAGCATATGAATCAAAATCTGCTCTAGGTCTTGGTCCCGAGTTTGCATTTGCAACCTGCATGGAATTCCCAACTACTTGATTGTAACGTAATGCAAACTTATGAACCTCATTAATATTCCAGTCTAATCTTGCTAAGAATTTTGTACTACCTTCCTTTGCTTCGTTCGCATATCCTTCATACCGACCGGGATCGTAGCCCCATTGATTAATTAAATGATTACGTACAGCATCCAAATCCGAACGTTTTGTTCTAGCAATATTATTAGCGGGATCAGCTACTCCGTCTTCAGAAGCTTTCCATAAATTTGCTCCAGAAGCATTCCCCCTGTCGCCTCCTCACGTTCAGCATTAACAAAAAGGAATAATTTATCTTTAATTATTGGCCCACCTAAGCTAAAACCAAAATTCTTCTTTGCAGCATCAACTTTATCTAATGTTATATCATCAATCTTTCTTCCTTGTAAGCTTTGGTTTTGAAGAAAATAGTATGCTGTACCAGTTATTTTGTTCGTTCCGCTTTTGGTAACAGCATTAATACCTGCTCCTGTAAAACCAGATTGTGTAACGTCGAAAGGAGCTATATTGACCGAAATAGCTTCGATCGCATCTAATGAAATGGGCTGAGAGTTTCCACCTGGAATAGGCCCACCACTTAAACCAAATCCATTATTAAAGTTAGCCCCATCGATTTGTAAGTTATTATATCTTGCGTCTCTTCCTGCAAATGAATTACCATTAGCCTGAGGTGTCAAACGCATAAACTCTGTTATACTACGCTCTACTTGAGGCAATTCCTGCAATTGCTTTTGGCCAATACTCGTCGATGCTCCCGTCTTTTGAGTTCGTCTCACCTGACCTGTTACGGTTACTTCTTGTAAAGTAGTTGCATTTTCTCCAAACACAGGATTTAAAACAAATGGCTGCCCCAATTGAAGATAAATGTCATCGTAAGTCACTGGCTGTTGACCAACATATGTAACTTCAATTTTGTAAGGACCGCCAACACGCATGTTTGCCAAGTTAAACCTCCCTGCGGCATTAGCAGAACCGGAATAAACTGTTCCTGAAGGTACGTGAATAGCTTTAATTGTTGCGCCCTGTGTAGTACTTCCACTCGTTTGCGTTACTATACCAGTCATACTACTTGTAGTAACCTGAGCTTGTACAGCACCATAACTAGCCATAACAAGTGCAAAAAAGAGTAAAGATCTTTTCATATAATGTGATTTGTTAAAAATGTTAAGCAAAATTACTAAGAGATTTCAAATAACAAAGGACTTAATATAAACTTAACACACTACAGCACATACACTTCATACTATACAGGAAGAAATTCTTATCTTCCTATATAATTTTTAAAGAAAAAAACGTTATAACACCTTTTAAACCACCATTTCCAAAGAACCAAGTCTATATAAAATAGTTTTCCACAGTCAATCGCTCCGATTTATTTGTAACAACATTCTTCCATTCCCAACTTGAGCTTTTTTAAAAAAATTCATTAACTTTCTTTCAACCGAGAATTTTATTAATCAACTCGTTTTTTTGTAGCAATTGCGCTACTGTGCCTTGTATTTATTTAAAAACTATAAACTATTGTCCGTTCGAACTGGTTTCTTTAAAAATCTGTTTTTAAAAACGGAGAACTTTTTAGAAATTCGCACACCTTTATAATTCACTTTTTTCATGGAAGTCGGTATTCAAAATTCTTCTTTTCAGGAACCCGCAGACATTAAGTTGTCTCCAGCAGGGCTTTCTTTCTTAGCTTCAGCAGCTAAATGGGCTATTTTTTTGGCTATTCTCTGTTTTATACTTATTGGGTTATCGGCCATAACCATGATTAGCCTGATGTTCGGGGCAAGTGCTCTATCTCTAGATCAAGGTGAATATATCCGCCAGCACAATATCAACCTTTGGTATACTTTACCTGCTGATGATGGCTTTCTCCTGCCTCCCGATCTATTTCCTCTATAATTTTGGATCCAAAGCAAAAAAAGCTATCGAAAACCGCGATAGCATCCAACTTGAGCTCTGTCTCGAAGCTTTAAAGAAACATTATAAATTCATCGGGATCATAGCCATCATCACCATCGGATTTAATTTCCTGGGACTTGTCGTAGGCATTATATTAGGTATCTCCGACGCAATCGCTGGCGTGTAGCGTAATATACAACTGAAACAAAAAAGGAGCAAATGCTCCCTTTTATTATAGTTAAATTACGTTTTTACTTTTTGTAATACCGCATTGCATTCGGAATCTGCTTCTCAATATCGGCAATACGTCTCGCATCGCTTGGGTGAGTGCTCAAGAACTCTGGTTGTCCTTTTTGACTGCCCGCTGCCATGCGCTTCCAAAATCCAATAGCTTCATTCGGATCGTAACCGGCCAATGCCATGATAATTAATCCTGCCTGATCTGCAGAAGATTCATCACTGCGTGAGAACTTTAACTGAGCCAAGCTTCCCCCAAACCATACAGATTGTTAAAAATTCCAAGGAACTGCTTCCAGTCATTCCTGCTGCTGAGCCCAGAATCTGACCGCCCATTTGTAAAGCCATTTGGTTGGACGCCTGTGCTACGGAGTGCTCTTCAATAGCGTGGGCAATTTCGTGTCCCATTACTGTCGCCATACCAGCCTCGGTACGCGTTACTTGAAGTATCCCTGTATACACAGCCACTTTTCCACCAGGCATACACCAGGCATTTACATCATCACTTTTCACCAGGTTAAATTCCCAATTGAAATTATATTTATTGGCGATGCCTTTGCTCTGCAAGTATTGATTGACAGCTGTTGCCAAACGGTTACCCACACGTTTTACCATTGCCGCATCAGCCGTACCGGTAATAACTTTTGTATTATTTTTGACAAGAAATCTTTGTAAGCCAGTGCAGCCTGTTGGTTGACCTGGTCAGCACTGACCAGTTTCAAATATTTTTTCCAGTAACAGCTGAAGTAGCACAACCTGACAACCCCGATGCCAGTGCCACACAGGCCATTACGATAGCCGAATATTTAAACATGCTTTTCATATGTATCTTATTATTCATCTGTGTTTGTTTCAATTGCATTCATGAGCTCATAGGCCCAGTCTCGTTTTTAATGTTGTATGGAATGTTCGGGCTAGATTTGGCAGGTTCTCTGTTTTTTCCAGCGCAGCTATTTCATAATAATCTCTTAAATACTTTTTTAGGATGCAATTATTGTGCCTATTCTTTTGCCTTGTTTTTTTCTTGAATAGATAAATCTTGGATTCATGTCCTTTAGCAGGCGCTCAATATTCTTTTGATGGGTAATTAATAGCAGGGTACAGATGGCGATGCCATAAAGCAAAACCGAAGGAATGGTAGTCTTAAAAATAAATGCCAAGCTAAATGGAAAAGCAAAACCGGCCGAAATTGAACTTAGGGACACGTAATGTGTCGTCAATAGGATAATGATAAATACGGATACACAAACTAAAGCTGCCGGTGTATGTATCGCCAAAATCATCCCACACAATGTCGCTACCCCTTTCCTCCCCCCCGGAAGCCCGCAAATACAGGGAATAGGTGACCTATTACCGCAATCACTCCCAAGGCCAACTGAAAATTAACAAACTGAACATCACTGGTATTTTGGCCCAACTCAATCAGATAGGCGAGATTCGTTGCTGTCCAACCCTTGAATATATCTACAAACATCACGATGGAGCCGGCACGCGGTCCTAATACGCGAAAGGTGTTAGTCGCTCCAGCATTACCACTCCCATACTCACGAACATCTACGCCATAAAATGCCTGACCCAACCAAACTGCTGTAGGTATAGAACCAAACAAATAAGCTAGTAATACTGCAATTACTAAATAAATCGATATCATTAAATTAAATCAGTTCTTATAATAATTTGGCTTTCAGACTAAGATCTAAGCTCTTGACACTATGTGTCAAAGCACCCACCGAGATATAGTCTACTCCAGCCTCTGCATAGGCCCGAATAGTTTCAAATGTTATTCCCCAGAAGCTTCTGTCTTAAATCGATGATCGATAATTTTAACAGCTTTAGCCACATCCGCAGGTGAAAAATTATCCAACATGATTCGGTCCACTTCGCCAAAGTTAAGAACTTCGTCAAGTTCCGCAAAATTTCGGACCTCTATTTCTATTTCAATTGGTTTATTTAATTTCTTTCGATAGTCATTTGCGCGTGTCAACGCCGATACAATCCCACCGCTATAATCCACATGATTATCTTTGATCAGAATCATATCGAATAATCCAAACCGGTGGTTGGTACCGCCACCTATTTTGACCGCTTCTTTCTCCAATACCCGAAGTAAAGGTGTTGTCTTACGGGTATCCAATACCTGCGTATCCGTACCTTTCAACAGCTCCACATATTTTTGGGTTGTCGTCGCTATACCACTCATACGTTGCATCACATTCAATACCAAACGCTCTGCCAGTAGAATACTCTGGATATTTCCGCGAACATAAAACGCGATATCACCAACTTTTACCTGGCTTCCATCAGGAATAAATACCTCACAGATCAAGGTTTCATCGATGTAACTCATGATCGCTTGCGCAACCGCTACGCCTGCCAAAATACCGTCGTCCTTAACAATCAGTTTTGCCTCTCCTTGTGCCCCCACCTCTATCGTGGATAAAGAGGTATGATCACCATCTCCGAGATCTTCCGCGACTGATTGTTTTACAAACTGCGCCAAATAATCCTTGATTTCCTTCTCCATAAATACAATTTATTGGGCTAAGATGTGGAATAATTTTTTAATCGAAAAATAGAATGATAAAAAAATAGCGTCTGACCTAACTTTTATCGATCCGAAGTTCTTCTATTGTCTGACTATTGGATCCCGCACTTATCTTGATAAATACCCGGTAATTGGCTTGTTCTGTCGCTAATGAAAAGGTGAAATATTGATAACCATTGTTTGCATTACTCGCTTGGGTCAGTTTAACGGTCTTGGGTTTATGTTGGTTAAAAAATGTGCCCAACATAATCTCGGATTGATATTTGGTATACACACCATTTTCTCCCAATAGGGACAAGGTCAGATTGGAACCAAAATACTTCGCGATATTCTTGGCATTCCCTTCCCTTAAATACGTTTTAAGTTCTTCGGAAATACTTCCCAAAGACTCCTCTCCTTCCCGTACAACAGGCTGTGATGAATAGTTTAAATCTTTCAAAAGATGCCCTGAGGCGTTAGTGTGTATAAAAAGACTATAAACAAATATAAATACGCAATAGCTTAAAAGTTTCATATAGCTCAAAATAAGACAGAACAGTTTCCACAATAGATGTAATCAATCATTAGGTAGCATAGTTTATACCAAACATAAACTATGCCACAAACCTATAAAATTATTGCATATAAACAAGGGAAGATTTTAAAGACGCATTGATAGATTCTAAAATTAAGGTTATCTTTGTTATACGATGAATAAGAAAAAGTTGCACTCATGATCCTAGACGGACTAGGATACGGAAAACATGATAAATCAAATGCAGTTGAAGCTGCAAATACCCCATTTTTAGATCATTTATTGGAAACATACCCAAATTCAAGTCTGGAAGCTTCTGGTGAAGCCGTTGGCCTTCCTGATGGACAGATGGGTAACTCTGAGGTTGGCCACATGAATCTTGGCGCCGGAAGAGTTGTCTATCAAGAATTAGGACGTATCCACAAAGCGGTAAATGATGGCGTATTCAACACAGATATCGTTATCCAGGATGCATTTAAGTATGCGCTTGAAAATAATAAAAAGTACACTTTATCGGATTGCTTTCGGATGGTGGTGTACATGCACACACCAAGCACCTTAAAGGTCTTTGTGATGCCGCCAAACATGCTGGACTAAACAGTGAGCAGGTCTTCATTCATGCTTTTCTGGATGGTCGTGATACTGACCCTAATTCGGGAATAGGCTATGTTAAAGATCTACAAGAATATCTAAAAACGACTTCAGGCACATTCGCTTCTGCCATTGGTAGATATTACGCGATGGACCGTGACAACAGATGGGAACGCGTTAAGTTGGCTTATGATCTTTTGGTGAAAGCCGAAGGTGAAAAAACCAATGACCTGGTTGCTGCAATCCAAAAATCATACGATGCTGGAGTAACAGACGAATTTGTTAAACCAATCGCCTTGGTCAATGAAGATGGTACTGCCGTAGCAACAATCCAGGAAGGTGATGTGGTCTTCTGTTACAATTTCAGAACAGACCGTGGTCGCGAAATCAGCATTGCACTGACACAGAAAGCTTTCCCTGAGTATGATCTTGTACCATTGAACCTGTACTATGTCACACTAACAGCCTATGACGAAACCTTCAAAAATGTGCGTGTTGTTTTCCAAAAAGATAACCTGACAAATACCTTGGGTGAAGTGTTGGAAGCCAATCATAAAACACAGACCCGTATTGCCGAAACTGAAAAATATCCACACGTGACATTCTTCTTTTCGGGTGGCCGTGAACAGCAATTCGAAGGTGAGAACCGTCTTTTGGTCCCTTCTCCGAAAGTGGCTACTTACGATCTTCAACCTGAAATGTCTGCACATGGAATCACTGAAGCAATAGTCAATGATATGGAAACTCTTCAGCCTGACTTTATCTGTCTCAATTTTGCAAATCCAGATATGGTAGGCCATACTGGTGTATTTGAGGCTGTCGTAAAAGCAGTAGAAACAGTAGATCAATGCACAAAAACAGTGGTGGAAACAGGATTGAAAAATGGTTATTCATTTATCATCTTGGCTGATCACGGTAATTCAGAATTTATGGTCAATGAAGATGGATCACCAAATACGGCGCATACAACCAATTTGGTTCCTTGTATCTTGATTGATGATCACTACAAAAAAATCGCAGATGGTAAATTGGGTGATATCGCTCCAACCGTTCTCAAACTTTTGGGCGTGGATATCCCCGTTGAAATGACAGGAAATGTATTGGTATCAGAATAAGAATTTATATAAAAAAGTAAGCAGCGCACTTCCACTATTGGTGGGAAGTGCGCTACTTTTTTGAGCTGTAGCTCCCCTCAGGCCAACAGAAAGCTAAAAAAACGACGGATATCTTTTCGGTAGACTCTTTTTCAGCGCCGAAGCACAACGCTTGCAGCAACTCAACCCTTCGGTGTTAAAATCCGTCAACAAAGACGGTGAAAAGGAACAACGTGAGCTCAAAATTGAAAACTGGAAAAATGAACTTTCAGCTTTCCAGTCTGCGGATATCAGCAAAAATTTTGATCCCGCTCTACGATGTCAAAGCCGTAGATTGTGTAACGGAATTTACTGCCAAAAAGAAAGAACTGCAGATACAAAAACTCCGAATTGAGTTTGATCGTAAAAACGAAAAGGTTAAACATATCCAGATCGATAAAAAGATCGCAAACTCTCTTTATGATAGTGAGGAAAAACTGGATTATTATATCGATTCATTGTACAGTATTGTAAAACTCCAGGATGTACAAGGACTCGATGCAAACCAATATGAAATTATTGGGCGATTTGTACAATCAAAAAAAAACTCATGCCGAAAAATGTCTTTATACCCATTCATAAAGACATTTTTTTATTCCCAATACAAATAAAGAAATGCAACATCATTGCTTTATTTATTATTTTTCTTATCTTTGCCTCATTAATGGCCTGCAAAGGCCTCGTATAGAAAAAAAAGTAAAGTGCGCAATATTTCATTGAACAAATTAGCAGCGTTAACGCTTTTAATGACCTTTCTAATCGGTCAGTTCATTGTCTATACCCATTCCCATGAGTCGCCGGCATTAACTATAGTGGACTGCAGTCCCAAAAAACATCATGCGGACCATCCAAAATGTTCTATTTGCGACCAAAATTCACACCCGCAGTTACTCTTTCATTTTAGCCAACATGAAATTTCTCTTCCTGAACGGGAAATAACATTTGGTTTCTTTGTTCCCAGTGACCAAATGATCAGTGCATTGCTATCTGGCAATCGCGGTCCCCCATTTGTTAAATTTCATCCACGATGCGACAACAAAGCTTTTATGGAAAGCCTTGTTTACTATGATCAGGAAACAAAGAACCAAAATTTTGGTGATTGCTACTGGCGAATTCATAATGGATTTTCCTCTTAATTTAACAATCAAGCAATTCAATGATGATTTCTCCGTATTGAACAGGTTATTTTTCATGACTGATGAAAAAGCAATTTTAATGCGACAGGCTATCATTTGGATGGCACCATCTATTGATGGCATAAAAATATTTACAGATGAAACTCAAAATTAAAGGCGGCATATGTATGCTTGTCTGCTATTTCCTTCTATTCACGGTTAACGCTGCGACCATATCGGGTAAGGTGACAGATTCAAAAACAAATCAACCCATCGCGGGAGCGACCATATCTTTGCTCCAACTCCGCTCAAGTACGTCTTCGGATCAACAGGGCGTTATACATTCAAATCACTGCCCTCGAGTGGACGTTATCTTGTCGAAGTACGTTTTATTGGGTACCAATCGCTGATCAAAACTATAGATCTGACATCAGCAGATGTATCGGTCGATTTCGCGTTGACAGAAAGTATAATCGAGACAAATGAGGTGGTGGTTACAGGTACCCTTGTGACTGCGCAAAGCCGTCGCAACAGTACCTCTGTCTCTGTTATTTCCAAAGACGAATTACAGGGTGGTGCGACAAATCTGATCGACGCACTAGCCCGTCAGGTACCTGGCTTAAGTCAGATTACAACAGGACAAGGTATTTCCAAACCTGTCATCCGCGGTCTTGGTTATAACCGTGTTGTCACCGTCAATGATGGTGTGAAGCAAATGGGCCAACAATGGGGTGACGAACATGGTATCGAGATCGACCAAAATCAGCCCGACCGGGTAGAGGTACTTCGGGGAGCAGCTTCGTTGATGTACGGATCTGATGCCATCGGCGGTGTGATTAATATCCTCGAGCCCAGCGTTCCCACTGCAGGTGAAATAAAAGGTGAACTGCTATCTAGTTATTCAACCAACAATGGACTCACCAACAACTCGCTGATGCTTACAGGCAATGAAAACGGCTTTGTATGGCGCGGACGTGGATCTTATCAAAATGCGTATTCCTACAATACACCAGCAGGGCGCTATATCAATAGTGGTTTTAATAATACCAGCTTCAGTGGTATGCTGGGTTTAAATAAGCAATGGGGATATTCACACCTTAATTTTCCTACCTCAAAAATAATATTGGTTTTTACGATGGTGAAGTCGGCGATCCATTATACAATGAATCTAAAAGCCGGACATTGGATTTCCCCAAACAGGATATCCGCCATTATAAACTCGCACTCAATAATAATTTTGTAATCGGCTCAGGAAATTTAAAACTGGACCTAGGCTACCAGAAAAATCAACGTCGCGAACTTGAAGAAGCGACGCCTTCCTATTTTTTGATTTAAATACCTACTCACTTGACGCGAAATATTACCTCGCTGAAAGAAACGGCTGGCAGCATGTCGTTGGTATCAGTGCTAGTCAGGAGCATAGTGTCAACAAAGGTGTTGAATTTCTGATTCCTGCTTATGACCAGGTCGAATTGGGCGTTTTTGGTTATGCCAAGAAAACCTGGGGCGATAACACGTTCAATATGGGACTACGCTACGATTATGTCAATAGCAAGGGCAAACAGCTTTTCGTTGAGGATGAGGAGCAATTTCCGGGTTTTAAAAATAAATTCAGCAATATTAGCGGTGCTTTAGGTTTTACACATAGTTTCAGCGAAGATTTCAACTTCAAAGCAAATGCCGGATCTGCCTTCAGAGCACCTAACCCGGCAGAATTGGGTTCTAACGGTGTACACGAAGGTACATCACGCTATGAAATCGGTAATGAAAATCTGAAAGCAGAACGTAGCTTCCAAGCGGATGCAACCCTAGAATTTGGACATAGCATCGTCACCGGTAGTATCGGGATCTATGAAAATTATATTCATAATTTTATCTATGCTTCAGCAAAAAGGGCGATACAAAAACCATCGTTGATGAGGACAATAATGAACAGACTTATGATGTTTATCGTTACGGTCAGGTAAATGCCAATCTTTATGGTTTTGAGGGAAGTCTAAACTTCCATCCGCTAAACTGGGTACACTTGGACAACACCTTTACCTATACCCATGCACAAAACAGGACTTTTGATAGGCCCTTAGCATTGATTCCGGCAGGTGTTTTACACAACACACTACGCCTTGAGCCCAAAATAAATGGATTACATGCTTTTTATGTATCGGTAGGTTTAGACAATTATTTTAAACAGAATCGCGTTGACGAAACTTTTGAGACAGCAGCAGATTCGTATTCATTGATCAATGCTGGAATAGGCACTACCTTACATTTAGGAAAACAACAAGTGAAGCTGTACGCGACTGCCTCTAATCTCACCAACAAGCGTTATTACGATGCTTTAAGTAGACTACGTCCGGGAAGATTATCGCAAGAAAATCCTACTTATGGCGTTTATAATATGGGCAGGAACGTTACTTTTGGAATCTACCTCCCACTTAGCATAAAAAAATAAAGCGCCGAAATTTTACCAAAAGGCAGATTTGGCAAATGTGCTAAGTAATATTTTGAGACTTCCTCTAAAAATAATGTCCGAATTCTTAACGAATTCGGACATTATTTTTATGCGATCAGCGCACTAAAAATTATTCTCAGAATTTAAATTCCCACCCTACTTAGGATCATCTGCTGTGCCTTCCCGTGCCAAAGCCACATCGTCAGGCATGCTTTCCAATGAAGAATCTAATGCAAATAACGATTCATCTGAGGCCCGATCTCCACCGGCGATCTTCAATTTATCGATCAATTCAAGCGCAAGTTTCTCTTCTTCGATCTGCTCTTTGACAAACCATTGTGCAAAGTTCCATGTCGCCCAATCTTTCTGCTCCATAGACAGATTGACAATAGTATAAATCGCTTCGGTATTATCTACCTCATGTTTAAATACCCGCTGGAAACACTCCGTCAAGGTCTTTGGATCTGCTGGTGGTGCTGAAATAGCCTGGATCCGGGGACGCCCTCCTCTTTCCAGTATGTACCCCATAATTTTGGTCATATGATTCCGTTCCTCTTGCGCATGTCGATATAGGAAATTGGCGATACCACCGTAGCCTTGATCGTCGGCCCATACGCCCAAAGCCAGATAAATTTGCGCAGCTTCGGCTTCTTTTGTCATTTGACTGATTAAAATCTCCTGCATTTCTGCAGACAATCGATTCGTTTCCATATATTAAATTCCTGTTGATTCAATAAAGGAACAGTATTGCGAAGTATTTCGTTTGCAAATTTATCAAAGACAGACTGCAGAGCGGATCAGTCGTATCAGGAAAATCCTCAGAAGCTATTGGATAACCTAAAGAATGAAAAGAGCAAGGTGCTAGGTACCTGCATAAAAAAAGGGAAGCTCAGTTGAGTTTCCCTTTTTCTCTCCTAGAAGATAAGCTTATTTCAAGTTATCTCTATATACTTTTGCTTTTTTGACTTCTGTTTGAATATCTTTTTTAGAAGAATCAAAGCTCAATACTTTTTCATAATCCTTGATTGCATTATTATAAGCATCTGTAGCCATTGCTTTGTTGTAATTAGGTGTACCAGCTGTACCGATCAAAATACCCAAATCGCGGTTTGCGATTGCTCTATTTTGATAGAACTTTGAGTCAGTAGGTGTGATAGCGATCGCTTTTGAATAATCTTCAATCGCTACGCGCAACAACTGTTCTTTGTTTGCCGCAGACACTTTGTTTGCTTGAATTGCAAGAGTATTGTTTGCTTTTGCTTTAAAGTACAATGCATTTGCATTTTTAGGGCTTAATGCAACAACCTTACCGAAAGTTTCAGCTGACTTTTTATAATCACCATTTTGAAATTGGGAGTAACCCAACATATACAAGACATCCGGATCTTTGCCTTCCTGCGGTAAAGCTTTTGTCAAGTATGACTCTGCATTTTTGAAGTCACCATCCAAAAGAGCTTTTTGGCCCATTCTCACATTGGCATTGCTATGCTCAGCTTGTTTTTGTTGTGCATTGGCACCAAGTGCAACCAAAGCAAAAACTCCTGTGAACAAACCTAATTTAAGTGATTTTAAGTTCATATCTAAATAGTTACGTTTTTTCAATATACCTTATTAATGATCAATATTGATCGTTTATTATCCCAAGAAAAAATAGTCCTGTTGCTTCACCTCTTGCAAGAATCTGCCATCGTTTATTCTTTCACATTCCAATATTACAATTATTATGCCTATTTATCCAACAAATGGCAGATAAATTTTATTTAACCTGCCTTTTTGCATATTCTAGAAAATAGATTAGTAATTTTGCTACCTTTTAGCAATTGGCACTTCCCTTGCAATATAGGGGAAACAATATTTGAAGCTTAAAATTTGAAGGTCTGCCGACAACATGTCAGCGACTGCCAAATACACAAAATAAACACTATGAGCAAATTCGAAACTTTTGATTTCAGTCAGGCTATTCCAATCGTTACGGAAGACACAGAATTCTTCCCCTATTGACACAGCAGGATGAAGACGATATGGCAAATGCTGAAATTCCAGAAGCACTATCTATTTTGCCTTTACGCAATACCGTATTATTTCCCGGTGTTGTCATTCCGATCACTGTAGGAAGGGATAAATCCATCAAATTGGTTAAAGAAGCTTATAAGGGCAACAAAACAATTGGTGTGGTTTCACAAAAGGATATGACAGTAGAGGACCCTGGGTTTGACGAGTTGAATAAGGTGGGTACTGTTGCCCATATTATCAAAGTGCTGCAGATGCCTGATGGAAACACCACCGTTATCATCCAGGGAAAGCAACGTTTTAACTTGATAGAGATCTTAGAAACCGAGCCTTATCTCAAGGCGCGTGTCGAGAAATTCAACGAGGCAAAACCCAAGATGACAAAACATTTCAAGGCGACAATATCCACCTTGAAGGAAATGGCATTACAGATTATCCAGCTTTCACCCAATCTACCCAGCGAAGCCGGTATCGCAATCAAAAATATTGAAAGCCCTTCTTTTCTGATCAATTTTATTTCGTCCAACATCAATGTCGAAATGATCAAAAACAAGAGCTTCTTCAAATACCAAAGGTTGAAAACCGTGCAAAGCTCTTGTTGGAATTGTTGACCTTGAAATCAAATGTTGGAACTGAAACATCAGATCCAGAATAAAGTGCGTGTCGACCTAGACAAGCAACAACGGGATTATTTCCTAAACCAACAATTGAAAACCATCCAGGAAGAGCTTGGTGGAAATACACCTGACCTTGAGCTGGAAGAGCTTAAAAAGCGTGGTAAAACAAAAAAATGGGGCCTTGATGTCGAAAAACATTTTAACAAGGAACTTGAAAAGCTATCACGTATCAATCCAGCAGCGGCAGATTATTCCGTTCAGTTAAACTATCTTGAACTGCTGCTTGATCTTCCTTGGAATGAAACGACCAAAGATAATTTTGACTTAAATAAAGCACAAAAGGTCCTGGACAAGGATCACTATGGGTTGGAAAAAGTCAAAAACGTATCATTGAATACCTCGCGGTATTGAAACTGAAAAATGATATGAAAGCCCCTATCCTTTGTTTGGTAGGCCCTCCGGGAGTTGGTAAAACCTCCTTAGGAAGATCGATCGCCAAAGCATTGGGTCGTAAATATACACGTATGGCCTTGGGTGGTGTGCGCGACGAAGCCGAAATCAGAGGGCACCGCAAAACGTACATCGGCGCAATGCCCGGTCGTATTATCCAATCGCTGAAAAAAGCAGGTGCTGCCAATCCAGTCTTTATCCTGGATGAGATCGATAAAATGAGCGCAGATTTTAAAGGCGATCCTTCTTCTGCCCTATTAGAGGTATTGGATCCGGAGCAAAACACACATTTCTACGATCATTATGTGGAAATGGAATTTGACCTTTCCAAAGTAATGTTTATTGCAACAGCCAATTCGCTAAGTGCTATACAGCCAGCTTTATTGGACCGTATGGAAATCATCGAAGTCAATGGATATACCATTGAGGAGAAGATTGAAATAGCGAAAAACACTTGCTACCCAAACAACGTGAAATGCACGGTATGGCTGCCAAGGATGTTGCACTAAAAGGTAAGATTATCGAAAAAATCATTGAAGACTATACCCGCGAATCGGGCGTACGTGGACTGGAAAAGAAAATTGGTTCGATCGTCCGTGGTATTGCGACACGTATTGTCATGGAAAAAGATTATAATCCAAGTATCAACGATCAGGATGTTGTGGATATCCTGGGCGCTCCGATCTTTGATAAAGATATCTACGAAAACAATAATGTTGCCGGTGTGGTGACTGGCTTAGCCTGGACTTCCGTGGGCGGTGATATTCTATTTATCGAATCCTCTTTAAGTCCTGGTAAAGGACGCTTGAGCCTGACAGGTAATCTTGGTGATGTCATGAAAGAATCCGCTTCAATCGCCTTAGCTTATTTAAAAGCTCATGCTGCTGATTTCGGGATCGACTACAGGGTATTTGATCATTGGGATATCCATATCCACGTGCCTGCAGGTGCTATTCCTAAGGATGGTCCATCCGCTGGGGTAACGATGCTGACTGCGCTGACATCTTTATTCACCCAACGTAAGGTTAAAGAGAAATTGGCTATGACAGGTGAAATTACACTACGTGGAAAAGTGTTACCAGTAGGCGGTATCAAAGAAAAGATCCTTGCGGCGAAACGTGCAAACATCAAAGATATTATCCTTTGCAAATCCAATGAAAAGATATCCTTGAAATCAAGGAAGATTATATCAAAGATATGCAGTTCCATTATGTGACCGAAATGGCACAGGTGATCAAACTAGCGCTTCTAGAAAAAAAAGTAGATGGTGCTTTGGATCTAACCCAAGGAATTGAAAACACAAAAAAGAGGCTTAATCACCTCCCAAAAATTTAGATAAATTTATTCAGAAAAACGGGGATCCAAAATATTGGATCCCCGTTTTTCTTTATGCCATCCGTATTCCCCATTCTACCCTTTCAACTATTCAACACGCAGGGATTTACTTTTATTCTTTTGCCCCCTCGTATCACTCACTATTTAATTTCGAATATTCAATGCTCAGCACATTCACTTTTTGCTTTTGGACAAATCATTTCTTTTAAGTGCTTATCGTTTTAACATTACCACAAGTTAGCATAAACATGCAGTTCTATGCGCTATCAACCGAGTTTGTCATGGAGGACTTCCTCATCCAGGCTATTTTCATATTTGGAAATCACGAGTGTTGCCGCCGAATTGCCAATCAGATTGGTAATGGCCCTTGCTTCACTCATAAACCGATCCACTCCAAACACCAATGCCACGGACTCAACAGGCACATGTCCGACCACGGGCAAGGTTAGCGCCAAGGTCACAAAACCGCTTCCTGTGACACCCGCAGCTCCTTTGGAGGTTAGCAACAGCACCAACAGCAAGGTAATTTCCTGCTGCAAGGTCAGGTGCATATTGAGTGCCTGCGAAATGAATACTGCCGCCATGGTCAGGTAAATACTCGTCCCATCCAGATTAAAGGAGTACCCCGTCGGGATCACCAAACCTACCACGGACTTCGCACAACCTGCATCCTCCATTTTCTGCATAATGCCCGGCAATGCTGATTCCGAAGAAGAAGTTCCCAATACAATCAAAATCTCATCTTTGATATATTTCAGGAATTTGAAAATATTAACCTTCAGGTAGAAGTGTAATACCGCGCCAATGACAATAATGACAAAGATAAAACAGGTCAGATAGAAACTTAACATCAACATCCCTAACTTGGTCAGGGCTTGAATACCAAACTTTCCAATGGTAAATCCCATCGCCCCCATGGCTCCCAATGGAGCCAGATACATCACCATCTTAATAATGGAGAAAAGTACTTTTAGAAAAGATTGCAGCACATTGATTACAGGTTCAGCAGCTTTTTGACCGATCTTGGTCATCCCTATTCCAAAAAGCACCGCAAAAACCAGTACCTGCAATATATTATCTGAGGCAACCGAAGCGATAACGTTCTCCGGAATAATATCCATGATAAAATCCATGAAACTGTGGGGCTTCTGGGACTCGGTAATGTAGTGTGATACCGAAGATGTATCCAGACTCGCCAGATCAGCATTCATACCTGTTCCGGGCTGAATCAAATTGACAAAGATCAAACCGATAATCAATGCAATCGTGGTCATGACTTCGAAATAGATAATCGATGTCAGTCCGATCTTCCCTACTTTCTTCACATCTTGCATCCCCGCAATACCGATCACGATCGAGCTGAAGATCAAGGGTGCTATCACCATCTTGATCAATTTGATAAAGACGTCACCCAGCGGCTTTAGTTTAACGGCAAAATCGGGAAAATAGACCCCGCAGAAAATACCGATCAATATACCGACGATAACCTGAAAATAGAGACTCTTTACAATATGCTTCATGGCACTAACGATTAACGGCGATTCCTTCCGCCTTCAACATGCTTTTAAATTTGGGGTTGCGGATGTATTTATTAAAATCATGACTTTTCATACCTGTAAAATCCGTATACTTCATGATCGGATAATGCTTTACCAGCTCATTGCAGACGTCGGCTTTATACCCGAGATCTGTCGCTTTCAGCTTATTGGACAGAAAGCCGACAAACTTCTTTAACATGACATCGGTATTGTTGATCGTGATATGGATTTTTTAACCTGTTTGCTCAGCGTACAGAAGGAATCTGTCCCCGATGTTACATCCCGGATCTTAAAGTCATCCAGTCCGATGGCGGGCGCCAGCATAATGCAGGTAATGTCATTGCCATTTTCAGCAAGCTTTTTCGCGGCATCCACGTCCACATTGTGGTTCTCCAATGTGCCCTTGGCAAAACTTTCACTAAAGGTCGCACTACTCAGGGCACTCAGTACAACCGATGCGCCGCGACTATGCGAAATCAGAATAATCTTTTTATTGCTAATGCTATTCAGGAGGTTGCGCAGACCAAATTCACCGGCCATCTGACTGAATGAAGTAGCCGAAAACCAAACCTTGGCCCCACCAAAGGGATTCGTTGTATGTAAACCATCCCAATAGAATTTTACGACCTCATCTTTGTTGGGATTAAGCTTCAGCAGCTTGCGCATATATTCATAGCTCTCATTGACTTCATCAGAGGGTGCATTGAACCCATGCACAAAGATAAACACACGGTCTTTTGCTTTCACTTTACTCCCCACAGCCAGCATACGGGTCTTTTCAAAACCTTTCAACTGGCTCTCAATACCCTTTTCTGTTGCAATCTTCATCAGGAATAGGCATTCACATCACCACTTTTAGGTGGTTCACCATACGTTTTACGCCAATTGTCCGGATAGAAGTTTCCATTCTGATCCACAAACGAATTCACGATATTCGGTTTGTCAAATGAATTGGGGTAAGGATCCTTGGGCACGTTATGGGCTATATCACAGGAAACCATTGAAAAAGAAGAAAAAGATAGAAAAGTTGTCCTCTCATGGAGCTATTTATTTACGCTGTTAAAAACCTTAATTTCAATAAGGCCAAAGGTTGATTGAATCATAAAAGTATATATTGGCAAAATACAGCAAATACCTTATGTTACTCCTGCTGTGTCATTATAATCAATTCCGTATTACGAATATATAAAAAAAGAAGCTGTACAAAAAGTAAAAGCTCTTCTTGGCGAATCCCTTGGGTCTAGCATATAAAAAAATGACTTCGCGGGGTAAAACAAGATGAAAGAAAAAGGGGGCAGTCCATCTTGAACGCCCCCTTCTCTTGATATTTTTATACTTAGCTACTGAAGTATGCACGTACATTTTTACCTTCAATCCAGTTCATATAGGCTTTATTAACAACCTTATTACCACCTGGGGTAGGGTAATCACCAGAGAAATACCAATCTCCGGTATGTGCCGGACATGCTTTATGCAGATTATCCAAGGTCTGATACACCACCTCAAGCTCGGCTTTCAAATGGTGTGGTCTGACGATACGGCCAATTTCTTCGGAAATCTCTTCATCTGTAAATGGCGCATAAATGGCTTTCACATAGTTTTCGATTTCATTGACATCCTGTGTCATCGACAACAGACATTTTTGATACACTTCATCAATAATATGTGCCATACCACGTTGTTTCAACAGGTTGATTGCCGCCTCGAATGCAACGAATTCACCCATACGTGACATATCAATACCATAACAATCCGGGTAACGAATCTGAGGTGCTGAGGAAACGATCACAATTTTCTTCGATTCAAACGATCCAAGATCGTCAGGATGCTTTGTTTCAAGGTCGTTCCACGGACAATGGAGTCATCAATTGCAACGATGGTATCTTCATGATCTTTAACAATGCCATAAGTCGTATCATACACATGTTGTACCATATCTGTACGGTCCGCATCCTGTGTAATGAAGGTACGCAATTTAGCATCCTTTACATTCAGTTTTTCAAAACGGGGTTTGATGCTCAAGATCTCATCCAACTCCTCATCAGAAATTTTATCGGCACGTTTTAATAAGGTCTCTTTTTGGAAATCCCTAACGTAGGTATTGATACCATCCATCAACCCGTAGTATGATACTTCGGCCGTATTGGGGATAAAAGAGAAGACGGTATTCTTAATATTACTTTTGACAGATTCCAGTACCTGGGGCACTAATAATCTACCCAATTCTTTACGCTCTTTATAGATATCAGCATCTGACCCACGAGAGAAATAGATACGTTCAAAAGAACAAGAACGTTGTTCAACAGGTTGTCTAAACATTTCCTGTGACACAGTACCATCTTTTTTAGCGATCAAGGCATGGCCAGGTTTAATTTCTTTCACGGCACCGATAGGCACATTGAATGCAGTCTGGATAACTGGTCTTTCGGAAGCTACAACTAAGATTTCTTCGTCTTGATAGTAGAATGCCGGACGGATACCCGCAGGATCACGCATCACGAAAGCATCGCCATGACCAAAGATACCAGCGATGGTATAACCACCATCCCAAGTCTTTGCTGAACGCTTTAGGATCTTGGAGACATCGATATTTTTGGCGATCAATGAACTGATCTCGACATTGGAATACCCTTCTTTTTGAATTGATCAAAAAGCTCCTGGTTTTCATCATCTAAGAAATGTCCAATTTTTTCCAAAACGGTTACGGTATCCGCTTTTTCTTTTGGATGTTGTCCCAACTCATACAATTGTTGCAAAGTTCATCAACATTGGTCATGTTGAAGTTACCCGCAACAACAAGATTGCGTGACATCCAGTTGTTTTGTCTTAAAAATGGGTGACAGCTTTCGATACTGTTCTTTCCATGCGTTCCATAGCGCAAATGTCCTAAAAGTACTTCTCCAGTAAAACTGACATTATCTTTTAACCATTGGGTATCCTTTGACTCATCTGGAAATGCCTTCTGAACAGAAGCAAATTTTTTCTGTACATATTCGAATATGTCTGCCACAGCAGTTGAGCCCATAGCTCTGTAACGCGAAATGTAACGATTTCCAGGTTTAACATCAAATTTAATGGTTGCAATTCCAGCCCCGTCTTGTCCACGGTTGTGCTGTTTTTCCATTAATAGGTACAATTTGTTGATGCCATAGAATGGCGTACCATATTTTTCCTGATAATAAGATAAGGGTTTTAACAGGCGAATTAGTGCGATTCCGCACTCGTGTTTAATAGCGTCGCTCATATCTTGATTTGATGACGCAAAAGTAAGAATTATTTAGCACTTACCGATCCCTCCTCACACTTTTTCCGCAATAAAATTACAGTGAATAGACAGTGTCTCTTTGTGATAGGTTTCAAAGCCTTATTGTGCGATAAAAACCGGAACTTTTACAGCATGACGCAACTTGTTTACCGTCTCTCCAAACACAAAGTCTTTGACTCCGGTATGACCGTGACTCCCCACGACCAAAAGGTCTGCATGATATTTTTCGCAGACTTCGGCAATGCTCTTGATCCGATTATTGTAGCCAAGTTCATATTCCGTTTGATGTCCTTTGGACAATAAAAAGTCTGCATATAGCTTTAAGCGTTCCAAATCCTGTCGTGACTCAAAATCATCAGTAGATTCGCCTGTATATTTAACGGAAGCACTTTCGACAATGTGGACAACGACAAAGCTGGTATCGGCATGTGACAACTGCAAGGCATATTGTATTACTTTCTGATCTGAATTTGAAAAATCCAAGGCAATCACCACCTTCTTGAAAGATCCGCTGTCCTCAAAATGCAAGGCTTCAAATGGTGGGTGTATCTCCAACTCGATTGGTTTTGATTTGCGCATAATAGGGATTAAGACCGTCATGATCAGCAGAAAGAGCAGACCAACGGCTCCCAGGATAAGTAACACTGTGACCACAAGATTGTTTGCTTCGGTAATCCATCCAGTGACCTCGTCATAAACCAATTTAAAATTCAGTACCGCTATAACAGCAGCAATCAACCAGGCAAAAGCCTTGGTCAATGGTTTGATTGCAAAGATGCCCATCTTGGCCTTGTCGCTGACAAAGTGAATCAACGGTATGACAGCAAAAGCCAGCTGCATACTCAAGATCACCTGACTAAAGATCAACAGCTGCCCTACGCGACCTTCGCCGGAAATCAGGATCACCAATACGGCCGGTATAATCGCCAAAAGTCGTGTGATAATCCGACGCAGCGTTGGACTGATGCGCAACCTTAAGTAACCCTCCATTACAATCTGTCCGGCCAGGGTTCCCGTGACTGTTGAACTTTGGCCCGCCAAAATCAATGCCACAGCAAATAGCTTCGAGGCCCATTCTGTACCAAGTAAATTGCCCAATAAATGATAGGCATCTTCCAGTTCGGCTACATCATGCATACCATTTTTATGAAATACGGATGCCGCGAGAATCAATATTGCCGCATTGACCAAGAATGCCAAGTTCAATGCGATGGCACTGTCCCAAAAATTATATTTTAATGATTTTCGTATGGAGACTTCATTTCGGTCAATCTTTCGGGTCTGCACCAGGGCGGAATGTAGATAAAGGTTGTGTGGCATGACGGTAGCACCGATAATACCAATTGCTATATAGAGCGCAGCACTATTGGGAATACTGGGAATAAAGCCTGTGGCTACTTCAGAGAAATCAGGCTTAGCCAAAAACATTTCCACCATAAAACACATGCCGATCATAGAAATTAAACCGATGATAAAGAGTTCCATTTTGCGCATACCTAACTTCTGTAAGTAGAGTAACAGGAAGGTGTCGGCAAAACTGATCAGTACCCCCAAAGCAGATCAATACCGAACAACAGGTTGAGGCCAATGGCCATACCCAATACTTCGGCCAGATCACAGGCAGCAATCGCAATCTCGGCTAGGACATACAGCACAAAATTCATCCGCTTGGGGTAAGTCTCGCGGTTACATTGCGCCAGATCCTTCCCTCTCACGATACCCAAACGTGCACAAAGGTTTTGCAGCAACAGCGCCATAATATTGCTCATCAGCAAGACCCAGATCAGCGCATAGCCAAACTGACTTCCCCTGCGAGGTCCGTCGCCCAGTTGCCCGGATCCATATACCCCACACTGATCAGGTAGGCTGGGCCGAAAAAACTGAGTACTTTTTGAATTTGGATTTTCCTTGATTGACATCCACACTTTCATGGATATCGGATAATGATTTATGATGGGAGTCGTCGTGATGCATAGTTTACATGAGGACAATATCTTTTATTGCTAGGGCTAAAGATAAAAAGCTTTACATTACTAGACAATTAAACAGCCATATAATTAGAATTTAAATGAAAGTTGCCCAGAATTTTCTTTCGACTGATTGCCAAATTTGACAAAATCAACGGGTTCATACTGTCCCATGTCCGGATTAAAGCGGCGGATATGCACACCGCTACACATAAAACTCAGATCAACCGAGCGCAATAGTTTTTTTGCGAAATCGAGCCGTTCCGGTTCCAATCTACGTCCAATAGAAATATGCGGTTCATCACTGATCTCGATCAGATCAAAGGAGTTGAGGGTGTGTACGACCTTTCGGGACCGATCCTTTAGGTAACTTCGGGCATGTACTGTGGGCGCAATATAAAAAGCTCCCCAGCGAAGGAGGAAAAATGATCAAAATAAACATACTGACTACGTTCATAGAGCATTGTTTGTTGCAAAGCCGCAATGGCCTGAGCCAGTGTATCCTCATTTCCGGCAAAAGCACAGATGGTCACATGGGCTTTGGAATTGCAGCTGTGGTACCAGCCTTTGTCCTTATCTGGAAATTCTTCGGCCAAGGCGGCTCTCAACTGCTGTTTTAAACCGTCCACCAATACTAAACCCGCTTCATCAGGCTGAAAAACAAACGAATACTTATTGACACTACCCTCCATAACAAAAAATCACCTTTTGATCAGTAGGTAAGATACCAAATACGATGGAGATAACAAAACGATACTACCATCCTATTCCATAGTCCTCCCCATTGTTGCTGCTACCGCCCCAGAGTGTACCATGCTGCTGGTCGAAATAGATCGCATTGATCGGACCACTATTTCGTTCACCGAACTGTATGCTATAGCCCATTGTCTTAAGTTTTCGACAACTTCCTTCGGCGTGCGTTTGTCCAGTAATAAGCTTCCGGCACGAGGTTTTCGGTCGTCTATTTTGGTGCCACCCAAAGATAGCCACAGTTGATTACTATTGATATTCGGGGCCTCACTTGCTTGCTGTGGTGTCATGCCGAACTCCACAGTATTCAGAAAGAATTGCAGCAAATTTTGATCCTGTGTGTCACCACCCTGTACCGCAAAAGATAGATATGGTTTTCCCTCTTTTAATGCTAGCGCAGGTGTAAGCGTTACACGTGGCCGTTTGCCCGGTGCCACGACATTAAAGGGATTGATCAGCGAGTCGAGGACAAAACTTTGTAAGCGTTGGCTCATACCCACCCCCGTGTTTCCGGCGATACAGGCCGGTAGCCAGCCTCCACTCGGCGTGATCGAAACAACCCAGCCTTCGGCATCTGCCGCTTCCACACTGGTCGTTCCACGCAATAACCTATCCATATAGACACTATCTGTTGCCAGCGAGGCCCAAAGGGCTGTATCCGGCAGGGATAACAAGGATGATGTTGAATTCGCATCGTGCTTGGGAACAAAATCTTTTTTGACTCCGTATCCGGAGTGAATTGTTTGCTACGTTGTTGAAGTAGCTTGGCAAAAGGATTCTTCTTTCCTTCATAAGGATAAGGATCACCCGGAAGGACCTGTGGATTGTTCTGCTTTGGATCAATCGTAGCGGCCCGTGCCTTGGCATAAGACTCACTTAATAAACCCTGAATAGGTGCTTTAGGTTTGAAATAGGGATCCCCATAATAAAAATCCCGGTCTGCAAAGGCCAGATTCATGACCTGATATATTGTATGTATATAGGGCGCTGAGTTATAGCCCATGCCTTTTAGATCAAAATTTTTCAGCAGCTGCAAGCTCTGCAGCATAGCTGGTCCCTGCGTCCACTCCTGTAATTTATAGACGTCTATACCTTTATAATTGATATGTAAAGGTTCTTCTTCAATGGGTTTCCAGTTGGCGAGGTCTTCTTTGGTAATCAAGCCCCCTGCTCTTTACTGCCACGGACAAATTCATCCGCAATATCTCCTTTATAAAAGCGGTCGTAGGCAGCCATGATGGCTGCTTTTCGGTCTTTACCGGCTGCAAGGGCTTTCTTTTCCGCTTCAACAAGCTTGGTTAATGTCTGAAGTAGATCCTGCTGTACAAAGAGCTCGCCGGCTTCGGGCGCTTCCCTCTCTTTTCCTTGATGGACCAGGAAGACCTTTTTGCTGTATGGCCATTCTTTGATACGCTCTTTACCACGTTCGATACTATTAGCGGTCTGTGCATCGATGGGATAACCGGCCGCCATTTCTAGCGCTGGTGCTAGTACTTCGGCCAGGCTCTTGGTGCCATATTGAGCCAGCATGTAACATAATCCCCCGGTGTGCCAGGTGTAACCGCGGCAAGAGGACCGTATTCTGGTGGAAATTCATAGCCCTTTGCCCGAAAGAAATCAACCGTTGCCCCTGTCGGCGCAACACCGAGGGCATTGATAGCAATTACCTTTTTTAGTTTTGGATGATAGATCAGCGCCTGGGTCTCTCCACCCCAGCTAAGCACATCCCACATGGTACAAGTCGCCGCAAGCATTGCACAAGCGGCATCTATAGCATTACCCCTTGGTGGAACAACTGGGCACCAGCAGTTGCCGCCAAAGGCTTACCTGTAATCGCCATCCAGTGTTTACCATGCAATGGCGGCTTCTCGGTACGTTGTATCTGTCCCTGAACTGGCGCAAATGCTGTTATCATTCCAGCAAAAGCAATAAATAGCGCATATCTTCTTTTCATCTGAGTTATTCTTTTTTTGTCCAAAGTCCGCCTCTTTGGTCTCCTCCCCTATTGAAACAGGGATACCAAACCGGATTTGTGCCTCGCAGCACATGTAATAGTTATTGAAGACAAGATAGGAATTTTTTAAAAATCATCTGGCTATTGATGTAAACCATCTGGATAAAACGGTAGCCAAATTTTTTAAAAACAAAGAGCCCATCTCAACTGCGGTTGAGATGGGCTCTCTATATCGTCTTTTGATAATGGGATTACCAATAGATGGAATACAATGCTGTCACCAATAAGGCAACAATCAATGCGCCTATCAAAAATGCTTTATGTGGTTTAAACATCGTTGTATCTACTTCCAGACCTGCAGGTACTACCCCACGTTTGTTGTCAATCAAACTGATAATGATCATACCGATGATACAGATCGCAAAGACAAAGCCCATCCGGTCCAAAAACGGAATTTCGTAAATCCCCGTTGTCGGATTTGGAATAGAGAAACCGGTAGAAGCCAAGAAAGAAAGATCTGCCCAATCCGGTAATTTTTTGAAAATAATGGATAAGATAAATCCACCGATCGTTGCAAATAATGCAGCATTTGATGTTGTCTTTTTCCAGAAAAATCCCAAGATGAACATGGCAAAAATACCCGGTGACACAAATCCAGTATACTCCTGGATGTATTGAAATCCACCTTTTTGTCAATACCCAAATGTGGCGCGATAATCACGGCCAAAATCATGGCAACAACAACGGTTAATTTACCAATATTGACCAACTTCTTATCAGAAGCTTCGGTATTAAATACCTTTTATAAATATCCAATGAAAAGATCGTGGCAATACTATTTGCTTTACCCGCCAATGAGGCAACTACCGCAGCTGTCAAAGCCGCAAATGAAAGCCCTTTTAGACCCGCAGGCAACAGATTCAATAAGACTGGATAAGCATGATCTGGATTTACTTCACCATGTTGCATCATTTCATTTTGAAATAAGCCATCTTTCCACATAACATACGCGGCAATACCCGGTAATACCACGATAATCGGCATCAACAACTTCAAGAATGCAGCAAACAAAATCCCGTTACGCGCAGTCTTCAAATCGGCTCCCAACGCACGCTGCGTGATGTACTGATTACAACCCCAATAGTTCAGATTCACAATCCACATACCACCGATCAGAACTGTCAGTCCCGGTAAATCCAGGTAGTTCTCGTTTTTACGTTCCAGGATCATGTGGAAGTGGTCAGACGCTTTTCGGTCATCAGTTGGTAGCCCTGCAAGATACCAGAACCACCATAATGTTCTGAAACAAGGTTTAATGCCAAATAGGTTGTTGCCAACCCCCAACACCAAAAAGAATACTTGAATAATATCTGTGTATCCGATCACCTTCATACCGCCCAAGGTGATGATAACGGCAAAAATGGCTATAGCATACATACAGGCTTCCAGGCTTATACCAGAGATACTGCTCACCGCAATTGCTCCTAGGTAGAGAATAGAAGTCAGGTTGACCACCACATATAGTAGTAACCAAAAGACAGCCATAATCATGGCAACAGTGCCGTTATAACGTTTGTGCAGAAATTGCGGCATCGTAAAGATCTTATTCTTGAGGTATACCGGAATAAAAACACCGCCACAACAATCAGGGTAATTGCCGCCATCCACTCGTAAGTCGCAATGGCAAGTCCCATCTTGAAGCCCGAGCCACTCATACCGATAAATTGTTCCGCAGAAATATTGGATGCAATCAGGGAGGCTCCAATCGCCCACCAAGTCAGCGATCCTTCGGCAAGAAAATAATCCTTGGAGCCTACAGATTCAGACTTTTTGCGATAATACACCCATAATCCATAACCTGCGACAATGACAAAGTATATCAGGAAAACGATGTAATCTTTTGTACTTAAATAATTATTCATGTATTGGTAATTGGTTTAATTTGATCGTCTAATATAGAAATATTTTGAATAACTATATATACCTGTTGATCAAATTTTCTAAATACTCCTGTCTTCCACTGATCGTTTGAGGCTCACCAAATTCTACCGCTAAATCTCTTAAAGACTCCAACGTCAGGGCACCTTGCTCAAAAGAGGCACCGTTGCCACGATCGAAGGATGCATAGCGGTCTGTTCTTATTTTGCGGTATTCACCGTCTTCCAAGATGCGTTCAGCCGTAAGCAAAGCCCGTGCGAAAAGATCCATCCCACCGATATGTGCGTAGAATAAATCTTGAGGATCAGTCGAGTTGCGACGGATTTTGGCATCAAAATTAACACCACCGCCCTGGAAGCCGCCACCCTCTAAAATGATCAACATAGACTCGGTCAGTTCATTGATATCATTAGGAAACTGATCTGTATCCCAGCCATTTTGATAATCACCACGATTGGCGTCAATGGATCCCAGTTTTCCGGCATCAATAGCAACCTGCAATTCATGTTGGAAGGTATGCCCCGCCAAAGTTGCATGGTTTACCTCAAGATTGAGTTTGAAATCGTCCAATAGGTCGTACTGTCTCAAAAAGCCCAATACAGTGGCGGCATCATAATCGTATTGATGTTTAGTCGGTTCACATGGTTTTGGCTCGATAAAGAATGTCCCTTTGAAACCATTTTTACGGGCGTAATCTTTAGCCAGGTGTAAAAACTGTGCAAGATGTTCCTGCTCCCGTTTCATATTCGTATTTAACAAGCTCATGTAACCTTCCCGTCCGCCCCAGAACACATAGTTTTCACCGCCAAGTGCAATGGTGGCATCCAATGCGGCTTTTACCTGTGCAGCGCCATGCGTCAATACCTGAAAATCCGGATTGGTCGCTGCTCCATTCATATAACGTCTGTGGCTAAAGAGATTGGCTGTACCCCAAAGAAGCTTGACACCGCTCGCCTGCTGTTTTTCTTTAGCGTAGTCTACGATCGTTGCCAGTCTTTTTCGTTTTCCAGCACATTATCCGTGTAATCCACCAAGTCTACATCATGAAAACAGTAATATGGAATATTCATTTTGCTGATAAATTCAAAAGCAGCATCCATCTTATCTTTTGCACGTGTAATCGGGTCATTACTTTCATCCCAGGGGAATCTGTGGGTAGGCCCGCCGAACGGATCAGATCCATCACCATTGAAAGAATGCCAATAGGAACAGGCAAACTTAAAATATTCCTCCATGGTCTTACCCGCAACAACCTGTTTGGGATTGTAATAACGAAAAGCAAATGGATTTTTGCTTTCCTGTCCTTCAAATTCGATCTGTCCAATCCCTTTGAAAAACTCCTTTTGTTCTTTGATCATGTTCATTTTATTTAGTATTTATTTTTGTTTCTAAAATTTCTCTCCACTGTTGATAATTTTCTTCATACTGATCAACCCCTTAGGTTCCACGGTATATACCGGTTTTAAGCTCTCGAAAGCCTCTACGAAACTGGTATAATAGCCACTACCGATTCCTGCACCTATAGCAGCGCCCACACTGCCATCATGATCGTAAACTTCCACAGGAACATTAGTCGCACCCACAAACGAGTCACGAAATACAGGACTCAAAAATAGATTGGCATTGCCTGCACGGATCATTTGTGGATATAATCCATTTTCGCGCATAATATCCAGTCCATAGCGAAAGGCAAAAGCTATTCCTTCCTGAATCGCTCGCAGGATATCAGCAGATTCATGTCTATTGAGGTCGATTGACGTTATCGATGCCCCCACCAATTGATTATTCAACATACGCTCCGCACCATTTCCAAAAGGGATAACCTGTAAACCTTTACTACCGATGGGCGAAGTCGCGGCCATACTATTTATCTGATCGTACGACAAATCCTTTCCCAGAAGCTTCCGACCCCAACTGTTCATAATACCAGTACCGTTAATGCAGAGCAATACACCCGTCCGGATCTCATCCGGCCCATAGTTGACATGGGCGAATGTATTGACACGAGACTCACGATCCGCTATCAACTGGTCACTCACTCCATAGATAACACCCGAAGTACCCGCCGTGGCAGCGACTTCACCCGGTTGAAGTACGTTCAGGGAAAGCGCATTATTCGGCTGATCTCCAGCCTTATAGTTGATTGTTACTTTCGGTGATAGCCCCAATTCATCAGCTACAGCTGGCTTAATCTGACCGTGCTCAGCAAAAACGGGCAATATGGACGGTATTAAATCGGCATCGAAACCATAATAGTCCATCAGTGCCGTAGACAGTTCATTGCGCTGAAAATCCCAGAATACCCCCTCCGATAAAGCCGAGATAGATGTACTGATGGTTCCTGAAAGTTTCATGGCTATAAAATCCCCGGGAAGCATGATCTTATCGATTTTCTGATAGATTTCCGGTTCATTGGCTTTGACCCACGCCAATTTGGAAGCGGTAAAATTGCCCGGTGAATTGAGGTGATGTTTTAAATTGAATTCCTTTCCAATCTCCTCAAAAGCTTTGTTTCCCAATGCGACAGCCCGGCTATCACACCAAATAATCGCATTGCGCAACACCTGTTGCTCCTGATCGACAACAACAAGCCCGTGCATCTGATAGGCTATACCGATTGCCTTAATCTGCTTGGGATCGTACAGCCCCGAAGCGTTTGCCTGGGATAAAGCCCATTTGAAATAGGTCCACCAGTCCTGGGGATCCTGCTCCGCCCAATTGGGCTGCGGCGAAATAATAAGAGCCTCTTCAGCTGGATATTGCGCCGAACAGACCTTACGTTGGGAGGATGCTTCAACAATGGAAACCTTTACCGAAGAAGTACCAATATCTATACCTAAAAATACATATGAATTTCTGAAAACTGGTTATTAAAAACAATTGGCGGAAACAAAATTGCAACCGGTTGCATAAAAGTAGGATATGTTTCCGTATTTTCCAAAATATTCAATAAAATTATTTACTTTGGAGCGTGAATAAAAAAACAACGATTTATGATATTGCGCGGGCGCTTGGAATTACGGTTTCAACAGTTTCCCGTGCCTTGAATAATGTACCCACCATTAGTGAAGCTACGCGGCAGTTGGTCTTGGCGAAAGCAAAAGAGCTGAATTACAGTGTCAATAAAATCGCGTCTTCGCTCTCTTCGGGGCGCTCCAATACAATTGGTGTTATCGTACCTACAATGCAAATCCATTTTTTTGCCGAGGCTGTTCACAGTATTGAAAAAGAATTAAAGAAGCACAACTATAGCCTGCTGCTTTATCAATCGAACGAATCCTATTCGGATGAAGTAAATGGCGTCAAAACTTTGTTGGAAGCACAGGTGGATGGTATCATTGCCTCACTCTCCTTAGAAACGCAGCAAATAGCACATTTCCAGGAAGTCATCAAGCAAGGCAAAAGTCTGATCACCTTTGACCGTACCCACCAGGACATCGCAGCACCTGTAGTTAAATTGAATGATTTTGAGGCGGGCTATCTTGCAACCAAGCATCTAATCGAACAAGGGTATAAAAAAATTGGTTTTATCACCACAAACAAGGAAATCGCCATCTTCCAAGATCGCTTCAGTGGTTTTGAAGCCGCTCTAAAAGAGGCCGATCTTCCACAGTTAGATGATCTTATTGTCCGTGGAGAACTATCTATTGAAGCGGGGATAAAAGGTACGGAGCAGATCTTGCAATCTTCCATTCAACCGGATGCTATCATTGGTGGTGATGACTTTACAGCTGTTGGCATTATCCAGGCGCTTAAAGCAGCTGAGATTGCTATTCCAGCGACCGGTGTCATCGGTTTTGCAAATCAGACTTTCTCGTCATTTATTACGCCGACTTTATCGAGTATCGATCAACAGGCCAACAAGATGGGCGAAGAATGTGCTAAACTCTTTCTGAAGATGGTCAAACAAAAGGATCCTTATGAAGATATCGAACAAGTTGTACTCGATCCGATCCTAATAAAAAGGAAATCTACCTGTAGAATAGACAACTAATTGATATCATGATGAGGATATCCAAGAGTTTGTACCCGATCCGATCCTGATAAAAAGAAAATCTACCTGTAGAATAGACAAATAATTGATAACTTTGCCGAAATTTGAAATAAATGCAAGCCAGGCAGAAGTTTAGAATTTTAAGTATTTGCTTATTATTTGTTATCCAGGCACTCTTTCTAGTCGCCATTTTTGTTGAAAACACCAACTCATATATTGTACTGTCATTCATCGGATTACTTTCCTTATTCATCTTATATAGTTACCTCAAATCGCCGATACACCACCACATCCATGAATATGAGTCGATCAAAATTGCGGTTTGGGTGCCGATAGGCGCTATTGCGTCCTATTACTTCAATCAGGTTTTTGGTCTTGGCCCGGTCATGGGAGCCGCATTGACGGGTACATTGGCCTCGTTCATTCCCAATATCAATAAAGATTCCAGCTACTTTCCCCATCTTCCTGCTGCCATCTATTGTGGTGCTTTTGTGGGTATGTCAAGTTCACAGGTTGCTCATGGTTTTTCTTTTATATTGACAGCGAGTGTCTTTACCGCAGTCTTTCTCGTGATTTCAAAAAGCCTACTGAATGGTGTCGGTGGGAAATTGGGGACACTGGCTTTCCTCGGTGTTTCGTTGACCTATTTACTACTTTATCTTTTCAAATAACATGGAAACATTCATTTTATATCTTGTCGGAATTATCGGGAGCACAGCGACATATTATGTAAACACAAAATACAGACAGGGCGCAGTACGTTCCTCCGCACTGCTAACATTGATCGTATCCGGTTTCCTCTATTTCTTTCCCCATCTACTCTCCACTTATCTCACACAATATATTCCAGCCGTATTTATCGGTGCTTCTTTTATCGGTATGGTATCCAAAACGCAGCTGTCCACCTATTTTGGGCTTTCCTTGGCAGGTGTTATATTTACCACCATCCTACTCAACACCAGTAAGTTTTTCAATGGCTATGGTGGCGCATTGGGGACATCGGCCTGTATATCCTTGCTCGTCATATTAAGTATCCCCTATTTCAAATCACCAAGGAAAATGACAGTTGGCTTGCTCCTGTTGAGGAAAACAATCTTGAAAAAGGACGTAAAGCATCCCGCAGAAGTGTAGATTTGTCTAAATAATATCCGTAGATTTACCCTAATAACGCGAATGAATTTGCTACAGTAATACAATTGAATCTAGCGTAAATTGATCTACTGCAATTATATGACTGAATTTAATGTACATGGATTTACGGCGAGAATAAGAACAGATCTAACGCAATAATACAACTGAATTTAACATAATTATGCAGCTAAATTCACTACAATAACTCGTATAACCACATGAAACCACTATTTCTTCTCTTTTTCATTCAGGTCTTTCTTGTCGAAAGTCTATCTGCACAAAAAAACAATTCAACTCTTGAATCAAGAACGCAAGAGCAGTTATCGAGGACTAAGTGTTGTCGATGATCAAACACTTTGGGTCAGCGGAAGCAACGGCACAGTAGGCTTGAGTACCGATGCTGGAAAAAATTGGCAGTGGGTCAATCCGATCGGTTATGAAAAGATTGACTTTAGGGATATCGAAGCTTTTGATGAAAATCAGGCCCTGATTATTTCAGCAGGTTCTCCAGCCTTAGTATTGCTTACAACTGATGCGGGCAGAAGCTGGAAAGAGGTTTTTAAAGATACACGACCCGAAATATTTTATGATGGTTTTGCCTTTACCCCAAAAGGTGTCGGTATAGCTTTTGGCGATGCCATCAATGGGAAGATGCCCTTATTAAAAACAGTAGACTTTGGACAGACCTGGACGGATATATCCTCCAATCTTAAGTTTACTATTGCCGAAGGAGAGGCTGGGTTTGCCGCCAGTGGTACATCTATCTTTGGTCTTGCAACCGGAGATTTCTGGATCGCAACCGGCGGAACGGTTTCTAATATTTACGCTAGCGGTGATCAGGGGACACCTGGCAACGTTATAGCTGTCCAATTACACAAGGACAAAATAGCACTGGCCCTTTTTCCATTGCATTTAGTTCCCTAAATCAGGGATCGTCGTTGGCGGCGATTACAGAAATGATAAAAACAAGGATAAAGCCTGTTTTTTGAGCAATGATGGCGGCAAAACCTGGCAGGCCTCAAGCCAACCCATATCGGGTTTTAAATCGGCTGTAGTCTATCTTTCGAACAAACAACTGATCTGCACCGGAACCTCGGGAACGGATCTGTCAGCGGATAAAGGAAAAACATGGTATACAATCTCTCAAGAAAGCTACAATGCGGTGCAGAAGGCTAAGAAAGGTAAAGCCGTCTTTTGGCTGGAGATAAAGGAAAAATAGCAAGGTTGGTCCAATAGTCCAACCTTGCTATTTTAAACCCGCGAGCAGGCAAGTCTCAGATAGTATCTAAGAGCCCAAAGCCTTTTCAATTTATCCTGTCCGGCATATTGGGACTGAACTTCACCACAGGTGCCAATGGCTTTTTTGAATGACTCTTTATCACGATACCAACGCCTGACAAAGCTTTATTACCGCCAGTTGTGTAAGCAGCCTATTTGCGCGTCAGGCGCGACTCTTCTAAATCCAATGAATATTCCAAATCTTTGATGACATCACTGTCGTACTCTTTGCTTTCCTTCATCTTCGCTAATCCGTTGCGACGTACCACCAGAATTTCCAGCATAATTTTATTGTACAATCCCCTAACGGCTGATAGCTGTGCTCGGGTATCCTCTTCTTTGGCACGTTCAGATGCATTTATACTTCGGATGAGCTGTTCTTTTACCCGTGCAATTGTCTCGTACTCCATCATCTCCTTGGCATAGTGCTTATCGAGATAGGCAATAGAGTCTCTACCGAGCCTAACACGAATTTCATCAATCTGTTCTTCCATCGGCACATCTTCATCAACCTCCTCGATCTTGATCAATTTTATCAGCAGGGGCAGTGTAAGTCCCTGAAACACCAGAGTCACCAGAATAACGACAAAAGTGATAAACAAAATAAGATTACGATGCGGGAAAGCTGTTCCGTCATATAATGTCATCGGATAGCCAAGGCTGAGGCAAGCGAAACGACACCCCGCATACCAGCCCAACCGACGATCAAAGGCAGTTTCCACCCCGGGCCTTTTTCTCTGACACGGACTCTTTTGAACAATAAGCGCGGAACATAAGCCGAAAGATAAACCGCGACCAAGCGCAATACAATAACAATAACACAGATGGCTAAAGAAAAATCAATTGCCTCTTCCATCGAGTACTCACCCAATCCATTGATGATCACCGGAAGCTCAAGCCCGATCAGGATAAAAACAAAGCCATTCAATAGAAAACCTATTGTTGCCCAGACCTCCTTGGTTTGGATACGTGTATGGTAATTGAGATAATCACCTGCCCGGAAAGAAAGAAATAAACCACCACTAACGACTGCCAAGACGCCCGACCATTCAAAATGTTCAGCAACAATATACATCAGGTAAGGAGCAATCAGTGTAATCGGGGTCGATATACTGGAGGATTTAGCGACATAACGCAAGAAAAATATAAGATATGACCGATCACAAGCCCCACAACAACGCCCATGACTGACAGGACTAGAAATTGTGTTGTTGCCGTCCCCATGGCAAATTGCCCTGTTAGGATAGCGATGGAAGCAAATCGAAATACGGTCAAAGAAGCCGCATCGTTAACCAAACTCTCCCCTCCAGGATAGCAATACCCCGTTTGGGTATACTGACGCCTTTAATACTGAACTTGCGGCGACCGCATCCGGTGGCGAAATAATACCACCCAGCAGAAAACCTAAAGCCAGGGTAAAGCCCGGAATAATACTGACTGAAAAATAAGCGATTGCCAAGGATGTGAAAAAGACCAGACCAAAACCCATAATAAAAATGGATCGACGCCATTTCAGAAAATTATTCCAGTTGGTATACCAGGCTGCTTCAAATAACAAGGGTGGCAAAAATACCAAAAAGACAATATCTGGATCTATACTTATCACGGGTGCTCCAGGAATAAGAGAAATCCCTAAGCCCCCAATAACCAATAAAATGGGATAGGATATCTTTAAGCGCTGGCTGAGTACAAACAGCATCGCCATAAAGAAAAACAGCACCATTACCAGGAGTACATTATTATGTACTTCATGACCAAGCTTCCGCTGATAGCGGATTTAACGTCAGCATAAGGTGCAAGCATAGACAGATTATATTGTTGGATTTTCCAGTCATTGTCTATTTTGCTCAATACACCGGTACCCCTAAAGTACTTCGTGTTTATCTTAAAGGTTTCGTCAAACCAAGCCGTTGTACTGTCTGTATTAAAATGGACAGATCTGTTTTGGTAAGTATAGTTCCAGGCATACTTAGGGTTAAAATACTGTTCAGAGAATTTATCGCTATGGTTTTTATCCCAACGTTCCTCCCGATCAGCACCCAATATTACCGCATCTGCCGCAAGTGAATTGATAAAGGGGCCAAACTTCACCTCGCCTGAAGATTTATGCCAGGTATCTAATGTCTTATTGATTGCATCAATGGGTTCCTGGGCCATCAGGGGAACCGTAAATAAAAATAGACTCAAAAAACAATAAATCGCTATAAAGGTCTTTTTAATCATAAATTATGAAAACGTGTTTTTATTTTGTGGAAATATCTTTCCATGTAGATCATAAAACAAAAAGCTGCGGATGCAGCTTTTTGTTTTATTTAATTATTTCTTCGATCTCGCGAATGATTTTTTGCGCAATCTGCTCAGCGGCTTCCGGTGTTGGTCCTTCAGAGTAGATCCGAATGATTGGCTCCGTATTGGATTTACGCAAATGCACCCATTCGTTTTCAAAGTCTATTTTCAGACCGTCGATGGTACTGTGTTCTTCATTTTATATTTCTCCTCCATTTTTGCCAAAAGATTGTCGATATCCAGTTCCGGAGTCAGCGTAATCTTATTTTTGGACATGAAATATTGCGGTAGTGAAGCACGGTATTCAGAAGCTTTCTTACCCAGCTTAGCCAAATGTGTCAGAAAAATAGCTACACCTACCAAAGCGTCACGACCATAGTGTGAGGCTGGATAGATTACCCCACCATTACCTTCGCCACCGATCACAGCATCAACTTCTTTCATTTTAGTAACCACATTGACCTCACCAACAGCAGCAGCATAATATTCACCACCATGTGCTTTGGTTACATCGCGCAATGCACGTGTAGAGGATAAGTTGGAAACCGTATTACCTTTTTTATGTTGTAAGAGATAATCTGCAACTGCAACAAGTGTATATTCCTCACCAAATAGCTCACCATCTTCCATCATAAAGACCAAACGGTCTACATCTGGATCAACGGCAATGCCCAAATCAGCTTTATTTTCGATTACAGCAGCAGATAAATCTGTCAAATTTTCTTTTAAAGGTTCTGGATTATGCGGAAAATTACCATTAGGCTCACAGTGAATTTTATAAATTGTATGTACACCCAAAGCATCCAACAAGGCCGGGATAAATGTACCACCCGTACTATTCACCGCATCCAAAGCAACTTTAAAGTTCGCCGCTTTGATCGCTTCCTTATCCACATATTCCAATGCCAATACAGCATCAACATGTTTTTGTAGATAAGAATAATCTTTGTGTACTGAACCGAGTTCTTCCACAGCAGAAAAATCAAAATCCAGGGATTCTCCGAGGGCTAATACTTCCTGACCTTCCGCATCAGATATAAATTCGCCTTTCGCATTTAACAGTTTAAGCGCATTCCATTGTCCTGGGTTATGCGACGCTGTCAGGATAATACCACCTGCTGCTTTTTCCAGGGGAACAGCAATCTCTACTGTTGGTGTTGTCGATAATCCCAAATCAATCACATCAACACCGATACTTTGCAGGGTTCCGATAACCAGGTTGCTGACCATTTCGCCAGAAACACGAGCATCTCTTCCAACCACAATTTTCTTTATTCCGCTTTGCTTTACGATGATAGTTCCGTAAGCAGCTGTAAATTTAACAATATCTATCGGCGTAAGTCCTTCTCCTGCACGACCGCCTATCGTACCTCGTATTCCTGAGATTGATTTAATTAAAGTCATTTCCTTTGAATTGATTAACGTGTAAATTTAGCATTATGGCAATAAAATATCGAATTAAAATTATAATTATTGAATATTTAACGTATCTTTGTTGCAACAAAGTTGTTTTTAAAAGAAACAATCGTTTGCAATGAAATTATTTTTACTTTTGAAAAGCGAGTTTTTAAAAGTTTGGGAATTTTATTGTAATCAACAAGATTTATGATTCAACAATTAGTACACATCGACCAAGAAATTTTTCTTGCCATCAATCAAGGTTTAAGTAACCCTGTATTTGATTGGCTGTTGCCTATACTGCGTAATCCATACACCTGGGCTCCATTGTATCTATTTCTGGTTATTTTTTTCATTAAAACCTATGGAAAAACAGGCATACTGATTGTGGCGATGACATTGGTTACTTTTGGTATTTCCGATGGTATCTCATCTCATTTGATCAAAAAGACCGTCAAAAGAATCAGGCCCTGCAATGATGTGGAGTTTAAGGAAAATGTCAATATCCGGGTACGATGTGGCTCTGGATTTAGCTTTACTTCCTCTCATGCGGCCAATCACTTTTCCTTGGCTTTCTTCTGGATTGTGCTATTCCGAAGAAGATGGAAATATGTACTTTGGTTATGTATCGCCTGGGCATTCCTGATTTCAGTCTCTCAAATCTATGTTGGTGTTCATTACCCGTTTGACATACTCTGTGGCTCCGCGCTGGGAATCCTAGTTGGGTTGGCTACAGGCTATCTGTTTAAGCGGTTCGTGCCTAGCTTTTTTAAAACTGAACAAGTATAATGAATTCAATTTTATTGATTTTAATTTTATTCGTACCTGCATTTGCAAGTGGTATCGCTGTCTTTTTTGTACAGAAAAAAGGGACAAATTTTCTAAAATTGATCCTTTCATTTAGTGGAGCCTATCTATTCTCCATTACTGTACTGCATTTGATTCCCCATGTTTATCAGTCGACAAACACCTCACCCGAAATATTGGGTATCTATGTACTTGGAGGCTTTCTGTTCCAGTTATTCCTTGAGCAATTTTCGCAGGGAATTGAGCACGGGCATATCCATGCCGAAAATGAGCATGGTCATCACAGCCATAGTTTTCCGATCGGTATCATGTTTAGTTTATGTCTACATGCTTTCCTGGAGGGAATGCCATTGGCGGCAACACATCAGACCGAACTTGCATTAGGGATTTCGATCCATCATATTCCAGCTGCATTTGCCCTAGGCAGCATCTTGATTAGTACACATCTGAAAAAAATACGATTATCATCACACTGGCCCTATTCGCGGCTATGACTCCTTTCGGCTTTCTATTAAGTAAAGCGATTAGCGCCGGTGAGGTGGGGAATATTCAACAATATTTTGATAAAATCATGGCTGTGGTTATTGGTATATTTCTGCATATATCCACAACAATATTGTTCGAGTCCGGATCTATAGACCATCATAAATTCAACAAAAAGAAGATGATTGCAGTAATTGCCGGGGTGGCCATTGCATTGGCAAGTTTTGCTTTCGTCGGTGAACACGACCATGCACATGGGCATAATGGAGGCAATCAAGAACTGCATGATCATGATCATCATGACCACGACCACCATGACCATGCACATTAATTAGCCTCTTAGCTTGTCCAATAAAGCACTGAGCTGGATTGCTTCCTTTTCACTGATTCTATCGGATAAAATATCCGTCATCAGCATCGGCTCTTCGAGATTTTCAAGGATCTTCAGGCCTTTATCGGTGATAACCAGATCAACGGCGCGTTTGTCACCTCCCGATTGACAGCGGAAACAAGTCCTTTCGTCACCATCCGATCCATCATACGGGAGATATCGGGTGTTGTACTTAGCATTCTTGATTTGATCAGGTTATTGGTTGCAGGTTTTGGATATTGGCCTCGGAGGATACGTAAGACATTAAATTGTTTCAAAGTGATCCCTTCTTTGGCTGCTCTTTGTTCAAGTTCATTATTCAGCCAATTGTACGTATATAGAATGTTTACGGTACAACGATGCCATTCATTACTGAATTTACTTACTTTGATTTCGTCCTCGATTTTCATTTTGGTTGATAATTAATCCCTTTTTACCTGTAAAGATAGCTGTTTTTTGCGCTAAATACATAACTATGACATTAGAATCATTCTAAATGGTAGAAAATCTGTATATTTGGAGGATACAAAAAAATAGGTAGATGCGTAATAAAAATAGCTTAGATAAGCTAAAAAAAAGGGGAAAAAGCGGTGATTATTGATTTTGATTCGCACGATATTCCAGCTAAATTTTTCGAATTAGGTTTTGTGCCTGGTACTGAAGTAGAAGTGAAACATATCGCACCTTTAGATGGTCCTATATGTTTAAATATTATTGCTAATAACGCCTTGATTGCCATTCGCAAATCAGAAGCTAAAGTCATCCTTATTGATCAGAAATAATGAATAACCCGATTATTGCACTTTTGGGTAATCCAAATGTGGGTAAAACATCCCTTTTTAACCGGATTACAAAATTAAATCAGAAAGTAGGAAACTATCCTGGTATCACTGTAGAAAAACGTGAGGGACAAGTTAAAGCCAACAACAAAACCTATCGTATTATTGACCTTCCAGGAACCTATACCCTGTTTCCGAGTTCAATGGACGAAGAAGTCGTCTTCAATACCTTGGTCAACAAAGAAAACAGTTTTAGACCAAATCTTGTTATTGTCGTTGCCGAACCAACCAACCTGAAAAGGTCTGTCATCCTTTATCAACAAGCACGAGAGCTTGGTCTTCCGGCCATCTTCGTCATCAATATGATCGATGAGGCCAAAGAAAAAGGAATAAGTATAGATATCCCAAAGCTTGAACAGTTACTTAATACAAAAGTTTACGAAACAAATGCACGTACGGGGCAGGGTATCGATCAGCTGATCAAAAATTTCGATGCGACCCCGCCGATGTATGTCAGCAAATTTCAGTTACCCCAATAGCAAACGAAGCATTGGAAGAAACCAAACGATTGTTTCCTTTGGACACGGAGTACCATACCTGGCAGTATCTGGCTAAAGGTGAGGTCTCTTTTCTATCGAAAGAAAAAACGATTCGATTCAGCAAATTCGCGACAAGCATCAGTTAAAAGCGGAGAAACTACAGAAAGAAGAGGCCATCCTACGGAGCAAATCCTTAGATGGAAACTTAGCTGAAATCTACTCCAAGGACGATGCTTCCAACAAAAATAAAACAAACGCGATCGACAAAATATTGCTCCATCCAATCTTTGGGTATCTGATCTTCTTTGGTATTCTCTTCCTGATTTTCCAGGCGATTTATACCTGGTCAGGGCCAGCAATGGACTTTATTGATGGTCTCTTTGGCGATCTTGCCGCTTATACACAGACCACGCTTCCTGCTGGTCCGCTCACAGATCTGTTGAGCAATGGTATTATCAAAGGTATCGGCGGTATCGTGATATTTATCCCACAGATCGTTATTTTATACATTTTTATTTCCATTATGGAAGAGACTGGCTATATGAGCCGTGTGGTTTTCCTAATGGATCGTTGGCTCAGACCTTTCGGGCTAAACGGAAAATCCGTAATCCCTTTAATCTCTGGGGTGGCCTGTGCTGTACCGGCGGTCATGTCTGCACGTAATATCGAAAATGCAAAGGAACGACTTGTCACCATATTGGTCACGCCATTCATGACCTGTTCTGCCCGTCTACCCATTTACATCGTATTGATCGGATTGGTTATTCCAGACACCAAATATGCAGGATTTCAATTGCAGGGTATGGTTTTATTTGTCATGTATCTTCTTGGGATATTTGCAGCTTTGTTTTCGGCCATACTCCTGACCAAAATCATCAAATCCAAACACAAGTCTTTTTAATATTTGAGCTTCCGACATATAAATCTCCAGACTGGAAAAACGTTGCTTTAAATGTTTGGGAGAAAACTGCAAGCTTTGTATTCGGAGCAGGTAAGATTATATTGGCTATTTCTGTTATTCTTTGGGCTTTGGGTAGTTTCGGTCCAAACGACAAGTTTAGCAAGGCAAAGGAATATGTCACACAAAATAATCCCAACCTCTCCGGTGAGGATCTTGACCATGAGATCTCTTCTTACCGACTGGAACATTCCTTCCTTGGCTATCTTGGCATGGCAATTGAACCTGTTGTAGAGCCGCTAGGTTATGACTGGAAAATGGGAATCGGTTTGATCTCCTCATTTGCAGCGAGGGAAGTTTTGTGGGAACAATGGCAACCGTATACAGCCTTGGCGATGAAGTGGATATTGAAGATGAAGCAACCAAAACAACAGTATTAAGCAAAATGCGGAGCGAGATTAACCGTAATACGGGTTTACCGGCTTACAATTTTGCTTCCGGAATATCTCTTCTCTTATTTTATGCTTTTGCCATGCAATGTATGAGTACAATAGCAGCGGTAAAAAGAGAAACAGGATCGTGGAAATGGACATTAATTCAAGTTGGTTTTATGACAGGCCTGGCTTATTTCAGTGCCTTGATTGCTTATCAACTCTTAAAATAAACTAGCTGTGCAAGTGAGATAGATGCTTTCACAGTTTAAAAATAAAAGATCATGGATAATTTAACAGTACAATATCTCATCGTTGGAATTTTGGTGTTAGCGGCTGTATGGTATGTCGTTAGAAATGTCCGTAAATCACTGAAAGGTAAATCAGGTTGCTCCAAAGGTTGTGGATGCAGCTGCGAAACAGAGGAAAAACCACAGAAAGCAAATTAATTTATCTTTTACTGTATCATTTACAAACAAAATTTCGTTCTAAGGTGGAGTGGCCAAAAATCACACTAGCTACGAACAAATGAAACGCTACCATTCTCATGGTAGCGTTTTCTATTAAAACCTGTCTTTCAGCAGTATTAATCAAGATTGCTTTCTGGTCCAGTAAAAAGCAAAGCCTTAGCTGCATAAAATACCTAAGTGTTTTATTAACTTTATGCGCTTAGGTCAAAATGCTGTAGTAGCAAATTAAATAATTTGTAGTACTTTGCAGATAAACCAATTTTCATCTCAATCCCGTGTTGGAAAAGAGATGAGTAGAATATTCAGGATCAAGACTGATCCACACTAAATAAGTAACCGTATTAACCATACAAATGGAGAAACAGAATAACAAGGATTCGAAACAATTAAAAAGGGGACTTCAAAATAGACATATTCAGCTGATCGCTCTTGGTGGCGCCATCGGAACTGGATTGTTTCTTGGAATAGGAAAAGCTGCCACACTAGCGGGGCCAGCGGTGATACTTGGTTATGCCTTTGCAGGGATAATTGCGTTCTTCATTATGCGCCAATTGGGAGAAATGGTGGTTGAAGAACCCGTATCTGGTAGCTTTAGTTACTTCGCTAATAAATATTGGGGTTCTTTTGCCGGTTATGCCTCTGGCTGGAATTACTGGGTGCTCTATATTTTAGTGAGCATGGCCGAACTAACAGCTATTGGAGTATATGTCCAATTCTGGTGGCCGGAAATCCCACTATGGGGATCCAGCTTATTTTTTCTTCGCTATCAATGCCCTGAACCTTGCCTCCGTCAAAATTTACGGTGAGACAGAATTCTGGTTTTCAATCATTAAGGTTGTCGCTATTATTGCCATGATTGTCTTTGGTGTCTATCTCCTGGTTAGTGGCACCGGAGGTGAACAGGCCAGCCTGAGCAACCTCACTTCGCATGGTGGCTTTTTTCCAAAAGGCTGGTTTAGCCAGACTGGAGATGGCAGTTATGAAGGTCTACTATCCGCCATGGCACTGATTATGTTTTCTTTTGGCGGACTCGAATTGGTAGGTATTACCGCTGCCGAAGCCGAGCATCCAGAAAAAAATATCCCCAAAGCGACCAATCAGGTTATCTACCGGATCCTAATCTTTTATGTAGGCGCTCTGATTATCTTGTTTTCCCTCACACCTTGGACAAATATCACCGCGGATACGAGTCCTTTTGTATTGGTCTTTGACAAACTTAATGGTTTTGAATTTACCCTATTCGGAAAAACATTCTACTTCACAAAAATTATCGCAAATGCACTCAATCTGATCGTGCTCACCGCAGCCTTATCGGTATACAATAGCAGTGTTTACAGCAATAGTAGAATGCTCTTTGGACTTGCCGAACAGGGTAATGCGCCTAGGTTTTTGTCCAAGCTAAACAAAAACCATGCACCTATAAATGCTATTCTGGTTTCAGCTGTGTTTGCTGCGATCTGTGTCTTTATCAATTATGTTGCACCTAAGAATGCATTGGAGATCCTGATGTCGTTGGTTGTTTCTTCGTTGATCATCAACTGGGTAATGATTTCAATCACGCATTTATATTTTAGAAAGAACAAGGTCGATGCTCATGTAAAAACGAAATTCCCTTCGTTTCTCTATCCATTGAGCAATTATATCTGTCTGATCTTTCTGATCGCTGTGTTGGGTATCATGTGGGTAACAGGCATGAAATTGCCGGTTGAATTGATCCCAGCCTGGTTATTATTACTATATATTAGCTATATATTGATCAAAAGAAAAAAATAGGGATTGTAAATCAATTTTATCAGCCTCATAATTCTGGAGCCATCGATCTCCGGACGAAATAAAGGGCCAGATTCGTTTAGAATCTGGCCCTTTTGCAAAGAATGAATTAAATAATCAATCTTTATCGTTCTTTAATATACTCTAATCCAAGTAGTCCTGATCTAAAATTGCATATTCATAATTATCACTCCAACCGTCTTTTAAAGGCAAGATCTTTCTCCGATGAGCTTCCCTAATCATGCCTACCTTTTCCATTATCTTATAAGACGCGATATTTTCTACCGCACAGCCAGCTTCTATCCGATGGAGATTAAGTTGTCTGAATCCAAATTCAATTATTCGTTTTAATGCCTCTGTTGCATATCCCTTATTCCACATTTCCGGGACCAACTTAAACCATACTTCCGAATTTCTATATTTTACTTTTACAATACTGATATCAATCAGACCAACAAATTCCGCCCCCACAATAGTTTCAATATAAAAAGTATAGTTCTTTCTATCGTTGGATTCCTTTTCTTGTTCCGACCAGGTTTTTACCATTTGGGCGGTATCCCCTATCCCGTTAGGATGCCCGCTCGGATTAAATAAGGCCGTTTCCGGACACATTAATAAATAATGAATCTTTTCCAAATCTTCATTTTTCACTGTTCTTAACCGGAGTCGTTCTGATATAATTTCCATTTTTTAAATTACACAAATAGCGTAATTTTCAGCGCTCATTTGACAATAATAACTAAAACAAGCCCAACTGCAACCCTGCATCGGGCAAGCGGAAAAGATCCCTCTCAGGGGCGGAAGCACCCGTTATTCATATATTTCTTCACAGAAAGCTTAAATAAATGCTGCAGGCTCTCTGCCATATTGCCGTCCCCTTTATACGCCGTCCGAAATCAGTGTCATTAATTTTTCCGCCATGACAAGCCTCGATCCAATGCAATACCTTCTCGGCGCGATCGGGATAATTCTGATACAACCAATCTTTAAATATACCACCGATCTGCCCGTTGAGTCTAACAATGGTATAAGAGGCGGTAATTGCGCCCGCATCTGCTCCCGAACGGATCAAATCTGAAATCTCGTCGCTGTTGATCCCGGGAACGATGGGTGCCATCATCAGCATCACGGGTACACCTATCCCCGTCAGTCCCTCAATGAGTTTTAAACGGGCCGAGGCAGTAGCGGTCCTGGGTTCCATTTTTGACGAACCTCCTCTCTTAGGGAATTAATGGTCACAGCAACGGATACCAGATTCAGTGCTGCAAGCTCACGCAAGAGGTCAAAATCCCTTCGCATCAATACATTCTTGCTGATGATGGAAACTGGATTTCGATATTTTAGCATCAATTCTAAAAGCGATCGTGTGATCCCCAATTTCCGTTCGATAGGTTGGTAGCAATCGGTATTGCCTGAGAGCATAATCAAATCAGGCTGGTAACTCGACTTCCGAAACTCATGCTCCAGGAGTTGAGCAGCATTGTGTTTGACCAGGATTTTGCGCTCGAAGTCTAATCCGGCGCTAAAGCCCCAGTATTCATGTGAATTGCGGGCATAGCAGTAAATACAGCCATGCTCACAGCCCTGATAGGGATTGATTGACCTTTCAAAGCGCAGGTCTGGACTATTGGATTTGGAGATAATGGACTTCGGGTGCGTCGGAATAAATTGCGTTTTTGGCCCCAAGAAATTCCTCATCCAAGCCTTCAATATGCTCCTGCACATACTGGTTGGAAAAAAATTTGTTATTGGGATTGATCTGTGCCCCTCTGCCCTTAAAATATTCTGACGGATTCATAAGTTAAAATTACTAAAATTATTAGTAAATAGAAAATAAAAAAATCTGTCTTTTTATATTCTCATTTAAACGATTATGGATACAATTTTGGCCACTTATCCATGTTCCAGATATAGATAAGATGAGCTGCTTCAATTATTCGTTGTAAATGCCGATGGAACTCATTCAGATAATCATCGCCCCTACTATCATCTGCACAGGTATAATCCATACTCACCACCAACCACCAATAAAGTGCATCCCGTACATGGGGCAGATTATACGTTTCCCATAACTGATAAAACACCTTTAGTGGATTATAACGCTCGTCTTTATCAAGGTAGATTAGATTATAAGCTTCCCACTGAAACTGTTTGGGATTATGAGAATTATTAAAATATCTTATAGCATTGTTCATTTCGTCTTTATCCGGCATAAAAGTTTTACTATGCATCTTATAGCGATGTCGAAGTTCGGAATCTGGCATCCAGTAACTTTTATCCAATCGACAAATCATAAAGACACCTTCAATCAAAATCTCTATAAATTCGTAACGAATGAACGTTCTTAACGTCTGCTCATTATTCATTCTATAAGATGGTCTGATTGCAGCCTCCTTCCACTCATCAAGGTGTTCTCTCCAAGCCGGGAAATTCTCCCAACCAAAGAAAAGATTAATTACATTAAATGGATTACCGATCTCCTGCGGATGCAATCTCCGCGGGAAATAGTCATAAGGTGTAGGGTTTGCAAATGGCATAGTTAAACAATTATTTTTCCTCCACTAGATTGCTATTCATAAACTCTCTATTCAATGCATATAGAATCTCCATAAGTTTGTTTATACTTGATTCGAGCTTTTCAAAATGCTCAATACTGTAATATTGACCCTTGGTTTGAAGCGCGTAATACAGAGCGTCTTCCAATGTCATTCTTCGATAATGAAACCAATCATTCGCTTTGTAAAAATTATGAAGTGATTTTCTAAGATTAGATTGTTCTTCTTTGCTCAAAAAAGTTAATACTTCTTCCTTGATATTCACTTTTGTTATGTCGAACTCCGAGTCCATCCGAGCCGGATCCAGCCAATGTTCCGGCATATCTTTGGTGTAAAGAATAAGCCAACCAATCTCAAGAAGTTGGCCGATATCTTTATATAAGCCTAAAAGCGTTGCCGGCTCATCCTTACTATAGATTTCTGTTTGGATTTTAGCGCAATACATCCAATATGAAAATTTGTTTTTAATTCCGAAAGTTCATATCCTGTAAACAAATATGCCAATAGAAGAAACGGGTTATAACCGTCATACGTTTCAGAATAACAATTTAACATCATATAGTCAATACGAAATAACTGAGAATTCGGAGGGTAAAATAATGGACAAAACACAAAATCATCCATTAAATAACAGGCCTCAAACAGGCGTTGTAGATGACGAGAAGTTTCGGTTGGAGTATAATCATAGCATTCACTTATAAGCCCTTTCCCTCCCACGGAAAATTCCGCCCATTTATCCATTAACTTCAACCAATTTATCACATCCAGTTGGTTGAAAAAATCATCAAACACCAGAAAGAAATCCCGACATTCATATTCATTTATCAACGTTATTTTATCTTCAAAATGTCTTTTGAAAGAAATACGATATTGATGAAATTCTGAAATATTCTTCTTTTTTAAGGCATAAGGGTTCGGCTTCCATTCCATTCCAAGATACTCATGTTTGAACTCCATACGGTTCCTTTTTTGCAACACACACCATGCTTCTTCAATAATCTTTTTAATTTCCGAGACGAACGGTAAAAGTCTTGGTCAACCAAATGAGTCTCGCAATAATTATTGGAAATCACCTGGACAAGTTCTTCAATCTTTTTTTCCATTCAACTAGGCTATGCTGGCAATATAAACTACGTAAATCGTCAAACAAATAGTCCATTTTATCATCTTCGTCCTCAAAAGCATCAGGAAAAAAGTTAAAATCTGTATTCATAATAATTCATATTAAATTTTTAATCAAAATCTTAAGATAATTACAATACTAAAACCTTACGTTTAGACAAAGCGGTGGCTGCAGATACCAAACAGTATCTGTTTCTAAAGTCTTTTTATATCGTTGTTTGTTTAGTCTTTAATTGGTTGCTGGTTCCATTAAAACCTTCAAATACACTTTGGCATCATCCTCGTTACCATAAATCTTATAATAACACGCCCAGTAAGTCCAATTCTGAGGACAATCACTCTCGGTTAGTAAATATTTGCCGAGTATTTTTATATATTATCTATACAAATGTACTAATAAAATTTTTATATAAAAATAAATTGTAAATATTTTCTATACAAATAGAAAGAAATATAATACAGATACTCACCTTTGATTCACCTGATAAAGATTACGATACCATCTTGGTATCGCTTTCGACCCTCTATCTTGAAAAAAGAAGTAGATATGCACTACTACTTAATTCGGTTGACTTAAATCCTGCCGGCATAATAGCAGCACAACCTTATGAAACTAGCGTAGCACGATCGTTTACACCGGTTGTAAAATAAAAATCCCTATACTGTAGATACAGTATAGGGATTAGAATTCTTATGCTGAATTTCAGATCAGCTTTTATTATTTCATCAAGAAACCACCGCCCAAGAGATCATTTCCTTCGTAGAATACGGCTGATTGTCCCGGTGCGATACCTTTCACATTGTGTACAAAGTCTATACGCACTTTATCGCCCTCTTGCGAGATGGTAGACAGAGCACCCGAATCTTTATAACGTACTTTTGAAATTGCCTCCATTGGCTGGTCAAGACCTGCATATTTGACAAAGTTCACATTGCGTACATAGGCATGTGATTTTTCAAGCTCATGCTCCTCACCCAATACCACCGTATTGCTTTCAGGAGAATTTCAATCACAAACATCGGTTTACCCAAAGCAATACCTAAACCTTTACGTTGGCCGATGGTAAAATACGGGTAACCAATATGTTTACCAACAACTGTTCCGTCTGAAAGGATAAAATTACCCGGACCGATCTGCTGATCTAATGTAGGTACTTTATGTCTCAAAAACGCACGGTAGTCATTGTCTGGCACAAAACAGATTTCGTAGCTTTCCGATTTATTGGCAAGCTCTTTCTGTCCCATGTCAAGCGCCATTTGACGGATTTCCTTTTTCGTGAACGATCCCAATGGAAACTGTGTACGAGCTAGATTTTCTTGCGATACACCCCATAGGACATAGGATTGATCCTTATTTTCATCTTTACCCTTTGATATGACATGACGGCCATTATCATGCATACGAATATTGGCGTAATGTCCCGTAGCGATAAATTCACAATCCAATTTATCAGCACGCTTCATCAGAGCCTCCCATTTGATGTGGGTATTACAAAGAACACATGGATTGGGTGTACGCCCTGCAATGTATTCCTCTACAAAATTATCAATTACAAAGTCTCCAAACTCATCGCGTATATCTAATATATAATGAGGGAAACCATAGTTTACGGCTAATGTACGAGCGTCATTGATACTGTCGAGGCTACAACATCCTGTCTCCTTAGACGAACCACCTGCGGATGCATAATCCCAAGTCTTCATCGTGATACCTATGACCTCATATCCTTGTTCGTGGAGCATGACAGAAGCAACGGAGCTATCGACCCCTCCACTCATTGCAACTAAAACTCTTCCTCTTTTACTCATCTCTATTTATTGAAATGCAAAGATACAGCTTATTCCTTTTTCTCTATGTTAGTTTCTTGTAATTTTATCTCGATCAAAATCAACACTTTCGAAAAAAAGAGAGCAAAAATAATCCACATAAAAATTTTAGAATTCAAATTATCACACTATATTTGCATCGCAATAGGGAACAAACCCATAGCAGAAAGCGGTGCCATAGCTCAGCTGGTAGAGCAAAGGACTGAAAATCCTTGTGTCCCTGGTTCGAACCCAGGTGGCACCACGCTTCAATCTGATGATCACAGATTTAAATAAAAGGTCAACTGGTGCCATAGCTCAGCTGGTAGAGCAAAGGACTGAAAATCCTTGTGTCCCTGGTTCGAACCCAGGTGGCACCACAAAAAAAGCCTGTTCATTTGAGCAGGCTTTTTTGTTTCTTATCCACAATACATTCGCAAAAGACTACAATCCCCCCCTGTAAAAAATCTGCTCCATAATGGTCTAATATCCGATTATAGGCTTCCGCTGCTGCACCATTGCCCCAATCGTAGATCGTAAACTCTCCTATACCCAGGCCTTTAGCGTTTGTCTCCCCACCATGACCATAGTTTTCCATCATAAAACCATAATCCTCTTTTCCAAAAAACGGCCAGGCTTCCTCCCATTGTGCTTTGGTATCCGGGTTTTCAGGACAATACATCATAATAAAGGAGGCCCGTAAAGCCGCCAAACCACGCTGAAGGTATTCCCTTTGCTTCAATTCCTTGCCATAGCGAATAATTAACTCAGCAAACAAACTCTGTCTGGCATCGTTCCATTCTCCATCTGCATTCATCACACCAAATCCGCCCAATGCTTTTATGGGAATGAAATGAGGTTGCCATGCGGCCTGTGTCATCAACAGTTCGTCCAAGGTACGCTGCCCAATCTTGAGGTATGGTTTCGCTTTAGTAGTTTGATAACATTCCAATAGCGCCTCCGCTGTCCAAAACATAGAAAAATTATTCTGCTTGTACATGTCGTTGCGCAATACCTTTTTCCCCACCCAATCTTCGGCACCGACACGGGAGCAAGACCAATAGGTTTCAAAATCTTCCCAGCGCCCATTGGGTATAATTTCCTTCATAATCGCTTGCATTGCTCGCAGAGCTGCTACTTTATACTCCTCTTTTTGCGTCATGCGATAAAGGGTCAATAAAAAGGTTACCGATAAGGCGCTTTCGGGTGAATCATTGAGGTGAGCAAGAGGCTTTAATGTTTCTACATCAAGCCAGCCCGGAAAAAATCCATCCGCTGATTGAACTTCTAGCAGAGACTTCGCATAATCTTCGGCATAAGCGAGCAAACGCGGGTCCTTTTCGAGCTCGTTGTACCAACGCAACATCAACAGCGCCGTCCAGCTCATATCCAACAGATGAAAAGGGGATTTACGGGCATCCCAGGTATAGGGATTTCGATTTGAATTTCCCCAATAATAGTGTTCCCAACCTTTACTCCGAGCGGATTTTTTATCGCCTTCCCCTGCAATAGTTTCTTCCATTTCAGTTCCGATCAGACCATAGAAAAATCCCTCCTTTTTGGGATAGGATAGTGCCAGTTCCTTGGTAAGATTCGCCTTATCCAAGAGCTCTTGGTCTCCTGTCCGCTTTGCAAAACGATATAGGCCACTGGCTGATCGTAAAGAACTAAACCAGGCCTGATTCCATATCGAACGGAACTCCCGTTCATTGGTTTTCCCAGGATAATTGGGGCTTTGTGTGGTATTGACGATAAAAGTTGGTGCGCCCACTTTTTTCCATTAATTTCAAACGACTGCCATACCTGCTTGACCCAGGATTGAAATGCCCAGTGATAGCTATGCCGCACATAGGTTTCCATATCTCCGGAGATTGGTTCCCCTTATCAAAAAGACCTGCGGCCCAATTTTCCAATAGAAAGCCAGCGGCCTACGAAAGGGATTATCTGCGACTTCCCGATCGTCAAAGGCAAGAACATAAAATGCAAATTCAAATTTACCACGCGTGTATATATTGCCAGATTTCCGTTTGAACAAAACATGTTCGCCGACTTGCGCCAGCGACCGCCCCAGTGTTAACTGGTTTTTCGTCGCATCCATATCCATATACCAATCTCTGGCTAAAGTGCTATTCAACAGATCTACATCGGGAATAATAACCAGCTGCTTCCGTTGATCGGTTAGCATCATCATGGGAGCCCTAAAGACATGCTGTGCAATAATATGGTTATCCGAGGGCGTCAAATGTGGTGCCCAATGAAATGTGGGCTGAAATGCCGGCAAAATTCTGATCCGCCAATCATCGCAGCGCACATCTTCGGGCAGATCTACCGAAACCCGCACCTTAACAACCTGAGGTGCAATTTTCTGATAGCTCAATTGAGGTAGTTGCCCCCTATACTATCAACTTTAATTGCTTTAATCAATGCATTTATTTTCCCTGGATCCCCATTCGCCCAGCACTGCTGGTATACACAACATAATGTCAACAGTATCGACAAACAGTAAGGAAATACGTTATTCTTGATCAATATCTTTATCATCACGCTTCGGTTTTGTTATAGGCATAAACTAATAGCCAGGATTTTGTGTATAATTCCCTTTCGCCCAGTTAATCTGAGGCTGAGGAATCGGAAAATATTCATCCCGACCTGCTGTAAAACGTCCTGCTCCCAGCCACTTAAACCTATTTTTTCTACCGAAAAATAGGCATTCATCGTTGGCTCCAATATTCCCCAGCGTTGCAGATCAAAAAAACGACGCCCCTCCGCAGCCAGTTCAAGACGGTTTTCCCATTGTAATGCCTTCCAGGCAAAAGCTTTATCCCAAGTACAATTGACACCGGGTTGATAGGTTGCAATTTTGTAATTAAGTACCGGAGAGCCATCTTTTTCACCAATCGTGCCGTGCTTTTAGCAGCCCGTTCGCGAATTTTGTTGATCAGTACCAATGATTCATTCCAACGGTCCAGCTGAATCAGCACCTCAGCTTTCCAAAGTAAAACCTCATCATAGCGAATCATTTTCTTGTTCATCGAATTAAATTGCCAACCATCGTATAGCAAACATTTACAATCTGGTTGTGGCAATTCCTTAATAGATTTCAAATAACCATATTCGGCACCATTTCGAATCCCTTTTGTTTCAAAAAGAAGATTCGGATTATATTTCAAGGTTGCCCTGGCGCAGCTACTGTATGGCTAAATCGCGGATCAAAGCTGTTCCCGCCAAAAATACAGCGTCCCCATCTGCGTAACTCCCATTATTGTATGTATCAAATAAAGGTAGACCATTTGTTCCGGTTTTAAATGCATTCGCCATGGTATAGCTGATCTGGTGAAATCCGCAACATTGAAAACCACCCCATTGGAAGGGGTGATTTAATCCCTCGCCCCGATTGATCTTACCTCCACTTGAACTTCCATCATCAATGGAATATTGAATCTCCCAAATAGATTCTTTTGTCTTGTTATCGAAATTTATATCAAAGTTTTCGGCAAAATCTGTCTGTAAACCAACCTTCCCCCTTCCTGATCGGTCAATTTGTTGAGATAAGTCAATGCTTCGCTCAACCTTTCTTTATTGATATTGACAACAGCATGTTTATCATTTTGTTCATAGGCCATAAATAACAGGGTGCGGGCAACCATCGCTGTCGCTGCATTTTTATCAACACGTCCTTTCTCGGGTTGCGTCGCTGGTAGCAACTGTTCAGCCTCTTTAAAATCAGCCAATATTCTGCCCCATAGATACTGGTCATTGGGCTGCTCTTTTTCTCTATTCGGGACTGCTTCAAAGTCTGCACTGGTACCCATTACCTTTTCGTCGATATAAGGTATATATTTCCAAAATTGCTTTAACCTAAAAAAAAGGTAAATGTCCGTATAAATATCACTTCACCAAGACGGGCGTTCTTTTGTGAAAATTCTTCCTCCTTGATCAGTTGCAACTTTTGTATCGCCGTATTGCAGCGTTGAATAATCTGGTAAGATACATACCAGGGATAGTCTAGGGGCCATCCATTGGGATTGACTCCGACAAAGATTTCCATATTATGCCAGCCATCACCATCCCATGTGCCGCCACCACCTTTATAGGAATCATCGGCACGCATGGAACCCGACCACCAGGGGGCAAAAGGTGAATCAAATGACGGAATATCGGTCATCCTGGCATAGGCAGCTGTCACAAAACCGTCCATATCCTCTGGCTTCACCAGAAAAGATTCATCCAGCACCTGTTTGGGGGCAATATCAAGGAATCAGTACAACTTACAGTAGTTAATAGGAAAAGCGCAAAGCATATTTTTATTTTAAACGTTTTCATAATAGGGAAGTTTAAAAGGTTACATTGATACCAAAAGTCAAAAACATAGGGGTGAGATAGCCATAGTCAGGCATCTCAGGGTCAAAACTGGTATATCGGTCTTTTCCCCAACCTTTTTGAATGTTAGAAGATTACGTCCAGAGACATAAAATCTTAAATTATTCATGGCTGCTTTCTTGGAAATCGCCTGCGGAAGTGTATACCCAAGTTCTATATTCCTCAATTTCAAATAAGATCCGTCTTCAACAGTATAACTTGATGGGCGTTGCTCCGCATTTAATGTAGAATTTGAGATGGCGGGAATATCGGAGTCTGTATGATCAAAATACCATCCGTCCAAAATACGTGTGGGGTGATTTTTGTGTGCTGGAACATTGATATTCCACAGGTCAGATTCCAATTTCCACAGGTTATTTACCTTATTGCCAAAGACACCCTGGAAGAAAATATTAAGGTCAAAATTGCGGTAACTAAAATCAAAGGTTATCCCACCGAAAAACTTAGGATCTTTGACGCCAATATAAGTCCGGTCATAAAACTCCTCGATTTTTCCATTGCCATCGATGTCTTTGTAACGTATCCGCCCACGGCCTTGCCGGGTTGCTCAGCATGATTATCGACTTCCTCCTGTGTCTTAAATATACCATCTGCTACCATGCCATACAAGATATTTGGCGTCCTTCCCAACACAAGGTCATTGACTCCATTTCCCGGGTATTTATTGATGACATCTTTAGGAAGACTAACGATTTTGGTCTTATAAGTTCCCAGATTTGCAGAGATGGTATACCGAAATGCATTTTGTGGATTGTTGTGATAACTAATATCCAATTCGATCCCGCGGTTATTCATACTTGCACCATTGATCCAAGGCTCCCCACCTTCACCCATGGCGGCAATGTATGGGGTCTGAACCAAGATATCTTTTGTTTTCTTAAAATAGTAACCAAAAGATCCACTCAGCCTGCTATCAAATAGACTAAAATCTAGGGCGACATCAGTTTGTGTTGTTGTTTCCCATTTGAGATTAGGATTGCCCAGCCAGGTCCGTCGATATCCTGAATACAATGGTCCGGTCTCATTCCCTTCGATCGGGTAAGATGTACCAAAATAATCTGTTGTGAATGGTGTTGAGGTATAACCTCTTGGCAGCCCCTGTACACTTCCATTAGCTCCCCATCCGCCACGCAGCTTAAGATCAGATATAAAAGTATACTTCTTCATAAATGGTTCGTTGCTGATCCGCCAACCAGCCGAAAATGCGGGAAACATAGCGAATTTATTGTTTGCACCAAAAAGTGAGGATCCATCCCGACGTAGAGTCGCTGACAGCAGGTATTTTTGGTTATAGACATAGTTGGCTTTGGCGAAATATGACAGGTATACATATTCGTCGGCCGTGCTTCCAAGTGAATATTTGGTTCCATTGGTTACACCAATATGTGCAAAGTCACGATCTTCCAGATATATTCCTTCCCGTCGGGCAGAGAAACCTTCCTCAACAAATCGTGTGTATTCAGTTCCCACTACCGCATCTAAGCTATGTTTGTCATTTTGTAGGCTGTAAGAAAGCGTATTTGTCCACACATAACTGAGGGGTGAGACTGGATATTCCCACATAATTCTCATCATCACTATTCCGCCCCCGTTTCCGACCATTTCTTTTCCACAATCCTTCGATAGGCATTTCCGTAATCGATACCAAATTGTGAGCGGGCGGAAATTCCTTTCCAGATATTTAAATCAACAAAGACATTACCGATCATCTTGACATAATTATTTACATTGTCTTTGTTATCGGTCAGTACACGCACAGGATTTGTGAAGTCGTCAAAACCTGCGGCACCAGCCCAGCCGCCGTGGATATCATATACTGGAACTGCGGGCGGATTGATCAGTGCCCACCGCATCTCGTTTGCATCACGGTATCTTAAATAAGAAACCGCAAAATTCTCCCCTACTTTTAGACGGTTATTGATTAAACTAATCTCATTGTTGGCCCGCAGTGAAAACTGCCTAAAGAAGGTATGGATCTGCGTTCCTTGGTTTTCAAAATAGCCCAATGAAAACATGCTCTTTGATTTTTCCGTCCCACTGGAAACAGATACCTGATGATTTGTCATCAGCGCTGGACGGAGGATTTCATCTAGCCAGTCGGTATCGGCACTTTTCACGGTTTTCTCGGCATTGAGATACTCAGCCGGTTTAACAGCATCCAGCACAGCGCGTCCTTCAGCATCCCTATGCCAGGTAAAATCGTACGTTTTGGGCAGCGTCAACGGCACACCATAGACCGCTTCATCGTAGGCATAGGCCCGAAAGGTCGCCCGCCCATACTCCTCGGCATTCATCAATCTGGGCTTGCGCACAATAGTGCTTACCCCGACGCTACCATTATAGTCCACTTTTGTCTGTCCAATTTTACCCTTTTTGTTTGAACAAGAATGACCCCACCGGAAGCCCGTGCACCATAGATACTTGCGGAGGCCGCATCTTTCAGCACCTGAATAGATTCAATATCTGCTGCATTGATATCCCGTAAATTGAGATTCTCGGTAGGCATACCATCCAAAACAATGAGCGGTTTAACGCCGCCGGAGAGTGACGATAAACCTCTGATCTGCACATTCACGCCTTCTGCCGGATTTCCACCATTGGTGGTGATGTGCACACCCGCTAATTTTCCTGAAGTGATTTCATGGCATTCGCTGAGGGGTTCCTAGCAATATCGCTCGCATTTGCGATAGCAACGGATCCTGTTAAATCGGCTTTCCGCTGCGTCATATAACCGACATAGACTTCGGCAAGCATATTGCTCTCATCCGTAAGGCTCACATTAATCAAATCGTTTTCACCCACCAAACGTTCTTCAGTCTTCTTCCCTGTATACGTGAAAACAAGTATACTTTCTTTGGAGTCAATCGGGATTTCATATTTTCCATTTGAGTTGGTGACAGTTCCGCCTGTTCTTCCTTTAACCCGCACATTGACACCTGCAAGTGTGGTATTCGTACCACTTTCCCGCACTTCGCCCCTGATGATCCTTTGCTGTAATACGGTCGGGGATTCTATAGCTTTTGCCTGCCAAAAAGTGTACAAAACAGAAAGGCTATACTGAGCCAGTGTGCTAAATTTAGGTAGCGTTTCATAGTCATTAATATTAGGTGTTATTAATCAGTTTATACTACGGCACAAAAATTTAATCGTTTAAGCTAAATATCGGTAATGATGCAGCAATTATATACTTAATACGTTCGATCACATAAAATCCTCTGCTCGGAAACTATTTTTTTATTAAAAACCCGTTACGCGGGAGGATTCGTTATTTCGCTGGCTATTATTTCGTCGGTTAATGCTTGATATGTTGAATGAATGCTTCGGGCGAAAGCGGTGTAATCCCAAAATAAAGGAATCTCCTGCCTTAAATGGTTCCTTCAATTCAAAATTTTCAATGGAGACACCTCCGGGTATGGGTTCTTTACTCGCCCAATAGGTGAATCTTCCGGTCAGCAGCCCATTAAGCTGCTCGCTTGGATTCTTTTTAATCCAGTATTGAGTCGCCGGTTTACCCCGGTACTTCCAATGTTGGTTAGTCCCAGCTGTATAAACGATTTTGAGATAATCTACTTCATCCGGTGCTGCAATAAAATAAACATACCCTTTTTGTCTCTGATCATACGCTGTTGCGGGAAATAGGCATGTGGTGTAAAATGGATGTCTTTGTAATCGGGCCATAGCTCCAGCGCCGATTCTTTTCCATCTTGCAAGAAAAGTGTCCTCAGCCTAGATTTATTGCCCATTGTCGCGGTTAGTATGAAATAATCCAGTTCTTGAGACCCTACACAGGTATAGGTCGCCAATTCAAATTCATAGGGTCTGGATGCAAAAAAACGAAGCCTAGCATAAACTTTTGCACCATTGTCAAAGGGTTCTGCAAATACATATACTGTTAGGGTCTCCTCGCCACTGTTTTGGGCAATGATTCCACGTGCCGGATATTCTCCATCCAGGGCGGATACCCCTGTCGGATGATCTGCACTCCAAAAATGCTTTCCCCGTTTTTCGGGATGGATACTACTCATTTCAAGTTCAGAAAATCCGCGGGCTTCTTTACCCTTGGGAATAGGCTCAAAGGCAATAAAATTCATGACTTCCGGAAACCCATAATTTAAATAAGGGGTATAAATCCGGATCAGCCCTCTTGGTCCCGGTAAAGGATCTAATCCAATCCTTATACCATTTACATGTCCCCAAACCGGCATCGCCGGCTTCCCTGAACAGGTTGTACCCAAGTCCCCATTGTATCCGGTCGTGCCAACTGCTGCCAGGGCATAGCACTTCCCTGGCCATATAAAAGGTCTGCGACCAACAAGAGTAAAGGGTAATAGCCGTTTCATTTTTATTTTTGACAAGACTTTCGTGCAACGATTTCCACATCCAACATAACCTTCTGTTCGCTGGATGCTTTCCCACGTAATTGTTCAAGCAATATCTTCACTGCTTCTTTCCCGATCATGGACAACGGTTGTTTGACATAACTTATTGGGCAATAAAACAGATCATAGGCTTCGCTCTCATCAAAGCAAAAAACTGCTAAATCATCTGGAACAGTAATATTCAGTTCGTTGATAATCTTTAACCCCATAATAGATAGGGTATTTGTTGAAAAGAGAATAGCGTCTACACCCCGATCCGGCTGCAACAGTTCGATAAATTGCTCCCTAAAATAAGCCGCATTATTAAACTCTACCTCACATATCAAGTTGCTGTCCTCAGCATTCCCATGATCTAGTAACGCTTGCAGGTAACCGCTATAACGATCCTCTGTATGCTGTAGCTGGTTTTTATAACATACATAGGCAACCTTAGTATGCCCCTGGTTCAGCAGCAGCTGGGTAGCCTGATAAGTTGCATTAAAATTATCGATAACCACATAACTGGTTTCCAAACCCTTAAAATAACGGTCAATGAGTACGAAAGGAATATTGGCTTTTTCAAATACTCCAATTGCGAAGCCGTACCCTCTGCTGGTGCTATAATAAAACCGTCTATCTGCCGATTGATAAATGTATCAATCAAGCGTTGCGAGTTTTCGAGATTCTCATCAGAACTTCCAAACAGCACACTATAACCATGTTTTTTAGCTTCATCTTCTATCGCACGAGCGAGATTCCCAAAAAAGGATTGGAAATATCAGCTACCAATAATCCAATCGCCTGCGACTTACCGCTTTTTAAGCTTTTCGCAATTTGATTGGGTTGGTAGTTCATCTCTTTCGCCATTTCCCGTATACGTTTTGCCGTGTCTTTATTTACCCTTGTCTGTTCGTCTTTATCATTCAATACATAAGACACCAACGCAGTAGAAACACCTACCGCTTCTGCTATATCCTTCAGTGAGATCTTCTTGCTCATATTTTTTTATACTAAATCGTGTGGATACCGTAATCGTGTTAATTCCAATGTACTTTAATAAACTGCATTGCTTTAACGATGTGGTCACTTATTGTTGATGGTGAAATATGCAATAATTCGCTTACTTCTTCATAACTCCTTCGCTCAAATTTACACAGTTCAAACACCTGCCTTCTTCGCGGGGGTAATTTATTGATAATTCCTTCTAATTTAGAAAATTTGTCCTCATGGAATATACATTCCTCATCAATTTGATCCACCACATTGATAAAATCACGATAGATTAGGGTAAAACCTTGCTCCCGTTTTTGCCTACGGTAATGATCCATAATTAAATTTCGGCCAATCTGAAACAGATAGCTTTTCAATGATTTTTCGGTCTTGATCGTATCCCGCAATTGCCAGGTTTTCAAAAAAACATCTTGAAGAATATCTTCCGCTGTCTCTTGAAAATTGAGCAGAAACATAAACTTTTTATACAAAGTCCCCTGATAGGTTGTATAGACCAGATTAAAAGTATCATGATCTAAAACACCTTGTAGCCCGCCCCTATGGGCTTGTTTTTGCGTTATCGTTTCCATCCTAAAAACATTAAGTCAGTGCTTTGTTATCACGATCGTTTTGCACGGCGCCATAACGCAAATACTGTGCGTACCGACGATCAAAATGCGTCCTATATTCTGGTCTAGGCTGTACAATTTCCTTATCTCCCTTTCCCATACGGGCTGCCGCTTCTTCTATCGTGTCATAACTGTTGCTAACCACAGCAGCAAACATACAAGCGCCCAATGCGCAGACCTGTTCTGTAGCTGCGATGTGTATGGGTCGATTTAATATATCAGCCATCATCTGCATGGCGAAGGGAGATTTACTAGCGATCCCGCCGATCGCATTGATACCTTCCACCCTTACCCCTTCGCTTTCAATACGCTCCATAATCGCCCGTGAACCAAAGCAAGTTGCCTCAACCAAAGCGCTAAAAATTGCTGGTGCCGTTGTTCCTAAAGAGAGCCCGCCGATCAGACCTTTCAGTGTCGGCGCCGCATCTGGTGTCCGTCGACCATTAAACCAGTCTAAAGCAAAAGGATCGTCGATATGCATTGGTAACTGCGCAGCTGCACGATTGAGTTCCTTTAACAGTTCTGTTTCCAAATGTTCATAAACGGCACTGAAATCGGCCGAAGAATTTAATTTTGCTGGCCAGAGGAGCAAATCCTTAAACCAAGAAAATACATCGCCAAAGGCAGACTGTCCTGCTTCAAGTCCTACCATCCCCGGAATAATGGAGTCTTCGACCTGACCACATATACCTTCCACAAATACGCCTTCCATCTCCGGTTTGGGCACAACCATCATATCGCATGTCGATGTACCTATAACTTTGCTGATGTAGTAAGGCTTTATTTCTCCGCCTACAGCGCCTACGTGCGCATCGATGGATCCAATACCGACTTGCACATCGGTAGAAAGCCCTAGTCGCTCAGCCCATTCCGCGCAAAGGTATCCAGCAGATTCAGTAGTCGTATATACCCTATCACCAAATCGTTCGGCATAGGGACCTAATATCGGATCGATCGCATTAAAAACGCTGCATCGGGTAAACCGCCAAAAGCGGGTGACCAAAGTGCCTTATGTCCTGCCGCACATACATTCCGCTTCATCTGATTTGCATCATTGCCACCTGTCAACAAAAAGGCATCCAGTCACTGTGTTCTACCCAGGTATAACAAGCTTCACTGACGGCTGGATCGACACGAAGTACATGTAATAATTTTGCCCAGTACCATTCCGAAGAATAGATTCCACCGACATATCGCAAGTAACCCCGATGATCTTTTTTTCCGACTGCATTGATTTCTGCCGCTTCATGGATCGCTGTATGATCCTTCCAAAGCACAAACATTGCATTGGGATTCTCCTCAAAAGTATCAAGAAGAGCCAGGGCCGTCCCCTGGTCATCAACAGCCACGGGTGTCGATCCCGTCATTGCCATAGATAAGGCGCCGATGCTTTGTCTGACTTCCGGATCCACCGTTTGTAGACAGTTTTTAACTGCTGACGTCAATCCTTCTATATAATCCAATGGGTGTTGACGAAATTGACTGTTGCCAGCATCACAGTATAAGCCTTTATGCCAACGTTCATATAAACAAACCGATGAAGAAAGGATCTTTCCGGTGATTGTATCCATCAGCATAGCCCTGACAGAGTCCGTACCAAAATCCACTCCAATAACATATTTATTCTTACTCATATTTATGTTCTCCTTATTAATGGGACGCGCCCACAGTGATACGTTCCGTTTTAAGTTTACGCTTGATCCAAAATCCGTAAAACGCAATAAACAAATAACATAGTAATGGTATAAAAAAACCAACAGCCATCTTAGAATGATCTGAAATCAATCCCATAATAGGTGGACAGAAGGCTCCCCTGCAACAGCCATCACCAAGAAAGAAGAAGCTTTCTTCGTCAATGTACCTAGATCTTGAATCCCTAGGGCGAAGATTGTAGGAAACATAATGGACATAAAAAAATATGTCGTAAACAGGCTGAAAACCGAAAGCCATCCGATATCAGCAATGACAACCGTGACCAACACACTATTGGCTATCGCGTACCACATCAATAATTTACGTGGGCTCACAAACCGCATAAAATATGCTCCTGTAAGACGACCGATCCAGAAGGCTCCCATCCCACCGATAGCGAGCAGGATCGAAGCCGCCTGTTCATTATTTTTGGCATAAAAAACTCGCCAAAATAACCTAAGTGTACCATGATATTGCTGATAGGTGTTTGCAGATCATGAACAGCATCTATGACATAATTGATAAAAAAGGAATTCGTGCCTGTCTGCGCGGCGACATATAAGAATTGTGCCGCAACAGCCAATATAAAAGCTGGATATTGCAATAGCTTTCGTAATGGCGGGTTTTCCTCCCCATCTGTATCGGGTTCTTCTTTGACTTCAGGCAATTTGATGACCATAAAAATAAGCAGAACCACCACTACGATACTACCGATCATCATATAGGGCGTCACTAAAGAATCAAACTTATCATGTTCACCCGTTGACTCCATTCCAAAACGAAAAGCCCGCCGATAAGTGGTCCTAATATCCACCCAAGTCCATTGAAAGATTGAGAAATATTAATTCGTCGGGCAGCTCCTACCTTGTCCCCCAATACAGTAGAATAGGGATTAGCAGCGGTCTCTAAAAAAGTGAGTCCACAGGCCAGCACAAACAAAGCGATCAGGAAAGGAATAAAAGCGCCTAATGCTGCAGCAGGATAAAACATAAACGCACCTATAGCAAAAATAGCTAAACCAAGGATAATACCTCTTTGATAGCCATAGCGTTTAATGAATAATCCTGCAGGAGGGCCATGGCCAAGTATCCAATATAAAGGGAAAATTGCACAAAGCCGGATTGCGCTTTGCTGACATGCAAAAGATCCTGAAAATGCTTATCCAGAACATCTAAGAAACCGTGGGCAAAACCCCAAAGGAGAAATAGGCTGCAAATAAAAATGAACGGCACAAGATAATTGACTCCTTGCTCATTGACAAAAAGGATCTTTTCTTTTTCTTGGGGATGTCGTGTTCATGGTGATAAAAATTATATTGAAGCCTAAATCTTAGTTATACAGGGGTCCATATACCTGACATGCTCTATAGTCGCTGCCCTCGCTGTCCATTCCAAAAGCTCCCCATGCCGATGGCCGAAAGATTGCCTCCTGCGCAACATTATGCATATTGACCGGAATGCGTAACATCGCTGCCAACGTGATCAGATCTGCGCCGATATGCCCATAACTAATGGCGCCATGATTGGAACCCCAATTGGCCATAACGGCATATACACTAGAAAATTAGTTTCTCCAGTCAAGCGTGGTACAAACCAGGTGGTTGGCCAGATTTTATCTGTGCGTTCATCAATATACGATGGACATCTTCTGGTAGATCGATTGTCCATCCTTCAGCAATTTGCAAAACTGGCCCTACCCCTTTATGAGATTGAGTCGGCACATGGTTACGGGCATTCCCCCTCAGTGACAAACTTGGACGAAAAACCACCACCCCGCATATAATCTCGATTGGAGGGGTAAAATGTCGTGGCCCTGAGGCAGGCATCCACTTCTTTATCCGAAATTTCCCAATGTGGTTTCATACAGGCTTGTCCCCAAGGCGCTGTTTCCCGTACCATCAAGAGTCGCCGATCCGGAATTAATCAAGTGCAGAAATCCATCCGCAGCCCTTCCTCCGGCTTCCAACCGGATACACGCGCCACAGCCTCAGGACTCCAATAAGTCCGTACATCAGCAAAGATCTGCGCAGTATTGGTCAATAGATAATTAAACAGCATGGAAACCCCATTCAAGGCATCGTTTTCAGTAGCCACCAAATAAGGTGCACGTATGCCATTCCAATCAAATGACGAATTCAATAGTGCTTCGGAAAAATCACCATCCGGTAAGAAATCTGTCCATTGCCGTTGCCCCTGAAATCCAGCCAAGAGCGCATGGTGGCCTTGTGCCTCTTCTCCAAAGCCTTGATCGACAAGTCTTGGATTACCGATCATGAGATCACGCATAATCATCGTCATCTTGACAACAAACTCCCAATCCTGATCTTTCTCTTCGCGGCTTTTGATATTCTTTGGTTGATTAAAGTCTTCACCCTCCTGACAATGGTCACGCGTCCACTTTAATGCTAATTTAAACTCCTCCGGATCAAAAATATGCTGTTGTATCCGGCGTAGGATTTCTGAGGAATCCACATACTCATTACGCATACCCAGGTAACTTTGGAAAAAGTCAGCATCAACGATAGACCCCGCTATTCCCATCGAAACCGAACCGATAGCCAAATAAGATTTGCCCCGCATAATTGCCACAGCTAATCCTGCTCTCGCAAAAGCCAGTAACTTCTCACGCACGTCTTCCGGTATATGCTGATCGCCCATGTCCTGTACATCCTTACCGTAGATCCCAAAGGCTGGTAAGCCCTTTTGATTATGAGCGGCCAAGGTGGCTGCCAAGTATACTGCCCCGGGTCGTTCGGTACCATTAAAACCCCAAATTGCTTTGGGCAACAATGGGTTCATATCCATTGTTTCAGAACCATAACACCAACAGGGTGTGACAGAAAGCGATACACCGACATTCTCCCGCTCAAACTTATCGGCACAGTCTGCGGCTTCTTTTACACCTCCAATACAGGTATCCGCGACAACGCAGACCACCGGTGTTCCATCTGGATATTTCAATTCCGCGTTAAACAAAGCCACAACAGCCTTAGCCATATTCATTGTTGTTTCTTCCAAAGATTCACGAATACCGCCCAGGCGACCATCGATAATAGGGCGAATACCAATTTTAGGATATGTTTTCATATTTGTTACTTTTTAGGTTGACCAAAAATTGTTGAAACACGGGCTAGGGAGGTTCCTAGCACCTTCTCAGCAATTGTATTCAGCTCAGTTTTGTCCCCAGTAAAATGGAAGACACTATGATTGTGTACAATCTGTTCATTGGGTGGAATAAAAGCCGCCGGAGAAACACTTTCAATTTCATAAAAGGCCCCATTTGCGTACCGTCCGCTAACGGGCCGTCGTTATATGCATTCATTGCATCACCTAGGAAAGGATCTTTTTTGTCGTCCATTCCTGGTTTAAGTAAGTAGCATTGTTAGCTACGTCAAAAAGGGTAATCGTAAGCACACCTTCATCAACAGCATAACTTCCGGCGATAGGCTTGGCGCGATGAGGTGGTATACCGAGTTTGCCTCTTGACAAACCATCAGCCTTAAAGTATAAAACGCCTTTTTCCATTGCAATCCGATCAGATTGAATCTCACCAAAGTAGTCTGTTGTGGCCACTTTACCTTCAGCCCCTTCTTTATAGGGGATTAAAATCACGGTTTCCGGAGTCGGTGTAAACATATCTAAATTCCATATACAGGGCGCTCCGGTCTTTTTATCCCAGGTAAAATCACCTGTATTTCGCAAGCTATTGGTTGTTTTAAACCCAACAGATTTCACCTTATCCCCTAATACAATGGAAAGCATACCTTCGATCTCCTTGCGTTCCAATATCTCGACCTGACGGTTAACGTTTATTTTGAACTGCGTCCCGGCATAGTTTTGTAGTTCCATATCCTTGGCAAGTCGCACACTTTTCGTGGAGGATGAAACCAAAGACCAACTTTCGGTGTCAATTGCTGCTGGGGTGCGCCAATGATCAAAAACCATCTCCTTTTTCGGTGCAAAAACAAGGAAAAAGGCCCACCTTCTGGCCCCAGCCATAGCCGATCTTCACCGCCATAAGCATTCATATGTGGATCAACAGCCTGATCAAAAGCTTTGTAGTTGATCCAGCCGAAACTCTTCCCTTCCTGACCTTCTGCGGTAGAAGTAAACACTTTGCCTTGGTATTTGGGCGAAACAATAAGCTTCGCTTCACCTCCAGAAGCTGAAAGGACAATCAGTTGTTGATCCCATTTTTGCAGAAAAGTGAGATCAGCCGCGAAATTAGGCGCAGCTTTCTGCGTGTGCCCTGGTACTTTATTATTACCCTGACAGGCTGAGAACAATACGGAGAATATTATCATAGCTTTGAATAGTTTTGTTTTCATGGTCCCGACCTTTAATTGATTTCTATCCCATTCTTTCCTGGAAGTGGTTTAAATTTGCCGTGAGGCTCCGTTTGGTACCAGTAAGCCACCGAAATAATATCAGATTTCTGCGGCAGATACCGGTCTTCGGACCGCCAGCCCAGATCTTGAACGGTTACCTTTAGGTCACCGTCAAAACGTACAGGATCCAGAATATGCCAACGGTACATTCCAAATCGCTGCTGCGAATCATATATGCCATCCGGACGGATCACTTGATGCAGACCAGCATAAGGTGTAGTAAATTCCTGATATCTACGCGTTTCTTTGTTTTCGAAATTATAAGATCCACAGAAGTAGTCTTCCAGACCCGTGGTGACGATCGTAGCAAACTCTTTATCGCCATCAAGGAAGAATTTGACTTCACCTTCACCCCACCAGCCTGTGTTGTTGACGCCCACAGCCAAATAGGTTCCAACGTAATGTCCTTTCCCTTTTACACCGTCCAGAATGGTATGTAAAGAGCCTTCCGTAGGGTGAGATCTTCGGTATTGCGCATGGAAATAAGCTTCATCATTACCAACCTCAGTCTCGGCATAATTGACTTGATAATAGAGGACCATGGGATGAATACTGACATTCTCCATCGTTATCTTGCATTTTTTTCGAAAAGGCATTTGCCAATAGGAGTTAAAAGCACTACCCGGATTGACTGTCATCGCGAGTGAATTTAAAGGGGCGTATTTATTCCAGCCCATTCCAAAAAAGCTCCGACAGGTGCTTCAACCGAAGGTTCGGTCTCCCCATCCCAATAAAATCGAATAATGGATTGACTCCAGTTGCCTGTCGGTGTCATCCAGATGTGCTGAATAATTCCCGACCCATCTATTTCGGCCAGCGTAAATGTCTCACCGGCACCGATATGGACATAAGGATTAACTTTCCATCCCACGCCGAGCTCCCGGGCAGCTTTAGAAGCATTTGCCTGGTTACGTACGGCTTCCTTTTCATTGGGGATAGCCATTCCACCTTTACCTTTTCCACCGCTAAAGTTCTCAGGACTGATTGACCTCGTTTTAGCATTCGATAGTTTCGATAGATTACCTAATCCATTTGAATTTTGAGCGAAAGATGTATAACCGAATAGGACTACACACCATAAAAACATGAATCTTTTCATATACTGTAATTGATTATCTTATTGATTGTATATTTTAAACAGTACAAATGAGTGTGTTGCACGCTCTTTTCCATCAGTAAGATGGAGCATTTCCTATTTAAAAATTACATTCAATGGTGTAATAAAATTGAAATTTTAACTATGGACGGTTTATAATCCATGTAATATTTATTTGGAATTTATTCTATATAATCAGTTTTGTAGGATCTTTTTACCTTTAAAGCTTAAACGTTTAAACAAAAGGGCAAAAAAAAAGCAAATGGATCCGCTAGTTTATGTTCAGTTTATAATTATCAGTTATACAAGTATAAGCTTAATCGATTAAATAAACAAAATAAAATTTATATTTTTTTATTAACATCAAACCCCTCAGCAGATTAGCTAGAAAACCGGCCTTATTTGTACATTTTCACGGTCTTGGGCATTGCACCTACCATCAGCGGGTATAAAAAAACAAAAAGTCGGAAGAGTAGTTCTTCCGACTTTAACAGGCACAGCCCTATTTTCTTATCGCGTATAGTTCAATAGAACATGGCTAAACGCTATACTTCAAATTTCTTATGTTTACTGGATACTATTCCGCAATAATGGAACGGTCCAAATGCACATAACCACCATCAACATGGATCAATTGGCCTGTTGTATGGCTTGACTTGTCAGATAACAAGAATACGGTTGTATCTGCAATTTCCTCAGCGGTAGTCATGCGATTTTCTAAAGGAATACGATCGGTAATCTTTTTTAATATTTCCGCTGGATTTGGCAGAGTCTGGATCCAGGTATCGTATTGAGGAGTGGCGCATTCAGCAACAACAATAGCGTTTACACGGATTGAATAAGGCAATAGTTCTACAGCCCATTCGCGTGTCAATGCATTTCGCCCGCCATTGGACGCAGCATAAGCTGATGTATTGCCCTGCCCAGTTTCTCCTGTTTTGGAAGATATATTGACAATACTTCCTTTAGATGCTTTCAATGCATCCAATGCATGATGCGCCATTAAATAATAATGGATCAGGTTTTTATGTAATGAAGCTACAAATTTCGTATAATCACCAGATGCCAGACCCACCCCATCATTCTGTCCAGCATTATTCACCAGGCCGTCTATACGACCATAAACTTCAAGTGTCTTTTGTACTGCTTTTTCACAATCTTCAGGTTTGGACAATTCGGCTTCTATACACAAAGCATCAATACCAAACTGTTTCACTTCTTCTTTGACTTTCTCATTGTCGGCCTGCTTACGCCCTACAATAACAGGAATAGCCTGCTCTTTGGCCAAAGCATGCACGACAGCACGCCCTATCCCCTTTGCACCACCGGTAACAATAACTACTTTATCTTTTAAATGAAGATCCATAATAATTTTATTGAATTGTATGTTTCATTGATGAGTGTCTGTTTTCTACATCAACGAACTCGTTTCACTGGTTATTGATTAAAGCTTATCCCAACAGCAGCGAGTTGATTAGACTCGATCTATCTGCCATGAAAGGACTTCAGTATGCATTCTTCCCTTTCATACATACTGAAGTCTTTTTTATAGATTATATATACGTATGGCATTCTCAGCCCAAAACGCATTTTTTTCCTTTTCTGTAAAGTCACCCAATTTATCTTCGACGATAGCGATACTTTCCTCATAGGAGGCCGCTAACAGGCATACAGGCCAGTCCGATCCAAACATAATCCTTTGTTTTCCAAAACGTAGGAAAATATGGTCGAGATACTGTTTGAAATCATCCAACTTCCAGCTGGACCAATCTGCCTCTGTAGCCAGTCCGGACACTTTACAGACCACATTTGAAAAGGCAGCAAGTTTATCGATAAACGCAGCCCACTCATCAAACTCCCTTGATTTAATCGGAGGTTTGGCAATATGATCCAGCACAAATTGAAGGTTTGGATTTTGCTGTACACATTGTAATGTAGCCTGATAATGACGCGGACGGATCAGTAAATCGTAGGTATAGCCAAACGCGGCCAATGCTTTTAACCCATTCAACACAGCTGGTCGAATCAGAAAATCTGGGTCCAGCTCTCCCTCAACAATGTGACGGAAGCCTTTGATCACCGGTAGTTCTTTATAACTTGTCAACTGCTGTTCAATATCTTCGGCCTGGAGGTCAATCCATCCGACCACACCTTTGATAAAGGGGTGGCTTTTGGACAGCTGAACCAAATAGTTCGTTTCCGCGTCAGATTGATCAGCCTGAACGGCCACACTACCTGCAAATCCATTTCGCTCCAATACAAACTGAATATCCAATGGTGTGAAATCTCGTTTAATAACGAGCATCTCGTCTGTAATCCAACTGTCTCTAACAGGATCAAATTGCCAAAAATGCTGATGGGTATCTATGCGCATAATAAAACCTAAAATAGGAGATAAATTAATTTTTGAATAAGCAACCACAGTCTGACGTGATTCGCCAAGTCCATCTGCACCCAATTCAATCACATCACCAGGTTTTAAGTAAATAGGCGGATTAAATCCAAGACCTACACCCGCAGGAGTTCCTGTTGAAATCACATCTCCGGGCAATAAGGTCATAAATCGAGACACATAAGAAACAACATGTGCAATTGAAAATATTAAATCTTTGGTATTTCCATCCTGATAGGTTTTACCATTAACTTTCAACCAGATACGTACATTGTTAATATCCTTGATTTCCTCTTTGGTAGCCATGAATGGTCCCATAGGCGCAAATGTATCACAGCCTTTTCCTTTATCCCAGGTTCCGCCGCGTTCCAGTTGATACTCACGTTCAGATACGTCATTGTGAAGTACATAACCTGCAACATAATCCAAAGCCTCATTTTCTTCTACATAAGAAGCTTTTTACCAATTACAATACAGAATTCCACTTCCCAATCCGTCTTTACAGAGTCTTTAGGAATCATCACATTATCGTATGGTCCTATTAATGAAGTCGTGGATTTCATAAAAATAATAGGCTCAGCAGGAATCGGTGCATTTGTTTCCTTAGCATGATCCATATAATTCAGTCCGATACAAACTATTTTAGATGGACGGGCAAAAGGTGCTCCGATACGCTCGTCTTGTGGGATTTCAGTCAGTTTACCTGTATTGGCCTTGACAAATTCCTCTAAACGAGCCAAGCCATCTTCCGCAAAAAATTGCTCATTGTAATCACCACCAAATGCACTTACATCGTAGTTTACTCCGTCAACCTGAACTCCAATCTTCTCTTTGCCAAAGGCTCCAAAACGTATTAATTTCATATTTTTTTATATTTGAGATATGAGATAGTAGATAGGAGAATCTAATGTCTCAAGTCTAACATTTAGTTATTCAATTTAATAAAACCACCATCGATAGGATAGTCATTTCCTGTAATAAACCCTGCATCGTCGCTACAAAGGAAAAGTGCCAGTTTAGCAATTTCCTCGGGTTGTGCCATACGACCTATTGGTTGACTTGCAGACAACTTTTCAAACATTTCAGCCTCTTTACCAGGATAGTTCTTCGCGATAAAACCGTCCACAAAAGGGGTATGTACACGTGCTGGAGAGATACTGTTGCAACGGATACCGAAAGCCATGTAATCACGTGCTACCGACAAAGACATCGCATAGATCGCACCTTTACTCATGGAATAGGCAAAACGATCCGTAATTCCTACCCAGGCTGCAATCGAAGCGAGATTAAGGATAGCACCTGAACCTTGTGCTTTCATAATCGGTACAATAGCATATAACGCATTGTAGGCACCTTTCACATTCACATTGAAAACGCGTTCAAAGTCTTCGGATTTACAATTTTCCAAATTGCCAACGTGAGCAATGCCAGCATTATTCACTAAAATATCAATTTTCCCGATATTTTGAGCTATGTCGATAATTTCCTCTTGATCGGTCACATTACAACGATTGAATACAGCCTGCCCACCTAGAGCCAAAATTTCCGCTACTACAGCATTCCCACCTTCTTCATTTAAATCCAGAATGTGGACTTTCGCTCCTTCTGTAGCAAATTGCACACTGATAGCACGACCAATCCCACTACCACCGCCTGTAATAACAGCTACTTTTTGTTCTAATTTTCCCATTGTTATTTAATTGTTAGTGTTAAGACTAGATCTGCCTCGTCAGTCGATGCCGGCAAATCCAGTCGTAAACTATTATCTTTATTACTAAATTTAATATCCTTATTGCCGATAAATGTCTTTACTTTCTTCACCTGATAAGGAAGCTTGGCAATATACAATTCCTTCTTTTCAGGTTTAAGGATATGCAGGTACACCTGATTTCCTTTTCTAGTCAACGCATAATCATCCGTAGGTGGTACTCCTCCCGCTTCAGTTCCATAGATAGTCTCGCCATAAACAGCTAGCCATTTACCAAGATCTTTTAAGCGATCTTGTTGATAGTCCTGAATCTCGCCGTTCGGCATCGGTCCCACATTGAGTAACAGGTTTGAACCATGTCCCGCAGCTTTAACCAAGTAAGTCAATACTTCTCTAAACGATTTACGTGTCCTATCTTTTAATTCAAAGCCCCAAGATCCAGCAATGGTACCACAAACCTCTTTGGGCAATTTACCCACATCATGTGCACTTGTCCCAAATCCTGTGGTATTTTCTCCTGGTAGATCACGTTCAAACATCTGAAAGTCCTCTCCTTCAAAAGGAGCTAAATGATGATTATTCCCCACCAAACATTGTGGCTGCAACTTATGGATCAACTCATAGATTTCTTTAAAATGCCAATCTTCTTTAGGTTTGTCCCAATGACCATCAAACCAAATTCCATCAACTTGACCATAACTTGTAAGAAGCTCAGTCAACTGACTTTTCATAAATTGGACATAATGATTCCAATCACCTTTTGTAGAATCACGCCCAGCGATACCACCTCCTGTTTTACCTGCAGGTAGGTAATCATTGCGGTTCCAATCCAAAAGCGAGTAATAAAACATGACTTTTATTCCTTCTGCATGACATGCTGCGACCAACTCTTTTACGATATCGCGTTTGAACGGCGATTTTTTCACGATATTATAATCCGAAGTTTGGCTATTCCACATGGCGAAACCATCGTGGTGCCTTGTCGTGAATGTAATATATTTTGCCCCAGCCTGTTTAAATAATTTAGCCCATTCTTTTGCATCAAAAGAAATGGGATTAAAAAATTTAGGCAAGAGTGCATACTCATCCAAGCTGATGTTCTGATTATTCATGACCCACTCACCATCACCCAACACACTATAGACACCCCAATGGATAAAGACCCCGAATCGAGATTGTTCAAACCATTCCCTATTTTTTAAATTTTCAGGACTTGGCTGGTACTGTTGTTGGCTATAACCATAAGAAAATGATCCTATGAGTAAGGCCAAACTGCAGATGACATGTTTTAATTTCATTATGTTCGATTTTTTGGTTATTTACAAAGAAACGCCCCTTCGCCAAGGAATAAAATCATCCTGTCCCAACAAGACTGCTTTAGGCTTGACCTCACCTGAAGCAACTTCAATGACATAATCAAGTATACGATGCGCAGCCTGTTCAATAGTCTCTGTACCTTCGATAATGGTACCACAATTAAGATCTATGATATCAGGCATTTTTTCAAAAGTCTTTGTATTGGTCGATAGTTTTACAACTGGCGTAATCGGATTTCCTGTGGGCGTACCCAAACCGGTCGTAAATAAGACAACATTAGCACCCGCAGCAACCTCTGCGGTAGTACTCTCCACGTCATTACCAGGTGTACATAGTAAGTTGAGCCCTGCCCCATTAGCCAGTTCTGGATAGTCAATCACCGCAGCGACTGGTGAGGTACCACCTTTTTAGCTGCTCCTGCAGATTTGATCGCATCTGTGATCAGGCCATCACGGATATTGCCCGGAGATGGGTTCATGTAGAAACCCGAACCGTCCGCTTCCGCTTTCGCATTGTAGGTACGCATCAAGCTCATAAATTTCTCCGCAGTAGCTTCATCAACACAACGGTCACTAAGTTCCTGCTCCACGCCACATAGCTCTGGGAATTCAGCTAAAATAACAGAACCACCCAAAGTCACCAGAATATCCGAAACAAAACCAAGTGCCGGATTGGCCGAAATACCTGAGAAGCCATCTGAACCACCACACTCCAAACCGATACATAGTTTATCTAGCTTGGCTGGTTTGCGCTCATTTTTATCCGCCTGCATCATCCCTGCGAAAGTTGCTTTGATTGCTTTTTGCATCAATTCTTTTCAGTTCCTTCTTTTTGTTGCTCAAAGATGTATAAAGGACGGTCAAAACCTGGATTCCTTTTCTCTATTTCAGCCTTTAAAATGGAAGCCTGTGCATGTTGGCAGCCTAAACTCAATACAGTCGCACCTGCCACGTTGGGATGTGTAATATATCCTGCCAGCAAACCGCATAGCGCATCAGAGTCCATACGTGTACCACCACAGCCCATTTCGTGGTTCAAAAACTTAATGCCATCCACATTTTTAAACAAACGTTCTTGCTCATTTGATGTTGAATTAGCCAATAAATCCTGCCCCAGAATTTGGTTTACATCTGCACCGGATTTATATAATCCGATCAGGTCCTCTACCTCGGAGATATAATTGTTGGCTTTGACCTTATAGCCTAGTTTCTCTTCGAAAGCAGCTTTTAGCGTCAGTACATTCCTGTTTTCACAAAATACCAATGGAATGACCAACCAATAGTTAGCCGTTCCTACCGTACCGTTCGAACGGTGGAATCCGTTGAATGTTTTATCTTTAAATGCAGCAATATCCGGTTTGGTCCAAGTGGTCTTGCGATCACCCATTCTAAAATCTTCGGATGCATGACGTAGATTTTCTGTTGTGATCAACTCACCCGCACCTAAATCACCATTCAGCTTCCCAACCAAAACACCATACATCAATATTTCGGCATCTTGCTTCATAGGCTGAATCGTAAACTTATGTTTGGCCGCAACGGCTTGCTTCAATGTAAACTCTTTACCTTCGAAAACAATTGCTGTTCCTTCAGCCAGGTCCTGCAATGCAACCAGGACATTATCCATTGGATGGATTTGTAAATAACGTTGTATGGCCATAACTTATACTAATTCAAATATTTTATTCATCATTACCCACTTTTCACCTGGTTTGGATCCCGGGATAGCGGCCTGATATTTCCACATCAACTGCTCCCATTCCTGAACTTTTTCATTGGCAGCATCCATAGCAGATTTGCGCTCAAATGAAAAATCTTCACCAACTTCCATATTCATAAACAATCTATTCTCAAAACGATAGATCTCCATTTGCGTTACCCCAGCATCCAAAATCGATCGCTTGATCTCTGGCCACACTGCACGGTGGTAATCCTCATATTCTTTGATCAATTGTGGATCATTGACAAGATCCAATGCCATGACATATTTTTTCATTACTATCTATTAATGTGATTTAAGATTTTCTGTTTCGGCGATGCTCACATTCCTATTCTGAAAGGCAAAAGCCAATACCACGATAAAACATACTAAAGGCACAAAATAACCATATTGAAAATGGCCTGTTGTATCCGATATTAAGCCCAAAAGTGGGGTAATAACGCTCCGCCAACAATAGACATGACAATCAGACTCGAAGCAGATTTAGTATCTGCGCCGATCCCCTGTACTCCAAAGGCAAAGATGGTTGGAAACATGATGGACATAAAAATGCGATTCCAATCAAGGCATATAATGTTTGTACCCCTGTTCCAAAAATAACGAACAGTGATAATGCAATCGTAACAAATGAATATATGATCAACAGTTTAGATGCGGAAACAAAACGCATAAAGAAGGTTCCTATAAATCTGCCTAACATAAATGCTAATCCTGCAAAACCGGCATAGTCCGCACCATCTTTCCCTGATATCCCTGCTACTTCTGTTGCATATAGCACTAGAAAGCTTAAGATACAGACCTGAGCACCAACATAAAAAAACTGGGCAATGACCGCCCATCTTACATTTTTATGTCTCAAGGCATGAAAGAAGCCTGCTTTACCTTCTTCCTCATCATCTTTGATATCGGGCAATTTGGTAAAGAAGAACAAAGCAGCAATCAACAGGATCAATACGCCCAAAACAAGGTAAGGCATTTTTACAGAAGCTGTTTCCGACTGGATGTAAGCCAGTTTTGCCTGTTCAGCCATCTGCGCCAATTCTTCTTGCGATTTCGGCTCGTGTGACAAGATAAATTTCCCACCAAATATCGGAGCCAAGAAAGCTGCAAGACCATTGAATGACTGTGCAAAATTCAACCGCTGGGCAGATGTTGCAGGATCACCTAAAATAGCGACATAAGGGTTGGCAGCTGTTTCCAAAATAGTCAATCCGCATGCGACCACAAACAAGGCTCCCAAAAAGAAAGCATAACTTATGGTATTTGCTGCAGGAACAAATAAAAAACAACCTAGCGCAAAAAATAACAATCCGATCAAAATACCGGCCTTATAGCCATAACGTTTCATAATAATTCCCGCAGGGATCGCCATTACAAAATAGGCAATAAATACCGCTGAATCGACCAAGGAAGCCTGGAAATGCGATAAACTAAAGGCATTCCTCAAATGTGGAATCAAGATCGGATCAAGGTTATGGATAAATCCCCAAAAGAAGAACAAGGAGGTCACCAAAATCAAGGCAAATGTGTAACTCTTTTTGTTAGTCATATATTCAAATGGTTATAAGTAGTTATTTTATGTAAAATAAGCCTAAAAAACCTAGACAATATTCAGGTATATTATCAATTTATTAAGCTATATTACCATATCTAAACAGGAATATGTAACTTTAATGCATATATTTCATAGTTATGAAAGCGCAATTACTTCATTTAAATAACAATCTCACCCATTCATTCAACGCTAGACGAGATAATACACCACAATATCACAACATTTGGCATTATCATGAAGAACTTGAATTGATTTATTTTGCAGAGGGATCTGGTACACAGTTTATTGGCGACAGCGTTCGTCGTTTTGAATCTGGAGATATTACACTGGTAGGTTCTAATCTCCCGCATTATTGGCTGTTTGATGAAATCTATCTAAAAGAGGACAATCCACAAGTGGCAGATATACGTGTACTGCATTTTAAAGAAAATTTCTGGGGAATGAATTCACCAATCTCCCTGAGAACAAAAACATCAAAGACTTGATACGGATTTCGAAAAGGGGATAGCGCTTTCTAAAGCAAGCAAGGCTGAAACAATAACACATATTGATGCCATACTAGACAACGCTGGTACAACAAGAATCATCCACCTACTGCAAATCCTCACATCTATTGCCACAGAGGAGCAGCATGATCTATTAACCAGCACAGGCTTTACGATTCAGTCTCAGGATCAGGATGCTGACCGCATGCGCATGGCCATGCACTACATCGGCGAAAATTATCGCGACCAGATCCGCCTAGAGGAGCTTGCCTCATTGACAGGAATGACGCCTAATTCATTTTGCCGTTATTTTAAATCGCAGATAGGTAAGACACTTTTTCAGTTTCTAATTGAAATGCGTGTAAAGACGGCATGTAATTTATTACTTGAAAATAAACAAACGATCAAACAGATCTGCTTCGAGTCTGGGTTTCAAAACTTCTCGAGTTTTCATAAATATTTCAAGAATATCACGGGCACAACCCCACTTAACTATCAAAAATCAAAAACGTAATACGATTTTTCCCAACAAATTCGAATCCTCCATCAATTGATGTGCCTTTGCAGCTTCATGATAAGGCAAAACACGAAACAGTCTGGGTTTGAAATCACCAGAAATGAGCTTAGGCCATACCTCAGTCCAGATCTCATTACGTAATGTTTCTTTAAATTGATGATCTCTTGCTCTTAGGGTACTTCCGGTAAGTAGAATTCTTTTTGCATCAATTTGAGCAAGTTGATTTCTGCTTTAGCCCCTTGCATGGCGTTGATATAGACCAGGCGGCCATCGGGGTTCAAAAGATTGATGTTTTTTTCGAAATAGGCACCACCTATACTGTCTAAAATCACATCAACTCCCAAGTCAGCCAATACCTGCTGGAAGTCCTTAGTTTTATAGTTTATTACTTTTGATGCACCTAGTGATTGGCAAAAAGACCTTTCTCCTCCGAACTAACGGTTGTATAAACTTCCGCACCGAATAACGCCCCTAATTGAATAGCTGTACTACCGATTCCGCCGGCCCCACCATGCACCAGGAAGTGTTCCCCAGATTGTAGTTTTCCCCTGCGAAAGACATTGTCCCACACGGTGAATACTGTCTCAGGAGTGCCGCCGCTTCTTCAAAACTTAGATTGGCCGGAATAGGGAGACAATGTCCCTGGTAAACAGAAACATAACTCGCATACCCACCACCGGCAACCAGCGCACATACTGAGTCACCAATATTCCAACCATCGACCAAAGAGCCTTTTTCCACTATAATACCTGCCACTTCGAGCCCTGGGATACGTGGATCAACACCTGGAGGTGCCGGATAATTTCCCTTTCGCTGGAAAACATCGGGCCTATTCACACCCGCCGCCCTGACTTCGATCAATACCTCCATATCTCCAACCAGTGGTCGCTCTAGTTCCTCAACCCTTAATACCTCTGGATCACCTGGCTTGCTTATCACAACTGCTTTCATCTGTAAATAACTATTTATTATGTTTCTAATATCTCATCTCACATCCAGTCAGGATAACAATGTCTTGTTACGCCCGGATGCCTATCAGGATTTCTTCGGGTATTTTTGTAAACGAATATTCAGTGAGAGCATAAAATAACGGGCTAAGCGATTATTTTGAACATCCAAGATATCATTTCCGACAACAGCACGGGATATTCCAGTATTCTGATTCATTAAATCGAAGCCCTGAAACCGCAACATACCCAGATTATTTCGTCCAAAAGTATATTCCATATATGCATTGATGATCGTAGGACTAATATTGCTCCAAGAACTTGAATATCCCGCGTTAAACTTTTGGGATAGCTCCAGCCCCATGGTGAAATGCTTTCCTAAATACGCCTTGGAACCAAGCCCTACTATTCCAGAATGTGCCGTGATATTGTCCCGAAAAGGCCAATCAAAAGTCGCCCGATTCAACGAATAGTTACCATTTAATTCGGCCTCAAAAATATCATTCCAAGCATAACGAAATTGAATGGCCTGAGTAATTAAAATATGCCCACCAAAACTCTTCTTATCATTAATGAAAGAGATATTGTTATAGTAATCCCCATTTCCATTGAGACTCAGCTGCAAATTATCCGAGAATAAAGAGGCTGTAAAAGGTAATAGCTTTTAATATCAAAATACCCATCCGTATTCCGATAGGTTGTTTTTTGTATGGTAGAGTTAGGCTCAATGGTTCGATCAGCAACAATTTTATCATTTACCAGATTATAAGCAAAACTTGCTTCAAAATACTGTCCTTTTCCTGTCATTGATTTGCGGTACTTCGAAACAATTGTATTTGCAAATTCTGATTTTAACTCCCCGTTTCCAACAACAATATTTTGTGTATTTGTATTATCTACCACGGGTTGTATCTGATAGAAGTTAGGTTGATTATTACGTCCATAGTAATCTATGGATAGATCTTCGTCTTTGGTAAACTTCCACTTTAATCCAGCTGAGGGTACAAAATTTACATTCGGATAGGAGGCTGGATTATCTTGACCGGTTAGGGCGCCTTTCAATTCTGAAGCCTGAACAGCAAAGCCAAAATTTAATTTGACGTTTTTCCCACATCCTGCCGATAAATCATTCCGACCTTATTACTCGCAAAAGAATAATTATATTTTGAACTCAGTGAATCGATAAATATAGGTTCCTTCTCAGAATTCGTATGATCGAAAGTTGAACGGCTAGCATCTATTTTTGTGTAATCAAGGTCATAGTTGATCTCTAACACACCTCCCAGATCCACGGGTTCGACAAGAGACAGGCGGCTCTGAATATTTTTGCTCTCGTTATCCGTTCGGATCATTTGATTTAGAAAGGTCTCCGTTATTTTAGGCGGAGCTACTGTACTGTCTATACCCTTGTTGTTATCGCGCAGTACTTCGTCCTTATCCAACGCATTAAAATCTGTATGAAAAGTATATAATATTTTCCGGCCAGGCTTGTCAAAACTCCTCGTATAAAACAGGTCCAGGGCTGCGGCTGGGCTTTCCGTACTATTAGCAGCTTCATAATTACCTGTACTGCTCAACCTGTTATTCTTGATCCGTCGATCCTTTAATGTTCGACTTGTCGAATTAGTCCAGGAGAGCTTTGGAGAAATCTTCAATTGGTCTTTTGCTGAGAGTTTCATATCGAAATCCCAATCCATTTTATGTGTCCGATCAACAGACTTTATCCTATAGTCCTCATAATTACTGATCGAGGTATTCACTCCTTTTCCAGAACCATAGATGGACTGTAAAAGAGAATTTCCGACAGTATAATTGTTGCGTTGTGTAAAAGAATATTTTCCGCTGGCATTGACAGTCTTTGAAAGTGGGCTGGAAAAACTAGCTCCGACGGAACTTATTTTGTTGACACCATCTGTAGGGTCAGCAAAATCGGCCAACTCCCCATTTCCCGTTCCCGCTCGCCTCCATTTGGCGAACCAAAAGAAAAGAGATTGGTATTTGTATTATTGATAGAGGATACAATAGAATATTCCTTTCCATTATCAAATCTATTTACACCAATACTTCCAAGGTAGCGGTCGGCGGTACCTCCACCCACTGTTGCCTGTCCAAAAGTGATTTTTTTCTTATCCTCTCGAAGTACAATATTCAATATCTTTTCAGATTCGGTGCTTTTGATTCCTTTGGCCGTCGCTTCGTCTCCATAAAAATCAATAACCTGCACGCTTTTCACAAAATCTGCGGGAAGATTTCGTGTAGCAGTCAGGACATCCCCGCCAAAAAATCGCTTACCATCAACTTTTACCGAAGATATGGGTTTTCCGAAGGCGTAGACAGATCCATCTCTGGATACTTGCACATTTGGTAAGGCTTTAAGCGCCTCCTCTAAAAGTGCACGCCGATCGAATTGAAAAGCGTCTAAATTAAATTGTACAGTATCTTGTTTATAGACAATAGGCTTATATTTGAGAATAACAATCTCCTTTAATAAAGAAACATGTGGAAACATGGTCAATTTCCCGACGTCCAGTTTGGCCGTACTACTATTGTAAAGTGGATAACTACGTTCGAGAATACTCAAACCTATTTGCGTACAGCTTATCCGAATATCGTTTCCTAAAACACGTCCGAAGTGAAAATATCCCGTTGCTGATGTTGACGAAAACAGTGTGTCCCGAGAGCTCGTCAAATGTACACTAACACCTTTGAGAGGATTGCCAGCAGTATCTATAACAATTCCATAAACCTCTTTTTTGTCGCCTGACCAAACGTATTCCTCGGCAGAAAAAACAAGCTTATAATAGTTAACAAAAGTATAAACCGGATGATATTCCCGCCCCTTAGTTTCATCAAACAGACTTTGCAATAATACAATTCAATATAAGAAATTCTTAAGCTATTAACGTAAAAAGTTGTGATTTTGTATAAAAAAACGAGTTGTCAGGAAAACAACTCGTTTTTACTACTAAAATTCTTATGATTTGTTACTCACCAGCAAAGGTTACCTTAACAAGGTGTTTGTCAATTTCCCAACGTCCAGTACCATCTTCACCAATTACATCAAATAGTTCCAGGATACGTCTTGCAACAAATTCCTCCTCTACTTGCTCTTCCAAGAACCATTGTACAAAGTTGAACGTCACGTAATCCTTAGCTTTTGCACATTTGTCAGCAATGTTATTAAATTGCTCTGTTACAAACATCTCTTGCTCTAATGTCTGCTCAAATACACCACGGAATGATTCGAAATCTTGTGGAATACCTGTAATCTCCGGAGAGATTGCACGACCACCACGATTATTGATGTAGTTGAAAAGTTTCAACATGTGCTCACGCTCTTCATTGGACTGTTTTGCAAAAAACTCAGCCGCATTTTCCAAACCTTGATCATCACACCATGAAGACATTGCCAAATATAACGCTGAAGAGTGTGCTTCAACTTTAATTTGTGCATTTAGTATATTTTCGATCTCTTCTTTCAAAGAAGATTTCAATTTCAATAAATCTTTCATATTTACCTTAAGTTTAATTTCTAAAACAACATCAAGTGATATACCTTATCATCTGATTACATTACAAAGATACATCGGATTTCGAAAATCTGTATAAATAATATGCAATACAAATTCAGTCTAAATTAGACAAATAAACCACAACTTGTTTAGAATCAATACAATTACAAATACCGATCATTGCTACTTTCAATAGCCCATAAATTTAAAGAATAGGAAAGTATTTAGGTGTAATAAATACCGAATTACAATAAACACAAGAGAGAGACAGCGAACACTTATTTAATTTTAATTTAAATAAGTATTTAGCATAACAGAAAAAAGCGGTGTATGCCCTGATTGGACATATACCGCTTTTCCGATATTTTTATATAAGGTATTCTTCTTTATGCTAAGACAGCAAATGGAGAAACTTGTAGACAGGTTCTGATGACGGAATTTAATTCCATCATAAATTTAGCTCCATCCAGTAATTCACGAAGTTGAAGCACATCCTCTACAGCAAGAATAAAACATCTTTCTGTACGAAAAGGCATAACAATTTCAAAATCAGAAGAACGTGTTGTATCATTAATCATCCGCTCCACATCAATTGAATCCATACGCTTCTTGAATTTCAAAAAATCCGACACCGAAAAAGATGTAGTCTCATTATTATACTCCAACCAGAAGCAATTTTTACGACTACATTGATAAACCTTACCAGCTGCAGTGGAAAACACTTCTTCAACATGTGCTAATGGACAAACCAATTCTGACATTTCTATTACCCTTCTCTTTTAAACTGCTCAAAAATAAATATTATTTATAATCAATCCAAGTAAAATAAGTGATTATTTTGATTTAATATAAATAAACTACTTTATTGTTAATACCATCGCGAAACTGTCCTCCTCTATCGTAATATAAACAGCGCGAAAAGCCCGGGATAGTCCTGAACCGGCTAGAGAGATCTATAAATTAACTGACTAGCCAATTCATAAAATTCCATAGCAATCAATACGACAAACTCCTTCCAAAAAAAAAGGAGGTCAATTATAGATTGACCTCCTCCGTTAAAATGTATGTGTTATATTTTAATCGTATTCTTCCTCTTCTTCTTCCTCTACGGAAAGTACTTCTTTGCGATTAGTAACGACTGTATTTTTGTCTTTGTTTTATGTTTATTAATCTGCCTACGTAAGGACTCTACGGCGATATCCGTTGCCTCCTCAAAACTCTTCGCCTGCCCTTTTGCGAAAAGTTGGCTCCCTGGGATGTTCAGTTTGATTTCTGAAATCTTATTTGCCTCGTCATCGACATTCTCCAATCGCAGGTAGCATTCACCACCGATGATTGAATCCAAAAACTGCTCTAATTTTCCTGTTTTCTTTTTAATGAATTCGATTAACTTTTGATCTGCATTAAATCGAATGGATTGCACAGTAATGTTCATTTTCCTCCTTTTTTAAGCTTTTGGATGAGCTTGTTTATAAATAGACTTCAATCGTTCTGCTGAGTTATGCGTGTAAACCTGCGTTGCAGCAAGCCCTGCATGTCCCAACAGTTCCTTAATTGCATTTAAATCCGCCCCATTATCTAATAGGGCCGTTGCGAACGTATGCCTCAAAATATGAGGGCTTCGTTTACCTTGAGTAGAAATCAGTGTCAGATACCGATGCACAATATCATAGATCAGCTTGGCATAGGCTGGTTTCCCTTCTTTTGTAACAATCAATAAGCTGTTATTAGTATCAACAAATTGCGACGCTTTTTGTTGCAAATAGTTTTTCAATTCTTTTACTAAAAGATCATTTATCGGAACAAGGCGTTCTTTGCTCCTTTTACCTAATATAAGAATATTTTTATTAAAAAAATCGATATCCTGCTCCTTTATTTTCAACAATTCAGCCAAGCGAATCCCTGTCCCAAAAAGCAATTCCATTACCAAATAATTCCGGCATGATTCAAAATCATCCTTCTCTTGTTCCAGATGATCCAACAGCTGAACTAACTTTTCCTTCTCCACAACAACGGGTAGCTTCTTCGCAGTTTTTAACGCCTTAATAAGGGTCATCGGATTTTTATCAAGGCATTCTTCACGTTGAAGAAATTTAAAATAGGTGCGCAGCGCAGACATACTTCGATTGACAGAACTGGCATTTTTACCTGACTCCATCATCTGAGCGAAGTAATGACGCAGATCCCGATAGACAACATCCGATAACACCAAACCCTCCACATTCAAAAAGGATTGAAACATTTCCAGTTCATGCCGATAAGCAATAACGGTATGTTCTGAATATCTTTTTCAATCTGTAAATACCGGATAAATTCCTTTTCCAACATAATTTCCCTCACTATACTATCCTTAAATTACAAACTTAAAAGCACAAAAAAAAGGGAGAAGCAATGCTTTTCCCTTTATATTTTTAAATTCTCAGCGAATCAATTAGTTAGCCACATCTTGATTCAAAGATTGTTTGTAAATCGCTTTTTCACTTGAATGCGACGAGTTACAGATCTCTTTTCATAAGCTTGACGTGAACGCAACTCTCTTAAAACTCCTGTTTTCTCGAATTTCTTCTTGAAACGTTTCAATGCTCTATCTAAAGATTCTCCTTCTTTTACATTTACGATAATCATGCGTTGTATATACCTCCTTTCGTCGCTTTTAAAATTTAAAGTGGGACAAAGGTACAATATTTCCATAGAATATGAAAAGAAAAATATTTTTTTATAGCAGTCCAAATTCTGTTAGAATCGATTGCAATGGTTTTCCTTGGTACACAGTGCTGTATGCCAACCCAACTGCTGTGCTGCAGCCAAATGCTGCGGGCTATCGTCAACGAACAATGTTTCTGCGGGATTCAACTGCTGCTCCGCCATCAGCAATTCGAAAATCTCGGCGTCGGGTTTGCGCATGCCGACTAAATGCGAATAGTAAGTTTTTTCAAAAAATCCGGCATTATCGGCCACACCATATTTTTCTTGAATATCATTCATACAATAGGCATAGTGAATCGCATTATTATTACTCAACAAAAAGTACGGTACTTATCTTTCAATTGCAACAATAGTTCGTGATACCCTTTAGGGACTCCAATCAACAGACTGTTCCAAGCTGCATCAATTTCTGTATCGGTCAATGCTGGATTTTTAGTAACCTCCCGGATTCCATCCCGAAATTGCCTAGCATCAATTTTTCCCTTATCAAAATCGTCAAAAAGTGCACTTTGACCATGATGCCCAAAAACTTCGTCAACATTTTCTATACCTAACTGAGTAAAAGCAACTTTCAACTTTACAAAGTCGATCATGAAGATTACATTCCCATAATCAAGAACAATATTTTTAATTTTTTCCATCGAATTATTTTGAAATACCGATACAAATATCGATAATTGCATCGTCAAAACAGCACAACCAATGCCAAAATTGACAAAACAAACGACCTGCTCCTATAGCTCAGTCGGTTAGAGTAGAAGACTCATAATCTTTTGGTCCCTGGTTCGAGCCCAGGTGGGAGCACAAAACAAAAAGTCGCTTTTCTGAATAAGAAAGCGACTTTTTGTTTTAATACCCACTAAAACGGCTACTTCAATTTATTCGCTTTGGGATAGCCCCAATAGCGTTGGCCATCAAAGACAAACGAACGTATGTCCTTATCATTTTCTGGAAAATATACTATCGAAAATACAGATCAAACAGCCCAACAATAATCGCAGCGACCAAAATAAAAATTCTATTTTGTTTACTTTTATAATACCAAATTTCCTGACAGCAAACCTATCAACAACGATAATCAACATCACAGGGACTAAAAGCCAAAGTCCATATAAAGCCGTCAGTTTGCTCTTCTCGCTACCGGAAAGCAATAATTCTGCTGAGTGATAAAGGACAAAAACCATCCAGCCTATTCCAAGTACCAGAAATAAGCTGATTTTTGTCCCAAAACGACTGCCTCCGCTCATAAATATTCCCCTTAATTCCAACCGTTTTTACGATTTTTCCCATTTAATTCTCTGAAATCTGATTTTCATCAGGCTATACAAAGCAAATGACAGTCTCAGTACCTCAAGAATTTTGTTAGCAAAGATCCGGTCATAGGTGTGGCATTTCATTAGATCTTAATGTTGATTGACATCATTATACTGCCACAGGACGTTTGCAATTTTCCAGGCGCCATTCAATTTCACAACATGGATATAATCAATCCATTCATCCGCAATTAGCTTAACAGAGGCGGTACGTGCCGAAACATCGAGAAATTTCACCTCTTTCTTTGGATTAGCGGGAAATTTATCTCCATTTTTATTGTAACTCTCTGCCAGTAGAATCATGGATTCACTAGTTGTCTCGCGCAAATAGTCTTTACCGGTAGCCTTATCCTTCCAAAAAGTTCGTTTCACCATCCGCGGATGCAAAGCTCGCTCCATTTGTTCAGGTTTTACCTGATGTTGCGATTCAATATAATCAAGGGCAGCTTGCTTGATCGCTACACTATCCTGTTTTGTCTGCGCCAATAAACTACAGGTACATGCTAAGAGCATGACCAGGGTAAAAGAATATTTTATTCTCATTTCAAAATTAATTTACTCGTTTCACTAAATAACACAATAAATCATTGGCTGATGATGGCAGTTAAAATCCGTAGACCCCTATTTATTATTCGCTGGATAAAACCTGTTTTTTAACTATTGAATGCTCCGTAGACTGATTTCATCGCCCTCGCCACATTAAATATCTTTTCTATTATCATCCGAGTCGATGTCAATCAGTTTGTTATACGGATCGATACCGACCTGAATGGGCTCCTGATCAACAATCAATGTCAACTTATTATTAATTTGATCAATACGATGTTTTCTCAGATAAAGCTCCTGTGGCTTTCCGTTTTTCTTATCCGTTGATTTTGAAAAAATCCCAACCTCAATATAATCCCTAAGGGGCAAAGATTCTAATGTCACCCGATCAGATTTCTTAAACACGAGTGGTTTGCTCCCTTGATCATTATAGCTCTTTTGCCATTGGCATCCACGCGATATTTGGCCACTTCAAATTGAATATCAACTTGGTATTTTCCATTTTTCAGCTTTTTAGAACTTACACTCTCCACCTTATTGTTATACAAAGTAATCGTTTCAAACATATCTTTGATCAGATAACGCAACGAATCAGGTGTGGCTCTGCGAAAGGAATCCACAAACTCCAATGATGTTGTGTAAGGCGGATTTTGGAAGGCTGTACTTTTCAGATACGCTTTTGCTGTCTGGTTGAAAACAGTTTCACCTAGATAATCACTCAGTGCGTACAATACCAACGACCCTTTCTGATAATGGATATACATCTGATTTTCGTTGTACATCAATGGTCTTTCACCCAATGTCTCCGACCCCCTACCTTTTAAATAGCCATCCAGCGCGTCTTTGAGAAACTTACGCATCTGTCCCTTTCCATACCTTTTTCGAGGACTTTCAAAGACGAATATTCAGACATACTTTCAGACATCAACGTTGCTCCCTGCGCGTTGGCACCAACCACCTGATGGGCCCACCACTGGTGGGCTATCTCGTGTGCTGTGACAGCATAGGGATAATCCACCGCATCATCTTTCTTCTCATTCACATCTGCTATAAAGCCTATTGCCTCGGAAAAAGGAATGGTGTTGGCAAAAGACTGCGCAAACGTTCCGGCTGTCCGGGGAAATTCAACAATACGCAACTGCCGATGCTGATAAGGACTATATTCCGCAGTATAATACGCTAAAGAGGCCTTGCTCGAAGCCATCATCCGATCGAGGTTGTAGGTATGTCCTTTGTGGTAATATATCTCTAAGTTGACCCCATTCCATTTGTCTTTTTAATTTCATAGCGAGCAGAGTTAAACGCAAAGAAATTCAATATCGACGAATCCATTTTATACTGATAATATTTCCGTCCATCTTTCTCCCATTGCTTGGTCAGGTACCCCGGAGCTATGGCCAGCTGGTCCGGATCCGTGCTCACAGTCGCCTCAAACCGGACCCAATCCGCATCATTTGAGATATAATTATTCCGCAGTGCCATTGAATCAGTGGGTGGAGCCATACGATCGCGATGAGGTAATCCGTATTTCTTGCGGATATCATTATCCACCAGTTCACCCCGATCCAAATACCCAATGTTTGGAAACAACATATTGTTGATAAAGGTTCCATTACCTTTGACAGGAGACTTCTCGTTCACCCAGGTATTGGAAGGGCTAGTTGTACTGAAATTTAAGACGATGGAATCTCCTGGAGCCATTGGCTTGGCTAACTTGTAGATATTGAAATTGTAAATATCATCTGTAGAGACCAACTTATTGGGAACATTGAAGGAGAAAGTATAGTCATAATCATTATAATTGACAAAAATAGAATCTATAGCGACTGCAGTCTTATTCTTTAACACATAGGAAGCTTGCGCTTTAAAACTACGCCCAGAAGGATAGATATCCATATTAAACTTAATATCAACAACACGGGGCTGTGGCCGAAATTGATATTTTTATACTTCTTTTCCCATTCCACAGATTGTTTTTCGTGATCCAAGCTGGTATAATAAGGGTTTTTAATATGATCTTCATAATATATCCCACTACCGATAGCAACAAAACCAACAAAACTCAGGATAAGTACGGTCATAGTACTCGCCTTTACATTCGATCGTAAAATAGTCCAGCGCTCTCTTATACCAGAGAATCCACCCCTACGCCATAACAAAAGGGCTAGGGTCAGAAAAAACACAGCGAACAACAGCCAATACACCCGATAGGTTAAAAAGGCAAGATATAGCCAAAACCGTCCATATCCGAATAATCGAGATCAGGCCCCTTGTTAAATTGATAAATCGCCTGCTCTACCCCTACAAAAGACAAAAATGGCAATCCAATAAATAAAGTTAACAGGATAAAAAAACCAGCCAGATAGTTCTTGAAGAGCGTATGTACAAAGATGGCTACAAATAGCCATACGATATTTCCCAACATACCATATACCATCAAGTGTATCACGTACTGCCCGATTTCGAAATTATAATAATGATGGTAAACCTGAAATGCCATACAGGTGAGCATTACCACCGCGAGCAGGGTCAATTGCATCATGATGATCGCGATTATTTTGGAGCCCATGAGTGTCCAGTTCGGAACGGGTGTCGCATCCAATAATCCGCCCATTCGTGTAATGCTACCGCGATGGACCAATAAACCGCTGAAGAGGAAAGTCAAGATCAACAAAAAGAACTTAAAAGTCGTACCTGGTATCATCAGCATTTTCCAGGTAACAGGATAAGTCGAGGTACCGAATATTGTACCGATTGTACTAGCCATCAAGATGATAAAAAGTACACCAACCAAAGTCAAAATCAAAAAGACTGGATTCTTAACAATATAGCGATAATCATACCGTGCCATTGTCCAGGTTGTTTTCAAGTAATGGGTTATTGAAAAATCGTAACCCACTTTCGGGAGGTTGATACGAAAAACGCTGTCAAAGTTATTTTTGTCAAGCGTTTTCCTTTTTCCCTGTCTTGATCGAGATGGAGTCCTGCGAGAAAGAAAACAACAGGTAAAATCCACCAATAAATAAAGCCGCTACAGCTAGCCAAATCAGTCGATTATAAATTATTGCACCAAGAAAAGGAAGATTGCTTGTATTCTTTTCTTCGGGAGACCAATATTGCGTATAGTAAGAAATGGCACTATCGCCAAAAGGGTCTATCAATGCCCCTAAGTAACGATTATCGGCATTGTCAGTCAGGTTTTGAATAAGCACCTGTAAAATGATAAGCACCAAAACGGCGACAAAACCGACATACACATTGCGGGTGAAGGTTACCAATACGAAAATAATGGCACTTAGGATAACCAGATTAGGAATAACCTGAATCAGATAGGTTTGAAAGTAAGCTAAAACATGTACCGGCCCCAATAAGCTTGAATTGATACCAGGGACAAACTGTGCGACAATAATACCTAGCGTGGATGCCAGTACGATTATAAGTACAACAGCAACTGATCCAAAAACTTACCCAGTAAATAGTCTGTTTTGGTAAATGGGTAACTAAACAGGATGGTATGTACATTATATTGATAATCCCGGTACACACAAGCCCCCACAATGGAGGGTATCAAGAAATAGATCAATGAGGACATCCCATTAATCATCCCGTTAATAGCCCAAGGGGAATTTCTGATCGTATTGGATGAAGTAGTCGCTGTGACCCCGTCAAATATGCCCAAGGAAGAGAGCATGATGAACAACGATAGTGCAAAGAATAGAGCCATATAAATATAGACGGCAGCATTCTTAAACCAACGGGTAAACTCAAATTTAAAAATCGGACTAAACATGGCGCTGGTCATTTTTTAATGCTACAAAATAAACATCTTCCAGTTGCCCTTGCGCATTGACAAAAGATTCATCTGGTTGCACATCGCTATAAACCCGGATATTGAGCGTATTATCCTGATTGTAGTTGGTGGAAATGACATTATATTTCTGGGTATATTCATCCAATTGATCGCGACTAATAATACGCACCCAGATCTTGCCTTCTAATTGTTCTATCGTTTCCTTTGGCGTCCCCGCAATAGTATCTTACCGCCATTGAGGATCGCAAGTTCATGGCATAATTCACGTACATCATCCACAATATGTGTAGAGAAAATAACGGTATGATCGGTACCGATCTCCCGTAAGACATTCAAAAACGATGTCTTTCAGCTGGATCCAGTCCAGCGGTGGGCTCATCAACAATAATCAGTTTTGGATCATTCAATAATAATTGGGCTATTCCAAATCGCTGTTTCATCCCACCTGAATAGCCACTGACACTCTTATTACGAACATCCCAAAGATTGGTAACCTCGAGCACACGCTTGATGATCGCCTGTCTGTCGGCACTTGTTTTAATGCCTTTGAGCTTCGCAAAGTACTGCAACAAATCTGTTGCTGAAAGGTTCGGATAAACACCGAATTCCTGTGGTAGGTAACCTAAAACCTTTCGCAGTTCCATCTGCCTACCAAGCACATCAATATCACCAAAAGTAATACGACCGCTATCTGGCTTTTGTAGTGTCGCAATAGTACGCATCAAAGATGACTTTCCCGCTCCATTTGGTCCGAGAAGACCAAACATCCCCGGTTTAATTTCCAAATTCACTTCATCAAGGGCTTTTACACCATTCGGATAGGTTTTACTGAGGCTTTCTATTGATAAGTTCATAAATAAGTTTAACTGTTAATAATTTGTTAGTATGCTAAAACGACAATTTGTTACAACAATATAACAAAAGTTCACAAGAAAGTCCGTAGATCTATCTATTTTTCAGCGCAATATCAACTAAAAACAGTTATTGATTACAAGGCTTCCACATCTCGAAAAACGGTGGAAACAAATTGGCCTGATTAAAGCTCTCAAAGTTTTATCTCAAACAAACTTACGGTAGCATTGTCATAATGCGCCGGTAAGCCTGCTGTATTACGAAGCTTCTTTAATCCCAAAAATCAAACCCACATTTCGTGTAGTGGTCAATCAGTCCTTTATTCTCACCTACTGTATCCAATCGGACAAACTTCTTATTATTTGCAATTGCATATTCAATCGACCAATTCACAATAGTGTTAACAAGATTCTTACCTCTAAAATTGGGATTCGTTGCGATGCGATGGATGTAAACTGCCGGATCGTCATTTCTCTCCTCCCAAATGTCAGGGTCGTCGAATGTTGTCGCCCAGACACAGGCGATATCCTGATCTGCAATCATTTTCCATTGCCTATTCTCCTTCAGCTCCTGTTCGATAAGCTTCCGATCAAACTCAGGCCAATAAACCATGGATTTTGCCTTTTGAAAATCAGTTGCAATCCTATAAAACTTAAAGATCGAGTCAATATCGTGAAGTGTGCTATTTTGTATCTGTAATTCCATCATGATGACTAAGCTATTGATAATAAAACTGTGCCTAAAGCACATACAAAGTTACACTCCCTCTCATCGTTGTAATGGGTACAGATCAGACACATCTTACGGTCTCAGTAACGCTGTCCGAAAGAATATCATGAGTTTAAAATCGTCGCAATAGGGGTTGCGTACTACAGCGGAATGAGCCACCAAAACTTCTGCTGATCTGGAAGTCAACATATTCGACATGTATCCCGTAAAGCGAAAGCTTATCGCCAATAGGTTTAAATACAGGGTCAGTGACGTAAACATTGGGTTGATCGGTAGACCATTGGTTGCCAACTGTCCCGCCTCGCTTAGGGTAACGTTAATCTTATCCCATTGTTTTAAATGTTCCGGTATGCCGTCAAGAAATGCATCCTCACAAACAACCATTAGTCCTTCACGAATAAGTCCGAGAGCACAATCCAAATGTAAAATATCCGGATGCAATCTTATTTCCTCGACCTGATAACCATAAGATTTAAGTAATTTTGACAGCCATCGGATACCCAGGCTATTGGATGCAAGCCCAGAGTTACCGACAAATACCTGTTTGCCAAGGACCAATACATCACCACCCTCGATAAAAGGTCCGTGCCAGCGCGAAAGATCACCATGATCATGGATCGCAGGTTTGGGTGCGGCAACATAGAGGCAATCATCTGGATAGACCTGTTGTTCAAAAATATCCCGAATCGGCAAGATTTCATTTGTGCGTTGAAGAAAACGCAAGGAACCTTCTATGACAGCATTACCCACAGTAAAAAATGGATCACGCACAAAGAAGTTGGCATAACCATCGTCAGCTCCGACTTCCTTCTCCAAGTTTGTCAACAGACGAGGACGCAACACTTCTACCCCATATTTTTCCAGTACAGCAGCAAAATTTGAGCGTTCAAGATCCCATGCTTTTGTTGCTCAGGATATACTTCCGCGAAATCTTTTCCTGCATTTGTAACATCACTTTCTGTGTTGGTATCGGGGAGAAAACGGAGATCGTCCGCTCGAACTGCTTTTGGAAATCCAAACTCTGAAACCGCCAAGATCACTTTTTGTAAAGGAGCGAACTCATTTTCTACATATACCATAACAATAAAGCTTTTTATAATACTACTGATTTTGCCTTAACTTAACAAAAAAATAAGATTTAGAAAACACTATTGAATCCCCAATATCCATCTTACGTCAAAAATATCTGTTACTTCTACCAGCTGGTCCGTCTCATTATTTCCCAATACCGCCTGTCGTCCAGCCGTCAGCTTGGTGACAAGCTGACCACGATCAACCACATTTGCACAGGGCAAAAACACCGAAAGATAATTACCGATTTTTCGTCCATCATCATGTACCAGATCTGAGCCGTAGATAACCACATTTGGGGAAGTAAGAGAGGCACTTACAATGGGCAGTTCTGCATACCCATTTATCTTTTTATCCAGCCTGTCAAAATCTAGGCTCCCGCCAAAACATGACTGGTAAAAGGTAAGCGCCTTTCTACAATTTCCCGAAAATGTGATAAAAACCCCGCTTCTTAACCGTTCCATATCCTAAACAAATTGAATTAAACTATGCGTCTGGTATGACGGGCTCCACAAGTTTTTTCATTTTTTCCAAAGATTCCTGCCATCCCAAATAACACATTTCTGCTGGAATAACTTCAGGAATTCCTGTTTGCTCTATTTTAAGTTCAGTACCGCAGCTGACAGCACGCAAAGAAACTGTCGTTGTCATTTCTCCGGGTAAATTTGGATCATCAAAGCGATCGACATACTTGATAAATTCATTGGCTGTAATTTCCAAATACTCTCCACCAAAGGAATGACCATTACCTGTACCAAAATTGATAAATGTCATCTTAAATTGACCACCTACTTTAAAATCCATCTGCTGTACAGTACAGACAAAACCATAAGGGGGTAACCAAGTAGCCTGTGCTACTGGATCCGCGAATGCGCGGAAGACTTTTTCAGGGCTTGCCTGAATAACCCGATGTAAAGAAACACTATTTGTTTTCATCTCGATTGATTGTTTATAATGTAAATAGATAATACTACCTTTTTGTTCTTTCTAATAATTCTCAATAAACCTATCCTTTCGGATGGGCACACTGTCATACCAAGATATTACGATATCGCCGATGCGCCAGTATATGCATTCTGCTGCGAGGTACGACTTGTACCTGCTAGCTTTGACCGATAGACATAAGATAACATCAGTATACCCAATACAATAAGTGGCAATAACATGAATGTTATATTTTTATCCACGCAAGCGTGACTGATAAAGGCAAATAGCAAACTGAATGTCAATCCTGCATAAGCCCATTCTTTTAGTTTAGCCGGAAACTGTGGAATGGCAATGGCAATGACCCCTAAAACTTTACAGATAATAAGGGCATAGGCAAAATAATCCGGGTAGCCCAAGGGTTTGGTTCCTGCGTTCATATATTGTGGTGCAAATAGTAATGTGCCCAGTGGCATAACGCCTTCCCAGATAACAATAAATATTGTCGCTATCCAGAAGATAATTTTATTCTTTTTCATGATGTTGGTATTTTATGGTGATTAATTTGTTGATTCAACGTGTTTTACAAAATTATTGAGAATAGCTTGCCAACCTTGCTTCTGAAATTCAGGATCATTCATCTGCTCCGCATCAAAAGTGGTACTCATGATTGTCTTTCCATCTCTTTCAGAAAATACGGTGCTTACTGTCCGACCATCAGACATGGTATAGGCGATTTCTTGATGCAATTCAACCTTATCATAAGTTCCTTCAAATCGAATCCAAAACTTCCATCCTTTGCTTCCATCCGATTTTTAAAAGTACCATTCACACGCAAGTCGTTTTGACTGCTTGGACAATGCCAGCTTGGATCCGCAGCATTCCATTGCATAATATCTGCTGGCGCATTCCATTGTTGCCATACCTTTTCTACTGGCGCGTTTACCGCTGCTTCTACCTTAATTTTTGTTTGTCTTTCCATGATTTCTTTTTATTTGTTGATTATGATATAGCAAAGATGCGAAGGATTTTAAGGGGCGGCACATTGTAAAAACGACAACTTTAGGGGTGGATTACGACAAAAACAATTTGTACCTTTATCCTATAAACCAAAAAGATATGCAAATCTCTGTTTTTGTTCCCCAATATGGTACTATTGAAGGTATTACGCCGGCATTTAGAACCTTTCTTACGGCCAATGAATTTCTTTCGGCTTTTGGAAAGAAACCGATATTCAATGTTGAGTATGTAGGTCTTAGTGAATATGTACCGGCCAACAGCGGTGAGTATACCATAAAAACCAATCGTTTGCTGCAAGATGTGGAACGGACAGACCTATTAATCATACCCCCGACTTTCGGAGATATTGACACCGGAATAAGGGATAATGCCGAGGCCATACCTTATTTCAGAAAACTCCATTTAAAAGGTACCCGCCTGGCCAGCTTATGTGTAGGAGCTTTCCTTTTAGCTGAAACGGGTTTATTAAATGGTAAAAAATGCTCAACCCATTGGGCCTATGTCAGCGAATTCAAGGAAAAATACCCTGAAATAGAAGTCGAAGATGGGGCCGTTATTACAGAAAACGATAATATTTACAGCAGTGGTGGCGCCAGCAGCCTGTGGAATTTGATACTATATCTTGTCGAAAAATTTTCCGACCGCGAAACGGCGGTTATGATCGCCAAATATTTTGCACTGGATATCAGCCGTGACAGTCAGTCCCAATTTGCGATATTCCGCGGCCAACGTAATCACGAAGACCTGGATATCCAGAAAGCGCAGGATTATATTGAACTAAAGTATGAGGAAAAAATTACGGTCGAAGATTTAGCCAATTTTGTTAATATTGGCCGCCGAACTTTTGAACGAAGATTTAAAGAAGCAACAAATAATACGCCCGTGGAGTATATCCAGCGTGTACGCATAGAGGCCGCAAAGAAATTTTTGAAGCTTCAAGGAAGAACGTTTCCCAAGTGATGTATGATGTCGGATACACAGATACAAAAGCATTTCGGGATATTTTCAAAAAAATAACAGGCCTTACGCCTATAGAGTATCGAAACAAGTTTGCTAAAGTCGCTTAAGAGAGAAAGACTTATTAACAAAAAGTAGCTGAATAGCATAACAATAAAATCAGAAAGCCACCCGATATCAGGTGGCTTTCCAATACGGTTTCTTATACCTATTTTTTCAGCATCATTTCCCGGATATATTTTACGGGCGAATTACCAAAGCTCAGAAATTTCTCATTGAAGGCTTTTAGCTTAAATTGAGCACCCTCCTCCTTTTTCACAGCTTCTCTTAAATCATAGATTTCTTTATATCCCGTAAAATAAGATGTTAGCTGTACGCTACTAACAGATACCCTTTTCCATTTCCCGGCGGCCTCTGCCTGCTGTTGAAACGCTTCGTCAACCAATAAATGCATGGCATCCTTTTCACTCATATTCTTCACATGCACACTATAGTCCAAAATAGCGTTACATACAGTACGTAGATGCCATTTATACCACATCAACCACATTTCAGGTGCGTTATCGCCATAGCCATTTTCTAACATCATCTGCTCGGTATATACAGCCCAGCCTTCGATCATGGCTCCATTCCCAAAACACTCTTGATTAAGCTAGGCGACTGGTTGGCATAGACCAACTGCGTATAATGCCCCGGAATAGCCTCGTGAATATTCAAAATCTGCAAAATATAGTGATTATATTCCCGTAGATAGCTTTCTGAAGCTTCTTTGGTCCATCCAGCAAGACTTCCAACATTGTAATATGTATTCCCACCTTTATCATAGGGACCCGGAGCACTGATAGACGCTCCAGCAACACCGGCCATATACGCAGGTTCTTTCCGTACGACCAAAGGTTTGCTATCATCAATGTACAGGAGATCTTTCTTTTTCACAAATTCCACCAATTTTGGTATCTGCGCTTCAATGGCCGATTGAAATTCATCTGCTTTGACGTGATTGACAGACAAGGTATCAATCATCTTGCGAATAAGCACCAAACTATCTGTGGGTTGTACCGCCTTTCCAAAATACTTTGGCCACAGTTCCTTACTGATTTTATACATTTCAGCATGTAAATAGCTCTTGCGTGCCATTGCCGCATCATAGATCTGTGCAGCAGTAGACCCCGACTGGATATCAAACTTGAACTTTTGATCGTATAGCTCCTGCCCCAATCTAAAGCTTCGTGGCGATGGATTCGGGTTCGTTTTTAAAAACGTTACAAATCCATTGATCGCCTTTACGGCCTGATCGGCTTTCGCTTGAATAGCCGCTTTTTCAGTCGCTGGAAGACTAGATTTTTTCAAGGAATCACGCAGATCCGTTTCAAACACAGATAATCCACCCAAATTCTGCTGTATGGCCAGATCTGTTAATACCAACGCTGGATTCTTAATCTGTCCTTTCGCAGCCTCATAATACGCTGGAATATGTGCCATCCGTTGTTCAATAGCGTGAAGACGATCATGCAATGGGGCATAATTCTCAGCCAACATAAAGGCGATAGTTCCACTTACATTGTAAGATGAAGGATTCCATTCGTAAGAACGCTCTTTTTCGATTGACCATACATTAGATTCCAGGTAGTTCTGGATCAGGTGGTAATCCGTCTGTTGTGAGAGATTCAGCTCGTTCAGATCAAAACTTTTCAATTGATCTAAATGTTGCTTAGAAAATTCCAAACGTAATGCCCTGCTTTTGGCATCGGGGATCGTCAACAACGAATCGTAACGGTGAAAGCCTACCTGTGTGGCCCATTCTGGATTTTCTTTCCAGAGCTGCTCGATGAATCGATCTTCATAAGCTTTAAAATTTGCATTCGAAGTCGTATCCGCAAGGGCTTTTTTGTATTGGACCCCGACCCGCAGGATGCCAAGATTCCCAAACCCAGGACAGTGAATGTATATGTTATCAGTTTCATTGGAGTAATTTGATTAAAAATAACAATTGTTGTTGATTTTTAATCAAACCACCGCAAGGATTTTACAATTAAAAACAGCCCCATCCTTTTTACTTACAGCCAAGTATGGAATTTTTGAATAAACCAGTTCTTAACAAACTGTGTCAACAGGCAATAACCGATCAAAATACCTATTAGCCAAGGAAAATAAGACAATGGTAGCGCCTGTAATTTCAAAGCCTCAGCGAAAGGTGAAAATGGCAGCAGAATACCGATAACCATAACCAAGGAGGTCAATGCCACGACGGAGCGGCAGCCCAGCTTTGTATAAAAGGTATCTTGCGTGTACGGATCATATGGATGATCAAAGTCTGTGAAAGCAGTCCTTCGACAAACCACCCCGATTGAAAAAGCGTCTGATGTTCGACCGTATTTGCTTTGAAGACAAAATACATCAATGCAAAAGTCGCAAAATCAAAGATAGAACTGATCGGACCAATAAAAAGCATAAACTTTGACACGCTCCCCGCATCCCATTTTTTCGGTTCCTGAATAAATTCTTCATCCATACTGTCCCAAGGAATAGAAACCTGTGAAATATCATATAACAAATTCTGTATCAGCAGGTGTACCGGCAACATCGGCAAAAAGGCAGAAACGCGCTCGCGCCGAGCATACTGAACATATTTCCAAAATTACTGCTGGCTGTCATCTTAATATATTTAATGATGTTACCAAAAGTACGTCGACCATAGATCACACCCTTTCGAAGAACCATCAGATCTTTTTCCAATAGGATGATATCCGCACTTTCTTTGGTAATATCCACCGCCGTATCCACACTAATGCCTACATCAGCCTCTTTAATTGCGGCAGCATCATTAATACCATCGCCCATAAAACCAACGGTATGTCCCTTGGACCGCAAGGCTTTGACCACACGTACTTTTTGCAATGGACTTAATTTTGCAAAAACGGAAACGTCAACAATACATTGATCCAATTCTTGATCATTGATCTGATCCAGTTCGCTTCCATTAATAATACGTTGCACAGGGATCCCCACATCATGACAGATTTTACGTGTGACGATCTCATTATCTCCTGTCAGCACTTTTACAGCTACCCCCAATTTATGCAGGGCTTCAATCGCTGGTGCTGCAGAAGGTTTGGCCGGGTCCAAAAAACCAATAAAACCAGTCAACGTTAATTTGACTTCATCTGCAATGGCATAAGTCAATGGATGGGATCCTCAAATTCCCGAATGGCAACCAACAATACGCGCAAACCTTCTTCATTCATCTTTTGGATGTATTCAGCACGATTCTCCGCATAGTATCATCCATAGATACAGTACGGTCATTTTCAATATGTAGGCTACGATCATCCCCAGGATCAAACGCATGGGTACATAATTCCAACATTTCCTCTACTGCCCCTTACAGATCAGGAGATGTTTACCGTTATGCTTTTTGAGAATGACGGACATTCTTCGCCGTTGAAAATCAAAGGGTATCTCATCCACTTTCAGGTATTGATCTTCGACTTTTAGATAATCATGCAGTTCAACATGCTCCAGTACCGCCTTATCCATCAGATTTTTTAAGCCTGTCTGATGAAAACTATTGAGGTAAGCCCATTTGAGTACTTCGTCATCTTCTACACCATAGACATTGAGGTGCTTTTCCATCACGATCTTGTCCAAGGTCAGTGTACCTGTTTTATCTGTACAGAGAATATCCATCGCACCGATATTCTGAATGGAGTTCAAGCGTTTGACAATGACTTTACGTTTACTCATATTAACCGCTCCTTTGGCTAGATTTGCCGTCACAATCATCGGGAGCATCTCAGGTGTAAGCCCTACGGCCACAGCAATCGCAAATAACAACGCTTCGGTCCAATTCCCTTTCATCAAGCCATTGATCAAAAAGATCAATGGAACCATCACCAGCATAAAGCGAATAAGTAGAAAACTCACCTTGTTTATCCCTTTATCAAAACTTGTTTCTGGCCGTTCACCCGTAATGGATTTACTGATACTCCCGAAATAGGTATAGTTACCTGTGGTTACAATAATCGCTATAGCTGAACCACTGACAACATTGGTTCCCATAAAACAGATATTGCTAAGCTCAATGGCCTGCTTTTCTTTCGCATCTCGAATTGGCAAATAATTCTTCTCTACGGGAAGCGCCTCTCCTGTCAGCATGCTTTCACTCACAAAAAGATCCTTACTCTGTATAATCCGGCAATCAGATGGAATCATATCGCCAGCAGAGAGATAAACAATATCCCCTGGTACGAGTTCAGCAATAGAGATCTCTCGTCGTCCTTTGAATTTTCGCAATACAGTAGCTGTGGTTTTCACCATGCCTTTGAGTTTTTCAGCGGCTGCATTACTTCTATACTCCTGTATAAAACGTAAGAGGGCGCTGATTAATACCATAATAGAAACCACAAGGACAGTCTTATAATCCCTATCGTCCGGTGATGCAAGCCAGACATCTAGAACGAAAGACACAACAGCAATGACCAGCAATATGTAAATAAAGGGATTAGCGAATGCCTTTATCAATTGAATATACCATTTGGGAGCCTTTTGATGTTGTATTTCATTCAGTCCAAATTTCTGGCGGCGCTCACTGGCCATATCATCTGTAATCCCACCATCACTACTTTCCAGCATAGCACAAGCCATTTTTTCATCCTGACTCGCAATTTCCTGCAATTTGGTGATCGTTCCCACATTCATACCATTTGAACTGATCATGCTATGCAATGGGTTTCTTATTTTGTTTCTAACGCTGATCATAACCCTAGTCTTTGTTTAATTTATATGCGATACAACTTACCGCCACAAGAAGTGGCACAACAGTTTTACAGATCGGCTTCAGTGCCGATAATTTCCCAGCTTATTTTGCTTACTTTTTCTTCCATTGTCAGTCGACTGGCTATCCGTTCAATCAGACTATCCTGTTGGCCAACAGCTTTGATAACAGCAGTAATTGCGGCCGCATTCGCCTCCACAGTATCATCGCTGGATAGTGATGTCAATAATACCTTCTCCTCATTGCCCAACATTTGGATCAACAGCACACGAATATGATTTTCGATAGCGATGCCGCATCGGATAGATACCAGATAGTCGGTTTGTGCCACTGCTGATTTACTAAATTTGATGAAACCCATCCGCTGGCCGATGGGACGGAAGATCAAATGTGTCAGAATAATGGCTGCAGCTACCAACGCTGCCTGTGGATACAAACCCAAACCCGATAATGCACCTACTGCAGCTGAGCACCAGATCGTAGCCGCAGTATTGAGACCATGCACATTCAATCCATCCTTCATAATCACTCCCGCACCGAGGAAACCAATCCCACTGACGACATAGGAAGCGATACGTCCTGTAGCATCACCACCTATTTCAATAGAAAGAAGTACAAAAGCAGCTGAACCTAGCGACACCAGTGTATTCGTACGAAGTCCAGCATTCTTCTGGCGCCACTGTCTTTCGGAACCAACTGCGGCACCCAAAAGTAATGCGGCCAATAATCGTAGTGCAAATTCAAAAATAACCATAGCTCATCCTCCTTTGCGTGCAAAGGTCAGCAATCGTTACCAGGATGACCGTTAGAGATCATATAGAAAATCATTAGAATTTTATTAGAAAAATAATAAGATTAAACATCTGAAAAACAATAATTTAAAAAGAAATAAAAAAATATTTCAAGCCTTATGTCCAATTTCTTTAACTTCAATCATTATTGTAGTGTAAAACAGTTACACTTAAAACAATAATAAAATGAAACAACGAATCAATTTTTTTCGCAAAAGGCCAAAATGCTATGAAAGCTATGTTTGGATTGGGTGCTTATTTAGGTAAATGTGCAATCGAACAAGAGCTTTTGCATCTGATTTATTTTAGAGTATCACAGATCAACGGTTGTGCTTATTGCCTAGACATGCATTCAAAAGATTTGCTTGCTACTGGCGAAAATCCACAGCGCCTATTTTTATTGGACGCTTGGCGCGAGGCACCACTTTACAGTGCACGCGAACGTGCGGCCTTGGAATGGGCCGAAGCGGTAACAAAAATAACCAATGGTGATGTACCTGATGAGGTTTATGCCATTGCAAACCAAGAGTTTTCTGAAGAGGAACTGATCGATCTGACTTTGGCGGTAACAACAATCAATGCATACAACCGTTTTAATATTTCTTTCCGCACTGAAGCTGGCGGGTACAAAGTCGGTCAACATAAGGTGCAGACGGCATAATAACAAAAAACCAGGTAAATAAAATTATTTAACATATTAAACTATAAGCATGAAAGATTTCATCTTATTATTTAGGCAAGCAGGCAATGAGCAGCCTCTTTTGAATGACGAAGAAATTGCCAGAATAAACAAAAAATGGCAGGATTGGATCGGCGACATTGAAGCACAGGAAAACTATCCGACCATGGTTCACGACTTGAAAAAGCCGGAAAGGTATTAAAACCCGGTGGAGTCATTACAGATGGCCCATTTGTAGAGATCAGAGAAAGTCTTGGTGGCTTTATTGTCATCGCAGCAGAAAACCTTGAGGAAGCGACAACATTGGCACATGGTTGTCCGATTTTAGAATCTAATGGTAGTGTTGAGATCAGGGCACTTTTAGTTTAAAAAAATTAAAGGGCGGTTGTGTAGTATACAACTGCCCTATTATGTATGATGGAATCTAATTTTCTAAAACAGCTTTTTCAACAGGAATTCACCAAGATTGTCGCTGTAATTTCAAAAGGTTTTGGTTTACAATATATTGAAATTGCGGAAGATATCGTCAGTGAAACATTTTTGCTGGCTACGGAATCGTGGCAGACAAAGGGCTTGCCTCCAAATCCAACGGCATGGCTTTACACGGTAGCCAAAAAGAAAACCTTAAGCTACTTTAGACGGAATAAGATTTTCGAAGACAAAGTAATCCCGGAAATACATCAAAAACAAATCGCAGTGGATCATAGCGATGAATTTAGCTTCACGCAGGAAAACATCAAAGATAGTCAGTTGAAGATGCTGTTTGCCATCTGTACACCTGCGATTGCTAGTGAGGCTCAGATCGGACTGGCACTACGGATTCTCTGTGGTTTTGGTATTGAAGAAATCGCCGAAGCCTTCCTCTCAAATAAAGAAACAATTAATAAGCGTTTATTCCGGGCAAAAGAAAAGCTCCGTACAGAAAAGATCCAGCTGGAGTTGCCATCCGAAAAGGAAATCGTCCAAAGGCTGGACAATGTGCTACATATTATCTACCTCTTATTCAATGAGGGTTATTATTCCAAAACGCAAAACCAGATTTTACGCAAAGATCTGTGTATAGAAGCCTTGCGTCTTGCGTTAATGCTATCCGCCTACGAGAAAACGAATGTTCCAAAAACACATGCACTCATTGCCTTAATCTGTTTTCATTCTTCACGTTTCGACGCCCGGCACAGTACCGATGGTGAATTTATCCTGTATGAGCAACAGAACGAGAAATTATGGAACCAAGAATTAATCAATCAAGGGATATATTTTTGAATCAATCGGCCGACGGTGATCAGCTGACGTCTTATCATATCGAAGCAAAAATTGCACAATGCCATTGTACAAAAGCAGATACAGCAGAAAAATGGGGCGAAATCCTTCAGCTTTACGACCGATTGCTACTGGTCAATTATTCACCGGGCGCAGTACTCAACAGAACATTTGCTTTATATAAGGCAAAAGGAGCAAAAATGGCATTAGTTGAAGCAAAAAAACTGAATCTATCAGACAATCACTTTTATTTTGCACTCTTAGGAGAACTCTATAAGGATATAGATAGACAGAAAGCAATCGCGAACTTTCAGCGTGCGCAAGCATTGGCAAAAAACGCCCAAGAGCAGGAGACTATCCAACGCAAGATCGATATGCTGTAAAGTTCGCGAGCCGTTATACAGTGTTAATGCATGTACTCTTCCAATTACGGGCTTTTAGTGTATCCCCGATTCTTTTTTTTGAGTGCTGCCAATAACTCATAAATAATTCGTAGAGTTCGGCAGGTTCGATGCCTATCACAGAAGCAGAATACATGATATTTAATTCTTGTGTAGCTTCATAATAAGCCATTTTCCATAACATCGATGGAAGCCGGTCTTTATAATTGGAAGCATTGCTCAAAGTGACAATCACCAAAGTATCACCACCTACTTTTTGCAAATTAATGGCTGTGACATCTTCCCAATTTCCTATCCCAAATGCCTTTGCCAATGGGGTTGTTTTTCCGAAAAATGGTTTTTATTCAATACAATCTGAGCAGACTTGTCCCGAAGGCTTAATAAACTGCTCAACAACAGAATCAGCATCACCAATAATGCAGCACCCGAAAATACGGCAGGTTTAACTTTTAATTCACCATCAAAGAGTCCAATACAGTACAAAAAGGTCAACAAAAGAATGACACAAATCCCGCCTGACATAGCGAGAAGCTTAACGGTTTTGCTGCTATTTCTATATAAGTTAGTTTCCTGATTCATCTTAGTTACCCCAGTTCACATTAAGGTTATGTTTTTCGGCATACGATTTTCCTAAAACATATACTTCATCAAATACTTTGTCGATCTCAGGCATAGCATCTTTTGAATCTTTTCAAGCAATGCCTGCTTTTCCTCAGCAGATCCCTTGGTATCACAAAGTTTGGCATAGGCCGTATACTCATTTTTATAAACCGGAAGTACCTTCTCAAATAAGGTGATAGACTTTTCTTTTAAGGCTTTTGCATCATCATCTGAAACATGAAGTTCATTGATGTCTTTCAATGCTTTCTCTACAGTTTGAATTTTAAATTCCACTGTTTTTTGAGCCTCATTCCCTTCTTTCTTACTGGAGGGGGTATTTGGAAATTCGACAGTTTCCTGTTCAAGACGTTTACCAAAACGCTCGGGAGCAAAGTCAGCGACAAGGTTTGTATTTAGAACAACTTTTCCGAAAAAATTTTCCGGACTTGGGGATTGGCAAGCCGTGAAGAATAAACTTGCCGACATGAAAATAATAAATAGTAAGTGCTTCATATAAATTTTATTTTGTTCCAAAGTACCTAATATTACTTAAACCCACAACCCCGTTGGTGACCCGCTCCTTCATCCGGAATAGTCAGCAAATCGTTATATTGAATGAAACACCTCACGATCTTTTATATTTTACTTGCCCAACACGCTAATTTTTAATATTTTAGTAAATACAAAAACAACAGATTAAAAACCGCTAATTATGGGCTTTGATATTAGTTACCACCCTATTTCTGAAGAACAGATTAATACCTGGTATTTTGAAGTGATTGCAAATCCAGAAAAATAGAGGCGCTAGCATCCGATCACCAAATTGACGACTTCTATAAAACCAAATATCAGGACACAATAAACGCAGGTCGGGAAACAGATCAAAATGATTATTTTGACAAAACGCATGGTTTCTTTATCGCTGTTGTTCAAGGATTTTTTGAAACCTACTTTTACGTCCGCGGCGGTGCATTGTCCTTTTCAGAGAACAAACAGTTAGATTCCTACTATAAAAATGGGAAGAATTTATCCCAATTGGATCCCTCACAAAAAAGGTACAAAACAGGCTTGTTGAAAATTATTGCTCGGGTGTATTTATTTCTGCGGATCAGGTCGTACGTTTATTGGACGATTATCACCATAATCTGGAGATTAAATCGGAATTGGATCAACTATTTTCAGATGGGCGCATCAACATTTTCCTAAAGGCTTTGAATTTTGCCAAAGAGCGCGGATTGGGTCTCTTGGAGGCCACAGAAGTTGTAGAACCTCAGCCCCTTGATTTGAATGAATCTAAAAGCTATTCCAACCTCTTTAACTGTGATAAAGAAGGTCCACTGCTCTATCAAACCACAGCATTCGAACAGATCAAAAACATCGAACAACGCAACGGTCTCCTGAAAATGAGATCCTACATAATGTCAAAGTCGAAAAAGTTCATGTAGAACCCGCAAGTACAACGACTGATACAGAGAAAACCAATGAGGTTATCCAAAAGAAAGGCTTCTGGAAGCGATTATTTGGTTAACATAAACACAGCAGAGACAATGGTCACACCCCTTTCATACTTTCACCTGATAATGAAATTGTCAGTTCGAGAATAGTAGATGCAGCAATAGACCTCGTCTTTGAGGCATGTGCTAATCCCTCTCATTTAGAAAATTGGTGGGGCCAGCTGGTTTTACCAATACATTCGAAGAATTTGACTTTAGACCCGGAGGACGATGGAAGTTTATCATGCATGGTCCAGATAAAGGTAATTACCAAAATGAATGCATTTTTTCCGAAATAATTTACCCCAAATTAATTACCTGGGATAGACTGTCCAAACCGCTTTTCCGAATGGAGCTATCGCTGACTGATATTGCTCCCGGTAAAACAAAATTCGGTTTTCGAATGATATTCAATACTACTGAAGAATGCAACAAAATCAAAAGCTTTGTCATCGATAAAAATGAAGAAAACTTTGATCGCCTTGAACATGAATTAGAAACAATGATTTGATTACATTCGCCTAATAATTTTATTTGCTATCATGTACATTATATTTTTCCTTGTTGTTGCTTTATTTGCCGGATTGATCTATCTACTGCGCTCTGCAATTAAAAGACAGAATAAAAAGATATCCTTTGTTGAATATGCTGTTATTATTGGCTACATCCTGTCCTTAGCGATCTCTGGAGTTGGTCTATTAACCCATTCCAGTCAATATCATGAGGCTGTTGATCCTGTTGACGGTGCTTGTTACTTACCTTTTGGCGGAAAACATGCCTTATCATTGTTTATCTATTTTGTTGCTTTCAATGTCGCTGTGATGGCTATTTGGATAAAAGGCCGGAAAATACCACCTATTCCTCTTGTCCTCGCCCTCATTATTTTGATGATCGGATCAATAATCAGTATCTTTGTATTGACTCAGGTAAGTTATCACGATACATCTACCCTAAGTATCTATGTTGGTAATGAAGGAACATTTTACTTTATTTTCACGCCTCTTTTCTGTTTCTGTTTTGGCATAGGCTTTATCTGGAAGATCATCCGCCAGGAGAGAGACATCCTTGCACAGAACTTATCGCAATCCCATACTGAACAAGATCAATATATTGCTCTCATCCAAATTAGATTATCCGCTATGGGCGCTTATCCTGCTCGTTCCTGTCTTTCTCCTGGTGACCGCAATTCTTATTCTATTTGGTCAAGATAGCGATTCAATGGCCAAGGTATTCACGGAGACCACGACCTGGGCTTTCTCTCAAAAAATGCACCCTCCTATTTTAGATCACCGTGGACATTACCTTTGTACAGTGGCTGCCAAAGGGGATCCAACAGTTGTGAAGCCACTACGCTTAGGTAAGCGACATGGAAATACGATCATTGTTAACCGTCAACTATTGGTAGCTAATGCTTTTGAAGAAATTTTAAGTGATCTATCTCCAGTCCTTCATCGTTATGTACGTTCTTTTTACGACAGATACGGATATAATATCTCCACCAGAATCAACTCGGTCAGGGCATCAAATCTGACCTACATGATGATGAAACCACTGGAGTATATATTTCTTTTCTTTTTATATACGTTATATATAGAACCAGAGAAGAAAATCGCCAAACAATACGCTTAATCATTTTCGATTATTACACAATAATATCCTTCAAACAGACAATGCTGGGCTGTATTGGAAGGGTATGACATTTTTTAATATGGATCAGACAAATTATTTTATTGTCCTCACCGGGGACCCGGTGTAGGCAAAACCACACCACACTACTTAACGAACTACAAAAACAGGGGTATAGAACTGTACCGGAAGATGCACGTAGAATCATTAAAGAACAATTGGATAGTAATGGTGATGGTTTACCCTGGAAAAACAGACAATACTATGCGACATTGATGTTGGCTGCGTCCACGAACAGTTTCCTTCATGAATTACAAGAAAGCGCTACAGATCCAGGCTATGTCTTTTTTGACCGTGGTATTCCTGATACACTGGCCTATATCGAAATGGAAAATCTAATTATCGAAGAATCCCTGCTTGCCGAAGCCAAAGCACACCGCTATTATAAAAAGATATTTATCCTCCCCTTGGCAGGAAATTTATGAAACCGATAATGAGCGAAAACAAACATGGGAAGAGGCCGAAGCCACATTCAATCAGATGAAAAGTGTATATGAGCGGCTTGGATATGAGGTCGTAGAAATACCTAAAACAACGGTCGAACAACGTTATCAATTTATACTTGAAGTGCTCAGATCAGCAGATCATTGATCTTTCATTAACTTTTAGTCATTTCTATAAATCGGTGTTAAAAATTGATATTGCAGTCCCAGGCGAAATACATTCAAGCGTGCCGGCCCTGGGTTAGCTCCAATTAACCCATCGAGATAATCCTTTAAACCCCACGAATAACCTGCAAAAATCGTATAACGATCATAATTGACATTAAACTGTAGTCGCGGGCGGATATCCACATCAATTGCTTTTCCTCTATCATGTGTAAAGCTTGTTTTATTGCCATTCTTGTCTTCTATACTTCCATTTTCCTTGATGCTCAACACCTTGGCAACATCAACACCAAATTGCATATCCATTGTCATCGGTTCAAAATAAACGCGATAACCAACAAAGGGATTAAAATTCAGGAATTGTTGATTGAGTTTGGTCAGCCCACGATTACCATTGGCAAATTCGCTCCCTTCCAGGTCAACTTTAGTTTGTAGACGTTCAAAAGCTCCCTCTACGCCTAAAAGAAAATTATTCGCAAAAACATAGCGATAGTTGACTGCGCCACCCAAATTGATCCCTACTTTTTACCATAAGGACTATTGGTATAATAGTCCTGCTGACTCGAACCATTGAGATTGCTCTGCGCGGTGCTTCCAGATCCCGTAAAATTGGAAACACCCGAAGTGATACCAACACGAAGTTCATGGGACTGTGAAAAAGCTGCAAATGGAACTGTACTAGCTATACATGCAATAAATAAAAATCTCTTCATCATAAAAAAGTAAAAACAAACTAAAATTAAGAAAATTTATGCGATTGAACTTACATTAGCATTTAATTTTTCGAAGAGATATTTTTCATTCCATCGCGTAACAGATAACTATGGGTATAAGCGGGTAAATAAAAAGCCATTTTTTAGATCTTTTCCATATTTATTGAACTACATCAATGGAATTGAATCAATTCGACTTTAATTTTGTTTTACAAGAAGCAAAAGAGAAAATCGTATGAAATATATTCTAGAGAATCCCGTAAGCGGTCATATCGGCCAACAAAATATAAAACAACCATCTTATATGGCGAAATGGTGAACTTATTACGGACGAACCTGAGAAACTTGGTGGAAAAGATCTCGGTCCTGATCCGTATACCCTATTGATCTCTTCCCTCGTTTCCTGTACATTGGCAACCTTACGTATGTATATTGACAAAAAGGAACTTAACATCGATGAGATTCAGGTATCAGCAAATATGTATCTACGAATTGAAAAAGAACAAGTGGTTACTTATTTTGACCGTGAAATTTCATTCGGACAGGCTGTTGAAGAAAACACTGTATTGCGTCTTCAGCAAATTGCCGACGAATGTCCGATTTCTAAGATACTAAAGGGCAACGCCATCGTCAATACAACTATGAAAACCAACCCTTAGATGAAAAATTTGGTCATTATCGTATTTGGAAAAAACGAAGAAATTCTCCAAACGTTAAAGCGGATTATAGAAAGCAATCAGGGATGGCAGGCCATCATTCAACAGGATCTTTCAACCTGTAAGAATTACCTCTCAGAATATCCTTGTGATATCCTGTTGTTGAGCTCTGGTCTATCGACTCAGGAAGAGGCTGAAATCACAGATTATATAGCGCATTTAAACCATTCTATAGGTTTAATAAAACATTATGGCGGTGGAAGCGGGCTTTTGAAAAATGAAATTTATAGCTTATTTCCTGATTTGATTCCCGATAAATAAGCGAGAGACTTTCAAGATATATCCTAAAATTTCTCAAAGACAAATAATCTCCATCATCAGGCATATTTGCCAATTTTCTGAAAGCTATAAATTTCGATTACAAGGCTTTTATTAAACTAGTTCAATGAAAATTAATCCTTGGTAGATTAATTTTGAATACATCAATACGAAGATCATGAATAGACAAAATTTTATAAAAAGGGGCTCTTAGGTTCCGGCATATTCGCTGCAAGCGCTGCTTCAGCACGTATTATGAAGAATGACATTGACGAAATAGAACCTTTGGAAGCACTAGATGCCAATGCTGTCCATTACGATTCAGATCAATTGGAAAGTCATAGTGTACTTCATAAAGCAACGAGCCGAGGTCATGCAAATCATGGTTGGTTGCAGAGTAATCATACCTTTAGCTTTGCTAATTACCATAATCCCGAACGCATGCATTTTGGTGTACTCCGTGTGTTGAATGATGATATCGTTGCCGCAGGCAGAGGGTTCGGATTACATCCGCACGATAATATGGAAATTATCAGTATTCCTTTAGAAGGGGACCTGGAGCATGAAGATAGTATGGGGAATCAAGCCATTATTCGAAAAGGAGATATCCAAGTCATGAGTGCAGGAACGGGCATCATGCATAGTGAATACAATAAAAATAACGATCAGGCTGTCAAATTTTTACAGATCTGGGTCTATCCGAATCAACGCAATGTAGCACCTCGGTACGACCAGATTACATTGGATAGATCGCAAAGACACAACAAGTTGCAACAGATACTTTCACCAGATCCGTCCGACGAAGGGGTATGGATACATCAGGATGCCTGGTTTCATATGGGACATTTCGACAATGGTATCAGCACAAATTATAGTATTAAACAAGCTGGAAATGGTGTTTATATATTCGTCATCAGCGGAAGTATCAATGTTGAAGGACAAGAATTGGAAACAAGAGATGGCTTTGGAATCTGGGATGTTTCAGAAATTAAACTTACCGCGACCTCAGCAGATACCGAAATCCTTTTGATGGATCTCAACATGATATTAAACTAACGAAACATCGTCTTAAAGCTACTATTCCCATTGATAATCAAGACATCGAATAGCTTCATAGCTTCCATTGTCGAACAAGTTCAGGATAATGACCAGCAAAATTACAGTTTCACTGTTCGCATGATTTTACAAAAACGAGGGTATCCAAAACAGCTATTGGATACCCTCGTTTTTGTTTGATTCTATTTCTATCCCCTATCGTCTCTTTTCAAAGATTCAATGTTCAGGGGTTGCCTTTACTTTCTAAAAGCTTATCGAATTGAGTTTTTATCAACTAAAATACCATCTATAGCTTTTAAATTGAAATTAACGTTACGTTTGGCTTTCAGCTTAATCTTAAACAGAATTTCAGAACCATTCAGTGTTTCCCTATTGCCCAAATTCACAAAAGTAGGATACAATGCTTTACTACCGTTTGTATGCAGACGGTCATTGGTGTAATTACTCATCTCTTTCAGCTGTAATGGATCTATTCCCACAAACTCAAAATCTCCTTGATTATAAGGCAACGCAAAGCTAAGTGCGTTGACCGCTTTAAGGTTTTCACCACTGACTGCTATTTCAACGATATCACCAGACTTCAAGGTAGTCTTGGAGGCTGTCAATTTCAGCTTACCAGCAACTTTCTCCTCTTTGGTTGGTTTCGCTCCACCTTCGATCATCACAGCAACATTTGAGATATCATAGGCATCAATCAGATTATTTTTATTGACGTCACCATTACTCACATAACCTTCAAAATCTCCATCACCCATTCTTAATCCAGTATAATTGATATAAGAAGTCAAATCATTTTGGTCGATCAGACGGTCATTATTGATATCTCCCGGTAGATAGCTAGTGGATCCTGGCACCTTAAAGACATAGAGTTCCCGGCCTGAACCAAAACCTCCGACAGCTTCTGTAACCGAAATCTTAATGAAACGAGCGACAGGATGTTGGCTAAAATTAAATTGCTTCATTTCACCATCACGCTTCCAATCAAAGCTTCCAGCCTCAGACCAGGTGTCTTTGTCATTGCTATAAAACACTTTACCTTTTAAAATGATTCCGTTGCCACCATCCGTGCGAGGAAGATACGCAAACTTATCCAATTGATTGACCGATTTCAGATCTAGTGTCATGTCAAACGGAACAGCAGTTTGCCCCATTTGGTATGCCACATGTCCCCTTCATCATAGTTAAACAACTTATTGATGCCATTGCCACCTTGATTGTCCACCGAGGTCTCTGCTTTAATACCTTCGATCGCAAATTCTAACGGATTAGCTTTTGTTTTTGCGGTGAATGTACTCCAATCGGAAGCACCGGCTTTATTGACGGCCCTAATTTTAAAGGCATAATCCGTCTCAGCGTCTAAACCTTCAAAGAGCAATTGATTGTCTTTAATGGTCGAGTAGATCAGATCATTGAAAGCGATCTCATAATAGTCCGCATTGGCAACCTTCTCCCAAGTTGGTGTTATCGTATAAGCTTGTGTATTACTTTCCGTTACTTTGGCTGTCGGAGCGGTCAGTACAGCTGTCTGTGATAAGTACTTATCAGCTGGCGTAAATTGGAAACCATCCACCTGTATTTCAATTGCAGTCGATGACACATCCTGTTTACCAATACGCACCAATACCATCGGATTTTTAATCAAGGCAACTTTCTCAAATTCTGATCCCTTTGTCGCAAATTGATTCAGATTAGGCTGTGCATCATAGAAATAGGCATTTTCTAATCCATTAAACTCGGCTAGTGAATGAGCCTCTTGAAGTTTTACACCTTTTTGTTCACTTTGGCTGTTACCTTCTTTGGTGTCGCAGTCACATTAAAACGAACTTCAGTCGATTTCGCCTTCTCAAAGCCCTCGAATTCACCTTGTGATGGCGCTATTGTGAACAACACTTTATTATCTTTCTGTAGAGAATAAATCTTTGTGTTCACTCCTTTTCCGTAACGATAGGCCTCAGTTTTCCCATCATCATCATATTCCATAAATTCGGAATTCCCAGATGGATAAACCTCGTAAATACGTTGATCCTTCTTGATTTCATATACATTGTTGTTAGGATTAGTGACCGGTATGATGGCACCATTTTTAACAAACACAGGAGCTTCCAGATTGGCACGTCAAAATTATTGATAATACGCCCGCCTTTATATTTCTCACCTGTAAAATAATCGATCCACTCTCCATCTGGCAAGTAAATACCATTACGAATATCATTGCCCTTCTCATCTACACGTGTTTCCTGATAGATCGGTGCAACCAAAAATTCGGTCCATACAGATATTGGTACTGCGTTGCTTTACCAAGCGTATACTGATTTGCTTGCTCCAAAAACATCGCACGGATGATTGGCAAACCATCGACAGCCTGTTTAGCAATACTGTAGCTATAAGGAACCAATTGTGATTTCAACTTGAGGTAGAGGCGGTTAATGGAAGTCGCGGGTTCACCCAGCGCATGAGGATACTTTTCGTTGGATCCCCAACCGTCCATATTCAGTTCCATTGGTGTCCATGTTTTCCACTGAAAGTCTCTAATGTTGACTTTGAAATTTTTACCTCCAAAAATACCATCCATATCGGAAGTGATATTTGGCTGTCCGGACAGTCCAGAACCGATATAGGTTGGAATATGAAATCGAATATATTCCCATACACCACCTGTTTGATCCCCAGACCAAATACCGGCATAACGTTGCGTCCCAGCCCAACCGTCTAATGAGATAATAAATGGCCGTGCATCGTTACCATAATAAGGCATCGTATGACCCACGTCAGCAACGCGCCATTCAAACCAAAGGAATAGCCTGGGCCTACCCAAGCAACATCTGTCTTCAATACCCGCACACCGGCATCGCGTACTTCCTTAACGATATCTCTTTGCAATAATGCACTGATACTATCTTTGGGGTGTAAATCAGACTGTGTCCACAAACCGATTTCCACTCCATTTTTACGTGCATAATTACCAAATTCTTTTAGATTATTAATATTACCATCCAATGTTTCGGTTTGACCATATCCAGCACCATAACCATCATTGGGTAGAATCCACCCCAAAGGCATATCATGCGCTTTATAACGATCGATTACCGCACGGGCTGAAAATTGGTAATTACCTTTTTCACCATTTAATGATTCTTTCGTACCACCATTGTCTTTTTGGCTTTCTTTATAACGTTTACCATCTTCAAATAGAATCCCTTTTTCATCCTCTTTCCAAAAATCCCGATTATATGCATTTAGGTGACCTTCATATAGGCCAAATTTTGGAAGAAGAATAGGATTACCCGTTAACTGGTAGAAATCATTCAATAGCGGTACAGTACCGTCATTGATCATAAAAAGACATCGAGGTAATCTGTATCATGAGTGAGTTTAACTGTTCCTTTTGGTTTTGTACCAAATGCATAATTCCCCTTTTTAAAGGTATGCCACATAAACCCATAACCATTGGTTGACCAAAAATAGGGTGTGGGTGATGCGACTCCGCCATCCGTCCAGCTATTTTGGTTTTCTATTGCGATCGCTTTACCTTTATGGGAAAACCGTCCATTCTGAACGCCCCCGCCGAAGAAGTACTCATCCTTGTTTTCCTTTAGTTCTAAGCTCACTTGCTTAGATTCGAAAGCGATAGGTTTTAAACTCTCTACGACGACTTTGTTCGTATTACGATTTAGGATACTAAACTGTGATGTCTGCTTATCTATGGAGAATATGATGTCTTTGGTCGTTATTATCGCCTTACTACCATCGTCCTTTACTTCCAAGTTATCCACTGCTTTTCGTGGCTCTTCGACAAGGATCTTCGCGTCAGGTTTTGCTTCCGGATCGCGAATAATCCCACCGTGTATATCTTGGAACATCCTGAAAATATGATTTCCATAGAAATCCAATGTCAGTCTTTGGTTGTTGTCATATACAATCTCTACTGTTGTTGGGTTAATTTTCTGCACAGCAATAATTTTGCTAACAGTAGAGCGCTGTTCTATCTGATAATAAGCGACTGTGCTAGCCATGGCACTGACTCTATTCGTTTGAAAAATAAACGGAGAAGCCAATCCAACTAACAAACTAACTTGCGCTTTTGTACTCCAAAAAGATATCTTCATGTATATAATTTATAATATTGAATAGCACAATTGCTTTTCCATCTTTGGGATAGGCATCAATATGCTGTTAAATTAACATAACAATAATACAATAGTAAATCCAAGTAAAAAGAGCTTCAGGAATGCAAACGATTGTCCAATAATAATGTTGCAGGAGTAAAGTGATTTTAGCGGGACTTCTACTGCAAGCCCAATGTATCGTTTTCTGGAGAGTACATAAACGCAGTCATAACACAACACCTTAGATCAGGCCCATATAAATCTGTACCGGATAGTACGGTTGCGGAGCCCTATCCCTCTGTGACATTGGGGAGCAGAGGCATCATTCTTCTGGAATTTTTGTCTTGGCGGGGCCAGTAATCGCTGGGAAACATATTAACAAGGTAGTAGCGCATTACCTCAGAGCAATACCATACAGATCTGTACGGATAGTACCGTTGTAGAGCCTTATCCCTTAGTAGTTTTTGGGAGTGTATTCCAGTGTGGCTTTTGGGCCAGAGCCATACAGCTTTTTACCAGATAATAGGGTTGCGGAACATATGTGCCTCTTTTCCGAGCGTCACCCAGTGGGCTTTATCCCGGCCCCATTGTCCTTTGGAACCTTCTGAAAAGTATGTAAACGAAAGAAGCCCTTGACTGTTTCCAGCAAGGGCTTCCGTGTAAAAGGCACCGACCTACTCTCCCACCTGTTACGGCAATACCATCGGCTCTGGCGGGCTTGACTGCTCTGTTCGGAATGGGAAGAGGTAGACACCGCCGATATAGGCACCTAAAGTTTTTTTTTAGAGGTGAGATAGGAGATATGACTACGGGATCCTTTTCAGGCCCCACATAGCTCTGCTCCATGCACACGTCTAATTGACATATATATTGAAAGAGTTTCGTTTCCTTTGTTTCAAAAATTAAAGAGGAAGACAACAGTGTGTCTCTGCATGAGAAAGCTTCGGGCTATTAGTACCACTTGGCTTTGGTCTCTCAACCTTTACACCTATGGCCTATCAACGTAGTCATCTTCTACGACCCTATAAGGAAGTCTCATCTCGTGGCTAGTTTCGCACTTAGATGCTTTCAGCGCTTATCTATTCCAGACGTAGCTACCCTGCCGTACACCTGGCGGCATAACAGGTTCACCAGAGGTCTGTCCAACCCGGTCCTCTCGTACTAAGGTCAGATCCACTCAAACTTCCAACGCCCACAACAGATAGGGACCGAACTGTCTCGCGACGTTCTGAACCCAGCTCGCGTGCCACTTTAATGGGCGAACAGCCCAACCCTTGGGACCTTCTCCAGCCCCAGGATGTGACGAGCCGACATCGAGGTGCCAAACCTCCCCGTCGATATGAGCTCTTGGGGAGATCAGCCTGTTATCCCCAGCGTACCTTTTATCCTTTGAGCGATGGCCCTTCCATACAGAACCACCGGATCACTATGTCCGTCTTTCGACCCTGTTCGACTTGTCGGTCTCACAGTCAAGCAAGCTTATGCCATTGCACTCCGCGTACGGTTACCAAGCGTACTGAGCTTACCTTTGAAAGCCTCCGTTACCTTTTTGGAGGCGACCACCCCAGTCAAACTACCCACCAAACAATGTCCTCCCCATTAGGGAGTTAGAAACCGAATACAGAAAGGGCGGTATTTCAAGGTTGATTCCACGTATCCTGGCGAACACGCTTCAACATCTCCCGCCTATCCTACACATCCTGTACCCAATCTCAATGTTAAGCTATAGTGAAGGTGCATGGGGTCTTTCCGTCCCGTTGCGGGTAATCGGCGTCTTCACCGATACCACAATTTCACCGAGCTCATGGCTGAGACAGCGCCCAGATCGTTACACCATTCGTGCAGGTCGGAACTTACCCGACAAGGAATTTCGCTACCTTAGGACCGTTATAGTTACGGCCGCCGTTTACTGGGGCTTCGATTCAATGCTTCTCTTACGATGACATCCCCTCTTAACCTTCCAGCACCGGGCAGGTGTCAGGCCTTATACCTCATCTTGCGATTTTGCAAAGCCATATGTTTTTGTTAAACAGTCGCCTGGGCCTTTTCACTGCGGCTGCTCATCGCTGAGACAGCGCCCCTTCTCCCGAAGTTACAGGGCCATTTTGCCGAGTTCCTTAGCCATGACTCACTCGAGCACCTTAGATTCTCTCCTCGACCACCTGTGTCGGTTTGCGGTACGGGTCTTCATAACCTGAAGCTTAGCGGGTTTTCTTGGAAGTCTGTTTACCTGCTCTATCAGCGCCACCGAAGCTTTGCTGTACTATTGGGTTTCAGCAGGGTCGGCGGATTTGCCTACCGTCCCTATACCTACGCCTTTCAACGAACTATTCCGTCAGTTCGCGGCAGTGTCACTACTCCGTCACCACATCGCAGTTATGAAGAGTACTGGAATATTAACCAGTTGTCCATCGGCTTGCCCCTTCGGGTGCGCCTTAGGTCCCGACTGACCCTGATCCGATTAACGTTGATCAGGAAACCTTGGTCTTTCGGTGGGCGGGTTTCCCACCCGCCTTATCGTTACTTATGCCTACATTTGCTTTTCCATACGGTCCAACACCCATTACCAGATATCTTCGCCCCATATGGAATGCTCCCTACCAGATGCACATAAGTGCAAATCCATAGCTTCGGTACCGTTCTTGATGCCCGTTTATTATCCACGCCCGGCCGCTCGACTAGTGAGCTGTTACGCACTCTTTAAATGAATGGCTGCTTCCAAGCCAACATCCTAGCTGTCTGGGCAACCGGACCTCGTTAGTTCAACTTAGAACGAATTTGGGGACCTTAGCTGATGGTCTGGGTTCTTTCCCTCTCGGCCTTGGACCTTAGCACCCAAAGCCTCACTGCCGGCCATATTTAATAGCATTCGGAGTTCGTCTGGATTTGGTAGGATTTGACTCCCCGCACCCAATCGGTAGCTCTACCTCTATTAAACTCGATGCCGACGCTGTTCCTAAAAACATTTCGGGAGTACGAGCTATTTCCCAGTTTGATTGGCCTTTCACCCCTACCCTCAGGTCATCCGGAAACTTTTCAACGTTTATCGGTTCGGTCCTCCATTACATGTTACTGCAACTTCAACCTGCCCAAGGGTAGATCACAAGGTTTCGCGTCTACCTCATCTGACTATGCGCCCTATTAAGACTCGCTTTCGCTTCGGCTGCGTCCCTGAAGGACTTAACCTTGCCAGACAAGAGTAACTCGTAGGCTCATTATGCAAAAGGCACGCTGTCACAGGACCTGCCTGCTCCAACCGCTTGTAAGCACACGGTTTCAGGTTCTTTTCACTCCCCTGTTCGGGGTTCTTTTCACCTTTCCCTCACGGTACTGGTTCACTATCGGTCTCTCAGGAGTATTTAGCCTTACCAGATGGTGCTGGTGGATTCCCACAGGATTTCTCCGGTCCCGCGGTACTCAGGATACCACTATGTCAACATTCTTTACCTGTACGGGGCTCTCACCCTTATCGCGCAGTTTCCCACCTGCTTCCAGTTCATAGCGCTGTACAATGTCGTGGTCCTACAACCCCGACCATGCCGTAACATGATCGGTTTGGGCTCTTTCCCGTTCGCTCGCCACTACTTGGGAAATCATTGTTATTTTCTTCTCCTACGCCTACTTAGATGTTTCAGTTCAGCGCGTTCGCGTATCATACGACTATTCTTCAAATAGTCAGGTTGCCCCATTCGGAAATCTCTGGATCAAGTCGCATTTGCCAATCCCCAAAGCTTATCGCAGCTTATCACGTCCTTCTTCGCCTCTGAGAGCCTAGGCATCCCCGTGTGCCCTTATTTACTTTCTTCACCGGCATAGCCTTTTGCTACTATGCGGCTGCTTTTGATATATATACCGATATGCTACGCAAAGATTCGTTCGGCCTGGACCGAGGGTCTCCTCCCTACATCAGACACATATCAGCATTGTCTCTATACTGTTGTCTTCTCTTGTAATTTTTTTCTCTTTCAATATGTCAAAGAACTCTTTTTTTTTTTTAGATAGGAGATTTTAGATCTGAGATATCAGACCTTGTATGGTCTGTTATCTTGCTCTATCTTTCCCTCCAAAAACGTGGAGAATAACGGATTCGAACCGTTGACCCCCTGCGTGCAAGGCAGGTGCTCTAGCCAGCTGAGCTAATTCCCCTTTTTTTCGTAGTCCCGAGCAGATTTGAACTGCTGACCCCTACATTATCAGTGTAGTGCTCTAACCAACTGAGCTACGGGACTAGCTATTCTGTTCATCTATCTCTCTCGGTCCTGCTCCTTATAGGGGCGGGCACTTTCTTCTGATGTTTCCTTTTTAGTAGTGAATAATGCCTAGTGTGTATTTGGGATCCTCTATGTCGCCATAAAATAATCCGGGTACTAGCTACTCAATTCTCAATACTATATTCAATCATATGTAACGTGACGAGCACCGATCTTCGATACTCTAGAAAGGAGGTATTCCAGCCGCACCTTCCGGTACGGCTACCTTGTTACGACTTAGCCCCAATTATCGGTTTTACCCTAACACGCTCCTTGCGGTCACATGCTTTAGGTACCCCCAACTTTCATGGCTTGACGGGCGGTGTGTACAAGGCCCGGGAACGTATTCACCGCGTCATTGCTGATACGCGATTACTAGCGAATCCAACTTCATGGGGTCGAGTTGCAGACCCCAATCCGAACTGTGAATGGCTTTTAGAGATTAGCATCATATTGCTATGTAGCTGCCCGCTGTACCATCCATTGTAGCACGTGTGTAGCCCCGGACGTAAGGGCCATGATGACTTGACGTCGTCCCCACCTTCCTCTCTGTTTGCACAGGCAGTCTGTTTAGAGTCCCCACCTTAAATGCTGGCAACTAAACATAGGGGTTGCGCTCGTTGCGGACTTAACCCAACACCTCACGGCACGAGCTGACGACAGCCATGCAGCACCTAGTTTCGTGTCCCGAAGGACGGATGCGTCTCTGCATCCTTCACTAACTTTCAAGCCCGGGTAAGGTTCCTCGCGTATCATCGAATTAAACCACATGCTCCTCCGCTTGTGCGGGCCCCCGTCAATTCCTTTGAGTTTCACCCTTGCGGGCGTACTCCCCAGGTGGATAACTTAACGCTTTCGCTTGGACGCTGGCTGTCTATCGCCAACATCGAGTTATCATCGTTTAGGGCGTGGACTACCAGGGTATCTAATCCTGTTCGATCCCCACGCTTTCGTGCATCAGCGTCAATACCAGCTTAGTGAGCTGCCTTCGCAATCGGAGTTCTAAGACATATCTATGCATTTCACCGCTACTTGTCTTATTCCGCCCACTTCAAATGGATTCAAGCCCATCAGTATCAAAGGCACTGCGATGGTTGAGCCACCGTATTTCACCCTGACTTAATAGGCCGCCTACGCACCCTTTAAACCCAATAAATCCGGATAACGCTCGGATCCTCCGTATTACCGCGGCTGCTGGCACGGAGTTAGCCGATCCTTATTCTTCCAGTACATTCAGCTCTCTACACGTAAAGAGGTTTATTCCTGGACAAAAGCAGTTTACAACCCATAGGGCAGTCATCCTGCACGCGGCATGGCTGGTTCAGGCTTCCGCCCATTGACCAATATTCCTTACTGCTGCCTCCCGTAGGAGTCTGGTCCGTGTCTCAGTACCAGTGTGGGGATTCTCCTCTCAGAGCCCCTAGACATCGTCGCCTTGGTAAGCCGTTACCCTACCAACTAGCTAATGTCACGCGAGCCCATCTCTATCCTATAAATATTTAATAATCCAACGATGCCGGTAGATTATATTATGCGGTGTTAATCTCTCTTTCGAGAGGCTATCCCCTGATAGAGGTAGGTTGCTCACGCGTTACGCACCCGTGCGCCACTCTCATGGAATCAGAGCAAGCTCTGGTTCCAATCCCGTCCGACTTGCATGTATTAGGCCTGCCGCTAGCGTTCATCCTGAGCCAGGATCAAACTCTCCATTGTAAAATGAAGTTTTTGATTCCAACTATTTACATAATCAGAATTCTTTTTTATATCTCTGATCTTGGATCGAATTGAACGAATTGCTTGAATTTGTTCATGACTTTCGTTTTGTCTACTCGTCACGCTTACATGATTGTGTTTTCTTAAAGAACTTATCTCGCTTCAACTTCCGTATCCGCTATATTCCGATGAGCATTGCGCCCCTCTTTATCTTTTTTGTTTCCCTCCGTTTCCGTTGGGACTGCAAAGGTAGAAATCTTTTTTGAACTTCCAAAAAACTTTTGAAGTTTTTTTCTTTTTTTTTCCCGATTTCCGCGTTTAAAATAATCTGAACGGGATTTTAAATCCTGTCGCGCTTACCTAAACCCTTCTTTTTTCATGGTCTCTTCTTTCGAAGTAACCGTCCCTCCCTTGCGGAGTGGTGCAAAGATAGGGAGTTTTTATAATCACTTCCAAGCCTTTTGTTCTTATTTATTTCATTTTGCCGCTAACTCGCTGTAAAGGTGGAGGATTGTTTTTCTCCGGACGGGTTCCGGTGGGGCTTCGACGGCGCGGAAAGGCTGGTTATGCGTGGGTCTGTGGTGGAAAGGGAACGGGAAAGCGCGCGCGGATAGCGCTGAAAGGCGGGATTGCCTATGGGCTAGACGTACGCCACAGCAGCGCAGAACCGGGAATGCGACGAAAAAGTCGCAGCAAGGCCAGCTATACGCAAAAAAACAGTGAAGGGAGAAAAGTGGATGGGCAGCAGAAACCGGGGATCAGGGAAGCAAGGAACCGCGACAGTCACTGCCAGAGGGGCTGAAGGGTATTTTCAAACGGGCGCTCCTCGGGATCTGCTCACCCCTTCTTCGCCCTTCCTTCGGCCTCCACCTATCGTTTACCTATCGTTTCCCTATCCATTCCCTATTGTTTGGATAGGTGAACGATAGGTAACGGATAGAGAATATATAGAGAATTTCCGAACAAAGGGCGAAGCGTGGACGAACGAGACCCGAACCGCAGCCGAAAAAGGCCAAGTATGCGTGGAAACGCGGTGGAAAGGGGGAAGCAAAGGCCGGATGGAATTACCAAACAGCTGCTCCTCTATGGAACAGCTATACCGATTCTGTATTATATCAGCATCCTGTATCTATAATAGAACAGAGATATAAGTGATCTGGGGATTTCAGAAAAATCCGAACAGCACAGAAAAAGCCTTCGATACAACGGTAGAACAACCGGCAGATTGCTTCCCAACTACTTCTAAAGTAAAAGGATATTACATAGGGTTTACAGGGGTATGACAGGGGTAAATACCTATTAATCAGGTGTAATATCAGTGTTAATACTTTGCTATAACTTTTTTAGGTGTAAACCAGGTAGGAAGTAATCCCAGAGATGGGCCGGAGCGGAATCAGAAATGAGAACCTAATGACTGACCCCGGAACTCCTGTACACCTCCGTCGGGACAGCTTTGCTATCTGTCCATAGTGTCTCCATGGTGAGTCCGTGCTGAGTCCGAGTCTAACACGCTAGAACAGCGGTAGCAATCCGGTCAAACCATACCAACATCTGCGCTCACACTCGTTCAAAGCCCGATTCGGTCCCGAACAGTTCTCGAATCACAGCCGAAAAAACCCAAAAAGGCCAAACACTCGGACCCACTGGCTGGAAACGCAGTTTTTTGAAGCAAAAGCATTCAAAAATTGCGCATCACATAAGGGGAATTAAGCTGTATATTTCCCCTACAAAAATGCCGACAGCGGAGATGAGACCAATTCATTGTTTTTATATGAAACGCAATTATATTGTATATCAAAAGCAATTTATCTAAGTTTGGATAATAAGGAAAACTTAATCGTTGTAAACAGGTTTGAACGAACTTTTCAAAATATATCAAGTCGATGCAAAAGAAGCACTACGCATCCAAGAGTCGAAAAATGAAATGCACCAACATGATTTCGAAGAACTGATTATTGGTGTAAAGGGACGATTAGAGCATTTTATCGATTTTAAAGCGCAAACATACAGCGCTCCCTTTGTCAGTTTTGTAGCGCAAGGTAAGAATCATCGCGTGAAACCGATTCTCCAAGACAATGACATCGATTTTTGGGTTATCCGATTTAAAAGCGAATTCATCCCCGAAACCACCTTCCAACTCTATGCGCATTTTCATGAAAATGCAACATTAACTTTTTCCAACCAACCTGTTTTTCCAGATTGGTCATCCTGTGCCAAATGATCCAACAGGAAACACAACAATCCTTAGTAGATTATGCCGTTATTAAGCAATTGTTGAGTACAATCTTTATTATGATCGAGTCAGAGCGAAAAAACAATTTCCGGATACCCAACAACAATTGAAAAACCAAAGTACAACGTTCACTAGCTTTCTTTCTATATTAGAAGAGAATTATCGACGACCAGAGGGGGTTAACTATTACGCGGAAAAGCTTTTTATGTCTGCGCGAAATTTAAACCTGATCTGCCAAAGTATATTGCAACAGAGTGTATCGGAGATCATTGAAACAAGAAAACTGATAGAGGCTAAAAATCTATTGTTAACAACCAATAAGACGATTTCAGAAATAGGCTTCGAATTAGGCTATCAGGAAAAATCTTATTTCACCAACGTTTTCAAAAAGAAAGCCGGAATGACACCATCTGAATTTAGAAATGAAATACAGAAGCTGATTTCCGAATAATACAACAGATTGACTAAAAACAATACCTCCACCCTCCCGACTCTACTTAATTTTGTAATAACAATTAACGCTATTAGGAATATTCAAATGCGTAGAAAGGATTTTATAAAAATTATGGCAACATTACCCTTATCAGGCATAGCTAGTCCTGCAAGTTCATTACGTAAATTGTCTACTGAACTTACTGCGACAGATAAATTTCCAGCTCTTTTTTAGGCCATGGAAGCCCCATAAATGCCATTGAAGACAATGAGTTTGTTCAGGGATTTAGAAAAATAGGACAAACATTCGAAAAGCCGAAAGCAATCCTGGTTATTTCGGCGCATTGGGAGACACGTGGAACATTTGTTACCGCCATGGAGCATCCGGCTACCATCCATGACTTTGGAGGTTTCCCCAGGCTCTGTTTGACGTACAATATCCTGCACCCGGAAGCCCCTCTTTAGCCCATGAAACACAGCGTATCGTCACGAAAACCGAAGTGCATCTTGACGATAAATGGGGATTGGATCACGGTTCATGGTCTGTTGTCAAACATCTATATCCAAATGCTGACGTGCCCATTATTCAGATGAGTATCGACTACACCCAACCAGCTTCTTATCATTATGAAATCGCACAGCAGCTGGCAGAGCTACGGAAAAAGGTGTGTTGATTATCGGAAGCGGCAACATGGTCCACAATCTCAGAATGGTAGCCTGGGATAAACTCAACACAAGCGGATACGCCTACGAATGGGCCACCATTGCGAATGATAAGATGAAAAAGTTTATTCAAGAGGGCAACCATCAGGCTTTAATTGATTTCAGGCAACAGGGAAAAGAGTTTAACCTAGCAATCCCAACACCGGAACACTATCTTCCTTTAATTTATACACTCGCTTTACAGGAAAAAATGAAGATCTATTTTTGTTCAATGACAATTCTGTAGCAGGTTCACTGACCATGACTTCATTAAAGATCGGTTAGTCGAAAAAACAAAATGATGAACTAAGATTTCATCCCAGACTATTCAACGACTATTTGTCAACGGTCTGGGGTGGATTTCTTATGGACGTTTTGATGACAGCAGAGAGATAAGTACATTTGTTTTATAGAACGCATACTATTTTAGTTTAAATCATGGCATCAAAACCTGTTATCGAAATTGAATACTGTCCAAAATGCAATTGGATGTTGCGTGCGGCTTATATGTCGCAAGAGATATTGAGCTCTTTCACGGAAGATATCCACGGCGTCCTGCTTATTCCAAGTGAAATTGCGGGCCGTTATACCATACGCATAGACAACAAAGAAATCTTTGATCGAAAAAGAGCAGGCCGATTTCCCGAAATAAAGGAATTAAAGCAACTGATCCGGGATATTGTCGCCCCTGAAAAATCATTGGGACATTCGGATAAAACTTCTTAAAAATTCGTTCAATTTAGCATAAATCGGATTTTATAAACTTCTTCTTCTTAGCAACTTTGTATAAACTAAATGGACAATCATGACTATTCAACAAGAAGTAGATTTTCAACGTATCGCCAAGGCAATACATTTCTTACAAGAAAATTTCAGAACTCAACCCACACTGGGACAGATCGCTTCTCATGTCTACATGAGTGAAGCTCATTTCCAACGGATGTTTACCTCCTGGGCAGGCACAAGCCCGAAGAAGTTCTTGCAATATATCAGTTTAAATCACGCCAAATCACTACTGAAGGAAAACAATATTGCAGAAACTACTTTCCAACTGGGCCTTTCGAGTAGCAGCAGATTACACGAACTGTTTATCAATATCGAAGGGATGACACCTGCTGAGTACAGAATGAAGGCGCCAACCTGCTTATTTCATACTATTATTATGAAACACTTTTTGGCCCCATCATCATAGCCTCTACCTCAAAGGGTATCTGTCATATTGCTTATGAAGAAGATAAAGAATCGGCGTTCGAAACGCTTCAAAAGCGCTTCCCAAACGCAAAATATATACAGCAGAAGGATGTAATGCATGAAAATGCACTAAAAGCATTAAATCCACAGGATAATGATATCGGTCAGGTGAAATTGCATCTCAAAGGAACAGAATTTCAGCTGAAGGTATGGGAAGCACTGTTAAAAATTCCTATGGGCAATTTGAGCACTTATGGTTCGATTGCTTCTCAAATCGGAAACCCCAAGGCTTCACGTGCTGTAGGCACAGCCATTGGCAGTAACCCTATTGCTTATCTGATTCCATGTCACCGGGTTATCCAAAACAGTGGTATATTTGGGGGTATCGTTGGGATCCTATAAGAAAGACAGCGATTATCGGCTGGGAGAGCCTCCACACAGCAATATAAGGCAACAAAACAGTAAGGATAACATGGAACTTTTCGGCAATCTTTTTGATGGAAACAAAAATATACTTCCCTATGATGGGACAGTCAATTACTATGGTAAAATACTAGATCCGCAACAAGCGGATCACTATTTTAACCTGTTGATGAATTCCATCGAATGGGTAAACGATCGTGCGATTATTTTCGGAAACGAAATTATCACTAAACGCAAAGTCGCCTGGTATGGGGATCAGGCTTTTGAGTATAGCTATTCCAATACCACCAAAAGAGCTCTCCCTGGACAAAAGAACTACTCGAACTAAAAACACTTGCTGAATTAAAAACGCAGGAAACTTATAATTCTTGTTTATTGAATCTATATCACAATGGTGATGAAGGGATGGCCTGGCACAGTGACGGAGAAAAAGACCTAAAGAAAAATGGTGCCATTGCTTCTTTAAGTTTTGGAGCCGAAAGAAAGTTTGCTTTCAAGCACAAAACGACAAAAGAAAAAGTAGATCTTATTTTGGGAAATGGTAGTCTTCTGGTTATGAAGGATCTTACACAGACGTATTGGTTGCACCGTCTTCCCCCTACAAAAAGGTATTTATGCCTCGTGTGAATCTGACCTTCAGAACTATTGACAATTTTCAATAACACGGACAATTGACTCTTCAAGCTGATTATTTTCAAGTTAACCATCCATATAGGAAAGGATATTCAGCGCTGAAACCATCAGCAACAAAGACATCAACTTTATGTTAGGGGCTGATCTAAGCACACAATAATTTCATTGTCAGACAATGTGCGGCTATAAATTTAATAGGATTGTGTCAATCTCCTTCATAAGAAGGAGATTGACACAAATAACGTTGTTATTTTACAGCTTCCCAATCATTGTCTTTAGCTGTATAGTCCATAAAGACACCTCCATCCAACGTAATTTTCTTCACTTTCTTTGAAGAGGACCAGCTGACTGTTGCCTGTTTTTCATTCTGTTGCCAAATTACAGGTGTTTGATGTTTTGTTTCCAAAGTGCCGTCTGTATAGGTAATCAAGACATCAAATGGAACCGCAAATCCCCTACGTTTGTGATCGACAAGGTATTTTTATTGCCAGACTGCTTAAAGCTATCCACCTTTAAATCGATGTAATTATTGGTAAAATACCAGTTTTTCCAAAACCAATTTAAATTCTGACCAGCTCCGGCATTGATACTGTAAAAGAAATCCCATGGCGTTGGGTGTTTACCATGCCAAAGATCCATATAATGATGTAGTGCTTTTTGAAAACCGCATCACCTAAATAATCCCTTAACGCGATATACGATAAGGCAGCTTTGATATAGGCATTATTTCCGTAGCCCAGACCATTTAACTGTGAAGTCATGGTAATCAATGGTTGATCCTCTTCTGTAGACGGGTCAAAGATGTATCGTTTCACGCGTGACTCTTTAAAAAGCTCCTTATTCTTTTCGGCCCCGATCTCCGCATTACCAATCCAAAATTCAAGTGCTGTAGCCCAGCCTTCATCCATATAACCATATCGGGTCTCATTGATCCCCATGTAAAAGGGAAATAGGTATGTGCGATCTCATGATCCGCTGTTTGTCGGGCATCAACAAAATTGTCGGGCACACTTGAATCATTGATCATCATCGGGTATTCCATATCCGCAAAGCCCTGTACTGCTGTCATTGTTGGATAAGGGTAGGTCACACCGGGCCAATTTTTGGAAAACCAGTCGATACAATATTGCTGCCAGCCAATGTACTGTTCAAAATCGGGAGTGCCAGCAACATAACTGGATTGTACACTGACGCGTTTGGTCCCTAGATCGACACTAGCAGCATCCCATATATAATTGTCACTTACACTGAAACAAAAGTCAGGAACATAAGTTGCTTTAAATTTCCACTTATTCCATTCCTGCTGTGCAGTTACCCTGCCCTCCTTCATTTCAGATGCTGTAGCAACATGGATAGGCTCATCACGCTGTTTCGATTGCTCAAAGCGTTCTAAAATAGGCTTCTGCAATACTTCCGCCGCATTCTGAAGCTCACCTGTAGCCCAGACAACAAAATTCTTAGGAACAGCAATTTCAAACTGATAATCATTGAAACCATTATAGAACTCCTGTCTACCGTTATGCTCCAAAACATCCCAGCCATTATAATCATCATACACAGATACACGTGGATAGGAATAAGCACAATAGAAAGTAGATGCATTGAGCATGCCATCGCGATCACTCTCCACTGATAACGGATATTCCCAGCTAATCTCTAAGGTTGCCACTGTTCCGGGAAGAATTTTCTGCCCAAAATCACCGAGTTTGACTGTTCCCAATCGCCACTATTGACCTCATAAACCTGTCCGTTGAGTTTAAAGGATTTTATCTTTAACCCTGATGTCAAATAGTCGTCCGAAGCATAATTAGCACGTGCAGCATTGGGTTTGTGTACATTGTTCACAAATCGAATTGCCAATTGCTTTAACGTATCGGGGCTATTATTGGTATATAAAATTGTTTCTTTCCCACGGACGGTCTTCGCGGCAGGATCCAGCTGTACCTTGACATCATATTTCCCAAAGTTTTGCCAGTAGTTTTTACCAGGCACACCGGTTGTGGTCCGCGTGCCTTTTTCAATGGCTTGTTTAATATTCCTGGGTGTATAGAGTTCCTGTGCTTGCGCAAAACCCGTGAGCAACAGCAAGGCCAAACTGCAGCGATATATATTTTGTCGTATCATATGTCTGAATTAAATAATCAAAACTAAGATAAATTTCCCCTTACTTCCAAGTTTAATTGCGTGATTCTATCCTATCACTGAAAATTGTCTACCGCACGCATTTCCGCATTTAAACATGCAACGATTCAAGCAGATAATTTCCGACCCAACAAGAATTGGCGAGCCCCAATACCTGTCCAAAATAAAATTGTGTTCATTCCTTTAAAAACATTTTAATATTTTTGACGTTTAGATCTAAGATAAACCCGAAGGTATGCAGCAATTTTTACGTCATCACTATTTATTCACGCTCTGTTTTTTACTACCTTGCTTTCTGCTGATATCCAATAGGCTTGTGGCTCAATCTGAAACCGAGATAGATTCGGCTTCCTTCTATAAAAAGCAACGCGATTCCATTCTCGCGAGCCAATATGATATCTCGGATTTGATCGGCCGAATTATTCACCCCAAACGTAAAAAGGAAAAATCCAGCAAACGTTCGCCAATTACCTTAATGCCAAACATTGCCTATAATCCGACGATTGGTGGACAGATTGGAGTCAAGGCTGTTGCTGGAAAAGTACTGGGTGATCCCAAAACAACGACTATGTCAATTGCGGCAACGTCAGCCTCCATTACGACCAAAAACATCATGGTTTTCTATATTAGCCACAATGTATTTACCCCAAACAATAAGCTGAATTTTCAGGGGCTTTTGCGTTGGTTAAAATGGTTGCCCTAGACGCAGGTTTGGGTATGACCCCGCAGGGCAAATGGAACAATGAGGAGGAGGAAATACTTGCTAATCCCGAGCATAAAAAATATGGGGCCAAATACGATGCCTTCACGTTTAATGAGAAGGTCTATAAAAAGGTTGCTGATGACTTATTTTTAGGGGCCGGACTGGCCTTCGATCTGCGACGGAAAATAACAAGCAGTAGCCCAAATGGCAATATTACACCCAATACAATATATACCGAAAAGCATGGTTTTGCTCCAGATAGCTACAACTCCAATGGCCTCCTATTGAATATGCAATATACCACCCGGGATAATCCCAACAGACCTTATAAAGGGATCTATTCGGATATTGGCCTACGATGGAATACAAGCTTATTGGGCAGTAGCAAAAATGCCGTCCAGCTCACGACCGACTTTCGTAAATACTTTAGTTTATCGCAGTCAGATCCAGCACATGTACTTGCTTTTTGGTATTGGGGCTCTTACAAACTTGGTGGCGTTCTCCCCTACTTCGACCTCCCTGGTACAGGAAGAGATGCTGCTGTAAGAACCGGTCGCGGTTATACAATCGGTTATTTCAAGGGACCTTCTTTTGCCTATGCGGAAACAGAATACCGCTTCCCAATTTTAAAAAATCGCTTTTTGAGTGGCGCGGCATTTTTCAACCTCCAAAGTGCAAGTGATGAATTAGGCACAAAACTTTTTGAAAGATGGCAGCCGGGCGGTGGTGCAGGGCTACGGGTACTGTTTAACAAAGCCACCCGAACAAACCTCTGCTTGGACTATGCCATAGGAAAATATGGATCCCGTGGATTCTTCCTCGGATTGAACGAAGCGTTTTAATTTAATGGAAAGCGGCAAGACTTCTTTTCTATAAAATCATTAAATTAGCCGATATTGTGACTTCGTCCAGAATCTAAGGGATGGAGTCCCCCATTGAAGATAAATACGCATGAATTTACAGACAATTTTTCTATACCTTTTGCTTTTTGGATTTGCTTCCTGTCAGCAAACAACACAATCTAATCCTCAGACCATTCCTACAAAAGACAGTGTGGTCAATAACCAAAGTCAGCAGGCGACTGAAAGTCCCCAAGTAGTGAAACCTTTGCTCGATACCTCCACCTATACTAATCCACGATTCAATAAGATGGCTAATCAGCAACGCGAACAGCTGGTCAAATTGGCTGATGAGGACTCTTTGAAAAGTTGCATCTAAAACTGCAAGCAGACCTTGCTGAAGAGCAAAAGAATTATTTCGAGAGTCATGCAAATCTCAATATCTTGGCGCATACAAAAGGAGATATTTTTGAGAATAAAGGGAACGATCTGGCATATATTGTTTATGATAAAGAAAAACATCAAATTGAAATCCTTCTTTTTGATCAGAAGAATAAACGCTTTAAAACATTATATCGGGACGTACAAGTATCCAATTTGCTACATCAATCCGATTGTTACTATGCCAATGGAACAGTAGATTATAGTATTGGCGCAGAATTGATTTATCAAGAGGATTATATCCGTTCAAGTCAATCAAATTATTTGATTGATGAAAATGCATTTTCGATCAACAATATTTCAACCAATCATATCTTTGACCTCAAACGAGGATGCTTAAGCAGGGATTTCCCGACAAATGCTATGGCAAATACGCTGTGCATACCGACGAGCTCGGTATATGCCAATTATCAATGCTTGAAATACAATAAAACCAAAGCAGTTTTTGAAATTTACTTTAGCCAAGAATTTGCTGACTAGGCCAACCTAACCATTAAAAATGAAAAGAAATTACCTACTTGCCGCAATTTGTCTATGCGGTAAATTATATGCCCAAACGACTGACAGCATCAACAATAGACTTGAACAGGTCGAAATTAAAGCTTATTTTAATAAACAACCCTTACTACGACTTACATCATCCGCTGCCGTATTAAGTCAGCAGCGGATTCAATCTCAGCAATCGCCAGCGCTTGTGGCTGTCATGAATACGGTACCTGGACTACGCATGGAAGAACGCTCTCCCGGAAGCTATCGTTTAGCATTACGGGGTAGCATGCTCCGTTCTCCGTTCGGTGTCCGTAACGTAAAGATCTATCTGGATGACTTTCCGCTCACAGATGCTGGAGGAAACACTTACCTCAATCTGATTGATCCTTACGCAATAGACCAGATCAATATTTTGAAAGGACCCGATGGTTCTATTTATGGTGCCAACTCTGGCGGTGTAATTTCACTCTACAGCAAGGGTTTTAATACCCTGACCAAACCAGAAGTCAACTTACAGCTAACCGGAGGTTCATATGGCTTATTTCAGCAGCAGCTCAATGCGGTGCTTCCAATCAATCAGACACAGCAATTGGCGATCAATCAAAGCTGGACACGCAGCGACGGTTATCGGCAACATTCATCCTTGAACAAGAAAACCATCCAGTTGAACTACAATTGGCAATATGCAAAACATTCTGAACTCAAATTCACGGGATTCTATACCGACTTGGGATATCAAACTCCCGGAGGTCTTACTACAGCACAACTGGAGAGCGATCGCCGGCAATCTCGTCCCAAAGGTGGCCCGAATCCAAGTGCTGCGGAACAAAAAGCGGCAATCTATGATAAAACATTTTTTGGCGGTGTAAGCAACCAAACGAGTATCAATTCTAAATTAACCTTGTTTGCCAATGTATTCGGTTCGTCCAACCAGATCAAAAACCCATTTATCACCAATTATGAAAAAGAGATGAAAAAAACTTAGGGACACGGTTGTATTTATCCTATGTTGATCGGTTCAGCAAAAACTTAACGTATGAACTACAATTTGGTTTAGAGGCTCAAAAAGGTTGGTACGATATAGACAATTATGATAATAATCAAGGGCAGGCTGGCAATCCACAAGCCAAAGATAAGCTGGAAAATAGTCAACAGTCATTCTTTGCGCGCACTCAGCTAGCTTGGTTGGAACGTCTTCAAGTCGAACTGTCCATTGGGCTCAATGAAAATAAAATCGCTTACCAACAGCGCTATCCAATTGCACAAGAGGATAAGGCACATATCAATTTTGGCAATACCTGGATGCCGCGAGCCGCCGTCTCCTATATGGCAACGCCAACATTAGCAGTCCGGGCTTCTATTTCAAAAGGTTTTTCAGCTCCGACAATTGCGGAAGTGCGCTCATCTGACAATATGATCAATAAGGACCTAAGGCCTGAGACTGGAACCAACCATGAATTCGGTGTTCGATGGCACTTGTGGAACCGCCGTGTTATATTAGATGCAGCAGCATACACGTATCAAATGGATGATGCCATTATTCGGCAAGTACGCGAATCTGGAGCAGAATATTTTCAGAATGCAGGAAAAATAGATCAAAAAGGAATTGAAGCTTCAATACTCGCCTATTTGTTAACACCAACGTCTGCCGGACTGATCCGTAGTTTACAGGTCGGAAGCAATTTTTCATTAAATAACTATTCTTTCAAAAACTATCAAGTTGGGGATAAAGATTACAGTGGCAATAAATTAACCGCTGTCCCAAAAACAGTTTGGGTAAACACTTTAAATATTCTTTTCCCTATCAACTTCGCTTGGATCTACTTTCCAATTTAACCGCTGCCATACCATTGATGACGCCAATACCGTTTATGCAAAACGTTACCATCTTTTACAAGGCAAAATATCCTGGAGCAAATCTGTAGGCCATGGACATAAAGTCAGTATTTTTGCTGGTGCCGACAATCTGCTGAACCAAAAATATAGCCTTGGTAATGACATCAACGCTTTCGGTGGTCGGTATTTCAACCCAGCCCCATTGCGAAATTATTATGGCGGCATGAATTTTAATTTTTAATATACTCCGTATGGATTTCCATCAACATACATTGACAACAATAGATTTCGGTACAGTAAGCCGTTACTCTTATTTTCCCTGGATGGATACCGCCTTGGCAAATATCCAAATCAATGTCCTGGAGATGGAATTCAATCAAGCTACCTTTCAGGTGATCGAAAGCTATACGAATTTTCAGGTGATGGTTATTTACAAATCACCTGTAACTTCGCTTTTCTGCAATTGTGATCAAACAGGCTTTTGTACCCACCAGAAAGCAACGTTAACGAAACTATTCGGACAAGAAAACTGGTTATCTTTTTTGACCTCAACCGTTATCGAAATCTACTAAAAAGGCCGCTGTTCAGTATGGTTTAGAAAATGAGCCAGCGCTGGAAACCTATTTTTCGGCACAGGTTAAAGATGCTGATCTGCAATTCGTCTTAAAAGACAAACACCTGACCTCCATAGATGATTTTGATCTACTGGAGCCGAATGCAAGCCCCTCTAAACCTTCAAGTGAACAGCAGCATAGTTTTATCGTACTAACGCGCAATCGCTATTATAAGCAATTACAGGTATTGTTATGCCAAGCGCCACAGTCGAAATCGGGGGCACCGAAAAATCCCATTTCGGTTATGGAAAGTCAAACACGTATCTGGCAAACTGATTCCATTGAAGAAACCCAGTTTTTTGCAGCAATCAACCAGCTTGCTCAACCTTTACAACAAGCGGATGTCGCTGTTGAACGCAGTTTGCGTGCTATTGCAAAAATCCGCTGACCCTGGATTTCTACCTCCACGATCACGAAAAAGCAGAAAATATAACAGCTACTTCGTTATCTCCAATTCAGATCAGTCTGAATAAGGGAGAGATTAAATTGTTAGTCGAGCAAAATGACGCATTCTATAGTATAAAAGGGGAATTATCCATTTACGGTATCACTTACGATCTACAGGATCTGCATATTCTTTTTGACCACTTTATCCTGATAAAAAGCACCTCTACCTTGTCGAAAATAAACTTCACCTCAAGCTGATTCGACTTTTTGGAAACAAAGGCAATCAATTGCGTATACACCGCAACAAGTTTAAAGAGTTTAATGAGCTATTTCTAGAACCCCTTGCCAATTCAGTCGCCTTAAATTTCAAGGATATTCCCAAGGCGAGCAAACCCCAATTGAAGGAAAATCTCTACTATCAGGATATGCAAGCACTCCTTTTCCTGGAAGAATCGGAAGACTTTGTCAACATGATACCTGTCATGCGTTATGGCGATGTTGAAGTTCCTATTTTGAGTAAAAGGAACATTTTTGGAACTGATGCAAAAGGAGCCCAATTTTTGGTGGAACGAAAAAAGAGGCAGAAACCAAAGTGATCTCACTACTGCTCAAGCAGCATCCCTATTTTCAGGAGCAATTAGATGATGATAGTTTTCAGCATCTCTATTTGCACCGCAAATATTTTCTGGATAAAGACTGGTTTTTGAATGCCTTCGATGAATGGCACAATCAGGGTATCCAGATTATAGGGTTCAATACGTTAAAGGGGAATAAACTAAGCCGTTTCAAAGGCAAGATACAAATTGAGGTATTAAGTGGCCAAAATTGGTTTAATGCCAATATGTTAGTCAAATTTGGCCCTAAAAGTGTTTCACTGAAGAAGCTTGAAAAAGCTGTTCGCAATCGTTCTCAATTTATCAATCTAGATGATGGTACGCTTGGTATTTTACCCGAGGAATGGCTGGAAAAATTTGAAGCCTATTTTAATGCCGCTGAAATCATCGAGGATGAACTTATTCAGATTCCCAAATATAAGTTTAGCGAAATCGATCTGCTCTTTGACAAAAAAGAGCTCGATCAGGAAGTATCAGCCGAGGTTAACTATTTAAAAATCAACTTTCCGCTTTAGCAACATACCCACCAGTACAATTACCCGATATTTTTGTTGGAGATTTACGCAGCTATCAGCAACAAGGGCTGCAATGGCTCAACTTTTTGGACCAGTTAAATTTCGGAGCCTGTCTAGCTGATGATATGGGATTGGGGAAAACGGTCCAAATCCTAGCCTTTCTGGCAACCCAAAAGCAAAGGGTATATCCGCTCCAACACTCTTGGTTCTTCCGACCACACTGATTTTTAATTGGAAGCATGAAATTCAGCAATTCCTGCCATCTTTTAACACGCTGATCCTCGAAGGACCAAACCGAAGCGATATAACAGACCGTTTTGAAGAGCTGGATATCGTGCTTATTTCTTACCATAATCTACTGACCGATATCAATAGATTAAAGAAGCTGACATTCAATTACGTCATACTCGATGAATCTCAGCATATAAAAATCCAGATTCACAACGGTACAAAGCAGTAAATCTATTGCGGTCGAGAAACCGTATTATTCTTACAGGAACGCCTATTGAGAATAACACCATGGATTTATTTGCACAGCTCTCGTTTACTGTTCCGGGTTTATTGGGGAATAAGAAATATTTTAAAGACGTCTATACGACACCAATTGATGCTTTTCACGATCGTAAAAGAAAAAGGATGTTGAAGGAAAAAATCAAGCCATTTATCCTGCGGAGAACAAAGCAGGATGTATTGGATGATCTTCCCGCAAAAAATGAATTGGTGCTCTATTGTGAAATGAAAACTGCGCAACGTCGGATTTACGATCTCTATGAAAAGGAGTTCCGTGAATTTATCTCTGCTAAAGATGGGGATGAAATCAAAAAAGTCCCATGCATGTTCTTAAAGGTCTGACCAAATTGCGTCAGATCTGCAATTCCAGTAAATTGTTACAAAGCGAAGACCTGACATCTGCAGATGATTCGGCTAAGATCGAAATGCTGGTGGAACAAATCCAACACAAAAAGATCAGCATAAAATCATCGTGTTCTCGCAATTTGTCAGCATGTTGCGACTGATTAAGGAAGCATTGGATAAGAATGGAATAGCGTCGCTTACACTGACCGGTCAGTCCAGAAACCGGGGCAGCTGGTCAGCGATTTCCAAACGGATCAAAATATCCGTGTTTTTCTCATTAGTCTCAAAGCTGGCGGGACGGGTCTTAATCTCACAGCAGCAGATGTTGTCTATCTGGTCGATCCATGGTGGAATCCAGCCGTTGAACAACAGGCGATCGACCGTAGCTATCGTATTGGCCAACGAAAGAATGTCACCGCCGTTCGTCTGATCAGTCCGAATACGGTTGAGGATAAAATTCAGGTGCTACAACAGCATAAAAAAGAAATCAGCAGCACGATTCTTGAAGATGGTGGAAGTTTAAATGCTTTCTACCTCGACAAAGAATACCTATTGAATATATTGCGGTAAAAATAATTGATTATACGTAAAAGGGGCATCCATGGATGCCCCTTTACGTATAATGTTTTCTTAAATACTATTTTTTATCGGAAATATAGGTTTTATTACCATTTCCATTGATGTAATATTTACCTCCTTTTGGACCTAGATAAACTGTATGGCCGTTGTATTTTTCGCTGGTTGCCTTGTCGGCTGTTGCTGCGGCATCTTTTTAACAGCAGACACCTGTTTTTGCGCTTTAGTAACGTCTTTCTTTACAGCTTTCTCTTTGGTTTCTACTTGAGCAGTTTTTGTCTCAGCTGCTTTCGTAGCTTCCTTCTTTACGGCTTTCTCTTTGGTTTCCACCTGAGCAGCTTTGGTTTCAGTAGCTTTTTTTGCTTGAGTAGATTTCTCTTTGGCTACTGCATCTTTCTTTTCCATCGCTTTAGTGGGGCAGCTTTCGTTTCGGTCCCGGAGGCCTTGGTCTTTACCTCTTTTACTTTTTGTTCTGTTTTTTTGCTTCTTTCTCCATTTTTTTAGGAGCAGTTTGCGCATAGGATTGTCCCAATCCAAATGTTGCGATCAGAGCTAATGCAGCTGTGATTTTTTTGAAACGATTTATTGATTTCATAACCCAATTGTTATTTAAATAATTATAGGTAAAAGTACAATACAAATGCCAAAATTTCTTTACAATATTTTTTTAACAAAGTTTTAACTTCACCACATAATCACCTGATGATCTGCTTTCTATATTTCGAATCAATTATATATTTTACCCCTTTTGCATCCACAAAAACTTGCTTTCCATCATAGCGCTCGTCAAGCTGTTTATCCAAGGCTACACGATATAATGTACTTGAACGGGAAGAGGAGTATTTTATCCCCGCTTTAGGCTTGCTATCTTCCACAACGGGAATCGAAACCTCTGCGGTCGGACGATCTACTTTATCTATAGTTTGTTTCTTTACGACTGAATTTTTGGCTTTATCATTGACGTCTAAGTCCAATGCAACCACATTAGCCTGAATATTTAAAGGGAAAAAAGGATCTATCCAACGATTCGCAAAATGAAAATTCCCCTCCCAGCTACTGAAGGAAGTAAGCTGTTGACCGTTTACCCTGCCTGCCAACACGAAAATTGGCACTAGAAATAAACACCGTCTAAAGAATATTAATTCAACTCCAAACATATCTTTTTAACTTATCCCTCAATCACTTCCAAATAAAATGCCATGTACCCATTCCAGCGAGATCTTTAACATTTTTTTAACTATCACAGACATAGGTGATACCGAATGCCATACACTTTACAATTGGTATCCGCGAGTACGGATAATGATCATATTTTGCCGCTAATGACACACATTCGGGCCGACCAAACTCGTTTTCAATAAAAAAAAGCAACAAAAGGCTCCCACAGGTTCCACTAGTGTGTCTTAGCTGATATAGATCTCGGTAATATATTTAAACACGATACGTTGAGAAATTGCATACTTTTCAAACAATAAGCGGAGGTCATCGTATAAGCTTTTATTTTCATCCCCTTCTTTAGGAAAATAAGAAGATGATCTTACCCTTCCCAGAAACGATTTTAGATCGAAAATCTGTTGGTTAGGTAAAGAGACCTTTGTCATTGGTCTATCCGCAAAAAAACTCCGAAGGTCGTCATCGCATATATTTTTATGACTGACAGATTGGTAATTAGGAATATGATTACGTAAAAACTGTTCATATTCCTGTTGGAAAGCATCCGCTGGATCACGTTGATTCCAAACCAAGACGATATGACCATTTTTGGTAAGAATACGATTGAATTCGTTGTAACAGGCTGTCCGATCAAACCAATGAAAAGACTGTCCCGCAAAAATTAAATCCACACAACTGGATTCTATGGACGTATCCTCAGCCGTGGCATTTAATGCAATTAAATTCCGGTAGGTTTTAAAATGGTGTACCAATGATTCCCGCATCTCCCGATTGGGCTCAACGGCAAAGACGTCATTTCCATTTTCTAAAAACAGCTGCGTCGATAAACCTGTACCACTACCGATATCTGCAACTAGCCATTTCTTATCCAAACCTATCTTTTCTTTAAGAATCTGAATAATTTCCTTTGGATAATTGGGTCTAAATTTTTCATAATCCACGACCCTGCCTGTAAATCGCTCAATACTATTTTTGCTCATGTTAGATTGTCCTATACCTAATTAATTATATCTTCATCTCTGAAGCTATAATATCCATTGTCTGTAAAGATCAGGTGATCATTTACTGTAATATCCATAATTTTTGATGCCTCGACAATTTTTTGCGTCAGAATCCTGTCAGCATGACTAGGCTGCAAAGTCCCAGAAGGATGGTTGTGAATCAGCACAATAGAATGTGCTTTTATTGCAAGGGCATTTCTTAGGATGATTCGAACATCGACCGGTGTAAAATCATTTCCACCACGACCAATGAGCTGTTGATCCAGTAATTTGCATCCAGTATTCAGATATAGTGTCCAAAACTCCTCATGGGGCAAATCTTGTAGAATAGGTTTCATAAAATCATACACGCGCTTGCTGCTATTTAAGATCTTCTTTTCTTCTACAGGAGCCTCCTTCTTACGTCGCGCCAGTTCTAAGGCTGCAATAATCGAGATGGCTTTGGCCTCACCAATACCTTTGTATTGACTCAATTCATAGACTTCCATCTTCGAGACTGTGTCTAAGCTATTGTTGGCATCGGCCAATATACGTCGGCATAGTTCCACTGCACTTTCGTCCATTGAGCCAGACCCAATCAAAATTGCCAATAATTCTGCATCGGAAAGGGCCCTCCGTCCTAAATTTAATAATTTTTCGCGGGGTCGATCCGCCTCAGACCATTCCCTGATAACTAATTTGTGCAGATTTGACATTGTTTTAACTTTAATTGGCTAGCTCACATAAATATATAAAATATTTCGCATTATTTTTCAGGTCATTGATCCGTAGATAGATCAATTAAAAAAAAAAAATGGAGATTACGAATTACTTCACATTTCACTCTGAAACATTATCTTTGTATTTCATAAAAATTTTTGAACATGAGTAAAGCGATTATTAAAACAGAAAAAGGCGACATGACTGTGGATTTCTACACAGCTGATGCTCCAAATACAGTGGCAAATTTTATTAAACTTGCTAAATCAGGTTATTATGATGGTTTGGCTTTTCACCGTGTTATCCCTGATTTTGTTATTCAAGGTGGTTGCCCAAATTCACGTGAAGGCGCTGCAGGCATCCCTGGAACAGGTGGTCCCGGCTATAAAATCGATTGTGAATTAACTGGAGAAAATCAATACCATGACAGAGGTGTATTGTCAATGGCACATGCTGGTCGCAATACAGGTGGTTCTCAATTTTTCATTTGCCACAGCCGCAACAATACAGCTCACTTAGACCGTAATCATACTTGTTTCGGAAAAGTAATTGAGAATGTTGATCTGGTAGATGATATCAGACAAGGAGACCGTATTTTATCAATCGAAGTAATCGAAGATTAATTCTTTGAGATTTAAAAAAATTAAAATGAATTTAAGAGCATTAGTATCTGTAACTGGTAAACCAGGATTGTTCAAGTTGGTTGGACAAAATAAAGGTGGTTTTATTTTAGAAACCCTTGATCAAGCGAAAATCAAGTCTATAGTAAGTTTATCTTCGACAAAAATGGCGACATTGGAAGATATTACCATTTATGGTGAAGAAGAAGAAATCCGTCTTTTGGATATTTTCGAAACCATTAAAGAAAAAGGTCTGACATTACCGGACACGAAATCGGATGGTGCTACATTGAGAGATTTCTTCCGTGAAGTCGCTCCTGGCCATGATGAATCCCGTGTATATACATCAGACATCAAGAAAGTGATTACTTGGTACAATATTATCAAGGAATTCCCTTTATTTGAAGAAGAAGCACCAGCTCCTTTGGTATAATGGGCTAGCAAATAAATAGAAAAGGAGTTGATATGATCAACTCCTTTTCTATTTATTCAAGTTTTGTTATTATACTTCATTTCATAAACCTCATTTCATAAAAAAAGCCCCAGATTTTCTCCGAGGCTCTTATTATCAAATATTATTTTTTACGGGCTACTTATTCCCAATTTAAGACTAGTGTCCTTTCGGCTCCACGTCAACACGCTTGATATCTGCTCCTAATTTACGTAGACGCTCCTCGATATCTTGATATCCACGTTCGATCTGTTCGATATTATGGATCACAGATTTTCCTTTCGCCGATAATGCTGCGATCAATAAGGATACTCCTGCACGAATATCTGGAGATGTCATTTCGATACCTTTCAAAGAATGCGATTTATTCAAACCAATTACTGTCGCACGGTGTGGATCACATAAAATAATCTGTGCCCCCATATCGATCAATTTATCGACAAAGAACAATCTGCTTTCGAACATCTTTTGGTGAATCAATACGTTGCCTTTCGCTTGCGTTGCTACCACTAGAATGATACTCAATAGATCCGGCGTAAACCCTGGCCATGGTGCATCCGAGATTGTCAAGATAGAACCATCTATAAAAGTATCAATTTCGTAAGAATCCTGTGCTGGAATAAAGATATCATCTCCGCGCAATTCAAACTGGATACCCAAACGGGAGAATACCGATGGAATCACACCCAATTCCTGGAAACAAACATCTTTAATGGTAATTTCTGATCCGGTCATTGCTGCTAAGCCAATAAAGGAGCCGATTTCGATCATATCAGGCAACATGCGATGTGATGTTCCACCAAGACGTTCTACTCCTTCAATGGTCAATAAATTGGATCCAATACCTGATATCTTAGCCCCATGCGATTCAACATCTTACAAAGTTGTTGCAAATAGGGCTCACATGCAGCGTTGTAAATAGTTGTTACTCCTTTGGCTAATACAGCAGCCATAACGATATTTGCCGTACCAGTCACAGAAGCTTCATCCAATAAGATATAATTACCTTTTAACTCTGTTGCATCCACATTAAAGAAATGTGTGGCAGCATCGTAAACGAATTTAGCACCTAGCTTTTCGAAACCTAGAAAGTGAGTATCCAAACGTCTACGTCCAATTTTATCGCCTCCCGGTTTAGGGATAGCAGCCTTTCCAAATCTAGCCAACAGTGGCCCAACAATCATAATGGAACCGCGTAAGCCACCACCTTTTTCTTTAAATTCAGGTGATTGGAAATAATCTATATTAATATCTTTCGCTTCAAAAACGTAAGTGTCTTTATCTATACGATCAATTTTAACACCCAATGCAGCCAACAAATCAATTAACTTATTGACATCCTTAATATCGGGAATATTACTGATGGTCATGGGTTCCTCAGTCAGTAAAACTGCTGACAGAATCTGTAACGCTTCATTTTTTGCTCCCTGAGGAATAATCTCTCCCTTTAACGGTTTTCCACCGATTATTTCAAATGCATTCATTTATATAACTGATATCTTCTTATTACAACAAAACCCGACTCATAATTTAGCTTATGTCACTAAATGACACTTCGGGATTCTTAAAATCGACAAATTGTATTGAAAAAATTTTGTGGAGCTGTCCAATCAAGAATCCTAAGCCGTCAAGGGTCTTATTGATCGATCACCTAAACCCGGACTGACAGACAAATCCATACTATAAATAAAGAAGGCAATTGTAAAGAAATCTATGAATCACTTCGCAATTGCCTGCTTCTTAAATCAAAAACTTAAAGAACTAGCCTCTTTTATTATTGTAATTATTTTGAGGTTTTCTATTTCTATTGTTGTTATTATTGTTATTGCTATTGTTGTTGCTGCCAAAGTTGTTACGCTTCATATTGTTATTGTTATTTGACATACGAGGCTTGCCACTACCACCCCCGCCTTTCGACTGATAACCTGAAGAACTATTATTGTTGCTATGGCTATTATTGTTTCCACTAGAGTTGTTCGTTGTAGGACCTTTGATACGATTTCCTGGAGGCGGGGTTTTAAAATCAAGTTTAGTCAATACCGTACCTTCAGGTAAAGTTAATTGATATCCTGACAATTCTTTCAGATCCTGAATAATCAATTCGTCAGATACTGAATCCTTGTTCCAGGTAACGTATGCCATTTTCATAAAATTAGCGATACCGATAACCATCTGCTCGCGCTTAGGTTCATCAGTTACCTTCAGCGCTTTATCGATCATTTTCTCCACTGTAAATCCATAGTGTTTGAATTTAATCGAATGTTGCGGATAGCCTAAATGTTCAACTTCATGTTTAACACTTTTTGCTGTCGCAATAGGATATGGCGAGTCGATATCAAGCTTAAAATCAGAGATAATCTGTAAGTGATCCCAAAGTTTATGCTTAAAATCTGAAACGTCTCTTAAATGTGGATTTAACACCCCATCATGTCAATCACGATTTGGGCATGTTTATTTCTTTCTTCCTTTGTGGGTAAACTACAGATGTAATCTACCATATTTTGCACATTGCGGCCATATTCTGCAAGGATCAATTTTGGCCTAGTGCTGTTGTAGTCAAAGTTCATATAGCTAATATAAGTACCTAATTAAACGGTTAAGATCTCGTTTTGGTATTTTATTATTGAATTATTCTAAGTTTTGCAAATTTAAGCAACAATTGTTTCTGTCCCAACTCTTTAAAGAAAATAGTTGCTTTTATATCTCCTTTGTTTCCTTCGAGATTGACAACTTTACCAAATCCAAAGCGTTCATGTTCAACTTCCATGCCGACCTGAAGATTTGATGTGTCAGAAGGAGCAAAACCCGCAGTAGGTTTGTGGGCTTTGGGCAGTATAGACGTTGTTTTAACCATTGCTTTAGGCTTAGGTTTAGAAAACGTATCATCACTGTCCTTTTGTTGCCATGCAATTCGTTCGCCTTGAAAACTGCCGGCTGAGGCGGAAGTTTGTCGTGGTTTAAAATCCAGTGCAAGACAAGCAGGATTCAATTCATCCAAAAACGACTGGGTTCGCAATTATTCAACGTTCCCCAACGATATCGCGAAGTAGCATACGAAAGTAGTAATTTTTTTCAGCTCTCGTAACAGCAACGTAAAAAAGTCTTCGTTCTTCTTCTAATTCAGTCCTGGAATTCAATGACAACTGAGACGGAAACAAGTTTTCTTCTAGACCTACGATAAAAACAACGGGAAATTCAAGTCCTTTAGAAGAGTGTATCGTCATCAAAGAAACTGTATCCGCATTGGGGTCTTTATCGTTGTCATCATTGGTCAATAACGCGATATCCTGCATATAGACATCCAGACCGCGGTCTTCAATATCTTCCCGTTCAGAAAACTCTTTGATACCATTGAGTAGTTCCTGAATATTTTCATAACGCGCCAACCCTTCTACCGACTTATCCTCGTAAAGTTCTTTCAAGATACCACAGTGCTGTGCAATATGCATGGCGGTATCAAACGCATTATTATTTTTAGCCAAAGCCTGAAAACTTTGTACCATCTGCGCGAAACCACCAACAGAGGTCGCACTACGACCATCCAGGAAATGTGCCGCATTCGCAACAACATCCCAAATACGATATTGATTTTGATCGGCAGCAATCATGATCTTTTCTATGGTTGTATCCCCGATTCCCCGACGTGGATAATTGATCACACGTTTCAATGCTTCCTCATCATTGGGATTGAAGGTGAGACGGAAATAAGCGATCAGATCTTTAATCTCTTTCCGTTGATAGAAGGATGTACCACCATAGATCTTATAAGGTATATTGATCTTGCGCAGCGCCTCCTCCATCGCACGTGATTGGGCATTGGTACGATAGAGAATCGCAAAATCTTTGTAATTGAGTCCCTTTAAGGATTTTTCCTCAATAATCTGGTCTGCAACGATCTTTCCTTCTTCATTATCGGAAAAAGCACGTGAAACCTTGATTTTTTCCTCCTCTTCGTTATCCGAAAAAACATTCTTTTCCAGCTGATTCTGATTATTGGCGATCACTGAGTTTGCGGCATTGACAATCATTTTGGTGGACCGATAATTCTGCTCCAATTTGAAAATCTTCACGTCTGGATAATCTTTCTGGAAATTCAATATATTCTGGATATTCGCTCCCCGAAAAGCATATATTGACTGCGCATCATCCCCAACAACACAGATATTTTCATTGACTGCGGCCAGTCGTTTTACAATTAGATACTGGGAAAAGTTTGTATCCTGATACTCATCGACCATCAGGTAACGGAATTGATGTTGGTATTTGTGTAATACCTCTGGATGCTTATTCAATAAAACATTTGTCTTGAACAGGAGATCATCGAAATCCATGGCACCCGCGCGATAACAGCGTTGTGCATAGGTCATGTAAATCTGTCCCAATTGTCCACGTCCATTTGAAATATCTTCGGCTAATATGGCTTCATTTTTATTGTATTCCTGAGGGGATATCAAATTATTCTTGGCTTGTGATATCCGGCCATAAACATGGTTGACATTGTATAATTTATCATCCAGGTTCATCTCCTTTAGGATGGCACGCAACAAACTTTTGGTATCGTCTGTATCGTAGATGGTAAAATTTCTAGGGTATCCTATTAGTTCAGCTTCAACGCGAAGTATTTTTGCGAATACGGAGTGGAATGTTCCCATCCAAATGTTTTTCGCTTCGCTTCCGACGACTGAAACAATACGCGCACGCATTTCCTTGGCTGCTTTGTTCGTAAATGTCAATACCAATATATTGAATGGATCAACGCCTTTTTGAATCAAGTGTGCAACACGATAGGTAATTACCCGTGTCTTTCCTGAACCGGCTCCTGCAACAATCATCACAGGGCCTTCTGTTTGCTCTACGGCTCCTCGTTGTGAAGGGTTTAAACCCGCTAAATAATCCAAATTAACTCCTTAAATTTTAAAACCTGAGAATAGGGTATAAAAGTACAAATTTCCTATCGATCACTAGGGCAATCATGCCAATATTTTTGCACAAAAAAATCCGACAATTTAAAACCGTCGGATTTTTATAGTATCACTTGTGTTTAACCTCTGCTATTATAGTTTGGTGACTCTTTCGTAATAGAGATATTATGCGGATGAGACTCTCTCAATCCGGCACCTGTAATTCGAACGAATTGTGCATCTTGCAGTTTTTCGATCGTTGCAGCACCACAATAACCCATTGAAGCACGTAACCCACCGATATATTGATATACAACTTCAGCCAATGTACCTTTATAAGGAACACGGCCCACAATACCTTCAGGGACTAGTTTTTTGATATCATCTTCCACATCTTGGAAATAACGGTCTTTAGATCCTTTTTCCATTGCTTCGATAGATCCCATACCACGGTACGATTTAAATTTACGTCCTTCGTACATGATAGTCTCTCCGGGAGCTTCTTCCACGCCGGCAAATAAAGATCCAGCCATAATTGTGCTTGCTCCAGCAGCGATAGCTTTTGCAATATCACCTGTTTGTTTGATACCACCGTCAGCGATCAAAGGCACTCCTGTTCCTTTAAGTGCTTTAGCGACTTCATACACCGCATACAATTGAGGAACACCGACCCCTGCAATAATACGTGTTGTACAGATTGAACCTGGTCCGATACCTACTTTTACGGCATCTGCACCAGCTTCAGCCAATGCTGTTGCGGCTGCGCCTGTTGCAATATTCCCTACGATCACCTGCAGTTCTGGAAACTTGGATTTCACCAATTTCAATTTATCAATAACACCTTTGGAGTGTCCATGTGCCGTATCGATCGTTACCACATCCACACCAGCTTTTACCAAAGCCTCAACCCTATCCAATGTATCTGGAGTAACACCTACTGCAGCACCTACTAATAAACGGCCATGGCTATCTTTAGCTGCATTCGGATAATGCTTATATTTTTGGATATCCTTAAAGGTGATCAAACCCTTCAAGATACCTTCGTTGTTGACAACTGGAAGTTTCTCAATTTTTTCGTTCTGAAGAATTTCTTCTGCTTTCACCAAATCCGTTCCTTCGGGAGCAACGACAAGATTATCTTTCGTCATCAACTCATTGATCGGACGAGTCATATCTTTTGAAAGCGAAGGTCACGATTGGTTACGATCCCCACTAATTGACCTTTTTCATTAACCACTGGAATTCCCCAATCTTATGTTCCTTCATAATATTAAAGGCATCACCAACAGTAGCATTGGCTAATAGTGTTACTGGATCTTGGATCATACCGCTTTCAGAACGCTTTACTTTGCGTACTTCAGCGGCTTGCTCTGCAATAGTCATGTTCTTATGTAACATACCAATACCGCCCGCTTGTGCTATAGCAATTGCTAAATCAGCACCAGTTACCGTATCCATTGCCGCAGAAACCAATGGAATATTTAATTTGATTTTTTTGTCAGCGAGGTACTCGTATCGACGTCACGTGGTAAAATTTCAGAATAAGCTGGAATTAATAAAACGTCATCGTAAGTGAGACCTTCTGCTACGAATTTTTGTGGATCTAATTGCATGGCAAATATGTATTGGGTTTTCTATTTGCCAGGCAAATCTAAGAAAAATAAGCAATATAAAAAAAAAAATAAACAAATTACAATCGCTAGACAAATTAGAACGGTTATGAATTGACACAAAAGATCACCCTAGCTGCTTGCATCCTTTTTTTGGCAAGCTATTTGCTTTTGGTTAGCACGAAAAGTAATTTTAATTAATGAAAATATAAAGTAAAGATAATTATGAAAAAGACCTTACTCTCATTAGCTGCTGTTGCAGCATTAGCATTTGGTGCACAAGAAGCGAAAGCTCAATCACCACAACGTGCCGCTATTGGTGTTGTTTTTGACGGAACTGGTGGTGATCTTTGGGGTGTTCAATACAAGCAATCTTTTGGTGGAACAAACAATGGTCAAGCGCAAGTGATGTTTGATGACAACGTTGTTGCTGTAGGTGCGGATTATCAATATGCTAGACCATTCCGTGGTGTAAACGGATTAGGATGGTATGCAGGTGTTGGTGCGCAATTGACATTTGTTGACGCTGGTGACAACATTACTCTTGTTGGTTTAAGACCACAATTAGGTTTGGAATTTAAAATCCCTGCTGCCCCTATCGGATTTCACGCAGACTGGAAACCAGACTGGAGATTAAATCATGGTAATGATTTCGATGCTTCAACTTTCACTTTCGGTATTAAATATACATTGAGATAGTGTTAAAGAATTATAAAAAGGCCCTGCTCAAGTTTGAGCAGGGCCTTTTTTATAAAATAAATCCATTAAATATTTCTTTTTTTCAGCATTTCTTCTAATTTTATGCCTTTGACCTAAATGGCATAAATAAAGCTTTTCATTCTACAAAAATTTTATACCTTTGCCATTCTTGGTAAAGTGTGATTAAACAAGAACTAATTATCAATTACATAAACAGTATTTAACATTAAAATTAATACAATTAATAACAGACGATGCAAGGTAAAGGGCTGATTAAACTTTTAGTGATAGTGGTGTCATTAGCGTGTCTATACTCCCTATCATTTACTTGGGTGACCCGCAAAGTGGAGCAAGATGCTGAGAATTTTGCCAAAGGAGATTTGGCAAAAGAAAAGAGCTATCTAGACTCTATGGCAGGTGAAGTAGTGTACAATTTAGGTTTTGCGAAATACACCTATAGGGAAGCAAAAGCGAATGAACTGGCTTTAGGATTGGATTTAAAAGGTGGTATGAACGTTACCATGGAGATCTCATTGGATGAGTTGATCCGTAATCTGGCCAACAATCCAAAAGATGAGAAATTCAACAAAGCGTTGGAACAAGCGGTAGCAAAAAGCAAAACCAGTCAAAAACGGTTGTCGCTTTATTTATGGAAGAATATAAATCCATTGGAGCTTCTACCCCACTTTCGACATTCTTTTCGACAAAAGACAACGCTTCTTTAATTAAACCAGGTGATTCTGATTCAAAAGTTGAATCATTCCTTCAAAAAGAAGCTGACAACGCCATTCAAAATTCGTACAAAGTACTCCGTACACGTATTGATAAGTTCGGTGTTGCTTCACCAAACATCCAGATTCAACAAGGTACAAACCGTATCTTAGTGGAATTACCAGGTGTAAAGGACGAAAGTCGTGTTCGTAATCTACTTCAAGGTTCGGCTAAATTGGAGTTTTATGAGACTTACACCAATCAAGAAGTTTACCCTGTATTAGAAAATATTGACAGAACATTAGCAACTACTTTAAAAGCTGCACCAGCTGCGACAACTAAAACTGTTGCTGACACAACGAAAAAGTCAGACGATTTATTGTCCAACTTAACCGGTGGTCAAAAAGACAGCAAAGCTAAAAAGGATAGTGCAGCGCTTAATCTAGGTCAGAAAAACCCATTATTTGAAGTGTTACGTCCAGCAGTTTATATGGGTGAAAACCAACAAATGGCACTTATGCCTGGCGCTATGGTCGGTATTGCTTCATTGAAAGATACAGCTAAAGTAAACGCTTTTTTGCAACGCCCAGAAGTAAAATCAATTCTTCCAGGTAACTTAAAGCTTTTATGGGCGGTAAAACCAGAGCAAAAAACACCAGAGCAACTTTCCTATATGCTATCAAAGCAGTAGGAGCAGATAATGGTGCTGTATTGACTGGTGACGTGATCACTGATGCAAATGCCAACTTTGATGAGAAAAACCAACCTGTCGTTGGTATGCAAATGAATAATGAAGGTGCACGTGAATGGAAGAAAATCACAGCAAAAGCGGCTCAAAATAGAGATGCTATCGCTATCGTCTTAGATAATGTAGTTTATTCAGCTCCTTCTGTTAATGGTGAAATTCCAAATGGTAGTTCATCAATTTCAGGTTCGTTTACTGTAGAGGATACAAAAGATTTAGCAAACGTATTGAAAGCTGGTCGTCTTCCGACCACAGCTAAAATCGTTGAAGAAGCAGTTGTTGGTCCGACATTGGGACAAGCGGCTATTGATGCGGGTATCAATTCAGCGGTAATCGGTATTGTCGTTGTGATGATCTTCATGATTGCATACTACAACACTGCAGGTATCGTGGCTAACATTGCTGTATTGTTGAACGTATTCATTATCATGGGTGTATTAGCATCGCTCAATGCCGTACTGACCTTACCTGGTATTGCCGGTATCGTATTGACAATGGGTACAGCTGTCGATGCTAACGTATTGATCTATGAACGTATCCGTGAGGAATTGGGCTTAGGAAAATCAATTCGTCAGGCGGTTGCTGATGGTTATAAACATGCTTTACCATCTATCTTAGATTCACAGATTACCACATTCTTAATTGGTATCATCTTATTCTTATTTGGTAGTGGTCCAATTTTAGGTTTCGCAACAACATTGATGGTTGGTATTATCACATCATTGTTTACAGCAATACTTGTAACACGTGTTATTTTTGAATGGATGTTGGAAAAAGATATTAAAATTAAAGTATCTTTCCCTTGGTCTGCAAACACCTTGCATAATGCAAACTTCAAATTCGTTCAAAAACGTAAAGTATTCTACGCAATCTCCGTTGTAGCAGTCTTAATTTCTGCAGCTTCAATTTTCACAAAAGGTTTCAGTTTAGGTGTAGATTTCCAAGGTGGACGTACTTATACTGTTCGTTACGATAAACCAGTTGATCCGGAAGCTGTTCGTACCAGTTTGGACGATATTTTCCAAAAAACAACTGAAGTAAAAGTATTTGGTGCATCAAACCAACTTCGTGTGACAACAACGTATCATATTGAAGAAACTTCTGATGCTGCCGATAAGGAAGTATTGGATAAATTAAACCAAGGACTATCCAAGGTAGATGCTTCCAACAAACATGAGATTCTGTCCTCACAAAAAGTAGGACCTAGTATTGCATCAGACATCAAGTCAAGAGCAACTAGCTCGGCAATATTCTCCATTATTATCGTGGCGGCTTATATCCTAATCCGTTTCCGCAAATGGGAGTACTCAGTGGGTGCAGCGATTGCAACCATCCACGATGCAATTATTCTATTAGGTTTATTCTCCATATTGGATGGTATTGTGCCATTCTCATTGGATATTGACCAACACTTTGTGGCGGCCATCTTAACGGTAATCGCATACTCGGTGAATGATACTGTGGTTGTATTTGACCGCTTGAGAGAATTCGTATCAAAACCTAATGCGCATAACGAAGATCTTGGTGAGGTTGTAAATCATGCGATCAACTCAACATTGAGTAGAACAATCATTACTTCATTGACGATCGTTTTCGTTCTTGCAGTCTTGTTCATCTTTGGTGGTGAGGTTATCCGTGGATTCTCTTTCGCGATCCTAATCGGTGTTATTGTGGGTACCTATTCTTCAATTATCCTGGCTGCGCCTTCTGTATACGATTTACGTAAAGGAAAGCATTTGGCTGAAGGTAATACTGCAAAAAAGCTGAAGTAGTAAGACCATAATAAACTTTAAAATAACATAAAAAGGCGTTCAAAAATTTGAACGCCTTTTTTTATTGCATTCAAATTACTTGTTGCACTAAATAATTTTAGATATTTGTTGTACTAAATATTTGTATGCTAAACGAAAAATTCGACCGTTATTCTTTCATCTTGGATCAAACGGCCAAGAAGGTAAAACAATTTGCGCAATCGTCCTTTACAGAAAAGGGATTTGACATTACGGTGGATCAATGGGCCGTCTTAAAGGCGCTATATGAAACTGACCAGCTATCCCAAAAGAATTAGCTAAACGATGCGGCAAAGATCAACCCACGTTGACCCGTATCGTGGATATCCTACTGAAAAAAGGTTTGGCTGAACGTGTTATTGACGAGACAGACCGCCGAAGTCTCTATCTCCATTTGACGGAAGAAGGGAAACTTAAGGTGGCATCCTTATCCCCTATCGTCGCAGCGATCCGCATGAAAGCCTGGGAGAAATTAACAGAAAAAGATTTCGCGGATTTTACAAGAATATTAAACACCATTTACAACAATTTAAATGTATAATAGCTATGATAAATACTGATATTTGTATCATCGGTGCTGGACCAGTAGGATTGTTTGCTGTTTTTGAAGCTGGACTTCTAAAAATGAGGTGCCATTTGATCGATGTTTTACCTCAGGTTGGCGGACAGTTATCCGAAATATATCCACACAAACCCATTTATGATATACCGGGCTACCTGAGCATCACCGCTCAGGAGCTTATTGATAATCAACTTGAGCAGATAAAACCTTTTGCGCCTACTTTTACACTGGGTGAACGTGTAGAACAGATCGAAAAACAGGATGATGGTTCTTTTATCATCGCCACGAGTGATGACACAAAAGTGCATGCCCAGGTTATTGTCATTGCCGGTGGACTCGGCTGCTTCGAACCCCGAAAACCTGAGATTCAAAATCTGCATCTCTTTGAAGGTAAAGGGTGGATTATATGGTAAAAGATCCCGCCAAATATGCGGACAAACGGATTGTGATTGCTGGTGGAGGGGACTCTGCGCTGGATTGGACTTACCATTTAGCTGATATTGCACAACACGTTACGCTCATTCATCGCAGTGATTCTTTTCGGGAGCGCCCGATTCGGCGGAAAAAGTCTTTAAATTGGCCCAACAGGGCAAAATTAATTTACTTTTATCCCATAACCTGAGTAATATACATGGAAATGGTACGCTTACAGCAGTTGAAACGATAAATAAGGATAAAGAAACGATTGCGGTCGAAGCGGATTATTTCATCCCACTATATGGTTTGACACCTAAGCTGGGGCCAATCGCTGACTGGGGTTAAATATTGATAAAAATGCAATTGAGGTCAATACCTTCGATTATTCGACCAATGTCGAACGCATTTATGCCATTGGCGATATTAATACCTATCCCGGCAAACTAAAGCTGATCCTCTGCGGTTACCATGAAGCTGCTCTGATGTGTCAAAGTGCTTTCAAATTTGTTTACCCGGATCAAAAGTTAACATTTAAATATACAACCGTAAACGGTATCAATACTTTTTAGCCATGGAAGACAATTTGATACAAGTAACTGTCGTCGATCGAGATGGTTCGGAAAACACAATCGAGGTACCTACAGATATCAATCTTTCGTTGATGGAAATTTTAAAGGCCTCAGCATACGATATATTGGCTACCTGCGGAGGTATGGCGCTATGTGCTACATGCCATGTTGAAGTCCTTGAAGGCCTGGATAATCTTCCAGAAGCTAGCGACCAGGAGTTAGATATGTTAGACACCTTACCAGATGCAGATGGGCAAAGTCGACTCGCCTGTCAACTTCATCTTCATAATAATAACAATGGCATGAAAATCAAGCTGAAAGGCGCATTGCAATAACAAAGTCATTGTGTATTTTATACACAATGACTTTGTTATCTATGCAAGTTTTTTTTTAGCGCCTCTCTGAGTCATAAAAGACTTAAAACCAAAACACTACAAAATATTTTATTAAAAGAATTGGCCTTATAACGATAAATTTCACAATGTATTGCCATAATAAATAAATATTTTTTAGTTTTTTGGTTCAAAATTTAAGATATTTGCAGCTTAATTCGATTGTACGAATTTTTACAACAAACTATTAAAAATATGCCAAGCAATAGTTCAAATAGAAAATTCCCAAGAGTAATCATTATTGGTGCTGGATTTGGAGGAATTGAAGTTGCTAAAAAGCTTAAAAATAAGGAAGTTGAAGTTCTCTTATTAGATAGAAACAACTTTCATACCTTTCAACCATTAATGTATCAAGTTGCTACTGGTACACTTTCTGCGGACTCCATTTCCTTCCCTGTCCGTAAAATGTTCAAAAATCAGGAGAACTTCCATTTTAGACTTGCCGACGTAAAAAGCATCGATAACGAGGCTAAAATTGTTAAAACTGATATCGGAGATTTTGACTACGACTATTTGGTTGTTGCCACTGGTGCAACGACAAATTTTTTCGGCAATCAGCAAATTACAAAATATGCCTTGCCAATGAAAAACATCCAGGAGGCACTTAATATACGTAGTTACGTTCTTCAAAATCTTGAAGAAGCAGTAATGATCCCTAATCCTGAAGATCGTAAGCCTAATTTGAACTTTGTGATCGTTGGTGGTGGTCCTACTGGAGTAGAGCTTTCTGGAGCTATTGCAGAAATCAAGAATAATGTGCTGGAAAAAGACTATCCTGAATTAAAGAAATCAGAGATGTCTGTTTACCTGGTGGAAGGCCTACCAAAAGTGTTGGCTAATCTATCGGAGAAAGCATCAAAAAATTCTGAAAAATATTTAAAGGATTTAGGTGTTGAAGTACTATTGAATGTACAGGTAACTGGATACGATGGTAACTCCATTACCTTCGCCGATGGTAGAAGCATCGAAACAAAAACAGTCATCTGGGGTGCGGGTGTTGCGGGTCAATATCCAGATGGATTCAAAAAGAGGTTATCCAACGTGGTAACCGTATACAGACAGACGATCAATGCCGTGTCATTGACATGCCAGGTGTTTATGCCATTGGTGACGTATCTGCATTTATTACAGACGATCTACCTCGCGGTTTACCGGGCGTTGCTCCAGTAGCACAGCAACAGGGTGGATATGTCGCTAAACACATCCTTCAGACGATGTCTAATCAACCTACCGAAAAATTCAGCTATTTTGACAAGGGTTCAATGGCTACAGTAGGGCGTAATAAAGCTGTCGTTGATATGGGCAAAATTCACTTCAGTGGTTTCTTCGGATGGATGACTTGGATGTTTGTCCACTTGATGTCCATTTATGGTTTTAGAAATAAGTTGATCACATTTGTAAACTGGACCGTGAAGTTTTTCACGAAAAACAGTGGTGTCCGCTTAATCTTCCATAAGTATGACGAGCCAACGCCTGAAGAACAAGCGAAAACGATACAATAAAAGTCGATAAATAAAATTGTAAAAGACAGATTAACACTGCTTTTTACACAAAAAAGAGTGCTATTATTCAATAAAAATAATGGCACTCTTTTTTTTCAGCACCACTAAAAAACAACCGAAAGTTGATCAAAAAAATAGTTGATCTTAAAACTTGTCGCCCACTCCCATATCGTTGTCAAAGCTACGGTCCTGAAAACCCCAGTGCTCATACGGATAGCAAAGAATTCAAAAACATATTTTTAATTCCTGCTTGCTATTGCTTCCAATAAAAAATAAGTTACTATTAGACGTAACAATTGTAGATTATATTCGTTAAATTTAAAGACAGTTTTTTCCAGATAGAATTTACTTGCAGAATATAGTTTTTTTTTGATGTAGAACCTCAAAAAGATTAATTTTTTTGTGTAGGTTTGCATATTATTTTAAAATAGCTTAAGGATTAGCAAATGGGCTTATTTAATTGGTTTACGCAAGAAGTTGCGATTGACTTGGGTACTGCAAACACCCTTATAATTCATAATGACAAAGTAGTAGTGGATGAGCCTTCTATTGTTGCATTTGACCGCACCACAAACAAAGTGATTGCCATCGGTCGACAGGCCATGCAAATGGAAGGTAAAACACACGATAATATAAAAACGGTACGACCTTTACGTGATGGAGTAATTGCTGATTTTACAGCCGCTGAACACCTGATCAGAGGGATGGTAAAATTGGTTAACAACGGTAAGAGTTGGTTTTTTCCATCCTTGCGTATGGTTGTCTGTATTCCATCAGGTATCACCGAGGTAGAGAAGAGAGCGGTACGCGATTCTGCAAAATTGCAGGTGCCAAAGAAGTTTATCTGATCCACGAGCCAATGGCAGCTGCCGTAGGTATCGGTATCGATGTGGAAGAACCAATGGGTAACATGATTATAGATATTGGTGGTGGTACGACAGAAATTGCCGTCATCGCATTATCGGGTATCGTATGTGATCAGTCCATCCGTGTAGCGGGTGACAACTTTGATTCGGATATTGTTCAATACATCCGTAGACAACATAATATCATGATCGGCGAACGTACTGCGGAGAAGATTAAAATTGAAGTTGGTGCGGCACTTCCTGAATTACAGGAACCACCTGCAGATTTTGCAGTTCAAGGTCGCGACCTCATGACTGGTGTCCCCAAACAGATTACCGTTTCGTACACTGAAATTGCCCATTGTTTGGATAAATCAATTTCGAAAATCGAAGAAGCCATCTTAAAAGCACTTGAAATTACACCTCCAGAGTTGTCTGCCGATATCTATCAAACAGGTATCTATCTGACTGGTGGAGGCGCGTTATTACGTGGTTTAGACCGTCGTATTCAAGCGAAAACAAAACTTCCTGTACACATTGCCGAAGATCCTCTTCGTGCTGTTGTAAGAGGTACCGGTATTGCGCTTAAAAATATTGGTCGATTCAAATTCTTGATGCAATAATTAGCGTTCGATAATTAACAAGATTTTATTAAAGAGCGATATAATATGCAAAATTATTATATCGCTTGCTTATTAAATACCCACGATAAAAAATGAGAAACCTTTGGTTATTCCTGAGACGATATAATGCATTCTTTTGGTTTATCCTATTTTTTGGATTCTCATTATTTTTGATTATTACCAACAATTCGTTTCAACGCAACTCGGTGTTAAATTCGTCCAACAGTGTAATCGGCAACCTCTATGCAAAGGTAAACTCGTGGAAAAGCTATTTACATCTAGGCGAGACAAATGATGCCTTAGCTAAAGAAAACGCGCAGTTACGGAAAGACCTTCAAGCCTATAAATCAACGGATAGTATTAAGATCGGACCAGTACCACTCATCGATAGCAGTGAATTTGGGCGTTACCAATTTATTATTGCAAATGTAATCAACAACAGTATTCATCAAAAAGCGAATACAATCACGTTGGATAGAGGTAGTAAAGATGGTATTGAAAAGGGCATGGGTGTGATTGCTCCAAATGGCGTCGTTGGTATCGTATTAAATGTTTCGCCTAATTTTCCACTGTGCAATCATTATTACATCCTGACACCCGTATATCAGTCACTTTGGGCCGTAGTGAGACCTTTGGCTCTTTAGTTTGGGGTAACAACATCGATTATCGCGCAGCTACGGTTAAGGAGATTCCGAATCATATCAAAGTAAACAAAGGCGACAAAGTTTATACCTCGGGATATTCAGGACATTTTCCAAAAGGTATTTTTGTGGGCACAGTTATTCAAACCGGCATTTCTTCTGGAGATGCATTCCTGGATCTTCGCATTCTTTTAAGCACCAATTTCTCCAATCTACAACATGTATATGTAGTAAAGGATTTATTAAGTAATGAATTAAAAACATTGGAGGAATCGACTAAAGACAATGGCTAGGATTTTAATATTTAATTTTATTCGATTTATCGTCTTAATTGGAATGCAGGTATTTTTGTTCCAAAATATTGGCTATTATAACTTGGTTGCGGCATTTCCCTATGTTTTATTTATCTTTTTGCTACCGACCGGAACACCCAATTTTCTGGTTTACCTGATTGCTTTTCTAACAGGTTTGACAGTTGATTCCTTTTATGACACATTGGGGTCAACACCGCCGCATGCGTGGCTTTGGCTGCATTCCGAATTTTCTTTATGAAGATCACCCTTGAAGTAGAGGAACGGGACTCATTTCTTACACCAATGTTGGGGTTGATGAATGTGAGATGGTTTTTCTCCTATATCTTTTTGGTACATTGATTCATCATACATTCCTGTATCTACTGGAATCTTTCTCCTTCCAACATATTCAATACACACTGCTCAGTATTGTTTTAAGTTGTATATTTACGGTAATTATCATGCTGTTATTTAGCATATTATTCTACAAAAAGAAAGATCGATTGTAGTAGATCAGTGAATAGAAATTTATTTCTATGAATAGTTTTTTTGCTCGCAAGTACGTCGTTTCCGGAATCTTTGTTGCCATCGCGCTGACTTTGATTGCCCGTTTATTTTATTTACAGATCATCGACGATTCCTATATACATTCAGCCAATAGTAATGTCATGCGAAAGGTCATTGTCTATCCTGCAAGGGGTGTTATTTTAGACCGCAAAGGAAAAGTATTGGTACAAAATGAACCTGTTTACGACCTAATGGTTACCCCTCGCGAAGTCAAGGAGATTGACACGGCTTTGTTTTGTAAATTAATTGATATTGACAAAGAAGGCTTTATTAAACGGATGGATAAGGCTCGTGCCCATTCTCCATACAGGGCATCAATTTTTGAAAAACAGCTATCCGTCCGGACTTGGGCGCAATATCAAGAATATCAATATCAGTTTCGTGGATTTTATGTTCAAAAGAGAACCATCAGAAGTTATCCCGATAGTATTGCCGCTCAGTTTTTGGGTTATGTGAGTGAAGTAAACGATAAAGATATTGAACGATCCAACGGATTTTACCGAAGTGGTGACTATATCGGAAGAAGTGGTGTCGAACGTTCCTACGAAGATCTGATTCGCGGTAAAAGAGGCGTCAACAATTTGATGGTGGATGCGCTAAATCGTCCCAAAGGGATATTTATGGAAGGGAAATACGATACCTTGGCCGTTGCTGGTGAAGGATTAGTTTCCTCGTTAGACAAGGATCTTCAAATATTAGGTGAAAACTTAATGAAAAATAAGCTCGGTTCTATTGTCGCCATTGAGCCCGCAACGGGGGAAATCTTGGCCTATATAAGTAGCCCGAGTTACAACCCCAATCTGATGGTAGGTCGACAAGTCGGCAATAATTACATGAAATTATTGAATGACGATACCAAGCCCCTTTTTAATCGTCCTATTCAAGCCTCATATCCTCCGGGATCCGTTTTTAAGGTTGTTTCAGCCCTGACTGCACAGCAAGCTGGCGTCATTGACCGAAACACTGTATTTTCTGTCCTCATGGTTATAGCTATGGTGGCGGACGCGGCTGGATGGGCTGTACCCACTACCACGGTTCAACCACTTTACAACGTTCTGTAGCCGTATCCTGTAATACCTATTATGGGTTCACCTACGCCAAAATGATCGACGGGCGGGGGCTTTCGGGGCCAAAAGCTTACGACCTATGGCGCAATGCAACTACGCAGTTTGGAATCGGGCACAAATTGGGGATAGATTTACCGGGGAAAACCGGGATTATTGCCTACATCGGAGTTTTATACAAAACGATATGGCAATGACAAATGGCGTTCAAGTTTCAACATCTCCCTCTCCATTGGCCAGGGAGAGATGGGTATAACACCCCTACAAATGGCCAATATTATGGCTATTGTAGCCAACAAAGGTTTTTACTATAGACCGCATCTCATCAAGGGTATCGGCGCACAAAAAATCGCCAAAAAGGAATTTACAGAAAAGATCAGCGCTGGGGTAGATGAAAAATATTATCCTGTAGTCATCCAGGGGATGAGCGACGCTGTCAACACGCCTGAAGGAACAGCTTGGTCCAATCGTATCCCGGGTATTGAAATGTGTGGAAAAACAGGGACGGCACAAAATCCACATGGAGAAAATCACGCCGTATTTTTTGCATTTGCACCACGGGAAAATCCTAAAATTGCCATCGCGGTATTTGTTGAAAATGCTGGCTATGGTGGAACTTGGGCTGGCCCAATCGCCAGTATGATGGTCGAAAAATACCTGAAGGATACCATTACGACACCAAAATATATTCAGGATCGGATTTATAAAGCAAATTTTCTTCCTGCACCAAAGAAAGTAATAGATCCGAAAAGTAAAGATGTCAAGAAAGCGGATTCGATCAAATCAAAAACAGATACTGTTAAATCAAAACGACAATTAGCGGCATTGGTAAAACCAAAAGAAACAATTGTTCACCATAGTGAGGTAAAAAGAAGACATGAATAATCAAAAAAATAGTTTCTTTGGAAAAATAGATTGGTTAACAATCATACTCTGGCTCTCACTTTGTCTGATCGGTCTATTCAATATCCGTGCTGCTGTATTTAATCCAGAAATGCCTGGTTTTTTCACCTTGGGTACCAACTATGGAAAGCAGTCACTCTATCTGGTCTCAGCGATTATTCTCGGTATATCCATCTTGATTATCGATGCCAAATTTTTCAGCTCGGCCTCACCCATATTTTATGGTATAACAGCTATACTCCTTGTCATTGTTTTGGTTGTCGGGCGAAATGTCGGCGGAAATCAGGCCTGGATTGATTTAGGATTTTTCAGGTTCAACCCTCCGAGTTTGCCAAGCTCTCCACCTGTCTGTTGCTGGCCAACTTCCTAAGTGCGCAGAGCAATAAAGCCCCCACCATGCAAACATTGGCCATGGGAGCCGGAATTGTACTATTTCCTGTATTTTTAGTTATGCTACAGCCCGACACCGGTTCTGCATTGGCATTCTTTTCCCTGATTTTTGTTTTTTATCGTGAAGGTTATGTAAACAATGAACTATTGATATTCGGAGGTCTCTGTATCTTACTTTTCGTTTTAGCGCTGTTATTCAATCCATGGATTCTTATTTTAGTCTTGGCTGCTATCATTGGATTTTTTATGTGGAGCTTCCGAAAAAAGAGAAAATATATTATTAATCTAAGTATCCTTTTTGCAGCCTGTACTGCATTTATATTATGTGTGGATCTGGTTTACGACCATGTATTACAACCGCATCAGCGCGACCGAATCGACATCATTTTGGGCAAAACAGAAGACCTCAAAGGAAAGGGTTATAATCTGAACCAGTCCAAAATCGCCATTGGATCGGGTCAGTTCTGGGGAAAAGGCTATTTGCAGGAACGCAGACCAAATATAACTTTGTTCCCGAGCAAAGTACTGACTTTATCTTTTGCACAGTGGGGAAGAATGGGGCTTTGTAGGTTCAGTAACATTAATTGCCATCTATCTCACGCTGCTCTTGCGTATCATCCATATTGCAGAACGACAGCGTTCGGCTTTCGCCCGAATCTATGCCTACGGCGTGGCTTCTATCCTATTTTTCACTTGTTTATCAATATCGGAATGACCATAGGAATTATTCCTGTCATTGGGATTCCATTGCCATTTGTCAGCTATGGTGGGTCTTCACTCTGGAGTTTCACGATACTACTCTTTATTATGCTCAAATTTGACTCCAACAGGAAAGGAGTTGTTTAATGCACATGTGGTACTTGGAGAGATTTTTCTAAATTCTTTCCAGTACCAGTTGAATGGCTTTTTCCACGACTGCTTCAGGATTCGGCGAAAATTCTCCCGCTACCCGACTTGCTAAAATGGCATTTACGGATAAGGCCTGATGGCCAAACATTTTCGCCAAAGCATAGATACCCGCGGTTTCCATTTCTAGATTGGTCAAACGGAAATTGTTATGCTTAAATGAATTTACCAAAGGAATCAGATCTGGAATCGTATTATCTGAGCGCAGACAACGTCCTTGTGGCGCATAGAATCCCGGCGCCGTCAATGTCATCCCCTTGGGCAGATCAAAAGCAATTCGGTCTAATAGACGCTCTCCGGCTCCTGCTACATAAGGTTTTAAACTCAATTGTGGGAAATACCGAATTAGAGCCTGCTGGATATTCAATTCAATCTCATCGTAAGGCTTTTGATAGAACTGCATCAATGCATCAAAGCCAACCCCATATTCCGAAGCCAATATGCTTCCCATTTCAACATCCGTCTGTACAGCACCAGAAGTACCGATACGCACGATATCCAAAGAGGTCAGCTCGCTTTTCACAACCTTATGCTGAAAATCGATGTTTACCAATGCATCCAGCTCATTCAATACAATATCAATATTATCTGTACCTATCCCTGTAGAGATCACGCTCAGCCGTTTAGTACCAATATATCCTGTGTGGGTGATAAACTCACGCTTCCCCTTTTGAGTTCGATACGATCAAAATATTTCGACACCTTGGCGACACGGTCCGGATCTCCTACCGTAATGATCGTATTGGCTAAATCCTCGGGCAATAAATTCAAATGGTAAATACTTCCATCTGAATTTAAAATGAGTTCTGAATTGTTTATCATATCGTTCTTAAATAATTCAATTGACAACCTTCAATTTTCGAAAAACGATCTACGACCCGGTTCACCTGCATTTTACGCACCTCAAATTCCAGATAGCAATTATTGTCAAATTCCTGCTTTTCGATTTCCAGTCCTTCTTCCTTAATAATGCGCATAACATCATTCATATTTAGATAATCAAAGGTCAACCCATAACTATCATTAACTGTTCGTTCAATTACCTGAGCTTGATCCAAGGCATCCTGTGTGGCCGATTTATAAGCATTAATCAAGCCTGGTACGCCCAAAAGGGTTCCACCGAAATAACGAACCACAACGACGATTATATTTGTAACATCTGCCGAGAGCAAAGCATTTAAAATAGGACGCCCCGCGGTACCAGAAGGTTCACCATCATCATTTATGCGAAATACATTACGATCTGGAGTCAGCCGATAGGCCCAGCAGTGGTGTCTTGCTTTTGGATGCAGGGATTTCACCTCCTGTAGCAGATCTTTTAATTTCTCCTCAGATTTAAAAGGAAATGCATAGGCAATAAATTTGCTTCCTTTATCTCTAAAAATTCCCTCATAGTTTGCATCGATCGTTCGATAAGTATCTTCAAATAAACTCACTGATATGCGATAATTAAAACTGAAATAATGGAAAGAACTATCCCCAGGTAATTCAACCATGAGAGTCTTTCTTTAAAAAATAATACACCCACCAAAGCACCCAACGAGATAACACCAATATTCATTCCAGTAAATACGATGGAAGGGTTCTCGGTAATGCCCGATGAGCTTTCATATAAAATAATATATTACAAAAATTGAAAGCGCCCAAAATCAGGCCATAGACGACAGCTTTACCTGAAAAGATCTGCTTTTCAACAAAGATAAAATAGCCTAGTAAACCAAATGCAATCAGCATGGCCATGACAAAGATAATAAACATCGAACTGACATAAGGTATCGTCACATGCAATGCCACCTGTTTAAAAAGGATATCAATAATCCCCATACCAATAAAAACAAGCAATGGGTAGAGACTATTTTTATATCCTGTATTTGACAGGGTTACTGTAGGGAGAGATTTTCGCCAACCGATGGAACATATTATCGCCAATAGACCTACCCCTATTCCCAATAGTTTATTTCCCTGTAGCTTTTCGTGGAACAAAAAAACGCTGCTAGTAAGGGAATAAATAAAGACAGTCGTTGGGCTACCTCCGTTTTTACCAAACCACTGTAACGGATAGATAGCGCAATTAATACAAACATCCCCGGTAAAAGTAAAGCCAGTGCTATATATAGCGGAAATGGTAAGGCATCCCAGCTAATTTCTTTTATTTCGGGCCGTAATATAAAGTAGGTCAAAGCAACCGCCATAGGATAATTCCAGACAATCACTTGTTTTGTTTCTACGCCATACTGTTTTGCCAATTTTAATAATACGGCTACAGTGACGCTACAAATAACACTGATGAGGACAAAAATCATTGTTCTATTACTAAATTATTTCCAAAGTCCACGCTTAGCCTGACGGGCCTGTCGTTCTAATTTTACAAAAAAATCAGCATACTGAACATTCGGTGTCAGGGTGTAAGTCACAGCATAGCCCTGCTCTACTAACTCCGCGTTAACAAATTTCTCCCTAAGATACACATAAGCGAGAAGTCTTCCATAACGATCCTTTTACCGACATCAAATACCAGCTTCACATTCTTTCCAGTCAACAAAGCTTTTAGATATTCTTTTGCCTCCACGCCATAGTAACCAACCTCCTTTCGTGCTGTTCTCCTTGTTTCGGGAGCATCAATCCCAATCAAGCGTACCCGTTCGCCTTTTTTACTACCATTTTCAATCACAAAGGTATCGCCATCAATTACCCGTCGCACCTTCACATACCGTTCCTCCCCTTTATAAGAAAAACCTAAAAACAGAAACAGATGATAGTGGCACTCACTAAAAAAATTAAATCGCTTTAGCATAAAAAATTACATTTGGGCAAAGGTAATAAAATACTTTTTCAGCAAACAACGGATAAAACACAGCATATTTCAACAAAAAAACTAGCATTTTTAATCAAAAAAACACCAAAAAAACAGCACTTTTTAATAATTTTTTATGTTAAAAAATTATTAAAAAAACAGACATAAAAAAGACATTAAAAATCATAAAACACTATATAAAAGAAAATTACAAAAATAAGCCATCTCAAAAAAGCTATAAAAAACACGTCTTTTCAATATAAAAAAGTAATAAAAAGCAATCAAAAACACACCGATAAATGATGTATTTTTTATAAAAATTATTTTTTTCTTTGATATTTCAAAAACATTCGTACATTTGAAATGTCAAACAACACAAGGATGAACAGATCATATACATATTTCTATTTTAACTTCTTTTATTTTAAAAATAAGAGCCGGGATTAGATTGTGTATACATTAAAATATAACAAGAAAGAGTCCCGGTTTAGATCATCGGGACTCTTTCTTGTTTAAGGGCAAAATAGCAACAAAAAAATGAGTTTAAAAATTGCGATACAAGGAGCAAAAGCTTCATTTCACGAGGAGGCAGCATTTAAATATTTTGGACGCGAAGTCGAAATTGTTGAATGCGATTCATTCAAAAAACCTGTGAATTGCTTAAGCAAAGAAAAGTAGATTACATTGTTATGGCGATTGAAAATTCGATTGCGGGTAGTCTGTTACCAAACTACAATCTGCTTCGGGATTATAAATTTCATATCACAGGAGAAGTCTATCTCAACATTCAACAGAATCTGATGGTATTACCGGGTGTTAAATTGAAAGACATCAAACATATCGAATCACATCCGATCGCGATCCGTCAATGCGAAGAATTTCTTTCGGAGTTGGAGGGTGTACGTATTACCGAAGGGTCAGACACAGCGGCCACAGCAAAGATGATTGCAGAACGGAAATTGACTGATACAGCTGCTATTGCGGGCACTTTGGCTGCTGAAATTTATGGGCTTGAGATTCTAGAAAAAGAATCGAAACCAATAAAAAGAATGCAACACGTTTTCTTGTTCTATCGAATGAGGTGGTCGAACATAAAAATGCCAATAAAGCATCCTTATCGTTCCAAACAGGGAATACGGTTGGTTCCTTAGCGACAATTTTACAGTGTTTTGCTGAGCAAAATATCAACTTGAGCAAGATTCAGTCTATGCCTGTTATCGGAAAACGCAACGAATATGACTTTTTCGTTGATGTTGAATGGAAAAAACAATCAGACTATGAGGCTGCGATCCGAAAAGTACTCAAACATAGTATCAATTTCAATATTATGGGCGAATACATCAAAAACGAGAAACTATAATCAACAATTTAATAATTAAAAAAATCAACTTACCCTGAATCTGTCGGAGCTATAAAGACTTACAAAACAAGCATAACAGCTTAGCAGACTCAAATACCTTTAAAAATTTATTCCGATGAAAAATACATTAGAAATCACTCCTTTGAAATCATGGTTGGATACTGGAGACAAACCTTTAATTATCGCAGGCCCTTGTAGTGCAGAAACAGAAGAACAACTGGTATCTACAGCTCATCTATTGGCAAACACTGGAAAAGTAAATATTTTACGTGCAGGAATCTGGAAACCACGTACTCGTCCAGGTGAATTTGAAGGTATCGGTTCCATTGGTTTGGAGTGGTTGAAGAGAGCGAAAGAAGAGACAGGTTTATTGACAGCTACAGAAGTTGCGACAGCAAAACACGTTGAAGAAGCTTTGGCAGCTGGTGTTGATGTACTTTGGGTAGGTGCACGTTCCACTGCAAACCCATTCACGGTGCAAGAAATCGCCGATGCACTACAGGGAGTAGACGTACCAGTCTTCGTAAAAATCCGGTTAACCCAGATTTATCACTGTGGATCGGTGCTTTGGAACGTATCAACCGCGCTGGCATCAAAAAATTAGGTGCTATTCACAGAGGATTCTCTTCTTACGAGAAAACAGCATTCCGCAATGAGCCGATGTGGGATTTAGCCATCCAGTTAAAAACTGCTTGCCCTAATTTGCCGATCATCAATGACCCTAGCCACATTTGTGGTAACCGCGAATTGTTACCGTACATCGCACAAAAAGCAATGGATATGGATATGCAAGGTTTGATCATCGAATCACATATTGATCCTTCTGTTGCATGGACTGATGCTAAACAACAAGTTACGCCAGCAGCCCTAGCAGAGTTGATCAATCATTTAACATTACGTAAAGCTGATTCTGACAACCCTTCATTCGAGGATAAATTAGCCGAATTGCGTAGCAACATTGACAAATTGGACGATCTAATTATCCAAAAAATCGGCGAGCGTATGAAAATTGCAGAGAAAATCGGTGAATACAAACGCGATAACAATGTGACGATCTTACAGGTAAACCGTTGGGATGAGATTGTTCAAAAACGCACAAAACTTGCTGAAGCACTTTCTTTGGGCAGTGAATTTGCAACAAAATTCCTAGAATTAATTCACAACGAATCTATCCGTAAACAAAACGCGGTAATGAATTCACAGGAACAACCAACAGCAGAAGCATAATGAATCAACAAGTCATCAAGCTGACGCACCCATCAAAAAAATAAAAGGCACGGTTCAACTGACAGGATCAAAATCCGAGAGCAACCGTGCTCTTATTATTCACTCGTTGAGCAAGGGGCAAGTTGATATAGCAAACCTTTCCGAGGCTGCCGATACGGTGACGTTAAACCGTGTATTGCAGATTGCATCAGCTCCTCAACCCGGCTACAACACGATTGACATCGGTCCGGCGGGTACAGCAATGCGCTTTTTAACGGCCTACCTGAACCTTGTTCAAGGAAACTTTATTCTTACAGGGACCGAACGCATGCAACAACGGCCAATAGGTATATTGGTTGACGCCATGAAGGAAATCGGCGCCGACATTCATTATGAAAAAAAGCCGGCTATCCGCCCCTAAAAATAGAAGGCGGCATATTTCAAGGAAAGGACCGTGTCCGGATAAAAGGAAATATCAGTAGCCAATACATCTCTGCGCTGCTATTAATTGCTCCCGCATTGAAAAAGGGCTTACATTGGAAATCGAGGGCGAACTGACTTCCAGACCCTATGTATCCATGACCCTCGATATGCTAAAAAGCGTAGGCATACAGCATGAGTGGACAGCGAATGAAATACATATTGCCCCGCAGACTTTTTCAAAAAGCACAATTTATGTGGAGCCAGATTGGAGTGCAGCTTCTTACTGGTATGCTATTGTAGCGCTGGCAGAAGACGGAGCATCTATCGTCTTACCTGGGCTAAAAAAGACAGTCTGCAAGGAGATATTGCAATTGTCGATATCATGCCCCATTTTGGCGTGCAATCCAGTTTTGAAGCCGATGGCTTGCATCTTCATAAAACAGCAATAGATTCGGAAAAAACGTTATTTGATTTCAAAGAATGCCCCGATCTCGCACAGACTGTCGTCGTTGTCGCTGCAGCTTTAGGTCGTGACGTTTCTTTTACAGGTCTTGAGACATTAAAGATCAAAGAAACGGACCGTATCGCGGCTCTCCAGACTGAAATAGCAAAATTTGGCGCTGAATTGATAGCAGATAACGAAACCTATCATCTTAAAACAGCAGAGGTATTCCAGCCAAAAGAGGTGACCTTTGACACCTATGAGGACCACCGTATGGCAATGGCGTTTGCCCCCTTGCATTGGTTTTTGACCAGATCAAGATTGCGGAGCCAATGGTTGTAGAAAAATCGTATCCTGATTTCTGGAAACATCTACAGGACCAATCTTTTATCATTGACTAATATTTAAAAACCTGGGAGAATACAGTTATATACTTCCAGGTTTTATAACCTATATACACGCTATTAATGGCTTTAATGGCAACAAAAGAAATACTACCCACGGACAGACGCAGTCATGATTGAAAATAATCAAAATTGATAAAGTCAGGTTTTACAGTAGTGTTTTCATTGCATTTAAAGGCAAATTTATCTAAGTTTATTGAAATTTAATTCTTATGGCAGGAAACTCATTTGGCGATTTATTCAGAATCAGCACTTTTGGCGAATCACACGGAAAAGCGATCGGTGTAATTATTGATGGTTGCCCCTCAAATATAACGATAGACGAAGAGTTTATACAGTCTGAACTAGATAAACGGAAACCCGGACAGTCCAGAATTACCACACAACGAAAGAAAGTGATACCGCTCAGATATTATCGGGCGTATTCGAAGGGAAGTCGACCGGAACTCCGATTGCCATTGTTATACCAAATGAAGATCAACGTTCCAAGGACTATACCCACATTAAAGATATCTTCAGGCCTTCCCACGCGGACTTCACCTATCAGATGAAATATGGTATCCGTGACTACCGTGGTGGTGGCCGTTCCTCAGCCCGGGAAACAGCCGCCCGCGTTGCTGCAGGTGCTGTTGCAAAGAGCTTTTTACAACAATTTGGCATCGAAATCTTCGCGCATGTTTCGGGTGTAGGTACGATCGAAGCTCCCAATTTGGACACCAAAGATCTTAAAGCCCTGCTTGAGCTTCGGGAATCTAATATCGCACGCTGTGCTGATCCAGCTACAGCCAATGAAATGGTCGAATTTATAGATTCAGTAAGAAAAGCAGGTGATACAGTAGGGGACGCATTTCGGCCGTGGTAAGACATGTACCCGTTGGACTTGGAGAACCTGTATTTGACAAACTCCATGCTGACCTCGCGAAAGCGATGATGAGCATCAATGCTGTACATGGATTTGAATATGGATCAGGTTTTGCAGGTTCAGAGTTGCGAGGTTCCGAACATAATGATATATTTGTAGCAGATGACCATGATTTAAATCAAGTGCATACACATACCAATTTCTCTGGGGAATACAGGGCGGCATATCAAACGGTATGGATATTACTTTTAAAGTAGCATTTAAGCCTGTTGCAACCATCATGAGAGATCAAGAAACAGTCGACATCCATGGCAACCCAGCCATCGCAAGTGGTAAGGGAAGACATGATCCTTGTGTTGTTTCGAGAGCGGTAATTATTGTAGAAGCCATGGCGGCACTTGTGATTGCGGATCATCTACTTAAACATCAAAGTTACAAACATGCTGCAAGATAATTATGTCGTAGGTGTTGATATTGGAGGCACTCATATTTCTGCCTGTATCATTGATACCAAACAATGGAATATACATTTAGAGAACGTGGTCAGAAACCACGTTTTTTCTCAAGGAGATGCTAAAACGATTTTACACACCTGGGCTTCCACAATACAGGATAGTATTACCACCTCACCCACTGCTATTCAATTCATTGGCATAGCAATGCCGGGGCCTTTTGACTATGAAAATGGCATCTCTAAAATGTTAGGGCAAAGCAAGTACGACAACTTGTACGATCAGGACATTAAAAGCCTTTTATCCGCTGAGTTGGGTTTACCTTCTACTGCTATTCACTTTATCAATGATGCAGCGGCTTTCCTACAAGGTGAAATATTTGTACAGAACCTTCAGACCAATCCGAGAATACTCGGGATTACATTAGGGACTGGCTTAGGATCTTCGGTATGGAATAAGGGCGAGAAGGCCTTCGATGCAGACCTTTGGAATACACCTTATCAGGAAAGTATCTTTGAAGAATATCTTGTGACAAGATGGTTTGTCAAACGGTTTAAAGAGCTCACTGGGAAAGATGTCACTGGTTTAAAAGAAATTTTGGACAATCATAGAGAAACAGCTGCATTCGCAACAATCAAAGATGAATACGCAACACATCTATTCGATTTTATGCAATTTTTTGAAGAAAAATATCAGACTAATCTCTTTATTATTGGTGGCAATATTGCGAAAGCACTTCCTATCTTTATCGCGGATCGGAAAGAATTCAATAGATTCACTATCTATACAGCTATATTGGGTGAAAAAGCAGCCATGATCGGTGCCGCAAGTATTTTTAGTTAGTTTAGGGACTTAAAAACACAAAATAGCGTTCTCCCTAAAAAATACTATTCAAAGAGCTTCTTGCAAGCAGCTCTTTGAATAGTATTACTAAAATAACAAATCCAAAGAAATATCCATTTATTCAAACATAGATGGATATTTTTCTGGGTTGGCCTCATGCATGATTGCATATACCGTCTCTACAACATCATCCGAAGATGGTTTTGAGAAATAATCACCATCCGAACCATAAGGAGGGCGATGCGCTTTTGCAGTCAATGTCCGAGGTTGGCTATCAAGTAAATAATAACCATTTTGATTTTCAAGTATTTCCTGCAGTATAAATGCGGCAGCGCCCCAGGCACATCCTCATCTACCACTAACAACTTATTTGTTTTTTTCAGAGACTCCGCACATAATTGTCCTTTATCAAATGGCAACAAGGTCTGCGCATCAATAATCTCGATAAATATTCCCAAACGTTCTAATTCTACGGCTGCTTCTTCGACAACACGCAAAGTTGAGCCGTAAGAAACAACAGTGATATCCTGTCCTTCTTTAATGCGCTCAGCATAACCTATTGGCACTGTAAATTCACCAACATTCTCCGGCAAACGCTCTTTAAGGCGATATCCATTCAGACATTCAACAACAATAGCTGGTTCATCTGAGCGGAAAAGCGTATTATACATTCCAGCAGCTTGTGTCATATTACGAGGTACGCAGACATGCAATCCTCTTAAAGAGCCCAGTATCACACATCGGTGATCCCGAATGCCATACTCCCTCCAATCGGTGTCCGCGGGTACGGATAATGACCGGTGCTTTTGCCCTCCGAAAGTACGGTAACTTAAGCTGGCTAAATCGTCACTGGCAACAGTGATACCGTAAATCAAATAATCTAAGTATTGAATTTCAGCAATTGGTTTTAACCCACGAATTGCCAATCCGATCCCTTTACCGATAATTGAATTTTCGCGGATCCCGGTATCAAATACGCGATGTGCACCGAGCTTATCCTGTAGACCTGCAAATCCTTGGTTAACATCTCCTATTTTCCCTACATCTTCCCCGAATGCCAATAAACGTTCATCACGTTGAAAATTTTCTTCAAAACAAAGATTCAAGACTTCCCGACCATCTACAATTTTAGAATCCTCACTATAAATCGCTTCCACTGTAGGCACATTGAAGGGAGAATCAACGCCATCCGTAAATAATTTGGAGTTATACCGTTTTTCGTTAATCTCCTGTTTAACCTTATACCAATTCAACAATTCCTGACGGCCTTCTGTGTCTTTTCCCTTTAGCTCATGTAGGATCTTCCGAACCTGACCATACACCTCTTTCAGAGAGGGTTCAACCATCGATTGCAGTTTTTTTGCTGCGAAGTCCGCTTTTTCATTTGGAATTCGTGACAATAGATCAATAGCTTCTTTTGCTTCAAACGCCAAAGTTCTGATATAATCAGTCCAAGCTCTTTTTGTTCCTGGCGAACAAAATCCTTAGCCTCACGATCCAGTTGATCCAATTCTTCGTCTGTAGCGATACCCGAACTTTGTATCCACTCTTTCATTTTCGCAATACAATCGAAGTCCGTTTCCCACTGCAAGCGTTCCTGAGATTTATAACGCTCGTGGGATCCTGAAGACGAGTGCCCTTGCGGTTGTGTCAATTCAGTCACATGGATCAGACATGGGATATGCTTTTCTCTTGCAATATTTGCGGCCTGTTCGTATGTTTCACACAAGCCCGCATAATCCCAACCTCTGACTTTAAAAATTTCAATTCCGTTTGTCAGTTCCTCTTTTTGAAAACCCTTCAGTATTTCAGAAATATCACCTTTTGTGGTCTGGGTCTCATTCGATACCGAGATTCCGTAACCATCATCCCAAATAGAAATAATCGCTGGAATCTGATGTACTCCGGCAGCATTGACGACTTCAAAAATACACCTTCTGAAGTTGCAGCATTACCTATTGTACAGAAGGTAACTTCATTTCCCCTATTCGAGAAATAGGACAAATAATCCAAGTTTCTATTTTGTTTATATAATTTAGATGCTAATCCTAGCCCCAATATTCTTGCCATCTGCCCACCTGTGGTAGATATATCCGAAAAGGAATTCTTCTGCACCGTTTGATCAAGCCAATTCCCTGATCATCCAGCACCCGTGTAGAAAAATGACAGTTCATTTGTCGACCGGCAGAGGATGGATCAGCTTCAACATCTGGATGTGCATATAATTGAGAAAAAAACGATAGACATCACTGATGCCTGAAGCAAATATAAATGTTTGGTCACGGTAATATCCCGATCGCCAATCGCCATTTCTGAAGACCTTAGCCATCGCAATTTGTGCCAATTCTTTTCCATCGCCAAAAATACCAAACTTCGCCTTACCAGTAAGCACTTCCTTACGTCCCAATAAACTTACGTAACGACTTTCCAAGGCGGTCCGATAATCATTCACAATAATCTTTCTGAACTCGTCAAAGCTCAAAGTGGAAATAGATTCATTGTTTTGGTCAAATGCAGTATCAAACATATTCTTTTTTGTTTCAACAAATTTAACAAAAATATTATTCTATATAATTGGTGTTTGTCAAATAATTTGACAATCAATAGTTCGTATTTGAAATAGAATATTCTAATTTCTCAAATTAGTACTTTTTGAGAAAAATTCCTAATTTTTGCAGATTTTTAATTATTATAGATAGGGATTGAACGCTAGCGGCAAGGGATCAGAAATTCATAGCTTCATGATCTCCTAAGACAAAGACTCGAGATTGAGATAGTTCTTTTTTAAATTTTAACTTTTTACTGTGAATTTTTCGACACTACAACTCAATAAGCTCCTTTTTTCCAACATTGAGAAACAAAAGCTTTCGGTATTAACAACTGTCCAGGAACAGGCTATCCCTGCTATATTAGCTGGCGAAGATTGTCTGGCGATTGCCCCTACGGGAACCGGAAAAACCGAGGCTTTTGCCATCCCGATCGTACAACATTTATTAGAAAAAGAACAAAGAGAATCTGCCTCCGTTCTTATTCTACTTCCAACACGCGAACTCTGTATCCAAACGAAAGATCGAATTGCTAAACTGATTGAGGGTACAGGTCTCAATATTGCCAGTTTTTATGGTGGCGGAACTTACGAAAGCCAGCTTGCGGCCTATCCTAAAGCTCAGCTGATCCTAGCTACTCCAGGCAGATTACTTGACTTTTTGGAACAACAGCTTGTTGATCTAAAAGCGATAAACACCCTAGTCATTGATGAATTCGATCAATTGCTCGATCTTGGTTTTGCATTAGAAATCAATAAAATTATACAGGCACTTCCAACCGAAAGACAGTCTATTTTTGTTTCGGCGACACGCACAGCAGAAATGGATAAGATCATTCAAAAAGGCTCAAAAATCCAATAGAAGTCAGAGTAGAAGATCATCTAAAAAAGGAAAAATAAGCGAGTATGTATTATATGTTGATAAAAATGACAAGAAAAATCTAGTCCGTTACCTTCTTGAAAACAAAATTAAATCACAAGCCCTTATTTTCACGCGGACGGTACATGCTGTCGAACGGATTGAAGCAGATCTTCATCGAAATGGTATTTCGGCACTAGCACTATACGGTGATAAGACGCAACAGCAGCGCGAGGACATTGTCGCTAAATTTAGAAATAAAGAAAACAGGGTTTTGATTGCCACAGATTTGCTAGCAAGGGGCATAGATTTCCCCGATTTGGAAGCTATCATAAACTATGAAGTACCGGACTCTCCGGAGGTATATACGCATCGTATCGGAAGAACAGGCCGCTCTCAGGCTGACGGTACGGCCATCACACTCTGCGACGCCGAAGACAACCAAAAGTGGATCAAACTACAGTTGTCACTAAATAAACAGATACAGATTGACGATCAACATCCATTTTTATTGAGCTGGGAGAAAATGCTATCCAGTAGCCAAAACAATGGCCGAAAAGGACAATCAAAATCAAGAAAACGTCGTTAAATTATAATTATTCTTTTACTTTTACCTGCAATTAACAAAATCACAGTCCAAGATGAGTACAATACATTTATTTGACGATAGTAACAATGCGAACGACAATCGCTTAGGGGATCTGGAAAAAACCATCATCATTAATAATCTGATGGAGGTTCCTTTTGCAGAGCGGGATGAATTATGGCGTGATACCTTCTTAAATAACATCGCCGAGTGTACATTAAAACTCGCCGAAACCGAAGTAGTCGTTGGTCCGGACGGATTTCCTTATTTCCAGTTGGAAAGTGTCCCCAAAGATCAGAATTTTCAGGCCTTTGTGATCAAAAACCGTTTAAAGGATTTTGTACTACCAAAAGGCTTTGGTATTGCCATTAATACACAAAATGAAAATCCAGACTGGATATTTACCTATGGCGATCTGGTCAATTATTTCCTGAATGAAGAGTTTTATACAGACGAGTATTTTTTCGCAAAAAACGAGCAAACCACAATCGGTAAAGATGAAGAAATTTTAGTTGGCCAACCCGCCGAAACGATCCTACCTTATCATGTTCGTACACAGCTTCGTGAGTTTCTGGATTATTATGGTGTCAAGAATGCCAAAATTATGCTTATCGCACGTAATTATAAAGACGAAGAAAAGGCCTCTCAAGATCTGGTATTTAATATCGTAGCCAATCAGTTTAGAACAGAGAAAGAATTTACGAATATCATGGAAGCAATTGGCTGGTTTTTACCAAGACATTACTCCTATATCGGGTTGGATGAATTTGCGGTTGAAAATGGTTTCATGCCATTATAGAAGAAAAAAATTTGATTATATAAATAGAGAATAAATAATGTTTCCATTTAACGTAAGAGTATACGGGATATTGATCAACGAGAAAGAGGAAGTGCTGATCAGTGATGAAAGAACGGAAAATGTTTCATTTACCAAATTCCCCGGTGGAGGGTTAGAGTACGGCGAAGGTCTATTGGAGGCTTTAATCAGAGAATATCAAGAAGAGTGTGCATTTGACATTGACGTCGTTAAGCATATCTATACCACTGATTTTTACGAAAAATCAAGCTTCAACGATAGTCAGATCATATCAATTTATTATCAGGTCAAAAATACTTCGACCATTCAGATCAGAACGACGACTAAAGCATTTGATTTTGATCTGGATCAGAAAGTTGAAGATAATAAGCGTCAATCCTTCCGTTGGGTTCCGTTACATACACTTTCCATAGAAGATCTGACATTCAAAACCGATCAAATCGCTTGGTTGGAATTTTTGAAAACAATCAAATGATAATAAATTTCTAATTTTCGTCGATTTTATTTGTATTTAAAAAATAAACATATATCTTTACGTAAACCAATGGAAATACTTTGTTTTTTTAAAGTATTGACCTTAATAGCTACATTTTATTATTTTTTTGATATCTCGCTAAGACGAGATGGGTGCAGGGGAAGTGATATCAAACAGACATTGGTTTATTGAATTTGTAAATTCCTAGTCCTATAGGTTTTTTAATAGTTAGTGTGATTTTATGGCGATACTCCCCGTATCGCCTTATTTTTTTCATTTTATTGCCTGTTTCCATACTCAGCATTTATCCTTGCATTTTGTCTGCTTTGTCGTATTATTATCAAGCAAGATTACTATTTGAATGCGACGAAAGAAGCAAAACACAAATTTTTGTGTAGTATATCTATATCTTTAAATCCCACCTTAGCCAATAGCTCAAGCTGATAGACCAAGGACCGCGGCGTATCTTCATGTTCTACATAGGCAAAAACATGGTCACGATATGCTTCGTTTTGCAATTTAGTCAAGTACGCACCATATTTCTCACGATAGATCAGCTGTTGAAGAGGGACACTATTTTGTTCGATTAAATCGAAAATCCATACACTTCCCCGCTTTTGAGAAGTTTAAAAAGTTTGCGAAATGCTGTCTCCCAATCTTGATCGTCTCTCAAATGATGCAAAACTGCTGTCGCAATAATCACATCAAATTTCTCCTCAGACAGATCGGCTTGTCGAAAATCGCCTTTAATCAAATGAACTGCGCCAGTTGTAAGTACGCCAACACGTTCTTTGGCTCGCTCCAACATTGGCAAACTCAGATCGACCAAGGTAACATCCGGATTGGACCTGACTTTCTGAAGCAGTTTCACATCATAATTACCTGCACCGCAGCCGATATCCAACACCTGCTCAAGATTCGGGTAGAGCGATGAAATTGCGTCTGTTATAAGTTCCATATTCCAGACCGCATCCAATGTAGTCGCCTGACCTGTTTCTAAATTAGAGAACCGTTCGACATCTTTGTCAAATCGCGTTTCAATTTCTTGTAATGTTGCCTTACTCATAGCTAAATAAATATTTGTGAGCTCAAATGCCCGGTTTGTCATTCCATGGAAATATCGAATATCCAAGTTATTTTCATAAGCGCTTTTTGCATTCTATGCATTGATATCACCTATAAATTTTAATTATTTAAAGGTAGGATTAACTCAAATTCATTAAAAATATTTATTTTGTCATCGATTCATACCAAAAAGTATCAATGGAAATCCGACATCTTATTTATTTCAAAACAGTAGCCGAGGAACTCCACTTCGGAAGGGCTGCTGAGCGGTTATTTATGTCCCAACCACCGTTAAGTCGACAAATCAAAGATCTTGAAGATGAGCTGGGTGTTATACTCTTTTTCAGAACGAACAAAAGGGTAGAACTGACCGAAGCCGGTAAATACTTTTGGAAGAGGTTGTTGAGATACTTCAAAACTTAGCGCATAGCAAAACGATCACAAAACAGATCCATAACAATATTTCAGGCGAATTTAAATTGGGCTATATCAGTTCCACACCAAAGCAGATGTTGGCAACCGTCTTGAAACAGATTCAACAAAAATTCCCTATCTACGGGTCAGCTTGTTTGAGACATCAACACAAAAACAGAAAACAGCCCTGGAAAATGGAAAACTGGATCTCGGCATTATGCGTGCGCCTATTTACGCGAGCGAACTGCTCGTCACTCCCCTATTTGAAGATCCCATGGTTATTGCTGGATCCACGGAAGTAGACTTTAAGAACATCAATTTTTTCAATGAAAATTTTATCTCTTTCAATCAAAAATATGCTTCTGAATATCATCGCCTAACAATCAATACCTGTAATCGCATGGGGTTTGAGCCCAAAATTGTGCACCAAAGCAATTCTATGTCTTCTATCCTTGAACTCGTTTCACAGGGATTAGGTTTGGCCGTGGTCCCGGCATCCACGATAAAACAGTATCCACATTTAAAATTGAAAATCCTGAAACTTGATGACGTAGATAGTAAAACAGAGGTAATTTTGGTTTCGAATATAAAAAGTAAGAATAGTGCTCTTGCTGAATTTATTCAATGTATTCAAAAAGAATATCTTAAATTCAATAAAGGTTAGTAACCAACCCTGATTATTTTATTCCCGTAGACATTATGAAAAAGACTATCATTATCATCTTTCACTTAGCGCTGTTACTCCCCGTATTATTGTTCGGACAAGAGACTTCAGAAATTGACCAACGATTGCAAACTATTATGCAACGATATCAAGCAATAGGACTTAGTGTAGTGCTGGTAAAAACAACCAGATTTATTTTCATAAGAGTTATGGTAACAAAAGTATCGAGGACAAGACTTTGCTCGATGACAATGATATCTTTCGGATCGCTTCCATATCAAAGTCATTTACCGCGACATCTTTTATGCAACTTTTGAAGCAGGGGCGATGTTCTTTAGATGATGATTTCGGAGATCTTATCGGTTTTCCGATTAGAAATCCAAATTATCCCGAGGAAAAAATTACCCTTCGAATGATACTTTCTCACACCTCGAGCATTAATGATCAAAACGGTTATTTTAATCTGGATGTGATCAATCCAACCAAAAATCCGAATTGGAAAAGTTCTTATAATAATTATACACCAGGCAGTCAATATCAGTATTGTAATCTAAATTTTAATATGGCTGGCGCCGTATTGGAAAAATTGACGCAGATGCGTTTTGATAACTACATCTCCAAAAACATTCTTAAGCCATTGCATCTTTATGGTGGATATTGTGTTGACTCGCTAGATCATTCGAGATTAGTCCCTTTATATTCATTCGATAACAACGCTAATATTATCGAAGAACCGAATGCATATGCACCAAGGCGTGACGAACTTGCAGCTTATCAATTAGGCTATACGACTCCTGTCCTCTCCCCGACTGGTGGAATGAAGATCTCGACACTCGATCTCGCAAAATATATGCTGATGCATATGAACTATGGGGTGGCTAGCGGGAAGAAAATAATGGATAAAAAATATGCAAAGATCATGCAAACAGCTGTTAATAGCGATGCAGGATATGGCCTCGCCATTATGAACGAAAATACGGTAATTCCAGGTGTTACATTAACGGGACATACGGGATCTGCTTACGGCTTATATAGCGCAATGTTTTTCAATCCTGTAAAAAAATATGGATTTGTAGTGATCACCAATGGTTGCAACATACCTGATAGCGAAAATTTTAATCCACTGCTCAAAGACTGCATCCGCGCCTTATATGACACGTATATAAAATAGGCTAATATTCAGTAAAAAAGTTCCACAATTTTTATTTTCAATCGTTTATTTTAACTGCGAAAAAAAGGCTTGATAAGCAGAAGAGTTGGAGCACTTTCAGAATCATCCCGCTGTCTTTCAGCCATAAAAATACCCCAAATAGTTGAACACTATTTGGGGTATAGCTGTATTTCTTGCTTTTTACTTATTTCTTATTTCCTACCCAATTTACAATCGCTGGATCCAGTGGATTGGTAGCTGATCGAAAGCGATGTACTAATTTACCATTTTCGTCGATCAGGAATTTTTCAAAGTTCCATTTAATCTCTCCTGTAAAATCGGGATTTTCCTGTGTGACCAGATATTTAAATAAAGGTGAAATCTGATCCCCTTTAACTTCCACTTTTTCAGCCATTAAAAAGTCTACACCATAGTTTTGTTCACAGAATTCCTGAATCTCTGAATTGGAGCCAGGTTCTTGCTGTCCAAAGTTATTCGCCGGAAAACCAATGATAACCAATTTGTCGCCAAATGTTTTGTGTAGTTCTTCCAGGTCCTTATACTGTTTCGTAAAACCGCATTTAGAAGCCGTATTGACAATCAATATCTTCTTTCCTTTGAAATCGGACATTTTCACCTCCTGCCCTTCTAGCGTCTTAAAAGTGAAATTATAAATTTCGGGATTGCCAAATAACATTGACATGTACACCATAATAGTTGCTACGATCATATTTATTTAATTTAAAGACTCAACAATGAGTTACTCTCTCTTTCCAGCACCGCATTGAACAATTCGTTAATAGGTGACTTTAGTATTGTTCCGACCTTGATCTGATGTGTTTCACACACTTCACGCAATAACAGATCAAAGCTATAAGCAATTGAGCCAACAAAGTGGCACTCATACTGTGTATAATCCGCATAAGTCAAAATAGAGGCCTGAACAAACTCTTCAAAACCACCTTTTACCAGATCAATAATAAATGGATGGGTAATATTATCAGACATAAATGGTGCAAAGGAGGCTAAAAAGCATTCGGCCGTTCTTTTTGGTACACATTTTTGATAACAACCTCTTTATTTATACGGTATTTAACGGCGAATTTCTCATTCAAATCTTTTGGCATACGCCCATATAAAAATAAGCGTAGGAGCTTTTTACCGAAGTAAGCGCCCGAACCTTCGTCTCCCAGCACATAACCATTACCATTGTGGGAGGCCATGAGCTCCTCACCATCAAAAAGCTAAGATCCGATCCAGTACCAAGTGTAGCTACATAACCTTTTTTATTGCCACAGGTTGCTAAAGCACTACCAAAAGGTCGTTCTCAACTGCGATATAAGCATTTTCAAATAAAGGGGTCAATGCATTTGAAACCATTTCACGACGGTCAGGGTAATACAGCCCGCCCCAAAAAAATAAAGCTCTGTAACCTCGTCAGCATAGGGTATTATTTCAGGTATTTCTTTAATAACCCGTGTGATTTCTTTTTCATTAACGAAAAAGGATTGAGTCCATTTGTACTGAACGAAATAGGAGCACTATCAGGCAATTCCAATTTCCAATCTGACTTTGACGAGCCACTATCAACAACTAAGATCATACAAATTCTTGATTATTTTCCCCTTATAAACTAGTGTATCAAATATACAAAAATTACCTCCAAACTGAAACGACGATTCTTAAAGAAAATACGTATCTTGGAATTCTTATGTGACATCTTTACAATCCAATGAGACTTTTGAATCAATCAAAGTAAGACGGATCTAATAAGCTATTGAAGAACCAACAAAACATTTTTTTGTTTGATTTAAGCATAAGATACTTTTAATTTTGTAAGCGCATACTAAAATTATTTTTCATGGATAGTGACCATTTAAATGTACCTACAATAAACTTTGAGGTATCATTTCCAGAAGTACAAGCTCATTACATTGACGTAAAGATGAGCATCAAAAACTCAATCAACCCTATGTTGATCTAAAAATGCCAGTCTGGTCACCAGGTTCCTACTTAATTCGTGAATACGCAAAAAATGTAGAGCGATTTAAACCTGTCGATGCCAATGGAAATCCCATTCCTTTCAGCAAAATATCAAAAAATACTTGGCGTGTTACAATAGATGCACTGGATCAGATAGATGTCCACTATTCGGTATATGGCTTTGAGGTCTCTGTCCGTACAAATTTTTTCGACAGCGACCACGCATTTATCGTCCCAACAGCAACATTTCTACATATTGAAGGCTATCTTAACGTCCCTTCGACGATCGTTATTGTGCCAAAAGAAACCTGGAAAAGTATATCAACAGGACTTGAACGGTTGACGCAGCATACTTTCCATGCGCCCAACTTTGACGTTTTATATGACAGTCCGATTGAAGTAGGCAACCAGGATATTTGGAAGTTTCATGCTGCAGGCGTAGAACATGAGTGCGCAATGGTGGGTGGTGGCTCCTATGACAAAGAACGTCTTACCACAGACATTACACGTATTGTGGAAGAAGAAACCCGCATTTGGGGATCAAACCCCAACAAACGTTATGTCATTATCACACACAACTATCAATCTGGTGGTGGCGGTCTTGAGCACCTCAACTCTACCGTACTGGGGGCTTCGAGAAATGCATATCGCAATGAACACAGCTACAAAACATATCTGAGCCTCGTAGCCCATGAATATTTCCACCTATGGAATGTAAAGCGTCTTCGCCCCAAGGCATTGGGCCCATTTGACTATGATGGGGAGAACTATACCACAGGATTATGGATCATGGAAGGGTGACCTCCTATTATGATAATTTAATCATCAAACGCTGTGGGTTCTATGATGAAAAGGAATACCTTTCATTATTGGTCAATGATTTTAATATTATATTGAACCGTCCAGGACATGAGATACAGTCTGCGGCTGCATCAAGCTTTGATACTTGGATCAAATATTATAGACCAGATGAAAATGCCATTAATTCGGCTATTTCTTATTATAACAAAGGGGCTATGCTTACCGCCCTGCTTGATATCAAAGTAATAGCAGCCACAGATGGAAAAATAAAATTAGACGACATCCTCCGTGCTGCTTATGAAGAATTCTTCTTAAAACTTGACCGTGGCTTTGAAGAAAAAGAGTTTCAGAGCCTCGCGGAGCGTATTGCTGGCACCTCGCTGGATGATATATTCCAGGCAGCACATCAGGATGGCGAACTCGATTACAACGCTTATTTTAATTTGGTAGGATATGAAATTGTGGATACCAACGAAGATAATGACACATTAACCTTGGGTATCACGACCAACAAAGTAGATGGTGTAATCAGTGTTGCGACTGTTGAAAAAGGAACAGGTGCCTACGATGCTGGTTTAAATGTCAGAGATGAATTAATTGCAATCAATAATATCAGACTTGATTTAAAAGACAAGGAAATTGATTTTATCATCCAACATGCTACTGATGGTGAAATATTGAATTTCCTTATTGCAAGAGACGGCTTAATTCGAGAGATACCCGTTCAAATCAGAAAAAATAACAAGAAGATTCATGAAATCCGTCCGCTTAAAGACCAAACCTTTCTGCAGGAACTGTTGGGAAAAATCTGGATGGCTTAATGTGAACGTTAGTCAACTGTACCATTTAACAGAAAGAGCAGAAATATATTTCTGCTCTTTCTGTTAATTTTAAAACTTATATCTTACCGAGAATCCAATAGGATCAAATATCTTGAGGCTGGATTCATTCAAAAAAATCAAAATAAGGTTTTACATCCAATGAAATCTGAAATGGGGCTTGGGGAATATTATACTCTATCCCGACAATACCATCTATACTTAAATTAAGATGTGAATCAAAGGATTGACGTTGACCATTTATAATTTTGTCTTTTTCTTTGTACGATCCGATACTTCCACCAAAACCATAGTACCAATTTAAACCTGTCGCTAAAGGTTTGTAAATTTCATACAATCCAACTACACGAAATCGGCGGAAATCAGAATTGCTTTGAATACTCATAATACCTTCTAACGCATGATTTGAATTAAGTGTATGACGATAAGTAATCCCTTGAGCAGAACCAAACCGCCCACCAATAGCGCCTTTATTATCCAGCTGAGCTACAGCTTTATTGGATAACGCACCAAACATCAGCATTCCACCGACAGCCAAAAATATTTTCTCATAAAAATTGAACGCTTTATACTCTACTTTATATCTTTCAAAAGTAACAATTACAGCTATAACGACACAATGTTTAATTTGTTATGACATTAATCCCAATATCTCCAACTTTATTTCTGATATTTTTTTATATTTAAGTCAATAGTGATAACCAAATAAACTCAAGTGATATGGGCAGAATTTTTGACTTTATAACCTTATATAAAGAAAAATACGCAAAGGACATTATGGTGGCGGGCAGAGATTCCAGTGGCAACTGGAAAACTTACTCCACCAAAGAATATACGGAGGCAATTGATTCCTTGAGTAGGGCTCTATTGAAATTGGAGCTTAAGAAAGGGGATCGTGTCGGAATAATGTCCGGTAATAGACCGGAATGGAACTTGGTTGATTTTGCCTGCAATCAAATCGGGCTTGCAACAGTCCCGCTCTACCCGACATTATCTACACAAGATCTTTCATTTATTGTGAACGATTCCGATGTTAAGGTGTTATTTGTAAGCAATAAAGACTTGACTGCCCGTATTGAGCAGGCGATCAAGGAACATGGCATACAACCGCAGGTATATACCTTTGACCAGATTGAAAATCATACTCCTCTAACTGAGTTAATTGCAAGCGCAAAAGGAGATACGACTGATCTGTCCACTCATCGAGATAGTGTTACCGAAGATGATCTATTGACCTTGATTTATACCTCTGGCACCACAGGGCGTCCCAAAGGTGTTTACCTATCTCATAAAAATGTCTATAGCAATGTCACCGCCTGCAATTACCTGATACGGGAGGATTTCAAAACTGCACTTAGTTTTCTTCCGTTATGCCATATTTTCGAACGTATGGTTGTGTATATGTACTATTCAAAGGGGATTCAAATTTACTTCTCAGAAACCCTGGATAATGTCGTTGCTGATATTAACGATGTAAAACCAGATGTCTTTACAACGGTACCACGTGTACTGGAAAAAGTCTACGACAAGATCATTGAAAAAGGTAAAGCACTGACCGGTATTAAAAAGAAACTATTCTTCTGGGCAGTAGACTTAGGGTTAAAATTCCAGGAGCCAGGCAAAAATGGCATGCTCTATTCGATTAAACTGGGCATTGCCCGTAAGCTGATCTTTTCTAAATGGCAGGAAGCATTGGGAGGTAATATTAAGATTATTGTCTCAGGCGGTGCCGCCTTCAAGAGCGCTTAGCGCGTATATTTTGGGCTGCTGACCTCAAGGTGCTTGAAGGATATGGATTGACGGAAACATCTCCTGTTATAGCCGTAAACTCGTATCTACCGAATGGACTAAAATTTGGAACAGTTGGAAAACCGCTTAAAAACCTTGAAGTAAAAATCGCATCAGATGGTGAGATCCTAGTGAAAGGCCCTAGTATAACTACAGGCTATTATCAAAACGAGGAAGCCACTAAGGAAGCTTTCGATGAAAATGGTTTCTTCAAAACCGGAGATATTGGCGAAATTACGACAGATGGTTTCTTAAAGATTACTGATCGAAAGAAAGAGATGTTTAAAACAGCTGGCGGAAAATACATTGCACCGCAGTCTATTGAAAACAAATTAATGGAATCAACCTTGATCGGCCAGGTAATGGTAATCGGCGAGAATCGCAAATTTCCGAGTGCATTAATCGTACCTGCTTTTGATGTCCTTTCAAAATGGGCTGCCCAAAAAGGGATATCCAGTAGTTCAAATGAAGAACTTATCAAAAATTCCGACGTTGTTCAAAAATACCAAGAGGAAATAAACCGATTATCAGGTAACTTTGGCCATTGGGAGATTGTCAAGAAATTTATTCTTTTACCAAAAGAATGGTCAATAAATGAAGGTCAATTGACCCCAAAATTGAGTTTGAAACGAAAAGTTATTTTAAAAGAGAATGAAACTGCGATCGACAAATTGTATGTGGAACAGAATCAAGAATAACAATTTGCACGATTATTGGAGCGGATAATCTTATTATGAAGCACGTTACACTAAAAGATTTATTTACATTCGGGTACTGGAAAAATATTTGGCAGGTCATGATTGATGCCTTCAACGGATTCAATGATGACAAGTGCATGAAAAAAAGTGCGTCGCTAGCCTATTATACGATCTTTTCGATCGGTCCGTTGCTAATGATCGTCATTTGGTGTATCGGTTTCTTTTATGGTGAACATCTTCAAAGTGGTTCTTCTGCACAAGATGAAGTGCTGGACGAAGTTACGATACTTTTTGGACAGGGTGTGACCACGCAGATTCAATCCTATCTTCAGAAAATTACTTTTGAAAACAAATCCAATATAGGCATTACAGTCGGTATTGTTACTTTGGTCCTTTCCTCCACGACTTTATTTGTCGATATCCAGGATTCAATAAACAATATCTGGAAAGTGAAGCCTAAACCCAAGAAAGGATGGTTAAAATTGATCATCAATAGACTCATCTCCTTTTCCATCGTGATTGCTTTAGGCTTCTTATTAATTGCTTCATTGATGATAAACGGAGTTATTGTCGCGGTCACCAACCTGGTTATGACCTATTTCCCCATTATTCCGATTGCCCTGATATCTTGGGTAAATACCGGCATTACGTTTTCTGTCATTGTGATACTATTTGGATTTATCTTCTCATTCTTACCGGATGCCAAGGTGAAATTCCGCGATATGCTCGGTGGAGCTATTTTCACTGGCCTTCTTTTTATGCTGGGTCGCTATGGTATCTCGATTTATCTCAACCTCTCCTCCACGGCGAGTTTTTACGGTGCCGCAGGCTCTATCATCATTATGTTATTGTGGATCTATTATTCCGCAGCAATACTCTACTTTGGAGCTGAGTTTACCAAGTTTTATGCGATCAAATTTGGAGCGGGTATTGTTCCATCCGCATTTGCCGTTGCTGTTGAACAAACAGAAAAAGTCAAGAAAATGGGCTCCGATGCAGAAGCCCATATCGGAGATACGATTCAAGTCTTAAAGTAGTCACACTATTTTTTTCTTTTTCCCACTGATAGAGCCATCTATTCCGATCACATCAATAACCCTGTCACCAATTTGTGTGATATCTGATTTCAGTCCGATCATCACCGTAAAAATATTGACCGGTGTATCCTGTATCTTTCTGAAATTGTGCAAGTAACCTAATTCCAATCCAAGGAAAAAGCCATTGAATTTATAGTCAGCTCCAGCCCCTAGTTTGCTGGACAGGTTAAAACGATTTATATTTTCCATCTTAACCAGCTTCTGATCAGCCATTACATTCGCACGGGGTTCACTTGTCAAGCCTATTCCAGGCCCAAGAAAACCGTAAACATTCAATCGACGCATCTGTTTTCGCACACCGCCCGAAAATGCGAAAGTATAAAAATTCGTATTTGCATCCTCAATACGATAAGCAAAATTCGGATCAGGTAAGCGCTGTTTATATTTGAATGACAGGGTATACAATGTTGGCGACACAAAAACATCGAATTTTTAAGGAGATATCCAGACCAATACTACCAGAAAATTTTGGAGAGAGTATATCTTTCGTTTTGCCTATAGGAAATCCCATTCCGGTGGTTCCCCAATAGTAAACTTTCCGATAATGTATTGTATCAACACCGTTCTGGGCATAAGTAGCAATGCTAAACAAAGGAAGAAGAACGAAAACAAGAAGAAGTCTATTCATTTAAAAGCGTTTAATATTGAATAAGAACAATATTAAACGCAGAATGTTCAAGGTATCTAAAATAATTTAAAGATAGCTTTTGGACTGTGGACCTTGATTAAATAACAGATCGATAATACTCAAATCTGGATAGAAACCATTTTTATCCAAGAAAACCTGATAGTACTCTTTGGGTGCAACCAATATACTTTCCTTTTTCGGATGTATGATTTCCCGATAATCGATCGTGTCCGCATCATTGACCGTATATTCCTCGGTAAAAGAAACTGTTCTTTTTAGCTTAGTTGATTTTAGTATCAATTCCAACTGTGCAACGTTGAAGTCCAAGAGATAATCGAACTTTTCTTGATAAAAACGATTAAAATCATCTTCATAATATTCAAAATACGCAGAACTTCGATAGGCGGTCTGAATACTTAACCAATGTAAGCGCTGCCAGTCAAATTCATAACTTATCCGGATATCTTTCATTGGGACGCGTTCCTTATTACCATGTTGTATTGGAACGATTAAATCCTGTACTCCATTGGCAGAAGCAATGCGCGCCCGCGTACGATAGCTTTGTTTTTGAAAATGTTCATATTTTTCGATTACAATAGGGAGATTATTTTCCTGAATGGTATGAAAATAAGATATCGGCGGAAGATAACATGCTGGAAGTATTAACTGCGATTCCATAAAAACTGATGATTTTTGTTATAAGTGACGCAAAAATAACTTAATTTAAGGATATTTGTAAAATACAACTGGGAATTTTAGCTATAGCATGAAACAAAAAGCGTTAAACGCATTAATCTATGTCATCTCTCTTCTCCCCTATTGGTTTCTATATTTGATTTCCGATGGGCTTTATTATATCCTCTATTATATGATAGGGTATAGAAAGGGTATCGTATTCCAAAATTTAGAAAACGCTTTTCCCGAAAAAAAACCGAGGCTGAAAGATTGGTAATAGCAAAAAAATTCTACCGCTTTTTCCGGATTTACTTGTGGAATCCATTAAGCTAAAAACGATTTCAGCCAAAGAAGTCAAGCGGAAAATGACATTAGAAAATGAAGAGGAACTGACGCGCCATCTTGCTGCCGGGAAAAATGTGATTGGGGTAACCTCGCATTATGCCAACTGGGAACTCGGGATACACCGTCTGAGTTTGATCACTGATTTTCCAACATTGATTGTTTACAAACCGTTAAACAACAAGGATATTGATACAGTCTACAATACGATGCGTGGTCGTTTTGGTGCAGAAATGGTTCCAATGAAACAAATTCTCCGGCATATTGTAAAATTGAAGGGGCAACCCAATGTTAGTATGCTAGTAGCTGATCAGACCCCATTATATTCAGACTCTGATTATTTTATCAATTGGTTGAATCAAGAAACATTGGTCTATACAGGAGCTGAGCGGCTATCAAGAATAAGCAAAGCCCCTGTTGTATTTTGTTATATTGGCCGAAAGGCAAAAAGAGGACAATACTTCTGCAAGTTTGTGACTTTGGTAGAGGACCCTTCTGAATTTGCCGAACATGAAATAACCGATTTGCACAATCGCTTTGCGGAGCAAATAATTCGTGAAAATCCCGAATATTGGCTTTGGTCACATAATCGCTGGAAAAGGAAACGTAGAAAATGAGTAAATTACCAAAAGTAGCTGTTGTCATACTGAACTGGAATGGTCGTTTCTTCCTGGAGAAATTCTTACCTTCTGTTTACAACAGTTCTTATCCAAATATTGAGTTCGTCATTGGAGACAATGCATCGGATGATGATTCTATTCTGTTTGTTAAGCAGTACTATCCCACCATTACCATTCTTGAAAACGACAAGAATTATGGTTTTGCCGGTGGTTACAACAAAATCCTGGACCGTGTAGATGCGGATTATTATGTCTTGTTAAATTCAGATGTAGAAGTTAGCCAAAACTGGATAGAGCCTGTTATTACATATATGGAGCGTAATCCGGGTATTGCTGCCGCACAACCCAAGATCCTATCCTTTCATAATAAGGAGAAATTTGAGCATGCCGGTGCTGCCGGAGGCTACCTGGACTATTTTGGTTTTCCTTTTTGCAGAGGAAGAATTTTACATGAGGTAGAGGAAGACCATGAGCAGTACAATCAGGAATCCGAGATTTTCTGGGCATCAGGAGCCGCACTTTTTATCCGCGAGAAAGCCTGGAAAGAAGCAAATGGCCTGGATGAAGATTTCTTTGCCCATATGGAGGAAATTGACCTATGTTGGCGATTGAAAAAAATGGGTTATGGTATAGGTTACTGTCCAACGTCTGTTGTCTATCATGTAGGTGGCGGAACATTAAATGCCAGCAACCCCAAGAAGACCTACCTAAATTTCAGGAATAATCTCGTTATGTTGCAAAAGAACCTACCTTTGGGTAAGGCAATTTGGATAATTTTCCTACGGCTTTGGTTCGATTTGGCCGCATTGATGAAGTTTCTAATTGACCGAAAGCCGAAAGATGCATGGGCGATCAGTCGCGCGCATCAGTATTTCTTCCTAAATATTTTTAAAAATGCTAGAAAACGAAAGAAATATACGGCGATAGAAAACCAGACAGGACAATACAATAATTCAATTATTATTGATTTTTACACGAATAATAAACATAAATTTTCGCAATTGAATCCAAAGGATTTCAAATAAGGCATTTGAAGTTCGGATCGTAAAATGCACAAAAACGCATTTTAGAAATAAGGCACTCTTTACAACAAGATTCTTTATTTATTTTATTTAAACGTACTTTTTATTTGTAATTTTGCAACATGTTGGCGATGGATATTGAAAAAAGATAAAAGACTTAACAGCAGAACTTAATCATTACAACTATCAATACTATGTATTGGCGAATAGTCTTATTTCAGATTATGACTTCGATCTCAAGTTAAAGGAACTCGAAGCACTGGAACGTCAATATCCAGAATTTGCTGATCCAAACTCACCTACACAACGTGTCGGTGGCGATATCACATCTAAATTTAAAACGGAAAAACATCGTTGGCCCATGCTTTCTTTGGGCAATACCTACAGCCAAGAAGAATTGTTTGACTTTGATCAGCGAATCCGCAAGATCATTGGCGATCAGTTTGAGTATGTCTGTGAATTAAAATTTGATGGCCTTTCCATTAGCCTCACCTATGAAAATGGGATACTGAGCAAAGCGGTTACCCGCGGAGATGGAACACAGGGTGATGTCGTGACAAGCAATGTCAAAACGATTCGCTCCATTCCGATCAGACTCAAAGAAGGTGACTACCCTGAACAGTTTGAAATTCGGGAGAGATATTTATGCATAAATCCGCGTTTTTACGTCTGAATAAGGAACGCGAAGAGAATGAAGAACAGACTTATGCCAATCCGCGTAATTTTGCTTCGGGCACAATAAAACTTCAGGATTCGGCAGAGGTTGCCAAAAGACCCTTGGATTGTTTTCTATATTTCCTGTATTGTGACAATAGGACCAATTTATTTCACGATCACTGGAACAGCCTGGAACGTGTGAAAAACTGGGGCTTTCCTGTTTGTGAACACACAAGAAAATGTAATACACTGACAGATGTCTTTGAATTCATTGACTATTGGGATACCGAACGACATAACCTTGGATACGAAATCGACGGGATCGTTATCAAAGTAAATGATTATGCCCAACAAGAAGATCTCGGTTTTACGGCCAAGAACCCAAGATGGGCGATATCCTATAAATTCAAAGCTGAACGTGTTGAGACAACACTCAAGACCATTAGCTACCAAGTGGGGCGTACTGGAGCGGTGACTCCAGTAGCTAACCTTCAACCTGTAGTGTTGGCGGGTACAACGGTCAAACGTGCATCACTGCACAATGCCAACGAAATTGCACGGCTAGATTTACATCAAGGTGATACCGTCTATGTAGAAAAAGGTGGAGAAATCATTCCAAAAATCATTGCTGTAAACCTTGAAAAGAGATTAGCAGATGCAACAGCCTTTGTCTATCCAGACAGCTGTCCAGAATGTGGCACCGCATTAATTAGACAGGAAGGTGAAGCAGTCCACTACTGTCCCAATGAAACAGGATGCCCTCCACAGATCGTCGGTAAAATGCAGCATTTTATTGGGCGTAAAATGATGGATATCGAGGGGATGGGCGATGAAACAGTAGAGACCTTTTTCAAAAAGGACTATTGCATAATATCGTCGATATCTACGGTCTAAAAGATCATCAGGAAGACTTACAGCAACTCGAACGCTTTGGCCAAAAATCCATAGACAATATGCTTGCGGGCATTGAGAAATCAAAAGAGAAACCTTTTGAGAAAGTGTTGTTTTCTTTGGGCATACGTCATGTTGGCGAAACAATCGCAAAAAAACTAGCACAGCATTTCAAGAACATCGATGCTCTTGCTCAGGCTTCAACGGAAGAAATTGAAGGGGTACAAGATATCGGACGCCGTATCGCGGAGAGTGTCAAAGAATACTTAGACAACCCTATTCATCAGCAACAACTCATTAGCCTAAGACAGTATGGCTTAAATTTGGAAATTGAGGAAAAGGAAATCATTCTGGCAAGCGAAAATCTCAGCGGAAAGACTTTTTTGATTTCAGGTGTATTTGCTGATTATTCCAGGAGCAGCTCGCAGAGCTGATTGAGAGCAATGGCGGCAAGATGCTTTCTTCGATTTCTGCAAAGTTGAATTATCTGGTTGCAGGAGATAAAATGGGACCATCTAAATTAGCGAAGGCGGAAAAATTAGGTGTCCCGATGATTAATGAAAAGGATCTCTTAGACCTTATTCATGCCAAATAGGATTTTTAATTAAATTTATATAAATACAAAAACAAGATGAACGAGCTTCACGGCGCAGGAGTAGCATTGGTCACTCCTTTTAACTCAGATGAATCTGTTGATTTCGAGGCATTAGGTCAACTTATTGACTTGCAAATCAACGAGGGTATGGATTATTTGGTTTCTTTAGGTACAACTGGAGAAGTTGCCACACTGACTAAAGAAGAACGAAAGCGTATCTGGGATTTCACTGTCAAGCGCGTGAACGGTAGACTTCCTTTGGTTGCTGGTATCGGTGGCAACAATACAGCAGAGATTGTAGAACAGATCAAAGCTTTTGATCCGACTGGTTTTTGTGCCATCTTATCTGTGTCACCTTATTATAACAAACCGACACAGGAAGGAATTTATCAGCACTATAAAGCTATTGCGCAAGTTTCCCCTTTACCTATTATATTATATAATGTACCGGGCCGTACGGGTAGTAATATGACAGCACAAACGACACTACGTTTGGCTAATGATTTTTCAAATATTGTTGCAATAAAAGAAGCTTCCGGCAATTTTGCTCAATTCAGCGAAATCTTACGGACAAACCTGCAGATTTTCTATTGATCTCTGGAGATGATCCAGTGACTTTACCCATGATGGCACTCGGTGCTGCTGGCATTATCTCTGTCGTTGGAAATGCATTTCCAAAACGCGTTGCCAAGCTGGCAAAATTATGTGCAGAAGGGAATTATCATGAAGCAAGAGCAATCCATAACGATCTACTCCAGCTAACAGATCTTTGTTTTGTCGAAGGAAATCCTGCTGGCGTCAAATATATTCTTAAAAAATTAGGCATCGGTCATGATACTTTACGCCTTCCATTGGTAGGTATCAGTGAAAAAACACAAGTAGCGATAGCTGAAGAAATGGGCAAATTGAACTAAGCAATCAATTTGTTTGTTGTTGAAAAAGTTTAGATCTCGCTTGAGGTCTAAACTTTTTTGCTTCAAACGTTGCAATATAACAATATAATACCTACCTTTGCACTTCCACAAATGTGGAATTTTAAATAACAAAATTAATTAACAAAATGCAACAGTACGAATCTGTAATCGTTCTTACCCCGTTGCTTTCTGAAGATGCTGCGAAAGAAGTAATCGCAAAATTCAAAAACATCTTAACAGAAGGCGGAGCCGAGATTGTCGCTGAAGACAATTGGGGTTTGAAAAAATTAGCGTATCCAATCCAGAAAAAATCTACTGGATTTTATCACTTAACTGAATTCAAGGCTCCAGGTGAATTAATCAACAAATTAGAGGTTGAATACAAACGTGATGAGCGCATTATGCGTTTCTTGACTGTAAGTTTAGACAAACATGCTAGAGCTTACAACGAGAAAAAACGTAGCGGTGCATTCAACAAAAAAGCTGAAACTAAAACTGAGGAGGGCGCAAACTAATGGCTAACGAAAATATCCAATACGTAACTGCTCCTAAAGTAGAGGACAACCGTAAAAAATACTGTCGTTTCAAAAAGAATGGTATCAAATATATCGATTATAAAGATGCTAACTTCTTGATGAAATTTGTAAATGATCAAGGTAAAATCTTACCTCGTCGTTTAACTGGTACATCTTTGAAATTTCAACGTAAAGTAGCTCAAGCTGTTAAACGTGCTCGTCACATCGGTTTGTTACCTTACTTAGCTGATGCAATTAAATAAGGAGGACGATAGAAAATGGAAGTAATTTTAAAACAAGATATCAAAGGCTTAGGTGAGCAAAACGATATCGTTAATGTAAAACCAGGTTTCGGTCGTAACTACTTAATCCCTCAAGGATTTGCTATCCAAGCGACTGAATCTGCAAAGAAAGTTTTAGCTGAGAACATCAAACAAGCTCAGTTCAAACAAGAGAAAATCAAAAAGACGCTACTGAATTAGCTGGTAAATTGGAAGCTATTAAACTTTCAATTGGCGCTAAAGCAGGTGAATCTGGTAAAATCTTCGGTAAAGTAAATAGCATCCAAATTGCTGATGCATTGAAAGCAAAAGGTTTTGATGTAGATCGTCGTCGTATTACATTCGAAGTTGAGCCTAAGGAACTAGGTGAATATATCGCTAACTTAAACTTACACAAAGAAGTTAAAGTTCAAGTTCCTTTCGAAGTAATCGCTGAATAATTTTATATTATTTAGTACAATATACAAAAGCGGCTATCAATGGATAGCCGCTTTTTTTCGCTTACCTTCCTTACACCTGCTTAAAACAAAAAAACTCGCGCTGCTGAGAACAACGCGAGGCATAATCTAGGGTATTTGAAAGGGAAAATCTTTATTTATATCAAAATATCAATAAAAAACATAAATAAAACAAATAAATCAGAAAAATATACAGTTTTATCTCGTTTTAATATTCAAAAGAAGTAAAAATTATCCATTTATCAAAATAAAATTGATTTTATTTTGATAAATAAGCATAAACAACACAAAAACACAAATATTAACACTAAATTTAAATGAAAAACACATAAAAAACTTAAAAATACATTTTTTATGTAAAAAATTCATTTAAATCAGATAAAACAAAAAGAATTATCAAAAAAAAAAAAAGACCTGAAATAAAAATATTTCAGGTCTTTTTATCGAAACAACAACTACTATGCTAATTGCTTCTCTAATTTCTCATTTAAAACTGATTTTGGAACTGCTCCAATTTGCTTATCTACAATTTCTCCATTTTTGAAGAACAATAAAGCAGGGATATTGCGGATACCATAACGAACTGAAATTTCTGGATTTTCATCTACGTTTACTTTCCCTATCACAGCCTTACCTTCGTAATCTTTAGCTAATTCTTCAACAACAGGACCAACCATACGACAAGGACCACACCATTCTGCCCAAAAATCAATTAATACGGGTTTGTCCGCTTTCAAAACAACTTCTTCAAAGTTGCTATCTGTAATTTCTAATGCCATAATCTTTTAATTTTATAAACCGAAGTTATATTTACGATACTACTTAATTGCTAAAATCAATAAACAAAGATAGTAACAACTGTCAATGTAATTGTAATCTTAATTACACAAAATCTAATCCAAATTAGTTCAAACGGTAATTAATCCCCTCAAACTTGTCTATACAGTCCAAAAACTCATTTGTAAGGTTTATTTTCAGACTTTTAGCTGGCATTTCGACAGAGATTTCATCCTGAGGATCCCAGATTTTAAATTTCAATTGACAATTTGGCACAACGCCTTCAATCTCGTTCTGCGCTAAGACATTTTTAATACCATCTAAGAATTCTTCGTTCAGCTTTGGCAGAGGAATATTAATTGTAAAACTCTTCGCCATCTTTTCGCGGAGTTCAGAAAGCAGCTGCACACTTCTTAATTCAAAGCCCCAGTTTCCGACCTGTCTAAAACGCTCCTGAACCAATCCGCGCAATTGAACAAAATACCCCTCCTGTAAATACCCCTTTAGCTTCACATACTCTTCCCCAAACACAGCCATATCATAAGAGTCACTGTAGTCCTCAATGATAAAGGAGGCAAACGGTTTACCGTTTTTAGTCAGGCGATGATTTGCCGAAGCTATAATCCCGCCAATAACTAATTCTTTGTTTTTGATACGATTAAACTCGAGTAATGTCTCCTCATCTACTTCTGCAGCTTTCGCTTTGTTAATCAAGGAGAGGTCTGACACCGGATTATGACAAAAATGTTCGATCTCAAACCGATAAGTATCTAATGGATGACTTGTCAGGTATATACCAATGACATCTTTTTCGTATTTAAGCTTCTCGATCAATCCCCATTGTGGACAAGGTGTCAATACAGGTTCAGGCAGCTCGGCAGCTTCACCGGCACCAAATAAGCTGGCCTGTGCAGAGTTTTCATTTTCTTTATAGCGTTGTGCAAATCGGATTGCTTTCTCCATACCTGTTGAATTATCCTCGGTATGGAAATACTGCGCGCGATGGGTACTTTCGAAACTATCAAAACCACCGGCGTAAGCCAAACTCTCAAAAGCTTTTTTATTGACCGCACGTAAATCTATACGTTTGGCCATATCAAAAACAGACTTATACAATCCAGATTGTCTCGTTTGCACAATGGCATCTACAGCACCCGCCCCCACGCCTTTGACAGCACCGATACCAAATCGAATTGCTCCACGTTCATTTACCGTAAATTTATAGTAAGACTCATTCACATCCGGACCGAGTACCTCCAAGCCCATACGCTTACATTCCTCCATAAAGAATGTCACCTGTTTGATATCATTCATGTTATTGGAAAGCACCGCCGCCATATACTCTGCAGGGAAATGCGCCTTTAGATAAGCTGTCTGATAAGCTACCCAAGCATAACAGGTGGAATGTGATTTATTGAACGCATAACTCGCAAAAGCTTCCCAGTCCGTCCAGATTTTCTCCAGCACTTTTGCATTATGCCCTTTTTCCTCTGCCTGTGCAACAAACTTAGGCTTCATCTTATCAAGTACAGCCTTTTGTTTCTTACCCATCGCCTTACGCAAGACGTCAGCATCACCTTTGGAAAAACCTGCCAGCTTTTGGGATAAAAGCATTACCTGTTCCTGATATACCGTAATCCCGTAGGTTTCCTTCAAATACTCTTCACAAGCATCCAAATCATAGACAATAGGATCAATCCCATGTTTACGTTTAATAAAACTCGGGATATACTCGATTGGCCCTGGACGGTATAGGGCATTCATCGCAATTAAATCGGCAAATACCGTAGGCTTCAGATCGCGCATGTACTTTTGCATCCCCGGTGATTCATACTGGAATACACCGATTGTTTCACCACGCTGGAAAAGCTCGTAGGTCAATACATCATCTATCGGAAATTTGTCGGGATCTAAAACGATACCATGGCTTAATTTAACATTCTCAACAGTATCCTTGATAAGCGTAAGGGTCTTCAACCCCAAAAAGTCCATTTTCAATAGGCCAGCACTTTCAACGACGTGGTTATCAAACTGGGTTACATACAGATCGGAATCCTTTGCCAGAGAAACAGGGACGAAATTGGTAATATCATCCGGCGTGATAATCACACCACAGGCATGAATACCTGTATTCCGGACAGAGCCTTCCAATACCCGTGCCTGACGAATCGTTTCGGCTTCGAGTCCGGCGCCATCAGCGATCGACTTTAAGCGATTGACGGCCTCAATCTCTTCTGTTCTTAACTTCTCCTTTAGACCAGCATCATCCAAAGTAAATATTTTGGATAACTTCAGATTTGGAATCAATTTGGCGATTTCATTTGCATCTCCCAAAGGCAGATCCAGCACACGAGCAGTATCTTTAATCGAAGACTTGGCAGCCATTGTACCATAAGTAATGATCTGAGCTACCTGACTGGCGCCGTATTTATCGATTACATACTGCATGACCCGTCCACGTCCCTCATCATCAAAGTCAATATCAATATCGGGCATGGAAACACGATCGGGATTTAGAAAACGCTCAAATAGCAAATCGTATTTTATGGGATCAATATTCGTGATACCAAGGCAATACGCAACAGCTGACCCAGCCGCAGATCCCCGGCCCGGCCCAACCGAAACACCCATGTCACGTGCTGCAGCAATAAAATCCTGTACAATCAAAAATACCCGGGATATCCTGTTTTTCAATCGTCGCTAATTCAAAATCCAGACGTTCCCGAATGTCAGCTGTTATCTCTTCATAACGTTTCTCTGCACCAACATAACATAAGTGAGCAAGATATTTATTCTCCCCTCTTTTTCCACCATCTTCATTGTCCTCGGCAACCTGAAATTCTTCTGGTATATCAAATTTTGGAAGCAGGACATCTCGATTCAATTTGAAGATCTCCACCTTATCTACGATCTCCTGTATATTCAGAATCGCTTCGGGTAAATCTTTGAATAGGGTCTTCATTTCGTCAGAAGATTTAAAATAATACTCCTGATTTGGCAATCCGAAACGGAACCCGCGCCCCCTACCTTTTGGTGTAGAAAGCTTCTCGCCATCCTTTACACATAAAAGGATATCATGGGCATGTGCATCCCCTTTCTTTTCGTAATAGGTATTATTGGTTGCTACAACTTTAACATCGTATTTACGGGCAAACTTAAGTAAAGTCTGGTTTACCCGATCTTCATCTTCCTGTCCATGTCGCATGAGCTCCAGATAAAAATCTTCCCCAAAATGTTCCTTCCACCATTGCAAAGCTTCCTCCGCCTGGTTTTCACCGATATTAAGCACTTTGCTGGGCACTTCTCCTTGAAGGTTTCCCGAAAGCACAATGATATCTTCTTTATACTGTAGAATAAGATTTTTATCTATACGGGGCACATAATAGAATCCTGCGGTATAGGCGAAAGAAGCCAACTTAGCTAAATTATGATAACCGCGTTTATTTTTTGCCAACAAAACAACCTGATAACCATTATCCTTTCTGGATTTATCTTTATGATCTTCGCAAACAAAGAATTCACAACCTACTATTGGTTTTAGGAGCTGACCGGTAGGTTCCTCCCCTTTTTCCAGCGCTTCCGCATTCTGTGCTTCTACTTCTTTATTATGACTAATGACCCTGAAACAAATTCAAATGCCCCCATCATATTACCATGATCGGTAAGCGCAACAGCTGGCATATTATCCTTTACGGCAGCCGAAACTAACTTGTCATAGGACATTGTCGACTGTAAAATAGAAAATTGCGAATGGTTATGTAAATGTGCGAATTTCGCTTCTTTAAGTGCTGATAATGTATCTGCATCTACGACAACACGAACATCATCCGGTTCAGCCCGTTTTCTGATCTCATCAGAAGCGGCTTTTAAATTAACATGTTTAAGTCCTGTCGTAGGAACGGGACCAGGATTGTTCCTTTTGAAATCAACGAAGTAACCGGTATCAACCTGGAGTTCCTCCACCGTAAACACCTCTCTTCTGACCAGTTCAAGAAAACAACGCGTTGTCGCTTCAACGTCGGCAGTGGCATTATGGGCCTCAGCAAATGGCACGCCAAATAAATAGGAGTGTAATTCAGTCAGATTCGGGAGCTTGTATCGACCACCACGACCACCGGGAATTTTCAATAAATCTGCCGTTACCTCGGTACAGGTATCCAAAACCGGCATGCTCGCCATTTTAGATTCTACACCATAACGATAAAACTCGCAGCCCATGATATTGAGGTCAAAACCAATGTTCTGTCCGACTACAAATTTTGCACTATTTAATGCGATGTTAAATTTCTCCAAAGCAACCTGCAAGGGAACCCCTTCTCTTCCGCCAATGCCGTGGATATACCATGTATTTTTTCGAGTCATAAGGTATATCAAATCCATCTGGTTTAATCAAAAAATCCTGATGTTCGACCAAATTCCCCATCTCATCATGAATTTGCCATGCCAGCTGTATACAACGTGGCCAATTATCCGTATCCGTAATTGGCGCGTCCCAACGCTTCGGCAAACCCGTCGTCTCTGTATCGAAAATAATATACATAAATTTCTAAACCTCTTTAATACAACACATTAAATGTAAGCATATTTACATTTATTTGAACTTGAAATTTACGAAATTCTTAGGGAAGATTATGTCAGATTTTTGCGAAAAGTATTAACAGCTATTTAATATTGTACCTGTTACACTATTTCTTTATTTGCTATATTTGAACTTGACTCAATTTCTATGATTAAAGCGATTTTTTTGATATAGATGGGACGTTGTTAAGTTTCAAAACACATCAGGTCCCAGACTCTACGCAACAGGCATTTCAGTTACTAAAAGAAAAAAACATAAAAGTTTTCGTTTCAACCGGTCGGTCCTTTAACCAATTGGGACATATCCGCTACCTTGATTTCGATGGCTTTATCACATTTAATGGTGGTTATTGTGTCACCAAAGATGAACAGGTTATTTATAAAAATAACATTGCCCAAAAAGACATTCGTTCATTAATTGATTATGCGAAGCATCATCCCGAGCTTACCTTTTCATTTATGTCCGAAAAAGAAATCTCCTTAAATCAGGTCACGCCCGAAGTGCTACAAATGTATCAACAAGTCAACGTAAAGACGCCGCCTATACGCAATTATGAAGACAACTTTGATCTGGAATCTGTCATGCAGATCAATGTTTTTATCAACCCGGAAGAAGAGGCTGAGTTTATGGAAAACATTATGCCCAACTCGGTTGCATCACGATGGACATCCGTTTTTGCAGATGTCAACCCAATGGGCCAAAGTAAAAAGTCGGTATAGATGTTTTTTAGAACATTTTGGCATCGAACTTTCGGAGACCATGTCTTTTGGTGACGGGGAAATGATATTACCATGCTCGCCCATACACAGGTTGGTATCGCCATGGGAAATGCGAATCCTGAAGTAAAAGAAATCGCAGATTATATTACCGATGATGTGGATAACAACGGCATCTGGAATGCCTTAAAACATTTTGGTGTAATTTAGAAGTGAATGGTGAGTGTAGCGCGACAGGTATTGCTATTGCTGTTCAATAGCAAACTATGTCGTTCTGGAAAAAGATATTCCAATCTGTTCTGGAAATCTGTCATTAGGGTATTCTTAAATTGACCGTCAAGGTAATGATTCATACGATGACTTACCTCAAATAGCATTACTTTTGGAGATCCCGAGAGACGGATTCGGATAGGATGTGAAGACATGCTATTATATCCGTTTGCAACTGCATTTTGCACCATCGGAAATAATAGAAGTGGCGGTATCATCAGCTCATTTTCCGACTGAAAACGGTTTTCCCATTTCAAGGAGAAACCGGCAGGCATCAATCTATTGACCATTTCGAAATATTGGTTTAACAGATCCAGCTCAACCTTTATTTCCTGGTAGGTCCCTGGCTCCAATAGCAACATTTTTTTTTTTGAAATATCCGATATTCCGATTCCAACACAGCCTCTTCCGCTAAAATCCCTTCCATTAGAAAATGATCTATTTGACTGTTACCAAATGACAATCTATCGGACAGTGCTAATGCCTCTTCATTTCTTACAGACTTTTTACGCAGAATGCGATCGATTATACCTGACATTTCTTAAATTGCTCTAGATTAGATACACAAAAATAAGGAAACATTATGTCAAATATTGCAATAGTTATTGAAGAAAGAGCCGCAGACATAGGTAATTTCTTGGTAGGAAGACTACTTCCTTTCAGACAGAAAAGGATGGTCGGTCCGTTTATATTTATTGATCATATGGGACCTGAAACGATCTCCGATCCTCAGTTCATGGATATTGCTCCACATCCTCATATTGGATTATCAACATTAACGTACCTGTTTGAAGGAAGTATTATGCACCGCGACAGTCTAGGAAATGAGGTCGAAATAAAACCGGGTGCGGTAAACTGGATGACAGCTGGAAAGGGGGTAACACATTCCGAACGAACTCCGGACTATCTAAGATCTATCACTCATGAACTACATGGTTTACAGATTTGGGTAGCATTACCAAAGGATCTGGAACAGATGGAACCAAATTTTGTTCACATTGAAGAACCTCAACTTCCCCATTGGAGCGAAGACGGTGTAAACTATCGCCTGATTGCGGGCGAGATTAACAATCATCGTTCCGAAGTACCTGTATACAGCCCCTTATATCTTATTGAAATTAAAGCTGACAAAGACTCCCTTATTAAATTAGGTGAACATCTCTATGGAGAAAGTGGATTGTATATTCTTCATGGCTCAGTGCATGCCGAAGGCCAGGAATTTGGCCCCAAACAAATTCTGGTTGCAAAGGATGCCAAATTATGTGAATTCGAAATCAAAGCAGGCACATCAGTGTACATCTTTGGTGGCGAACCTTTCCCCGAACAACGCTATATCGACTGGAATTTTGTTGCTTCGGACATTGAGACCCTCAAAATCGCCAGAGCTAAATGGGAGCAACACCAATTCCCTGAAGTTCCCGGAGATGATGGCTATATTCCCATTCCGCCAGTAAATCCGACATTAGGACAAAAGAAAGCTTAAAAACAGTACAAACCTTGGTTGAATGATACAAAATCAGGTATCCAATCTTTGAAATGCAAAAAAGTTGGACAAATTAACATTTTTAAGTTTTTTGTGCGAGAGTTCGGTATTGAAATGCCCCAAAAGTTAAACAATAACTTTGGGGACATTTCAATAAAGTGGACAACACTTTATTTTTGTACAGATACTTTTAAATAATTACTAATTCGCGGGGTTCATTAGCTGAATCGCCTTTTTCGTAAAGATATAAGAGGGTGTACTATACGTGCCATCGGCATCAAGTCCATAGCTAAAGATGCCACCTTTTTGCCATCACTAGGTTGCCATGCTGCATATTGATAAAAGAGTGCTGGCGTCCCATTTCTTGCCGAACCATCTTCAAAACTCGCTCCGAGAACGTATTTTCCTGGAGGAATATTTCCTTTATACGCCTCATTGTAAAGTTTGTCAAGCTGGCCACCAAAATAGCGCTGCATAAAGAAATAGTCAATATAAGGTTCGATATCTTTTAAGAATTTAGGCGGTAAATTGACATAATTCAGATCCAGGATAAACAATTTCCCTGTTCCAGACGAAGGTCCAAAATGAGCACCTAAAGCTTTTATATTCAACGCAATCTGATCCAAATCCAGCTGGCTACCACTAAAAAACCACCAAATAAGCCAGTCGATGTCGTCCCTCCACCGCTTTCAAAATCAAGATCTATCCCATCATAGTTGTAGTTCTGGGTATCGTCATTAATGTTTTGAACCCAAGTATTGCGATCTGCTACCGACATTGTCCATGGCATCCCCCTAGTGTAGACAACACGTGTACCTCTGCGATGAAGATAAGGGATGTACTGGTCGCGGAGTGCGGTCCAAAAAGGGCTCGTAGCAGGTGTGTAATCCGTAAAAACATTGACAATATCCACACTATCAGGAATAGCAAGCATCGTTTTTTGTCCTGAGTTTGATTCAACCAATGAATCACCCCAGGTCCGATAATAGCCGGCCATAATCTGGTGCGGGCTTTTTTATACGCCTTTAATTTTTCAAAATAAGCTATCGAATCAGAAACAGGTTCCAATTCTAAATTCGAGCATTACTTTTCTGACATGAAGATACCATGCTGATCAATACAAATAAACCAGCACAAAAGTTAAGTAGTGTTTTTCTTTCTGTTCTCATAATTTATTTTAATCTTTTATTGACTAAAGTATCTATACACTATAATATACGATTATCTCGCCTAATTATTTTAAAAAAATCACTTTTAAATAAAGAAATCATTCAGATACAGCAAAACAAATTTACTTTACAGAAAACAAAACACTTCCAAACAATATCCTTACACGCGGTGAAATGCTCATTTATGGAAAAGGGAAATCCCTCCCAATAAGCTGCGGGCCTCTGCCAATACAGATGAAGCCAATCTCCGGCAGACCAAAGTCTTTCATGATCTGCAGCATGTTTAATAAAAAATCCGTAGCTATCTAAAAAGAAAGCTACGCATTTCAGTAGGCTTAAGTTATTATCGTAGACTTATGTTCTTGTTCTAGGACGGTTAGCCCTTTTTGCGAGTTCAATCTTGGTTGAGATTTCATGGACAATTTTTTCCACGTCGGCGCCACCACCCGAAGATTGGAAACGAATAAAACCCTCTTTATCAATAATGACTTTAGTAGGTATACCTTTGACGCCATATGCTGTAACAACCGACTTATCCCGATCTTTCATTTCATCAAATAAAACATGGAAACTATATTTATTTTCGTTGATAAAATTATTGACGAGCTCTTTATAATTCTCTTCTTTCTGCCATGTGTTAATAAATAAAAAGGCTACATCAGGATCATTTGCATATTTGTTTACCGCAGCCTGCATTCCAGGAAAAGACATTTTGCAAGGACCACACCAGGTCGCCCAAAAATCAAGTACTACAACCTTACCTTTCATACTTGCCAGGAGACTTCTTTACCCGAACGATCGACAAGTGAAAATTGTGCGGCCTCCTTTTTGACCATTTCGCCTTGCAATTTCGATACCAGCATTTCATCAATACGCGAATTGAGGCCTTTTAGATAATTAGTCGTATCCGACAGGCTATTATTCAATTTTCTATACAGGGGCAGCAATTCTGCCATTATTTTAGGTTCTTTTCCATTTTTGATTACCTCAGACTCCAGAAGCTGAAAAGCATCTAAGCTCTTTCCTTTTGCTTCCAGGGCTTTAGCATAGGCTATGGTCGCCGTTTCTGAAGGTGATTCCTGCTGCACTTTTGCTAATATCTCCAGCGCTTTGTCCACTTGTTGATTACCCAACAAGGCCTCCGCATATTGTAAGCTGATTCCCCCTGATATTGCCGCCCCGTATTTCCTTTTTGACCTTCCGATTTTTGCTGGCTTAGATTGAGATAAACCGGTTCCAGTATTTTTTGCGCAAAGGCATACTCTTTCTGCTGGTTTAATTCCCGGCCAATAGCGAAAATAGCATTCGTATAATTTGCCGTGGATTTCAACTGATCTAAGTAGCTGTTTACCTTCTCAAGGTTTTCTCTTTTGCAAACTGCTGGGCGACGACTCCAAGGGCAAATCCGTATATCCCCTGTTTTTTCATCGTAACTGCTTTCTGAAATTGCTTACTTAAACGAATATACTCCGCCTCTGCTTGCGCAGCTGTTAGTTCATTTTTTTCAAACAGGTTACCAAAGGCTTCGTTTCGGGCTGTTATTCCTTTAGGAAATTTTTTACTGATGCTCTTTTTTATGGCTTCTGCCTTATCGTTTTTTTCCAGGCCAGTATAGATTCGCCCGGCGAGCAACTGGTCTTCTTCTTTTTCGATTTTGCTAAATAATCAGCTTCTTTCAAAACCTCCGCTTTGGACGCAGCTGTTCCTTGTTGGAACAATCCATTGAGATGTTTATAAAGTTCTTCTTGTGTAATTCCTTTCTTCGCGGCCAGCTGTCCGAAAGAGGCTTGACTCCCCAAAAGCAATAGGGGAATCGCCAATGTTATTGTTTTTAAGTTCATATTTTTAGATTTATTCGTTTTTATCCATTATACAAGGACTTATATTTTGCCCTTAATCTCATTATTCTACCAGTATGCCTAAATGCACATCAACAATATCATCAACAACATGATTGTAGGCCTGTTCCAACAGCATTGTATTGGCATTATAGATATAGATCGAGCCCGGTTTATCAGCAGTCGGATCATTTGTGGCAATCATTAATTTTCCATCCAGGATCTTAAACTTAACAATATCACCAGTGGCATCCGATGGCAGCTGCACATATTTTTGGAATTCTACCCCAGATAAGAGGCCATATAAATTGTCTTGCCTGCAGCCATATACCATCTGCTTGTGCGCCCGTCAAAATAAACATAACCGATTTGATTGGATGTGGGCACTGCAGCGGTCCCCAACTGACTGAAAGCTTTGGGTTTATAATCGGCACCATAATCCAAACGATAGGAATACAGTTGATTATCTTGCCTGAAGAGATAAATATGGTTGATCGATGGGATGTTAGCATAGCTACAGGCCAGGAATGTTTTTCCGTTCATCAATTCCTGCCCCGCAATTTCCTTATAGTCATTTACATAATTATATTCGTTACTGGTCACCCCATTATCCCAGACACGCACTCTTTTGTTGTTTTCGTCGTATATACTCATAAAATACCGCCCGTTTCCAAGTGGTGTGGCAACCCCATTTGGAGCTATTTTATAGTCCGAAGGATCATTGATAAATGCTGGAAGTGCAATTGTACCTTTCCTTAATACATGGAATTTACCTTTATTGACCGCATAGATCACCTCATTATAGAGATCCGCCTGTACCTGGGTCGGGCGGAACACAAAATCTCCCCCACGTAACTTGACGAATTGTACAATAAAGTAGGAACAAACTCACGGGAATCAATAACTACCACGGGATTTACAGCATCCTGAACACCAATGGTCAAAACATTATAAAAGTCCGAAGACGAGGCGCCGTATTTTTTTGTTCCGCTGATGGACAGTGGGTTTTTCCCCAACTTATCCAAGCTGGATAGCAGGACCTGGTCAAACGAGGATTTTTTGGAAATACTGGATAAGCAATAGAGTGAAGCATCTTTCGCTTTATTCTGGGTCAAAACATAGTAGCCCCATTTATAGGGATTCACAATATTCAAAAAGCAATTATAGCTTGTTGTCGTACCCGTTGATTTGTCTGTGACATGAAACTCCGCGGAAATCTTCCCATAGCGTTTATTCGCTATATAGAAAAGGTTTTTCGTTTTACTTACTGTTACGGAATCCACCTTCCATTCAAAAGTCAGCGCACTGGTATCACTGCCTGATAGTGAGCCCGTGACCGTAGGGTTCAATCGGACGGTATCATGAAAAGGAATTTCATAGATCCGACCTGTGGGATGACTATTGTCCAATAAACCGCCGATTGAAATGGAGTTCACATCTCTGTAATCATAATTGCCCAAATCCTTGGAGCAGCCTTCACATAGAAAAATTGCCAAGAACAGGATATAGGTTAGATTTTTTAAGTTCATCTGCTTGAGCGTTAAGGTAATTGAATTCGTTCTTTCGTACTATCGCCGTCCGGATACACCTGATGGTCGATAAAATACTGCTTGAGCACCTGGATATAGTTAAATGTCACAGGATACCAGCTGACAATCGTTGAGGTAGGCATATTATTCCAGTAATAAACCGGTCCTGGTGCTCCTGTGGTTAGCTCAGGCGATGGATCTGCCCCGAGGTAGTAGATCTGCATCCATTGCTGAAATATTTCTTTTTGATACGGGCCGAAATAGTTCTTCCAGGTATTCCACCATGTAGGTTCGTTCAGAATATCATCAACAACAATTTTTATTTTCTGATTGTACACGTTCCCCGGAACAAATTCACTATTTCCTTCCAAGCGCAAATAGAGTACTGTCGGTTCGGTCTTCATCTTGATGGAGCGCTGGAATGTAATAAACAGCGTATCCACAAAGTTATTTGCCCCATCACCGGGGAAGAGAATTTCACCGTATTGGGTTCATATCGAGAAGAATCTTCGACGATGTAAGCATAGGTACGGTTATTAGATCTTGACTCCCCACCCACACGAATAGGCACTGCGATTGTTTTTTCTTGGCGTCGCAGGTCGGCATCGAGAGCAAAACCATAATAAACGCTATCAATGTATTTTTCTGCCGCCCGGGTATTAGCATTTGGATAGGCAAAATAAATGTAGCTCTGCCCCGTATCAAACTGAAGCATGTTGTCATTTTTGTTACATGCACTCAATATCACAGTAGCACAAAAAAGCAAAATATATCGTTTCATCTTGATTAATTTTGAGGATTATACAATAATTCATCCGCTGGGATCGGTAGCCTGAAAATTTCATTTTTAGCCTGCACTAATGTGGCTCGATCTATCGGCCGAAAGAGGCGCTTATATTCTGTGAATAAATACCCTCACCAATATTTTCCTTACGCATTTCGTCAAATATCAAATCCTTGATCTTTTGTGTGGTCATATCCGAGCTCAGCGCAAGATCCGTGGTAATATTTCTAGTATTACGGACAAGGTTTAGATATTCCATTGCCTTGGCTGGGCTACTTGACGCATAGTTTTCGGCCGCAATCATATAGATTGTATGTAAGCCGATCACTTTGCTTTCATACAAAGGCCTGTAATTCACGTCTGAAGGCAGACGAGTCTGATCAAACAGGTATTTGGACAGTTTCCAGGGATAAGAGGTATTGGGCTGTACAAACCAACTCGCGAGACGTGCATCATTGAGGGAGCCATGGACCGCGCTATTGTAAAGATTCGTTCGCAACCAGTTATAGTTGGGAAATAAAAACGGTGAAGTCGAGCCTGTTGTCGCATCCGCCTGTGCGAAAACAGTGCTTACCTTTGCCCCTAACCTACTGGAGAACAAAGCAAAGATATTTTCCATGGGCATGCGGGTATTTCCCACAGATCCAATTTCACTGGAAAGTGCCATCCGAATACTTTGCGTTGTCTTCAATTCGGTAATGAGCTCCTCTGCATATTTCCCGGCGTTGACCAGATCACCTTTCCACTGTGCGACCATGGACTGTAACGCGACAATAGCGTAATAATTCATTCGATCCCCGGTAATCAATCAAGCTATTGTATGGCTCATAGGCAAATTGATTTAAATTGGCATTACGGGCATTGGACCGTATTGATCTTTTTCAGTAAATCCCGGGCCTCGGACAGGTCTTTTTCCAGCAAAGCGATCGCCTCCGCTGCGGAAGAAAATTTAGTGGCTGAATACACAACCGCAGTCCGGTAAGGGATCGCTTTCGCCTCAATCCCTTCGCTCGAAATGGATGGTCCAAACAATTTTAACAGCTGAAAATGACAGAAGGCCCTTAGCCCGATTGCTTCGCCACGCACCAGATTATAGTAGGGATCATTTTCAATACGGCCTACATTTCCCAGTATAATATTTGTCTGATTGATACACTGGTAAAACCTCGCCCAGATGTTATCGATCATTTTCTTCGGCTCGTCATAATTATACTCATAACGAAAGGAACGATAATATTTATGGGCTGAATTAGTCACATTATATGACCCCACCAGACTTTCCATAAAACCATATTTCATCTCCCGGCCATACAGCGTATCTGTATTTAATGTTTCGTATACCCCGCAAAGTGCCGCGTTGAAACCTGAACGATCGGTGAGCAGATCTTCTTCATAGGCCTTATCCGTTGGGTTTACATTTAAGAACTTTTCGCAGCTCGACAATACACCGAGCATCACGATGGCAATTAGTAACTTTTTCATGCTTTAAAATTGAACCATTACACCAAAATTAAATTCTCGGGCATAGGGATAGCTTAATCCCTGCTCCATGCGTACCGTGCTCCAGCGGAACATATCATTCATGGAGAAGTTAAGCCGTAGCCTTTCCAACTTATACCGCTTGAGGATTTCATTATTGAATGAATAATTGATATTGATCGTGGAAAGCCGGAGGTAAGATTCGGTCTGTATAAAACGGCTCGAGGGCTGCGTAAAAGACTGATCACCAATAGCCTTGTAATTTGTCTGATCCCCAGGCTGCTTCCATCGTTCTTCCAATACACGGCGATCCGCATTTTGATAAGCGATATTATTTTCGATCTTATCCACAAGGGTCTGATTGTAAATATCCCCGCCCAAGGAATAGTTACCAATAATTTGCACAGATAGTCCTTTAAAGTTGACCGAGGTGCCGACATTACCGTATAGGGTTGCCTCGGTATTGCCTACAACCTGTTGATTATTGGCGTCCCAAACATAGGTAACATCACCATTCCGATCCCGGTACAATTCACGTCCATTGGCCGGATCTATCCCTAGAGAAGGTACCGCACGGATAACGCCGAGGACTGCCCCTGTTGATAATACTGGGATGGCTGTATGACATTGCCTTTATCATCTTTCTTTACCAGCGACTCATTTAATGTGCGCAGTTCATTAGATATTTCCTTCAATTTGCTCCTGTTCTGCACGGCGCCGAGCGAAAGGTACCAGCTAAAATCCTTTGCGGAATTATTGAGAATCCGCATGTTGGCCATCGCCTCAAATCCTTTGTTCTGTACCTTTCCTAGATTTTGAAAAAATTTATTATCATAAAAACCAAAGGATGGGGCAACATTGACGGTGGAAATCATGCGGTTGGTAACCCGGTCATAAAAGGAAACATCAACTTTCAGAAAATCACCCATGATGCCAAATTCAGCACCTATACTCCTTTGCTGCTGCTCAGGCCAGCGCACCGCTGGATTTCCCTGCCCACTGTAGATGGCGGCATATTGATTGTAATAATTACGTCCCGAAAGAAAGTTGTACGATGTGCTCACCATACCCACATTAAATTCACTGACCGTACTTGAGGTACCCGCATTCAGATACCAGCGTAATCTTGTAAGGAAATCATTTTTAAACCATTCTTCGTTATGCATGTTATAGGAAAATCCAGCGCTCCAAAAAGTTCCAAAACGATTTTGACTTCCATAGATGGAGGCACCATCCGAGCGCAGCGTGCCACTGACATTATATTTATTATCGTATGTATAGAACAAGGAACCCAAAAAGCCGACAGACCGCACCGGCAATGACGTTGACTCAGGCAGTGACCCAGCCGCATATTGCAAAGCCATTTGTGGCGTCATAAAACGATCATCCACATACCCTGTCACTGTATTCCGATTTCCGACGGTATTCTGCTTTCGGATCTCAGCAACGGCATTGGCCACCAATTGATGTTTGCCAAATTTGTTGGAATATTGCATATCTACTTTTCCTTCATATTTGGTAAAATTCTGATTTCAAAAACATAAGAACCTTTCAGATTAGCATCCGTAATATTGGTATAATCCGTATGAAATGGTGATTTATACTTGTCTATATCTGTGCTTGTCCTTACGATAGTTCCAGAAGCCCTCACTATTAATTTGGGCAACGCAAACCATTCGATGGACATATTGTTCTGCAAGGTTTGGCTTACCTGATCACTACGGAAACCAAGTCCTGCGTTATAGAGTGGGTTAAACATCGTTGATCCCCAACTATACCACTGTCCGAGTTCCCAAAACGGATGTTATACTTTCCTTGCTCATCATAAATTTTTTCATAGGGATTGAGTTTGGTATAGGTATCGAAACTCCCGAACGGACTATCGTATGCTTTCGTATAAAGATAGGTGGCCACATTGCGGAAGGTAATAACATTAGGTATCCGATAGATCAGTGTAAAACCTGCATTTCCGCGTGTTCTACCCGACTCCTTCATGACGCCTTTGTTATCAAAATAACCACCTTCAAGACTATAACGTACTCCATTCCCCCGCCTTCCATCCGCAGGCTATGATTGATGGAAACTGTATTTCGAACAGGCTGTTTCAACCAATAGGTGTCTACTCCGCTCAACACATCTTGTTCACGTTTGGTCAGTAAATTATTATACTGCTCCTGCTGAATCAGATCCCAGGCAGCATCGCCGCTTTTTGATGTGTATAAATCAGCCAGTTTTTCATATTGCAATTTCTCAGTGGCATTCATCAGGTTATAATCCGATAGGTCGACCATGGACACCGATGGCTTCATGTCATAGGTTACCGTAAACTTACCATCTTTGGGCAATCTGGTTTCGATAACAACCACACCATTTCCACCACGGGAACCATACAAACTCGTAGAACTCGCATCTTTTAAAATAGAAATTGTTTCAATGCGGTTAACATCAATGTCGTATAAAGTAGTGATCGGTACTTCGAAACCATCCATAATAATCAACGGGGCATTGACGGCATACTCTCCTACACTAGAGACCCCTCGAATATTGATCTGTGGCATTACGTTGGGATTGGACCCCGCATTTACCCGTTCGTCTACCTTAAAAGAAGGATCCAAAGCCTGCAGTACCGTAAAGATGTTTGTGGAATTGAACTTTTCCAGCTCCTGTCGGGTCACCATGGTCGCCGCTCCTGTAAAATTATCGCGGCGTACCCGCGTATAGCCCGTCACTACCGTTTCATCAATTTTATTCTCGACCTGACGCATAATCACTTGTAGCGGCTCCCCGATGCTACTTTGACCTGCTGAGTTTCATAGCCTATCATCGAAAATATTAGTTCCAACGGTTCATTAACAAAAACATAAAACTGGCCATTTTCTCCAGATAAAACGCCATTACGCGTACCTCCCAAAATTTTAATGGAGACCCCGGCCAAAGGCTTTCCCCCGCATCCCTTACACGCCCTTCTACCCGTATCTGGCGCTGTTCTGGTGCTTGATGTTTGTGTTTACTAGGCTGGTCATTGTTTGTTCTATTTGGCAATGATTCTTTTCGACGTACCAAAATGGTATTATTGCGAAAAATCAAATCGACATCCTGTCCAGCAGCAATTTCCCGTAACACCTGCTCGATATCTTTGTCTTTCACCTGAATACTGATCGGCTTACTATTTTTAAGTAAGGCTAAGTCACCAATCAGATCTACATTTGCTTGTTTTCGGATCTTCTCCAGGACCGAATACATGGAACTTTGGCTTTCTTTAAGTGTGATACGTTGCGCCACTGCTGTCCCGAAAAAGCCCGATAAAAGCAGTCCGCTAAGCATCAACCTCGACAGGCATTTACCGACATCTTTGGGCAAACCGGTAGCTGCCATTCTTTTTTCAAAATGGTAAACTTTCAATTTCATAAGGTTAGTTTTTGTTAGTTTGTCGTTCCTCTATTTGATATATATGTAATTATTTTCCATAGTATAGTTCATAGGATGTACCTGCGCTATCAGGTCCAGTACCTCTTTGAGGCTTTTATCGCGTCTTACGCGACCAAATAGCTGGACTTGCGCCAAACTATTATCTACCTTGATCTCCACGCCGTACCAAGCACTTAATTTTCGGGACAATTGCCCCACATTCAAATCGTTCAGATCAAAATAGCCTTCTTTCCAATCGATGTAACGGGCAATATCTTTGGCCTCGATAATCTTCTTTCCATCATATACTTGATTAGGCCTGATTCGCACGGAAAACTGGTCCTTTCTACTCTGCTCCAAGCTTGATCCCCGATCGGAGAAAGCGACCGAACCTTCCAATAAAGCTGTTTCATTGTTAGCCGTAAAATCAGCATTGAATTTCGTTCCCAATACCTGAATTGTTTGTCTATCGCCACGTACAAAAAATGGTACTCTTTTATGGTTTCGTTCTTGTTTGGCAACTTCAAAATAGCCTTCACCATCTAAGGCAACCTCGCGGATATCACCTCTAAAAGAAATCGGATAACGCAATTCACTATTGGTATTCAGCCAGACCTTAGTACCATCAGCGAGCTGTACATGTGCTGTCCCCCTGTCTTTGTGCGAATTGTATTGTAGACAACTTTCGATTTTTGTGCAGGATCAATTAAATAGATGATTTGATCGTCATGAGTTCGCACAATTCGATAACTTCCGGCATTTAAGGTATCATTAGGTTTTAATTTGTCAAGATCATATTCCGTATTATTTTCCAACACGACAATAGCATTGGATTTTATGGGCGCCTGTATCGCGTCAATACTTGCATATCGAACATGTTCAGCTCGTTGGCTCCAATAGATGTAAACAGTCGTTGTCAGCATAACGATAATGCTCGCCGCAGCCATCCACTTCCATCCAAACTGTCTTTTACGTTTTTTGATAAAAGGCATTTCGTTGTCGAGATTCTCCAATAAGATCAGCATCTGCCTATCTATGGGTTCGGGAAACCGGTCCAACTGATCCAACCAACGCTCAACCAAAGCTATTTCCTCCGCGGAACATTCCCCAGCTTGATACTTTGCGAAAAGTGAATCGTCAATCTTCATAGTAATAATTGTTAGTTTAGCTCTAATGTTGCTATACTAAGGTAAACGGCGCTGCCAGACGATTGTCCCTCAAAAAAAAAAAAAAAAAAGACGAAAAATTAGAGCGTATGATTTTTAAAGTAGATGAATATTGATTGCGTACCGTCTTTTCAGAAAGGCCCAACATAACTGCTATTTCGGGATTGGAATATCCCTGCAAACGCAATTTTAGAACCGCTTGATATTGCGGACCGTAGCGATGGAGTACAGCGAAGATGGAATCACGAAAAGACTGTGCGCGGACGTGTTCATCAGCTTCGTCAAATGCAAATTCACTGGCATAGGATTTGAGATCCTCCAGATAGCCTTGCGCATTGTTTTCTTTGGCGAAATAATCCATGATACGACGTCTTAGCGCTGTAAAAAGATAGGCCTTAAAGTCTTCCTGATAATCAATTGAGTACCTATTGTTCCAAGTACGAATAAAAACATCCTGCACCAGATCTTCCCCAGCATCTTGGCCGACCCGCTTGATCGCATAGACCAGTAAAGCTGCCTTGTACCTTTCATACAACATATGAAATGCCCCATCTTGGTTCTTGGAAACCAAAGAAATAGCTCCTCATCGCTTAGACTTTCCAACTTAGGCATGATGTATTGATTTGAACAAATATAGTTTTTAGATTTTTTTATACAAGAAGATCATAAAACCTGAACAGCTAAATTTCACTATGCATTCATTTCTTACCTGCATTATATAATATTAGACAGCACATATACATGCCATCTAGGATAACAGTGCTACAAAAATAGCAAAACCATAATTAAAAACTACTAAACAAATAGACTTTATTTAAACGACCCAGGAAATACGGAGAGTGAGGTTTTCGAAGCCGGCATATTATTTATTGTAATTCGACTAAACTATTTCCAATTAAACAGTTAGATTGGTACGTTTCGTTAAAAAAGTTAAAAACCAATTTGTCAATTCTGAGTATATGATTACCTTTGCGCAAATTTTACCTTATTTAGATCAAAACTAAATAAAGAAAAACAGTCTATAAAAATCATATGTATCGAATTTTTACTTTTTGAGCATCACTTTGCTTTCCTCTTTTGCCCTTCAAGCGCAAAATATTCAAGGTATCGTGCATGACAAGAGCACGGGTGTGATCGTACCGGGAGCGAGTATTATCATCAAAGAGCGCCCTCAAGGCGGAACTGTCGCCGATGGCAACGGAAAATTTAGTCTTGTACTTCACAATGGGGAGACCCTACTGGTTAAAATGGTTGGCTATAAAAGCTACGAGCGTTATTTTGCCAAGGTACAGGAAGGACAACAAGTCGAGATCAGTCTTGAATCCGGTGTTGCACTGGACGAAGTATTGGTCACAGCAAGTTTGGCCAATTCACGGAGCAAACGCGCAATTGGTACCAATGTTGATCATATTGATGCCGCAGATATTGTCGCAAAAAGTAATCCCTCTTCTCTAGCGGAACTGGTAAACGGAAGAATTAGCGGCGCCCAAGTATACAATACCAACGGAAAAGTAGGTATGCCCATCCGTTTTGATATTCGTTCGGCAGCAACCTTCAGTATGGAACGGATCCCCTGATCTTTATCGATGGGGTACGCTACGGTAGCAGTAATACTGCTGATGTAAATTCCTCACAAGAAGCGATGAGTGCGCTGAATGACTTACCGATGAACGATATTGCTTCTATCGATGTGATCAAAGGACCGGCGGCAGCAGCTTCCTATGGTGCAGAGGCAGCTAACGGTGTTGTTATTATCCAGACCAAACGTGGCCTGAGCGGCAAAAAGGCGTGGCTGTCAATGTAAAATATACCGGCGGTTTCAGCGAACTCGCCAATAAATACACAAAATATGTCAACAACGATGCGCTGAATAACTTTTTTGACCGCGGTCATCAAAATCAGTATTACGCCAATTTATCGGCACAGTTTGATCAGGCAAACAGTCTATTCTTTTCGGCCAATTCTAATATTACCTCAGGTATTGTTCCGGGAAACAAAGACAATAGACAGACCTTTCGTGCAGGATATGATTTTACTAAAGACAATTTCAAACTGGGCTTCACCGCTGGCTATGTCAAAGGTAAACTGAGCATCCCACAGTCAGCTTCGGGACGTGATGATGCCATCTGGAATCTAATGCGCGATCAGACGCCCTGGCCTTTTATTTCCGAAGAAACCTGGCGTGCCATTGAGAAAAGCTATTCCAATGACCGCTTTACAGGAAATGTCAAATTAAACTATACGCTTCCTTTTAATATCAAGCTGGAAAGTCTTGTGGGGCTTGACCTAAATCGGATCGATGGGTTGAACTATCTTCCTTACGGCTACCTACAGGGTACAAACAGCACGGGTGCCAAACAGGTCAGTGACCGTAAAAACCAGAATATCAACTGGGATGTCAAGTTGTCGCGCAACTTTGCCCTAGCGGATAAATGGCAACTGAATCTAGCCTTATTATCTCAGTTGACTAAATCTACCGAAACTGTCAGTGGTATCAGCATACGTAATTTTGCAGTACCAGGCATCAGTAACATCTCCTCAGCAGCTGAGATCTTAGGTACAACAGATACTTATTTCGAAAAACGTACCCATGGTATCTATGGTGAGGCATTTTTAAGCTACAACAATCAGTTATTTATCAATACCGGTGTTAGAAGAGACGTATCCAATATGATTGGTCGGAATGTAGCCAGTATCTGGTACCCCACCGTGAGTGTTGCCTACAATGTGAAACCGTTTGAATTTATGCGAGGTAAGATCGATGAATGGAAGATAAGAGCCGCTTATGGTGAATCTGGTCGTTTACCGTATCCAAATGATGCGCAGACAGCCTATCTTATTGAAAACTCTTCGTTTGGTACCTTGGTTAGACCATTGCGCAAAGGTAATCCTGATATCAAACCAGAGCGCACCGGTGAGTTTGAGATCGGTACGGATCTCAGCTTTTTCAAACAACGTTTGGGCTTTACCTACTATTTGCAAAACACACGCGATGCAATAGTATATACCACATTATTGCCTTCTTTGGGTTGGCCTTCAAGCTTGAGTGGGGACTATCCCGAAAATGTGGGTAAAATTCGTGGTAAAGGGATTGAACTGACTTATAACAGCCGCGTATTTACCAGCAGTAATCAGAAAAATAGTTTGGATCTCTTCTTTATTTTCAATCACCAGTCCAATAAAGTCATCAGCTCAGGTGGAAATGACATTATCAACACGGTCAATCTGATCCGTCCGGGACTTCCAGCATTCTCGTTCTATACAGGTGTATCCGAAGGTGCCAATTTCAATAGCAACGGCGTATATACAGGTGCTAAAGAAAGCGCACCGCAGGTTTTGGGCAAACCTTTCCCTACCTATAATGGATCATTTGGGTTCAATCTTCAGTTAGTCAATAACCTCCGTATCCAATCTTTGTTCAACTATTCAAAAGGCGCTAAAGTCTATAATATCTCCAATCGAAATGTAGCCAGCCAAGGGAATAACTTCAAGGCAAGCGAGGATCTCAAAGCACAGCTTGCCACGCAGACACCAGGCACGCCGGAGTATATTGCAACAGCAAATGAACTTGCCCAATATGCTGGCCCCCGTGGTAATTTTATTGAGAAAGCCGATTTCATCCGTTTGAGCAATGTCACCATCTCCTATGATTTAGGTGTTTGGGCCAAGAAACAAACCAATGGTCTATTCAAAAGCTGCGTGCTATCATTAACAGGAAACAACCTGTGGCTGACGACCAACTACGGCGGTATCGAACCACAAATAGATTCACAGGGCGGTAGTAAACGTACCCGTGGTATCAGCTATCTATCATCCGACTGGACTGCGGTACCGGCTCCACGCAGCTACGCTATGAGTGTAAATATTGGTTTTTAAAAATGATAATTATGTCTATCAAAATAAAAGATATTTGGAAAGCAGGATTCGTCTGTATGGCAGTACTTTCCTTTTCCTCCTGTGACAAGTGGGTGAACGACACCAAGTTGCCGGACAACACCATTGATGAATCACAGCTAAACAACATCGCTATGCTCGGTCGTATCGAAAAAGGTGCTTATGTCTATGGTCCTGTCATCGCCGGTGTATGGCGCGCGGGAGCAACATCCGCGTCAGACCTGTTGGTCGCTTCCGGTGCTATTGTGGATGAAATTGTCCCTACCGCAGTTCCAAACTCTCCTTTTACAAGGAATTGGATGAAGATAAATTAACTCCGGACAACACTTCACTCTTTAGTGTATGGTCCAATGTGCAAAACTACCGTGCCCGTGCCGAAGATGCTATTGCCAATGCAGAATCTTTAAATCCAACGGATGAAGATGGCATCAAGATCAAACAAGCGGCTTTGGTCAATGCAAGGTTACATGCCGGTTATGCCTGGTTGCTAATGGCGGATTATTTCAGTGTCAGCAATAGCAGCCACTCTGTCTATGCTGACCACAAAGAGGTTAGTCATCAGGAAGCCTATACCAAAGCACAGACTTACTGGCAACAGGCACTTCCTGCTGCCAGCGATACCGAGAAACGATTGCTTCATGCCCTACTGACAAAGCTGGGAATCCATACTGGCAATTATCCCCTGGCTGTGCAGCATATCAACCAGTCGTTTACTGCAACGGAAAACTTCAGCTTTCTGAATACCGTAGGTACTGTCAGCAACGGTTTCTTTAATGCATTAAATATCAACTCAAGAGATGCGGCCGTTGATCCAAGTTTGGTTGCCGCATCAAAAACCATAGCTGACAAAGCCCGTGTTCCGGTTGTAAAAGCAGCCAAAGGACATTGGTCACTGACCTTGTTTAAGGAAAGAGATCCCTTGCTTGTCAGCGATTTCGATGAAATGCAATTGATCCGTGCCGAATTGATTGTACGCGGACTGATTACGGGTAATGCCGTGGAACTTGTTAATTCGGTTATTTCAAAATATGATACCTCCGGAGCATCCAATTATACACCATCCACAACCCTAACGCTGAATGACATCGTTGTTGTCCGCCGGATATTTTTATCCTGGCGTGGTACACGTATCATCGATCTGAGAAGGTTTAAAATTGACGGTGATGTCAATCCAGGTTTCACCCAGCGCAAATGGCAATGGATCGGTATACCCGAAATTGAAACACAGTTTTAAGTTCATCCTACCCAGGTAGATCATATCCGAATTGCACGTAAATCTGTGCCATCGTTGATTCGACGGGTATAGCTTGAAAAAGATTAAATAAGGCCGTGAGAATGAGATATTCTACACGGCCTTAACATTATGAATAAATCTAGAGGGTACTACATTTTTCAAGATTTTCCTCATATAATTCAACAATCCCCTTATTTCTGCGATCGTTACTATCATACAAAATGATAGTAACGATCGTATGGCAGTATCCCGATAAGTGTGTAAGTTATTGATAAAAGGTAATCTAGGTTTTGAATAAACACTTAACTTTAGAACAGATGTCATACAAGTCCCCCATAATAAGCATACTTGTGCTAAATAAAGCAACATCACCTATTTATCTTGTCGGCTGTAGCTGAATTTCTGGTAAGGAGCGATTCCGGTCTTTAATATCAATAGCAACAGTATATCCTGTATAATCGGGCACGTCAATCTCCAAAAGATAATGTCCACTGTTTAATTCGCCGATTTTAAATTCTCCATTCTGATGATGTACGGTGTCTACCCGCAATCTGTCTAGCTTCTCTTTCTGTTGATTAGACTTATATACATGAACTACAAAATAGCTAACGGGATTATATTGATGATCCACCAATCTACCTGTTACAACGTAAGCATCTAGAAGAAATGATGAAAGTAGGGTACACAAAATTTGGAACTTTAACATAACATATATATATTTTCTGTTACTTATTTTTTTAAAGAGTCCAGCACCTAGATCCGAACCAAAAGATCCCATCTTCAATTGAAGATAATTTGCTTTACTTTGATCTCTTTCAATCTGTATGTCTCCGGAAAGAGTCACTCTTTCCATTGTTAAAAAGTCCGACGAAGTGGGATTGTCACCTCTCAAAGGTCCACTTCCATATCCAGCAAGATTGGTATAGTCAGAAAAAATACAATCGAAGGCTTTGTATTGCTTTGTACTCCCCTTCTCCCTGACCCATACCGTACTACTATTTGCAATAATATTGTGATGGAATTCAAAAGTATCCCCATTGGTTCCATTTGTTGTCCAGACTCCACTAAAGTAGCTACCATATACCAGACAATACCGCATGGCATTACCGCTTCCTGCCTGTCCCTCAGATTTCCAAAAGACAACTGGATTTTTACAATTGGAAAATACACAGTGGTCAATAATTAATCCGTATCCATTAGCAATAACACCCACATGTAATGGTAACACATCAATATCACCCACAAAAAGACATTGTGTGACAAGCAAGTCGTCCAATTGTTTACCATCACGCCATATCGGGTACGAGCGGCGTGAGTTATCCTCATCCATATAGGAATAATCCGGACTCCCCGTAAATCGTATGCCCTCAATGGTCACATGGTTTACCTCGGGTTGAATCCCCTACCCTCCATTCCACCAAATCCGGGAACTAATGGCACAGCTGTCATGATCACAGGCATCTGCTGTGGAGTCCAACCTTCATCATCAGGCATAAGTTCGGCGCGAATTGTTAGACGATTTTTAGCTGTATATTTATTATTGGAAAATAAAACCGTTTCGGTTAACAGGTGTATACCAGCGGAAAGTACGACCGTGGAGGCTCCCTTTTCTTGATTTGAATTTATACGCTTTGCCGCTGCTAAAATAGTTTTTAGGGGATCTGATTTTTCTCCCGAATTCAGATCATTTCCAGTCTTGGGATTAACATACAACTGCTCCGCCAGTATATCCGACGCTGCTATTGTAAGCATGAAAAGGATGATTAGATACCTCAACTTCATAAGTCTTGAATTTGAATTTGATTATCATCAAAATTACAGGATATCTATTCGTCTAAATGGTCATTTTATGGCAAATATGGTCATTTATAATCCATGTTTTTTGGGGTATCCCATTTGATGCTGAAACGGCTTTTTCTAGATTTTACACTAATTCCTCCATAGAAAAAACATTTGTTTTTAAATACCAAATATTAATACCTTAACAATTATGTACTTTCAGCTGTTATCAAAGGAACATAAATGCTATATTGTATCAGTGATCAACGAAAAACTGATTATCAATGGATAAAAGGACCAACAATAGCAAGAAAATTAAAACATATCATTTTCTCCCATATAAATATAATCGACATTTGTTATTCGATATAGGTCGCATTGAAACCTTAGAAAATTATGTTTTAGATGACTCATTGCATCAACTCAGTTTCTATGAGATTATTTTTATAGAAGAAGGAACTGGGACATTATCAATTGGTGATAAAACAATCTCACTTTCCAAGGAAAGCATTGTCTTTACCAGTCCTGGACAGACGCGAAGATGGGCAATTGAAAAGGATATAACTGGTTATGTCCTATTTTTTGAAAAAGACTTTCTTGATCTATTTTTTTCGATAATCTGTTCCTCTATAGGTTTCAATTCTTCCATCAATATATCCAACCTCCTGCTCTAAAACCGGACGAATATTTTTTCAATCAATGTCTCCACCTGATTCAAACAATAACGCGAGAATTTTCCTGTCTCTTGCATGATAGCGATCATTTAATAAGAGCTCTTTTATATCAGCTACTCATAACAATAAATCGCCTTTATTCAAAAACATATAACCTTCAAGACAATGGTGTCATTCATTCAGATTTCCAAAAGTTCAAGCTTCTATTGGAAAAAGAATATACCATGAACCATAATATAAGCAGTTACACGAAGCTGCTCAATATCAGCCCGAAAACACTTAACAGGCTATGCAAACAATATAGTGGTTTATCGGCTCAACAAATGATCCATCAGAAATTGATATCGGAAATAAAAAAGAACTAATTTTAAAAAAATCAGCCAAAGAGATTACCTATGCTTTTGGTTTTTCGGACCCATCGAACTTCAATCGTTTTTTAAACGAAATACCGGACTTACTCCGCAGCAATTTCAAAAAGAGGTATAGCTCCATCTTTCATCAGCTAGACTTAAACGGATATTGCAAATAAATAATAACTAAATTGAGCATTAGGAACGGTAACTCAATGACCACGCCCTTTAGGTCTTTATTTACCAAATGGAAACAAATAATCATCAGAATTGTTGCAGCCATTAAAAAGTTGCCCCAGACAAATGTCTTAGGAAACAGAATCAGAATAGCTGCAAGAATTGTGACAAGACCATTGATACATACTGCAGTCTTACTGAATCCCCAATTACCAAACAGCTGCAACATTTCCTGTTTGCCAGAAACCATGGCATACCCTGTTTGAAACCCATGGCAACTGCGATGAGTACCAATATCACATTTATAATTTTCAATACCATCATTTTACATCTTTAAAGATCCAAACAACAGTACTATGACTATTGTTTGGAGCAGAACGACCTTTCCTTTTACATCGTTGTTTCTCATGATTTATCGTTTATAATTAAAAAATTTGACCTACATCTATTTTGTGTCAGACGTATCTATATAAGACGATTGAGAACTCGATTTGTCCCTGGAAATAAAAAAATGAGACCTACAGATAGGGGATATCGTTATACAAAACGATGCAGATTGACATCCGATATTTTGCATTTTATTGGTTTGTACGTTCAATTTATTAGATAAGGAGCATCGCTTTTTTTTCTCAGCATACACACCCAATGTGTGCTTCATTGTGCATTTGAACTTATTTAGTGTTATCTTAGAACAAAAAAACATGTATTTATCCAACATCAGAACATTGAGATTATCCTGTGTTTTATTCGTGCAATTACTTGTTCTTAATGTAGTCGGACAAGAAAATAAAGCGCCTATTATGGGCTGGAGTAGCTGGAACAACTTTCGTATTCACATTAATGAAAACCTGATTAAACAACAGGCGGACGCCTTGATCTCAACAGGCCTATATCAGGCGGGCTATCGCTATATCAATGTTGATGACGGTTATTTTGGAGGCCGGGACAGTCATGGAAAACTTTACGTGGACAGTACTAAATTCCCGAATGGCATGGATTCCATCGCAGCATATCTCCATCAGAAAGGATTAAAAGCCGGTTTATATTCCGAAGGAGGGCGAAATACCTGCGGATCGATTTGGGATAACGATAAAAAGGTATTGGAGCAGGAATGTATGGACATGAGCAGCAGGATGCTGAACTATTCTTCAAAGAATGGAACTTTGATTTTATTAAGATAGATTGGTGTGGCGGACTGGAAATGAAACTAAATGATCAGGAACAATACAGTAAGATTATTTCCGCCATACGCGGGGTTAAGCCCAATGCGCGGATCAATATCTGCCGCTGGCAATTTCCCGGCGAATGGGCTATTAAACTAGTGGACTCCTGGCGGATATCCGAGGATATTCGAAACAATTTCGGTTCTGTTTTAGCTATTATTGATCTCAACAAAAATTTGAATCAATACAGCAGCCCCGGCCATTATAATGATATGGATATGTTGCAGGTAGGCCGAGGAATGACTTACGAAGAAGATAAAACACATTTTTCCATGTGGTGTATGCTGAATTCGCCACTTCTAGCTGGGAACGACCTCACCAAAATGTCGAAGGAAACCATTGCCATATTAACGAACCGAGAACTGATTGCCTTAAATCAGGACACAGCCTTTAAACAAGCTGTATTTATAGGAAATGACGGTACGGTTGATCTTTGGATGAAGCAACTAAAGGGTAAAAACAATACCGCTATCGCTATGCTGAACAGATCGGATAAGGCTGTGGATTATCATCTGGACAGTAAAAAGCTTCAAATTTCTCCGAATACCAAAGTACGTGATCTTTGGATAAAGAAGGATTTGGGAAGACTGAGCAACATCAAAACATTACACATTCCGCCACATGGTATTGTGGTGCTAAAAACGAAATAAACATCATGTATATAGACAGTCTCCAAACACTTAGCCCATTTCGTTGAGAGATTGAGCTACTTTGCTTGGAGACTGGTTATTATTGAGGCTCTTACTAGGAAATAGTATACGTCTTTTCCGTCGTAACAGTATAACTATCTGAAATGACGTTATCCACAAATCTCCATTCTGCAAGCGACGTGGCGGCCGTAAATTTCACTTGTAGATACCCTCTCTTATAAAGATTGGCATATTCTAGTTCATCAATTAATACAGAAAAAGCCTGAGCAAGTTCCATTGCTTTTTTAGTATCTGTGGTAATTCCCAAGTAACTCTCTAATCCAGGTGAAGAGACCGAACTGCAGGCCAATTCTGTTCCTATAAATTTACCCTGAGCATCTGCCAATTTTCCTAGCCATGCATTGTGTGTATCGCCAGCCAATACGACGACCTTCTTACCTGCTAAAATCGAATATAAACGCTCTCTTTCCATAAAATAGCCATCCCATGCATCGAGATTATAGGGCAGTACCGTTGTAATTCTTGCGATGTCCTGCTGTGTCAGTGTAGGATCTTTTGCAGGTATCTCGTTTTTAGGATGACCAACTGCCCTATTGCAGCTGAAAGTGCAGCCATTGTAGATGGCTGAGCATTTCCAAAATGTGCTATTTCAGTCATCACTTGGTTCAGCAACATCAAGAGTTCCGCAGGAATCAGCATCTTAGTCATAAGGATCTGTTGCCCCAACACTTTCCATGTTGTCGTATCAGCGTTAATCTGAGCTCCTAACCAAGTCATTTGTTCGTCACCTATCAACTTTCTATTGTTACTGAGCAGATCAGTCTGAAATTGTGTCTGTTTAAAGTTTCCGCTTCCATCTATATAGTTTGTGTAATCCAATTGTTTATCCCGTGCGATTATCCGGGTATCCAGCATATAGAGTGAGAGCAAATTACCAAAGGTAAAACTCCTATAAATACGTTGGTCCTTGCCTGTCTTCAGGGAATATATTCACTATAAGCTTGAAAAGCAGCCATTTTACGGGTGTCAAAGCTTCCCTCCTCTGGCTGATGATTTTCAGCGCCGGATCGGTATGCATTATCGGCAAGTTCGTGATCATCCCATACACAAATAAATGGTTTTTTCTGATGAAGAAGCTGCAAATTTTTATCACTTCTATATTGTCTATATCTTTCTCTGTAATCTGCGAGATTTACAATCTCTTTAGCCGGTTTATGGGCTCTGCCGAGTTCATTGGTATAGGGATTGGTGCCATATTGACCAGGAGCATACTCATAAATGTAGTCCCCGAGGTGTACAACAACATCAGCCTCCGATTTTGCAATCGCCCCATATACGTTGAAAAGTCCAGCTGGAAAATTAGAACAAGATACCACAGCCATTTTTACTTCATTGACATTATCTGTTTTAGCAGGAAGCGTTAATGTTTCACCAACAACACTTGCTTCTTTAGTCTTGGCATTATAAAATCTATAATAATATTTTGTATTGGATGCGATATTCTGAACATCAATGGCCAATGTAAAATCATTGGCAACATCGGCCTTCACCTGTCCCCTTCGAAGGATCTCCGAAAAGCTATTCTCTTTACTTATTTCCCAGGTAATTTCAGCATCTGTCTCTACAGAATATCTCGTCCAGATGATTATCCCGGTTGCCGAGGGGTCAAAGCTCGCAACTCCAGATTCAAAGCCACCATTTTTAAGGTTGTCTGGTGCGCTATCAATATCTGTAGGGTCATCCGAACAGCTTTCAATAAGCGGTGCTATAAAAACCCCTCCTGCTGCAATTAATGAATTTTTAAGAAATCTCCTCCGGTTAATTTGCTCGTTATTTTTCATCTCTACTTTTTTAGGTGAAAATACGGCGCCACCGGAAACTACATGTTAAGCCAATTTTATTTATTCTTTATCTTTCCAATTATATATAAACTATACGATGACCTACTCATTTTTTTAATTTGTCAAACTTGTTGATGGGATACTTTATTCTTATTTTCTCCGATTAGATAGCTTTAGTGTAATAATAGTTGAAATTATCCTGGTGTCAATGCTCTTAACAAGAACAAGTAAATTAAAAACCAAATGCACCAAAACCGCCCGACTTATCACCGATCACCACCAAAATCGGTCGTGTCAACAATATTCCGGCGAGATAAAAGCCATCCCAGCCCATTCCAATACTTAAACGGGAGTATACAACACACTTGGCACCGCCCACAATTTGTCCCTGTGATATTGTACAATGATCTGTTGCCTCCAATACATCAATATCTGTTATACCGGCAGCTTTACCAGCCTCTACTGATTCAGGTAGCATTTTTTACTGATATTGATCAACAGATTCATGATACAGGTTCTATTTTAGCTGAATTTAAAATCTTAAATTAGCGTATCGAAAACGATAATTGAACATGCTTAATTTTTTCAAGAATAGCTCCAATTTCCCAAAAGAAAATGATAAAAACCGCATCTGGCTGGATGGCGATCGCTTACATTACCTCGATCATGGTAACGAAGAAGAGGTCAACTTATCTCAATTGCGCTATGCATACGTTCAATTATTAGCTGGAGATCCCTACTTATTTCTATTTGACGATCATCAGCATTATATTCCCGCTCGTTCACAAGGTTTTTCGAAGGTCTATCCCAAGTTGTCCGAGCAATTTGGATTTGATGATGCATTATTCTTTCATACCATTAAGCAAAAACAGGACTGCAAGGCCAAAATCTGGATCCAGCAACAAACTCGCAACTATAATATTCTACCCGGGGACTTTGAAGATGACCATATAGGTTTTGAGGTTTATGCCGAACCAACGCAATTTATTTCTTGGGATATCAGCTATGCCGACATCGAAAAACTCGGTATTGGACACCAATATGCAAGCGAATATGGGACACTCTATTTCAAAATAGATTACCCGGTTCGTATCGGCAATCTATGGTTGAAAGAACTGGAAATTTACTGTGATGATATTCCACCGCATGTACCAATTCAAGAGTATTTTATCACTATTTATGACGAGTCCAATACAGATAAAAGTTACAAAGACCTCCGCGATCTTTGGTTAGATGGCGAAGACTATGACGCGGAGGATTATGGTTATGAAAGAGAAGACCAATGCTATTTATCTTTTGATTTTGGTGATCACATCTCCTCCTCCATCTGTTATACCTACGATGATGAGAGCAACTACGACGATGGCGGTACCTCCCTCCATTTTTACAACCAGCGTGATTACCCCGCTCTTTTGGAAAATCCTGCATACGATCAGCTCATCGAAGTGACCGAACTTGTCAAATTGAAAACAAGTGGGACATTAAGGAGGATTTCCGCAAAAATGCTGCTGTAAAAATATTCCCACAAGCATACAACAACAACTGGGAAAGTCAAGCGGTATCTGGTTGGACAAGAAAAATAATAAAATTGGCTTTGCTGGAAGGAAAACAAGTCTAATTTACGATATCGAGGACATTGATTTCTTCGAAATTGAGAATGTCCTACCTGCAAAAGGCCCCGGCTATGCCATACTTCGTGCGAACTTAATCAATGGCAGTTATAACTATATTTTTGACGCCGATACCTACGAACTGGATCCTTATGCAATCACATTGGAAAATTGGACGCATAAAAAGTCTCGATACCTGAAGCGTATTATAACTGTTAAGTTTCTATCCTATATTACGATTAGAAACCACAGAAATCAGATTCTTCTGCCTCTCAAAACTGTGGAAAACAATCTTTTTCTCAGCTATTCTTAGCTGTCGCATTTCCTATAATTTTTTAAGTTCCGCTTCCGGCCAAGTAATTAATTCCTTTAGCAGATAGGTCTTTGGCTTGGCCTCATCAGCAAATTGCTCCAAAAACTCCGGCAAATCTCCTTCGACTTTTAACAGCTTCCCACCCTGTAAGACGTCATAACCTTCTGCCAACCATTGTTCTATTTTCTTTCTATTGATTTGAGTATGTTCCATAGTAAATTATTTAAGCTTGTGCTACCCGTGCTTGTGTGTCCAATAAGTTCTTCTATCCTTTTACTTATTAAATGAACAATGTTCAAGCGGATATCGTTTCAGCAAGGTGAGTTGAATTCCTCAGTTTTCAATTTCAATAGAAATAAAAGGCTAAAAAATTAGCATAAATGATCAAGAGTGGAATAAAAAAAAATAATACACTTATAATAAAACAGTTAACGAGACAAAACATTTTAAACGAATGAAAAACCAAGGCTTGGCAAAGTATTTGTTACAACAGCGAAAGTTTTCAATTCGAAAACTTAACACTAACATTTTTTAAAATATCATGAAAAAGTACTTCTACCTATTCTGACACTTTTTACATTCTTATTTGTCATCAATAGAGAGGCAAATGCACAAACACCTTATCGTACAGCCCTTGGTCTAGGTATCGACCTTGGCGATGGCCAAACACTATTCGGTCCACAGATAAAACACAGTTTTGGCAGAAATGATGCCGTAAATGCACAAGTATTGTTCGGAGATAACATTACAGTTGTTGGTGTAGACTATTCGTACAACGAACGTATACGGGGAACCCGTGGCCTATCTTGGTATGTTGGCGTAGGTCCTCAGGCTTCGTTTATCGACTATGGCAAATGGCATGGCGACTGGGATGATGACTACCATTGGAAAGACGGAAACACACACACGCATTTTGCAATCCGTCCAGCTTTGGGTTTAGAGTTTAGAATTCCTTCAGCGCCATTGGCAATGCATTTTGACTGGAAACCTTGGTGGAACTTATCGCATGGTTCGAATTTCGAGGCCTCGCGTTTCTCATTGGGATTCAAATTCGTTTTGAAATAAAAACTGATATTCAGAAACAACAAAATCCTGCTAACTTTATGTTCACGCAGGATTTTTTGTTTCTGAATCTTTAAACGCTTCAATCTTCTTGCACTGCTTTCATATGCTCCTTCCCCAGCCCTCCAATTGGCTCAATATGGGCAGAAGCCCTTTGCCTAATAAGGTCAATTCATATTCAACTCTTAGCGGCACCTGTGCATATACTTCTCTTCGGATTAATCGGCTACCCTCCATCTTCTTTAATTGGAGTGTCAACATACGCTCTGTAATATTGGGAATGCTATTTTTCAGTTCAGAAAATCGCAGCCGACCTTTCTTTAGGTGGTAGCAAATACACAGAATCCATTGACCGCTGATCAAGTTAATCGCATAGATTTCAGCACAATCTTTTTCCAACGTTTTTTTATTCTCAAAATTTGTTGACGTCTTTTTAATTTTAGTCATACTTACATTTTTGTATGTTTCATACAACAGGCTGTTTATTTGCAAACAGTTGCTGAGGTATCTAAATTTACAAAAACACCACAAAAATTTATTCTGTAAATGAAGGAACTTATTTTTTTGACGATCATTCTATCCCATTTTCTTATGGCAACAGCACAAAATAAACTCGATCTAAATAGAATCAATAGCGAACTAAAGGCAAGTATTGAAGGCACCGCGCAATCCCTTGAGCTTGATAGCTCCCTGTTCCTGAATAATCCGGCAGCGATACAGCAGGAAAGAGCCGAATTTATAAGAAACAATCCTATTCAAAAACCAGTTCATATTCAGGTTCGCGATATTTTTATCGAAAGTACAATAGATAAATACAATATTAGGCTACACTGCTATCAGCCCAAAGACTATAGCGCTGAACGGGTCATTCTTTATTTCCATGGCGGCGGATATATTTTTGGTCAACCAGAACAAGTTGACGGGCAGATGTTTCAGCTTGCAACGGCAGCCAAAGCCACCATTATATCCGTAGATTACCGTTTATCCCCTCAATATCCCTTTCCCGTACCTGTCACAGATGGTTTTGACGCACTACAATGGATAATTAGAGATGGAAAAAGATTTTGAATATCCATCCAGATGCGATCACGGTATACGGCGCCAGTGCCGGTGGCCATCTAGCCGCTGCCGTCACCCAAATGGCTGTAGATAACAATATAAAGAACATAAAACATCAATTTTTGCTGTACCCTGTCATCCATAACAAACTTAATACACACTCTATGGAGGAATTTACCGATGCCCCACTCTGGAACAAAAAATATGCTGAGATTGCATGGGCTCATTTTCTCGGTAAAAACAATGTAAAGAAAAGCATTCGATATGCAGATCTAACACACTTTGATAAGTTTACATATCTGCCACGAACCACAATTGTAGCCTGCGAATTGGATCCACTGCGCGATGAGGGTATCGACTATGCCCAGAAATTATACCAGGCAGGAGTAACAACAGAACTATGGGTTGTCCTGGAGCATTACATGTGTTTGATTTATTCCCGTCTGCACTTACGGATAAATTCACCAGGTTTCTGACGGATCGGATTTTAATGGACTAATTGCTGGGTGTGGACGCTGTTTCGTAAAAGAAAACACGATGACCGAAAGCCGAATAGTTGATGAATACAATCCTCCGGGTATATAAGCAGAGCTAAAAACATGGGCTATTCAAAATAATTGGATAACCCATGTTTTTAGTATAAAGGAGATTTACATTCCCTGCTTTTTCATATAATCAGTAGCCAGTTGGATATATACCGGAGTAGCCTCTTTTACAGCTTGACTAAGCTGGTCGAAAGTAATGATCTCGGGATCCCCAAGACTTTGGCAAAATCAATTACCAAAGGAACATCGGGTTTGATACCTTCTCCTATTCCGTAAAGCTTTCCTGTACGATCTTTAATGACGCTGGTTGTCAAATTGATCATGTAATTATTTCCAACTGCGAATTGCTCGTTCGCGGAAGTATGACCACTTGTTGTCTGCCCGATGACGGTTGCATTTTTCTGCCCTTTAAAATGAGCCGCAAAAAACTCGCCTGAGCTTGATGTAAACCGACTGACCAATAACACAATAGGCACATTTTTATTTTTTAAAGCAATAGGTGGCACTTTATCGTATTCCAGGTCAAATAACTTAGCCCATTTTTGATCCTGATCATTCAGATTATTCATTCGTACATTTTGTTTGGATTCAACACCCGCTCTATCCACAACCGAATAAGTGCTGTCGACATCGATCAAATCCGCAAAGTGCCAGATCATCGGAAAAATGCTCCCGCCATCGTTTTCTCTCAGATCGATGATCCAGCCTTTTGGCTGCTGTGCGTCCAATATTTTTAGCTGTGCTCCTATAGTGTCCACATATCGTCGTTGCTCATAAACTACCGCTGGGATCCGAATATAGGCATAACGGTCTTTCGTCATAAAATGATTAAAAACTTTGGGTGGAAAACCGGCCTCCTGATCGGTCATACCGGCCATTCTTACAAACAACTCCTGTTCAGCCTCCTTATTTTGATCAGCTTTCTCAAAAAAAAAGTCTGGAATGACCATCCTTTAATTGACTTAAGATTTTTTTAAAATGGGGTTCCAAGGCATTAATATCCGATATGGTCCTTGTCTGTTCAATAAAAACTGGCCGGATAGAATCCCATTTGATCAACGATCCACGATAAGCATACCGTTGGACAGTATCTAAAAATGCATTGGCAAGCTGGTTCACCGATGAGACCTGGGCATAGGACCGGACAAAAAAACCGGTTAAAATCAGTAAAAAAGGACTATTTTCTTTTGCATCTGGTTAATAATTATCCCTCCAATGAGATAGCACTAAATTAGTTTAAAAATATTTCTCTAAGCGTAACAAGATTGAAATGTTTTACACAGATCCGGTATAATGCCCTGTCAATTTACCTAGGGTGTCTTTATCTTTAACCCAACAAAGAAAGTTCGGGGCATATTAGGACCGTAAATGTAATTGCTATCCCGATTTTTACCTATATCAAAATCATGCTGGTAAGCGTTAAAAATATTCTTCACCCCAGCATAAACTTCGATCACATTTTTAAATTTTGACAGATTAAAAGTATGTGACACTTTACTATTTACCTCTGAGAATGCCTTTGTATGAACCATTTGATCTTCCGGAAAATTGTCCGCACCACCAGCATGAGCGATCTTCATCTTACCCGTGTACACATAGTTCAAATTGATTGTCCAGCGTTTATTCGGTGTAATATTGAGGTTTGCAAAACCATATTCATCTGGTGTTCTCAAGAATGATCTAGTAGCTTCTATACCCTCCAGGTAAGATACAGGATTTTCATATTTGCTCTGTTGCAAGGTAAAGCCGGTCTCCAGTTGCACCTTTTTATTATAATTGGCACGCAATTCAAGTGTAGTCCCCGCTACCTTCGCATTATTCCCATTACGTTTTTCAAACACCTTACCAAAGTCGTCCGTACCGATTTCCTCAAGTACAAAGGCATTTTTCAGTTGTGTATAGAATCCCTCCAATGTAAAACCCGCAATCCATTTCTCCGTGGCTTTATCATAGTTTACCGAGCCGCTGAAACTCTTTGATCGCTCCTCCCGAAGATCTGGAGCTAATTGAACACGTGAAACACCACCTCCCGCAAAGGCAATATGAAGGTCTGTATCAAAAGCCTGTGGTGCCCGAAAACCCGTTCCATAGCTAAGGCGAAACTGCGTATTGGCCGCATGCTTATATAACAGTGCTACACGTGGGCTGACAATCACTTTGTCCAATAGATTATGTTTGTCCACACGAACACCAGAGAGCAAGTTAAACTTGTCCGCAAAGTCCCAGTCACTCTGAAAAAACTCCCCAATCTTTCGTATGCTGATCGACCAAATAGTTATAACTCGGAATTTCATCGTAAACCTTATCGGACACATATTCCGATCCAATCGTCAGCACATTCCGATGGTTCAAAAAATTGCTAATCTCATGGTTCAATTGAAAACCGCCCTGTAATGTTGTTGTCTTTGAATCGCCATAAGGCGGATTTTTGAGGTGATTTTCGATCTCTTCCGGACTATCTGGGAATATTCCGGTATAATGCTTTCTATTGGTATTTTGAAAAGCTGTATAGAAGATCAATGAAGATTTATCCTGATTAAAATTAATCTGATAATCCGCACTTCCCATCCATATTTTATGGGTACGTTCCTCAGACTGAAGTGTAAGGTAGGCCGGTTTTTTCGTCATCTCACCCCAAATCTATATTCGTTCAGATTGCTCAAGGAGACTTCCAATTTTTGATTTTCAGAAAATTGATAGAATGAGTTGATACCGAAGGAGGTATTTTCAATTTTAGGTATTTCCGAAAAATTATCACCATTTGCATCGTAAAAACCGCGATCGCGCTTATTGAAGAAAAAGGATGTTCCTGCGTTCCCCTTTTCATTGACCAAGGTGGCATTTCCGCCAAGATTAAAATCGCTTGTTTTTCCATCAATGCTTTGGTAAAAGAATTGACTTCATAACCACTCTGCTTCGGCAATTTGGTGATCACATTGACAGTGCCCCTATGGCACTTGAACCATATAACGAAGAACCTCCACCTCGGACCACCTCAATCTTTTCGATCATATTGACCGGCAGTTGCTCCATCCCATAAAGCCCCATCAAAGGACTGAAAATAGGCCGCCCATTAATCAGTATCTGCGAATATCCCCCTGGAGTCCATTCATCCGCAATTGGGTGTAGTTACAGGTCTGACAGTCTGTTTCCACCCGCAAGCCCGGTTGAAATTTCAGTCCCTCCGAAAGATTACATACCTGTAGGTTGTCCAGGGTTTTACTATCCAAAATATTGACGATCACCGGACTTTCAGTTTTTCGTTTAAATGTCTTCGTTCCAGTGACCACAATTTCATCCAATAAAAAGATGGAACCATCTAAACGGATATCCCTGGTCTCAGATACATGTTCGATCCTGATCGAATCGCGATAAGCATTAAAACCAATATGCTTCACTTCTACTTCCCAAGTACCATAGGGAATCTTTTCCAATGCGAATTTTCCAAGCTCATTGGATTTGGTGCTCATCTTAAGAAGAGGGATAGCCACAGATACCGACTTCAGCGGAAGTCCATTGCTATCATAAATTTTACCTACTACCTTACCTGTCTGCCCAAAGGAAATAAATCCGATCAGCATGAATACTGTTGTCAAGAGAACTCTGGATCCCGTCATCATTGTTTTGTTTTGATTAATTATAAATTTAGAATTACAAATCTAATAAGTTAGATTATACTAACAAAATATTTTCTAACATTACTATTAGACGAGACTAATATTTATTAAATTTGGGCTATGATATCACAGACTGAAGAGAACTACTTAAAGGCATTATACAATCTGACTTACCTAAAAGGCGAGGCCAGCGTCAACGAGATCAGTAAACGACTGGAAATCAAAATGCCAACGGTAAATAGCATGATGAAAAAACTATCCGAAAAAGGTTTGGTCCATTACGAAAGCTACAAACCCCTCAAACTTACAGAAGAAGGAAAAAAAAAAGAAGCTGCACTTATCATTCGCAAACATCGACTTACCGAAATGTATCTCGTTGAAAAAATGGGTTTTGCATGGGACGAGGTTCACCAAATCGCGGAACAGATTGAGCACATCCATTCACCTGAATTTTTCACCAAGATGGATCAATTATTGGGTTATCCGACAGTAGACCCCCATGGCTCGCCGATTCCTGACCATAATGGAGTCATGCGTTCGGAAAGCTATATCTTTCTCGATACATGCAAAACTGGAGATGTAGTGACGTTAATGGCTGTACAACCCTCTTCCAAAGAATTGTTACAATACCTGAGCGCCAAAGATCTCGAATTGGGCACAACATTAACCATCCTTTCCATTGAACCCTTCGACAACAGTATAACAGTCAGTTATGGCGATCGAACTTCAGCAGTACTCAGTAGTAAAGTAACCGCTACACTACTTGTACGCCCCATTTCTTAATAATAACTCTCTGTATTTTCGGGTCACCCATCCATACTTCCCAGGAGTCTGAACATAGGACTCCCATTTTTTTCTAATAGCCCTAAAACCTCTTCGGCACATTACCCATTTGCATCTTTTGACTAAAATATAACGCTACATTTTGTTAGTCTAATCTAATTTTATAATTTAGTAAAACTAAAAACAAAATAAGTAATGATAAACAATCAGGTAATCACATTGGGGTTATTAAAAAAGGAGAGCTTGCAAGCATCGCGGGAATAGCGACAGATTGTCGCCAGGAAATCCGACAGCGCTTGCTTGATCTAGGTTTTGTCAGGGCGCTGAAATAAGCATCCAGAATATAAGTCCCCTAGGTGATCCGATCGCCTATAATATACACGGCACCCTGATTTCACTTCGCAAAGAGGATTCGTTACAGGTATTGATTACCCATAAATAGATGACGATGAAAAACATACTGCATGCGAAACCTGCCAGCTGAATCCCACTTCGGATCTAAAGCAATGGGGAGCAAATTCGGGAAATTCCACCTACACTATTGCTTTAGCGGGAAATCCCAATACAGGCAAAAGTTCAATTTTTAACGCGCTAACGGGATTAAAACAACATACGGGAAACTGGCCAGGCAAAACTGTTACGCGAGCTGAAGGAAGTTATTCACATAAAGGTGATAAATTTAAAATCATTGATCTTCCCGGTACCTACTCCTTACTTTCTACATCCGAAGATGAAGAAGTCGCCCGAGATTTTATCCTATTTGGCCAACCCGATGTCACCGTCATTGTTGTCGACGCCAGCAGGTTGCAACGCAATTTCTGTCTAGTTCTTCAAATCCTCGAAATTAGCAACAAAGCGGTCTTATGCCTCAACTTGATGGATGAGGCACGACGTCATCGGATAGAGATTGATGTACGAACCCTATCAAAGGATCTCGGCATCCCCGTTATTTCCACCAGCGCCCGCACTAAAGAAGGCCTTTCAGACCTCCTGGCGGCCATTCATCAAGTGGCCGACGGTAATTTTCTCCCCACAAAAACAACCTCTTTTCAGTTGACAAAGCAAACCGGCACCGCTGTTGCGACAATAGCCAACCATCTCCACACGCTGGACAGCACGCTAACCAACACGAATTGGCTGGCCATGCGTCTGATCGAAGATGATAAAAGCATTATTGATGCCTTACAAAAAGGGCAACTATCCAATTCCATAGGCAGTGAAAACTTAGCCCCATATTACATCACGCCACAGCATATCGGTTTAAACTAGGAGATAATTATCGAAATGAGCTGGTTGAAGCGATCTATGCAAAAGCGAGCAAACTGGTAAAAGAACATGTTTCTACAGATTCGGAAAGCTATTCATTTCGAGTAGACCGCAGTATCGATCATATCGTCACCCACCGCATCTGGGGATTTCCGATTATGTTTATGCTGCTCGGATTAATCCTTTGGCTCACCATCACAGGGGCAAATTATCCTTCACAAATGCTGTCAACACTATTGCTCGATCATGTTTATACGTTTTTAAAAGATACGTCAACAGACATGGGTATTCCTGCTTGGCTAGGTGGGTTTCTGATTGACGGGATCTATCTGGCTACAGCCTGGGTCGTATCGGTCATGCTGCCACCGATGGCGATCTTCTTTCCATTATTTACATTGTTGGAAGATTTTGGGTACCTCCCTAGGGTTGCATTCAATCTAGACCGGATATTCAAAAGGCGGGTGCTCATGGCAAACAAGCACTAACCATGAGTATGGGCTTTGGCTGTAATGCTGCCGGCGTTGTTGCGACAAGAATCATCAACAGTCCACGTGAAAAATTAATTGCTATCATCACCAATAACTTCTCGCTGTGCAATGGAAGATGGCCCACACATTTTGATCGCCAGTCTTTTTTAGGTGTTTTAGTCCCCTCCAAATGGTCTGGTTCAGTGGCCATGTTTGCTGTAATTTTCATTGCGATACTTGGTATTGCATTTACATTTTTCACCTCCTGGCTATTGTCAAAAACATTGCTCAAGGGAGAATCCTCCTTCTTTACGCTGGAACTCCTCCCTTATCGCCCGCCGAGATTCTTTCAGACATTATACAGCTCATTCATAGACCGCACATTGATCGTCTTATGGCGGGCTATCATTTTTGCTGCACCCGCTGGTGCAATTATTTGGTTGATCTGCAACATTCATATCGCTGATCAAAATATCGCGCTCTGGCTCATTCATGGCCTCGACCCGATGGGCTTATTTATAGGTCTAAATGGTGTTATTTTATTGGCTTATATCGTTGCCATTCCAGCGAATGAAATTGTTATCCCGACCATACTCATGTTAACTGCGCTCACGGTAGGGAGTACCGGAGCTGGTACGGGTGTATTGTTTGAAGGCTCAGCAAATGAGGTCTCTACCCTATTACATGCGGGTGGGTGGACAACATTGACCGCCATTAATTTGATGCTGTTCAGTCTCCTACACAATCCCTGCAGCACGACAATATACACTATTTATAAGGAAACAGGAAGTCGCAAATGGACCGCAGTAGCGACATTGCTACCCGTATTTTATGGCCTGATTGTATGCTTCCTGGTAACAAAAGTTTGGCACTTTTTTGCCTAATCTTTTGACCTATGATGCCTGTCCATATACCGTGCTGATTGTTTGCAAACAGTTCAGTCTATTCGAACTAAACCTTAGCGACAAAATCCGACTATTATATGATTTTATTATTGTGATCCCATTGATAAGTGATGGGATCTCCAGTCGCTATTTCTCGCTCAAGGATCTGCGCTGGGGTGAGATGTTCCAGATACATAATGAGCGCTCTTAAACTGTTACCATGTGCGACAATAAGAACATTTTTACCTGCGTCCAACTCTGGCTGTATGAAATTCTCAAAATACGGTATCACTCGATCGTAGGTATCTTTTAAGCTTTCACCGCCCGGAGGAGCTACATCAAAAGATCTTCGCCAGATATGGACTTGTTCCACACCATATTTTTCAGCGGTTTCATCCTTATTTAGTCCTTCTAAGTTTCCGTAGCTCCGCTCGTTCAGTGCAGCATCAACGATAATCGGAATATTGGGCTTTCCGATTTCCTCAAGAATAATTTGCAAAGTATGCTGGGCACGAATTAGTGTAGAAGTAAATGCGATATCGATTGATTCATTCATTAACGCTTTCCCAGCTTGTCGCGCTTCCTGTTGTCCCAAGACTGTGATATCAATATTTTGCCAACCGGTAAAACGGTTCTCAAGATTCCATTGCGATTGTCCGTGACGGACTAAAAATAATTTTACCATTACTCCTATTATTTATTGTTTTAGCGGATAGCTACCCGAAGCAAACTTATAACCAGCACAGCAATGAGATTTATTGAAGGGGTATTGCATAGATAATCCCCTATCAGATCATTTCTATTTGTAGCTATCTATAGACAAAATAATACTTTGCGGTCTTTTGTTTTAAAGTATAGCTAATCCTCTTCATATCGCCTAAATTTTATTTATTATTCGCGTTCAAATAATTGTACCTTGAATAAATCCAAAAAGCACATTCTTTTAGTTCGCATTTTAAAATTCAAATTCGTCTACTATAAATATTGCCCACAAAAAAAAAGCCTCTGGAATTACTCCAAAGGCTTTCTTATTAAGAATAGAAAAGCATTATGCTTTTTCTTCTTTTAGTGTCGATGTTTCTTTTTGGGCTCTTTTTCTTCGAAACCTGAACGTAATATTTCATCCCATAATGACGAGCTCACACCGAATCCTTTTTCAGGATCCGAATAGTGATGTAACATATGATGCTGTTTAATGCGTTTGAAAATCCCACTCTTAAAGTTTGCATGGTGCATGGCATAGTGACATTCATCATAGATCAAGTATCCAATCATAAATCCGGAGAAAAAGCAAGCCAGGATAAACTCATTTGAAAAGAACAATGTGAATCCAAAATATACCAGCGCTGCCAAAGGGATACTTGCCGATAAAGGCATCACCAAGCGCATCCGGTCTCTGGGATAGTCATGATGTACACCGTGAAAAATGAAAGCAATCCGTTTCCCCCACTCTGAGGTCGGATGAAAGTGGAATACCCAGCGGTGGAGTGCATATTCAAATGCTGTCCAAAATGCCAAACCAAAAACAAAGTACCCAAGATATGTCATTAGGGAAACTTCTCCCAAACCAGAGCTTTATACGAAAAGAAAACAACTACGGGTACATAGAAAATCAAAGGTACACTCCAGTGCACTTTCGTCAAAGACTCCAAAAAGTCATTTTTGAACATGCGCGTAGATTCCGTAGAATTTGAAACATAATTACGCTTTGCCATAATACTATTTTTATTATTCCCTCACAAAAATACGTATTTTAAGCACAAATGAAGAAGGTTCAAGACTAGAAAAACAAAATATTTGACCTTTTCAACAAAAAGGTTAAACACATAGTTAGGAAAATCTTAGTCTAAAACCTTTTATTTGATCTTTTAACTTAAATTTTCTTCAAATTTTGTCAATTTTGATCAAAAATACGCACGATCAAAATTGACAAAATCAAGACAGTTTCTTATTTAAAGTTGACTGTTCCACCCGCCATTTTCTTTTCTACGCGCTGTTCTGGCTTGCCATACACATCGATTGTGCCGCCACCACGCGTTTTCGTTTCAATAGAATCAACCGCATTGACTTCCGCTTTTCCACCGCCGTTCACTGTGACGATCGTGGTTTTCGTTTTAAAATCTTTCCCCTCATATTTACCACCAAAATTTGAGATAATCTCCTGTCTATCCGCTTTACCATAGAGTGCTATCGTCGCTCCGGAGGTCACTTTCACCTCAGCATTTTTCGCATCAGCATAGAGGTCCACCAACCCGCCCTCCGATGCATAGAGTTTTAGCTGGTCAGATGACACGACATTATTTGATGTAGCAAATACTTTAGCCCCTTTCTTAGCCTCTATATTTTTCAAACTTTTATAATATACTTTTACAGAGATATTCCCTCCCTGCAACATATTTAGGGTATTCATTTTTAGAGCCAGAGCACCATTTGTATTGACTACCTTTACATTCTCGTAGTTCTGCCCTTCAAAGGTCACCAGGGATTCATTGGATTTGATCAGTTCCACCTGTATTTTATCTGTAGCGACAACTGAACTAAAATCGCCTACATTTTGTTTCGCCTGTCCGAAACCGACTTGGGTCATTAATAAAAGAAATGCACTGATTCCTAAAAATTTCATAACTGTTTTATCTATATTTCCACCTTTTTGATATACTTCTCCGCCGTATCGTTACTTAATATTGTCCAACGGGATTGCATATTCATTCTGACTTATTCGAATTTCTTAATGTCAAAAAACACGCCAATCATCACTATTAAGCCCTTTTTTAACCTATTTTGACAAAAAAAAAGGTGTCCTGTAATCCAGGACACCTCATATTATGTTATGTTTTGTTCAGCTTACAATTTGCTGTTTACGTCTACTGCATTCAAATCAGCAAATGCTTCTTTCAAGCGAGCAACAAATGTTTCTTCACCTTTACGTAACCATACACGTGGATCGTAATATTTCTTGTTTGGAGAATCTGCACCTTCAGGGTTTCCGATCTGTCCTTGCAAATAATCGTGGTTTTTAGCTTCGTAACCTCTCACGCCATCCCAAAATGCCCATTGCATATCTGTATCGATGTTCATTTTGATCGCACCATAAGAGATCGCTTCAGCAATTTCCTCTGGAGAAGAGCCAGATCCACCGTGGAATACAAAGTTCACTGGTTTTTCAGCAGCAAGCTTGTATTTTTCGCGGATATATTCTTGAGAATTGTGTAAGATCACAGGTTGTAATTTTACATTACCTGGTTTGTAGACACCATGTACGTTACCGAATGCTGCCGCAACTGTAAATTTGTCAGATACTTTAGACAATTCTTCGTATGCGTAAGCAACCTCTTCTGGCTGTGTATATAATTTAGAGCTGTCCACATCTGAGTTGTCAACACCATCTTCTTCTCCACCTGTAACACCTAATTCGATCTCTACAGTCATACCTAGTGGTTTCATGCGCGCTAAGTATTTTGCAGAAATTTCGATATTCTCTTCGATTGGTTCTTCAGATAGATCCAACATATGTGAAGAGAACAATGGTTTACCGTGTTGTGCAAAGAATTTCTCACCAGCGTCCAACAAACCGTCGATCCAAGGTAAAAGTTTTTAGCAGCGTGATCGGTGTGCAAAATTACCGCAACACCGTAGTGCTCTGCCAGCAAATGCACGTGTTGTGCTGCAGATACCGCACCCAATACACAAGCTTGCAGGTTGTCATTATTTAATGTTTTACCCGCATAGAATTGTGCACCACCATTTGACAATTGAATAATTACAGGAGAGTTTACTGCTTTAGCAGTTTCCATTACCGCATTGATAGAATTTGTTCCGATAATGTTTACCGCAGGCAAAGCAAATTTGTGTTTCTTTGCAACTTCAAACAACTCTTGTACTTGATCTCCCGTCAATACACCTTTAAAATCTTTTAGGCTCATATTACTGTTATTGATTTATTTTAATCTTTATTAACTCTTAAAGCTACTAAATTATTAAAAATAATTATCACTTCCTAATTTTTAAAGTGTACTAAATACACTATCAAATATTTATTACCATAATCCTTGTACACTGATAAAGCAGGCAGTTGTTCGTCATCCAAAATGTAGTTTATCCAGCCAGGCCAATTCAAGCCACATCAGATAGATTGACATGCAAAGGCTCACAAACTCCCGACACTGTCTAACTATTCAACAAAAAACAGGACTGATAAGGCATGAAATGCATCATGGATTATTTAAATTTGAGCTCACTAATATTGTAATCATTATGCTACAGATATACGGTATCAAAAATTGTAACACAGTAAAAAAGCCTTGACATGGTTAGAAGACAATCAGATTGCCTATCAATTTCATGACTTCAAAAAGGAAGGTGTCAGTGATGAAAAACTACAAGAATGGGAGAAAAAGGTTGACTGGCAATCACTGGTCAATAAAAAGGGTACTACCTGGAAGAAACTGACCGCAGAGGAACAAGCGGGGTCGTTGACGCAAACAGTGCCAATAACGTATTAAAGGTACACACCAGTATGATCAAACGCCCTGTGATCGAACACGATAAGGGTATCCTACTCGGATTCAGTGAAGACGACTATAACAGCAACTTAAAATAATTGTTACAAGCTCCTTAAAAAGGAGCTTTTTTTGCCTTATGTACTTTTCATTGTATATTGTGACCAATAAACATAATTTAATACGAACAGATATGATGAAAAGACTTGCATTGGCTTCTTTGAGCCTTGTTGCTTTGAGCTATGCTTTTCCGTCCTTTTCCCAGGAAAAAACATCCAACTATAGTTATACAGAAGCTTTTGCACCATTATTTTTCAAGAACAATGGAAATGATTATCGTTCTGCGGCCGGTAAGCCCGGACCCGGATATTGGCAAAATGCTGCGGACTACAAGATACAGGCATCACTAAACGACCAAAATGATCAGGTAACTGGTGCAGTGGAGATTACCTATAGTAACAACAGTCCTGACAATATGGATTACCTTTGGCTTCAATTAGACCAAAATATGTTTTCACAACATGGCCGTGGTCAGTTGATTTCTCCCTTGACCAATAGCCGATATGGTGATGGAAACTCAAAATTTGATGGCGGTTACCAGATCCAATCTGTCACCGATGTCAATGGAAAAACCATAGAGCATATTATTGATGATACACGTATGCAGCTGCGGCTACCGGCCGCGCTGAAAAGTAAGGGTGGAAAAATTACATTCAAGATTACTTACCAATATACCGTGCCACAATATGGTGCTGACCGTACGGGTATCCTTGACACCAAAAATGGAAAAATCTATGCTATTGCGCAATGGTTTCCCCGGCTTTGTGTCTATGATGACATTAGAGGATGGAATACATTGCCTTATACAGGACCCGGAGAATTTTATCGCGAATTTGGCAATTATCAGGTAGAAATCACAGCACCTGCTAATCATATCGTTGTTCTAGGAGGTGAGCTCTTAAATCCACAGGAGGTATTTACAGCAGACCAATTCAAAAGATATCAACTGGCATTACGAAGTGATGAGACGGTATTGATTCGCTCTGCGGAAGAAGTGACCGCAAAAAGTTCCAGACCAAGCAAAAAAGCGTTGACCTGGAAATATCAGCTCAACAATGCACAGGATATCGCATGGGCATCCTCTACTTCCTTTATATTAGATGGCGCTAAGATCAATCTGCCAAGTGGCAAAAAAGCTCTTGCGCTGTCAGCTTATCCTGTAGAAAGTAACAGCAACAATGCTTGGGAGCGTTCAACAGAATACACCAAAGCTGCCATCGAAATTTATTCCAAAAACTGGTTTGAATACCCCTACCCGGTAGCCGTAAATGTTGCCTCCAACGTAGGTGGTATGGAATATCCTGCCCTGTCATTCTGTGGCAATCAAGCCAAGGCAGGCTCACTCTGGGGTGACCAATCACGAGTTTGGCCACAACTGGTTCCCAATGATTGTCGCGTCCAACGAACGTGAACATGGCTGGATGGATGAAGGCTTCAATACTTTTATCAATGAGCTAGCGACACAAGAATTTAATAAAGGTGAATATCATCGTCCTCAGGCTAGCCGCTCGTATATTTTCACGTCACAGAATCTCGAGCCGATTATGAGTACACCGCAAAATATGAAAGAGCGTAATATCGGTGCCCTTGTATATTACAAACCAGCCTATGGACTAAAATTATTGCGCAATGAGATTATCGGCAAAGAGCGCTTCGATTACGCCTTTAAAAAATACATCCAGGAGTGGGCTTTTAAACACCCGACACCAGAAGATTTCTTTAAAGCGATCGAAAACGGAACCGGTGAAAACCTCAATTGGTTTTGGCGGGGATGGTTTGTCAACAACTGGCAAATGGATCAGGCGATCAAGGCTGTTTCCTATGTCAACAATCAGCCTATGCTCGGCGCACTGGTAACTGTGGAAAATCTGGAAAAATTGCCAATGCCTATTATCGTGGAAGCAACCACCGTATCGGGCAAAAAAATAAGAAAAAACTACCCGTGGAAATCTGGGAAAGAAACAATGTATGGCAATTTAAAATTGCGACAAACGAAGCTTTACAGTCTGTTCAGCTAGATCCCGATGACGTGATGCCAGACAAGAATCCGGACAATAATACATGGAAGGCAAATTAGCGCGATAATTCAAAATCTATTCGTTATTTTTGATAAGGAAATTCTCTGCAATGAAACCATTATGATCAAAAATTATTCATCATGGTTTCATTGCAATAAACGAATAAAAACGGAAGGTAACAAGCTCATTTATGTATAATATATATATCCCCATGAAAGTAATACAAACGATTCTAAGCTGCTTATTGATTACGTTGGTCTCCGGACAACTATTTGCACAGGAAAAAACCAAAGGTATTATTATGGAGCTTGTCAGCGGAGAAAAGATAGAAGCTGCGCAGATCCAGAATTTACGGAGCAAAGTAGAAGTTCAGACCAACAGGGATGGATCATTTGCCATCGATGCCAATCTCAATGATCTCTTATTGATCAAAGCCAACGGATATGAACAAGATACTGTATTTATTTATGATACAAGTCTACGGAGAATCTATTTGAACAGAATAAATACCCCTATTGAATTGAGCCAAGTTGTCGTCGAACGGATGACTGACAGTAGACTTGCAGCTGAAATTCAACGGGAAAAAGAAGCCGGAAAATATTCGGATGCTAGCAAAAACCGCGGCGGGATCCGTATCTCTCCCAGTCGCATATTTGGCAAGGAGGGTAAACAGGCACGCTCAAACTACAAACTTCTCGTAGCGGAAATGGAAAAAGAGCCGTTGACCGGAAGTTTACTGATAATCTCATCAAAGAGCTGACGCCTCTCAACGCTTCCGAACTGGCATTATTTAAAGAAAGATTTAGACCTTCATATCAGTTTATCCAAAACAGCAGCATAGAAACACTGCGGGTCTATATCATGGATAGTTACAAGAAATTTAACGAGAAAAAATAAAAAACGATACTTTTTATCATGTGATTGTCAGAATGTTTTAAACTGTAATATTTTTTATTTCAGTTTAAAACCTTTTGCATTACCTTTGTGTTATCAAAATTAAAAAATCAGCAACAGGATGTTACACAACTTGAGATTTGCAACAGCTTTACATATTATGGTCCTAGCACAATTGGAGGAGTCCGAACAGTGGCTCTCTTCCGAATATATCGCGTCAAGCATCCAGGTAAATGCTGTTGTAGTCCGCAAGGAGATCGCTTCGCTAAAAGCAGCGGCTTTATTAGTGAGTAAGGAGGGCAAAGGTGGAGGGATTCGCATCAACAAAGAAAAAGAGCGCATCAGTCTTGCAGACATCTATCAAAGTACAAAACAAAATGAGCTATCGGGTAAATTCAACAATCCCAATCCAGCTTGTATTGTAGGTAAAAACATCAATGCCAAATTGCAGGATCTTTATCAGGAAGTCGACACTGATATTGTAGCGCGTTTGGGAAAAATGACGCTGGTTGATTTCAGTAAAACATTTAATTAAAAACACACATGAAAGTAGCAGTAATTGGATCCACAGGATACGTAGGAACACATCTTGTCAAAGAATTGGTTGACCGCAACTACCAGGTCGTAGCACTAGCTCGTCATACAGATAGCATTACATCGAACGACAAGATAACGAAAGTACAGGTTGACATCAACAATCATGAACAGTTGGTAAACGCCTTAACAGGCGTTGATGTAGTTATTTCGGCATTTAATGCAGGCTGGACTAACCCTAACCTTTACGAAGATTTTACCCAAGGTGCTTTAGCAATTCAACAAGCCGTTAAAGATGCGGGCGTTAAACGATTTATTGTTGTTGGTGGAGCTGGAAGCTTATTAATTGATGGCAATCGTCTGGTCGATTCACCAGATTTCCCTCAGGAAATCAAACCCGGAGCTTTGGCAGCAGCAGATTATCTTGATACCATTCGCAAGGAAGAACAGCTGAACTGGACGATGATCAGCCCAGCCATAGAGATGAATCCGCATGCTGGCGGTACACGCACTGGCAATTATCGCACAGGCTTGGATACGCCGGTATTTGATAAAGAAGGGCGTTCGAGACTATCGGTTGAAGATCTTGCCGTTGCCATTGTGGACGAGATCGAGAACAAACAGTTTACAAACAAACGTTTTACAGCTGCCTACTAATCGTGCTACAATCGTTTGATTTAGATTTTATACAAATTTTTATTACAAAAGGGAAGCGCAATCTTCCCTTTTGTCGTTGATATCATTTATATTTGACATTAATTAAACAATTAAAAAGCTAAATAATCGAAAAGAATTAATCCTATGCTATTTAAAAAATCGATTCCTAAACTGATTGCTGAGGCAAATGAAAATGGTGAACATACACTGAAACGAACATTAACAAGTGGCGGATTAATTGCGCTAGGCGTTGGAGCTATCATTGAGCAGGACTATTTTCCCTAACCGGAATTGCAGCTGCAGAGAATGCTGGTCCCGCTGTTATCTTATCTTTTATTATCGCTGCCGTTGGTTGTGCCTTTGCAGGTCTCTGTTACGCCGAATTTGCATCCATGATTCCGGTCGCTGGGAGCGCCTACACCTATTCTTACGCAACTATGGGTGAATTCGTTGCCTGGATCATCGGATGGGATCTTGTATTGAGTACGCACTAGCGGGTGCCACCGTAGCCGTCAGTTGGTCGCAATACTTTAATCAGCTCCTGATGATTTTTCACATCCATCTACCCGACGCACTGCTGAAAGGCCCCTGGGAAGGAGGTATGGTTAATTTACCAGCCATCATTATCGTATGTTTGCTTTCTCTGCTATTAATGCGTGGAACACAGGAATCATCACGCGTAAACAATATCCTAGTGATCTTAAAGGTAGGCGTTGTATTGATTTTTATTGCGTTGGGATGGAGCTTTATCAACCCCGCAAACCACGATCCTTTTATCCCAGTAAATGCTGGTGAGGAGATGGTCAAAAATGGACAGCTAGGCTTTTGGGCTTTTCTAAAGAGCGATGACTTCGGTCATTTTGGAATCAGCGGTGTATTGCGTGCAGCAGGTGTCGTATTCTTTGCTTTCATTGGTTTTGATGCTGTAAGTACGGCTGCCCAAGAGGCGAAAAATCCGAAAAAGGAATGCCAATTGGTATCATCGGATCATTGGTTATCTGTACCCTTCTTTATGTATTGTTCTCTTACGTAATGACAGGTATTGAAAATTATACCATGTTTAAAGGCGATGCCAAACCAGTAGCCACAGCATTTGCGAAAACAGGATATCATTTTCTGAATACAGCATTAATTATTACGATTATTGCAGGTTATACATCTGTTATTCTTGTCATGTTACTCGGACAAAGCCGGGTATTCTATTCCATGAGTAAAGATGGCTTGCTTCCAAAAATATTTTCTGATCTTTCCAAAAGACAGACTCCTTGGAAAACAAATGCAATCTTTATGGTATTCGTAAGTATCTTCGCTGGATTTGTTCCTGTTTCCGACCTTGGCCACATGGTGAGTATAGGCACCTTATTTGCCTTTACATTGGTTTGTGTAGGTATATTGGTACTCCGCAAAACCGATCCCAATCTAGAACGTCCATTCAAAACACCTCTAGTTCCTTTTGTTCCAGTTATGGGTATCATTGTCTGTGTACTGATGATGGCCTCACTACCTATCGAAAGTTGGGAACGTCTGGCAATCTGGCTGGCTCTAGGCCTATTGATTTACTTCGTCTACGGTAAAAAGCATAGTGTTATCCGCAAACAACACCGAGATCAACAAGGTATAGAATAATAGAGACAAACACGATCTATTGATACTTGTCTCCAAATAAACAAATCGGGCTTCTTAAAAAAAGCCCGATTTGTTTATTTGTTTTTGAATTCGCATGCCAAATAAGCTATAATGCGCTCAACTTAAAATAGCCATTTGCAATTACATCTTCTTTCAACCCGGTTTTGGGAACAATCTGAATATGATATTTTACTTTATCTGCATCAAGCAACAGATCTTCTATTTCATAAATATCATCTACATCCAACCCATATTTATCATCAATATGAGCTGTACTATGGTGCTTCCAAAAACGGTGCGTTTCGCCTTCTCTGTTGCTTTAGCCAAATTGGGGCAACAATCAGTTCCTTGTAATGAAATTCATCAAACTCATTTGGCTTATAGCCCCCAGGTTGACAAAAAATAATTTCAACTCTGTATCCGACACTGTAGAATTATTTTTTTCTACCACCTTAATTTCATACTCTCCGATTTTATTAACCACACGGTAAGCATCAATATGAATTTTACCATCGGCATCAGGCCAGAAATCTTTAATTGGGTCTATAAAATCCTTCAGTTCATTACCGATTCCAAAAAAGATATCATGCTGTTCTGTACGTCTATTTTTCGGTTTACAACCGATCAAAATCATAAATAATTTCATATGCAAATAATCTGTCTTTGAATGGCTATATGGAATATCCAGGTTATTTTCATCAGTGTTTGTGCTTTCCAATCATGGATATTTCATAACTTAAGCCCATTAAACAATAAAAATAACGATTATCCACCACATTTAATACAGATAAAGACCTGACTATGAGTAAAATTTTCCTATCATTTACGTTACTATTCCTGTCTTTGTATTCTTTCGGGCAAAAACGAAGTACAGATAAAAAACTTGAAAAACAGATAAAACAGCTTATTCAGGGTTTTCAGGGAGAAGTAGGTATCTATGTGCATGACCTAAAGAAACACAAGGAAGTCAACATCGGAGCCGATAGCATCTTTCCTACCGCAAGCGTTGTCAAGATCCCGATTTTAGTGGGTATCTTTGATAAAATTGAAAAAGGACAGTTACAGTTAGACCAAGAGTATGTCTATCGTGAAAGTCAAAAGTATGGTGGCTCGGGTCTGATGCAATTTTTTAAGGACAGCAGCAAGGTTGATCTCAAAACACTGGTCGCCCTCATGCTCTCTTATAGCGACAATGTAACAAGCATCTGGAATCAAAAGCTCGCTGGTGGTGGCATAGCGATCAACAAGTTGATGAGCGATCTTCAATTACAGCATACACGTGTCAATTCACAAACCGAAGGAAGAAAAGCTGATTGGGAAAAATACGGTTGGGGGCAGACGACAGCCAAGGAGATGGCAGATCTCCTAACTTTGATCCGTCAGGGAAAAGTAGTCTCAGTAAAATCTTCGGATCGGATGTATCGTTTTCTGGGCAATATGTTCTATGATGAAAGAGCGCTTTCCCAGATTCCTGCGACAGTCAAGGCAGCCTCTAAAACTGGTTCCTTGGATGATGTACGTAACGAAGTGATTTTGGTCAACGCACCTAAGGGCGACTATGTATTCAGCATATTCACCAAAAACAATCAGGATAAGAGCTGGGGTAAAACCAATGCTGCAGAAGTGTTGACACGCAATCTCTCCAAATTACTGTGGGATTACTACGGCAAATAATTTGTGTGCTCCGATTGATTAAGCCTGCCTGCACCGCAGCACAACGATGATATGATCCTTTGGTAGCGCTAAATTTGATTCAAATGACAGCATATAGTTGTAGGCTGATAATAATATTGGATATGCTGCTGTAATGACGATTAGCGTCCCTCCAACGTCGGCACGTCGCGGTGATATCCGCTCCAAAAGCTGATCATTAATGACCGTCAATACAAATAAAGAACATAAAAACGGAGGCTGAAACAGTCTCCGTTTTTATGTTCTTAAATAAGCGAATTAGTTTTTCAACAAATCACTACCATTTCTGGCTTTGCGGCCATTATTGTCATTTACTTTTTAAAAGCATCCTTCACATCTTTTGCAGCTTCTTTTGTACCGGATGCAACATCCTTAGCTACCTTTTTAGTACCATCAGCAACGTCACCAGCCACTTTTTAGTACCATCCGCTACATCTTTTGCCACATCCTTAGTTTTATCGGCGGCTTTATTCGCTGCATCTACCGTAGCATCTTTCGCATCTTTCAAACCTTCTTTTACGTCCTGACCAGCATCACGCAATGCAGTTTTAGTTTTCTCCCAAGCTGTGTTAGCCTCTTCCGAAGCCGCACGGGCCTTCTCTTCTGCAGCCTTATCACCTTTGGCGATTGCTTCATCTAAGGCCTTCTTAGCTTCCTCAGCTTTCAAACGCGCAGTTTCCTCAGCGTTCTTTAAATCTGCTATTGCTGCATCTACATGCTCACCTACTGTTTGTGCAGTATCTGTAGCGTCTGACGCTTTCTTCTCCGAATTATTGCAAGAAGACATTACCAATGCTCCCGCTACTACTGCTAAAAGTGCAATTTTTTTCATTAGAATATTTGTTTTTAATGGCAAGAAGTCATCAAGAGCTTATATCTATCCTTTTTGGAGTCTATTCACTGCATGATGGTTTCATGTAAGTTTGTAATTATATGATTAACTAGTCTTCAATTTACAACTTCTATGCCAAATAGAAAAACTTATTGTTTTGGGTAAATTGTTCCTTCGCCGCTTCCAATGTATTTTTCAATAATCCAACGATGGTCATTAAACCCACACCGCCCGGTACCGGAGTAATCCAGGAAGCTTTAGGTGCCACATGCTCAAAGTCCACGTCACCATATAATTTAAACCCAGATTTTGTTTCAGTAGATGTTTCTCTATTGATACCTACATCAATTACCACAGCTCCCTCTTTGACCATATCTGCAGTAACAAAATTCTTTCTACCGATAGCAGCCACGACAATATCACCACGCAAAACCTCAGTTTTAAGATCTTTCGTACGACTATGTGTTAACGTAACAGTACAGTTTCCGGGATTGGCATTGCGAGCCAATAAGATGCTCATCGGCGAACCAACAATATTGCTTCGGCCTACCACCACTGCATGTTTACCCGCTGTCTCGATCTTGTAATAATCAAGCATCAACATAATCCCATAAGGTGTCGCTGGGATAAAACAAGGAAGATTACGTTGCATACGCCCCAAGTTGATCGGGTGAAATCCATCCACATCTTTGCGATAATCAATTGCTTCGGTAACTTTGTCCGGATCGATATGTTTTGGTAAAGGCAATTGAACGATCAGACCGTCGATCGTATCATCTTTGTTGATTTCTTTGACCTTAGCGATCAATTCCTCTTCGCTGATACTTTCATCGTAACGGATATTTGTAGATTCAAAGCCGACCAATTGACAATTGCGCATTTTGCTGGCTACATAGGTCTCACTACCACCATCATTACCAACAAGGATAGCCACCAAATGCGGTTTACGGCCAGTTTGCGTTGTAAATTCAGCCGCGTCCAACGCAATTTGTTCTTTGATTTTTTCGGAAACTAGTTTACCATCTAATAGATTCATGTTTAGGAGATTTGATTGTATTTAAAAGGAGCCCAAGAGCTCCTTTATTTTATATAATTTAAAATGTTATTAATCCAATTTCAATACAGCCATAAATGCAGATTGCGGAATTTCTACGTTCCCAACCTGACGCATGCGTTTTTTACCTTTTTCTGTTTTTCCAACAATTTACGTTTACGCGAGATATCACCACCATAACATTTTGCGGTTACATCTTTACGCAAAGCGGAGATCGTTTCACGTGCGATGATCTTCGCCCCGATAGAAGCCTGAATACGGATCTCAAATTGCTGGCGAGGGAGAAGTTCTTTCAGTTTCTCACAGATTTTCTTACCAAAATCATAGGCATTGCTTCGGTGAATCAAAGAAGACAAGGCATCCACAGGTTCATCGTTCAATCGGATATCCAATTTAACCAAATCCGAAGTACGGTAACCGATCTGATGATAGTCAAATGAAGCGTAACCTTTGGAAATAGTTTTCAACTTGTCATAGAAGTCAAATACAATCTCACCCATTGGCATCTCAAAAACCAACTCCACACGATCCGAAGTTAGGTAATGCTGATTCATGATTGTACCGCGTTTTTGAATACACAAAGACATGATCGGTCCCACGAAATCCGATTTCGTGATAATATTAGCTTTGATATATGGTTCTTCAATCGAATCCAATTTACTTGGATCGGGCAAGTCTGAAGGATTATGTACAATCACTTCTTCCTTATCCTTTGTCATGTAGGCTTTATAAGATACGTTGGGCACGGTAGTAATTACCGTCATATCAAACTCTCTTTCCAAGCGTTCCTGAATAATCTCCATATGGAGCATACCCAAGAAACCACAACGGAAACCAAAACCTAAAGCTGCTGAAGACTCCGGTTCGAACACCAAAGAAGCATCATTCAATTGCAGACGGTGCATTGATTCACGCAATTCCTCGTAGTCTTCGGTATCCACAGGATAGATACCGGCAAAGACCATTGGTTTCACCTCTTCAAATCCTTGGATTGCCGCACCGCAAGGGCGGTCTTTATGGGTAATGGTATCCCCTACTTTCACTTCACGTGCTTCCTTGATACCAGAAATAATATAACCTACATCCCCTGTCTTGATGACTTCTTTTGGCACTTGATTGAGCTTCAAGGTACCGATCTCATCCGCAAAATACTCTTTGCCAGTCGCAACGAATTTTACTCTATCCCCTTTACGGATCTCGCCATTTTCAACTTTGAAGTAAGCCATGATACCACGGAATGAGTTGAATACAGAGTCAAAAATCAAGGCCTGTAGCGGTGCATCAGCATCACCTACAGGATGTGGGATACGTTCAACAATGGCTTCCAGGATATCTGGAACGCCAAGACCTGTCTTTCCAGAAGCAGGAATAATTGCATCACGTTCACCACCGATCAAATCCACGATCTGATCTTTCACCTCTTCAGGCATCGCCCCGGAAGATCCATCTTATTTAAGATCGGGATAATTTCCAAGTCATGCTCTAAAGCCAAATATAAGTTTGAAATTGTTTGTGCCTGAATCCCTTGTGATGCATCCACAATTAACAACGCCCCTTCACAGGCAGCGATAGAACGGGATACTTCATATGAAAAGTCAACGTGTCCAGGAGTATCAATCAGGTTCAAGATATATTCCTGACCATCTTTTTTATAATTCATTTGGATGGCGTGACTCTTGATCGTAATACCACGTTCACGTTCCAAATCCATATTATCAAGTAATTGTGCCTGTGCTTCGCGCTGACTGATGGTATTGGTATACTCTAAAAGGCGATCTGCCAAAGTACTTTTGCCATGGTCAATATGCGCAATAATACAGAAATTACGAATGTGCTTCATATAGGATTTTTAAACTCTTTTGCTAAAAGGCAAAGATACCTTTTTTATACATATTTATAGAATCAAGTATATTTTTCGTTTGTGGAATAAGGTAGGACGAAAAGATTCGCAATAGCCATGAGCCACAACCAGAAAGCTTTTTTATTTTCATTCGGCTACCGCGTAGGAAAAATGCTTCTGGTTGCGTGTCACCTTATCCATATCCCAGGTGATCTTATTTTTAAATTGTTCCGAACGTATCGGACAGTCCGTCACCTGGCAATAACGGCAACATTGTGGGAGACAAGGATCTGCATGTACAAAAAACTCGGTGCGAACAGACATTTCCTTATTGACAATCTTATCGACTGCCGAAATTTCATCGTGTACCTTCACTAAATCAAGGTAACGGGGTAAGGTCAGATGGCAATCCACATGCAGTTCGTTGCCATAACGCTGCACCCGAAGATTATGCACATCAATCCACTCCGCCTTACGATTACGTTCCAAAATAGCCACCACATCCTGCACAAGCTCGGTATCCGATTCATCCATCAGACCACCGATAGACTGCCGAAGCAATTTGTAACCGTTGAATAAGATAAAAAGGCCCAATATAATGGAAATCACCACGTCGATCCATTGGAATCCCGTTAGCTTCATCAGAAGTAAACCCAATATCAAGCCGATTGTACTATAGGCATCCACCTGCAGATGCTTACCATCGGCCACCAAAGTAATGGATCCTAGGGCACGCCCCTTTTCATGATATAAAACCCAACAGCAAAATTGATTAGCGAAGTAATTCCGATCAAATAGATCCCTTGTTCGAGATGCGTAATTTCTGCCGGGAAAAAGATATTGTAACAGGCTTTTGCCAAAATAATCGCACCAGCGATAAAGATCAGTCCGCCCTCAAGGAAAACAGAGAAAACTCAACTTTACCATGTCCATAAGGATGGTTTTCATCTTTAGGTTGTGCAGCAAGGTAAATGCTATAAAATGCGAAACCTGAGGCCACAACATTGACGATACTCTCGGCAGCATCTGTAAAGATGGCGCTGGAATCTGTTAAAAAATAGGCAACAAACTTAATGATCATTAAGCCTATTCCCGTAAACAGGGATAATAAAACCAATCTTGTTTGTCTCGACATGACCTGTATTTTGTAGGGCAAAGGTAAAGATATAACGCCAAATCAAATTGATTAGTTTTACACATCAATAGCACAAAGATGTCAATATTTGTTGGCTAAATCGCTTCAAGCGCTTTTTGTTACCAAAGCGCCAATAAAAACAGTCCTTTTCTTTGTAAATTTTCAAAAATAAAGACAATTATTTGCGACGTATATAATATCTTTGTCTTACCATGAGCACATCATCATACTTATCAGACAGGATAAATAATTTGTCCGAATCGGCTACACTTAAAATGACCAAGTTGGGCCGCGAATTAGCAGCAAAAGGCGTTAATGTAATTAGCCTTAGCGTAGGTGAACCTGATTTTAACACGCCTGAACATGTAAAAGATGCAGCAAAGAAGGCCCTGGATGAAAACTGGACACGTTATTCGCCAGTACCCGGATATCCTGAATTGCGTCAGGCGATTGTGAATAAATTGAAGACAGAGAATAATCTGGACTATGATATTTCGCAGATCGTTGTTTCAACAGGAGCAAAACAATCCCTGTCTAATGTGATCCTAACGTTGATCAATCCAGGTGATGAGGTGATTATTCCTACACCATACTGGGTATCCTACTCGGAGATGGTTGTTTTAGCAGAGGGAAAATCAGTATTTATCAATACAGAGATCGACAATAACTTTAAGATTACACCTGAGCAACTGGAAGCGGCCATTACGCCAAAAACCAAACTGTTTATGTTCTCTTCACCAAACAATCCAACTGGAACAGTTTATAGTAAAGATGAACTAGCTGCATTGGCTAAAGTTTTTGAGAAACATCCACAGATATTCATTCTATCTGATGAGATCTATGAGCACATCAACTTTGTGGACAAACACGAATCCATTGCACAGTTTGACAGCATCAAAGACCGTGTTATTATCATCAATGGTTTCTCAAAAGCCTTTGCGATGACAGGCTGGCGTTTGGGTTATATTGCGGCCAACAAAACTATCGCGGCGGCAAATGATAAATTGCAGGGCCAGACAACTTCAGGTACTTGCTCGATTTCACAACGTGCAGGTATTGTTGCATACGAACAAGGATTAGAGTCAGTCAACAAGATGAAAGAAGCCTTTGCACGTCGTCGTCAATTGGTCTACGATCTTTTGAGTGATATCCCAGGGTACGCACCAATCTTCCAGAAGGTGCTTTCTATTTCTTCCTGAAATTTCATCCTTCTTCGGCAAAAAGACCAAGATGGCAATATCATTAAAAATTCATCTGATCTCGCTTTATATTTATTGAATGTTGGTCACGTTGCAACCGTAGGCGGTGACTCTTTTGGTAATGACAACTACATTCGTTTATCTTATGCTGCTTCTGACGAAAGTCTGATCGAAGCATTAAAGCGAATCAAAGGAGCATTAGGCAAATTAGCATAATCAATACACCCTATACTGAATGGGCTATCCAAGAAAATTGGATAGCCCATTTTTTTATCAATCCCAGTTGTATCAATCTCGCTGTATTTTCCACAACGGTATATTCAAATACGTTCTTTTATTTGATATGCTCCATCACCTCAATGAATTTCTTACCCTTATTTTTCGGATCAAAAAGCATTTTTTCTACCTTATCTAGCTCAAGAGCCTCGAGATGACTAGGTAACACACTCTCTTTCATCAACTTCAACAATTGATCCCAGTCCGCACGATTGATCTTGTGCTGAATCAAGGCCATCATCTGGACCGCATTGCGGTATTCCATACTTGTTTTCAATTCCCCACCATATCCATCCAGTCACCATAAGTGAAAAGCCTATTTTTTACCTTTTGCAATTGTAAGGCTTTCATCTTGACCATATCATAACCCAGCAGCATCTCCGTGACAGAATCAATCTCGATACAGGTCGCGATCTTCGCATAATCTTTTGGGAACTCCCCGTGCATCGTCATCCAAAAGCTTACAGAACGCTGGTACCTCCTTTTTCAGGGAATCACAGTTCTGCTGCGCATGCAGTTCCATTGTCATGATCAGGACTAGTCCGATTGCTAACATCCGCAGATAAATAGATTTCAATTTCATGCTTCGAAGATACCCATTTTTGGGAAATATCATCCATAGCACATAATTCACAATGATTTTGGCGCTTCAGCCAAATATTTATTACATTTACCTTTATGAGTATTTTAACAGAAAAATTCAAAACGAAGCACGATACGGCTCCGTTTTCACAGATAAAAACGAAGATTATATCCCTGCATTTGATGCAGCAATTCAAAAACAAAAGATGAAGTTGACGCCATTGTCAACAATCCTGACGCAGCTACATTTGACAATACCATTGCAGCGATGTCCTATTCCGGACAGACCTTAGACAGGTTGTCCAGTATCTTTTCAATCTCCATTCTGCGGAGACCAATGATGAACTCGAAAAGATAGCACAGGATGTTGCCCCTAAATTATCCGCTTTAGGCAATGACATTACGCTAAACTTCGACTTGTTCAAACGCGTAAAAGCGGTTTACGATCAGAAAGATCAACTGTCACTTACCACAGAACAAACCACATTATTGGAAAAAATCCTACAAAGATTTTGTTCGCAATGGAGCGTTGTTGAATGATGAGCAGAAAGAACAGTTGCGTGCGATTGATGCCGAACTATCGCTTTTAAAATTAAAATTCGGGAGAATGTTCTTGCTGAGACTAACGCCTATCAGCTGCTGGTTAGCGAAGAAAAAGATCTGGCGGGACTTCCAGAGGGAGCCATTGAAGCAGCCCAGGCATTAGCTAAGGCCAACGAAAAAGAGGGCTGGTTATTTACGTTGGATTTCCCAAGTTATCTGCCCTTCGTCACTTATGCCGATAACCGCGAATTGCGTCGGGAGATCACCCTGGCTGCGGGGCGCAAGGCCTTTCAGGACAATGAGTACAACAACGTTCAAAATGTATTGAAAATCGTAAAACTACGTTTTGAACGCGCTAAATTATTAGGTTATGCAACCCATGCAGATTTTGTGTTAGCCGAGCGTATGGCACAAAATCCAACAAAAGTAACCGAGTTTCTGAACGATCTGCTTGGAAAGGCAAAACCGGCAGCACAGCATGAGTTTGCTGAATTAGGTGCTTTCGCCAAGAAACTGGATGGTATCGAGCAGCTTGAAAAATGGGATGGCGCTTACTATGCGGAGAAACTAAAACAAGAACGTTTTAATCTGGATGACGAAAAGCTGAAGCCCTATTTTAAGCTCGAAAATGTGTTGCATGGTGCATTTGAGGTTGCCCACCGACTATTTGGTATCAATTTCAAAGAAGTCAACGACATTGAAACCTATCACGAAGAAGTTCAGACTTTTGAGGTCACCAAAGATAATGGTGAATTAGTAGCGATCTTCTACGCCGATTTCTTTCCACGTAAAGGGAAACGAAATGGTGCTTGGATGACATCCTTCAAACCTCAGTATGTGCAAAATGGTAAACAACAACGTCCGCATGTATCTATCGTATGCAATTTCACCCGTCCGACAGCGACTAAGCCTTCTTTATTGACCTTTCAGGAAGTAACAACCCTATTTCACGAATTCGGTCACGCCCTCCATGGCATGCTTGCAGATACCATCTATCCGACCCTATCCGGCACATCGGTCTATTGGGATTTTGTTGAGTTACCAAGTCAGGTAATGGAAAACTGGTGCTATGAAAAAGAAGCCTTGGAATTGTTTGCCAAACATTATGAAACCGGAGAAGTGATCCCAATGGAACTGGTGGAAAAAATCCGTGAGAGTGCATCTTTTCTGGAAGGAATGGCCACAATGCGCCAATTAAGCTTTGGCCTGTTGGATATGGGCTGGCATGGACAAGACCCAAGTGCCATTGCTGATCTGAAAGCATTCGAAGATGGACAATTCGCATCCACCAAGTTGTACCCCGATGTGAAAGAGAATGCGATGAGCACAGCCTTTTCCCATATTTTTAATGGCGGCTACTCATCAGGCTACTACAGCTACAAATGGGCCGAAGTACTGGATGCAGATACGTTTGATTATTTCAAACAAAATGGCATTTTCAACGCTGATATTGCCCATAAATTTCAGGACAACATCTTATCCAAAGGGGGACAGAACATCCAATGGTGCTCTATAAGCGATTTAGAGGACAGGAACCGTCTGTCGAGCCCCTACTCAAACGAGCAGGATTACTTAAATAAAAGGCGGTATCAAAAGTCAATCTTTGTGATTGACGGCAATGATATTTTTGAAAATCCATCCAATGATTAAATAAGGTCCAAGTTCGATTCCGAATTTGGATCTTATTCTTTTCTAATTACAAGGAATATCAACTACCTTACAATTTGCTCCACTACCCCTAGTTTGTTCCTAAAAGATCCCTTTTCACCTCCATAATACGATTGACGCAACTGACTACAACAAATCATAAAGAATTTGTTATATTCACCATTTATTAATTCTTCAAAAGATAGAAATTAGGATCAATCCAAACAGCCCAACACCATGAGTGAAATCAACTTTTTATTACGTGATAAAAACCGGCGCAAATTTTTCTTCAAATGCATTTTAATTGGCCTCCCTGTATTGATTAGCCTGGCATTATTGATCAATTATATGGAAGATAGTTCAGCTGCCAAAGGTACTCCGAACGACAAAGGTGGGATGGACTATTATTTTAGGGATGCCGTTACCGAAACCGCTCCGGATGTACTTTGCAAACTGATTCCCATGTATCCCAATGGTAAAATCACCTATTACAACTTTTCCACCGATCAAACGGATAATCCAGCTGGAGACCTATTTCTGTTTACAGCCGATTCCTTTGAAAAGGTGAAAGCATTCTATCAGGAAAAAGGAAAGATAGTCGATGATGGGACAGATACATTTGTCTGTGATATTGGTGGAAAGAAAATAACCTTAAGCAAATTCACAACGAAAGAAGACGATCCAGTTCAGGGTGAAAATAAGATCAATATTTCATTTTAAATTTTGCGGCAGCAGGCCCCATAACATCGAAATTTATCATTAAACAACAATTAAGTTTGAAGCCCAAGCCCCGTTCGTTATTCGGGCTACAGTTTGAGCACATGACACCTTGCGGCTATTTTTATCAGGGTCTTCCCCAAATAAAAGCTGTCTGTGTTGATTTATCATCAAAAAAGCTGTATCTTTGTAAAACATAATTGGGGTTGACCGGAATTGACAGGATGGAGACGGTTATGTAAGCATGTAGTGCGTTGTTAGTAGAGCACTTTAATCTGAACTTTCAGAATTATAACTGGCGAAGAAAACTACGCCTTAGCTGCTTAAGTTAGACTTAACATAGCTATTTGTCCCGTTAGATCCTGTTCTTTGGTTTAACATTCGGGGCATCGAACGATAGAACTGGCAAGTGTGATGTTGCTAAGCACTTGTGAGAAACAGCAACTACGGCGTACGGTATAGGTAAGCGACTCACCTTCCCTCGCTCGACAATCAAAGAGAAGCTAAACATGTAGAAAGCGTATACAGTACCATGACTGGACGAGAGTTCGAATCTCTCCAGCTCCACTAGAAAAGCCATATTCAACATTGAGTATGGCTTTTCTTTTTAAAACACTATCCCGTACGAAACTGTTTTCTATATTTTAGCGGAGATGCCTTTGTCACCACCTTAAATTGTTTGCTAAAATGTGCCCAGCTGTTATAGCCGCTATTATAGCAGATGTCCAAAATAGGCCGATCTGTATCGCGTAATAGTTTGCAGGCATGACCGATCCGGAGTTCTTTGATAAAATCAAAATAACTCTTTTTATGTTCTTTTTGAAAAAACGGCAAAATGCCGAAACAGACATATTGGTGCTGGAAGCAACCTCTTCGAGTGAAATAGGATTTAAAAAATTCTTAAAAGAATAGTCTATTATCGCTTCTATAACGATGTTTCCTTCTCTACCGGCAATCGTATCAAAAGCCATCGTAATCACCTTATGCTCTTCGGACGATCCAATCTGTTCCATACAGTTCAATAATAACTGAATACGTTCAAGCCCCTCTGTATTTTCTATTTTGCGGATCATGAGATCAATTTCCGCTGCAAGATTTCCAATAAGCTGGATTCCCGTGCTGTCATTTTTCAACAATCCAGCGATCACATGCATCTCGGCAGCGCCAAAAATCCCGTCCCCAAAAGTCCTTGAGGAAATGAACAACAATTGCACTACCAACCGCATCCTGCCTGGATTTACGGAACCAATGCGGCAGATCCGAACCGAGGAAGAATACATCTCCCTGCTTATAATCGCCGATATAATCACCAATAAGTGCTGTTCCATTACCTTCTGTGATCACAATCAGCTCGCACTCAGGATGCCTATGCCAAGCTGTTTCAAAAGTGGGCGTCCTGTACGTTCGACAAGCGAAAGAATACTGTTCTTCGACATGTATTTTCTGGATCAGTGTTTTCATGATAAATTATTGCTAACGAATACATCTGCTATCTGAACACATAATATACGATTATAAACACAACAAATAGCAAGATAGCATATTTTTTCACCCAAATAGCGGTTGAAAGATGCTCAGCTGATGCTGTAAATTTATCTTACGACAAGGGAACCACATGTAAGCGTATGCGGCTATCGCATAAGAATAAACCGAAATAAAATTATGAACTCAATTTCAACGATAACCAAGTATGGAAAATAATACCTATGATGCCATCGTCGTTGGCTCTGGCATCAGTGGCGGATGGGCCGCAAAAGAGCTTTGTGAAAAGGGATTAAAAGTTCTGATGCTCGAACGCGGCAGCCCTTACGAGCATGTCAAAGATTATAAATCTGCACTACGGGAACCCTGGGATCTCCCACACCGCGGACGCACAACCGTAGAACAGAAAAAAAAATATCCTGTTATCCACCGTGGCTGGGCAGCCTCAGAAGCGGTCATGGATGGTTGGGTAAATGAAGAAGATTGTCCCTATACCGAATTGAAACCCTTTACATGGTGGCGCAGCTACCGCATGGGAGGACGATCAACCTTATGGGGTAGACAATCCTATAGGCTGAGCCAAATGGACTTCGAAGCCAATGAGCGGGATGGGATTGCCGTGCCATGGCCCATAGGCTACAATGATATCGCTCCTTGGTATGACCATGTCGAAAAATTTGCCGGAATCAGCGGATCCCTAGAAAATATTGCACACCTTCCGGATGGACAGTTCCTACCCCCATGGAGTTGAACTGCGTAGAAAAAGATGTGGCCAAACGAATTAAACAAGAATATGGGGACAAGCGGCACCTGATCATTGGGCGGGTTGCAAACCTTACAGCCCTGATCCCTGGGAGATCAAAATGTCAATTTCGGAACCGTTGCTGGGAAGGATGCCCCTTTGGAGGCTATTTCAGCACCCAGTCCTCTACCTTACCTGCCGCAATGAAAACAGGTAATTTGACCGTCCGGCCTTATTCGCTGGTTCGGCAGATACTTTATGACAAAAATACCAAAAAGGCCACTGGTGTTGAGGTCTTAGATACCGAGACCAACCAAACCTATGAATTCAAGAGTAAAGTGGTCTTTCTATGTGCTTCGACCCTCAACAGCACCTGGGTCTTATTTAACTCCGCAACGGACATTTGGCCCGAAGGTTTGGGGAGCAGCAGCGGCGAGTTGGGTCATAATGTGATGGACCATCATTACAACATCGGTGCTTCCGGAATAGTGGAAGGCTATGAAGATCGCTATATATTCGGCAAAAGAGCCAATGGGTTTTATATTCCCCGATTTGTCAATATTGGCAGTGACAAAAGAGATTACCTACGTGGCTTCGGTTACCAAGGCGGTGCCAGCCGTGAAGGTTGGGGCAAGGAGGTTGCCGAACTCAATATAGGTGGCAACTTTAAAGACGCACTTACTGAACCCGGTCAGTGGACTATCGGCGCAACAGGTTTTGGAGAGATACTCCCCTATCACGAAAATAAAATCTCACTGGATAAAGATCGCAAGGACAAATGGGGATTGCCTGTTTTGGCGATGGACGCTGAACTGAAAGACAATGAGTTGAAGATGCGAAAGGATATGCAGGAAGAGATGAAAGCGATGCTTACTATCGCAGGTGTAAAAAATGTAAACACCTGGGACAGTGGTCATGCCATGGGACACGGTATCCATGAAATGGGAACCGCGAGAATGGGACACGACCCCAAAACCTCGGTACTCAACAAGTGGAATCAGGTTTGGGATTGTCCCAACGTATATGTTACCGATGGCGCCTGCATGACTTCATCGGGATGCCAAAATCCATCATTGACCTATATGGCATTGACTGCACGGGCCGTAGACCATGCCGTCAATGAGCTCAAGAAAAATAATAGCTAAGCCCATGGAAAGAAGAACACTTTTAAAGATGATTGCCCTGCTTACAGGCGGAGCCGTGATTGGTGGCAATGCTTTTTGACTGGCTGCAGTTCCAACAAAGAAAGCGACCTTAAGGAACGCCTCAATTTAACTCCCCAGCAAATCGCATTCCTGGACGAAGTAGCAGACACCATACTTCCAACTACCCCAAAAGCCCGGGTGCCAAAGCAGCCAAAGTCGGCTCATTTATGAAGGTCATGGTGAACGATTGTTATGAAGCTCCGGATCAACGGGTCTTTCTTGAAGGAATGGACAACTTGGATGCGGCCTGTAATAAAATGCATAAGCTGGGATTCGTGGAAGCCACGGCTGAGCAAAGGCTTAGCCTTCTCACAGCAATCGATAAAGAGGCAAAAGAGTATATGTCCCAAAAGGAGATTTACCCAATCACTACTATACCATGTTTAAGCAATTAACACTACTAGGCTATTTCTCTTCGGAAATAGGCCATAAACAGGCGCTGCGATACAATCAGGCGCCAGGTCGATACGAAGGGGATGTGCCTTATAAAAAGGGGATCGTTCCTGGGCTTAAAATAACGAACTTACGGATATAAGGTTCCACAAAGGAACCTTTTCACCTAAAAAGAGATTTATGACAACAATTAAAGGACCTGCAATTTTTTTGGCACAATTTGCCGGTGACAATGCACCCTACAATACCTTGGAAGGTATTTGCCAATGGGCAGCTTCCCTCGGCTACAAAGGTATCCAGATACCTACTTGGGATGCGCGCTTAATAGATCTTCAAAGAGCTGCTGAAGACAAAGACTATACACTGCAGCTCCAGTCTACCGTACAATCCTATGGACTGGAGATCACCGAACTATCAACACATCTCCAAGGGCAACTGATCGCTGTGCATCCGTCTTTTGATCCATTATTCGATGCATTTGCGCCACAAGAGCTGCATAATAATCCCAAAGAGACAACAATGGGCTGTACAGCAGCTCCATTATGCGATTAAAGCCTCCCATAATCTCGGTTTGAAAGCCCTCGCAACCTTTAGCGGTGCATTTCTATGGCCTTATGTTTACCCCTGGCCGCAACGTCCCGCCAATCTGATCGAGACAGGGTTCACTGAACTCGCCAAAATATGGCTTCCCATATTGGATATCTGTGAACAGTACGATGTCGATCTTTGTTATGAGCTTCATCCGGGTGAAGATCTGCACGACGGCGTTACCTTTGATCTGTTTTTAGAAAAAGTAAATTACCACAAACGAGCAAATATTCTATACGATCCATCGCACTTTGTCCTGCAATGCCTCGACTACCTGCAATTCATCGACATCTACCACGAGCGGATTAAAATGTTCCATGTAAAAGATGCTGAATTCAACCCTTCTGGTCGTCAAGGTGTTTATGGTGGATATCAAGATTGGCAAGCAAGGGCTGGCCGTTTTCGCTCTATTGGGGATGGACAGGTCAATTTCAAAGCAATTTTCACCAAGTTGACACAATATGATTTTCAGGGCTGGGCAGTCCTGGAATGGGAATGTGCATTTAAAAATTCAGAAGACGGCGCTCGCGAGGGTGCACAGCATATCAAAGAGTACATTATCCGGGTAGGCGATCGCGCATTCGACAATTTTGCTGCTGCTGGTAGCGATGATGACTTGAATAGAAAATTGATCGGTTTATCAGAATAATAGCCTAAAATACAGTTACTATGGAAATCAGAAAAATCAGGATGGGCATGATAGGCGGTGGCAAGAATGCTTTTATTGGCGCTGTGCACCGTATGGCTGCAGGGATAGATGGACAGGTCGAACTATGCTGCGGCGCATTAAGTTCTGACCCCGTTAAAGCGCAGGAGTCCGGAGAGCTGCTTTCGCTCCCGACGGATCGAATCTATACAAATTTTAGGAAATGATCCTGCGCGAAAGTCAGTTGCCCCTGACGAACGGATGCATTTTGTAAGTATTGTCACCCCCAATGTTGCCCATTTTGAACCCGCCATGCTTGCTCTTGAACATGGATTTCATGTGCTCCTGGAAAAACCCATGACCTTCTCCTGCAGGAAGCCCAATTATTACAGCAGAAAGTCAATGAATCGGGATTACTACTTTGCGTCACCTATACCTATTCGGCCTATCCGATGGTCAAACAGGCACGTCAGTTGGTCCGCGAAGGCAAGCTTGGAACTATCCGTAAAATCATGGTCGAATATCCACAGGGCTGGCTCAGCACATTGATCGAAAACGAATCCCCGCTTGCCGCCTGGCGAACAGACCCTGAAAAAGGGGACTAAGCAGCTGTATGGGAGATATCGGAACACATGCCGCTCATCTCGCTGAATATATTTCCGATTTAAAAATAACCAAGGTCTGTGCTGATCTTCGTACAGTCGTAGCAGGAAGACGACTGGAAGATGACGGTAATGTCCTGCTGGGATTTGAAAATGATGCAACCGGCGTACTCTCTGCCTCACAGGTAGCGGCAGGCGAAGAGAATGCTTTAAAAATAAGGATATATGGAGAAAAAGCCGGTTTGGAATGGAACCAGCAAGAGCCCAATAGCCTCCTATTGAAACCGCTTAACGAACCGGCACAACTGTTTCGTGCAGGACAACAATATCTCAGTCCTCTAGCTCAGCACAACAGCCGCTTACCCGCTGGACATCCGGAAGGTTACATCGAAGCATTTGCCAATATCTATCGGAATTTTTCAGCTACAATTCTTGCAAAAATAAACGGCACCCGTCCTCGGAGGCCATGCTGGATTTCCCTACCGTCGCAGATGGAACAAGGGGCATGAAATTTATCGAAACGGTAATAGCTTCTGGACAGTCCAGTCAAAAATGGACTCCCCTATGATCAAGTCCATAGGGACATCGACATGAAAGTCGATTCAATACCGAAATTACTGCGTCATCAAGTAAGGAGTCTTGCAACAGGTCAGTAATTTCGGTTTTCCAGGTTCTTTTGAAAGGCTTTAATATTGGAATGCCCTATGTCAACGTATAATCCCCTTGTACACCGCATCCCGTAACACCCCGCCTTCGGTATCACCGGCATATTCCCAATACATCGCCCCCAGTAAGCCCTGTCCATGCACATAATCACATTTCAAGGCAATGGATTCTGGAGTTTCAAAAGTCAGTACCAATTCTCCTGTGCATTGACCAGATAGTGGGCCTTCGCTTCATCATCCCATTTCTGTTCAAAGCCCTGTAAATTCAGGAGATCCTTATAGTCTATAAACCCCTTGATATCCGTTTTATTTCCCCGTCCGTAAAACGGAATACCAAGCACCAATTTTTCGGCAGGCATTCCAGCGGCAATATGTGCCTTGACGGCTTCAGCGCAGGTCGTGCGCCCCGATAAGGGAGAACGATGCAAGCTCGCATGATGATACGGTGGATTCCCTGAGTCGTAAGTCATGATGTTCACAAAATCTACATCGTTTTTATCCGATCAAAAGCAATATATTGACCACTTGATACCGAAGCGAGTGTCAATAGTTTTTTCTTACCGATAGCCTTCCGGATATCCCGCATCAATAAGGTAAAATTCTCGGTATCTGATTTCGTCGCAGAAATACCGGCGGAAGAATTCGTTGGATATTCCCAATCAATATCAATGCCGTCGAGTTTAAACTCTTTTACAAGCCGTTCACAATCCTTGGCAAATTTCCCCCGATTAACGGCATCAGCAGCCATCTCACTAAAGCGACCACTTCCCCAGCCACCAATGGATAACAATACTTTCAAGTGTGGATGCTTTTTCTTCAGCGCTATAATACTTTTTAATCTGGCTTCATTGTCGATACGCACTCCGTCAAAACTGTCATTGACATGCCCAAATGCATAATTGATATGGGTCAGGTAAGTCGGATCCGGCATCACTGTTGACCAGGATGTAACGTAGGCAATCACCACTTTTTATTTTTCCCATGTGCACAACTCCCTTGTGGACTAAGCGTCATTAACAATAAGGCTATTGCTGTAAAGCTAAGGGTTATTAACTTGAGGGGTTTATAACATTTTTAGATTTCATACACATCATAATATTCAATATAAATAGCACCGATATTGAGCCAAATTCCGCTATCCATTTAACAAAAGAATAAGCGGACAACGATCCGTCTTCTATTAAAGTTTTAAATAGATATTTATCTTTTTCAGTAAAATAGCATACCACAACATGGCGAAAGCCCATAGCAGCGAACCACCAACAGCAAGAAGCATGTTATCCGATTGCTTATAGAAAAACAAAGGAATCTGCAATCCCCAACAGATGAAATAAATTAAATCTGGCGCAAGATAGGTTGTCAAAGAATTCTTTCCGGCTTCCTCGAAAACGAATATTCCTTTATGGTATTTCCGGATATCTATTACATAGTAGATAACAAGCAGTAAGAGCAGGCTGATGCCACAACAGAGCAATGCCCAGCTTGGCGTACCGTGAATTTTGGATAATATAAACCAGGGGCGCAGCGCAAACCCACCCAGTAACCAAAGTATTCCAATAATCAGCATCCAACGTAAAAGTAGCTTAGGTGTAGCAGCATACCGTTTTATCAAGATGCCAATGATTGTTCCGGCCAATACAATGCAAGGTACATTACCCGATAACAGCACATTCAGGTAGTTCCCGATGATCGGAATATGCAATTTGAATGCTGTTTGAGACAGAATATTTAGGACAAGAAACAGCAGCCAAAAGCATACTACAATGGAGAGCCTTCCCCGACTTAACACAAAAGTAGTAGCAGCAGCAAAATAACCCCAGCCGATTAAGCCCAAGATTCCCCACCAACCGATCTCCAAGCCTTTACCCTCTGCAGCTTTAAAACAGTAAACCAAATAACAGATCCCCAATACCCCGACCAGGCGCATCCCTTTAAATAAGGTCTGACTGCCGGCAGTAGTAGGATACCTATTCCAGATCAGAAATACGCAGAGATACAACAATCCTAGCCACCAAAAACCAGACATACCCGTCAATGAAGCATCCACACGTCCACCGTTCAGAATCAAGACACCAATCAGGATTAAACTCGCGGTACGGGTGACAATATGCGCAAAAATCAGACGAGGAGATTCTCCCAGCTTCTCCCGGGCAGCGACAGCATATGGTACAGCCATGCCCACCATAAAAAGAAATCCCGGAAAAACCCAATCTGCCAGCCCCATACCGTCGACATCCGCTTTGGTATGCAGCAGCCATTCTGGGACACCGGGCGCAAATAAATCGTTGACAAATAACATGAGAAATAGAGTCATACCCCGCATGACATCCATTGAGCGAATTCGAATTAATTGTTTAGGTTGTTGTTGATCCATAATGATACGATAAATCCAAAGCAAATCAGCTGTCATAGCCCAAAACGTCCCGTTTACCCAATTCTGCCACAGACGACTCAGCTACTTTAAGGAATTGTAAAATGCAGGACTCGGTCGCTTAAAATACGCCTACGCGATTCCGTTCGCATTCAGGTTTATAATTTTTAGCAAACAGAACAACTATTTGCTTACCCTAAGATGAGCATATTATATCATATTCAAGAGAAATAATTGTTCAAATTAGTGTAATTTTTGCTTTTATCATACAAGTTTCCTGGAATTATGCCTTCATCTCACAACATTTTGAAAAGCGCATTGCCCACGTTACGTTTCGTGTAGCCTCTTTTTACCAGCGGATAAGAAATGGCGTGGAATCCGGTGTTAAATATATGCTGTTATATAAAAACAATCACCTCATCACAAAAAGCTGCAACCAAATAAACAGAGGAAAAAATTGATCAAAAAGCATCAACTATAGTGTAAAACTAATATTTTTGACGTTAGTTCTAAAACAACATATAACATGAGCCAGTTAGTATTTCGTGACGCCAGACAAGAAGATTTACCTCGTATCGTAGCCATATACAATACCACCATTGCTTCGAGAATGGTCACAGCAGACACCAGTCCTGTAACCGTAGAAAGCAGACAGAAATGGTTTGATGAACACAGCCCGTCAACGAGACCATTATGGTTGGTAGAGGAACAAAATAATATCCTCGGCTGGGTCAGCTTCCAGTCTTTTTATGGTCGCCCAGCATACGATGCCACAGTAGAGATCAGCATCTACCTGGATGAACAACAGCGAGGCCGGGGACTGGGCAAGCAAATTCTCCAATACTGCATAGACAAAGCCCCCAGCCTTGGTGTACATACCTTATTGGGTTTCATCTTTGCGCATAATGTACCTAGCATCACCTTATTTGAAAAAATGGGATTCCAGGAATGGGCCAACCTGCCCAATATTGCTACGCTAGATGGGGTAGAACGAAGTTTAAAGATATTGGGAAAAAGGCTAAGTTAAGTAACACAACTGGCTTCCAAGGAAAAAGTCATTAGCTTTAAGTAATTATTTTACACTCTTAATTTACAATTATGACTCAACGACTACAATTAATGTTAATATTCACCCTTTCTATGTTGTTTTGGATCAATATTGCCACTGCACAAGATCCAGAACGGATAAAGACCATCACAATTTCCGCAGATTCCACCTATACAAAAGTCGTACAAGCACTTCAAGAAAGTGGCTACTATATTGCTCAATTAGACCGTTCTTCAGGTTTTATTCAAACCAGTGTATCGCTTAAAAGCAAATCAATATTTGGTCGTGATGGTGATAAAAGAATCTTCAATTTTCTAGTCGTCCCGCTTCCAGATCGAAGGTCCAAAATCATTCTCAATATCTTTCTGTTCGAACGCCTTCAAGCCGGAAGCGGTAATTCCGGAAATTATTACTACGATGACAAGGGCCTTGTCCAGGATGATAAAATCTATCAGCAGATCTGGGATAAAATTTTGCCACAGCTGTAATAAAGCATGTATTGCATGCACCTAGAATAAAAATAGAACTAAAAGACAATAAATTTGTATTATTTTGGTGGTGAAATATTTTTGCAATATTGCGCGATATCTAATTGATCAAAGCCAATGCGTGTAACTAAAAAAACAAACTTTTTCATTCGTTATTATAGTTATTGTTCTTGGCATTATTGCATTTCCAATTTTCCATATTCTTAGAACAAAATGGGGCGAAACAGACATCCACAGGACTTCCGCCTCATTATGTGGATGATGCCAGTACCTTAAACCCAACCAAAGTCGACACCATCATTGCCATTCCAAAAGACAGGTCAGCAATCGAAAATCAATTGCGGCAAATTCTGCAGTATGCAAATGCCAAGGGCTTAAAATCTCCGTCGCAGGGGCGCGTCACAGTATGGGTGGTCATACGATGTATCCCGATGGAGTTGTACTCAATATGCTCCCATACAACCACATGGAGCTGGATACGGTAAACAATGTACTGACAGTCGGTTCGGGAGCACTTTGGTCAGATGCTATTCACTATTTAGATCATTATGGCAAATCAATTGCGGTGATGCAAGCATTTAGTTCTTTTTCTATTGGAGGCTCGCTCAGTGTAAATGGACATGGATGGCAAAAAAATTCGCCACCTTTAGCATCCAGTGTACTTTCCTTTACATTAATGAATGCCAAAGGTCAGGTGCTCCTTTGCAGTAGGAAAGAAAATAGCGAACTTTTCCATCATGTGATTGGTGGATATGGCTTATTTGGTATTATACTCGACGTGAAACTTAAAGTCGTCAATAATCAATCTCTAAAATTTCATTACATCAATTTAGCACCCGAAAATTACACGAAATACTATAAAAATATATTCTTGACAATCCGAAGGTCGATCTAGTTTTTGGTCGGTTACGCGTCTCTAACAAGAATTTTCTAGCGGAGGCTACGCTCAACTATTTTGAGCAGACGGCAGAACAACCGATACAGCTGGCTCAACAGAGCAAGAAAATGGAAGAAACCAAGAGACTCATATTTCGGGGCAGCGTCAATAACGAATATGGAAAGCGGCTCCGCTGGGACCTTGAGACATCCTCCGCTATTCCGGCAAGGCATCTTACCTTCACCAGAAATGAGATCATGGATAGCCAAGTCTCTTTGATTGAAAATAAAGATACCGCATCGACAGATCTGCTCCACGAATATTTTATTCCTGAACGAAATTTCATGAAATTCATTCAGGATATAAAACCTATTTTATTAAAATCAAAGCTAGATCTACTAAATATTACGATCCGTGCGGTCAATCGGGACGATGATGCTTACCTAAATTATGCACAGGAAGATGTTTTCGGTTTCGTACTGCTGTTTAATCAGAAAAAACAGCACAGCAAGAAGCCGAGATGCAGACACTCACAGATCTTTTGGTTGATGCAACCATTAAAAATGAAGGAACCTATTATCTTCCTTATCGTTTACACATCACAAAAGACAAAATGAGGAAAGTCTATCCACAAGCAGACAGTTTTTTCAGGACCAAAACAAAATACGACCCGTCGGAACTCTTCAACAACAAATTTTATAGGCACTATAAATAACCGCCGGGTATTGAGCTATATTGATATTGTCAGCAATGGAACATCGAGGCCAGAGGCCATCATCCGTGTTTTGCTGCGATGTGTCAACGAGCTCCAGAAACCATATTTATAAGGAATCATGACCAATAGGTCCGTATGGCTTTCTTTGACCTCATCACGAATAGCTTTCACCACTTCATTTGAAGTTACATTTTTATAGTAATAGCTGACGATCCCCATCACATCGTTGATGGCTTCGCGGGTAGCACTACCTTTTTCCTCGTTTAGTTGTTCGACGGTTTTACGGATATTGAGCACCTCTAGGACAGCATTAAAGTCAGTTGCAAAATCTTTAACTTTTTCTAGGATCTCTTTTTGGACACCACGAACGATGTCGCAGGCAAAGAGAATATGTTTTAGTCCGGTGAATTGTGCTCCCAAGGGTACAGAGAGAATAGGAATTTTTAGCCTACTGATGGCTGCGGTCGTTGTATTGCCCAACATGTCCTGGTCAAACGACCGTTTGGCCATTCCCATGACCAGTAGATCGGCACCGGTTTCCTGAATACATTTTGTAATCTGATCATAGAACAAACCAGTAGCCAGATAAGGGACGGCGGGCACCCCACTCTTCTGGGTAATAGCCTCCGCTTTATGTTTTAAAATCTTGTTTTGATGTTCAAAAATTTTGAACATAGAATCGGGAGAAAGACGTGCATTCATCGCATGGATGGAAGGGTTCTGGAGAGAAAATAAGACAATCTCATATTCTTTACCTGCAAAAACTTCCAGTATAAAATTCAAGGCATGTTCTGCCTCTTCAGCATAGTCTGTAGCAACAATAATCCGTTTCATATGATCCGATTTAATACGATTAAACAATTCCTTATTAATACGATCAAGTTACCGAAAAATAATAAATCTATCAACCGGACAATTGTCTCAGCATCGTCAATTTTCTCCCGATTTTCCAGCTATTTTGAATAGCTATCTTTTACAAAAGAAGCCTTTTTCAGGTAGTCGATACTTTGCTCAAGGCCTGTGTAAATATCATTGCGTGTATCTTCCAGTTCAACGAACAGATATTTCAGTCCACCTGTTTTAGCATTGTTAAAGATCGCATCAAATCCAACCATTCCACTTTGACCGATTTCACGGTGGTCTTTGATATGTAAAGCTTTAAATCTGCCTGCGTACTTGTTGAAATAATCCACAGGGCTTACATCTCCGATTACTGCCCAGTAAACATCCATTTCAAAAAACACATTTTCAGGATTGGTATGCTCCAACATGTAATCGAACATCACTTTATCCTCTACCTTTTTAAATTCGTGTGCATGGTTGTGGTATCCATACAATATTCCCTGTTGGCGGCATTTTGCACCCACAGCATCCAAATAGCGGCATTGCGTTTCAAGATCTTTGAGCGTCTTAGGCACATCCATCCAAGGTGTTACAATGTATTTCATACCGGCAGCTTTGTGGGCAGCGATACATTCGTCCCACCATTTTAGGGATTCGGAGAAATCTCCAGATGCAAGTTCCTGTGCAGACAATGTTTTTGTCGCATGGGAAGACAATACCTTCATTCCTGTTTTTTCCACTTTGGCTTTAAATTCCTGTGGGCTCAGGTTGTACAGTTTACCCTCTTTATAACCAGCAGCTTCCACTCCAGTATAACCAAGCGCCGCGATCTTTTGTAGAATTTGATCGAAATTCGGGTTCTTGCTGATTTCTTCACGTACAGAGTATAACTGTAGACCAATTTCTTTTTTTGCGGCTTTTTGTTGCGCAAAAGTCGGATTGATGGCCAATAGCATACAGCCAGCCATTAAAGATCCGATGAGTGTTCTTCTTTTCATGAGTTTTATTTATTCTATAGACCTATCCAACACGAAAGACTATTGTAAACATCAGTTTACGGGTTGTTTAGGTTTATTCGTGTTAAGTGCAGCTGCAATGTATGCAAATCCATTAAAAAACACAACGTTTTGGTTTTTTATTTATTCACATCCTCAGGTTTTTGAAGGTTAGCAGCAGGCTTCTTTCAACTCAAAAATCGAACATTTTAAACGATTTGCAGCTCAAACTTGTTCTATTGGCAGAGACAATAATTAAAAAGATGGAAAATCAATTCAACACCCCAGAACATAGCAATGAGAAGCAGGAGGAAAAATTACCTCCGATAGCCGTTGAAGAAAAAGATGATGCACCTGCTGGTCGCAATATCAAACGAACGATAATTATTGCCGTTTGTGTGCTGATTGTATTTTATTTGATCTATTATTTTATGAGTTCACATTAAATATGGAGCAGTCCATTGGTCATGAAATAAAGAGCTATCCAATCAGAATATTTCAGTTTTATCAGCCCGGAGTCTGATAAAACTGAAACAATTATTCAACAATAACGTTAATTCCCACCATTTTAGCTTTGTATTTAATCTTTTCGATGAGGCCATAATAGCTCCAGTTGCGCAATAAAAATTCATCATCTTTGGCCAGTTCCTCTTTATTCGATTGATTGACTAATAAAAGTGTTCCGGCTTGCGTTTTGACACATAGTTCAATCAATCGCCGGCTATATAAGTGGAGTTTACTGTCCACATAATTTTTCTCTTTATCGTTATAATGTTCCAGGCTTTTCATTTTCCGTTTTCTTCCGCGTCCACCTTTATTGAAAGCTGAGGCCTTTTGCAATCTATGGCGGGCGGCCTGAATAGCCATCCGTCGGTAGAGGAACTCCTCTTTGTTACCGATCTGAAAGGACTCTTTACCTACGATAACCGAGATGGGGTGTTCAATTGCCAGTGAAGCTTCTGCAATTACATGTTCTTTCAGTTCTTGGATTTTCTTTGGAAGTTCGAGCGCCAGCAGCAGGAATATTTTGCCTTTGACAATATTAATTGCGCTGCTACAGACTTTAATCTGGCCCACCAGTGCCCGTTGCAGTAGCACCCTTTTGTCCGATCGGTCTTTGCCGAGGTAGGTCCGAAATGGTATTTTGAATAGTGTGAATCTAAAATCTCTATTATTCTCATCTTTGCTGAAATTAACCTGTTTACCAGAAAAAGGGATCGGCATATCTTTTTATAGTTACGGAGAGACTTCTCCCCTTCCAATAAGCCAGGCGATCTGCCTGAAAATATTTTATTAAGGCCGTATTTATATGCGACAAGATATCCGTTGGAATCCGTCCTTTGAAGTAAGCGGATAGCAGGCGATAGGTGGTATTCATGCGGGAAGTATTGAGTATCCCCGCCTCATCTTTGGCATGATCTGCCAATTTCAATTTGACATCCTCTTTCAGGTAAATCAGATCTTTCAGATTTTCCTGCACATATTGATGCGAGATGACCATATTGGCACCACGGAAAACGACATCCTGCCATTCAAAGAGTTGTTTAAAATATTCAGATCGTTTTTCCTTGTCATCGCAGTCCACGAATACCTGAATTTTGCGGGTCAATACCATTGTATCGGTAGCCATATCTTTTGTTTATTTGGTTATGCTGTTTTCTTTGGAACCTTAATTTTTGCATGTGCATTGATAAATAATTTCCGCACCTGTCCACCATCCAATTGCAGCGCTTCGGAAATCTGATCAAATGAATACTGCAGTTCGTAACGCATGCGGAATATCTCCGCTTCTTCGGCTGTCATTTCGTTGTTTAATTTAAATTCAGCGGGTTTGGCTATCAACTGCATTTTCTCTTGGTTATTAAAGATGGAGCGAAGGAGTTCTATGGTTTTCTCTACACGGAGGCTGACTTCATAATCCGATATTCCCCCATGTGGTAAGCGATACGTTCATAGTTAAAACTATATTTAAGACAGAGTCGAATGAAGAGCTGTTGATCGTTGTTGAGGTTGGGCAGGATTTGGTTGAGCTGTTTTAGTTGCTCTTTTTCTCCAGTTCCAGTTGTTCGAGGTAGAGGATATCCACTTCGGGCTCCTCTTCGAGTTCATAGCCCAGCAGAAACTCCTGATAATCTTCGATACCATCCAATCGAAGGAGGCTACGGTGGAACCTATTGCGTGATTTTTGGAAGAAGGCGTTTATGGCGGATTTAACCTGAGATTTTAGGAATTCGAACAGTTCGGTTTCGGAATTCACATTTTCACGGAATAGCCAGAGTCTGAGAAAGGCTTCCTGAGCAATACTTTCTCCGGTACATTCGTCATCTGTTGCACGGTGGGCACGAAAGCGGAAGTAGTCGTAGAATCTTTGATAGAAGAATTTCAGCCCATTTTCATTGCCATTATGAAGGCATTGGAGCGCATTTTTTGCGTCCTCATTACGTACAAGAAGTTTCATAATTAGTTTATATAGTTAGTAAAAATCACTTACCAACGCCCCAGTAATTCTGGCGGATTTTGTGGGGACTGGAGCGAGGTAAGTTTATCGCATGGTATGGTAAAAGCTTATTGGTATTGAGAATGGGAAGATTGCGAAGAAAATGTCTTTTATTTCTGCTTCGATATAACGAAGGGGCCAGACGAACTTCTAAGCTCGTTATTCATACCCTACATTTCATAGCTTCCAACAACCTACCCAACCCTATCTCTCTGTAAAACAAGATATAAATCAGCTTCTATTCAAAAAATCAGTTGTTAGGATACATAATATCTTTTTTAAATAAGGATATTTAGTGAGTCATACTTAGTTCACCCCTACGGCATAACAAGATGCCTCAATATAATTTTATCATTGATTTTGGAAAATATCGTTGTTATACATCAGGTCAAATCGTAGTAGACTTATTAACTTTAACAACCAGATCAAAAGAAACGAAAAAGTGCCTTTAGTCGTTTACACCCTAATTTTATCGTCTTTTACAACTATGATATTTAGCCACTCGGCTCTGGGTGATTGTAAATGAACTATAAGTAGAGATACATCGTTAATCAAGGCGTTGTAGATACCTTACATTTCATAGCAACTAACAACAAGTTCAAAGTTATTGTAGAGAGCTAATTGGTTGCAGATACCCCAAATTCATAGCATCTAACAACTTTCGAAATGGCATCGCCAAAGCTACACGGTTGTAGATACCCTACATTTCATAGCACTTAACAATCTACCAAACCCTATCTCACTATATAAACCAAACTACAAATAATCCAGTTGTTAGGATACATAATATCTTTATTAAAAAGGGTATTTAGTGAGTCGCCTTTTGCGCTCACCCTACGGCTTAACAAGAAGCCTCATCTCATAATCGAACCGATCATCAAGAATCTGATCAGTCTATATTTTTAATCCTCCTTATTTCAATACCAATAAGTCAAAGAACGTTCACATTATTTACACAAACCCATACCGTAAAATAATACATTATTTTTGCGCAAAATAAAATATAAACAAACTCAAAAACAGAGTCCATTTCAATCTTTCAAATAATTTACTTTTTTTATTCATCCTATGCTCTGAGCGGCAGTTACAAGTCAATAATAGAATTTATCAATATAGGATACAAGCTATAGGTCTATAAAATCGAATTCAATTTTATTCTGGAGACTTTACGATATTTTTATGCTTTAGTTTTCTCATTTATTAGATTTTAATCACTCAACAACAATTGTCCCTATTTAATGGAACATCGCTGTTATTCATATTTAGTTATCGGCTATCGTTAATACAAATATAATTTTTTAAATTATATACACAAATATATTTATTAAATTAAATACATTTTTTGCGCAAATATATTATCATAAATATTTATAATATGATACAAATAGGTCTAGATCCTATCCAAAAACAGATCCCAGACAGCCAAATTACCGCCAATCAAGTTTTGAAAATACAAGAGAATAGTTTTCAGAACCTATAAAATTGAGACCTATTACTATTCAATAAATTGGTTTTAACTCGGTTCCATGTCGTTCCCTACCCAAAAGATCTTATCCCGCAAAAATGGCAAATTCCAGTCTTCGCTATAGATCGTATTTTCAAATTCTGCAGACCAGCCATCAGTAACAACATCTTTGTACCCTTTTTCTTTCCGGATAACGATATATTTTCCGGTAATGAAATTGATAGATTTTGTAATAAAGAAGGCGTCTTTCCGATAACTCAGATCATAGCCTATGATTTGAATCCTGCGGTTTTCGACATTAAATCGATATTTTATTCTTTCAACCAAATCTTTCCTCTCTCCGGATATATTCGGGACGGACTTCTGATCCGGATATTCAACTCTTATTTCAAGAATCTTATTGTTTATGAATTTAAAAAACGTCCAATAATCGACACCCTTCCTATTATATAAAACACTATTATTCAGAATATTTATATTGACTTCTCTTTTTATCGCGGATAAATTAGCTAAAAGAAAAGATTGTACGATTTCATCTTCATTTTTTACGATTTTGAAATGATCAGGAATAGTATCATCATCAAACTTCGATGATAAGCTGCCTGCGATTTCCTCATCCTTTATTCTTTCTTCATCCGTTTCTATTTTTACATTACCGCTATCCTTTTGAACTTGTCTGTTTCCGGCTTCCAGCGTTTTTTGCGCTCCGTTCGCGGTTATTTTTTGCACGCTGTTTTCACAGGACTGTACAATAAAAACCAGGAACAGCAATAGGCATATATTTTTCATTCTTTCTTCTATTGGATAGTTTATTAAATCGTATATCAACTCATCAATATTTCTTATTTTTTGTATTCAAAGCATAAATCTGTTTTAAATCTAGTTCTTTTCCTAGTATCAATAAACCCCATTTTTATATTCGACAGCCCCTATTTATAATTCGTTTTAAAAGAATATTCATTCGATATGCTAAGATACCCTTAACATGTCTCCTATTTATAAACAAATGAAGGCATTGCATTTATGGATATGATATTATGACGACTATATAACATGAAGCCCATAACTAAAAATTTTGTATTTTACTCCTATGACGTCTTCACTTATTCAAGTTGGAATCCCGGAAATACTGTCCACACAGTTGGAATTGACAGAACCATTCTACTTCATTATTTTGATGGAACAAGAACTTCATTTTTCGATAGACCTGGTGCCTTATCGATCTGCTGCGAAAAGCATTTTATTTCTATCTCCTTTTCAACTGTTTTCAGTTCAAGAAAAATTACCTGACCATACGAAGGTTTTAAAATTTCATGGCGATTTCTATTGCATTGAGTATCATAAGGACGAGGTAGCTTGTAATGGTTTATTATTCAACAACATCTACCAGCAACCACATGTCGCATTGACACCAGAGGCTTTCCAGGAGATTACGGCGGTCATAGACAAAATAGATCATTTAAAATATTCACACGCTTCCTTTGACCAAGCTATTACAAAGACTTATCTGCAGCTCATCCTTGCCATTGCAAGCAAGCAGAAAATATTGACCAATAAACTATCCTTGCCAACCACATCACGCAAAGACCCTATCGATGGTTTTGAACAACTTTTGGAGAATGAGTACAAAACACATAAAAGTGTATCTTTTTATGCAGCATATTACAATCTGAGTTCAACCGCTTTCACAAAAAAAGTGAAACAGAAATGGGGCAAATCCCCTCCACACTTATTCAAGAACGTATTGTGCTCGAAAGCAAAAGGCTTCTCCACTTGACCCCAAAGAGCATCAAAGAAATTTCAGCCGAACTACAGTACCTGGATGAATTTTATTTCAGTAGGTTTTTCAAAAAGATGACTGGTGTATCCCCTAAGGTCTTTCGCGAAGAGGTTGGACTCTCCATTGTTGCTAAAAAGTCTATGTTATAACCTCATTTGTCCATGTTTTGACTACCTCATCCTATCTAATTTTGCTGTATCCTTTCAAACAAAGTAAGATGGAAAAAATAGTAAACATGCTCGCCACAAGCCAAAACAGCTTTATCAATTTTGCCCGCATCGCGATATTTATCGTTATGGCCTGGATAGGTTGTTTAAAAGTGTATCAATATGAAGCGGATGGTATCGTACCATTTGTCATCAATAGCCCCTTTATGAATTTCTTTTACCACAACACCGGAAAATATGCCGAGGATAAAAATGGAAAACTGGTTCCCGAATATCAGCTATTCAAAAATCCAGAAGGTCTGATGGTGAAGAAAAATATGATCTGGCATCAGCAAAATGGGACATATACCTTTGCTTATCTGTTGGGTTTTGTGATTGTTGTCATCGGTTCGATGACTTTATTGGGAATCTGGTTTCCAAAAATAGGTTTATGGGGCGCCATTTTTACGATAGGGATGTCCATCGTGACACTAACATTTCTCATAACCACACCTGAGACCTTTGTACCAAAACTAGATGGCGATTTACCTTCGCCAAACGTTGGCTTCCCTTACCTATCCGCAGCAGGCCGTTTGGTATTAAAAGATGTTATTATGCTAGCAACAGGGCTGCTCATTGCTTCCGATAGCGCCAAGCGCATACTGGCCAATAAATCCACTGTCTAACTTGATGGTTCTTGCGCAAAAGGAACACTTGGATACGAAAAATAGAGAGATTATAAAAATTACCAAAAGTAGAAAAAAGTAACTTACCTCAGCCTTGGAAGAACTTCGACAGATTCTTATGGGGTCCAAGGCTGGGTAAGTCGGCTGCGCGTGCTACTTTTTTACTTTTTCAAGCTACTTACCTCGGCTCCGATAAAAATTTGACGGGATATTTGTGTTTTGAGACCTGGTAAGCCCGTATGCAATCAAGCAGTACAATTTTTACTTTTCTTTACGCAACTTACCGCAGCCTCGGCGGAACTTGACGGATTCTTTTGAAAACCGAAGCTGGGTAAGTCGACTTTTACTTTATTTATTTTTCATTGGTATGCGCTAGATTATCTCTAGAACATGGATATAGGGCTATTTTGCAATTTTTTAAACACATTGATAAAAAGAAAACACAACCTCAATAAAGTATCAATAAAGGAATAAATATTTAATAAAAATACATATTAAGAACTAAAAGATTAAATAATATACATAAAAATCAATTGCAACATCAAATATTCTTTTAATGACATGTTATAACGAATATAGAGAAAAAAATATAATTGCAAATTTTTAAACAAAATAATAATCCATTTTTTGCACAAATTGTTATTCAATTCGTTACATGACGGACGATAACAAACACAGACTGGAACGGATTGGTTTACGCTTTCGTACAAAGCGTAATGAACTCTATTATTCTTTGAGAGATGTATCAAACCTGACAGGCATTTCCACAGGAACCTTAAATGGTATCGAGAAGGGGCGAGATCTCACTATGACCAACTTTCTCCTACTCTGTCATAGCCTTGAAATCCAACCCAAAGTTTTCTTTCAGGATGATATTACCTTTAATCCACCTTATTCACTCTCCCCGACGTACAAGAAAGAATATCGATCAATAAGAAACTAGATCAACTGGTTTATCACTCCAATTTCTTTCATCGTCCCAAACGCGTCGCGGAGGTTCTAAATGAATTGGAAATTGACAAAAGTCAAAGCAACAAGTTCTCTGTATATCTTTCCGCTTATTGCGAAGAAGGTGCACTTGAATTTGAACAACAAGGCAACTATAAAGAATACTGGAAGAAAAGTGATACTACTTCGAAAATTCCCGAAAACGATTAGCCCTTTTGAATGTGCCCAGATCATTGAATCGAACGCCGTACTTTTTCAGGACTTCCTGTGCTTTCTTACGACCAATATGACGTACATAAAAGGTTTCATTGACGACAAAGTGATGAATACTATGTGTCCAGCCAAAAAAGAAACAGAATAATTGCATCGGGTATGTCCACCAGATATTGAGAACCTGTGTCTGCTCAATCACATTCCCCTCCTCCACATCACCGAAATAATGCATATTGGAAGTGATAAAATGCAAACAAAACTGCCGCAGCAAATTAGGTAAGAGGATCGTATAAATAATCACATTTAGACTTATCAACATGTTATCCACATAGTGTGGAAAACTCAAATCCACCACAGAACGTCCATTCAACCAATCCAATAGCGCGTCCGCAAAGAAAAAATATAAGATAACATGTGCAAAAATTGTCACAGGTACAATACTCAGAAACATGATCTGTTTCAATTTTGATGATGTCTCCACTTTCAGGTTTCCATTCTTGACTTCCCGATCCATATCACTAAACATACGATGTAAACGTAGCAGTCCACCCAAAACAACATCGGGCGTTGTCAACAGCCGTTTTATGGTCCAAGGTTCACCATTGGTCACACTGCGCTCCTCCACATCGTGTAATGTCCCCGAAAATTTGTGATGATGATGGTGTAAGGTCCGTCGGATCCAAGGGTTGACTGTCAGCGGACGTAAGATCCAAACCGTGAAAAGCATAAAATGGTGTACAGTCTTCTGCTTCTTAAAATAAAGCCAATGAATAAGATCATGCTCGATTTCATGAAGAATCCCCATAAAAAAGCGTTCGCAACAATCATAAGCCAGGTCGGAACAAGCGTTTTGTACCAGCCTATCGATACGGCAAGGATAGCGACAATAGCAATTAAAAATATAACCAATCCGATACTATTTTGAAGTTTTAATATGGGATAAGCCCCTTTAAGCTGTTGATAGGATAAATTTATCTCCTTTCTGATCTGACTCGACTTTTGTTGATGTGTCAATGTAATGTGATTTTAAATACAAAAATACAGTTTTTTTACCGGACATCACTGCAGCTCTTTCCGTTAGAATGTGGATGACTGCAAGATATTTATCACATTTTTAAAAAAATCTGTAACATAATTTCCAACGCCAATACTAATTTGAAAAATAAACATATTAAACTAGACCATTATGGAAAAGCGATCTATTTACAATTGGAAAAACAATTTATTGGGAAATAAATCAAAATTATATAACAATGCTACCCTGATCGGCTCATTGGAATCCAATGACTGGACACTAGATGCCAATGTCTCTATCCGCTCAGATCAATATAGTTTTAAAAATAAAGGTCTTTTCAACCCATATACTGAAATACGCAATAAGCAGGGTGAACTGATCGGTGATATCGAATACAACAATTGGACAGGAGGGGCAACCATTAGTCTAATTGACAAAAATACAAATGGAGTAAACTGAATATGTGGATGTTGGCCTGGAAAATCGAAGATGAACAAGGACAAATTGTCGAAGTAAGTCCTTCTGTCATGGGTACTGGCGGAACAATAGAAAGCATTGAAAACAGTGAGCTATTACTATCGATCAGTCTTTATCTTCAAAAAGAGTCGCGGTGATGTATTCAATGGTTGCACTTATTCCCATCTTCGCGCTACTCCTATTTTAATCCATCTCAACGATATTCATTACGATTTCATATCTCATAAAACAGGCGAAATGCCTGTTTTTTTGTACTAATCACAGGCCGAAGGCCTCCCCCATTCAATACTAAAACTGGTCTTCAACTAGGGTTCAACTAGGGATCTAACTTTCATTTAATAGGGACTTCATACGGACCTCATTCGGACTTCACTCGGACCTCATTCGGATGAAAACGTATAATCTCCCTGTTATATACCTGTTTTATATCTATTAATTTACAACAAATGTACTATTTGAGGCAAACTTTACCACTACTTGTTTGTTAAAAGAATCAAACCAATTATAAAAGAATTTATGGCACGAGTAAATAACGGAGCAAACGGCGCTCCATCCGGAAAGGTTGGCGCTGTCGTATTTTGCAAATGGAAGGATATCAACTATGTACGTTCGCTTCCTAAAGTCAAGAAAAGAAGGAAACTATCTGATAGAGAGAACGAAAACAGGGGTAAATTTGCTTTTACACAAACTTTTCTGGGTCAGTTCACAAAATTTTTCCGTTTAGGTTTTCAGCGATATAAAGATAATATGACCGCATTTAATGCGGCGATGTCCTATCATCTTGAACATGCTATCCTCATGGCTGCACAGGGACCTGCGATCAATTATGAAAAATTTGCGATCAGTAGAGGACTGGAAGATATTATCGTTTCCACATCTACCGAGATACTAAGCGGCAAGCTCGAAATCAAATGGGAGCTCAAACTGACCAAGGAATTGCTGCACCATGAGCTTAGTGACTTTAGAAGCATGGTACTCCTATTGCCTGAGGATCCGAAAAACCATGCCACTGGAGTATCATTGGGCAACTCTATCGAATATCGATCCCAATTGATTGATCTACCGAAGGTCAGTGAAAGCTCAATTTTTCATCTCTATCTGGGTTTTGCTGCAGCAGATGGCAGCAATCGTAGCATGAACAGCGTTTATCTGGGTATCGTAACAGTAGAGAAAGAATGATGGAACTTTATGCCAAATACCCTATGACGATAAACAGAATTACTATTCTCGTTTCGTCGTAAATGACTCATAGCTTTTCTGTATATAAAGGTACAGATCATACGTATTCCAGGATTGTACCTGCTCAAAAGATGGCCTGTAGGCTTCCATAAAAGGCGTAATATCCTCGTCTTTTATGGAAGTACTCATTTTAACAGCATTTCTATTAAAGACACTGTCTATTTTGCTTTCCTTAATCACATGTTGAATATTCTTCTCCATTGCTCTCGCTCGTTTTCCATTCTTGCTAAAAAGTTCGTAGAAGAAAGTGATCGGTTTTCCGCCAAAGGGATTCAGTAGTGCGATAGGTGGCTTTCCGCCGTAATAGATGCCAGCTTTCTTGTTCTTCTCCTTTTCTATTTCTTTTAAATCATCGATCTCTTTGTTATGTCGGTTCCTTGTGATCACAATTTCATCAAGGACGATAGGGCGTTTCTTTAGAAAGACAGAATCCTTTAGCTTGTCTCCATAAACTAGCTTTGTTTCCCAGTGATCATGTCTAAATTCAATGGTATCACCTAATTTATAGTCAAAGACAAAATTTCCATACTCATCTGAAACAGTATGTTTTTTTGAACTCAAATTTAAAAGGTTAATCCCCGGAGTAGCAAGGTTGTATCAGCCGACAAAATTGTCCCCGGTATTCATTTCTCTTTTGGCCATAAACTGGCCATAAATAGCTAGATAAACTAATAATGAATAACAACAATAAAAACTTACCGGAGACGCTCATAACAAGACTATTATCGAAGCTGAAAAATTACCACAATCTATCAAATCATTTCAGTTTATAAAAACGCTTTAACACTATTTAGCTGTTTGCTGAATGTATTATCCAAATAGATTAAAGCCGACACGAGGTAATGTGTTTACAAAATATTAATTCACAATAAGATAACACAAACCTAACACAAAATCATTCCTCTTGTGTTTAACTTAGTAAGAATGAATGATATGGCTCTCAATCGTCTTATTTCTACTGTCCTTCTTGGTTTCAGTATCCTGTTATGGTCCTGCGGTAATACCGATCATACCATCAAAATGAAAGGTTCGGATACCGAAGTGAATCTTGCTGTTAATCTAGCCGAGGCGTACAATAAGACAGATCCGACATTCAGTATGGCTATCTCCGGTGGTGGGTCCGGACTTGGTATTACTTCCCTATTGAATGGGCAGGCAGATATCGCCAACTCATCGCGTCCTTTGACTGAAGAAGAACTGGCACTCTTCAAAAAGAAGAACATGCTCCTCAAAACCGTAGTCTTTGCCGAAGATGCCACCGCTTTTGTTGTTCACAGCGACAATCCGATCACAGAAATCGATGTGAAAACGCTTTCAAAAATCATGAGCGGTCAGGTCGAAAACTGGAAATCTGTTTCTGGACAGGATGTTCCGATCAATATCTATGGTAGACAAAGCAGTTCGGGAACCTATTCATTTATTCGCAAGAAGCTAAAAATAGCTTATAGCCAAAAGGCCAAAGAAATGACCGGAAATGCACAAATTCTGGAAGCCATCAAAATCGACAAGTCTGGCATCGGTTATGTCGGTGCCGGTTATATTTCCAAAAAGATTCAAGACAACAAGGGGATCAAAGTATTGAAAATTAAAAATGATGCAGATTCCAATGCCATATCGCCCTTAGATCCTACAGCAATAAAAAATAGATTATATTTTTTTCAACGTCCCCTCTATCAGTTTATTCCCGAAAAATCATGGGCCAAAGTGCTGTCATTTATCCAATTTGAAACCAAAGGAGAAGGGACCAAGATCATCGAAAACTCAGGTTATTACCTTATTCAATAAAATAACATGCAGTACAAAAAACGCGTCGCCATCGATAAGATCGCCAAAATCATATTCAAGTCCACCGGGTATATGGTGCTTGCACTTTTGGGTGGTATTTTCTTCATGTTGCTTTACAATGCAATTGCCTTCTTTCTGGAAGTTTCGCCATTGGATTTTATCACCGGAAGCCAATGGAATCCCACGGCAGCAGAACCAGCCTATGGCATTCTGCCATTAATCGTAAGTACCTCGATTGTTTCTTTGGGTGCGATGTTGATTGCCATTCCACTGGGTGTGGGTACCGCAGCTTTTATTTCCGAATACGCAAGCCCCAAACTCAAGACGATCTTAAAACCCGCCATAGAGATGCTTGCAGCAATTCCTTCGGTCGTGATCGGTTTTTTGGGGATCGTATTGGTTGGTCCCGGAATAGCGGATCTAAACAATCTACCCAATGGGCTAAATGCTTTAAATGGAGCAATCTTACTGGCCATTATGGCCCTCCCAACAATCATTACCATTTCCGAAGATGCCATCCATGCTGTACCGCAGACTTACCGCGAAGCGAGCTATGGTCTCGGAGCATCTCGCTGGCAGACACTGCGCAAGATTACGATCCCGGCAGCAGCACCGGGAATCATTGCCGCCGTCATGCTGGGACTGGGAAGAGCCATCGGTGAAACCATGACTGTATTGATGGCCACGGGGAATGCTGCAATATTTCCCAAAGGATTTTTGACTCGGTCAAAACCATTACCGCAACAATTGCGATCGAAATGGGTGAAGTCCCCTATCAGACCACACATTACTATGCCTTGTTTGCCATAGCGATTGTCTTGTTCTTTATGACCTTGGTAGCCAATCTGATTGGTGAATATTTTATCAACCGCTTTAGAAAATACCATGCTGCATAAATTTAAAAACTGGCACCGATCGTCGAATGGGGTACACTTCTCCTGTCCACAGGACTTGTATGCTTCTTTTTGTGCGTGATCCTATACGATATTTTCACGAAAGGCTCCCATGTGCTATCCTGGGATTTTGTCTCCAAGCTACCATCCGATGGTATGACACGTGGAGGTATTCTTACTCCGATTATAGGTACGGTATTTCTGACCCTGATAACGGCATTATTTTCCATTCCCTTTGGAATCTGTTGTGCCATTTACCTCAACGAATATGCAGAGAATACCTGGCTGACCCGCACGATCCGGGCTTCCATCCGTAATTTATCCGGTGTTCCATCGATTATCTATGGTCTGTTTGGTCTGGCACTCTTTGTTCAGGCCCTGAATTTCGGTACTTCAATTTTGTCTGCCGGATTGACCTTGGGCTTACTGTCCCTTCCCTATATCATTACCACAACGGAGGAGGCCCTGCTCCGTATTCCACGAAGCATGCGGGAGGCCGCATTGGCTGTAGGAGCCACCAAATTTGAATCAATTAAAGATGTGGTCCTTCCCGCCTCTCTACCGGGGATACTCACAGGTATCGTCCTGACACTTTCTCGCGCAGCTGGTGAAACAGCACCGATACTATTTACAGGAGCCGCATTCTATATCACCAATTCCTTTGGCAACCTCAATCAGGAGTTTATGGCCCTGCCCTATCACCTGTATATGTTGTCCACGCAGCATCAGTCGATTGAGGAGGTCAGACCTATTGCATACGGAACAGCATTGGTGCTTATCATTGTGGTCTTCCTCATGAATTTAACAGCTTTCTATATTCGATATAAGTTTAGAAATAATGAAAAGTAAATTGGTCACTGAAAATCTCAATCTATGGTTTGGGAGCAAACAGGTGTTGAAAAATATCAATATCGAATTTGAGGAAAATAAAGTTACGGCGCTGATCGGACCGTCAGGATGTGGCAAGAGTACCCTTTTGCGGAGTTTTAACCGTATGCATGATCTCTATCCGGAAGCCAAAATAGAGGGCCATATCAAATTAGATGGCCGCGAGATCTATCAAAAGGATATAGAGGTGACGGATCTACGCAAGCGTGTGGGTATGGTATTCCAAAAAGCCAACCCCTTTCCCAAAAGTATATACGAAAACATCACCTATGGTCTCAAAATCAACAATCTGATTGTTGATAAGACAACCGTACAAAAGGCATTGGAAGAAGCGTATATCTGGGAGGAGGTAAAAGATGATCTGAAAAAACCAGCTACCCGGCTTTCCGGAGGGCAACAACAAAGACTCTGTATCGCCCGTGCGGTAGCCCTGCGTCCCGAAATTATTTTAATGGATGAACCTTGCTCGGCATTGGACCCCGTGAGTACCTTAAAGATCGAGGAACTTATTCACCATTTGAAAAAAATACACCATTGTCATTGTCACGCACAATATGCAGCAAGCGCAACGTGTCGCCGACAAAACCGTCTTTATGTATCTTGGGGAAATTATTGAACAGGGAGACACGCATCAGATTTTTAACAATCCACAACACGAAACCACTCGTAATTATATCAGCGGGCATTTTGGTTAACCCTTCAGCAATCCGAAACACAGCTTCTATGTGCATGCCCCAGACTTTCTCTTATGTTCGGCGAGTTCGTGTCTTGCCGAACATACTAGAAGAAAAAAAGTTTAGCTACAGTACGACAACGCGACTTTAGCTTCCAAAAGGATCAGTCTTCTTTTCAATCTTTAGTATCCCGATCAAATGCTGTACAGCTTTCTGCAGACGTTTGGCATCATCTTCGGTTTGAATGGCCCACAAGATCTCCTCGGTATTTGCAGCGGATTTATAACGGATTTGGTATCCTGATTTTACGCGTGCAATGACAAGCGGTTCGGATTTTGACAGATCGCTTCTATAGTGCTGACCAGTGGACAGAAAAACGGTCAGGACTTTTCCGTCCACCGTAACCGTGTCAATTTTGGTTTCTTTATAGCGATAGGCAATCTTGTACAGCTTATTGATGTAAGCTATGGTCTGCTGTTTGTTGAGCGCTGTATTTTGGGCTTCCAACCCGCTATGCACTCCAAAAAAAAAGAAAACATATTAATAGGAAGTTCTTCATGCATCAAATTTATTAATAAACTCCACTTTCCCGACTTTATTATCTCAAATTTATTTATTCGCTAAAACAAAAAAACTTGAAGAAGGTACGCTGTTTGAAAATTCGATAAAAAAACAATTAACCAGTTTTAAGGAAAGTCCGGAAATCAGCCACAGGAAGTAAAAGGAGTGTTTATTATTCAATTGTGTCTGACCGGTAACTCTATTACTGGTCAGACACAGTTTTCTATCGAATAATAATGCGACTTAGCTTGTATTTTAAGCCGCCTACATTTTCGTTTTCGATAAGTCACGTGCATTTTCTGCCATTCGGATAAATTCGGCACGATAACCCTCATCATCTGCTCCCTTGCGGTCTTCGCACGTGCGATCAAACTATCAAAATTAGCCTGTTGTTTAAAGTCCGAATCACGAAGTAACATCCCCAGTTCGGCCACAGCAGTTGCAAAACGTAAATCTTCACTGGCCTTATTCAACTCGGTCACCTTAGCCTGTACCACCTGTTGTTGCAATTTGCTTTTATCACCATCAGGTTCTTTGTAACGGAATTTGACGGTTGCCAATTCCCCATTTCCCTTGACAGCGATATTTTTGGTTGAGTTCTGCTGGTATTTCAACGGATCAACTTTCCCGACCATTGTCGAGTTGACACCGACTGGAACGATCTCATACAGGGCGGTAACCACATGACCTACACCCATATCACCGCCCATCTTTTGATCGTTGTTGAAATCTTCCGCTTCAAGCAAACGGTTTTCATAGCCAACCAGTCGATAAGCCTGTACATAATTCGGATTGAACTCTACCTGAATCTTCACATCTTTAGCCACCGTAAACAATGTCCCTCCAAATTCGGTGACCATGGCTTTCCGAGCTTCGGAAATATTGTCTATATAAGCATAATTACCATGCCCTTTATCTGCTAAGATCTCCATCTTACTATCTTTCAAATTTCCCATACCATAGCCAAGCACGGTCAGAAAAACACCAGATTTACTCTCTTTACTGATCAGTTCCTCCATAGATTCATCACTACTCTCGCCCACATTGAAATCACCATCGGAAGCCAGGATAATTCGATTGTTTCCACCCTTGACCAAATTTTGGCGGGCAATCTCATAGGCTTTTTTGATCCCTGCAGCTCCGGCAGTACTTCCTCCAGCCTCAAGTTCATCTATGGCCGTTTTGATTTTCATTTTCTGACTACCGCTGGTACTCTCTAATTTCACTCCGGCCGAACCTGCATAGGTTACAATAGCAACACGGTCGATATCACGCAGCTGATCCACCAACATTTTCAAGGAAGATTTTACCAAAGGTAATCGTCCCGGCCCCATCATCGACCCCGATACATCGATCAAAAAAACCAAGTTCGAGGCTTTGAGTTTGTCCGTCGGGATATCTTTGGCTTTTAACGTCACCCGCATCAACTGATGTGCATTGTTCCACGGTGCTTTGGTCAATTCGGTCACTATATTCACCGGTTCGCCATTCTTTGGGCCTTCCACCTGATACTGAAAATAGTTGATCATCTCCTCAACACGTACGGCATCCTTATCGGGTAAATTACCCGCATTGATAAACCGACGGACATTACTGTATGAAGCAGCATCCACATCTGCAGCAAATGTTGACAGCGGCTCCTTCATTGGATTGATAAACTTGTTTTCCTTGATTTTTGATACGATTCCTGATTTTGATCCGGTATATACCCGCCTCGAATATAGAGTCCCTGAGTCTGGCCTGCTAAGGCCGTAGAAGCAGTCATCATATTTGCTGTATTTCGTTTCGCAACTTTACCATAGCTCATAACGACAACCTCATCCAGTGTACGGTTATCCTGTACCATTGCAATGTCGACTTTACCCTTTCCTTTTACTTCGACACGCTGTGTAATATAACCGAGGTAGCTGAATTCCAAAGTCGTCTTACCAGTAGTGACCTGAATCTGGTAATTTCCATCACGGTCAGTGGATTTGCGTTCGTTGGTCTGCACATTTGTTACCACCACTCCGCTTAACGCTAATTTGCTCGTTGCATCCGTCACCTTCCCTTTCACTTCGTATTGTTGGCCGGCATATCCACCAATGGATAGCAGCATGCTCATTAAAAAAGTATCGTTCTCATATCGTTCAATTTTTTGTCAAGGGATGCAGCAAATATTAAATTTCCATAAACCAGAAAAAAAAATATTTTTAGCAAATAAAATGTTCGCATTCAAGTCGTCAAAAAGGATTCAACGCAAGACCAGGAGCTCTTGCAACAATACCAGGAGGCATCTGATCTCAAGGTATTGGGCAACCTTTATCAGCGACATACCGAAATGGTTTATTATGTCTGCCTACGGTATCTCCAAGATCCAGAATTGAGTAAAGATGCCGTAATGAATATTTTTGAAGAGCTCATCTACAAAGTTAATAAGCAAGAAATCAAAGACTTTCCGAGATGGCTCTATGTATTGAGCAAAAACCATTGCCTGATGTATTTAAGGTCGCAAAGAACAAATCACAAATTTCTTTGGATGAATTTGTGAAATATCCCGAAGATCTGCATCAGTATGAACAACAGGATGAAAAGGAGGAGCAATTGACTGCAATGGAAGGCTGTCTGGAAAAACTACCGGACAAACAGCAACAGTCCGTCAGACTCTTTTCCTGGAGGAAAAATGTTACAAAGAGATCAGCGACTCGACAGGATATAGCTTAAATGAAGTTAAAAGTTACATCCAGAATGGGAAGCGGAATTTAAAAAATTGCATGGAGGCTTGGAATGAGCGACAGTAATTATGACATAACGTACTTAAAGAAATACGTCAACGGCCAACTTTCTCCCAAAGAGATGTACGCCATTGAACGTGAGGCCCAACGTGATCCCATGTTGGCAGATATTCTTGTGGGTATAGAAATGGATCAAAACAGTGCTGTTCCTTCCGAACTCAACGCGCGTATTGCCCAACGCATTGAGCATAAAAAAGAAACTAAAATAAAAGTCTTCGATTGGAAAAGACTGGCCATCGCTGCGACAGTAGTAGCTATCCTAAGTGCGGGTATACTCTATTTCCAGCAGCAAAAAAATCCCACCGAGACTAAGCGGACTGCAGATGTTGCTGTACCGGCTGATGTACCCTTGTCAAAATCGATCCCTCAGAATGACACAACGGCCTCATCTGCCATTGAACCCAGTATAAAAGAGAAGGACAGTCCTCACTTGGCGGACAACCGTAAATCTTCCGATCTAGGTCAATATAAGGAGGAGACCGTGCCAGTACATCAGGAGCCATCGGTACGCATAGCTCCAGTTGAAAAAATGAATAGTGGCATCCATAGAGACCGAGCCATAGCTGATTCAAAAATGTTAGACAGTGTGGAGGTATTTGGTTATACCCCCAAGCGAAAAAGAGTATCACGGGAAGTTCAGTTGTAGTCCGAGGCCAACAAGTCAATCAAAGCAATGCGCTCGCTGGCAGGATAGCAGGTGTCAATGTGACCCCACAAACCTTTGGTAGTCCTTTACAAGTCACTGTACGTGACAAAGAAACTGGCTTGCCGATATCAGGTGTTACCATCATGCAGCCCAATAGCAAACTGGCAACAAATACAGATTCTCAGGGCAAGGCTACCATCCAACCGAGCACAGTAGATTCACTGGTTGATATCATGGCTGTAGGTTATAACACAGTTGCATTAAATATGCGTCGCAACAAAAACCTGAATATAAAATTGCAACCTTCCAGTGCGACACTTGACGAGGTAGTAGTTACAACCATGTCCTCTCGGAAAACAAAAAGTGCAGAACCTGTTTGGGGATGGAAGTCATTTAATAATTACGTTAGAAAGAAAACAGCTAACAGTCGATACGAAGGTACCGTGCGCTTGAATTTCTATATCGATAAAGATGGTTTCCTTCCAATATCAATATCTTACAAAGTGCCAATGATTATCTGGACAACAAGGCCAAGGAGATTTTACTTTCCGGACCAAAATGGAAGGGTGAGGACAACCGATATGTAACGCTGACCTTTGATTTCACGTATTAAAATCCGTCAGAACAGGATATTAATGTGCTACAATAACTTTCTTTTTGAGCGAAATAAGTATACCCGAAAATCGGCATTGGTATCAAAAACAGCAGGGACAGTTCCTGTAGGATCTGTCCCTGAATTTCAATTTCTATCGTTGATAGTCCTGAGGGATTACATTTCGTAAACACCGCCATAGCAACTATTCACCAACAACTTAAACAGAAAATTTTTACTTATAAAATTTAAGATTATTTCATACATTAGTGCTATAATTCTTAACCATATAGTGACTTTTTATGAAAGGTTTTTTCACCAGCCTGCTTCTTTTCGGCAGTTTTGGGCTCATGCCCAAGATTTTTCATTCGGTAAAGTAAAAAAGAGGATTTCGCAATCGATATTGGTAAATTGGACACTGCCGCCAATGCATTTGTCATTCGGGAGTATGGTTCCGCACAGGTCAACTACACTTCGCACACAGGTCTGGTTGTCGAATTCGTCAAACATGTTCGGATCAAAATATTGAACAAGGAAGGGTACAACCATGCAAACTTCACCATCCCACTTTACAAAAGCGGAAATGAACGTGAGGTCGTCACTGACATCAAAGGAGCTTCCTATCACCTCCAAGGCGATAAGGTCGTCGAAACTGAAATGACAAAGGCAAATATTTTTAACGAAAATTCTTCAGAAAACATCTCCTTGACCAAGGCTGCCATTCCACAGGTTCAAGAAGGAACAATTATTGAATATCGCTACAAAACGGAATCGCCTTTTATTTTTAACCTCAATACCTGGGAGTTTCAGGAGGAGATTCCCAAAATCTATAGTGAGTATGTCACACGTATACCAGAAATCTGTCATTACAAATCCAATTTAAAAGGAGGGTTTCCCATCAAAGACCGTAAAACAGAAAATTACAATACCAGTCTGCGTAGTGAAATCGGTGATATTCTGGGCACCAAAACGACCTATATCATGGAGAATATCCCGGCCTTCCATAGTGAAGACTATATGACTTCTTCTAAAAACTTCCGGTCTATTCTATTTTTTGAACTTGGACGTTATAGCGTCCCTATGGGACCCACAAAAGACTTCTCCCTAACCTGGGAGAACGTACGGGAAAAATTAATCGCTGATGAAAGTTTCGGTGGTCAGGTCAAACGAAAAGGAGCCTTAAAAGAATTTATCGAACCCGTGCTACAAGGGGCAAATAATGATATCACAAAAGCCTCCCGCCTCTATGCTTATTTTCAGAAACGGATCAAATGGAACAATAAGCACTCGATCTACGCGAAAAATATCAAAGAAGCGCTTGAAAAAGAACAGGCAATAGTGCCGACATTAATCTCGGATTGGTCAATGCACTGCGTTATGCTCAGTTAGAGGCTATTCCCGTTATTTTATCCACCCGCGACAATGGTTATGCCGGATTGTATTCACCTGCAATATCGGAATTCAACCATGTTATCGCCCAGGTAAAACTCGGTGAGGAATACTATTTATTGGATGCAACCTCTCCTTATGAACCCTTCGGCAATATTCCTTTAAAATGCGTCAACTATCAAGGTCGTTCTATTCCCTTGACTGGTGAGTCTGACTGGGTGAAACTCGAGTCAAAACTCCCCTCTTCACAGAGTAATTTCTTCTTTGGTGAACTTATGGAAAATGGCACGTTAAAAGGAAAATGGGTAACCTCCCGCAATGGCTACCTGGCATCAAGAATGCGTGAACGCCTACAGGGTAGTAATTCAGAAGAGGAATATTACGAAAAATGGGATGAGGAAAACAACCGTATCAAAATCAATAGCTTTAAGGTTTCCAACAGGGACTCCTTAGACAAACCACTCGCCGAAGAGTTTGAAATCGAGATTGAAAATTTTGCTAGCCTGCAAAATGAACAGCTTGCTTTCAATCCTTACATTGAAAGCAAAACCACCAAAAATCCTTTTAATCTGACCGAACGGAATTACCCAATTGATTTTGGATCCATGATCCAAGAAGAAAGCTATATGGAGATCAAATTACCCAAAGGGTATACATACGCCCCGAGACAAAATTAAAAAACATCAGTATGGCACTCCCCGAACGGGCAGCCCGTTATATTTTTAAAGTCAGCAATTCGGATCCGAATACCTTACTTATTGAGAGCGCAACACAATTTAACAAACCGCTATTTCTGCCCGAAGAATATTTTGATCTAAAAGAGTTTTTTAGCCGGATTATCCAGGCGCAAAAACTAGATATTGCGCTCAAAAAGATATAATCGTCGCCTTAACAAAAACTTCATGTTATATTGACGATAAACTTAAATAAGGGTGATAAATTTGAATATCAAAAAATAAGAAATAAAATGATTAAAGATTCAGAATTATTCGAACTAGAGTATACCTTTCTTGGTGAAGGTTTCGAGTTAGATGGTGATGACATTATCACCGATGAAGACTAGGTCTTCACTTTTTTAAGCAAGTATTATTCCCCTTATATAATCTCTAAGCCCGGTTGATTCCTCTCCGGGCTTTTTCTTTGATTTGAATTTTCACCATTCTGTCATCATCTACGCATCGGCAGCAGCTCCGTTCCTCAGGAGTCTACTTATGGCGCTTTCGCCTTTCCGCCAAGATCTACCGCATGGCAACAGCCTGAAGCTAAAGTTTAGTACAAATACGAGCGCAAGTTTAACGCCAATTTTCAGTTCAAATGCGGGCAGCATTTGCCTACATTTTTTAATCTAACTATATTTAGGCATCCTTAAAAACACAGGGATCCCCTCATAATTCAATACTCCTGCCCAACATCCGCACGACAGATTATGATAGGGTTTATTCATGAACAAACATATTCAAGCAATAGCTATATGAGAAAAATCATATTGGATCTAGCCATGACGCTAGATGGATTTATTGAAGGTTCAAACGGCGAAATAGATTGGTGCATCATGGACGATGATATGGACTTCGATGGTTTTTTAGCAGGCATCGATACCATCTTTTATGGGCGTGTCAGTTATGATACCTGGGGAAATTTTCAGCCGGACAGCAGTGCCAACGAAACTGAAACTAATCTTTGGAAAAATGTTCACGCAAAGAAAAAATATGTTTTTTCCCATCAGCCAAGACAAGACCCAGGTGCTATCTTTATCAGTGAGGACATTCAGCAAAGAGTTTCCGCGATAAAGCAGCAAGAGGGAAAAGATATTTGGCTTTATGGCGGAGCAAGTTTAATCAAAACATTTATCCAGTCGAATCTTGTTGACATATACCGTATCTCCGTTCATCCAATTGTTTTGGGTAAAGGAAAACCATTATTCGAAGATCTATCTGAACGATTGTATTTAAAACTTGTAGAAAGCAGGGCATTCAAATCGGGTGTCGTACAGTTAATCTACAACGCTGACACAAAATAAAGGCTACTCGCCAGTGCCAAAATAGCAACTAGGATATGGTCTTGTTAGGCATTTCTTGACAACCATAAATTCAAAAAAGAGAAGGTAGTATCAGCATACATGATCAAAGAATTAAAACAACTGGGAGAGATCCTATCCAAAAGTATAACTAATCTAACCGAGGATCTGGAATGTGCTGGTTATTTCGGCTTTAATTTTCAACTTGATGAGCGAAATATCAAGTTTCGAAAAGCCAAAATAACGCCGACAAAGGTGGGACAATTCGTCACCCTCTGGAAACGTGCCCCACAGGGTCAAACGACAGCATTTATTGCCGATGATGCTATTGACTATTACATTATTGCTACAGAACAGGAACCACATGCGGGTTTCTTTGTTTTCCCAAAACAGGTTCTGATCGACAGACAAATCCTAACAACAGCGCGAAAGGAGGGCAAACGTGGATTTCGTGTATATCCAGCCTGGAGTATCACCCAAAACAAGCAGGCGACACACAGTAAAAATTGGCAGGGACAATACTTTATTGATCTTAATATTCCTGCTCAGGAAATAAAGAAAAAAATTGACAGCTATCCTCCAGATTAGTTGACTACAATTCCGACCCTATCTTCATATAGCTTTCAGGTTGCAGACGGATCATAGCTATCTTTCTCATCGAGATGAGCGAAACCTAAGCGGCAAGGCTGTCAAAATCCTACCTAGCCCCGACAGTCTCTTGATAGGCTTCATGCAACAAACTGACCGCATCACACATGTCTTTCTCATCGAGATGAGCGAAACCTAAGCGCAAGGCTGTCACAGTTCTATTCTGGTACAGGCAGTTACTCGGTAACAGTAGTCCTTTTCCCTTTGCTTTTTCTTGTAAGGAGGTCAGTGAAAAGCTGACATTGAATCTGGTCCAAAACGCTAGCCCTGAAACCGGAACTTCAAATGTAACTTTGTTTTCAAAATTACCTTGTAGTAATTGCGCAAATAGGTCTTTCCGTTCAGCAACTATTTTTTGAAACTTTCGCTGATACCGAAAGATATCGCCCTGATGGATAATTTCACCCAATGTTTTTCGATCATAAAATTGGGCTTACCAAAAAGATTTAGGTATTTTTTCCCTCCTCCAGGAGATCTTGAGGAGCAATCAAAAATTCATCTGAAAACCGGGATCCAAAAACGACCAAATGTTCCCGTATAGATCACCCTATTCCCTGCATTTTTGCGAAAAAGAGATTCTCCCTTGTCTTTGACCAGCGAAGACTCAAAATCAACATCATCTTCGATCACAATAAAATTATATTGTTCGGCCAGTTGTAACAGCTGTATTTTCCTTTTTCAGAAAGACTTACTGTAGTAGGGTATTGGCATTTTGTATTGATGTAAACACACCTGATCTCACCGGGTGCAAAATGATCTGCGATATAATCAATATCCATTCCCATCGCATCTACAGGAACCGTTTTCAGTTTGGCTCCGGCTTGGCTAAAGATCATGTTCGGCAAAAAATAGCTTGGATTTTCGACCAGTACAATATCCCCTGTTGAATCAATAAGCGTGATAAAATAGAAAAGATCTGCTCACGGCTGGCAATGGGCAGTAGAAAGTTCCGCGAGAGATGGAAACCACGTGTCAAATTGAGATAATAGCTCAATTGATCCCTAAAAATAGATTCCCATCAGTCGTAGCCGGAAATTCATCACTCTTCTTTTTCCGTTTTACCATGGAGGCGTAAAAACGCACCAGCTCCTCAGTCTCGATAATACGGTAGTCTGGAGTACCGTCCGTGAAGTAATATTTTTCAGGAACTTCAAATACCGGTGTATCCAGGATCAATTCTTTTCTAAAATGATACGGAGCCCGATCCGGTGGTTGCCGAAAAGCTTCGATTGCCGAAGCAGCAGTAATCACACGTTCGGGATTTTTCACAAAGGTCCCCTGTTTGGCAGAATTTCCACCCAGCCTTGCTCTTGTAGTTCCGCTAGTGCGGCGACCACCGTTTTTCGGTGCACCTTCAATTCCGTCGCTATCTTTCGGCTTCCCGGGAGAAGATCCCCATCCTCCAGCAGGTTGCGCTTGACAGCATTGATAAATTGATAGACGATCTGTATATAAACAGCATCCTCCTTGCGGCGATCTATCTTGATAATCGAATGAAAACCTATACTAACCGGACTACTCATTATGTTTATTTCGGACTACCAAAGTTAAGATTTAAACTGTAATCTTTGCAATTCAACTGAAAAAAACAGGCGTATGGAAATTTGATATCTACCGCATTTTTCTGTGATAGAAACCTGATTTCCAAACGATCAAACACAACAAATATGAGCACAGAAAAGAAATGGACACAGGCCGAAGTTGTTGCCTTATATAACAAACCGATCATGGAACTGCTGTACGAAGCTGCTACAGTTCACCGTACCTATCATGATCCAAATAAGGTACAGGTATCTACCTTGATTTCCATAAAAACTGGTGGATGTCCTGAAGATTGCGCTTACTGCCCGCAAGCAGCACGCTATCATACTGATGTTAAGGCCGAGCGGCTGATGAGTGTAGAACAGGTAAAAGCGCAGGCTTTGGCAGCCAAGGCTGGCGGCAGTTCACGGATATGCATGGGTGCCGCTTGGCGCAATGTCAAAGACGGGCCAGAGTTTGATCAAGTATTGGATATGGTCCGTACACTGAACAGACTCGATATGGAAGTCTGCTGTACCTTGGGTATGCTGACCGAAAATCAAGCACTGCGGTTATCGGAGGCAGGACTCTACGCCTATAATCACAACCTGGACTCCTCAGCGGAATACTATGAAGAAATTATCTCGACCCGAAGTTACGATGACCGCTTGCAGACCATCGAAAATGTACGTAAGACAAATATCACGGTATGCAGTGGCGGTATTATTGGTATGGGGAAAGCATAGCCAACCGGGCGGATATGCTGATTACACTCGCTTCGCTCATTCCACAACCTGAGTCGGTACCAATCAATGCGCTGGTTCCGGTCGCTGGCACACCGATGGAAGAGATGGAAACGGTATCCATATGGGAAATGGTGCGCATGGTTGCCACCGCCCGGATTTTATTACCGCAAACGCAGGTTCGTTTATCAGCGGGTCGCAGCAATATGAGTCGCGAGGACAAGCTTTATGTTTTTTGCTGGCGCAAATTCCATTTTTGCAGGTGATAAGCTACTCACAACCCCCAACCCTGCTATAAACGAGGATATGGAGCTATTCAAAACGTTAGGGCTGATTCCCCAACAGCCTTTTGAGAAAAAAGCCAACCCGAAACCATCGCGATGGAGGATAGCCAATACCAGGCACTGGGTGAAAAACCACAATGGTCGCGACCTGACCACAAAATTCAACGCAATCTGGACAAACAGCATCAGTAAAAATAGATCAAGGACAGTAAATCAGGAATTGAAAAAAATAACATCATGACAGCGCAGCATACGACCGACGATTTCGACAGACAGCACCTATGGCACCCTATACCAGTATCACAGACCCACTGCCAGCCTACAAGGTAAAGCGGGCGGATGGCTGTAAGATTGAACTGGAAAATGGGCAGCAGCTGATCGACGGCATGTCATCCTGGTGGTGTACCATCCATGGGTATAACCATCCCGTATTAAATGCCGCGGTAACAGCCCAGCTTAACAAGATGTCGCATGTGATGTTTGGTGGTTTGACACATGAACCGGCAATTGCTCTTGGCAAAATACTCCTTGAAATCACACCGCCTTCACTCAACAAAATATTTTATGCCGATTCAGGTTCCGTTGCAGTAGAAGTGGCACTCAAAATGGCTGTACAGTACTGGGTGGCACAAAAGAAGATCAACAAGACAAAATTTGTTACTGTTCGTTCGGGATACCATGGTGACACCTGGAATGCCATGTCTGTATGCGACCCTGTGACCGGTATGCACCGTATTTTCGGCAATACCCTCCCCTTCGTTACTTCGCCGCGGCCCCTCAAATTGGGTTTGATGCAGCATGGGATGCCAGCGACATTGCTCCACTGGCCGAACTTATCAGAACACATCAGGACGAACTGGCGGGTCTGATCCTTGAACCGATCGTCCAGGGTGCCGGTGGAATGCGCTTCTACCATCCCGAATACCTCCGTCAGGCAGCACAACTCTGTAAGGAGAATAATATCTTACTGATTTTTGACGAAATCGCCACCGGATTCGGTCGCACCGGTAAGCTCTTTGCCTGTGAACATGCAGCTGTAGCGCCAGATATTCTATGCCTTGGCAAGGCCTTGACAGGTGGATACATGACCCTATCCGCAGTAATCACTTCTACGGCTGTTGCAGATACAATTTCCAATGGCAGCCCAGGTATGTTTATGCATGGCCCGACTTTTATGGCAAACCCGCTGGCCTGTGCCGTAGCCCTTGCGTCGATCAAATTATTATTGTCAACGGACTGGAAAGCAAAGGTGAAATCTATTGAAGAACAACTGACACAAGCACTTGCACCAGCAAAAGACTTTCCCCAGGTAGAAGATGTCCGGATTTTGGGGGCCATTGCTGTTATCGAAATGAAGCATCCGGTAGCCATGGCCAGTATACAAAAACGATTTGTTGAAGAAGGTGTCTGGATCAGACCTTTTGGCAAATTGGTTTATATCATGCCGCCTTTTATCATTGGTACTGAAGAGTTAAACAAACTGACACAGGCTTTGCTCAAGGTCGTCAAAGAAATCGACTAATGGAAAACAATCTACTCGATAGTTTTGTGGATGAACTTCACAAACTCGAAAAACAAGGAAATAGGCGAACACTCCCCTGATTACCCAGCAGGAAAACCGTATCCAATACGAAGAGAAAACGGTTATAACCTCTCCTCAAATGATTATCTGGATCTGGCTAAGGACCTGACATTGCGCGAAGAATTTTTACAATCGGTCAACAGCGACAATGCGCTTTTCAGCGCTTCATCTTCACGCCTATTAACTGGAAATCATGTGCTGTATACCCAACTGGAGGAGCGGTTGAGCGCTATGTTCGGTACCGAAAGTGCCCTGGTATTTAACAGTGGTTATCACATGAATACAGGTATACTTCCAGCCATCTGTCATGGGCGTACCCTAATGCTAGTAGACAAATGGGTGCACGCCAGTATCATTGATGGGATCCGGCTTTCAGCAGCACAGCATTTCCGGTATCGCCATGCCGACTATGCCCATCTGGAAGAATTACTAGCAAAACATGCTTACCGCTTCGAACGCGTCATTATCGTCACGGAAAGCATTTTCAGTATGGACGGGGATTGTACAGACCTCGGTTATCTGGTTCGCCTCAAACACCGTTATTCGAATGTCATGTTGTATGTGGATGAGGCTCATGCGGTGGGCGTACGTGGCGAAAGAGGACTTGGCTGCGCTGAAGAGCAGGGATGCATTGCTGCTATTGATTTCCTGACAGGTACCTTTGGAAAAGCACTGGCCTCGCTAGGCGGCTACCTCGTCTGTCGGCAGCCGATTCGGGATTATCTGATCAATAAAATGCGGACATTGCTATTCACAACTGCCCTCCCGCCGATCAATCTCCACTGGAGTTTATTTATTCTGGAACGCTTGGACAGTTTTTCAGATCGACGTCAGCAATTGTGTAAAAACAGCGCGTTGCTCAAACAACAGATGATCGCAAAGGGGTACGAATGTGGTTCACAAAGCCATATTCTGCCTCTTATAATAGGCGATAGCAATGCGGCTGTCCTGAAAGCAAAAGAACTGCAGCGAAAAGGATTTTATGTCCTTCCGATCCGTCCACCTACCGTTCCGGAAGGATCTTCAAGAATACGTATTTCATTAACAGCAGGGATGCCGGCATCGCTGATTCATCAACTTGCAGCAAGCCTATGATTTTCAAAAAAATTACCCATGCACTTCACCCGGTCAACCCAGATAATTTGGTATCACTGAATAATCCACTATCATCCAACAAAAAGCTTGTCTTATTCTTTGCGGGATGGGGAATGGATGAACATCTGTTTTCTGGTTACGCCCGATCTGGACAGGATCTGATGATCGCCTACGACTATTCTTCCTAACACTGGACGAAAACCTCCTAAAGGGCTACGAAGAAATCCAGGTTTTCGCTTGGTCTATGGGCGTATGGGCAGCTTCACAGGTATTACCGAAACTGCAGATGCAGCATTATCCGATCAGTACCTGCACAGCAATCAATGGCACGCCATTTCCGATTGATGACAGCAGAGGAATTCCAGTCCAGGTATTCAGGGCCACCTTGAACACGTTAAGCGAAAAACGCTTGATAAATTCAGACTACGGATGTGCGGTTCAAGGGGATATTAAACCATTTTCTTGCTAAAGCCCCAGGCGGGACATGGCGAGTCTTCGAACAGAACTGATCGCAATTGAAGAGCAGGCGACAGTACCATCAGCAACAGCTTTTCGATGGGATGAGGCCTATATCGGAAATGATGACCGCATTTTCAGTTCGGAAAACCAACAACGGGCATGGGCCCACACTCCTCATAAATGTGTCGACATGGCCCACTATCCCGAAAAATTATTTAAACAGCTTTTGCAGGAGATCTAAAATGCTTAACATCATGGACAAACAACGGATCAGATCCCGCTTTTCGAAAGCCGCACAGAGTTACCACTCGGCCGCGGTTGTGCAAGGTCAAATTGCCGAAAAAATGATCAACTTGCTCCGGAACCTTTTTCTCATCAGCCCAGACAGAGTGCTCGAAATAGGCTGTGGAACCGGACTCTTTTCCCGCCTATTGCTCCAGTACCTTTCTCCGAAGCATACAATCTTCAACGATATCTGTCCAGAAATGATCAAAAGCGTAATGAATATCGTCTTGTCGCAGCATAGTTCGCAACATTACAGCTTTATCTGTGCCGATGCCGAAACCTTCAGCCTACCCGACGGACTGGATCTCATTACCTCCTGTTCCACTATTCAATGGTTTGAAGACCCTAGCGCCTTCTTTGCGCGCTGCCATACCGCACTTCATGCGCATGGTATCCTAGCATTCAGCACATTTGGCGAAGAAAATATGCGCGAGATCAGCAGCACAACAGGAGTCGGTTTAACCTACCATACCCAATCGGCACTGGTAGCGAAATTGTTGGCATTGGGCTATGAAATTCTCCTGGTAGAAGAAGAACTCCTGAACCTCAGTTTTGAAAGCCCTTTGCAAGTACTCAGCCACCTGAAAGAAACCGGAGTGACAGGCATAAAAATCATCGTTGAACAAAAAGCAAGCTTCAGGCCTATTGTACCGAATATATAGATCGTTATGCTGTGGGCACGCGAGTTCCACTGACTTATCACCCCATCTATATCATCGCAAAGAAAAAATGAACAATTAAACAAAGGAGTGTATGGAAAGCAAACCTAAAAGAGCGAACTGATGCGTAGTAAATCTGCTCCTGAATGCGCTGGCAGATGACAGATCCTTGCGAAATCTCAACAGCACATCCCACTGAATTGGCAATCGAATAAGCAGCAAAAAAACATAGAAATGAAAAACAACATTTATTTTGTATCTGGCATAGATACCGGAATAGGCAAAAGTTACGCAACTGGTCTTATTGCAAAGCAATGGAATGCAGAGGGTCTGCGTACAATAACTCAAAAAATGGTACAGACCGGAAACACAACAATTTCTGAAGATATTACCTTACACCGCCAACTGATGGGCCTCGCCTTTACCGAAGATGACCAGGAGAAAATAACCATGCCTGAAATTTTCAGCTACCCCGCATCACCGCACCTGGCGGCGCAAATAGATAAACGCGAAATAGACTTCGAAAAAATCAGGCAAGCGACAGCGCAGTTAAGCCAGCGCTATGATGCTGTACTGGTGGAAGGTGCCGGTGGCCTCATGGTACCACTCACCGAGGATTACCTGATCATCGATTATATCAAGGAAATGAATTATCCTTTGCTTTTTGTAACCTCCGGCAAATTGGGCAGTATCAATCATACCTTATTAAGTCTGGAAGCCGTTGCCACACGTGGGATTAATCTGCATACCGTCATCTACAACACTTTTCCCGTACTTGAAGACAGCACCATCAGCACAGAAACACAGCGTTATCTCCGCAATTACATTCAAAAGCATTTTCCCGAAACCAAATTTATCACCTTATAAACGCATTTAGGCAAATAATGCTGTTTAGGACGACAATCATTGCGTGTAGATCACTAAATCAAGTTCAGTAATCGAATCTCCAATCTTATTTCAAGTCACAATAGGTCCATTAGTACGTTCTTCTCATTGCAGCTATTTCGCTTACGATGAGAAGAACGTCTAACCGCAGTTTTAAATGACCTTAGTCAAGCTGCTCCAGTCAAATTGCTGTATTACCTAAATCCTGCAACGAAAGGTCCAACCGACTGTCACGGCGGGACTGCTCATGAAAACAGCTTTGCGTGTAAAACACTAGGCCAATAAGGGATCAGTCGTGGTTTCCACTCCAGTTTCCAATCGTCCCGCAAGCTGTAGTTCAAAACCAGCATTGCCCAGCCCCTTGATGGCAAGATCGTACCAATTGCCCTGTGCGGCAATATCCAAGGTCAGGATAAGTTCTTTACCGGCTCCGATTTCCTTTGTCGCTGTATAATGCTGATAATTCAAACTTTTCACCTCCACCTGAACAGGCTTTGCATCCAGATTTTTGAGTGTTAGTTGCAGTTTGCCTGTCGGTGCTTTGGTCAGTGATTTAAGTTCTGGAGACACCGCAGCCGACAATGTTGGCGCCTCTTTTGTCCGGCAAACTTTCGGTAAAAACCATTTGGTCCATGTAGCTCAAAGGCATATTGCTGTCCTTCAAATTTCCGCAGATCCCATTGATAGTCGAGGCTATCTCCGGCCCTGACCGCAAAATTCCAGTTTCGATAGGTTTCGATTTGGCCCTCTTCGTCTGTATAGGCAAGTGGACTATAGACGTTGAAAGGCACTCCAGTCGTTTTTTCACCAAATATGGTTTTATCCACCTGCATCTTCAGGTTAAATTGACCGTTCTGCACATAACCAACAGCATCATGTCCATAGGGTAAGGCCGCTGATTTACGGGTTCCTTTTTCCTGTACGCGATTGAATTTCGAAGTCCAAACCTGTTGTTTAGCCTGATTCAGGTCCGTAATTTCAATAAACCCGCCCGGATTATCCTTGAACTGGGCGTTGTATATGGTTTCGATATACTGGTTTCGTTGTAGAAAAGGGAGCTGCTCTTGCGTTTGGACAAAGGGGTGAAAGCTGCTGTCAGATTACCACAGATCGTCCGCCGCCAGGCGCTGATATGATCCAGATGAATATTTTTGTTGTATTTATGGTTAAAGAAGTATTCCAAGAACTGTAAAGTCGAGGTATGGTCAAACACTTGAGAGCAGACTTTTCCTCCCCGTGACCAAGGCGATGCGATATACATCGGCACACGGAATCCCAACCCAACCGCTCCCTCACGGGCCTGTTTTTTTGGAATACCCTGTTTGAGCTCATTGTCCAAACGTACCATTTCCACTTCGCTATCAATTCCCGTCGAACAGGCTCCTGTATCTTTCCTCTTTAGATCCGGTATGAGGAAAGGTTTCACATGGTCGTAATAGCCATCATTCTCATCGTAAGTGATGATAAAAATAGTCTTTTTCCAGACCTCCGGATTTTTGGTCAGGATATCCAATACTTCCGACACGTACCAGGCACCATACCAAGGAGCACTGGGATGATCCGAGAAATTTTTGGGACCAGCCAGCCAGGATACCGCAGGTAATTTACCGCCGTCGACATCTTTTCGGAACTGATCCAGCACATCCCCTTTGGGCACTTCCAAAGTCCGCTTTTTACCCTGTTCCTTAAACTGCAATGTCTCCAGATTACGGTAATTATTATCCCCTTTATTGATCGTAAAGGCTCTTTGATGTAAAGATTTCGTAAGATCAGACAGCTTATTATAATTGTCGCCATTGAACTCTTTCAGTTCGGCTTCGGCCCGCTCCAACGCTTCACTTTTCTTACGGATATCAACACGGATTTTTTCGGTCTGCTCTTCGGATTCCGGCGACCGCTCTTCGAGCTTAGAGATTTGCCCTGGCAGATCACGTACCTGTGTTGCAAGGTTGCTGACATAAGTATCTTTGAATTTGACCTGATAGGCCTGAAAAATTCCAATAGATTACAGCCAAAATTGGACAACCAGGCCCGCTCTTCACCCGATAGTCCGCCACCACAGCTTGTTTCATTTTGATAAAAACGCCAATCTATATTGTTCTTTTCCAACAACTCCGGAAAGGTCTCCCAGGTCATTTTGCCATAGCCGAAATCATCATTACGAATATTGACCTTCTGCAATCCATCTTTTATTTCGGTGATCTTACCTGTCCAAAAGAAAGAACGATTGGGGTTGTACTGGTCATGCCTGAACAGAAATTCTGATCACATACGGTAAAAGCATCCGCCAGCGCATAGTGGAAAGGCAAATCTTCACGTGTGAAATAACCCAACGTCAACGGCATTGCTGCATATTGCTTGTTACCCGATTGCTTCGCAGTCAACCATTGGTCGTATTTCCCTGGTTATAGGCGTCCACCTGACTCGCCCTGCTATGGGGAAGCGAGCCCATCCAAGTCACCTTGCTCTCTTTGAGATTTAGCCGAAAAGGAGCAAATATTTTCCCAGCCTTATCTGTCTGATACCATACCGGGAGGTCGTTGGGTAACCGTACTGCACGTGGATCATTGAAACCCCGTACGCCGGAGAGACTCCCCAACGTATGATCAAAGGAACGGTTTTCCTGCATCAGGATCACAATATGTTCCGCATCCAGAAAACTACTTCCCGGCACCGGATCTATCGCAAAGGCTTTCTGAATGGAGGCCGGCATAAAACTAGCGATACCAGCAGCTCCGGAAAATAACAAGGTCTTTCGAAGAAATTCTCTTCTGCTTTCCATAATGTTTATCTATAATTTCGATTTGAATCTACTTAGATTTCTTTTTGTTTCATATTTCTTCGTGTAAATCTTGTGTTACTAAATTATTTACAGGAGAAGAATATGTCAAAAGGGTGGAGAATTTGTCAAGAGAAGAATATCGTAAATGGATGCGATGGATAGGGTTTGCAAAATTTGCTTACTTTTACAAAACGACAATGCATACATTTATGGTGGACATTTTGCTACTCGAAGATGACAGGGTTCTTTCTACTGAAATTAAATCCTTTTACTAAGTCAGGGTTTCTCTTGCGACCAGGCCTTTGATGGCATTGAATTTTTGGCGCAGACGCATCAAAAAAATACGGCTTTTACCTGCTGGACATCAATGTTCCCAAGATAAACGGTCTAGAAATCTGCAAGAAAATACGCAGTCATGATGCACTGACCCCGATTATCATTCTCTCCGCCTATGATGATATCGACGACAAAAGGAAGCATTTCTCCGTGCCGCAGATGATTATTTAGTCAAGCCTTTTGTGCTGGATGAATTGTTGATGCGCATCAATTCACTTCTTCGCCGGCAGCAACACAACGAAAGCAATAGCGCCAAAACGTTGGTCATCGATGATCTGATCATTTATCCTGAAGAGGCCAGGGTGCTGCGGTCAAATGAAGAAATCAACCTGACACAGAAGGAATTTCAGTTGCTGTTGCTATTGGCACAGGCCAATGGACGCACCTTATCCAAACAACATATTTCCGAAGAAGTATGGCAAAATCAATTTCAGACAACACAAAATACCATCGAAGTCTACATCAATTTTTTACGTAAAAAAATTGATAAGAATTTTGAAAATAAGCTTATCCACACCAGACCTGGATTTGGCTATTACCTCGCTGCGGATAAATGACTTTAAAAAAGAAAATAGCGATCAGTTTTAGTATTGCGTTCTCCATCCTATTCGGAATCGCGATGCTCATCATCTATTATGCCAGCGTTGATTTCAGAAATGATCAATTTCGTCAGCGTCTAGTTGATAAACTGGATTATATTTCACATTATATTGCCAATACGCCTTCTTTTGACCGCGAATCTTATAAAACTTATTTTCAAGATATTGAAGATGGGCTCTTTTATGAGGATGTCATTATTCTGGACAAGCATAAAAACTTATTTTCAGCACGGTAAAAGACAAAACAATTACCTGGAATCAGGCGATTATCAACCGTCTGGACAATGAAAAACGAATCTTCTACAAACAGGACCAATATGAAATATTGGGCAAATATTATCTAATCAACAAACAGACTTACTACCTTTTGGTCAAAGCCCAGGATTATTCTGGCAATGAGAAATTAGATCACCTGGCGATCGTATTAACTATCCTATTCTTACTGAGCACCTTGCTAATCTGGATCTTTAGCTACAATCTTATTCTCCGCTTATTACATCCTTTGGACAGACTCAAAAAGGACATTACACAAATCAATGCCAGTAAGTTGACCAACCCAGTTAAATATACCGGAAATACGGATGAGATCGCGGTATTAACCCAAGCATTCAATACCATGCTGAAACGGCTGTCCAGTGCTTTTGAATCCCAAAAGAATTTAACGCGAGTGCTTCCCATGAGCTGCGCACACCACTGGCCAGAATGTCATTCCAATTGAGAACCTCCGGCATCAACAACAGCTTGATGAAAATGTCAGTCATGTACTTGACAATATCGCAAAAGAAACACAGCATCTTTCCGAAGTCACAAACTCGCTAATGCTCCTTTCAAAATTTGATTCGGCAACACTCCAAACCACTTATCAGGAAGAACGGATTGACGAAATCATTTTCACGGCATATGAAAAGGTCACAAAAGCCTTCTCTGATCTGCAGCTTGATTTTTCTATTAAAGGCATTCCAGATCCTAAATTGACCCTCGTTTGTTCGGCGCAGTTGATTGAAATCGCCTTTGTCAATCTATTCAAAAATGCTGCGCTGTACTCTTATCACCCTGAAGTAAGCGTTGTTATCCATGAATCTCCGACACAGCTGAAAGTACGGGTAACCAATCATGGAGCTGCGCTCAGCACTACTGATCAAAAGCGTATTTTCGATGCGTTCAGTCGCGGCGAGAATGCCTCAGAAACCACCGGATCGGGTTTAGGGCTGCGGATCGTCAAACGCATTATGGATTCACATCAGGCCAGCGTCGAATACAAAGCCAATACACAGCATTCGGCCCATACATTTACACTTAGATTCCCCAAGTCGACCATCGAAAACAGCGATCCCCTACCTCTCTAATAGGCAGCTGAGGTAAAGAATGATCAAATTTTAAGCTTTTTTAAGTATTTATTAAGGGGCTTTTAATCTGCGCCCGCGTTCTTTGTTGCATAAGATTCGATCATGATGACAAAGAAATCCTTGCTATTTTTGCTGTATTTAAATTCCGTTGCATTTGCACAACAGAACCCCACAATTACCTTCGATGCTATGCATTCGAAAAATATAACTGCTCGTTCTGAAAATACAACTGGCAAAACAATACAGCAGTCTTCTGCCAGAAAAATGACGCTTCCTGAATGCGAAGAAGCCTTCCGAAAAAACAACCTCTCCCTATTGGCGCAACAATATGATATCAGTCAAGCCGAAGCGGATGTCATTCAGGCCAAAATCTGGGAGCTTCCGCAATGGAAGTCGCTGTCAATGCTTATGACCCACAAAATAAAAAGGCATTCCATGTGGGAGGATCAAAAGATGCCAGCGTATCCCAATTGCTTTATCTGGGTGGAAAAAGAAAAATGAGGTTGAGTTTGCCAAATCAAATGTTGAGCTTTCAAAACTGCAATTCAGCCAGTTGTTGGCCAGTCTACGCGCACAACTAAGGACAACATTCTATTCTCTTTATTTCGAGCAGCATAAACTGGCAGACATCAATGTGCAATTGGATTACCTCAACAGCCTATTGACCGCCTATAAGGAAGAGGGCAAAAGGGAAACGTTTCACTTCGGGACCAAGTTCGTCTGCAAACCATGGCTATCGATCTCACCAATGAAAAAACGAGTGCCACCAATACCATTATCGGTATGCAACAACAATTAAGGGTGCTGCTCTCCAATCAGGAAGATGTACTCCCAATCTATCGGATACGGAGGCAGATCGGGAACTGGCAGTCAGGCCCACAATGAGCTTGGACAAGATGTTCGACCTCGCACTTGAAAATAATGCCGACTATCAATTTGCGTTAAAAACTGCCGAAAGCTCACAGCTTTTTACCAAATGGCAAAAATCATTGAATACACCCGATATCAATCTCGGATTAGAATACAGCCAAAACGGAGGAACATTTCACAATGAACTGAATCTCAAAGCAGCGATTCCACTTCCACTATGGAAACAAAATAAGGGAAATATCATCAAGGCCAAATATGCCGAAGAAGAAGCCAAAAAGAATATCGAAGTACAACGACAGCTATTGGAATCGCAGATCCGTTCCAACTATCAGTCTTGGGAAAATCAATACAATCAATATTTCACTATTACGGCTGACGACCTGCACAATATTGCTGTTGTCTACGATGGTGTGTTCAGCAATTTCAGAAAAGGAAATATCTCCCTTGTTGAGTTCACCGATTTTATGGATAGTTATCGGATATCCATCCTCAAACTTTATGATATGAAAAAGAAATTATCCTCAATGCCGAGCAGCTTAACTACTTGGCGCAAACCCCTATATTCAATTCAAGCCATGTCAATTAAACAACTTCTCCTAAGCACTGTGGCCATCGTATTCTTATACGCCTGCCAGAATCATAAAGAAACCGACAATTCAGCGATTGTCAAAGGTTTTGAAATCAGCGAAACGATGCTCAAATCGACAAGTTTTGCGACTGTAAAAAAGAAAATGTAACGGAGGAGCTAAATTTCTTCGGTAAGATATCGGCCGATCAGAACAATTACATTGACATCTTTCCACTCGTTGGTGGAAATGTTGTATCCGTCAATGTATCCTTGGGTGATTATGTGCATAAAGGTCAGGTACTCGCAACGATCAGAAGTACAGAGGTTGCGGGTATACAAAAAGATCTATCCGATGCGAAAACGGATGTGCTGCTTGCCGAAAAGAATTACCGTGTCGCAGAGGATATGTATAACGGTAAATTGAGTACCGATAAAGATATGCTTGAGGCTAAAGGGCAATTGACCAAAGCCAAGGAGCAGCTGCGCCGTTCAGAGGCCGTCAGTCAGATTTACAATGTTCGTACGGGCAATATTTACTCCGTGGTATCTCCTATTGATGGGTATATCGTTCAAAAAACATCAATAAAGATATGCAATTGCGTAGTGACCGCAGCGACAACATCTTTGATGTTGCCAACACCAAAGACGTCTGGGCGATACTCAATGTCAATGAAACGGATATCGAAAAGATCAGCATGGGCATGCCCGCCGTTGTCTCTACATTGAGCTATCCCGACAAAAAATTCGAGGGCAGTATCGACAAAATCTTTAAAATCATTGATCCACAAACCAATGCCATGCAGGCACGCGTTGTTTTGGACAACAAAGATGGCCTTCTTATTCCGGATAGTAAAGCCACGATCAAGCTGCTTCATCACTCCAATACTCAGGCGCTGGCCATCCCTTCAGATGCGGTCATTTTTGATCAGAACAAGTATTTTGTGTTAATCTACAAATCACAAAACGACATCAAGATCCAGGAGATCCAACCCATGAAACAGAATGTAGAAACCACCTACGTCAGTGCCGGGTTGCAGGAGGGAGAGCAAGTAATTGTCAACAACAAGCTTTTGATCTATAGAGCATTGAATAATTAACCCGTGTTAGCTTTTTACGAGAATGAACAAATTCATTAAAAATATCATTGCCTTTTCCATAAAAAATAAAGCGTTCACCTTTATTTGGGTTGGTATTTTGGCTATTGCTGGCTTTATAAGTTTCAAAAGTATGCCTATTGAGGCATTTCCAGATGTCACCAATACACAGATTACCATCATCACCCAATGGAACGGCCGTAGTGCCGAAGAGGTAGAACGCTTTGTGACCACTCCTATTGAACTGGGCATGAGTCCTGTTCAGAAGAAAACCAGTATCCGCAGTACGACCATGTTTGGGCTTTCCATTGTTAAAATTATCTTTGATGATGGAGTGGATGATACTTTTGCGCGCAATCAGGTCAACAACTTGCTGCGTTCGGTCAGTCTCCCCGAGGATATAGACCCTGAGGTGCAACCGCCATACGGTCCGACAGGAGAAATATTCAGGTATACCCTACATAGCGACCAACGAAATTCCAGGGATCTATTGACCTTACAGACCTGGGTTATTGACCGGGCATTGAGAGGTGTTCCGGGCGTTGCTGACATTAATGTGTTCGGTGGGCAGGATCTCGTTTATGAGATCAGTACCGATCCCATCAAATTGGACAAATACAATCTTACCCCTTACAGGTTTACGATGCCGTCAGCAAAAGTAACCTCAATGTTGGGGGCGATGTGATCGAAAAAGTGGACAGTCCTATGTCGTCCGTGGTATCGGTTTGGTCAACTCCATCAATGATATCGAAAACATTACGGTGATCAACGAACGTGGAAACCCTGTATTCGTCAAAAATGTAGCGGAGGTCAAAGAAAGTTCCATGCCCCGGGTAGGGCAAGCCGGTTTTGGCAAAAGCGATGATGTTGTTGCCGGTACGGTGGTGATGCGTAAAGGAGAAAACCCCAGGGAGGTACTGACTGCCGTAAAAGCAAAAATTGCGGAACTCAACGACAAGATATTGCCCAAGGATGTCAAAATGCAAACCTTCTATGACCGCGACAACCTGATGGATTTCACGACCCACGGTCATGCACAATTTGATCGAGGGTATTGTACTGGTCACCCTGATGGTATTGCTTTTCATGGCCGACTGGCGCACGACAGTAATCGTTTCCATCGTCATTCCCCTTGCTCTGTTATTCGCATTTCTATGTCTTAAACTGGCAGGTATGAGCGCCAATCTGCTCTCTTTGGGTGCGGTGGATTTCGGAATTATTATCGATGGTGCTGTAGTCATGGTCGAGGGTATATTTGTCATGCTGGATCATAAGGCCCATAAACTGGGGATGGAAAAATTCAACAAAATGGCTAAGGCAGGATGGATCAAACAGACCGGTACCGGATTGGGGAAAGCCATTTTCTTCTCCAAACTGATTATCATCACCTCATTGATCCCTATATTTTCCTTCCAAAAGGTGGAAGGAAAAATGTTCTCGCCGCTGGCTTTTACCCTCGGTTTTGCGCTATTGGGTGCATTGTTATTTACACTGACCCTGGTACCGGCACTATCCCATATTCTGTTAAACAAAAATGTCAAAGAACGGCATAATCCCTTTGTGGAGTTTTGGAACAGAATCGTAGCCAAAAGTTTTGGATTTACCTTTAGAAATAAACGTCTCAGTTTAATTGTATCACTGGTCATACTGGGCGCGGTATTATTTTCCGCTAAATTTCTAGGAACTGAGTTCCTACCTACATTAAATGAGGGTTCACTTTGGGTAACCGCCGAAATGCCGATGAGTACTTCCTTAAAGGAATCCATCAAAACAACCAAAGTATTAAAAACGACATTGGAATCCTTTCCGGAGGTGACTGGTGTATTATCGCAAACCGGACGGAGCAACGACGGAACAGATCCAAATGGTTTCGGTTTTGTGCAATTTGCTGTAGCACTGAAACCTAAGGAGGAATGGACACGAAAGATTAACATGGATCAGCTGATCGAAGAGATGGATCATAAGCTCAAGCAGTATCAGGGGATCACCTACAACTATTCTCAGCCCATTTCTGACAATGTCGCGGAAGCTGTCGCGGGATTTAAGGCCGAGAACGGGATTAAGATCTTTGGTGACAACCTCGCTACGCTGGACCGCCTATCGAAAGAGGTCTTTGCACAGATCAAGGATATACAGGGGATCAAGGAGCCCGGTATTATCCTGAATATCGGTCAGCCGGAGGTCAGTGTTATCCTGGACAGAACACGCATGGCGGCATTTAATGTGTTACCGGCTGATGCCCAGGCGGTATTGGAAATGGCTTTCGGCGGAAAGACAGCTTCCGTATTATACGATGGGGAGCGCAAGTTTAACATACGTCTGCGTTATGCGCCAGAATACCGGAAGACAGAAAAGATATTGCGCAGCTGATGGTTCCCTGTGGTGATGGCACCTTGATCCCTCTAAAAAGTATCGCAACAATAGAAAAGGACAATGGCGCTGCCTTTATTTATCGGGATAATATCAAACGCTATATTGGTATCAAATTTTCCATCCGTGATCGTGACCTAGGGAGTACCATTGCCGAAGCACAGCAGAAAGTCAGCAAGATCAAATTGCCCGATGGTTATTCCATTGGCTGGACCGGTCAGTTTGAGAATCAGCAACGGGCGACACATCGCCTGGCGCAGGTCGTGCCAATCAGCTTGGTGTTGATCTTCTTCTTATTGTTTATCTTATTCGGCAATATCAAAGACTCTTTGCTCGTTTTAGCCAACGTCCCTTTTGCATTGATCGGCGGAATTATTGCACTGCATGTGACTGGCATGAATTTCGGAATCTCCGCGGGTGTGGGCATGATTGCCTTATTTGGGATATGTATCCAAAATGGTGTTATCCTGATTTCCGAATTCCATCAGAACAAAAAAGATGGCCTGCCCAACGATCAGTCTATTTACAAAGGGGTCAAATCACGTACCCGGCCTGTGGTCATGACGGCATTAATGGCTTCAATTGGATTGTTGCCAGCCGCACTCTCTACAGGTATAGGTTCGGAATCGCAAAAACCGCTCGCGATCGTCATTATCGGTGGACTGATATCCGCCACCATCTTGACTTTGCTCGTGTTCCCGATTATCTATGACATCTTCAACCGGACTGAAAAAGTACAACGGAGAGTCGCAGATCAATAAAGTCCATTTTATATACTATATACTTAGACCATTCATGGTCATCGGTACTGCCTACGCCGTGAGGTGTAAGGCAGTATTTCTTTCGAGATACATGTTGGTGTAACATTTGTATCTATTCAGGGCATAAAGTTTCAAAAACAACAAAAAGCCCTTAAGTTTACAACAAATTATCGTTCAGCTGGTATTATTCCATGCTGGATCAATAAACAAAATATATGACTATTCTCACCTTTACACTCATCCTCCTTTTGGGTGCTTTTGTTGCGGGACTCTTAGGATCGCTGACAGGCTTGGGGGAGGGGTCGTCGTCATTCCATTGCTGACCCTTCTATTTCATGTTGATATTCGTTATGCTATTGGGGCCGCACTGCTGGCTTCCATTGCCACCTCTTCCGGGGCTGCTACAGCCTATGTCAAAGAAGGGATTACCAATATTCGGCTCGGCATGTTTTTGGAAATTGCAACCACAATCGGTGCTGTCATCGGTGCTGTTATTGCAATTTATATGCCGACCAATACGATCGCCATTATCTTTGGTGTGGTACTGATCTTTTCAGCCGCAATGACGGTGCGCAAGAAAAATGAGCATGCCTTTTCCGGCGGTTCAGCTTTAGCCGAAAAGCTAAAATTGAACAGTACTTATCCATTGGATGGCAAACTTGTCCCCTACAAACTGACCAATGTGGTCGGTGGTTTTTCATTGATGGGTGTCGCAGGTATTCTATCTGGTTTGCTGGGTATCGGTTCGGGTTCTCTTAAAGTACTCGCCATGGATAGCATGATGAAAATCCCCTTTAAAGTCAGTACGACCACGAGCAATTTTATGATCGGTGTGACGGCAGCTGCCTCAGCGGTGGTCTATCTACAACGGGGCTATATGGATCCAGGGATTGCCTTTCCAGTCATTCTGGGTGTACTTTGTGGTGCCATTACCGGTTCAAAGCTTTTGAAAAGAATGAATCCCAAGACCCTGCGTATTATTTTTGCCGTTGCCATCACATTGGTCGCACTGGAAATGATTTTTAATGGATTTCAACATAAATTTTAGGCGAATAAGCTTTACACATTTGATATTCACCAGTATCACACAGTCGAATATCAGTTTTGAACAGTGTAAGTTCAATTACATAAAAATTAATACGCTCGTTTATGCCCTTGGCCATAGACATTTAATAAAAAATTATTTGCAGATGAAACAAGTATTTTCAAAAAACTATTGGAGCGATAAGGACATCTCACTTTTGGTGGGACAGATTTTACGGACAGGTGTTATCTTGGCCTCCTCCGTGTTAGTGATCGGTGGGATCTGGTATTTGATCGTCCACGGACAGGATACGGTACCCAACTATAAAGATTTCGTCGGTGAGGGCAAATCCAATACGACCATCAGCGGTATTATCGTAGGAGCATTCAACAAAAATATTCCCCAGATCATACAACTGGGGTTTTACTTTGATCTGTACACCGATTGTACGGGTGGTCGGCTCTCTTTTGGTTTCGTTATCGAAAAAGATAAGCTCTATATCGTCATCACATTGATTGTGCTGGCTGTGATTATCGGCAGTATATTGAGCGGAGTCAAGGGATAATCCTGTAAAGAGATCAGTCCCTTATCTCTTGGCTCTAAGCCAGGTCGATTTCTCCAGTGCATATTCAAAATTCTTCCGTTCGGGTTCGTTGACATAAGACACCATTTTTTCGGCGACTTTGCTTGCCCCCAAACGTTCGACAGCTTTTTGTGAACGGAAATTTTCAGCACCTACGTGTAAATAGATCTTATCCACAAAATTAAAGGCAAAGTCAAACATCATTTCTTTGACCAAAGGATTGATACCCGCCCCCAATAAGCCCTTGCATAGAAGGTAAAGCCAACAAAAATAGATTTTTCGGCCTCATTCAGACCATAATACCGGGTGCTTCCGATACATTCCCCAGTCGCTTTATCCAAAATAAGATAAGCTGCTTTGCTTTCCAATGCAGCATCAAAAAAGACCGAAAAACCTCCTCTTTCCAGCGGTCTTTGTTGGGATGCTGCTCCCATATCAACGGATCTTTAGCTACTTGATAAAGCGTATCAAAATCACTTGGGTCAATCAACTTTAATACGACCTTATCATTTTCAAGTTTATTCGGTGCTACAAACTTCATTAGAACATGTTTAACGTTGGACTTCTACCAAAATTTTAAATTTCATTAAAAGATACCAATTATTGATGAAACTAAGTTGAATTACGTTTCCTGTTATTCAAATATTACACCAAAATGTCCAATTGACAGATTAGGACAACATATCTTTACTATTACCCTCAATAATAAATTTACCGACAAAGAACAACGAACGATACAATGGATAAAAGATGTCTGGTTTTTTGATTTTCATCGTTTTGCAATTGTGTCACCACTGAAAACAAAAATTCGCCTGAGGCATACGTTTCATAAAATTCTATCATTCTAGCTGCTGATTGTACTTTATAAAGCGCAAATTTTCGTATTTTACACCCTAATGGAACAGTTCAAGGAATTTGTAAAACAACGGATCAATGTCAGCGAAGAAGAATTAAATGATATTGTATCGCGTTATCATGTCAGAAAAATAAAGAAGAAGGAATACTTTTTAAGGGCCGGTGAAGTCTGTCATTATGAAGCTTATGTAGTCAGTGGTCTATTTAAGTCATTCTATGTCACGGCTGATGGAATAGAACATATCCTTCAATTTGCCATAGAAGACTGGTGGGTGGGTGATATTGCCAGTTTCAACTATCAGGAACCGGCTTTACAAAATATTCAGGCACTCGAAGATTCAGTTGTACTCACCTTATCAAAAACGGATAAAGACAAACTCTACGAAGACCATCCGATTTATGAAAAACTTTCCAGAATTATGGCCCAACGTGCACAGATTGCATCCCAGCACCGTATTATCTCCAGCATAGGTTTTACGGCTCAGGAACGCTATCTGGATTTTATCAAGCGCTATCCTAAAATATATCCCAGGATCTCAATATGCAACTGGCCTCCTATCTTGGGGTGACACAAGAGTTTTTGAGCCGCTTAAAAGACAAATTTTAAAGCCTAATCGAAATTCTTGACCTACATCAATTTTTTCTATTCAAGTTTATCCCAACTTTGCAGAAGCTTGTTCAAACAAACATTTTGAACAATTAAACGTTTGATAAATAAACAAATAGAAAACAACATGAATAGATTTTTCCAATTTTTGGCAGTGGCAGCGTTAATGGTTAATGTTGCTGTAGCGCAGGTAAAATGGTCTGCTGATCCGGGACATACCAATGCAAGATTTGATGTAAAACACCTTGGTATCAGTTTTGTCGATGGTCAGTTTACCAAAGTGGAGGAACAGTGGAAACTGCAACCGCTACAAGTTTCAACAATGCAAAAGTAAACTTTTCCATTGATGTCAATAGTGTTGACACGCGTATTGAAGCACGTGACAATCACTTAAAAACAGATGATTTCTTCGCTGCAGACAAATTTCCAAAGATGACTTTAAAATCCGTCACCTTCAAAAATGCGAAAGTGAAAGGTAAATATATTATGGTAGCAGATCTGACCATCCGCGACGTAACTAAAAAGTAACTTTTGATGTTACTCAAAACGGTGGTGTTATTACCGATCCTTGGGGAAAAACACGTGCAGGCTTTACAGCAAAAACAAAAATTAACCGTCAGGATTTTGGGATCAAATACAATGATAAATTACCTTCAGGTGTAGAAGCAGTGGCCTCTGATGTGGACATTATTGTTAATACTGAATTGGTTTTAAACTAAGCAAAGTTCTTTAAATCACCCTAAAAAAGTGGCTACCCAAGATTTAGGATAGCCACTTTTTTTTTAGGGTTTACGACTACTCAGTCATAAGCTCGCCGTTCTCATTCTCGGGCGAATTTCTTTTTTACTTTACAAACCTTTCAACATACCACCATCCAGCGGAATATTGGCTCCAGTGAGGTAGTTGGCGTAGGTCGAGCAGATAAAGGCGACCAGGTAGCCATATTCTTCAGGCTCCCCAAACGAGCAGCCGGCACCTGTTTTAACCGCAATTGCAAGGCTTCTTCATAGGATATACCCAAGCGCTGTGCATCCATATTGGTCAAAGACTGAATTCTTTCGGTATCAAATAGCCCTGTTAATATACTATTGACTGTCACGCCATCCTTTGCAACATCTTCTGAAAGCGATTTGCTCCAGCTTATCAGGGCGGTACGGATGGTATTTGATAAAACCAGATTAGATACGGGCTCTTTTACAGTGGAAGACGATACATTGATAATGCGTCCGTAACCATTTGCCAACATGTAAGGTAAGGCACAAGAAGTCGTATAACAGTGATTTTGAAATAAAAGTTCAAAGGCATGCTGATAGTCCGCCAGATTTTTCTGATCAATCGTTCCCGCTTGTGGTCCGTTGGAGTTATTGACCAGGATATCCACCTTGTTTGATTCAAAATAACGATCTATTTGTACTTTATAGTCTTCATGGTCATTGTAATCGACCAGAATATATTGGTGTGCCTGCCCTTTCGAGCTGTCCAGGCTTTCCAAAGTATGCTTCAATTTCTCCTCACTACGTGATGCTAGGGTAACCGAGGCACCACAGGATGCCAAAACTTTGGCAATCCCGGCACCGATGCCGGCAGAACTTGCGCCAATGAGGGCTTTTTTCCAATTAGATTGATTTCCATAACTATTTCGTATGTTATTAGCTTCAGCTAATTTGTTGTGTGTATTATTCAAAAATATAGATGAACTGGGGACGGTCATTTAATCATTATCTTTTGCCCGGATCATGGCAATAAATAAATAGACCGCAAAGACCCAGGCCGAGCCCAGACATATCCAGGCAAAAACGGAATGCCCCACCATTGCGGTTCAATACGCGCCACAATCACCATTCCTCCCAGTAAGTTGAGGGACATAAACATGATACCGATCACAATGCGGTTGACCCCTTTACGAAGTATGGCATTGAAGGACCGGGCACTGATCAGACGATGATTCAAGGTGAAATTTCCCGTACGGAATAAGCGTACCAAAGCCCGCATATCCTCTGGAAGTTTTCGACATCACGTGCGAAAGACTCTATCTTATGTTTTCCCTTCTTGAAAATCGCTTCTGGCGACAGCCGTTCCATCATGATCCGTCGGGCAAAGGCTTAATGCTCTCCATGATATTGAGATCAGGATAAAGCTGGCGGCCGATTCCCTCCATCAAAGAGATACCCCGCATGAGCTGATAGATATATTCCGGAAAATACAAGCGATTATCACCAATGATCTTCCAGAGTTTATTGAACAGCAGATCAAGACTGAGATCACCTAAGGAAACATTATCAATCATGTCAAATATTTCATATAGGGAGCGTTCAAACTGATTTCGGTCAGGGATATGACTCACTACAGCCACGTCCTCAATAACATCCGCCAGTCGGACCGCATCCTCGGAAATCGCTGATTGGATAAACTCCTCAAGCTGTCGTCGGTCAATTCCGAGCAATTTGCCCATGTTGCCAAAGTCCAGAAAGGCAATACGCCCATCGGGCATTACCATCATATTACCGGGGTGCGGATCACCGTGAAAAAAACCGTGGATAATCACCTGTTCCAGATATAGGTTGATCCCATTTTTCACCAAGGTTTCCACATCCATTCCCCGTCGTTTAATTTCCACGGCATCTGTCACTTTGAAACCATCGAGATACTCCATACAGAGCACGCGGTCGGAGGACATATCAGGGTACACGTTGGGCACCTTGATCAGTTTATTGCCTTTAAAATTTTTAGCAAAGCGCTCAATGTTATGGCGTTCGATGACCAGAGACATTTCCTCTTGCAGGGTCATGGCGAAAGATTCTACGATCAGGAAAGGTTGAGATTTTCCAGTGCGTCATTGTACATGGTCAGAATCTTGGCGATATCACGCATGAGCGCAAGATCAACACGCATGACCTCATCTATTCCTGGTCGACGCACTTTTAAGACGACATTTGTGCCATCTTTCAACGTCGCCCGATAGACCTGCGCAATAGATGCAGCAGCAAAGGGCTCCGACGCGATGGTCTCAAATTGTTCGGTGATGTCAATCCAAGTTCTTCAGCGAGGTATTCCTGAATATCGACTTCAAAGGGCGGGACGTTATCTTCGAGCTTTTTGAGTTCCTCGACAAGATCTTTTGGGAGCAAACCTTCACGGGTGGAAGCCGATTGTCCCAACTTGATAAAGGCTGGTCCGAGCTCTTCCAAAGCCATGCGAATACGCGTATATACACTGATTTTATCAACATCTATATTACGCTCTAAACTCGCTCTTGGCCCTTTCCATGGCAATCGGGCAATGGCATCTTTGAAACCATATTTTGCTAATATGCTTAAGATTTGGGAACTACGCTGTAACTTCTTGGTCGGATTGTACATCATGGACAAGGATTTTCGATAACAAGATACGAAATATCCAAGTCCGAAAAACACAAATACCTTACCTTTTTCGCATCATTCCCTTATTCCGCTTCCATCTGATCCAGGTTTTCTTTGATCTGTTTGACATAATCCCCATAATAGGCACGGATCATAAACTCGGTAATCAACACGATAATAACGATCGAAATAAGTGCCGAAAGGATCATCCATAATATAAAATTGGGATCCAGCTGAAGGGTTTGTCTGAAGTTATATAATTTCTCAAACCAAGCGACCGCCCTATTTTGACCAATCATAATGAGATAAAGAAACAAGGCTTGCGGAATCATCACATAGGCAACGATACGATAGGTCTCCACGGCATATTTGAGATCGTAATACAGCTTGAGAAGATGTTCACGTGATGCCAAAAGATCAATCTGCTTGGCACTTTTGATCAGGTAATAGAACCTGCGGTAATACAACAGGCTCGACAGCGAGATCTGCACAATAAAAAGTAATACGCAAAAGCTGCATACCCTGAGATTTTATAAACCGGCAACATAGGCACAGCAATCAGGAAAAACATGCATACCACCCAGGACACAAATTCCCGCTTGATATTGCGTCTCAGCTTGGCCATGATATTGCCGACCTCCTTATAATGTTTGAGATTTGGATTTTGTAAATCCTCATCTGTAGGCTGTTCCTGCCAAGATTTTTTAATTCATCAAAATTCATAATTGTATTTTTTAATGATTTGTTGAATCCGTTCTTTTGTACGATTTAATTTTACCCGTGCATTGACTTCGGATATACCAAGATGCGCAGCGATTTCGCGATGGCTCTGGCCTTCCAAAAAAAAAGATCAACGCTTTCTCTACGGCATTCAATTCATGCACCGCCTGATAGAATATTTTGAGCTGTTCATCTTTATCCGGATTATAAGATTCGTCCGGAAAATCATGCCGTTCTTCCAGGCTATCGTAAATCTGGTGTTTTTTTTTTCTTTAAAAATACCATCGCGGTATTCAATGCAACACGATACATCCATGTTGAAAATTTACTTTGCTGCTTAAACGTTGCGTAAGACTTCCAGAGCTGATACACAATTTCCTGATAAAGATCTTGCCGTCCATCCTGGTCATCCATATACATACGGCTCACCTTGACGATAATTCCTTTATTTTCGTCAATCAACTGAAGAAATTCTGTTTCCGAATGAGCCAATGGTAAATTTTCTTTAAGATCTTTTCAGGTAATAAGTATAGCAAACAAACAAAGTGTTACAGCTTAATTTAAAAATATGTAAATTGTTCATAAAAAGGAGGCAAATCACGATAATAATTATGGAAAATATATTTTATGAGGACAGGTCATCTGGGCACAAATAGATGCCAATCGGCACATGCGTCATTCTGCCTATGCCGATATCTGTGCACAGGCACGAAGCAACATGTTGAACAAAATGGGTTTTTCTTTGGACAAGTTCGCCCAGTTTCAGATCGGACCGATTCTATTTCGGGAAGAATTGATCTACGCTAAGGAGGTACATCTGGATGAATACGTTCAGGTAAAAGTGGAATTGACTAAATACAATAAAATCAATAGTCGTTTTTCTTTTTTATTCATCAGGTTTATCGCCAGGATGGCACATTATGTTGTACAGTAAACGTTGATGGCGCTTGGCTTGACTTAAAGCTGCGAAAACTAACCAAGTTACCGGAAGAAATGGAGCCCTATCTTGCCAAAGTACCACGTGCGGTAGGATATGAAGAGATTGGATAAAAAAATCCCTCGGAATATTTTTGTATTCCGAGGATCAAAACATAAACTAACCTAAAAAACTATCTTATTTGAGTATCAACTGACCGTCGGTCAGGATGCGCCTATCATATGGGCGTACGAACTATTTTACTTCGATCAAACGCTTTGCGATAATAGCGTCTTCTTTCTTGCCAACAGTTAAAATCAATATTCCACCTTCATAGGCTGCTTCAATATTGCTATAGTCAACCGTTTCAGGCAAGGTAAATGATCTTGAAAATGAACTATAATTGAATTCCTTCTTGCTATATAGTTTTCTTCACTTACTTGCTCTTCTTTTTCTCTGCAGAAATAGTGATCAGATTTTTATCCACATTGATTTTAAAATCTGACTTATCCAATCCCGGAGCTGCCATTTCGATCTTAAATGATTTTTCGGACTCCGAAATATTCACCGCTGGAACACGTGAAACCAAACGATCTGAAATAAAATTATCATTGAATAGATTGTCAAATACAGTATTTACAAATGGATTTACTGCGTCGGTATTTAAACTTTTTGTAGGGAATTTAATTAATGCCATTTTTTGTCCTCCTAATTTTTTTATTTTTTGTTAAGCTTTATTTTCTAACTCTTTTCTAGGGATATTCAATTCACGTACCAGTTGCAAAACAAAGACAAAATGTCATTTTCAAATAATTTAAAGCGACATTTTGACACAAAACACTTAAAAACCTTCCATAAAAGGGCGCGATATTGTCATTGCTTGGAAGACATGATCCCACTACTCGGTATAGCATTAACGTAGCAGTAGGCAAACTGTTTTCGGGCGGATTTAATTTTACAAAACATTAACCTTAGCGCTTTACCCTTCTGGTTCTGGTCTTTCTTGTTGTTCCAGTGCCTTAATCAGCAAAAATTTAACAGCATCGTAGATATAATCTTTTGCCTCTGCATAGAAACATCATAAATCCGTGATACCAATGCATCATATTGCGGAAAGGAGAAAATAATTTAGCGTAATAGGCATCTAGCTGTGCATGAGTGGGTAATTCAAAAGCCAGCCGAAGCTGAAAATCGCCGGATAATTGCTGTATCCAATATCTCGGGATGGTTGGTTGCCGCGATCAATACAGCTTCCGCCGGAAAATAATCGATCAGTTGGATAATCGTATTTACCAGGCGGCGCATCTCCCCCTACATCTTTCTCTTCACTGATCCGTGCTTTTCCGATCTGGTCAAATTCATCGAGAAACAGTACAGCCTTTTCACGTCCTGCCTTGTCAAAGACCTGCTTGATATGCTGTGAAGTCTCACCAATGCGGGATGAGATCAAGTTACTCAGATTCAAGATATAGATCGGTTTGTCGAGTGCCGTCGCCAACGCTTTTGCCGTCGTTGTTTTTCCGCAACCCGAATAACCGTGTAATAGAATCTTGTTGCTTACAGGCAGACCATATTGCGAGAGCTCTCGAATATAGCGATGCTCCTTAATCAGCTGCTGCAGTTTCTGCCGGCTATCTTCCGCTAAAAAAACATCTTCTAATGCTATCTTTTCCTTATCGGCTATAACAAGATCGTAAATATTCATCTTAACAATTTGACACTTTTATACAATGGATCCGCAAATTTAAGCAGGTATTTCAAACTTTTGCTGGTCCAGTTTGAAAATTAATCATTCAGGTATTTCAAACCGACATGCGAATAGGATAAGTCGCCGCCAAAAGGTGGATTCGATTTGCGAATAACAACCTCAATCATTACGGCATGAGGTACCCCTAGCCGAATCTGTTCCAATATTTCTGCCGCTGCAGATTCCAACAGTTTCCGTTTGGGTTGCATCACACGAGCAGTGATCTGATACAGTTCTTCATAATTTAGCGTATTACGCAAATCTTCGGTTTCTGTATTATGAAAAGGGAAAGAGACATCAATAGACACAAAAATTCATTCCCGAGAATCTGCTCCTCCTCGTAATAGCCAATTGGCGCATAAAACCGCGCTTCTTTCAATGAGACTGTCTGTAAAATGGTTGCCATGCACAAACCTAAGCAAATTGTTCCGAAATCAAAAAATCGACAGTTTCGACGATTTCAATAGCATCAGACAAGAGAAAAATCTCATCCATATACATTCATGCACTTAAATAGATCCTATTCTAAAATTATAATTGTATATAAAGGCAAATTTTCCTAAGTTTAAATACACCAAAAACCCAACAGATGAACTTTTCTTTATCTTCGGCACTAACCCTGGCGATCTTATGCGGTTCCAGCGCAATCTATGCCCAAACAAATATGAAACCCAGCGATACAGAATATTACAAACCTGTTCCGCCAACGGTAACACTCAACAAGGGAATCCCAAGTGATGCCATTGTTCTTTTTGATGGCAAGGACCTGAGCAAATGGAAGAGCGAAAAGGGGAATGCAAACTGGACAATTGCCAATAATACGCTTGAAGTAAAACCCGGAACTGGAAATATCGAGACAACCGAGCATTTCGGCGACTTTCAGCTCCATATTGAATGGAAGAGTCCTGAGCTCATCAAGGGCGAAGGACAAGGCAGAGGGAATAGCGGCATTTTCCTGCAGGGGCTCTATGAAATTCAGGTATTGGACAACAATAACAATCCGACCTATGTCAATGGTGGTGCAGGAAGCCTTTACAAGCAACGTCCGCCGTTGGCTCAAGTCATTGTAACGGACAAATGGCATGTATACGATATCATTTACAAGGCTCCCCAGTTTAACAAAGACAGCCTATTGATCAGCAAAGGCACAGTGACTGTGCTCCACAATGGCGTACTTGTCCAGAATAACACCCAGATTGATGGCACAACAGAGTACATTGGACTTCCGAAACAGGTGAGCCATGGTCCCGGCCCCATTATCCTGCAAGATCATGGTGATCTGGTCCAGTTTAGAAATATCTGGCTCCGCAAACTATAGATCGACACAACAATTTCAGTTACACAAGCAACAATTCTGTACTAGGTTTTATAGGGCTATTTCCCTAATTTAGCCCTATAAAATTTAAAAGCAAACTCCATCATAAGAGCAAAAAACACTTATGGTCGGCTCAGCATCATTAAAAATAAATTATTCTAATGAAAAGAATTGCGCTATTCTTCTTGTTGGCAAGTGCCTTAACCAGCCATGCCCAACGAAACCTTAATTTGGAAGAAACGGTATTCGGACCGCGCACCTATGCGCCAACATCGATTACTGCTGCTTCCTGGATACCAAAATCAAACAGCCTCTCTTACCTCGATAAATCGTATCAAAATCTGCTCTCCAAAAGTGCAGCAAACAATTGGACAGAGACGAGCTTGTTATCTAAAACTGAGCTCGAAACAGCTTTGAAAGCTGCAATTCCAAACGAAACATTCAGCTTACGCATGTTTCCTTACGACTACAAATGGCGTGATAGCAATTCACTCCTACTCCAGGTAGATGGGAAGGACAAAGTATATACGGTGGTCTATAATGTCAAATCCAAAAGTATCGAAAGTTTTATCGGCAACGATAGCCAAGGTGCTAACCGCGAATTGAGCACAGACCTTTCTAAAATCGCTTATCTGGTGGACAATAATATCGCCATTGTTGACAAAAATGGGAAAGTATCTGCGGTAACCGACGACAGCGACAAAGGTATTGTCAATGGAAGTGATTATACCCACCGGCAGGAATTCGGTATAAAAAAGGCATGTGGTGGAATGCTCAAAATGACAAATTACTCTACTACCGCAAGAATGAAACCATGGTCGCCAACTATCCACTCCCCAATGGAGTCCGAAAGTTGCCGAAATCAAATGGATAAAATACCCCATGACAGGGCAAAAATCGGAGGAGGTAACACTGATTGTCTACAACAGTGTTACAGGACAAAAAGTAACCTTACAGACCGGAGATCATAGCGAACAATACCTGACCAGTGTAACCTGGGATCCTTCAGGCAAATTCATTTATGTAGGCGTTCTCAACCGCGGTCAAAATGACCTCAAGTTCAATAAATACAATGCTGAAACCGGAGCGCTGGTTAAAACATTGTTTGAGGAAACCGCAACAACTTGGGTAGAGCCAGAAAATCCACTTACCTTCTTGCCAAACACAGCGGATCAATTTCTTTACCAATCCGACAAAGATGGCTACAACCAGCTTTATCTCTACAATACGGAGGGAAAACTGATCAGAAAATTAGGCTTTAAGGACATAGTGCTAGAAAATCTCTTGGACTTCTCAGCTGATGGAAACAAAATAAGTTATATCGGTGTCACCAACAATGGGATGGACCGTCAATTATTTGAGGTAGACCTCAAATCCGGAAAAACAGTACAGCTAACAAATGAATCGGGTATACACCAGGCATCGTTGAGTGGTGATGGCAAATATATCTATGACCAATATAGTGACCTGAAAACCCCAAACATGATCCAGATCAAAGAGGTCAAATCGGGTAAGGGAACTGTTCTGGTCAAAGCTGACAATCCATTCAGCGGAAAAATTAATAATCCAAAAATAGAATTTGTCCAACTGACTTCGGCTGATGGCAAATATCCACTGACCGGCCGTATTATCTATCCAAATGATTTTGACCCTGCCAAGAAATATCCAGTCATGTATTATCTGTATGGTGGTTCTCATTCGCAATTGGTTTCCAACAAATGGCTAGGTGGAGCAGGTTACTTTGATCTCTATATGGCCCAACAGGGATATATTGTTTTTACAATGGACAATCGCGGCACCAATTACCGAGGCCGTGATTTTTATACGGCTACTCACCGTAACCTTGGCCAAAATGAAATGGCCGATCAGCTCAAAGGAATTGAATTCCTAAAATCAAAATCCTTTGTCGATCAACAACGTATGGGGATCTTCGGCTGGAGCTTCGGTGGATTTATGACGACTTCATTTATGTTACATCATAACGACATTTTTAAAGCCGCAGTCGCTGGAGGTCCAGTTATTGACTGGAAGTTTTATGAAGTAATGTATGGCGAGCGTTATATGGACACACCTCAGGAAAACCCTGAAGGATATAAACTGACATCCCTGTTGAACAAAGCGGATCAGTTAAAAGGGCGCTTATTGATCATCCATGGCGCGCAAGACCCTGTGGTTGTACAACAAAACAGCATGGAGTTTTTGGAAGCCTGTATTAAGGCCGGGAAACAGGTCGATTATTTCTTATACCCTACCCACGAACATAATGTGATGGGCAAAGATCGTATCCATATGTACGAGAAAATTGCGGATTATTTTAATCAGCATCTAAAAAAATAAATAGTTAACAGCTTATCATACAAAGGCGCCTTTCTTTTCGGATTGGCGCCTTTGTATTTTTTCGGGTTACGCAACGGAAAGCCTATTCGTAAAATAGGCGATTCAACGGCTAATTTGAATATTGTTCCAATCCTTCAGAAAGACTATACAGTGTCCAATGTTTTGCTTTAATAGCGTCGGATTCTGTCTGGAGCAACCTGATAAAATCCCGCACCCCCAGCTCTTCATTACCATTCCCATGAATCAAAACAATGCTACCATTATGCACCGGTTGCCCTTTAGCCAGCCAAGCATCAGAGCCAACGGCAATTAGACCAAAAGATAGCAGCTTTTCGATAATCGCACGATCCGAAACCAAACCTGGGCAGCGGAAAAAGACAGAAGGCATAAGTCCATTTTTCAGCATCAATTTTTCATTGGCCAGTATTTCATAACTTAAGTTGGTACCCTGCGACAAGAGAAAATTAGAACTCAATGGCTTATTGTTAAAAACATGATCATAGGTATGATTAATCCAAGTGATCTCGATCCCCTTTTTCTCCAAAGATTTCAACCAGGCCAAGTCGCTTGGATGATTTAACAGCCATTTCCTGACACAGACACCGCCAATGGCAGTGTACTGTCCAGCCCCTTAAATGCAGATAGTACATCCTCAAAAATATCCTTGTCCAAAGGTTTATGGGAAGGACACAAATCAATCGTTAAGTTTATTCCAGATTCTTTGGGCAGTCTAAAATTCAGTCCCGCATCCTGCAGATTATTTTCGGTTTTCCTCGCGATGGAAAAACAACTTGCATACACTGTTCCAATTAAGCTTTTGTTGACCTGTACAGAATCTCTACTACGGACTTTAAGCAACTTACTATCCACAATACGGGTCTCTAGTGTCATTGGATCTACTATGAGATAATATTTACTTCCCATGACCGTAAAACTTCGTATCCCGATCAGCGGTCGGGCGTTTTCCTGTACGGCAATCCATTCTCTTTTATAATTATCCAGATCCCCATGGGGAATCTGGGCAAAAGCGAAACTGAAGAAGAAAAGGAATACGATCGTAAATACAAGCTGTTTCATCATTAATTACCGCTTGTCCTTTTGGGCTGTAAATTTGTTGGCCAAGCCATTTGTTTACCAGTTTTATCCACAGGTAATACGATTTTCTCTCTTGACACCAATGCAGGCTCCTCACAAGCAAGGTAAGTTAATACCGCAACAATAATCGCATTCTGCTTGACTTCGTCGAAGACAATTTTATCGTAGGTATCCCGATTCGTGTGCCAGGTTACTTTTCCATAATCCCAAGAAATGGAAGAAAGACCAAAGGCCGGAATCCCTTTTTGTACAAAAGAAGAGTGGTCACTTCCGCCTGTACCCGGCATTCCCGGAAAGCTGGTCTGGATCTCGTTGCGAAATTCTTCGGGTAGATATTGTAACCAACGGCCGATATATTCATATGCCTTTTCAAAACCACTGCCGCCGATACGCACAATACGTCCCGTTCCATTATCCTGGTTCCATACCACCTGAATATTTTTTGCGATATCGGGATGATCCTCCACAAAAGCCGACGAGCCATTCAAGCCCTGTTCCTCGCTCCCCCAATTACCGACCAAGATCGTTCTTTTATTTTCGGGATATACTTTCCGCAGGATACGAACTGCTTCCATCATTGTAATCACCCCCGTTGCATTATCTGTCGCACCCGAAGCACCATCCCATGAATCTAAATGTGCAGACAAAACTACATACTCATTGGGCTTCTCTTTTCCTTTGATCTCGGCAATGCTATTATAAGTTTTTGCTGTACCGAGTTCCTTGGATTTACCCTGCAAGAGTATACGCGGTTTGACGCCACGCACAGCCATACGATGAAGGAGGCTATAATCCTCCAAAGCAATATTAAAAACAGGAATCTGCTTCGATTTCGCATCAAAAATCCGTGTAAGCCCCGGCAGTTCTGTCCAGTAAGAATCGATCACACCTACAGCACCAGCGGTTTCCAATGCCAATGGTAGTGTACGTCGTGTACTCCCAGTATAGGTCATACTGAGCTCCCATTGCTTGAGCTGTCCACTCTTTAAGGCCTGATATTTTTCATAACCCTGGGCAGAGGCAGATTCCTTCCAGTTGGCATCCGAACGACCCGAGATCGGGTTCATGCCAATCAGGACAATTTTACCTTTACCGTCTTTAACCAAGATTGGAAATCAGCCTGAGAACTAAACAAAGGCATCGCCACCACTTCTGCTTCTACACCTTTTTCCTTCGTCATCGGACTAAAGGCTAATTGCGTCCCTTCGAGTGATTTGATCCGTGGATAGGTCATCGTTACCGCTGAGGTCCCTCTTTCCCAGGAACGCCATTCTCCATAAGGTTCATTTCGTGCATCCGCACCAAGTGCGGTGTATTTTTTGACCACCCAGTCGTGTGCCTGCTGCATCTGTGGACTCCCCACCAAACGTGGACCGATCATATCAACAAGTTCAAAAGCATAGTTTTCGAGCTGGGAATTTGCCTGAGCTTCCTGAACAATAGCCGCAACAACAGCATCTTTATTTTGTGCAAAAATCGCTGAGCTACTCAATAGCATAAATGCCAACCCAAAAGACTTCAAATTTCTCTGTTTAGTATATAGTTTCATTTGTAATTTAATTAGTTCACCACTCCGTAGGTTCTGTTGAATTGGTTTTTTCCGAAAATTACTAAAGATAATTCAAAAACATATTCCAAAAAAATAGGGATGCCTTTGGACACCCCTATTACAACATTAGTATATGGTTGGTTGATTATCTAAACAGCTTCTACTTTGGATTTTTCGTAGCTCTCCTGATGCACAGAGGCTACTGCTCTTCCAGATGGATCATTTAGATTTTGGAAAGAAGCATCCCAAGCAAGGGCTTCCGGTGTGCTACAAGCAACAGATTTTACTGAAGGAACAGTCTGTGCAGCAGCTGCGGAAGGAAAATGCGATTCGAAGATTGTTCTATACAAAAACTCTTCCTTGTTCTTTGGTGTATTGATTGGGAAACGTTCGGCTGCTGCTGCAAATTCCTGATCAGAAACCTTGCTTTCTGCCTGCTCTTTTAAGGTATCTATCCAGCTATAACCGACACCATCCGAGAACTGTTCTTTTTGACGCCAGGCGATGCTTTCCGGAAGATAATCCTCAAAAGCTTTACGCACGACCCATTTCTCCATTTTACCATCACGGATCATTTTATCGAATGGATTGATACGCATGGCAATATCCATAAATTCTTTATCCAGGAAAGGTACACGTCCTTCGACACCCCAGGCTGCCAGCGATTTATTTGCACGTAGACAGTCATAGAGGTACAGTTTTTTCAGTTTACGAACAGTTTCCTCGTGAAACTCCTGCGCATTAGGCGCCTTGTGAAAATATAAGTAGCCGCCAAAAAGCTCATCTGACCCCTCACCAGACAACACCATTTTGATGCCCATGGATTTGATCACACGTGCCAGTAAGTACATCGGAGTCGAAGCGCGGATAGTCGTCACATCGTAAGTCTCCAGGTGATAGATCACATCGCGGATGGCATCCAAACCTTCCTGAATGGTGAAGTTGATTTCATGGTGGATTGTTCCAATATGATCAGCAGCCTTTTGTGCTGCAATTAAATCTGGTGCACCTTTCAAGCCAACAGCAAAAGAATGCAATTGAGGATACCAGGCGTCCTCTTTATCGTCAGTTTCAATACGTTTAGATGCAAATTTTTTTGTAACCGCAGCAATCACAGAAGAGTCAAGACCTCCCGAAAGCAATACACCATAAGGAACATCAGACATTAATTGGCGATGTACTGCATCTTCAATGCTTTACGCAATACGGCGATATCAGTCTCTTTATCTTTCACCGTGTCATAGCTTTCCCAATCGCGTTGGTACCAACGTTGCGGTGTTGTACCTTCTTTACTATATAAATAATGTCCCGGAGGAAATTGCTCGATCGTCTCGCAGAAACCTTCCAAAGACTTTAATTCAGAAGCGACAAACAGTTGTCCTTGCGCATCCTTTCCGTAATACAATGGGATAATCCCCATATGGTCACGGGCAACAAAAAATGAGTCATCACGCGAATCATATAATGCGAAACCAAAGATACCGTTCAACTCATCGACAAACGATGGTCCCTTGGCTAAATACAATGCCAATATTACCTCCGAATCACTCTGTGTTGCGAACGCATAATCCGGAAGGCTATTCCTTAATTCATGGTGGTTATAGATCTCGCCATTTACAGCCAATACAACTTTGCCATCCGGACTGTACAAAGGTTGACTACCTGATTTCGGGTCAACAATAGCTAATCGCTCATGAGCCAATAAAGCTTTCTCGCCCGTAAATATGCCAGACCAATCTGGACCACGGTGACGAATACGTTTTGACATTTCCAATACTTGGGATCTCAATGAGTCTGCAGGTTGCTTCAATTCAAAAGCGCCAATAATTCCACACATATTATGAAAATTTTAAATATTTCGTTTTTACATTATGTTCTTGACACAAAGTAAAACAATTAAAAACTAAATTCATAATAATTTTTAATTTTTATTACACTTTTACTAAAAAACACCTTTTAAACAAATAAAATTAGCAACAAAACAACTATTTATTTACAATAATCACACAATAGATTAACAACAGCTTTCAAGATTTATCATTAAATTCACTTAGTAATCAAATAAACCAAAGACATGGATCTAATAGGAACTTTTTACAGTGATCTCGCAATTACGCCTGATGAGCTGAATTCCATAAAAGAGAAACACCAAGCCATTACGATAAAAAAAAAGGTGATTTTATACTACACAAGGGACAGGTTTCAAATGCCTACTATTTAATAGAATATGGCCTTACACGATCTTTTTTGCACGACTACGAAGGCAACGAGGTCACGATCGGCTTTTGCAGTGACAACGATGTGGTTATCGAAGTTGCATCTTTTTCCAGCGTACGCCCACAGTGGAAAATATTCAGGCGCTTACAGATACCAAGCTTTGGAAAATACGATTTGAAGATCATCAGGAACTATTCCATCGTATTCCTGAATTTCGGGAATGGGGACGTTCATGGATGGCAGCAGAACTGGTACACAGCAAAAACAGAGCTATTGCCATGATCACCGAACCCGCGACCAGCCGATACCTGCGTCTGATCAAAGAAAAACCAATCCTGATCCAGCAGGCTCCTTTAAAACATATCGCCTCTTATCTCGGCATCACAGATACCTCACTGAGCCGTATCCGAAAGGAAATTGTTCACGGCAATTAAAGATTTTTCTTGTCAGCGAAGGTCCATTTTTCAAATCTTGCCTTAGGGCAAGATTTTTATCAAAACTTCAGCCTAATTTTATCTTCAGGTCCAAAGACAGTCCTCCTGGTTACTGCTCATTGGAAGAAAATTTGAGAAGATAAGGTATAACGCGGATCTTTAGCAGTATCAACGCAAAAAGATACGCATCAAGAGATAATCAATATATTCAAAAATTAGAAATCATGGCAAAATTACACGCTTATTTAAATTTCGATGGTAACTGTGAAGAGGCTTTCACATTTTATGAGAAGGTTTTCAAACCAAAAATCCGGGATACATGCGTTATGGTGACATCCCCGCAGATCCACAAATGCCAGCAATTCCAGATGAGGCCAAAAACAAAATCTGTCATACAGCCATTTCCATCAATGGCGAGAGCATGCTTATGGGCGCAGATGTCGTCCCAGCTTTCGGTCAGCAGTACGTACAGGGCAATAATACTTATGTGATGTTAGTGACAATGCTGAGGAAGCAAAAACCTTACATACGGCGTTAAGTGCCAATGCAAAAGTAGTGGAAATGCCCTTGGGAGAAACATTTTTGCCGAACTCTACAGCTCATTCCAGGATCAGTTTGGCATCTGCTGGATGGTCTATTTTGGTGGCAGTAAAGACGAAGATTGCGAAAGCAAAGGTTAATATAGACAGGTGCGCTGTACTATAAATTAGTTTACAAAAATAGGGGCTTCTTTCGAGGCCCCTATATATTGATCGGATCGTGTACAGATCCTGCAATGGCAGTTGGCTTATATTTGACTCAAATGAAAGATCACATCCCCGACTTATTTGTCAGTCAGTACATCCGCCTCAAAAACAACCCCATCCCAGCCATTTGCCATAAACTGGCGGATATTTTGATGCCCCTCACCTGCGGGGTTATCAATACATTCTGATAATGCTCAGCAAACAAAAGCAGGGTATCTGCCGCTGAAAGATTATTCAGTTTAGCGAAATACAATACTTTCGCACTTCCCTGATTTTCCGTTGTGGAGTTTTTAAGGTTTCCATTTTGAAATGACGCCGGACTATAGGTATACTGTTCTGCGATATGATCCAAAACTTCCTGAAACTGAAGCTGGCTTCCTTTGACTTCGCTAATAATTCTTCTGTTTTCATCAGATTAAATTGTATATGCTTTATGCTAGTTGTTTATTAAAGTTCTTTGTATATAGCCCTTCCTGTCGAATTTCTAAATAATTCCATGGAGGGAGCCACCTTTGCCCCCAGTAGATCAACCCGTTTTTCAACCGCTTCATCTTTAATCAATGCCGGTGCATGATGCGGCTTCGTTCGGGCATCAATAATAATGGGTCCTTCACAGCCCCAATGTTTGAAGGCAGTAAAGCTCTTGATTCCATAGATATCAAATGCTGGGTTACTCCGTGTAAAGGTTGTCCAGACAAAGTTATTCACTGTCTCTGCTGTAAAACTGGCATCGTCGCACAATACCAGCAGCGGAAAACCTTCCCATGCCAATCCTTCGGCTGTGCGGCACCATTCCTGAATCACCGCAGCCCCATCTGCATAGGTTGTGAAGGCTTGTCCATCAATTGCCAATACACCCGGCATCACCAGCTTCGCTTGGTTGAAAGGCCTTGGCAGATCAAAATTTGCAGGTAGCTCCCGTGCAAGTTCCCTTTTCTTTGTTCCCGCAGCTGCAAATACGACCTTCGAACCCGCATTTAATCCATCGCCCGAATAATCCAAGGTATCTATGGTCGTATTTGTTTGAAAATGAAGATCCCGCGCAGGATCAATCCGTTCCAGAATATGTCCAAAAAAGCTGGAATATCATAGATATCCAATTTGGGATTATCCTCATATGCCGAAATAAAAAGATATTTGGCCAAGCTCAGTTGGTTTTTTCCAAGAATCTGATTGGCAATGGTTAAAATCTCCTGTGGACGGTCCACACGTTGATAAGGAGTATAACGCTCTGATCCTATCGCAAACAATAAGGGATGCACTCCTGCCGCGTCCACCGCATTGACGGCATGCAGGCCGGAGATTTCCTGAGGAATTGCTGCCCCTGTGATTTCGTGAATAAGCGCTCCAAAGCTAGTATCTTCCTGCGGTGGTCGCCCTACCACTGTAAATGACCAGATCGGATCCTTCTTATGGTATACATTATGCACCTTCATCAAGGGGAAAGGATGGGTAAGACTATAATAGCCTATATGATCCCCAAAAGGCCCCTCCGATTTATTCTCATTGGGATAAACGGTACCTGTAATCACAAAATCCGCATCCGCTGAAATACAAAAACCTTCGTCGTCGTAAAAATAACGGAACCGTCTATTGCCTAAAGCACCAGCGAAGATCATTTCAGAAAGACCTTCTGGCAGCGGCATGACTGCAGACAGAGGATGCGCCGGTGGGCCACCCACAAAAATACTTACCTTAAGCGGCACACCAAGTTCATTGGCCTTTGTCTGATGAATACCGATTCCGCGGTGCAGTTGGTAGTGCAATCCTATTTCCCGGTCCGGAATATAATCGTTGCCTGAAAGCTGAATCCGATACATCCCCAGGTTGGCATGCATGATCCCCGGCTTATTTACATCTTCCGTATAGACCTGCGGCATGGTGACAAAAGCACCGCCATCCATTGGCCAGTTAACAATTTGAGGAAGCTTACTGATGCTTGTTTTACCGTGCAGGATTGGAGCGCCCGACTTCTTTTTCCAAGGCAAGGCGCCTAGCGCAGTCATGGATGAGCCTATATATTGAAATGGATTTTTTAACACAGCACCCGGGTTCATCTTGACATCCACCAACTTTTTAAGATGATCCAACGAATCACGAAACATAAACTTCGAACGGTCCAATGTACCAAAGAGATTGGATACAGCCGGAAATTCCGAACCTTTGATATTTTCAAAATACAATGCTGGTCCTCAACATCAAATACCCGCATATGAATTGCAGCCATTTCGAGGTAAGGATCGACTTCCTCTTTAATCCGGATTAAATGACCATGTTTTTCAAGATCCGCAACACATGCTGCTAGACTGTTGTATCCCATATATTAAATCTGTATCAACGCGTTAATCCACAAATTTAACAGAATAATTTAGAAGTAAATAATTATTCACCCCTGTTTATCTCCATGGGAACTACAAATGCTTTATATAAAAAGCATAAACTCACAAACCAAAAAACCTTATAGCGACAAGCATCAAAAGCAAGCATGCAGCAGGTTTTCGTTCGTCGTTAGACCATTCAGAAAAACTCAGGTATCCATACTGACATAGGCTTTCAGTGGCGTGAATTCAAAGGACTGGACCTTCTGCCAAGTTGAATTGTCCACATTTTTTTCATAATAGAGCACTCGTCTAAATTCATCGATATCTTCCTTATTGATATCGTTGAACCTGCTCAGCAATAGTTTCGCAAAAATTTATTCACGCCGATCTCGCGCTTTTGTGTATCGGAAGTATAATTGAGAAATTGATAAAATAAATTCCTAAAGGTCACCTCTTCATGTCCGCCAAGGTAAATCACCTCAGATATAAAGTTACCTTCCCAGGGCATTTCCCGAAGCCAACGGTAGACATCCAATAAGGGCAAGGGATGAAATTTCAGTGAAGCGACCCAGTTCCAATAGAATATCGTCTGCCGTTTAGCAAGTTTGCTAAAAATTCGGTTCAGCACACTTTCCTTACCGATAACGCTACTTTTAACCACAATGGTGTACTGTACGCGCAAAGCTTCCAATAGATTCCGAACAGGTTCTAAAAAATGCTCATCCATCAGCCGGGCCACATAGATCACCCGGTTATTGCCCGCCCGCCTACAGATTTCAACAAAATTACGAAGACCTAGCAGTTCCAGCTGAAGCTGTATATCGTTATCCAAGGTCGGAACCTGCGTAAAATAAATTCCGAAGTTCACGTTACTGATCTGAAAATTATCATAAGCTGGTCCCTTCCGCAACAAATCAAGTTCAAAAAGTCTTGCGGTTACTTTCTCCTTCACAATTTTATTAAAAATGGACAAGTTGCGCACCAAACCTGTAACATCAAAATCCTTCGTTTGTAAATAGCATGACGCCCGTCGTCCCAAATAGGTATTTAGCCCACTAATTAACACCTTTTTCATTCTTATAATTATTTCTGAGCACTCGCTTTCAATGGTATAAATGTGCTAGTTGCAGCCTTTTTATTATTATTTTTATGGTAAGCATGAGACTACCTTTGGTTTTAATGAGTAACCAAACGATCGGCTGGATCTCATTTTAACTGTCCTATAGATTGCAAAAGCCCATGCTAGTTTTTCTCCTCAAATACGTTGACTAACTAATATCATAATTCTCTAATTTTAGAACAGAGAAACATCAAATAAGTTTAACACTATTTTTATTTTTCTATTTGAGCACCTGCCGTCAAGTCGATCAACAAGACAGTGGTCTATATGTTGGAGCATAAGATAGGGGTGGTCTAAAACCTATTCTTTGTCCTTTTTATGTCAATTCACGCCTAAATATTTTCACAAACACAATATCCTTATATATTTGTAAATCTTCTGAAAATAGGCTGCACTAAAAAGTATTTATCTTCACCTCTATGGACAAAAGGGCTACAATGATCTGGTTTAGAAATGATTTAAGACTTCATGACAATGAGGTATTTTATCAAGCCTCTGAGAAGAGTTCCTTCATCATTCCTGTCTATTGTTTTGATCCCCGTTATTTTGACCGCAATCAGTTTGGCAATTTAAATACAGGTGTGCTGCGCGCAGCATTTGTGATCGAAGCTGTCACTGCCTTAAAAGAAAAATTAAAAAGCCATGGAAGTGACCTACTGACCTATATTGGCAAGCCTGAGGATATTATCCCGCGTATTGCCCAAAAATATCAGGTTAATGAAGTCTATCATCATCGGGAAGTTGCACTGCGCGAGACCTCTATTTCCGAAAAAGTAGAGAGTGAACTCTGGAACAGCAAAATCAACCTCCGTCATTTTATTGGACATACACTTTACCATAAAGAAGATCTCCCTTTTCCGATCAAAGATATTCCAAATGGATTTTCCGTTTTCAAGAAAAAGGTAGAACGTGAGAGTTCAGTGCGCCAACCGATTCCTTTTCCCTCAAATTTCCTGACTCCCCACATCTTGAGGACACCAAGATCCCCACATTGAAGGACTTAGGTTATTCAGACGAGGAGATAAAATCTGTTGATGACATCTATATATTGGGCGGAGAGGATACGGCATTGAGTATTATGCATTCGGTCTTGTCCACTTATCCGGAAACGGAGCAGGATCCTGTCATATTGGGTCCTTTTATCGCTGCTGGAGCTTTATCCCCGATCCTTCTTTACAACAACATAAAAAAATTAGGGAAGGAAAAAAAGACAAACGATTTGAAAAAATAATAGATATCTTACTTTGGCGGGATTATTTCCGTTTTATGCTCAAAAAATATCCTAATGTATTTTTCAAATCGCTGGGTACAAAAACAGTACTACAGCAGATATTCCGGCGTTAACGATGAATGAGGAGCTATTCGAAAAATGGAAATCCGGTCAGACAGCGCATGATTTTATCAATAGTACCATGATACAATTGAAAAAGACGGGTTATATCCCCTATCAGGCGGGATTGATCGCCGCCAGTTACTTGGTCCATGAATATCAGGTCAATTGGTTAAAGGGAGCATCTTGGTTTGAAGAACAGCTTTTGGATTATTCTCCAGCCACCGTATACGGACAATGGTCCCATGTCGCTGGTGTAGGCACGAGTGAAAAAGATAACAAGGCTTTGGATTGGCAGAAATTGATCAAAACCAACTTCCCAAACGGTCTTCCAAAATTGGATGAATTATTTGCTAAATAAATCTTCGGCAGAAATAGATAATTTCAAAACAAAAGAAATTTGTATGGCCCTGTGGGGCACTTTTAAATCATGCTAAAAATGTTAAGAATTGGATAGATTTATTGATTAAATTATTCAATTTCAGTATTAGAAACTCTTTTTTATTCATAACTTTGACAAATTTCATAGTTTTAATTGTAAATGGACAATCTGACATATTTGAGTAATGCTGATTCGGCTTATGTCGATGGCTTATATCAATCGTACAAGCAAGATCCCCAATCGGTAGATTTCGGATGGCAAAAATTCTTTGAAGGTTTTGATTTCGGTCAAAATGCTGGTGGAACAACAAGTTCAGTAGGCGAGGCAACTCCTGAGCACGTATTGAAAGAAATCAATGTGCTGAACATGATCAACGGTTACCGTGACCGTGGCCACCTCTTCACGCACACTAACCCTGTTCGCGAAAGACGTAAGTACTACCCTGGAAAGGAATTGGAAACGTTTGGTCTTGCTGAGGCAGACATGAACACCGTTTTCAATGCTGGTGTTGAAGTTGGCTTAGGTCCAGCAACATTAAAAGATATCCGTCAACTGGTTGAAGATACCTATTGCCGTTCTATTGGTGCAGAATTCAAATATATCCGTAATCCAGAAAAGATAAAGTGGTTGCAGGACCGCATGGAAGCGGACCGCAATATGCCAAAATTCTCTTTGGATACAAAAAGAGAATCCTGAACAAACTGAACGATGCTGTTGTATTTGAAAACTTTTTGGGCACTAAATTTTTAGGTCAAAAACGTTTCTCTTTGGAAGGTGCAGAAAGCTTAATCCCTGCATTGGACTCGGTTATCGAAAAAGGTTCAGAAATTGGCATCCAAGAGTTTGTAATCGGTATGGCTCACCGTGGTCGTTTGAACGTATTGACCAATATCATGGGTAAATCTTACAAATCCATCTTCTCGGAATTTGAGGGTAAAACCTATGCAGACGATCCTGAGGTAAACTTCGGTGGTGACGTAAAATACCATTTGGGTTTCTCTTCAGAAGTAAAAACTAACGATGGCAAATCGGTTCACTTGAGTTTAGCGCCAAACCCTTCCCATTTGGAAACAGTAGATCCAATTGTAGAAGGTATGGTACGTTCTAAAATCGACTTCAAATACGATGGTGATTCATCGAAAATTGCACCGATCATTATCCATGGTGATGCTGCAATTGCTGGTCAGGGCGTGGTATACGAGGTAACTCAAATGTCCAAACTAGATGGTTACAAAACTGGCGGTACAGTACATATCGTTATCAATAACCAAATCGGATTTACAACAAACTATAAAGATGCACGTTCTGGAACATATTGTACAGATGTTGCAAAAATTACTTCTTCACCTGTATTCCATGTCAATGGAGATGATGCAGAAGCAGTAGTTTATGCGATTAATTTGGCTGTTGAATACCGTCAAAAATACAAAACAGACGTATTTATCGACTTATTATGTTACAGAAGATTTGGTCACAATGAGGCTGATGAACCTAAGTTCACACAACCTTTGTTGTACAAAATCATTGAAAAACATCCGAATCCAAAAGAAGTATACGCTAAAAATTAATCTCCGAAGGAAGTATTGATGAAGCCTATTCAAAAATATAGAAAAAGAATTTAAGGCGGAATTGCAGACGAAACTTGAAGAAGCGAAAACTATTGAAGTATTGACTGAAGATCTTCCGATGTTTAAAGGTGCCTGGGAAGGATTACGTCCGGCGAAAAAGGAGAAGTATCGACAACTACGGATAAAACTAAAGTTGCAAAAGATCTTTTCTTGAAATTGGCGAAAGAGATCACAACTTTACCTTCGGACAAAAAATTCTTCCGTAAGATTACTCGTCTGTTTGAAGATCGTGCAAAAATGATCAGCAATGATGCATACGATTGGGCAATGGGTGAGTTAATGGCTTATGCGACGTTATTGGATCAAGGCAACCGTGTTCGTATCTCAGGTCAAGATGTACAACGTGGTACATTCTCACACCGTCATGCGGTATTAACATTGGAAGATTCTGAAGAGAAATATATTCCATTGGCAAATATCAAAGGTGGCGACAAATTCTCGATCTACAACTCCTTACTTTCAGAATATGCTGTTTTAGGTTTTGAATATGGTTATGCCTCTTCAAATCCAAACTCGTTAACAATTTGGGAAGCACAATTCGGTGATTTCTACAATGGTGCTCAAATCATCGTAGATCAATATCTATCGAGTGCGGAAACAAAATGGAGACGTTCAAACGGCTTAGTGATGATGTTGCCACATGGTATGGAAGGGCAAGGTCCTGAGCACTCTTCGGCACGTATCGAAAGATTCTTGGAATTATGTGCAGATGAGAACATGATCTTGGCAAACTGTACCTTACCAGCCAACTATTTCCACTTGTTACGTCGTCAATTGGTACGCGAATTCCGTAAACCATTGGTGATCTTTACACCGAAATCATTGTTGCGTCACCCGAAAGTTGTTTCTCCATTGAAAGACTTCACAGAAGGTGTATTCCAAGAGGTCATTGATGATGCAAATGTAGCTGCAAAAGATGTAAAACGTGTATTGTTCTGTTCGGGTAAAGTTTATTATGACTTATTGGAAAAACAAGAAACGGACAAGCGTAAGGATGTAGCAATCGTTCGCATCGAGCAGTTGTTCCCAATCCCGGCTGAGCAGTTGAAAGCGATCCGTAAAAAATACAACAAAGCCAAAGAGTTTGTATGGGTGCAAGAGGAAAATGAGAACATGGGTGCATGGTCTTACTACTGCCGCAAACTGATGGGCACTGAAATTGCATTTACAGGTTTCGTAGCACGTAAAGAAAGCGGAAGTACAGCAACAGGTTATATGAAACAACACGTTGCTCAACAAGCAGAGATCTTAAATAAATCATTCGAATAAAAACAATTTAAAATCAATTGCGTCTTATGTATAGGACGCAATTGTCAATAAAGAACATTATATATGAGCTTAGAAATTAAAGTACCAACCGTAGGTGAATCTATCACGGAGGTAACCTTATCACAATGGTTGAAACAAGATGGCGATTATGTGGAGATGGATGAAAACATCGCCGAACTGGAGTCAGACAAAGCGACGTTTGAATTACCAGCTGAAAAAGCAGGTATCTTAAGAATCATTGCACAAGAAGGTGATACTTTAGAAATCGGTGCTGTCGTTTGTACAATTGAAGAAGGTCAAGCTCCTGCTGGTGGTTCAGCTCCGGCTGCTGCACCTGCGGCTGAGGCATCATCTAATGCAGCTCCAGTTGCTGCTGCTGCAAAAGACGAAGATCCAGATAGCTACGCTGCTGGTACAGCTTCTCCTGCTGCCGCAAAATTTTGAGAGAAAAAGGAATTGATCCTTCAACTATAAAAGGAACAGGTAAAGATGGCCGCATCACAAAAGAAGATGCTGACAAAGCTCAACCTGTTGCAAAAGCTGCAGCTCCGGCTGCGAAACCTGCTGCTCCTGCCGCTACAACTACAGCTGCACCAGTTGCTGGTTCCAGAAATGAGCGTCGTGAGAAATTATCTTCTTTACGTAAAACTATCGCAAAACGTTTGGTAGCTGTTAAAAACGAAACAGCCATGTTGACAACTTTCAACGAAGTCAATATGCAGCCGATCATGGATCTACGTGCTAAATATAAAGATACGTTCAAAGAGAAATTTGGTATCGGTCTTGGTTTCATGTCTTTCTTTACAAAAGCAGTAACTACAGCATTGGCAGAATGGCCAGCAGTGAATGCTCGTATCGAAGAAAATGAAATCGTGTATTCTGATTTTGCAGATATTTCAATTGCAGTTTCTGCACCTAAAGGGCTGGTTGTTCCTATTATCCGTAACGCAGATGCGATGTCATTGGAGCAAATCGAGAAAGCGATTGCTACATTGGCGGGTAAAGCTCGTGATAACAAATTAACGATCGACGAGATGACAGGTGGTACATTTACAATCACTAACGGTGGTGTATTTGGATCAATGATGTCAACGCCTATCATCAATGCACCGCAATCAGCAATCTTGGGTATGCACAACATCATCCAACGTCCTATCGCTGAGAATGGTCAGGTTGTGATCCGTCCAATGATGTACATTGCACTTTCTTACGATCACCGTATTATTGACGGTCGTGAGTCAGTAAGCTTCTTGGTTCGTGTAAAACAATTATTAGAAGATCCAGCTCGTTTATTGTTGGGCGTATAATTGTTACCAAAATTATAATATTAAAAAGACCTGTACGATTGCCGTACAGGTCTTTTTATTGTACCTTATCTCCCCTTCTCCAAACTTCCTTTCCTTCGGAATTTGACGAATATGAATTGGACATAACCGCTATCCTCCCGCTACCCCATTTCCTATGGCTTTTGTGAGATTTCTGCCTGCGAATATAAATCCAGATTTTTTTCATCTTTTTATTTTATACTTTCACTTACAGTTATTTGTTCGCTAATAGATTATCAGCGAATTAAATAAGCTAACGAGGTTCATTTTTTTGACCAGCGGAATGGAAGATGCATTAAATAAACAATTATGAACAGTAAGATAATAGGTCTGACGATTATTCTTTTGCTCGCTGCATTGGCACTCTCAGCCAATATGGCCAATCCTTTTGGTCCTCATAGCATCACAGCACAACTGGTTCCTTCGGGTAAAGCGAAAGTACTTCGCGAGCGAATAGATATCCAGCTTGTGCAAGACACACTGGATTATGATTATCAGAGCCAATTCAATATCGAGTATATTATCCATGCGGAGGAAAATATGGACTTCCCTTTGGTATTCCTTGCCTTCAATTTAGATGGATTAGAAAAGGTGACTGTTAACCAAAATGAGATTAAATCCCTCCCCTTGGATCCATCAAACACAAAATTCCCTTTCCTACGGCTCAAAGATGGTTATTATGAGATCAGCTATGGAAAAGCGGAATGGGAACGAATTAACCTGAATGATGGATTTTATTTTACCGCCAAACTTCACAAGGGTGAAAACAGCATCAAAGTTCAGTACCGTGCTTTAATGAAGTATGACCGGCGGATATCCTCACAAAATATGAAATTGAATACCTTTTATTCCCCTCCAAGTATTGGTCTTCCTTTGGCCCAATTGATCTGTACCTGCATACGGGAGATAAGATGAAGGCTTACGCACAGAATTTGGGCGTTCCTAAACAGCAAACGGACACACTCGTACATTGGGTCATTGAATCCGTCGGAAAACAGGACAGTTTCAAAATCGAAGTTGGGGAAAAGACCTCATTTTTAGCAAGTACCATCCTCTGGATCAGTCCGGGGCTCCTCGCATTCATCAGCTCCCTAGTGCTATTTTATTTACACATCAGGTATATCTATAAAAAGTACAAAATCGGCCGGTACCGTTATGCATTGCTCATTGGAAATCTGATCGTACCGGCTTCATTCTATAGTTTTTGCTGGTTTTGGAGCAGTTTGGCAAATTACCTGGTCAATGGTATTTTTGCAGATAACAGTCGGGGTTTATTCTATTGGTCATTGTTACCTTGCCATTTATCTATATCATTTATGATCTGGTTCTTTTGTCATCGATAGAAGCATCCGGATCAAATTTCAAAAACAGCAACCGAAATAAGCTGACCTATTTTTTATAGGTCAGCTTATTTTCAATCATCCGATTGTTATATTGTTGAATAAAAGCTTTCATCTTGGTTTCCATCGTATCCAGGACAGCTGGATGTTGTTTTATCAAGTCCTGTTTCATCAAGCGATCTTGCTTCATATTATAAAGAGATAATGGTTTAAGACCATCGTAAGACATCATATAGTCTTTGTAGTAAAAATTATAGCTTCCTGCATTATTGTTCAGCACAAAATTGTCCCTTCCCGGCTTAAATGCATCCGATCCAAAGGCAAAATAAGGTTCGTCATAATGAAGGTAATTTAATACCGTTGGCATAATATCGATCTGTTGGACCAGTTTATCGGCCTTGCCGACCAAGCCATCGCCCGGCGCATAAAATATAATCGGGATCTGGAAGCCCCGGCTGTGGTCTGGTACTCGGGAAGGTAACTTACAGTTGCATGATCAGCACAGATCACAAATAAGGTATTGTTGAACCAGGGCATTTTAGATGCTGTGGCAAAAAACTCGCGAAGTGCATTGTCAGTATAACCAATAGGTTCCTGTACCGGTAGCGGTCCTTTCGGAAATTTTCCTTGATACTTCTCTGGCACCTTAAAGGGATGGTGTGAGGACAGCGAAAAGAAGCTCGCAAAAAACGGTTGTTTTAACGTATTGATTTTATTCGCAGTAAACTGTAGAAAAGGTTCATCCCAGATCCCCAGATACCATCAAAATCCCGATCATTGTTATATTCGTTTTTACCAAAATAATGTTGAATTCCGGCTAACTTCATATAGGCGGAAAAACCCATACTTCCATTCGGCGCTCCGTGGAAAAATGCTGTTTCATACCCTTTTTCCCCAGGAGTTTAGCCAAGCTAGTGGTTTCATTACCCGAATACACCGAAAGCACAAAGGGTTCGCCAATGGAAGGGATACCTGTAATCACCGAAGGCAAAGCGTCGATGGATTTGCGACCATTCGCATAGGTATCTGTAAAGGTATAGCCGTTGCGAATCAAAGAATCTAAAAAAGGAGTATAACCTTTATATTTCCCACCTTGAATATCTTTATTCAGTTCACCAAAATGTTCCTTCGCGAAGCTTTCCAAAATCAAGACAACAACATTCTTTTTATTGAAGGGTTTGTCCGTTTGTGGAAAATGGATTGGATCATACAACTTGCTCAACTCTTGCTCTGGATAATAGTTCACCGGCTTGAGACTAACAGCTTTTAAGGTTTTCAATATACTAAATGGCGTATTCAGTACAATATTCATTTCTTCGGGGTGTCCACATAGTCACCGGCATTGCTCAATGTAATCGGACGGGTACTGTGTGCCCAGCCGCCACGAACGCCACCTATAAAAAAGAAAAGCCGTCAATAAAAAGAAAGGAACCTGAACAAGGAAAGATTTCCAGGAATAACGTTTTGGTCTTTCCAGTTGGATCAATTGATACGATTTCGATAAGCCATAAACGAGCAGTGCAAATACCAGCAGGAGATACCAGTAATCAAGACAAAAGTCAAATGCCAATTTAAACAAGTTGGACTCATTTGAAAACTGGCTCAATACCGTACCGGTGGTCCGTTTTAGTGTAAACGGGTAATAGGCATAGTCAATCAGATTCAAGGCGATCCCTAGTGAATTGACTACGACAAAGATCCATTTGGAAATCCGTTGATAGATTGGATTAGTTATGAATGATCCGGGGACCGTCTGCATAACAATGTAAAGAATATTTAGATAGAGCAAAGCAACAGTATCAAAACGCACACCTCCACCAAACATCACAAACAGTTTCCCTGCATTTACATTAGGAAATAATGAGGCATTAAGTAGGTAAAACCCCATCTAAGCAGGGCGTAAACGATTAAAAGAAAGGCAAAGCGAATGGCGACTGCAAAATAGGGTGCTAATATTCCTCTTAACTTCATCCGGTTAATATTTTAGAAATTCACGATAAACCTGCTGATAATACGCTTTGGCAATATTCAATATACTATCGGTTTTGGCAGCAGGATATTCTTTATTGGATCTATAATTGATGATACGGCCAACATTATCAAAAGATACCGACTGTTCAGGTGTAACTGCTCCAAAGGCATCTTTGGAATTATAGAAAGCGATCTGTGGTGTCGTCGGATTAAATAAATCCCGACTCCAGTGATATCTATTGGTCGGAAGTTTCAACTGCGTCAACAGCGTCGTGGCTAAATCCGTTTGGTTTCCGATCCGATTGAAGATCTTACCCCGGTATTCCGGTTTGATAACATCACCGAAAAAGATCAATGGGATATGGAATCTATTTGGATGGAAAAGCTCCCATTTTCCGATGGCAAGCGATGGCCATGATCCGCAACTATCACAAAAGGGTATTTTTGTACCAGGCTTCTTTCTTGGCTTTACCAATAAAATCGAAAACAGCCGAGTCCGTATAATTCGCTGTGCTTCTGAACTTATCGGCATTGTTGGTACTACCAAATTTATAACCGTGCTTTAATTCAAATGGTTCGTGATTGATCAATGTAAATATCGTTGAGAAAAAGGCTGTTTCTCCTTGTTAAAATCATGAATCATCTGGTTGAACACCACATGATCGTAGACTCCCCAGGAAGCCCGCTCGGCATCCAAACCAAAATTAGCGTTATCAACCACTCTGGAAATACCATGTGTCAACATATAGGACTTGAAATTATAAAACTCACTTTGTCCACCATGATAAAAAGAAGTTTCATAACCTGCATGGTCAAATTCCTGCCCAATAGCAGGCATATTTTCGTGCTTGTCGATATATTTAATAATACTTTCTGGTCCCTGTGCCGGAAATCCACTGAGTATAGCAACCATCCCCTTATCCGAACGATCGGCGGCAGAATAGATGTGATCAAATAAAATTCCACCTTTGATCAATTCTTCCATATGTGGCGTTATGCCCTTCTCTCCTCCCAAAGACTGGATGAGGTCACCGACAAAACTTTCCAGCATGATGATAACGACATTGGGGCGTGTCGTAGATAAAACTTCGACCGCAGAATCAGGTTGACTTTGGAAGGCAGGCTTCAACTGCTCCTGAATAACTTGTTGGTCTGAGCCGTAGAAATCATAAGGGCTTTTCAGTTTTGTGCTCTTGGTAAAAAAGTCGCGCAAAAGCGACCATTGTGTATTCACAGCCGCATGATTATAAAAGGTAACCTCAGAATAATAAGCTTTACTAGGGTTTAGTGTTGCGCGGCCATAGCCCCCACGGATAAAGGTAAAGAGAACAAAAACGCCGACGGCCAATTTTAAAAAGTTGCCAATCGGTGATTTAACATTAAAAAAATACACTTTTTGAACATCCAACGGTAGAGAAAATACCCACAAAATATCCCCACCAACATCCCGAGGATCGGAAGAAAAACAGGTGTAGACTCTGCAGAAGCTACCGCACCGGATGGTGATGCCAGGAAAGCATCTATAGCTCGTTTTGATATTTTATCCCCCATTCTCGATAGATATTAACATTGATAAAACTCGTCACAAAAAATAAAACCAGTACAACAATTGTGTAAATATCAAGGATGATGCGTTTTGGCTGAACCTTTGGGAAAAAGCTTAGTATGCAATAAACAACAAATGGAATAGCACATATATAGGATACGGCTGAAAAATCGAGGCTTAATCCATGAAAATAGATTCTAAAAATCTCCGTAAAATTGGCTGTTCCTATTTTCTCAAAAAAGCTGAAATAAAAATAAATCTATCTATAAAACAGATAATTAGCCAAAACAAAAATATTGTGTTAACGCTCTAAGTTCGTTCGCAAATCGTTGCATCCCTTCGTGTAAAAATAAAACAGGCAAATTTACATTAATTTACATTAAAACTAGGCTAATCGACTAGTAATATGAAGAAAAGATTAAAAAGTGTTAAGGGTTGAGTATTGAGTAGTGAGTAGTGAGATTCTGCTTGTACAAGCCTTCGGCTTATTCGGATGGTTCCGACTTTTTAATTTTTGCTCTTTAGACATTGTCTTCGATCTTTCATCTCTAATGCTTGCCCTTTTCATCTTTAGTTCCTCGTCCTTGATCTACAATCAATAACAAGATCAATGATAACAAGGAAAATAACATAGAATTCCTTACTTTTGTATTCCTTAAAAAATTGAATATAGAATTTAAAATGAGCATAGCGAAAACTTACAATCAAAAAGAAGCTGAAGAAAAATGGTACAGCTATTGGAAAGCGAACGGATTTTTCCGGTCTACTCCTGACGAACGTGAACCTTATACGATTGTAATGCCGCCACCGAATGTCACTGGCGTATTGCACATGGGTCATATGCTGAACAATACGATTCAAGACGTTTTGATTCGCCGCGCACGTATGCAAGGTAAAAACGCTTGTTGGGTACCGGGGACAGATCACGCCTCCATTGCCACTGAAGCTAAGGTCGTCGCTATGTTAAAGGAGCAAGGCATTGACAAAAGATCCTTATCCCGTGAGGATTTTTTAAAGCATGCTTGGGAATGGAAAGAAAAGTACGGTGGTATTATCTTAAAGCAACTGGAAAAACTAGGCGCTTCCTGTGATTGGGATCGTACCCGTTTTACCATGGATCCTGAATTGTATCAATCGGTGATTCGCGTATTTGTTGACCTTTACAATAAAGGGTTAATCTATCGTGGTTACCGCATGGTTAACTGGGATCCAGAAGCCAAAACCAATATCTCTGACGAAGAAGTGGTCTACAAGGAAAAGAACGGTAAATTATACCATCTGAAATATCAGGTTGAAGGAACGGACAAATATATTGTCGTTGCCACAACCCGTCCTGAAACGATCTTTGGTGATACAGCAGTATGTATCAATCCAAACGACGAACGCTACACCTGGTTAAAAGGAAAACAAGTGATTGTACCAATCGTCGGACGTAAAGTGAATATCATTGAAGATGAATATGTGGATCTTGAGTTTGGTACCGGCTGTCTTAAAGTAACTCCAGCGCACGATATCAATGACTACGAACTAGGTAAAAAGCATGATCTGGAGTTTGTGGACATCTTTACCGATGAAGCGAAATTAAACGACAACGGCTTACATTATGCTGGTATGGATCGCTTCAAAGTACGTAAAGAGATCGAAAAAGAACTGGAAGAAAAAGGATTATTGGAAAAAGTAGAAAACTACACCAATAATGTCGGAACATCTGAAAGAACTGGTGCTGTTATTGAGCCTAAGATCTCTAACCAATGGTTCCTGAAAATGGAAGACCTCGGAAAACCTGCACTGGATAATGTCATGGATGACACCATTAAATTCCATCCGACAAAGTTCAAAAATATCTACCGCAACTGGATGGAAAATGTAACAGATTGGAACATTTCAAGACAATTGTGGTGGGGGCATCAAATACCTGCTTACTTCTATGGTGATGGTAACGATGATTTTGTCGTTGCACAGACTGCCGAAGAAGCACTTTCACTGGCACAGCAAAAATCGGGCAATGCGGGTCTAACGCTTGCGGATTTGCGTCAGGACGAAGATGTGCTTGACACTTGGTTTTCAGCTTGGTTATGGCCAATTTCTGTATTCAACGGTATCAATGAGCCTGAAAATGAAGAGATCAAGTATTATTACCCAACGCAGGATCTAGTCACTGCACCCGATATTATTTTCTTCTGGGTAGCACGCATGATTGTATCGGGTTATGAATTCCGTGGACAGCTACCTTTTGAAAATGTTTATTTTACAGGTATTGTACGCGATAAATTAGGGCGCAAGATGTCAAAATCTCTGGGTAATTCACCTGATCCTATTGATTTGATGAACGAATATGGTGCTGATGCAACGCGCATGGGCATGTTATTGACAGCTCCTGCAGGAAATGACTTACCTTTTGACGTTGAGCTTTGTGTACAGGGCCGTAATTTTGCCAATAAAATCTGGAATGCCTTCCGTCTGGTAAAAGGCTTAGAGGTTATCGATGCTCCAGCTTCAGCAGCAGACAAAATCTCCGCTGCATGGTTTGATTCTCGATTCAATCAAGCATTAACTGAAATTGAAGAAAACTTCAAGCATTACCGTTTATCAGATGCCTTGATGACAACTTATAAATTGGTATGGGATGACTTCTGTGCCTGGTACCTTGAACTGGTGAAACCAGCTTATGGCTCACCTATTGCTTCGGAAACTTTGGAAATGGTAAAATCCTTCTTCCAACGTATATTGACTTTGGTACACCCTTTTATGCCTTTCCTAACGGAAGAACTGTGGCATGATGAGTTGTTCGGCACAAAAGAGGAAAAAGACTGTATCATTGTCGCTGAATTTCCAAAAGTTAGTGCATTTGATGAGCATATTATCAAAGATTTTGCTGTAGCACAACAGATCATTTCCGAAGTTCGTAATATCCGCAATTCGAAAGGTATCTCACCAAAAGTAGCATTACCTTTGGCAATCAACCAACAGTCTGACATTGATCTGGCACAGTATATTGCGATCATCACGAAAATTGCCAACCTAGAAGCCGTGACATTTGTGACAGAAAAAGTAGCTGGTGCAACAAGTTTCTTGGCGGGTAAGGATGAATGTTATGTACTCTTGGAAAACAATATTGATGTAGATGCAGAACGCGAACGTATTGAAAAAGAACTGGACTACCTGAAAGGATTCTTGGTGTCTGTAGACAAAAAACTTTCGAACGAACGTTTTGTACAAAATGCAAAACCGGAAATCGTTGAAAACGAAAAAAGCAAGAAAGCTGATGCAGAAGCTAAAATCAAGATTCTTCAAGATAGCTTGGCCACTTTAGCTTAAAACATATAGACAATATTTCCCTATAGGGGCCGTCCAAAAGAAAATCGGATGGCCCCTATTTTCTTTACGCCTAATCGTATTTCTCATCCTATTCCTATCCAAACAGCTCAGAGTTCGTTTTTACTTTGGGGCTTCTCCTTTTCACTTTCATACCCACATCTGATGCGATCGGACGATAAAAACTTTACGCTATTGTCTATCTGTTGATTTTTAACTTTATAAGAATTCCTGTAAAAAATGAATAACTTTATAAGAGCGAACTTAAATTATAGCATTATGGGATTCAAGGAAACATTTCAAATCAACGGTGAAAACCTTTACAAAAGATCAAAGAAATCATTGCAGAGGGCAATGTAAATAAAATCAGCATTTCGGACAAACATGGCAAAGAAATCATGAGTTTTCCAATTACTGTTGGCGCAATAGGGTTGATTTTAGCACCTGTATTTGCGGCTATTGGTGCAGTAGCGGCCCTGCTCACCGAGTGTACAATTACTGTGGAGCGAAACAGCGAAAAGAAAGAAGAGGAAAAGCCGGACGATTCTGCTGAGCCTCCAACAACAATCACCGTTAAATAATTGACCCTTAAATTTTACGATCATGAACATCATAAAGAATATCCTTTGTGTTTTGTTTGGCCTTCTTTTTGTCAATGCGGGCTTAGATAAAATCTTTCATTATATGCCTGTTCCACCTATGGACATGGATATGCAAAAGGTATTTCAGGCATTCATCACGATAAAATGGCTAATGCCGCTCGTTGCAATCATCGAAATCCTGGGCGGCTTATTATTTCTCCTCCCAAAGACGAGAACCTTAGGCGCATTGGTTATCTTTCCCATACTCATCGGCATTTTCACACATAACATGATTTTTATAGCCAAATGGGATTAATTATCTGGGCTGTACTTTTTATCATTTGGTTATGGGTGATTTTTGAAAATTGGGGTAAATATAAAAAGCTAATGGAGTAATTTCCTTGACAAATTGATCGATATTACGTGCTTTTGTTAGCATAAAATTAAAAAATAAAAAACTTTATACTCCAAAAATGGTTTGGTCAATTATTTGATGTGTTTTATATGCTATCCCTTCAATCACAAAGCTTTTAGGGATAAATGGGGAATTGTCTAAAATTTGCATACATATGTTGCACAAATTAAACTTGCATATACAAGCAAATTTATCTTAGTTTGCTTAAATGGCGGTGATATAAGTTAATATCTGAAAAACTTTGCAAACTTTTTTCCGTTTTAATTTTTATTAGTAGATACTTAAATCAAATTATACGTTGAACAGATTTACCCGAATTGCTTTCAAAACAATATTGTGGATTATTGGAGTAATAATTGCGCTGGTTATTCTAGTTGTATTTTTAATCCGAATACCCTCGGTTCAGAACTATATTGCAGGAAAAGTAACTCATTATGTCGAAGGAAAATAGGTACACCGGTAAAAATCGGTTATATTAATATTGATTTTCCCAAAAACTAGTGTTACAGGACATCTATCTGGAAGATCAGAGTAAGGACACCCTTGTTGCGGGAAAAAGCATCGCTGTGGACATCAATATGCTCAAACTATTGAAAAACACGGTCGAGATCCAAAGTATCGAAGCGGAAGGGATCACAGCAAAAATTCGCAGAACACTACCGGACAGTTCCTTTAATTTTGATTATATCGTCAAAGCATTTGCATCCGAAAAGGAAAGCAAACCTACAGCCGATACCACTTCTGCCCTGCTGTTCAATCTCGATAAAATAAAGCTTGATAAATTTCATATTGTTTACGCTGATGACGTTATCGGAACAAGTGCTGACGTCTATTTAGGTACACTAAACACCAATATCAAGAAATTTGACCTGACCAAAAACATGGCCTTCAATCTGCCAAAGGTAAAAATAGACGGCTTAAGCGCAACGGTCAAACAATGGAAACCTGTCGTAGATGGCACAGCTCCATCCGTCAAAGACTTTGGTATCACAGACAAAACCGCACAAACCACAACCCTACTTCCGGATGTGGGGATACAGATTGCCGACTTGGCCAATATCCTTATCCGCTATGAAGATCAATCCAGCTCGCTTAAAACAAAGTTCAACATTAAAAATCTCCGTGCAGATATCAACAAGATTGATTTAAACAAGGAGCTTGTTGATATCCAAACCATCCACTTGGATGGCTCCGACAATGAAGTACTCTTTGGAAAAGTAGCCAAGAAAACGCAGCCTACAGGCAATGCCACCGCTGATACCACAAAAATCAAATGGGTTGTCTCAGCCAAAGACATCAATATCAACAATACAAGTCTAGCTTACCGGGATGACAATCAAGCCCGTATGAAAGGCTTCGATTATTTCAACATCAAGATTCCGGGAATAAAAACAAATCTGACGGATTTATATTATAGCGCGGATTCGATCAGTGGATCATTAAATGAACTGACCGCATCAGATCACTCAGGCCTTGTTATCAAACAGCTTAAAGGGGACTTTAAATATACCAATACAGGAGCAGAGATTAAGAACCTCTATGCGGAAACGCCACGTACGCTCATTCGGGACTACCTCAAAGTAAGCTACCCTTCACTGGATATCATTACCAAAAAGCCGGAATTGATCTACGTGAATGCAACAGTCAAAAGAGCCATGTCGATATGCGCGACATTTATTTCTTTGCACCGTTCCTTGACACAATGCAGGTCATGAAACCGTTGATGGACAAAAATTCAATATCGACGGTCGCGTAGTGGGCAAACTTAATGATCTGAATATTCCAAGTATTGATTTTCAGACGCTCTCCAATACACGGGTTATTGCAAGTCTGCGCCTAAAGGGGCTGCCGGATGTAGATAAGATGTCCATGGACCTTAATCTGAAAAAATTAACAACTGGTCGCTCGGATATTGAAAAACTTGTCGCCAAAACCATGTTGCCAACAGGTCTTCAACTGCCCAATACGATCGGACTCACGGGGACATTTAAAGGCGGATGACCGCTTTTGACACCAATCTTTCGTTGGTTACTGAAAAGGAACGGCCAAAGTTGATGGGAAAGTGAGCATGGCGGGCAGAGATACGACCTACGATGCTTTTGTTAGCATCCGTGATTTTGATATTGGCCAGATCATGAAAATGGATAGCACCCTGGGCATTCTTTCCTTTGAAGGAAAAATAAAAGGACATGGAACAGATCCCAAGAAACTTGTCGCCAATTTCGACGGTAAAGTAAACCGTATGGATGCCATGGGTTATCGTTATCAGAATATCGATATGAACCTCACTGCAGACAAAGGAGATATTAAAGCTTCCGTAGTGAGTCCTGACCCCAATATTAAATTAAAGCTGGATGCCACAGCCAATATGAAATCTAAATATCCGCAAGTGGATTTTGAACTGATGGTGGACACCATCAACCTCAAAAATCTGAAGCTGATGGCGGATGATTTCAAATACCACGGTAAGATGGTCGGGCATTTTACTTCAGCTGATCCAAACTTTCTGAATGGGGAGGCACATATCACCGGCTCGTCCATCGCCTACAATGATGCTTATTATTCCCTGGATAGCATCTCGTTGATTGCAAAATCAGATACATCGAGAAATTTGCTACTTCTAAAATCGGCTTTTTCAATGCCCACCTAGTCGGAAAATATAAGATACTAGAACTACAGAATGCCGTTCGGGATATTTTGCAGGTTTATTACCAGCCCGGAAAGCCTGTTAAGGTTCCTCCCTATGAACCGCAGAATATCGAATTTTCGGCACAGTTGACCCGTACCAAATTTGTGCAGGATTTTGTTCCAGAATTAACCCAAATGAAAGATATCACGCTGGATGGAATGTTCAACAGTGCCACGAAAACAATATTGGCCAAATTAGATGCTCCGAAAATAGTCTACAACGGAACGGAAATAAACAACGTTACCCTGGATATAAACACCCTGGACAGCACCCTTTACTATTCGGCTTTGATCAATAAGATCAAGGTCAACAATATCGAGCTTATCAATACGGTATTTAGTGGTTCCGTCATTCAGAATAACCTGGATTTTGGACTATGGATAAAAGATAAAAAAGAGAAAGAACAGTATCATTTAGGTGGGGATATGCGCGTGGACAACGGAGCATTTGTTTTCAGCCTACATCAGGACGGCTTAATGCTGAACTACGACAAATGGAACGTAAATCCGGCCAACGTACTTAAATTTGGTAACACAGGTATTCAGGCAAAAGATTTTGTTCTGAGTAGTAAGGGGCAAGAATTGAGTATATCGTCACAAGACAGCGTATTAAATTCACCCGTAAATATTTCCTTTAAGAATTTCCGCATCGAAACCATAAGTAAAATGCTGGAGAGCGATATTATGGATCTAGGTGGTGGCATCAATGGCCAGGCAACAATATCACGTTTGGAAAGCAACCCTGTATTTGTTTCGGATTTGCTCATCGACAAATTCTATGTCGGAAAAGATACTGTCGGAAATGTGAATATCAAAGTCAACAACGAAAAAGAAAATACCTACAGTGCAAATGTCAGTATCAGTGAAAACGGCAATAATGTTGTATTAAACGGTGATTTTATTAGCCCACCGAAAGGAGAATCCAGTCTGGATTTCACATTGGATATCCAACCGTTGAGCATGCAAACTGTACAAGCATTTAGTTTAGGCTACCTGAAAGATTCAAAAGGAAACCTTGAAGGTCAATTGAAAATAACCGGTTCCCCTTCGAAACCTCGTATAGATGGCGACGTCAAATTTAAAGACGCTCAATTCAATATCGCCATGTTAAATGCCCTCTTTAAAGCAAAAGATGAAACTGTGCATTTTGACAATAGTGGCATCAGCTTTCCAAAATTTGCACTGGAAGACAAAAAGGAAATATTGCCAAAGTTACAGGTTCGATCGATACAAAAACCTATACTGATTTTGATTTTAATCTGAACGTGAATACGGACAATTTTGAGGTGCTAAATTCAACCCAGACGGACAACGACATGTTCTATGGTAAGATGTACCTGACATCCAACCTAAGGATCAGAGGAAATCTGGACAAACCTGTTGTCGATGGAACCATCAAAGTTCTTGACGACACCGATTTTACTTTCGTTATGCCAAATGAGAATCCGGGAATGGCTGACCGTAAAGGTGTGGTAGAGTTTGTTGATAAGAGCGATACAACCCATACGAACGTATTTGCCAAGCTGGATTCCATGACTGTTACCAAATTGACCGGAATAGATGTGGATCTGAATCTACAAACCGATAAAGAGGCTAAATTTAAGATTCTTTTGGATGCTGGTTCACAGGATGCCCTAAATATCCAGGGGCAGGCGGAATTAAATGCAGGTATAGACGCCAGCAGTAAGGTTACCCTGTCTGGGACATTTACCGTGGACAAAGGAAGTTATTCCTTTAGTTTTGGCCCAGTGAAAAAGATTTTACCTTCCAAAAAGGAAGTACCATCACCTGGAATGGGGACCCGTTGGACGCACGTCTTAATATCACGGCTGCATATATGATCAAGGCGCCTACCTTAGAACTGGTGGCAACGCAACTGGGATCAGAAAATGCCAATCTGTACAAACAACGTGTTCCGTTCAATGTTTTACTAAAAATTACAGACAAGCTCTTCCAGCCACAGTTGGGTTTTGATATTGATCTGGACGAGAATAACTCCATCGTATCCCAGGATGTCGTCAGTAAGGTAAACAATGCCTTGACTACACTCCGTGAAAATCCGTCTGAACTCAACAAGCAGGTGTTCTCCTCATTGTATTGGGGCGATTTATGTCGACCAATCCGTTTGAAAGTTTATCCGGTGGCGGTGGTACAGAAGCTATCGTTCGGAATAGTATCAGTTCGTTCCTGAGCGGACAGTTAAACCGTTTGGCTTCAGAGTTGATCACCGGTGTAGAACTGGATTTCAACTTAACCTCCGAGCAGGACTATGCAACCGGAGCTGGACAAACTCGAACCGACTTAAATATCGGTGTATCAAAAATGCTCCTGAATGACCGCCTGAAAATTACTGTAGGCTCCAATTTTGAGGTCGAAGGCAATACAAGACCCGGTGAAACCGCCAATAATATTGCGGGTGATATCCAATTGGATTATCAACTGTCTCAAGACGGTCGCTATTTTGCACGTGTTTATCGCAAAAACCAATATCAAGTGACACTTCAGGGGCAATATGTTGAAACAGGTATCGGGTTTATTATCAATATGGACTATAATAAGTTTAAAGAGATCTGGATGAGTTCCAAAAAACTTAAGGAATACTATGATACCGACAGCAAAGGGTTTAGAAAACGCTTTAATGTGGAACGGATGGAAACGGATTCCGTCTATCGGGACAGCGTCCGTACAGTCATTAGAGACAGTTTGATGCTCCATAGTCCGGAGTATAGAAAACGTATTGAAGAGCGTGAAAAAGAAAAACGTAAACAACAATTGGACTCAAGTAAAAATGCGCCAAAAAATCCAAGTCCAAAAACAAATTTAGATACGATCAGAACGACAGCGATTAAAAATGAAGATGAGGAAAGGAGTTATCATGCGAGCTAAACTGAAATTTGCTATCGGAATATTGACACTGGGCACAATAATAGCCTCCTGTTCTTCCACCAAGAACTTGAAAGAAGGAGAAAGCCTGTATGTCAAAGGCAATGTGATTATAGATTCGGATACCATTTCAAAGGAGAATAAGGAAAAGCTTGCAACCTATCTTCAGTCGGCATTGATGCCCAAACCCAATAAACGTCTGGCAGGTGTTCCGTTTAAGCTTTATTTTAATAATATGGCTGGTGATTCAGCCAATAAAAACATGATCAAGAGATTCTTCAAGAAAATTGGTGAAGAACCTGTTTTGTTGAGTGATGTCAACCGTGAATACAATGAGAACCTGCTGCGGAACCGTATGGAGAATATTGGTTTTTTCAATGCTGAGGTAAAATCCGACACACTGGTAGAGGAAAAAAAAGCCACCGTAAATTATACAGCCAAGCCAAATATCATCTACAAAATCCAGTCGGTCAAATTTGATATCGATAGCAACAGCCAATTGGGTCGGGATATCCGATCATCTTCGGACAAGAGCCTTTTGCAGGTGGGTAAACATTACAGTCTTGATGTCGTGCTGAATGAACGTGACCGCATTGACAATGACCTTAAAAACAAAGGTTATTACTATTTTAGCCCAGATTATATTTTGGTTGAAGTCGACAGTTCGCATCGGAACAACAGGGTTGACATGTATGTAACGGTAAAAAGGAAACACCAGCACAAGCAAAGGTTCCTTCGAAAATCAATAAGATCTATATTTTCCGAATTACACGGAGACCAGTTCAGGCTACCAACGGTCGACCCGAAATGCCGAGTTGTTTGACAGTAGTTACTATTTTATAGACCGGAGAAATACCTTTCGCAAACCCGTTATCGCAAAACATATCTTCTTCCATCCTGGAGATACATACAACCGTACGGCGCACAACCAGACGATCAGCCATTTGGTCAACCTGAACAGCTGGAAATTTGTTAAGAACAACTTTGTGGATAGTAAGGAGGTACCCAATGCACTAGATGTCTATTACTATCTCACACCACTACCAAAAAAATCCTTGCGGGTAGAACTACTTGGCAAAATGGCATCGGTCTATAATGGTACTGAAGTCAACGTCAATTGGACCCTGCGCAATGCATTTAAGGGTGCCGAGCAATTGAGCTTTAATGTCTTTGGAGGATATGAAACCCAAACCGGAGGAAATGCCGATCTGAATTCCAGCTATTACCGTTACGGAATGGAAGCTACCCTGACATTTCCTCGGATCCTGTCTCCTTTTGGCAGTATTAACCCCTCACGTCGATTTATCCCCAAAACCTATGTCAAAGGACGTTATGAATTCTTAAATCGCCGTAAGGCTTATACACTCAATTCAATCGCCCTAGATTATGGTTATATCTGGCAAGAATCGGAGGAAAAGCAGCATGACCTTGCCTTGATGGAAATTACCTATGTACAGCCTAAAGGTATTTCGGAGAATTACCAAAGGCAGATGGATACCATTCCCGCTCTGCGACATGCCATTGATCCACAGTTTACGATCGGACCAAACTACAACTTCACGTTCCAGAATACGATGAAGCAGCACTTGAAGAATACGTTCTATTTCAAAGGAAATTTGGATCTTTCGGGTAATATCCTGGTTTAATCAAAGGGCAGACTTCAATAAGGGCAAGACATTCAAACTATTCGATGCCTACTTCTCCCAGTATATTAAATTAAGCGGCGACGGAAGGCATTATATGAAACTGTCTGAGAATTCCCAATTAGCTTCCCGGGTGAGTCTCGGCTTGAGTTATTCCTATGGAAACTCGCGATCCCTTCCCTATTTAAAACAATATTATGTCGGTGGGCCAAACAGTATCCGTGCCTTTGGTGCCCGTGCGATAGGTCCGGGAACCGTTGCTCCAGAGAAATTGAGCAATGGGTTATTTTATGCTGATCAAACCGGCGATATCAAATTGGAAATGAATACTGAATATCGTTCTAAACTGGCTGGTTTTGTCCATTGGGCGGCGTTTATTGATGCAGGTAACGTCTGGTTACAACGAGAAGATGTGAACAAACCAGGAGCTAAGTTTAGCAAAAACTTTTTAAATGAACTTGCTGTAGGTGGCGGAGCCGGCTTGCGTTTCGACTTTACCTTCCTAATTATCCGAACAGATTTTTCCATTCCATTCCGTATCCCCTACTTACCTAAAGGGGAACGTTGGGTATTTAAGGATATAGATTTTGGCAGTTCGCAATGGCGCAAAGATAACCTGATGTTCAATCTGGCCATTGGCTATCCGTTCTAGAACTGAGTCATACGATTTGGATGAAATTTGAAATCAGTAAATTCTCATTCGAAAATTCACCTCAAACAAAAAAAACTGTCTTTTAGGACAGTCTTTTTTGTCTTTGGTTCTATAAGCATCCGCATCCATTCGTAAGCAAATAAGAGATTATACCATGATAGTGCCACAAGGGTATCACGATTAGCATAATCCGGATGAGCGCTTCTATTATCTTTTTAAAAACAAGTTATTCCGGTGAAATTGATTGATTTACTGACAATAATTCGTTAAATTCAAGCATTATTTACTAATCCACATAAATGCTCATGAAATATCCATGTCAAAAAACAGTACAAGCATTCGCGAAAATAGACTGGATATTCCATATGGCCATTAAAAAACAAATAATTTACATATGAAAGTAACTATTGTTGGTGCTGGAGCTGTAGGAGCAACTACAGCGGACAATTTAATCCGTCGAAATGTCGCCGAGGAGATTGTGTTATTGGATATCAAGGAAGGATTTGCAGAGGAAAAGCGCAAGATATGGCCCAAACGGCTGCCCTACTGGGTTTTGAATCCAAAATCAAAGGAGTTACCAATGACTATCTGTCTACTGCGGGTTCTACTGTTGCTGTCATCACCTCAGGTATTCCCCGTAAACCGGGAATGACCCGTGAGGAATTGATCGGGACAAATGCAAATATTGTCAAATCAGTTGTAGAGAATTTGGTAAAACACTCTCCGGATATCATTATTGTCATTGTCTCCAATCCAATGGATACGATGACCTACCTCGCGCTCAAGTCAAGCGGTTTGCCTAAAAATAGGATTATCGGAATGGGGGTACTTTGGATTCAGCTCGCTTCAAATATCAATTGAGTGAAAAATTAAATGCGTCGGCCGCAGACCTCAATGCCATTGTCATTGGTGGCCACGGTGATACGACCATGATTCCTCTGATAAAGCACTCCACGTGGAACAGCATTCCGGTCAGTAACTTTCTTACTGCTGAAGAACAGGCGGAGATTGTCCATAAGACCATGGTGGGCGGAGCAACTTTAACGAGCCTGATTGGTACGTCAGCCTGGTATGCTCCAGGTGCTGCTACTGCTGCAGTGGTCGAAAGCATTGTACGTGACCAAGGTAAATTATTTACCGCTTCTGTTTACCTCGAAGGTGAATTTGGCCAGGAGGATATTAATCTTGGTGTTCCGGTTGTTATTAACAAAAAGGCTGGGATCGCATTATTCCATTACAACTGGATGAGGAAGATAAGGAAAAATTCAGCAAAAGTGCTGACGCCGTACGCACCATGAATAATGTATTGAAAGAGATAAAGGTATTGTAATCAACATAAATTAGTGAGAAAAAGGCTGTTATTCTAAATAACGGCCTTTTTTCATGTTGCAAAAAAGATTTTACTTTCATAGGAACATCGGTGCGCTTCAAACTTTTTTTTTTTAATTAAATTTTTAGCTATGTTTGGGAATATGACAACAGTACCTTTTCAAATCTTAGATCTTCAGGGACAAGGAACACATATTCTTGTTGATGTAACGCTTTATGAACGCAGTTTTAAAATGGTCATCGATACGGGAGCATCTAAAACCGTATTTGATAAAACCCAAATGGGACATCTTTTGGAGGATCAATTGCTGTTGGAACCATCGGAAACCTTATCAACAGGTTTGGGCACCAACTCGATGGAAAGCTTCAACATGGAAATTCCCAGTTTGGCAATCGGCACCTGGCACATCAACAAATTGAAGACCGCCGTACTGGACCTAAGTTCGATCAATTATGCCTATCAGCAAATGGATCTGGAGCCTGTGATCGGGGTACTAGGTGGTGATATTTTCGCTGATTATGGTGCCGTTATTGATTATGCGAAAAAGACATTACGCTTGCGGGACCGAAAAATCAAGAGTAAGTAAGCCCGTAAAATATCCCGTACTAGACTGGTAAGCCTCCGGCTTGCTATACCAGAATCTCAATACGCAATACCAACTACTCAATACTACAGTTTAAAAAGCCGCTTATGGATATGCATCCGCAGGTAAGTATAATACAGTAGCGCAATAACGATCCCCAGTCCACCCATCAGGTATAAGGTCGTTCGTAAACCATAATAACTCGCCAGGGAACCGATCATAAGTGTACCTATTGGAAATATCCCTTGAAAGGCCATGACATAATACGAAATAGCCCGCGCCCGGTAGATCGGTATGGCATGTGTCTGAATATAGGTATTGATACTGGAATTCTGCATCATCATAGCAAAGGAAACCAGCATCACATAGACTAAAGCCATCTGTAACATAGTGGAATGCGCTAGGAACAGTAATGCTAGCCCCATCAGTGCAGCCGCTCCCATCACCTGATAGCGGAGATTCGTTCCCGATTTTAGTCGGGCCATGTTAAATGCACCGATCATGGCCCCCAATCCGGCAGCACTTTCAAACCAGGAAAATATACGCTCATCCCCATGAAACATCTCTTTCGCTATCGCGGGCAAAAGTGAGGTATAAGGAATGACGATCAAACTGGAAAAAGTCATGATAATAATCAAGGAGGAAATATGCGGTGAACGTTTGAGGTAGCGAAATCCCTCGACCAGTCCCTCCCAGTTGCTACCTTTACTTAGTTGCACCTTGGTTTCATCCACCTTCATCATCAACAATGTAATGATAACGGGTACAAAGCTGATAAAATTCAATGCAAAACAGACCAATTCACCATAGGTACTGAGTAAGATTCCACCGATGGCGGGTCCCAGCATCCGGGCAGCGTTAAAGATGGTTGAATTGAGCGCAATGGCGTTGGGCAGATCCTTGCGGTCACCGACCAGATACATCATCAAAGATTGTCGACCGAGCACGTCAAAGGAGTTGATGACCCCTTGTATCAGCCCAAGAACCGAGAGCCACAACACAGTCTCCAATTTAAGGTAAACCAGCAATGTCAGCATACCTGCTTGTATCATCAGGCCGATCTGCGTCAATAACACCAGTTTATATTTCTTATGTTTATCAACAAAACTTCCGATAAAAGGGGACAAGACCAAGGAGGGTAATAAGGAAATAAACTGAACGAAACCCAACCAGAAGACCGAACTGGTCAGTTCATAGACCAGCCAGCTGATTGCTATTCGCTGCATCCAAGTCCCCATGAGGGAAATTGCTTGTCCTATTACATGTAAACGGAAGTTTCTATAATGGAGCGATCTAAAATCTGCATATATAAAGATAATACTATAAAAGTATAACAAAAAAGAACGGGAAGAGATTCTATTTTGCAAAAATAATGATGTAATTCATCGAAATAGATGTGTAATACTGGAATATAATCAATAACTTTGCACCTATTATTTTGAACATTAAAATAATCAAATAATTATCATTCAATAACATACACAATGAAATTTTTATTGACACAGCGAACCTAGAGCAAATCAAGGAAGCCCAAGACTTAGGCGTATTAGACGGTGTAACGACCAATCCAAGTTTAATGGCTAAAGAAGGTATCAGCGGTGATGAGAACGTAATCAACCACTACAAAGCAATCTGTGCAATTGTTGACGGCGACGTGAGTGCTGAGGTTATTTCTACAACTTACGAAGAAATGATCAAAGAAGGCGAAGCATTAGCAGCTCTTGACAGCAAGATCGTTGTAAAAGTTCCTATGATCAAAGATGGCGTGAAAGCAATCAAATATTTCAGCAAAAAGGTATTAAAACAAACTGTACATTAGTATTCACTGCTGGTCAAGCTTTATTGGCTGCAAAAGCAGGCGCTACATATGTATCTCCTTTTATTGGCCGTTTGGATGATATCTCTACAGACGGATTGGCATTGATCGAAGATATCCGTTTGATCTACGACAACTACCAATACCCAACACAGATCTTAGCAGCTTCTGTACGCCATAGCGCACACATCTTAGGTTGTGCTAAAATCGGTGCAGATGTAATGACAGGCCCATTATCAGCAATGTTAGCATTGTTGAAACACCCATTGACAGATAGCGGTTTAGCAACATTCTTGGCTGACCACGCTAAAGCTGCGGGTAAATAAAATAGCCTATACCTCGGTATAGGTTTTGAACCGATAAGGGAAGATGACAATAATCTTAACCTTATCGGTTTTCTTATGTGGATAAATTCCGTATTTTTGTAATTGATCTAAGGTTATAACGAATAAATCCATGGAACAATCCAACACTGTATATCCAGAAATTCTGAAACGAAATAGTTTAAAAATCACCCAACCCAGGTTAAAGGTTCTTGAAATTATTTCAACGAAAGATTCGGCTATTTCGCAACCGGAACTGGAGAAATTGTTGGGTAAGGATATCGACCGTGTGACATTGTATCGTGTATTGGCCAGTTTTGAGGAAAAGGGTATTATCCATAAGATCTTTGATCTACACGGAACCGCTACCTATGCCATGTGTTCCACCAACTGTTCCGAACATGACCATCATGACCAACATGTGCATTTCATCTGTCGGGTATGCAACTCGGTCTATTGTCTGGACGAAATTACATTGCCAAAAGTGTCTATCCCCGATGGATTTAGCTTGGAGGCGATTGCCATTAACGCGCTTGGCGTATGTAATCATTGTAAAAATAAATCACAACCTACAGCTTCAAAACAATTTTCCGCTTGATCTGTCTATAATTTGGAAATCGGATTCACTCCGATTGGCTCGGCTATTGTACGGGTGAATGCTGATTTTTTTGTACCTTGTATCAACACCGTAATCATCATACAGATGAATGATTGCGCATAGCGTTGGTTTATTGTACCTACGGGATAATAACCGCTATTCGACACACTAGCGATCATACAAATGACTTGGTTGCTAATACAAATGAGTAAATAATAAAACGAATGAAGACAAGAAAAGATAATCCCTATAAAGAGGTATTAACCCAACTGATCATCGATATTTTCGAAAAATCAGGAAACAAGCCCCTCAACTATAAGCAAGTTTCTTCCAAATTGAATCTGACGGACAACGATTCCAAAGTTGCTATTGCTGATATTTTGCAGGAAAATGTACGAAGCGGACTTTTTGTGGAAGTAGAGCGCGGAAAATTTAACCTGAAACAAATTAAAGTATATGTCACCGGAAAAGTGGATATGACAGCCGATGGTTCCGCCTATATTATCCCTGAGGATGAATTTGAAAACGATATTTATATTGCGCCGCGTAAACTAAGACAAGCCCTGCATGGCGACATTGTCAAAGTACACACTTTTGAGAAAAGAAAAGGTGGCCGCAAAAAGAAGGTGAAGTTATTGAAATCCTACAGCGGGCCAAAACCGACTTTACGGGAACAATCAGCATTTCAAACAATTTCGCATTTTTATCGCCGATGATCGCAAGATGTTGCACGATATCTTTATTCCTTTGGACAACTTGAATGGTGCCAAGGACAAAGAGAAAGTTGTGGTTTCGATTATTGACTGGCCAAGTGGCAGTAAGAATCCGGTAGGAACGGTCAAACATGTTCTGGGTGTCAAAGGCGAAAACAACACCGAGATGAATGCGATCTTGGCAGACTACGGCTTCCCATTGGAATTCCCGAAGAAGGTAGAAGACGAAGCCAATAAAATCACGGATAAGATCAGCAAGGAAGAGATTGCCAAAAGACGTGATTTCAGAGGGGTCACCACATTTACAATTGACCCTGCAGATGCCAAAGATTTTGACGATGCCATATCTTTCCAAAAGCTGGAGAATGGCAATTACGAGATCGGTGTACATATTGCCGATGTATCGCATTTTGTGATTCCGGATACCGAGTTGGATAAAGAAGCTTTTAACCGTGCGACATCGGTCTACTTGGTTGACCGTGTTATTCCAATGCTTCCGGAACGTTTGTCCAATGGCGTATGTTCATTACGCCCACATGAAGACAAACTTTGTTTTTCGGCAGTATTCGAAATGGACGAAAAAGCTACTATTCATGAGCAATGGTTTGGCCGCACGATTATCCATTCGGACAGGCGGTTTAGTTATGAGGAGGCACAGGAAGTTATCGAGACGAAATCCGGTGATTTCAGCCATGAGATCTTAAAATTGAACGAGCTCGCTTATATCCTTCGTGAACGTAAGTTTAAAAATGGAGCAATTTCCTTTGAAAGTGAGGAGGTTAAATTCACTTTGGATGAGAATGGCAAACCTACAGGTGTATATACCAAAGTACGTAAAGATGCCCACAAATTGATCGAAGACTTTATGTTGTTGGCCAACCGTAAAGTGGCTGAGTATATCGGTAAACAAGGCCGTGGTAAAAACAAATTAACGTTTGTATACCGATACCACGATGTTCCGAACCCAGAGACGTTGACTACATTTTCGCAATTTGCGGCACGTTTTGGCCACAAGTTAACCATTAAAACAGACAAGGAAACAGCGAAATCCCTCAATGCGATAATGACGAAGATCGAAGGTAGCAAGGAACAAAATATGCTGACCTCCCTGGCGGTGCGTTCAATGGCCAAGGCAATCTATACAACGAAGAAAACAAGCCATTATGGATTGGCATTTGACTATTATACCCATTTCACCTCCCTATCCGTCGATATCCGGATGTGATGGTGCACCGTCTTTTGCAGTTCTACCTGGATGGTGGTACAAAGGTCAATGCCGAGCACTACGAGAAAATGTCGGAGCACTCTTCACAAATGGAGAAAAAGGCAGCTGAAGCGGAACGCGCATCCATCAAATACAAACAAGCGGAATACCTGCAAGATCAGATCGGTACAGAATATACGGGTATCGTATCGGGTGTGACCGAATGGGGTATGTATGTGGAGATTGAGGAGAACAAGTGTGAGGGTATGGTACGCTTACGTGATATCACGGATGATTTCTACGTACTGGATGAGAAGAACTATGCGATTATTGGCCAACGGAAGAAAAAGAAATTCCAACTGGGTGATGAGGTTCAGATCCGTGTGAAGAAAGTAGATCTAGATAAACGGCAGATTGATTTTACGTTGTTGTCGTAATACAATCTAGTTAGACATAAAAAAACCGTATTAGCGTTACTGATACGGTTTTTTTATGTGTTGTACTGAAGAAACTTATTGTTTGGTTCCTTCGAAAGTAAAAAATACATCACCGACTTTTGTTTCTTTCCCCTGACAAAGAAGTGTTTTATTTTTCACATCAAATAAAAATGATCCTTCTGGAGAAACACCAGATGTCTGAATTGATACGTCCATATTATTGATAACCTTGAACTCTTTTGTAGGTATTTTAAGTGCTTTGTCCCCAATCTCAACTTTCAATGTATTGTCAGATACTTTTGTAACAGTCAAAGTTTTATCAAACATTGGTCCATTGGTATTTGATAGATCTATACTACCCTTATAAGTTCCTACAGCTGCATCAATGCTTCCACCTGTTTGGATAGGCTCATCTTTATCCTTTGAACATCCCACGAAAGCGAACGCTACCAGCGCCAATACCACTGCATACATTAATTTCATTTTCATAATTTGAATACTTTAATTTGTTTTTACTAAAAATTATCTCTTCGTTTTTAACAAATGTCTTGCCAAAAGAACGCAACAACATGCAGAATAGACAATATACTCAGAAACCAGTAGATAGTCCATTTCAAGAATTCGCATCCTACCCATAGCTACCGAACAATAATAGAGCGACTTAACTGAATTTCTCGTTATGTTCCTTTTTTATTGCGCACCAATTAAAAAAATCCGCGGGCAAATCTGGTTAAGGACGAAGCAAAAAAATAAATAAGCTTGCTGTTGAATTAATCTTCATACAGAATAGCAACAAAGCCCCTATTGGGAGATCAGCAGGTCGATGTGGTCAGCGCTCCCGCTGTGTCAGTCAATTACCGGAGCAAAATATCGCTTCTCTCACCTGCCTAAGAGGCTTAGTGGGGTGGCGAAGCGCGTTCGACAGGTGAGTAAATGAAAACACACCCGGCTATGTCATCTAAACCCTGGACAAAACAGATAAACAGGTGACTAAATCCTTCCGACAGCCGACAAGTTCATCCAGTTGTTGCTGAAAAGAACTAAGACGGGGGTCGATTCAATTATGACAGGTGGGTACATGAACATTCCACCCGACTAAATCAATCTAGACCAAGGAGAATATACAGCAGCAGGAGCGCGAACTTGTCAACCCACGCGACGACATGGCTTCGCTTCAGGGAAAAGAGAGCTTCTATTTCAAAAAAATAATCTAAATTTTATATACTAACTATTTAATATTCAAAACGAAATCAGTATCTTTGCGAACTTAAAATAATTTAGGTATCAAATTTATAAACAAAAACAGGTAAATGCCTACTATTCAACAATTAGTTAGAAAAGGTAGAGTAGCTCTGGTTGATAAGAGTAAGTCACCAGCGTTGGACTCATGTCCACAGCGAAGAGGTGTATGTACACGTGTATATACTACTACCCCTAAAAACCAAACTCAGCAATGCGTAAAGTAGCTCGTGTACGTTTAACAAACGGTAAAGAGGTCAACGCTTACATCCCTGGAGAAGGTCACAACTTACAAGAGCACTCGATCGTATTGATCCGTGGTGGTCGTGTTAAGGATTTACCAGGTGTGCGTTACCACATCATCCGTGGTGCATTAGATACTTCAGGTGTAGCAGGTCGTAACCAACGTCGTTCTAAATACGGAACTAAGCGTCCTAAACCAGGACAAGCAGCTGCAGCTCCAACAAAAGGTAAAAAGAAATAATTAAACGGAGGAAAGAAAAATGAGAAAATCAAAACCGAAAAAGAGAATCATTTTACCTGATCCAAAGTTTAACGACGTTCAGGTAACACGTTTCGTAAACAATATGATGGTAGATGGTAAAAAATCTATCGCTTATTCTATTTTTTACGATGCAGTAGAATTAGTAGAACAAAAACACAAGAAAGCGGTTTAGAAGCTTGGAAAAAGCTTTGAACAACGTTATGCCTGCTGTTGAAGTTAAATCACGTCGTGTAGGTGGTGCTAACTTCCAAGTTCCTATGGAAGTTCGTCCAGACCGTAAAATCGCTTTGGGTATGAAATGGTTAATTTCATACGCTCGCAAACGTGGTGAAAAAACAATGTTTGAAAAATTAGCAGGAGAAATCATTCAGCTTCTAAAGGTGAAGGTGCTGCTGTTAAGAAGAAAGAAGATACGCACAAAATGGCGGAAGCTAACAAAGCGTTCTCACACTTCAGATTCTAATTTTGAAGACATTCAAAAAAATATGATTACACCGACCTCCGATAAACGAACAATCTTTTATCAAGGTCGGTGTACTTATTTAACATTACATTTAAACACATAAGGCCGATAAGGCCAGCTGCTTAAAAATATTATGGCAAGAGATTTAAAATTCACTAGAAATATCGGTATCGCTGCTCACATCGATGCTGGTAAAACTACAACAACTGAGCGTATCCTTTACTACTCAGGTGTAAACCATAAAATTGGTGAAGTTCACGAAGGTGCTTCAACAATGGACTGGATGGAGCAAGAGGCTGAGCGTGGTATTACAATTACTTCTGCTGCTACTACAGTTTTCTGGCAATACCGTGGTAGTAAATACCAAGTAAACGTAATCGATACTCCTGGACACGTGGATTTCACGGTTGAGGTAAACCGTTCATTACGTGTATTAGACGGATTAGTATTCTTATTCTCTGCGGTTGATGGTGTTGAGCCTCAATCTGAGACGAACTGGAGATTGGCAGATAACTATAAAGTTCCACGTATCGGTTTCGTTAATAAAATGGACCGTTCAGGAGCTGACTTCTTGAAAGTTGTTGGTCAAGTAAAATCAATGTTAGGTTCTGACGCTGTCGCTTTACAATTACCTATCGGCGCTGAAGATACTTTCAAAGGTGTTGTTGATTTAATTAACAACCGTGGTATCGTATGGAATGAGCATGATAAAGGGATGACTTTTACAGAAGTTCCTATTCCTGACGATATGTTGGACGAGGTTGCTGAATACCGTGAGAAATTATTAGAAGCAGTAGCTGGTTATGATGAGACTTTGATGGAGAAATTCTTCGAAGATCCAAATTCATTGACTGAGCGCGAAATCTTAGATGCTTTACGTAAAGCAGTATTAGATAATGCGATCGTTCCTATGGTATGTGGTTCATCTTTCAAAAACAAAGGTGTTCAAACCATGTTGGATCTAGTAATGGAATTATTGCCTTCACCTCTTGATGTAGAGGCTGTAAAGGTACTAACCCTGACACTGGCGAAGAAATCGAGCGTAAACCATCTGTTAACGAGCCTTTCGCAGCTTTAGGTTTCAAAATTGCGACTGACCCATTCGTAGGTCGTTTGTGTTTCATCCGTGCTTACTCTGGTAAGTTAGATGCTGGTTCTTATGTATTGAACACGCGTTCAGGTAACAAAGAGCGTATCTCTCGTATCTTCCAAATGCACGCGAACAAACAAAACCCTATCCCTTTCATCGAAGCTGGTGATATCGGTGCGGTGGTAGGTTTCAAAGACATCAAAACTGGTGATACACTTTGTGACGAAAAAGCCCCTATCGTATTAGAGTCTATGACTTTCCCTGAACCGGTAATCGGTTTAGCGATTGAGCCTAAAACTCAAGCTGACGTAATAGATTAGGTATTGGTCTTGGTAAATTAGCTGAAGAAGATCCTACATTCGTTGTTAAAACTGATGAAGAAACTGGTCAAACAGTTATCTCTGGTATGGGTGAGCTTCACTTAGAGATCTTGATCGACCGTTTGAAACGTGAATTCAAAGTTGAGGTTAACCAAGGTGCTCCTCAAGTATCATACAAAGAGTCTATCAACGGTACTACTGAGCACCGTGAGGTATTCAAAAACAATCAGGTGGTCGTGGTAAATTCGCGGATATCAAAGTTGTTATCTCTCCAGCGGACGAAGATTTCGATTTAACTAAATCACCTCTTCAATTCGTAAATGAAATCGTTGGTGGTAAAATCCCTAAAGAATTTATCCCTTCTGTTCAAAAAGGATTTGAAACTTCAATGAAAAATGGTGTATTAGCAGGATTCCCATTATCAGGAATGAAAGTTCGTTTGATTGATGGTTCATTCCACGCTGTCGATTCAGATTCATTGTCTTTCGAATTAGCTGCTCGTCAAGCATACCGTGAAGGATTGCCTAAATGTTCTCCAGTGTTAATGGAACCAATTATGAAAATAGAGGTTTTAACACCAGAAGAAAACATGGGTGATGTAATGGGTGACTTAAACCGTCGTCGTGGTCAAATGCAAGGTTTGGATTCACGTAACGGTGCACAAGTAATCAAAGCATTGGTTCCACTTTCTGAAATGTTCGGTTACGTAACTCAATTACGTACAATCACTTCAGGTCGTGCAACATCTACAATGGAATTTGATCACTTCGAAGAAGCTCCTCGTAACGTTGCTGAAGAAGTAATCGCAAAATCAAAAGGTAAAATCAAAGGTTCTGTTGAATAATAGAACCCAAAAATAAAGGAACAAAGGTTGAAGGATATTATCTTTTATCTTTGTTCCTTAAATCAAAAATACACACCGATTGCTAGTTGTGAATAGCTCTAATTAGCAATCATTTTAAATAAATAAAAATGAGCCAAAGAATCAGAATTAAATTGAAATCTTACGATTACAATTTGGTTGACAAGTCAGCTGAAAAAATCGTAAAAACAGTAAAACCTACAGGTGCAGTTGTTAGTGGTCCTATTCCATTGCCTACTGAGAAAAAAAAAAAATCTACACGGTATTACGTTCACCACACGTTAACAAAAAGCACGTGAGCAATTCCAATTGTGTGCTTACAAAAGATTGTTGGATATCTATTCATCAAACGCTAAAACTGTTGACGCATTGATGAAACTTGAATTACCTTCAGGTGTTGAAGTAGAAATCAAAGTGTGATAGATTTCAGTCACTGAAAACAAAAAGGGCCTTTCGTAAGAAAAGCCCTTTTTCGTTTATTATACCTTTGCTTAGAACTGGTAACCAACACCTACTGAGAATACGCGGTTTTTTGAAGTTACTCCATCAATATCTTTCAGCATATTTGTTAAACCTAATCCATAACCACCATTGATCAGAAATCCATTTGTCAACTTAAATCCCGCAAGAAAATTCAGTCCAGCATCAAAAGCCTTCAAACCCGCGTCGCTAAAACTGCCGCTTTCACTTAAATTTCCTGAGTAGATTTAGCATGAATACCTATTGCTGCATATGGACCTGCTCCGAAGAATACCTTCCCAGCCTCTCCCGTAGGAACATAATAAACAAAATTTACAGGAACTTCAATATACATCAAATTATCTTTTGTACTCACCTCTGTAAAATCACCTGCAGGTGCTTTTCCCCCTTTTCCCTGTAAGGAAATACCGGGTTGTACACTAAAGTTCATTGCTACGGGAACATCTGCATATCCTGTCACATAAAAAAAAGTTGCAGCATCTGACGTATAACTTGTATTCCCTCCGCTTACTTGAAATTTAGCGAAGTTAGCCCCAGCTTTTAAACCATAAGAAGTCTGTGCTTTGGCTCCAGCAATAAAACACAATGCTGCAACGATTGATAGTAATTTTCTTTTCATAAAAAAACAAATTAAATATAGAACGAAAATAGCATATAATTTACTGAAATACAACTAAAAAGCTGATATATTTCTATAACATTTTTTTAGAATTACAAAAATTGATGTATCTATAATTCAACATAAGGAAGTTGTTCAATTCGTATAACTGATCACTAAAACAGTAAAAGCCACATCTTATCTTGTGGCTTTTATAATTAATATTTTTGATATCGATCTAATTGCAATAAATCGTCAACAAAATCCATTACCTGTCATCCATACAGTACCCTTCTTGTTATTAATCAACCCAAGATGATAAATGGAAAGGTAATTCAACAGCCTGTTTTACCATGCGGTCCTCATCGAATATATCCATGATGATCAACCCACTATAATAAGGCTTACCATACCGATTATCAGACATTTTTGGATATTAACTAACTTTCCTCTTGTCTGAAAACGCTTCCAATTTCTGTCAATCGGCCCATAGGATTCTGAGAGCATATAAGGTCCAATATATTCCCAATATCGTACATTAAACATTTTATTTTCTTCATCAAATGCAATCTCTTGGCCCACCAATTTTGATATATCGCGATCTAGTCTCAAGCTCAGAAACTGACCAGCGTTGGAATAAACATTGTATGCAAACTCTTTATACTTATCTGGTCCCCAGTAGTATTCACAGAATTATTGGACGTTCCGGGAATAGCGAAAAAGTTGAAAGCCGGGTTAACTGTCATCACATCAAATATCAATGCCTCACATGGGACGTATTGAATTGAGTTAAGTTCTACTTTACCAGCCAATATACGTTCACTATCGGGTTTATTATTTTTGAAAACTTTCCCATCAAAGGAAAAGGACAAACGGCCTCCCTTTTTATCATATTTAAAATCTGAGATCTTAAAAGATTTCTCCGTTTGGAGATGCGGCGCAAAATAATTACCATCATCCGGCGAGTTTTGTTTCAAATACTGCACCTTGGCCAGTGCACCATTCTGAAGTAAAGTCAACCTCAACTCAGCGTAATCACCGTTGTCTTCCTTTACTGCGGTAATTAGATTAATCTGTCCACAATTATCCAAATTGTAATCGTAAGTCACCTTTCCTCTAACAGCATGATTGTTGTCCGAAAACAAAATACTCGCTTTGGAATCAGCACCACTTTCTTCCGACTTTTTACAACCAGCGACAAGAAACAAGAAAAAAACAGAAAATACAAGTAGAGATCTATTCATCATATCATCATAATTTTCACAAAAAGAATTAATTATTCACACAAAATACATTAATTCTTGTAAAATAACAAAAAATCAATACATTGTAAACAAAAATTTAACATTCGAATAGATAATGGGCCTTTAATGAATTCATCATCACGATGGGACTCGCATATGATCCCTTTGGCAAAAATTTAAGGGGAACTTAAATACAAAACACCTCACACCTGAACATAATCATAGCGCTCTCTTTTCAAATAGAAATACTATCTTGGAAGATCATTCCTTCGCTTCATTTTCAATAAACTTCTTCTCGATAGGATTTAAAGAATCGAATAGATCTTTGTAGACCTCATCTTTACTGTTCTCCTCCCCTAATAAAAATCCCCAAGGCTTAAGCTCTTTGATACGGTCCATGACGATCTTAACAATTGCCAAAATAGGAATAGCTAAAAACATACCCGAAATACCCCAAACCATCTCACCGATAATAATAGATAGCATGGCAAATAGTGAATTGACCTTGACCTTTGATCCCACAATTTTGGGGACGATAAAGTTACTATCAATCATATGTACAATAATCAAAGCTAAGATCACCAGTACAACATGGGTAAATGATGATGTAGCGAAGGTAAGAATAGCGATAATAAGCATTGACGAGAAAATACCCACATAAGGTAGTACGTTGAACACCCCGTAATTAAAGCCAGCAAGAGGCTATACTTGACACCGATCAGGATAATGTAACAAAGACCAAAAGGGAAACCAAACTCATCTGGATTAACAGGCCAATTAGGTATTTTTGACTACATATTGAATCTGATTAACCACATCCAACACAATCGGACGATCGTCGACACGGTTGGCAAACAGCAGGAATTTAACAATATGCCCTCTATAGATCAACAAAAAGAATGTATACAGGAATGTGAAGACAAACAGGATAAAAATAGAAGACAAGGACATGATAAATGTACCGAGAAACAGTGTTCCTGAATCAACAGATTTGGAAGCTGTTTTATTGATAAAGTCGATCTGATCTTTGTGCTGTATACCAAACTGCTGGCTAACCCAAGTCTGCAACTTATCCACGCCATCCATAATCTGATGTTTAAAAGCAGGAAAGTCCTCTTTGAGCAGCGTCAGCTGCGAGGCCAGCAAAAACAGGCCATAACCCAGAACACCAAAAACAGAATCACGCTCAGTATTCCGGCCAATGTTCGGGGAAAACGCAACTTCTTCTCCATAAAATTGCTCAACGGAATCAATAGCAAAGCAAATAGGAGCCCTAAGATCATAGGGATAAGTATCGTATCACCGATCTTCGCCAAATAGCCTAAAAGAAGGATACTAATTAATACGCAGGCTAATTTAACATAGAATGGTAAAGAGAGAAATCTTTTCATGCAGTATACTTTTGAATAAAAATAACAAATTTGGCGCACATAATTTTAACCCAATAAAAAGTCCCTACAAATGCAGGGACTTTCTCCTCATAATAAGTTTAAGTACTTATATTTCTTATAGTCCGAAACCGATACCGATCGACCAAACTCGGTTTTTGGTTGTAAAATTAGAATTCGGAGCAAGATTTGTCAATCCTAAACCATAACCAGCATTAATCTGAAAACCATTGGTTAATTGATAACCTGCCAGGAAGTTTACACCAAAATCAGTACGTTTTAATTCATCTCCATCTCCGCTACCAAATTTTACATCTTCCTCAGTCTTAAGACCAGAATCACCTAAATTACCTTCAAACTTGTTTTTTCCACTAAGAGCGAACCCTACATAAGGACCTGCACCAATAAAGAAATTACCTGAGCCGCCTGTAGGCAACTTAGCAACTAAATTCACGGGAATATCCAAAGACATAATACTCTGTTTTACAGCAATACTATTGTTATTGTTAGTTTCAGACCATTTACCTCCTTTATTTTGCAAAGACAATCCCGGTTGAATAGAGAAATATGGTGACACAGGTGCGTCTAAATAACCTGTTACAAAAAAACCTGTATTCGATTCAGAACTTCCATTTTCCATTGAATATTTAGGAATATTTACACCCGCACGTAGTCCGTATCCCAATCCACCTTGTGCAAAAGCTCCTAATGAACCAAATAAAATTGCCGCAGATAATAATAGTTTTTTCATGTTTCCTAATTTAATTTACTTTGTTCTTTTTATCATTTCCTCCCATATATTTCTTGTATGAGATTTCTGACAGTCTCATTTGCAATATCTATTCCAAAATCCATAAACTATTCATATCCACTTCAAAACAAAAGAAAAAACTCACGCCAGATTTTTTTGAATGTCCTCTAAAAGATACAGTAGGTCGAATAAACTTCAACTTTTTCAACTTCCCCACTTACGATAGACAAGTTGATCATAAATCTAAAATGACACCTGTATTAAAAACTACCAGCTTGGTTTTCAGAATAATGCTCAAAAACAGAAAAGTTTTATCACAAAGATTTCTTAATTCCAATTATAAGTTTTATTTTTGCAGACCTTCAAAGGAAAAAAATAGGGTCGGATGGCCGAGTGGCTAGGCTGAGGTCTGCAAAACCTCCTACAGCGGTTCGAATCCGCTTCCGACCTCGTTTTATTTAAACAATAAAAATATTATCAAAATGGGAGTTACACGTTTAAAAAGAAAAGATAGAAGAAATAAAACTGTTTCACGTGTTGAAGTTCAGTTCTTGAAATTAGGAACTAACGTTGAGTTAGGTTCTAGATCAAAAATGAAAGCTGACAACCAAATCGTTAAAAACGATGCTATCTTAAATCAATTAGCTAAGTAAGCAAAAAGAAATTAGCAGCCTTTAAAGTTATACTTTAAAGGCTTTTTAATAAGTCTACCATTTGGTGGACTTTTTCTTTGAGCTCATCCACTGCGCCTCATCCATTCCCTTGACCTGATCCTGCGAAAACTGCATCTTTGAAGGTTGGCTTTCTTTTGCTGAACTGTGTATAGCAACAGCCCCAGTCTCCGCCAATATCGTCCGAATATTCGAAGCATCCACCCCAGCGCCTGGCATAATGACAATACGCCCATTTGCCTGCTCGATCAATTGTTGTAGTAAAGGCGCTCCCGATAAAGCTGAATCTCTCAAACCCGAAGTCAGTATACGATCGATACCCAAAGCAATAACATCTTCCAATGCAACAAAAGGATCTTCCACACGATCAAAAGCACGGTGAAATGTCACATGCATCGGACGCGCAGCATCAACCAAACGCTTCGTATTGATCTTATCCACGGTACCATCTGCATTCAATACACCTATGACAACGCCATCCATGCCCAGTTCCTTACACAGTTCGATATCGGCGATCATTTCCAAGACTTCTTCTTCTGTATATAGAAAGTCTCCTCCACGTGGCCGAATCAGTACGTGAATACCAATATGCACAAGTTCACGCACCAACTTCAATTGACCATATGAAGGTGTAGTTCCCCCATTCTCCAAGTTTTGACAAAATTCAATACGTGTTGCTCCTCCTTTTTCAGCTTCAATCGCCGAAGCGACTGAATTGGAACATATTTCTAATTGATAATTTCCGATTGCTTTCTCCTTCATTCAATTCAATTTTTAATCTGTTTTTATCCTTTGCGAATAACGCAAAAAAAGCAAATTACCTATTTTTCCACCATTGAGAAAGTAAAGCTATTCTTTCTTGAATAAGCTTTAAATGGCATCAAATTTTCACAAAAACAGTTGTCCTCTAACTTAGATTGTGAAGCATTCCACAGATCGCCAGCGCATTATTATTCATCATTAGGAAAACATTTCTCCAAACTATTTGTATATACCTTACATGCTTTTATTTAAAACATTAATAACCAGCACTATATAAACTTTAAGTAAAATATCATGGCTATTATATCAAGAAATATGGAGACACAGGAACGGATCATCAGTACTTTTGAGGAGCTCCAGCCCGCTATAGATGGTCTAAAAAGCCAGATTGTTGAATTCGAAATGTTGTTTAACCAAGCATGTAATCGGCATATCGCATCTGATTTCAAAAAGAATGGTTATTGGATCGTATTTCCTCCCGTCATGCAATGATTATGATCCGACACGACAGCCTGCAACTTATCCAGGAAACTGTCTCAGCCTACCGCGATTATGATGGGCTCTTTCTGGATCACCAACAGTTACTTCACAGCATCGAACTATTGATGCTTAATCACGCCGAAGAGGAAGAATATGAAATTGCGGCCATTATAAAAAAATGGCATGAAAAATTTGCACATGCCGTCTATTTCACCCCTGACTTCAGCTATTAAGTCATTGTTTTGTTTTACATTTGCGGCACTGTAAAATATATTGAATCATGCGCAAACCACCCGCTATAGTTGATCTACATGCCGATGCTTTCCTTGAAGATTGGGAAGACTATTCAGCTGACGAACTTATGATAGAATCCATTGATTTCTTAAGATCCAACTTAGACGCAGCCATTTATTGGGAAATGAACGAAATCAAGTTTATCCACGGAAAGGGAAAAGGCACCTTAAAGAAAATGATCTTTAAGGAATTGCAGGAATATAAAGAAAGTGGTTCAATAGACCGGTATTATACTTCTTACCAGAATGAGGACATTGTCGTTGTCATCATTGGAGTTTAAAAAGAGACCACCTCAACGGCAGTCTCTTTAATAAATCTTATGATTACTTAATTGCGGGTGTAACCACGACCTTACGGAACTCAACAGGTCCGTGGTCTCCTTGGAAATACAAAGGTCCTGGTTCGGCTTCCCTACTATCCAACGCACCACCGGTAATCCCCGGAATCTCTTGGTTGCTGATCACTGTTTTGCCATTGGCTACAACCGTCACCAGACGTCCGACTAGTGTGATATCAAATGTCTGCCATTCGCCTGCCCCTTTATTCATCATCTCATTTGCTGCGAGGAAACCGTATACACCAGCAAAAAGCACGGCATTCGGATGCGCATCTTTCGGGCTATCCTCAATCTGTACCTCATAGCGTCCTCTCAGATAGACCCCGCTATTGCTTCCCGCAGGGATCTTAAACTCAACATGCAATTTAAAATCTTCAAATTTTTGTTCCGAAACAAGATTAGAACCCGATTGCGGACTCGTCAGGATCCCATTTTTCACAACCCATTGGTTTGTTTTACCCGTAGCTTTCCAACCCGAAAGATCCTTTCCATTAAAAAGCTGAATTGGTTTCCCCATTTAACGACAGCCGTTCTTTTTAACTCAGGCGCACGTACACCTTTAAAGCGATGTGTTTTTCCATCAGGCTCTGTTATCGTGCCCTGCAATGTTCCATTTTGGATCTCTCCTCTACACTCAAATTCATCTTTCCGCCCTCCCATTGTGGTGGTATCGCAAATTTAAATTTTCCATTTTCATAAAAAACCTGTGAAACAGGTCTTGCACTCCCGAAGTACTCACATAGTGGCCTACTAACGTCTTGTAACCTGACAATTTCACTTCAAGCCAGGAAGGCGCAGGGGTGCCATTGACATCAACCTCGATATCCCATCGCCCGATCAGCTCTTTTCCTTCAACTTCTTGGTCTTGAACAATTGACTCCTTTATAGAATCTTTAGCGAAAGTTGCTTGCGGTAGCGCAGCGGATGCCAAAAGCCCTAAAAGAAATGCCGCTTTTCTTTTCATATTGTTTATGTTTATATTCTAATTGACAATAAATTTCCAGCAATTTAACTGTTTCGGCTCTGGTATCCAAGGGATATCGTGTTAAAAAACGCTAAGAGTTCGCGTCCATTTGACCATATCAATGACAAAATATGTACGATTTGAATTATTACGAGCAACAATCATCTTCCAATTGATACAGACCGGTCCAGGTTACCATTAAGTTTCAAACTTATCCCTCAGCCTTTAAAGTAATCTGTTGTTTTTTTGCATAGGCACTTGGGGACATTTGTGTAATTTTCTTAAAATTCCGGTTAAAACTTGTTTTCGAGTTGAAACCGCACTCAAAGGCCAACGATAGGATCGTGTACTGCCTACTCTCGGGTCGGACCAATAGCTCCTTGAAGGCTTCCACCCGATAGTTATTGACAAAGTCATAAAACGATTTTTCCTCTTTAGAATTGATAACCTGTGACAGGATAACAGGGTGTACATCCAGTATTTTGGCTAAATCTCCCAAAGTTAGTTGAGGATCCTGATAACATTTCTGTTCATTCATGATGGTATTCAGTTTCGTATGGATGTGTGAAGCCTCGGATTCTTCCAGTCTCGTTTTTTCGTATTTCACCTTTTCGACAAGTTCTGGAGTAACATCGCCCTGCAGTATTTTTCCGGCAGTTTCCAATTCATTCAAAGGAGTACCTCATGCGTTGGTCGTGTATGAGAAAAAATACCGACTTGCTGAATGCCAAAATACCCGAAGAAGAAAATAAATAATGTGATCACCACAAAAATACAGCTGGGTTAGGGTCAAATATAACGACAATCCAGATCGCTCCCATACCGGAAATCAGATAACGCATCCAGTTCAGGGTAATTTTCTCAGTATTGGAAAACTGACCTATAATATTTTGTCTATGCTTGCGCAAAAGAAGAAAGGATAAGATGATATAGGTCACTCCTGAAATCATAAAACCTGCGACAAGAACCATGATTAAAGTATCATATTCACGGGCGAAGTAATATTTTTCTTTATATTCCACAATCGCAACAGGCAATACAAAAGCCAATATCATTGTGACGGTCACAGCTGGAACAAAATGCAAAAGATAAAGCCATTTATGCCGCTGTTGACCACTTACAAACAAAATATACAAATACAAAAAGGGCCGTGCAAAAGGGAATGGCATCTCCCATCCAAACAATGCGGGCATTTTTTGATTTGCCGCGAACCATACAAACCAATTAAAATCAAGTCAAAAAAAGCAAAGAAAAGCCAAACGCTTAAAATTTTATCCGCAGTATTTTTTTGATTTACTGATCAGCAGAATAAAAAGAAAGGCCGTCATAAAAATTCCGCCGATATAAATAATATGCCAAATCGAGGTCATAGCAAGCTAGTTAGGATAAAATTAAGATGATGCAGCTGTTTTTGCTCTACAGCTACATTCGTAGATATTATTGTTTGACAAATATTAGCGATAAGCAATATACTTTCTTTTCTATTGTTTACCAAATTGAAATAGACCTTCAGGCGCATCGAACCAATAGCGGATTTAGCGTAAAGGGTATTCTTATTTTACGGGTCTGAAATACGCCTTTTCTAATTGGAACCTTCTGATTTTTACATTGTAAAAAATTCGACCTGACCAGATACCCATTAGAGAGAAAGTGTCAATATTCTGGTTCGGAAGATTCTCAAAAAAATTTAGTCGCTATGATCCACATCAAGACGACAAAAATAAATTAAAGCCAATCATCCCCAATTTTCATTGCGGATGATTTCGCTTTAAGTCAATGTTTATTAGAAAATACTTTATGCTATTTAAGGAATTGATATCTCGCTTGCCCGATAACACTCACACTATTGGAGCTTGAAGTCTTATCTTCAACTAGCTTATTATCAATAAAGATCTTTGTTGTCACATTTGTATTCTGATTATTCACAACGGAAATTGAACCTACCAGAGCAACAATTTCTGCGAACTCTACTTTTTCTTCACCTCTTTGGAAAAGGGTAGTGCCGCATTTTCTAAACTTGTATCTTCACCGGTTTCATTCGTGTAGCTCACACGAGCTTTATTGTTTGTTGTGGAGCTCACTTCATACCTGATCGTTACATTTTTGGGAAAGCCTTTACGCGGATCATCTCCGCCCCCATTATCATCTTTACCACAACCGGTAAAAAGGGTAGATGTAAAAGGATCATTAACAGACCTAGAAATGTAGTTTTCAAATTTGCTATTTTCATTCTATTTTGATTTATGTGATTTTATAGTAGCGCTTTGCTATAGACAAAACTGCGTAAACCTTTTACTTAGGTCGCCCCGTCTTATAAGACGGTACTTTTTATTCCATCATCTAATCCAGATAAATCGGATTCTTCTTAGCTATATCAGCTGACATCCTATCCAGACCTACTAAAAACAATGATTATCAACTGGTTTACCACAAAGAATTTCATCCAACAAAAAGGACCACCTTATAAGATGGAACGTTTGGCACAAAAAGAAAATGTAATTTCAAACAAATTATTACACGACAATCAGCATTAATGCATATGAAAACTCCCTTAATTATTCTACTCGTATTACTTTCTTTGCCGGGTTATCTCATGGCGCAGAAAGATCCGAAAGTGGTTTTCCCGAAGTCTTCTTTTGACGTGGAACTGGCCAAGCGTATGATCGGAAGTAATGGAACTGCTACACTAAAAGGTATGATTGCCGGAAAGACCAAGTACCTGAGCAATGTCGTAGAACTTTATCCTTGCACCAACTATTTTTATGAATGGTATGAACTGAAGAAAAAAGATAAAAAGGGTAAAAAGCAGATCTATATGTCAGATGAGGCCTATAGCTATCGAATACTAACGCGGATTGACACGGATGGTTCATTTGGGTTCACAGGCCTAAATCCGGGAAAATATTATATCAATACGTTGGTCTATGAAACAAAATCTGGAATAGCGGAGCGACAGGTCGGAACTGAAACCATTAGAAGTTTTAATGTTTATGGACATCAATTATCTTCTTATGACAGGCCTATCATGGAAAAATACCAGTACTTATATAATACGGTAGAACGACTGGAGTCCTTTATCGAAATCTCGGCGGAAGGTCAGATTCTTAATGTATCACTTTAAAATCATTGCCATGTCTCTCAAATTATTTGTCAGTTGCCTTTTATTGATTAACGTATTTTCAGCGGCAATTGCCCAAGAGGTCAGGATCCCCGATGCCAATTTCAAAAAAGTCTTATCGCTCAAGGAATTGACACCAATGGCGACGGAAAAATCCAGCTTTCGGAAGCAAAAATGTAAAAGTACTATATGTAAATAAAGCCGGTATCACTTCGTTGGAGGATCAAAAGTTTCAGCAATGTGGAAGACCTTGGCTTCTATGAAAACGATATCAAAGATGTAGATCTTTCGGGGATGACAAACCTAAAATTTATTTATGGATTTGACACTCATATGGAATCCATGAATATTAAAGGTTGTATCAATGTACTTAACATTAGCTGCCATAAAAATAATTTACGAGAACTTGATGTTTCAGACCAGAAAAAGCTAATTGAACTCAGTCTTGGATTCAACCAACTGACACGTCTCGATATCAGTGGTCTTAAAGACTTAAAAAAGTACATGCTTATCTAAATCAAATTCAGGAATTCAAATTTGACAGTAGTCCGCAATTAGAGGAAATATGGATCAATGAAAACAGGATCAGTCACCACCTGGATTTAACAAAATTCCCAAATCTCAAGTTTTTTATAGCGTTTAAAAACCCTATTCAGTCAGTAAATATCGTTGGTCTGGAATTTCTAGAAGATTTCAGCTGTCATGGCTCTCATATCAACACCCTTAATTTAAGCGGCACAAAGCGGTTAAAAGAGATAAGTTGGTATTAAGAGATGGATCTTCTTTATCTATTTTTATTTCTAAGATTAAATAGATTCACCATTTTCAGATTAAAACATAAAGCCAGCTATTTCATAATAGCTGGCTTTAAACAACGCGCTTGCATTTATGCACTTGAATCTAAAAGTAAAAAATTAGGAATTTAACTTTAATCCAAGCATCGATATATTAATCCCAAATTAGACATAAAACCCTAGCCAAAATAATTAAAATCATTAAAACAGCGATTAAAATCCTCACTTGTCCTTAAAAAAACCAAAAATCTAGTCATTTTTCAATAACTGATTCTCAAGTTACCATTTCAGGACGAATATATATACCATCAGTACCGCTAAACCTAATGGATAATAACACGATTAGATGCTCGCCATGGAATCAATGAACTGATAAGTATTACTGTGGCAATTCCACCAACTAATGGAGAACGGTCGGCAAAGAAAAAGCACAGTACATAAAGCAACAACGCAATAAAGGTGAGCGAAAATGCAATCATCTTCAATCCAAATTTATTCTGATTTTTCAGTGCCATCTGTTCTTCTATATCAATCTGCTGTACAGCTTCCTTGCGTGCCGCTTTAGTTTGTTTGAGCGCGAGGTACTCTGCACTTATCTTCCCACGTGATTTCGCATACAGTTCGACACAAACCAACAAAACGAAGGGCAGTACAACTCCAAGCAGCATCTCGTTTGCTCGGCTAAGTTTAGAGTTTATCAACAAAGGAAAAATAATCTTAAACAGCAGATTGACGCTTAAGCTAACAGCGGTTATATACACAGTAGCCTTTCCTGTCAATCGCTTTGAAAACAACGCCCATATCGGTGGTGCCAATAATGGTCCACCAGTAATGGCACCTATACTTAGGGTGAACTCGACTATTCCGCCAATCAATGGCACGATCAGCGCAACAATAATCATAAAAAACCAAAAAACCAAGATGATGCGCGAGCAATAAACATCAGCTTTTTTTCTGAGGCTTGTGGATTTAAAGTTCCTTTATAGATATCGTTTGTAAAAACAGCCGATACAACATTTAAGGCCGTATTTGCGGATGCCGAAGTCGAGAAATACATTCCCGTCAGCATCAATCCAAGTAATCCTGCTGGGAGCACCTGCTTACAAACCATGATGTAAGCCGTTTCTGTCGCCAAGCCGGTCAAATCCGGATTGATGGCTTTGTAAACCATTGGCGGAATCATCCACAAAATCGGGCTAGCAATATACAATGCAGCAAATAAATAAGCGACCTTGGAAGCTGATCGTGGCGTATCAACACTGGTATACCGCTGTACAAATGTCCAGTTGCCCCAATATAAAAATATGATACAACGCAAAAGCTAAAATAAAACCCCAGGTATATTCACCGTTTACAACATTGAAGAAATCATCTGGCACTTTGTCCAAGAAGGACTCTACACCACCCACTTCCTGAAAAACCAATGGAATGACAATCACAATAGCTGCTGTCAGGACGACAAACTGTAGAATATCCGTCACCATTACGGCCCAAAACCGCCGATGGCGGTATAGGCGATCATTAAGATGCCCAGCACAATGGTAACTGGGATCAGGGGATAGTCCAGCGATTCGGAAACAAGTTTGGCCACAGAATATAATACGGAGCCCTTGAGAAATACCGAAACGATCATGAAGACATAGATGTAACACTTCTGTACAGCGCTTCCTAGGCGCTCCTTAATAAACTCAGCCGCAGTAAGATTTCCTGTGGCCTTCCATTTGGGTGCAAGATAGAGACCTGTAATCAGCCCACCTATACACATGGTCCACTGAATGGTAATCGCTACCCAACCATGACTATACGCTATTGAACCCCAAGCGACAAAGGTACCTGCTGAAAAAAACTCATAAATAGGGACATTCCGCCTATAAACCAAGGCACGGATTCACCTCCAGCAAAAAGGACTTCAAATTTCTTCCAGTTCGTGAAAAGCTTATCCCAACCAGCATGATGAATACTGAAAAAACGATTATGACTACTGTATCTATCATCTTGTATCGACTATTAAATTACTGAATATTATCATTTCATAAACTATGCATAACACCGGATAGCGAAAACGGCTGCTGGTACATCTGGAGAAGGGTGCTCAAGAGATATAGTCAGCTCATCTGTAACACAAGGTTCCGGAAGTTCTATCACATTTCTAGTCTGAAAATTTGCCCGCTGCGTGTAAATAATCTTTCCATTTCCATCTTCAATGCTATAATTCCGAATACAAAATGGCATCACGGTCTCAGGATGAGTCATTAATACCGATTCCATCGCGTGATCCCAATCGGTATCAAAACTAATTTCGATCCTTCTTATGCACTGCTTCTGCTTCCATTTAATCGAAATTATTGGCTGCTGATCGTCCGTTGCTGCGACCCAGGCATTCGGACGGATTGCCGGCCGATCAATACCATTCCGCACATTTTCGATCCCAAAGACGGACAGTCCTGATGATAGTTGAATGGCGAGATTATGTCCTTCGGGCCGACGTTGTGGGGTCCAAAATTCAAATGAATCTACTCCAGATCCCGACAGGGCTACTTGTTTACCATTATTTGAAACGGCTTTATTCACTCCATTAAAAACAGAAAGCAATCCAGATATTCGCTGCGGAGTATAGGCCAATCGCACATGTTTGTTTTGGAGAAACGTAAGGAAAACATATTGATCCTCATATATCTTCAATCCAAAATCTAATGTTACTGTCTGAATACCACGTTTTAAACTAATTTTAATTTTCCCTAGCTCTGATCTGGCGTAAAACCACCTTTCCTTTCACTACTTCTCAACTCGACTTCCAATATTGTTGGCTGCATCGCTTCAATCTCCAAAAGAAAGATAGGCAACGCGCCTGCAACTACAGGAAGAAGTTGTGCTGCGGAAATGTCCAGATTTTTCCACAAAATATTTTCTTTGAAGAATCCTTTAAAGTCCAAATTGCTCGAAGAAGTGAGTTCTGCCTGCTGTACAAGATCGCTGTTATCGGACAAATGAAAACCAGGGATATACTGACCGACTCGTTGCAGCTCTTTTGCAATTCCGTCATATAATAGGATTGTCCAACTTCTCGTGGTGCAAGTTGGTGCTGAATACATAGTTTTGCCGCTACCGCCACAGCCTGCGCAACATAAGCACATGTCGCCATTACCCGAGTCGCACCAAATGCGACATGGGATACACTGATCAGACGCCCCGCCAAAAAGAGGTTTTGAATATTACGACTATATAAACAACGATAAGGGATATGGAAAATACCTTTACTATGCCATTGGTTGCAGGGCTGACGGTCGCTAAAGACACCATCCGCAGGATGCAGATCGATGGACCAGCCTCCATAGGCTACGGCATCTGGATGTTGACGCTGCTCGACCACATCCTTTGTGTCAGGATATAATCGCCTTCAAACCGACGACTTTCTCGTTTTCCGGGAACCATTCCAACCCACTCCAATGTCAGCGTGTCGGCTTCAGGAAATTGTCCTGAATTTTTGATATAATCCCACACACCATAGATGATTTTCCAAAGTTCCCATTTGATCTCTTCGGTATCATGTACAGTATCTAGACGCCCCCATATTCCACCCACCACAACTTGCAGCCATGTTCTTTGGCATTGAAATTTTTGAACCGTGGTATTTCTTTGGTAACATCCATGGCAAAAGCTGGGGCAGTATAAGACACAGATTTTCCGACATCTTTGGTATAGAAATAAAGAGTATGGCCCAAAAGCTCACCATAGGAAGTATCTGGTGCCATAGCCTCATCAAATTCTTCTCGTGTTTCAGCCCCCATGCGAAAAGCAGCTCCGGAGAGAAAACCAATTATACCATCTCCAGAAGCGTCGCAAAATAAAGATGATTCAAGGGTATATTGCGTGGAGTTCTGGCTGCAAAAAGCAGTTAATGACTTGATCCGTTCGTCAGCTTCTTTATGGACTTCATAGACACTGGTATTAAGCAACAATCGGATGTTGGGTTCTTGTTTTACCTTGTCAAGTAAAATCATATCCAATATCACGGCATTACCCTCCGGATTGCGATACACATTTTCAACCAATATTTCGTCAATAACTCCACCTTCTCGACTCCAACGATTGTTGTTACCCATATGGGAAGTGGCCCCCAGTATCCACAATCTAACCTCACTGGAGGCATTCCTCCAAGTACAGACCGATCCTGTACCAACACGACACGCAAACCTTGCCTAGCTGCTGTAATCGCAGCGCACACGCCAGACATACCACCACCCACAACCGCTAAATCGGCGGTAACAACTTCATTCTTTAATGTTCTGGAGATTCCCCCTTGCTATAAATCATATATACTTTCTTTTTATCTCGTTATCACCTTATTCAATACCCCTTATACTGGGGCAAATTCGTCTATTTTATAAATTTGGAAATCACATCTTTCCAGATAGTGTATCCTTCAGCTGTCAGATGGAGACCATCTTCCCGATAGTATGTTGATACTAAATCACCATTGACATCCAGCATTTTAGAATATACATCCGCGTAGGCAGTTCCAGACTGTTGTTCTAAAAACTGTTTAATGCGCACATTAACCTCTTCGATCTGTATTTTATCTTTCAATCGGCGCGGTGAAGGTTTGATGGAGATATAAATTATTTCAGCATGCGGTTTGGTTTTTCGTATTTCACTAAACAGGGCAGCAAACTGCGCTACAATACGATCTGTAGGCCAATGCAGCCCAATGTCGTTGTCGCCTTCATAAATAAAAATTTGCTTTGCATTGTATGGTGTAATCAATCGGTCTCTATAGGTATACAGATCGATTGTCTTGGTTCCAGAGACCCCTCTATTCAGCACAGCCCGACCGACGAAATCGTCCTTTAGTGTTTTCCAATTTTCAATGGTCGAACTACCTACAAATAAGATGACATTGTCGGGTGGTGGATTTTGCTTATCCAGACGTTCATAGCGCTGTATCTTCTCCTCCCATTTCTGCTGCTGTGTCAATACAGTTTGGGCATTGGTAAACGATATGCCCAAACAGAGGGACAGACAGCTAAATAGCTTTATTAATTGAGTTGCTTTCATCTAATTATTTTTTTATTCATTAATCGATTTCCCCCTTTAAGACATTATTCATAAGTATTTATTTCCAATGCTATTCATGAGCTCGTTTACTCATTATATTGGTATTCTAAGGTATTCGTAGGCTCAATCGTTCGGTTCGCCCGGTTCACACTACCCTTGGCGATATATCTGTGGTCTCATGTCTCCTATTTCTTGTTTTCTAGTCGTCTTTAAAATTGGTTTCCCACGTAGGAGTATCCGTCCTAAATAAATTACAGAGGAGTCATATTTTGCAGGATGTTGAACAATATCCTCTTGTTGAGATGGCCCCAAAATCAGCCGCTTATCTGCTTTCAATGATGATATACGAAAACTGATTTCATGCTTCCCTTGTGGCAATTTGATCAAATCATATTGACCTCTATATCGATTATTACAGTAGGCATTAAAACGATTCAATGGGGTATTACCGTTATCCCCTGTTATTATTTCATAGGGCTGAAAACTATCTGATTGCAATTTATGTAGGTTTACTCGATGGCCATCTACCCAGACTTCAAGCTGTCCCACCTCAGGTCCACCGATATCAAATAGGCCAAATATATCGCCTTCAAAAGCGAATGAACACTGCGCTCCCTCTTCCCCAGCTACCATCACCGTATCAAACCATCCATTGAACGCCTTTAGCTTGGATTCTTTTGTTGAAATCGCCCCCATTTAACATCAAAATCAGCAATATCATCGGGTCTGTACATCCCCGCGATATCCCATTCGGAAGAAACTAGCGGTTTGGGCAATGGATGAGACGCCGGCCTTGACAATCCTTTCATTTTGTCAATTCCACGAGCAATGGCCGCTGCATATAGATTGCCTCCGGCTTTAAGCGGATGGATACCATCAGTTGAAAATAAAATGCGTTCTCCAGCAGCTTGCGCATCTCCCTTCCATAACAACTTATCCTGAAATTCCAGATGGGAAATCTCCATTCCCAGATGTACTGTAGGAATACGGTAATGATCGGCTAATGCTTCCAGGGCTTCAATATGTAACGGTATTTTTCCGTTGCGATATAGTTTGGTTTGCCCTCCCAAAATGGCATAAATTAAACAGATATCGGTATGATGGTCATGCTGGATAATCTGTCTGATCATTCCCTCCATGCCCGCGGCATAAGCGCCATTGACTGCAAAGTCTATGATAACCAGATCGGGATGCTGTGTCAATACCTGCTCCTGAATTCTAAAGGCTCCCAGATCTGTACCTGTACCAGATACGCCGGCATTGACCCACTTAAATTTGGTGGATGGATAACGTGCCTGCAAATAGGTGGAAATCTGCATTCTGTAACAATAATTTGCCTGTGTCAGACTTCCACCAATAAATGCGACGGTTACATCTTGACCATCGGTAATTTTAGCAAGAAAATTAGGGATACCACCGCGCACTATACACTCGTCATCTCGCTCAAAATCGCTTGGATGAATAAGTTCCTCTTTATGGAGATCCACAGAAAATAATAGCTGCGAGGCGGCACCTTGCGAAGCTGCAATCTTATCGAGCTCCCGGGTATTCTGCGCACTCAAATCAGTCATTGTAAAAAAGCAATAGGATCGTTATGATTAATTGATAGCTACGCATACCATTTGAATACAAGTCCTCGTAAAATATTTTTAACATCAATCTACAACCGTGATATTCGAAGTAAAGGAATTCGCGACGATATCAGATTGCAACATATTCCTGCCCCCACTTTTACATTTTTGAAGGTCACGTCTTTAATCATATGCTCCGCATCATAGCCCTCGAAAGTAGCCGCTGTGGCACTGCTGACACAATCAATAAATCGAATATTAGAAATGGTTCCGGGTCTATAGACTGGATTTGAATTCGAGTTCTGCTTAATATACATCAACACGAATCGTGTATTTCCAATGGTCTCATCACGGATACCTTCGAAGGTGATATTCCTCACATCGGCCCAATCCGAATGTGGTATCGCCACAGAATGACCTCCCAAGTCATTTTGGCTATATCAATATCCTTGAATGTGAGCTGTTCGACACTACTGGTTTCCAATGAAGAACCTATACGAATACCTACACCCACCTGGTTTTTCCAGATCATACAGTCGTGAGCGCTACAATTTAGAAGTGGTGTTTCACCATCTGCAGCCGCATTTGTTGCGTGCCAACCAAAACCATCATCCCCGATCCAATAAAACAGTGGGAGAAATGCACATCTTGACATCCTGAACCTAAATCCAAACCATCATTGTTCTGCCCAAAGCTTAGTAGGTTAAGATGGGACACGTTGACATTCGACGAATTGACCATATCCACTTGCCAACCTAAAGCGGCATGCCGGACGCCAAATCCCCTAAGTTCCACATTTTGACTACGGTAGACTTTGACAAAGTTTCCAGCGACAGGAGCGGTACGATCATCAATATAACCTCGACCGATCAATTTGACATTAGACACGTTTTCTATCAATACCTTTCCTCTTAAAATCGCTCCCTCTTCTAAATAATAGGTTTTATTGGACTCAAGTTTAAAAACTCCGTTTACGCCATGATGTATTCCCTTGGCAAAAACAACAGCCCCAGGTTTATAAGCACTGTAATCGGGAGATCCAAATAATAGCAAGGGTGCTCGACCAGGGATAGCTAACGCATAATTGTAATATTCCGGGAGGGTAAAGGTCAATTCATTTCCATTCTTCACAACCGGTATATTCAATCTTTGAGGCGAAAGCGTAAAATTTGAGAATGCACTGCTACAAATAATCTTGACCTGAGTACCGGGCACATAATTAAACAATGCGGTATGTACATCCGTTTGTCCGCCATTTTGGGCCAGATCATAACAGGTTTCTTGCCATACGTCCAAGGTATCATTGTTGACGATAACCTGATAAGCCAGACTTTTCACCATAGGTGAATCCAATTGCCCGGCAACAGACGCCATTCGTGCAAGTTTATGCTCTACTTGTTGTTGATTTTGCTGTTCATTTTGCTGTAAGCTCTTTTCGATCCCTGTACAACTTAAAACCGTAAACATTAGTCCAAAGAATCCTGGTAAAATCCAACAGTTTTTTAAATGTTTAATGTTGCTATTCATACTATTAGTTGATTTAAATGGTTATTGATAGTTGATTTTCATTACTTTTAGTCCCGTTGCTGGCAGGGTGATTTTCCACCCTGAAGATGCTGACATTCCGATTTCATTCTCCCCATTGGCATTGATAAGAAAAGCCTCCCGCTGCTCTGATCCAAATAGACGCCGGGATTGACCTTTATCCACCCTGAGTCGAATCTCCTGCTGATCCACACTATTGTTTAGCAAAACAATATAGAGTTCCTTAGCATCACTGTTCGTTGCCAGGATATAATCTATCTGTGCATTATCGAGGCTGATAAGTCCCTTTTTCATTTTCAAATCGACAGATCTGCCAAATATTCTCCCTTTATCAAAGCCGTAACTGCGGTGTGGCCCAACTTTAGGTGTTATAAATCCACTCGGAAAGGAGATTTTACCATTGGAACGAACCGTTGCTTCGGAGAGCAGATAATCGGTAATCCATCCCAATTGCCACCAGGCATGATGCGGAAATGGCCCAGCTCCTTTATTCATTGCATCCCAGTAATAGGAAGCGACTCCGGTATTGGCATCCACAAAAGCATCCCGTCCCCAGGCTGCAGCTCTTGCCATATCCAGCAATAGACTATCTTTCGTCTTTGCATACAGTCTTACAAACAGCCCCGCATGACTCGATAACAGAATAGGGCCATGATGATTTGCAGAGCCCATAATACCTCCATGTTCAAATCCCAGCCCCGCTTGACTGATTTCCCAATCTTGACGAGCGGTCCCATTCACACGTTTGATCTCGCGAGAGGGGATCGGATGCGTATAGATCGATGTTGTATAGTATTTGGTGACCTGATAAGCTGCTGCTTGATAGCGTGGATCCTTGGTCAATGTATACATATCGAGGAGGGCTTGTATAGACTGTGCTGTTGCAAAATCAGGTGCAAATCGCGTATCACCACAGACACCCAGGAACCATCCTTTTTTGCTGCATGTTCGACAAACCAGTTTGCGGCCTTAATTGCTCCATCTCTATATTTTTCGTCCTTTAGCAACTGATGCGCAACCAAGAGTCCATAAAATGTTGGTCGGAGATCAGATAGGTCCTCAAACATGGGACGGCCTGATTTATTATCATATGCAACCTCCCAATGTCCATCGGGATGCATTGTTGACAACAGCCAATCTGCGGCTTTACGCAAGGCTTGTTTAAGATCAGATCGATCTGGTTCAAAAAGCAATATATTGCCGATATCCATCAACATGTAATAGCTGGTACCAATGGGTTCGCTATACGGACCCCATTCTTCGGTAAACTGTTGACTGCGATATAGGTAATACTGGCCGGCAGCTGATCCATAAAAGAACCCGGGCTCTCGCTGTTGTTGCTGCAACTTGAAGTTTAAGGCTGCAGGAGTCGTTGCTGTTTGAGTGTGGTATCTCCAGTAAGTCTAGCCAGCATCCACATCGCACCATAATCAGAGTTTTTCATGGCATCTTTTGCAGATCCATACACGCCACCCAGATAATCCTGAGCACCAATCACCGTATTCCTGTCATTTACGGTCCGCCATTTGGAAGTGCTATCTGCTAAGACATAATCATACATCGCGTAAAGGCGATCCGTTAAGGAACGATTCGTCTCTTTCAATTTTAAAAATTACTAAACTTATAAACATCTTTTATCACATGCCCTAGGACATTGTACCACGAAGTTTGCTGAATTGTATATCGAAAAGAAAATGTGATCTCTTGTCCTTCGTTCAAGTAGGACCCAGCCTCACCCAGTACTGGATGATAGAGTGTCGGTGTAAGCTCGTTATTTCGATTCATCAATGACAATCCAAGTTTCCAGTCCGCATGAGTCTTTGTATCATGCAACCAGGGATCCCTTGCAGTTCCGGGTTCAGCTACGGTCGCTAAGGTCACTCCAGATTGTGTCGTTAACAGCGCCGCTAATGTAGAGGCTGTACGTTCACGGACAATGACCGGACGATCAGGGATACCATGTCCGTAAGCATAGGCATCCACAAAGTCAGGATTGAGCGCTGCTCCTTGGAATAATCCCGGAATCACCGCCCACTGAAACTGCTTGCGATCACCAATCGCTAGTGATGGCGACGACAGGGAATAATATCCGCTTTGTTTCGCTTTTAAAGTCATCTGTACACGGATATCATGCGTATGATCTGGATCAAGGTTCCATTCTTCTGACAGGGCAATTTTTTTGTTTTCGTATTGAAATCTCAACCCCGAGGGTGAAGCTGAAGCCACTATAGTAGGCTGATAGTGTAATACTTCACCAGCTGTATTTAGGCTTACAGGTGATAAACTTTGCGACCAGATTGGAATTACATAACGATATTGAGAGTCTGGAAAATGAATGAGCTTCCCATCATAATCATAAACAGTCGCAGATTTATCTAGTGGCTTATGTTTAGCGTAAAGGATCGTTCGCTGCTGTGTCGCCATCGTAAGCTGTTTTTTCCTCCCGCTCCATCTTTCAAGGCGAGGGATTGAAGCTGATAGCCATTTTTACCCCCACGCCAGATCAATTGCAGCACACTATTTTCTAGGTGGACATCAGCCCCACTTTGTGCGAAAACATTTGCCAAGCATAAAAATGGCAGTATCATCATCGTCTTCCATACCCCTGCGCAATGACTGTATCCTCTATTTAACCGTTGCATATCGATCATGGTGTAATGGTTATTGTCACTTCGGCGTACCCTGCTTTGCGACCACTATACCAGTCGGAGGAGGTTTCAAACACAGCTTTATAGACACCTGAGGTCTTGTACACATAGCTGTATTCCCGCAGATTTGAACCAATATTTTTAAGTGCTATTCCTTTGTCCGCGATGGATTCCTTTACTTTAAAACCTTTGCTAATCACCCAATCATCATTATCGGTATCGGATGCAACACCGCCATACATCAATAGTTGTGTTGTCGAAATTGTCCATCCCTTACTGTCATTTAGAAAACTTACAGCATTCCAGCCTGCATTGGATATCGTAGCAACATTCGTCTGCACACCTTCTGGCGATATTTTTACTGCATTAAAACTGCGAATGACCCATCTGTTCTGTTGCGGCTTTTGAAAGTCGGTATATCGGAATGCCAGATATATTGATCCTGTATCCACTGGACTGAGATACGATTTTAAACTTACAGTTCCAGAGGGCGTATTATCTTGCCCGGTGGAGAAAACGGCTTTGTCTGAAATATCTGTCCAGGCGGCTTTATCAACCTCTTCTTTCGTGTATATTCCGCTGAAATTATTGGAAACCAATAATTTTAGATTGTCATAGATAACACCCCATTGTACGAGTGTTTTGAAATCTACCTGTAAATCGTTATCTGCATAAAGGCGATCTTTCAAGTCATAGTTGTGTCCGCTCTCTCCAGAATAGAATACAATATTGTCAGGGGTTCCCTCAAATCGGAATACAACGGTATCACCTACCTTGTAACTTGAGGCATTCGTCCTGACCTCCATATCGGCACTAGCGATATCCTCTTTCATACAACTGGCACACAATACGGCCAGCATGAGATACATCATCGATATTTTCATCTGTGTCTATTTATTTTGTGATCCACCAGATTTACCAACCTGGATTTTGGACAATCTGTTTATTAATGGTTATCTCTGTATTTGGTATGGGAAACAGCACATTTCTCTCCGTCGTGTTCAGGCCAGCATTACCACCATATCGATGTGCCGCAGGTGCATTGACTGAAATATCGCGTCCCAAGGCATTCATAGTGGGCATATAAATTCCCCAACGAATTAGATCATGTCTCCGGATACCCTCGAAACAAAATTCACGCAGGCGTTCGTCTTTTATATAGTCTAGAAAGGCTATTTTATCCATTCCGCTAGGCGCATCACTATCTCCATTAACCTCATTTAACGCCTTACCAAAAGCTCTCCTACGCACTTGATTGATTGCTTCATAGGCGGCTGCAGTCGGGGATTCGTTGACCTCATTTTCTGCCTCAGCTTTCATTAGTAATACATCGCTATACCTTATAATTGGAAAATTGGTTGAATTGGCACTTCTTACTTTGGTACCAGTCTCATACTCCCGTCTCCATTTTCCAGGGTTTCGATCATAAAGTTGAGCTGCACTATAATATTGTTTTTGCGTAACTCCGCCGTGGTCACAAATCGGTAAGGGCTGATACTCCAATCGCGCCGCATTGTATCTTTCTGACCAAACAAATCGTATAATTTGGCTGTAATCCGCATTGCTCCGCCTGAATACCCAATACGTTCATCGGGACATTCGATACCGTTCTCAATACCAACCATACCAGCCTGATCGATGTTTCCGATCTTATTTCCAAACATGCCAACTTCCCAAAGGCATTCTTTCGGCTCATTGATATCTTGTGAATGATTGATAAATATTTGCTTATAATTGGGATTGAGCTGATGCTTTCCTGAAGCAATCACTTTATCCGTATATTCGATAACATTTTGATAGCGAGCGTGATCATTGAGGGGCTGTCCCGCCATTTTTAGAAACACACGGGCTAGTACGGCCTGAACAGCCGTTTTGCACACTCTTTCATTAGCCACTACTCCACTTTCGTAAACCAGGTTTTCCGCTTCCTGCATATCTTTTACAATTTGCGTATACAAAGCCGCCAGGGTCGCCTGAGCTGGGTAAGGGTCGTTGGGAGACTGGGTAGAAGATAGTTTTAAAGGAACTTTTCCAAAGAAATCGGTTAGGATATAATAGTAATATCCGCGCATAAAGAGTGCTTCGCCCTTGATGGCGTTTCTTTTGGTGATATCCATCTCTACACGATCAACATTTTCCAATAATAGATTTGCTCTATTTATCCCTTCGTATAAGGTTTCCCATAATCTAGTAATGTCCAAATCAGCTGCGTCCATGACCATCACTCGAATATTGTTGATTGATATATTCTTGAAATAGGCCTCATCACTAACGACAAGATAGCTAAAAAGCCCACGGCTATACATCCGCCCATAGGTGTCAATCAGCCTGTTATAGACTCCATTGAGACTATTCATCAATTCGCTTTCATTTCGAAAATATTTTTCAGTGGTCACAAAGTCAGGTTCTTTATCCAGCAATTTGGAACATGAACTGGTTAAACAAGCGATACATATAGAAAAAATAAAAATGCGTTTCATCTTGATCAAAGGTTAGTTTAAAAATTAAGGTCAATTCCGACTGTCATCGTACGAGGGCGCGGATAAGCGGACCAATCAAACGAAGGTGTCAATGCTCCAGGACGGGTGCTCACTTCGGGATCGAGCCCTGAATATTTTGTCCATGTAACTAGATTTTGTGCAGCGACATAAAGTCGTATGGATTTCATTCGTAATCTTCGGAGCTGATCAGCATTGAAAGTATATCCTAAAGACAGGGTCTTGAGTCGTAAATAGGATCCATCCTCAATCGTTCTGGAAGAATACACTGCTGGCCCCTGACCGCCGACACGATATAGCGCATTGGTCTGGTTTTCCGGGGTCCAACGATCAGCAAAAGAAGCAAACATATTCAGAAAACCGCGAGCGACAGGATCTCCGCCTTCAAACTCAATGCGATTGGCATTTAAGATATCCCCACCATAGCTCCATTGTAAAAAAACATTCAGATCGAAGTTTTTATAATTGAAGTTATTGTTAAATCCGCCGATATGTTTTGGATTTGGATTGCCTATTATTGTCAGGTCATAATTGTCAACCTGTCCATCGCCATTGATATCCTTAAAGCGAATATCACCTGGTTTAATGCTTGCTCTGGGGACTCCATTATTGGGTTGCCCCGCTTTCAGTAGATAGTTTCCGTTGACGAGGTCAAAATCTGCGTACTGATAGACACCATCAAAAAGATACCCATAAAACAAGGCTATTGGCTGTCCTGGTATTGCGATATAAGGATATGCATTATTGAAATTTCCCCAAGTGACACGTGTTGCCAAACTCGGCTCTCCTTCATTGAGTTCAAGAACTTTGTTTTTATTAAATGCAATATTAAAACTTGAACTCCATGAGAAATTTGGAGCCTGTATGTTTTTGGTCTCCAATGTAAATTCGATACCGCTGTTAGATACCCGTCCAATATTTTTGAAACCTGTCAGGAATCCCATACTGGGAGCCAACGTTGCATTCAATAATAGGTCACGTGTCTCCTTGTGATAATAATCTGTTGTAAGGAACACTCTATTCTTGAGTAGGGAGAGGTCGAGACCAACATTGGTTTGAACGGTGGTCTCCCATTTTAAGTTTGGATTTCCAAGATTCGTCGGCACCATTCCCTGACCGGCACTGTTACCTACACTGTAGCCTGAAGCGGGATTCATCTGTAAGGCCGTTAGTGATGCATACTCTGATACACGATTATTTCCGGTAGAACCTATGCCTACGCGCAATTTTGCATCACTGATAATCTTGATCGGTTTCAAAAAGTTTTCCTCTTTCAATCGCCACGCAAAAGATCCCGAAGGGAAATAAGCCCATCTGTTGGATTTCGGAAATTTAGAGGAGCCGTCACTTCTGAAAGACAGTGTCAGCAAATACTTTGATCGATAATTATAATCAACCCGCCCCAAATAAGATATCAGTCCATTGGATGCGTCAGTCACTGGCGCCATCGTAATCTGTCCTTCGTCCAGGCCTTTAATACCTAATGATTCATTGGGTACCAAAATGGACGTAAATCCGTTGGTATAATTTCGGACATCTTGCACAGTGAACCCGACGACCGCCTTTAGCCGATGCCCCCATTAAATTTCTTGTCATAAGACAGGGTATTCTCATTTAATAGATTAGTGACTTCGTTATTCCAAATAGAACCATTTACTTTATTGTTTGAAAAGGGATGTCCTGCTCTGGATTTTGAGTTAAAGAATACTTCCCGTCGTTGGTTTATACGCGTATAGCCACCAGTAGCCCTAAACGTCAACTCCGATCCCAATTTATATTCCAGATAACCATTAGCAACAAGATTTGTACTGAACAGGGGATTATACTCATTCTGCACAGCGAGATAAGGATTGATCCGTAAATCGGTACCTAAGCTTGGGTCCATATCCGGATCAAACAGATCGTCTATCAAAGAAGCATCCGTCAGCGCATTTCCAGTGATCGGTCGAAACCCCCAGAGCCCATACATCAGGCTCGCAGTCGGGCTAGGTTGAGATTCTGACACCACGGTACCATATCGTTTGAAGGCCGTATAGTTTAGATTCAAGCCTACTTTCAATTTGTTATTTATAGTCTGATCCAACACTACTCTTCCTTGATATTTATTAAATCCACTGTTTAGGATTATCCCATCCTGATCCAATAATGATCCAGAGATTGCATATCGTGTACGATCGCCCCCACGTATCGCTATAGAATGGTTGTGGGTAACAGCTTTTCTAAAAACTTTGTCCTGCCAATTGATTCCCTCCATATTGCGATAATCTTCAAGGGTTTTACCATCCTTTAGGTATATATTTGTATACAGGGTGGGATTCTGTTCCAATTGATATTTCACAAATTCGTATGGATTTAGCAGTTCTTGCGTTTTTAGGATCTGATTGAGTCCTACCCAACCGTTGTAGTTAATGACCGGGGTTCCAACTTTACCTTTTTGGTAGTAATAAGAATCACCCCGTTGGCTCCTCTAGCACCATAAATCGCTGTCGCAGAAGCATCCTTCAACACCTCCAAGGATTCAATCTCTTCGGGATTAATGGTATTCCCAACAGATGTTTCAACCGGAAATCCATCAACGACATAGAGTGGAGAGTTATCTTGTGTCACCGAGTTATTACCCCGAATAACGATATTGAGTTCCGCCCCGGCTGTCCATCATTTGAACTTACCTTAACCCCAGCCACCCGACCGGCTAGGGCTTCCTCGAAATTGGCAACAGGGGCTTTACGCATATCTGTCAAATTAGCTTGACCTACAGCTCCAGTCAAATCGCGTTTGGTTGTTGTCCCATAGCCGATGACAACAACATCATCGAGTATCTGTTCGCTTCGTGAAAGCTGGATATTCTGAGGACGATCCAATTTGGCCGCATGTTTTACAGTAACATAGCCAACCATTGAAAAAAGTAATAATTCACCTTGAGAGATGGGCGATATCGAAAAATTACCCAATGAGTCTGTGGAAGTTGTTACAGTTTTATACTGATTAGATACTGTAACTCCGACCAAAGGAAGCCCTTCGACATCCATCACTCTTCCTTTGACAGAAGTGGGCTGTTGTCCAAAGGAGGACAACGTTAGAAAAAAATCCCCAATAAAAGCAGAGCCGCCTTTAGATGAAATAGAGTCATAATAGTATTTATAATTAGTTATTCGTTGCAATCTAGTCTGGTCTAGACTGGTTTGCTTTTATAAAAGTATAAATTATATTTGCCCCTGCAAAAAAAAAAAATTAAAAAAGATGTAGTTTCTTCTTGAGAATATCTTCAAGGGGAGAAAATCATCAAACTTATTCCGTTATCTGAATAATATCAAGACTTGCATATAAAAACAAGTTTATCTAAGTTTGACTCTATTATCGTAAATGACTATTCATCACATGTCCACTACAAACGAAACAGGCAAGGGGTCTCGCATGAAGTATCTTCAACTAGTAGATCACATTCATGCATTGATCGAAAAGAACGACCTACATATTGGAGACCGTATTCCCTCTTTAAATCAATTGCAGGACCAACTCGGCATGAGCAAAGAGACGGTTTTGAAAGGTCTTAATTATCTACTCGAAAAAGGGATAATTGAGTCTGTCTATCGTAAAGGTTATTATGTAAAGAAAAAACAGGTGGAGCATTCTTATCGCATCCTGTTACTTCTGGATAAAATGAATACCATGCGTGAACAGATTTATCAATCTTTGTTAGTTGAGACCAAGGGGACCGCAGCGATCGACGTCTATTTTCATCATCACAACTTTAATGTCTTTCGCAATATTATCACCGAAAACATCAACAACTATACGCATTTTGTTATTGTTACATTCCTGAAAGATGATCCATCTTCGATCATCAATCTCATACCTCCGAACAAAAGGATTATTATCGACTACAATCAATTGGGACTCTCCGGAAATTATACGGCTATCTATCAGGATTATGAATACGATATTTACAACAGCCTTTCCTTATTGCAGAATAATATTCAAAAGTACCAAAGAATCATATTGATCGCACATCCTGAAGCTTTACATGCCGAACATGTCATCAATGGTTTCGTCCGATACTGCGAAGAGTCAAGCATCAATTATGACATTATTCCAGACGTAGATGAGACAAAGTTTAAGAAGCATACAGCCTTTATCACCTTTAGTCGCTACGATTCGGATGACGTATCCATAATTAAATTGGCAAAAAAACATGAATTTACATTGGGCGAGGATATAGGCCTTATTTCCTATAATGATACTGACGTCAAAGAGATCCTTGAGGGGGAATTACGGTAATATCTACTGATTTTCGGGCGATGGGAAAAGCAGCAGCTAAGGCTGTACTTCAAAAGAAAACTTTAAACCAACGCAATCCTACTCAAGTTATCATTCGGAAATCTCTTTAACATTGTGAGGCTGAGCCTCCTCCGGATCGAACCTCGCAGCTCCTTAAGAGGTCGTAGGTCTCGTCCCGCCTAGAAACAAAAAAAGCCTAACTTTCGTTAGAGCTTTTTAGTCGGGGTGGCAGGATTGGCTCAGCCACACAATGCCCAAACACGACCCTGAGCCTCCTCCGGATCGAATATCGCAGCTCCTTAAGAGGTCGTAGGTCTCGTCCGCCTAGAAACAAAAAAAAGCCCTAACTTTCGTTAGAGCTTTTTAGTCGGGGTGGCAGGATTCGAACCTACGACCTCCACATCCCAAATGTGGCGCGATACCGGGCTACGCTACACCCCGAAAAGGTATCACCTTTGTTTTGTGTGGCACAAAAGTACACTAAAAATATTTTTTTCAAAATTATTTTCAACAATATCGTTAACCAACTGATACGTTGATAAATAAATTTACAACGAACAAATTACTCCAAAAATATTGTCGATTATTTTCGTTTAAACCATCCAGTAGGAATTCAAAAAAAAGAAAAAAAGGTTTATTTTAAATAGTCAAAAATATTTTCAAGTTTATATTTTGGGCTCCTTTTCAAAAAATCTATAAAAAAGCTGTATGTGTCCCTCCCATTAATATAAAGATTCTGTCATTTTTATCAACAGGAATTTGATTAAAATTTGAAAACATCACCAAATTTCTATGATAAAATTTCGCAGCTTCATCGGCACCTTCTGCATTCCCTTTACTTGAGATATAAGTCAGCAGATCAGCATTTATGTTCATTAAACTTTCTAAATATTGAGGGTGGTTATTCAATTTGAACAAGTCATAGAACGAAATTTTCTCGTTTACAATGTTTTTTTGATTTTCTTCGTATAACTTCCAATACTTATTGACCGTGATTTTGTCTATGGCATTTTTCACACTACTGCCGATATTATAATTGTAACTCTCTTTAAAATCTATTCCATAAATTTTCTTTGCCCCACTTAATCGTCCAACTTCATACGCTAGCAGTTCTCTTTCATCAGGTTTTTGAAATTTTTTATCCGGATTTTCGATATAATCTAAATAATCTGCTTGTCTTATAGGATCATTTTTGGGCAAAGATTCGATGACAATTATGGTAGGCTTAAATTTCGCTAGAATGTTCGCCAACTTCTTTATTTCTATTTTGTTGTTTTCATCATTCACATCAAATGCTAGCGAATTTGCATCGGAAGTCTCTCCCATATGAAATGTCCCAACGTTCAAAACCGAAATTGCATCATCGAATTTTGTTTTTATCTTTTTTGATTCAAAATAGCGTCTTGTCCATAAAGGTTTATGGTTACAAACAATAACAAAGTCAATAGTATTTTCATTTTTCATAATATTTCGTTCTATCGGACCATCCCAAAAGAACTTATATGGTTAGCTATACTAGCTAAAGGTACAAAAAGTTTCACAGCACAGATTTCAATAAGTCAATTTCGCTTTTGCATTTTATTGGATACGACAAGTCGATTTATCTTTTGATATCCTATAATAGAAACAATTGATAGCCAACTGTAATGATATGTCCAGAACTTTCAACAGCCCGAAGTAATGTCTTCACAAACAAAACCCTTCAAATTTTATGAATTTGAAGGGTTTTGACTTTATTTTATAAACATGCTCGAGGTGAAAGGATTCGAATCTATGCCCCGCCTGATTACCAACTTCTTTTGATTATCATAGTGGTTTTAATCGCCCCCTGCTGATTAACCAGTGTTAGCTTCGATACTGTAGAAACAATATTTTCCTGAATCTTATATTCAACACCATCAAAAATCATTGTTTTTGAATCAGGCATACTGTAGTCGTAAGCTACCGCAGATTTATCTTTTTTCTTATGCCAGGCACCATCTTTATCAAAATTAAGTGTCTCGCCCTGCTCCATCATTTCACGGGTCACATTTAACTCAGCGACACTATTTCCTGAAACGGTTTTAGTCCAGCGTTCCCAATTTCCGGTACGGATTATATTCAGTGCTGCATCCCTGCCAATATTATCAACAGTTTCCTTACTACAAGATGTCATTCCAACCGCAATTACTCCAAGCAACAGCAGCATCCAATTTTTAAAAGTCATTTTTAATATGCTCATAATTTATTTTTGGGGTACATTTACAAGTATTATACCAAAATCTAATTGTCAACATGACGTAAGTCCGTTAAAACGGAGTTGTTTAGCTGTCCGAATATGAATAACTGGTGTTCGAATATGAACAGTCAACAAAATAAAAAACAAAGCAACACATTCATTAAAAGACACTTACCTATTTGGCAATCTATTTGAAAATGTCTGAATATTGAACAACGTATTTTATACCATAGTTGAATGACCGATTTCGTCGGACTAGTTGATGAATATAAGTTTAAAACACAGTCACTAATAGAGAAAAAGTATGATAAAGAGCTATTTCACAATTGCATGGAGAAATCTGCAAAAAAATAAAGTATTTTCGTTTATCAATATTCTCGGCCTGACAATAGGGATTACGGTGTGCCTGATGATATTTCTTTTTATCGTGAATCAATTCAGTGTGGACAAATTTCATATCCAAGGCGACCGGATTCACCGGGTAATGCGTGGCTTTAACAGTTCGAAGGAGCGCGTACCTTACCTCTCCCCCTTATGCCACAGCACTGTTAACAGATTATCCTGATGATATCAAGAAAGCGGTAAGAGTGATGCCGACCAATGGATTGTTTTCCTTTAATAATATCGCGTTCAATGAAAAAAACTCTATGTAGCGGATTCTGATTTCTTTGATCTGTTCAGTCTTCCCTGATCAGGGGAAATGCAAAGACTGTTTTGCAGAATCCCGCTAGCGTAGTGCTCACGGAAACAAGTGCTAAAAAATACTTCGGCAATGAAAATCCGATAGGCAAAGTGCTGAAGCTAGATAAAAACAAACAGCTTACCGTTACAGGTATCGCAAAAGACGTCCCCACCAATTCACATTTGGATTTTGACCTGGTCATACCACTCGCCAACTATTCTAAAGAAGAGTGGTTTAAAGGCTGGATTAACAACAGTATGTTTACATATGTCCTACTCGGTGAGCATACGGATAAAAAACTGCTCGAAAGCAAGCTTCCACAGTTTATGGATAAACACATGAAAGCAGTTTCCAATCTCATGAACATTAAATTCGATCTTTCGCTCACGCCATTATATGACATTTATTTTGAACCCCACAGCCAATTCGACGATGTAAAACATGGAGACAAAAAAGTCGTATACATCTTTCTTTCCATCGCTATCCTGATATTAGTGATCGCTTGTATCAATTTTATGAACCTCTCCACCATTCGAGCGGTGGACCGATCAAAAGAAGTCGGCCTGAGGAAAGTACTGGGGCACAACGCACACAACTGACCTATCAATTCATAGGCGAATCTCTCCTATTGACTTTTATATCTTGCTTGCTCTCCATTGCTATATTACAACTACTGATGCCAATTTACAATCAGCTCTTAGGATACACGTTGACGGTTTCCTGGGATTCCTGGCCAATATATGTCTTTTTGGTCGCCATTATCTTTGTAGTTGGATTATTGGCAGGAAGTTATCCGGCTTTTTACCTATCGACTTTTCTCCGATCCAGGCATTGAAGGGTAAACTGCAATTAGGCAAGGGTGGAGCGTTGTTTCGTCAGATTTTAGTGGTATTACAGTTCAGCATTTCCATTTTACTTATTATCGGAACCACCATCATCACAAAACAGATGAAATATGTAAAAGAAAGAGGGTTGGGATATGATGATCAGCAAAGCATAGTGATTCCATTGGATAATAATGAACTGTACAGCAACATGCATACATTCAAAAACGAATTGCTGAGCAACAGCAACATTGCCTCAGTTTCTTTCATGTCCGGCGAACCGGGGGCTTTTTCGATAGCCATAACTTTGAGGTGGAGAGAAAGGATACTGAGTCATGGAAATCCAGAACGGAATTTACAGACTTTGGATTTGTCCGTACCTTAGGCCTGAAGATACTTGCTGGGCGGGATTTTTCCATGCAATATCCAACAGACTCCACCAAAGCAGTACTCATTAACCGTACTGCAGCAACACAGCTTGGTTTTACCCCGAACAAGCCATCGGTAAATGGATAAGAAATACAATCCGGGATTCTTCACGCCGAACCATCATTGGTGTCGTGGACGATTTCAACTTCCTTTCCCTGAAAGAAAACATGGATGCACTTGTTATTTCGCCATCCGACGACCTGCGAACAGTAGTTATAAAATTGAATACGAATGACTTTCCCGCTGCATTGAAAACAATCGAAGCCGCATTCAATAAAGCAGCTCCGCTTTATCCCTTTGAATACACTTTTTGGATCAGAAGTTTGACACCCTTTATAAAACAGACATCAGGCAGCAAAGAATCCTTGGTCTATTTGCGGGATTGGCCATATTTATTGCTTGCCTGGGGTTATATGGACTGGCCTCATTTACAGCAACCAAACGAAATAAAGAAATCGGAATTCGCAAGGTACTGGGAGCCTCGATATCGGGTGTGGTGGCACTGCTTTCCAAAGATTTTATGAAACCAGTGCTAATAGCCTTACTCATAGCCTCGCCTATTGCCTGGTGGATTATGAACAAATGGCTGGAAAACTTTGCCTACCGCATTAACATCCAATGGTGGATGTTTGTCGCGGCAGGACTGATTGCAATCTGCATTGCACTGGTTACAGTAAGCTGGCAGGCGCTTCGGGCCGCAATAGCCAATCCCGTTGATAGCCTGCGGGATGAATAATAGGGCTATAAATGTTATAAAACTTTGATGAAATTGTACAAATAAGCCTTTAAAAGAAAAAAATATATTTGCATCACTGATACGTAAAGCCATTGCGATTTGTCTAGCACCCTATGATGCTGGCGATTTTACCGGCAATTCAACAGATAAATTAAAAACAGGTGAAAAAATTACTCGTCATCTTTCTTTCTATAATATATTCGGTATTGGCCTTAGGCCTTACACAGTACCAGCATATTTGCAAAGGAACATCTGTAAAACTGTACAGCTGGACGAATACTGAAAACCCTGACAACAATAAACCTTGCCCGATCTGCTCTTCAAAGGACAAGAAATTAAACGAAAAAGAAAGACTGCTGTAAACATCAGTCCAAACTGGTCAAACTCAACGACAGTCTAAAAAAGCAATCTCACTTTGATTTTTCGGTAAAATTCTGGGGTTCGGCGATACCCAACCAACTGCTGGGTGCCCTATTTGATATATCTTTTATCAATAGCAATAACGACAAATCCTCACTTATCTATCCTTAAAAAGCCCCATCTGGAGCAATCCGCTCTATATCCTTCATTGTACTTATCGAATTTGATAGCACACATCTTGTAAAAGCTTGTGGTGCCTAAACAGGTACCGCCTTAATTCTTGATGTCTACTCACAAATTTTATTTTCGATGAAATTAAAACTCATTGCATCATTGGGTGTAATCTGGGGAATGAGCCTACATGGCTTTTCACAGACCTTAAAACTCGAAGATGCCCTCACACGTGCCGTTGAACAGTACGACCAGATAAAATCAAAGCAATTTGTTGCATCGGCAGCAAAACAGCATACTGTCTTTCAAAAACAACAATATCTTCCAGACCTCACCTTAGCAGCACAGCAGAGCTTTGGAACAATAAATGCCCAACATGGTCCTATGTATGCCTATGGTGGTCTTGCATCGGGTGCAACATCCATGCCCCTAGCGGAACAAAATTGGAATGCCGCATTTGGATCGCTCTATTTTGCCAATGTCAACTGGAATGTATACACCTTTGGAAGGATCAAAAATCAGGTGCTCCTCGGTTCAATAAAGGAACAGACAACCGAGGCCGATCTTGCACAGGAAATCTTTCAGCACAAAATCAAAACAAGTGCCGCCTATCTGAATCTACTGGCGAGTCAACGGATAAAATATGTTCAGGAAAAAACCTGGGCCGTGCACGGGTTTTTTATGAAATGACTACCGCCAGAGCGGAAAGTGGATTGATCGCTGATGTAGATGCCCAATTGGCCAAAGCAGAAGTTTCTAATGCAAAATCCCTTCAGATCAAATCCTACGACAAGGAACTAGAGTACTCAAAACAACTCGCCATTTTGTTAAATGATGATTTTAAAACATATCAACTGGATACGACCTATAATACCAGTATCCCGAACAGGAAAGTAGTACAACACGAAGCTTCCGTGGAAAAACATCCATTCCTGCTATTCCAAAACAGCAAAATCAACGAGAGCATACAAACCGAGGAAATCCTGAAATCCAATCGCATGCCCTCTGTTTCCGCTTTTGGCGTACTACAAGGACGCGGCACTGGTTTCGACTGGAACTATATGCAGGATAACTCAGCATACTCTTCAAATTATTTTAAAGGAGTGGGTATAAACCGAGCAAACTATCTGCTTGGCGTTTCATTCAGCTGGAACCTGACTAATATCTTCCGTTTTGATACCAAAAACAGGGAGCAAAATTATATACTCTGGCGATCCAGAGAGAATATGAAAAACATAAAAAGATTTTATAGCGCAGTCCCTCCTCGCCGATTCTCAGCTAAAAATGCCATTGACAATTTCAGGGAAACCGAAATCCAATTGTCCGCTGCTAGTCTTGCTTACAAACAGCATAATGCATTGTATGAAAATGGACTGACAACCCTGGTTGATTATACCCAGGCATTGTATAGTTTAAATAGAGCTGAGATCGACTATGAAATTGCACAGAATAATGTTTGGCAGGCATTGCTATCGCTGGCCGCCGCGCAGGGTGATTTCAATATTTTCATTCATCAATCTTAAGTCTATCCTTTATGAATATCATCAAATTTGCCTTGCAAAAACCAATTTCCATTATGGTTATTGTCATTGGCCTGTTATTCTTTGGTATCAAAGCAACCAAAGATGTTAAAGTAGATATCCTACCCGAAATGGACCTGCCTGTCGTTTATGTAGCCCACTCTTTTAACGGCTATACCCCACAGCAGATGGAAGGTTATTTCACCAAAATGTACGTCAACATGCTCCTGTTTACCAATGGTATTAAGAGTATAGAATCAAAGAATACTCAGGGATTGACACTCATGAAAATTGTTTTCTATGAGGGTATTGATATGGGAGAAGCAATCGCAACCATCAATGCATTATCCAATCGTTCCCAGGTATTTTTACCTCCGGGTGCGCCACCACCCTTCATCATCCGCTTTGACGCTTCCTCCCAGCCTGTCGGTCAGCTGGTCTTTCGTAGCAATACGAAAACCAATAATCAACTACAGGATATCGCGAACTTCAGTGCGCGACCATTCTTAATAAAGATACCGGGACTGACAACTGCTCCACCTTTTGGCGGAAGTCCACGGACAATCGAAGTAAACATAGATCCTTACAAACTGCGGGCGCACAACCTGTCTCCGGAACAGGTTGTTGAAGCCATCAGTAGAAATAACATCACCTCTCCTTCCGGAAATGTGTATATCGGTGACAAAAACTATCTGACACCGACAAACAATACGGTAAAGAAAATAGAAGAACTGGGGAAATTCCAATCTTTAAAAACACAGTAGACAATGTATACATCCGTGATGTGGCAATCATAAAAGATGGTGCTGATATCGCCACAGGTTATGCCCTGATTGACGGAAAAAGATCGGTTTATATTAATATCGCTAAAGCAGGAAATGCTTCGACCCTGGATGTTGTCAATAAGCTTAAAGAACGCTTGCCCGAAATCCAACGAAATATGCCTGACGATGTCAGCATTTCGTACGAATTTGACCAGTCGGTTTATATCAGCAATGCCTTGAAAAGCTTAGTTATCGAAGGAATTCTGGGCGCTGTCCTCACCGGTCTGATGGTGCTCCTATTTCTGAACGACCGCAGGGCAGCGCTGATTGTAATTATGACCATCCCTATTTCGATTATTTCTGGTGTTTTATTTTTGAAGCTATTTGGACAGACCCTCAATATCATGTCCTTATCGGGACTAGCATTAGCTATTGGAATATTGGTCGATGAAAGTACGGTGACCATCGAGAATATCCACCAGCATTTTGCCCTGGGAAAAACGCGTGCCCAAGCAATCTGGGATGCCTGTAAGGAAATTGCTTTTCCAAAACTTTTGATCATGCTCTGTATTCTGGCCGTATTTGCTCCTGCTTTTATGATGACCGGTATTCCCGGTGCATTGTTTATGCCGCTTGCACTGGCGATCGGATTTTCGATGATTGTTTCGTTTTTATTGTCGCAGACTTTTGTACCCGTGATGGCCAATTGGATGATGAAACATGATCCTGAAACATGTCATAATCCCGCACATAAGAAAAATTGGTTTGATCGTTTTCGTGAGCGCTTTCTGCATCTATTGTCAAACTTGGTAGCCAAACACAAGATAATCGTAAGCTTAAGTTTGATTTTTGCATTGGTAGCATGCTTTTTCTTATATCAGGAATTGGTAAGGATGTATTGCCTACAGTCAATTCCCGTCAGTTTCAGGTACGGATAAAAGCCCCTGAAGGTACGCGTATCGAAGTAACTGAAGGAAAAGTAAAGCAGTTTCTAACCCTTTTGAAGGAAAAAGTAGGCCCTGATAATATTGCCATATCATCGGTTTTTATCGGTCAGCACCCCTCTACTTTCGCCGTTAGCCCAATTTATTTATACAATGCCGGGCCACACGAGGCATTGATGCAGGTGGCATTGAAGAAGCTAAAAGGTAATTCGGATGAATTAAAGGATGAACTCAGAAAGTACTTTCAAGAAAAAATGCCGGAAATACAGCTCTCTTTCGAACCCATTGAACTTACTGAGAAAATACTAAGTCAGGGCACCAATACCCCTATCGAGATCCGGATCTCAGGGATGATGAAAAAGATGAATCGCATGTATGCGCAAAAACTTCTCGGAAAGTTAAAGGAGATCGACTACCTGCGCGACCAGCAGATCCCCAGTCCATGGATTATCCAGCCCTACAGATTAATATCGATCGGACAAGGGCGGCACAACTGGGACTCGATGCACAAGATATCGCAAAGTCATTGGTCACCGCTACCGCATCCACACGCTATACCAATAAGAATTTTTGGGTCGGTGGAATGATGGGAATTGCCTACGATGTGCAGGTTCAAACACCACAAAATATTTTAAACAGTAAAGAAGAACTGGAGAATCTAACACTTTCTAAGAATGCAGACCGTCCCGTGCTAGGCGATGTCGCAACAATTACGGCAACCAAAGAACTTGGTGAAAGCTATAATTTGGGAACTATGGGCTACACCACGGTTGCCGCAAATCTGCATAAAAAGATCTGGGGAAGGCTTCGCACGACATTCAAGCCGCTATTGCATCTTTGGGTGAATTACCAAAAGGTATCAATATTGAAGTCGCGGGGATGGCACCTGTACTGAATGAGACGATGAGTAATCTCGCTACAGGTCTATTGATTGCTGTTGTGGTTATCTTTTGATGCTTACAGCGACTTTTCAGTCCTTTCGGATATCACTCGTTATTCTCTCTACAGTTCCTTTCGTGATCGTTGGAGCGTTGATATTATTAAAATTAACCGGTTCGACACTCAACTTACAATCTTATATGGGACTCATTATGTCTGTCGGCGTTTCGATTGCCAATGCGGTCTTATTAATCAATAATGCAGAATCGCTACGACTGAAAAATCAAAATGCAATAAGCTCCGCTATTGAGGCCGCCAAGCTTCGCATCCGTCCCATTATCATGACAACTATCGCCATGGTTGCGGGGATGTTACCGATGGCTATCGGTTTTGGTGAAGGTGGAGACCAGGTCTCGCCATTGGGACGCGCTGTTATCGGAGGTCTTCTTTTTCAACCTTCTCGGTACTCATCGTCCTCCCGCTGGTATTTGTATGGATACAGCACAAAGCAACAACGACCTCGCCTTCTTTGGATCCTGAAGATGAGGAAAGCATTCATTTTGTTAAAACAAAAATCTAATTCTTTATGAAATTTAAGTCAATCATATTACCAGCAATTGCGCTATTATTTAGCGCATGCGACCAAAATACAAAAGAGAACAACGGCACCACAAAGGAAACCCCAAAAGCCACGAAGATGGGGTTCATGCCTTTGATGACCATCCCGATTGCCAAAATGAATCCTACTGTTCCACTACAACTGGCGGGCGAACTAAAACCTGATCAGGAGACAGCATTGTTTGCAAAGGTGCAGAGTTATGTCAAGACGATCCATGTAGATATTGGTTCGCAGGTCAGCAAAGGGCAGATACTAATGGTGCTGGAAGCTCCCGAATTGCAGGCTCAAATAGCCAATGCAAAGGCCAAAATACTTTCGCAAGAGGCGATTTATACAGCAACAAAAGCCAATTACGATCGTATGTTTCGGGCAAACCAGACTAAGGGCGCTATTGCCCGCGATGCCCTGGATCAAATTACGGCACAAAAACTTTCTGACGAAGCCAGTGTAAAAGCCGCTCGGGCCGCCTATACAGAAATACAGGATATCAATCAGTATTTAATTATACGGGCACCCTTCAGTGGTATCATTACATCCCGAAATACAGATATCGGCGCCTATGTTGGCCCCATGGGTGGAACACCTTTGCTTATCATCCAAAATTCATCTAAACTCCGTTTAAATCTATCGGTTCCGGAAGCACATGTTCCCTATGTAGCCATAGGTGACACCGTCAACTTCACGGTAAGGGCACTTCCGGAGAAGAACTTCCAAGCAACAATAACCCGAAAAAGTGGTACGCTGGACATGAAGTTACGATCCGAAAAGTTTGAAGCAGACTTTGTCAATAACGATCCGGATCTTAAGCCTTTTATGGTCGCCGAAGCAAAGGTTCAGCTTAAAAACAGCAAAGCAACTTTCTTTATTCCACGTTCGGCATTGGTCGAAGGCAACATGGGAATCTATGTCATCAAAAATGCCGGTGGAAACGCAAAGTTTATTCCTGTAAACAAGGGAAGAATACTCAATGATAAAATTGAAGTTTTCGGCGAACTCACGGAGGGTGACCAGCTAATAAAAATGGCCAACGAAGAAATCACAGAGGGAACACCTATTAAATAGAAAATATATGAAAATGTTAAGATCAATGTTATTTTCAGCTTTATTAATTACGTTGGCAATAAGCTGTGGCAGTCCTGAAAACACAAACAACAATGCAGCTTTGCCAGCTGTAACGCAAAAAAGCAATTTGGTTATGAAAAAGGACAACAGGTCCCACAGGATATGGTCTGTATGGTCAATGACGAATTTATGGGCAAAAAGCAACTGGCGGTACCTTTGGATGGAAAGATCTATTACGGCTGTTGCGAAAATTGCAAAGAGAGAATCCCAAAAGATGAGAATGTACGCTATGCCATAGATCCACATACTGGATCAAAAGTTGATAAAGCGAAGGCCTACATTGTCCTTATCGGAAATGAAGGTCAGGTTGCCTATTTCGAACATCAGAACAACTATAAGTTGTTTCTGAAGCAGAATAAGGTATTATAGCCATACAGTAAAGAAAATCAAAACGATGGGCTGCGCCTGGGCAGCCTCATTATTAAGATCATACAACAGTCTAGTTTATATCAGCTTTAATTACTGCTCCTCGGCTTCTAGCAGTTGAATAAACCGCTCACCCAAAGGTGAAATCTCGTACCCTACGGTGTGGCTTATTGTTAAACCCAGGTTTTTCAGCTTGCGAATATTTAGTTTCAGCCATTCCTTTTCAAAAACCCAGTAACCGCGCAATACCGATCGCATGTAGATTGGGATTTTCTCTTATGGCAGATAAGATTAACCTTATCCATGGCCCCTGTCTACTAACAGTATCCAAGCGGGCTATTTTTATTTTCAACTGCATGAACTGTTCCTCCGAGAGTTCAGTCCCCTCCCGCAACTTAATCCGCGGGTCTTCGGAGTGATAACGGACAGCTGTCCTGAAAATCGTTGCCAAGTATTGCTGTCTGAACGATTTTAAGAGTTGAGTTTTATCTTTAAAACCAGCACTCATGGCCTCTTGGTCAGTTATTACGGATTCGTCGACCGTTTCTATCGCACCGATTTCAACCAAACCAACCGAAGTCTTCAACAGCGTCCCGCTTTTGACAGCAGCCTGTTTCCATTGACGAAAGGCCAAGGTAATTTTCCCTGATTTTATTCCCGCCAGATGAATCTCTTTAAACAGCATCGCATGAATTCTTTATATCCATATTTAATTTCTGATCCGAAACCGAATGAAATTAAAAGCAAAAATCGTGCATTCATTTACGAGTCAACACATGAAGAAACCAAACTCTTAGAACAAGATTTCAGCTATCCTGGAGTTTGCCAAGTTGGGAATTCCCCAGTTCAGAGTTATTGGATTGATTATCACCAAAAGTCCGTTTAAACTGACATACTGTACAAATTAAATAACCTACAAGAACACCTAGGATAGATGCCAAAATATCTTTGTAATCAAAGGGGCCGCTAGTTTATGATTTTAGCAAATGTGTTGCTCAACAAGATGGAAAATTATATTGGCTGTTGACTATGAAAAAAGCTGTTTACATTACATTGGTTCAGTCGGGGTGGCAGGATTGGTTCAGCCACACAATGCCCAAACACGACCCTGAGCCTCCTTTGGATCGAACCTCACAGCTCCTCAAAAGGCCGTAGGTTCTCATCTCGCCTAGAAACAAAAAAAGCCCTAACTTTCATTAGAGCTTTTTAGTCGGGGTGGCAGGATTCGAACCTACGACCTCCACATCCCAAATGTGGCGCGATACCGGGCTACGCTACACCCCGAAAAAGGTATCACCTTTGTTTTGTGTGGCACAAATATACACTTATTAGGCATTCCTTACAAGCATAAATGTAAAAATAAAACTAATCAGCTGATCTATTGAAAGATATTACCTATTATTCATATTTAATTAAATAGTTAAATATAAAAGTCATGCAGGAAGCAAGATAATCAAAGCGCTCATACGCTTTATTCACTTCACAACTGCCGAGAAGGATCGCAAACAAATAATATAGAAATCGAAAACGACAACCTATTATTATAAAACACAATCAAAAAAGCTTTATGAGATAAAATTATCCCTTTAGTTATTACAACTATAAGAAAATATTTATTATTTTCGAAACACAGACCTAAAAAACGATATACAACTGAATTTCAATAAATTTGTAGCCTCTTGGTTAATAATACTCAAGCATTTACTACTTTTTGTTAAAAATCATTATCAAATTACCTTTATTGTTAAAAATATAATAGAAATTAACTACTTTTATTCTACCATAACAACCCTCCTATCAAAACCACTAAGATTTTGATGTTTGTTATGGATCTCCTGCTATTATATTTTCAAGATCATCAATGCATGAAAAATTTAACCATTATTGGATTAACGCCTTTTGAAAAGCCTGACGTCAATCTCATGCCCAAACTCTATCAAGCGGGTGCATTTCCCGTACTAAGTTTGGGACACGACTTAGCCAACGCTCAGGAAGCACTGAATCAACTTGATCAGACTGCTCTATTTACTTATGGAATTTATTTTCCAAATGATAAACTTCTATCCCTTGAAATTCCGGAGAAAGTAAGCGTCGTCATTCTTCCTTTTGGCACCCCAGCTCCCACAGCTCCGCACCTGTCTATAGTGTATCAGGTCAGTAGTCTGGAAGAAGCCATACAAGCGGAACAGCTTAACGCAAAAGGAATTATCATAAAAGGAAATGAAGCTGGAGGTCTCGTTGGATATGAATCCACGTTTGTACTCTTCCAACGGATTATCAAAGAAATCCAGTCCATACCAGTATGGGTACAGGGCGGCATAGGTCTGCATACCGCTGCTGCCGCAAAATCCCTCGGTGCCACTGGAATTGTGTTGGACAGCCAACTTGCGCTGTTTCCTGAAAGTTCAGTTCCCAAGACTTCAAAACACTCTGTGGAAAATTAAACGGGACGGAAACCAAGATCATTGCCAACCATCGCGTATTGGTGCGACCAAACTCTCCAGTGTTATCGGACCAGGTTGACACGACCGAACTCCGAGCATATTTTACCGACCTGAATCCTACTACGAGTTATATCCCGATGGGGCAAGACATTTCCTTGGCCATCGATCTTTATGAAGATTTCAGAACACTGAAAAAGCTTATTTTCGGATTTAAGGAAGCCATGTACGGCCATTTAAAGCAGGCGAAAGCATTACAACCGATTGACAGTGACAATGTATTAGCGAAACAACTAGGCCTGCGTTATCCGATCGCACAGGGTCCCATGACCCGTGTTAGCGATGTCCCTGCTTTTGCCAATGCCGTAGCGGAAGCTGGAGCACTCCCATTTGTTGCCCTGTCCCTGCTCCGTGGTGAAAAAGCCAAAACCTTGGTTATGGAAACCAAACAACTCGCCGGAAACAAAACCTGGGGAGTGGGAATCTTAGGCTTTGCACCACAGGAATTGCGTGAAGAACAGACGGCCTATATCCTGGAAGCTAAACCTCCTGTTGTCCTGATTGCCGGTGGTCGACCTGCACAGGCTAGGGTATTTGAAAAAGCAGGCATAACAACGTTTCTACACGTACCGTCTCCTGCCCTGCTCGACATGTTTCTAAAGGAGGGTGTCAAAATTTCATTTTCGAAGGTCGCGAATGCGGTGGCCACGTAGGACCTCTTTCGAGCACTGTGCTCTGGGAAAAACAGATCGAACGTATCTTAAAAGAAGATCATCCCGAACAGATCAGTGTTTTCTTTGCCGGCGGCATACACAATGCTTTCTCAACAGCATTTGTTTCTATCATGGCAGCTCCCTTAGCTGCGCGAGGCGTAAAAGTCGGTGTATTGATGGGAACAGCATATCTTTATACGCAAGAGGCTGTAAGTACAGGTGCAATTCAGGAAGAATTTCAGCTGCAAGCCATGCAAGCCAGGGACACTGTCCTCCTGGAGACAGCACCAGGGCATGAAACTCGTTGCTTGAATACGGCTTTTGCACAACACTTCAACCGGGAGAAATCCAAACTCTTGGCTGCAGGTGTAGATAAAAAAGAAGTCTGGGAAAAACTCGAAAAATTAAACGTCGGCCGCTTACGTATTGCTGCTAAAGGTGTAGACCGTCAAGGTGATAAATTGGTCGACATCCCGAAAAGTGAACAACTGGACCTGGGTATGTATATGATCGGCCAGATTGCAACCATGCAGAACAAGGTGATCTCCCTAGACGCGCTGCATCAACATGTCGGCATCGACAACCAGCAGTATATCCATGAAGCAATATTACCGGAAGAACCACTTTCCAGCGAAAAACCGTTGGACGTTGCCATTGTCGGAATGGAGTGTATTTTCCGGGAGCCAAAAATCTGGAAGAATTTTGGCGCAATATTATCCTTGGAAAAGATAGCGTTACCGAAGTTCCAGATGAACGCTGGAACAAAGAGATTTACTATAAACCTGACGCAGACGGTCCGGACGTATCGCACTCAAAATGGGGTGGTTTTATTCCGAAAATTGATTTTGATCCCTTAGCTTTCGGGATTCCACCGCAATCGCTCGCAGCTATTGAACCAACACAATTGTTGACGCTATTGGTCGCCAAGCGTGCCATGGAGGATGCCGGTTATGGCGAAAAACAAATCAACCGTGAAAACATTTCCGTGATCATCGGTGCTGAAGGTGGCAATGACCTCGCCAATAGCTATAGCTTTAGAGGATACTACAAACAGGTATTCGGAGAACTTCATGAAGAAGTGAAGGAAGCATTGCCTCATACCACTGAAGATTCATTCCCTGGTATACTGGCAAATGTTATCGCTGGCCGGATCACGAACAGACTGGATCTCGGCGGCCGAAATTTTACAGTAGATGCTGCTTGCGCCTCATCCCTCGCAGCGATTGACCTCGCCTGTCAGGAACTTATTCTGGGCAAATCGGATATGGTGCTTGCGGGTGGAGCGGATCTCCATAATGGAATCAACGATTACCTGATGTTTTCCAGCACACATGCGCTATCACGTAAAGGACGATGCGCTACATTTGACAGTGATGCGGATGGAATTGCTCTTGGCGAAGGGGTAGCGATATTGGTGCTCAAACGCTACGAAGATGCTGTACGCGATGGCGACCGCATCTACTCGGTTATCAAAGGCGTGGGCGGATCCAGTGATGGTAAAGCCTTAGGCCTCACCGCTCCCGAAAAATCGGTCAGGTACGCGCACTGGAACGTGCCTATAATCAAGCAGGTATCAGCGCAGCATCCGTTGGCTTGGTTGAAGCGCATGGTACAGGAACAGTTGTTGGTGATAAAACAGAACTGAGTGCGCTGACCAATTTATTCAGCCGGTCGGGTGCCCTACCAGCACAAACGCATTTAGGTTCGGTCAAAACCCAGATCGGTCACACAAAATGTGCCGCCGGATTGGCAGGCTTAATCAAAGCTTCCTAGCTGTATTTCATGGTGTAAAACCACCAACACTTCACCTTCAACAACCGAATGCATATTATAATGCCCAAACCAGTCCTTTTGCTTTCCATGCCGAAACAGGTTTATGGGGAGAAAAAGACGTTATGCTGGCATCAGCGCCTTTGGTTTTGGTGGAACAAATTTCCACGCTGTTATTGCGAATCATCCGCAGGAAGATAGTACAATTGCATTGCAATCTTGGCCATCGGAACTATTTGTTTTCCGTGGCGACAGCTACGACGAAGCTAAGGGTCAATTGGGTCAGGTAAAAGCACTGTTAGATATTAACGATAGCCTCCCGCTAGAAGATATCGCCTATAGCTTAGCTGTTGCTTCTAAAAAAGAGATCCAGCTCAGCATTGTTGCCGATACAGCCGAAGACCTAATGATGAAAATCGAATTGGTGTTATCTGGTATTGAAAGCAAAGACACCTTTATAGTCAATAAACGCGAAGGTAAAACAGCATTCTTATTTCCGGGACAAGGTAGTCAACGTATCAATATGGCCCGTGATCTCTTTGTGGTATTTCCGGCAATGCGAAAGCTGATCGCCCAGTATCCTGAACTGGAAAAAGTGGTCTTCCCTCAACTACCTTTGATGCCGATTCTTTGAAAAAACAAAAGGAAATCATTAAAGATACACGTCTGGCGCAACCACTTTTGGGGATCGTCGATTTAGCCTTAGCTAAATTCCTCCAGTCATTGGGTATCGTCCCAGATATGCTGGCAGGCCATAGTTACGGTGAATTACCGGCATTGTGTTTCGCTGGTGTATTTGACGAAGAACAATTAGTTGAACTGAGCAGCAAGCGGGCTCAATCCATCCTGGATTCGGTCGAAAATGGAGATCCCGGCACCATGGTTGCTGTTAACGCAAATGCGGAACAGTTGAAGGCACTCCTCAATCGCGTGGAAGGCTGTTATCCGGTGAATTACAATTCTCCGACACAATGTGTTGTTGCAGGTAGCACAGCCGCTATCGGGAAACTCATGGAACTGCTAAAACAGGAACGTGTCTCTGCTAAAAAGCTAGAGGTGGCCTGTGCTTTTCATAGTCCTTTAGTCGCTAGATCGAAAGAGCTTTATGCGAATGTATTGAAGGATGTTCCATTCCAAGAAATGCGACTACCGGTCTGGTCAAACACAACAACAAGCTTATATCCTACTTCGGTATCCGAAATAAAAGCAAGACTGACTGATCATCTGGTTCAACCTGTCCGCTTTGTTGAGGAGCTTCAGGCCATGTATGCAGATGGCGCACGGATATTTATTGAGGTAGGTCCAGGTAAAGTGTTGACGGGCCTGACCAAATCTTGTCTGGAGCAAGATCAACTGACCCTGTACGTAGAGGATAGCAACCGCAACAAATTGACGCACCTACTCTGTATGCTTGCACAATATTTGGGAACTGGTCGCAATTTCGCTATTGATAAACTTTTTGAAGGCCGTCAGATTCAACCAATCCAGCTAGATCAACCAAACTTATATAAGAAAAACCCTACTATCTGGCGTGTCAATGGACAAGCTGCACATCCAACGACAGGAACGCTACCTGTCAATGGCGCATTGCCAATAGTAAGCCCCATTAAAATGAGCAACCTTAACAACCCTATAGCTGCAACAACAGAAGCACAACCTGCTGCTGAGCGTATGCTGCAAGAATATTTAAACAGCATGAAAATGCTGATCCAGGCGCAACGTGATGTTATGCTTTCCTTCTTGGGACAAAACCCTCAAGTAACACCGATGCCTGTCTATTCGAGCCCTGCACCAAATGTGACTGCAGATCGTTCTAACCCGATTCCTATTCAACCAGCTCTCAGTGAAAATTCCGCTGTCGCAACAGTTGTACAAACAGCAACCAAAGACATTAAAACTTTATTGTTGCAGGTAGTAAGCGACAAGACCGGTTATCCACATGAGATGTTGGGTATGGAAATGGATCTGGAAGCCGACCTCAGCATTGATTCAATCAAGCGGGTGGAAATTATCGGAACATTGCGTACAGAGCTTGGGACACTAAAGTTCGATCATGCAAATGAAGATACAATCATGGAACAATTGGCTGCCATAAAAACCTTAAATGGCCTGGTTTCCTGGTTAACAGAATTCAGCGGCGCAACAGCGGCACCAGCAACAAGTACTCCAGCAGCAGTATCGACACCTGCAAGCGCAACGACAAACAAGTCTTCACTCTCCCTTGCAGAATTACAAACAGCAATACTGGATATCGTCAGCGAAAAAACCGGTTATCCCAAAGAAATGTTAGGATTGGATTTGGACCTCGAAGCGGATTTGAGCATAGACTCCATTAAACGGATGGAAATCATTGCTGAACTGAAGACCAAAATTGGTTTTGGGAGGATCTCGAACACGCCGAAGATCTAATGGAAACCTTAGCCGCGATTAAAACCCTTAACGGCCTTGCTTCCTGGATCAGTGAAGTTAGCGATACAGCTCCTGAGCAGAGTCTCTTGTCCAGACTTCGTTTTGACCTGACACCAGCAGATGCTGCTTCAGCACAAGATACAGAAATTCTACAAGGCAAACGTTTTGCCATTGCTCCTGATCATGGGCAACAGACACTAGCCATCAAAACCATGCTCGAAAAACATGGTGCTATCGCCGAATTGGTCAATCCGGAAAATGATCTTGCTGTCTTCGATGGGCTAATTATCTCCGACATATTTTCAGCAACAGTACAACATAATATTATAGATCAAGTTGATCTGATCAAAAAAATGGATCTGGACAGGGCCAAATGGGTTTATTTAATCTCTGATATTCCGGCACATGTCGAAAAAACAAATGATACACATGCCTTACGCCACTACCAGGGTTACCCGGGACTGTTTAAAAGTTTAGCTCGTGAGTTTGAACAGACCAGCTGTCGATTGATCAGTTTAAGCACACCGCAGGAAACAGATCAGATCGCTGAAATCGCACTAAAAGAAATCTTGACAACCGATAAAACCGTTGAGGTTATCTACAAGAATGATCAACGTCATACATTCGATATTATTCCTTCACCACTGTCGACAGGCAACGAAGAAGTGCAAATCCAGCTGGATCAAAAATCTGTTGTCCTTGTACTTGGCGGTGGACAGGGGATCACTTCTGAATTGGTAAAACATATGTCGGCCTCCTACCCTTGTACTTACATCCTTGTGGGCAGGTCAGCAGACCCAAGAAAAGATATCCCGATCTCGAAAGAACTGGAAACAATGACCTCCAAGGAACAGATCAGAGCTAATCTTATTCAATCAGGACTATTCCATGCACCAGCACAAATTGAGAAAGAGACCCTTCGCATCTATAAGAACAATCAGATCCTACGGACTATCCGCGATATGGAACGTCTAGGAAACACTGTCGTTTATGAATCATTGGATCTCTGTGATGAGGCTGGATTAACGGCCTTACTCCACCAGATTTATGAACAATATGGACAGCTCGATGGTGTTATCCATGGTGCCGGTTTGCTGGAAGATAAACTGTTCAAACAAAAACAACCAGTTCTTTTGGACGTGTCTTTGACACCAAAGTAAAACCATTACGCGTATTGGCGGAACAACTACGTTCGGACTGTCAGTTCGTTGTCTTATTTTCGAGTATAGCATCTGTTTATGGCAATAAAGGTCAGACAGATTATGCGGCAGCAAACAGTGTATTGATGACTATGCCAATGTACTGAATAAACGCTTGAAAGGAAAGGTTATTTCGATCAATTGGGGGCCTTGGAAAGGTGCCGGCATGGTTTCACAGACATTGGAAACAGAATATGAACGCCGTGGCATCTCCCTTATTCCTTTGGATGAAGGGAAGGAAATTTTCCTTAACGAGATCAGGTATGGTACGGAAAGCCAAGTGTTAATTATGTCAGGCAACAATTGGTAAACCGTCATATCCATTGATTATGAAGAAAACAGATGTTGCCATCGTTGGTTTATCTTGTGTCTTTCCGGGGGCACAGGATGCCAATATGTTCTGGCAAAATATCATTAATAAGGTCGATTCCACTGAATTTGCTCCATCCGATCGCATTGACCCTATCCATTTTAGTGATGGTCCGGGGACTGTAGATCGCTTTTATTGCAAACGTGGTGGGTTTATCTCTGACTATGTGTTCGATCCAACGGCATTTGGCATTTTACCACTTGCCGTTGAGGGAACCGAGCCGGATCACCTGTTAACGCTTGATCTGGTACAGAAAGCGCTGGAAGATGCCGGCGTATTCCAAAACAGGTATCCCTGGAAAAGGCGGGAATTGTGATCGGGAAAGGAAATTATACTGGCCCGGGGCTACCCGTGCCATAGAAATTGTACGTACTGGCGAACAGATTTCTTCCCTTTACAGGAACTTTTACCGCAGGTGCCAGCTGCTGATATCGAAAAGGTAAAACAAGCATTCCAGGAACGCAGGGGCGCTTTGCCGCTGATACGGCTATGGGCTTAATCCCTAATCTTGTGGCTTCGCTTGTTGCCAACCGCTTCAATCTTGGCGGTGTGGCCTTTACCGTAGATGCTGCTTGTGCCAGCGCTTTGATCGCTGTAGACCATGCTGTACAGGAACTGCAGCGTCGCCGTAGTGATATCATGATTGCAGGCGGTGTACATACAGGACAAAATGCAGCTTTCTGGAGTATCTTTGCACAATTGGGAGCCCTTTCTCACAACCAGCAGATCAAACCTTTCAGCATGGATGCCGATGGCTTACTCATCGGTGAAGGCTGTGGTTTTGTTGTATTAAAGCGACTCGAAGATGCTGTACGTGACCAGGATAAAATCTATGCTGTCATCAAAGGTGTAGGCGTGAGCAGCGATGGTCATGGCACAAGCGTCATGAGTCCATCGGTGAAAGGACAATTAAAAGCTTTACAACAGGCTTGGATAAATGCTGAACTGGACAAAAACAGATCGGCTATCTGGAAGCACACGGTACAGGGACACCTCTTGGAGATAAAACTGAACTACAGACACTGTCGCAGTTTTTCGGTAAAGAAGACGCTGCTCCAGTCGCTGGAATCGGTTCGGTCAAATCCAATATTGGTCATGCCATGCCTGCGGCAGGAATCGCGGGCCTGATAAAAACCTGTTTGGCGCTACACCATGATACACTACCACCAACCCTTTATTGCGAAAACCCGACCGCTGATATGCAGACTACGCGATTTGCTCCGGTGCAGGAAGCAAAAAGCTGGTCAAAGTCAGGTCTGCCCAAGGTGGCCGCGGTAAATGCTTTTGGTTTCGGCGGTATTAACGCACACGTGGTCTTAACAGGCTATGATATGCCTAAAAAGATCCCGTATTGTTACTTGCCCGACCAACACATGCGGAATTACTTTCTGCTTTACAGCATAACGATACGACAGTGGGTGAAGGCCATTATCGTATCGCCCTATTTGATCCAACCCCAGAACGGATTGAAAAGGCAATCAAAATCGTTTCTAAAGATAAAGCTTGGCGCAACAAGCAGGATATCTGGTATACCTCCGCCCCATTATTACAAGAGGGGGCAAGGTTGCCTTCGTCTTCCCTGGTTTAGATGGCTTAGCGAAGGGAGAGGTAGACTCGGTCAGCCGCTATTTTGGACTGACTGCACCTATAAAAACCGAAGGTGAAGGACTGCTGAATGATGCGTTGGCTATTTTCAATTCTTGCAGCATTTTGGACAATTCCCTAAAAAAACTGGGAATATATCCAGACATGAATGCTGGGCATAGCTTAGGTGAATGGTTGGCTGGCTATTCTTCGGAACTAGCTGAAGCAAGTTCGGTCAAGGATCTTATTGATGTCCTGAACCCGAAGACTTTTGAACTCAAGGATTCCAAATTTATTGCCATCGGAACCGGGCTGAAGGAAATTACACCTTTGATTGCTGGAATTCCTAATATTTATGTTTCCAATGACAACTGTCCACATCAGGTCATTCTATGCGGCAGCAATACCGCTTTAGAGGAGCTTGTACCTCAGTTGAAAGCGAAACAGATATTCCATCAGATCCTGCCATTCCAGTCGGGGTTTCACTCGCCTTTTGTGGCAGACAAGCTCGATCTGATCTTGGCAGGTATGGAAAAAGTACAGTTTCAGCCAACCAAAATCCCTTTGTGGTCGGCCACCACGCTGATGCCATATCCATCGGATCAACAGGCCATCCGCCAATTGAGTGCCGAACACCTTGTCCAACCTGTCCGTTTCCGCGAGCTAACGGAAAAGCTGTATGACGAGGGAGTCCGGTTCTTTATCCAGGTGGGTACTGGTGGACTGATCGGCTTTATTGACGATACCTTAAAGGGAAAAGCTTTCAGCACCCTAGCATCCAGTGTGGTAACACGTTCGGCGCTTGCTCAGCTACAACGTGTCGTTGCGGCTTTATTTGTAGAAGGAAAACGGTGGCGCTGGATTTTCTGGCGGTACAAAATCATATAAAAAAGGCGACAAACAAAGGCATGAAGTTGCAGCTCGGTTCGCCTATCGTCCGTAATTTTGATGCGGTCAAGAGCTTAGGAAAGTCTTTTGATACAGTACAGCCACAACTGACCTCGGGAACAGCTGTAAAGAGCAATCATCCATTGGTACAGGCATTTCAGAGAATATCGCGGATATGATCCGGATGCAGGAAGAAGTATTGACACTCTTTCAGAACCGGCCTGCTCCTAGCAGTGCAGCAACTGTCGCCAAGCCCGTTGTCGTAGAAAAACCTGTAGACAGACATTTTTCAAAAATACTACAGGTCAATTTGGACAGCCATCCTTACCTGATCGATCATAGTCTGCTGCGACAACCACAGGGATGGCCAGAAGTAGCGGACATGGAACCGGTGATTCCGATGACCATGATTTTTGAATTGCTGGCCGAAATCGCTCAGGCGGAACAACCTGCTACCAAGATCCATAAGATCATGCATGTGAGCGTGTTCCAATGGATGAATGTAGCCAAACCTTTTGAGAAAATGGTCAAGGGCGAATGGCGTTCCGCTCAACTTGCCTATCTGGATATCGAGAATTTTGCAAATGCAGAGGTAGCACTGTCTACAGCATATCCCGTCGCACCACAGTTTGATCTTTCCATAGGTGAACCTCTGCCTATCACGCGTACTTCCGAAGAAATCTATGATAAGCATATGTTCCATGGAACAGCCTATCAAGGGATTATGGAGGTAACCGCTGTAGGTAAAAAGGGGATCAGGGGCAAGATCAAGGGTAATGGTGGAAAGGGCTCGCTATTGGATAATGCGGGACAATTGTTCGGTTTGTGGCTTCAGCTCACACTAACAAAAGATCGCATTGCATTCCCCGTTAAAATCAAAGAAATCGAGTTTTTCGATGAGATTCATAACCAGGACGGTCTGTTTGAATGCACCTGTGTGTTGACTGAGCTGAACGATGAATTTGCTATCGCAAACATTACGCTCCAACGAAACGGAAAAGTATGGTGCTCAATCAGAGGATGGCAAAATAGACGATTGAAATCGACGAAGCGTTGTGGAATGTTTCCATGTCGCCATTACACAACCGTCTCTCAGCGGAAATCGCACCAGCTGTTTTCTTTTTCCACCAGGCATATACCCGTGTCGCTTCCTGGGACTTTATCCTGAAACGCTATTTCAACCAAACGGAAAAACAACACTACCAACAATTGTTGCCCAACCGCAGAAAAAGTTGGATGGTAAGCCGTGTTGCGGTAAAAGATGCTGTACGCCAGCTACTGAACCATCAGAAAACCTTCCCTGCTATCCTATTACGTTTGAGATCCGCTCGGATGAAATCGGTAAACCTTATTTACTGGGCGATGCGACTAAAGATATCCATGTGTCACTGGCCCACAAGGGAAAAGATGCCGTAGCTATCGCCCGTCAAGACAGATCTGTAGGTATTGACATGGAACTCATCGAGGAGCGTAGTACCGGTTTTTACCCACTGGTCTTTACCGATGCTGAAATGGAATTGCTAAAAGACAGGGATCAGGCGGAATGGACGACCCGTTTTTGGGTAGCGAAAGAAGCTTACGGAAAATTTCTGGGGACTGGCCTACAGGGCAACCCAAAAGATATGAAGTAGAACGCATCCAGGAGATCATCTCTGGATCAATCAAATAGAAATAAAAACGATCAAACACCAAAATTATATTATCGGATGGACACTGTAAACACCACACTAAAATTGAATCATGAAGAATTATTCGCTTTATTAAAAGGCTTTATAACAGAAGTTATCGGCGAAGAATTTGTAGAAGAGATGGATATCACACCAGAAAGTTCCTTCACAAAGGATCTCGAAATGGACAGCATAGAAATTGTTTCTTTTTCAGAGAAAATCAAGGCACATTTTGGTGACCAGATTGATTTCACAGGCTGGTTATCTTCGATGGACCTGGATCAACTGATCAATCTTGACCTCCGTATGATCATCAATTATATCTACGAATGCCAATAATTACGGTCAACAACAGAAAGGTTCACATACAAGAACTAAATAAAGGTGCTGAACATACCGTGGTACTGATCCACGGCATGTTCAGCAACCTCTATTTATTATTTTAATATTGCTCCGATCCTAGCGCAGCATTTCCACGTGGTCATGTATGATCTCAAAAGTCATGGCATGAGTGAACGTGTATCGGAAGGCTATGATCTTGAAAATATGTCATCGGATCTGATTGCTTTGTTGGATAGTCTACAACTTCAAAACGTCCATCTGCTGGGTTACAGTTTTGGTGGACTAATTGCGCTTAAAACGGCATTGCAGATCCCTACCCGTGTGGAACGACTCGTCGTTATGGAGGCTCCGGATCCACAGGATGAAAAAGCACGCAACATCATCGATGAGTATAGTAAGGAATTTCTGGAACATTATATTGCCAATTTTACCGATACAACGAAAAGGAAAATGGGTAAGCGACAATTTGAAAAAATCATCGCCTTTACGAATTTTTATTCAACCAGACGAGCATCAAAGCTGATATGATCAAGGAAAATATTTCCTCCATGAAATGGATACTGCAACATTACCGCCATCCACCTTACTGTTGTATGGAGATACATCAAACTGTAAACCAACGGGGAATGGCTGCAAACAAAAATATCTGGTGCTCAACTTGAACTCATTCCGGGAGATCACAATATCCCCATACAAGAACCTACACAGATAGCTGAAACTATCGTTGATTTTTTATCTAACCCTTTATTACAAAACCATGGCTAAATTTGTGTTTGTTGTCCCCCACTGACAGGTCATGTCAATCCGACGTTGAGCATTGGTGCTGAACTATTGGAAAGAGGACATGAGGTGGCCTGGATCAGTCTCGACAAAAACTTAACTGATAAACTTCCAGCTGGCGGAAAGCTTTTGCTTATTCAATATGACCAGACGGATGAAGAAAAAAAGAAAGTGAACAGTACCTCGATATCATTTCAAAAAGATCGTCTATGGTATTGATAGCATCAAGTTTCTTTATGAAGATGTACTTATCCCTTTAAATAGACATTGTTATAAAGGTATCCTTACCTTATTAGAAACATTTGCACCTGATCTCGTGATTGGTGACCATCAATTATTTGCGGCATCCATCGCTGCAAAAAACTGGGGCTCCGCTATGCGACCACTGTCACGGCTCCCGCAGCTATTAAAATTGTTAGTGAACTCCCAAAGGTACACGAATGGGAAGAAAAGCAGATCGTTGCTTTGCAACAGGAACTTGGGGTAACTGGAAATAAATCTTTGGATTGCTCGGATTTGCTTACGCTTGTCTTAACGTCCCGTTATTTCTTTGGGGAGATGGATCTCAGCTCAAACTATCAGTTCACAGGACCTGTCCTGTCCGAACGTCGGGTATCGGCTGTATTTGACTGGGATAAACTACATGCTAGTAACCGAAAAAAATCCTGGTCAGTATTGGTACTACCTTTGATCACGACCATAAGAAAGCATTTTTCCAAAAGGTTATCGATGCATTTGCGAGAGAGGAGCTGACTGTCGTCGTTGTTTCAGATCCGCAGCTATTTGATGCCTGGCCTGAAAACTTCATGGTTTATCAACAAATCCCGCAATTGGATCTGTTACCACATCTGGATGCTGTTGTATGCCATGGTGGCCATAACACGGTTTCCGAAACTCTTTCACAGGGTCTACCACTTGTGGTCATCCCGATCGCTTACGATCAGTCACATGTCGCGGGTCGCGTAGTGCGTACCGGTGCCGGTGAACGACTGAATTTCAATCGCTTTAAAGCACATCATTTAAAAGACAGTGTCCATACCATCTTGAATAATCCAACCTATCGTGAAGCTGCACATACCGTCCGTCAATCTTTTGTCGATGCGGGTGGCACGAAAACCGCAGCAGACCTCTTGGAAAAAACTGCCGCCCCTATCGCTTCAAGAGCGGATGTACCGGCTAAGTTCCTCTTTGTTGTTCCACCATTTTTTGGACATATCAGCCCAACATTGAGTGTAGGTGCAAGCCTCCTTGCCCGTGGGCATGAAGTCCGGTGGTTTGGCATAACGCCATTAGCTGATCATCATATCCCCGAAGGTGGAAGTTATATCTATCCTGAAGCGGATCTAGTACCTTTCAGGAGGAACTCCAACAGCTATTGAAACGTCAGGATGATGGCCCCTCCTGTTCGGGTCCCGAAGTCATGAAACTGGCGCTGGAAGAAACCTATGTCCCGATCGCGAAAATGATGATGCCGGGATTGGAACGTCTTCTCGGCCAATGGCAACCTGATGTGATCGTAAACGACTGCATCACCTTTGGAGGTGCACTATTTGCACATAAACATCAGATCCCTTGTGTGACAACAACTCCCGTTCCACCGGATGTCATGGGCGACACGGAAAAGAGTGCTCCTAGGATATTTGAGTGGCAGCAAAATCTGATCAAAGACCTTCAAAAGGCCGTGGGAATTTATGATGAAGGTATCTTTATACACTCCCATCAGCTCAACCTGATATTTACGTCACAAGCTTTTGCCGGCTTTGAAACGGTACCGCCACACATGAAATTTGTCGGACCGGTCAAAGGTCGTCCAAACAATACCCCTTTTGACTGGGAACGTTTGGCCGCCAGCACTACTCCAAAAGTATTTGTATCCTTAGGTACACTGCTCGTGGATATTCGAAAAGCATTTTTGGTAAACTGATCGAGGCCTTTGCCGATCAGCCGGTGACAATTATTGCCGCTACCCCACCAGAAATATTTGAAGAATGGCCTTCCAATTTTATTGTGAGTGGCTTTGTTCCCCAATCCGCTTTGATGCCACACATGGATATGGTTATTTGCCATGGGGGCTTCAATACGGTGAACGACACCTTTACCAATGGTTTACCCATGCTGATCACACCAATCGCCTATGATCATTTTCATACAGCCAAACTTATTGAGCAGGCGGGTTGCGGGCTTAGCATCCGATACAAACGTATGCGTATAGATGCATTGCGGGACACCGTGTTTGAATTGTTGGAAAACCCGATCTATCGAAATGCCGCCAAGGAGGTACAAAAGACCTTTCTAACCGCTGGCGGTAACGACCAGGCGGTAGCGCTATTGGAAGATTTTGTGAAACAAGAATGTTTGACATTGGCACAGGTGTAGGCGATGAAAAGAAAACTATTATTTGGTGAGCGCATGCTGTTGGGGGATGGAACTGAACCCTTCAACGCCGTCATTCCCTTTCGGCTACGTGGTGTTTTCAGCGAAGAAGATATCAAATACGCCTTGAGCCGATTACAGGAAAAACATCCCTGGCTGCGGGCACTTATCCAACATGATGACAAAAATACACCTTGGTTTCAGGTTCCGGAACTAACCGTATCGATTCCGATACGGTTAGTAAACCGAAAAAGTGAAGACGACTGGCAAGTGGAATCCAAAAAGGAATGGCATTCGACCTTCGATTATCAGACGAAACCTTTAATCCGATTTGTCTGGATTAAGGGGAAGAAGTCTCAGATATGCTATTTGTATTCCATCATTGCTTATGTGATGGTGGCTCGGCCATGGCATTATTGTATGAATTTCTAAAAGTACTGGACAATCCGGCCGCGGAAATCGGACTGGAAAATCCGATCCTTGGTATTGAGGATGTCGTACCCGAACATATCTTACAGAGTGGTAAGAAGCGATTTAAAGCAAAAACAATTGGCCGATTAGCAGCTTTAGCTATTAAATGTATTCCGGTCGGCAGAAAAGCGATCGATCGGCAGACGGACTATCTGATTCATTGGAAGTTTGACCAAACCACCAGCAAGCAACTCATTTCTCATTGCAAGTCATTGGATGTCACGGTCAACACATTTCTGGGGGCCATGGTATTGCAGGCATTCCGGAAAGTACGTGGCACGTCGGCATTCAATAAAGTTTCCTGTCCAGTAGATATCAGGCGTTTTACACCACAGATAAAAGATGACCATATTTTTGCTTTCGGATTAATGATTGTCATGTCTTCGAACCAAAAATGAGCTTTTTGGATAACCTCCGGTTGATGCAGGATGACGTGGAACGCAAAACAGCGAAGCTCAATCCTTATATCACCATGATGGTCATGGAATCTGCCCACGATGCCCTAAAGAACTTTACCAGACTCTTAAAACGGGGCAAGTCATCCAATGACTGCATGTTTTCCAATTTGGGACGCATACAGATCCCCGATCAATATCGGGCATTCAGCCTGAAACAATCTTCAGTCCTTCGGTCATTGGTCCTTTAGGCAATACAACGACCATGGTCACCTCCACCTTTCGTGGACAAATGGATTTCTCCTTTATGGGAAGTGAGGGGTATTTACCACAGGCAGAAGCATTGGCCATTCGCGATGAGATCATCGATCAGATCAAACAACAATTAGATTACCAGGTAGCATCATGATCGAGAGAAAACTAATGATGGTGGAACGGATCATGTATGTTGATACTAAAACACCCTTAAACTGTGTATTTGCCGCCAAGATAAGCGGGAGATCTCCGAAGAACATCTTCGGAATGCCCTTACCAAAATTCAGCAAAAACATCCATTGCTCCGATCGGTTATCCGCATAGAGGATGCACAGCAGCCTCGATTTGCTGTCAAAGAGGATATAGAATCTATTCCACTCCATATTGTCCAACGTCAAACGGATATGGATTGGCTGACAGAGTCGGAACGGGAATGGTATCGCCCCTTTAAAGAGGACAATAAACCGCTAGCCCAATTGGTATGGATCAAAGGTAACTCCGTTTCGGAGCTGCTTTGGGTGTTACCACATTGTGTCTGTGATGGAACCAGTATTGTCACGTTGATGCGGGAGCTACTTGGCCTGTTGGATAACCCCGATAAGGTACTCGAGCCTTACCAGCTCTTTGAATCGGTTAATGAATTCCTGCCGCAGGGCTTTGAGCTCCAAAAAAATCACGTAAAGCCAAGTTCTATTTGCTATTGGCAAGATTTTTCTTTTTCCTGCAACGAAAGAGCGGAAAAAGAAATTTAGGAAAAAACTATGCGATGCACTGGAAACTGGATGCAGAAACAACTGCTGCCATAACCCAAGGCTGTAAAGATCAAAGCATTTCTGTCCATGCGCTCCTATGCACGGCATTTATGCAAGCTTTTCGGGAGGTGCAAGGTAAAGCTGCAAAAATAAAGTGATTAGCCCGGTTGATATCCGGCACTTTATTCCAGAAATCAAACAGGACCACATGTTTGCCTTTGCACCAACGGTGGAACTTTCTCTAAAAAAGGGAAATGATAATGTCGTGGATACTGCAAAAGATATCAAAACGGTGCTCACACAAAAAACAGAAAAGATGGATGCCCGAGAGCTACTCTGGATGGGGAACAGATGCACCCGCTCGTGAAGCGCATGATTTCTATGTTAAAATCGAGCCCAGGAGGACATGACGTCACGCTATCCAATATGGGTAAGCTCCAGATTTCAAACGAGTACAACAACTTCACTCTGGAGACCATATACAGTCCAACAGTGGCTTTCCCTGGTTGAATTCAAATACTTTGGTTGCAACGACGTTCAATCAACAAATGGATTTTACGTTTATGTCCAATGAAGATTTTTTACCAAAAGAAGAAGCGATTAAAATAAAAGATAAGGCGATCGCAATCATGACCTTATCCCTATAGCACTCCACATGACGAAGTTTACGGAATCAAAGAAAATAAAAAAACAACGCTCAAGCGCTTTTTGAGGAAGCGCGCAATTTATTATATCCTCCCAAATGTATTCTTCAATTTCCTGGTTGCCTACGCCAGCTTTCAGGAGCTTGGATATACACACTTTTTTGCTGGCCCACAAAGTCTGGCTCGACTGACATTGCCTATGGCCATATTTTTACCTGTTGTTCTTACAATGGACATTATCAAGCGGGTGATCGCAGCCATAGAACAGGAATCGATCGCATTAACAGTAGACAGTGAGCTGAACAGGAATAAATTTATTACGAAGCTGTGTATTATCCATGGCTTCGTAACGGGTTTATTGGTATTCCTATGTCTGCTACTGGCACAACATAATCTATCTACACACTACAAGTTAAATGCGACTGCAATGGCTATTTTAGATGCGCTACTCGCGGGTGTATTATCGATTTTGTTCACCTACTTACCGATCAGGAAATTAAGAAAATATTTATCTGAGCCCTCGTTAATCATGCAGGAAATAGAACGAAATTAGCTTCCCTAGTGGGAAGCTCGTCCTTCTAACATTTGCTACCTAAACTTTTTTTCAGAAATGCTGCTGCTATAACTTGTTGATCTTGGGTTTTATTGACTGCTAGAATTAAACAAAAGGGCTGTATCAAAATAATTATTTTGATACAGCCCTTTTTCAATCGCCAAAAAATTGCTGTTACTTATTGTTCAATTTCTGTAAACGTTCTTTTGCTGATGGGACGATATCATCGTCTTTTTCATAATTTTCAATCACACTTTTTAACGTACTCTTCGCCTGGAAAGCATTCCCTTTACGCGCATAGGTATCTGCAAGCAATACGAAGCTCTTGGCCACCCAATATTCCTGAGTCTCCCTGTTGTTGATCACATCAAAAGCTGTTTCTTGGGCTTTATCGTATTCCTTGTTATCATACTGCAGTTGTCCCACACGGTACCGCGCCTCCGCCCCTACCGCCGTTTGGCTCTTCAGAGCGGCCAGATTGAGCTCTTTCATGGCCGACGCTATATTCTTTTCCTTCAGAAAGGCCCTACCACTGTATAAGTGTGCCTTGGCAATTTCCTCCTCTGTTGCACCATCGTAATCCTTTATAAACTGCACATATTTGGCCATCTGCTCCATATCGCCGAGTTCGAAATAACAGATCATCAGGTTGGTTACTGCGTAGCCATAGTTTTTCTTGTATTCGGAATTTAGCTCCAATTTTTTGAGGTGCACAATAGCCTCGTTGTACTCCTTTAGCTCCAGATACAGTGCAGCCACCGTCAACAAGGTATTCTCCGTATACTTACTCGTCCAGTCGTTTAGGATGATATTCAGATCGTGTAGCGCTTCCTGCGGATGTCCGGTCTTGTATGAACTCACCCCACGGATGTAACGTGCATATTTTACTTGTTTGGGTTTCGGAAATTTATCAAAATAGGCGTTGATTGCTTCCACTGCTGCTCCGTATTCTCCTCTGGCAAAGAGGGATTGTGCTGCTTGGAAAGCCTGGTCATCCTGCTCCGCAGGGCTCAAATTACCGACATTGGAACCGATCGCATAGCGGATATAGCTTGTGGCATCACCCTGGTCGAGGTAGATGTTTTCAATGAAACGCATTGCCTGTTCGGCTTCCGCAGTTCGGGCATATTTCTCCACCACCTGCTGGAAGGTAGCTTTGGCCGGTTCGGGTTCATCATTATTGTACTGCACGAGTCCAATGGTCATCAGCGCACGCGGGACATAGCTGCTCCGCGGATACTTCTCGATCATCCCTTGCAGTCCTTTGAGCGCGTTCTCATAATCGCCCATCGTGAAATAGGTGTAAGGGATCTCAAAGGCCGCGTCATCGGCATAGTTGGATGATGGAAATTGTTTCAGAACGGACCGCAAGGTGCTAAGTTTGGTTTCATTGTCGCCCTGCAGGCCAAAGATCACGCCGCGCTGGAAGTAGGCATAGTCCTGATTGGGCGCTTTGCCGTTAATCAGCTTATCATAGTAGCTGTTGGCCCGGCTGTAATCGCGCAGGCACAGATACGAGTCGCCCAGACGTGCGATCACGTCATACCGTATATTTTCATCCACCGTACTTCCTCCAGCCTTCAGAAAGCGCTCAAAATAATCGGCCGCCAGCGCAAAACGGTTATTTCTGTAGGCCGCATAAGCCAGCCCATAATTAGCATAATTATAAACCTCGTTGTCTCTTGCAGCGGGCAAGCTCAGAAATTGGGAGAAATTTTCCACGGCCTCCCGAATTTGCGCACTTCATACATCGCCTCCGCTTTCCAATAGGTAGCCAGGGCCGCCATTTCTGCGTTGATCGGGAATTTTTCCGAACGCATAAACATGGAGATGCTATTTTCGAAAGCACGCTCATTATAAAATTCCAGTCCACGGTAGTAAGTTACTTTTTGATAGATCGCATCGACCTCCCGGCCTCGCTTCTTCAGCGACTCCAGCAGGCTGACCCCAGCATGAAAGTTGGTCGTCCCCGCAAGATTTCAGCTGATAGTGATTCCGGACTTTCCTGTTTTTTTACCCCGGTTCAGCAGGTTTATCTTCCTGGGCTATATATTTCTCGAGGATTTTTGTGCGGCTTGTGTGGAGTCCATGGCAAGAAGGACTTTGGCGTAGTTAAATAGTGCATCGGCTTTCACTTGCCTATCGAGATCCAGTTTCGTCGCTTTGACGAAGGCATTTCGCGCCGCCTGCTTGTCGCCCGTTTCCAGGGCGATATGGCCCAGAGTCATGATCGCTCCTTGATAAAAGGCATCCGAAGGTTTCATCGATTCCATCATACCGCTCGCTCTTTTGTATTCGCCGGCCCCATAGGCCAGATAGCTGATGCGGTAATTGTCGATATTGCTTTGCGAAGCGTCCGGATGACGTTTCATCAACTCATGGTAATAGGCCTGTTTGTATTTTTGTTGCGCCAAATAAGTGCTGGTGGCGATCTGGCGCAGCTCTGTCTCGATCGCGTCGCGGTCGATAAGCTTCATATTTGGGCTCCGGCGCACCTTGACGGCATCGGCAAGCATCGGTCGGTAGTCGCGTACGACGTCGATGGAATCCATCGTTTGAACTTGCCCTTCAATCCCTTTTTGATTATGTTGGCCCTTTTCTTTCTGCTGTTTCTCAACTTCTTGCGCATAGCCGGTAACCAGCAAAGCTGAAAGTACCCCAGTAAACAGGTATTTCAGGTAATTGTCGCCGATTCTTTCTTTCAATGTCATTGTTTGTTCGTATTTCTGAGTTTTTCCAACCTTTCCTTTGCCGAGGAGACAATAGTTTGATCTTTCACTAATTAGATAGCCAAAACTAAAGAATTCCGACCACATTAGGTAAATTGTCAGGAAAAAATCCATCCAGTTTCCACGATACCCGACTCCTTTGCTCGCTATCGGCAAAGAATTAATACAATAATGGAGCCAAGAAGAGCAATAGCGAGGAGGTGATCACCTCGCGGAAATCGAAAATTAGTGTATAAAGCTCCTCCGGATCGAACCTTATAGTCCCTAAGAGGTCGTAGGTTCTCATCCCGCCTAGAAACAAAAAAAAGCCCTAACTTTCGTTAGAGCTTTTTAGTCGGGGTGGCAGGATTCGAACCTACGACCTCCACATCCCAAATGTGGCGCGATACCGGGCTACGCTACACCCCGAAAAGGTATCACCTTTGTTTTGTGTGGCACAAATATCGAATCAATTTTTCAATTTATCAAGACCTAAACTCATTTTTCACACTAAACCACTGATTAATTGTACAATATTTTTATCAGTTACATTTTAAATCCCCATTATCAGGGTCAAAAACGCGGTCAATTGGTACTATATAGGAATATTTAAAATAACTTTAGATTATCCATTTCATTTTCATATCTTTGCATCCGATTTGACTGTCGGTAGATAGTTTTTTCAAAAAGTATTTTCATATTCAAAAAATAAGTCGTAATATTGCATTCCGATTTTTACAGGATATAAATCGTTAATAATTACTCGAAATCATGGATTTAGTAAAATTTGTAGAAGAACAAGCGGTAGTAAGAAATGAAATTCCCGCTTTCAAAGCCGGAGATACCATCAGCGTTCATTATAAAATTCGCGAAGGAAATAAAGAGCGTGTGCAGGTGTACCAAGGTGTAGTAATCCAATTAAACAGCGAAGGTGCTAACGCTACTTTTACCGTTCGTAAAATCTCTAACGGTGTAGGTGTTGAACGTATTTTCCTGTAAACTCACCAAACATTGAAAAAATTGTAGTAAACAGCTACGGTAAAGTTCGTCGCGCTAAATTATTCTATTTACGTGGCCTTACTGGTAAAGCTGCTCGTATTAAATCGAAAAGAATCTAATTACGACTACCTCGGCATAAAAAAAGGCTTTGATGAAATTCAAAGCCTTTTTTTTATTTTATATCCCTTCCGCCACTTCCTTTCCCCAGCACAAATACGTTCTCGCCCCCTTCACTTGAATAGGAATACCAGAACCCGTGTAATAAAATTAAGACAATTGAACCTCATTTCTCAAAAAGAATCGCACCTCTTTGTCTAGCTAAAACATTTTACTTACTTTTAGCGCTGCCAATCTCTCCTGTGTAAAGATCAGCGGGAGTCTAAAACTTTATATAAACAGTGCAAGGATTGCCATTGCACTCATAGAAATCTCTTGGCGGCTAATAGACATACAATATTTTGATGAAAACTGTTTTTTTATACTTGCTCTTACTTTACAGACGACAACCATTTTTGCGCAGCGAAATGTAGGTGATTTTCTCCAACTACAGTCTAAGCCCGAGACTTACTATGTCCAAAAAGCTCAAACTCCCATCAAAATTGATGGTAAAGATGACGAAATATCCTGGGAAAAAGCACCATGGACAAACGCATTCAAAGATATCGAAGGTACGAGTAAACCTACCCCATCATTTGACACTCGTGTTAAAATGCTTTGGGACAATGAAAACCTCTACCTCTTTGCTAAATTGGAAGAACCTCATATCAATGGCTATCTCAGACAGAAAGACACCATTATTTATCATGACAATGATTTTGAAGTATTTTTAAACCCAATCTCCAATCTCCGGAATATATTGAAATTGAAGTCAATGCACTGAATACCATCATGGACCTTCTGATGACCAAACCTTATCGTTTTGGTGGAAAAGCTAATTTAAACTGGGATACCAAGGATATCCAGAGTGCTGTATACCATGCTGGAACAATAAATAATCCAACCGATAAAGACAATTTTTGACCGTCGAAATGAAGATTCCCGTCAAAAGTCTAAAATACTTTGGTGAAGGAAATCAAATCAAGGCAAATGAAGTGTGGAAGATAAATTTCTCCCGCGTACAATGGCACTATGATGTCAATGGAAAAGGTTATATCAAAAGAAAGGATAATACAGGTAAGCCACTTGCGGAAGAAAACTGGGTATGGTCGCCCATCGGTCTGATCAACATGCATTATCCCGAACGATGGGGACATATCAAATTTGTAGATCAGGATAGTAAACATTCCATGGATGATCAATTTTTGGCCTTAGAAAAAACAGCTTGGAATATCTTTTACCTGCAACAGATTTACGGGAACACGAATAAGCGCTATGCAACATCTCTTGATGAATTGAGCAAATTATATCCTGAAATCATTACTATTAGCAAGCATTATCAACTTGTCTTTTCCAATGCAAATAAGTTCTATCGCATTGAGATTAAGTCAAAATCGCAGCCCAATTTAAAGGCTACAATCGATAATCAGGGCAACATCTATTTTTAATTTATTCATTCAGTCGATCTTCAATTATAATATTGAATAAAAAATTGCTATCTTTGTATCCCGTACATAGAGCAACTATTATTGGTCGTTTTGACCACATAAAATTGAAAATCCTTTAATTGTTATGACTAAATATATTTTTGTTACGGGCGGCGTTACTTCGTCGTTAGGGAAAGGTATTATTGCAGCCTCCCTTGCTAAACTTCTCCAGGCACGTGGCTACAAAGTGACCATTCAAAAATTCGATCCTTACATTAACATTGACCCAGGAACATTGAATCCGTATGAGCATGGTGAATGTTATGTTACTGAAGATGGAGCGGAAACGGACCTTGATCTGGGCCACTACGAGCGTTTCTTGAACGTCCCTACCTCACAAGCGAATAATGTAACAACTGGTCGTATCTACCAACACGTTATCCAACAAGAGCGTGAAGGTGCATATTTAGGAAAAACAGTTCAGGTAATTCCACATATCACCGATGAGATCAAACGCCGTATGCAGCTTTTGGGTGAATCAAATGAATATGATATTATCATCACCGAACTTGGCGGAACTGTAGGCGATATCGAATCCCTTCCATTCGTTGAGGCTGTAAGGCAATTGCGTTGGGAACTGGGAGCAAATAACTCATTGGTTATCCACTTAACTTTAGTTCCTTATTTGGCCGCAGCCGGTGAACTTAAAACCAAACCTACACAGCACTCTGTCAAAACGTTGCTGGAATATGGTGTACAGCCGGATATCTTAGTATGCCGTACAGAGCACAAATTATCACAGGAAATCCGTAAAAAATTAGCACAGTTTTGTAACGTTAACATCAATGCTGTTGTTGAATCTATCGATGCCTCGACAATCTATGATGTTCCTTTACTTATGTTGAAAGAGAATCTGGATAAAACGGCGTTAACGAAACTAAAACTTTCCAACAAAAACGAACCGGATCTAGAAAACTGGAAAAACTTCCTCGGCAAGCTCAAAAACCCAACAAGTGAGGTTTGCATCGCTTTAGTCGGAAAATATGTTGAACTTCCAGACGCATATAAGTCCATTATCGAAGGTTTTATACATGCTGGAGCAACAAACGAATGCAAAGTGAAGGTAAGCTATATTGCTGCTGAAAGTGTTACAAAAGAGAATGTTGCTGAAAAACTAAAAGGCATGGATGGTGTGTTGGTTGCCCCTGGATTCGGCGAACGTGGTCTGGATGGAAAATTAAATGCAATCAAATATGTGCGCGAAAACAATATTCCTTTCTTTGGTATCTGTTTGGGTATGTGCTCCGTCATTGAATTCGGAAGAAATGTATTGGGATTGAAAGATGCCAATAGTTTCGAAATGGATGCGAACACCAGCAATCCGGTCATCAATCTGATGGAAGAACAAAAAATATCACGAATATGGGTGGTACCATGCGTTTAGGGGCTTACGATTGTGAAATTAAAAAAGGTACTAAAGCCTTTGCAATTTATGGAAAAACAAAATTTCCGAAAGACACCGTCACCGTTATGAATTTAACAATGACTATTTAAAACAATATGAAGCAGCAGGAATGATCGCTTCGGGATTCAATCCGGAGACTGGATTAGTTGAAATTGTCGAATTGAAAAACCATCCTTTTTTCGTTGCCGGACAATTTCATCCAGAATTAAAGTCAACTGTTGCAAATCCTCACCCACTTTTTGTTAGCTTTGTAGCCGCTGCTTTGGCCAACAAGAAATCAAAGTAGTATTAGAAGGATAAAATTAATTAAGTTTAATTATTAAAGATGGATAGAAATACCCTAATTGGTTTGGTCCTGATGTTTGCCATCATCACTGGTTCATTTTACCTGATGAAGCCTTCAGAATCAGAAATCAAACAAGAACAAGCGCGACAAGAGGCGAAAGCTCAGGCTGCAAAAGGACTGCCTGTAACAAGTGACTCTATCGCGAAAGCAAAAACAGCGCAAACAGCAGTGATTGCAGATTCAGCTGAACTGAAAAAACCTTTTGGTGCGTCAAAATTTGGAACTGAAAAAATCATTACCCTTGAAAATGATGCTATCATTGCCAAAATCAGCACAAAAGGTGGTAAAGTGAAATCGGTCGAATTAAAAGGCGAAAAGAATTTCAATGGAAAACCTTTGATGCTTTTCGAAGGTGAGGACAATAAGTTTGGTTTCCAGTTCAATGCTGCGGGACAAAACATCTCCACCAACGATTTATTCTTTAACACAGAATCTTCTGATATCCAAGTTTCGGGTGAAGGTAAACAATCGGTAAAATTCAAATTGAACTACAGTGCTGATCAATATATTGAATATGTATATTCTATTGCTGGAAAAGGTTACAACGTAGCCCTGGATGTCAATACAAAAGGTATTCAAAACCTGATCCCACAGAGTCAAAAAACATTGACATTGAACTGGAATACTGTTCTGAGACAAAAAGAGCAGAATATTGAATCTGAAAGACAAAAATCTACCCTATATTACCAAGAAGATAATAAAGTAGACCATTTATCTGAATCGAAGGACGATGATGAAGCACTGGAAAAGAAAGTGCAATGGATTGCTTTTAAACAACATTATTTTTCAAATATCCTAAATGCTAAAAATGGATTCGTTAATGCGAAAATCGATGTAAAGCATGCAACGGAAGGTGATGTGGTGAAATTTTACAACACCAATGCTGAATTGGCTTTTGATAACCATAAAGACAACAATTATTCGTTGAATTTCTTTTTCGGGCCAAACCAATACAATGTATTGAAAGCAGAAGGCAATGATTACCAATCCATCATCAATATGGGCTGGGGCCTATGCGCTGGATCAATCAATGGATTACCGTGCCTGCATTTAACTTCTTGGATGGTTTCCATATGAGCTATGGTATTGTCATCTTGTTACTTACATTATTGTTAAAACTGGTTCTTTCGCCAATGACTTACAAGTCATATGTATCTATGGCTAAAATGCGGGTATTGAAACCGCAGTTGGATGAGATCAAAGCGAAAGTCGGTGAAGACAATCAGATGTTGATGCAACAGGAGCAGATGAAGCTGTATAAACAGGTCGGAGTGAATCCACTCGGAGGCTGTCTACCTCTTGTGCTGCAAATGCCATTTACAATTGCTTTCTTCTATTTCTTTCCAAATTTATTTGAATTGAGAGGACAGAGCTTCTTGTTTATGAAAGATATGTCAACCTATGATACCTTGTTTACATTTGCACCTATTTTTGGATCATTCAACCACATCTCTTTGATGTGTATCTTGATGACCCTGACAACATTGTTGACCACTTGGTACAACAATGCGACTTCGGGCGCAACTGGTCAAATGAAATACATGGGTTATATTATGCCTTTGATTTTCTTCTTTGTCCTAAACAGTTTCCCTGCAGGTCTGAACTATTACTATTTCCTAAGTGCGTTGTTTACATTCTTGACGCAATTGGTTATTCGTACAATGGTAAATGATGATAAAATCTTAGCTAAACTGGAAGAAAATAAAAAGAATCCAAAAGTTGAGAAAAAATCAAGCTTCCAGTCTAAAATGGAAGAAATGATGCGTGCTCAACAACAAGCTCAACAAAACAAAAATAAATAGTATTATTTATATAACTGATAAAGAAGGCTTCCCAAGAGGAAGCCTTCTTTTGTTAATAGCCTTTTGTAGCAATTTGTAAAACCAAACGTTAGAAATGATGTTTTATATAAAAATTTAAAAGATGAGATTTAGAAACATTGTGGTATTGATGATGGCTGTTCTTGCTTTGGCGAGCTGTTCAGCATTAAAAAGAATTCAGGCAAACCGGATTCGGATAATGCATCCGCTACCATTATTGGAAAAAAATGGCAATTAATTGAAATCGGTGGAAAGGCTGTTTCCGGACAGGTCAACGGTCGGGTTCCTTTTCTCAAACTGGAAGAAAAAGTTATAGCGCCAATGGTGGTTGCAACGGAATAGGTGGCGAACTGACCTTTTCAACCAATGGAAAAATTAAGTTTGCACAAGGGATGTCAACGATGATGGCCTGCCCTGACATGTCGATTGAACAAGCTTTATCTAAGGCATTAATCACAGCGGACAACTATAGCCTAAGTAATGGTATTCTAAGTTTAAATAAAGCAAAGATGGCTCCTTTGGCAAAATTTAAGTTAATGGAGGAAAAGCAAAATTTAAGCGGAACTTGGGAGCTTGATTACATCTCTGGACCACGTATCGCTTTTGAGGGCCTGTATCCCAATCGCAAACCAACGATAACATTTAACATACAGGATGGAAAGATAAATGGTAACAGCAGTTGCAACAATTACAATGCTACATTTAAGACGAACGATCACCAAATTAGCTTCGGTCCTATCATGTCTACGAAAATGGCTTGCGAAGGCAATGGTGAAGCAACCTTCTTTTCCACATTAGAAAAAGTGAACAGCTATGATGTCAATGAAAATACACTGACCTTTATCATGGGCGATATTGCCATGATGAGATTTCAGCGCAAGTAAAACATAAAAAGGATAGGGTTTTGGTGATCACCAAAACCCTATCCTTTTATATCAATTATTGTCCGTACTAAATTAATTTACGGCACAAGCTTTAGACAAAAGCACTAAATCCTGTGATACTTCTTCCAACAATCAAAGAATTGATTTCCTTGGTGCCTTCATAAGAATAAATCGCCTCGGCATCGGCGAGGAATCTGGCAACATTATACTCCAGCAAGATACCATTTCCGCCCATGACTTCCCTCGCCTTGGACACAATATCTCTTGTCCGTAAAGAACAAAACACTTTTGCCAGTGAAGCATGTTCATCCCTTAGTTGTCCAGCATCTTGCAATTCAGATAATCGAAAGACTAGCGTTTGCATTGCCGTTAGATTCGATAGCATTTCAACCAAATGATTTTGAATCAACTGAAAAGATGCAATAGGCTTGCCGAACTGTTTTCTTTTGCGTGTATAATCCAAGGCATTTTCATAGGCTCCTCGTGCGCAGCCCACAGCCATCCATGCAACCCCGCTCTCGTCATTTGAAGGACTTTACCTGTATCTTTGAAAGAATTCGCATTTTGCAAACGATCTGTTTCGGGGATGATACAGTTGTCTAATGTAATCAATCCATTTTGCACAATCCGCAAGGCCATTTTATCTTTGATCTTTTCAACCGAGAACCCAGGATTATCTTTACGCACAATAAAACCTTTTACTTCTCCATCATCAAGATCCCTGGCCCAAACTATTGTAATATCAGAAAAGGTGGAGTTTCCGATCCATTTCTTCTGACCATTTAAAACCCAGCCTTCAGCAGTCTTCTTACAGGTGGTTGTCAATCCGCCTGCTGCTCCCGAACCAACTTCCGGTTCGGTTAGACCAAAAGCACCGATCACCTCCATCTTTTGCATCCTTGGCAACCATTCCTGTTTTTGTTCTTCCGACCCACAGATATAAATCGACCCCATGGCTAAACCACTCTGTACACCAAAGAAAGTAGCAACGGATGCATCTACCCGAGCAATCTCTGCAGCAATGATACCTTCCATCAACGAACTTCCCCCATACATCCGTAACCCTCGTAAGTATATCCACATATATTTAAAGCGGCTAACTTGGGTACTATTTCAAAAGGGAATTCATCTCTTAACCAATATTTATTGACGATAGGCTTCACTTCGACTTCCATAAACTCACGTACCTTCAACTGGAGTTCGCGATCTGACCCATTCAATTTGCTGTCCATATCATAGAAATCCCCATTGATAGGTGGTAATTCCTTTTTTTTCTTTCCCGGGATTTAGCATTTTCATTAAACCATGAAGCTGTTTATCATCCATTTTCGAGACCGCATCCATAACAGCACCTAGGTCTACTTTTTTCGAGATTTCCTCTAATTTGCCAAAGTCAATTGATTTTGCCAAATCCATTATATTCTTAACTTTATCAAACATAATCGCAATTTCTTTTTTACAGGGTTTCCTCTTAAAATAATAAAAATATTTAAAAATTGTTTGTGTAGCCCACGATACACCAATCAATTCAAGCCTGTTTCCTCCTTACTATAGCTATCTAAACAGTTTTATCTATCAAATCGTTTGTGCCTATTTTTAATTTCTTCTATTAAATGGACCATCTCCCTCAATAAAATGGAAGCAAATAAAAAAATAAATAACTGATTTTAAACACCTTACATACAATTAAAAAAAATGTATTTTTTTGGGTTACCTTTTGGGTTCCGTGTATTAAGAGATGAAAAGAAAATATTTCAATTTAAATTAGAAAATTAGAAAATGAAAAACGCATTAAAATTCGGTTTCTTAGGTTTAGCTTTAACTGTAGCTTTCGCATCTTGTAACAACACTGAGAAAAAGCTGAAGGTGCTACTGATTCAGCATCTGCTTTAGTTGATTCTGCTGCTAACACTTTGGATTCAGCTGCTAATAAAATTGATTCAGCTGCTCAAAAAGTTGATTCAGCTGCTTCAAAAGTTGATACTGCTGCTAAAAAATAATTTTAGAAGCTGAATAACGCATTTGGAGAGGCTTTTCGCAAGAGAAGCCTCTCTTTTTAAAAAATATTGGGCAGCAGGGTTACCTTTTCAATTTACCTGTATTAAGTCTTAAATAACAAGATTTAGAAATTACTTTTAATTTTAATAAAATGAAAAACGCATTCAAATTAGGTTTCTTAGGATTGGCTTTAACTGTAGCCTTCGCTTCATGTGGTGAAACTGGTAAAAAATCAACTGATGCAGTTGATTCAGCATCTGCTTTAGTTGATTCTGCTGCTAACACGTTGGATTCAGCTGCTAACAAAATTGATTCAGCTGCTCAAAAAGTTGATTCAGCTGCTTCTAAAGTTGATACTGCTGCTAAAAAATAATTCTTCGAAACAGAATTTCAACCAGTATAGAAATGCCTCCTTAATAGGGAGGCATTTTTTTATATCTCACCCAATTAAATTGCTAAGCTCCAAGCATTTTTTTACCTTTGCCAAAAATCATTCAATCTATGGCTTTATCATCCTTAACAGCAGTCACGCCTATTGACGGACGCTATTACAATAACACCAATGAACTTTCGGCTTTTTCTCCGAATTTGCTTTAATAAAATATCGAGTTCGTGTTGAAGTTGAATATTTTATCGCATTAAGTGAATCGGGTATCGCTCAATTGCAGCATTTTGACAACACATTGAACGAAAAATTGCGAGATATCTACCGTAACTTTTCCGAAGAAGATGCAATCTGGATCAAAAACACTGAAAAAGTTACCAATCATGATGTTAAAGCCGTTGAATATTTTTAAAAGATCAATTTGAAAAACTAGGACTACAGGATCATCTTGAATTTATTCACTTTGGTCTGACTTCTCAGGACATCAACAACACCGCTATCCCTCTTTCATGGAAAGAGGCAATCAAAGAAAGTTATACACCGATCATTGAAGAATTGCTGCATGAGCTAAAGTCTTTGGCAACCTCTTGGTCGGCTATTCCAATGCTTGCCCGTACACACGGACAACCAGCATCTCCAACTCGTCTAGGTAAAGAACTCTATGTCTTTATCGAGCGTATCGAACGTCAGTTACAACTTTTACATACCGTACCTTATTCAGCTAAGTTTGGTGGGGCAACAGGTAATTTCAATGCTCATCACGTGGCGTATCCACAGACCAACTGGATTGCCTTCGGTAATAATTTCGTTAATAATATTCTAGGATTGGATCGTTCACAAACCACGACCCAAATTGAACATTATGACAACTTTGCGGCAAGTTGTGATGCATTAAAACGAATCAATAACATCATCATTGACTTATGCCGTGATGTATGGACTTACATCTCCATGGAATACTTTAAGCAGAAAATCACTGCTGGTCAGATCGGATCTTCTGCAATGCCACACAAAGTCAATCCTATTGATTTTGAAAACGCAGAAGGAAATTTAGGAATTGCCAATGCGATATTCGAACATTTAGCCGCTAAATTACCTATTTCACGTCTTCAAAGGGATCTTACAGATTCGACTGTATTACGTAATATCGGCGTTCCATTTGCACATACCCTAATTGCTTTCAAATCGACATTGCGAGGTTTACGTAAGTTGATCTTAAATGAACAGGCGCTTGCGAATGATCTTGAAAATAACTGGGCAGTTGTTGCTGAAGCGTTACAAACGATCTTGCGCAGAGAAGGCTATCCAAAACCTTACGAAGCATTAAAAGATCTAACACGTACCAATACGCATGTGACCAAAGAGACCATTGCAACGTTTGTAGATAATCTCAACGTATCTGAAGAGGTAAAAGCGGAATTAAAGGCAATCAGCCCTTCTAATTACACAGGTGTCACTTTATAAGCTTTGACTTATAGATGACCTTAACAACGCTTGTTTTGATCTATCTTTGTTTGGAATAAAAATAAAATTTAAATGGCTACTATCAACGTATATACAGAATCTACTCCCAATCCTTCAACTATGAAGTTTTTGGTCAATAAGTTATTGATCAATGGTAGTGTGGATTTCCCAAATAAAGAAGCTGCACAAGATTCACCTTTCGCGCTGGAATTATTCAAATTCAATTTCGTAAACGGTGTATTTTTTTGCAAGCAATTTTGTTACCATTACCAAAACAGAAGATGCGGAATGGGAAGATATCGAAGCCTTATTGAAAGACTTCGTAAAAGGTGCTGTAGAATCTGAGCTTGCGGTGAAAGCTGTGCATCATGATACGGAAGTAAACTTTGAAGGAACAGAAACAGAAGTGAAAATACAACAAGTATTACATGATTATGTAAGACCTGCTGTTGAACAAGATGGTGGTGCTATTCATTACAAATCTTTCAACGAAGGTATTGTAACTGTTGAGCTAAAAGGCTCTTGTAGTGGCTGCCCTTCATCAACGATCACCTTAAAAGCTGGTATCGAAGGTTTATTGAAGCGTATGGTCCCAGGTGTGACAGAAGTTGTTGCTGAAGCAATGTAATCATAAATAACATAAGAATTTTTAAAAGGATTCAGCAATATGAAATTTTGCTGAATCCTTTTTTATATCTAATTGTATCTAGTATGCCCTAATAAGGGATATATTTTTTTGCACAAACAGGCGCTGTGAACATCACTCTTTAGTCACATCGAATGAATCTTTCAATGGTAGATTAGCAGATGAATTTCCAATAAAGATTTCAAATTTCCCAGGCTCTACAGTCCATTTATTGTATTGATCCAACAACTCAAGGTGCGCCGGTAAAATTGAAAACTGGACAGACTTTTTCTCACCGGGATTTAATTCGATTTTTTCGAAACCACGCAAATCCATCTCGTAAGTTGTTACAGAAGAAACAACATCCTTGACATAAAGTTGAACGACCTCTGCTCCTTTTCTTTTTCCGATATTCTGTACATCCACTGTAACTGTCAGCGAGTCTGTCGGTCGAATCTGCTTTTTATTCAGACGCAAATTTGAAAATTGAAAATCAGTATAACTTAAGCCATAGCCAAAAGGATAAAGAAATCCAACAACCCGACTATTTCCCCAGCCATTGGGACCAACACCGGGTTGTCCCGCTTGTGCCCCAGGCTTGGTCGGGAAATTCATTTCGATCTGTCCAACAGATTTAGGAAATGAAATCGGAAGCTTTCCGCTCGGATTATACTCACCAAATAACATATCTGCTACAACGTGTCCAGATTGACCACTTAGAAACCAAGTTTCGACAATAGCAGGCAAGTATTTATTTTCCCAATTGACAGACAATGGACGTCCATTAACGAGTACCAGAACGATAGGTTTTCCTGTTTCTTTTAACTTCATTAGGTAATCACGTTGTTTACCTGGTAGATTGAGATCTGAGCGAGACCGGCTTTCTCCAACTTCACGTTCCGATTCTCCCATGACAGCAATAATCAAATCAGACTCCTTCCCTAGGCGTACACCTTCGGACATGCTTTCGATTTCCTCTTTAGACAGATCTGTTGGGATAATTTCACTTTCGGGCCAGTTCTTATCGACAACATCCACCCCTTTCGAGTAGTTTACTTGGACTGCTTTCCCTTTAGCATATTCGATAATGCCATCTTTAATAGTTGTAATCGGATTATTGGATGGCCCATAACGACTTGTTGTATAATTTGTTGCTTCGGCCATAGGGCCCGTCACCAAAATCCGCTTATACTTATTGACATCTATCGGTAATAGCTGCTGCTCATTCTTAAGCAAAACAATGGATTCTCTATTCACTTGCAGGAAATATCCTCATCTGCCTGTGTATGGATTTTCTTGTCCGCCAATGTTGTGTTGTCGACAAGCGGATGATCAAATAATCCTAACTTAAACTTGACAGTCAATACTTCCCGAACACGTTGATCCAATATGTTCATATCAAGCCCGCCTTCGTTGATAAGTTCCATCAATGGTGTCAGGTATGTACTCGGTGGATCGAAATTCGTCCGGACATTGAGTCCTCCCGCTAAGGCTTGCCGTATTGCATCTTTATAATCTACAGCAACATGATGTTTACTGCTGATAAACTCCAGCGCCTCACTATCCGAAACGATATATCCTTCAAATCCATAATCCTTCCGTAGCAAATCTTGCAGAAAATATTTACTTGACGAGACCGGTACACCATCATAGTCATTGTAACTACTCATAATACCCATTGGTTTAGCCTCTTTGACAACCCGTTTAAATGGATATAAATGAAGTTCATGCATTTCACGAAAACCAACATGTGGATCTGTCCTTGCATTTCCATCTCGCCCTCCCTTAGGTACTGAATAGACGGCATAATGTTTCAATGTTGACGCAACACCATTTTGTTGAATACCCAAGACAGCCTGTTTACCCATTTCTGCGATATGAAAAGGATTTTCACCATAAGTTTCCACAACACGCCCCCATCTTGGATCTCGGGAGACATCTAGAATCGGGGCATAGACATTGGTATATCCTAAATATTTCGCTTCTCGCCCCACTATTTCACCTGCACCCCGCACCAATTTGGTATTCCAGGTGCTTCCAATATTAATCGGAGCTGGTAGTGGCGTCGCCCGATCATGGTTGAGACCGTGTATTCCCTCATTAGTAAAATCAACTGGAATACCTAGCCGGGTATGTTCGATAAACCACTTTTGTACATTATTCAATGCAACAGCATGGCGGCTGAAGGGATAAGAAAAAGAGCTTTTTGCCGACTTATTATAGGCAAGACTATTTAACATCTCGTCTATGTTGGCTAATCCATGTTTCCAAATCTCATTGTCCCAGGCAGCCGTAGGTTGTTCATCCTTCAATACTCTTCCATAACCATAGAGTGTAACGGTTTGATTGGCCTTTTCCTGTGTCGTCATCTGGCTCAACAGGTCCTCCACTCGACTTACTACGGATTGTTTGGGATCTTCATAGATATCCTTTTACCATTTTTGTTGAAGTCAATCCAATCTTTATGGTAAACGGGTTTATCCTGAGCAAAAGAATAGAAGTGTAGTACGGAAAATGTCGCAACAAACAGAAAACGTTTAGATTGATTAGGCATCATCTTGAAAATTGTGGGTTTTATAATTAAAAGCAAGGTACAAAAAAAGTTAACATGAAAAGGTCTAAAATTGAAATGGTATCCGTTCGCAAGCTAAGGACCTATTTAACCAAATAGCTATGCGTATCACCATAAAGCCCATACTAAATAAAGAAATTCACTTTTTAACAAGCATCTAGCTTAAAAATAGTTAACTTTACGACCAATTGTGAAACCAACAAAAAAATGAGTGCAGATATTAACAAACTAGAACAAATTGCATCACAAGTAAGACGTGATATCGTACGTATGGTACACGCTTGTCAATCAGGACACCCAGGTGGTTCTTTAGGTTGTACAGATTACTTTGTGGCGCTTTATTTCAATGCAATGAAACGTAATCCTTCCTTTGATATGGACGGAAAAGGAGAGGATTTATTCTTCTTGTCAAACGGACACATTTCACCTGTATTTTACAGTACATTGGCACATGCGGGTTATTTTGAAGCAAGCGAATTGGCAACATTCAGAAAAATCAACTCCAGACTACAGGGGCACCCAACGACACACGAAGGTCTTCCAGGCATCCGCATTGCGTCAGGATCTTTGGGTCAGGGATTATCCGTTGCTATCGGTGCCGCACAGGCAAAAAGATTGAATAAAGACAATAATCTAGTTTATGTATTAATGGGTGATGGTGAATTGCAGGAAGGCCAGGTTTGGGAAGCTGCAATGTATGCACCACACAACAAGATTGACAACTTGATTGCGACTGTTGATTACAATAATGCACAGATAGACGGATCGACAGATCAGGTACTATCATTAGGTGATCTTCGCGCAAAATGGGAAGCTTTTGGCTGGGATGTGATGGAAGTGACTAAAGGAAATGATATGGCTTCAGTAGTTGCAGGCTTAGAAGAAGCAAAATCACGTACCGGAAAAGGTAAACCAGTGGTTATCTTATTGCACACAGAGATGGGAAAAGGTGTTGATTTCATGATGGGTTCTCATAAATGGCACGGTGTTGCTCCAAATGACGAACAATTGGCGTCGGCATTGAATCAACTTACTGAAACTTTAGGAGATTACTAGAAATGAAAAAATATACTTACACAGAGTCAAAAGATACACGTTCAGGTTTTGGTGCTGGCTTATTGGAAGCTGGAAAACAAAATGAAAATGTGGTAGCATTATGTGCTGATTTGATCGGTTCATTGAAAATGAACGATTTTATCAAAGAATTCCCAGAACGCTTTTTCCAAATCGGTATTGCTGAAGCAAACATGATGGGCATCGCGGCTGGACTTACTATTGGTGGTAAAGTTCCTTTCACAGGTACTTTCGCCAACTTCTCTACAGGTCGTGTTTATGACCAAATCCGTCAATCTATCGCATACTCAGGTAAAAATGTAAAAATTGCTGCTTCTCATGCAGGATTAACCTTGGGTGAAGATGGTGCTACACACCAAATTTTGGAAGACATTGGATTGATGAAAATGTTACCTGGAATGACTGTAATCAACCCTTGTGACTTCAACCAAACAAAAGCAGCAACTATTGCGGCAGCGAAATTTGAAGGTCCGGTTTATTTACGTTTTGGTCGTCCGGTAGTTCCTAACTTTACTCCGGCTGATCAAGAATTTGTCATCGGAAAGGCCATCTTATTGAATGAAGGTACAGATGTGACCATCATCGCTACAGGTCACTTGGTATGGGAAGCCATCCAAGCGGGTGAAAAATTGGCAGAATTGGGTATCAACGCCGAAATCATCAATATCCATACGATCAAACCGTTGGACGAAGAAGCGATCTTGAAATCAGTTGCTAAAACGAAATGTGTCGTGACAGCTGAGGAGCACAACCGTCTTGGTGGATTGGGCGACAGCGTTGCGCAAGTACTAGCCAAAGAATTACCGAGCCCGCAAGAATATGTAGCGGTCAACGATAGTTTTGGTGAATCAGGTACTCCAGCTCAACTCATGGAAAAATACGGTTTGAACGCTGACGCTATCGTTGCTGCGGCTCAGAAAGTAATTAAAAGAAAATAACAAAACTACACAGGTCAATATATGGATGACGCTTTAATTATAGCAAAATTCGCCGAAGAAAGTACGCGAGAAGAAGCTTTCCGTTTATTGTTGAAAAATATCAGCAAAAGATTTATTGGCATGTGCGGAGAATGGTAATCGATCACGATGATGCAGATGATGTCGTTCAGGATATTTTTGTCAAAGTATGGAAGAACCTTGGGAACTTCCGTGAAGACTCACAATTGTATACCTGGCTATATCGCATTGCAACAAACGAATGTATTACATTCTTAAATAAAAAAAAAAAAAAAGCAGAACGTGTCGTTGGATGACGACACGACTGCTTACTTAGCAGAAACACTTGCTGATGGCAATTATTTTAATGGTGACAAAGCTCAAATGAAATTGCAACAAGCTTTATTAACATTGCCAGAGAAACAGAAATTAGTTTTCAATATGAAATATTTTGAAGACATGAAATATGAAGAGATTTCTGATGTACTCGGTACAAGTGTTGGTGCATTAAAAGCATCTTACCATTTGGCAGTAAAAAAATAGAGGCTTTTTTAACAACCACGATTAAACCTTTTAGCGAAATTCGGTTCTAACAAATACTATGAAGGAAAATAGCACATATCATGATGGGCTGGAATCTAATCATCTTCCAGAATCATTGCGTGAAAATCCTTTTGGCGTGCCTGAAAATTATTTCAGTGATTTAGAATCTAAAATAATAGCGCAAGTCAAATGGATAGCATGCAAAGATGATTCTGTATTTGAGGTTCCTGATGGGTACTTTGATTCGCTCCCTGATGTTGTGCTGAGCAAAATAGCAGCTGACTCCCTCAAAGCTCAAGTCGCTGGAGATGGCTTCGCTATGCCTGAACAGTATTCAGATAAACTAACAGAAAATATCTTTCATCGAATTTCGGAAGAAAACTTAAAAGAAAAAATCCAATCGGATGGTTTCGATCTTCCTGTGGATTATCATGCAGATCTTGAAGATACTATTTTCGCTCGTGTTGCAGAAGCCGAATTGAAGGAAGTTATCTCAACGGATGGTTTCGACCTTCCTGTAGAATATCATTCAGATCTTGAAGAAACTATTTTCGCTCGTGTTGCGGAAGCAGAATTGAAGGAAGTTATCTCAACAGATGGTTTCGATCTTCCAGTAAATTATCATGCGGATCTTGAAGAAACTATTTTCGCTCGTATTGCGGAAGCAGAATTGAAGGAAGTTATTTCAACGGATGGTTTCGACCTTCCTGTAGATTATCATGCGGATCTTGAAGAAACTGTTTTCGCTCGTGTTGCAGAAGAAAAATTAAAAGATACGGTTCCTGTTACAGGTTTTGACCTGCCACCACATTATTTTGATACGCTTTCAGGCAAAATTATCGGTGCTATTCAGGATATAAAAGAAGAAAGAGATTCAACTCCGATCCGTCGCTTAGGAAAGCCAAAAAAATGGTATACTCGATATGCTGTAGCGGCTTCGTTTACAGCCATGTTAGGTCTAGGTGGGTATTGGGGTTATCAATTCCAGCAGCAAAATACGATCGCACAAGATAATGTAGCCGAGGAACAGCTCAGTCAACATTTATCTGAAATACCCAAGCAGGAAATTATTAATTACCTTTCGGCTTCGGCTTCAGGTGATGACATAATATATATGTCCCAATATACGGATGAAACAAATCTTCCAACGAAAGGATTTGGCACTAACATATCTAAACAAGAGATAGAAGATTATCTAAACTATACCTTATAATGATGTTCAACAAAAAAACATATGGATAACATTGTTCTTTAGTATATTTTCTATTGCCTTGGGCTTTGCGCAAGACAAAAATCGATTTCAAGCTATTGAAAATGAAAAGATAGCTTATATTACTAAGGAACTAGATTTAACACCCAAAGAAGCACAGCAATTCTTTCCACTCTATAATGAATATAGCCAAACATTATGGGATATCCGGAAAGAAAAACTAAATGGAGCCCCTAAAAACAGTTTTAGAGGTGGATCGAGGGATGTATTGCAATATGATGCCAAAGAAGTACAAATAAAAAGGAGTACCGCGCAAAATTTGCCAAGGTGATAGGCAACGCCCGGGCTTCACAATTCTTTGAAGTAGAACAGGAATTTAGGGAACATCTCTATAAATCTTTACAAAATAGAGGGAGATAATCTCAAAAAAAAAAGAAGTCTTCAAGACTTCTTTTTTATTTTCGGACATTTGTATAATCATGCTAAGCAATAGAGAATTATTTTTGATGAACACTGCTCAAACCTCTAGCTCACCTAGGTTGGTTGAAGTGGTTAAGGCCGAGGGTGTCTACCTTTATGGGCCAAATGGGGAAGAATATATGGATCTTGTCTCCGGTTTTAATGTGAGTAATATCGGGCATCGTCACCCCAAAGTACTCGAAGCAATAAAGGCTCAGCTCGATCAATATTTGCATGTCACCGTTTATGGTGAATTTGTACAAGCTCCCCAAGTCCAGTTTGCGACAGAATTACTGGCGGAATTACCTTCAAATTTTCAATCGGTATATCTGACCAACAGTGGTGCAGAAGCTGTCGAAGGGTCTATGAAAATAGCCAAGAAATATACTGGGCGGAGACAGATTATCGCTGCAAAAAGGCCTACCATGGAAGTACACAAGGTGCACTTAGCCTTATCGGGAACGATGAATACCGTCAGGCTTATGCCCCACTCCTTCCAGAAATAGACTTTATTACGTTTAATGATCCGCAAGACTTAACGAAAATTACAACTGAAACAGCCGCTGTGATCCTAGAGGCTATTCAAGGAGAGGCTGGTGTCAGAGTCCCCGATGTGGCCTATATGCAAGCGGTAAGAAAACGTTGTGACGAGACTGGCACCCTGTTGATTTTCGATGAAATCCAGACCGGTTTTGGTCGTACAGGAAAATTGTTTGCCTTCGAACATTTCGGTATTGTACCTGATATCCTGATGTTGGCCAAAGGCATTGGTGGCGGTATGCCATTGGGCGCCTTCGTTGCCGCTAAAGAAGTAATGGATGTCATTAAAGACAATCCGATGTTGGGTCATATCACCACATTCGGAGGACATCCCGTGAGCTGTGCCGCTGCACGTGCATCACTCGCAGTGATCAAATCGGAAAAACTGGTTGAACAGGTTGCCCATAAGGCCAACTTATTTAGAGAAAAGCTCAGCCATCCAACAATTAAAGAAATCCGAGGTCAAGGCCTTATGATGTGCTTACAATTGGACAACTTTGATCAGGTTTATAATGTCAGTAAATACTGTGCGGAGCAGGGTGTCATGATTGACTGGTATCTTCACTGTGAAACAGCACTTCGTGTGGCTCCACCATTGACCATTACGGATGCTGAAATTGAAAAAGCCTGTAACATCATTATAAAAGGTTTGGAAAAGTATGCTTAAAGTATGTAACTTTAAGCATAACAAAAACCTAATAATGAGCACAAACCGCAGATCATTTATCAAAAAAGTATCATTGGAGCTGGTCTTTTGACTGGAGCCAATTTATTGGGCAACGAAGCTTATGCCTATGAGGATAGTTTCAAATCTTCAAAAATAAGTTTGAATGACGAAGATATCATCCTATTTCAGGGGATTCTATTACGGATGTAGGCCGCGATAGGAATAACAGAAATCCCAATGACACCAAGGCCCTAGGTCAAGGTTATGCCTTGTTGGCTGCAAGCGAATTATTGAATAAATATGCCGCAAAGAAACTGAAGGTTCATAATACTGGAATTAGTGGCAATCGTGTTCCCGACCTTCAAAAACGTTGGGCGGAGGATACATTGGCATTCAAACCAACTGTATTAAGTATCTTGATCGGCGTAAATGATTTTTGGCGAACGATAGACCGCGGAGCCAAAACGACTGTTGAAGAATATAAATCGCAGTACCAGCAATTGTTGCAGGAGACATTACAAAATCTTCCGAATGTTAAACTGATTATTGGAGAACCTTTTGCTGTAAAAGGGGTAGGCCATATCACGGATGCTTGGTACCCCAAATTTTTAGCTTATCAGGAGACCGCACGTAATGTTGCAAAAGAGTTCAACGCGATACTCCTTCCTTATCAAAAAATCTTTGACAATGCCCAAAAGACTGCCCCAGGAGCCTATTGGGCAGCGGATGGTGTGCACCCCACCCTTGCTGGAGCGCAACTGATGGCAGCAGCCTGGATGGACTGTATCAAATAGTATAAAGAGAAAACTATACAAAAAGTAAAAGTCCCTGAGAATTAATTAATCAAAAGAGGTTTTAAAGGGATACAAATAAAACTAAAGAAAAGCGGGAGTGTCCAAAAGATTGATACTCCCGCTTTTTAATATATCATATTCTAAATCTCTTTATAGGGTGTTTTCTGTAGATTAGGAAGAAAATAGGCGACGACACCGATTAAGGGTAAATACGAACACAGATGGTAAATAAATTCGATGGACGTATGATCCGCCTGCCATCCGAGTACCGCAGACCCGATTCCCCCATGCCAAATGCAAATCCATAAAACAAACCAGAAACCATACCCAGCTTCTAGGCAATAACTCCTGTGCATATACGATAATTGCAGGAAACGCAGATGACAATATTAATCCGATGATCACAATAAGTATCCCCGTCATTGTGAGGCCAACATAGGGTACGGCCAATGCAAAGGGGCCACCCTAAAACGGAAAACCAAATCACATATTTCCGTCCAAAACGATCTCCGAATGCTCCACCTAGCAAGGTCCCCACCGCAACGGCAATCAGAAAATAAAACAGGTACACCTGTGCTTCCACCTCATTGATCCCAAACTTTTTCATCGTGTAAAACTGAAAATAATTAGTAATACTTGCGATATAGAAATATTTGGAAACGATCAACAACAATAGGATAATGACAGTTGCGACAATACGTGAATTGGGAAGATCTGGAACACGAATATTCCTTTTTGTTGATCTCGAAACATTTGCAAGTCGACGCTTATACCAGGTGCCGATATAATAGGAAATAAACTGGCCAACAAGTGTAAATAAGCACATCCAGGCAACAGCTTGCTGTCCTCGAGGTAAGACCAGAAAAGCAACTATAATAGGTGCTAGAGCTGTCCCTGCATTCCCACCGATCTGAAAAATGGACTGTGCCATACTCCTTCTACCACCTGAAGCCATGTAAGCCACACGTGAAGACTCCGGATGGAAAATTGAGGAGCCAATCCCAACGAGAAAAACGGAGAACAATATCCATGCATAGCTATGTGCCTGGGAAAACAACAACATGCCCACAAGCGAAAAGGACATACCGATAATCTGTGAATACGGAACAGGATGTTTGTCCGTAAATGAGCCGACAACAGGTTGAAAAATTGAAGCGGCAATCTGATATACTAATGTAATCATCCCCACTTGAGAAAAACTCAGGTGATGCTCTTCTTTTAATAAAGGGTATGTGGCAGGAATTACAGCCTGAATAAGATCATTCAGCAAGTGCACCATACTCACGGCAAACAAAATAGAAAAAATAGGTCTAGTTTCTTTTTCTTTGATCATGATTTCGCTTTAAATTAAAAAGGTCGATTTATTCAAATCAACCTATATATCTGCATTTATTTATAATACACGTACCAACAGTCCTTTGAGGTATTCTCCTTCTGGAAAGGAAGCCCTAACAGGATGATCTTCGGGTTGATGGAATTGTCGAATAAACTGTATCTCTTTACCAGCGTCCAATGCGGCCCAGGCAAGCACCTGTTTAAAAGTGTCCATATCCATTGCTCCGGAGCATGAAAATGTCGCCAATAACCCACCACTATTCAACAGCATTAAACCCCGACGATTTAAATCTTTATAAGCCCGCGACGCTCTTTCCAAAGCTGAACGGGAAGGTGCATACTTTGGAGGATCTAAGACGATCAAATCGAATTTTTCACCCTCATCTACAAACTTACGCAATTGCTTATTGACGTCAGACAAAATTGCTTTATGCCGACTTGGCTCAAACCCGTTTTCGGCTACATTTTTTCAAGAGTTTCAATCGCCAGCGCAGAGCTATCTACGGACACAACTTCACTTGCACCTGCTTTTAAGCTATTCAGTGTAAATCCACCAGAATAACAGAAACAATCCAATACCCTTTTATCAGCAACATACTGCGCTGTCAATAACCTATTCTCACGCTGGTCACAATAGAAACCTGACTTTTGCCCATCGATGATATTTACCTTATAATGAAGGCCATTTTCGATGACGTCCACAAATTCAGGTGGTACCTCGCCAGACAAAAGACCATTTGTGTCTGGTAGGCCCTCATGCTCACGAGATTTCAGATCACTACGTTCATAGATTCCAGTAGGATTTAACAGCGTATTTAACTCTGCAATAATGATATCTTTAACCTTTTCTACTCCTACAGAATGGACCTGAATAGAAATAAAATCAGCATACTTATCCACGATTAATCCCGGAAGAAAGTCTGCCTCGGCAAAAATCAAACGAACGGTATTGGTAATGCCTTCCTGCAGCAAATGTTGTCTAGCTGCCACCGCCTTTTGAATACGGGTGCGCCACCAATCCGCATCAATCTGAGCTTGCGGATTCCATTCCAGTAAGCGGATAGCCACCCGCGAACTATTGTGAAACAATCCGTATGCAATAAACTCACGCTCGGCATTGTAAACCCCTACAATTTCGCCATCTTCAATCTTATCGGACAATGATTTAATTGCTCCGGAAAATACCCAAGGATGCAATTGCCAGGCAGCTTTATCCTTACCCTTATTCAAATAAACTGATTTCATTACTGCAAAATTAACTTATTATTTCGACATCCAAATGAAACATACGATATAAATAGCATAAGCAACAAAAACAGTGAATACCTAAGCCATAATCGATAAAAGCTAGTTTATAAAAACACTATCCAAAAAGTGAAAGCCTCCCAAGAATTAAAGATTTAAAAAGAGATTATAGGAGAAACTACGAATAGAGAAAAAGGGGACGCTCAAAAGATCGCCCCTTCGCGTTTAGTTATGGTTGATTAGATATCTTTTGAACGCTTCGAAGTTTACCGCCAAAGGTTCCGCTAATTTTTCTTTTCCTGCAACGCTTCCGCACCGGCTGGCAATACAATTTTTGCGAACACATCGGCATCTATTGCATCTGGGAATTTACAAGGATGTGCAGTCGATAAGAATACCGAAGCATAAGTACCTGGATGATCATTCGCATAAGCCTGTGCACCTAACCAAGCGATAGCGGTATGGGGACAGGCAATATAATTTGCATCTTGAACAAGTCTGTCCATCCCAGCTTTTGTTTCCTCGTCAGTAAAGGTATAAGAAGAGAGCATAGCTTTTAACTCCGCCAGATTACCTGCAAAAGATCCTGAATACGCACCCAATTGCTTGGGTCTCCAACATCCATAGCATTACTCAATGTCTGAATGGAAGGTTTAGGCGCATATTGTCCCGAAGAAAGGAATCGTGACACTGTATCGTTGACATTTGTCGCTGCCACAAAATGTTTGACAGGAAGTCCCATTTTATAAGCTAATAAACCTGCCCCAATATTCCCAAAATTACCACTTGGCACAGTAAATACCACTTCATTGATCCCTTGGGATCTTAGTTGCGCATAGGCATAAAAGTAATAAAAGGTCTGTGGGATCAATCGGGCAATATTAATTGAATTGGCCGATGTCAACCGCAAAGTTTGATTGAGTTCGGCATCATTAAAAGCCTGCTTCACAAGTGCCTGACAGTCGTCAAACGTGCCATCTACCTCTAATGCGCGTATATTTTGTCCATTTGTAGTCAGCTGGAGTTCCTGCACCTCGGAAACTTTGCCCTTGGGGTATAATATTGTAACACGGGTTCCCTCTACTCCTAGGAAGCCTAAGGCTACCGCTCCTCCTGTATCTCCAGAAGTTGCGACAAGTACGTCCAGCAACTTATCATCGGATTTAGAAAAATACGCCATGATACGGCTCATAAACCGGGCTCCAAAATCCTTGAAGGCATAAGAAGGCCCGTGAAATAGCTCTAAAACAGCTGTACTGTTGTTTAGGAATTTTACGGGTGCCTCAAAATTAATCGCATCATCAACAATCTTCTTTAGATCTGGTTTAGGAATATCATTGCCCAAAAGAGTTGAAGCAACCTCCAGAGCAATTTCCTGTAAAGAATATTGTTGTATATTTTTGATAAACAATGGATCCAATTGCGGAATTTGCTCAGGCATATACAAGCCTTTATCCGCTGGCAGCGAATTAAACACTGCGTCTTTAAAAGAAACAGCTAATGTCTTATTATTTGTACTGTAAAATTTCATCTTTTAATACTTATTTGATGTACATCTATTCTGATTAATCAAAAAGAGTACATTATACGATTTTTATGCAATCAGTAAGATACTTTGCACCTTGCTTAGTTTTTACGCGCATGGTACAGTAAAATTTCTAATTTAACACCCTTGGTCCTTCGACATTTACCTTTGACACATAACCAAAGCTCTCAATTTCATTTTCTTTGAGATGCGCCTGAATTCTGTCTGCAATATTTTTTGCGATTTGCTCATCCCGTGTAATCGCGACTACGGAGGGGCCTGAACCGGATATCCCGAAACTCAAGGCACCATGCTGTAGAGCGATTTCCTTCATTTCATAAAATTGTGGAATCAGAATCGCGCGTGTGGGTTCAATCAGAATATCCTTCATACTGCGTGCAATCAGATCATAATCTTCCATAAATAAAGCCGCAACCAAGCCGGCAATATTGCCCCATTGTGTTACTGCATCTTTTAATAGGACTTTATCTTTAATTAATTGTCGGGCATCACGTGTAGGGACATCTACTTGTGGAAATACCACGGCTGCGACTAACTCCTTTGGTGAAGGAATTGAAATAACATCTAAAGGTTCGTTCCTCTAATCAACGTGATACCTCCATAAAGCGCCGGTGCAACATTATCAGCATGTCCGGTGCCACAGGCCAACCGTTCACCCTCAACACAAAATGGTAAAAGTTCTTCTTTTGTCAATGGACTGCCAAGCATAACATTAATCGCAAAGAGCCCAGCCACCGTACTCGCGGCACTGGATCCCAAGCCTGAGCCGATTGGCATGTGCTTGTGCAACTCAATTTCAACACCTACTTTCGAAGCAATATTTAGCGCCTGCAACAGGTACTGAACGCAAGCCGAAACGGTATTTTTGCTCGGGTCGAGCGGGAGTCTACCGTCATCTCCTGTAATTTGCTTGATAGTCACTCCGGGTTGCTCCTTACGTCGCATGATCACCTCATCTCCAGGCTGCTCTACAGCAAAGCCCAGTATATCAAAACCACAGATCATATTCGCTACAGTTGCGGGAGCAAATACCCGAACTTCGGGTAACATCTTGTCTAAATCGATTACTTTACCTTTTAGATATTCTACATTTAAATTATTGGCCATTACTTCAGTCGTTATTTCCTCTAAAATAGTTTTATGCACCTACGTTAACTAAATCTGCAAAGACACCCGCAGCAGTCACTTCTGCTCCAGCCCCGGCCCTTTGACAACCAAAGGACGCTCTTTATACCGTTCTGTCGTAAATGAAATAATATTATCACTACCCGACAGCGCATAAAAAGGATGATTTTCATCTACAAATTGGATCGCAATGGAAACCTTTCCATGCTCCAGTTTTCCGATATAACGGATTACTTTGTTCTCGCGGGCAGCGCGCGCTTTCATATCTTCAAAATAGGCATTCTCATTTTGTAATTCCGCATAGAAGGAATCTACTGTCTCAGCTTTCAGGCAAGCTGCGGGAAGAATTGGTCCAAGGTCTACGTCTTCCGCTTCGACAGGATAACCTGCGTCCCTAGCTAAAATCAACATTTTACGCATAAAGTCTATTCCCCCAGATCATCTCTTGGATCCGGTTCGGTATAGCCTAATTCTTGTGCTTGCTTTACAACATTAAAAAAACGTAGCATCGTCTTTGAAATTGTTAAAGATGTAAGATATAGTACCTGAAAGAATAGCCTCGATCTTTAAGATACGGTCACCACTGAACATCAAGTCTTTAAGAACCCTTACAATAGGCAATCCGGCCCCAACATTGGTTTCATAGAAGAAGTCCACGCCATGTTTATGTGCCGTATCGCGAAGCGTCTTATATTGTGCATATTTTCCAGAATTCGCGATTTTGTTACAGGTTACGATGGAGATATTGGACTTAAAGATATCTTCATAATATGTTGCCGGCAATTTACTCGCTGTATTATCAATGAAAACACAGTTCGGCAAGTTCAGGGCTTTCATTTTCTCGATAAACAAAGCAAGATCTGCCTCGGAACCATTTTTCTCGAGTTCAGCTGACCAATTATTTAGTTCCACACCTTCGGTATTGAACAACATTTTACGACTATTGGAAATTCCAACAACTTTGATCTCAATATCATTTTTATCGAGCAGAAAATCGTGCTGATCCTCTAATTGTTTAAATAGCGTCGCACCGATATTACCTGTACCGATATTAAACACATGCAATGTTTTTTCAGTTCCGCAAAAAAGCATCATGAACAGCGTTGAGCGCTTTGGCCAAATCTTCTTTACCGATGATGACCGAAATATTGTATTCGGATGAGCCTTGTGCTATTGCCCGGACATTGATACCGTTCCTTCCAAGTGCAGAAAATAACCTACCAGACATTCCCGGAGTCCGTTTCATATTTTCACCGACAATGGCCAATACAGAAAGATTTTCCTCGATAGCGGGGATGACCAATTTATTCGCCTGAATTTCCAATTCGAATTCTATTTCGATCAACTGGATCGCACGCTTTGCATCCGATGGGTTGACCGCAAAGGTGATACTGTGTTCGGAAGAAGATTGTGTAATCAATACAACATTGATTTGTTCCCTAGCCAACAGTGTAAAAAGGCGTCCGCTAAACCCTGACTTGCCGATCATTCCTGATCCACTTAGATTGATCACAGAAATATCCGAAATAGAAGAAATCCCTTTGATCGGTAGTGCCGTTTTCCACTATCAAATTGGATCACTGTACCTGAGAAATCAGGTTCAAAAGTATTGCGAATAACAATTGGGATTTTTCTCAAAAATGCCGGGATCATGGTGGGTGGGTAGATGACCTTAGCACCAAAATAAGATAGTTCCATTGCCTCAGTATAGGAAAGTACGGGGAGTGAGAAGGCTTTTTCACGATCCGGGGATCAGCGGTCAGCATTCCGTTAACGTCAGTCCATATTTCGATCGCCGTAGCATCCAATATTGACCCAAAGATAGCGGCTGTATAGTCCGATCCGCCACGTCCTAAGGTGGTAATGCGACCATTCTCGTTGCTCCCAATAAAGCCAGTCACAAACAGCAGCTTGTCACCATGAGTGATATACATCGATTTCACAAGCTGCTCGGTCAATGCCTCATTTAAATGGGCATTCCCGAAATTCGAATCAGTCTTTACATAGTGTGAGGCATCTATAAATAAAGCCTCCGGTATGTATTGTTCCATGACTTTAGAAACCATATAATTGGAACAGCGCTCGCCATAACTGAGAATCAAGTCTTTACTTTGATTGCTCAATTCTCTCAGTGCAAAAATCCCTGGAGAAGATCCTCGATCTCATTGAAAAATAACTTAAGTTTCGTGAAAACAGGATTTTGGAACTTTACTGCGAGAAGTTCTTTCACAACTGCAAAATGTTTATCTTCCAAAGATTTAAGTCCATCCGAAAAGGACTTCCCTTCAGCTGCGTCTTCTGCCAATTGGGTTAGTAAATTTGTTACACCCGACATCGCGGATAATACCACAAGGGGCTTTTCCTTAGCATCGTAGGATTTCTTGACAATACTTAAGACTGCTTTGAGACTTTCTACTGTTCCGACTGAAGTTCCTCCAAATTTTAAAACTTTCATACTGATCTATACTGTTTGTTTAGTTTGATTTATGCGACAAAAAAAGCGCTTTCCCTTTTGAGGAAAGCGCTTCGAAATATTGTGTCTACAATTATATACAATGAAACTACTTCCTCCTGAGTTTTATCCCGGTGGTAATAATAATCGTTGTAATAATTGTGTTTGTGTTCATTGTTTTTGCTTATGTATTGTAAATATAGAACAAATATTATCACATTCCTAAAGAAAATTAATATTTTTTTCAGTTTCACAAAAACAAGCCTTAAAGAATGGTATTCTAGCAGAACACCCCTATTCTTGGGAGTCTGAAACCACCACCTACTTGTAGTAGAAGTTCGACAGACCGATTAAATTTCAATATCTCCAAAAAGCGTTAAGAAAGATGTTAAAATTGTTAAAATTTCGTTAAATAGCTTTAAAAAAATTTGACCTTAAACTGATATTGTATTATATTCGCAACAGTGCTGTCCAAAATAGATGACAGTATTGAATTTTAAAAGTTAAATGTTGTACAAAAAAGCGATTTAATGAAAACAAAGAAATTTATAGCGTCAATGCTATTTATCGGCTTATGTCTAGTGTCGCAGGCACAAACCAACAGAAACTCCAAACCTGAATCAGATCCTGATAACCTTGCTAAAGAATACTTCTCACAAATTATGGGTGTTGCAGTCTCAGCAACAACAAACACAAAACTTTATCAATTTGTTTACGAATGGCTAGGTACTCCATACCGTTTGGGCGGAGATTCAAAACGAGGCATTGATTGTTCTAAATTTTCTTACGAATTATATGACAAAGTATTTAACACGTCATTGGGTTACAATAGTCGTAACCAGTATTCGCAAGTAAAGACTGTAGAGAAGAATGAGTTGAAAGCAGGGGATTTGGTATTCTTTAAAATCAGAAGTAGAAGCATTACGCATGTGGGTGTTTATATTGGTGACAATAAATTTGCTCATGCTTCTTCCAGCAAGGGTGTTATGATCAGCAATTTGGACGAACCATACTGGAGACGCTACTATTATAACGGTGGACGTTTACCAGAAGACAATAAATCGCTTACTGCCGAAATATTGAAAGCAGAAAAGATAATAAACTGAACTAGAGGTTCAGTTATCGACATAAAAAGTCCAAAGCTTTAAACGGCTTTGGGCTTTTTTATACAATTTAATATCCTATTTTTACCCTATAATCATTGAAATACTATTATGTCTTCAAAGAAAACGCTCATCTTAAATAAAGAACAAATAAAACAGAAGTCTATCCGTATTGCCTATCAGATTTTAGAAGACAATTTTGAAGACGAAACACTTGTTTTGGTTGGGATTGCCGATCGGGGTTATGTATTTGCGCAACGCCTGCAGGCGATATTAAAGGATATCTCAGACAAGGAAATTCTTTTGATTAAAGTTACCATGAAGAAAACAAGCCGCTCTTTGAGTGCTGGTACAGACTTACCTGTTGATATTGCAAAGACAAAACAATCATCTTGGTTGATGATGTATTAAATAGTGGTAGAGCACTGGCCTATGGTTTGGGTGTGTTTCTCAATGTTCCATTAAGGAAGATGAGAACAGCGGTCTTGATCGATCGGAGCCATCACAAGTTCCCAATCTTTAGTGACTACTATGGCACCAAATTGTCTACCATCCTAAAAGAACATGTCACTGTTACCCTAGAGGAATTTGATAACGAAGAAGATGCAGCATGGTTAGTATAACCATGTTGCTATTTCTTTGACACTTTCAATTTCATTCCCGGTTTAATCCGGCTTCCATTCAGATCATTATCGCTTTTTAGCCGGCTAACAGATACACCGTTTTTGTCAGCAATTTGGGATAAGGTATCACCCTTTTTAACCACATAATATGCTGTACGGCTAGCAGCTCGTTGTTGACTCTTCTTAACCGATTTTTCAGCATTATGCGCTAATTTAGCATTAACAAAATTATCTTCCTTCTTGATCAATAAATTTTGCCCCGGTACGATTTTATTTCCGCGTAGGTTGTTCCAGGACTTTATATCCTGAACAGTAACCTCAAATTTTTCAGCTACTGAAGCAAATGTTTCCCCGACTTTCACCTTATATTTTCCATCTTTTAAAAGTTCCGTAGGTTCGTTAGTGCCCGAACTAGCCATCACTGAAGTGGGTATAGGTGTATTGAGGGCAGCATATAGCTCCTCTGTAGCTATTTTCTTATCAATACAGGCAAAACTAATCTTAATGGTGCTTCTTCGGTACCGTTTAAAATATTCTTCTTAAAGCTAGGATTTAGTGCGCGGAGGGTTTCTTTGGATACATCTAAAGCTGCTGCTATCTGATTTAACGAGATCCTTTTGTTGATGTCTAATGCTTGGGTTCTCAGAGAGAGCTCTGTATCAGCTGCATTTATATTGTTTTCCTCGGCATACTTCATCGCATAAGTCATAGCAATGAATTTGGGAATATAGTTTTGTGTTTGTTGTGTCAGATAGGGAGCGATGTCCCAAAAAGTAGGCTTGTCTTTACCCGAACGTTGAATCGCTCGTCCAACAGCACCTTTTCCACCATTGTATGATGCGATTGCCAAAAGCCAGTCACCATATTCGTCATAAGCTTCTTTCAAGATTTTCGCGATCGCGTAACTGGAAGCGATGGGATCCATACGCTGGTCAGTATAACTATCTACGGTCAGGTTATAAGTCTTTGCCTCATAATACATCAACTGCCATAATCCAGTAGCGCCAGCACTTGAAATATCTCGTGGATTCAAAGACGATTCAACCACACTCAGATATTTCAGATCTCTAGGCACACCAACCTCATCCATGATGCGATCAAACATTGGAAAGTAATACTGTCCAAGTCCCATCATTCTACACATATAAGGATTGTAATTGTTGGAGGTGTATTTGGAGATCAGGTTTTTCACCTGTGGAGAGTAATTTAAGGGTACTTCTCGTTCGATTGCTTTGAGTTTGCGAACGAGCTGTATTTCTTCTTCGGTAATGGTGGAATCATCCTGTCGACTATTTCCCGAAGATTTGACACTGTCCAGGTATTGATAAATCTCCTGTTTTTCCCTATCAATCCTTCCTTGGATAACCTGATGTGTGGCTTCTCTCATGCCTTCTACAGCGCTTTCTTGAGCCATGATAGGCAGCACATAGCACAGCCCTCCTAGTATTGAAATTAACGTCTGTTTTCCGATCATAAATTTACTGTTAAATCCAGGTCTGATTTTTCTTCTTAAAAATCAACAATAATCTAAACGCTTAGAAACGGATTTTAGTATAAAAATGGTTCTGGCCTATTCAGCTATAGGTCCAGGATAAAACAAAATACGATTTTGTGAGTAACAAAATCGTATTTATGCTATATGGGATAAAATTACCCTTACTTGTTATCTTCTACTTCAGATTTCTTTTCAGCCGAAGAATCTTCTTTTTGACCTTCTTTGAATTCTTTCACCCCCTTACCCAATCCGCGCATCAACTCAGGAATCTTCTTACCTCCGAATAACAGTAACAATGCTATTACAATGAGGATAATCTCATTCGCTCCCAAACCCATGATTAAAAATGATGTTGACATATCTATAATTTCTTGTTTTTCAATTCTTTTAAACTAAATCTATTCTCCCTCTTTACAAATGTAGTGATAATTATTAAATATAGTAATTATTTCTTATCTCGCCAACCACGACATCGGATTCAATGGTGTTGATCCCTGATAAACAGAGAAGTCGACCATTGGTACACCTGTATCTGAATCCACATCTGCCGTACCGATTGTTTGACCTGTACTTACCTTCTGTCCCTTAGAAACACTGACACTACCTAAGTTATTATATACTGTAAAGTACTCACCGTGTTTAATCATCACAATGCGTTGTCCATACATCGTCAGCACGCTACTTACCTCGCCTGCAAAAACCGCTTTAACTGCAGCCCCGCTGGACGTTTGTATTTTCACCGACTCATGATCCCAGTTCACATTTCTACCTACGCTTTCACCACCAAAACCTTGCATAACTTTCGCATTCGAAACCGGCCAAGGCAAGCTACCTCGATTAGATCTAAAATCATTTGAAAGCTTGATCGCTTCCGGTGTGCTGCGTAAGACCTCAGAATCTGTTTTCCGTGCGGTATTACTACTTTTTGTACTCGTACTGTTTTTACCTTTCGAAGCATTTGCAGATTCATTTGCTTTCCGATTACGTTCTGCGGCTGCTTCGGCAGCACGACGAGCAGCTTCTGCACGTCTTCTTTCAGCTTCAATCTCTCTTCTAATGATTTCTTTGATAGCAGCATTGATCCGACGTTCTTCTTTTTTTTTTGCGTGATATCTTTCTTCACACCACGTTCTGTAACAATGAGGTCACTCAATTGCCCAGAGTAAACAGAGCGTTGTTGAGAGATCGTTCTCTTTTCCGTTTCCTGCTCTTTCATCAATGCAACCTGCTTATTTCGGTCGGCTTGCAATTGTGCAATTTTTTGTTCGATCTGTTTCTTCGTATTCTCGATATCTGCAGCCTTTAATTTTCTTGAATCATTAAATTGCTGTAAATATTTTACGCGTCTAAATCCTTGATTAAAATCCTTCGAAGCAAAAATAAACATCAGTTTATTGTAGGCGTTACGATTACGAAAAGCAAACATGACCATCTTTTCATAATCACGTTTCATTTTTTCCAGTTCGGCCTTCAATTTATTTACTGCTGCTGTATTCGCATTAATATGTTTATTGATGACTGCTACCTCAGAAGTGATTGTATTTATCTTTTGTTCACGTAAATTGATCTGCTTACTCAAGGCAGTCACCTGTTGCTGTGTCAACGATTTTTCCTTGGCTATTTCTTTCACAGTATTCTGCAATTCAGCAATTTCGCGAGTAAGTTTCTCCCGTTGCTTTTCCAGCTCGGCTCTCGTCTGAGCAGCAGAAATACCAATCATCAAAATGAATGCTACTATACCAAATATCGTCTTTTTAAAGTTCATTTACAGTACTATTTATTTAGTGTTTGCTCCTTTCCTAACCCCATTTTTTCATTTACAATAGCAAACTAAATGCGAAAGTAATAAATCTAATGGAAATAGATAACTTCTTATCGGATTACTTTATATCGCGATGACACTGAAAAAGGCATTTCAACAGGTTCATTAAATGTCACTTTGTTAAAATTAATCTCTGTTTTTATCTCCTGACGTCCATCTGAAATAATCATTTTTAGCAGCATCGGAAATTCCTGACCGGAAGCCATTGCATATTCCCCATAATTTGCTTCCAACAGTTGTTTTTGGACAACTGTGACAGCCTGAACTGGTAGGGGCGATTATTGTTGTTCAGTTTATATAAGAAATCAAGTTCATTCAGTTTTCCATCCAACTGCACAGAATTTGGATCTTGTTTAAAATTCACCGCATCGATATCTGACAGTAGATTAACGGATATATTCGCCAAAAGTAAATCCTGTAGGTTAGAAAAAGTAAGATCAGGGCTTGCGAAACGATAGAGATAGTCGAATGGTTTGACCATATACTCATTCTGAAACTTATTCAGAATCTGCACACTATCCGGCGTAATTAAAACCCGGGCAACTTCAATTCAAGGGTTGCTGAAATCGAAATCCAGATCCTTTTATCCTTTTCGATCCGGATATTGGAGGTAACATCAAACTTATCCTTACCCAGATCGAGACGCATTTTTGCCTTTCCGGAAAACGTCGAATAGCTTAAATTGGTCAAAAAAGATTACGCAGTGTCGCTTTCTTTGCTTCACGTGTATTGTCTTTAATAACCAGTTCATTCTCTGATTTGAGATCTGCTCCTTTCAACAGTTTCTTTTTGGAGCTACAAGAAGAAAGCAAAGTCACCAGAATACCTACCCAAACAATTTTATTCCACATAGCTTTTTGTCTCAATCTTCCTTTTTACTTTTTGTTTACTTTCATCAGAATCCAGACCTTTTTCCAGTGCTAGATTCCATTGTTTGAGCGCTTCGCCGGTCTTACCCAATTTGACCAAAATATCACCATAATGCTCAAGTAAAACTGCTGTTGGTGGATTTGTATTTTTCATGGCTTTTTGAATCCAAACCAGTGCATCCTCATATTTACCGTCAGCAAATAAAACCCAAGCATAGGTATCTTCAAATGTTCCGTTGTTGGGTTGCAATTTAGTAGCCATTGCTGCATATTTTGTCGCTTCGTCCAGTCGCTCTTTTCTTAACGATAAATAGTACGCTAAATTGTTCATGGCAGTCACATTTGTGCTGTCCAATCGAATCGCCTCCATATAGGCAGCATCCGATTCTTTATACATCTTTAATGTATTGTAGATATCACCCAGTCCCCATAGATATTCGCTTGTAAAAAGGAGTTTCATCCTGCGCATTATTCAATGCCGCCTCCATAAACTTACGGCTATTCTCTGTATCCTTTTTCATCAGGTAGGCCATACTTGTGAAATAGAGTATGGTAGAATTATTGGCCACATAATGTAGGGCTTCCCCCATGGGCTATAGCTTGATCAAATTCTCCTTTATCCATATCCAGACTCATCAACATCCGCCACGCATCGATCTGATAAGGATTCATACTTACAGCCACTGCCAACGAGCTTTGTGCAGCTGTTTTATCTTCGTTCAGCCACAACACCTGCCCTTTGGCCATATGGCTCTCTGCAATCCGCGGGTGCACCTCTACTAAAATATTGGCTAATTCCAAAAGCTGCGCATTGGAATAGGGACTCTTAGGTCCCATCAAGGTCATGATAATTCTATTTTTGTCTCCGAAATCAATCTTTTGGATTGAAATCCTTTTCTTAATGCATCAAATGATAATTTGTTTTTCTTATCTAACCGGTACAGGTCGGCCAAATCAAAATAAAGGAAGTCCTCCTGCGAAGTTTGAATACCCTTATTGATATATTCCAATGCAAGTTTTGAGTTTTTAGAAAGATTATAAGCCTGAGCCAATTGTCCGTATACCTGAGCTAATTTGGTACCTTTATCAGCCCAAGGTTTCAGGAGACCGATTACAGCATTGTAGTCTCCAGCATCATTCAACAGTACACTCCCACCATATCAAGCGTATCGGAAGGGGTTTCGATTTCTTTTGTTTTAAGAAAATATTCGAGCGCTACGTCTTTATATCCGCCATTAAAAAGGAGCATGATACGTTCACGCTTCAATGAAGCTGTGTTATTTTCATCTATGTTGATCAATTTATCCAGATAGATCAGCGCGCTATCCGCATCATTTTTGCTTTTAAAGGCATCGACTGCGAAGCTTAGATACTCAGGTTTCTGTTGAATTCCTAGGGCTGCCTTTATGGCATCTATCGCAGCATCTTGATTTCGCATTTGGGCAAAAAGGATAGCCTTTGTGAAATAGATTTCATCTGCTTTTGGGTAATCCGCTAATATGGCATCTAAAGAATCTACACCAGGGCCGATTTTCCCTTGCTTTAATATTTCCTGTACATTTTTGAGCCGCGCATCGTAGGGTTTGCTCTTCTTCTCCAATGACTGGGCCTGCACTAGGCCGACTGTACCAAAAAGAAATCCGACAAAACCCAAAACAACTCGTTTATCTAAAAAATTCAATCTCATCTACTTCCACTAAATAATTAAAAATTCTTCCTGCAATATACTAACTAATGTAACAATATTCCTTCGAGGAAGTTGTAAAAATATTGAGATTGGCCCATCCAGTTAGAAACTTAGCTCGTTTTCAATAAAATAAGTGAAATAGATTTTAAAATATAGAATAATAGATGTACCTTTGCAGACCCTTGTGATAAGGGGAAGATAAATAAAAATTTACAAATTATTTAAACAAAAGCAAGTGAATACGTTAAGTTACAAAACTGTCTCTGCCAACAAGAACACCGTTAACAAAGAGTGGATCGTTGTTGACGCTGAAGGAGAGATTTTGGGGCGTTTGGCGAGCAACATCGCGAAAGTAATTCGTGGTAAGCACAAGCCTACATTCACCCCACACGTAGACTGTGGAGATAACGTTATTGTTATCAATGCAGACAAAATTAGATTGACAGGAAACAAATTAGGCGACAAAGTTTACGTACGCTACACTGGATACCCAGGTGGTCAACGTTTCGTTTCTCCTAAAGAGTTAATGGCAAAATTCCTGAGCGCATCATTGAGAAAGCTGTTCGCGGTATGCTTCCTAAAAACCGTTTAGGTCGTCAATTGTTTAAAAACCTTTACGTTTATGCTGGTACTGAGCACAAACATGAAGCACAAAGTCCAAAACCAGTTAAATTTTAAGGAACATCGACATGTCAACAACTAACACTTCAGGAAGAAGAAAAACTGCTGTTGCCCGCATTTACTTAACTGCTGGTAGCGGAAACATTATCATAAACGGTAAAGACTACAAAGAGTATTTCCCGACATTACCTTTGCAATACATCGCTACTCAATCATTGAGCGTAGCGGGTGAATTAGCAAACTTTGATGTAAAAGTAAACGTTAACGGAGGTGGTGTTAAAGGTCAAGCAGAAGCTGTTCGCCTAGCGATCGCAAAAGCTTTGGTTGAGCTTAACCCAGAAGTTAAACCTGCATTACGCGCTAAAGGTTTAGTAACACGTGATGACCGTATGGTTGAACGTAAGAAACCAGGACGTCGTAAAGCTCGTAGAAGATTCCAATTCAGTAAACGTTAATCAAAGGAGGATCAAAAAATGGCAAGAACTACTTATCAAGATTTATTGGATGCAGGTGTGCACTTTGGTCACCTTACACGTAAATGGGATCCGAAAATGGCTAAGTACATTTTCATGGAGCGCAACGGTATCCACATCATTGACTTGAACAAAACTCTTACGAAATTAGAAGAAGCTGCTTCAGCTATCAAACAAATCGTAAAATCAGGTCGCAAAGTTTTATTCGTTGCAACGAAAAAACAAGCAAAAGAAATCATCGCACAACAAGCTAAAGAGGTTAACATGCCTTTTGTGACTGAGCGTTGGTTAGGTGGTATGCTTACAAACTTCGCTACAGTTCGTAAGTCTATCAAAAAAATGTCTAACATCGACAAAATGCAAAAAGACGGTACTTATGATGTATTGTCTAAGAAAGAAAAGTTGATGATTCAACGTGAGCGTATCAAATTAGAAAACCTTTTAGGAGGTATCGCTGATTTGAATCGTTTGCCAGCTGCTTTATTCATCATCGATGTGAAAAAGAACACATCGCTGTTTCTGAAGCAATGAAATTGAACATCCCTACTTTCGCGATGGTAGATACAAACTCTGACCCTTCAAACATTGATTTCCCAATCCCTGCAAATGATGACGCTAGTAAATCTATTAGCTTAATCGCAAGCATCATTGGTCAAGCAATCCAAGAAGGTTTGGACGAGCGCAAACGCGACAAAGAAGAAGAAGCTGAAAAAGATGCTGCTGCTGCAAAAGCAAAAGTTGACAATAGTGAAGCTTCAGAAGCTAAACGTCCTCGCAAAGCGAAAGACGGAGAATAATATTTTTATTCCAAACCGGATAGCGTAGCGTTAGTTTCTGGAAAAGATTACTTTTCTTGAACTAGCCTATCTGTCCGGTTTTTGGTTTAACAGCTCCCGATTATCAAGGAATGTTAAACTTCATATTAGCTTAACATGTTTTAAGTTAATATTGTACAAAATTTTCAGTAGTAAACAATAATAAAAAGAAATAAACATGTCAGTACAAATTTCTGCATCAGATGTAAACAAATTGCGTCAACAAACTGGCGCTGGTATGATGGATTGTAAAAAGCTTTGGTTGAGTCTAATGGTGACTTTGAAGCTGCTGTAGATTACTTGCGCAAAAAAGGCGCTAAAGTAGCTGCTAGCCGTCAAGATCGCGACTCTAACGAAGGTGTTATCATCGCTAAAGCAACTGCAGATGGTAAATCAGGTATCGTAGTTGAAGTAAACTGTGAAACTGACTTCGTAGCTAAAAACTCAGATTTCGTAGCTTTCGCAGAAAAAATCGCAGACCTAGCGTTGAACAACAAACCTGCTTCTTTGGAAGAATTGAAAGGTTTGGAAATTGATGGCAAGAAAATCGCTGATGCTTTGATCGAGCAAACTGGTGTAATCGGTGAGAAAATTGACGTTTCTAAATACGAAACTATCACTGCAGAGAAAGTAATCGCTTATATCCACGGTAACTACCGTTTAGGTGTATTAGTAGGTCTTTCTGCTGACGCAGCTGGTGCTGAAGAAGCTGGTAAAGATGTTGCTATGCAAATCGCAGCGATGAACCCTATCGCAATCGATAAAGACGGTGTTGATCAAAACACAATTGAGCGTGAAATCGCTATCGCAAAAGAGCAAATCATTGCAGAAGGTAAACCAGCAGAGATGGCTGAGAAAATCGCTCAAGGTAAATTGAACAAATTCTTCAAAGACACTACGTTGTTGAACCAAGAATTTGTAAAAGATTCTTCTAAAAATATCGCTCAATTCTTAGATTCAGTTTCTAAAGGATTGACAGTAACTGCTTTCAAACGCGTACAATTAGGCGCATAAGCATATTTCCTTTCTAGCAATAGATCGAAAAAAATAAAAACAGGGACTATTGACAAAATAGTCCCTGTTTTTATTTTTATAGGCGGTCAACCTCGTACAGTCCCATTCTCCTATTATTTGTTACTATCTCTCCGTTCCCCATCATTCCCGCTTTCCCAATAATTTATCTTCATCTTCCTTATGTTTGCCTAGCATTTGTTACGACCCTCAGGTTCCCTTATCATCCTATTAGCCCTCTCCTATCATTTACCACAATCACCTCCCTGTCTTTCATCCATCACTTTTATTTTCATTCAAATTTATGTAACTTAATCATACATAAAAACGAAACAAGATATGGGCATGTTAAAAGAAGGTGCACTAAAAGGCAAACGCATTCTAATTACAGGTGGTGGTACTGGGCTAGGAAAAGCGATGACTGATTATTTCCTAGAGCTGGGTGCTTCGTGCTTGATCAGCAGCCGAAAGGATGATGTGATTCAACATACAGCAAAAGAACTATCCCAAAAACACCAAGGCACATGCCTGGCCATAGCTGGAGATGTACGTAATTATGAAGATGTCGAGCGTGTAGTAGCTTATGGCTACGAACAATTGGGGGATCGACATCCTAATCAACAATGCTGCAGGAAATTTTATATCCCCTACCGAGCGGCTTAGTCATCGTGCTTTTGAGTCTGTCATCGGAATTGTACTTCAGGGTAGTATAAATTACATTAGCATTGGGCAAACGTTGGATTGAAAATAAGGACCAAAATAAAACGGTGCTTAGCATTGTAACGACTTACGCATGGACAGGATCTGGTTATGTTGTTCCTTCCGCGACAGCCAAGGCTGGTGTATTGGCTATGACAAGATCCCTTGCTGTTGAATGGGGAAAAAAAGGAATACGTTTAAATGCAATTGCCCCGGTCCGTTTCAGACCTCAGGTGCCATGGAACGCCTACTACCAGGTGAATTAGGAGAACTACTATCTCCTACGAAACGGATTCCCTTAGGACGTTTGGGTCAATTAGACGAGCTGGCTGATCTTGCGGCGTATCTTGTATCGGATTATTCCAGCTACATTAATGGCGATGTCATAACAATAGATGGTGGAGAATGGTTAAAAGGCGCAGGAGAATTTAATGGTCTGGATATTATTCCTGAAGAACAATGGGATAATATCGAAAAAATGACGCGAAGTGCAAAAAGTACTTAGTCCTATTTCTGGAACCTACAACAGCACATTGTTTTCTTTAAGAAGTCAAAAGATATAATCAAAATAACGATATTTGGCTGTCATATCGATTATCATTCGATAAAACAAAATTTACAAGTACACAATGAATTTATCCTTTCTCCCCGAAAAAATCAAACATAAGCAAAAGATTGATCTAAGCGAACTAGGTTTTGATTTTGCATTGGCTTATATTTCGGAAGGCACGTTGGTATCAAAAAACAATGGTGCAAAATTTCTCAAAGAAAATCTGCTCTTCCTGAATACCGCTTCAGAAATACTTGAAAGTAAGAAAGATTCAAGTGTATTTATTTTATATTTTTCAAGCCATTACTTTAAAGATCTGCATCATATACAACAAAATTTTTGCTTATCTTACAATCCTCAGGATATTTTCAATTCAGAAACACTACGCAATAAAAGCCTGTCCCTTAAAAAGGAGAATAGAAAATTAATAGAAAAAGTAATCTCCTTAATCTATCAACAGGGAGAATCTGAAAATGCAGCGACCTCTACCTTTGTCTTTCATCAAGTGATGTCACTCTTTGCATTAATTGAAAATATATTAAAAGATCTGGATCTTCCGATCAATGAGTCCCGTGACATGTCTCAAGAAATAGAAGCTTATATCCAACAAAACATCTATTTCCCAGACAAGCTACAAATAAAAAATATAGCTGATCATTTTCAGATTTCGGCCAATTACTTCGGCGCCTTTTTTAAGAAAAAATACCAGAAAAGTTATAAACTGTATATAGACGATATTCGTACCCAACTTATCGAAGAAAGGTTGGCATCGAGCCAATACAGCATGAAACAGATTGTGGATGAACTAGGTTTTAACGATGAAAGTCACCTGACCAACTTTTATAAGAAAAAGAGAAATATAACCCCAAGTGCTTATAAAAAATCTAGAAAAACAGTCAGCTAGTTGTCAAGTTGAATGACACCATTGAGGTCATTATTTAGCGAACGTTGGATCGCTTCGTCGAGAATCAATATCTTCTGACCCTGGAGTGTACGTTCTTGTCCGCTACTGGTATTTGTCTGTGTCGAATTGAATGATTCCAATTTCATAGGGAAATAAATTGGGTTCTCATCTTCTGAACGCCCGATGGTCAATAAGATATTATACCCCTGTAGGCGCAAACTCTGTAATGTCTGATAATTTAAACGCTTGAAAATCATAATGGCCAAGATTTACTGTTACTATTAGTAACAATGATGTTTTCAATTTGTTTGCATTATCAGATAGAATTTTATGCCTTTATGATCACTATTTTAGCGAATTTATCAATTGCTAAAAAAATATACTACATCCGGAGTCTTCTGATATTTTTTAAAACTTTTCACGCTGCTGCCTGTTGTATTATTGAAGATAAATCATAGGATTATGGCTAGCACGGAAGACAAAAGACGAAGGGAAAAGTCGAAGCTGACTACTCTGATTCGGAGCAAAATCTAGCTTATAACAAAGATATGGACAGTTATGAGCTGGATGTGGACGATAATGATCCCGATTACGATCATCCGGCAAATTATGACACACTATCCGAAGGTGCAATAGATGATGACTCTACTTATGATAATTCAAATCCTTTTGTCGGAGATGAATACGCTGATCGTGAAAATTTAGAGGAAGATGAGTTAGAGGATGCACATATGCGAATCGAAAGTTTCAAGCACAATCGACTATCCCCTTTAGATAAAAAGCTGGCCCAAAATGAAGAAGATCTCAGAGATGATCTTGATGAAGAAGGATATCCAAAAAATGACAGGTAGTTTTCCAATTATAAAATAGTTTTGAAAGGAGTCTTAGGACTCCTTTTTTCTGAATAAATAAAGCCCGCAACTCTATATTTTTATGTAAGTTTACGTTAGAAGATTTAAATATATGGAAGGTTTGTTGCCGCTCATTCGTATCATTGACCTAAGAAAATCATACGGAACAAAAGAAATTTTAAAGGGAATCAATCTGGATATATTTCCAGGTCAGGTCATTGGCTATATAGGTCCCAATGGTGCAGGAAAGTCTACCACGGTCAAAATATTGACCGGATTGATTGAAGATTTCACCGGTAAAGTTGAGATCAATGGTATCGATATTCAAAAGGATCCCCTTTCCATAAAATCTCAACTCGGGTATGTTCCTGAAAATGCGGAACTTTACGAAGTATTGACCCCAATGGAATATCTCGATTTTGTCGGAAAATTATATGGTATGGAGGATCATACGATCCAGGAACGTTCCCTCAAATTATTAAGCGCATTCGGTCTAGCCGTAAATGCAAATAATAGAATGGATACCTTTTCCAAAGGTATGCGTCAGAAGGTGCTCCTTATATCCGGTATTATCCATAATCCGCAGATCATCATCCTGGATGAGCCCCTGTCTGGGCTAGATGCCAATGCGGTAATCTTCGTGAAGGAACTCATATCATTACTCGCCAAAGAAGGTAAGACTATTTTTTACTGCTCACACATGATGGATGTCGTTGAAAAAGTATCCGATCGAATCCTCCTGATCAGTCAGGGGAGTATTATTGCGGATGGAACGATTGACGAATTGAAGTCAAATCCCAACGAATCACTTGAGCACATATTTGCAAAATTAACCAATACCGACAACGATGCATTGGATGCATCTGACATCATCACCGCTATTCAATAATATGGAAAGATATATCTTACGATTTATTCTTCTATTTAGGGAGTATGGGAAAATTTGGGAGTAAACTTTGCACAGTTTAAAATTATTTTAGAGACTAAAGTTACCTAGATAACAGAAAGCCAATCACATTTAAGAAACGGAATACAGGAAAGTCTTCCTCTTCGTCCTCTATTATACAGTTTATCTTGTATATGATCATTGGTTTGATGTTCATGGTTATTCTAATTCTAATTCCGGATCGCTACTTAGCTCTTTCAATTATGCTACTTTGTTTTATCAGCATGCTGAGCATTACATTAGTGTCGGACTTTTCGCCCATACTTTTGGATACCAGGGATCAATACATCATTATGCCCAAGCCGGTCAACGATCGAACGATAGCATTATCGCGAATAACATTTATTGCCATTAAACTTTTCAATCAGGTCATTGCATTATGCTTGCCACTTTTAATCTATGTGTTCTTCAACTGGGATATTATCGCCATTTTTCTACTGGTTGTACAACTGCTATTAAGCACACTTGTAGCATTGGTATTCGTCAACGGCTTCTATCTAATAAGCATCAAATATCTACCCATCCAAAAATTTAAAGACATTATTACCTATCTACAAATTGGGCTTTCAATGATCATTTTTTTAGCCTATTACCTTGGCCCCAATCTGATTCAAACAATCGTTGAGTCTCAATTGACCATTGAACAGCTCAAATTCCTTTGGTTATTTCCCAGTACCTGGATTGCTTCTTTTCAATCTCTGCTTTTGGGTGACCATAGTCTACAGATCATCCTATTTTCTGTTTTGGGTATAGCTGTTCCGCTCTTTGGGATCTATGCTTGTACACAGTTGTTTTCTAGGGTTTTAACGCAAAAATAGCCGCTCTAGCCAGTGCAGATGCACCTTTACCTGAATCAACAAAAGTGATTTCGCAAAACCTCACAAAACGCCCTTTATATAAAAAATTAGGAACAAAGCTGTGCTCATCTCCTCTTGAAGAGGCTGGGTTTAGTATTGTATGGCTTATAAGTTCAAAAACAAGGGAATTTAAGCAGCAGCTTTACCCCTCTTTGGCCTATTTACCCATCTATTTTGTATTTCTATTTTTACGGACTGGTGAAGGCTTGCCGACAAGAGAAAAACTGGTTAAGTTAGGGAATCTGGCTTATATATTGTTATGTTTTACCTCTCACTACTAACCATATTGACTGTATTTCAGCTGATCACACAGAGCAATAAATATAAGGCCGCTTGGATCTATTATGTCACGCCAATAGATCGTCCGGGACAATTTATGACCGGTGTACTTAAAGCATGTCTTATTAAATACGTACTACCATTTAATGTTCTATTTCTTTGCATTTGTGTTCCTCTATTCGGTATCAGCTCCATAAATGACTTATTGCTTTCGTCGGCTGTTGGCGGAATAGAAAGTATCTTGATCATGCTCTTTCTCGTAAAAAACTACCCTTTTTCCAAAGCGAGTCAATCCAGTTCCAAAGCACTGGTCAACTTATTGATCTTAGGTTTACTCGGACTTTTGGGCTATCTTCATAAAGTTATCTTTCAGTATGAACTATTGATTTGGGGCTGGCAGTACTCGGCTGGATATTGTTTTTTATCATGCTCAAATATTTACAAAAGAGGATTGGAAAAGCCTGGCCTTTGATGATAATTAAGAAATTACCATGAATACACAGGCTCCAGAAAATGGGGCCTGTGTATTTCACGACTACTTTTTATTGATCCGTCCTTTAAACTGACTGATACCATCCATAAAAGCTTCTACAATTATCCTTCCTTTAGGAAGATGATTAAGATCATAGTTGAATATTGCATTCTTAACAGCTTTATATTCATGCTTTTGCCATAGCACACCGTCAACCTTTATCCGCACGGTCATATCGCTCTGCTTATTGGATACCACATTTAACTGCGTTTGGTCAACCACCGATCTTGGATACAGGGAGAATGCATATTGAGCCTTTGTTGTATCCATTTCAAATCCCGGAACAGCCTTAAAACTAAACATTTCACCCACTCCACAATCACTTTCAAATGCATGAATAAGGTTTCCTTTCAGGTCGAAGATGCGAAGATAACCATCTCCGTTTTCGGGTTGTGCCCAAAACTGTAGTCCATTTCCAGCGGTATCTATTAGGCGAAAGGAGTAATTGCCTGCAGCAAGGCGTATCGTATCAGTATAAAGCGTGAGCGCAGTCAACTGTGCTGCCTTCTTTTGGAAAACGGTATCCTGCTGAGCATTTATTAAAGAAATACTATTGTCTTGAGGTGCTTTATTTGTAAGAAATTTCACAACAAATTCATTGGGAAATTTCTCTGGTGCTGTAAAAACAACGTCCATTTCATTGTCTTCTGACCATGCATCTTTCTTACCATTCGGTTTGATAAGCGCCACATGAAAGACATTTTCACCATCTTTTTCCTGAATTTCCCCTGGTAGCAATACATCTGCCACTTGATTAAAAGAAAGATTTCCCTTCCAATGAAATGTTTTAGCAGGAAATCCCTTAGTTCCATACACAATTGTAAGCGAATGCAACGGATCTGCCCCGAGGTTTCTGAAAGATATCCGTGGGCCAGAACTGGCTGGGTTTAATCTCGAAAACGTTGCTCGTCGTTTGGTACCATAATAGATTCAACGGCTGCATCTATTTTTTGCTTGGGTTTCGAATAATGAAACAAGTAAGCTGAGATATTTTCAACCGCCTGTATATTGCTTGAAGCAGTATAGGGTTCCATTCGCAGTGCTGCAGTATGCTGGCCCGGCTTTGTGAATATATCGATTACATCAGGTTGCTGCAGATCACCGGGACACCAATACGCCCGGTCAAAGATCCATGTCCCGCCTTGCGGGTATAAAGGGTTATCGCCACACTTTTTCCACATATCCCGCAGGTCAACGACCTTTCCGTCGAGCATGAGTTCACGCCATCGTGTACAAAACTCACTGCAACCACGAGGTTTGTCCATACCATGTCCTGTATGCTGAATACGTATACGGCTTAAGGCTGCTTGCCCAAGCGATTCGTAAGTTACCGGCAATAAATTCTCCTCTATCTTCTCGTTGGGATCGCCATATTTATAGCCCTTATTCCACAAAGGTGTTATACCAAGAGGTGTAACAACTGGAGGTCCTGATAGAATTTCGAAATCTATGCTAAGTGCCCAACCGACTGTTTTATCCTCAAAACCCGAGTGTACATATACAATCTCAACGCTATCTCGCAAAAAGGAGCAAAGTCAGTCACATCCACCTGCCATTTCCAGTTCCACCCTTTGTTGTAAATACTCCCATAAGGGGTAAGCATCCGGCCCAATTCATAATTCAGCGCCTTTCCTTTCGCTCCTCCTTTGCGTCTCAACACGATATGATCCAGATAATCCCAATGTGCAGTGTTTAAGCTATCAGGACTTCCCAAAGTGACATGCATGGTTATTTTTCTTACGGGGTATTCGGCCTTGGGAAATACCCCCATGCTGGATAAGGATTTTCACCCTTAGCAGCATCACAAATAATAGTAGTACGGTTGTGCGTGACAACATGGCTTATTGCTTTCTTTTGCGCAATAGCATGATAACCGATGATAAGCCACACTAGAATAAGAATAGGTCTGAAATTCATTATAGTAAAAAATAATAGGTAAGAAACCGCATAAATATACATGAATTTAATGTCACAACCTATCATCAGGATGCATCAGGCGTGATATACGTGGGAATTGTGTTACAAAACAAAGCTTGATCGCCAACATATGGTCATTGCTAGGCAACCTTTAGGGTGAAATCGCATTGTATAACATAAGATCACTAACACGTAATCCAGCGGATCCTTTAGTACCCAAGTGTTAGAGCCTAAACAAGAGACACTCTTAAAGAAAATTCCCAAAAAATGCTGTGCTAATCTAAGGTTATTTCAAAAATGGTTCAAAAAAAAGGAAAATCTGTATTAGACTTTCCTTTTTATAGTAGGGGAGCAGGATCGAACTGCCGACCTCAGGGTTATGAATCCTGCGCTCTAACCATCTGAGCTACCCCGCCGTTTCGGTATGCAAATATACCACTTCGCCTGTCAATTCAAAAGATTTTTTTTTTTTTTAGCGATTTATCCTATTCAAAAATCATTATAACACACAACAAACTCATTCTTAACGAAGTAAAATAGCGTTTCCGTTAAGAAAAAATTCGGGATAAGATTTGGACGATTTTAATTTCAAATATTTGCGAAAAAGCCTCCAACTTTTCACAAAAAAACTTGCAATAACAAAATAAATATGTATTATTACAAATAATAAGTTTATGCAATAAAAAGCAAAATGGGAAGAGATTTGTAGCGGGGAGCAGAATCGAACTGCCGACCTTTGGGTTATGAATCCAACGCTCTAACCATCTGAGCTACCCCGCCATTTTGGGAATGCAAATATAGCTTATTTTTGATTTAAACAAACTAAAATTTAAAAAAACATTTTTATGGCAGATAAAATAAAATTCCAACTAGAATATATCATCAACTCTTCACCTAGAATTTTATTTCCGTATTTGCAAGAACCAAACGAACTGGCACAATGGTTTGCAGACGATGTAAACTACAAAGACACTGTTTACACCTTCATTTGGGACGATGAACCGCATCGCGCAAAAATCGTTGCATCAAAAGAAAACAAATCAGTGCGTTTTAAGTGGCTCGATGATGATCCTTATTTCTTTGATCTAGAGATCGATCAAGATGAGCTGACAAACGACGTCGCACTTAAAATTATAGATTTTGCTAAAGAAGAGGACTTGGAAAACAGAAAATTAATCTGGAAAAATTCAATCGTCTATCTTCAAAGTGTTATAGGTGCATAAAAAAACCTATCTTTGCAATATATTTTCACCAAGGGCTCTAAAAGAGCTCCTTGGCTGGAAGATGCTTTAATGTAAAGGCATCAATTTGCTTAGCGTCACGGATGAAAAAGGTTCATTTACTTATTCTTCAAGCTTTCATTAAACCATTCATTGTCACATTTTTTATTGTGATGTTTGTGTTATTGATGCTTTTCCTATTTAAATACATCGATGATTTGATCGGAAAAGGATTTGAATGGTACACCATTATGGAGCTTATTGGGTATCAATGCATTGTTCAAATTCAAATGGCGATGCCCTTATCCATGTTATTGTCTTCCATTATGACCTTTGGAAACTTGGGGGAAAGCTATGAGCTTGTGGCCATCAAAGCAGCAGGCGTATCTTTACGCAAAGCCATGACTCCTCTATTTATACTTGTGGCAATTTTTGCTACGAGTTCCTTTCTATTTTCCGATTACATTTTACCAGTGGTCAACCTAAAAATGGGCACCTTGCTGACAGATGTACGGAATAAAAAGGCTGACTTTCTGATCAAACCCGGCATTTTCAACAATACGATTCCAGGATACTCCATTCGTGCAAGAGGCAAAAATAAGGAAGGAACGATTCTCTATGACTTAATGATCTATGATCATCGAGGTGGTAATACAGCCAACAATGTGCTAATGGCAAAAGAAGGGTACATTTATAACTCACCGGACAATAGTTATATGATCCTCAAATTGAAGGACGGTATACGCTATGAAGAGTCGCGCACAAAGAACTCGAAAACTTACGATCCACGTCAGCAATTTACACGATTTAAGTTTAAGGAAACAGAACAGAAGTTCGACATGGGTAGCTTTCAACAAGGTAAAACAGATGAAAGTCTTTTCAAGAGCCATCATGCGATGTTAAATCTTAGGCAACTGGATATGTACATTGACTCCAACCATATTAAAATCGACAGTATGGGTAAAGCAATTACAAGAACTCTTGATACGCGCTATAATATCTATTCGAAGTATTTCAGTGCAAATCAACCTGGCCTGCCAAAGGTAAAAGAAGCGAAGATCAAACCTTATAAAGATTTAGTAGCGGATCTTGTACCTCCTGAACAACGGACACAGATCACCATGAATGCCCTGAGCCAGCTAAACTATTTAAAAGAGGATCTCAACAGCCGCACCCTTGAATTTAAAGATTACAAAACAAAAGATATACGTTATCGCATTGAATGGCATAGAAAGTTCACATTGGCCGTATCTTGTCTACTGCTATTTGCCATTGGAGCGCCTTTAGGTGCCATTATTAGAAAGGGAGGTCTCGGACTCCCGGTCGTTATGGCCATTATCTTTTTCTTAATCTATCATATCATCTCTACAGTGTCGGAAAAAACGGCTAAAGATGGTGCTATATCTTCGGCTGTAGGTATGTGGATGGCTATTATCATATTAACTCCCCTTGCTGCATTTTTAACCTATAAATCGACTACAGATTCGGCTTTGTTTGATATTGATCAGTACAAATTAAAAGCAGAAGCGGCCTGGAAATGGATCAAAGAGAAATTTGGTAAAAAGAATAAATTAAAGGAGTCACATTAGATTTGTGACAACGCCATTATAAATAAAATTAGATTCTACACTAACTTTGTATCAATACAATATAACAATTAAATGGAATTCAAATTAAACACGATCGAAGAAGCGATCGCTGATATACAAGCAGGAAAAGTAGTTATCGTCGTAGATGACGAAGATCGTGAAAATGAAGGTGATTTTATCACCGCAGCCCGCAACGCAACTCCCGAAATTATCAACTTTATGGCAACTCATGGCCGGGGTTTGGTATGTGCTCCTATCACCAAGGAAAGAGCAGATGCTTTGCATCTTGACCTGATGGTGGGGCAAAATACAGCGGTCTATGAAACTAATTTTACCGTTTCTATTGACTTACAAGGATACGGTTGTACAACAGGGATCTCTGCTTCTGATCGTTCAAAGACGATCAAGGCAATGATAGACCCAAATATTCACTACGAAGAGTTGGGTAGACCTGGTCATATCTTTCCATTGATTGCTAAAGATGGTGGTGTACTACGTCGTACAGGACATACCGAAGCAACTGTTGACCTTGCTCGTCTGGCAGGTTTTGAACCAGCAGGTGTATTGGTCGAGATCTTAAAAGAAGATGGTGAAATGGCTAGACTACCAGAATTAATGGAAGTAGCCAAAAATTTGATTTAAAAATCATCAGTATTGAGGACCTTATTGAATACCGTTTAAAACACGATTCATTGATTAATGAAGAGGTGACTGTCAATATGCCTACACAATATGGTGATTTTCAAATGAAAGCCTTTACTCAAAAAGATACTGGTGAACAACATCTTGCCCTTTATAAAGGTGAGTGGAATGAAGATGAACCTATTCTTGTTCGTGTACATAGCTCCTGTGTGACCGGTGATATTTTTGGATCTTGCCGTTGTGATTGTGGACCTCAGCTTCATAAAGCGATGGAGATGATCCAAAACGAAGGAAAAGGTGTGATTGTCTATATGAATCAGGAAGGCCGTGGTATTGGACTGATCAATAAATTGCACGCTTACAAATTACAAGAGAATGGTTTGGATACCGTTGATGCCAATGCCCAACTTGGATTTAAAGCTGATTTGAGAGACTATGGTGTTGGTGCACAAATCCTTAGAAATCTAGGGGTAACAAAAATGCGTTTGATGTCCAATAACCCAACAAAACGTGCAGGATTGGTCGGCTATGGGCTGGAAATCGTAGAAAACGTTCCTATTGAAATCACCGCGAACCCCTACAACGAGGAATATTTACGAACAAAAAGGGATCGTATGGGACATACCATTATGAAGAACTTGTAATAAAGATCAAAAAGAATATTTCAGAAGCGGTGTTTTCATAGAAACACCGCTTTTTTATGAAAGTTTCTATTTTTTATTGATTCGTATTTTTCGCTAAGGGTATCAATGAACTCACTATGCTCGGTTTATTGGCCAGAAAAAAACTTCAATAGATTTTCATTGCTGTCGATGCTCGTGAAAGCATGAAGGTTTTATAAAAGATGTGATGTTATCATGGCAGTTCTTTCAGTAAATAGAAGTAACTTTATATTAATGAATACGCAAGGGAAACATATCATCTTTTTGACGGTGATTGCTTAGTTTGTAATCGTTTTGTTCAAATCCTATTGAAAATAGACTCAAATAATAGGCTTCTATTTAGTTCCTTACAGTCTGACTTCGCTAAAAATAATTTACACTCTATTCCAAAAAATATAGATTCTATTGTTTATATATCTCCTAGCGGTACTTATATAAAGAGTGAAGCCATATTGAATATCTGCAAAACATTGGGTCTTCCCTATTCAATCGTCTATTTTCTCAAAATACTACCAAAAAGTGGCGGGACTTGGGCTACGACTATTTTGCAAAAAATCGCTACAAATGGTTTGGAACAAATAAGTATTGCGCAGTTCCCAACGAACAGCAACGGAAAAAATTCGTCTAAGCAAAGTTTCCCGTAAAATTGCTTGTTTGCGAAACAATAGGCGATAGAATATTGTTCCAAAAGCAGCTGATGTACCAAATAATCCAAGGTAATATATCAGCAAGTATAAATAAATACAGGTCACAAACAGCAGCAATGGCTTGTAAAAAACAAAAATAATAATTCCAATGAAAAATCCACTTTTAATTGACAGAGCCTATATAAACGGAAAATTTATCACATCAAAAACACATTTGATGTTGTCAACCCCGCCACTGGAAAAACAATTGCAGCTTTACCCGATCTGAAAGTTACAGATTGTACAAAAGCCATACAAGCGGCTGACAAAGCCTGGAAAAGCTGGAAAAATACAACAATTTCGGAACGATGTCTTATTGTTCGCAATTGGTACAATCTCATTCAACAAAATAAAGACCTACTTGCTGAAATTATGACACTTGAGAGTGGAAAACCGCTCAATGAGTCGAAAGTAGAAGTAGATTACGGGAATTCATTTGTTGAATGGTTTGCCGAGGAGGGTAAGAGAGCCTATGGGGAAACGATTCCCGCTCAGAAAAAAAGGGGTAAGAATGATGACAATCCGACAAGGTGTCGGGGTCGTTGCGGCAATTACGCCCTGGAATTTCCCTTTGGCCATGATCACCCGAAAGGTCGCTCCGGCGCTTGTAGCGGGCTGTACGGTAGTCCTCAAACCCGCATCCCAAACACCTTTATCCGCAATCGCATTGGTCAAACTCGCCGAAGAAGCAGGTCTGCCAAAAGGAGTCTTTAATGTCATTACCGGAAAGGATAGTGCTGGTATCGGAAAGGAACTTGCCACAAATGATCTTGTCCGTAAAATTTCTTTTACAGGCTCTACTGAGGTCGGTAGGACGTTGATCGAACAATCAGCCTCAAACATTAAGAAAGTCTCCATGGAACTCGGCGGAAATGCTCCATTCCTTGTATTTAGTGACGCAGATATTGACGCCGCAGTGGAAGGTGCTATTGCTGGTAAGTTCGAAACTCCGGACAAACTTGCGTTTCTATCAACCGCTTCTTAGTCCAAGAAGACGTCTACGACGAATTCGCTACAAAATTAGCCCGTGCTGTGGGTCAATTAAAGGTGGGCAATGGACTCGACAAAGGTGTTCAGGTAGGGCCATTGATCAATGCCAAAGGTTTAGAAAAAGTACAGCATCATGTTCAAGATGCTTTGAATCACGGGGCAGAATTGGCCGCTGGTGGACATGTGATCAAAGGTCTGTTTTTCCAACCTACAGTCCTTACCAATATCCCTAAAGAGGCACTGATATTTCACGAAGAAACTTTTGGCCCAGTTTGCGCATTGTTTAGTTTCAAAACAGAAGAAGATGGTATAGCCATGGCCAATCACACCGAATTTGGCCTTGCCTCCTATTTCTACAGTACCAATATCAATCGCTGCTTTCGTGTGGCGGAACAACTTGAGGCAGGTATGGTAGGTGTTAACACAGGATTAATATCGAATGCTACAGCTCCTTTTGGTGGGGTAAAACAATCTGGCGTCGGTCGTGAAGGATCAAAACATGGACTCGATGAATACATGGAATTGAAGTATATCTGTTTCGCGGAATAGATACGATATAGCTGAGGTTACATTTTACTGAAATAGGCTATTTGCACTATACAACCATCGTTGGTATGACACAAATAGCCTATTTATACAGGTAATTCTTATTCTTAATCACTCTTTCTTGGCAATGAAACCAAAAGATAAATTTCAACTGTAACTAACGCTGCGTCTTAATAAATGCTGTCAATTTTTCCCGAGTGGAACTAAAAGATAGTGCATCGACTACTTTATCATAATTCTCTTTGTCTATACAGCTTGGATAGGCATATTTAGCAAAAGCCAATTTATTATCGTCCCTGATAAATAGCTCCATGAGATCTATGATTTCGGAACTGCGCAATCGCCTATTTTTCAGCTCTTGAGCCGCCACTTGCAAGCGGTCCTGATCATTTTCTTTTGATTGAGCAGATCATTCAATTGGTTAGCTTCATTTTTATCCTGATAACCAGTATTGTCGATCGGATCGTCCTGATTTTGTTGATTATTACTTCTATCATTCTCAGACCGGCCATATCGCTCGTCTTGTTGTTGACCCCGATCGTACCTGTCTTCATTATAATCACCATTATTATAGTTGTCGCCATTGCGATAATTATCATTATAGCGACCAACAGGATTCATCGATTCCAGAACAATACCTCTATTTCCGCCACGGCTGCTTACGGAAAACACAACATTCATATATTGACCATTTTGGTCGACGAGCTGCACACCCTCCCATTTAAAGTTCTCTGCCGCCTATTTGCGAATACGATACGGAGATTATACCTCGGGTTTTGCAAATTTGGTACATGAAGGTCAATCAACGGTCTATTATTGTACAAAACATTATTGATATAAAGAAAGAAGGGAACATCGGCCGAATAGATATTTAATGTTCCGCCATAAGTTCTATAACGTTGGGCAAATCCTCCAGTTGCGATAGCAAGCAACATGATCACAGTCAAAAGTCTCTTGTACATATTCCTTTTCAATTTATAATCGTTCGACTAACGAGAATAGAAAAGGATTAAGAAAATTAAGAATTTAACGTTTTATCCGCGTTGTTTTTATTTCTGATTTTTTTGTAGAGTTTCACAGCCATCATCAGGGAGACGGACAGTATTAAAAGTCCCAGAACACCGAATATCCAATTGAGAGCAGACTTTAATACGACTGTAAATACAATTGCAAATAATAAAACGGTCGCCAGCTCATTCCAAAGACGCAATTTGGTCGAGGACCAAGTCGATGATTCCCCTTTTAACTGAAACATAATACGTTGGCAGGCAAAATGATAAAGGATCAGTCCCAATACAAAGGTGAGCTTGACATGCATCCAGCCCATGGTCAACAATCCCGGATTAATATATAACATGACGAGAGCTGCCAGAATAGTGAGGTACATGGCTGGTGTTGTGATGATCCACCACAATTTACTCTCCATCAGTATAAACTGTTTATGCAAAACCCCATACTCTTCCGCAGATTTGGATTTAGCTTCTGTATGGTAAATGAATAAGCGAACGATATAAAATAAACCAGCCATCCAACAAACCACAAAGATAATATGAACTGCTTTTGCGTATAAATAGACCATGGGTACAAAAATAAGAAAAGTTAGGGGCAATCAATAAAGCTAGGCTTTAATTAGAAAAATCTTACATGAAGTATACAAAAGACGAAAGTCCATCCCGACTACTTAGTTTTAGTTTTCAATAATGCATGTTAAATAAACAACGCTTCCAATCCGATATAGATAGTACAACTTATCGGATTGGAAGCGTTGGTATTTCAACTGATCTATTTCTTCTGTGGAGAAGTTTTCAGTTCCTTATATAACAGAAATAAATGGGCTGCAGACCAGCTAAAATGTGGTGCTTTGAGCCTTTTGCCTGTGCGCGCTTCATAGTTTTCATGAATTGGTCCATTACCAGATAAGCCCTCCAATCGCTCAAAGACTTGTTTGGTATACATATCGGCTTCCTTTTGATAACCGTATTTCCTTAAACCAGCAATTGCGAAATAGACTTGATCCAACCAAATAGGCCCGCGCCAGTATCCTCTATCCATGAATTTGGCGTTGTCTAGAGCCGCAGTAGGAAAAGGTACAAAGGAGGCAAATTTAGCCGTATCCTGCATCACACGAACCACAGCTTCAGCTTGTGGCACAGTAGCTAAACCTGTCCACAATGGCGACCAGCCTTCAGGACCAAAACATGGAATAAGCGCTCCATTCAGTTTGCGATCAAAATAATAACCGCGCTCCTGGTCAAAGAAGTAATCCATGGCAAGGTACGATTCTTTTTCCCCCGAAATGGTACTCCGAGCAATTCCGCAAAATGCATCAGATATTTTCGTTCCAGCTCAAGATAAGCACTGAGCTCCACAGATTCCTGATCCATGCTCCAGGCACCTTTTTCATTCAATAACATCTGGGTACTATCGTACCGAATAGCGTTGTCCATACCGCTCTCCCACTTGGCAGCTTCTAATGTTCCATCCGTAGCACCATACTCACAGATACCATTTTTATTGTGATCCCGGTAGCGAAACCACCATTCATGGTACAAGACTAGTTTATCGTACATTTCCCGTACAAACGATAGGTCATGATCGGCTTCATAGATCGCATTTACCGCCCAGGCAGCTAATGGCGGTTTGGAATCACGGTAATTATTCTCGCGATGGTCCGTATAGATACAATCGGCAATCATCCCGACGCTATCTTGAAAGTCAAACATAGCGCGAACCTGATCTTTCGCCAAAGCGGGATCTATCTGCGCCAATGCAACGGCATGCTTCCATGAATCCCATGCCCAAAATCCAACAAAATAGTCAGCTACATGTGAAGGGACAACACCATCATGTTTTAATTCCTTTTTGCACTCCGCCAATTGCTCATCAGGGTCATCATACTTTTCACCATAATGCGATGTTCCTCCATGGAGAGTTCCGGACGAGTATTTGAGCTGATATAATTCACCCACCGTGCTGTATGTTGCATGCTCAAAGTCTTGCTTTGCTCAACAGCTGTTTTTGCCGTTACGAGTGCCTTTTCTAAGGTGATCGGGTTGGCATAATGGATCAGCACAATCTCCGTATCAGCTTTTTCTAAATGGGCTTGATATTTCCCCTGATCAAAAGTTACTTTCACACCAGCTTCAAAAGATAGTAAAAGAAGTTCTCCATTTGGAAGTTTAGACCACAGGGTATTACCTGCCAATGTCCATTGCCCTTGATTGAGATTGCCATAGGTCCATAGTTCTTTTGATGATTTGTTTTTAATATGTAATATGGCTGTTGTTGATGAGACCTGTTTAAGAGTTTGCTCAACCTCCATATCCTCCCCTCGCAAACGCATCCACAGGCGATCCGGATAATAACAACTGCTATCACGGCTCAATAGATTTTTTTCTCCAGCCGGAGCTGTTCCAATCTGCAGCAATGCACTACTTAACCAGGCACGCCCATCCAGATCATAGGGTCCACAAAAACCTGTTACTGTCTTATTTTCATGAATGCCAAATCCGACCCAGGCGCCGCGGTCGGTATAAAAGGGATTTGTTCGCCGAGTGGAACCTTCTGGTTGTTGCTCCACCCTTAACAATCCACCATAGCCATCCATTTTAGGGGACTTGACCGTATTGCATCCTATCAAAATCAAACAAAAACTAATTGTAACCCATAAGGTTTCGATCTTATTTCTCATAAATAACAAAAAAAAGTAACTAAAAAGGGTACACTGAGGTCAATCAATATACCATGGATGATCGCAACGAGAACATATTGTTTGCCGGAGTATTGTGTGATAATGGGTAATGCAGTATCCATACTTGTGGCGCCTGCAACAGAAATCGGCGCCAGCGGGCAAACCATTTTCGAGCTAATGGGGCCATCAATAGCGCCATTAATTCACGTATCAAATTCGACATCAATGCTATAGTTCCCAATGTGACACCCTTATATTGTGTAATAAAAATACTTGATAAAGAGTAGTAACCAAATCCAGATCCTACAGCCATACTTTCAGCGGCATTCCAGTCGCGGATAAAGAAACTGATGATAAACGTACCTATCAATGTTCCAACGATAGTTGCCAGGGGAACGAGCACGATGCTTAAATTAACTTTTCGTAGAGATATCAAGAGTTCCCTATCATAACCAATGGTAACCCCAACCAACAACATCAATGCATAGAGGACATAAGTATTCCATTCTTCTTTCAACAATTCGGCTGGAATAATTCCCTTGAAACCGACAAAAACACCCACGACAAAAAATGCGAGAATGATCAAACTACCTTTCATGTTTGCTAAAGAATAAACGGTAAACGAACCATGAGCAAAGAACACTTCCAGCGACTCCGGCCAATGTGATCAGTATAGCTTGCAACCCCAATGTATCAAGATTGTCTACTATTTTTGGATTTTGTCCGACCTCTCGTCCCAGAAGAAACAGTAAGGCAAATATGACCAATCGGACAAGAATACCTGTATGTTTAAGAATAGGAAAGGACCGAAGTCCTATCCCTATTCCTACACCTAAAAGCATGACAAAAAAACGGTAAACATGCTCCTTAATTAATTTTATCATTTGACTTGATCTCCAATACTGGAACAGGATAAAAGTTGTGTTTAGCCGGATCAAAACTATTCCGACCAATAGCTTGCAATGCTTCTTTCGCTTTCCCCATCTTCTCATATCGTAGAATCGGGTATTTTCCAAGGCAAACTCCACGATACGCTCATGTTCGATACGTTTTTTGACTTCGGTAACAGACAAATTCAAAGGAAGTGCCGGCATATCTGCCCGCTGGCGTACCTGATTGATCAAAGGGATGGCATCGGCAGGACGATTACGTTCATTTAAGGTTTCAGCCAATAACAGCAACACATCAGCATAACGCATCAATGGAAGATTGACTGCTGTGCGGGACTTATCTAAATCGGCTGCTGTTCGTGGTAAATACTTTCTGAAACTTGCCCGGTCAGATCCAGCCCCAAATATTTCATCGTAGGTAAAGCCATAAACTCCCCATTCTTCAAATCATTAAAATAAGGATCATTGCAGAATACGGTCTGATACATACGTGAGTCATAACGTCCTGTTGTAGCGATCTTACCCTCCTTTTTAAATTCGTTTAAGAGCATCTTGCTTGGTAAGATTTCATCCCAACCGCCCAACTCTCCTACAGCGATCCACTTATGCAGTGCTGTGCGGTAACTCGCACCATTAGCGGTATTATCAGTAAATTGAAGTTCAAAAATAGATTCTGCGCTATTTTTATTGGTTCCGTCAAACATAGACAGGAAATCTTTTTCCAGATTATACCCTGATACGGCTTTAAAGGCCTGTTCAGCTTTTCCGAGCAGTTCCTCTTTTTGGCCGTATTTTCATATGCTGATGTTAAGTAGCTGTAGCCAAGGTAAGCATTCGCCGCCCCTCTTGTAGCTCGACCAACATTGGCCGCCTCCTGTTTCACAGGTAAATTGCCAACCGCAGCCTCCAGATCCCCGATAATAAAAGCCCAAGCTTCATCACGTGTAGATAAGGCCTTGTTAATCTTTCCTTCGTTGGTGATATATTGATCGCGTATAACGATCTTCTCCCAGTTAAGCAATAGTTTCAAATGGTAATAGGCGCGTAAGAACTTTGCTTCGGCAATAATCTGATTTTTCTTATTTGCATCCATTTCAATCGGTGCGGTCTTCTCTATCACTTGATTTGCATAAGAAATACCGCGATATGCTTTACTCCAATAGGCCGTAAATTGACTATTACCATTGGTATAGGTAAAATTATAGAGTTCCACCCAGGTTTGATAGTTCAAGGCATCGCTACCGATTTCACAAGCATCTTCACGATAAGCCTCGACCGGAAATTTTACCTCCGCAAATTCCCATACATCAGTTGCTGCTTCCAACTGCGAATAGGCAGCAGAAAGTCCAGACTCAGCATCCTCGGCATTACGCCAGAAGTTATCTGAAGTAAGTTTGTCCGGCGATGTTAAATCCAATTTATCGCTGCAGGACAATGTCGTGCTTAGCGCGCAAGCGATACAAAGAATCCATTTATAATTTGTTCTATTCTTTTTCATCTTCTAGTTTCTTTAATTATGATACAATAAATACCCAAGTCTTAAAATGTAAATTGAACTCCAAAGGAATAGGACTTGGTAAATGGAAAAATATAACGGTCTACCCCTGTATTCAACACGCTGGATTTATTGTTAACTCCAGATGGTGCAAACTCAGGATCAATTCCCTTGTATTTTGTCCAGGTATATATATTCTGTCCACTGATATAAAACCGTAGATTTTCTGAACGGATCGCATGCAATAGATTTTTAGGCAAAGTATAACCGATCTGTAGCTGACGTAGTCTAATAAAGTTACCCGATTCCAAAAAGCGTGTGGACTCACGGCTGTTTCCATTTGGATCTTGTAATACAGCACGCGGAACATCGGTATTCCGGTTGTTTTCGGTCCATGCATTTAACGTACTGCTCAAAAAGTTGGATCCAGAACTCATGGCTTCAAAAAAGTAGCGATTCCCATTATAGAGTTTATGTCCCCAGCCACTTCCGATCAAAGCCGAAAAATCAAAGCCTTTGTAAGAAGCACCGAGATTCAAACCTACTTCCAATTTAGGAATCCCCGTACCACTGTATTTCTTGTCTTCATCATCAATCACACCATTACCATCGACATCGACAAAACGGATATCGCCCGGCTTGGCATTATCTTGTAGTAATTTCCCCTCCTTGTTGACATGTTTGTTCACCTCCTCCATGCTCTGAAAGATACCATCGGTTTGGTAAAGGAAGAATCCTCCAATCGGATATCCTACACGAGTCTGATTCGGAAAATGTTCAGTATCGAATTTTAGACCATTTCCCAAAAGAATCTGGTCTTCATTAGCGAGGCTGACGACCTTATTTTTGAGGGTTGAAAGATTTAATCAATATCGTATTGAAACTCATTTTTCCGATTTGCATACTTGAGTTCAAGCTCAAAACCCGAGTTTCGGATCTTCCCAACATTTAATGTCGGATCTTCCAAACCTGCAGATGGAGCAACTTTCTTAGTGATCAAAAGATCATTGGTGGTCTTGATAAAGTAATTTACCGAACCTTTTAATACATTATTGAATAGACCAAAGTCTGCTCCTATGTTTTTAGACTCTGTGGTCTCCCAGCTCAACAGTCGATTCTCAAGCCCCATTGCAATACTACCTGGCCAAGGATTGCCACTTCCGCGCACATATCCCATGTACAAATTATTGTAGGTACTGATCAGTGCCTGGTGGTCGTAGTACCCCAAAGCGACCTCATTTCCGAGTTTTCCCCAGCTTCCCCTTAATTTCAGATTAGATACGAAGGATTCTTTCGGGAAGAATGATTCCTCATCGATCTTCCAACCCAATGCTATTGAAGGAAAACTTCCATATCGGCTATCCTTTCCAAATTTGGATGAACCATCACGACGTAAGGTTAACTGTACAAGGTAACGGTCGGCATAAGAGTAATTGACACGACCAAAGATAGACATGCGGTTATAGTCATATTTAGAACCATCCGCGGAGAATGTTCCTCCTTGTCCCGAACTGATCGTCATGAAATTGGGATCCAAAAATCCCTCGGCACTTTCCTTGCTCATCAGTTTACCATTCTCAACCGAGTATACAATCTTCTTTCCTTCAACGCCTACATTATTCCAATTGGATTCCTGCATATTCAACGAACTACCCAAAAGCGCATTTAAACTATGTTTTCCAAATTCTGTTTTATAGTTCAGGAGATTATCAAAGACCTGTTCCTGCCAATAGCTGCGTCCCTCCCAATAAAAAGGAAATTCATACGGGTTCTTTTCATCCGAGGCGAATGGAGGATAATGGTAATAATTTTGTGTATTGATCGCGTTAAAGGCATAACTTGTTTTAAAGGTTAAGCCTTTCATGATATCTACGCTAACAAAAGCATTTCCGGCGAAATCCTGCTTTTTTGTCCAGCTTGTTTTATAGTGTTCGTCGGCAATCACATTGACATTATTGGGAATACCACCCCAATTTGTCAAACCAAAACCACCTTTTTCCGCGGAGTCATATACCGGTACCAAAGGTGAAATCATATAGGCTTCTTTTAGACTAAAATTGGGTCCATGGTATTTGGAATTTGTATAGGCCATATTCCCTTCCACGGTGAAGATATTCTTCTTGGTCCCCAATTTCATACGGACATTTTCCTTTTTGAAATCGTTCGCGATAACGACACCTTTGTCATTACTTAAGTTCGCTGACAGGGAATAGCGGGTATTGTCTTGTCCACCCCTGATGGCAACACTATTCGCCGTGGAAAGCCCTGTACGGAATACCTCCTCTTGCCAATCGGTATTATTGGTACCTGGCTTGTTGATATAATCAGGAAGTTTGACTGGCGTCGTAGCGTACTTATTGTATTCGTCATACATTTGGCGGTGCACTTTTACATAACCGTCGGCGTCAAGTACTTTTAGTCGATTAGACGTTTCTGTTACATTCGTAAAGCTGTTAATGTCTACAAGAATTTTTCCGGCTTTACCAGCTTTCGTTGTGACGATAACAACACCATTGGCAGCCACAGAACCATATATTGCGGCAGCGGCACCATCTTTGAGTACCTCCATGCTCTCAATATCATTGGGGTTGACATTACTGATTGTACCCGGGAAACCATCTATGATATACAGGGGTTCATTACTGCCAAAGGTATTGACCCCACGGATCTTGACCTGCACTCCTGCTCCGGCAATACCACTATTTTTTTGCACATTCACACCAGCTGCAACTCCTTGTAATGCCTCAGCAGGGTTTGTTGTTGCGCGTTTTGCTAGATCTTTTGTGCTAATACTTGCTATTGCACCCGTGACATCAGACTTCTTTAAAGTACCATATCCGATCACAACGACTTCGTCAAGTTCTCTATTTCCGCTAGTTAGGGTGATATCAACATCTTTCCCTGCCTGTACATTAATTTGTTGGTTTTGGTAACCTACATAGCTAACCTGAAGTAAGTCTTTCGCATTCACTTCTAGAGAAAAAGTGCCTGAAAGATCTGTAGCGACGGTCTTTCCACTACCCGAAGCATGTATACTCACACCGGGTAGTGGTTCACCTTTTCATTTACAACAGTTCCTTTTACTTGCCCCGTTTGTTGTTTATTTGCAACCTTACGTTTTAATAAAATCCGTTTCCCCGTAATGTCGTATGTAATCGAGCTCTCTTGTAACGCATCTTTCAACAGTGCTTCCAAGCTGCTTGCCTGACTATTATAGAAAAGTGGTGTCTTGACATCTACATCCGAATTACTGAACATAAATGAATAGCCATACTTTTTTTCAACAATCTCGATAAGTGACTTAAGATTTGAAGCCTCCTTTTTGCCCGATACCTGCTGCGCGTTTACAGCAAAGAAGGTCTGGCTGAGGAGTAAAAGACTCATCAGAATAGGTTTCTTTTTCATAATTTTTGGTATATTTTGTTTTAAGTAGTTTACATCATTAATTTTTGGTTATCGTTTTTTTGAAACTATAGCTACAGATTTGCCGGCTATTGTATATTGGATTGGTGTAATGACATTGATCAATTCCAAAATTTCTCGTAGACTTTCAGTTTTCACTTTGAATGTATAATGTCTATCGGACTCTGCCCCCTTCCAAGCAATATCGACACCATACCAGCGTTCCAATTTCTTAAGAACACTTTCCAAAGATTCGTTCTCAAAAACAAGTTCCTCAGATTTCCAGGTGCTATATTGTATCGCGTCAAATTGCTGTATCTGCGTATACCGACCAGTCCTTTTATTCAGTTGGATCCAATCATTAGGTTTTAATTCTCCGATTAATTGTCCTTTTTATCTTTTATCGCAACTTTTCCACGCAGCAGCGATACCTCTATCTTCGCATCATCCGCATAGGCTGACACATCGAAAGCAGTCCCTTTCACCACAACATCCAAATGAGAAGTCTGCACGGTGAAAGGCATATTTTCTTTTTCACAACATCAAAAAATGCCTCGCCTTCGAGTGTAACCTTGCGATCATGTTGATTGAATGCATGTGAATAGCTCATCTTTGTACCCGCATTTAACCAAGCTTTTGATCCATCCGGTAATATGACCTGTGACTTCTGCCCTAAAGCCGTATAAACAGTTGTCTGCTCCTGCGAAGATGTGTTCATTAAAATATTACGCTGAATAAAATACGTTCCCAATGTCCCTGATAGAAAAATAAGAATCGCAGCAGCACTGACCAACCACCAAAAACGGCTACGGTCAAAAACAATAGTTTTTACGACAGGTTGGATACGATCTTGGATTTTGTCCCATATCCGTGGACGATCTGCCCGATCGATGATCAGTGGCGGTTCTTTGAGATGTATCCATTCGTTTTCCAGCTGCAAAAGATAATGACGATTTTGTTCACTTGAATCGAGCCAAGCTACAATCGCTTCATTCTCCTTTACATCACTCTCTTTTTTAGATATCGAACTAATTGCTCCAGTGACGGCTTATAACTGTTATTCATTATTTTGGGTTTACGACAAATAGACACCCAGAGCAGAGAAAACCCTAAAAGATTTTGTGTTTTTTTCAAAAATATTTAAACGAGTGTGGAAAGGCCTGCACCACACATCGTTAAAACCAATAAAATCGAATCTGGATACAGTATTTGATAGCGTTCAAGTATATGTGCCCGTATTTTTTTAGCTGCAATGGACATCTGATTTTCGACTGTCTTGATGGATATTTGCAGTTCTTGGGCGGCCTGCTGATAGGTCTTCTGATCTTCCTTACAGTATTGATAGACGATTTTACATTTTTCAGGCAATTTGCCAATAGCTTCCTGATAAACAAGGGAAAACTCCTCCATATTGATACACTCTTCTGCCTCCTGACGGGTCATTTCCTCCTTAAACCAACGTTCCAAATGAGCAGTACGTGTACTTTCATTGCGTAAAGCATTGAGCACACGGTTACGGGCTGCCCGATAAAGATAGGTCTTGACATGGAAAATATGGATTTGATCCCGATCTTCCCATAGTTTAACAAACACATCCTGCAAACAGTCCTCCACCAACTGTACATCGCGCGTATAATACCCTAAGAAACGGCATAGCTCATCAAAATAATGATGAAACACTTCTTCCAGCGCTTCTTCATTAATCAGCAGTCCATCCATCAAGGTATTTTTACTCATTTATTAGGTTTTGCGACTAAGCTATAAAATAAAACAAGATTTACAAAAAAGTAACTGTGCTCATTTTAACATATTTTGCACGAATTTTCACCATGCCCATGATAACCCGCATTTTAATACATTATAAAACAATAAAAAAACTTTTTAACTATTCCAACTGCCATCTCTTGCTCAAAAAAAAAAGACCTGCTGGTTATAGCAAGTCTTCTTTCTTCTCGATCAGATGTTTATGCAAAATCTTGTTTCGTTTTTTAGAACTCTTTCCAATCAAAAGTTTAATAGCGAAATTCTTTCACAACCTCGATTGCGTATTTTACATTGTCAAAAGGAATATCAGGCATAATACCGTGTCCTAAATTGAATATAAAACCATTCTCTCCGCGCATGCGCTCAAATAATTCTATAATTTTCTTTCTGATAACAGGCTTTTCAGCATATAGTACAAACGGATCTAAATTCCCTTGAACAGCTATTCCCTGTGGCAAGGATTGCTTCATATTTTTAAGATCTGCATTCCAGTCGATCGAAACCACATCTGGCTGCGCCTCTACCATCATTGGAGCAAAGACAGATGATCCTTTACAGAAAGATATTACAGGAATATCCTTGCGGTTCAATTTGGAGATGATCTGTTTGTTATAATAATGTGAAAAATCACGGTAATCATTCCAAGACAAAGCCAAAGCCCAGCTATCAAATAATTGGATCGCATTTACGCCTGCCGCAATCTGCATATTAAGATATTCTACAGTTACATCAGCAATCTTTTGAAGGATTGTATGCGCCAATTCAGGTTGATTGTTTAACATCAACTTCGTCAACTTGAAATCTTTTGACGAACCGCCTTCAACCAAATAACTTAAAATGGTAAAAGGTGCTCCTGCAAAACCGATCAATGGAATACGATTATCAAGACGTTGTTGGATTACTTTTATGGCATCCGCAACATATTGCAATTTATCCAGACAGTCAACCGATAATGCCTCCGCATCTTTGACAGAACGAATTGGATTAGAAAAACGAGGACCTACTCCTTGTTCAAATGACAGGTCTCCACCCATTGCCTCAGCTGTAACCAAAATATCCGAAAACAAGATCGCCGCATCTATACCCAACAAATCCACGGGCAGCATCGTTACGTCTGCTGCAATCTCTGGTGTTTTGCACATTTCGAGAAAAGAATACTTGTTTTTGATATCCCAGTATTCTTTCATAAAGCGTCCAGCCTGACGCATCATCCACACAGGAGGTCTCTCCGTTTGCTGCGAGAATGCAGCTCTAATCAATAAGTCGTTTTGTAAAGTAGTACTCACTATAAATGTTTTGAAATTTCGTTTTCTATTTTTGTAATAATACTGGCCTGTCTTGCAGTTAAATGTAATTTGTTGGCCACATCTGTATACGCCCTTGCTCGTTCATAATCTGTCTTTCGCAGCGCAATATTCGCCAGATTGATCATTACCATACCTTTTTCATTATCTTTTTCCAAGGCAACGAGAAGCCAGCTGAAAATGGTATTCAGCTTCATCAATACGATCCTCTTTCAAGGCGATATTTCCCATCATAAATTCATAGAAATTACGACGCCCCTTGCGAAGTGTATCTGGATTTTTATTTCGGACAGCAAATTTTTTGTCTTTTCATAGTCTTGCCGATGAAAAGCTTGTGTTGCCAAGAAAACTGAACCTTCTCGAAAATGGCTCCAAATTAGATAACCAATTCCACCAGCCAACAATACAGCTGTCTGATAATGCCCTTGGTATAAACCATAGCCCAAAAGTAACGCAGCAATAAAAATAACGGCTATTCTAGCCTTAATTGTCATCATCTTTTATTTGCTATGCGTTATTGTCGGTAAATTTATAACCAACACCTCGGATAGAGTGGAAATAGATTGGGTGCTTTTGATCAGGCTCAAAATATTTCCGGAATGTCAAAATGAAATTGTCAATGGTACGCGTCGAAGGATAGACGTCATAATTCCATACAGTTTCTAAAATCTGCTCACGGGAAACGGCTTCATTACGACGTTCGATCAACAGCTTCAATAGCATGGTTTCTTTTTTCGTCAATGAGGTAATCGTTCCATCTGCATGATGCAATTCGTAAGAATTAAAATAGATGGTTTTATCACCGATTTGATAAGAATTCAATTCTTTAAGATCATCTGGTTTCATACCGCGACGAACCAAATTTCCTACACGGAGAATCAATTCTTCTAAATTGAAAGGCTTTACCAAATAATCATCGGCACCTTTTTTAGTCCAGTGATACGGTCTTCACTACTGTTTTTGGCAGTCAAAAATGATAGGAACCTCTGTATTCTGTAGTCGGATTGTTTCAGCAACCTGAAATCCATCAATTTCAGGGATCATAACGTCCAATATCACGAGATTGAAACGTTCCTCTTTAAAAACTTTCAATGCTTTTTTTCCGTCAGTAGCCGTAGTGACACGGTAACCTTCCATTTCGAGATTCAACTTGATTGCTTCTAACAAGTGTTCTTCATCTTCGACAAGTAATATTCTTTGTTTACTTTGCATTTCTTTCAAATGTTACTTCAAAAATACTCCCTTTAGGAGTGTTATCTTTAACTTTAATGGTCGCATCGTGCTTCTGCAACACGGTTTTTCACGATATATAACCCCAAACCAGTACCTTTGGTTTTCCGTGTCGCTTCACTTCCCACGCGATAAAACTTATTAAAGATAAGTTTTTTCTCTTCATCACTGATACCGATACCATGGTCAGCAACAGAAAAAATTATTTTACTGCTCTCCGTATATAGTTTGACATCCACCATGGCGCAGGCCGGTGAATATTTAATAGCATTCTCAATGAGATTTGTCACGACATTACTTATCGCAAATTTATCACCATGGATAATAATATCCGACTCCAGGTAAGGTTTCAATACCTGTGAGCTGCATGAATTCTTTTGAAGTCGATCGACGATTTGCTCCACCAAAGAAGTAAAGTTAAAATCCTCCTTGGGCATACTGTAATTGCGGCTGTCTAATTTGGTTGTCATCAAGACATTCTCTACCAAATCATCCAATCGCTCAATATCTTTTAGGGAATTTCTTAAAAAGTCTGTTGTTGCTCTTTATCCAGATCTCGTCGCAAAATGGTCTGAATATACAGCTTGACGGATGCCAGAGGAGATTTCAACTCATGTGTAATAGCCAAAAGGAAATTTTGCTGCTGTTGCAACAATTTCTGTTCCCGTTCTACCAAGCGCTTTAACCGCCACGCACCCCATAAAAAAATGATCAAGAAGAAAATACCTTCACCTATAATCATGTTCTTTTTGCTTGGATCAAAGCGGATGAACATCACCCCCACCATATCAACTGCATGATCGCGTAAAACAAAAGGAAATAAAAGAGTAAAAGCGCTTTCTTCATGTAGCAAAAATAGCTATTCACCAAGGCATTCGGAAATATCCTAAAGATTATGACACAAAGAAGAAAATTAGCCGATTCACAATAAGATAAAATCTCCCCAGAGGTGGTATATTTGTATATGTTTAATCGTGAGAAAAAGGATATTTTCTTTGATTTGGATCATACCATCTGGGATTTTGACAAAAATGCCGAAGAAAGTCTCCACGAACTATATTTTAAATACAAGTTTGACAGCTTGTTTAACAAGGAATCCCCTCCCGTTTCATAGAAACTTATACAATCAACAATCATCGCCTTTGGGGATTATATCATCATGGAAAGATTTCAAAACCCGAGTTAAGAAAGGCTCGGTTCGCTGATACATTTATCGAATTGGGCGTAGACCCCGAATTGTTTCCTGAAGAATTTGAACTGGAATACCTTGCGATCTGTCCTCAAAAGACGAATTTATTTCCGCATGCACATGAAACCTTGGCCTACCTGGACGAAAAATACAACCTGCATTTGATTTCCAACGGTTTTAAGGAGGCTTGTGAGACCAAATTGGAAAAAAGCAATTTGAACAAATATTTCAACAACATCTTTATTTCTGAGGTCGTCGGAGTGAACAAACCTGATCCAAGGATCTTTCAATTTGCACTGAAACCACAGGAGCACACGTACAACAGTCATTGATGATTGGAGATAATCTGGATGCGGATGTACGTGGGGCTATGAATGTAGGAATGGATGCGATCTTCTTTAATCCGAACAGTACGGAGCAACCTGAAGATGTACCACATATGATTGTCGATCTGAAAGAATTACAATTTATATTATAACAAAAAAGCAGCTTTAAAAGCTGCTTTTTTGTTATTTTAAAACTTTTACGGTTATGTTCTTAAACCAAACATCGTTTCCATGATCTTGAGACCAATCAAGCCTGATTTGCTTTCTCCACCTACATGGCTCAGCAACTCAAAAGCCAGAGGCCATTTTTCTTGACTGAATTTACTTTTTTGCAATAGGTCAACCCAAGATTTATCCCATAGGGTATATTCAACGACCTTCACACCATTTTGAAAGTGTTCAACTTTACCATTGTTCACGCGGATCTTCACTTTGTTCCATTCGCCATAAGGTTTGCCATTTTGTGGTTTCGCAGGAATCATATCATACAATGATGTAGACTTGCGATTCCCATCGACACCCATCTTAGCATCTGGATGGTTTTCGTTGTCAAGAACCTGACACTCGGGTGATGAGATATAAATTGGCTGACCTTCGACTTCTTTGGCCAAAAAGAAAATTCCGGAATTTGCTCCTTTTGCTACTTTCCATTCCAATTCCAACTCGAAATTTTTGAAGTCATGTGCGAAAATCAAATCACCACCTTCGTCCTTACCTACATTCGCTCCACTATCAAATTTAATTGCGCCTTCATTGATAACCCATTTTTTGGGAACTACAGTTTTATCATATCCTCTCCAGCCTTCCATCGAAGTACCATCAAAGATAACATATGCTCCAGCCTTATTCTTTTTGAATTTTTGATATCCACGCGTGGCAAATCCAAAATTTTGTAAGCCGGTACTTCTTTTTTGCTTGCGCTACGGCAGTATTAAGATGTGCAGAAAATGCCATCACCGATACCGCAAGAACTGTTTTTAATAACTTCATTCTTTATAGTTTTAGGTTTGTTTCAAAATTAAAATTAAGCATTTGGGGTTAAAAAGAGGAATATTTTTAATATTCCTCTCCTCCACCATTTATTTCATTTGTATTTGTTTCCTTCTTTTTCAACTTATTTAGATCCTGACTGCCAAAGCGGTATGAGAGCGATAAAGTAAACATTCTCTTCATCCAACGGTGTTCAAAATTAGAATTCAATTGCGGGGTTTCTGTAAAACCCTGCATTTTCCTACTGTTAAAGACATCTCTGACATTAAACATGATTGAAGCCTTTTATTGAACACCTCTTTTTTCAGGGCGATATCCACCCCTTTCATTGCATTCATTTTTCCCTGTGCCATGACCCGGGAAGAATTGTATTCGCCTCTAATCTGGCCAGAGAATGTAGGGGTAAAACGATAATTTGCAGTTAGATTAGAATTGTAGGCAAAACCATTGGAAGCTTTTACGTTATAGGCCTCATTCGCTTTGTAATTAATATTGATCAAATTAAGATTAAATGTAAAATCAAAATCCTTCGTCGCATTGACCTTAGAAATAAATTCAAATCCAGAAAGGTTTCGGCTTGTCAAATTCTCCCAGCGACTGTAAGTGACACTACTTATTGTATCTACAAAATAAACGAATGGCTGCATCACCTCACTGGTGTGGTTAAAATACGCCGAGGAAATCAAGTTAACTTTTCCAAAAGTCTTAGCAAAGCTCAGCTCAAATCCATGTACATCTTCCGGTTTCAAGTTTGGGTTACCTTGACGTCTGTTCATATCATCTGATACATTCAAGAATGGATTGACCTGCCAGCCTCGGGCACGTTGAACCCTTCTTGAATAACTAAATTGAATTTTATCACCGTCATCCCCACCTTATAGGTTAAAAATAAGGTTGGATATAATCTAAAAAAATCTTGCTTAGCTTTTGTTTCTTTTTCTATTACGTCAGGATCTTTAGAAAGATAAGTTGAATTTAAATTAAACTGCTCAGCACGAAGCCCCAATTGATAACCGATTTTATTGGACAATCTACCTTGATAATTGGCATAAAGCGCATGTACGGTGGAGGTAAAATCAAAATCGTTACTTATCCCATAATCTGGTAGATAAACCTGATTTGCGACACTCAATGTATCGGAATCCTGCGTATCAAATGACTTTCTGATCTGTGAACGATAGCCTGCTTCAAACTTACTATCTTCGGAGAACGGCAGTACATAATCTGCTTGTAGATTTATATTCTTCCCATCTTCAGAGGTTATATTTTTACGTCCAGAACTAGGAGCCTTTGATGTAAACTCCTGAATAAAATCATTGGTCCCATCTTCTTTATCTCGACCATAGCTGGCGTTTGCCGTCAGTTCTTCTCCTGATCTTTTAAATTGGTGTTTAAAGTCCAAATTAAACTCATAGCCCAAATCATCCTCAAGTTGCGAAGAGGTTCTGGTGCTCTCACCAGATAATTTCGGATGATTAATGTAACGGTACCACAGGTTTTCAACACGATTATTATCCCGTACACTTAAATTTCCGGAAAAACTCAATGAATTCCGATCAGAGAGATAATAATCTACGCCGGCCTTCATCGTATGACTATTTCCTTTTCTCGAAGACTCAGAATTATTGGAAATTTGGCTGTTGTTATCTTTAAAAACGTTATCTACGGCTCCACTTCCCACCATGTTACGTTTATTGAAGTTATAGGATCCGAAGTAGTTGAATTTTCGATCACGATAATTCAATGTTATACCAGCCATATAATTGTCATAGGAACCAGCGGATGTATTTACCGATCCGTTCAGCCCTGTTCGAATATTTTTCTTTAAGACGATATTGATAATCCCCGTCTGCCCTTCCGCATCATATTTAGATGAGGGGTTGGTGATGACCTCAACCTTTTCTATGGAATTAGCCGGAAGACTCTGAAGCAAAGATGTGACATCGTTTCCTGCGAGTGCTGACTCGCGGCCGTCTATTAGAATCTTGACACTACTGGATCCACGTAGACTCACCGATCCGTCTTGATCCACCTGAAGCGTGGGGACATTGGCTAACACATCTGTTGCTGTTCCACCCGCACTGACCAAACTCTCGCCCACGTTAAAGGTTTTGCGGTCAATGCCAATCTGCATCGCAGGAACTCTCCCCTCGACTACTACCTCATCCAATAACTCACCTGTTGAATTTAAACCAATCCGTCCAAGGTCATTGCTTTTCGATGCCGCCACATCCACACCTTCAATGGTATGTGTTTCATAGCCGACATAACTGATACGGACCTTATATTTACCAGGTTTAATATCTGAGAATAAAAGAAATCCTTGATCTACTGACTGTGCACCTTTGACATAACTATTATTGCTCGCATCTAAAAGCGCAGCACTGGCAGACGAAATAGGTTTGGAAGTTTTGCCATCGACCAGGATAGCTTTGATTTGACCAGTTTGTGCAAGAACAATAACCGGTAGAAAAAATAAAAATAATAATAAAAATTTAAACGATTTAGCGTTAAATGACATGAGAGCTTCAGCTTAGTTTATAGTTTAGTGCAAATAAAACTAAAACTTAGAGACAAACTTGAAGCGTAACCATATTATTACGGTAACAAAAAAGATAGTAAATTTATTCCACAGAGACCGTCAATCCCTCCGCTTTCAAAATCTTGCGGTAGATTTCCATCTCTGTAAAAGTACCCTCCAAAACGGCGCACTTTCCTTCAGTATGCACTTTCCATGCAATTTTCTCAGCTTGTTTTTCGGTATATTGAAGGTGATACATCAGACAATGAATCACATGGTCGAACGTATTCGTTTCGTCATTCCATAAAATCAGGCGATTAGAGTCCTTAACAGACGCTAATATCTCTTCTAACGTAAAGGTTTCTTCAGCAGTTTGGGTACCCATCCTGCAAAAATAGAATATTTTTTTCTAAATTAACGACAATATAAAAGGGAAGAATACAATCAATTAGAGGAATTTATTATGTTTCAGTCAAAAATCGCAGGAATTGGCTATTACGTTCCAAAAAACGTATATACCAACAATGACTTAACACGTTTTATGGATACCAGTGACGAATGGATTCAAGAAAGAACAGGTATCAAAGAGCGTCGCTATGCTGACCGTATTGGAGAAACGACAACCACAATGGGTGTTGAAGCCGCGAAAATAGCAATTGAACGCGCCAATATCAGCAAGGAAGATGTCGATTTCATCATCTTTGCAACCTTGTCGCCTGACTATTATTTCCCAGGCTGCGCTGTTTTACTACAGCGGGAAATGGGCATGAACGAGGTCGGCGCATTGGATATCAGAAATCAATGTTCTGGTTTCATCTATGCCCTATCCATAGCAGATCAATTTGTCAAAACGGGGATGTACAAAAATGTACTTGTAGTGGGTTCAGAAAAACATTCATTTGCACTCGATTTTTCAACCAGAGGACGTGCTGTTTCTGTAATTTTCGGTGATGGTGCCGGAGCAGTAATTGTGCAGCCGACAACCGAAGCTGGAAAAGGCATTTTGAGCACGCATTTGCATTCCGATGGCGCGGAAGCAGAAAAGCTCGCGATGTATTATCCAGGAGCATCAAGCGGAATCTGGCTGGACAAAATGCCCGATTGGCCGGAACAGGAATTGGGGGATTATTGATGACCAAAGAAATGCTTGAAGATGGAACTGCGTTCCCAAATATGGACGGACAGGCCGTTTTCAAAAAGGCCGTTGTAAAGTTCCCGAAGTTATTCATGAGGCTTTGACAAAGAACAACCTGAAAACTTCTGACATCGACTTATTGATTCCCCATCAGGCCAATCTTCGTATTTCACAGTTTGTTCAGAAAACCTTGGGATTAAATGAGGATCAGGTGTTCAACAATATCCAAAAATACGGCAATACCACAGCAGCGTCCATACCGATCGCGTTATGTGAGGCTTGGGAAGCCGGAAAAAAAAGAGGGCGATCTTATTTGTTTAGCCGCCTTTGGCGCAGGCTTTACCTGGGGATCCGCTTTAATCAGGTGGTAAAAAGGATTACTAAACATAAAAAGGCGATAATCATAAGATTATCGCCTTTTTATATTGTCCTGATTAAGGATTATCCGTTTGATAACGCTGCCGCTCCAGAGACGATCTCGGTCAATTCTGTTGTAATTGCCGCTTGACGTGCTTGGTTATACGATAACTTAAGTGATTTCAATAAGTCACCAGCATTTTCAGTTGCTTTATCCATTGCTGTCATACGTGCGCCATGCTCAGAAGCATTGGAATCTAAAACAGCTTTGTATAATTGAATCTTGATGGCTTTAGGAATTAATTCTTCAATAATCTTCTCTTTAGAAGGTTCGATGATATAATCCACTTCAGCTTCAATTTTTGCTTTATGCGTATGTTGTGTGTTTTGCTCTGCAGGTGGTAATAAAGGCAAAATTTGCTCTGCTGTCAACTCTTGAACTGCAGCGTTTTTGAATTGGTTATAAACCACTTCAACACGATCAAAATTACCTTCCTTAAATTGTTCCATGATAAATTCTGTCACTACAGAAACAGATCCAAAATTTAAATCAGAAAACAAGTCTGAGTGATTAGCTATCACATCGAAATTACGCTTCGAATAGAAATCGTAACCCTTTTTACCAATAGCGATGATACTCAAATTGCCTTTCGCATGCTGCTCGGCATATTTGTTAGCGATCAAGTTATTAGTCATCTTGATAGCATTCGCGTTGAATGCCCCAGCCAAACCTCTATTAGAAGAAACAACAACGATCAACACCTTATTTGGCTCACGATCTACTGTGAAAGGAGAATTACTTCCCTCCACACTTGCAGAAACATCAGCCAAAATATCTCTTAGTTTATTCGCATATGGGCGCAATTGTAAGATAGCGTTAGTAGCGCGCTTCAATTTAGCAGCCGAAACCATTTTCATGGCTTTAGTGATCTGCTGTGTTGATGATACCGAGGTAATCCGGTTTCTTACTTCTTTTAAATTTGCCATATTTGTTTTAAGTATCAAGTACCTAGTATTGAGTATTGAGTCTAGTCAATGGACTCAATACCAAATACTCATTACTAATTAATATTTTGATGCTAAATCCTTAGCTACTGTTTCTAATACTGCAGTCAACTCATCAGAGAATTTACCAGCTTTGAACGCTGACAAAACTTCTGGATGGCGTTGTTCCAATTGCGTCAAGAATTCGTCTTCAAACGCTCTTACTTTATTTACTGGAACATTACGTAATAAACCTTTCGTTCCAATGTAAATGATCGCAACTTGTTTCTCTACCGAAACTGGAGAGTATTGACCTTGTTTCAAGATCTCAACGTTACGAACACCTTTATCCAATACAGCCTTAGTAGCAGCATCTAGATCAGAACCGAATTTCGCGAAAGCTTCCAATTCACGGTACTGCGCTTGATCCAACTTTAATGTACCTGATACCTTTTTCATCGGTTTGATCTGAGCGTTACCCCCACACGAGATACCGAAATACCTACGTTGATCGCCGGACGAATACCAGCATTAAATAAGTTAGATTCCAAGAAGATCTGACCATCTGTAATAGAGATTACGTTGGTAGGGATATATGCCGAAACGTCACCTGCTTGTGTTTCGATGATTGGAAGAGCTGTCAATGAACCACCACCTTTAACCAAATGCTTGATAGACTCAGGAAGGTCATTCATGTTACGAGCGATATCATCAGAAGAGTTGATTTTCGCTGCACGCTCCAATAAACGGCTGTGTAAGTAGAAAACGTCACCTGGATATGCCTCGCGGCCTGGAGGACGACGCAACAACAAAGAAACCTCACGGTAAGCCACAGCTTGTTTAGACAAATCATCATAAACGATCAACGCTGGACGGCCTGTATCACGGAAGAACTCACCGATAGCAGCACCCGCCATTGGCGCGTAGAATTGAAGTGGAGCCGGATCCGCCGCAGAAGCAGCGACAACAACTGTATAAGCCATTGCACCTCTTTCCTCCAAGGTACGAACGATATTCGCTACTGTAGAATTCTTTTGACCTACAGCAACGTAGATACAGAATACAGGTTGACCTGCATCATAGAACTCTTTTTGGTTTAAGATCGTATCGATACAAACCGCAGTTTTACCTGTTTGACGGTCACCGATGACCAACTCACGCTGACCACGACCTACTGGAATCATCGCATCAATCGCTTTGATACCCGTTTGTAATGGCTCAGTTACCGGTTGACGGTAGATAACACCCGGAGCTTTCCGCTCGATAGGCATTTCATACAATTCACCTTGGATAAGTCCTTTACCATCAATTGGTTGACCCAATGTATTCACAACACGTCCCAACAAACCTTCTCCAACTTTGATGGATGCAATACGGTTGGTACGTTTAATAGTATCTCCTTCTTTAATTTCGTCAGAAGGACCTAAAAGTACAACACCGACGTTGTCTTCTTCTAAGTTTAATACAATACCTTGTAATCCGTTATCAAATTCAACCAACTCACCGGACTGAACTTTAGTTAAGCCGTAAATACGAGCAATACCGTCACCTACAGCAAGTACGGTACCCACTTCCTCTAGTTCGGCTTCTGATTTAAAGCCCGACAATTGTTCTCTTAGAATTGCCGAAACTTCATCTGGTCTTACCTCTATCATTTTAATTATTATAAGGGGTTTTTGATTTATTTTACTTCAAGTATCAGAATAACTTAGTTACCCTGATTCAAATATCTTTCTAATTTATTCAACTTACCAGCAATACTTGCATCAATCTGGCGGTCACCAACATTGACTACAAATCCACCGATCAAACTGCTATCGACTTTATTGTTCAATATCACCTGAGCGTTGGTTTCTTTTGCAAGTACATCTTTCATCGCTGCCAAATTAGCTTCAGAAAGTGGTGCTGCAGATGTAACTGTAGCTTTCACAATACCTTTTACCTCGTTATACTCACGGACAAATTCCTGAGCTGTAGCATATACTATTGTACCACGACCTTTGTTGATCATGATCTTAAAGAATGCCAAGATATTCGGATTGATCTTATCTTTAAATAAAGCATCCAATATGTTTTTCTTCTTGTCCAAAGGAACAATAGGATTGGCCAAAACAGCCTGCAATTCCGAACTGGATTTTAAAACAGCAATGAACGAATCCATATCTGTCTTGATGGTCTCCAGTGAGCCTTGCTCGCTAGCCAAGTCAATTAATGACTTTGCATATCTCGATGCTACTTTAAATACTGACATAATTCTATTTCGTAATTTAAGTGACCAGATTAGTTCAATTTAACATCATTCAGCAAATCTGCCACTAAAGCTTCTTGCTTACCTTGGTCCTCAAATTCTTTTGTTAACACTTTACGAGCGATATCCAAAGACAAAGAAGAAACTTGTGATTTTACCTCAGCCAAAGCTTTATTCTTTTGTTCTTCGATCTCTTCTTTCGCTTGAGCAATCATTTTAGCACCTTCAGTTTGTGCCTGTGTTTTTGCCTCAGTAACGATTTTCTCTTTTAGCTCTTTTGCTTCTTTAAGGATAACATCACGTTCCGCACGAGCCTCTTTAAGCAATTGTTCGTTCTCATTTGTCAAACGAGCCATTTCTAATTTAGCTTTCTCAGCAGCTTCCAATGCATTCGCAATTCCTTGCTCACGTTCATCCAAAGCATTGACGATAGGTTTCCAAGCAAACTTGCCCAATAAAAAGATCACAACCAATAAGATGATTAGTTGCCAAAAGAACAAACCGTACGAGAACTGATTAATTAATGCTTCCATTTATATACAATTGTAAATTATAATTTTCTTTTGTTTGTATTTTTTTGTTTAAATACAGTCTGCAACCAACCGTTGCAAACTGTATTTAGTAAACTTTAATCAGCTTGGATTATTTACCTAAGATTAAAGCACCGAATGCTAAACCTTCAACTAAGGCACCAATGATGATCATCGCAGTTTGAATTTTAGATGCTGCTTCTGGTTGACGAGCGATAGCTTCCATAGCTGAACCACCGATTTTACCTAAACCTAAACCTGCACCGATTACGATTAAACCTGCTCCAATTAAGTTGTACATAATAATTATTTTATAAAATTTAACAAAAAAATTCGATTAATGATGCGCGTGTTCTTCAACAGCCATTCCGATAAACAAGGATGACAACATGGTAAAGATAAAGGCCTGCAAAAACGCAACCAGTAGCTCCAAGAAAAACAACACTAATGTTAACAACATGGACACCCCGATACTACCACCGACTGTCAACTGTTGTTGAAATAAATATACGATTGCGATCAAACCCATTACAACGGAGTGACCAGCAGTAATATTCGCAAACAAACGCAACATCAAGGAGAAAGGCTTAGTAAACATACCCAACACCTCAATTGGCGCCAAAATAAATTTGAAAGGAACTGGAACACCTGGCATCCAAAAATGTGTTTCCAATAATCTTTATTAGCCTTAAAGTTGGTAATAAAGAAAGTGAATAAAGCCAAACATAAAGTGACTGTAATATTTCCTGTTACGTTAAAACCTAGTGGAGTCATACCTAACAAGTTTAAAACAAAGATCAAGAAAAACACAGATAACAGGTAAGGCATAAATTCTTTATAACGATGACCAATATTTGGAACAGCCATCTCATCACGTACATATAAAACCAATGGTTCTAAAACGCGACCAACACCTTTAGGAAGGTTATTAACACCTTTCTTGTATGTTTTAGCCAGGCATATGAAACCCCAGAACAATAAGAATGCTGCCAATAATAGGCCCACCACGTTCTTTGTAATCGAGAAATCTAAAGGTTTTGAATTCGTAGGGTGATGTGCTTCATCAAAGTTTAAGGTACCTGAAGCATCTGTTTTATAGATCTTGCCATGGTAAAGTGTATAGTATTGACCATTTTTCTCTACAACGGATTCGCCATGATGAAACTCGCCAGAAGAAAAAACAACCAATCCATTATCAATAAGAATTACTGGCAATGGAAAACCATAATGTTTTCCTGCTTTTTGATCGGAGAACAAAGAAAAATAATGATCATCTTGTAAGTGATGTTGACTATACTCTTTGATTTCCTCAGCCTGGGTTTTAGGCGCATCCCCATGCGCTTCTTCAGCTGCTTTTAAGGTAAAAGGATTGACAGCAAGAAAAATTACTGCAAATAATAAAAGTGCTCTCTTAAGATTCACCATTTCAGATTACTATTGAATAATAAAAATTTTGCGCAAAAATACAATTTTATTTGGCATAAATCACCATTTGTTTAAACTTTTTCCAAAAATAGTTTAAACCTTTTTATCTGCTTGATTTAAAGCGCTAAAAGCGACGTAGACATCCACAAACAGAGAGATAAAAATACAACCAAAAAGTTATATTCGATAAAGTTATTTTCAAAGGTCTTTAACCCGTCTTTAATATAAATATATCCTGCAACACCTTTCAAGAGCACCAGCCCCAGAAATATAACCCCTAGTTTCTCCGGCATAGACCAATTTGCAAAAAATATCAAGACCGCAACCAGCAACGAAGAACAGAATCCAAAAGTATACATTCCCACCAGACTGTAGGAGGTTTTGCTCCAGTATTGTTCCACGTTCATTCCGGATATCACTAAATAATGCGCAGCAAAACTTGCCACAAAGACGATCAGCAGTATAAGTATGCTTTTCAAATAACTATTCATTCTTATTAATTTGATTTGCCTGCCTGATGAACTGATACAGGGATACAACCACACCCAACAACGTCAACCCTTTCATTCCCCAATCACCCGCAATGGCATATTTATTATCTAACCAACTCCCCACCCAATAAAACAAATATATTGTCACACCCATCTGAATCGGCATGGAAGTAAATACAATCCACTTGTTAATTTTCTTATTGGTTTTCTCCTCTTTCAATTAGCTTATAATAAAAGGTTGACAAATATACATCATAAATCCTTACCCACTACAATCCTAAAACTTTTTGTCCAATTTTAATATCGGGATAATCGATATCCGCCCCAAAAAGCATCTTCAGTTCGGAAGATGATTTGTCTGGATTCGCACGAATAACATCAAGGATACGATCCAGCTTCGCTTGATCAATTAATTCGGTCGCTTCGACCTCCGTGCCCACAAAATTAATTAAATGCCCATAAATTGTACCGGCGACCATCCCTCGCTTGCCCGCAATATCCGCGATAGTCATCCCCTCTTTAAACATTTCTAACGAAATATCCTTTGTATCTAGTTTTTTTGTCCCTTCTTCGTCAGCGCTTTGTGCCGCCAATTCATCTCTTTCCTTTGTCTTAACCTGTGCAGCTACATCTAGCATGGCTGTTTGAAAATCTTCTCTTTTGGATAGCGTTTCGGCAATAATTAGACAATGCTGCAACTGCTCCCGTTTTCTCTTATAATCCAACAATATTGCTTTCAATTCATCAACATATTTCTTTGTTCGCTTGCGGATCTGATATTCCTCAATATGCTTTGTCAGAGCCGCAATAAGATCCTTATCCATCCTTGGCAAAAACCAATTTACAGCGGCAGTCGAACGCTCGCAAATCAGGTCATAATCAATCGCATCCTTATCCCTAAGGAGATCATAAAGGACAACAATAAATTTGTGGGCCACTTTCTCCTGTGTCTGAAGCTGTTTAACGATCTCCTGAAAAAATTGAACAGCCTGCTCTTTCCCATCGATATTACGTTCATCCATTGATTTCAGCAGCTCCGAAGTTTCCACCAAGAGACCATCCCATCGAAAACCATTCATCAAAATCTGCCCTAGATAATTTCGTTGGCACTGTTCCAATATTTCGTTAATACTGGATTGGGAATGTGCACGTTGTGCGAACTCGACCACCTGATAATCCGTACGGATGGCATAAGATGGAATAATGGATTTAAGTACAAGTCCGTCCAAACTCGTCAAACGGCTTAACGCAACATAAACCTGTCCGGCCGCAAATGAGGTACCCGCATCAATAATTGCTTTCTGAAAAGTCAAACCCTGACTCTTATGGATTGTAATAGCCCAGGCTAGTCGCAACGGAAATTGAGAAAATGTACCCAGAATCTCCTCTTTGATTTGATCCTGCCCCTTATCATAATTGTAACGGATATTTTCCCAGGTCTCTCTTTTGACTGTTACCTCTTCAGAGCCGTCAGGAAAAGTGACTGATACCGTTCCTTGTACTGTATCAATATTCTTGACCGTACCGATCTTACCATTGTAATACTTCCGCTCATCACCGGAATCATTCCGGATGAACATCACCTGCGCCCCTATTTTTAAGGACAGCGTTTCCTCGGCAGGATAAGACCCTTGTGCAAAGTCATCCTTTACAACAGCTTTTAAGTTAAGCATCTTTCCAGACAACGAAGCCAGTTTTGCACTGTTGATCTCATCGGCATTCCGATTATGGGATGTCAATGTAATATATTGCCTCCTCCTCTTTTGGCACAAAATCCTGTTGGTAATAACCATTTAGAGTAGTTAGCATTTCACTGGTACATTGATTATTCCGTATTGCATTCAAGATCGAAATAAACCCTTCATCCTGCTGACGATAAATCTTATTAAGCTCCAGCATGACCAAAGGGCTATCCCTTAGAATCTTCGCATTGAAGAAAAATACAGACGAATAATGATCACGGAGAATATTCCATTCCGCATCTTTGACCACAGGGGGCAATTGATATAAATCGCCTATAAACAAGACCTGTAATCCTCCGAAAGGACGCATATCGCGACGAACAGATTGTAATATCACATTGATCGCATCCAAGGTATCTGCCCGTACCATCGAAACCTCATCGATAATCAATAATTCCAGTTCCTGTAGAATCGCCCGACGTTGTTTCGTTAGCTTTATCGTACTGAACAAACGGGATTTATTATAAATATGACTATCCTGCTCATCCCAGCGCAACTCATAATCTTCAACAAATGTTCCGAAAGGAAGCCAAAATAAGGAGTGAAGAGTCGTCCCACCAGCATTCATAGCAGCTACTCCTGTTGGCGCAGTAATCGCCATTTTCTTATAGCTATGCTCCCGAATATACTTCAAGAAAGTCGTCTTTCCCGTACCTGCTTTTCCTGTAATAAATACATTCTGATTGGTTTGGTTAACAAATGCAACAGCCTGCATAAATGCTGTGTTTTCTCGATCGACTTGAAAATTTGACATATCCTGAAATTAGATTGACCACAAAACTAAGTATTTCATTTTGAAAACATATCCTATCGATAGATTGTATATTTTATATAAAACCACATTTTATTAATGATTTCAGCAAAGCTAAAACGGTTAACTAAAAATATTAATGATTTTTTTCTATATTTAGCTGCTGAATTAATGATCAATAAATTTTTAGAAATTTTATAAGATGGCTATAGATAAAACCGCATTATTTGAAAAAGTGCAAGAGATGTTGACATCCAAAGGATTCAACATTGAGAAGTCGGATGCAGCACGCCCTTGGGGTGGCTTTTTTGTCATCGACGAATCCCAGGCACAAGAGTTCGCAAATGAGTATTTTGGTGGATTGGATGTTCAGGAGTTAAGAATTTCAGGAAAATTAAGTCCAAAAATTCTGATCGTTGCTCCAGACAAGAGACTTTCTTGGCAATACCACCACCGCCGCGCTGAAATCTGGCGTGTTATTCAAGGCAATGTAGGTGTTATGGTTTCGGATACCGATGAGGAGTCAGTGGTATCTACTTTGAAAGAAGGTGAAACAATCAGATTACGTCAGGGACAACGTCACCGTCTAATTGGCTTGGATGGCTTTGGTATTTTGGCAGAAATTTGGCAACATACTGATGCGAACAACCCTTCAGATGAAGACGACATTATTCGTGTTCAAGACGATTTTGGAAGATAGAAGTATTTAATACTTATTTCTCATAAAAGGGCTGTCCAGATGACAGCCCTTTTTCATTTTCATCACTATTCCGCGCCAGACTTTCCTAAAATAGTCAATATTTAGAGCCCTACCACTACTTTGCAGACATCTTCTTTGATTTTAAAAGACAATACCTATCCAAACCATTTGACACTTCTTCATTTCACCAAATACCCTATTAACCCGCAATTAATTACGCTCCATATTTTGCATACCGATTCGCTTTGGCGCATTTAACATAGCTCCCTCAACACGTAAGACCAATCACAATCCTATCACCGGACAAATTTCTCCAATGTTATTTTTCAGATATTGAAGTCTCATTTATTGCATCCATATTTTATCCCTATGAAAATGATCAGCTAGGTCTATTCGCCTCATTCTGACCATTAATTAACCTCATGATGATTTCATTCCAATAAATTAGCTGTCACAATCCTAATTTTTACTATTTTAGTATACGTATAATAAAATGTCACATGATGAGCAACAACGAAAACCAAAGAAGTTCTGGGATATTAAACAGTCTTAAAAGTTAATTTTCGAAGATGATCAGACAAGCTCTGCCCCTCAATCTCCGGCTCCAGCACCTGCTGCTCCGACACAAGAAAAATTAAATACTCCCACACCAACATATACGTCGGTAACACAGCCTGTAGCAACTGGCAAGACTCCGCCGCCTATTCCTATTACAGCCAACGATGGATCTACGGATCTCAAAGAAATGAAACTAAAGGTTTATGCCATCCTTGAAAAACTTAATGAACCGGGTGTCGATTTTTTTGAAGTCTGGAATGCCGCTGCAGCAATGGGAAAAGTAGAAGAAAACACCTTAAAAGCGGCCTATACCTCACTTAAGTTTGTGGATAGTTCACTATCGAAGGAAAAACTTGTGGCAACTGGCACAAATTATGCTAATAAGCTTAAAGAAACCATAGCCAAAGAGTCGGACCAGAAACAGGAGGAAAAGAAAAGGACCGAACAGGACCGAACAATGGAGATAGCGAATTTGAACAGTGAAATCAAAGCATTAACTGAAAATATTACCAAATTACAAGATGACCTACAGAAAAAGCAGGTCGCCCTGGGACAGATTAATGAAAAGTACGAACCAAAGATCAAAGAAATCGAACAAAAAATAGCAATAGGCAACGCTGCTGTTGGTGAGGTTATTACCGAAATAAACAACGCATTGCATATGATTAATCAATCAATTACATAACTATAAATCAATGGAAAAAAAAGATCAATACATCAATATTCCTGCTGAAATAAAGACACAACTCCCCATATTTCAAGTTTTGGGAGATCATTTACCTGCACAATTAAAATCTCCAGAAGCAAAAAAAACTGCTTCGACTGTTTTCTTTTGGGCATTACTTTTGGGCGGCGCATTTGCTTTTTTCAAATTCCTTCCCATTATGCTTGAATACGCAGGAAAGAGCATTTTATTTGTTATTTTCAGTATTATCCTGATCACTCTATTGCTTTTAGCTCCTAAGATCATCGCCCTACTGCATCGCTTGGGCACTGTACTGTTGTTCAAAGGGGAGAAATCCATTATTAGAAACAATCCCATCGAGACTTTACAATTGCTGTCCCGTGATGCCAAAGACACGTTAAAACGTGTAAAGGAAAAGATCAGTAATGTGGACGGGGTTCGCATTGATATGATTCAAAGCGGTGAAACAGCTCAAAAAACTGCGGAAGAAAAGTACACTTATGCGAAAAGGTTTACGGCTGAAGCTGCTAATCTTGATGAAAAATCAAAGGAAGAAGCCAGCAAAAATAATGCTGAGAAAGCCAATGCCTATGCAAGAGATGCCAAGGAAACACGTACCAAAGCTTTTTGCTAGGTAAAGAAGGGGAATCCGAAGAACAAAATGCCCGTAGCTATGTGCAATACGCCAATCAGTTTGCCAAAGTACTGGAGGTCCTCAAAGACAACGAAAGCGCAGCACGTATCTATGTAAGTACATTGGATAGCAGTATTTCTATTATTTCCAAGAAGTTAGAAGCAACGCAAAAATGAAAAATGCAACGGATGGACTTGCCGATGTATTTAATATCAAAGATGGATGGGCTTTTCAGGAAGCAATGAATGCAGCTACAGGTGCTATCAGCCAAAACATTGCTTCGATTAGATCCAACTTGGATTTCTTGGATCAAAACAACAACATCACAGTCGGGGGCGCCCCTTCACAAGGAGAACTGGAAGAATTTATACGTAAGGTCGACGAACGTAATTTGAAAGTACTTAATGTCACTCAGATGTCCGATGCGAGCTACGAACTCAAGCCAGAGGAGAAAATCGACAAAGGCTTTACATTACTAGATTAATTAACAAAACAATATCATATTATTCAAAATTATGGAAGAGAAATCGACATGGGCTAGATTAAGATGGCCTATCAAAGCGCTTATTATCGCGGTACCTATTCTTGCTATTGGCTATTGGGCGATGCAATCAGGCAAATTCGACACAATCCCAACTGTTAATAAAGCAGATACATCCAGTTCCAACACACCAGGCGCAGCTACCCCAACCTCTGGCAGCACACGTTCATTCAATTATCAACCTGAAAAACCGATCGATGGAGAGTATAAGGGTGTTGTAGAAGTGGGCGCCTCGGGATTCAATTCCTTTGTCGTCAATATGGATAAAGAAAATCGTTGGGAGATTATTTCCAAAGATTTTGGTAAATCCTTTGCTTATGAAGGCTTAGCCAATACCGAAGATATCCGTAAAGGATTAAAAGACTATATCGGCATGATGCTCGATAAAGGTGTGAAATCTAAAAACATCCACTTTGTTATCAGCTCTGGCGCACAAAAAGAACCTAAGACGACTGTGATTAGTTCCGAGCTCAGAAAAATGGGTTTTGTTGTTAATTTAGTGACTGCCGAACAAGAAGGAAAGCTGGCGCTTAAATCTGTTCTTCCTAAGGCTTATGAAGAAAATTCTTTTGTTGTGGATATCGGTTCGGGCAACACCAAAATCTCCTGGATTGATGGTAATACCAAATCTGAGGAAGCGCCTGGCGCAAAATATTATGAAAAAGATCTAAAAGACGATGCCGTTTATGCGGAAGTGAAAAAATTAGGTGAGAAAATACCCGCTGCAAAAAGAGAAGTATGTTTTATCATTGGTGGTGTTCCCTTTGAACTAGCATCTCAGACACGTCAAGGAGACGAACGGTTTACAGTATTGAATGACCCTTCCTCTTATAAAGCAGAAAAAATAAAAACCAAAAGCGGAGTAAACATCTACAAAGCACTTAAAGATGCGACCAATTGCGATACCTTTGTATTTGACTGGGACGCAAACTTCACGATCGGCTTTTTGCTTTCATTGAATAAATAATTACATTTTACAGCAACAAAAAGAGCTGTACTTTTTCAAAGTACAGCTCTTTTTGTATCACCATTACAAGCCTTAGCCCATAAAGCTCAAAAGATATAATACTAAAAGAATCAAAAGGATCAGGGATACAATTTTCCAGACGCTGTACGGTCTTTGTCCATAAACCTTGCCATTGAAAGCATTCACCATAATTTGATAACTCTTACCTTTATACTGATAGGCTGAGAGCCAGATCGGCAACAAAATATATTTCAATCTGATCGACTTAAAATCGCTATCGATGGAATCAATGTCCTGTGTATCCCCACCAATATCATCCTCTACCTGCCGCACAATTTCACGATCCATAATAGCACGGGCAGTTCCGGCAGCCACCACATGATCAACACTGAAAGTCTCCGCGATAAAACCACTTAAATACTGTTCATTAAACGGTTTCAGGTAATCTAGGTTCCAAGGACCTATTTTGTCCGAAAATTTTTCAGGCAGTGAAGTCGATCCGGAAATAACAATATCTCTAAATCGACTATAGATCCTCCCTGAAGCAGGATACCAGTTCGTGCGGCGCTCTTCATATTCCTCCGTTTCACCGTCTGAATTACGTCGTGTCCGCGTTACATAATAATATTCCCCACGGGATCCTTCATAAGAAGAATGCACATCCGAATCATATGACCAAAATGGTATATATACACCCTTCAAACGATCATTTCGCGTATTAAAGATTTTTTTGAAATCATTGGGGCAAACCAGACCTTTCCTGCCCATTGGGTCAATAATCCAAACGCCTGTTTGTAATCCACTGTGAAAGGTACAAGTCCATGAGGTCTGACAATACGTCTTTGCTGATGATCAATAACCAATGGCGATGCACAGAAGGCACAGACATCCGCAGTAACATGCGGATTCAACCTTGAATTAGCGCCACAGTTGTTGCAATGAACAATCTCAGCCAGATAACTATAACGTTCATCTGCCACACCCTCCATCGCTTTACCAAAAACCTTATAATCCGTTGCTTCAATCTCACCACTTACGGGCATTTCATCCGCAATTTCATTTTTAGTCCCACAGTAAGAACATTCCAGATAGGAAGTTCCGGGCTGATAAGTCAAAACGGCACCGCAACCTTGGCATTTTAACCCCGATCTATTTCGGAGGTTTTCTCTTCAAAACTCATACTCGTGATAGCACTTATACCTCTAAACTCCAGGAATTGGCGGTGGAGTTTGTGAAAACAAATCCTTCAATTCTACAACTTTATCAGCCTCAGTCCAGTTATCGAGCCCTTCCTTCCATACTAACGTTGACGTGGTAAGCGTACCTTCACCCACTAATCCACGCAACTGTTCCTGATCGAAAGGTCCCTCCTGCTTGCCTTTTATAGCCAGGTAATAAGCAACGGCCTTGGGTAATGGCGGTGGCCCAGCTGATCCTGCTGCAACAGCTCCCGCACCAGCAACACCATTAGGGTTATTCCCGTCAAAATTATTCTGTTGGAATACATTGCCCATTTGTCCAACCATCCCAGCACCCAAACCTGCACCAAAGCCTGCACCAACAATACCACCACTGCTTGGATTTTCCGCTGCTTTCTCCATCGAATTGGCCGCTTGAAATTGCGCATAAGCACCAAGGTTCCCGACCACGCCCATACTACTTCTTTTATCCAGTGCTTTTTCCACTTCTTCTGGAAATGAGATATTCTCAATCAAAAATTTGGTCAAGCTCAATCCGATCTCCTCAAAATCTCCGGTTATCTTTTGTTGAATCAATGCGGAAACTTCATCGTAGTTAGACGCTAAATCCAAGGCCGGAATTTTAGACTCCGCAATAGCATCCATACCTCTTGACACAGCAATATTGCGCAATTGCTCAGTAATATCATCTACAGTAAATACCGGGGTCGTCGCAACCAACTGTTTCATAAAAACAGGAACGTCTTTCACTTGAAAGGAAAAATTTCCAAAGGCACGAAGACGTATTGGCCCAAATTCCGGATCACGCAACATAATCGGATTTTTGTTCCCCAACGCTGATTAACAAACTGACGCAGGTTAATAAAATAGACATCAGCCTTAAATGGGCTATTAAAGCCATACTTCCAACCTCTAATGGTTGTCATAATCGGCATATTTTGTGTCGTCAATTCATATCTTCCGGGTTGAAATACATCAGCAACCACACCCTCATTTAAGAACACCGCTGCCTGCCCCTCACGTACAGTAAGTTGTGCACCCATTTTTATTTCATTCTGATACCTAGGAAATTTCCATACGATCGTATCAGTACTATTATCGACCCACTCGATAATATCAATAAATTCATTCCTGATTTTATCAAATAACCCCATAAATTTTTCTCTTTACAATTACTTACACTAAATGTAAACATTTCTTGGGAAACCGCCAATTTTAACAATCATATCAGAAACCATAGATATCTAAAAAATTTAGTCTTTCATACCATATATCGTTTTTATTTTTTATACTTTTGTTAGCTAAGTTCTACATAAATTTATGAGTACATATAACGAAGACAGTATTAGGTCCCTGGATTGGAAAGAGCATATCCGCCTTCGTCCGGGAATGTACATAGGAAAGTTGGGGGACGGTTCAGCCTACGATGATGGCATCTATGTTTTATTGAAAGAAGTCGTCGACAACTCGATCGACGAATTTGTAATGGGTGCCGGTAAAACCATTGATATCACTGTAAACGAAAACAAAGTTTCAGTACGCGATTATGGCCGTGGAATTCCAATTGGCTCCGTCGTAGATGTAGTTTCCAAGATCAATACAGGTGGTAAATATGACAGCAAGGCCTTCCAAAAATCCGTTGGCTTAAATGGTGTAGGTACAAAAGCCGTCAATGCATTATCCAGCCAGTTTACAGTACAATCCTACCGCCAAAATATAACGCGTATTGCGCAGTTTTCCAAAGGGGAATTGGTAAATGACGAGCAGAAAGACACTACCCAACGTAATGGTACATCGGTAACATTCTATCCAGACGATTCTATTTTCAGAAACTACAAATACCGTTCAGAATTTGTAGAGAATATGATCTGGAATTATGTTTTTCTGAATTCAGGTCTTACGATCAACTTCAATGGACAGCGATTTATTTCTGAAAATGGATTAAAAGATCTATTAGAAAGGAATATTGACGCCGAATCCATGCGCTATCCAATCATTCACCTACGTGGGGAGGATATCGAGATTGCAATGACCCATGGTCAACAGTATGGAGAAGAATATTATTCCTTTGTGAATGGTCAGCATACCACACAAGGGGGAACACATCAGGCGGCATTCCGAGAAGCACTTGTAAAAACCATTCGCGAGTTCTACAAAAAGAATTTGATGCGTCAGATATTCGATCCTCGATTATTGGTGCCATCGCCATAAAAGTTCAGGAACCGGTTTTCGAATCCCAAACAAAAACAAAATTAGGCTCTCAGAGTGTAGGCCCAGAAGGCCCTACTGTAAGAGGGTTTATTAATGATTTTGTCAAAAAGCATTGGATGATTACTTGCATAAAAATCCAACGACAGCGGATGCGCTTCAAAAACGTATTCTCCAATCTGAAAGAGAACGGAAGGATATTGCAGGGATCAAAAAACTAGCGAATGAAAGAGCTAAAAAGCCTCTTTGCACAACCGCAAATTGCGTGACTGTAAAGTCCATTTCAGCGATAAAAACGAGCGCAACCAAGAAACGACACTTTTCATAACAGAGGGTGACTCCGCATCAGGTTCGATCACCAAATCACGTGACGTACAGACTCAAGCCGTTTTCAGCTTAAAAGGAAAACCGCTGAACTCTTATGGCATGTCCAAAAAGATCGTTTATGAAAACGAAGAGTTCAATCTCTTGCAGCACGCCCTCAATATTGAAGATGGATTGGATGGACTACGTTATAATAATATCGTTATCGCTACCGATGCCGATGTTGATGGAATGCACATCCGTCTGCTATTATTGACCTTTTTCTTACAGTTTTTCCCTGATTTGGTCAAAGCAGGACATGTATCTATCCTCCAAACACCATTATTCAGGGTGCGGAATAAAAAGGAGACGATCTATTGTTATTCGGATGAAGAAAGACAAAAAGCAATTGCGAAACTTGGAGCAAAACCTGAAATCACACGATTTAAAGGTTTAGGTGAAATATCACCCTCTGAATTTGGTCTCTTTATCGGAAAAGATATCCGTCTGGATCCTGTTATTTTATCAAAAGACAATAAAATTCAACAATTATTAGAATACTACATGGGCAAAAATACACCAGATCGACAAAAACATATTGTCGAAAATCTACGTGTAGAAGTAGACCTTGAAGAAGAACTAACAAAAAAAGCGGGTTAAATTAACCCGCTTTTTTGCGACCTACGACCAATATTTCATGTACAACCAAACCTTAATTCTGATCCAATGTCAAGATGCCGTTGGATTAGTAGCCAATATTTCAATACACTGGCCCAATATCAGCTTAACATCATTACCATGCGGGAATATGTTGATGAGGAGGCGAACAAGTTTTTGTCCGTGTTGTCTGCAATGGTCTTTTCCTGATCAGACACAGCTCACCGATTCCCTGGCCAATGTGCTTCCTCCCTCCGCTCAGATTCAGGTCAACCCCAGTAATCGAAAGAAAATTGTTGTTCTCGTAACCAAAGAGCACCATTGTTTAGCCGATATTCTTGTCCGACAACATTTTGAAACCTGGGGTGCAGAAGTACAGGCTGTCATTGGTAATTACGATACTTTACGCTCGTTTACGGATAAATTTGAGATCCCATTCCATTATATTTCGCATGAAGGTATATCGAAAGAAGATTTTGAGACACAATTGATTGCCCAAATCAAACAATACGATTTTGATTATATTATTCTAGCAAAATTTATGCGGATTCTCTCCCCTATTTGTTGCAACATTCGAAAATAGGTTGGTCAATATTCATCATTCTTTTCTACCTGCATTTATCGGCGCAAATCCTTACAAGCAGGCACATTCCCGAGGTGTAAAAATCATTGGTGCGACAGCACACTTTGTTACCGACCAGCTCGATGAAGGTCCTATCATTGTTCAAGATATTCGTCATGTCAATCATACCTACACCGTCAAAGATATGGTTACTGCCGGGAAGGAGATTGAAAAAGCCGTTTTAAGTAGAGCGATCCGCTTATTGAGTGAAGACCGTGTAATGCTCAACGATTACAAAACGATTGTATTTGAATAGTGATCACAATCACCACTTTAAACGTATAGTCATTATTTTTTAATCGCGTTATTCTTGATTATTTCGTAAAGAACTATTTAAGAATGACGCACACTTTCCATATCCCTGTATTAGGACTTGCTTTTTCGATAGACTCAGCAATCAAAGTTGCCCGCTATGGCATCTCAACGGTCATGTCTATTGTAGACGATGAGCTCATAGAGCGTATCCGGGCATATTACTGCAAACTTAACCAGCTGGCCTTTCACCCCATTCATAAGCAAGAAGAAGATTATAGAGCCAGTCGAATCACCGCTTATCTTGATTTGGTCAAGACTTTAGTAGAACAACAAATGGAAACACTAAAGCAACAACCTTTTACAGCGGATTCTGATCTAACAAAGTATTTTCAGTTATTGCCGGAATCTCATCCTGCTAGACCAATCTATCATGCCATGGAGATTGAGACCAATACCAGTATCAAGCAGCAGTTACAAGAATTATTGATTGGCTATGTAAAACCTGGCGAAATCGATGTCAATATTATGTCCAAAGTGGATAAACTGAATTTTAAAAATGATGTTGCTTTGGATCAAAAGTATTCAGACGCTTCAGCTGCGCTACGCGGATTCGTCAATTCCACTTTACATTCCGCTGTTATCCTATCAGCGGGAATGAATCCTCATTTATACGCCTATCTGGCCGAATTACCAGCATTCTTTCCAAAACCTGACAGCACATTTGATAAAAAGGTAGTTTTGAAAGTCAGCGACTTTAGATCATCACTCATCCAGGCAAAATATCTTGCAAAAAGAGGTGTTTGGGTATCCGAATTCCGGGTAGAATCCGGATTGAATTGTGGTGGGCACGCTTTCGCTACAGATGGTTTCTTATTGGGACCCATCCTTGAGGAGTTCAAAGAAAAAAAAGAAAATTTAAAAATTGAGCTCTTTACAATTTATCAGGATTATTGGGCATCCCAAGGTGTACGATTAACGGATTTTCCTCCAATGAAGTACACTGTACAAGGCGGAGTAGGGACAGCCATGGAGCATCAGTTTCTACTGGATTATTATGAATTTGACGCTGTAGGCTGGGGTTCCCCTTTTCTAATGGTCCCAGAGGCAACAACGGTAGACAATGAAACATTGAAAGCACTGGAGGAAGCGGAGAAAACAGATTTCTATTGCAGTGGAGCATCACCTTTAGGAGTACCATTTAATAATTTTAGACCAAGTAATGCCGAAAAATTACGATTGGAACGCATCAAAAAGGAAGACCGGGTAGTCCCTGTAAAAGGAATATCTTGTTACTAATCGTGAGTTCGGAGAAAAACCGGTTTGCACCGCTTCACGCACTTATCAGCATCAAAAGATCCGGGAACTACAGGGGCAAGGACTTACCGATGAAGAATATAACAGGTCATTTGATACCATCACCGAAAAAACCTGTCTTTGTGAAGGTCTCGCAGCTCCCGCCTACCTCAAATATGGCATCCAACGAAATAAAGAACAGACAGCTGTTTCTATTTGCCCTGGACCTAATCTGGTCTGGTTCAAAAGGCAATATTCTTTAAAACAGATGGTTGATCATATTTATGGCCGTGGCTCTATCCTAAAGCATTCAGATAGACCATTTGTGCTAATCAATGAATTAAACCTTTACATCGATCATATCCAAAAGTACGTCGAGGACAATAAAGACATCCTCAATGACAAAAAAATAAAATATATCACGAAGTTCAAGGCGCAATTACAGCTAGGGATAGATTACTATCATCGGTTACAAAATAAACTCCTTTATATTCCTAAAAGCACCCAGGCAGCCATACCATTACAATTGGAACTCGCTATGATCCGTTTAAATAATGTTCATATTTAAGTACGATATCTATTTCATGCTAAAAATAAACGCGGCAGATCCACAAGACCTGCCGCGTTTTATGTTATTAAATACTTGCCTTTATTCAACGGCAAGATCTACTTTGCAATTTTACGAAATTTTCCAAAAACGCCTAATGGCAATTTTGGTCCTGCTGTAGCCTGTAGAAACAGTTCGCCAATTTCTAAATTCTCCACTTTCGGAAATGCAGTTTTTATTAGATTCTCAACAATAACCGAAGAGAAACCTAATGAATAGGTATTTAAGATCAAAAAATGCTCCTTAGGATCCAGTAATTGAACAACCTCAGTCATCATCTCCATGATATGATCTTCAAGCTTCCATTTCTCCCCTTTTGGCCCATGTCCATATGCTGGTGGATCCAATATAATACCATTGTAAGTATTTCCGCGTTTTAGCTCACGCTTGACAAATTTCAATGCGTCCTCAACCATCCAACGAATATTGTCGAGATTGGAAATCTCCATATTTTCATTGGCCCATGTAACAACCTGCTTAATGGAATCGACGTGTGTTGTATCTGCTCCCGCAGCTTTAGCTATTAATGAAGCACCTCCTGTATAGGCAAAAAGATTTAAAACTTTAGGTTTTTCGGTCTTGAAAGAACGAACAGATTCCGAAATATAATCCCAATTGACAGCCTGTTCAGGAAATATACCAACATGTTTAAACGAGGTAAGGCCCAACCTAAACTTGATCGCTACATCATCGTTTTTATATTGAATATGCCAACGATCTTGAATCTTCGGATTTTTTTCAACCATTCTCCAGAAGTAGCTGAACGCCCCTTGAACTTGATATGATAACGTTTGTTCCATTCTGCATCGCTCAAAGCCTTAGGCCATACAGCTTGTGGTTCGGGTCTGATTAATACAAGATCTCCAAAACGTTCTAATTTTTCAAAATCACCACAGTCAATGAGCTCATAGTCCTTCCAGTGTTGTGGGGTCAATAGTTGTATATTCGTTGTTGCCAAAATCAAAATTTTCCGACAAAACTAAGCTAAATTTCTTTCATATTGAAATTTAGCGTTCGTCCATCTTACTTAAAAATAACATTCGTAAGATTAAAACATATAAAAATTTCATGTAAATCAATAAAGACACAATCTGTTCAAAAAACAGCTATTGATTACAGATTTCAATCATACGCTTCCTTTTCAGCATTTATTACCCCATAGAGGCTTTGCACTTTTCATCAACGGGCTTGCAAATACAAAATTATTTAACTCTTCGACATCAGACCGCATCATATCTTTATTGGATCCCTCCCAAAATTTCTGCCCCTTATATAAAAACAGAATATATTCACCAATTCCCATAACCGAATTCATATCATGGGTCACAACGACCGTTGTACACTTTAATTCTTGCGTAATTTTAAGAACCAGCTCGTCGATTACAATAGAGGTTTCAGGATCCAAACCTGAGTTGGGTTCATCACAAAAAAGATATTTGGGATTCATACTGATTGCACGTGCAATGCCTACCCGTTTTTTCATCCCACCGGATAGCTCCGCGGGGAACAACTTGTTGCGCCCCTCCAAATTAACCTGTTCCAAGCAATGGTTCGCACGGTCCAATTTCTCAGATTTAGACATATCTGTGAACATATCCAGCGAGAACATAATATTCTGCTCGACTGTCATTGAATCGAATAAGGCTGAATTTTGGAACAGCATACCTATTTCTTTCCGGATGGGCACGCGTTCCTCAAAATTCATCCGCGTGAAGTCCGTCTGGTCAAACAACACCTTTCCTTTTTCCGGATGATGTAATCCGACAATACATTTTAGTAAGGTACTTTTTCCCGAACCAGATCCACCAATAATTAAACTCACTTTTCCAGGTTCAAAATTTGCACTGATCCCCTTTAAAACATGGTTATCACCGAAAGACTTATTAATATTTTCAATTTGAATCATATGATCTTTTTAAAGCATTAATGCTGTAATCACATAGTCTGCTGCCAGAATGGTAATACATCCAACGACAACAGCTTCAGTGCTCGCTTGTCCTACTTCTAAGGCCCCTCCCTTCACTTTATACCCTTTATATGCAGATACAGAAGTAATAATAAAGCCAAATACAACAGCTTTTACAAGTGCTACGGTCACTGTAAATCCATTGAAATTATCTTGAATACCTAAAATATAATCCGCCGGAGTTACAGCTCCAGAAAGAGAGCCACCCAATAGACCACCTACTAGTGCACAGACTATGGCGATAATAACCAGCATCGGAATCATAGTCACTCCCGCCAATATTTTAGGCAATATGAGATAGCCCGGAGCGTTTATCCCCATAATCTCCAAAGCATCAATCTGCTCGGTCACACGCATTGACCCAATCTGGGAAGAAATCGAAGAGCCAATTTTCCCCATCAGTACCAATCCCGAAATCGTAGGCCCCAGCTCCAAAATATTTGAATCCCTATTGATGGAACCAATAATCGAATTTGGAATTAGATCAGAGACCATCTGAAAAGCAATCTGCATGGTCATTACCGCTCCAATAAACGTGGAAATGATCACAATAAGTCCTAAAGATCCTATGCCGATATCGGTCATTGTCAGCATGGTTTCTTTCCAATAGATACGCCCTTTCTCCGGCCTTTTAAAGACTGACTTCAGTAGTATTAGATACGCACCAATGTGATGAAAAATCATATTATCAATTTAAATTCTATGTATTATACAAACCAAGCACGATGTTTGGTCCATGTATCCATTAAAGGTACTTAATTCCAACAAATATATAAACAAGCGAAAACCTAAAAAGTAGGAGAAAAACAAAATTACTTACCGATCAATTAGTCACATTTACCGAATTTTTATGTATAATAGCCTAATCTTTCGTACAGTGTCTAACAAAGCGATTTACTTTTGGGATATATAACAAACGGAATTAGTCATGAACACACAACGTATAACAACTGGAATTACAATTCTTTTTATAGGGATTGTCTTATTATTATCCCAACTTAACAGTATTTCCTTTAATTGGGTAGGAATTTTCAGATATTGGCCATTATTTATTGTCCTCGCTGGAATCCGTATGCTGATCCCTAAGGATCAACAAATCGGACAGTTTATTGCTATCGGTGCTACTGTAGTTATCCTGGGTTTTCTTACATATATCGGATTATCTACTCCAAAAGAACCTCTTTTGACGCAATTATTAAAAAACAAAGGGGTACAGATCGATATGGACGATCCAAATGACAAGACCAACTATACAGCACAGAAACTACAAGTCCCTCTAGACGATAAAATCAAAAGCGCAAATTTAAACATCGATTTGGGAGCTACATCCTTAAAAAACGATAGTACAACTACATCTTCAATTTTCACCGCATATAATACTTCTAGTGAATATCTCTTGGGTATGACTACACATGGTGAATCTTCAGATAAGATTGATATTAACTTAAAAGGTAAATTCAAAGACAAGGATTTTAATAGCAAAAATAACAATACCTACATCTCACTCAATCCAAATATCGTATGGAAGCTGAACTTTGATATCGGTGCAATTGATGCCAAATTGGATCTTTCACCATATAAAATTGAGGTATTGGATATTGATGCAGGAGCGACCAGTCTAAAATTAAAACTTGGACAACCTTTAGCAACAACAAAGATATCCATGGACGCTGGTGCATCTTCGATCGAAATTGCAATCCCTAAAAATGCAGCATGTCGTATCACCAGCGATAATGCCCTGTCATCAACTTCCTATGAAGGCGATTTCCTAAAAATGGATGGTATGGTAAAATCAACAAATTATGATGCAGCGACTGAAAAATTTGATTTTGACATCAATGGCGGAATTGCTTCAATAAAAATTAGAAGATATTAATTGACAGCGATTTTTTAGCCAAGAAAAGCTAACTTTGTGTTATATATGAACACAAGTAATATGTTGACTTTACCAGGAATCTATTGCAATTCCAAGGTAGAATATTCGAGATGGAAAACAAGGGAAATTCAGATTGGAGATATCCCTATGGGTGGAGACAACCCGATCCGCATTCAAAGTATGACTACTGTGGATACAATGGATACACTGGGCTCGGTAGAACAGACTATTCGAATGGTAGAAGCGGGTTGTGAATATGTTCGTATCACTGCACCAAGTATAAAAGAAGCTCAGAATCTAGCAAATATAAAAAGTGAGCTTCGAAAAGAGGGTATAACGTACCCTTAGTAGCAGATATCCACTTTACACCAAATGCCGCTGAAGTTGCCGCCCGGATAGTCGAGAAAGTTCGGGTAAACCCAGGTAATTATGCCGATAAGAAGAAATTTGACCTGTTATCATATACTGAAGCAGAATATAAATTAGAACTAGAGCGTATCTACACCAAGTTTACTCCGCTGGTAAACATTTGTAAAGAATATGGCACTGCCATGCGGATTGGTACAAATCATGGTTCTCTTTCAGATCGGATCATGAGCCACTATGGGGACACCCCTGAGGGAATGGTCGAATCCGCCATGGAGTTCATCCGGATGTGTGAAGATCTAAATTTCTATAATCTATGTATTTCAATGAAATCCTCCAACCCGCAAGTAATGGTCAAGGCCTACCGTTTGCTGGTTGAAAAGATGGTTTCTGAAAATATGAATTATCCGCTACATCTTGGCGTGACGGAGGCCGGTGATGGAGAGGATGGTCGTGAAATCTGCGGTAGGAATAGGTACACTTCTAGAAGACGGGCTTGGAGATACTGTAAGGGTTTCCTGACCGAAGAACCTGAACGCGAAGCTCCAGTAGCAATTGCGTTGGTCAATAGATATAGTCAGCGAAAAACGGTTTTGGCCAATCAACCAAAAGAAGAAATCATACAGCTCGCATCAGATAGTCCAGTTGTTCCCTATCAGAGTCAGGAGGTCAATACCTTCATCGGTGGTTCGCTGGTTCCCAGAATTGTGACAGATATCTCGAATGAAAATCTGAAAGACGCCCAAATTCTTACAAAAGTTGGCTACCGCTATGATATCCTTTTGGATAAATATCATATGGGTGAGCAATCCGTAGATTTTGTTTATCTAGGGGATCATTTGCCTTCATTTAATATGCCCGCAAATTTAAAACAGGTATATAATTTTGTGACATGGTCCAATCTTAAGGACAAAACAAATATCCATCCACTCTATACGCTGGAAGAGTTTGTACATGCAGACAGTAAGGATAGTGTGTTGAATATGGTAAAAATCCGTAATACGGATTTAACAAGTCCGCTATTTGAATCATTGCCGTTAGACAAGACTGTTGTATTTATATTAGAAACCGATCATACGCATGGAATGGCCGATCAACGGCAATTTTTCCGAAATCTGCAAGAAATCGGCATTGATAATCCTGTCATTATCAAAAGATCCTATCGTAAAGAGGATTTTTCAGGTCCTATGGGCGAGTTTATGAACCCCGAGGAGCCTATATCGAAAATACAGCTATATGCTTCCACAGACATGGGTGCATTGTTAATTGATGGTTTAGGTTCGGGCATATGGATTGATTCTCCGGCGACCCCGTTAGAGAACATTGCATCTCTTTCCTTCGGAATACTGCAAGCAACCCGCTCAAGAATATCAAAAACAGAATATATCTCTTGCCCAAGCTGTGGAAGAACATTGTTTGATCTTCAGGAAACCACTCAAATGATTCGAGTCGCACCAATCACCTCAAAGGCTTGAAAATTGGCATTATGGGTTGTATTGTGAATGGCCCAGGTGAGATGGCTGATGCAGATTACGGATATGTGGGAGCTGGTCCTGATAAGGTAACCTTATATAGAGGCCAAGAGGTCGTCAAAAAGAATGTAAGTTCAGCCCAGGCATTGGACGAATTGATCAAGATCATCCAAGATGATGGACTATGGATTGATGAAGTACAAGAATAAGCGATAATATAATAAGTAAGGGGATCAAATGATCCCCTTACTTATTATATTATATTGTAAATTCAATTTTATCAATTGAGTATTCTCGTCTTCCTTAGCGGACAGAAAATCTTTTACCACAGTCTCCGATCCAGCAACAACGCGCACAAAATAAAATCCAGTTGTCAATTTGCCACCATGTTCAAAAGAAAGATTCTGAACACCAGCGTCAAGATTTCCATTCATCAGTTGTAGAATTTCATTACCTAAAGCATCCATGACTTTAATAGACACACTAGATGACTTTGCCAATTTAAAGGAAAGATTGACTTGTTCGGCAATTGGATTATAAAATACTTTAACGTTATTGATCAGTTTCTCAGTATCCTTAATATTGTTATCTCCAAATCCTCATTACCGTTCCAAGTAGCTTGCAAAAAGTATGGTCATCAGGAGACTTCGCATACACCCGACCTACCCCGCTGCACAAGGTCAGTGTGGTAATAAGTGTTAAATAAGCTGCTTTAAGTAGATTTCTCCCCATAGTGTTAAATTAGACTTCAAATATTGGTTACGGTTTAATCAAATATAACGCTAACTATTTGAATTATCAACAACAAAGTTAGTATTTTGTTTAAAATTTTTTGAGGTAAAGTAGGGATCGATAGATTCTTTTAACAAATTTTAACAGCTCTTGCGCATGTCAAATGAAATGCTAAAATTTGGCGCAGCAAATGTACCTGCTTAAAGTACAGACAAAAAGTCTATTTTTGCATTATATTTTGAAATAAAATAATAATTAAATGACAGATAACAGTCATCACAACAGTATCAATAAGGTGAGTGTCGCCGGATTATTGATCAGTTTAGGAATCGTGTTTGGAGATATCGGTACCTCGCCGCTATATGTCTTCAAAGCAATCATGGGTCAAGGTGCCATTCAAAAGATCTTGTTTTGGGAGGTCTCTCCTGCGTCTTTTGGACACTCACCCTACAAACAACCATCAAATATGTCTGGATCACCTTACGTGCTGACAATAAAGGCGAAGGTGGAATTCTTTCACTTTACTCTTTAGTTCGCAAACGGGCACCGTGGTTGATTTTCCCAGCAATGATAGGTGCAGCCACATTGCTAGCTGATGGGATGATTACACCCGCTATCACAATATCCTCTGCTATAGAAGGTTTGGATATCAAATTTCCAGGTCTTCCAACAGTACCGATTGTGGTAACGATTATTTCTTTACTTTTTATTATTCAACGATTTGGCACTTCTGTTGTCGGAAAAGTATTCGGCCCATTAATGACAATATGGTTTACCATTATTGGAGTTCTTGGTCTGTCCCATATCCATTTGGCTCCAGAAGTAATGAAAGCAATTAATCCGTATTATGCCTTTCATATCTTAATAACCTACCCACACTCTCTCCTCTTGATCGGTGCTGTATTTCTTTGTACAACAGGTGCAGAAGCTCTATATTCAGATATGGGACACTGTGGTAAGGCAAATATTCGCATTAGCTGGATTTATGTTAAGATCACACTGATATTAAACTATTTTGGTCAAGGAGCTTGGTTATTAACACAGGAAGGTCGTGTGTTAGGCGGAGCAAATCCATTTTACTCCATCATGCCAGATTGGTTTATCGGTTATGGTATCGCTATCGCAACTATTGCTGCCGTAATTGCCAGTCAGGCCATGATCTCTGGTTCATATACCTTAATTTCGGAAGCTGTACGTTTAAACATCTGGCCTAAAGTTGCGATCCGCTATCCTAGTGAGCATAAAGGTCAATTATATGTTCCTTCAATCAACCTTATTCTTTGGATCGGTTGTATGATTGTTATCTGGGTTTTCGAAGAATCAAGCAAAATGGATGCGGCCTATGGTCTTGCCATCAACCTAACGGTACTGATGACAACCGTTTTAATGGGTTATTTCCTAGCCATGAAAAAAGTCAACCGTGTACTCATTGGGATTTTCCTAGTCGCGTATTTTGTGATAGAGTTGACATTCCTGATCGGTAATGGTGTAAAAATTGCCCATGGCGGTTGGTTGACACTTTTATTAGCGATTGCCTTGTTTGGTACAATGTACTGCTGGTATACTGCACGTAAGATTAAAAATCGTTTTGTCAACTTTATCAATATCAATAAATATTATCCGATTATATCGGAATTGAGCGAAGACAAGTCCGTTCCACCCTTTGCGTCACATTTGGTATACTTGACCAGTGCAAACTTCAAGTCTGAAATTGAAGCCAAAATTATTTACTCCATCATTAATAAAAAACCTAAACGCGCTGACGTTTACTGGCTGGTACACGTGGATGTTATGGATCATCCCCACACGAGGGAATACTCCATTGATCAACTGATCCCTGGAAAACTTATACGAATTGACTTCAAATTGGGCTTTAGAGAAGAACAGCGTATTAGCCTACTCTTCAGAAAAGTTGTTGAAGAAATGGTGAAAAAGGTGAAATTGATATCACAAGTCAATACGACACACTGCGTAAACATAATATTCCAGGAGATTTCAAATTTGTGGTACTGGAAAAGGTATTATCCAAAACCAACCAGATGTCATGGATCGAAAAAGTGATTATGGATATCTATGGGTACTTGAAAAAATGAGTTTATCCGAAGAAAAGGGATTTGGTTTAGATTCCAGTTTCGTCACGATTGAGCGGGTCCCACTGAATTTCCCACAGACATCGGAGGTTCATCTCATACGAAAAGATTAAGTCTTAAAAGGTGGTGCAAAAGCATCGCCTTTTTTATTCAATAGAATTGCATTACTTTTGTGCAAATATTATATCATGGCAGACGCTAATCCAACAAAGAAATTACACCCTCGAAATAGACATCTCGATAATTACAATTTTGACGAACTTAGCAAAATCGAACCTTCCTTAAAAGATTTTGTTACAGTAAATGCTTATAAGCTCAAAACAATTGATTTTAACAACCCCGATGCTGTTAAGGTTTTAAATCAAGCACTTCTTAAAAAATACTACCACATCCAACATTGGGATATCCCAAAGGAAAATCTATGTCCTCCTATTCCAGGTAGAGCAGATTATATTCATTATGTTGCGGATGTTCTTGCCAGAGATAATAACGGTGAAATTCCAAAAGGAGGAAAGGTCCGACTGCTAGATATTGGTGTGGGTGCCAGTTGTATCTATCCCATTATAGGTCACCAAGAATATGGATGGAGTTTTGTTGGTTCAGAAATCATAAAAAAGCATATAAAAACGCAATTGAAATTACGCGTACCAATGTGAGCTTAAAAAGAATATCCAAATACGATTACAGAACAATCCAAAAGCGATTTTCAAAGATATCATCCTCCCAGATGAAAAATTCGACATGATCATCTGCAATCCACCTTTCTTTAGTTCGCAGACAGAAGCATTACAACAATCCGTACGTAAAGCTACAGGTATAAAAATGCGAAATTAGATGAGAATACCGTTGTCCAGACGTTCTCGGGACAAGGAAGTGAACTTTGGTGTGATGGCGGCGAGAAAGCCTTCTTGACACGCATGATATTTGAGAGCCAATTCTATAAAGATCAGGTTAAATGGTTCTCCTCATTGGTTGCTCATCGTGAAGACGTTCGTTTTCTACAGCATAAGTTAAAGAAAATCAATGTAAAAGAGTCCGAAGTTATCCGCATGGAACAAGGTAACAAAGTAAGCCGAATCCTGTTGTGGAGATTTTAAATAAAAAAGGAGCTATTGAAAAAATAGCTCCTTTTTATTTAAATATCATAGATACCAGATCTCTAAACAGCTGCTGATTTATTTAATTTAGAATGTTTATAGCCGTACATAAAATACACTCCTAAACCAAGAACCAACCAAATCACGAAAATAATCCAGTTACTTGCACCAAGCTCGGTCATCAGATAAAGATTAATCAATATGCCGATAACAGGTAAAAGCGAGAAATTCATTTTAAAGCTATAAATGCCCAAACCCAACCATGTTAGCCAAAAATGATCACTAACATTTTATGTTCTATTATTTCCAAAATGGAAAGCTTCTTCCATTCATTCAATGTATCTTTTCCATAGATTCCTATCAAGACAATCGCGATGATGAGCCCTGCTCCAACCAGGTATTTACCATTGATATAGGGAACCTTAAATTTGGATTTGGCCGATAATCCCGAATAATCCATATATAGTACACCCGCGCAGACTAAAATAAAGGCGAAGAACGTACCAACACTCGTCAAATCAACAAAGAAGTCCATCTTGAAAAATAAAGAAGGAATTGCTACAACAAGACCTGTTACAATTGTCGCAAAAGAGGGTGTTTTATATTTCGGGTGAATTGTCGCAAATTTCTTCCATAATAATCCGTCCCTGCTCATTGTCATCCAAATCCTTGGTTGAGCCAATTGATACACCAGCAGAGCACTGGTAATCGCGATAACAGATGTTACCGATATCACCCCAGCCATATGGTCAAATCCAACATACTTAAACACAAAAGCCAAAGGATCTTTTACATTAAGTTCGGTATAATTTACCATCCCTGTCAACACCAATGTAATAGCCACATACAGTACTGTGCAAATCAATAAACAATAAATCATTGCTTTAGGTAGATCACGCTGTGGGTTTTACATTCCTCGGCAGTTGTTGAGATCGAATCAAATCCGATAAAAGCAAAGAATACAGCCGCCACACTTCCAAGTACCCCCTGCAGGCCATTTGGTGCAAAAGGAGTCCAATTTTCTGGCTTCACGTAAAAGATTCCACCAAAAATTACCGCCAGGATTATCCCTACCTTGATCATAACCATAATCATACTTGCTTTTGGGATTCCTTAATACCTATATAAACGAGCCAAGTGACCAAAAAGGTAATTACCCCGCGGGTAAATCAAATATAATAGGCATTCCCCGATACGTGGCGCACTGTTAAATGCAGCAAGCCCATGCTGATCAATGGCCGTAAGACTTGACATCCCATGTTGATTCATTTTATCCACAGCGTCATAAGCATACCCAGGTGCCATCGAAAGCCAAGCAGGTATATGCAGCCCAAACCCCTCCAACATAGAAACAAAATATTGCGACCAGGAAATAGCTATTACCGTATTTGAAACCGCATATTCCAATACCAACGCCCAGCCGATAATCCAGGCAAACAGCTCACCAAAAGCCACATAGGCATACGTATAAGCTGATCCCGAGACAGGTACGGTACTGGCAAACTGTGCATATGCCAGTGCTGTAAACACGCAGGCAAAAGCAGTAAAAATAAATAGAAGAGAAACGGCAGGCCCACCTTCATAACTCGCTAATCCAATGGTGCTAAAGATTCCAGCGCCAACAATAGCGGCTATACCCAATGAAACCAGATCGGTTACCCCAAAACCTTCGCGAGGCCAGTTCCACCCTCCTTTTGGGTATCCAGTAGGATCTGATCAACACTTTTCTTCCGAAAAAGTCTATGTGACATGTAATATTAGTTTTATACGTAAAATTATGCGAAAATAAATATTTTCAAGGTCTTATACTATTGGTATTTTTTGAACAAATTATTTAAAGTCGACCAACTCATAATGAATATATTGATAAATCTCTTGATAATCCGCCATATGATGCTGTAAATAAGAAATTAATTGTTCGGTCAATAATTCACGCTGATGCTCCTGAACGTCAAATTGCCATAAGCGCTTACAGATATTAAAAAGGGCATCTGCAATTTTTTCAATATGTGCATAATCATAGATATATTTCCATTCAATAAATTGATGGTAGAATTTCTCAAATTTTGGAATATCGTTTAATTGGTTTATTTTCAGAAATTTTCGTACAGCATCTTCGTTCACCTGGGACATTGCCGAATAGAACTTATCGATAGATACCGCTTTTTGCTGTGTCAGGATATGATCTAGCAGCAGTTCTAAAGCAATATGCGCCATAAAGGAAGGTCGAATGGGCAGTCCCTGTAGACTTGACTGTATCTGTAACTTTAATTGATGTGTGTGATGAAAAAAATAAGTTGAATTATGAAAGAGACGATCAACCTCTATATGACGGTTCCAACCGATATAAAGTTGCTCCAACAATGGGTTATCCAGCAATTCATCTTCATATTGCCTGGGTTTGAGCACAAAAGTTTTATCGGCATTCTTTAACAGATCGGGTAACAAGCCACCGACAATTCGCTCGGGATTGATCGCAAACCGCTCAAAATAAAAATGTGATAAAAAATTCATATTAGCTTATTAGCGTGTGCTTTTATATGGAATTATTCGCTCAATATACGCTTAATCTCCTATCTTTGCATCTTGTAAATTAAAAATTAAATCCATTTAACAATGAGCTTTGTAGAAGAATTACGTTGGAGAGGCATGCTGCAAGATATTATGCCTGGAACTGAAGACTTACTGAATAAAGAAAAAGTCGCTGGCTATATCGGCTTTGATCCCACAGGAGACTCTCTACACGTAGGACACTTAACTCAAATCATGACCTTAATCCATTTCCAAAATGCTGGGCATAAACCAGTCGCATTGGTAGGTGGTGCAACAGGAATGATTGGAGACCCTTCTTTCAAATCTGCAGAGCGTAACTTACTTGACGAAGCAACCTTACAACATAATGTTGCATGTCTGAAAAAACAGTTAGGCAAATTTCTTGAATTTGGAGAAGGCGAAAATGATGCCCAAATGGTTAATAATTACGATTGGTTCAAAGATTTCAGTTTTTTGGACTTTATCCGTGATATCGGTAAAATGATTACCGTTAACTATATGATGGCAAAGGATTCTGTAAAAAACGTTTAGAAGGAGACAATGGTCTATCATTTACAGAATTCACCTATCAATTGATTCAAGGTTACGACTTCTACTACCTGTGGAAACACCACAATTGTAAAATACAAATGGGTGGATCTGATCAATGGGGTAATATTGTCACAGGAAGTGAAATGATCCGTCGTCAAGATCAGGGAACAGCTTATGCCATTACGACACAATTGATTAAAAAAGCAGACGGCCAAAAATTCGGAAAAACAGAATCTGGAGCGGTCTGGTTAGATCCAAAGAAAACTTCGCCCTATAAATATTATCAATTTTGGTTAAACACCTCGGATGACGATGCCAAAAGCTGGATTAAGATCTTTACACTTAAACCACAGGCAGAAATAGAGACGATCATTGCGGAGCACGATGCTGCACCACATTTGCGCATTGTCCAAAAAGCGTTAGCAAAAGACATCACCATTCGCACGCATTCTGAAGAAGCTTATGAGACTGCTATTAAAACCTCTGAGTTTCTTTTTGGCAACGGCTCATTGGAATTTCTAAACGATTTAGATCACGAAGCTGTACTTGAAGTATTTGAAGGGATTCCACAATTTCAGGTAACAAGAGAAGATATAAAAGCAGGAATCAATGTCCTCGATCTGTTGGCTGTCAATACGCAAGTTTTCCTTCAAAAGGCGAAGCACGTAAAATGCTCCAAGGTGGTGGTGTGTCTATCAACCGTGAAAAAGCAACAGATATTGAACAAGTGATCACCGAAAATAATTTGGTAAACAATAAATATATTATTGCACAAAGAGGTAAGAAAAACTACTATTTGATTATTGCATAAACGTCATTTTAGGCAACAAAAATCCCTTTTACGATGTAAAAGGGATTTTTTATTGATAGTCATTAAAGTCAGTAACAATACCAATCTCATTTTAACTCCTGTTCGCTCGATCCTGGTGCTATAGTCACTTATTTTAATAGTTTTCAAAAGCGCGACGGGCAGCGCCTCGAAAATGTACTTCCCCACAATATTGATACCTAGCTTATCAAATACATGTAACATCCCACCATTATCAAAATTCGTATCCACTTTGATGCTATATATTCCATTATTTACCGCTATTTCCTCCACTCCTTGCATGATGGCTGTGCCAACGCCTTTTACATGTGGATCCTGAGCTGAGGCCAAACGATGAATGCCCACATATTCACCATCACTAAGCCATTTGCCATCAATATCATTATAAGCAGGTTCGATATCAAAAATAATAGCAACATAACCGATGATTTTATCATCAACCTCCACGACATGCCCATAGCCTTTGTCTATATCTGACTGTACTACATCTTCATTTGGATAACCATCTTGCCACTGCCGACTGCCTTGCTCCTTTCGTAATGCGATTGCCTGTTGTATAATTTCCCAAATCCGTCCTTTATCTGCCTGTTCCGCTTTTCGTATCTGAAACTTATTCATAATGCCTTAATTTGATCAGTAAAACTACATAATTTACTTTAACTGTAAAAGACAGACAAAACCACCATATTCTAATCCGCTTAGCTCAATCTTTCCAAAAATCTATTCTCAGGGCATAGTATTTGCTAGTTATAATTGCTATTATTCATTTAATAGCCTATCTGAAATTATTCGTTTATGAAAAAATTACAAACTTAAAATAATAGTGTTCATGATCTTCAAAATACTATCAAAATAACTAAGTTTGTAAGCAGTATAATTGTGAGCTTTTCAATGTCAAATAAAGGAAATACATTTAGGCAGGCAGGAAATTCAGTTTCTGGCAAGCGTGCCCCGTCAAAAGAATCGGCAACATTTAAAAAGAAAAAGTCAAACAACCAGTGTCCCTAGGGATTATTCAGATGCACAACAGAAGACTGTCAAAATTCTAGGATTTTATTGATTGTACTCTCGTTGGCTTTTGCCACTGCTTTTGTCTCTTATCTTTTACATGGGAAGATGACCAAAGTTATATCGCCAAAACAAATGGCGGTTGGGGAACCCTTTTAGTTCTTCCGAAGAAATTCATGATGAGGCTGTCGAATTACCGGTCGTTGATAATAAATTAGGAAATTCGGCGCATTACTGGCCAACCAATTTATGTATGAATGGTTTGGTGTTGCCGCTTTCCTTTTTATTCCGGTATTATTCATTTTAGGCTATCGTCTATTATTCAAAAAATCCCTGCTTCCATTATACCGTACTGTAGTTTATTCCTTTGTAGCGATTGTCTTTATCTCTGTAACATTGGGATTCTTACATGGATTTATGGCGAATACGCCCCACATGTTGGAAGGCAAGTTTGGCTTTTGGACCAATAAGCTACTGGAAGCACAAGTTGGGATTGTCGGTGTGGGTTGTATTTTAGCATTTGCTTATCTGACAACTTTGATACTATTGTACAACTTGGATTTTAAATTTGTATTATTCAGCAATCGAAAATCTAAATCTTTATCCGAAGATCTAGAGGATGAAGACGACGAAGATTCCTATACTGCTAATAACCTAAGAACCAAAGTGCATGTAGAGGATGATTCTATACAATCCGTCAGAGAATCTTTCCAACGACCAACTTCAATAAATGAAAGATTTCAATCCAGCCGGGAGAAAGATCTAAAAGAAGAGCTTGAGCGTCCTGCATTTACACATCATCCAATACCAGAAGTACAAATAGATCCAAAGGACAAAGTTGTGCTTACCTTTGATGATAGTCCTTTGGAACGTACAGAGAGTACGCCTTCCATTAGTTTTACCATTGATCAGCCAGAGGAAGAAGATACGGAAGAATTAAATAGCCCAAGTATTCAGGAAAACTACAGTCCAGCTATAACCATTACCCCTCAACCCGAGCCAGAGTTCCCTGCTGACGTTACCCTAGTACCTGGTTTGGTTGTCGAAGACATCAAAGAAGAAAAAGAAATTACAGCGAGCGACCTGGTTGCACAATTTGGTCAATATGACCCCAAATTGGACTTATCAGGCTATCAACATCCCACACTTGACCTATTACGAGATTATGGAAGTGGTAAAATTACCATCAATCAGCATGAACTTGAAGCAAACAAAAACAAAATTGTTGATACACTTAGAAACTATAGCATTGAGATTGAAAGCATAAAAGCAACAATCGGCCCTACAGTTACCTTATATGAGATTATACCGAAACCCGGTGTACGGATTTCAAAAATCAAAAATCTGGAAGATGACATTGCCTTAAGCCTTGCGGCACTTGGAATCCGGATTATTGCACCAATGCCGGGTAAAGGAACAATCGGTATTGAAGTTCCAAATTCGAATCCAGAAATGGTATCCATGCGATCTGTTTTGGCTACTGAAAAGTTCCAAAAAACAGATATGGATCTACCAATTGCATTGGGAAAAACAATTTCTAATGAGGTCTATATTGCCGATTTAGCAAAGATGCCCCACCTTCTGGTTGCAGGTGCCACAGGTCAGGTAAATCCGTTGGTATCAATGCGATTTTAACGTCTTTATTGTATAAAAAGCATCCTGCTGAGCTCAAATTTGTGCTTGTCGATCCTAAAAAGTTGAACTTTCCTATTCAAAAAAGTTGAACGTCATTTCTTGGCCAAACTACCCGATGAGGAGGAAGCGATCATTACCGATACAAAAAAGGTTATCAATACCTTAAACTCACTTTGTATCGAGATGGATCAGCGTTATGACCTGTTAAAAAATGCACAGGTTCGTAATTTAAAGGAATATAATGCAAAATTTATCAATCGCAGATTAAACCCTGAGGAGGGTCATCGATTCTTACCATATATCGTTCTTATTGTTGATGAGTTTGCCGATTTGATGATGACTGCCGGAAAAGAAGTAGAAACCCCTATTGCACGACTGGCCCAGTTGGCCCGTGCTGTAGGAATTCACTTGGTCATTGCGACCCAACGTCCTTCAGTCAATATCATTACAGGTACAATCAAAGCCAACTTCCCAGCACGTCTTGCTTTCCGTGTGTTATCAAAAGTAGACTCGCGAACTATCTTAGATACCGGCGGAGCAGATCAGTTAATTGGTCGTGGGGATATGCTGCTGGCAACCGGAAGTGATTTGATACGTATTCAGTGTGCATTTGTCGATACACCAGAAGTTGAACAGATCTCTGATTATATCGGAGCACAACGTGGCTATCCATCGGCATTTATGCTCCCAGAATACGTAGATGAAAACGGAGAAGGTTCAGGTAGCGTAGATTTTGATCCAAAAGATCGCGACCAATTGTTTGAAGACGCTGCTCGTTTGATTGTTATGCATCAACAAGGTTCTACATCTTTAATCCAACGTAAATTGAAACTGGGTTATAATAGAGCTGGACGAATCATCGATCAATTGGAAGCCGCCGGAATTGTCGGCCCATTTGAAGGAAGTAAAGCACGTGAAGTTCTTTATCCAGATGAATATTCATTAGAACAGTATTTGGAGACATTAAGAAACAATTAACATGAAAAAACAACTATGGTTAGTGCTAAGCTTTTGCTTCTCACAATGAGTCAACACAGTTATGCGCAAAATGACGCCGCAAAAGCGTTACTCAACAAAGTAAGTCAAAAATATAACGGATATAAGACAATACAAGCCGGTTTTACCTTGGACATAAAACAAGCAAATGGAAGTTCACATTCAGATGCGGGCACCTTGTATCTTGACAAGGCAAATAATAAATACCATGTCAATACCAAAAATCAAATTCTAATTTCAGATTCCAAAACACAATGGAATATTATGAAAGCAGAAAAAGAAGTCGAGATATCCGAGGCGAGTAACTCAACGAATGAGATCAACCCGACAAATATTTTCTCATTCTATACCTCGGGATTTAAGTATGCGCTAGTGGGTACAGAAAAAGTAAAAGGAATGAGTTTGAGTGTTGTGGAATTAACACCGGTTGACAGCAAAAAGAACTATTCTAAAATCAAATTACGGGTCAACAAAGTGAATAATTTGATCTACGACACGACTATCTTTGATAAGAGTGGTAATCGCTATACTTACACCTTGAATGCACAGGAAGGAAACAAGGCCATTGCATCCAGCTATTTTACCTTTAATAAAAGTAACTACAGCGGATTTGACATTGTCGACTTAAGATAAGATCTACCGTTCGGATGGATCAACTCCCAGGCCAAATAAGGCTAACAAAAAAAGATTTCTCAATGGGAAATCCTTTTTGTTAGTAGTTGCTTTCTATCTAGAGCATATTCGGCTCTCTATCCAGCGCCTCAGTGTCTTTGTCCGCATAACGCGAATAACCGTGCTTCTGTGGATGTTCGATAATCTCCTTCATTGAAACTAATTTATACACGTAAGATCCAGTCTCATTGTTCAGCTTCAAAGCAAAATAATCATCCTTCTTCTGCCTTCTTATTGAACCTTTTAAACTGCCATCGCCGACATTGTATGCCGCCGCCACTAAAGTCCAATTACCAAATTGAGCATAAAGATATTTTAAATAGCGTGCTGCTGCATGAGTGGATTTCACGAGATCTTTTCGATCATCTACAGTGCCATTGACCCTTAAGCCATACAAACGAGCTGTTGCTGGCATAAATTGCCAATAACCTCCCGCCCCTTTTGATGAAACAACAGCCTTGCTTAGGCCACTTTCAACCAATGGGATGTACTTAAAATCTTCGGGAATACCATGTGATTTCAGGATCTTGGCGATCATAGGCAAATAGGTCTCTGCCTTTTTATGCATATCATACGATCCTGTTTTTTTAAATGAAAATCTACTGAAGAACTTGCGCAATTTGCTTTCCACTAATGGACGATCCATCGGCAATGAATCTTCAGCAAATGTCAATGAACTCAGGTAAGATTCAAAAGAATTGCTTTTTCTTTTTCTCTTCGTCGCCTCCATGATGAGTTGGAATTTCGACTAACTTCGCTGCTACGATCTTATCGCTGCCAGAAGTGTTGTTGTGTGGGGTTGAGTATAATTTTGAAAGCAATAAAGCAAACAAAATCAAACTACTACATAATACTTTTTTTCTTATCATTCACTCCCTTAATGCTATCCTATCCACGAGTCAAATCGATCAAAAAATAGCTTGGTTCAAATTCGAGGGGACAAAGATAAACAGTATTTATTTAAAAACAAATAGTTACGTTACAGCTGTTTTAAAGGGCATTTTTAACGTTCAAATTGTGCAAATCCAAGAAAAGACAAAAGATAAGGATTTTTTCGCAAAACCCAAAATTATGCCTAACTTTGCAGTTCACATTTTAGCAAAACACAATGCCATTCAGCAATAAAAGGAACAGTCGTGATGACAACTCCAGAAAGTCACGGGGCAACTCAGATAGCTTCAAATCTAGAGGCGACAAGAATAATAGTTTCGGTAAAAAATCGTCCTTTGGTTCAAAGGATCAATCTGAAAGAGGTTCTTTCAGAAAAGATGACAACCGCGAGAATAGATCATTTGGATCTAATAAATACGCAGACAAACCATCCTTTAGAGGAGAAAGCAACTCCTTCCGTTCAAAAGATAATTCAGACAAGCCTTTCAACAGAGGTGGCCGTTCATTTGATAAAAATGATTCTTCGAGATCTTTTGACAAAAGAGATTCATTCAACAAATTTGATAAATCTGAGCGTTCTTTTGATAAAAAGATAATTTCAAACGTTCTGACAGAAACGATTCTTCTCGGTCTTTCGACAAAAGAGAAGGTTCATTTGATAAAAGAGATAGCTTCAAACGTTCTGATAGAAATGATTCATCAAGATCATTCGACAGAAAAGAAGGTTCTTTTGATAAAAGAGATAGCTTCAAACGCTCTGACAGAAATGATTCATCAAGATCATTCGACAGAAAAGAAGGTTCTTTTGATAAAAGAGATAGCTTCAAACGCCCTGACAGAAATGATTCATCAAGATCGTTCGACAGAAAAGAAGGTTCTTTTGATAAAGAGATAGCTTCAAACGCTCTGACAGAAATGATTCATCAAGATCGTTCGACAGAAAAGAAGGTTCTTTTGATAAAAGAGATTCATTCAAGCGTTTCGATAAGGATGACCGTTCCTCAAACAATCGCAGTAGAAGCTTTGATAAACCATCTAATAGAAAATTCGATGGAGATAGAAGCAGAAACTTTGATGAAAACAAGAGTTTTGACGATAAACAATACAGCAAACGTCCTAAGAAGAAAACCGAAACCTCAGCAGAAGATGACGGCTTAATTCGTTTAAACCGTTATATTGCCAATGCAGGTATTTGCTCGAGACGTAAAAACAGACGAATTAATTGCTGCAGGTGTAATATGGGTAAATGGTGAGGCTGTTACTGAATTAGGTACCAAAGTTGATCCAGCTACAGACGAAATCCGTTACAACAACGAGCGTTTAAAGCGTGAGAAGATGGTTTATGTTTTACTTAATAAGCCAAAAGACTACATTACAACGACAGATGATCCTCAGGAACGTCATACCGTAATGGAACTTGTATCCAAAGCAACCAAAGAACGAATCTATCCCGTAGGACGTCTTGATAGAAACACAACCGGATTACTTTTGATGACAAACGATGGCAACCTTGCGGAAAAACTTTCCCACCCACGTAATAGCATCAGTAAAATATATAATGTAGAACTTAACAAAAGTCTTACGCAAGGAGATTTCAACAAGATTAATTTTGGTATTGAACTAGAAGATGGCGTAATCAAACCGGATGATTTAAGCTATGTACAAGGCGGTTCTAAAAGAGAGATCGGAATACAGATCCACTCTGGCAAAAATCGTATCGTACGTCGTATTTTCGAATCTCTTGGTTATGACGTTGTAAAGTTAGATCGTGTCGTATATGCTAACTTGACGAAAAGGATTTACCACGTGGACGTTGGAGATATTTAGAAGAAAGAGAAATTGTTCAATTGAAACATTTGATCTAATCAAATCTCATTTGATAAATAAAATAAAGGACGGTCATTCAGTTAACCGTCCTTTATTTTTTATATTTGCACCTGAGATAAGAAGAGTATAAAAAATAAAAGAATATGACTGATCCAAAAACACTTTCATCTGTAGCGGAATTCCATAAAACATTCCAGCATCCGATCCTGGATACACCCACAATTCCTTCTGAGCAAAGATGCGCATTACGGGTTTCGTTGATAGCTGAGGAATTAAAAGAATTAGAAGAAGCTATCCAAGATAAAGATCTTGTGGAAATTGCAGATGCCCTATGTGACATTCAATACGTCCTCGCTGGAGCGGTTCTTGAATTTGGTTTAAAAGATAAATTCTCAGCACTTTTTGATGAAGTGCAACGCTCTAATATGAGTAAGGCCTGCAATGACGAAGCAGAGGCAGTCGCTACTCAAGAGCATTACAAACTTAAAGGAGTGGAATCTTACTATAAAGAAGTTGATGGAAAATTTTTGGTTTTTAGAACGGCCGACAATAAAACACTAAAATCTATCAATTATTCTCCAGCAGATCTGAAATCCATTGTCGAAGGATAATTTGACTTCCAGTACAACATAAAATAAATACGGCTTCCTTTGGGAAGCCGTATTTATTTATACTATATCAATTCCAGTAGTCTTATAGAATCGTAGAAATGAATTATCTCTTTTGCAATCGGTTGTCTATAATAAAATTAAAAGAGACTACCTTGCACGACTTTCCGTGCTTCCAGACCTTTGTCGATATAGGTTTGAATCCCTGACTTAGGCAATCCCCAATTTGGCGCTATCAATAGTTCTTTGTCTGCGATACCAAAAATACGTTGGATAATCAAATCTGGGCGTAGACGGGGTATAAATTTCGACAGGAAGTCCGTATAGCCTTCCATAGAGAATAAGTCAAAAGGTTCACGCTTATATTTTACGCCCATAATAGAGCCTTCTACAATATGCAAATGGTGCAATTTAACGAACTTAATCTGTGGGAACCGATTAATCTCGTCAGCATATTTTAACATCATCTCTTCAGTCTCCCATGGAAATCCAAAATAGTATGCACACAAAGCTCTAAAGGTGTATCCTTTAACATATCCATCGCCTTAATGAATTCATCGTGTGAGCAACCTCTATTGATCCTTTCCAAGGTATCATTATAAATCGACTCCATTCCCATTTCCAAATCCACGTCATAACGATCGGTATAAGATTCCAACAGGGCAATTTTTTCAAAGTCCAAACAATCTGGACGTGTACCCACAGAAAGACCTAGTGTATTTTCAGGATCGATGCTTAACGCTTCGTCGTACATCATCTTCAGCAAATGTGTTGGCGCATATGTATTGGTATTGGGTTGGAAATAAATAATAAATTTTTCTGCACCATAGCTGTTACGTGCGCGTTCAATCCCTGACTCCACCTGCTCACGTATAGAAGGAATTTTTCGCGCAGTATCGGGCGTAAAAGAGTCCACATTACAGTAAGTACACCCACCATAGCCTTTGCTGCCATCTCTATTGGGACAAGTGAAATTGCCATCGACAATCACTTTAAATACTTTCTGTCCGTTATATTTCTGCTTTAAATAAGCGCCGTAATGATTATACGGCTTAATTCCGTTATCCAATAATGTACCCATTGCGCCGCAAAGTTACTCAATAAAAACCATAAATAGATTACTACTCAGGAACAAAGCGTTATAACATCGTCCATTCTTCTGTCATTTTTGTCTTGGCGGGACCAGTAATCGCTGGGAAATATATTACCAAAAATATAGCGCAGCACCTTCGATCATGGCCATGCAGATTTCTACCGGATAGTACGGTTACGGAGCCCTATTCTTCTGTGACATTGGGGAGCAGGGGCATCGTTCTTCTATAATCTTTTGGATAGTACCTAAACAGAGTCATAGTGCAGCACCTTAGAGCGGTGCCATACAGGCTTGCACCTGACAGTGCTATTCCTGAGCGGAGTCTTTTGTGTGGCCTTTGGGAGTGGATCCCAGTCTCGCTTTTGGGGCCAGAGCCATACAGCTTTGTACCAGACAATAGGGTTGCCGAACATATGTGCCTCTTTTCCGAGCGTCACCCAGTGGGCTTTATCCCGGCCCCATTGATCTTTGGAACCTTTTGGGAAGTATGTAAACGAAAGAAGCCCTTGACTGTTTCCAGCAAGGGCTTCCGTGTAAAAAAGGCACCGACCTACTCTCCCACCTGTTACGGCAATACCATCGGCTCTGGCGGGCTTGACTGCTCTGTTCGGAATGGGAAGAGGTAGACACCGCCGATATAGGCACCTAAAGTTTTTTTAGATGTGAGATAGGAGATATGAGTACCGAGATCCTTTCAGGTCCCACATAGCTCTGCTCCATGCACACGTCTAACTGACATATATATTGAAAGAGTTTCGTTTCCTTTGTTTCAAAAATTAAAGAGGAAGACAACAGTGTGTCTCTGCATGAGAAAGCTTCGGGCTATTAGTACCACTTGGCTTTGGTCTCTCAACCTTTACACCTATGGCCTATCAACGTAGTCATCTTCTACGACCCTATAAGGAAGTCTCATCTCGTGGCTAGTTTCGCACTTAGATGCTTTCAGCGCTTATCTATTCCAGACGTAGCTACCCTGCCGTACACCTGGCGGCATAACAGGTTCACCAGAGGTCTGTCCAACCCGGTCCTCTCGTACTAAGGTCAGATCCACTCAAACTTCCAACGCCCACAACAGATAGGGACCGAACTGTCTCGCGACGTTCTGAACCCAGCTCGCGTGCCACTTTAATGGGCGAACAGCCCAACCCTTGGGACCTTCTCCAGCCCCAGGATGTGACGAGCCGACATCGAGGTGCCAAACCTCCCCGTCGATATGAGCTCTTGGGGAGATCAGCCTGTTATCCCCAGCGTACCTTTTATCCTTTGAGCGATGGCCCTTCCATACAGAACCACCGGATCACTATGTCCGTCTTTCGACCCTGTTCGACTTGTCGGTCTCACAGTCAAGCAAGCTTATGCCATTGCACTCCGCGTACGGTTACCAAGCGTACTGAGCTTACCTTTGAAAGCCTCCGTTACCTTTTTGGAGGCGACCACCCCAGTCAAACTACCCACCAAACAATGTCCTCCCCATTAGGGAGTTAGAAACCGAATACAGAAAGGGCGGTATTTCAAGGTTGATTCCACGTATCCTGGCGAACACGCTTCAACATCTCCCGCCTATCCTACACATCCTGTACCCAATCTCAATGTTAAGCTATAGTGAAGGTGCATGGGGTCTTTCCGTCCCGTTGCGGGTAATCGGCGTCTTCACCGATACCACAATTTCACCGAGCTCATGGCTGAGACAGCGCCCAGATCGTTACACCATTCGTGCAGGTCGGAACTTACCCGACAAGGAATTTCGCTACCTTAGGACCGTTATAGTTACGGCCGCCGTTTACTGGGGCTTCGATTCAATGCTTCTCTTACGATGACATCCCCTCTTAACCTTCCAGCACCGGGCAGGTGTCAGGCCTTATACCTCATCTTGCGATTTTGCAAAGCCATATGTTTTTGTTAAACAGTCGCCTGGGCCTTTTCACTGCGGCTGCTCATCGCTGAGACAGCGCCCCTTCTCCCGAAGTTACAGGGCCATTTTGCCGAGTTCCTTAGCCATGACTCACTCGAGCACCTTAGGATTCTCTCCTCGACCACCTGTGTCGGTTTGCGGTACGGGTCTTCATAACCTGAAGCTTAGCGGGTTTTCTTGGAAGTCTGTTTACCTGCTCTATCAGCGCCACCGAAGCTTTGCTGTACTATTGGGTTTCAGCAGGGTCGGCGGATTTGCCTACCGTCCCTATACCTACGCCTTTCAACGAACTATTCCGTCAGTTCGCGGCAGTGTCACTACTCCGTCACCACATCGCAGTTATGAAGAGTACTGGAATATTAACCAGTTGTCCATCGGCTTGCCCCTTCGGGTGCGCCTTAGGTCCCGACTGACCCTGATCCGATTAACGTTGATCAGGAAACCTTGGTCTTTCGGTGGGCGGGTTTCCCACCCGCCTTATCGTTACTTATGCCTACATTTGCTTTTCCATACGGTCCAACACCCATTACCAGATATCTTCGCCCCATATGGAATGCTCCCTACCAGATGCACATAAGTGCAAATCCATAGCTTCGGTACCGTTCTTGATGCCCGTTTATTATCCACGCCCGGCCGCTCGACTAGTGAGCTGTTACGCACTCTTTAAATGAATGGCTGCTTCCAAGCCAACATCCTAGCTGTCTGGGCAACCGGACCTCGTTAGTTCAACTTAGAACGAATTTGGGGACCTTAGCTGATGGTCTGGGTTCTTTCCTCTCGGCCTTGGACCTTAGCACCCAAAGCCTCACTGCCGGCCATATTTAATAGCATTCGGAGTTCGTCTGGATTTGGTAGGATTTGACTCCCCGCACCCAATCGGTAGCTCTACCTCTATTAAACTCGATGCCGACGCTGTTCCTAAAAACATTTCGGGGAGTACGAGCTATTTCCCAGTTTGATTGGCCTTTCACCCCTACCCTCAGGTCATCCGGAAACTTTTCAACGTTTATCGGTTCGGTCCTCCATTACATGTTACTGCAACTTCAACCTGCCCAAGGGTAGATCACAAGGTTTCGCGTCTACCTCATCTGACTATGCGCCCTATTAAGACTCGCTTTCGCTTCGGCTGCGTCCCTGAAGGACTTAACCTTGCCAGACAAGAGTAACTCGTAGGCTCATTATGCAAAAGGCACGCTGTCACAGGACCTGCCTGCTCCAACCGCTTGTAAGCACACGGTTTCAGGTTCTTTTCACTCCCCTGTTCGGGGTTCTTTTCACCTTTCCCTCACGGTACTGGTTCACTATCGGTCTCTCAGGAGTATTTAGCCTTACCAGATGGTGCTGGTGGATTCCCACAGGATTTCTCCGGTCCCGCGGTACTCAGGATACCACTATGTCAACATTCTTTACCTGTACGGGGCTCTCACCCTTATTGCGCAGTTTCCCACCTGCTTCCAGTTCATAGCGCTGTACAATGTCGTGGTCCTACAACCCCGACCATGCCGTAACATGATCGGTTTGGGCTCTTTCCCGTTCGCTCGCCACTACTTGGGAAATCATTGTTATTTTCTTCTCCTACGCCTACTTAGATGTTTCAGTTCAGCGCGTTCGCGTATCATACGACTATTCTTCAAATAGTCAGGTTGCCCCATTCGGAAATCTCTGGATCAAGTCGCATTTGCCAATCCCCAAAGCTTATCGCAGCTTATCACGTCCTTCTTCGCCTCTGAGAGCCTAGGCATCCCCGTGTGCCCTTATTTACTTTCTTCACCGGCATAGCCTTTTGCTACTATGCGGCTGCTTTTGATATATATACCGATATGCTACGCAAAGATTCGTTCGGCCTGGACCGAGGGTCTCCTCCCTACATCAGACACATATCAGCATTGTCTCTATACTGTTGTCTTCTCTTGTAATTTTTTTCTCTTTCAATATGTCAAAGAACTCTTTTTTTTTTTTTTAGATAGGAGATTTTAGATCTGAGATATCAGACCTTGTATGGTCTGTTATCTTGCTCTATCTTTCCTCCAAAAAACGTGGAGAATAACGGATTCGAACCGTTGACCCCCTGCGTGCAAGGCAGGTGCTCTAGCCAGCTGAGCTAATTCCCCTTTTTTTCGTAGTCCCGAGCAGATTTGAACTGCTGACCCCTACATTATCAGTGTAGTGCTCTAACCAACTGAGCTACGGGACTAGCTATTCTGTTCATCTATCTCTCTCGGTCCTGCTCCTTATAGGGGCGGGCACTTTCTTCTGATGTTTCCTTTTTTAGTAGTGAGTAGTCTGTAACGGGTATCGGGATCCTTTATGTCGCCATAAAATCATCTCAATACTCAATTCTCATATCTCAATACTATAATCAATCATATGTACGTGACGAGCACCGATCTTCGATACTCTAGAAAGGAGGTATTCCAGCCGCACCTTCCGGTACGGCTACCTTGTTACGACTTAGCCCCAATTATCGGTTTTACCCTAACACGCTCCTTGCGGTCACATGCTTTAGGTACCCCCAACTTTCATGGCTTGACGGGCGGTGTGTACAAGGCCCGGGAACGTATTCACCGCGTCATTGCTGATACGCGATTACTAGCGAATCCAACTTCATGGGGTCGAGTTGCAGACCCCAATCCGAACTGTGAATGGCTTTTAGAGATTAGCATCATATTGCTATGTAGCTGCCCGCTGTACCATCCATTGTAGCACGTGTGTAGCCCCGGACGTAAGGGCCATGATGACTTGACGTCGTCCCCACCTTCCTCTCTGTTTGCACAGGCAGTCTGTTTAGAGTCCCCACCTTAAATGCTGGCAACTAAACATAGGGGTTGCGCTCGTTGCGGACTTAACCCAACACCTCACGGCACGAGCTGACGACAGCCATGCAGCACCTAGTTTCGTGTCCCGAAGGACGGATGCGTCTCTGCATCCTTCACTAACTTTCAAGCCCGGGTAAGGTTCCTCGCGTATCATCGAATTAAACCACATGCTCCTCCGCTTGTGCGGGCCCCCGTCAATTCCTTTGAGTTTCACCCTTGCGGGCGTACTCCCCAGGTGGATAACTTAACGCTTTCGCTTGGACGCTGGCTGTCTATCGCCAACATCGAGTTATCATCGTTTAGGGCGTGGACTACCAGGGTATCTAATCCTGTTCGATCCCCACGCTTTCGTGCATCAGCGTCAATACCAGCTTAGTGAGCTGCCTTCGCAATCGGAGTTCTAAGACATATCTATGCATTTCACCGCTACTTGTCTTATTCCGCCCACTTCAAATGGATTCAAGCCCATCAGTATCAAAGGCACTGCGATGGTTGAGCCACCGTATTTCACCCTGACTTAATAGGCCGCCTACGCACCCTTTAAACCCAATAAATCCGGATAACGCTCGGATCCTCCGTATTACCGCGGCTGCTGGCACGGAGTTAGCCGATCCTTATTCTTCCAGTACATTCAGCTCTCTACACGTAAAGAGGTTTATTCCTGGACAAAAGCAGTTTACAACCCATAGGGCAGTCATCCTGCACGCGGCATGGCTGGTTCAGGCTTCCGCCCATTGACCAATATTCCTTACTGCTGCCTCCCGTAGGAGTCTGGTCCGTGTCTCAGTACCAGTGTGGGGATTCTCCTCTCAGAGCCCCTAGACATCGTCGCCTTGGTAAGCCGTTACCCTACCAACTAGCTAATGTCACGCGAGCCCATCTCTATCCTATAAATATTTAATATCCAACTGATGCCAATCAGATATATTATGCGGTGTTAATCTCTCTTTCGAGAGGCTATCCCCTGATAGAGGTAGGTTGCTCACGCGTTACGCACCCGTGCGCCACTCTCACCATCTTCGAGCAAGCTCTCCGATGGATCCCGTCCGACTTGCATGTATTAGGCCTGCCGCTAGCGTTCATCCTGAGCCAGGATCAAACTCTCCATTGTAAAATGAAGTTTTTGATTCCAACTATTTACATAATCAGAATTCTTTTTTATATCTCTGATCTTGGATCGAATTGAACGAATTGCTTGAATTTGTTCATGACTTTCGTTTTGTCTACTCGTCACGCTTACATGATTGTGTTTTCTTAAAGAACTTATCTCGCTTCAACTTCCGTATCCGCTATATTCCGATGAGCATTGCGCTCCTCTTTATCTTTTTTGTTTCCCTCCGTTTCCGTTGGGACTGCAAAGGTAGAAATCTTTTTGAACTTCCAAAAACTTTTGAAGTTTTTTTTCTTTTCTTTTTCTGATTTCCGCGTTTAAAATAATCTGAACGGGATTTTAAATCCTGTCGCGCTTACCTAAACCCTTCTTTTTTTTCATGGTCTCTTCTTTCGAAGCAACCGTCCCTCCCTTGCGGAGTGGTGCAAAGATAGGGAGTTTTATAATCACTTCCAAGCCTTTTGTTCTTATTTATTTCATTTTGCCGCTAACTCGCTGTGAACTTGGCGGATTCTTTTTGTGAAACAGGATCCCGGGGGCTCCGGGGACAAAAAAGGCGGGTTATATCAGAATATGCACTGGATCTGCAGTGGATAAGCCGTGGAAAGGCGGCGCAAGGGGATGGTGGAACCGCAGCGGATACGCAGTGGAAAGGCAGGATTGCCTATGGGCTAGACTTACGCCACAGCAGCGCAGAACCGGGGAATCCGGCGAAAAGTCGCAGCAAGGCCAGCTATACGAAAAAACAGTGAAGGGAGAAAAGTGCATGGGCAGCGGGAATCAGAACCGGAGAATGGACATCTCAGCGAACCCCTGAAAAACAGTTGCCCGGAACAGAAAAAAATCCGAGGGGACGGTCTCCAAGCCGGGATAACGGACAGGCGGCGGATAGACAGGCCTAAAAACCGCAGCAAAAAAACCCACCACCATAGAAAAACAGCCCGAAAACAGGGGCTCAGGGTAAGGACAAATCCAGAGTTTAGTTAGGGTTTGTTTAGGTTTAGTTTAGGTATTCCTTAGGTTTTGTTTAGGTTTTAGCTAAACTAAACCTAACTATATGCTAACCTAAATCTAAGCTAGCTCTAACTTCATAGTTAATCAATATAGCAGCAAGTAATAAGATGACCAAATGGCCTTAGCTTTACGGAAAAGAATATAGCTGTTCACAGTGTGTTGATCAATGAAAATCTAAAAAAGCGGAGGTCGGAAATAAAAACAAACATTGAACCCCACCACAAATAACCAGGAGTTATCAACAAGGGATTACAATTTCAAGAACTTAAAATTAAAAAAGGATTAGGTGTTCGAAAAAAAGTTATGCAAAAAAACAGCATTAGGCTGAACTATATTGTCTAATCGACAAGAAAGGAGAAAAAATCACTTCCCTTCACCTTTAAAAACCCAAAACGCTGAAGCGTATAATTAAAGCCTAGAGAAACAAGCAACTCGACAAGTAACTTCGAAAACAAAAATTGAAATGATATACATCCACCAGGAAGTGAATGCCAGTAGATTTAAGCAGAATACTACCACAGACAACAATCACAAACTTCCATAACTGGCTACCTACAGAATTTTGCGTGCTACCAAAAGACCAATACCGATTGATCAAGAAATTTACGACAGCACCTAGACTGCCACTGATTGCATTAGAAAAAGGAGCGCTAATATGCAGCAATTTATAACAGGCAGAATACACCCCAAAATCAAACAATCCGCCTAAAAGGCGGAAAGTTGTGCTTTTAAAAAAGTAATCACCTTTGAAGACATATTTATTCCACCTCCTCTTGCTGCTTTTTTAATTTGTCTTCCTTATCCTTTGCATCGCCCAATTTCAACAAAGACGCGTATCATTTGCATTGATAATAAAAAGTAAAATGCAAATGACGAATACACACCAATTAATAGAACCAGGCACGAAAACCTCTAATAACATCACTAAAGCGATAATGACACGTATTTCTGTTGGACCGAGTATCCCGGCATCTATCGTATATTTATCTGTAATCCTATACCTAAGTTGTGATATAATCATTGCCCATCCATATAACGAGACCAAAGTAAAGCCCAGATACTTATAGTCACCAGTCGTATAAAGCACATACCCTAATCCGATAAAGACTGTACTAATCCAATCCATTACGATATCCAACGCAAATCCATACCAACGGCGCGATTTATTCCGATAAAAAGCTATACGCCCATCTAATGAATCACCAAACCATTGAACGAAAAAACCGGGTATACCCAGAAGTAAATAGCGAATATCCACGTATTCTGCAAGTATAAAGCTCCCTAAAACCATTAACGAGCCAAAAAAACCGATCGCTGTAAGGCCATCCGAAGTAATCCAATTAGGAACCCTAGGTACAAGGTATGTAATCAACTTTTGTTCGGGTTCACTTAAGATATTTGTTCTCTTTCTATCCTGAAAAAGTTTTTTATTTATTTTTAACTCACTCATTATCTGCGATTATAGCCATTTATTTTCTTTATACCAAGCCAATGCCTCCATTAAGCCTTTCTTCAAATCATATTTAGGTTGGTATTGTAGCTGACGTTGAGCCGCCGAGATATCACAGCCCCAGTTTTCAGCTGTAAGTTCATTCAATCGCTCTGGATATAGTACAGGTATTGTTTTTGAATTTTTATATACACGTTCAAAGATTACTGCTACCGCTTTTACGACCCCTAATGGAATATGTATTCGGATCATTTTCTTTTGCGTGAACTCTTTGAAAAATTTTGCCATTTCATATCTGTCATAGACCTGACCATCACTCAGATTGTATACTCTTTTCCCTCCTTGATCGGAACGACAGGCATTTAAAATCGCTTGAACTAAATCTGTCACATAAATAAAGCTAAGTTTCTGAGGAGATCTTCCAACATAAGCATCCATTCCACCGTTCATTGTCTTGAAAAGAATAAAAATATCTTTCTCTCTGGGACCATATACCGCTGTAGGCCGTAAAATTGTCACTGGTTGACCCTCAAACTCACTCAATGCGAGTTCCGCCTTCCTTTTGCTTCGACCATAAGCTGTAACTGGACAATAGGGATTGCGTTCATCAATTAAATTGGATGCATAAGGAACAGGTCCTATCGCTGCAAGACTACTTACAAATACAAATCTGCGGATTGGGTTTTCCAATGAAAAACAAGCCGACGCCAGGTTTTTGGTATAACCAACATTGACCTTTTCGAGATCTTCTTCGCGTTTGGCGCGCGTCATTGCCGCCGCATGTACGACGTAGGTGTAGTTTTCCGATTCTAATAAAGCTTTGATGGAAGCTTCATCAGTGAAATCAGGATAAACAAATTTATCCACAACAGAACGAATTTCTGAAACATCACTCGACTTTCTAACGGCAGCATGAACTTCCATCCCTGCTTCCTTTGCCGCTCTTGTCAAATGATAGCCTACAAAACCACTCGCTCCGGTGATTAATACTTTTCTATCATAATGATTTTTGATACAAACGATAACGTTTGTACAATTCTCCATTCATTTGTTCAATAGCGTGGTTCATCATGTAATTATGCTCCAACATCCATGAACATTCGGCCCCCTTAATATTAGAATCTTTTGATTCTTTTATAATTCGGCCATACAAACATGCTTCAATACCAAGCTTACGGTAGTCTTCCAATACCCCTAACATGAGTACACGAAGCAAGTTGATTTTTTCTTGCCAAATAACAATTTAAAAATACCTGTAGGAAGTAGACGTCCTCGCTTCACTTTGATAAGGATCTGATTGATATCTGGTATCCCTAGACCAAAGCCAACAAGCTCACCATCTTTCTCCGCAACGATAGCAAAACGTGGATCGAGAATCATTTTTAAATCTTTGGCCGTATAATTAAATTCATCCTCTGTCATCGGAACAAAACCCGAATTTTTATCCCATGCTCTATTATAAATGTCACGAACTTTTGCTGCCTCGTTTTTAAAATCCTTCACATTGAATTGACGCAATGTAATGCCAGATCTTTTCAAACGCTCTTCCAGCCTATCCAAAAGCAATACAGAACGCTTATCCGCAGACTTTTCCATAACCAAATAAGCTCTCAAATCCACTTTATGTCCATAGCCTGAATTGGTAATCAAGTCGATGTAATAAGGTGAATTGTAGGGCATCATGGCCACTGGAGGCTTATCAAAACCGTCAACCAATAAACCAACGGTATCATTGGTCGATAAATTGATCGGCCCAACGATCGTATCCCCTCCTTTAGCTTTAACCCATTTTTCTGCAGTTTCAAATAACGCGTTTGCGACTTCTTGATCATCTATACAATCGAAAAAACCCCACTGTCCTTCATTGACATGATTAAAGGCATTATGGTTGTTGTTCCAGATGGCACATATACGACCGACAATCTTATCGTTACGATAAGCTAGAAAAGGTTGTGCTTGGGAATGTTTATAAAAGGGATGCTTGTCAGGGGAAAGCAAATCGTTTTGTTCAAGAAATAAGGCAGGTACATAATTAGGATTTCCCTCATAGAGACTATGAGGGAAATCTATAAACAGCCGTCTTTGTTTCTTTGTTTCAACGGGTACAATCTGAATCATACGATTAGATTTTATATTAATGTTTCAACTTCAGCTTGTTTGAATACTTTAACCATCTTCTCAATTGCTTCATCGATTTGGTCATAAGTATGTGTCGCCATCAATGAAAAACGGATCAAAGACTCTTCCGCAGGAACTGCCGGAGAAACAACTGGATTAACGAATACACCATCATCTTGGAGCATTTTAGTTACCCAGAACGTTTTTTCATTGCTACGGATAAATATAGGCAAAATAGGACTTTCCGTAGCACCTAGATCAAAGCCATGATCTAATAATTGTGCTTTGGCATAATCTGTATTTTTCCACAATTTTTCGATGTGTTCAGGTTCATTTTGAATAATCTCTAACGCCTTCAGTGTAGAAGCAACAGATGCTGGCGTCATTGACGCACTAAACATTACCGAACGTGCATTGTGTTTCAAGAAATCAATCACATCAGCATCACCCGCTACGAATCCACCTAAAGAAGCTAATGATTTACTAAAAGTACCCATGATCAAATCTACATCGTCATTAAGTCCAAAATGTGAGGCTGTACCAGCCCCTTTGTGCCCAATAACACCTAAGCTATGTGCATCATCTACCATAACAGCAGCATCAAACTCATTAGCTATTGTAGTAAGCTCCGGTAAGTTAACAATATCACCTTCCATACTAAAGATACCGTCAGTACAAATTAATTTTGCGCTTTCTTCAGGTAATCTAGATAATTTAGCACGTAAATCGTCCATATTATTGTGACCGTATTTGATCACTTTTGCAAATGACAAACGGCTACCATCAATAATTGACGCATGATCACGTTCATCAAGCAAAATATAATCATTACGTCCCATCAGACAAGACAATGGTCCAAGATTTGATTGGAAACCTGTACTAAATAGAATCGCGGCCTCTTTACCCACATAAGCAGATAGTTTTTCTTCCAGTTCTACGTGAATATCCAACGTACCGTTTAAGAAACGCGATCCAGCACATCCAGTACCATATTTTTCCAAAGCATCTTGCGCTGCTTTTATAATACGTATATCAGTCGTTAACCCTAAATAAGAGTTAGAACCGAACATCAATACACGTCTACCATCGATTTTTACCTCGGTATCTTGCTTTGATTGAATAGGTCTAAAATAGGCATATAAGCCTTTAGCTTTTAACTCCTCTACAATCTTAAATTGCGATATTTTTCGCCTAACTTTCCTTTACTCATGCGATAAAAAGGTATTTCTAAAACTATTTCTAACTTTTAGATGTTATTGTAACAAACAAAATTCTCGAATTGGACTTTTATATAAAAACTCTGTCTTCGAATAAAAATCTGTTCTACCCACAATGTAAGCTAAAATTCTACGTTGTATATATTCACAATAATTCCAAAAACGTTGCAAACATACGAAAACATAATCTGACTTTCACTTAAATTTAGTCATATTTTTAACACATCGCCCAAAACAGTTAATTTTATTTTAATACTCCGCTAACATCTCCCCACACAATTCTACTATAAAATAAGACAATTTTAATAATTATATTTGCGAACTATAAATTATCCTATAATTAGTTACATTTAGGTTCATTGCACTAGCAATGGTATAGACTTACTAATATACAACAATATATGGCTTTATCTTCAGATATCAATATAAAAAAATAAAAAAGCTTCTTTTGAGTATCATCTACTGGACAAATACGTCGCTGGAATTCGACTACTAGGCACAGAAATAAAATCAATACGTGAGGGAAAAGCAAATATCAACGATAGTTTCTGCAGTTTCTTTAACGACGGCCTTTACATTCGTAATATGCATATTGCCGAATATTCCATGGGCTCATTTTATAACCACGAAGCAAAACGCGACCGTCAGCTTTTGCTGACAAAAAGAGAATTGAAAAAATTAAAAGAAAAAGGCGAGGAACGTGGTTTTACAATTGTTCCATTGCGCATATTTATCAGTTCACGCGGATTTGCAAAAGTTGAAATTGCTTTAGCACAAGGTAAAAAGATTTTGATAAACGGGAAAATATAAAGGAAAGAGATGTCAAACGTGAGCTCGATCGCGTCATGAAATTCTAAGGCCATCTTTGCGCCAGGACGAATGCTCCTGGCGTGATACCCACCCTATTTTTAAACAGCCGAACGAAATAATTAACATCGTTGAAGCCTGCCCCAAAACAGGATTCCTTTACATTTCGAGTCAAGAGCAAAAGCTGCTTTGCTTTACCAATACGTTGCTGAATCACATATTCCATTGGGCTCAGCCCGAGTTCTCGATTGAACATTCGAGTCAAACTTGCCTTGCTCATATGAGCGACCTTCTCCAATAAGTCTATGGATATTTTCTCGGTGATATTCCTACGAATAAACTCCTGTAAATGAACAAGTACTTTGTTGGGCGATTTCCCCACCTTCAATGCCATAAGAGACTGTGACTGCAGCAATCGAATTGTGAGCTCCTTAAATGTCAGATCTGCCAAAACATCTTTAAGCGGATTTTCACTTATAATAATCTGAAACAATTTATTAACAAGTTCGGCCAGTTCGTTCGAATTGTAAAGATGAAAAAGCTCAGGATCAATATGCCAGCGGCCCAACTGTTCCTTTGGATAAAATTCATTTAAATAATCCAATACAGCTTCTATTTTCTCCTTTCGGATGGTGAGGGCCGAACACTGCGTAGGTCGCTCCAATGTAGCTTCCGGAAAGTCAATATGCATACCGACCATGGCCGGTAATACGATCATCTGCCCGGGCAGATAATCAAAAGCTTTCATATGATCCAAGTGCATAATTTTCTTCCCTGGATCATATTGATCATCACCAGGTCATCAAACCGTAGGGGTACATGCTCCGAAACACGGTATGTCTCATATATATTCAGTTCTAGGCTATCCAATGTAAACGCGCGTCGGTTTTCCACCAGCGTACTGAGTTCCCTTCCCTGAGAAAATGGTAACGTATGAATCAGTGTCCTATCTCTCATATCGCATCAACTAAATATAATTGGAAATCAATCAAATATAACAAAAAAATCCAAGCATTTGTTTTGGGCTATCCCAGAATAATATCCCTACACTATACTGCAACAATGATGCTACCCTTTGCCTCAATAATGCTACGGTATTGAATAATTGCTGGCTAACTTTGATAAGAAGGGATTAAAAATAAGTAATAATAAATCATATGAGCGCAATTAAAAGACCATCGTTCAAAGAACGATACGACAATTACATCGGCGGTAAATTTGTAGCCCTGATCCAAGGAAAATATTTTGACAATATCTCGCCCGTAGATGGTAAAGTATATACCCAGGTAGCACATTCAACGAAAGAAGATCTCGATCTGGCGGTTGATACCGCGTCCAAAGCCTTTGAGACCTGGGGAAAACATCAGCAACCGAACGCAGCATTATCCTCAATAAAATTGCAGACCGCATCGAGGCTAATCTGGAATATATTGCTGCAGTAGAAACCATAGATAACGGAAAAGCAGTACGCGAGACGCTAAATGCAGATATCCCGCTTGCTATTGATCATTTTAGATACTTTGCCGGAGTAATCCGCGCCGAAGAAGGATCAATAACTGAATTAGACAGCAATACCGTTTCCTTGATTGTACACGAACCGATCGGCGTTATTGCACAGATCATTCCATGGAATTTCCCAATTTTAATGGCGGTATGGAAACTAGCTCCAGCGCTTGCTGCCGGAAATACCGTTGTTTTAAAACCAGCAGAAAGCACACCGGCGTCAATTCTCGTCTTGATGGAAATTATTGGCGATCTGATACCGGCAGGTGTGATAAATATTGTGAATGGGTTTGGCTCGGAACTAGGCCGGGCCTTAGTAACCAATCCTAAAGTTGCGAAGGCAGCCTTTACAGGATCAACCGCAACAGGGCGATTAGTTATGCAATATGCTACAGAAAATATTATACCCGTAACACTGGAATTGGGAGGAAAATCCCCAACATATTCTTCAGTTCTGTCATGGATGCTGACGATGCATTCTTGGACAAAGCAATCGAAGGTGCCGTTTTATTTGCCCTTAATCAAGGAGAAATATGCACTTGTCCTTCACGTTTATTAGTACAGGAGGATATCTACGATAAATTTATTGCCAGAGTCATCAATCGGGTCAATCAGATCAAAGTTGGGGACCCATTGGATCCGACAACAATGATGGGGGCCCAAGCTTCAAAAATTCAAAAAGACAAAATTATGTCTTATATCACACTAGGCAAACAAGAAGGAGCCGAAGTGCTGACTGGCGGAGACGAAAATAATGTCGGCGTAGGTTTTGAAGAAGGTTACTACATCAAACCAACGCTATTCAAAGGAAATAATAAGATGCGGATCTTTCAAGAAGAGATTTTCGGTCCGGTCTTGGCTGTAACAACTTTCAAAGACGAACAAGAAGCGATCACTATTGCCAATGACACTATGTATGGTCTCGGCGCCGGTGTATGGACCAGAGATGCGCATCAACTTTATCAAGTTCCACGCGCCATCCAGGCAGGCCGTGTTTGGGTTAATCAATATCACTCTTATCCAGCTGGCGCTCCATTCGGAGGATACAAACAATCCGGAATTGGTAGAGAAAATCACAAGATGATGCTTGCGCATTATCGTCAGGCAAAAAATATGTTAATATCATACAGCAAGGAAAAACTGGGCTTCTTTTAATACGCTGTAAATTAAAAACGCAATGAAGAAATGCATTATTCTTCATTTATCAATCCGTTCAGCAATGGTCAACAGAATAGATAGTACAGACAAAGCCAAAGATCTCATTCATACCCTTGAAGCACAACACGGTGCATTGATGTTTTACCAGGCTGGAGGCTGCTGTGAAGGGACTCAGCCCCAATGTTTTGAAAAAGGGGGTATTTTCCGCGCATGAATGACGCCATGATCGGATTGGTTGAAGGATACGAGTTTTGGGTTGACCGGGATCTGTTTGAGTATTGGAAACATGCCCATTTCACACTTGATGTACTGGAGGGCTTTGGCCCGGTGGTTTTTCGTTGGAAACACCACTTGGAAAAACCTTTAAGGTACATTACAGGCTCTTTACAGACGAAGAATTAAAAGAACTTAGCCCGATCAAACGTAGTGAATAAACACAAAAACGGGTGGAATAATCCACCCGTTTTTCTAAGTCTCTGCCAGCTCTTCCCCATCAAATTAGGCTGATTATTCAATATCCAAACCCTCCAAAACAGGAATTGGTTGTTTGTTTTCATCCAAAGCGACAAAAGTAAAGACTCCTTCAATAGCAAGTTCTCGTCCTTCTTTATACATATGCTCCAGAAATATTTCTACTTTCACTTTTAGGCTCGTACGCCCTACATTTTGGACACGCGCAACTGCCTCTATAATACTTCCGGAAGGAATTGCTTTATTAAAATCAATACGATCTGTTGATACTGTCACCAACGTTTTGCGACAGAATCTTGTTGCGGCCATAAAAGACACTTCGTCCATAATAGACATCGCCTTACCGCCGAATAAGGTATCGTGATGATTTGTCAAAAACGGGAATACTGTTGTACATACATGCGTTTCTGATAAATCAATACGTTCTTGTAAAGTCATTTATTGTTATTTTTAATGGATTCAAGAGAGCACAAATGTAAGGCTATCCAAAAACAGTTGAGTCATTTTTATCCAATATTTTCCTCGATATCGACTCCTATACCCTTTAACAACAAAGAAGCATTGAAGATCTTACACTCCCTGTCTTCAGTTTATAGTCAAACAGCATCTGCCCTTCATCAACCTGAATATCGAAGTGATAATTTTTGATATCTTTTGGAAACTCCTGTTCCAAACTAGACAGCTGCAGATCGTGCGTTGCCACCATACCTTTACCACTCAAGCGAACCAACTGCTTAATAATCGCGCGTGAGCCCAAATATTTGTCAACCGAGTTTGTTCCGCGTAACATTTCATCAATCAGAAAAAACTATCCGTATGTGAAGCTACAGTATCCAGTATAAATTTCATCCGATTGAGTTCTGCCTTGAAAGTGGAAGTACTTTCGTTGAGATTGTCTCTGATACGCATATAGGATATAAGTTTATAGATTGGTAGTTGAAATGATGAGGCGGCAACACTCGCTCCAGCATAAGCTAAAATTGCATTGATACCAATTGTACGTAAGAATGTGCTTTTCCCAGCCATATTGGATCCTGTTACCAATGCAACCCGATGATCGTTGCTGGTATAATCGTTGGCAACCACTAATTCATTCGGAATAAGCGGATGATAAATACCTTGCGCCTCAATCTTATCCTCATCTGGATTGACCAAGATGACCGGATAGACATAAGTCGGATGATTTCTTTTCCAAATTGCGAGACTATTCACAGCTTCAACTTTTGCCAATGTATCAAACGAATTCAAGATCTCTTGTTCATACTTATTTTTCCAATCGATAATCGCCAGTACCTGTCTAAAATCCCACAGCAAAAAAAAGATTCAGGAATATCCCAACAAACACATTATTTCGTGCATCCAGATTATTGATAAGAACTGCTAATTTTTTAAATGCTTTTGAAATAGGTTCAGCATGCCCTCCCTGCTTTAATTCATTAGCCATTTCTTGTAAGGAGGCGGATTTCCATGCGTGGTTTTCTATAGCTTGTATCGCATCGGCATAGGAAGCCAGTATTCCACCAATCTTGTCTATTCTTGATGAAAATAAACCAACACTACCTGCTTTGGCGAAAGCCCAAAGAATATGAAACAAACCTAATATCGTTGCAACCGCTGCAAATTTGGAAATAAAAAGCTTCCAACAAGCGCTAGCACAAATAAAACCGGGCCCACTTTGACATAGATACGCATGAAAGCGTTTCCAAAACTAAAATTTCCGTCTTGAAAATAATTGGACAAAAAAGTCTTAATATCTAGTTTATGATTAAGATTTGCTAGTAGTTTCGCCTGAAAATCCCATATCCATTCCGATTCACTCTCCAACTCCTTTGACGCTTCCTGATTCCGCTGGATCTGTTCTTTATCCAGGGGTGCATTTAGCCAAGATGCCAGCAAATCAATCGCCTGTTTTGTTGTTGACCGATTCAATTGGGCAAATAACGAATATACGCCGAATACGTCCATATCTGAGCTATAAGGATGATTACCATCCTCAAAGTTCTCTCCATTAGCATACATATTTGCTTTTCCATCAATGATGTTTTGCTCATTGGCCAGCACCTTCAGATAGGCTTCAAAATAGTTCTTCTGAAGCTCCAACTGGCTTTGTCGGCGTACCAAATACGCAAATAGGAACAATAAAGCAAAGAAACAAAAGAAAACCAATGGAAGACTTTCCAGCTGAAAAGTATAAAATAGCAAGGCTCCCCACCAAGAATTACAAAGAGCCGGGTTAAACTCAGGGTATTCACCTGCTTGTTTAATTTTAAGACCGTGGAGGCAATTTCTTGATGCTTTTGATCGTATAATGTCGTGATTGGATTCATTCTTAAATAATTTTTTATTCCATCAGTTGGACGAAATCCATCCTATCCAAAATCATATTGTAACAAACTACAACTTTTAAATTGAGCGGATTCACAAGAGTAAATAGAAAACAATATATTTTCATTTACCTATCTTGCAAAAACAGCGAATAATGGTTCGAAGCACTCTTAATTTTTTTCGAGACAATGTGAATTACCAGGCCTGATCACCCACCAAGGGCACAAAACGAAAAGTGTCCAATTCAATACGATCAAAATCATTTTCACCTACGCGAATTATTGTCATCATTTTCTGAGACTTCTCATCCCCGACCGGAATCACAAAAATCCCACCTATTTTTAACTGCTTCAACATGATTTCAGGAACGAATGGTGCCCCGGCAGTTACAATAATCTTATCGTAGGGGGCATGTTTTTCAATACCTTTGGAGCCATCACCCAAAAAGAAATTTGCCTTATACCCCATATAGGGTAATACCTGAATTGTTCGTTGATAAAGGTTCTCTTGGCGTTCTATCGTATATACGTCGGCACCAAGTTCAAGCAAAATACAAGTTTGATACCCTGATCCTGTTCCAATTTCCAGTACCTTATCCCCTTTTTTCACGTGGAGCAATTCGGATTGATAAGCGACAGTGTACGGTTGGGAGATTGTTTGTCCGTCACCGATTGGAAAAGCAATATCGCGATAAGCCTGATTCCAAAAGGTTTCATCAAAAAAGAAATGACGTGGTACCTTCCCAATGGCTTCCAATACTTTTTGGTCTTCAATACCTCTTCCTTTTAGATGCTCAACCAATTTCTTGCGTGCACCTCTTTCCCGATAATTATCAATAAACTTATACGCCATGATGTTTCAAATTTACCTTTAAAAAGGATATTTAGCCGAACTATTCACAAATCACTTAATATCAAAGCAATATACAATACTGAACGTAGACCACACAACAAATCACAACCAAATAAAAACATTATATCTAAAACATTATCAAAAAGTTACATGCATTTCATCACGAAAAACTCAGTTCAGTTAGCACATGATCCAACGCTACGAGAACATAAAAACATGTCGTTAATAAGGGTCGACATCGACCTGAACACGAACGCCGCTATTGGTCTTATCAATCTCAAAATCCAATAAAACCGAACGAATCAACTCCTTTACCTTAGCAATACTAATATTTGTGCGTTCAATCTTCAATGTAATTGTCTGAATAAAATTATTTCGCACACGGGAGACCAGCGGTGGTTCAGGCCCCAATACCCTAGCTCCAAGCTGTGGTCGTAAAGCAGCGGCAAAACGATTCGCAGCATCATAGCATTTTTGAAAATCTGTATGCTTAATATCAATGCGAATAAGTCGATAAAAAGGGGGTAAAGGTAATTCTTACGTTCAGTAATTTCCGTCATAAACATCCCTTCATAATCATTGTTAACGACTTGCTCCAAGACCCTATGATTTGTCGTATAACTTTGAATAATCACCCGTCCACCTGCTTCCCGACGACCGGCTCGGCCTGCAACTTGGGAAAATAGCGAAAAGGAACGCTCATAGGCACGAAAATCAGGAAAATTAATAATGGTATCCGCATTCACAACACCGATTAAACTAACACGCCCAAAATCCAACCCTTTGGCCACCATCTGTGTCCCAATCAGCACATCAAACTCATGCTCATCGAAAGCCGTAATAATCTTATCAAAGCCATACTTTCCTTTTGTTGAATCCAGATCCAATCGGCCTATCCGGATCTCGGGCATCAGCAATTCAAGTTCTTCTTCCACCCGCTCTGTCCCAAAGCCCTTACTTTCAATATGTGGCATTCCACAAGCTGGGCAGACCCGAAGTGGTGGCTCAACATGCCCACAGTAATGACAATGCATCATATTGGAACTTTTATGGTAGGTCAAACTGACATCACAATTCACACATTTGGCGACAAAACCGCAGGTATTACACTGGATCATGGTGGTGTGTCCGCGTCTATTCTGAAACAGAATAACCTGTTCCTTATTCTTAACAGCTTCTTCAATAGCTTTTAACAATGTTCCGGAGAAATAGGAGAACATATTTTCCTTTCGCCCTTCTTCGGGAATATTGACGAGCTCTACACTTGGCAACTGCGCATTGCCATAACGCTCCAATAACTGCACAAAGCCATACTTCTTTGCTTTAGCATTGTAGTAACTTTCCAACGATGGTGTTGCGGATCCCAAAAGCACCTTAGTCTGATGTAAAAAGCCGAGATAAATGGCTGTATCACGCGCATGGTAACGCGGTGCAGGGTCAAATTGTTTATATGAACTTTCATGTTCCTCATCAACAATAATAATTCCCAGATCCTGAAACGGAAGGAATACAGAAGAACGGGCTCCGATAACAACTTGAAACTCATTTTTCATCACCTTATGCCATACCTCAGCACGTTCATTATCATTGAATTTCGAATGATAAACACCAAGCTTATCACCAAAGTGCAGTTTTAATCGCGCAGTAATCTGTGCTGTCAATGCGATCTCAGGTAGAAGATACAAAGCTGATTTTCCTTCAGCTATTGCCTGTTCGATAAGTCGTATATAGAGCTGAGTTTTCCCTGAAGCAGTTACCCCATGCAATAGTGTTACCTCTTTTTCCTCAAAAGATTGTTGGATCTCATCATAGGCACGCTGTTGATTTTCATTGAACTGAAAATTAGCATCTAGTTCTATATCTTCTCCCTGAAATCTCGACACGACCTTCTCCTTCACTTCAAATACACCTTTGTCGATCAACGCCGTGATCGCTCCATTACCGCAACCTGAAGCTTCTGCCAACATCGGACGTGTAATCTCTTCAGTCTTTTTGACAAGCTGCATAAATGCCAAAACTGCATCTTGCTGTTTGGGTGCACGATTGAGACTATCCAATAATTCTCGTTTGGCGTCCTCATTTCTAAAGTCAGGGCAAAACGTAAGAATACTTTTGTTTTGGGTTTATATCTTTCTGTTATTTCCTCGGAGATAAGTACGATCCCCTTGTCAAACAATTGCTTCAATATCGGAAATACCGTTTTCTGTCCCAATAACTTCACGATATCATTGACTTTAAGTTCTCCTGCTACCTCCAGGGCCTCAATAATGAGGTATTCTTTATCCGAAAGTGTCGAACGATCAAATTCTTCTGTTATAGAAGAGATCACTTTGGTTTCACTTGCCAGTTTTAATGCCGCTGGAAGTGCAGCCTGCATGACTTCACCCAAACTGCACATATAGTAATCTGCCAACCAATCCCACAATTTAAATTGGGCAAGGTTGACGATAGGTTTGTCATCAATGATATCTAAAATATACTTTGCTTCGTATTTCAGTGGAGCTTCTTTGCTGATCGATTTCACGACAGCCGAATAAATCTTGTTTCGTCCAAATTGCACAATGACCCGTACCCCAATCTGTACCCGATCATTCCAGTCAGCCGGAATACGATAAGTATATGTTCGTGCTAGAGCTAACGGTAGAACCACATCAATAAACAAGGTATCTCTTTCACTAAAAATCGAAGATTGCGGATTGGACATATTTTTTTATTATGGGATAAAAATACAAAAAAGCGACAGAAAGAATACGTGAGTGACCTCCCTCAAAATAAAAGCCCTCCTGGATTTTTAATCGTTGGAAGGCTCTTTATCTAAAAAGCTAGCAAGCTTTATTCTATTTAAACAGCAGGATTATGATTTATTTTTAATGCCGCTACAAATAAGGCTATCCAACCGATAATCAATGACAAGCCACCTAAAGGTGTTATGGGACCTAAGATAGCCGGATTCCCGAAACCAGTTATTTCCCTGATACTAAGTATATATAAGGATCCTGAAAAAACAAAATACCAACAATAAAAGCAATAAAGGACACCTTGATTGAATAGGTTTTCGCACGCGAAAAAGTCGATAAAAATAACAATGCAAAGGTATGATAGAAATGATACTGATTTGCAGTTTTCCAAGTTTCGATATGATATGCACTTACCTTTCCTTCTAGACCGTGGGCACCAAAGGCACCTAATATTACAGCTAATGCTCCCAATAACGAAGCGGCTAAAATGATTCTCTTATTCATTATTATAAAGTGAATGCTGAAAACGTGTTTCTCCGATAAATGTATTAAAAACCGAACAAAATAAGGAATATTTTGTTAAATTTATATTACAAAGCCCCATTATTGAGATGATTTTCTAGCGCTTCCCGCATATTTTTGTTAGGTTTGTTTTACAGATGAAACTATCATAAGTTTATTCAAGTTGATCGCTTCATTACTATAAAAACAAATTGACTGAAACGTGTCCATCTATACCATTGAAGATGAGCACTCATAAATATATATTCTGATGAAAAAAACAATAATCATCACTATTCTATTGTTCATAGCTGTCATTGCAGCAACGATTTATCTTTTCGGAGATTTCAATAAAAATAATAAACAGGATTCCAAGGCCTTACAATACCTCCCTGAAAATACGCTGGCCATAACATCCTTTGCCAACAACGAGACTGTAGACACGATATTTAAGGATTACGAATTATTTAAAGCCATTATAGGACAGGGAAATTTTAGTAATCTCGAGCGATTAAAAACAGAGTTATTACAAAGTGAACAATTGACACCTTTCGTTGCTGGGCAACAGATATTACTGTCTTTTCATCAAGAAAAAGATCAGATAACACCTCTTTATAGTGTACAAGTTGGGCAGAGCCTTGACAATAACACGCTGGCAACCCTTATCGGGCAAATCGGAAAAAATTATAAAGTTCAACCCTTTGATACGCTGGGCCAACGGTTCTTTGGATTCAATAAAGGAATAAAAGACAGTACGCTCTATTGCGCTTATTCCCATGAAATTATCTTTGCCAGTTATTCAAAACAGGTGCTTGCGCAAATTTTCGATAAGAATGTAAAAAAATAAACACAAAGCAAATTGAATTCTTTGTCAATCACAACAATAAGAATACACCACTCAGTTTATATTTTTTCAATGAACAGTTAGCGCAGGTCGCCCGCATATTGATGAAATCCAAATTTGGCAATTACCTCAATTTAATTGATTCTCTCAAGGGACAAACTTCCTGGAATATGAATTTCAAACAGGATGCGCTTATCTTTAAGGGTGTAACTGATCTAACAGGCAGTAAAAACAGCTATCTACAATTGTTTGCCAATCAAACCGCTCAAGTACAGGCATTAGGAAACTACTTACCAAAAAAATACAGCATCCTATATTGATTTCAGTATTTCCGATGAACATAGCTTCCGTTCGGGACTCAAAGAACTATTGATTCAGCAAAAAGAGTACGATCGCGTAAGCAAAAGCATTAAAAATCTTGAGGACGATACAAAGGTATCATTTGACAGTGTCATCGCCCCTCTTTTTAATGATGAATTTGCGCTGGCTGAATTAGACAATCAAGATGTACTGGGGCTGATTAGCATATCTGATTCGAGCTTATTCGCAAATAACTTTAAAAATTCAGTTCATCTGTCGGTGACTCGATCTATCAATTTAAATATTCCCAGCTATTATATGCCTCTTTCGGAGAGCCGTTCAAAAGTTTTACAAGACCATACTTTACCATCGTTGATGGTATCATGGTTGTCGCAAATCGAACAGGCATCCTAAGAGATTATCGTGAATCTTTCCGTGAAAAGCAATTTCTATCGGGAACAGCAATTTTCAAAAATCACGCGGCTTTACAAAATAGCCGTAGCAATGTAACCTTCTATTTAGAGCCCAAAGCTGGCAAAAGCAATATTTTAGATAATTTAAAATCTGATTATGCCAAAAATTTTAAAGATGAAGAGCAGTTTGGTTTTCAAAATTTCTACTCATGGTCCTATCAATTAAGTGGTAATCAAGGGACATTCTCGTCCAGCTTATACGCTCTTTACAAAAGTGATACACGACTTGGAGGAAAACCTGAATGGACTGTACAGCTTGAAAGCCGCATCATCAACAAACCTTGGGTTTTGGATCAAGATGGCAAAAACAAATTTATAATGATCCAGGAGCAGGATCATACCGTACATGCGTTTTCGCCAGACGGAAAGGAACTTTGGCAAAACCTTTTCCAAGGCGAGATTTTAGGTGAACCAATTCAATTGCAAGATCTTAGCATCATTATTGTCACCAAAAGCAGACTATATCGGATCAGACCTGACGGAAAAAATATGAATGGTTTTTCTGTCGAATTACCTTCTACGGCTAGCTATGGGGCCACAATATCTAACTTCAATAAAGAACAACGTATCTATATTCCTGCCACAGATCGCATCTTAGCCTATTCATTAGATGGCAAAAGAATAGAGGGATTTGAAAATAATACTGTAGACAGCCGTATACTTTTTGATCTAAAAATAACCACACTGGGGCAAACCAATTACATTATAGCGGGTACAAGCACAGCTTCTGTTTATTTTTTCAATGAAAATGGTAAGATCATTCGCAAACAAAGCTTAGATACAGACGGCGAAAGCGTTCGGAATCCGATTGGTTTAGTAGCTGCCTCAGATGAAAAAAATTCATTTGTCTATGTCGCCGATAATAAAGGCAGTATTTTCAAAGTTCCTTTTGAAGGAGAGTCAAAAAAATTAAATTAGGCAGCTGGGGCAAAGATGCTTTCTTTAATTTTGAAGATATCAGTGGTGGTGCAGACAGAGACTTTATCATTTTGGCCAACAATAAATTGAATGCTTACAGCAGCAGAGACTCCTCTTCCTATTTCGAATATAAATTCATCGAAGATGCGAGCAACAGACCTTTATTCTTTAAGCGTATTGGAAAATCCGACGTCTTGGGAGTCGGCACAGACAATCGGATGATTTATCTTTTCGGCTCAGATGGTTTAGTACAGGATGGATTCCCTATCGAAGGGTTTTCGAAATTCTATTATGGGCCAATTAACTATGGCGACAATGCTAATTATTTGATTTGTATGAAAAAGGATTTTAAGGTTTACGCCTACAAATTCTAAGCAACTGAAAATCATTTTTTTAACCCCAAAACAAAACACAATAAGACGCGAAAGATGTTTATAAAAAATTTGTCTAATCTAAATTTTTATAGTAGGTTTGCAGACTTAATATGACTATGCTAAAATCGGAAGAATTAAAAGAATTATTGGCTGAACCAAAGCACATTGTAATCACCACGCATTACAAACCTGACGGCGATGCATTGGGTTCATCGTTGGGATTATATTTTTGGTTAACCGCAAAGGACATCATGTCAATCTAATCGTACCATCAGATTTTCCTGCTTTTTTAGACTGGTTACCTGGTTTGGAAAATGTACAGATTTATACGCAAAATATCAACCTACATAATCAACAGATTGAAGCTGCAGATTTATTATTCTGTTTAGACTTCAATGGGCTCGCTCGCATTCATGAGATGGGTGATCCTATTCGTCAAGCAAAAGGGATCAAATGCATGATTGATCATCATTTGGATCCGGAAGGGTTTGAAGATTATGCATTTTGGGATCCATCTGCAGCTGCGACTGCACAATTGATCTATCGCTTTTTGGTGAATGAGATGCAAGATGCAAACAATATTAGCGCTGATATGGCTACTTGTTTATATACCGGGATTATGACCGATACAGGATCTTTTCGTTTTCGTTCTACCACTTCAGAAATTCACCGTATCATCGCAACGTTGATTGATTGTGGCGCACAAAACTGGGCGATCCACGAAGAAATATACAATAGCTCTTCGGAAAGCCGTCTCAAGTTCCTTGGATTTTGCCTGCTCAACCGTCTTGAAGTTATTCATGAATATAATACGGCAGTCATTCATGTCACCAAAGAAGACCTCAATCAATTTCAGGTCATCACTGGAGATACAGAAGGTTTGGTCAATTACGCACTTTCCATTAAAGGAATTAGATTAGCTGCGTTAATTATTGACAGAAATGAACAAATTAAACTATCTTTGCGATCGATTGGAGAAGTTCCTTGTAATGAAATCTGTAAATTGTATTTCAATGGGGAGGTCACCTCAATGCTTCAGGCGGAAATTCGAAAGATAGCCTAGCTGTTGTGATCGCAAAATTCAAATCGATTTTACCAAATTATAAAGAAATATTAACAAAATAAGATATCGTAACATACATTAGAAAATGAAGAAAGCAATTCTATTTTTCGCGGCTGCCGGTCTTTTGATGACGTCATGCCAAAAATTCAAAAAGGCTGAAGGTGGTCTTGAGTATAAAATCGTGGATGATAATGCAAAAGAGAAAGCAGTATCAGGCGATTTATTAGCAATTGACATTGTACAATCGACAGATAGAGACTCTGTAATGAGCAGCACTTACGAAATGGGTATTCCTCAGATCGTTCAATTATATCCAGATAGTATTATTGCAAAAAATCCTGGAGACCCTACCGGTCTATTTAAATATGTTGGTGAAGGCGATAGCTTGGTATTCAAAATTAATTTGGATTCTATGGCAGCAAAAACACATCAACCAAAACCAGAATTTGCTGACAAGTTTTTAGTTTTCTCAATTAAAGTCAAAAACACTTCAAAAAAGGAAAATTAACAGATCAACAATTAGGCGAACAAGTTCAAAAATATTTTGAAGAAGAATTGAACAAACACAAAACTGCTGAGCCTGCAAAATTGGATAAATACATCAAAGATAAAAGCTTAAAAACAACAAAAACAGCTTCAGGACTTCAATATGTAATTACTAAACCTGGAACAGGAGCAAATGCTAAAGTAGGTGATTCTATCCATGTTAATTATGTAGGTTCATTGACTACTGGAAAAGTATTTGACACGAACCTTCCGGATATCGCAAAGAAAGAAGGTATTTTTATGCCACAACGTCCTTACGAAGCATTGAAATTCCAATTGGGTGTTGACGGTGTTATCCCAGGATGGACTGAAGCATTCCAATTGTTTAACAAAGGTACTAAAGCAACCTTAGTAATCCCTTCATCATTGGCTTATGGCGATCGTCCTCAAGGTAAAATTCCTCCATATGCACCATTGGTATTTGAAGTTGAGGTATTGGATATCAAACCAGGAAAAGTTCCAGCTCCAACACCAGCGGCAACAACGCCAGGTGTAGGCGCACCAACTGCTACTGCCCCTACGGCAAAAGCTCCAGCAGCAAAGAAATAACTCTTTTAAAGATACAAGAGTTTTTTGACTCTTGTATCTTTTGCTCTTTCTCCCTTATGATAAGATTAGATACGTTTTCAAACATATAATAATCCCATTATTATTCAACTCTTCCTAAACCTTATTATAAAAATGCAATATTAAACGATCAGATGCTGGTTATTTAAATTGTTTAACATTTTTATTTGTTTCAATTATAATTTCACTTTCTGCGACATCCACTCGATGAGAAATTAATGCAATCTGTGTTTCCTGCTCCACCGCTTGCTGTATCTAAATCACCTCGATTTAGCAGTCGTCAAATTTTTAAATATCAGAATTTGGCATAGAAATAATCAAACTTCAATCTTTTCGAAGTCTTACAATTTATTAAGCCAGCTGTCAAAAAGTTGGATAAAAGTATTGATACATTAGTATTCCCTAAAGTAGTTAGTGGCGTGATATTATTCACAATCAAAAAATTATTCAGATAATAATCATTACCTTCCAATTCTTCATCTATAAAATAAGATGTATTCAATTTCCTTTTAAAAAGTTCTTTTTATATATGTCATCGATTTTAATAAGTTTGTCGTATGGAATGACCAATTCGAAGTGGTTTGATTTTACGTCCAGGAAAGCATTATAAAATTGCCTATGTTCGAAAATAATAAATGGGTTAATAATGATACATAAATTATTCCCAACGCAATCCAACAATTGCTGTATGCCCCGCAATTTAAACATATAATCTCCAGGTATATTTTCAATTTCCGACTTCTCTTCAGAATAAATACAGAGATTATAATCACAAAAATATCGTTCGAAATATCTTATTTGGACTTCAATTTGCTCCTTCGTACAATTTTCTTGGCATATAAATATAACATAACTTCCGTATAATGATTTCAGAGTACAATTTCTTGCAGATTTGATCGCCTCCACATATTTAATGGTACATTTCGTAAAGTCGTATTTATCCAGGTCATGATCCTCGAAAGGGGTGTAATTGATGTATTTTGATTTATAAAAATAGTGTTCGGATTGTTGTGCTGTAACACCAGCATTATGCAAGATTTTAGTATTATGCCATCTATTTACAGGTTGATAAGGCCAGCAAAAATCCAGCTCGCTATTAATTTCAAGATTAAATCCAAAATAGATACCATTTAACACCATTGACCACATATCGGCACACCACTCCTGTAGTTTTTCAAAATTTACCTCTTTGTTCGAAGCATAATCAATCAGAAGTGACTTGAATATAGGCTTATTATGTTTTATATAATTGTATATCGCTTCACTATCTTTTTCATGTTTATTCCAAAAAGTATAGTTAACACCTCTTATGACGTACTGAGCCCCCAAAATTTTCTATATTCTCTAATCCTTCATCAATAGGTAAGCCAACAATATTACATAAAGAGCTAATGATACTGGAACCAAATGAATTTAAATGCGCTAGCCCTATATAGTCCAACGTATTGGATAGATGCCAATTATAACTATCTGAAAAGTCTTTTCATCTATTTTTTCTCTAAAAATAATATCGGCATCGTGATAAAAATTTGCTTCTGCTCAAGCCATGGATATTGATCAAAATGTTTCTTTATTAAATGTGGTCGTATGGTAGGTGCATAGTAATGATCTTCCCGGGTATCTGGATAGAAAAAAAAGAAGCCAAATCCTTATTTCTTTCAGCTAAATCTAAGACATCGGTATTAGATGTCTCGGATAAAATAACGTGGATATTTTCCTTTGGAATTCCAATCGTGTAAAAATTGTGAATATAGACTTGGATTTGCCAAGCAAAATAAAGATCCGATGGCTGAGCTGCTATATATATCATTGTTGATAATTAATCAAATAAATTAAACACAAAACCAATACTTTGCAAATCAGAACTTTTATAAATTGATTTATCCAAGAATAGTAGAGATAACTTACCATTTACCAAAGACCAGTTACCAGTTGTCATTACCATTAACTTTACTTTCTCAATTATATTATCGTCGTCATAAAGGTCACTTACCTGATATGTCGTTCTTATTAAACTCGAAAGTGATTGCCCTGCGTATAACATATGTTCCATTCTATTTTTTATAACGCTCAAACAAGCATCCTGTTGGGTAATCTTCCAAAGCATTACAAGATTATCAATTGAAAGAAAATCGAATTGTTCGATCGACAGATTCTCGGTCATATTTTTATCAACACTAGAATATTTCCAAATTCCTCATTACCGCTTCGTACAAAACAGGTCGCTGCAAAGAAACAGTTATAGATGAACAGAATATTATCTTCCCGTAATATAATGTCAGATAATTCCAAAATCATTTCTTGCCAAATAGTATGAAGGTCCAAATAATCAAATCCAATATAGGCGTAACAAGTGAAATATTTACTTCTTACCATTTTATTTGCCGAACACTTATATCTATTTGGAATTAAGCTTGTTAAAGTGTTTTCTTCTATTTCAATAAAATCGTTTTCATGAAGAAACTTCAAGAGAACAACTAAGATCCAAATATCCTTGTCATTACACTCTTGATTGTTCTTACATTTATTAATGATGTCCTGAAGCTTCAACATTCCCCTCTCATAGATAGATGTTTCTTCGTTAATCATGCCAAACAAGACCATCGATACACTTAGTCCCAATTCCCTGTAAAAAAATCGGTTTTATGAAAGAAATATCTATTATGTGATAACGCTTCGTCAATTATTTTCCGTAACATAGTTAATTCTCTTCAAAGAATTGTTCAACTTTTTGTTTAAATGCTACAAAAGCATTTATAGTTTTAGTATCATTGATTTTTTGAACGAAATATTCTGTAATATAGAGCCATTTAATAAACCCAACACATCCTAATGACATTAACGACTTTGAAATCATCATAGAATATTGGCTTGCTGCTAGGGCATATTCTAAGCGCGATTGTGGCTCCATTGCACAGAAAATTTTTAATAAGAGTTTCGCTTTGGAATTGATAATAGCAATTTTATATTTATTAAGTATTAGAAAACGGCAAAAGTCAAACAATAAAAACATAAGTTCGGCCTTATTAAAATTGTCATTCGTCCCTTGCAACACAAGCATTCTTTGCTGTAGAGACTTACTAAACCAATAGTACTGATCAACGCTTTTTGTCCATGTCTTAGCATATAATCTAAATGCAGTAGCTAAGTATTGTTCACATACCAAATTAGGTATTTTTCCCTAAATAAATCTCGTAAATAGCAGCTTTTAAACGTTGTGTAATGAGCTAAACCGTAATTATTATATACTCGCTCACAATAAACTCCGATTCTCATATAGGTAGAAGCGAGTAAATTATTCGCATGCAATAACAGTAGATGGTTTTGGCTAAATCCGCGTACCACATCAAGCAGATATCTCAAGGAAGACCTCCGATCGCCATTAAGATCGAAGCATTGTGAAATTTGCAACTTGATAAATTGAACATTCACATAAGTTCCTATATCTGTCATCATTTTTAAATGTTTGAGAACCTGATGGAAAAGGTAATTCGCAATCAAATATTGTTTATTTATAAAACTAACAAATGAACTTATATAGAGTTCAAATGATGAGTTAAGCCTTCTATTTAATAAAAGCGTATTTATATTACCTAAATCTTCGTCATAAAATCTAAACGTAGACAACTCAAATATATCAGTCTGTTTAAAGATACGTGGAAGCTCAATAACTTTTGAAAGATAAAAATTATAAATATCATTTTCATTTTTAGAATATGAATCAAAATCTTTCTTTTCCTGACGTTTGCTTAGAGCAAAAAACAAATTATTCTTATAAGTTTCGGTCATTTTTCGAATATAATTACCTCAATTTCATCAATTAAACGTTCTTTGGTAATAAGACTTTTCGGGCAAGCTCAACCAATAAATTGTCGTCATTAATATTAGGGTTATAATAGAGAGCAAGCAATTCATCCAGCCCAAATTTCCGCCGAATATATTCGCAAACCACAGCAGCGATGGTGTACGAGGGCACATTATTTTTCGCATTAGATATTTCCCTATTATATAGTTTCTCAAAATTATATAATGCCTTTCTATAACCTTCCTGCAATTCCATTCTTCCTTCATAATAGCTTATTTGCGGAGATACTCCACCATATAATGTAGGTATGCCCTCACCCAATATATACCCCATTCCACTTCTTTTTCCTAGTATCAAATGAACAAATTCATGTTTATGGATAGGCGAATCATAGGCATATACAGCATATTTCTCCTCCATATTAGTAAAACCGCCCACATATCCATAATATTTAGTCATATTACTAAGAATATCCATTTCCTCTATATTTGAACACATAAATATCTTAAACTTTTCTTTGTTCTGGCCGGGTCTCAAAACATTATACAGTGAATCCACGGTTTTACTAGCCGAAGTTAAAGCACTTCTGGAAATTGTATGATATGGGGAAATATAAAAGTCGAGATATTCAGTAGGGACATTCTGAAAGCGAGACAATTCGTATGGCAGACAGTTATCGAAAAATAATTTTCCATTAATATCAATAATAAAATATTTGTAAGTTAAATAATGCAGTCCATCCAGTGTAAAAACTTCTATCTTACAATAAGATAATGTATCATTTAGCATTTCTAATTCAGAAATCAACAATTTATTATTTTTCCGTATATCTTTAGGGCTGAAATTTCTAGACACCGCATCAATAAATACTGCATAATTATAGTCTTTTTTTTTGTTGGTATTTTGGGTGCCAGAATTCTTTTGCTTGCTCTCTGTCGCCTGCAAAATAATTACGAATAAAATTAATCCTAGCTTCGATTTTGATATCAGTCGAATCAATTACTTCGTAGACATTCTGTGCTTTTAAATAATTGCCACAAAGTAATATTATATTCCAAAATAAAAACAATAGTATTTTTCTCATCTTAAATTGTTTTATATTTCTACGCATTACATATATAACATCGAAGGTAACGAGGTATTCTTGTAATTTTTCAGTAATCCATAGCCGATCCCTGCAATACCATAAAAAAACCATTTAAAACTTGGTGTTTATTCCATCCCCACATTTAACCATAGATAAATCCTTAACAACATCTGTATATTTTTGTCTCCAAACTTGTGTTATATTGTCTTTTCCCAAGACTGTCTCATAAATCTCCAGAATACCAAAAAATCCGGAACAAAGACTGTGGTCAAGGTCAACATATAACATTCCAACATCTATAAGTATCTTTTGGCTTCTTCAATCTCGAAATGCAAAAAATCATTTGTATAGAAATTTGAAATCAAATGGCGGCTAAGAAGAATTCCTGCGACTCCGCTTGCCCATCCATGATGAACCTCTCCAACAAAATCCTCCGTTTTTTGCCAAAAACCCAGTTCCTTATTATAAAGAGATTGATCATATTTGAGAGCCTCGACACCAGCATCAAAGTATCTTTTATTTCCTGTTAGATCATGAACTTTAAATAGAAAGTAGCTTGTTGATGCTGTACCATGAGCGAAACCACCCCATTTATTAAAAGAAGTTGTTTCCCAGGTAATACCAAAGTTCTTTGCTAGCGAGGATTTCTCAAGTAAATATTCAGCAATTTCTTCAATCAGATATCTGATTTTATGTGGAAAAGAAGACTCCTTTTCAAACTCAATAAGAAGTAAACCGACACCAGTAGCCCCAAAAAGATAATCTCTTTTTTCATCTTTATGAAGTTTTAACTCAATATATTCGATCAACATTCCCTCAGTTTCAGGCGCTAGGGCAAATGAAAACCTATTGTCTATTTGTCGATAGAGCATGCTCATATAGAGTATGGATATTGGAAAATGAAACGTGCCAATGTCTGTCGTAGGATTATCTTTTATTTCATTCCAGCAATCCAAAAAATATTCAACACTTTGATCGTATATTTTCGTTGCACTAGACAAATATCTTTTATCGTCGCTTTCTTTATAATAAGCTAAAAGAAAGAGTCCAATTCCGGGAATACCATTAAATAAGTCGGAGTCCTGAATTCCTTGATTCCACATACTATCTTTTGTAATCGTGTAATCTATATACGTGAAATACCTATCGTTTGAAGCCCCAGATTAAGCAAATATTCAGCTATCGACTCAACAAGATTATCTTTGCCCAGTCCTGAAACAATACCATTTTCAAGTTTCAAATTAACATTTTCATGAATAGTAAACGATCTTTTTATGGTATTTAACTGGATCTGATAATTCTCCTCAATTTCAAAATTTCTCATCTTTTCGATGGCAAAATCCAGCCCAGTCTTATTAAAAATTTTTTGAAAACAATTTCACCATCTGGTCCTAATAGGTCTGTAGAATCTGACCACACCTGAAAAAATGGAATATCCCCATTTAATAACTGATCAATTTCAGATTGAATAACCTCCGCAGGCATATGAACAGGATGGTAACCTCGCCAAAGCATTTCCAATAAATACGCTTCTGCGGTGAAGCTTTGTAAAAAGTCTGTGTAGATAACTTTGTCAAAAGCCGGGTATATATATTGGTATATCGAATCAATACGCGACAGATAATCGGATCACTGCTTTTAATCTGTTTTTCAACAATTTCTTTATTTTTCAAGATAAAAGAGTGCATATATTCAAATCCCGACAAAAATTTTCCACATATTGATCAATTCCAATCTGCTTCGATTTATATATTGGAATATTGCTGTGCCTTTGATGATCTTCTAAAATCGATAACCCGCCATTGCTATACCCAGAATCGTTAATTGTCTCAAACCCAAACTGGGGCAAAAGTCCTGTTTTAAGAATGCCATTTATAAACAATACAGAAGTCTGCGAACTATCTTTATAGTTATTTCCTCGCTGGTATTTCGGATGGAGCAAAATCTCCAAATCAAAAAAACATGGGGTCTCTCCAACGGCAATTATATTATCAACGATTAAGTCTTGTATACCAAAAATATAAGCTAGATAACAGTTGATTCCTTGATTAAAATAAAATGAGCTGGCTTGTTCGACAAACTCCAGTTCTTTCTCGCGAATACCTTTATGCCATGAATAACTCATTTTATCGATTGAAGTAATTTCCACGAGTGATTTTGGCAGGCCCGTCTGCCATAAATTATTCATCAAACTAAAAAAATACTTTTCCCCTGGACGAACGTGCTTTATAGAATACTTCGACATTGTTCTCGAAAATTATTCCGATTGTAGACTGACAATTATTATGAAAATCCCCAAATTTGGCTTGATATCAATTATCTTCGGGTTCTCTAAATCACTTAATAACTCGAGTATAATCTGATCAATATCAGCAGTGAGTCTAGAAAAAAATTATTAATATGCTGAATATAATGATTTAGAATCTTATGAACACGATCGAAAAATACAGGATATTTATCAAATAAATAGTTATACCATTCTATAGATTCGAAGCTTCCAAAACAAATAAACGTTCCGTTTCAATTGTTCGCATGGCTTGAAGTTCATTAATATATATCTTCAATTCTTCCTCTAGAATTCCATGATATGAGTTATAAAACTTTTCAATTATTGAATCTATAACTTTATATATGATCTTATCGTCCGATAGCATCGAACTGGGTCGAATGTAAGTTAATGCGTAATTCGAAAACGGGATAAATAAAAAGTGAAGGGGAGATTCCGTAATAGAAATTTGATCCTTAAGCAAAAAAAAGTCAAATCGTTCGTATAAAAAGAGGACTTCAGCTCTAAAAGCATCCAGTTTCTTCTTTGACTCTATTCCTCTAGGGAAAGTTAGATATTCATCAACAGATAAATACCCTCTATCTTTCAATAATCCTTCTCTCAGTGCTTTAACCTTATTATCGTCAAAAAAACTAGAAATTTTCTCCCAATTCATTCGTATGCAGATATAAAAAAGGATTATAGTTAAAGACAACTTTACTATAATCCTTTAGAATGTTAAATTAATTTAAGGTCGGGTTCCACAGCAAAATGTCTGACAAACACAAGTACCGTCACAACAAACGTCACCACTGGTGGAACTGGAAGAGCCGCCACCGGCATTAACTGAAGTTCCTCCCACGATAAGCATTAATTCTTCATCGCTCAATTCTTTCTGCAAGTCAATTGTTAACTTTTGCTTCTTAATGTTTTTTAGATTTCTCATAATTAAACTGATTTATATATCTAAATATAATATTTTTTTATAATATTAAAACACTATAAGAAAAAAATTAACACAACTATCTCATGACATATAATCAGACAACCCTTTATTATTTTATATCAATTTCAAACCATTAAAGGAAATAAAAATGTTATAGCTCAAAACTCAGTATAAGAATATCCAACTAATAGTGTAATAAATGAAAATTTTTAGCTATATTAGATAGATAGAGATATTTTATAAATCTGTATGCAAATATATTGTTCAAACAAATTAACGAGTACTTAGTAAAATGGGCACATTTAGTCAGGACGTATTTTACCATGTTCATCCGTTAGATTCTGTCAGAGACATCAGTAATATAACTTTTAAAAAAACTAGACGTGATTTCGAATATTGATTGCAATAGTGCAATTATTACTGAATACACTATTTTTATAATCTTATTTAATAATAAAACGCCATCCACATGAACTTATAATCTCAATTAAACAATGTAAAGTGATCTGCCGAATCAGTATATATATTCCAGCCCGGATTGACTGTTCTTATAAAGATAGACATTGTAACTATAAAAGATGTAAAACTAAAAGATAAATTATTAAAATTTCAATCGGTTAATTCAAGATGTTAAACAAATATATGATTGTATGTCAATAGAAAATGAGTATTATATCCCTTCATACAAACTTTCGATGAATGATAACGAAACCTTATCACATTTGAAATCGTATTTGAAAGATGCCATTTCAAATGAGCATGATATCGTATATTTTTATGAAGACGAAGCTATATATCACCATCATATTTTCGAAAATATAAATTTAATCGTGGATCACAGAATTCACTTCATCTCAAATAGAGTGATAACATCAGGTCCTTTGTTACCAATATCAAATAACATTTATTTCACTTATCGACTAGAGAAAGTAAAATCTTTTTACTTAACCTCCCCAATATTTAAATTACTGCTCCTATCAATCGAAGAAAATAGATTCAATAATATAATTGAATTATTAAGTGGCAGCATCCTAAGAAAGTTTGTCATAGGCAGTAAACAGCCTCAGTTATCAGAGCAGGAAATTATTATTATTGTACCATTTAGAAATTGTATTAATTTTATAGATGCGTGCTATGAAAGCTTAACAAAACAAAATTATTCAAACTATCGTATTCTTTTGATAGATGACTGCTCTACCGATGGAACATCAACATATATCGAAAAATTCCGAAATGAGAGAATAACTATTATTAGAAATCCAAAACAGCTATTTGCGATTGAGAGCATTGTATCTGTCTTAGCAAACCTAGCGCCTGAAAGTAAGAGTTCAATTATCACAATAGTAGATGGAGATGATATATTGCTCCACAATTTTGTTCTTCAAACGATCAATTGGTATTATTCTTTTTATCGTTGTAAACTTACCTATGGCTCATATATTTCCCTTTCCAACGGACAACTTCACTCATCAAGTTATTCGAAAGATGATTTTAATAATATAAGAAATGCTCGTTGGAATGCTTCGCATCTAAAAACTTTTCAATACGATCTTTTTCATACGTTACAAAGAACTCCAAATTTCGACATGAATTTTAAAAATGACAAAGGCTACTTTTTAAAAGCTCCGTATGATATGGCGCTCATGTTTCCTCTTTTAGAATTAGCTGGCCATATCCATAGTAAACACATCGAATATCCATTGTATGGTTATAGGATCCATTCAAATAATGATCATATAATGAACAGAAAGGAACAAGAAGATGGAGAGAGAATACTCAGAGAAAAAAGAATATAACTTGCTAGCTGTATTCGAATGACTACTATAAACACCAATATTCCATACGTATTCCATCAAATTATCGGACCCAACATAACATCTACGATCATTACATAGAATCCTGTAAACAAGTACTTACTCATAAATTCGAGTTAAAATTTGGAATGATCTGACAATTGACGAATTTATATCTAAAAATATACTTTTTCCTTTGAAGCTTTCATTAATGCCAGAAATCACGCAGAAGCAGCGAATATTATGTGGATTGGGATATCGAATTATTGGACATAAATACTTTCTTACACGCTCTTCCCTGTACAAAAATCGGGACTTGCTTATTGCCACTATGAATGGGACCCTAGCTTCAGAATATTTTTGTTCGAATATTCACTGAAACTAAAAAAAAATTACTCCCTTTAAAAATAATTGATTGTGTTAAAGTTCAAGGACGCCATAGTACTCGGAACCGTATCGGATGAGAGACAGCTTTGCAAAACAAAACCTACCGTAATGACAGTAATACCTGTCAAAGAAGTATTTGTCTAAGACTATTCTGAGATTCGGAATTCCGTCGAACCGAAACCAAAACGACCACTAATACATTATTGGGTACATTCTTGGATAAAATCGAACATGATGTGGAAAAAAATATTCTACAATATACTCACATCCTAAAATTCAATAAAAACCGAAGTATAAACTGTCTTTTAAGAATTTACGATGCGAGAGAATTTAACAACAAATCAAAATAATTTTATTTCATGTTTCACAGTATTTTATATCTATTGCTTAACTCGACTTTTCACCTAAAGCCTGCTTTAATTTTCTTATCTTCCACCAAAGTACAGCAACCGCCAGTACAAAACTAATAATCATAATAATAGTCAATGCGATTAAGGGTTTATGGGTATGATAGTTTTCAGCATGCTGGATAAATAGCAATCTAAAAATCCGAAGATAATGTGTAGAAGGGATAACATTCGCAATAGCTTGCACCCAACCCGGCATTAGACTCGAAGGCCAAGTAAAACCGCTCAGAATAAAAGCTGGTGTTGCGATCACCATTAATACTTCCGTTGATTTTAGTTGGGACGGTAAAACCATACTCACAAGCACACCTATAAAACATACAGCCAACAAAAACACGAAGGTACACAGTACAAAACGGCCAAAGTCTGCTTGGAGTGGCATTCGATAGTACTTACCAAAAGCCCAATACAACAGCAATATCCCGATAGACATTAAAACATAAGGCAATATCTTTACGAGAATAAGCCCAATCGGATTGGAAACTTTTTGACAAGTTCAGCGAACGTGTTCCCTTCAAATTCTGAAGAAAAGATAGAGCCAAGCCCAATAACAACACTTGTTGCAATACGGTGATAAGTACCCTGGTAGCATAAAATAGAGGTAATTCCCACTTCGAATATTTTGCTTAACTATTGTTGTCTTAAAGGGCTCATACTGTTGGGCGGCCACTTTTGCCGGTACCCCACGCTTCATTTGCGATTGAATCTGTATACCTGCCTTAAGCGTCATCGCACAGACATTGACAGCCATTAAGGCTGTATTTGAAGTTAATGTATTCGCCCCATCAACAAACACGGTCACCTCTGGCAAACGGCTCTGCTGCACACCTGCAGCAAATCCTTTGGGGATATGAACAATTGTCGTTGCATCATATTGAATAGCGACATCCTTAGAATCAAACAAGGAAGGCAATACCTTTGCAACCTGAATACTCTCATTGTCCGAAAGCATATCTATAAATGAACTGCTTAAAGGACTGTTATCTTCATCCACTACGATTACAGGCATTTCGGTCACCTTGCCCTGTTGATAAACATGCCCAACTAAGACACCATACAGTACCGGTGCTCCTAGAAAGAGCATCAGCAGAACCTTATTATTAAAAAAGAGCTTAAACTCCCGTTGAATTAATTCTAGAAATCTTTTCACATCCATTCACTTTAATTCGCTTGGAGAACCACGAGCGTTTTTGTTAACAAATCTTTCGTTCCAGCCATATCCTCAGGGACGATCTTTAATTCAAATACAGCCTGCTGCGGGTCAAAATCAGGGTACGCTGAAGCGATATTGGCATAGGAATTCAATGCCTTGATACTAACGATCTTGGCGGGCACCTTTTATGGTTCAAATAAGGTACTTCAACCGTTACTGTAGCACCTTTTTGTAATTTTCCGATCTGATTTTCAGGCAATGTAAATCTAAAATAAGTAGAACGATCAAGGTATCCATTAACAATTGGATAGCCAGCCATCGCCAGTTCACCAACTTTTAGATTGATTGTCTCGACGCTCATATCCTGCGGTGCAATCACGTATTTCTCCTGTGCAGCAACATTAACCTCAGATACAGCTCCAAGTGCTCTTTCCTTTTGCCCCAAAGCCATCACCTGCTGTTCTTGTCGGGCACCAGTCCTAGCTTCGGCCATTTCTGCCTGTGCAGCAAGATATTGGTTTTTAGCACCTTGATACTTTGCATAAGTCTCATCATACTTCTGCTGAGGGATCAGACTATCCTGCAATAGCGCCTCAAGTCTTCCGATTGACTTCCTCGCAAACTCGTATTGTTCTTTCAAACCATCGACTTTTGCCTGCAATTGGATCAGCTGCCCTTTGGTAGCGCCTTTAACAGCCATATTATATTGTGCATCAGCAGATTGCAGTGCTCCTTTTGCCTGCTCCTCCTTGGCGTCCACTTCAGGAATGCTTAAAATAGCCAAAGTGTCACCAGCATGCACAAAATCCCCTCTGCAACAAAGATCTTCGCGATTTTACCGGGTACTTTTGTGACTACGGTCACCTGCTCTCGCTCCACTTTACCCTCGATGGGTTTTTCTTTCACTTGATTTGTACAGGAAACAAAAATAGACAAGGATAATATCCCATATAAATTTTTCATGTTACTCATGTATAGTTTGTAATAATTTTCCGGATGTGTGTAATAATTCAACTGCAGCATTTCGTTGTTGCAAAACGTTGTTAAAATAACCCAAATTGACTTTATACCAGTCATTTTCTGCTGCCAACAATTCTGTCACATCAATCAATCCCGCCTGATATTGCTTTACGGCCATAGATAAGTTGTTTTCAGCAACCTTCAGCTGTTGTTCACCTACTTTCACTTTCTGATTTCCAGTACCATAGCCAACTTTATTTTTACGCAATAACAGATTTAGTTTTTCTTCTGTATCTTCCTTTTTGTAGCATTAATGGTTTGATCAAGTTTGACCTGTTTGATCTTGTTATGATGCTCTCCACCTGTATAAAGATCCCATTTTACTCCGAGTCCAACCAAGAGATTTGGGCTCCCTTAATCGAATTTAGTGGAAGGTTGACTGTTCCCAATAACGGTTGGTCTTTTACACTCAATTTTGAATTGAATACATTTAAGTAATTTGCCGATCCAAAGGCAAAAACTGCTGGAAGGGCACCTCCTTTTTCCTTTTTATAGGTATTCATAGGCTTTTGATGAAGCCTCCAAGGCCTTAAGTTCTGATCGTTGCTCAACATCATTCGGGATCTCCGATAAAAATATCGGTTTTAATCCATAATGAATTCCACTGACTTCCTGAAAAGGAACACCAGCTTCCTGTTGAATTTTTGACAAAGGAGATCCCGGTTTCCAGCTACCTCAACTTTCTTCTCCTCTAGTTCAAGCAGAGCCAGTTTGAGTTTATCACGATCATAAGGAATAGCCAATCCATGTTGAATTGCTTTATTGACCTTTTCTTGTTCTTTTTTAATCTTTTCTCCGAATCGACAATAAGTTTATCGACTTCGTCTAGAAGCATTAACTGATCAAAAGAAGCGATAATATCTTTTGACAGTGTCTCACGGCTTGCAGATTCTAAATATTGCTGTGCAACGGCCTTCTCTTTTAAGGCCTTTATTCCATTAGGTATTTGTAATCCTGAAAAGATAATTTGTTTCACCGAAACACCCGCATATGCCGCCTGTCCATGCATGCTAAATCCCGTCGCCCCTCAAAAAGCCCTAAATTCAAGAGCGGAACATTCACGGTAGGAATATCCACACTACCGTTGCTATGCACATATCCGTATAGTCCTAAGGCCGATACATGTGGTAGTCTGTTCGCTTTTACACCCTCTGCCTCCAACCGTGCTTTGTCAACTTCATATGCCTTTAGTTTTAGTTCCTTATTTGTTTGGAAGGCCTTTTGAATAATATCTTTTACCGATGGGTCGACCAGCGACTGCGCATGCAGCTTATTTAAACACATAACCGATACAAAGGCAAACAACCCTATGCATAGTTTCTTATTCATCATATGATTCATTTATTCTTTAAAAAATAGGGCAACAACCGTTCTTCTGTTTAACAGCAAATAATAAAGTATGTTTTACCACATGTTATTTTTTCCAAGATAAGAAAAAAGTATAGCCCATATATGACTCAAATTCTCCTTTTTGGTTTTTCCAGCTCAATTATCCGGCAATAAGAGAATCCGTTATTAATTTTCATTTTGTTAATTAATAAGTTATCTTTGGAGAACGAATTGAAATTTTGGTAATGAAGCCTACCTCTTTATTCGATAATAATAAAAGAAGTTTTACCTAATCCGCTTTTGCCTCCACGCAGAAAACTATGTTGCTTACTGATACACATACACACATTTACTACCACGCCGGTACCAATAAACTACAAGAATACTTACAACGTTGTTTAGACAACCATATAGAAAGACTCTTTTTACCAAACGTAAATAGTGCTTCCATCAAACCTGTATTCGATACGGTTGCAGCTTACCCTGAACACTGTTTTCCTATGTTGGGACTACATCCCTGTGATGTTAAGGAAAACTATATAGACGAATTAAACAACATCCAAAAGAGCTTGGAGAATAACAAAGTCCATGCCATAGGTGAAATTGGATTAGATCTTTATTGGGATAAAAGCACATTGGAAATTCAAAAGATGCTTTTCGAACACAAGTGCAATGGGCTAAGGACCTTAATTTACCCATCGACATTCATTGCCGAGAAGCCTTCACAGAATTATTTGAGTTGCTGGAAGAACTTCATGACGAAAAGTTGTTTGGCATACTACACTGCTTCACCGGAACATTGGAGCAAGCCCAGCATGCAATTGACTTAGGTTTTGCGCTTGGCATAGGTGGTGTGGTCACCTTTAAAAAGGCAGGATTGGACAACGTCGTCAGAGAGATCGATTTAAAGCATATTGTATTGGAAACGGACGCTCCTTACCTTGCTCCTGTTCCCTACCGCGGCAAAGAAAACGAAAGCAGCTACCTAGTTTATGTTGCCCAAAAAGTTGCCGATCTACATGCGATGTCGATTGAAGAGGTGGCAGAAATCACAACAGCAAATTCAAAACGTATTTTTGGTATATAATCTATAGAATCCCATGCACAATATCTTTATTATCTACACTGGCGGAACCATTGGAATGGTCAAAGACGAAACAGGCACTTTTGTACCCTTCGATTTTGAACTGATCAAGCGTAATCTCCTGATTTAAGCCGTCTGGATTATAAATTGACCGTACACTCTTTCGAACCGATCATCGATTCTTCCAACATGAAGCCAGAGATCTGGATAGAAATGGCCCAGATCATCAAGGATAATTATGCCAATTATGATGGCTTTGTTATTTTACATGGTTCGGATACAATGGCATTCACAGCTTCTGTATTGAGTTTTATGTTAGAGGGGCTTCAAAAACCAGTAATCCTTTCGGGGTCGCAATTGCCTATTGGAGAGATCCGTACCGATGCGCGCGAGAATATGATGACGGCATTGGAAATTGCTTCCGCAAAACAAGATGGTGTTTCCATTATCCAGGAAGTATGTATCCTTTTTGACAATAAGTTATTCCGTGGAAATCGCTCTTTCAAATATAACTCAGCTAAATTTGAAGCATTCAGATCGCCCAATTACCCCGTGCTCGTGGAGGCTGGCATCCACCTTAAATACAATACGGATGCATTATTGAATAACATTGATAAAGAATTTATCCTACATACCAAGTTAGACAACCGGGTTGCTGTATTGAAACTTTTTCCGGGAATATCCGCACAGACAATCAAATCGGTTCTTGATTCGGATGTAAGATCTATTGTGATGGAAACTTTTGGATCGGGTAATACGACTACAGACAGCTGGTTTCTGGATTTACTAAAAGGAGCTATAGAACAGGGAAAAAATATCCTCAATATTTCACAATGTAAGGTTGGCTCAGTTGAATTGGGGAGATATGAAACCTCACAAGGCCTGAAAGCTATTGGTGTACTCAATGGATATGACCTTACATTTGAAGCTGCAGTAACCAAATTGATGTATCTTCAAGGCGAACTCGAAGATCAAAAAGAAGTTGCGTACTGGGCCGAAAAAGATATTCGTGGAGAATTGACTGTTAATGATTAGAAAAAAGTAACAAAACCTTCATCCTCTCACAAGCATCAACTGCCATGAAAATTGATGGAAGGCTCTTTCTGAACAATAAGCCGAACGTAGCGGGTTCATTGATAACTTAAAGAAAAAATACGAATCAATAAAACCAGATAATTCAGAAAGAAAATACTGTATAAAAATTAAGGAAAAAGGATCATAGACTGTGTAGATTAGCTTAAGCTGACAAACCCAGTATCTCTGATCCTTATTCTTTACATTATAATCCCTTATCTACTGCGACCAAGACTTCAGCCACCACAAAATTACTACCACCCACAAAAATCAGGTCGCCATCTTCATAAGCAGCTTTAGCAGCCACAAAAGCTTCCTGTACTGAGGAGTAGTCTCCCCATGCAAATCAAAGGCCTCAGCCTCCTCACGGAGCAAATCTGAAGGCATTGCTCTTGGCATATCCGGCGCTGAGAAATAATAAGCAGCGTCTTTCGGTAGATACGGTAACATGTGCGATAGATCTTTATCCCGCATAGCACCAATGACAAAGTGTAATTTGTTATAGCTGGTGCTGTTCAGATTTTTTATAACCTCATGAATTCCATCTTCATTGTGCCCTGTATCACAGATTATAAAAGGATCTTTGGATAACTGTTGCCAACGCCCCTGAATACCTGTAGTAGATTGCACCTTTTTCAAGGCTTCATGCACATGAAGGTGACTGATTTGAAATCCTTGCTTACGCAATTCGTCAACAGCCAAAAGAACACCAGCAAGATTCTTCACCTGATAGGAACCTTTGAGGTCAAGTTGATAAATTTCTTCGGCACCATTTTCATCAATAACTTCAATACGCAGGTAATCCTGGTCGACACTCTGCATCTTTGTTTGATACATCTGGGAAGCAAATTGGATAGGAGCATGTTCTACCTGGGCTTTATCCAAGAATACCGATGCTGTTTCAGCAGCATATTCAGAAATCACCACCGGCGTGTTTCTTTTTATAATACCTGCTTTCTCACTAGCAATCTCAGCTAATGTATTTCCAAGCATATTCATGTGGTCAAACCCGATGTTGGTGATTACAGACAGTAATGGCTGGATAATATTCGTGCTGTCCAATCGTCCACCGAGTCCTACTTCAATAACAGCAATATCGACTTTACTTTTCTCAAAATAATCAAAAGCCATCGCTACAGTAATTTCAAAAAAGAAGGATTTACCTCTTCTATCAAAGCCTTGTGGGTTTGAACAAAATCCGTAACAAAATCCTGTTCACACATCACACCATTGACACGGATACGTTCTCTGAAATCCAGTAAATGTGGTGAAGTATAGAGCCCGGTCTTATAACCTGCTTCGCTCAATATAGCCGCAAGCATATGGGATGTAGATCCCTTTCCATTGGTACCAGCGATATGTAAGGTTTTGAATTTTTGCTGCGGGTTGTCCAGCGCGTTGCAAAGTTTGATGGTATTGTCAACGTCTTTTTTGAAGGCCGAGGCGCCATCCCTTGTAAACATAGGTAATCGAGTATATAAATACTCGATTACCTCCTTATAAGCATTCATCTGAATGATTTTTATCTTAATCTAAAATTGAATACAATCCGCCCTGTTTGGGTATCAGGGGCATTAGGCAGTTGATTTAGTCGCGCCCCTCTGACGGCACGTTCACATTTCTCCAACAGAGAAGGATCTGTGATCGTCGTGCCCTTTACACCAGCACGGGCATACGTAATAACACCTTGCTTATTCACTCTGAATTCCACCGCAACCTTTCCAGCTTGCTGGCCATTATCATCAATGCTTGGTCGTTGTGTAAAACTACGGTTTTCAATGGACAACATCATGTTGCCATTGCCTGATCCTCCTTCGCCATAATTGCTAGCCAAAGGATCCCCTAATTTAGAACCTTGATTTCCTGGAGTTGTACCTGTACCGTCGCCAGCACCCTTACCGTTATTTTTATTTCCTTTGAAAAGCGCTTTTGCATTTGCTTGAGGCGCCACTGCTTTCGTTTCTTTGGTCGTTTCAGGCGCTTTTGACACCACCTTCTTTTCGGTTTTTGTTACAGCAGGTGCCTCTTCTAGATCCTGTGTGACAACTGCCTTTTCAGCAACTTGTTGTGTTGGTGTTGGCGTTGGGGTTTCCACGGGGTCTATACGATCTGGGCGCTCATTATTTGCATTGGGATCTACAGAAGGTTCTTCTACACTCATGTAATCATCTCCCATTCCTTCAGGAGAGGTGCCATAGTTGACGATCATACCGCCCATACCATACTCATCCGGTGCTTGTGCTTTAAAGACCACAAAGAAGCCAATCAACAGCAGCGATGCCATGACCAATGTAGATATCCCCAAGGCCTTGGGGAAATTATTTTCTTCATGTTGAAGATGATATCTCATTGTATAAATCTCCTATATTAACATATGAACAATAAACTTCGAAAAAGTTTAATTGTTCCTATTTATCTTTTTTGGTTCCGTTGCCAAGACCACCTTCACTTTCAGACGATTGGCTACATCCATAACCGAAATGACATTTTGGATAGGAACAGTATTATCGACGTAAAGCATAATCGTCAATTCTTCTCCACCAGCCATTTGCGACTGGATAGCCGCCTCCAAGCCCTCTACAGGGACCGGATTTTTATCAATGAAATAGCCCAATTCCTTTGTGATGGATACTGTAAGCGTCTTTTTCGCAACAGATTGTTCACCTGCACTCGACTTTGGCAACAATAGCTTGACCACTTGTGGATTCGAAACCGCCGATGCCAACAGGAAAAACAACATCAGGAAAAACATGATGTCGTTTAACGCTGAAGTATGGACTTCGGCAGATGGTTTATTTTTTCTACTTCGTAAGTTCATTATCTTCCTGGTTCATCCAATAAATCAATAAATTCTACTGCATCAGTTTCCATCCGTAAAATCAATCGTTCAACCATCATATTTAAGATATGATAGCCTAAATAAGCCAAGATACCGACAGCAAGACCCGAAGCTGAAGACACCATTTTCACATATAGACCACCGGATACGGACGCGATGTCTATACCACCCGCCAATTCTACCTCATGAAAAATCCTGATTACCCCAAAGATGGTACCGACGAAACCAAGCATTGGCGCGATACCCGCGATAATACCAAGGATATTGATGTTTTTCTCCAACTTGGCAACTTCTAATTTACCAACGTTTTCAATCGCGCCTTCAATATCTTTGATTGGTCTACCTACACGTAATAGGCCCTTCTGCAACATACGTCCTAAGGCCGAGTTACTGGAACGACATACAGCCAAAGCTGAGTCTAAATTTCCCGATAATACATTTGCTTTCACTTGAGACATCAAACTATTATCGTATTTGGCTGCTCTGCGAATAGTCAGATAGCGTTCAAAAAAGATAACCAACCCAATAAAGAACAGTAATAGGATTGGAACCATTATCCATCCCCTTTGATCATCATATCGATCAAACTCATGTTTTCTGTACTAGCAGCAGCAGGTAACGGTTGTTGCGCAGCTTGATTAAACGTATCTACAGCAGCCCTTGCTGTATCTTGCACTAATGACATAATTATTAATAGTTTTATATAGTTTCTATAATGTTTCTACCCAAGCACCTTCAATTTTTTTCTCTACAGATTTTTGAGCGAGGTCAGCCTCCGCTTTTGTCATGTAGGTATTCAGGATGATTTTCTTTCTATTCCTTTTAAACTTACCCTCTACTGCGCGCGCAGTTTTATAACCTAGGGCCCGAAGACGTTTTGCCTCTTCCTCTGCCTGTGCCATTGTACGGGCAGAACCGATAACGAGCTGATACTTTGGCTGTGCAACAGGAATAGATTCTTTGATAACTGGATCGGCCTGCAAAACCGGAGTTTTTTCAGTTGTTTTCTTTTCAGCGACTACTGCAGTACCTTTTAATGAATCAGGAGTCGTTTTTGCCAGAGAATCTACCTTCTTTAAACTGTCCGCCACTAATGTGTTGGATGTAGTATCATTGATTGGTAAATTATTTTTCTGAACAATTGTATCACCAGCAGGTTTTAAGGCCGGTTGTGTCCCCCAAACAGTGAATTTTTCAGGCCCGGATTTGTATAAAGGACGCCCACTGCAATCATGACCAATACAATGGCCGCTGTTATCCAATACCAGATTGCATTCGAATTGCGCGGTTCCTCTTCATAAATATTGGGAGCATAAGCAGAATTTGCAGCAGCAATAGCACCAACTTCCTTCTCCGCAATTTTCTCATCTTCGGCAACTTCCTGGCTATCGTTCTGGTCAATCGGTGTCGAAACAGCTACAGTATCTAAAAGTTCTGCTTCAACCTTGGCTTTCTCCTCCACGGTATTTTCCGCTAGCGTATCCTGCTCCACGATCGGAGTGATAGGTTCTACCAATTCGGCTACAGATTCAGTCGGTGTAAAATTGTCATCATTTTCTAAATCCTGTGGCTCTCGCTGTTCGTTTGCAGTTTCCTCTTCGGTTTCAACGTCATTCCCAACAACAGCATTTGCCTCATTAACCAATTCTTCAGCGGTTCTGACACTAGGGCTTCGTCTGACTCAGCAAGTCCATGTTCATCTTCCCGTACCGGAATAACCGTTTCAATTTCAGGACCGACTAAATTAACAACGGGTTGAAAATTAAAGCCAGATAAATCTAAAGGCTTAAATACCAAACTTGAACCGTAGCTAATCAATAGACCAAGATCATCCAGTTTTACCTGTCCAAATTGCCCTAAGTCATTTCTTAAGCTGCCCACAGTATCGTCCAGAATTTGCTGCGCCTGCCCCAAACTTAAGTTTTCCTGTTGTTGAATATAATGCACGATATTGAATCCATGTTGTGCAGAATAGTCCAGTTCGACATAGGATATAGGTGGCAAAAACACATTATTCTGTTTATCAAATTGAGCCGGAGAATGAATTCTTTTGAACACACCTATTCCGGGCACGTATACTTCCGCATAGCGTCTTAATAAACTATTGATGTTTTTGCCTAGATTCATTGTTCTATGATTTAAAATGCAAATTTATAATCTTAATTCGTTAAAACGAATAATTAAGACCACCAATTACATTGAATCCCAATCTTGGGTAATACATGTAACGCTGATATTCCTTCCCAAAGATATTATTTGCTTTCACGAAAACACCAAATTGTTTTTAATTCGGTATTCAGCACCAGCATTTAAATCCGCAAAGGAAGCAATCGTAACCTTATGACCACTATCTGCTACACGGCTGCCATCGGTATTATAATCGTAAACATATGCATAAGTATTACCTTGGCTAGAAAGCTCCGCGTCCACAAAGAATTTATCCGAGATATTGAAACGCGCATTGGCTTGCAACCTAAATTTAGGTAAGCCCCATGCCTCTTCTTCATCACTCAGATTATAGTCATCAATAAATACTTTACCGCCTAGGTTAACCAATTGTGATAAGCGTACATTAATCTCCCTTCCAATCCCATATGTTTAGCTTTATTGATCTGACCATCATAGACCACATCAAAAGCCCAAGGAATATATCCACCTTGATTATCGCCAAACGCACTATTTTTAAACAAAGGCAGTCCTTCGATCTGCTTGTAAAATACCTTTACTTTATAACCAAATGTCGCACCCGCATTCCCTTTTAAACCACCATATACATTCAATTTTTCGATGGAGTTGGCAATTCTAACGTTTGGTGCCAAATAAGGGTTTTCCTTTGCAAAGTTACGGAATGAACCTTGTCTCACATTCCCGTTAACACCGGCAAATAAAGAGATATATTCTGGAGCCAAAGAAAAATCGGCTTCCACTGATGGGAAAACATTGAAACGGGATTCGTCACCAAATTCCGAAGTCAGGTTGGCACCCAAAGTTACATTATAGTTATCTCCTTTGAATCGAATGTAAGGATTGATCAAAAACAAATTATTTTTCATTCGCTGTGTCATTTTCGTTTTTGACATCGTTCATGGTCACGCTCACGTTGGCGCCAACATTGAAAGCACTCATGCGTTTATTCAAATATCCCGATAGGGCAAAGGAATTTTCCTTCGCTTTATAAGCATCCTTGAATAGGTAACCATCTACTTTAGCAGAGTAGCTCACAGATTGCTCATTCTTCGGATCAACATTACTTGCTAGCTCACCATTTAAATAAATATCAGTAAATGTTTGTTTGTCTGGTGATGTATTCAATAATGTTGTCCCTGGTTGGTCAAAAGTTTGACCGTAGAAATTCGTACCATATCGATTGTAACCGATTGTACCTTTTACGGTCACGGCATCCAATACACGACGTCCAAAAATACCAATGTCCTGCGTGCTAAATTTCTGACCATCGATATTCCCCTTTTGGCTTAAGTGTTTCGCAAATAATCCAAAACGAGTATTTTCAAACTGCTCGGAAGCTAAATACGCTTCGCCTAAAATGGTATTATAGTTACCCACACCAAATTTGACATAGTTACTGCTGTGTTCAAAAGGTTGTGCAAATGGAATCTCCTGCACATTCAATTGTTTCAGACCTGTATTGATATCTAATTTCTTATCAATAATATTACCATAGTTTAATTTTGGTTGATATTCCCGTTTGTTGGTCATATCAGGACTACGACGGATTTTTACAGCATCTGCAAGAATCGGTTTGTAATCACGAACAACATCAAAAGAATCAATAGTGACCGGTTTTTCAGGATCGTTTTTCTTGCCTGTTTCTTGTGCAAAAGAATTCAATCCCACGCCCATCAAAAGCGCTGCTAAGGTATATTTCTTCACATTTCTATTTTGCAACTTCTTCATTGTATCCTATTTCTTTTTGTTGTTCAATTTATTTAGACGCTCTTTTGCCGCAGGCAAAATATCATCTTTCGCATCGTAATTATCCACAATTGATTCAAGTGTTGCTTTCGCTTGGAATGCATCGCCTTTACCAGCATAGGCATCTGCCATTGTGATAAAGCTTTTGCCACCCAATATTCATAAGAAGAGAAATTGTCAGACAAATCCATTGCCGTTTTGATACAGGCATCGTATTGTTTGTTCTCTAATTGAATGACAGCAACATTGTATTTCGCTTCAGCACCAAATACGGTACGGCTCTTCAAAGCAGCTAAGCTAAACTCTTTCATAGCCTCCGTTTTTTTGTTCTGCTTGATATAGCATTTACCAGCATATAAAAACGCATTAGCAATCTCCTCTTCAGAAGACTTTTCGTAATTCTTAACAGCGTTGGTATAATTTAAAGCTTCCTTATAATCTCCAATTTGGTAATAGGAAACCATCAGGTTATTGATCGCAAAACCATAATTAGACTTATATTCAGAAGTCAGCTCCAGTTTTTTCAACAACTGAGTTGCCTCATTATATTTTTTTGTTTCAAATATAAATTTGATACCGAAATCAATGTACGTTCAGTATAAGGAGAAGTCCAGTCATTCAAGATAATATTGTAATCGTGTAAGGCATCTTCTGTATTTCCCAATGCTGCATTACTTTCTGCACGCACAAAACGCGCATATTTTTCTTGGTTTGGTTTCGGAAACTTATCGAAATACGCATTTACAGCTTCTACAGCGCCTTGGTAATTTCCACGGGAGAATAAGGTTGTTGCTGTCGAGAACGAACGTGAATCTTGCTCAGATTTCGAAACGTCACCCAAATTTGTTCCTGTTGCATATTTGATATATCCAGTCGCATCCCCTTTATCCAGATAGATATTCTCGATCGAGCGCATGGCCTGTCTTGCCTCGTCTGTAGATGCATATTGGTCAACGACACGTTGGAATGTTGCTAGCGCAGCATCATTATTATCCTGGTTATATTGAACCAAACCAATTGTTACCAAAGCACGTGGCACATAACTGCTTCGTGGGTATTTTTCCACCATCGATTGAAGTCCAGAAATTGCCTGATCGCTCTCACCCATTAAGAAACGAGTATAAGGAATTTCAAAAGCAATATCATCCGCATAATTCGAGCTCGGAAATTGTGCGATGACAGCATTCAATGTTGAGATCTTACCATTATTATCTCCCTGTAATCCTTGGATAACACCACGTTGGAACAAGGCATAATCTTGGCTTGGTGCTTTTGAAGAGATCAGCTTATTATATTCCGTCAAGGCTCTACCATAGTTTTTAGAAGAGAAATAAGAGTCACCCAGACGCGCGATCGCATCATTACGGGTATTGATCTCTAAACCTTTTGAACCACCCGAGGCCAAGAAACGTTCAAAATAATTCGCTGCTGTATTGTAGTTTCCATTACGGAAAGCGGCATAGGCTAAAGCATAATTTGCGTAACCGTATACATCTGTTTTATTTGCACCTGGCAAACGTAAGAACTTATTGAAGTTTGTTACTGCTTCACCATATTTACGCACCTCATACATCGCTTCAGCTTTCCAATAGGTCGCCAAGGCGTAGATTTCTTCATCATAACGGTGCTGTTCAGAACGCAGGAACAAAGAAATTGCATTTTCAAAAGCACGCTCGTTATAAAACTCCAAACCTCTGTAATACGTTACTTTTTGGTAAGCAGCATTTGCTTCTTTACCGCGTTTTGGAATAGACTCCAAGATATCGACCGCCTCACGGTAATTTTTCGTACTTAACAAGACTTCTGCCAATAAGGTTTTTGCCTCCTCTTGACGTTTCGATTTTGGATAAGTTTTTAGATATTCCTGTGTAGAAGCCAGAGCAACTTGGTGGAACTCAATTCGTAAGAAAGCTTTGCGTAGTTGAACAAACCCTCTTCTTTCATGGCTGGATCAAAGTCCAGTTTTGATGCTCTAAAGAAGGCATTACGTGCAGACTGTTTGTTCCCTTTTTTTCAAGAAGCTATCCCCAAGGTAATCATAGCAGATTGGTAATAAGCATCAGGCTCTGTCATTTTTTCCAGTTCCGTAATTGCCTTATCGTAATCCTTTAATTTATAAGCGATATAACCGATCTGATAACTATCTTGGTTATTCTGAGTCTTGCCTTGATCTTGTGCCTGGAATTTATCGTAATAATCTTTTGATGTTTTTAGGTCACCTTTAATAAAGTAGGTTGCGGCGATAATACGAAACATCTCAGTCTCATTTTCCTGCTTGGTGCGCGACAAGATTGGCAATGCGTAGTCCAATACATCATCGTAGCGTTTATCTAAGAAATATAGCGCCGTAATGTAGTAAGGATAACTGTTTTCGAATTGTTTGGAACCATTCAAACGCTCAAATTCATTTAAAGCAGTTTTGTACTCTGCATCTAAATAACATAAATAAGCAAAGTAGTAGATTGATGCCTCCTGAAATTCAGTTTTCTGATCTTTTAATCCCTCAAATAATGGTTTTGCTGTCTTATAATCTTTTGTCATAAAAGAAGCATAACCTAATTTAAAGCGATATTCTACATTCTCTTTACCAGCAAGGTTTTTACTATCGATCTTTGTAAACCACTCAATCGCTTTCACATAATCTTTTTTGGCATAATATGATTTACCGATCTGAAAATAAGCAGCTTTAGAATTGGCGCTAACAGGGAAATCTTGAATATATTTTAGAAACGATTTTCAGCATTTGACTCGCCCAATTCCAGGGCGCAAACAGCTTGATAATACCGTACATTTTCCTTTAATAAAGATAGCTCTTCTGTCTCATCCAATTGTAGATTGGATTTCGTCCGTAAGGCCTCTACACGATCAAATTGCGCTGACGCAGAACCAAATTTCCCACGTTCATACAATTCCATTCCTGTTTTGTAAGCCTTGTTGATTTGTTGCCATTCTGTCTGTTGCGCTAATGCTGGCGTCGCCATAACGGTTAGTGCAACTCCCACCTGGTAAATCTTCTTATACATAATATGTGAAACCTAAATATGTTATTTATCTGCAAATGTAAATGAATCTCCTTTCAAACCCTGATAAATTTGCCCTGAAATATAAATTTATCGCCTACTCCGCCGCCATTTAAAGCTTTAAGATCAGTCAAAATTTATTGAAAATCAGTTCAAATCTCTGCAATCCTGGGAGATAGTTTTATTCATTTTACTAAATTATACTTTAATTGAGCTATTTTACACAAAAGTTATTAACATCTGTGAATAATCCAGTATTATAACGGAAATTTTGCACAAAAATATGCCCGACCAAAAATAAAGTCAGGCATAATATTGTCGATTGAAGAATCATTCGATTTGGTTATTCCGCATCGATGACTCTGCCTTATCGGCTCCGCTATTGAAACACCAATTAACCGCGTTGTCCAGCCAATAGGTACAATACTGCCATGCGGACAGCAACTCCATTTTCAACCTGATCTAAGATAATGGAATGCTCACTATCGGCTACATCCGAAGTGATTTCAACCCCACGGTTGATTGGTCCGGGGTGCATAATTGTAATGGGTTTTTCTAAGGAATCCAAAATTTCCTTATTTAAGCCATATAGCATGGAATATTCTCTTAGCGAGGGAAAATAGGCAATATCTTGTCGTTCCAATTGGATACGCAACATATTTGCAACATCGCACCAATTCAATGCTTTTCTCAAATCGTGCTCAACCTTTACACCTAAAGAAGTGATATGCTTTGGAATAAGGGTGGTCGGTCCACAGACCATGACTTCTGCCCCTGTTTTTGAAGACACAGAATATTAGATAGCGCAACCCTTGAATGCGTAATATCACCGATAATAGCAACTTTACGCCCAGCAACATCACCAAAACGCTCGCGTATGGAAAAAGAGTCCAACAAAGCTTGCGTAGGGTGCTCATGTGCCCCATCGCCTGCATTCACAATTTGAGCATCGACATGTTTACTTAAAAACACACCAGCCCCAGCATAAGGATGTCGCATCACGATCATATCAACCTTCATAGCGAGAATATTATTGACTGTATCGATCAATGTCTCGCCTTTACTCACAGATGAAGATGAAGCTGCAAAATTAACGATATCTGCAGATAGTCTTTTTCAGCAAGTTCGAAAGAAAGCCGCGTACGTGTTGAATTTTCAAAAACACATTGGCAATGGTGATATCGCGTAAAGAAGGGACCTTTTGATGGGTCTATTTAATACTTCTTTGAAATTACTCGCGGTATCCAGAATCAATTGGATATCTTTCTCATTTAGATCTTTGATTCCCAATAAATGGCGAGTACTTAATTGTTCTACTGCAGATGACATTTTATAGTATATTCAAGTATTTACTAATCATTTTTTAATCGGACGGTTCGTTCCCAAAGGCCAATTAGAACCTTCAGCCATTTTTACTGAACTTGCTCCTAATCATTACCCGAAGTTTTTTCTCCGTGACCAAGATAATGCTATCCTGATCGTCAGATTCCTTCCAATTCACAATCACTTTCTGTGAATCTATAGAATCAACTTGTATTCCAATATAATCGGGTTGAATCGGAATCTGTCTAGAGAATCGACGATCGACCAAAACAAGCAGTTCAATTCTTCTTGCCCTTCCAAATGCCTGTACAGCATCCATCGCCGCCCGAATGGTACGTCCTGTCCATAAGACATCATCAATAAAAATGACATCTTTACCTTCTACAATAAAATTGATATTTGTGCTATTTGCTAACAACGGACCAGCATTACCTTTTGTACGGAAATCATCGCGATAGAATGTAATATCCAGATCACCGACCAAGATCGGTTTTTCGATCATGCGTTCAAGTTCTTTGACAATACGTTTAGCTAAGAAAGTTCCTCTTGGTTGAATACCTATGACGACAGCATTTGAAAAATCACCGTGATTCTCAATCAATTGACGACATAGTCTTTGAATGGTGATTTGAAATTTTGGTCCGTCTAATAAAATCGACTGTTTCATTATGGGAATGTTTGAGCAAAGCTACACTTTTTTGACAAAAACACGGTTTATACGCCAATTAATTTCAATATTTCAATTCTCCACAGGAGAATTAATAAGCACTAAAGCAACGTGCCATTAGCGCGATTGAGTTACTCCACAGACATCCCTTCCAGAACAATCCAGCTTTTTTTTTCCGCCCTTGACCTATTCGTCCGTTTTCTTTTGATTACCCTACACAAAAAAAAAGAATGTCCCCTCAGTCGCCACTAGCATATAGCCCCTATTAACAGCAGCCCCTTTTAATCATTCTTTTTATTGCCTCGTGCAAAATAATACACAGGCAATCCAATCAATACCAATATAAAACCTGGCCAGGTATACTGTGGTTTATAGATAATGAGTAGTACACAAAATACAGTACCAATCAGGAGATAGATAATCGGTGTTAAGGGGAATAAAAATGTCTTATACGAACGTTCGATTTCAGGCTTTCGAACACGTTGAATAATAACTCCCAATACCGTAATCATATAGAATATCACAATAACGAAAGAGATCATATCCAACAGATTACCATATTGACCGCTTAAACAAAGTAAGGAAGCCCATATCCCCTGCAACCATAGCGATCTAGCCGGCACATCAAATTTGTTATTAGGAATAGCCTGTTTCAGGAATAAGCCATCTTTGGCCATCGTCTGAAAAACTCGCGCTCCTGACAGCGCAAGACCATTGACGCAGCCAAACGTTGATATCATCACCAAAATGGCCATTGCAATCGTACCAGTATGCCCCAGCATCTTTTCAGCCGCTGCAATAGCCACGCGATCATTTGTCGCAAAAGCGATCTCTTCGCGGCTCAATGCAGAAAGATAAATGTAATTACAACAGATATACAAAATCATAACAAGACTGGTTCCGATGACAAGCGCACGAACCACATTGCGCTGCGGATTCACAATCTCGCCAGACACAAAAGTCACGTTCTCCCAGGCAACACTGCTAAATACAGAACCGACCATAGCTGCGGCCAACGCCCCATTAAAGCACCACCGGAAATCCCCATCCAGCCCTCACCTTTCAAATTTTGAAAAGCATCCCAGCTATAAGCCATATTTTCCGAAAAATGATTCTCCTTAATGAGAAACAAGCCTCCTATGATCAATAAAACCAATGCAATAATCTTTGCTGATGTAAAGAAAGATTGTACCGACTTACCACTTTTTATTCCGCGGGTATTGATATACGTCAACAAGAGAATCACGCCCATAGCCAACACCTGTATCCAGGTAATCTTAAACTCTCCACGTTGAAATATTGGTGCGGCATCATTCAATTGGGGGATTAAGTAAGCCGTAAACTTCCCAAAGGCAACGGCAACCGCTGCGATTGTGCCAGTCTGTATAACAGTAAATAAACTCCAACCATATAAAAAACCTATCGGTTTCCCGAAAACTTCCGTGAGATATGTATACTGTCCACCTGCTTTGGGATACATGGAAGAAAGCTCACCATAGCAAATCGCGGCCGCCACCGTAGCAACCGCCGTCAACAACCATACGATTGCCAACCAGTATCCTGAGCCCAGTTGCCGCATCATATCACTCGACACAATAAAGATCCCACTTCCGATCATCGAGCCCATGACCAGCATAATCGCATCCCACAATTTCAGTTGACGTTTCATCATAATATCAGGTTGGTTTTATGCCGTTAAGCTAAGAAAAAATAATCAAAAAAGAGCTGTCCTTTTTATATGCTTTTCAAATTAAATTTTGAGCAACATACAAAAAGGACAGCTCTTTATAAAACAGGGCTTGAACGATTATTCTACACCATATTGTTGTTTATAAGACTTCTCCAGCTCCGTCACTTGTTGTAGCAACTGCTTCTCCGAAGTCGATGCCAGAATGCTCTTATATGCACCCAAAGCACGTAGTGCTGTTCCGATATTTGAATATTCCAGTTCCGCTTTCGTTTGTGCAATATCCTGATACCAACGCATATTTTGTGTCATAAATTTCAGATTGCGATTGACAATCTCATTTGCACGTTTATTCTCACCAGTTTCATACAATACGTTAATGATTGGAATATAGCCCAAAATATCACGCATCAAGTACACACGTTTTGGCATTTTCTCATACGTCTCAACAGCTATTTTACGCGCTTCATCTTTATGACCTTCCATCATTAACTGTGTTGCCGTTCCTCCCATCACGGTATTGGTGATCATGGTGATCATTCGATAGGATTCAGGGTCTAAATAAGAGGCATTCGCCATGTTACCCCATTGATATTTCGTAGTAATATCTTTGAATGCAGATTGTGTATCCACCAAGGTTCCCTCTGCTCCTGCAGGAGTTGCAATAGGCATCAAACGCAAGGCAAAACCTTCTTGTACTAAATATTTATCCAATCCAAGATAGTTGTCATTTGGAACAGTCGCAGCAAAATAAATCGGACGTTTCCAGTTATTATTGAGCAGCACATTCAGCATAGACAACTCCGCTCTAGTAATGTAATTTTTATTATACGTCCAACTCATCGTATCCACAATAGATTCCTGCCATGCTTTTGGAACAACACTATTTTTTAACACCGCTTCTCTATCCACCGGAAGGCTAAAATTTTTAGTCGGCAAGAAGTTCTCAAATTTACCACCACGCAATTCCAATTTATTCTTTTGATCATCAGACAACAAGATCTGCATGACCAAATCAAGATCCACATGACCCGGCACTTTCATATCTTGATAATAGAGTATCTCACGAACACCTTTTTTGAACTTTTCGTTATCAATATTGATCGGTAAGCCATCTGCCTGATTTACCTTTTGTTTCATCTGACGCATATACCAATCAGAACTCAACAAACTTAAATTGACGACCCGAACATCCGGACGATAATTTTCAACTTCTTGCACATACCACAATGGGTAGGTGTCGTTATCACCATAGGTAAATAAAATTGCATTTGGTGCACAGGAAGCCAAGTAGTTTTTCGCCAAATCACGTGCGGTTGTTTTCTCTGAACGATCGTGATCATCCCAGTTTTGGAAGGCCAATAATAGAGGAGCACCCAACAAACAAGCAGCTGTCGCTATCCCTGCAGCTATCTTCCCATCAACCTTTTTGCCTAGGTAATCCGCAATGGCAAATACCCCAGACCAATCCATATCGCAAAGGCATAGAATGAACCTGCATACGCATAATCACGTTCACGTGGCTGAAGCGGGCTTTGATTCAAGTACAATACAATCGCTAGACCAGTGAAGAAGAATAATAAGCCCACAATACCAGCATCTCGTTGTCTTTTACCAAAATGCCAGAATGCACCAATCAAACCAATAATCAAAGGCAAAAAATAATATTTATTGTTTGAAGGATCTGTTTTCAATGAGTCTGGAATAGCATTTTGTCCGCCCACATGCATCTGGTCTACAGGTTTAGCCCCTGAGATCCAGTTCCCCTCAGTGAAGGAACCCTGTCCTTGTTGGTCATTTTGACGTCCGGCAAAATTCCAAAGAAAATAACGACCGTACATGTGTCCGATCTGATAGCTAAAGAAGAACTTTAAGTTATCCCCAAATGTTGGCGATTGTCCTTCAGGAATCTTTAGGTAATCGCGATAATAATCTATATGATTTTGGTCTCTTGAGCTATAAACACGAGGAAATAACATGGTCTTATCGTATTTATAATTCATACCATTCTCTACTTTCGTGTATTTATCACTGTCTTTTCGATAAGTATAAGTTGCCTCAGCATCCACCACTTGAGCATCAAAGGTTGGCCCACTTAATAGTGGTTCACTAGTATATTGCTCCCGCCCCAAATAACTGACAAATGAAAACGCGTTATCTGGATCACTATTATTTAAGGTAGGGTTTGCTTTGGCACGTACCATGATCATTGCAAAGGAACTATAACCGAAGATAATAAATGCTGTACTGATTAAGATCAGGTTCAACATCGGTTTTACTTTTTTGACCGAGTACCAAATACCATAAACAAAAAGAGCAATTACCAATATAAAAACAGATTAAATCCGGTTCCAAAACCCATGCCTAGACTATTCACAAAGAACAAGTCAAAATATGCGGCAGCTTTGACTGTATATTGATGATACCCCATAAAATTAAGGCCAGCACAACCACACCGATCAAGAATGCTTTCGTTGCTCCCGAAGAAGTTACTGTTTTAGAGCGTTTAAAATAAATTACCAAGGCTATAGCAGGGATCACAAGTAAGTTCAATAAGTGAACCCCAATTGATAGTCCCATCACATAGGCTATAAAGATCAACCAACGGTCAGAACCAGCTTCATCTGCATGGTTTTCCCATTTTAATATCCCCAAAAGACAACAGCCGTACAAAGCGAAGACATCGCATACACCTCAGATTCAACCGCGGAAAACCAAAATGTATCCGTAAATGCATAAGCCAATGCGCCGACAGCACCTGAACCAAATATTTTGATCAAGTCAGCTGAAGTATAGGACTCGCCAACTCCTTTTGCAACGACCTTCTTTGCTAGCGCTGTGATCGTCCAGAACAAAAATAAGATTGTCAGACCACTACATACAGCAGATCCCACATTCATCCAAAAAGCGATCCGTGTTACATCACCTCCAGCAAGATTTGAGAAGATGTTTTGAATCATTAAGAATAAAGGTGCCCCTGGCTGGTGCACAATTTGAAGTTTAAAGGCTGAGGCGATAAACTCACCGCAGTCCCACCAACTCGTCGATCGTTCGGCAGTCATGACATATGCTACTGTTGCAATGAGCGCACATATCCATCCTAAAAGATTGTTGATTTTAGTATAGTTCATAAAATGATAACTGTAAAAGTATTATAATACGGCTCGAAAATAAGGATAAGTTAATAAGAAATGAACTTTATTCTGATTTTTTAACACATATTGATTGAAAAAATTTCATTATGCGATGCAATATTGGCTGTAAAGAAAGCAGCACAAAGGCATTCATGCGCTTGACTAGACTAATACCGGTACAAAAAAGCCGCAAGCATGAAGTAAATTTTAGGGCAAAACAAAAATTATTTATTTGAAAATCAAGCCCAATGCACTTTACAGTACATTTTTATTTGCAGAAACAAGAATAGTCCGTATATTTGCATCATCAAATGTGAACGACATCATCACGATAACGAACACTTTGAATTGTTTGTCCGATAGTATAAGGGTAGTACAACAGTTTTTGGTTCTGTTTGTCTTGGTTCGAATCCAGGTCGGACAACAAACAATAGAAAAGGCTTGCAATCGCAGGCCTTTTCTGCGTTATATGCAAGGCTTATTTTTTATAAAAGGTTTAGATTTTTTTAATTTGAATTTTGATTTTTAAAACAAATCTCTATCTTTGCGTCGTCAAAAGAAAAAAGACGGAAACGTTCACTTCTGAAAGACATTGTCCGATAGTATAAGGGTAGTACGACAGTTTTTGGTTCTGTTTGTCTTGGTTCGAATCCAGGTCGGACAACTTTTAAAGTTAAGAGTATATGGATTGTGCAAACAATCCATTTTTTTAATGTTTAACTTTAAAAAATATTAGGGAATAAAAATATTGAATAAACGACAATACAATAACCCAACATAAATATACAAAACCATGCCTTTGCAATTCAACACGGTTAAATTATTTGCAGGTTCTGGCACTACAGAACTAGCCGAGAAAATCGCACAATCTTACGGAAACCTCTAGGAGACAAAACATTATCGCGTTTTAGCGACGGTGAGATTCAACCATTCTACAATGAATCTGTTCGTGGAGCCGATGTATTTATCATCCAATCTACCAACCAACCTACCGACAATCTTTTTGAATTATTGTTGATGACTGATGCTGCAAAGAGAGCCTCAGCGCACTACATCACTGCAGTGGTCCCTTATTTCGGTTTCGCAAGACAAGATCGAAAAGACAAACCAAGAGTTGCTATTGGCGCCAAAATGATTGCCAATCTTTTGACTGCAGCCGGAATTCACCGTATCATGACGATGGATTTACACGCTGCACAGATCCAAGGATTTTTCGATATCCCTGTTGATCACCTAGATGGCTCCATTATTTTTGTTCCTTACATCAAATCCTTAAAACTTCCAAACTTGACAATTGCTTCACCTGACATGGGTGGATCGTACAGAGCGCGTACTTTTGCTAAATTCTTCAATGCAGAAGTTATCATCTGTGACAAACGTCGTAAACGTGCAAATGAAATCGAGTCGATGTCTATCATTGGGGATGTAACGGGTCAAGATGTTGTATTGATCGACGATATCTGCGATACTGCAGGTACACTTTCTAAAGCCGCTGCTTTGATCATGGAGAATGGTGCAAGATCTGTAAGAGCAGTTTGTACACACGCGGTGTTATCGGGTAAGGCCTATGAAACAATTGAAAATTCGGTATTGTCAGAAATGATTGTGACAGACACCATTCAATTGGATCCGGAAAAAGCAAAACAATCAACAAAAATCAAAGTGTTGTCTACGGCTGATTTGTTCGCAAAAGCAATCACTAGCGTCAACCAACATACATCTATCTCAGATTTATTTGACGTTGAATAGTCTTTTTAGTATAGCGTATTAAGATATTAGTATTTAGACTCTGGTATGGTAAGCCTACGGCTGAAATACTGGAGTCTTTTTAGTATTAAGTATTGAGATATGAGTATTTAGATCCTGGTATGGTAAGCCGGAGGCTAGAAAGTTTGTTTTTATTCTTGTCCCACACAATAGCCTCTTAAAACAAGCATCTAAGGACAACCAAGATTACAATTCAACAGCCCCTCCTCAAATTAATATAATAACCGTTCACCACGTTATCCCCAAGATTTGTTTCAAGTCGGCAACTTACAAAATAGCATAAGGGATCTTAGTCCCTCAATATCAGCAGCTATTTTTTTGATAATACCAAAATTAAACTATCTTTGCACCTCAAAATTTATAAAAAATTAAAAGATGAAATCAATTGTTATTAGCGGTTCTGTAAGACAGAACGTAGGGAAAAGAGATGCGAAAGAGTTACGCTACCAAGGTTTAGTACCAGCAGTACTTTACGGAGGTAAGGAACAAACTGCTCTTGCTGTATCCGCAGCTGATTTGAAACCAGTTCTTTACACTGCTGATGTTGTAATCGTAGAATTAAACATTGACGGTCAAACAAAAAGAGCTATCGTTCAAGACGCACAATTCCACCCATTAACTGACCTAGTTACTCACGTTGACTTTTTAGAATTATTTGATGATAAAGAAGTATCATTAAATATTCCTATCAAATTAACTGGAACATCTCCAGGTGTTAAAATGGGGGTAAATTAGTTCAAAAATTGCGTAATTTACGTGTAAAAGCATTACCTGCTAACTTACCACAAGAAATTGAAGTACCAATGGAATCATTAGAAGTTGGTAAATCATACCGTGTGGCTCAAGTTCAATTAGAAAATGCAAAAGTATTGAACAACTCTGACGATACAATCGTTTCAGTTATCATGTCTCGTGCATTGCGTCAAGTTGAACAAGAAGCAGCTAAAGCAGCTAAAGGTGGTAAAAAATAATCTGAACAAGATTTTTATACTACAGAAAGCACCGAAATTCGGTGCTTTTTTGTTTATTAAATTTTTATTTTTGCAACATGAATTATCTTATCGTTGGATTGGGCAATATCGGCAGCGAATACGCCGACACACGACATAACATTGGCTTTATGGTTGCAGACGAATTGGTCAAACAGGCCGGTGCAAGCTTTTCTTTATTGAAATTAGCCTACTACAGTGAATTTAAACAGAGAGGGCACAATGTAACCGTCATCAAACCGACCACCTATATGAACCTCAGTGGCAAAGCGGTTAATTATTATATGCAACAATGTAAAGTGCCTATTCAAAATGTATTGGTGATTGTTGATGACCTCGCGATTCCATTTGGTTCTCTACGTATGAAACCCAAAGGCAGCAGTGCTGGCCACAATGGGCTTAAATCCATCGAACAGCTTTGCGGAGGACAGGTTTACCCGCGTCTACGCTTTGGTATCGGAGATAATTACCCCAAAGGTAGACAGGTCGACTATGTCCTTGGCCCATTTGACAAAGATGAGCAAGCTGAACTGCCTGCGCTAATAGATCATTCTGTCAAAATGATCCAAAGTTTTGTCAATATCGGCATCGAGCTGACCATGACAAACCTGAATACAAAATAAAAGGGACATCAGTCCTTTTATTTTATTCCACCAAAATATTATGGTTACTACCCTTTGGCAGCTTCAGCACGTTTTCTTTCGGCATCAAGCTCAGTCTTGATTGTTTTCTTTATCTTGACGTCCAAACTTTCGCCCTTATCATCTGTTTCTTTTAATTGAGCGGCATTCTTCTTCGTAGTGATAATAATAACTCCATTCCCCCTGCAGCACCGTATAAAGCTGTAGCATTTTGATCTTTAAGAATCGAAATCGATTGAATATCCGAGGCATTCAAATCATCTATGTCTATTAGCTGCACCTGACCGTCCACAATAAATAATGGCTTTTCCTTTCCTGATAACCCACGGAGTCGAACAGCATCTTTACCTACGATAAGTTCGGAAGTCACTGAATGCGTCACTCCTCTACCAGTAAACGTAGTTGCTTTGCCTTGACTCCCATCTGTTTTGGATTTCCCCTCAAATGTTACCGTCTTAACATCCTGCTTGTCTTCATTCGCTTTATAAAAGGCAGCAAGTGGCAGAGTCTCTCCTACTTTATTTTCAGACTTGAGTTCCTTAGCAACTTTACTGACCTTATCCGGATTTTCCCTAGCCCATTTTTTTGTGGTCACTTCAATAACACCATTTTTCCCTTCACGTCCATATTTTACCATAGCTGAAGCATCCTTTAAAACATTAATACTTTCAATATTATTGGGATCAACACCCTTCATATCCTCAGAACTCATCTTAACCCCATCAATCACATACAAAACATCAACAGGATACTTTATCGTATGGGATTTTGTTGTACCAACGGAGTCCTGCTTAACTTGAAAACCCACCACCTTGCCCTGAAGGTTATTTTCAGATTTTTTTGTGGCATTTCCGGCTTTAGTCGTAAGCAACACAACACCTTTTTCTCCTTTTTCTCCATAGATTGCTGTAGCTGACTTGTCTTTCAATACAGTTATTGATTCTATTCGTTCCTGAGCAACTGCATCCAGTTCCTTTTTGCTAACAACTACCCCATCCAACACAAATAATGGATTTCCAATTACGGCAGAAGTACCTCTCAGTCTCAGAGAACCAATCTGATCGCTTAATAAATCAGTTGTATTCTTTGATCGGCTTGTATCGATCTTCACCGTATCCGTCCCCATAACCTCTTTCAATAACTTTCCTGCTTCGCCAGCCATCTTCACTGACAACGTGGAATCCCGCTGTTGATCGTCCAATTTAAGAAGCGTAGTTTCATTAGCCTTTTCAACAACCCCTTCTATGCTGCCCTCCGCTTTGCTTACAGTAAATGCTGCCCCCATTAGTAAGAATATAGGCAAAAGGAAGGCATATTTACTCAGTTCTATCTTGGATGATCTTTTCTTATTCATCATCATAATGCGACGTTTTAATAGTTTAAAATTAAATTGATTGCTCAACCCTATTGAAGTGCCCTTTTTGGACACATTCAACAGGCTATATTGGTACGTCTGTTTGTCAATTCCTTTATTGAGCACCTGTTGATCAGTCAGAAACTCCAAATTTTGGCGAATGGCCCTGCGCATGAACCAGACGAAAGGATTGTACCAACAACACACCAATATCATTTCAAACAATAAAATATCCAAGCTGTGAAGGCCTTTCACATGGATATCCTCATGCTTAAAAATATCTTTCAGTTCAGCATCCATATGCTGCCCTTTATTGACATAGATTTTATTTAAAAACGAAAATGGAACAATAGGAATAAACACATTCCGAAAAAAATATGTTTTCCATTGATCCGCAGTGGAATGAAAATGAATCCTCAATAAACTCAATAATTGAAATAGGAACTTCAGCAATAACAACACTGCCCCCAAAATAAACACCATCTCCACCAATCCCGCCAATGTAAGCTTTTCTTGAACCTCTTGTTCCTCTATATAAAATGAAATCTGCTCACCGACCAAGCCCATGTCTAACCCACGCTGTACAAACAATGATTTTAAATCCAAAAAGGGTAAATAAAAGCAAATAATCCGCCTATTAAAAAATAGCCTCTATTTAATGAATAGAATGTCAAACCCTTCAATAGCCCTACATAACCTAAGTAGATTATGCTCAACAACAGATTGACTTGTATGATATAGGTCAGTAGATTTTCCATTGTATTAAGATTTGTTGTTTTTGATCATATCCATGATCTCCTTAAGTTCGCCCTCAGTCAGCTTTTCCTCTTTCACGAAAAAAAAGAAACCATCTCTTTGTAAGAATTCTTGAAATAATCACCCACAAAAGAATTCATAAACTTAGCTTTATAATCCTGCTCACTGACCATAGGCTCATAACGTTTTGCATTAGCATAACGCACCGCTTTCACAAAGTCCTTACGCTCCAAATTCTTTACTGTCGAGGCCAGTGTCGTATAAGGCATTTTCTCGCCCTTGACATTATCTAAGATCTCTTTAATAAAACCTCCATTTAGGCTCCAGATAGATTGCATTGCCTGCTCTTCTTGTGCTGTTAACTTTTCCATGTCTTAATCTTTCTTTACTATTCTTTCACCAATCTACGAATAATTCGTAAATATCAAAAATATATTTTTATTTATCATGTAACCTATCTAAGCGGGTCATAGCCCAAATATTCTTTGTAACATTACAATCGCTATCATTTCTCGACGTATTTAAAATCAGTCCCATCGAATATAAGTTGACTGGCCGAAAATTTGCTATTCCTTATTTATTATTTATAACTTTCACCTGTAAATCATATTCTTCCAATACACAAATTCCATCTTGGTAGAAATGATATTTTAAACAGCGGTAATTCAAAACAAATACAACAAGATAAATGGCCAAAAGCATCAAAGCGATCAAATGTCCTCATTGTGGCAGCATAAAAGTCAGCACAATACGCCCCGACTATTACAAATGTGACAGTTGTGGAACGGAGTTTTTCTTAGATAGCGATGATATCAATATCAATCACAATTACAACTATCCGCGCAACAACCCGGATCAGTATAAACCAATACGTATCGTATTATTTGCTGTTGTGGGCTTTATTGCCCTCATGTTTTTAATCGGAGCCTTAAGTGCCATTTTTTCTAAAAAACCTGAACCGAATTATTCGACCTATAGTTCGTCCAACACTGCCGACAAAAAGAAGAAGCCATTACCCTGGAATGGAATTATGCCTCAAACGAATTATTTTTGGATAAAAACAATATTCCCCATATTGTCGTGGTGGGCAATGTCCGGAATTCAAAAGCAAGATTTGACGAAGGCAAAGACAATAAAGTCTATATCGGATTATTTGACCCTAAAACTGGTAAAAAGGAATGGATAAAACAATTGATGGATACTCCCGTCGAATTATCGAGTAGCGACGTTAAATTACAGGTCTTTGAAGACCAAAACCTATACATCATCGTCAAATCCAAGTATATCTATCAATTGGACAGAAATAGCCTAACCTACAAAAGTGTTCTTGAAAATTATGTCAAAGATGCACCATCACTCAGCACGGGCATTGCCAAAGTTGAATTTAAATACGAAGATTATGGATCTTCCTATCAAATTATAAACAATGAAGGGCAAAATCTTGCCTATTACCCTTTAATCAATAAATCTATACCGGATAAGCAACTTTACGATGAAAGAAGGAAAAAACTTCCCAATCCAACGACAAAAACGGAATTCACTTTTTCAAGTAAATCCAGTTATTACCCCGAGGAAAAAATTCAGTTAATCCAATACAGTTACCAATATCAATATGGATTTCCCAAAGATAGTCCGCGCTTTTCCTGGGATAAAGATTATGGCGGATCAGGCATTTTTACCGACCGCGATCCTTACAAAAAGGTACTGATCAATCCTTGGCAATTTAAAGGAGCCCGTCTGATTAGCTTTAAAGATTTCACACCGGGAAGACTCTATTTTGAACCTGTCGTGCTTGCTCAGAATGACAAAACACTTTTGATTGCATACAAACCAACACCAGCGGAAGATGATCCTCTACAAATCCAACTATTGGATATTTCTACTGGTGCTATACAGAAAACAATCAGCACAGAACTTAAATCCATTTATGGAAATGGCTCCCTGCTCAAAGATGGTTTTATTGTCAAAGGTTCAAGCGACTATTACTATTTTGATAATAGCGGAAAACAAATCAATAAATTCGAAGGGTATAATCCCAAATTCGACTCATTAAATTAAACATTATGGGACTATTCAATCTTTTTAACAACCAACTATCAGAGGTCATTGAGTGGAAAAATCAAGACCCCCGTGTATTATGGTATAAATTTCCTTCCGAAAGAAATGAAATTAAAAATTCCAGTAAACTTATTCTTGCCCCAGGACAGGGCTGTATCCTTGTTTATGAAGGGAAAGGTGAAAGCTTGCTCACAGAGGCCGGTACCTATAATTTAAAAACGGATAACCACCCTTTCTTTACAACCTTGGCCAGGTTGAGACAAAATTTTGAGTCTGAACACAAGCTGTATATTTACTTCTTTCGTACTGCAGCTATTGTCAATCAGTCTTGGGGACAGGAAATCCAATAAAATACATTGACCCACAATATAATCTTCCAGTGGAAATAGGCTTGAACGGTACTTTTTCTTACATTATCAAAGAACCCGTACATTTCTATAAAAACATCGTTGCCAATCAAAACACAGTCAGCACAGCAGCGATTCAGGATGTTATCAACAATCGGATTCCGCAACAGATTATCGCGCAGATTGCCCAAAAGAAATTGGGTTATAATGAAATCGATAGCCAACTCCCCGTTTTGTCCATTGGCATAAAAGCGGCTGTCGAACAGGATTTTAAAGATCTCGGATTAGAAATTACAGATTTTAAGATCCTAGGAACTCAGTTTGACGCGAACACACAACGTAGAATTGGTGAAATTGCTGATTTGACGACGCAAAATCAGGCCGCGCAGCAAGCAGGCTTGAGCTATGTGGAATTGGAAAAATTGCGCGCGCTCCGGGATGCCGCAAAAAATGAAGGTGGTCTGGCCGGCATTGGCGCACAACTGGGTGTCGGCATGGAGCTGGGAAAGCAATTTGATCTTCAAAAAGAAGATATCAAAGACAATATACAAGAAGAGGGTGATTTTGTCGAAAAACTGCAAAAACTACAATTACTGCTACGTGAAAACATCATCACACAGGACGAATTCGACACACTCAAAAACAGATTCTCAACAAAATATAACCCATCATGAAATACATCTTTGGTATATTATTCACCTTGGTTATCCTATTTGTAGCCACCTATTTTCTATTGGGGCTCTGGGGTATCCATTTCCTGGATGCTGAAAATTTCAGCAAGATCCTATGGACAACAGGTATCCTTACCCTTACATCTATTATTTTGGTCTGCTTCGTTATCTTGCCTTTTTTTTGGTTCGGGCAAAAACGGAAAATATGAGGATAAAGGAAAAGTCGCCCAGCGAAAAATAGATTAACGTTTTAGGTATAATAAGATAGTGTTAAATTTGAATAAACTATTTGCTTATTTGAGTAAATAGTTATTCAATATTATCCAAAATGACGCAATGATGTCATTTAAATTCCAAAAGAACTTTCAGTTTTAAATATCAAATAGTTAAATTTGTGAGATTAGCATACAAAATCAGATATAAGATAACATATAAACATGTCAGATAAAGCATCTATAAATTTAGACGGCACTTCTTATGACCTTCCGGTCATTGTCGGTACTGAAAATGAAAAAGCAGTTGATATTTCAAAATTAAGAGATCTAAGCGGATTTATTACGTTAGACCCAGGATACAAAAACACGGGTGCAACAAAAAGTGCGATTACTTTCCTTGACGGTGAAACAGGTATATTGAGATATAGAGGATATCCAATTGAGCAATTGGCAGAGAAGTCTACGTTCTTGGAAGTTGCTTATTTATTGATCTACGGAGAACTTCCGAAAAAAGAGGTATTGGAAAAATTCAGAGCTGACATCAAAAAGCAAATGATGATCCACGAAGATATGAAGAATTTCTTCGCTGGATTCCCATCCAAATCCCACCCAATGGGCCAACTTTCTTGTTTAGTGGGCGCATTATCAGCATTTTATCCTGAATCTTTAAATCCAAACTTAACTGACGAAGAAGAAGATCAAACGATTATCAATCTTTTGGCTAAAATGCCTACTATCGTTTCCTGGATTCAAAAGAAATCTTTAGGTCATCCAGTAGTTTACCCTAAAAACAATTTGGGTTATATTGACAACTTCTTGAATATGCTATTCGGCGAAGTTAACGACGAAAAAACATTCGATCCGGTTGTCATCGATGCTATGCACAAATTGCTTATTTTACATGCTGACCACGAACAAAACTGTTCGACATCAACAGTTCGTATCGTAGGCTCATCCAATGCGAATCTTTATGCTTCTGTTGCCTCTGGTATCAATGCATTATGGGGTCCTTTACATGGTGGTGCCAATCAAGCGGTAATCGAAATGTTGGAAGCGATCAAAAATGATGGTGGTGATGCTGAAAAATACCTTGCAAAAGCCAAAGATAAAAATGATCCATTCCGTTTAATGGGATTCGGTCACCGTGTATACAAAAACTTCGATCCACGTGCTAAAATTATCAAAAAAGCATGTGACGATATTTTAGAAAAATTAGGTGTTCAAGACCCAGTATTGGATATTGCTAAGAAACTAGAAGAAGCAGCATTGAATGATCAATACTTTATCGATAGAAAACTTTATCCAAACGTCGATTTCTATTCAGGTATCATCTATCGTGCGTTAGGATTTAAAGCAGATATGTTTACCGTATTATTTGCTTTGGGTCGTCTTCCAGGATGGATCGCACAATGGAAAGAAATGCGTGAAAACAAAGAGCCTATCGGCCGTCCAAGACAAGTATATGTTGGACATACCGAACGTAATTACGTTGAGTTCTCAAATCGTTAATTCGATTGATCTCCATAAAAAAAGCATCCCAAGGGATGCTTTTTTTATGGAGATCAGGTTACAGCGTCTATTCAAAAACACTATGCGATAGCATGTTATATAAACAAAATGTGTATTATATTTATGAGAATATCATCAGCCAGCGGCTTACACAATCGAAATCTTAATACTCAAATCTAAATACTAGCATCCCTAATATGTCACGATAATCTACTTGTTAAGTATATTTTAATTTTTCCCTATCGAAATTCCCTGTTTTTCGTTAAGTTTGCGTATTCATTGGACGCTTATTAAAAATCATTATAAATAAGACTTGTTAGATACAATACTACATATCTTGGTTCCCATTGCTATTTTCACCTTTATAGCAGCATTTACCTTATTTGCAGTATATGCCGAACGTAAGATTGCGGGATTTGTCCAAGATCGTCTCGGACCAATGGAAACCGGGAAATATGGCAGTCTCCAGACCATAGCCGATATCCTTAAATTGCTTCAAAAAGAATTAATCACCCCTTCTTTAGCCGATAAAGTTCTCTTTAGAATTGCCCCAATTATTATTTTTGTAGCAGTCTTTACTGGATTTGCTGTTATTCCTTGGGCCAAAGATTTTATTCCAGCCAATACACACACGGGATTATTCTTTATCATGGCTATTATCTCTATTGATGCCTTAGGGATTCTAATGGCTGGTTGGGGATCCAACAACAAATATTCACTGCTCGGATCCATGCGTGCAATTGCCCAAATGGTATCCTATGAAATACCGGTCGGGCTCTCATTGATCACCGTAGTGATGCTAACACAGACCCTAAACCTCAATGAAATTGCTATTGGTCAAGGCATTCTGACCAACGGAAGCATCAAGTTTTTAGGCTTTTGGGAAGTCAATGAGATTGGTGGTTTCTTCGCTTGGAATATTTTTCAAGCCCCACATTTAATTATAACCTACATCATATTTTTTATCGCAACACTTGCTGAATGTAACCGGGCTCCCTTTGATATTCCGGAAGCGGAATCCGAATTGGTTGGTGGTTTTCACACGGAATATGGTGGGATTCAATTTGCCTTTATTTTCCTTGCCGAGTATGCCATGATGTTTTTGGTAGCGATGCTGGGTGTTGTCCTGTTCCTAGGTGGCTGGAATACACCTCTCCCAAATATTGGGGCGATACGATTGGCAGATTGGACAACAGGCCTAGCCTGGGGAATCTTTTGGACCTTAGCCAAGTCATTATTTATTGTAGGGGTACAAATGTGGATTCGGTGGACTTTACCCCGATTACGTGCCGATCAATTGATGAGCTTATGTTGGAAGGTATTGACACCCTTAGCTTTTTATTTGCATGGCAATTTCGGCCATTTGGAGAATTTTAATTATAGCATAAGATATGATATTTAAGACGGCTTCCCACGCATTTCGTACGGCAATCAAAGGATTATCTTTGACTGTCAAACACTTGTTTGGCGCTCGACGTTCGCGTCAGGAATTAAATATCAAAAACGACAACTACTTCGACCGTCAAGAGGGCATTGTCACCGTACAATATCCCGCCGAAAAATGCCTATCCCCGAAGTCGCTCGCTATCAATTGCAAGTAGATATTGATGATTGCATCGTCTGTGACCTTTGTGCCAAAGCATGTCCTGTAGATTGTATTGAAATTGAAGCAATCAAATCACCAGAAGCGATCGGAAAGACTTCAGACGGTAGCGTCAAGCGGTTATATCCAGCCAAGTTCAATATTGATATGGCCAAATGTATGTATTGTGGACTATGTACGGTTGTCTGCCCTACCGAATGCATTGTCATGACCAATGAATATGATCGTAGCTCGCAAAAGCTAACTGATCTGATCTATGGCTTTTCAGACATGACCGACGAACAAGTTGCACAACGAAAAGCAGAATGGACACAATTTCAAGCTGAAAGGAGGCGGCAAAGCAAAAATAAAAGTATGGAAACTATTTTATTTTATGCCTTTGCCACACTGGCAATCGGATCTGCCCTTTTACTGGTAAATCTTAAAAATATAGCCCGCGCCTTATTTCTATTTTTCATTGTACTCTTTGCCATGGCTGGCCTATACCTATTTGCACTGGCAGATTTTGTTGCTATCACACAGATCATGGTCTATGTAGGCGGTGTGCTGATCCTTATGCTATTTGCCTTTATGCTTTCCAACAAAGAACTATTGAAAGATCTTCAAGACAGCAGTGGCTCATTTTTGAGCATGCCCAGGTGGCAAGCAGTTGTATTGGCAATAGGTTTTCTAATACTCATGATCTTTGGTATTGCAGAATGGCATCAGTCCATTCCTACCTGGATCCAACAAGCCAAAGAAAATAATACTGAGATTATTCCAACAGATAATAATATCCAACAAATTGGATTACGGTTTATGACCTTTTATGTACTACCCTTTGAAGTCATATCGGTCTTTTTAATGATGGCGCTTATTGGAGCATCACATTTATCCAGAAAGGAGCGCAACAGATGATTACATTAACGCATTTTTTAGTTGTCAGTGCTTGCATCTTCTGTATCGGCCTTTATACCGTTCTTTCCAAGAAAAATGCCATTATGATTTTGGTAGGTATCGAATTGATGATTAATGCGGCTATTCTAAACTTTGTAGCTTTCGGCAAATACGATAAGGTCAGTTATGGCGGACAGATTTTCGCCCTATTTGCTATTGTTCTTGCTGCTGCTGCGGTTGCGGTTGGCTTAGCATTGGTGTTAAATGTCTATAGACACTATAAAACCATCAATCCGGATGAAATCAATGAATTAAAAGATAAGTAAGAATTGGATCAACTGGCTCACATATCACCTCTATACACAGCACTGTTTACAGTCGCTGCGCCATTTATTGCATTTCTATATCAGGCAGTAGCGGGCAAGCGCGATCAGTCAGGGATTATCTCCTGATCGCCATTATCTTTAGTTTTATATTTGGCGGACTTACCTGGTTAGCAATCTGGAATAATCCAATGGTCTCTGCCCAAATAAACTGGTTTACCATCGGTGAAGCTACTTTTAAAGTCGGCATCCTATTAAATAACCTGAATGTACTCATGCTGTTTCTGGTCCCAACAGTTGCCCTTCCGGTACACATCTATTCGAGAGCGTATATGAAAGGGGATTCGGGAATCCATCGCTATTGGATGTATCTTAGTCTCTTCTGTTTTGCTATGTTGGGATTGGTCGTTATGGATAGCCTATTGCTCATGTATATCTTTTGGGAATTGGTAGGTTTCGCCTCTTACCTCCTTATTGGTTTCTGGTTCACACGCGAAACGGCTGTACAGGCCAACAAGAAAGCATTTATCGTAAACCGCATCGGGGACCTCGGTTTTCTGATCGGCCTAGCCATAATATTTACACAATTTAAAACCCTCAATCTGGTCGACCTTTTTGGTGAAGGAGGTCTTATTTATCAATCTAGCATCACTGGCGGACTATGGGTTTCTCCGGTCAACAGCATGGACCAGATTTGGTTAACGATAGCCGGACTGGCATTTTTCCTTGCCGCTATGGCCAAGTCAGCTCAATTTCCTTTACATGTATGGCTACCTGATGCCATGGAAGGGCCAACATCAGTATCTTCACTCATCCATGCTGCCACAATGGTTGCAGCAGGTGTGTTTTTACTCGCCACCGTATTTCCGTTATTCAACGAAAGCGCTTTGTTGTTTATTGCTATCATAGGTACGATTACAGCGGCTTCCGCTGCTTATTTTGCATTAGGTCAATACGATATTAAACGTATCCTAGCCTTTTCAACTATTTCACAATTGGGCTTTATGATGGTGGGAATTGGGATAGGAACCTGGGATGCAGCATTATTCCATTTGGTCACACACGCCTTCTTTAAATGTCTCTTGTTCCTGTCCGCGGGAGCTATTATTCATGAGATGGCACATCTCAAATCACACAGCCAGCTTGACTTCGATCCACAAGACCTGAGGAACATGGGCGGACTGAAGAAATACATGCCGAAAACTTTTATCCTGATGAGTATTGCCTCATTGGCACTAGCTGGGTTTCCACTCACATCAGGTTACCTTTCCAAAGATAGTATTATCATATCTTCCTTTGAATGGGCTTTGTCAAAAGGCGACTTGTATCTCATTATACCAATAAGTCTTATTACAGTCAGTATTCTAACCGCGTTTTATATTGGTCGCTTAATCCTTAAGGCATTTTTCGGCGATTTTCGAATGCTGGAGCAAGTCAAGGGTAAATTGCATGGAACCGTCCTGCATGAAGCACCAAAAACCATGTTGATCCCTATGTTTATATTGGGTATTTGTTGCCTATTCCCACTATTTTCACTCAATCCATTATCCTACCACGACTCCTGGTTGATGGATGGTCTATTATTGGATGAATATACCTTTGCTCCAAGCCATAGCGCTCACCTGATTATTCCATTGATCTTATTGATCGGTTCCGCCATCAGTTGGACAATCGGCTGGAAATGGTATGTACAACATAAATACCCCTCAACGCAAATAGTTTTGCACTGAAAGCATCGCTCAATCAAGGTTATATCAATGAGCTATACCAATGGATATTTGTTAATGGCACACTAAAACTGGCTCAGTTCTGTTATTGGTTTGATCGCTTTGTTGTAGATGCCCTAGTCGCTTTTATTCAGTTTATCGTCTTATCCTTCTCCCAGTTGAGTGTGTGGATAGACAAATATATTGTAGACGGCTTTGTCAATGCTGTTGCTTCTGTAGCCTACTGGACTGGTAACCAAGTTCGCTTGGTACAGAACGGCAAACTACAGACGACATTGTATTCCGTTTTTCTATTCGTTTTACTTGGTTTAATTTATCTTATATTTTTTTAGGAAATGCCTATTTTATCCTTACTGATATTTTTACCGCTTCTGGCGACGGCGTTTATCCTCGCCCTACCGACACGATATAAATCGAGTTACAAATATATTGCCTTAGCATTTACAGCAGTGCAATTTGTACTTGCGGGCATATGCTATGCAAAATTTGACGCGAGCCAAACAGGGATCCAGGACTTGGCAGGATACCAATTTGTTGAACAACTTCCTGGATTCGTCTGAATCTGGGCGCTATCGGAAAACTAGAAATAGATTATCTCATCGGAATAGACGGTATTTCCATGCCATTATTACTCTTGAGCGCTTTTGTCATGCTGATGGCGATCGGTGCCTCCTGGAATATACAGAAAAGCCCCAAAGGATATTTCGCCTTACTTATGGTACTCAACATGGCTGTAATGGGTATTTTCTGTGCGTTGGATTTCTTCCTGTTTTATTTATTCTATGAGGTCATGCTCCTGCCACTCTACTTCCTGATTGGTATCTGGGGCGGGGCGCGCCGTGAATATGCTGCCATAAAATTCTTTCTCTATACACTCTTTGGTTCGGTATTTATGCTATTGATCATTGTAGGCTTATATTTTTCGGTTATCAACCCCGTAACCGGAGCACATACCTTCAATATGATCTACATGATGAATCCCCAGAACTATTTAGGAGACTCGATCTTCTCTTGGGATGGTTATCAGGAAATATTGGGTATTTCGGCCAGATTGATTGGTTTTGTGGTGCTCTTTTTGCTTTTGCGATCAAAGTACCGATAGTACCATTACACACCTGGCTACCTGACGCACACGTAGAGGCACCAACACCAGTATCCATTATTTTAGCAGGTATCCTGTTGAAAATCGGTGGCTATGGTATTATCCGCATCTGCTATAGCATCTTCCCGGACATGGCTGCACTATCCAATTGGTGGCTTGGACTGATCGGCGTCATCTCCATTATCTATGGGGCATTAAACGCCCTGACTCAAAAAGATTTAAAAAGGATGATCGCCTATTCATCGGTCTCTCATATGGGTTTTGTATTGCTTGGCATAGCCTCATTGACAGCCGAAGGGGTTTCTGGTGCGATGTTCCAGATGATTTCCCATGGTTTTCTATCAGCGGCACTTTTCTTTCTTGTTGGCGTGGTTTATGACCGTGTGCATGATCGAAACATCTATAGCTTCAGAGGTTTAGCCCAGCTCATGCCCAAGTATACCGGCTATGTTGCTATTGCTTTCTTTGCTTCATTGGGTCTTCCTGGGTTCTCCGCATTTATCGGTGAGGCATTTGTTATCATCGGTTCGTTCAATGCGGCGAGTGTCGGTACGGGGCTCCCTCGCTGGATGGCCTTAGCAGGTTCAATTGGTATCCTCTTGAGTGCTGCCTATTTGCTATGGACACTTCAACGGATGTTTTTGGCGAGATCAGGCTCAAAGGTGGCGAATCTTGGGCCAATAAATTGACCGATGTCAACAGCCGTGAACAACTGATTCTATTTCCTACCTTGGCTCTTGCTCTTTTACTGGGTATTATGCCATCCTTGGTATTTAGCAATCTAAATGCAAGTGTATTGAATCTCGTCAGCTTTATCCAACAATTTATTTAAACCCGCATGCTCGCATTCAGTCCATATATCAGTTCATTTATTGATCAAATTATCGTTAGTATTCCCTATTTCAAACCAGAATTAACGCTGATCATTACTTTTATAGGCATTATTATCGCGAGTCTTTTCGTTGATAAATACTGGGACAAAGCATCTTTTACGCTTACAATAGCTGGATTATTGTTGAGTGGTTGTTACCTATTGGGACAAGGATTAAGCCATGTGGAGATGGTTGGATTCTTCGATATGATCCACATTGATACATTCGCAACATCGGCACGCATGATCATCCTGCTGTCGACCCTACTGATTACGATCTTTATTCAACAACGTCATCAGCATGATCGTCCTTTGGGCGATTTGTATGCGGTTGTATTGACCGCAACCTTGGGATTGAACCTCTTGACCATGTCGAGCAACTGGCTGATGATCTTCATCGCAGTAGAGACAGTATCGATCAGTTCTTACATTATGGTCGGTTATTTTTCGTCCAATAAAGTACAGTCCGAAGCAGCGATGAAATATGTCCTCTTTGGATCCATATGTGCTGCCGTTATGCTCTATGGCCTATCGCTGCTTTACGGTTTCACGGGGAACTTAAATTTTGATGCGCCAAGCCATATTGCAGGGCTGATGGAGGCCCCTAAGCTAATGATCAGTATTGCCCTCCTGTTTTTATTGACTGGTATTGGTTTTAAACTGAGTTTTTTCCCGTTTCATGTTTGGAGCCCTGACGTTTATCAAGGGGCACCGACTGTGATTACCACGTACTTAGCGACCGTACCTAAAATTGCCGTTGTCGTCCTGCTATCCAAGTTGCTTGCTGCCTGGCTTGCAGTATCCTTTTATTTCAGTGATTTCTTGGCTTATGTTATCATCATTATAGCTATTGCGACCATGTTGATTGGTAATCTGGCGGCCCTGCGTCAACAGGATGCCAAGCGCATGATGGCCTATTCTTCTATTGGCCACACGGGCATATTGTTGATGGCAGTACTGGTTTATCAAAACAATGAGTCAAACGTTTTGCTGTTCTATTTATCAATTTATGCATTGATGAATATCGCTGTTTTTATATTTATAGACAGCTTGGAGGTCAGTCTAGGCAACACTTCAATAGACTCTTATAAAGGATTGGGCAAACAATCACCTCTATTGTTCACCTCATTTTCGATCGTCTTAATCGCATTGATAGGCTTGCCCCCTACTGCGGGATTTGTCGGAAAGCTACTCATATTTTCAAAAGTATTCGAGCAGTATCAAAACTTCCAATCCTTTGGTTTACTTGCCTTATTAATTGTAGGAGCACTAACATCCGTGATTTCACTTTTCTATTACTTTAAGATTCCGCTGAATGCCTTCTTAAGAGACAATGTAGACCATTATTCGGTCAAGTCCAATCCTTTACTCCTCGGTATTGGTCTATTTTGTACGATTGCCGTGATCTTACTTGGTTATTCCCAGACATCTTACTGTCTCTATTTTAAAAAACATTTTAATTCTTTTCTTAATACTTGGTTTTTCCAATTCATTTTACTGTTTTTATACGGCACCTGAAGTTAAGGATAACTCCATAATATATTTTATATTTGTAACATGATTAGTGCAATAGCAAATCCCATTTTTCAACGTGCTATCCAGGATTACCACGTATACGATCAGATTGATCATCCAATCCAGAATCCGTATGACAAACAATCCCTAGAACATCTACTGTACCTAAAGTGCTGGATTGATACCGTACAATGGCACATGGAAGATGTTGTACGTAATCCTGCCATTGATCCCAAGGACGGTTTATATTGGAAGCGACGCATCGATGAGTCTAACCAGTACCGCACAGATACTGTAGAATATATCGACAGCTACTTTTTACAGAAATATCAAACTATCGAAACACTGCCTTCGGCGAAAATCAACACTGAAAGTCCAGCGTGGGCCATTGACAGACTGTCCATTCTGGCGCTAAAGATTTATCATATGGAGCAGGAGACACTTCGTTCAGATGCTTCTGAAGCGCATATTTCTGCTTGTCAGCAAAAATTGAACATCTTGCTGGAACAACGTACAGATCTTTCACAAAGTATCGACGAATTGTTAACAGCGATTGAATCAGGTGAAAAATACATGAAGGTCTATAAACAGATGAAAATGTATAACGATCCTGAACTGAACCCTGTACTTTATACATCCGGAAAATAAAGACATGTCTTTGCCGCAGCGAATCATAGTAACCCGGTTTTCGGCCATGGGCGATGTCGCCATGGTGGCTTCTGTATTGAAAGAATTTTGTCAACAATACCCCACGGTAGAGATTATCATGGTGAGCCGTCCTTTCTTTGCCCCATTCTTTGATGGCATAAAGAATGTCAAATTTCATGCAATTGAACCCAAGACAACCCATAAAGGCCTTTTGGGATTAATCAGATTAAAAAATGAGCTGGCTAAATATCGTGCGGAAGCTGTAGCTGATCTACATTTTAATTTACGTTCGCGTATATTAGATGTATTATTTTCTCTTTCTGGAATAAAGGTCAAACAACTGGACAAAGGTCGCGCAGAAAAGAAAGCCCTGACGCGCAAAGAACATAAGGTTAAGCATCCATTGAAGCTAACTGTAGAACGCTACGCAGATGTATTCCGTGCTTTAGGTTTTCACTTCGAACTGAGTCACAAATTGGCTTCCAATTTGCAGGATGTCCCAAAGCAGCATTTAGCATGTTTGGCAATTTCGAACGAAAAAAATTGGTATCGCGGCTTTTGCGCAACACCGATATAAAATCCTGTCACTCGTAACGATGGGACAGATCATAGACCATCTGACACATCATGGGTATGACGTACTGCTCTTTGGAGGAGGTAAGGAAGAGTTTCAAATCGCGCAAAACTGGACTGAAAGTTTTCCAAACACCTACAATACCATTGGAAAATTTACGTTGAGAGAGGAACTGGATATCATATCAAATCTGGATCTGATGATCAGCATGGATTCCTCTGGGTTGCACATGGCTTCTTTGATGGGAATACGATGTCTATCACTATGGGGCGCGACTCACCCATACGCGGGATTTACCGGCTATGGGCAACAATATGATGACTGTATCCAAGTGGAACATCCCAACCGTCCGAGTGCTGTCTATGGGAACAAACCTTGTGATTGCGATGGTACAGAGGCGATTGATTTAATTACAGCAGAAATGGTGATCGAAAAAATAACAGCGCTACGATGAGGATAGGATTTGATGCAAAGCGTTTTTTCAACAACGCGTCAGGCTTGGGCAATTATAGCCGGGATCTGATACGCATTTTATCAACGTTTGCTCCGCAAAATGACTATATCCTCTATACACCCAGTACCTCTGTCGAAAGGTATACTGATCTCGTCAACCCTGAGCAGATTAAGACGCCAAAAGGATATATTAATCAAAATTTTCCAAACCTCTGGCGCACAAAAAGAATAGTATCGGATTTGAAAAAGACCAGATCAATATTTTTCACGGTCTTTCTGGAGAAATCCCTGTTGACTTAGCTCCTGCTAAAATTAAATCCGTTGTTAGTATGCACGATTTAATCTTTATGCGTTACCCAAATCTCTATCATCCGATAGATCGTTGGATCTACAAAAAGAAATTCGCGCATGCCTGCCGACGGGCAGATAAAATCGTTGCGATTAGTAAACAGACCAAAAATGATATTGTTGAGTTTTTTAATATTCCGCAAGAAAAAATAGAAATCATCTATCAGGGCTGTCATGAGGCGTTTAAAATTCTAAAAACAGATGCGGAAAAGCAACAGCTTAAGAATAGTTTAGGCCTCCCGGATGAATTTCTATTAAATGTAGGAACGATAGAAGAACGTAAAAATGCACTATCAATTGTAAAAGCGATTGAGCACATCGATATTCCCTTAGTTATCGTGGGCAGAAGCACGAAATACCAGCTTCAGCTACAAGAATTTATCCATAAACATCGGATGGAAAACAGAGTGTACTTTCTTAGTGGTTTGAATATGCAGGAACTTTCGGTTCTATATTCCTCAGCACTTGCATTTATCTATCCATCTATTTATGAGGGTTTCGGTATTCCTATTATTGAAGCCTTATATTCCGGTACACCTGTAATTACGACGGATTCGGGCGTTTTCCAGAAGCTGGTGGCCCAGCTTCGTTATATGTACGACCGCACGATATTGGTCAGATTCAGCATGCAATTGAATCTATTTTAAGCGACAGCAATTTACAGCAGGAAATGTCTGTAAAAGGATTAGCCTACGCACAACAGTTTAACGATGACAATCTCGCTGCACAATGGGAAAAACAATATTTAACACTTTAGTCCTCCAATTTCAAAACAGTTACTACTTTCTGTAGTTTTTTCCAGTGTTGAGACCGGTCTCCATAAATCAATAATTTGCCAAGCTTGTATTTAAATTTCATTATTCCTTTATAGTCATCGGCTACAATGCGATAAGAAACTGTTGGGTCTTCATGGATGATATCATTGACGGCCCTCGTATAAACTGTTGGTCCGGTCATGCCATGCACGTCATGTGGGTATTTATTTTGCTGAATATTTTCAACAATATACTTTATTGTTCGCTCCAGAAAAGGATGTCCTTTTTCAAATACCAGCGCCCATTGCGCAAAAAGATTTTGGTGGTTCTTTTCGCGCGTGATGACGGCTTGGTCATCCTCTTGCAGGTATTTATCTAGATTAACGAGAATGTCACTATCTAGATCCAGGTATACTCCCCATATATATATAAGACGGCATATCGAAAAAAATCAGCTTTTGCCGCTCCGATCTGCAATCTACTATACGCTTTATACACCTCTTTATCAAATGATTCCTTTATAAATGCATCTACGCGCTGGTCATCATAAAACTCATAGCGGTAGCTTTTATTCTTACGTCTAAAGCGCTTGATATATAACTTCGTTAACCAAGGGATTTGGTTCGTCTTAAATGTCTGATAGATTACTTTTGGTATTGCCATTCCCTTATTTCAAAAGTTTCTTATAAAGTTCCCAATATTCACCTGCTGCTTTATCCCATGAAAACTGGGCAGCCCAAGATTTAATTTCAGGTGTACGATCCTCACCATGGATAATATCCATCAGCCTGGATTTCCCAAATTCGATCAAATATTCTGGGTCTGTGGATTCCAAAAAGAAAGCTTCAGGACCACCTATTTCAGGTAGACAGGTATAGTTAGATAGCAGAACCTTTTTACCAAAGGACATGGCTTCAATAACCGGTAATCCAAAGCCTTCTGCAATTGAAGGAAAAGCAAATAAAGCACAATTTTTTAAATAATTATATTTCTCTGCTTCTGTTATCGGCCCAGTGAGCCGCAGACGTTCCGCAACCCCAAGTTTAGCGGCTAAATCAAGGATATATTGATTATAATCTGGTTCTGCTATAATGCCACTAATGATCAATTCCAAATCATTCCCAACCAATAAATAAAGCAACGTATGAAAATTTTTCTTACGGTTTATGGTGCCAATAGAATAAATGAAAGGTTTATGCTCATCACTTTTGTGCGATGGATCTAACTGATCCAAATATTTCTGTTCAATATTATTTCCATTATAAATCACATGAAGTGGCTTTCCTTGTAAACTACAATAATCTGCGAGGTCTTTCTTTACATAATGGGAAATTGCTACAATAACATCTGCTTTATCCAAATTATTCTGCAAGCTTTTTAAATATTTTTTTTTTTTTTCGACCGACTTATTTTCTTTTAGGAAGTTCAGGTCATGGATGGTAGAAAGGACCTTAATTTTATTATTTCGTGGAAAATATGAACTAAGTTGGAACGTAGAATGCCAAAGATCACTATTGGAAAATCGCGGCATACAGAATTTCTGCAGCGATTTTTGCTGATAATAGCTTGCCTTGGAGCCAAAATCTTCATTGGCAGGATTATTTGTATAAAATACCATTGCATAAGGATCGGCCGTCTTGTTCAATAAAGCATTTCCTAGTTGTTTACAAAAGTGATATAAGCCCGTATGAGGATATTTCATCCGTTCGGCATCAAATATAATCTGTTTTTTCTTCATTCGCTATCGTTAAACAAAGATAGGCTGTTCGGTTTGTTTTTCATATTTTTTATCCCAAATCATCATTTAAAATTCTGGGACGGGGTCTACTTATTGAATTATTTTATCGATGGCCGGATAAAAACGTTGCGTTCAAAAACTCTTCTTCCTGTGCTATGGTATGATTACCAGCAAAATATGCTAAACCTTCTTGACGGATTTTATGATAATAAGGCTCATCCAAAAAAGGCGATTGACTGCTGACGCAAATTCCTGCCCGGACTGAGTTACAATACAACCATTCTGTTTTTTATTAAATAAACCATCTATTCCGCGCGGGTTAGTAACGACAGGTAGGCCATAGGACAAGGCTTCTACAACCTTGATTTTTATTCCGGTACCGCTGATCATCGGACATATCGCTACTTTGGAATCTCGATACTGTGCATCTAGATCATCTACCATTCCTAATTTTACAATCTGTTCGGTATCGGGAAAATACCCACATATTTTACCGATCACAACAATCTTTATATTGGCATCGATATATTGTAAAGCATTTTTCAGGAACCAATCCGCTCCTCTAACATTATGTGGGTTATCGCTGGCGATATAGATAAGTTTAGCAGAGGTACTGTCCTCTTGTCCTTCTAAAATATTTTGTTTAAATGAAATGGGAAGCTGCAGTACTGAACGACTAGTAAATTGCTCAAAAATATATTTTTCCTCAACCGAATAGGTCCATATCTCATCAAATTGATTGAGAATCTTGAGTTCGTTCTTGAAGATACCCGATATTTTCGAATGATTTCCTTTATGGCAGGTGGCGTATTGGCCGGTGATAAAATCGTGCGTGTCAATAATCGCCTTTTTGTAATTTTTCAGCTCCTTGATCAGATTTCCCCAATGAACATAGCTGATTATCGCAAAATCATATATTTCATCCTTCGTAATCGACCTAAAATTCTTCTTTAGATACCAGGTTGTAAAATCTATTTTATGTCTAAAGTAATTGAACAATACTTCGGGTATTTTATATTTGAATAAGTACTGAAGAAAAGTCGATCGCGGAACTTTACGGTCAATTATTTTAAGGTTGATTGTGGGATAAGCAATCCTAAATTTTTCAATAGAGGCATCATCCCAATTTCCCCAGAGTCGCTCAGTCACATAGTCTACTGTAAATTCTTGGTTATGGTGATTAAAATAATCAAGCATCTGAGTGAATCGAGTGATATTACCCGCTCGACCCTGATAAGGATTATCTGGCACAAAGTAGAGGATCTTTTTCTTGTTAGACATTTTAGTTTAAGATCTATGAATGTAAAGTCATTTTAACTATCGAAATAGGGTTTACCGATTTCAACTACTTACATGATTGTTATCATTAATAACGGCAATAACAACAAAAATGTGACAATGAAATAAAACAATTCTTCTATAGTTCGACTTCGGTAAAACACAGTAGTAAATATTTAGATATTACGCTAGTTAATTGCTGCTAATGAACACCTCTTTAAAATTCCCATATCCATTGTATAAAATTCCTTTAAATATTTAGTATTTTTATAAGCGATTTTTTTCGAAATAATCTTTGTAAAGATATTAAAACTCCACACCTTATCCCACTAAATAGATCATTGGAAATGCATAAATTAAAAAAATGGGCACTAACGATTTCTTCATTAGTCAAGTATCCCGTTATCAAACGAAAAATAAAAGCTATTGATTCCGAAATAATCTTTATTTTCCCGGTAATGGATATTGGAGGTGCTGAAAGAGTACATATAGAGATTATGAAAACCATCGGAGATAAGCATCCAACCTGCATTATTACAAATCATTCAAAAATAATGATTTGAGGCCAGAATTTGAAGCTGTTGCTCACATTATTGAACTAGAGCGATGGGGGTGGAAAGCAAATTTTCGTAAAAAAATGGCAAAAGAACTAGCCAAAAAAATCAACTCTAATCCAAATAGTGTGGTATTTAGTTCAAATAATTACTTTTTTATGATCTTCTTCCTTATCTAGATGATAACATTTTGAAGATAGATCTTTCACATGCCTTTGTTGGAGAAAATACAGCTTCTTTTGACAACTATTCACTACCTTATATTAGTAAGATAGACAAAAGGATAATCTTAGGCGAAAATCAAAGAAAAAAACAGATCCAATTCTATATAGAAAAAAATATAGACCCCACATTTCAATCAAGGATCAAAATCGTTAGGAATAAGATAGAAAAGCCAAATGATGTTCCAAAAAAGATTATTCGAAAGATCTTACTATTTTATTCATAGCGAGGAACTCATATGAAAAGCGACCAGGGCTCTTAGTTGAGATTGCAAATATCTGCTATAATCTGAAATTACCTTTTAATTTTAAGATAATTGGCGATTTTGAGAATTTTAAGTCAGAAATTTCACAAAATACAGAGATTATTGGAAGAATTTCGGACAGAAAACAACTAAACGAGTACTATAAATCTGCACATCTGATTGCCATAACTTCACTTTTTGAAGGTTTTCCAATGGTCTTACTTGAAGGTATGTCTCTAGGTGTTATTCCAATTAGTACTAATGTAGGCGAAATCGCTTGTTTTATTAGCGAGCAAAGTGAAAATGGTTTTATTATAGAAAATACAATGGACGATAACGACATTATCAATGCTTTTATTGATAAACTAAAATATATTAATGACAATCGCTCTCTATTAAATTGCTTTAGTACGAATGCCATGAAATTGGTAGATGAGGAATTTAGCGAAACTATGTTTAACAAACAGTACAGAGGGTTATTAATTAAATAAAAATGTTAAAAAAGCAGCTATCAAAACACCTCCTATTATAACCGTATTTATGCCTGCCTATAACGCAGGAAAATACATTAAGGAATCCATCTCCAGTATTTTAAATCAGACATATACCCACTTTGAGCTTTTAATTATAAATGATGGATCGACAGATAATACACTTGAAATTATTAGCGGCTTTAGTGATCAGCGAATTCGAGTAATTAATAATGCTCAAAATATGGGGTTGCTGTATACACGAAATCTAGCATTAATAGAGGTAAATACCGAATTTATTGCTATTATGGACAGTGATGATGTTGCAATGCCAGAACGATTAGCAATCCAATTAAAAGAGTTATATGACAATCCAAATATTGCATTAATAGGATCACAAGCATCCATGATCGACGAAAATGGGAAAATTATCCAAGAAAAAATGTATCCGGTAATAGATGAAGAGCTGTTAAAGGCTTCTATTCCCTTTTATAATGCATTTGTCCATTCTTCAGTAATGATAAGAAGTAATGTTTTGAGAGATTTAGGTGGATATAAAGAAGATTATGCTGAAGATTATGATCTATTTCTAAGAGCCGCTACTCAATATCGAATAAAGAATCTACCGGATATTCTTATTCATTACCGAAATCATGTTTCAGGTATATCAAAGGAGCAAGTTGATCAAATGGATGGTAATATCGAGAAAATTAAAGCAAAATATCTTTCTCTTTTACAACTGCCTTCCGAAAAAAATACCAGAAAATGCTAACACCGCCGTTTATATGGGATAATATTGAAATTAATGAATACAAAAAATTCTATATTCAATTGTTTGATCGTATTACTGACTCAAATAAACGTCCACTTTCAGTTCAAAAATTTATATTTGAAAAATGGCATGATGTGATCATGAAAAATGGAGGAAAGGATACGCTCATTTTATTTTTTACCAAACCATTCTTTAATTGGAGTTATTCAACAGTTAAGCAGTTAAGAAGAGCTTTCAAAAATTCCATTAAAAATATACTAGAAAAATAGAAATGAAGATTGTTAAATTTTTAGGAGGCTTGGGTAACCAGCTATTTCAGTATGCTTTCTTTTTGGCATTACAACAGAAGTTTAAGCATGTAAAAGCCGATTTAATAGATTTTGAAGATTATCATTTACATAATGGATTTGAATTAGAGCGTGTATTTAATATCAGCCTTCCAGAGCTAAGCACATTCGAAACAAATATTTATACCAGAAACAATAACAAATGGCTATGGCGAAAATTAAGGCGATTATATAATACAAAACATATCTATATCGAGGAAACGATTCCGTTTTCTTATATGAAAGAAATTTTTGAGGATAAAAAAGCCACTACTATTGGGGATACTGGCAACATATCGAATATATTAATCAAGTAGCTCCAATTCTCCGCCAGCAGCTTAAATTCCCCACCTTGGAGGGCGCTGAAAACATACGTGTACAACATTTAATTCAACAACAGAACGCAATTTCATTACACGTCCGAAGAGGAGATTACCTTCAGGAATCACTATTTAAAGATATCTGTACAGAAGAATACTATCAAAAGAGCATACAGTATATGCTTGAAACAAATGAATCACCACTATTTATAATATTTTCCAATGATATAGACTGGTGCAAAACTCATTTTAAAGATTTAAATGCAATTTTTGTTGAACACAATAGTGGAAATAATAGTTTCAGAGATCTACAATTAATGTCACAGTGTAATCATCATATTATTGCCAATAGCAGCTTCAGTTGGTGGGGTGCCTGGCTAAATGATAGTCCTGACAAAATTGTTGTCTCCCCACGAAAATGGGTAAATGACCCCACTTTAGATACGTCTGGCCTAGTTTTACCAACATTTATTACTTTTTAACTTGTTTTAATTACTATTAATGCAATCATTAGCTAATAATTTACACTACGATGTAGTCATCTGCGTCGGCCCACAACACATCGAAATTGCGAAGATCGTGATCAATCAGGTTAAGCGATTTTTTCAAGCACAACAAATCTATGTCATAACACACGCTTCTCATTTCGAAAAATTTCAGGTTTTAAGTCTATCCAACTTAGTTCTTGTTAACGAAAATGAATTATTTGACCAATTCAATTTTCAATCCGTTGCTGATTTTCTAAAACAAAGAATAAATAATGGAGATCGCGCCGGCTGGTACTTCCAGCAGTTCTTAAAAATGGAAATTTCCAAAATTATCCAAAGTGATTATTATCTGATATGGGATGCAGACACCATCCCATTAAAACCAATCGATTTCTTTGATAAAGAAGAAAGGGCACTTATCCACAAAAGTGAAGAAAATCACAATCCTTATTTTGAAACATTGGAACATATTCTTGGCCTGAAAAAAACAGTCAACTACTCGTTTATATCTGAACATTTTATGGTTCAAACTAAACTGATGCAAAACATGTTACTTGAGATCAGCACAAACGCTGGGAATCAGGCCTGGCCATATTATATCCTTGAAAACATAACCACCAAAGATCTCGCACTTTCGGGATTCTCAGAGTATGAAACTTATGGTAATTTTCTTAATTCAACCTACCCAGACAATTTTCGCTTACGGACCTCACCTTCGGAATTACTAAATACAACCAGAAATGGCAGCATGATTTTGGGCACGCTACCAAACACAAAAGACCTCAATTTTTTAGAGGTCTTAGGTTTACATTATGCGACGTTCGAAATCTGGCAAGATATTAATCCTAAAAAGATTAAAACCAACAAAAGACGTATTGCCTTATTTTTTTCCTGAGAAAAATTCCCTTGATAAAATCTCTGCGAAAATCAATCATAAAAAGATTTAGGAAAACTTATTCATTACCTCAATCACCCTATTAATATCCTCCTCTGTATGGCCGTAGGAAATAGGAAGGCTAAGTACTGTTCGATGAATTTCTTCTGAGATTGGATAGCTTGCTCCGGATAAAATTCCGTTCATAGCTTTCTGTTGGTGTGGAGCTATTGGATAATGAATCTCTGTTCCAATATTGTTATTTAGTAAATACTTTTTTAGCCGATCTCGCTCAGCATGGCGTATAGCGAAAATATGGTAAACATCCTCAAAACCAGCTTGTACGCCTGGAAGAATAAAATCAGATTTTAGTTCTCGTCGATAAATTGCGGCTAATTTCTGTTTATGTGCCGTAATCTTATCCAAATACTTCAATTTTACAGATAAGAAAGCTGCTTGAAGCTCATCAAGCCGAGTTGTAGCCCACTTCATCAAATACATATTTAGCTGAAGAACCATAATTCCGTAATGTACGAATAGATTTATTTAGTTCATGATCTTTACAGGTGATAGCTCCCGCATCCCCAAGGCCCCTAAATTCTTTGTTGGATAAAAGCTGAATGCACCAAAATCGCCAAATGAGCCGGCCTTTTGTCCTTTGTAAATAGCCCCATGCGCTTGCGCACAATCCTCAACAACTTTTAAATCATATTGTTCCGCAAGCAGTAAAATGGGATCCATGTCACACATCTTTCCATAAAGATGTACGACAAGAATCGCTCTCGTACGTACTGTAATAGCAGATTCAATTTTTCTGGATCAATGTTGTAAGTCGTTACATCGGGTTCTACCAAAACTGGTTTTAGGCCAACCTGCATAATCGCGAGTATCGATGCGATATAGGTATTTGCCGGAACAATTACTTCGTCTCCCGGCTTAAAACCAAAATAACGTAACGACAAAACCAGCGCGTCCAACCCTGATGCTACTCCAATACAGTGTTCAACACCGCAATAGCTCGCAAATGATTGTTCGAACTGCGCAACCTCTTTTCCCAAAATATACCAGCCTCCATGCAATACCCTCTGGAAAACTTCGGTATATTCATCCATAAATTCCTTATTGACTTGCTGCAAGCTCTCGTAAGCGATCATGTATAAAATAGGGTTCGTAAATATAATCTGTTAAATCAAAATATTCGGAAGCAAGAACCATAAGAATGGCATCTTCTGAGAAGTCAAACATCTGATGCCAGTCCTTGGGTTCCAAAATCAGGCATTGATCTGGTGAATTCAATTCAAAAACGCGTTCATTAATTCCGTCCTGGTTATAAATAGCACAACTTCCTTTCAGGCAAATTGCCGCCTGTATTGTTTGATGATGTCGATGTCCCCACGGGTAGATCCATCTACACCATAGATATAAAATATCCGCTTCACATCGAAAGGAATTACTTTTTCGATCACCGTTAGATGCCCCCGATCATCGGTGAATGTTTTTAGATCAATTTGGTAAGCCATTATCTTAAAAAGTAGGATTGGTGGTAATAGTGTTGAAATTTTCCGAATACATACAACTTAAACATACGGCGAAGTGAGGTTGTAATGCGCGGAATTCTATCTGTTTCATGAAATTTTAGAGAATGCGATAGTAATCTGATCTCTCGACCAGCATCTCTCAAAACTCTTATATAGGGTTTGTATAAAAATTCTATATCATTGTCGCTAATTGCATATCCTCCCGCTAGTGTAAATGAGTTTTTTCTGCATATTTTAAAGCTTGAAAATGATAGAATATCACAGGAAATAATTGTTGGCTAGCAAGTTCTTTACCCCAAATCTGACCGATTTTTCGTTCGAAATCATATTGCTGAACATTCCAGGGGCTACCCCTCCACCTAAATGTTCCAGGACATGTATGCCTGTAAACATTGTCGTCCATAGATCCAGGTATTTTTGATCGCCAAAACGGCCTGGCTCCCTCCGATTATAGCACCATTCTATACAGGCTGCACGCCACCACTCCAACACTGCTATACCCTCAGATGAATTCTTAAAGTAAACAAACTGGACACAGTAGGTTCCACCCGATTCACTATCCTCATACATTGGCGTATATCGGTGTGGGGTTATAATTACCGACGCACCCTTAGCCTCTTCTATTAACACTATAGGATCAGCATAGAAAAATAAATCGGCATCTAAATAAGTGCAGTTGGATAAACCAAACTTTCGAATGCTATATAAAATAATCGAAGGTGTGCATGTCCAACAATATTCGCCTGCTGTACGTGTAGGTTTTATAGCCAGTAATTGCTCGTCTTCAAAATCTGACAAGGGAATAATAGTTGCTTTGGGAAGCATCAATCTTATCAGTGTATCATAACATTCATCATCAAATGCAAAAATATACAGATGAAAGTCCCGCGCGCACTTTTCAAGCGAACGGTACATAGCCAATCCCCTTGACAGATACAAGGAATTAAATAGGGTGCAAAAATTATTCATATATTATGTACTTTTTCAAAACTTCGTTTATTATTATTTGTATTCATATGCAATACTCGCTTCTCTTCTCTCAAACACAATGAAATGGGGAACAAAAGCGTTAATAGTATAGAATCAAAAATTTTAATCATGGACAACAGTAAAAAACTTTATATCATCCGACATGCCAAAGCCGAAACTATTCCCGGGATAAATGACTTTGATCGTGCATTGACATCCGAAGGCATACAACATGCAAAACAGGTCGCGGAGAAGCTGGCAGCTAAAGTGACACTCAATGAAAATAGTGTCGTTATCAGTTCTCCTGCCAATAGAGCCTTACAGACCGCCCGTGTTTTTTTGGATGTAATGGGATCTCCTTCTTTTGATATTCAAATTGAAGAATCCATTTATGAATGCACCTACAAACACTTACTTTCGGTCATCAATACCATCCCAGATCATATTGATCATGTCTTACTCTTTGGCCACAATCCCACATTGACCGACCTGGTTGAATTTCTAACCAGAAAGTCAGCCTACCTCCGTACTTCATCATTTGCGGAGATTAAACTCGATACCGGTTTTACTTTTCAAATGCTCAGTGGCAATTGTGCCGATCTTGTACAGATCATTGATTAAAATTCTATTCAAAGAACAAATTTGTCTACTGACAATTGATCGTCTTATCACTTCACGGCAGTTGATTTCATAGCCTTATCAATCACTAAAGGCACTGTTATCAAATCCAGATCATGTGAATAAACCACAAACTTCTCCACCCAACAGGGATCGAATTTTTCTTTAAATTCCCTCAAACCTTTGGGTTGACGGAAGTATGTATTATTCTCATATAAGAAGTTGATAAGACGTTCCACAAGCCCTTTCTTCTTGTCGAATCCAGAGAAAGGAGCCAACCCCATATTCAAATACGAATAGCCTTCTTCTTTGCAATACTCCAAAAAACGGATAATTAACACATCCATATTCCCTCCAGGGCATCCTGCAATTTGCGTATCAGATCATAAGTCGCTTCATCTGGAGCATAGTTGGGAATGATATTCAGAAATGCCAAAATCCGACCTTCGTTGTCTTCCAATGTAATTACGTGGCTATTTTTAATCTTTCCAAGATCAAACATTCCCTGTGAGAAAACACGCTCCGAACGTTTCATATCCCTCAACCAATGGTCTGAAACAACCTGCAATTTCTGAAGTAAGCCATTTGACAAAGGAGCGCGATATAAATTGGATACAAATCCCTTCTTTTCAATACTATTTACCGCATTCCGCAATGACTTTCGTTTCTTGCCTTCCAATGAAAAGCTGTCTACATTTACAATAGCTTCCTCGCCGATTAAAAATGATTTCTTCCCTAGCTGTTTGAAAATTCCTAAGTATTTCCCATCAACACGATAGTATGCTGTTTTTAAACTCGATCGACGACAGTACCGCTCAAAGGAATTAATCAGTTCTTTTATCACAGACTCTCTATCCTCACAGACTGGTCCCTCCAGGACAATGGCAAAACCATAACATTTTTTGTAGGCTATAAACCCAGTTTCTTCATCATTCAGAAAAATTTCTTTGTCACCATAGGTCTTAAAATAGTCTACGGAGATTTACCATAACGTTCAAGCAACTTTTGAGCAAGTTCTATTTTCCTTCCACCTCCACTACAGCTGCCTGACAGGGATTGACCAGCCAATAAAATAATGCGGAAAGACTAACTACACTGAAAAAGTTAATAGAATACAAAAATATTGCCCGATAGCAGTCTGCGGTTCGGCTACATCTCCATTCAATAGTACAAAACTGTGTAATGTACTAGCTACTGCATTTACGATCGTAAAATCCATATTGAAATGCCTGGCGTTAAGGAAGTAAAATCCGATGATCCCATAGAGCAACACAACGCCAATAGGCCATAAAACCAAACCTAGATTAGGCATCGTCAGCTTACGGTTGCTCTGTACAAAATAATGTCGCGATGAATAAAGCAACATTAGCAATACCAGAAAGGCAAACCAAGCTTCTTCAAAATCAAGTCCTTTGGATAGATTAGCAACAATGGAAAGTGAACACAATGCAACCGCAACGTACCAGGCCGTACGAAGGCCTTTTAGTAAAAATCCCGAGCACATAACCAGCAAAATGCCAAAAACAGTACTGCGGCATTGGAAAAGTTGAGCGCATCATAGGATATAAACTGTTTGAGCACCGCAATCCGGCTATGAATTGCGGGCGTTAACACCGAAATAATATTGATGATACCCATCGCGAAGATAAAAACCGAAGGAAGTATCCGCACGAAAATATTGTTTTTATTAACGAAGAAGCTCATTCCACCCAATGCAAGCGGCCCCAAAACTCAAATAGACGGTATAACAATGAGATTGAAATAGCCTGCTCTTCGGTGTACCCAAAGCTGCACAAAACTACGACCATGGAAACTTCAATTAGCCCTACACCCTTCATCAGTGGAGAAAAACAATAAACCAATGTTCCCACAGCATAGGTCACAGTACAAGCCAACAAGGAAGTGTCAAAACCGAGCGCAAGCATAGCAATGTATATATGCAATATACCCACAAATTCAATCGCTGTTGCCCAGAGTAAACTTTGAAAAACAGCTTTAAAGTCTACACCATTTTCCCTGAGTTCTTCCCAGATTGTCGCTACCGAAGGAAAATAGCGTACAGTTAAATGAAATGCTTGCCCCTGCTGATAAAATGAGCGGCAATACCATCCAAAGGCAACCAACAACGCCGTAAAAGCGAGCATTATCCCAACCAATTGCAAGTTGAGCCCAGCGATTCCTATAAAAAGAAAAACTACGAGGCAAAGTATAAAGAGAGAAACCAAGCTAATAACTGCATAAATCACTGAGGCAAGATTGGTACTCGAATCAGAGATCCCTTCTTGATTAACCTCCCTCTTGAAAAATGCTAAGGAAGTAAATCCACCTGCAGGTAAGAATACACTAATAAAGTTTCTTTTCAGAAACAAGCGAGTAGCCCCACCAAGTGAAAGTTTTTGTCGCAAAGATTTGAAACTATAGACGTAAACCAACCCCTGCATAGCGATATAGGCTAAAGAAATCACAATACCTACTGCGATCCAAAATAGGGAACTCGATTGGATAAGCTGTAAAGAAGAGGCAAGTTCCTGCCGTTGATTGGCAAAAAAGTATAAGGCTCCAAAGATCATTAATAGTCCCAGAAAGGATTTCCAGATCAACATTTTGTTCTTCATCATGCTACTGCGCTACTGTTGTTTCTTACTGCTATTTATGTAATGACACCATTTCTTGTAAATAGTCCCAATACATTTTTTCTATTTAAAAATCGACACCAATTTTCGCCCGTACACCCCAGGGCGATACCCCGGATTGTCCAGATAGGTAAAACGACGAACCAGATCTACACGCAGGATCTTGAAGATATTACTCAGCCCCACGCTACCTTCCACATAAGCCCCACGATTGAGTGAAAATAACTGCGGTTCGCTGGGATGCTTAGGAGTTGTATCAAAGTTTTTGGTATAGCGATTGGATGCATCCACTCTGCCATAAAGCACTTTTACTGAAGCGATTTCACGAAGGTCCAACTTCTTAAGGAGTGGAATCTTATTCAGAAAAAACCGTTGAAAGAGTGCTGTAGCAACAGCGATGTATATTTATCACTCATAAATTCCATCGAATTCATCAAATTATACGAATTCAACTGATAGGAATAGGTCTGGTTTGCACGATGGATAATCATGAGCGGATAGGGAACCTTGCCAAACTGCACCCCAGACTCGAACACAGCATCTGTAAAACCAAACTGTGATGCGTAAAATCGCTTATTTGCGTTAAAGATAAAACGTTGATAATTGTAATCTCCGCCCAAAATGCCCTTCACACCTATCTGTGCCGCCAATGTAAAAACAGGTTTCCCTGTATTAATGATACGTCTATAGCGTTTTCCCTGATAAAGTTTTTCCTCAGGAGCCCAACGCAGCTCTCCCGTAAAAGCTGAGGTCCACAACTCGTTGTCATGACTCCGTCTGAATGCGCTATGGTCAAACTTGAGAATCCCCGCAGGACTTAAAATCTGATTGAAGAAACCCAGTTTAAACGAAAGATGGTTTTCAAATTCCTGAAAGTATTCCACCTGTCTCCGTTGCAGATAAAACATCTTATCATTTTCGCCCCGTCTAAAAGAAAGCAGAAAATTATCATTGTCAATAAAATTAAGATCCTGCCCCGGTACCTGAACTTCTTTATTCACTTTTACACTGAGCAGCTTAACCGGAAACTTGTACACGGATTGCTTATTAAAAGAATAGGTTGCACCCAGATTATATTTCCATTGCCTATCTCTGGTACCGTATGCTGCATACCCTTCCAATAGCAAGGTTTTACTAAATGCATCAGTTGTATTGCCCCAAACTTAAACCGGCTACCCTCTATTGGATTAAAACTGTAAAATGAAGGAACAGATCCAATCTCAATCACACCACGACCATAGTAGCCCGACATGATAAAAGATCCTAAAGCCATCAGGTTTTTAAAAGACCTGGATTGTTTTAAACTGTCAATATTCGTAAAAGCCTGCTGTTCCAGCTTACTTAACTTTTCAGGCCTTGCCTGTTCCCAATTGACAGCATTGGGGTTCTCAGTCCCCGACCGGTTACACCTTTTACATTCAATGCTAGTTGTAGAGAATCCTGCACAGAGCGAGTGGTTACTTTCTCACCAAACAATCCCATACCATCCTTGAAAATCCCTAGATCTATCCGAAGCACACCTCTACTGAGAAAAAACGGTGCGCTTTATTTTCCGTATAATTTAACTCAATATTCAGACCCCGCACCCAATTGATGTTCGTAGCTTCATTGATCGATAGTTCAGCCTGGTCCAAGGCATAGGTACCATCCAACCGAATATAGATATATCCCGAAAACAACGCATCTTCCTTATTTCGTGGCTCCACCCTAATTTTAACGTGCCATGGCTTTTTCTCTTTTAAAGTATCCACCAGATAATATTTATAAAGGACGGCCCCAGTGTGGCAATGGGGCTTAAAAAGCGTCTATTTCCTATTGACACATCCGTATCATAGATATTTGTTTCGCCGTAGATCTTATCCAGGTATTCATCAATACCATCTTCATCCAGATATTGGTCTACACGTGATTGGTTCTCCCCAATAATACAAACGTATTTCCCTTGGCCTTATCCAATTGGCGCTGTCCGATTTTTTCGTCCATAAATATCGGCACCAATGATCTACCAGGATATTTCAAAGTATCCATACCCTGTTTTAAAAAACCAAAACGTTTCAATAAACGGGATTTATCTACTTTTTGATTCTGGATAGCGAGCGACATAGAAAGCTTCTCGTATTCTCGGTAGTTGCCAATGGCTGCATTCAAAGCATTATTTTCATCGCGCCTTTCGATCACTTTACGGATCAAATCCACCGTTGGATTATGTTTATTTGAGTATTTTTTCTCTTGGGTGCAAGTACGACAACCTCATCCAAGCTTTGTTGCTCATCTTCCAATCGGATGATAAGCACTTTCTTTCCTTGTGCAACACTCATCGGGAATAGCTGTTTTTTGTAACCCACGGCGCTGAATATCAACGTCCAGTTATCGGGCATAGAAGACATTGAAAACTGTCCCTCTTTGTTTGTACCAACAGATTTTGTGGTATTGGAAAGCTTTACTGTTACACCTTGGATTGGTTTTTCGGTTGTAGCGTCCAGGACAATACCTGTCAGTGAAGCTCCTTGTCCAAATATTCGAGAAGTAAAGAACACTAAAATCAATAAAAAACGATATCGCATAAAAAAACCTTGCATCTAAATTCAGTAAGATGACAAGGTTTATCTAAAAAGTCCTAATAAGAATCTTATCTTAATCGAATGGTATTGTATATTGTTTTAAAATCGCGATTGTAGTTATGTGGTCCGGCCAATACATCGACTTTTAGTCCCGCATTTCGGTACATTTTCACAAGATCTTCCTCTCCCTCACGACAAAACACATAAGTAGCCGGAAATTGCTTTAGTTTCATAATTTCAGCGAGCACATCATAGCCATTTGCTTTCTGCTTCCAGTTGAGCATGGTCGAAATTGTTACCTCAAAACTCGCATACTGATCTGGTGATAAAAAAGTCACATGTCTGATCGTTTTTTTAAAGGATCTGAAAAGTTACTGAGGACAAAAGGTAACACACCCGCTGAAAATGAATGACCGATAATGTAGATCTGATCGCAATTCCATTCCTTTTGAAATGATCAATATACCGTTCAAAATCCCGCCCAGCTTCCTGTGGATCTTTCCTCTTCCAAAAATATTTTTTAGCATCAATCACCAGCCGGGGATATCCCTCCTGTGTAAAATAAGCAAGTAAACTCTTGCTAAAATCATTATAGCCACCATCCCCTGTGATAAATACCAGCATGGTTTTCTGTTTATTCGTGTTATCCTTAAGTGGTATTACATAGTTTGGAAGATTGCCTGCCTGGATAAATCCACTCAAACATAAGCAGAAAAACAAAAGCATAAGTAGCCTGACCGCTCTAAATTGTTCAGTTTTCATTGTTGTAAAATGATAAATTGGGTATATATAAAATTATTTGCTGTTTCTAATATCTTTTATCGGGATCGTCTTATAAACTCCATCCATAACATAGAAAAAGCCAAGCGTATTACCTGAAACATTTCCTTCCACATTTGCAGGAACCGCAGACAATAGGCCCTTCCATTCCGTCTCTTGAAAGAGGTTGTAAAGGAATCGTGCATAGCGTGGTGACACAGAAAGCTTAAACACCATCAGACTATCCTTTTTGACATCTCGTAATTATAGGTACGTCCAAGCAATGTATTGAGTACATTAGGGGCTCCTAAGCGATAGCTATAACTAAACGGTAACCGGAAGGTAGAGATATCTTCATTTGAAAAATCTTTCTGAGGTATAATCAACCATTTATTGGAAGTTTTCATACCAAATAGATGTTTGCTGACCTTCACTTCCCAACTGTTATTTATGCCTCTCTTTTCAACTGGCAAAAACGCCTTTTCAATAGGGACAGTTGGCACCAATTGGTCCTGTGCTTCATACACCTTACCGTTCAATGTTATCCGTAACTGAAAGATATTTCCGACTGTATCCTTCAAGTTAAATAGCTCACCCATATAGAGCCCTTCTCCCAATTCTTTGAATTCGATTGTATTTGGTCCGTTAACGATCTGCACAGTAGCACCAGTAACCCCGACAGCCATCCCATTTGAATGCAATCCATCTAATTTTTTCAATTGAATATACTGTTCTTTATACATCGTATTGATCCCACCTTCGACGATCATATCATAGGACTGTCCTGTATCCACCTCTGATTTCTTGCAAGAAAGTAGCAGGCAACAAGCGATAAAAATCAAAAACACTCTCATATTAAAACCTCATTGCGTAACTGATTGATGGTACCCGTCCAGAGAACGAGTTTTTTTGATAGCTAAGTTTCCATTACTATCTTCCGAAAAACTATAATAAAGCGGATTCCGCTGATTAAAAACATTGTATAAACCAAAATTCAATGTATGCCGTGTACCCCGTTGCCGCTGTTGACTAGTTTCCAGATCTACTGAGCAATTCAGATCCAATCGACTAAAAGTGGGCATACGCTGAGAATTACGGCTGGAATAAACGGGTACGTAGATCCCCTCGTATTCCATAAATCCAATTGGATAAGTTAAAGGTCTTCCAGTATGAATTGTATAGAAAGCACTAAAATGAACACTGCGTCCCAAGTCATAAGACAAATTACTCTTAAGCACGTGAGGGATATCAAAGTTAGCTACATATTCCTTCCCTTTGTTGATCCCATTTATCTTGCGGAAAGACCTCGACCAACTATAGAGCATACTAGCCGACAGATCTCCAAAGCGCTGGTTGATGGACAATTCCAATCCATAAGCCCGACCATTTCCCTGTCGCAACTGCGTTTCGATAAAAGGATTGAGAATGAGCTGTGCATGGTCAATCAACTCAACCTGATTTCCCATTTTCTTCCAATAGCCTTCCAAACCAATATTGCCTTTATACATTAATCTATTGACACGAAAAGAAAATACATCCGCATACTGCGGTTTTATATTTGGCCCCGCGGGTACCCATGCCTCCAAAGAGGAAAATGCGAGCTCATCATTTTGCAAGAGTTGCAAGTATTGATAGCTCCGACTATAACCCAATCGTAATGCATAATCTGCTCCCAATTTATATTGTAGCGAGAGGCGAGGCTCCAAACCATAATACGATTTCTTTTTTTTCAGCATCATTTGCCAATGGTTTTGATTGCCCAGTACCAAGAAGATAATAACGTCCAAAAGACGTATTAAAGAAAGCATTTACCCTGGTCCCAATGATAACGCGAAATGCAGAATCTACTTTCCAGTTGAAAGAAATATAACCCGCATAATCATAGGCCTGTGCCCTAAAGATATTATCTTCGTTATTGCTATTTATAGGAGATATCTCCCTGGTTTAAAACGATGCAGTGTCCCCTGAAGTCCAAAATCCAAGGTACGGTCTAAAGCCATAAAATAGGTGAAATCCGATTTCAAACTGAGATCACGTATTCGAGTCAGCCAGATTTGATTATCCGGAGATTCCGGCTTACTGATATCCAACTTATTATGGTAATCGCTGAATATCGCGGAGAGGTTTAGAAACAATCGCGAACTATGCACATGGTTCCAACGTAAGGTTGAGGTCCAATTGCCCCAGCGATTTGTATTTTTATTCGATGAGGTAACTTTATCCTGGCCATAATACCCAGATAAATAGATACGATTTCTATTGTCAAGTGTATAGTTCAATTTGATATTATAGTCGCTGTAGTTACCTTTTACATTGAACAGGCGATAATCCGTATTCAATACATTGGATAGACTGGTCCGTGCAGTAGCAATAAAGGCACCTTTACCTTTTTTAATAAAGGGTCCCTCTGCTCCTAGTCGTGTAACAAGCAAACTGGCTCCACCAAAAACATGGAAATTATTGGCATCACCATCCCTCGTGCTCATATCCATAATGGAGGAAAGACGTCCACCTAAATTTGCAGGAAGTGCATCTTTATACACTTGCGTATTTTTTAAGATATCTGAATTAAAAACAGAGGTTAAACCAAATAAATGCGAAGGATTATAGACCACCGCCTCATCAAGAAGAATCAAATTCTGATCCTTACCACTCCCGCGAACAAATAAATTACTTCCTCCTTCCGTCAATCCGTTGATACCATTTTGCATTTGTAAAACCTTCATAATATCGGCCTCACCTTTATAAAATGCATTTCTGCGCGCTCGAGGCCAGTTGATTTTATCAGTAAAATGACCGGTATATTGGACTATCAACGAAGAATCTATATCCACCACAACCTCATTTAGGCTCAAACCAGCAGGTGCAAGCTTAATAAGTACGTAGCCATCCTCCAGTTGGGAGTTCAATCGAACCGCACGGGTCTTATAACCCAAATAGCTAACAAAACAACTGTAATCTCCTTGCGGAAGCGTAAGTGAATAAAATCCATATTTATTGCTCAGGCTGCTTTTATTCTTCTCAGGGATCATTAAGGTCGCACCGATCAAACTCTCCCCACTTAAACTATCAACAACACGTCCTTTAATGGTAAAATCCTTATCTTCCTTATAGAAAATCAATGCCCGATTGATCATTGTAAAACCGATTCTAGAATCCCTCAGCAAATAATGTAGTACTTCCTCCAGGCTGGACTTATTGAAATTTCTGCCATAGATGATATTTTTATTGAAAATCTGCTCATCGTACGACATTGACAGACCATAGTTTCGATGAATCTCTGTCAAAATCTGAATAATCTCTTTATTTTGGGTGTCAATGGAGACTTGGATATCAGCTAGATTATTTTGACCCAGTGATTTCGAACCAGTCAAAATAAACAGCCCGAAAAAAAGGAGAAAACGATACAGAACAATACCCTTCATATCAATAATCCCTGGTCGCTATTCGTAGATACTATACCCTTTTTTACTCGCTTTCCATTTCACATTTAAAGTCTTGGAAAGAATCTGCACAATTTCATTAAGCGATTGCCCATCGAAATACATACTCAGCTTCCGTGCTTTCAGCTCCTCACCGACCACAATGATATTCGATTGAAAACGCTTTTCAAGATCCAAACAGATATTATCTAAGCGTTCATTTGAATAGCTAAGTTTCTGCGCTACTTTATGATCATTGTCCAGAGGGCCAAGGTCAATCTTTGACAGAGATGCTGTCTCACGTTTAAAAAATCCCTTTTCATTCTTTTGCAGAATCAGTTCTTTTGCTGCAGGTCCTTTTCCGCCACTCAAGGCCACAACCCCTCTTTCACCAAGACTTCTACATCTTCGGCGATCAAATTGATTTCAAAGGCAGTCCCTATATCGCGTACATAATTATTGGCCAGGTCGACCACAAAGGGAGATGTCCTCCCATGCTTCACATCAAAAAATGCTTTTCCTTTTTTTAGTTCTACAAAACGTTTCTGGTCGAACGTACGCTTATTGAATACAGCTTCAGCACCAGCATGTAGTATCATGACCGAACTATCGGGCAATATAATAGGCTCCTCTGCAGCTGACCCATATAATCTGACCTCATAGCCCATCCAGCGATCGAAGTTCAGGTAGCTAGCAAACCCAATCAATAACAACACTGCCGCTGCAACGAGTTTCATCCAGGGTTCCAGATCGTTTTTATAGGAGTAAGTTTTGTTCCTCTTTATCTGTGGTCTTTTTATCCAACTGTTGTTTAAATCTTTCCCATTGATTATTGGCATCCACTTTTTATACTGCTCCAACACTATAAGGTCACTGGATATCATGCTGACTTCATCATATAGCTTACGATTCTCCAGATCCTCAGAAAGCCAACGTTCAAGCAACAGCCTTTCCTCTGCGGAAATAACCCCATCCAATTCTTTCTGGATCAGATCATAAGGAATAAATCTTGAAGTATTGTTTTCTTCCATATCTATAAGATAATAAACTGAACAAAAAGTCCTAATGAAAAAAATAAAAAGCCAATTAAGAGCAACAGGTATGTTCTTTGTTTGGCCAATGCGACCCGAATTTTATCATAGGCAATGGTCAAATGATTTTTAACGGTTTTGATGGAAATCCCCAATTGATCGGCAATTTCCTGCTGCTTCATCTTATCATACTTACTCATCAGAACGATTTTTCGACACTGAGGAGGTAGACTCTCCAGTATACTTTCGATCATCAACAGTTTAGATTCGTATAGCGCAGCGAAATCGGCTTGATCTTCATCGTCCGTCAGATCCAGATCCTTGATATAATCATTATTTCGATCCAGCAGACGTTGATTCTTTTTGAGGTGAGTAAGGGAGAGATTGATGACACTGCGTGATAGATAAGCTCCGAGTGATAGATTAATAGCTAGCTTGCCCGCATTTTCCCATAACATCATAAACACATCGTTTGTCAACTCTTCGGCGATCGCTTCATCTCTCACGTACCGAAAAGACAATGTATACAATTTACGGAAATGGGCTTTATAAATAGTTTCAAAAGCATCTCTATCTTTATGAACTATCTTTTTGAGCAGGTCAACGTCGTTTGACATAGGACTTCGGTAAAGCTAATAATAATCGCATGTAAAAGTAATGAAATTCATCAAATTAACCTGTTCTTATTGAAATGAAAAAATAAAGTTCTTTTCTTGCGAAAACAAGACATTCTCCAAGACAACACGTTAAATAACAATCAGATTTCTTTTTCTGAATATCTCTTCCTAAACGAAGAAACAGAAAGCTATGCTACAACAAAATCTTTCCTCCATTTTCACTACCTTCGTCTTATGGCGAATCAACTGCAGTTTGAAAACTCCCCTTATCTTAAGCAGCATGCACACAATCCAGTGGATTGGATGCCATGGGGAGCCGAAGCCTTAAAAAAGGCGAAAGACGAAAATAAACTTATCATTGTTAGCATAGGTTATTCGGCCTGCCATTGGTGTCATGTGATGGAACGAGAAAGTTTTGAAAATTCGGCTATTGCTCAGACCATGAACAAATTTTTCGTGTCCATCAAAATCGACCGAGAAGAACGTCCAGATATTGATCAAGTCTATATGCTCGCCGTCCAACTGATGACCAATGCCGGCGGGTGGCCTTTGAACTGTATATGTCTACCTGATGGCCGTCCGATTTATGGCGGCACCTATTTCAAACCGCACGATTGGCAGAATATCCTGTTACAAATTGCTCAAATGTGGGAAGAGAAACCTGAAGTCGCTTTGGATTATGCCAATAAGTTAACCAGTGGCATCCAACGAGCAGAGAAACTTCCCATCAACCCCATTCCCGAACAATACACAACCAAAGATCTCGAAGAAATCATCGGCCCTTGGAGCGAAACCTTCGATAAGAAAGAAGGCGGCTATACAAGAGCTCCTAAATTTCCGCTCCCCAACAACTGGTCTTTCTTTTTAAAATATGCTGTACTCACTGGCGATCAAGCTATATTGGATCATGTACATTTTACGCTGAAAAAAATTGGTTCTGGAGGAATCTATGATCAGATTGGTGGTGGTTTTGCCCGCTATTCAGTAGACCACTATTGGCATATCCCTCATTTTGAAAAAATGCTGTATGACAACGGCCAGCTACTTTCGCTTTATGCCGAAGCTTATCAACAAAATAAGGATCCATTCTATAAAAGAATAATCGAAGAAACGGCTATCTGGATTGAGCGTGAAATGCTTGCCCCCAATCATGGCTTTTACAGCGCATTGGACGCCGATAGTGAAGGAATCGAAGGGAAATACTCTTTTTTCAAAAGCTGAATTCGACGAAATTCTGGGTGAAGACGCGGCGTTGTTCATTCAATATTTTAATATCACCGAAGGTGGCAACTGGGAAGAAGAGCGTACAAATGTCCCCATTTGCGCCATTAATGCAGACCAGTTAGCGACAAAGGTCAATATGTCAGCTGACGAATGGGCAGGTTTTTTAAAAATTACGAAGCAAAAACTTTTTGATTACCGCGAACAACGTGTTCGACCGGGACTCGATCATAAACAATTGACGACCTGGAATGCCCTCTTATTGAAAGGACTAATAGACGCTTACCGCAGCCTTGGCTCGAAGCATCTATTAGATCTCGCGCTAAATAATGCCGCGTTTATTTGTGCGGAACTCATTCGGGACAACAATTATTTATTGCATCAACCAAAAGATGAAAATCGTGCAATAGCGGGGTTTTTAGATGACTATGCATTTACAGTAGAGGCCTTTATAGCCCTCTATGAAGCTACATTTGACCTAAAATGGTTGACCATTGCCCGGCAATTGGCAGACAGGGCTATTGCATTATTTTATGATGTGAAGCAAAAACATTTTACTATACTTCGGCCGAAGCCGAAGAACTGATCGCTCGAAAAAGTGAGATCATGGACAATGTGATCCCTTCCTCTTCCTCAACAATGGTGCGTCAGTTGAAGCGCTTAGGTTTGCTTTTTGATAATGAAAATTATACCGCAATAGCTGATCAATTACTAGCTAATGTATTTCCGCAAATCAAGACTTATGGTTCCGCCTATTCAAATTGGGCAATATTATTGCTAGAAGAGATACATGGGATCAATGAGATCGCGTTGACGGGTGAGGATGCACTAGCTTTTCGCAAGGAACTGGATCAACATTATATCCCTAACAAAATTGTGCTCGGCGGCATGGAAGAAAATCTTCCATTGTTAGAGAACAGAATCGGAAAGGAAACAAAAGCATATCTTTGTAAAAATAAGACTTGCAGTCTTCCGCAAGATTCCATAACAGCGTTAATAAATTATATTTAATAAACGGTAGCCTCAGGCTCCCAAAAATCAAAATCAGATGGCTATAAAAGCAAACGACGTCGTAGCATTGACGTACAGACTTCACACAGTAGAAAACGGTGAAAAAGTTTTCGTTGAAGAAACAACTGCAGAACAACCTCTAGACTTCTTATATGGTGTAGGTATGATGTTGCCTAAATTTGAAGAAAACATCGCTGACTTAAACGTGGGTGACAAAATTTCTTTCGAATTGGCACCAGAAGATGCTTACGGTGAAAAAGACGAAAGAGCATTCGCGCAATTGCCAGTAGATATGTTCAAAGAAACAGGTTTACCTCCAGTAGGTGAAGTATTGCCTTTGCAAGATAACCAAGGAAACCAATTCCGTGCTGTAGTTGCAGAAGTAACTCCAGAAATTGTTATTGCAGACTTAAACCACCCAATGGCTGGTAAAACGTTGAATTTCGATATCGAAATCTTAACTGTACGTCCTGCTACTGAAGAGGAATTGTCTCACGGACATTCTCATGGTGTAGATGGCACGCAAGGTCACTAATAAGAGACTTAGATATAAACAGGAAAAGGGCGTCAATTGACGCCCTTTTCCTGTTTATTATAAAATGACATATCCTCGATTTATATGACCTAAACTCTTTAAAATAATTCGACCAATACTAACTGGCCAATCCGCCGACATTTACTTCCAATGAAAATTTTTAAGAAATATATTAAGATCTTATATTTGACCTATGAAAATTTTCAATTGGCCCAAATTAAAGAGCAACAGTTTTATATATCTGACAATAATAACCTTTCTTATAGGTATTTCCTCATGTAAAAAGGATAAAAAAGGACGAAAATATCTCTCCAAAAACAGGATCGAGAACTGAACTAACAATAGATTCATTGTATCTTTATGCAAAGGAAATTTACCTATGGAACGATGCGCTCCCTAGTTATGGCTCCTTCTCGCCCAGAGAGAAATATGCGTATATATCACCGGAAATAAATGCATTAAATAAGGAGTTATTTGATATATCACAGCTAAAGATTAACGAGAACACCAAATTACCTTTTGAATATTCATATGCTGGAATTCCTCGATATAGCTATTTGGAAACGAATTTTAATCGCGATATCAGAGCTGAAACGAAAACGATTTCCAATATAAAAATAATGATATAATAGTTTCTTACAGCAATGATGTAGTATATTTTGCGATATCATCTTTCCCTAAATTGGATATCCTAAAGAAGGATCTAGACAATATATTCATTGATATCGCTGAACGACATCCTTCGACGATCATCCTTGATTTGCGCTACAATAGAGGAGGTTATATCGAAACTACAGAATATCTCGCCAACCTGATTGCACCGAGCAAATTACATGGTAAAATAATGTATTATGAAAAGTTCAATGATATACTAAGTACCGGAAATACCAAAATACTGAAATATCAGCCCTATCTAGATGTTAACGGTAATTACGTGAAGATAAATGGAAGGCAGGCAACGATGGCTGACGTTGATTTTAGTGAAAAGGGAAATACCTATCATTTTAGTAAACAAGGAAAATTAGAGAGTATAGAAAACATATATTTCATAACATCAGGATCAACTGCTTCAGCAAGTGAATTATTAATCAGTATTTTTAAACCCTATTTCAAAGTAAAAACAGTAGGGCAGAAAACTTTCGGAAAACCGGTAGGTTTTTTCCCAATTGATATTGATCGATATTCACTATATCTCAGCAGTTTTCTATTAAAAAATGCGGATGGTTGGTTTGATTATTTTAATGGTATCGAACCAAATATTATTGTAGACCTTCCGAGCAGCCCTATTCTCGGGGATCCAGATGAAATCGGTTTTAGAAGCATACTGTTAGATTTAGGAATGAGTAGGAAACATGCATCTAAAACAAAAGATGCATCGCCAAAAATCAAAAAGATAAAAATAGAAACAAATCTCCTTCCAAAAGAAACACTTTCTATTGAAAATAGATTTAAATTAAAGTAAGACTTATCCTTCCACATAAAAAACTTAAAAACCTATTTAAAAGAAAACAACAACAATCTATTGATAACCCTAAAGTAAAAAAAAATTTTAAAAACATTTAATTTCAAAAATTAAAATAAAGTGATCAATAATATTAAAATATAAATATTATTGCGTTAATTTAAATAAAAATAACGTAATGATGAAAAGAATTAATCTAATTTACACGTTGATAGCTTCAACAATGTTTCTTACTAACTGTAAGAAAAATGAAATTCCGCAAGACAAACTACTCAACAACAATTCCGAAAAGAAAGCCAGCGGTGGCGACGGCAAATGGGATGTTTTGGGATATGGATTAGATGTTACTGGCGATATACTCAATATCAACAGCATATCTGATGCCCCTATTTTTGATATGAAAAAGTTTGAAAATGACTATATACATAGAATTGATGTAAATTCGACTACCGAAAATGGGGACTACTTCTATATTGGAGCATCGGCCTATGACTATTTAAAAGAGATTAGTACAGGCAAATCCTTTGGAGCTGGTGACACTGCAACTATTAAGGAACAGCATCTCCATCAGGAGAAGTCGCTACTGATATATTGAACTTTAAAGGCAGTATAAACAAAAATAGCTCAGACCAAAGCATTAACACGTACTCAAGTAAATATTCATATGCTACATACGAAGTTACACAACGGATAAAAAGAATACGATTCAATCAAGATGTCGACTTAAATTTGCTAATCCAATATTTAACCCCAGAATTTCTAAACAATATTACGAATCAAAATGCTGATGCCCTTGTACAAAGATATGGAACCCATGTGATGTTGGACATTAGTATTGGTGGTCGATTAAGATTTAACTACAGCGGTGCAATTTTTAATGAAAGTAGTTATGAAAACAAGAAAGAAGCTGTAAAATTAGGGTTAGGAATTAGTTTGTTCAATGTTATCGGTTTAAACATCACCTCAAATAAAACGAAAGAAGAAATAACAAAAATTGTCAACGAAACTCGCAGTAAAGAATATACAGGACAATTCTTTGGAGGAACAAACTCAGGCAGGTCAATAACAATTGATAATAATGGTAATTCAAGTGAAACAATTAACATCGCAAATTGGCAGCAAAGCATTACCGATCGAAACGCCGCATTGATTTCTGTAGGTAAAACAATTTTCCTCTATGATTTGATAACCAATCCAACCAAAAAGGCTTTGGTTAAAACTGCTGTCGAAAAACACATTAAAAACGCTCAAGTGAAGCTTGCAGCAATGGAGGTGTATGGTTTCTATAATCAAAGTGCAGGAAGGAATGCTTACTCTCTAGACCCTAATATGCATGATAAATATCCCGGTTCTGGATGGTCGCCCGACAATCAATCATTCAAAGCATATCCCTTCCCATACTACAGCGCTGTCCCGATTTATCAGTTCATGAGCCATACATATAACAACAGAATATTAACACCGAATATAAATTTAAATAAAGCAACTTACCAATATGATGGAATTATGTTCTATGGATATACTTCACAGGTACTGGGATCTATACCAATTTATCAATTTCAATTTCCAACTAGTAAAGGTGGACCAAACTATTTTTATAGCTCAAACCCCAACGCCACAAATGCTTGGCCGGGATGGATTAAAGAAGGTGTTGCTTTCTATGCATTTCCAAATTAAGCTCACCTCGCGTGACAATTACTTAATTAAACTAGGTTAGATATTTACTGAAAACACAAATCTGAAAATAGCCTATTTTTTTAAATGCCTCAAAAAGTCAAGCACTTTTGAGGCATTTTTATTGTAAAAGAAACGATAATTGAGACACACGAAACCAATCGGTTCCCCTTACCCCCAAAACATAGCACTAAAACAACCATCAGTATGTTCATAACATTCCTTCACGAGACATCTGAGCAGTTTTCTACTGAAAAATACAGATGAGTGGCTTAACCATATTGAATCAAATATAATTGTAAGTCTTCCAGTCAGCCCTGTTAAGGGATCCTAATGAATTGATTTTAGGCGTATATGTTTGATAAAGCAGCCCAGAGACGTAAATCAAAGAAGTACTTCCCATCAGAAAAAAACTTCAAAAATTATTTAAATGACAACAACAACCTATTAATAACCATAGATGTGCTTTATTAAAATTTGGTGATATCTTTGACATACCACTCGATCAATACTATTTTCCTCTTTTAAATGACTATCTTTCTGCTAAAGCATCCATTATGGTCACATTTGCTCAAAAAGTAATCACATTTAACAGACAGCTCCATTATTCGGGAAAACTTCCAGCGGATTTTAATGTCATCAACCCCTACCTCGACAATCCTGAGACATTGGTCGTCATGCAGCAATTTTACAATAAGTATTATAACGACAATCTCAAACGTAAATTTATCATTGGGATCAACCCCAGCAGACATGGTGCGGGCGTAACAGGTGTTCCTTTTACCGACACCAAACGATTGTACAGTGCATGTGGCATAAAAATGCAATCTGCCCATACACATGAAATTTCCTCGGTCTTTATGTATGATATGATTGAAGCTTATGGCGGCCCTGAAACCTTTTATAAACAATTTTATATCAACTCCCTTTCCCGCTAGCAATCGTTAGACATACAAAACCTGACAATTGGATTAATGCAAACTATTACGACGATAAACAGCTCTTCGAAATGGTCAGATCATTTATGGTTGAATCCCTAAAAAACATATCAACATGGGACTCGAAACGGAGGAAGTATTTGTTCTAGGAAAAAGAATGCCACCTTTTTGGCAAAAATCAATCAGAAAGAGAAACTATTCGGAAAAATGACCATTTTGGATCATCCGCGTTATATCCAACAATATAAATCAAAAGATAAACAATTATACATTGACAATTATATCCGACTATTAAGCGGCTTGTAAAATGTGGAAAATCATGTTAATTAACTTAAAACCAACATCAATGATGTTGATAAGATGAATTGCAAACAATACGATACACTACGCTAACAAGACAAGTAAAACACATCAAACTAACGTGTATTTAAAATCTAAACAAAATAATAGAATTGTTGAAATAATTCAAATTAAATCAATAGAAATTAAATACAAATACATATAATATATAATTATTTAAAAATTAATACTACACATACGAACCGTTTTTCAGAACGAAGTCCGTGTTATGCAAGCTATTTGACCATCCATCGGGAGGGATTCGGGACATCTTTGGGCCTTATTTGTATCTTAAAGCAGGTAAGAGCATGATCTTACCATAGTGCCACCATCATATATCCGTGTAAGACTCGGACTCACCACGGACTCATATCGCTCGCATCACGTATGCAATCTGACGCAGTGACGACGATGGGTCAAAGCAAGTACGAAACACGATCATAATAACTTGCATGCCGTCGAATCTAATTCCTAACAACTTATCCATTATCAATTTAACAATTGGCCTTCGACAACAATTATCAAATTTAAAATACGTAGCAAAGCCCTATTTTCAATTCGCTAAAAATAAATAATTATTTGTTTTACAGTTACTTAAATATTTAAATTTGAATTATGGCAATAATAGAAAATGGAAATCTGAAAGGCTTAGTTGGAAACGTGGTCTTTCGACAATCGAACGACAAAACAATCGTACAAACAAATCCTCGCCCTAAATCAAAACAGAGTAAAGGGACGAAAATCGCTGCAACAGGCTTTGGAGATACCAGTTCAATAGGGGCGTACATTCGACGTATGATGGCTGAAGTACATGTGGATTTACATGATAGCAGTATGCACAATCGGTTGATTACACACCTTCAAAGAGCATTGGGCCCGAGGGGACAGCTAAGTAAGGAAGAAGCCATACGTAGCCCTAAGATAAACCGCTTGGTTAATTTTCAATTCAACGAAAAATGCCATCTGCAAGACTTTATGCATTTCGATCCAGAATTCAAATTATTGGACAATAAACAACTTACCATCCAGTTCCCAAAATTTGATAAACAAAAGGACTTACGCCAGCCAAAAAATTGTGATCTTTAATCATCAACCTCTCCGTTGCTATGCTCAACTTTGATAAACAACAATATATTCAGGTCCATAGTCCTCAGATCCCCATCAACTTGCATACGCGGCCCAAAATGGTCGAATTAGAACAGCTATCTTTTGATGTAAACGATAAAGATGCTACAACCGTACTGGTTGGTATGAACATCGAATATTATGGATTCCATCGTCAAAAACATCTATTACTAAATAATAAAAGCTTCCACCCAGCCGCAATTGTGGGCGCTTGGTCTATTTGATTACAAGTCATCCGAATCACACAACAATAATCTCACCATACGCTTGCGGGTGCCACGGACTTAGACAGAAGAAGACTACCTAATGGGAATATAATAAACATCAACAGTTTTCGAATTTCTTTAATTATTCATGGTAAAGAACGCAGATGCACATAACTAATAACCCAAAAAGGCCAGAATTATTAAATTCCGGCCTTTTATCATTACTGCGATGCCTAAGCGATCTAATTTATTACTTTATTCTTGGTAATATCATCGTAGATTACCTTAATTTTACCGCCCTCAATGAGCAGCCCTCGGCTACGTCCTTTCAGTCGGTTGGATTCGTTACTGACGTTCACACCGTACACTTTCCCTTCATAAAAACTACTTACATCAGGGAAAATGGTATGCCCTACAAAAATCTGCTTAGCACCATATATTTTCATCATGTTATTCAAATCCTCTTCACCCAACGGATGGTATTTTTCCTCCTTTACCACCATACCACGGTACCATAATGGACCTTCGCTACCAAAAAGAAATGATGCCGCCTCCGACTGCTGCCGCTCTTCTTTCGTGTGGAACAGATAACGGCGAACAGAATCATTGACTGCAGGAATAGTCCATTTTGGATCCAACATTGCCGTACTCAGCCCCGCATGGACAAAAAGATAATCACCTATTTTCTCCATCGTATTCTTGCTCTGCAGCCATCGTCCCAATTCCGTCTCTGATGACCAAAAATCACGGTAGCTTCTACCAATGGAATCCGCTAACACCTTATATTTATCCTGCGTATATTTATAATTCCCACGCATCAACATTTCCTCATGATTGCCCAGCAAAAATGAACCTGTCCACCAGCCTTAACAGCTTCATGTTCCAATTTATAGATCAGCCAAAAAATAGGCAGGACATCTTTTCCCCGATCAAACACATCTCCTATAACGACTAGCTGATTATTTCCAAAAGTCCACCCATAGTTCGCATTAACCACCTTTTGCGCCTTTAAAATAGCATAAAAAGAGGCAAAGTCACCATGCGGATCGGAAAGTACCATGATCTTGTCGCTAGGACGATAAACCTCTTTGGGAACTGTTATAGGATGGCGCGAAACCTCAAAGTGATACTGACCATCTTCGGTGGACACCGAGAAAGGTTCTTTAAGTGAATTATCGACTTGTATCTTTCCATCAACTACGCGTACAGATTTGGTATTCCCCGCTTCGTAGAAGAAATAAGGGCCATCATGTTGCCCCAACTGCTGTTGAGTCTGTGCATGCAACTGCTGAAAACCAAACAATATAAAAAGTAAAAAGTACCTGTACTGATCCAAACTGGATCAGTACATAGGTGTTTAAGATTATATTTCCGATTGTTTTGCATCGTGACGTATTTTAATAGCCGGTATTTTGAACAATATTTGGATTTACGTCTATTTCCCTTCTCGGAATAGCCATCTGCGTTTTGAAGTATGTTCGGTCAAATGACTTTGTCTCAGGTCGCAATAAGGGCGAAACGTGCGCCTTACCTTTACGTTCTATCCGTAGGTTATTACGCATTGCATCAAATAAACGATGACCTTCACCAACGAGCTCACGACGACGTTCTTCCATCACACGGTTCAGGTCTACCGTTCCACTTACCGACTTGGCCGGATTGGCGCGCTTGACAATGGCATTTAAATAATTAAGTGCATTGCTATTATCACCCAATTTCACCGCTGCCTCAGCCGCAATCAGATATGCTTCCGATAGCCGAAGAACCGGAATATCAGCAAATTCAGGATTTTCATTCTCCGCCGTGTTGCCCGGATATTTATTCAAATAGTAATAATCGACCTGCTTGCTGGTATATTTGGTAATCACTTTCTGACGCACATCATTCGGATCATCTTTCAGCAAATTCAAATAATCATCTGAAAGAATAATGTCATTGTAGCCCAAGCGCCATAACAGGTTTCCAATCCCCTCTTTTGAGTCACTGGCCTCCACTTTGGTATTAGACAACTGAAACAATATTTCGCTTGTAAAGTCCTTCGACCACACCGTCGCATATTCCTCATTTTTCCACAATTGGTACTGCCCTTTTTTGAACTTGCCGCAGCTTCAGCATTTTTAATCAATGTGGCTGCCATAGCAAAGGCTTTCGCATTTTCTCCTGTATACAGGTAGGCACGTGCCAATACTTGCTCTGCAGCAAATCTATTCAACTTACCATCATTTCTTGCCGTACTCAACAAGCTGTCAGCACCTTCAAGATCGGTGATAATCTGGGCATATACCTCTTTAACGGTATTTCGAGCCGGTTTGCTTGTAGACACATGCTTCTCCGTCTCAATAGGCACCCCTAAAGAAGCGCCTTGATTTACGGCATATGGCGCTCCAAATACTTTGACCAAGTCAAAATGGGCCATTGCACGCATGGTTAATGCCTGTCCCTTGATGTCCTTGAGCACATCGGTCATTTGGTCGGCAGACACACCATTTACATAGGCCAATACTCCGTTGGCATTACGGATCACACGGTAAGGTTGATACCAAAGTGAGGATGGTGTATTATCCTTATTAAAGTCAAAAAGATAATAACCTGCAGCACGCTTTGTGTCACCATTGGCGAGCATATCCTCGCCAGTGACATCAGCGTAGTACGTCATGCGCGCACCATAATATTCATAGCCACGCATAATATCGTAAATACCATTTAATGCGTAACTCGCCTCATTTGCCGATTTAATGGCCTCCGAACTTTCGGTTGAGGTGCTTGGCTGTGCTGTCTCCAGCCATTTGTTGCCACAGCCTGTCAGCAATGCACAGGACAATAACGCTATTGATACTATATTCTTCATCTCTATTTTATTTTTTCCCATCATACCGATGGGGTGATTACCATGATCATATTTTAAAATTCCTTTCTTCTGAAAAATGAAATTATAATCATGAACGAATCAGTGCTTACTCCTTAAAATTTAACATCCAAACCGAAGGTTACAGTCTTCAATTTAGGGATTCGAAATATACCACTCCATTTACAGGTACTTCGGGGTCGTAGTTTTTATAAGCCGCAAAGGTCAGTAAGTTCATACCGGAACAGAAAGCCCGAATATTACTCACTTTTAGTCTACGGGAGATATGCTGCGGAATAGAAACCCCGAAAGTCAGATTTTTCAAACGGATATGGTCCGTAGAATGCACACGACGTGTATTGGCCACGCTGCTCATGTCATATTTATTTCCGACCATAAACATCTCGATATCGGTTTCATCACCCGGTTTTTGCCATCTCCGCTCGTAATATTTTGGAATATTGTCATAACCCGTTTTACCACCCAACTCCGTTTTCTGCGCACCACTGTCATAGGAATTTCCACCCAATGAATAAGTCCAAGTGAAATTCAGATCCAAAAATTTATAACGGAATGTATTCGTAAAACCACCCACCAACTTGGGATCCGCACTCTTATACAATATCCGCGTTGCAGCAGTATAATCTTCGGTGGTTTCTCTGGAACCTGGATTCGCGGGATCATTGATATAATATTGTGGCACACCTGTTTCCTTATTGATCCCTGCAAATTCGATTAAATAATAGCTATACCATGGTTGTCCAATGCGGTGAATCTGTGTTCCATCCCGCAGTTCCGAACTACCATCAGATAAGGCAATCGTTTTATTACGGTTCATTCCAAAGTTTAAACTCGACGTCCATTTAAATGCCCCATTTCGCAGAATATCTGCATTCAGGTCGAGCTCAATACCCGAATTGCGAATCGTTCCAATATTGCTCAGATAGGATGAGAATCCCGTTGTATAAGATGTAGGAACATCGTTCAACAAATCCGATGACTGACGTTGGTACCATTCAAAGGTAAGCCCCAGTCTTTCAAACAAACGTAAATCCAATCCTATATTGAGGTTATTCTGTTTTTCCCATTTCAGACCCGGATTTCCAATCTGGATCTCCCGCATACCAGGATTGTTCCTGTACGGAAAACCAAAGCCTGTCAAATCCATATAGGTATAAAATTCGGATGGCAAGGTTCCATTGGTACCATAAGAAACACGGATTTTACCGTCACTGATCACATCATTTAAAGATGCCATAAAGTCTTCTTTTGTAAACTTCCAAGCTCCCGACAATGACCAAAATGTCCCCAACGGTTGCTGCGGTGGATACGTGAGCTACCATCCATACGGATACTACCTCCTAAAAAGTACTTGTCATCATAATTATAATTCGCACGTGACAGGTAAGACAGCAAACGCCACTCCATATTAGATCCAGACGCATTTGTCAAAACCGAACCGTTGGACAACACTGTTTTATCCACGGTTGGAAAATTGTCCTTAGCACCATTAATTCCTTCCCGACGATAGGTATTTACCTCATAACCGCCCAATATATCCAGATGATGCTTCTCCGCCAATGTTTTGGTGTAGGTTAGACTATTGCGCCATACCATTTGTTTATAGTCCGAAAAACTTGTGGTCAAGGAACCATTCGTCTTTTCGCCATCCGAGGTGCGAGGATCCGACCAAGAGTTGTAACGCGTTGTTGTATGATCTAAGCTAAAAGTTGTATTAAAAACTAGCCCATCAATAAATTTATAGTTGGCAAAAACCGTATTGAATGAGCGGTCACCTTTTTCCCGTCGGAAATTGTACAAGGAAGAAGCCTTGGGATTACGTGGGCCATTAGAAAAGAAATCCAGGAAGAAAGATCCATCTTCGTTATAAACCGGCTCTGATGCTGTAATCTTATGACGCGAAGAATAGATTGGCGAGGTATAGCCTCCCCTTCGGAATTGACATCCTGTGTAATATTGGAATACAAAATATTGGCCCCAACTCCATCTTTTCACTCATTTTGTACTTGACGTTCAGTCTTCCAGTGAGACGTTCGAAGCCCGACTGATAGGATAATCCCGTCTGATTGGTATACCCCATGGATGTATAATAGGAAAGCTTGCTATCTCCACCCGAAGCAGATATATCTGCATTTCTGAAAGGCGAGTTGCGACGAAACAGTTCTTTTTCCAATCTGCCCAGCCGCTTGTCGGAATAGGTGCATATTTATCAATATTCGCCTGCGCATAATCTTCAATCTGGGTCTCATCCGTTAACTTATCTAAATAGCGAGCTCTATTGCGCAAGCCTTCCAAAAGCATCTCACGTCGTTGTGGCCCATCCATCACTTCGCGAAAATCTGTTGCCTGACTGGATAGCCCATAATCTCCCTTCACTGAAAACACGGGTTTACCTGCTTTACCGGATTTGGTGGTAATTAAGATCACACCGCCCGCCGCACGTGAACCGTAAAGGGAAGCTGCAGCAGCATCTTTAATAACAGTAATTTGCTCGATATCGGAGCTATTTATGGTCGACATGACATCCAATCCAGCATTATTCGACTCACTTGAAGCAATATTTTCGGACATTACGGGTACGCCATCAATGACAAACAAAGGTTTGTTTGAGGCGTTAATGGATCCCATACCACGAATACGGATATCGGTCGCTCCTCCGGGTTGTCCCGATAAGGAGTTCACCTGAACACCGGGTGCATTGCCCTGTAACATGGTTGAGAAGTTTACTGCCGGAACATCTGCCATGCGATCGGTCCGAATCGTCGAAGCCGATCCCGTATAATCTGCCTTCTTAAAAGTTCCATAGCCCGTGACAACTACTTCCTCCAGATTGGATTGGCTAAACTGCAGGCTCACGTTGAGCGTTTCCCCGCTCACTTCAACCTCCTTGCGATCGTAGCCTAAAAAACTGAAAACTAGCGTCGCCCCGCTGTTGGCAGCAATCGAATAATTTCCGTTTTGATCGGTACCGACAGTCGCTTTTGTACCCTTTACGGTAACACTTACACCTGAAAGGACCTTACCTTGCTGATCGGTGACCTGACCATGAATATTCTTTTGCAGCTCAAGCATGTTGTCTTTCGCCGTGCTATGCGAGCGATCAATCGCCAAATCAGTCTTTCCAGCCTTAACAACGATTGATTTTCCCTCCTTAAAATAGGTTAAACCATGTGGAGTAAGGAGCTCTGTCAACGCACGATCCAAAGGAACGTTATTGAAATCAACCGTAATAGCAGGTGTATTATTTACGATTTCTGATTTGCACAGAACAGTATATCCGGTCTGTTTTTGATTTCACGAAATACGTTGACGATCGAACTATTCTTCTTTTTAATATTTACTGTCTGGGCAAAACTTCCGGCATGGAGCTGTCCCAGTGTAAATAAAAGAAGCATAATAATCATTTTCATAATAATGAGGTATTTATACTTTTTCATTACATTTGATTGGTTTGTTAGTTTAATAAACAGTTAAGCGCGTTTCATAAAATTTCGGACCAAAATGTGCTGGGGAAGTACCACCTTCCTCAGCTTTTTGATAGACGAAATAGGATATAGGTAATTTTTGGTTCTTATTTCATCAATCGGACCCTCCTTCCTTCGATTTGAACCTTAATTTTATCATCGGTCATCTTTATGATTTTTAACACTTTATCAAAATTATCAAGTCGTGAAACTGATCCCCATAGTTTCATCTTGGCTACACTTGGGTCAATCTCAATATCAATATCGTACCAGCGTGCTACCTGAGCCAGTGCTGTTCCCAAAGGCTCGTTGTTGAACATAAATTCGTCATTCTTCCAGGCAATACTTTCATCCACAGGTACCTGTTGTACAGAGAGCTCTTCTCCTTGTACCGAAGCTTGTTCCCCTGGCTGAAGTAGCCTTGTCTTTCCTGCAGGAACGGAGACTTTTACTTTACCCTCCAGCAGAGAAACTTTAGACTCCTTCTCTTTTGGAAAAGAATAGACATTGAAATGAGTTCCCAATACTTCCACTTTTTCCTTTGCCGTAACAACGATGAATGGCTTTCCAGCCGCTTTGGCTACTTCAAAATAAGCTTCCCCATCCAGTTCGACCACACGTTGTTTATCCGTAAATTTATTGGGGTAGTGCAGGCGTGTATCAGCATTGAGCCAAACCTTGGTCCCATCTGCAAGGGCGATCTGATATTGTCCACCACGGGGAGTTGACAAGATCATCATGCGTTTTTCATCTTTTGCAGTCGCCAGGGCAACTGAACCATCTGTATAGGTAATCTCATCGCCCATCACAATCCCCACCTGCTGTTGATCAAGTCCGATACCGGTACCATCCGCAAGCTGAAGGGTGGCTCTATTTCCACCGGGAAGAAGATTTTCTGCTAATTTAACCGCATCAACAGGAGTAGCTGGATCCGACGTATCTATCCCATCTCGTTTATTTATTTGCCATATTCCCAGGCCAACAACAGCAATAAAACAAGCCGCGGCAGCGTACCAACCATACTGCATCCATCGGCGTTTGGGCTGTTGATCTACCTGGGCCTCGATTTTATCCATAATATTCGACAGAATCCTTTGTTCTTGCGCCGGATCTGACGTTGAAAACTCTTCATAAGCCTGTAATTCCTCGCGCAAATTTGCCGGATCTTCCAATTTCTTAGCCAAGTCCTGTAATTCCGGATATTTTTCAAGCAGCATGCCTAATTCGGCATGCTCATTAGGAGAATCTCCCCTTTTAGGTAAGCTTGAAGTAATTGAATAATATGATCTATCGTATACATGATGTTCTTTTCATTTCCTTGTTGACGATAGAAACACGAAGCATAAGATTATCTTACAGAAAAAACATAAAAAGAATTAAAATACTGTGTATCAGATAAATATTTTCAAAAAAAAAAAAAAAAGACATTAAACCCTATATTGCATAAGCAATAGATTCTGTTAAACTTTGATTTCCGGGTTTCTACTTGCTGTCTGTTACTTACTGACAAAGGATAGGAATGCAATAAGTGTTAAAGCATCCTTTGCCCCCAAAAGCCCTCTAATCGTACTCACTGCGCGGGAGCGGTTCGTGTATACAGCGGCTGGACTCATCTGCAGCTGGTCTGCAATTTCTTCTACAGTCTTGTCCTCCAGATAAGTTAGGTTAAAGACTTCTTTTTGCTTTTCCGGCAATTTTTCAACTTCATTAAAGATGGCATGTACCAGCTCTGCATGAATCATCTTTGAAAAAGCATCGCGATCATCCGTAAGTAGATCCTCATAATTGGATAAAGGTTCCTGAATACCCTTTGTACGTTTGTCCCGAATAGCGTTGAGACTGGCGTGTTTTGCCGTAATATAAATAAAAGCCCTCAGACTTTCCATGGAATGAAAATCGGATCGGCGGGACCATACCTTGACAAAAACATCCGCTACGATCTCTTCAGCGACATCGACCTCTTTCAGGTAACGCAAAACAAAGAAAAGCAGCTGTTTATAATGCTTATGATAAATAGCCACAAACCCTGTCTGGTTGTCTTCCTTCAAACTGTCTATCAACTGTGAATCTGTCATGAGGTAGTGGAAAGTGAACTATTAGGTTAGCCTTAATATCAAGGCTAAATTAGAAAACACTTTTAGATTATCAAACAGTTAACAATAATTTAAAATAGAACAATAGGCCGTTTAAAGTTTTGTAGCCCGCAACATTTCTCTTTTTCCAGGTGCACCCGGAGCCTTTTCAATGGAAAAGCCCAAAGATTTCATACTGCGTTTGAGATTACCTGTAATGGCATAAGTAACAAAAACACCACCTGGTTTAACGAATTGCGCGACATGCGCCAATGCCACATCGCTCCACATTTCGGGCTGATGTATGGCTGCAAAAGCATCAAAATACACCACATCAAATCTTTTTTCGGATTGGAAATCCATCAATAACGTATGGGCAATGCTGAGTTGTAACCGCTCGTGAATTTGCACCTGCTGCAGCAACGCGGCTTCATAGTTATCCAGATAAGCCGACCAGACAGGTGCAGCTACGTTCTCATTATACCCTGTCTCAGCGATGGTCACCAGTGGTAATGGAAAACCTTCAATTCCGACATAGTCTACCTGATACGACTTGTCCCCAATGTGTTCAGCTGTTTGCAGAAAGTTCAGTCCGGTACCAAATCCCACTTCCAAAATAGCAACCTTTGAAGCCCCGTTTGTTGTACGAAATGATCCAAACCAGTTTTGATAAATACGTGTTTACTTTCCTGAACAGCACCATGCTTAGAATGGTAACATTCACCTATCTCCGCATTGTACAATGTTTTGGAACCATCTGCGGTTGTTACAAAATCCATTTTCGTCATTATATTTTTGATAAAGTAAATATCCCCTACACATCACCCGATCTAACAAGCGGTGCAGCAGACCACCACAACAACAGTGTAAGCCCGTAAAGTAGGCCGTGTTCACATTTCCAGGTTCCACAGCAATAGTGATGGTCTTCTGTAGGTATATCCGCCCAAAGATAAAAAGCTGGCTCAAATAAATCCCAATTAATCTTTATCCAGGCATTATGAAGTGAAACTATCGCGATTTAACTCAAACTGAGGGAACCGAACGAATTGAGTTCACGAATACCCTAAAATACCCATTAACAGCGTAAACGAGTTCATTTATGCCAATACGACTAACACTTATAATTCATTTAAATGGATAGAAATAATAGATAAAAAGATTATTTTAGCGTCATAAACGCTAAACAATCACAGAACCTAATGGAATACTCTACAAAAACTTTTATACAGAACTATGGCAGCATCCTGCTCCTACTTCTTGGCATCGGTATCGGAAGTTTAATTGGGGTCTTTTTCCACATTTTGTGAATAATCTGAAGCCAATTGGGGATATCTTCCTAAATCTGCTCTTTGTCAGCGTCATACCGCTGGTCTTTTTTTGCCATAGCTTCATCTGTAGCCAATATCGAAGGTGACAGCGTATTGGGCCGTATTATCGGCATGATGTCACTCGTATTTGTAATCGGCATTGTGGTTGCAGGTGTAACAAGTGTTATTTTCCTTTACCTATTTCCTGTCAGTTCCGATCTCCTATCGAACAAGCGAAGGAAATCATTGACACCGCCACACAGGACTCCTGGGGCGAAAAAATGGTCCGGTTCCTGACTGTAAGTGAATTTTCCAGTCTATTGTCCCGGCAAAATATGCTGGCCTTTGTTATATTTTCATTTTTAGTGGGGATTGCGACACGTAAATCGGGATCCGCAGCGGATATGTTCCGAAAATTTATCAACTCCGGCAATGCTGTCATGGGCAATTTATTGGTCATGGTCATGAAGCTGGCCCCCATCGGACTGGGAGCCTATTTTGCCTATCAGGTTGGAACACTTGGCCCACAGCTCTTCGGTTTCTATGCCAAACCCATTGGTCTGTACTATATTTTTGGTCTATTCTATTTCTTTACAATATTTAGTTTATTTGCGTTTCTTGCATTCGGCATCAAAGGAGTCAAACGCTACTGGCAAAACAATATCCTCCCCTCGCTGACAGCACTGAGTAGCTGCAGCAGCCTCGCCACCATGCCGGCCAACTTACTGGCTGCAAAACAAATCGGCATACCCGATACTGTTGCAAGCGTGGTCATCCCTTTGGGCACAACGCTGCATAAACATGGCTCAGCCATTGCTTGTATTTTTAAAATTTATATCGCTTTACTGTTGAGTGGAAAGGATTTTTTTGATCCAACCAACCTGATCATGGCTGTAGGGATCACCTTATTGGTCAGCATCGTGGCCGGCGGAATTCCTAATGGGGATATATCGGCGAAATGCTGATCATATCAGTTTATCAGATGCCCACAGAAGTCATTCCCTCCATTATGATTATTGCGACATTGGTAGATCCACTAGCCACCATGCTCAATGCCACTGGCGATACCGTTGCAGCCATGTTGACCACCAGGCTAATCGGACAGAGGCTCTCCGACACGGTCGCTGAAAAACAGTTAGCAGTGGTTAAAACCGATAGGCAAAGAATAGCTGTCCATATTGATGCCGGTGAAACACCGACTTTAGTTCCTTGGAATTGAAAATATAATTAATACCATAATTGACCTTGTGATTGGACCAACTGAACCCTATTCGGTGGCTTAGCATCCAAGGTTCAATCTGGTATAATTCGCCTATAGGATCATCTTGCCCCAGCCCTCCTTGTATCGTTGAATTATAAAAGATCCGGGCCAAACTAGGTTGATAAACAAAGTACCATTCTTTGTCGTCATTACCTCTAGCCTTTGTCAAATGCCCATGTGTAAAGGTCGATGCATGGTACGATTTAAGTTTACCTGCACGGATAGGAATTCCGACCTCCATATTTGTATTGTTCATCCCCAGAGCACCTCTACCCATTATCCCGAGATCAAATGCTCCTGCTTGATCCCGATAAATTCCTTTCAAATATTTCGCCTGCAGATCTACACCAAAGGCATTGCGCAATGCGGTATCCCAGCCCGTAGCTTCATACATTCCAAAAAGATGGTGGATAAACTTTTGTGCACCTTCACCATAAGATCGGGAACCGATCTGTCCCAATTCGACTTTAAGTTCAATCACTTGATCGGCTTTCAAAAAACGAGTCCCTGAGGCGCTCAAATAAAGGTATCCTGCAAATGGTCTGTCATATTTCTTATTCTGTCTACGATAATCTATAATACTAATACCATTGTAGATGCGCTGTCCGACTTCAAAGTCCAATACGGTATTCGAAATCTCTGAAGCCCCTCTTGGTGGTAGTGCAATACGGTAATTGACATTGATACCGTTGGTATAATATCGGTCCTGGCCAATCAATAGATAGACATCATTGTCATTTTGAAGAGAAACCTCTTGATTGCGCAACCTCACCTGCCCAAAAACCAAAAAAAAATGGAAATATAACTCCATATAAGAGCAGTAAAGACCGCAAAGCAACACTCATATTAACAGGCAATTGTAAAATTCATGCGATATAAACTGCAACAAAATATTAAATCTCAACTTAAATTATTCAAAAGCATCCAAATATACCTCATTTTTTCAGGGACAACAACCTATTTAGAACAAATATAAATAATGTCGAAAAGTTGCATTATTCCTTTCTTCGCAAATCTATTTGTAATTTTGCATTCGATTAAGTGTCAGCTTTTGTCAGAATCAATGATTATAAGGGATTCATTGCGATCGATACACAAGCTTTTACTGGGAACATGAAAATCTCCGAAGGTTGGCACAATAGCATAAACAAATCATACGAATGAAACCGTCATCAGTTTTAGTTAGTTCAGATCAGCGTTCGAACAATTGCTCTTGACAGCTTCATTACCGATAAAAACAAATAATACTAATGAAACCATCATGATTTATTCAATCACATCGTGGAATGAGTAAATCTGATAGCTTCATCGCAAACAAAAAACAAATTAAACGGATGAAAAAAGTTCCATCATTCTAATCGCTATTATTGCAGTGGCTATTGCCATGATACTTGTCATCTATACGGATTCAAGTACCTACTCGACATTTACCGAGGCAAAAGAAAAGAAAACAGAACTATATGTGGTCGGCCAGCTCAACAAAGACAAGGTACTTCATTATGACCCGAAAACAGATGCCAACAAATTCAGCTTTTTCATGTATGACAATGAAGGTACAGAATGTGAAGTTGTATTCAGAGGTGCAAAACCTCAGGACATTGAGCGTTCAGAACAAATTGTATTGACGGGCAAAATGGACGGGAATGTGTTTAGAGCGAGTAAAATATTGATGAAATGTCCATCGAAATACAACGATAAATCGGTCGTGACGGAAATCAATGCCACAGCTTTCAATAATTAATTTGTAAAATCAATTTTTCAATGGACGTTAATTACGTTGGTGAGCACCTGCTACCTGGGCAGATCGGACAATTCTTTATTGTTCTTTCCTTTGGTGCCGCACTTTTATCTTGTATCGCTTATTTTTTCGCGACTAAAAACCCTGAAGAGACTTCATGGAAAAAGATCGCCCGCATTGGATTCTGGGTGAATGCAGTCTCCGTCGTAGCAGTCGGCGCAACTTTATTTTATATTATTTACAACCACTTTTTGAATATAATTACGCGTTTGCACACTCTTCGAGAGACTTACCTACCTATTATATCATTTCCAGTTTTTGGGAAGGACAAGAGGGTAGTTTCTGGCTCTGGATGTTCTGGCAGACCGTATTAGGGGCCATATTGCTCTTTAAAGCCAAGAGCTGGGAAACTTCCGTCATGACTTTTGTGATGCTCTGTCAAGCTTTTTTAGCCTCGATGATCATAGGGGTTGAATTACTGGGATTACGTATTGAAGCTCCCCATTCATCCTCTTACGTGATGCGATGGATTTCCCTATACTAAAGCAAGCAAACTATTTGTCCCTAATTAAAGACGGTAACGGCTTAAATCCACTTTACAAAATTATTGGATGGTGATTCACCCACCGACCCTATTCCTTGGTTTTGCTTCCATGATTGTTCCTTTGCTTATGCGACTGGAGCGCTATGGACCAAACGCTACAAGGAATGGATCAGTGCCACACTTCCGTGGGCGCTATTTGCTGTTATGATTCTTGGAGCTGGGATTATTATGGGTTCATTTTGGGCATACGAAGCACTTAACTTTGGAGGCTTCTGGGCCTGGGATCCTGTGGAAAATGCGTCTATTATTCCTTGGTTTACCTTGATCGCCGCAGTTCACGTGATGATCGCCTATAAAAACTCGGGACATTCTTATTTCACCGCGACATTCCTGGCTATGATCAGCTTTGTACTGGTGATCTATGCCTCCTACCTAACACGTAGTGGCGTCCTAGGTGAGACTTCGGTGCACTCGTTCACCGATTTAGGTATGAGTGGGCAGTTGATTTTGTTCAATGTAGCATTTTTAGTAATTATGGTCGTCTTTCTTGTCATTAAGAAGAAAGAGATGCCGATTACCGAAAAAGACGAAGAGATTTATTCGAGAGAGTTCTGGATGTTTATTGGTGCTTTGGTCCTGACTGTTGCCTGTGCACAGATCATCGCCTCCACTTCTATTCCGGTATTTAACAAAATATTCGGCACCAAGGTCGCACCTCCTTTAGATCCAATCCAACATTATAATAAATGGCAATCCGGATTCGCCGTTATTGTCATGATCATGACTGGCTTTACCCAGTTTTTAAAATACAAACGCAGCGATAGCCGTAAATTTTTGGCTTCTACTGTAGCATCTCTCGCTGTAGCCATTATCCTGACAGCAATTATTTCATATTTTACCAAAACATATACCAACCTGATCTATATCCTGATCACCTTTGCCAGCATCTTCTGTATTCTGGCGAATATCCGGGTATTGGGTGATGCAGTCAAAGGTAAATGGAAATTGGCGGGTTCTTCCGTCGCTCATATCGGTTTTGGACTATTACTTATCGGAGCTATGGTTGCCGCAGCAACAAACGAGGTTATCTCTGTCAACAATACGGGCTATATCGCTGTATCTGGCTTTGACAAAGTCGAAAAGCCGGGAGAGAACCTATTCTTAACCGAAGGAGAACCTGTACAAATGGGCGAATATAAAATCACCTATATCGGTGATAGCATTGCTGCGCCAAATACCTATTACAAAATCAAATACGAACGCGTTGATGAGGAAACAGGTAAAGTAAAAGAACAATTTGTACTACAACCTTTCGCACAAAACAATGCCAAAATGGGTGGTTTGATAGGTACTCCAGCAACCAAACATTACATCACGCATGACGTATATACGTTGATTACTGCTGCGGCAGCGGAGAGTCAGGCACAACACTCGAAAACAGCGAACGAAGAGAAAACAGGCTTTGAGGATTACGAAGAACCTGCGACCTATCAAGTCAATATCGGTGACACCTTACGTTACCGCAATGGGTATTATGTGATTGAAGGGCTCAATAAAGAGGCTCAATTGGAGAAAATCCCAAAAGGTCCTAACGACGTCATGGTCGGATTAAAAATAAAAGTGGTTGCGGCGGATAATAAACAATACGACGTACAGCCCATTTACTTGATTAAGGATGGTGGAATCTATGATTTTAATAAAGATGTCACTGATCAAGGCCTTAAATTTAGGTTTACAGGTATCAAGCCGGACAAAGATAAATTGGAAATTATGGTCTATCAAAAGCCGTTACCTGAGAAAAAATGGGTAGTCTTCAAGGCAATCAAATTTCCATACATCAACTTCTTTTGGTGTGGAACGATTATCATGACCATCGGTTTTATCATGTCCATTGTCAGAAGAAATAAGGAAGAGAAACGAAAATTAGCGAAATAATGAACATTGCCATTTTAGGGAGCGGAAATGCCGCAACACATTTTGGACAAGCGTTTCAAGCGCTAGGACACAGGATCGTTCAGATCTATAGTAAAACAAAGGCCAATGCGGATGCATTGGCCTTTGCGCTTCATTGTCCCAGCACAGATCAGCTCAGCCAACTGCAGCGTGATGCAGATCTTTATCTTATCGCTGTGTCAGACCAGGCTATTCCTGCCCTTGCAGAAACGATGCCACAAGACATCAACGGGATTGTAGTACATTGTTCAGGAGCAACGGATCTAAATATCCTGGAGCGATTTAAGAATGCTGGTGTTATCTATCCACCACAATCGCTATCCAAAAATAAAACTATTGATTTTTCGGTGATTCCATTTTGTGTTGAAGGCAATAATGAAGGCAATACGGAGATTTTACTCCAGCTTGCACGTACCTTTTCAACTCGTAGTATCTATTGCAATTCAAAGCAACGGCTAGCAATCCATCTGTCTTCGGTCATGGTCAATAACTTCTCGAATATCCTTTATCAGTTTGCCTATGAGCTATTGGAAGAGCATAATATTTCCTTTGACCTGGTCAGACCGATCATTTTAGAAACGGCAGAAAAAGTACAAAATCATGTTCCAATAACAGTTCAGACAGGTCCTGCAATCCGAGGCGATGAAGTGACACAGCAAAAACATTTGAAATTTATTAGTAATAAACCGGATTTACAGCAAATCTATCAACTTTTATCGCAACAGATTACTAAAAGAAAATAGTTTATTAGAAACAGTTATAAACTTGTCAAAACTTATTCTAGCATAGTAATTATATCCATTTACTTGGGGAACTTTAGTACATTTGCTGTGTCCAAAAGCGCATTTTGGAATGCTAATTGAGCAGTAATATATTCAATTGGACTAAACATTAAAATAGCGAATTAAAACTAAACAATCGTATTTTCTATGGAAGTTAGAAAACTCATTATTTCAATAATGGTTGTGATTAATTTAATCATTGTATCATTTGGCTTTATATTTACATCAAGCTGGTTTTGGTTGTTGATCTTTCCATTCCCATTATTATTGATCGCCCTATACCATAGTTTCCAAACCAAACATGCGATTTTGCGAAACTACCCTCTTGTTGGATACTTTCGTTATATCTTCGAATCGATCCGCCCTGAATTGAGACAGTACTTTTGGGAATCGGATATGGATGGTCGTCCATTCAACAGAAGACAGCGTTCCATTGTCTATCAACGGGCAAAAAATCAACGTGAGACCGTCGCATTTGGTATGCAGACTGATCCACAGGCAGTCGGTAACGAATGGGCTGCACATTCCGTTTTCCCTTGTCATATCGAAAATCACGATTTACGTACGACTGTTGGAAATGAATCCTGTAAAAAGCCTTATAGCTTAAGCGTTTTCAATATCTCAGCGATGAGTTATGGTGCTTTGAGTAAAACGGCTATTACTGCATTAAACAAAGGTGCCGCCTTACAAAATTTCGCGCACAACACCGGAGAAGGTGGTATCAGTGACTATCACAATAACGGTGGTGATCTGATCTGGCAGGTTGGTACAGGTTATTTCGGCTGTCGTAATTCAGAAGGTAAGTTTGATGCTGAGCTATTTCGGGAGAAATCAAACCGTGAAAATGTCAAAATGATTGAGCTCAAGCTCTCACAGGGTGCGAAACCTGGTCACGGAGGTATTTTACCAGCCGCAAAAAATACACCTGAGGTTGCAGCAATACGCCACGTTATCCCTGGTACGGACGTCATGTCTCCTCCAGCACACAGTGCATTCTCTTCACCAACAGAAATGATGCATTTCATCCAGCACATGCGGGAATTATCTGGAGGAAAACCAATCGGATTTAAAATATGTATTGGTGACAAACACGAGTTTATGGACATCTGTCATGCCATGCAGAATACGCAGATCTTCCCAGATTTTATCTCGGTCGATGGTTCTGAAGGTGGTACAGGTGCTGCTCCCTTGGAATTTACGGACAACCTGGGGATGCCGCTTTACGATGCGTTAGCTTTTGTAACCAAAACGTTGATCGCATTTGGTTTGAAAAAACACATCAAAGTGATTGTATCAAGCCGTATTGTTACAGGTTTTGATATCCTAAAAGTGATTGCATTAGGTGCTGACGCCTGCTATAGTGCACGTGGAATGATGTTCGCTTTAGGTTGTATTCAGGCCTTAAAATGTAATGAAGACGTTTGTCCAGTAGGTGTTGCAACGCAACAACCGCACCTGTACAAAGGACTGGATGTTAATGACAAGTATGTACGCGTAGCCCAATTCCATCGCAATACATTGCGCGCTACCGTTGAGATTATGGAGGCCTGTGGTTTCAAAACCTTATCCGAAGTATCCGCAGATAAGTTCTACCGCAAAGTAGATGCGATACGGACCTTAAGTTTCCAAGAAATCTATTTTGGTACGGAAGGAAAACTGGTCAATAGTCATACGGATTTTGAAAGCAAACTTTTCGAAGACTAACCTTTCGATAAATACGATATACAAGAAGCCCTCAGTCGTTGTTAACGCTGAGGGCTTCCTATTTTTTTCTTTCCCCTATTGGTCTTTCGACCTAGATAATTTCATAATCAATGTGATCAGTAATTTATTCAATACTATTTCAGATTAAATAATACACGATGTAAGGCCGTATGAGATAGAGCAATCTGATCATCGGTCAGTCCACCCAAAGCCTGTTCGATCGTATTCGTAGCTTGCTTCATCCCCTCGTCTTTCATCTTCCGGCCAATTTTGGTTAAATAGATCAAATTAGATCGTCTATCATTTTTGTCATTGACACGGATCACCAGATTAAGTCGCTCCAGATTATTGATCAGGCGCGTTACACTCGGTTTATCCCGGAATGTCCGGATAGCTAATTCCTGCTGGGTCAGTCCCTCCTCTACCCACAGATTGTACATAATGCTCCATTGCTCCGAAGTAATACTTAATCCCGCTTCCTTGAGATTACGCTGTAACCTCCGCATCACTGCTATTGAGTACTTTCCAGTCAGGAAATTATAAAAATACTCTTGCGATACTAAATCTTGGTCTAACATATAAATAATGGTTATGGTTGTTTACGCAACTTATGTTGCTAATAAATATCATGCTCAAATCAAAACAAAGAAAACTAAACTTATTTTGGCTAATATTTAGCCTAAATTACGTTTTTCTACAGTTGTGTCAAACAAATTTTATCAACATGCAATAAATAGATGTTAATAAATCATCATAAACGATTTACAGTAGACTGAATTTAGGAATAAAAAGGAGACAAACAAAATAAATTGCTTGTCTTTATACCTAAATTATAAGAAAGATTAATCCGATTTTAAGAAAGAATTATCCGATTGTAAATGAATCTGAATCTCTTAAGAATGGGAATTTTTCCCGAGCTTCCAAGAGGTCATTCGGATTTAATGTAAAGGTATATAGATCTTCATCTTCTGGCTTATAATAGACGACATCACCTAATGGTGATATACACATTGATCCTCCAGAGTAATAGATATCGTTACCATCGTGTCCCACGCGGTTCACACCGACGACATAAGATTGGTTTTCAATGGCACGTGCCGGGATTAGTGCTCTCCAATGTGCAGAACGTTTATCTGGCCAGCTTGCTGTATAAACCAAGATATCGTAAGCCGCATTTTGATTCTTGGACCAAACCGGGAATCGGAGGTCGTAACAGATCATAGGGCAAATTTTCCAACCCTTGATATCCACTAAGATACGTTCATTACCAGGTTCAAAATATTCGCTTTCCTTAGACATGCCAAAAGATGGCGCTTATCGTATTTTACATATTTGCCATCAGGAAACATCCATAAAAAACGGTTGTAGTATTTCCCATCCTCTTCAATGATTAATGAACCTGCAACAACACAGTTTAATGAACTTGCCATTTCAAACAGCCATCTTGTGGTAGGACCATTGGCAGGTTCGGCACATTTCTCAACGTTATTCGTGAATCCCGTATTAAACATCTCCGGTAAGATAATCAAATCTGTTTTCTCACGTAAAGATGAAAGTCGCAACGCCAGATTATTCAGATTTTTTTCAATATTTTCCCAGAATAAATATGCTTGAAATACCGTGATTTTTAAAGGATCCATGAACGTTATCTAAAATTTATTTAATTATTTAGTACAAAATAGCCATTTATTGGCAAAATACGAATTTTAATAGAATTTCTATCTACTGTTGTCTTACCAAAAGATTGTTTGCTAACAGTAATAACGCTTCTTTACGTTCATTTGGTACATCTAGCGCATCCATTTTTTCAAATGCGCGCTGCGTGTATATATCTTTTAATTCATCCGCTACTTCCCGGACCCGATACTTATCATATAAGGTCAGCATATCTTCAACTTTTGTCGGAACGGACTCCACAGTTGAATGTAATAAGTGTTGCATCGTAGGAACATCCTCCTCGGCAATAACTTCCATCAGTTTAACCAATAGAAAGGTTTTCTTATTGATCATAATATCGCCACCGACGATTTTCCCGAAGGTATCCGGATCACCATAGGCATCCAATATGTCATCTTGCAATTGGAAGGCCAAACCAACATTTTCCCAAAATCGTAGATCAATTGTTGTTGTTGCTCGTTCGCTCCGGAAAGAATGGCGCCCAATTGTAACGCTCCGCCCAATAGTACCGATGTTTTCAAACGAATCATTTCCAGATATTCGGGCATAGATAATGATGCACGGCTTTCATAGTCCATATCCAATTGTTGGCCCTCACAGACCTCCATGGCTACTTTACTTAAAATCCGCAAAGTTGCGGGCAAATAAACCGGATTACATTTGGAGATTTCCTCATAAGCCTTCACCAATAATCCATCTCCAGAGAGAATGGCAATATTAGCATCCCATTTTTCATGGACAGTAGTTTTCCTCTTCGTAAAGGAGCTTTATCCATCAGGTCATCATGTATCAAGGAAAAGTTATGAAAAAACTCTACAGCCTTTGCTGCCGGAATAATTTCGTCCATCTCTTGCATACCGAATAACTCGGCCGCCATCAATGTTAGCACTGGCCTAACCCTCTTGCCGCCCAAAGTCAATATATACCGTATGGGATCATATAAATTTGTTGGAGTTTCAGGAAATTGACTTGTCTCTATCGCCTCTATCACGAGCTGTTGTAAGTGTTGCATATATCTTTACGATCGAATCATGCGAATATAGCAATAATCATATAGAAATGGCAATTTTGTGCCGCCAAAGCATTCGGGGCAAAATCGTACATTTGTATAAGTCTTTTGTTATGCGCATCCTAATTATCCATACATATTATCAAACAGCAGGTGGAGAAGACACTGTCTTTCAACAGGAATTGTCACTCCTCTCGCAAGATCACCAGGTACACACCCTGACCTTTCAAAATAAAAAAGCTGGCGAGGTGCCTTACAGACCTTAGGTTCCATCTGGAATATTTTCGCTGCGAATAGATTAAAAAAACAATCCGGGAATTCAGACCTGATGTCGTCCATCTCCACAATACACATTATGCCGCTGGACCAATTCTACTACGTACGATCGCCAAACAAGGTATTCCGCAAGTGATGACCCTGCACAATTTTAGGTTACTTTGCCCTTCAGCAACACTCTATCATCACAATCATCTGTTTCTGGATTCGCTAAAAGAAGAATTTCCCTGGACGGCAGTTAAGGAAAAAGCATTTAATGATTCCGTTATTAAAACATTCCTACTTGCCTTTAACTACTGGTTTCACCGCAAAATAGGTACATGGCAAAAGGTCAATCGTTATATTAACCTAAGCAGCTTTGCAAAGTCGATATTTGTTGACTCGACGTTAAGAGTACCAGAAAAAAGTTTGAAGTAAAAGCCAATTTTGTTTTCCCTTCAACTTTATCGGCAGAAAACCCGCAACCATATTTTATTTATGTTGGCAGACTGTCGGACGAAAAAGGCATATTAAATCTGATTGAGTCCGTAAAAGGAACGAATCTAGCGCTCCACATTATTGGCGGAGGGCCTCTTGAGGAGGAGGTCAAAAAAAGGATAGCAGATCATTCCAACATCAACTACCTCGGATTTAAACCCCGTTCCGAGATTTTACCACTCGTTGCCGTAGCACAAGCCCTTATCGTCCCCTCCATCTGTTTCGAGGGAATGCCAATCACAATCCTCGAGGCCTACTCCGTGGGAACTCCGGTACTCTGCTCAAACCTTGGGCCTTTACCTGAAATGATTATCCCGAATAAAACCGGGCAGACATTTGATCCACACAATAGAAACGAAATTGTAGCTTGCCTAACGCAATGGAATGCCAAACCAACCGATGAAAAAGATGAGATAAGAAAGACCTCTATGGCCTATTATTTTAGTAATTTTACTCCTGATATAAATGAGAGTAAATTATTAGCGATCTATAAAAACGCTATTGAAGATAAAAACATAAACAAATGAGTATTATTGTAATGGATAAACTGGGTTTGGCACCTCAAATCCAAGCGACACTGGAAACGATCTATGATCCTGAATTAAAACCAGCAAATATTGTCGATCTGGGACTTGTCTATGAAATTATTACCAAGGAAGATGGCATAGCAAAAATTGTCATGACACTAACGGCTCCGGGCTGTCCAGTTGCAGGAGAAATCATGAATGAAGTGCAGGAAAAAGTTGCTGGAATAGAAGGTATTAAAGAAGCCTTGGTGGAATTAACTTTTGATCCACCTTGGACCAAAGATATGATGTCTGAAGAAGCAAAGCTTGAACTTGGATTCCTGTAGACATTGTTTTAGAAAATATGAAATGCCTCCAAAAGACTATTTAGGAGGCATTCTTATGATGATGCTATTTTAGATATATCGTGCTTACTAGAGATCAGTGCGAAAAAAATAGCATTAGAATTATCCTGTACTATTATTTTCCAGATCGCTCAATTTCTTCAGCGGTTTGGCTGTATTGGCATCACTTCCAAATAGTAATTTCCATAGATTGCGGGATTCTTTGGTCAAGAGTGGCGACACGATGGAAAGGATCAAAACGTAAACCACAACAAATGATTGGATAACAGGGAGCAAAGCCCCGCTTTCCCGATATTGGCCATGATAATCGAAAATTCTCCCCGTGCAGACAGGGTAAAACCAATGTCAAAAGATGTTTTCGGTTTCATCCCAGAAAATTTCGCGGCAAAATAACCCGAGGCGAGATTACCCATCACAGTTACTAAGGCCGCTATCGATGCCCAAAATACAGCTCCTCCCAGCGACATGATATCTATGGATAGTCCGAAGCTAAAGAAAAACATCGCCCCAAAGAAGTCTTTATAAGGTAGCACCATTGCTTCAATTTTTTTGATATACTGCGAATCCGCCAGTACCAATCCTGCCATTAATGCACCAATAGCCTCGGCAACATGTATGGTCTCCGAAAATCCGGCAACGATAAAAAGCAATGCAAAGATGACCAGTATAAATAGTTCAGAAGTTTTTTCCTTTAACAAACGGTCTATTGCAGGTACCAACTTGCGTCCCAAAACCAAAAAGGCTAAGATAAAGCCCAATGCCAATAGGGAAGTCCCTGCAACAGTCCAAAATGAGCTACTACCTGTCAATATCAATCCCGAAAGAAAGGAAATATGCATGGCAATAAAGAGATCATCAAACATGATCATTCCCATAATAACCTCTGTCTCCGGATTTGCCGTCCGTTTAAGATCAGTGAGGACCTTCGCCACAATTGCTGTCGAAGAGCTCGTCATGATCCCACAAAGGACCATCATCTCCTTAAAAGGCATATCCATCAACCAGCCAATCAACAATCCCGAGGTAAAGTTAAGCAGGACATAGATTGTTCCTCCAGTTACGATGGCTTTACCAGATTTAATAAGCCGATTGACTGAAAATTCCAGGCCCAAATAAAACAGAAGAAATAATACCCTAGCCTGCCCATAAAATCTATAAAGGGTTTGCTTTCGGTAAATGTCAGATCCACCAACCCAATCTGCGGTGCGTGTTGACCCAAAACCATTCCTATAATAATGAAAAAGGAATAACGGAAAACTTAAGCTTGTTGGCAATCAATCCAACAATAGCAACAAGTCCGACAGCGATTCCAATTTCCAGTATTAAGGTGTGTGATAGCATAGATTACAGTAAAATTTCCTTTAAAAGTTTGATATTGTTTTTCTTTCCAGCAATAACCAAGGTCGTTCCTGGAGTAATCAGATAAGATGGTCCGGGATTGATGACCGTTTCGTCGTCTCTAATTCCAGCAATAATGGACGCTCCAGTACGTTGTCGTACCTCCAGTTCACCAATTGTTTTTCCTGCTCCTTCCCATTTGCCCTCTAGCTTGTACCATTCGATACGCAAGTCATCCAAAGCCACTTCAATTGTTTCCAATGCCTTGGGCTTATAGGATAGACCACCTATAATACCCGCTATCTGACGTGATTCATCATCATTGAGTGTCATCACACAACGCGATTCATGTTCTTCGTCATCATAACGATACAGTTCCCGTCGACCATCATCGTGGATCACAACAACCATATTGTCACCCGCATCGGTTTCAATTTGAAATTTCTTTCCAATTCCTATCAGATCGGACTCTCTTACAATAGACATAATCTTCTATTTAAATAAATACCAATAATAACAGCGCAATGCCATTTTACCAAAAACAAATTTAACCAAAAATTCAATCTTAAACGAATCCTCGTCGTGCGACGGTAGGGAATGTGAACATGCAGATTACCCCAAAATACTAAAAAGACCAGAAAAACGAGTTTTTATAGGTTCTATTTTAATTCAAATGAATAAGGTCATCTGCATACCGAGGTTTTTACGCGACTGCAGGCCTGCCTCGAATCTGCAATACTTTCCAAGAACCTGAAAACACAACTACCCTTCTACCGCAAGCAATTTTCAGTCTCAAATCTTCTAGTTAAGATCAAAAAATCCATTATTCCCTTTTTTATTACAAAGATGAATTTCTATAACGTTTTCGTAGTTAGTGCAATCGTTTGTTCAAAGATGCAAAGAAACGGCTCCGCTTAATTTCTTTATACTTGCCGCCAATAAAACTAGCGAATCTAAATTACACACTATGGTCAAAAAGAGTCACCTCATTCTACTGACACCCCTAACAATTCTTTCAGTAGCAACGCCTTTTTATGTAGCAGCGCGTCCCAATAATCCTAAGACTGCCATTGCCCAAGCTGTCCCTCAACAATCCATTTCGGGAAAAGTAGTGGACGAAACTGGAAAACCTATCAGCGGAGTTACAGTATCAGAGAAAGGCAAAACAGCAGCCACCACGACTGGACAAGATGGTAGATTTACACTGGCAGTCACATCACAAAATGCCACATTGGTCTTTAATTCCATCGGATTTATTGCACAGGAATTACCAGCTTCTCAAGCCGCTGAAGTAACCCTGAAAAAATCCGAAGACATGCTGGAAGAGGTTGTCGTTGTTGGTTATGGTAAACAGAAGAAAAGCGACCTTACTGGTAGTGTTGCTACTGTGGAAGCGAAGTCCTTAGATCGGATCAACTCTCCGAATATCGTGGACAAGCTACAGGGCAAGGTTTCTGGCTTAGCCATCAATTCTGGAAATGCTAAACCAGGAGAAACTGCAGCGATAAATATACGTGGTGAAAATTCAATCTCCGCTTCCAACAGTCCATTGATAATTTTGGATGGTATCCCTTTCAGCGGATCATTAGGTGATATCTCCTCGAATACTATTGCTAGCATTTCCGTATTAAAAGATGCTTCTTCTACCGCAATCTATGGATCACGTGCGGCAAATGGCGTCATCCTAATCACTTCCAAAAAGGGTGCTGCCGGAAAAGCACGCATCAATTACAATGGTTATTTTGGATTGCAGAGTGTAGAACGTCGTTTGAAATTGATGAATGGTCCACAATACATTCAATTTATGCGTGACTATCAAGCCTCTAAAGGCAAAACAGGTGATCAGCTTAATCCCGAAAACTACCTTTTTGCGAATGTACTGGAACAATATAAGAAAGGTGAAGAAGTCAATTGGCAAAATGAAGCCTTTAACAGTGCAGCTCCCATTCACGAACATCAGCTCAGTTTTTCGGGCGGTACTGATAAATCCGATTATTATGCATCGGTAAGTTACCTCAATCAGGATGGTGTGGTTAAAAACACACCATACGAACGCTATAATGTCAATCTAAATCTCAATCAAAGCCTAAATTCATGGCTCAAACTGGGTATGACTATGCAAGCTTCACAGGGCAACCGTGATGGTATACAACCCAACTTGGAAAGCGTTGTAAAACTAGCTCCTTATAGCAAAAATCGGGATGAAAACGGTACAGCTGTCACCTATCCAATGTATGCACAAACACTATGGGGTCACCCTTTCGCCGACGAAAATGGTCAATGGGATGAAACTAGACGGACTGTCTATGCAAACTCTTGGTTAGATGTCAAACTTCCGATTGAAGGGCTAAGCTTTAAGTCTACATTTGGTACGAACTACAGAAATATCAATGAAAACTCTTATTATGGTTCAAATACCTTGACAGGTCGCGGTGTGAATGGACGGGGAGAGATAAAAATGATCATTTCTGGGATTGGACATGGGAGAATCTCCTGACTTACGACCGCACTTTTGGTGATCATAAAATTAATGTAGTCGGGCTTTATTCCTCTCAAAAGACCAACCTCAAGACATCTAAAATGACTGGAGATGATTTTGTTTCAGACGCCGGCTACAACAACATGGCTTCTGCTTCTAAAAATCTGAAAATGGAATCCAAGCTGGAGAACACTGCGATGATCTCTTATATGGGACGGATCAACTATTCATTCAAAGATCGCTATTTATTAACTTTAACAGGCCGCTCGGATGGTTATAGCGCTTTTTCTGTTGATAATAGGTATGCCTTTTTCCCTTCTGTCGCTGGAGCATGGGTAATTTCCAAAGAAGGTAATGTACAAGATTACTTTGATTTGTTAAAACTACGAGCTTCGTATGGTAAAAATGGAAACCAAGCCGTATCTCCCTATCAGACGTATGATCGCTTGACGAACGTAGACTACATATATGGATTAGATCCTGTCAAAGGACTCGTGATGAATTTCAATGGACGAGGGAGCAATTTGACATGGGAAACGACCTCTTCCTTAAATGTCGGTTTAGATTTTGGCATTCTCAAAAATCGTCTTTCTGGAACAATTGATTATTATACCTCCAAGACAACAGATCTCTTACTGAGCGAACAGGTCCCAGTGATGAATGGTTACAATACAATTTTGAATAATATTGGTGAAACTTCCAATAAGGGATTTGAGGTCACATTGAATGCTGTTCCCATCAAAAACGACAATTTCCAATGGAATACAACGGCTAATTTTGCGTACAACAACAATAAGATAACCAAATTGCGTGCAGATGGAAAGGATGATTTGACTAATGCCTGGCTTATTGGCAAACCAATACGTATCTTTTATGATTACAAAGTAATCGGGGTATGGCAGGAAGGTGACGATATTGCAAACTCTTATCAGCCAAAAGCGAAAGCGGGTGATGCAAAATTAGCAGATTTAAATAATGATGGTAAAATAGATGCGAATGACCGCACGGTCATGGGCAACAAGATTTCACCTTACACCCTTGGCATCGGTAATGATTTTACCTACAAAAACTTCTCCCTTTCCATTTTTATGAACGGTGCCTTTGGCGGTACAAAAGTGGATGATTTTAAAAATATAGAACGTTTTTTACCGAATAACGGCGCTAATTATCTCGCAGATATGCCTTACTGGACACCAGAGAATCCAAGTACAGACATACCTTCTCCAGGTTACACGCCTGTCAACAACCATACTTATTACATCAATTCAGCCTATTGGCGGATTCGTGATTTGAGTCTGGGCTATACATTTGAAGGCGATTTTCTACAACGATTGAATCTTTCCTCTGTCAGAGCATTTATCAACGCCCGCAATATCTACACATTCTCCAAAATAAAAGGATACAATGTAGAGGCATTGGGTGTCAGTTCAACAACGGGAAATCCAACGACAACAAATATCGCCTACCCTTATCCTGTTGCCCGAACAGTCTCATTGGGATTAAATGTTCAATTTTAAACATCTCTACATCATGAAGAAAAGAAATACAACTTTATATGCATTCCTTGCCGGTATAAGCTTAATCTTTATCGGTTGCAGCAAAAACTTTTTAAACGAAGACACCAGCAGTTTTCAATCGCCAGACAATACCTACATCAATACAAAAGGTTTCGAAACTGGGTTGAATGGCCTTTACTCTTATGCACGGATGGAATTCTGGACCTGGAACGGAAGTATATTCTCTCAGGGGCTACTCCACAGGAGGCTTTACAAGTCGGTACAGACATTGTTGCGATCAAAACCACCGGAACCGATGCAACTTTAGCACCTTTTAGCAATTACAGTCTAAATCCGGCTTCGTCGTATGTTCGCAATTATTGGAAGTATGCCTATGGTTTTATCGGAAATACCAATATTATCTTGGAAGCATTAACTAAAAACACGATCCAATGGACAGATAAAGAGAATGATCCAAAACGTGTAGAAGCTACAGCCCGTTTCTTCCGTGCCTATAGCTATCGTTATTTAGTCAACCTCTATGGAGATGTGCCTTGGGTAGATAAGGTTTCGGCAACGCCGCGTCGCGATTTTACCCGAGCACCCAAAGCTGAGATATTGGCACATATGATTGATGACCTCAAATATGCTGGAGACAACCTCCCGGACAACCCAGGAACTGTACAGGAAGGAAATTGACAAAATGGGCCGCATTACATTACCTTGCAGAGGCCTATATTGAAGCAGGGAAGCCAGATCTGGCCGCTGAAGCAGCTAACAAAGTGATTCAAAGCGGCTATTTTAAGTTGAACGATCAACGCTTTGGAGCTGAGAAAGATAAAGCCGGCGACTATTTTCACGACATGTTTATCGAAAACAATCAAAATCGCTCATCCGGCAATCAAGAAACCATTTGGGCAATCCAATTGGAATACAATACGCAAGGAGGTGGAGACAATTATACGGACTGGAGCAAACGCGCATGGGTTCCTTTTTATTCCCAACAAAAAGGTTTTGTTCTTGCCGACTCACTTGGCGGAAGGGGCTTGGTCACGTACGTCCTACCAATGGTGGTTGGATAGTTATGAAAAACAAGATGTTAGAAATTCTCCTTACAATATCAAACGAGACTGGTATTATAATGATCCTTCCGTTCTTGAACTTTACGGTAAGAAGATTGAGCTAACCGATGCAATCATCGCTTCGGGCAATGTATTTCCAACCATTACCAAATTTTTCTATGGAAAACGGCTGCAAACCCTGCATTTGAAGGCAATATGAAAGATCGGGTCAAAATACGATTGGCAGAAACCTATCTTTTACTGGCTGAGGCATACATGCGAGCGAATAAACCCGACCTTGCAAAAGATGCCATCAATGCTGTACGTGCCCGTGCCAAAGCTTCTCCAATAAATACCTCGGCAATCAACGAAGATTTTATATTGGATGAACGTGCAAGAGAGCTTATGGGCGAAGAAATGCGGAGAATGACATTATCTCGTTTCGGGGCCGATGTTTTCCTACGCCGTGTACAAGCGCTTAACCCACAATCTAAAGACGTGGTCAAGAAAGAATTTATTCTTTGGCCTATTCCACAGGAAGTCATCGACAGCAATACTGGCGCTGCTTTCCCGCAGAATGCCGGATATTAACTCTTACATCAAAGCCTCATAGATCCGAAAGTCTATGAGGCTTTTTTGTTGGCATATCATCCACTTCCGCCCGCACTACTGTGCTTCAACCAGTTTATAACTTCCATCGGGCCGCAGTTGGCTACGGCCAATGGTTATATTTTTGGAGTGATAGAATAAAAAGGTCCAACCTTCTGGAGCTCCTTCTCCCCAATAAGCTTGCCGTAGCTCCTTCGAGCGTCGACCATCATAATCATATTTAGCCACATAATTATGAAAAATTTCCTCAGGCTCAGGTAGTACATCGCCCCGAAAAATAATGTTCTCCTCCAGTGTGGATGTGAAACGCTTGGTGATGTGGCGTATGTCCACCATTAAGAGCATAACTGATTTCAGTATTTACCTGCCCCGCTCCTTCTACCAATACTAAGTTCCCACTTCGTTGGACAACATCAAAAATTTCTGTACGGTAAGAGCTCGAAATCCCAGAATAAGCATCCTCCCATTCTCCCCTTTGCACAATATATTCAGCTTCGGGAAATGCAATGCGAGGGGAACCACCTTCCATACTTACCATACCACCGGCATGATCCTTATGCAGGTGCGACATTAACACGTATTTCACATCATCTGGCTCATAACCCAATTTGCGGATATTGTTGTGCAACTCCAGCACACCACGGTCATCGGTATGCCCCAAACCTGTATCACAGATCACAAGACCTGATTCTGTTTTGATCAAAAAGGATGGACATGGATAAACATGGATCCCGGACGGTCTTTCGGGTCATCCACGGATGGATCAAAGGGAACGAATTTTCTACTTTTATCGACAGAAAAAGAACCTTCATATAGAGAATAAGCCTGCACCATATTTAAAACATTGGGAATATGCACGTTAAGCGACAGGCGGTCAATACCAGGTTTAGGAATTAGGTAAGTCCAGCCTTAAAACGTATATTTACACTTAAAATATTGTGCAAAGATATGCAAAAAAGGTGGGTACTAAAATCTAAAACTGATGTCAAAATAACCAACAAACTGCGCGAGGAATTAAATATCAACGCTGTGTTAGCGGAATTGCTCGTCAACAGGGGAATGGAAGTTTTGACGAAGCGAAACAGTTTTTTAGGCCACAATTGTCAGACTTGCACGATCCTTTTTGATGAAGGATATGGAAAAAGCCATATCTAGAATCATCCAGGCTATCGGTAACAAAGAAAAGATCCTGATCTATGGTGATTACGATGTCGATGGCACCACAGCAGTTGCTGTAGTCTACAGTTTTTTCAGAGAATTTCATAGTCAACTGGAGTTTTATATTCCGGATCGTTATGCGGAAGGTTATGGCATATCTACCCAGGGCATTGATTATGCTGCTGCCAATGGCTTTTCTTTAATTATTGCATTAGACTGTGGAATAAAGGCCATTGATAAAATTGACTATGCCAACACGAAGGGGATAGACTTTATCATTGGCGACCACCATCTCCCAGGTGAAGAACTCCCAAAGGCTTTCGCTGTCTTAGATCCCAAACGTGTAGATTGTGATTATCCCTACAAGGAACTTTCTGGTTGCGGTATAGGCTTCAAAATCATTCAGGCGTTCATCCTGACCAACGGAATGGATATCAATGCTTGTTATCAGTTTTTAGATCTGGTTGCAGTGAGTATAGCATCAGATATCGTCCCAATCACTGGTGAGAATAGAATCTTAAGCCATTTTGGGTTGATTAAGCTCAACACCAATCCCTGCGTGGGATTAAAAGCATTGATTGACCTATCCAATAATAGAACAAAGATTTTTACGGTCAACGACATTGTGTTCCAGATCGGCCCGCGCATCAATGCCGCCGGCCGCATTGACCACGCTAAGGATGCCGTCAAATTATTAATTTCAAAATCCCTACAGGAAGCGAAAGACTTTAGTTCGAGCATTGATGATCAAAACAATGTCCGCAAGGATTTTGACCTCAAAATAACCGAAGAGGCTCTGGCGCTCATTGAAGAAAATGTTGTTCTCAAGAGTCGAAAATCTACGGTATTATACAAATCAGACTGGCATAAAGGTGTAATCGGAATTGTCGCTTCACGATTGACTGAGAAATATTACCGTCCCACTATTATATTAACGGAAACGAATGGCCATATAGCGGGCTCTTGTCGATCAGTAATCGGATTTGATCTATATGAAGCGTTAAACGAATGTGCTGATTTACTTGAACAATTTGGAGGGCACAAATATGCCGCTGGACTGACCATGTCACTGGACAATGTAAGCTTGTTCCAAGATCGATTTGAAGAAGTCGTGGCTCGTAGGATCAGTCCCGAAATGCTGACACAAGAAATTCAGATCGATGCCAAGCTCCATCTGAAGGATATAGACGCTAAATTTTTCCGCATACTCCAACAGTTTGAACCTTTTGGCCCACAAAATGAGTCACCAATTTTCTTGAGTAAGAAAGTGAGTTCAGTAGGGCCGGCTTTCCTGTAGGTACAAATCATTTAAAAATGACAGTTGTTCAGGAAGACTCGCCATCTTTTGATTGCATCGGTTTCGGATTAGCAGAACATATTGATCATATCAATTCGGGGCAGAGTTTTGATATCTGTTATAGCATTGAAGAGAATGTGTGGCGCAATAAGAGAAACTTACAGCTTAACATCAAGGGAATTCGATATTAGCGTTTTAGCGTCTAAATACTTAATACTAAGAAGATATTAAATATATTTACCATAGATTTGCATTCAAATGCTCCAACGGTAAATTCAACATTATTTGGCATTTTGCGGAATAAGTAGAGCAGAAACTAGTGACAAGATAAATCAAGAAGATGATTTTAAAGGCAGAACATCTCATAAAAAATATAAACAACGTACTGTTGTTAACAACGTATCCTTTCATGTTGAACAAGGAGAGATTGTCGGATTATTGGGGCCAAATGGTGCTGGTAAAACGACCTCTTTTTATATGATTGTAGGTTTGATCAAACCCAATGACGGAAAGGTATTTTTAGATGATCAAGAGATCACGCAAGATGCGATGTATCAACGTGCGCAGCGTGGAATAGGTTATTTGGCACAGGAAGCTTCTGTTTTCCGCAAGTTATCCGTAGAAAACAATATCCTCGCAGTATTAGAGATCCACTACCCCAATAAAGAAGAACGTATGGCAAAGTTGGAAGAATTGCTATCCGAATTCAGCTTGCATCGTGTCCGTAAAAACAGAGGTGATCTTTTGTCAGGGGTGAGCGTCGACGTACGGAAATCGCTCGAGCATTGGCAGCAAATCCATCGTTTATCCTATTGGATGAGCCATTTGCAGGAGTTGACCCTATTGCCGTAGAGGAAATTCAAACAATTGTTGCTAAACTCAAAACACGTAATATTGGTATCTTAATCACCGACCACAACGTACAGGAAACTTTATCCATTACGGATAGGGCCTACCTTTTGACCGAGGAAAGATTATGCTTACAGGTACACCTGAAGAAATCGCGGATAATGAACTGGCACGGAAATTCTATCTTGGTCGCCATTTTGAATTAAGAAGGAAAAAATTTTAAAGTATAACGAATACCCTCTATGGCCTTATTAAACTCCATTTTTACTTGGTTCATGAAAAAAGGATTCACCAAATCGAGCTTTTCATGAAATATCCCCACGATGTACAAGAGGAATGGTTCCAAAGTTTAATTTCTACTGCCGAAGCGACGGAATGGGGAAAAAAATACGACTACACGAGCATACTCACCCCAGAAATCTTCAAAGAGCGTGTGCCTATACAGGATTATGACGATATCAAAGGTTATGTAGATCGGATGATCAAAGGTGAGCAGAATATTCTGTGGCCTTCGGATATCAAATGGTTTGCAAAATCATCTGGAACAACCTCTGATCGCAGCAAATTTATACCGGTGAGCGAAGAGGCCTTAGAAGAATGTCACTTCCAGGGAGGAAAGGACATGTTGACGATATACTGTCACAATAGACCTGAAAACCGTGTTTTTACCGGAAAGTCTGTTGTCATCGGTGGCTCATCACAGATCAACAACTTCAGCCCAGACTCCTATTATGGAGATCTATCTTCCATCCTGATCCGCAACCTTCCATTTTGGGCGGAATTCAAACGAACCCCAACATGGAGGTGACTTTAAATCCCAATTTTGAAGAGAAAATTGAGCAGATCGCGCAAATTACCATCAAAGAAAATGTCACTAGTCTGGCTGGTGTACCAACCTGGAATATTGTGATGGCCAAACGTGTATTGGAAATCACAGGCAAAAACAATCTATTGGAAGTATGGCCAAACCTTGAATTTTATGGTCATGGAGGTGTGAGTTTCAAGCCCTACCGCGAGCAGTTCCAAAAACTGATTCCTTCAGATAAGATGTACTATCTAGAAAACTACAATGCCTCAGAAGGGTATTTTGGGCTACAGGATGAATCGGACTCTGAAGATCTTTTGCTCATGCTGGATTATGGGATATATTACGAATTCCTTCCCACAGAACGTATGCATGAGGAAAACCCGACAACCCTGCGTTTGGATCAGGTAGAAATCGGCAAGAACTATGCGCTGATCATTTCCACCAATGCCGGATTATGGCGTTATAAAATAGGCGATACAATCAAGTTTACGTCTTTGTCTCCCTACCGTTTTCAGATATCGGGACGTACAAAACAATATATCAATACATTTGGTGAAGAAGTGATCGTGGACAATGCCGAGCAAGCACTTGCTGAAGCAAGCAAGCTGACAAATGCGCGTATAAAAGATTATACCGCAGGACCCGTATATTTTAGGGATGCCGAAGCGGGAGCACACGAATGGGTCATTGAATTTGACCAGCAACCCAACGATTTTAAACGTTTTTGTGAAATATTGGATGCCAAGTTGAGAGAAATCAATTCAGATTACGACGCAAAACGATTCAAGAACATGGCACTTCGACCGCCAATTGTTCATAATGCACCATCAGATACTTTTTATAAGTGGATGAAGTCGAGAGGTAAATTGGGTGGACAGAATAAAGTCCCTCGATTGAGCAATAATAGAGAATATCTTGACCCGCTTTTAAAGATTTTGCAAGATTGACCGCACGTCTATTCTTGTGGAGATTAGCCAAGATTTTATGATATCTTGGCTAATCCTGTTTTTTAGGGTTTAATTGCAGTTTTATACAAAAACACAAAAAAACCAAGGATAAAATTCACAGAAATACCTTTCTTTTGAATTTCAACATCACGCTGTAACAATTCGAGTTTCACCCGATGTTACTTCATTGCTTTTGTTAAGACGGTGAGTCAATTCCATACTAAGTTTATTTTATGATAAGTGATTTTATAGCGTAAGCGACCCAATGCCCATCTATGGTCGCAGTCTTTATTTCCAAACTTTATGCCACAAATACATGAACCGTATTAATTAACACAAAATTAATACAATTAATTAAAAACAGGTTACCCCTATAAATTTTGTCGGTTTATTTTTCATTTTCATAGGTATAGTGTAGTAAATCGGAGAATGACTGTCCGAAATAAAAGGCATTTTTCCGAACGGGAAATTATCATAGCAAAGTGCAATTTATATTTCAATTTTTCCTAACTTAGCCTAAGTAATATAAAAAATAAGATGAACGCGACAGAGAACTATTCAATTCGCGTAGAGCCAACTCAAAATTCAAGACTCTCGCAAGTAGATTTCGACAATCTAAAATTCGGAAAGATATTATCCGACCACATGCTGGTCGCAGACTATGATGATGGTGAATGGAAAGATGTCAGCATCGTCCCTTACGGAGATATCAGTATCAGTCCTTCTATGTCAGCTTTACATTATGGTCAAGCAATCTTTGAAGGTATTAAAGCCTATAAATTCGCAGATGGTACAGTGAGTATCTTTCGTCCAGACAGGAACTGGGAAAGATTCAACAAATCTGCAGCACGCCTTCAGATGCCTGAGGTTCCTGAGGAAATTTTTATGGATGGTCTGAACAAACTATTGGATATTGATCGCAATTGGGTTCCTGCTAAAGAAGGTTCTTCTTTGTATATACGTCCATTTATGTTCGCTACTGAAGCCGCATTGGGCGTACATCCATCCAAATCATACAAGTTTATCATTATCACGGGCCCAGTTGGTGCTTACTATAGTAAACCGATTAGCTTAAAAGTTGAAACGTACTATACACGTGCTGCTGAAGGTGGTGTTGGGTTCTCGAAAAATGCCGGTAATTATGCGTTGTCGCTTTATCCGACCCAATTGGCTAACGATGAAGGCTACGATCAAATTATGTGGACTGATGCTTCAGAACACAAATATATCGAAGAAGCAGGTACCGCAAACCTAATTTTCCGTATTGGTGATACCATTATCACGCCACATGGCGATACGATCTTACATGGTGTAACCCGTCGTACAATTATGGAATTGGCAGAGAAATGGGGTATAAAACTGAACAACGGAAAGTATCCGTACAGGAACTTATCGATGGTATTAAAGCAGGTACAGTTACTGAGGCATTTGCTGCAGGAACAGCTGCAACGATCACCGACATTAGCCGGATCGGTTTTGAAGGTCAAGACTACAATTTACCTCCAGTTGAGGGCCGTGAGTTCTCCAATAGAGTTTTACATTATCTGAATGAATTGCGTTATGGTAAAGTAGCAGATCCATTTGGATGGAATTACTTGGTAAAATAAACGGGTAATTGCAATAGAAAAAGCAGTTGGTAATCGCCAACTGCTTTTTTTTTGTATTGATCACAAAGAATCTTCAGTTAATTTTTATAGCTGTAGGTCCTCGTGAGAGCATGAAGCTTTTATTGCATCAGATGCTGCTTAACTCATTGCGTCCCCGTCAAGTAGCTTAGCGTTTATGAAATCAATAATCGTCCCTGTTTCATCAGGCTGAAACCACAAAGTATTGCCATATTTTTTAAACCAAGTAATCTGCCGCTTTGCGTAGCGTCTTGAATTTTGCTGGATTCTCTCCACAGCTTCTTCCAAAGAGATATTTCCATCGAGGTAATCAAACAATTCCGCGTAGCCTACCGTCAACAAGGCTGGTTTGCTCCTAAAAGGAACTAATGACTTCACTTCCTCCAACAATCCCATTTCCATCATCCGTTCCACCCGAAGATTAATCCGTTCGTACAACCGCGAGCGTTCCATATTCAATCCGATCGTCAGGATATCAAATGGTCTCTTACTTAGGTCTTTTTGTGATAAAAGGACATGGGTTTACCTGTTGCCTCAAATACTTCCAAGGCGCGAACGACACGCTGTGGATTATCGATATCTGCGATTTGATAATAGGCTGGATCAATTATTTTTAATCGCTCCTTCATCTGTTCAAGCCCCAACTGTGCCATTTCATTGTTGAGTCTCTCGCGTACCTCATCTCCTGCTTTAGGTAGATCATCCAAGCCTTCGCAGAGCGCACGGACAAATAGCCCAGACCCTCCTACCATAACAACCACATCATGTTGTCGGAATAGTTCATCCAACTTGTCTAAGGCTTCCCGTTCAAAATCTCCCGCGGAATAATCTTGGGTAATGGAATGTGAATTTATAAAATGGTGCTGGGCACTAGCCAGTTCTTCTGAATCCGGCTTTGCTGTACCAATCGTCATCTCGCGATAGAACTGCCGGGAATCGGCAGAAATAATTTCGGTCTTAAAATATTGAGCTAATGAAATAGCCATTGCAGTTTTTCCAACAGCAGTCGGACCTACAATGGCTATCAGTGTTTTCTTTTTGCCATAATATTTGCTTCAAATGCTCAAATATGCATTGAAAGCATGTTCAATTAATATTCGTCTTCGTAGCCGCTAGATCCCTCGCGCTCTTCCTCGCCTTCCCCTCTTCGTCTTCATCTTCGCTATCAAAGCCATCTAGTTCATCCTCGTCATCTACACCATATTGTGTATCATCCTCCTCAACATATTCATCCTCCTCAACAGCATCGGATACCGGGAAATTAGCAGCAGTCATTGTTTTAGGTACTTGACCAACAGACTTGAATAAGGCCGGATAGTCTTTACCCGCTTCCTCTTTCAAAATCTTGATCAGCTCCACTTGAAAATCATATGGGCGGTCAAAATTATAGACGTAATAAAACTTTTGGTGAGGATCATCAATAAACTTGCTCAGGCGAATATTCTCCATCAACAAAACTTCAACATCTTTTTTCGCTGGGTCGGTTTAAACGCTATTTCCGTCCCTTTTTCCATTGATCATTGCTCACGTAAAAAGAGGAAGAAGTATCCGTCGCATAACCTGTCGTTTTGTGGATTTCCTCGTGCATGTCTAAAATGTACTTTTCGAAGGCATATCAATTTCACGATATACATCTTCATAATCTTCAAAAGTAACTCTAAATCTATAAATTGCCATCTTCTATGTATTCTTCTTTTTAGCAGTTTAAAATTAATACTATATTTTAAGAATTGGAAATTTCCAACTGGATTTCTTGTTTGACCTCCAAGCCCATGCCTACTGCTTTTTCACTAAATATTGATAAGCTTCAATCCGGGAATTTGGAATCTCGCCTTCCAAAATAGCCTCGCGGATCAAGTTTTTAACTGTCCAACAGCACGTCCGGGCGTTAATCCGAAAAGTATCATAATATCTTCACCACTGATCGGCGGCTGCCAATTTCGGATCTTGTCACGTTCCTCTACATCCTTTAGTTTCTGCTTGACAAGTTCAAAATTTTGGCGATACTTTTTCTTTTTAAACTCATTCTTCGTTGTCACATCGGCGTGGCACAGCATCATTAATGCATCAATGTCATCACCTGCTTCAAATAATAAACGTCTGACAGCAGAATCTGTAACAATATCCTGAGCAAGGACAATCGGACGAAGATGCAATTGTACAAGTTTCTGTACAAATTTCATCTTTTCGTGTAACGGCAATTTTAGTTCAGCAAAAAGCTTCGGTACCATACGTGCACCTCGGTCTTCATGCCCATGAAATGTCCAGCCTAATTTCTTATCAAAACGTTTTGTCGCAGGTTTGGCGATATCGTGCATAATAGCAGCCCAACGCAACCAGAGATCATCTGACAATTCACACACATTATCCAATACTTCCAATGTGTGGTAGAAATTATCTTTATGTCCTTTTCCATCAATAATATCAACTCCATGCAGGTTGTACATAGCCGGAAAAATCAATTCTAATAGACCCGTATCAAAAGGTATTTAAAACCCACTGAAGGTTTAGGTGAAAGAATGATCTTATTGATCTCATCGATAATCCGTTCCTTTGAAATGATCTTAATACGTTCTTTTGTATCAGTAATTGCTGTAATGGCCTCAATGTCAATCTTGAAATTTAGCTGGGTTGCAAACCGGATCGCACGCATCATACGTAAGGGATCATCCGAGAAAGTTTCAATTGGATCGAGAGGTGTCCGGATAATACGGTGTTCGAGATCCTTTACACCATCGAAGGGGTCTACCAAAGTACCGTAATCGGCTTTATTCAACGAAAAGGCCATGGCATTGATGGTAAAATCACGACGGTTTTGATCATCGGTCAATGTGCCATCCTCTACGATCGGTTTCCGGGAGTTCGCTCGGTAAGATTCCTCCGCGCACCCACAAACTCTACATTCAAACCCTCAAAAACGAGCATTGCAGTTCCAAAATTCTTATAGACCGCCACTTTCGTATGAAGCCTTTCACCTAGTAACGTTGCAAATTCAATACCACTTCCCACTACAACAATATCCACATCGTTCTTGAATGGACGCTTCATAATGTAATCGCGCACATACCCCCAATGACATAACACTCCGTATTTGTCTGCTCGGCGAGCTCTTTGATGATAGAAAATATTGGATGTTGTAAATTATCGCACATAGTTAGAACAGCAGGTAAAAAACCAAACAGTTTGCAAAAGTAATACTTTTTTTAGTATTAAGTATGGAGATATAAGAATTGAGATTTTGATCTTACAAGCTGTAAGCCGATACGATTTCTGTTTTATCTTATCACTGGAGAATCATTATGATCCTTAATGAAGGATAGGATTCTCGTCATCTGCCTAACTTGATTTATATAACTTTATAGATCAAAAAATCATCAACTATTACAACCCTAATCTCGATCTTTGGACAATTTGCGGAATGCCAATGGATTTTTAGCAATTCTGCCTGTTCCCTTCTGCGTTTTACAATATGGACTGCAGTGAAAATTGCTTCCACAAATGAGCTTGGTGAAGCCAGGTTTTTTCCAGCAATATCGTAACCTGTACCATGATCCGGTGAAGTACGTACTATAGATAGTCCTGCAGTGTAATTGACACCAGCACCTTTCGCGATATGCTTAAATGGAATTAACCCTTGATCGTGGTACATAGCCAATACCGCATCAAACTTTTCATAAGCTCCTTTTGCAAAAAAACCATCCGCCGGATAAGGGCCAAAACAAAAGATCCCTTGTTCATTTGCTTTTTCTACGGTTGGTCGAATAATCTGGTCATCCTCCGTACCGATAATCCCGTGATCTCCAGCATGTGGGTTAAGCCCTAAAACAGCTATTTTGGGCTTTTCTACCCAGAAATCCTTTTTCAAAGACTCATTCATGAGGATCAACTTTTTCAGTATCGCTTCTTCGGTGATATTCGCAGCCACATCATGTAGTGGAATATGTCCTGTCACTACACCAATGCGTAGTTCATCACAGACCATAAACATCAACACATCATCAGCTTCAACTTTAGCCTGTAAATATTCGGTATGACCAGGAAATTGGAATCCCTCCTGTTGAATATTATGCTTATTGATCGGCGCAGTCACTAAAGCATCTATTTTACCGGCTTTCAAATCCTCAATCGCTCTTTCCAAAGACAAAAAGCATATTTTCCGCCAATTTCGTTCTCCTCTCCCAAAGAGATCTTGACATCTTCCTGCCAGCAATTGATCATATTCGCCCTTTTAGAATGGGCCTGTTCAGCATCATTGATTACATTAAAACTAAAATCGTTTATTCCTACCGCTTTCCGATGAAAAGAGGCAACTTTTGTATTTCCATAAACAATTGGTGTAAAAAAATCGCACATACGTTGATCTACCAGTGACTTGATAACTACTTCAAGTCCAATACCATTAATATCCCCTACGGTAATTCCGATTTTTAGTTTATCACTCATCCTTTTTAAATGCTTTGAATCAAAAATAGGGATTTTTTTTTAGTATTGCGTAGTTAGATATGCGTATTGAGATTTTGGTCAGAGAAGCCTATGGCTTGCAAACTGTCTCTACTTTTTAATTTTGACTTTTTACTTTATAAAGCTTTTTAATTTCTAATTTTGCATCATGAGTACAGTTAGAGCAAAAAAACATCTAGGACAGCATTTTTTAAACGATAAGAATGCCGCACAACGTATTGTAGAGGCATTGGATCCTAAATTGGGTTTCAGCCAAGTACTCGAAGTTGGTCCGGGAATGGGTGTCCTCTCTGACTTTCTATTACAGAAAGAAGAATATGAGACCTATCTGATCGATGTTGATGAGGAATCGATTGCCTATTTGGATGATAAATACCCACAATTGGGGAAAAGATTAATCCATGGCGATTTTCTAAACCTTGATTTTTCGCAATATTTTGGCGAAAAGATGGCTGTCATCGGCAACTTTCCTTATAATATTTCCTCTCAGATTCTCTTCAAAATTCTGGACGAACGTCAACGTGTTGTTCAAATGACAGGGATGTTTCAAAAAGAAGTCGCTGAGCGCTGTACAGCGAAAGCAGGCAGTAAAGAATATGGAATTCTGAGTGTGTTTTTACAAGCTTACTATAAAGTAGAATACCTCTTTACCGTAAAGGCTGGCGCTTTTAATCCGCCGCCTAAGGTACTGTCGGGTGTCATCCGTATGACCCGCAATGACCGCGAGCAACTGGCTTGTGATGAGAAGTTGTTTTGGCGTGTCGTCAAAGCAGGGTTCAATCAACGTCGCAAAACTTTACGCAATTCCCTCTCAGGGGTTGTCCCGAAAGATAAAATGTCAGATAATCCGCTTTATGAGCTGCGAGCCGAACGGTTAACTGTAGACGATTTTGTCAGCTTGACTAACGAGATCGCGAATTGCCTTTGATATGAATTTTGCAGATAACACTTTTATTATTGTTGGCGGTGGGATCGCTGGATTATGTGCCGCGATAGGCCTTCAAAAATTGGGTCTTAAAGCCCATGTTTATGAAAGTGTAGCTGAACTTAAAGGTATAGGTGCAGGTTTTGGACTCGCTGCCAATGCCATGCAGGCCCTAGATCATCTGGGATTAAAAGATGAAATCAGTCAAATTGGACATTATCTGGGTTCCTATAATGTGTTGGATCAAAAGGAAATATTCTGGTCGAACCGAATACCAAATCCATCAGCAAAAAATACAATCAGGACAATTTTGCCATACATCGGGCGGACCTGCACCAGTTTCTTTTATCAAAAATTCCCGATAGTCAGGTTCACCTTGGCAAACGCGCGACTTCCTTTGAACGGTTAGGGGAACAAGTCTGTGTTCATTTTACCGACGGAAGCCAAGCTGTAGGAGCTGCATTACTTATTGCCGATGGTGTACATTCACGATTACGTCAACAATTGATACCGGCCTCAAGCCCCGTTATTCAGGTTATACCTGCTGGCGGGCAACAATAGATAACAGCAGTATCCAACTCAAAAAAGCACTGAAACCTGGGGTTCAAAAGGTAGATTTGGAATGACACCCCTTGTTGGCAATCGTGTATATTGGTATGCCTGCATCAACAGCATACAGCAAAATCCGACGCTAAAAACTGGACCACAGCAGAATTATTGAACAACTTCAAGGAATACCACGATCCTATTCCAACGATTCTGTCCGAGACCAAGGATACCGAACTGATCTGGAACGACATTATAGATATCGCACCATTACAACAGCTTGCTTTTGACAATATCCTTTGCTCGGAGATGCTGGTCACGCCACTACCCCCAATTTAGGACAGGGCGCCTGTCAAGCAATAGAAGATGTTGCGGTGTTGCTGGATGAGCTGAAAACAGCCGCATCCATTCAACAAGCCTTCTCGCGATTTGAAACGCGTCGATTGGATCGCGTCAACTATATCAGTAATACTTCCTGGCAGATTGGCAAAATCGCCCAATGGGAAAATCCCCTTTTGATTGGCATGCGCAATTTTTTTATGAAAATAATGCCCAACGGGCTCAAACAGCAACAATTAAACAAACTATTGTCAGTAGATTTTATGCAAATTAACCGTAATCATGAAGACTAATATTTTGATTGTCGATGACATCCACGAAATTATGTTGGAGAAATTTGCGCAGGCGGGTATCGCTTATGATTACCGCCCCGATATCGACCGTGCAGAAACCGAAAAGATCGTTGCTAACTACTCCGGAATGGTCATTCGTTCGAAATTTCAGGTAGATAAGCCGTTTTTGACTTTGCATCCAACCTCCGTTTTATCGCACGTGCTGGAGCAGGAATGGACAATATCGACGATGAAATTGCCATTCAAAAGCAGGTTACCTTGATTCCCGCCAATGAGGGAAACCGAGATGCAGTGGGCGAACATATGATCGGAATGTTATTGAGTCTGATGAACAATCTCAACCGCAGTGATCAACAAGTGAGAGCTGGTCAATGGTTGCGTGAAGCCAACCGTGGTTATGAGCTTAAAGGTCGTACTGTTGGTTTGATCGGTTATGGCCATAATGGTATGGCGATGGCCAAAAAGCTTTCTGGTTTTGACGTGAAGGTACTGGCTTACGACAAATACCGGACGAATTATACTGACGAGTATGCAGAAGAAGCAAGCATGGAAAATATTTACGAACAAGCCAATATTATTAGTTTCCATATCCCATTGACTGCCGAGACAAAGGGAATGATCGATGATGCGTATTTATCGAAGTTTAACAAACCTATCTTTTTCCTGTTGGGTGCCAGAGGTGAGATTGTACAAGTTCCGGCCGTACTAAACGGTCTTGATAAGGGCCGTATCCTGGGAGCAGCTTTTGATGTACTCCCTGTTGAAAAATTCCCCAAACTTGGGGAACAGACCTGGTATCCCGACCTTATCAGTAGGGATAACGTCATTTTATCGCCCCATGTAGCGGGCTGGACTTTTGAAAGCTATTACAAATTATCAGAAGTTGCTTGCAGATAAGATTATCGCATTTTTAAAGCAGCAGGGCAAATATTAAAAATAAAAACTTTAATCCATCATCGGATGATGAAAGCAATATTACCTAGTAAATACTAAATAAGACTACGATCAAAAATTGGAGCACCAGACTACCATCCAATAAGTAGGCATAGTGGTAGTGATCTTTCGTTTTGAAGACAGCCAGCTTTAGGAGTGCATAAATCAGTATATTGGTTAAGATCAGCCCCAATTTGATCCATAACAGATAAGGAGCGATAAGGATTAAGAGACTATGTAACAGCAATAAAGTATAGGTAAGTCTTTTTGCCTTTTGCTCCCCTAACATATTGGGCAATGTCCTCAAATGATAGTAGGAATCCTGTTGAATATCGCGTATATCAAAAGGTAGTGTGCAAATAATCAAAAATATAAATTTTAGCACACAAAGTGCAACAAGTACCCAAGAGTCTATCCTGTCCCCGATATTGAGCAATTCGACATAAGGAAGCACGACACTACTGCATACCCAAACCAAGGCGATATGGAAGATTTTCGCTCCAGGAACTTGCCGAAGCCCAACTTTGCGATCATGAAAAGTAAACAGCGGCATCCCATACAACAAGCTCAAGATTCCAATAAAACCTAGGAATAAGAACGAATAAATATGGATGTGCAACAAACAGTAACCAAGAATAATTAATGCGATGACATTATTTAGCCACATCACCCACTCGTGATTAAATATCCAGCGCGTGCGGGCAAATTTTGATTCTTTTGGGTTTTGGGGTTTAGACCACCATAAGCTAAAGTTGTAGAGCAATAATGTTGCTGCCCCTCAACCAAGACAATAGACCAATTGATCGGACGTTCAAATATGATATAGGTCAGTGCACATTGAGCCATGGCGGCCAATGCAATCAAAATATTCGTATAAATGCTGATATAGAATATCTTTCTTAGAAACAACATCTGTGTTTAATCTTGCTGCAATATAACAATCTTGATAGATAAAAGTAGTTTAACATTATATTAAACATCAAATTGTTGATAAAATGGGCAAAAACCGCTAAATTGTACACCGAAATTGAGCTATTAAAAACAATTTCGCAACGATAACTTTATAAATTAAAATAATTCATAATAATCCTATAACAATGAGCCTACAAATAAAATCATTTGAAGAATATCAAAGTGAATATAAGCGAAGTGTAGAACAACCTGAGGAGTTTTGGGCGAGCATAGCGGATCATTTTTTCTGGAAGAGAAAATGGAATAAAGTGCTAAACTGGAACTTTGAGGAACCTAATATCAAATGGTTTGATGGTGCAAAATTAAATATTACCGAAAACTGCCTGGACCGTCATATTTATGCGAATGGCGATAAACCAGCGATTATCTGGGAGCCAAATGACCCAAATGAAGCACATCGTATCCTTTCCTATAAACAATTGTTGCAGAAGGTTGAACAATTTGCTAATGTATTAAAGAATAACAATATCAAAAAGGGTGACCGTGTCTGCATTTATTTACCGATGGTTCCTGAATTGGTGATTGCGGTATTGGCCTGTGCCCGTATAGGCGCTATCCACTCGGTTGTCTTTGGTGGATTCTCGGCACGTTCCATCGCCGATCGTATCGTGGATGCGGAATGCAAATTGATCGTTACTTCCGATGGCAGCTACCGTGGTAATAAAACCATTGGACTTAAAAATATTGTTGATGATGCTTTGATGCAATGTGATACTGTAGAGAAAGTCATTGTATTAACACGTACACGTACACCGGTATCCATGATCAAAGGCCGTGATGTATGGTGGGAAGATGAGATCAAGAAAGTGGAAACCCAAGGCAATCCAGCCTGCCCAGCAGAAGAAATGGATGCTGAGGATACCCTGTTTATCCTTTACACGTCTGGATCTACAGGTAAACCTAAAGGAGTTGTACATACCTGTGGTGGCTATATGGTCTACACGGGATACACCTTTATGAATACCTTCCAGTATCAACCAAATGATGTATTTTTCTGTACAGCTGACATCGGTTGGATTACTGGCCATAGCTATATTGTTTACGGGCCACTATCCCAAGGTGCCACTTCATTGATGTTTGAAGGTATCCCAACATTCCCAGATGCCAGCCGTTATTGGGATATTGTTGACAAATTTAAAGTCAATATCATTTACACGTCCCCTACAGCGCTACGTTCATTAATGGCTTTTGGCGATCAGTTTGTAGATAAAAACGATCTTTCCTCACTACGTGTACTAGGTTCAGTAGGCGAACCTATCAATGAAGAAGCATGGAACTGGTTTAATGAAAAGGTCGGTAAAAAGAACTGTCCTGTCGTTGATACTTATTGGCAAACGGAGAATGGTGGTCACCTGATCACTTCTTTAGCTGGTGTTACACCAGAAAAAGCAAGTTATGCGATGTTCCCAATGCCTGGTGTACAACCGGCGTTGATGGACGAAAATGGAAAAGAAATCGAGGGCAATGATGTCACCGGAAATCTATGTATCAAATTCCCTTGGCCGGGTATGCTACGGACGACCTGGGGCGACCATGATCGCTGTAGACAAACGTACTTCTCCACTTACAAAGACATGTATTTTACGGGCGATGGCTGTTACCGCAGTCCAGAAGGATATTACAAAATCACAGGCCGTGTGGACGATGTATTGAATGTATCTGGACACCGTATCGGTACTGCGGAGGTAGAGAACGCGATCAATATGCATGCTGACGTTGTGGAATCTGCTATCGTCGGTTATCCACATCCGGTAAAAGGCCAGGGTATCTATGCTTACGTTATCGCTAATCACCACACGGATGCAGAAGCAACCAAGAAAGATATCATGGAAACTGTTTCGCGCATTATTGGTCCTATTGCCAAACCAGATATTATCCAGTTTGTCAATGACCTTCCAAAGACACGTTCCGGAAAGATCATGCGCCGTATTCTACGCAAGATTGCGGAGGGAGATATCAGTAATTTAGGTGACACATCTACTTTGCAGGATCCGACAGTAGTCGAAGGTATCATACAAGGTGCTGAAGGCCTGAAAAAATAGTTCCACAAGAACCTTTAACAAAGAAAGCCCTGCAATATATTTTTGACAGGGCTTTTTGTTGCAATTCCATCAGTTTTTAAACCTCAAATTTTTTGTCAGATTGTTCCAGATACGTCTAAAAATAGATTTATCTTCGGTAATGATCTCACCATCTCCAAATAACCCAGGTTTAAGTTGGATCAATGGATTGCTACCCGTCGTATCAAGACCAACAGTCGTAAAGAACACACTGTCCCGAATCGGAATATCTGAAATATATTCCACCTTCCCTCTTAAATAACCGTATTCTTCAAAGGGATATCCGTTCACTTTAATCAAAACTTTTTGACCTTTCTTCACTTTCGCTGAAGCAGTTTGGGGCAATAATACCTCGCCATAATATTTTTCACTTTTGGGATTGATATAGAATAATTTTTGTCCGACGGCAACCTGTTGATTTATCTGTAAGAATTCTCCATAAATTAGCTTTCCACTGACGGGGCTCGTCATGACATATTGTTTTTTCCAGTTCTCCGCTTCACTGATAAAGCTATTTAATGCTTGTATAAATTTTTTCTGTTCTTCTCCGATCTGATTTTCAATTTCCGCCAGTTCCTTATTTTTAGACAGGATATTTCCTTCATAACTGATCAAACTATTTTCCATTTGGGGAATAATCTGGCGTTTTGCCAACAACAGCGCTTCCTTTTCCTGAAGTTCGGCAGGACTGATCACCTTCTTTTCAGCCAGTAATTTGTACTTTTCGTATTCTTTCTCTGCCAGATCAAGTTGCTGCTTCTGCAATTCAAAAGACTGACTATTCTTTTTATATTGTTCATTCACATTCGTAACTTCTTGATTGATCACCGACCGACGCTTTTGGTATATTCCTTGATCCCGGGCGGAGACATAACTCAGATAGGAAAGATAGAAGTTTTGATAAGCACCTTGTAGTTCTCCTAAATTGAGATTCTTTGGCTCGATCAATGCCTCCAGATTATAAGTGGCATTCGGTTGTTGACGTATTTGTTGAAGCTTATCCAAAAGCACCACAATCTGATCATGATCTGCTGTGCTCTCTAAATAGGCTAATGGTCCACCTGCTTCTACCCAGTCACCGTCTTTCTTTAAAAGTTTCACCAGACTTCCATTGACCTTAGCAGAAAGGACTTTGGGAGCATCTGTTGTATTAAATCTAATCTTACTATCCACAGTTTCAGGATAACGTATAAATACAGACATCCCCAGAATAAGCAATACTGTCAACAGGATAAATGTTATCCCTCTTCTTAAAAGCCAAGATGGCGGTTTGGCGATAATATCCTGTAAATCTTCTGAATGGATATCTGATTCTATAATCGATGATTCTTTCATAGCTATTTAATTCCCCAATTCCAATTGGTTTCTTACTAATTCGAAATATTTCCCTTTGACGCCGTAAGTTCAGTGTGCGTTCCCTGCTCAACAACATTTCCCTTTTCCAATACGATAATATTATCGGCATTTTTGACGGTGCTAAGTCTGTGGGCAACAACAATTACTGTTCTTTTTGAAAGAAACGGTCAAGGTTTTCAATAATTACCTTTTCATTATTGGCATCGAGCGAATTGGTCGCTTCATCCAAAAATATAAATTGAGGTTCCTTGTACACTGCCCGGGCAATCATCAGACGTTGTCGTTGTCCCTGACTCACTCCTTTACCTGCTGTACCAATTTTGGTCGCCAAACCAAAGGGTTGCTCCGCGATAAATTCATTTAGATTAGCAATTTCAATCGCAGTATCCAACCGCTGCTGGTCTGGAAACTCTTCGTTGACAGTAATATTACGTTCTATTGTATCTGCATATACATAGTTATCCTGTAACACTGCTCCGCATTTATCTCGCCAAAGAGAGAAATCAAACTGCTCTAATCGTTTTCCACCGATAAGAATTTCCCCCTCTTCGTATTCATAAAACCGTAATAGTAATTTTAGAATAGTGGTTTTCCCACTTCCACTGGTTCCTACAATGGCTGTGGTTTTACCGGCGGAAAATTCAAGTTCAGACGATTGAAAATCGGTTCGTTTCAGCACCGTAGTAGCGAAAAGTCAGATTACGGATCTCGATATCCTTTTTCTCTGGCAAATTGTCCAGATAATCCTTTTCACATCTTCCTCGTCTTCCGTTTCATAAATTTCATTAAGCCGTTCCATACTGATCTTAGCGTCCTGAAAAGATTGCATAAAACCGAGTAACGATTCCACTGGGCTACTGACCATTCCTACGATATATTGAACAGCCATCATCCCCCAAGTGTCATATCACCATCAATAACTGCCTTAGCACTGATAAAGGTGATAATTATACCTTTGTCTGATTGATGGCCATAGAACCAATAGATTGGTATTGGGACAGTGCCAAGCTTTTTACTTTAAATTTAAAGAGCCTTGCCTGCAAGGCCTCCCAGCCCCAACGTTTTTGTTTCTGCGCATTATTTAATTTTATGTCTTTGATACTCTGGATCATCTCGACCATATAAGTCTGATTTTCAGATGATATCTTAAACCGCTTATTGTCCAATTCGCGTCTATACTTCATAAAAACAGGATCCATAGCGTATAAAGTATAGTTGCCGCAAAGAATACCAAAAATATGATTTTGTTATAAACAATAAGCAGAGCCCCAAAGATCAGCATATTCACTATGGAAAACAGTGTATTCAATGTACTCCCCGTCAGGAAAGATTCGATTCGTTGTTGATCGGCCATGCGCTGCATCAGATCTCCATGTGTTTTTATATCAAAGAAGTTCATCGGTAACTTCATGATTTTTATAAGTAGATCCGTCAGAATCGAGATATTTACTCGTGTACTGATATGCAGCAAAATCCAGGATCGAATAAATGATACGGCAGTACTACCGACAAACAGCATTAATTGAGCGATCAGTATCAGGTTGATAAAGCTGATATTTTTGGTATTAATTCCTATATCAACGACAGACTGTGTCAGGAATGGGGTGACCAATTGCAAAATGGTTCCCAATACCATCCCTAATATCAGTTGGGTAAAAAGACGTTTATACTTATAAAAATATCTAAACATCTTCCCCATTTTAAGGATAGGTCGGGCTCCTCCTCATCAAGTTGGTAAAACTCAGGGCCTGGGCTCAAGACCAGTGAAAGACCAGAATGCAGTTCTTTTGCCGAGTACCAGTTTTGCACAAATTCCTTACTGTCATAAGTAACAAGTCCAAGTGCAGGATCCGAAATGTAATATTTATCCCGTTTTACTTTATATAGTACCACAAAATGGTTCTGGTTCCAATGCAAAATACAAGGAAGTTCAATTTCCTGAAGCTGTTCTAGTGTCAATCTAACGCCATAGGTTCGAAAACCAAGTTTTTCAGCAGCTTCACTTATTCCCAACAAGTTAACTCCGGTATTTTTGTCTGACAGAGTTTACGAATTTTATGGATAGATACAGACTGGCCGTAGTATTTAAAGATCATACGAAGGCAAGTGGCACCACAGTCCATCACATCCATTTGTTTATAATTGGGAAATTTAGAAATCACGGTTAAGTTATTATTGATATAAAACAAAACAGCACTTAAGAATTAGCAAAACATATGTTTAGATAAAAACAATATATTGATACTAAAAAGCATCATAAGCACTACGATAAATATAAACTTTTTTTCATAATTATCGTTTAGCAAAATACTTTTTAGGATAAATTGGAAAGAGAACAGAGATATCAATAATTTAAGTGACATATCTACTTTGGCTAGATCCGACAGTAGTCGAAAGTATTATACAGGAGGCTGAAGGCCTGAAAAAATAGTTCTGCGAGAACCTTTAACAAAGAAAGCCTCCCAATGGGAGGCTTTTTAGCTTTAAATGAGTTTCTGATTTTTATCTCATTAAATTCAATCGTATTGGCAGTGTATATGCAACACGTACAGGCTTCCCTCGTCGCATTCCCGGTTTCCATTTCCCTAGTTTTTTCACAACACGTATACCTGCTTCCCAGTACCAAAACCCAAATCCTGTTTGACTTTAATATCCTCGACCTGGCCAACTTTATTAATAACAAAACCTATCTCCAAAATACCGCTTACACCATTTTTCATTGCCTCTTTTGGGTAGTCAAAATTATTAGCAACAAAAGTCATCATCTTGTATGTTCCTCCCGGATACTCTGGATTGACTTTATATGTTGTTGAATCATATTGAATAATAGCGCCATCCTCTTTTATTAAAGTACCTGATAATAACCGATCCTGATTATAGTTTTCTACAAAGGAATCTTGTCCGGCCCTTCCTTTCCACTCTCCCTCACGTAAATTATTAACAATTTCACCTTCTTCATACTCCTCTTTTCCTTCTACATTAAAGCGAATACGTCCATTTCCATTCTCCAATGTCTTGTTCTGAAGAGAATCATAATATACAATGTAGATCGGTTTTTTAACCTGCAACTTCTTTTTGTAAAGTTCACTGGGATAAAAACCATCATTTTCAACTTATTATTGGGATATAAGTAAAATGCAGAATCTACGAGTTCTCCTTCATCGGTAAAATTCTCTAGGCTCTTTAATGTACCATTTTCATAGAATTCATATTTTTACCTTGAAATTGGAATGGGTTACGTGCATTCTTACTGACACCGTTGAGTTTGATAGAGTCGTTACGCAGATAATACTCCTCAATTCGATAGATTTTATCTTTGCCCTTGGCATCCACATGGACTGTCCTTAAAAATAGGCAGAATCTTTTTGTTCTGTTTCATCACCATCTTTTTTATGATATGTGGTAAAGGCGATTTGTGCTGAAAGACTCAATCCACACAGATTGAATAGAAGAAAACAAATAAGTTTGACTGACAAATGCAGATAATATTTCATAATAGTTCTTAATATCCGCGCAATTTAATAAATCTCTTAAGTAAATTAGAAATTGACAGGTTAAATAATCATTACCTATATTCAACATAACTACAATTAAAGAAGCTATGTTTTCCACACAATGTTAATAACTATGTTTAAAACCCAAAAACATGACAACCCAATCTTTTCCTCGAACTTAACTATCTCCAATAACGCGGTAGGTCGATTTAAGCTTTAGGCTTATTGAAGTCTTTATATCAGTTAACAAAAAAATAGCCACATCATCACGACGTGGCCAAAAATAAACATATGAATTTAATTAAACAGTTGCTATTTGTATGAGTTTACCGAACTCGCGACCTTCCAGCTACCGGCTTCATTTACCAAGGTAACCAGATCGGTTTTGGTAAATGTTTCGAACTTCATCGTAATCCGCGCCACCATATAATTTTCGGACTCCTCTAGGATCTCTGTATTGGTACTACAGTTTAGTTTTTCACCTTTTTGTTTTTTCAAAAAGAAATGACCTCTGAACGTGTATTGGTACGTCTAGTTTCGCCTTGAATCTTTTGGCTGAAATCGGAAGCGAATAGTTGCTCAACACCACCCGATATACCTTCTGTCATGACAGATACATAGCTATCAATAGCTAAGTCTGCAGTGGATAGGTTCAATGTTTTACCAGGGTTACCTGCAGCCATTGTAAATGTTGATACTGCCATCAAAGCTGCTGCTGCAAATGTCTTTACTAAAGTTTTCATAATCGTTTCTACTTTATATTGTTAGTTTTTTATTGTCTCTTTCCTAGTAGTCGTAGGGATGTTGATTTTGTTGCAACATTTCCTTCAACTTTCATTCTTTAATTTTTTTCTTATTGGCAATGAAGCTATCATGAGCAAAAGGTCCGATCTTTTTATTAGTAAGTTGATATAGCTCATGATGGTTTCTGATTCAAAATTAAGACAACGCAGCCTACGATTTTATTACATTTAGACTAACAAGAGGAAAAAGTCGGCGAATGAGGGGATCGGACGGTAAAAGATAATGGCCGTAGAAAAATTGCATTACATTTAATTCGAGGTGAATTTCTTGTTAAGCGACCTTAATACCTTGATGATCAAGATGACTGTCATTTCCGAGGAAATCATTTCGACAGCATGGCATCCATAACGAATAGCGAAGTAAAGTGTAAGATTACACTCCGAATGCTCGATTTCGCGCTCCAACTTTGACATTTCCCCGAGTATCTGAACGATTTAGTCCTGTAGCGAAACCAATCCGACGGACCGGAGTTTAACATTTTCACAGGCCAGAATGAATTAGTTGCCCGTCAGAATGAACAAGTCTCCTGTTTGTATGGCACTGACTGGAGGATTGTTCGCTTAGATAGGCGTCGAAATGAAACAGACAGAAGAGAAAACGATTCCGCCGGACGGCGAAATGAAAATTCCCCTGACAAAATACCACCAACCTAGGGCGAAACAATCTAGAAACAGGGGCGTATCAACATCTTGTTCCGCAAAATGACACCGCCATAGTGCAATTTGAAGCATTTTCACGCCGTAGTCATCCAAACCATCTTAAAAACAAGTTTTCCACATCGTTATTAACACAATGTGGAAAACTCAGAATACGATGCACTAGACTCTCGTTAAAAACCACCCTGCAAAATCATCGATTTTATCTTTATGAATCAATTTAAACAAAATAGTTACTCAAATAAACGTCAATAAAACTAAATTGGTTAAGTGTGTTAGATATGACAAAACAACGTACTATTCACATATAAAAAAGCCGATTTAGACTTCGCTATATTGCTTGTTTATGGAAAAGAAATAGCATATGATTTTACTAAGGAATCTCCTGAAATAGAGGCATGTTTACTCGAAAGAAACAATAAAAACAGACCGCGATAAATGGAAAGAAGACATTACACTGTTTTAGAAAAATGCAATGATCTTCTGGAAAATAAAAAATTCTGACAATAATAACAACTAGCAGAAATATTGTTTCTCAAACTTATTGTACGACACCCTTAATTAATCACTTACTGAGATCTTGGTTACCTTTACAAAAAACGCCAAGACTACAATTGATATAGTCTTGGCGATTTCTCCATTATAATTCTAATTTATCCACAATTAGCAGAAACAATATCCATTATTGGATCTGCAACTTACCATAAAGCATATTTGTCGGATTAGCGACAGACCGGATTGCCGCTACCGGAAGTTTTACATTGGAATCCGAACTGAAGACCCAATCAAACTTAAATTCCAGTTCTTTTGAACCATCTCCGAATAGATCATCAACAGGTTTTACCTGTGTTGCCCTTGTACTCCAATTATTTCCACCATCAATACCAGTGCGTTTCAAATAAATTCGATCTGCTTCCCGTCTATAGGTATAAGTTGCCGAAGCAATAAACGTTGAGGTTCCAGACGTATAATTGATATAGAAGATGGCTGAACTGCTATTTGTCATTGTAAAGTACATATTGTTAATCGTACGTCCACTTGCCTTGAACAGTTCGTTTACCCGATCAAAAATAGCGACGTTTGCATCTACACCATTGACTTTACCTCTGCTAACCATCTTTTAAACGGTTTACTATTTCCAAAGGCATCCGACACGCTATAAAGTGCGGGAGACGTCTGGCTTTTCAATGTTATCGCGGTATTGTCCGTACTTTCACCCTCAATCGCACTTCCCTTTATCACAAAGCTTCTGATCTGTTTATCCACAATCTTAACGGGCTTAACCAAATTGTAAGATGAAGAGGTTGTGTAATAAGAAGTCTGATAGACACTATCAATTCCACCGGAAGAATTAACGTAGACAAAATTAGCCATCTTACCAACATAATCTATTTCAAGGCTGATCTTTCCCCGCCGGCATTATCAAAGTAAGTAAAGCCGTAGTTATTGTTCAAGAGATTTGTAAAATCAGTATTGAATTTGTTCAATCCCCCATTTAAATAGCTTTCTTGTTCTTCTTTTGAAAGCCTGATCAATGTAAAAGGCTGACGGTATTTTTTACCCGTAAAGAATAGTGTATCCGCATTGTGTCGTTCATAAAGAAACTCAATATCACTTTTAAATCCTGATCCGGCGGCACCGCCGGCATCTGGAGCCGGATCCTGCATAATCGTAATATAATTGTAGGTATCAAAAATCAGCGTTGGTGTAAATAGAGGCGAAACACGATAGGTGGATGATTTTAATTCATTCCCAGAAGAAGTCGAGTAATCACTCAACATATCCACGGTCTGATCATTTTTAAAATTAAAATAGAATCCAAATCCACCTTTTGCTCCGGTAGAAAATCCCCCTTCCAACCATTGGGTGCTTTGACCAATTCATTTCTGATAAAAGTAAGCGTATCGGAAATACGCTCTTCTGGTTTTTGTCCAAACACATTCTCGACATCGTCCTTCTTACATGCTACAGCAAAAAGAAGACAACCCGCCAAAAATTCAAAAATATCCTGTTCATATTATTTAAGTTCTATTGGTCCATAAAAATAATTTGCTGTAGCTCCTTTTCATAAAATCCACCGTAGGTGCGGTATAGTGGATCAGTTGAACTGATTCCAGATGGAAGCCAATCAGCAATAAAAATCCTATTTGTAAAATATGGCAGTAGAAATCGTTCAAAATGATCTTTGAAATATACAGTACCACCATTGCCATGTGCCGTCGTGGTACCTTCCGGCATACGTTTACTAAAAATCACTTCTCCATTACTAGTATTTGATTTAAGATCGAAATCATAATCTGCAAACAACGTAGAAGTCTGTGCGTTATTTAAGTAAGTAACACGAAGTGTCATGATATTATCCGATGAAAAACGCAGCTGTAATGTCTGTGGATAACGTCTATTTCCTGAAGGCTCCTGTGTAGAAACAGCATTTTTAAAGTTGTTCCAGACCGTTTTGAATGTTGAAGATATCCCATATTTGTCATAAATTGGAGAATTCGGATCAAAAGTAATTGTAGCAACTTTATTGGTATTGATCCAATTGGCCAAAGTTTGTGTCAAGTCATTTGGATCTTTTGCATTATATAATGTTTTGAAAGCATTCTGAACTTCGGTTTGTAATACCCGAAAGTCAACATCAAAAGCATCTTTGAAATAACGAACCACAATTTCTTCTTTTTGCGCAATTTCTGCTGGGCAGCTAGTGGTGCTGAAACGACATAATTATCAAACCAGACCTGTCCTTCGACCAAAAGATGAGCAGTCATCTCCGCAAAATCTTCTGAATACTGTCCCCGGGCGTAACGGCTTACAAAACCCAAAGATTTCGCTACCGCATCTGTATTGGACGAGTTCGTCCAATCTGCATAATAATCACCTTTAGTCACAGCCTCAAAATCTGATGGAATAGGCACATTCTGATTTAGAATATGGGTAAATTCATGATGTATTGTTCTTAATTTACGACGTACACCATTATCTCCTTCTACTGTTGCAGAATTGAAGCTATTAACTCCATATAGTGTCACCTTCCGCCCTCCATCAGCTGTACCTAAGGTAACAGATCCATTTGTATTGTAAGAAACCGAGCCATATAATAGGTACTGTTTCGGAGCAAGTGTTTTGATAAATTTATTCCCTGCAACCTTTTGATAAGGTTTCAGATAAAGGTTTAATACTGCCTCCATCATCGGTTTAACTTTATCTATGGCAACCGGGGCAATATCTTTGGAGACATCAGTCAAGTTACGATCAAAACGGTAAATCACTTCTATATTAAAGGGATCCGTCAATTCGCTCATCAGCCATTGATCCACTTCACTGTTTCCCTCGGGATCAGTGTTAAAACTATTCATGTCAACATCCAGCTTATCACTATCTTTAGAACAGGATGTAATTGTCATTATTGCAAGCACACAGCCTGTAATAATATATTGGAAATATCTTTTCATAACATCAATATCTATCTTGGGTTAGCAGGAATTCCAGTATTAATAGCATCTTGAGGAATTTGAAATACTCGTCTTGGATCATTTTTATCCAATGTTTGGAATGTTTCGTTTCCACTTGCTTCTATAAAATTGTGTTTTACAGTCAAGCCATGTCTTAGAATATCCATCCAGCGAATTCCTTCCTGCATAAATGCAATACGTTTTATTTCAAGAATAGCCATGATCACCGCATCTTTATCCGATAAATTACTTATGCCAGCATTAGTCTGAAAATAATCCTTAATTTTCGGAATAGTCAAGGTGTGCGCTGTAGGGTTATACGCATCTATATTGGCTGTACCAAAGTCATTGAGATCCTTTAAAGCCAAATCATAACTTCCTTTTTGCACATATGCCTCAGCACGATTCAATAATACCTCATCGGCAGTTAAAAGCGGTGCCATAATGTAAGGATACCCAGTTCCCGCTTGAAAGTTTGTGTAATAGAATAATTCATTAAACTTGTTTGTCGTATAGTTTGGTGCTGTATATACCCCAAATTTATTGATCAATTTAGCACCATAGACTGTATTACCGGTATAGATATTTTTACCGTCTCCCCAAACTATAGCGCGCATTTCCAGCCCCACTACCGCGCTGAAAAACGGAATATGTATTCGCTAATAGCAGATTCCATGACTTGCTTGCCTTTGTATACTCTTGCCGATATTCCGCATAGGATCTCGGATTTAAATCCGTTACATACTGACGGATATTTCCTTTGAAATTGCCATCTGGATAAACAGCTGAGGCATATTGAATCGCTTTATCCCAGTTACCTTTGAAGAGGTAAAAACGTGTTGCGAAAGCAAATGCTGCCTGTTGCGTAAAATGGTAATGAGGAACTTCGTATTTTGCGCCTTTTAATAGTGATAAACCTTGCTCAAGGTCTTTTTCTATCTGTGCGTAAGTTGATTCTACGGTCCCACGCTCATAAACCGGTCTGGTCGTTGTCTCAGGCTTTAGCGGGTATGGAATTCCTAAGCCCGAATTGTCTCCTCCAATATGATATGGATTGCTAAAGAAAATGGATAGCATAAAAATTGAATATGCTCTGGCTACCAAAGCTTCGCCTTTATATTGGTCCGCGGCGGCACCGAAATTCTCTTTTTCTATCGCAGCCAAGGCTTCATTAGTAACAGCTACTGCACGGTAGCAAGCATTCCAGTACTCAGTTGGCGAACCATTTCCTGTCTCTTGTACGACATTCCAATTGTAAAGACTGATAAAAGGCTCATTATTATGGCCAGCCAAAGCTGCACTTTTATCTTCAGCGTTATCCGAAGCTGTTTCCGCAAACGTATAATAATTCCTATCCGGATAGGCTGTCACCAAAAGCTGTGAAAGCTTCTCCACGGTGTTAATCTGCGTACGCATATCAGTTCTTCTTCGAGGTATTTGTTACAGCTTGTATTCAACACCGAGAGACCTAATGTTAAGAGTATAATTTGTTTATAGTTTCTTTTCATCTTGTTCATTTTTTAGAATCCCAATTTCACGGCCAATGTGTACTGTCTAGGAATTGGCATCGCTACACCACCATTATTAAAAAACTCGGGGTCAGCACCATTCAGTTTTTTATCAGAATATAGTAGGGCTATATTATTTCCCACCAGCGAAATCTGCGCTGTACTGAATCGCAGCTTTGACACCAAAGTTTTGGGCAACTCATAGGATATGGCTACATTTTTTAAACGAATAAAATCGCCCTTGGCAACCCGCTGATCGGAGTAGTTGTATACATTATACGGATAGATCGCATCTGTTGTTGATCCATTCGGTCTATATATCCTGTTATCTGCCGTGAACTTATCCAATATCGCTGGGATATTGGTCACCCTTTCATCTCCGGGCATTTGCCAGCGGTTGATCATATCCTTTGACATGGAATTCATATCAGAATAGGTCGCGGAGAAAGTTGGCTGTAACCGCACATAATTGCCTGTTGCAAATGTGAAGAGTGTCGATAAGGTGAAAGCCTTGTACGAAAAATTATTATAAAATCCACCAGTAAATGTCGGATCTACCGGACCGTGATATTTCAGGTATTTAACATCGGTCGTGTTCTGCAGATAAATATAAGGCTCATTCCGTTCTCCATTTACACCAACGTATGTTGGATAACCATATTGGGGATTTAACCCATCAAATTGGAGTGAAAACAATCCGCGCTGCGCATATCCTTTCATTGGAGCCCCTTCAGCACGAACGAGATTCCAGATGTTCGGGTTTACCTCAAGCTCCGTGATCTTGTTCGTATTATAAGCAAAATTAAACTGGGTTCGCCATTTAAATGACTCTCTTCTTATAGGAGTTCCCGCGATGGTAAACTCGAAACCCGAAGACTTCATTTTCCATAATTCGCATATTTGGTATTTTGGCCACCGATTCCCGAAGTTTTCAAATTACCCAAAAGATCGAAGATATTTCTTCTATAGTAATCCATGGTGATATTCACCTTGTCATTGAACAAACCGATATCAGTACCGACATTGAATTCATACAATTTCTCCCATGTAAGCTGACTATTGGCTAAACTGGAAATATTGATTGATGTCTCCTTTTCATTCTCGTAAGGGCGGTAGGTAATCCGATTATAATATAATGTTGTAGAATTGGAAGCATCGCCCATATTGGCCACTAAACCATAAGTACCTCTCAGACGTAAGGAACTGAACACATCACTTTTATTGAAGAAGTCTTCCTGATCTATGTTCCACGCTCCTGAGATGTTCCAGGTTGGCAACCATCGCACATTACTTGTCGATCCCATTTTATTGGAGCCATCGTATCGAACGGTCGCATTGATAGAATATTTTTCAGCAAAACTGTAGGCCCCACGTAGCATAAAAGCGACGTTTCGATCTTTCCCATGATTCATACCAAAATAAGCATCACCGGTTTCGATCATTTTTTTGAAATATTTATAATTCGGATTCACCAATCCACCGTTTGCAAATTGATATCCTACCCCGTCATAATCCGAATTTTGACGATCAGCCATTCTGATCTCCATTGAGCCAAATAAATTAAGACGATGGTCTTTGTTAAATTGTTTATCGAATTCTAAATTATGTCTGAAATAGTAATTTTTGATATCGTTATTGGTTGTATTGAAGAAACCCCATTAGGCAAAATAACAACGGATGGGTCGTTTGGAAAATCAGGATCTTTATACAAGAAATTATTACCATCATTGACGATTGTATTTGCATTTGCACGAAACGTCGAGGCCATATTGGAGTTCTCCAAGACGGAATGATTTCTTTCAGAAAGCGCGTAACGATAAGCCGCATCAATCGAGTAAACCAAAGATGGCATGATCCGATACTTGATACCACCTTGTATCTTCAAATCAATCATTCGCAGCTGCATATAATTTGTATTCAACTCGTTAATAATGTTGAAAGGAGCATAGTTTCGGGTAAAATATTCTAAACTACCATCTTCATTATATGGTGTTATCAACCTACTGGTATTTAATGCATACGAATAAGGATTGATATCAAAATCTCTTGAGTAAGAACCGTAAACTGGATCCGATTGACGCGTCAATGTACCCGGTGCTTTCTGATCCCGAATTGAACCATTGATCAATAGTTCCGCTGAAAATTTATCTGAGAATTTAACGTTTTGGCGTATATTCCCTGTAAAACGTTTCACATTGTCGACTAAAGTCTGTCCATTATCTCCTGTGTAACTTGTCGAAATATAGGTCTGTGCTTTGCTCGATCCCGAAGTGATACTCAATGAATGTTCTTGTAGTAATGAATTCTTAAAAAGCACATCAAACCAATCCGTATTGGCTTTGGTGTATCTTTCTAAAAATTTAAGTCTTTCGCCCCGAGTGTTTTTCAATGCAAAAGAATCCGTATTTTCATCATAAACATACATTTGATTATACATTTTTGTAAAAACACCCCCATTTGCAGCATTGGCGACCGCAGCGTGGTCCAGATAGCCTTTATTTTCCATTTCCAGCAAAACAGACATCTGTTCGGCCGAATTCATGATATCAAACTGACTATAGCTCGGCTTTAAATAAGTCGTAAATGTTCCAGAATAATTTACTTTCGCTTTACCTTCGGTATTCACCCCTCTTTTGTATTGACCACAATGACACCATTCATGGCACGTGCACCATACATCGCTGTTGCCGCTGCATCTTTTAGAATGGTAAAGGAGGCAATATCATCCGGATTCAAGCCCGCCACCGATGACCCTAGTAAGGTATTGGCATCTCCCGAAGAAAGGGCCTCATTGGAAATATTGACCACATCTTCCAAGATAATTCCATCAACGACCCACAAAGGCTTATTATCTCCAGACAATGAAGTCGCTCCCCTGACGCGAACTTTAGGTGCAGCCCCAAAGGTTCCGGAAACGTTCTGAACAGAAACTCCGGCTGCCTGCCCTCTAACATTCTCGTAATATCGGGGACACCGCTCCGTTCAGCATCCTTTGCATTTATTTTGGAGGATGCTCCCGTGAACAATTTACGATCGATATTTTGGTAACCAGTAGCGACAACATCAACAACATCTAGCTGGTTGTCTAAGGACGTTAAAACTATAGGAACATTTGCCCGGCCATTTACAGCGACTTCCATTTCGGTAAATCCGACATATCTGACAATTAATGTGGCAGTACTGGGGGCATTGATCTTAAATCGTCCCTGTTCATCGGTTTGAGTAGAAACTGAAGTTCCTTTTACAGTTACTGTAGCACCACTCAGTCCTTTTCCGTCTTTATCCCTAACTGTGCCAGTAATAGCTTGCTGTAACGATGCAGTGGATGTATTTGAATTGGTAGATTTTAAATTACTGTTGACAGAGATTGTATTGGCAATAATCTTATAGTCAATATTATTATTTTTCAATACAGCGTTGAGAGCTTCCTCAACAGTGGCGTTCTTGACATTGACCGAAATTCTCGCTTTCGAATTCAGATTTTCACTGTACAATACGCGCAGATGAGACTGCTTGGAGATTGCAGATAATGCCTCTTCAATGCGTGCATTTCGCATGTTTAAGGTGACTTTCTGGGCAGTGCCTTTAGCATGTACACCTGTAACAAATGCGAATAGAAGACATGTACTAATTTTCATAATACGCAGGGGTTTACAAAAACGTGGATCTTGAGGGATCAAGGACCACCTTTTGCTAAATGGTAAGTTATTCATACATTTACACTTTGTGGTTAATTGGGGTTTAATTGTTCACTTTTTAATTTAGGACCTGATAATCACATTTTCTGAACAGGGATGCGCTAACATTCCTGTTCTCTTTTCTAAGGTCTTTTGGATAGGTATTAATTTGTCATAAGCAGCCGGTTTGGGTTTAGTTCAGGATTATATTTCTAGCTTTTCGTTTCTATAATCAATTGTTTTCCATCCACTTCAAATTTGAGGTTACTTACATAGGATAACATTTCCAGCACTTGCGATAATTTAACATCTCGCTCGATACTTCCGGTATACTCCTTATCCAGCTGTACATTTCCCTGAATTTCACATCCAGATCATACCATCTCGATAATTGATGTGCGATATCTACGATCGTTTCCTTCTTGAAATAAAACTCGTTATTGTGCCAGGACAGATCGCGTTGCAAATCCGCCTCTCCCTTGATCAGATTATCCCTTGAAGACCATACATATTCTCCGGGTGATAATTCCACATGCTGGTTATTTCTTATTACTTCAACTTTTCCTTCTGCGAGCGTTGTACGAACCTGCTCAGAATAAGAATTCACATTAAAATGTGTCCCTAACACTTTGATTTCATTCCCTTTGGACTCAACAATAAAGGGTTGATTCGGATTGTGTGCAACTTCAAAATAAGCCTCGCCGTCCAGAAAGACCCGGCGTTCTGTTTTTGAAAATTGCGCAGGAAATTTCAGTTGAGAAAGTGCATTGACCCAAACTCTTGTACCATCAGCCAACGTCATTTTATAGAAACTCGCCTTTGGGACAATTAATGAATTATATTGTACAGGAATAGCTTGATCTGTGCCTTTAACGATCAATTCATTGCTATTGCCAATAAGATTATTGTTTTTAGTCAGTGTTTTCGTAGAATCGTTATTCAGTGGGATTTTTGTTCCGTCAGCCAGCACTAAGATTGCCCCACTTGTCGCTGGCGCAATATCTTGTTTCTGTATAGCAACAACAGGTCTTTCTTTTGGGATATTAGCCGTCAATTCTGTTCGCCATAGTGCAAAACATCCAATTAAAAATGTAAGGGAAGCGGCAATTCCCAAAGACCACTTTCTGATTGATTTTACTCCAGTACGATTTTTATTATTTAGTTTGTCCCAAGCCTTATTCGCATCCAATTTGCGAACAATGGACAAATCTTCCTCTATATTCGTTGCTTGGCGAAAAGATTCCAAAAATTGTTTATTCTGCGGACTAGCATTTAACCAATCATCAAACTGGTTTTGCTCTTCTTCGGTCAAGTTACCACTCAGGAACTTCCGAAGTATTTTTGCAATATGTCCTGTGTTTTCTTTCATATATTACATTAAAGAAACGCAAGACTAAAAAAGGGGTGACAAGAATTTAAATATTTTTTAACAAAAAAATAACAAGCGGATAAATTCAGGGTTTAGGCGTTTTAGCAGCATTTTCATACCGCGTTGTTTTTGAGTTTTCACGGTGTTAATGCTAATTTGGAGTTCTTTAGTGATCTCCAGATTAGACAGACCTTCAAGGTATCCTAACCGAAAGACCTGCTGACAAGAGGCTGGCATTTGTTCAATAATTTTATAGATCTCCTGAATGAGCTCACTATGAATCATATTCAATTCAAGCGCCGTATTATCCTCTTCAGTAAAACCCACTACATTCCAATACTTCTGACGCACCTTTTCATGGCGTATGTGATTATAGCAGGCAAAACGTACCGAACTATACAGATAATTTTTTATTGCAATCTCATTATCACTGACTTGGTCCGTATGTTTAAAATAGGCGATAAACGCATCTTGCACCAGGTCCTCTGCGATCGTAAGATCACCTAATATCTTCCACGCAAAATGACATAGCCCATTGTAATGTGTTTTGAATAATACTTCTTCCTTCTGCATAGTTAGATTACTTCCTCTCCCAGCTATTGTATTCTATAGGTGGATATTTTAGGACATATATGTACATCTTATGAGGATGTTTAATAATTGTGCTATAAAAATGGCTAATATTTTTATTATTTACAAGAAAAATATTTCAAAAGGAATATTTTTCATTTTTCCCTGGGATCACATCGCTCATATTTATTATAAAACGAAAAAGGAACCGCCTTGAGGTGATTAAAAACAAAATATTAGCGAATAGTGAAATATTAAGAGAGATGACAATATTTTTGGATTTTATTGTCACAAAATATTAACGAGACAAAAAGAATCCTCAACAATTTGTTGAGGATTCTTCAATTTAAATCTAAAATTTTTGTTTAGATAAATAGCTATACTTAATTGTTCAATGGATCATCAATATCATCCAACGTCAATTTAAATGTATTACTAGGAATTCCAATATCTGTTAACGTAATAGTTGTCGGTTTCATCGCATCTTCAGAAGTAATCTTAAATGTTCTTCTGTTAAATGGTGTAGCTAACGTATTTATTCCTCCGTTCCAATAAGCACCGGTGAAATTTCCGATCCCATACCCTTCTAGTTCAATATAGACTTGATCTTCAGTTTCTTCCACGGGATCAAGGAAAAAGGTGATACCACCAAAAACGGCTCCATTCTGTAAAACAAAAATAAGCCCTGTATTCCCTGAATACTACCGATATAAGCATTATTGACAATAATTCCATTTTTATCTAATGAAACTTTAGCAGCATTCCAGTAGGTTTTACCCAATGTTCCGGTATTTTTATAGGACATAGACCATAAGTTATTTACGAACCAACGGTTAAGCGGTGTTGGAGCCGGAATTATCTTCAAAGTCTTATCCTTATCCGTATAATACCCATATGGATACGCATTTGTTGGCGCAACATAATCAACACGTTCTACCGATTTCCCTGCTATCGTATACGGCTGATAGAATTCCAAACCACCTGGAACTACTCGAAACGATATATCTTTTGCTGAAGGATCATTTGGATTACTAAATACACGCATTTTCGGATCGAAACCTAGCTCGACAACTTTGTTTCCAGCTGTTTCTAATTGATAAATCTCAAACTCCTTAAATTTGATTGCGGCTTCTTGATAAGATGCAGACATACTCTCAAACTCAGTTCCCTTTAAAGGTAACATCACTAAATGGCTCCCACTTTTCTTTCCTTTCAACACCACTGAATCCGCTGTCGCTTTAAGTACTATAAACTCAAAATCACCACGCATACCACTATCATCTGCTCCAATCCCGCCGTTATCCTTTCCAGGCTCTGAAAACCAGTGAATGTTCTTATTGTAACCGTCAAATGAAAGCACCGGACCTGATTCCGGGTTGACCGAATAGGTACTTGTTTTAAAACCGGAAAAAGGATCAGAAGCGACAATTACTTCTTCCTTAGATATAAATTTACTGAAGATTGTATAACCGCCAAATTCCTGGTTGTTGCTTGGATAAAACTTCATCATCCATCCGGCTTTGTTTGCCTGTAAGACCGTATATGCTGCTGCTGCACGGCTTCAGTCATACGGACTGTCGCATTAGCATCAAATATTCTATCCTCGTCCCGTTTACATGAAGTAGCCAATAAAAACGGAAGTAAGATTAAGATCATTAAATATTTCAATTTCATAATTTCTTATTTTAAAGATGTCTGATCAAAGTTGGGTAAATCCGCTTGTCTAGCTAAAATCTCATCACGTAGCTCATCCAAATTAATATTCCATACATTTTGGAAATAAGTACGTACGATATCAAGTTTTGCTTCGATCAATGCTTTACCTTCTGCTCCGCCACTACTTATGCGTTGGTTCCATTGTGCTGGTGACAAGGTAATGTAATATGAATAAGTCTCTACAAAATCCTCGTTTGGCTCTTTTGAAGCATAAGGAGAAACAAAACCCGCCGCCGCGGCATCGGAATCAATTTCATAGATATCACTCCATGAATCGGAGACATAACTGGCTCCAGTAATCTGTTCAAAAGAAGCGGGATATCCCTTAGTTTGGTGTAAAATATGACCAAATTCATGGTGCATGGTATGAAAATAATATTCATTGAGAAAAGCGACATCTTTCCCCGTTTCCTCGTTCAATTCATTCAACAAATAAAGGGTGATCTTAACACCGCCTTCCGCTGTACCCAATACAAATGTTCCATTATTTCGATACGCAGGCGAGCCAATGTAGTTTAATAACTTAGGAAATATTTTTGATAAAGTCCTTACTCCCTGTAATTTTATCATAGGGTTCAATACCGAGATAAATACAATAATTTGGTCATTCGGACAGAGCTTTCATAGCTCGCTGGACTCAAATTATAATTTAAATCCGACTCCTTTTCAACAAACTTATAAAGTATAGCAATATTATAATCCTTTGTATATTTTTGTTGAATATAATTATCTAATTCATTGCGTTCTGCCTTCTTATCTACAAATATGCTATCCGGGCTCAATTTTTCTTCAGAGCATGAAAATAAGAGCACCGAAAAAAACAACAATACATTAATCTTATTTAATATTTTCATAATTATCTTGGATTAGGGGTTAAACCTGCGGCAATAACTTCAGATGGTATTTGTAAAGCTGCTCTCTTATCCCGTGCAATCAATTTTGTTTCTGTCTCCACAGAAGCCACTGCACCAGATGAACTCAACACACGTCTTTCTACTTCAATACCATAGCGTTTAACATCAAACCACCTCAAGCCCATATGCAATGTTTCTACACGTCGTAAAAAGAGTAGCGCATGGAGCATATTTTCCTGCGTACCAGCCTCAAAAGAAATCATCTTAGGATCCAATTTTTTCTTAGCTGTGGGTATTCTGGCAGAAGAATAATTTATCCCGTTCGCCCACGTATTAATTGTAGCTACATTAAAAGTTGCCGGAGGTCTTACCAATGCATTGTCCACCCATCGCTTCATATCCACGACTGCTTCATCATAACGTTTGAGATGAATAAGTGCTTCGGCTCTTACCAACATTGTTTCTTCCGTTGTAAATGGCGCATACGCTCCACGTGCATATCCAATTCCCGCCACAGGATCCGTATACTCAAACATATAAGAAACACGGGGAATAATACCTTATCTAAATTTGTTCCTGCATAAACAAAAGCACGTAATACATAACCAGTGGAAGCTAATTGTCCATAAGGTCCGGCTGCCATTGTTGTTTCTGTGTCCCCTAGTAGTGCACCATGTGAGTATCTCGATCCAAAAGAATATGGCCCAAATATTACGCCATGCTGTGTCCCTGCAGTTGCTACCATCAGATTAGACTTTTCTTCACTTTTGTTATAGGATATTGCTCCATTTGGGAATCCTCTAGTCCCCACAGCCTCAGCGGCGATCCTAGCGTAATTTCGTTGTAAACTTACTGGATTGACACCTATAGCTGCATTTGAGAAACTGACAGCTTTCTCCCAGTCCTGCATGTATAATGCAATTCGTGCTCTTAAAGCATTGGCAGCTCTGGAATTCATATGATATTTGGGGTAGATCCAAAGGAAGAGTCGTCTATTAATGGAATAGCCTCATCTAAATCCTTGATCAGATGATCGTATACCTCCTGTACTGTATTACGCTGGTATTTTGGATCCAGCACAACCTCAGGTTCTGTCATATACGTGACACCTAAATCTGTTGCTGCATTTTCTTTAGTATAATGCTGTGCAAACAAATTAACAAGTATAAAATGATTGTATGCTCGTACTGCCAAAGCCTCTCCCCGTTGTGGGCTCAAACTGCTGGGATTTCCCATTTCTTGTATTGCTTGTAAGGAGGCATTCGCACTTGCGATTGCTGTATAGCAGGCTTCCCAAACATCTTTAGGCACCTCATCCTGATTGTCAGTGATTTCCTTCCATCGAAACAACTCCTCCATAAAACGTTCTCCATTTGGATTGGTAGGGCCATAATCATCCACATTATCAGATGATAGCTCTGCACTCACTAAATAAGCTGTTTGTGGATATGCGGATACCAATAATTTGTCAATTTTTGCTTCGGTATCGAGTTTTGCACGATTGTCGGGCATTTCATCAAGGAATTTATTGCAAGACGACAAATTCACTCCACAGATCAGTGCAATTGTTATATATATTCTATTATTTCTTTTCATTTTAATTAGATCTAAAATTTCGCTTAAAGTCCTAAACGTAAAGTCAACGTGTATTGTCTTGCTATAGGAGCGGCAACACCACCCGCATTGACAAACTCAGGATCCTGTCCATTTAGCTTTTTATCCGCATACAACAGGAACAAATTGGTCGCGTTAAAACGTAAACCTAAGGAATTTATCTTCCACGCTCTTATCAAATCTTTCGGAAACTCATAGCTCAAAGACACATCTTTCATTCGAATAAAATCGCCTTTAGCAGTTCGTACAGAGGAATAGTTATATGCGCTATAAGCATATCTTAAGTTATTACCATACGCCCTATTCTGTCCGGTGGTAGCAATAATAGGTACATTTGTAAATGCCTCGTCTCCTGCTACCATCCAACGATCCGCAAATTCTTTGGTTGATGCCGTTAAGTCGGAATATTGGTTAGAAAAAACCGGGTTCAAACGCACCACATTACCGAAGGAATAAGTCATAAATACATTTAAACTAAAATTCTTATAACTAAATGTATTTCCAAAACCACCTGTATGAATAGGATCTGTAGGGCCTTCATATTTTAGAAAGCCTATTTTATCCCGTTCCTGAAAATTAATACTGGTAACCGTTTCCTGATTCTCGGTATTTAGGAAAATAGGTAAGCCTTCATCATTCAACCGTACAAATGGAATAGAATATAATCCGCGTACAGGGCCACCCTCAAGAGCAAATCCAGTCCCTGTTATTAGGTCCATAACTTGGCTTCGGGTATCCAAACGTGTTACTTTTGTCTTTACATTTGCATAGGTAAATGTCGAATTCCATTTAAAATTCCGATCACGTAAGATATGTGCAGTCAAATTTAATTCGACACCGTGAGATTTCATATCTGCCACATTTCCAAATTTGGAAATCTGGCCTCCCAATCCTTGTGTATTGATGACACCGATCAAATCAAAATTGTTGCGCTTAAACCAATCAAAATCTACATTAATCCGATTATCCAAAAATCCCATGGATGTTCCGATATTCAATTCGTGTTTTTTCTCGTAAGTCAGTCCATTATTTGCTAAATCAGCGATTTCTAAACCCGATTCCGCATCACCTGCTGTCGGTCTCCATGGGGTATAAGAGCGATAGACAGCGTAGGAGTTTGTCACAGTCGATGGACCTCTATCACCAGTTAAACTATAAGAACCTTTCAATGTAAAATGAGAAAATGTCGGTCTTAAATTTTCAAAGAAATTTTCTTCATGTGCATTCCACGCCCCGGACAGGTTCCAGCTAGGCATCCATCTTGCAGAAGTCGCTTCGCCTAATTTATTTGCACCTTCATATCTGAATGTACCATTCAGAATATATTTTCCTGCATAAGAATAGGTAACATTCGTAAAAAATGCTGCTTGCCTATACCTTATATTTGTTGGATCATTTCTTCCATTTCGATTCACCGAGAAATAAGGGGAATTTTCTTCTTGTCCACGTTTAAATACCCGATAATCTGTAAAAGGGCTTTCTCCTAAGTCATATTGGAGCCCCAACCTCTAAACCAGGTATTATCTCTTTGAGATGAGGTAAGTTCAGAACCGGCAAAAACATTCAGAAGATGATTCTCGTTAAAAGTTTTATTGTATTGCGCAGTAAAACGGAAGAGCTGCTCAAACATCGTATAATCCGTTCGATTATAGATTCCCCCTCAGGTAATACAGAAATCGGTCTTGCATAAGGATCGTCCGGATCGGTATATAAAAATGGGTTATTGTCACGAATTGTCGTGTTTTCAGGTTCAGAAATCCCAGCACGATAAGCCATTGCCTGATTGGACCGATCTTTAACATAATGATGCTGTGTTGTCGATTGGTAACGAACAGACCCAAACGCCCCTAATTCTAACCCAGGAATCACTTTCCATTTCAGATCACCTTGAAAACGCAAATCAGCTACATTTATATCCATGTAATTGTTCTCCAGTTCGTGAAGGATATTAAAGGCAGCATAATTACGCGTATAGAATGTATTGGGATCCAAGGTCCGCGAGGTATTCATCGCATAAGCATAAGGATTAATATCAAAATCACGTTTTACTTGCCCAAAGACAACATCCTTCGACTGCCCTAGGGTACCGGGAGCTTGTTGTTGCCGATAGGAACCGTTGGTAATGATATTTAATTTAAGCTTGTCAGAAATATTATAGTTTGCATTTAGATTACCTGTATAACGATTTACTTTACTGCGTTTTGTCCATCCCGGATCAACTAATGCACTTAAAGAAGAATAATATTGGGATTTCTCTGTTCCCGATGACATGCTGAGCGAGTGATTATGTTGAAGACTAGGTTGAAATAACTCTCCAAACCAATCGGTATTGCGATACTCAGCTTCTTTCAAAAAATTATTGACATTGTGTCTATCCGTAAATAGATCATTCGAATTTCACCTCTTTGTATACGCTTATATAAATCACCATATACACCACTGTTGCTTGCTACGGGCAGATCTGCAAATCCAATATAACCTTTATTGTACATATCATCATATACAGACATCTGCTCCTGAGAATTCATAATATTGAATTCTGAATAACGAGGGGTAGCACGTGTTGTATATTCGCCCGTATAATTTAGTGAACTCCGACCTGCTACTCCTTTTTTCGTTGTAATTACAATTACTCCAGCCATCGCTCTAGCGCCATAAATTGACGTTGCTGAACCATCTTTTAAAATTTGAAAGGATTCAATATCATGCGCATTTAATCCGGCAACGGCGGAACTAATTAACGTCAATGCATCACCCGATGACAGCTCATCTGAATTTACGTCAGCAACATCCTCTATAATAACTCCATCAACGACCCACAACGGTTTTGAACTGCCATAGATAGATGTTGCACCACGCACGCGAATCTTAGGTGCCGTACCGAAAGTTCCGGTTACATTTTGAACCGAAACCCCTGCCACTCTTCCTTCTAAACCACGACTAGGGTCAATCTGTCCGCCTATTTGCGCCGCTTCCCCGAAATCTGTGAGGTCGCCCCGTAAATAGACGTTTATCAAGACGCTGCCCCATACCAGTCACAACGACCTCTTCAATCTGTCTCTCATCCGATGCCAACACAATTGGAACAACATTCCGTCCTTTAACGCCCACCTCAACAGCTCCATAGCCAACATAGCGAACCACTAAAGTGGCTTCCGCTCCAGCATTTATTCTAAAACTACCATCACTGGCTGTCTGCGTAGTGATAGCAGTTCCTTTGACAGTCACTGTTGCCCCAGCCAGCGCGTTTCCATTTTTATCTTTTACGGTACCAGAGACTCCTTGCTGCACAATATTACTTGATCTAGCACCGTCAGTTTTTCCATTAACAGAAATCGTGTTGGCTATTATCTTATAGTCTATGTGATTATTACGCAAGACAGAGTTCAGTGCTTCTTCCACCGAAGCATCTTTCAGATTGACATTAACCCTCGCTTTGGAATCAATATTTTCTCCATAAAATAGCTGCAAATTGGACTGTTTTGAGATCGCGTTCAGCGCTTCCTCAATCCGTGCATTTTTCATTTTCAACGTAACTTTCTGCGCAACGCCATTGGCTTGACTCCGGTCACAAAGGCGAAAAGAAGGCAAGTACTAATTTTCATAATACGTAAAGGTTTGCAAAACCGCGGGTCATGAGGTATCAGTCGCCACGTTTTGCCAAATGGTAAGTTATTCATACATTTACTCTTTGTGGTTAATTGGGTTTACTTAATTCGCTTTTTTAAATTTTTTAGCCTTTTTAATCATCTACGGACAGGGATGCTGCAACATTCCTGTTCTATTTTTTTCTAGGCTATTTGGTTAGGTATTGATCGATTACATAAGCACTCCTTTTTATTTATTTTCTATTGTTAGTTCCTTTCCATTAAGTTCAAACTTCAGATTACATACATAGGTCAACATTTCTAGCACTTCCGAAAGCTTAACATCGCGCTTAAAATTCCCTGTATAAACTTTATTTAATGCCACATCTTGCTTAAATTTAACCTGGATATCATACCATTTGGAGAGTGTGGACGCAATCTCCACAATAGTCTCTTTCTTAAAATAAAACTGATTATTATGCCAGGATAAATCGTGTTCTAAATCGGCTTTTCCTTTACTAAGTCTTCCACCAACAAAATTGGCATATTCACCAGGTTCCAAAAACAAAATCTCTCCCGAATGACTTACTTGTACACGTCCAGAAGAAAGAGTTGTACGCACATCAGCGTTATAGGCATTGATATTAAAATGTGTGCCCAATACTTTGACTTCATTCCCCTTAGATTCGACATAAAATGGTCGTTTTGTATCATGCGAAACTTCAAAATATGCTTCTCCTTCCAATACAACACGACGTTCATTTTTATCAAACTTGACAGGAAATTTGAGTTGTGAATTTGCATTGACCCAAACTTGTGTACCATCTTCCAGAGATAATTTATAGAAATGTCCTTTGGGTACGACTAATGTATTGTATTCGATTGAGGGCTCAGTAGTTGGCATTGCTGTTGCACCAGCCCCGCTATAATAGTTTTTGGATCTATTGTCTTCACCGAATTCTCCAAAGGTACTACAGACCCATCGGCCATCAGTAATAAAGCGCCAGACTGTGCTGGCAAAATGTCCTTTTAAGAACTTTCTTTGCAGCCATTTTACCCGAATCATTTATTTCTTTGTCGCGCAGGTAAAACATTACTGCACCAAATATCATCACGAAAACTGCAGCAATACGTAGAAAAGGCCGATAATTCATCTTTTTGCTATGTCTAACAGCATCTACTTTTCGCCAAGCTTCTCCCTCGTCGAGATCTACAAAAAATTCAGGTCCTGTTCAATATTTTTTGCTTCCCGAAAATCCTCAATCAGATTATCATTTCTTTTATCAGATTTGCGCCAATGCTCAATTGAATCACGCTCAGCAACAGTTTCCTGTCCACGAAGTAACTTTTGAATTAATTTGGCTATGTAATTGGTGTTAGCTTTCATATCTATAGGTTAGAAACCCTATAGAACAATATGGGGTGACAAAATTTAAAATTATTTTAATAAAAAAATAATAAAGGGCAAAAATTCAGGATGCAGCTTGTCCAACAGCATCTTCATACCACGTTGTTTTTGGGTTTTAACGGTATTAACACTGATCTGAAGCCTTTCGGTAATCTCTAAATTGGACAAACCTTCCAAATATCCCAGCGTGAAAATTTGCTGACAGGCAGTTGGCATCTCTTGAATAATCCGGTAAACTTCATTTATTACTTCTGTATGAATTACAGATAGTTCAACAGAATGATCATCTTCTTCTTTAAAACCAACCTGCAACCAATATTTTTCTTTTACCCTCTCGTGTCGGATATATTTTAAACAAGAAAACCGTACAGCAGTATATAAATAATTGCGAACAAAACTCTCCGATTCATCCATACGCTGTTTTTCCCTAAAAATGTAATAAAAGCTTCCTGTACCAGATCTTCTGCAACAGACGATTCTCCTACAAATTTCCAGGCAAAGTGGCACAAGCTTTTATAATGCTGTCTAAATAACTTTTCTTCAGGTCCCATAACGTAAAACGGGTATATAAAACAATTGATTAGTCACGATTGATGGAGTTCGGTAAACTAGTCTAGCGTAAAGATAGAATTTTAATCTTACTTTAACAATTATTAACATGTTTATTACATATATTGCAAAAACACCACATAAAACACTACTTATCAATAAACTACCACCAACCCTTCCCAAGACTATTTCCACCACTGCTTCACTTTCATCCATAAATAAATCTTGCCTTCAACAAAAACAAAACCTCAGTTTTTCGTATTTATTCTAAGCAAAACATGCAAAACGCTCCCGTTTTTCGAGTTTTTTACTATATTGTAGACTTTCAAAAATTTAAAACAAAGACTAAATGCTATTTACTGTTCTATCAGGATTAATAACATCGAGCCTTATTGTTCCATTTGGTAGATTCCTAAAAACCAAATGGGGTTTTATTCTCGCATTTTTACCGGTACTTTTATTTCTGTATTATATAAAACTTGTGGTCCCCATTAGTCAGGGATCCTATTTTGTACAATCGACAGCATGGGTCCCCTCACTAGGCATTAATCTGGATTTCAAATTAGATGGTCTGTCACTGCTCTTTACATTAATGATTACCGGAATTGGAGCTTGCATCTTTTTTTATGCAAATACCTATCTGAAGGGACATAAATACATCGACCGTTTTTTCGGCTACCTCTGCTTGTTTATGTCAGCCATGTTGGGTCTTGTGCTTTCGGATAACATGCTATTGCTCTTTATATTTTGGGAATTAACATCGATCAGTTCCTTTTTTCTAATCGGATTCAACAACGATAATGCTGATTCCAGAAAAAGTGCAATGACCGCGCTATCCATTACAGGTCTAGGCGGTTTCTTTTTACTTGCTGGTTTTATATTAATGGGCAATATCGCCGGCACCTATAATATCACCGAACTTGTGGGCAAGGTTGCATTGATTCAACAACATCCACTCTTTCCGCTTATTTTTGGATTGGTAGCACTTGGTGCTGTCACAAAATCGGCACAGTTCCCATTTCATTTTTGGTTGCCTGGGGCGATGAAGGCACCCACTCCGGTATCTGCATACTTGCACTCAGCCACCATGGTGAAAGCAGGAATATACCTGCTGGCTCGCTTTTCACCGATCTTGGGCGGAAACCCAATCTGGACATATTCACTTATGATCATCGGTGGTATTACCATGCTCTACGCTGCATTTCACTCACTTTTCAGAACGGATCTCAAGGGGTACTCGCCTATTCTACAATATCCGCATTGGGGATCTTGGTTTTCTTACTCGGTCTTGGATCCAAAGAAGCAGTTATTGCAGCAAGTGTATTTATCCTTGTACATGCTTTGTACAAAGCAGCGCTGTTCTTAATTACGGGTATTATCGACCATGAAACCGGAACACGTGACTTAACTGTCTTGCGCGGATTACGCAAGGTCTTAGCTCCTGTCGCTATTGCAGGGTTCCTAGCAGCATTGTCAAGTGCGGGAGTACCCTTGACCTTTGGATTTATCGGAAAAGATCTGATCTACGACGCCACTTTACAAAGTGATTCACAATTATTCTTTTATTTGACGGCTGCCGCAGTACTGACGAACATCCTCCTGGTATCTGCTGGATTTATGGCCGGAATCAAACCCTTTGTAGGCAAATTACCAGAACAGTTTGCCCATGTGCACCTGCCCTATAAATCCATGTGGATTCCCCATTATTGCTTGCTGTATTGGGGATCATATTCGGCTGTATGCCGGGACTTATTGGCGACTGGATCTCCGACCAACCGCAAATAGCATCTTAGCTCAACAGGAAGTTTTTCACCTAAAGATATGGCATGGTTTTAATCTGATACTTTTACTGAGCGCCATAACAATTGTGGTCGGAACACTTGTATTTATTTCAAACCAACCAAGTGCGAAGAAATTGGCTTGGATAACTACTTTTGATAAAATTTCCCCAGAGCATATTATTAAGGTCTGTGCACAGGAGATTGTCCTATTCTCCGCTTTTTTCACAAACAAGATGCACAACGGTTACCTACGTTCATATCTTTTGAAAATCATCTTATTTGCTGAATTATTAATTGGCTATCAGCTATACCTAGGAGGACCACTTCATATCAAATGGGAAACCTTGTCCCCGTCAGCTTTTATGAAGTGACAACAGTATGTATTCTGATTGGCGCTATTGTATTAACGATCCGAACTTCATCAAGGTTAACCGCAGTCGTAGCAACTAGTGTCGTTGGCTATGCAATATGTCTCATCTTTGTTTTTTATAGCGCCCCAGATTTAGCAATGACTCAATTTACGATCGACACCCTAACCGTTGTTCTGTTTGTATTGGTCTTGTTTAAATTGCCTTCTTTTCTAAACTTGGCAAACCGGCGTACCATCATTCGAGATGCAATAGTAGCTATTATATTTGGCAGTATGCTGTCTATGGTCGCTTTACGTGTATTACATGAACCAACCACTACCAATATCAGCAAGTTCTATGGTGATTATGCATACGTACTGGCGAAAGGAAAGAATGTTGTCAATGTACTGCTTGTTGACTTTAGAGGTTTTGATACCATGTTTGAAATTGTGGTATTGAGCATCGCTGCACTTGGAGTGTACAGTTTATTGAAATTACGTCTAAAATCATCTGATAAAGAATAAAAATAAAAGGTTAAAAATTAAGTAAAAAAGAGAATCAGTTGGAATGCCACAGGCTTGCACAACCAAAATCTCAATACTCAAATCTAACTACTCAATACTAAATGAATAGTACCATATTACAAACCGCAACGCGGTATCTCTTACCGATACTTTTATTGTTTTCGGTATTTCTCTTGCTTCGGGGGCATTATTATCCCGGAGGAGGATTTGTAGGTGGTTTGGTTGCATCCATAGCCTTTGTGTTGCATAGTTTTGCTTTTGGCCCTCAAAACACCATGAAGCTCATTCAATACAAACCCTTATCCCTTATTCCCATTGGATTGGGAATTGCTGCTGTGAGCATGTTTCTACCTACCTTTTTGGTTACCCAGTCATGACTGGGCTTTGGCTGGAAGAAAAGATTCCCGTCATTGGCATGATTGGCACAGCTTTATTCTTCGATCTCGGTGTATACTTTGTCGTCATCGGGGTTGTATTAACTATTTTATTCACAATTGCTTTAAATACAGAGGAGGAATAATGGAGCTGATTCTCGTTTTATTGATCGGTATTCTATATGCCGCTGGGATATACCTCATCTTGCGTCGCAGCATGGTGAAACTGTTATTAGGAATTATGTTATTGGGAAATGGGACCAATATATTGATCTTTTGTTGGGGAATATTGTCAAAGGCAAGCCGCCAATAATCGGCCCTGACTTAAAGGTATTTACGGATATTTATGCCGATCCCATACCACAAGCCCTTATTTTAACCGCAATCGTTATCAGTTTTGGACTGACTTCGTTTGCTATTGTACTACTTAAACGCGTTTACGCCTTATTGGGCACAGATGATTTGGATAATTTGAACACGCCTGAGGAAGAAGATATATGATAGACAACCAGATTATTGCCACGGTTATCGTGCACCTTTTATTGCAATTGTCCAGCTAATACTCTGGCGAAAATCTACTGCGCAACGTTTTCTGAGCGTCGGTGGGAGTCTCTTGGCCCTTATTCTTGCATTTAAGTTATTTTTCAAAGTTTATGATGGGGAAATCTTGACCATGAATGCTGCCAATTGAAAGCACCATTTGGAATCGTCTTTGTCGCTGATCTTTTTAGTAGTACCCTGGTCGTCCTCACCTCAATTGCCGGACTTGCAGTTTCGATTTTTTCTTGTGTTGGTGTTGGAAGACAACGTATTTTATATGGCTATTTCCTATTTTTCATTTCTTGATGATGGGATTAAATGGGGCATTTTTGACCGGAGATATTTTTAATCTTTATGTCTGGTTTGAGGTGATCATTATTTCTTCCTTTGTGCTGATGACGCTCGGCGGTCGTAAATCGCAATTGGAAGGCGCCGTAAAATATATGGCCATGAATATATTGGCCTCCACTTTTTCTTGACAGGAATTGGTATTCTTTATGGCATCTCGGGCTCCCTCAATATGGCTGACCTAGCGCTACGTATCCCTAAGATACAAAATCAAGCACTCGTAGAAATTACAGCTACTTTTTTCCTTATCGGCTTTGGAATCAAATCGGCTGTATTTCCGCTGTATTTTTGGCTTCCTTCCTCTTATCACACACCGCCTTCGGCTGTTGCCGCAACTTTCGGTGGTCTATTGACCAAAGTTGGGATTTATGCCTTATTCAGGGTATTTTCGCTATTGTTTATTCCAAACCAATTCACCAAAGAACTGTTGATCATATTGGCAATACTCACTATTTTGACAGGCGCCTTTGGTGCATTGATTAAAACCAATATCCGCAGGTTATTTTCCTACTTGATTGTCTGCCATATTGGTTTTATGATTGGTGGTTTAGGTTTATACAGCAAATGGGCGCTGTTAGGTGCTATTTTTATCTTATTCACGATATCATGGTAAAAACCAACTTATTCTTAATGGCAGGTGTTATTCGACAGCTTCGGGGACCATGGATATGAACAAGCTGGGGGACTATATGCACAATACCCCAAGATTTCATTACTTTTTGCAATCGTACTTTTCTCCTTGGTCGGTATCCCGCCCTTATCAGGTTTCTGGCCCAAAGTCTATCTTTTTAAAGATGCCTTTCAATTGGAAAAATATGCTTTCGCAGGAGCATTGATTATCGGTAGTTTTATTACGCTCTATGTTATTGCCAAAATGTGGGCCCAGGTATTTTGGAAGGATGCTCCCGAGCCTGAGATCATCGAAGATAAATTTGCTGGAATGATAGGCTATAAAAGAACAATGCTACTCTTACCTGTCATAATATTGGCATCAGCATCTCTTTATATCGGATTTAATGCCGAAGCCATTATACATGTCGCAGATAAGATAGCCACACAATTACTGGATACTTCACCTTATATAAATGCTGTATTAGGAGGGCAGAATTGATATGATAAAACAGTTTCTAATGAACCTCATGCTATCTTTTATTTGGGTAGCACTGACAGGATCAATGTATTATACGAATTTCATGTTCGGTTTTTTACTTGGTTTCGCGATTCTTTGGATCATGAACAAAAACGAAGCCGATCAACGTTATTTCTATCGTGTTCCCAAAACGGTGAGTTTTATTCTATTTTTCTTATGGGAAATGATTGTCGCTAATGTGCAAGTTGCTTATGATGTGATCACCCCTAAGTTTTTTATTAAACCAGCGATCGTCAAGTATCCGATGGATGCCAAGACAGATCTGGAGATCAATCTGCTTTCAACTTTTATATCACTAACACCCGGTACGCTTATTTTGGATGTGAGTGAGGATAAGAAGACTCTCTTTATCCATGTTATGTACATGAAGAGCAAAGAACAATTTGTCTCGACCCTAAAAAACAATGTTGAACGAAGACTTTTAGAACTCTTACGATGACTTTAACTACTTACTTCGATTACGTTATCCTACCGATATTAACCTTATCGGTTATTCTGGCTTTTATCCGCTTATACAAAGGTCCGCAGATCTTTGATCGCGTCATTGCCCTGGATCTCATTATCACAATTGGAATTGGAATTATTACAGTCTATAGTATACGTACTTCGCAGGAAGTATTTTTAGATATTGCCATGATTTTGGCACTGATCGCATTTCTAGGAACTATAGCCTTTTCATTTTATTTAGAAAAACAAAGCAATGATGACTGATATTACGTTAGCAATTTTAAGCACCATCGGCGCACTGGCCATATTGTTCGCTTCAATAGGCATATTACGGATGCCTGATTTCTATTTGCGGCTTTCAGTGACCGTAAAAGCAGCAACCCTAGGCGTCGGTCTCTTATTGATCTGCGCCGCAATGACATTTCCGGATGTCTCCGTGACGACTAAAGCAATAGCAATTGGTTTCTTTTTAATCTTGACCGCACCTGTTGCGGCCCACATGATTGGACGAGCCGCTTACATACAGCGTGTAAAGACCTGGAAAGGGACAACCTTAAACGATTTGGAAAAAGAAGGCCAACTGGATTGTCGGAAAGAAGATTTTTAGACTCTTCCGCAGATATTCGTAAAAATATTACCATCAGCAAGAGTTCTTCACAAACAATTAAGGCATCAAAACCCGGTTTTGATGCCTTAATTGTTTAGGACCCTTTCAATGGGAGAGCCTCTCTTCTTTGGCTCGGAATACTAAAATATGATACAGACCGGAGCCGGAACTTTAATTTCCTTGCCCGCATCTGTCAACAACCCAGTCTTTGTATCTCGACTAAACAGTACGATATTATTGGTATACTGATTGGCCACAAGCAAGTATTTTCCGTCGGGAGAAAGATTAAAATTCCGCGGCCCTTTACCCTTTACGGATGTATTGGACAGTTTATTTAAGCCCCCGTCTTTTCCACCGAGAAAGTTGCTATTGTATTTGCGTCACCGCGGTTAGTCGCATATAAAAATTTGCCGTCATCAGAAATTTTTATGTCTGCCCCACCATTTTGTCCCTTGAAGCCCTCAGGGTTGATTTCGTAAGTACTCTGATACATCCAGTCATCACCCTCCTTTTATAACTAGCAACCTGTCCTGTCATTTCCAATACGACGTAAAGAAATTTTTCCTTTTATCAAAAGCGATATGACGAGGTCCTCCACCTGCGGGTGTAAAGAAATCTTCAGATTCTTCAGCGAGACTGTATGCAGTTCCAGATTTATTAACAGGAAATACAGAAATTTGATCTAACCCTAGATCCTGTACATATAAACGATCGCCCTTACTGGAAAAAAAAGTTGAATGCACATGTGGTTTCTCCTGACGGACTGGATCGACACCTTTGCCTTCATGCTGGATCAACCGATTTCTTTTACTCAAGACACCATTTGTTTCGAGATCAAATAGTGCCGCCGATCCGTCGGTGTAATTTGCTACTGCCAATAGATTACCTTTAGGATGCACTTCAACAAAACACGGTGATTCCCCGCCCGTAGGAAGTGAGTTCAGAAAAGTCAGCTGTCCTTCCTTAAAAGAAAAGGCAGACACTGTACCCTCCTGATTTGGAAGTTCATTGACAGCATAGATAAAATTATTATTTCGAGCCAGAAAAGAAGGGTCCTTACTTTCTTGGGTGCTGACCAAGGTGGCTTCACCTGTTTTTGTATCGAAATTATAGATATAGATACCTTTGCTTTCTGTTTTGTTTGTATAGGTCCCAACAAACATTGGGATCTGTTGTGCAAAACTCGCCAAAGGCAGGAATGTCATCAGATAAATAAAAGCTTTTTTCATGTGTATACAATTTATTAAAAATAATTGTTCGAATTTCCCTCGTTGCTCGCTATGTAGCACAAAAAAATAAAGATACCTTCCTAAGTCATTACTATGGTAGATAAACTTGTTAAATTAGGTTAAAACCGCCCTTTCTAATAGGCAAATCCGTATTTTTAGCGAATCAATTTTAACAAGTCTAAAATCTCCTTTTGAAATATTGGGATTATAAAAATATTGTTAAATAAAAATACGAATAATTCATATAATCTGATAATTTTGTGCTGTTGTTCAAAATAGTCTATATTGAACGATAGAATTGAGAGATTATTAGTGATTTAGATGAATCCGCTGTGACATCAATCTGTACAATTGGTACGTGATTTAAAACGGTTCATAGTTGCTTCATCAACGTTTAGAAACATATTATTTAGATGAAAAAAACATATATATATTGTTTTTTTGTTGCTGTTTGTATCAATTCAGGCCAGCCTTGCACAACGTCAGATTATTGACCGTGTAGTGGCAACAGTTGGTTCAGGAATTATTCTGCAGTCCGATCTGGACATGCAATACTCACAATGGCTTGCCCAAGGGAATAAACCTGATGAGAAGTTTAAATGTGGTGTTCTTGAGCAATTGATCATTCAGAAATTACTTTCCCAACAGGCGGTAATTGACTCGATTGACGTCACGGAAACAGAGGTGGATGACAACTTAAATTCCCGTTTGCGCCATATGTCCCAACAAGCTGGTGGCCAAGAGCGTTTGGAGAAATTCCTGAACCGTTCTTTGTTACAATACAAGGAAGAAATGCGTGCAAGTGTTTTTGAACAGCTGAAGGCAAATAAAATGCAACAAAATATCGTGCAGAAAGTGGATGTAACACCATTGGAAGTAAAACGTTATTTTGAGGGATTGAATAAAGATAGTCTTCCCTATTTCAATACAGAAGTTGAAATCGGTGAAATTGTCATGATGCCGAAATTGACCGACGAAGAGAAAAAGGAACAACGGGAGAAAATCGAAGGTATTCGCAAACAGATTGTTGATGGTTCGGATTTCGGAACAATGGCGCGTCTGTACTCGCAAGATCCGGGTTCTGCGCCTTATGGTGGTGACCTAGGCTTCGGTACGCGTGATAACTATGTAAAAGAGTTCTCCGCAATGGCGTTTAAATTAAAACCAGGAGAGATATCACCTATAGTAGAGTCAAAATACGGATTTCACATCATCCAGGTATTGGAAAGACGTGGAGAAGAGGTGCATACCCGCCATATCTTGATGAAAATGAATCCGGGTGCTGCTGCACTGGAACGAACCAAAAATAAACTGGACAGTATCTACAAATTGGTGGTGGATAAGAAATTAGATTTTTACCATGCTGCGACCAACAACTCTGATGCTGAAGAAAGCAAATTTAATGGTGGTATGGTCTTAAATCCACAAGGATCTAGTCGTACAACTTTAATTCCTATGGATGGATTGGAAAAAGCCGTATTTACAACCATTGACCCATTAAAACCAGGGGAGTATTCCAAACCGGAGCAATTCACAGACAAAACTGGAGATGTGGGTTACCGTTTCAATTATTTAAAAACCCGTATCGCACCACATAAAGCAAATTTGGATCAGGACTTCACAAAGATCAAAGATGCCGCGAAAGAAGATAAAGTACGTCGTAACCTGAGCAAATGGTTTGACGACAAGGCGAAGAACACATTCATTGATATCAGTGATGACTTTGACACCTGTGATGAACTCGCAAAATGGAGAAAGAAATAAAATACTTTTTTCTATCATAAAATAAGGCCTGAATATTTATATTCAGGCCTTATTTATTTAATAATCACGTGCGTTTGATTTATTTCTCAAACATCATTTCTATCAGGATATTCCAGTTGGCTTTCTTCACATCATCCTTCGCTAATTCGCTTAACTGCCATACCCGAATATAATTATACTTGACAACTTTATCTTTTTGTCGCACTGTTGCAGTTCCCTTTGTATAGGCAAAATCTCCGCTATAAGAACGTTTGACCTCCTCCGGCACTGTTTCTATCGTCATACGTTGTTTCTTCAGATAAGCCATCATTTTGTCCTTTCCTTCCATTGGACTGGTCCAAGGAAACAAAAAGCGAACATCCTCACTCAAAAATTCTTTATATGCGGTAGGATTGTCTGCCTTAAGGACAGTAGACATCAACTTATCTGTTTCCAGTACAATATCCTCCCGTTGGTTCAGGCGTACTTTAGAGCGATGCTTTAAGTACCAGGAATCAGTTGGTTCAATATATTCCAGGTCAAATTCACCATCCTTACCGTTATTTTCTACTTCGGCACGAATATCGACTAACCACTTGCCTTTCTTGTTACGTTTCCAAACTGTCAAGTACTCACCGTGACGCAGCCTCGCTCCCACTTTCTGAAAATCCAGGGAACCAGATGTCACACCAACTCCAAGCTCTTCGCGACAAGCGCAAAAGTAGGCTGCCAATTTAATACATCTGGAATATTCGGTCTATTATTAAGATAATTGTATGCATTTACCGCTGAAGGAACATAAAATGTGGACTCCTTGTCGATAATAGATAAAAACGCTTGATGCGGTGTAGAAGCTTTCGCTAATGCGGCAGCATCTTTATCTGCCTGCAGTAAGCTACCTACTTTTTCGGGTATCTGTGCGTACAATGTTGTCCCCACTGTACTCATTAACGCAACAATGGATAACCTATTCCAAAAATTCATATGCAAATGATTATTTATCAGGGTTCATCCTAATTATTTTAAATAAACTCATTACACTCGGGTTTTATTTTAGAGGCAACAGGAAATATCTTTTGGTTTCAAAAGTATCTAGACTTTCTAACAATAAATATTCCCTTTAATTCCCTCTTTTTTAATTCGATCTTTTATCTATCAAATCTTATTCCAAAGTGTTCCTTCTTTACTATCTTTCAGTTGGATACCAATTGCATTAAGTTCATCACGGATACGATCCGAAGTGACAAAATCTTTATTTGCCTTCGCTTCATTGCGTAATCTGATCACCAGATTCATCACATCATCAATATCATCTGTTCCAGAAGCTTGGTCATTTCTCAGCCCAAGGATATCCTCCACAAACTCTTTCAAGAAAACTTTTAGTTTTTCCAATCCCTCTTCAGATACCTTTGCTTTGCCGTCATAGATGGAATTGATGATCCGCACAAGCTCAAACAGTTCGGCAATCAAAACCGGACTATTGAAATCATCATCCATTGCCGCATAACATTTATTCCGGATCTCAGCCAGATTGAATGAATCAGCTCCCTTTGAAACTTTTAGTTTATCCAATAGTCCAATAGCACTCATCAAGCGCTTATAGCCCTTATCTGCTGCATCAAGTGCTTCATTAGAAAAATCCAATGTACTTCTATAGTGAGCCTGCAACATAAAGAAGCGAACGGCCATCGGCGAATATCCTCTATTTAACAAAGGGTGGTTACCCGTGAACAATTCACCTGGTAAGAATCCATTTCCTGCAGATTTGGACATCCGTGCACCATTGACTGTCAACATATTGGTATGCATCCAATATTTGGCAGGTGCAGTATGATTACAGGCTTCGGACTGCGCGATTTCGTTGGTATGGTGTGTAGCAGCCAGATCCATACCACCACCGTGGATATCAAACTGATCTCCTAAATACTTCCTACTCATCGCCGAACATTCGATGTGCCATCCTGGAAATCCAACACTCCAAGGAGCTGGCCAGCGCATAATCGTTTCCGGCTTAGCCTTGATCCAAAGCGCAAAATCCAAACGCCCTTTTTCTCATCCTGACCACTCAGCTCACGTGTATTGTTCAACATATCTTCCAATTTACGATTGGTCAATACGGTATAATCATACTGTTGTACATATTTCTCCACATCGAAATAGACAGTACCATTTGTTTCGTAGGCATAGCCGTTATTGATGATCTGTTCAATCATTTCGATCTGCTCCGAAATATGTCCTGTCGCAGTAGGTTCAATGCTAGGGGCAATGTATTAAACAGGCGCAAAACATCATGAAAACCAATGGTATATTTCTGTACAATTTCCATTGGTTCGAGCTGTTCCAATTTAGCCTTTTTCGCAAACTTGTCATCTCCTTCGTCACGATCGCCCTCTAAATGCCCTGCATCTGTAATATTCCGTACATAACGCACTTTATAGCCCAAATGACGTAGATATCTAAAAATCAAATCAAAAGAAACAAAAGTTCGGCAGTTACCTAAGTGCACATCGCTGTAGACGGTAGGTCCACAGACATATATTCCAACGAGGTTGGGGTGAATCGGTTCGAATTTTTCTTTTGTTCGCGAAAGCGTATTGTATAAAAAGAGATTATGGTCCATGTTTGTTATCTGCTTGGAAATCTATTTTTGTCTGAAATATATTTGAATAGGCACGCCTGTAAAATCAAAGTGCTCACGCAATTTGTTTTCGATAAAGCGTTTATATGGATCTTTGATGTATTGTGGCAAATTACAGAAGAAAGCAAACATAGGTGTTCTTCCCGGCAATTGTGTCACATATTTAATTTTGATATATTTTCCTTTTAGGGATGGTGGCGGATAATTCTCGATAATGTCCAACATCACTTCATTCAACTTCGATGTCGGGATCTTTTTGTTTTGTTTGCGTAGACCTTATCAGCCACTTCCAATACTTTTAGGACACGTTGTTTTTCAGTTACGGAAGTAAAGATAATCGGCACATCAGTAAACGGTGCAATTTTCTCCCGGATACGGTCTTCAAAAGCTTTCATGGTCTTGTTGTCTTTTTCGATCAAATCCCATTTATTGACGACAATCACAATACCTTTACGGTTCTTTTCTGCCAGATTGAAGATGTTTACATCTTGAGCCTCTAGGCCATCCTGCGCATCCAGCATCAAAATCGTCACATCAGAATCCTCTAGAGCTTTGATGGTACGCATGACCGAATAGAACTCGATATCTTCGTTTACTTTTGACTTACGACGAAGACCAGCGGTATCAATCAAAAGGAAATTATGTCCATATTGATTGTAGTGAATACGGATAGAATCACGCGTTGTACCCGCCATTGGCGTTACAATATTACGGTCTTTACCGATCAAAGCATTTGTAAGTGAAGATTTACCCACATTTGGGCGACCTACGATCGTATATTTCGGTAAAGCTTCATCTTCTTCTTGCTCCTCTTCAAAGTGAGAAACTACAGCATCCAGTAATTCTCCTGTACCAGAACCAGTAGCAGAAGATATATTAAATACCTCACCTAAACCGAAAGCATAGAATTCGGCTGATTCATGATGCAATTTAGCATGGTCAACTTTGTTGGCAACCACATATACAGGTTTGGAACTTCTTCTGAGAATATCAGCGATTTCATCATCCAGATCAGTAATACCAGTAGTAACATCTACCATGAATATAACGACTGACGCTTCTTCAATCGCGATATATACCTGATCCCGGATTGCTTCTTCAAAGACATCATCCGAACCATGTACAAAACCACCTGTATCGATTACTGTAAATTTCTTTCCGATCCACTCTGCCGTCTCATAATGACGGTCGCGCGTCACTCCGCTAAAGTCATCAACAATCGCTTTTCTACTTTCCGTAAGACGATTGAATAAGGTAGATTTACCAACATTTGGACGACCAACAATTGCAACAATATTTGCCATATTTATTTTATTTGATCCATCCACTATCACAGCAGATGGCACTTTTATGCTAAATTATAGTTAAGGGTACAAAGATACGGATTCAAAAGGGATTATGGAGACAGAAAAAAAAAATGGCTTTACCGTGAGGTAAAGCCATTTATAATTTATAGCAAATATTGTTATGGATTTTGCTTCAAAATACCATGTGTTAATGTAATCTGCTGCTCCGGAATATAATCAATAACTTCGTTTGATTTTGCTTCAACTGTCAAAAAGAATTTGAATTTGCAATATGCGTACCTGGATATCTTCGATCTAGGGTAAATCCATTTCTGAAAACATCGAACTTCCGATGCCCTTCCCAAGCTAATTCAAGCTTGCGTTCTGATAATACGATATCAAGGGCAGTTTTCGTTCCAAGATTCGATGTTGTCCATAATCCCGCAGTCGGAATTCCAGCTCTTTTTCGAATAACATTCACATCGTCTAACGCTTGTTGAGTACGCCCCAATTTCGCATTTGCTTCCGCACGGATCAGATATAATTCCGCCAATCTAGATATCACTGGGGACCAAAGGTGGCCTTGTCCTTCTTGCCCGGAACATTTAAGAATAAAATATTTCAGATAACCATTCCGATCTTCCAATTTCTTATCAATCAACACGGTTCTCCTTTTATTTCCGATTTCAATATAATATTGAAAGGATCCTGCGCCATTAGACTCCTTAATTAAAGCTATTTTGTTATTACCTGAAGTATAGGTATAATCGGAACCATTCTTCTCCACGATCACACTATTATATTTGTAATTATCATCCACATAATAAGCGTGTAACTCATTCGCCTTAGCCACCACTGGCTCAACAAAACTATAACGAACATCTTCAGGATATTTACGAACTTCTTCTAAATAAGATCTGGACGCATACATTTCGCCCCACCCTGCTCCATTTATTGTCGCATACATTGAACCTATTGTATACCATCCATTGTCAGAATAATCTACATCTTTTAGAAATTTGATAGCAAAAATAGTTTCTGGATTATTTTCAGGCGCCGCTTTTGCTATATCTGTATACTTATCTCCTGATAATAGCGTAAACTTGCCCGAATTGATTACTTTATCTGCATAACTTGCTGCTTTATCATTTTCACCCATAAATAAATATACACGAGCTAATAAAGCTTGAGTAGAATATAAACTCGCATAAATATTTCCTTTATATGATTTAAAAGAGCTTCTGCTTTCAGCAAGTCAGAAACAAGTTGCTGATAGACCTCTTTGACAGTATTACGCGGTAACACTTCAAATGGATCCGCATTAAGTTTAAGTGGAACCGCTAAATTTGCGTCAGGATTCTGATTATACGGACGTCCAAAAACATTTGTCAGATAGAAATACATTAAACTTCTTAAATAAAGATTTTCAGCGATAATCTGATCATTCTTATCTGAACTACCTTCTTCTATTTGACCTAAAATATTATTTGTCCCAGCTATAATTTTGTAAGAATTTTCCCAGTAACTATTCACCCGACCATTATTAACGATACGATTATAATTGTAGTTATAGAAAAATGCATCAGTGGTAGTACCACTCAACGCAACCTCATCTGTCGGATATTCAGTAACCCGGTGCCAATTCTCAACCCAGCTCTTTAATGTATGGTAATTACCTAAGTTCAACGCATCGATTGCACCTTCTGTCTTTTCTATTGACTCGTTTGTCAAATCTGTATAAGGCTCCTTATTAAGTGAACAGGAACTCAATAAGAAAAATATAATTGATGAATATAAAAGTTTATTTTTCATGTGATTTAATTTAGAATGTAAAGTTAACACCAGCTATTACACGCTTAGGCGATGGATATTGTGAAGTTGCATCACCAAATAAAGCTGCTTCTGGATCAAGTCCTGTAAACTTTGTTGATAACCACAAATTGTCTGCTGCGAGGAAAACGTTTACACTCTTCAACTTCAGCTTGCTTAATAACTGTGGTTTAAAATCATAAGCCAACGTTACATTCCTTAACCTAAAAAAGACGCATCTTCCAAATATCTAGAAGATGTTTTATTGGAACCACTGTTGTTATTATAGGAAGCCACTGGGTGTGTCGCTTCGGTATTAGTTGGTGACCATCTCGACCAACCATCAGACAAGACCATCTGATTATAAGAAGGGTATGCTCCATCCGAATCAAATAGTTCTCTACCCATATTGTAAGCATATGCCCCATGTAAATAGGAAAAAGTAGCTGTCAGGGAAATCCCCTTATACAAAAAGCTTGTATTTATACCGCCTTGATATTTAGGAGTCGAAGTACCCACAAATTGCAAGGTTGCTTTATTATAGTTCGACGTAGTAGAAATTTCGCCAGTGTTCGCATCCACAACTTCCCATAAAGGTGCACCATTTTCCTCATTAACACCGGTCCATTTACGCATATACCAAGAGTCTATATCACGGCCTTCCGAATAACGTTTGTTCCCAGCAGGTACATCTGTACCATCTTTAAGATTTTTCACTCTATTTTTATTGGTCGCCCAATTAGCTCCTATGTTCCATTGAAATGGACTTTCTGGATCGAGTACTCGTGCATTAATAGCTAACTCAAGACCTTTATTATTAATAGACCCAATATTATACCAATAACCTTCCCACCCAGCAGTAGCAGGAAATCTCACATAGGAAAGCAGACCATCCGTATTTTTATTGTAAGCATCTACCGTTAAATCTATTCGATTAAATAAACCTAACTCTAACCCTAAATTGACATCTCTAGACTTCTCCCAACTAACATTTCTGTTATTATACTGATTAGGAATAGCAGCTGGTTCACCATTATACTGTCCGTTCAATCCATAAAGTGAATATGATGCATAGAGTGAAGTCGGTGTATTACCCACTTCGCCATAAGAAGCTCTCAATCTCAACAGATTAATTTGATCTACATGAAAGAAATCCTCTTTATAAATATTCCATGCTCCACTCAAAGCGAAGAAACCACCATATCGATTATTTGCACCAAAACGCGACGCACCATCTATCCGATAAGACCCTTGAAAATTATAACGTTCGTCGTATTTATAATTTACTTGAATAAGGCCCGATTGAAACGCATAATCATTTTTCGTACCGGATTGAGATAGGAAATTGGCTGCATTATCTATAATTTTAGAACCACCAGATATACCTTTACCAGCCGCACCTACACTCGTATATACATAATCCGAATATTCATATGCCGCTAATGCTGACACTTCGTGTTTACCAAAGTGTTCATTATACTTCAACATTTGATTGAAAAATCGAGTAATACGCTTATCTGAAAATTGAGATACAGAACCTTTGTTTTCTAGACCTGAATTTGATTTAGGATCGGTATATGACATCGTAGTTTGATTATAGTATGCCAAACTATTCATAGACTCAAATGTAAATCTATCCGAAATCTTTAATGAAAAATCAAGATTAGATTGCATATCAAATGTTTGGCCTTCTCCATAATTGTATTGAAGATCATATAGATAATTATTATTATCTCTACCATACCAAAGCATCATCATCACCTTAGTATTTTTCAGAGAACCATCGGCATAAAAAGGCGTATCCCAAGGCATATTAAGATACATGTCATACAATGAATGTTGACGATCTTTATAGCTTGTGTAGGACGCATTAATCTTCGGTTTAAAGGTAAGGTTCTTCGTTAATTTATGTTCGATATTCAGTCTTCCTGTAAGCCTATTATAATCATACCCTTTTACAGATCCTTTTTCATCGTAATAATTCCCACTTGCATAAATAGATGTTTCTTCTGTTTTACCCAAATAGTTGGCACTAAAGTCATTAACTCCGCCATTTTGAGTACCATTAGCCAACCAATCGAAATCAGTCTTCAAAACATCAGAGTTTATACTATTAGGTATTGCATTTTGATTATTAAAGGATTGATAAAGATCCCACATCTGTTGGGAATCCATCACTTTAAATTTCCCTGGATTAAATTTTGAAATCCCTGAAGATAAATTGAAAGAAAATAGATGCTCTCCGGGCTTCAGAGCTCTTTTGGTCGTTACAACGATAACACCACTAGCCCCCTAGAACCGTATTGTGTAGTTGCAGCAGCATCTTTAAGCACAGATACTGTCTCAATATCATTTGGATTTATATTTGGAGTTCCATGCATAATTACACCATCCACAACCCATAAAGGACTAATATTAGAGTTAATAGAATTTCTTCCCCTAACACGGATGTTTGCATTCGACCCTGGTCTTCAGAACCAGAAACAACGTCTACACCTGCAATTTTACTTTGCAATAAAGTAGAAACGTTAGGTGATTTCACATCTTTTAATGTTTTTGATCGATGGAAACTACCGAAGCGGAAACTTCAGTTTTCTTCTGGCGCGAATACCCAGTTACCACGACTTCTTCCAAAGCTTCGTCATTGGTCTCAAGATTAATATTGACAACAGGACCTGCTACTGTCACTTCTTTTGTTTTGTAACCAATACTATTGATTACTAAAATGTCCCCATTTTTAGCTTCAATGCTAAAACTTCCATCTGCTCCAGCAGATATAGATCGTGAAGTACCTTTGACACTAATGGTTGCACCCGCTAACGGGCCTTCTGTCGATTGTATTTTTCCGTTTATTTTTTGCTGAAAAACAGCATTATTCAACAAAATGTTGTGATCCGGAAATTTAAGACCATTAGCCTCAGCCGAATTACCTGCAATAAGTAGAGCCAATGATAACAGACTCAACTTGTGATTGCTAAGAATCTTTGAAATCATAATATTTTAATAGTTAGAGTTTAAAAATTGATTAGCGCACTAATCAAAATTTAGGTACATGATGCTAAAACTAGAATAAGATATGGGGATATCAAAATTAAACAACAACGAAATCGATTGCGCTATTTCAAACAAACGATTGCATAAACATATATTTATAACACAGTCCACTCGATAATTGAGTCATATATATATGCATGCTTAAAACAGTAGACTATTTTCCAGAAAAGACATGGAGGAAAGAGTTTAAGTATAAAGAGGGGGGAAATTGCAAAAAAATCAAAAGATCGACAACCAGCACACCCAAATCAACTTAAATATTTCATAAACCAACATTTACTATAATAAATTAAGTAAAAAAACATTAATACAAAAAAATATTTAAAACTTAATTATAAAAACTTTTGAAAACAAGAATATTTCTATTAAATTAGAAAAAGAAATATAAACAACATAAAAAAATAAGTTATGAAAAATTTAACAACAGTAAAGATAAGGATAATCATCCTATCGATAACATTATTAAATTTGTTATCCGTACAAGCAAAAACAACAGATCCACCTTTTCGAAAAACAAACCTAACGTTGAGCAATGAATTCACATTATTCCAAAATATACAGACTTACCTAGATCCCACGGGGAATTTACTATCGAAGGTGAAATTTTTTGTCCGACTGCCGCAACATACACCTTCGAGTTTGCATTTACTGGTGTTGGTTCATATATCGGCTATTTATCTGATGGAATATTGAGACCTCAGATAGGTGAAAAGGCAAGAAAGACAGTTACAGCCAATCTTCATGCCGGAACCAACCAACTAAGTCTGAAAGTCCTCTTTTCAAAACCAAATCAAAGTGCTTATGCTAGGCTAGTTATCGATAAAATTAATGGACAGAATTTAGGTTCTGAACAAGGATATGTAGATTTAGTCGCACAAGGGACAAGCCAACTCCAAGATCCTCTTTCTGGCAAAGCATATCATTGGGTATGCAAAAAATGTAATATGATTAATTCAGAAGTGTCAAGCAAGTGCATTGGCTGTGGAACTGCAAGATATAATTAAACTGTTTATCCGACCATAGGAAATGAAAAAAGCCAAGGTTTTCACCTCGGCTTTTTCTTTTAGTAGCGGGACCAGACTCGAACTAGTGACCTTCGGGTTATGAGCCCGACGAGCTACCAACTGCTCCACCCCGCAATGTATTTTTAGTTTCTTTAAAAAGAACCGGTCATTGCAACCGGCTCTCTCTTTAGTAGCGGGGACCAGACTCGAACTAGTGACCTTCGGGTTATGAGCCCGACGAGCTACCAACTGCTCCACCCCGCAATGTATTTTTAGTTTTTTAAAAAGAACCGGTCATTGCAAACCGGCTCTCTCTTTAGTAGCGGGGACCAGACTCGAACTAGTGACCTTCGGGTTATGAGCCCGACGAGCTACCAACTGCTCCACCCCGCAATGTATTTTTAGTTTCTTTAAAAGAACCGGTCATTGCAACCGGCTCTTTCCTTTAGTAGCGGGGACCAGACTCGAACTAGTGACCTTCGGGTTATGAGCCCGACGAGCTACCAACTGCTCCACCCCGCAATGTATTTTTAGTTTCTTTAAAAAGAACCGGTCATTGCAAACCGGCTCTTTCCTTTAGTAGCGGGGACCAGACTCGAACTAGTGACCTTCGGGTTATGAGCCCGACGAGCTACCAACTGCTCCACCCCGCAATATATTTTTGAACAAAATTGCTTTTTCTTTTGAAAAAACAAGATTATGATCCTTCCGAATTGGAGTACAAAGATATATTTTGTTTCTTTGTAATCCTAATAAAATTTAGAAAAATGTCACATAAAGCAGGATTCGTAAGTATCATCGGAAAGCCAAATGCTGGTAAGTCCACCCTAATGAACGCTTTAGTAGGTGAAAAGATGTCTATCATCACACCTAAAGCGCAAACGACAAGACACCGCATTATCGGTATTGTAAACGATGAAGACCATCAAATTGTGTTTTCCGACACACCGGGCGTCATCAAACCAAACTATTCTCTACAGGAATCAATGATGAACTTTGTCCAGGGATCGCTTATTGATGCGGACATTATTTTATTTGTGACTGATATCCACGAGAAATACGATGAGAATGACGTATTGGAAAAACTGCGTAAGACGAACTCTCCAGTAGCTGTCCTGATCAACAAAATAGATAAATCTTCTGAAGAAGAAGTAAAAGCCAAAATCGAGTTCTGGCAAGAGAAACTAAATCCAGATACGATCTTTGCTATTTCAGCCAAATTGGATCATAATGTAGCGGCTGTCATGCAGTACATCAAAGATAAGTTGCCGATCCATGAAGCTTACTACGAAAAAGATGAACTGACAGACAAGTCCATGCGCTTCTTTGTTTCTGAGATGATCCGGGAGAAAGTATTCAAATTATACGACAAGGAGATTCCTTACAGTACCGAAGTCATTGTTACATCCTACAAAGAGGAAGCAAATATCACCCGCATCGCCGCAGAGATTATTGTCGAACGTGATTCACAAAAAAACATTATTATAGGCAAAGCTGGTGCAATGATTAAGAAAGTAGGTACCTATGCCCGTCAGGATATCGAAGAATTTATTGACGGAAAGGTTTTCTTGGAACTCTTCGTTAAGGTAATCCCTGATTGGAGAAGCAAAAAGAACTACCTTAAACGTTTTGGCTATGACGATTAATTGAGTATTGAGATAGTAGAATTGAGTATTGAGATTTTGGTTGTGCAAGTCTTAGCTCGATAAGCTCGTTTCACTAAAATATACACGAAGTGCTTTAATCTGTTTCAGATTAAGCACTTTTTTAGGTCCTCATCTGAAGCTTCTTTCACCCTTTTTACCGATTTAAATTCAGTCAATACTTTTTCCACGGTTGTCTTTCCGATTCCAGGAATATTTTCCAGTTCAGAGACAAAGGTCTTCCGACTACGCTGATTACGGTGAAAAGTGATCCCAAAGCGGTGAGCCTCATCACGCAGATGCTGGATTATTTTTAAGGTTTCCGACTTTTTATCTAAATACAGCGGATATTGGTCTCCGGGATAGAAAAGTTCTTCCAGTCGCTTGGCGATACCGATAACTGTTACTTTACGTTCTATCCCCAATAAACGCAAACTCTTCAATGCCGCACCTAATTGCCCTTTACCGCCGTCGATAATAATCAATTGAGGCAATGGCTGATCTTCGTCCAATAATCTCCTGTAACGCCTAAAAACTGCCTCCTCCATGGTCGCAAAATCGTTTGGCCCCTCCACTGTTTTCACATTAAAATGTCTATAATCTTTTTTGAAGGCTTTGCATCTTTAAATACCACGATAGCCGATACAGGATAATTTCCTGGATATTGGAGTTATCAAAACATTCGATATGCTGTGGCAACACATTCATGCGAAGATCTTTCTGCATCTGTTTTAAAATACGTTCCGTACGAATATCCGGATTCAGCTTTTCATATTGCAACAGGCGTTCTTTTCTGAAAAAAGCCACATTTTTCTGAGACAGTTCCAACAACTTTTTCTTCTCGCCCAGTTTGGGAATCGTAAAACGTATCCGCTCATTTTCCTCGATATCCAATTCAAACGGAACAATAATCTCCCGCGACAGGCTTTTGAACCGTTCCCGTATTTCAGGTATCGCCAGTGACAGCAATTCCTGCTCGCTCTCGTCCAAACGGCGCTTCATTTCCAGCGTCTGTGTCTGAATAATAACACCATTCATTACCTTTAGATAATTTACAAAGGCATATCCGTCGTCTGAGGCGATACTAAATACATCCACATTGGTAATCGAAGAATTAACTACGGTCGATTTACTCTGATAATTATCCAGTTTATCGAGTTTCGCTTTAATCAATTGTGCTCGTTCAAAATCCAGTGAAGCTGCTGCTGCTGCGATACCTTCCTTTAACCTATTGGTGACGACAGAAATCTTACCATTTAAAATATCCTTAATATCGCTCAAATTTTGATCATAATCTTCCTCAGACTGATAGCCTTCACAAGGCCCTTTACAATTCCCAATCTGATATTCAAGACAAATCTTAAATTTTCCCTTTCGGATATTCTCCTGCGTAAGCGCAAGGTTACATGTCCGAAGCGGAAATAACTCACGGATCAGATCCAGTACGATATGCATCATACTTACAGAAGGATACGGCCCATAATAACGGGAGCCGTCCTTAATGTATTGCCTGGTCCAAAAAAACACGAGGAAAGGGTTCGTTCTTGATGACAATCCATGGATAGGTCTTGTCATCTTTGAGCATAACATTATATTTTGGCTTATGTTTCTTGATTAGTGAATTCTCAAGCAACCAAGCATCAATTTCGGTATCTACTATAGTAAAAGAAATACGATTGATCTTACGAACCAAAACACGGGTCTTACCATTCAACTGATTTTCATTGACAAAATATGACCCTACTCGGTTACGAAGGTCTTTCGCCTTACCGATATAGATCAATTCATCATGTTTATCAAAATATTGATAGACTCCCGGTCGATGAGGTATCTTCTTTAATTCTTCTCTATAGTCAAATGTCAAAACTTTAAAATTAAAAGTAAAAAACGAACACAGCCTATAAGCCATAGGCTTATCGAACTAGCGCCCTTATGCTTTAATCTTTGAAAAACAAGCTTGTATAACCAAAGTCTCCATACTCAGATCTGAAAAGTCAAAACAAGAAAGTGAAAACAGCTTGTAAGTCTCAGGTTTGTCCAACCAAAATCTCAATACTCAATTCTACTATCTCCATACTAAAATTAAAATCCCAAACGATCATCCTTGAGTTTCGGATCCTCCTTGCTACTTGAGTCTGTAGATCCATCTTCGACATCAGAGCCACCACCGCCCCAATACTGGTTACAGTCAATGACACGGGTCAGTCCACCCTGAGGTTGTTCGAAATCACCTTTTGTATATTTTAAATTTGAATCTTTATAGACTTTTTGCATAAAGAAAGCAAACACCGGCATCGCTGCAGCAGCCCCTGCCCATATTCCATTCGGTCAAAACTGATTCCCCGATCTTCTGCCCCTGTCCAAACACCGGTGACCAGTTCTGGTGTGATACCAATAAACCAGGCATCGGAGTTATCATTGGTTGTACCCGTTTTACCGCCAATCGGATTGGTGAGGTTATATTTCCATTGAATACGTCGAGCCGTACCCTGAGATACCACTTTTTTCAGCATATCCACAATAATATAAGCAGATTCGCTATTCAGGGCTTTCACTACTTTCGGCGCCTTATCATAGATAGGTGTGCCATTTTTATCTTCAATACGTAAAATCGCTGTTGGTTCGATCCAGGTTCCCTGGTTAACGAAAGCAGAATAAGCACCAACCATATCAAAAACAGATGCTTCGTACGCCCCTAAAGAGATGGAAGGATAATTCGGCACGTCACTCGTTATACCCATACGTTTAGTCAATGCAGCTACCTCTGCCGCTCCTACTTCATGTACCAGGTAAGCTGTCGCAAAATTTTGTGAATAAGCTAATGCCTTCGCTAAAGTAATCGGATTTCCTCCTGTGCATTTCCTCTTGGCGTCCAACCATTGTAAGTTTGTTGGTAATTCGGAATACTATAACAAGGTGAATAACCATTATCGATAGCGACCGCATAAGTAAACGGCTTAGCTGTGGATCCAACTTGTCGTGTCCCCATTTTAACCTGATCGTATTTGAAATGGTCAAAATCAATACCGCCGACCCAAGCTTTAATATGCCCTGTTTTTGGCTCCATGGACATCATTGCATTCCTTAGCATCAACTTGTTGTACTTAATAGAATCCATTGGGGTCATCATCGTATCCTTACTGCCCTTCCAGGTAAAGATATTCATCGGAACCTTCACATTAAAGGCTTTTTGATCTCATCATCGTTCAATCCCTCCTCGCGCAAAATGCGGTAACGATCAGAACGTTTCATTCCACTGATCAACAACTTCGCTTTATCACCTTTGAACGGATCTCTATTTTTCCACTGCGCCGAAAACTTTGATTGTAGCTGCTTCATCCATTCCTTTTGGGCATCCTCAGCATACTGTTGCATCGACATATTGATGGTCGTATAGATCTTTAATCCATCACGATCTAAGTCATAAGGTGTACCGTCAGCTCTGACGATCTTAAGATTAGCAAATTCTTTCTTAATCTGATCTTTTAATACCGCCCTGAAATAAGGGCCTAATCCCTCACCATAGTTTGCGATCTTGAGTTCTAGTCCGAGTGGTTTCTCCTTTGCATTAGATGCTTCTTCCGCTGAAATAAAATTGGCGGCAACCATATTATTTAATACCGTATTACGACGTGTTTTTGATTTCTCAGGAAATCTCACCGGCGAATAGGCACCAGGGCCTTTCAGCATCCCGACCAAGAGTGCAGCCTGGTCAGCAGTCAGCTTATCTGGCGTAGTATTGAAATAGGTCCGCGCAGCAGATTTTATCCCAAACGTATTGTATGCACCAAAATCCACTGTATTAAAGTACATCGTAACGATTTCGTCCTTAGTATAATTTCTTTCCAGGCGAACCGCTGTCACCCACTCTTGAAATTTCTGAATGATACGTTTTAGAAAGTTTTTCTGACGGCCATCAGAAAAAGATTAAGCGCCAACTGTTGTGTTATCGTACTTCCCCCTTGCTTATTGCCCGTCAGCGTATGGAAAATAACCGTAAACGTACGGGAATAATCTATCCCTGAATGATCATAAAACCGTTTACTCTGTAGATACGAGCGCTTTAACCAGATACGGCGATAATTCACTGTATTTAACATTCGACCGGTTCTGTACATAATAAGTCCCTAATACTTTATGATCATCCGTAATGACTTCAGACGCTAAATTGCTTTTGGATTTTCCAAATCGCTAAACGAAGGTAATTTTCCGAATAACCCAAGACGTATACTCAATATAAATAGGAATCCAAGGGCTACAATGCCAATGATGATCTTCCAAAAATTGAACGTATATCGTTTAATATCGCCTTCAGTAAGTTGATTTTTTTTTTGATACTCGTTTCATCTATTTACTAAATTTCATGTGCAAATATTATTCACCTATGCTTGTTTTCATTGGCATTTATGAATGTGCTGCATTTTGTATTTAAAGGCTACATGGAATATCCAATCTTTTGATCCGTATGTATCTTTTTTAATTGGATATTTCGCTATTCCCTCTTACATAGACCTCAATATGATTTTAATGTCCACTCTATCAGATAGTGTGCCAAAGAATGCTTCATGGCAAAGGTATTACTAATTCATTCAAAAGTGTACATTAAACCATGAAAATGTTTGCCTATCCGACATTAAACACGTTCAATTAAGCAGACAGCGTAGGCGACAACCCCCTCTTGCCGACCAATGAAACCCATTGTTTCGTTGGTCGTTGCCTTAATGGAGATATCATCTATATCTAGACCGGTCACTTCCGCTAATTTGATCTTCATTTGAGGAATATAAGGTTTGATCTTGGGTGCTTCAAGGCAAAGCATGGCATCAATGTTACCGAGTTGGTATCCTTTGGCCTGAATCAACCCCATACACTCTTTCAACAACAGCAAGCTACTAATCCCTTTCCAACGCATATCTGTATTGGGAAAATGATACCCGATATCTTCCAAGTTTGCTGCGCCCAAAATGGCATCACAGATAGCATGCACCAACACATCAGCATCCGAATGACCAAAAGCTCCAGCATGATGCTCCAATTGTACACCACCAACAATAAATGGGTGTCCTTCTTTTATCTGATGAACATCAAACCCAAATCCTACCTTAATTTTCATTGTTATAATTATATTATGAGCATACGTTTTTCAACGTAATAAATAAACTCGTTCTATGCCGTTTATCCTGTAATAGCATACTAGCATACTTTCCATCTTAAGCTGGTTATTTGCCCCAAGGGCCTATCTACGCTTATGACGCTTCGTTGCTACGAAGATACCATTTTAGTGCCGATATTTTGAACTGGAGTTTTATTATCGGGCATTGTGTCCCTGTAAGAATACGAAGCGTTAAGAAATGTATTAAAATCACCAAAGACCAGGAAAATCGACCATAAGTTCTTTCCGACCAATAAACCAAGCCTAGCAAGCTCATGGATATCTCAATAATAAAATGCAATAAAAACAGACAATTCAGAAAAAGCAAAAGGACTATTTCATCGGAAATAGCCCTTTTAATAATTTATTGTCTGTTTGTTTTACGCAGATCCTCAAGAAAAGGGTCTATGCTTCCACTTCTTCAGGCGCGAACTGATCATACACCTCTCCGAAAGCATCATAGTCCTGATCACCGTTAGGCTCAAAAACCTGAATATCTTTGGATCTCGCGAAATCAACAATCTCAGTATTGACATTTTCATCAGCTACGACAACCATATCCGTAAAATGTAATGCACCTTTATAGATTGCTTCATAACTACCATCGCCGTACACTTGTGCATCTGCAGCTTTAAAAGCACCCTCTGGTGCCATTTCAGCATACTTTGAACCCAATGTGCCTTTAAATTCTTCGTTAAACAAAGAATACATCACTTTTGCATCCTTAAATGTAGGATCATCTTTATACGTTGTTTTCACGTAAGCAGGTACCAAAGCAGAGAACCAGCCATGACAGTGTACTACATCGGGCGACCAGCCTAATTTCTTAACAGTTTCTAACGCTCCTTTACAGAAGAACACCGAACGCTCATTATTGTCTGCAAAGAATTCGCCATGCTCATCACTAAAAACTTTTTTACGCTGAAAGTAGTCCTCGTTATCCAAGAAATACACCTGCATCCGAGCTGCAGGCAGTGAAGCTACTTTAATAATTAGCGGATTATCATTATTATCCACAACAATGTTCAAGCCTGAAAGACGAATCACCTCATGCAATCTATTTCTACGCTCATTGATATTCCCAAAACGAGGCATCAAGATACGGATTTCAAAACCCTTCTCTTGCATCGCTTGAGGCAGTTGACGTGTAATTTCAGAAATTTTGGTTAATTCGAGGAAAGGCGACATCTCGTGAGTAATAAACAATATCTTCGTTTTTGCCATCTCCAGTTATTTTTATTTATTATTTTCGAACAGTAAAATCGGTCTACAAAGGTACAAAAAAATACTTACCATGCAATTTACTATCAATCATCGTTTTATATTCCCAAAATAATATGCAACTTTGCGAACAAAAACTATTCAGCAAAGTGGAAATTTTCAAAACGAAAGCATCCTCCAAGCACATCTCCAAAAAGCACGCTCGGCAGGTAAAAAGATAGCCTTGATCCCCACCATGGGAGCACTTCATGAAGGACATTTATCGTTATTAGATTATGCGAAACCCATTAGTGATATTCGTGTTTGTAGCATTTTTGTTAATCCTACACAGTTTAATGACCCCAAAGACCTAGAAAAATATCCGCGTCCAATTGAAAATGACATCAAGCTTTTGGAATCCGTCGATTGTGACATTTTATTTATGCCAAGTGTAGAAGAAATGTATCCCGACCAAGATGAAAATTGGCATATTGATCTTGGTGAATTGGATCAAATCTGGGAAGGTGAAAAACGTCCGGGTCATTTTCAGGGTGTAACACAAGTGGTCTATAAATTGTTCACCTTAGTACAGCCCGATATCGCCTGTTTTGGACAGAAAGACTTCCAACAAGTGATGGTCATCAAACGCATGATCGAGATCAAAGATCTTCCGATCCAGTTGGCAATCTGTCCCATCATCAGGGATCAACATGGCTTAGCACTGAGTTCACGGAATATGCGCCTGAGCGAAGAAGGAAAAACAAAAGCTCTGGCACTTTCCCGTTCATTACAATATGTGAAAGATCATATTTCGGACAATGCCGGATTACAAGAAATTAAGAATAATGCTTTAGCGATTTTGACAGATACGGCGGGAGTAACCGTCGAATATTTTGCAATCTGCGAAAGCAGTTCCTTACAAGAAGTCCAACAGATTGATCCAAGCAAGCAACATGTTGCGCTGGTCACAGCATGGGTAGAAGGTGTCCGTCTTATTGATAATATGATATTAGCTTAATAAAAAAATTCTACCTTTGCGCCATGGTAATAGAAGTAATGAAATCCAAGATTCACCGCGTGAAAGTCACACAGGCGGAATTGAATTACGTGGGTAGTATCACGATAGATGAAGATTTGATGGACGCTGCAAATATCATCGCTAACGAGAAAGTTCAAATCGTAAATAATAACAATGGGGCCCGTCTGGAAACCTATGTCATTCCAGGACAACGCGGATCGGGCACGATCTGTCTAAACGGAGCTGCAGCACGTCTAGTGCAGGTTGGTGATATTGTTATTATTATTTCATATGCTACAATGGATTTTGAGGAAGCGAAGCAGTTTAAACCATCTTTAGTATTCCCGGATGACAACAATCATTTGATCAGATAGTATTGAGCCACATGCGCAATACTTAATAATAATTTTATCAAGTATACTTATATACTGCTAAATAAAAATTGTATTTTTGAAGCGTTACTCTAACAAGTAGCGCTTTTTTATGCAATCGAAAATAACAAGAAATCTGCGTCAGCTTATCGCATCATTCCAATTGGCTTTGATGTCGCTGATTATTCTTTCGGGTGTTATTTTTATGCACAAAGAGGTAAAATCAAATGGGGAAATCGTGATGCACACGCACCCTTATGATTTTACAAAAAAGAAAAACCACAAGAGACCGACGATCAGATCGATTATCTGAATGTCATTTATCAAAACAATTACGTACAGACCGATTTCATTATTCTCGAGCTTCCTATACCAAAGGAAATTCAGCTAACGGATTATTGTTCGATCTGCCCAGAAGTTACCAACATCACAAGCAGTCCCTATTACCTCCGGGGCCTCCTAGCTTAGCATAACACAATTCATTTTTATTCTGACGTACATCCAGTAAAATAGGTTAAGACAACGCTTTTAGCACTTGTCGTTGTATCTATTTTCAGGTTCGCCGGAACGGAATTAAAGGCTTTGGTTTCAATAGACCATAAGTACAAAAACCGATGTCTTCATTTTAAAAAAGAAAGTGGAAGAATTCCGCTCATATACTTATATCATAGCATCTTAGCAAGTTTCAAGACGAAGGCATGCCCTAGCGATACAATACACCTAATGGACTAGATATGAAAGACTAGTATCTACACCTAAGGCAAAAAAGTATACCCTATGGGAGCTACAAGCTTGTGCAGCCAAGATCTCAATACGAAATACTCAATACGATAAAAATGCTAAAGCAATACACGTTACTGGCTACACTATTGGCCGGAACATCCTCAATATATGCACAGTCACCACTAGAAGGATATTTAATCAATAAAAACCGGGAAGCCATTGCTTCGGGGACATTAGCTATAAAAATAGCAAATCAGCCACCACATCGGACGCTGATGGACACTTTAAATTCAACACCGTTGTTACCCCAAAAGTAACGTTAAATATCTCCGCCGTGGGCTATCGTTCGCTGACGAAGGTAGTCGCTTTGGATACCTTAAAATCACCATTACAGATCCAGCTCGAAGAAGACAACCTTAATCTCGATGAGGTGGTGGTCTCCGCAACCCGTTACGGTGTAAAACGCAAGGATGCACCTGTTGTAGTCAATGTCATCGGCCCCAAACTATTTAATGCTACACAGTCTGTAGCGATGTCTGAGACCCTGAATTACCAGCCCGGCGTGCGCGTGGAAAACAATTGTCAAAACTGTGGTTTTTCACAAGTTAGGCTCAATGGTCTGGAAGGCCCATATTCACAGATATTGATTAACAGCAGAGCTGTATTTTCGGCGTTAAACAGTGTCTACGGATTGGATCAGATCCCCACCAGTATGATCGACAGGATCGAGGTCGTACGTAGTGGCGGTTCAGCACTTTTTGGAGCCAATGCCATTGCCGGAACCATTAATATCATTACAAAAGATCCCGTCGAAAGTGATTGGCAGGTAAAGTCCACCAATTCACTGATTGGAGGCAAAAGCTGGGATAATACCGTAGACTTCAATACATCCCTTGTTGCTGAGGACCTAAATACCGGTGCAACATTTTATGGTATGCACCGTAATAGAGAATCCTATGATGCCAATGGGGATGGGTTTTCGGAGATCACCAAGCTTCGAAACACCACCTTTGGCACCAAATTATTTTACAAACCAAGCGACCTCGATAAAATTACGGTAGATTTTAGCACCGTCAATGAATTTCGTCGTGGCGGAGACCAACTCGATAAAGCTCCGCACCTGACCCAGATTACCGAACAGTTGCAAACCAGTTCTATCGTTGGTGGAATTACTTATGACCGTTATTCCGAAGACTTTAAACACAAGATTTCGGCGTATGGTTCCGTCCAGAAAACCGTTCGTGATAGTTATTATGGCGGACTTGGTGGCGGGACAACACTAGCAGACAGTACGCTAGCATCCAATTCATATGGAAAGACAAACGATATTGCACTGGTTGTAGGAAGTCAGTATACCTACAATTTTGAAAAAGATGTGTTTACTGCAGGTGTGGAGTTCTCCTACAATGACACACAGGATGAAATCCCCGGTTATAAGCGGACAATTGATCAGCAGAATAAAGGATTGGGAACCTATGCTCAATACGAATGGAAGCCCTTTGAGACATTTAAAACCCTGATCGGTGCACGATACGATTATACCTATGTCGATGGCAAATACAGCTTGGCTGGGATAAACCGCAGTTCGGATCAACGTTTCGGAACATTCAGCCCACGGTTAACGATCCTATATGATCTGACAAAAGATCTACAGTTTAGAGGTGGCTACGCACGTGGTTTCAGGGCCCCACAGGCATTTAACGAAGACATGCACGTGACTTCCATTGGTGGCAACCAGGTATTTGTCCTGATCGGTGAAAACTTGAAAACAGAATATTCCAATGCCTATACCGGGTCGTTTAGTTACAATAAGAATTTTGGAAATGTACAAACGAGTTTTCTAGTTGAAGGTTTCTACACCGACCTCAATAATCAGTTTGTCAATGTCATGGCCTCAGAAAAAGATGGCCTAATCATTCAGGAGATGCAAAATGGCGAAGGTGCACGTGTATATGGTTCCAACATTGAAATCAATGTTGCTCCGTCATCGTGGTTATCGTTTCAAGCTGGTGGAACAATCCAACGCTCGCGTTATAAAAAGACCAGCTGATCTACGAAGGTAAAGACGATTCGCACGATATCTGGACAAAGCAATATGTGCGTACGCCCAATGTTTACGGCTATATGAATACAAATCTGAAAGCGACGAAGCGGTTCGCTGTCGACCTGACAGGAGTATATACAGGCAAAATGATTGTACCACATATCCAGCAAGATATCATGACGCTCAAAAACGCACGTGATTTTGTTGAATTAAATCTTCGTCTGGGCTATACACTACCTGTGCACAAGGATTTTAGTATCGAATTTTTTTGGTGGCGTACAGAATATGTTCAACGCCTTTCAAAAGGATTTTGACAAAGGTGCATTACGGGATTCAGACTACATCTATGGTCCTACACGTCCACGAACATATACCTTTGGTCTTCGGGTAGGACATTTTCATTAGGACATGCGTACTGGGACAAATTTCCCATAAACAAAAGGAGAACAATGAAATATTTTAGGAAAATAAGCACCCTGATGATCAGCTTACTTTATCCGCTCTTCCATTTTGGGCAAGAGCGGATAAATTGGGTCAGCTTTGAACAGCTCGACTCCCTGCTGGCTGTAGCACCACGGGAGACCCTAATTTTTATCCATACCGATTGGTGCAGCTATTGCCGAAAAATGGAACGGGAAATATTTACAAAGCCGGATCTTGTTACAGTAATCAATAAAAGTTACTACGCGGTCCAACTGGATGCAGAATCTGTGCAGGAAATTACCTTTGATCAGAGCATTTGGAAAGCAAAATCCGCAAAAAAAAGAACTGGACAATATCATGCGCTGGCCTTACAGCTATTAAGTGGAAAACGAATAATTTTCCCGAGTATTCTTCGATTTGACAAGGAATTTCGCTTAAAAATATACAACAAAAATACCTGAACTCAAAAGAGTTAAATGATTTTTTAGAATAATTTAACATATTTGTGTAGCGAAACCAAGCGATAGTGCGTTTTGAGTTTTATAATTAATACACACTTTAAGAAATTATGAAAAATATCACGAAATTTTTAATGGCATTTTTGTGTCTGGGAATGATCTTCGCGTCTTGTAACAAAGATAACATCGATTATGATGAGTTGAATAGACAACAAATAGAAGCTGCCAGAAAAGAAAAAGCGTAGAGATTCACTTTTAAGAATTCAAGCTCCTCAATTAGAGCAATATGCTAAAACCAAATGGGGTTCAGACGCAAAATATTCTGATTCTACAGGCATTTGGTACAAGGTCGAACTTGCAACGGGCAATACAACCCCTTATACTTATACTGGAAGTATGGGTTACTATGGACCTCAAATAAATACATGGTCTGCAACTTTAAATTTTAGAGGCGAATTAATGAACGGAACTCTATTTGACAAGAATACAGATGGCATTCCTAAAGTCTACAATAATATTAGTCAAGCTATTTCTATCTACAAACAAGCTTGGGTTCAAGCATTTGCTCCTACGATTATTAATATTCAAGGCCAGGATAGAAGATTTGAAGGCTTATTACCTAAAGGATTACAAAAAGGTGATAAGATTAGTTTTATTTCCCCTTCTTACTACACTTTTGATCAAACAGAATACACTGCTGGAAGCGAAAAAGTAACTGTTCCTAAAAACACGCCAGTGGTATATACAATCGATTTGGTAGCTATTGGAGCTGCAACTTCTAATTAATAAAATAGATAATTTATGAAAACCATTCTCATGTTGAGAATGGTTTTTTTGAACACCTCGATGCTATAGTACAAATGCTGTTGCTATCAAAAATTTAGTTGAAGTACTAAGTAATGATCACAGCACAATTTTGTCTAATATTTCGATCTGCCAACGAATGTTAATTACTGTATCAAAATGTTAATTATTGAAGTAACAGCACATGAAAACAAAAAATAATATACATTTGCTAGAGACCATTTTTAAAATCAAAATGTTTTTTTAAAACCATCAAATAACACTATGAAAAAATTCTTATCGCCATTATTTCTAGGAATCGCAGCTCTTGCTTTATTTACTGTTAGTTGTAGTAAAAGCGAAGATGCTCCTGTTTATGACGCAGAGGGGCAATTTAAGACGGATTCTACATTGCTTAAAAATTATGTTGACAGCAAATATCCTAATGCACAATACGATTCAGAAAAGGGAATTTGGTATGAAATTTTAGCCGAAGGCGAAGGAAATTATCAATATAAAATCGTGGACACTCTAAATGCCAAACTCTTTAAAGTTCAGCCAACTGTAAAATATACTGGTAGACTATTAAATGGCAGTATTTTCGACCAAACCGAAACTGATAAAACAGCGAGCTTTGAGATCCTCACCAATACCGGTTATTATTATCCTTTTGAGAGCACGATTATACCTGCTTGGACATTTGCCTTTGCACCAAAGAAAATTGGCGACTTGAAACTAGGGGACTTACCGAAAAAGGACTTCAAAAGGGTTCCAAGATTCATATTATGGTTCCTTCTAAATGGGGTTATGCAAACCGTGCAATGGGAAAAATTCCAGCTAATTCTCCTTTAGATTTTGTTATCGAAGTTGTAGATATAAAATAATCTACTCACTAATAACTACAGAGTCCAATTACCAATGGCCTCTGTAGTTTCTTATTCATATCGATATAAACGATAACCTATTCTTTTATTACACCTAGCAGATAATAAAAAAATTCTCGTACTTCTACTAAATAGGCTTTCTTATCTTCAAATTGACTTTTAACCCTTCACCTACATAACTAGCACCTCCACCTTTAAAAGCCCCCATTTTACGTAGTAAAAATCTAACTTTCCTCCCTTCATATATACTATTGGGTAAATGAAGTCAAAGCTATTGCCAGCATTTGTTACAGGCCCATTGAAATATGGCCCAACTCCAACTTCAGTACTGCTCTCGTAATTTGCTTTTATCCAAATAAAATTACCATCTTCCCCTGTTGGAATATACCTAATAAAAGCCTTAAACTCTATTAAAGAATTTCTACTAGGATCATTGGGATCATAATAATAACCAGTCTGTGTATTTGAATACAAATCCGCAGGAGCAAAGACCCCGCCTTGAAGTTCATTACTGCTACGGAACAAGGTAATGTTACCTGGGAGAACATTTGACATTCCAGAAACAGGCTTTCTACTTGAATCGAAAGATAATATATCAAATTTAACCAGACAATACCAATTACCATCTGCTCCTTTCGTGCTTCCATGATCTTTGAAGCCACAACCCGATCTGAACTATTTGCCAAATATAAAGGTTTGTTAGTTGGGGTTCCTTCGAGCGGTAATTGGTTTTGTTGAGAGAAGCTCTTAAATGAGATCAAAACAAACAAAAAAATACAAAATTTTTCATTAATTAAAATTTAAATTGTTATTAATACTATTTTATAAACTAGGATTTCAAATTTTGAAACTTATAAGTGATATTCAATAGAAAATATCTTCCAATCAGATTTGACCTAGATTCCCTCCTAATCAAGAAATCATTTTTCAAAATCTTGTTTTGTCTCATCTGATTAAACAGGTCAAAAATATTTAAACTGGCCTCTAGCTTGCCTTTAAAATACTTCTGAGATAGCGTTACATCTGTACGGTTATTTTCAAATGAAATTCCGGACGAGTTGATGACATTATAGTTATTACTAATCTCCAAATTAAAAAGAGCAAAATAATTCAGCTTAGCTGTTGTTGAAATGGATTGACTCAGCGTCCGAAAAGTACTAGAAAGTTGATTTTCCTCTGCGCTTATAAAGCTATTGTGATTTAAAGAAAGGTTGTACAAGATATTTGCAGAGAATCCTTCTCGATAATAAAAGGTATTTATATTAGCAGAATACGTAGTTGATTTATCTGAAAAACTCTTATCATTTATGTACCTATCTGTTGCGCTAATAGAATAAGATAATCCGTTTTGCAGGTTTAAATTCGGTATAAAAAGATTGTTTTTAACATAAGTTAATACTAGATTGGAATTTGGACTATTCGTGTTTTTAGAATTAGCATATGATAATAATCTAATCCCTTTAATAAAATCTACTCCCGAAATAGTAGTATCGTTCTTCAAAACAGATAGGTTTTCTATAATCTTATTTCTATTTAATGAAGTTGAAAAGCCTAGATTTAAATTATCAGCGTTTTTAAGTTGATAGTTGGAACTCCAGTTAAAATTAAATACAGATTGATTTTTCAGATCGGGGTTACCAATACTAGAATAATTGTCAGACAATGTTACATTTGTCGGATTTTTTTGGGAAAGCGTAGGATAAATAATTACTTTTCCAAAAGTAAACGTGTTATTTAAACGGGACTTTAAACCTCTAACTATCAAAGAAGAATTATACAATAGGCCTTTGTTCCGCATTGTTGATTTGTGTTCTAAATCATTTTCAAATTTATTGTTCGATCTTTCATAATAAATATTTGTATTAAAATCAAACTTAGATTTTGACCACCTAAATGTTGTCCCAATATTTTGAATTTGATTTTTCAGTTTAACCTCTACCGATTCTGCGGAATTTATTTGATTTGTTGATACAGCATTTGAGCGATTAAGATTATAATATACGTCTCCCAAAAAACCTTGCTAAAATTAAATTTCAAAGATATTTTACTTTGAATATAATCGCTTTTACTGCGACCGGATAAGCTATTGAAAATACTGTCATTTTGATAATTATTCTCATTGACGGATTTGTTTTGTCCAAACGAAGTGCTTGTAACCAAAAAGAGCTGATTTTTATAAAGCTTATAACCAACATTTATTCCTCCATTGTAACCCTCTATTTCAGACGAATCATTCGAAAGAAAATCGTTAGCGGTATCATTTAAATTACTATTACTACTCTTGAATCTATCTTTTGAGCACTCAATGTTACATCAAAATAAAACTTATCGAACACCTGGTTTAATGTAGAATTAACGTTAAAGCTTCGATTGAAACTTTTCTGCACTCTTTCAATACCTCCGCCATTTATCGACGCTTGCAATACGGCTAAACTATCAATATAGTAATCTTTGGAAAGCATATTATTATGAGCATAACCAGCCTTTATAGAAAGGTCTCCATTTTTAAACTTCGTTGTATTTTGAACTGAAATCTTACTATTGACCACTTTATTCAAATTTTCCCCAACATCCGCTCCCCAATCCCAAGAATTGTTATTCAAGTTCAAATCAAACAAAGTGGTTGTATTATTTTTGAAATAAATCGTATTGCCAAGAAAGTCGTATTTCTTCCGAAAATTATATTTCATTGCCATATTTCCTAGCACACCAGATATTTTTCCATTAGGCGTACGAAGATCAATTGAATTAATAACAAGATTCTCATTCCCCCAAAACTTATTCAATGGATCTGTATATGGGTCCAAATTAAAAGAAGAGAGGATACTTGAAGGGAACATTTTCAATAATTCAACCGGAGAAGTGAAATTAAAAACTTGTCCATTGACTTTTATAGTTGTCAGTAATTTCCCTTGATAATAAACACCATCATCTTCAAATTTAAAATTAGGATCGTTTTTTAACAGATCATATGCTGTGGAGAAATTTTTTTCTTTTATATCATCTATAGTTATTGTCCTATAATTCCGAGTAATATTGACAGTATCTAAAATATTTTCCTTCAAACTATCTTGTACACTCGAAATCACTCGTGATAAAATACGAGATTCATTTTGACCAAAACTTGATGCGAGAAAAAGAAAAAAGAAAAAAACAAAGAAAACAGCTTTCATATAAAAACGCATCACTACATAATAGATCAGAATCTAATTATTTTTCAAAGAAACAATGCAAGAGGTCACCTTTATCCCAAATCATTCACAATATCTAGAAATTTGTCATCAAGTTACGAAACAGCCCACATTTCGTAATAATAATCACCTTTTGTTATAACTATTGCAAATATAAATCTCAAAAAAATAAAAGGAATTGCTAAAATGTTGTATCTCATTCGATACAAAATCTATTTCGCATATTAAAAACAGAAGCCATATTATCCAAATATGACTTCTGTTTTCTCAAAATTAATTGCTAGGTCGACTTATTACCAAATCAATTTTCAAAGGTTCTTGGCGCGGCCCTAAATAACCGTTAGGATAAGTTTCCATTCTAACATACCAATTCACAAAGCGACCTTTATATGCAGAGATGGAATATATTATATCATATTCATTACCTCCCATATAATTCGGCAAAGGTATACTGTTAGCTCCAGGATTTGGAACTATCCCAATTTGGGTAGCAGTACCATAATTTGCTTTTAACCATATAAAAAAACCATTTTCACCGGTTGGACCATATTGATTATAACATTTATATTTTGACACCTCATTTCTCCCCGAGATATTTGGGTCATAACTTGTGTAGTGGAAACAACGATAATATTGTTTGTTTGCTGGGTCTGAGGACAAGCCGCTATTATCCAAAATGTAAACTGTGTTATAAAACGATGGAGCCTCATCATAATTAGTAATATCAGGTCTATTATTTTTAACATTTAGCGCTTCTAATTTCACAAGACAATACCAATTCCCATCATTGCCTTTTTTAGCTTCAACAATCTTAGTTGCCCTGAAATTATCAGGGAGCTGTAATTAAACGTGGGATTATCAGTCGGAGCTGGACCAATAGGAGCAGAGGTTTGAGCAAATGTTGTAATAGAAAACAACATTAAAAAATAAATAAATAAAGTGTTTTTTCATAATTAACAAAATTTAAAATTATAGCTAGCTATCGCAAATATAGTTCTCTATTATTAAAAAAACAAAACAACATGAAAAAAAAGAAAACAAAAACCAAGACATAGCTATTAAAACGAAATAAAAACAGTAAAAACCACTTAAACAATATTTTTATTAAAAAAAAGAATACATAAAAAACAAAACAAATAATCAAACAACAACCATTTAAACAGAACAACAATAAAATCAGATTATTAGAAATCAACACTTAAAACATTAACAAAATATTCTAACAAACGAAACTGCATTATACTTCCCCTTCACTACTGGAAAATAGGAGCCTGCAATCTGCTCAAAATAACACACTCCAACTAAAACAATAAGTGCATTCCCCAACTTAGGAATCCAGCCGAACGAAATCTTTATACCCGGAATAGGCCGAACATTGGATAAGGCATGATGATCGGATCGCCAGACTATTGGCTCTATCTGCGCTGGAATGGCCGCACCAAATTCTATCACGGCAAACACCAATTGCACATGTGTACTCGTTTCATAACGTCGAATTCGTTGAGCGGGAATAAATGCTGGTATCGCAACGATACCCTCTCCTTTGTGACATCAAATGATACATGAATATCAGTCAAAACCTGGTCTTTAAACTTGAAATTCCGATTGGTTTCCAATCCACCTAATAATTCTAGCCCCCGCCCAGTGACAATACGCGCTCCTCTCCGATGTACTGGATCTGATTTCAAAACCATAGACATGCGGCTCACAAGCCTATTAAAAAAACTTTTATCTGTACATTGAAACAGAATATCCTGTAATCGCTGCTTTAACAGTTTGCAATTCTTCATCGTTCGTCCAAATTCTTGCGCATTTTCTTTCGTCCGCTGAAAACGGGGATCCGTCTCAATTTGTTTTTTTGTTGCGCCAGTCTTTTTACGTACCAACTGTACTCCTGCACTTTCATAAAAGCTAAGATCTCCGATACTTCCTTTTATTTTAATTATTCCAATTTGTCTTGCCATAGCATAAATATCAGACAAGATCCCATAAGCAATGTCCCAAATGTCCCTAAATGGGGTCAAATGTCCCTAAATGTCCCTAAATGTCCACTTGGAATGTAACATAAGAAAAACACCCAACAACCAAACAGTCAACATATTATAAAACATTTTCAGAAAAGAAACAGCACTAACCACAATGTACAGGTAAAAGCAGGTTTCAGTATACGTACAGTATGGATTAAGTATTCATAAAGTATCACTATGGTACCTATGTAATGATAGGACAGCAATCCTATAACACTAGTTCTAACCTGTGATAAATCTAAATGACGATCGAAATGAGTGAATAAGAAAGGTTTTTAAATAACAAAAGCTCGAAGTGGGGAACTCCGAGCTTTACCTAACCAATTATTAACCTAAATTATGAAAAGTTCTTTATATATTATTTTGTATATATCTTTCTGTTTTGATATATCAAAGGTAAGACACATTTCCGTTCATGTCAAGAAATTTAACAGCATTTAACGTTGTTAAAATTATGTTAAAACAATTTAGCACTATATTACAAGCAAACATGATCTTTTCCATCTGCAATATTTTTAATCATTATGCAAGGGAATCGACAGATTAGCATCATCCGTGCGGATCTGGTGCAAAAGAGATAAATAAACACACTAATGGCATGCATGGATTCTTTAAAAAACAGTGATCAATAAAAGAAACACTTTCAATAAAAAGGAATAAATTTGTAGATAGACACTGCAATGTATTAGGATCTACTATCCCGATAATGAGAACCGGAAACCATCCTGTTTTTTCAAACAACCTTGCGGATCTAATAAAAAAAAAATAAATACGGATGAAAATAGCTTTAGCACAATTGAATTACCATATCGGTAATTTTGAAGCAAATACAGCGGAAATAATTCAAGCAATCAACCAAGCCAAAGAAGCATCGGCAGACCTTATCATCTTTTCGGAGCTTGCTATTGGCGGCTATCCCGCCAAAGACTTATTGCGAAGTAAAGTATTTAAGCAACAGTGTAATGAGGCTATTCACCAGATTGCCGCTCACTGTAAGGAAATTGCCTGTATTATTGGAGCTCCGGTCACAAACAGTGATCCCGAAGGAAAGGAACTTTACAATACCGCAGTATTTATCGAACAGGGTGCTGTTCGAAATATCGTAAAAAAGGCCTGCTACCCGATTATGATGTATTTGATGAATACCGTTATTTCGAACCCAACAAGCGTTTCGACTGCATCATATTGAATGGTGTAAAAATTGCCCTGACAGTTTGTGAGGATCTCTGGGACGACGATGAGGGTGGCAACTCCTACGTGGGTGATCCCATGGCCGAACTCCGAAAAGAGGACCCGGATCTTTTGATCAATATTGCTGCCTCACCATTTTCCTACACGCACTTTGATGAACGTGTCAAAGTACTCTCCCGGCAAGTCAAAAAATCCAACCGTCCACTAATCTATGTGAACCAGGTGGGGGCACATATGGATATTATCTTTGATGGCAGATCACTTGCACTTAGTAATGACGGAACAAAGGTTGCCGAATTAAAACGATTTGATAGTGATCTGCAATATGTCACCTATCATCAAAAAAATATTACCTCAACCACGGCATCCATCAAAGATCCGGTAGCTGAAATTGCATTGATCCATGATGCGTTGATCCTAGGCTTGCGTGATTATTTCCGAAAATCAGGTTTCAAAAGAGCGATCCTCGGTTTATCTGGTGGATTGGACTCTGCCTTAGTAGCGGCTCTGGCCTGTGAAGCCCTCGGCGCTGACAATGTGCTCTCCATTTTAATGCCTTCCGTGTACTCCTCAGACCATTCGATCAAAGATGCCTAGATCTGGTGAACAATACGGGATGCAAACACCATATTGTCCCCATAAAAGATATCGCTTCGGCTTACGAGAACACACTTGCCCCTATTTTTGAGGGCTTAAAGCCTGATACCGCAGAGGAAAACATACAAGCTCGTGCGCGTGCGGTTATCTTGATGGCCATATCCAACAAGTTTGGTCATATCCTATTAAATACTTCAAATAAAAGCGAAGCTGCCGTTGGCTATGGCACCTTATATGGCGACATGGCTGGCTCCATTTCGGTTATTGGTGATGTCTATAAATCTAAAGCGTACGACCTGGCACGTTATATCAACCGCGAGCGTGAGATTATCCCCGTCAATACCATCGAAAAAGCGCCTTCTGCTGAATTACGACCTGATCAGAAAGACTCGGATTCACTACCAGAGTACGACCTGCTGGACAAGATCTTATTTGAGTTGATTGAAAATGAAAAGAGCGGTTCCGAAGTTGTAGCAATGGGATTCGAAAAAACGTTAGTAGAGAGAGTAAGTAAATTGGTTAATAATGCTGAATTTAAACGCTTTCAGGCACCGCCAATCCTCCGGATCAGCCCAAAAGCTTTTGGCTCAGGAAGACAGATTCCATTGGTGGCAAAATATCCATATTAATTTTACAATTAGGATTAAACCATATTTATAGTTTTTTGTCTAACATTAGAGAATAATTCCAGTGCATACAGCACAGACAACAAATTGCCATAATGCTTTGAGTCATAGAAAGGCAGTAAAAGCAGATAGATGAGAAATTAAAACAAGTTAAATAAATATAAAAGTTCCATATAGGCCATGAAACCATCATGAGTATAATGCTTAAAAGCAAAACAGTATATTCATGGTAGATTCATCACAGTTAATAAACAAATTACTACGATGAAAAAGATTCTATTATTTTTGGTGCTTTGCATCGCGCTTGCATCATGTTCGTCTTATCAATATAATACCACTCGGGTAGAAAAGATGGATTTCACTCCTTTCAAAACGTATGCCTGGCTACCGCCGGTAGACTCGCTTTCGAAATCTTATTTTGACAATGACATTGCCAAAACTAATATTTTGGATGCTGCAAATACGGCTTTAGAGGCAAAGGGACTCCAATATTCAAAAGATAATCCAGATTTATTATTCCGTTATATTACCATCGTCAACAACAAAAGCCGTTTGGTCTATGGCGGTGGCGGATATTATGGCTGGGGTGGTCCTTGGGGCTGGTACAGACCATGGTTCTCACCTTACTTTTATGGTGGTGGATATTACCCTGTTGCAAAAGAGCGTTATCGTTATGGTCACCTGATCATCGAGGCTATCGACCGCAAAACAAATGCGGTGATCTGGCAAGCACGCGGTTCGGGTGATGTGGATAATCCTGAAAAGGCGATCAACAACATCAGTAAAGTAGCGAAAGGTGTGATTGATTTGTTCCCCGTAAAAACAGTAAAAAATAAAACAGCACGCCAGCAAAATGGGTGCTAGCTGGCAATAAAAGTAAAAGCCTGATTTCATCAGAAATCAGGCTTTTACTTTTATTCACTAGATCGATGGTCGAAGTTTCAAATAAAATGGAACTTCCACACGGTCCTTTGATTTATTTTTGATCAATTCCGCAGCCAATCGCCCCATCATCTCAAAATCGGTCGATATTGTGGTAATACCGTTAAGGATAAACTTCTTTAATGGCGTTTCATTATAAGAGATCACGCCGACATCAGTACCTATGACCAATTTCTTTTGGATAATCTTGTTCAATAACTTGACAAGATCGTCTTCAATGATATTAATGTAGCAGGTCTCTTTGATCACCTTCTCCCGATGCAGATCGGCAACCAATTCATGCTCAAAGGCGTATTGCTGACAAAACTTATAAAAGCCCTTGATAATGGCTTTTGGAAAATCACTATGATCTGGGAAGACAAGCTTAAGCATTTGGTATTTACTCAAGGATTCATTTGCTTCCTCTAACGCATTATAGATATCCTGTTCATAATTTTCATAGACCGCAGGAAACTCCCCGGAACATCTTCAATAAACTTACCCAACAACATCAATTTCTCCGTGGGGATCTTACGGATAACATCTGGCGCTTTATCCCGTCCTTCTTTAAAATGTGGGAATAGTACATAATGATCATATGTTTTGGTCAGACTTCCCAACAGGGTATTCAAATAGGACAGGTCGGAGTTGTAGACAAAGAGATCCAAATTGGCATAATCCCCCAGCTCGCGTGCAAAGGAGTCATAAACAATCTTTTTGTGTGCTGAGCTTATTTAAAAAAGGGCAATTTTGAGTTTAGACTGCACATCAATTTTATTGATGTAATATCCCTTTCCAGGATTGGAGGCAATGATCTCCTGATGTTTAAGATAGCGATAGGCTTTTTCGACTGTGTCCCGTGATATATCCAAATAGGTACTTAGTTCATTGATCGATGGCAACATATCATCTTTCGACAAGATTTCATTTTTAACAGCATCGACAATCGTATTCGCTAATTGTAAGTATTTGGGTGTGGCCGAAAAATCACTAATTTCCAGTGTTTTTAAAAACTGAGCTATTGCATTGGTCATATTCATGGCTTGGATATCTACATTATAAGCACGATAAGAAACTTTTAGGTTTCAATTGGTATATCCTCCGGTTGAAATTACACACAAAGGAGCCTCTCGTCTCCTCAGTCAGAAGAATACACTAAGATACCTTATATACATCAAAAAAATAGGAAATATCTTCCCTCAACTATCCTGCCCTTACCTGAACGAAAAAAATGGTAACAATAATTAACCAAGACATGAATTCTGTACTTTTGACTAGTAATCAAGTAATAACGCGTAAACCTGATATTTTATGAGCAGAACAAATATTGTCGTGCTAGGCAGTTCCAATACAGATATGGTTATCAAAGCCTCTCATCTTCCTGTACCAGGGGAAACAGTGCTAGGTGGGCAGTTTTTCATGGCCCCTGGTGGAAAAGGAGCCAATCAGGCTGTTGCCGCAGCCAGAGCTGGTGCACAGGTCTCTTTTATTGCCAAAGTTGGGAACGACATCTTTGGTCAACAAGCCATTACCCATTACCGACAGGAAGGCATTCAGGTTGACACAATCTTTCAGGATCCGACAAATCCCTCCGGTATCGCACTTATATCTGTAGATGCCCAAGGCGAAAACTGTATTCTCGTTGCCCCGGATCAAATGCGGCGCTGCTACCACAAGAAGTGCAGGCGGTTCAGAACGTCATCTGCGAAGCTGCAGTACTACTCATACAGCTGGAAATCCCCATAGCTACAATAGAAGAAGCCAGTACGATTGCAACGCAGCACGATACCAAAATTATCTTAAATACCGCTCCTGCACAGCCACTTCCAGACAGTATTTTAAACCGAATTGATATACTGATATTAAACACGTCGGAAGCCCAATATTACACCGAAGTCATGGTTGAAAATTGGGCGACAGCTCGTCTGGCTGCCGATGCGATCAGTCAGAAATGTCCAGGCACTATTATCATTACTATGGGCGCAAAAGGATCACTTATCAAGGAAGAAAACAACTATTTCCAAGTCCCCGCCGAAAAAGTCAATGCAGTTGACAGTACAGCCGCCGGCGATACCTTCTGTGGCGTTTTGGCCAGTGCCATCGCTAGGAATATGCCTGTCCTAGATGCCGTTAGACTGGCTTCAAATGCTGCTGCAATCTCCGTTACACGCCTAGGAGCACAGACCTCTATTCCGTACTGGCGGGAATACAGTACAGCATCCAATTAAAACCTTTTATAATCAATTATTCATCCTATTTAAATCAACATGTCTATTCGTATTTTTTTATCAACAACCGTCTTGCTTCTGACGACCATCCAACTGAGTATAGCACAGCTGATCACAACAGCGGCGATACCGAAAGTAGATTACGTTGTGCCTTCTCAATATGATCTCGCGATTCCTCAAACGGATATACTGAGCGGTTACCTAGGTAATCGTTACCAGCTCAACCTGGAAAAGAGGCTCCTCCAAGTCGATGAAGAGGGCTTATTGGAAGGTTTTCACAGCCGACCAGGAAAGCAACGCTGGATCGGTGAACATATTGGCAAATACCTCGAAGCAGCGGCCAATACCTGGCTTGTCACCAAAGATAGCCGGCTGAAACAACAGATGGACCGGATGTTTCATCGCTTGCTTGAAACACAAGGTGAAGATGGCTATCTCGGCACCTACCTACCCGAAAACCGCTGGACGTCATGGGATGTTTGGGTGCACAAATACGACCTCTTCGGGTTGCTTGCTTACTATGGTGCTGTAGGTGATCCAAAAGCACTAAAGCCGCAACACAAATCGGAGATTTGCTCTACAACACCTTCGGCGATACCCCGGCAAAAAAAATATCCTCAAATCTGGATCACACGTGGGTATGGCAGCCACCTCTGTCATTGATCCCATGTTGGATTTATACCGATGGACCGGAGACAAAAATACCTTGATTTTTGCCGCTATATCATCCGTGCTTACGACTTCGAAGGTGGCCCAGCCATCGTCACCTCCATTTTAAAACATAAACGCGTGGACAAAGTCGCCAATGCCAAAGCCTACGAGATGCTTTCCAATATCGTGGGATTGGTAAAATGTATCGTTTAACCGGCGATAAAGATCTTTTGAATGTAATCAATTACACTTTCGATGATATCAGTGCCAACCGTTTGTTTGTAACCGGTACGTCAAGCGACCACGAACGTTTTCAGGATGATCATTATTTACTGGCAGATACTTCAGCACACATGGGTGAAGGCTGCGTCACCACAACCTGGTTACAGTTCAATACACAACTATTCTCCATTACAGGCGATTTAAAATATTACAATGAAATCGAGAAGACAATTTACAACCATCTACTGGGTGCCGAAAACCCGCAAACAGGTTGTGTGAGCTATTATACGCCACTGATTGGCGAAAAACCTTACCGCTGTAATATCACCTGTTGTCTGAGCAGTGTCCCTCGGGGATCGCACTTATTCCTTACCTGAATTTTGGTCAATTAAACCATATTCCAACCATATTGCTCTACGAGCCGGCACAGATCAAGGAAAAGATTAAAACTTCATCACAACAAACAATTCCGTTGGAGTTGACCCTGACGACTGAGTTTCCGAGAAAAGGCACCGCAACTTTGCAGGTAAACCTCCCACAATCAGCACAGTTCCCACTACAATTACGGGTTCCGGAATGGGCGACAAACTATACCGCAACAGTAAATGGAAAAACCTACAAATCTGAACCCAACCAACTCCTAAAAATAGTGCGTCAGTGGAAGGACAACGATAAAATCAGCATATCTTTTGATATTCGAACAGAAATCGTCAACGGTGGAAAGACCTATCCCGGAAGCTTTACCTTAAAAAGAGGACCACAGATCTTTGCCCTAGATCAGTCGTTAAACCCACAAGTAGATTTCGAAACCGCCAAATTGGTTTACCCCGAAAAGGCGGCGATCAAGCTCACCGAAGCACAGGATAAATTGCCTAAAAATTGGGTGGGTACTTTGGCTTATTCAACCGACATCAGTACGGGTGACAATAAGAAACAATCTATTCTCCTGGTACCCTATGCGGACGCAAGTCAAACCGGTGGTTTTTCTAAGGTATGGATACCAACAACAGGACGATAATAAGCGATAACTTAATAAATTAACGGATCAAATATCACCCTATGTTTATTGTAAGCAGCTATGCACAGGCCATATTTTTCTGCATCATCACAATGCTTTGCTGGGGTTCCTGGGCAAACACTCAAAAATTAGCGAACAAAAACTGGCGCTACGAACTTTTCTATTGGGATTACATACTAGGTATTTTTCTGCTTTCGCTGATCTTTGCCTTTACATTGGGTAGCCATGGCGAGCTCGGCAGGCCTTTTGTCGCGGATTTGAAACAGGCGGAATCCCAGCATATTTTCAATGCCCTATTGGGGGAATTATTTTTAATGCCGCCAATATCCTTCTTTCTTCGGCCATCGCGCTAGCGGGATGGCTGTGGCATTCCCCGTCGGTATCGGGACTGCATTGATTTTAGGTGTACTGATCAACTATATTGCTGCAACCAAAGGAAACCCTACTCTCCTATTCATAGGGGTCATCTGTATCGCTATTGCCATTATCATCAATGCCATTGCATACAAAAAGTAACAAAAACACAGAACAACCGCTCTTCCAAAGGGCTATTATTAAGCCTCCTGGCTGGGCTTCTGATGTCGCTTTTTTATCGCTTTATTGCTTCTGCCATGGACCTTGATAATTTTGAGGCACCTGCAAGCGGAAAGATGACCCCATATACCGCCGTATTTATCTTTTCGGCGGGTATTTTATTGAGCAATTTTATTTTTAACACTTTGCTGATGAAAAAACCATTAAATGGCCCACCTTTGAGCTATAAAGAATATTTCAACGGAAATTTTAGCGTACATACTGTCGGTCTCCTAGGGGTATCATCTGGGGATTGGCAACTCGCTCAACCTTATTGCGGCCGGTAAAGCCGGACCAGCCATTTCCTATGGACTGGGGCAGGGTGCGACATTGGTCGCTGCACTCTGGGGTGTATTTATCTGGCGGAATTTAAAGGTGCCTCCAGGCAGGTCGTTATATTGCTGACGCTCATGTTTATCTTATTTATTATCGGACTTCTGCTTCTTATTGAAGCGGGTAAATAATCTCTTTAGAATCGCTTATCATGCAACAGATCAACAAATTTTTCCTCTCAATACTATTCTTGCTTTGTGTCTTCAGTAGCAGAGGCCAGTCCGAAAAACTAGCTATTGAAATTAAGACTGCCTATGCTGACTGGCTTGCGAAACCAGGAGATCAAGTCATTTTTGATATCAGTATCCAAGCTAACGGGCAACCCTTCAAAGGTGATAGTGTTTCCTATGAGATTGGGCCCGAAATGGTAAATCCCTTTGTCAAAGAACAGATTCGAGATTTTTCAGGACATTTTAAAAGTGACGCTTTTACCTTAAAAAAGCCGGGATTTTTACGCTGTACAGTCGTCGTAACCCAAAATGGAAAGCAGACAAAAAAACTCTGCACCATCGGTTTCTCACCCGAAAAGATTGTGGCAACACAGCATACACCTAATGACTTTGATTCTTTTTGGGATAAGGCTATTTCGAACTCAAATCTGTTCCCATGCTGGCAACGAAGACCTTATTGCCAGACAAAAGCACAGTGGAAGTTGATGTCTTCCGAGTATCTTTCAACAACATCGGAAACAGTAAAATCTATGGAATACTTAGTGTCCCTTCCGATCCGGGCAAATATCCCGCCGTCTTACGTGTACCTGGAGCTGGGGTCCGTCCCTATGGTCCGGAGATTGAACTGGCCTCCAAAGGGATGATTGTGTTGAGCATCGGAATACATGGCATTCCGGTGGATTTGGATTCCGTCGTTTACAAAGATCTCGCTGCCGGGGCCCTGCGTGCATATTATAACAATAACCTCCAGGATAAAGATCAATTTTACTATAAACGGGTTTATTTAGGTTGTATACGGGCCAATGACTATCTATCCTCCCTGCCAGAATGGGATGGAAAAAACCTGATCGTCATGGGGAAGCCAAGGCGGTGCCCTAAGCATCGTAACCACCGCATTGGATAAACGTGTTACAGCGGTAGCTGCACTTTATCCTGCACTATCAGATGTCACAGGTTATCTGCATCATCGTGCGGGTGGATGGCCCCATTATTTTGCCCCCAACAACTACAGCGTTTTGAAGAAGATCAATGGTCTTGAAAATACACTCTCCTATTATGATGTGGTCAACTTCGCTAAACGTATTCGTGTACCGGGCTTCTATTCCTGGGGATTCAATGATGTCGTATGTCCGCCAACTTCCATGTATGCCAGCTACAATGGGATCAGTGCACCAAAAGCATTACGTATCTATAAGGAAACCGGACATTGGACGCATCCCGATCAAAAAAATGAATGGTTCGACTGGATAAGAAAGCAAACCGAAAAAATGAAATAATAACAAAAAACGGAATCTAGTATCATTAGATTCCGTTTTTCCTAAAGTACCCCCAGCAGATATCGATAGTTCTTTTCTATCTTTTTCTAAGTATCAATACATTGGTTTCAATCCCATTTGTCCTTTAACACATCCGTTTTTACCGCTAGAAATATACTCATCTTGCGCAATTTTTAAGCTTCTCCGGCAAGATCTATTGCTCTTGACGGCCAAGTGCAATCCCAACTGTCCTGATAAGGAATTCGTTTATTTCACAAACAGTTAGCACGCTATCGCTATTGTGGCCCAATATGCTCAATGGGAATATGCTGCTGTGTCGCTTGGCTTTGTAAGGTTTTCTTTAAATCTTTTAAATTCATCCTCTGGTAATCTTGCACGAGACTAGGCAGATATTTCGCCGCATTACTTTGATCCCAGGCCAACCATTTTCTTTTTCCTTTTAAAGTTCGTTTGCAATTATAAAAGCGGTTATCCTGAAAAACATTTCCACTTGGTCTCCCGCCACGATCGAATTGTAATGCCAGTTCTGGATAGGCACTGCGATAGGGATCCATTAGATAACGTACACCGACCAGGCGATCATAAAACAGATTGCCCGATCCATATACATTGAGCTTCTTCAACCAGTTTTCCAAACGATTGTCTACACGAACGGCCCACCTTCCCGCAGCAACAAATAAGTTATTGACATACCTGTTATCTGATCCGCCCCGATAAATGCGGATCGCTCGCCCGCATTCACAAAAATATTCCCAACGACTGTTGTTCCACTGGAAGCATCGTCGTGGTATATCCCTGAAGTTCTTAGTTTTTTCGGGATGTTTACCAGCAAATTATACTGGATAAGATTATTTCGCTCCGAAGGATCCCGTCCAATATAAATCGCGCCCTGATCGTCAACTTCCTGTGCCACACGATGGATGTAATTGTATTCAATGGTATGTTCATTACCGTGGATAAGAATGGCCATACTTGGCAGATCGGCGATCTCACAATTTTTGACCACATTCCCTACCCCATAGAGTGCAATTGCTGGGCGGTAGGATTTTTCCAAGCGATTCAAATCCGAGAAAACACAATGTTCAATGCGATTGTTACCTTTGCTGAGTTCCAAACGATTTCCTCCTGATAAGGAAACACCACCGGCGCCCAAGCGATAAAAATGACACCGACGGATCACATTGGACTCTCCACCCTGATGATCAAATGTGGGATGACTATAGATATGTTGATGAAGGTCTCCGATACTGTTATCTTGTGGTTCACCTGAACCTTCATGTTGCATCTGCTCAAAGGGCTTGATTCCAAATCCGACGGCAATACCCAAACTGCCTAAATTACGGAATGTACAGTCTTCGATGAGCACCTGTTTCGTATCGCGCATATAAACCCCCATTCCCTGGATTCTTCAAATTGAATACCTTTGATTTTTACAAATTCAGTTCCGATCAGACTAAAAAAGGTTCTTCCAACACCGAATAGCTCAATTTTGTAATTGGCTTATCCTGCGCGAATGAGAGTGTCCCTAGCTTTCTATCTACATAAAACTCACCCACAGTATCCAGTTCAACCAATAGGTTGACACCATACCATTGTCTATATTTTTTCTTGTAATCAAAGCCATATAAGGTCGGTTCAAGCGTTGTAATGGTCCGTTTCTCCCGGTCAATACTCTTCACACGAACCATATCATCAGCATATCCCCATTTGAAATAACCAGCAACCCAAGGATCATCCTCTTGTGCCCACCGATCAATGCGCGAGTCCTTATACCGAAAAACTCCGCCCCGATGACTCAGATCTTTATTTCGTGGAATAGAACCCGCATCGATAACCTTACCCATGGCAACCATCCCTTGATTGGGCCAACGCGCAAGATGGAAGGCTGTGCCATTGACAAACAACTCGCCTGCGGCATTGCCACTTGCACGGGAGAAACCAACGTTACGCAATTTACCAAGATCCCTTACTCCATGTTGTAGCAGATTTATCTCGTAATAACTGATACCGTCACTTTCCCGTAGCTTATTCAAAGCTGTAGGAGCCAAATCCACTGAACCTTTAAAAGTGACGGATTCTTTACCATAGGCCTGAATCAGGGTGTTATTATCCTTGCTGTCCAGTGAAATTCCATGTACAAAAGCGTACGTTCCTTCCCGTACCTGTATAATTGCCATCCCCTCATGATCCGTAGTTCTCCGCTCCCGAAGCAACTCGATTGCACGCTCCAGGCTTGCTACCGGACGATCCATACTGCCTGTGGATTTATCATCACCGTTCATGGAAACAAACACTTCCAGTTGTGCATAGGCAGCCACGGTAATCAAACTCAGCAAACAATAGACAAATGCGATACGGATGAATCTCAAATAATTATGATGTTGTGTCATAACAGGTCATTTAGTTACCGGGCAAAAGGATCATTGCGATCCATAAGCGACTATATGGTTTTGATAAAGTCAATCATCAACCGCACATACTCATTAAATCGTGTAAAAGGTAATGTTTCATAGCGATCATAAATATCGTGATAGGCAGCGATGCCCCTAGCGTATAGATAAAAATGACGGAACTCCTTCGCATAAAAAGATAGTGGTCACTTCGGTTCATCGGGCCACGTACTTTGACTTCAGGTAGATATTTTTTCTCCTTATTAATGGCTACCAATTGTTCAAATTGGTCTTTAAAGATCGTACCATTGACGACCTGAATTCCATCGTCCCCTGTTCCGGCCATATCAAAATTGAGTAAAAACTTAATTTTCCGCAGATCGATGAGCGGATTATCCGCAAAAAAGTGGAACCGAGCAAACCGCTTTCTTCGCCTGAAAAAGCCAAGAATACGGTATTATATTTTGGTGGATACTGCCGATAGTGGGTCGTCAGATATAAAAGTAGGGCCGTACCACTGGCATTATCATTTGCACCTGTAAATACCACTCGTTTACCGATGGCACCAACATGATCATAATGTGCTGTGATCACAATCAGAGAATCAGATTCGCTCGTGCCCTTTATCATCCCACAGACATTATTGGTCAGGTAATTTTCCTGAAAAACCGCATGTACCTTGAGCTGTATAACCTTTCCTCCAGTGGAATAACACTATTATTTTTCACATAGACAATTGGTCGATTAAGTTGGTTTATCGCTCCGCGCCAAAGCAATTTTTGATCGGTCTGCACCAAAATTCCTTTATAGTACCCCGGAAGCAAGGCGCAGCAAGGTCATTCGAAACTGATCGGCCTTCATCGTTGCTAAGGCGGCACGCTCATCTACGACCAGAAATTTATCCTTGAATAGCGGGTTATGAATCAACTGATCCAAAGCGACAGGATCTGTAGGAACCGTAATTTCGGTCAGCATAAATTTACCGTTGACGGAAGGACTTGCGGCCTCAATCAGTGCCTGCTCGCCCAGCTTGAGTTTTCGGCCATCCACCACTATTTTTACGTCTTTGGGAAAAACATTTGCGGGCATGGAAAAAGGTTGATAATAGTTAGTACCCAAAGGTAAAAGTCCATTTTTTGATATTCAGCAGCAATAAAAGCTGCTGCCTTTCGGTCACCGTCAAATACATAGCCCCTTCCAGCATAAGCCTTGGAGGCTAAAACCTTTACCACGGACCGCGCATAATCAACCTGCGCACACAGCGGGAAGATGCCACTGAGCAAAAGAATAAACAAATAAAAATCTTAGTTTTCATGAGAATTAACAATCGGTAATAAAATAAAGGATGCATATTTACCCTGACAATAAATCCGTTGTTCCTGCTTTTTGAAGTCGGCATCCGACGCCTCATAAATATTCATAAACTGCTGTGGATTTCGATCCACCAACGGAAACCAGGAGCTCTGCACCTGCACCATAATCTTGTGCCCTTTTTGAACACATGTGCTGCATCCTGCATATCAAAGCGAATTTCGTGAATCCGGTTGGGTTTCATCGGCTCCGGATGGGAAAAACTTTTTCTATACTTGGCCCGCATCACCTCGGCGCGAATCAGACATTGACAATCGGAGAGCTTATCGCCTTTTGCATGGGGGTACACATCAATCAATTTAACGACGAAATCAGCATCCGTACCGCTACTACTGACAAACAAATTTGCCTGTATATTACCCATTAATTTAAGGTCCTCAGTCAAAACATCGGTTTCGAAAACCAGTACATCCGGTCGCTGCCCAGCAAAATATTGATCTTCATACATATACTTATACCCTCTTAAAACCGTTTTCTCCCTTGTGTAGGGAACGGGCTTATTGGGATCCGAATAATAGGATACATATGACGAGGGTGCCTTGGCAGCTTGCTGAAAACTCAATTTCATCTCCGTTGTAAAAATAACGGTTGTACCTTGGTACTGACAGTAGGCCAAGTCTCGTGTGTGGACCATTTATTCTCACCGGTCACAAATATGGTAGCTGCAGCCAGCGTATCTCTTCCTTTTGCTTTAAGGTGGTTGACAAAAAGGGTAGTTCGACTTCCTTACGATAATAAACAGCCGTATTCTGGCCAAAGTCCAGGCTATCCAAATTTCGACCCGTACCCTTGGTCCAGGAGCCGTGATACCAGGGGCCCATCACCAGTTTGACACGATCAGGTGCTATCTTCCGCAAAGCCGCATATGTTTTCAGCGGACCGTATAAATCCTCTTGATCAAACCAACCTCCGACCACAAGTACCTGTGGTTTTACTTCACGGATATGGGACAAATAAGCCCGGTCTTGCCAATAGTCGTTGTAATCGGCATTGATCATCATGTCGTTCCACAGTATGCTCTCCCCTTCAAAAACGCGTATTCAGATTTTTGAGCGCTCCAGCTTTGAGAAAAAACGAATAGGCATTGTCTGTTCCATAACCCGAAAAACCTGCTGGTCCTCTGATTCCGATGGAATCTCGTTTCTTTCCGAAAGAGGAAAGGAAGGAAAAACTCCCCATCAACATAAAAGCACCATTGTGATGCCGATCATCTCCAAGAAACCAATCGGTCACGGGCGCTTGCGGAGAGACGGCCGCCAACGCGGGATGGGAATCAATCAATGACATGGAAGCATACATTCCTGGGGAAGAAATGCCCCAAATACCCACTTTCCCATTGGACTTCAACTGTCTGACGAGCCAGTCAATGCTATCGTACGTATCCGTGGATTCATTGGTCTGTGCTGGACTACCTTTGACGGTATAGGGCCTATTGGCAACAAAATCACCTTCAGATTTATACTTACCCCGCACATCTTGGTATACAAAGATGAATTTTTCTTTGCAAACTCCATACTGGGACCAATTGGGATACGAAAGGACTGCTCACCATAGGGCGCGATGCTATACGGCGTACGTGTCATCAAAATCGGATAGCTTATCGAGGTATCCTTTGGCATATAAATGGCCGTATAGAGCTTGACCCCATCCCGCATTGGGATGTAGACCTCCTTTTGGTATAATGTGCATAGACATATACGGAATCTTGCGCTGTATTCTGCGCGGAGACTCTTGTCATTGACAATAAAAAAATCAGTACCCAATAGCATCGCATATTATTTCTTTTTAGCGGATTATAGAATCAGCTCAGGGTTTTATTTTTTTGGAATCCACCGCAACGAGCTCCTTTTTACCTTTTGCCCCCAACTGCTTCACCTGTGACAGTGAGTAACCATTTACATCATCAAAGACCAGCATCGGTCGATACTCCTTGTCTTTTAATCTTAACACGACCCGGTCAAAATGTATATTTTCCGCATGCCGCACATAGAATCCCCATGCTGGAAGTTCTTTAAATTGCGAAAACTCCGGATAAGCTGCCTCCATCTCCGGAATGCTGTCCAGTTCAGCTTTACTTGTCCCCGATAGGCATAATTTGGATTTGATCCCCAGGATAAGTGATTTCTATATTACGGAATATCACATTGCGAATGGGTGCATCTTTTAGCCCGACAATACTTGATGGGGAGGTATTTCTCGGATTATCCTCAATAGGCCCCTCATAAGAGTAACCGCTATCCGGTTTATCTTTTGCGACTTCCACCTTTACATTCTGAATCAGAATATTATTGATAGACCCTATTCTTCCCTTATTCCAACGAGCGCCAATACGCAGATAAAAGGGATTTCCGGTATTAAATGCAGATAAGCTGTCGACAACAATATCTTCCACAAGTCCTCCATCGGGTGTGGCAATTGTCAATGCCGAACGAAAGGTGTCATATACCTTATTATTAATGATCTTGATATTCTTATAGCCCCAGCAGATACAGTTCCAAATTTGATTCCATTAGCACTAGAACGTGCCGTACAGTTTCGGATTTCTACGTCTTCACAGATCTTGGCAGCATCGTGGGATTTTAGGCAGATGGCATCATCCGATGCATCGATAAATGAATTCAACAACTTAAAATTTCGGCAGTCTACAATATCGATACCGTCATTATTCCAAAAGGCCTTGCTATCAACTGTAATGCTGTCAACAACCGTATTGACACATTGATCATAAACCTGCACCCAATCAGCTGAATTTCGGATCGTAATACCATGAATACGCACATTTTCACAAGACCGCATATAAATTGCTTTTGGTCTTCTATTCCGTGGACGATCATAATCCAGCGGATCTTTCAGCACACCACTCTGAATCTGTGCCAACAGATTATAGGCGACCTCCCGACCTTGCCCATCGATGACACCCTTGCCTTTTATCGTCACATTATTCGCCCCATTGGCATAGATCAATGCACAATTGGGCACATCAATATTATAATCGTAAATATTGGTTGAGCCCACCAAAATAGCTCCTTCTTCCAATTGGATATGTACATTTTCTTTCATCACAAGTGTACCTGTAAGATAGCGTCCCACATAAAACCGTAAGGTTCCACCACCTTGCTCGTGAATAAAATCGATCGCCCGTTGAATGGACGTTGTATTGAGTGTTGTTCCATTCGATTTGATGCCAAACAGAGAGGCATTATATTCTTTGGCATTTAAGGTCACCATCCCCCACATAGGAAGATCATGACCATGATGATATTGATTTTCATATTCTTTCCCATTTTAGATAGATTTTCCATTAGCCAGGCGACTGTTTTCTTTCGTCAGCCCCTGGTTTCCTTCGCTTTCGACCAACGCGCTCTCGATGGCCCTAAAAAAGATATTGGACAGGATTACTTTATTGGAATTTCTAACGTATACGCCAATACCACCCGGACAATTAATATCCAGACCCTGGAATGTCACATCTTCACATCGATCGACAAACTGCGCTGCCCCGGCAGATTCAGTTCCATGATACCTTTACCTGAATCTGTTTGGAGTCCTGCAAATAAATCAGACTGATATCTTCAGGTTGATCTGATAATGAGATGTATCCTTTTTGACGTAATGCTGTTAAGTGGGTTTGCAGCAATTGTTGCTGCCCGTCAATAACGCCTTTTCCTTTGATCTGAATATTGGATTGGCCAACAGCAGTGATCAGCGCTCTTTTTCCATTCAGGCTACTGTAGTCGAAAACATTGCTGCTCCCCAACAATACAGCCCCTTCATGTAATTCAATGGAAACGTTGGATTTTAAGCTAAAAGAGCCAGTTAGGTAACGCCCTACATAAAAATGTAATGTTCCGCCGCCTTTTTGGCGATATAGTCTATGGCATATTGAATGGAGCCCGTGTTATTGGTTATTCCATCGGACTTACATCCAAAAAGAGATGCATTGTAATCCTGGGCGAATAACCTAAAACAGCTCGCCCATAAAAAAATTAAAAATAGATACTTTTTCATGATGCGCGATCTAATTGGTTTTGATTTCTTTTGACTGATGTAAATGGAAACTATCCTTCAATACTTGTCCATTTAGATAGGATTTAAAATCCCAGACTCCCCCTCCAGGTCATCGGCGACAATGGTGGGACGATAATCCGTACTCTTTATGCGAAAGGAAACGTTTTTCAGATTGATCTGTTTTGCATGGCGTATATATAGTCCCCAGGCCGGCAGTTCCTTGAATTGCGAAAACTCAGGATAGGCATTTGCCATCTCTGGGATCCCATCCAAGGATTTCGCATCCGTACCACGATAAGCGTAAAGGGCATTTCCACCTCCGGGATAGACCATTTCAATATTTTCAAGGGTAACGTTTTCAATCTTATGATCAGGCAGCCCTATAATGCTTGCCGGCGAAATGTTCCGTGGCATATCTTCGACAGGACCTTCATAGCTATAGCCCAGGTCAGGTTTATTTGCTGGAACCTCAGCATATACATTCCGGATGGTGATATTCTTCATAAAAGGCTTCTTGCCTTTGCTCCAGCGGTCACCGATACGCAGGAAAATAACATTTCCAGTATTGATGCTGCGTACGCCATCCACCAGAATGTTTTCAACAAAACCGCCATCCACCGCAGCAAAGGTAATGGCGGATCGATAGGTATCGTACACCACCAGATTTTTGACAACAAAATTTCGAAAGCCCCCACGGGACACTGTCCCAAATTTTAAAGCACTGGCACTTGAGCGGGCGGTGCAGTTTTCGACAAGTACATTTTCACAGACGGCATTCGCATCATGAGATTTAAAACAGATGGCGTCATCTGCCGCATCAAAAAGCAGTTCCGGATCACCACATTCTTACAGTCCACCACATCGATACCATCATTGTTCCAATACGATTTACTATCTACGTAAATGCCTTCGACATGAAGATCTTCACATTGATCATAAGTCTGGTTCCAGCTTCCTGGATCCCGTAGCGTAATATCCTTTATCACAACATGCTTACACTCGCGGAAGTAAATATTTTCCGGGCGGTTCCACTCGCGCAGGCGATCGAGTTTCAGTTCATCCTGTACAATTCCTTTATGCACGTTCTGAAGCGCATTCATAGCCGTTTGAAATCCACGACCATTGATCGTCCCCTTCCCTACGATGCCAATATTGTGTTGCCGGATGGCATAGATCATCGATTGCCAGTTGACCACTGTATCTTTATGATAATCGAAGGGATTGTTTGACCCCAGTAGGTTTGCGCCCTGCTCGAGATGCAAAGTCACATTGGATTTTAAATAAAACGATCCGGTAACATAATTGCCGGGGTAAAGCGCAATGTTCCCCGCCTTTGTCCGTAATGTAGTCAATGGCAGCCTGAATAGAACGTGTATTAAGCGCCTGGCCGTCGCCATTGATACCAAAATCCATGGCTTTATAATCCTGGGCAACCGCCAATCGAAACGTCAGCGCCTGGATGATAATCAAAAAAATAGGTAATATCTTCATAAGTTAGCTTGTATATAAAGTAACTGGACCGATCAAGCCCATCGATTGCATTTCTTGTTCTCTCCCCTTGCGGTTGACCCAATACTGGGCATTTTCATTGTCCTTGAGTGTTTTCATATAATTCCCCATGGTTGTGGTAATGCGGATTTCGATTTGATTATCGCCCTGCTTGAGGCTCCCTATGAGATTATAGATCCGTCTTCCATACCATTTTACCCCAAGTGATTTTCCATTGACAAAAACTTCAGAGACACCCGCTACACGACCTAAATTCAACAGAACATTGTCCCCGCTGACCAGGAAAACGAACGCCGATAAATGGCCGTTCCCGAAAACCACATCAAACGCTCATCGTCTTTAAAATCAACTAGACGAGATAGGAGAATTTGTTTTGAACCGCCCTCCTGTTTATGCAGCAGCTCAACATTCCACTGGGTAGTCAAATCCAGGGTATTGTTTCCCGTAGTGGACAGCGGTTGCCAAGTATCGCCCCACGGTGCTGATCAAATACAAAAAGATAGGCATCTGTTGGGCCGAGATCTAACAACAAACTATTCTCCTTGTCTAGTTCTACGCGAAAGCGTTTACCACTATCTAAATCCCATAACCAACAATTCTGCTTTCGAATTTCAGGTGCCGTAAACGAAATATTTATAGTGGTACTGTTCAGTCGATGCGCATTTTGGATAAAATAACATTCACTTCCATCATGCGCATATAACGCATCTGCATGACATAACGGTCTGGCTGATCCATCCTTAAATAATGCGGAAGCTGATACTTCCGCATGAGGAGACGGTACCAGTCCATAAAATTATTGTCCTGCGGCTTTTTGACCGCTGTAAAACGATCGGGATAAGATTGTAATCGTTTTAATAGTTGGCGTACTTCTTCATCCTTTTTATGTAATCTTGTAGGCCTAAACTCTGCTGCGGGAGCGTTTCTATCGCGATAACACGTCCTCCAGCTATTACAAATTCCACCAACCGCGACATCGCAGCGGGTGACATACGTTTGATCCCCGGTAGAAACAGCACGCTGTATCGTCTTTTACCATAACAAAGTTTTCCTTTTTCTACTGTGCAGTCCTGTAAAATGATTTCGGTGATATAGTCCGCATTCCCCCATTTTTACTGATGGCTTCCCAAAGCAATGAGGTATAAGGAACATTCAGTTTCTCAGGGAAAGGATCGGTCTGTACACCGTTTTCCGTCCACAGGTCATAGTTTGCTGGTAGAATCGCCATGTCGGCATAATAATCTCCCTGCTGAAGCTGCGAAGAAAGACGGGCTTTATAATCATTTAAATATTTAAAATACGGCCACCAGTTGTTGCGTTCGTTGTAAAAGGAGCCATATTGAATCCAGCCTGGAAAAGGCGCTTCCAGTGGCGAATAATTGAATCCATGCCAGACGGAATGTGTAATACCCGACAAAGCACTCTGATCGGAGCCCAACTTGAGTAGCTCCAGTTGTGTATTAAAAACAAGGTAGGTATTGGTCATTTCCTCACAGCTGACAAGCCGCTTTCCTTTGAGATGTGCTGCCGAAGAAACATACTTATCGATCATGGTATAGCCACGCCCCCGACGGTAATCCTCGTCAGACATCTCCTCCCCAGCTTGTGCCGCAAGTAGTTTGTCGTCCATGATTCTCCTTCTGGAATATCATACTCCAGGCTGCTCTCCAGTGGAAAAAATCCCCGCCCATAGGCTTGCGCCCTTGACTTAACCCCAAGTGAACGACACCAATTGACATAGGTATCGGTAAAACGTTCTTTTAATAAGCATGCTTTGGTAAATTCATAATCAAAACGTACACGGCTCAAGAGCTCGCTGAGCTCTTTGCTTTTCTTGGCACCATAGTTTTCATCCACAACAGCACCCAACCTTCCTACTTTGAATAAGATAAAGGGTAAATAAGGCATCAGATCATATCCTCGCCGGCGCTCAAATTCGACAGCAAAATCATCACACCAATTACATCCCTCCAGCTCCATACTGTCAGTAAACAGCGCCCGCACATAATCTTTTAGTGGGCCGATCTGCTCCTGCATACGGGTAGACATCCGATCCAAATAACGGGTTACAGTCTGCTTATCCATATGATTTAGGATGGATCCAGCTGCTCCTGGTGCGCCATTGATAACTGACGCAAATGCTTTAAATTTCACCAGTACATACAGCACGTAATTACCTGGGGAACATCAATCTCAATTTTATCCGCACTGATCCTGTCCGTATAATCGATCACTTCGGTCATCGATTCCATGGGATCTTTGACCAGTTTGACCGACAGGATCTCTGGGTTTCGCAACGGATTCTTATCCGTGACCGCGGGATCGATCATATTGAAAATATGGTAGGGTCTGACCGCATAACGTGTGGGCCCTTCAATGGATTCACAATGAACCAGTACAACTTGGGCGGTCTCTTCTTCTTTCAGGTCTTCGGAACCAAAAGGCCAACCGGATCCGACAATAAGGTCGGCAGTCAGTCCGATTTTCTTGCTCTCCGTAGCTGCATACTGCACCATATCAATCCATTCTGGACTCAGCCATTTCAGCGAGGGAATCCTAGATCATCTGTTCGCTTGGGAAAAGAAATCGGATTGATCTCCACCCCACCTATCCCCGCCTCTTTGAGTAACATCAGTTCACGACGCAGTTCATTCTTGTTGACCTTATTTCCATTCCACCACCAGCGTACAAAAGGCCTATTACCCGTTGAGGGAGCCTGAAACAAATTAAAATAAGGGTCTGTATCCGCATGGCTATTGCTACCGAAGGCCTTTAAATTCTTGGCAAGAAAAAAAGGAGGCTCCAAGTAGACTGCTCTGCTGTAAAAATAGTCTTCGCTTCATAATATAGAATTTAGGTGATGAGATGCCTCGATAAGTATCTCTTCATCCAAAGGTTTTGCTGCCATTGCCGTTCATTGTCCCTTTCGCGGTTTCCAGACGAAATAAGATAAGGCGGCGGACCGAATTCGGTCGTTATGGTCAAGCAGGATTTGCTTTTATTCAGGTTTATCCATTGTTGCCAAAGGGTCAGGTGGACAGCAACAATATCGCGGTACATCTTCTTTCTGACATCGGGGACCTGCGGTCCCTGTGTATAACCGACCCGTGCATGTATATGTCTCACCTGCGGCAAGATGCGGGCTAGTTCCTCCTGCCGATCTTCCAGCAAACTTTCCGAAACACAAAACCAATGGAAATATCCAAGGTAAGCTTCAGATCCGGATAGCTTTCCAACATTGGTATCACGGTATGCAAGCCATAACTCCACTTATTACGGTGGGTTTCCTGAAAGATTTCGATTCCATACTGCTTTTCGATTCTTTCACATAGGCGCAAACCTTGTAGGACATCGACAGGAGAAAAGTATTCTCGTCCCATCTGTACCGAAATAAATTCAGGTGCAGCATATGCTTTCGCCAACTTCCCATAATAGGCAAGTTGTTCCTCCAATAGTTTAAAATAAGCCGCCGTTGTGTCAAAGCCTTGCAGCACACAAGTGACGATGCTATATTTTAATTTATACTTACTTAGCAACTGCAGCACCGATATTGGGTCTATGTTTTCTCCGAAAGGAAACCACTCCACCCCAGAATAACCCGCTGCCCGAACACGTTCGAGGAAATCTGCCCAAGGAATATGTTCACTTCCCCATCTTGGATAAAAGAAATCCAGTTTTACCATGCTGTATGGTAGATTGGGATTTTGTTCATCATTGTTCAATAAGTCACCCACCTGTAATGTCCCCGATAATCATCCGGTAGGATGTTTGCCTGTCCATTGTAGACATTCCCATCAGGCATATATGCACAGGTCATAGCCCGTCTAAATCCATTGGTCATATTAGGGCCAGCACCATGGATTGTCAATCCATTGTGAAAGGTACAACTGCCCGCTTTAAGCGGTGTTGCCACAGGATTTACCTTTGCCATTTGCGGGTAATGTTCAAAAATTGTCCCCATATTTTTTCCGATACCCAGATTTTCAAATCCCGTATGTTTATACGACTGGGGAACGAAATACATACATCCATTTTCTAGGGTAGAATCGTCCAGAGCAATCCATATCGAGAGCGCTTTACGGTCGAAAAAGGACCAAAAAGGTGTATCGAGGTGCCAAGCTGTAGGATTCGCAAAGGGGCGCTTAAAGAGCGCTTGATCGTGCCAGATGCGGATACCATCAACGCCAGCAAGTTTCGCCGCCATCTCACCGATACGCTTATCCACCATCAGTTCCTTTACCTGATCGCTCGTCTGCCAGAGATTCAATAACTGGTCAAATACTTTTCCGAAATAGTCGGCATCTTTATTAATACCATCATCTTCCCCTACTTTTGCCTCCTTTCCGGGCATCTTCTTTCCGGCACGCTGCTCCACCGCATCGAAAACAATTCTTTGCCATGTTGCTAACTCTTCCGCGTCCAGAAAATCTGCTATAACGATGTAACCATTCTCTTGGTAAAATGCAATCTGTTCTTCGGTCAATTGGTTCTTCATATCATTAAATTTTAGGTTTTATGGAGTTATATTCAGCTACTTCAAATTACGCAAGATCGAACGAAATTGTATCCTGAACTATCCTGCAAATAATCAGCACAGCTTGCATGCCCCAAATGATAAGATCATGCAAGTGTCTGATTATGTAAGCATCATTGTCCCATTTTGATTTGGTTAGTTTTGCACCATTTTATTGTTGTACAACATTTCATCCAATGGAATCTGTAAGGTCATTTTATTAACAGGATAGCTAGATTTATCCACGTGCGTAGGTGATGCGGCACGGTTGATAGCGATATTCCAGCGTTTGTTGTTATAAAATTCGCGTCCTCCTTCGCCCCAGAGTTCTAACCTTGTTTGAAACTGTACCATCTCCAAGGCCGAAAGACCTTGCATGGAAGTATAGTTATCGCAGGTCAATGGCGTTGTCCCAGATTTTGTGCGTGCAGCCAACAAAGTATTGAGTGTTTGTTTCGCACCCTGATCATCCTTATTCTGCGCTTGGGCCTCCGCTTTCATCAGCAGGATTTCCGAACTGCGCATATAGTAACAACTCACACGGCCGACATTCTTTTTGTCATCACTGCCCAGACCGTGGGTAGCAGCAAATTTGAGATTCGTATACAAAGGTATTGTCCTTTTATCGCCATTTGTTGGATAAGTATAATCCCCCAATCTGAAGCCATAAAACAATTTACACGGTAGTCACGATTATCTATTTGGGCATATAAACGGTTGTCTATACGTTGGAACCCTTGACCAATCCCACCATTGCCTTCAGCAAAACAGTTCATCCACCAATTATGCACTGTTACTGCCTCGCCCAGAGCAAAACCAAAAAGTACTTCGGGATTGATGCTGATGTTGAGAAAACCATTTTGCTCCGGCCTCATTTCAGGAGTGGCCTGTGTTCCCTTATTGGTCGCACCGTACATGGCTTGGCTCATCAAGGTTGGGTACTTGCTCAGAATTTCATTGCTGGCACTGATGGTAGTATTCCAATCGCCTGTCCATAACGACACCTTAGCCAACATAAAATTGGCTACACCAAGATCAAAGTCAGAGGGATCTGCTGTAAAACCAATTCCTGCTTCTTTAAATAGTCGAATAGCCTCGTTGATGTCATTTTTAATGAAAGCATACGTTTCGTCCGCTGTGGATCGGGCCTTGCTTTCCTGAACTGGAGAATAAGTATCATAGAGTGGCATGCCCAATTTGCTCTTCCCCCCTGTAGGTAGGCATTCTGATAGTTTTCCATCAGATAGTTGTACGCATAGGCACGTAAGATCAACCCGCGGCCTTTGTATTCCTGCAGTTTTTTATTGGTGCCAACCGTTGTTGGATTAAGATAATTCAGCATTTTATTGGCTGTATTAACCATATTCCAAGCATAGTTCCAGTAAGGTGTGTTTTTGTCGGAAGCATCAGAAATAAAATCCAGCAGATTGTATTCATCCGAACCGAAAATATTTAATAATCTATTTCCAAGAACAATATCATTCCCTTCCAGATTACGCATCACATCAAATCCCTGGTTGCTGCCATAACGTGATTCGGAGGACAGTGCCCCAAAATTGATCAATTTAGGCATATTGTTGGCCATACCACCAAGCACCGCCTGGATCTTCTTTTCGTCACCACTTTCGAGCAGCTTCCGAATCTGTTCATCCGTAATACTATTTGGCGGAGCAATATCCAGATCCTTGCTACAAGAAAACAATAATGTCACTGCCAATGCACATAAAAATATCTTTTTCATCTGTATAATTTTTTATTCAGTTATGATGAAGCTATCAGATTTATTCATCGAGTGTATGTTTTAAGCGGCATTCATGTACTCGCTTTGCTCGGTTTGAATAAATCATGATGGTTTCATAGTCGAATTCATTTTAACATTAAAACTCCAGACTGACACCACCCGAGAATGTCCGCATAGTAGGATAAGAATAGGCCGCCACTTCAAATCCACCCACCAGTGATTGACGTGGATCGATTCCCGAATGGGCCGTTTTCATAAAAAGATTATCCCCTGAAGCGAATATTCTGAGTTTCTTGATCTTCATTTTTGCCAGTACATTTTCCGGCAAAGTGTACCCAATAGTGATATTCTTAAAATTAAGGTACGAAGCACTAAACAGGCCGAGATCACTGTACAACCAGCTCCCTGTGGTAGCACCATTACCATAAGTATTACCATACATCACCATCGGGAATTTTGCACCTGTATTATTTGGTGTCCATGTGTTACCAATAAGTTCGGAAGAGCGCTTTACCGGGATCCTCGCTGACATACAGGTTGTTTCCATATTCTGTGCTGAAAAACTTTCCTCCCAGCTGATAAGCCAAAGCAAGATATAGGTCAAAGTTCTTATAGCGTAAAGAAGTGCTAAATCCGCCAATCCATTTAGGAAGCGCACTTCCCATTTCATATCGGCTTGCTTTTGAATAGTCTGTAGTTGTCAGACTCTCGCCCTCCTTATATCCAGGATAAGTACCCGCATCGACATCGGCTTTGGTGACCTGATGGTAAAATAGCGGTAAGCCTGTAGCCTGATCTACGCCACCGTATTTTAACATATAGAGGTTAAAGAAATCTTTATTTACCCCACGTAAGTAAGTAATATTGGTCACAGCACTGGTTCCCGCAGCTGCCCAGGCATCTGTACCTGCAGTCCAATTCCCACCCAACGCATCTGACCCTACACCATTGGGTACTGCTTTTAATTTTGTTGTATAATGTGTTCCGTTGGTGGATACTGTCCAATTGAAATCCGGCTTCTTAATGATATCAACAGAGAGATCAATTTCAAATCCCTTGTTACCTATTTTTGCTGAATTCGTTGCGATCGAAGACTGTCCTTTGAAATGGCTATTGGCTGGTTCCAGATGGCATTCACCGTAACACGGTTATAATAATCAAGCGATCCACGTACCCGTCCAAGGAAACTAAAATCAATACCCGCATCCATCGTATGGATATTTTCCCAAGTCAATTGATCATTAACATAGGCATTTTGATTTAGTGTAATATTAGCAGGTATGCCAGTTCCATTTGTGGTCTGGGTGTAGGTGGCTGAATAACTCCAGGTCTGATACCCCGAATAATTGGAGATACCATTTTGGTTTCCGATCACCCCATAACTGCCCCGTATTTTCAGGAGATCAATCCAGTTTTTGGCATTTTGCATAAATGACTCGCTATCGATACGCCAACCTCCACCAACGGACCAGAAAGTGCCCCAACGTTTGTCTTTCAGTTTGAACTTCGACGATCCATCCCGACGTACGGAACCCTGGAAAAAGTACCTATCATTGTAGTTATAGTTGATTCTAGAAAAATAACTTTCCATCGTCCGTTTGTCCTCGCCGCCTCCGGGATTAGGGAAGGTACCACCATCATAACGTCCTACAAAATTGATATACGATGGAAATTCATCGATCAAGGAATAAGATGAGCGATAATTGAGTTGCTCGTTTTTGAACGAATCATACTCATGTCCCAACAGTCCCTCAAAATTATGCAAGCCAATTGTTTTTGAATAGTTAAGCAATTGTTGAAGATTCAGGATCGTTGTATTGATGCTGTTTTGCCAAAAGCACCTATACCGGCAGCCTGTCCTGATTCGCTATTCCAATAGCGGGTACGCATTTCGTTGAACTTGTCCATCGAAACATTCGCTGTAAATGTAAAATCATTGAGAAATTTAGCCTGCCCATAAACCCGTGTTGTCCAGTCATCAGATACACGTCGATCCAGATCATTGTCTAATACTGTCAACACATTCGTCGATGAAAGCGCAGCTGAGGTCAGACCAAGTGGAGAATAGGTATCTCCCGCAAGCACATGCACTTTATTTTCTCCATTTTCATTAATCAATGCGCCATTCTGATCACGTGCATACAGCTGAACCAAGGGTTTTGCCCGTTTATAAAACGAAATACATTTGCTGTTGAGCTACCTGGATTCCGTCCAAAGCGTGTCGCTGGCGATTGGGTGGTTCGATTGGAATAACCAATGTTAGCGCCTAGTTTCAACCAGGTATTGACCTGCGCATCAAAATTGGCACGACCGTTATAGCGCTTAAAAGAAGAGCCGCGGATATACGAAGGATCCTCAAGGTATCCGCCAGAAAGAAAGTAACTTACTTTCTCATTACCACCAGAAGCTGACAGGTCGTAATCCTGCCGTAGTCTATTCTCCAGCAAGTAATCGTCATAACGATCGCTAAAAAGCAGACGCGCATTGGGATTTAATTTACCATCCGTATTCACGAGATAAGAACCACTCATGGTTGAACTCGCATCGGCACCCGTACCAGATGGCGTATAAACGGCACCGGGAACATCATATAACATCCAGTTTCCTAAGCTGTTCCGCTGAAATTTAGTAGTTGAACCGATATAATCAAACAGGTGAGCACTCGCAAATTCGGCGGCCTGTTCATGTGACATATTGGGATTCTGCACATTGGTGGTATATCTTTTGAGATTCCCGTTCCATCCACTCCGTAGCGTGCTGAATTATAAATCGAAAGCCAGGCAAATTCATAAATATCTTTTGGATCAGAGATTTTGTCAAACTGGTAGGGACCTACCTGATTGACGCCTAATTTGCCTTCAAATGAAATCCGTGTTTTGCCGGACATCCCTTTCTTTGTTGTCACCAAAACCACACCGTTTGCTCCCCGTGCACCATATAGTGCTGTGGATGCAGCATCTTTCAAGACAGATATACTTTGGATATCCTTTGGATTTAGTGTTGCTAGTGGGTTATCATTTTGCGCGGGCACACCATCGATCACAACGAGTGCATTTGACGTATTCTGACTAGCGGAACCGATACCACGCACCCGAATCCCCATGTCTATCCCCGGTTGACCATCTACCGCTGAAACCTGTATACCCGGAGCGGCCCCTTCCAGCGCCCGGCTGACGGTAGAATTGGATTGCATGTTTAATGCCCTATTATCGATCGTCGATACAGATCCCGTCAGGTCTTTCTTTTTAGCTTCCCCATAAGCTACCACCACAACTTCATCCAGTATCGTATTATCCTCCTGTAGTTCGACACGAAGCGGGGTACCGACAATACCTTCAACACTTTTGGTCATGTACCCCACATATTGGACTGAAAGAACAACCTTGTTGTTACTTACGGACAGGGTAAAATCACCATTTTCATTGGTTGAACTGGCATTTTTACCGCCGACTTCTTTAACCGAGACACCGGCAATGGGCTGGCCATTCTTGCTATTGACCATGACCTTGAATAGTTTTCGCGATCTGGGCAATTAACGTGAACGGCATCCCCATCAGCATTGTCACGCAAAGAACTAATGAGTAATGTTTTAATTTACTTTCCATTCTGATTAGAGGTTTAATTAATTTTGGTTTAATTTGTTCGTAATTCTATATCGAAGTAATAGAAAACAAACTGAATAGCCGTACCGTACTATCCTGTTCTAAAATGATTTACGAAATATTGTGCGACGTAAATAATTTCAATTCCAATAAATTGGCTGGTATGGTAGATGTATTCCAATGTTGATGCATAAGTAGTGCGGCACCCAAGGCTGTCGCTTGGGGCATCGTTGCCGCAAACACCTCAATATCCAGAAACTCGCGAGCCATTAGGCTCATGTATATGGGGTTTTTACTAAATCCACCATCAACGAATATCCGTGATACAGCTGTGCCCTGCAATACTAATTTGGTCGCTGCAACTTGTGCTTTCACCAAATGAAATAACAGGCTATGATAGGCTATTTCATAATTGTCATAACGCTTTAAGTCTATTTTTTCAAAAGACTTTAATTCAGTGGTATGATCTTCAGCTTCCAAACAGGCAATAATGCCCCAGTCAATTTCCATTAATCTGAATTTGGCTGTTGTCACCTGATAGAAATCCGCAATACGTTTTGATTGTATTTCATGTTCATATCCGGCAAATAAGCGCGATGCCTTTACCGGCTTACCCAAATAAGACAAATAGAATAAACAGTCCTGTTGAAGTTCGCTCATCGTCAATCTGGTTTCATTAAAGGGATTCAGGGAAATACACCAGGTCCCGGTAGAAATTAAGACAAAAGGTTCCTGAAAGAACAGAAGATAAGGGATCAATGCTGCAGAGCTGTCATGTAAGCCCACACCTACCAGATAAGATTTCCCTAAGAACGTACTTTCAAATGCCGTATCGCCAGGAAATATCTTCGGAAAGACATTGACCAGTCCTTCATCCTCCACCCATTGGTGGTAGTTATTTTATTGAAGTCCCAAAGTGCAGTATGACAACCTATGCTGGTCAAGTCCGCACAAAGTTGGCCCGAAACCAAGAAGCTTAAATACTGGGGCAGGTGCATCGCATGGGCAATATGCCGAAACAAATCAGGTCGCTCGCGCTTAAGGCGCAAAAGCTGTAAACCGGAATTAAGACTTCCTAATGGCGGGGATGCAGTCTCTAAGGCAAAAACGGTCTCTCCGCCATAAGTATTGTAGAGTTGTTGTTGAATAGCAAATGGAAATTCCTTAAGGTAATTATACAGGGAGTTAAAGGTTTCCCATCGACATCAACATACACCAGACTGGCGCCATACGACGCAAAATTAATTGCACGGATATCAAATTCATGCTTACGCAGCACCTCATGTAGGGCATCAAATATAGATAGACGCAGGCTCTCCAAATTTTCGCAGGGATCCCCATCTTCGTCTACAGTTTCCATAAATCGAGCAGAACGCTCCCAGACTACTTGATAATTTTGATCAAATAAGAGCAGTTTTTTATTTGTTTTTCCAACATCAAATACGGCAACGACAGGTATAGGTTTATTTTCCATGTCGGTTGTCATTTAAAGGCCTGTCGCTACACTATTACGTCCTCTTTCTTCTACCAGTTTTCCCGTATACACAACGTTCTAAATAAACTTATCGGATCGAGTGCAGCACCAGTGCGCAAGCGGGCTTCGGCTAGCAGCGGCCTCACATCTGTACGAAAAGCCTGTTGTAAAATCTCCTGGGCGGCAACAACATCATTTTGGTTTTGAGCCTCCCGAAGGGACTTCCGATCGATCAATAAGGCCTGTGCATAGGCGATTTTAATGGCTTCCACAGATTGTAATAAATCCACCAAAGGATCCTTCAGGTTATGCGAGGCATCAATCATCCATCCCAACCCCGAATCGTGGGCTATTCCTTTTTCATCCATGCCATCAATCAGTTCGCTGAAAATCAAAAACAGCTGGTAAGGTTTCATACATCCTGCCGTGAGGTCATCATCGCCATACTTGCTATCATTGAAATGAAAACCACCCAATTTACCTTCCATCAACAAGAGGGAGACAATCTGTTCAATATTTGCATTGGGAAGATGATGTCCCAGATCAACCAGCGTGAATGCTTTGGGGCCGAGCTTATTTGTCAACAAGAGGGATTGTCCCCAATCGCCAATGGTTGTCGAATAAAAGTAAGGTTCGAAAGCCTTGTATTCGACAAATAACTTCCAATCCGCTGGCAGATGACGATAGATTTCCTGCAGGCTGGAAAGTGTATGTTGAAATGCCTGACGAAAATTCAACTGTCCGGGAAATGATGAACCATCAGCTAGCCATACCGATAAACATTTGGATCCAAGCTCTTCACCATAACGTATCACTTCGATATTATGGTCAATAGCCTGCTGGCGAACAGCTGGGGCAACATGGTGCAATGATCCAAACTTATAGCTGTGTTGCTGCCCCTGTTGATCTTGAAAAGTATTTGAATTCATCGCGTCAAAGTGGATACCCAAACCACTCGCGAATTGTTTTAATCTATTTGCATCCTTGGGGATATCCCAGGGGATGTGCAAAGAAATTGCATCACTCGACCTATTCAATGCATGGAGCAAGCCCACGTCTTCAATTTTTTGTTCTAATGTGGCGGGCTCACCAGCGCCAGAGAAACGTCCAAAACGTGTACCTCCAGTACCTAGTGCCCAACTGGGAATCGCGATCTGAAATTTTTGTAGCTTTTCTAAGATGTCTTCAATGTGTGAAATTTCATGAGAAACAAAGTCAAAGGCACGCCGATGTTTCCCCGGAGCCGGTCATTATGTACTTCAATAGCACATGGGTCTAAAATCATAATAATTGCGTTTTCGGTTTATTTAAAATAGGGTACTGAGTTTCCTTTAGTACAGAAACTCAGTACCGAAGATAGCTAAATTAGCGGACAAATGCCATGGCAACACCACCATCCACATTGAGAACATTCCCCGTGGATTTTGATAGTAGACCGCCTACAAAAGAGAAGCAAGCATTTGCTATATCCTCCGGTAAAATAACTTCATTCAACAATGTCCGCTTGGCATAATAGGCCGGCAGCTCTTCTACACGGATCCCATAAGCTTTGGCTCGACCTTCTGCCCATCCCCGGCCCAAATATTACTATCCGAGATGACCGCATCTGGATTCACGACATTAACACGAATCTTAAAAGGTCCTAACTCTGCTGCACAGAGCCTGCTCAAGTGCAATTGTGCTCCCTTAGCACTCCCGTAGCCGGCATTGTTGGGCCCACTGACCAATGCATTTTTACTGACAATATTAATAATATCACCACCGACACCCTGTTGTTTCAGTATCGGAACCGTGGCCTGTGTCACCAAAAACTGCCCTTTAACCAATACATCAAATAGGAGATCCCAATCCGCCTGACTATGCTCTTCTATAGATTTTGAAATGGACAGCCCGGCATTATTGACGATAATATCAATTCCGCCAAAAGCCAGTAATGTACGTTGTAGTGCCTGCAGGATCTGCTGTTCATCTTTCACGTCCATCGCTACCGAGATAACCGAATCTCTTCCAAATTCGCCGACGAACTCCTGCTCACAGCCCGCAAGACGCTCCGTATTGACATCGGTCAGGACAATGACTGCCCCTTCTTGCACCATTTTTCGCGCGATGGCTTTACCTATCCCGCCGCCGCTACCGGTCACGAAGGCAATTTTACCCGAAAGCGCCTTGGGTTTAGGCATGCGTTGTAGTTTTGCTTCTTCCAATAGCCAGTACTCGATGTCGAACGCTTCCTGTCTCGGCAAGGCCGTGTACGCGCTTATGGCTTCGGCTCCTTTCATCACGTTTATGGCATTCATATAGAATTCGGCAGCGACCCTGGCTGTCTGCTTGTCTTTGGCGAAGGAAAACAAACCAACACCGGGATACAGTACAATCACCGGATTTTGATCTCTGATGGCAGGACTATCGGCGTGTTTACACTGCTCATAATAGGCCGTATACATGGCGCGATAAGCAGTAAACAGTGGTTCAAGTTTCGTGGTGAGTGCTGCGCTATCGTCCAGATTCTCGGATCTATCCAGATTTAATACCAGCGGTTGAATTTTGGTTCGTAAGAAATGATCCGGACAGCTTGTCCCCAAAGGTGCCAATCGTTCCAAATCATTTGAATTGATAAACTCCAAAACGCGTACATCATCTGTAAAATGACCGATCATATGACGTTCGCTAGAACAGAATCCACGCAATATTGGCATCAATTTCACCGCTTGAGATTCCCGTCCGGCCTGATCCAGACTGTCATTCTTTTGACCACCAAACACGGGACCTTTCTTTCCATAATTTTGTTCGAGGTAAGCGGCGCAACGTTCGATCACATCCAACGAATTCACATAACAGGCATAGGCTGTATCACCCCAGGTAAATAAACCGTGCGAACCAAGCATAATACCCCTTATCCCTGGGTTTTCTTCGAGACAGGCCCGTAATTGCAGCCCTAGATCGAAGCCCGGCCGTTGCCAGTCGACCCAGCCGATGGTCCCTTCAAATAACTGCTGGGTAATTTCTTTTCCATCTTTGGCTGCGGCAATCGCAATCGCAGCGTCCGGATGCAAATGATCAATATGTTTGAACGGCAAAAAAAGCGTGTAAAGGCGTATCTATTGAAGGCGCCTTGGAAGCGAGGTCGAAAATACAATGATTGAACAGCTCGACCATTTCATCTTCCTGCTGTATCCCCTTATATACTCTTTCAAGATTATGCAGGCGCTCCAGATACAAAGCAGCAAGTCCCGATTTTTTCAGGGTCCCAATATCACCGCCGGAACCTTTTATCCACATCACCTCGACATCTTCACCAGTCAGTGGATCCACCATATTGACTTTACAGGAAGTATTTCCACCACCATAGTTGGTGATGCGAAGGTCGCGCCCAAAATATTGGAACGGTACAACAGCAATGCAACCTCATCCTCGCCAAGCGATTTTGCTTTTGTTCATCCCATAAATTGTTTACGTATTTGTATGTTTTCACTTCTTCCATATTTATATTTTTACACTAATTTTCCAATGTTTTTGCAAAGCCCACGACACAGATGGACAAGATGATGGTGATTATACCAGCGATAATAGATCGGTGGGTAACCCGGTCGACCCCTTTCCACTCTTTCAATAAAATACCCCAGGCATTTGAAATGAGAATAATAAAGGCCATATGTAAAATCCACGAGCTTGCGCCATTTCCAAGGCGGCTTTCCCCATTCCATAGAAAAAGAACTGCAGATACCAGGTTGTACCAGCCAAGGCGCAAAGCAGGAGATTCCGCATTTTGGGAACTTCTTTTTTGTATACTCCGAAAAGGTTTTATTTTTAAGTAAGAGGTAAAGGCACCAGAGAAAGTTGGTTGTAAAACCGCCCCAAAGGATGACGATATAGGTTACGTTATTTTGATATAAAAATTCTCCTTGTTCCGGATGGTTAGCTTTCCATAGCACATTGGCCACGTCAGCCATCGGCTTTCCCGCCTCAATGCCAAAATTAAAACAGGCGCTCAGAATGCCCGATATAATCGCCACGGTAATACCCAAGCCGAAATTGTAATCGGAGCTCCCTGTTTTCGAAAACGAAGCAAGATGTCTTTCTTTCGATACCCCTGCCTTTCCGCAGAGATAAACACCCAGCACACATAAGGCGAGCCCCAAGAGAATACATAACCCAGCATTACTGGTGAAAAAGTAGTCTATTCCGTGCTTACCCGTTGTTGGATAAATGAAATAATAAATGCTTGGCATTAATGAGCCGAAAACCATGCTTAGACCCAAAATAATGCTGCTTCCCAACGAGACACCTAGATAGCGTACGCCCAGTCCATAGGTCAGCCCACCTATTCCCCAGAGGAGACCAAAAAGAAATGTATAGCCAATAATGCTGTTACTGCTTCCCTTTATAATGTCCATAAAATTGGGTATGGTCAGCATCGCCGCTACAGGAGGAATGATGATCCAAGAAAAAGACCGCCAAGAATCCACATGGTTTCCCAGGACCACCCTTTAACCTTCTTATAGGGTACATAAAAACTTCCTGAGGCAAAACCGCCTATAAAATGAAATAAAACTCCAAAAACAGCATTCATAATAATCGTTTAGGTATTACGAAAACTAAAATATATCATTCCATCGGCTCAACTGTTATGAACTGTTATGGGCTTCTGAGAATACCTTTCTTGTCATTGCATATAAAAAGGATTTTAACTAAGTTTAGCTAGAATTAATACACTGAAATTTTTGAAGAAATATCTTTTATTCCTGGATACCGAAACCTCTGGCTTGCCAAAAAAATGGGATCGAAAATATACGGATAGTGAAAACTGGCCGCATGTACTCCAATTGGCCTGGATTATTTTTGATGAAGAACAGCAAGAGGTCAAACGTAGCAATAAATATATCTATGAGCCATTGATTCCGATCAGTCCGGCTTCTGAACAGATCCATGGTCTTACACCCTCTTTTTGATGAAACATGGTCAAAAGAAGAAGGATGTACTCCGCAAGCTCGCTCACGATATCAAAAATACCAGCCTCAGCTGATTGGCCATTTTCTTTCTTTCGACCTCCAGGTGCTCTGCGCGGAATATCATCGGGTGAACTTACCGATTCCGTTTTATGGGTTGAATTACTTTTGCACCTTGTTACACAGCAAAAATATGTGCGCAACCCCAACATGGTACACCTTCCATTGGCCTTACTACACGAAGCACTGTTCTCCGAAGCCCCTACAGCAATACACAATGCCGAAAAAGATGCTGCGATTACAGCAAAATGCTATTTTGAAATGATGCAGCGGGCAGAGCTCAGTGAAGAGGATATCAGCAAGCAGCAAGGAGAATTCAATAACATCTTATCATGATATCTACTATGAAAAATGCGGAAGACATCCTCGCCTTGCTAAAGTCAACCCACCCCTTTAAAGTACTACCCGAAACTGTTCAGATCAGTCTGATTGAACTGATGTATCCCCACCGTTTCACAAAAGACACTTTGGTCTATCGGCAGAATATTACCGACATGGAAGGCGTCGACCTTATACAGAAAGGTGAGTATGAAACTTTTTTCTTAGATAGTTCGGACAACAAAAGGCTGATTGAAATCCATCATACCCCCTACTGTTTTGGTGGAATCTCGGTATTATTGAATAGAACAAAAGCACTCAAATCTGTTATTGCAAAAAAGGAACGGTCATTTATCGGTTACCACGGAAGAATTTTATTGAACTCTGCAATGCCAATGAAGAATTCTTTCAATTCTTTACCAATTCCTTTGGAAAACGGATGTTAGATGAAGAGTTCGCCCATTTTGTTAAATCACCAGCCAGCTTCGAGGAAAGCTATTTTGCGGCAGATCAGCTCTATTCCCGCAAAATCGAACATATTGTATATAAGGATATTGTTGCTTGTACATCCGACACCCCAATTTATGAGGTTGCACGAACCATGGCTCAGCATAAAGTGAGCTGTGCGTTCATCAAAGATGAGGACCATATCATTGGCTATGTCACCGACATGACCTTGAGAGATCGTGTTATAGCACAGCAGGTCGCTGCTACAGCACCTATCGTTTCGGTCATGGACAACCCCATAGTCAGCATTTCCAATCAGGCCTACCTGTATGAAGCTGTACTTAAAATGTTTCATACTAAGTCTAGGTATCTTCTCGTTGAAAAAGAAGGTAAATACGTCGGCTTTCTAAGTCGCAATCGGCTCCTGAGCGAACAGGGACAATCTCCGCTGGTTTTTATCCAATCAGTAAAGCTTGCTGAAACAGGCGACGAGTTACGTGATAAATGGAACAATGTCCCCGAAATCATTCATCAGTTATTGGCTAGAGGAGTCAATGCCGAAATTGCCAATCAAGTCATCACCACCGTTGCAGACAGCATCGCCTTAAAGGTGATCGAGAAAGTTATCAAAGCAATGGGCGAGCCACCGGCCAAGTTTGTATTTATGGTCACAGGAAGTGAAGGACGCAAAGAGCAGACACTGATGACTGACCAGGACAACGCTATCATATATGAAGACAAGGCCAACGAACAGCGGGAATATGTAAGAGATTATTTTCTAAAATTTGCGCGTGAGGTTTCTGACCAGCTGAATACCATTGGTTTTAGCTATTGTACTGGGGGCTATATGGCTAGCAATCCAGAGTGGACACATTCCCTTTCCCATTGGAAAAACAATTATAAGATGTGGATTGAAGAAAGCATTCCGGAGAATGCGATTAAGTTCTCCACCTTTTTCGATTGTCGGAGGTTATATGGTGATCAGCACATCATAGACCAACTGAAAGACTTTCTGACAGTCGAATTGCGGAAACCCAACGAACGATTTTTTGCGTTCATCGCGAAAAATGCGCTGCAATACGAACCTCCCTGACTTTTTCAAAACAATAAAAACACAAACTATTGGGTCAACAGAAGTATTTAATATTAAAAAAGCAATGACACCCATCGTCGACCTCGTGCGTGTCTATGCGCTGAAAAATCAAATTTATGAAGAGAATACCGGCGGTAGGTTGAAGGCATTGTTAAATCTTGGAATATTTACTCAAGAACAATATGATGAGCTCCATCAATCGTATTATTACCTGATGTCCATTCGGCTGAAAAACCAAACAAATCAGATTCGGATTGCGAAGTTGAATCCAGACAACTATATTGCGATAGAAAACCTAACAAAAATTGAGAAAGCTACATTAAAGGAAATATTTAAAACAATAGGCAATTTCCAATTGGGCATCAAGTTGAAGTTTACAAATAATATTTTCGGATAATAGCGGAACAACCAGGGGCCAGTCGCACATTGAATCTATTTTAGTTTTATTGTCCTTTAATGGTTTACTGAAATATATTTCACTTTCAATTTTCGTTTTTTCAATAATTCCTTATATTTATCACAGGCATATGCTAGCTTTGTAGCTGGAATATCCGAATTAAACTTATTATAATAACGATAAACAACATGAGCAAATTGAGATTAGCATTTGTATTTTTTACGATTTTATTTATTTCATCGTACACTTTATTACAGGCTCAAACTCCTGCAGCAGCGCCAGTTACTGCCACTCAGCAGGCTAATGACGCTTACAAATACAGCCCGGATGGATTAAGAAAAGGGAGTTTGGCAAATCAGTTTGATCACTTAAATTATATATCAAAAAACAATTATGATTTCAAGATGGTCCGCAAAACCAACCTTGATATTGTAAAAAGAACGTTGTTGATACTGTAGCCAAGTTACGCAAGGAAATAAATACACTCAAATCTTCATCCAGCAACTATACCTCCAATACCAAAAACTTACAGGATTCTATTCAGATACTAAAAGATCAGCTTGCGCAGGAACAGCAAAAAACAGATAGTTTTTCATTCTTGGGCATCAATACATCCAAAGGTTTATATAGTACAGTAGTCTGGACCATCATTGGAGTCTTGGCTGTCGCGACCTTTATCTTCCTATTCTCTTATCGGAAAGCCAAGGTTGACACCGTAGAATTTCAAAAAACAGCGGAACAATCGCAAGAAGAATTTGCGACATTCCGTAAAAAGGCGATGGAAAAAGAGCAATTGCTGAAACGTCAATTGCAAGATGAATTAAATAAAAGATATAGTCATAGTCTTTAAAAGACTATACTCGGCTATTCTTTATCGACCTGAAGCGGCGCTTAATCGTAACCTCGCTTCAGGTCGATCACATTTAGATACCATGCGAATCTAATTGTATGTCCATTCGAAAAAGGAAGGGCTGATGTTAAAAAATAGATGACCAATACCTCGGAAAAAGTATATTTGTAGCTTCAAGAATCGAAACTAACAGAATTACAAGAGATAACATTTTGACCTCCATTAATAAAATTGTAATTTAATTGCAAATTCTATTTGTTTTTAAAAACGAATAACCTTATTTTTGCTGACCAAAAAAGAGGCCTTTTATGTCTCTTATATAAAATTGATTAATAAATATTTAGTCCCTATAATATGCCCAAGATTGGTAAAATAGCGCAGATTATCGGCCCAGTTGTTGACGTCAACTTCGCCGACAGTGAAAATCTACCTAAAATTTACGATGCATTGTACATTCAAAAGAAAATGGACAACGTGTTGTATTGGAAGTTCAACAACACTTAGGTCAGGATCGTGTACGTACAATTGCCATGGACGCAACTGAAGGTTTGGTTCGCGGAATGGAAGTTGTTGATACTGGTGCTCCTATCAAAATGCCTGTTGGTGAAGAAATCAAAGGTCGTGTATTCAATGTAGTTGGTGATGCCATCGATGGTATCCAAAATTTGAGTAAAGAGAATGGTCGTCCTATCCACAACGTCCCTCCTAAATTCGAAGATCTATCTACTGAATCAGAAGTACTTTTTACTGGTATCAAAGTTATTGACCTTCTAGAACCATATGCTAAAGGTGGTAAAATTGGTTTATTCGGTGGTGCCGGTGTAGGTAAAACTGTATTAATCCAAGAGTTGATCAACAACATCGCTAAAGGTCACGGTGGTCTTTCTGTATTTGCCGGTGTAGGTGAACGTACACGTGAAGGTAATGACTTATTGCGTGAGATGTTGGAATCAGGTATCATCAAATATGGTGAGCATTTTATGGAAGGCATGGAAAAAGGTGAATGGCCTTTGGACACTGTTGACCACGAATTAATGAAAGACTCTAAATGTACTTTCGTATTCGGTCAAATGAATGAGCCTCCAGGTGCACGTGCACGTGTTGCTTTGTCAGGTTTGACTGTTGCAGAATATTTCCGTGATGGAGATGGCGAAGGTCAAGGTCGTGACGTTCTATTCTTTATCGATAACATCTTCCGTTTTACACAAGCAGGTTCTGAAGTATCCGCACTTTTAGGCCGTATGCCTTCAGCGGTAGGTTACCAACCAACCTTAGCAACAGAGATGGGTTTGATGCAAGAGCGTATCACTTCAACTAAAAACGGATCGATCACTTCAGTACAAGCGGTATATGTACCTGCCGATGACTTAACTGACCCTGCTCCAGCGACAACATTTGCTCACTTGGATGCTACAACAGTATTGTCTCGTAAAATTGCTGAGTTAGGTATCTACCCTGCTGTGGATCCTTTGGATTCTACATCTCGTATCCTTTCTCCTGCTGTTTTAGGTGCTGAACATTATGATACTGCACAACGTGTAAAAGAAATTCTTCAACGTTATAAAGAACTACAAGATATCATCGCCATCTTAGGTATGGACGAATTATCTGAAGAAGATAAATTAACCGTTCACCGCGCTCGCCGTGTACAACGTTTCTTGTCACAACCTTTCCACGTAGCAGAGCAATTTACAGGTTTAAAAGGTGTATTGGTAGACATCAAAGATACCATCAAAGGTTTCAACATGATCATTGATGGCGAGGTTGATGAATATCCAGAGGCCGCCTTCAACTTGGTAGGTAACATTGATGATGCTATCGAAAAAGGTAAGAAATTATTAGCAGAAGCAGTTTAATTTAGATATTAGACCATAGGTATGAGATAATAGACTTTCGATTATCTCATATCTATTTGAAAACCTAAAGTTCTCAAATCTCATATCTCAAATCTTATATCTAAGAATAATGAAATTAACAATTATCACTCCCGACAAATTAGTATACGAAGGCGAAGTAACATCTGTTACTGTCCCTGGTTCTGCGGGCTCTTTCCAAATTTTGAAAGACCACGCGGCAATTGTTTCTACTTTGGAAGATGGAAAAGTAATTATTCAACAAGGTAAAGGTGGACAAGAAGTGTTCATTAAAGGTGGCGTCGTGGAAGCAAAAGACAATGTCATTACCGTGCTTGCTGAAGGAATTATCGGAGATTAAATCAATTGATTTTAAAATATTGAAAAGCTTCCGGTAGAAATATCGGAAGCTTTTTTTTTAAAGTTTTTTTGACAATTTCTTCATTTTAGGAAGAAATTTGCCCTTTGTAACAAAAAATAATTTTTTGATCATGTAGACCAATTTTAAATACGGTATACGACTAACAAAATTTAAAACCGCACAAACCGAATAATAACAGTTTAAAATTTTTTAAAACATGAAAATTTAAAATTTTATTCTAAATAGAAAATTAGCACTTTAGCTATTGCCAATTATTGTAATTCCTGCTACCTTGAGGAAATGAAAATCGAAGGTTTTTACCAAGACCTGAGATAGCATGATTTACCAGCAAAAACCAAAAAGGGAATTATTTAAATAAGGTAAATTTTGGGTTATGAAATATTACGACAAGAACACATTGATTTATTTAGACGGAGCTTTTGTAAAAGCTTCTGAGGCTGCATTGAATCCCTTTGCACAATCGCTTCATTATGGCTATGCTGTATTCGATGGTCTACGCGCGTACAATACCCACAATGGCCCACGTATCTTTAAGGCGGACAAGCATTTTGACCGATTAAAGAAATCTTGTGAAGCGGTTGGAATTCCCTATCAATGGAGCAACCGTGAGCTAATTGACAAATGCTATGAGCTTTTGGCCGTAAACAATTTACGAGAGGCTTATATCCGCCCGCTAGTGCTCACAGGATCCAATATGCACCTGACCTCCTCTACAGAAGCCAATCTAATGATTGCCGCCTGGGAATGGGGACCTTATCTTGGTCAGAACCTGCTCCGTGTGTGTATCTCCGATATCAAAAGACCTAATCCAAAATCTTTTAAAACTGACTCGAAGATATCAGGACAGTATGTAAACTCTATTCTGGCAACAACAGAAGCTATAAACAGGGGTTTCGACGAAGCACTTATGCTTGACCATGAAGGTTTCGTTGCACAAGCTTCCAGTGAGAATATTTTTATTGAGAAAGATTTCAAAATCTATACGCCGCCAGCGAAGAATATATTTCCCGGCATTACAAGGCAGACTGTTAAAAACATCTGTAAAAAGCTGAATTTCGAAGTCATTGAAAAACAATTGACGGTAGAAGATATCTATACTGCAGATAGCGCATTCCTCTGTGGTACTGCAGCAGAAATTATCGGAATCAAACAAGTCGACGATGTGATCTATCAAGAAGAGTGGGAACACAGTATAGGTGCGTCGATCCAAAGAAGATATAAAAATTTAGTATTAGAGAACGAAAATTATGAAGTCATCATCTAACGGCGAAAATGCAATGAACAAATACAGCCGTACATTTACACAAGACGAAACGCAACCTGCTGCTAAAGCGATGCTTTATGGTATCGGTTTGACAGATGCCGATATGGACAAGGCGCAGGTCGGTATTGCCAGCATGGGATATGATGGTAATACGTGTAATATGCACCTCAATGATTTGGCACAAATCGTCAAAAAGGTGTTTGGAACAATGACTTAGTCGGTTTGACCTTTGGCACCATCGGTGTCAGTGACGGTATGAGCAATGGTACAGATGGTATGCGTTACTCGTTGGTCAGTCGTGATGTGATCGCTGACAGTATCGAAACGATCTGTGGTGGTCAATATTACGATGGTCTGATCTCTATTCCTGGATGTGATAAAAACATGCCCGGCGCTATTATCGCAATGGCCCGTTTGGACCGCCCGTCTTTAATGGTCTATGGCGGTACAATTGCACCTGGACATTATAAAGGGGAGGAATTAAACATTGTCTCTGCCTTTGAAGCCTTAGGACAACGCATCTGTGGCAATCTCTCCGATGAAGATTACGAGGGTATTATCAAACATACCTGTCCCGGTGCTGGTGCTTGTGGCGGTATGTATACTGCAAATACAATGGCTTCCGCAATTGAGGCATTGGGAATGAGCTTGCCTTACTCTTCTTCTAATCCGGCAATCTCTGAAGCAAAGAAAAATGAATGTTTAGATGCGGGTAAATACATCCGTACCTTACTGGAAAAAGATATTAAACCTTCCGATATCATGACGCGTAAAGCATTCGAGAATGCATTACGTGCGATCGTTATCTTAGGTGGAAGCACCAATGCGGTACTTCACTTTATTGCAATCGGCAAAGCGGTAGGCGTTGACATTTCTCAGGATGATTTCCAACGTATGAGTGATGAAACACCGGTACTGGCAGATTTTAAACCTTCCGGTAAATACCTAATGCAGGATCTTCAACAATATGGTGGAACTCCTGCCGTAATGAGATATCTTCTGGATGAAGGTTTATTGCATGGCGATTGCATTACTGTAACCGGCAAAACGGTTGCTGAAAATTTAGCTGATGTAAAATCCATTATGGCGTATGATCAGCCTATTATCAAACCGTTGAGCGACCCAATCAAAGCAACAGGACATTTACAGATTCTTTATGGAAACCTAGCTGAAAAAGGTTCGGTAGCAAAAATATCAGGCAAAGAAGGCGAAAAATTCACTGGCCCGGCACGTGTATTCGACGGCGAACATGATTTAGTCGCTGGTATTGCCTCGGGTAGAATTAAACAGGGAGATGTGGTCGTTATTAAAAACGAAGGCCCAATAGGCGCTCCAGGTATGCCTGAGATGCTTAAACCAACTTCATTAATTATCGGTGCTGGTTTAGGTAAATCTGTAGCATTGATCACAGACGGTCGTTTCTCTGGTGGAACGCATGGTTTCGTCGTAGGTCACATTACACCTGAATCCTACAAAGGTGGATTAATCGGCTTGGTACATGATGACGATATCATCGAGATTGACGCTGTTAATAATACAATCAATGTGAAACTTTCTGATGAAGAGATTGCTCAACGTCGTGCGGCTTGGGTACAACCTGCGTTAAAAGTGAGCAAAGGGGTGTTATACAAATACGCTAAAACCGTGGCTGATGCTTCAGAAGGATGTGTGACAGACTTATAGAAAAGTAAACAGTTCAAATTAAAAAAATGGAAAGACTGTCAAGCGTTAGGCTTGCACAAGAATAATCTCAATACTCAATACTAATATCTCAATACTAATCAATATGAGTACACTGGAAATAACAGAAAATAAGGCCGCTAAAGAGCAGCAAACTCCGACACAGATTTCGGGATCAAAAGCTGTTTTGGAAGCCTTATTGAGCGAAGGAGTTGATACCGTATTTGGTTATCCTGGAGGCGCAATTATGCCAATCTATGATGCCCTTTATGATTATACGGATCGTCTGAAGCATATTTTAGTGCGCCATGAACAAGGTGGAATCCACGCGGCGCAAGGTTATGCAAGAACTTCAGGTCGTACTGGCGTCGTCTTCGCGACAAGTGGTCCTGGAGCAACAAACCTAGTTACAGGACTGGCTGATGCCATGATCGACAGTAACCCGATTGTCTGTATTACAGGCCAGGTCTTTGCTTCACTATTGGGGACAGATGCTTTTCAGGAAACAGATGTCATCAATATTACCGCACCGGTCACGAAATGGAACTACCAAGTCACTGACGCAACTGAAATTCCAGCTGCACTCGCAAAAGCATTTTATATCGCCAGCACCGGTCGTCCAGGCCCGGTACTGATCGATATCACCAAAAATGCGCAAATACAATTGTTCGATTACTTCGGTTACGAAAATGCAATCACGTACGCAGTTATAGACCTGCACCACAGGTCCGCAAAGAGTATGTGGAACAAGCTGCTGAATTAATCAACAATGCAAAAAAACCATTTATACTTTTCGGTCAGGGAATTATTTTAGGTAAAGCCGAGGCGGAATTCAAAGCTTTTATCGAAAAAACGGGCATTCCTTCCGCAGCAACTGTCATGGGATTGAGCGCCCTTCCAACGGACCACAAACTTCATGTTGGTATGCTGGGTATGCATGGCAATTATGCACCAAATGTCATGACCAATGAGTGTGATGTTTTAATCGCAATCGGTATGCGCTTCGATGACCGTGTCACGGGCCGATTGGACAAATATGCCAAACAGGCGAAAGTGATCCATTTGGATATTGACCCTGCTGAGATCGACAAAAACGTACAAACTACTGTACCAGTATGGGGTGACTGTAAAGAATCACTTCCAATGCTTACCGAATTGGTAAATGCTGTGGATCATTCTGCATGGTTAGCACAATTCCGTCAGCTTGAACAGGAAGAAATCAAAGAAGTCATCCAAAATGAACTTCATCCGCAAACGGATATCATGACCATGGGTGAGGTAATCAATGTGCTGAATGAATTGACTGGTGGTGATGCCATTATCACAACAGACGTAGGTCAGCATCAGATGGTGTCCTGTCGTTATGCTAAATTTAACAACAGTAAATCCAACGTAACATCAGGAGGACTGGGAACCATGGGCTTTGGTCTTCCGGCTGCGATCGGCGCCTGGTATGGCGCACCAGAGAAAACTGTCGTAGCAATCATCGGTGACGGTGGTATCCAAATGACCATTCAGGAATTGGGAACTATCATGCAGTTTGGCGCGAAGGTGAAGATCATGATCTTGAACAACGAGTTCTTAGGTATGGTACGTCAATGGCAACAACTGTTTCATGACAAGCGCTATTCATTCGTGAATATCACCAGTCCTGACTTTGTTGCAGTTGCCAAAGGATATTATATCGATGGACAGAAAATTTCAGAACGCAAAGATCTTCGCAATGCCCTTCAGACCATGCTTGAACACGATGGTGCTTACCTATTGGAAGTTATGGTAGGAAAGGAAAACAATGTATTCCCGATGGTTGCACAAGGAACATCCGTATCAGAGATCCGCTTAAAGTAAAATTTAAAATGGAAAAACAAGAATATACCATTACCCTATATACAGAGAATTCTATCGGTCTTATCGGCAGGATCTCAACGATTTTTTCAAGAAGAAAAATCAATATCGAAAGCTTGAATACTTCCCCTTCTGAAGTAGAAGGCATACATCGGTTTACCATTGTCATTACAGAGGCTGAAGATGTTTTGCGCAAGCTTTGTCGCCAGCTGGAAAAACAGATTGATATTCTTAAAGCCTACTACAACACCAATGACGAAGTGATCTGGCAAGAACAGGCTTTATATAAAGTCCCTGCAGACGTTGTCAATGAGAAGGTATATGTTGAGCGTTTACTACGTCAATATGGAGCCAATGTAGTTGTGATACGTAACGATTATATCGTTTTCGAAACTGCAGGTCACCGCGAGGAAATCGATAAGTTGACAGAAGAATTAACCAAGTATGGTTTGATCGAATTTGTACGGGAGCACGTATCGCTATCATTAAAGATAGCGCCGGTTTCCACTCCAAATTGGTTCAGTTTGAAGCAAAGGAACCGTCAATTGAAATCGTTGAAAATGAATATCTCGACAAACGGGATGATGTATTTACTATGTAATCAGATGCAAGAAACGTTTAAATTTATCTTACAGGCACGCCAAAAATTCATTGAATTGGTGGATAGCCTTTCCATAGAGCAACTCAACAAAATCCCTACTGGATTTAATAATAATATTATCTGGAATTTCGGACATATCGTCGTGAGTACACAGACTTTAGTTTATGTTCGCACGGGTGTCAAAGCTGACACTTCTTGGGTGAAATACAACGAAGATTACAGAAAAGATACCAAACCCACACGTTTTGTGGAGCAGGCTGAAATTGATGAATTAAAGGCAATCGCTATCCAAAGTATCGAACAGATCGCCAAAGACTACGAAAATGGTGTTTTCGGAGAGATTACTTCTTTTTCTACAGCGACCTATGGTTATCCGATGGACACAGTTGAAGAAGTTATCGCTTTGACCTCTGGCCATGATAATGTTCATTATGGCTATGCTTTGGCACAACGCAGATGCTTATAAATTAAAAAAATAGAAATTAAAAAAAAAAAGAAGAAAGAAAGCTGGTAAGCCATAAGCTTGAAAAACCAAAATCTCAATTCTCATATCTCATTACTCAATACTAAATCAAAACAATGGCAAATTATTTCAACACCTTACCGCTTAGAGAGCAGTTAGAACAATTAAGTCACGCTGAATTCATGGATAATACTGAATTCACCGATGGTGTAAATGCTTTAAAAGGTAAAAAAATCGTAATCGTAGGATGTGGTGCTCAAGGCTTGAACCAAGGTTTAAACTTAAGAGATAGCGGATTGGACGTATCTTATGCTTTACGTAAAGAAGCTATTGAACAAAAAAGAGATTCTTGGAAAAACGCGACGGACAATAACTTCAATGTAGGAACTTATGAAGAGTTGATTCCAACAGCAGATTTAGTCATTAATTTGACTCCAGATAAACAACATACTTCGGTTATCACTGCTGTTATGCCGTTGATGAAAGAAGGCGCAACCCTATCTTATTCACACGGTTTCAACATTGTTGAAGAAGGCATGCAAATCCGTAAAGACATCACAGTAATCATGGTCGCTCCAAAATGTCCAGGATCTGAAGTACGTGCTGAATACCTTCGTGGATTTGGTGTACCTACTTTGATCGCTGTTCACCCAGAGAATGATCCTCAAGGAAAAGGTTGGGCTGAAGCTAAAGCATACTGTGTCGGAACAGGTGGTCACAAAGCTGGTGTATTGAAATCCTCATTCGTAGCGGAAGTAAAATCAGATCTAATGGGTGAGCAAACTATTCTTTGTGGTTTGTTGCAAACAGGTTCTATTTTATCTTTCGACAAAATGATCGAAAAAGGAATTGAAGCTGGATACGCATCTAAATTGGTACAATATGGTGTTGAGGTGATTACTGAAGCCTTGAAACATGGTGGTGTAAGTGGTATGATGGACCGTTTGAGCAACCCTGCAAAAGTGAAAGCTTTCGAGATCTCTGAAGAACTGAAAGATATCATGCGTCCATTGTTCCAAAAACACCAAGACGATATCATGTCAGGTCACTTCAGCAAGACGATGATGGAAGATTGGGCAAATGGAGATGCTAACTTATTGAAATGGAGAGCTGAAACAGGTGAAACTGCATTCGAGAAAACGCCTGCTGGTGATGTTAAAATCAACGAGCAAGAATACTTCGACAATTATACCTTGATGGTCGCTTTCATTCGTGCTGGGGTAGAATTGGCATTTGAAACTATGGTTGAAGCTGGTATCAAACCAGAGTCTGCTTATTACGAATCATTGCACGAAACACCATTGATCGCAAATACGATCGCACGTAAGAAATTGTTTGAAATGAACCGTGTCATTTCTGATACAGCAGAATACGGTTGTTACCTATTTGATCAAGCTTGTAAACCTTTATTGGCTGATTTCATGAAAACTGTTGATACAGATTTAGTAGGTAAAAACTTTAACGAAAACAAAGATGCAGCAGTTGATAATGCACAATTAGTTGTTATCAACGAGATTTTACGTGATCATCCAGTAGAAATCGTTGGCCGTAAATTGCGTAAAGCAATGACTGCCATGAAAGCGATCAAAACTGTTTAAAAATTCATACGAATTATCTGTTTTTTAACGGCCGTATGGAATATCCCAGTGAATTCAATAGACATATGTGCGCTGAAATCATGAAAATTTCGTAATTTAGTATATTAAAACCAAGGTGATATTGAGACATTTACAATATCACCTTGGTTAATATAAAAATAACATAAGAGAGATTAAAAATGTCAAAAACATTAGTAGAAAAGATTTGGGATGCTCACGTCGTCAAGCGTGAAGAAGGGTTTCCGGATATCCTGTATATCGATACCCACTTGATTCACGAGGTTACTTCACCTCAAGCTTTTGATGGCTTACGCAAAAGAGGAATTCCAGTCTTTCGTCCAAAGCAAACGGTAGCTACTGCCGACCATAACGTACCGACCCTCAACCAACATTTACCGATCAAAGAAGAGCTATCGCGCTATCAAGTCGATATGCTGACCAAAAATTGTGCTGAATTTGGTATTGAATTATATGGTTTGGGACATCCTTACCAAGGAATTGTACACGTAATTGGTCCAGAGTTAGGTATCACACTGCCCGGTAAAACCATGGTCTGTGGAGATAGCCATACCTCAACACATGGTGCCTTTGGAGCTATTGCTTTTGGTATTGGAACTTCTCAGGTTGAACAGGTTTTGCGACGCAATGTTTATTGCAGTCCAAGCCTAAAACAATGAAAATTGAAGTCAATGGCACCTTGCAAAAAGGGGTTGGCGCAAAAGATATTATCCTCTATATTATCGCCAAGATTTCTGCAGCAGGTGGTACAGGCTATTTTATCGAATATGCCGGTTCAGCAATCCGCTCTTTGAGCATGGAAGCACGTATGACCATCTGTAACATGAGTATCGAAATGGGCGCACGCGGTGGACTTATTGCACCGGATCAAATCACATTTGACTATGTAGAAGGTCGTGAATTCGCCCCAAAAGAGAAGAATGGGACAGCGCCTTAGCCTACTGGAAAACATTGTATTCAGACGAAGATGCCATCTTTGATAAAGTATTGACCTTTGATGCAGCAGATATCGCCCCAATGATTACCTACGGTACAAATCCAGGCATGGGTATGGGTATTGCCGAACATATCCCAGCAACAAGTGCACAACCTGAATCAGAAAGGCCATCGTATCAAAAAGCCTTAGACTATATGGGCTTTAAAGACGACTCCACGGTCTTGGGTAACCGTGTTGATTATGTATTCATTGGAAGCTGTACCAACTCCCGTATCGAAGATTTACGCGAAGTAGCTTCATTCGTTAAGGGAAAACAAAAAGCACAGGATGTCGAAGTATGGATTGTACCAGGCTCCAAGCAGGTAGAAAAACAAGCCAAAGAAGAAGGTTTGGATAAAATATTTGAAGCGGCTGGATTCCAATTGCGGGAGCCTGGATGTTCAGCATGTTTAGGTATGAACGAAGACAAAATTCCTGCGGGTAAATATTGTGTTTCAACCTCAAATAGAAACTTCGAAGGACGCCAAGGCCTAACGCGCGCACCATGTTGGTATCACCACTGACAGCAGCGGCGGCAGCAGTAACTGGTAAAGTAACAGATGTTAGAGAGTTAATATAGTATTGAGATGAGAGAATTGAGTATTGAGACCCTGATTGTCCAAGCTTTCAGCTTATAACTAGCTCCATTTTTTAATTTTTAATTCTGACTTACTAAATTTTTGATATGAAAAAATTTGAAACATTAACATCACAGGTAGTTCCATTGCCTATTGAAAATATTGATACTGACCAAATTATTCCAGCACGCTTTCTAAAAGCGACCACTCGAGAAGGCTTTGGAGACAACCTTTTCCGTGACTGGCGTTTTGATAGCGAGAATCAGCCTAAAGCAGATTTCGTATTGAATAGCCCTACCTATTCGGGAAAGATATTGGTTGCCGGTAAAAACTTTGGTTGCGGCTCTAGCCGTGAGCATGCTGCATGGGCGATTCAAGACTATGGTTTTGATGTGGTCATCAGTTCGTTTTTTGCAGATATCTTTAAAGGTAACGCCCTTAATAATGGCGTATTGCCGATACAGGTTTCGGAAGAATTTTTAGCGAAAATCTTCGAATTGGTGCACCAAAACCCAAACACAGAAATTATCGTTGATCTCGAAAAACAAACCGTTATGTTGACAGAGACAGGCGATCAATTTGAATTTGAAATCAATCCATACAAAAATCATGCTTGATTAATGGATACGATGATATCGATTTCATCCTTAATCAAAAAGATTTAATTGAATCATTTGAAACAACAAGAAAATGGTAGACCCAGTCGTCCATATTGCCAATTTAACTATTCAACATGGTAAGGATACCGTGCTGCAAGATTTAAATTGGCAAATTTTTCCTGGTGAACAATGGATCCTGGGAGGTCCAAGTGGCACTGGAAAAACAACGCTTGCGAAAGTAATTGCGGGACAACTAAAATATCAGGGCAGCCTATCCTTCCATTTGGATATGGATAGCCCCTTACCAGCTCTTGTGCATTACGTCTCCAATTGGTTTCAATTTACCAATCTGGAGGGTGACCGCAATTTCTATTACCAACAACGCTACAATAAATTTGCAAAAACGATACACTAACGGTTTTTGCTGAATTAAAACATTTTGCAAAGGAACAACAGCTTGCCTTTGAAGATGTAGCACCTTACCTCGCTATCTTTGGATTTGAAAACTTCAAAGATCAACAGTTGATCGAACTTTCCAGTGGCGAACATAAAGGCTACAGTTGGTCAAAGCACTGTGGCTTCAACCTCAGCTATTGATTATCGACCAGCCTTATACCGGATTGGATGTACAATCCAGAAAAGATCTGAATCAGGTCTTTGATCAGCTTGCAGAAAAAGGTGTATCACTGCTGCTGATCAGTAATGATGACGAGCAGCCTGATTGCATCAATCGTTTTGCTGAAATCCAAGATGGGAAAATAGTCATTCGTCAAAACAGTGGTGAAATTTCAAAAGGAATACCACGAAAGCGAAAGGAATTACCTTATTTCTTGCAACAATCACCTAAAGTCTCCGCTCCCATCATGGTAAAGATGAAGCAGATTCATATTTCCTATGGCGAAAAGCAAGTCTTAAAAAACATTGACTGGGAAGTTAAAGCCGGTGAAAAATGGTTGTTGCAAGGACATAATGGCTCCGGAAAATCGACCTTATTAAGTCTGATCAATGGAGATCATCCGCAGGCCTATGCAAATGATATCTACCTTTTGGTAAAAAAGAGGATCAGGAGAAAGTATCTGGGAAATTAAGGAACACCTTGGTATCATTTCTCCCGAATTACATTGGTACTACGATATGAATGCCAATGTAGGACAAACAATCGCTTCGGGGTTCTTCGACTCAATGAGTCTCTATCAGAAATTAGGGTACGAGCAACAGCAGAAACTGGAACAGGTACTTCATTTTTTCGATCTCAAAGAAGTGAAGCATAAAACATTAGGATCTTTACCTTTAGGCCAGCAACGATTAGCCTTACTAGCACGAACCATCGTAAAACATCCAGAATTGCTTATATTAGATGAACCTTGTCAGGGATTAGATCAGGAACAATCGCAATATTTCAATGATGTGATCGATGACCTGAGCAAGAATGGCCAGACCCTTATTTATGTTGGTCATTTCCAAAGCCAATTACCGACCTGTATAGATAACAAGATGGTACTGGAAAAGGGTGAAATTAAATCCGTAGAACGAGTTATCCACAAAAAGAAGCTTTATCAACATAGAAATTGTGGAAAACGATAATTAACAATAGATATTAGACAATAGACATGAGTGGATGGATATTCAAAATTTATAAAAATAGCATCTCAATACTCATATCTCAATACGCAATACTAAGAAAACAATGAAAAAAACATATTAATCATCCCCGGAGATGGCATTGGCCAAGAAGTAACAACATGGGGTAAAAAGTTTTAGAAAAGATTGGTGAAAATTATGGTCATGAATTCAGTTTCGATGAAGCGATCATGGGACACACTGCGATTGAGGCTACAGGAAATCCGCTTCCGGATGAAACTTTAGCGAAAGCAAAAGCATCAGATGCGATCCTTTTTGGTGCGATCGGACATATTAAATACGACAACGATCCATCTGCTAAAGTAAGACCTGAACAAGGCTTATTGAAGATCCGTAAAGAATTGGGTTTATATGCTAATCTTCGTCCTATCCTTCTATTTGATGAATTATTGGATGCGTCGAGTTTAAAGCCTGAAATCCTGCAAGGAACAGATATTCTTTTCTTCCGCGAGTTGACGGGTGACGTTTATTTCGGGAGAAAAACCGCAATGAGGATAATACATTCGCTTCGGATTTGATGAACTACCACCGTTATGAAGTAGAGCGTATCGCGCGTAAAGCGTATGATGCTGCCCGTACCCGTAACAAGAGATTATGCTCAGTTGATAAAGCCAATGTATTGGAAACTTCCCGTTTATGGAGAGAAGTTGTCCAAGAAATTGCAAAAGAATACCCTGATGTTGAAACAGAACACATGTTTATCGACAATGCAGCAATGCAATTGGTTAAGAATCCGAAGAAATTTGATGTTGTATTAACAGCGAATCTTTTTGGCGATATCTTGACAGATGAAGCATCGCAGATTGCCGGGTCAATGGGCATGTTGGCCTCAGCGTCAGTGGGTGATGGCACAGGTTTCTTCGAGCCTATCCACGGTTCGGCACATGATATCGCAGGCCAAAATAAAGCGAATCCGCTTGCCTCAATTCTATCGGCGGCATTAATGCTTGACATTAGCTTTGGTCTTCAGGAAGAAGCTAAAGCAGTTACCAATGCTGTTGCTGAAACACTAAAAGCAGGTTGGAGAACGGGAGATATCGCCAATGCCCACACCGAAGCTTCTAAAGTCCTGGGTACGCAGGAAATGGGTGAAAAAGTATTAGCGTTTATTAAATAGTAATGAGATATGGGTAGGGAGTTTTACTTCTTACGTTTTTTTATAAATCTTTTGAATTAAGAAATTATGTTACACGATCCTAATCATCTTTACATCTTCGACACCACATTACGTGATGGCGAACAGGTACCAGGATGCCAATTAACTACTCCAGAGAAAATTGAGATCGCGAAGGATTTAGAAAAACTAGGTGTCGATATTATCGAAGCTGGTTTTCCTGTTTCCAGCCCCGGAGATTTTCAATCTGTCGTAGCGTTATCCCAGGCGGTGAATGATGTTATTATATGTGCATTAACCCGTGCTAATCAAAACGATATTGACGTCGCTGCCGAAGCATTGAAATATGCCAAGCGCCCACGTATCCATACCGGCATCGGTTCTTCAGATATGCATATCAAATATAAATTCAATAGTACGCGTGAAGAAATTTTAGAGCGTGCGGTAGCGGCTGTAAAACATGCGAAATCCTATGTGGAAGATGTCGAGTTTTATGCAGAGGATGCGGGCCGTGCAGATCTGGAATTTTTAGCTAAAATGATTGAATCAGTGATTGCTGCTGGTGCGACAGTGGTGAATATTCCAGACACCAACGGATATTGCTTACCTGACCAATATGGTGCTAAAATAAAGTATCTCAAGGAGAATGTACGTAATATTGATCAAGCAATCATCTCTGCACACTGTCACAATGATTTGGGACTAGCTACAGCCAACTCCATTGCTGCAATACAAAACGGTGCCCGCCAGGTAGAATGTACCATCAATGGTATCGGTGAACGTGCGGGTAATACCTCCTTGGAAGAAGTTGCGATGATCCTTAAAGTACACAACCAATCTTTCGGTAGCTTAACTTCAAACATCGATAGCCGTATGTTTACCTATCTATCACGTAAAGTGAGTGAAATGATGAACATGCCTGTGCAACCCAATAAAGCGATTGTTGGCCGGAATGCCTTTGCCCATAGTTCAGGTATCCACCAAGATGGCTTCTTGAAGCACCGCGAAAATTATGAAATTATCAGACCCGAAGATGTGGGTCTTGATGAAGCAGATATCATCCTAACTGCCCGTTCAGGAAGACATGCACTTAAACACCATTTAGAGCGCTTGGGTTTCCATCTTGAAAAGATGATCTTGCAGATTGCTATCAACGCTTTTTGGTTTTGGCCGACGAAAAGAAAAATATTTGTGATGATGACCTAAAAGCCTCATCCAAGAAAAGATATAAAAAAGGAAAGGCTGCTGATGCAGCCTTTTTTTATCAAGAACATATTTTTTAAAAGGATTTCACAATCACATGGATAAACTTTTTTGTTCTATTCACGCGTGGTCTTTCTCATAAAAATCAACTAAATTTAAATCAACTTTTAAACACGGTATAGGTAGTATCTCCAGTATAGCGGTGGATACCCCGCTTTCTTTACTACCTTCATTAGACATATCATCTAACTATGGATCTATCAACCCTAAACATCGATTCCGAAGCTACACTTGAGCGCATCAAATCTGTGGTCAATCGTACCCCCTACAATATAATCGGCATTTATCCGAAAAATATGACGCAGAAGTCTATCTCAAAAGAGAAGATTTGCAAGTCGTACGTTCTTATAAATTACGTGGTGCCTACAATAAGATTATTTCGTTGACAGATGAAGAAAGGCAACGTGGTGTAGTCTGTGCAAGTGCAGGTAATCATGCCCAGGGTGTAGCCTTTTCATGTAACAAATTAGACATTAAGGGTGTTATATTTATGCCTGGACCGACCCCTCGTCAAAAAATCTCGCAGACCGAAATGTGGGGTAATGGCAATGTTGAAATTATATTGACCGGTGATACATTTGATGACTGTCAAAAAGCTGCTCTGGCGTACACGGAAGAACATGGTATGACTTTCATTCCGCCATTTGATGATCTCAAAGTTGTGGAAGGACAAGGTACCGTAGCCGTTGAAGCATTGCAGGATCTTCCGGATATGGACGCCATATTTATTCCGATCGGTGGTGGTGGACTAGCTGCCGGAGCAAGCTATTACCTGAAAAGCAAAAACAAAGCGATCAAGTGTTACGGTGTAGAGCCTGAAGGTGCCCCATCGATGCAGGCTGCACTTGAAAACGACGCACCCTTTGAATTAGAGCACATCAACAAGTTTGTGGATGGAGCTGCTGTAAAAAAATAGGAGCGACAACATTCGCCATTGCTAAGCAACTACTCGATGATACACGCTCTATTCCTGAAGGTAAAATATGTACCTGCATTTTGGAGTTATACAATAAAGATGCAATCGTCGTTGAACCTGCAGGAGCACTTTCTGTTGCCGCATTGGAGTTCCACAAAGATGAAATTAAAGGGAAGAAAGTAGTCTGTATTATTTCAGGTGGCAACAATGATATTGACCGCATGAGTGAGATCAAAGAACTGTCTCTACTTTATGAAGGATACAAGCACTATTTTATCGTTCGCTTTCCACAGCGCCCCGGAGCATTAAAACTTTTCGTTTCCGAGGTTCTTGGTCCTAAAGACGATATCACCCGGTTTGAGTTTATCAAAAAAACAGAACGCGAAAGGGGTCCAGCCCTAGTCGGTATTGAGCTCAACAAGCCTGAAGATTACGAAACATTGATCGAACGAATGAAAGAATACAAATTCGATGTCATTGAAATCAATAAAGATCAAACATTATTCGAATATCTGGTCTAAGACATAAAAAGCTGCGATTTAAATGCAGTGAAAAAGAAACACATTTAAAATTAGAGAATGGACCACAGCCCAAAAGTTAGACAAAAAACTTTTGGGCTGTATTATTATGAGCGAACAGACATTTGAAGATAAACTCGTCCTTTTTTCAATGGACTAGCTTGAGTAATAATAGGAAACGGGAACTGTATTTATATTTCCGACAAGATTAAAAATCGGTTTGAACAATTTTCCCAGTCATCTATATCTCTTAAAATTAATACTATTTTCATCACATAAAAATCTTATATTTAAGTGTTTAATCAAAAATAAGCACAGATGAGAGTACTAATTTTAACGATTTTGACCCTAATAGGTCAACTTAGCTTCGCCCAGACAGACAAAAGCAAACGTCCAAGTCCTCCGGACAACACCAAGGTAACAACAACCGATGGTGTTACCATCGACATCAATTACAGTCGTCCTTCACTCAAAGGTCGCAAGCTCGGTGTTGATATTGTTCCTGCCGGTGTAGTCTGGCGTACAGGCGCCAATGAAGCCACTACGATCGAATTCAATAAAGATGTATTGGTTGAAGGAAAAAACTAGCCGCAGGGAAATATGGTCTTTATAGTATCCCTGGAGAACACGAAACAACCCTTATGTTCAGCAAAGTGTGGAATCAATGGGGTACAAAATATGATGCTAAAGACGATGCGCTACGCGTTTCAGTCAGTAATGGCAAGTCCGATAACAGTCAGGAGCAGTTCAAAATAAATGCGACTCCCGAAGGTAATATTTCACTGGAATGGGGAGAATACGTCATTCCTTTTAAGGTCAAAGCAAGTAATTAGCTGACCTATAGGTCTTTTTATAAAAATAGGCTACCGGTCAAACTACGACGGGTAGCCTATTTTTATAGGATCGAAAGGCTTTTATATAGTCAAAAAGCAGTTCGTATGGTTAATCAATTACGTCTTTTCTATAGCGGTCTTAGTTGTTTTATTCAACCCATACTTTACCATAAAGGCATTATACTCTTCCTCATCACGATTCATTTTATCATACCAGTTCTTTTTCAGTATAAGTGTAGTAATACCTAATATCAAGATTGTTGCGAGTAAGCCTTGTCCTTGTTTGATCACAATATACATGGGCACCAAGGTCAGACAACATTGCCATACAATGCCAACGACCACATTGACCATATCCCGTTTAAAATGATCATTCTTCTTGAGATCCGGATATTTCGCTAGGGCTTTTTGATGAATTGGGGCCCACAATCCCCAAGGACGCACACGCACATAAAAGTCTACCAACACTTCCTCTTCGGTGGGTCGGGATAACCATGTTCCTGCAAAACAACCCAATAAAGATAGGACAAACAAAAAGGAAAGAAATACAGTGGCAGTGTATCCGGAAAAACCTGCGGTAATATAATCGCTCGAATATACCTGCTAGCATTCCCCAAAAAATCCGGCACCATTAAAACGCCACCAATGCCATTTCAATACGTTTGCGGCAATATAACCGCCATATAAGGCGGAGACAATCCATTGTAAAACGGAATTTATATTCTGCACATATAAGCCAATAATAGTGCTACAGACGACCACAGTGATTGATACAACATAACTCAGACGGATCTGCTTTTTGGATGAAGCAGACCGGTACATAAACTTCAACAACACGTCATTTACCAGATAAGCCTGAGCAGCATTTACCGTTGAAGCAAATGAAGACATGAATGCCGCCAATAGCCCAGCTAGCAATAGCCCCGTCAACCCAACCTTGCCGAAGCGGCTGATAGCTTTCGGCAGAATAATTTCAAAATCCATCTGATTGCCCATATGTGCAAATTCATCCCGAAAAAACACAAGCGCTAATACCGTGAACCCCATAATCATTAGATACCGTGGGATAAGTAGAATGACCGACACCGAACCACTCATTAAGGCCGCCTCTTTAGGGGATCTACAGGCCAGTATCTTCTGCATGTCATAGTTGGCAGCCGGTCCTGCCATGCTCATAAATATCCCTTTAAATAACATCATCATGACAAATACCGTGAAAAGATTATATTGATCATCGGCGATCCGATCCATGATGGAGGGAAGTAAAGTACTCCAATCCAAATCCAATTGCCAGCCGAAAAAGGTGAATCCCATCCTTCCGGTGTGTTTGCCGCCAATAGTTCAGGGCTAACCTGCTGCATGGCTATAACAGCGATGGCAATCCCCGAAATAATCATAATAGCAAACTTGACCATATCTGCCCACACAATACTGTGCATCCCACCAAGCATGACGTAAAAAGTCGTAATCGCTGTAAAGAAAATACCATACAATTGAGGAGCCATCGCTGGATCAATCGTCAATGGAATAAAGCGAGATACCTGTTCCCATGGAAAAAAACTTCCATGAATTTCCCTATCCCGATAAAGCCGTAACACAAAAACCCATTACCGCAACAATGGCATATAGAATGACGATGGTATAGGCCCCATCAGCTCCCCGACCATGACCAAAACGAGTACGGATCCATTCTGCTCCGGTAAGGACATTGGATCGCCGCAGCCAGACCGACAAATAGACCATCAAAAAATCTGATTAAAAACAGGCCATAACCAAGGGATCCACATGCTTTTTAAGCCATATACAAAAGCAAGGTAGACCATCCACATGGTTCCTGAGATGTCAAACATGCCCGATGCATCAGAAATACCGAGCATGTAATAGGGAAGCGTTTTCCGCCTAAAAATAGGAATCAAGATTCTTGGCGGCTCGCTTTTTAAGGATCAAACCGATTACAATCATCGCAAGCAAATAACTGACGATGATAACTATATCTATTACGGAAATTTCCATGAATATTCTTTTCGTGGTCATCCGCAATCTACAATTATATTTCTATTTCTCCAATTGATCAATCACGACCGAAACAGGGTAGTGATCAGATATCCCCTCCAGTGCAGGACCATTATGAACTTGCACCTGCTTCACATGAGATGCTAAAGGGTCAGACAACAAGATATAATCAAGACGTTCGGAAACACCAGCCAACCGGGAGTCTCCCATTTCCAATTGTAAAGCGTCGCTGCGGGGTAGCTGGCACGTCTGATTTCAGGAAAGACATACCGTCCGATACAATCGTCAAAACCGGCAGCCAGAAAAGTTGATAATACACGATAATCAAATCTACCGCCGTTCATATTGCCATACTGTGGATGCTCCTGATCCCATTTCATCAAATTTGTCTTCAATACAGATTGTGTTTCTAGCCAAATGGCGTCCAATGGGGAATAGGCATTTAGGTCTCCCATAATAATACAACTGTCCAGGCGATTATTCTTTACATATTCCACAATTTGTCTTGCCTCTCCAAGCCGATATTTCCAGGAAAAAGGGCTTAGATGTGTTACGATAAGATCTAAATTTTTGATCTTCACATGCAGCATCCCATGCCAAAACTGATCTACTTGTGCTTTTACAAGTCTGATCGGATAACGTGAGGAAATACCGACAGGGTAACCTTGCTCTTTAACAAAACCGTGTAAGTATGCCCATATGTTTTAGCCAATTGCGCGAGATCTGTTTGCTTAAAATCGACCAGTTCCTGCAATGCCACAATATCAGGCTGCTCTTTTCGCATCCAATCACTAAATTTATCCTTTCGATCCTGTTGCTTCTCAAAACCATTCCAGATATTATAAGAGATAATTTTTAAGGTACCCGATTCTTGAGCCCGCACAGAAAACGCCAAATTGAAAAGACTGATCAAAGCGAGAATTCTAACACAAACATTCTTTAACATAGCATTGGTTTTTTCATTGCACATTTTGTTATCATATATTTCATCGCGCCTTTGCATAACGTGCGCTAAGCATACTATTTTAGGCATACAATTTACGATCATTTCCTTTAACTCGGGTACACTTTGTATTTCTTCCAGATCGAGTATTATTGTGAAAGATGACCAACCCCGCCCCGACTCTTATTGTTTATATAGTGCATATTATGATCAATCAGATTAATCACCTTACGCAATGATTCCGCTGAGCGAAGTCCGTCCGCTGGTGTATTCAGGCAATAATCCAGCAATTTCGTCACAGAAGAAACTGCAACATGTGTCCGCGTATCGCTGGAGGCGTAATAAATATACACGGTACCATCTGCATCCATAATCCAACCGTTACAAAAAGCACATTGGAAACATCTCCCACCCTTTCCTCACCTTCGGGAGCCATGAGATAACCCGCAGGCTCTGCAATTAATTCACTTGGATCCGCTAGGCTCGTGAGATAGAGGTATAATACATAACGTAAGCCCGCTGCAGTACCCTGACTCCGTGTGCAAGGTGCAACCAGCCTTTCTCCGTCCGTAGTGGCGCCGGTCCCTCCCCATTTTTAAGCTCCTTTATCGTATGATAGGAACGTTTATTAATAATCTTTTCCTCCTGGATAACAGCTTTGGTGATATCCTCCACCAAGGCCCATCCAATACCACCACCACTTTTTGCCAGAATAAAATCATCCTGGGGCGTGTATAAAACGCGTATTTTCCTTGCACAAACTCAGGATGCAGCACCACATTGCGTTGCTGACTGTCCGCCTTTAAATTAGGAGACGTTCCCAATGTATCAGATCTTTTGACCGAATGATCCCGGCAGAAGCGACGGCACTAGAAAGATCGCCTGGAGCAGCATCAGACGCACGTCGTTCACTGCAAAAATTCCATAGACCCAGCCGTCATCATGTGCCGTAAGCCGAAGATCATAGACATTGGTTTCATCAGATTCCGAATCCGGAAGTGAGACTGGATGATCCCAGAAGCGAAATTGATCTATTCCATTGTCACTTTCGGCAATTGCAAAGAAAGACTTTCGGTCTACGCCCTCCACACGAACGAATAGCAGGTACTTTCCTTTCCAATAGATTGCTCCAGCATTCATAGTTGAGTTGAAGGCAATTCGTTCCAAAAAATGAGGATTTGTCAATGGATTGAAATCGTAACGCCAGGTAAGCGGAATATGTTCTTTGGTGACAACAGGATTAAAATAGCGTGTAACAATTCTTCCCGGACTGGATAATCCAACGTTTGCTTTTTCTAATAATAAACGTTGTGTTTCGATAATATAAGCTTTTTGGCGTTCAAAGGATTCGGACATAAAATTGCGTAAGTTCAAAAAATAGTTATTTATAAATTCGTTGGATAAAGTGGTATACGTGTTACCCTGTGAAATGCTGTTCCGCTACCGGTAGCTATTTCAAGTTCAAACAAAACTTCCTTTGTCTTCGGATCGATTTCCATCACACGGCCTCCGGTTCCTATGCTTGTTTTTACCCCATACCTGGGAAAAACAAAATATTACCGGTCTGCGGCAGGTATTGTACCCCGATAAAGCTTGAGAAAATGCATTTGCACCTCTTTCCTTACCATAGGACCAAAGTTGTTGCACTGTTTTCTTGGCCGCATCAATTTTATATTCGACCACTCGGCTATAATTATTTACACCCGTTCCAAAATTGGGGATCCAGCTTCGATTATAGCCATTATCAAAGACTAAAATACGATCTTCGGAAAGTGCCACTGGTGTATGAGGGCCCCAGGGCCAGTCAAATCCCGCGATGCTTGCATCACCATTGATGACAGCAGGATCGGTAATAACTGTACCATCTTCGGCAATAGGTTTCAGCAACAACGATTGATAATTGGCACCCCAGAATTTATGTGGTGAAATCATCCATTGAGTCTGTCCTGCGTGATTAAAACGCACAATACCCTGATAACGTAAGGTCGCCAACAAGTCATTTCCTATTTCGGCAATGGAGTTGTTGTGTGCCCAGTTATTTGCCGTCTGTGAAAATGCAGGAGGAGTAATACCGTCGGGTTTTACGTAACGGGTAGTATCCAGTTGCTTGGCCAGATCCCATTCATTGACTAAACTCCTGTTTGGGGATTCAATTCAACGATAAAGTCATTGATACGGGGTTCACCATTAACCAAACGTGCGGCTGTTTTTGTGACAGTTATTAAAAAATTTCCGTTGGCAGCCTCTGTAATTTCATGATGAAATCCAAATCCTAGTTTAGCAAGATCCCATTCCCGCTTCAGATTACCGAACATATCAATTTCCACTACCCTTTGCTGCGCCTGGTCACCCGCAATAAAAGTTCCACTTTTAGTACGTTTGAGGCCAATGGAGTAAGAGAGTCGATTTAGTTCGGGAGATGATTTGAGCTGCAGAAGCCAGCGCAATTCCCCTTCCTGATCGATCATATAAGGAAGTGAAACATCGGCTTCGCTCTGACCTGGATAATGAACCAGATTGACACCCGGTTCCATTTTACCGGCTTGGGCTTTTACAATCTTCCACCTTGGAAAATCCTGCAGACTCAATGCCGCAGTCTGGATATGTATCGTCGTTTTCCCTCTTTCATTGCCTTCCCGATCGGTAAAAATCAGATCGACAACATTATCGTGATCAGGATATAAGCCCAGCACAGGCACACTTTGTCGCGGAATATCGGTATGGCACAAATGTGTAATTGCACCCGCAGCTCCATTTTTTCCTTTCACGGTCACCTTCACACGACCATAAGTAGGTAACCACACATCAACCATCGCCGCCAACGGATTATACCCTGAGGGATTGAGCTTGATCTTTTCAATAATATAATCGAGTGATGTACCTTTCGTCGGAACGACCAATTTGGAACCGTCACTGAACGTCAGATCAGTACGCCAGCGGGTCAGTTCAGGTTCTATTCTTGAAATATCCGCCAATGGAATGTTTATACTTCCTTTTTCAAAATTGAAGATATACTCATCCACTTTCTTCGTGACGTCCAGTAGCAATTCGCCATCCTTGACCTTTACATCTAGGGAAAGCTTAGCTGTTGATTCTACTGCTGTCTCCCGATCTTTCTTACAAGAAACAAACAGCAACACTAAGGTTGCTCCATATAAGAACAAATCTGTAAAAGTACTACCTATTTTTCTCATTGCTATCATACGTTTATGTCGTTAAATTCGAGCTTCTCTAATATTCCAGCAGCAGGAATGCTGCTGCTGGAGAAAAAATTTAGGTTTATGTATGCAGTATTATACTATCAATTACTGCTTTTTGGGGACATTTTTAATTAGATAACTTGCCATGTTCAGTGTCAACCGAAGCCATACGCTATCTCACACCTATCGCCACAATGGATGCTGCTGAATTTTTGAATTTGTATTGATTTCAGCTTCTGGAATCGGTAAATAGTAATGCTTAGGCTGGAAATTATTAGCACCCTGCTTTTTATTATCGACAAAGATCTGTTTCATTTGTACTGGTGTATACCAGCGTTTTAAATCGAAAAAGCGATGTCCTTCGAAGAAAAATTCCAGCTCATTTTGTTTGATCACTTCCTTCATCAACTCATCGGCATTAGCCCATGTTTTATTTGCTAGACCCGCACGATCACGAACACGCTTCAAACTAGATGCAGCTCCGGCTGTGTTTCCATTTTTGCACAGGCTTCGGCATGCAACAACAATACTTCAGCAAAACGGAATACGCGAAGGTTATTATTCCGGTTAGCGGCGTCATACATACTATTCGCTCCGGAGACATTTCTATAAAAGTTAGTATATTTCTTAATTAGGAAACGTCCGGTTTTACCATCAATTGCCGGGAAAGTAGGTTCACCGCGTTGACGTTTAGGTCCAGCATTGCTCCACATAAGGTCGAAAGATTGATTACCAAACCAAGCTCCATCGGTAAGCCCTGTTTCATAATCAGAATATTTCCAAAAGAAACTCGTATACATTCTTTTATCAAAGCGCGTGTCAGAGCCTGCAGGACGCTCTTCGGAAATAAAATCACGAACGACAGCTGCCCCGGCATTAATTTAAACCAAGCACCTGTACCATCTGGTCCAGCAAAATTAGGTAGAACAAACCCCATTGCACAAGAAGCACAATCTACACCCCAATTTCCATCTCCTCCAAATTTGCTATCGTAGACTATTTCCCAAACTGACTCTTTATTAAGCTTGGTTGTTTCCTTGAAATTATCTTCAAAATTAGTCGTCAAATCGTAAGTATAGGGTGCTGTCAATAAGGTTTTCAGTTCGGCTTCCGCCTCAGCATACTGCTTGGTGTATACAAGTGCCTTACCTAGATAGGCAATCGCTGCCCCCTTTGTAATTCGGCCAGCTTCGGCTGCAGATCGTGTTAGCGGTAGATTGTCCTTCGCTATTTTAAAATCTGCAATAACCTGTTTCCATACTTCGGCTTCGGCAGCGGAAGGCTTGCTCGCACCATCTGGATCATCATCTGTTGGCAACAATCTCAAAGGCACATCACCATAATTTGCGGCCAGCAGGAAATAATACATTCCTCTTAAAAAGCTCGCTTCCCGATCAATTCCTTCTTCCTGTTTTCATCCATCGAAACACGTGGAATATTTTTCAAAAATACATTCGCTCTGTTTATCCCATTATATAAGCTACCGAAATCGCTCTCTGGTGTACCTGCCGAATTGAGAAAATTGATATATTCCCAGGTAAATGCTTCTTCACCACTGAGAAACCACATATCATCCGCCCTATTCATCGTTTGATAACCACCATATGCTCCGTAATAGCCTGACATTTGTGAGCGAATTGGCGAATAAATAGTAGCCATGGCAGATTGAGCATCGGATTCAATTCTCCAATAGGTTTCCTCAATAGGTAAATTAGGATTGGTGCGATCCAAAAAATCTGACTTGCAACCTCCTAAGAACAACAAGGACGCTGCTATAACCGTATATTTTTTTATTGAAAAGTTCATCTATATCGTATTTAAAACATAAAATTTATTTATATAACAGATCGATTATCCGTTAAAAATTAGCTTGGACACCAAACATAATGGTTCGTGCCAATGGAAAACGGCCATGATCTGTACCAGCTGTTAATACACCCGATGGTGTTCCATTATCACCATTACTTTGACCTAAATCTGGTGTATAGCCTTTATATTTTGTCACTGTAAACAAATTGTCCCCAGCCAGAAATACGCGTGCATTTTTCAAAGTAGCCTTACTTAGCCATTGGGCTGGCAATGTATATCCTACTTCAATAGTTTTTAAACGGAAGAAAGCTCCGCTCTCAATCCAACGGTCACTGACCCGGCGCTTATTGTCATTTGGATCCTGTCTAGTGTAACGAGGAATGTCGGTATTCGTATTGCTGGGTGTCCAAGACTCTAATAAACGAGCGGAATGATTATTCACTTCGTTGGTTTGTTCCATGCGAGCTCGTGTATAATTATAAATCTTATTACCGTACATACCATCAAAAAAGACAGCCATATCGAATCCTTTATAATCTAGACCTCCTCGAATACCATAGGCAAGACTTGGAAAAGGGCTACCAACATACTGGCGGTCATTATTGTCGATACGACCATCTTTGTTATAATCTACAAATTTGATGTCCCCGGCAGCAGCATTTGGTTGAATTACTTTGCCATCTGCTGATTTATAGGCTTGTGCTTCTGCATCTGACTGGAAAAGTCCATCGGTTTGAATCACCCAGAAACCGCCAATTGGATAACCAACTTTGGCCCAAGTAATTGTTCCCTCACCTTGTGGATTATAGCCACCAAATTCCTGAACATTACCTACTGTAACTGCTTTCACTTTATTTTTCACCGTAGAAGCATTCACGCCAATGTTATAGTTCAATTCTCCAACAGAATTCTTGTATGTCGCTAATAACTCAAAACCTTTATTGCTAATTGTTCCCGCATTCATTACTGGTGTTCCTTTAAGTCCAGCGGAAGGAGGTTGATTGATACCTAAAAGAATATTCTTGGTCTCACGTACGTAATAATCAGCACTGATGTTCAATTTCTTTTGCATAAATGCTAAATCCAATCCAATATTGCTTGTCGCAGTTTCTTCCCAAGTCAGGTTTCGAGGCGAAACCCAGTTAATGCCTGTACTTGCTCCCTGCCACCAGGTACCACCTTGTAAGTAATTGATACCGTAAGTAGTTATCCGTTGTGTAGTGTAATTTGCAATTTCCTGATTACCTAGTCGACCATAACTAGCACGTAGTTTAAATTCATTAACTGTACCTTTTGCTGTTTCGAAGAATTTCTCATTCATCACATTCCAGCCCAAAGCGATAGACGGGAATACCCCATATCGTGCTCCATCTGCGAATTTGGAAGAACCATCGCGACGTATTGTAGCTGTAAGTAGGTAACGGCTATCATAACTATACATTATCCGTCCAAATTGAGAGATCAATGCAGCCTCATTTAGGCTTCCAGAAGTCGTTTGTTCTGTTGGAGAAGCGGCATCAATAGCATCAGTCCCCAATGGGAGATTATTTCTTCCCACACCAAAACCTCGATTCGTATTTTCCTGTGCGGAATAACCCGCTAAAGCTGAAATAGTGTGTTTGTCAAACGTGTTATCGTAATGTAATGTATTTTCGACTAACCATTGATTGTTAAAAAATGCGCTTTCATTGAGAAAAGATTTACGCACATCGGTACCATAGGTATAGGCATCCCCTTTATTATAATTTCTGCCAGTTGTCTTGTTAACCCCAACATTTAATTTATATTTCAGTCCTTTAACAAATAAATCTACTTCAGCATATCCATTGAGCATAAGATCTGTCTGATATACATGTCGGTTAAATAGGTTCAAAACCCCACTGGATTGTCCAAGTTCTTCATCCACGGAGCATAAGTAGCATATCCTCCAACTAAATTGGCATCATAAATAGGTACCAGCGCGTTTTGTCGTAAGATATCTGTAATGGTCAGGTCTGAAAATTTTCGGTCACCTGATTTTATCAAAAGGTATTTCCTACCCGTAAGTGGTTGTTAAAAAAACTGAAGGTATTTTTTGTACGTAAATTGAATGCTTTATAACCGGTAGTCTTCAAAATACCTTGTTGATTTAAATAACCTCCGGACACACTATAGGTAGACTGTTCTCCCCACCCGAAATATCTAGGTTGACCTTATTAACTGGGGCTGTATGAAATACCTCGTCTTGCCAATTTGTATTCGTATTCAGATTTTGCGCTTCCGTTGGTAGATACCCGTTATCCTGTTGAAACTGTTTCCATTGTGGGCCATCCATCAAATCCATTTTTTTAGGAAGACTTTGAATACCCGTGTATGCATTTACGCTTAAAGTCGCTGGAGTTGCTTTTCTACCGCCTTTTGTGGTAATGATAACAACACCATTGGCCGCCCGAGATCCATAGATCGCAGCCGCTGAAGCATCTTTCAAAACTTCCAGTGAAGAAATATCATTGGGATCGACCATATTGATATCGCCAAATACCCCATCAATGACATAAAGAGGTGCATTATTCCCCATAGAACTTAGGCCACGGACATTAATACTCATACCTGCTCCTGGCGTTCCGCTAGCACTAGATACCGTTACCCCTGCAACTCTTCCCTGCAAAGCACCTGCCGCGCTTTTGGCTAAGTTTGCCTGTAGATCTTTTCCTGTAACAGATGCTACAGCGCCCGTCAGATCACTTTTTTTCACTGTACCATATCCAATAACAACAACTTCATCCAAGTCGGTTCCTGATTGAAGCACAATACTATAAGTTGATGCATCATTGACAAGAATCTCCTGTTCCTTCATCCCCACATAGGTAATTTTAAGGTTTTCCCTTTCTGAACATCAAGCGCAAACGAGCCATCAGCATCAGTTTTTGTCCCCCGGTGCTACCTTTGATGTTTACCGTGGCCCCCGCCACGGGCTTATTATCTGCATCAAGGACTTTCCCCTTACTTTTTGGGATTGTTGTGCCCAAGCAAATGTGCCATAAGCCGAAAGTAAAAGCAGTAGAGCTGTTTTCTCATATTTTGTGTATTTAAGGTTTACAATAAATAGATAGATTGTATATAATATGTCTATACTTAATTGGGTATACTATTATTGGTCTATAGAACGAAATTAGAGAAAAGGAAAAGTCGGGAATAGCAAGATCAGGTCATTTGTATTGCACTTTTACTTCATATTTCAGGTAAATGGGCTTTAACAAAAACGAACGCAAACGATTGCGCGCTCCTAAAAGGAAAGGCGATTTAGGAAAATATGCGCTGGCTCAGTGAAAAATTCAATACACTGAAAAACAACACATTAAAAACAACACAACAATAATTCGTTGAACTCTGAAGTCATTTCTATTGAATTATTCCACAGTATTGAACAACACTATGCAATCGTTTATCAGGCAATATGGTCATTGTCAGACAAATTACCTTTGCTTGCCCATTGCTATCATTATGCTAAAAAAATGTACTCAGAATCTGAGTATAAGAGTAGGTTGCGGCCAGATCGCTAGATAATCATCTGCTGCTTCCGCAGGCTATTTCTGTATTCAATCGGGGTTATTCCCTTTTTCTTCTTGAATACACGGTAGAAATAAGAAACACTATTAAAACCACATTGCTCGACAATATCAGCAATTGGAGTCTCCTCTTTTAACAGCCGAACGGCCATATTGATCCGGAAGTCAAGTAAGTAGTCTGTAAAATTCAATGTTGTAGCTGATTTCAGGAAGCGAGAGAAGGTCGATTTGCTCATGTTCATAATTGCTGCCACCATAGGCAGACTCAATTCCTTGTTGATATTCGCAACAACATATTCCTGTAAGCGTCCCATAAGCAACTCACTATTGCTCAAGACAGAATTTGTCGCTGTCGATAATACACGGATGTCCTCACCTTTTGATAATTCATAAAGCAGGACAAGCAACTTCATGACTGAATAAAACCCATCACGCTCCAAGGTCAATATGCGAAGCAAAGGAAGCACCCGGTCAACTGTATCTTTACCGAATACAACACCGCGCGATGCTTTTGACAAAAGCTGCTGTATACTTGCAAATTGCTTTTTGTCTAGATATTGATCAATAAGTGAAGGGTGAAACTGTATCGTAATTTCATGGATATCATTCGATTGACATTCACCATCTTTCCAGGCATGTTCAAGCTCCGGACTCGCAATCAGTACCAGATCCTGCTCACCGATCGTTTCTACAGAATTACCAATGATACGCTGGGCACCCGAAGCCCCCTCCACATAGTTGAGCTCATATTCAGGATGGATATGTACCGGAAAAGTGAAAGAAGATTTTCGCCTGTCAAAGACCACAAAGCAATCATCAGAGGACAATGGTGATTTTTCTCGAAATATATCAGGTCTCATAATCAGTTCTTTTTTTCCCTTTGGTAAATTACCCAAACTTAACTAAAATTATATGCATAATCAATGTTTTCTTCCTGTCAAGAAACATTTCAACTCAGCAACAATACACTGGTTTTACCTATTGTCTCCCAGGAATTCAGGTATTGATCATCAACTTACAACACAGCACAAACGCACTACCCTACATTTTATACAGTCAGAAAGTACCTGATGAGACTTTATTCTCCTTATAGGATAGTTAAAAAAATAGGCTGTCTTGAGACAGCCTATTTTTTCTGAATTGTCGTTTTTATTGATTCTATTTTTCCATTAAGGCATCAATGATCTCCCTATAGCCGATTTATGGATCAGAAAGAACCTTCAGTCAATTTTCATAATGGCTGGTACTCGCCAAAGCATGCAGGTTTTATCATTCAAATACAACGACTAGTTCTTTAAGTATTTTTCAAGGAATTGATCCTGCTCCCATAGGAGGTGAAAGATATTCTCCTTCGCGACATAACCATGGGCCTCACGCGGCAAAATCACCATGCGCACAGGAGCACCCAAATTCTTTAGGGCCTGAAAATAACGTTCCGTTTGTAGGGTAAATGTTCCTGGATTATTGTCCGCTCCACCATGAATGAGCAGCAATGGCGTCTTCATCCGATCAGCACTGACAAATGGAGACATCGTCATGTACAGCGCTGGGTCATCCCAAAAGTTACGTTGCTCACTTTGGAAACCAAATGGTGTTAATGTCCTATTATAAGCTCCCGAACGCGCTATCCCAGCTGCAAATAATTTTGAATTAGACAATAAGTGTGCAGTCATAAAGGCTCCATACGAATGCCCGCCCACAGCAACCTTTTTTCGATCAATATAGCCCAGTTTATCTACGGCATTAATTGCCGCTTCTGCATTAGCCACCAATTGCTCAATAAAGCTATCATTCGGTTCTTTCTTTCCTTCCCCTACAATCGGAAATGCGGCATTATCCAAGACCGCATAGCCTTTTGATACCCAATAAATAAATGATCCATAGCTTGGAAAAGTAAATTCCTTTGGGTTCGCCGTGCTTTGACCAGCTGTATTTTTGTCTTTATATTCCCTTGGATAAGCCCAAATCAATAAGGGTAATTTCTCCTTTTATTCAGATCATAGCCAGCCGGCAGATATAATGTACCCGAAAGCGCTACCCCATCCTTACGTTTATAGTTTAAGATTTCTTTATGAACTTTTTCAAGTGATTTAAATGGATTTTCCAATGTTGTCAATGCAACCTGTTTGCCTGATTTCATGTTTTTCAGGTAATAATTTGGATAGACTGATGCCGATTGAAGCGAGATCAACAATTCGCCGGTTTTTGGATTGACAATCTCTCCAATCCGTTCCTGTAGCTCCGAGGCCGCTGCCGTATATAAACGTTTTTTCTTTAACGTTTGCAAATCCAACTCTTCCACAAAAGGAAACTCACCTTCTTTGGTAAAACCCTTACCCACAAACAAAGTTTTGTCCTTTTCAATATACATACTGTATGTTCCGAGCGCATTTTTTTGCTGATATACTGTACCCGGATCATTATAGACATCTTGGCTATTGCGATCATGCAACAACTTGGATTCACCTGTGGAAGGATTGACAACAAAGGTTTTCGCATTACGGGTATCATACCATTGCGAATAAACCAATGCATATTTATCGTTACCCCAAACAACCCCAGCATAGCGATCCTTAGTTTTGAAAATCAGCTTCCCCGCACCTGTATAAGGGAAGTCCAATGTATAAAGTGCATCGCGAAATTCTGCAGGTTTGTTGGCATCACCACCATCCAGCGCTTCAACATAAGCTAAGGTTGCCGGCTGGTCATCACGCCATTGCAAAGAACGTCTGCCCGGACGTGTAGAAGAGAATCCTTTAGGCATGACCTCCGTTAGTGGTACTTCATTAACCAGTGCAATCTCTTTTCCAGATAGATCATAGACCCGCGTCTGCTGTGGAAAACGTGAGGCTGGTACCACATAAGAATAAGGCTTTGTGATTGTTGTTACCATGACATAAGCACCATTCGGCGAAAAAGATACTCCTGTATAAATACCTTTATCTTTAAAATTGGAAATTGTACCCTCCAAATCCACAAACTGTAAATTGGACTGTACCAATGTTTCAAAATTCCGTTCGTCCTGTGGATTCTTCAATAAATCTTGGTATGTCCTAAGTTGGGATACTTTACCATCGCTTGTGGACACCACCGGTCCTGTTGGCAGATCCTTGGCAGGATCTAATAAAGCATTTTTTTCCTTTGGCAGCGCCGTTATAATCAATCGTGTTGAACTGCCCAACCATTGAAAAGGAGCATCAATGTTGCATTCAGATTATAAGCTGTCAACTGTTTCGCTGTCCGTGTTGTTAAATCCAATACAAACAGTGCAGTTCCAGATTCATTTGTATTGGTAAATGCCAAGCGGTTATTATCTGGGGAGAATGCAAAATTTGACAAAGAGGGGTTTTCTGGCATTCCAACAAACACCGTTTCTTCTAATTGTTCTCCGATTTTCTTCAGGCCAATCTTATTGTAAAAGACTGTTGAACTTTCCATATTTGTACGCGGATTGATACGCAATCCGGCCAATTTCATTTCTTCCTGTCCCAGTTCCTCCAAGCTCTTATAGGTCGAACGGTAAGTGAATAACATCCACTTGTTGTCACTTGACATTTTTATTTGGGGCGGTCGAATAAAATCGGCCAAAGCCAAAATTTCGGAAGTCGGTTTTTTGAACGTGATATTCTCTTGCGCTTGTGCTTTTAGAGACAATAATAGCAAGAGACCATAGCATAGCTTCTTCATAAATATATTTTGCAAATTAGGGCAATAAAATGTAATAAATTTATGAAAAAAACCAAGTATTGTAGCCGTTTTATGACACTAAAATTAAACTTAAATTGTTTCGTAAAAAACAGGTAAAATTTCTTGATTTAAAGTTATCCACATTCATATCTACCACTACACCAAGTACTTAACACAACCAACAAGCAGTAAACGCATCCTATGACAAACTTTTACCCAAAATGTGGAAAAGTCAAACTACCGCTTCGCAAGAAAATATATGATATTTGTTAAGCTAATGAAAGAATTGGCAATTCAACGAAGTAACAACCTTTCTTTTTCTACGAAGATTGGATAAAAAAATAAACATACAAACATGGCAAGAATTATCAAATTTGAGAAAAACGATTGTGCTCCTTGTGCACAAGTATCGGCTTATTTGGATCAAAAAGGTATCCAATATGAAACGGTTAATCCTTTTGATGAACCTGACTTGGCCGCAAAATTCAAAATCCGTACGGTACCAACAGTAATCGTAGTGGAAGATGAAGAAATTCAACACCGTATCATTGGCTTTAAACCAGAAGAATTGGCTGCCATTGCACTTTAATAAATCGAGGGTATCATTAAATTAAAGACAGCAGTATGATACACATTTATTACGATTCCAGAACGGGTAACGTACAGCGTTTTATGGATAAAGTCGCACAGATCACTGGCTGGCAGATCCATAAAATTAGCGCTGACCTTGAGGTAAATCAGCCGGGCCATTTGGTCACATTTACCACGAATTTTGGACAGGTGCCCGAAAACACAAAAAGAATTCATGAAACGAGAAGCTAAAAATATCTATTCCGTAACTTCCAGTGGCAACCGCAACTGGGGACCAAATTTCGGTCTGGCAGCTGATCGTATTTCACAGGATTTCGACATTCCATTGGCATTCAAATTTGAACTGTCCGGAACAATGGAAGACATAAACCAATTTATTGACATCTTAAAGAACTTTTGCGATGGTAGCAAACGAAGTAGCAAAAAACTGGATATTGCTTAATAATGAAATCATGATTAAGCATGATGACGAGTTCAGCTTACATAAAGATAAAGAAGCTGTTCGCGCATATTTCCTGGAATATGTAAATAAGAACACGGTGTTCTTTTATACATTGAAAGAAAAAATAGACTATTTGATAGAGAACAACTATTATATTGATTTTTACCAATGGTTTACATTTGAAGAAATAGAAGAGGTATTCAATTATGTGTATGCCAAAAAATTCCGTTTCGAATCCTTTATGGCAGCCTTTAAATTTTTCCAGAGCTATGCGCTTCGCGACGACTCTGGTGAAAAATTCTTGGAGCGCTATGAAGACCGTGTGGTCGCAGTATCCCTATTCTTAGCACGCGAAGAAGGTGTGAAAAAGCGATAGAATACGCCGAGATCATGATCAACCAAGAGTACCAACCTGCTACACCAACATTCTTGAATGCAGGTAAAAAACGCTCTGGGGAATTGGTATCCTGCTTCTTGGATGAAATTGGTGACAACCTGAACGGTATCGGTTATGCGGTTGATTCAGCCATGAAATTATCCTCTATCGGTGGCGGGGTTTCATTCAATATCTCTAAAATCCGTGCACGTGGCGAAGCGATCAAAGGTGTTGAAGGCCGTGCAGGTGGTGTACTTCCGATCATGAAAATCATGGAAGATACCTTCTCTTATGCAAATCAATTAGGACAACGTCCTGGTGCTGGAGCAGTATACTTAAATATCTTCCACTCTGATATTGAAGAGTTCCTTGATTGTAAAAAAATCAATGTGGACGAAAAGTACGTATCAAGTCACTTTCAATCGGTATTATCGTTCCGGATAAGTTCATGGAACTAGCGGAGAAAGATGAGCCTTGCTATTTGATCTACCCACATACGGTGATGCAAGAGTATGGACAATTCTTGGATGAAATGGATATGGACAAGATGTACGATGAGTTGATCACCAATCCAAATGTCAAAAAAAAAAATCAACGCACGTCACCTGTTGGTTAAGATCGCACAAACACAAAAAGAATCAGGTTACCCTTATATCTTCTTCAAAGAAAACACCAATCGTGTACATGCTTTGAATGAAATTGGTCAGGTGAAATTCTCCAATCTATGTACTGAGATCATGCAGGTATCACAAGTATCCGATATCGAGATCTACGGTAAACAAGATACGATCCGTTACGGCATCTCCTGTAATCTTGGTTCGTTGAATATCGCTACGGTGATGGACAACAAACGCATCAAAGAAACAGTGAAAACAGCAATGCGTGCGCTAACAGTGGTCACTGATGTAACCAACATCGATATGGTACCTTCAATTGCAAAAGCAAACCGCGAATTGCACTCTGTAGGACTTGGTGCGATGAACCTACACGGTTACCTTGCGAAAAGCTTTATCATGTACGAATCTAATGAAGCCTTGGATTTTGCCAATACGTTCTTCATGATGATGAACTACTATTCATTGGAAGCATCCATGGAAATTGCCAAAGAACGTGGAAAAACATTTGTTGGATTTGAGAAATCAGCCTATGCAGATGGCACTTATTTCAATAATTACATAAACCGTGATTACATTCCAAAAACAGCTAAGGTAACAGAGTTGTTTGAAGGTATACACATTCCAACTGTTGAAGATTGGTTAGAATTAAAAGCAAAAATCAAAGAATATGGTATCTACCATGCATACCGTTTGGCGATTGCTCCAAATCAATCAACTTCCTATATCATGAATGCGACAGCGTCGGTCATGCCAATTGTGGATATTATTGAAGTGCGTGAATATGGTGATAGTACAACTTACTACCCAATGCCATATTTGACAAACGATAACTATTTCTACTTCAAATCGGCTTATGATATGGATCAGTTCAAAGTATTGAAATTGATTTCGGTCATCCAACGTCATATCGACCAAGGGGTATCTACAATTTTGCATACCAATTCGAAAGACTCCACAAGAGATTTGTCTAGATATTACATCTATGCACATAAATTGGGATTAAAATCCCTTTATTACACACGGACAAGAAAATCGACCATCGACGAATGTGTCTCTTGTTCAGCCTAATCTTGAGATTTTTGTATTTGGATATATAATGTGAATAGGTCAAAAGTTGCCAAATTATCGGCAACTTTTGGCTTAATCAACAGATCAGAAATTCAAATACATGATAATAAATGCCTAATACTTTAAAATAAAAATGAGTAAAACATATAAAGCTGTCAATTGGAATACTCCTGAGAACGATTATGTATTGATGTTCTGGGAACAAAACATTCGTCAATTCTGGATTGACACTGAATACATTCCATCAAAAGATATCGATAGTTGGAAACGTATCAGCCCAGAAATGAAAGATGCCTATAAAAAAGCATTAGGTGGTTTGACCCTGTTAGATACCTTACAGAGTCATACAGGTATGCCAAAAATCATCGACCACATAGATACTTTACAGAATAAAGCTGTATTATCCTATATGTGTATGATGGAGGCCATTCACGCGAAATCATATTCTACTATTTTCACAACGGTTTCAACGACAGCTGAAATCAATGATATCTTCGAGTGGGTTCAACAAAATAAATACCTACAGTACAAAGCGCAGATGATTGACGGTTATTACCGTGCTATCGATAAAGAAGATGCCTCCGATGAGGAGATCTACATGGCTATGGCTGCTTCCGTATTATTGGAATCTTTCTTGTTCTATTCGGGATTCTTCCTACCATTGTGGTTATGTGGTCAAGGTGAAATGGTTGCTTCTGCCGATATCATCAAGAAAATCGTTGCTGACGAATCTATTCACGGTGTATTCGTAGGATTGATGGCACAGGATCAATTCAAAAAATTAAAAAATCAAGATCAGGTAAAAGCACGTTTCTTGGCTTTACTTTATAACTTGTATGAAAACGAGTTGAAGTATACAGAAGAGATCTACACTGAGGTAGGCTTGACTGCTGAGGTGAAAGAATATGTTCGTTACAATGCAAACAAAGCATTGATGAACTTAGGTTTTGATCCGATCTTTGAAGTAAAACAAGTCAACCCAATTGTATTGAATGGCTTGAATACAGAAACGACACAACACGACTTCTTCTCTAAGAAATCGACAAACTACGAAAAAGCGACAGAGATCGTCCATCTAAAAGATGATGACTTCAAAATGGATGTAGTTGTTGATATATAACGATTATCAATAGTTCAATAAAAAATCCCCAGAAGCGAAAACTTCTGGGGATTTTTTATTTCTGCATTGTCTGCTTTTTATTTTTCACCAAGGTATCAATGCGCTTGCTACGTTCAGTTTATTCGCAGAAAGAACCTTCAGTCGACTTTCATAGCTATTGAGGTTTGTGAAAACTAAAGGTTTTTTATTGGGCAAATGTATGTTATTGCTGAAAAGCTTTAATTGCCTGACCACGCCAAGCAGCATCAAGCGGTGCGCCAAGCAACCAGGTCAATGTAGGTGCGATATCATAAATCATGACCGTCCCTTTGATCTCTTTACCTTTGGGTACGCCCGGCCCCGTCATCACCCAAGGAATCTCAACTTCTGCCAAGGATTTACCGCCATGGCCTTTACCCGTTCCACCATGGTCTGCAGCAACAACAAAGATGGTTTCATCAGCGATACCTGCATCCTTGACGGCTTGTTGTAAAGTTCCGATCCGTCGGTCAACATTTTTTAGTTCAGCGTAGTATTCTGGCGTATCATGCCCTATATTATGACCAACGCCATCGGGTTGGTCGAAATGTACAAAAGTAATCGTCGGTTTCTCTTTTTGATGATATCGACAGTGGTATTCAATGCTGCTTCATCATCATCCTTGGTATTAATGATTTTTTGAACGACTTTATTGTCAATCAAATATCCTATCCCAGGCCAGCTATGTACCCAGCAAATTGAGCTTTAGGATTTTTCTGGGCTACAGCATTAAACAAAGAAGGAAACATTCCATTTTCAGTTTTCACAGTTGAAGGGATTTCAGGCGTCTTACTATCCCATTCGGTATAACCATGTGTTGTCGGCCCAGCCCCATCAACATGGAAGCCCAGTTCACCGCACTTGACGAAGGTAAAACGGTACGCACATGTGTACTATAGGTTCCGTCTTGCATCATCTTTTTAAGATTTGGCATTTCAGCTTTAGGCAAGGCATAAGCACCGAATCCATCGAATCCCACTAAAACGACATGTTTGATTTTTTTACTTTGTGCCATCACACCCGAGGTAGATAGACCTATCAAAAGGAATGGCAATAATAAATTTCTAATTTTCATAATTGTTGAGCTTTCAAAGACTTAATAATTCAAAAATAAAAACTTTATTTTATCTATTATGTTAAGTAAACATTATTTAATATACCTAACCAACATGTTACAGAGGATTCCCGGTGCAAAAAAACCGCTAGAAAAAAAAATCCTAGCGGCTTTCTCAAAGACATTGTAGCCAATAATAGGCTAATTTCCGTGGTTTATTATTTTATTTAAATACTAATAACCCGGATTTTGCTTTAAGTTGGGATTTAAATCCAATTGCCTTTGTGGGATTGGATACAGCACTTTGCTTTCATTTGAAGGCTTATGATCCCACCATGATTCCGAATAGAACTTGCCAAACCGAATCAGATCATCTCTTCTAAACCCTTCAAATATAAATTCCCTTCCCCTTTCAGCCAAAAGCTCCGTTAGGGTCAATGTCGCTGTTGTATAGCTGAATAAAGGCCAATCGGCTTCAGAAAAAGCTCTCTTTTTTACAGCTGTTAATTAAATCAACTGCTTCCTGTGGAGCTGTCCCGCCATTCTTACGGATCAGCGCTTCCGCCTTCGCAAAATAAATCCAGGTCAACCGGTAAATATTCCAATCTGTATTATTGTAATTGGGATCTACCGCTGTGCCATCAAATCCTTTTACTTGATTTCCAAGTTTATATTTATTGAATCGCACACCACTATTTTCTTCCCCTTCGCTCATATTTGAAACAGTAGAGCCTTTAGAATTACGCTGAATATTGTCGACAAAGACCAATTGTTTTCCTGCGTATTCTTCGGATCCGGTAACTGGTGCATTTGTTTCGAAATTAACCATTGGACCTTCCCAAAACCATTGTTTTTACGCAAATCAGCGTCCTCATATTTGCTGAATACCCTGGAATCAATACGATTCCGTCATTACCATTCCGTCCACCACCATAAATTTCACGCTGCTTGAAATGATAAAATTCACCTGTCCAAGAGGGCTCAAATTTAGCTGTTGTGTAATCGTAGGCTATTGAAAAGATAACTTCTTTAGAGATCATTTGTTGTTATAAATTGATCGCTAATATTTTTATCTAATGCCATTGTTCCATTTTGTGCGCCCCCACCATTGATAAGTTTGTTTGCTGCATTAATACAGTCATCCCAACGTGCTTTTCCTGTCCATACTTCGGCATTTAAATACAACTCCACGAGCATTGCATACGCTCCGGCCTGCGACATCCGCCCCATCATCGCCTTCGATAGCTTGGGTGCGTTATTTATATTATCCAAAATTTCTTTCTCAATAAAATTGAACACTTCAGTTCTGGACAATGTTTCGGGCTGTAAAGGCTCACCAACCTTTGTCACCACAGGTATATTGCCAAACAAGTCCATCAATTTAAGATAATGAAATGCTCTTAGAAGTCTCAATTCCGCGATAAACGATGCTTTCTCCGTTTCTGAAATTCCCATTTTCGAGGCTTCCCGCTTTTCAATATTCTCGATGGGATCGGTGCAGAGTCCCATTCCCCAATACATCAGAGACCATGCGTTGTTGAGCCCCCTTCATCAACAGTCCAGGTATGATAATGGAATCGTTTCCACTTCCCACCGTCTTCGCCATGACGGCCTTTTGTTGGCCAAGCCAATTGATCACCTGAGAGCTCGGCGGCCCGCCACCACCCATCTTGGCCAGAAGGCGTAACCCAAGCATTCGCATGCGTATAAGGTCTTAATACAGCTGAAAGTACCTCATTTTTATTATTATAAAAATCATCTGTCAACATTTCATCATATGCTTTCTCTTTAAGATCAGTACAACCATAGAAAGAAATAGCCCCTAAAGCGAATATCAGTTTAGTATATTTTAGAAATTTTATTTTCATTTTTTTATTCCTTAATGTTTAAAAATTTAAGTTTAAGCCCAATAAGAATGATCTTGTACTCGGATAAGCTCCCCTATTGTCAATTCCCAAGGCTCGGCCATTTGCATCGGTATTCCCCATACCTGTATCAGATATAAAATCAGGGTCACTGCCTGAATACTTCGTAATGGTAATCAGATTTTGGCCCGTAAAATAAACACGTAGATTTCTGATTGCCTTGTTTGCAAATCGGAAATTATACCCCAAAGTAATTTCATCAATTTTCCAATGACTACCATTTTCCAAATAATAATCTGAATACATATATGTATCATTAATACCTGCATATTTTGTAAAGGTGTCTTTTAAAAGGTTACCGCTCCAGGTTTTATTTCCATAAGTCAATGCCGCAGTATTTAAAATCTTATAATCAAATTTACCCCTCATAAAAACACGTAGATCAAAGGCTTTGTACTGGAAATTATTGGTGAAACTTAAATAATACTTTGGAACGGCATTACCCAATACTTGATAATCTGACTGCGACAAATCATTTCGCGACACATTGATATCGGCATTTAAGACCTTGTTACCATCCCGATCATAAAACAGCCATTTACCATCATCATTAAATCCGGCGAATTTCTTTCCAAAAAACTCACCTATTTTATGTCCTTCATAGGTCGTATAAGCATCACCGAGGTCACCGGCACCACCAATGCCACCAAATGTCTTATATTTTACCTTATAAATATCATTGGAGTAGGAATCCAGTGTATTTTTATTGGTACTAGCCGCAATATCAAAGTTCCATCTAAAATCAGGTCCAGTTATTGCCTTGTAATTAAATGCCAGCTCGATCCCTTTGGATGTTATCTGGCCAACATTCGCATAGATTGTGCTTTGGATATAAGGTGGTTGCGGCGTGGTATAGGTATCCAACAAATCTTTTGTAGTCCGGTTGTACAAATCCAACGCACCCGTCAATTTATTGTTGAATAAAGTAAAATCCAATCCAATATTTGTTTCACGCTTTGTTTCCCATCTCAAGTTTGGATTTGGATTTCGCGTTGGTCCATAGGTTTCCCGGTACTGGCCATCAGGATATAAATACCTTCCTCCGCCGCCAAGCGTCACCCGCGAAGCATTGTTTGCAAAACCTGAATTTCCTGTCACACCATAACCTACCCTGAGCTTTAAGAAATTAATAAAAGTTAGATCTTTCATAAAATCCTCGTTGAAATATTCCAACCTGCGGATACCGCTGGGAAACTACCCCATTTATTATTATCTCCAAACCTGGAAGACCCTTCTCTTCGTAAAATAAACTGTAACAGGTATTTATCTGCAAAACTATAATTTAACCGACCAAAAAGGCAATGGTTTTATTATCATTCTTAAAACTTGACAATCCTGATTTACCTGTTATCAAGGCGGTTCCTTCACCCAGATTATCCTCATGGAAGATATCGTTGATGAATCCTCTATTTTCACCTCCCATTCCCTCTTCGATATAATAACGGTAACTGTAACCAGCGATTGCTGTGATATTATGATTGGTATTGATCAGTTTATTATATTGTAAGGTCGGTTCGAAAGCATAGGATTGAGATAAAAATCACTCTTAGCCGCCCAGCCTCCTTCAGGAAAATCTGTATTTTCCACCGAATTCTCACTCAATTGGCTTGCATATTGGCTATCATTATATGAATTTCGCTGAAAAGAGCCGAAAATGCTTCCCCGTAAACCCGAAATAATATCAATATCAGCTTTTATATCGCCTGAAGAAGTTTGCTGTTTCCTTTTAGAGGTTTCCTGTTGTAATCGAGCATATTCGTTCGTACTTGTTAAATCGAAACGATATGTTCCATCCGGATTGAAATTTGATAAGGTCGGGTTTTTGTAGGCTTCGCTTTCCCAACCACCTCCACCGAGTAAATTTGCGTTATTGATATTGGTCGCCAAATTCAATTGTATGTTTAGCCGGTTATTGAGTCCCCTTTGATTAACGTTTATCCGTCCACCATATTCTTTTCGCCCATTCTCCAAAGCGATTCCCTGAAGATTACGATAAAATGCACTCGCTCGATAACTACTATTTTCACCACCTCCCATCATCGAAAAATTTTGGTAGTTCGAAATATTATCATCGTTAATTAAATCTCCAAAAAAATCAGTACTCGATCCAAAATCAGTTTGGTTAATTTCACCACCGTTAATTTTATCTCTAAATTCCTGCGGCGTCATTACATCGGGTTTTCTTGCCAAAAATTCCTTCCGAACATAACTATTGTAAGAGAATTGCGAGACACCACGTTTTCCTTTTTTGTAGTAATTAAAATCACACCCGCATTGGCACTAGATCCGTAAATTGCCGCCCCTGAACCATCTTTAAGGACGTCGATGGATTCAATATCATCTTGTTGGAGCAGATCCATATTACCGCCGGGAATTCCATCTATAACATACAGTGGAGATTGCGATCCTGTTACTGATACAACTCCCCGCAGTTGAACCGCCGGACTTGAATTAGGATTAGCCCCACCCGTCCTGGTAACCTGCAGACCGGCGACTTTTCCTGCAATTAAATCCAAAGGATTTCTAGCTCCACCTTGATTAAATTGCGTAGAGTCAACATGCGCGACTGCTGAGGTGACTTCTTTGGATTTTAATGTTCCATAACCGACCACAACAACCTCTTCGAGTTGATCTGATTCAGCTGAAATTTTCACCACCATACCCGACACAGTGGTTATTGGCACTTCCATCGGCTTATATCCAATCGAAGAAATGGTAAGTATCGCGCCAACTTTAGCATCAATGTTGAAATCTCCTGCGCGTTAGTTTGAGTCGCCAGCGTTGTCCCTTTGACACGGATGGAGACACCTGAAACAGGTTTTCCTGTTGATTCGTCTACTATTCGGCCTTTGATTTCTTGCTGAAGTTTGTTCAGCGTCTTGGAAGTTCTTTTCATCGAAATTCTACTGTTCGAATAAGTAACAGCAGCAGCCTGATGAATTGTTCCTGCGATAACGACTAAAGAGAAAAATAATTTTGTCTGTTTTCCTAGTCGCGCAACTGTTTTTAATTCAATTTTGCTCATATAAATTAGTGATTTGGGTTTATAAAACGATTTAGCATTAGTAATAAAACGTTTTATCAATTAGTGTTTCATTCATAATTATTGGATCGAATGTTGCTAATTATACACCTTGCGGCATAGCTTACATTTCGAGTGGCAATTATTTTTCAAAAAATCATAAAAATTTACCTTGAATATAGACAACCGATACACCACCGATTTAAGTGTTGCAAAAACGGTTTTGCTACCTAAATAAAAAAACGAAAAGTTCATTAGGTGTCGTGTCGATTTTTCTCCTTTGGTTTATTTTTTTTAGTTTAAGTGTCTGATTATGATGTTAAGGTAGGTATTTTTAAACTTAAATCAAAAAGGCATTTTAAAATAAATATTATACGTATTTCGAATTGATCCAAAGGAAAATACTTCATATTTGAGCTAAATAAAAATGGATTCATCGAGAAGAGGCAAACCTCTAATCAATGAACCCAATTCTATTCGCTAAGGAAGCTAACGCTTACTTTTTTCTATTGATACCCTGGATTCTGGGTCAATTTATTGTTACGTTGGATCTCATCAGGCGAGATAGGCCACAATAAATCAGATTCTTTAAAAGTTGCTCCAGAGGCGTTTTTCGCGCCCACTAAAGGAACGAAATCTATTTTACCAGCTTCTGTCGTAGAAATTACAGGAACATCTTCGTCCGTAGGATATCATCCCACATCTTGAATTCCAATGGGAACTCCCGCAACCGTTCTCTCCAACATTCTTTGACAAAATCATCTGCGGATAAGGCCTGTAATTCTGTTGTCCATGTGGCAACTGTTTTTCCTTCGGTATTTGCACGAGCCTTTACCTGAGCTAGATAACCAGCTGCTTCTGCACTAACGCCAGTTGATTTGGCAATACCTTCTGCTGCGGTCAACAAGGCTTCAGGGAAACGGTAGAAATTCCAGTCTTTGGTTCCGCGACCCGTTACGGTTGCCGCTTGCTCGTCAAAGTAATACCAAATGCCCGGTACATCCGAAGTCCAGGTTTTACCATTTACCGGATTGGTGTATTTATAATGGAAAAACTGATTCGGTTGAATACGTAAATCTTTCGTATTATAGGCATTCAAGAACTGATTAGTCGGGCCATAAATTCGTTCAAAAATTGAATATTTGTCAAAAACCGAAGTAGCCGAAGAACTAAAAGCATAAGTTGTCCACCAACCACTATTGTTGATTGTCGCATCATACTCTTGTGCGTAAATTACTTCTTCAAGATCATCGGTAGTGCGCAACTTATTGTACGCGCTATTGAATTGCAGATCCACATTGGCTGTCATCTTATGTGGTGAATTGATGACGATCTTAGCCGCAGCTGCCGCATCAGCATATTTACCTTGTTGCAAATAAACACTCGCCAGGGTCATTGCGGCGACATACTTCCCAATACGGTGTCCCCTTGCAGCAAAGGTAGCCGCAGGCAAATCAGCGACAGCATCTTTCAGATCCGTTTCAATCAGCTCATAAACTTTAGCAACATCTGTTCTATCTAAATAAAGCTCGTCTGCCAGCGTCTCATTTGGTTTCACTGATAGCGGAATTGCACCAAATGTTTTAACCAGATAAAAATAATTGTACGCTCTGAAGAACTTTGTTTCGGCCAATAAGGTCTTTTTCCGGGATTCATCCATATTGATCCCAGGTATATATTTGACACCCGCATTGGCGATATTGATCGCTTTATAGCTTTCATCCCAAATCGTATTCATCGTGCTCGATACCACACTGGTATTTTGTTGTCTTGTCAGCTGTCTCGCAAACAAACAGATTTGCTCCTGACCTTCATAGGTATTGATAAAATAACCAGTGAGCATCGTGTTAATTGAAGCTGTAGGCCCCACATAAGCACTTGCGGCAACAGAGTAGCGTGATGGAGCCCCACGGCGGTAAAGCGAATTCACCGTTGCCATTGCTTGGCCATCATTTGCATAATACTGTTCCAAGGATAAATTGGACCTTGGCTCCTCTTCCAAAAATTTATTGCAAGATGTTGTCAAAGCCATGCCGGCTAGCAACAACAGAAATAATTTATTTTTCATTTTTGATAAGTTCTAGATTAAAATGTAACATTTACCCCAACGAGAAAGTTTTCGCTCTTGGATATGCGAAAAAGGTCATATTTTGTCCAAATTTACCTTCCCCTTGCGAAGTACTCTCTGGATCATACCCTTTGAAATCGTTCGAAGTAAATAAGAACGGATTGTTCGCATTTGCATAGATTCTTAATCGCTGTAGACCAATACGTTTCAGCGCATCAGGTTTAAAGGTATACCCAAGCTGAATTAAATTGACACGCAGGTAAGATCCATCTGCAATCCAAGCATCGTCAACATTAGAGTCCTGTCCACGGTGTCCGCCATTGGTTAGATAAATCGCTTGCTCCTTTGTATTCGGATTTGAACCATTATAAGCGTCTGTCAAGATCTCTTTCAAGCCGTTGGTAATACCAAAACGGTCATAAGTGGAGTGGAAGAATTGCTGCATAATCTCTACGCCTTTCACAAATTGAAGATCGAGTGTAAAGTCAAAATTCTTGTATCTTAAATTATTCACGAAGCTTCCCGTCCAATCTGGTAATCCTTTACCAATAATTTCCTTCTCTTTGGTGCGTTTCGCTCGGCCAATATCTTCCAGTTTCGCTTCTCCGGCATCCACGTCAGCCTGTGTATAAACACCTAACCTTCTATAACCATAAAAGCTATTTAAGTTTTCACCCACGCGAATAATACTATTCGCACCGCCTACCCAGCTATTCATCAGGATGTCCGCATTATTCTCACCCAATGTCAATACTTTATTTTTATTGTAGTTGGCATTCACGGACGCTTTCAATTGAAGTCTTCGTTGTCTATAATCGTTCCGTTAACCATAATATCCAAACCCTGGTTTTGGACAGAACCGATATTTTTCATGACAGTACTAAATCCAGAAGCCGTTGGTAACGGTGCATCCAACAATAGATCTGTGGTTTTTTTACGATAATAAGAAACGTCAAAATTCAACCGGTTCTGCCATAATCCCAATTCTACACCAACATCAAACTGCGCTGTTTTCTCCCATTTTAGATCGGGATTGGCAATGGTATTGACAAAAGAATATGGTGCCCGATTATTATCTAACAAGATGGTTCCAGCATCCACAATAGCCAGTGATTTGTACGGATCGATCTCAGAGTTACCCGTCATACCAAAACTGGTATGCAATTTCATATTGCTGACAGATTCACTTCCTTTCAAGAAGTCTTCATTGGAGACATTCCATGCTAAACCTACGGATGGGAAAAAGGCATATTTGTTGTTTTTACCAAATTTGGACGAACCATCGTAACGGCCTGTAACGGTCGCTGAATAACGGTCATCGTATGAATAGGCCGCACGCAGGAAATAGGAGTTCATCGCCCATCTGTTCCAGGCTGATGCTGGTGGATCAGGTGTAATACCGATGCCTAAGTTATTATATTCGTAAAAATCATCAAAGAAACCTGTTGTCCTTGAACGGTCATTATCGTAAGTTCTTGCCTGCCATGACAAACCGGCCATTGCATTGATCCGATGTTTGTCGAATTGCTTATTATAGGTCAAATAAGTTTCTTCTTGCCAGTAAAGCGTATTGGTATTATTGATTTCAGCCCATCCATTTGGTCTGGAAATATTGTTCAAGGATATCGAAGAGTACCCCTTATAGATTTTTCGGTGGCTATCTATCCCCAATTGGGTCTTCAGATCCAAGCCATCTGCCAAGTGGAAGGTCAATGCGGCATTTCCAAAGATTTGTGTATTGTAACGCATTCTCTTTTGTAGATCCAAGATGGACACCGGATTCGCCATTCCTTCAAACCCTAATTTCTCGGAAACCGTAGAAGAGGAGGAATTGGTATATTGACCATTCTGATCATATACAGGATACCAAGGCAGCATTTCGATCATCGTCCGACGCGCTTCCTGACCGCCTCCATCTTCAGGGGTATACCGTCCCCAAGTATGATTAACCGTCATATTAATAGCTGTAGACAACCAAGAGGTAGGCTTGGCATCATAAGATAGCTTCCCATTCACACGTTTGTTCCAGGTATTGTTTACTACACCCTGTTGATCCGTATAGTTTAAGAAAGCGCCTACCGACGACTTCTCATCACCTTGCTGTACATTTAACTGGTGATTATGTGAAATGGCCGTTCTTGTTGCTTCCCGCTGCCAATCTGTATCATATAATGGATTTCCATTGCCATCAAAGTAGTTTGGATCATTGAACCAGTCTTTTTTATTTAATGACCAAGGGGTCCAGTTTTTATCTCTATCTTTTAAAAATTGTGCAGCATATTTATTTTCATTTTCCAGACCGATCATGAAGGCATCAACCCATTCCTGTGCATTCAATACATCCATATAGCGCTGTACAGAACTTACACCAGCCGATCCTTGATAACTGATTGTACGTGTTCCGTCTTTACTTCCACGTTTTGTTGTTACTAAGATAACACCGTTCGCTCCACGAGCACCGTAGATGGCTGCTGAAGAGGCATCTTTTAAGACTTCGATGTTTTCAATATCATTCGGATTCAGCAAATGGAAATCCTCCATCACAACACCATCCACTACATATAGTGGGTTTGAAGAGGAGTTGATTGTCGCAACACCACGAATCACCACCCTATTCGCATAAGCGCCAGGCTGGCTCGAATTAGAGAAAATGTTTACCCCTGATGCTTTACCTCTCAAAGCATCCAAAGGGCTAAAACTTTGATCTTTAATCATGTCAGCACCTTTGACCATCGCAATGGAACCGGTTACATCCGATTTGCGCATTGTACCGTAACCAACAACAACGACTTCATCCAATTGGCCCTGATCCTCTTCCAATTGTACGGTGATGGTAGTACCGGCCACTGTCACCTCTTTCGATTTATAACCGACAGAAGTAACAACCAGCACGTCACCAGATTTTGCTTCCACAGAGAAATTCCCCTGTGCGTCTGATTGGGTACCATTCGAGGTTCCCTTAACTGCTACAGTGGCTCCTACAAGAGGTTTTCCGGTAGCATCCAGTACTTTTCCCTTCAATTGTTGCTGCAGATTACGAACTTCTTTTACGAAGGATTTACCTTCGTAATTTGCTGAAGTTGCTACAGCGGCATTGACTTGTTGAAATGTACCAGCAATGACAGCTAATGAAAAAAATAACTTTGATTTTTTCCCAAGCTGCACAAATGATTTTACGTCAACTGTGCTCATATTAATAGTGATTTGGTTTATAAAAACGTTTTAGCAAATAATACTAGAAACGTTTAGTTTAATTTAGTTTTCCCTTATAATCGATTACAATAAAAGGTTTTAGCTCATAATCCCTTCCATTATAATTTTTTCGATTTAATATCCCTTCCCTCAAAGCATCAATTTTATCTCAGTTTAATTGATCGCCATAAGTACAGAAAAAATGCTAAATCGCTTTTGCTTTTTTGTAAAAAAAATTTGGTTTGTTCGTTTGGTTTATACTGTTTAGTTTCTGTTTTTCTTTTCTTACTTGGTTATGTTTTTCTGGTGTTAATATCTTAATTAAGGCTGTAATTTAGTGTTTTAATTTCAACTGGGAAAGATTTATTTCCAAAATCTTTCCCAGTTGAAGCTATATATTTCCTTCTTCATTTCACTGATGGCATAATCCACGGAACGTGCTGAGAACGCCATGTAGGTCAATGAAGGATTTTGCGTTGATGTTGAAGTCATACAGGCACCATCCGTAACGAAAACATTTTTTACCGCATGCATCTGGTTCCATTTGTTCAATACAGATGTTTTCGGATCGTGCCCCATGCGTGCGCCGCCCATCTCATGGATGTCCAGCCCCGGAGCTTGCCAATGTGTATCCGGTCGAATATTCGTGAAACCGGCATCGGTAAACATTTCGGTCATGACCGAAATATAATCTTTTTCATTTTTTCGTCATTGTCATCATAATCGACGGCAATCTTCAACAATGGAATTCCCCAATCATCTGTTTTACTAGCATCTAAAGACACCATGCCTGATTCTTTTGGTATGGTCTCACCCATCATATGTGAACCAACCTGCCAAATCCCCAATTTCGGGTTTAACAAATTCTCTTTAAGTCCTAATCCTAAGCCAGAGCGGTCTGATTCTTTACTACGCGATGCACCAAAACCTGCCGCATAGCCGCGTAAAAATCTGTTTCCTGTTTATGTAGGTTGCGGAAGCGAGGGATATATCCACCGCCGGCAGGATTTCTCCCTTCTGCGGTGTAATCCAACAGTCCTTCGTATTCGGCATAAATACGTGCACTATAGTTGTGGAAAGCGACAAATTTACCCAATACTCCACTGTCATTTCCTAAACCATTTGGAAAGCGGTTAGATTTGGAATTCAACAAGATCAGATTGGTATTGATGGCAGCTGCATTGACAAAAATCAATTTTGCATAGAAATCAATCTCCTCTTTGGAATCTGTATCAATGACCCGAACACCTACAGCTTTTCCTTTCTGTTCATCGTACAGGATAGAATGAACCACCGAATGTGGACGAAGAGTCATATTTCCGGTTTTAGCAGCCCAAGGAATTGTCGTTGCATTGGAACTGAAATACCCTCCAAAAGGACATCCTCTCTGACAGAGTACACGATTTTGGCATTGTACACGGCCTTGATCGATGTGAATCTGGTTGGGCTTGGAAAGGTGTGCACAACGTGCAGAGATCACCTTACGTTCCGGGAATTTTTTCTGAACTTTCTCTTTAAATACTTCTCTACAATATTTAACGGATAACCGGGCAAAAATTCACCATCTGGCAGTTCTGGCAGTCCATCATGATCTCCGGCGATACCGGCAAACTTCTCTGCATAAGCATACCAAGGCGCTAAATCAGCATAGCGTATAGGCCAATCTACGGCAAAACCATCACGCGCGGGACCTTCAAAGTCAAAGTCTGACCAACGTTGCGTCTGTCTCGCCCATAGCAAAGATTTTCCGCCAACCTGATATCCTCGGATCCAATCAAAAGGTTTTTCCTGTATATAGGGGTGCTCCTTATCTTTCACAAAGAAATGTGCGGCATCTTCATGAAAAGCATAACATTTGCTGACAATCGGATTCTCCTCTTTCACCTTATAAGGCATCTCATTTCGATGTTCAAACTCCCAAGGCATCATATTCGTGGTTGGATAATCCTTAATATGCTGCACATCACGTCCACGTTCCAATACCAGGGTCTTTAGTCCTTTCTCACATAATTCCTTTGCAGACCAGCCGCCACTAATTCCCGAACCTATCACGATAGCATCATAGGTCCTATTTTTTCACTGTCAATATTTAGATTTGCCATATTGATTTATCCATTAATTTTCACCGCACCATTGTACGGTCCCGGAATAAGCTTATAGATCACCTTATTCTTCATCACATATTCTGAATTCATATAGCCCTGGATCGCACGTGATTTAAAGATGTCAAAAAAGTCTTTTCATCCGTTTTATCGCTCAGGTTGGCTAATTTATTCTCTGTCTCTTTGCCATTGGCCAAATTCAGCTGTTTTCTGAGTTTGTTAAAACCAGAGACAAATTTCTCCTGGTTTTCCGGCGACTCACAATCATCCACCATCTTGATCACAAACAGGTGCAGGTTTAGATCCTTCCTCCCGGAGTATCCGTTTTTGGGATAAGGACATCCACCAGATCAGCTAAAAACTGCTCATCTTCTGCTGATAATTTCAGCTTATTTAATACAATAGACGCACCACCATCATTCAGGCAGGATGACAAAATAGTCAGTCCGCCTGCGATAATGAAAAATTGCTTTATTGCGGTTCTACGGTTCATAATCAGAGTTCCCTTTACAATTCGGTAATATTACATATATCCGAATAAAATTACAAATGCTAAAACGATTAAATTATACGATTACCCTTAAATCCAGTCGGATAATAGCTGCTTTGCCTGCTGCAAGTTTTCCACAATGTTATCCACAGCTGTTAGTCTAGCACGCTCCACCTGTTGTTTTGTGACAGCAATCAACTGTAAACCAGCCCCCAAAGCAGATTTACTTCCTGTTATCGTATCTTCAATTGCGACACAGGACGCTCCCGGTAAATCCAATTTCGACAGTGCCAAACGATAAGGCTCCGGATTAGGCTTCGGGAACTCCACACATTCCCTTGTCACAAAAAAATTCAAAGTAATCCAACAATCCATGTTTTCCCAAAACTGTATCCACTGTACTGCGGTAACTCGAGGTCACCAGTCCAATCCGGATGTTATTTTCCTTGAGGTAGACCAAGATATCTTTGGCAAAAGGCATCAATTCGATACCGCTCATATTAGAATCAGCATAGGCTGCACGCGTCCTTTTCCACATGTGCTCTTCGGTCGTATCGTACCCATAGTCTTCAACTAAACGTTTTACATTATGTGCTAAAGTATGCCCGGCAAAATCCCGAATCCAATCTTCATAATTTATTTCTAGATCAAATTCTTGTTTTAAGATAGGTGCCCAATTTTTAAAATAGAAATATTCTGAATCAATTAAGGTACCATCCAAATCAAACAATACGGCTTGTAGTTTATTCATAGTGTTAAAGATACACAAGTCCCCTGAAAAATCCTATTACACAAGGCCACAATAGGTAGAATTTGAAAACTCGCCTAATAAGGTATCCCATACACAAACATACACGTGATAATCAAATTTTTTTCAGGCTCAAGCCAGGGATCCTGAGTGAACTAGACCCCTTATTTACCTCGGCTATCGCAGTTTTCATATCACCGGGTGCATCGAGATTGATCAGCGCCAGATTGACCTTAAATAGATGATCGTCATAGATCGGGTCAACTGTCCATTTCAGATGAAGCATATCGTCCTCTTTCTCAATCTGACAATCGGCTAACGGTGGCAAGTTACCTGCAAACACAAGGAGTTTCTCTGGGTTGACAAACGGCTTATTCTCCGCGTCGAGTTCCAGTGTTTCGGTAAAAACATGCCGTTGTGCAAGCTGGAAAGCTCCAATCCGATCACCCTTTTTGACTTGGTATTGATAGCCAAAATCCAATATAGGACGATTATATTTAGCAAATTCGCCAGCGACTTTCTGTTTCCTGCGGTTCAACAATTCTTTTTCTGTCGGTGGAGAAGTACGTCTCTTACGCGGTCCCCGCGCAACATTCTGGCCATTTAGCATATATGCATTGACTGATCCAAATTTACCTGTGATTGGACCATTTGGCCCATGATGTAAGATTGCCATATAATTACATTTATTGTATTCAACAATTCGTTCTAACACAGAAACACCTCCATCGCAACAAGGTTTTATCTAAAACTGTTGTAACTACATTTTTACAGGGTATTTACTTAGGGTTAACAGTGATTTACCCCTGTTATACCCTTATTATCCCCTATTAACCCCCTGTTATTCCCATATTATTTTCAATGATGATATTAACCAGGAGTTAAGAAAACAGGAGGGCATTGCCTTACTTTTTGGATAAACATGGTACATTTGCTAAGTTTGTTGATTCAAAGGGTAAACAGAATGGTATCCGAAACATGCTACTTCGCCGTTCAGCCCTTGAGATTCGACACAGTCATTATATATTTATATCCATGAAAATAATTGCTATAGGTCGCAATTACATCGACCACGCGAAAGAGCTCAATAATCCAGTACCCGAAAATCCCATCATATTTTTAAAACCTGATACTGCGGTTTTAAAGGACAATAAAGATTTCTATTACCCAGAATTTTCCAAAAACATTCAGTTTGAGACTGAAGTTGTTCTCCGGATCTGCAAGGAAGGTAAACATGTAACGCCCAAGTTCGCCTCAACCTATTATGACGCGATCGGTCTGGGAATCGACTTCACGGCAAGAGATCTACAGCAGGAACTTAAAGCGAAAAGTCTTCCCTGGGAACTGGCAAAAGCCTTTGACCATTCCGCTGTGATCAGCAATTTAATCCCGAAAGAAGAAATCGGTGCTGTCGATGCCATTGATTTCTCTCTGCAACAAAATGGACAAACTGTCCAACAGGGCAATACTAAGGATATGATTTTCTCCTTTGAAGACCTAATTGTCTATACGTCCAAATTTATTACCTTACGCAAAGGGGACCTGATCTATACCGGTACCCCGGTTGGTGTTGGGTCGGTCGCAATCGGTGATCTCTTGGAAGGATTTATTGGGGAACAAAAGATGTTTAGCTGTAAAATCAAATAGGGAGGAGAGATGATAAAAAAACAGCAATTTTACTTGGTGTACTGACCTTGGCCTTTAGCCTCGCCCAAGCACAGGATATTATCAAAAGTCGCAATTATCCGCAGAATTATTTTGTACGGCCAATGGATATCGCTCCCCAAGCATCGGGCTCATTTGGTGAGTTGCGGGCAACACATTTCCATGGTGGCGACGATTATCGCACCCAACAGCGCATCAATATTCCTGTACACGCGGCGGCGGAAGGTTTTGTGTCCCGTGTACGTGTACAGATCGGTGGCGGCGGCAATTACGTGTATATTGACCATCCAAATGGATTTACCTCCGTGTATATGCACTTGGAGAGCTTCAATGCTGATCTGGCAAAAATTATAAAAGACGAGCAGTACAAACAAAAACGCTTTGATGTTGATGTCTTTCTCAAGCCAAATCAAGTACCCGTCAAAAAGGTGAGTTTATTGCCAACTCGGGAAATACTGGTGGTTCAGCGGGACCACACCTGCATTTTGAGATCCGCGATACCAAAGCACAACTGCCATTGAATCCCCAATTGTTTGGGCTGTTATTTCCGGATGGAGTAAAACCATTGATCAGAGGTATAACAGTTTATGACCTTGGCCGTGAAATCTTTGATGAGAACACCCCGCGCAGGCACCAGACGATCAGATCCATCGGTGATGGAAATTATAGTTTGACATCAGGTGCCCCTATTCCGGTCAATGGCACCTTTGGTCTTGGTATCAATACTGTAGACAGACGTGGTGGCATTTCCTTTACCTATGGTGTTTATTCGATTGAATTATTCCTTGACAATAAAAATATCAGCACCGTACTCTTCGAATCCATCCCCTTTGACCAGACCCGTGCGATTCAATCGTATATAGACTACCCTTATCTAAAGAAATCTGGCGTCCGTGTACAGAAGAGTTTTAAAGACCCTAATAATCCGATCAATATCTATAAACATCTGGACAACCTGGGTATGATCGAATTAAAGGACAATGAGGTGCATGATGTAAAATACGTCGTCAAAGATGTGCAGGGCAACAAAAGCGAACTTAATTTTAAGGTACAGAACAACCCTTCTTTAGCGATCAGCCGTAAGTCAGCCGAAGGGCTCAAAATGTTTCATTATGCTGATGAAAACAAATATGAGGCTGAAAACGCCCGCGTTTATATGGGTAAAAACATCCTCTATAACGACCTTTATTTCAATTATTCCCAAGGTGCTAAACCAGCCAAAGGCTACTCAGCGGCGCATTACATCCACAACTCTTATACACCTGTATTCGGCTATTACAAACTGATGATCAAACCAGATTATAGCTTACCAGAGAGCTTATATAGCAAGGCGCTGATCGTCTCCACGGATGGTGGAGCGCAGGGTGGGAAATACGAAAATGGCTGGGTTGTTGCCAATGTGCGCGAATTTGGCGGCTTTTATGTGGCTGTTGATACCATTGCCCCAACCATCAGTGCACGTAACCTGAGCGATGGCAAGAATGTTTCCAATCAACGCTCCATAGATTTTACCATCAGTGATAATCTTTCAGGAATAGATACCTTCGATGCCTATATAGATGGCAAATGGGCCTTGATGAAATATGATCCCAAAACAAGACATCTGTGGCATGACTTTGAATCCAATCTGAGCAGCGGCACCCACAGTTTCAAATTAGAGGTTAAAGACAATAAAGGAAATTTAAAAACATACGAAACCTCTTTCAGCAGATAGTTTATCTGCTGTACGTGGTACATCCTTCATGTGCTTTTATTCTTGGATCATTTTTAGAAACAAGTCTAATGCACATGCTGGATTTTCATCAAATAATATTGTATCTTAATAGGCTAAATAAAACTACATATGGCAACACTAGAAATAGGACAACAGGCACCGGATTTCAGTGCAAAAAATCAAAATGGTGAAACGGTCCATCTTTCAGATTTCAAAGGAAAAAAAGTGATTCTCTACTTCTATCCGAAAGACAATACTCCGGGCTGCACGACCGAAGCCTGCAATTTTAGAGACAACTATCAATCACTGAAAAAAGATGGCTTTGAAATTATTGGTGTTAGCGTTGACAACGAGGCTTCGCATCAAAAGTTTATCAACAAACACGAGCTACCATTTCAACTTCTTGTGGATGAAGACAAAAGCCTTGTAGAGGCCTATGGTGTATGGGTTGAGAAGAACATGTACGGGAAAAAATATATGGGTACAGCACGCACTACCTTTGTGATCGATGAGCAGGGCATCATTCAGCACATCATCAAAAAAGTGGACAACAAGAATGCATCCCAACAGATACGTGATTTAGGGATAACTAAATAAGTCTCAGGCTTGAATAAAGAATAGGGAGAAAATCTAAATACTCAATACGCAATACTAAAATCTAAATACTAATATCTATATTTGCCACTTATGAGCAAACAGACAGACGATTTTTTCAAAAGTGTAGTATCACACGCGAAGGAATACGGTTTTGTATTCCAATCGAGCGAAATATATGACGGATTAAGTGCCGTTTACGATTACGGTCAATTAGGTTCTGAACTTAAAAACAACCTAAAGACTTATTGGTGGAAATCCATGGTGCAATTGCACGAAAATATTGTCGGTATCGACGCGGCAATTTTCATGCATCCAACCACATGGAAAGCATCTGGTCACGTGGATGGGTTCAATGATCCAATGATTGATAATAAAGATTCCAAAAAGCGTTACCGTGCCGACCAATTGATCGAAGACAAAATTGCACGTTATGAAGCAGACGGAAAGGCGACAGAAGCAGCAGCGCTTTTAGAAGCGTTAAACACGGCATTGAACGCGGACGATCTGGCTGGTTTAAAATCAATCATTGAAGAGCATAATATCGTTTGTCCGGTTTCAGGCACCAAAAATTGGACTGAAGTACGTCAATTCAATTTGATGTTTGCCACACAGATGGGCGCCATGGCAGATGGGGCAGATCAGGTTTATCTTCGTCCGGAAACTGCCCAAGGTATTTTTGTTAACTTTCTGAACGTTCAGAAGACAGGTCGTATGAAAATTCCTTTTGGTATTGCTCAGATCGGAAAAGCTTTCCGTAACGAAGTCATTGCACGCCAGTTTATCATGCGTATGCGTGAGTTTGAACAAATGGAAATGCAATTCTTCTGCCGTCCGGGCACTGAACTGGAGTGGTACAACAAATGGAAAGAAACACGTTTAAAATGGCATTTAGCGCTAGGATTTGATCCGGCTAACTACCGTTACCACGACCACGATAAATTGGCGCATTATGCCAATGCAGCTGTGGATATCGAGTTTAACTTCCCATTCGGATTTAAAGAAGTGGAAGGTATCCACTCCCGTACGGATTTTGACTTGAAACAGCATCAGGAATTTTCGAAAAGAAAATGCAATATTTTGATCCGGAGATCAATCAAAATTACATTCCTTATGTCATCGAGACTTCCATCGGATTGGATCGTTTGTTCTTAACTGTTCTATGTAATTCTTTGGTAACAGAAGATCTTTCTACAGCGGACAAACAAGATTCTCGTGTTGTATTGAAATTCCCTGCAGCATTGGCACCAGTGAAAGCTGCTATTTTGCCTTTGACGAAGAAAGACGGTTTACCAGAAAAAGCACGTGAGATCCTGAATACATTAAAATTGGATTACAATGTCCAATATGATGAAAAAGATGCGATCGGAAAACGTTACCGTCGCCAGGATGCAATCGGTACGCCAATCTGTATTACTGTTGACTACGATTCTTTGGAAGATAATACCGTAACAATCCGTCACCGTGATACCATGGAACAAGAGCGCGTAGCGATCGCTGATCTTGAACGAATCTTAAATGATTTAGCAGGTTGGAATACTTTGCTAAAAAAATTGTTATAACAAATAAGCAAAAGCCCCTTACGAAGAATAGCCTATCAAAAAGACGCTAAGGGGATACTAATAAAATTAAATAAAATAGGGTTGTCCGAACGGGATAACCCTATTTTATTTAATTCAAATTGGCGCGTTGGATTGACTTTTTTAATCAGTATTCTATGACTACATTATCGCGCCATTTTTCATTTTTCATTACCTGAAAGCCTTGACTTCCATTTGCTCCATCGAGCAGTTTTCCCTTAAATAGAAGCTGTACATTATTTCGAATTTCACTGCCCAGGTCAAATGTGCGCATAAGTTCCCCCTTTCTGAAAATGTGCAACTCGTATTTGACTATCTTATTTTCTGGGAGATCACCCATAAACTGATTAAACACAAAACTTTTCGAGCTGCTGCTGAAATTGGGAATAATACGTAAGAGAGTCTTATCCACTTGTTCATCTGCCCCAGTTGCAAAAGGATAATATCGGAAGGGTTTATGCAGCTGTTTGATCTGAATGCTGTCGACAAGATCCAGCCCCTCGACATCCGTGCATTCAAATTTAACCTCGCTATAAATACGACTCATCGTCAATACTCTTTCCATGGATTCTTTCACATCAAAAGTATCGCGTACCGCAAATATCGCAGCAGACTGCTCACTGAAAGCATTAGATACTGATAGACTCCTAAGATCCGTCACTGATGCCGGAATCATTAAGGGCAGACCTGAATTTTTGGATAGTAGGCTCAGGTAGTACGTTCCCATCGGTAAAGCGATATTAAACTTTTCTTTTGCATTGAGTGTACCCGCCTTCACCAGCAGCTTGCTATTGGCATCGAAGATATGGTAATACAATTTATCGGGCAGAACCGATTGATCTGTCGTCCCCATAATCTTGACATTGTCCATTTTAAATGTTCCTGTACTCTCGTTATAGTTACTTCCGCCTTCCCTATTGCCCGAAAATAAGGCGATTTTTAACCAACACTCCCGAGCGGCTACCAGATTAATCGACCGAAGCGACTGTTCCACGACAAATTTGGCGGAGGTAGTGAGATTTGGCGGATAATGTAGGGTATCCGTGAGGTTTTTGAATGTTGCCCCTTGATCTGTTGAATAACTCAACAGTAAAGCACGAGGCCCAGTGCCGGAGCTATTGGCGTCAAAAGACAGACTTGCTAACGTAGCGATACCCGAACCAGGTATCTTGATCAAAACCTCTTTGGCCCCTTTGAAACTAATGCCTTTTCCGGACGTTGGCCAACCGGCGACATAGCTATAGTCGGTTTTACCATTGTTGTAATCAATGACAGCGGCATCCTCAAGCGCCAGGGTCGGGTCCGCGTTACCGTTATCAAAATTCCAATGGTAGAGGAGTTGATTTTCGGTGGTGCTTCCGGTGGTCGAAGCACTTTTAAACCTAGGCGATTGTGCTTTCAAGGGTGTGACAATCGTTTCAAAATCCTTGATTTTGAAGGTTACTGCATGTGTTTTCTCATTGCTTTCATCAGGAAGTTTTGTATTTTTCTTACAGGATGGTGCTACGGCTAAAATCACGATGAATAGGCACGAAAAAATTCCCCAAGTAGACTGGGTTTTCGTTTTCATAATTATGAATGATTTATAAGTTAACTAACCGGCAGATTAAAATTAACTTATAAATCACTAGGTACCAACAGTGTAACTAAAAATTACTTCCGTGCGATCACTTTTACAGGTTGTTTCTTTGTCTACCTTTTGGACGTAAACTTTTCGGCCAGTAGCAGTCCGTTCCAAGACGAGCATATTATTTGCACCCGTCGGACGTACATATTCTCCATTGAATTCGTCCCATTCATAGATTGGTTTACCGGCGGCATCTGACCAGATGTAATTGTAACGTGCATCCACTTTATCTTGTATGATCAACTGTACCTTATTTTTCTTTTTGTTAATCTTGACACGGATATCTCTGGGTTTCTCCACTTTGGGCAGTGTTTTCAATAAGACTTCCGATTGCACTGAATGCTTGTCTTTCCAATGTGCAATGACATGATATTTTTGGAGGCGGAGACCTTTTGGATCACCACATTGTTTCCTGTTCCGATAGGTACAGCAGTCAGGGTCTCAAACCAATGGTAGACAAGTCCAGCGATAGGCTTTTTAACCGTAATCACCTGATCTCCACCAAAACAGGTTTCGAGTGTATCTCCCCAGGTATTGATAGGTTTCGCAAGCTCATAGGATTTAAGCTGATTAAATTTCCATACAATGGAATCCCTATGGTTTACATACTTCGGATCACGGAGCAGATCTGTTGTATCTTGAATAATCACTTTCAATTCGTTCGCTCCAATGTTCAGCATTCCCGGATCCAAATAGATCGAATCGATATCATGGGCGATAGCTTCATTATTTAAGGACCATACCAGCTTAAATGTATTCGGCGACGGTTTTGCTAACTGTAATGTAAATTTCTGAACGCTATCTAAGGTCAATACATTATTCAACACCGGTTTTACCGCAATAAAAGGGCTAGATTTTTGCTTGATTGACGCCACAAATTGCTCTTGGCAGACGGGGCAAAAAGGGGCAACAAGATATTGCATTTTACAATACTCATGTGGCCTGAACCAGTTGGACGGAGATCCTTCCCGCCATAGGAATAGATCCCTACACCATCTTTTCCAAGCCAATGTTTCCAGGGAACAGCATTTGCAGCGGCCGTTTGAGAGCGGTTGACAGATTCAATAGCATATTGATTTCCTGCCCAATATTCATCAGCCAGCTGAGCAAAGGAATGCCCGATCTCATGGACAGCGATGTCATTGCTTTTAAAGTTGACCGTCGAGGTGGCCCACTTTCCACCCGATCCACCATAAAATGGTGAATTGACCAATATCACCACTTGTGTATAGTTGGGGATATGTGTTTTTAGCACTTCTTCAATACGCTCGTTTTTTTGAGGCACTACAAGGCGGTGTAGTCCACCATTGTCAAAGCTGCTTCCAAAAATAGTATTGGGATGCGTGACTGGCACAGCATGATCTCTGGTGAATTTATTGTAGCGTCTTGGATATTTGCTGAGATCGGTGTCACCGTGTACACAATCGCTTGCTTTACAATCATGCGTAGCACCGGATTCTTCAGATATCGTCCGAATCGCAAATACATTAAAGAAACTGCTGTATTGTTTAAAAGGTTCTATTGAAAAAAATAATTTGTGAACTGCTTGGAATCTTCTGCGTAATCGTCTAGTTGATCTTTTGTATAACCATCGCCCAAAATGACCAGGTTCACTATATTTTTGGCTGTCCCTTGGTATTGCAAGGTGTCAATCTTGAAATTTTGAGATTGCGCTGTTGCAGGCATCAGATAGCTCAATAACGCAAACAGGACAAAAATTAAATTTTTATTCATCGGAGTAACAATCGTTAGACTCCAAATTTAAGGTTTTCGTATCCCTAATCGTTACATTTTATTGCCGAGTGCTTCTCCGATATTGTCCACTGACGGGATCTGTAAGGTCATACTAAGCACCTCTTTTCGAACAATATTTTCAGTGTACCAACGATGGCTTAATCCCGCATCCGATGCTCCTGTACATATTCACTTGGGGAATGCTTTGTGATCTTCTTAAATACCCTATTAAAATTGACCACATTGTTAAACCCTGTTTTAAATGCAATATTGGAAACGCTTTCGGAGGACTCGTCAATCAACATCTTGCAGGCCCGTTCAATTCGGATTTCATTCAGGAAGGTCACATAAGTCTTGCGGGTGTGCTTTTTAAAATACTTACAAAATGCGTGCGGAGTCATGTGAGCTACTGCTGCGATATCTTCAAGCGAGATTTTATCACCAAAATGCTGAAAGGTATATTGAAATATTTCGTTGATACGCAAGCCTTCCGCGTCCGAAAATTTCTTCTGGGGAATTCCCGTATATAGGGAGGTCCATTGATCGACCTTTTACTCAAAAAATTGATCAGTTTTACAAAGGATAATAAGCGATCTATTCCGGCGCTTGTATTGATCTGTACAAATTTATCCTTGAGGGCAATAGCATGTTCGGCATCCAGTTTCTTACTGACATTGATGTGTTCCAAAATATTTGACATCGTCAAATTCAGGGAAATCCAGAAAAGATTTAAAATGCTCGTAGTCGAAGAAAATATGAATCGCATGAATGCCGTCCTTAATATCCTCTCCTGTTTTAAACATATGTGGTTCATCTGCATCAACGATATAGATTTCATCCTCTTCAAAACTATGGGTAAAGTTGCCGATCATAAAGGTCCCACGCCCTTTTAAGATATAGGTCAATTGGATCTCTTTATGCCGATGGTAATTGCTATAGAAGGAGGGCAAGATATCCTCTTGCACGCAAATAGATCCTTGATAAACCACCGGAACCGTAAATTGAACAACTTTCATCGTCTATTGAAATAACAAATATTAAACCGTTAATTCAAATATACCATTTTTTAAGACAATAATCGTTAATTTTTAACCAAAAACTCCTTAACCTTACCAATGAACTTCGGTAAAGTCGGATCTTCACCAGTGAGTGACAAGATTTTGAAGGTCTGTGGATTGATCCATAAATAACTTGGCGAACGGTCTATACCAAAGTCATTTTCCATTGTTGCCCGATCATTTGTATTCAAATAATAACTATGAGACCCCAGAACGAGGGAGTTGCTGGTTTTAATCCAGGCATCTTGGTCAGCATCTAACGAAAAGTAAATAACCCGCACTCCCATTGCCTTTAACTGCGCCTCTTTTTGCGTAGTTCAGTAACATCAGAAACACTGTATTTACTAGCGGCTTTCCAGAATGCCGCGATCAACATTTTGGCATTTGAAAATTCACTGATTTTTAGCGAGTCCCGTTGGACATTCATTGGCGTGATGGGTGGAAAGACAGGCATATTCTCGTAAAAATCTTTCACCCGGTCTACTTTCTCACGCGCAAATTTATAATAAGGGTGTTTTTGCAGGGTTGCATCGAACCGCTGTAGTGCAGTATCAAATTTTTTGAAGTTATCCGCATCGACGGAGACATATTTGAAAAAGTAAGGAGAACTAAAGACGATTGATGTGTGCTATCAAGAATAAAATCAGCATATAAATTGCGAAGATTATAAGGTTTACCAGCCGACAATCGTTGTATTTCATCAATAGTTTTCTCGTAAGATCCATCGTTGCGTAGGGCCATCGCTGAGAGCTGCCCATTTAGTCCACCGATTCTGGCGGTCTTATTTTCTTCATTCAATTTTTCTTCTTTTTCACGTTGGCGATAGCGTTGCGTAAACTGAACAAATTCCGTTGCATTACTGGAGGTTGTAGTCAGGGTAAAGCCGCCTTTATTTTCTTTCAGCTCATAGTCACTTCCCCTTCTAAAAACAGGATGTAAGGCTCTCCGCCACTAATCTGAATTGCATAAAAACCAGTCATTGCCAATTCACCTTCCAAGACAAATTGCCCGTTTGTCACACTTGTTTTTGTAAACTGTTGCATTTTGTTTTCTGGATCGATGAGGGTCACTGAGCTCCCTCCGCAGCACTTGTCTGCCCTGTAATTTTATAAGCGAACGTTTTCAAAAGTTCTTCTTTTTTGGCTTTGTCTGTTTTCTGGGAACAACTGCTTGTTCCCAGAAAAATAAATAGAAAGCAAAAATAGCTAAAGGACTTTATAGTTCTTATAGGTTCCATTTTCAAATATGCGAACATTTCCTTTTTTTCCCTTTATGTTAAGCTTGACAATTTTCCCATTTTCCCAGCTCATATCCACGGTGTAATTTCCTCTGGCTTTTAGCCCTTTGACCTGTCCTTTAGACCAAGCTCTAGGCAGGGCTGGTAGCAGATGGATATATCCATTATGGCTTTGAATCAACATCTCTGCGATACCAGCAGCGCCGCCAAAGTTGCCATCAATCTGAAACGGTGGATGGGCACAGAATAAGTTGGGATAGGTGCCGGCGCCTACACCCTGATACGTTGTTTCACTGGCAAAAGCCGGTTTCAGCAACTGACGAAGGATTTCCAAGGCATGATCGCCATCCTGCAATCTTGCCCAAAACAATATTTTCCAGGCTCTTGACCAGCCTGTTCCTTCATCTCCCTGACAGCAAGCGTTTTTCGTGCAGCTTCGGCCCAAGTCGGAGTCGTTTGGGGAGAAATAAATGCTGCAGGATATAGACCATAAAGATGGGATACATGACGGTGTTTGGGTTCAACCTCCTGATAATCTTCAAGCCATTCCATCACACGTCCAGATTTACTAACCACTACTGCTGGAGGAATCTCTTTTAATTTTCCCTTCAAGCTAGCTACAAAACTATCCTTGACAGCCAAAATAGAATCTGCCTGAATAACGGCTTGATACAGCTCGCGTACAATCTGATTGTCGATTGTGGGGCCCATCACCACTGCTGCGACTTTTCCATTGGGCATCCGAAACGCATTTTCGGGTGATACCGATGGTGAAGTTACCCACCAGCCCGTTTTTGATCTTGCACCAATGTATGGTTGTAGAATTCTGCCGCACCTTTGAGTATCGGATAGATTTCTTTCAGATACCCTTGGTCTCCTGTAAAAGATAATGCTCCCACAAGTGGTTACACAGCCAACCGGAGGCTGTACTTGCCCCCAAGAAGCCTGTTCTCCTGGCGCTGAATATCCCCAGATATTGGTCATCATATAAACAACCCATCCAGGTGCGTTATAATAGGCTTTTGCAGTTTGCTCTCCTGTTTTTGCGATCCGTTTTATCAGCTCGATAAAAGGTTGATGATATTCACTTAGATTGTTTACTTCTACCCCCAGTGATTCATCTGCGCATTGATATTTAGATGATAATCACCATTCCAAGGCGTTTGGATCTGATTGGCCCATAAGCCCTGTAAGTTTGGCGGAAGTGCATTTGTATTTTTCGGCGCTGAGCTTGAAATATTCAAATAACGACCATACTGATAATAAATCGTTGCCAAATCCGGATCCTGTGCTGGGGCCTTATAAAAATTTGCAATCCGTTCATTGGTCGGAATATTCGTATGTGCTTTATTCCCAAAAAGGTTAAGCTCCACGCGGTTAAAAATCCGTTGATAGGAATTCACATGATTGCGGTACATTTTAGCTGCATCGGATTGCTGTACCGCAGCAATAGTCGCCTTTGCTGTAGCTAGCGGATCCTGTCCATAATAGGATGTACTTGCCGTGAGATAGATTGAGAGATTTCCTGCTGCTGAAACTTCCAGCACCTGATCTTTTCTGTTGACCTGAAGATGTTTACCTTGTACTTTCAACAAGCCGACAAATTTTAGGTTCTTGCCCCTTTACCATCCGGTAGCGACCCTTCGACCAAAATACCATCATCCAACAGGGTGTAGCGGTCTATATTCTCCTTCCGCTCAAAAGAAATACTAACGGTCTGTCTGGCGTCGCTGTTCTGATTCAATTGAATAACACCAACATTCTTGTCAAAGGAGGTGTAGTAGGTACGTTGAATTTTTGTGTTTCCGGCACGAAAAGAAGTCTGTGCTGTCGCCGTGGCCAGATCCAGTGATCTTGTATAGTCTTCAATAGGCGAAGATGGCAGTTGATAGTGCAAAAGTAGGTCTCCGAGTAACTGATAACAGCCATAAGGAACATTAGCGCCATCGCCAAAGCCGGAACCTTTGCCACTGGTGACAAAAGTTTCATTGACCAATTTTTCGGCTTCATCATTTTTACCGGCTTTCAGTAAAGCCTGAATGGCGTTGACATTTTTGTGCGCGTCATAGTTATTGGGATCCTCCGGGCTTCCGGACCACATACTGATCTCATTCAGTACAATTTTTTCCTGCGTTGGATTTCCATCAGGCATCATACCAATTAGCCCATTACCCAACGGCAGGGTTTCTTCCCAGATTTTGGCAGGCTTATTATACCAAAGACGAAGTGGATTTTGTTGTGCAAACAAAAGCGTGGTCTGACAGATGCAGACCACGAAAAGTGTTAAAATTCTATTTCCCATAAAGTTCAAGCTCGGCAATTGTCAGCTCATTCCCTTCAATAAATTGCGTTGGTTCAAATTTGATAAACTTGGTATTATTGCTTGTTTCAAAAATACCTGCTGCAAAATTGGATTTGCTTTGATATTGGAGAATTCACCTTCTTTCACGCTTGTCCATTTTTTACCGTCTACACTGGTTGAGATCCTGTATTTTGTCGGGATACCGCTTGTCTTTTTATCCTGACGTGGTAAGAAACCAATACCCGAGGTTGCGCCATTTGTTTCAATGACCAAGACTCCTGATCACCCACAGTTGCAAAGGTATTTGCATTACCATCTGTTATATAGGCCTTGTCGGTCGTACCTGTTGTCTGTAATTTAAAGCCCGTTTGTTTTTAAGCTCTTTTGTATCGAAGGCAAAAGATTCATTATACTCCTTGAATAGACCAAAATCACTTAAAGTAATTGCTACCGGCGCATAAATATGTAACCGTAAGCGTGTCGTTGTCGTTGGTTGTTCAAGCTTTATCAAGCGATTCGCACCAATACTGGTTGCTCTGGCCAATGGCTTCCAGGTGTTGTCAGCCCATTGTTCCACAACAACGCTGTCAATCCGTTGTCCCAATTTGATGTTTTCGCGCAATTGAATAAGATCGAACGTCGCCGCTGACTTTAGCTTAATTTCAAGTGTAGCTGAAGTTTTTGTATCATCGGTCGCCCAATAGCTATAACGGTCATTATCCGTAATCAGCGATGTGGCATATGTTTTAGTGTCGGCATTACGTGTATTTGAGGCCGTTATGGTGGCGCCTTTTGCTAGATTGGCACGGAAAGTTTCTTTGATCTTTTACCAAAAGCCTTTAGGGATTTCACATCATTTTCATGGAGTGTACCTGAAGGCATAGGAGCCAGACCAAGATTCATACTGGCACCTCGACCCACCGATTTCAGATAGATTTCAAACAGTTGATTGGGTGTTTTCACCCGGCCATTCTGTTCCTCATGATAAAACCATCCTGGACGTTGAGGAACATCACATTCCGCCGGAATCAATATTTTCCATTCCGGTCACCCGATTCGGCATTATGCGATTCGGTCGCTCCGGGTACCGCTACTTTTCCATTGAGCCCTATTGGTGTAAATGTCGCCCAAGAGGTTTCGGCAGCAAAACCATGTTCATTACCTACCCAGCGCATATCTGGTCCAATATCCGAGAAAATCACCGCATTAGGTTGAAGTTTACGCACAATTGGCCAAGTTTTCTCATGCCACTCATAATAGGTTGTCCGGTCTATAATCCGTTTCCCATGTCCACCATAGTAACCATCACCACCGTTTGCACCGTCATGCCAAGAAGTAAACAAGGGACCATAATTGCTCATCAATTCGGTCAGTTGCTGTCTGTAGGCATCGGCATAAGCTGGTGTACCATAATGTTCATCGTGACGGTCCCATGCGGATAGATATACACCGAACTTCATTCCATTACGGTGTGTCGCTTCCATAAATTCCTTCACCATATCGCCTTTTCCATTTTCCATGGAGAGGAGGCAATACTGTAGGAGGTTGTTTTGGTAGGCCATAAACAAAATCCATCATGATGTTTGGCAACACTGATCAGGCCTCTGAAACCTCCATCCGCTGCTGCTTTGGCAATCTGATTTGCATTAAATGCCGAAGGATTAAACAAAGCAGGCTGTGCATCACCATAACCCCATTCTTTATTTTGAAAAGTTGTGGGCGTATAATGGATCAAGCAGTAAGTTTCCATCTCCTGCCATTTTAATTGGCGTTCGGTTGGTAAAGCTCCATAAGGTTTTAACGTATCTGGTTTAGCTACCGTACCGCTGGAAAGTAAGATGGAGGATAACAAAATTGTGAACATATTCTTTATTATAAGTACTAGAAAATTAGGTTGTAAAGCCCTAATATAAGAAGTTTTATAAAATTATCTATGTAACATTTGCGTACGGAAATAGGCTGGAAAAATCTAAAAGGTATTCTAGTCGTCGATAATTAGCCTTATTCAATCAAATCAATCGATTGATCTAAAACATCTCACTGAAACAGTAAAATAGTTTATTGGGGCTTTGCCGCTGTTCTTTTTAGTATGATCCGACCAAAATGAACTTATTTACCTATTGGAGTGCAAACAAAAACCCACATTTGTTATTAATAGAGGATAAAGAAGTTAGCTGTACTATAATAGGTGATTGGATGCTATTGGGACAAGATTGGCATGATAATTATAAGTTGTAGTGCAGAAAAAGGAATGTTTATATATTATTAGAAATTATTATGAAAGTAAATTTAATGATTTTAGCAGTTGCATTGGCATTTTCAACTGTCGCATGCAACACAACAGGGAAAAAATCTGAAGCAACAGGAGCTGGCGATACCGCAACTACAGTCCAAAAACCAAGTGTAGTGGATAACGCATCTTTGGAAGGAACATGGGAGCTTAAGTCTATTACCACACCAGAGACAGCAGGAAAAGCACTGAAGGAATTGTATAAGGACAAAATCCCAACATTAACTTTCACAAGCAAAGACCACAAAGTAGAAGGTAACAACGGTTGTAATGGTATCGGTGGTACTTACGAAAGTGAAAAAGGCAATTCCATTAAAATCGGTGATAAATTGGTATCTACCATGATGCACTGCGAAAATGCGGCTTACAATGAATTTATGAATGGCTTAAAATCTACGACAAACTTTGACGTTAGAGATAATGAGTTAACATTTATTTCTGGCGATATTGTCGTGATGCAATTTGTAAAAAAATAAGGAAATACTCAATTGAATGAATAGGTCCCCAATACTAGGGCCTATTTTTTTGATTTTGCTTTTAGCCTTTGCAAGCTCTTTTAGCTATTAATTCTTGATTGCTTCGATAAGGTTTGTTCTATAACCTTCTTATTTTAAGAAAACTCCCCTTTAATTTAAAAAAGTTGCGCTCCCCATGTTCGCTCCCCTCCGAATGTTCGCTCGCCAGATTCGGATATGCTTATGATTGTTTTTTTAAATAATTATTTCGGGACAATGCTCTTGGTAACAGCTCTTCCAATACCATGATTCCTTTTATTTTATTAGGTTTTTTATCATAGTCAGTAAATATCTCAACGGACTTGTGGGTGTAAGTGTTATGACTTACGACGAGACTATCCAGATTTCCTACAGCATTATAATAAAATGTTCTTCTGGATAAGAACTGACCGTCCTTATAAAGTTGCTCTTCTTTCAATAAGTCGCCATTATATTCATACGTATAGATAATGGGCGTATTCGTCTTTTCGAAAATTTTCCGTTCGACGATTTTGTTTCCCTGATAACGGAGTTCATGTTTATCTGAAAATGTGACCGACTTATCAACGCTCTTTTTTCTAATGTTACCTGATTGCCGTTTACAGCCACATTCCAATAAACCTGATCCGTGAAAAGCATGCGGAATCCGTCCACCATAGGCATAAAAGTAAATCCACCAGTAATACGAGTCAGCTGCCCCCATCATAACTCAGCTTAATTTTATCTACAGTAGGGACAAACGATGCGTTTGTCGGTGACTCCAGGTAAAAAATCGGAATTTCTTTCAATCCCTGACCTAAATTAATTTCTCCATCTTTCGAACATGAAAAACAGGTCAATAACGACAACGTACAGACAGATAGCCAGATTTTTTCATAAAATGGGTCATTTCATTGGCAATTATACGAATATAAAAATTTCATCTCGTAACTTTACACATCATGAAAAAGATCAATCTAAAATCATACGTGAACAGGTCGATCGTTCAGCACTTCGCGAACATTCGACTCCTTTATACCTCACATCAAGTTTTATCTTCGACAGCGCTGAACAAGGTCGGGCGGTCTTTGCTGGAGAAGAGGATGCAATGATTTATTCCCGCTATGCAAACCCGAATACTTCCGAGTTCATCAACAAGGTCTGTATAATGGAAGGTGCTGAATCGGGCTTATCTTTCGCATCTGGTATGGCTGCCGTATTTGCATCCTTTGCTGCAATTATCGAAAGTGGAGACCATATCGTTTCTTCACGTGCGATATTTGGTTCTACCCATCAGTTATTTACGGAACTTTTTCCGCGTTGGGGTGTTACCACAACTTATGTAGACGCAGCTAATCCTGAGGAATGGGAAAAGGCTATACAGCCAAATACGAAAATTATATTTTGGAATCACCATCCAATCCCGGATTGGAATTGGTTGATTTAGAATGGTTGGGCAAGTTCAAAGAAAAATATCCGAATATCATTCTTTCAATCGACAACTGTTTTGCGACACCATATCTTCAGAAACCAATTCAATATGGATTTGACTTGGTCATCCATTCGGCGACTAAATACATGGATGGACAGGGACGTGTTTTGGGTGGTATTGTCGTTGGAAAACAGGAATTGATAGACAAATTGATGTTCTTTATCCGTCACACAGGCCCTGCATTGTCACCATTCAATGCTTGGATTATTTCAAAAGTCTAGACACCCTAGGTATCCGTATGGATCGCCATTGTTCCAATGCACTCGCACTGGCACAAGCGTTAGAAAATCATCCGGAGATTGAAGATGTAAAATACCCTTTTCTACCAAGCCATCCACAATATGAGCTAGCTAAGAAGCAGATGAAAGCAGGCGGTGGTATTGTTACACTGGTTGTCAAGGGTGGTTTTGAACGTGCAAAAGCTTTTGTTGACCAATTGGAAATGATTTTATACACATCCAACTTAGGTGATTCCAGATCAATCGCTACGCATCCAGCATCCACGACACACTCCAAGCTGTCTGAAGACGAACGACTGAACTTAGGTATACAACCGGGCAGTATTCGATTGTCGGTTGGATTAGAAGATCAGGAAGATATTATCAACGATATCTTACAAGCCCTAGAGAAGACGAAATAAATACTAAAAAAGCGTGCTAAGCACGCTTTTTTAGTATTTAGTATTAAGATATGAGATGCTGGTTGTATAAGTCTTTCGGCTAATAGTTCTGCCTTCTTTATCCTCGTACTACTCATTTCCTAGTTTAACGAAGCAATCGCTGCGGCATAGTTTGGTTCGTCAGCAATTTCGGCAACTTGCTCTTCGTACAAGACTTTACCATTCTCGTCCAAAGTAATCACAACGCGGCTCAATAGACCTGCTAATGGTCCCTCGGCGATTGCCAATTGATAAGCATCAGAGAAATTTGAATCTTTATATTCTGATAATGTCACCACATTGCTCAAGCCTTCGGCTGCGCAAAAACGACCTTGTGCAAATGGCAAGTCTTTTGATATACATAATACAACCGTATTGTCCAATTGAGATGCTTCTTTGTTAAACGCACGTACAGATGCTGCACAAGTTCCCGTATCCACACTAGGAAAAATATTTAACACAATTTTTTTTCCTTTGAAGTCTGCGAGTGACTTATCTGAAAGATCTCCTGCAGTTAATTTAAAATCAGGCGCTTGTTCACCAACTTGTGGTAAATTGCCTTTAGTGTTCACAGGATTGCCCTTAAAAGTGATTGTAGCCATAAAATATGATCGTTTAATTTTTAGTTTCCTTGCTCTTAAAGGTACGAGCAAAAAAATATTACACAACATTTATTAATATTAGCCAAACATTTATTATGTTAGCATTGTATTTTAAAGAGGAATGTTAACCAACAATAAACACTAGTATGAAGAAATTATTATTCTCAATACTTTGTGCATCACCATCACTGCTCTTTGCACAAGGGTCTCAAGTGAACACGCAGGGCGTACGAGCATTAGGTATGGCTGGTGCTGGATCTGCACTATTCACAGACGAAACAAGTATATTCTACAATCCGGGAGGTTTAGCAAAAATGGACCACAATGCGGTATCTGCAGGATATCTACGGTAATGTATCGATCAGCCTTCAAAGAATCAGGAAGCAATCAAGTCTACAACACTCGTTCGCAAGTTACCCCACCATTTTCTGTCTTTGCTACATTTGGCCCTGACAATGCGCGTTGGAAAGCGGGTCTAGGTGTTTACACACCTTACGGTGGAGCAGTGGATTGGGGAGACAGTTGGCCTGGAAAATACGAGCTCAACCACCTCAAGTTGCGCGCGATTTACATACAGCCTACCATTAGTTATAAACTTACCGACAACTTAAGTGTGGGTGCCGGATTCGTGTACAACATCGGTATGGTCGATCTAGCGCGGTCATTACCTTTGTTTTTAGCTGACGGATCTTCTGCAAGCGCTAAATTAACCGGTACCGGTACTGGTATAGGTTACAACGTTGGTGCACATTACAATTTTGACAACAACGTCGCGATCTCCCTATCTTACCGATCGAAAGTCGTTACCAAACTGAAAAAAGGGGATGCTGATTTTACGGTACCTGATGCTGTTGCAGCCTCGTTTCCTGACACTAAATTCAGTGCAGAGCTTCCTTTACCGGCATCACTCAACCTAGGCATTTCGGTCCCGGTTAGTGACAAAGTGGATGTTGTTGCCGATGGAACTTTTATCCAATATAATATTTATAAAAAGTTAGTATTTGATTATGCAGACAATACACCGCTGCTACAAGATACTGAGCAGATAAAAATTATAAGAATGCATTTTCAGGGAAAATTGGGGTGAATTATAAAGCCTGCGAGCATTTGGCTGTACGTGCCGGAGTAGGTTATGTAAAAACACCGGTTGACAAAGACCATGTTTATGCGGAGACTCCGGACAACGACCGTATCATGGGGGCACTGGGATTGTCTTATGCAATTAACGACAAATTCAGCCTGCATGCAGCTTATGTTTTACAGAAATTGAAAGAGCGTACTGTCGTAAGCCCAGTTACACAAATTGAGGGTGCTTACAAAACTAACATTCATGCTCCTTCAATTTCATTCACCTATAAATGGTAATAGATTATGAAAAGATTTCAAAAAAATATTAAGCTTTATATTGGTTTTGCGGCGATAGCATTGGCTGCGTCCTGTAAACCGTCTATCGACCTTGACACCAAAGGTGGAAATCCCGAAAATGTAGATTTCAGCAAATATATAGCTGTTGGTAACTCACTAACTTCTGGCTACGCCAATAGTGGACTCAGTCTCAAGGGTCAGGAACAATCTTTCCCGAATATGCTTGCTCAAGAAATGAAAAAAGTAGGCGGAGGAGAGTTTTTGCAACCTTATTTTCCTGCGGAAAACTATAATGGTAGTGGGTTCTTATATTTAAAGGCTCTGGTGAACGGTCAACCGCAATTGGGTACAGTTACTGACCACCTGGCCATCCGTGGACAAACGGAAGACAAAAAGCCGCTTTACATCAAATACACTGGTCCCATCAATAATCTGGGCGTACCGGGAATGCGTTTGGATATGGCATTTGCGCCAGGAATAGGTACCACAAAAGGGAATCCTTATTTTGAGCGATTGCTACCCGACAATGCGCCAGTTACCACAACTTATGTAGATTATGCAACGACCAAAGACCATACCTTCTTTTCCTTCTCATTAGGAAATAATGATGTATTGGGCTATGCAACAAATGGTGCCGTGACTACTGATGCCACAAACACCTTGATTTCTGAACAGGACTTTGCGAGGTTTTATACCGGCTTTATCACCAAATTGACCAGCAAAGAACAAAAAGGAGTTGTTGCGACGATTCCTGATGTAACGGCGGTTCCTTACTTCACAACAGTAACACGTCAGGCATTATTGGCTGCAGCGAATGCGGCATTAAAAGCGCAAGATCCCAATGCCGCACCACTCACGGATATCTACATTAAAACAAAGACAGTCCCTTTTCGTCCAGCAACGGATAAAGACATGTTTATTCTGCCATTTTCTTCGGCTGGCTTATTGGGCAGACGAGATCTCAAAGATCCTGTAACTGGCGTTGTCAATCCGGCTCCTTACGGTCTACATCCGGCAAATCCTGTTGGCGACAATTTTGTATTGGATGAGGCTGAGGCAAAAATGGTCCAAGATCGTATCGTCGCGCTAAACACAACGATCAAACAGATTGCGGACAGCAAAAAACTTGCAGTAGCGGATATCTACAGCTTCTTGAACAAAGTAAAATCGGGCTATCAGATTAACGGTATCGCCATCAGTAACAAATATATCACTGGTAATATATTTTCGTTGGATGGAGTTCACTTAACACCTATGGGCTATGCCATTATGGCCAATGTTTTTGTTGATGCGATCAATGCAAAATATAGCACCAAATTAGGGAAAGTAAATGTCAGCCAGTATGGTGGAGTTGCCTTACCTTAATGCTATAAATTAGTCAAAGGATAACAAAAAGGTCATTTGAATTGAACATTCAGATGACCTTTTTTGTTAGACAATGTTTATTTTTGTTTAACATTCATCCGCTTCAAAAGCTACACCTAACAAATCTGCATAGGATAAGATTGGTACAGTGGAAGTCATTATAGTGGCCGCGTGGATGTGTTAACAGAGAAATACAATACGCGTAGTAAATAATTATTCTTATGAAAATCAAATTAAACCGTGTCAACCAAGCTGTGCATTTCGAAGCCAGCAGTGAATTATCTTCCGTCAAAGTCAACATCGATGGTTCCGAAGCGATTGGTGGTGAAGGAAAAGGTGTTCGCCCCATGGAATTGGTATTGATGGCATTGGGTTCTTGTAGCGTTTTTGACCTACATAGTATCCTGGTAAAACAACGTCAGCAAGTTGATGATGTCCAGGTGGAAGTAGAAGGAAAGCGTCGCGAAGAAGTGCCCCAAGTGTTTACGGATATTCATATCAACTTTTTCCTCAAAGGGGAAATTGATGAAGTGAAGGCGGCGAAAGCAGCCGAGCTAGCTGTGAAAAAATATTGTTCAGTACATGATATGCTTGCGGCGGGTGGTATCAACATCACTTATTCGCTAAAAATAAACTAAGATTTCAGTATGTCTGTCCTTCATATTTCAAACGAATCTGACATATGAAGGATAGACAGTTATTTAAAGAATAGCGGACTAAAGTCTTGTTTGCTCTTCGGTCTTATTTGGTTGGTTGCCGCTCTTGACCTTTTGGTTCCCAAAGTGATACCGCAATGTCACATTTACCTTTCTTGTATCCCGATAATCATCAAAATAATTGTTTTGATCGGCATATTTTGACGATATTCTCATTTTCTCTGTCCTAAAAATATCCATAAACGCAAGGTTGACCTCTAATCGCTTATTAAAAAACTTTCGATTGCTCATCACATAGGTACTGGAGTAGCCTGTAATCCGAAATGGTCCCTGAATAGTAGGTGAGGTAAACGTATTGCCGAGTTCCAGATTCCAACCCGCATTTTTGTCCAGGACATAGTTTGAACTGATGTTACCATTGCCGATATAAACATCGTTCTTATGCAGCACTGCATCGGCCCCCATAAAATAATTCTCATTGTACATTCCTTCCAGTTGAAGATTTAATCCCCAACGGGATGTCAATTGAAAGCTCTTCCCCAGATCTATCCCTGCCCCTTGCCCTTTCTTAATATTGGTATATTGAAAGACCAATTGGTGGTTGACATTATCCTGCAAAGCAATTTCCATATTAGGCCATTTTTCAAAGCGATAAAATAGATCCACATTCCAATTATCCTTTGTCCAGGTCAGGTTGAGATTATGCACAATCGTGGCCCTCAAGCGGGGATCTCCTGGAAATATGAAAACAGGTTATAATAGGATTTCGCAGGATTAAGCCATGAATAAGCGGGGCGGCTGATGCGTTTACCATAGGAAAATCCGAATTGCTGCTGATCCGAGAGCGCATATTGCATATAGAAAGTAGGAAATAACACAAAATAATCCTTTTTATTCATGTCCTCAGGTTCTGAAACCCGTCCTTCTAGATCGGTATACTCCCCTCTTAACCCCGCTTTCCAGCTCCATTTCTTCCAGCTATAGTTAATCGATGTATATAAGGCGCCATTACGCTCCTTATAATCAAACAGGCTGCTCTTGTCGGGCCGGTATTGAAGGGTACCTGATTCATCGTCCGAAAATATTAAGTCACTTGTTGTTTTGACAGCGCTAAACTTTCCACCAAACTCAACATCTAGTCCTTTAATCTTTCCCGTAATATCTATTTGTGTGGAAAAAAGCCGGTTTTCACTATCGTTATTGCTGATAAAACGCGTACTCGATGGTTTTTCCCTTAAAATTCAATGCTGTCAAAACATCTTGATCGTTGGTCGCATTGCTGGACGTGAAATAAGAAGACCAATTAATATTCCATTTGGAACTGAGCTTCTTGGCCACCTGGAGATATAGATTGTTGTTTTTATTGGACCGTTCATGATCATTTGTTGTAAAATAGCTAGATTCCTGCACATGGTCTTTGTTATAGATTACTGTAGGTACCTCATAGATGCCGTAGGACCTCGGCCCATAATAACCTGTTAAGCCCATATTGATTGACCATGTTGTGTCTGGTGTATATTCCATTGAAAGCACATAACTATTTTGGCTATTATTGGTATCGAAACGATCCATCGTGCCTTCCCATGAAGTCTGTTCCTTCGGGTAATACACGTAGTTTGTTTCATAACGGGCATAGGTACCGCGTCCAAAATTGTATGTTGCCCGTAGATTGAATTTTTCATTCTTGTAATACTGTGCAGTCCAAACAACTGTTTCCAGGTCGTGCTTTTCTCCGCCAACCCCACTAACGTACCCCGATAGCCATATAAGGTAGATTTGGAAAGCTTGATGTTAATGATTGTACTTCCCTCAGCTTCATATTTTGCAGGGGATTTGTAATCACCTCGATGGACTGGACATCGGTGCCAGCTGTATTCTCCAGATAGGTTTTCAGTTCCTCACCACTGAGCAGAATCTTGCGGTCATTGATCAGCACCATAATCTTTTTACTTCCGCGCACCATTAAGTCCGAGCCACTCGCCATCACCAAAGGTGTACGTTTAAGGATGTCCCAGGTATTGAGCGCAGAGAGGTTACTATGCTGTACGTTAAATTCTAGGCGATCCAACTTGCGGATCAATCGGGGTTGCCGGCCTACAACATTCACTTCCTCAAGCTCTTTCGCCTTGGGAAGAAGGGTCACGATCAACGGGCTTTTTATGGTATCGCTGTAAAAAAATAATTCTTTGGTACCAAAATTCAAATGTGATGCTTTGAGATAGTATTTCGTATGCTGTGCTAATGCTAATTCAAACTTCCCGGAAAGATCAGTCTTCATTTCGCGAATCTGTTGATAAGTGCTATCCAATAACACAATAGATACATCAGCCAGTCCCTCGCTATTTCCATTTTGAATTTGTCCCCCTACTTGCCTAGTCTGTGCTGTAGAAAGCAAAGGAGCTAAGAGCAAAAATAATAATCCTTTCATATTTTGGTATTTAATACCCCAAAATTGTCCATTACCCCCGCTAAATATGGTTAATGAAGAGTTAATGCTGTGTTAAGGTGTCTGATGTTGCTTGCAAGCAATTATATTTGTATATGGAATTGAAACCTAAAAACTATATTATTCTTTTCATCTTATTTTTTGCTGTTCTTATCGGCATCCAAGGTTATCAATTATACAACACCTACCAACTCAAACAACGTGAGATGCTCGCGATGGTCAAAAAGAATCTGGACAACTTAGACGACTCAAATCTTATTTTTGACCACAACTTATTAAGTAAGGATATCGCCAGAGATTACTACATCAAACTGGTCAAGAAAGAAATCACGGAAGAAGGCCTAAAAAACAGTATCAAACCTACGCACAGAAAACTTCCAAGGAGCTTACCAAATATGTCGACAGTATATTCCAGCCCTTAGGAATGCATGTCATCCTTAAGCAGGAAATATTAGGTATTTATTATAAAGATGCTGTAAAACCATTGGTCAGTGGACCGATCATCGTCTATACAACAAATGGTACCTTTCACAATCCAACGGAATTATCCACAAGCAAATGGGTTACGGAAAAAACAGAAACAAATAAGATAGCGGATCGTATCGAGAGCAAAGAAATATTATATGTTTTTTCAGTTCCGCGAAAGACTTCCTTTGAAGTGGTCAATTTGGGCTGGATTTTATTTAAGGAGCTGGCTTCCCTCCTGTTGAGCACCTTATTGATTCTAGCAGCATTTATCTGGCTATTTTATCGAACTATCACGAATCTCCGAAAACAAGACAAACAGATTGCGGTATTACATGATGTCGTAGACAATATTTCGCATGAACTAAAGACACCGGTTGCGACCCTAAAAATTGCGGCTAAAACACTCCGAAAGTCTCCCGATGACAACATCATCACGGTGATTGAACGCCAAGTAAGCCGCTTAGAGCAAACCCTAGATCCATTAAGTGAGCATCAAAGCGCAACAAGCCTATCCCCAATAACGGCGGATGAGTTACAGGCCATTTTTAGCGATTTTCAGTTATGCAATCCAACTGTCAAGCTTATTGTGGAACTAGGCTCTAACCTACAAATTTGCCTTAACCCCACTGATGCTACGACATTCTTTTACAACTTGATGAATAATGCGGTTAAATACGGTGCCACAGCGTTGGGCATTCGTTTTGAAGAACAGAAAAACTATCTATCCATTCAGTTCAGGGACAATGGCCAAGGTATGGATGAAAGCGAATTGCCTTATATTTTTGAAAAGTTTTATCGTATCCAAAAAGACAATATCCATGACACAAAGGGATTAGGGATCGGTCTGTTCCTTGTTAAGAATATCATCAAGAAATATGGTGGAGAGATCAAGGTCATCAGTAAATTGCAACAGGGGACAACTTTTACAGTGCTCTTACCACGCTAATTTATCGGGTTATAAAGTTCATCTTAAACATGGGGATAAAGGGTGTTAAATTTGGATGGGGCAGAGACAAGGAGATCATAATAAGGATGAGAAACAAAGGGGCCAAACATCCGTTAGACAAAACGAAGAAATGAAGAATAAACTATTACTGGTAGAGGATGATCCGGATTTTGGGTTTATGTTGAAGCAATACCTAGAACTTTCGGATTTTAAGGTGGATTGGATTGCACAACCGAAGGATCTTACAGCCGATTTTCAAAGGCTGACGGGATATGATTTAATTATTTTGGATGTTATGCTTCCACAGGTAAGCGGTTTCACTTTAGCAAAAGAGATCAACACGCTTTTTCCTTTACTTCCATTTATTTTTTAACGGCCAAGGAGCAAAAGATCGATAAACTAACGGGCTTGAAAATCGGTGCAGATGATTACATCACCAAACCCTGTGATCCCGAAGAGTTATTACTTCGCATACAAAATATATTAAAGCGTAATCAAAAACATGTTTCTTCAGGGTCCATTTCAATTGGTTCATATCTATTTTCACCGGACCAACTGCTGTTAAGTCACGCTCTTGAACACTATAAACTCACAGAACGCGAAGCACAGTTGCTGTTATTCCTCTGTCAACACAATGGTCAACTCGTGACACGGGAAGATATCCTCGAAAAAGTATGGGGAACTGCTGATTTTTTTACGGGTAGAAGCATGGACGTCTTTATCACACGTATTCGAAAATACCTGAGCCATGACCCCACTCTTAGCATTACTTCGAATCGTGGTATAGGGTTTACCGTTCATTTCTGAAAAGTACACCAGATGTTGTTTTTAACAATACCATCCATCTGAGGATTCAATTGTTATTAGCTTCCAAGCTCCTCTTTTCGTCTATTCCATAATTTCTCTGCCCAGCGTCCGACAAACCAAAAGGAAACTGCCAGGATCAAGAAAAATACAGCTCTATTGATGTTATCCCATAGGTACTCGACGTAGCGTGTATAGATATTCAGTACCAAAAACACAAACCCCACCTCACGGGTGACATTATCTTTGCTTTTAGCCCATAAATAACCAGAAAAGCGGACACGGCAGTAGATAAAATACCCCAATAAAACATATGGTATTGACGGACGGTGGTCCATTCATAAAAATCCGAATAGTTACCAAAAATGGATAGTGCCCATAAAGAGACCATGAGGTAAATCAATCCGATGATATAACTGATCGGCTGAAAGATCTGCAAGCGTTCGAAACGCGGTTGTAACCAAACCGCTGCTGCTGTGATGATTGCACCGAAAATAGTAAAGCGCAACGGATAATTCATTCCCAGAATTTAAATCCCCAATTGCTATGATAAGCTGTTTCGGTAGCGAACCAAACCCCAAGGGCCAAAAGCATAAAAGTCCAGATCAGCTTGCTATCGAGCTTTACTGCAAGAATACCATAGATCGCAACAGACAATAAAAATAAAAGTGAATAATGCATGGTATCCTTATCCAATACCTTGCCCATAAATCCGATGCAGGCGGCGGTTCCGAACACTCCGATCAACATCATTGTCTCTGTGGAAAGATTCTTGTAGGGATAACGCTTTTTATAACGAAACCCAAGCGTGTAGAACAGTACAGCGACCGCAGCAAAAAGAAGCAGAATAAAATATTGGGTGCTTCATAAAGGGTATCCACAAAAGCTAGGAAAGAAGCATCTGTAAATAGCGAAAAAACAGCGAATACCAAAGAAGCCAAGGCGATCCAGAAAGCATAACGCGCCAGTTGTCCCCAGTCAAAACTTTTAACATCGAGGCTATCCATCAGTTCACTGGCCTTTTGTTCATCCAATAGATTCTCCTTTTTCCAAAATTGGACAATATCTTCGATGGATTGTTTCTCCTGTTTGCTGACGTCGTATTTTCGCATTATTGTTGTATTGAGTATAGAGCATGGAGACCTTAGTTGAAACATAACGCTGGTTTACAAACTCATTGAATTGGTTTTTTAATTTTAACGTTTTATTTTCGAGACACTTCCTGTATATACTTACAACATACAAGGTTGTCATAACGATCTAAATCGATCACAAGATAACAATAACCTTCGTAACTTTCCTAAATCATTACAGCATCACAAGAGCTCCGCATCACCTGTATATCACATTTTATTCCAAAAGTCAGATAGGCTCGCATAATTCCTTTAAAATCTGTAATTTTGCATGTTTTGCATTTTATCCCTTTTCAAGGGTTTTAAGGAGTTTTCATGGCAGTAAAAAGAAGCCCAGATTTGGGCGAACAGAGTGAAGTTCAAGTATTTGGTGCGCGTGCGCACAATCTAAAAAATATAGATGTATCTTTTCCGAGAAATGAATTGGTTGTCATCACCGGTTTAAGCGGCAGTGGAAAGTCTTCCTTGGCTTTTGACACCATTTATGCAGAGGGACAGCGTCGGTATATGGAAACTTTTAGTGCCTATAGCCGTCAGTTTTTGGGGGTATGGAGCGTCCGGATGTGGACAAGATATCGGGTTTGAGCCCTGTGATTTCCATTGAACAGAAAACAACGAGCAAAAATCCAAGGTCAACCGTAGGAACCATCACTGAAGTATATGATTTTATGCGTCTTTTGTTTGCCCGCGCAGGTGAAGCATTCTCCTATGTCACTGGCAAAAAAATGGAACGCATGTCTGACGATCAGGTGATCGACCGTATTTTGGACGAGTTTGAAGGGCAAGCGTTAAATATCCTCGCTCCTGTTGTAAAAGGACGTAAAGGACATTATCGGGAGCTTTTTGAACAAATTCGTAAACAGGGTTATGTCAAAGTACGTGTAGACGGTGAAATACTGGACCTTGTTCCAAAAATGCAAGTAGACCGCTATAAGATTCACGATATTGAGATTGTCGTTGACCGTTTGAAAATAGAACGTGATGACAAAAAGCGGCTACAGACTTCGGTTATGCAAGCCATGAAAACGGCAAAAGGCATTATCAAAGTGTCTACAAAAGACAATCAGGAGCAATTTTATAGCCGCTATCTGATGGATGCTGAATCCGGCATCTCTTATGATGAACCACAGCCAAACACCTTCTCATTCAACTCACCTTATGGTGCCTGTCCGACATGTGATGGATTAGGTTATATCTTTGAGATTGATAAAAATGCCGTCATTCCTGACAAGAAACTCAGTATTCAAAAAGGAGGGCTGGCACCATTGGGGCCAACCCGGGAGAACTGGACTTTTGAGGTGCTTAAAGCCGTCGCCAAAAATTGGATTTTGCGGTAACAACACCATTGGAAAAATTGAGCGATGAGCAGATTGATCAGCTTTTGTTTGGCAATAAAGAAGAACCTATCGTCGTCACCGTATCCTATGGAAGTTATGGTACCCGTGAATATCGTGTGGAATTTGAAGGATCTTCAAAATGCTTGAGGAATTTTCCGGAAAATCTTCTGATGAAGCCCCTTCACTGGATGATTTCAGAACCAAAGTTACCTGTCCTACTTGCGAAGGAGCACGGTTGAAGAAAGAATCGCTGCACTTTATGATCGCAGACAAGAATATCCATGAACTATCGACATTAGATATTTCTGCGTTAAAAGAATGGTTCGATCAGGTAGAGGGCAAACTGGATGAACGCCAATTGGTCATTGCTACAGAAATACTTAAAGAAATAAGGGCCCGTTTGGGCTTTCTACTGGATGTAGGCTTGAATTACCTGACATTGGATCGTACGGCAAAAACCTTATCTGGAGGGGAAGCGCAACGGATCCGTTTAGCCACCCAGATTGGTTCACAATTGGTCAACGTCCTTTATATTCTGGATGAACCAAGCATTGATTACATCAACGCGACAACGAACGTCTCATTAAGGCGCTCAAAAACTTACGTGATATTGGCAATTCGGTCTTGGTTGTTGAACATGATAAGGATATGATCCTACATGCGGATTATGTGATTGATATGGGCCCGGCGGCGGGTGTCCATGGTGGTACAGTCGTTGCTGAAGGACAACCCGATGAGATCTTAAAATCCGATTCCTTGACCGCGGCTTATCTTAATGGGAAAAAGCGGTTAAGATCCCAGAAAAACGTCGTGAAGGCAATAGCAAAACGCTGACCATTCATGGCGCTACAGGGCATAATCTCAAAAACCTGACCGTAACCTTTCCGCTCGGTAAATTGATCGTCGTATCGGGTGTTTCAGGCTCTGGTAAATCGAGTTTAATTACTGGTACATTGTACCCGATCTTAAACAAACATTTCTTCCGGGCAAAAGCGACTCCACTTCCATTCAAAAAGATTGAGGGCTTGGAGCATATTGATAAAGTCATTGAAATCGATCAAAGTCCTATTGGCCGTACGCCACGCTCCAATCCTTCAACCTATACAGGCGTATTCTCCGATATACGCACGCTCTTTGTTCAGCTTCCCGAAGCAAAAATCAGAGGGTATAAACCCGGTCGTTTTTCATTCAATGTCAAAGGCGGACGCTGTGAAACTTGTCAGGGTGCAGGCTTGAAAGTAATTGAAATGAATTTCCTTCCTGATGTACAGGTTCCTTGTGAAACATGTCACGGAAAGCGTTATAACCGAGAAACTTTGGAAGTACGCTACAAGGGTAAATCTATTTCAGATGTACTTGACATGAGCATCAATGATGCTGTTGATTTCTTTGAAAATGTACCGAGCATTTACAGAAAAATCAAAACCTTACAGGATGTAGGTTTAGGTTATATTACCTTGGGTCAATCGTCTACGACCTTATCTGGAGGAGAGGCACAGCGGGTGAAACTTGCCACAGAACTTTCCAAGAAAGATACCGGAAACACATTTTACATCCTCGACGAACCGACAACAGGACTTCATTTTGAAGACGTCAATGTGCTCATGGGTGTAATCAACCGACTGGTGGACCGTGGAAATACGGTATTGATTATCGAACACAACCTTGATGTTGTCAAATCCGCGGACTGGGTGGTTGATATCGGTCCTGAAGGTGGGAAAGAGGGTGGTCAAGTATTATTTGAGGGAACCCCAGAAAATTTAATTAAAAACAAGAAAAGCGAAACCGCACGTTTCCTAAAACTGGAGATGTAACCAGATCAGACTATTATGGGGTATGCCTGATGTTTGACAGTTCCGGTTGGAAACATCGGCTTATACTTACTATTTGTTTGTTCATCACATTATGTTTAAAAGCATGTATATCGTCATAGACGGTTTTAGAAGCCATCTGGAATATCCAGTTGATTTTCATTTGTGTTTGTGCTTTCTAAATATGGATATTTCGTAACTTTGTATTATATGTCGGATATTATTCAATTACTTCCAGATAATGTTGCTAATCAGATTGCGGCGGGAGAAGTGGTGCAGCGACCAGCGTCTGCCATTAAAGAATTGATTGAGAATGCCATTGATGCTGGAGCTGACAAAATAAAACTTATTGTTAAAGACGCGGGCAAATCGTTGATCCAAGTCATTGACAATGGCTGTGGCATGAGCGTAACAGATGCTCGCCTTTGCTTTGAACGTCATGCGACGTCAAAGATCCGGAAAGCTGAAGATTTATTTGCTATTCGCACCATGGGTTTCCGTGGAGAAGCGATGGCGTCCATCGCTGCGATAGCACAAGTAGAACTAAAAACACGCCGTATCGAAGATGAACTTGGTACTGTGGTCGAAATAGAAGGATCAAAAGTTGTCAATCAATATCCAGAAGCTGTTGCTGCTGGAACAAATATTTTAGTCAAAAACCTTTTTTACAATATCCCTGCTCGCAGGAATTTCTTAAAGAGCAATTCTGTTGAAATGCGCCATATCATTGACGAATTTCAGCGTATTGCCTTATCCAATCCACAGATTTTCCTTTCCCTGCATAGTGATGGAAATGAAATATACCATCTCCCTGCTGAAACATTGAAACAACGGATTGTCCATATCTTCGGGAACAACTACAACCAACGACTGGTCCCTGTGGAAGAGGATACATCCATTATTAAAGTGGAAGGTTTTGTCGGAAAGCCTGAATTTGCAAAGAAAACACGTGGCGAACAGTTTTTCTTTGTCAACAGACGATTTGTCCGTGACCCTTATCTGCACCATGCGGTTATGAATGCGTACGAGGATATTATGCAAGCGGAAACTTTTCCGTTTTATGTTCTATTTATCGACATAGATCCTGCTCGTATTGATATCAATGTACACCCAACAAAGACCGAAATCAAATATGAGGATGACAAGGCAATTTATGCTATCATCCGTTCAGCGGTGAAAAGGTCATTGGGACGCTATAATATCATGCCTTCTTTGGATTTTGAACAGGAGACAAGCTTCACCAATCTGATCACAAAGAAATCATTGGATGAGATTATTGCGCCGACAGTCACCTTCAATCCAGACTTCAACCCCTTTGACACAGACAAGTCCAAATCATCCTATTCCAGATCGGATAGTTACGCGGAAGGCTTTGCAAAAAAACAGGGGAATACCAAGCAATTGGGATTCATTGTACGAAATCGTCGAAAAGGAGGAGTCTGTACAGCTTCCTTTGCATACAGGTTCAGAATTGGAGACGGATCGTCCACAGGCCATCCAAGTGGAAGATAAAACTTCATCTAAATTATTTTTTCAGCTGCACAACAAGTATATTGTTTCACAGATCCATTCTGGTTTTATCCTTATTGACCAACAAGCTGCCCACGAACGTATTTTATTTGAACAGTTTCTGGAACAGCTCGATCAGCATAAAGGTTTAAGTCAACAAAGCTTATTCCCGCAGACCATAGATCTCAACCCTGCTGATAATGAGTTGATGAAAGACTTATTGGATGACATCAACGGTCTAGGTTTTCAGATTCGTGAATTTGGAAAAAATTCCTATATTATTGACGGAATTCCAGCAGACTTGGGAACAGGCTTTGATGAGATCAAAATGATTGAAAAAATATTGGAAGATTATAAAAATAATCAATCCGAATACAAGCTAGCTAAACGCGAGAATCTCGCAAAAAGCCTTGCTCGTAATGCTGCGATCAAACCAGGCACACAGCTTGACAACACTGCTATGGCAGAATTGGTCGACAAGCTTTTTGCCTGTCAATCACCGAATATCTCCATCTATGGCAACCCTGTTATCGTAACATTTACATTGCAGGAATTAGCAGAAAAATTTGGTAAAAACTAGAAGATAGAACTATATGTTTCAACAATTGACACCCGTTATCAAGAATTTACTGATCGTAAATATTGTATTCTTTTTAGGATCACAATTTGTGCCCATTGCCTATAATTATCTTCCGGTTTTCTACCCGGATTCCCCATATTTTAAAATATGGCAGGTAATCACGCATATGTTTATGCATGCTGACCTCGGTCATATCTTCTTCAATATGTTTTCTTTGGTCATCTTTGGCCCCATGATCGAGCAAGTACTTGGTCCAAAACGTTTTTTGAATTTCTACCTGATTTCGGGTATCGGTGCATGGCTATTGCAAATGGGGTTCAGGGTTTTGAAATATATAATGCAACCGGAAGCTTCTTCCCGTTGCACCAAAGTTTGGACATGTCTACGCTAAACACAGCTAACCCAGGTTTGGTACAAGAGATCTATACTTCACGTATGCTGGGTGCTTCTGGCGCTGTATACGGTGTATTGCTTGCTTTTGCTTACCTTTTTCCAAACATACCGCTTCAATTTTTGTTTATTCCTGTACCAGTCAAAGCCAAATATATGATCGGAGGCTTTATTTTGATCGAGATCTATATGAGCTTATCTAGGCCCGGAGATTCTGTAGCCCATCTAGCGCACGTTGGTGGCGCACTGTTTGGTTACTTGCTGCTCAAATTTTGGAGGATTAGAAAGGGAATTTATTAATAGCGCGTCATGAATAGCATTGGTTTAAAAGATTTTTGGAGACAAACATATAAAACAGGTTCGCCGATTCCGGTTGTGATCAGTATTCAGGTATGTTTATTTGTTCTCATTTATTTTTTGGACCTGCTCTTTGAGCTGAAATTCATCTCTCAAAGTTTCCTACAGCCTATCGTTAAGCATTTGAGCTTACCAAGCAATTTTTCGGTTTTCTTAGCACAACCTTGGTCTCTGATTTCGTCCAATTTTGTCTATGTTCAGCTTTTAAATTTAATTTTTGACAGCCTATGGCTGTATTGGGTAGGCCAGATATTCTTCACATTCCTAAACAAGAGGCAGTTTTTCTTTGTCTACATTGCCTCATGGCTCCTAAGTAGCACGCTCTATGTGGGTTTTGGCACACTTATTCCTCCGCCTACAGATCTGCATTTAATGGGGAGCTCATCCATTGGCAGCGATACTCGCAGCAATTGTCACTTTAATTCCAAACTATGAATTGCGACTATTACTTTTTGGTACTGTTAAATTAAAAATAGTAGCCATCGTCTATTTTGCATTGGAATTTCTATTTTTCGCTATTGGCAACAGACCTGCTGCAGTCTCTTATTTTGCCGTCGTTCTCTTTGGGATGGCTTTTACCTATGCTCTAAGATCTGGCATGGACTGGTCAACACTTTTTCAGAAAAAACAAAAAAGCCCGCAAAAATGAAAGTTGTTGTGGGCAATCATATACCGACAAATCGGAAACATCGTTATGACTTACCTAACCAGGATGAAATTGATACTATCCTAGACAAGATTTCAGTATCTGGTTATGAAAGTCTGACACACCATGAAAAAGAAACGCTCTTTAGGGCAAGCAATAGTGGCGACAAGGTTGATGGATAGAAGGACATTTTTAAGAAGAAAACTGGGATTTATAAGCAAAACAATGTTCCTGGCAAATATGCTTGCGATCATTGCATTGCTCATGAGTTACGCTGCAACCTTCATCAATCCGAAATCTTTTGGCCCATTGCATTTATGGGACTGGGCTATCTCCCTATTCTGATCGTCAATATTGGTTTTATCTGCTACTGGTTACTGCGTAAACGAAAGGTTGCCCTCTACTCTCTGGCAGCAATCTTATTGGGTTGGCCCTTTTTAACCAAACATTGGAATATCCGCAAAGAAAACCCGCCTGTGCCATCTGAAACACGTACATTACGTATCATGACTTTCAATGCCCATTTGTTCAAAAAGGTTAATGAAGAAAAAAGAACTTTAAAGCCGACGTTGTCCGTATCATTGATAGCATCTCACCTGATGTCATTTGCTTTCAGGAATATATCAGTAAAATCAAAGGGAAACATGTTTTCTCCGAAGAGTTTAAGGATAAATTGGGTTACGATTATTTCTTCTTTGAACCGAGTTCCAAAAATGACTACGAAGCCTATGGCATGGCTGTTTTATCTCGTTTTCCCATCTACGATTCGGGCACTATTCGTGACAACGACTATGGCATCAACAGAATATGTTATGTGGACATCAAAAAGCAGGACACCTTGGTACGCATCTATAATATCCACCTGCGATCCTTCGCGCTACAGAATGAAGACAAGGAGTTTATTCAAAATCTGTCTAACAAGACTGAAACCGACAATACGGCTACTCGCCGGTTGAGCAGAAAGCTAAAAAATGCATTTGAACTCCGCAGTGAACAGGCGCATTCGCTGAAAAAACATATGAATGACTGTCAGTACCCTTATATTGCCGTTGGTGATTTTAACGATACGCCCATGAGTTATTCGGTGAATCTCATTGGAGATGGCATGTATAATGCCTTTAAGGAAAAAGGAAATGGATGGGGTGACCCACCACGCACTTTTGCCAATTTTTCAGATTGACTATATCTTTGCCAGTCCAAAATTTCAGGTTATGAATTATCAGGTTGTCAAACAAAAGCTATCCGACCACTATCCAGTGTGGTCAGATCTACGGCTTAAACCTTAGGCATCTGATAGCCTAAAGATTTGAGACCTATTTCGATAAATTTATCCCTTCTATTTTTTATTTTGTAATAAGCTTCACGGCCAAAATAGTATCTTCCGACCAAGGCTTCAATATCTGACTGAATCAGATCATGCAGATTTTTTGCTTCATTTGCGTTCACCGGAATCCGCTTTTGCGTATTCAGAAATGAAATAAAAAGATCAAACTCTGCCGCGGGTAAATGATAACCACTGATAAAGTTTTCAATGGAATATGCTGGTAGATGTTTGGTGAACCGGTCATACACAAATTCCTCGATTGAATTGGAATGGTAGATCTCCCGATACTTCGCACTTGTTTCATTAGTGTCAATTGGGATATTCACATCCGGCAAAATTCCGCCGCCACCAAAAACCAGTTTGCCCTTGCTTGTTGTGAACATTTCCTTTGACGAAATTCAGTATCGAGCGTCCAAAGATCAAAACCCGTCATATATTTTGCGGCATCAAAATTTGCCCGGCTATATTTGCGTTGAATACACCTTCCTAATGGCGTATAATAACGCGCGACAGTCAAATTTACGGCGGATCCATCCGAGAAGTCAAACTGTTCCTGAACTAAACCCTTTCCATACGAGCGTCTTCCTACGACAGTGGCCCGATCTAAATCCTGTAAAGCACCACTCAGAATCTCACTCGCTGATGCCGTACTTTCGTTGATCAATATGACCACACGACCATCCCCAAACTCGCCCGTTTTCTCCGAATAATAATCTTGACGTTGTTCATTAGCTCCTTCGGTATACATCAACAGTCTCTTTTCTTTAAAAAACTGTCCCGCCAGATCTATCGCAGTATGCACAAATCCACCACCATTATTACGTAGATCCAAGATAAGATCCTGTGCACCACTTTTCCGGAGATCAATCAGTGACTGTTTAAATTCATCCGCAGTCTTATGTCCAAAGCGGCGTATCTTGATGTAAGCCGTCTTGGGAGCGATCATATAGGAGGCATCCAAGCTGGTTACGTTTACCTGGTCACGAATGACTTTCAACGGATTAACGAGCGTTTGTCCATTCCGTTGGATCGAAATAAGTACCGCTGTTCCTTTCTTTCCACGGATCAATTTTTCAATTTCTGCCTCGGGCACCTTTTTCCCCGCAAGATCTTTGTTTCCGATTTTAGAATACGATCACCGATCCGCATACCACTTTTCTCCGCTGGACCAGCGGATACCATTCCTACAACAAGCAGTGTATCCTTCAAACGAAAATATTCTACCCCTATTCCATCGAAGGAACCTTCCAGCGTTTCCTGCTTGGCGAGCACCTGATTAGGTCGTAAAAATGTGGAGAAAGGATCAAGGCGAGAAACAACGTGTTCAATGGCTTCATCTTGCACAGTGTCGACACTAATATTGTCAACGTAATTTTCAGAGATCAGCTGGACCAGGTATTGCAATTTGTCCGAATTTCCATTGGAGCCTAGACTTGAAAAGGTTGTTTTCTGATTGCTCCCCTGTTCTTCGGCATAATTCTGTCCCAACAGCAAGCCAAGAAGCAATACTGCAGCATATGTAGCGGCTACAAAAATATTTCGCTTAATACTCTTTTGCATTGGAAAAACCCAGTGTTTATAAAAGATAAACCGAGCCTGTGCGCTCATGAAATTACGTCTCAAAAGTAACAAGTTTATTCGGTTTAATCTGTAAACAGCCGTATAATTTTACATTAAAAACAAAAAATTGTCGCTGACTGTTTACGTCTAGAAGTTCCGCACACTTACTTTGACAGAAAACACGAAATAGCAGCAATGAAACTTGCAAATAAGCGCAAATTTATCTTAGTTTGAACTTGGAAAGGAATTTAATATATGCACGAAATCGAACCTTATTACAATTGGCGCGACTATTATATCGCTGCCGAAGACGAACAATCACCATTTTATGGTACGGTCTACAGCGAATTCGATTTCGACAAGCAGATCTATAACTTTTTGCTGCATCCACAATGGGATGAATTCGTTCGCTCACGCTGTATCTAAAGGTATTATTTGTCGATTATGAAAAACAATACTGTATTATCGAGTTGATCGGCGAATGGAACGATGCCATATACAATGATATCATGTTACTGAAAAGAGAACTTATCGATGTCATGATCAGTCAGGGTATAAAATATTTCATCCTCATTGGGGAGAATGTATTGAATTTCCATGCTTCAGATGACTCCTATTATGAGGAATGGTTTCAGGATATCGACGATGGCTGGATTGCGGGCGTAGGCTTCCGTGACCATGTAATCGAAGAGTTTCAACAACAAAATATTGATTATTACATCAATTTTGGCGGTGCACTCAATGAACTATCTTGGCGTGCCTTAAAACCAAAGCAGGTATTTCATCATGTGAATGAATTCCTGACCAAGCGTCTTGGTTTGTGAGTATTGAGTAATGAGTATTGAGTATTGAGTAATGGGTATATAGATTTTGGTTATACAAGCTTATGGCTTACTAACTGTTTCCAGCTTTTGATGATTAGCTTTTAATTTTTATTTCTCAGCGTGAGAAGCAAAATCTTGGTTCTACAAGTCGATGGCTTACTAATTGTTTCAATTTTTGATTTTTACCTTTTAATTTTTACTTTTTACTATATTATCCGTTAACTTTGTGATCGATGTGTTTAGTGCTTTGCACGAATACAGATAATTTTTACGTTTTATTTATACAAAACAATATGTCATTCAGAATTGAAAAAGATACGATGGGTGAAGTTCAAGTACCTGCAGATAAATACTGGGGTGCACAAACAGAACGTTCACGCAACAACTTCAAAATCGGACCGGCAGCTTCTATGCCACATGAGATCGTTGCAGGTTTTGCTTACTTGAAAAAAGCAGCAGCCTATGCAAACCACGAATTGGGTGTTTTACCTATTGAAAAACGTGATGCTATTGCAGCTGTATGTGATGAGATCCTAGCAGGTAAACTTGATGATCAGTTTCCATTGGTGATCTGGCAAACTGGTTCGGGAACACAATCCAACATGAATGTGAATGAAGTTGTGGCAAACCGTGCCCAAGTATTGGCTGGACATAAGATTGGTGAAGGAGAACCTGTATTAAAAGCGAATGATGATGTAAACAAATCACAGTCATCAAATGATACGTTCCCTACCGGAATGCATATTGCGGCTTATAAAGCTGTTGCCGAAGTAACTATCCCCGGTGTTGAAAAACTACGTGATACGTTGGCTAAAAAAGCTGAAGAGTTCAAGAATGTTGTTAAAATCGGTCGTACACACTTAATGGATGCGACACCTTTGACATTAGGTCAAGAGATTTCTGGCTATGTGGCACAATTAAACCATGGCCTAAAAGCACTAAGAAATACACTTTCACATCTATCTGAGGTAGCATTAGGCGGTACGGCTGTAGGAACTGGTTTAAATACACCTACTGGTTATGATGTTGTTGTTGCAAAATACATCGCTGAATTTACAGGTCTTCCTTTTGTTACTGCGGAGAACAAATTTGAAGCTTTGGCAGCACACGATGCCATCGTAGAGACGCATGGCGCTTTGAAACAATTGGCTGTAGCATTGAATAAAATTGCCAACGACATCCGTATGTTGGCTTCTGGTCCTCGTTCAGGTATCGGTGAAATCCTTATTCCAGAAAATGAACCGGGATCATCTATTATGCCAGGTAAAGTGAATCCTACACAATGTGAAGCGTTAACAATGGTCGCTGCCCAAGTTATGGGGAACGATGTTGCGATCACCATTGGTGGTACGCAAGGACATTATGAGTTGAATGTATTCAAACCATTGATGGCAGCGAACTTCTTGCAGTCTGCACGTTTATTGGGCGACGCTTGTATTTCTTTTGAAGAGCACTGTGCTGCCGGTATCGAGCCTAACTACAAACGCATCAAAGAATTGGTTGACAACTCATTGATGTTGGTCACTGCGCTAAACACGAAAATTGGTTATTACAAAGCTGCTGAAATTGCTCAAACGGCACATAAAAACGGTACTACACTTAAAGAAGAAGCAGTACGTTTGGGTTATGTGACTCCGGAAGATTTTGATGCTTGGGTAAAACCTGAGGAAATGGTTGGAAGTTTAAAATAAGCTGTGGCAATAATTTCAATAAAAATATATCATCAAAAACATACCTACTGGCTCTTGCCATAGGTATGTTTTTCTTTTTTTACCGCCTGCAAATTTAATTCAGATATGCAGGGTGAAGGAGCTTCGTTTTTACAGGGCGAGTGGGTACAGGACAGTATTCCGGGACAGCAGCAGATGATGCAGTATACCTTGACTGAATTTAAGTTTACCTGTGATTCGGTTTATGCGACAATGCATGTGAACAACAAAGTACAGACTATCCCTGATAGTTGTTATAAAAACGGTTCCTGGACAGAACATGCCAAAGGTATTTATGTGCTACGTGGTGATTCCGTTATCGTAGACGGAATATACACCAAAGAAAATGGCAAGCAGAAGATCTCAGGTTGTTATCTTTCGGGGCAATATATCCCACGTTTTAAGGTTGTCTATCATTCTGCGGACTCCGTCGTACTGGAAAGTCGGTTTGATCAACGCCCTATTGTCCTTAGAAAGACCAAAGATATTACCTGCGTACCTAAAAAGAGATATTAGTATTTAGACTTTACTTGTTCAAGCCAGCGGCTTACGAGCACTGTCTTTAATCCTTGCTCCTTAATCTTTGTTCTCTATGCAAGCCTTTGGTGGTCTACTTCAACCTGATCTTGATCGATTGGCTCGCTGCAAGGGATTATTACATCGATAGATAAATCAACATGTAATAACCCGTTTTTTATTTTTACTTTTGACTATCAACTTCCAACCATCCATATGAACAAAGGAATTATTGCCTTAGCTTTTGGGGGACTTGCCATCGGGATGACTGAATTTACGATGATGGGTATTCTACCTGATATTGCGAAGGATCTGCATATCGAAATCCCTACTGCGGCTCACCTTATTGCCCTGTATGCGCTCGGTGTAGTTGTAGGTGCTCCTACATTAGTCTTATTCACGGGTAAATATCCTCCAAAGAAGGTTTTGCTCTTTTTGATGTTACTATTTTTTATTTTCAACGGTTTATTCAGTATTGCACCGGGACAGTTTCTGATCAGTCTTTCGCGTTTTATGGCTGGACTTCCACACGGAGCATTCTTTGGCGTAGGATCTGTTGTTGCAGCTAAGCTTGCTCCGAAAGGAAAAGAGGCTCAGGCCATCTCGATCATGTTTACGGGCATGACTATAGCCAACCTTGCCGGAGTTCCGTTAGGAACCTATCTCGGTCATCATTATTCCTGGCGTCTGACTTACGGCATTATCAGTATACTGGGACTAGTTACCTTTGCCGCAATATATGCCTGGATGCCGAAAATTGAGGCTTCTAAAGGAAATAATATATTCAATCAGCTTAGTTTTTTCAACAAAAAGATTGCTTGGTTATTAATGGCGATTATTGCTATCGGCACAGGTGGATTATTTGCCTGGATCAGTTATATTGCTCCCTTGGCAACTAAAGTTTCTGGCGTTCCAGCTGACCGGGTACCACTGATTATGATCTTGATAGGTGTTGGTATGTTTTTCGGAAATCTGATCGGCGGGAAATTGGCAGACAGCATTTCACCCACTAAAGCAGCTATCGCGAGTTTTTCGGCTATGGCACTCTGTTTGGTCATGGTCTATTTTGTTTCGCCTCTGGGCTGGACAGCCTATCCTTTGGCCTTTATTACAGGTTTGGTATCCTTCACCATCGGTTCACCAACACAACTGATGTTAATTCGGGCTTCGAAAGATTCCGCAACATTAGCCGCAGCAGGCGGACAGGCAGCATTTAATCTTGGCAATACTCTTGGTGCATTTCTAGGTGGCATTCCCATCACCATGGGATTAGCATACAATACCCCCTCCCTGGTAGGTGTAGGTATGGCAAGTATCGGCGCTTTGTTGACCTTGTTGTATCTCAAGGTCTATGACAATAAACGTTAACACATAAAAAAAAACGATTCTAATGGCCCGAAGTAGTTATATCAGTGTATTGCGTATCATAGCAATCTTTTGATTATTCTAATCCACTCTTCTTCGGGCTATTTAAATAGTAACGACTTTGATTCTTTTGATTGGGATTATGCCAATTGGATCAACAGCTTTTCGCGCTTTGCAGTCCCTCTTTTTGTCATCATCTCCGGTGCATTGCTTTTGCAAAGGGATGAAGATACAGGCACATTCTACAAAAAACGGCTGTTTAAAATTATTCCGCCATTTGTTTTTTGGACCATTGTATACCTGATCTATTATTTTATCCGTTATATTGATTTTGAGTATGTTGGTTTTCCACAAGTTATTAACATTGTGTTAATTCGCTTAAAGTCAGGAAGCAACGCACACCTATGGTACCTCTACATGCTTATCGGACTCTATCTAGCGATACCCTTTTTGCGAAAAATGATCCGGAACTGTTCAAAAGAGAAATTGAGATTTTCTTATGCCTATGGTTTGCTTCACTGTTTTTCAGCAACAAATGGTTTAATGCATACCTTCCAAATTTTGACCTAACTTTCTTTACAGGCTACATGGGTTATCTCGTCTTGGGTTACTATCTCTACAATCATCCACTCCCCAGTTAAGATGGTCTAGCCTCCCCTTCTTTATAGGTTGTTGTCTGATTACAGGTTGGGGAACTTATTATCTCAGTGTGGAAAAAGGCGAATTTGACCCTACATTGTATAATTATCTTTCACCCAATATTGCATTAAGTGCTGGCTTATTGTTTGTATTTATTCAATGTCTAAAACTCCCAGAACGGTTGAGTGCATTCTGGGAATTCATCGACATCCATAGTTTTGGCATCTATTTAAGCCATATCTTGTTTTTGAACTATATTCATCCACTGCTACCATTAGCGACGCTGTGGAAAATACCGGCAGCAGCGATTCTCACTTTACTCGCCAGTGCTTTGCTGACGTATTGCCTGCGAAAGATCCCGTTTGGGAAATATGTGAGTGGTTAATTCGATTTGATCCAGCTATTATTTTTCGCCTTCGACCTTATTGTAAATATAGCGATCCGCATTAGGTCCACCGATCTCTTTACCTTCCTGATCCAGTCCGATCAGTCTATTTTCACCGACCTTTAATTTCATATTGGTTTCTTTGCCCGTCAGGTGCACAACAGAACCATTGTCATGCCACATGACTTTACCTGAATCTTCAACTTTGGTGTTCTTATTGATATATTCACTTACAATCGAGAAAGTATTGTCATTTTTAAGGTAATATTTGTTTTGATACCTTCACAATCCGCACAGGGAATGGTTGCTTCATATTTACCGGGCCAGTCCAACGAATTTTGAGATGTATGGACGGTATCTGCTGTCATCGTTGTATGATCGGACGAATCTGCTGCTACCACTTGTTGATTTTCCTTTTTGTTTGATTACATGCACTTAAAGAAAGTGCTGCCAGGCAAATAAATAATACTGATGATTTCATAATGTGCTGTTTTGATTTAAATATACCCCATATCAAGCAATTTCGGCGCCAAGAAAATAATTTATGTGATTCAAAAAATTGCATGCCATAAAATAACGAGTGGTAACAAAAGCGTACAGCGAAGCAGCTGAGTTTCGAATAAGGCTTAGAAACCGAGGTGGAATGTTTACAAAATAAAAAGGACTGTCCAAACTGGGCAGTCCAATCTATATGATATACTGTACGGCAAAATACGATACATACAATGCATGTATCGGCAATGCTGACAGGATTTGAATGTCTTATTTCAGACTAGAATGGTAAATCATCATCATCTGATGAACCAGACAAATCTACAGGAGCAGGCATATCCGCATAACCTGGAGTAGATGGTGCTGGAGCAGCATTTCCTAGTTTTGTTACACGCCATGCAACCAATGAATTGAAATATGTCGTTACGCCATCTTTATTTGTCCAAGGACGACCACGAAGATTAAAAGATACCTCTACCTCTTCGCCAATAGCTAGGTTATCAAAAATTGAAGTTCTGTCTTGTGTTGATTCAAAACGGATATATTCAACAAATTGTGGGTTTTCGGCATAAGCTACAATCATATCACGTTTTTGAATGATTCTGTCACTTGTTGTGTCGCTCCTATCTCGTGTACTTTTCCTCTAATTTCCATAATCAAAAAAATAAATATTAAAGCGTAAAATTAAGCAATTTTTGAGGAAGAGTTTAATTAACTTTGTACAAAATATGATGGAAGTTTTCAACACCCCAATAAAGTTATCATTACGTGCAATAAACGCTTATCGCCGTATTTGCAACAGGAAGTTAAAGAGTTAGGTTTTGACATCGTCAGAGCATTTCCTACCGGAGTCGAATTGAAAGTCAGCGTAAATGATACGATCAAGCTCAATCTGAACTTGCGTACCGCCTCGCAGATTCTATATTCGTTAAAGGAATTTTCAGCGAACAATCCTACTGAGCTCTACGAAGAGCTGAGCACGATTGCTTGGGAAGAGCTCATTCAATTCGATGGTTATTTCTCTGTGAGTTCCAATGTGGACAATGAAACAATTAGCACGCCTTTATTTGCGAATGTCAAAGTGAAAGATGCGATTGTAGATCGTATTAAAGATAAAAAGGTATGCGCCCGAATTCTGGTCCGGAAAACAACAAAGCTGTCGTTCACCTCTACTGGAAGGATGACCGTGCTGAAATTTTCATTGATACCTCTGGAGAAACACTGGCCAAGCATGGTTACCGTAAGATTCCGGGCAAGGCGCCCATGCTGGAGGCCTTAGCAGCCTCAACAATTATTGCTTCAAAATGGGATGGCGAATCCGCTTTTGTCAATCCGATGTGCGGATCAGGAACATTGGCCATTGAAGCGGCATTGATTGCAACCAATAGAAAACCGGGACTACTGCGTATGAATTATTCATTCATGCATTTCATCGGTTATGATGAAACTGTCTTCTTCCAGGAACGTCGCCTATTAAAAGATCAGATTAATAAAAAAGCAGCTCCTCAAATTATTGCTACGGATATCTCCGAAGAAGCGATCAACGTTTCCAAGATGAACGCCCGCACTGCAGGGGTAGAACAATTAATTTCATTTGAAGTATGCGATTTTGCCGAAACGCACGTTCCTAAAGAAGGAGGTGTCATCTTATTCAATCCAGAATACGGTGAACGTTTAGGTACGCATACCAAGTTGGAGATTACCTACAAACGTATGGGTGATTTTATGAAACAGGAGTGCAAAGGTTATAGAGGCTATATATTTACCGGTAATCCGGATCTTGCAAAGAAAATTGGACTCCGTGCGTCCAGACGTATAGAATTTTATAACGGTAAATTAGATTGTAGATTATTAGAATACGAATTATACGAGGGTACTCGCGAAAAAAACAAAAGTATTGTATGAATAACATTATTGAACGCACAGTCGCATTTGTGCAAGATCGTTTGAAATTTGCAGAAGCAGGCCATGATTGGTCGCATATTCAACGCGTATGGAACAATACGAAGTTAATTTTAGAAGATGAAGAAGCTGATGTCATGGTCTGCGAATTGGCAGCGCTCCTGCATGACATTGCGGACAGCAAATTCCATGACGGTGACGAAACAATTGGCCCTCGCGTTGCTGGAGAGTTTTTGGCAAGTCTAGAAATTTCTCCTGAAATCATTGACCATGTCAAAAAAATCATCTTTAACATGTCTTTCAAAGCAAGTTTGGGTGAAGTTTCTTTTCATTCCAAAGAGATGGAAATTGTACAGGATGCCGATCGTTTGGACGCCATCGGTGCAATAGGTATTGCGCGTGCATTTAGTTTCGGCGGGAATAAAGGCCGGGAAATGTACAACCCCAACATTCCGGTACAGGAGTATAAAGACAAAGAAGCTTACAAACATTCTGAAGCTCCGACAATTAATCACTTCTATGAGAAGCTGCTTTTGTTGAAAGATAAAATGAATACACAGGCCGCAAAAAGAATTGCGGAACACCGTCACCAATATATGCTTGGATTCTTGGAAGAGTTCATGGCAGAATGGAATGGTAAAAATAAATTACAGTTAACAATAACTACATATAAAAGTGGTACTTTAGATCTTGTGAATCAGGATAAAAAGTACCACTTTTTTTATGCTGTAAAAATCAGCTTTCAAACTAACACATATGAAAAAACACATTTTTAGCTGTCTGACGTTGGCTATGGTCATTTCATCGGCAACACTATTTGCACAGACCAAAGCAATTGCACATCGTGGCGTATGGAAAAACAGTCACCTCCCTCAAAATTCCATAGCCTCTTTAAAAGCCGCACATGAGCTTAAACTCTTTGGATCTGAGTTTGATGTACACCTCACCAAAGACAATATTCTTGTCGTCAACCACGACAATGATTTCTATGGGATTGACATCGCAACCGCGACATACGCAGAACTCTTAGCAAAAAACATCCGAATGGGGAATCTATCCCAACATTGGAAGAGTATATCAAAGCAGGGAAAAAATTAAAGGGCCTACGTCTGATCTTGGAGTTAAAAACCAACAAATTGGGTGTAGAACGGACGCTAGAGGCAGCAACAAAGTCTGTTGAAATGGTAAAAAATCTGAAAGCAGAGAAAATAACAGATTATATTGCATTCAGTTTTGAGGCTTGCCAAAAGATTCATGAGCTTGCTCCAAAAGCGAATATCCAATACCTAAATGGGGATAAATCGCCTGCTGATGTGAATGCCGCAGGAATTAATGGCCTAGACTACCATTTTCGGTCTTCAAAAAGAATGCAAACTGGCTGCAGGAAGCCCATCAATTGGGTATGAAAGTGAATGCCTGGACAGTCAATACGGAAGAAGAAATGAGCAATCTAATTGGACAAAAGATCGACTTCATCACAACAGATGAACCTGAATTGCTGCTTCAGGTATTGAAAAAATAAAGGTTATCCCTGAGATCAACAAAACAAACTGAAGAACAAATTAACATAGATGAAAAAATACTTTATTCTCACAGCAGCATTATGCATATCGTATATCTCCTATGCGCAAGACTTTATTGCAGCTACATACAATATTAGACAAAGAAATACGGTAGACACCGGTAATATGTGGGTTGACCGCAAAGTTCCTTTGACCAACCTGATTAAATATCATGGTTTTGATATATTCGGTGTTCAGGAAGCTTTTCATGATCAGGTTCAGGATCTAAAACGCTACTTCCGGGATTCGATTATGTCGGTGTGGGGCGTGATGACGGCGCACAGGAGGGTGAGCACTCGGCAATTTATTACAACACCAATCGGTTCAAAGCCATAAAAAGTGGCACATTCTGGCTTTCTGCAACAGATACCGAACATCCGAACAAAGGTTGGGACGCGGCCTTACCACGTATCTGTACCTGGGGAATTTTTGAAGACAAAGCCAATAAAAAGCGTTTTATCTTTATGAATACCCATTTTGACCATATCGGACATACAGCCCGCACGGAAAGTGCAAAATTGATCCTGGCCAAAGCAAAAGAATTTGCGAAGGATCTTCCGCTGATCTTAACAGGTGATTTCAATGTAGACGAAAAAGATGAAGCCTATTTTACACTTGCCAAAAGCAATGTAGTCACAGATGTACATGAAGTATCTCCGCTTAAATATGAACCCAACTCTTCTTTCAATGGTTGGGGAAAAGCCTAAGAGCTTCTGGTCGTATCGACCATATCTTTATCACCAAGCCTTTCCAGGCAAAAAAATATGGCATTTTGACAGACACTTACCTGAGTAAGTTTCCTTCTGACCACTTCCCTGTTGTGACAACGCTTTCGTGGAAATAACCCGTATAGGATTAAAAAAATTATTATATAACGGATAAAGCGCTCCTTTTGGGGCGTTTTATTGTTAGACCTTTTCCCTTCCGACATAGACTGCTGTGACAATGCGCAGCTTTCTTTACTTTAAGATTGTGGCGTATCTGCTACGGATACGGACAATGTAATGGAAAGAACAGCCGACAATTTAAACTTTTACAAAAATTAACGGTCGATATCCTTAATTTTGACAGCAAAACATATCATGATGAAATTTCCATTACTATATTGTACCCTATTTGTTTCGGGGCTTTTATTTTCCAACAACAGTGAAGCGCAAATCTTTAAAAAGATCAACGATGCGTTGAATAAAGCAAATCAGAGTCAAACTGATAGCACCAAAAAGACGAATTCGTCAACCGCGAGCTCTTCAACAACTAGTTCGAACAAGTCGAACCCCTTGGCTTCATTATCAAATAAAGATGCTTCATTGGGTATCAAACAAGCTTTAAGCAATGGTCTTAACCTGAGTATTGAGTCTTTGGCAAAAAAGATGGCTTCTTAGGTGATGCAGCGGTAAAGATTTTAATGCCTGCGGAGGCCCAAAAGTAGAAAAAACACTTCGTGCAGTCGGCATGGGCAAGCTTTGTGATCAATTTATTCAAAGCATGAACAGAGCCGCTGAGGGTGCAGTAAAAGAAGCCGCTCCGGTATTCGTAAATGCATTGTCTAAAATGACTATCACTGATGCAACCAATATTCTATTGGGTAGCAAGCAAGATGCCGCAACAACATTTTTCAAAACAAATACATCAACCGAATTAACGAACAAGTTTAGTCCGGTCATTCAATCGGCTATGGGTGTAAATAATGTTGACCAATATTGGACACAGCTGACCAGTGCCTATAATAACTTGCCGCTAGGCAATAAGGTGGAAACAAATCTGACGGCTTATGTTACACAAAAGGCCATAGATGGTTTGTTTATCAAAGTAGCTGATCAGGAATCAAAAATCAGAAACAATATCGGCGGAAGCAGAAATACAAATATCCTTCAGAAAGTATTTGGCTACGCCGACGACAAAAATAAGCTAAACCCAGGATTAACCCCAAAAAGATAAAAGAGGTTAGCGGAATATCACCTCTAGTAAACAAGACTTGTCAGTTTATTGACAAGTCTTGTTTGTTTTTGGCCGAAGCCCGTTAGAATTTGTAAATTTGGTCACCCTTATCACATTAAGGCGATTAGCATGAGCACATTTGAGATTAATAACATAAGTGACTTTTCAGTTTCGGAAAGATTTCAACGCTACGTACAGATTGACACACAATCTGATGTAAATTCACCAACATGTCCATCTACCGAAAAACAGAAAAATCTGGGTAAATTATTGGTAACAGAACTCTTATCATTGGGCATTTCGGATGCCGCTATGGATGAAAATGGTTACATCTATGCGACCATCCCTTCCAATACGTCCAAGAAAGTTCCAGTTATCTGTTTCTGCTCGCATATGGACACTTCTCCGGATTCTTCGGGCAAAGATGTAAAACCATTGGTACACCGTAATTACCAAGGACAAGATTTGGTACTTCCGGATGATAATAGCATTGTGATCAAATATGCAGAACATCCCGATTTAGCCAATCAAATCGGAAACGATGTAATCACGGCAAGCGGAACAACGCTATTAGGAGCAGACGATAAGGCTGGTATCGCTGAGATCATGGATGCTGCACGCCTATTGATGAAACACCCGGAGATTAAACATGGTGATATCAAGATTTTATTCACGCCAGACGAAGAAATCGGCCGTGGGGTTGATAAAGCAGACTTAAAGCGTCTGGCAGCAGACTTTGCCTACACCATGGACGGCGAAAAAGCCGGTACAATCGAGGATGAGACATTCTCGGCAGATGGAGCAACTTTAACAATCCATGGCGTATCTGTGCACCCTGGTTTTGCAAAAGGAAAAATGCAGAGTGCAATTAAAATCGCAAGTGCCGTCATTGATGCATTACCGAAAGACAGACTTTCCCCAGAAAGCACTAATAAAAAGACGGTTTTGTGCACCCCGTGAATATCAGTGGGTCGGTTGAAAAAGCTGAGATTCAATTTATCATCCGTGATCATGCAACAGCTAATCTAAAAAACACGAAGATGAACTGGAAGCAATAGCAAAATCTATTGTTGAGCGCTATCCAAATTGCACCTATACATTCACTGTAAAAGAGCAATACCGCAACATGAAAGAAGTCCTTGATCAGTATCCAGAAATTATGGAAATTGGCATGGAAGCTATTACAAGAGCAGGTATGGTCGCGGAAAGAAGAAGTATCCGTGGTGGTACCGATGGATCACGCCTATCATTTATGGGGCTTCCATGTCCTAATATCTTTGCGGGTGGACATGCATTTCATGGAAAGCAGGAATGGGTATCAGCACAAGATATGGAAAAAGCGGTCAAAACAATTTTGCATATTGTATCTTTATGGGAAGAAAAAGCATAAGTACATTCTAAAATCAACATATTTTTAATGAAAAACGACGTTTTAAAAGCAATACACTACAGAAGATCGGTATTTCAAGCTTCTTTTACCGAAGAAGAAGTAAGCAAAGAGGATATCCTTAGCATTTTAGAAGCAGCTAATGCTGCTCCAACACATAAACGGACACAACCTTGGCGTTTTGTGATCTTTCGTAAAGAAGGACTTCAACGCTTGGGTACTGAATTATCGCGCATCTATAAATCGGTTACACCGGCGGAGAAATATACGGAAGCGACAGAGATCACCATGGGCAAGAAAGCAACACAATCAAATGTTGCCATTGCACTTATCGTCAATTATACGGGTGAAGTTCCTGAATGGGAAGAATTGGCGTGTACTGCTGCTGCTGTAGAAAATATGTGGCTCGCTGCACATTCGTTGAATATTGGCGGTTACTGGGCAACACCAGGCTTAATCAATCATTTGAGTGGTTTTCTTAATCTAGAAGAGAACCAAAAATGCATCGGCCTATTTTACCTAGGACATCATGAATCAGATGCGCGCGAACCTGTACGCACACCTATCGAAGAAAAAATTCGCTGGGAAGAATAAGGTACTGTAACATACGATAAAAACTAACAAGGGCTCGAATCATTCGGGCCCTTACTAGTTATTTCTTTTCTATCCCAAAACAATGTGGTGGTTTGATGATATTCGACTGGGCAGAATTCTTCATCTCTTTCAGCGGAAAAGTGATTTTCAAGCGGCCTTTCGTTCCCTGCCATTTACCCCCGACTGAAGAAGCCGTATAGCCTCGTCGACAAGCGCTTGCTCGGGTGTTCCTTCTGCGTGGATCTGGTTAGGCAATCCATCCTTTCCGATTGTGAAATTAACAATAATCTCCCCCTTTTCCACCATCTCTCACCTGATTGTTTAAATATTGTTCAAAGGCTTTCCATCCACCGACCGGAGCAGCATCACCACCATCCAACAGAGGCTCGATCGCTACAAGATTTTCTGGTTCACTCAGCGTGACATCTGTCGTCCGTTCAGCTTTACCATTGAAATGTTTAAAATATAGAAGCGCTAATAAAACAACAAACAAAACCCCCGCTGCGCCAATGGCTAAACGTTGCCAAGTAAAATATTGTGCATGTCTTGTCGCTATGGTATTTTCAATCCGACGGCTAAGTCGCTGCTGTAGCAAACTTAATTGCTTTGCATCAACGCCATTCTGCAATCGATATCCATCTATGGCATCCTGTAAAAAGGATCTTCCAATGCTTCTTTTTCCAGTTGAAACATTTCCTCCCTGCTCATTAGGCCATGGATGTAATTATGAATTCGCGATAATTGATAATTATTTTCCATTTTCTTTCCTTTCCATACAGATTTTCAGATTGCGTTTTCCATTCTGGATCGCACTCTTGACTTTATTCAAATCATATCCTGTTAAATCTGCGATATCTTTATAGCACTTTTGTTCCAGATAAAACAAACGTACACATTCTTTTTGCTCTTCATTTAAAGTCTGCATACAACCTTCTAATTTTTCAAAATCCCGCTCTTCCCATTTTGCCTCTTCACTGGTATTGAGTTTTTGTTCGCTTTCAAACAAATTATCTTCAATATCCACCTGTGTCATCCGTTTATCTTTCCGTAATTGCATTAAACAATAGTTCTTACTGTATACGTGCAACCAGCTTTTAAAATTATCAACCTCGTAATGACGCAGTTTCGAATCAGTTCTTCAAAGATTTGCATAACTGCATCCTGGCTACGATCGGGATCTTGCAAATACTTGAAGCACACACCATAAAGCAAGGACATATAAGGCGAATATAATTTCCCCAGCGCAGACAGGTCTCCTGTTGTTTTATAATGTTGTAATAGTTCTTTTTCGTTCATGCGCAAATCTTTCACCTTAATGATGAATTAAGATACGGTTTTCCATAAATAAAGCAAGTAGAGCTTGCAAATTATCATCGATAAAATTTCTATCAACACAATCTCTCTTTTCGGACACAAAAAAACCGTCTCTAAATAAATCAGAGACGGCTAATGAAAATATGTTATGAATTACGGTCCTAATTTCCCTGTTTCCAATGTACCGGAGCGTTACGCCGTAGGTTCTCGGATCAGCTACGACTCCAGCATATTGGCCATAACTGCCCGGAGCTGCAAGCAATTGCTCATAGTAATCTTTATTTGTCAAATTTCTGCTCCACACAAAAACTGAAACGCCATTCGACCCCTAAAGCCCAAACGTGCATTCAGCAAAGTATAAGCATCTATATTCAAATATTGTGATGGAGATGAGCTTGAAGAAAATTTGGAGCGATGGAAAAGATCTGCTCCCAAGAAGTAGGAGCCATTGATACCGATCAGTTTGCCGCTCTGATTAACTTCTCCACCCAAAGACCAAGACCATTTGGATACACCTGGAAGCACTCCACCCGAAATATCTTTGAAAGCCTGCGGCCCACCAACTTCTTCCAGCGGAACTGGTGCATTTGTAAATTTCACGTATTTTGCATCTGTATAGGCCAGGGCACCATTCAGCCGCAGAAAGTGACCAATATTAATATTACCGTCGAGTTCCACCTTTGACACGTACTTTCTCAGCATTGGCCAAGTAACCCCGATTTACTCCGGGTTCAGGCGTTTGTACCTGGGTTTGATAATCTTTGATATCAGTTTGGTAAACGGATAAGTTAAGGATCGAATTGCGTGTTGGGTTTGTTTTCACGCCCAACTCTTTGTGGCGAACCGCTTCTGGTTTTACTTCAGCTAGATCTAGCAGCACAGCACCATTTGCTGTTGGCAATCCGCCAACATTGATTCCAATTGGCTTATAGCTGATGGAATAAGTAGCATACGCATTGATCTTGGGGTTGAAACGGTATTTCGCAGAAAGTTGTCCCGAGAAATTATCCGCATCCGCATTTATATCAAAAGTTTGGTTGGTATAGACCCCATTTTTGAGTGCCAACAGCGCCGGATCGGATGTCTGTAGCCCACCATAGGTCTGTCTATCATAGTTTGCTTTCTTTTTGTCGTAGTTATAGCGCAGCCCTGGTAAGATATGAAGTTTGGAGGTCACCTCCCAGTCAATCTGTGTATAAGCGGCTAAACTTGTGCTTTTGATTCCATAGACAGTCTTAATCCCGAAATTGTCAAATAGCCCTGGAGTCTCCCATAAAGCGCTCGTCGAACTTTTCTGAAAACGCCAGAATGCGGATCCCGTCTCCTCTGTATGCACAGGATCGGTACCAAGATCCTGCCAAAGGCCAAATAAGCCGACTACACCACTTACTTTCTCACTGATTTTGCCCGAATACCTAAATTCTTGCGACCATTGATTATGCACTGAATTGCCTGCGGAAACCGTATAGACAGGAAGGCCTAGATAATCCCGGTCATTGAGTGGCACCCAAGTCCATTTTCGCCAAGCGGAAGTAGACGTCAATGTTCCCTCTCAATTTTGATGTCCGCATTCAGCGCTACACCGCCCAATTTATTATCAGCTTTAGATTGTGTATCGAGATCAATCTTACGTTCAAATGCACTTTTGTAAGGTAACTCATAACCTAGATCTTTGATAATAGCATCAAATTGTCGGTAATCAGCACGTTGGGTTTTGACCACACCTGCGACTGCCCAACCATATCCATCGGGCTTTTGAGAAGAGACATCTCCTGAGAGTACCAATTTGATATTCTCAGTTGGTGTAAACAGCAATTGTCCTCTAAATCCGAGGTTATTGATATCATTGATTTTTCGATTGGTATGAACATTAAACAGATTACCATCCCGTTGTGTGCCCGAAAAGGAAGCCCGAGCAGCTAGATTCTTAGCCAGCGGTCCGGAGATGGATGTCTTTGCCTGAATAAATCCCTGATTGCCATAACTAACTTCAACATTAGCCTCAGGTGTAAATTGGGGTAGCCGTGAAGTAATATTAAAGGCGCCAGCGGTGGTATTTTTACCAAAGAGTGTACCCTGTGGCCCCGTAATACTTCGATCTGATCAATATCAATAAAATCCAACCAAGTTGCTGCTGGCCTCGCGATGTAAACACCGTCCAGATAGAATCCGACACCTGGGTCGATACCGTCATTGGTAAGGCCGTAAGTTGAACCAAGTCCACGGATATTTAGTGTCGTGTTACGTGCATTTGAAGAATACAGTTGTACCGTCGGGACAAGTTCTTTCAGCCGGTTGACGTTAAAGGCTCCAGCATCTTCCAATGCCGCTCCACGGATAATAGAAACGGGAATCGGTACATCCTGCAATTGCTCCTTGCGTCTACGGGCAGTCACAACTACTTGGTCTAAGGCTTCCAACCGGGGTGTCAGTTCGATCACAGTAGGCGATTGGTCCACGATAATCCGTCGTGTTTGATACCCTACAATGGATACAATAAGTGAAAAAGGCAGTTTTTGTCCGGTAACAAATTGAAATACGCCTTTACTATCGGTCTTCACCTGGTGAGTAACTGCTTCAATTTGAACAGTTACACCTTGCAGAGGCTCTTTTGAAACCGCATCAACCACAGTACCTGTTAATGAAGCATTTATAATGGGTTTAGGATTTTCTACCTGCGCATAAGTCTGATAAGAACCAGCCAAAAGCAAGCTAAAAATGACGCTAATTCGAAAAATAGCATTTTTTTCATAAATTTATTCAGTTTAATAGTGAAAATAAACAAGTGCCAACGCCAATAGAACTTGTTTCATTGTTAAAACTTTGTTTAAAAAGGAAGCCTCGGCTTCCCTTTTCTAATATAAGAGAGTGTAAGAGAGAAATTTTAACAACACATTCGTTTTCACTATTTCTTAGGGTAGTAAAAACCACTTCCAATGAAGTAATCTGTAAGCTTGTTTTTAAAAAGTATTCTTTTTCATTCTTTCCATAATTAAGTATGCTCATTTTTTTTTGCCAGCCCTCATGACTCACTGTAAATCAGGACGACAGTACAAATATAGAAATATTTTTTAAAAGACTACTAATTTGATAGATTTTATAAATATTTTTCACAAAACATCATTAACCACTAACTAACAGACACTTACAACATAAAAAATAGATTTTATACATTATATTTTTGTATAAACCATTCAGATCTATTCCTGTACATGAGATTTCCCCTTAGGTTTAGCTTTGCTTTTTCATGTGCGACCAACATTGTCTTATCCGACAACCTAAACACTTTAGTAAGAAAAAATTGCATCTTCTATTTTCTTGGAAGCCATTTGGCGTGACTATTACTAGATCTAGAAAATGAAAAAGGCTAGAATAAAAAGTCCGCCAAGGATGGCAGACTTTTTTAAAAATGTTATTTAGCTCCGAAAGTATTCGGCCCATATACTTACCAATAAGCTATCGGAACAGCACCAATGCGATCAACAAAGTCACTACGACATTAAAGGTCTGCGCAATCAAAAATGCATAAAGGGGTTTCTTATTATCTTGTACAAAAAGGTCTTTGAAATTTGTTTCCAGACCGATCGAAGTAAATGCCAAGGTAAACCAGAGTCCTGCAGGTTTTTCAGACTACCTTTGACGACATCAATTTTTTCAGGAGAAATTACAAAGGAAAATAATAGCGATGCAAATACAAACCCAAGCACAAATTTAGGAAAGCGTTCCCAGATAATCTTTAACGTCGGTTTATCCCGCTTTGTTTCGTCATCCACAGATTTTGCATAGGTCCAATAAATACTGATCGCAAATGCTGCTAGTCCCAACAATACGTTTTGCGAGAATTTGACAATTGTACTGATCTTTAAAGCCTCCTCTCCAACAAGGGATCCTGAAGCAACAACAGCTCCTGTTGTATCGATACTACCCCCTAGCCACGCGCCGGTCACTTCCTGTGACAAGCCCATCCATTCAGCCATATAGGGCATAAAAATCATCATTGGAATTGCGGTGATCAGCACCAAAGAAATCACATAAGAGAGTTTTTTACTATCACCTTTAATGGCTCCGGAAGTAGCAATAGCCGCTGAAACACCACAAATAGAAACTGCACTGGACAACATCAGAGACATCTCCTTGTCTATTTTCAATTTTTGCAGAGCCAAAAGCGAAATACCACACTGACAACACAACTGCCAAAGCTTGGATAAGCCCTAAAGAGCCCGCTTTAAGGATATCCCCAAAGATGACGGTGGTACCCAATAGGATCAATCCGATCTTGACATATAGTTCTGTACTTAAGGCTTCTTTAAACCAAGCAGGTAGCTTAAAACAATTGCTAATGACCAAACCTATAATCAAACTAAAAATAACAGCCTCGAGATTATATTCTTTCACTGTCGAATTGCCCGCTAATATCAGCGCGAATACAGTCAAAATAAACACTACAGGAAATACGACCAGTAGATATTTAACAGATTTACCGAGCAAAAATGCCCCCAAAATACCTGTCACAAAGACAAAGATAAACTGCTGGAAAATCTTGTTGAGGTTGGCCGAATCAAAAATTGTGGAGGTCAATTCGGAAGAGTTACTCCAGGAAAAATTAGGTACAGGTGCAAAAATACCTGAAAGTGCTAAAAAAATGGTAGCAAGTCCCAAAACGACGACTACCCAGTCTTCTGTAAGTGCAAATGATCTTGACGATGCCATATAACGGTTAGTATTAAAAGGCTAAATTTAATATAATTGCTGCTACTTTTCGGTATTGTAACACAAAAATGGCCGAAGATTTCTCTCCGGCCACACAACCAAAACCAATAATCATTATCAATCAAAAACAATATTTATTTTCTTCTATTAATTTTTTGGCAATCCGCTGACGTGCATCTTTGATATTAAATGGCTGCGCTTTGGTGAACCTACGTAATCCAACGAGCATCATATTCAACTCATCGCCCTCACCAAAAGAATACAGAGCTTCTTTACCCGCTGCGTTTATTTTATCGATCGCACCATAGAGATAGATCTTCGCCATATCTGTCGCGTACTCGGCCTTTTCAGAACCAGTATGGACAAGCTTTTCCGCACGTAACAGTACAGATTCCGCAATGTATACGTAACCGATAATATCTGCGATATTCATCAGGATCTCTTCTTCTTTTGAAAGCGACATCATCAGCTTTTGAACGGCGGCTCCAGCAATGAGTAAGCCTGCTTTTTTGAGGTTAGCGACAATTTTCTTCTCTGCTGCGAATGGTGCATCATCTTCTTCTCCGAAGTCAGGAATAGCCAACAGTTCACTTGCCACTGCCTGCGCTGGCCCCATCAGATCCAGCTCACCTTTCATTGCCCGTTTTAACAACATATCTACAACAAGCAGTCTATTCACCTCATTGGTTCCCTCGAAGATCCGGTTGATACGTGAATCGCGATAAGCACGCTCCATCGGCGCATCAGCTGAATAACCCATTCCACCATAGATCTGCACACCTTCATCCACCACATAATCTAACATCTCGGAACACCATACTTTGATAATGGCGCACTCGATCGCAAATTGTTCAACGGATTTCAACTTGGCCTTTGCTTCGTCCATACCACCCGCAATCAATGCATCATAGGCATCATCAATATTTTGACCCGCACGATAGGATGCTGATTCCACAGCAAATAAACGTGTCGCCATCTCTGCCAGTTTGTATCGAATAGCACCAAACTTAGAAATCGGCAAGTTAAACTGCACACGTTCATTGGCATATTGGACCGCATGATTGATCACCATACGAGCTGAACCATTTGTCGCAGCCCCCAACTTGATCCGTCCAATATTCAGGATATTTACGGCAATCTTAAATCCATTTTCCCGCTCGGATAGCATGTTTTCAACCGGGACAGCGCAATCATTAAAGAAAATTTGGCGTGTAGAGGATCCCTTGATGCCCAATTTATGTTCTTCGGGGTTCATGGTGATCCCACCAAAATCTTTTTCGACAATAAATGCTGTCAGGTTTTTATCATCATCGATTTTTGCAAACACAATAAAGATATCTGCAAATCCACCATTGGTAATCCACATTTTCTGACCGTTGATCAGATAATGGGTTCCTTCAGCATTTAGTTTTGCGGAAGTGCGGCCAGAATTGGCATCCGATCCCGCATTTGGTTCTGTCAGACAATAGGAAGCCTTCCATTCGCCTGTGGCGAGCTTGGGAATATATTTCGCTTTCTGCTCCGCATTACCATAATAAAGGATAGGCAAAGTACCAATACCCGTATGTGCAGACAAAGCGACGGCAAAAGAAAAACCTCCGCCCACGGCCTCTGCTACGAGCATCGAGGTATTGAAGTTCTTGCCAAACCCACCATACTCTTCTGGGATCGACACCCCAAGCATTCCCAGTTCACCCGCTTTATCCATCAAGCTAGGCATCAAGCCCTCTTCCTGTGCGTCAATACGATCAAGTTTATTTAGCACTTCGGTATCTAAGAAATCCAAACAGGTCTGACGAATCATTTTCGCTTCTTCATCAAACTCCTCTGGAATAAAAATAGCTGTATAGGAGTCTCTCTAATAACGAACTCACCGCCTTTGATTGCTTTATTTTCGCTCATTGTTTTTTAGATTTGAGGTGCAAGCCCTGAGTGGCTTTTGGCCACCCAGGTTTACACAATATTTTGAATATTTTTTTACCCGCTATGAGACTAGCAAATAAAATGGTTTATACTGTTATTTTTAGTGTTCGAACTTAGTCCAGTAGTTCAAAGATACCGGCCGCTCCTTGACCAGTTCCAACACACATGGTCACCATACCATATTTTTTGCCACGACGTTTCAATTCATGCAAAACCTGCACGGTCAACTTCGCTCCTGTACAGCCTAGTGGATGCCCCAAGGCTATCGCCCCGCCATTGACATTGACTTTTTCCTCATCAAGTCCCAACTCACGAATAACAGCCAAAGACTGAGAAGCGAAAGCTTCATTCAATTCAAATAAATCAATATCTTCTTTTTAAGACCCGCCCGCTCCAAAGCTTTTGGTATCGCATAGATTGGTCCGATTCCCATGATCCGTGGCGGCACCCTGCAACAGCAAAACTGACCAACTTGGCAATGGGTTTAACCCCTAGCTCTTTCACTTTTGCCTCCGACATGACCAACACAAATGCCGCTCCATCCGAGGTCTGCGATGAATTTCCTGCTGTCACTGAACCATTGGCTGCGAAGACAGGCCTCAACTTACCCAGAGCTTCCAAGGATGTGTCTGCACGAGGCCCCTCATCGGTATCTACAACATATTCACGTGTCGTGATCTTCCCGTCTTTCAGATAGTTTTCTTTGACAGTGATCGGCACAATACCATCTTTAAGGTGACCATTTTGAATAGCTGCTATTGCTTTTTGATTGGATTTAAGAGCAAAGGCATCTTGATCTTCACGGGAAACATTGTAGTCTTTCGCTACAGCCTCCGCAGTCAGCCCCATACCCCAATACCAATCGGGATGCTCTTTGGCCACCTCAGGATTGGGAACAATCTTCCAGCCCCGAAAGGCATTCCGGACATCACTTCAACACCTCCTGCGATAATGACATCAGCCATCCCCGTTTTGATCTTTGCAACCGCCGTAGCGATAGTCTCCAATCCAGAGGCACAATATCGATTGACAGTGACACCAGGCACCTTATCTGTATCTAACCCCATCAGGGAAATAAAACGTGCCATGTTCAGTCCCTGTTCTGCCTCAGGCATTGCATTACCCACAATGACATCATCTATATCTTCTTTATTTAAGTTCGGCACAGTGGACACAAGATGTTTAATTACATCTGATGCTAAATCATCAGCCCGCATAAAGCGAAATCCTCCTCGAGGCGCTTTACCTACTGCTGTACGAAATCCTGCTACTATGTATGCTTCCATTATTTGAGTATTAAGATGTGAGATTGGAGATATGAGATTTGAGATATTCCAATGTCACATATTAGTTTTTAAATTTTTAAGAAATCCAAAAATCATCTTTTGAATCTCATCTATATGAGAACACAATTGTTCTACTTTCTCCTTACTTATTAAACCCAGGTTATGAGCTATAATTAGCTGAGTCTGCAACTCGAAAGAAGATCCATTTGCAATACCGAGAAAATGAACAAATTCATTTTTCGAATTTCTTCCTGCTCCTTCAGCAATATTAGATGCAATAGACACAACCGAACGTTTAATTTGAGATGTAAGCCCATATTTTTCATCCATTGGAAAATCTACCACAGCTTTATATACCGCTGTGGATAATTCTATTGTCTTTGCCAAACTTTCAATTCTTTCAATGCATGCATGATCTCTTATCTCAAATCTAATAGCTCACATCTACAATCTAATTCCTTAAAGGCTTTCCTTTCGTCAACATGTACTGGATTCTTTCAAGTGTTTTACGCTCAGCACAGAGTTCGAGGAAGGTTTTGCGTTCAAGATCCAACAAGTACTGCTCGGAGACTTCTGTTGGCGATGACAGATTGCCACCACACATCACCCAACCTAGTTTTTCCGATATTTTGCGATCGTAATCAGAGATATAATTTCCTTCACGCATGGATGATGCACCCACATATACAATCCCTAAACCTTGATTACCCAACACTTTGATATCGTTTCGTGGTGCAGGCTGAACATAACCGTCATCCGCCAACTCCAATGCCTTTGCCTTTGCATCGGCAAGTAGGCGCGCACGGTTCATCGTGATCGCAAACTTATCTTTTGTAGATACCCCAGTTCGTAGGCCTCGTAAGCAGAAGTCGAGACTTTCGCCTGGCCAATGGTCAGGAATTTGTCCTTTAAGGTATTTTGAACGATTTGGTCATCTTTAAATTCTTCGGAAGCACGCAATGCAAATTCCTTAGTTCCGCCGCCACCTGGGATAACACCTACCCCAGTTCCACTAAGCCCATATAGGTTTCGGCGTGAGCCTGCACAAAATCGGCATGCATCGAAAATTCACATCCACCACCCAAGGTCATCTGAAATGGTGCTACGACAACCGGAATGGATGAATAACGCAAGCGCATTGAAGTATTTTGAAAGGCTCGAACAGCCATATTTAACTCATCAAAATCCTGTTCCACAGCCATCATAAAAATCATCCCGATATTTGCTCCAGCAGAGAAATTTTTCCCGTCATTGGAAACCACTAGTCCACGATATTCCTTTTCCGCAAGATCTATTGCCTTATTCAATCCCTGGATCACATCACCACCGATGGTATTCATTTTGGTATGGAACTCACAATTGATGATTCCATCACCGAGATCAATAATTGAAACACCTGTATTTTTCCAGATTGTTTTGCTTTCACGGATATGATCTAACACAATCAAATCCTCTGTTCCAGGAATAGCTTTATAGGATTTGGATGCAATATCATAATAATGGCGAACGCCATTTTCTATCTTATAGAAAGATTCATGTCCCGCATCCAACATTTCATGCACCCAGGATGCTACCTCACCATCCTGGCCCGGCAACCGTTTCTCTTCAGCCTTAATCTTAGCCAAGGTCTCACGCACACCTAAAGCATCCCATACTTCAAATGGCCCGAGTTCCCAGCCAAAGCCAGCACGCATCGCATCATCAATACGGAAGAAATCATCTGTAATCTCAGGAACACGGCGTGAAACGTATTCAAACAATGTAGTGCATGGCACGGAAAAGCTCCGCCGCCTTGTCTGTCCCTTGTTCATAGACTTTCATCCGCTTACGAATATCTTCAACTGGCTTAGTAGCCTCTAAAGTTGTTGACTTAACTTTTTGTTGTGAGCCAAATGTTAATGTTTTAAGATTTAGGAAAGAATTTCAGAATTACCATCAGCGGCTTTTACCTTTTCGTAAAATCCTTTTTTGTTTTTTCACCCAGCCACTTATTTTCAACCATCTTACTGATAAAGGCAGGAAGCTGGAAGACACCTTTGGCTTCATCTTCAGGCGCATTCTGTGCCAGCCCATTGGCTACATTCACCAAGGTATCAAGACCTACAACATCCGCAGTACGGAAAGTTGCTGATTTAGGATGTCCCATCGCGGGGCCAGTATATTTATCCACTTCCTCCACTGTCAAACCCAAAGGTTCGACCAGATGAGTCACTGCCAACATCGAATAAACGCCTATCCGGTTACCGATAAATGCGGGGTATCTTTACATAGAACGACTGTCTTCCCTAATATCTTATCGCCAAAATGAAGAACGAAATCGACAACCTCTGGCTTGGTATGCGGCGTCGGAATTACCTCCAATAAAGGTAGATAACGCGGCGGGTTGAAGAAGTGTGTCCCACAAAAATGATCTTTAAAATCTTCACTACGTCCCTCTGTCATGAGATGAATAGGAATACCAGAAGTATTGGAAGTAATCAATGTACCCGGTTTACGGAACTGTTCTACTCGATCAAAAACAGATTTTTAATATCCAAGCGCTCCACAACCACTTCAATGATCCAGTCCACTTGCGCGATATCTTGGAGGTTATCATCAAAATTTCCTGTTTTGATACGTTTTACAAATGATTTGCTGTAAATTGGTGAAGGATTTGTCTTTAATGCAGTCTCTAACGAACTGTTAACAATCCGATCCCGAACGGCCTTACTCTCTAACGTTAGACCCTTAGCTTGTTCTGCTGGCAGCAGTTCGCGGGGAACAATATCCAACAGCAAAACCTCGACACCAATGTTAGCAAAATGACAAGCAATTCGCGAGCCCATAACACCCGAACCGAGAACTGCCACTTTTCTAATATTTCTGTTCATCATAACATATTTATCATGCACATCTGTACATTTGGTTTAACTTCTATACGATTACTTCTTCCTTATAACTAGTCGCCAGTTCATTGAGCTTAGCCAAAGAAGCAATCAATTGATCACGTTCATTTTCCGAAAAATTATCAGCGAGGTACTGATTAAAGTTGCGCACCACATCCTTGGCTATCCTTCTTTTCTCCCGACCCAGATCTGTCAGATACACCTTTACAGAGCGTTTATCCGTTTCGCTGGTCTCCTGTAAATGAATCCTAAGGATTCTAAGTTATTTAACACCCGGGACAAACTCGTTGTTTTGACCCCCGTCAAATTCAATCTGAGAAACAGGAGTACCCTCTTTATGGATATTGATTAAAATATAACCAGCAGCTTGGGTAAAGCCATATTGCGAGGCAATTTGATTATATTTATTGGCAATCGTTTGCCAACCTGTTTTTAAAAAATAGTCGATTGTCTGATTTTGGTCCATAGCGTAATCACAAGCGATTTATTATTATGCTTGCATAACAAATATAATAGTTAAGAATTAGAATAACAAGCTAGAAAATGTAATTTTTATGAATTATAGCCTAGTACCTTCCAAGGAGTGTATTTCTTGCATTTTTATGACCAAAACCCAATTGTGGAAAACTTTTAACAACTGAAACACAGATAAATAAAGTAAAACGTAAAACTTTTATTAACAATCGATGTGTAATATTCAAAATTAATTGCGTTAAATTTGTCCTAAACAAACATCAACTTCGTATGGCTTTAGTAAACATACCTCGCTTGGACTTGTTGCATTACACACAAGGAACCCAAGAACAACGAAATCAATTCATTCAGGATATTGGCAAGGCTTTTAATGAGACAGGCTTTGTAACGATTGCAAACCATGGTTTATCAAAAGAATTAATTGAAGAATTATATCAGGTCGTTCCAGAATTCTTTGGTTTGCCAACTGAAACAAAAGAAAAGTATGAATTTCCTGAACTTGCGGGTCAACGTGGATATACTGCTAAGGGAAGAGAAAAAGCGAAAGATGCTAAAACACCAGATTTAAAAGAATTCTGGCAACGTGGTCAAACTATCGTTGGTGAAGAATATTCAAAAGCTGACTTTCCAGACAATCCTCAAGTGGAAGAAATTCCGCGTTTTAATGGCGTAACGGCTGAAGTTTATAAAAACTAGAAGACACAGGTCGCGAACTACTAAAAGCTATTGCCACTTATTTAGATCTTGAAGAAAGTTATTTTGAGAAATTTGTGATCAATGGTAACTCAATTTTGCGTGCAATCCATTATTTTCCAATTGCAGATCCAGACGCATTAGCTCCTGATGCAGTACGTGCAGGTGCTCATGAAGACATCAATTTGATTACACTATTAATTGGTGCTAGCGCCGATGGACTAGAAGTCTTAACAAAAGATGGTGAATGGTTCCCGATCAAAGCGAAGGGCGAAGATATTGTCATCAACGTGGGAGATATGTTGCAGCGTTTGACCAACAACAAACTGAAGTCAACAACTCACCGTGTAGTCAATCCTCCGCGTGAAAAAATGGGTACTTCCCGCTTTTCGATTCCTTTCTTTTTACATCCAAAATCTTCTATGAGCTTAGCTTCGTTGGACTCTTGTATTGACGCAGCTCATCCAAAGGCCTATGAAGACTATACCGCAGGTGAATATCTGGATGAAAGATTGAGAGAGATCGGTTTAAAAATGTAAAACAAAATTCATCTTTACTGAATGTTATCATAAAAAAGCCGATCGGATGATCGGCTTTTTTATGATAACATTCTAAATTATTTCAGTTTGTAACCAACTCCTACATTCATAAAGATATTATGCAGCCCGAAACTGATACTTTCAAAACCATTCTTCATAATATTATTGAAACCATAATCAAGTTGAGCCAATGCAAAAATTTACGATTGACCGCATATTGAGTACCCAGACTTAGTCCAACATCAATATTCCGTACGCTTTCTTTAAAATCATAATCTGCATTATCTACAATAATCTTGTCACCAGTAGGCTGCTCATGCCGTAGATATCCGTTATAAGCTTCTCCATAAAACTCTTTTTTTACTGCAAAAGAAATATATGGACCAGCTTGAACATTCCAATGGTTAGAGAGTTGGTAGGTCGCCTGAATGGGCACAGAAAGATAAAGATTATGTACTTTTGTAGTAATATCTCCTGTATAGTATCCTCTTAGCTCATCTTTTGAATCATTGACAGCGTTAAACGTTGTTTTATATCCTTTTACTGTTGCTTTGGTATCCATCCCCTTACCTTCAAAGGTGAGCCCCAAAGACAGTCCCCATTTGGAATCAATGTGATAATTCGCTTTTGCGCCCACAAAAAAGGCACATTCGGGCTGTAACTTTTAATCTTCCGAATTTCTCTCGGTAAAGACAATGGAGCCGCTCCCCTATCTTGGTCCCCAACATGACCTGAACATCTAATCTATCATCCTTACTATCTATTTGCTGAGCATTTACAAGCGTTGAAATAGAAGCCATTACGGCTAATAAAACTATATATATATAAATTTTCATTATTTCTGGGTTACAATTTTGAGATCATCTACGATCAACTTACTACCAACAGCTCCGATAAAATTATCACCGTATTTACTTGAAGACATGACAATAGCGATGCTGTAATCTAAATTCGTGACATCCGATCCCGTCACCTTCGCCGAATATTTAAATGGTAAAACAAACTTTACAAAGTTATTACCAGCTGTGGCTCCGCCATTTTCTAGCCGGGCAATAGCAACAATACTCGGATCTGTCAAAATATTATGTCCTGTTAAATATGACACCCTATTTTCAGGTTTAGGCTCCGAAGCCATCAACTTTTTCCGATTGTAGAATACAGCATATATATCACATGAATCCTTCATATTTACAGGCTTTAAATTTTCATCCGTTACATTCGCTCCTGCAGTATACTTATAATACCCTCTAAAGCTAAAGGAATCTGATTAAAGGGGAGACCAAATTGCGTTGCAGACAAAGGATCCGTCAATACGGGACCTGTATCAAATGATCCTATAAATAGATTACCTGCTGCAATAGGTTTTTAAACATTGCCCCAAAAGATCCCGTGAGTTTTGTCTCCAATAAAGCTGCCTTAGTTCCAGAATGAGCATCTGTTGTGGTTTTCGTTGGATAGGATTCTGGCTCCTTTACGCCTCCACCGAAACTCAAAGTAAGTGAAAACTTGGGTTTCCCGAGCCCCAGTTGTAAAAATCCTCGCCATCTATTTTATTAAAGAAAACAGTATATTTCTCATCTTTATCAATTGAAATATCTTCAAATCCATATTCTGTAGGGACAAAACCGCCATCTGTTTTAACTAACTTAATGAGGTAATTCTTTTCAAACTTTTTATCTTGTGAAATAACTTTGTAATATACTCCGTTCTTCAATAATTGATCTATTATGACTTTATTAACATCCTGTTCACCAGCCGGCATTTTCAAAGAATCTTGTAACAGTTCAATAGAAGCACCTGGAGTTAAATCAAACTTCATATTCAACTTTTTCAAATCATGGATACTCGGTTGAAGATAAACGGTGACCTGGTTATTCGTAATCACTGGGTTCAGAAGAAAAATATCTTCCTCTGCTTGAATCCCGACTATATCAGCCTCCATATTTAATGCTTCTTCTTTTATGCAACTCCCCAGACTAAAAAGTAGCATAAAACAAATTACCCAAAGGTAAATTCGTCTTTGTTTCATAAAAAATAGTATTAGTATAAATATATTCCCAATGCGTTCGATTACGCATTGAGATGACGGCAAAGCTACCATTATAGCCCCCAAGAAAAGTCATTTCTATCACCTTTTCCTTCAAAGCAACTAATTCTTTACACTCCAGAAGGCTACTAACCCGCCTGAATTTCCTGTTTAACTTTAGTCGGCAAACTTTCAAAAATCAGACTATAACTGTGCAAAACAAGTTCTTCCAGTGCCCGATCATTCAGTTCACGATTCGCAACGACGGTATTCCAGTGCTTTTTGTTCATATGATACCCCGGAAATACAGTCTGATCATATCTTTCCCTGAGTTCCACCGCTTTCTCTGGATCGCATTTTACATTAAATCGCAGCATATCGACCTGATCTAACCCAACCAATAAAAATATCTTACCCCAACCTTAAACACCAGCGTATCTGGCCCGAAAGGTGTCTCCTCTGTAACTGGCCCAATGGACAAACAATAATCTCTTAGATCTTCAATATTCATATCTCCTTAATTTAAGTTCACTCATTTTCAATCACTAACAAATAGATTTATATATAAATTTGACAATATTCAATATAAATCTAACAAAACAACAGCGTAGTTTGTGCCTAAATTTGTAGTATATCAAAAAGCATACAAAGAAACTAAAATGAATAAGAAAGATTATTAACCCATTTCTCAAAATGAAAAATTTATACATTAAAATAGTGTTACTCGCTATCATATCAACACTTTCAGTACAGTGCAAAAGTATGGACACAACAAATCAAGACAATATCGCCCCGAACGACATCATTGAAGCCGTTTCCAAGGGCCAAATCAGCACCGTAAAAACACTATTGGACAATGGAGCGAATGCAAACCAAAAAGGTAAGGATTCAAAACCGCTGTTGTTGATCGCCACAGAAAAGAAAGACCTCGCTATGGCGAAATTACTTATACAATATGGTGCGAATGTGAATCAGCAGGACAATATCTTAGATAGCCCCTTTTATATGCTGGCGCTTCGGGCTATACTGAACTGGTTAAACTTTACCTCGATCACGGTGCGGATTTCAAGATTTTCAATCGGTACAATGGGACAGCACTTATTCCGGCCTGTGAACGCGGTCATGTGGAGACTGTAAGACTATTGGCTAATACAACAGGGTTCCCTATTGACCATATCAATAGACTGGGCTGGACCGCGCTATTAGAGGCAATTATACTTGGAGATGGCAGTCAAAAATATGTGGATATTGTCCAGATACTACTGGACGCCAACAGCGATAAAAATATCGCCGACAATGAAGGTGTAACACCGCTTCAGCACGCGAGAAAAAAAAGGGTTTAATAAAATTGTAACACTACTAGAGGCAAAGAGCAGTATAAAGCAATAGCTGGGTTTCCGAAAATAAACCTTTATCACCCCTCTTCTATTTCTGCAAAAGAGCCTGAATCTCTTTTTGGATCTCCGTTCCCTTATCCGTGTTATACCATTTTTGGATCTCTTCTTTAATATCAGAGAAATCTTTCCCTTGTTCCTTCAGGCTCAAGAATAGGTCTTGACAGCCCTTTGGTCGTGGTCCCCAGACAGCTAAATCTGCACCATCCTGATTTCGGATTACTAGAATCGGAATTGATTTTCCGCCATTTGTTAAATACGAATCTATTAAAAAGGGAGCGCTATCACGCAATTGGATATCGACAGTAATATTGGGTTTTTGGGCCGCCATCTTAGCAAGCATTGGGACAGCGTGTGCCGCATCGCCACACCAAGGCTCCGTAATAATGATCCATTGTTGTCGTTCCGAAATCGTGTCAATAAACTGTTGAAAAGCCTCATTTGGTTCAAAACGTTTTAACCAACGGCCCATCCTTGTCCAGTTCATTTTAGTGTATTGATAGTACTCGTCATCCTGGTAGGTGGGGTGATTTTCAGGATGATTCAATATATCTTCGAAGTGTTGCAAATAATTTTCAAACGTCATAACATCAATTTTGTGCAAAGGTAATTTTTAGTTCCTAATTTGTCAAAAATCTCTATACCAAAGATTTTACACTCCTTGACAATAATTTCACATTTATTAACAATTAACTAAATTATCTTTGGCACATACAACCAGTAAATGAAAAGATTAATTCAATTATTCCTATTATTTTTTGTTATCAGCACAGCTTATTCCCAGACAAGCATAAAGGGGAAAATTTTAGATAAAGCTGACAATAAGCCATTGACCAATGCATCAATCATCCTATTGAATAAGGACTCTGTACTGCGTTATTTTAACAGAGCCAATGAAGAAGGGAAATTTCTGATCAAAAATATCAAACCCGGAAGCTATATACTTTTAGCCACCTACCCAAAGTTTGAACTTTATAGCGATACCATCGACATCAAGGATAAGGAAATCGACCTCAGTGATATTAAGATCAATTCGCAAAAAATGTCCTTGAAGAAGTTATCATTACACGTAGACTGCCCATCACACTCAAAGGAGACACGATAGAATATGATGCCGCGAGTTTTGCAACCGAGAAAACGCAAAACTCGAAGATCTTTTTCGACGATTGCCAGGTTTCACAGTGTCTGGAGATGGAAATATCACCGCTCAGGGTAAAGCAGTACAGAAAGTCTTTATTGATGGCGAAGAATTTTTGGTTATGACCCTAAAATTGCCATACGCAACGTCCGGGCTGATGCAGTAGACAAAGTACAATTGTATGAGAAAAAATCAGAAGAGGCCGAACTTTCGGGTATAGATGACGGTGTACGTATTCAGACCGTCAATGTGGTTTTAAAAGAAAAGGCCAGAAAGGGTATCTTCGGAAACGCAGAACTATTAGGCGGTACCAAGGAGCTCTACGCTGGAAATTTGTTTGCAGCCAAATTCAATCAGACGGAACGGATTGGCATCACCGCCAATCACAATAATATGGGGAGCTCTAATAGTCGTGAAGGCTCTTTGCGGATGAACAACCAGATTACAGGGCAACCACTAAATACATCCCTCGGCGCTAACTACGAAAACCAGTTTCTCAAAAAGGCTTTAAAGGTAAACGCCAATTATAATTACAATAACAGCAGCAACAAAAATCAGTCGGAAAATTACAACAAAAACATCCTCCCCGATAACTCGATCTTAGAACGAAATAGCAAAAATTACAACGAAAATAGTGCAAGAAGCAATGGTGTCAGATCCAATCTCTCCATGCGACTGGATTCAACCCAAAATATAGAACTACAGACCAACGGAAATTGGTCCAATAATTTCAGTTTAAGTCAGTCGGAAAGTGCCACCAATGATGGCGCCGGTGCCGCTGTTAGCTCCTTTAATGAAAAAAATGAATCAAATACTTCAAGCCAAAGCAATAATTTTCGTCTTAATTATAGAAAAGACTCAAAGCCGGCAGTTCATTAAATTTAATGGTCGGCAACAACTATAATGAATCAACTTCGGACAGCAAGGTTAACTCAGAAACAATTATCCATCAGAGCAATGACACCACGCGTATTAACCAAAATAGATGGGGCAATAACAAAGGCAACAACTTTTCTACTTCATTGAATTTCAATAACAGGCTCAATGATGCCATGAATTTAGCATTAGGCTACAGCTTCAATCAGTCAAACAACAGGAACGAACAGGTATCAACAGACATAGAAACTAAAGAGAAAGATCCCTTATACTCTAAAAATCAGATCGACAATAATACCAACCAGGGAGTTAATGTCCATTTGTCTTATCGGAAGGATAAATTTGAGGTCAATCTCTCCAACCGAACATTCTACAAAAATCAAAAGTTAAGCGATAGTGACCGGGATATAAACCTTTCAAGGAATTTTTGGGACAACAATCTAAACTTTGATGCCAATTACCGGATTTCAAACAGTAAAATATCCGATTGGCTTACCAGAGTTCGAATATCATTCCTTCATTTGATCAGTTACAACCGCTACAACCTCAAACGAATCCATTGTTCCAACAGATCGGTAATCCAGACCTCAAACGGGCTGTCAACAACAACATCTCTGCAAATTATAATGCGTTCAGTTTGCTGAAGGGAACCAATATTAATATTAACGGAAATTTCTCTTTCGTCAATAACCCAATTGTCAATAAGACAACAGTCATGGAGAATTCGGCCCAGATTAGTAGCTATGAAAATTTATCGGGTAAATCAAACTGGAACGGTGGATTAAACATCAATCATATGCAACCCCTGGCCAATCGTCGCATTAACTTCAATAAAAGTGCAAATATCCGGTACAACAACAGTTACAGCTACACAAAGTTTGAAAGTGGTCAATCTCAAGGTGAGTTTCTCTTGAACAATTCAAAAACACCTCCTTCGGCCTAGGCTCAAGTTTAAATGAACAAGATTCAGAAGGATTTGATTTTGACATATCTTTGAATGCTGGCCTTAATGCCCAGCAAAATTCGATCAACACACAATATAACGCAATAAACTTTGAAGGTGGGGCTTCGGGATATATCAAATATTTTCTACCGAAGAAATTCAACATCATGACCAATGTTTACTATAGTTACACCGGACCTACCAAGCTCTACAAGAAATCAATTAATCAATTTTATACCAATTTGGAGCTGGAAAAAAAGGTATTGAAAGATGAAAGTCTGACAGTCAGCCTTAAGGCCTTTGACCTCTTTAACACATTTAATAATACACGTCGGAATGGCAGTGATACCAATTATTCAGAATCCACCCAACAGGTATTGACGCAGTATTTTTTAGTTGGAGTCAAATGGGATTTCAATAAGTATTTAGGAAAAAGCAATGATTAGAACATATTTAACCATTATTATATTTTGTCTAAGCGGATTATCTCTGCAGGCACAATACGCCTATTTTGGTAATAGGGGTACCATTAGTTTTGACAAGGTGACGTATACAAAAGCCCGCATGCGACAAATGTCCAATGACATGAACTCAAAAATGATGGGTCGGGGAATAGACTTCATGGAGCACCTAGATAAAATGCCGGACTCGCATACAGATCGACTGAACTTCTACTTTGATGAGAACGCGACCGTTCTTATGCCCGAAGAAAGCACAAGTACCGAAAAGCCGAATGGAGAAGGCAAAATGCGTGCGCCAAGTATCACTGCAAGTGGGCGCGGTGGTAGAAAAGGGGTGGTTCGCGAGGTGGAGGAAACCAGCGTGTGATGCTCAGAGGTGGAGCCAGCAAAAATGGAAAAGTGCTCTACCAAGATTTAAAAGCTGGAAAGGCCGATATCCAGCTCGATATCGATGAGAAATATTTGCTTTCTGAAACCTTGGATAGTATCACTTGGCGCTTTACGGAGGAATTTCGCAATATCGCCGGCATCAACTGTCGAAGGGTGAATGGAGCGACCAAGGACTCTCTCTACCTGATTGCTTATTATGCCGAAGAAATACCCGTGTCAGCAGGACCGGCTTTGAGCCATGGTCTGCCGGGCATGATATTGGGGCTGGTCATCCCCGAGATGCATATCCAATACTGGGCAACAAATATCGCCTATACCAATAATCTCGTCCCCACAGATTGGCGGGACAAAAATCAAAACAGATGAAACTGGAAGAATTTACAGCGCTCTTTGGCAGATATATGCCACGCAATCGTCAAAATGAGTCAGCAAAAAAACGAATCTTGGAGCAACTTGTCTATTGAAAATGTCAGTTTGGCAGTACCTAACGACAAATTGATGACAAATAGTGATTTTTTTACAAAACTTTCGGATTGGCATAAGGGTTGATAATAGAGTGATAGAATTTATTTAAGTAAAAAAATTAAAATACAAGATATGTCTAAAATTATAGGAATTGACTTAGGTACTACAAACTCATGTGTTGCCGTAATGGAAGGTAACGAGCCTGTAGTAATTACGAACAACGAAGGTAAACGTACTACTCCTTCCATTGTAGCTTTCGTAGAAGGTGGTGAGCGTAAAGTGGGTGACCCAGCTAAACGTCAAGCAATTACTAATCCACATAAAACTATTTATTCTATTAAACGTTTTATGGGACTTTCATATGATGAGGCAATAAAAGAAGCTGAACACGTACCTTATAACATCGTTAAAGGTGATAACAATACACCACGCGTAGAAATCGACGACCGTAAATATACTCCACAAGAAATCTCTGCAATGATTCTTCAAAAAATGAAGAAAACTGCTGAAGACTTCTTAGGTCAAGAAGTAACTGAAGCTGTTATTACAGTACCTGCATACTTTAATGACGCACAACGTCAAGCAACAAAAGAAGCTGGTGAAATCGCTGGTTTATCTGTTAAACGTATCATCAACGAACCTACTGCTGCTGCTTTAGCTTACGGTTTGGACAAAGCCCACAAAGATATGAAAATCGTTGTGTTTGACTGTGGTGGTGGTACACATGACGTTTCCGTATTGGAATTAGGTGATGGTGTATTTGAAGTAAAATCTACTGACGGTGATACTCACTTAGGTGGTGATGACTTCGATAACGTAATCATCAACTGGTTGAATGAAGAATTTAAAAATGAAAACAATGGTTTTGATCTGAAAAAAGATCCAATGGCATTGCAACGTTTGAAAGAAGCTGCTGAAAAAGCTAAAATTGAATTATCAAGTGCAACTTCTACTGAAATCAACTTACCATATATCACAGCAGATGCTACTGGTCCAAAACACTTAGTTCGCTCATTATCACGTGCTAAATTTGAAGCTTTGGCAGCTGACTTGATCAAAAGAACAATTGCTCCTTGTGAGTCTGCATTGAAAAACGCTGGTTTCAGCAAATCAGATATCGACGAAATTATCTTAGTGGGTGGTTCTACACGTATCCCTGCAATCGTTGATGCCGTAAAAGCGTTCTTCGGAAAAGAGCCTTCTAAAGGTGTAAACCCTGACGAAGTTGTTGCTTTAGGTGCTGCAATTCAAGGTGGTGTATTAACTGGTGAAGTAAAAGACGTTTTATTATTGGATGTAACTCCACTTTCATTGGGTATCGAAACAATGGGTGGTGTAATGACTAAATTGATTGAAGCAAATACAACTATCCCGACTAAAAAATCGGAAACATTCTCAACAGCTTCAGACAATCAACCATCTGTGGAAATCCACATCTTACAAGGTGAGCGTCCAATGGCAAGCCAAAACCGTACAATCGGTCGCTTCCATTTGAACGATATTCCACCAGCACCTCGTGGTGTGCCTCAAATTGAAGTTACTTTTGATATTGATGCCAATGGTATCATCAAAGTATCTGCAAAAGATAAAGCAACTGGTAAAGAGCAAAACATCCGTATTGAAGCATCTTCAGGTTTATCTGATGACGAAATCAAACGTATGAGAGAAGAAGCTGAAGCAAATGCTGATGCTGATAAAAAAATGAAAGAAGAAGCTGACAAAGTCAATGCAGCTGATGCCTTAATCTTCTCAACTGAAAAACAATTGAAAGAATATGGCGACAAAATTTCCGCAGATAAGAAAGCTCCTATTGAAGCTGGCTTAACGAAATTAAAAGCTGCCTACGAAGCGAAAAACTTCGCAGATATTGATGCTGCTTCCGAAGAATTACAAAATGCTTGGAATGCTGCTTCTGAAGAAATGTACGCTGCTTCTCAAGGTGGTGCACAACAACCTCAAGGAGATGCTGGTCAAGCACAAGGTGGAAACCAAGGTGGTGATGACGTAACTGACGTAGATTACGAAGAAGTGAAATAATCACTCCTGCTGATAAATAAAAAGCTCCGGGTAGATAACCCGGAGCTTTTTGTTTATAAGAAACATCTCCACTAGGAACGCAAAAGAACTGCTTAGCTATGGCAATTGCCCAAAGGAATCTAATAAGCCCAGCTATTTCCGATAATGGCTCAATATTCCTTTATCCAATGTCGCCCAAACTCCGGCTGGCATATCTGCCTTCTTTAAAGCATTGTTTGTCCATGTATTACAGGAATAGAACATGCTATATGCTCCTTTGGCTTCATAAAAGGCATCCGCATCATCGTACTGTGCATCCGTCTCAACCAATATAGGTTTACCTTCATGCAAATCCAAAGAATCATAGATATACTTTACGAGTGCGCGATACTGTTCCGCATTTATTTTATACCCAAAACATAGCTCATTCTCCCGAATGGAATTATAGTAGGTCACAGTGTATTGCAGACTGCCCCAATCCAAAGGCCGCCACAAAAGCCGTTGATGCCTTGAGATCTTTCCATTCCGGTGTATCCAAATAAAATCCTTTGTCGCCCCAGCCTATACCCATATATTGATAACCGGCTTTTTTTCCCACCGTGTTGGCATAAGGAAATATGTTGGACCAATCCATCTCTTGCACGATGACCGGCAAAACAATATCAGTATGCACACCGTTGGATTTGACAAATACCTGAATCGTCTGATCCTTCGAGGCCTCTTTGGATGATGCCGGGAGTCGTGACAGACAGTACTCAGCAACAATATATAAAACACAAAACCCAATAATTCCTAAAATAATATACCCTAACACCTTAAGTATTTTTTTCATTTAAAATAATTCGCTTTTCTATCATAATCTAATGTATCGGTTTAATTTTAGCTGCACCCAATACCTCGTCTCCTGAAACAACACGCCCCCATCCACAGCACCTGCACTGTTAAGCACAAAAAAACCTGTATTGTTTGACAATACAGGTTCAATATAAGCTATTTCTCTTAGCTCTTAAAATAACTTTTCAGGATATACACCATCGGCAACCAATTTTGAAATTGATTCTTGAACGATAGGTTTATCTTCTTTATAGGTTACACCAAACCATTTCGATGATGTCGGGATTACTTTGAAATCCGCCAGTTTATGTTTCACCATGTAATCTGGAACTGAAGGAATAAAGAATTCCGCTTTCAAGTTCTCTTTGTTTTCTTCAACGAAAGCTGGAAACATCGCCTGTGCTACTTCAAAGATTTTTGGCGTAAAGCCCCAAAAATTCATCGATACACGCGTTTCAGGATCTAAATCGTTTTCAACGCCGTTTTCCTCATAAACGATTTTGCGATCGTCACCCTCACCTTTGTAATAGATGTTTGTACGCTCTGTGACGCTGTCCATATGTCCTGTTGGACTAACTTCACAGACACCACGTGATACATAGCCGTAATCAGACATTGTATTACCGACCTGAAAGCCCATCAATGACATTTGTTGATCTGAGACTTCGGTGGTCAAAAACTTCGCCATTTTGTCAAAAGAATCTGAACCATAGAAATCGTCTGCATTGATTACACAGAATGGTTCATTTACTTTATCCTTAGCGCTCATGACAGCATGTGCTGTACCCCAAGGTTTCGTTCTTTCAATGACGTGATTCACGCCAAATTTCGTTAAATCAAAATCTTGAAAAGCGTAATCAACTTCTATTTTACCTTCCAATTTTTTATCAAAAACTTCTTTCATTTTCTCCAGGAATTCTTCCCGAATAATGAATACAACTTTTCCAAATCCTGCACGAATGGCATCATAGATTGAATAGTCAATAATTGTCTCGCCGTGTGGGCCAAAACCATCTACTTGTTTTAAAGAACCATACCGGCTAGCCATTCCTGCTGCCAAAATCAAAAGGGTTGGTTTACTCATATTTAAATTGCGTTAATAGAACTTTCGTTTCGTCCGCAAACTTAGCTAAATTTGCCCTTAAAAGCAAATTTAGCTAAGTGCTGATCACTGTCTAAAAATAGTGTATCGGGACGAAAATTATCAATAAATTTGTGTTATTTCTTTTTAAGAATGCATTCAATAGACCGGTTGCTAATTTCCCTAAAAGCTTGACACCTTCTCTTGCGAGCGTCGTTGTCGCAGTACGCTGCGCAGCTTCTAATGGCGTCTGCCTTCTTGATGTCGGTCGATCAGCTTTGGCGGTCTCTTTTTCCGCTGCTGCACGCTGTTCTTCCTGCTGTACCACCTGCATTTTCTCATCGATCATCTCAGCCGCAGAACGATTTTCCTGTCTTTCCTGATATTTTGTCTTTAAGTCCGACTGATTAATAATCTGATTGATTGTCGCATCATCTGCAGGCCCATTACAGCACGGGCTGGTACTAGATGAGTTGCTACGACTTCCGTAGGAATACCTTTATCATTCAAAACCGTAATCAAGGCCTGACCTGTACCCAAAGAGGTCAAAATCTGATCAATCTCATAGAAATCCGATTTGGGGTAGGTTTTCACTGTTTTTTTAGGTTTTCGGCATCGTTAGGTGTAAAGGCCCGCAAAGCGTGCTGCACCCTATTTCCCAATTGGGCCAATACCGATTCCGGAACATCTGTCGGAGATTGTGTACAGAAAAACACACCGATTCCTTTGGAGCGGATAAGACGGATAATCTGATCCACCTGAGTTAAAAAGGCCTTGAAGCTCCGTTAAAAAGAAGATGCGCCTCGTCAAAGAAAAACACCAATTTTGGCTGATCCAAATCCCCTACTTCAGGCATATTCTTAAACAGTTGAGCGAGCAGGCTCAACAAAAATGTAGAATAGAGTACCGGCTGATCCTGTACATCGGAAATGTTCAGTAAACTGATTATACCCTTCCCGTCAACTTTCTGAAATAAGTCATTGATGTCAAATTCCTTCTCTCCAAAGATATGTGCTAGCCCTTGTTGCTCTAAGGCCACGATCTTACGCAAAATCGTTCCCGAACTTGCGGAACTGATCTTACCATAGTCATTTTTGATTTCCTCGCTTCCTGGGCCGTCAGAAAGATAGGTTAACAGCTTTTTGGTATCTGTAAAGTCTATTAATGGCATCTGATGGTCCTGCGCATATTTAAACATCGCAGCCAAAACCCCAGTCTGTGTGTCATTCAATTCCAGGATTCTCCCCAACAAGACAGGCCCAAAATCATCGATCGTAATGCGCATCGGAATTCCTTTGTTTCCTGACAGGGAATAGAGCTCTACAGGAAAGCTCGCTGGTTCGAAGGGCACTCCTACCGCATTTCCACGATCCAACAGCGCTTGATTGGTCACTCCCGGGACAGCAAGACCAGATAGATCACCTTTTACATCCAGCATAAATACCGGTACAGATGCATCTGATAATTGCTCAGCTATCAATTGTAGCGTCCTAGTTTTACCTGTCCCTGTCGCACCGGCAATCAGCCCGTGGCGATTCATCATTTTCAGTGCCAGATTGACCTTTGCATCCGCTAAAATCTCACCATTCAAAATACCCGCTCCCAAATATATAAAAGCCCCTTGGGGTTATAAGAAGCTTGAACCTTCTCGATAAATTGTTCTTTATTTGCCATAGAAAAGGCTTAATATTTATAGTTCATAAATGATATTGAAAACTCTACAAAAATAATCTTTTCGTCACAATTTCGTGCCAAAATTGATTTTTTATGCACTTTTAATTTGAAATTAACATAGAATTGCTATTTTTACCATGTAAAACAACACCATTAAAGGTACTAAAAATGTTAAATAAGAGATTTAGATTTGTGGCAGCATTCTTATGTGCGATCATCTTTTTCACAAAGATGGCCATCTCTATATCGCCTATTTTTTCCAATAGCTTAGACCAGAATACCATTTTACAAATTGTTTTACAAATAGAAATCGAGAACAATAATGGCGCAAGCACTGATACGCTTGAAACTGCCTCAAAATTTTTCAATACAAAAACAGACGAACCCATTGTATTCGAGACCATCATTGTTGAGAACCAAGGAAAACAAAAGAATTACCTTAAAAACGAGAAAAGCATTTTAGCTTTCCATCCTACGGTTCCAACGCCGCCTCCTAACTGTTAATAAAGGCATCCCTATGGGATGTTTTCCAATTGTCCCCATGCTGAATCCCAGTATGCGGCTTCTTATTGATTTTTTCTGGAAGCACAGCGCCCATTGGCATCAAAGACCTTTCAATTGGTATCTATTGCTATGGTGGCAGGTGGCGTCAGGAAGATTTATTATACAGATAAACACAAATTTTATGTTTGGAACTCGTACGTCGGCTTTTCTGAAACTTTCGAAAAGAGACTTAAAATATGATTTCCCTGCTAGTGTTGTGGTGTTTTTGGTGGCACTTCCATTATGTTTGGGAATTGCAATGGCCTCAGGTGCGCCATTGTTTGCAGGATTATTGACTGGTGTAATTGGTGGAATCGTTGTTGCTTCAATCAGTAAATCACCACTCAGTGTCAGTGGGCCAGCTGCTGGTCTCACAGTTATTGTTCTAGGGGCTATCCAGAGTTTAGGCGCCTATGAAACCTTTCTCCTTGCGGTCGTCATCGCAGGTGTTGTACAAGTGGTTCTCGGAATTCTAAAAGCGGGGATGATCGGGAATTATTTCCCATCCGCAGTTATCGTCGGCATGTTGGCTGCGATCGGTATTACCATTATCATGAAACAAATCCCTTTGGCTTTGGGATTGATCGAAACACACGCTTTTGAACTGGACAATGGGCACGGTATAGGTGCATATTTTGATACCGTTGCCTCAGCCATCAATTTTGGTGCATTGATTATCTGTGCTCTATCATTAGGGATTCTGATCTTTTGGCCAGCAATTCCTAAATTGAATAAAGTGCCCGCTCCGTTGGTAGTCGTTATTGTCGGTGTCACTCTGGCTTATCTTTTAATGGTTCCTTTTTTCAATTACACGATAAACAATTTGTACTCGTGCCAATTGTAGGGTCATTTGCAGAGTTTACAGGTTTATTCACATTACCTGACTTCACCCAAATCGTCAATAAAGATGTTTGGATAGCCGCATTTACCATTGCCATTATTGCTAGCTTGGAAACCCTATTGAGTATTGAAGCAGTAGACAAGATTGATCCTTATAAACGCAATACACCGACCAACCGCGAATTAGTCGCTCAGGGGATCGGTAATATGACAAGTGGACTCTTGGGCGGGCTGCCATTAACCTCTGTTATTGTACGATCATCAGCCAATGTCAATGCTGGTGGAAAGACAAGACAGTCCGCAATCCTACACGGTATCTGGCTGCTCGTTGCCATGTTGGCTATTCCAACAATGTTAAATATGATTCCGCTAGCATGTCTTGCCGCAATACTATTACATACTGGGTATAAATTGGCTAAACCAAGCTTATTTACCTCAATGTATCGAAAAGGTCTGGATCAATTCATTCCATTTTTCGTAACTATTGTTGCTATCGTATTTACCGACCTATTAATGGGTGTTGGAATTGGAATCGTTGTGGCAACATTCTATATTCTAAGAGCAAATATGAAAAATGCTTTTAAATATAATATCGAAAAGGATAACGAAGAGGATAAGGCTGTCATCACATTAGCAGAGGAAGTTTCATTTTTGAACAAAGTTCCTATCCAGCAAAAGCTATATAGTTTACCAAAATCAGTCAGTAAGATCCGTATCGATGGGACATTCAGTAAATTTATCGACAAGGATGTTATCGAAGTCATTAAAGACTTTGAACAGAATGCAAAAAGTAAAGGCAAGGAGATCGAACTTTTACAGGTTGTTTATAAAAAATAAAGTTGTTTCAAGTAAACAATAAACTAAGAAATTTGTATTATTTTATCGAAAAAGAGCTCTAGAGCAAAGTGATATTAAAAAGGAATATGGAAAATAAAGATTTAAAAACAGGATTTGACAATATTATTAAGGGAAATCAAGAATGGATGGATTTTGTAAAAAATGATACCACAGGACGTTTCCAACAACTTGCAAAAGGTCAAAATCCTGAAATTCTTTGGATCGGCTGTGCAGACAGTCGTGTACCAGCCAACGAGTTGACCGGTACAAAGCCAGGTGAGGTTTTCGTACACCGTAATATCGCCAATATGGTTATCCACTCAGACATGAGTTTATTAAGTGTTCTAGATTATGCCGTCAATGTATTAAAAGTACAACAGGTCATCGTTGCTGGACACTATGGTTGCGGTGGGGTTGCGGCATCTTTAAGTCGCAATCAATATGGTATTATTGATAACTGGCTGGGTCACATCAAAGATGTATACCGTTTGCATAGCGAAGAGATTGATGGCATCGAAGATAACGAAAAGAAAGTAGACCGCTTAGTTGAACTCAATGTCAAAGAACAGGTTTTTAATCTTTGTTCTACTTCCATCATTCAAAATGCATGGAAAAATGGCCAGGCACTGGCTGTGCATGGTATGGTAATCAATATCGGAACAGGTCAATTGATTGATCAAAGCTGTACATTTACAAGCAATGAATCCCTCGGAAAGGTGTTCGCTTTCAAATAGTAACAAATCGGTAAAAAGGGACGGATCTTCGTCCCTTTTTTATTTCAAGTAATCGCTGTGCCAGCAGTCGCAACTATAGTAGGTGTTTGTCGGTTGATTACCTGTTCAAACTAAGCTGAATATCTATCATCTCCTAGCTAATATCTCGCTTCTAATAATTAACTTTGTATTATGAGTGAAGAAAAATCATTAAATTTTATCGAGGAAATTGTCGAAGAAGATCTTCGTACAGGAAAACATGGCGGACGTGTATTGACACGTTTTCCTCCTGAACCAAATGGTTACCTCCACATTGGTCACGCCAAATCCATCTGCTTAAATTTTGGATTAGCACAGCAGTATAACGGCAAGACTAATCTACGTTTTGATGACACTAACCCTGTGACTGAGGATACCGAGTATGTTGAAAGTATCAAGAAAGATATTCAATGGCTAGCATTCCAGTGGGCAGAAGAACTATATACTTCGGATTATTTTGAAACACTTTACAGCTACGCTGTTGAACTCATAAAAAGGGTTTAGCATACGTGGACGATAGTACAGCGGAAGAAATTGCAGCAGCAAAAGGTACGCCTACAGAACCAGGTGTTCCGACACCTTACCGCGCCCGATCTATAGACGAAAATCTGACCCTATTCGCAGATATGAGAGCTGGGAAATATAAGGATGGCGAGAAAGTGCTCCGTGCAAAAATAGATTTGGCTAGTCCAAATATGCACCTGCGTGATCCTTTGTTATACCGCATCAAGCATGCCCACCATCACCGGACAGGCAATCAATGGTGCATCTACCCAATGTATGATTTTGCACACGGACAATCGGATTCAATTGAGAAAATCACCCATTCGATCTGTACCCTTGAATTTATCCCACACCGTCCTCTTTATGACTGGTGTATCGATAAACTGGAAATTTTCCCATCCAAGCAATATGAATTTGCACGCTTAAACATGACATATACGGTCATGAGCAAGCGTAAATTATTGCAATTGGTCAATGATAAATTTGTTGAAAGCTGGGATGACCCTCGTATGCCAACGATCTCCGGCTTGAGGAGAAGAGGATATACACCGGCAAGTATTCGCAACTTCTGTGAAAAGATCGGAGTTCAAAAACGCGAAAATATGATCGACGTCAGTCTACTGGAGTTTTGCATCCGGGAGGATCTCAACAAAACTGCCTGGCGTAGAATGGCTGTCCTTGATCCGATCAAATTAGTGATCACAAACTATCCGGATGGTCAAGTGGAAGATTTAGTCGGCGAGAATAACCCTGAAGTTGAAGGGGTGAAGGTGCTCGGATCATACCTTTTTCCAAAGAACTTTGGATAGAACGTGAAGATTTTATGGAAGATGCTCCAAAAAAATTCTTCCGTCTCGGCCCAGGACTTTCCGTTCGTCTAAAACACGCTTATATCGTTATCTGCAACGATTTCGTCAAAGATGAAAATGGAAAGGTAACAGAAGTACATTGTACCTACGTGCCTAATTCCAAATCAGGTGAAGATACTTCCGGATTAAAAGTAAAAGGAACAATCCATTGGATTTCTGTTCCTCATGCTAAGGAAGCTGAAGTAAGATTATACGACAGGTTGTTCAATGATGAAAACCCTGCGGCAGCTGAAAACTTTAAAGATTCCATCAATCCTGAAAGTTTGCATGTGATTGAACGTGCCTATATCGAGCCCGATCTGGCTACTGCTACTCCTGGAAAAGGGTATCAATTCATCCGTTTAGGTATTTTACATTAGACACACATTCTACTCCAGAACACCTGGTCTTTAACCGTACAGTTACGTTGAAAGATTCTTGGGGAAAAGAAGTGAAGAAAAATGGATAAGTAAACGATTACATAAAAAAAGGTCGGAAACAATTCCGACCTTTTTTTTTTATTCTATACCATACCATTGCTGATACTGTTTCTAAGTCCCTCGACACGTGCCAACCGCTTAGTATCATTTGCCTCCAATAGGATATCTCGATAACGATCGACCGAGTCAAGTGCTAGCTGCATATCGTTCCATTCAAAACCTAAATTTTTCTTATCCAATACCAGCTGATGTAGATATTCCATATTTTGTGAAACATAGTCCAAATTTCGATCGACTACATTTCCAGCCAGGTATCCCTGTCCGGAACGATATAGGCTATCAATGATATCTACATAATTAATCGCATCCGACATCGCATATACACGATCAGGCAATTGGTCGTATGCTTTCTTGGCCACTTCTCCAGCTTGTTTAAGCTGTCCTTTTTCCAATAGCAACCGTGCTGTCTTTCCAAAAATATCCCGTGCATACATACTTGAGAAGCGAAAGGAATCGGTATCTAAATATTTTGCATTCTTGGTATTCCCCCAATTGTATTTATGCATGATATTATCATATAAGGCTTCCACATTGACCAAAGCTGCCATCTCGCCAGCAGGCGCCTGCTGTTCACTGGTCGCAGCAACGGGCATCAACCTTGAAGCGAAGCCCTCGTTGACAAGGTATTTGTCCAAGCCCAACTTAATATCACTAGGGAGCATATTCGAAAAATAGATCGGTCGATCCCAATGATTATTTTCAAGGAGGGACAACAAAGTCAGATCCGATCGGGATAAGTGGTCAGCGGGGATTTCCCATTCCATTGTTGAAACGACGGCATTCTGGAAATAAGCGGGCACAGCATTCTTTTTCAAAATCTCGGCTTTGTTAATGGCCAATTTGACCTTCTTAGTCGGAAAATAATTCTCCAGATTTCCCGAATTCAACTGTACTTTATAATCAGGGTCATCAGAAGTAACAAACTGCAATAACTGCTGGATATCCACGGCTTCATTCAACTGTCTATCCACAAAAGGGATATAATCACGAATACCCTTTTTGTTTTTTCCGCAGGAATCGCAATCGGAAGTCCTGCAGCTTTATAAGTTGCTTTCTTGGCCTGCTGCATATACCAATCTCCCGTTAAATAACTCAGCACAACAATCCGTACATCTGGACGAACTCCTTCTACTTCCTGCAGATACCATAATGGAAAAGTATCGTGATCACCATAGGTAAACAAGATTGCATTTGGTGCACAGGTTTCTAGGTAATTACGGGCCACATCCCGAGCCAAGGATTTCTCAGAACGATTATGATCATCCCAATTCTGATGCGCCAGAATAATTGGCCCACCCAACAGCGCAAAAGATAACCCCGTAGCCATGGCATAGCGATTACTGAGAAACCGTTTAAAAAAGCGCATGAGTGCAATTGTACCCAGTCCGATCCAGATCGCAAAAGCATAAAAAGATCCGGCATAAGCATAATCACGTTCACGGGGTTGCAGTGGTGTCTGATTGAGATATACAACAATCGCTATACCCGTAAAAACAAACAGCAAGGTCAATACCAAAGTATAGGGTTTATTGTTTTGTACATCCAGATCGCTCCAGCTATCCCTAATAACAAAGGCAAGAAAAAATACGTGTTTCGGCTTGGATCATGTTGCTGTGACTCCGAAAGATGATGTTGCCCACCAAGGCGCCAATTATCCAGCGTTTTCACTCCAGAGAGCCAATTCCCCTCCGTATAGGATCCATAGCCTTGCTTGTCATTCTGCCTGCCAACAAAATTCCATAAGAAGTAACGTGCATACATTTCCCCCAATTGAAAATTAAAGAAAAACTTAAAGTTATCGGAGAACTGTGGTCTTTCGCCCTCTTTTAACTTGAGATAACTTCTATAGTAGGCTTGATGATTTTCATCCTGGCTATAGATACGTGGAAAAAATGTTTCACGATCAAATGCATACTTATCAACCTGTGTAAATGCTGTATAATTGGATTCATCTTTCCGATAACTGGTTTTGCTTTGAACATCCACAGCCTTTGAATCATAGTATGGTCCTTTAACCAGAGGTTCCCGCGTATACTGTTCTCGCCCTAAGTAACCTAAAAACGAAAAGACATTATCTGGCGCATTGTTATTTAAGGATGGATTTGCCTTTCCACGGATCAGCACCATGGTATAGGAACTATAACCAAACAGAATAAAGCAAAACACCAATAAAGCTGTATTTAATGTATACTTGCGTTTTCTATGGGAATAAAAAGACCATATACAATTGTGACACCAAAAAGCAAGCATAGGAAAAGAATTCCTGTACCAAATCCCAGTCCAAAAGAATTCACAAACAATAGATCTATTTTGGAAGCAAAACCGATCAGCCACTGAATAACACCCCAAAGGATTGCTGCAAGAACTAATATTCCTAATAGAAATGCCTTTATAATGCCTTTAAAATTAATTTCTGAAGTCCTTTTAAAATACACCACCATGGCTATAGCCGGAATAGCCAAAAGATTTAATAGGTGGACTCCAATTGAAAGCCCCATGACAAAAGCGATAAAAATCAGCCAGCGATCACTTCCGTCCTGGTCCGCACGCGCCTCCCATTTAAAAATCGCCCAGAAAACCACCGCAGTACAAAGTGAGGACATCGCATACACTTCGGATTCTACGGCCGAATACCAGAAGGTATCACTGAAACTAAAGGCCATAGCCCCCACTGCACCCGCTCCAAAGATCTGTAAATAGTAAGAAAAAGCAGATTGCTGTGGCTTCTTTAAAATCTTCCGGGCAATCGCTGTAATTGTCCAAAACAAAAATGTCACCGTCAGACCACTACAGACTGCCGAACCAATATTCATCCAGTAAGCGACTTGCCCTGTATTACCGAAAGCCAGATTGGAAAAAACATTCTGAATAAGTAGAAATAGCGGGGCACCAGGTTGATGTGCCACCTCAAGTTTGTACGCGCAGGCGATAAATTCACCACAATCCCACCAGCTCACGGTCTTTTCAACAGTAGCAATGTAGACAACAGTAGCAATGAGGCCACAGGCCAAACCAAATAGCGAGTTTAATTTATTATACGTCATAAGGACAATTGGTCTATATCTTAGTTCCTTTTAGTACCTCAAATTAAATAGTTATCTCGATTTAAAAATGTTAATTAACACTATTTAACACTACTGTTTAACAAAAATATTTTTTGAAAGAGAGCACTTCTATAGTGAAAAGAGAAATGCTGGTTTTGAAAGCAGGGGTAATGGCAAACTTCATCTCAAAAGCTGCATATGGCCATGGAATAAAAGAGGATTCAATTCACAAGTACAAAGCAGTATACCGTCGATAGAAGTAATAAAAAAGCGAGGGGTTTTCCTCGCTCCTCTTGTATTTTTTAGGCTAACTTCTCGACAATCTTTTCGTTGGCCCAGGATTACTCATGGTATAAAAGTGCAATACTGGAGCACCAAATTTTATCAGCTCCTGACATTGTTGCACAAGCCATTCTTCACCTACTTGCCTTACATCAGCATTGGTTTTACATGCTGCGACAGCATCACTCAATTCCTCAGGAATATCCAGGTGGAAAATTCTTGGCAAAGTAACCAGTTGCTTTTTGGTCGTCAATGGTTTGAGTCCCGGAATGATAGGCACATGGATTCCATTGTCCCGGCATTTGGTCACAAATTCCTTATATTTCTCCACGTTAAAGAACATCTGAGTTACAATAAACTCAGCACCCATATCCACTTTTTGCTTCAGATATTTAAAATCAGTATTGAAATTAGGAGATTCAAAATGCTTCTCCGGATATCCTGCGACACCGATACAAAAATCGGTTTTTTCAGATGTGATAATATCTTCGTGAAGATACTTTCCTTTATTCATATCCGTTACCTGTTGCAATAGATCCGTTGCAAAAGCATGTCCGCCTTCACTTGGAATAAAATCAGCATCTCCTTTGCGTGCATCACCTCGTAATACCAATACGTTATCGATACCCAAGAAATTTAAGTCGATCAAGGCATTTTCAGTTTCCTCTTTGGTAAAGCCACCACATATCAGATGGGGCACTGCGTCCACTTTATACTTATTCATGATCGCAGCACAGATCGCCACCGTTCCTGGTCGCTTACGATAAGATACACGTTCCAACAGCCCGCTTGCATGTTCCTTATAGATATAATCTTCCCGATGATAGGTTACATCAATAAAGGGCGGTTTAAATTCCATCAGTTCATCCATTGTCTTAAAAATACTTTGGATGCCCTGTCCCTTTGCAGGAGGCAATAGCTCAAAAGAAAACAATGTTTTCCTTTAGCATTCTGGATATGGTCGATAATCTTCATTAAAAAACTGTTTTAAGTTTGGGTTGGCTTACATCGAAACGCACAAGTCGAGGATATGTCTATCTGCATGTAACTTATCTTTCCCACATGGAGCAGGGTAGAATTTAGCACCTTGAACAATACAGGTTGCTAAGGCTTCACTGGGTCTAGTCCTCGGCCTTTCTCTATAAGCGTTGCTAATATCGTCTTAAAAAATCAAACAACAAAAACATTTTTTCGAAAAGCTATAAATTATAGTAACAAAGCTGTCTTTTTCCAGATCTTCCCATACAAATTATTTCAAAGTTGAAAGAGAATTACGTAGATTCTTTAAATAGAATGTGATCAGCAGTAAGCCAGAGACACTATATTTCTCCTTCTCTCCATACTTAAACCCATCCATTAAATATTTATAGGCAACCAATGCATTCTCCTCATTGTAAAACAGCTCTTTCCATGAGACAGGAACATCTTCCCATTGTTTTAATACAATGCCATTTTGCGCATAAGTAATTGGAGATTCAACCCCATCTATCTTATAATCACTATGGACGCCAGAATTTGAGATGTGCTGAAAGTATGCTATAGAATAATCTAAAAAGTTTAATGCGCGGGCCTTTACCTCTTGATCATTTTCAGCACTTGTCGGAATATTACGCCAAAGATTGACTACACTATCAAATTTACTAGGCTGCTCGCGAAGTGGTGTTTTGTCTAATTCGAAATTGAGAAACAACCGTTCCGTATTTGGCAAATGGGCTGAATTGAATTGGGAGAAATCACCTTTCAATTGTATGAAATTCTTTTTACTTGAATTATATCCAAAGAGATGGTTCCCTTTTATCATCCACCAATTCAATTTTATTCCCTTCAAATCTATATCTGCCATAGAGCAAGATATCACCTATCGCAAGGACAAATTGTCCCTTATCCCGAAGGGAGAGAAAAGAACGATAATGAAGCGGATGATCGCAATATGCATCAGGTTCAATATTTAGCGGATCCTTAGCTTTGGCCTCTAGGTAGCCGTCATTGGTATAACCGCAAATAACTTGATAATTTCCGATCGGAAATTCTTTGTTCTTCCCAAAGAAAGCACAAGAGGATAAGAATATCGTTGAAATAATTAGCAGTAATAGTTTCAAGACAGATCGTTTATAGTGGTCAATATATTGATTATTCAGTACCAATTTAAACAAAATCCATCAGAGTAAGAGATCCCTGACTGTCCCAAAACAAAAATTTTGTCAGATGAAGCGAAATATGATTTAAAACCTCAACTTATTGAATCGAAAAAGGTCTAAATTCCTTTACGAACTTAGACCTTTTTCATTCAAATTTATGGGAATTAAGAACGATGCTCTAAAGTAAATCCCGATTTGCAATCAGGGATAATTTACGAGAGGTCCGTCCACTTTTATTCTTTATAAAGATCGACTAGTCCTTCAGGCAATTCTACTTCAATAATCTCCTCTTCACCATCTATGCCAACGATTAAATCATCGGATAGGGGAACATCAATTCTTTACCATTCATATCAACTGTCGCGACGAATTGCTGTGGAAATTCCTGTACATCCGTAATTTCCCCAGTTCACCATGGGTTTCATCGATCACCAAAAATCCGATTAAATCCGTATATCTAAAATCATCGGGATCCCGTTCTGGCATTTTATCATTGGGTAGATAAACCTTTTTGTGAACAAGCACCTGTGCCTTGTCGATATGATCAACATCTTCAAATGTCACGTAGGCGGTACTATTTTTCTGCAGTTTTATAGCATCGATAAAATAAGGTACAAGTTTTTGTTGACCTCCAAAAGACGACATCTATATCCAAACTCTCATAGTCTTCAAATTCGAAAAACAATTGCATCTCGCCTTTTAGACCTCGCGTTTTGCTGATATAGCCTATATAAAAACTTTGATCGATAGTCATTTTGTAATATTGCGTATTAGGATATTAGTATTGAGATGCTTTTCCTTTCGGCTTCCACTATATATACAGCATCTGTTTTATTTTCACTTTTTTGTATAGCGATAGGATAATATGCTCGGCCTTCTATTTTAAATTAGAGCAATCAGCATCACATTTTAACACATAAACTATTTTATTAAAAAAGCCGGCTCAAGATTGAGTCGGCTTTCTCGAATACTTTATGAAAGAATTAACCTTCAGTTTCTTCTGATGCAGGAGCTTCAGTCTCTTCTGCGGCAGGTTCTTCTGCTACAGGAGCATTTTTAGCAGCTACAGCAGCAGCTTTTTCTTCTTTTTCTTCGCTTCAGCAGCTAAAGCAGCTTTCTTAGCATCAGCTTTAGATTGAGCTAAACCATCTTTTTACCAGAGATTCTAGCTTCGTTAGCTTCAGTCCAAGCAGTGAATTTAGCTTCAGCAGCAGTTTCATCAAAAGCACCTTTTTCACACCACCTTGTAAGTGTTTTTGTAAAGAACACCTTTGTAAGAAAGGATAGCACGAGCTGTGTCAGTAGGTTGAGCACCTTTATTCATCCAATCCAAAGCTTTTTCAAAATCCAAAACAATAGTTGCAGGATTTGTGTTTGGGTTGTAAGAACCGATACGTTCGATGAATTTACCATCACGTGGAGCGCGAGAATCCGCTACGACTACGTGGTAAAAGGACGTCCTTTTTTACCATGTCTTTGCAATCTGATTTTAGTTGCCATTTCTTAATTTTATTTTATGTATTCAACATATCCCCGAGCTTCATACTAGAGGGGATGCAAAGATAGTTATTTTTTTTTATTCATAGACATAATTTAATAAAACTTCGCTGAAAATGACATCTTTAACTCCTTCAAAATCCCCTTTAACAACATAATTCATTGCTGTAGGTTTGCCACTAGCGTCCAAGGTAATTTTTACAGCTGTTTTCTTTGTCCAATCCGGCTGCATTTCCTGATTGGTCCTTCCCTGAATTAGGGCAGAGAAAAAAGCGTTTTCTAAATTTTTGATACCACCTGATTAATATCAATCGGATTAAACCCCATTTGTTTATAAATAGGATAAAGAGGGTTTAGCGTCGTAGAATATTGAAAAAAGAGAATAACGTGAATTCAAGTTTAGGGTCTCCGGGATTATTGAAAAGCGGTGAGAAATATAGAAAGCTTTTCAGTTTTTGGATATTATCGCCATTATAGGCAAAAGTCAACTCCTGCTCATCTCCAATTTGTTCATAGAATTTTTCCAGTTTCCGATAGACAATTTTGGAGGGTACAGACATGTTCGAAGTATAAGAATAGCTTGTCAATAATTTATCTTTAATGAGCGATTCAGCGCCTACAGTGTTTATTCCATCTTTAATCGGTGCGCTCTTATTATACAAACTATCAACAAATACACTCTTCAGACGATTCTGTTCGTCCCAATGATAGCTTAAACGCACGATCTTCACCCGTTCAATTCCGCCCGTTTTATCCTGAAGCGCAATACGCGAATAATCCACTCGCCCATTTGCCCCATAATGGAACTGCTGTTCATTTACTTTTGTTACCCACCCTTGGTCATCATATTCAAGTAGATAACTAGTTTCGGCGCCATTTGAAGCGGATAAGGTTGTATTTTTAAATTCGATAAGCCTACTATTATCCTTTTCAGATCCATCTTTTTACAAGAATAATTAAAGGTAATACATAATAATACAAGGATACCCACTGTATATTTCATAAAACAATAATTTGGTCAATAAATTAGAAGCAAATTAAGTATATTTTCTCAATTAAAATAATCTTCGGCATTTTTGCCAATTTACATTTTACTTTCTACCTTCATTCCATGAAATCTGTTGCGCCATTAAAAATACTCAAAGCTTCGGCCGGTTCTGGAAAAACCTTTAGTCTGACACTACATTATCTAACATTATTGCTGTCCAATGAAAACAGCTATAAGGAGATATTGGCGGTAACGTTTACCAACAAGGCCACCGCAGAAATGAAAGAGCGCATACTCTCTGTGCTCCACGGCCTAGCTATTGGCGATCCCAGTCCCAAAATCGAAGATTTCAGAAAATTATTGCTGCAGCAACAACCCGATTGGACAAGCTATTTGATCCAGGAGAAATCCTACCGTGTCTACCGTCGGATCTTACACGACTACAGTCATTTTACCATCAGTACGATTGATGGTTTTTCTCAAAAAGTTATCCGTGCTTTCACATACGAACTCAACCTCGATGCGGCCTACAAGATAGAAATGAATGTCAATAAAGTCAAAAATGAATTGACAGTCATGCTCAATCAGTTGTTGGATGAACGCCCCGATCTCCTTGATTGGATCATCGCCTATGCGGAGAAAAAAAAAAAAAATAGCCAAAAATGAAAACTGGAACTATCGACAACAATTGATGGGCCTAGCCAATCTTATTTTCTCTGAAAATTTCCAGGAATTTGACAGCTATATTAATTCAGCAAACCCAAGAGAAGTTTTCAACCTCCTGAATCAAGAAATCGAACAAAAAATAAATGCCTTTACCGAAGCACTTTCGCTGACCATCGAAACTTTCAATGATACGTTCAAAAGATTCAACATCAGTGAAAATGAGCTCAAGGGAAAATCACGCAATAAGATTATCTCAGCTAGCAAGACCAGTAAAAAGACAGACAAGTTAAGTTCTTCAGAAATTGCCAAAATATTGGACAAATATGTACAATTGATAGATAATGAGGACGCATTTACAGATAGCGACAAAAATATACGCTACGACCTCCAATTAGCGCTTGCTCCCATCTTACAGTCTTTTCAGGCACTACAGGAGAATCTAGCAGCTTACATTGCTTATCAGGCGGTACAAAACAATCTCTATTACCTACGTTTGCTCAAAGAAATGAGCGACTTACTGACCCAATGGCGTAAGGAAAACGGCGCTCAATTAATCTCCGATTCACAGATCCTGTTAAATAAACTTGGGATCGATGAGAACAACGATCCGACATTCATCTGGGAAAAGATCGGCAATCGCTTCAATTATTTTTATTCGACGAATTTCAGGATACCTCGCGCATCCAATGGAAAAACTACAGCCCCTATTGATCAATGCACTTGCAGATGCCAATGGTACACTAAGTGAGCATCTCATTGTTGGAGATGTCAAACAGAGTATATACCGTTGGCGGAACGGAGATTGGCGCATATTACTCCAACAGGTCGAACAGCAAATTGGTCATGCCTTCCACTTGGATGAGAGCAGCAAAATCAGTTTTATAGAAAATGGTAGTCTTGAGACCAATTTTAGAAGTCTCCCAAATATTATCCAGCTAAACAACTATCTTTTTAACAGTATCCCTCAGCATCTACAGCGTGTTCTCAATGAAAAAGTAGACGAAAACTTAGACGAAGAGGGGAAACATTGGTGGGCAGCCTCAGGCAATGATAATATGCTTGTTAAAGCTTATGAAAATAGTCAACAGGAAATCCCTGCACACAAAAAAGGGAATCTCGATAAGTTGGGATCCATCGAGATTTCGTATATCCCTGTGTCTGACGGTCGCTACAGGAGAAATCAGGTCATCGAGGAGTCTCTTCATCTTTTATGTAAGAAGATAGGTGAATGGTTTCATACTGGCCGATATCAAGCCAAACAAATAGGGATCCTTGTACGTAGTAATGCACAAGCGAAATTAGTTATCCAGAAATTGATGGATTTCAAAAAGAGGAGAATCTTAGCTTTGAGGTCATCTCCGGAGATGCGCTATCCTTGGCCAGCAACGACGCTGTACTCCTCCTGATTGAAACATTAAAAGCGCTCGTATACAATTCGGACAAACATAGTATACATAAAGCAAAAATCGTCTATCTCTATCAGACCATCCAGAAAAATACGGTCAATCAAACCGCTTGGCTAACCTTCGCTTCAAACGACATCCGTGCGTTGAAAGATTTTCTTCCCCACGCATTGATCGACTCCTGGGAAATTTGGCAAAAACAGCCTTTGGTTCATTTGATAGAAAAACTCATCGAAATCTATGGCTTCACGACTGAACAGAACATTCACCTTCCCTACCTATTGGCATTCAAGGATATGATTTCGGCTTTCTCGACCAATGGTGAGCGTGGAATTATTCAGTTTCTAGAATTCTGGGAAGAAGATGGCAATCGCGCAGTACTACCTTCTAATGGTGATATAAACGCTATTGAAGTAACAACAATCCATAAATCAAAAGGTCTTGCCTATGATGTTGTCATGCTCCCGTTCTGTTCCTGGGATCTGGACGGGATGATCAATGGAGATTTCTGGATCGACACTTACGATACGCCATTTGCCCAGTTAGGAAAAATTCCCATAAAATATACCACGACAGTTGGAAAGTCTGTGTTCTTCAAACAATATTTTGAGGAAATGCTATTCAATTATATGGATGCGCTAAATACGTTCTATGTAGCGACAACACGTGCCGTTGAACACCTCTATATTACTGCTCCATCATTTAAAGAGTCCGTGGACAAAAAGACCGGCGAAATTACAGGATATGATATCAAAGATGAATATATCAGCGATATCCTCTATCAAGTATTGGATTCCTCTATTGCTCCATTTACTTTAGAAGATGCCCAAATAAAGGTTGATCAGACTATCGAACGAGTCACCCCTAAAAGTCAAGAAGACAATATCATTGCACTCAGCCACTACCCTATTTCCAAAGAGCTGGAGATGGCCTTAGAGAAATCCAGCACACGTACAATCAACGATATTATGATGCTGGAAAAAGCAGCACAATATGGGATACTGGCCCATGAAATCATGTCTCAGATCGCTAAAGAAAAAAAAGATATTTCCAGATTAGTCCGTCAGCTGATTCAGGAAGGTATACTCTCAAAAGAGGATGAACCCTACCTTATGCAAGAAATCAACCTGATCTGGAACCATCCCATCATCAATCAGTGGCTTACCGGAAAATATAAAATCTGGAATGAAGCCAGTATCATTACCGCTAAAGGAGAAACCATCCGCCCTGATAAAGTCTTCACATCAGAGGAAGAGACAATTGTCCTCGACTTTAAATTTACACAAACGGATTACATCGGACATAAATATCAGGTTGACAACTATAAGAAAAACTTGGAGAACCTAGGCTACAACAATGTCAAAGCCTACCTCTACTATGCTAAATCAAATCAATTAATTGAAGTAAAATAAACGATCACGATGCAAACAGCCTTTTTAAAATTAGTAGCAGCGGATATTCAACAACGTTTTGGAAACGATTTGAGTGAGATTGCCATCGTGTTTAACAATAAACGTCCGATTACATATCTCAAAAAACATCTTGCCGAGGTCTATGGACAGGCCATCTGGTCTCCACAGTTTTTTACTATACAGGAATTCTTCAAATTATCGACCAATGATGCCGAGGCTAGCCCCTTGGGACAGTTCTTTCAGCTGTTTAAAATCCATAACGAACTTTTGGCCGCTGAGGGTAAAGAACCGGAAACATTAGAAGAATTTTATCCTATTGCAGAGATTATATTGAGTGACTTTGGACAACTGGATTATGATCTGGTCCCCATCGATCAGCTCTATATGGAGCTTTATGATAACACCAAAATTGATATTGCCTTCCAACACCTTACACAAGAACAGCAAGGGTTTATCCGTCAGTTTTGGCAATCCTTTTCCATTGCTGGCCATAGCGGTGTACAAGAGCGGTTTCTACAATTATGGAAAAGACTGCCAATATTATACACAAAGTTTAAAGAAACGCTTAAAGCAGCCGGTCAAACTAATTATCCGACGATTTATCGAGATCTAGTCGAGAGCAAAGCTACCCTTCAGGATTTTACATCATCCTTTAAACAGATTCTTTTTGTTGGATTCAATGCACTGAATAGGGCCGAAGCTAAATTATTCCGTCAATGGCAAGAAGAAGGAAAGGCACTATTTTACTTCGATGCAGACTCCTATTACCTGGACGACAATATGCAAGAAGCAGGTTTGTTCATTCGGCGAAATATCTTTCAGACCGGACTTGTCAACGCGCTCGGCAGTAGCCCCAATATAATAGGCAACAGAACCTCAACGGTAAACTTGTATGCAAGCACAGGAAAAATAAGTCAGACAAAACTACTTTATGACATTCTTGAAAAACAAAATAACAAAGAGCAAACTTCGGCTATTTTATTAGCCGATGAGAACCTATTGGTTCCTTTATTGCAAAGTCTTCCTGATGTTAACCCCAATATTACTACCGGTTATCCCTTAACCCAATCCCTATTTATGGTATATTGGATTTATGGATGGAAGTGCATTTAGAAATTTCGCAGTTAAAGAGGAACAAGATCTCTTATCAGACCATTGAGACATTCATCAATCATCCCTTGACACAGGTTTCTTTGGAAGACAAGCTGCAAATTCAGAAAGAAATCGCCGATAAGCAATTATTTGAAATCGCATTGGAAGAACTCCATTTCAAAAGCGCACTACCTCAATTTTTCGTTCCGATTGTACACGCGGCGCAATTGATTCCTTCACTCATTACAATTGTTGACGATCTGCTGCATAGTATTTCCGCACATGAACGCATCCGTCAGATTGACAACAATTTACTAATAGAAACCAAAAAGACACTCAACCAATTACTTTTGGGATTTGAGACAGTGGCACCTTTAAGTATCAGCTTCCAGATTGGCCTGATCAAGAAAGCCATATCGCCGATAAATTCTGCGATAGAAGGAAATCCACTGGAGGGTATCCAGATTATGGGACTTCTGGAAAGCCGTTGTTTAAATTTTGACAATGTATATATTTTAGGTGCAAATGAGGGTATCCTACCCAAAACATCCAATTCCCCAACCTTTATCCCCAACAGCCTGCGAAGAGCCTATGGGTTACCAATATTGGAAAATCAAGATGCACTGTCAGCCTATTTGTTTTATAGGCACTTTCAATATAGCGAGGGGATCCATATTTTTTACAATGGGCTTGTAGACGAAAGTTCAACAGGAGAGGAAAGTAGATTTATCAAACAACTTGAGTTCGAGAGCAAGTTTAATTTTGAACGCAAAATTCAACAACAAACGATCCAGTTCGCCGACAAAACAACAGAGATTATCATCGAAAAACAGGGCGAAGTATGGGAAAAGATGTATCAGGACTTTATTGTCGACCAGAAGAGAATATCAGCAACGGCACTCACAACCTATCTACAATCGCCATTGCAATTTTTCCTCAAGCATATCGCGAATATCAAAGAGCCACCTTCCATTTCACAGGAATTTGAGATGAACAAGTTGGGAACTGTTATCCACAATGTTATGGAGAAAATATTCCTGCCGTTCAAAGATGAAAAAGACTTTACACCTACGAATATCCTGCAACAGCACTTTAATCAGATCGAATCTTTTGTTGTTCGGGAAATAGGCTTTCAATATCAGGTTGAATTAAATTCCACAAGCGATTTAAATAGTCTACAGCGCATCATGTTAAAGATCGCTTGTGAATATATCAAAATGTATCTTGAATATGATATCGCCAATTATAAGGCCTTCCGCATTATAGAACTCGAGAACGACACAGATTACACGCTTCCATTCCCTATTTCTATAAATGGTAAAGAAGAACAGGTTACTTTATACGGTATCATCGACCGTGTCGACGAAGTCCTCACCCATGATGATCGGATCATCAGTCGGATTGTCGATTACAAAACAGGAGGTGATTCAGTTATATTTAGAGAGATCGATCAAGTGTTTGCACCTAATACCGAAAATAAAGCGCTGATACAAACACTTTTCTATGCCTATGTATTTGAGCAAAAGACAGGTCGGAAGCAACTGGAGCCACATCTATATGTTGCCCGAAAAATGCGTGAGGAAGGAACTCTGTTTAATGGCAAAGAAGGTGTATTAACCGCCGACTTTCTCGCCTTTCAGAAAGAGAACTTTGTCGGATTCCTAAGCAATATACTCAGTGAGATTTTTAATCCTGAAATTCCATTTAGACATAATCCGGATGCGACCATCTATCCCAGTGATCCTTATACACTGTTCTATAGAGAAGCGAGCAAATGGGCAGAAAATGAAGAATCGGTCTAGGAAAGATCGTTATCCTGTAGATCAAACAGCTGTAAACGATAAAAATAAAGGGATATCAATTGATATCCCCTTTATTTTATCGTTTACTTCTCTTAATGGCATTATTTGCGCGGCGCTTGGCTGTATTTATTTTGTAATGAAACCAATGATCCTTAAAGATCTTCCGCATCGTATTATCAAAATGTCTTGTTATAAAAAGATTTCGTGCCCCTTGCAATTTCTCGCTGATCGAATTAGCCAGCGCCCTTACTGAAATCGAATATCCTTCGGTCTCATATTGTATATAGTGCCACCATCCTGCAGGCATGTACAATGTTTCTCCGGGATGGATTACAGCTTCATATCCGTCCAGATATTCTATTCCCGGAAATTCCTCCACATTACTATACTTCGGATTAGCAATACTATGAAAGTTGTACGGTAACTTATACATCAGATCCGATTGATCATTCGGAAAAAGCCAGATCCGTTTTAGTCCCTGAAATTGTGAAATGAACACATGAGACATATCAATATCAAAGTGATTTCGGGTACTAGACCCTTCTCCTCCGAAAAACATAAATGGTAGCCATTGCAACACTTTTCCTCCGGTCACATCATTATAAATAACATCCTGCTTTAATTCAGGACGTATTTTAAGCAGATTGAACAGAAACAATCGCAATTCGGTAGGTTCCTTGGTAATCAGATCCAAATATTCCGCAAATGTCATTTGCCCCACAGGAGCACTGGCAGCACGGTCCATTGAATCTTCTTCTTTTCCATAGACATCAATCTTAATATCCCCGGCTATTTCCTTAAAGTAATCATAACTCCATTTCTTCAATGCTGGACTATCAGCACTAATAAAATCTGTGATGACCACCGGAAACCCTGGTTTCAGATAGTTTTTAAAAAGTCCTCTGATCGAATGCCCGAAATTTTATCAACTTGCTTTAACTTCACGACTGACTAATTTTGCTTAATTACAAACATAAAAAAATATCTCTACCAAATTTTAAAAATAACGTCTACACCTTATTTTTAATTGGAACAAATAACCCCATTACAATTTAATAGAAATATAATTAAAATCTCAATGACATCTGTCACTTTTATTACATTTCATCCTACAACAACCCGGATCTACTTTATAGAACCTTATTTTAACAAACCAAATGAATCATCTGTTATAGCAACTCAATTATCTACAAACTGTATGCCTCGATCGAGTTCATAACAGGTTTCTTTATCAACCGCATGAAAACTAAGCGACTATTTTTTATTGTGATTGTATTACATAGGCAAACTCAATGCAATCATAATCCTTTGAATCCCAAAGAATAACCAAATCCAACAAAAAAGGGTTTAAAAAACCCTTTATATCATCAACCTAAGATAGGTTATTATTTATTTACTTTTTTAATGTATTCTTCTACAGCCATCGTCATACTAGGTGCTTTTGGTGTAGGAGCAGGAATATCCAATATCAATCCATGTTCTAAGAGAGCCTGTTGCGTCGAAGCTCCAAACGCAGCGATACGGGTATTGTTTTGCTTAAAGTCCGGGAAGTTGTCATATAGCGACTGAACACTAGAAGGACTGAAGAATACAATTACATCATAAAATACATCTTTAAGATCACTCAGATCACTTACTACAGTTCTAAAAAGAACTGCCGGAGTAAACTTATAGCCATTTTGCTGTAACCAATTACTTGTTTCTTCATTAGCAACATCCGAGCAAGGAAACAGGAAGTTTTCAGCCTTATGTTTTTTCAAAACCTCTTCCAGATCTTTAGCCGTTTGTTTACCAAAGAAAATTTTGCGCTTTCTATATTGAATATATTTTTGAAGATAGAGGGCAATCGTCTCTGAAATGCAGAAATATTTCATTTCTGCCGACACTTCAAACCGCATTTCTTCACATATCCTAAAATAATGATCTACAGCATTTCTACTTGTAAATATTACCGCAGTGTGATCTGCTAAATTAACTTTATCCCTACGCACATCTTTGGCAGGAACCCCTTCTACGTGTATAAAACCTCGAAAGTCTAATTTTAACCCGTATTTCTTTGCTAAATCATAATAAGGGGACTTATCGTTTTCAGGTTTTGGTAAAGTCACCAGTACACTTTTTACCTTCTTTGCTCTTTCTACGTCTGAAGTTTGCATATTAACCAGTTTTAGCTCAATAATCTTAACAGTATTAATATTGGTGCTATTTCTAGGCAACAAAGGTACAAAATTAAATAGGAAATTGAAAATTTATACATCGACATAATATGCGCCGCTGTCTTGAGAAATCTATATAAGAATAACAGGATTGCTCCAATAATAGCCAAATGTAAAACGACACCAACAGCGCTTAAAGGGACAAGACTCAATATTAATAACACAGGAAGCATCAAAAAGAGCGTGTTAAAATAAATCAGATACAACACTGTCACATATTCTTTTACTAGCTTCCTTATTTCAAAAACAAAGGATAAAAATCGGATAAAGCCAATTTTTAAGGCAAATAGCGCTCCGACCATACCTACGGTTTTAATATAATTGGGAAAGGTAATAAAATCAAAGCGGTTCAATTCATAAGCATAAAACAAACTAACAAAGAGTGCCATTGCCCCGAAAATAATACAAACAGGAAAATGAACGGCCAAGAGGTTAGGATCGTATCTTCTTTACTAACCGACAACAACACCCGGTCATCGAAATAACCTTGAAAGACCAATTTTAAATCGGAAGGAAAAAATATGCGAATTAAACCAACTCCAAATATCAAAAAGAGCACAGTAAATAATATCCAGTTCTCCCGATGCGGCTTAGGAGTTCCATATTGTCGTGTCAAAGCATTATTACTCGGTTCACCTTTAAAATACTGTTTCACATCATAGTCATAGATATTGTGAACAACCAGCCCCTCCGCTTCTACAGTGACAATCCGATATTGCTTTTGCAGGGCCGGATTTAAAGATGCCAGCACCTCCTGATTAGGCGATAGAATAGAATCTCTTAAAATACCTGTACTATCGGGTATGGATACGCTATCTTGGGCAACATGTCGCAATGCCCGTCGTTGTGCACTCAACTGTACAGCCGAAAACACAAAGAGGATTACAAAGACAATAAAATATTTAAAGATGTTAACTTTCATTGAAATAAACTGCTCCTTATCGGCGATGAAGAAATCACAGACCGTTTAAATTCGAAACTTTTTATGGTCGTAAAGTTAGGATAAAAAGTTATATTGCATTCAAAAAATCTTTATAGAACATGCCAAAAGAAATTATACGCTGCCAGTGGTGCGGATCTGATGAACAGTATGTCAACTATCACGATAAAGAATGGGGACGACAAGTCAAGGATGATAAAACCTTATTTGAATTTTTAGTACTGGAGTCAGCTCAGGCTGGTTTGAGCTGGATTACGATCCTCCGCCGAAGATCGGCTTATCAGCAAGCATTTGCCAATTTTGATGTCAGTAAAGTCGCTATTTATACAGCAGATCATGTCGAAGCACTCCTGAAAGATTCCGGTATTATCAAACATCGAAATAAGATAGAATCGACCATTACAAATGCACGGCTATTTAAAAAATTCAACTGGAATATGGCAGCTTTTACAATTACCTGTATTCATTTTTACCAGAACAGCAACCGTTGACCAACCATTGGCCTAGTTTGCAACATGTACCTGCAACGACCGAAATTTCCGATAAAATAGCAAAAGACATGAAGAAAAGAGGTTTCAAGTTTTTGGTTCCACGATTTGTTATGCATACATGCAAGCAGTGGGTATGGTCAATGATCATATTGAAACTTGTTCTTTTAAATACTAAGCTACATTGTTATAGGATTAAGGAACAAAGATAAAAACGGGCTACCTCGCTAAAGGATGTTTTACCCTTTGTTCCTTGATCTATTTCTAATAGCAAAACAGATCTTACGAGACCAAAATTTCAATATTAAAATCTAAACAGGAACATTCTTATAAATATCTGGCAAGTTGCGGCACAGACCGTTAAAATCCATCCCGTAACCCACGACAAACTCCTTGCTAATCTCAAAACCAACATAGGTCAACTCTTCAAAATGATATTGCAGTGCTTCAGGCTTAACCAAAAGTGCACATGCAATGACGCTGGCTGGATTTAATCTTTTCACGGCATCCAATGTATGTTTCAGCGAATGTCCGGAGTCTACAATATCTTCCACGATAATCACATCACGTCCCTCTAGATCAATACCTAAACCCAAAAGCTCATTCAATTCAGATTGACCGGTACCGATATAGGAGGCCAATTTAATAAAAGACATCTCACAGGGAACTTCTATTTGTTTAAGCAAATCCGCCATAAACATAAAACAACCATTCAAAACTCCTATAAAAACAGGTTGCTTATGCTCATATCGCAGACTAATGTCTATCCCCATCAAACGAACTCTTTTCTGAATCTGTTCTTCTTCAAAAAGGGGTTCAAAAAGCAATCCGTCAATTTCTATTTTTTTCATTCCACTATATTATTTTTATCGGTATCATTTCTTTTCTCCAGACAGATTTTCCAAGGTATTGAGCAAGCTAATTTTTTGATTCTACATCCCATATAACAAATCAAAAGCTTTATCAATATGAAAGCAATCAACCATGAACCTATTTTATCAGGTTATTTCTGTTCCTTTTTCGGGTTCTTTGTCGTTTCGTCTTCCGTTTTTCCCTTATCTTCCTTATTCCGACCTAGGATCTTATCGAAAATAGATCGCTTATGTTTTCCGGTTCGGCCGTTTCCTCGTCCTGTTTTTCAGGATGAGACATCTTTATGGTTTTAGGAAGAGAAACACCTTCCAGATTATCAGCGGCACCTCCGTTCCCCAGATCATCGAATAACAATGGATCATCCCCATATCCAATGTGTCTATAGAATCTACAACTGCAGGTCTGGCAGCACGCAGATGCGGCTGCAATAGGACCTCATAGAAACCATAGGCTGATGTGGTCGAATCAACACCTATCTGTCCCGTTTTAGTCATGATATGGCCATAGATATTAAAATAGCGCAGCATATTTCCCTTAAGATGCCCAGTCCAATCAAAAAGTTAAGTCCTTTCTTCGGACGTGGCACAATACTGGACAAAAAGATACTTTCTCCAAGTCCGAGTTGAGCTGGAGTTTTTCCAAAATAATAGCGGGCCGCTTCGGTGATTCCATAGACATTATTACCCCACTCGATAACATTGAGATAAACCTCATACATCCGTTTTTTACTGACCTGCTGCGAACGTTCCATCAGCCAAACCAATAGGATCTCCTCGAGTTTCCGGACGACGGTCTTATTACGGTTCAGAAACACATTTTTCACCAATTGCATTGATATCGTACTTGCCCCCGCTTAAAGCCTTTTTCTTTGATATTTGTGACAATAGAGAGTTTGAAAGCCTTTTCTTCAAAGCCCTTATGTTTAAAGAAAAAGGGATCTTCGGTATTGATCAGACTAATCTGCATATAACGGGAGATCTGATCCAAAGGTGTAAAATTCGGGTTTTGCGGTCCGACCACAATCTCACGCATCGGTTTACCATCTTCATAAGCTGTATAGGTAAAAGGTGTATTTAACATCCCAATATTAGCCTCGCCCCATTTCACGACTTGCAGATCTTTATCATCCACTTTGGACGAAAAAAGAAGTTTGTCAGGTTTTTTTAATTCCAAAGCAAAATTTAGATCGTATTGAATATGCCCCTCAACCTGTATGCCATCCAACCCCGGAAACAACCCAACCGGCATTGCATCAAAAAGTCCTGTGCCTTGATTTTATCTGTGTGAATAGCCAAAAAAACTTCCTTCTCTGGCTTATGTACATATTTTAAATAAGGAGAAAAAACAAAATCTTTGACTTGTACCGTACTCTCCTTGCTGACTTCAATAGAAGAAGCGCCAATATTGAGCGCCCCCTGCATGGTCGCTTCAGGGAAAATAACGTCTTTGCTGGAGATACGCCAATGATTTATCTTCAGGTTTTTAAAGCCCCATTGCCCATGTAATTCCAGCAACTCCTTATTGCGCCGATTGGCCTTGTCCAATCGAAAGGATATCTCATCAAAACTAACGGCCAGACCAAACTTGCGCTGCAATAGTGGAAGATTCACCTCCTTCTTATCTGAAAAAAGCCGTAGATCACATTCCTGATTATCCGAATCTATTGTTCCTGTTAGGTTCCAGGCAGCCTCATGATCATTTAGCAAAAACTTAGATTCCATATCACCGCCATCAATGACAGCAGAGGGTATAACAATACGTTGTGAAGTACTGTCATCCTTATAAGAAAGCTCAAGATTTTTAAGATCTAGATCATTCGGGATTTTAAAGAATACGTTCTTTAGTAGACGGTCCGCCAATGCCGCCAAATTCTGTTTCGGATTATCATTCTCGACTGTGTCCTTCTTTTGTTTCTTAAACAGGAAATCGTAGTTGCTAATGGTGTCTTTCTTGACCAAAGACACTGTTGCATTGTCCAGAATAACTTCCCTAGCTTTACATCACCAAATAAAAGGGGCCATAGTTTAACAGATACCGTCAGATCATTAATCTGTGCCAGTGGCTCCCTATTTTTAGGTAACAACTGTATATTTTTAAACTGCACCGCATTAATTCCCTGAAAAGCATAATATTGAATTTTCAAATCCATATCATACTTTTCCAGCAGCTTAGCTTTTGCTTTATTGATGGCCCCCATGAGCATCCCGTCTCTCTTTTGGTAAGCATAAGTGCCTACCGCGATTACTAAAATCAAGAAAACAGCCAAAGTAATGTAAAGCCATCGCCACTTGCGGGACTTCAGAGATGTTATAAATCGATCGGACATAATTACAATTTCATGCAAATCCATGCATATCAATAGTCAAACTTAGATAAATTTGCCTTCATATACAATTATAATTACACGGAAACCAGACAAAGTACAACTCTTCCACAACAGCATTTAAAAGGTATATAATATGGCCTATCTAATTCCCGAATACACAAAAATACCACTCCTCCCATTACCGAATTAGAGACACGCAATACAGCGAAGTAGGCTCCTCGTTAATTTTCTCTGAGGTTGTAGGAAAACCTTATTCATCAATAATGCATAGATATATGGATCTTAATTCCATTAAAAACAAACAAATGACATGAAATTGGTCAGCAATGAGTAGTTTTGTATTCCATGATTTCAAATGAATAATAGATGGTTACCAAAGAACAAATATTAAATGCATTATCCTATGTTGAAGAGCCTGATCTAAAAAATCTTGTAACATTGAATATGATTCAAAATATTCAGATCGAAGACCAAAAAATTGCCTTCGATGTTATATTGACTACTCCCGCCTGCCCATTAAAAGATCATATAGAGCATGCCTGCCGCAACGCCATAGCACATTTTATTGATAAAAATCTTGAAGTCCAGATCAACATGACTTCCAATGTGGTCGGCAAACAGGGTGCTCAGGTTTCAGGGATTAAAAACATCATTCTGGTTTCATCGGGTAAGGGCGGTGTCGGAAAATCAACGGTCGCTGCCAATTTGGCCCTTGCACTTCATGCAAAGGGTGCAAAAACAGGTCTATTGGATGCCGATATCTATGGTCCATCACTACCGATGATGTTCGGATTGGAAGGAGCCAAACCCGGATCTGTGGAGATGCCTGACGGCCATGTTAAAATTGAACCACTTGAAAAATTTGGCATAAAACTACTTTCAATCGGTTTCTTTACGGATCCCAATCAACCTATTCCATGGCGTGGTCCCATGACCACTTCGGCAATCAAACAACTTTTCAATGATGCCAATTGGGGTGAACTGGATTATCTAGTTGTCGATATGCCACCGGGAACCGGTGACATTCATATCACGGTATCACAGACTTTCCCAATCGCTGGAGCAGTTATTGTCACCACACCCCAGCAGGTAGCGCTAGCCGATGCTGTCAAAGGAATCGGCATGTTTTTAATGGACAGTATCAATATCCCACTCTTGGGAGTTGTTGAAAATATGGCTTATTTTACACCGGCAGAACTACCAGATAACAAATACTATATCTTTGGTAAAGACGGCGGTAAACGTTTAGCCGAAGAATATAAAGTACCATTCCTTGGTGAAATACCTTTGCTTAAAGGGATTTCTGATGCCGGAGACAACGGCTTCCCTGTCGCAATAGATCAAGAAGATCCTGTAACAAAATCGTTCCTGACGATTGCGGAGAAGGTTGCTCAACAACTCTCCATCATCCATAGTCAGGTTTAAATATGACAGCTATTGAGGCATCGGCTTAACAAAACAGTCGAACTCCATCTAAATGGATTGATCAACATGCCACTTTTATAAAAAACAGGGTTATCCAAAAAGTTCGGATAACCCTGTTTTTCTTTAATTTTATTTGTATCTCCACAGCAACTTTCCAAATATTCAATGCATAGAAGTTTCTCTGTTACTTTTTAGACCGCATATTTTTTATTAGGATCACTCTTATCTACACATCCAGTTCCAGCAAAACCGGACAGTGATCGGAATGAACTGCGTTTGCTAAAATCTGCGAAGATGTGATCTGCGCCCCTAGCGGCTTTGACACCATATTATAATCGATGCGCCAGCCCAGATTTCGGGCACGTGCACCTGCACGATAACTCCACCAAGTGTAGTTATGTGGTTCTGGATTCAAATGACGGAACGAGTCGATATATCCCGAATTGATAAAGTTTTCCATCCATTCACGTTCTTCAGGCAAAAATCCCGAAGAGTTTGCATTCGATTTAGGATTATGGATATCAATAGCACGATGACAGATATTATAGTCTCCACATACAACTAAATTAGGCTTTTCAACCAACAACTTATTGCTATATAACTGGAAATCATCCAAAAACGATATTTAAAATCCTGTCGGACATCTCCTGTTGTTCCAGAAGGAAAATAAGTACTCATCACTGACACTTTATCAAAATCAGCACGAATGATACGCCCTTCAAAATCATAGTCTTCATGACCACAACCATATTCGACATGTGTAGGAGTAATTTTGCTAAAGATGGCCACGCCACTATATCCCTTTTTCTGCGCCGGATACCAGTAATGCTCATACCCCATTTCTTCCAGCAAAGCAACTTCCGGGATTTGATCAGGAGTGGCTTTAATTTCTTGAAGACATATGACATCTGCATCCACATTTTTCAACCAGCCTAACCAATCTTTCTTTAAAGCTGCCCGCAAACCGTTCACATTATAGGTTACTATTTTCATTTGTTTAGATATGAGTATTGAGATATTAGATTTGAAACTTTATACTTTTTAATAATCTTTAGATGAGAAAAGATCACCTATCTTGGTAAAGAAACCTGTTTGAGGCTTCAGACCTTTCAGTTCGCGTTCCAGGTTAAGCGCTTCACGTCTGGTCAACACATGCATGCTCATTTTTTGGTCTACCTCCGGTCGATCATGTTTGTCGGTCTTCACAGCCGCAATCTGGTCGATCATTTCTATCCCTTTAACCAATTCACCAAATACCGTATAGTTCCAGTCCAGATGTGGGGCTCCACCTACGGTTGTATACGCTTGACGTTGCCCTTCAGAAAATTTCTTTCCATTCATCCGGGTCTGCTCTAAGCGGCTGAGATCCTCAGGGGTAAATACTTTGCCCTGAACAAGGTAGAATTGAGAACCAGAAGATGCTTTCGCGGGATTATTGTCCCGGGCGGCACCTATTGTTCCTTTCTTGTGGAATTCCATCCTGGATTTCCGACGGAATAGTATAACCGGGACCTCCATTGCCTAGCTGAGCTCCGCCGACCGCATTTCTTGAATCTGGGTCACCACCCTGTATCATAAAATTCTGAATAACCCGATGGAACAAAGTACCATCATAATATTTGCTTTTGCTAATTTCACAAAGTTGTCCCGATGTTTTGGTGTTGCGTTATACAAACGCAAGACACAGGTTCCTTTATCCGTAACGATCTGCACATATTTATACTCCGGTTTAGCTGCAAATGCCATGATTTGCAAAAAACAAAATACTGTTACTAAACAAACTTTCAAAAATCTCATACCCTAGATGACGTTTAACTCTTCAAAATAATCAATAATCAGGGACTTCATAATAAGTTCCTGCTCCAATAAGGTGTAGTTAGGAATAGGTTTCACCAACTCCCAGTGTGGCCATCCTTCTTCATCCAGTCCCTTTAGGGTATAGAACCCCATTGCGCTGAACAAACGACAGGTTGCGATATGCATCAACTCCTCTTTTTGTCGCTTTGAGAAAGTCTGTGGACCTTTTCCCAATTCCTGCACACCAATAAGGAATAAACATACCTTGATGTCAGGCTTTTCCATATCAAATAAAGAAGCGATTTCACCCTGCAAGGTGCTCCACTTCTTGTTTACTTCTGCTGCTTTCATTTTATTTCTTTAAACAAAAAGACAAATTCACCTGTAAAGGCTTGTCATATTACCCTTTATAAAACATATTCCCCGATCTCTCCAAAAGTTTTCCGCTCCTTGGAATTTTTGACCACCGAAAATTAGGAATTAATTCACGATATTCAGATAATATCAATGTCATTTACGAGGAGGGGGATACCTTTGCGATCACCTCTGTACAACGCTTGTCAATCATCTGAAAAACGGGGTCAAACAAATTATCATCAAAATACGGATCAGGAACGATATCATTATCTAAAAACAATTGCACCTTCTCCAAATCATCTTTGTTTTCCGCCTGTGCACAGACATCCGCAAAATTCTGACGATCCATGACAAAAATAAGATCATATTCATTAAAAAATGCAGGTTGGAAATGTCTTGCCCGTTGTCCGGAGATATCGACCCCATATTTTTTTGCAATTGCAATTGCCCTTCGATCGGGCGCCTCACCAATATGCCAGTCACCTGTACCAGCAGATTCCACAATCCAGTTTAATTGTTTATCTTTTACTTTTTGCTTCAATATCCCATGTGCCAATGGCGAACGACAGATATTTCCCAAACAGACCATTAAAATTTTCATCGAAATACTTTTTTAAAACCATGCAACCTAAAGAGCAATACGATAAGTCGACTATCCCCATTGCTATCAACATTCGGACAGATCGTTTGTTATTGACTTCCTAATAGCCCTCTAAACTTTCATGGGTATAATTATACAACAATAACCCTAAACTTGTTCCAGCTCATTTTTCAAACGGGACCAGTTTCTCTCAACATTCTTGCACAAAATAACTAAACTTCCTATTAAAGAAACAAGCCTGATGAAATCGTACTTTCCAGTTACAATTGAAACATCATATGAGCCCTAATATCCACGCATGTCCAATTAAATTTTCATGCATTCAACCATCCACACAAAGGTTTATGACGGAGTGCACAATAGACGATGATATTTATGTACCATAATCTTCATCTCCGGATGCTAGGAAAGGATATTATTCCATAATAAATGCACCAAAATCCGTAAAGATCCTGCTGCCTCCAAGGACAAAAACGACACCCTTGAATATGAATAAAAAGGTGGCCTAACCTTACGGTTAGAACCACCTAAACTATATTAATCAACCAATTCTTAATTCATTTTTTAATATTCCACTGGGAAGCTGAGTTGAACGGCTCCACCTTGCGGAGATACACCTTTTAAGCGTACAATATTACGCTGAGTGGCACCCAATGCAGATTCTACATCATCAACACTATTGACAGCTTTTCCATTGATCTCCGTAATGACCAAGCCTCTTTCGACACCGAAGTAATCAAATATACCACCACGGTTTACTTGTGTCACCACAACACCGGAGTTTACACCCAATTCTTTCTTCTTCGCTGCAGAAGCAGGAATAAAGCTTGCACCTAATTTGTTGTAGATTTCAGTTGCGCTTTTCGAAGCTTTTCCGCTCGCGCCAGAAGCTGATTTCAGCGACTCCTCACCTTTCAATGTCAAAGAAACCTGTTTTTCCTTACCCTCACGTTTGTAGGTAATATTCACTTTATCACCCGGACGTAAGCGGCCGATAGTTTCACTTAATACAGGGGAACCTGTAATCACCTTACCATTGACCTTCGTTAAGATGTCTCCCTTTTTAATACCAGCAGCTTCAGCAGCTCCACCAGCGACTGCCTCATCCACATATAATCCATTAATCTCTGTAATACCTTTTTCTTTGGCCAATTCCGAGGTTATAGGCACATAACTAACACCAATATAACCACGTTTTACATTACCAAATTCAACAAAATCATCCGCAATTTTTTTCACCAGATTAACTGGGATCGCGAATCCATAACCGGCATATACCCCTGTTGGTGACGCAATAGCCGAGTTGATACCTATTAATTCACCAGAAGCATTTGTTAATGCCCCACCACTATTCCCTTTGTTGATTACAGCATCTGTCTGTATAAAAGACTCGATAGCCGAGCTCGCAAGTGGTTGTTCAGGATTCCCTCCAAAAGGATTACCGCGTTGCTGTTGTCCCTCTCTTAATATACCGATATCGCGGCCTGTAGCACTGACGATACCCGCAGTCACCGTAGACTGTAAACCAAGCGGATAACCAAAGGCCAGTACCCATTCACCCACATTGACGTTATCCGAATTACCCATCTTAACTACTGGAAGACCTTTACCTGCAACTTTCAATAGTGCAATATCAGTATTGGGATCACGTCCAATCAATTTTGCTTCAAATGTACGTTTGTCTGTCAGTACAACCTCGATCTTATCCGCATCCTCTACCACATGGTTATTGGTAACGATATAACCGTCATCCGAAATAATAACACCTGATCCGGATGCCTGTACTGGCTGTGCCTGCATCTGGCGGCGTCCACCACCCTGTGGCATTCCGAAAAATTCTTCAAACATATCAAAAGGAGAGCCCTGCGATTGTTGGGAACCTTTTCTACTATATGTTGTCTTAATATGCACTACACCTGGGGATACTGCCGAAGCCTGGGTAAAATCAGGATTGCCTGTCGAAGACATTACCCTGTACCTGTAGGGTTATTGGCAAAATAAACTTTCTGTTTGTCTTCGAAAGACATACCATCGAGTTTTTTATTCTCAATAAGCTTGTAACCACCTAATGCTACTGCTCCACCGAAAACAGCTGTTAATAGCGTTAAACCGACCTTATTCATAAACTTATCTATATTTTAAATTGTCTTAATATAAGCTGATAATTTTTGCTCTTAAAATTACCGATTTTATTCGGATATGTTCAAATGTAATACCATTTCAAGGCCTTCGGAAAATCCGACACGTTAAAAAATGTTAATTGCTAGACAAATGCAATAATTTTAACAAATCTTAACTTTCCGCCGATTTTTTGTAACAAAAAAACGTATTTTTGTTACTACAAATCAACATAATGGCATCGAAAGTAAGATTTTCAAAATATCAAGGAGCGGGAAATGATTTCATTTTAGTGGACAATCGCAACAATTCCTTTAACCGGGCAGATGAAGCACTGGTCAAAAACCTTTGTGACCGCAGATTTGGCATTGGTGCAGATGGTCTTATGCTGCTCCAAAACAAAGAAAATTACGACTTTGAGATGATCTATTATAATGCAGATGGACGTGAAGGCAGCATGTGCGGCAATGGCGGACGTTGTATTGTAGCGTTTGCTCATGACCTAGGCATTATTACTGACAATACTGCCTTTTTGGCAGTAGATGGTATACATCACGCTTCCTTATCATCCGATCTTGTCAACCTACAAATGATTGATGTCACCGAATTTGATCGCGACGGCGACGCCTACATCTTGCAGACCGGCTCACCCCACTATGTCTCCTTCGTTACAAACCTGAAAGAGAAAATGTTTTTCAAGACGGTTTTTCGATCCGCAACAACACGACCTATGCCAAAGAAGGTATTAACGTCAACTTTATAGAAAAAGAAGAAGATGGTTATTTCCTCCGTACATTTGAGCGCGGTGTAGAAGACGAAACTTATGCCTGTGGCACCGGTGCTACTGCAGCAGCAATGGCGGTAGCGCTGCAAGCAGATCTTCAAGGCGATATCAATATCCCAATTCGTGTATTGGGCGGCCAACTGTATGTTTCCTTCCATAAAGACGGACACCATTTTACAGAGGTTTTCCTCAAAGGACCAGCCCAATTTGTTTTTGAAGGCATTTTTTAGTCGTTAGATAGAAATTTACCCAATTGATACATTCAAGCCTATGAATAGGCTATCTATATATTTACTTGAGCTTTTATCCACATCTTCCGCTAGCTATATTTTTTAATTTTCGTTCGGCAAATTGTGATTAATGGTATATTTTATTGTATATTAGATACCTTTATTTACAAGGTCCGCTATTTTTAATGCAACAGTCAAAGTCATTTCCAGTATATAAAATCGTTTATTCTATCTGTGAGCATCCCTATCTTGGCTATCTCATTGAGCCACACATGGTCAAACTAAATCCCAATGGGACTTACTCACTACGATATCAACGTATATTTAGCAATACTGTAGATGCTTATGCCGCAGAATTGGATGAGGTAGACTACAAACTCATCCGACTGCTCGATGATATCGAACAGACAAACCTCATCAAAAAGTACTATAAAAAAGCAATCAGACCCGTAGACTTCTTCTCTAAAGTTTTTGACAAAAAACTCTATGACCTGTTGCGCCCAAAGATTGATGAAAAGATGATTCAATTCTTTGAGTCTATCGGAGATAAGCCTCTTTTCATGATGAGTAAAGATGGTTATCCAGCAGATCAGGAAATTAAACGCGCAACATCAGCGGCCTCTATCTTATTTCACTTTCGGCGAACCGAAGAAGAAACACGTTACTTCCCAACCATAAAGTACGAAAACCAGCGCTTGGAGTTTATGTTTAAAAATGCTATTGTATTAACCAATGCACAGGCATGGCTAATTTTAAACAATACACTATACTATTTTGATCAGGCCCTGGAAGGGAAAAAATTAAGCCCTTTTCTCAATAAACGATACATTTCTGTTGGAAGAAGTACTGAAAAAAATATTTTGAAACTTTTGTCTGTGGCTTGATCGAACGTTACCATGTTTATGCGGAAGGTTTTGAAATACAGACCCATCAGCATCAGGCTATCCCTCTACTGCATTTAATCTACGTGGAGGAAGGTGCTTCACAATTACAATTGCAATTCAAATATGGCCCCCATACCTTTACCGCAGGTGCTGAAAATAAGGTGACCGTCCGAATGGAGTATAATGAGGAGAAAGACCAGTATATCTTTCATCGGGTCAAACGATCTTTACAATGGGAGGAACAACAGCAGGAGAATCTTAAATCCTTGGGCTTAGAGGACCTTGACCGCCAACTTGGATTGCTTGCACCATCTATCCAATCCGGAAAACGCATTTCAATATTTGATTGGATAAATAATCATCAGGAACAAATAAAGGCCCTGGGATTTCAAATTATACAAAACAGTGAACAAAAACGCTTTTTCATCGGACATACCTCATTGGACATCGCTATTGATGAGGATAATGACTGGTTTGACATCAGCGCTATCGCTAAATTCGGCCCCTATGAAATCCCCTTTATTCAGTTAAGAAATCATATTCTAAACAATATTAAAGAATTCATCCTGCCAAATGGTGAAATCGCCATGATTCCTGAAGAATGGTTTGCACAATACAACCATCTCTTTCAGTTTTCTGCCGACAGACATGAGCTTAAATTAAACAAAGTCCATATCGGACTGCTCTTTGAAATCAGCGAACATACCAAATTGGTTTTCAATCGTAAATTGCAAAATCTCGCCACTTTCGAAGAAATTGCGGATATTCCTGAGCCAAAGCACTTCAAAGGTAATCTCCGGCCTTATCAGAAAGCAGGATATAACTGGTTCAACTTTCTGAAACAATATAAATTTGGGGGCTGTCTTGCGGATGACATGGGATTGGGTAAAACCATACAAACCTTAGCCTTATTGCAACAACAGAAAGAACAGATTGTCGATCAGCAGGAAATACATACATCACTCCTGGTACTACCGACCTCACTTGTTTACAACTGGCAGAAAGAAGCACATCAATTTGCTCCCCAGCTCAAAATCCATTTGCATACGGGAAACAATCGTATCAAAGATGCCGCATTGTTCTCCAAATACGATCTAATTATCACAACCTACGGCATTGCACGTATTGATGAAGATATATTGAGTAGCTTCTATTTTAATTATATCATCTTGGATGAAAGCCAGAATATTAAAAATCCGACATCAAAATCTTTTAAGGCCATAAAAAGTCTGAAGAGCAAAAATAAACTGGCTTTAAGCGGAACACCTGTTGAAAACTCTGTTTCTGATCTTTGGGCCCAAATGCACTTTACAAATCCCGGTTTATTGGGAAGTTACACCTACTTTCAAAAAGAGTTTGTACAACCTATTGAAAAGAGAAAGGATGAAGAAAAAGCGCAACGCCTTCAGGCGATTGTCAAACCTTTCATCCTAAGACGTACAAAAGATCAGGTCGCAAAAGAACTACCGCCCAAAACAGAACAAGTACTCTATTGTGAAATGACCGATAAACAATCGGAACTTTATGAAAAGGTCAAATCTGAGTATCGCAATGCCATTCTTGATGGACAATTGGACAACAAACCAAAATCAACGCAGATTGCACTATTACAGGGACTGACTAAACTTCGTCAGCTCGCCAATCACCCTAGAATGGTCGACGAGGACTTCTTGGGTGATTCGGGAAAATTTGACGCCGTCATTGAGACCCTTGAAATGGTGATGCAACGAGGGAATAAGGTCCTTATTTTCTCCCAGTTTGTCAAACAGCTCAATATCTTTAGGCAATATTTTGATAAGAAGGGGACAAACTATGCCTACCTGGATGGAGGCACCAAAAACCGCGATGAAGCGGTGAGCCAATTCCGCAAAAATAACAACACCAAATTGTTCTTAATATCGATCAAAGCTGGTGGTGTAGGACTCAACCTGATTGAAGCGGATTATGTTTTTATACTAGATCCATGGTGGAATCCTGCGGTAGAACAACAAGCCGTAGACCGTTCACATCGTATTGGACAGACACGGAATGTATTCATCTATAAATTTATCAGTAAGGATACGGTAGAAGAGAAAATATTGGCGCTACAGAACCGGAAGAAATCCATTGCACAAAGCCTCATTACGACAGAAGAGAGTTTTATAAAATCACTTTCTCAGGAAGATTTACACGAGCTTTTGGCATAATCTAAAGCGATCAATTTTTATATTCATTAATTTTCGACATATAAACCGAAGGACGAATACCCGTTACACGCGTAAAGATGTTACTGAAAGATGATAATTCGCTGTAGCCAATCCGCATAGCAATTTCTAGAATAGAATAGGTATTTTCAGCCATTAGCTCCAAGGCTTTTGCAATACGTATAGCTCTTAAAAACCGAATATAGCTGATACCCATGTCTTCCTTAAAAAGTCGGGAAAGGGATCTACTGCTCATTCCAAACTGCGCCGCCACTTGTTCGATAGTAAAGGCTTGATCAATATACATGTTTAAATATCGGGCAATACGCCGAAGCTTTTCGCTTTTAGGATAAGGATGTTGCATAGGAAATGCATCTATCGGCGGACTCATCTCAGGAATAATAGCCATCATCGCCCGTAGTAAACAATACCTTGAATAGCTGGTCTTTCTACTGATTCCCCCTTTCCAATCTCTCGCAAACAAGAACATCTCTCGCATCAGGTCGTTGCTTAAAAATATATTGGGATCTAAAAGAACCGGATGAACTCCCTCCTGCTCTTTAAAGTAAAAGCTATACAAGTGAATATGAGAACTAGAACTTTCCAGATGATAAGCAGTATTGGCGGGAATCCACATGTAAAACCGCCCCGGCAAATACCAATGTTTCGTGGCAGTAAAAACATGTATAATACCACCGTCCGCATAAAGTAATCGTGCTTTCTGATGTATATATTCACGGGAATCAATCCGATCTACATGTGTATGACACACATAAAAGTCGTATTCATTGTCATCAATAGCCCCTAATTGTTCCTGTTCCATGATTTAAAATTACATTTTTTTGTCATGTGGCGCAAATGAACAAATATCCGTCCGACTATACAAAACTAAACTCCAATCGACAGCAGTATCTTTGTACACCGTTTCACTCCTTGCTTACAGTTGTATTCTATACAGCGCATCCAGGCAATCTCGATTCATGAACAATTTGTCATCCTATTTTGGAAATTGCTGGTTGAAACATGGGATACAAATCACCCATACCTTACCAGGAGAGTGGATGAAAAAGCATTTAAATATTCATAAAAACAATAATGGGTAAAGAAAAGAATAAAGATAAGACAAAGGGATTTAATAAAGTTTTAGTTGTATTTGCCGTGACCTTACTGCTCGTAGGGATCGGCATTTTGGGTAGACATCTGCTATTTACTAGTCAGCACGTAACGACAAACGATGCTCAGATAGATCAGTACGTTACACCAGTTGCAAGTCGAATAGCAGGCTTTGTGAAAGAAGTCAGATTTGAAGAAAATCAATATGTACATCGTGGCGACACCTTATTACTCATCGATGCCAGCGAGTATCAGACCAAAGTAGATATGGCGAATGCCGAACTTCGAAGTAGTCAGCGGAATGCCGAAGTGATTGTCAAAAGCACAAATGTTACCGCCAATAGCATTTCTGTCCAAAAAGCAAAATTAGAAGCTGCCAAAGTGAGTGTATGGCAAACGGAACAAGATTATAGACGATTTAAAAATTTGTTTGAAGCAGATGCTGTAGCCAAACAACAATACGATAATGCCAAGGCAGCATATGAAATTTCTTTGGCGCAACTCAATGCCATACAGGAAGAATACAACGCTGCACAATTAAATACAAGCAAAGAAAAAGCCAACGAGCTACCTGCCAGAGCAAATATCGATATTAAAAAAGCTGCAAAAAACAATGCGGAGGTCTTCCTTTCCTATACCATAGTGACTGCACCTTACAATGGTTTTGTTGGGAGAAGAACAATCCAACCTGGACAATTTGTTAAAGAAGGACAAACTTTAGTCAATGTTGTCAGTGAAGAAAAATGGATAAATGCGAATTTTAGAGAGACCCAACTAGCGAATCTCACCGAGGGTACCGAGGTAAATATACAAGTAGATGCCTTCCCAAATTTACATCTCAAAGGAATCATTCACTCTTTTTCTCCAGCCTCGGGGTCTAGATTTTCGGTCATACCTCAGGATAACGCAACCGGAAACTTCGTTAAAATTGAACAGCGCATACCGATCAAAATTATCTTTTCACCAAGACAGGACCTGACAAAACTACGTGCTGGAATGAACGTCGTAGTTCATGCCGCTCACCAATCTTAATCATTCATGAGTTCAAATACATCTTTATATTATAAGTGGGTACCCGAATGGATTAAACTTCCCATGATGATTTTGGCCATGTTTCCACATCTCATGTTAATGTCCCTTTTTCATTCCAATACAGCGTTTACAGCTTCCACATTAGCGATCGAAATGGAGGATATACAGTATTTTCTTTCATTGATGTATGGTGCTATTGTTGTAGCACTATTGATATTTCACCGACTATTTGCATTCTTTCGGGTAAGGACATATATACTTCTGACCTGCACGGTATCCATCCTCATTCTATTTGCCATCTCCTGACCAGAGATCCATTTGTCATTGCTGTGCTCAGAGTGCTTGAAGGCATTTTCTGTGTACTTGAAGGGGCCTGTTTTCTTCCCTTGCTAATGATGCAAATCCGGCATTCCAAAAGTCGAACCATTGCCTATTTCTTCTTGTACACTTTTATGCTGACAGGTGGTACCATAACAACATCCCTTCTAAAAGAAAGTATTATGGATTATGGCTGGGAAGATATGATTCATGTTGTACTCTATTGGCATTTGATGGTCATCGCCATTGCTTTACTACTCTTGAATAACAACAGATTAAGCCGAAAATTCCCACTTCATCAATTGGATCTGGTCAGCTGTCTCTTCCTGTTACTTTCGTTAAGTTGTGGTGGATATGTGTTAATTTATGGCCGAAAATATTATTGGTTCGAAAATGAGACAATCTCGATTAACCTCGCACTTTTCCTTATTTTTGGTGCACTTTTTATCATCAAACAACATCTCGTAAAACGACCCCTATTTCATTTTGAAATTTTGAGCTATAAGAACATTATTTTTGGTGTTATCCTATTTTTCTTATTTTATTTAATCCGAAGCAGTCTCAACAATGTCTACACCGTCATGGCCAATGTATGGAAATGGCCCTGGCATTACATCGTCGATATCCAATACATTAATGTACTGGGGACCATAGTGGGGTAGGTAGCTCAGGCATACTCTTACTGCGTGATGTATCACCGAAATACATTTTCGGTCTGGGGTTCCTGCTGTTGACCACATCCTGCTTTTTGTTTGTTCCCACGTTCTACCCCGATACTACAGTTTGGGTTATAGGATTGCCACTATTTATTCAGGGAACCGGACAGGGCTGGCTCTTTACACCACTTGTGATCTATATTATAACAGGGGTTGCTCCACATCATACGGGCAATGCAGGTTTAATGGGTACAACCGTTAGATTCTGGAGTACCAATATTGGTTTTGCGCTGATTCAGAACATCAGTTACACCTTAAATCAAAAACATTTCATCCAGATCGAACAACACTTAAATATGAGCAATCCGATCACGGTCGCCTATTGGAGCGCTTTGGTCGAAAAATACCTGGGAACATCCAGCGATCAATGGGCAACTAATCTCGCCAGCAAAAGTCTACAGGCAACACTTAGTCAACAGGCATCTCTGATCAGTAATATGGAGATATTTACTTATCTCGGGATATTGGGAGCATTTATCACGCTGATCATTTTTCTATTTACCCCAGCGAAAGCAATGTTCATGCGGTTGCGAATTCCATACCTATAAAAAAAGCTGTTGCAATAAGTCGCAACAGCTTTTTTACTATATATATTTTAGTGTTTAAGCGTCAAATTCTTGAAGTGCTTTCTTGATACGTTCAATGACTTCGCCTTGGCCAAGTAACTCAACGATTTGGAATACATCAGGGCCAAATTTACCACCTACCAGCATAATCCGGAATGGCATCATCAATTCCCCATCTTCATTCCTGAGTTTTGAATTGCTTCTTTAAAGAATGACTCGAGCTCTGCTGCTTTCCATTCCGTAAATCCTTCAAATGATGTCATCATATTTTCAAAGAATACTGTCTTCTCAGCAGACCACTTTGGTTTTACCGCATTTAGATCATATTCAACGGGCTGCACAAAAAGAAAGAAGCCTGGGTCCAGAAATCCTCAACAAAGGTTAAACGCTCTTTGACGGCTGCCAAAACACGATTTACATAACCTTCTTCAGCGACTACCTGATGGTGAGCCAATACTTCCTTGATCTGTGGCAATAAAGAATCGCTTGAAGAACGTTTAATCCATTCGTGATTGAACCATTTTGCCTTCTCAAAATCAAATTTTGCTCCGGCTTTGCTGATGCGATCAACACTGAATTTTTGGATTAACTCCTCCAAAGAGAATAGTTCCTGTTCTGTACCATCATTCCAACCCAATACACCAAGCATATTGACAAAAGCTTCTGGCAAGAATCCCATCTCACGGAATCCTTTGGTTGTATCGCCAGATTTGGCATCTGTCCAGTTCATAGCATACACAGGAAATCCTAAACGGTCTCCATCACGTTTACTTAATTTACCATTACCATCAGGCTTCAGGATTAACGGGAGATGTGCCCATTGTGGCATGCTGTCCCCCATCCCAGGTATTCCCACAATAGGACATGAATCGGCGCAGAAGGCAACCATTCTTCACCCCGGAAAACATGCGAGATCTCCATCGCCTTATCATCCACGACTACGGCTAAGTGATACGTTGGCATTCCATCTGCTTTAAGCAAAACCTTATCATCGACAAGATTGGTATCAAAAGCAACTTTCCCACGGATCATATCTGTGAAAGACAACGTTTCATCCGTTGGAATCTTTATTCGGATTGTATGCGGTGTTCCCGCCTCTAATAATTGTTGAGTTTCGGTCTCACTAAGGCTCAAAGAATTACGCAATTGCAACCTATTTTCATGGCTATAGCGGAAGTTAGGTTGCAGCTTACGCTGCTCTTCCAACTCCTCAGCGGTATCGAATGCGTAATAAGCATATCCATTCTTAATTAGCTGTTCAGCATATTTGCGGTAAGTCGGTTTTCGTTCACTTTGACGGTAAGGGCCATATTGACCACCTTTCAACGGACTTTCATCCGGAGTCAGGCCACACCAAGCCAAACATTCGTTGATGTACTCCTCGGCTCCTGGGACAAAACGAGTTTGATCCGTATCTTCGACACGTAAAATAAAATCTCCTTGATGCTGACGTGCATAGAGAAAATTAAACAAAGCTGTACGTACGCCTCCAAGGTGCAGACCACCAGTAGGACTCGGTGCAAATCGCACTCTTACTCTTCTTTCTGAACTCATGCCGCAAAATTACCACAAAATTTTTGATTTGGATAACAGGATGACTTCTAAGGTGAAATAAAAGTGCAGAAAACAGACATTTATTCATTAATTTGCAATAGAAGTACACTAATAAGGAATCATGAAACCCTCTCAGATAAGCCAACAACGCTGGAAATTTATTTTGCTCATCTTTGCAGCAATCATTGCCATAGCATCATTGGTTTACACCAATTACCTTGTCCGGAATCTTGCCCACGCCGAACGTTCAAAAGCCGAAGTATGGGCCATGAGCACCAAAAATATTATGACCATGCCCGATGTCGATGATGAATTCATTACATTCATCTACGCAGTCAGGGATAGCCTAAATTTGCCGGCAATTATCACAGACGATAAAAACGATATTATTTTCTGGCGCAATCTAGATTCCACCAAGACTAATATCAAGCCGATCCATGGCGACAGTGTTACAAATGACCTTGATTATGATCCCGTTTATTTCCAGAAACAGCTTGCCTTTATGAAGAAGAGCCATCCCCCATTACCTTAGAATTGGGAAATGGTCAAAAATGGCATGTTTACTACAAAGATTCCTGGTTTTTGCAACAATTGCGGGTATTCCCTTATGTTCAATTATCGCTGATTGCCCTCTTTCTTATTATTGCCTATACTGTTTTCAATTCCATTCGAAAATCTGAGCAGAATCTAGTCTGGGTGGGACTGACAAAAGAAGCCGCCCATCAGCTGGGTACTCCAATATCTTCATTAATGGGCTGGCTGGAGCTTATTCGGATCAAATTTGACGCCGAAGAAGACGATACGCTCAATGAAATGGAAAACGATATTAAAGATTAGAAATCGTGGCCGATCGTTTTTCAAAAATAGGATCAACCCCGTGTTGACCAATCACAACCTCTATAAGGTCATCAAAAATTACATGGATTATTTCCGAATACGGACCAGTAACAAGATTACTTTCGAATTACTTGGAGACACACATGTGGAGGCCAAACTCAATATTCCACTCTTCGATTGGATCATTGAAAATTTATTGAAAAACGGGTAAATGCTATTGGTACAGAGGAAAGATAACTGTTAATATTTCAGAAAATATTGCGAAAGAAGAAATTTTTATAGACATTAGTGATACGGGCAAAGGAATTCCAAGGTTAAATTTTGAATCTGTCTTCCAGCCAGGTTTTACAACACGCAAAAGAGGTTGGGGACTTGGCCTTAGCTTAACCAAACGAATGGTACGATATCATCAAGGACAAATCTTTGTTAAAGAATCTGAAATAGGTAAAGGAACAACATTTCGAATAATCTTAAAAAGCAACTTAAAATATGAAGCCACTCAAATCTGACGAATATCCGGCAGTCTACGCTCCCTATATTGAGACTGTAGTCGATAACGTATTAGATGCATTGGAAGAACAGACGCTCTCCTTTCCTGCATTTCTGGATGCTATTCCAGAAGAAAGAGGCAATTTCAAATATGCCGAAGATAAATGGACAATCAAAGAGGTCGTCGGGCATGTCATCGACAATGAGCGTATCATGGCCTACCGTGCATTACGTTTTTCGCGCAACGATCTGAAAGAGCTTGCCGGGTATGACCAGGACTACCTTATTCAATATTCCCGTTACAATGACCGTACGTTGGAAAGTCTAAGTAAGGAATTTACTTACCTACGCAAAGCCAACCTCATGTTGTTCAACAGCTTTAACGATGCTGAATTAGAACGCAAGGGCATGGCCTCAGAGCGCCTCACGAGTGTCAAAGCATTATTGTATGTGATTGCTGGGCACCTCAATCATCACCGTATTATCATTCAAGAACGTTATTTAAATTCAGACGATGTCAAAATTTGGTTTCAGCCTTACAACATTGAGGAAATAAATGTCTTTTTCAATAAATACCTCTCGGGACTATTGGAAATCAAGGCAACCGAAATAGATGATAACAGTATTACAGCAACCATGCCGGTCACAGATAATGTGAAACAACCCCATGGCATTCTGCATGGTGGCGCTTCAGTAGTACTTGCAGAATCTTTAGGGAGTATTGCTTCTAATTTGGTGGTTGACCCCGACAAATACCGGGGTAGGACTCGAAGTCAATGCTAATCACATCCGCCCAGTAAGTAGTGGAATTATCACAGCAAAATGCAGCCCAATACATATTGGTCGGTCAACCCATATCTGGGAGATAAAAATGTACGATCGATTCGATAAATTGAATTGTATCTCAAGACTTACAGTAGCTATCGTACCAAAGTAAGCTGAAGTCTGCTAACTCGATTTATCAATCCCATGTAATTCGAAATCAACAATATTTGCAACTAAAGAAGGATAATATTCACAATTTATTCTTCTTTTTTTTTGCCAAATAATTATCAAAATACCCCTTTATTTATTTCCGATATTCAAGAAAATTAAGTAGTCTTGTAAGATGGATATTTTAAAAAACAACAAAAATAGCATGCAATCGTTTGTCTAAAGCTGTTTTTTTGACTGATTTCCAATCATTGAACGATAACTTAACTAAATATAATTAAAAAATGACCACTAATCCTAATTCGGGTAAAACAGCGATAGTTCCTATGCTTATTTGCTGTGCATTATTTTTTATTCTGGGGTATATCACCTGGGCCAATGGGGCCTTGATCCCATTTGTGCGATTGGCATTTAATTTGGAGACAGATACGCAAGCGTTTTTAATCCTTTTTGCATCGTATATCGCTTATTTTTTCCTGGCATTACCGAGTTCATGGATTTTAGGTAAAATAGGTTTTAAAAATGGCCTTGTTGCTAGTTTGGTCTTAATTATTATTGGTGCAATTATCATTATTCCAGCCGCATCAAACCTAAGCTATCAGCTCTTCCTTGTTGCGATCTTTGTCCAAGCTTCAGGTATGGCGCTATTGCAGACTGCGATCAACCCATACCTCAGTATCATCGGGCCAATAGAAAGTGCGGCCCAACGGATCTCTATTGTAGGGATTTTCAATAAAACAGCCGGTATGATCGTACCCGTGGTTTTAGGAAGCATTTTATTAAAAGATTACGACAGTATTTCCAGCAAAATCAAAGAACTGAAAGCTGGTGCAGAGCATGATGCTTTACTAGCTGAATTATCGGAAAGACTTCACGGTCCTTATATTGGCGTAGCCATTGGTGTTGCGATTCTAGCTATTGTCGTATTCGCCGTAAAAATGCCAGAAGTTGATGTTAATAAAGAAGAGAAACAACAGATGAAGCTGCTGTAACAAGCACAAAAAAGACAAGTATATTCCAATTCCCACATCTATTTTTAGGATTTCTCGCTATTTTCTTCTGTGTAGCAGTGGAAGTGATGGCTGGTGATATCATCGGAACTTATGGAAGATTATTGTCTCTACCCCGTTTTTTGTTAAATATGGTACAACTTTCACGCTTGTCTGCATGCTTGTTGGTTATTTTATTGGTATTATCTCCATTCCAAAATTTGTATCGCAACAGACAGCTTTGCGTATCTGTACAATTGTCGGAATTACCTTCACCGCAATTTCTGCGTTTTCTACAGGTCTGACGTCCTATATCTTTGTTGCCCTATTAGGTATCGCAAATGCATTGATGTGGCCTGCTATTTTCCCACTTGGAATCAAAGGACTGGGACGATTTACAAAAACAGGATCTGGTATTATGATTATGGGTATTGCCGGAGGAGCAATCTGGCCTTTGATTTATGGATATCTGAAAGACACTTTACATGTTGATTTTCAACATGCATTTCTCTTGCAATGGTTCCAGCATACTTATATATCTTGTTTTTTGCCACAAAAGGGCACAAAATCGGAAAAGAAAATTAATATCAAAACAAAATATTGGTATAACAAAAGGGCATCTAAAAATAGATGCCCTTTTTTGAAATTCTTCCTATTTTTAAGTGATGAATCTTCGTTCGATCGCAACAGAGATCATTCCACATGCCATGATGTAGAGTGCCTCATCCGAAATAAATGAGCCTCAACCATTAATTCGCAAAATTCTATATTCATAAATAATCGAGCAAACAAGCTCACAATGTAATTATCGAACAAATGAAAAAGAAATTCTTTGCCATTGCTTTTGCAGCAGCCCTGATGTTTACTGCAAATGAATCCTTTGCCCAGTTAAAACTCCCTGCAGCAAGTAGTGCTCAAACAATCACACAGGGATTAGGGATTGAAAATGTAACGCTAAACTATAGTCGTCCAAGCATGAACGGCCGTAAGATTTTTGGTGAACTCGTGCCTTATAATGAAGTATGGCGTACAGGTGCCAATACCAACACTACCTTAACATTTGAAGGTGATGTTAGCCTAAATGGACACAAACTCACTGCGGAACCTATGCATTATTTACCATTCCTAATAAGAACGAATGGACTGTTATTATTAGCAAGAATACCAAGCAATGGGGGCCTACACTTACAATCAATCTGAAGATGCATTTCGTTTCAATGTAAAACCACAAAACTTGAGCGCTCCGGTCGAAACATTTACGATCTCTTTTGACAATGTTACACCGACAGATGCAGTACTAACTATTGCTTGGGAGAAAACAGCAATAAAAGTTGACCTTAAAGTCAATCAACAGGCAAAAATTATCGCTTCCATTGATGAAGCCATGAAAGGTGAGAAAAAACCTTATTTCGCTGCTGCCCAATATTATTTCAACAATAATCTGGATCAAAATAAAGCATTAACCTGGTTTGATGAAGCCGCCAAAGCACAGCCTAAAGCTGCCCACGTACTATACTGGAAAGCAAAAGCACAATTAAAAGCCGGCGATAAAAAGGCGCTATAGAAACCGCTACCAAAGGAGTTGAAGTCGCTACTGAAGGTAAGAATAGCGAATACATCAAATTGAATACACAAATAATCAATGCGGCAAAAAAATAACGCATAGGAAACTGTATAGCGAAAATGGGAGTATCCGAGAAAGTCGGTACCCCATTTTTTGTTCAGTTCTTTTGTATGTCTCTCCCCACTCTTATTGAATATTCCATGCACAGCCGCTCCCGTTACTTTTGACCGACGTCATTTTATAACTCATCTTTCAGCAATTGTTCCAGTTCTTCGGGAGAAACATTCATATTCACATTACCATCCTTTGCGAAAGAGATTTCCCCAGTTTCCTCAGAGACAATGACCGCTATGGCATCGGAGATTTCCGTCACCCCAATTGCCGCACGATGCCGCAAACCAAATTGCAGCGGTAAATCCTCACTATCTGACAATGGCAGTACACAAGAGGCTGTCATAATCTTGAAATCAACAATCACGAGTGCCCCATCATGCAACGGGCTGTTTTTATGAAATATACTCTCAATTAGACGTTTTGAAATATGTGCATCGATATATTCACCACTGCTCTGATAATATTCCTCATCAAAATATTTTGAAAAAACCAGGAGTGCTCCGGTTCGTGTACGCGACATACTTCTGCAAGCTTCCACAATCGGCCTTAAATCCTCCGTCAGGTCCTTCTGTATCGCTTTCTTATTTCCTAAAAAGGACCAGAAAACCTTTTTCGCTTCATCGATATATTCTTGCCCACATGGAGCAAAAAGCGTCTTATTTCCTGCTGGAATACCACAATAAGCGCAATGGAGCCTACAGATATAAATCCACCAAATATTTCGGTCAATAGACGCATGTGCATCTGTTTGACAACAATATAGACCCCATAAAACAGGGCAACCCCGATCAAGATATTCACGGCAATGGTACCCCGGATCAGACTATAGATATAGTAGATAATAATCGCCACCAATATAATATCGATAACATCCAATAGGCGAAAGCCACTAAACAAGCTATAATCGATTCCATCCATATATGCAAGTTAAAAAAAAATAGATATTATTTGTATTTTTACCGTATAACATACAGGAAAATGACTAGACTTTCAGTAAATATCAATAAAATTGCAACGCTCAGAAATTCCAGAGGAGGTAATAATCCTAATCTCGTAGCTGCTGCATTAGCCTGTGAACGTTTTGGTGCACAAGGCATCACTGTCCACCCAAGACCGGACGAAAGGCATATCCGCTATCAGGATGTATTTGACTTAAAAGCCGAAATTCAGACCGAACTCAATATCGAGGGCAATTGCCAGGAACAGAAATTTATCGATCTTGTCCTGGCCAACAAACCTGCTCAGGTAACCTTGGTTCCTGATGCCGAAGGCCAGCTGACTTCAATCACGGCTGGGATACGATCAAAAACAAAGCCTATCTTAAGGATATGTGCCAATTGTTCAAAGATGCTGGCATCCGTGTATCAATCTTTGTAGATCCTGTAGAGGAGATGGTCGAAGCGGCAGCAGAAACAGGCACAGACCGCATAGAGTTATATACCGAAGGTTTTGCCAATGAATATGGTTTTGATAAAGAAGCCGCTATCAAACCCTACTTCAAAGCTGCGTTAAAAGCGCGCGAGGTTGGCTTAGGTTTAAATGCAGGCCATGACCTAGATTTAAACAATCTCCAGTATTTCAATCAACATATACCCGAATTACTGGAAGTAAGCATTGGACATGCCTTGATTTCAGATGCCTTATACCTTGGACTGGAGGAAACAATCAAACGTTATCTGACCTGTCTAAAATAAATGATACGATGAAGGCTGGATGCCTTAACCAATAGTTACTACAAATAGAAAAGGCTTTCCTGTAGGAAAGCCTTTTCTATTTTGATTCAAGTCCACTATCAAAAGAAAATGGATTCTTCCTAATAGCTACTATTAATGAATTCCTTTAAATATACGGTTCCAACGGATTTTAGAAAGACCTGTACCTATTTCGTCCCAACTCATCCAGGTAAATAATGCCTTACCCACGATATGGTCTTCAGGCACAAATCCCCACCCTCTGGAATCCAGGGAATTATGACGGTTATCTCCCATCATCCAGAAATAGTCCATTTTAAAGGTATAGTTATCCGCTTTAACATCATTGATGTAGATACCATCAGCACGTTTCTCCAATTTGTTATTTTCATAAACACGAATAGCACGCTCATAGATGGGTAAGGTCTGTGCATTCAAAGCAACAGTCCAGCCCTTTTTCGGAATCAAGATTGGTCCAAAGTTATCAAAATCCCATTTATACTGAGGATCGTACGGATAAGCACCTTCACCAGCTGGACTTCTTCTGATTTCCTTTACATTTGACCATGATTTCACAAGCGCGACCTCATCATCTGTCATATACAATTCATATACACCAGGTTGCTGATCAGATCCACCACCTTCAATACGTAGTTCACGTAGACGCTCCATATCCAATGGAGTACCATCTGTCAACACATAATAATTCAACTGGCTTTCAGGTGGATCAAATCCAGGTTGATCATTGATAAAAAGCTTGGCATCCTTCATTGAGATCTTATCCCCGGTAATCCTACACAACGCTTGATATAATTTTCACGTTTGTCTATTGGTCGGGCCTGAATGGTAAACTGTGAATTAACAGTCTGCCAGCCGTAGGCTCTGACAAGGTCATAATAACTCGCATTCTGATTTTCTAGGGCTACAGTATCACCTGCCGGGAAGTTAAAGACAACAACATCATTGCGCTCTATCTTTTGAAATCCTGGCAATCGTTTGTAAGGCAGCTCAATCAACTCAGAGTAAGCTTTTCCACCTGTTATTGGCATCGTATGATGTGCAAAAGGAAACGCAATCGGCGTATTAGGCACACGAGGGCCATAATTCAATTTACTCACAAATAAGAAATCCCCAATCAATAAGGTACGTTCCATTGATCCTGTCGGAATCATATACGCTTCAATTAAAAATCCGCGAATAAGCGAGGCTGCAACAGTTGCAAATACGATTGCATCAGCCCATTCACGCACCATAGATTTCTTGTACGGATATTTGATTTTATACTCTTTGTAGGAAGCTTGTTCAATTTCCGCAAGCTTCTCTTCGGTCAATTCCACACCTTCCTGTGCAGCGGTCTTCAGGTTTTTAGCATACAAACCATTCAAGAAACGCACATTGGTATCTTTTGCCCACATGGGTAACACAATAAATGGCACCAAAACAGCCGCAGCATTTTCCCAAAAACGGCGCTTGCCAAAACAATGGATAAAGTCGAGGTAAAGGTTATAGAAAACAAAAATATTGACAATAGGAATCAACAATAAGATCACCCACCATGTTGGTCTTCCTGTTAATTTAGCCTGTATATATTGACTATAAAAAGGTACGATTGCTTCCCAGCCTTTTCTGCCAGCTTTAACAAACAATTGCCACAATCCATATCCCGCTATTGCTGTTAAAACCGCAAAGATAATTAACCACATAATCTATTAATTAGTACTATTTATTAAAATCGAAAATTTCAGTTACTTGATAGAATCCTTTCTTACCATTCAACCATTCGGCGGCAACGACAGCGCCCAAGGCAAAGCCATCCCGACTATGCGCAGTATGTTTAAATTCTATCTGATCCACTTCAGAACTGTACAGCACGGTATGTGTACCCGAACTTCCTCAATCCGATGGCTCTCTATGAGAAGTTCCTGTGGCTTAGGAATAATTTCGTCTTGCTCACCCACAACAGTATTGACCCAGTTTGTTTTCACATCACTGTGATCCAGGATACCCTCTGCAATGGTAATCGCTGTACCACTAGGCGCATCCAATTTGTGGATATGGTGGATTTCTTCCACCTGAACATCATATTGTTTATAAGGTTGTAAGGCTTGCGCCAACATTCGGTTGATATGGAAAAACACATTCACACCAATCGAATAATTTGAACCATATAAAATAGTTCCATCTGAGTCCAGACATTTTTCTCTGACACTTTCCAATTGATCATACCAGCCCGTTGTCCCAACTACAATTGGCACACCCGCTTCCAAACAAAGGTTCATATTATCCAAAGCAGCAGATGGTACACTAAAATCAATAGCTACATCAGCTCCCTTGATATCATCAACTGTCAGACCGGGACGATTATTTTCATCCACTATTAAAAAAATCTGATGGCCTCTTTTCAGTGCATACCTTTCGATAATCTGCCCCATTTTGCCATATCCCAAGAGAATGATGTTCATATATCTAGAAAATAAAGTATAGTTTATTTTTAAAATTAAAAAATTCCATTGAAAAACAGACACAAAACCGTGATTAACAACGATTTTTTTATTACAAGCGTCCGTATTCAAAGATCAATGAGAACCCGAAATCGTCAGCCATCACACATGTTACAGGCTGCGACACAAGGTTTTTAATTGAATTTCATGGACAATTTTAATCCGACTGTAGGTTTAAAAGTAAACGATCCCGATGCGAGACTTGCATCCATTAATGTAGGTCCGATAGAAAAAGCTGTCTTTTTGGGCTTATCATCACCGATACTCCAGCGATATTTTAGCATAGAATCAATATAGGCTTCGGCAACGTTCAATCCATAGACTCCAAGCGTAAGCAGCACCATCAGATCCCGGTTTCGCCTTGCATTATCCTTTGCCCGTATAATTGACTGATCAGGGATTCTCTCATAAAAAGGATCCACCGGTCGACCTTCTGCCCTATCCTGCAATACACCCAAAAGTTCTTTGTAATATTTATTATTGAAATCAAAAACGAGCACCGTCGTTGCCAATCCACCATAGATCACAGGTACTTTAATCCACCACACACCACCATTGGTATACTGACCCCAGCCCGGCAATACCAGGGAACGCTTCCAGGCCTGTTTATTTTTTGCTTCAATAGCCAATCGGGTAGAATCTTTAAACACGACCTTCTCCTTTGCCTTGGCTTCTTCTTTTTCTCGCTTCTTACGTTCTTTGCGGGATTCCTTTTTAACAGTATCCTGTGCTGCTTTAGGCTTCAAGCTATCTGTTTTGACAGTTTGAACCTGTTTTTTGGGAATTGTATCGACAGTCTGGGCCTGTACCATCAGTACAGCAAATACGGCAAAAAGCAGACTCATTAATTTGGTCATATTACCAATCTAAAAGTTCAAGAATACGGCTCAGATCATCCTCTGATTCAAAAGGAATCTCGATAGCTCCCTTACCTTTGGTACTCTTCAAATTCAATTTGACTCTCGACGAAAATTTCGATGCCAGATCATCTTCAATTTTTGCAACTGAAATGACATCGCAGTTTTCTCCTTGCCAGCTTTTTCTTCCCTCCTTTTTGAAGTTCACGAACAAGCTCTTCGGCTTTTCTAACAGATAACCCTGATCAATGATCAATTTAAAGATATATAACTGCTTATCTACTTCTGGAATATTGATCAGTGCACGAGCGTGTCCCATGGTCAATGCGCCATCCCGTATCGCCGCCTGAATGACAGGTGGGAGTTTCAATAAACGGAGGTAGTTTGTCACTGTAGAACGGTTTTTACTGACACGTTCTCCCAGTTCCTCCTGCTTTAAATTACATTCCTCGATCATGCGCTGGAAGCTCAAAGCTACCTCAATGGCGTTTAAGTTTTCGCGTTGGATATTTTCGATCAATGCCATTTCCAGCATCTGCTGATCATTGGCAGTGCGGATATAGGCTGGAATTTCAGTAATACCGGCCAATCTCGAAGCACGGAGACGCCGCTCCCCTGAGATCAACTGATAGTTGCCATCCGAAATCTTACGTACTGTAATCGGTTGGATTAAACCCTGTAAAATAATGGATTCGGACAATTCCTGTAAGGCAACCGGATCAAATTCGGTACGGGGTTGAAATGGATTCACTGCTATTTCTTCTACCCGGACATGGCTGATACTGCCATTTTCTTTGCTTGTATGTACTGTAGAAGAAGTCACAAGCGGTGACTCCTCAACTTGCTGATTACTTTTAGCAGGAGCTTCTACACTATCGTTTAATAGCGCACCTAAACCTCTTCCCAGTCCTGTTTTACGCTGATGTGCTGCCATATTATGCGGTTACTGTTGTATTCATTTCATTAAGATGCCCGTTTTTCTGCAATATCTCGCGCCAAATTCAAATAGTTGATCGCTCCTTTACAGGAAGCGTCGTGCATGATAACAGAGATACCAAAGCTAGGAGCTTCACTTAAACGGGTATTACGTTGAATGATGGTATCAAAAACTAAATCCGTAAAATGCGTTTTCACCTCTTCTACAACCTGATTGGAGAGTCTTAAACGAACATCATACATCGTCAATAAAATACCCTCGATCTCCAAGCTAGTATTTAAACGGTTTTGAACGATTTTAATTGTGTTCAGTAATTTACCAAGTCCCTCTAATGCAAAATATTCACACTGAACGGGTATGATAACCGAATCAGATGCAGACAGGGCATTAATGGTGATCAAACCCAAGGAAGGAGAACAGTCAATGATAATAAAATCATAATCATCTTTGACCTGATCCAAGATCTTTTTCATCTTGTACTCCCTTTCGTGCATATTGATCATCTCAATCTCCGCACCCACCAGGTCGATATGAGCAGGTAAAAGATCAAGATTTGGCGTTTCAGTTGACTGAATCGCGTCTCTCGGGTTTAAATCATTGACCAAACATTCGTATATACTTTCATTGATCGTACGAGGGTCAAAACCAATCCCAGAAGTAGAGTTTGCTTGTGGATCTGCATCCACCAACAATGTTTTATATTCTAAAACCGCCAAACTAGCCGCCAAGTTAATTGACGTTGTGGTTTTTCCTACCCCACCCTTTTGGTTTGCGATTGCGATTATTTTTCCCATCTTGAATGAAAACCTTTCTTAATTAAAATGTCATTTTACACTACATTTCACTTTCCCGAAGATCAATTTGTCCAAATATTTACGCTAAATTTAAATTAGCCTAACAAATTCAGCATATTTCGTACTTTTGATTGATCAAAGGCACATATCCTCAGGATGCTAAGATACAAAAAATCAAGATATGTATCCACTTTGAAATAGTGCTTTTTATAAGTATCAACAACACAATGATTTTAATAATATCCGGAACAAACCGTCCCAATAGTAAGACGTTAAAAATAGCAAAATGCTACCAACAGCTTCTTAATCGTAAATCCATTGAGAGTGAGATTTTTCGCTATCAGATCTTCCTCCAAATATCTTAGAGACAGATCTTTATGGAAAAAGAAGCTCCGCTTTTGAACCGATTCAACAAAAGGTTAGTCAGGCCGATATGTTTATTTTCGTAGCGCCCGAATACAATGGAAGCATCCCTGGCGCGCTCAAACTTTTTATTGACTGCTGCACCTTTCCGATTAGTTTTTACCACAAAAAGTTGCATTGGTCGGATTGTCTTCCGGGAGATATGGCAACCTACGCGGGATAGATCATCTCACCGGAATATGCCACTACCTCAGAATGCATGTCCTCCCCCTCAAGATATTTCTTCCCAATGTACAACAGGAATTGAACGAAAATGGTGAGTTATTTAAAGAGGATACTTTACAGTTTATCAACGAACAGATTGAGGAAATCATCCGATTTTAAGCGCTCATGACCAAGACCAAACATAATTAAGTAGATCAGAAAAAGTTGATCATATACTTTTGATTAGCGCAAGGCTAGCTTATCGATAGGATAAGAATACAGACAGCAATTAGACAAACAACGGGAAAACCCACCCCAAAAATAAAACACCCACGAAGCATTACATAGCTAAAAATGATTATCAGGGTAGAAAATAAAAACGGGGCTGTCATATTAGACAGTCCCGTTTCATGTTAAAGTAAGATCAGAAACGAGAACAATAATTTATCAGCCAAAGGCCTAAAAAACTATTATCTCAAATACCATATCTAGATCTAATATGTAAAAATTTAATAACCAAATATCTCTTTTAAGTCCAGTTTTTTCACCTCGCCCAATCTGGCAAGATCTTCTGGTTTGAGACTATCTTCCTTCGCTACGATACAGTATACATAAGGCTTCTGGCTCATCTCTTTCTTATGGAACATATTCAAGTCAGCATAAGTCAGCTTAGGAGCCTGCTCATAAACAACTTTACGAATATCAGTTGTATTCCCCAAACGTTGCGCACTTAAATAGCTACCTAAAATAGAGGCATTTAGCACACGTTCACTCGCAATAGATTTTTGCAAACTCACCTTCGCAATGTCCAAACCTTTCGAACTTTCAGGTAGCACATCCAACAACTCATTCATACCTTTGATAGCCTCATTGAATTTATCAGCTTGTGTACCGACATAAGCACCCACTGTATAATGATTTTCTTTTTTATAAGGCTGACCGTAGAATGCATAAGTAGAATAAGCCAGTGCTTTCGACTCACGAATAGTCTGGAACACAATACTTCCCATACCACCACCAAAATAATTATTGAACAATGACACGGTTGGTGTAAGCGGATTGGAGTAAGCGTCTGATGTTCTGTACCAGAATACTTCCGCTTGTTTCATATCAAAATCAGCAAACAACACTTGATTTTTATTGGTTGGCTGCTCCGCAAATACCAAGCTTTTTGTACCTTGTACATAGTCCCCGAACCTTGTTTTAATGGTTTTGCCTTCGCCACAAATTCACTCGCGCTCAATGGTCCAAAATAAAGCAACGTATGTTTCATATTGGCCAGATCATGTAATGCTTTTACAAGATCTTCAGCTTTCAGTGCATCCAGTTCCGCATCTGTAAAAACATTATTGAATGGGTTCTTAGCACCGTATTTTGCATAAGATTTCAATCCCTCCATAATTGCACCTTTGTTTTCCTTTGCATTCGCTCTGGACTTCTTAAGGCGTGCAATATACATTTTGAATGCCTCTTGGTCAGTCACACAATTGCGCAATAGATCCTGAATTAAAGATTGCGTGGATATAAAATTCGAATTCAAACCCGAAATTGAAACCAATGTTTCTTCATTTCCCGCCGAGACCGAGAAATCAGATGCCAATTGATAAAAGTCTTTGCTGAATTGCTCGCTGGACTTATCTTTAGTACCCAAAAATTCCAGATAACCGGCTGCCAACGACAACAATTTATTGCTCCATTTCCCCACATCAAAACGATAAGACAGGAGAATAACTCATTATCACTATTCTTCACAGCAAGCACTGGCAAACCATTTGCAGTAGCTTTCTGAACATCTTTATTGTAGTCTACCCAAACCGGTAGGATCTTATCCTCTGGCATTGCCTCTACTTTTTCAAGAAATCAGATTGATCGTCACGGTTTACAGTGACAGGTGTAATTTCCGGTTTCACTACTTTGACAACATTATTGTCTACCCCTTTTCGCTTATAAACCACGACGTAGTTATTATCATTCAAATATTTATTGGCAAAATTGACAATATCTTGTTTTGTAATCTTATTCAAACCATCCGAATAACTAACCACCGACGACCAGTCCTGTCCCGATGTAAAAGCATCCATTAATGCTTCTGCACGGTCACCATAACTTTCATTCTGTTTGATCTCTTCTTTTTCGCGTTATTGACAATTGCTCCGATCAAATCATCAGAAAATTCACCTTTACGCAATTTATCCAGTTCTTTTAACAGCAACTGTTGCACCTCCTCCAAGCGCTGTCCCTGTCCCGGATTTCCTTGTAGAATCAATAGCGAATAATCTTTCAACACATACGGGAAGGCTCCAGCACCTAATAGCTTCTGGTTTTTCACCAAATCCAGATCAATCAGACCTGCCGAACCGTTCGTCAAAATCTGGCTCATCAGATTTAATAGCTGCGCATCCTTGGTTGCTGCACCCGGAAAACGGAATCCCATAAACATAAATTCAGCATCCGGTCCTTTTACCTCCCGAACAATTGGACTTAAAATAGGCTTCTCTGGATCAAAAGTATATGGCGGTATCTCTTTGGGCTGCATGAAAGCAAAACTCTTATCCACCTTTTTCACAACTTCTGTAGGATCAAAATCACCGGACATGATCACACCCATATTGTTAGGCACATAATAGGTATTAAAATATTCTCGGATCGCTTTTAACGATGGATTTTTTAGATGTTCTACCGTACCGATAGTGGTCTGCTTACCATAGTTGTTATTTGGAAAAGCTGCTTCAAACATTGCTTCAATAGCCCTACGGCTATCTTTATCCAATCCGATATTTTTCTCCTCATAGACGGCTTCCAGTTCCGTATGGAACAGGCGGAGTATCGGATTTCTAAAACGCTCGGCCTGTACTGCAAGATACTTATCCATCACATTGCTCGGAATCTGCTCCTGGTAAACCGTTTGTTCAAACGACGTAAAGGCATTTGTGCCTTCCGCACCCATGGATGCCATCAGTTTATCGTATTCATTGGCGATAGCATACTTAGCGGCTTCGCCAGAAACACGGTCAATTTCCTTGTATATCGCTTTCCGTTGTACTTCATCGGTCGTACCGTTATACTTTTCATAAAGTGCATCAATTTGATCCAACAAAGGTTTTCCTTCGCCCAATCTTTGGAGCCAAATTTATCTGTCCCCTTAAAGAGCATATGTTCCAGATAGTGAGCCAAACCTGTATGATCTTTTGGATCGGTTTTACTTCCGGCTTTTGTCGCGATGTAAGTTTGGATACGCGGTTCTTTTTGGTTGGACTTAGGATAACGGTTAGACCATTTTTGAGTTTGTAAAACCTCGAATGGGTAGGGTCATTGGTCACATACTTGTAGGTATACCCGCCTTCAGAAGATTCTTTCCAGTCAAATTTGGCGTTCTGGGCAAACAAAGTACCCCCTGCTGTTGTTAGAGCAAACGTAACAGCAGTAATTTTAAATAGATTTTTAATCATATTTCCTTTTTCTTTTCAGCTCAAACTTAGATAAATTGCTGTGGATATGCAATATAATTACGTAGATATAAAAACAATTTATTGCCGCCCGTCACTATTGCACTTTCTTCTTTGTAGCTGAAATACGGCAATTTGTCATCTGTATTTCCCATATGCTTAATGAATATTGTTACAATGGTTTATCATTCTTATTTTTGCAAAATTTTAAAAAACGCTAACGTTTTATTTCATGAGATCAAGCATACTTGTTTTTGTGATCTTCGCACTTCTTTCCTTTCATACACATGCGCAGGTCACTCCCAGAATAGAAAATCAGAAAGACACATCAAACAACCGTACTCCCGCAAAAACAAGGTTAATATTTCAACTTGAGCATGAAAGTGGGGGCGAGCTCAAATTTAACGAACGTTCGAAGCAAACCCTGGAAGACTCCTATTACAGTGGCCTTAATTTTCGCGTTGGCTTCCAAACACAATTTCAGGATTCGTTAAAAAGCATTTATAACGAAATATATAACTATCCTATTTATGGTGTCGGCATCTATAGCAGCACTTTTGGCCAGGAGCACCTAGGCCAACCTTTTGCTCTCTATGGCTTTGTTGCAATTCCCATAAAACCGAAAGTCAACAGCCGATGGAATTTCAATTACCGGATTGCATTGGGACTTTCCGGCAGGTTCAACCCTTACAACGAAGAGGACAACCCTTTCAATCTACTTATTGGAAGCAAAAACAATGTATTTATTGACCTTGGACTTCAGGCAAACTACCGATTAAGCCAAAAATTTCAGATCGGTGCCGGCGTGGCGTTCCACCATTTCAGCAATGGCGCATTGGCTTTGCCAAACACCGGAATAAACCTCCTGCCATTGAGTTTATCCGTCTCCTATACGCCAACGAGCAAACCATTTGATTTCAGAAAACGCACGGTTCCAAAAATGGAAGAAACGGAGGAACTACATTTCAACTATGCTTTTGGATTTAAACAGATCGATCGGGAGCACGATGGCCAGTATTTCAAATCGACCCTAGGGGCCTATTATAGCAAGCATTTTGGATACAAATGGCGTCTTGGTGCCGGAATGGATGCATTCTATTCAGCAAGTGGTAACGACGAAAATATCGCTGGGGATAAAGCAGGTAAATTCTCCGCATTATTTTCCTATGGGCCCGCTTTCTATATTGACCACGTGTTAAATTCCAGACTATATATCAATGGAAATGTCGGCGTATACTTACACCGTAATAAATTCAATGGTGAAAGCACACCCGTATACCTAAGAGCAGGTGTACGCTATAAAGTGTATAAAGATTTCTTTGCTGGAGTTTCCATTAAAGCACATGGTGGTAAAGCAGACTTTATCGAATGGACAACAGGCTATGGCTTTAAGTTAGGTAAAAAACGGGGACTCCAACCAGCAACTAACACATGCGCTCTATGGCTCCGATAACAGAGGCAAATACATTGGCACTATAGAAAGCCATATTAACAGCATAAAAAAAGCGTTCATAAGAACGCTTTTTTATTGTGGGGATTACTGGGTTCGAACCAGTGACCCCTACCTTGTCGAGGTAGTGCTCTAAACCAGCTGAGCTAAACCCCTAACGAAAAAAAAAAAAAAGCACCATTTTATGATGCTTTGTGGAGGCTACAGGATTCGAACCTGTGACCCTCTGCTTGTAAGGCAGATGCTCTGAACCAGCTGAGCTAAGCCTCCGTTTTGGATTGGTGGAGAATACTGGATTCGAACCAGTGACCCTCTGCTTGTAAGGCAGATGCTCTGAACCAGCTGAGCTAATTCTCCGACTTTGTATGGTGGAGGCTACAGGATTCGAACCTGTGACCCTCTGCTTGTAAGGCAGATGCTCTGAACCAGCTGAGCTAAGCCTCCATACTTTTTTAAAGAACGCCGTTCCCTAATTGCGTGTGCAAATATAGCTTAAAAATTCTATTCTCAAAATTATTTTCAAAGATTTTCTACATTTAAAACCGCAACAAGCTAAAAACACCCACATAATTTTCATAGCTATTAATCGTAGAACTTCCACGAAATACCAAATCTAAAATTAGCTGTATTCATTGGATAACGTCGTACAGTATAATAACCATTCGGGTAGAAATTCTGATTTAGGAAATTATAACTTAAAAACATATTGACCCGCTGTATATTGGCCGTGATCCATAAATCCATAATCGGATAAGTAGAAAATTCTATCTGCTGATAAGCGTTATAAAACTGTCCTGTTCCTATTGAGTAATTTGGATTGGCATAAGGTGTATTAAATTTGGCATCAATACCTATACTATAATCAATGACTTTATAAAAGAGATTGCTATAATAAAGACTATGCCAAGTATAAACCTCAGGAATAGCCAATACGCTCTGTTGATCAGTTTTTTGATAAACCACCAAGTTATCAAATGTAAAATGATTGAGTTTAAATTTCTGTCCCACACTCACTTTCAATAAATTGGCGTTATCCAGTTGCGCTGGATTAATCCATTTATCCTTCTTACGGTCGTTTTGCGGATTCGGCAGCTCTTCAAAATAGGTATAGTTATTCATCAAAAAATACTCAACTTTCCCGTTGAACCCCAATGTAGGATTACGGTATTGAAACGCCACATTTTGAATTTTGGTCTTTTTCAATCCCAGATCATTCCAGTTACCATAAGTATAGTTCAGGTTCTCAAAAATCATTTCAGGAGATTTGTTCTGCGAATAGGCCGAAAGAGTCACCTTTCCGATTTTATCCCCATGGAAATATCCGCCTTTGCTTCATAGAGGAAATCCCTATATTATGACCAAAAACAATCTGGTTGGCTTTTAAGCTAAAATCTAACCGGTCTGAAAATTTGTAACCCAACTCTCCCTTGACAATTCCATTTTGATAGAAACGATCAAATGTTGTGCTATCTGGCAATTTCTTAAGCGGTTCAGGATACGCGGTCTGATTACTATAGTAACGCATTGAGTCTACCTGGCTCTGCTCCACCCAGTTCATATCATGTTGAAAAGCGAGGTTCAGCTTAGCTTCATTTTTAAAGATTGATTTACCGCGCAGAAAGAAATTATACTCAAACTCATTGGAAACATTAGTGATCGCTGTTTTATCATTATTCAGCGCAAGTGCTTTATTATTGTAAGGCATTGCAGCAGCCCGGTCGTTCATGTTCTTGAAGAAGTTATAGGTCTGCCTTCTTACCCGCGTGTTATGCGCCATACTGTTTGTCGGATAGATCTGCATAGTCGGCTTACCCTTATCTACGGTATCAATCCGACCTACATAGAGTGACTGACGTAGGAACAGCGAGTTGTCCCACCACTTTGATCTTGGCACAGTAGCATTACTAGCATCCTGAAATTTGACAGGAAACCGATCCGGGGACTGTTTGTTTTCGGGAGCAAATGGACGATCTTCAATAGTAGAGCCATTTTCCATCGCATCTAAGCGGTTAAAAACCGCGTTGATCAATAAGTTATAACGATTATTTTTAGACTCGTACCACGATGCAATGGATGCCTTCAGGTCCGAATAATTCTGATTAAGATAAAATCCATCTGTTTTCGTCGAATGGAAATCAACATTCATGTTCCATTGCGAATTTATATTCTGTGCTACCCGGGCCCTAAAAACCTGATCATTGAAAAAGAATCCCACCGCTGACAGTTCGGAATAACGTGCCCGAGCCCTAAAATATTGAACAGAGTCAGGATTTAACAAATAACGTTCTAAGGCAGTGAATCCAGACTGAAATCCAATTGTCTTTTGGGCTGGAATAATAAGTCACGTGTGGCAAGACCATATGATCCTAGATTCACACTGGGATTCCAGGGTAGATTTTGGGGATTGTAATATTGATAATTACGATGTGATGTATCTATTTGCCTTGTGTAGGTTCCTTTTTTAAGCATATCCAATGTCGCATAACGGATATACTTCGCAGAAAGGATAACCGAATCTTTTTCCCATCTTCTTTGGCTCTCGCCGAATCCAATGCGCTGCTCCACTCTTCTTTGCTTTGCGCAATAACATCCATGGAACAAACAAGTAAGACACACAGTGCGGCTAATACGCGTACGATCAACTTCATCTAAAATTGTATATAGTCTAAATTTACTGCAAAGCTATCAATTCTTTCAAAATTAATGTCATCTTAGGTTCCGCTTTCTCAGCGACAGCGACGATTTCCTGCAACGACACAGGTTTTAACACATCGTGAAAGCCCTCATCCGTAACAACAGAGATCGCGAACACCGGAAGAGCCATATGATTGGCAACAATCACCTCTGGTACCGTACTCATGCCGACTACATCCCCACCAATAATTCGCATAAAGCGGTATTCAGCCTTTGTTTCCAGGTTTGGTCCCTGCGAGGAGACATACACAACCTTTCGTGCCGAAATCCCATGCTTTGACGCAATTTCCAGCGCCTGTTCAATCATCGCACGGTTATAAGGTTCACTCATATCCGGAAAACGAGGCCCAAATTCAGTCAGGTTTTGCCCACGCAATGGATTGTCGGGCAAGAGATTGATATGATCTTCAATGATTCCCAGATCTCCATTTCTGACCTCCGGATTCAGCGATCCCGCGGCATTTGACACAAAGAGTTTTTTGACGCCCAGTACTTTCATGATCCGAATAGGAAAAGTAATCTGCTGCATATCATAACCCTCATAATAATGAAGTCGTCCCTGCATGGCAACCACATTCTTACCATTCAACTTTCCAAAAATCAATTTACCGGAATGGAATTCTACTGTAGAGATCGGGAAATTAGGAATATTGGAATACATCAGCTGATATTCGATCTCTATCTCATCAACCAATTTACCTAAGCCAGTACCCAGGATGATACCGAATTCTGGAGTAAAATCTCCAATTTTTCTACGGATAAACTCCGTAGTCTCATTTATGCTATGATACATACGTACAAAAAAACTAAGTATCTCAAACTTAACTTAATTTTTTTGTACGTACAAATCAAATATCGCAGCTTAGTTATGCGAAAGCGCCTTTTCACTCCCTTGCCCGGAGAACTGACCAAAAGCATCAGAAAAGTGATAAAACCATTGATGATAATCAGATCCAGTCCGATCACATATGGCGTATACACCTCAATCACATAAGTTTTCAGTAAATACAATATAGTTGGTGAAAGCACACAGATATAAGGCACCGCTTTGTCCCGAACAGCAGATTTTGTGAAGATTCCAAAAACAAACAATCCCAGCAATGGACCATAGGTGTAACTCGCTGCGGTAAATATCGCATTCACCACCGAGTCATCATTGATCAACTTAAATACGAGTATCACCAATAGCATCACAATCGAAAAGCCAAAGTGTACATAATTACGCTTTTGACAAGAGCTGGATCATTTGGATTTTCCTTTTATTGAAGTTCAGGAAATCCACACAGAACGAAGTTGTCAATGCTGTAAGTGCACTATCGGTTGTTGCAAATGTAGCCGCTGTCAGCCCCATCATAAAGATGATTGCTGGAACGATAGCCAGGTGATTCAATGCAATCTCTGGGTAGAGGTAGTCGCGTGTCGCCAGTTGTGAAACATCAATACCGTTTTTGGCTGCATAGATATATAATAGGGCGCCCACTGCCAAAAAGAAAATATTGATCACCACAAATACACTTGTGAATGTAATCATATTTTTTGCGCTTCTTTGATCGTTCCCATTGACAGGTTCTTTTGCATCAGGTCCTGATCAAGTCCCGTCATGGCAATCGTTACAAAAATTCCACCCAAGAATTGTTTCCAAAAATTTGCTTTACTACCAACAAAGTCATCCCAAAGAAGATTTTGGAATAGCTGCTTTCTTTGACTGCCTCAAAGGTATCTACTATTCCAAAATCCAAGCCCTTAGCCATAAAATAGATCGAAAGGATAACGGCTGTCACTAAAAAGGTAGTCTGTAGGGTATCTGTTACAATGATGGTTTTTAATCCTCCTTTATTGGTATATAGCCAGATAAGCACCAGGCAGATCACTACCGTGATCGCGAAAGGCACATTCCAGGCATCAAAAATAAAATGCTGTAGGACAATTGCAACCAGGTATAAACGAAAGGCTGAACCAATGGTACGGGAAATCAGAAAAATAGCAGCTCCGGTTTTATAGGTTGTGTGCCCAAAACGTTCTTCCAGATAGGTGTAGATGGAGGTCAGGTTCATCCGGTAGTAAAGCGGAAGCAATACATAAGCGATGATAATGAAGCCAACAGCATTCCCTAACACAAATTGAAAATAGCTAAATTCCGAAGCGCCAACAGCACCGGGAACAGAAATAAAAGTTACACCGGAAAGCGCCGTACCGATCATCCCGAAAGCGACCATATACCATTTCGAATTTCGGTTAGCGACAAAGAAGGTAGAGTTGTCGGAAGATCCTTTTGAAGTGAAGTGCGCTACAGCGAGTAAGACCGCAAAATAGATCACAATAAAGGATAATAATATAACTGGTGACATAGTTTGTTTTTAATAGGTGATTGTGATGCTGATAGTTTTAATGTGTTGCCTGGTAGGCTTCGATTGCTTGCCTTACATTGCCAAATTGTTCCAACAAAGCTGCGGCATCCTCTTCAGTTGCCCCAGTCTGATCCATAATAATGCGCACACCCCGGCCGACCAATTTGTGATTCGACAATTGCATGTCAACCATTTTATTCCCCTTAACGCGGCCCAGCTGAATCATTACTGCGGTACTGAACATATTTAATACAAGCTTTTGTGCTGTACCAGACTTCATACGGGTAGACCCGGTCACAAATTCTGGCCCTACAATGACCTCAACAGGATATTGTGCAATTTCAGCAATCGGAGAACCGCCATTACAAACGATACAACCTGTTATCAGCCCTTTTTCATTTGCAGTCTTCAAGCCTCCAATGACGTAAGGCGTAGTACCCGAAGCGGCAATACCGATCACGACATCATTCTCATCAATATCATAAGCTTCCATATCCTTCCAGGCCTGCTCCAGATCATCTTCAGCAAATTCCACAGCTTTACGGATCGCTGTATCCCCACCAGCAATCAACCCAATGATCCACTCAAATGGCACACCATAAGTCGGAGGCAATTCAGATGCATCTAAAACCCCAGTCGACCACTTGTACCAGCTCCGATATAAAATGTCCGACCGCCTGCCTTCATTTTCTCTACCGTAACCTTAACCAATGCTTCGATCTGAGGAATAGACCTTTCAACAGCTAGTGGCACAGATTTATCCTCGTTATTGATATTAGTCAATAACTCATGTACAGACATCTTGTCCAAATCCTGATAATTCGAATCTTTCTCCGTTGTATTAACCATTCTTAATATATATTGTATTTCTTAATTCAATAAACTAGGGATATCCACGATTTGATAACCCTTCTTTTTAATATCTTAATTATATCGTCCAAATGGCGATATAGCTTATCTTTCCGTCTGTCATCCGTCCCCATATGGATTAGTACCATAAAACCATTCAGGCCAGATTTCACTTCATGAGACCAAAGGCCTTCCAAAATTGCGGCAGAAGACAGATAACGTTTCCCCATTTCGGGATACGTATAATCTGCAGCGGTCCGTATTCCGGGTGTATAATTGATTGAAGACAACCCTACTTCTTCTGCCCACGCTACCGTCTGGCTATTATACCATTCATAAGAAGGAATATAATAGTGTAGCTTGCTTGTATCCACCCCCCGAAAGCGCCAATTCAATCAAATTAGCTTTCAAATCCCGCAGGAACGAATCCCGGCTGATCAGCAATTTATCCCGGCTCTCCCAATCACTGACCAGGAGATGCTTATCTGAATGTCCCGATACCAAATGTCCGTCTTTCAACATCTGCCGGATATAAGGCTTGAAACTTGCATTCCGTAGATAATCTCCTGTTAAGAAAAAATTCCCCTTCACATGATGATGCTTCAAACTTTTCAAAACCACCGCTGTTCCTTCTGACAAATCATGTCCTGTAAAAAGCAAGGCAACTTTTTTTGTTGTCGAATCGCCACGGACAACAGCACCAAAGACATCCCTGATTACTTTTTTTCCAACAGGCTCCTCCAATGCCTTTCCTTCTTTAGCCGCTAGCAAGTAGATCAATGAAGCTGTTCCATCCATGGTGGGTTCATTGGTACTGTAGTCGCCATAATCATCATGGTAGACAGCCAGGTCACTCTGAAAATCCGCATAGCTATCAGGGTTGTTTAGTTTAATACCGATCAAATTACGGTAAGTAGAGGCCATTATTGGGCCATCTACCAAGCCACCATCAATCGGATGTTTACCCAAATAGGTAAAAGCAGAATGGGGATCAACTGGTGTATCGCCCCAAGATGGAAGACCATAGACCATACTTGTTCCCCATGGATTGGCACCAAAGAGCCAATCGAAATTTGCCTGCTCCAGTTCATCAAACCGATTATCCCCTGTCAGCTCTTTATACCAAAGGCATTGCATTGCGAAAGAAGCCGTTAGATTGTTACTGCACCAGATAAAAGGAACCCCTCTTAAAAATGCATTTTGCTCCGCACGTTTATTGACCTCTTCGATACCTTGTCTATAATATGAAACAATCTCCTCGCGATCCTGTCCTTTCAATTTTTTTGCCAATTCATAATGTCCCAAGTTGATAAAAGGATACCACTGATAATGTGCAGCAGTATCTGTTATCATCCAGGGTGTTACTTTTTCTTGTCTGGCATACTGCATAGCTTCTTCGGCAAACTTGTTTTTCTTTGTTACCGAAAGTCCCATTGCCGCTGCCAGCTGCATATCATCCACCCAATTGTCTTCGGCATAGATATAAGGTGATTTGATCGAAACCGTCTGTGTCACCCCGGGTTTTATATTTGCATACGCATAAGCTGTCTCCGCTTTCTGTGACAGCAATTTTGCATATTTTTTATCCTCTTTCCCAAAAAGCACAGATCCCAAACGGAAAGCACTGCTAAATTTCCCCGCTGTAGAACTTGTTCCGGTGGTGTTATTCATAAACTTGCCCCTTTGTTGCGGCTCGCCATCTATGAAATACACTGGGCGTTCAAATCCACGACCATAATAAGGATCCTCCTTGGGCATGCGCATACTGGCATGATCCCGGTCATCCGCAATCTGATTATACATCTGATTTGCTTTGGGATGCATCTTCAACAACCAGTCCAGTCCCCATTTAGCTTCATCCAATATATCAGCACGGCCGTTCTTCCCATCCAGACCATTTGCCTGCTTTTGATCTGCAAACACCTTGGGAAAGTCCCGATAAGCCGCCAGCAGATGAAATGTTGCATTTGCCGAAGTCGTCGCGTATTGCAAATAATCAGAAGCATCATGCCAACCTCCACCAGCATCTATATGCGAGCTATCCGCTACACCCACTTTACCTGCATACAATGTAAAACCATCGTGCGTATGACAACTGTCTTTTAAAAAGGGATTGAACAATGTTCGTTGTTGACGCATATACCGCAACACAAAGTCCGCTGCACCCTTATAGACATCGCGGGCTATCCTAAAATGAGGAGATTTGATTTCTCCCACCTGGATAAAAAACCTTCCTGTATCCTGTAATGCCGAGAAATCGAATCGAAAACTCTGCACAAAAGGGCCGTAAGCACCATAATCTTTCCCTACGGGATGAACATACACTGTCTTACCTGTCTTTGCATCTTTAACCTCAAAAGAACGAAGCTGCCTGATTGATTTCCCGCCCCATACCGCGACCTTTTACCTGCCGGTGTATAACCTAATTGGTTTATTCGAATCCAAGCATTTTGCTGTGCTTCCGCAAAGTTACAAACAAAACATGCAAAAACAAGCAAAAAGCTTGACGTAAATTTAAGAAGTTTAGACATTCTTTTATCATAATAAGGCATTTATTTTTAATAAAATCAACTCAAACGGTTGTTTAAAACCTCAAAGAAACTATTTTACCGTCCATCGTGCTTGCAACAACCTCATTACTACCGTTTACAGCAACAGGATTGACCATTCCATTGGAAATTTTATATTGCCACATTATATCGCCTGTTTTTGCATCAACAGCCGAAAGCAAACCCGAATGACTCGGCACAAACACCAATTTGCGATTTGTTTTTATCGCTGATGGAGTCAATTCATAAGGCAATTTTAGTTTTGCTTTCCAAATTACATCCATTTTCTCATCTGAAGAAGAGATCCCAAGCAAATCGCCATCCATTGTCTTCACGTAAACCTGTTTTTTATTTACGGCCAGTCCCATAGACTCACGCACACGTATGCTGTCCTTCTTTTCTCGCCAGACCACAGTCCCATTCTTTGCATCCAATGCCGTCATAAATCGATCCGGCGCAACAACAAATACACGATTATTTACCCCAACGGGATTGCAGGCAGCAGCCGAAAACATCCGGTTGGCATGACCATTGTTCCATTCCCAGGATAGTTTTCCAGTTTTGGCATCCAATGCATAAAATCCATTTCCCCAAGAACCGAAGATGATATTACCCAAATAATACGTTGGCAAGGTAGACACAAACCCTTTGACCTGATCAAAACTCCATCTTAATTTACCAGTCTTTATATCCAAGGCCCTAAATTTACCATCCGAACCACCAATAAAAGCAACCCCATCATGCAGCAGTGGCGAACCCAATACTGCCTTATCTGTCTGCACCTTCCAGAGAAGTTTTCCATTTTCCGCATTGACAGCATATACAAAGTGATCCGAAGAACCGGCGACAACCATACCCTTCCAAACCGCTGGCGTGGAGTACACTTTCCTCCCGTCCGGTAAGCCCAAAGTTTTTTACCGGATTTAAGATCCAGCGCAAAGATATCCCCGCAGTATTGGAGGTAACAACCTTGTTTTTATAGATTGTCAGCCCTGCACCAATGTCGCTCGCATCTTCAAAAGTCCAATTCACATGAACAGCACTTGCATACTTTTCATTGACCGCATAACTCGGACGTGGATAAGTCGCAGTTTCGCGGTCATAGTGATGATCAAACAAAGGCACTTCTAACCAAGGTTTTTCTTGTGTACCAATTCCTGGATTACGCTCTTGATAAGTCGCTTTTCCATCAGCGATGGTTACAATATTATAGCCCCGATAGGTTTATTTGCACGTAGATTGGATCGGCCCATCACACCCGGAATTCCCTCCCAGTCGTAAGCCTTGTTCGCATGTCCATGTCCGCAGAAGGCCAATTGCACATTGCGTGTTTTAACGCGCTTCAACGCATCAAACCAATTGTTCAGGGAGGAGTCTTGTGGATAATGGTTAATATAAATTAGCGGTGTTTGCCTGTCAGGATTCGCAGCAAAGATGGAATCCATCCACACCAGATTTTCACGTGGTATCTGCCCCGGACTCATGCGCATATTCGGCCCAGAGTTTGTTCCGATAAATTCATACCCCTTATGTTTAAAGAAAAAGTCTCCCCACCAAAGACGGTACGAAAGGTATTGGCTCCATTTTCAGACCAATTCCCATCGTGGTTACCCGGAATAACGTACCAGGGCAGCTGCAGGCTATCCAAAATCCGCTTTGCCAATTTCAGTTCCTGATCAGCTCCAAATTCAGTGATATCTCCCGAGAGTATAACAAAATCGATGTCTTTCAATGTATTAAGATCCTTTACTGTAAGTCGCAGATCTTCCTCCCCTGTTGCACCACCAACATGTGTATCCGTGACATGGGCAAATTTAAATGACTGCGCAAAGGAAATATTGATAATGCACAATAATGCACTAATTAAGGCTATAAGCTTCGGTTTCATGGATAAAGTTTTCTTAAAAATAGCGTTTTTATGCGTAAACATAAAACATAAATGCGTTTTTATGCATGATATTTTTGATACAACAAACATATTGCCTATTTCTTTTCCAATAGATTTACAAAAAAGCCTTGTCTAATTCTTAGACAAGGCTTAATAGTATTAAGAATCGAATTACCAGCCCTTTGTTTGGGTCAGTTTATAACCGCGCTGCTCATATTCGACCATTTGCGCCTGACCAACAGGAGCCAGATAATTCTTATCCATTATCGCATTTCTGTTTGAAGCATTTTGTACGACAATAAAGCCAACCATTTCAGCAGCATTTGATCCATTGTAAGTCACAATAGTACCATCTGCCTTTCTAACTTTGGTAACATTAATATAATTTGCTTTCAAAAAATCTGGAGCTTGTTTTGCCACATCAACCCAGATACCCGTAAAGTAATCAGTATTTTTGAAAAATCCATATAATTCAGTTTCTTCCATCTTCTAAGATCCATTAAACGTGAATACTCAAAAACAAACTCCATGCGACGTTCACGACGGATCTCCCACATCAAGGGCGATACATCTCCATCACGCAAAGGATCATTCGCGATAGCCCCTAATTGAAGCGCGGCCGTTTTCTTCACCCCTCTTGCTACCGCTATTTCATCCAAAGGCCTGCTACGAATCGCATTAATTGACTTATCTATATCCGACTGGCCAACAGCAGCTCCCCAAAGAATTCTGCCAGAATCTGCTTTGCTTCCAACCAGTTTAACACGACTTCCGCATAGCGGATAACAGGAGCATCAGAAGTATTTGTATTGGAATTCCATTTTGAATAATCCGGGTTTGCACTTGGAATTTTATACCCATTTCGTGCAACATACTTGGTTCCATAAACAAAAGTGGAAGCCTTAGAGTTTAGATCAGTATCAAATGAAGCCTCAAACCGCGGATCGCGCGTTTTTGCTAAATTTGCCAGGGAAAATCCGAGGCATTTTCTACAGTAGATGAAGCAAATGGCTTACCATCAACACAAATAAACTCCTTGATCAGCTTCAAGTTTGGAGCTGCCGCCTGTGCCTCTATACCATTTTGATAAGAACCGATAGCATGAAACACATTGACAGAAGCGTCATACTTACGATAAAGGATAACCTCCTTGTTGCTATTCAAATCTTGCGAAGAAAACAAGCTTTTAAAATCCGAACCAAAGGAAAATTTACCAGAATTCATCACAATCTCAGCAGCACTTTGCGCCAATTCCAAATATTTTTTTGCTTTAGCCTGATCCAAACCGTGGTATTTTTGCCAAGATCCTTCAAATAGCATCAAACGCGAAATAAAAGAAGCCGCCACGTATTTATTCAGGACATTTACCCCGTCATCATTACGCATATTTTGCAGCACAAATACAAAGTCATCATACACGTGATCCATTACTTCGCCACGATTCGTACGATCTTTATACTGAGTATCAAAATCAGCTGCAGGTATTTCTTTCTCAAAATAAGGCACATCACCAAACACAGAAACCAAGCGTGCATATTCAAATCCTTTGAAAAAACGAGCCACGGCAGTCCAATGATTATACTGTTCTGGTGTTAAATTAGGCTTAGCCATATTCTCTAGACGGTCTAAGAAAATATTAGACTTACGTACCCAGGAAAAATTCCAGGTTGGTCCTGCATAACCGCTCAACCAATCACCAGCTTCAGCAACAGAATATCTCGAATCTGGAATAGAGTTTTCAAAACTAGTCTGTTGACCACTAAAAGTCAAATCATCAGAAAGGGTATACCCCTAACAGGTGTATAATCCGTTGTATAGGAACTATTATAACCATTGAAATACTGCGTATAAAATCCATTCGCAAACAGCCTGAGATCATTTTCATCCCGCCAGTAAAGACCTTGTCCGTCTGTAATTTTATCCAGAGCTGGGCGATCCAACAAACTGTTACAGCTTGTCAGCCCCATTGAAACCCCTAATAATATATATATAAATTTTGCTTTTATTTTCATGATAATTTCAATTAGAATGTCAATTGAACCCCACAGATGCCGATTTAAAAGTTGGCGTCCCAACTCCAGTACGACCACTGTTGTAATTATTTTTCGCCGCATCAACAAACATATTCACACCGTCCACAGCCTCCGGATCGATTGGCAGTCCCTTCAACTTATCCCAGGTAAAGAAATTTTCCAACGCAGTGTAAACTCTCAGGTTACTGATACCGATTCGTTTTAAGGTACCTGCCGGAACCGTATAACCGAGCGTCAGATTCTTCACCCGCAGATAAGACATATCTAGCAAATAACGGCTTTGAATCTGCATATTATTGATATCATTCGTTCCACCATTATTAAAAGGAGCCGGATAAAACGCACCTGTACGATCTTTAGTCCAGTAGTTTGAAGACATTACCGCTGGCATAGCACCATCTGAAGAATTAAAGCCTGCCTGCGCTAAGAAACCTGTCCCCCATACCTGTCTACTACCTACACCCTGAAAGAATGCCGAAACATCAAATCCTTTAAAATCAGCGCCCAATCTAAAGCCATACTCATATCGCGGGGTCGAATTACCAATAACTTTCAAATCACCATGATCCGCCAATGTCTTCTTACCATTATCGATCTTACCATCTCCGTTCAGGTCCTTGAATTTAACATCACCTGGGCCAAATCGGAATGTAGCGGAATTTTGCACCCAGCTTTGGTAAGCTCCATTTGGATCCGACAACTTATTCATTGTCTTACCATCTATAATGGTAGTAACTAAATCATTTCCATTATAGACGAAATCGCTGTTTTGATATAAACGATCTGTTTCATATCCCCAAATTTCGCCATACGTCTTACCACTATAGTTTTCAGTAACAATCGTTGTTGTTCCATATTCCGTGATAACAGACTTCGCATCAGAAATATTAGCACGCAAGTTGATACCCAGGCCATTTTCAAATCGATGATTAAAATCGACAGCAAATTCCCATCCACGAGTGCGCAATGCGCCAAAATTACCCATCGGAGCTTTAGATCCAAATGTCGGCGCAACGCCCTCCATTGGCACAATCATATTCTTTGTATCCCGTTGATACCAATCAAATACAAAACCCAGTTTATTTTTAAAGAAACGTGCATCAAAACCAACATCTAATGTTGCGATATCTTGCCAGCCGATAGCAGATAAAACCGCCGCCGGCGTTCCGACAAACCAATTCCTATCACCGGCATTGCCTATCCATGTAGATTGCGAGTTTTCCATAAAACTTGTGTATAACGCATTGGAAACAGATTGATCTCCAATACTACCCCAAGATCCCCGGATTTTAAATTGATTCATAAAATCACTAGACCAATCCATAAAAGACTCTTGCGACACTACCCATCCCGCGGACACCGATGGATACCACTTCCATCTTAAGTTTGTCGGGAATTTTGAAGATCCATCTCTACGCAAATTAGCTTCAAAAAGATATTTATCTTTATACGCATAATTCACACGACCAAAGAAGCCGATTTGTGATTCCCAAAATTTCGCACCCGATCCAGTCACAGTCCCTGAACCAAATGTCAATTGCGGATTCTTAATATCTAGCAATTTAGTAACTTGAGTCCAAGAACTTTCTGTTTTCTCCGCGATACGGTTTAGACCTAACATAAATTTAAAATCATGACCACCATCAAGATTTAAATTATACGTCGTAAAAGCGTTGATCGTGTGACGTAGAATATTTGAATTATCTCTGCGGTAGATCCGGATTAGCTCCGGATGCTGTATATGTAAAATAGTCTAAATCATAAGCAGGCACAGCACCTGTAGCTGAAGCATCCACATAGTTACCCGACCCATCCACATATCTCTGATTGCCAGCAGCATCTAATTTTTTCACTGGTGCACCCCATGAATTACCAGCAGTAAAACGAGTTCCCGGCTGGTTCCAGAGCATTTCCTGATTTGACAAGGTATAATCAAAATCAAGCTTCCAGTTTTTCATAAAGTTTACAGTAGCACCTGCATTAAAATTCATGTAATTCTTCACTTGACTGGCAACATTTGCCGCCCCAGTCTCATAGGCCGGACTACGGATCGGATCGCCGTCACCATCATTTCCGTACGGATACAATGAACTCCATCGATACATATAAAGCCACGGATCAGCCGTGGTTGAATTTGTTGCATAAGGATACTGTTTATTCGTTCGAGAATAGATCGCACCTGCACGCGCTGTAATATACTTGTTCAATTCACTTGTAACTCTTACTGACGCATTGTAACGCGAGAATTGATCTGTATTTGTTTTTAACATACCGGACTGATCGAGCATCCCCAACCCAACATTATAACCCGTTTTACCAGTCTTCCCTGACAGTGACAGATTATGCTGCTGTGTTGGAGCCCATTCACGAATCATATAATCAAATGGATCGTAAGTCCTGACACCATATTTATATCCTGTAGCGGGATCAAAATACCAGTCACGCTCATATAAGGTTGGATCGTCTTTACCAATAGAACCGCCATACTTTTCCTGCCATTCGACAGCTCTCTTGTAGCTCTCTTCGTTGATTTTATAGAAAGCCCCAACAAAATTGTTTCCTTCTCGTTTTCCAGCATCCAACGAATACCTCAAGGCATCCACTGTCCCCATTTCATATTTCTTGAATGGATTCTGAAAAGAGAAATTATTGGAATAACTGATTGTATTGCTTTCCGTTTTTGCCCCCTGCTTAGTCGTTATCAAAACAACACCAAATGCCGCCTTAGCACCATAAATAGAAGAAGCAGCAGCATCTTTTAAAACAGTAATTGACTCAATATCATCAGGATTGACAACATTAATGCTTGGGATTTCAACATTATCCAATAAGATCAATGGATTGCTAGATCCATTAATAGATCCTATTTGTCCCCGGATCTTAATTGTCGGATCAGATCCAACCTCGCCATTAGGGATAGTAACACTCAAACCTGGCGTACTCCCTTGCATTGCCCGACCAGCGTCGGCAATTGGCCGTCCCTGCATCGTCTCTTTGATATTAATAGAAGCAACTGCTCCTGTCAAATTACCTTTCTTTTGTGTACCATAACCGACAACAACAACCTCTTCCAAAGATTGATTATCATCCACCAAAGTCACATTAACTGTATTTGACGTAACAGTAACATCTTGCGCAACATACCCAATGGATGAAAAACGCAGCTTACTTCCCACAGCGGCTGTAATCTTGAAATGCCCCTGTGCATCGGTTTTAGTAGACGCGGTCCCGCCAATGACAGAAACGCTTACTTCTGAGACTGGGCCTTTTCCATCCGTTACAGTACCTTGCACCGTATTTTGAACCGAAGTCTTCGATGAAGAGCGAAGAAGAGCACTTGTCAAGTTAGCATTGCTCAAAGCGCCCTCTTTCTTTACGAAAGAATAGGATTCAGAAGGAAAACTCAATCCAAGAGCAACAGAAAATAGTACAAATTTTCTCATTGATTATAGAGTTTTAAAAATAAATGATTCTAGTTAGTATTGTTTATTCGTTAGTATTGTTCGCAATAGGTTATTCAAAATCGCTATACAACAGGTACTTTTTGCGCATTTGCTTGTAAACCTTCAAATCTGCAGCCCAAGAAGCGCGAATCTGTCCTCGGACTCTCCTGCTATAATTTGTTTGCGCAATAGATCTGTCCCGGCCAGCTTATCAAAAAATTCCGGTCGAGCAAAAACGTCGTCTTATCCGGTGTCTTATTATAAAAATCCAGCAAGTATTTTAGTGTAAATTTTTGTTTATCAGGATTCAGGCTACGTAGGTCGATACCATAATTCATAGCACCCTTTCCCTCTACATGCTTTGACATACCATGACGTTCACCCGGAGTAAACGTAAAAGATCCATAAACAGGATTTGTATATCCCAACACCTGAAAGGGCCAGTCGGTACCGCGACCTACCGAAATATCTGTACCCTCAAACAAACAGAGGGAGAGATATAAACGTACCGAAAGCTGATTGGGCAAGCTTGGGGATGGAATAACAGGCAGATCATACATCTTAGCATGATCCCAGTTCTGCACCTTTACAACCTGCACATCAGCCTGACGACCATTCTCCAGCCATTTCTCGCCATTAATCATCTGCGCGAGTTCGCCTATGGTCAATCCATGAATCATGGCAATTTTATGCCAGGAAACATCTGACTTAAATTTATCATCATGACGCACAGGCCCATCTACCTGATCTCCGTTTGGATTAGGGCGATCCAAAACAATAAGTTTCTTATTGTGCTTCGCACATAATTCCATGACACGGTGTAAAGAAGTAATGTACGTATAGAATCGTGCTCCCACATCCTGTAAGTCAAAAATCATCACATCGATGGAATTGACAATCGAATCTTGTTTTTATTACCGCCGTAAAGAGTAAATAAAGGTAATCCAGTTTTTTGATCAATATCGTTTCCAAATTTCTCTCCACGCTCGACATTCCCACGAAAACCATGTTCCGGAGCGAAAGCAAACTTCAGATCTACTTTATTTTCAAGCAAAACATCCACTAAATGCTTTTTATCATCCCCTACAATGGAAGTTTGATTCCCCATAATACCAACTTTTTGCCTTTTAGTTGCGGCAAATACAGCGACAATTGATCCGCCCCAGGAATAATAGTAGCACCGACACTCCCTTTCACATCATCCATAGCATTCGTTTCGTTCAGGACAGCGGTTCTTCGCGCATTACCACAAGAAGCCAGGGAGAGAAGAGAGACCACGAAGGTTAATCTTAGTAAGGTATGTTTCATCATAAATAGACCATTAGACCATGCATAAAATGCAGTTTTATGCATGAATAATTGAAAATCAGGATAAAAGTAAGTAGATTTTTTCGTTTTATAAACGAAACAAATTAAAAAACGCAAAATAAAGTAAGTGTTCACTAAGTATTCTACCCAAGCCTCCAAGATCAAAAACCCTTATATTCGACTAAAAAAATAAGAAAAAGACATTTTCATAAACAAAAACACCTCAAATATATTTTTAAAAAAACATACGCATTAAACAGGCCATAAAAAAACACTCACAATAAAGCATAATAACGCACTCCTTTATCCTGACCGCAGCCCAATAAAAAAGTCGGAAGGTTTTCTTCCGACTTTTTACGCAATATATTTTAATTGATATTACTTCATTTTCACAAAACCAACTCCATTTAAACTACCAATCATACTCACAGGCGGCCTATTCACAACGTTCCACGACGCCAGCCCGACCGAACCTGCAGAAAGCTGCCGCTGAGCCATCACACTAGCAGCACCGCTATTAACCACAAAAGCATCATAAGAGCCGATTGCCTTCATTATCCGAGCCAAATCATTAAAAGTGACACCCACTGAAAAACTACTATTTGCCCCATCTACAACAACGGCATATAAAGTAGATCTATCAGAAGATAAGCCAAGAGCTGTATTTGCCTGCACCACTGCCGAAGTAGACACAATAACTCCTCCTCTATACTGCAGCCAGCCTGTCCCAGAAATCAAACCCTTAAATTTATTTATATCATAAGGCTCAAAATTAAACTGCAAAGTATCAAAACAATTTCCAATATACGCAGCCCCGTCAGATTGAACAGCAAAGAACGGCCTGGTCTTTTCCTTTCCTGAAGTAGTAGAAATATTGATCTTACGTCCATTTTTTATATAGGAATAAGTAGCAGTAGTAGCCCCATTAATCGCAGCCAGGATCTCCCCGCCAGATGAAATCTCATTATATTTAGCCATATCCGAAACCGGCTGCGCGACATAAAGATGATCATCGAACGAACTCATCACATAAGGAACAATCTTCTTCTTGAGATCTATTTCTAAGATTTGAATGCTCGTCGGTTGATTTAATTTATTGAGAAACCGAATATGCGTCCTTTCTAATCCATCAGCCAGGCTAACTGTAGAATCCATCTGAAAACCCCAACCACATCAGCCTGATCCATAATTTTCTGGGTAATTTTTTTCGATTTTATCGTCTGGAGGAATAACATCTTCTGGCACAAGCCCTTCTTTTTGTCATCAAATTTAGGATAATCATCCCTTTTCTTACAGGAAACAAAGGAGATCAAAAACAAGACACACATCAAGCTGATCTTAATTGGGCAATATAATATATTCTTTTTCATAACTATCGGACTAAGAAAAATGAAAGATAAGGCTTCATAATCGCCGTCGTAAATCCATTATACCCCAACGCATACACAGTATAGGACCTTCTATCAAGAACAGCACCCGCATTCGAATAAAATGCAATAACCGAAGCATTTGTAACTGGAGCACCGGCAGGCCGGATCTTCCAGGTCCTCGTCGCAATACGATTCAATTCAAAATAAGGGCTACTCTCAAGGTATTGGATATTTTTTGCGACCAAAGAATCTTGGGTCGGCTCTGCGGCAGTTGCCGCCGCTCCATAGTACAAGTCTATCGCAGGAACATTAGGCATCAGATTCGTGAATCGATAACGAGCCTGCGTAGAGTCTGGCCGTGACAAATCTTCTTCATTCAAAATCATCTTGGTATTATTAGCTGTATCGGTCACATGTAATGTATACCTTTTCCCTGCTTCGAAATTCACCTGCGTTTCATACAAAACTATTGAGTCCCTACCATCATCTATACGATAAGGAAGCCCCACCTGAACCTTAATATTACCAGCCTTATATTTCAAAAAATCAGGCCGAGAATCCCCTCTTGTATTATAACCACCACCCGGAAATGGCTCTCGACCCCTGATTAGCGAAGTAACCCGTTGCCCATCAAATTTAACATACATATAGCGATCATCAGGATAAATAGAAGCCATATTTATTTTAACAATAACATCACTACTACCCAAGAACTCCACTTGACCGAAGTCTTGAATAGATTTTTTACAAGCGACCATTCCGAATGCCGCTAGTCCAAAAATATAGTTTTATATAAAAATTTCATAATGTTCAATCTATTTTCATCAATTCTCAGTAGTAACAAACCAGGTTGGTTTAGTAATATATTCAGGTTCCAATGCACCCCAACGATCCAATTCTTTTTCATTCCAGACATATTCTGAATTATAACGCGGCCGCACCCTGTAACAATAATCATTATAAGTAAGCTGACTGCCACTTAATGGAATATACTGTCTAAAGATCTCTGGACTGTAACGATATTTTCGAAGATCACACCATTGTTCCAGACCACCCCATCCCCATTGCACAATATATTTCTGCCCCATAATATCAGCCAAAGTCAAGTCCGCAGCAGATTTTGCAACTTCCCCTCCTTCCAGATAAGCCTTCATATCATTCAGCGAAATCGCAACTTCTTTGTTATCTATATATTTATTCACAAAGTTCATATGTGCCACAATTCCTTTTTGATAAGCATCATAAGCTCCAGATTTGTCTCCTTTAACAAACAGCGCTTCGGCTTTCACCAACTGCAATTGCGCATGTGTCATTAAGGGAAAATCGACCGCATTTCTAAAGATGAATTTCCCCTGATAGGTATTGTTCACAAATTCTCCAAGAATATTTGGCACGGTACTATTTGTAACATTTGGCTCCCCGCCGATATAAATACTATCCCTCACATTATTTATCATCAGCATGCGGGACAAACGAGGATCAGTAGATGATTTTGGATTCTCAATTGGCGTACCACGAAGTCCCCCGTAAGGTAACTGACAATAGGCTTCCCTGCACGGTTATAATAGGAAGTTGTATAGATCCCAAACAAAGCACTTACCACATTCGCATTCGCAGACTTATCTCCAGTAAACTTGACTCCTGCATCGTCTGCGATAGATTGAAAGGACAGATCAACAAATTTTGCCACAGAATCGGCATATTTACTTTTAAAATCCTGCTTATTGACCAAATGAATATATTGTATCGCTTTCAAACCATACACAAAACGCCGCCACTGCTCCATATTACCCCGATATAAATTATCTCCTTTTATAGAATTCAATGAAGCACTATAATCTATCGGACTTTTTTATCGAGGTATAACAATGCCGAATCACACCATTGCCTTACTTTTGCATAGACCTCCGGCTGGTCATTGTATTTGAACGAAAGTTGGTTTGAGCGAAATGCCTCATCTAGGATAACCGGCCCATGATAGTCCGTCAGAGATTGGTACCCCCAAGCTTTTATCGCATAACCAATCGCCGCATACTCATATTTTCATTCTCCAACGCATCTTTTATCATTCGCTCCAGATTCAATCCCAGATCAAAATATACCATACGCCACATGACACCCCAACATCACTTCTTTCCGGGAAACCGTGTTTTTCCCAAATTTTGGAAGAAACATCACTACTCCCACCAAGAATTGTCTGATTAAATTTATTCATCTGACGCTGATCCTGCGAATATCCACTTGCCATTTGCGCTATAATAGGCGCCAACAACAATTCCGCTTTCACCAACTGTGGATTAGACGGATTTTCATTTATATCCAGGTATTTTTTGCAACCACTCATCAGCATGAGTACAGCAACAACGATTAAATAGAAACGTTTACGCATCTCTTTTTCCTCCTATAATTTTAAAGTAAGACCAAAGTTAAAACCCCTAGGTTTCGCCATGTTTCCAAAGTCGATACCATAACCACCAATACCACCTAAGCCAGGGTATTCATATTACTTTCAGGATCTAATCCCGTATAATTTGTAAACAAAAAAACATCAGTAGCTGTAACAAATACGCTCAGACCAGCTTGTGCTCCAATTTTTCGTGTCAGATGCTTCGGCAGGTTATACCTCAACGTAACATCACGTAAACGCACCGTATAGATATCCTTTTCTATAAACATCTGCGGCTCTGTATTGACCGTATAATACCCAGAAGAAGAATAAGGAGTCACAGCAATCCGATTAATTGTTGGATTTTCGCTATTCTGCAAACCATCCTCCAGCACCCCTGCAATCACCCGGGGCTCCTCTCTATTCAGCGTTTTAGAGGACATACCATTGATATACAACCTATAATCCAAACCATTCAATACATCTCCACCTTTCCGCCAGTCCCACAAAAATGTAAGGTAAAAATCTTTATAGGTTAATTTATTGACTATTCCAAGCGTAAAATCAGGGATTCGATCTCCAATAGGATAATAACGATCCGTACCCGCTATTGGCAAGCCTGTTTGCGCATTGATCAAAACATCTCCACGATCATTTCTTTTGAATCGAGTGCCCGTCAAAGTACCGATACTATATCCAGGAACCACGCCAGAGCGAACACCACCCAATACCTGCGTATCCGATTCATAAAGCTCCGGAAGGTCCTCCGCCAGCGACAGCACCTTACCTTTATACTGTGTAAAGTTGAACGTTAGATCCCATTTTAGATTATCCCTACGGATCGGGTTAATCGTTGTCTGCAATTCCGTACCATAAGTTTTCACCTCGCCTCCGTTCATCATGCGCAGTACAAATCCGGAACCATAGCTCAATCTAGGCATAATAATCTGGCCGGTACTTAACCGATTAAAATAACTAAAATCAAAGGTCAACCTACGATCCAACAACGCCAGTTCTAAACCTGTTTCAAAATCCCTCGTTTTTTCCGCCTTCAGATTAGGATTCCCGCCATTGACACCATAAGCAAACCCGCCCCTGTCGTATTCTTTGGTTCAAAATTTGAGAGCGTATAGTAACTCTTATACGGCGCTTTTCCTGTAGTACCTACTGAAATCCGATACTTTCCATTGGTCATCCAAGAAACCTTGTCCTTGAAAAAATCCAGATCAGTAAAATTAAAAGCCAATGAAGCAGAAGGATAGGCAAAATATGGATTATTAGGCATCATACGCGAGGCCGCATCCAAACGCCCTGTCAAATTCAGGTAAACCATATCGTTTAAATATCCAAATCCGGTCTGCGCCATAAATCCTACTGTTCGAAAATTTGCAGCAGCACTCCTTACAAGTCTTGAACTTGGAAATGTATTATTAATACTATAAAAATCCGGATCATAGAAATCCTCACCATATTGTGAATTTGTCAAAAAGTCATAGTCTTTAAATTCAGCACCTAGATTTGCACGAAAAGAAAAATCCTTTGATAAATTCTTTTTCACATTTGCCATGAACGAGCCCGAAAGAATACGTCCATTTACAGTGTATTCATTAATTGAACCATTCCTCATAGCCGTACTGGAACCAGAACCCGAAAATGACTGTGGATGATACACACTCTGCCCTAATGTATTCGAAAAATCGATACCGATAATCCCATTCAAGCTCAACCAGCTGTTTGCACGATAGGAGATATTGGAGGTCGCAAGCACACGATTAACCACGTCATACGCTGTATTCCGATAAACATCCCAAAAAGGATTATCTCTTTCATTAAAAATATCGGAATTATGAAGCACCCGATTACCTTTATCATCTATCCAATCACGTACATCAAAAATCGGATTGAAACTCATTAATGTCATCAGATAGCCAGAAGCCCCCGTCTAACCTTATCATTTTTTGAATAAATATAATTCAATGAGGTATTGAACTCTAATTTATCACCAAACTTAGCCGTGCTGTTTAACCGTGTTGAAAAACGTTTATACAAGGTATTGGGTACTACACCGGTATTGTTATTATATTCATTTGACCAGCGATAAGTCACTTTTTCGGTTCCCCTTCAAAAGCCAAACTATGTTTTTGGTTATAGCCTGTAGTGAAGAAATTTTTTACATTATCTTCATAGATATGAACACCTTCGATAGCGCGGGCCAAGCGCAGTCGACGCTGTTCCATCATAGGAGCCATTCAACCCCTGCGCATACACATACTGTCTTTCAGGAAATTTATTAACGCTTTCAACACGTCCCGAGAAGGTATAATTCGCAGTAAACTTGCCAGCTTTTCCTTTTTTGTAGTAATTAAAATTGCGCCACCAGCACCTTGACTACCAAACTGAGCTGTAGCTTCAGGCCCCTTCAAAACTGTATAGGTCTCGATATCATCTGGATTGATATCCATAGCTCTATTGAATAATCCAAACTCTGGTTAGCCCCATTACTTGCAAGATCATTCTCATTGATGGTAGAATTATTGATCGGTATCCCATCTACAACAATAAGCGCATTATTATCTCCTGATATGGATGCAAACCCTCTAAGTACAATTTGCGCGGAAGCACCGGGCAAACCACTTGTACTATTAATAGATAAACCTGGGACACGACCTTGGAGGCCTTGAAAAAGGATTCCCGTTGGGTATCTGAGACATCCTCACCTGAAACAATTGGCGTTGAATACCCTAAGGACTTCCTATCCCTCTTGATACCATAGGCCGTCACGATGACCTCGTCTATTGCGGCACTGTTATCAGAGAGCACAACATTAATTACCGATCGACCCTGAATATTCTCTTCGGTAGACGTATAGCCTACAGATCGAAAAATCAATGTCGCACCGTCACTTACTGTAATTTTGTAAGCACCGATAGAACTGGTAGCAGTTTGCGTGTTCTTTCCTTTTTCTTGAACAGTAACGCCTTTTAACGCTTCACCTTTTGTATCAGTCACTTTACCTGTAATGACTTTTTGGGAAAAAGCAGTACAGTACATACATAGTAAGCTCATTAGCAAGAGCAGACTTCTTTTCATACTTAAACAATTTAATTCGTTAACTAGGTTTTATAACTTTAAAACTCCCCTTCCCAGCAAGTAGCTTAGATTGGGAAATTTCTCAAATCCTCAATTATTTACAAAATGAATCTCAGGCAAAATATTGGTTTATATATTTCTTTAATCAAATATAGCATAAAAACGCATATATTAAAACAAAAATAGTTTTAAAACGCGCAATAACGAAAAAGCCGAATAAACAGGATTTATTCGGCTTAATAATGTAAAAAAATAACCTACGGCATTTTATTTAATTGCAGATCAACTAAACGTCCCCTCAGCGCATGCATAAATTTATCCCCGGGATCATCTTTACCAGTGATATATTTAGGATCAGTTTCCTTCCACCAGGAAGTTTTTTAAAGCGTTGATATTCATGGTGCCCGATCACATATTCAATAGCGTGTTTTTTACGAAGGTAGCGGATCAGTTCTTCATTTGCTTTCAATTGCGCATCCGTCAAAGGATTCTGGCGGCTGCCTATATTTTCGATACCAATTGCACAATAATTGAGACCAATGGTATGTCGGGCAAAGATAGTATCGGGCAGAAATTGATAGATTGTTCCATCACGGTCGATTACAAATTGAGAAGATACATTCAAGGGGCTCGCCTTTGTCAGTTCAGGTCTGCCCGGCAGTTTCACAGGATTGAAGGTGTTGAATGTTGCTTTTACACTGTTGTTAGCCGTCCAATGCACAACAACCATCTTAGGCTGTATCGTTGGTGCAGCTTGACTTAGCCCATGTCTATTTTTCAGATAATCCAGAGACAGCTGTATGCGCTCTTGATTCCAGGTGATAGGCTTTTGAACAATCTTGGGCGATTGAGCAAATAAAACTGTCACAAACAGACAGTGAACAAATAACAAAAAGATCTCATCATACAAATCTAACAATTTTAACATTTAGACCAATAAACACGACAGCAGTAAAAAGGCTTGAAGGAAAACTTCAAGCCTTTAAAAAGATAAATTCAATATTATTTCTTATCCCAAAACACTGGTTTAGCCGTATAGGTTACATTCTGCACATCTGGATCTGCAGCAATCACTTGAGCGTAATTATATTGAATCCCATATGTGGGCACATTAAATCGTCTTGGCCATAAATCTTGAGTAGGAAACGCAACTGTATACGCAAAACCAGGACGAATAAAACCTTTATAAATACCTTGAGTTTCGTTATAGGCACCGGATGCATCCGTACAATAATCCAAACGTCGTACATCATTGAACATTTCAGGCGAATAGGATAAAGCAATGTATTTTTGAATCATTATATGACTCAATGTCAATACATTTACATCTTGAACAACAGATGAGCTCGCTAAAAATGCGACAGAATTAACACCAAGCAAGTCACAATGTGCTTTGATGCCATCTTTATATGCTTGAAGCGCTTGAACTTTATTTCCCTGTCTAAAATAAACCTCCGATTTGACAAAGAACATTTCAGCATTCGTCAACAAAAGACCTTTTGCGCTTTTAGTTGTATACCAAGTTCCGGTACTTGTAGCAGAAGATCTTAAAGCGCCATATTTAGGTTCAGAAGAAGGAAAACCATTAGCAGATAAAGTCGACAGATCTACCCCCACTGTACGAGACTGAGCACCATTTGTGATAATATTAGGTATCAATAAGGAAGCCCGGGGATCCTCTACACTATTATTTCCTTTCGGTGCACCAGTATAGTTATTCAAGATATAATTGAGATACAACTGGCTTAAACGATTTGTATTATTATTCGCATATTGCAATGAATTTGTTGCGGCATTCCCTGAAACAGCTTCATCCTGATATTGGTATATAGCAGATTCGGCCGTCGTTTTAGGCGCTTTTTCAATATTTGCCAATATTGCAGTCGGATCGTATTTATTAGTTTTAGACAAATGATTTAACATTCTTACCTTTAAACCATAAGCCAACTTAATCCACTTTTGAACATCCCCCCATACAGATAATCTCCCTTTGCAAGCTCCGGAGCTCCTTCATTTTGACTTTTTGCAAATATTCGATCCCTAGATCCAATTCCTTCAACGCTTTTTCATAGATATATTCACCTTGATCATATTTAGGCGTCATATTCCCCCAACAAATGCCTCATCATAGGGAACCATTCCATACATATCCGCAAGGTTAGCAAAACCCCAAGCCCACATGACTTTTCCCACGCCATAATAGTGATTCGCTCCAGCTTTCTCCGCTGCTTTTAACATATCAGGGATATTTACCGCGCAATAGACATACCACGATTGATAAGGCCAGTTAATGGATGCACTGGTAATATTCCACTGCGTCAAATTCCAGTTATTAGCTGAATTATTGGCCGAAACAAGTTGCTGCGATAAAATTGCTCCTCGAGTTCCTGCACTCTCATAACCGTCTACAAACTGAGCTAAAATTGGAGGAAGCCTAAGATCGGCAGTGGGAACAGAAGTATTTGGATTATTCGGATTATCATTTACATCCATCCAGTCTTTACATGAAGTAATCAAAGCCCCGCCAATCGCTATACATAACAATATTTTACTTTTCATTCGATTAGAATTTTAAATTAACACCAAACGTCACACTCTTCGTATTAGGCACCCCAGCATAATCCACCCCAACAGAACCGGAGCCCCTTACACCAGCGCCAGCAGCGCTGACCTCTGATCCATACCTGAATAATTTGTAAACAACAATAAATTAGTCGCATTCAGTGTAAAGTTCGCCCCTTGATCCACTTCACGCTCTGGAAGACAGAACTTGGCAAATCATAAGACAAGTTAACAGAACGTAAACGCAACCAATTCACTGTTTCGACAAAATTCGCGGTTTGTTGTGCATAGATATTTTGATAATAATATTGGTCCAAAGTAATCTCCCGCGTAACTTGCTCGAGTTGTTTTGTTGCCGGATTAGTAGCAACCCCAGTTAGCAACATTTTATCACCTCTATTTTCAGTATTTTTACTCAGACCGTAGTACGCTAGCTGATATTCTGTTCCATTCAATATATCTCCCCTTTTCTAAAATCAAATAAAAACGAAAGGTTCCAATTTTTATATGTGAAACTATTATTCAATCCGCCCAAGAATTTAGGTTCACGATTTCCAACCTGATAAGTTGCATTCCCATCCGATGACGGATATCCTGTAGTCCAATCTAACAATAATTCACCATTTTCATTTGTTCTCCATTTTTTACCACTTATCCCCATGAAGTCACCATCATTAAAGGAAGCTGCTTTACCATCCGCAACCTGAACATCTGTTACATATAATATCGCTAACCCCCAGGTAAAGCATTTACTTTGCCTTTATTATGAGACATATTCAATGCTAGATCCCACGAAAAATTTTCTCTTTTTATTGGTGTAGCATTGATTGTCAGCTCTAAACCTTTATTCTGCAAATTACCTGCATTTACATATTGAAAGATACCCCAGTAGCATTATCAACTCTTGGAGACAGGATCTGATCTACGGACTTATTATTGTAATAAGTAAATTCAACACCCAAGCGATTGCGCAAAATTTCAAATCCGTACCGATCTCAAAAGATTGTGTTTTTTCAGGCTTAAGATTCGAATTCCCTAAAGTCCATGAGTTACGGAAACCTCCTCCTATAGTATTCTGTGGAATCTCAAGATAAGAGTTTGTTTGATAAGCTGGCGCATCCTTACCTACTTCTGCCCAAGAAGCCCTTAACTTACCATATGTAAAAACATCATTTTTTGGCAGTAATTCAGAAAAGATCAAACTTCCACTAAAAGAAGGATACATAAATGACCGATTCTGTATTGGCAAGGTTGAGGACCAGTCATTCCTCAGCGTCGCACCTAAGTACGCAAAATTTTTATAGCCAACCTTAAAATCTCCGAATACCCCTAATCGGCGAATTTGGGTCAGGTTATCATAAACAAATTTGTCTTTATCGGCCGCATTATTAAACGCATAAAAGTTCGGCAAAATAAACCGTTGCGCTTTAGTCGCATTAGTTTTAGTATTTAAGTCTTCTGTAGCAACCCCCAGTAATAAACTCAAATCCCAATTTTGGGCCACTACTTTATGCGCATTCAGCAAGAAGTTATGGTTTGTAAACGTATACTACTGGTAACATTTTGTGACAACATCCCTTTTTGATATTGTTCCACAACAGATGATCCCGCTGAAATTTTTGAAGTATAGGTTGAGGTATAATTATCAATCCTAACCGATAGGTAAAATCTAACCAATCGGTGAATTTAGCATTCGTATAGAAAGTTCCCAGAAACCTGTTTGTTTTATCCGTTTGCGGATTCATATTAACAGTCCAATACGGATTATCAATATTTGCTTCCAGGGAAATCGCCGGAAGCAATAAATTTTGACTACCGTCAGCGTTCTGCCAGTTCTTCATATTAGCATTACGTGGATAAGCAATAATAGATTCCAAATAACCATTACCTCCTGTTCCCCACAGCCCCGTCCCAGTCAAAGTTTTAGTTGTTTTACTCTGTGAGAAAGCCGCATTACCTCCAAAAGTCATTATCCCTAAACGCTGTTCTCCGTTTAAACGAAAGTTTGTTCGATCATAATCTGTTGTCGGAATAATTCCCGTCTGTTTGAGATTACCTCCTGACAAATAAAAGTTACCATTTTTATTACCACCGGTTACATTAAAATTGTTGTCATAGGTATAACCAGTCTTAAAGAAGTCACGCAAATTATCATAAACTGTCTCACCATCAGCAAATTTATTCCCCAAGAAAAGTTACTATTTGGATCGACAGTTCCGGACAAACTAGTCCCCTGTTTGTAAATTCCTTGTTGTTTCGGTAATTTATTTACCCAATTTGCACTTACACGCGAGTTTACCCCTATTGAAACGGCACCATCTTTACCTTTTTCGTCGTAATCACTATCGCTCCGGCCGCTGCTCGAATACCGTACAAAGCCGCCGCAGTCGGCCCTTTGAGAACAGAGATAGATTCAATATCTTCTGGATTTATATCCATCGCCCTATTTCCTGAGGTTGTCGAAATATTCGTTGAACCATCAAATGCAGACATATCTCCGACACCTGTCGAATTGTCTATCGGCATACCATCAATGACAAATAAAGGTTGATTATCTCGCTCTAGGAAGTTCCCCACGGATAATAATAGAAGCTGAAGCTCCCGGGGCGCCCCAGAATTCGTAATATTTAAACCAGCAATCTTTCCATTCAATGAATTGATTACATTCGGATTCTTATTCTTCATCAATTCATCAGCCTTGATATCTTGAACAGCATAACCTAAAGCTTTCTTCTCCTTCTTAATCCCCATTGCCGTGACAACAACCTCCTCTAAAGCTTCTTCACTGCCTGACAAAGCAATATTGACGGTAGCATCCGTACCAACAGCTTGTTGTTGTTCTTTAGAACCCACAGCCCTAAAGATCAAAATATCCCCGGGCTCGGCTTTAATCGTAAAACTTCCATCTGGATTAGTTTGTGTGCTGACAGGTTTACCTTTGATGCTGACAGTAACATTTGCCATAGACCCACCATCTGAGGCATTCGTCACCTTACCTGTAATCGTTTTGGTCTGTGCCCATAAACTGGTAGATAGCATCACTCCTGAACAGAATAAAGAGTAATTTTTTATTCATGGTATTTAGTTAGTTGTTAATAACTGATCATAACGGAGGTTCCAGCCCGAGGTTTACACCAATTATAATACAATACTATAAAAAGCAGTTTAGTTATGCAAGTTTATGCATAAGTATTTGAAAAAGAATTAAAAATAATCGAACTACCGCATCCCCAAACAGCAAAACACCCCAGAAATACACTTAAAAACACATAAAAACGCAAAATATAGCAAGAAAATTACAAAACAGCATAGACAAGCTATTTAAAATCCTATATTTATATCAAATAAGACCACAATAGGCATTCTATTGGCTTAAAATCTGAATTTATGATAAAACACTTACTAACCAGCAAAGCACCTTATCGCTATTATGCGCTTTTAATGCTGCTCGGAGCAAGCTCCGCCGCATTAGCACAGCAAAAAAAAATACACGATCAAAGGTAAAGTGACAGATTCCCGCACCGGACAATCTGTCCCCGGAACAACCATTAAACTCAAAGGAACTAACCAGTCCGTTAGCACCAATGCCAATGGAGAGTTTACATTAACCACATCCATCAATCCTGGAAAGTACGATCTTGTATTATCCAATGTAGGCTATGCTCCGACTACGACCAGCATCGAACTGGGAAACCAGACAACCCTTACCCTCACTCCAAGTCTCCAGGAGGATTTAGTACGGATGAATGAGGTAATTGTTATCGGTAACGCTGTTGGAACAAGCCGTAAGGTCTTAGGCAATGCCGTATCGACCGTCAACGCCAAGGATATTGCCAATAGTAATGCAACCTCCATTGACCAGGCCTTAACCGGAAAAGTCGCCGGCGCACTAATCTCCCAAAACTCCGGGAACCCTGCCGGCGGTATCAGCGTGCAATTACGCGGCCCTAGTTCCATCGTTGGGAGTGGCAGTCCACTGTATATTGTGGATGGTGTTATTGTCAACAACTCTTCTGCGGAGCTATTGGACCTAGGTGGCTATAGTCAAAACAGATTGGTCGACATCAATCCCGCTGACATTGAAAACTTTGAGATTATCAAAGGTGCCGCAGCGGCCGCCATCTATGGTTCCCGGGCCAGCAATGGTGTCGTGCTGATTACAACAAAAAGGGAAAAGAAGGAAAACCTACTTTTACCTTTAGCTCAAGCCTGAAAACCTCTTCTTTACGAAAAAAACTTCCGTACAACACCTACAACAAAACATTTGTCAATACAACCGCTACCGATCTGACGCAAACTGATGTCACAAGATACGATTACCAGGACAAAATCTTTCAGACCGGTATTGGTACGGATAACAACATGTCTATTTCAGGTGGAACCGCCGGTACAAAATACTATATCAGTGGCACGTACCTCAATAATCAGGGGATTATCAAGAATACCGATTTTACCCGTGCTGGACTCCGCGCTCGTTTGGACCAAGATCTCAACTCCTGGCTGAAACTTGGTGCGGGGATGAATTATGTGTATAGCCATTCCAACGAAATACCTAATGGCGGTATGACCGAGGCTTATGGTGCATTAACAGGGTTTATTTTCAGCAATAATTTTATTAATCCCGAAAAAGACCAAAATGGGAAATACCCTTCCACAACACCTGTCGCTGTTGTAAAACGTACCAACCCATTAGAGGCGATTAACAACTTCAAGTTTGCACAACGCACAAGTCGCTTTATTGGAAATCTATCCTTACAGGCGAAACCTACTGAAGGGTTAACATTAAATTATGTGCTTGGTTTTGACAACACCAATTCTCTCGGACAGCCTACATCCCACCAGGGAACACAACACCATCCTACGAGCAGGGCTACGCACAACGCGCAGACATCAGCACCTTTATGCTAAACAACGATTTTAATGCCTCTTACCAGACAAAGATTGGAGACTGGCTGGAGTCGACTTCCGGTGCGGGTCTAACTTTTCAAACTGAAAAAACATGTCGACCAACATGAAGGCCACACAAATGGGATATGGCGGTGAAACAGTCAATAATGGCGTCGTTGTACCAACGGAACTCCGCTCTGATATGAATATTTTCGGTGCCTTCTTCCAACAAACATTCGGGATCAAAGAGAAACTGTACCTAACAGGTGCTATTCGCTATGATATGTCCTCTGTTTTTGGAAGCGAGAATCGTAGCCAATTCTATCCAAAGGTAAGCGGAAGCTATGTCTTATCCAATGAACAATTCTGGCAGAATTCGGCCATCAACAATGTTTTCTCAAGTTTTAAGATTCGGGCCTCTTATGGTCAATCGGGAAACCTTACCGCATTGAGCCCCTTCAGTAGATACACCAATTATTCGCCGCTGAACACTGGCGGCATTAATGGAATTATTCCCACGGACCTCATGGGCAATGAAGGCGTAAAACCCGAACGTCAGGAAGAGTTCGAAGTAGGGACAGACCTCAGCATGTTCCATGATCGTTTAGGGCTAGAGTTTTCCTATTATCGAAAAAATGTCAAAGATCTCCTTATGAACATCAACTTGACACCTTCCACAGGTTATATGTCTCAATACGCAAACATTGGAACAATGACCAATCGGGGAATGGAGCTCTTATTACGAGGTGTCCCTATCCTAAAAGAAAACTTCAAATGGAATATTACGGCTGTTTACTCCCATAACAAAAACGTCGTCAATAATGTCCCAGGAGGAATATTAATGTACGCTGCCGGATTCGGGCAAGTTGCAGCAGTCAACGGATCCCCTTAGGCGCCTTCTACGCGACTTACTTTGCTCGAAATGAGGATGGATCCATTTATCACAATGCGGCTGGTCTTCCGACAACAGCCAAAGTCGGAAAAGACAACAATGGTGTCCCTACAGGTGCCACACTTAAAAAGTCATTGGCGACCCTAATCCAGACTGGACTGGATCCTTGATCAACGAAATCAATGTCGGATCAAAATGGACTTTTAGAGCTCAATTGGATGCCGTCGTCGGACAGGATGTCTTTAATTTCACCAGACGTGTCGGTGACCGTGACTTATATGGTGGTCTTGCAGGCTATGAACCAGAGCTACGTGGCGAAGTCCCCAAAGGCACCTCCGCAGCATTATTCTCCATTATGGAAAACTGGATTGAACAAGGATCCTTTGTCAAAGTAAGAGAAGTGTCCGCATCTTACAATTGGGCACGTCCAAACTCAAAGATTAAAAATATCCGTTTTCTCTAGCTGGCCGCAATTTATTCTCTTTCGACAATTATAGCGGCTGGGATCCTGAAGTTAATGCTGCAGGCCAGAGCAATGCTGTCCGTGGATTCGATTTCGTTGAAGTTCCACTGCCAAGACAGGTTATTGCAGGAGTTAATCTAACATTTTAACTTAACAATATAGGATAACCATGATGTTTAGAGACCCTCGGATCGTTGAATGAATAAAACCATTCGCAGGTATTATATCATCCTTAAAAAATATTTCAATGAAAAAGATTTTCAACTATAAACTGTTCCTATTTGCAGCACTGGCCATGAGCCTCAATAGCTGTAAAATGGATGTCCCAAATATAAATCAACCAAGTGGAAGTGCTGTTCCAACAACTCGGGAAGGGATTATTGCCATTAGCGCGGGTTTACAGATGTACTATTCGACAAATGGGATAGCCGCAACTTATTTTTACCCCGCAGTCACAGCGCGTGAACTCAAAGGCGTTGCCACATTTACCAACACGTTAGAACTCGAAGCAGGAGGCACCGAATTACCCACTGCAAATGGAAATATTCTGACATTATGGTCCAGTATGCAAAAACTCCTTGGTATGAGTGAAAGTGTGCTGAACAACGCTTCATCTATCAGCACCTTAACGGGCGGAACACTATCCGGCACATTGGCAAATGCTCATTTATACAGAGCAATAGCACTTGGCGCACTGGCAACAAGTTTTGAAAAAGCGAATACACAGACTCAAAAGGATGGCAAAGTAGCTTTCGTTGATAGACAAGCTGTTCTTGCGGAAGCAATCAAATCCTTGAACACGGCAATTGCCCTGGTACAACAAACCCCATATCATCGGAATTTACATCGACGGTAACGGGCTCAACCATTAACTTGCTGAATTGCCTACACGCTTTCAATGCTCGCTTCAACCTCATGGCCGGAAATTTCCAGCAGGCCTATAGCGAAGCTAACCTTGTTGATTTAACGAAGAAAAGTACGTTCACCTATACAGCAATAAGCGTTAACCCCTTTGGAATCAGACCAGTATTTTGAAATATTACGTTGTTAGGGAAAACTTAGGCCTCCCGACAGGTCTATTTGAAACTGGTGATAAACGTCTTGACTTCTACACTAAACTTAATGGCACAACACTCCAGCTTAAAGGCTTTTCGGAGACACAGAATGGAGAAGTTCCCGTTTACTTACCCGACGAAATGAAACTGATCAAAGCCGAAGCCTTATTACGCAACAACGGTTCATTGACCGAGGCACGCGATCTGATCAATGAAGTTCGCACCCAAACGGCCGGCGATCTATTCAATGTCAACGCCGGGTTGCCCGCATATGCTGGAGCCATCAACAAAAATGATCTACTGCTCGAAGTCTATAAACAACGCTGTGCAGAATTGTTTATGTCAGGCTTACGACTGGAAGATAGCAGGCGATTTGGTCGTCCTGCCCCACCACAAAATACAGCCGAACGCAACCGGAATTTCTATCCTTACCCGGATCAGGAAAGAATCGGTAATCCGAATACACCTGCAGATCCAGAAATCTAAAAAATAGCGGGCTATCACAACAAGATAACCCGCTATTTTTTTAATGCAATCCTGACATCATAATGCGCCCTGATATAAGCCTGTTGCTCTAAGGAGTCCTGCTCCAGATCATGAATCGCACGATCACGTTCTTTATCCACTTCCATCTTTACCACACAGCGATAAAAACGAAACACGTCTTTCTCATTCTCTAGAATCAACCGAGGCACCCGCGCAGGTTTACCCGTTTCATCTTTAGCGACCATGGTAAAATAAGAGGAGTTGCAATGTTTTGTTTCACCTGTTTGGATGTTCATTGCCTCCACCCGAATCCCCACCTCCATAGACGAATTGCCTACGTAATTAACCGAAGCGATCAAGGTCACCAGCTCGCCTACCTCAATCGGCTTCAAAAAATCAACCTTACCAACAGAAGCCGTCACACAATAATGTGCCGAAAACTTAGAGGCCACCGCAAAGGCTATTTGATCCATCAAGGACAAAATATAGCCTCCATGGATCTTTCCGCCAAAATTAGCATTGGATGGTAACATCAACTGTGAAATTCGGATCACCGAATCACTAACGGTTTTATATATCTCTTCCATATCCCTAAATTTACCCCAGACAGATTGAAATTCAAAACAAAATCACTGTGTTTCAGCAAATCCCACTATTTCTGATCAAAAAAATACAAATCATCCCGATCAACCGAAATCTACCGGAATGATATCCGAAGATGAGGATTTAACCATCCGTAAAGAAACGAGGGCTATCCGAACAGATTCAGATAGCCCTCGTTTAAATCATATAAAAATGTCGCTATTTTACCTTTTCAGCAATATAAGGACTTTCATTGCTCAAACGATCGATCGCTTTAACCGCAACATATTGCAGTTTTTTATTATTCAATGTCGTCGGTACATCTTTCGTTGTTACGCCTGGTTCCAAGATCTCATACGTCCATTGACCACCATAGTTCAGGTATAACACCCATTTTGCCACCTGGTCCACTTGTTGATGCTGCCATTTCAAGAAAATATTATTCCCCTGTGGCGTCAGCAATAAGCTCGGTTTCAACAACGGGTTCGCATTGAGCCATGGTGTTGTTGGTACCAAGGCTTTAGTTTGATAAGGTCCATCCACAAGCGCCTGCGTCATTGCCGGATTTTTGTTAGACCAGCCAAACTCCAGTGAATAACACCTTCACGATTATTCGGTAAAGATCCCTTGCCGCAGCAACCTGATTGACAATCTCCTGTACATATTCCGGGCCACGTCTCCCAACGGTATTGATCCCCGGCCAAAGGTGACGACCCATTGTATTTTCACTTTCCCACCATTTCAACAAAGCCGTATAACTTTGCTTTGCCGGTTGGATAGGCCAATAAAGCTGTGGTGCAAAATAATCGATCCAGCCTTTGTTCAACCAAAGTTTAGCATCAGCATATAACATATCGTATTGACTTGATCCTTGTATTCCCGCAGGATAACCCGGTTTCCAGATCCCAAAAGGACTGATCCCAAATTTCACAAAGTTCTTTTCTTTTTGATATCCTTGTAGATACGTTCGATAAAGGTATTCACGCTGTTTCTTCTAAAATCACCACGCGACAGGCTGCCACCATTACGTTTAAACTCATTATAGCTATCCGAATCCGGAAAGTCCTGGCCACCATTGTATTCAGCATAAGGATAGAAATAGTCATCAAAATGCACCCCATCAATATCATAGCGCTTAACAATATCCATGACCACACGGGCAGCATGATCCTGTGTCGACTGTTTTGATGGGTCAAACCAATAGTAGCCCTGTTTTAATTTCACAACAGATTCCGGCATCTTGCGTGCCATTGATGCCGAAGTCACCGCACCACCGGCGGTATGGTGCGCACGATAAGGGTTTAACCAAACATGAAGTTCGATCCCCGTTTGTGTGCCTGTTCAACCCAAAATTCAAGTGGATCATAATAGGGTGATGGCGCCTGACCTTCAGTTCCTGTCAAAAAATAAGACCAAGGTTCAAGATCACTTTTATAAAAAGCATCCGCTGAAGGACGTACCTGGAAGACAACCGCATTAAAATTATTGTTCTTTAAAAATCCAAAATACCGATCGCTTCCTGCTGCTGCTCAGCAGTACTAAGGTAATTTTTGCTCGGCCAGTTGATATTCGCAACGGAAGCAACCCAGGCAGCACGAAACTCGCGTGGCACAGCTGGAAGTTCAACAACGATATCCTTCTTCTTTTCAACAGCAGGCTGTTCTTTAGTCTCTTTAGTTTCGATTGTATTTTTCATCCGCTCTCTTTTTGGAATCGAAGGTGGATCTTTTTACAATTTCAACATTGGTCTTTGTATTAACAGGTTCTTCCTTCTTATTTTTCTTGGATGAACAAGAAGACAAAAGAAAGACTGCCGTAGCTAAAAATAATAAGGAACGTTTCATTAAGCGATAAAGTATAGTGTTTTTTTCAAAATAACCCCAAAACTAAGCTAAATTTCAATAGAAAAGAAATTTAGCTTTCTTTCATCCTTCTTAAAATATATTTCTATCAGATGAAAATCACAGCATATAAGTCAATTGCAGATTACAACGTAATCTACCCCAACAGGCTCATCAATAGCGCAGTTCCCCTTTGAAGATAACATGCTCCAACTTGAAGTCATCCGTAAACACGATGACATTGGCCATACTTCCTGTATTCAGGTTTCCGATATCGCTTCTTCCTAGTAGATTCGCCGGATAGGTTGTCGACATCCGGATCGCTTCGTCCAACGGAATCCCGACCTGCTGTACACAGTTTCTGATTCCTTCAAATAGGGAAATTGCTGCCCCGAAATCGTGCCATCCGGCAAGGCGTAATAACCATCATTCAACACATGCTGATAGATCCCTTTATTGCATGCCGCGACAGCGTCAGTGATCATAAATAGACGGTCGCCCATTTGCTTTTTAGCAATTTTCACAGCTTCAAAGCTGACGTGATGTCCATCGACAATAATACTCGAACAGGCTCTGTGATGGTTAAAAACAGCTCCGACCAAACCCACCTCGCGATGATGCAATGGGGACATGGCGTTAAACAGATGTGTACTTGTCGGAATTCCCGCATCATAGCCATGAGTCCCTTCGGCAAAAGTAGCATTACTATGCCCTGCACTCAGCAACAACTGATACGTTTGTAAATACCTCAGCACCTCATCCGAAATACATTCGGGAGCAATCGTCATCATCTTGACAACCTGACTTCCCTCGAGCAGATCTTCGATCCGTTCTTTCGTCGGTGTTATAATCAGTTCTTCAGGATGAGCACCACGTTTTTTTGCATTCAAAAATGGACCTTCCAGATGCAGTCCCAAAAATGCATCATGATGATAATCTTCAGCAACGCGAATGGCTTCTTTAAATACTGGAATAGTATTCGTCGCCAAAGTCATCATATAGGAAGTCGTCCCCTTATCAATCAATCCATTGGAGATCCGTTCCAATGACGCGAGGCTAAGTTCAGCAGAATAAAGATCCGAACCATCGCCATATAGCTGCAGATCAACCAATCCGGCACAGATATTGGCACCTTTGACGTCAAGAGACTGATATCCCACTGGGATATCCTTATCATCGACGGTCCCGACTATTACCCCACCATCCAAAAGCAAAGCCTTCTTCTCTATAATTTCATTCCCGGTATAGATCTTACCACCTATTAATGCTGTTTTCTTCATCAAAATAATTTTTACATTTTTCCTTTTCAACGCTTCAAATGGGATACTTTTCATGCTGAATATATTGACTTACAATCCTCTCGAAAAGCTTCCGACATGAAATTCGCTGTAACAATCCGCATTGTAACATGTGTAGGCCTTTTCAGTATTTCCTTTCCTCGTAGGCTCAACAGCAAATTTTACACAGCATGCTTCTATTACTAAAGTTAGGATTTGTCTTCACGCTATCCCAAAGTTTTTACTTTTTAATTTTAACTTTTTAATTTACTGTCGTAACTTAGTTCCATGTACTTTTTCAGAAAGCGCAACGCTGACCGACCCACCAGTGGCAGTATCAAAGCCATGCATATCATTAATGCAACGGCTATTATTGTCTTTTTATTGGGGTTGATCTATAAAATATTTTTTTCATCCTAAACAAGCGACCATGTCAAAAAAGAGATCTTAAATACAGACAAAGCTCCAGCAGCGATCGGCCCCTATAACCAAGCAATCAAAGCGGAAATACCCTCTATGTATCCGGACAGATACCACTTGTTCCAGAGACCATGGAACTGATATCTTCAGGTGTAAAAGATGAAGCACATCAGGTTTTGAAAAATGTGGAAGCCATCTTAACAAATGCTGGATATACATTTCAGGATGTTGTCAAGGCCTCAATTTTTTTAAGTGATATGGGTAATTTTGCTCTCGTAAATGATGTTTATGCGGAATATTTCAAGGATGCACAACCGGCACGTGAGTGTGTAGCGGTGAAGACATTGCCAAAGAATGTCAATGTCGAAATTTCGGTCATTGCCTGGAAAGATTAGTCCGTGGAAAATAATAACGAAACTGTAAGCCGCGGAAAATATCTTTTCGCGGCTTTTTGGCGCCCTTTATTTGGGGCTTCATGTCCATTCCTGTTCGGTGGATACGAGAATATCCTGCCGAAGATATTCTATATTTTAGGATCGTAACAGCCCTTGGAGTGCTGTGGCTCTATCTCCTATTATTTCAAAGAAAGACGCTGCGTGCAGATATTCAAAAGTTCAAAACCTCCCACGGAACCGCAAAATTCAACAGACCGGTCTCACTATTCTCGCGTCCCTATTGATCTTCGGGAATTGGTTTACCTATATCTATGCCGTCAATCACATCAGCATCCAATCCGCGGCATTGGCCTATCTCACCTGCCCCTTGATCACCGCTGCAGCAGCCTATTTTATCTTAAAAGAAGAACTGCGCCCCTTGCAAAAGCTGGCCTTGCTCATTGCCTTTGGCAGTGTTTGTCTACTGGCCAAGGGCTCATTGAATGATGTTTTATGGGCCGCAACCATCGCGACCTGCTATGCCTTCTACCTTATTGTGCAGCGTATATCGACAGGTTTCAACAAACTTAACCAATTGGTCCTCCAATTGAGTATATGTGCGCTATTTGTTGTCCCGAAGCTGATCTATAATCACCACGACATCCCCACAGACCCTATTTTTTGGGGTACTATTTTACTGATCGCTGTTGTCTTCACCATTATCCCGCTTTTCCTGAGCATGTATGCATTGATCGGTATTTCCTCAACAACAACAGGTGTCCTATTATACATCAATCCAATCATTGCTTTCACGCTGGCCGCGACGTATTTTCAGGAACCGGTCCCTTTTGTCAAGTATGTCGCTTATGGCATTATATTGATGGCAATTGTTCTTTTCAACAGCAGTAATTTCCAACAGGTCAGGAAAAATTAGGCTAGGATGTAGCAAAGCGGATAGTATTTACGTATTTATTGCGTAAATAACCAATAAATTAAATACTGACCATGAAACATCACAAGTTATTGTACGTTGCATTATTTTTGTTTATCGCTTTAATTTCCTGTAAAAAAGAGAATCTTTCATCGGGATATTGGGAAGAATTGGCCATTAAAAAACGGAAGGAAATTGAACAGTTAATCACCTCAAAAAAGCCACAGATAAGGAAGAATGGTATGTAAAAAAGCACAAAATTACTGGTGCGGCGAGAGCTATTTTGCCATGCACAAGTCACTTGAAAAGGATTTCGACAGACTGTGGCAGGACTATCGGGATCTTGTAAAAAGGGATTCGATGCTGGGATCAAAGAAGGCATTATTTATGAACCTTGTGACGATTACTATTGGTATGAATATTCACCATTGGAATTGGTTGTTGAGAATCAAAAAGCCAAATTAATTTTTGCACAAGATCTCTCTGCCGAAAAATGCCGGGAACTCCTCCCCGATCTTAAGAAAAAGATGGATGATTATCAAAATCAGCTTAACTGTACCGGTATTGACAAATGGGATGTTACCCCATTCTAGGATGTTATAATACCTATTTACCCTTTTCTCGAGCTAATGACTACAGCGAAATAAAGAGAATAGTAAGCCTTTACAATGCGCTTTACCTAAGGCTATCCTCCTTAGAGCGTCCAGTTTGTACACAAGGCCCTACACCAAAGTTTAAATCGCTGACCTGTGAAAACGGAAAACCAAAGGTCAACTACACTTGGAATTAGACACTTACTCACGAAAAAATTTGACACGTCATCTGGTCTATCGTCGTGCGAGCTTGCTATAGCACAGCGATGATAAATCAGATGATGCATTTTGCTTCCCAAAATCATGCTTCAACTATTACTGAAAGGCTTCAACTATAAAATTTTGAGGCCTTTTGGTGTTTAATATATCCCCAAAGATACATTTTTGGCAGAGCACAAAAATTACAAAACGATACATAACTAAAAATCAACTAATTAACATAAAAACCCCTAGTTTTGTATCAATTTTGTTTCTTAAAATTTTTGATTTTTAATCAACAGTAGTAAATTAGTATTAATTAAAGGAAATCACACTTTCCCTCACTCCTATCAATTGGGGTATTGAATAACATACAATAATCATTTATTTCGCTCTCCAGCTCTATTCAATATCGTTTTCCCTAACCGACATGCTAAATGGAATTAGCCCATTACCGTGGAAAATAACTTCTGTTGTGAAAATATGTATATAAAAAACTGAATATAACACATATACTACATGAATAACAAATTATACACTACACTGAGGATGTTGAGTATTGTTCCGACAATGCTTTTTCAGCATCTTTACTACATGCGCAAAGCAGCCAAGTGAAAGGAACGGTTGTTGACGCAAAATCAAAAACTCCACTCGTGGGCGCTACCATTAAGGTATTGGGAACGTCCACAGCAAGTTCCACAGACAGTAAGGGAACATTTCAGATCAATGTAGACGATAAAAATCGTGTCCTGAACATCAGCACGATTGGCTACGAAAATAAGACAGTTACACTTGGACCGGGAGAAACAACGGTTACAATAAGCCTAGATGAGCAGACGCAACAGCTTGAAAGCGTTGTCGTCACGGCGCTGGGTATCAGCCGCGCACAGAAATCACTGACCTACTCTACACAACAGGTTAGTGGAGATGAACTGAACAAGGTTAAAAGTACCAACTTGGCCAACAACCTAAATGGTAAAGTAGCAGGGGTTAATATCGCTTCCAGCTCCTCAGGGCCAGGCGGCTCCGCAAAAGTCGTTTTACGTGGTAACAAATCTGCCTCCGGTAATAACCAAGTACTTTATGTTGTCGATGGTGTACCGATCAATAACCAAACTTTAGCCGGCCAACCAGATAATGTTTTCGGTGGTCAGCGCGATGGTGGCGACCCAATAGCTATGATTAACCCTGAAGATGTGGAAAATATCTCCGTATTAAAAGGAGCTTCAGCGGCAGCATTATATGGTAGCCAAGCCGCCAATGGTGTGATTTTGATTACAACCAAATCTGGAAAGCAAGGCCGCACAACAATTAACTTTTCATCAAGCGCCCAAATCGAACAAGCTGTATCAACACCAAAGTTTCAGAGCCAATATGGCCAAGGCTCTAAAGGCAAAAACAGTAATACAAGTGTATTTAGTTGGGGTGATAAAACGAATGGCGCTAACTATGATAATGTAGGTGAATTCTTCCGTACAGGAAGTAATTTCACAAATTCACTAACGCTATCTGGTGGTAATGAGAAAAATCAAACCTACTTTTCTTATGCCAATACCCTTGCAAAGGGAATACTACCAGAAAATGACCTGATGCGTCACAACTTCAATCTCAAAGAGAGTGCAACATTCTTTGATGATAAATTGACGGTTGAAGCAAGTGCAAACTACATTACACAAAAATTGGATAATGCACCTACTTCGGGCTTTTACTACAGTCCCTTAGTCGGCCTTTATCTTTTACCTCGAAGTTTGAATATTGCGGATTATAAAACTTACGAAAAATTTAATCCAAGTCGTAGTCTCAATGAGCAGAATTGGTTTACACTTTCGGATGATGAAACCACACAACAAAATCCCTGGTGGATTGCAAACCGGAATTCGACAAGATCGACCAGAAATCGCTTATTGTTGAACGGAAGTGCAAAATATAAAATCGCACCATGGATCAGCGTGCAGGCACGTGGTAGTGTAGACCGACGAGTGAAGTTTGGGATAGAAAGGCATATGCCGGTACACAGAAAATTCTTGCCCGCGAAAATGGTGCATATAGCTACACAAATACCACCATTACACAACAGTATGGTGATGTCGTTGCTAATATGAACTTTAATGTTAGCGACAAACTGCAGATCACAGGATTGGTCGGTACAAGTATCACCGATTGGAAAACAGAAGGAACGGATTTCACGACAGGAAAAGATGGCTTGAAGGTTCCTAATCAATTCTTTATCCAAAATACAACCACACCTGTCACCTCCACATTATCTGCCAACCGCAGACAATTACAATCCGTATTTGCCTCCGCCAATTTAGCCTATGATAATTGGATCTATTTGGATCTGACGGCTCGTAATGACTGGTCAAGTACACTTGCTTTTACTGGCACAAAGTCGTTCTTCTATCCTTCAGCAGGTTTAGGAATTGTCTTGAATGACAAGCTAAACCTCCCTGAATTTGTCAATATGGCCAAGATTCGCGGTTCTTATGCAGTCGTAGGTAACGACCTTCCGCCTTATACAAGTTTATTAACAAACACAGTGAATCCTTATGCGGTATTAACCGTTAATGATATCGCCTTTTGAAAACTTTAAAACCGGAAAAGACGAAGTCATTGGAAATCGGTACAGAATGGCGTATGTGGAATAATCGTCTGAATGTGGACCTGACCTACTACAAAACCAACACAACAAATCAGTTCTTTAAGGTAGCAGCAAGTCACGCTTCACTGAACAAACAATATGCGATCAATGCTGGAAATATCCAAAACCAGGGTATCGAAGCGTTGGTTTCATTGGATGCTATCAAGAATGATAATTTTACTTGGAACACAAGTGTAAACTTCACCTACAACAAAAACAAGATTATCGAACTTGCAGATGCTGTACCTGAATTTAATCTGACTGGAGAAGGTAGAAATAACTTTGCTTCCAAATTGGAAGTTGGAGGATCTTTCGGTGATATCTACGGACAGGATTTTGTACGCGATAACCAAGGCCGCATTATTATTTCTGCGGACGGAATTCCACAAAAAAACAACGTCTATACCAAACTTGGAAATTCCAATCCAATTTGGCAAATGGGCTGGAACAACAGCTTTAACTACAAGAACTTCAATTTAAGTTTCCTCATCGATGGCAAGTTCAACTATGACGTCATGTCGGTGACACAATCTTTACTTGACGGTTATGGTGTATCGAAAGTAACTGGTGATGCACGGGCGAATGGTGGTGTGATCGTCAATGGTGTAACACCAGATGGTAAAGCAGTCACAAAAGTGGATGCAGAGCAATGGTACACATCAACTGCTGGTATGGGGCCTGTGAGTAGCCAATATATCTATGACGGAACTGTAGTGAGATTGCGTGAGCTAACCTTTGGCTATGATTTTAACATTAAAGATAGCTTCTTCAAAAAACTTCGTGTCAATGCTGTCGGAAGAAACCTATTCTATATCTCGAAAAAGGCACCTTTCGATCCTGAAGTGACCATGTCTACGGGCAACGCACTAAGTGGTGTCGATATCTTTATGATGCCAGCAACACGTAACTATGGTCTAACATTAAACGCAACGTTCTAATAGAAATACAATGAAATTTACAATAAAAAATATATCAAAGTTCTCTCTTGCTCTATTAATTTTAGGAGGCGCTATGACGAGCTGCACCAAAAATTTTGAAGACTACAACAAAAACAATATTGGCGTTACAGATGAGGACTTAAAAGGAGACGGACAAGATCTTGTCATTTTCCTACGGAACGCTCAAATGTCTATTTATAATTTTTCAGGTGCTGGCGATCCAAACTCATATCAGGTACAACAGAATCTGAATGCAGATGTTTATTCAGGCTTCTTTATGTCGCCGACACCGTTCAATAGTGGACAGAACAACCTCAATTATGCTATGGTAAATGGCTGGAATGGCGAACCCTTCCAAGTATTATACCTCAATGTCATCAAGGCGATCGATAAACTGAAAAAGAATGGTCTTGCAGAAACATATCCAGCATTATGGGGTTCAGCCCTGGTCATCAAAGTAGAAGCGGCAAGCCGCGTTACGGATATCTATGGCCCCATTCCCTACAGCCAGGTAGGTACATCCAATACTATTCCGTACGACAAACAGTCCGATGTGTACAACAGCTTCTTTAAAGAACTTGATGAAGCGGTAACAGTATTGAAGGCCTATAAAGCAGATAGTCCAATGGCGGCAAAAATCGACCAGATTGATTTGGTTTTTCCAAATACCGATAATCAGGTAAGATTTAAAAATTGGTTGAAAATTGCCAACTCCTGCGCTTACGCCTTGCGATGCGTCTGGTTAAAGTTGACCCACAGCTAGCAAAAACACAGGCAGAAAAAGCTTTGGATCCTGCAAATGGTGGTGTTTTGGAAAGCAATTCCGATAATTTCAAGGTTACCGTACCAACAGACGGAACCTATAGCAATCCACTTTGGTTTATCGCCAAAAACTGGGCCGATACGCGTATCAATGCTACGCTTTCGTCCTACATGGTCGGACTGAAAGATCCCCGGACCTCAAAATACATGTCTCCCGTTTCAAACGACCCTACACTGACATCAGTGGCAGGCCAATACATTGGTATTCGTACAGGTGCAGAGGGTATTGAAAAAGACAAATATCAAAAACTTTCAGCACTGAATACGGAAGGTACCACACCAACCTTCACCGCAAGTACAGCACCGATTCTAATGACGGCTGCAGAAGTTTACTTTTTACGTGCCGAAGCAGCTTTAAGAGGCTGGGGAAATACAGGCGGAACAGCACAGTCACTTTATGAGAAGGGCGTGGAGACTTCATTCGCACAGTGGGGTGTTTCATCAGCTCTAAGAACTTATTTGGATGATAACACAAGTACAGCTGCCGACTATAACGACCCATTCAATGCGGACAATAATGCAAAATCACCAAGTTCATTAACCATCAAGTGGAACGATGGCGCCACGAATGAGGAAAAACTGGAACGCATCATTACCCAAAAATGGTTGGCAATCTTCCCAGAAGGACAAGAGGCATGGAGCGAATTCCGTCGTACCGGATATCCACGTTTATTTCCTGTGGTTGTCAATAACAGCGGTGGGCTGATCGACACTAAAATACAGATCCGTCGTTTGCCGTTCCCTCAGAACGAATACAACACCAACAGAGCTGAAGTACAAAACGCAATATCACTTTTAGGTGGTCCTGACAATGGCGGTACCCGCCTTTGGTGGATGTTGCGAAAGGAAATTTCTAAAAAGAATTCCCTGCAATACCGAAGCGGCTTAACCATATGGTTAAGCCGCTTTTTTATCGTTCTGATCCTCTTTATCTCCGAATTCGTCGCTCGCCCTACGCTCTGGCACAAATCACCGCTTCTAAAAAATCACAGTCATGAGAAATTTTTAATCCTCTCTGTAGCACCAGCACAAAATTCTTCGTTCAGTCAGAAAACCAAATACGCTATTATGAAAAATCTGTCCGTCCTAGGCATTACCTCCCTGCTCGCATGTACGATGCTATTTGTTGTTTGTAAATCCGAATCCCATCTTGAAAACCCCTATAAAGAAAAAAAACCGAAAAGGAATTGGAAACACTTTCAAATGAAAAATACAGCAAAATTATAGCGCTGGCCAGCCCAAAAGAATGTTCCAATGCCGATGACTGGAAAATCATAGATATCCAGACCGTATGTGGTACCAGTCATATCGCCTACCACCACTCCGTTGATAAGACCATCTTACAGAACATGATCAATGACTATAATAGGCTCATGGAAATATACCAGCCCATGATGGCGCCAAGAATCAATTGCATTCCCTATCGAAAACCGCTAGATGTCATTTGCAAGGAAGGAAAGGCAACGATTAAATACGAATAAACCGATTCAAAACAGAAAACTTTACAAGCCTAAATTTATTGATCCTAAAAAAACAGCATGTCAGATCGGTCGCCCAAATAGAAAAAAATCAGTTCAATGCAAGGATGGAAAGCCATTTGTGGAAGTATATAAATCGTAAAAATTAAATTTTTCGTATTTTAGCCACTCGAGAAGAATGGCTGAATTAAGTTTAATTACCCCGATAGAATACCTCAAAGGTGTAGGCCCCAAAAGGCAGATGTGCTCAAGAAAGAGTTACAGGTATTTACCATTGGTGACCTCTTGACCCAATACCCTTTCCGTTATATCGACCGCACAGAATTCCACAAGATACGGAAGCTGCACCCCGATATGATGGCCGCACAGGTTTTGGGACGGCTGGTTTCACTACAGCTCGTGGGTGAGAAAAGAACCAAGCGTCTCGTGGGCTCATTCAAGGACGAAACCGGCTCCATGGAGCTCGTCTGGTTCCAGTCTATTCCCTGGCTCCAAAAGTCCCTGAAAGTAGGTTCGGCCTATATCATTTATGGCAAGCCCAGTGAATTTAATGGGCAGCTATCCATCACCCATCCTGAAATGGACCTGTACAATCCGCAGGTCAAACAGGCGGGCAACATGAGCTTACAGCCCGTCTATTCCTCCACGGAGAAACTCAAAAATTCAATTTGGATACCAAAGGCATCCAACGCTTGCAGCAGACCGCATTGGAGACCGTATTTCGGAGTATCGGAGAAACGATACCCCAGGAAATAATGGCAAAACACCAGCTGGTTTCCCACCAGCAAGCCCTCGCGTCCATTCACTTTCCGAGCAACCAAAAGGAATTGAACCAGGCCATCAAGCGGATCAAATTTGAAGAACTATTTTTCATCCAGCTAAAACTGCTGAACAACAAACAACTGAACACGCAGAAATTCAGGGGTCAGCGTTTCAATAAAGTAGGCGAAAAGTTCAACACTTTTTCAATGAGCGTCTTCCATTCCCGTTGACAGGTGCACAGAAACGCGTTGTTAAAGAAATCCGTATCGATACCAATACCGGCGCGCAGATGAACCGTCTGGTGCAGGGCGATGTGGGCTCCGGCAAAACGGTGGTTGCCCTGATGAGCATGCTGCTCGCCGTTGACAACGGCTTTCAGGCCTGTATGATGGCACCGACCGAGATCTTGGCCACACAGCATTACCATGGACTCAAACAGCTCGTCGGTGATGATCTTGTCAGTATCAAGCTGCTCACGGGATCAACCGGCACCAAAGAGCGGCGGCTGATCCATCAGGCCCTCGAAGAGGGCACGCTCGACATCTTGATTGGCACCCATGCGCTGATTGAAGATAAGGTGCAATTCAAGAATCTCGGCTTCGTCGTTATCGATGAACAACACCGTTTTGGTGTAGAGCAGCGCGCCAAGCTCTGGCGCAAGAATGTTATCCCACCGCATATGCTGGTCATGACAGCTACGCCCATTCCACGGACGCTAGCGATGACGATGTATGGGGATCTCGATATTTCGGTGATCGACGAACTCCCTGCCGGACGTAAACCGATTAAAACCGTGCATTTCTTTGAAAGCTCCCGTCTGCGGATGTTTGGCTTTATGCGGGAAGAAATCGCCAAGGGCAGACAGGTCTATCTGGTCTATCCCCTGATCAAAGAAAGTGAAAAACTGGATTTGATCTATCTAGAAGCGGGGCTAGAAAATTTGCAACGTGAATTTCCTCTCCCACAATATAAAATCAGTATTGTTCACGGCAAGATGCCCGTGAAGGATAAGGATTTTGAGATGCAACGTTTTGTAAAACACGAGACACAGATCATGGTGGCAACAACCGTAATTGAAGTCGGTGTCAATGTGCCTAACGCCTCGGTCATGGTCATTGAAAACTCCGAACGATTTGGTCTATCCCAGCTCCATCAATTACGGGGACGTGTGGGGCGTGGAGCCGAGCAGTCCTTTTGTATCCTAATGTCGGGCAATAAGCTCAGCAAAGAAGGACGCCTCCGACTGGATACCATGGTACGCACCAATGATGGCTTTGAAATTGCCGAAGTTGACCTGGAATTACGCGGCCCTGGGGATATCTCCGGCACACAGCAATCCGGTGTCCTCGACCTTAAGATGGCCAATCTGGCAACAGACCAGGCCTTATTGACCGAATGTAGAAACACTGTGATCGCCATATTCAAAGAAGACCCCACGCTTCAGAGCGAAAAAACTACCTGCTCAGAAGCTTTTTGGCCCGAAAATCAGATGGCATTGCCTGGGACAAAATATCCTGATCATCAGCCACTCAGCAGTGCCGCGTTCAAATTCAAAACAAGAAGTGCCATATATTCGGCACAAACCAAATGATGGCACCTCCAGTGCTCATGAAAATGCTACATAAGCTGGGCATTCAGTTAACTATTTTCGCAATCCGAATCCCGATATCCTTCAAGGGGACGATCAACAAGGGTCAGCGGTACTACCGCATATCGCATGCAAGCTTTTAAATGCTATTTCACTTCCCCTGAGACCAGATGATCAAAAATAAAGTAAACAGATCGTCATAAATAACTTATGGGCGAACAGCACTCAATTCATTTGTATATAAAATCAAAATTATTTATTTTTGCATCATTATGAACATGATATAGAAAATACCCCTTCTTTTACTAGGCAAAAGATGGCGACTGACCGCTTACTTATTTTGAGTTGCCCTGGTAAGCAAATCACAAAAAACTTATTGGTTTTTCTTAAATTCACCTTTTTCAAAACAAAAATTAAAAGTGGAAGTATGATAAGAGGCAGACGATCGCTATGAACATAGCTGAACGCGCTCCATACACTACAATATACTTAATAGTACAAAATGGCCAGAATTAAAATACACGATACAGCAATAAAACCCGAAACAGCCGTCTTGGTCAGTGTGATCACCCAAGGCGTGACTGAGGCAAAAGCAAGGGAATATCTGGAAGAACTTGAATTTCTCGTACAGACAGCCGGTGGAGAGACCAAAGGCATGTTTACACAGAAATTAGCTTTTCCGGATAGAGCGACATTTGTCGGTAGCGGAAAACTTGAGGAGATCAAAGCCTATGTCGAAGCCGAAGAGATCGACATTGTTGTCTTTGACGATGAGTTATCCCCATCCCAATTACGTAACATCGAGAAAGAGCTCCAACGCAAAGTCTTAGACCGTTCCAATCTGATCCTGGATATCTTTGCCCGACATGCGAAAACTGCACAGGCAAAAACCCAGGTGGAACTGGCCCAATTGCAATACCTATTACCACGATTGACCCGCTTGTGGACCCACTTGGAGCGTCAACGCGGGGGTATCGGTATGCGTGGTCCCGGTGAATCGCAGATCGAAACCGATAGACGGATTATCTTGGACAAAATTTCGTTGTTCAAGGAGAGACTGAGAACGATCGACAAGCAGAATGAAACCCAGCGCAAAAACCGTGGCGAGATGATCCGCGTAGCTCTGGTAGGTTATACGAACGTTGGTAAATCAACGATCATGAATATGATCTCCAAATCTGACGTATTGATCGAGAACAAACTTTTTGCAACGCTGGACACTACGGTACGTAAGGTCGTTATCGACAATCTTCCGTTCCTGTTGTCCGATACGGTAGGTTTTATCCGCAAATTACCGCATCACCTGGTGGAATGTTTCAAATCTACATTGGATGAAGTCAGAGAAGCAGATGTGCTGATCCACGTGGTGGATATCTCACACCCTAACTTTGAAGACCATATTCAGGCGGTGAATGAGACATTGAAAGATCTGAAAGCTTTAGATAAGCCCGTTATTACAGTCTTCAACAAAATTGACTTGTACAAACCGGCTGTTGAAGAGGGACACGATGGTGAAGAGGTAGAGATTACATTGGACGATTTCCGCAATTCATGGATGGCGAAAAACTCCGATCCGGCGATCTTCCTATCTGCGACAAACAAGACAAATATCGAAGAGTTCAAACAGACACTTTACGATATCATCGTGAAGATGCACAATGAACGTTATCCATACAACAACCTGTTGTATTAATTTGACAAACATGAGGGCGGATCGTTACTGACGATCCGTCTTCTTAAAAAAATAAGCAATGAATAAAGTGGTGCAGTTCCAAGATTGGGGACTTGTAGACTATCAGGAAGCCTGGGACAGACAAGAGTCCATCTTCAAGGAGGTATTAGACGTCAAACACGACAATCGGGTCAATGCGACAACAACAGACACGCCAAACTACCTGATTTTCACAGCCCACCCCATGTCTATACCTTAGGAAAAAGCGGACACGAAGAATACCTGCTCCTGGATGAGAAAGGCCTGGAAGAAAAAGAAGCGAAGTTCTATAAGATCAACCGTGGCGGTGATATCACCTACCATGGACCGGGTCAGATTGTGGGATATCCGATTCTGGATCTCGACAACTTTTTTACCGATATCCACCTTTATTTAAGGACATTGGAAGAAGCGATCATCTTGACCTGCGCCGATTATGGTGTTCCGGCGGGGAGATACCCCGGATTTACGGGAGTCTGGATCGAACCGGACAAGCCCACGGCCCGCAAGATCTGCGCGATGGGCGTGCGCGCCTCACGCTGGGTCACCATGCATGGCTTCGCCTTTAACGTCAATACAGACCTGGATTATTTCAGCAATATCATCCCATGTGGTATCGACGACAAAGACGTGACCTCATTGAAACGGGAACTTGGTCAAGAAGTCGATATGGATGAAGTGAAGGAAAAACTTCGCGGACACATTGCCAGACTTTTTGAAATGTCAATTATATAGATCAGAAACAACAATAAACGCGCAAGGACCTGCTCAATACAGGTCCTTGCGCGTTTATGCTATCCTTAAAAATAGGAAATCCTTTAGTAATCCATTTATTTCTTTAGTCCCCTATGCTGCGATTAACAATAGTACATACAGTCGTAGCTAAACAATTTACCATCTTTAAAGGTAATGATCAGTTGACCTGCATCGCCATTTTGAAGACGGTACACATGCGGCTCCTCGATCATATTTGCGGAGAGCATATCGCCAAAATGATTGATAAAATCCCTTTCAGCGTAATTGGCATCCATATGTTCATTGCCCATCACCAAGATCTCACCATCCGAAAAGTATAACTTATAGACCGTTCCGAAGACCTTCTTTTTGTCATTTTCTTCGAATGCCACGATCATATTCGGAGTTTTATAAAAGTAACGCGGTTCCCAGCCACATTCGGGCATATCCGGTATCTCGGCAACACGTTGCATCTTTAATTGATTCATCTGAGCATCCTTGATATCTCCGTCCACGAGCGACACCCCTTTCCAGATAAAATGTAAGTTCAGCGCCGTCATTTTCTTTTCATACGCTTCAAAATCCGGCTTTTTATCCAGTTTACTGGCCAGTAGCAATTCAAAATCAATATCGACTTTCGGATTTCCCACCCCATAGGCGGCATAAGATTCCTTCCAATATGACAGGGCCGGCTTCAGATTTTTCGACTCCCGCCAAGCTAACTCCCGCAATCTCCCCACCTGAACCAGTTCTTTTTCTTGATCCTTACCTTTTACCGCCAAATAATCTTTCAGTACTTTATCATAGGTCAGTTCGGAACCCAAAAACTTCAATTGCACATATTCAGGCTGTTCATGAAAATGATCACCGATATACACCCAACCGTCGGTATATAAAGGGACATAATCAATGCATAGCAATTCATTGAGTGGTGCGCGGCGCACAGCGGTGCTTGTCGTTGTAGGCGCTTTACGGACACGCAGTTCGGACACCTGCACATAATAGTGCGGGCACTGATACCCTTCGACGCCCCGATAAAAATATTTAGCGGGCTCACCGGCAGATTTTTTTCCGTCCATGAAATTCTTCAGCGGTTGCCGGTCGATAAATCCGATATCGCCGTTGCTGACCTGCACCTTATACTGCCTATTGGTCGAGTCGAGCAGATAAATCGGCGCTTCAGTGGCAAATACCCCAAAGGATCATTGTTATTTCCAGCCTCCCGATAGAGATAGCCCCACTTGGATGTATACACAGGCCGTTCACCCGCTGGCTGCGCCATGCTTCGGTTCACAAAACAACTGTATAGGATACAGCACAGGAGTAATACTTTTCTAAACATATAGCTTGATTTCTTTAAATAGCGATGCAGATAACCATCAAAGTCGGCTAAATCCGTTGAAAACTATCCCTAAGGGCAACTCAACATTTTTAACATAACAATAGCCCGCTGATACTTAACAAAAATAGGCAAAAAGGAGGCCAAGGAAATCGCTATAATCAGCTATTTAGCGAACGAAGGGTTGATCTTATTTTGGATTTTATTTCCGATTCAGCAGTATCACCTGTCCCTCCAAAGCGGAAATTGTTTTTTCCTGCGCTTTGATCGTCTGTTCAAGCGCGGCGACCAATTGTTTGGAAACTGACGAACCTTCGGAACTGCTCGCAGCCATCTGCGGTTCGGGGCTAACGGCTCCCGCAGTACGCATCATTTTGCCTTCGCCCAACAATAACCAAGCAGGGCTAATATCCGGATGGCGGGTCAATATCGCAATCATTGCATCCGAACTCAGCGCTGTATTTTTCTGACCGCCCTTAAAATTGGCATAGGAGAGCCCCACATCTTTAAAAATTCAGTTTTACTGATGCCCTTTTTTCAGCGATCAGCAATACGCGTTCTTTTACGTTCACAATTATTCTACTTTTAAGACGCTATTATTTTAAACCAAACCACAAACCAAATCTCCCGTTTGTGCAGGAGTTTATCTTTGCAAAAAAGCGAGACCCGCTAATTCCTGTTGATTCCACAACGATTGAACAACTTATTCCCATGCAAATAATGACCAATTAGCTTCCCGTCTCGGAGAAGAAAACAAAAATTTATGGTTAGAATCTATTTATTCCGCAGCCATTCAATCTCTTGCTCAAATGAAGACAATAATCTCTCTAAAGACATAATTGTCTTCTCTTGAGATTTAATAGTCATATTTTGAGAAGCGATCAGTTGTTTTAACGTATTAATCTCCCCATTCGTGATTCCCTCCAACTCAGATGTTAGATACGTTTCTTCACTATCCTTGGCCAAAACAGGCTTAAGCATATCCCCTCACCTCTCAATAACCATTCTGAGGAATATTTGGGATATTTTTCAGCAAGATTGACCAACCACTTAGCTTGAACATCAGTATTATTCGCCAATGCACGTGTAAAAACACCCTTACTAGCCCCAATTGATGCTTCTAAAGCGGACACACTTATCCCCTTTTTCTGAAACAATCTTAATTCTCTTCAATATAGAACTCATTTACGAAAATTTTAATATTTTAAATTTGTTTTGATGAAATATAGTTCTTAAATTAGCTTTACAGAAGATAATTATAAACACACTATTTAACCAAAAACATTCCTAGCATGAAAAATACGCAAAAGAAACTAAAAGCGAAACATTTTCGCTATTTAAGCAAGGATGTAGTCAAAAATCCAATGATCTATATCAGGGATTTCTATCGCTATGAAACAAATATTATTTACTGGATGAATCATATTCAGCTTTTTGTCAACGCAGCAACTGTCCCCGAAATGACAGATCGCAACTTTGCTGAAAACGGATATCATTGCAAACAGATGATCAAACAGATTGAAGCAGCTTATGTATTTTTTTACCAATGTCAACTTCCAATACAAGAAGCCCCATTAGATTTCTTTTCCACAAAAGAAGACTACCACAACTACCTGTTTAAACTGGAATTTACCACCAACGGACATATAGCTCCTGCGGATACCATCAGTAAGTTTTTCTCCTACCAATCTCTTCAAAAATGGTATGAGACCATGGATGATATCATGCACTATCTAACGGTACCCGATTCGGGAACTACGAATACTTTGGTGATCAAATTATTGCCATACGCGAATTGTTGATTCGCCTCGCTTTCGCTCTACACTATATTTATGAAGATGAAGGAATTTCCTTGAATGTTCCTTCCTATGTAAAAGCTATAAATGATGAGCCTCATCAGTCTACCGAAAAGAAGACCAAATTACGACAGTTCATTGAACAAAGTATTGATAAAAAATATGCTCAAAAAGAAGCACAGGAAAATAGCAATGAAATAGATGAAAACCAAAGTTTGGAGACATCAGAAGTTTCTGCAAGCGAAAACAGCGACTTAAAACGATAAAATCTGATCCTCTCACTTCCGCTGGAGCCACCGAAAACAGCATAAACCGAGTGAAACGAGCTCATGAATACATGTGAAAATAAATACTTATGAATAATACCTCAATCAAAAAATAGTTGATAAACAGATAACCTAAAGAGATGAAAAAGAAAAGTAGAAAAATAACGTGGAGAGAATTTAGATATCTTCATAAACATCAGTTCAATGACCACTTGTCGACGCTCAAAAAATTTTCAGAGGATAAAAGAAACTGTAGTAAAATTTCTTGCATTTTATCAACATGTGTTTATGCAAAGAGATCCGCTGTAAGGATTTTAACTCGACGCATACTTATCTAGAACTCGGTAAAGCTATCGATCTTGCTTGGCTGATATTTAACAAATCCGGATTAAGAAGAAAGAATATAAAAGATATTCTTCCAAACCATAGCGACGAGATTGATTGCTCCTGTAATTATCTCGAAGGGGTATATCCTCCTGATTTTTTGACGAAAATGTTTAGTTATCAAAGTCACAAAGACTGGCATACTGCTATAGACGAACTCCTCTTTTCCTACTTAGACCCAAGTTTTAGTTGCACTTTTTTAAGTTATTCAGAAGATCTCATACCCCTTCAAGAGATACTCTCCGATCTCCCAATTGCTTTGAGAACCATACATTTAAATGAAGGAAAAATAGATAAATAACCACAACACCAAACCAATCAATTATGGACACCGAACTTACTCCAATCATCGAAGCTATTCTTCGCGCTATTGCCGTCGATGAAATCTACCAATGGACTTACACCAATGATGGTAAGAAATATCAAATACTGCATATTAACCGCTTATCAAATACAGCAATTCGATGCATAGATCCCCTTGCCGCGATTAATAAGATTATCAAGAATCACCCAGACTTATACGTCAAAATACACTTCACCCATGAGATACAAAAAAACTCGACCAAGGATTGGGACGTACCTCTCTTATTTATCAATCAGAAAATCGCATTTACCAAAATCCAGCGCAGGAAATTCCACTTGTATTACCCCAATATACTCCAGCTGAGGTTATCGAAAGAACCAGATCATATATCGACCAAGAGAAAAGTAAAATCAGATCGTTTATAGATGGACACTTTTTCTATCTGGATAGTAACAACCATGCACACGCAGCCTTTATGCTCCATCAGGCCATCGAACTCTCTCTAAGAACCGCAGAAAAACTTCTCTTAAACGATGAAAGGAAATCACATTCACTTAGAGGTACCATAGCCCATCTCAAAACTTTTGACGCTAAATTGGCCAAATTGATAGACAGCGAAGAGGAAAAAAAGCACTTGAAAAGATTGATGAGGCCTATGTTGGTTATCGTTACAATCAAGATTATACGATCGACAAAAGTCTATTAGAAACAGCTTACCAAATCGCAATAAATGCGTTAAACTGGATCTACGATTATTCCAACCTTTTATTCGAAGAAATCAGAGAAAACTTAGCACCAAAGAACCGCAGCACGGGAGACTGAAAAATCCAAAAATAACACTGTTATTTACAACACAAATCAATGTAACAGCAACTACCGCGATCTAATCTTAAATGTTCTGGAGTTACACTGCACCCCTTCCTTAGCCGCCTGCTTCGGTTATCATTCCGATCAACATAAGCACAATAGTCCGCTCCAAAACAATAAAGAAAACCAGATAACGTATGCTTACTACCTCTTTATCGCGTATGATAGCCTAAATACTGACCTCGCTAACCTACAACAAAAGACCATGGATCTGCTGCCGAAAAATGTGTCGCTGACCTTCGTCACTGAAGAGACAACGCACTTTATCAAAAAACTTTCCAAAGGCCATCCTTTCTTTCTATCGCTAATGAAAGTCGGTGATATCTGGTTTCAAAATGCAGTAATTGAAAATACCAACCCTGACAGCATCGTTGCACCTCAACTTGACCTGGATTATGCACGTCAGCAATGGCGCAATCGCTATAATAATGCCCGCTGCATATACAATGCTTTTGAAGACAATTGGCTTTTTTGCATCGAAGGTGGATATCATGCCTTATCACAAGTTTTAGAACAAATCTGTCTCGGTGTTATCAGTACTGTTCTACAATACAAACCTCAAACTGTTGGGCTCCACTTTTTAATGAATCTCTGCCGATTAATTGTTCCCGAAGCACATGCGACCTTTTGCCTGAACAATAGCGACCATGTTAAACTGTTTAAAGAAATTATCAAAGCCCAACAGGAATTTAGATATAATGCCAATTATAAAGGAGATCCATTCGCTATTATTAGATTACAGCAACTTACAAAGCTGTTTATCGAAAGATGTAACAAAGAGATGGAAGATTACTTTGGGAAAATAGCAAGTGCTATTCAGGTCGAGAAAATAGAATAAATACCTGTGTACGTCAGGCTACATTTAATCAATATCGGAATCCAAATCCTACCACTCCATTCACTAAAAGTAATGCTTTTTAGTGAATGAACTCACCAAAAAGCATTACTTTTGGTGAATAGCATAATTCTTACTGCGTTTAGTCAAGCTCTGGAAGCTTGCTCGTGACTAATCCCAACCTTATATTATCGGCTCTCTACTGGTATGAAATATAGAAACAACATAAATTATTTTCATACCTTCAAAGGAGGTCGATCCGCCATTATAAGATTACGGAACTTACAAAGTTATTTATCGAAAAATACAACGAAGAGATAGAAGATTACTTTGGAAAAATAGTAAGTTGTTAAAAAGACATGTCAAATTATTTGCAGATAATCGGAAATATTCCGATTATCTCACCAATTTAATACATTTACCTTATGAAAGAACTTCAACTAACCCTTTCCGAGCAAGATCAACTGGATGCATTACTGTTCAGCATGTCCAAATCACCCCAAATAATTAAAGCTTGCAAAAATCACGATTCATGTTTATGCTACTTATGCTGATACTTGCCATCCCGTTTTCTATTATGAACGTCAACTGGCCATTCTGATTATCGTAGTCAGCGTAATCGCCTTTCTGTTCTTTCCAAAATATCTCGGGATATACTACAAGCGCTATTTCACTAAATATGTCAAAAGCCCTGAATTCCAAAATCGGATCGGCATTCTACACACAATCAGCTTTGAAGATAATTATCTCCAGATCAAAAGCACACAAATGGAGTCCAAATATCAATATGATCAGTTTGAATATATCACCGAAACGGCTTTCGCATTTTTTATCAAACTAAAAATGGCCGATCAACTGTTTTTTCCAAAACAGCAGATCGAAGATACCGCCGAATTTAAAGCTTTCCTGACAGCGCTCAGCCAACGCCTTCATATCGCCTATCAGGAGGAACTGGACTGGAAGTGGAAATAACAGTCGAAAGACCTTATGTCCATCCATACACTAAGCCAATGCCCTGATATCCTTGATTTCCAATATATTTTTTACATCGTCCCGCTCCACAGCATGAATCATCGCCCGCCCTACCTCATGTAGCGACAACACCGCCGAAGGGGCAAAGAATTTTATAATCTTGGCAACAAATGAAAATGGATTGGCATGTTTCTGTCCTGCAACGGTGGTCATTCCGCCCGGCCGGAAATTGTATTCCTTCTTAAACGGCAATTTCGCCAGATCATTCTCCGTCTTGCCCTTCACTCTTGCCCACATCACCTTCCCTTGCTCGGTACTATCCGTACTCCCACCCGACACGTAGATAAAGCTGATTTCGGGATTGATCTTCAACAGCGATTTTGCAAATGCCAATGTCGTATCATAGGTGATATAGCGGTATTTGTCCTCCTTCATGCCAACCGAACTGACACCTGCGCAATAAAAACAGGCATCATAGCCCCGAATCTCCGTCTCAACTTCGGAAAGATCCGTGAAATCCTTAACCAAAAGTTCTTTTAACTTTGGATGCTGTATATCAGCAGTACGACGTGAAATGCTCAATACCGCCTCTACTTTATTATTTTGAAGACATTCCAATAAAACACCTTCTCCGACCATTCCTGTGGCCCCTGTTATTATAACTTTCATCGCAATTCAACTTATGTACCAAGCCCAAAGGGCTACAATTATTATTATTTATTCAGATCAATAGGATAGCACGGCATTATATCATGCGCAAGCGCTCTTCCTCCAGATCAATCTGATAGAGCTGTGAACGGATGAGATCTTCATCAATCTCCGACCCGCTGTTCAATTTTTCCAGATATTCACGCTGCACATCCAGCAATTCAATGAAAATCACTTTCGTGCGCTCATTCATCCACGAATCATCTGCAGCATTGACTTTTTCCTCCCAATGTCGCAAAATCCTCTCCATTGCCTCCCGATTATGCTCTTCTTTCTCATATTTATCTTTGAGAAACTGATAGACATGCTGTTTTAAGCCTTGCTTCATCTGCTGTTTGGCAACTTCTTCAGGCGCATCTGCAAGCACGGCATCAAAGAGCTTCGTTCGCTTGATCAGATAGGGTAAAGTGAGTCCCTGAACCAAAAGGGTTGAGAGAATGACGACAAAGGTGATAAATAGAATCAGATGCCGCTGCGGAATCACAGTACCATTCATGACCAAAGGAATGGAAAGCGCCGCTGCCAGGGAAACCACTCCCCGCATCCCCGTCCAACCCAGTAATAGCGGCATAAAGAAACGTTGCTTTGAAGACCGCGCCCTAGGTGCCACACTTGGACGAAAGATAAGCGTCGCAATCATCGCGGCATAGGCACTGATCACACGGGCAAGGATAAGGACTGCCGTCACCAAGAGACCGTAACCGATCGCCTCCCGTAGCGAAGTACCATTTGCACGCAAGCCGGCAACAATCTCGGGGAGATCAAGACCGATAATAAAAATACAATCCCATTCAGGATAAACACAAAACTCTCCCAGACACTCAGCCCCCGCACCCGACTGGTACTGTTCAGAAATTTAAGCCGCTGGTTGGACATCAACAGACTTCCCGCAACCACAGCCAGCACCCCGAACTGTGAAACTGCTCGGCAATCCAGTACATAAAATAGGGTTCGATCAAGGTCAGTGCAATATCCGAAGGTGCATCCGTCGGTAGGCGTTTATGTGCCTGAATAAAAAACCAACCCAACAGAACACCGATACCTACTCCACCGACCAACATCCAGATAAACGATACCGCTGCCTCCTGCCATACAAACTGCCCCATACCCACGGCTATCAGTGCAAAACGGACAATAATTAAAGAGGAAGCATCATTCAGCAAACTCTCCCCTTCCAGGATTGCAGAAGTAGATTTTGGAACTTTCACAAACTTCATGATGGCCCCGGTACTGACGGCATCTGGCGGGGAAACAATACCCCCAACAGAAATCCCATTGCGAGCGTGAAACCCGGAATATAATGATTGGCAACCACCGCAACAGATAACGCTGTGAAGAAAACGACCAAAAAGGCAAAACTTCCAATTATACGCCACCATTTCTTCATCTCCTTATACGAAATCGACCAGGCAGCCTCACATAGCAAGGGTGGAAGGAAAATCAGAAAAATAACATCCGGATCGATCGTAACAACGGGCAATGTTGGAATAAAGCTGACAATCAAGCCCGCCAAAACCAATAAAATGGGATAGGCTACCCGAAGTTTCGTAGCCAGCATTTCGAGCAATACGATTGCCGTAATCATGGCAATAAATAACGGGAACAAGTTATGCATAGGCTGTCATAATTTATTGGTCTTGAGACATATCATTAACTATTGTAAATATCTTAAATGGAAATTAAAAACCATCAACTCCCGATCATATTTTTTACTTTTCATCTGTACCCTAGTTTTACCCCAATTCTGTACCTCAAATTCGGGCTGTACCCTTCTTAAATTAGCAAAAGATTTATTGCCATGTCGACTTCAACACATCAATCGTATTCCATCAGACAGGTTGATCTCTCTGATCTCTCCCTACTAAAAAGGTTCAGTCCGAAGTGAGCAACAAAAACTTGCTACACATGCCTTTTCTTTTGCTTGCGCAAAACGAAGAAATAGCAGCTGTTTCTTCTGCTACGGTCTCCGAAAACAACAGCCTTACTGTTGAAATTTCTTATCGAACTGAAGTTTCCGAAAACTTATCAACGGTATTTAAGCGCAAAGCGCTGGCTTATTACGAACAACAACTTTTAAATATGTTTGGCAGCGAAGAAGCACTAAAAGGGGAATCCGTCATTTCCATGATTGGGTAAATCCAACCGGAAACAGTAAATTAGTATAAGTATGGAGCAACAATTGTATAAAAAAATTGCAAACATCGTTGAGAACCAGATCAAAAATGGCTCTTTGACCTACGGTGATCGTCTACCTTCAGTCCGTAGTGCGCAAAAATTGTATAATGTGAGCTTAAATACGGCAAAGAGCGCCTACATGGAGCTCGAGAGCAGATCCCTGATTGAGTCTCGCCCCAAATCTGGCTTTTTTGTCAGCCTGGCCGGCCAGCGCCGGATGTCCATCCCTTCCATCTCAACATTTAAGATTGATGAAAAGAAGCAAGATCCCGCGGCATTGATTGATAAAGTTTTTCACTCGTTGGAGGATAAGGAAATTACGCGATTCTCTTTGGGACTGCCCAGCCCTTCTTTGCTCCCCATTCAGAAGCTCAATAAATGTATCCTGGAGACAGTACACGAACTGCACGATTACGGCGATCAGTACGGACAGGTGCAGGGTAGTCCGACTTTACGTAAAGAGATTGCCAAATGGTCGCTCGTACTCGAAGGAAAAATAAGCGACGAAGATCTGATTATCACCTCGGGTGCCATGAATGCCATTTATAGCTGTCTCCGCGCGGTTACAAAACCCGGTGATACCATTGCCGTGGAAAGTCCGCTCTATTTTGGTTTTATTCAGGCGTTTCAGGTATTGGGATTGAAGACCATTGAGATACCGACACATCCCATTACAGGTATTGAACTGGATGCCCTGAAAAAGTAATCCATAAAATCGATGTATGCTGCTTTGTCTCCAATTTCAGCAACCCTTTGGGTGCACTTATGCCCGATGAACATAAAAAGAACTTGTCAAGCTCCTCGCTTTCCATCATATCCCTTTGATCGAAGACGACCTCTATGGAAATATTTATTTCGGAAGTTCAAGACCCAAGCCCTGTAAATACTTTGATGAGGAAGGTTTGGTCATGTGGTGCGGATCTGTCACCAAAGTATTGGCGCCAAGTTTTCGGATCGGTTGGGTCGAACCAGGACAGTACAAAGACAAGATCCTTAAACAAAGGCTGATCCAGACCATCTCGCAGCCGGCTATTTATCAGGAAGCAGTGGCCAAGTTCCTTCAAATCGGAAGGTATGACCATCATCTCAACACCTTTAGAAAGAAGTTGTACAGCAATTATATCAATTTTAGAAACAGTATTGAGGCCCATTTTCCCGAGAACACCAAAATGTCACAGCCCGAAGGTGGTTTTGTGCTCTGGTTGGAAATGGATCCAAAATTGATTCTACGGTACTATACGATTATGCGCTAAAACAAAAATTGAGCTTTGCTCCAGGCCGAATGTTTACTCAACATGATCAATTCAAAAATTGTATCCGACTGAACTATGCCGTCGATTGGAACGAAAAGACAGCAAACGACCTAATGCGATTGGGCCGCTTTTTTAAAGCCGTCATCTAATCGGTTAATCCCAGTCAACCTCATCATCGTGACTTGGTAAGATAGGCGGTGGCAGTTTATCTGATTTTTCTTCGGGAATATCGTATGCTTACCGCCACGGATCAGGAGCGCATCGAAAATTTCACCAGTCATCAAGGTCCCACCGTTGGACATAAATTCTTCACGCCCATTAGGGGTCGTCAACCAACACCTAACTGTCGCTAGGCATAAAATAACAGCATCTTTGCAGTCCTCCATTGCAAAAGTAATTCCACGATTCACTTTGTGATCTTCTTTTCTTAGCTCCAAGGTTTTACTGCTATGGTAAAATATAGTATTGCGATCATCTAGTTTAATCACCACACAATATATTTTTATGTCTATTTTAACTAGTCTTTCATGAATTAATTCAAATTTACGGAGGCCTGCCAAATGGAGCTGGACCTGAACTTGCTGCTGGGCTTCATCAAAATGTACCATTGGATGATTCATAAAGAAATTGCTCCAGCTGACCCGTTTGGAGTACCGGAAACCTTTCAAAGGGAGTACTGATCCATACCCGAGCCGTAAGCTCCCGAGATCGTGCTCCCGATCATTACGTACGGCCTCATATAGTACATTTTGTAACCGTAAATAGGTACTACGCTCACAGGCGACTCGTAAAATCGATTTTAAAATCTGATACAATCGGCTCGCCAAATTACAGTTGTACGTAAAATCAAGTCCTGTTAACTTGCTATTTTCACTCAGCTCATAGGCGTCCCCTCGTTTGCGTTCTTTTTTACTCTTGCCGGAAGATTTCCTCATCCCATTAAGTTAAATTGGTATACTTTAAAAATACAATAATCGTATGAATTAAACAATACCCCTTTAACAACACATACGACCAAGATAGCTAAGATCCATAAAGTCCCTTCAACTCCCTTAAAGTCCCCTCAAGTCCGTTCAAGTGCCAACAACATTCGAGTACGCTCCGTACATGCTTCGCCCCAACCTTGGGATTGCCTTGGTAATGGTTCGACATTTGGTCGATTCAGCTTCGGTCAATCATCGACAACAGGGCAAACAACAGCCAAAGAACAGTCAAACCAAACCCGACGTTGTCCCAACGCAGTCCCGAAGCAGTAGCAACGCACACCCGAAGGATCTCCGAACAACTATCGAACAAGGGGCAACAGATCAGCGGAAACGCGCTACCCGTCCAGTACCGTACCTCCGCCCAAATTGTATAAGACCAAAAGTACTTTATAGGCGCTTTAGCTGTATCTTATATATGCAAGGGGCTGCCTTATTCAAGCAACCCCTTTGCATATTTTTTATAATACGTAATGTATAGGTACCCAACGAGATGCAATATATGACTTGGAATTATATGTTTGCCCTAAGAATTTCTACATTAAGGAGCGAAATCTTAGGGTAAAAAGCATCAAAAGGAGCTTTGAGAAAGCCTCCAAATAATAAAGGCGTCTTAAAAGGACGCCTTCTAATTACTGAATTTTTGAAAGAATTTTTTTGTCTTATAGAAGGCCAATAATCCGATGATACCAATCATCAACCAAAGAAAATCGACAACAAATAAATCACGTTGACCGTCAACAAATGTTTTCCAAAGCCAATTATGTGTCACCAGGCCATTGGCTATCGGGACGACAAATGCAAGGATGCTTCCAACCAATAGCGTTTCGCGATTTGTCCTTCTTATACTGCGACGAATGATATAGTAAAGTGACAGCAGCAACCATGCGTAAAAATAGACCCGATAAATAAAGTCCTGATCAACTTTAGGACTGACTTTGATCGCAACAAATGTAATCGCTGTAACCGGGAGCATCGTCAAACATATCGCCGTAAAAACATTAGCAGCCCAAAAGTTGAATTTGCGTTTTCTTGGAATGACATTGTTTTTATCCCGCGCAACCAACCAGATCAGAATTCCTGAAATAATAACCAGACAGCCCATTACTCCCAAGATAAAATAGACCATTTTGAGCGGATATCCACCATAGTCGCCATAATGCAAACGGTAGATAATACTGCGGACATAGTCCCCATAGCTCGCCCCTGTTAAGGGTGATTTCTCTTCTACAATTTTATTATCGGCCACCTTCATGGTCAATATTCCAGATCCGGCAAAGCTGCTGTTAAAATGCGGTTCAAGCTCCATGATAACATGCATATTTGAGTCCGCATAGTTTTTTACGACAATACGATGAAACTCGCTTTCCGGCCACTTTGTCTTTGCCATGTCCAAGAAAGGAGCGATTTTCACATCCTTATTCAAGGATTTATAGCTATACGCATAGTCCTCCTTAGCGGATACACCAATATCCTGATACATTTTCTGCTGATCGCCATCGTACAGCAATTTGCTGAAAGGCAATGCCAAAACTGAATTAACAATCAGAAATGTACCTGTAACGGCAAAAATAAACTGAAAAGGGAACCCAATCACCCCTAGGGCGGTGTGCATATCTGTCCAGACAGTCTTCCATTTGCTGAATGGCCTAAACACGAAAAAGTTCGACACTAATTTGTCCCAATGCAATAATAGCCCTGTGATCAGTGCAAATAAAAAGATAAAGGCTGTAATTCCGGCAACGAGGTATCCGAACGGCGCTATTCCTATGCTAATGGGTACTTGATTGAGTTGGGCCAGAAAATGTAAGCGGAATAAAAACTCGCCCATATCATAGTTCTGCGCATAGTCTCCTACTTTTTGATTGACAAAATTATAGGTGAAATTTTTCGAATCATCATCTCCACCTCTCCTTCTCCGGCTTTTCTTTTTTCCGCTTTCTGTTCAGGCGTAATCTTGGATAGGTTTTCCTTATTGAGTATCGTGTCGTTTGACGCGGTGTACCCCACATAAGCAGAAGTCCCCTCCCGGTGCATATAGAAGTTGATATCACGCCCATGGAGGTTGGCTTCACCCTTTAGAGAATCCAGAAGCTTGTCGAAGCTCTGATGGTTTTCCTTGTATGTTTTGTACGACGCATTATTTTGCCAGGCTGCAATCTCATTTCTAAAAAGGCAAAGGAACCTGCAAAAATATCACGTACAGGAGCGCACAGATGATAATGCCACTGATGGTATGGGTATTAAAATAGATATTGTAATTTCTGTTGTTCATGATTGATTACATCTTTAACAAATATGGCAACGAAAAAACCACCGCCAAGAGTAAATAAATTCCCCATATTTTCCATCCGCTTTTGGAAAGAAAAGCCAGGAGCATCAGAACCGCCCAAAGTAGATAACCTGTAAATCCGGCAGTCATCACAACATCTTTTTTCTCAAAAAGGTTAGTCAACAATACATGAAAAGAGAGCATAACAACATAACCGCCGATAAATCCGGCCGTAATCTTCAGGAATCGTTGCAAGGGCGAACTCAGGTATTTTTTATTTGCTGGCATAAGAAATCAATTAGGATATCAAAAATTCAACACAGAGACTGACGGCATACAATCCGAGAACTTGGTACCCTGTTAAATAACGGTAAGGGTTCAATAAAACGACAAGACTCATCATGCACATGACATAGGCAAAAAAGCAAAGAATCCAGCACCAAAACCCTGTACATAAAGGATTACCGCAAATGGTAAAAGTAGCAGACCAATACTCAAGATACGCACAGACTGAGTCTGCGCGCAAAGCTTTTCAACCACTCGGGTCTATGCTGGAACTTCACTTTTTACTGCTGTTGTAAAAGAGGTAAGCGCCAATAAGTATAATTATTAAAAGTGTGCTATACATCGTATAAATGATTTATATAGAATCGCTTAATTAAAACTTGTAGGTTACACCTAGACGGAAGTTGCGTCTTGCCTCAACGATATAAGTATAGTACATAACACTGTTCTCAATTTTAGCATTTTTCGCAGTTGTTGATCCGGCAGTCATCAGCTTACGGTTGTCTAGTAAGTTATTGACCATCAAAGAAATATTATATCGGTTTCGTTGGTAGCTAATACCACCATCTGTACGTAAGTAATTCTTAAAATTAGATTCCTTTGTTGTACCAATAGCACGATCAAACATCCCTGAACACTTCCAATAAAACCAACACCTTTTAATGGACCTTGTTGCAAACGATAGGTTACCCAAGCATTCGCGGTATGCTTTGCCGTATTAGGGGTTATATTTCCTATGTTTTCCACTTTAGTATCTTTTGAGATTTTAGAGTCCGTCAATGCATAATTCGCATTGACATTTAATCCCTTAACAATTTCACCCGTGATATCAAACTCAATTCCTTTGGTCGTTGTCTCACCCAACTGCATCATGAAATAACCGTTGCCATTGGGAAGTGGATGGTCAAAGTCTGTAGCCGTTGCATTCTTGCGTTTGATCTGATAAGCACTCAATGTAGAAATCCATTTTCCGCCAGCCCATTCCTTCTTCACACCGGCTTCCATGCTATTGCCGCGTATTGGCTTGAAAGCATTGCCTTCCCAGTCAGCTCCCGGTACAGGTACAAAGGACTGGTCAAACAGGGCATAAACACTTGTTGAAGGCGTGACCAAATAGTTTAATCCTACCCGTGGGCTCCACACCTTGTCCTTTACCGGATCTGCACCTGTTTTTGAAACTACACTGGATGTGGTAAAACGCAGTCCCAAAGATAATTTAAGACGATCCTCGAGGAATGCCATCTCGTCATGAACATAGAAGGAAGTATATGAGGAGCTTGTAATATACATTTGGCTCTTTGCCCGTTCCTTAATGCTCAAGGTACGGTCAACCTTTGGAAAGACGGACTCAGGAATACCATAAACAGGATTATAAACATTGAGTGGAACTGAAGGGATCGAATCCAATATGGGACTAAAATCGCCCCAGAATTTTTTATTACCATAATCCACACCTGCCAAGATCCGATGTCTAATACTACCTGTTCGCTCCTCACCATTAAGGAGAGCTGTCCAAATTTATTTTCACCATGCTCATCTGCTGTACTATAGTATCGCGGCATATTTCCTTCCGCTGTCATATAGTTCAACCAGGTACTGGTTGCTTTCATGTCGAAATTAAAATAAGCGGCTTGCGCATGGAATTTCCACTTTTGGCTAAGTTTTCGATCAAAATAAAGATAGGCGCTATGATCTCTCAGTTTACCGGGTTCCATCCCCGATCACCATAGAAAAGTCGTTGGCAATACCTGGGTCAGCAAAACCCTTTGGTGAAAAGGTATAATTTCCATTACTTAAGTAAGAAGATCCCTGAAAGGTATATTCTGCCGTAATAGCGGTCAATGAGTCGATATTATACGTCAATACCGGAGCGATGACAAGACGATCACTATTATTGTATTTGGTAAAGAACTTTTTTTCTGACCTGCAACGTTCAGGCGGTAAATTAATTTATTGCTTTTGGTAATCTTTCCATCCAAATCGACAGCGCCGCGGTATAGATCAAAACTTCCGGTATTGAGTGTCACGGATCCTTTGGTATGACCTGTCGGTTTTTGGTGACGACATTGTAGAAACCTCCCGGCTCACCACTAGCAAGCATAAAACCCGCTGGACCTTTGACAAACTCGATACGTTCGATCATGGATACATCCTCCGCGGTAGGCCCCATGAAGCCTCGATATTCATACCATTACGGAAAGCAGGGATCTTGGATCCGCGCATGCGGATATTGGCGTATTGATTGTCCCAGTGTCCCTGACGTGTTGCACCGCTGATATTACGTGTGATGCCATCAACAATGTCGAAAACCTGTTGATCGGCCATCAGATCTGAAGAAACTACCTGGATATTTTGTGGCAGCTCCAAAATTGGTGTCTTTAAACGTAGTGATCCGGATATGCTGTCGAATTTATAGTTCTGATAATATTTTCCATAAACGGCAACCTCATCGATAGACTCAGACTGGTTGCTGAGCTTAATCTGCCCCAGACGACTATCTTCTCCATTAAGGACTGCTGTCATCGTATGTTTGCTGTAACCAAATGCTTTGATCTCGATCGTATACGTATTCGGAGCAAGTTTATAAAAAGTGAAGTGTCCATCACTATCGGTACTGGTCGTTACACCTGTATTCGATAGTTTAATTGTGCACCCGAAATAGGTTCGGATTTTTCATTGACAAGGATACCGTCAATCTTCAATTTGCTCTGCGCCTGCGCCACAGAAAAAATTGAGCTGATCATCGGAATAGCTAGAAAGGATAAAGTTTTATTCATGCGTATTTCACTGGTAGATATGTAATAAAGAATGGATTCATTTTGAATGTGAGATTTAAAATGAATCCATCTACGTTGTAGGTATCAATTTTTATTTTACTGCAAAAAGGTTGTACTTCCCTGCCAAGACGATGCATAGGGTTTTCCCTCATGCTCACCTGCTTTTTCGACAAATGTACTTGCTTCGAGTACATAAGCTCCAGCCCAAAGGGCATCGAAGGTAACAACACCATTGGCATCAGCTACAAATTCTTTTCCCCAGCCTGTGGACGAGAAAACAGATACTTTCGCATTTGGAACTACTTTTCCTTCGCTGGTTATCTTAGCCTGTAAGCTAGCGCCTTTTTTTGCATTTGCTGAATTGAGCAACTCAACCTGTAATGGATTTTTAATGCACTGTAGTCCAATTTGCTTGATTTGCCAATGACAACGGGCATTAGTGAAGAAAACTCATATTTTGTCTGGCCACCCAGATCTTTAGGTGCCTTTACGATCGATAAAAAGTAAGTTCCTTGCTCAGTCGGTTGGAATGAACCGCTGAAATGATCTCCTTTATTGGTCAATTGTACTTTAACAGGGGCTTTTCCCGGAACATACAATAACAAGGTGAAATCCTTCACATCAGAATACCATTTTTCAATCTGATCTCTTTCATTGGTAACATATTCACCATAATAGACTTTTACATCATGCGACTGATTGACTGTACCATGAGGAGCGGATTCTATCCAAAGTGCGTGAGCGGAACTGCTGTTACAGTAAAACAATACTGTAAGGAATGCAAAGAGTGATGTCAAAATTTTCATAATATGTTGATTGATGCGTATAGTTTTTCAACTTATTATGGAGGAGCTCGCAGGTTAAAAAAACAAACCGGTTAACAAATAAAACCGCAAATTTCGTTATCTTGCAAGTTCTTCCATATCCTATATCGGAAGCAACTGGAGCAGCGAGCTGCTTCAGTCAACTAGAGACAGTTGCCGCTGTCTGTAGCTTTTCGCCATGTGATAGATTGCCGTCTATCGCATGGTGTTTTTGTCTTTAATTAGACCAGCAAATTCTTGTTAAATAATTTAGACTGATTAAAAACAAAGCAAATATAAAAGGAATTATTTGGATATCAACTAAATTTTAATTTTTTTCGCTTCTGGAGTTTTCTATGATTTTTTTACGAAATCCAATTGTAAAATAAGAACTTACAAGATCTTGATTAATTAAATCAGCCGGACGGTTTCTTTAGTTGATTCCATGAGGGCGCCCCATAGCGGATCGATATCAGCAAAAAGGTAGAGTGATCGTTGATTTTATCAGGAGTCGTGGTGAGTTTATTCGGACTGGTGATCGACTATATGAGGAGCGGTTGCTTTACTAGAAGCAGCCTTCTTAATTATCCCAAACAGGCCGTCGGTGATGAGACCGTTTGTTTATTTAAGATCTGGGTAATATCAAACAATTCCGTTTCTTGATAACGTGTAGCCACATGAAGTTTGATACGCTCACAATGGGGCTCAAATGTCGCATGAACAAGATCAACCGTATTATTTTCACCAGAAAGGTGTGTTAAGATCAGATGTTTGAGACGATCGGTTTTATATTGATTGAATAATTCAACCGCAACACGATTGGAAAGATGCCCCCATCCGCTGCTGATCCTATTCTTCAAAAAATAGGAATATCTTCCCGTATGCAACATATCCTCATCGTAATTGGATTCCAGCAAGAGAATATCCGAATGTTGGATCACATGTTGCACATTTTCACAGGGCCGCCCAATATCGGTCAGCACACCGATATTATGAACGCCATCGGAGACAAGGAAACTACAGGGTTCTTTTGCATCATGATATTTGGGGATGCCATAAATTTTAAGTCCTCCTATTTCGACCTCCTCATTGGGCGCAATGATATTGACCAGGTGGGATGGTAGATGTAGTCTGGATCCTTCATAACTTCCCTTCGTGATATATACGGGCAGATTGTATTTTTTTGCAAAAACAGACAATCCGCGGATATGATCGGAGTGTTCGTGCGTAATGAAAATTGCTTTAATCTGGGTCGGAATAATCCCGAGATTATACATCCGGAGATGAATATGTTTACTGTTGATACCAGCATCAATTAAGATCGCCGAATCATCTTTGGCGATATAATAACAGTTTCCATTACTTCCGGAGGCGATTGCACAATATTTCATTCGCGTATACTAATTATGAGTATATATATTCTACTGCAGCAAAGATACAAAAACAAGAAGACTCAGTTGAACCTTAACATTCCGGCAAACTCAATGGAATATTGACTGCCAAGCCGCCATCTGCAGTTTCTTTATATTTGGCATTCATATCCAAAGCGGTCTCCCACATGGTTTTGACCACGGTATCCAAGCTTACTTTGGCTTTGTCAGGATTTGACTGTAAAGCCAGCTGCGCTGCTGTAATCGCTTTTATCGCCCCCATAGTATTGCGTTCGATACAAGGGATCTGTACCAGTCCTCCGATCGGATCGCAGGTCAATCCGAGATGGTGTTCCATGGCGATCTCCGCTGCCATCAGCACCTGCCGTTGTGATCCGCCCAGCACTTCTGTCAGCGCACCGGCAGCCATTGCTGAGGATACCCCAATTTCGGCCTGACAGCCACCCATGGCAGCTGAAATAGTCGCATTCTTTTTAAAGATGGATCCGATCTCCGAAGCTGTTAGGATAAACTGCACAATTCTATTTTCCCGCATACCGTCATGGAAAGTAATATAATACTGCAAAACGGCTGGTATAACCCCGAAGCGCCATTGGTAGGAGCGGTAACAACACGTCCAAAAGAAGCATTTTCTTCATTGACAGCAAGCGCAAAGCAGCTTACCCAGTCCAGGATATATTGAAAATTCTGTCCACCTTCACGAATTGCCGTTATCCATGATTCATAATCTTGGTAGCTACGCCCCTGCATCAATTTTTTATTTAATTTCGCAGCCCTGCGTTCCACATTCAAGCCTCCGGGCAGTGTACCACCCGTGTGACAGCCACGATAGATACACTCATAGATCGTCTTATAGATATTCAGGACTCCGGCAACAGTTTCACTTTCCTCCCGCCATGCACACTCATTTTCAAGCACAAGCTCTGATATCTTCAAGCCTGTTTTCATCGTCCAGTGTAGCAGCTCCTGCGGTATCCACCGGAAAAGGAAGATCCACTTCAGATAATACACTCTCGGTATCATTTTCCTGAACGACAAATCCACCACCGATTGAATAATAGGTTTCCGTAATGGCTTTACCACTTGACAGGAAAGCCTGAAAAGTAACGGCATTTGGATGGAAGGGTAAACTCTCCGTGTACAAAAACAGGAGGTCTTCCTGATAGGAGAATGGGATCGTGCGCTCACCTGCAACCTCCAGTTCGCCTACCGCTTTGATATGCGCTACTTTTGGTGTCACCTGATCTACATCGAAGGTAACTGGATCATCGCCACTCAGTCCAAGCAGAACAGCGATATCTGTACCGTGTCCAGCACCGGTCTTGGCTAAAGATCCATAAAGCAAAATCTTGACCTGCTCGACCTCATTCAATACACCTTTTATCTTGAGGACATGGGTAAATTGCTGGGCTGCACGCCAAGGACCTAAGGTATGCGAACTGGATGGTCCGATACCAATCTTAAACATATCAAAAACGGATATTTGTTCTTTGCTCATAATCTTTATTGTTGCGGTTAGCTCGCTTTTCATAGCTTTTGTGAAAACCGCATCTAAATTAGCACAAATAAGTGTACAATGTTACCTGTATTTGCATTATTATCAATTTGAAAACCAAGCTGACATTCTTTTAACAAGTATCCAACAAACATCTTACATTTTTTAGGAAAAAGTAAGAAATGCTTCCCTATCTTTGTTGGCTACAATTTATAGAATGACGGAAAAACATATTTATATTCTTTTTTTGCCTTTTTATCTGTTTATTTTCGATCAGAACATATTCCCAACAAATACCTAAGCGAGAGTTTCGTGGTGTATGGGTTGCAACCATAGGTAATATAGATTGGCCTTCGGTCAGAGCGGGCAATAATGTTGCCCAGCAAAAGCAGGAATTTATAGACCTCCTGGACCAGCACCGTAGTGCGGGTCTAAATGCAATCATCCTACAGGTGCGGCCTGCAGCAGATGCTTTTTATGGCAAAGGTCGTGAGCCCTGGAGCAGATACCTGACAGGAAAGCAAGGGTTAGCCCCGTCGCCATTTTATGATCCTTTAGAATTTGCCATTGAGGAAGCACATAAAAGAGGCATGGAACTTCATGCCTGGTTCAATCCCTATCGGGCCTCAACCACCTTGAATCCCGCACATTTCTCAGAGGACCATATTACCAAACGTCACCCGGAATGGTTCTTTACATACGCAGGAAAAAGCTTTTCAACCCAGGGCTACCCGATGTCCGTAAATATATCATCGATGTCATTATGGATGTTGTCAAGAATTACGATGTGGATGGTATCCATTTTGACGATTATTTTTACCCTTATCCCGATAGCCGGAGTACATCCGTCCCGGATCAGCTGACTTTTGCCCAGTATAATAATGGCATTGAAAATATTGAAGACTGGCGACGCAATAATGTGAACATGCTCGTGCGTGACCTCGGCATTGCGATCAAAAGGATAAAACCTTATGTCAAATATGGAATCAGTCCATGCGGTGTATGGGATAATAAGGAAAACAATAGTATTGGCTCGGAAACACGTGGGCTAAGTGCCTATCGTGAGCTCTATGCAGATGGTGTAAAATGGATGCAGGAAGGCTGGATCGACTATATCAATCCACAGATTTACTTTCCATTTAAAAACCGCGCAGCGGCATATGAGGTTCTGGTATCCTGGTGGCAACGCCATACCTATGGTCGGCATTTTTATGTGGGACATGGAGCTTACCGTGTAACAGAAAATAAAACCGGATGGACCGACAAAAGTCAGATCCCTCGACAGGTACGCCACCTACGCGAAGAACATGATGTAGAAGGAAGTATTTATTTCAGTTCCAAATCGCTCATGGACAATTTGGCCGGATTACAGGACTCCATGCGAAATGACCTGTATCGTAGCCCTGCTTTACCCCCGACAATGCCTTGGCTGGACAGCATTCCACCAAACGCTCCTTTCGGCTTGCTGGTAAAATCATCCGCCAACGGAAAAATGAATACACTTTTTTGGCAGAAACCGGATGTAGCCAGTGACGGTCAATCGGCCTATGGTTATGTCGTCTATCGATTTGTCGTAGGTGAGCACGTCAATATCAAAGATCCAAGCAAAATTATCTTTATCACATACGATGCCGATAAACTCCAATATACAGATGATGACATCAAACAGAATCAACGTTATAAATATGTCGTCACTGCAATAGACCGGCTGAAAAATGAGAGTCGTCCTTCTGACAGTCGGGAGGAAGATGAGGAGAGCTAATCTTCGTCTGCAAGATTGGCATTGATAAAAAAATAAGAAGAGCCCTCCCGGATCGCTGTGCTGATGGCAGCAGCGCGATCCAGGAGGGCTCTTTTATTGGTGTGATTTTATAGCGACCTTATTTGCCCTGTCCGTACTTGAATTTTTTATTGATGGTAACAGGCAACTTTCCTTTAGGAACATTTTGTCCCAATATTGTTTTGGCAGCAGCTAGCTGCATAAAAGCATCATTTTGATAAGCGAGCAAAATTGTCTTCGCTTTCTTGGATGCTTCTACGCCATCTAATGCATATACATTTGTAAATAGGGTCAAGATGGATTTCTTTGCAAACTTCTTCATCAGGTCCTGTACATTTTCATTCAATTGCATTGTAGGGCGTGGGCGTAACCGCGTATCGTGTACAGCGATGATGTATTGCTTGTTTTTCTTGATTTCTTTCACAAGACGTTTCATATCATCTTTGCTCAAGCTGTCTGGCACAAAATATTGTGTTTCGTTGGTCAATCCCGACGCCAGTTCGTTCTGGAATGTTTGATTGGCAGCAACACCGACATTGATAATCGCTGTAGGTAGATCCTTTTTAAAGGATTTTAATTTTTCGGTGCTGTTGAGGGCTGTAATAGCAGCATTGGACAATTCATCAATCAGCTGAACTGCAGACGCTCTATGTAAATCGGCATACAGATTCTGCTGCGGGGTTGCCTGGTATTTGTCTAGGCCCAACCAGAGTTTAGCAGCCAATACTCTTTTCACGCGTGCATCAATATCTGCCTGTGAGATCCGACCCGATTCAATAGCTTTCAGAATAAGGTCAATGGCGCGTTTACTATTTTCGGATACCTCAAGGAGATCGTGTCCGGCAATGATTGCCTGAACATCGGCCTCACCATTCGGGAAGAATTTTTGACGCCTTTCATGTCCATTGCGTCAGTCACTGTTAAGCCCTTAAAGCCAAGTTCATTCCGTAAGAGATCTGTAACAACCTTTTTAGAAATAGAGGATGGCATATTCGGGGTATCATCCAAGACAGGGATATTCATATGCGCAACCATAACCGCTGGCGCACCGGCTTTAATAAGTTCTTTGAAAGGGTACAGTTCCAGCGTATCCAATCTGGTTTTATCAAAAGGAAGCTTAGGCAGGTCATGGTGTGAATCTACATCGGTGTCACCGTGTCCCGGGAAGTGCTTAATGGAAGCCAAGATACCGCCATCCACCATACCGTCCATATAGGCTTTTGCTTTTTGGTGACATTATATTTATTGTCGCCAAAAGAACGAATACCTATGACCGGATTTTTTGGGTTGTTATTGATGTCCACATCTGGTGCAAAATTGAAATGCATACCGATACGATGAAAATCCAGCGCAACCTCACGTCCCATGCGGTAGATCAATTGATTGTCCTGCACAGCACCGAGCGTCATCTGATAAGGGAATGACAACGTAGAATCCGGCATACGCATACCAAGCCCCATTCTCCATCAAAAGTGATCATTAAGGGCACTTTAGATAAAGACTGATAACGATTGAACATGTCCGCATGGCGCACGGGACCGCCCTGAAAAACCACAAGACCACCCAGATGTTCATCCTGAACAACCTGTGCAACGGAATCAATATATTTCTGACCTAGATTAGTATGTGCCCTTACGAGGAACAACTGGGCCACTTTTTCTTTTGGCGTCAAGGTATTAAACACAGCATCTACCCAATCATGCTGGGAATTGATGTATTTTACAAAATCTTTCTTGTCCTGTGCCTTCGCAAATGATAGCGCACTGGCCAACGCCAATAGGCCCAGACTGAATTTTTGAACATAAATTAGTTTGTATAATGTCTTAAATAGAATACTAATAACGTTATTATTTTGGATAATATGAAATTGTTTTTGCAACAATTTTATTAAAACATGCAACAAGACGCATTTCAAGCGCAACAAAGGGAATATAAGGATACAATACCTGAGAAGTACTGCCGAATGTACCTATTGTCTATCGTTGATTTTGCCGGGAACCGATTTCGGGATGAATCTGGTGATGGATTTGATTAGCTAATGAACGTCAGTTATGGCTAAGTCTCTGCAATAAGCTTAAGCAAGCCCAAAATACCCAAGAGTAAAAACAAACGAAGTATCAGCTGTAAGCTTAAACAACGAGAATCTAAATACTAGATACTCAATACTATAATCTAAATCAAATTATACTTTTTCTCCAGAAACAGCGTCAATTCCATAACATGCTCCAATTCGCCAATAGCTTCCTTTTTCCAAAATGAATCAATGATCAAGAGGAGGAATTGCGTTTCCAATTCAGGATTTTCATAGCCCAGTTCTTCAAAAGCACGATGGATAATCGGCTGCACTGGTTTCATGAACTGCTCATGTTGTTGTTTGGAGAACGGGTGGTGGGACAGGCGCTCCTGTAATTTCCAGAATATGGGTTCAGCACTGACCAACTTATTGGGAAGGTTGATCATGGTACGTAAAAAGTCTTTGGGTTCACGATAGGTCATCATCCCACGGTGATGGGTCAGGACCTTGCGATATCCGGATTTGATCAAATAGACCAAGAGTGCGTCTTTGTTACCAAAATGTTTGAATATCAAAGCCTCAGAAACGCCAGCGTTCTGCGCTATTGTTTTGGTAGACGTATTGGTATAGCCCTGGTCTGAAAAAAGCAGCAATGCTTCTTTCATAATACGCTCTTTTCTACTCAAAACACTTTCTTTCATATACTATGCCGTTCAGTTGATTTCTAATTCTACTGCAAATATATCTAATCTTTCCATTCAGTTAGGATTATTGTAACTAAAATGATAGTAATTCGTATCAAATAGTCGCATAAATTTGACAAATAAAAAAATAGAACCAACACCCGCGCCTAAAACCACGCAGACAACATCAACCAATGAAAATCAAAACCTGGACAACTGTTATCCTCTCGCTTAGTTTAATGCTGTTAAAAATGAATGCTTTTGCCCAGCAGTATATCTCGGGGAAGCTCATGGATAGCAACGGTTCAAAACCTATTTCAGGTGCCAGTGTTACGATCATTGCCTTAAAAGACTCCAGTAAGCTGCAAACACCAACGGATATCCTGGGCAAGTTTACCAGTGTCGCACTTCCCAATGGTGATTATCTGATTTCGGTACAGCCAATGGGCTATACGGCAGATATTCGGAAGATCAAATTAGCTGGTAAAACTGTGGAGGTAAACTTTAAGCTCAACAGCTCGGAGATCGTGCTGGACGAAATCAGCATCTCACCGACGAGTGTACAGGTGCGGGGCGATACCTTAGAATTTGATGCAAAAAAATATGTTACACCTGATTTTGCAGATGCCGACGAACTGGTCAAACAGATCCCGGGTGTAGAAATTGACGAAGATGGTAATGTAAAGGCGCAGGGGAAGCCGTAAGTAAGATTATTATTGATGGTCGCGAATTTTTCAGCACCGATCCAAAAGTAGCCCTTAAAAACTTACCCGCGGATGTCATTGCCAAAGTTCAGCTTATTGATGACAAAACCGAACAAGCGAAATTCAGTGGATTTGATGATGGAAAACGCCTAAAAGTGATCAATATTGTCACCAAACCGGATAAAAGAAAATCTTACTTTGGCAAAATCAGTGGTGGAGCTGGTCCGGATGAGAAGTATGCGATCAATACGCAGGTCACCAAAATGAACCCAAAGCGCCAATATTCCATAGATATCAATACCAATAACGTCAATCAGCCCAATGGTTTTGCGCCACGAGGCAACACGCGCGGACGCACAGGACAGGGCGTCACAACACGATTCAATGCTGGATTCAACTATCTCGACCGTTTTTTTGCGGACCGGATGGATTTCAACGCCAATTATACCTACAACTATACCGACAATAATACCATCAGCCAAAACAAAACGGAATATACGGCAGGCAATAGGGCCAACCAGATCAACAATCAACAGCAATCTGGCAGCACCTACACAAACAATCACGCCTTCTCCCTGCGGGCGAACTGGAAAATAGATTCTATTCAAAAGCTGGACATACAACCCAATTTTTCCTACCAGAGCAACAATAGGCATAGCAGCTCGCTGGGCAGTACCTTATTAAACCTGAGCGAAATGCTCAACCAATCCAACAGGAAACAGCAGTTTTGGCGAAAATTTCAACTGGGGTGGCGATCTGACTTATATGCGTAGGCTAAACAAACCGGGACGAACTATTAGTGTCAATTTTAATGGTTCTTTCAGCACAAACAAGGGGAATGCTGCAAACTATGCCTTGAATACCTATTATAGGAACGGGGAGTTTAGTCGAATTGACACCACAAACAATCGTAATTACTCAAATGGCGACAACAATGGCTTTCGCTCAAAAATCGCCTATACCGAGATGCTGGATAAATATTCCCGTTTGCAGGGTAATTACACCTTCCGAAATACGGCTCGTTATTCTGACCGTAAAACGTATGAATTCCTAGCGGAAACAGAACAATTGGGCGAGTTGAAAACCGTCTTTCGAATGAATTTCGCAATGACTTTGTTTACCATAGTGCTGGGGTATCCTATTTATTCAATAAAAAGATAGTATACGATTTCAAATCGGATTGGATTATCAGACCGCCAATCAGTTAAATGACAAACTATTTCCAAACAAATTAAAAACAAGGAGTCATTTCAACAGTCTGCTGCCAAACTTGAATTTCCAATATAACTTCAACAAGGAAACACGTATTGAATTGCGCTATAATGCCAAAACGAATACGCCTGCCATTGAGCAGTTACAGGATTTTATCGATAATCAGAACCCACTACGTATTACTTCGGGCAACCCAAACCTAAAACAGGAATATGACCACAACCTGGTTATGCAGTTTAGGTCTATCAATAAGGCTTCTGGTCGAAGCTTTACATCAGATTTTACGGCAGATTTTATTCAGGATAAGATTTCAAATACCATCTTTACAACCGATTCAGCATTTACCATTGAGAACGATGTCGTACTGGGGCCGGGAGGGCAATATATCAAACCCGAGAATTTTGATGGTGTCTACAACCTAAAGTGGCACAATAGCCTTGGTTATCGTATAGAACCCTTAAAGCTCAATATCAACCTAAATAATAATCTATATTTCAATCAAAACTACACCTTGTTGAATCTGGAAAAAGTAGATGCAAAAACATATGGTATGAGTCAACGCGTTGGCGTGAACACAGCGTTCAGTAAGGAACTGATCATCGGATTGGATTATAATGGAAATTTATCCTATTCAAAAAATTCGGCAACTGAAAAATCCAATTATTCTGTTTATAAACATACCATCAGCAATTCCATTGCGTTGACATTATTGCAAAGCTGGACCCTAAATTCGACGTTCAATTACTTATATAACGGAAGTATCCTCAACGCACCCAGTACAACGAGTTTATTGTGGAATGTTTCCGTCGGCAAGAAGCTGTTCAAAAAGAGAAATGCAGAGATCAACCTAACGGTTTTTGATATTTTTAATGACAATAAAAACGTCAATCAACAGGTCAACGACCTTTGGGTACGTGTATCCCAATCCAATGCAATTACCCGATATGCCATCTTGAGTTTTACCTATCATATACGGGGTATGGGCGGGAAGGCTAATCGAATGCGAAAAGAATAAAAAATCTCCACGTGGAACACCGTCATCAATCCACTGTAAGCATATAGCCGACCCCGCGTATATTGGTAATTTTGATCCTTGGGTCCTGGCTTAAATACTTCCGTATACGGCTAATAAATACATCCAGGCTTCGTCCTGTAAAGTACTTATCATGGCTCCAATAAGCACGCATGATCTCTTCTCTAGCGATTACCTTATCTTTCTGTTCGTAGAGCTTACGGAGGAGTTCACTTTCACGAAAAGACAACTTGAGCATTTCCTCCTGATAAATCAGCTGGTGCTTTAAACTGTCCAGTGTATAATCACCGATCATCAGCTTCTGTCCAAAGAGCATTTTGGGGCTATTCTTTAACAGGGACTCGATCCGTACGACCAATTCTTCGATTTTAAACGGTTTTTTGACATAGTCATCTCCCCGAGACGAAATCCCCGGACCACATCTTCTGTCTGCACTTTCGCTGTTAAGAAGATAATGGGAAGCAAGGAGTCCATCTCGCGGATTTTTGCCGCCAAGGTGAACCCATCCATGACAGGCATCATCACATCTACGACCATTATATCCGGTTTCGCTATGCTAAAAGAGTCCAAGGCCTCCTGCCCATTGTTGCAGTGTACGACATGAAAACCATTAGCCTCCAGACTATCTGCAACAATCATCGCCAGACTCGGTTCGTCCTCTACGTATAAAATATTAATCATAATTCCTGTAGTTCAATAATAATGCTTTTTCTATACTAATGTTATGTTGAAGATAGCTTTCTTTAGGTTAATATGGTAACCTGATCATAAAAGTACTCCCTTTTTCCAGCTCACTCGCTACACTGATCTTGCCCTCATGGCGTTTGACAACCTGCTTGACATAAGCAAGCCCCAGTCCAAAACCTTTCACATCATGTAAGTTGCCCGAAGGTACCTAAAAAACATATCGAAGATCTGCTGATGGTATTCGGCTGCAATACCTTTGCCATTATCCGTAATATGGATCTGGACATGCTCCTTAGCCCCTATTATTTCGACTTTAATCTTAACATGTGGTCCGGCATATTTAATGGCATTCTCCAATAGATTATTGATGACATTTTTCAGATGGGACTCATCTCCTTTGATCAGGATCGATCCAGGATCAGCAAAGAGCTCCACCTCTACTGTTTTTGTTTTATTAAGCTGAGCCACTTCAATCGCACTTGCCACCATCGCGATAATATCAAAATCCGATCGTTGCAATACTATTCCCCGAGAGGCGTCAATATCCATCTGCAAGACCTTTTCAATCATGCCGGAGAGGTGCTCAAGTTCCTTTTTAGAAATATCAAGGTAACGGTCCATCTTTACCTTATCTTCCCGCACTCCGTATAATTGTATGGCTTCAATCGCCGCCATTACGGTGGATACTGGAGTTTTCAATTCATGGGTCATATTGTCAACAAAGTTCTTTCGAGCTCCGCCATTTTATTTTGTTTAAAAATGGTTTTCATCAGGTAAAAGAAGGTTCCTAACAAAAGACCTATCAACAGCAGCGAAATCAGTAACTGCCAGCTCAAGCTATACAGCAGGTATTTCCAATCCTCCTGAAATTTAACAACGAGGAATTCATTCTTTAGGGGTTGACCATCATCGGTCTGGTCCAGGCCAGGTTCTTTTCCCGATATTCGCGACGCACGTCTTTTACCTGTTCACGTGGAATCGTCACGATACTCAGCTCATAGGGTACCGAAATGCTTTTATTGCTCAGTGATTCTTTGAATTTATTGTCGATCTGGTCTAGATTCGTTTTATTCATTTCAAAATCACGGAACAAAAGGGCGGAATAATAGCATTCTGATGATCACGATCTTTGGAATACATTTTACCTTTTCGATCGGGATCACCTCGAAAAGCGTGTTCTTTGTGTGGCTGGCGGGCACGTACCCTTTGCAAGGCCTCATCAAGCACCGTCTCCGGTACCGCAGGTAGAAGTTCTTTTTCACATCGTTGAGCAGTTGATCTCTTTCGGTCTCAGGCCCATCCAATCGTTGATCACCATTTTCCGCCTGGTATACCTCCTGTACCGCATTAAAGAGCGACCGCTCAGCTGTGGAAAGAAAAAGATCTCGCCGATTGGTATAACTTCCGTAAAGCCAGATCCCCAGCACAACGGTGATTCCTGTGCCTATTAAAACGATCAAGCTGATCAGCAATTTAAATCTTCTACCCATAATGAAAACAAATTTAAATTACTAGATTTGCAATCGCTGTGGTAATTAACCATATTTAACAAAATATAACACTGATTAACAGTAAGCATTGATTACTTTTGCACTATTCAAAAATTAATATGATCAAAAACTTTAAGAGACGTAGTATACAATTTTTACTTCCACTTTTTACGTTGGCAGCTTTTGTCGGTTGTAATAAAGACATTTCACTTTCTTTGGATAACTCAAGAGATGAAACGATTGGCGTAGTACCAATTGATACTGTTTCCGTGAAAGTTTCCACTTACCAATGGATCCTCTTCCAACTTCAAATACGGGTACGATTCTGGTAGGAAAAAATAGCAATGCTGTCACTGGTACTGTCAAGTCAACTTCTTATATGCGTTTGGGAATTGGTACAATAAACAGTACCGCCATTCCAGATGATGCGGTATTGGATTCTGTGTCTTTGGTTCTAAGTCCGAACAAATACTATTCTGGTGATACAACCAAAATGCAAAAAATCGCTGTTCATCGTGTTACGGATGATATCACCCTGACACCAATTGATCCGACACAGCCAACGACTGCACGACCATTTTATGTGACTGCAGCCAGTATATTCAGCAATAAGAAATTTGCTTATGAAAACACACCATTAGCAGAGCTGTCCTTTAACCCTCGTGTCAAAGCAACGGATTCATTGTTCTTTAAATTCAATAGTACCATTAGCAATGAACTTTTCAGATTGATCAAAGATGGTGATAACAAGATTCAAAATAACACGAGTTTTCAAGAATATTTCAAAGGGTTAGCGCTTGTTCCAGATAATAACAATACAGCGATTATCGGCTTTAAAGACACTGTTTTCCTACAGGTGCACTATTCTTTTGAAAACAATGAGGGAAACAAGACAAGAGGCAAGCAGTATTTTGCTATTGACAGCAAAACATACCAATATAACCAAATTGAGACAGATCGTTCGGCGACAAAGTTTGCATCGATGACGCTATCAAATCCGCAGATTGATGTTGAAAAAACCAACGGAAATACATTCTTAGAAGGTTCAAGTGGTGTTGTAGCGAAAATTGAGTTCCCTACGTTATTATCATTGGTCAATGATCCAACAATTTCAATCAATAAGGTGGAACTTGTCATTGAAGCAGAAAATAACCCGCTGGAAGGCTATGAGCAACCAAGTAATTTGGTCCTTATGGTCGCAAATAGCGAAGGGACGCCTATTAGTGCCTTAGCATCATTAGAGACTGCAAACGCGATGCAAGTGGCCCGATTGATTAAAATTGGAGACGCAAATGGTAAATACACCTTTAATTTGATTGATTATTTAAATAAAATTAAAACAACAGCATATAAAAACACTTCATTATATCTATCTTTACCCCCATTGCCAGTACCAGTTGGAACTGTAGGTGGGACTTCAGTAGCAATACCTCCACAGCTATCAAGTACAGCGAATCGGTTGATATTGGCAAAAGATGGTAATGATCCAAGAATTAAATTAAACATCCTTTATACTAAATTTCAATAATTTATGAACAAGAAAAATTGGCTACTCGTATTGTCAGCTTTTGTAGTTACAGTTACATCATTCTCTTCTTGTAAAAAAGCAACGACAACACTGAAGATAAATCTACTGAGTGGTTTCAAAAAGCAGCTTACAAAGGTCCACAAACTTCCTCTGCAGCAAGTTTTGTAATAAAAAACATCGCTTATGTAACTACAGGTCAATCAAACAATGCAGGTAGCAAGCCTGTTAATCTAAAAACACCTATGCTTATGATCCAGCATCCAACACGTGGAGCGAAAAAGATCCATTAGCGGATAATAACGCAGAAAGCAGTGGTCGTCGTGGTGCAATTGCTTTTGCTATCGGAGATTTTGGTTATGTAGGTGGCGGTAATGATGGCGCAAACTTCTTGAAAGATTTCTATAAATTTGACCCTTCAGCAGAAAAAGGAAAACAATGGACTAAAGTTGCTGATTTACCTATCGTATTAGCAAATGCTGTAGCATTTACTATCGGAGGAAAAGCCTATGTGGGTACAGGAGAGACAACGATTGCAAATGGTACTTCCTTTACCAATCAGTTTTTCAAATATGACCCAGATTTAAATAAATGGGAAGCCATTCCTGATGCTCCATTTACAGCTAAGAGAAAAGGTGCTTTTGTATTTGTATCGGGTAATGCCGCATATGTTGGCGGCGGAGTTTCCAATGGTGGTTACCCCGCAGATTTTTACAAATTTGATGGTAGCAAATGGACACAATTAGCAGATCTAAACAGAAACGATGGCACATATAGTTATGATATGACTCGTTCTAATGCTGCTGCTTTCGTTATCGGCAATAGTGGTTTCTTAGCTGGTGGATTAAAAGGGACTGCAATAAGTTCAGTTGTGAAATATAATATCAGCGGCGACTATTGGACAAGTGACAATACAGCCCTTGGTGGTGGTGCAAGACAAGATGCTGTTGCTTACACAATCGGATCAACTGGTTATGTTGCTACAGGCCTAAATGGTACAACTCGTTTTGATGATAACTGGAGCTTTGTTCCTGTTTATTAATAACAAAATATAAATCAATAGAAAAGGGATGGAACATATGTTTCATCCCTTTTTATAGTGTCTGTTTTTTTCTAAAAATGTCTGTTTTCTATTGGTCAGAAAGAACCTTCAGTTGATTTCATGGCTATTGATGCTTATAAGAGCATCAAGGTTTTATTGATTCTCGTTTTTTCATCAAGGTATCAATAAACTCACAGCCCTAGGTTTATTGGCCAAAAAGAACTTCAAGTTGATTTCCATTGTCGTTTGCGCTTGTGAAAGCAGGCAGGTTTTACGACAAGATCTGTCTTTGTTGGTTTCTGTCTGATCGCATTAGTTATAGAGGCCAAGATGTAAAGTAGTCCCTGCGATATAGCGTGGCGGCTACTTTTTAATGTTTGAAGGATCCATGCATCAATATCCTGCGTGCGACGAATTTATACGAGTTTGTGTTTCTCAGGAGGTCTATCCTGGACCAAGTCGCCTCGCATGAACGATCAATACCCTTTACATGATATTGGCGCTGTTAGACTCACAGTAAAAGAAAAGCGATACCCAGGGACATCGCTTTTCTTTTTATGCATTTCGCTTAATACGCGCTATTTTTCTATTGCTTTGATTTCATACAGTGTATTCCACAACTTACCAGTTACGAACAAGCGTTTATTGGCCTGATCATAGGCAATTCCATTCAGCTCATTATCATAAGCTGAAGTATGTTCATAGATTCCGACCAGATTAATCCTACTCTCTACAGCACCTGTCTCTGGATTGATAATTGCGAGAACATCCTTTTGATAGACATTCGCGTAAACTTTTCCATCAATATACTCCAATTCATTCAATTGATCTACGGACCATTCTCATCATATACACCAATTGAGCCCAACTCTTTACCAGTAACGGCATCCAGGAAAAACAATTTATTGGAGCCATCTGACTTGATCAAACGCTTTCCATCATAGGTAATCCCCAGCCCTCTTTACTATTTTCGTATTTAAATGAGCTCTCTTTTGTAAATGAATTTTTATCAAAGACGTATCCCTCACCTTGCTGCCAGGTTAGCATAAACAATTTATTACCCACTAAAGTCATCCCTTCAGCGAAAGTTTTCTCATCGAATTTGATTTCCTTCAAGACCTTTCCAGTCGTCAGGTCTACTTTTCTAAGGTTAGACTCACCATATCGTCCATTTGACTCATACAATACACCATCGGCAAACTGAAGTCCTTGGGTAAATGCTGTGGTATCATGCGGGTATTTGTTGACAACCTGGAATCCATAGTTCTTTGCACTTGCAGGAACTACATAGAACGTGCTGGATACGGAATCGGACTTTCCGCCACTGTAGACTGTTGCGGAAATATTGCGTGTGCCATAGGCCATATCTTTGGTCTCTACAGTGATCGCTACAGTATCTGTAGAGGAACCCACATGTTTGTCGTCCACAAAGTAAGCGACAGAATCCATGGTAATTGCGTCAAATTTCAATTTTAATTGCACTTGACTGCCCTTTAAAACGGCTTGGTTTGCACCAGGTGACGCAAATTCCAAAGCAGATTTTTTCGATTTACAGGAAGCAAAAGCAAGTGTTGCAATCGCAATAAAATACGTGATTTTTTTCATCTATATAATCTATTTTTAAAGCTGATGAAACGATCGCATTTTTATAAAACAGTATGTTTGAATAAACCATGATCGTTTCATTTTTATAATACAAAAAGTCTGATTCAAAACCAGAAATTTGGTAATCTGATGACTTACACAGCCAAGATATTTCATTTCAGATCGAATAGCGCAATACTATTCTCAACTATCCCAAAATGCATCTTTAATATAAGTAAGTTTTGAATGCGTGTTATTCGTTACAGCTATCACATCAAATCTCACTTCACCACTATATGCATATTTTAATATATAGGCTTGCGCCGCCCGAATCAGTCGCCGTTGCTTGCGCACATCCACAAATTCATAAGGCTCACCAAAATCTGTCGTCGACCGTGTTTTCACCTCCACGAATACCAGGGTATCTCCATCCATGACGATCAAATCTACTTCTAAATTCTTAAATCGCCAATTTCTTAACATTATTTTATAGCCCATCTCGATCAGGTATTCCATGGCCAACTGTTCGCCCTGTATTCCTATTTCAAGATGCTTCGCCATATCATCTGGATCACTTTACAATTGTATTTCCCAAAAATCCCCTAGAAGACGCTCCGCTTCTTTGAGTTTTTGATACTTAAAGATAAGCACTTCCAGATTAGCAACATCCTGTTCTTGCTTCATTTCCTCACGAATATGATGCATTTCCGCGCCTATCTTCTGCTTTTTTATCCGATAGATAGCCTCTACAACCAATTGTTTGAGATGCTCATACTCCTGAGTTACATAGATCTTGCGTTTGTCGTCATTCCAGTTTTCACTGAGTGAATATTTCGTCGCCACGCAATTGATCGCCAGTTCGGAAACTGCAGCATCCGCATGGGAATAAAACAATTTTGCATCGGGGATTTCATAATTTTCAGCAGCATCCCGATAAGCTTTCAGAATAAATGCAGCACCCTTATCTTTAAATTCGATATCGCTGATATTACCCAGCAAGACACCTGCAACTGGAATATCGCCATCCCCTTCCCAGGTCGCCAGGTAATCGCCGTAGTTGATCAGGATACGGACGATCTCACGCTCCTGCAGGATCTCAGCGGTCAGCTGTGTCGGTTGCTCTGTTGCTTCCATCGCTGGCAGGCCTCCACGCTCATCATCTGTCATAAAGAAATCAGGCGGTGGGCCATCCATTCCAAAAGGTGGCATCCCCGTATTTGCAGGGGTATTTTGAGCCTTGCGAGAGGCATCCTTATCAGCCTTTTTTGCCTTATTCAGCCTTATCTTGTTGAGCTCAGCAAGCAAAATACGTTCCTCAATATCCAATAAACTGCTACATTCCCGAATAAAAACAGAAACTTTAATCTCATCGGGAATCAAAGCAATACTCTCAACAACATCCCGTATTACTTCGGCCCTTTTGATCGGATCGTTGTTGGCATCGCGAAGTAAAATATTGGTCTTATAGAAAATAAAATCCTGCTGATGAGATTTCACGTAGTCCTTAAAGGCTGTGGCTCCATAGGTTTGCACATAGGAATCGGGATCATTCCCATCCGGGAAGAGCAATACCTTTACATTTAACCCTTCCTCCAGCAACATATCGGTACCACGTAATGAGGCTTTTATACCGGCTTCATCCCCATCATAGAGTATGGTTACATTTTTGGTAAATCTGGAAATCAATTTAATCTGACCTGTGGTCAGGGAAGTTCCCGAGGAAGAAACCACATTTTCAACACCGGCCTGATGTACAGATAGAACGTCCGCATAGCCCTCGACGAGATAGCAGTTGTCCTCTTCCATGATTGCCTTTTTGGCAAAATTCAACCCATAGAGTACATCTGACTTATGATAGATCTCACTTTCGGGCGAGTTCACATATTTGGCGACCTTCTTATCCGTTTTTAGCGTACGTCCACCAAACCCGATAATACGTCCGGTTAAATTATGGATCGGGAACATGACACGCCCCTAAAGCGATCGTAGAGCGATTTATCGTCACGTTCAATAGCCAGTCCACTTGCAGCCAGGTAATCCGGATGGAAGCCCGCTTCCTGCGCCTTATCCACCAGTGCCGTCCACTCTTCGGGCGAATAACCCAGTTCGAATTTCTTGATGATATCTTCACGGTATCCCCGCTCTTTGAAATAGTTGAGTCCGATGACTTGCCCCATTTCACTTTTCCAGAGCTGTTCTACGAAAAATTTACCTGCCCAGGCACTCAAGACATACAGACTTTCTCTTTTATCCTGCGCAGCAAGCTGTGCTGGAGACCGCTCAACTTCTTCAATCTCAATGGAATATTTATCAGCCAGGTAACGAATCGCTTCGGGATAGGAGAACTTTTCCAGTTCCATCACAAATTTGAGGGAATCCCCCAACACCACAGCCAAAACATTTGTAGATACCTTTTGAGACAGAAACGTGGAATGAAGGTGTTTTTTCGTGGTGAAATGGACAGTTTCCGATCAACGAAGTACCACGCTTCTTTAAATCAACGAAGTCTCCCACCACTTCCTCTATGCGTGCCGTTTCCAGTACTTTGTCAATAACTTCTTGCTTTATCAAAATCGTGCTCCTATTTTTAATGTAAAATTAGTATAAATCTGATAGATTTTAGTCCCGATCCAATTATTTATACAGCCCCTTTGTTGTCTAAACAAACTGCTCAAAAAGAGATTTAACCCCAGCTAATCCGCCCACGTTAGTTCTTATACCTTTAGATTGAGCCAGACAAAGGCTTCGATGGAACCACTATGCTACAATAACGTCCTATTTTTATACTTTCGAAATGAAATATTGACTTTTATCGACAAAAACAATTTCGAATTCTTTACATTTGTTGTTCAATTTATAGCTGATTAAGATAATCAAAATGAGTAAAACTATCAAGAAAATATGCTGTATAGGAGCTGGTTACGTGGGCGGTCCGACCATGTCGGTTGTTGCGAAACAATGTCCTCATATTGAGATCACCATTGTTGATATGAATGCCGAGCGTATTGCAGCCTGGAATGATGAAAACCTGGAAAACCTTCCTGTTTATGAACCAGGGCTCCAAGAAATCGTTGCTGAAGCGAGGGGACGCAATTTGTTTTTCTCAACCGATATCAACAAGGCTATTGATGAGGCCGATATGATTTTTATCTCGGTCAATACCCCAACCAAGAATTACGGAAAAGGAAAGGGGATGGCTGCGGATTTAAAATATATTGAGCTTTGTGCTCGTCAGATCGCGGCAGTCGCCAAAGACGATAAGATTGTTGTCGAAAAATCCACTCTTCCGGTACGTACAGCAGCGGCATTGAAAAGTATCCTTGATAATACCGGCAACGGTGTGAATTTTCATATTTTATCCAATCCGGAATTCCTCGCCGAAGGAACGGCAATACAGGATTTGATCAATCCGGACCGTGTACTTATCGGCGGTGAAAATGAAGAAGCAATTGCAGCATTAGTAGATATCTATGCACATTGGGTAGATCAAAGCAAAATCTTGACGACAAATCTATGGTCTTCCGAGCTTTCTAAATTGACCGCCAACGCTTTTCTGGCGCAACGGGTCTCTTCTATTAATTCGATCTCTGCTCTTTGTGAGAAAACGGGAGCCAATGTTGATGAGGTGTCCAAAGCTATTGGTATGGATACACGTATAGGCGCTAAATTTTTAAAGGCATCGGTTGGCTTCGGCGGGTCATGTTTTCAGAAAGACATCCTCAACCTCGTCTATATCGCACGCAGTTATGGGCTTACGGAAGTCGCTGAATACTGGGATCAGGTTATTTTAATGAATGATTATCAAAAGCAACGTTTTGCTGACAATATCATCCAGACATTGTACAATACCGTATCGGGAAAAAAAGATTGCCTTTTGGGCTGGGCATTTAAAAAAGATACCAATGATACCCGTGAATCCGCAGCGATCTACGTTGCCGATTATCTATTAAATGAGCAGGCAGAAATTACGGTGTACGATCCAAAAGTATCTGCGGAACGTATTTACGCTGACTTGGATTATCTGAACACGCGTTCATCGGAAGAAAATAGGCTCTTGGTCAAAGTTGTCAATACGCCTTATGAAGCCTGCGACGACGCACACGCTGTTGCCATATTAACAGAATGGGATGAATTCAAAAGCTATGACTGGAAGAAGATCAAAGATCAGATGAAGAAACCTGCCTTTGTATTTGATGGCCGGAAACTATTGAATCGAAAACAGCTTGAAGATCTCGATTTTAAATATTATGCGATAGGCGAATAACCGCATCACGAGATAAAGAAGAACCCTCAGTAGCTATCTGTATGTTCATACGGATATCACTGAGGGTTTTGTTTGTGCCTGTTGGCAACGCATAAGGAAAGAGAGATGAAACACAAGCGAAGCAACAGGACTTTTTATCTTAATTGTTTAACATGCCATAAAATTCATTCATGTAATACGATTCTTGTAAGGCATCCCTAAAGTTTTGCCATTGCTCTTCGTCAAACGAGAAAACAATATCAGGATAGGGCGTCTTCATAATCAAGCGAAATTCACCATCCGGGAATGAACTGAAGAAAAGTTCGTCGCCATTACTCTTAATGATGTTCAGAAAATCGAAAAACTTATTCTGTGTAAATGTCAGTACAAAATTTTGCTGCCAGATATAATATGTTCTGCACTTGTGGCAAACACTAATGTGGGTATCTCCGCGTTGACTTAGAATCTTGGTATCACACATACTATATACATTTATTTAGACTCATTATAAATAATATTCAAATGTAAGCATTGTTTTTAGAATAACAAGTATGAAAACAAAAAAAGGAGATATATTTTTATATATCTCCTTTTTTTGTTTTGTAGTGGATTAATTCAATCCTCTTTTTTCAATAAATATTTCGGATCTGGGTCTGCACCTCTAAAGGTCCGGTACATTTTTGCCGGATCATCTGTTCCTCCTTTTTCGAGAACATTCTTACGGAATGAATCCGCTGTTGCTTTATCGTACAAAGATTTCTCTTTGAAGGCTGCAAAAGCATCTGAATCCAATACTTCCGACCAGATATAAGCATAGTATCCAGCTGAATAACCTCCAGCGAAGACATGCTGAAAATAAGTACTTCTATAACGCGGGATAATTGCGTCAATAATACCTATTTTCTTGCTGCTTTTTCAAATCCATTGACATCTTTCGAAATTTCCTTGGTTGCCGCATGGTAATCCATATCCAACAATGCTGCTGAAAGATATTCCACCGTTGCAAAGCCTTGGTCAAAAGTACCTGCTTTTTCCATTTTTTGGATCAATGAATCTGGCATGGCCTCTTTGGTCTTAAAATGTTTTGCATAGGTCTTTAATACCTCTGGATCTGCTGCCCAATTTTCCATGATCTGCGATGGCAATTCGACAAAGTCACGTGGTACGGAAGTACCGGCCATTGATCTGTATCTGACATTGGAAAGTAATCCATGTAAAGCATGTCCAAATTCATGAAATAGCGTAGTCGCCTCATCAAATGTCAGCAATGCAGGGTTTTTACCCACAGGTTTTGTGAAATTACATACAATAGAAATTACCGGAGCAACGCGTTTGCCATCTTTGTAGATTGATTGCGGTAAGATGTCATCCAAGCGCCGCCACGTTTAGACTCACGTGGAAAGAAGTCTGCATACAAAAGTCCCAGATGTGAGCCATCTTTGTCTTTCACTTCGTACACTTCTACTTCTTTATGATAGGTTGGCACATTGTTAAGGGCAACAAATGTCAAACCATATAGTTTGTTTGCTACTGCAAAAGCGCCTTCACGTACTGTTGGTAAGCTCAAATAAGGTTTGATTTCATCTTCATCCAGTGCAAAGCGTTTTTTACGGATAATCTCTGTATAATATCTCCAATCGTAAGGTGCAACTGCAAAAGTACCACCTTCGCCTTTAATCTCTTTTGCGATATCCGCCTCTTCGCCTTTTGCTTTCGCCAAAGCCGGTGTCCATAACTTATTCAATAAAGCATATACATTTTCAGGTGTCTTAGCCATGGATTCCTCCAAGACATAGGCCGCATGCGATTTATAGCCCAATAGCTTCGCTTTTTGAAGACGAAGGTTGACGATTTTCTGAATGATTTCTTTGTTATCATTTGTGTTATCGTGGTTTCCGCGCATTTGATATGCTTCCCAGATCTGTTTTCTCAGTTCCCGGTTTTTGGCATATTGCAGGAAAGGCATGATCGAAGGATTCTGTAAGGTAAATACCCATTTATCCTTTTACCTTTGGCAACAGCTTCTTCGGCAGCCGCAGTTTTTAATGATTCCGGCAGGCCTTCCAATTGACTTGCCGAATCAACCACCAGTTGATAGGCATTGGTTTCAGCTAATAGGTTCTGTCCGAACTGTGTTGTCAATGTCGAAAGTTCGGCATTGATCTTTTTCATTTTTTCTTTATCCGCATCTTTTAGATTTGCGCCAGAACGCACGAAGCTTTTATAAGTCTCTTCTAGGAGTTTGTCGTCTTGGGCGTCCAGACCAAGTGTATTGCGGCTATTCCAAACTTCCTTGATTTTATCAAATAATTTGGAGTTCATCGAAATTTCATCCGAATGGCTAGACAATATTGGGGCTAGATCTTTTGCGATCGCCTGAATGCTATCGTTAGTATTTGCACTATTGAGGTTATGAAATACAGTAGATACATTATTTAGCAAGCTTCCAGCATTTTCAAGGGCTACTATCGTATTTTGGAAAGTCGCTTTATCGGAGTTATCGACTATAGAGTCAATTTCCAAATTATGTACTTTTATTGCCTCTTCAAAGGCAGGCCTGAAATGTTCGGTTTTGATCTTGTCAAATGGTGGAACATTAAAGGGTGTTTCATAGGCCAACAAAAGAGGATTATCTGTCATCATTTTTTTTCCTCACAACCAACAATCGCAGTTGCCACTATCATTAAAAATGGCAAAAGTTGTCTTTTCTTCATATCGTCTGATTATTCCTGATTTTTTTCCAAAGATAATAAAATTAGGCAAATAAAGTCCCGGTTCTTTGCATCGCAAGCGACTGAAAAAACGTCATCCTATTGTAAAACAAAAACTTATTCGTAACCTTGTTAAAAATAATCTGTCAATTTGGGTAAAAATATTTAAATGAGCGCTATTAACCGTTTCTTTTGGAGATGTGCAGGTGCACATCAAGAAACTCTTGAAAAGTATCCGGAGGAGCATAGTAAGTACACAGCCATAGGTGCTACTATTTTTTTACCGGTTTGTTCGCCAGTCTCTCTGGCGGCTATGCGATGTATTTTGTGTTTAGTGGGGAACACTGGACTGGTTCTTGGCAATCGTATTCGGAATCATTTGGGGTCTGGCGATTTTCAACATGGACCGTTATATCGTACTGAGTATCAATAAATCAAAAAGTGGCTGGATGCAGCTCTTGCAGGCGCTACCGCGTATTCTGTTGGCTATATTAATTGGTTTAGTTATTTCTCGGCCTTTGGAACTGAAAATTTTTGACAAGGAGATCCGTGAGAATTTACGCGTACGTTTCCTCGCTGACCAACGCGCAAAAATTGATACCCTGAACAGTACTTTCAATAAAAAATACAGCAACGAGGTCAATCAACTAAAAGCGATAAGTGTAGAACGTGATTCACTGGAATCAGGTATCAAGACCGATCGCACCAAATTGAATTATGAAATCTATGGAAATAAAACCACAGAGACATCGGGTGTGATGGGTTATGGTCCTTATGCTAAAATGAAGGAAGAAGAACTCAAAAAGAAAGAAGCTTATCTGGACACGCTACGGAATAAGATAGCAGCACAACAAAATGCTATCCGTCAAAAGCAAAAATTTGAAGGAATACTGGATCAAAAGGTTTTGTCAAATGCCTCACTGGACAGTGCTGTCAACGTCGCAGGTTTTGCTGATCGCAATTCGGCGCTAGGTAATCTACGCTATGATGCCAATGGAAAGGTCAATGAATCCAATGCGAATGCGGTATTCTTTATCGCGCTACTCTTTGTGTTTTTAGAATGTCTTCCTGTCATTGTCAAACTGTTGGCCGGACGTGATCCTTATGACAATGAAATCCAAAATCTAAGAACCTTACATGATTACGAATCAGACACCAATCTCGTTGTCGAGAAAGAGGCTGTTGATCGCTTAAAGGATACTTATGTAGATGTTTCGATCAATAAACGCATGAAAGAGCTGTAGGGAGGTATTAGTATTGAGTAGTTAGTAGTGCGTATTGAGACTTTGGTGGGGCAAGCCTTCGGCTTACGGCCTTAGCTTGAGGATTGAAGAGCTTGTTTGCAAGAAGCCTAGTGCTTTTATGACCAGCGCTTCAATCTTTGTTCTTATGCCTGCACAACCTGTCGAACCGGAAGGTTTGACTACTCCGTCTCTCTTTTTCGAAACAATCGCTTTAACTTAGAGTAAACGGACTTCATCAACCACCTTAAACAGGACAATCCACACTTTCATATCTTAAAATATATCAGGTTACTAACCGGAAAGTCGTCGTATTTACTAAGTCCTGGCCCTCATTATTCGTCTTCGTCCAGAAATTTAGCGTCGATCTGTTTATTTGCTTTTGCTCCCAATCGTTTCAGCTTCTCCACTTTCCCGATGACATTTCCGGCCCCTGTCGACAGTTTTTGGTCGCATCCTCATGGCTTTTCAACGCGCGTTCCAGCTGATTTTGAACCTGCTCCATATCCGTCAGGAAGCTCACAAATTTATCGTACAAACTTCCTGCTTCTTTGGCGATTTCAATCACATTGCGTGTCTGACGCTCTTGCTTCCAGATACTAGCGATGGTACGCAATGTCGCCAACAGTGTCGAAGGGCTAACGATAACGACCTTGCGATCCCAAGCATCGCTGAATAGGTCTGGTTTTTCTGCGACAGACATACTCAATGCAGATTCGATCGGCATAAACAATAAGACAAATTCGGGCGATTCTATCCCATACAACTCATGATAGTTTTTGGCGGAGAGCTCCTTCACGTGATTTTCGACAGACTGTACATGTTGTTTTGCAAAAATCGCTCGGTCTTCATCAGTCTCCGCATTTACCCAACGCTCATAAGCGATCAAGGAGACCTTAGAATCGACAATAAGATGTTTATCTTCGGGAAGGTCTATAATCGCATCGGGCTGCATTCTCCGCCCATCAGCATCCATTAAGGAAACCTGTAACCTAAACTCACGGTCTTTCATCAATCCCGAACGTTCCAAGACTCTTTCCAAAATCACTTCACCCCAATTACCCTGCTTTTTCGTATCTCCTTTTAATGCCTTGGTAAGGCTATTGGCTTCATCTTTAATCTTGAGACTTTGTTCGACCAACTGCAACACGACGCCTTTCAGGGAATTTCGTTCCGCCGCTTCCTGATTATAATTTTTATCTACCTTCTCTTCAAACAGCTTGATTTTCTCCTTGAGCGGATCTAGGATCAGTCCGAGTGAGCGGTGGTTTGTTTCGGTAAATTTCTGCGTTTTCTCTTCCAATATTTTATTGGCGATAACCTGAAATTCATTGTTAAACTGTCTTTTTATTTCGGCAATTTCATTTTTTTGCTCCTGAAATTTATCCATTTGAGCCTCATAGAATGAACGCGTGCTTTCCAGCGAACGCTCAGCAACCAATACACTCTCACGTTCTTTGTCCAATTCATCTCTTAGCATTAAACGTTCTTCCAGCAAACTTTGCTCTCGTTGTTGTGAACGGGCCAGTTCTATTTTCAATGCCTCTACTTCTTTATTCTGGCCCACATCCACAGTAGGAGCGCTATTTCTTTTCAACACCAATATGATCAAAATGACCAACAACAAGACAATTCCTGCAAAGAAAAATATTTCCATGATTTATATTTTACGAGAATAGCAGCTTCTTACCTGTCGTGACAGAACATCTGCTATCAAATTTGATTAATGTTAAGTTTGCGTATCAACAGTAGTATACAATAGTCTTTATTGACTGATCATACTACTACTGACTGATGAATTTATGCCGCTGCAATTGGGTAATGCTATCATCAATCCAATATCCCTTTAATTTAGACAGGGCATTAAGGTACAAGCAAGATATTGCTTTATCCTGATTTACTGCAATTTCTGATGGGTTTTCCACCATAGATCGGGCATTTCCCCAGATACAGCCATTTGGTAATCTTCATAACGGCATGGCACAAGGTAGTACCTTTCGTTGACAGATTTTGACCCAAAATAAGGCACTTGTATCCACCAACGGTCTGATTTTTTGCTTTTCACAAAAACCAATTCATGTTCTTCATTTTCAAGTGTGGTACGGTAGATGATATAGGACGATTTGGGGTATAAAGGTGTATCCTGCTTGCGATTATAATAACCGTCGATAAAACACCAGATCATTTGAGAAACCAACATTGCGGTCTGTTCCATGGGATCAAATGTAGGGTTCAATTCGTAGAAACCAATAGAAGTACATTTGTCCGACATACCTGCATAACGCGCAAGCTGACAAGCTTCGTCTCCGTACAAGCCATTTGGAATCGCATTGGCATTGCCCGGTGCCTCTGAAGCCCGTATAGCGCCAATATCGAAACTGATCAGGTCAGCAGCCCGGATAAGTGGTTCAGACTGATCCATTTTACCTGCGATCATCCCTACTCGGGTTGCATTGAAAAACAATTTGTCGTACATATTGATGGACTCTTTGCTGACAAGATAGGTCTGATAAGCAATGGAATTCAGGTTAAACAGATAATCGGGCTGATGCAAAATAATGTGATTGACATAAGATCGAGAATTGAGGCTGACATTTTCAGCTTCCTCCTGATTGAGGTCGAAACGCGAATCCACAATAGCCAATTCGATCTTCCGTTCCAAATTCTGGTAGCCTAGGTATTGTGCATAGGTCAGATCCTGTCCACCACCGATAATAATCGGGAGAACATTCGTCTTTACTAATTCTTCTACCACAGATTTCAAGGCCACGTAGGTATCCTGAATGGTATTACCAGCTTTTATATTCCCCAGATCGACAATATTCATCTTATAATCTCCTTGATACAAGGTATAAAGATGTTTGCGTACCGCATCCGGAGCTTTATCCGTTCCGTTGTTATTGACCGATGCCCGATCCTCCTGTACACCGATAATAGCCAATTGAGGTTGTTCATTTTCCTCCCAAGTAGGAAAATCTGTTTCATAAGCCTGAATCACATTCCCTAATTGGGAATTTAAGAAACCATGCTCTGGAGAGATACTTGCAATTGAAATCGGGCTAAAGAATACGGACAATGATGACATAAGCTATAATTTGTTTAAAACATCTTATTTTTTTCGGGATGCAACTCACACAAATATCCATTTATTAACTAACTTTTGAAAACATTATTTTTAACAGTATCTTTATCAAGTGATATTAATAACAGGAGGAACAGGTTTTTTAGGATCTACATTGATCAAACAACTGATAGATCAAGGAATTGACGTCATTGCGACCAAGAGAGCTCAATCTATTATTCCAACCAGCCTGTTATCTTCTTCGTTGATTCAGTGGGTTGATGCAGACATCAACGATTATTTTGAACTGGAAGACGCGCTGGAAGGCGTAACGAAAGTGTATCACTGCGCGGCATTGGTCTCCTATCAGAAGAAAGATGCTAAATCACACTTTAAGGTCAATGTAGAAGGAACAGCAAATATTGTCAACCTTTGCCTGGAGAAAAACATCCGTCTACTTCATGTTAGTTCGATCGCCGCATTGGGCACCAACAAAGACAACTTACCGGTATCTGAAAAAGACCATTGGGAGCATAGCCCCACAACCTCCAACTATTCGCTGTCTAAATATCAGGCGGAAATGGAGGTTTGGCGCGGTATTACGGAAGGGCTGAATGCTGTTATCGTAAACCCTTCGGTGATATTGGGGCGGCAGCCAAAGACAAAGGATCTGGAGCTATATTCTCCATGATCAATAAGGGATTGAGGTTTTATCCGAAAGGGAGTGTCGGCATCGTCGATGTGGAAGATGTCGCATCAATTATGATCCAATTGATGGAAAAGGGCGAGATTACCGCTGAACGCTATATTATCAATCACCTCAACATTCCCAATAAAGATCTGCTCAGTGTGGCCAGCGTCCTGATGAACAAGCCCGAACCTACGATTGAGGTCTCCGAGACTCTTCTTCAGATCGCATCCACTGTTTCCAGCATGCTCGCTGTCTTCAAGAAATCGGACTCTTCGCTGACCAAAGAAACGGCAGCAGCATCGAGTGCCAAATTACAGTACTCCAATGCGAAGGTACAGTCACTCTTGAACCACAGTTACCGCCCATTGGAACAGACATTAAAAGAAATCGCAAATTTGTACAGCAAACAGTAAAAACTTTATAAAATATTAATCAACCGAACCCTGAACCCATCATGAGCTTACCAAACTATCCGATTCAAAATCAAGCCTGTGCGTTTATGATTGTTTCAAATAATAAAGATGAAACAATCAGGATTAACCAATTCTCAGTTCGATAGTAATAAGTACCCCTCATGATAGCTTCATCACCACTAAACAACAAATAATTAAGATGAAAAACTATTACATCATTGATTTTGATAGTACATTTACCCAAGTAGAAGCGCTCGATGAGCTCGCCCGGATCTCACTTGAAAATCATCCTGACCGCGAATCTATCTACAATGAAATTGAACGATACACCAATCTTGCCATGGAGGGAAAACTCTCTTTCCGTGAAGCCTTGGCCGGTCGTGTGAAATTGCTAAACGCGAACAAAAGCCACTTGGATAAACTGGTATCTCATCTCAAGAAAAAAGTTTCAACGTCTTTCTCACGTAATCGTGAATTTTTCAAAAACATTCGGATACGGCCTGGATTGTTTCCGGTGGATTTAAGGAGTTTATCACTCCTGTGGTAACACCTTATCATATCAAAACCGAAAATATCTACGCAAACACATTTAGATTCGATGCGGAAGGCAATATCATCGGCTTTGATGAGGAAAACCCCTATCCACTGAAGGCGGAAAAGTACAGCTCTTAAAACAACTGAATATCGAAGGCCGACTTTTTGGTATCGGTGACGGTTATTCGGATTTTCAATTGAAAGAGTCGGGTTTAATCGAAAAGTTTTTTGCCTTTACGGAGAACATCCAACGTAAAAGTGTCACTGAAAAAGCGGATTTCATCACGCCTAGCTTTGATGAATTCCTATATGTAAATGATCTGCCACGTGCGATCTCTTACCCTAAAAACCGTATTCTTTGTCTCATTGTCGGTGATGTTCCGGAGATTGCTGCCCATATTCTGAAAAGAGATGGTTTCTCGATCCGTACGAAAGAGACTTTTGAGGAAAAATATGTAAAAGATGTTGGCATGCTTTTGCTAGGCGACAATATCGACATTACTGATGAACAGCTTCAACAGGCAGATAAATTAAAAACAATCGGTTATCTGGGCGACATCAAGGGACATATCAATAAAGATATCTGCAATGCCAAGGGAATTGTCGTATTTGATGATAAGAAAAGTAAAAAGAAAAATTCGGAATTTATTCCACGTCGTATGGCCGAATTTATCAACAATGGTGACACTTATCTCAGCCGCAATTTCCCGAACCTGGTATTACCAAAAGTTAAACAGGTGACAAGATTGCTGCATATCCATAAAAACGTACCGGGTATCATGGCCCAAATCAATAAGGTCTATGCACAAAACAACATCAATATCGTTGCTCAGTTCTTAATGACCAGGAGTGATATTGGCTATGCAGTAACTGATATTCAGGGCGAATATGATAAAGATCTATTGAAACAATTGAAGCAAATTGACAATACGATCAAATTTAGAATATTATATTAACAATCAACCAGCGGATCTATGTTGTAGGGTCGGAATGATACTTTCCATTCACCTATTTAGGTCGCTGATAAAATAGGGATAAAGGAGCAAGGATAACAGACTATTAGCTGAACAATCAGGCGTCTTTCATCTTTGCTCTTTCATCGCTAATAATAAGATCATTTTACGTAAACATTATGTCTCTACATCAAGATGCCGAGTTAAAGAAAGCTGTCCTTGAGCTGCCACAAAAAGAAAAAGACAAATTACTTGTCCGTCTGATCAGTAAGGACAAAATGCTGATGAAACAATTGCATTTTCAATTGTTAGAGAACGAGTATGATCTGGAGGAACGTATTGATAAATTGCGGAAGCAATTAGCTCAATTATTTGACATCGGAACAAGTCAGATTGGCAATACACCGCATCACAGCAATTTTATCGGGCTGAGCAAGCTGGTCAAACAGGCAAGCGGTCTGGTGAACGAGCATGAGAAAGTCACCAAAGACAAAACCAGTGAAGCTGAATTCCGTTTTTATATCCTACAACGGGTTATAGGCGACTATGAACGACTATTTGATTCATCTTATCAATCGGCAGCCCATAAATTGCATAAATATATCACGGGCCGTATTAAACATGCTGTCGGTAAATATGATAAACTTCATGAGGACTTTCAATTCGATTACCGGGAAGATTTTCAAAACACACTACATGCTTTTGGTAATACAACATTAAAAAGCTATATTAGTGAACAGCGAATTGAGCTTGACCTGAATTAATTATGAGAAACAGCAAAAACCGTGTTAAAATTGGATCCTATCGTGTCACTGCCTACGAGCAGTATAAATTACTCTATCTGGCGATCCTTTTGATCTTATTGGCCTTTGCCTATACATTTCACTTAGCAAAATAATTCATTACTGAATCTCCATTGCTAGTCTTCAAGGACAGGCAGCATAATTGCTCGTTTGCCACAATACTCTCGCTCGCTATTCATGGGACATTCCCCTTTTGTCCCGGCAACAAAAGTTCTCTTTTTGATCAATTTTTACCAAAAAATTTAGCACAACATACCACATACTTAAGAGTATTTAATTAAATTCGCAATTATTCGAAATTTTTGCTCGTGGGAATTCAAGAAATACTAGAAAAATACAGCCAAAGCGAATCAGTCCAGTCGCTTACAAAGGCTATGCAGTCCAAAAATCCAAAGATTCAACTGAAAGGCCTTGTCGGTTCTTCGGATGCATTCATCGCTGTCTCATCCTACAAATTGCAGGAGCATCCAATGGTCTTTATTTTACCAACGCACGAAGATGCCTCCTACTTTTTAAGCGACCTAGAAAGCTTATTGGACAAACAGGTACTTTTTTTCCTTCTTCTTACCGAAAAGCTTTTGACTTCACACAGACGGATTCAGCAAATGTACTACAGCGTGCAGAAACATTAAGTTCGCTCAATCATACGTCGGAATTACCAAAGATAGTGGTCACTTACCCCGAAGCAATTGCTGAAAAGGTAATCAATCGTACCGATCTGGAGAAAAACACGCTGGAAATTACAGAAAACACGGCTTTAAGTATTGATTTTATCAACGAGTTTTTGATCGAATATGACTTCGAACGTGTAGATTTTGTCTATGAACCCGGACAATTTGCAATACGAGGTGGTATCGTAGATATTTTTTCATTCTCGAATGACCTTCCCTACCGCATCGAATTCTTTGGTGATGATATCGAAAGCATTCGGACCTTTGACATTGAATCGCAGCTCTCGGTCAATAAAATCCATAAGGTTACCATTGTTCCGAATGTTCAGGCCAAGTTCCTGACCTCGCAGCACATTTCCTTATTGGAATATATCGATCAGGGGCTTCCATCTGGATCAAAGACGCCCAGTTTACACTTGATATTGTCAAGGATGGGTTGAAAAAGCAAAACAACTCTGGACCAGTTTGACTGATAAACAGAAAAAGATAATCCAGACTGGCATAATCCAGAGTATGAATTTACCGATGAGAAAAACCTCAATGCCCTATTTTTTGATTTCCCGATCATTGAATTTGGAAAACAGTTTTTCTATAAGGGGAAGTCACACTCAAGTTTGATATTCATCCTCAACCTTCTTTTAATAAAGATTTTAATCTGCTGATCCATAACTTTAAGGAAAATGAGAGCCATCGGATCCAGAATCTGATCTTTTCGGATTCAGCGAAACAAGTGGAGCGAATCTATACGATATTAGAGGATCTTGACAAAGCGGCTACGTTTATCCCTATTCATAAAGCATTGCGCGAAGGCTTTAGGGACGACAGCTTAAAATTGTTGTTATACAGATCATCAGATATTTGACAGGTACTACAAATACAAACGGAAAAAAGCATACGAACGTTCGCAGGCAATTACATTGAAAGATCTACGGGATCTCAAACCCGGAGATTTTATCACGCATATTGATCATGGGGTAGGCCGGTATGGCGGACTGGAAAAGGTGGATGTCAATGGCAAATCCCAGGAGATGATCCGGCTGATCTATGCGGACAATGATTTGCTTTATGTCAATATCAACTCGTTAAACCGGATTTCAAAATATTCCGGCAAAGAGGGCACAGTTCCGAAGATGAACAAGCTCGGTACGGATGCCTGGGATAAATTAAAGAAAACGACCAAGAAGAAAGTCAAGGATATTGCCCGTGACCTGATTATGCTCTATGCAAAACGGAAGGCTCAGCATGGGAATGCCTTCTCTCCGGACAGCTATTTGCAGAATGAACTGGAAGCCTCATTTATCTATGAGGATACACCAGATCAGGAAAAGGCTACCGCAGATGTAAAAAAGATATGGAGTCGCCACATCCAATGGACCGGTTGATCTGTGGTGATGTCGGGTTTGGAAAGACAGAAGTTGCCATCCGGGCAGCATTTAAAGCCGTTGCTGATAGCAAACAGGTTGCTGTGTTAGTCCCAACAACGATCTTAGCATTACAGCATCACCGTACTTTTACCGAACGTCTGAAAGGACTTCCATGCAATATTGACTACATCAACCGTTTCAAAACGACCAAGCAGATCAAGGACACTTTGGCGCGTCTTGCGGAGGGAAAAATAGATATCATCATCGGTACACATCGTCTGGTGAGTAAGGATGTCAAGTTCAAGGATCTGGGTTTGATGATTATTGATGAGGAGCAGAAATTTGGTGTTGCCGCTAAAGAGAAGTTAAAGGCTATGCGTGCCAATGTGGACTCGTTGACCTTAACAGCGACCCCTATCCCCAGGACCTTGCATTTCTCCTTGATGGGAGCGCGAGATCTAAGCATTATATCGACTCCTCCGCCCAATCGTCAACCGGTACAGACCGAGCTTCACGTATTTAATGAATCATTGATCGGTGAAGCAGTCAGTTATGAACTCGATCGGGGTGGACAGGTGTTCTTTATCCATAACCGTGTGGCTGACCTTCCTCAATTGGGCAATTTAATCCGCAAGCTTGTACCTGGAGCACGTGTCGTGGCCCATGGTCAACTGGAAGGAGATGAATTGGAAGATGTGATGCTCAAATTCATCAACCACGACTTTGACGTGCTTATCGCAACGACAATTATTGAAGCAGGCCTGGATATCCCGAATGCCAATACCATTATCATCAACCATGCGCATATGTTCGGCTTGAGTGACCTTCACCAAATGCGGGGCCGTGTAGGTCGTTCGAATAAAAAAGCCTTCTGTTACTTATTGAGTCCTCCATTATCGACACTGACATCGGAGGCATACAAACGACTTTCGGCGATCGAGGAATTCTCAGAGCTAGGTTCGGGATTCAATGTTGCCATGCGGGACTTAGATATCCGGGGTTCCGGAAATTTACTGGGCGGAGAGCAATCAGGCTTTATTGCTGAAATAGGTTTTGAAATGTATCACAAAATCTTGGATGAAGCCATCCAGGAACTGAAAGATGATGAGTTCTCGGAGGTATTTGCGGATGAACAGGAACGCAAATATGTTAATTTTACACAAATAGACACCGATCTTGAAGTATTAATCCCTGATGAGTACGTAACGAATATCACCGAACGCTATAACCTCTATACGGAGCTTTCCAAACTCGAGAACGAGCAGCAACTGGCGGCATTCAAGAAAGAACTCGAAGACCGTTTTGGCCCGATCCCACACGAAGTATTCGAGCTATTCAATACTTTACGCCTGCAATGGTTTGGAAAAACAATTGGGTTCGAGAAGATATCCTATAAAAAGAATACACTAAAAGGGTATTTTGTCAATAACCCAAAATCGAGCTATTTTGAATCGGATCAGTTTGGTCGGGTACTGTCTTTTGTGCAGTCCCACCCTGAAATCAGCAATCTCAAAGAAGTAAAGGGCAACTTCGCCTTGCGCTAAGTAATGTAAATACAATAAGCTACGCGCTAAACCTACTCAAACAGATGTTATCGTAACGCTCTTGGCACTCAGCTATAAATAAAATCTACTTATTGTGTAGATTTTATTTATATTTGGGTATACAAGAAACCTTCCTATAGCAATCTGCGCCAAGTGCAATGAAAGGATATTGAAGGCTCTTATTGGCTATCAGGAACAGACATATATGTGATGTGTCTATTGAAGCTAAAAAAGGACACTTATCAATAAAAATTAGCATGGCATCCAATACCGAAACGATACTCGTCCATGAAGGACAACACTTCAATTCAACCGCTGCTGTAACGGCTCCTATCTTTCAGACATCAACTTATATTGCGGACAGTGATCCCGCGGAATACATCAAGGCAGCGACCGAACCCAAACATCCTTACTTTTATCACCGTCATGGCAATCCAACCAATAGCCAAGTTGCAGCGGTAGTCGCCAAACTGGAGAAAACAGAAGATGCACTCGTATTTGCGACGGGCATGGCCGCTATCAGTACCGCCATATTAGCTATTGTGAAATCTGGTGACCATATCGTTGCACAGCTTGCCCATTACTCAGGAACAGCTATTTTTTTAAAGAATTTCTGACCGACTATGGCATCAGCGTCACAGCCGTGGACCAAACGGATACCGCAGCCTTTGCCCATGCTATTCAGGAAAACACCAAACTCATCTATATCGAAACTCCTTCCAATCCGAATTTAAATATTACGGATCTAAAGGCAGTTGGTGAATTGGCCAAGCAACATGATATTTTGAGTATGGTTGACAATACCTTTGCCTCCCCATAAATCAGACACCACGGGACTTTGGGATTGATATCGTTGTTCATAGCGCTACGAAATATCTGGGTGGGCATAGCGACCTAACGGCTGGCATTGTCTGTGGAAGTCAGGACTATATTTCAAAAGTCTGGAAGCGCAGTGTTGCTCTGGGGGCATCTTTGGCACCATTGGATTCTTGGTTGCTCCTCCGTGGGCTCAAAACGCTGAGCCTACGTGTCAAACAAATCAATTCAAATGCATTAGAACTCGCCAGTTTCCTTGATCGGCATCCTAAGATTAAGAACGTAAGTTATCCGGGGCTTTCAAGCCACCCCAGCATGAACTTGCGGCTCGCCAGATGCGCGGCTTTTCAGGAATGATCTGTATTGAAGTTGAGGGAACAGATGAAGAGCAGGCCTTCAAAAATGCACAGGCTTTAATTAACAATCTGGAAATTTTTATCAATGCAGCTAGTTTAGGCGGTGTTGAATCACTTATTGTGCATCCGGCCAGCATGTGGGGCGGACACCACACACAGGCGCAAAAGGAAGCGTCCGGAATCACTTTGGGCATGCTCCGCATCTCAGTTGGGATTGAAAATGTAGCAGATTTGATTGAAGACCTAGAGCAAGCGTTGGGGAAACTTGACACATAAAAATAAAAACAGCTCCTCCTATCGTCAATCGGCCTGTTTCACCATAACAACCTGTAATATTGCACCTTGCGTTATCATATATTATAGCTTATATTACAATATATGAATTTATATATTGGTAGTGAACAATATTATATATTACCAATATACACTTTTAAAGATTCACCCCTCGTCGAAATAAAACAAAAAATACCCGCCGAAGTTCAACGGGTATTTATTACTAAAACTTTTATTCACTCAACTGTATGAAAATATACTGAAAGTTATATTGATCACTGAAAACGAGCGCTTTATAATAAAAAATGGATTACAAAATCCTTGTACCATTCGCAATTTCTACCTGAATGACTGAAAGTTCCTTATCAAATTTTTGTTGATATTCTTTCTCCAAGGTTGGCAAAATTGATGCAACAGCACCTTCTTTAACAATATTGATTGTGCAGCCGCCAAAGCCGCCGCCCATCATTCGGGCACCAATGACTTCAGGGAATTGTTTGACATAATCAACCAGGTAATCCAATTCAGGACAACTTACCTCATATACTTTGCTCAAGCCCTCATGACTCTGAAAAATATATTGCCCCAACTGTTCAATATCCCCAGAGCGTAATGCTTCGCAAGACTTTTCTACCCGTTCATTTTCACGGACAACAAAACTTGCTTTGGCATAGATATCTGCATCTTTATCTTTAACCAGTTCATCCAGCATATCTACTGTAACATCTCTCAGATTTTTAACTTGAGGATATTGCGCTCTTACCCATGATGACGCCTGCTCACATTGCTCTCTACGTGTATTGTAAGCCGTTGAAGCAAGGGAGTGTTTCACGTTTGTATTCAATAGGACCACTTCATAACCTTTGAGGTCAAGTGGCACGTATTCAAATCCCAAGGAGCGACAATCCAGCTTAATGACATTTTCTCTTTACCAAATGCCGACGCAAATTGATCCATGATACCACACATCACACCGGCATAGGTATGCTCGGCTTTTTGTGCAATTTGCGGGATATCAATCTGTTCTACATTTAATTCAAACAGTTCACTAAGGGCCAAAGTAACAGCACATTCTACTGCTGCTGAAGAAGATAAGCCGGCACCCAATGGTACATCACCATCAATATAAAGGTTAAACCCGCCCAATATAGCACCTCGCTTTTGGTATTGGTCCACTACACCGAGGATATAATTCGGCCAGTGCTTTTCTGAAATAGCGATTTCACTTAATTTGACCTCATGGCTTTCTTGATAGTCTTCAGCATACAACACAATATTATCGTCCGCACGTCTGCTGACAGCAACATAAATAGCCTTGTCAATAGCTGCAGGTAATACAAAACCATCGTTATAATCGGTATGTTCACCGATAATATTAATGCGCCCCGGCGAGGAAACCACAATGGGTTCTTCCTGATATAAGCTCTTAAATTTATTTACTATAGTTTCTTTTGCGATCATTCTTACTTAGATTTATAATGTTTGGTAGCACAATTCCGCAATTGTTCGGCGGCAACTTCAGGTGTAATATCCCGCTGTGGATTAGCGAGCATCTCGTATCCGACCATAAATTTTTTGACTGTTGCCGAGCGTAATAAAGGTGGATAGAAATGCATATGCCAATGCCATTCCGGATGATCTCCATCATTGACAGGAGCTTGGTGCATACCCGCAGAATAAGGAAAAGATGTTTTGAAAAGGTTATCGTAACGTGTGGTCAATAACTTGAGTATTGCGGCAAGATCTTCCTTCTCCTTTTCGTCAAATCCGGCTATATTTTGCACAGCTCTTTTGCTAACAATCATGGTTTCATAAGGCCAAGCGGCCCAAAAAGGCACCAAAGAGACAAAAGAATCATTTTCATCAATAATGCGCTCTTCTTTTTTAGTTCGGCTTTGATATAATCGGCTAATAGCGTACGCTGGTATTTGTCGAAGTACTTTTGCTGTTGCACACACTCCTTTTGAATCTCTACCGGTAAATGATTTTGTGACCAGATCTGTCCATGGGGATGTGGGTTGCTACAGCCCATAATAGCGCCTTTATTTTCAAAAATCTGAATATAGCGGATCCATTCCACTTTGGAAAGTTCCTCAAATTCCTTTTGCCAAAGATCAACTACAGCCTTTATAGCTGATTGTTCCATTTCAGGCAAGGTGAGGTCATGGCGTGGTGTAAATGCAATAACTTTACAGATTCCTTTTTCAGTCTCTGCAATAAACAATTCGTCCTCATTAAATTCCTGTTGGCTAGTATCTTTCAATAATGCCGAAAAATCGTTGACGAAAACGAAGCTTTCTTTATAATCTGGATTGATATCCCCATCTGCCCGTTTATTGGTTGGGCACAAATAGCATTTGGGATCATAAGCCGGTCTATCATCGCCTGGCAGATCTTCTACCTGGCCTTGCCATGGTCGCTTGCTGCGATGTGGAGACACAAGTACTTTTTCCCCGGTAAGAATATTAACGCGTGTGTGGGGAGAGTCCCCAAAGTTTAAAGTTGATTGCATGTTATGTATAACTGGTGTACAGAATACACAATATTAGCTTTTTTAAGTAAAAAGTTAAAATTAAAAAGTAAAATTATCTAAAGATGAGTCCTTTAAAGCTATGTTAAAAATATCAGAATCACTGACATCTCCCGTGACAGCTAGTCATCTCCCAGATTATTAAGCCAAAGATCGGAACGACCAAAGCCTCCATACAGCAGGTTAAGCCTTAAATTTTGGATCTTGCCCTTTAATCAACTCAAAGATTGTAATTTCAGGAAGGATACCAACACGACCGGGATATCCTAAGAATCCATAACCGACATTGACATATAAACGTTTATTTTCTTGTGCACGGTAGAGTCCAGCCCATTCTTTATAAATATATTGTACAGGGCTCCACTGCAACATTTCAGCGCGTACACCGAACTGCATACCATGGGTATGGCCTGCAAACATCACATCGACATCAGTATCCAATACCTGTGCGCGCCAATGAGAAGGGTCATGGGACAATAATAACTTAACGGACTGTTCCTCGGTTCCCATCAAAGCCTTTTTGATATCGCCATGTTTTGGGAAACGACCTGTTCCCCAGTTCTGCACCCCAACGATACAGAGTTCTTCGCCATCTACTTTGATCTTGCGGTTTTCATCCATTAATAGATCCCAGCCCATCACTTTATGGACATCAATCACATCCTTCAAATTTTTTCGCTTCTCGGGAGAATCTTCTTTTCCATAATAGTAATCACCATAATCATGGTTACCCAATGTTGAGAATACGCCTAAATCCGACTTCACCCGCGCAAAAATATCTTGGTATTCGCGCATTTCAGATGCTTGAGCATTCACGATATCGCCTGTAAAGAATGTCACATCTGCCTTTTCTTTAAGTAACATATCGATTCCACCGTTTACAGCAGTCTTGTTATAGAAGGATCCCGAGTGTACATCTGATATCTGTGCGATGGTCATGCCGTGGAAAGCTTTCGGAAGATTAGGTAAATATAAAGGTACACGTCTCACGCGATAATCGTATGCGCCAGAAATAATACCCCAGCTTAATGGAATCAACGGCGAAGCGCCAATTAAAATACCCGCTTTGGTCAAAAATTCGGATCGACTGATGCCTTTGACCGGATTTTCAGGCAATGAACTGCCAGCATCTGCCACAACATCCTCTACGGATTCCTTCTTGCTGAACAAGCGTTTGACCCAGACTCCGCCACGACGGATATCATCAATCAACAAAATCAAAAAGAAGAAGATCTTTGAAGCTGCTGTCAGAAAGAACCCGACCAAAATAACAGATCGTACAATCAATGGAATGTTATATTTGGCAGATATAAAAACACCTAATAATAATAGGGCCGAATACGACCACCATAATACGGCGAATATTTTTGTTTTGGGAAATTTAATCTTCGTAGCTCGGAGGGCAAAAAGATATAAAAATCTAGAATGAGTAAAACACATGCATTTACTAACAACATCATTAATTCGTTTTAATTTTTGGCATTGAGTGCCAATTGCTTCAGAGATGCTATCCATTTGGGATCATCATTAAGACTTTCGACCAAACAGACCTCCTCTCCACCTAAATCCTTGAATTCATTAGCATATTCCACGCCAATTTCATCGATAGTCTCTATACAGTCTGCCACAAATGCCGGACTGAAGACCAATAATTTTTATAGCCTTTACTAGCGAGGTCATGCAACAAATCGGAAGTATAGGGCTGAATCCACGGTTCTTTACCCAGACGGGACTGGAAACACAGGGAGTATTGTTCTTTCTGCAAGCCTAGTTTTTCAACAATGGTCCGCGTCGTCGCATAACACTGAGAAACATAACAATATGCATTGACATTTGTTTTGCAGGAGTCACAACCCGATTCAGGACATTTTAGTTTGCCAGTAGGATCCACCTTACCCAGCTGCCTGACAGGAAGGCCATGATAGCTAAACACAAAGTGGTCGAAATGTGTAAGATCGTGTTTTCGAGCATGGTCTGCAAACGTCTCAGCCATTAAGTCATCCGTGCAGAAATTGCTTACAAAACTAATCTCAGGTAAATAATTCCATTTGCGGATCAGCTCCATTACACGGTCTATTACAGAACCTGATGTGGCTGATGCATATTGTGGGAATAATGGAATAACGCGAACGGATTCGAGCAGCATCCCCTCCATCTTGCCCAGTGCAGCTTCGATGGATGGATTTTGGTAACGCATAGCCAACTCCACATGGTACTCGTCCCCTAGCGATTCCTGCAATAGGTCTCGTTGCAATATACTGTAATGCATCAAGGGGAGCCAGTTTCCTTGTCCCAGATTGTTTCGTAAATTTTTGCTGATTTTGGAGCGCGGGTACGAGCAATAATTCCTTTTACCAATAATGTCCGTTGAAAATAAGGAATATCGATGACGCGGGGATCCATTAGGAATTCGGTCAAATATTTTTTACGTCTGGAGTAGTTGGACTATCGGGTGTACCTAATTGTACTAAAAGAATACCTTTTTGGCTTTATTGCTCATAGCCTACAAAAATAAACAAAAAAGCATGTACTGCAGATTCACTCGCGATAATATGAAATATCTATGACGGGTGAACTAGGTTAGAGTGCTTCCAAGGTCGCTTTTACATCTTTCATCAGCCACATTGGTGTTGAGGTTGCTCCACATATACCGATACGGTCACCGGTTCTAAAAACTGACGCATCCAGTTCGGCAGGGTCGGAGATAAAGTAACTTTCGGGATTGGCTTTTTGGCATACTTCAAACAAAACCTTTCCATTGGAAGACTTTTTACCGGACACAAAAACAATTTTATCATATTGTCGAGCAAAGGCACCAAGATCCTCATATCTGTTAGACACTTGTCTACAGATAGTGTCATTGGCTTTGACCTCATACCCTCTCTTGATCAGTTCCTCTTTGATGGCGTAGAATTTATCCACACTTTTTGTTGTCTGACTATAGAGCGTAAATGAAGCTGGCAGATCGGCATCATCCAACTCAGCGATATCCTGAAATACGAGTGCTTCGTTATTTGTCTGTCCCTGTAGACCGATGACTTCCGCATGCCCATGTTTTCCAAAGATCAAGATCTTTTCCTCCTGATCAAAAGAGGTTTTGATCCGATTCTGCAACTTGAGTACGACTGGACAGGAAGCATCAATTAGGGTAATATTGTTTTCTAACGCTGTACGATAGGTTTCGGGGCTTCACCATGCGCACGGATCAGTACCTTCTCGTTTTGTAGTGTAGGCAGTGCAGCATGATCGATAATACGCAGTCCTTTGGCTTTCAATCGGGCTACTTCTTCGTCATTGTGTACGATATCACCAAGACAATAGAGGTAACCGTCCTCTTCCAAAATCTCCTCTGCCATATCTATAGCGTATACCACTCCAAAGCAAAAGCCGGAATCCTTATCGATGTCTACTGTTAGATTTAATGCCATAACATTACAAAGTTACATATTCGTATCGAATATATTTATTTAATAGATTTGTTTACAGTTGATTTTTTATTTCTGGTCATTATCAATTGCCTATAAACTTATTACATTTTCCACGGCAAAAAGATTGCCAGTGACGGAGGGAGGCACAACTTGCGGGTTCAGCAGAATTGAACTGAGACTTGTTTCACGACCCTGAGCACTTTAAATTAAGACACTATGACGAATAAATTGTTTTTATATAAGTCTAATTATATTGCATATAAAAAGCAATTTATCTAAGTTTGCAAAAAAATTAAAATAATGGCAACTAACAGAACTTTTACGATGATTAAACCTGACGCAGTAGCGAACGGTCACATCGGTGCAATCTTAAACGATATTATTGCTGGTGGTTTCAAAATCATTGCAATGAAATACATTCAATTATCAAAAGAAACTGCTGGCGCATTTTACGCAGTGCACAAAGAACGTCCTTTCTACGGTGAATTGGTAGAGTTCATGACTTCAGGTCCTATCGTTGCTGCAATCTTAGAAAAAGACAATGCTGTTGAAGATTTCCGTACATTAATCGGTGCTACTAATCCAGCTGACGCAGCTGAAGGTACAATCCGTAATAAATATGCTAAATCTATCGATGCTAACGCTATCCACGGATCTGATTCTGATGAAAATGCGGCTATCGAAGGTAACTTCTTCTTCTCTCAATTTGAAAGATTTTAGTCATTAGCAATGCTATAAAAAAGCGTTGTACAGCTGTACAACGCTTTTTTTTATGTATTATCGATTTGCTATCTCCACATAAATCCACCAATCCTAAAAAAACGGAGGAATTTATTGATCGCAGTTAACGCCGGTTTCTTAATCTTCCACTTTAATCCGCTTATCCCTGTTGGCGGAGCATCAAAATCCTGTACTGTAGCAGTACCTGTTCTCATATGTGTTGGCGGCTGCATTTTTCGTTTCTCAACCACCAATATGCTGTCGTAATAATGCAAGGAGTTGACCGAACGTGTAAATTCATTGACTTTCAGCCCGCGTTGTTCTGAATGATGAGCATTGATGTAATCAATAAAATTCTTACTGTATTCGATAAAAGTGCCATTCCGTTTATGCCCACCACCATAAAAAAACTTGGTAAGAGGTATGCAGGTCTTCACATAGATAGACACCATCTTCTTTTACATGTCCAAATAACTCTTCAAATGTAATAATCTGTTGCAGCATGGTATGCCCCCATCATCTATCAGGATATCTATTGGTGGGATTGATTCTTTCACTTTACGAAGGAATTTACGGTCTGACTGAGATCCTATAAATATTTCTACGTTCTCCTCTTCTAATTCTTTGCAATTGGGGTTGATGTCTACACCATAGATTTTAGCTTTGTCGCCAAAATATTTCTTCCACATCTGCAGGCTTCCGCCCTGAAAGACACCTATTTCCAGCACGACGATCTCTTTATCTTTAAATCGACGGAAATGGCGATCGTATACGTCGAAATAATGCATCCATTTGTTGATCAGCTTCGCATTGTTATTTCGGAAATATTCCTCTAATTCGTTCATATTAGACACATTATAAATGGTTTAGCAATTTGTGTTTTGAAGCTAATTAAATATAATGGGAAAGTCAAGTTTTTTTGACGGAAAAACTCAGGAGATATTCGCGTATATACCTTATACTTAAGTGTTCCTCAGCTGGGAAGAACTGAATCAGAAAATAACAGATCACTTGCATAAAAGATAAATAAGAAGCTGTCAAAAAGGGAAAGGACCCGCTGGAGAATTGAACCGCTGAAATGAGGTTTCAAGAGGATACGAGTAAAAAAATAGGGTATCCATTTCTTTTGGACACCCCTACTGACATTGGATGGTAGAATAAACTAGAAATTTCTTTTCCCTAGATATTCATCTTCTTTAGCCGTCATCTTAGCTTTATCAGCCGGTTTTTTGTCCGGATATCCACAAAGGTGCATAACACCGTGAATAATGACGCGATGCAACTCATCACGTTCATCAACCTTAAATTTTTGTGCATTCTCCTGGATACGTTCCACGCTGATAAAAATATCGCCAGCAATGGTATCCTCATCTTCTGATGAATCAAAAGTCACAATGTCGGTATAGGTATCGTGATTCAGGTATTCTTTATTGATTTCCAAAAGATAAGCGTCCGAACAGAGGATAAAACTTAGTTCGCCTACGCGCTTAAATCCCTCAGCTTTTATCGCATCAGCGATCCATTGGCGAATCTTACCTTTTTCTTTTAATTTAAAATCTATGTCTTCTGTAAAAAATAATATGCTTTTCATCTGTAATTATGTATTAAGTGAGCCCGCTACGCCCAGTTTTGATTACATCGCCTACATGGACTATATGATCATAAAATTGACACTACTCCATTAATAAACGAGTTATCTATTGCTAACGGTTCATGCGATAAAATTCGTATTTAAAAATTCCGACCCTCCATATAGCTCTGCAAGATAATTGTCGCTGAGACTGTATCGACCAGGCCTTTCTGTTGACGGTCCTTTTTCTTCTTCCCACTTTGAGCGATGGCTGCAGAGGCCATTTTTGAAGTAAACCGTTCATCAATTTCCACAACTGGAATTGTAGGGTAGGTCTTTTTCAATTTGCGCATAAACCCGACCACATGCGAAGCTGACTCCGAATCCGATCCGTCCAATTGTTTGGGTTTACCGACAACGAATGTTTCGATCTGTTCCGTGTGGAGGTAATCCGTAAGAAAAGTCCAAATATCCTGCGGATGAACTGTTGTCAGTGCTGTAGCAATAATTTGCATCGGATCCGTAACCGCAACCCCAATTCGTTTTGTACCATAATCAAATGCCATTAACCTCATGGAAAATCGTTTTTTACAAAAGTACAATTTAGATTTGAGTATCGAGATATGCGTGTTGAGATTCTGCTTCCACAGGCTATTAGCCCATGAAGTGTCATCATTTTTTTTTTTTTATTGTGTAAAACTTCAATTCACTAAAAAAGCTATAACTTTGATAGACTATTTAAAAGATAAATGAGAAAAACAGTTATTGCCAGCCTTTTTGTTGCATTTTGCCTATATGGTCATGCGCAGAGCAGTTATGAGCAACAAATTTTGGCCCAGCGCAAGGAGAAGGCTTTGGAATTAGCCAAAGAACAATTTGGCCCATTGAAAGCCGATCAAGTGGCATCTTTAGATTACTTTCCTATTAGCCCTAACTATAAAGCTAAAGCAAAAATAGAGGTCTTATTTGATGAACCTGTATTTCGTATGCCTACCTATGACGGTACCAGCAATGAATACAAACGCTATGCGATTGTGACATTTCAATTGAACGGGGCTGAAAGGACATTAAATATCTATCAAAGTGTGGCCTTATTTCAAAATCCTGCTTACAAAAAACATTTATTTTTACCATTTTTAGATCAGACAAACGGCCACGAGAGTTATAGTGGTGGGCGGTATATCGACCTGTCCACAGATGATATCAAAGGCAGTACCATTGAGATAGATTTTAATAAGGCTTACAATCCTTATTGCGCCTACAGCAACGGTTATCGTTGTCCAGTTCCCCAGTAGAAAACAATTTAGAAACAAAAATTATGGCAGGAGAAAAAGCCTTTCATAAAGCGAAGAATGAGCGACCGGTCAACCTGAATGCCGGACAGGAATTTACGGAAGCTGACAAGAAGATTATTCTATCAGGGAATGAAAACACACTTCTTCGTGTATTACAAACTACCGACGAAAAAGATTTAAAGGTATTGAAAGCGACAAGCAGTGATGTTAAGTACAATGACCCACTGTTAGAAACACTTTCAAAGCGGATGTTTGCAACTGTTCGGGATCCAAACCATCCAGGGGTAGGAATAGCGGCACCTCAAATTGGGATCAACAAAAACCTGATCTGGGTGCAACGGTTTGACAAACCGGAACAACCTTTCGAGTTTTATGTAAACCCAAAAATCCTGTGGCGTTCAAAGCTAAAACGGAAGGGTGCAGAAGGCTGTCTATCCATCCCAAATCGCAAAGAAGACGTTTTGCGGAGCTACGCGATCCGTTTGCAATACATCAATAAGGAGGGAAAAGTTATCGAAGAAAATATTGAAGGGTTTACCGCAGTAATCTTCCAGCATGAAACGGATCACCTCTTCGGCATATTATTTCCTGACCGCCTGGAAGAGCAGGAAAAAGACAGCTATGTACCATTGAATGATAAGATTGATTTTTCCATCTTGCCAAAGACCTTGACACCATAGCAAGAGATTTGTTGGACCTGGCTGAAAAATGCCTGTCCTCCTGGAAATCATAAATGTACCTATAAAAAGAGCCCCATGAATTACTTCATGGGGGCTCAATATTATGGAATCTACTTGAGTTAGATCAATCCTTTTTCTGCCAATAGTTCAGCAACTTGAACAGCATTTGTTGCTGCACCTTTACGCAAGTTGTCTGCTACTACCCACATATTTAACGTATTCGGTTGCGAGTCATCACGACGGATACGTCCTACAAAAACCTCATCTCTACCATGTGCATCTTTTGGCATCGGGTATTGAAGATTAGCAGGATCATCAACAACGATACAACCACTTTGAGCTGCTAATGCAGCACGTACATCATTTAGATCAAAGTCATTTTCGAATTCGATATTCAATGATTCGGAGTGCCCGCCCATCACTGGAATACGCACAGTTGTTGCTGTTACCTTGATTGAATCGTCGCGCATGATTTTGTTTGTTTCCAAAATCATTTTCATTTCCTCTTTGGTGTAGCCATTTTCCTGGAATACATCGATATGTGGAATGACATTCAAATCAATCTGATAAGGATAAGCTTTTTCGCCTTCTTTACCTGCGCGTTCATCCATCAACTGGTTAACGGCTTTTACTCCTGTGCCTGTTACGGACTGATAGGTCGAAACTACGACACGCTTAATTTTATATTTATCGTGTAATGGTTTTAACGCCACTACCATTTGAATAGTTGAGCAATTTGGATTTGCGATGATCTTGTCATCAGCAGATAACACATCGCCATTTACTTCTGGAACAACCAATTTCTTCGTCGGATCCATACGCCATGCTGAAGAATTGTCAATAACTGTAATTCCAGCTTCTGCAAATTTTGGTGCAAATTCTTTAGACGTGTCACCTCCTGCGGAGAACAATGCAACATCAGGTTTCAAAGCAATAGCCTCAGATGGTGTAACCACCTTATACTTCTTTCCCTTGAATTCAATTTCCTTACCCTTGCTACGCTCTGAAGCTACTGGAATCAATTCTGTTACTGGGAAATTTCGCGCCGCCAACACGGTTAGCATCTCAGTACCTACAAGGCCTGTTGCGCCGACTACTGCCACTTTCATTTTTGTCTGTGTTTAAATTGTGTATATAAAATTTGTTATTTGATGTGTTTTTAGTTGATTCTTGAAGAATGAATTCTTCAAATTTAAAAAATATTCCCCAATTACAATATTAAAATAACAAAATATCGCTTATTCTGCTAAAAAGTCACAACGGCTCCGTTTTTTCCGCCTTGATCAAAAAAATATTGAGCACAAACCGCCGTATTTGACCTAAAAAATTGAAGTAACGATAATTCAAAAAAATAAAAATTTTCGCTGCTCATTCAAAAAAACAGAACAAACGATTGAAACGGTTTAAAATCTCATAAAAACAGCGCCAAGAGTCTATAAATTAACATTTTTAGGAGACTGTCCTTTGCATCAAACAGTTGCTAGATACTGAAAAGCCGTTATATTTGCATCATGAAAGAAAGCATTATTATCATTGGTGCAAACGGCCAAATCGGTACTGAATTGGCAATCGCTCTGCGTAAAAATTTGGTGCAGAAAATGTTGTCACCACAGACATCAGAGAACCACAAACAAAAAGCCCCGACGAGAATTTTGAAATTGCAAATGTGCTTGACAAAAATGGTCTGGACATATTGTTTCAAAAATATAAACCTACTCAAGTATATTTATTGGCAGCCATGCTTTCAGCAACAGGAGAGAAATATCCTGAAAAAGCCTGGGAGCTTAATATGAATGGATTGCTCAATGTGCTTGACCTAGCTGTTACGTATAAAGTTTCAAGAATATTCTGGCCAAGTTCCATTGCTGTCTTCGGTCCGCACTCACCGAAAGTAAATACGGAGCAATACTGTGTTATGGATCCGAATACGATCTATGGAATCAGTAAGCTTGCAGGTGAGCGCCTTATCGAATGGTATCAGGAGCACCGCGGATTGGATATCCGTAGCGTAAGATATCCAGGTATTATCTCCTGGAAAACAGAACCGGGAGGTGGAACGACAGATTATGCTGTTGATATCTTCTATGAGGCACTGAAAACAGGTACTTACGAATGTTTCCTATCCGAGAATACAGCATTACCGATGTTATATATGGAAGATGCCATCCGCGGCACACTTGAGCTGATGGACGCGCCACAGGAAAGTCTGAGCATCCGCCACGCCTATAACCTTGGTGGAATTACTTTTACTCCAAAAGAACTCGCACAAGAAATTAAAAAATTCTTCCTAATTTTGCAATCTCTTACGTAGCGAATGACCCAAGACAACAGATTGCCGATTCATGGCCTGCAAGTCTGGATGATTCATACGCAAGTAAAGACTGGAACTGGAAGCCAGAATTTGACATCCAGAAGATGACAGTCGATATGATTGAGAATCTTAAAAACAAAATATAACAATGGGAAGAGCTTTCGAATTCAGAAAAGAGCGGAAATTCAAACGCTGGGCTAAGATGGCCGTGCAATTTACACGTTTAGGTAAAGAGATCGCTATGGCGGTTAAAGAAAGCGGCCCTCACCCTGAAACCAACTCGAGACTTCGCACAGCAATACATAATGCTAAGGCTGTAAATATGCCTAAAGATCGTATCGAAGCAGCTATAAAACGTGCTTCAGAGAAAGATTCAAAAGGCTACGAAGAATATGTATATGAGGGTTATGGCCCACATGGTGTTCCGGTTTTGATCGAAACAGCAACAGACAATACCAACCGTACCGTAGGAAATATCCGTAGCTATTTTACCAAAGCTGGGGTTCATTGGGAAAAACAGGATCCTTGGATTTTATTTTCAATCGCAAGTCTATTTTCCGCTTTGCAGCTACAGACGAATTGGATCTTGAAGAATTGGAACTGGAACTTATCGATGGTGGTTTGGAAGAATTGTACGTTGAAGCTGATGAAGAAGGCAATGATGTTGCTGTAGTTCAGACTTCTTTTGAAGATTTCGGTAATATGCAAAAATTGCTGGAAGAGAAAGGTATCGAAGTAAGCTCGGCAAAGTTGGAGCGTATTGCTTTATCACACTCTGATATTACTGAAGAGCAAGCGGCAGATGTATTAAAGATGATCGATAAAATCGAAGAGGATGATGATGTTCAGGCGGTATACCATAATATGGCATAAGCTGTTTATCTCACAAAATATCTAAAAAAGAGCGCTTGTCGCTCTTTTTTATAGCAAGGCCTCTCAGCGCCGTCAGAAAAATTACTACATTTGTAATAGACTATATCAAACTCGTAACAGGATGACTTTTGAAGAATTTTTCACGAAAAAGAAAATTGATTTAAAAGCTTTAAAAGCTGCAGATGAACCTTTATTTGAAGAGTTCAGGGCACACTATTCTGCTATGGGCGAGAAAAGCTTTGATCATAGCAAGAAGTTTTGGTTCAACAAGCTTCGTAAAAGTTACCATCTGACGGAAGAAGAAACGGCGGTTATCAAAAACCGATCCAAACAGATCCTGTTGAGAAGGCTCCGGCCGTAACAGATGCCACTGCCGCAAAACCTGCAGGTTTCAAACCAAGGTTTAAGGCAGCAACTCCAGCTGAACCTGCTGAGCAGAAAGAGGAACCTACAACAGAACCTTCGACGGCAGCTGCAAATTCTACCACAGGATTTAAGCCACGCTTTAAACCGGGAATCACTAAAAACACAGCGACTTCAGCCGAGGAGACGGCCGCACCTACAGATTTGTCGAACGACACTGCGCCAGAAACGACTAAACCAACAGGGTTTAAACCCCGTTTCAAGCCAGGTGTTACGAAAGCAGCTGATAGTACTGTTAACGAGGATATATCCTCACCTGCAGAGGCCCCGGACAACTCGGCAACAGAAGCACCGAAGCCGACAGGCTTTAAGCCAAGATTCAAAGCAGGTCTGACGAAAGCAGCAAGTAACGGCTCGACACAGGAAATGGCTCCGTCAGCAGAGTTACCGAGCGCGAAGCAGACAGCTGCTCCAGAAGCAACACCAACGCTAACCGAAAGTAGCCCAGCCAATCCATCCATTGAACCACAACAGGAGAATACGGCTGAAACGGATACAACCGCAGCAAACAAACCGGCAGGTTTCAAGCCTAGGTTTAAAGCTGGTGTAACGAAAACAGCAAGTACGGATTCTTCCCAAACAAAGCCGCCGGCAGTAGAGAACACTGTTGACAAGCAGCAAAAAGAACCCAGCGAGCAGGAAACAGCAATTGCTAAACCAACGGGGTTCACTCCTCGCTTTAAAGCCGGTGTGACGAAAACAACTGATAGCACTATTAATGAGGATACATCTTCACCTGCAGAGGCCTCGGACAGCGCGGCAACAGAAGCATCGAAGCCGACAGGCTTTAAGCCAAGATTTAAAGCCGGAATAACGAAAACAGCAAGTGCTGATAACAAACAGGCGGCTGAATCTGTTCAATCCGCAAACTCTTCGGTAGAGGATGCGACTACACCTTCAGCGGTCGAGGATAGCACTGTTACAGCGAATACATCCTCACCTGCGGAATCCGCGACAAGTTCGGCAACAGAGATATCAAAGCCAACAGGCTTTAAGCCAAGATTCAAAGCTGGTTTAACCAAAACAGCAAGTACTGATTCTCCATCGACAGTAGTTCCCTCAGCAGCAAATACGGACGATACACAGGAAGTGGATCCGCCAACAGAAGACCCGAACGCGAAACAAACCGCGGCTCCAGAAGCAACACCAACGGGAAGCAATATGGCCAATCCAACTGTTGAACCCCAGCAGAATGATGATACTACAACGGAACAAACTGCAGCTAGCAAGCCAACAGGATTCAAACCTCGCTTTAAAGCGGGTTTAACAAAAATTGATAAAAAGGAAGAATAATTTTCACTACATTTAAACTGATTTTTTTCAACTAGTTTAATAACTCCGATTAAAACCAAAGACCAATGTTAAAGGAAGAAAGACAAGCATTTATTATACATCAGATCAATCTACATAACAAAGTTTTATCTTCAGATTTAAGTGTCCAACTTAATGTATCCGAAGATACGATCAGACGTGACTTGAACGAGCTTGCAGAAAATGGCAAAGTTTTAAAAGTCTACGGTGGAGCGCTTTCCAAATCATTTCAATTTCCTTTTCAGGACGGAAATGTCTACGCTAAAGAAGCGAAAAAGAAATTGCCAAGAAGGCAAGCTCATTAATCTCAAATGGTATGACTGTATTGGTCGGCGGGGAACGACCTTGATTGAACTGGCACGAACAATTCCAGACCACCTTCAATGTACATTCTTTACGATCAGCCCACTAGTTGCATTAGAACTGGCTGAAAAGCCAAATCTTGAAGTGATTTTGGTTGGCGGAAAGCTTTCACGTAATACAAATATTGTATCAGGTGCACAGGTGGCCAATGAATTGGCGGACCTAAAAGTAGATCTTTGCTTGCTGGGTACCAATTCACTCTCTGTAGAAGATGGGGTAACGGATTCCGACTGGGAAGTTGTGCAAATCAAACGTGCAATGATCAAATGCTCTAAGAAGGTTGCTATACTCAGTATTGCGGAAAAACTTAATTCCGTTCAAAAAATGAAAGTGGTACCTCTACGTGATATTTCCTATTTGATTACTGATATCAATCCGACTGATGTTTCCTTAAAAGAATTTGCGAATACAATTGCAATACTTTAATATTGCCGCTCATTTAATTTAGCATGTCATCGCAAACAGGAAATGACTCTTTAAAATCAAAAACAACAAAAGGATTGCTATGGGGTGGTATGGCCAGTATCATCCAGCAGTTTTTGGGCTTCGGCTTCGGCATTCTACTAAATCGTAAACTAACAGCAGAAGATTACGGTTTAGTAGCCATGATTACCATATTCTCTGTTCTTGCCTCAGCATTTCAAGAGAGCGGATTTGTGTATGGGATTGTCAATAAAAAGAAGTTCAACATAAAGACTACAATGCCGTATTCTGGACAAGTGTTGGAATAGGTACATTTATTTATATTGTATTATTCTTTTCAGCACCGCTCATTGCCCTGTACTACAACCAGCCGGTACTTGTTGAACTCAGTCGATTTACCTTTCTATCCTTCTGGTTAGGAAGTTTCGGGATTGCGCATAACGCCTACCTTTTCCGCAATTTAAAGATCAAGGAAAGAGTGATCACCGGGACTTTGGCCCTTATCTTATCAAATACAATTGGTATATATTTAGCCTATAAAGGTTATGCCTATTGGGCATTTGCGGTCCAGATCGTTTCCTATAGCGGTTTTAATATGCTTGGCTTTTGGTATTTTTCCAAATTCAAGCCCTCATTTACCTTCGATTTCAGTCCTATCCGCGATATTCTAGGGTTTAGCAGTAAAATACTGGTTACCAATATTTTTATCAATATTAATAAAAACATATATGCGGCAATTTTGGGAAAACATTATACAACCGAAGAATTAGGATATACTGTTCAACCAAATAAATGGAGCCAAATGGCGCAGTCTATTTTAACCAATATGGTTAATAACGTCACACAACCTATCCTACGTGAGATAGAAGACGATAAGGACAGACAGGTTCGTGTATTCCGCAAGCTCATCTCCTTTACTGCTTTTTTGGCTTTTCCAATGTTATTTGGTTTAACAACCGTTGCACAAGACTTCATTACGATTACAATAACCGAAAATGGCAGCAAAGTGCTATCTTTCTTCAGATTTTCTGTATTGGAGCTGCTTTTGACTCAGTAAGCAATGTCTTCTCCAGCCTGATTATCAGCAAGGGAAAGTCCCAGATCTATATGCGAAATATCGTTGTTTTTGGTTTACTTCAAATCGCTATTTTAGTCTTTGGCAAATCGCTTGGCATTGAAATGCTCATCGCCTTAACCTCCGGATTAAATGCCTTATGGATATTTGTCTGGTACGCTTCGGCTAAACCCTATATGACCTATTCATTCCGTTATCTAATTCAGGATGTATTTTCATATGCTGTATTAGCCGGTATCAGCTGTTTGGCAGCACACTATGCCACCGCATCCATTGCCAACCTGTACCTTCGGTTTGCAAGTACTATCGCTGTCGCTGTATGTGCATATATTATCGTCAATAGAGTCTTTAAGCCGAGTATTTTGTTGGAATTATTCAGCTATTTCATCACAGTTATCCGAAAAAATAGATGGCCAAGATTCTCACCATAATCGTTTCTTATAATTTTGAACCTTGGATTCACAAATGCCTGCACAGTTTATTATTATCAAGCCATCCAACGGATATCCTTGTTATAGATAATAACTCAAGGGATCATACTACCTGTATCATCAAAGAAACTTATCCTGCTGTCAGGCTGATAGAAAGTCCCGAAAACCTCGGTTTTGGGAAAGCCAACAACATTGGATTGACTATCGCCCTCGAGGAAGATTATGACTACGCCTTTTTAGTCAATCAGGACGCTTGGGTAGATCAAAACTGCATCGCCAACCTGATCAAGGTAAACACTGCAAACATTGGAATTATTTCCCCATCCACTACGATGGTACGGAGGAAAAACTCGACCATGGGTTCTCAATTTATACGAAGCATACGCAGTTTGAAAATTCCTACCGAACCTGCTCATTCGTCAATGCTGCTTTTTGTTGATACCAAAAGCTGTCATCAAAAAAGTCGGCGGTTTTTCTCCAATTTTCTTCCATTATGGAGAAGATAAAGATTATGCCAACCGCATCCATTATTATGGATTAAACTTTGTATTAGCCGAAGATGCCAAGGCTTATCACGACAGACAGCAGCGCCAAGTAGATCGCAAAGCTTTTCTAAAGAGCGAATTCGTCTATCATCTGACAGAATATTGCAATATCAATTATACGTTTACAAAGGCTTTCTCAATGGCGATATTAGCGAGCGTAAAGAAAATGCTGTCTTCTTTGGGTAAAGGTCGTATTTTTGAAACAAGAAGTTATTTCAATATTGCTTTTAGACTATTGGGTAAGACCATGGAAGTCCGTGATACCCGTCAGGCTAATAAAAAGCTTTTAACAAAATTTTTGATAGATGAACAGTCTTGCTCCAGTCTTACTCTTTGTGTATAATCGTCCAGCGCATACGCTAAAGACTCTTGCAGCACTTGAGAGAAACAGGTATGCTGACCAGACTATTCTCTATATTTATTCGGATGCGGCAAAAGATGAGCGCGCGATTGAGGCTGTAGAAGAGGTACGTCGGATTATAAAAAGCCCTGGTATTTTAAACAGATCAAAATTGTCGAGCGGGACAAAATTGGGGCTTAGCTGCGAATGTCATTGACGGTGTTACCAAAGTCGTGCAAGAACATGGGCAGATTATAGTCTTAGAAGATGATCTCGAAACATCAGCATTTGCTCTCGATTACTTTAATAAAGCACTAAACCGCTATAAAGAGGACGAACAGGTCATGCAGATCAGTGGCTACGGCTATCCGGTAAAAAATCTGAATGAGCTTCCTGAAACGTTTTTCTTTCGAGTCGCCAATAGCTGGGGTGGGCAACATGGGATCGTGCTTGGCAACATTTCAACCCCAACATAGATGAGCTTGTTCCCGATTTTTCGGAGGAACAGATTCATCAGTTCAGTATTGAAGGAAAAGAGAACTTTTGGAAGCAGGTACAGGAGCTACGCACTGGAAGGATCAACTCCTGGGCAATACGTTGGTACGCTTCGGTATTCAAAAAAATGGACTAGTTTTGTATCCGAGGAATTCGATGACACAGAATATCGGTAACGATGGTTCGGGCACTCATACAGCTGCAGAATCAACCTATCAGGTCACTTTAGCAGATCATCCTGTACATTTTTTCCCTACCGAAATAGCGGAGAATGTACAAGGGTATGAAGCTATCAAATATTTCTACGCACATCGGAAAGGTTCTTTATTCAATCGGGGCATCCGATTCCTCAAGAAAAAAATTAACAAATTCAATAAATAGACATGTCTGCTCATCCAAAATTTTCAATCATCACTGTCGTTTACAATAATGTGCGGGATATTGAGCATACCATCACATCTGTTGCTAACCAGACTTACGACAATATTGAATATATCGTCATTGATGGGGAATCATCCGATGGTACTTTAGCCGTTATTCAAAAATATCAGGATAAAATTGCGGTCTTATTATCTGAAAAAGACAAAGGAATTTACGATGCGATGAACAAAGGCCTTGCTTTGGCTACAGGTGACTATGTTCTCTTTTTGAATTCCGGAGATGAAATATACGATCTCAACAGCATCGAAAATCTAGCGAAGCTCAGTGATGGTGCCGATATCCTCTATGGTGAAACGATACTTGTAGATGACAATCGAGCTATTATTGGTGAACGAAGACATAAAGTACCAGCAAATTTCGACTGGAAGAGTTTTCGTTATGGCATGAATATCTGTCATCAGGCGATTTATATCAAACGGAGTATTGCAGAACCGTATGACCTCAATTATAAGCTATGCGCCGATATAGATTGGGTCATTCGCTGTGCTAAAAAGGCAAATAAATCTGTTAATGCACATCAATATGTAGCGCGCTATCTCGTGGGCGGGATGTCAAAACAGAAACATAAGGAGTCGCTAAAAGAACGCTTCGCCATCTTCAAACACTATTACGGCACCATTCCCAATTTATTCAATCATGGGATCATCGCGTTAAAAGCGATCTGGTACCGCATTAATTATGGAAAACCCCAAGACTAATGCTAAATCCTGAAATCCTCACTGAACTTGTGACAGTTAAAATGCCCTTCGGCAAATATCAGGGCTACACCTTATGCAATCTTCCGGAGCCTTATTTGGTCTGGTACAATCAAAAAGGATTTCCTAAAGGTAAATTAGGACAGCAACTGGCCACACTTTATGAGATCAAGCTAAACGGCTTGGAGTACCTCTTGGAACCTTTGAAGAAAAGGTGACGAAGGTCATTTCCTTCCATTTATTATTTTTGTAGCTTTGCAGTGAATTTATTTTTGCATTAAACGCCGTTTGCAGCGGTATCAATGAATATCATGACACAATATCAAACATTGCTGTACTATTGTTACAGCCCTATCGAAAACGCAGAACAGTTTGCGACTGATCACCTTGAATTTTGTAAATCACTTGACTTAGTAGGACGTATTATTGTTGCCGATGAAGGCTTGAATGGTACTGTTTCGGGTACGACTGATGCTTGTCAACAATATATGGATGCAATTTATGCGGATGGTCGTTTTAACAAAACAGAATTTAAAATCGACAACGTTGATGAACCTTCTTTCATCAAAATGCACTGTCGCTACAAAGCTGAAATCGTGCACTCTGGCCTAAGGGATCCGAAAGAAATCGATCCAAACCGCCAAACAGGTATACATCTGGAACCAAAAGATTTCTTGGCGATGAAGGACCAAGAAGATGTCGTTGTATTAGATGTGCGTTCAAACTACGAGCACAATGTAGGTCACTTTAAAAATGCGGTGACTTTGGACATTGACAACTTCCGCGAGTTTCCAGAAAAAATCAAAGAGCTTGAACAATATAGAGGCAAAAAAATATTGACCTATTGTACTGGTGGGATCAAATGTGAAAAAGCTTCTGCCCTATTGTTAAAAGAGGGCTTTGAGGATGTCTACCAATTGCATGGTGGAATCATTAAATATGGCAAAGAAGCAGGTGGTGAAGATTTCGAAGGACAGTGTTATGTCTTTGACAATCGTGTCACAGTAGACGTCAACTCAGTCAATCCATCGGTCGTATCAACCTGTTTCAATTGTGGCAAACAGACGACCAAGATGATCAACTGCGCCAATCCGGTATGTAATGAGCATTTCACGCAGTGTGACGAATGCGGATGGGAAATGGAAGGCTGTTGCTCTGTTGCCTGCAAAGAAAGCCCGAATAAACGAGAATATGATGGTACAGGATACTATGTTAAAGTTCCTCAACCTGTTAATGTAGACAAAATCAGCAAAAGAAAACATAAGAATTTTCCACCTAAAGTAACGGTAGAAAATTAATTCAATATAACATAAAAAGTCGGTAACTGATCAGTTACCGACTTTTTATGTTATAAGATTGCTTTACTTCGCAAACATTCCTGCGATCGAGTCAAGGATATTTCCTTTGGATTGACCATCGTTACTTTTATCAAAGAAGCTGCCGGCCAAACCGCCCAACATATCAGTCATACTACCGCCTGTAGAAGCCTGTTGTGTTTCTTGTGCAGGCTCTTCCTGTCCGCCGCCTAGAAATGAACTGAGAATCCCTCCTAGCATACCACCCCCAGCACCTTGCTGTCCACCAGCACCTAAAACAGATCCGATCAGGTCACCAATACCCCGCCACTGGACGCCTGTTTTTGTTGACCTAAGTAACTCATGACAATAGGCGCTAACGTTGCTAAAACCCCAGTTACCTGAGCAGAGCTAATACCAGCTTTATCGGCAATATTCTGTGTCACCACCTCTGTGTTTTGTCCAAACATATGGTTGACAATCTTGTTCCCGTCGTCAGATCCACCCTGGCCAAATAAATCACCTATCTTATCGAAGATACCTCCACCGCTATGTTGATCGATCGCTTTGTCAATGTTTTCCGATTGACCTTTGTTTTTTGCATTGTAGTTCAATGCTGCAATCATTAAAGGAACAGCCGCTGCCACAATCCATTTTGCTTTGGATTCACTGACGCCTGTCATTTTAGAAATGGCTTCTATTGCTTTCGAGCCAACTCCTCCTGTAACTAAGTCTGTTAAGTTCATAAGTCTTCGTTTATAGTTACTATGAAGATAACGAATTTTTATGAGGAGTTTAGAAAATATATGCCGACAACAGAAAGCCCTGTGGAGTCTTCACTACACAGGGCTTTTACATAATCAGTCGTTCAACTTAATAACTCTTATAGATTGCAATATCATCCAGGCCGAGCCTTCCATTATTAATGACATTGTTGCTGGTTCCCAATCCAAGCTTGGTGACCCGGAAACGAACAGCTCCTTGAACATTCATTAAAAATACAGTCTGTTTTGAATTCATACTCTGCGAAGTTGGATGTGCGTCAGCGATGGATTCACCTATTTGCTTCCAAGTCGCGCCCTGATCGGTAGAATATTCCAGCTTAAACGTGCATGACCGATCTGTATAATATGAACCATACCAAAGTGTCACTTTTGAAGCGCCATTTGGTACATCAAAATTCATCTGTACATGACCATCCACACTTAAATTCTGTTGCATGCGTATCGCATTTTTACCGGAAACAATTCGGTCACGACCAGCAGTAGTACCCAATATTGCCTGATATAACTTCCATTGCCCAGTTGGGAAAGACACGTCGTTCTTTTCGCCCATATCGTAACTTCCTTTCACACTCGCGTCTACAGCATCAAAAGTCTCCGGCCATCCAGCATATAGTTTACCACTTGCATAGGCCATGTCGGAGTAGTCCTGCATTCGGATTTGCAATTTATCCCCCTCTCTGAATGCTATTCCTCTGAAAGAGGCGCTGGGAGCAATAGACTGTGCCGCAAATGTTGCATTGTCCTCGGTATGTAAGGTAATCTCATTTTTATCTCCATCCATCAAGATCTTATCGCCTTTTAGGGCTGTTCCGGTTGCAGGCTCTGGCTCGACATCAGCAGTAACATCAATATAAGTTGATTCAAATTCGTCGAATTTCGCATTGAGGTTCGCGACCGATACGGCCAATGGAGCAACATCCTTATTTGAGGCAAAGACATTGACCTGTTGATTATTAACGGACGATAAAACCATTAGACCAGATTTTTTGACCAATTTTGTACCATCGATATTGATCTGAACAGAGTCACCAAATTTGAAACTCGAGGCATCAGTAACCTCTACTAATATTCCTCTACGTTGATTGCGCCAAATATTCTGAACAGCAATGGTATTTTCGGGCAAATTCTTATTCTCAGCGCGTGAAACCACAAGCGCCTTCACGTACTTTGCGCCAAGCGCACTTGATTCGTTGAGCTGTAGGTCCGTATTTTTATAGAGGCTGCGTAATGTATACAATGATATTTCAGGATTTAATTCTCCGATTGACTCATTGATATCTTCTTTACAGCCTGTCAGGAGCGTTGACATCGCCAACGCAGTCCATATTACTAACTTTAATTTTTTCATGAACTAGTTGATTGTAGGTTGCCACCACATTTTTTCATTTATTCCATCTCCGCCCATGCGACCGACCGCATCTTGGTAATTTTCCTATTAAGCGATTGGACAATAATTGGGTAATTTAATCTGACCGGCATCTTTCCATTGTTTAATAAACCTGGCCCTTTGTACAGATCTAGCAACTGTGTTCGACGATATTCATACCACTGTTGGAAATCCGTAAACATCATCGCATAGTATTTTTGCAGATGCACCTTTTTTAGCTTTTGAGTTTCGGAATCCTCAGCCGAAAAGATCACTTTTGGATTTGCCAAATAGCCCTGTGGAACAGTAGTTCCCCAATATTCCATCGCTCCATTGATTCCTTTTGTATATGCCTCAGAAGCATCAAGCTCAACATATTTCCGCAGGGCACATTCCGCTATGATAAATTGCAATTCAGCATAATTCATGATATTTCCCATGTGCGCATCTGACTTTAGCGCTGCGAGGAGTGTAGATTGACGCTCAGGAACATTTCCGCGAGCATAACCAGACTGCATACCTCCATAGACACCTAGAGTAGCCTCCGTAGCCCAAAGCTTCAAACGAGGATCGCCCAGGTCCATCAAATTATTAATAAAAATTCAGAATACCCCTAGTGCCATTAAAATCAATATCGCGCACATTATAATTGGGATTCATATAAGGCTGTACATTGGTATAATACAATGCGGCTGTTTCAGCATTACTTTGCATAATCGGATATTCGGCAGCATTAGTCTCCAATATTTCCTTAATCTTGGCAACAGCATTCGTTTCTGTTTTATGTGCAACCCGCAATAACAAACGCAAATACAAGGAGTTACCAAATTTGCGCCATTTTGTCGGATCTGAACTATAAATTGGATCCATCGCGTTATTGGCCGACTCTACCAAAACATTTTCTTTCAATAGGGCGTTCGCTTCCTCTAGTTTTCGGAAAATATCCTTATAGATATCCTCCTGTTTATCAAATTTGGGGTGAGATTACCTTCGGAAAAACCTTTATTACTATCGAAATACGGTACATCACCATACATGTCCGTGATAAGCGAACTTACCCATGCATCCATGACCAAGGAAATACCCATATAAGTCTGATAACCGACCTGTTTTGCGTCGTTAGCCCTCTGATATATATCTCTAATATTCGTCAGTTGCACATACCAGCCAGTCCAGCTTGACTCCGATTCCGATGGTCTAATCTCATAGCGCTGAATTTCCAAATTATCATTTATTGTGACTGTAACCTGCATCAATTCGTTATTGATTCTTAAATTACGAGATAGATTAGTACTCAACACATTAACCAAAGCCGGTGCAATCAAGCTTTGCGGTGCTACTGCAGAAACTTTATTAGGATCGGTATTCTTTTCTACAAAATCTTTAGTACAACTCTGGAATACTATACTCCCGAGTATGAGTAAAAATGTTATACGGATATATTTTTTCATAGCGTCAATAATTAAAATGAAAATGATAGGTTCACACCCATTGTTCGCGTCGAAGGAAACTGAGCAATTTCAGCTCCTTTCTCAATTCCACTACCGGTCAAAGAAGCAAATTCTGGATCAAAAGCTGGCCATTTAGTAAATACAAAAAGATCCCGTCCATATAAACCGATAGATGCCTTTTCAATTTTGTAACGACTTAAAAAGATTTCGGCAATGAATAATCCAGTCTAACTTCCCGCAGTTTGATAAAGTCAGTAGAAAACGTATTTGATTCAAGATTGTCACGATTAAAATGTCTTGCATAATAATCTCCAGCTGTTGCAACGACCGTATTTTTGCTATAACTTCCATCTGGATTCAGCACAACGCCGTCGCCAATAATCCCTGTATAACGCCCCGGAAGCGTCTTCTTTAATTTTCCCTCTTCCATCAGAACAGCATGCGTTAATGAATAACCTACCCCGCCAAACTGTCCGTCAAACAGGAAATTAAAACGGAAACCTTTGTACTTGAATTCATTGCCCCAACCAAATTTCGTGGTCGGATTGGGATTACCAATATAACGGCTTTCCTGTGCCAATACAGGTACACCATCAGCATAGATGATCTTTCCATCTGGGTTTCTTTCATAACCTAGTCCCCAGATATCACCAAATCTACGCCCTGGTATAGCCTCTATCGTGCCGCGGCTACCAAACAATGTAGAAAGAATAAGTCTCCCTTCAAGCGAAGCCGGTATAGAAACGACTTCCGAATCATAATGGGTAAAATTCCCATACATATTCCAGTTTAACTTATCCTGGCTTTTCAAAATATCTCCCGATAAAGCAATCTCAATTCCTTGAGTTTTAACTTCCCCACCATTGGTGAACTTTCGTCTATAACCACTGGAAGGGTCTACAGGCGTTTCGATTAACTGCCTGTCCATCAATGTACTGTATACAGTCAAATCCAGTTTTATTCGGTCTTTAAACATCCGAAAGTCGGTTCCTAGTTCATAAGACAAGGTATTTTCGGCTTGCAAATTTTCATCAGGAACTGTCGAAGGATTAGATAATCCACCGTTAAATCCGATCACACTGCTATATCCATAAAAGTTATTAAAGGGTTTGGTTCCTCCCCTCCTACTCCAGCAATAGAGGCCCGTAATTTCCAATAGTTGATTGATTTCGGCAATTCAAAGATTTGACTTAGGATAAAGCTTGTATTAACCGATGGGTAAAAGAAAGGCTTAACTTCATTTCTTTTAGGTGAAGCCAATGTACTTGCCCAGTCTACGCGACCCGTAAAGTCAATAAAATATCTTTCTTTATAACTATAATTTGCCAAACCATAGACACTATGAATAGCGTACTCCGCCCTATACGGATCATATAGCACCCTTTCTCTGGCATTTGCAAACTTATACTGGTTTGGATAAATCAGACTATTTGCTGATGCATCATCTTTAATGTATTTGTTGTTTAATAAGGCTCCCCAGCTGAAACACCAAAACGATGGTTTTCCGAACGTTGGTTATTATATTGTAATAAAAATCTGAATTTCGTTCCTCGGCATAAATAGATTGTTCACGATAGTAACCAAACGCATATTTATAAGTATCAAAAGGTCTTGACTGCTTACGTTTGTCATATCCCATATCGATTCCTGTCCGGAGCATCAAACTTAGTTCATTGGTGAATTTATAATCCAACTGCACGTTTCCGATCAGGTTATTTTTATTCTGCGCATTGACCATATCATAAGAAATCGTTCTCGGATTATCCAGTAAATTGGAAAATGGTGTCATTTGCTCAATGCGCTCCTTGCCAGGAAGCCAATTCTGATCCAACCAAGCCGCATCTATATTCGGCACAATCCCCGAACAAAATACATATAGCTTTGATTATTGTAACCGCTATTAGGCAAATTGTCAGAACCTCTATTATTAAAATTAATTTTTGTGGACAAGGTCAATTTATCGGTGATCTTACTGCTAAATTGCGTTGCAATTGTGTGCCTATTATAGCCCATATTGGGAATAATCCACTTATTGGTTACATTGGTATAAGAAAAGCGCGCTGTCGTCTTATCTGTAGATCCGGAAACACTAATGGAATTTGTCGAAGTCAGCTCCGTTTGAAATAGGTCCTTGCGATTGTTTTATAAGGTCGCCAAAGTGTACGTTCGGCAGGTGTTTGTCTATAATTAGCGGGATCATATTGGTAATAGTATTGACCATCAAATTTAGGTCCCCAAGCAGATGAGGTGCTCAACGTACTTGCACCATCTTCCGATTGACCATAGGAGTAATACAAGTCCTGTCCTATAGCACCTTGCCCATATTCATACTGATAATCAGGCCATCGATTAATTGTCCCGATTGCAGTATTTGAATTGACAGTAACCCCTATTCTATTTCGTATACTCTTCCCTTTTTTAGTCGTAATAATGACTGCACCACGAGACCCTCTATACCCATATAATGCTGCAGCACCAGGCCCCTTAAGAACTGAAACTGACTCAATATCTTCAGGATTAATATCAGCCAAAGAAGAGCCAAAATCTACGGGTGAATCACCATCCAAATAGGCCGAATTCCCATTCCCTGTCATTTTAGTCCCACCTCCCATGATAATCCCATCCACAATAATAAGCGCATCATTGTCCCCGTCATGGATGTTTCGCCACGCAGGATAACTTTATTTGACCCCAACGGTCCTGCACCAGATTTAACCAGATTTAAACCAGCTACCTTACCAGTCAATGCATCTGTCCAGTTGTTTGAAATTGCATTGGTCAATTCCTCCCCTTCACGGTACTAATGGAGTAACCAAGTGCTTTCTCCTCCCGCTGAATACCCAGCGCCGTAACAACTACTTCATTCAATGCCTCGGAAGTAACATTTAATGCGATTTGAGCATTTGACTGTGCTGTTGCAAAGGTCTTGGTCTGCCCTCATAACCAATCAATTGAAAACGGACCAAAGCACCGGTCTCAACCTCTATTTCAAAATGCCCCGTTCGATCAGTCGTCCCCTTCGCTACCCCGCCAGCAAGGATAGATACCGATGCTAAGGGCTCCTGTGTCTTGCTATCTACAACTTTTCCTTTAATTTTAATCTTCCCTGATTAAAATTATGTGTGACTCCATGGCTGTTGTCCATTGGAACAGCCGCCGAAGCTACATCCAGATTGCAAGCAACTGCCAGCGCTGCAAATAGCACTTTCGAGGATGAGTGCCTTAGATTAATTTGGATAGGGTTAATACTAAACATAGATATTAGTGTAAATTGTTAATTTGCAATTTGGGACAAAAGTATACTCTTAACAAAAAGTTTGTTTTAACTTAATGTTTTCTTTCTGTTAACAATTGTTTCGAATATAATTTCCTTTAAGAAACATTTTGCCCGATTTACATCATATAAAAATGCATAAGAATTCATTACAGACAGGAATTTCACGCATTAGGTCTAAAAAAGCAAGCCTTTACCTTGGTTATTTACTATAATAGTATCGAAAATAATAAATATTTCTTAAAAAACGAAGCAAATCGAAGTTATTTAAAATACATATCGCAATAAAAACACACAGCACGCTAAGCTAATTCTGCCTTGATTAAAAATATATCCATGGTTTTCGAGAAAGGCAGAAAGAGAAGAAATGAATAAAGAGCGGCCCATTATCTTATGCACGATCTGACCTGGGATACCTTGCAGCAGCTCAAACAGCACAATCAGGCTTTGGAAGAAATTGATTTTGAGATTGCCGAACTCGAATACCTGTTATTCCCTATCGAACAGGATCTTGATATTCTTGAGGTATTTCTCAAGATCAAGGATCCCTCGGTGCTTCCATTCGATAAGCACGATGAAGTAACGGAAATAAGTATAGACCTGGAAGACTTCTATAAAGGGGTAATATATCACAACCAGCACATTCAGGATCTCCACGATGATGTATCTAGGGAATACCAGTGGTTCAATGCTCATTTCGAGATGATCTATGAAAAAGAAGGCTGGATAAATGAAGCGCTGTGGAATGACATCCATCTGATCTACAAAAACTACCTGGGTGCGCAGGTCGACATTGTTTCTCTGGATCGCGACCAGGAGGAATTTAGAGAAGTATTGGCTGAGGTCAATGACGTACAGGATAATTACAATGAATATGGAGAGGTCATTTTCAATTCTTTCAACGCTCTTCATACTCGATCTCAGGAATGTTATAAAAGGGCAGAAATTGTCAATAAAGGATTGGATGAACTGAAATAGAAGAAACTGTCTCCTATGCTTGCATCATGCAAATGTAGGAGACAGTTTCTTTCTTTACAATAAAAACTTTGATGTTAGCGTTTCTCAAAGCTCCATTTCACATAGTTTATATTCTTATCGTCAGCAAGATACTTTTTCTCATAGTATGTCTTGATTGATAAAACATTATCGACCAAGTCCGAGTGATACAGATCTGTCGTCTCTTTATATTTCTTCAGATTCTGTAACTCTATTTGCTCAAGAGTATATGCATAGAAGCCATCATTATCTGTCTTTAGATTCATCATCCCTTCTGGCTTCATGACAATCTGGTAACGGTCTAAAAATTTAGGGCCTGTCAAGCGTTTCTTTTCGCGACTGTCCTGCGGCTGTGGATCTGGAAAGGTAATCCAAATTTCATCAATTTCATTCTCAGCAAAGTGCTCAAGAAGCGTTTCAATCTGTATCCGTAAAAATGCGACATTTTTGATACCATCTTCCAACGCGGTTTTTGCGCCACGCCAGATACGGTTGCCTTTAAAATCAATCCCGATAAAGTTCTTTTCCGGAAACAAGCGCGCCAAATTAACTGTATATTCTCCTTTACCGCAGGCAAGTTCCAAAACAACCGGGTTTGCATTTCCAAATTGTTTCTCAGCCCATTTTCCTTTATATTCTTTGCCGGCATCGAGCTGGATGACATTCTCAAAAGTCGCTACTTCGGCAAATTTACGTAGTTTATCCTTTCCCATTTTTTAATTAATATCCCGCAAAAATAACCTTATATTTGCAGGAATCAATAACTTATCGTGGAAAAAGACGCTAAAATTTACGTAGCAGGCCATCGAGGAATGGTCGGATCGGCAATATATCGCAAATTAACAGAACTGGGATACAGTAACATCGTGACCCGTACCTCTCAAGAATTAGATCTGCGTAATCAACAAGCAGTTGCTGACTTTTTCAACGAAGAAAAACCTGATTATGTTTTCCTGGCAGCCGCTAAGGTTGGGGGATTATGGCAAACAATACCTATCGCGCAGATTTCATCTACGAAAACATGGCGATACAGAATAACGTTATTAAATCCTCTTACGACAATGAGGTTACAAAGTTGATGTTTTTAGGTTCAAGCTGCATCTACCCCAAAATGGCACCACAACCTTTGAACGAAGACTTATTGTTGACAGGTACCTTAGAGCCTACCAATGAGCCTTATGCCATCGCCAAAATAGCTGGTATTAAAATGGCAGAAGCTTTTCGTGATCAATATGGTTGTAACTATATATCAGTTATGCCAACTAATCTCTATGGTATCAATGATAATTATCATCCACAGAACTCGCATGTTTTACCAGCCCTGATCCGTAGATTTCACGAGGCAAAGGTAAATAACTTAGATGAAGTGGTTATTTGGGGTACGGGGACTCCTTTAAGGGAGTTTCTTTTCTCGGATGATCTAGCTGACGCCTGTGTATTTTTGATGAATAGCTATAATGAGAAACAGTTCGTCAATATCGGCATCGGTGAAGATTTAAGCATAAAGGATCTTGCCGAACTCATTAAGGACGTCATTGGATATACCGGCAAAATCTCATTTGATACAAGTAAGCCTGACGGAACACCACGCAAATTAATGGACGTATCCAAATTACACGCCTTAGGCTGGAAGCATAAAACCAATCTTCGCGAGGGAATTAAATTAGCTTACGAGGATTTTTTGAGTAAAGAAGAGGCAACTTCCTAGTAGGTTTCACTATAGGAAGGAATTCCATATTCATTGACTTCATCTTTTAGAGGAACCTCCCTTCAATTTGTGAGGCTTTCTTTTTCTTCTTTTTGGGACGGATAAAATTGCTGAGTTTACCTATCAATCCACTGATTTTATCCTGATTGATCTGGCCGACAGCACGCTCCGATAGCAGCAACATTAACGCTTTTTTAGCATTCCTGCGTTTTTCAAAAACAGCCTGTTCATCACAAAAGGAACACCTATGCGCAAGGTTTTTGTCAGCCAATCCGAATCAGGATTGTTACTTTTCGCAAATAATTGCTGAATGATATTGACTCCGGGAATATTATTTTTTAATGAATTGAAAAAACGAATCGGAGCTTCGATCTTGTTATTAAATAAAGTAAACTGTGTTTTCAGGTAAGCCTCTTGTTCATTTTTGAGTTCCTTTAAACGAGCGATTTCAGTCTTAAGCTCCTGTAAATTGCGTATTTTCGTTTGCTTGTTATTCATTTGTAGTCCCTTCTCTATCAAATTTTTCGTTTTTTCTCAACTCTTCTTCCTCTTCTTCGATCTCATCATTCCACTTGGCCAAAAAGCGACGGATGGAAAGATCCATAAACTTAGATTCCAATGCAGGTTCGAAAATCCGTATAATTACGATAATAACCATAAAAATGCCTGCTGTCGCCAGAAATCCCAATGAATAACTTCCCAATAGCTCACCTAGCCAAAATCCCAAAGCCAAACACAGGAAAAAGACAACAAACAAAGTGAATATCAATTTAGTCGCGTCCACCACCAAACTCGCGATCAACCGCGATGATCGCTCGATTGTTTTCAATTTAACGAGCTTAAACTGGGAATCTATGTACTCTTTTGTTTTCTGAAAAGTACCACTAAGTGAAAATTTTTCTTCTTCCATGCATCTTAATTTTATTTAGGCTATCTCAAAAGTCTATACGAACTTCAATAGAATATTTATATTCAGCCTTTTGAAATAGCCTATAATTCTATGTATCTCCCAAAACTGTCCTGAGGGACAATTTGCTTCTTATGCATGCTCGATGATATCATCGTCTACAATCTCCTCTGCCTGGTTTAATTTACCTTTTAGGGTGGAGACAATTTTTTCTTTAAACTCATTCAATTGATCGAATTGTTCTTCAGCTCTCTCACGAATAGCATCACTCAAATCGCTTAATGAATCATTGATCTTATCTCTTGTATCTGATCCTTTGTCCGGAGCAAATAAAACTCCCAAAGCTGCACCTGCAGCAAGACCTGCCAATAACGCCAAAGCTACTTTACTTGTGTCATTCATTTCTTTTTCGTTTTAAAGTTCTAATTCTATTACACGATGAATCTAGTCTTCGATAATAATACAATTTATAAAGCAAATCGTTTGCCAAATACCGCGATTATTCATTATTAACTAGAATCTATATAATTACAATATAGTCATTTTTCAACAATTCGTAATCGATTTACAATAATTCACTAGCGCATTATTATTTATGATTTAATATTTAGTATCTTTAAATCAACCGATTATAGAATTTATGCTAAACAAAACCTATTGTAGTGCCGTCTATGGGATTGAGGCATGCACCATAACAGTTGAGGTAGTTGTTTCTACTGGACTACATTATTATATAGTCGGGCTTCCTGACAATGCTGTCAAAGAAAGCCTCAGACGTATTGAAAGCGCTATTACTTCCTGCCAACTTCACATGCCACGACAGAAAATTGTGGTCAACTTGGCACCAGCTAACATCAGAAAAGAAGGCTCTAGTTATGATTTATCGATCGCTATCGGTATACTCGCGTCCTCGGGACAGCTTCCAAATGAGCTATTGGAACAGTATCTGATCGTGGGAGAACTATCCCTGGATGGTAGCATAAAACCTATCAGAGGCGTATTACCTATTGCCTTACAGACATTAAATGACGGGTTTAAGGGAATTATACTTCCGCAACAAAATGCACAGGAGGCAGCCATCGTTGCTGGCATCGATGTGATTGCCGTCGAACACCTAACAGAGGTGGTACAGTTTCTTAATAACTCAAAAATATCCTTCCAACGAAAGTCGATATCCAATCTCTCTTTCACACTGAAACAAATAAGTATGATGTTGATTTTGCAGATGTTCGGGGACAGGAAAATATCAAGAGAGCATTAGAAATAGCCGCTGCTGGAGGACATAATGTTATTCTAATCGGTCCCCAGGCGCGGGGAAGACGATGTTAGCGAAAAGATTACCAACGGTATTACCGCCCCTCAATATGATCGAATCGCTTGAAACAACCAAAATTCACTCTGTTTCGGGAAACCTTAAAGCTAAAGACGCCTTACTAACGATACGGCCATTTCGCGCCCCTCACCATACCATCTCTGATGTAGCCATGGTGGGTGGAGGCTCCAATCCTCAACCCGGCGAGATTTCACTATCACATCATGGCGTACTATTTCTGGATGAACTTCCTGAATTTAAACGAAGTGTCCTTGAAGTCATGCGACAACCACTCGAATCCCGAAGTATCACCATATCAAGAGCAAAATTAACCATAGATTATCCTGCCAGCTTTATGTTGATCGCCGCCATGAACCCATGCCCTTGTGGATACTTCAATCACCCCGAAAAAGAATGTATCTGTGGCAACAACACTGTTCAGCGTTATTTAAGTAAAATATCGGGTCCATTATTGGATCGGATTGACCTCCATGTAGAAGTCACGCCAGTACTTTTCGATGAGCTGAGTGCCTCAGCTTCTTCTGAAAATAGCCTGACAGTCCGCAATCGTGTCATCCAAACGAGGTTGGTTCAAAAACAACGATTCGAATCTTATCCAGATGTTCATTGTAATGCACACATGAGCACCAAATTAACCAGAGATATCTGTCAGATCGGCGAATCGCAAAAAAACTATTAAAGACAGCTATTGATCGTCTAAATCTTTCCGCGAGGGCTTATGATCGAATATTAAAAGTCGCCCGTACCATCGCCGATATGGAAAATAGTCCAACGATCGAAAACCACCATCTCGCTGAAGCGATCCAGTATAGAAATTTGGATAGGGAAACCTGGGGCGGAAAATTTTAGAACTGTGCCAGACAATGTTTTATGACCCAAGGAAAACAGATAATGGTCAAGATCAGTCCTGATAATGCACCAAAGAAATGCGCATCATGGTTAATCCCGTCCTGTGCTTTTTGGAAGCCCAAATACAATAACCCAGAAACAGAAAGGCAAATAAATAAGCTGGCATTGGGATAATCATCATGACTCCGATAGTCATCTTCGGGTTAAAAAGGATATAGCTAAATAAAACGGCACAGATAGCGCCCGAAGCACCCAGACTGTAATAACCGTAATTATTTTTCTGTTGGATAATCGTCGGAATGTCACTCAGCACCAGACTTCCTAAATAAATGACAGCAAAGAGAAGATGTCCATAGGGACTTGCCTGTGCCAGCATCTGTTCCAATCCAAATGCGAAATAATAAAAAGTGATCATATTAAACAGCAGGTGCCCCCAGTCTTTATGGATAAAACCACTGGTTAATATTGTATACAAGCGCTGTTTACGCGCGATACTATACGGATGGAGCATTAACTTACCATAAAGCTGCTCATGAGAAAAGGTATAGATACTCGTAACAAGCGTAAAAAAGAAAATAACACTTGCGACGGGAGTTTGTTGTAAGTAAAAAGTAAGCATTGCTAGAAACGGTCTTCTAAAAGTAAAACATATATAACTCTTTGGGGCCATGAGCCCCAAAACCAGCCTTTTCTCAATATCTGCAGTACGTGAAGGACCTGTAATGGTTGAAATCATCGTTGGAATCTCCTGGCCATAACGTTTCTGCATATAAGCTAAGGCATCTTTCACATCCCACACCAATTGAGAAGCTTTGGCCACAACGATATGAATCGGTGGGTAGATACTCAGACGACGTCCGGAAGCATTAGCATTGCTCACCATGATACTGCCATTACGTGCGATCAAGGCTTCACATGAGGTGATACTCGCATTGGCAGACTCGAAATCTTTCTCCGTTTTGAAAAAGGGAAACCATAGGGACTCAGCAGATTTTGGATCCCCTGCTCCCAGGCATAGATATTTTTATATTGTTTACCTCTGTTAATGTAATCAAATTTTCGATGAGGCCAATCTCACCATCGCAATAAAGAAACTTGCCGCCAGCGGCTGTCAATTCACGAACAAAAACAAGATCAACCAATTCATCCTCTTCTTTGTAAAGGGGTGTTTCTTTGAAATTAGGGTGTGGATTATCGTTTTTTTGAAGCAATGCCTGACGTATGCGTTTTAACATTACCTCCTTCGCTGTCGCGTTCTTCACGTTCATGGCTCAATAGCAATATAAATACAGCGCTAGAGTTTTTCTAGCGCTGTAAAATCTAAATTAGTTTAAACTATTCGGTGATGGATTATCCAATCGCTGTTCATCTTTTGAAGTTGCCTCCTCAGGGTGAACATCCAATGGCAAATCGGTCTGTGGTACACCGCCACCATCCGCACCGTTGACAAATTCATCATAAGTTGTCTTGGTATCGAAAGGACGCTTACCTAATATCTCTTCAAGGTCAGATTGGAAAAGAATCTCTTTTTCCAATAACTTCTCTGCAATCTTAATCAGTCCCTCACGTTTGTCCAACAAAAGTTGTTTTGTACGTGCATAGACATCTGTAATCAGATTACGAACTTCGGCATCAATAAGCTCTGCCGTTTTGTCAGAATATGGCTTTTGGAAAGAAGCCTCTGAGCTGTCACGGAAAGACACATTTCCTACCTTATCGTTCATACCATAGATGGCAATCATTGCATAAGAAAGCTGCGTGATACGTTCTAGGTCATTTTGAGCACCTGTGGAAATCCGCCCAAAAGTAATATCTTCGGCTACACGCCCACCCATAGTCATACACAGGCTGTCCACCAGTTGTTCTGTTGTATATAAGAACTGTTCACGAGGAAGGTATTGTGCATATCCCAAAGCCGCTACTCCACGCGGAACAATAGAAACTTTTACCAAAGGATCCGCATGTTCCAAATACCAGCCCGCAATAGCATGCCCTGCTTCGTGGTAAGCAACAATACGTTTCTCCTCAGGAGAAATGATTTTATTCTTTTTCTCAAGACCACCGATCACACGATCCACGGCATCCTGAAAATCTTGCATATCTATCTCAGGTTTGTTTTTACGTGCAGCAATCAGCGCCGCTTCATTACAAACATTAGCAATCTCTGCACCAGCAAAACCTGGAGTCTGTGCCGATAATTTTTGGCATCTACCTCCGCTGATAACTTCAATGGTTTTAAGTGCACTTTAAAAATATGCTCACGACCGATCAAATCTGGTTTATCAATAGAAATCTGACGATCGAAACGTCCTGGACGCAATAATGCAGTATCCAATACATCAATACGGTTTGTCGCTGCTAAAATAATAACACCCGAATCCGTACCGAAACCATCCATTTCCACCAATAACTGGTTCAATGTATTTTCACGTTCGTCGTTACCACCCATCATAGAATTCTTACCACGGGCACGACCGATCGCATCAATCTCATCAATAAAAATAATACATGGTGCTTTCTCTTTGGCTTGTTTGAACAAGTCCCGAACACGTGAAGCACCCACACCAACAAACATCTCTACGAAGTCTGAACCAGATAGGGAGAAGAAAGGCACCTGTGCTTCACCAGCAACAGCTTTTGCCAATAAAGTCTTACCTGTTCCCGGAGGGCCTACCAGCAATGCTCCTTTTGGAATTTTACCCCTAGATTCGTATACTTACGTGGATTTTTCAAGAAATCCACAATTTCCATTACTTCTTGTTTTGCTTCTTCTAAGCCTGCAACATCATTAAAAGTGATATTGATTTGTGATTCTTTATCGAATAACTGTGCTTTGGATTTGCCGATATTAAATATCGCACCACCGCCACCACCAGCACCACCGCCCATACGGCGCATCAAGAAAATCCAGATCGCTGCCAACACTAACAATGGCAACATAAATGTCACAAACCAGCTCGCCCAAGGATTAGAACGATCGGCATATTTTAATTGCACTTTAGGTGTTCCTGGAGCCAGTTCAGCCTGCGATGCAGCTAATTTTTCTCCAGAACCTCTGCTGAGGCATCCTTAAAGATATACTGCGGACCTGTTTCCTCTTGACCAGCAAGACTAGGGATTGGATCATTGCTTTTAGTTACGTCTTTAAAATTGGGATTATCTTTCCAGCCCTTTTTTAGATAAACTTCTACCTCGACAAGATCATTTTTCTTATATGCTTCCAAACGCTCAACAGCGCCGGTTTTTAACATGCGTGTTTCAAAATCACTATAGCTAATTTCCTTAGCCGGGTTTTCTCCAAAAACATATTGCAAGGCAAAAAACCTAAAAACATGGCAATCATAAGCCACACAAAATTGAATTTTGGCGGTTTCGGGCTTACCTTACTACTTGGGATTTTTTTCATTATATCGTAATTATATTTTCTGTATAAATTATTGAATTGAGGCTTTTATTAAGCGCTTTGGAAATGCTGAACTTGTGCATCTCCCCACAAATCCTCGATTGCGTAATGCGCTCTTTTTCGGTCTTAAAGATATGTACAACCACATCCACAAAATCCAAAATCAACCACTCTCCATTTGATTGTCCTTCTTTATATTGGGGTTCTTGACCAAAAGCCTTATAGACTTCCTCCTCAACACTTTTGGCAATCGCATTTACCTGAATGTTGGAGTCGGCATGACAAATCACAAAATAATCAGAAACAGAACTGTGAAGATCTCTTAAATCCAAGCGAACAATCTCGTTTGCTTTCTTTTCCTGCATACCGTGAACGATAATTTCTGATAGACGTTGCGACAATTCTGAACTTTTATTTTTACTCATTAAAAAATATGATAGTTTTGACTTAATATTTATTTAATACTTTCAGTTTGCAAAATAACAATATTTCGGGACTTATCATCGGTCAAAATACAATATATCTTGACAAAGTTGCCTCTACAAACGATTATTTAAGAGATTTATTGTCAAATTTCAAGCCACTCGCAGAGGGCACTGCCATTTTAGCAGGAGAACAGTTTCAGGAAAAGGGCAACGAGGAAGCACCTGGGTCAGTGAACCTGGAAAAAACCTGACTACATCAATTCTTTTAAAACCGCATTTCTTATCAATAGCGCAACAATTTGCGCTCTCAGCCACGGTTGCAATCGCCGTAGTCAACTGGCTTAAACGCAAGACTGAGCAGGATGTGACCGTAAAATGGCCCAATGACATTTATGTGGGCAACAAAAAAATAGTAGGCATCCTTATTGAAAATAAATTAAAGGGAAATAAAATTGAAGCGTCTATTGTCGGAATCGGCATTAATATTAATCAAGTCAATTTTGACACAGCGACAACAATTACTTCGCTAGCTGTTCTTACAAACAAAGCCGATTATGTCATAAAGGACCTGGCCGTCGAGCTTTTGATAGTATCCAAAAGGAGTATAACAACCTCTTCACCCAATCCTGGCAGCCTATATTGGACCGCTATAATGAGTCACTATTTTGGAAAGATCAGGAACGCCCATTTTTAGTGGCAGGCGAAAAAAAACGGGAATCATTAAGGCAGTGGGCATTGATGGTCAACTACAAGTGCTTATTGACAACAAATTGCAGAAGTTTAACATCAAAGAGATAAGCCACCTTATATCCTAATCTTTACACTAAATACAGATAAACCATTTTAGAATATGCTACTTTTGTAAAGTGGATAAATTAAACCTTTTTAACTTTAGTTATCAAAGGTGTATAACGAACTGCAATAATTATTTAGGAAAATGAAAAAAATTAGTATTGTTAATAACTGCAGTAATTTTCGCAGTTACTGGAGCCTTCGCTCAAATTCACAAACCTGTAAAATGGACTGTAGCCAGCAAGAAACTGAACAACAACGAAGCTGTTGTCTATGTCAAAGGAACAATCCAAAACGGATGGCACATTTATTCCCAAAATGTAAAAGATGGTGGACCTATTCCAACTTCCTTCAATTTTGCAAAAGCTGCTGAATACGCATTAGTTGGTAAAACTGCTGAGCCAAAACCAAAAGTTAAACACGAAGAGGTGTTTAAAATGGACGTTGGTTACTTTACAAATGAAGTGATCTTTCAACAAAAAGTAAAGTTGAATAAAGGTACAGCAACAGTAAAAGGTACCGTTGAATGGCAAGCTTGTGATGCATCACAATGTCTTCCTCCTGACGAATATGCTTTTGCTGTGACAATCAAATAGTAAAAATGATCATACACGGATAAAATAATAAGGCGATTCTCATCGCCTTTTTTTTTTTTGAAGCTGACATCAGAAACAGATACGCATGTTAAAAAACACATTTATTCTACTTTTAATTGCTTTTTCAGCCTCTCTCTTACGACGACGACTTTTGCCTTCGAACAAGATAGTTTAACGAGTACAGAAGGGCTTCAATTTGAATCTTCACCAGATACTACACCTGCAGTAGAGGCAGTACCGGACGACCTGGCTTTTTCAGACGCTCCGGATACAACCCTGAGTCAAGATAGCAGCAAATTGGATAAGGCAGCAACAAATATTCCCGCCGGTAATTCCGAAACTGGGAAGAAATCTCTTTGGAGTATTTTTATCGCTGGATTAATTGGCGGGTTTGCCGCACTCTTGATGCCATGTATATTTCCGATGTTACCACTGACAGTCAGCTACTTTACCAAACAATCTGGTACGCGTGCGAGTGGCATTAGCAAAGCGCTATTGTATGGCCTTTTTTATTGTGATCTATGTCGCGCTCGGAATGATTATCACAATTGCTTTTGGTTCGGATGCGCTTAACGCCTTATCGACCAATGGGATATTCAATTTCCTATTTTTTCTATTACTTGTCGTTTTTGCGGCATCATTCTTTGGCGCTTTCGAAATCACATTACCAAGTTCCTTTGTTAATAAAATGGATGCAAAATCAGATAAAGGGGCCTTATTGGACTTTTCTTTATGGCATTCAGCCTATCACTTGTATCCTTTTCCTGTACAGGTCCGATCATCGGCACCTTGCTTGTTGAGGCCGCATCAAAAGGTGAACGTTTAGGCCCAGCCGTTGGTATGTTGGGTTTTTCTATTGCATTAGCGATTCCTTTCGGTCTATTCGCTATGTTTCCTTCGATGTTAAAGTCATTGCCCAAATCGGGGGATGGCTCAATTCGGTAAAAGTAGTTCTTGGATTTTTAGAGCTTGCCTTGGCTTTAAAGTTTTTGTCCAATGTAGACCTAGCTTATCACTGGAATTGGTTGGATCGTGAGGTGTTCCTATCCTTGTGGATTGCTATATTCGGCCTAATGGGCTTATATCTTATTGGGAAGATCAAGTTTTCACATGATAGCGAACTGAAATTCCTTTCTGTACCGCGTACAATACTTGCCATAGTTGTATTCTCCTTTGTCATTTATATGGTTCCTGGCCTATGGGGGCACCATTGAAATCCATCTCCGCTTTCTTACCGCCTTCTGCGACACAGGACTTTGACCTTTCGGCTGGAGTAGTAGGTACGCCTGCTCACAGTGATGGTAAAGTAAAAAATATGCGGAAATCTTCCATGAGCGCGGTACCCCAAAAGGCTTTGATCCATACTACGATTATGATCAAGCTTTGGAAACTGCAAAAGAACTGAACAAACCTGTATTAATAGATTTCACGGGCTGGAACTGTGTCAATTGCCGAGAGATGGAAGCAAATGTTTGGACTGATCCTGGTGTTGCCAAACTATTAAAAGAAGAATTTGTTATGGCCGAACTATTTGTTGATGATAAAACAGAATTACCGGCAAACGAACAATTTGTTTCCAAATATAGTGGCAAGAAAATTAAAACAATCGGTAATAAAAACAGCGATTTTCAGGCATCGACGTTCAATAGCAATTCACAGCCTTTATATGTAATCGTGGATGCCTCAGGTAAGGTATTAGTACCTCAATCTGGTGCAAATAGAAATATCGAACAATACAAGGCTTTTTACAAAGCGGAATTGATGCTTTTAAAGCTAAAAATAAGCCTGCTGATATAACAACCGGAAATAGCTCATTTAACATGTAAAAGGCTATTGTAAAGTTTACATGAAGTTTGCTACTCGCTTAGATTAATTGCATAGCATAAGGCAATTATTTAAGCACTTTTAAGCGATTCAGAACTTTTTATAACGGAAATATAATTGTATATAAGCACAAAAATAGCTAAGTTTGAGTACGTATGAGTAACATTAAAAAAATTGCTGTTTTGACATCTGGAGGAGATGCTCCAGGAATGAATGCCGGTATTCGCGCTGTAGTGAGAGCGGGTATCTTTAACAATCTTGAGGTATTTGGTGTACGCAGGGGCTATGATGGTTTGGTAAATGGAGAAATTTTCCCTATGGATGCCAAATCCGTAGCCAATATCATACAACGTGGCGGCACAATCCTAAAAACTGCGCGCAGTGAGGCTTTTAAGACCATAGAAGGCCGTAAACAAGCTTATGATAACTTACGTAGCCATGAAATTGACGCTATGGTCGTCATCGGTGGTGACGGAACATTTACAGGTGCATCAAAATTCATTGACGAGTTTGACTTTCCAATTATCGGTCTACCAGGAACAATCGACAATGATCTGGCCGGAACTGATTTCACCATTGGTTATGATACAGCAATAAACACCGTTATTCAGGCAGTAGACAAGATTCGTGACACTGCTGAGTCTCACGACCGTGTTTTTGTCATCGAGGTTATGGGACGTGACTCTGGCTTGATCGCCATCCGTTCGGGTATAAGTACCGGAGCTGAAGCGGTATTGGTTCCGGAATTTGAAGTGGATTACGATGCAATCATGAAAAGATTGGATAAGAGCCGTAAGAACAAATCTTCGCGTATTATTATTGTTGCTGAAGGGGACAAAGAAGGTGGAATGATCGTGTCGGAAAAAATAAAAGAAAATTTCCCGCATTATGATGTAAGGCTTTCTATTTTAGGTCACATCCAACGTGGTGGTAGCCCAACATGTATGGACCGTGTACTTGCAAGCAGACTTGGTGTAGCGGCAGTAGAAGCGCTTGTTGCGGGCCGTAGAGGTGAAATGGCCGGACTAATCTGTAGTGAAATCAGATTCACTCCTTTTAAGAGCGCTATTAAACATAACGTCAAACTTAATGAGGATCTGCTTCGTATCATTGAGATACTTTCTTTATAAAAAGACAGGCTTCCAAATTGGGATATATAAGAAAACGAAGCTACTCAAAAGTAGAAGCACTTCCTCTAAAAGTTGAATAGCTGAAAACCAACTGTAGGAGAAACAAATAAAACTAAAAAAACGGTGTGTCCAACCAGCTCGGACACACCGTTTTTTTATGAGTTATTAGTAGTTACTATATTCTTACCTCGAAGTCCTTGTCTTATCTTCTTTTGAGACGCCTATTTCAGCAAGTTATTTAGATACTCCTCATTGACAATAGGTAATTGAATGGTCTGTCCAGCCTTAGCCATTGAATCGGCAAAATGATTGGTATTTAGAATTGCCTGCTCATAGGCTTTGACAACCTGATCGGAAATATGTAAGGACTTTGGGTCCTTGATATTAACTTTATACTGGTTGTCCGTTAACGTTACATGGTGATAGAAACGATAGGCAGCAGCCTTCAACAAGCCTAGTTCCTGTTGCGATAACTCATCTATCCGTGCATTAGGTGGTAATGTCACATCGATAAACGCTGTTCCTTTAGCCAGTGTGTCAATAGAATGATCCAAAGGAATTGCACTGAGTGCTTCTAGGTTAACCACGGGGACGCCATTTTCTTTCTTCGAATTACAGGCAACGGCACATATAACCCACGCCATCACCACAATCAGTTTCTTTCTCATTTTATTATTTTCTGAGTGTACTACGACACCCGGTTTGATTATTTATGAAAACCCGAGCAGTTGTCCCCACGGGTCAAAATTATGTCCTGCTCGATTTCATCCCTACAAATTACCCTAATTCGATTATCTGGGGGATATAAATCGACAAAAAATCATCCTTCTTGTTTCTTGCTTGATCGGATCCTTCCAAAGCATTCATACGATCCTCAACAGCTTAAAAGGAGAAACCCAAGTTAATTTCTTAAGCAAAGGTAAAGAAAAGATACGTAGGACAACCCATAACAAAAAGACACTTATTTAAAATCTCTCATACATAAAAGATTTTAAATAAGTGTCTTTGTATAGCGCAGTCTTAGGCTGTAAGATCAGACTATTTCAATAATTCTGCTAATTTAGCTTCCAAAGCTTCTCCTCTTAGATTTGAAGCGACAATTTTGCCTGAAGGATCAATTAAGAAGTTTTGCGGAATTCCACGCACCTCATATAATTTAACAGGAGCAGATTTCCAACCTTGCAAATCGGATACATGCGGCCATTGCTGCAAATTATCATCATGGATCGCTTTCATCCAAGCATCTTTCTTACCTGGATTATCCAAGGAAACACCAAATACTGTAAATCCTTTATCTTTATACTTATTGAATGCCGCAACAACATTCGGGTTTTCATGACGACAAGGTCCACACCAGCTTGCCCAGAAATCCAACAAGACATATTTTCCTCTCAACGAAGATAAAGAAACATTGTTACCGGTCGTATCAGGCAATGTAAAATCTGGCGCTACAGAACCTACGGCAACAGCTTTCAATTTCTGAATACGTTCTGCCAGTTCTTTTCCTTTTTCAGAATTTTTTAATTCCGGAGACAGTTTATCAAAAGAAGCTACATATTCATTCACATTTTCGCCGCTTATATTTTCCGCCAATAGATCCAAAGTATACCAGCTTTTTGGGTTCTTATTGATAAATTCAGCGTCAGATTTTTCCATCTTTTCAGAAATCTCACCAGCTTGCTTTTGCAATCCCTCAATAAATTTTGGGTCTTGTTTTTGAGCTTCAGACGCCGCAAAATATTGCTGATTTAATGCCTCATATGCATCTGTATGAGGTTTTACAAAAGTTTTGTATTGGGTAAAATCATCATTGATTGCTGTACCTGTTACCGACGCGTCTTTAAATCCTTTGGATGCATCAACCTTGATCACCCCTTTGGATAAATACAATTGTGCTGTTTCAGGTTGCTTTTGAGCACCTCTTAATTCTCCGAAAGAAAGTCCATCAGGAGAATAAATCATTACACCTTTAGTTGGTGAAGCTACCTGACCGTTGAATTTAAACTCGCCTTTAACGACAGCTGCTGAATCCAACTGACGTGTACCATTATTAGGATACTGCAAAAATACTTTGGCTTTGTCAGAAGCCGCATTCACTTTTCCTGTTACCGTATAGCTTTCTTGTGCCATCAATAAGGCTGGTAAAAAGCTTAAACCCATTAATATTCCCTTTTTCATAATTATATACTTCCCATAAATGTAAAACATTTCCTTTGCACTGACATGCTATTTAACATTATTTAGCAAAGTTGTTACCAACGTCCCGAAGCACCACCGCCGCCAAAATCGCCGCCGCCGAATCCACCAAATCCACCTCCAGATCCACCACCGAACCCGCCATCACCACCTCGACCGCCACCACCAAGACCGTTAAGCAAGGTCCACCAGAAAATATCGGACGAGCCACGACCATTCATCACACGACCACCACCCTTTCCTCCTCCACCTCGATTTGAAAACATCACAACAAGAAATATTACTACAATGATGACAAATATAATTGATCCTGATCCACCACCACTAGGCTGTTTAGGATCAGCTTTATATTCTCCTTTTGCATACGAAATCAGGGAATTCGTGGCTTTGTCAACTCCACCATAATAATCACCCTGACGAAACGCTGGTTTGATATCATTTTCAATAATACGATAGGCTATCGCATCTGGAATAGCTCCTTCAATCCCGTAACCAGTCTGAATGGTAACAGCCCGGTCGCCCAATGCCGCTAATAATAAAATACCATTACTGTATTTTTGTTCCCGACACCCCACTTCTTCGCCAGCCGAACCGCATAATCTGAGATATCATACCCTCCGGTAGAGTTCATCACAACAACGGCAATCTGTGTGGAAGTAGAATCTTCAAATGCCAACAGCTTTTGCTCCAATTGCTGTTTTTGACTGGCTGTCAATGTATTTGTATAATCGTTGACAAGTTTATTGGGTGTCTCTGGAAAATCCTGCCCTATTGCAGTCATGAAAGTCAGTGCCCACAGCACTATCATCATGACCGGAATCCGAACCCGAGAAAATAATTTCGACATAAGTTTTATTTTTTTATTGACTAGCGATCACCGAAAACAATATCATTTGGAAGTTCATTGATATCATCATGTTCTCTGGGAAAGAATTTCGCTAATTGTTTGCCTGCATGTTCAATTCCCTTCACGAGACCTTCAACAATTTTATCCATACGGAATTCTTCGACCATAAGATCTTTGGTACAATTCCAAAATCGCTTTCCACCCGTTGATTGATACCCTTATCACCGATGATAGAAAATTTATGATCCTCCAATGCGATATAAATAAGCACGCCATTTTTCAGCATGGTTTTATGCATGCCCAATTTGGAAAAATAGTACGTTGCACGATCGTGAACTTCATCGGGACAATGATTTTCGATCACAACACGGATTTCTCCCGATGTCTCGTTTTCAGCCACATTGATGGCATGAACGACTCTTTCTTGTTCCTCAGCATTTAAAGCCATAATATATCTTCATTTATGTTAGCGTTCGTCTGTCTGACTAGGCCTGCCGGCAAACACTTACCACCTATAAAACATTCTGTATAAAAAATGGATGAAGGGCCCATACGCAAGCCGCATCATCCATGATATCGTGTATTTCTAATAAAAGTATTATTAGAATGATACGGTCGGTGCTTTGTCTGAGCCGGGAGCAGCAGTAAATGTTCCCTTCGCTTTAAATCCAAACATACCAGCCATTAAATTATTTGGGAAGCTACGTACAGTCGTATTAAATTGCTGTACAGCCTCGTTATATGACCTGCGTTCGGTCGATATACGGTTTTCTGTACCTTCCAATTGAGCCTGTAATTCCAAAAAGTTTTGATTTGCCTTCAAATCTGGGTATGCCTCTACCGAAGCCAATAGGCGGCTCAAAGAACCACTGAATTGATCTTGAACTTTTTGGAACTTCGCAATATTCTCTTCTGTTAAGTCATCTGCATTAATTGTAACAGATGTTGCCTTAGCTCTCGCTTCAACGACTGCGGTCAATGTGCTCTCCTCGTGTTTTGCTGCACCTTTGACAGTATTCACCAAGTTTGGCACCAAATCAGCGCGGCGCTGGTACGCATTTTCAACCTGTGCCCATTTCCTTTGACGTTCTCATCTTGAGAAACCATCGTATTGTAACCACATGAGTTTAATGACACTAATGCAAATAAACCACATAGGGCTACTAAAAATCTTTTCATTTTCATTGTTCAAAGAATTAAATACTATTCAAATTATATGGTTACACTATCAAAGCATATACCAAGCTCTTACTAAGATAAGAATATTTTTATTTCCAAATCGGCAAACAGCCAATATTCCGTAACTTTGTCGCGGTTTTGGGATAAAAACCCAGCCCTTTATCTTATGCAAAAAGAAATTGAGATTGCTATCCTTCCCGAAAAAATCGAAGATGAGCAATATATTCTACAACAAGGTGTAAAAGCCCTACGTCTGAAACCACAACAGGTCAAAGGTTATAAAATCCGTAAACGTTCTATCGATGCCCGCAGTAAGCAGGTGGTCTATCGAGCAAGGGTCATTTATTATATCGACGAACTTCCGGTACCGGAGATTTATGAAAACCACTTTAAGTCTGTCCAGGATGGCAAACCGGTCATTATCGTTGGTGCTGGCCCTGCTGGCTTATTTGCGGCAATTCGCTGTATTGAACGTGGCCTCAGACCGATTGTCATCGAAAGAGGAAAAAAAGTACAGGACCGAAGACGTGATCTTGCGAAACTGAACCGCGAAGGTGTTGTAAACCCTGAATCCAACTACTGTTTTGGAGAAGGTGGTGCAGGAACTTATTCAGACGGGAAGCTCTATACTCGCTCCAATAAAAGGGGATGTAGACAAAGTTCTCAAACTTTTTGTATCTCATGGAGCGACAACAGACATCTTAGTGAATGCCCGCCCCCATATCGGTACAAACAAGCTCCCTCATATTATTGAGGCGATGCGGGAGAGTGTGATTGAATTTGGCGGTGAATTTCTTTTCGACCAACGTGTAGATAATATTTTGGAATCCTTTGGTCAGGTTCGTGGTGTAAAATTAGCCAGTGGGGAGGAAATCAAAGCTGATCATGTTATCGTGGCCACTGGCCACTCCGCTAGGGATATTTTTGAACTGTTTCATCGCAACAACTGGCTGATCGAAGCAAAAGCCTTTGCCTTAGGCGTCCGCATAGAACATCCACAAGCAATTATCGATCAGGCACAATACCATTGCCAAGTCAGAAGTGAGCATTTACCTCCAGCTTATTATAGTCTGGTCGAACAGGTTAATGATCGTGGTGTATTTTCATTCTGTATGTGCCCCGGTGGCGTCATCGCTCCCTGTGCAACAGACCGTGATGAAATCGTGGTCAACGGATGGTCGCCTTCCAAACGTAATAATCCACATGCCAATTCAGGCACCGTCATCCAGATCAACCTCGAAGATGTACCTAATGCCCTAAATGATCCCTTTGCTTTACTTGATTTTCAAAAGCAAATTGAACGCAAAGCTTTCGAGGTTGGTGGAGGAAGTCTTGTTGCCCCCGCACAACGAATGGTTGACTTCGTTGAGGGACGGGTCTCGATGGACCTACCGGAGAATTCGTACAAACCTGGGACATCTTCGGCAGACTTGAGGGAGGTTTTACCGACTTTTGTGCATGAAGCCCTTCGTGGTGCCTTACCAATATTTGGAAAAAAGATGAAAGGGTATTATACAAATGATGCGATTTTGGTCGGTGTAGAATCGAGGACATCTTCACCCATACGTATACCTCGAAACAAAGAAAATCTGCAACACCCTCAGGTCAAAGGACTTTACCCTTGTGGGGAGGGAGCCGGCTATGCAGGCGGTATTATTTCGGCTGCTATAGATGGAATTAATTGTGTCGATGCAATTGATTTAAGTTAAGATTTTTTATTTTTTCTCTTGCAGAATAAGAAGAAATGCCTTACTTTTGTAGCATCAACGCGAAAGTAGCTCAGTTGGTAGAGCACAACCTTGCCAAGGTTGGGGTCGCGAGTTCGAATCTCGTCTTTCGCTCCAAATAAAAACGCTTCCAAAATTTGGAAGCGTTTTTTATTTGTGTTCAACTTACTTTTCCGTGTGTCCTAAACTCATAATTGATGCATTGAAAAAGACAGTAGCCCGACCAATACAACAATAAGACCCGCAATAATAAAAGCTGTTGCCACTCCGATTACGTCTGCGATAAAGCCTGTAAAAAGAAGTCCTATCATACTCGGTAAAATGGCTATGCTAAAATAAAGCGAGAAAACACGCCCCAACATTTCTACTGGTACCTGTTCTTGAATAATTGTCATAAATGATGCCGAGAAGATAGACATGGAGACTCCACCTAAACCTGTCATGATGACAAATGGAACAAACCAGGTCGAGGGAAACCAACCCGATAGCGCAAAGGTTATCCCCAATACAATATGCATGCTATTCACTAATACTACTTTTGATAGGGATACTTTTGCAAGTCCCAAAAAACTGCCCCCAACAAGCATACCTATCCCCAAATAATCTCAATAATACTCATCTCCCACTTGCCACCGCTATAATGACCGATCGTCAGCAAGGGAAACATAATGGCAACGGGCATAATACAGAAAGTCGCCACCATGGCATATAGGAACAACATTTTTAGTCCTTTATTATGATAGATAGCATGCATTCCCTGTTTAAGATCATCCAAAACAGCAGCAATAGAAGGTTTTACATCAGAACGGGACAGGTGTGGGATAGTCACAAAGAGTAAAGATGTAATAGCTACTGCGGCACCGATGACATCCAGATACAAGACACTCGAAATAGGAAAATAGCTGATAGCCAAGGTTCCCAATGCGGGACCTGCAATACTACTTACCGACTGTAACATTTGATTAATACCTGAAACACGTAATAATTTGTCTTCCGGAACGAGAAGTGGCGCAATTGCCTGCATGGCTGGCGAGTGAAATGCCGAACCGATCGAACGACAGGCCATTAACAGATAAATCAGAAACATATTGGTACCATCACTTTTGAGTACAAAGGTCATTCCTAATGTACAGAGCGCTATAAAGCCATCTGCAAAGATCATGACTTTCTTTCTATCCCATCGATCAATATAGACACCAGCAAATGGCCCGATGATCGCTTGCGGCAATAAGCCGGCGATAGCAGCAAAAGCCAATACTTCAGCAGACTTGTGCGTCAAACTCAACCATATCATGATCGAAAAGTTGACAGCTGAACTAGACAGCAAAGAGATAAATTGCCCAGTCCATATATAACTATAGGTACGAAACCAGTTATTTTTTTCCATAAAATTTTATATAAAATACAACAGGTGTATGATCAAGAATGACCAACACATTAAAGTAAAACGTTTATTACGCATGTCAGACCAACGAAATAAAATAGAAGGAAGTTCTTCCACGAGTATCAAATCAGTTAAAGCTGATTTTTTGATATCTCAGTATGAAACAAGCCATTCCTTTCGTGAACGGATGCGTTCTATTAAGATTTTAAAAACGTAAATGAGCTATAAAACCCAAGGTTTATAAGCGTAAGTTGTATATAAAGACGTGTACATAGCACTACAAAAGTAAAAGAAAAAGACCGAAAAAAAGGAATATTAATAAAAAAATAAGGCGTTTACCGAATTAGTAAACGCCTTATCAAGTGTATAGTTTGTGTGATTTAGTTTAGTTCGTTCTTAAACTTTCTTCCACCAATTCTTCCACATATCTCCGAACGATCTCATTTGAAAAACGAGTTGTTACGTCAAATGCGAAAGCATGTACGAGAAGAATACGTGCTGACTCCTCACCAATTCCGCGTGCTCTCAAATAAAACAAAGCTTCATTATCAAACTGACCGATCGTACATCCATGTGAACATTTCACATCGTCTGCAAAAATCTCCAGTTGGGGCTTTGTATAAACCGCTGAACTATCGGACATCAACATATTATTGTTCTGTTGGAAAGCATTGGTTTTTGTGCATCCTCCCGAACAAAGATTTTTCCGTTGAAAACAGCTGTAGATTTATCTTGAGTAATATTCTTATACCATTCGTACGATTCACAATGTGGTTTAAGATGATCTACGACAGTGTGATTATCCACCAATTGATCTCCTGCGGTCAAGTTAATCCCGTACAAATGACTTTCTACATTTTCTGCATCCAAGCGTACATTAATATTGTTACGGATAAAAGATGCACCCGGGAAATTACAATTGTAGTTATTGTAAAGACTGTGTTTCTCTTGGTATACTTCCGTATGATTAAAGTAACGGCTTACAGATTGAGCCACTTGAAGATAGTAATGTTGAACTTTAGCATTCTCTTTTACGACAATCTCTGAAACTTTATTATGCACATTGCTTGCAGCACCATCTGCAGTGATAAAGCTTTCGATCAATTCAAGTTCAGCATTAGCTTCAACAACAACCAAATTCCGTGTTTGTGCAAAGAAATCTTCTGTTCCTGTAGCGAGGTGAATAATCTGTATAGGCTTATCAAGTACAACACCTTTTTTAAATGGATAAATACACCATTGGTAAAAGCAGCTGTGTTAAGCGCCACCATGATATTATCGGATTTATCAGCGTACTTCGCAAAATGCGCTTGAAATGCAGGTTCAGTAACAGCGTCATCCATTGGAATAACAACAAGTCCTTTTACCTTTTCCAGCTCACTCACCGCCAATACATACTGGCCATTAACCAGAATAATACGGTACGCATCCAAATTTGGGATCTCTCCCGCACTAAAATCCAAGCCCTCGATATCCACATCTACATCAAGCGCATAGGGCTTATTGATAATACTGTGGATGTTTGTATATTTCCATTCTTCATTCTTAACTGTGGGAAAGCCTGCAGCTTCGAAACGTTCGAATGCTTGTTGACGTGCCTCTGTAAAGAAAGCAGGTTCGTCTGAAACACCTTGCTCTTTAAAAGCTCCCAACACTTGTTGAAGTAATGATTCTGAAACTAATGTACTCATGTTATTTTTTAATCAAATCGCCAAAATTCTCTTCCACTCCTATTTTACCGGTGTAAAAGATTAGGCGTTTTGTGTATCATATTCTTTTAACCAATCGTATCCTTTTTCTTCCAGCTCTAAAGCCAATTCTTTAGGGCCTGATTTCACGATACGACCATTGTATAATACGTGAACAAAATCTGGAACGATATAATCTAATAAACGTTGGTAATGTGTGATGACAATAAAAGCATTGTCTTTAGAACGCAACTCATTCACACCATTTGCGACAATGCGAAGAGCATCGATATCCAAGCCCGAATCTGTCTCATCCAAAATTGACAATTTAGGATTCAGCATCGCCAATTGAAAAATCTCGTTACGTTTTTTCTCACCACCGGAAAATCCTTCATTCAAAGAACGGTTAGCTAAGTTGGCTGAAAATTCAACCAGCTTTTGCTTGTCTTTTACCATTTGTAAGAACTCTTTCGCTTCCATCGGAGGCAAACCTTTATATTCACGGATATCATTTACTGCTGTTTTCAGGAAATTGATATTCGATACTCCTGGAATTTCAACAGGGTATTGGAATGCCAGAAACAGCCCCTCACGGGCACGGTCTTCCGGAGAAAGATCCAATAGATCTACTCCATCCAATAAAGCAGAACCTTCACTCACTTCGTATGATTCACGTCCAGCCAATACATTCCCTAAAGTACTTTTTCCAGCTCCATTAGGTCCCATAATAGCATGGACTTCCCTGCTTTAACTTCTAGGTTTAATCCTTTTAATATTTGTTTGTCTTCTACAGACGCATGTAAATTTTTAATGCTTAACATTTTATTCTTATTGAGTATTGAACGATAGGCCAGTATTAGCTGGCTTGCTCAATTATTTTTTATCTATCCTACTGAACCTTCTAAAGAAATCGCCAATAATTTCTGTGCCTCAACAGCAAATTCCATTGGCAGCTGATTTAACACCTCTTTGGCATAACCATTAACAATTAATCCCACCGCTTTTTCAGAGTCTATACCGCGTTGGTTCAGATAAAACACTTGATCTTCACCAATTTTTGATGTAGTTGCTTCGTGCTCTAATTTTGCAGTCTTATTCCGGTTTTCGATATATGGGAATGTATGCGCACCACATCTATCACCGATCAACAAAGAATCACATTGGGTAAAGTTTCGGGAATTATCTGCATTAGGTCCGATTTTCACCAAACCTCTGTAACTATTATGGCTTTTTCCAGCAGAAATTCCTTTTGAAACAATTTTAGACTTCGTGTTTTTACCTAGGTGGATCATTTTCGTCCCTGTATCCGCAACCTGAAAATTACGGGTCATCGCTACAGAATAAAACTCACCGATCGAATTATCGCCTTTTAGGATTACCCCTGGATACTTCCAGGTAATTGCTGATCCGGTTTCAACCTGCGTCCAGGAGATTTTACTATTATCACCTCTACAGATTCCACGTTTTGTTACAAAGTTAAAAATACCACCTTTACCATCTTTGTCACCAGGATACCAGTTCTGCACAGTAGAGTATTTAATCTCAGCATCGCGTTCAGCGATCAATTCTACCACAGCAGCATGCAGTTGATTTTCATCACGCATAGGTGCAGTACAACCTTCCAGATAGGACACATAAGCGCCTTCATCCGCAACGATTAATGTACGTTCGAACTGGCCTGTATTCTGTGCATTAATACGGAAATAAGTTGATAACTCCATTGGACACCGCACGCCTTTTGGAACATAAACAAATGATCCATCCGAAAAAACAGCAGAGTTTAATGCCGCGTAGATATTATCTGTTTGAGGAACTACTGTTCCCAAGTATTTCTTTACTAAATCGGGATGTTCTTGAACCGCCTCGCCAAACGAACAGAAAATTACGCCCTGTTCTTTCAGCTTCTCGCGAAATGTTGTTTTTACCGAAACGGAATCAAAAACAGCATCGACAGCAACCACACCTGCCAAGATCTTTTGCTCATCCAAAGGAATACCCAGCTTTTCAAAAGTCGCAATCAACTCAGGATCAACTTCGTCCATGGAATTCAGCTGTGGCTTTGCTTTAGGGGCAGCATAATAAGATAGATCTTGAAAATCAATCTCTGGAGCTCTGAAATTTTGCCAAGTAGGCATCTTTAACGTCAAAAAATGACGAAAAGCTTTCAATCTCCACTCCAATAACCATTCAGGTTCATTCTTTTTGCCGAAATAAAACGCACCGTATCCTCTGTAAGGCCTTTGGCTGCAATTTCCATTTCGATGTCTGTCGTGAACCCGTATTTATATTCTTCGAGCTCCAGCTCTTTTAATAAATCGTCGTCTTTAGTACTCATATTGCGCTCTCACGGTTTAACTAATTCGGGAGGAGTCTAGCCTCCGCAACTATCGAACTGCAAAGTTACAATTTCAAAGCCAATAAAATACATTTTATGTACCCTCACACAGGTATTTTTAATAAAAAAATGACATTTATCACTCCATTTCATTGAAATGCGCACATTTCAAACGATTATGACAGTCAAATGATTTTAAATCAATTAAACTTATAATATGGATTGAATAATATAGTCAAAATCTATTAATCGTCAATAATTTTGTATATTTTTAAATTTCCAAATATAATTTTGTATATTTACAAATACAATTGATTATTAAGACTCTAAGATATGCCGTTTGCACCAGACAAAACAGATTTAAAAATTCTTAAGCTATTACAAGAGAATGGCCGCATTACCAATTTGCAATTAGCATCAAGTATTGGCCTTTCTCCCGCACCCACGTTGGAACGTGTAAGAAAACTTGAAAATTCGGGCTTCATCAAGAGTTATCATGCTTTTGTTGACGAAGAAAAACTAGGACTTGGGATCAAATCGTTTATACAGATCTCATTGGACTTCCATACACACAATGCAATTCCCGAATTTGTTGCTGCCGTAAAAATGATCCCTGAGGTCACCGAATGTCATCACGTCACCGGAAATTGTGATTTTATCCTCAAAGTCTATGTGAAAGACATAAAGGCCTATGAAGGCGTTATCATGGAGAAGATTGCCAAAATTCCATTTGTAAAAACATTCCAGACAATGATGATCATGTCTACCAGTAAAAGGAACCGATTATTCCTTTGGAATATTAAACGAAAAACTTATGAAAACATCATCCCAATATCAGGATCTAGCGATGATCCTTGCTTGGCCTGATGCTACAATCCGTGGTGATGAGGCATGGATGATGTTTTTCAAGAAAATAGGATTTGTTAAAAACCTGAACTTTAAGGTCGGTCATACAGGTATTATTCTGATTGAGCGCGATACAGGTGAACTTCATTTTTACGATTTTGGCCGATACATTGCGCCGAGAGGATATGGAAGAACTCGCTCGAAAGATTCCGATCCCAAATTAACAATTAAAGCTAAAGCACAAATTGACGGCGACCGCATTGTAAACCTACTCGAAATTGTCCAGTTTTTTGAAGAAATAAAAGATGCGATGCAGGGTGTGGGTGATCTTTATTTTTCTATTGTCCAGGGAATAGATTTTTATAGCGGAAAAGCTTTCGCAGACCAATGGGTCCATAGAGGTTCATACCCTATGGTGCAGTAGCCTTCAGTAACAATAACTGCTCCCGATTTATTGCAAGACTCCTCAACCATGCCTCCAAAAGATTTCATTTCTGGCATTCCATCAATTTCCCCGAAACGATAAAAGCAAGCCCAATGAGCAATGTGGTAAATGCCTCTCCGAATAGATCGATCTATAAATATACAGAATCAGGCGGCCTTGAAATGATGAAAATGAACAGATTCGCATCGCTAATATTTTTATTAAAAAAACTACGAACGAATATCTGTCGTGATCTCGCAGAGTCCCTACCTGAAGATATTACAATCGGCGGAATAGTACAAAAGGACAAACCTGACTCCATCCCAACCAAAGCACAATATCTTGGTGGCGTTGGCGAAGGAGCCTGGTTCTATATCGAACCCATTGGCACCAGTCAGGCAATCATACATCGCTTTACTCCGAAAGGGGAACTAGAATATACTGTACTCGGAAAAGCCTGCCAATCAATCGATTTTGAAAGCCCTTATCAGATTACTTATGACAGCCATTTTCTATTCAGCCATATTCTACAAGCTAATAATATCATTAGACTGGAACATATTTGTGTGCTGACTGCTGGTGAAAAAGGTTTTTCTAAGAATGACAAATATGCCTAAGACAACCGCCAGTCAATCGGAGCCTTACCATGTTCCACCAAATATTTATTTGCCTTTGAAAAGTGTTTGCTACCAAAAACCCCTATAAACAGAAAGTGGTGACGGATGCACTGATGTCAAAATAAGATGTTTCCGAGCATCAATCAACACACTCTTCTTCTGCGCATAGCTTCCCAAAGCAGAAAAAACCACATGCTCACACTGTTCCGAAATAGCATGTATGATACTATCAGTGAAAACTTCCCACCCCTTTTTGATGTGATCCAGCTAAATGTGCCTGCACAGTCAACGTTGCATTGAGTAATAATACCCCTGTTTGGCCCAGGATGTCAGATCTCCAGAGCGAGGTTCTACAAAGCCTTCAATATCATCTTGTAATTCCTTAAAGATATTTTTTAGCGAGGGAGGTAAAGCAATCCCTTCTGGCACAGAAAAAGACAAACCATGTGCCTGACCATCGTTATGATACGGATCCTGTCCCAGAATAACGACCTTAACATCTTGGATCGGCGTAAGCTTAAAAGCATTCATCACCAGATCAGCAGGCGGAAACACCTTTGCCCGCTGGCGTTCCTCTTGCACAAAGGCAGACAGCTGTTTCATATAGGGCTGGCTGAACAAAGGTTTCAGCACCGATGCCCAAGATTCATCATATAGTTTTTCCATAAACCAAACTTAGATAAAGTTGTATGTAATGACAAATTTTTTCACTTGCATCTTTTCACAAAGCATTTATAGCGGCAGCATGATCGGCTACCCTAAGGAATCTTTGATAGTCATCATCTACATTAAAAACATAATTTTACAAAATAACCACTTGAACGAGTTGCTTAAACGACGAAATTAACGGATATTTGCAGAATTAAATTGAACACAAATATTTTTTAAACAAAGATTTATGTCAAATCTCGTTAGAATCATCATTTGCAGTGCATTGCTGATTGGAACAGTTGCCTTATTTTGGACTGGAAATTGGGGATGGGGAATTCTAGGCGTCTTGATCACTATCCTAGGTTTTGTCACTGTATTTTTTCATGAATACATGCTCATCGCGCAATGGTATATGCGCAAACAAGATATGGCTAGCGCCGAAAAATGGTTGAGGAAAATCACGAATTATGAAAAACAATTGATCCCACAACAACACGGTTATTACAACATGTTGATTGGATTGATTGAATCTCAACGTGCTCCGATGCAATCCGAAAAATATTTCAAAAAAGCACTGGCATTAGGGCTCCACATGGACCACAACATTGCATTGGCAAAATTGAGCTTAGCAGGTGTTGCCATGGCAAAACGCAATAAGCGCGAAGCAGAAAAATTACTTCAAGAAGCTAAAAAAGCAGACAAGAATAAATTGTTGGCTGATCAGATCAAAATGATGAAAGATCAGATGGGCATGCTGGACAAACAACAAATCCGATACAACCGATAGGTTGAGGCAAATTGCTAAAGACTAAAAAGCGCTGTAATCTTCATAGATCACAGCGCTTTTTAGTCTTTAGCCGCTCCGATCAACTATTTATTCAGCAAGATAGGGACATCCAAAAATTTACCTTCCTCCTCACTACTCTCAAAAACAAGCTTAATACTACTGGGTTTATCTGTCTTCTTCCAGTCTTTCACAATGACCTGGATATCTACCGGCTTGTCCTCCTCAAGCAAGTAATGCAAATAGTTCTGTTTGTCCTCAAATCTTATCTGGACATTTCCCATCTGAATCGAAGAGAAAAAGCGAGGCTGTTTCTTCTGATCCAAAATCTGTGTGGAGAACGTATTCATTTTAAACTCCCGAGGATCTTTGCTATAAGAGATTGCAAACAAATTAATAACCAATTCATTTGTTGCCTTGTCTACATGAAACTCTTTTAAATCAAACTGAATATCATCAACCACCAATAATGAATCTGCTGACTGGGCCTTTACCGCACCGCCCACAAAGCAAAGAAAAAGCAGCGTGGCAGTACAACGAAAAATTACATTCATATTTTATACCATTTAAAAAGCCACGCTAACCGTGGCTTTCCATATTAAAAATCTATTTAAATAAAATTATGCACGCAAACGATCAGCTGAGCGAATCAATTTTTCATCCCGTCGCACTCCACCTAATGCTAGCGCACAGAAAATAATTGATATCGGCAGCAAAAAGAAACCTACTCCAATATTACCTGCTCCCAAAAATTGATTAACGGTAGTGAGATGTGTACTTGCTGAAGAGTAAAGCCAGATCGCGAAAAAGATAATCGCAACAATCTCCACCCATATCAGCAGAAGCTGTACCTTACGCTGTTTAAATTTAAAGATCGTGAAGATCGGGAGCAATCCCAATAGGACTGTCACGATGGTCTGCAGGATATAACCAAAACCACCTTCATGCACCGGCTGTCCGGCAGCAACACCATAAACACCGGTCACCTTCACATTCTTTCCCAAACCGACTAAATCACTGTAATTTACATAAGGGAATAAAAACAAGCCGAATATAACTAATCCTGCCACTAATAAATAAACAGTTTGGATACGTTGAATCATATTTTAATTTTTGTATATCAACAAATATAATAAGCTTTCTTTCTATTTAGAAATCAGAACAATCGAAAGGGCTATTTTGTTGCAACTTTTGGTAGATAAAACACGCCCTTTGACCTTTAAGTCACCTATAATTTACTCCAAACTCATTCTTTGTGGCAGCGGAATGCCCACTATACCGTGTACGAATCTAATACCAGTCCCGATTCACTATTCCACTATAGATGCGAGCTACCTCATGGAGTTCTTTTCAGAAAGCACTATCTTTGCACAAATTTAAAAGATCATGCTATACATATATGGAGCAACAGCACATGCAAAAACTGCGGTAGATGTTGCAGAGGATTTAGATATCGAAATCGGTGGCCTTATTGACAAATCTTTGTTGATAGAGGATGTATTTGACTATGAGGTCCAACTCCACCATCGGGTTAAAGATGCTGCAGAAAATTTCTTTGTTGCCGTTAAAAACCCTGGTCTCCGTGAAAGAATTGTCTCTGAAAATCCAGAATGGAATTTTCAATCCTTAATCCACCCTAAAGCCTATGTTTCAAAAAAGAGCTGAAATCGGCGAAGGCTGTATCATTCTTCCTGGAGCAACCATAGCCCCAGATGTACAGATTGGCAATCATTGTATCATCTCAGGTTCGGCGGTCATTGAAAGCAACACCATCATTGAGGACTTTGTGAACGTTGGGCCAAACGTCTCCATTGGGGCCAATGTACTCGTAGGTCGAGGATCGGAAATCAAAGCGAATACACATATTGAAGACGAAGAAACCATCCCCAAAGAGAGTGTCGTTTAACGACTAAATTCCTGCGGAATGGAACTGTAGATCGTATAGCTTTTTATAGTAACCATCAAAAGACAAAAGCTCTTGATGTGTCCCGATTTCCTTAATTTCACCTTTATCCAATACGATGATCTTGTCTGCCTTTTGAATGGTGGACAAGCGGTGCGCAATGACAATGGAGGTCCGTCCCCGCATTAAATTGTCAATTGCACTTTGGATCATTTCCTCTGTTTCAGTATCAACGGAAGAAGTCGCTTCATCCAAGACCAGAATTCTCGGATCATGTACCAATGCCCGAATAAAGGAAATTAATTGCGCCTGTCCTGCTGACAGTGTAGCTCCCCTTTCCCTGACATCATAATCGTATCCGCCCGGAAGTCGCATAATAAAATCATGTGCGCCCACTTCTTTCGCTGCCTCGATGACCTGCTCCCTCGAAATTGAAGGATCTCCTAATGTAATATTATTGATGACAGTATCTGAGAACAGAAACACATCTTGTAACACCGTTGCAATGGTATTTCTTAAATAATCAAGATCATAATCGCGAATATTTACACCATCTAGCAAAATTTCCCCTTATTGACTTCGTAAAATCGACTTAGGATGTTAATAGTCGATGATTTTCCGGCTCCCGTAGCTCCAACTAAAGCCAATGTTTCACCAGGTTGTACGCTAAAATTCACATCTCTTAACACCCAACTCTCATCATTATAGGCAAACCAAACCTGCTTAAAAGCAATTTCTCCTTTGATATGATCGGGCTTCAATGTCCCCAAATTAGGCGTCATCTCGTCCGTATCCAGAACCTCAAAAATACGTTCAGCACTAACCATACCCATTTGAAGTGTATTGAATTTATCGATAAGCTCACGAATAGGCCGAAAAATCATGTTGATATACATGATAAAGGCAACGACCACGCCCGGTGAAATCACGTCACCCATAATCTGTTTGGCTCCAAACCAGACCAACAGACCTAGTGAAATAGCCATGATAATTTCCAGAACAGGGAAAAAGATAGAGAAGTACCAGTTCGTACGGATATGAGCATTCCTATGCTGTGCATTGATCTCCTTAAATTTATCCATCTCCTGCTTTTCGCGTGCAAAATATTGGATAATCCCCACCCCGGTGATATGCTCTTGCAAAAATGTATTCAAATTAGACACCCATTTCCGGACATCTATAAACGCTGCTTTCATTGCCTCTTTAAATACATAGGTTGCAGCAATCATCAAAGGCATAGGGATGAGCACGATCAGCGTCAATTTCCAATCTGAGTAGAACATGACCCCCAATATCACAGCCAGTTGCAATAGGTCACCAATAATCTGAATCAATCCCTCAGAGAAGATATTGGAAAGTGTTTCTAGATCAGATATCGTCCGTGTAATCAACTTTCCTAAAGCTGTGCGATCAAAATACTTAAGACGCAACTGGACGATATGATTAAAGACCTGGATGCGAATATCCTTGATAACAGACTGCCCCAGGGTATTTGTCATCAGGGTATGATAATAACGGATTAAGGTCTGCACAATGACCAATGCCAGCATGGCAATCAACATATAAGACAATCCCCCAGTGTCAAAGTTCAAGATATAATTGTCTAGTGTATGCTGGATCAGCATAGGTAGGGCTGGCGCTACAGCCGCCAATAGGATTGTTAAAACGACCGATATCCAAAATGCAACATGATAGGGTCGCATATAGCGACTCATGCGTCGCAACAAATTGACATCGTATGTTTTACCTGTTATTTTATCTTGACTCACGTTAATATTTATATATAAGGGTATGCTACTTCTGTTAAATACAATCCATGTGCAGGGACAGATACACCCGCTTTGCCACGACTTTTGCTCTTGATCACTTCTTGCATAAAGGACGCTGGTTTACCCTTCAGTCCGATCTCTAACGAAGTTCCTACAATAGCACGAACCATATTGCGCAAAAAACGATCAGCGGTAATATGAAAAACGAGATCCTGCTCGTTATGCCATAACCATTCTGCTCTACGAATATCACAAATATTTGTAAAGACTTGCGTATGAGACTTGCTAAAACATTCAAAATCTTGCCTACCCAACAAAAACTGGGCAGCTTCGTTCATTTTATCGACATCAGGGCGGTCGCGCATGAAACAAGAATAGGGATAAATAAACGGATCCTTATGGAAATGAAGGTGGTACTCATAAGATCTATGCGTCGCATCGAATCGGGCATGTGCATCATCGGCAACTTCAATTAATCTTTTAACCGCAACATCAAAAGGCAATAGGGCATTAAGTGAATGAATAAAACGCTCTGGTTTTGCTAATATCCCTACAGGAGCTGCATCAAAATGAGCATACAATTGCTTCGCATGTACACCGGTATCTGTCCTCCCGGCTCCGGTAGTCTCGATAGGCTCACGCAACAAGGTCTCCAAAGCAACATTCAATACTTCCTGTACAGAAATCGCATTGTTTTGAACCTGCCAGCCATGATATGATTGCCCAAAGTAGGCTATTTCTAAAAAAAAACGTCTTTTGTCCATTATACGATACAAAGGTACATTTTTCCAAATGAGCTACATTTCCCCGAAGGACTATTTTGCTCATTTTCGTCAATATTTAATCCTCACATGACAAAACTTAAGCCGCTTTTAGATTTAACTTAGCACCTTGAGCCCACATCAGCTCCGCATCAAGTCCACCTTTTTAAGTGCACTCAGCATGAAAACATTGCGCTGGTAGGTCAGACAAAGTCCAACCTTCATACCTGGTTGACCTTAAGAAAAATAAAAGGAACTTACAGTATGTCTATCAGATTTTCAAAAGCCATACCACGGGAAGCTTTTAATAATATGGTAGCTCCGATAATCGGTTTTTCTTGCAAGGCAGTCTTCGCTTCGATTGTCATTTCATAAAACTCGGCATCATCATTTCTATGTTCAAAAATGCCTTTCCGACAAAAATCTTGCGATCAGCGAACATACTCTTTACATTATCCACGATTTTCCGATGTTCTTCAAAAGATTCTGCTCCAAGTTCAAACATATCCCCAAGATAACCGCCTTCTTATCGGCCTCAATAATCCGAATATTATCCAATGCAGCAGCCATACTCGTTGCATTGGCATTATAATAATCACAGATCACTGTATTTTGAGCTGTCTTCATGATCTGCGAGCGATTGTTGGTCGGTGTATAACCTTCGATACCCGAATTGATCTCCTGTGGAGAGACATTGAAATGTAGGCCCACTGCAATAGCGGCTAAAAAGTTTTCTGTGTTGTATGAACCTGTAAGTTGCGTATCGATCACATAGATCTGTGGATCTTCTTTTGTCTTCCAGGAAATCTGCAACAACGGGTTTGCTTTCATCAATTTACCGATGATATCATTACTCTCTGAAAATCCGTAAGTCACAGTTTTAGCAATTTGACGGGCAGCAGCCATTTCGCCAAGATGTGGGTTATCCCCTGCAAAAAAGTGTTCCTTGGTGATCCTGGAGCCAATCATATAGTTCTCCTTTGGTTTTCTTAACACCTTCAAAAGAACCAAATCCCTCCAGATGTGCCTTACCCACATTGGAGATCAGTCCATGTGTTGGTTCAGCGATTGCACATAAAAAGGCTATTTCTCCGAGATGATTTGCCCCATTTCTATAATGGCAACCTCAACAGTTGCATCAATGGCCAACAAGGTCAAAGGAACGCCAATATGATTATTTAAATTCCCTTTTGTGGCATAAGTCTTATATTTCTGAGAGACAACCGAATATAATAATTCCTTTGTTGTTGTCTTTCCATTCGTTCCTGTTACACCGATAACAGGAATATTTAGCTGTTTCCGATGATGGTTTGCCAGCCCTTGCAGTGTTGTCAACACATCTTCTACCAAGATATATTGTTCCCCTTTTTATAAATTTCCTCATCAATGACAACATACCTCGCTCCGATTTCAAGAGCCTGTTCCGCAAAGGTATTTCCGTTGAAATTTGCGCCTTTCAGTGCAAAGAAAATACTATCCTTCTCAATTTTACGCGTATCTGTTGTAATATTTGGATACTGTTTATAAATCTGATATAGCGATTGAATGTCCATGTTTAGAAATTTGATGAGCAAATATAACCATTCTGCCTGATTTCAGATAAATCGGGAAGCACATCTAAAATAATTAGATCCCAAATACAATCCCCGATAACGTTTGCGCATTTATTTTAATCAATTTCCTTTAACTAAGGCTTTAATATTGCTAATTTCATTGACCAATTAGACAGTTTGAAATGCGGACGACCAAACTTTAAACTCTTTTGCAATTTTTTCTTTCCTTTCGCCTCAACAGCGAAAGTTATGATACTTTGTAATCGCAAAAACGGTACTGTAGTAAAATAGAATACAAGCTTATAAATTATATATATGAAAGCTTTCTTAGACGAGAATTTTTATTAAACAACAAAACAGCAGAAGAGTTGTACCACAATTATTCAAAAGATCTACCCATCATTGATTACCATAACCACTTGATTCCGGAGCAAATAGCCAACGATATCAAGTTTGACAACATCAGTCAAGCCTGGCTTCATGGAGACCATTACAAATGGCGGGCTATGCGGGCAAATGGGGTCAATGAGCGCTATATTACTGGAGATGCATCGGATGAAGAAAAATTCATCAAATGGGCCGAAACTGTTCCTTATACATTACGGAATCCGCTTCATCATTGGACCCATCTTGAGCTGCAGCGTTATTTTGGTATAACGGATTTACTTTCCCCAAAACCGCATCCCAAATATATGCAGACACCCAAGCCAAACTACAACAAGACAGTCATTCCGTACGCGGGCTGCTTCGGATGATGAATGTTGAGGTCGTATGTACAACCGATGACCCGATCGACAGCCTCCAATATCATCAACAGTTTGCCCAAGAAAAGGAATCTTTCAAAATGCTTCCGGCATTCCGCCCAGATAAATCCATGAATGCCGACAACATCGCAGCACTTAATCAGTATATTGACGAACTTGAAAGAGTAAGCAATCGGCAAATCAGTGATTTACAGGACTACCTGAATGCATTGAAATCGAGACATGATTTTTTCGCTGCCAATGGTTGTAAGGTTTCTGACCACGGGTTAGAGCAAATTTATGCGGAGGATTATACGGAACAGGAGATTAAGGATATATTCGATAAGATCAGAAGTAAAAAGAAATTAGTCTTATCGAGAATCTAAAATTCAAATCGGCCATGTTGATCTATTTTGCCGAATGGGATTATGAAAAGGGCTGGGTACAACAGTATCATATTGGCCCACTGCGCAACAACAATGCCCGCATGCACCGTTTGATCGGCCCAGATACGGGCTGGGACTCGATCGGTGATTTCAGTCAAGGACGCGCTTTGTCAAAATTTTTGAATAAATTAGATAATGAGAATAAACTGACCAAGACAATCTTATATAATCTGAATCCGGCAGACAATGAACTCTTTGCGACAATGATCGGGAATTTCAATGATGGTTCTGTAAAAGGGAAAATACAGTTTGGTTCGGCTTGGTGGTTTTTGGATCAAAAAGATGGCATGACAAAACAGATCAATACCTTATCAAATATGGGCCTGTTAAGTCGATTTGTTGGTATGTTGACTGATTCTAGAAGCTTCCTTTCCTTTCCACGGCATGAATATTTCAGGCGATTACTCTGTAACATCTTCGGACACGATATCGAAAATGGCGAAATCCCGAATGATATCCAGTGGGTGGGAAAAATTGTACAGGATATCAGCTATAATAATGCAAAAGAATATTTTGATTTTTAATAAAAATGCACGGTAAAGTATTAAGTTTCGGCGAATTGTTGCTGCGGATCTGTCCAGACATCGAGCAGGATTGGATTGAACAGCATCAACTACCCTTCTATATTGGAGGAGCAGAATTAAATGTGGCTACGGCATTGGCACTCTGGGGAGTGCCATCGTCTTATCTATCAGCCATTCCTCACAATGCAATCTGTGAAGCAATTGATCTCTATTTAAAACGAAAAAATATAGACACCTCTCCCATGCAATGGACAGGAGATAGGCTAGAATTTATTATCTACCTAAAGGAAAAGATCTGAAAAACGCAGGGGTAATCTATGACCGGGCCAACTCCTCATTTGCTAGCCTAAAAGTAGGCAGTATAGACTGGGATCAGGCATTTTCGGGTGTTCAATGGTTCCATTTCTCTGCGATCTGTCCTGCGATCAGTGCAGACATTGCCGACCTCTGCCTTGAAGCTGTTAATGTGGCGCAAGAAAAAGGGATTTTTGTGTCTTTAGATCTTAATTACCGTTCAAAGCTCTGGAAATATGGTAAGGATCCCAAAGACATTATGCCAAAGATCGCAAAACACTGTAATCTAATTATGGGCAACATCTGGGCTGCACATCAAATGCTTGGCACGCAGCTCGACAGTAAGTTCATCACACAGTCAGCAGGATACGAAGAAGAGGAATTATTACGGCAGGCAGAGCAAACAAGCAAGGAGATCATAGCGAACAACCCGCTGTGTCAATATGTTGCCAATACCTTCCGATTCGACTATGAATCCAAGGGAATAAAATATTATACCACCCTATTTAATCAGGGTAATTTAATTGAATCATCGGAATTCCGCTCGGCAGAGATTTTGGATAAAGTAGGTAGTGGAGACTGTTTTATGGCGGGCCTGATCTATGGCCTGTATTCCAACCTTTCGCCAACGGAGACACTGGAGTTTGCAACGCTCGCTGCATTTGACAAACTATTTATTCCCAGCGATGCCACAACAAGTACTGTTGAAGATATAAAAAATAGAATGATAGCATGAGTTTGAAAGAGAAAGTATTAGAAAAGATTATTGAACAGGGATGCTTCCTTTGTTCTTCCATCATGATAAAGAAGAGAGCATTGATATTCTCCGCACTTTATATCAGGCAGGAATACGTGTTTTTGAATTTACGAACCGTGGGCCTGAAGCACTAAGTGTATTCGAAAGCTTGCTCGCCGTGAGAGACCTTGAGATGCCAGATCTTTATCTGGGTATAGGTACCATTAAATCCGTCGAAGACGCAACGCAATTTCTCCAAATCGGTGCAGATTTTATCGTTGCACCACTGGTCAATCCTGCGGTTGGAGCGCTCGTACATGAACAAGATAAACTTTGGATTCCGGGTTGTATGACACCGACTGAGATTTATACTGCTCAACAGCAAAAAGCCGCACTCATCAAATTGTTTCCGGCAAATATCTTGGGGCCAGCCTTTATGTCATCTATACGCGATCTTTTAAAGGTCAAAAATTTATGCCTACAGGGGTGTAGAGATCGAAATGGAAAATTTAAAAACATGGTTCAAGTCAGGAGTATGTGCTGTTGGTATGGGCAGCAAGCTGATCGATCCAAAAATACCGACCGACTAGCTGAAAACACAAAGCTAGCACTCGAGTTCGTGTCGAAAGCACGATAAACTTAAAAACAAAATTATAAACCTATTATGATGAATACGGAGAAAAAGGGAAATTACCGTTGGGTAATCTGCTCCCTACTATTTTTTGCTACTACGATCAATTATTTAGACCGTCAGGTACTCTCTTTGACCTGGAAAGATTTTATTAGCCCCGAATTCCATTGGACAAATACAGACTACGGTAATATTACGGCCTTATTTTCGATTTTTTACGCCATCAGTATGCTTTTTGCAGGTCGGTTTGTAGACTGGATGGATACAAAAAAGGATTTTTATGGGCTATTGGCATTTGGTCTATTGGCGCCATATTGCACGCTTTTTGTGGCATCGCAACCTCCGGTATTGTCGCTGGTGAATGGTTTGTAGGCTTTGAGGGCGCAAAAGAAGCGATTTCTCACGTTAACAATGCGGGTCTTGTCATTAGCGTCAGTGTCAACCTATTTATCTTTGCCCGCTTTATCCTCGCCGTTGGAGAGGCAGGAAACTTTCCTGCGGCAATCAAAGCTACCGCCGAGTACTTCCCAAAGAAAGATCGGGCGCTGTCGACAAGTATCTTCAACTCAGGAGCAACAATAGGTGCCCTGGCTGCACCTTTGACCATCCCTGTTATCGCCGCACATTGGGGCTGGGAAATGTCATTCATTATTATTGGTGCCCTAGGATTCGTTTGGATGGGTTTCTGGATCTTTCTTTATAAAAACCTGATGAAAATCCGAAAGTAAATGCTGCGGAATTAGCCTATATCAATCAGGATGATCACGAGCAGCAGCCGGAACTACAGGGGAATACAAAAGTCCCAAGAACAACAATTTCTGAATGCCTTAAATACAAACAAACCTGGGCCTTTGTCTTCGGAAAATTTATGACAGACGGTGTTTGGTGGTTTTTCCTATTTTGGATGCCAGCCTACCTCTCCGCCGTATACGATATAAAATCGTCCGATACTGAAGGACAGCTGGCTATATTCGTGCTCTATGCAATTACAATGCTTTCCATTTATGGCGGCTGGTTACCGACCTATTTCGTTGATAAGAAAGGTATGAATGCCTATGAAGGTCGTATGAAAGCCATGCTTTTATTCGCCTTTGTTCCATTAGTGGTTCTCCTGGCACAACCATTGGGACATATATCCTACTGGATACCTGTAATCTTGATCGGTTTTGCAGGCGCAGCGCACCAATCATGGTCCGCTAATATTTTTTCTACAATCGGAGATGCATTCCCAAAACGTTCCATTGCAACGGTTACTGGAATCGGTGGACTTGCGGGTGGCGTTGGTGCTTTTATCATCAATAAAACATCAGGATGGTTGTTCGATTATGCCAAGGAAACGCAAATGACCTTCATGGGCTTTAAAGGTGAGGAAGCAGGATATTTTATCATCTTCTCTTTTGCGCGATTGCCTATTTGATTGCATGGATCGTAATGAAAACACTAGTACCTAAACTAATTTTAATAAAAAATTAACATATATTGTAAAATTTATATTATATTAGCAATATCATTACAAATATCAATCTAAACCATTTTTTAAAAACAATGAGCTTAAACTTAGAAGGTATCTTCTACGAGGAGAAAGACATTCCCGCAGAATTTACACTGGACGAACAGGTCGATCAAAGAGAGTTCCTTTCCAATGGAGAAATGATTTCTTGGACGGGTCAAGTAAACGAGGTATTTTCACCGATTTGTGTGAAGACCAAGGATGGCTTGAAACGTAAGCGCATCGGCAGCTTTCCTGTTTGTACAGAAAAGGAGTCCATCGAAGCCCTTGACGCTGCTGTAAAAGCATACGACAACGGACGTGGAGAATGGCCAACAATGAGTGTTGCCGATCGTATTACCTGTGTTGAAAATTTCACACAAAAGATGATTGCCAAGAAGGACATTGTTGTCAAGCTTATTATGTGGGAAATCGGCAAGTCTTATGCAGACTCTGTAAAGGAATTTGACCGCACAGTAGAATATATCTATGCGACAATCGATGCACTAAAAGATATTGACCGCGATTCATCACGTTTTCAGATTGAACAAGGTATCATTGCACAGATCAGAAGATCTCCTTTAGGTGTTGTTTTATGTATGGGACCATTCAACTACCCATTAAACGAAACTTTTACAACATTGATCCCTGCATTGATCATGGGGAATACGATGTTGTTCAAACCACCTAAACACGGAACGCTATTACATTACCCTTTATTAGAAGCTTTTAGAACAAGTTTTCCAAAAGGTGTAGTTAATACGATCTATGGTCGAGGCAACAAGATCGTACCTAGTTTGATGCAATCCGGCAAGATCAATGTATTGACCTTAATCGGTTCAAGCCGTGTAGCTGACGAACTTAAAAAGTTACATCCAAAAGTAAATAGATTGCGTGCAATTTTAGGATTGGATGCCAAAAATGCAGCAATTATTACAAAAGATGCCGATTTAAATCTAGCTGTCTCCGAGACTGTATTGGGTTCGTTATCTTTCAACGGACAACGTTGTACAGCATTGAAAATAATCTATGTACACCGCAGTTTAGCACAAGAATTTTTAAAACGTCTCTCTGCCGAAGTGAGCAAACTTAAATATGGAATGCCATGGGAGAAAGGAGTATCCTTAACACCACTTCCAGAAGTTAATAAACCCGCTTATCTGACTGAATGTATCGAAGATGCGAAAGCTTATGGTGCAAAAGTAGTGAATGAGAACGGCGGTCAGGTTGCCGAATCATTTTTCTATCCTGCTATTGTCTATCCAGTAAATTCACAGATGAAGCTTTATAGAGAAGAACAGTTTGGACCTGTCATCCCTGTTGTTCCTTTTGATGATCTGGAAGAGCCTATCGAATACCTCATCGGTTCATCTCATGGACAGCAGGTGAGCATTTTCAGCAATAATGCGGCGGTAGTCTCATCTTTAATCGACCCATTGGTCAATCAGGTTAGCCGTGTCAATATCAATTGCCAATGTCAGCGCGGTCCAGATACCTTCCCATTCACCGGAAGAAAAGATAGCGCCGAGGAACATTATCTGTGGTAGATGCATTACGCTCGTTCTCCATCCGTTCATTGGTCGCTGCCAAATTTACCGAGGAAAACAAAAAACTCCTAAATGAGATTGTTAGCGAAAATGAGTCCAACTTCCTGAGTACGAAGTATATTTTTTAGTAGTTAGTATAAACCAAAAGAGGGCGTCCATTTAATTGGACTGCCCTCTTTTTGTTACCACATATTTTATTAAGCTTTCTTTCTATTGAGCCCTATCTTTCTCTTCGTTACTCGTATCCTTTTTACGATAATTGTTTTTAAGATTACCAAATTTATACGAGTAGGTCAATCGTACTACCCTGCGATCTTGACGCTGCCTGATCTTAGAATCAAATTCGCCAAAAGTAGTGAGTAAATTCTGATTACCTGTATTGAACAAATCACTAACAGCTAGTTTTAATGAGCTTCGTTGATCCTTAAATGTTTTGGTCGCACCGACTTCCATATCCCATCGTCCTTCTAGATCATATACACTATATTTGAAAGGTGAGAAATAACGTAAATTAACATTGGCAGAAAGGCTCTTACTTAATTTTAGGTTATGCATAGAATTCGCTTGAAGCAGAAATGATTTCCGTTTGACCTGGATACCCGAAATCATACCATCGAAATCAAAATAGATTCCAGTGATGTTGTTGTTCATACTCCAGATCTTCGACACAGTCACAGGAATATTGAGGTTTAAATAGGAATTCAGGTTCCGCCCTAAATTCTCTCGAATGACCCAGGTTTCACCTTTGACCGAATCCTGTCCCATGCTTTCGACAATTGCATCTTTCACATCATTAACTCCCAGTGTCACATTATAACGTTGCAATAGCGTATAGTTTAATGTGAACTCATTGGAAAATTGAGGATTTAAATAAGGATTTCCACGCTCAAAGGTCAACTTGTCAATATAATAGTCAAATGGGTTCAATTGTCGATAATTAGGGCGCGTCACTTTTCTGGTGTACCCTAATGAGAGTATATGGTTTTCATTTAGCGAATAGGTCAAATTAGCATTGGGGAAAAGTTGAAAATAATCACGTTTCACACGTTTACTTGTCGTAAGAGAATTACCGTCCGAAATCGTATATTCTCCCCTCACACCTGCCTTAAGGCTCCACTTTCCGATACTGGTATTATAATCCAGATAACCAGCCACGATTTGCTCTTTGTATACAAAATGGTTTGTCCGTGTCGTATCATTTACCCAAGAATCATTCTGCAGCTTTTCGAAAAGGAGGTCATTATCAGACTTTACATTTGAATATTTAGCCCCATCTCGAGCTTTGATTTTTTTGATAAGGGATGTTCATAGTCGAATTTTGCAACATAGATGTCAATACCAATTGGCATTCCACTACGTTCATTTTCTGCAGGACCAATTGGTTTACTATTGAGATCAGCATATTGATTGAGATAAGTAACACGTTTACTGCTCCTAAATTTACTCCAGTCCAAGTCAACAGTCAGTTTCCGTCCATTGGAATCTATCTTAAACTCATTATTGAGATTAGCCGAATAACGATCAAACAATTCTTTGAAAGAAGACGAAGAGCTTAATATTGTATCATAAACGGAAACAGCTGTACCAATGTTAGTTTTACTATTATTGTCATTGCATTCGGTATTGTTAGATCCATTGAATTGCAGGGTCAACGTATTTCTTGAAGATGTCTTTTGTTCAACACCGAAACGATAAGAATGATTACGTTCGTCTTCATCCAATGTTGATTTTTGATTGAAATATTTCTTCTGACCACCATTCTGTATGACACGATCGATATACAACTTACGATGAGATTTCTCATCAGAATAAGCATATGATCCAAATAGCGTGGTATTATTCCTTTTATAATTCAATGAAAGGGAACTATTTCCGCGGAACTTTTCACCATGCCCCGCTGTCAGATTAAAGGCTCCGTTAAACCCCTCCATCCGATTCTTTTTAAGGACAATGTTAATCGTTCCCACAGCTCCCTCGGCATCATCTTTTGCGGCTCTGGTCGTAATCACTTCCACAGATTTAATTTGATTGCCATCTGTACTTTTCAGAAAATTAAGCAACTGTTCGCCAGACATGTAAGTCTGTCTTCCATCAATGGTAACCGCTACCCCGATTGCCCCATCAACTGCAAATTATTATTGTTATCGAGGCTCACACCAGGTGCACGTTGCACAATATCCAAAGCATTGTTGCCCGCTGCTAATGGAGAATTCTCTACGTTTAGGATCAACTTGCCAGGCTTACTCTCGACCATTGGGCGTTTTCCTTCCACCATGACTTCCTGCAATTTTCGGTTATCAGTATTAAGATGGATCACTGCAAGTGAATGATCGGACTTATTGATAGCAAAGGTGGCACTTCGATTTGAAGCATACCCCACCATCTTTGCTTCGACGAGATAGCTACCCGGCCCCACATCTGTAAATTGGTATTCTCCTGATTCATTCGTCCCGACAGCTTTTAGGACAACAGCAGAATTGACTTTCATCAGGTAGGCCGTTGCTAAAGGCAGCGGCACACTATCTGCAGATTGCACTTTTCCCGTAACCTTCACCTGCGCTTGGACAAAGGAGACAATCAACAAATTTAACAGTAAGCAGTAAAAACACTTTTTCATTAGGTTAATCATTTTTTAAGGCAATGAAGTTCCTACGAGGCAAATATTTATCTGGCTTTGCAGATTCAATAAGCTCATGAAGGCCTCATAATGGTATTGGCTTGTATATTTTGTCTTCCGCCCCATAGGAGCGGAAGACTTCTAAAGATTTATTTCTTTTTATCTGAACAGACACACCGTCTTTTTTCGCATTGATGATCGTATCCCTTCGAATTACAATGGATGTATCAGCAATAACAATATGATTACTATCTGAATCATCATTTTCTTCTTCTGCAGATTCCTTTTCTGGCAAGGCACATTTTACGCCGAGCGAAGTCACCACAAATTCGACATCTCTTACATTCCTTAAATCTTTATTGTATCGGTCGCGGCAATCATAAAATGAGATGTCACGTAACTTATCCTCCAGGTTATCATTGATCACCAGTTTGGTACCTACAGGCAAAAACAATGTAACATTTACCTCTTGATCCCGATAACGCTCACCCTCACTCAACTGGAATGCATTATCAAAAATCAGTGCAGTTGAATCTTGTTTAAGGGCATAATTGATTTTGGCAGCCCTATCGGTAGCCACTTTATAGGTATTTCCTTTAGCGGAATATTCATAGCGCACATAGGGAGCCTGCAATGAATCAATACGTTCGATCCGGATCCGGATATCACGTTTCAGATAGGACGAAAAGTTATCACTTTTTATGCCGACACCACTTTTAACCCCATTTTTTAAACGGATTACCCGAATATCATTTTCACTCAAAAAGTATACAGATTGTTTTTGTAGAGGCTTCTCTTCGACAATGGTACTCGATTCTCTAAATTCTTTTGCTACTGAAGTAGAATAGTAAATAATCGCTCCTATAGAAGCCAACCACACCAAGAAGAGCGTTGTTGTCAAATAATTATTCATCGGCTTCTTTTCAAAAAGAACACGTAGAAGCAAGTAAAATAACCCTGCAAGAGGAATGAATATAGACAAAAAGCCAGCTATCAAAGCAAAAGGCACATCATTAGGCTCCATTAAATAGAATGGTCCAGAGTCGTCCATTACATCAGGAATCACGTTTACAATAGCTAATGCAAAGAATATTAATCCGATAATCAATCCAATGAGTGTAGCCCCAACAAGGATAACAAAAAGACACCAATGGCTTTTACAATGATTTGCAACAGTTTTGTCACGCCATCTCCGGTTCGATCTAGTCCGCGTGAAAACGTATCACGTACACCGCTCATTTCCTCATCAAAAGAGCGCTTAAAATTCTGGATATTCGGCGCTTCGCCCCGCATCTCCATTTTATCCGCCCTGGTCATAGCGGGTGGCATGACAATCCAAAGAATGACATAGACCAACAGCCCCGATCCTCCGATGATGACAAACAGTGCAAAAAGTAGTCTAACCCATTTGGCCTCAATACCAAAAAAAGTGACCTAGCCCGCTACAGACACCACTGAAAACGCGATCATCGGGATCACGCATCAACTTTTTCCCAACCTTAAAACCATCGGAATTTGTCTCGCGGCGAAAAGAAGCATAGTCGTCCTGATCCTCTGATTCGAAATCACTCACCCTGCCCATCTGATCAATAACAGCGTTTACATCTTCCATATTGAGAACCTCTTTACTTCCTGCCTGGATCTTCTCTGTAAACATCTCAGAAATACGGTTCTCAATATCTTCCAAAATCTCGCGGCTATCCTCCGATTGACCAAAATGCTTCTGTATATCAATCATGTACGACCGCAGTACCTCATAGGCATCTTCCTCAATATGGAAGACGATGCTATTTATATTGATAATTATTGTCTTATTCATCGCTATTGTCTTTAACTGGTTTAGTTGAATCATTGTTTCTACCTACCAATGATGTGTTTACAGCAAACACTAATTCATTCCAGGTAACATCCAATCTTGAAAGGACATCGAGCCCTTCTTGGGTAATTTCATAATATTTTCTAGGCGGACCTGAAGTCGATTCCTTCCATATATAACTCAACAAGCCATTATTTTTAAGACGTGTTAAAAGCGGATATAAGGTTCCTTCCACAACCAACAATTGGGCTTTCTTCAGTTCGCTGATAATATCGGAGGCATAAATTTCTCCTCGAGAAATTATGGATAGGATACAATATTCAAGTATCCCCTTCCTCATTTGGATTTGTGTATTTTCAGCTATCATAACAATACAAAGATATATGTATTTTATGGTACCATGCAATACATAGTACCATATAAAACAAAATAAACACAATAATCAACTGATTATCAGTGCAATAATTTTTAAAATTATTTAAATTTCATTTCTATCAGGAAATTTTTGGATATTTATCCCCATGATTAAAATCCTACTGGACTATAAATGGTGTTTTATTTGGGCCATCATAGTTATTGTTTTGTGTACGCTTCCCGGAAATAATTTTGACACAGTGCCTAGCTACCCTGGCATGGATAAACTCGTTCATGCAGGTATGTTTTTCGTTTTCTGCACCCTCTTGTATAACGGTGTTATTCAGCAATTTAGAGGAAAACCAACACGTTGGATCCCTATTTTCATTGTATCATTCCTAGGCTTTTCATTTGCCGGATTGACCGAATTACTTCAGCTTTATATTTTTACTTACCGTAGTGGTGATTGGTGGGATTTATTTGCTGACTCTGTAGGTATTGGTATGGCGGGGTTTGCCTATCTATTGAATTACGTAAACAGAAGAGTGTAGAAGATCTTCTTCATGTACTCAGAACTATTTAATACTTTAGAGCGCTTGGATCAACGATAGCTTCATCATGGGCTGTCAAAGGCAATTATTGGGCACGAGCCAAAGTCGCCACCGAGACCTTACATCCCCACGATTCCTGCAGCGTAAGTGTAGCCGAAACGATTGTCGCACCGGTTGTTAGAACATCATCAACAAGTAAAACATGTTCTCCCAACGGTTGTGAAAGCTGTCTACAGACAAATACATCTTCTACATTTTCATAACGTGATAGACGGTCTTTACCTGTTTGTGTCATTGTCGCCCGTTGACGTTTCAGTACATCATCCCGCAAAGGAATATTCATTGCCCGAGATAGGCCTTGCCCAAAATATGTGGATTGGTTATATCCTCTTTTCCTGAGTTTACTCGTGTGCAAAGGAATTGGAACAATCGCAGATAAACCCCGATATAGCTCCGATTCAAGCAGTTTGAGACCATACTGATAACCAAAATATTCGGCCAAAAAGGGTTGATTATTGTATTTAATCTGGTAAATTAAACGCTCCACACGACTCCCCTTTTGTAGGAGTATAAAAGAGCAAGCTTCTTCGATAGGGACTTTCCCCAAAGCTGCCTGGCAGTATCGTTATCCGAGTAAGTATGAAAATTGGTATACGGCAAATGGAAATCGCAGGCAATACAGATATATTTTTCCTGATATTTAAGCGCACAACCGCAGCACGCACATTCCTTGGGAAAGAATATGGCGACAAAATCACCCAGAATATTTCGTAGATCAAATTGCATACAGGTAACTCCCTCAGTTAAAGATACCAACAATCTTGTAAACTACGCCTCTGAAGTCTCCTTATCCTTGTCTTTTATTGCCAATTGTCCACAAGCAGCATCAATATCTTTTCCTCGGCTTCTTCTTACATTGGTAATGATGCCTTGGCTTTTGAGGTAGTTGGCAAATACATCGATCTTATCAGCTTCCGCATTCAGGAAGTCAGCAAGAGCAATTGGGTTGTACTCAATCAAATTTACTTTACAAGGCACATGCTTACAGAATCTAGCAAGTTCCTTTGCGTCCTCCAATTCGTCATTGAAATTATTGAAAACAATATATTCAAATGTTATTGGGCTCTTCGTCTTCGCATAAAAGTATTTCAGTGCTTCCGCCAATGCAGCTAAGGAATTCTGCTCATTGATCGGCATAATCTCATTCCGTTTTTATCATTGGCTGCATGTAACGAAAGAGCCAAGTTAAAACGCACCTGATCATCACCCAATTTTTTGATCATTTTCGCAATACCGGCGGTAGATACGGTGATTCGCTTGGCAGCCATATTAAGACCATCTGGAGCTGTGATACGCTCAACAGACTTCATCATATTGGCATAGTTCAACAGCGGTTCGCCCATACCCATATAGACAATATTCGTCAGCGGCTGATTGTAATTTTCCTCAGCTTGTTTACTGATGAGCACCACTTGATCATAAATTTCATCCGCATTAAGATTACGTTTTCGATCCATATAACCCGTCGCACAGAATTTACAGGTCAAACTACAGCCGACTTGCGAACTAACACAGGCGGTCATACGTTCGGGGCAGGAATAAGTACACCTTCTATGATATTACCATCATAAAGCCTAAAACTGCTTTTTATCGTCTTGTCTGAACTGATTTGCGACTCCTTAACTTTGACAGCATTAATCGTAAAATTTTCTTTCAGCTTTTCGCGTAGGGGCTTACTCAAATTACTCATTTGATCAAAATCTACACAGGATTTTTCCCATAGCCACTCGTAAATCTGCTTTGCACGAAAGCCTTGCTCACCCAGCGCGGTCAGTTGATCTTTGATCTGACTCAAAGACAAACTCCTGATATCTATTATTTTACTTTTTTCAATCACGGTACAAAGATAAGAATAATTAAGTGACAAAAAATCCCGTTCTAAAGAAAATAGAACGGGACAACTGTTATGTATGTGTTTTAAAATAGGTAGATTTGCTATCCTTTAGCCATGTATGGCCTCTTTATTTCCGTAAGACTGGATCAGTTTACCCTCAAAATCCAACCATTCTTTCCAACGTTTGTCCACATCGACATCCACGGAATATTTCCTTGCAAAATTCAGAAATGTGGTATAATGGTTTGCTTCAGACACCATCAGATCATAATAAAATTGCGCTAGATCTTTATCTTGAATATTTTGCGATAAAACCTAAACCGCTCACAGCTACGCGCTTCGATCATGGCAGCAAATAGTAGTCTGTCTATAAAAGCCATATTCCGGCTGCCATCTTTTTTGGAGAATTTCATCAGCTGACCGACATAGTCATCTTTCCGTTCACGCCCCAATGTGTAGCCCCGTTCTTTGATAATGTCAACAACCATTTTGAAATGCTCCATTTCTTCAATGGCTATAGCTGTCAATTCATGAACCAAATCCTCATGCTCTGAGTTGTTTGTGATCAAGGATATTGCATTTGAAGCGGCTTTCTGTTCACACCAAGCATGATCTGTCAGAATCTCCTCCAAATTTCCTTCAGCGATATTTGCCCATCGCGGATCTGTCAACAACTTAAGTCCAAGCATTCTACTATCTAAAATAATTTACTGACAAAGGTAGGTAATATCTCTGCTTAAAAAAATGATAATGCGCTCTTTTAGCTATCTTTATTAAGTATCGACCTAATTTTAGGTGCTATTTTTTCGCCATAGATCTCAATAGACCGCAACATTTCTTTATGTCCGGGTGCGCCAACGTCCATGTGTGCCGAGAAACGGGTCAATCCAAATTTCTCATGGATCTCCAAAATTTTGTCCACGGCATATTCTGCATCACCAACGATAAGATGCCCCGAGACGATCTGCCAAAGTCATATTGTGTCTTTTGATAGGGTGGCCATCCGCGACTTGCTCCGATCCGATTCATCTGTGCCGAGTAGATCGGATAATAATAGTCGGCAATCTGCGCACTGTTATCACCAAAAAAGCATGCATGTGAACACCAACTTGAAATTTTGACATATCGTGTCCATTATCTTCATAAGCGTGGCGATACATTTCAAACAAATGGTCGAAACTTTCATACATCCCCCAATAATTGCGAACATGACAGGTAAACCCAGTTTTCCGGCACGGATAACAGATGAAGTGGTCCCCCTACTGCAACCCAGATTGGCAAAGATCCATTCTTTGGTCGTGGGAAAATTTCTTGATTGATCAAAGGAGCTCTAAAATTTCCACGCCAAGTCACTGGATTCTGTTTATTCAACCGAAGTAATAGTTCCAGTTTCTCCTCAAACAAATCCGCATAATCCTTCAAATCATATCCAAATAGTGGAAATGACTCAATAAACGAGCCCCTACCTGCCATAAGCTCTGCCCGACCGTCGGACAACAGATCGACTGTTGCAAAATCTTGAAACAATTTGACAGGGTCAGCCGAGCTCAATACCGAAACAGCACTACCCAACTTGATTTTTTGGGTCACTGTAGAAGCCGCCGCCAGTATAATTTCGGGAGCAGCGACAGCATAATCTTCCCGATGGTGCTCACCGATACCAAAGAAATCCAACCCGACCTGATCCATCAGTTTGATTTCTTCAATAATTTCTTTCATTCTATCCTGTGCAGCCTGGATCTGACCTGTAGCGGATCTATCCTGGAGTCACCAAACATTCCTATTCCTAATTCCATGTGTCTTCTCTATTTAAAAACTAATTCAAAAATAGTGGGTCTTTTTATCAATTTATTTGATCTAGGATAAGAAATACTAAAAAGAGACAGGGTTGTCTTAACCACTTTATCTGCATTGCCACTAAAATGGTGTCCACCTGAAAGATATTTCTTGTTAAAGTTTTTCAATCGAATCTTTTCTACCGGAAATTCGGTCTCATCATCTCCCAAAACAATGCTCGTTTTAATCCCCTCTATCCGATTAATCTCGGCAACAACGTCAAGGCTACGTTTAGTATTACTCCGTCCTAAGATGTCGGCGATATGAATCTCTAAATCTGTGGACACTGAGGGCTCCAACAGTACGATGCTTCGCACATTTTTCTTTACTAAGGGATCAATACGGTTTATGATAAAAGGTACTGCATCTGCTCCAAAAGAATAGCCCACAATAAAAAGCTGCTGGTTCTGTCTTGCCAAAATAAGGTTTTTGAGTGTATTCGAAATATCCGCGGCGATATCCTTGGCGGTCTTTTTCTTCCAAAAATAGTTCTTGGAGTCAATAGCAGCCACAGCGTAACCCGCATCAGCAATCAACTGACATATCTTATTTGAAAAAGAATTGAATCCACCATCTCCACTCAAGTAAAGCACCAGAGGTAATACTGCTTTATTATTCCAATATTTCATTTCGATCAAACGTTGTTGGGCGAGGGCATGAAATGCCATGCAACCAATGATAAATAAAACGGTCAACTTCTTCATAGGATCAGTAATACTTGCTAAATAAGGCTCCAAAGTATATTAATCATTAGGTTTCATCACCTTAACTAATGCAACAGGGAGCTGTATCAGATCAAAATCATTATCAAAGATAAGGTATTTGTTTTCCCAAAAGGTCGCATATTTCTCTTTAAAATCGCGCAAACTATGATAATGTTTGAAGTTTCCTAACCGTGTGGAAGCAAATTTCATAATCTTTTCTGCCGGACTATCTGTTGTTTCCAACCCAGTCATGGGAACCATTCCCATATTCAAATAACTATAATTTTGGGCTTTTGCATAGCTGATCATCTCAACTATTAGTGCATCCATACTGCCTCCTGGTGCTTCCAGCGACTTTCGGATCATATCATAAGTACATTCATCCTTGGCATAATCAGGAATAATATTCAGGAAGGCCACGATTTTGTCACTATCATTTTTAAGGACAATAATATCCTGCTCGACGAGCGTTTCGGCATTGAACATCCCCTGTGAAAAGACCATTTCTTTTTATCAAATTCTCTCAGCCATTCGTCAGAAATGGCCTTAAGCTCTTCCAACATCGCTAGTTGCTGCGGCGCTTTCAATACTGCCGTGGTAAACCCTTTTTCTGAATTGCATTAAGTCCATTACGAAGTGATTTACGGTCTTTTCCTTCCAGTGTAAATGTCTCTAATTCCAAAACAGCCTCTTGGCCGATTGTTATCTTTTGTTTTCGAAGCGATGAGAAATGAACCAGACTATTTTCATCAACCCGATAATAAATAGCCTTTAATCCATTTGCATAACAATACCGGTCAAACTCTTCAACCAGTTCTTCTTTATCGCCTTGTTCACAGACTGGCTCATCAATACAATTGCAAACTCATTTGCTAGTCGATAAGCTGTAAAACCCTCAGAAATCTCGGAGAAAAAAGATACTTGTCCTTCCCCAATTTGAAAAAATCCATCGCTGATTGCCCAAATTCGTCCAACAGCTGTTGTGCCCGTTCTAGTTCAGACTTACTCGAATCCTCGTCGGTGATCAAGCGTGGGCGAGCGAGCGCATAGATGAGTAGAAACCAGCAAAAATCCCCAAAACTTGCGTAATCCGCATGAATTCCTGTCCAAAATTGGTATGTGGCATCAAATCATCATCAGCGAATAACAGAAAACTTCTTACGGTATGATAAATAGACTGTCGCCAAGTAAACTCAATACCAAAATGCTGTTTATCAATAAAGTAAAAGCTTAATATCTCAAATAAACAGACCCCAATCAATCCGACCGCAAATGTTACGAATCCAATCCTTATCCAGCGAATATTACTTTTAATTGGATACTGTTTATAGCTAATCCCCAAAAGATAAGGGTCAACAGGGCTACTGATGCTTCCTCATAGTCCAATGCTTTAAACACATGTCCAAATAAAGAAAGCGCGCTGAACACAACAGCTATCCAGAATGCCACGCGAAAGCCCTTGATCAAATAGGCTGAGGTAACCAATAAACCTACTCCCAGAACAAATACCATAAACTTAGATGCGTGGATAGCTTCGAGAGGTAAATAAAACCGGTCTAGCTTCATGCGATCCGCCAACGGAGGCGTCAGTACCGAAACAATGTTGACCATACCCAAAAAGAAGATCAACAAGGCTGGTCCTACACGCGCTAAAAGCTGCCTACCGCGCCAAGCGAAAGCGATTAATCCTAACAATAGCGGCAGCCAGAATTCGAATACCCGATAAAGAATGGTTATACCCAAACCTTCGGCCTGACCGTAGCCGTATGCTTTGAAGATATATAGCATAGTTAGTTCCACCGCCCCAATCCTCTCAAAAAGGGGATACAATCATCAAAACCACTGATACCGTATAGGCGATAGCTGCCGCCTCAAAGGAATGATCCAAGCCCAAAGCATACATACTGACAAAAGCATGCGCTATCCCACAGCACTCCACGACGATTGAAGCCAATACCGTCCCCAAGAGATATTTCATCTTCACTTCTCCAGAAAATATCTCGTCTATATTGGAGGCAACTGCCGGAAATTTTAATTCCACCCATCGATAGATTCCTTTATGCGTACGAAAGGACCATACCAACCAAAACACAACGGCCAAAAGCACTCCCAAAATCAGTAATGAAATCCAAGCATCTCCAAAATTTTTATTGTCCCAAATGGTATATAATATCACGGGGACACCGATCAGAAAAACGGTTAGTAGTCCCACATAACCATAAAGGGCACCAGCCTGATGAATCTGTGTCGTATTTAGATTCCTCTTTCGCAACTGCGTGGTGGTATAGGCAAGTGAGCTAATACCACCTGCTGGGAGGAATACACTGAGCAGGTTTCTTTTTAAGAATAGATCTATGGCAATTTTCAAACTGATTGAAAGACCAATGGCTTTGAAACTCTGCACATACATCAGGCCTTGCAATAGGACATAGAGCAGGGTTATACCAATGCCGACCGAAACCCAAGTCAGATCTGCCGCCTTTAACTGTGGAATAATGGCAGCTAGCTCTTTTCTTTCATTTCTAAAAAAACAAAGGCTAACAAAATGACCAAAACAGCTATTAGCTCCTTCCAATAGGTCTTTGGCGAAAAATGTCGAATGCGTTGAACAATAGTCTTGCCCATATTATCGTTTATTGTATAATAACCAACCGTATTATAAACACGAAATAAAGCTAATCGTTTGAAAATGATAAATTGTTAAGTTTTCGTCAATTCTTTTGACATTAATCTGTAATTTTCGCCCATGAAAGAGAAAAGGGTTTTGTTTATCGGACTGGTGTGGCCAGAGCCAACATCATCAGCTGCCGGCTTTCGGATGATGCAACTGATCGAGACATTCCTGGATCGTTCCTATCAAATTACATTTGCTTCCGCCGCCGCGAAGTCTCCCTATAGTGCCGCATTAAAACCATTAGGTGTTGATGAACAATCCATTGTATTGAACAGTGATAGTTTTGACGGATTTATTGCAGCACTACAACCTGACATTGTCGTCTTTGACCGCTTTATGGTAGAGGAACAATACGGTTGGCGGGTGGCTCAGCAATGTCCTGATGCTCTACGGATACTTGACACCGAGGATCTGCATTTCTTAAGACAAGCACGACAAACTTGTATTAAAAACAAAGACGATTTTTCCTTCGAGGAATTATTTACCGACACAGCAAAAGAGAAATTGCTTCGATATTACGATGCGATTTATCATTAATCATTTCGGAGTCCGAAATGAAAATTCTAACAGAAGTATTCCGCATTTCACCCGATATTCTATATTATCTCCCTTTTCTTGAAAATGAGATTACTGCTACCGATATTAATGCCTGGAAACCATTTGAAGAGCGAAAAGACCTGCTATTTATTGGCAACTTCATCCATGAGCCGAATTGGCATACCGTGCAATATCTAAAGACAACAGTTTGGCCAATTCTTCGGAAAATGCTTCCGAAAGTAGAATTACACATTTATGGAGCTTATCCCACCCAAAAAGTACTTCAGCTGCATAACCCCGAGAGAATTTTCATATCAAGGGAAGAGCTGATTCTGCAAAGCTCACTATGTCCAATTACAGACTACTGGTTGCCCCAATCCAATTTGGCGCTGGTGTAAAGGGCAAATTTATCGATGCAATGCAAACAGGGACTCCCTCCATCACCACGTCCATTGGTGCTGAGGCGATGAGAGGTAACCTAAGCTGGAATGGCTTTATTGAAGATGATCCTGAGAAATTCTGTCAAAAAACAGTGGAACTTTATAACGATAAGATCACCTGGAAAACAGCACAGACCAATGGCATTCATATCATCAACGAGCGTTATGAAAAACGAAAATATCAAGCAGATTTCATGACCAATCTATCTTTACTTAAAGTACAATTGGATAAACATCGGCAGCAGAATTTTATTAGCCAGATACTCCTGCATCACACGGTACAGAGCACAAAATATATGTCGTTGTGGATTGCTGAAAAGAACAAGCAATAATTAATTAACCTCCCGCCACCAAGGGGAATATACGGTATCTAATTTATTCAGATGAACCAGTTCTCCTATCTTCGGGGTAATAAGTTTACTATGTTCCTTTTGAGCGGTTTCATAAAACTTTTCCATTGGCTCTTTCCATCCGTGCATGGCCAAAGCAAATTTTGAAGAGTGGACAGGCAGTGTAACTTTGGCTTGTAGATCTTTGGTTTCAAGGCCCCATTCTTCGGGTAAAGAGTGAATATAATGCCAAGCATCATTGTACTGCCCATTTTCCAAAATAGCCAGGTCAAATGGACCAAACCGTTCACCGATTGTCTTAAAATGTTTTCCATAACCACTATCGCCTCCTAAAAATAAATTATATTTTGAAGTCTTCAGGACGAAGGAAGTCCAAAGGGTATTGTTTCTCGTGACTCTACGTCCGGAAAAATGTCTAGCGGGCGTAAAAGTTACCTGAAAATCAGGCACAAGATTTATCTGATCATACCAATCGCCTTCGACAATTTGTTCTGCTTTATAACCCCAGGATTCGAAATGCGCTCCTACCCCAAACCACAGATGACTTTACCTACCTTCTCACGCAGTTTGATTATGGTCTCATAATCAAGATGATCATAATGATCATGGGAAATAAATAGGTAATCTATTTTGGGAGATCTGCTGCTGTATAATTCACTGCGATTTTAAACGCTTTGTTACTCCCCGGAACGGGCGAGGCATTTTCGCTGAATACAGGGTCGACAAGCAATAATTTACCATCAATCTTCAGGAGATAAGATGAGTGGCCAAACCACACCAGAATATCTTGTAACGGCAGTTTTTTAGATCACATTTCATGGCCGGTAATGCATCCAATGGCTTCAGTCCCGTTTTTTTGTTGAAAAGAAAATCCCACATTAAAGAGACGATGTTTACATCACTCTTCAAGGATGGTGTCACCTCAAGATTATGAAATACACCATTTCTGAAATTAGGCGATTGCTTCATCCGCTCCAATCGCGCACCTTTAAAGCTTCCGCCAAACATCGGATGGACAAAATAATAGAGCAACCCACTGACTAAGACAATCAATAGCATCCCTAAAATAACCCATCCGACGTTTTTCATTTTAGAAACTATTCTTCCACATCATGGATTCGACAGGACGGATAGTCTTGCCATTATATTTTGCATTACCCTTTGTATTGTAAAAAGTCTCTATCTCGCCTTCTACAGCAAAATAAATCAATTGACCGATTGGCATACCTGCATAGACTCTCACGGGTTGTGCAACAGATATCTCCAATGTCCATGTATTGCAAAAGCCCACATCTCCTTTACCAGCTGTCGCATGGATGTCAATTCCCAAACGACCAGTACTCGATTTTCCTTCCAAAAAGGAACATGTTTGTGCGTTTCTGTATATTCCTGAGTGACACCTAAATAAAGGGTATTAGGTTCCAATACAAAACCCTCCTCTGGAATTTCAAAATGATTAATTTCATTGTGTTTTTTGGCATCCAAAACGCGATCTGCGTAAGTTGCTAAATATTTACCCAAATGCACATCGTAGGAATTTGTTCCTAAGCACTTACGATCAAATGGTTGAATGACAATGCTGCCATTTTCAATCTCTTCAAGAATTCTTTTATCCGATAAAATCATGTGTATCAAGATAGCAAGAGCATCAGGCCATGCTATATAAATTCAAAAATACGGTTCTCACACAAATTTTTACGCTATTTTTTATTTAAAGTGCTCGTTTTTATTGATAATTCGCTCCGTCGGGTTCGGATCAGCCTCATTTGATCATTTCAAAGACGAGCGGCAGCCCGTTTTTCAAATGCTATTAACGCTAATCTCAGCAATCCGCTCAAATTGATTTTGTCCTCTTCTTTTCAGACATGCTAATCAACTTTTCAAATCGCTTGGCATTGAGTGTGCGATAATTTGCGATTTGTTTTTTAAATTTGGGTATGAGTCTAGTGTATTTACGTGAAATAGATAGCCAAACCAAATTTGCCATTTGGCGGATTGAAGAATCGGATGATGATTTATTGTCCAAACTTCAGTTGGATGAGCGTGAGAAGGCCAAATTAGCTTCTTTTAATAAGGGGAGCGGCGCTTACATTGGCTTGCTACGCGTGTGTTGTTGCGGACCTTACTAAATACTTCACGTTATATTGACTGCCCTTCTGATGCTAACGGTAAACCTTACCTTGCCAATTTCCCGCAGAAAATATCACTTTCGCACTCTTTTGACTATGCCGCAGCAATGATAAGTACCGAAGGAGAAGTAGGGATAGATATGGAAATTATCAAGACGAAAGTTGAACGGATCCAGCATAAGTTTCTCAAACCCGTTGAACTTGCTTTTATTTCACAGGGGATACACGATACGAGCAGTTGTATGCCTGTTGGTGTGCCAAAGAGGCAATCTATAAACTTCAGGGGAATTCAGGTGTCTCTTTCTTAAACAACATGACCATACAACCCTTCGAATACCAAAAACAAGGTGTCTTGAAACTTGATCTGGACAGCAACCAGACCCACCAGACTTTTGAGGTACATTATGAAAAATTCAATGAATATATGCTTGCATATGCTGTTGGCTAAGGTCGCTTAAAAAATAATTTTTCTCAATTTCAGCGAATTAGCGATGTAAGCGCACTTTTTTTTTGTGCTTATTGAAAAAGCTTCTATATTTGCAGCATCACAAAGGAAATGGCCCGTTCGTCTAGGGGTTAGGACGCAAGATTTTCATTCTTGAAACAGGGGTTCGATTCCCCTACGGGCTACAAAAAAATCCTGCAAATTTTGTTTGCAGGATTTTTTTGGTCCCATCTGAATAGATACCAATACGCAGATATCTCATTATTTTTTATCTCCTCGACAAATTTTGAACAAGACCCATAAAAATCAATAAGAACACCGTGACCATTTTTTCGATGTAACCATATGACATTGCAAAAATAAAATTTTGGTCAGCGAAATGCGAAATTTATTTATCACACACATGAAAGTAACCACGAAAACTGATTCAAGATTTTTATAGGGGTCAAATCGGGCCAAAATTATTGGAAGAATACCTGATTTTTGGCTCAATTTGATCCCCACCTTTTAAAAATAGGCTATTTTATGCATTTACAGCCGATAAACGCAGATTCCATTTGCTTTACAAATCTTCCTTTTCTCTTGACAAAAGTCTTTATTAAGTAACAAAAGCCTCTTATTGTTAAACAACTAACATATTCCTCTTAAAGAAAAATAGGGCCATTCGATTTTTTTCGAACAGCCCTATACTAACAATCTACCTGCAGATAATACGATAAATATCAAATATCGCTACAGCCCCTTTACATATACTTCGGCGATAGCAGATGAAGGTGGACGGTTACTCTCAGTAACAATACATTTCAAATAACGTGCTTTCGTCGTCGGAATATTGGTCATAAGTGTATGTTTTGGATTATTTGTACCAAAGTCAACTTTACCTACCGGAATATAGGTTTTATTATCGGTGCTAACCTCAAATAATACGGTTTTCAGATCATTGTTTGCTCGTCTTATGAGCTCAATTGCCATCATTTCGTGCTCTTTACCCAAATCAATGATCAAGAAATGAGGTAATGGCGGTTCTCCCCCACCCATACGTTATGCCAAAAGGTCTCCGTTTTACCATCCAGAATGTTCTCCTTTTCACCGCCACCGATCCATTCGGATGAAGCCTGAATAACCTTCCATCCTGTACGGGCGATATCTGGCGGTTGAAATGAAACGGGTATTAATATGGTTGACGCTTCTGGATTAATACTATTTTTTGAAACAGATTTAATCCGTAAAGGCAAGGCATATTCTCCAAATAAATTTGTGGCTCCACTAACAAGCCCCTTTTTGATGATCGTAAAATCAAAGGTCGCCTTATTTTTCTTCTCTCCAACCTTATAGGGCATCTGCGGTAACTGATACGCTGCCTTTGGAAGCAATTTCAATCGTTTATCCTTGTCTTCCTCCTTTATGGTTGCATTATATGCATCTAAAGCAGCTGGATACTCCTCGATTTCATAATCAAGACTCCACTGATTAGGATAGTTTGTTGCGACCCCTGCTTCCCCTTTTATCTGTTCGGCACTTGTTGGCGTCAATTTGACCAGATCAAGTTGCAATCCAGGCGAGATAAACTCCAAAAAGGATCCTTGACAATAGGTATTAGTAAGACGACTCCCATCTCTGGCTTAAGCGGCTGCAACAAGCCACCCTCAGATTCAATACGGCAGGAAGCACATATTGCTCTTTGTATTTACCTTGTAGCGCTTTTATTTTCTCAGTATCGAAGATAAATGGAACATCTCGCTGCGTTTCTTTATCCCCAAATGTTAAAACAGAATTACCCATTGTATAACAATCTGCTGGAAGCAGTCTATAATTTGTCCCTTCTCGAGCGTTATAATCAGCCAGATATGCTTCATCAATCTTAAAGTTCACCTTCGCTTCCTTCTGCCCAATTCCAGCTTTAACGACTGTCACATTGTAATCAAACTTCCCCAGTCAAATACAGTTATTTTATTTTCTTTAAAGTCTCTGAAATAAATGGTATCATCGACCATATTATTCATTCGATCATCCTTCTGACATCCAAGAATCAGGGCAAATGCCAACAGGAAGACACAATAGGAAATACAATTTTTCATCTTCTTCAGTATTAGTAAATTTGCACTACCATCCATAGTTCTGTGTAATGTTGACCATCTCGCTCAATTGCTTTTGATGTATCGGAAAGAAATAATGCTTTGACTGAAAAACTCTTCTTCCAGGAAAAACATCCTTCGTTCTTTCCCATGAGGCTTCATACGTTTTGGCGGCAACATTGCGCGTGTAATAAGGTTCGTTCATTTCCTGCTCTGCGATCATCCAAGTCCTTAGATCCGGATAGCGATGCCCCTCAAAAGCCATTTCTACCATCCGTTCTTTGCGGAGCAATACCCGAAGCAACTCCTTATTTCCTAAAACTTCAGGATAAGCGACCTCCATTTTATTCAATCCACTACGTTCACGCACCAGATTGACATAGCGCAATGCTTCCGCTTCATCCCGGTTTGGTTTTTCATTACATGCTTCTGCATAATTGAGGTATATCTCAGCAAGGCGATAATAGGGCCAAGCAAACTGCCCCCAGTTTCCCGACTCGATATCATTTGTCGGGTCACTCATTCTTCGCCAAAGGTACCCAGATTTTACACAGTCACCTGTTGTGGTATAGGTTGATGTTCCGCCATCAAAAACGTAACCTTCTTCATGCCATGTAATGTATTGATCCAGTACATTCCATTAGCCAAAATAGAGGCATAGAAGCGGGCATCACGTCCCACACAACTGTTATGAGCTTTGAAGTTCCCAAAATTGTCCAACGGGTGAACATAGTTATCTGTAAATCCTGTTTCTTGATAGCCCGATTTTTCATCGATAATCGGTTGGCCATTGGTACTATACCCTGTTACCGGATATCGTCCAGAACTTGCCATGGGATAACCATCTACCAATTTCAATGATGGCGCATATCCACCCCAGCCCGTTGTCACTACCCGGGGCGGAGCTGTACGGACATTATAATTAAAACCATCGTCTGACCAGCGGCCCCAAATAATTTCTGAATTCCATTTTTCGAAATAAATACCCATATAAGACTTTATAGCTCGACGAAAGGAATTTGTCTCTTTATTGTCCTGATACAGTGCATACAGATTTAAATCAATCACATCTTTGGCCGCTTTGGCGGCCAGCTCCCATTTAGTGAGATCGGTAGTCTGAGGAAACAAGAATTCTCCACTTTTATTCTTCATTCCAACATATAATTTTGCGCCATTGAATAAGGGACGTGCCATATACATTAACAGTTCCGATTTTGCAGCCATGACGGCACCTTTTGTCAAGCGACCATACCATGCCTGATCTGTAATCTCCCGCGGCAACACCGCTGTTGACTTATCAAATTCGGAGAGAATAAAATCTACATTCGCTTGCAAAGACATCCGATCCACTGACCTAGCGTCGATCTTATCATCAGCAGCTCGATCACCCCAAATAAATACTGGCCCATAGCGTCTTAACAGCAAGTAATAAAAATACGCGCGTAAGAATCTCGCTTCTGCCTTCATAATGCTTTTGGTTGATTCATCTAATTCCACGTTTTTATCAATATTATTGATAAAAACGGTCGCCTGGTTGATCCCTTGATAATTATGTACCCAAGTCGCATATTCATCTGTGGTAACACCCCATCCTCCATTAGCGAAGTTGAGCCAAGGCACCCAAGCCACCCAAGAAAATAGCGCTTCATCACTCAGCGGGACATTCCCCCTTCACTATTAAACAGATCATGCTCAACAGGTAGATAACCATATACCTGAGCTAGATATCTCTCGGTTGTAATACGCTTCATAAACGTCTCATCGAGGGTTTTTTGATTGGCCAGATCGACATCTAAATACTTGCTGCATGCCCCAAAGAAAAATGGCACCAAAAGACAAGACAGGAGGTAAATATATTTTTCATCATTTTTTCAGTTAAAATATCACACTTAGACCAATATTAAACACACGCATTTGCGGGTAGCTGCTTCCAGACACTGTTTCCAGTTCAGGATCCCATAACTTGAATTTACTGAATGTAAAGACATTCACTCCTTGTGCATACAAACGCAGGGAGGATAACTTCCATTTTTCAATCCATTGTTTGGGTAATGTATAGCCAAACTCCAAATTCTTTAAGCGGATAAAACTCATGTCCCGCTGCCACCATGTTGATGCTTGGGAATTATTTGCAATGTTAAGCGACAGGCGTGGGTAGAGCGCATTTGGATTGGGATTATCAGCACTCCAGCGGTTATCCGCGACATCTGCATAAATTTGTCCCGAATTCCAGATATTGCCCGTCTGTCCGTACAAAGGTCCTCCCGCAATAATCCGGGTGATATCCCCACACCGTGAAAAAATGCTGCAATATCGAAACCTCTCCAAGATACACTTGTTCCAAAACCATACGTCAACTGCGGCATATCGGTATCACCGATAGCGACCATATCTTCAGAAGATATCTGCCCATCGCCGTTGATATCTCGGTACTTCAAATCTCCTGGACGTGGGGGCTAAATTTTTGTACTGGACTATGTGCGATTTCCTCCTCCGACTGAAACAAACCCATCGCGATTAGACCACGTTGCTGCCCCCAACGTTGTCCTATATCCGATTGGTAGGCCCATATCGGGGTGGGTTTGTCATCAAAGATTTTTTTGTTGCGATTATAAGTGATATTACCCCGAACCTGAAGGCCGAAATCTCCTTGATGATGGTTAAATTCCAAAGAACCTTCTATCCCTTTATTCTCCATTTTACCGATATTTACTAACGGCTTTATATTAACTCCGACGATAGATGGAACACTTTCTTGTGGAATATAAATCCCTTCACGTTTCTCGGCAAAATAATCCGCCTGAATCGTCAACTTATTGAACATGGTTAATTCCACGCCAATATTGCGCTTCAAAGCGCTTTCCCAGGCGACCAATGGATTTCCTGGATAACCCGTCGCAATTCCGGTCAGTATTTTCTTCCCTGCTAAGCCAAATGTATATCCACCACGATCTTCCATCTCCGAGTTATAGGCAAATCGGCGGCGCCCATCAATCTTATCACTACCGATCTTACCAATGGATCCTCGTATCTTTAGGAAATTTATCACAGGCAATAACGGTTTAAAGAACGATTCATTACTCAACACGTAGCCCATTGCCAAGGACGGAAAGAATCCGAAACGCTTTTTGGGTGCAAAATTTTCCGATCCATTATAGCCAAAGTTTCCTTCAATAAAATAGCGGTCCTGATATGAATAAGTTAGGCGGGAGGCAATCCCAGTATTACGATAAGGAAGCGCTGCAATGTAATTTTTACTTGGAAAATTATTCGTTCGCTCGCGCATAGAAAATAAGAATAGCCCACCTAAACGATGTTTGTCAGCGAACAGCCGATCATACATCAGAGAACTTTCAAAGTTAATCGCCCGTTCGCCAGAATGAAAGTCTTCCAGTTCGAAATAGTCGCTTCCCGCACCATTATCTATCAAAATAAGATTTCCATCGCTGTCCCGTGCATTCTTCTTGTCTACATAATAGGTGACTGGATTCTTCCGCCTATCCAAAGATGTAGAGTTCTTCGCATCCCAAGAAAATTTGACATTGGCTCTTAATCCGGGCGTGATTAATTCAGAGAAATCCTGCGTTATTCCAACCAAAGACTGTGCATTATTCCAAAAATCTTTCGAATACCCTGTTGTATTTAGAAAATAATAGGGACTCATTGCATAGGCTCCTGTCGAAAATTGCGTTGGAGTGGCCACGGGGTGGTATGCAGGATGATATCATACATGGTTCCCAAATCCACTCCTAAACGATTCTTTGTTTCAAACTGATTGGAAAGATTTAAATTGACTTCGGTCGAAGGTGAAAGCCTAATGTCCACATTTGACCGGAAATTGATTCGGTCGAAATTCACAGAAGGATCATAGTTGGATGTCTTTCGAGGTTGAAAAATCCCATTTTCTTTCATATAGGAACCCGACACATAATACTTAATAAAATCTCCACCTCCAGTTACATTCATGTTGAGCCTGCCATTGGACGTTCTTTTCTTAAATATTTCCTGCATCCAATCCACATTAGGGTATACATCCGGATCTAACTTATTTATATGCTTGTTGATCTCCTCTGGCGATAGTGGTGCCACACCAGATTGTTCATAATTAAGATCGTGATAGTAGTCCAACCATTGTGCGGCATTGGCCAGTTTTGGTAGTCGTATGGGTTCCAGCATACCACGTTCTACACGTGCATTGATTGTCGGTTTGGCACTTTTCTTTCCACGCTTTGTTGTGATGATCACAATGCCATTGGCACCTCTTACCCCATAGACAGCGGTGGCTGTCGCATCTTTAAAACGGAAAATGATTCCACATCCTCAGGGTCAACTAAATCCATGGGACGTTCGATTCCATCGACCAAGATCAATGGACTGTTACTTCCAGCGAAACTACTGACTCCCCGTATCCAAAATGATGTCGCCGATCCAGGTTCACCGGAGCCTTGTACAGTAACGACTCCCGCCATTTGTCCAGCCAATGAACTACTGATTTTCGCAACGGGGCTTTTTAACTGTTGTGGTGAGACACTACTAATAGCACCTATTACACTGATTTTACGCTGTTTTCCGTAAGCAACAACAACAGCTTCCTCTAGATCACTGACCGCAGCTTCCAATGTTACGTTTACTTGGGTTGAGTTTCCGATAGGCTGTTCGATAGGTTGATAGCCCACCAAGGAAAACACAAGTGTCTTGTGCTGATCTTCTATTTCCAAGGTATATCGTCCCTGTGCATCGGTCTTTGTTGCTACACTTGTCCCTTTAACCGCAACGGTGACGCTCTCCAATGCATTCCCTTTGCATCTGAAACGACCCCAGCAATCTTTTTTTTGTACTCGAGCGACACTTTGTGGCAGGTTAGACGATGCAGGTTTTGCAACGATCAATACCGTATTCAGATTTAGCTCATAAGCGAGATTTCTTTCGGTCAAAAACTCTTGCAGGACCTCCTTAAAGTTTCTATTTTTTGCTTTAATGGTCACCCGCTTCTGTTTATCGATTAATTTATTATTGTACAAAAATTCGTACCCCGTTTGTTTTTGAATCTCATCCAGGACATCCACCAAATGTCCGTTTTTTATATCCAAGGTTACTTGTTGACCAAAGCTAGCTGCATGGACATGCACCATGGAGATGACGAGGATTAGTATACATACTTTCATCCTGATAAATGCTTTTACAAAGAATTTCTGTTTAAAAAAGCAACTTTTGCTATTCCTTTTATACATTTGTATAAGTTTGGTGTTAAATGGTTTATAACTCAATTAGGTCTATTTAATTGCTAAGCATCGATCGGGAGTGTTACGAGCACTTCCGATTACTTTTAGCTTCATCTCGTATTGTCACATAACAAGGACCCTCCCATCCTGAATTTTAAATTTATAATTGGATGTCTTTTCGAGCTGCTTGAGTAAATCTGAAAGCTTCTTGGTTCTTTTCATCATAGCAGTAAATGTATCTGTTGAAGTCGATTGTATCGTGATCTCCTTGATATCATACCATTCTTTTACTTTTTGAAGCACTGTTTCTATATCATCTTCTGTAAAGCGGAAAAAGCCATCGCGCCAAGCCAAGATCTCTTTTAGATCGGCCTGCTTCAATACGATCTGCTGTTGTTGTGGATCTGACTCCGCTTGCATACCCGGGGCTAGAATTTTATGCGTGCCGCCCAAGCTAACCTCTACTTTACCTTTGATCAAAGTCGTCAGAGTTTTGGTTTTGGTTAAATCGGATGACACATTAAACTGTGTTCCCAAAACTTTAATCCGTGTTTGCTTTGTTTCTACGATAAAGGGCTTCGCGGGATCATGGGCGACATCAAAATAGGCCTCACCATCTAAGAAAACTAATCTATTGGCGGTCTCAAAATGTACGGGGTAAGTTAAACTGGATCCTGAATTCAAATATACCTTTGTCCCATCAATCAGTTGTAGTGTCAAAGCACTCCCTTTGGGGCTATGAAATGTCCGTTTTTCAGAACCACGCTCACCATGTTTCAGTTGATATAGCAACGTTCCATCGCTGTCTCTAACAATAGTCAGATTACCCTTGTCCAACGACTTGGGATTATCGGCAGAAATCGAATATTGCTCACCTGTAGACAGTGTAAGTATGGGGGCATTCCCATCAGGGAGAGCGATCTCATTCGTTAAAACCTGTTTGGGATGTGTTATTGGCGCCGCTTCACGCTTTACAAAGTATACGATCGAAAAACAAAAAGAACAACCGCAGCGGCTAAACTCCCCACTTGACATAGTTTATTCTATTTCTTCCACTGTCTGCTGATTCTTCTTTATTTTCTTGAATACGATGGGAGAGCTGCCTGGCCACACTATCCCTGTCAAATAGTTCTGAACGAACTGGGATCTCCTCCTCCATACGCTCAAAGAGAAATGAAAACTGGGATTCATCCAGATCATCCAATTTATCCAACATCTCTTTTAACTCAGTCCGCGAGATTGTATTTCGGAAATAATTGGTCAGCAAATAGCGTAGTCTTTCTTCTTGCATGGTCAAATTGGTTCGTACTTTCTAAGTTTATTTTAGACAGTACACCACAAGAGCAAAAAGGACTACATGAAATATTCTTTTTTAAAAAAATAAAAAAATAGGGATAATAACAGGTTTCTTCCAGATCGGGCCTGTTTCAGTGATTTTGATGCTCTGGCAAGATGATTTTTTACCGTGTTTTTAGAGAGGTTTAGTTCTTCAGCTATTTGTTGGCAGGGAACTCCATCGACCCTGCTCAAGGTAAATATAAGTTTTTGTTGAGCCGGTAACTGGGAAAGGTAACCCTCAATTTCTTCGGACAGCTCTTTTCGTTCGACCATTCGATCAGCGGTCTCCGATTGGCTTTCGATGTGATATGCTAATAGTTCAAAAGCAGCATGTGAACGCTTAATACTCCTTAGTTTGTTAAAGCACTCTCTTTTGGCCAAAACATATAGAAATGGCCAAAGATCTACATCCTGTTTTATGCTCATACGATTGGTCCACAGCTTAACAAACACCTCCTGCACAATATCTTCGCTCCATCCCGTATCTTTCAACAAATGAAAGGAAACATCAAAGATTCGATCTGCATACAGCTGGTAAAACTGTAGCAAAGCGGCCTCACTTCCCATAGCGAGATCCTGAACCAAATTAGCTTCATAAAATTCTTTTCTCATAACCCAAGTCCCAACGCTTCAGTATATTGGTCGTTTTTTTTTCCGGTAAAATCAGTTTATTGAGACAATTTAGCAATTATTTCAACAGCACCGCCTTTTTTTTATTTAAAGTTTCATTTTCTCATAAAAATAAATTACTTGCGCATCAGCTTATATTATATATATATTATTTTTTTGTTTCGCCCAAGTCCTGCAACTCCGTTTTTCTTACCAAAATTATTGATATACAAATTTTAACCTGAATATATCAAACTAATAAATAGCACCGGGAGCAGCCTTTTCCTGCAATTCTTTATATTGTAAAATCTTCTGCAATACCTCAGGATTTTCGATAACTTTTGGCCCAAACTTAGAACTTTTCATGTAGGTGAGTATGGATTGCAACATCTGTTTTGCAACAGGTCGCTGATCCAAATCAGTCGCGAGGTCAAATGAGGCGACCATCAGTTTACCATTCCCCACTGCCCCTCAAATAGTGAGGCTAATTTTCTATTGTTTGCAAAATTATCTATCATCTCTACAAGGGTTTCGCCACCTTTGATCTGATCCATCAACATTGTTGTCGATTTGATCTGTAGGTCCCACCACTGCCAGTCGGTATGTCCCTCTGTCGGAAAATCAGCGAATACAGGGTGTTTTGGATCACAGAGCAATCCCATTGTCCCAGCCTGCTTCGGAAAATGTACCGGGCTCCAAAATACCGGAACAAACTTGCCTTCAATACCTGTAATTTTTTTCCAATCAGGATTTAAAAGGACCTTTTACCTGCCTGCAACAGCCGTAAAGCTTCGTCCAGCTCCCTTGTATAGCTTACATCAGCAAAATCAATTTGATTTTCTTTAGGATACACCCATATATTCCAATGATTTTCATAGCTCGTGCCTTTGAGATTAATATGAACTGTCAACTTTTTAGCTTGTTGTATAGCCTGCAGTGGCACTTCAAAACGGCCCGCATTCCCGTTGTACCCTGACCTACGACTGTTTGAAAGTGACCTTTTGCAACAGTTTTCGTACCATCTTTCATAGACCACTCGACCAACTGATCGCTCAATGCTGCAACTCCATAATTGCTGATGTCTAAAATCCCTCAAATACTTCATCATTGGTATATATGGCTTTGGAAAACTGGAGCAGGGGAACTACTGGTGCACAAAACTGCCTAAATTCAGCTGCTGAAAGAATGTTCTTACTATCCCAAAAGGCATCCAATAGCCCCACCAAAGCCGTGCCTTGGCCCGGGAAATCATGGAGATCCAATAATTGATAACCGCTGATGCCTGGTGTTTTTAAGGCCCGTTCCAGCTCTTCTTTATAGAGAATTGCTGCCAACTTGCCTGACGACATGGTATATGCCTTCGCTTTATGCAATAAACCCTTGCGTTTAAGATCTTCGGCTACAGCAATAAAGTTTAACGGCTTTAAAACGCCAGTATACTTTTTGATCTCCGCCAAATTGGGATAAACAGCATATTGTCCGATCTCATGAGTAACCACAGGAATCGAAACGCCATCCAATGAAGCGCTGTAATTTTTATTAAAGACAGGAGGTTCACTATTAAAAACCCCTGTCCTCTCACCCAACCTTTTGCCGTCCACTGCGTAATCAGAAAATCGTCAAAAGGTTCGCCGACAATTCCATGTCCTTGTTGAAAAGTAAATGATGTCGCCGTATATAGATGTCTCCTATCTTTCTCTTTTAGATTTTTTACCAGTGCGTTAAGGGCATCGAAGTCGCCACTCAGCTCATTTCCCATACTCCAAAAGCAAAACGATGGATGATTGCCATATTGCCTGATCATCTTATCGGCTTCCTCATATAAAAACGTAGCACTGCATCATCCTTACCAGCATTATTTTCCCAGATAGGCAATTCGACCTGAAGATAGAACCCCATTTCATCAGCTACAGCAAAAGCAGCTTCCGGAGGGCACCAAGAATGGAACCGTAAATGATTGAGTCCCCATTCCTTTGCAGTCAAAAAGACCTTCTTCCATCCTGCTTTGTCCATTGGGGATGCCCTGTCAACGGAAAAATACTGCATTCCAATGTCCCCGAAGAAACAGAGGCAGCCCATTGATTTTCATGACCGTTCCCTCCCTTGACAATTCACGCATACCAAATGATGTACTCATCACATTGACTCCCTCACCCGATTGGCACACCACTTCGACATCATAGAGATTTGGTGAAAATTCGCCCATGACCGGATTTTCGCGCCCAGATCATAGCTTAATTGTATGGTGGAATCACCTGGGGCTAATAAAACCTCCTTTTCTATTGTCGGAAGATACTTGCTATCACCCTTAAATTTGGCTCTTACCCGGAGTGTACTACCAGTATTTCCTTGTGTTTTATTCGAAAGAACTACCCGCAGGTCTACACGTTTTGCTGTCAAAATCGGAAAAGTACTTACTTGCTTGATATGAACTCGATCCATTGCTTCAATGTACATCGAACCGATCATTCCGTTCCACATAATCTGGGTATGATCCGTATAGGCATGCGCCATATCATCGACACTGATCGCCAGCTTCTTGCGGTTATCAATTCGGATAGTCAGACGGTGCTTTTTCCAACCTTTAAAAAGAACTTAAATCAAATTCATGTGAACCTACCAGACTGCGCTGTTTTTGCGGAATTTCTACACCGTCAACCCAGACATTGGACTCCCATATAATCCGCTCCAGCTTCAGGATCATTTCTTTACCCGCCCAGCCTTTTGGAATAAATAGCTCCTTGCTGTACCAAGCCGCCCCCACATACCGGTGTTTCCTTGTCAGATGTGAAAGTTGGGGTTTTGTAAGCGCCGGGGTTAAGCTATTCGCAGCTCCCAGTCCTGCATCGTCAGTTGTCCCAGGTAATTTAATGGGTGTTGTGAAAGACCTATTAGTCCAACCGTTCTTCACACCCATATCCTCTGGATCAAGTTGTACACTCCATTGTCCGGCAAGATTGAGCTGATGCCCTCCAACTGCCAAAACACAGTAGCTCTGTAGAAGAGCAAGCAATAAAATGAGATAACGATGCATGTCTGAATTTAATTATTTAGGTGACTTCCGCTATAAAAGAGCGTAGTATTGATAAACAACCCTGATGATTGGGCTCTAATTGCCTCACCTGTGCAAGATATTTCTTAGCCAGATCGGAATCTCCTTTACCTAAGTAACCCAAGCCCATTACATAAAAACAATGAATCCTATTTTTATGGTCAAGATCATCCTCCCAGATATCCATATCAGGCAATGAAACTGCAAAATAATCGATTTTAAAAGGTTTGTCTAGATAAGTTTTACCATGATCAATTAGACTTTGGAAACATTGTTCAGCTTTTTCTTCTTGTTTAAGCTCAAGCCATGCCAGCCCTTGGAAAAAGATCTTGTCTGGTTGTGGATCATTATAAAAAGAGCCTGTTGGGGTTCCTGAGCCCCTGTGTAGCTTTGATGAGATAGGCTGTTGCCTCCTCCTCATTACCCAACGAACCGTATGCAACACCTTTGTAATAATAAATATCGTTCTCCTCCATTGTAATCAGTTTGCCCTCACCAAGATTATGCGGATAGCTGTCAATAGCTGTCAACAAGGCTAAGGCTCCTTTGGATCATTGGCTTTTAATCTTTCTTTTGCCAGTTCCAGATGACAGATTGTATATTGACGGGACACCTTCCCTTCCCCACCTTCCCAAGGTTTAAACTGTCGGGAAGCCAGCAATTGTCGAGCCTCTTGGTACCGTCCCAGAAGATTGAAAAGTGTAATCCGTTCCAAGAAAAGATCATCTCGACTAACGACAAGATCTGCATAGCGATCCAATAGCATCAATCTTTCCGCGTAATTGTATCCTTGTTTCTTATAGAGCTGGTGGAGTTCCATCAGCAACCGCGCATCTGTCTCATCCAATGCAAATGCTTTTTCAAGCAAAGCAACAGCCTCCTCTTTTCGTCCCATTCGATTATAATAGGCCAGAGCCAGATTCCGGAAAACGGTAGGGAATTGTTGATCCAATTGTATTGCTTGCTCCCAACAGTCTACCGCATCTTGATGTTGTCTCTTGCCGTACCATAGATTCCCCAGGTAGTAATATGCTTTTGCATCGTCATTATTGTGCAGGATTGCATCCTGAAGTATAACGATCTCTTCCAACCGATTTGGGAAGCAATAAGTCGGGTCCATAATACGAGCTTTGTCATAATAGGCTTTTGCTTGATTATTTTGTCCGATACAGGCGTTAAAATAACCCAGTGCATAATATATCATTGGATATACCATTTGCGGATCATCGATTGTTTTTTCCAATAACTGGATGGCTTCTTCATACAGACCAGCTTGAACAAAATCCAATGCATATTCCACCACACTCTGTACATTGACTTTACATAAGTCTAGAATAGGCAATAATATAGTCTCGTCCTTTGTCAGCAAGTACCATTCAAATTGACAGCCTATATTGAATGGATCTATTTCAGAGAATCTTTAATGTAACTCAACGCTTCGTCTACCCGCCCCAGTTTTCTTAAAATCGAAGTTTTTAATTGCCGGGCTTTATGATGTTTCCAATTTCGGTTTATTGAACGTTCTATTTTTTCCAGAGCAACGTCCCACTGTCCACGCGTTGCATCTATCTGTGCAAGCCCAAAATAACCTGCATCCTGCCAGGCAGCATTCCAGGTTGCCTTGTAAAAAGCGACATAGGCAACTTCCAGTTCCCGGATAATTGTAAAGCTAAGCCTAGATTATAATAGGCCTCGCCATCGTAAGGATTTGGATTACGTTCGGTAAGTCGCGTAATTGCGGTACGGAAGTAAGGGATGGATTCGGCGATCTTTCCATTTCTCAATAAAAGAGCACCCATTGCATTGTTACATCGTGCATCATGCGGATCCCGTCGCAATGCCTCAAGATAGTAATCCACAGGGTTATAGGTTGCGTGCCGATATTGTTCAAGGTGTTGTCCTGTTAGGAACAATTCCTCCACAGATTGAATGTCCTCTGGTATTGACGCAGCTTGAGCCGGTTCTGGAATATCTGTAATATCTTTTTGTTTTTCCAATTGATAATGCAACATTTCATTTTGATCACTATCATAAACCGATAGAATCAAATCAAATGGATCACTCTGCAAACCAGAAACAGTTTGTTTATAAATATCACGGGGAACAATGGATCTTTTCTTCGAGATATATTCTCCGTTGCTTATCCCTCAGAACAATATTAAGTCCTTCAAATGCAGCTGTTGCATATAGAATAATGTCGGCACGCTGCTGATGGACCTCCATATTGAGGACAAGCTCTTTCGTTGCATTCTTCACATGACCAACAGCCGCATAGGGCATAAAATATTGTGACCATGATTTCACCTCATAAGGCTGTAACCAAGCAAAATCGGGCTGATTGTCGGTGTAAACACCTGCCATTAATTCGATATAAGGACCATTTTCGTCCGTCAGATTCCGGTCCCAAGCTAAACCGAAATCCCCGTTACCCCATGTCCATTGCTTCTTTCCCGGAGAAATGTGGTGATCCGCAACGTGCAACATACCCGCATTGGTGTCTCCTGCCTCGTAACCTCCCACAAAATTATATTTTGATTGGATGGCCATATAGGATGTCGGAACAGGAATATTCTTATATTGTGCTATATCAACTCCAGCTGAATAATCGTATTTATAATAGGTTCCTGTCGCGATCGGAAATGTTGAAACTTCTCTTTTGCCATGATCAAAAACTGCATTTACATCAGGTGGAAAAACAGAGTAATAGTCATCATTGACGACAACAGCTGGATTGGCCCACCAGAGGAAAGTTTGCGGTAAGGCCGTGCGGTTATAGACCTGCACCTTTATTTCAATAAAGGCTTTGTCGGGATAAAGTGTAAATCCCTGCATGGCCTTCATGCGAAACATGCGTTCGATTTCATTGCACCATACGGTCACACTGCCATCTGCATTATGCTCAACTAAATATTCTGTTGGCATAAAGGTCGTCGGACGGTGATGCTGAGGCCAGTTGAACTCGATTCCACCCGAAATCCAAGGGCCTGTAAGCCCTACCAGAGCCGGCTTTATCACCTCATTATAATAAACAAAATGCCGTTCTCTGACTTTATCATAGGCCATGTGGATCCTTCCGCCGAGTTCAGGCAGAATCATCACTTTGATATATTCATTTTCAATAAATAGTGCCTGATAGATCTTATCCTGTTTCTCATCACTAATTTTTTCAATAATGGGATAAGGATATACCACACCCGAGCTACCTTGGTATACACGTTTTTCAGCAAAAATCGGATTTTTTCCATCGTACCAACCTCGTAGGTTGGTATCGCCACAGGTTCCTCCCAAACTTTTACTATGCCGCACTGATCGACTGTAGATTTAATCAGGTAACGTGTCAATTCTGTCATGTTCTAAAGAGCTATTAGGTTATATACTGTAAGTTGATTTAATTATAAAATGGATTCCCATATGCAAAAATCAGGGTGTTATGGCTTCATCAGACCATTCCTGTTCAATTTCCTCGAGACTTTTACCTTTGGTCTCTTTCAATTGCCCCCACAAAAAGACGTAGCCAATCAAGCAGACTATTCCATAGAGCCAAAATGTGCCCGCCGCTCCCAAGCTTTGATTCAATATCGGAAAGGTATAGGTAAGTACGAAACATGCTATCCATAATAGCGAGGTAGCTATAGCCATCGCTTGAGCTCTAACTGCCGTAGGGAAAATTTCAGCAATGATAACCCAGGTCACCGGCGCTAATGTCATCGCATAAACCGCAATTCCAGCTAATACCAGAAGAAGTACAAAGATGCCGCTGCAATTAAAATAGTAGCAAGCACCTAAAGCCGCATAAATACCAAAAAGTCCCGCAGCACCAAACAACATTAATGCGCGACGCCCGACCCTATCGACCATATACATTCCTACGACGGTAAAGATGACATTGATCACACCGGTTATAATAATATTGAAGAGCATCCCCGAAACCGTGTATCCTGCAGCTGTAAAAATCTCTTGCGCATAGTTAAAGATCACATTGATGCCACACCATTGTTGAAAGACTGCGATAAAACTTCCGAGCAGCAACAACTGCAATAATTTCCCCTAAATAGATTTCTTTTCTTTAGTTTATTATGGTTTTTATTGGCAGCGTCAATGGTGGCCATGTTTTCGTTAGCATAATAATCACCACCCATCCGCAAAAAGATACGTCTGGCCTCTTCATGTTTTCCTTTGTTGTATAGCCATCTTGGACTTTCCGGGATCAGGAAAAGCAGTAATAAAAAAATAACTGCTGGAATCGCTCCTGCCCAAAACATCCACCGCCAGCCCTGCTGTCCATTCCATGTTGTCGCGATAATCTCGTCAGGTAACACAGGTTTTGCAATTAGCCAATTGACAATTTGCGCAGCGAGTATTCCCAATACGATCGTCAGTTGGTTGATCGAAACAAATTTTCCACGACTCTCCGCAGGTGCTATCTCGGCAATATACATTGGTGCCAAATTGGAAGCTACGCCTATACCTATTCCGCCGAGCACCCGATAGATAATAAAGATGTTAAGGTCAGCAGCCATACCCGTCCCCACCGAAGAAATAATAAATAGAATTGCGGCGGTATAGATCAATGGTTTTCTTCCATAACGATCTGCCAAGCCTCCTGAAAGTAATACGCCGATAAAACTGCCTACAATCGCTGACGACATCGCCCAACCTTGAAGTGCTGGGTCAGATTCCAAATGAAAATATGCCTCATAGAAAGGCTTCGCCCCTCCAATAACAACCCAATCGTAGCCAAAAAGAAACCCACCAATAGCGGCCACAAAAGTGATTAACAGCAAATACGTCGTCGCGGTCTTTTGCATAAGAATTTACATATTTAGATTTATTGACGTAAAATTACAGGAATACTGCGTGAGAATCATGTAAGTGAGCACGATAAACATGTAAAATATTATTATTTTTACAGCATATACCAAATTTCCTAACTTATGATTCGAGATACGGATGTAATTGCAGAAGGATTTAAAGGAGAGAAGGCTATTGTGCTTCCCTATTCCGTGTGCAACTATCAAGCACTGAATAATATCACTTCAAAATTGCACATCACACATATCGGCTACTATCCGACAGCAAAAAAGCATTACCGCGATCGACAGGAAGGCTGTACAGAATATATTTTGATCTATTGTGAGAAAGGACGCGGTTGGATCAAACAGGATGAAATGCTATATAATCTTTCTAGGAACGACCTTTATATCATTCCAAAAATACAACACATTCCTATGGATCCAAAGCCAATGATCCCTGGAGTATTTATTGGATCCACTTTCAGGGCACGGAGGCTTCCCTTTTTGAGAACATAATCGGGCAGATCATTCATATCAATGATACTGACTCAAACAAACATACTGATCGTTTTCAGCTGTTCGAAAGTATTTACAAAAATTTGGAAATGGGGTATAGTCCGGAAAATTTAGAATACACGAGCTTCTGCCTTCAATATTTTTTGGCATCTATCAAATATTCAGCGCAATACGAGGAGAGTAATCGAATTAAACATGATAATATCATTCAGGATATCATCATGTTTATGAAGGACAATCTGGAGAGCAACATTAGTTTAGATGAAATTTCAGCTCATTTCAATTATTCAAAATCCCACTTGATTAACCTCTTCAAGCAAAAAACATCCTATCCTCCCATGGTATACTACAATCAGTTACGCATGCAAAGGGCCTGCTCCTATTTACAATTTACGCTACTGAAAATTAAAGAGATCGCTTTCAAATTGAATTTCTATGATCCATTTCATTTTTCCAAAGCTTTTACCAAAGAAATGAAGATGTCCCCCAAGATTACCGGAAAAAGTATCAGAAATAGTGTTGATTTCTGATAGCCCCATTTAGCATGGGTCTATTTCAGATAGGTTCCTATCTATAGTCTACCTTAGGTGAAAGAAGATCAGCCTAACAATTTATAGCGTTGCTACGTCGCGTTACCCCACAGGTAGGGCTACTTTTACAGAGGAAATTTGGGGATCTTTTTTCAAGAAAAGCGGAAACTCCTTCTTTGAAGTCGTCTGTGCCGAACAAATGACCAAATGCATCCATCTCCACCTTACTACCATCCCGTTTTTTATCTCCGGCGGCATTGATAGCATCAATGGCATTGGCAACCGCAACACGTGACCGTGTAAATATTTTTGAAGGATTTCTTCTGCTCTAGCGATTAGCTTTTCTTGCGGGACCACTTCGTTAACCATGCCCATTTCATAAGCTTTTTGCGCATCAATCATATCGCCGATCAGGATCATCTGCATCGCTCGTCCCTTTCCTATTAACGCGGGCAGGCGCTGTGTACCTCCGTAACCCGGTATTAATCCCAGTGAAACCTCCGGAAGTCCCATTTTTGCATTTTCAGAAGCGATACGTATATGACAGGCTAATGCCATCTCAAGTCCGCCCCTAACGCATAACCATTGATAGCGGCTATAACAGGTTTCGGAGCTGCCTCGATAAGATCTGTAAATATAATATGGCCGCGCTCGCTCAACCAACGGGCCTGAACGACAGACAGGTCGGTAAACTCTTTGATATCTGCACCGGCCACGAAAGCTTTGTGTCCAGCTCCTGTCAAAATAATACCACGCACATGATTATCCGCATTAAAGTGCCTAAAAATCTCCTGTAACTCATCGAGTGTCTCCTGATTCAGGGCATTCATTTGAGGTTCGCGATCGATTATAATATAGCCAATGCTATCTTTAACCTCATATTTTAAGTTCGAATATTGGATCATAAAGCTAAAAATTAAAATGTATGGATGCGGTGAAGGTATCTGAAGGAACCCCATCTCCACCTTTGTAGCTCAATCTTTTTTATACTCTAATCTAAGCAATTTAAATATATTATCCACGCCTACCAAACCTTCAACATAGGGTCTATCGCGGTCTGCTTTAGTTTGAATGATACCATCTTTATCCGCCTCAAACTGAATATTTTCAGGGGTAACAAAAGGATTATTCACGTCGCTTAATTTTCCATAGAAAGCCTTAAAGCCAGTAACTTCACGCCATTTCAGTCTTTTAAACAAAGGGATTCTATTGAAGAAAAAACCGTTCCAATTGTGATAATAGGTCAATTTTAAAAACTGATCCGATGCAAATTCCGAAGTGGCCATCAAATCAAAATTTACCAAAGGCCCAGATTTATCTCTAGTGACTTCGGGAAGCTCTAATAGGGTATATGGCAAATGTTTCTTAGATCCTTCCACCTGAAAACTGAAGATCGGCCTGACCTGCCGGAGATAGAAATAATCTTTTGAACACACTAAATCGCAAAGCATCATAACTATAATCTGCCCCCAAAAGCCTTTTAAACCCTTGTTATATTGAAGAGTAAAAATTGGATATTTGTTTTCTACCGTTCCACGATCCAGATTATGATAAGTAAAATCTTCATTTGGAGCCCAGCGCAAAATGACTTGTAGATCGTTGGTATTTACGCGACGGATAGTGTCTGGATTAGGTAAACTATTCACATAAAATAAATCGCCCCTAGGCTGTCTACGGGTATGTGTAAATGCAGTTCCAATACTAACATGGTTACCGAATTCGATCAGATGATCAAGGCGATAGATATCATTGAATTGCCACTTATTCGGTCTGTTCTTTCCAAAGGACCTGAAAAATCCGTCCCCTTTTAGGAAGCCTAAATTGCGCCCCGGCTCCATGACATCGTGCTGGACGGTAAAGCGCAGGTAGTTCGCGGGGAATTGAACAATACGTTCGCCATTTAATGTAAATGCTGTACTCAGATAATACTTTATTTCCTTGTCTTTATCTCCATAGGCGGTATAACCCTCTATAAATGCTTTCTCGGAAAATAAACGCGTTGTCCGACCACTCAATCGAATACGATTGCCTTCATAGTTATTCCGACTATAGAGATACTCTAATGGTCCGAACTCAACCTTCCCTGCATTATAATATCCCTTGGCCAATAGATAGCCTAATGCTACTAACTGATTGAAAGAACGCATGTTTTGAACGGAGTCGACTTTCTGATAGGCTCCCAATTCTGCCTTGCTTAGTGGTGTAGGTCTGACTTGAACTATTGGGACTTTTGTTGCAGACTGCAGCAGGTACCTTTTTTTCAACAGGGACACCAACAAAATTCTCATTTGAGATTGAATCTGTCCGATGCCCCAGATATTGCGTTTCGCGCCGGCCATATAAAACGTCGGATTTACTTCCTCCAATCAACATTTTCAAATCGGTATGTACCGGAAGCATACTACCATTTTTAAATTCGCTGTACCCCAGATCAATCTGTACATCATTAATCCAGTTGATATTTGCAGTCTTTCCAATATTCAGTGTCGCCTGATGAACAGCATAACGTGTATCATCTGATATCAAAAGTACACCGTAGAACAATAAATCAATCTTTGACTTACCCTCAAAATGAAGTTCGATATAGTCTTTACCAGCTATTTGAATGGTATCCTGTATACGATATTTGTAAAGGCTGTTGCGCCGCTGGCTATTGGACTCAATATACCCTTATTCGTAACCTGTATGGTATTGTCATAGAGATCGACATCTCGAAGTATTGTTTGAAAACGGGTCTGCCAATTGTCGTTATTAAAAAAACGGGGATTTAGTTCGGTTTGATTATGGCTGATAACGATCTTCTTGCTTCGGTTAGGATCATATGAAGAATAAACATTCGCATAATTTTCCTCCAAATAGAATGGTGCTATTGTTACCCCCTAAATACAGCTGAATCTATATTCTCAAAAAGAAACCGAAACGGCTTTGGAAATTTCTTGGCTTTATCTTCAGGGTTTACAAAGCCAAATTGCGTCTTCTCATATTCGTCAAAACGAATTTCAGGGATACGACTATAATGATTTTGTGAGCGATGGGCAATTACCTGCTCTATTAAAGCAATCGCAGGATCTTTCGGCTTCTTATTTTTCTATTAATAACAACCATATCCAAGGTATTATCTTTCGCCGTTAACCGGACAGTCATCAAAGAATCACGCCCACGACGGACATCAACTGTCCTTCGTTCATAAGCCACAGCCCCAAATACCAATTGCTTGTATTGTTTTTTATCCAGAATCTTAAAATAACCAAGCGTATCGCTGACGCCACCGCCATCCTCCCCAACCCAGTTGATGGAGACGCGACTAATCCCCTTTCCTGTCTGTGCGTCAACAACCTTTCCACGGATAAATTCTTGTGCAATTGCTTCTCCTCCCATCAGTAGGAACAGCAACACACTCAAAAAGCTTATTGAAAAATATTTAACACACACTTTAAACACCATCTGCAAACTGATAGGATTTCTTTTTTACAATATACAATTTGTATTCAAGAGTTATATCAATAAATATAAAAAAGCATAGCGAAATCGCTATGCTTTATTAAACAACAAGTATTTTAACAGAAACTTTATATTAATTTTAAAAGACAGTCCGGATATACTCCGATAAGAATTGTCAATCCCACTGCAAGTAGTAGAACAAATGAATAATTCCACTGCACATTTACACAGGATTCTTCACTATCTCGAAAGTACATTGCAACCACCACTTTCAAATAATAGTAAACTGCGATAGCAGCATTAATCACGGCCAAAATCAGCAATACAATGTGGTAATCCTCCATAACCGAAGAGAACATCATAAACTTACCAATAAATCCGGCGGTTAAAGGAATACCTGCTAGTGAAAGCATAGCCACTGTCATAGCAAATGCTAACATTGGATTTCGTTTTCCTAGTCCATTGAACGCCTCAAAATGTTCGGATCCCGTTGTCTTCTTTACAAGGATCAGCCCTGTAAATGCTACAATTGTTGCGAGTGAATAGGCCAGCCCATAAGCAAAGATACTGTTTGCTGAACTCGCTCCGACGGCGATAATTGCAAACAACATATAACCCGCATGAGAGATACTGGAATAAGCCAACATACGCTTGAAAGAAGATTGCATGACAGCCGAAATATTTCCGATAAACAATGTGATAATCGCTATAATCAAGAATACAGGCTCCCAAAAATCTTGTAAAGGAAGTAGACTGTAACTAAATAAGCGTAATAAACCTGCAAAAGAAGCCACTTTGACCACAGTACTCATATAACTTGTTATCAAAATAGGCGCTCCATCATACACATCTGGCGTCCAAAAGTGAAATGGTGCTGCCCCAACTTTGAATGTCAGGCCAACGATAAGCAATAGGATACCACCATAAAATAAGGGTGAGATCGCATGTGGATTATTCACAACATAGGCTTTTATCTCATCCAAATCGAATGAACCTGTGGCTCCATATAATAACGCAATACCAAACAATAAAAATCCGGTCGAAAATGCGCCCATTAAAAAGTATTTCAGTGCAGCCTCATTTGACGCTTTATCCCGTTTACGGATACCGACTAAAATATAAAGCGCCACGGACATGATTTCTATACCCAAAAAGAGCATGGAGAAATTATGATAGCTATTTACCAAAACAGCCCCGGTCAAAGAAAATATCAGTAATGAATAATACTCTGCAACCTGTCCCCTTCATCAAAATACCCTTTTGAAATAATAAATATGCACAAAGTAACGACGATACATAAGACCGAAAAAGCAATCGCGTAATGATCGAAATGAACCATCCCACTGAAAAGAGGTCCCTTGTCAGCTGTCCAATCGTTCAATAGAAAACCAATCGCTACCAAGAATCCAAGGATGGAAACCGGCAAAAGCAAGGCTTTCGCTTTGAACAAGCCAAGATAAAGAACAACTAATGCTAATATTGAAAGTGTAATTATAGCTCCCATACAAATTGATATATCTATTTATCTGCCTAAAAATGTGCTTAAAACTTCCACTGAACCCGCAGAAAGATTCAATAGGAAATTCGGGAATATACCGATATAAAGAATCAAGAAGGAGATCAAACTCAATACAACGAGTTCTCCCCTTTTACATCTTCAAACTGCATCGTCTTGTCCGTTGCTTCTCCCAACATTGTCTGCTGATAAAGGCGCAGCGTATATACAGCCCCTAATATCAGCGTTAGTCCGCCGAAAACCGCAAACCAGAATCCATATTGAAATACACCTTTCAATAACAGAAACTCACCAATAAAACCGTTCGTTAGGGGCAGTCCAACTGCTCCCATACAGATAATCATAAAAAGATCGCTAATTTCGGAGCCTTGCTCGCGATTCCGCCAAGTTCTGAAAGACTGCGTGTTTGTGTACGTTGCTGCACGATATCCAGTACATAAAAAGTCCAATGACCGAAATACCGTGATTTAACATTTGTATCGTTGCACCGCTTACACCATTTGTATTCCAAGTGAAGACCCCCGCACTGATCAATCCAACGTGCGCAATAGAGGAGTACGCGATCAATCGTTTAGCATCGTCCTGTTTAATAGCGATGATAGAGGCATAAACAATTCCAATGACACATAAGATCATGGCAAATTGCCCATACAAAGCTACGCCCGTAGGAACCACAGGCAATAACCAACGCATTAAACCATATACCCCATTTTCAACATAATACCAGCTAACAACATCGTTCCGGCCGCCGGGGCATTTGTATATGTATTCGGCTGCCAAGTGTGAAACGGAAAGATGGGAATCTTAATCGCAAAGGCGATAAAAATGCCCAGAATAACCAACGTTGTGTGTTATCCCCAGCTCCAAAGCGATAAAAGAAGTCCATTCAAAATCGTGGTTTGGTACCTGTTGATAGAGATAAAGAATTCCAATCAACATCAAAAGGCTTCCCAAAAAAGTATAAATGAAAAACTTTAGATTAACCTGAATACGGTCACCTTCGCCCCATAGTGCGCAGATAAAATAAATTGGAATCAAAGCGATTTCCCAACCCACATAGAATGTAAAAGCATCCAATGCCATAAACACAAGCAGTAATCCAGCTTGCATAAAAGCCATCAATGCATAAAAATTGCCCTTATAGTCTTTAGAAAAAGTCGTCGCAATAATGAAAGGCATCAATCCATTGGTCAATAGTATCAGCGGCAAGCTAATCCCGTCTACCCCAAGATGAAAATGAATATGCAAGGCAGAAATCCACTCCCAATTTTTTTCGAATTGCATTCCGCCATTTGGATCAAATTGACAAAGGAATGGGATAGTCAATGCGAGCGATACGATTGATAAAATCAATGCTATTGACTTGGCAGCATTGGTCTTTAATAAAGCTAAAATCAATGCGCTGATTAACGGCAATAAAATAAGTAAGAAAAGGTTATCCATCGATTATACTAAATATTAAAGACTCAAAAATCCATAAACGAAAATAGCAATCACTCCAATTACCATCATCAATAAATAAAACCCAACATTTCCATTTTGAAGCAAGCGAAGTACTTTTCCGGTATCAAATGTTGCTTTACCAGCTCCATTAACAATACCATCAATACCCCGTTGATCCACGACCTGACCAAAGAAAGTCGATAGCCAGTTGATCGGGCGTACAACGACTGCATCATAAAGTTCATCCACATAAAATTTATGGTAGGAAAGATTTGCCAGAAAGCCCCGTGGAGCTTCATCTCCAGCAGGTATCTGCTGACGCTTCACATAAACGTTGTAAGCAAGGCCAACCATAATTAATACACCGACTATAGAAACAGCCATTAACATATATTCGGTGCTATGCTCCAAATGATGTGCCGCAGGAATCAATGCTTTCCCCTCAGCAAATACCGGTGCAAGAAAATTCTCCAACCAATGGTTTCCACCTAGCGCCGCAGGCAAATTAATTGCTCCACCAACAGCAGAAAGCACGGCTAATACCATTAAAGGAATTGTCATGCTTTTTGGTGATTCATGCAGGTGATGTTTTTGCTCGTCAGTACCTCTAAATGAGCCGGAAAATGTCATGAATAACATTCTGAACATATAGAAAGCTGTCATTAACGCTCCCAAAAATCCGAGCCCCATAAGAGCGGGTTGGCAGCAAATGCATTGGCCAATATTTCATCTTTAGAGAAAAATCCGGAAAACGGAGGGATACCTGCAATTGCTATTGTTCCAATTAGCATGGTGATATAAGTAATCGGCATCGCTTTCCTTAATCCACCCATTTTTCGCATATCTTGCTCATCACTCATACCATGAATAACTGATCCTGCACCAAGAAATAATAAGGCTTTGAAGAATGCATGAGTCAATACGTGAAAAAATGCACCCGTAAATGCTCCCACGCCTAGACCGAGAAACATATAACCTAGTTGTGAAACTGTAGAATAAGCCAGTACTTTCTTAATATCATTTTGCGTTATTGCAATTGCAGCAGCCAACAAAGCAGTACAAATCGCTATAATGGAAATCAGCTGTAATGTAATCGGTGAGAGTACAAACAATACATTGGATCGAGCGATCATATAGATCCCCGCTGTAACCATAGTCGCTGCGTGTATCAAGGCCGATACGGGTGTAGGACCAGCCATGGCATCTGGCAACCAAGTAAATAGTGGAATTTGTGCGGATTTACCTGTTGCAGCGATAAATAGCAGTATGGTGATACTCACCACAGCGATGTCACCAACAGCAAAATTCTTTGCCCCTGCAAATACCGTAGAAAATTCAAGTGACCCGAAAGTTCCCAGGATCAAAAATACCGCCAACAAGAATCCTAAATCACCAATTCTATTCATCACAAATGCCTTTTTCGCAGCATTTGCATAGGAAGTGTTTTTATACCAAAATCCGATGAGTAGGTAAGAACAAAGTCCGACACCTTCCCAACCAATAAACATGACTAGATAATTAGAGCCCAACACCAAGAGCAGCATGAAAAAGATAAATAGATTCAAATAGGCGAAAAACTTACCGAATCCGTTATCATGATGCATATACCCAATAGAATAAATATGGATCAAAAAGCCGATACCTGTCACAATCAACAACATAATCGCACTCAATGGATCCACTAAAAAGGAAAGACTTATTTTTAGATGCCCCACTGAGATCCAGTCAAATAGATGTTGTTCGATAACTCCTGCTTGTCCAGCCTGTCTTGATTGATATACTTCAGAAAAAAAGGATACAACTGCAGATAAAAGAAATAAAAACCACGGCACTGCCCAAAGTACCAATCATACCTTTGGAAAATGCATTTCTGCCCAATCCATTTACTATAAACCCGATCAAGGGCAAAAGGGGAATCAACCAAATTAATTCACTCATCGTATTTATTTCTTAAGTTCTACCAACGAAGTTTATTTAAGGAATCGATATCCACAGACTTCGTATTCCGATATACCATAATAATAATAGCCAGACCGACGGCTACTTCCGCGGCTGCAAGTGCCATAATAAAGAAGACAAACACCTGTCCTGATGAATCGCCATGCTGCACCGAAAAAGCTGCTAATAGCAGGTTGACGGCGTTAAGCATCAATTCGATGGACATCATAATAATAATTACATTACGACGGATCAATACGCCGATCACACCAATAGCAAAAATAATAGTGCAAAAATCAAATAATGATTTATCGGTACGCCTTGCAACTGTTGAACAACTGTTTCCATTAGATTTGTTTAGGTTCTTTCTTAGCTAATAAAATCGCTCCTATCATGGCTGTCAATAATAATAAAGAGGACAACTCAAAAGGAAGCAAAAATTCGTTAAACAATACCTTGCCCAGATTTTTCACCAATCCAATTTCAGGATTAACGACAGTCAAGGGGTTGGAGATCTCAAACACACGATATACTCCAAAAAGGTCACCAAAAGACAACAACCGGCAATTACCCCATAAATTTAACCAGATTGGATTTCATCGGTTCGGTATCCTTATTTAAATTGAGCAACATGAGCACAAATAAAAAGAGTACCATGATCGCCCCCATATAGACAATAAAATTGACCACAGCCAAAAACTGGGCATTCAATAAAATGTAATGCACTGTAAATGTGAAAAAGTAATGACCAGGTACAAAACACTATGTACAGGGTTCTTTGTAAAGATGGTCATCAGCGCAAAGAAAATAGACAAGAAGGCTACTAAATAAAATACTGTCATAATTTCTTGAATTAGCTCTTTAATTTGGTAATATCAAAGGTCGGCTCGACCAACTTATCCTTCCCATATATAAAATCCTTACGTAGGTAATCTGCTGTGACATGTGGACCATCCAAATAAATAGCTTCTTTTGGACAGGCTTCTTCACAAAGACCGCAGAAAATACAACGCAACATATTAATTTCATAAACTGATGCGTACTTTTCTTCGCGATAAAGGTGTTCTTCACCTTTTTACGCTCGGCAGCAGTCATAGTAATGGCCTCCGCAGGACATGACAACGCACATAATCCACATGCGGTACAGCGCTCACGTCCCTCCTCATCTCGCTTCAGCGAATGTTGCCCTCTAAAATTCTTCGAATAAGGTCTTATTTCCTCAGGATACTTGACAGTAGGGATTTTCTTGAAAAAATGTCTCAATGTAATCCGTAACCCTCTAACAATTGCCGGAAAATAGATTCTTTCCGAAAAGGTCATTGGTTTTTGTTCGATTACTTTCTTACGATTGCTTAGTTGCATAAAAATCCTTTTTATGATGAGAAATAAGTATCTTTTATCAATGTAAATACACCTGTAAGTACAATATTGGCAATAGCCAACGGAATCAGCATCTTCCAGCCCAGATTCATCAATTGATCATAACGGAACCGTGGTAATGTCCAGCGGACCCACATAAAGAAAAAGATAAATCCAAATATTTTAAGGAAGAATACGATGACACCAATAATTGTGATCCAATTTGCTGACAGCCCTAGGTCATTCATAAAAGGGAAATTATACCCTCCAAAGTAAAGAGATGCCATCAATGCCGAAGAAACAAACATATTAATGTATTCAGAGAACATATAGAGCCCCAATTTCATGGAAGAATACTCTGTATGATAACCGCCAACCAATTCAGTCTCACATTCTGGTAAATCAAAGGGAACACGGTTACACTCCGCAAATGCACAAACCATGAAAATAATAAATCCAAGTGGTTGTGCCCAGATATTCCAATTGACGAAACCAGATTGTTGGGCTACAATCTCTTTAAGGGAGAGACTTTGTGTCACCATCAATAACGCGATAATGGAAAGGCCCATAGCTATCTCATAGCTAATACTTTGTGATGCCGCACGAATTGCTCCCATTAAAGAAAATTTATTATTGGATGCCCATCCGCCCAACATGATACCATATACCCCTAAAGCGATCACACCAAACATGTACAATATACCGACATTGACATCTGCAACCTGTAGAGAGACCACACGATCTCCAATCTGCAATTCCTGCCCCCAAGGGATAACAGCCGAACTGATACAGGCGGTAATGATTGCGATGGTCGGTCCGACAATAAAAAGCACCTTATGTGCACCCGCAGGGATAATCTCCTCCTTAAAAAGAACTTTCCTCCATCACATAATGGTTGCAAGATCCCAAATATACCAGCCCGATCTGGACCATATCGATCCTGCATAAAACCTGCTATTTTACGTTCCGCTAGCGTTGAATACATCGCAATCACCAAGGTAATCACGAAGATCACAGACACCAATATTAATTTTTCTATAACAAAAGACCACTCCATGATTCCTGTTTATTTCAATTTTTCTGTTCTAGCCAACTGTTCGCGATTTTGCTGTTGAAGTATAGGATTTTCCTTCACGACTTTTGGCGGGTTAAATAGTTCATAATGATTGGCCGAGATAACAGATTGCGGATCAATTTCCGTCGGTTCATCCAGGATCCAATCACTTGTTTTTTTCTGATCAAAGCGACAGGTATTACAGATAAATTCTTCTACCTCACCAAATTCATCTTTCCGTGCAGTTACACGGATAACTTCTTCCCCTTATACCATAAAGTCACTTTACCAGAACATGTCGGACAGTCACGATGCGCATCTACCGGTTTTGTAAACCAGACCCGATTTTTGAAACGGAACGTTTTATCTGTAAGTGCTCCAACTGGACATACATCAATAACATTTCCAGAAAAATCATTGTCAATGATATTTTCGATATAAGTAGATATTTCAGAGTGATCCCCACGGCCCAAAATACCATGCACGCGTTGATCTGTCAATTGGTTAGCCACATAAACACAACGATAGCATAGGATACAGCGATTCATGTGCAATTGGATTTTGTCACCTAGATCAATTTGTTCAAACGTTCTTCGATCAAATTCATATCTTGTATCAGCGCTGCCATGTTCATACCCTAGATCTTGTAATTTACATTCCCCGGCCTGGTCGCATATCGGACAATCCAGTGGATGGTTGATCAAAAGGATCTCAACAACACCCTTTCTCGCCTCTACTACTTCTGGTGAAGTGATATTTTGACCTCCATGCCATCCATAACAGTAGTCCGGCAGGATGCCACTAATTTTGGCATTGGCCGAGGATCCTTCTCAGACCCTTTCGAAACCTTCACTAAACAAGTCCGACACTTTCCGCCACTCCCTTCCAATTTTGAGTAATAGCACATTGCTGGCGGAACGATGTCGCCACCAATTTGCCTTGCTGCATTCAATATGGTTGTCCCCGGTGATACCTCCACTGGTATACCATCGATTGTGACCTTAAACTTTACATCTTCCGCTTCTGCCATGATATTTATAATTTATCGTTACAGCTTTTATTATGATACAATTGGTTGCAATGGATCTGCGTAATGTGCCAATCCATAATTTCTTGTTTGTGATTCTTCAGGATGTAGTATATGCCATTCAAACTCATCCCGGAAGTGCCTGATAGCCGCTGCTACTGGCCAAGCGGCAGCATCGCCCAATGGACAGATTGTATTTCCCTCGATCTTGCGCTGTACATCCCAAAGCAAGTCAATATCGGACATCGATCCATGCCCACTTTCAATTTTATGTAACACTTTTTCCATCCATCCGGTTCCCTCACGACATGGCGAACATTGCCCACAACTTTCATGATGATAGAACCGAGCAAAATTCCAAGTGTTGCGGACCACGCATTGATCCTCATCAAATACGATAAAACCACCCGAGCCAAGCATGGTTCCCGTTTGAAAGCCCCATCAGACAACGACTCATAAGTCATCAAGCGACTGTTTCCAGCAGCTGTTTTGAGGATAAGGTTTGCTGGAAGAATCGGTACGGATGAACCTCCAGCCACAACAGCTTTCATCCGTTTTCCGTTAGCTATACCGCCACAGTATTCGTCCGAATAAATAAATTCTTCTACAGGTAGTCCTAATTCAATTTCATATACCCCAGGTTTAACGATATTACCACTGGCCGAAATCAATTTAGTTCCTGTACTACGCTCGACACCGATTTTTGCATACTCATCCCCACCCAAATTAATAATGGGAACGGTTGCCGCAATAGACTCCACATTATTCACGACTGTAGGACAGTTATATAATCCTGCTATAGCTGGGAAAGGTGGTTTAATACGTGGATTTCCGCGCTTTCCTTCCAAAGATTCCAACAAAGCGGTCTCTTCCCCACAGATATATGCACCACCACCTGGTTGGACATAAATCTCCAGATCATAGCCTGAACCCAATATATTTTTACCTAAAAATCCTTTCTCCTTTGCTTCAGCAATAGCACGTTCCAAGATCCTGATCTGTGGCATCATTTCCCCTCTCACATAGATATATGAAGTATGTGCACCCAACGCAAAACTGGCAACAATCATCCCTTCAATCAACGCATGTGGGATATAAGTCATTAAATAGCGATCCTTAAATGTCCCCGGTTCAGACTCATCAGCATTACAAACCAAATAACGTGGTACCCCTTCCGGCTTGGCCAAAAAGACCATTTCATTCCCGTAGGGAATCCCGCGCCACCTCTTCCACGTAATCCAGATTTTTTCACTTCCTCGACCACATCCTCAGGAGACATCGTTTTTATTGCCTTCTCAACAGCAGCGTACCCTCCTTTTTGACGATACACTTCAAAGGTATTAATGCCAGGAACATCGATATGTGTCAGCAAAAGTTTACGTGCCATATTATTCCGTTTTAGCTTTTAAATTATCAATCAATTCATCCACCTTGTCTTCATTCAAATTCTCATAGAATGTATACTCAGGACCAATTTGTAGCACCGGACCAAAACCACAGGCGGCCAAACATTCAACACCACGCCAGGAGAAAAGCCCATCTGCTGTAACCTGTCCCTCTTTTACCCCAAGTTTCTGTTCCAAATGTGTATAATTCGTTCCGCCCCAACTAAGCAACAAGGCCCAGTACGACAGATCTCTAGAACATACTTACCTTTAGGCTCCAACAAAAACATGGTATAGAAAGTTGCAACCTCATAAACCTCTATCGGTAAAATATGGAGATAAACCGCTACCTGATCCATTGCATCGGCGCTAACCCAACCAAATTCTGCTTGGACCAAATGCAAAATAGGCAATAGACCAGATTTTTGCTTCCCTTCCGGATAACGGCTCACGACCTCTCCAAACTTGGCCAATAGTTCTGGGGAAAACGTTACATTTTCATTATGTTGTTTTACACTAAGCATCTAATTCTCCTGCTATAACGTTAAGACTACTCATATTTAAAATTGCATCTGATATTAGCATTCCCGCACTCATCGGTGCAAACATCTGATAATTGACGAAAGAAGGTCGTCTAAAATGAAGACGGTAAGGTGAACGGCCACCATCATGAATCAAATAAAATCCCAATTCGCCATTTGCTCCCTCTACGGAATGATACACTTCAGCTTTAGGTGTATCAACTTCACCCATAACGATTTTAAAGTGATATATAAGTGCTTCCATATTGGTATAAACCTGCTCCTTTGGGGGCAAATAAAAATCGGGCACTTCCGCATGAAACACACCTTTAGGCTCCTTTTCGATTTTTTCCAAAGCTTGCTCAATGATGCGGAGCGATTGCCACATTTCCTCATTTCTGACCATAAATCGATCATATACATCTCCCGTTGCTCCAACAGGCACATCAAAATCAAACTCCTCATACGAACAGTAGGGATTTTGTACCCGAACATCATAATCTACACCTGTTGCTCTTAAAATAGGTCCAGACCAACCATAATCTAATGCCTCCTCTGGAGTAACAGCGGCAACACCTGAAGTTCGCTCGATAAAGATTCTGTTTCGCACAAACATCTCCTCAAATTCTTTCAATACGGGCGGATACCGTTTTATAAATTCACGAATTTTCTCAAAAGCAACTGCATTAAAATCGCGCTCAAATCCACCGATACGCCCAATATTTGTTGTCAGGCGTGCACCACAGATTTCTTCGAAGATCTCATAGATAAATTCGCGTTCTTGCATTACGTATAAGAATCCAGAAAAGGCTCCAGTATCAACACCCAAAATTCCATTACAAATGATATGATCAGCTATACGCGCAAGCTCCATCACAATGACACGCATATATTGTACACGCTTCGGGATTTCGATTTTTAACAGCTTTTCAACTGTCATATGCCAGCCCATATTATTGATAGGCGCCGAACAATAATTTAAGCGGTCCGTCAGCGGAGTGATCTGATAAAAAGGCCTATGTTCAGCAATTTTCTCAAAAGCACGATGAATATAGCCAATAGTGGAGACACCACTTACAATACGCTCCCCATCTATCTGCACTACATTCTGGAATACACCATGTGTAGCTGGGTGAGTCGGGCCAATATTCAGGGTGATTAGCTCATCCTGTGGATCGTTATCATCGAAAACGGGCTGATTAGGTGTTATCTTGCTTATAAACTCGCTCATATCATATAAATTAACGGCCGAAATACAAATCTTTTTATCTACTCGGTTTGGATCCTCCAAAGGATATTCTTTTCGCATTGGAAATACGTCCATATCGTCAACGTTTAGAATTCTTCTTAAATCTGGATGACCTATAAAGTTCACTCCAAAAAAATCAAATGTTTCACGTTCCATCCAATTTGCGCCCTTCCAAACAACTGTTGCCGTCGGAATTTCGGGATTTGGACCATACAAATACACTTTTACGCGTATACGGATATTGTGAATCAAACTATGAATATGATACACAACGGCAAATTCTTTCTCCAGATGAGGATAGTGTACAGCAGTAATATCAGTTAAATGAATAAACTGTAACTCCCTATCTGTCTTTAGAAAACTCAGCACATCGATTATATCATCCACATTTACAAGGATAGTTAGTAAATCATGCGCATCTGGAATTTCTACAATCTTGGCAGGAAAATTTCCTGGAGTTTCTCCAATAAAAAACTGTTCTCCATCCTCTACTTATTAGTATGTATACCGTATTTTTCTAATAGTGCTTTATACTCCGGTGTGTTTCGCCTATTTAACGATTCATTTTTGACAATATCCTGCAAACGCAATACACCATCCAAAATTGCTTCTGGACGCGGAGGGCAACCTGGCACATAAACGTCCACGGGAATCACCTCATCTATACCCTGCAATACAGAATAGGTATCGAAGATCCCGCCGCTGGAGGCACAGGCCCCTACAGCAATCACCCAACGCGGTTCGGCCATTTGCACATAGACCTGTCTCAAGACAGGAGCCATTTTCTTTGCAATAGTTCCCATGACCAATAACATATCCGCCTGACGCGGAGAAAAACTTGGTCGTTCTGCACCGAATCTAGCCAAATCGTAGGTAGAACCCATCGTAGCCATAAATTCAATACCACAACAGGATGTCGCAAAAGGCAAGGGCCACAATGAATTTGCACGCGCCAACCCGATCGCTTTATCCAAGCTTGTCGCAAAGAAACCTGCGCCTTCTACTCCCGGAGGAGCTTCTGCCAATTTTATATCACTCATGAAAAGACGATTTATAAGGTTTAAGTACAATCGGCCATTACAGCCAATGTTACAGGACAATTTAGTCCCAGTTTAATGCTTTTTCTTAATGACATAGATAAAGCCCAACAAGAGCATTCCCATGAAAATAAACATCTCGATCAAGCCTTGAAAGCCCATTTCCCTAAAGTTGACAGCCCATGGATACATGAAAATAACCTCAACATCAAAAATGACAAACAAGATTGCTACCAGAAAATATTTAATTGAAAAAGGTTGCCTAGCATTCCCTATGACTTCAACACCGGATTCAAATGCTCCAAGTTTATTTTCCGTCCTGACTTTCGGTCCGATAAGGTGTGTAATAATTATGGTACCTACTCCGAATCCTACTGCTACGATAAGCTGTATGAATATAGGGAAGTAGTCTATCGGCATACTATTGGCGTGCTCCATCTGAATCAAAATTTATATTGGTAACTGTCTTTAAATATAGAGATTCCAAGACTAAAATCAAAACAAAAAGGCGCAGATCGTACGATCTGCGCCTAATTTAGAATCATTTTACTTAAGCTTATTTGATAGCATCCAAATATGCTTTCGCTCCTTCATTCGTCGGATCGATTTCCAATACTTTCTGCAAATTTTGCTTCGCTTTTGGCATATCTTGCTTCATATAATGGAAAAGACCAATATAGGTATAGGCATCAACTAAATAGCTTTTGTTTTTTTCTTGCGTACCACGTTGGTTGATCGTATCAATCAATTTTTGGAACATTGGCACGAAATCACCTTTTGGACTTTCCAAATTATCAGCAGTTAATGCGGAGAAAGCTTTATAATAAAGGGCATTGACTAAATATTTATCTTGTGCTTCTTTATTATCTGTTGTCTCAATTACCGTTAAGAACCCAATCGCCTTATTCAATGTTGCAATTGCTTTATCTTTTTGTGCTTGATCAACAATTGCGCCTTCTTCATTTTTACTAGCCGCTTCCTCTTTAGATCCTATTTGGAAATAAGCCTCACCAGCATAGTAGTTAGCATCGTATAAGTAAGTTGGATTGTCTTTATATTGACCAACTAACTCAAATAGAGAAGCTGCAGTTTGTAATTCTTGCTCTTGGTATTTCGCAAATGCCAATTCAGCAACCTCACCCAACAACTCCTTATCACCATCAATTGCTTTTTGATATCCGCAATTCCTTTTTGGATATTAGCCGTATTTTCAGGAGTCAAAACAGGCGCAGCAACTGTCGCAGTGCTATCCGCACCAGCGGCTGGTGCTGCAGGTTTCGACTATTAGCAGCAATCTGAGCCATACCCAAATACATATAATCCAAAGGAATCACACGGTCTTTTTCCATCTTGCTGAACATTTGATTCAAATACTCCAGTGCTTTCGAATAATCCTTCGTTTTTTGGAAAGCGATATATCCCAAATAACGATAGATCTTAGGATCAACTGATGGATTCTTTGCTAATTCCTCTGAAACAGTCTTTAGTTCATCATATTGACGTGAATAAACCAAGAAATCCGCATAACGAATTTTTGCTTCCAATGTATTATCACCAGCTGCCTCCAAATATTTCTTATATTGAGCAACACCTTTCTTGTTTAACTCAAGGTATTTCTCATCCGTAGTTCCGGGCATTCTTGACCATTGGTAGTATGTTTCAGCTAACTCACGGTAAGTCGGTGCGTAAGCTGGAGTTTCGGCCGCAATAGCTTCCAATTGTGTTACAGCTTCGTCATAAGCTTGCGCTCCACGAACGATAATTGCCTGACCAACTTTCGCTTTAACCGAGTTTTGATCAATATCCATCGCATCACCATAGCTGGTATACGCCAATGAACCTTCTCTCAAGCCACGGTATGCATCACCTAAAGCTAAAGGAATCGCAATATCTTTTGTATTTTTCGCTTTCGCTTGTGTCAGATATTCTAGAGCTTTCGCATAATCTGGCTCCGGCGTTTCAATATATGCACGACCGATTTCCAATAATGGCTCATAATCTTTTTTACCTAATTTTGCTGTTGCCAAAGCAAACTTGGATTCAGCGCTAGCTTTATCTTTTTCAATAAGTCAACATAACCCAAACCTACATTGTTGATAGTGGCTTTTGGATCAGCAGTCAAACCTTGGTTGAAAATCGCAGCGGCAGAGTCCGCTCTGTCGTTTACCAAATAAACTTGACCCAAATAGAAATAATTATCTCCATTCTTAGGTTGCTTAGTCACTAATTGTTGAAGAATAGTTTTCGCTTTACCATAGTTTTCAGCCTCGATAGCTGCTCTAGCATCTTTCAAACTTTGCGCACTTACTGTGCCCACAGATCCAGCCAATAAAAGACTAAATAATAATTTACTGTTTGTCATAATCTATTTTTGTACTATTTATTATCTATTTAATATAACTCTCATCTCTAATAATGATCTCGCGCCCAGGCATTGTCACAGGGACTAACCCTGCTTTTAATACGATCCGTTGCCCGCGATCTCCTGTCAAAAACGCACTAAAGCCCAAGCCTAGTCCCATGTTCGGCTGGTAATTCATGATGTAAACCGGTCTGATGAACGGATACACTCCGTCGGCTATGGTTGACTGTGATGGCTTATAAAAATGTGCCTTGTCTGCCCCCGCACTAACATTTTCGATGCTCAATGTACGAATTTTATCCAATAATTGCGAATTTTTTTCAACCGCTTTCAAGTACCAATTATAACCGATAACTCCCACTGCATTAGCATTTTCACTAATATACTTCATCACATCCTCACTATCTCTCATTGCTGAAACAGCCTTCGGATCAATTTTATCTATTTTGAAGTAGTCCTTCAAAAAGCGTAAGGTACTTGAATTAGCATTGTCAAAAATCAATCGCTGACCTCCTAAATTACCCTCCAACAAAGACTTAACGTTATTTTGGGACATTATAGTATCAGTACTGTTACGATTATTAATTAGTACTACGGCATCGGAAGCCATCTGGAATATTTTAGGCTGAATCCCCGCTTCTTAAAATAGTCTTCTTCTTGGCTATTTAATTTCCTAGTTAATACAATCACATAGGCTGAGTCTGACAATAAAGCATTAACAGCTTTGATCTCTGGTCTCGCCATAATTTCAAGACTGGAATTCGGATAGGAACTTTCAAACACATCAGCAGATTCCTTAATGATCGGCAGTAATGTCTGATCAACCAACACGGGTAATTTACCGGTTAGAATATCCTCGCTCCCCTTATTACTTTTTGCTCGATCTTTGCAGGACAGCAACAGTCCAACACAAAGGCTAAACATCACAAGAATTACACTATATTTTCTCATACGATACATCATATAATAAGACAATTAAAATAAAAGAATAGTTTAATTTTTGAAGAGAGTTTAATGAAATTTAAAAAGACCGCTAGCAGCTAATTAAAATTGTTTTGCCAAAGTCGGACAAACCGCATAAAAGAATAAAGGATCAGCACGACACCGAAGACTGTTTTGTAAGCTGAATTAATTTCAATGGGAAAATTGTCCCAAAAAATAATCAGCAGGCCCAAAACAAAATAAAAACCAAACATAAATAGTCCTAAAATAGACAGAAACCGCTTTAAAGGCGATTTCTGTCTATAATTAGAATTATTATTCGAATTAAAATCTGTCATTCTATTGTGACTGAAGATTCAAACGAATTGGTAAGGTGTAAGCCACACGAACTGGACGACCATTTTGAATACCCGGTTTCCATTTCTTAGCTTTCTTCAACAACTTAACAGCTGCATCCCCTGTACCATATTTCAAATCGCGTTTTACACTAATATCTGTCAGACTACCATCTCTTTCCACGACAAAGGAAACTTCCACCACACCATTAACTCCACTTTCCTGTGCCGCTTGGGGATAATCATAGTTAGAGGATACCCATGACATAAATGCTTTCATACCGCCTATTGGCTCAGGATTAACCTCTACCGCAGTAAAGATTTTATCTCCATTCGGATCTCCATTTGGATCTCCTTTTGAAACACCAGTGATTCCACCATCTTGTTTCTTGGAACCAAACTCACCACGCGCTACTGAAGTACCTGTTGGACTACCTTTCAAAGTAATACGTGCAGGAGTTTTATTTGGATCCTTCAATTCTTCCTGCGAAGCCACTTCTTCTACAACTTTATTTGCAGGAGCCACTTTCGGCTCAGGAAAACGAATCAAATCCTCTTTCGGCACATCCATTGCCACTTGTTGAGGTTTTTCTTCCGGTTCTTGTGGAAGAGGCTCCTCTTCTGGTGGTTCTGGTGGTTTGATCTCTTCAAGGTCTTCCAAGGTAACTTCTGTTACCTCTGGAGGTGCTTCAACAGGTTTCTTTGGAAAAAGCTTATTTCCATAAACACTAAGGAGACTGGCTATGACTACGATGCCGATAACGACAACAAGCCCTCTATTGGTCGCTTTAGGGGCAAGTTTACGTAGCTCATACGCTCCGTATTCCTTGTTACGTCCCTGAAAAACGACCTCAAGCCATTCTTTCTTAAAAATATCTAATTTTGACCCTATCATATTTTTATACTTTATCGTGCTATCTAATAATGATTAATCATTGTAGATATTATCACGTTTTAAAACCTCCACTTCTTCTGGACTGATTTTAGCAATCATGTAACGTTTGATATCCACGATTTTCATTTCGTCAAGAATGTCAACTAAGTTACGTTGCGTGCTTTTATCACTCGGTCTAATGATAACGATCAAATCCTTGCCGCCAGCAACGCGAGGTACATAGGCTTTTTCTCCATCAATACCTTACGAATACCATCAGCTCCGAAACCAACTGTAGTTGGTCCTTCGATAGGATTTTTTACTTGTCCGTAAATCACAGAGACTTTGTTATCAGATCCCAATAAAACTGTCAATGAACGGTTATCAGCTGTCAATAAATCTGGCTGAGGCTCATCCTTAACTTTATTTTTATCTGGCATCGCCACGTCCATCGCTTGTGGTTTATTTAAAGATGTGGTCAACATGAAAAAGGTAATCAATAGGAAGGCCAAATCCACCATGGCTGTAAGGTCAACCTTACCACCATTCTTCTTGGACCGTACTTTCCCGCCTTTGCCTTTTTTACCACTATCCTGATTTAATTCTGCCATTTTTTGTTCTTATTAAATCGTCAATTATTTTTCCTCAGCACGCATGCCAGTGATGAAACTAAATTTGTTTTGCTTTTGATTACGCAATGTTTCAATCACCTGGTTTACAGAAGGATATTTTCGTTTGCATCAGCTTTGATTGCAATCTTCAAAGGTCCTGGGTGAACAAAGTTCTTATCCGAAGACTCTTTTTCTTTATTTACTTCCTCAGCAGCTAAACGTGTATTTTGAACCCAGTAGTACAACTCATTCGATGTGTTCTCTGTACTGTCAATTGGAATACCAGTCTGTACACCTTTTTCAGTACGCTTGCTACCATCCAAAGCCAACAATCCTTTCAACTTAGACATTGGTACACCGAAGTTTTCCATCAGTTTGAAATGATCATAGTCTTCTTGTGAAAAGCCAATGCCATATTTTGCTGACATTCTTTCTAATGCTTTTACGCGAACTTGCTGATCTGTCGTTCCGAAGAAAACTTTTCCACCATCACCGATCGTAATCATACCCACATTAGAGTCAGGTAATTTATCTTTCGTAGTTGATGCTGGGGTATCCACCGTCAATGCTTCCGGTTGGCGCGCTGTCGCCGTTAATACGAAGAACGTAAGCAGCAAGAACGATACGTCACACATCGCTGTCATGTCGATTGACGTACTGGCTCTTTTTACTTTTGCTTTACCCATTTTAAATTCTTCTTTTTAAATTAAAAACTCAATCTTCTATCCTATGATGCTTTAGTTTTTGATTTCCATAAAATAAAATCAAAAATTTTCATCATAGTTCTTATTTGTGGTTTGCAGCGTATGTTTGTACGATTGAGAAACCAGCTTCGTCGATAGAGTAAGTTAATTTATCGATTTTTGCAGTAAAGATGTTATACAATACGATAGCGAATGTAGAGGTCGCGATACCTGTTGCTGTATTGATCAAGGCCTCAGAGATACCGTTCGCTAATTTAGCTGAATCTGGAGCGCCACCGGTTGCCAATGCCGAGAAGGCTTTGATCATACCTGTTACTGTACCTAATAGACCACATAATGTACCGATAGAAACTAATGTTGCGATTACGTTTAAGTTTTTTCTCTAACATTGGCATTTCTAATGCTGTAGTTTCTTCGATTTCTTTTTGAATTGCAATAGCCGCTTTTTCAGTATTCACTTCAGGGTCTGCTGATACTGCTTTGTATTTCAATAAACCAGCTTTTACTACGTTTGCAACTGAACCTTTTTGTTTGTCACACTCAGCGATAGCTGAATCGATGTTTCCACCATTAATCAAAGATTGGATTTTTCTAACAAAGTTTCCAACGTTTCCTGTACCAGAAGCTTTGTTAATAACGATAAAACGTTCTACGGAGAAAACCCATACCATCAAGAATAAACCAAGCAAAACAGGTACGATAGCCCCAGCGTGGTAAACCATTCCTAAATAGTTACCAGGATTAGGAGCATTTTCAGGATTGTTATCAACGAAGTTAGTTGGATTACCCATTACAAATTTCCATAAACAGAAACCAACGATGAAACAGATGATGATTGCAGCTTGAGCGAAGAAAGATCCTCCGTTGTTGCTTTCTTGTTTTGCAGCAGTTTTAGGTGCGTTTGCCATTTTTCTAATTTTTAGTTTTTTACTGTTGTTTAAATATATAATGTTGTTTAAATTATATGCACTCTTATTCGCTTTCGAAATCAATTTTGCAAAGCAAATTTAATATTTAATGTCAAATTTAAAATATTCATCTCAAATATATAAAAAAATCAAATTTGTTTTTTCAAACTGAACACACCATTCATAGTGTTATTTTTCTCAGCAGTTCCCGTTATATAATCCTTATTACAATGAGCTAAATCGCTTATTAGCAATAATTATTTTACAATGAAAACCATTTTTTTTTTTGATATGCAAGAAAAACGAGGATTTTCAGCGACAAAAAGTAAGTGATTACTCATGTTTTTCATTCCATTCTCATCTCTTTTTTACATCATATTTATCTAATAAACAATTCATTAGATTTACTACAATTAGTACAGATATAGTTGTTTAACCACCAACCAATTTCACACGATACCCTTCTTTAAGTAACAACTCATAGATCTTTTGCTTAAATTCACCTTGGATCACAATCTCCCCATCTTTAACTGTCCCCCTACTCCACACTTCTGTTTCAATAATTTCCCTAAGGCTTCCAAATCTTCTATTTGTCCCACAAATCCAGTGATTAAGGTAACAACTTTACCCTTCCTCATTTTGCGATCGAGTTGTACTTTAAGGTTTTGCTGATTCACTGGCAATGTCTCCAATTCCTGAAAAGAATCAGCAAGCTGATAGTTATAACTGTCATCCGTTGAATATACAACGCCTTCGTAAGACTGTTTCTTATTTTTACTCATGATTTTTAACAAATAATTTTTATCGCCTTTGGCATGATCGAAATATTAAGCTTATCACCGAGCTCGATCGGTTCACCATCCACATGTACTGGTGAAATAGAATCCATTTCAATTTCGATATTCCTTCCCGGTATAATCTCCACATAACTTGACTGGTCAGCAGATTTATTAAACAAATGAAAAATCATCTTAGGCAAGATATATAAAGGGAATTTATGTACAATACAAACATCTAGTATACCATCATTAACCGAAGCCTGAGGTGCGATATACGCATTATTTCCATACTGGGGTGAATTGGCTACGCTAATCATAAAGGCTTGCCTTTCATAAACCTGGCCATCTATCGTTAATTTATAATTCGCTGGTTGATATTTGCTTAGCACATTAAAAACAGATTTCATATAACCCAAAGGTCCACGGATATTTTCGTTGGCAAAATTCTCACTTACTGATGCGTCGAACCCCAGTCCTGCGATATTAAAAAACGACGATCATTAATGACACCACAATCGACCTCAATGGATTCAAAACGATTTATACGGCGGATAGCCGCAGCCTCATTCATCGGAATACCTAAATAAAGTGCCAGACCATTACCTGAGCCCTCAGGAATAATACCCAAAGGTATGCCTGAGCCAACCAAAGCAGATCCTAATTCATTGATTGTCCCATCTCCCCAACGGCAATTACCGCATCATAGCCCTCCTGAATAGCCTTTAAGCCAATTTCGTAGGCATGATTGGGTCTCGCTGTTTGCTGAAATGTAGGATCAAATTTCTGCAAATCCAGCACATCCAATACCTGCTTTTTAAAGGACGTTTTACGCTTTCCTCCTGAAATAGGGTTAATAACAAACAATATTTGTTTACGTTCTGACATATCCAAAGATAGCGGAAATTACCAATTTCTTAAAATAATGTAATCTTTATACCGTTTTAGCATCGCTTTCTACGCTTTTTAAAATTAAAAGACAAATTTGATTTTAAATATCCCACAAAGTATCGTAGCTTTGTCGCAACAAAAAATAGAATGTGGACTGATTTGCGTGCTGTTGCATACACAAAGCAACGACAAGGAGATTGCAACCACAGTAAAAAAGTGCTAAAAACCCTTCGCTATCACGGCTCTTATCACTTTGCTGTAATTTCATTTCTAGCGCGAATCCAATATTAAAATTACGTAAAAGCATGGCTTATTTATTTACGTCAGAATCTGTTTCTGAAGGACATCCAGACAAAGTTGCGGATCAAATTTCAGATGCACTAATAGACAATTTTCTAGCATGGGATGAAGACTCTCGTGTTGCTATTGAGACTTTAGTAACGACTGGTCAGGTCGTTCTTGCAGGTGAGGTTAAATCAAACATATATTTGGATGTCCAGAAAATAGCCCGCTCTGTTATCCAAAAAATCGGCTATACCAAGTCTGAATATATGTTTGAAGCAAATTCCTGTGGTGTGTTATCTGCAATCCATGAGCAATCTGCGGATATTAATCAAGGTGTAGACCGCAAGACAAGACAAGAGCAGGGAGCTGGAGACCAAGGTATCATGTTTGGATACGCAAATAATGAAACCGAAAACTTCATGCCTTTAGCATTAGACCTTTCCCATCGTCTTTTATATGAACTAGCGGAATTGCGTAGAGAAAACAATGAAATAAAGTACCTACGACCAGATGCAAAGTCACAAGTAACATTGGAATATGGCGATGACCATAAACCAAAAAGGATTGATACCATCGTAATTTCGACACAACATGATGATTTCGACAGTGAGCCTGTCATGTTAGATAAAATCACACAGGATATAAAAACAATTTTAATTCCGCGTGTTAAAGCACAATTGAAACCAGAACTTCAGTTGTTATTTAATGATGAAATTAAATTCCATATCAACCCCACGGGAAAATTTGTTATCGGCGGCCCACACGGGGATACTGGGCTTACTGGCCGTAAGATCATCGTAGATACTTATGGAGGTAAGGGTGCACATGGCGGCGGGGCTTTCTCTGAAAAGATCCATCAAAAGTAGATCGTTCAGCGGCTTACGCAACCCGTCACATAGCCAAAAACTTGGTTGCTGCGGGTGTGGCAGACGAACTACTCGTTCAGATATCCTATGCAATTGGAGTGAAAGATCCGATGGGAATTTATGTAAATACCTATGGTACGAGTAAAGTAAACCTGACAGATGGCCAGATTGCTGATAAAATAGCGCAATTGTTTGATATGACTCCTTATGGCATTGAAACCCGTCTTGGTCTTAGAAACCCAATCTATTCTGAGACCGCCGCTTATGGTCACATGGGAAGAACACCAAGAAAAGTAACCAAAGAATTCGAAAGTTCCACTGGAGAAAAGAAACAAATCGAGGTGGAGTTATTCACTTGGGAAAAGTTAGATTACATCGAGAAGGTGAAAGAAGAATTCGGTCTGTAAAGGACTCACCTATCAAAATATAAAAGGGATATAGCAAATGTATCCCTTTTTTTGTACCTTACTATCTCTAAACCGCATCATAAATGAAAAGACGCAATTTTTTGCTTGCACCTATGGTGCTCGCCTCCGCACCAGCATGGGCAAATTCGGCGCAGTCAGATAACGACATGCACCCTAACACAATTATCCACGTTGTCAATTTTTGGCTGAAGGAAGATATCAGTGAAGAACGTAAAAAGGATTTTGTCGGATTTTTTGAAGAACTCAGAAAAATTGAAACAATTAAAACACTCAATTATGGAGTTCCTGCACAAACAACCGCGAGGCCCGTTGTTGATAATAGCTTCGATTATACATTAATTGTAACATTTAAAGACCTTAAAGATATTGGTATTTATGAAACCCACCCAATTCATCTAAAAGCCATTGAGAAATACCAACACTTTTGGACAAAAGTCATGGTGAAAGACACAACCATTATTAAATAAGTCCACGTGCCTTTATTTCTAAATATTTATTGATGGAATTTATAGTCAAATTTTCCGGAGCAGTGTAAATGGTCTGAAACCCATTACGGATCAGTTCCTGTACAATAAGTTGTTTCTCATAGATAAATTTTTCAGCAATAATTTGATTATAGATCTCAATCGTTTTTTTAGGTGAACTTTTAGCCAAATCTTCAACTTCAACATTTTTGAAGACCACCACAACAATGATATGACTCCTGTTTAACATCGACAGATAATTCATCTGTCTTCTTAGCGAGTCTAGCGTTTCAAAATTTGTATAGAGAAAGACCAACGAACGTTTATTAATATGTGCATTTGCATAACTATAAAGTTTCCCATATTCAGGCTCGTCAAATTTTGTAGTCACCTGATATAAAGCTTCCGAAATCTTGAGCATCTGATTATTCCTTTTTCAGCCGGAATAAAAACGTTCACATCTTTTGAAAAGGTCAATAATCCAGCGCGATCTTGCTTTAGTATTGTTGCATTTGAAAGAACCAGGGAGGCATTGATTGCATAGTCCAATAGTGTCAACCCATCAAAGGGCATTCGCATGGCTCGCCCCAAGTCAATAAATGAATAGATCGGCTGTGACTTTTCCTCTTCATACTGATTGACCATTAGCTTTTTGGTTTTTGCTGTTGCCTTCCAATTCATACGACGATAATCATCGCCTTGAACATACTCACGAACATGGTCAAACTCCATTGCAGAACCGATACGGCGGATTCGCTTTATCCCCAATTCATTTAACCGATTGCTCGTTGCTAAGAGCTGATACTTTCTCAACTGAATATACGATGGATAACAAGGAATTTCTTGAACCTGGTTGGTCACAAATCTCCGTTTGAAAAACCCAAAACGTTTCACGAGTGCCATACATCGCCCAAACTGATATATCCCCTTTGTGTTGGCCGCATCAAATAAGAGATTTCCGAACTTTGATACGCAGACAAACGGGTAGAAAATTCATTGTTACGAATTTGAAGTTGTATTGGAAATTCCTCTAGGATCTCTATAATAGTTGGAAATGGATAGAAGGAATTGACGATTAACTTCATCGGATTTTCATCCCCATTGGACAACTTCTCGGGGTATGCCCTTGTGATTTCAATACGGCCCTTGCCTGCAAATAATACAACGAAATCAAAAATCAACACAGCTAACCATAGCCAAAAGACAATCCATGCAACAATAAACAATCCCTTAATAAAAAGGAAATTGCAAAAGTGTTGCTATCCCCAATAGAGAATAGAAAAACTGATTGGTCAGAAAAAGCTGCTTTAATCTTCTCATTATCTTGGAATTTCTACCGTATTAATGATTTGGTCAATAACATAAGAAGTTGTAAAACCCTCCATTTCCCGTTCAGGAGTCAGCATAACACGATGTCCCAAGACCGCGGATGCAACCCTTCTAATATCTTCAGGTGTAACAAAATCTCTTCCACTTAATGCTGCAGACGCTTTGGCAGATTCCATAAGGCAATAGAAGCCCGCGGTGAGGCTCCTAAAGTTAAGCTTGGATTGGTACGCGTCTTTATGATCACCTGAGCAATGTAGCTTAACAATTCTTCGTGTACGAAAATTGATTTGATAAGTCGTTGAAATGAAAAAATTTCTTCCGCTGAAACCACACTATTTACTTGATCCTCTTTATTGGATGCTTTCTGCGCATGATGCTCTTTCAAGATCTCCAGCTCCTGCTCAAGTTCTGGATAATTCACATTGATCTTAAAAAGAAAACGATCTAGTTGTGCTTCAGGCAATCGATAGGTTCCTTCGTGTTCGATCGGATTTTGCGTAGCAAATACAATAAATGGAACTGGCAAAATATAGGTATTTCCATCAACAGAAACTTGATGCTCAGCCATACTTTCGAAAAGTGCAGCTTGTGTTTTTGCTGGAGCACGATTGATCTCGTCAATCAAAACAATATTGGCAAAAATAGGACCTTTGCGAAATTCAAATTCGTTGCTTTTTAGATCCAAGATAGATGATCCCGTCACATCTGAAGGCATCAAATCTGGGGTGAACTGAATACGTTTAAAGTCACTGCTGATTGTCTTAGCTATTAATTTTGCTGATAAAGTCTTCGCTACACCAGGTAACCCTTCTATTAGCGAGTGCCCAGAAGCCAAAATCGAAATCAGTAACATATCAATCAGTTGATCCTGTCCGACAATAACCTTTTTACCTCCAACTTTACTTGAGCCATTTTATCATACAAAACCGAAATATCAATTCGGTTTTCGAAAGATATATATTTATCGAAGTCACTCATATCATTTTTGCTTTATGTTTAAAATCTTCTATAATTTCATTAATCTGCCTTAATCCTGCCACATCATTCTGCTGTATTCCTTGCATGTGAATGATTAATCTGATTAGCTGTTGTGTTTCAGCTAGAGAGACTCCCGATCTCTCTGCCAATTCTTCACAGAAGCCCTCTTCTCTTAACGCTAAGGTATCCATATGAAAACGGGTTCGTATATCGTGTAAGAAATAATCTATTTTCTTATCAACCATATTGGCTGGTGTGCCGTTTTCGTAATATAATGTTGCAATTGTCTCACAAAACTCTTTGGAAAGATTGGGTTCCGGCTTAGCAATTTCCACTGCACGCTGCTCCTTTTGCTCTTAAACGCAAGCAAAAGAACAAGTCCCCCAAAAGCACATACCATGCTTGCCTTAATCCCGGATTGGTCAACAGAACCCGCAATGGAGTACGGTACTGAGCCGTATTCGCCTTAAAATCATACCATACAATAGGTTTATCATTTAAGTAAGATAATGATTTTGCGGCATACGCATATTGAGAGGCTGAATTCAGTAGATAATAATTTCCAAATAAATCTGGGGTCAGGTGCAAATAAAGTCTGCCCTTGCCAATCTGTACCTCAACAAAATTAGGTAGTAAATATTCCTGATAAGTGACCCCGCCCAGAATGGTTACATTCTTGGGTAGCTTACTAAAGACAGTACTTAAATCCGATTTTGCATAATGAATTTTACTATTATCGTTAGTCAGCTTGACTCTTAAATGGCTTTTAATATCAACGCCTTTTTTATAACCATAAAAATCAAATACCTTAATGGCCAAGGAATCCAAAAGATAATAATCAATCGTTTCAGCAATAATCATCGCCTTTCCTCCTCGAGACACATAGTCAAGTAATTTATTTTCCGCTGCTTCACCCAAGGAAAAATATGAAGTATAAAATAGAAGGTTCTTATCCGTTCCTTTCGTACTATCTAGATATTGATATAATGGACGCTTGAGATCCTCATTATGCTCATCAATAATATGTTTTAATTCATTTCTGAGCACGTATCCTCCAAAAGGATTTTTATCTTTCGCATCGAAAGTCCGATCCCAAATAATCGGTTTCTTGCTCGTCATGTCGATGATACCAATCAGTAACAGGACGATTCCCAATAATATCAATCCAAATTTTACTGATCCCTTCATGTAATTTGATTTTGATATTGGTTAAACAATTGTTCATACTGACTGAAATCTGAGGCATTTAATTCAAATTGCCCAAACCAGACATAGTCAAATATTCTGGTACATTCCTCGAATCCCTCACGTAAGGTATTATTCTGTATCTCATTAGCAAATTCAGCATTTGTTTTACTATGCTTCCACTTAATGTAACCTGTTTGCGCCAGTTTTTGAATATTCAATAATTGTAGATAGCGAATGCCCAGAGCATAATTTTTCTGTTCAACAGCATCATTAATATATTGTCTGAGATCGCTGTTCATCAAGTTCCTCTCCACATAAGCCAATGTATCCAAGACATCTTCTTCCCGCTCATGTTTAATGAAATATTGATTTTTATTATATAGCACTTTATAGAGAACAAAAGCCAATGCGATTAACGCAAAAAAGCAAAAACATAACCAAATTCTTTATCAAATTTATACGGATTATCAGGCATTATATCTCCCAGCCATTCCGAAATGCGGGATAAAATACGTTGCAATACGCTTATCTTATCTTTGATATTCTCGGAATACACAAAATCATCACGTTCATATCGTTTGATAATTTCTGGATAGGGATCCATCTTAAATACCCTCTCCTGACTATATTTAGGAATAGAATCAAATAAATGGGGATCCCAAAGTGCATTGTCACTATTGTCAGCTTTTGTCATTGCAACAGAATCCATTGCTGCAGAGTCTAGGGCGATACCCACAGAATCCAACAGGGAGGCAATAGAATCAACTGCCACCGAGTCCACGGTATAAGTTTCCGATTTCTCAGTTGTCGGTTTCGGATCGCAGCCGCCTAGTGACAGCATAAATACAAAAGAAACAACGAATAATATTCTATTCATTCTTGCCTCCAATCTGATCAATTATACCATAAATACGTTCACCAAATTTGAGATCCTTTGCCGTTTCATAAATTATACCATTGGCCAATACACCTGCCATATATAAGAAAAGGGTAAACAATGTAATAAACATCCCTCCCAAAGTCATTAACAGTTTTCCCCAGGACGAATCAAAGAAAGCTGCGTCCAATCCCAAAAAATTGTAAGATATAAGGGAAATAATTATCATGGGAATTATAGAAATCATCATGATGGCCATCTGGAAGATAAAATTGACGATATAGGTCGCAACCCCATATTGGATCAGCTTTTTACTCAGCATAACATAGGAATCAGTAAAACAGCTTCCCAATTCAGAATACCCCTCACGGTAGAACAAAAATGAGCTAAACAACCAGATTCCTACGATTGACATCAATATACCAATCGCAAAACTCCCAATAAACGGAATAAAAGCGGAGAGGATCGCAACAATTGCGAGTGGTATCGAAACAACGATCAACGCCAAAACCATCGCAAATAAAAACATAAAATACCGACCTATATTTGCTCTAAAATTTTGTAGGACCTCTTTTCCTGTAAATAATGTGTTTTTACGTTCTTTCAGAAGAATAAAATATTCAATAGAAATACCATAAACATATAAACCAAGCCCAATTAATGCTAGAATCAGTAATCCGGCCCAAGTGAATCCATCAATATCTTCGAATGAGCTACTGCTTGCAGAAAAGGTGATTTTGTAGAAAGAAAATAATATACCAATGCTATTCCAGCTAACGGCAATGCAGACAGGCCAAATATTGTCGTCACAAAATGTTTATAGATCAATTTAAAAAGGTCTATAAAGTTCTGGACAAAATCGCCTATCTTTCGTTCTTTCTGAAACTCAAATTCTACTTCCATTGAAACCGTTTTGCTAATCGATAGGGGTTAATAACATAAAAGAATAAGATAGCGATCAATGATAGGAGTATGATGAATAGACTAAGCCATATCGACACATCATAGTATCTAGTTACAAAGCCCTCCAATGTGCCCGCGACAATAAAAAGGGTATTGTACTAACCAGTACTTTCATAGCAATCTTTGCTGTCTGAACAAAAGAAGCCATCCGAGTATAAGATCGTGGGAACAAGATACTATTTCCAATCGCCAGTCCACAGCCTCCTGCAACGATGATCACCGAGATTTCGATAGTTCCATGAATCCAAATAGCTGACATTGCTTTTCCCATTACACCATATTGGAAGAACATCTGATGAAAAGCACCCAGCATAATACCATTGCTAAACAATATATAACCCGTGCCAATACTCAGAAACAACCCCAATGCAAAAGCCATAAAAGCGACACGCACATTATTGATCGTAATCCAGATCGCCGAACCGAAATTACTTCCTTTACCATAAACTGCGGCAGGATCACCGGCTTTAATGCTCTCGATCGTTGAATCAACATAAAAATCGCCTAAGATCAGCCGAATAAAATCTATATCATACATCGCTGAAAGAAAGCCAATCGCCGATGCGAGTATAAAAATCAATAAGGAGTAACAAAGCTGCCGACGTATAGACCAAATTGCCTGAGGAATCTCTTCGTTAATAAAAGATTTAAATTTATTGTTAGAGGCCTTGCGATCTTTATAGATTTTTGATGAGCTGTTACAGCAAGTTCATTTAAGTAACTTCGAACCTTACTATCGGGATAAAATGTTTGTGCGTAAGCCAGATCATTTGTCAGCTCAATATAATTTGAAGCCAGTTCGTCTGGATCAACCTGCATATTAATTGACAAATTATTTTCAATTAACGTCCATTTTCTTTATTTCGTTCTACAAATGATGCTTCTCTCATTAATTTTTTTAACTGGCTAAACCAAATATATGAATAAGCTTGAGATAAACACAGCACAAAATGTAAAAATCCAGTATAATCTTGCTAGCCTAGGTTCGAGGATGATCGCATTTGCAATAGATTACTTTATTATCGTGTGTTACTTTTTCTTTTGCATGTTTCTGTTGGATGCATTAGATATCACGAGTAGAGACCCTTATCTTTTCTACGGTATTATTATGGGGATGACGCTACCTGCATTTTTTACACCTTGATTACTGAAACGGCATTTGGCGGTCAAACCATTGGTAAAAGATCATGAAAATAAAAGTAGTGAAGCTCGATGGCTCTCGTGCTGACTTTTATCAGTATCTATCACGATGGACATTATCAATAGTAGATATATGGATGACAATGGGTGGTATTGCGATTACTGCTATTGTCCTATCCAAAAATGGTCAACGCATTGGAGATATCGCCGGAGAAACATCTGTCATTAGTTTGAAGCCTAGTTTGAAGCTCAGTGATACGATTTATGAAGAGACATTTGAAAATCATCCTATTTTATTCCCTCAAGTCATTAAGTTGAGCGACAAAGATGCGAACGCGATCAAAGAGGTTTATCAAACAGCATTTGAAAGAAGAGATGTAGGAATACTGACAGCCTTGGTGCAGCGTCTCGAAACGGTTATGGAAGTTAAACATCCTGAAAAAATGACACCTAATGATTTCGTTTTACAGGTTATGAAAGATCATTACAGCATGTTTAAGGACAAATAGACTTAATAATTTGCTATATAAACTTTGCTTTTAATTAAGCAATTGGTATTAACCAGAAGTACTACGACTTTTATACCCTAGCAACCGAAGAAGCACCTTAGAAGGCAAAGTTTATGCGCCCTCAATTCATGTTTTGTAAAGAAGAAACGGTGAGATTTTAAGTATAAGAAAAGGGCCGAATAATCGGCCCTTGATATCCTTTTAGCTAGGACAACTCTTAAGCTGTTACCGAAGCAGCAGAAGTTTGTACCTGACGATCTACTTTCTTAACTAAACCTTGCAAGACATTTCCCGGTCCGACCTCTACAAATGCAGTAGCACCGTCCGCAAGTATATTTTGTACAGTCTGTGTCCAACGGACGGCCCCGGTCAACTGTGCAATCAGATTTTGCTTAATAATAGCGGGTTCCGTTTGTGGCTTTGCGTCAATATTTTGATAAATAGGGCATCTTGGCGATAAAATATCAGTCGCTTCAATGGCAGCCTGTAATTCTACTTTTGCAGATTCCATCAATGGCGAGTGGAATGCACCACCTACATTTAATTTTAAAGCTCTTTTCGCTCCTGCTTCAGTCAATAAGGCACAAGCTTTATCTACACCCTCAATTGATCCTGAAATAACCAATTGTCCTGGACAATTGTAATTTGCAGCTACAACCACTTCATCCACTTTAGCGCAAATTTCTTCCACAACAGCATCTTCTAAACCCAAAATAGCCGCCATTGTTGAAGGTTGCAATTCACATGCTTTTTGCATAGCATTCGCACGTTGTGACACCAATTTCAATCCATCTTCGAAACTCAAAGCTCCTGCTGCAACCAATGCCGAAAACTCACCTAAGGAGTGTCCTGCCACCATATCTGGCTGAAATGAGTCTCCCAAAGCTTTGGCTAAAATAACAGAATGCAGAAAAATTGCAGGTTGTGTTACATTGGTTTGTTTCAACTCTTCGTCCGTACCGGAAAACATAATATCCGTGATACGAAATCCTAAAATATCATTAGCCTTTTCGAACAAAGCTTTTGTTTCTTCATTTAAGTTATACAGGTCTTGTCCCATCCCAACAAATTGGGCTCCTTGACCGGGAAATACATATGCTGTTTTCATCTGTTATATTTTTTTTTTTAATGGCTGATGAGAGCTCGCAAGCTCGGTTTCATATTTAAGAATTACTGCAACCGCAAATATATAGAATTCTATCAAATATTAATCTTCGGGAACAAAACTCAATGACAGCATCTTCCTGGGATCAAAGACATCCTGGGCAATGGCTAAAAGACTAGTGTTATCTAAATGCTGGATTTTTTCGATCACTTCATCCAATAATATAACACGATTATAATCCATCACATTTTTAGCCGCCGAAATAATCATACTCATCCGATTTTCTTCTGTTAAAGCAATTTGACCGATAAACTTCTGTTTTGCTTTCTTCAGTTTAACATCGGATAGGGATTGATCGCACATTTTAAATAGCTCTTTAAACACCAACTTTTTGCTTTTTCAACCTTTTCTTCATCGGTTCCAAGATAAATACTAAATAACCCTGTATCCGAAAAGATCGTGTAATTAGATTCGATGGTGTAGGCAATTCCATATTTTTCCCGAATGGAGAGATTAAGGATAGATCCCATCCCCATTCCTCCCAACATATTATTCAGAAGTAACAATCCTGTTTTGCGTTCGTCACGATAGTCATAGGCCAATGAGCCCAGCATATAGTGCACTTGATTAATTGGTTTGGGAATTTCAATATGCTGTTCTATAATTGGACTAACATCATTTCTCGTACGCGAAATAGTATTTTGCGTTATTCCTCCAAAGACTTTATGCAATAACTTTTCGACCTCTTTAAGCCTGTAATTACCAGTAATACCGATAACCATTTCATGAGTATCGTAATTAGATTTCATAAAATCTGTAATATCATTCTTTTGTAATGCTAGAAGTTGATCTTCAAGCCCCAGGATGTTATGTCCCAAACCCGATCCTCGAAATACAAGATCTTCAAAATCATCGACGATAGATTCTTCCGGACTATCCAGATAAGATGCCATTTCATCGACAATAACCGATTTTTCCTTGTCCATCTCCACCTCAGGAAAAGTAGAATGAAAGAAAATATCCTCAAATAGATCCAGCGCTCTATTGAGATAAGGCTGTAGTATAGATGCATGAACACAAGTATATTCTTTTGTTGTATAAGCGTTCAGATCTCCTCCGACAGACTCCAAATAATCAATAATCTGTTGCGTTGAACGTTTCTCGGTTCGTTTAAATAAAAGATGTTCAATAAAATGAGCTACACCAAACTTACCCTCGGATTCGTCCCGTGACCCTGCATTAATAACCATACACACATGGGTTATTGGCAAATTTTGATATTGGAACACCACACGGATTCCATTTGAAAGTCTAATGATTTCGTACTCCATTCAGTTTATGAAATTTCTTTAATTGATCTATTCTCACTTCTCTAATGCATTTCCCCCTCACAAACCGGCCAAGCTTTCCTTATTTATGATAATTGGCGAAAAGATCGTCCATCTATATTTACAGTCAGCCCGTTATTGCAACAATAGCGCAAACATATTGTATGCCATAGGTCAAACTTAACCATTTTGGTGAATTTTCAGCAAAACTAGGGATTTTTAAACGCAAAACGGTCATAGCGAAATCACTATAACCGTTTTTTAGCTAGCTTTTTGTTCGGCTTACATACGGGGTCTTCTCATACCTCCATGAAAGTCATCTCCTTGTGGTGTCCCCATTGCAAACTTCTGGAATTTATAGGTGAATAACAGCATGAAATAACGTCCGAGGCGATTCGTGCGACTATCCATGATCATGGATTCGTTCACTGTTCTAGATACATTGGTCTGTTCGTTCAGCAAATCAAATGCCTGCAGACGTATAGTACCGCGTTGTTCCTTTAAGAACTTTTGCTCAACATAAGTATTGATAACAAATGGATTTGCATTGATTCCCGCACCATAACCACTATTAAACTGTTTTGATAGATCTGCCCCAAAAATTGTTGTCGGTGTAATATTTATTGAACCAATCAAAGTCGGTGTCCAAGAAGAAACATTGGTTGTTCGATTTGTCAATGAATTTTCCGTATGATTGTATTGATAACGAACACCAGGATTTATTTCTAGATTTTCGGAAGGATTATACCGAAACATCAAACCCTGATTAAATACAATATTGCGGGCAATATTTTTTTGACCAATATTATCATCCTTCTCCGTAGAAATATAACCTATGTTTTTGTTATAAGAAACTCCTCCCATCAACATAATATTGTAGGTTTTTTCTTTCAGTGATTTCCCATAGTGATAAAAAGAACTAACATTAAATGGTTTGTCATTAGTTTCATTCAAATACCGTGTTTCGGAAATTAAGGTGGAATTTGTTTGTCCCGTCTGATAATCTATTAAATCATCAAAATAACTCTTGCTAAGGCTCACAATTTTATTATTTGTCAGGCCAGCATTGACAAAAGCGAAGAAGTTATTCCCTTTCTGAAAATCATTTTTGCGAAAACGCATATTCAATTGGTGGCTAAACTCGGGATTTAGATTTGCATTACCGATTACTATACTCGTACGATTTGTACTCATATCAAAGGGTAGAATCTGGGTAACTGACGGTTCATTTGGCGTGCCGGAATAGTTCACAGAAATATTGGATTGACGAGAGAACTTATACTCAAATCGCGCAATTGGCATCCAATTCATATTGTTGCGATGTATTGGAACAATTAATCCCGAACTGATTGCATCCCCGCAATTGAGACGGTTGTGCAGCTGCCCCAATGGAATAGGTGATTTTATCGCCATTGTATAAATAATTCGCACCTACTTTATGTGTTGAGAAAGAATAATCATAATTATAGTCAAAATTCAATTTAGGATCATCAGCAATTAGCTCCCCAGCCATATTACGACCTTCCTGTCTATTGGAATTATCATATTTATTCTTGTTGAAATCATAGGTAAACTCTAATCTTCCTTTTTCTGAAAGTGGCTCTGTATAGTTCAATGAAGCCCCTGCGTTCCAGCTTTTATTGCTGGCCTCTAAAATCGTTTTCTCATAAATCGAACTTAAAGGAGCATCTGCATTATTGGGATCTGCCAATAACCTATCCAAGATTGCGTTTTGATCTTTTTCTGTTTTTGCGTTATTGAAGTTCATATTTACAAAAACATTTCTTCCTTTATCATTCAGTTTACGATTGTATAATCCGCTGACACCAAATCGAGGAGCCGTCGAATTAGCGATAATATCCTGTTTTTGTGAATTGTTAAATGCGTTATTGCGATAGGTAGTTGATTCAGAAAATGTTGTTACATCACTTTTATCATAACCAAACTGTGGTGAGATTTTAATATAGTCATTGGCTGAGGGCTTCCACTCCACATTTGCCTCGAAGCGATGACTACCACCAATCGTATTGCTATTAGAAGTAACACTATCTGTTTGCATGATATTGGGAAGCGTATTTTCCTGAAATCGCTGTGACAATGTTGTATTATTGCTGTGGCTATAGCTATAGCTACCATAAGCAGTCAGCTTATCAGAAAAATCTTTGCGAAAATTAAGGCCAATGGAACCTATCTTAGTCAGGCCATCTGAACCACCAAACATACCACCACCACGGCGTCCACCGCCACCTTGACCCCGTCGAGCACCACCACCTGTTGTGTTGAAATCAAACAAGGGTGCATTGGTATTGTTTAAGTTTCCTAGTACAGAAATCTGCTCTCCTTCGCGCATCCCCATCCACATTCCTGTTGCCTGATAACGATCCTCTGTACCATAACCGGCACGGAGCGTTGTCATATGACCTTGGTTATATTTGGGATCGATCTGAATGTTTAGTACTTTTTCGGAATCGCCGTTCTTGTTCCCTGTAATATTGGCCATATCACCATAATCATCGATGATCTGCATTTTCTGGATAATATTTGCGGGAAGATTTTGCGTAGCCGTTTTTACATCGCCACCGAAGAAGTCCTTTCCATTGATACGAACACGCTTCACCGATTCGCCCTGTGCGGTAACATTCCCATCTTTATCTACCTCCACGCCCTGCAATTTTTTTAATGCGTCTTCCGCAACGGATCCCTCGCGCAACTTCAGATCCTTCATCGTGTACTCCAGCGTATCACTTTTCACAACAACGGTAGGCACCCCATCCACAACAACCTCCTCAAGCATCTGCGAATTCTGCTGCAAGGTCAAACTTGGGATAATGTATTTTACCTCTCCCTTAGGAAAATCAAACTCCTTTTCAAAACGTTCAAATCCTAAATTAGAAACGGTAATCTTAAACGTATCCGCCTTGATCTTATCAAAGATAAAAATACCGGCCATATTTGAACCTGCTACCATAGAATCCAATTTTGAAGTCAACTTAACTGTTGCTCCAGCGACAACTCGGTTCTTGTCGTCTTTCAACATTCCTTGTACGCTTCTCGTCTGGCCATATACAGTCCATCCAGTTAACATACTCAACAAAAAAAGCATAAAGCCTCTCATAACATCTATTTTTATATTTCTATAGTTGACAAATTATTTGACCGAATGCCCCAGTTTAAGTTTAACCAAGCCCTCTTCATTTCTATTCACAACAGCGCATTCTAAATCTTTACAAAAGAAGATATTATTAGTGTTAATTAATGTAAAAGGGCATTATTCACACAGAAGTTACAATGCATAACTCTAAATTTATTTGTACTTTCGTTCATTTACAGAACTAGAAAGATGCTATTATCATATTATCAAGATCAACAGGTTGAAGCTGGATGTGACGAGGCTGGCAGAGGCTGTTTGGCAGGCCCAGTCTTCGCTGCAGCAGTAATTTTCCCAGCTGATTATCATCATGAGTTGCTCAACGATTCGAAAAAATTAAGCGAAAAAAACGGATGGCATTGCGTCCGATTATTGAACGGAAGCACTGGCCTATGCTGTAGCGAGTGTTTCAGCGGAAGAAATTGACCGCATCAATATTCACAATGCCAGTTATCTTGCCATGCACAAAGCTTTAGATATGCTACAGATAAAAGCGGAATATATTATTGTGGACGGGAACAGATTTATTCCTTACCAAGAAACACCCCATGCGTGCATCGTAAAGGGCGATGGAAAATATCTTTCTATTGCAGCAGCCTCCATCTTGGCCAAAACCTACCGCGACGAATACATGGACAATATTGCTTCGGATTATCCCGCTTATGATTGGCTTAATAACAAAGGCTATCCGACCATAAAGCATCGGACTGCAGTGCTCGAATATGGTTCGACACCACATCATAGAAAAAGCTTTAGAATAACTGACCCACAGCTCAAATTATTCTAAAGCTTCAACTTTGAAAAAGAAACAGCTTCCTATGCGGCTGTTTCTTTTTTGTCTCCCGTAGTGAGAAGTATGCTGCAGCAGCTATTCCTAATCCGAGGATAATCGATGATATTAAAGTCAAAAGATTACCCATCTTATGTGATTCTGGATCAAAGACAAATTCGACTTTATGTGTTCCTGATGGCAACTGTAAGGCTCTCAACAAATAATCTGCACGGATAATTGGTATTTCCTTTCCATCGACATAAGCCTTCCATCCTTTATCATAAAACACTTCAGAGAATACCGCAAATGCGTCATTGGTAGCCGTATATTCATACTGCATTTTATCAGGATGATACGATGTCAGTTTAATTTCCCCTGTTGTAGCCGCGCTCGAAGTTTTTGCTTTGATTTCATTCTGGTATTGCTGATTCACAAAAGCTTCTTTACGTGGATCAAAAGAGCTGATCGCTTGCATTTCCTCCGCATTTCCTTTTACAAAAGTCACCTTGTCTACAAACCAAGCATTTCCAGCCGCAGTGCTCCGTCGCACAATACGCTGCGATTGATTCTGAGGATCTGTTGTGATCAAATAACGCACATTGAACATATCCAGCACGTCTTCATTAAGCGCCCCATTGAATTGGTTCTCTAAAATCTCCTGAAAACGCATTAATTTAGCAGCATGATAGCCTCCTAACGATTTATGGAAATACGAAGGGCGGGCATCAGAGAATGGATCAGTCGTCAAGTCAAGGACGCGATAACTTGGATCCTTATCCATCAAAATTAATTGATCAACTTCGCGTTGCTGAAATACCTGCTGGGCAGTCGCGCCTTTCTCCATAAACGACTTATCATTCAAAAAGCGTTTATCTACGCTCCACAAATCGAATAAGAATAAGATAAGCAAGGTCCCCAATAAAACGCCTTCATTAAGCTTTTTCTTAAGGTAAAACCAAATAAGTCCGAATGTAAGCAAAATAATCACAAAGGAACGGTAAGCATCTTTACTCGCGATATCCTTACGATCCAAAACCAATTGATTCACCAACTCTGTTGCTATAGATTTATCGCCAATTTGCTGGGGTTGAGCATAGTACTCTATTAAATTATTATGACCTGCATTTCTGAAGTTCAAGAACAAATCCGGCATCAAACCAATCAGCAGACAAACACCCCCCACACCTGCAAAAGTATATAGTACTTTCTTATCCAGATTTGGAATTTCTTTGGCTCGTGTCAGCAGTTCATTCACTGTCATAATGGCCATCAATGGTACCGTGATTGAAACAAGAACCAAGATGGATTCAACAGCCCTAAACTTGTTGTACATCGGGAAATAATCAAAGAATAAATCAGAGACCAATGTAAAATTCTTTCCAAATGACAAAAGTAATGCTAATACCGTGGTCGTTAATATCCACCATTTGAAACGGTCTTTAACAATGACAAGGCCCAATATGAACAGGAAGAAAACACCAGCTCCAAAATACCAAGGCCCCGAAGTAAAACGTTTGTCACCCCAATATGTTGGCATACTTTGCGCTATCTGTCCAGCTTGCACAGTTGACATCCCCTTGTCCGTAAAAAATTTGGCAACATGTGATTTTTCGTCCAATTGACCACCACTAGCTCCGCCATAAGCATTAGGAATCATAAAAGTCATGGTCTCGCCAACACCTTGGCTCCATTCATAAGCATATTCTTTATCAAGTCCTTTTGCTTTTGCATTATTATTGTCAACCTTCGTAATATTCGCATGGCCACGTGTACTTAGCTTACTGTACTCCCAAGTAGGCAATAAAATGGAAGCGTTGACCATTAAAGCAATGATAACCGCAATCACCTGTCTGCCGGAGGCAATAGAGAACTCCTTTATTTGTTTTTGTTTGATTGCATCTACTAAGGCAAAAATAACGTAGACCATCAGCGCCATTAACAAGTAATAAGTCGTCTGTAAGTGATTGACACGTATTTCCAAGGAAAGAAATAACGCCAACAGTACTGGTCCCCATAACTTACTCCCGCGATAACACATAATCACCGCTGCAATAACAGGCGGTATAAAGGCGATTGCATTTGCCCTGGTAATATGTCCAGCTTCAATATAATAAAGTTGTAGGAAGTAAAGGCTATTGCAACTGCGCCCACCGCAGCAAGCCAGGGTTTGATGCGTAATACGCTAAAAAGAAAGTAGGCCCCAATAGATAAAACAACACCGTGTCCATCGGACTTGGAAAGGCAAACTTCACCGCTTTCAACAAGTAGGTACCAATATTATTTTCATTTGCCTGCCAGATTTGATAGGTAGGCATTCCTCCAAACATAGAATTCGTCCATAAAGGCGCCTTTCCATCTTTGGCTTTATAATCAAATAATTCTTTTGTCCAGCTTGCGCCTGTACTACATCTGATTGGGCAAGTGTCTTTCCCTGCCAAACGGGTGTGAAATAAAAAAATACGAGCGCAATAAATACCGCAATAACGATCAAATGTGCTGAATTCGCCTTAAACCAATTTTTCATTTATCCTCTTAGGTTGTTTAAAAGTCTTAAAAGCCAAACTTAGATAAATTTGTTTTTATATACAATTATAATTACGCGCAATCTATTAAATACAGTTCTCTGAGATGATGAAAAGAAAATAAACCTCAAATTGCTATGATTTATCAAAGACAGTCTAGCCTAAAAACGCATGGAAATTGAATAACGATGGATTCGCTCCTGCCTTTTATAAAAAAATGCCCTAATTATATTAGGGCTATCTTGAGTTTATTTCATTTTAACGGCTGTCCCCGTGGCGCCTACCATCATCATTCCCCTGTTCCAACAGTTTGGAAATCCAATCGTACGCCAACGACCGCGTCAGCTCCCAATGCTTTCGCGCGATCTTCTAGTTCACGCAATGCAGCCTCACGAGTCTCCTGAAACGCCCGCTCATAGGAATTGGATCGACCGCCAAAAAAATCTCTAAATCCAGCCATCATATCCTTAATGGCATTTGCTCCCAAAACAACCTCTGAAGAAACAATCCCCAAATAACGCTCGATTTGGTGTCCCTCGATAACACTTGTTGTTGTTAATAACATAATTTTATTCTCCTTTTGAATTAACTTATTGATGTTGGATAATTCACCAAAAACAACTAAGATATCCCCTTCCGCCATGACTGTTTCAGAAGTGGCAATACCAGATGCTTCCTTTTGTTCTTTGGTGATTCCGTCTTTTTCGTTTCTGTAATTTTTACTGTCGTCAGTACAATAATTTTATAAAGATTCGTCAGATTAGCCTCACGTAGCGTCATGCCAACATAACGTTGTGGAACCTTTGTTTCAACAATAGAATACCGATCTGAAACCTTAAAGGAATCAACAATATCGATATTGTCCAACCGCATCGCCAAACGCTCTGCAGCCTCTTCTTCTGGCATAATATACTCATTGATCTCCATCGCTTCCAGAACTGTTTTCTGCAAATCGGATACAATACGGCCGATTATACGCTTGACTTTTAATTGTTTTAGGAGCGCTACAGTCATAAGAGATGCTCCTCATCTTCCCCAATAGCGACAATGACAGCATGCGCATCTTTCAAAGGCAATGAAGATACAGCCTCCCGATCTGTTGTATCCAAACATACGGTATGTGTGATCTTATCTTTGAGCTGCTCCACTATATTTAAACTTTTATCTGCTCCAATCACTTCATGACCGAGTTCAGTAAGATGAACACCCAATGAACGCCCAAAATGCCCTAATCCTAAAACAATATACTTCATAACTCAAACTAAGATAAATTTATTGTATTTACAAGCACAATCACATCCCAGACTATTAAATCAACCTCTTCTCCTCAGCTCCAAATTTATGCTTCAAAAAAATGCTTTTAAAACAGAATCTTTTCTTCTGAAATATGATATTCCGACGTGTCGTATTTTTGATAAAGGCAACCAATAATGTTAACATACCTACACGACCGACAAGCATGGTCACCACAATGATCAGTTTTCCTCCCATACTTAAAGAAGGTGTAATACCCAAACTCAAGCCACAGGTCGTATATGCCGATAACGACTCAAACAACAAATCTTTCATACTTTTATCTGGATCAGTAAATATAAGGACAAAAAAACTGAGCCCAACGACTATAAACGATAATAAAATGATTGCAAAAGCCTTATTGACGGATTCGCCTGCTATTCTTCGTTTAAAAATTTCAATATATTCCTTACCCTTTGCTAAAGAAATAATATTTATAAAAGAAAGCGCTACTGTTGTCACTTTAACTCCACCCCAGTAGACCCCGGAGAGGCTCCTATCCACATCAGTAACATGATCAGAAAAATAGTAGGAGCTCCGACAAAACTCAAATCAATACTATTGTAACCAGCGGAACGAGCGGCATTTGCCATAAAAAAAGACGTAGCCCATTCGCCATCTAAGCCCTTTTCTAAGGAAAGCGTATTCTTCCGTTCTAAAAAGTAAAAGAATAGTGTTGCCACAACAATAATAATCGCATTACAGAGTAGAACTAACTTGGAGTTGAAGCTAAAACTCCAGGCTTTATGTTTGTATTTTTTCTTCGTGATCAAACGGTGGTACCACAGGAATATCGATTCCTTTATATAGGTATAAAAGTTGAGCACGATTCCAAAACCTAATCCTCCAAGAATAAACAACGAGGAAAGAGCCAATTGAAATGGATAGTTGAACTTATACGCATCATTGGTAATTCCCCAGACAAAATAGAAAATCCGGCATTACAGAAAGAAGAAATGGAATGAAAAATTGAAAAGAAAATCATACTACCCATATTCGGGAAGTTAACCCTTTCCAAGGTACTGAAAATTAATAACGCACCAAGAAATTCAAACAACAGTGTTATAAATATCATGGTCAACAATGTCTTAATGACTGATGCCACTTTATTTTCACCCAATATCTCACCAAACATCAGTTGGTTTTTGAATGAAAATCCACCAGAAAAAAAATAACCAAAAATCCTGTAAACGTCATAATTCCCAATCCTCCAACCTGTATCAATACAATAATAACTGTCTGACCAAACATGCTAAAGTTGGTGGAAATATCTGCTACGGACAATCCCGTTATACAAACAGCACTAGTGGCCATAAATAAGGCATCGACAAAACTGAGCGGAGCTTCAATCGTTGTTCGCGGAAGCATCAATAGGACTGTCCCTATTAGGATAAGCACAAGAAAGCTAATAACAAATAGGATGGTAGGATTAAAATAAAAATTATCGAAAAAAAAGTGTGCTTTTCGATAATTCCGCAATAAAAATAATATAGATCCCTAAATAAATCCACTGTTCGCGTGAAAAGACCGATAGTGCATCAATCCTGGCGAAACGAGCAATCAAAATAAAAATAAAATAAATCAGGATAAACAAGCCTGAATAATGTTCAACAGCAATTTTCTTCAGTGCATAGATGGATGAAGATTCCCGCAATGCAATCATAAAGAAAAGCACAAAAAATAGGTAGTGAATGGTTTTACCGAGCAGAGTCCCCAACGTTGGATCTGTTACATAACCAACATTGAAAATAACTATTGCAGCACAAATCATGCTCACATAGAACATGATCTTATCTACAAGACCGTTTTTATATTTGAAAACAAATCGAACAAAACTTAATATAGAATCTACCATTATAAAACGCAAACTAAGATAAATTTGCCTTTATTCAAAAATCTACCAACATCTTATCCCCTAAAAGCACTTTATTTTCACGTGAAACGGAATCTACCAGCGTCTTTCACTACATCTCCTCTTCTTAATCTCCAGGCTTTTCTTTCTCTAATTCCTTTTCAGCCTTCTCTCGATCCCGCTTTCGCTTTTCCTCTATTTTGGCCGCCGCTTTTGCTTCTTCCTCCTTCTCCTCTTTTAGCAACTCTTCAGCGGTTTTATGCTTTTTAAATATCCCTGAAAATAATTTCTTCGCTTTCTCCACACCACTCACGACCTTCTCAACACGATCCGCTGTGTTCATCAATTTCGCCTCCCGCTCTGGCCCTAAACCGACACATTGTTTAATTCCCATCAGCAAACTTTGCCACATCGCCTTAAAGAAAGGATGGGAGGGATCACGATGTTTGTTAATATGCCCAACAGTATATTTACCATAAAGGTCTGGGTTCCCAGGATTAAATAAAACCTGATTGACCATAAATGAAAGGAAGCCCTTCTTTTCTCGACGTCCGTCTTCACCTGTTTCAGAGAGTATGTTGACTTTCAAATCGTTATAATCCATTTTAAAAGTCCCTTTACTCCTGTAGTCATTAGCCCAGACATCAAATACGATTTGTTTTAGATGACCAGATTTAACCTCAACATTCAGCAATGGTCGAATCATTTTATTGACAGCGGTTAAATCCATCTCCCCAAGACTACCTTTATATGTATATGCTCCAACCTTGGAGGTCATATCAAAGACAAAATTGGTCAATAGCTTTCCTGAATTCATAAAATTGGTGCTCAGATTAGCACGCATAAGCTTCTGCTTCAACAGCTTTGTCGAATCATTTGTCACATTCAAAATGGTACCATAGGTATGATCAAAAGTAATAGTTCCAATTTGGCTATATTGATCACTCATCTCAGAATAGGAAATACCAATATTATCCAGAATCAGCGAATCAATTCCCATTCTAGTTGACATTTGCATCAATTTCATGTGCGGTGCATTTCCAATCTGACGGGTAGCAGGACTCTTATAGTGCTTATCGCTATAGATGGAAAGTTGTCCATTTTTAAGAATGCTTTTTGTGCATAAACCTTTTTATCTCTGGAAAGTTGCCCAAAATTGAACCCGGCCAGTTGTAAGGTGTCCATTTTAAAGACGATATAACTTCCTCCTTCCCCTTTCTTCTTATAATAGGCCGCCTTGTTTAATGTCGGCTGATAAGCGACCTTGGTCAGGAGAACATTCCTGTCTCTACTATTGATATTAAGTTTATCAAAATTGATTTTATAAAAACCATCCGGAGTTTTATAAGTAAAGCCAGGCACTTCGATATCGATCATCTTCGTATGATAAAAACGTTGCCTGTCTTGTTCCGAAGTTGAATCAATAAGGACATCATCAATCCGCACTTTCACTTTTTTATCTCAAAATCCTGATGTACACCCTTTTGTACCTGCGTATATTTAAAATCAATATTATTCAAATTGACCGCCTCAACATGAATCTTCTTTAAATTATCTTTTATTTTTTTTTCGTACAAAGGTTTCTTAGGCCCCTGGCTTACAGTATCGTTATAACTATGCACCTCATTGATAATATGTATCATTGGCGTATCTACAGTGACATCGTGTAGGAAAAGCTCTTTATCCATTAATACCTTACGGATGCCAAAGCTTTTAATCTTAAGCTTGTTAATGATTATTGCATATCGATTATCAGGAGCCTTTTTCATAAGCTCTAATTTTTTATACACGACACTATCCGGAATTAAATGAAGGTTATCTATGGTTAGATTTCCAAGTGCAAGATTAACATGAATATCGTCATAGTGAACTGTATACAGACTATCTGTAGCTTGCAAAACCAGCTGTTTTATTTTGGTATCCAACAGCGGTTTCCATTTATTGCTAAAATACATAATGCTCCCAGTCAGAGCCAGGAGGATAAACACAACAATTCCAATGATCCACTTAAAAATAGGCTTCATAAAGTCACAATCTCTTTGTAATTTAGTCTTTATTTATTGAATAGCAAACAAGATCAATTCCCCTTTTGTTTCAAATACTACTAAATAAAGCAAATATGCAGCTCGAATACGACTTTTCTTATTTCTTGTACCGTTTTGGCTACTTATATTCAATTCCTGTTCAAATTCCAAACCCGAAACAGGCTTCTATTTTTGGAAAACAGTCTTTCAACTTGATACTGTCGAAAACCGTGCGCTAAAAGAAGTCGATGCGAAGTCCATATATACTCGAATTATGGATATAGACTTCGATCCTTCCGGTATTCAGGCTGTTCCCATTAGCCCCATTACCTTCTCCCAGCCTGTGCCTAAAGAACAAGCTTTAATACCAGTGGTATTTATCAATCAGCGCATTTTTTCAGAAATGGACAGCCTACAGATAAGGGCCTTAGCCAATAAGATTGTCCCATTTGTCTCTGCAAAAATTAAGCAGGCCGGCAAAGAAAAATTCAACGAATTGCAATTGGACTGTGACTGGACACAATCCTCTCGAGACAAATTCTTCTACCTACTCAATTACCTTCAAGAATTACCTGATTTAAAAGATATTATTATCAGCTCAACCTTAAGATTACATCAAGTTAAGAATACTGTGACAAGCGGTATTCCTCCAGTAAAGAAAGTGACTTTAATGTGCTACAATATGGGCAATTTACGCCAGTTTGGAAACCAAAACTCCATTCTGAATCAACATGATCTAAAGACATATTTAAGTGGTACATTACGCAATTATCCAATGCAAATGGATATTGCACTCCCTCTATTTCAATGGTTTGTGGTTTTTAGAAACAATAGTTACATTGGTATTTCAAAATATATCAGTGAACAGGATATCAATAATAAAGCCCTATTTACACGCAACCCAAAAACTAATTTATATATTTTAATTAACGACCTTCCAAAAGCAAACCTCAAAAAGGAGATGTTGTCCGATTTGAACAGGTAACTCAAGATGATCTTTTGCAAACGGCAAAATTTTTGAGGGGAGAACTGAAAGGAAAAAACATCAGATTATTTTTTATCATTTAGATCAAGCTACATTAGCAAATCATGGCAATGCCGAGTTACAAGAAATTATTCGTGCTTTCTAGCACCACGCTTGCTTTCTTTTTGGAGAGATTGCAACAAATATCGCTTGCGGGCCCGAAGTGGATCCCTATGACAACCAAACAACTTACTATCTTCCGAATCTTGAAGACAATGGATTTTCTGCATTTCAATACATCCCCTATCAATTTCTTTATACCGAAGAAGCTCCAGTCAAGGAAAGCATCGTCAACAGTGAAGCTTGGGCGAAATACCTCGGGTCAGCTGTCAATGTAAAAGATATCGAACAATTGATGTACTACAGCGACTCAGCTACCGCTGATTTGGTCAGTAATCAAAAAGATCATCCTGGAGCAATCTTCCGGATTCTATCAAAGGAAATACATTTTTACAAACTTTAGTTGATGGTAAACATGAATCTGAGCGAGCTTACTTTGTTTTCACAAAAAGCAAGAGCCCATTACAAATGTTCAACACAGTTATTGGGATCCCGATACACGGAATTTTAAAGAGATCGTGCAATATGCTGAATTCGCCGAAGCACAGATCAACAAACATAAGAAAAACAGCTTCCTTTTTGTGCGTTACGCTTATCAAGCCGCACGTTTATATCTATTCGGCCAGGAATATGCCAAAAGTATTGCTGTCTATGAAAAGTATTTAAAGCCTATAAAAGGAACGAAGCTATCTTAAATTGGGCACTTTCCAACTACGCTGGTGCTGTCCGTAAAAATGGTGATGGGGCTAAAGCCGCCTATCTTTTCTCCAAGCTATTTACAGCAAGCCCCGAAAGACGGGTTTTGGCGTACGCTAATTTTCATTATATCACAGCTTCTGACACCGAGATTTTTCAATACGCCAACACGGATGCAGACAACTTTAACATTAATGCCATTATTGGTTTCGGTACAGGAGATCGTACCATGAAATATCTGAATGCCTGTTACAAGCTTGACCCGGCCAATAATGTAAATGCGGTTCTGCTGGGAAGGGAAGTCAACAAAATAGAAGGCGATATGAACGAGTCTTTTTATATCGGTTATGGCGAAAACTACAACTATTATGCTAGGAATGAAGACAAAAGCACCGTTAAACAACATTTGGATTCACTTCGCGATTTCGCATTAAACCTCTATCAAGACAAAAATACGTTCAGCCACAGCTTGGCCTGATTACAGCAGCCTATTTAAGCTGGATGAATAGAGAAAATGATCTAGCAAAAAAATATCTTGCTCAGGTAAAGGAAAATGAATTGAATCCTAGGTTGGGCGATCAGTATCAGATTACAGTGCTGCTTACGCAATTAGCCGATTGGCAAACCAGTAAACAGATTGACCAGCCAAAGCTGGTCAAAACATTAGCGTGGCTGGAGCAGAAAGCCAAACAGGATGGCAAAAATTCAAGTAACAAAAAGAATGGAGCTATAGTGCTTTCGAATACAGCAATTACAGTTTGATTGCTAGAAATATCCTCCAGAACCTTGTCGTCAAACATTATCTCAACACTCAAGATACGGCGATGGCAAGTTTAGCTGCTGTTAAAGCCGACATCTTCTATAATTATGGTGTCGCCAAAGATTCTCTTGAAGACAACATGCAGTGGTCTACCATGCATTTTTGGGAAAATAGCCTCACGCCTAAAACATTATTAAAAATAAGGGCACTCCTGTCAAACAACACACAACAAAATACATTATCCCGCTTTTTATTGGAAGATATCAAGCATTTTAATAGAGATTATTTGACAGAATTACTAGGCACTGCATACCTACGGGAGCTTGATTTTCAAAAAGCAGCTACAACATTACAGGCACTTCCTAAAGATCACAAAGTAAAGGAAATAAGGAATTCGTACAATGAAGATGAAACGGATGTTATCCCCAGTCCATTTATTGTCACCATCAATGACTATCCAAAGAAATATGGAAAAGAGAATACAACTAAATTAAAATATGCTGAGCGTATGGCCCGATTGGAGAATGCCATAAAAAGCGAAAAAAACAATCAGAAAAAGCCGACTATTACTTTCAGATGGCCACAGGCATTTATCAGACCAGCACCTACGGAAACGCCTGGTCGCTAGTGGCGTACGATTGGTCATCCTCAGACAACCATGCTGCCACAACAATTCACTGGCAACGGAATTACTTACAGACAAAATCAGCAAAAGATTGGTATAACAAAGCCCGTTCACTAAGCTCCGACAAAGAGTTTAAGGCCAAATGTACCTTCATGCTCGCAAAATGTGAACAGAAAGATTTTGTTTATACGGATGAAACACGCTGGCAATATTATGACTCCCCATTGAAAAATCCGTTTTACCGCTTTTCACTACAGAATAAATACTTTAAAGAATTAAATACACAATATAAGGATACGCCTTTTTCAAGATGGCTTCAAAGGAATGTACCTACTTGAGAGACTACATAAATCTGACCCAGGCTATAAAATAAAGACGTCTTGCTTAATACAAACAGGGCTTCCATATGGAAGCCCTGTTTGTATTAAGCTCTGCTATCTTCATTGTGATATATACTGAGATAACTATCATAACGTGAAGATTCAATCTCTCCCTCCTCGACGGCTTGCATAATCACACAGCCGGGCTCATTGATGTGCCGACAGTTATTGAACCGGCATTGGTTCATCAACGCACGCATCTCAGGAAAAAAATGGGACAGTTCCTGTTTTTCAATATCCACAATTCCCAGCTCGCGAATACCGGGTGTATCAATCAGTTTACCCTCAAAAGGTAAGTCAAACATCTCTGCAAACGTAGTGGTGTGCTTCCCCTTATCTGACCAATCCGAAATTTCTCCTGTTTTCAAACCATATTCAGGTACAATAGCATTAATCAAAGTGGACTTACCAACACCTGAGTGACCGGACACTAATGTAATTTTATTCTGAAGTAGCCCCTTGACAACATCAATATTCTTTCCCGTCAAAGCCGAGATCTCATAGCATGGATAACCGATTCGTTCATAAATCGCCTTATAGTCGGCCAATATTTCCAAACCTTCATCACTGAAAAGATCAAGTTTATTAAAAATAAGTACTGCAGGTATCCCATAGGCTTCGGTCGTTACCAAAAAGCGGTCAATAAAACCCAAAGATGTTGGCGGGGAAGCCAACGTAACAACCAAAAAGCCTGATCTAGATTCGCACCGATAATCTGCGTTTGCTTGGAAAGGTTCACCGATTTTCGGATAATATAGTTGCGACGGGGTTCAAGTTCTCGAATAACAGCACTTTCAAGATCTGGCTCCACATCAAAATGCACCCAGTCTCCTACAGCCACCGGATTGGTCGTTTTAATTCCTTTGGTACGAAATTTCCCTTTGATCCGGCAATCATATCTCTTGCCATCTTCGCCCAAAACCTGATACCAACTACCTGTGGACTTTGTTACCAATCCTCTCATAGAACCTGTTGCATTAAATGTGTCATAGCACAAAAATCGGAAAAATTTATTAAACTTACGGTTTGATGAATTTCTTACCTTTGTAAGGAGACTAAAATTCAATTTTGTGAAAAAACTATTTCTTTTAGATGGCATGGCTCTTATATATAGAGCATATTTTGCTTTGAGCAAGACCCCACGCATCACCTCGACAGGGTTGAATACTGGGGCGATCATGGGTTTTACCAATACACTGTTGGAGGTATTGAAAAATCAGCAACCTTCTCATATAGCAGTAGTGTTCGACACGGCGGCTCCTACAGCACGCCATATTGAATTTGAAGCCTATAAAGCGCATCGTGAAAAAATGCCCGAAGACCTTTCAGCTTCTATTCCTTATATCTACCGCCTGATTGAGGGATTCAATATCCCCATTATCACAATGGACGGTTATGAAGCGGATGATATCATCGGAACATTAGCGAAAAAAGCAGAACAAGAAAACTTCCAAGTCTATTGTATGACACCGGATAAAGATTTTGGTCAGCTTGTCTCAGACAATATTTTTATTTACAAACCAGCCCGTATGGGGAATGGGGCTGAAGTACAAGGTGTCAAAGAAATCCTCGAAAAATGGGAAGTCACAGATGTGAACCAAGTTATTGATATCTTAGGATTATGGGGTGATGCTGTAGATAATATCCCAGGAATTCCAGGTATTGGTGAGAAAACCGCAAAAAAACTTGTTCAGGAATTTGGGTCAGTCGAAGGAATTATTGCCAATGCGGATCAGCTAAAAGGAAAAATGCGCGAAAACGTTGAAAATTTCGCAGAACAGGGGTTAATTTCAAAAAAATTAGCAACAATTTTGTTGGATGTGCCCGTTGAGTTTAACGAAAAAGCGCTAGAACTTGAGGATCCAAATAAAGACATGCTCGAACCCCTCTTTGCTGAATTGGAATTTAGAACATTGGGAAAAAGAGTTTTTGGAGATGATTTCTCTATACTTGAAAAGAATTCACCTGTAAATGGACAGATGGATTTATTTGCTACAGAGATAACAGCAAATACAACAAGTACAGTAATAGAAGTTTCAAATGAAAATATTGTTCTAAAAAATATTCATAATACAACACACGAATACACACTGGTAGATACAACCGAAGAACAAGAAAAACTCGCCAAGGAACTCAACTCAAAACGCAGCTTTTGTTTCGACACAGAAACAACAGGGTTAGACGCGAATCTTGCTGATATTGTCGGACTTTCATTTTCGTTTGAAACTGGGAAAGCATACTATATCCCTACACCAGCAAATCGGGAAGAAGCCCAACGCATCGTCGATATCTTTAAGTCTGTACTGGAAAATCCAGCAATTGAAAAGATAGGTCAAAATATCAAATACGATATCCTCTTATTGGCAAGATATGGTGTTAAGGTGCAGGGAGCCTTATTCGATACCATGTTAGCGCATTACCTCATTGACCCTGATACGCGACATGGCATGGATGTCCTTGCGGAGAACTATCTGAATTACACGCCAGTCTCCATTACAGAACTCATTGGAGAAAAAGGAAAAAACAAGGAAATATGCGGGATGTTGATTTCGAAAAAATCAAAGAATACGCTGCTGAAGATGCTGATATTACATTACAGCTAAAAAATATATTCCACCCCTTTTGGTAGAAACGGATACATTACAATTGGCCCAGGAGGTCGAATTTCCACTTGTGTATGTACTTGCTGAAATAGAACGCAATGGCGTAAAAGTGGATGTCCCCGCTCTTGGCGAATTTTCCAAAACATTGGAACAGGACATCAAGGATCTAGAGAATGCCATATTTGAAAAAGCTGGAGTGAACTTTAATATTGCCTCGCCAAAACAGTTAGGCGAAGTCTTATTCGACAAGCTCCAACTGGATCCGAAAGCAAAGAAAACAAAAACAGGGCAGTACAAAACCGGTGAAGATGTTTTATTGGCGCTGGCGCACAAATCAGATATTGTCCAGGACATCTTGAATTTTAGGCAGTTACAGAAATTAAAGTCAACTTACGTAGATTCATTACCTGAATTGATCAATCCAGAAACCGGTCTGATCCATACTTCCTATAATCAAGCTGTCGCCGCAACAGGTCGTTTGAGCTCTACCAATCCTAATCTGCAGAATATTCCGATCCGTACGGAAAGAGGTCGGGAAGTGCGGAAAGCATTTATCCCGCGTTCGGAAGATCATGTGATCTTATCCGCCGATTATTCACAGATCGAATTACGCTTAATAGCAGAGTTGAGCAAAGATCAAAATATGTTAGAAGCCTTTACTCAAGGACATGATATTCATCGTGCCACCGCTGCCAAAGTGTATAATATGGCTTTTGAGGAGGTTACATCAGAACAGCGTCGCAACGCGAAAGCAGTAAATTTTGGTATTATATACGGTCAATCCGCCTTTGGTTTATCTCAAAATCTAGGTATCTCGCGTAAAGAAGCTGCTGACATCATCAACGAATATTTCAACCAATATACCGGTATAAAGAAGTATATGAGCGACGCCGTTGAATCTGCTAAAGAGAAAGGCTACGTTGAAACAATTTTAAAGCGTAGACGTTATTTGAGAGACATTAATTCAGCAAACATGACTGTTCGGGGATTTGCTGAACGAAATGCGATCAATGCCCCTATTCAAGGTTCGGCAGCTGATTTAATCAAGATTGCCATGATTGCAATACAAAAGGAAATCGAGCATCAGGGATTGGTAGGGAAAATGATTATGCAAGTACACGATGAGCTGGTGTTTGATGTTCCGAAACAAGAGGTCGAAGCATTCAAAACCATTATTCTGGACAAAATGACAAATGCTATAAAAACAAACGTTCCGTTGATTGTTGAAATCGGAGAAGGTAAAAACTGGCTTGAAGCACATTAATTTTTGTTATGACTAAAAAGATCATTTATATATTGTTATTGTTTTCCTCGTTTTGCTGCCAATCTATTCAGGCGCAAGACGGTAAACCTGTATTTTACGAGAAATTAGATCAAGGCTTAATTCGTTTCTATTTTGATAAGTATTATTATCTGGCGGCAAAAGATTGCGAATTCAAATCAATTGAACGTGTAAGCAAATTTGATTTCACAAAGCAAATTTTCGAAGGCGAGTTTCGTGATTTCGCGCCCAATGGCAACCGTATACTGGTTGGCAATTATAAGGATGGTAAAAAAGAAGGTCTATTTCAAGCTTTTCATCCGAATGGTGTGTTAAAATGGGAAATAAATTTTAAGGATAACTATCCTGTCGGTGATTGCAAATATTATTATCCCGATGGTAAACCGTTATTAACGGTGGCCTATGGTGATTACGGTTATTTCATTAAAGATTATTGGGATAATCGAGGAAAACAGGAAATCGTTGGCGGTGAAGGAAACTATGAATTCGCTATTCCATTCGAAGGGTTCACAGAATTCGGGTATGATTTTTATCTACGTAAAGGCAAAGTAAAAAGTGGTAAACCACAGGGAAACTGGAACACCTACTTTTACAATGTTGGACAGCAACCCATTTACGCGATGACACAACGCTTTGTTGATGGAAAAATCGTTGCTACTTATGATGATAATGGAGAGCTTCCAAGTGAAGATTTTCAGGCTTTAAGTGTTTTGCCCTACGATTATTTTATCCGAGCTGAACTATTAAACAGCAAATCCTGTAGTTTTGATGACTTTTCAAACTTCTATGCGTTCCTTGCTAAACGGTTTACCGATAGGATCAATAAAAGCGGATTCGAAGTCGCAACTCAACTAAATTTCTCCTATGAAGTTGAAGTCAAAAAAACGGGCTTAGCCAATTTGCGAAGTCTTAAATTGAATGTAGACTCCAATAATGAAAATGATCTCACCGTTTTGAATCGAATTGCTAAAAGTGTAGATTTTTATTTTCCAACCTACAAACAAGATCAACCTCAAGACGATACGATTAAAGTTTCTGGGAGTATTGCCACAGGAAGTGATGGAAAAGTCTATACCCATTCAATTAAAATCGAAAGACAAATAGACAATTCGAGTAAATAATTATCTTTGCAGAAATAAATAGATATGAAATTCCATAAAGAAGGATATACCACATTAGCGATTGCTGTACTTTTTATCTTTATCATCAATGCCGTTGCGGACTATTATGATGCACCGCAGTTTGTAAAATGGTTTATTTATGCCCTTTCAGCATTCCTATTCATTACAGTTGTTCAGTTTTTTAGAAGTCCTAAGAAAGTAGTGATTCCACAAGATGGCACAATCTTATGTCCTGCTGACGGAAAAGTTGTAGTCATTGAAGAAACCGAAGAAAATGAATATTTTCATGACAGAAGGATACAGGTCTCTATTTTCATGTCACCCATCAATGTGCATGTGAACCGAAATCCAATCAGTGGTTTGGTGACTTTCTTCAAATATCATCCTGGGAAATTCTTGGTTGCTTGGCATCCAAAATCATCGACAGACAATGAAAGAACCACTGTTGTCGTAAAAGACAAAACAGGCAGGGAAGTTCTTTTCCGTCAAATTGCTGGCGCGTTGGCCCGTCGTATTGTTTGGTATGTAAAGGAAAATGATCAGGTTGTTCAGGGCAACGAGTTCGGCTTTATCAAATTTGGCTCACGTGTGGATCTATTCCTGCCTCTGGGAACAGAGATCAATGTGAATATTGGTGATAAAGTTACCGGAGCCAAAACCGTTATCGGAAAATTTTAACAATTTATTAATATCATTATAAGTAACTTAGGCTCCAATTAGGGGCCTTTTTTATTCAACAAATGAATTTTAGACAATTATTATTAGCAAACTCCGCTGGTGTTGGCATTGCAATATCCACTATCAGCTTTTATTATAAACATGACCTTCAGACTGCACTGATTATTTTTTTGTAGCCTTGGTCATTTGTTTTCTTCTATTCAACTACCTGTTCGAGAAATACATCTACCGCCGTCTTAATACCATGTATAAATTGATTCACAATCTAAAACTCGGTAAGGATCTTAAAGATGCGATTGGTGAACATGTCAGTGAAGATCCCATTACAGATGCAGAAAACGACGTAAAGGCTTGGGCAAAAGATAAAAAAATGAAATTGAACAGCTGAAATCGCAGGAAAAATTTAGGCGTGAATTCCTCTCAATATATCCCATGAGTTCAAAACACCCCTCTTTGCTACCCAAGGGTACATCGAGACATTACAAGATGGACTAATGGAAGAAGACATGGAAATGGCAAAGAATTTCTTAGACAAAGCTGCTCGAAACCTTGACAGATTGAATTACCTCATTCAAGATTTAGATGAAATATCCAAACTGGAATCAGGTAAAATGGTATTGAACATTGAAAAATTCGACATTGTAGATCTTATCAAAGACACCTCGTACTCATTGGAGGACAAAGCCAAACAACATAATATTAAGATTGAGTTCAAACCCAAAACTGGCACGCCACATTGGGTTAAAGCAGATCGCAATAAAATACATCAAGTATTGTATAACCTTATCGATAACTCACTCAAATACGGAAAAGAGGGAGGTACCACCAAAATCAAAATTTTTCCACTTTTTGAACAGGTCTTAATAGAAATCACGGATAATGGTTATGGTATCGAAGAAAAAATCTGAGCCGGGTATTCGAAAGGTTCTTCCGTACGGATAAAAGTCGCTCAAGAGATATCGGCGGATCGGGCTTAGGGCTTGCGATTGTCAAACATATTGTTGAAGCCCATCAACAGAATGTTAACGTACGTAGTACAGAGGGCATTGGAACCACTTTTGGCTTTACTTTGCAAAAAGTTCAGACCGGAGATTAAACAATTGATGACATTTTTGTGTTTAAACAAAACCAATGTTAACATTAACTTAACATTAGGGTATTATTTTTGCAAAAATAAATTTAAGATATGTCTTTAAATAGCATTTTTCAATACTTCGTTCCAAAGGACAAAAAATTCTTCCCTTTGTTTGAACAAGCCGGCAACAATTTGATCGAAATGTCTCAATTGTTAAAAGATATTGTTAACTCAAACAATCCGGAGAAGAAGAAAGAGTTCACTCGTAAGATGGAAGACTTGGAGCACAAAGGCGACAACATCACACATCAAATTCACTTGGAACTAGGTAAAAATTTCATTACACCTTTCGACCGCGAAGATATACACTCGTTAGCAAGCTCATTGGATGATGTAGCCGATTTTATACACGGCGCGGCTAATAGAATGGACTTATACAAGGTAGAAAAAGCTACAGAACCGATGATCGAAATCGCGGATCTATTGGTAGAAGCTACTGAGCACGTTTCAAAAGCAATCCATGAACTTCGGGATTTAAAAACATTCGCAATATCACAGATTCTTGTGTGCGTATCAATAGTGTAGAAAATAAAGCAGACTATATTTTTGATAAGGCAGTAGCTGATCTTTTCGAATTTGAAAAAGACGCTATTTCATTGATCAAACACAAAGAAGTGTTATCCGCAATGGAAGATGCAACAGACAAATGCGAGGACGTTGCTAACGTATTAGAAAGTATTCTAGTTAAAAACGCATAATCATTCGATCATAAGTGCATAAAAATTCTACGAGATTATGATGTCAACATTACTCGTTGTTGTGATTGTCTTAGCAATTGCATTTGACTACATCAATGGATTCCATGATGCAGCCAACTCTATTGCGACAGTCGTATCAACAAAAGTTCTAACACCAGCAATGGCCGTATTATGGGCTGCCATATTCAACTTTGCTGCTTATTTCTACTTTACAGACCACAAAGTAGCCAACACCATTGCCAAAACGGTATTGGAAGAATATATTACCCTAGAGGTTATCTTTGCGGGCTTGCTCGCAGCAATAGGGTGGAACTTGTTCACTTGGTACTACGGAGTACCGTCAAGTTCCTCACACCCTACCCTAATGGTTTTGCGGGGTCAGGAATGGCTTATGCCTTTATTCTCGGCGCAGATCCTATTCACGCTATCAATATCGATGCAACATTAAAAATTATTGCTTTCATCGTGCTGGCGCCAATCATCGGTATGACCATATCTATTATTATTACTTTAATAGTAATTAACCTCGCCAAAAACTCCCGACCTAGTGTCGCTGAAAAATGGTTTAAAGTATTACAATTGGTTTCATCAGCAGCCTTGAGTTTTGCGCATGGTGGTAACGATGCACAAAAGGTAATGGGTATTATCCTTGTAGCTATGGTTGCTGGTGGATATATGCAAAACACAGAACACATGCCAGAATGGATTCCTCTAACTTGTTACGCGGCTATCGCTGCTGGGACAATGAGTGGTGGTTGGAAAATTGTGAAGACAATGGGAACTAAAATCACGAAAGTAACACCATTAGAAGGAGTTTGTGCTGAATCTGCAGGAGCAGTAACATTAGGTATTACAGAGCATTTCGGTATCCCTGCATCAACCACACACACGATTACAGGAGCTATTATTGGTGTCGGAGTTGTTAAACGTGTTTCAGCAGTACGCTGGGGGTAACTATTAGTTTGTTATGGGCTTGGATATTGACAATTCCAGTATCAGCTTTGCTTGGAGGGCTCTCTTTAGTCATTGTACATTATTTACTTTAGAAAGAATTTCTTAATTTTTTTCTAAAAGCTATTGAAACAAAACAAAAATTTGGTACTTTCGTACCGGATTTTTGTTTTGTTGTTTCACATTAAATACTTAATTTAGTACGAAATATCAGGAATTTAAAAATTTAACATAATTTTAAGACTTTGGCACGGCAATTGTACTGTTCCAGATATTAAATAAGATAACAAAGTTTGAAAACAATTAAAATTAATAATAACCTTAAAAACAAGAGTATGAACTATTCTACAATTAAAAAAACAGCTGTTGCTGCTACATTAGTTGCCGCTTTAGGTTTCGCTGATACAGCACAAGCTCAACAAGTATTCGGTGGTAGATCACAATACAGAACTTGGTCTATCGGAGTTCAAGGTGGTATCACTACGCCTAATGCTTTAATTGGTGGTAACAATAACTTTGGTCAAAAAGTTGGTTACTTCCAAAACAAAGTTGGTGAGTACTATGGTTTAACAGTACGTAAACAATTCTCTCACCTATTCGGTTTAGAAGTTGAAGCTAACCGTGGTAAGATCAAAACTTACAACCACAATGAGTCTGGTCCTGCTTTCGAAAACAATTCTGGTTCAAATTTAGGTCGCGCTCAATCAGCTGAAACAAAAGTAAACTGGGCTGCTAGCTTAAATGGTGTGTTCCAATTAGGTACAATTGATTTCTTAAGAAGAGAAAATGCCGTTAACTTCTACGCTAAAGTAGGTATCGGTGCTTTCGCTTACAACCCAACTCAATTCTCTAACAATGACTTCGGTGGAACTGTTGTTTATGATCAAAAATGGGGTGAAGATATTCTTGGAGACCGCTCTCCTTCAAATCCTCGTGATAAAGACTACCGTCTAGGTATGATCGTTCCTGTAGGTGTTGGTGCTAAATTCAAATTATCTGAAGTTGTTGCATTGAACTTAGGTTACACAATGAACTTCACTGATGAGGCATTATTGTACGGACCTGGTAGAAACACTACTACTAAACAACGTTTCTCTAACGTATACGGTGGTTTAGAGTTCACTTTAGGTTCGAAAGACAAACAAAACTTGACTTTTGCTAACCCAGTAGCTACAATGTATGATGAGTTGAAAGACCCTTCATTGAGAAACGAAGTTGAAGCATTAAAACAACGCGTAAGCACATTAGAAGGTACTGTTAACACATTAAGCGCTGACGCTGATGGTGACGGTGTATCTGACAAATTTGATAAATGCCCTGGTACTCCTGCTGGTACTCCAGTAGATGGTTCAGGATGTCCAATCAAATTCCCAGAGCCAGTTGTTGACAACGTTACTTCTAACGGTTACTATGCTCCAATTCAATTCGAATTTGATAGCTCAGTATTGAAAACTTCTTCTTACTCAACTTTAGATAAATTGGCTAAAGAAGTACGTGACAACAATTCATCTGTAACTTTAGACGGTTATGCATCTGCAGAAGGTTCTGAAGCTTACAATATGACTTTGTCTAAAGACCGTGCTAACTCTGTAAAACAATACTTAGTAAATGCTGGTGTTTCTTCATCAAGCATCACTGCTAACGGTTACGGAGAGAAAAAAAACCAATCGCATCTAATTCAACTGAAGAAGGTCGTGTTCAAAACCGTCGTGTTGAGATCAAAAAATAATCGTATATAATTTATACCATTATATTAAAAGCCGGCTCTAGAGCCGGCTTTTTTATTTTGACAGTATTTATCCTTAACTTTGTGGATGATATCCAATTTGTGGAAAATTTATTCAAGCAAATTAGATAAGAAATTAGTATTTTGATTTAAGGAACAGAATACTGGTTTTAAACTTTTGAGAATGGAAGAGGATTTTGAATTTGAAAACCCCGAAGAAAGAAAAATCTCGGTGGACAGATATGAGGAAATGCTTCGAAACGAGGATCAGTATTTTTTTGACTCCAAGGCTTTCGAAGGAATAATAGACTACTATGCTGAAAAAAATGACCCTGTAAAGGCACTACAAGTAACCGAATTTGCAATCAGCCAACATCCCTTTGATATTACATTTTTGTTGAAGCAAGCTCAATTGTTTTCAACAATTCAACAGTATCAGAATGCATTAGCGGCCTTGGACAAAGCGGAACTGCTGGAAGCTTCGGAAGGAGACATATTTCTAATTAGGGGTGGTATTTTGGGGAGCATAGGGCAATTTGATGAAGCATTAGATCAATTATTCAAAGCATTACCCTTATTAGACAATAAAGATGAGGTTTATTTTCATATTGCCATGATTTTTCAAGCGCAAATGAACTACGACAAAGCTATTGTCTATTTAAAGAAGGCGCTTGAGCTCAATATGGACTATCAAGAAGCCCTCTATGAGCTTGCTTATTGTTATGATGTACTTGATAGGCAAGAAGAAAGTATATCTTTCTATAAAAATATATTGACTCAGACCCTTATTCGTACTATGCTTGGTATAATCTAGGCAACTCCTATCATAAAATAAGCAAGTTTGAAGAAGCATTAGATGCATATGACTATGCCATATTAATCAAAGAAGACTTCTCATCTGCTTATTTCAATAAAGGAAATGCACTAGTCAACTTAGATCGTTATCAAGAGGCATTGGACGTATACAAACAAACTTTTGAATACGAACAACCTAGCGCGGATACCTATTGTGCTATAGGAGAGTGTTACGAGAAACTGGAACAAATGGAAGAAGCTCGAAACTACTATAAAAAAGCCGTAAAGTTAGACGCCGAGCTTGCAGATGCATGGTTTGGTATTGGTGTCACGCTCGATTTTGAAGAACGATATTTTGAGTCGCTTCATTTCTACAAAAGGCTTTGGAACTAGAAGACACAAATCCAGATTACTGGTTTGCAATCGCAGATGCTCGGTATAAGCTACAGCAAATTGATCAGGCTGAAGATGCGTATAAAAAGTAGTTGCATTAAATCCATCAGATATAGATGCTTGGCTCGATTATTCTTCGATCTTATTTGAACAGAGTAAAATTGATGAAGCCATCAATGTCATGTCGGATGCGATTACGCAAAATCCCGAAGCGGCGGAATTATATTATCGTGTTGTGGCCTATCTATTTGCAAATGGACAATACAATGAAGCTTTAAACTTTTTGGAACTAGGCTTAGCAACGAATCCGGAAAAACATCATATTCTCTTTGATTACCTTCCTCAATTGCAAGGAAATCAAATTATCACTGAAATTGTAAAAAATATACCAAACCAAAAAATTAAAGTTGAAAATACATAATACCCCAGGCACTCTTTCGGACTTGCCTGGGGTATAAAATGCAATTAGATTAAGCTTACCTTTTCACCCAAAGAAGTACTAAACCATTTAATGAAAAAATTAGGTCTGATAGGATATCCACTAGGACACTCCTTTTCCAAGAAATATTATTTAGAGAAGTTTCAGAAAGAAAATATTCAACATATAGATTATGACTTATATCCAATTGAACGTATATCAGATTTTCCATCTATATTTAAGAATAAGGACTTTTATGGGGTAAATGTGACCATTCCATACAAGATAGAGGTCCTGGACTATTTAAACGAACTATCAGAAGAAGCTAAAGCTATACAAGCTGTAAACTGTATCCGCATTACACATCTAGCAAATGGTGCTCCATACTTGAAAGGTTATAACACTGATGCATTTGGATTTGAAGAATCATTGAAACCACTTTTAACCCATAATGACAAGAAAGCTTTAATTCTTGGAAACGGAGGAGCGGCAAAAGCAGTGATCTATACCTTAGATAAATTAGGGATCAAATACAAGCTTGTTAGCAGAACCAAACAAACGGACAACTACACCTATGATGAATTAGATGCCCTGATTTTAGCTGAATATACATTAATTATTAACTGTTCACCCGTTGGAACATTCCCCAACATAGCAGAGTCTCCGGCCCTACCATATGAACATATCAGTGCTAAGCACCTATTCTATGACCTTATTTATAATCCAGAAGAGACAGTATTCCTAAAGAAAGGTAAAGAAAAAGGTGCTCGAACTAAAAATGGCTATGAAATGTTGCTACTTCAGGCGGAGAAAAATTGGGAAATTTGGAATAGCTAGTCTTTCTCTATATACAGAACAATAAAAAATGTAATTTTACCTTATGCTAACGATCAGAACATTCACTTTCAATCCATACCAAGAAAACACCTACTTGTTGTATAACGAAGAGGGAAACGCCCTAATTATTGACCCAGGTATGTATGGAGAAAAAGAGCAGGAGGAGTTTTTAACCTTTGTCGATCTTCATAATCTCACTCCACAATTACTACTGAATACACATTGTCACATTGATCATGTCTTAGGCAATTATTTTATTCATGAGAAGTTTGATTTACTTCCTCAATTTCACGAAGGAGAACTATCTATATTGGTTGCAGTTCAGAACTATGCTCCGCAAATGGGTTTCCGTTATGACATCTCTCCTATTGGCGAAGTATTTCTAAAAGATGGAGACAAAATACAAATAGACAATGACGAATTGGAAGTGATATTGGCGCCCGGCCACTCACCGGCGCATATCTGTTTTTACTCCGCTTCTCAAAAATTCTTAATTGGTGGAGATGTCTTGTTCCGCAATAGTATTGGTCGTACGGATCTACCCGGAGGAAATCATCAGCAGCTTTTAGACAATATTAAGCAAAGACTTTATACTTTACCCGATGACACCGTTGTCTACCCAGGTCATGGCCCATCCACGACAATAGGTTTTGAAAAGAACTCCAATCCATTTATACAAGGATAAGATATGAACTTACCTTTTCTATTTGCCAAGAGATACCTATTTTCAAAAAAATCGGTCAATGCTATCAATATCATCTCCTCAATTAGTGTGATAGGTGTTACGGTAAGTAGTGCCGCATTAATCATACTCCTTTCCTCTTTCAATGGGATGGAGGAGCTTATTATATCTATGTATAGCAAATTTGCTCCCGAACTAAAGATAGAGCCAAAAAAGGTAAGCTCTTTACAACAAATAAATCAGTCTTTAATGAGTTGCGAAAGAATCCTGATGTTATCCATTATACAGAAGTATTAGAAGAGAAGGTATTACTTCAATATGCAAATCGACAGTATATTTCAACTATCAAAGGAATCGAGCCCAAATCGCTTAATAAGAGTATTGGTGATAGTATTCTTGTGGATGGCGTATATCAGCTCTCCCGTGATTCAACTAATTTGGCTATACTTGGAGCAAGTGTCCAAGCTAATCTTGGCATTTCTATGCAAAATACCCCGATTTAATCCAAGTCTATTCACCAAGAAAAGGCGTCAAAAATACATCTAATCCTGCCGAAGAATTTAATATTAGAGCTATCAGTCCAGGAGGTGTCCTCAGATACCAACAGGACTTTGACAATTTCGTTATTACACCCATTTCGTTTGCCAAAGAAGTACTCGGTGAATATGACAGAGTTTCCGCTATTGAATTTTATCTAAAGGAGGGTACTAACATCAAGCTATTTGAACAAGACCTTCAAAAAAATTAGGTGAAGAGTATCTCGTCAAAAATCGGGAAGAGCAAAACCCAACCTTATATAGAAATGTACGTGTAGAGAGATGGGTTGTGTTTTTATCTTAACATTGATTAGTATCATCGCAATTTTTAATATTGTAGGTTCATTGACGATGTTAGTGTTGGATAAACAAAAGGATATGACAGTCTTAAAAAGCTTAGGTGGTAACAATAGCTTAATTCAACGCATCTTCTTTTACGAGGGGTTGATGATTGCAATTATTGGTTGCATTTTAGGTTTATTAATTGGAGCAATATTCAATTATATTCAGTCAACCTATGGTATAATACGGGTCGAAGATGGTGCTAACGCGATCTTGGATAGCTACCCTATGCTTAGCCGCTGGAGCGACTATGTGTTAGTATTCATCACGGTAACCAGTATTTCGGGATTAGTTTCTTATTTCTCAGCAAAGATAAGTGTAAAGGAGCTGAACAAGCTCAAAGCAACAGATTAATAGCGGGAGTTTTTGGAACGGCTTTGACTTCCCTTCGTTATTTGCTGTATTAAACTTCCCCATGCAAAAGGATTTAATAGCGGGTTTGCGTAACGTTGGTTAATAACTTTATTATTCATTGTATTAAAACTTTGTGCATTATTGATTGAACGCATCTCGTTGCCATCGCGAGGTACTACAGCAGCCATAGCTGATAAAGATTCGTTGGAAAGTGTTCTTTTTGCCCGTACAATATGATCCTCAGATACATCTAAGTTCATAAATGCAATATTAAATTCCTCAATACTCGCCCAGGGATATGGAGTCACCATTGGCAATTCAGTTACTAAATTTTGCATCGATACTCGCTGTATATTTGTCGCCGGCAACTTCAGGTACAGTTACTATGAGCGGATCGAATCCTACAGAGGAAAAACGAAGTGTGTCTCCTACATGAGCTACGAAAGAAAAATAGCCTTCATTATTGGCCGCAATGGCCTCGTTACGGAAAGATAAATTGGTTACTGTAGCATATCCAACAGGAAGCCCAGACCCCACAGTAGTTACAATACCGGAATATTGGACGATCTTCCTTTCTTGCGCCTTTAAAGTCGAAGACTCAAAAATACAGATAAAACTAATAATATAGGGATCAGCAACTTCATAGAACAAATTTACACAAAAGCAGCTGAGCTAGCCGTTAAATTGTGTTAATAGATAAACTAATTGGCCGACGGCAAGGTAGCATCAGGAGAATCCGGATCAGTTAGATTAATTGCTTCAACCGCTGTTACCTCTGGCACAGCTTTTTTAATAGCTTGTTCCAATCCTGCTTTAAAAGTCATAATGCTCATTGAACATGAAGCGCAAGCGCCCAATAGTTTTAATCGCACGACATTATCTGCAGTAATCTCTTCAACACTCACATTTCCGCCATCAGTTTCCAAATAAGGTCTCAAGGTATCCAATGCTTGCTCCACTTTTTCTTTTAAAGTCATACTCTTTATTAAATTCAATGATTGTACATGTAAAGATAATCAAATATTTTAAAATCTATATTTTCCTCTCCTTGCGCAATGGAAAAACAACAAGTTCATGACAATACTGCCACCAAATTGCATCCAACGAGTTAAAGAATGTTAATAAAAAATGTTGTTTTTGGGATCAAATAATTATTAAACTATATTGCGCAGTAAAATTTAATTGATTAGTATAACAAATTCACTTATCTTTGTAAAATGTTTTTAAATAGGCGTATAGCGGCTATCTGTGCCGGCATGATGTTTCTATTGGTGTTTACTGGTTGCAAGAGTAAATTTGAGAAATTGCGCGCAAGCAATAATATCGCTCAAAAGTACGAAGAAGCCGTAAAACTTTATGAGAAAAAGAAATATACAAAGGCGTTAGTTTTGTTTGATGACTTGCGGACAAAATTCCGCGGACAAGCTGAGGCAGAAAATATCTACTATTATTTGGCATTTGCCAATTACCGTTTGAAAGATTATACTTCAGCAGCATACCACTTTAAGGACTTTGCAGATGTTTATCCCAACAGTCCACGGGCAGAAGAATGTCGTTTTATGCATGCTTACTGTTACTATTTGGATTCCCCTCGGTCAACTTTGGATCAGGCAAATACGAAGAAAGCAATCGATGCCCTACAGCTTTTTGTCAACCTCTATCCAGAATCAGAACGTTCTAAAGAGGCAGCAGATCTCATTCAAAAGCTACGGGACAAACTCGAGCTTAAAGCTTTTGCCAATGCTAGACTCTATTATGATATGGGGTTGAATGATGATTATAGAGCTGCTGTAATTGCGTTACAAAATGTTCTGAAAGAATATCCAGACACCAAATACGCTGAAGAAATTGAATTTTTGACGCTAAAGGCGCAATATATATTTGCATCAAAAAGTATTTTGCAAAAGCAAGAAAGCAGATATGACGAAACATTGGATTACTACCGTAGCTTTGCGAGTAACTACCCCAATAGCAAACATATAAAAGAAGCGGAATCTATTCGTCAAGATTCTGAAAAAGGAATTAAGACGGCCGTTTCGCACATGAAAGAATATAATAAAGCTCTTGCTGAGCAAGAAGCATATATCAAAGAACAAAAGGCGAAAAAGAAAAAGAAAATACCCAAAAGATGAGTCAAAAAAATAATAATTCAATTCCAAATTCTACAGTTACACGTGACTTAAGACAATTGGACAAAGGAACTGACAATCTCTATGAATCCATTGTAGTTATTTCTAAACGCGCGAATCAAATTGCAGTAGATATTAAGGAAGAACTAAACGGAAAACTTGCTGAGTTTGCAAGTAATAACGATAACTTGGAAGAGGTATTCGAAAACCGCGAACAAATAGAGATTTCTAAACATTACGAACGTATGCCAAAACCTACTTTGGTAGCAATCGATGAATTTCTACACGATAAAGTGTATTACAGAAATCCTTCTAAAGAGCAAGACTAATCGCAGAATCAACGATGGCTTTAGCTGGGAAAAATATTGTAATTGCTGTATGCGGCAGTATTGCCGCATACAAGATTGCAACTTTGATTCGTTTGCTCGTAAAAGCGGATGCTCAGGTTAAAGTAATTATGTCAGAGGATGCCACAGCGTTCATTACCCCGCTTACACTATCTACGCTTTCCAAAAATCCTGTTTTGGTTGACTATTATCAGCCGGATACTGGAGAATGGAATAATCATGTGGAAATTGCGCTAAATGCAGATTATATACTTGTAGCCCCAGCAACAGCAAACACCATCGCAAAGATGGCGAACGGTCTCTGTGATAACTTACTGATGGCTGTATATTTATCCGCAAAATGCCCGGTCTTCTTTGCTCCTGCAATGGATTTAGATATGTGGAAGCACCCGTCCACGCAATCGAATATCGCTAAACTAGGAGCTTATAGCAACATTATTATCCCGCCTGAAAAAGGTGAATTAGCTAGTGGATTAGTAGGAGAGGGACGTCTCGCCGAACCAGAAGAAATTTTTCATTTCCTAGAAAATTACTCCAACCAGAATCTCCCATTACTTGGTAAAAAAGCGCTTGTATCAGCAGGCCCCACTTATGAGGCAATAGACCCTGTACGCTTTATTGGAAATCATTCTAGTGGAAAAATGGGCTATGCTATTGCCCAACAATTAAAAGACCTTGGGGCTGATGTAACCTTAGTTTCCGGACCAACCGCGCTACCAAAACCTGATCAAATAACGGTTGTTCCTGTCACTTCTGCTGCAGAGATGCTTCAAGCCTGTGAAAAGTACTTTGATCATGCTGCTATAATTGTCATGAGTGCTGCAGTTGCTGACTACACTCCTATTGAAGTAGCATCTCAGAAGATAAAGAAGAAAGAGGATGAATTTTCTATTGCTTTAAAGAAAACAACAGATATTCTCGCCACTTTAGGAGGTAAAAAGAAGAAAGATCAATTACTAATCGGATTTGCTTTAGAAACCAACAATGAGTTCGAAAATGCAAAAGACAAATTGGTCCGAAAGAATCTCGATTTTATCGTTCTCAATTCCATGCAAGATCAGGGAGCTGGATTTGCTACCGATACAAATAAAGTCACAATTATCAACCGTTCAGGCGAAAGCAGCGTATTCCCATTGAAATCGAAGGAAGATGTTGCAAAAGATATCTGTTCGATTATCTTACAGTATATTCCTTCGACAATATAAATTCTCCCTAAATTTAGAGGAATATATGATTTCTATTATCTGTTATAGATTCACAATTCGTAATTCTTTAGGATAATAATTATTGATCCTATTTGGTAATAGTTTCATCCACCCAAGTGACATTCCTTTATATTTAGCAAGCGTCCAGCCTTTCATACCAAAAGATACAGTATCTAGTGTCACGTTTTCCTTTCTAAGGTAGTTTTGAGCCTCCTCAAGCGAAAGTTCAAGACTTTGGAAGCCAGGGTTTAATACATTACTTAACGCCAGTGCGTGGCTTGGAATCAATTCCTTTCGATTAAGTTTTCCAATATTGATTCCAGCATTTTTGAGATAGAGTACGTTCTGGAGATATTTCAAATCATTTTCATATTTTTTGGGAATATATACAGGTCATCATGATGGATAAATGGAAAGAACTCATCAACGTTAACTATCCAAGTGTCCAGAATTCCCTTCGGCACATCTGATTTTTCTGGTTTTATCCGTTTTCTATTAAATGTACCTTGCTCTGCAACTTTCTTCAAAACTGTAATAAAAAAACCTTCCCCACTCAATTTATGTGGATAGAAACGATAGCCATGTGCCCCATGCCCAATCGACTTTGTATGCTCGATCCCCAATTATCATCAATGACAATTTCGATAGATTCAAAATCTCCAGTTTCTATTAGCCAATCGGCAATATCCTCATTTTCCTCTTCTGAATAGGAGCAGGTTGAATAAAGGAGGTAACCACCAGTTTTCAATGCAGCAATACTTTCTGCCAATATTCTTTGTTGTCTTTCGCTACAAAGTTTGACATTAGCTTCTGACCATTCATCTATTGCATCCGAATCCTTTCTAAACATTCCTGATCCAGAGCAAGGTGCATCTACGACCATGATATCAAAATATCCTGGCAATCGGTCAAAAGCTGAAGGATCATTATTGGTAACCACCGTATTTGCATTTCCCCATTTTGTTAGATTATCCTGTAAGATATTTACACGAGTCTTAATTATCTCATTGGCGACAAGTAGACTATTGGGATGTAAGCTACTGTTTAGCAAGGTAGACTTTCCTCCAGGAGCTGCACAGAGATCCAATGCATAAACTGGTTTAGATCCTATTTCGAGCTCATGGATAATATAGTCTATAAACATAGAAGAAGCGTCTTGGGGTAATACCCTCCAGCATGAAATAAAGGATCAAGTGTGAATACGGGGCGTTCGTTTAGATAAAAGGCGTTTTCGCACCAAGGCACCCTTCCTCCACTGAAAAATGGACATTCCTTCAATTTTAGTGGGTTTAACCGTATCGCTGTTGCTCGCTTGCCCTCCTCATGTACTTTAATAAATTCAGCAGTATCGAATAATGGGTTTACACCTAATTTTTTCACTAATGAATTTGGCAGAAAATTACTCATGTCGTCCTAATAGTTTATGCTAAAAATAATATAAATAAAAATGAACTCAAAATAACTAGTAAATTACGGGAAAGAGTAAATTTGCATTATGAAAGATCTTAAGAAATACGCTATTATCCCGGCGACACCAGAAGAACTGTATCTCGCCTTAACAACCGAAATTACGGCCCGTCTGTGGACTGGCGATCTTGTATCAATAGATGCAACAGTAAATGGTGAATTTTCCTTGTGGGATGGTGCAATTACTGGTCGATTCTTGGAATTAGAACCTTCTACCAAAATTGTGCAGGAATGGTATTTCGGAGAAACTGACAGTCCTTCTATTGTTACATTAAAGCTACATGAACACAAAAAGGAACTTCATTAGAGATTAGACAGACCAATATACCAGATGAAGATTATGAAAATATTGCTGAAGGTTGGGAAGATCCCTATATCTCTTCTCTAATTGATTTTTATACTGAAGAAGATTAATTTTTAAATAAGATCAACAGAGAGCCTGGTTTTTTAAAGCTAGGCTCTTTTAATCATTATGCCATTTAACAAAGAATTCTTAAATTCTCCCTGAATTAACCATTCAATATCTTAAATTCAATAGTTTCCTTCCTTCATAATAGATTTTTGAACCACTTTAAATCTTTTCCATATATAGCAGCTATTTAGAAAAGCTGTTCTTCATCTATCTATTGCCAAAGAATCCTCACACCATATGATAATGTAGTACATTTCTATTGTTTAAGTGGTACATTTTTTCAACCTGGTTCAATCTCGAAGTATTTATTTGTAACAATAAATCTTATCGGCTCTTATCAATTCCCTATTTTAACCCTCATATCTTTAGTCCTCAAACAATATATCCTTTAACCCTATCCTCCCATAGCTTATAACTGGAAATATATATTCGAAGCTGTGCTCGAGAAATCTTCCAGCCTATAACAGGCTTAGTTATTATAGCGAATAAGATACCTTCTAAATTTACTTTTATTCATGAACGATTCACATAAAAGCAACTTCACTCGGTTAAGATCATTACAGCAAAAGCCGCAATAACATCGGCTAAGATATAGCCTTAGACGACAAGCAAGATATACACCGGCTTGATAAGGTTTGTCCTACGCCGAATTACCGTTGTGGGGGCATTGATCTGCGTGAAATATATTAAGAGGTAATAATGCAGTACCTCAGATCAGTACCTGGCAAAACCGTATTTAATGGCACCATTTCGGAATCGGATCCTTGGGCATTTGTGGCGGAACCATTGTTTTTTTGGAATCTTTTAGATAGTACCTAAACAGAGTCATAGTGCAGCACCTTAGAGCGGTGCCATACAGGCTTGCACCTGACAGTGCTATTCCTGAGCGGAGTCTTTTGTGTGGCCTTTGGGAGTGGATCCCAGTCTCGCTTTTGGGGCCAGAGCCATACAGCTTTGTACCAGACAATAGGGTTGCCGAACATATGTGCCTCTTTTCCGAGCGTCACCCAGTGGGCTTTATCCCGGCCCCATTGATCTTTGGAACCTTTTGGGAAGTATGTAAACGAAAGAAGCCCTTGACTGTTTCCAGCAAGGGCTTCCGTGTAAAAAAGGCACCGACCTACTCTCCCACCTGTTACGGCAATACCATCGGCTCTGGCGGGCTTGACTGCTCTGTTCGGAATGGGAAGAGGTAGACACCGCCGATATAGGCACCTAAAGTTTTTTTAGAGGTGAGATAGGAGATATGAGTACCGAGATCCTTTCAGGTCCCACATAGCTCTGCTCCATGCACACGTCTAACTGACATATATATTGAAAGAGTTTCGTTTCCTTTGTTTCAAAAATTAAAGAGGAAGACAACAGTGTGTCTCTGCATGAGAAAGCTTCGGGCTATTAGTACCACTTGGCTTTGGTCTCTCAACCTTTACACCTATGGCCTATCAACGTAGTCATCTTCTACGACCCTATAAGGAAGTCTCATCTCGTGGCTAGTTTCGCACTTAGATGCTTTCAGCGCTTATCTATTCCAGACGTAGCTACCCTGCCGTACACCTGGCGGCATAACAGGTTCACCAGAGGTCTGTCCAACCCGGTCCTCTCGTACTAAGGTCAGATCCACTCAAACTTCCAACGCCCACAACAGATAGGGACCGAACTGTCTCGCGACGTTCTGAACCCAGCTCGCGTGCCACTTTAATGGGCGAACAGCCCAACCCTTGGGACCTTCTCCAGCCCCAGGATGTGACGAGCCGACATCGAGGTGCCAAACCTCCCCGTCGATATGAGCTCTTGGGGAGATCAGCCTGTTATCCCCAGCGTACCTTTTATCCTTTGAGCGATGGCCCTTCCATACAGAACCACCGGATCACTATGTCCGTCTTTCGACCCTGTTCGACTTGTCGGTCTCACAGTCAAGCAAGCTTATGCCATTGCACTCCGCGTACGGTTACCAAGCGTACTGAGCTTACCTTTGAAAGCCTCCGTTACCTTTTTGGAGGCGACCACCCCAGTCAAACTACCCACCAAACAATGTCCTCCCCATTAGGGAGTTAGAAACCGAATACAGAAAGGGCGGTATTTCAAGGTTGATTCCACGTATCCTGGCGAACACGCTTCAACATCTCCCGCCTATCCTACACATCCTGTACCCAATCTCAATGTTAAGCTATAGTGAAGGTGCATGGGGTCTTTCCGTCCCGTTGCGGGTAATCGGCGTCTTCACCGATACCACAATTTCACCGAGCTCATGGCTGAGACAGCGCCCAGATCGTTACACCATTCGTGCAGGTCGGAACTTACCCGACAAGGAATTTCGCTACCTTAGGACCGTTATAGTTACGGCCGCCGTTTACTGGGGCTTCGATTCAATGCTTCTCTTGCGATGACATCCCCTCTTAACCTTCCAGCACCGGGCAGGTGTCAGGCCTTATACCTCATCTTGCGATTTTGCAAAGCCATATGTTTTTGTTAAACAGTCGCCTGGGCCTTTTCACTGCGGCTGCTCATCGCTGAGACAGCGCCCCTTCTCCCGAAGTTACAGGGCCATTTTGCCGAGTTCCTTAGCCATGACTCACTCGAGCACCTTAGGATTCTCTCCTCGACCACCTGTGTCGGTTTGCGGTACGGGTCTTCATAACCTGAAGCTTAGCGGGTTTTCTTGGAAGTCTGTTTACCTGCTCTATCAGCGCCACCGAAGCTTTGCTGTACTATTGGGTTTCAGCAGGGTCGGCGGATTTGCCTACCGTCCCTATACCTACGCCTTTCAACGAACTATTCCGTCAGTTCGCGGCAGTGTCACTACTCCGTCACCACATCGCAGTTATGAAGAGTACTGGAATATTAACCAGTTGTCCATCGGCTTGCCCCCTTCGGGTGCGCCTTAGGTCCCGACTGACCCTGATCCGATTAACGTTGATCAGGAAACCTTGGTCTTTCGGTGGGCGGGTTTCCCACCCGCCTTATCGTTACTTATGCCTACATTTGCTTTTCCATACGGTCCAACACCCATTACCAGATATCTTCGCCCCATATGGAATGCTCCCCTACCAGATGCACATAAGTGCAAATCCATAGCTTCGGTACCGTTCTTGATGCCCGTTTATTATCCACGCCCGGCCGCTCGACTAGTGAGCTGTTACGCACTCTTTAAATGAATGGCTGCTTCCAAGCCAACATCCTAGCTGTCTGGGCAACCGGACCTCGTTAGTTCAACTTAGAACGAATTTGGGGACCTTAGCTGATGGTCTGGGTTCTTTCCCTCTCGGCCTTGGACCTTAGCACCCAAAGCCTCACTGCCGGCCATATTTAATAGCATTCGGAGTTCGTCTGGATTTGGTAGGATTTGACTCCCCGCACCCAATCGGTAGCTCTACCTCTATTAAACTCGATGCCGACGCTGTTCCTAAAAACATTTCGGGAGTACGAGCTATTTCCCAGTTTGATTGGCCTTTCACCCCTACCCTCAGGTCATCCGGAAACTTTTCAACGTTTATCGGTTCGGTCCTCCATTACATGTTACTGCAACTTCAACCTGCCCAAGGGTAGATCACAAGGTTTCGCGTCTACCTCATCTGACTATGCGCCCTATTAAGACTCGCTTTCGCTTCGGCTGCGTCCCTGAAGGACTTAACCTTGCCAGACAAGAGTAACTCGTAGGCTCATTATGCAAAAGGCACGCTGTCACAGGACCTGCCTGCTCCAACCGCTTGTAAGCACACGGTTTCAGGTTCTTTTCACTCCCCTGTTCGGGGTTCTTTTCACCTTTCCCTCACGGTATGGTTCACTATCGGTCTCTCAGGAGTATTTAGCCTTACCAGATGGTGCTGGTGGATTCCCACAGGATTTCTCCGGTCCCGCGGTACTCAGGATACCACTATGTCAACATTCTTTACCTGTACGGGGCTCTCACCCTTATTGCGCAGTTTCCCACCTGCTTCCAGTTCATAGCGCTGTACAATGTCGTGGTCCTACAACCCCGACCATGCCGTAACATGATCGGTTTGGGCTCTTTCCCGTTCGCTCGCCACTACTTGGGAAATCATTGTTATTTTCTTCTCCTACGCCTACTTAGATGTTTCAGTTCAGCGCGTTCGCGTATCATACGACTATTCTTCAAATAGTCAGGTTGCCCCATTCGGAAATCTCTGGATCAAGTCGCATTTGCCAATCCCCAAAGCTTATCGCAGCTTATCACGTCCTTCTTCGCCTCTGAGAGCCTAGGCATCCCCGTGTGCCCTTATTTACTTTCTTCACCGGCATAGCCTTTTGCTACTATGCGGCTGCTTTTGATATATATACCGATATGCTACGCAAAGATTCGTTCGGCCTGGACCGAGGGTCTCCTCCCTACATCAGACACATATCAGCATTGTCTCTATACTGTTGTCTTCTCTTGTAATTTTTTTTTCTTTCAATATGTCAAAGAACTCTTTTTTTTAGATAGGAGATTTTAGATCTGAGATATCAGACCTTGTATGGTCTGTTATCTTGCTCTATCTTTCCTCCAAAAAACGTGGAGAATAACGGATTCGAACCGTTGACCCCCTGCGTGCAAGGCAGGTGCTCTAGCCAGCTGAGCTAATTCCCCTCTTTTTTTCGTAGTCCCGAGCAGATTTGAACTGCTGACCCCTACATTATCAGTGTAGTGCTCTAACCAACTGAGCTACGGGACTAGCTATTCTGTTCATCTATCTCTCTCGGTCCTGCTCCTTATAGGGGCGGGCACTTTCTTCTGATGTTTTTCTTTTATTCAATCATATGTACGTGACGAGCACCGATCTTCGATACTCTAGAAAGGAGGTATTCCAGCCGCACCTTCCGGTACGGCTACCTTGTTACGACTTAGCCCCAATTATCGGTTTTACCCTAACACGCTCCTTGCGGTCACATGCTTTAGGTACCCCCAACTTTCATGGCTTGACGGGCGGTGTGTACAAGGCCCGGGAACGTATTCACCGCGTCATTGCTGATACGCGATTACTAGCGAATCCAACTTCATGGGGTCGAGTTGCAGACCCCAATCCGAACTGTGAATGGCTTTTAGAGATTAGCATCATATTGCTATGTAGCTGCCCGCTGTACCATCCATTGTAGCACGTGTGTAGCCCCGGACGTAAGGGCCATGATGACTTGACGTCGTCCCCACCTTCCTCTCTGTTTGCACAGGCAGTCTGTTTAGAGTCCCCACCATTACATGCTGGCAACTAAACATAGGGGTTGCGCTCGTTGCGGGACTTAACCCAACACCTCACGGCACGAGCTGACGACAGCCATGCAGCACCTAGTTTCGTGTCCCGAAGGACGGATGCGTCTCTGCATCCTTCACTAACTTTCAAGCCCGGGTAAGGTTCCTCGCGTATCATCGAATTAAACCACATGCTCCTCCGCTTGTGCGGGCCCCGTCAATTCCTTTGAGTTTCACCCTTGCGGGCGTACTCCCCAGGTGGATAACTTAACGCTTTCGCTAAGACGCTGGCTGTCTATCGCCAACATCGAGTTATCATCGTTTAGGGCGTGGACTACCAGGGTATCTAATCCTGTTCGATCCCCACGCTTTCGTGCATCAGCGTCAATACCAGCTTAGTGAGCTGCCTTCGCAATCGGAGTTCTAAGACATATCTATGCATTTCACCGCTACTTGTCTTATTCCGCCCACTTCAAATGGATTCAAGCCCATCAGTATCAAAGGCACTGCGATGGTTGAGCCACCGTATTTCACCCCTGACTTAATAGGCCGCCTACGCACCCTTTAAACCCAATAAATCCGGATAACGCTCGGATCCTCCGTATTACCGCGGCTGCTGGCACGGAGTTAGCCGATCCTTATTCTTCCAGTACATTCAGCTCTCTACACGTAAAGAGGTTTATTCCTGGACAAAAGCAGTTTACAACCCATAGGGCAGTCATCCTGCACGCGGCATGGCTGGTTCAGGCTTCCGCCCATTGACCAATATTCCTTACTGCTGCCTCCCGTAGGAGTCTGGTCCGTGTCTCAGTACCAGTGTGGGGATTCTCCTCTCAGAGCCCCTAGACATCGTCGCCTTGGTAAGCCGTTACCCTACCAACTAGCTAATGTCACGCGAGCCCATCTCTATCCTATAAATATTTAATAATCCAACGATGCCGGTAGATTATATTATGCGGTGTTAATCTCTCTTTCGAGAGGCTATCCCCTGATAGAGGTAGGTTGCTCACGCGTTACGCACCCGTGCGCCACTCTCACCATCTTCGAGCAAGCTCTCCGATGGATCCCGTCCGACTTGCATGTATTAGGCCTGCCGCTAGCGTTCATCCTGAGCCAGGATCAAACTCTCCATTGTAAAATGAAGTTTTTGATTCCAACTATTTACATAATCAGAATTCTTTTTTATATCTCTGATCTTGGATCGAATTGAACGAATTGCTTGAATTTGTTCATGACTTTCGTTTTGTCTACTCGTCACGCTTACATGATTGTGTTTTCTTAAAGAACTTATCTCGCTTCAACTTCCGTATCCGCTATATTCCGATGAGCATTGCGCCCCTCTTTATCTTTTTTGTTTCCCTCCGTTTCCGTTGGGACTGCAAAGGTAGAAATCTTTTGAACTTCCAAAAAACTTTTGAAGTTTTTTTCTTTTTCTTTTCCCGATTTCCGCGTTTAACTCTCATTAAACCCTTCTTTTTTCATGGTCTCTTCTTTCGAAGTAACCGTCCCTCCCTTGCGGAGTGGTGCAAAGATAGGGAGTTTACTAACAAACTTCCAAGCCTTTTGTTCTTATTTATTTCATTTTGCCGCTAACTCGCTGTGAACTTGGTCGATTGTTTTTCTCCGGACGGGTTCCGGTGGGGTCCCGCGGGCTCCGGGGACAAAAAAGGCGGGTTATATCAGAATATGCACTGGATCTGCAGTGGATAAGCCGTGGAAAGGCGGAGCAAGGGGATGGTGGAACCGCAGCGGATACGCAGTGGAAAGGCAGGATTGCCTATGGGCTAGACTTACGCCACAGCAGCGCAGAACCGGGAATGCGGCGAAAAAGTCGCCGCAAGGCCAGCTATACGCAAAAAAACAGTGAAGGGAGAAAAGTGCATGGGCAGCGGGAATCAGAACCGGAGAATGGACATCTCAGCGAACCCCTGAAAAACAGTTGCCCGGAACAGAAAAAACCCGATGGGACGGTCTCCAAGTCGGGATGACGGACAGGCGGCGGATAGACAGGCCTAAAAACCGCAGCAAAAAAACCCACCACCATAGAAAAACAGCCCGAAAACAGGGGTCTCAGGGTAAGGACAAATCCAGAGTTTAGTTAGGGTTTGTTTAGGTTTAGTTTAGGTATTACTTAGGTTTTGTTTAGATTTTAGCTAAACTAAACCTAACTAAATGCTAGCCTAATCGTAGACTACTACTACGTTAATATTGGAACTATCCCTAAAAAATACCGGAAGTGATATCCCTGAAGGCAAAAGCATTCTGTTTCGGGGTCGTATTCACCCCTCCCTGCTATCTCCTTCGGCTTTTCTCAAACGTTTACCGTCCTTTTCCTATCTTTTGTTTAGGGAAATTCCGGACATGGGAATCGGAAGGGTAAAAACAAGGTCTTTTACTTTCTATCGGGACTATAAAGTTTGATCTAGATTAAAAAATTACGAAAAGGGATTACTTGTATATAAGATGTTAAAGATATTGAATACTTTTATTCTAAATAAACATCATATTAGTCATGATAGATTATAACGCACTTTTAAAACAGGTAGAAGAATTTTCGAACGCTTATATTATACAGAATATCTCCTCGTGTCATTGTTTTCACAACAGTATACATACACATTCAGTAGTACAAGCTGCAGAGGAGATTTCCTCGTTTTATAAGTTAAATGACGAAGATCATTTTATAGTGATCAGTGCAGCCTATTTTCACGATTTAGGTTATGTAAAATCTGACAATGCGATTGGCCATGAAAAAGAAGCGTAGAAATCGCTTTAGACTTCTTAAAGGATAAAGGCGTAACCGAGGAGGTAAAAGAAAAAATCAAAGGTTGTATCCTCGCCACCAGAATGCCCCAAGACCCCAACAATCTATTGGAACAGATCCTTTGCGACGCCGACTTGTTCCATTTTGGAGGAGAGGACTTTGAAAACAGGAATAAACTGATGAAGACCGAAGCAGAGGCTGTACTAGGTAAAGAAATTGATAAGGATGTTTGGCGTGCCGGCACTATAAAGCTCTTAGCAAGCCATCATTATCATACAGATTATGCCCAACAAAAGCTCAACACAAAGAAAGAGGAAAACTTAAAAGAACTTGAACGTAAGCAGGAAAAGTCCAAGGACAAGAAAAAGAAGACAAAAAGAAACAAAGAAAGAGAAAGATAAAAGTGTCAAACCTGAACGTGGTATAGAAACAATGTTCCGGATAACATCGTCCAACAACCAACGTTTGAGTGATATGGCTGATAATAAAGCTAATATTTTATTGACCGTTAACTCTATCATTCTATCTGTCGTTATTGCCGTATTATTCAGAAAATTAGATAGCAACGAACATCTTATATTTCCAACAATTATTCTCACTGTAATTGTTGTGGCCACCATGGTCATGGCTATACTTTCAACTATACCCAAAATACCCTCCGGAAAATTTTCAAAACAGGAGATTGATAATAAATCTGTCAATCTATTATTTTTCGGAAATTTCTATAAAATGAACCTAGATGACTATAATGAAGGAATGCAAAAAGTAATGATTGATTCCGAATTTTTATACGGCATGCTTACAAAAGATGTTTATTCCCAAGGAGTTGTATTAGGCAGGAAATACAAATTATTGCGTTATGCTTATGGCATCTTTATGTTTGGTCTGGTTATCTCTGTTATTTCCTTTGTTATTGCAACACTATTGTAAAACAGATACTCAGCATAAATTCATCATTTTTTAATTATGTTTCGGATGAAAAAGAAGACCTGTACATCAATAGAGATATCAGTTGGCTTTCCTTTAATGACAGAGTACTTACCGAGGCTGGACGTAAGGAGGTCCCGCTATTGGAAAAATTACAATTTCTTGCTATTTTCTCATCTAACCTCGATGAGTTCTACCGCGTACGGATGCCTGTATTAATGGCATGGAAAAAAATTAAAAAGAAGGCAACTGATCAAGTTGTCCCGAATCTTGACATTGGAACGTATAAAAAGGCCTCTAAAATTATCGATAAACAGCAGGAAAAATTTGGATTCCTTTTAACCGATATTATCCATCAGTTAACTGAGGAAAATATTATTCTGATCTATAACCAGGAGATTCCAGTAACGATAAAACCTCTTGTAGCCAACTATTTTTTTAATACGATAGCCTCTCTACCTGCAAATAATCCCCGTTGACGAAGAATTTTCCTTTTTCCGATCAACAACCATCTATACTTTGCAATGACAGGCAATAATACAACAGACTTGTTCATTGTCAACATACCTGCCGATCGCATCAATAGATTTTTCACTTGTCAGGTCAATTCCAAGACTTACGTTGTCTTCATCGATGATATCATTAAGCTATTTTTACCGGGTCCACTACAAAGTAAAAGTTTAAATTTTTATTCTTTCAAAATCACTCGTGATGCTGAACTCAATTTACAAGATGAATTTGATGGTGATATAGCGCAGAAAATAGAGGCAGAGGTCAAAAAGAGAGATCTTGGTTATGCAACTCGATTCTTACATCAACCAGGTTTTCCAGACCAGCTTATCGAAAGACTCGCTATTCTTTTTGACTTAAGAAAAAGTAGCATTGTCACTGGTGGATATTATCATAATTTGAAGGATTTCTTCTCTTTCCCAATAAAAAAGGGAGAATTGTCTTTTCCACCACAGCAACAACTAGAAGCACATCAGGACTTTGAGCATTCCATTTTTGACCAGCTTGATCAGCATGATATGCTAATATGTACTCCTTATGAATCTTTTGATCCTATTCTTCGTTTTTTTAATGAAGCAGCAATAAACCCTGACGTAGCAGAGATCCATACCACGCTCTATCGAATTGCCAGCGATTCGCATATTGCCCAAGCCCTAGCTACCGCAGCTAAGAATGGCAAAAAGGTGAATGTATTTGTTGAGTTAAAAGCACGTTTTGATGAAGCCAATAATATTCATTGGTCAAGAATTATGAAAGAACAGGGGTAAAGATCAGTTATAGTATCCCCAACCTTAAAGTACATGCTAAAATTGCCCTTGTCAAACGAAAAGATGGAAAAGAGAGCGCATTGTTCGGGACAGGCAACTTAAATGAGAAAACTGCCAAGGTATATACCGATTATTTCTTAATGACATCCGATCGCCTGCTGACAGAAGAACTAAGCCTACTATTTGAATTTTTACCCAACAGACAGAAACCGGATAAGCCAACAGATATTCCATTTCAAGAGCTTTTGATAGCTCAATTCAATCTAAAGCAGACTTTTGACAATTTGATTGATGAAACCATTACTCAGGTAAAGATGGGCATCGCCACCTCAATAAAAATTAAGTTAAACAATTTAGAAGAAGAATCGTTAATCAATAAATTATACGAAGCCGGTCAGGCTGGCGTGAAAGTGAAATTATTGGTCAGAGGAATCTGCAGGCTTAAACCCCAGGTAAAAGGACTAAGTGAAAACATTGAAGTAAAACGGATCGTAGGGCGATATTTAGAGCACGGAAGAATCTTTATATTCCAATATGGAGAACATACAAAGGTGTATTTAGGTTCCTCAGACTGGATGAATCGTAATATCTACCATCGGATAGAGACCTGTTTCCCCATTACGGAGCCAGTATTGTCCAACAAGATTCAGCAGCTATTTGAAATTCAATTCGCTGACGACGTTGAAGCAACTTTCCTTGATGAGATGGGGCAAAACATACCTATAGAACATCCGACTGGCAATAAATCACAACAGCAAATTGTTGACTACTTAAACAACTGAATTCATGAAAGACGCTACACAATTAACAGCTCTTGCTCTAGGAATGATTTCCTCGGTATTGCTAGCTTGTAACCCCAGTAATGCGAATAAAGAACGTACGACTAGTGTGACCGACGTTACAACAGATAAACAACAACAGACAATTCCGTATAGATTATCATCTGGCGAAAAGATAAATTTGCCCGATGAACTGCTCGAAATATCAGGTATTGCATTTCTTGAAGGACAAGACCAAGATATCTATGCCATTCAGGATGAACAGGGGCTACTTTTCAGATACAATTTGTCGACTCAAAAGCTCACATTCAATCCATTTGGAAAGGATGGTGATTACGAAGACATTGGCATTAGTAAAACACATTTCTTTATTTTAAAGAGCAATGGGGCTGTCTATTCCTTTCCCATCACGGAGAAAGATAACATACAGACGGTCACCGAACAAAAAGATATTTTACCCAAAGGTGAATATGAGGGGCTTTTTGTAGACAAAACAAGTAACCTTGCCTATATACTCTGTAAAGAATGTCGTACGGACAAAAACAGTCACAAACTACAGGATATATTTTCTCCATTGGAGCCGATGGCAAGTTCAATCCACAAGGTGAATTTGCAATTCAGATTGATGAACTGAAAAGATTTGATCCGAAAATCAAAAAAACATTCAAACCTTCAGCCCTTGCAAAGAAAAAACCGACAGCAATGAATGGTACATTTTATCCTCCATTGACAAGGCACTTGTTGTAACGGATGAAAATTTCCATGTCAAATCTATAACAGCGCTGGATCCAAAGCTATTTCCACAACCAGAAGGCATCAACTTTGATTCAAAATTCAATCTTTACATCATTAGCGAAGCTGGCGATCAAGACAAAGGAATCATTTATAAATTTGAAAAATAATAAGCATGCAACGGGTCTTACCATTCTTTTTACTTTTTCTCGCTACACAAGCTTATTCTCAGCAGAAGAATAAGTCGAATTCGACAATTGACACGCACAAAGAGAAATCGCTGATACAAGCAGTGATTAAAGACAGTACTATTGTTGTAGCAAATGCAAAGTATGGGAAGGCGAGTGGATTTAAGAAGTCATTTCTTGGAGAAAATTATCGTAGAGAATGGGCTGCAGAGACCACCTTACCCCTGTTACAGCTCTCTAGATTATATGGCGGTCTGACCCTATTAAACAGGGCGGAGGGATGCAATCCATTTCGCTCAGGTTGACAGACCCAACAGGTAGAGAATGGGCGCTGCGATCAGTAAATAAACGGACAGAGTCTTTGATTCCAGAGGAATTGCACGGCACCTTTGTACAGGATGTGTTGGACGATGCGACAAGCGCACAACATCCTTATTCCGCATTGATGATTCCAGCGTTAGCTAATGCAGTGAAGGTTCCACATGCACACCCCATTATAGGAGTCGTTGCGCCGGATACAATCCTCGGCGAGTACGCTCCTTTATTCGAAAACACTATCGCCCTATTAGAAGAACGAGAGCCTATGGGCGACTCCGACAATAGTCCAAAAGCCGTGCGCAAGCTTCAGGAAGACAACGATGATGATTTCAAACCCAAGGCATACCTAAGGGCACGTATGCTGGATGTAATCGTCAGTGACTGGGATCGTCATGAAGATCAATGGCGTTGGTATAATGAAAATCAGGATACTGATGATAAAGACAAGGATTATGTTCCGATTCCGCGGGATCGAGATCAGGCCTTACGTGTGACACAGGGTTTCTTGATGAAAGATATTTACCAACAGTTTGTCAACCCCGTTATGCAGGGTTTTACAAAAGGCATTCCAAATATCCGATACTCCCTTTTCAAATCCAGATTTTTAAATGCACATCCAAGCAATCAGCTCTCCCACAAGGAATGGACAAAAGAAGTAAATCAGTTTGTTTCCAGTCTGACAGATTCGGTACTCTGGCAATCTGTCAAAAGCTTACCCCAATCATCCATCGCTATTCGCGGGGAACAGATTTTCCGTACCCTTCAAAGCAGACGCGATGCTTTGCCGGCGGCAATGGAAGAATATTATCGTTTTATCAATAATATTGTCGACATCCATTTCAGTAATAAGAACGAAAAGGTGGAGATTGTCAACACCAAAGATGAGGGATTAAAAATCATGGTGTCCAAAATCAACAAAGATGGAAAGGTGACTAAAACCCTCATGGACAAGACTTATGAAAAGAACTTAACAAAAGAAATCCGACTATACCTTTCTGAAGGTCAGGACTCAGTGTCCATAAATAACGTAAATTCGCCGATAAAACTGCGGATTATTGGCGATAGTCTGCCAAAGACCTATATAGTTAACAATAGTAAATCAAAGATAAAGCTCTACGAAAATACGGCCGGCTCCACTTTTTAGGAGAAAAAGGTCGAATCAGGCTACATCAAGGTAAGGACAGCTTGAATACACAGTTCGTTCCCGTCAATCTATACAATTCTTGGCTCCCTTTGTTAACAGCGGGTTATAACGCTGATGATGGCTTTTCTCTCGGACTTGGTGCTGCATATACACATCAACGGGGTTTTAGAAAAACGCCTTTTACCTATAAACAACAGATTACTGTGGCAGCGGCATTCCGAACAGGGGCCTATAAAATTCATTATCGTGGCGAATGGGAAGATGTAATAGGCAATGCCGACTTTGTCCTCGATGCATTAGCAAAAGCCCCGACAACACGCAGAACTTTTTTGGCGTTGGCAACAATTCCCTATTTCTAAAAGATCAGTATGGCGCGAAATACTACCGTAGCATATTCAATATTTTCAATGTCAACCCATTACTGCGGTGGCACCCTTCGTCTACGCTGAATTATGCTATTGGTCCCCATATCCAGTTCTATCACCTGGATCCAATTGAAAATCAGGACCGTTTCATTTTAAATCCGCAAGCGCTCCATTCTTACGATAGTGTTTCTATTACCAATGATAAAGCTTTCGTTGGACTAAATGCTTTTCTGACGCAAGATACACGTAACCGCAAGATCAATCCAAGTAAAGGATTATTTATCAAGGCAGCGCTACATTCTTTTTGGGCTTAAATAAATATTCCAGAAATTCAGGCCAACTAAGCGCAGAAATGACAGGCTATTTTAGTGCACTGAATGAAGGTATCGTATTCGCAAATAGAGTAGGCGGAGGAACCGTCGTGGGCAATCCAACATTCTATCAATATCTATTTCTAGGAGGTCATGAGAATCTTCGTGGTTTTCGCCAATATAGATTTGCTGGCGAGCAAATGGTATACAACAACCTAGAAGCCCGCGTCAAGATTCATGAGGTAAAAAGCTACGTTCTCCCGGGAGAACTAGGGATCATGGGGGTGTATGATATCGGGAAAGTGTGGGCAAAAGAACATAACAGCAAGACAGTCCATCAAGGACTCGGTGGCGGACTTTATTATATCGTCGCCAATGCATTGCCCCTTCACTTTGTGATGGCCAAATCTAATGAAGGTTGGTATCCCTATTTTAGTACCGGCTTCCGTTTCTAAAAGTGTTCAATAAATGGAAATAAAGAATATACGACTAGCCAAAAGTGAAAGCAGGCTATATAATATCGAGAAGAAGCTCCATTTCGAACCTTTTTTTCGTTATCTAGAGTCATTTACCGAAGGCGATGTATCTCCAGATGGTATGATTCCATTATTTGCTCTGGAACGCATCCGGGAGATTGAGCAGGTTAGTGGCAGGCTGTGTAAGCAAAACTTAAGTGCATATAAAGATATTTTACAGCTCATTTACAGCCTTTCGGTATCGCTAATTGACACCGCCCCAAAAAAATACTGGGCACTTGCAACACCACTCGCCGAAGAAACATTTTATGGCACAGAAGCCTTTTTCGAACTCTGGAAAAATAAGCTGGAGGAACAAGATCTTCAGGATCAGATGCAAGATGGGGCATCCTGAACAATCAGGAAAAACTGATGTATGCCCTTATTTTTGAACGGTTATATGGACTTCCTGCCAAAGAAAATAATACGATCGTTTACTATCACTTAAATGAGCAGGGTGAAATCATTGATTATTATGATTTAAATATAGATTTCAAATTTGTTGATATTAAACCAAAAAGGAACTTCCACAATTTGACGTAGGGCATCTGACCAACAATGCCAATGATACCTCTTTATTCGATTGGAATATTGTTGTCAATACAATTAAGATCGAAGATTTTGAGCTATCTGGATTTACCATCCTCACTGTCAAGAAAAGCAGTTTAGAGCATACTCTTAAGCGGATACAATCTATTTTATTGGATCTCGCAACATACAATTATCACCTCTTCTTATCTGATCTCGAAAAATTATTGCTCCGATCTTGAAGGGATCAGATACAGTTTTCAGCCTGTTTCCATTGTTTCAGCTCAATGGACTACCATTTTTTGATTATTCCATTACCAATAAAAGTATTTTAATTTCGGAAGCTTACGCAAAGAACAGCTATACCAAGATCAATCCAGAAGTCGCCAATTATCTAAAACATCCGCATCTGATCTTCTACAATACAATGGATACTATTAAAAATACCACATCCATTTTTGATGAACGCATCAAGACATCCGGAGTCAAGACCTATCTATGCATTCCGTTGATACATAATCATTCTTTGTCTGGCATTCTAGAGATTTACAGTCATCAACTGGATCAATTGGATAATGAGACGATACACTCACTTCGTGAGCTTGTGCCGCTACTATCCCAATTATCACATGATATCACGACAGAATTCAAAAAACGTATTGACGAGATTATTATTAACCGGTTTACAACAATACAGCCAGCCGTACAGTGGAAGTTTAACCATATTGCAGCGCAATATATTCAGGAATTCGAAAATGATGAACAAAATGCGCATATCAAACCTGTTATTTTTGAAGAGGTATATCCACTCTATGGCGCTATTGATGTCAAAGATTCCACGGTCATCCGTAATGCGTCTATTTTAAAGGATTTTAGTTTCAAAGTAAAACAACTGGCTCTCCTTATTGACGAATTGTCTTTGGATGGCAGACATCAGCTCATTGTTGATTTTTCAAAACGTGTAGATCAGATTACCAGGTCGCTTGACCAGATCTCGTTTGATGAGTCTATGGTCAAGATCATAGAATTCTTCCGAAAGGATGTGCAACCATTTCTCGATGCGGCGAGAAGACAATTCACAACAAAGCATGCTATTATTGAGCATTATGCCCGTCACTTTTTTACCAATCGTGATACAGGTGAGTTTTATAGGAATGAATTTGAAACCTCTTTGCGTCAAGTAAACCATATTATCAGTAAAGAACTCAATCATTTCAACAGCTTCATTCAGGGCAATTACCCATCTTACTTCCAAAAATTCAGAACGGATGGTATTGAGTATGATATTTATGTTGGGGAATCTATTACGCCACAGCAAACTTTTAGCTCCGAGTTTATCAATATCTTTAGGCGGCAACAAATTATATCCATGGCCAGAATTGCATTAAAAGCATATCATGCAAAGCGCGATCTGCCACTGGCGCTAGAGACGACACAACTCATCTTCATCAATCCGCACAGTATTGACATCAGTTTTCGGGAAGATGAACGTCGATTTGACGTAGAGGGATCATTAAATATCCGTTACGAAATCATCAAAAAAGAATAGATAAGATCCGGATAAAACGTACAAAGGAGAGGCTTACTCAGACCAACAAAATAGCAATTGTCTATTTATCGGATGAGATTTTAGAAGACCTAAATCTAAGTATAAAAGCCATTTATGATATGGGAATAATTGAAAGCACTGTAGAACATCTCAAACTGGAAGATGTGCAGGGAATTGTAGGTTTGAAAGCTATTCGTCTTACAGTAAACCTAAACTACAGAGATTTCTCCTAAATTTGTCGAAATCTCTCTTTGCAGTAGAGTAAATAAATAGGAAAAATATTTTAAAAACAGGATTACGATGATAACTGATGCCAACTATTTTTATTTAAGCGATTTGCTTGGCACCTTATTTTTGCAATATCGGGGACTTTATCCGCAAAACGTAAGGATATCGACATCTTTGGAGCAGCTTTTTTGGGCTTTGTGACGGCGATTGGCGGAGGCTCCATGCGTGATGTATTTTTAAACCTGCGTCCCGTTTGGGTCAACGACAGCAATTACCTTATAGCCATATTCCTGGGCATCTTGATCGCTATCGTATTCAATCGGCAGCTCTATGGTTACTATCGCACCCTAACACTTTTTGATGCCATAGGAATCAGCTTCTTTACTATCTTAGGTGTACAAAAATCATTGAACTACGAAAGTAACGTCTATGCAGCCATCATTTTCGGTATGTTTACTGCTGTTTGTGGAGGCATGACAGAGATATTTTGCTCAATGAGACACCATTGATCTTTAAAAAGGAAGTCTATGCAACAGCCTGCTTGGCAGGTGGATTAATCTATATCTTGCTCGTTCATCTTGATCTTGACTTGTCTTGGGCAGCTTTCATTGCTGCAGGTGTTGTCTTCCTCGTTCGGATGACTGCGGTCAAATACAGATTATATCTTCCCCGATTGGATTGAGGGGTGAGATTTGGAAATTATTGCTGTTAACAGCAAAGAAAAAGCGCTAGTATGGACTAACGCTTTTTCTTTTGTTGTGGAAATTTCATTTTATAGCTCACTCGGATATTACCTTTGGCAATTGCATCCAATCTGCTTTTCAACATTGTTTTCTTCAGCGTACTTAGTTTGTCTGTAAACAATTTCCCTTCAAGATGATCATACTCATGTTGAACGACACGTGCTGCCAATCCAGTTAGATCCACCTCATGTTCTTCAAAGTTCTCATCCAAATAATTGATGCGAATATTTTTGTGACGAAGCACATCTTCATTAATATCGGGAATACTTAGGCAACCTTCACCAAAAGCCCATTTTTCACCGGATTCTTCGACCATAATCGGGTTGATGAAAACTCTTTTGAAAGACTTAAGCATTTCTTTATTCTCTTCGTCATCCTCTGCAAATGGTGTCGCATCAATAACAAACATACGTATTGGCAGACCTATCTGTGGTGCAGCAATCCCAACACCATGTGCGGCATACATGGTATCATACATATCATCAATCAATTTTTTTAAATCGGGATAGTCTTCATCTATTTCTTCAGCGACCTTTCTCAATACAGGGTCGCCATACGCCACTATCGGAAGTTTCATAGTACTATTATATTTTGCACAAAGGTACGGATAATTATTAAAAGCGAATATTTCGTCAAAACTTCCATAAAAGTTACATTTGTCTTATGACTCCATCCTTTAAAGACTTGGCTATTCGGTTAAAAATTGGCCTCGAACGACAGCTCGAAGTACAACTAACCCTGATCGAACTTGATGGATTTATACAAATCACCACTACTGAAATAACAAAAATATTTTTATTTACCCTAATGAGCGATTTTTTCGCTATCAGATCTCTGAATCTGGCATTCATATAGATGAAGATCAATTAACGCAAAAATTCGATCTCATCGTACAGCGCATCGTTGCCAAATCAAAGAATAATAGACGCATCTATGCCCGGAAAACTGTCGTTGCCCGCATTGATAAAAAAGTGAGTCAACGGTTCCTCGTGGAACATCATCTACAGACAGCTCTCCCCGGAAAATATCGGTATGGACTATATGAACAAGGTGAACTCGTTTCTATTGCTGTATTTTCTGGCGGACGCCGCATGAATGATAAAAATGAAGAATACCGCTCCTTTGAGTTATTGCGTTTTTGCAATAAATCGGGTTATAATGTGATCGGTGGGCTAAGTAAATTAATCACCGCATTCGCTAAAGATTTCCACCCGGGAGATATCATGACATATACCGACCGAGATTGAGTCAGCATTCCTCATTGGAAAAAATAGGTTTTACAACAAAAGAAATTACGTCTCCTATTAACTTCTGGGTAGCGGGACGACATCGATATACCTATCGCAGCGAAGAAGAGCTACAAGCATTAATGGAGCGAGCACCAACTGGCTTCCCAAAGGAAAACATGGGCAGCATCAAGATGATTTTATATATAAAATAAGCTAAATTGTGTATATTGTACACTGTATTAGTTTGAAAAAAATAAATAATCAAAAATAATAACGTTATGAAGAGAAAACTTCGCATGGGTATGGTCGGAGGCGGAAATGATGCCTTTATTGGAGCCGTACACCGCATCGCTGCTTTTATGGATGGCAAGATTGAGTTGGTTTGTGGTGCATTTAGCATCGATCCACAGATTTCAAAACAATCTGGAGAAGACTTATTTGTAGCCCCAGAGCGCGTCTATCTAAACTACGAAGAGATGATCGAGAAAGAATCTTTGCTTCCTGATGGCGAACGCATGGATTTTGTAACGATTGTTACTCCCAATTTTCTACACTTTGCTCCAGCTAAATTAGCCTTGGAAAATGGTTTCGATGTTGTCGTTGAAAAACCTATGACAGTATCTGTTGAAGAGGCAAAAGAATTGCAGGAGACTGTAGAGCGCACAGGCCGTACACTATGTTTGACACATACCTATTCGGGTTACCCGATGGTAAAACAAGCCAAAGCGATGGTAAAAGAAGGCCACTTTGGTAAAATAAGAAAAATTATTGTTGAATATCCACAAGGATGGTTAAGCCGTTTAACCGAACGTGAGGGCAATGCAGGTGCTGCTTGGCGTGCGGACCCAAAACGCTCAGGCAAATCTTTGGTAATGGGAGATATCGGTACCCATGCGGCTCATCTTGCAGAATATGTTTCAGGATTAAAAATCGAAGAATTATGTGCTGATTTGACAACATTTGTTGAAGGCCGTCTATTGGATGATGATGGATCGGTATTGTTACGTTTCGAAAATGGTGCAAAAGGAGTATTGATGGCATCACAGATCTCAGCAGGAGAGGAGAATGCAGTCCGTATCCGTATTTATGGTGAAAAAGGAGGGTTAGAGTGGGCCAATGAAGATCCGAACAACCTGATCATCAAAATGCTCGATCAACCTCGTCAATTATACCGTACAGGAAATGCTTATGCAGCTCCATATACTTTGAGTTCTTTTGCTACACATAATACGCGTATTCCTGCAGGTCATCCAGAAGGCTTATTGAGTCGTTTGCGAACATTTACCGCAACTTTACCTTGACTGTCACTGCAAAAAGAAGGCAGAACCCCAACGGCTGAACAACAAGATTTTCCAACTGTTTACGATGGTGTAAGAGGTATGACTTTTATTGATACTGTTGTAAAAAATAACGAAGGAACAGAAAAATGGACTAAATTTGTCGTGTGATAGACAGATTAGAACATATACTTTCTCTTTTGGAGCGGACACCTGTTCCAAAAGAGAAAGTAATCGTTATTCTAGGCCCAACAGCCTCTGGAAAAACCAAAGTGGCAGTACAGCTTGCCCAACAAATTGATGCCGAAATTATCAGTGCGGATTCCCGTCAAATTTACAGACGCATGGATATCGGCACAGGAAAAGACCTCACTGAATATCAGGACATTCCCTATCATCTTATCGATATACAAGAACCGGGCGCGAAATACAATCTTGGAAATTTTATCACTGATTTCAATCAGGCCTATCGATCCATTTTAAACAAAGGTAAACATACAATCTTATGCGGTGGGACGGGTTTATACTTGCAAAGCGTTATCCAACGGGCGCCCTATGCATTGATTCCGAGCATCGAAGGATTCAAAGAAGCGCTTTCGGAACAGACTGAATCAGCATTAATGGAACGGATAAGCTCTTATACATGTCCCCAAGACTTTCAAATTGATCATTCTACCAATAAACGTATCATCCGCGCCATCGAAATACTGGAGTTTCTCAGACAAAACAGATTTCAAACCCGAACAGCAAGCGCCTGACGCTCTTGTCATTGGACTAAATCCAGCTCTTGAAAAAAGAAGATCAAGCATCAGTAAGAGACTGAATGAGCGAATAGAAAACGGTTTTCTACAAGAAGTCGAACAACTATTAGCCGACGGAATTTCCCATGACCAACTACAATATTATGGGTTAGAGTATAAATATGCGTCTTTTTATCTACTTGGACAGCTGGATTACTCAACCTTCTTCACAAAGTTAGAAACAGAAATACATCGATATGCTAAACGTCAAATGACTTACTTCCGGAAAATGGAAAAGATGGGATCAAGATCCATTGGATATAAACAAAAAGGGCTAGTATTGCTACTAACCCTTTTCGTTAATCTCTTTCTATTATAACTTGATTTCCTCATCTTTCGCATTGAAGAAGTGGAATTCAGTTAGGTAATATGACGTCATTGGATTTACTTTAATCCATTTACCGTACTTCATAAACCATTTCATTCTTTTAGAAATCAAACCAGACTTAATGTAAGCGTCTATGTATGGGTGAACACATAAGGTCACCTTTTTCTCATTCTGTTCTTGAAGAATAAAACTCAAATTATTCTCAATATCATCCATCAGGACAATACTTGATCGGATTTCACCTGTACCATCACAAGCAGGACATTTCTCGTTTGTGACAATATTCATTTCAGGTCTTACACGTTGACGGGTGATCTGCACTAAACCAAATTTACTTGGTGGCAAAATCGTATGTCTCGCTCTGTCCGACACCATACATTCTTTTAAGAACGTATACAACTCTTTTCGATGATTGGGTTTGTGCATATCGATAAAATCGATGACTACAATTCCCCCATATCACGCAAACGCAGTTGCCGCGCGATTTCTTTTGCTGCTTCCATATTGACCAGCAATGCATTATCTTCCTGATTCTCCTTATTGGCAGAACGGTTACCGCTATTGACATCAATTACATGTAGAGCTTCGGTATGCTCGATAACGAGATACGCACCACCCGGCAATGTAACGGTCTTGCCAAAAGCTGCCTTGATTTGCTTTTCAACTCCGAAATGGTCGAAAATTGGTTCTTTATGTTTGTAAAGTTTTACAATTTTCTCCAGATCTGGAGATATATCGTGTATATATGATTTTGTTTCTTCGAAGATCGAAGGATCATTAACATAAATATGCGAAAACTCATCCGTTAGGATATCCCGTAGAATAGTGGATGCACGATCCATTTCGCCGAGAACCTTTTGCGGTGGTTCAGCATTACGAAGACGTTTGGTAAATAGCTCCCATTTTGAGATCAGGTCCAATAAGTCTCGCTGTAGTTCTTCGACACCCTTTCCTTCAGAGACTGTACGGATGATTACCCCAAAATTAGCTGGCTTAATCCCTTCGACAATCTTTTTGAGGCGGTTGCGCTCGTTACTACCTTTGATACGCTTGGAAATGGAAACAGTACTTGAGAAAGGTACCAAAACGACAAAACGACCTGCAATTGAAAGGTCTGAGCTCAGACGAGGTCCCTTTGTTGAGATGGGTTCTTTGGCGATTTGTACTGGCACGAGCATATTTTTGCTCAAGACATCAGAGATCTTACCAGCTTTATCGATATCCTTTTCAAGTTTTAAACTATTGAGCAGTTTCTCTTGATAACTGCCATTCTTTACTATACGCGTAAGCTTTAGCAAAGATTGAACTTGTGGACCCAAATCTAGATAATGTAGAAAAGCATCCTTTTCGTAGCCTACATCTACGAAAGCCGCATTCAGCCCCGGCATAATCCGCTTGATTCGTCCAAGATAAATATCTCCGACAGCGAAATTGTTATTTGCGGGCTCGCGGTTAAGTTCAACAAGCTGCTTGTCTTGTAGTAAAGCAATAGTTACCCCTTTATCAGGAGTTGAATCGATAATTAATTCCTTTACCAAAAGCTACTCATTTTTGATACCTATGCAATATCCTATCGCAATTTTTGGTATCCGATTAAACATTTAAAGAACGTTGTTACGAAAAAAACAATCTACACACCCATAAAGACATGTAGATCGTTTCGTAAAGCTATCTCAGCAAAATGGGCCAAGATGTTTAAAAGCTTAACACAAGACTATTTTTTCTTGTGTCTATTTTTTCTTAAACGTTTTTTACGTTTGTGAGTAGCCATCTTGTGTCTTTTTCTTTTTTTCCGCTTGGCATAGCTAAATTTTTTAATGATTATAAAATAATAAATTAATTACTTGCTCAATTCCCCGATCTTGCGGTCGATGAATTGTGATAGGGACGGATCAGCTGCCAGCTCTTTACTTTTTGAAAAGCAGTCACGGCCTCCTTTTTCATCCCAATATTTTCATAGCCTGTGGCTAAGTAAAAGTATGACTCTGCATCGGGTTTTTGATCGATAACGGTCTTAAAACGCTCGATGGCTTTGTCAAACTGACGGGACTGTAATGAAAACAATCCCAAAGTTTTATTCGCTTCTAAGTTTTCGGATCAGCAGCAACAACTTCACGCAATAGCGCAATACCTGCCATTGGATTGTTTGTTCCTGATACCATTGCGGCACCTAATCCTGTTTTTGCATCAAGACTACTTGAATTAGCTTTTAACGCCGCCTCATACGCATGAATCGCATTCTGATTAAGAGCTTGAGCTAAAGTAGAATCTTGCAAATTAGTATAAGCAGCACGATAAGCATTACCCGCTTTCAACCAATATTCAAATTGAGGAGAAACCTTTGCCATTTCCTCATACACAAATGCCTGAGGGGCTGGTTTTGCGACATCGTCCCACTTATTTGCCAACTGTTGCAACAGCTTTATCTTATCTTCACCAGAAGCTTTTGCAACTTGGGCCTCAATATCGGAAATTTCTTTGACTAAACTAGCATCTAAACCTTGTTTTGTCATCGAAGAGATATTTTCCAAGTTTACTTCATTGGAAGGTTTCGATTCAGATGCTGCAGCAGTTTGTTTTTCTTTGTCCACCAAACCTTTAATAGGCTGTGCAAATAGCACAGCAACCAAGGCTACTACTGCTCCTATGACTATTATTTGTTTGGTTTTTGCCATTTTAATCTATTTTAAGATTATTTATTGCCGTTTTTTACTTTCTCAACGAAAATTTTAGCTGGCTTGAAGCTAGGAACAAAGTGCTCTGGAATAATGATTGCTGTATTTTTTTGAAATGTTTCTTGCAGTCTTCTCAGCTCTTTTTTGACTACGAAGCTACCAAAACCTCTTACATATACATTTTCTCCTCCGATCATTGCGTTTTTGACAACTTTGAAGAACGCCTCTACGGTCTCTTGAACATCTACCTTCTCTAAGCCAGTTTTGTTAGAGATTTCTGCAATAATTTCTGCTTTAGTCATATCTATTTTACTGTAATTATTTATTTTTCAACCCTTAAGCCAACTAATGTTTGGGGATGCAAAAGTATTGTTTTAAAATGAGGAATGGAAATTATTTAAACACTTTTTGATAAATAAGCTTCCAAAAGCCAAACATTTACAATCAATTAACGAGATTTCACATCGATCAAACCGCTAAATAAGTTTCAAAATTAACAACAATTTCCTAATTTACAACAAGTTGATTCAATGGATGTCATAAAAAAATCAAGATATGCCAATTGCATGACTAATACGTTCCAAATCTTCCCGAGTATGGTGTGCATTGACAACAATTCTATTCAATAATGGATCCGTAGGAAGGGGATAAGGGAAACTAGAGACCAATATACTTGCTTCCATCAGCCTTGCATAGAGACTAATATCACTGGAAGAGAAGACCGGAAAATTAGCGATGGTATTTAAATATCCTTTTGAAAGCGATGCGAAATAAAGAATATTTGCCTGCAATTTCTCAAATTGCTTACGATAGATCTGCTCTCCATTTACAAAAGCATAAAGGCTCGCTGGGGAACTCGGGGAGGCTCCAGTATAAAAATTTGATTTTTAAGCTGTTCTATCCGTTTCTGGCTGGCCAAAATCAGGCCGGCGTCTGTCGCTAAGCCCTTTGCCAGGAGGCCACGACAATCAGCTCCATATTTTCTCTCAAAAAACCACGCTCCAACAGTGAAATGCCATTTTCATGCAGCACACCGATTCCGTGAGAATCATCCAGCAATAGGGTAACCCTTTTAGCATCCGAAATTTCATCAAAAACCGAAAAATCATATCTTTCAGGCTTCATGTTATCCAGGCTATTGCTAACAATAACAAAAGATGTTTCTTTGGATTTATTAATATAATCGACAGTATGGAAGCTCCAATCCCTAAAATCGCCAACTACACCTGGGTTTGCGTCAAGCCACAAGGAAGGATGGCTAGCTGGTGCATAGAGCAATTTCCCCTCTTGCGACAACGTTTTGACAACAAATTGAGTCGCCAAGTAACCGCTTGACAGCAATAATCCATACTCAAATCCAAATCGCTGCGCCGCATATTCCTCGGCTTTGTCAAATATAGCTTGCTGTACATTGTTATTGCGAGAAGTACCGTTATTAACGCCATAACGTCTTACCCCTTCGATGAAGAGTTCGGTATATTCATTATCCGTCGCCAGGCCCAAGTAGGAGGTTCCTCCAAAAAAAGGGATTCCTTTCCATCCAAGTAGATGGATCGTCCAGTCGGTTGATCAAGTTTCGTAAAATTTTTCATTTAAACACTTAGGGGTGTCCTCACAAAGGAAGGACAGTCCATTTTTCATTAATACTGCTCTTAACCCCAAACACGCTTCTTTAAATTTTCAATTACCGAGGGGAGCGCTTTTCCTTTTGGACAGTTTGATTTCAATCAATAATACACATTTGGTTTGACATCTATCCATTGCGGCGGGAACATTTATTTCCTAATCTTTTGATCTACTCATAAACAAAGGGTAGCATTTCAAGTGGCAATTTCTAGCTTACGAACCATCTGTCAATAGACATTCCCATCAGTCCTTCAAAACCTCTGGGTTGGCGATATGTTGTGGTGTTCCTTGCGCAAAAGCAACAATATTTTCAAAAGCTAACTTAAACAACTGTTCGTAGCCATTTTCTTCAACGTAGCCCAAATGGGGTGTACAAATCACATTCGGCAGCTGCAACAATGGATAATTGGCGTCTGTAATAGGTTCTGACTCGTAAACGTCAACCGCAGCTGCGCCTGGTGTCCCACTGGTCAAAGCATCCAAAAGTGCGCCTTGTTCAACCAATTCCGCACGCGAAGTATTTACGAATAGTGCTGATGATTTCATGGAACGCAGATCTTCCAACTTTACGATAGCTCTGGTTTCTGGCACCAACCTCAGGTGCAGTGTTACCACATCCGCAAAATGAAAGAAATCCGACTTACTTGATGCTGCTAAGAACCCGTCTTTTACTGCCTCTTCCCGAGAATTTTCGCTACCCCATACAATCACCTGCGCGCCAAAGGCCTTTGCATACTGGGCAACCCGGCACCCAATCTTTCCGTAGCTCCATATCCCTATGGTTTTCCCTGCCACAGACTGACCAATATTCGACTGCCATTGCCCCGCTTTCATCGCTGCAATTGCTTGTGGCAGCTTCCTCAAACCATTCATAATTAATAGCCAGGTCAGTTCGGCAGGTGCGACCGGGGATCCCATACTTTCTGCAACAGCAACTTTATAAGCACTGCAAGTCGCCAGATCAAGGTGGTTGGAAATCTTACCCGTTTGGCTGATGAGCTGGAGATTTGGAAGTCTGCTGAGCAGATCAGCAGAGATTTTCGTTCGCTCTCTAATCAGCACCAACGCTTCTGTATTTTTAAGCTTTTCGGCTAGTAGAGCCGGATCTGCATAGGATTGTTTCAATATCTGAACATCGTGACCATCAAGTATTTTGAAACAATCCAGCTGTCGGACAGCATCTTGATAGTCATCTAAAATGGTAATTTGCATCTTTCTGTGACTTAATTTACACCGCTCTTTAACACGATCGGTTCTCATTTCAAGCATTAATTTACAGCATAAAATCGGAATACGACATTTCATCATCATATTTTGACATTTCATCCACTCTTTTTCGTGGAAGCAATTGCTCTCTTCCATTTTTGGATAAAAGTCAATAAAATGAAGCTGCTATTAACCTTACTATTTTTAAGTACCACCACCGTTTTCGCACAATCTATTCTCAAAGGCAGGGTAGTAGAGAAAAATGGTAAACCTATCTATTTAGCCAATGTTTATATAGAAGGTACCTACGATGGGAGTACAACAGACTCGCTCGGAAATTTTACTTTTGAAACCAATGAGCGGGTGCCAAGACAATTAAAGCGTCCGTTGTAGGTCGCCCACTGTATAGCAAATTCATTGAATTACCATATAAGGAACTTTTGATCATTCAATTGCAGGGTAGTGAGAATCGATTGCAAGAGGTCAGTATTCAGGCAGGGGTCCTTCAAGCCAACAGCTCAGGCAAAAACACGGTGATGAGCCCCTTGGACATCGTCACGACGGCAGGAAGCATGGGCAACATCATTAGTGCTTTGGCAACATTACCGGGGCACAAGTTGCGGGAGAAAACGGACGTCTCATGGTTCACGGCGGAGATGCCTCCGAGACACAGACTTACATTAATGGAATACGGGTAGCACAGCCCTATACCGCAACCCCAAATGAAGTTCCTGTCAGGGGTCGGTTCTCGCCAATGCTCTTTAAAGGCGTCAATTTTTCTACCGGAGGTTATTCTGCTGAATTTGGTAATGCCTTATCCAGCATTTTGGCCCTTAGTACAGAAAACACCATTGAACAGCCCAAAACAGAAGTTTCCTTATCATCTGTGGGCCTTGGTCTAGGGCATACATTACAATGGGGTAAGAACTCACTGACCTTCAACAGCAGCTATACAAACTTAAAGCCCTATTCAAAAATCATAACTCCCGACATCAAATGGACCAAACCCTATGAAAACGCTTCCGGAGAACTGATCTATCGCCATCAGTTTAGAAAAGGCTTTCTAAATATTTATGGGGCGTACAATTTTGAAAATATGGGGCTTTACCAATCCGACATCAATTACGAGGAGCCTATCCCATTGAAAAAGAAGTCCAACAATAGCTACGCCAACATCACCTATAGTCAAGACTTAGGAAATCGCTGGGCATTCAATTCAGGCGTTGGAATAGGCAATCTGACAGACAAGCTCCATTACAGCGACATTTACCTGCCCAACGACGAAAAGAGCCTCCATGTAAAAGGAACCTTAAGGAAAACCTGGAAAAACAGTATAAAAAGCATTTGGGGAATAGAATATTTTGACAACAATTACAAGGAAGAATACCATCGTCAAGAACTCGCCTACAGCTATGGATACCATAGCAAAATGACTTCGCTGTTTACCGAAACCACTTTTGGCCTATTACCTAACCTTATTGGGAAGATCGGACTGCGGGGACTACCTCCAATTTACAAAACAAGAACACGATCGAGCCAAGGGCGTCCTTGGGCTACGCTTTGAACAAGTATACCCAGCTCTCGCTGGCTTATGGAACGTTTCATCAACAAGCTCCAAGCCCATTTTTAAAATATGATCCTCAGCTGGATTGGCTAGCCGCCAGACATTATATCGCAAATTACTTTTACGAGAAAGGTGGACACCTGTTGCGTCTGGAAGCCTACCATAAGACATACGACAACCTGATAAAATATAACAGCCAAACAGCGAGGTACGACAGTCAATATGACAACAATGGCAACGGCAAGGTCAAAGGCTTTGATGTATTTTACAAAAACACCAGTAGCGTAAAGAATCTTCAATACTGGATTTCATACTCCTACACAGACAGCAAAAGAAATGAAGCGAACTATCCCCATACAGTTACTCCCTCTTATGTTTATAAGCATAGCCTTTTTATTGTTGGAAAATACTGGTTTGCAGACCTCAGATCACAGCTCAGTTTGACAAATTCGTTTGTTTCAGGAAGAAATTACAATGACCCGAACCAAACCGCTTTTATGAATGGTCACACCAAAGGATATAATAATCTATCTATGAGTTGGTCATTCCTCTACAGTCAACAAAAAATTATCCATTTCTCTGTCAGCAATGTCCTCGGAGTTTCACCGATCTATGGATATCAATATGCAGACCGACCAAATACACAGGGTATTTATGATCGTAGAGCTATTGTGCCTACAGCTAAACGCTTTGTCTTTTTGGGCTATTTCTGGACAATAAGTAAAAATGAAAAAGACAATCAACTGGATAATCTATAACAATCAACAACTCATCATCAAAATATGCCGGTTCATCCAAAATTATTCCCAATTGCAAGCAACTATCCGCAATTTCACTGGAGTTCAACAAATATGAACCAGCTATAGAAGAATCAAAAATGTTAACCACTAAACGAAAAATCATGAAATCATTTATTATCGCCATTATCTGCTTCATAAGCAGCAGCACATTTGCACAAAGTAACTACGAAAAAGTATGGGGCAAGCTATGAGCTTATGGCAGTCCGGAGAGATACAGAAAGCATCTGCAGTATTGGAACGAATTGCCCAAGCCGAAAAGGACAATTGATTCCGACCTATTATCAGGCAATGATCCTGACGACAGCCGCCTTCAGGGAAAAGAACAAAGAAACACAAGCAAAATACATAGAATCTGCCGAAGACATCCTGAATAACAGCACGCAGGACAATAACTCGGAATGGCTTGTGTTGCGAGCAATGAATAAAACCGCATTAATGGTAACCGATCCCATGACAAAAGCCAAGGAGCTATCACCAATCATCATTGGTTTGTATAAAAAAGCATTGGCAATCAAACCTAGTAATCCACGCGCGATGTTGGGGCTTGCTGAATTCCAGATGAACGCAAAAAAATATTTCAATCAGGACAGCAGTAAAGAATGTGAGGATGTCAAGAAAGCACTATCTTTATTCAATGAAGAAAAAGTGACTGTTCCCTTTTCTCCTTCTTGGGGTAAAGAACGGGCAGAACAAATACTGAAAGAGTGCAAATAATATTGCTGTGAAGAGATTTCCATTTAAAGCCATTATTCAGGCCATATTAGCAAGTGTGGTTGTCTCCATCTATTTTGTAGTTGTAGCCAAACTCGATCATAAAGACATCCCTTTGTTATCGATCATCTTACACCCTAATATGGTCAGAGGTTTATTGTATGGGTTTTTTCTCTTTCTGAGTCATGGCTATCTATCAAAATGGGTGGCGGATAAGTACCCAAACAGTAAAGACTTTGGGAAAAAAATGGTTGTTTTTTATGGTATCAGCTTTATCTTGACCATACTTGTCGTTTTTTTAGTGAATGCTTTTCTTTCGGGTCTGTTTATCCCTACTGGTTCCAAAGACTTTCTCCAGCGCTTCAATCATTTTATTAATCAGCAGCGTGTTGCTTACTACTTTCAACTTGCGATTATCTCCTGGTTTATTTCAATGCTATTTTTTGGCTTCTATTTCTATAAGAGGTTCAAAGACTATCAGATTAAAGAATCGGAGCAGGAAAAACAACAGATAACAGCCCAATTCGAATCTTTAAAAACCAATTGGATCCGCACTTTCTATTCAACAGCTTAAATGTGCTGAATGGGCTGATTGAAGAGGATCCCAAAAGGCTAGCCTGTTTACAACAGACCTGTCAAGGATATACCGCTATGTACTGGAACACAAGGACAAGAGTCTTGTTAGTTTACAGGAAGAACTCAGGTTTTCAAAAGCCTATTTGAATCTTCTGGGCCTACGGTTTGAAGCAGGTATTCAGATTGATCTACATATTTCTGAAGACGAGATCCATGGTTTTATTTTACCGCTTTCTCTTCAATTGCTCATCGAAAATGTAGTGAAGCACAATGTTATTTCGTTAAAGAGCCCACTGATGTTAAAGATTTATCGTAAAAACGATTATTTGTATGTTGAGAACAATCTACAAAAAAGAAAGTGCTCAATAGCAACTCTGGCATCGGTTTAAAAATATCCAGGAGCGTTATGCATTATTGTCCGATCAACCTGTTTACATTCAGGAAAGCGCTGATTTATTCGCTGTGGGGCTGCCGATTATTGCCGAAACAGTAGCATGAAAGCCAGCTAATTCAAAAACAAGTCAATGCCAGTAGTATTTGATGACAAGGATCAATCCGGTCCAAGAGACCATTAATTAAAACAAAGGAAATACCAGTAGCAATTAAATGTCGTAAGCAGGCAGGGATGACCTGAAGGCGAAATAAATAAATCACTCAGGGATCAGACGATCAATGAGAACGAAAATACGCAATGAAAATATTAATTATAGAAGACGAACTTCCTTCTGCGAGACTGCTCCGAAGAAAATTGGAAGGGCTCGGTTACACGGTGTCAGCCACACTACAGACCGTAGAAGAATCGATTGAATGGTTTAGGTCAAATGACGAACCTGATCTACTTTTTATGGACATCCAACTTGCTGATGGCATATCATTTGAGATCCTCGAGCAGATAAAACCTAGTTCGGCCATTATTTTCACGACAGCGTATGATGAATATATGTTACGGGCATTTAAACAAAACAGCATCGACTACCTGTTAAAGCCAATTGAAGATGAAGAACTGGAAAACGCGATTGAAAAGTTTCTGCAGTTTAGGCGCCCAGTCTCTCCATTTGATCTAGCAACTTTTGAGGCATTATTTAAAAATACCACCCAAACATTTAAGGAACGTTTTACCATCAGGATCGGCCAGAGCCTCAAGGTTGTGACCACCCAACAGATCGAGTGCATTTACAGCGAAAACAAAGGCACCTATTTATATACCAATGAAAATGGGAATTATCTGTTCGACCAAACACTGGATGCCTTAACCCCACAATTATCGCCCAAAGATTTCTTTCGGATCAACCGAAGTGCTATCGTGCAATTTGATGCCATCAAAAACATTGCTGTACACTCCAATGCGAGATTAAAAATATATCTCAAGCATTATGAATCTGACGAGCTGATCGTTTCGAGGGAGAAAGTTGTTGCTTTCAAAAATTGGCTCGATAAATAAGCTCGGATTAAACACACTTTACTATCTGGAAGCTTTTAAATCACATACAAGGATCCAGCTCAATTCATCGAACGAGCACTTAGCAGCAAGGAAAAGAAGAAGATAGTGGAAGAGGTTACATATTGAGCCTATAATTCAATGGAATACTGAATCTCAGAGACACGGCAAACCCCTTCATTGGCCGATAATCTTTTTTGTCTTTGATGGAAAAACCATATCCAAAATCAATATCCAAAAGTGTCGCCAGACTAGCTCCGACTTTAGGGGTGAACGTATAAGGCGTCACTTCTGCGCGCAAAAATGGGGTCAGTACATAGCTTTGCGGATAATATGTTAGCGCCGCTTCTGGAATAACCGCAAATTTCTTTTGCGTCCAGGTGAAGTTAGCAGTGGCATCTGCCCGCAAGATGTTATCACCAATAAATGGAAATGCAAAATAAGCTCCAGTTTTGATGATACTCCCTTTTTGGAACTGGTAACTCAATGTCGGGCCAATCAAATGGTCTTGTGCTGCTGCCTTTTTTCCAAAAGCGAGCAAAATAACCATACAACCTAACCAAAGTATATTTCTATTTTGCATGACTCGCCATTTAATAGATATGAAAATTCAATGGTATATTCACTCCTATGGATACGGTAAAACCATCTATTGGCTTGAAATTTTTCTTTGTATTATAATCGAATCCATAGCCTATACCCAAGTCGACAATTGAAAACAAACTCGCTCCAACTTTAGGAGTAATGGTATAGGGTGTCAATTCAGCTTTGACAAATGGGAACAGGACAAAGTCATTCAGGTAATATGTAAACCCTACTTCCGGAATTACCGTCGTTTTGTTTTCCATCCAGCTAAAATTGGCACCAGCATCTATTTTCATATACTGAAAGTCGTTTGGTGCAAATAAGCCCCAACCTGAAACTTTCAGGAAATTTCCGCTCTGATATTGGTACCCCACAGAAGGTCCCCAGATCCATCTATTATGTTCCTGTAAAGGTTTCCTCTGAGCCTTTACAAGCGAAAATGAACAACATAGTCCGGCAATTAATGACAGTGCTTTTAGTTTCATCCAGCTAAATTACAAACTATAATCTATTTTATGGAATACAACAGGCGCACTCCAGAATAGTTTTACTTAAAACAGAAAATAGTACCTATACGGCTCGGTATCCGCAAATTAAATTAACAAAACTCTCGCTTAGGACAATTTTAATCCTCAAGCAGTTTGATTCTAATAAATTGAGACCTTTCACTCAAGGATCCTTCTTCTCCCCAATACCCATTTATATGGTTTGCCGCGGCATATATATGTCCATCTTTACCCCAAAATAGCAGTTCCTCTTTCCAGGTCGGCATCCATTCTTTAAAACTTACCGAAATCATCGGGATTACTTTCCCTTGTTTCACGTGGAAGAGTTGCAGATCACCTGTCGATTCATAGGGATCAGCGTGCAAAGTCATCAAATATTTTTGTCAGCAGAAAAGAAGGGATAATCACCACACTCCACGATAAGATGCCCATCCTTTCGGTCAAAAAGGCGTACATCAGCACTTTCCCAATAGTTTCCCGCAACGGCAAAGGCATTCAGAAAATCGTAATGACCCATGTACGAATAGCGAGACTCCAGCTCATTGTCAATATCTTTATCTGTAAAAGTCAGCTTTTTCCCATTTTCTAGCGGTAATTCCAGAATCTTTCCATTTTTAGTATAGGACAGCGTATCCTTGATCATATAATTTTTGGCCGTATTTCGGGCCGCTAAAAACGTTTGTTCATCGATCAACTCCACAAGAAGATATTTATCCAAAGGATGCCCTTTTTCGTAATAGCTTTCTTTTCCGTTCACCGTCTGTGAGACAATGATATTTAAATCCTTAGGTGATATTGTAATTTTATCCTGTTTGCCCAATTTAGATTTTGCCACATATACCTTTTCCCATCGTGTTACATCATTGGCTTCGCCGTTAGCCCCTTTATAATCCCGTTGAACACGATCCATCACAGCAATCCACTCACCTTCTTCAGCGATTACATCCAGTTTTGTACCATAAGGATACTTTCCAAGTGTCGGAGCACTTTCATCCGCGCCCTGACGTAACACCACACCAGCACGGTCGATCACATAGAGGTTTTTCAAGACCTTTGTCTGATCATAGTTGATCGGCAATGGAGGAAATTTCTCCGCTACAGCAGTATTCCTGACTGCGACCGAATCCATTTGAGTAGAATCACCCTTTTGGGTATCCGTCTTCTTCGAACCGTCACCGCAGCCTGACATTCCTATGGAAATAGTCCCACCGACCAGTATACACAGAGGTAAAAATAGCAGTCTTTTCATAAAGGTGAAGATAGCGATTCCTGTGCCGAAAAAAATACTGGTATTCAGGGTTCTTACCTCCCCGTATAAATATCAAAAAGCCAGCAGCTTTGGTTCATCGTTATTTGAGTAGCGACCATGGCAATTATTGTCTTTTTCATCCAAAATAATTTTAGCTTTTTCGCCAAAGCGTCTTACGATTCACCTGAAGACCACCATGCATTCTTTTTGCTTTAATTACTGTCAATGTGATAACGATCGCGATCGTCAAAAAGCGGAAAATATTTGCGTACCAGTTTCCTGCTGCAGTATCATCGACATTAAAGAGCATCCAAGCCAGATTCATCAGGATATGTAAAGCAATGGGAACCCAGAGATTAAACCTCCATTCCGTATACAACCAGCCAAACAATACCGATCCTAAAAATGTTGTTGTGAAAATGAGCGCCAATTCCACCGGATCCTGACTTTGATATAAATGCAGTAAGGCAAATACGAAAGACGTCGCCAGGATAGCGGGTATAAAACCCAAGCGCGTATAGCGGTAAACAAGACCAAAAAAATAAGCCCTAAAGATAAGCTCTTCAAAAAATCCAGCAGATACAGTATTAATCATCAAAGAATTGAAATCAGGTTCTTTGATCAAGGAAAACTTAAATGCATACCCGATAAACATCGGGAGTGTTGCCAGCGCACCGATAGCTAGCCCCGAAATAAATGATCCATTCAAACCAGATTTAGAAATCAGGGAGTCCTGATCTTTTGGGTGAAGTAAAAGCGCTCCTATGAACAGGGGAGTAAGCTAAGTCCATAGGTTGACATATGACCCAAGGTTCTGTTGTGAAGGAGACTGGTCATTTTGGAATGGACAGAAGCAAATAATAATTGATCCAAACCAAAGTAAACCCCGAAAAACAAAAACAAAACAAATAAATTCAAATTTGTGCGATTCATAACTTTTTGGACAAAACTATAGGACAATCTCAGGACTGAAAAAAATAAGTGGTGGATAGCAAAGATTAGGGACGAATGGCAAACAGCACCTTAGAGTTTATTAAGCCGGTTAATTCACTAAGTAGGGTTTTACCGAATGAAGCATCGAACGGGACACGAAGGCATACTCCTCCATATTTTCAAAACGCAATAGAAACCCTTGCGCATTGCCCTCTTTGCTCAGTATTCTATCGAAGTTAACTAGATATGATCTGTGACAACGGTGGATATTTGCACCTGTCAGCAGCTCGGCTAGCTTCCCCAGCGTAATACGCACGATCTCCTTTTTTACCCTATTACCTTCGTAGAAATAGACTATGCAATAATTATCCATGGATTTGGCAAATATAAAATCCTGTCGACCAAAATATAAAAACTGGCTTCCATTGGCAACACAAACAATAGCGTTGTCATCAGAAGCAACAACATGCTGCTCTGTTAAACCCACCCGAATCGGAGAAGCTGAATTCTGAGACGTGGGATTGGAGATACGCTGTTCAAGTAAGTTCGCTTGTATCGGCAAAACAGCGTCTAGAGAAACAGGATCTGGAAAAACAGGGGTGAGAGACGGAGTTCGGTATAAGCGGTTCAGATAAACCCGTCGGCACCAGAGTGGCGAGTCTCTGAGGCGCAGCGTTCGAGACTGGCACGGTGGGTTTCGTCCGATTTGTATGTATAATTGCTAAAAAATAGATCAGTCCAATGGGCACATAGAGTGATAGGGTATAAAGCCCCATATATAGCAAGTTAATCCATTGCATGGGCACTTGACTAACAACCAAACTATTGTACAGAAAATTCAATATTGAAGCTGATAGATATACCAATAGCATACGTACTAACTCCTTTCGCATAGTCCATTCCTTCCTGTCAGGTAATACAAAAGAAGCCAATAGGTAAGAAAAAGCGAAAATAACCCCATAACCGGCCAATAGTAGGTACTTGCTCGTATCTTCGAAATTGTAAGTGCCAAAAGGCTGAAAAATAATTAAAAAAGGTAACAGGATACTCCCAGCAAAAAAGCATAACTTAGCGACCGCTGGAGTGAAGATATCCCCGAATGACCTGTTGCCCCTGCCTTAACCATAACGTTAAATTGATCATAATCAGCGACAATTTACTAAAATTTCATCATTTCATATTGTATTTTTCATTCGCGCAGAGACTTTCAAGCTAATTATAACAATTACAGCACCCTGTTTTACGAAGCCCATATCCCGAAAAACCCAATTCCATCGAAGATCTGCCATGGCAGACATAACCTACCCATAACAATAGTTTATAAAACGTTGATATAGCAATTATAGCGCTGTTTAAACCTCTTTTTACATAGCCCTTCTCTGAAAGATACTCTTTTTGTAAAAGGCAGATCATAAAGCTGTTTATTTGATAAACCTATAAACAGCTTTGCTTTTTATTGATTAGTTTTGTGTTTCAACGATAAATTAGAGCATTTCGGTGGCATTATTATTCAACGAGGACGTCCGGTAGTTAGACTAAGAGCATTTCGTGCTATCGACGATCCCAAAACCTGTGAACGTTTTATAGAAGGGCATGCCCATGTCTTGACAGCAATAGGTGTCAAGAAAGTTACTTCATCCAAAAATGACTGGATGTATAATCCGGCATCATTCGTCCTTATTGTAGAGTCACTTGATGGTGAGAAGGTATATGGAGGAGTTCGGATACATGCTGCTGGAGGGAGTGAGCCACTACCGATAGAACAGGCTACAGGCGCTATGGACGCACGTATCTACGATTTGGTATACGACTACGCACTTCACGGTACCGGAGAAGGCTGTGGTCTATGGAACTCTCGTGAGATCGCAGGCTATGGCATCGGTAGTATCTTCCTCACAAGGGCGGAGCAGCAATCAGTACACAGATTGGGATCAAATCCCTGTTTGCACTATGTGCTCCATACACAGTAAAACTGGCTGAGAGTGTCGGTTATCGGATAGATACCAGCGTTGGTAACAATGGAACTTTTTACTATCCCAAATTGGATTTATTGGCAACAGTTATGATCATGAGAAATCTGGATACGTTAACCGAAGCCGATCAAGAAAACAAGGAAGCGATATTTTCGCTTCGAAACAATTCAATATTGTCCGGATAGAAACCTTGCGAAATAAAGAGATTGAAATTCACTATCAAATAGACATTCCCAATTTAGATCGTTGGGATCTTGACGAAGTCATAAAAATTTGCAACACACATCGGCAGATCTCAAAGCAGATCATCGTAATCTAAATATTTTGTAATGGATACTAAACACTATGGTGCTAATTATTTACAGGACACCGGAGACTTTCTCAAGCAACTAAAAATACATTCCTATAGCCCTTTCAACATAATCAAAGAAGGGGTTGTTGCCGATCTGGGCTGCGGTACCGGAATGGACGCTGTTAACCTTGCAAATATGTTAGGAAACAATGTACAGGTCGTTGGCGTTGACCATGACGCTGTATTGATCGATCATGCCAAGTCGGGGAGCAAAGGCGTCAGCAACGTCAATTTCGTACAGGGCGAAGTATATCAGCTTGGTTTTGAGAATGAGAGCGTTTCGGGCGTACGGATGGAGCGACTTGTTCAGCATCTGACTGCTCCGCAAAACATGTTTCAGGAGGTCTATCGCATATTACGCAAAGGGCAACCCTTGGTTATTGTAGAAACAATATGGAATAGCCTGACTTTTTATACACAACATGTGGATATAGAGGCTAAAATATGTCATTACTTGACAGAAGATAAAGTCAATAACGGTTGGGCAGGCAACAAACTGACAACGGATCTCCTTGCAAATGGATTTCAACAGGTTCAACTGCAAACATTCAATATGGTAACACGTTCTAGGGAAGAAGCTAGCCGTTATTTATTTTTGGATAAAATACTATTGGAGATGTTTGAAAAGGGTAAATTAAGTCAAGCAGAATACGACGATTTCCAGCTAACACTGAACCAATTGGATGAATCTGGCTGTTTTTTAGTCTCCATGAATTTAGTAATTGCTCAAGCTAAAAAATAGTATCCTAAAGATGAAGCGCTGGTTTTCCTGATCTGCCTTTTTATTTTCGCATGCCTGCCATCACGTGCGCAGCTCACTATTGATCAATCTGGGCAACGGTTGCTGATTGGCCATATGCTCGAGCGCTATACAGGCCCCGAAACCTCAGATTTTTCAACAGTTTCATCATCATCGGCCTTTCAACCGCTAAACAGTGAGGTGCCTAACCTAGGGACATCCCCGATGCCATCTGGTTACGCCTACCTGTTAAAAATAATACCAAACAAGATTTAGATCTTCTTTTAGAGATTGCCTATCCATTATTGGATGAGATTGAATTGTATAGTCCTAATGAGAATGGTACATATCAATCCATTAGACTGGGAGAACACCAAAATTTCTCACTAAGAAAATACAAAGTCCCCAATTACTTATTTGATATTCATCTGCACTGTCAGTCAGAAAAAGTCTTTTTCTCCGTATTAAAAGTGTTGAGCAAATCATATTGCCGATCTACCTCAGTAGCGAACGCAAATTTATGGCGCAGATGAATAACGATAGCCTCCTTAGTGGTATTTATATTGGTATCGTGTTTATTATGGCGATATATAACCTTTTTCTGTTTTTTCTGTCCGGGACAAGGGCTACCTCTATTATGTCCTATATGTTGTTTGTGCAGGGATCACCCAAATGGGTATCAAAGGCTATAGTTTTCAATATTTATGGCCGAACTGGCCCTATTTTGCGACCAAAGGTCCGATTATTTTCGGCTGTTTGTCTGGACTTAGCGCCTTGCTCTTCGCGGGTTCATTTCTCCAATTAGAGAAGAATGCTCCTCGATCAAAACGTATAATCACGATCTTTATCGTATTATTTGCCGTTGGTACCATCCTCGCATTGATCAATCTGACGCAGTTAGCATTTTTGTGATGCAAGTGACCACCGGTATAGGCTCTTTGTTTGTCCTCTATCTATCCTACCGCATCATGATCAGCGGCTATAGCCCAGCGAAATACTTTGTCTATGGCTGGACAGTCCTATTATTGGGATCCGTAGTGTTTTTGTTAAAGGACTATGGAATATTAGACTACAACAATTTTACCAGCAATTCGGTACAGATCGCTTCAGTTATCGAAATGGCTTTACTTTCATTCGGTCTGGCATACAGTATCAATATACTTAAACAGGAAAAAGATGAGTCCCAAAAACGAGAATTGGCTATTTCTTTGGAAAATCAACAACTTATCCGTGAGCAGAATACGGTTTTAGAACAAAAGGTAGATGAGCGAACACATGAACTGAAAGAATCCAATGCATCGCTGCAGACCACGCTGGCACATCTGAAAGAAGCCCAGTCACAGCTTGTTGAAGCTGAAAAAATGGCTTCTTTAGGACAGTTGACTGCAGGAGTAGCCCACGAGATTAACAATCCGATAAACTTTGTCACCTCCAATGTCGCTCCACTGAAGCGCGATATCAAGATGATCTGGGAAACATTGGACGAAGTCGAACGTGTTGCATTTAATACAGACCTTTCCGATAGCGAAAAACAGTTACAGATCAAAAAATTTAAAGATGATTTGGATATCGGATATCTAAAGACCGAAGTCGATTATCTATTGAAAGGAATGGACGAAGGAGCTCATCGAACAGCTGAAATTGTAAAAAGTTTACGTATCTTTTCTCGTATCGACGAAGACACCTTAAAATTTGCGGATATCAATGAAGGTCTAACGTCCACCATGATCATACTTAACAGTTTGATAAACAATTCGATCGAAGTAGAAAAAATCTTGGAAATCTACCAAGAATAGAATGTCATGCCGGAAAACTGAATCAGGTATTTCTGAATATTATCACGAACGCGGTGTATGCCATAGACAAAAAATTCGGCGGCAACAGTGGAGGGAAACTACATATTGAAACGGGGCTTACAGCTGATCAATCCGCTATTTATGTTAAAATAGCAGACAATGGTATTGGTATCCCAGAAAGCATTAGAGACCGAATTTTTGAGCCCTTTTTCACGACAAAAGATGTAGGTGAAGGAACAGGATTAGGTATGTCTATTGCCTATAATACCATTGCAAAACATCATGGTAAGATTATTGTAGAATCAGAAGTAGGGGAGGGAACAGCTTTTACATTACACATTCCCATACAACAAACAAATTGATGCCAAAGTAAACCCGAATAGTTCGATAAATTATCATTAATTTCGTTCATTTTGGGAAGATAAACCAGATTATAAAAATTATGCAGACGGAGATTGAAATATTATATATTGATGATGAAGCAAATAACTTGGTTGGTTTTAAAGCAAATTTTAGATACGACTATGTTATTCATACCGCATCAAATACAGCCGAAGCCGAAAAAATACTTCTTTCCAATCCAGATATCCGTGTGATCTTTTGTGATCAGCGTATGCCTGGGGAATTGGGAATAGATTTTCTCCACCGCATCAAAAAAGATTATCCGAAGCCAATCCGTATTCTATTGACCGCTTATGCTGACATGGATACGGTTATAGATGCGATCAATAAGGGCCATATATTTCGGTTCGTTCGCAAACCCTGGATGGGTGAAGAAATTATCTCTGCGATCGAAGAGGCGAATAAATTTTATGTTGCAAATTCACTATTGGAGACAAAGAACCAAGAATTGCAGAAGGCATACGATGAGCTCGATAAATTTGCCTATAGTGTGAGTCATGATTTACGTGACCCGTTGACAGGTGTACTCTCTGCGGTAAAACTAGGACTAGAATTTAACAGTATAGACCGCATTCACGAGTTGCTTACCTTGATGGATAGTTCATTGGTCAGTCTGGACGCCTACATCGATAGCTTACGGGATTATTACCTCTTGCGAAGAGGCGAACTTATGTTATCTGAAATTAATTTCGATGAGCTTTTTGACAATGTTAGACAGTTCTATAAAATGTACACACAAAATAAGGATGTAACATTTGATATCTGCGTAGAGCAGAAAGAACCATTTCATTGCGATAAAGCCATCCTGGAATTAATCTTGCACAATCTGCTGTCTAATGCTTTCAAATATCAGCAAAAGAGCAGGCAAATCCATTTGTCAAATTATCGGTTGATGTATCTGATCAACAAGCGATCATTGTTGTGAGGGATAATGGTATTGGAATTTCGCCCGAACATATTAGCGATATTTTCAATTATTTTTTAGAGGCAGTGACCAGGCCAAAGGAATGGGATTTGGCTTATACAATGTACAGAACGCTCTGCTTAAGCTACAGGGTTCAATCGATGTGCAATCGGCACCAAATACAGGAACAACATTTACAGTTAGGATACCGAGCAAATAAGGTTTGCTATCCTAAAAAAACAGCATTTTTAGGATAGCAGCTTTTGCCGTAGCATAAACTCCAATTGATCATTGGACGTTTCGAGCTGGGCATTCGTTTCAATTATTTTTGCCGTTCAGTATACACTTCATAAGCACGTTGAATTGTTTCATCGAGCTCCTTCTCACTCCAAGGCTTATTTAGGTAATGAAATATCTTTCCCTTATTAACGGCATCGACCACTGCAGCCATATCGGCATACCCCGTTAAAAGGATGCGCATTGGAGCCGCATCAATTTTTATGACTTCTTCCAAAAATTCTACACCTGTCATTTCAGGCATCCGCTGATCAGTGATAATGATATCAATGGGGTTATTTTTGACAAGTTCTATCGCCTCGGCACCACTGATGGCCGTAAACACCTTATATTTTAATCGAAATGTTGCTTTAAAGGAAAACAGGTTATTCTCCTCATCGTCAACATACAATATCGAAATCTTCTTATTTTTCATAAACTCGTTACCTCCGGTACAAATTTACGGAATAAATCTTCCGGATTAAGTAACAAGAAAGTAGTTTTATGCGATTAGCACTTCTGTCGATAGCCTCATACATTTAATTTTTAGCAGTAATCGTTAGATTTTTAAAGTCCCCGTCCGATGTATGCCCTGTCCAAAATCCCACTTTTCCATCGGTTTTTCCATGTAATGATTGAACCTGAAGTGCTGGGGTAGTATCCGAATTAAAATAAATTTTGATCGTTTGTCCGATTACAACGAGCTTTACATGAAACCAATTGTTAGGGTCCACCACAGATGTTATGGGTGCTTCGTATTTATCGGGAAACTGCTTTCTCAGATAGGGCCAGTCATTTGTTGGTAGCGCAATATACTGCACCGCATGTTTCTTTCTTATCTGATCCTTTGCATAAAAATTAAATGGGCGGAAATATACGGCTTCGTAAGTTGTATCATTAACCCCGTGAAATGCTATTCCCACAAAGCTCTGTTGCAACAGGTCTTTTCCTCTGACATCGAATTCGATATAACCATTTTTAAAAGAACTATCTTTTATCCATGCGATACCAGCATTGGGCCGACCATTCATATGGACGACAGGTGCTCCTGTACTGTCCTTTTCTACGGTCACTGTCCTGTTGACCGGATATAAATTATCCAAAGATAAATTTGTTTTGACGGGCTCCTGTCCTGATGCTAGAGACAGCAAAGAAAAGAGTAAACCCAAGCAGCATGTAATTTTAAATTTAATCATATTGTTAAAAGATTTGATGTTTATATTAGGTATTGCAAAATATACTTTGATAAAGATAGTTCACAATGGATATATCCTGAATTCATAGCTTGTTCAAATTTGTGCAAGTTTAATCGCGATTAAATATGACTGAAAATCAACACCATATCAACAAATGCAAAAAGCTCATCGAAGAAAAAGTCGGGTGGGGAAGTAGCGCAGGTTGGCAATCGCAGGATTTTGATAACCTAAGTGAATTGATTTATAAGGAAACCAATGTTGTCCTCAGCACAAGCACCCTCAAAAGAATCTGGGGAAAGGTACAATACAATAGCAATCCCAATTTAAGCACACTAGATGCTTTAGCCAAATTTTCGGGATTCTCCAATTGGCGCACACTAACATCTTCCATCCCCTTCGCTGATCAAAACAATAAAGAGGAGCTCAAGAGAAGACCTCATGCTAAAATAGTATATGGCTGCCTTATCCTGTTAATATTAACAGGATTTCTGATAGGGATCAATAGATTTCAAGGAAAATCAACGAATGAATTATCCTATCATAAAATCAGCTTTAGTAGTAAACCTGTGACGACAGGGGTACCCAATACTGTCATATTCGAGTACGATGCAAGTCATTCCAATGCAGACAGTGTCTTTATTCAACAAAACTGGGATTCAAAAAGAAGGATAAAAGTCGATAAAAACCGTCATCAACACGCCAGTACCTATTACCGTCCAGGATATTACCGGGCAAAATTGGTCCTCAATGACTCTATTGTCAAAGAGCATGATATTTTTATAGAATCCGAAGATTGGATGGGCTTCGTAACGAAGGAACCTATTCCAATGTATTTGCCCAAGGAAATGATTGATCATGGGGAGTGGCAGGGGCTGAAACAACAGGATATACCACAAAGTACCAATAACTACAATTCTGAAATACCGGAATTTGTATTAACACAGGTTTCAGGGGATGGAATATCGACAGTAAAAATTTCACTCTATCCCTAGCCATTCAGAATACATATCAGCAACTTAATGCTCCATGCCAACAAAGTGGAATAACACTCTTGGGAACGGATGGGATAATTATGATTCCACTCTCCAAACCAGGCTGTGTCGGCGAACTCCAATTGTGGATTGGAGAACAATTATTGGATGGGACCTCCAACAATCTATCTGCTTTTGGAGTTGACTTCTCTTCACCTGTATCAGTCAAATGTGTATCTAAACTGGGGAATATTAAGATAGAACTGAATGACAAACTCGCCTATCAGGGATTGTTTCCTACCGGAATCGGGAAGATTGTTGGTGTCCGAGTTTTCTTTCAGGGGTCTGGACTTATCAAATCATTTGATATCCGTGATACAGCTGTATTACCCCATTAGAACTTAACCAAACACTGAATAGTAATTATACTTAACATCCCTCTTCGTTGCATCTAAATGTAAAATTTGGACAGCTTTAGTTCTATTTCTTAAGCAAACAAATTTTCCTATTCAGTTATTTAGGGTTTACGACGAAGGTCCAGATCTTGAAAATCAAAGCTAAAATCAATATTTGGAGAAATCCCTTTCATTTTGATGCTTTCGGCCTTTCCTTCTTTATTTAAGGTGAAGGTTGCAAGTACATCACAGTTCATGTCCTGATAATCCCATCGGATAGCGAAAATATCTTTCTCATACATATGCATTACACCATTTAATTTGGGAGATCGAACACTGCGGATCCGAAGTTCCTTATCTTTTAGATAGACTTGTACTTCACCAAACCAGCGATCAGAATAGGAACCAATATATTTCTGAATATCAACCTTCTGTTTTTTTAGCGAATCTACCTTCGCCCATACTTTTGTTGTTGCCTCATCATCCTTACCTTTGTTTTGCGCAAGGAAATTGACACCCATGTCGACCCATTTCAGTTCACTTAAGCCTAAATACTTATCCAAAATAGCGTTTATTACAGCATGATTAAGTGCCCCTCCGGAGTGATCTGAATTATTTAGTATAGTAATACCCAAGTTCAGATCTGGCACCAATATCACCTCAGAATGCATTCCTGGTACATATCCAGAATGTGAAACAACCATACAACCATTTTTATCTGTAAGAAACCAACCGAGCCCATAACCTAAGAAATGTGATTTATAGCGTTTTGATTCCTCTGCCCCCAATGGTGTATGAATTGTCCACATCCGTTTGCTATTGGCTGCAGAGAATAAGGTTGAATCTAAATTATGTCCGTATTTTCCTCGATTCAATTGAACAGACATCCACTTGGTCATGTCAGCAACATTTGAGTAGATTCCCCTGCTGCTGCGGATTCACTGTTTTCGAAAAAATTTATCCTTTTCACTTTATTGGCTATCAAACTATGCGGGCTAGCAGTATTCTCATCTTTCAGCATGGACTTTTTATCCACTTTTGAGCGATTCATTCCCAAAGGCATCAAAATACGGTTTTCGACAAACGTTCCAAAAGGTTGTCCGCTCACACGATGGATTACCTCTCCAGCGACAATATAAAGTAAATTATCGTAGTCAAATTGAGTCCGAAATGCGGAAACGGGTTTAAAATATTGAAAAACTTTTACGACATCCTTTGCATCAAAATCTCCCCATCCGGAAAGAACATGAGATCGCCAACACCAAGTCCAAGTCCACTGCGATGAGTCAACAGATCAGCAATATTCATGTTTTCGGTGACATAATCGTTATACATCTTAAACTCCGGAATGTGATCCTTTACTTTATCCTCCAAGGTAATCTTTCCCTCTTCAACCAAAATTGCCAATGCGACCACGGTAAAAGCTTTGGACGTGCTAGCTATCTGAAAGTTAGTATACTCATTAACAAGGAATGGTGCATCTATATCGCGGGTTCCATATCCTTTTGAATGACTACTTTTCCATCTTTGACAATTGCGATGGCTGCACCCGTTACCTCTAACTTGGCCAATGCGGACTTCATAAGCGAGTCTACCTGAAGCGCTGTTACCTGAGCAATGATTTGCATTGATATTCCAAGGTTGATCAATGCCGTAAATAGAAATCGTTTAAAAATCTTCATGTCATATTTAATATGGATACATCCAGTTTACAATATCATGGTCAGTACTCCTTTTTTAGGAGAAATTGCAATATTCTAATTTACATTAATTATGGGTTTATTTATTATCGATCGAGGCTTACTTACGTAGAAAGTAACGGGTTTCTATTCAATTCTCGAATCTTTTTCCAGTTCTTTGGTTTGTTTTGCTGAGAAAGATTTTCCAAAATTGTAACTCTAACTAAGTTTTAGATACCTTGAGGTCAGTTTATTGATAGATTCTATTGAAAGCACATTATTATTCTTTATCGCCATAATTCCAATCAACACCGAAAAGCACTAAAAATTTTACAACTCTTTTCCATAATTATGTAATAGCACAAACCTCTAGTATACTGACCTTTACTACATATAAATTGAACAACATAACCTCCAATAGAAAAAAATGGCCAATTTATTCAATTTTAAGCCGGGTCTAACAGCGACAAAACCAGAAAAGAAGATACACAGCACTGCGATAGTATTTATTTTTATCACCCTCACAATTGATGTCATTGGTTTTGGCCTTATCATACCGGTAATGCCCAAGTTGATTGCAACGCTTAAAAATATTTCCATTAGGCAAGCCAGTCTTTGGGGCGGTTATTTACTTACAGTATATGCCATTATGCAAATTGCTTTTTCACTTCTTATACGAAACCTGAGCGACAAGTACGGTATGCGACCGATAATACTTATTGCACTACTCGGCTTTTTTGCCGATTATATGTTCCCACGATTGGGAAATGAAAAAACGTGTACTTAGGTTTACTTTTGTATGCACTAGGTATGATATTGTTAGCCATTGCTACCCAAAGTTGGATGCTTTATGCTTTTTGATCCCTTATGTACTAGGAACATTGCTTATCCCACTTTACAGTCACTAATATCGGACAGGTACCACCCAACGAACAGGGTGCGCTACAACGTGGACTGAATAGTATTATGAGCCTTGCGGCAATCTTTGGCCCCTGATGATGACGCAGACTTTTTATTATTTCAGCCAGGGCGACGCGCCAATACATTTTCTCGGCACCCCTTTTATTTGGGGGCATTGCTGATGCTGTCCAGCGCGCTATTAGCCTATTATTTTTTGCACTACAGGAAAGGAAGGCGATAATTTTCCAATAAACAAAAAAGCCATCCTACATTTGTAAAACGGCTTTTTTTGACAGTGACCCCGCTGAGGCTCGAACTCAGGACCCACAGATTAAGAGTCTGTTGCTCTACCAACTGAGCTACGAAGTCATTCGATAATCCAAATGTAAGGTTCACCGTAGAAAAGTCAAGTGGAAAAGAATATTTTTTTGACTTTTATGACATTCAAGCGAGATTTTAGTGTTTTATCAAACCTAAAAGGAGCTTCGAATTACCTGATTTGTTACAGCATTATCATAACATTTATTTATTCATATAACAAAGCGTAATAGATAACATCTATTGCGAGAACAGTGCGAGAACAGCACTCATGGATAATGCACAAATTACAATATCTAATCCCGACGATTTAAAGAAGCGTTCGTATATCTATATCAAGATTGGAGACAAAAAATATAAAGAATATACTGGTGTAAAATTGGGTTTGGACATACAGCCAAACTCTTGTTTAACAGTAAAAGAGAGGATTGAAAAATTAAAGGTTCTAGAATATGAATTTAAAAAAGCTATTGAGTTCGGGAAATACCCTATAAACAAATCGCCAACAAAAATTAAAACCATTGAAAACACCTCCTTAAGAGAATTGTTAGATATGGCTATAGAAAATAAGAAGAAGGCAAATTTGTCAAGCAAATATGTCCACCATCTAGAAAAACTAACCAATAAATTAAAAGCATTTCTAACTAGCGAAGAATTAAATGGGAATATAAACGATCTACAACGGTCGAGAATTCAAGAATTCATGAATCAATTTAATTCGAGTGCTTCCAACTATATGATTTCAAGACGTCATATTAAGGCTGTATTTGGAGAAATTGATAAAGACTTTGAATTTAACACTTCCATTGTTAATAGGACAGATCGAAGAAAGGCAACCCTAAGCTTCATAAAATTTATTCAGAAGATCAATTACCAAAAGTCCTAGAGTTTCTAAAGAGAAATCATACAGATTTGTATCTATGTTGTCTAATCAGTTATGGTTGCTTACTACGACCCCATAATGAAATTAGATTGCTCAAACGCCACCATTTCAAGAATAATGTTACTGAAATACACCTCTCGGGTAATGAGAATAAAGGGAAAAAGATTAGAATAGTACCAATACCGAATTATGTAAGGGAGTTATTGATAAATCGATTAGAAAATCTATCCCATGATGATAATCTCTTTACTGGGGCACCTGATGCCAATAATCCCTACTATTTTAGCACCGCTTGGACTAGAATGTTCAAACTAATGGAGAAAGAAGCAATTATCGAGAAGAACCAAACGATCTACTCATTCCGCCATACAGCTTCTGTAAACGTTTATAAGAAAACTAAAGACCTTCATATACTCCAACAGCTATTAGGACATTCAGATATGATTGTAACGCTTAAATACCTGCGTGGATTAGGTGTTCATAATGCGAATGAATTGAAACACGTGATGCCAGAATTATAATGAGAATTTGAGAATTCATTTTGTTAATTATACCCCTCTAATAAAATGAGTTCTCATTTTCTGTTATCATTCCGATGGTAAATCCAATGGCTTTTATATTTTTGGGTCATGATAGAAGAAATGCCATTCAATATAGATATTAAACTTAATCCATTTCGTTTAAAACAGTGTTACCAAAATGATTATAACACCAAAGACTGGACAGATAACCAACATTTTGCGTTCGAGGTATCTCCTTTGGGGCATATAGACGAAAATGGGGAAAATTCTGGCATGATGACTACTCAATGATCTATGACCTATCTTCAATGCTTTTAAATGAAGAATACGAAAATCTTGATCAATATCATAAAGAGATGATTTTAGCCCTCATCTTTGAAAGCCTATGTCTCATTAATACATATCTTGATTATGAGTGGGAATTGCATTACAAGCTACTGGATAATAAAGAGAGTGATGGAATGAACCATCAAGAATTGGTTAATTGGGAGATTGCAGATGTTGAGGAAATTGTAAAACTGTTGCGAATCCGAGAAAATATCAATCGGAGTGAAATATCCATCAAGCACAGGGACGAAAGAGGAAACTTAATCTCACAGGATAATATTCTTGTTGATCCAGAGAGTTCAAAAGAAATATTGGATAAATTAATTGATGATAGATATTCAAAATTTGACGATAGAATAAAGGGACGTTATAATACGAATTTCATCACTTCCAATTCTATTCTAAGCGTGGCAATTAATGAGGGCCTAGAATACGAATTCACATTGAAATATTTTGTCAGACTGCATGAGCAGATGTCTACTTATAAAATAAGCAAGAATAAATCCGCTAGGAGAATCTTTAGCAGTCTTGTTGCCAAATCTCTCATGAAATTCTTAGATATTTTAATTGTTGAAGCTGAACCCAAGGTTGCCCCTATGATGAAACAAAAGCATCTATATATCTTTTCTGCTATGCGCTTTTTTGGTATGATTCCAATTGATTCACCCAAGCTCATACCTCCATCCGGCAATTATTCGGAAAAGGAGGACTTTATCAAAGATTTGCTGAAAATGTAAATTCCGCCAATATTTTTTCAACCTTATTTTCAATGGGGGTGATCTTTAAAAACGAAAAGATTGCCCCCTATTTCGTTGTTTGCACCTTTGTATTGTCCGAAAGGGATAACACAAAAACAATAAGGCGCCAAGTGTTGATGTGGGAACGAACTGGGTTGACAGAGAAAAAACAAGTTAAAAGAATTCTGAACATGAATATAGTTCAATTAAAATTGAAAAATGCCTCCGTGGAGCAAAAACCACTATTCACTGGTAAAACAAAGAAAACTAGTGCGAAGAATGTGAAATATATACTATCGAATAATAATGTTTTTATTGAAAATCATGAATACTTTGGTGTCTTTACAAAAAGTATTTTAGAGAATTCCATAAAGCACTTACTAATCAACAGCGACTAGAGTTTTGGCTTTTCATTAATAATCTTACAAATGGGATAAAGATGAAAATCTCGGAAGTGCGATTTACACCAAAAGAACGGATTTCTTTTGTTGAAGTGACAACGACTCATGAAGGCAAAGATGTTAAATTCGAAATGTTCTATTTCCGTGGACTACATAAACTATTAAGCTTTGCGTCCTTTGTAAAGTATGACCTAAACCTAAAAGAGCTAATGATTATAGCTACACAAAAATAATTCTTTTCCTAAGCAGGGGGTCTTCCCCTGCTTACCCAAATATTTTCAATAGATATCATGCAAAACGAACCAAAATATATACAAAAGGGACAATTTTTACAGCATATAATGGCTGAAATCCCAACTAATACGATTCTTTTAAAAAATATTACAGGTATTGGTGCAACATATTTAGAGCTAATCTGCGAGCGCAATTCAATTATTATTGAACCTTATGTTCCAGTAATACAAGGAAAATTACTCAAACACAAAAATTGTTTTGGAGTTTACGAAGGTATAACGACCAACAGCATAATCAAATACCTTTCAAAGAACAAAAAACCTAACAAGAAGATTATCACAACACCAGAATCGTTCAAAAGGTAATTGACGCATTTAGTAAATTAAATATTGATTTCCTTAATGACTATTTTATCCTCTTTGATGAATTCGAAAAAATGGCCTCAGATGTCGATTTTAGAGAAATGATCACATACCCAATGGAATTATTTTTTAAATTCAAGGAAAAGCTCTAGTTAGCGCAACAGGGTATATGCCTATCGATCCTAGATTTCAACAACATAATTTTAAAGTCTGGAATGTAATCCCAACATATCAAATTGCAAAGAATATGAAATTGATTACCACTAACTCTGTTTTCGATGCATTTAAGAAACATTTAGATACTTTAAGAAACAGAAAAGTATTCATCTTTTTTAATAGTCCTACAAACATCTCAGATTTTATAAAAACATTAAATATTGAAAAAGAGTCGGCAATCTTCACATCCGTCGAAGAAGTCAATGATTTTTATGACAAAAGAAAAATATAAATCCTGCTCATCTTGGCCATCAATTGCTTGAGAAAAATTACAAAAATATAATTTTTAACATCAAGATATTTTTGCGCATTGGATATAGATATTAACGAGGAAGTTGATGTTGTAATTCTTAGCGATATTGTAAATGCTCCTCATACAAAAATAAATCCAGCAACGGATGCTATTCAAATTGTCGGAAGATTTAGAAAACGAAAGGTCGTAAAGTCATTTACCATAATTTCGAATATTGATCCGAGGTTAAAACACAAAAGTAAAGAGGAATCTATTGCATATTTAAGTGCTTGCAATGCTGTTGTACAATTTCTTATAGGGCTAAAAAAATCCTCTTCCGACCCACATACTGCAGAAGTCATCAACAGTATTATACAGATGTCTGGTCATAAATTATTTATTAACCAAGATTGTTCTCCGAACTACTTTATGTGGGATAATTTTATAGAAGAAAATATAGTAAACTCTTATTATAGATCATCTGATTCGCTTTTTAATGCATATAAATCTGTTTGTATTCTAGACACAGATATCAAATATTTTAATGTTGAACAAGAAAAATATTTAGTTATCAATAAATCAGAACAATTAGACAGAATTAAAACAGCACTTAGTTTTCAAGAGAAACTAGATCAAATTATTATTTTACTCAATAATATTCAAGAAACTAAGAAAAGAAATTATGAAGGCCAGTATATTATAATTGACGATTCAGATAATCTTAGCAAAATGATTCGAGAAAAACACCCTGAAATTTACGATGTATATTATGATGAAGGAGAAAAAGGACTCAGAAAAATTGCTAAAAGTCAGTTAGCCTTAAAAAGCACCATGCCTTGAACTATGGAAAAGATACTTTAGAAAATTTCCCTCTTATCAAAGCACTATATACTAAATTTGACGTTGGTAAAAGCTATAAGAAACAAGAGTTTTTAGACCAATTTATTAAAATCACACGTAATCATAATTCTGATATTAAAAGAAATATTCATGGCGTAAAATCTTTCTTCCAAATAACTGAATCTAAGCCTAGAATCAATGGTGTTCAAATTGAACACATAAAAATAACGTCATTCGTCTATGATATAAATACCAAAAATTGACCTATTAAAAATATGCCCCAAGTCTTTGAGGACGGGGCTATTTTTAATAGAAGACAGGTGTCTTGAAAATGGGTAATATAATAACCTGATCCCATCCGAAAAATATTTCTTTTTCAATTAGAGGGAATTTCTAGTCTAGAAAAGTCATCCGTTTTATTTCACTATATATCAAATAATTATACCTAACTGTTTTTTTATACACGCCGTAAACACCTATATATCTACCTTTTATAAACGCCCCTCTCTAATAGAATAAGGCACTGTCTAGCAAATTGTCCGAAGTTAATGTACAGCCATTGAATCTAATATATGTGTTTTACGCACTACAGGTGTAAATGATCATCCCCGACGTCAACCTACTTGGAAATCATTTATTAAAAACACAATCAAACCATGAAAAATCTACTAAATGTTTCAGAAATTCGGGTCGAGTTCGTTCCCGAATTTAAAATATCAGAATGTCCATTAATTACCAACTCACAGCAAGCTTATAAAATATTGATGCAGGTCTGGGACAGATCAGTTATGAGCTTTCTGGAAGAGTTTAAGGTTATCTTGCTTAACAATGCGAACAAAGTATTGGGAATTATAGACCTAGCAAGAGGAGGTAAGGATTTCGTTCCAGTGGACATGAAAGTTATATTTTCTATTGCCCTGAAAGCATCTGCTTCTAAAATAATACTGGCACACAATCATCCATCGGAGCAATTACAACCAAGTTCTGCCGATAGAGCAATCACAAAGAAAGCAATTGAAGCAGGCAAGTTCTTAGATATCGAAATCTGCGACCATCTGATAGTAACGCCTGACAAATACCTCAGTTTAAAAGATGAAGGATATTTTGACATTGATAATCAATAATTATTTATCTTTGTATTGTATTAAAATATTGAAGAAATAAAGCGTTAGCTTGAAGTTCTTGTGAAAGAGAAAACCTAGGAAATTTTCAATTGCACAACAAGAGCGGATAAGGTGACGTTCTACGCTATATATAAGCGTGGGACGTGCCTATCTGTTTGTTTGTGCAGGGTTCTCCTAGGTACCTCTCTCAGCAATCAGCTCTAGGTTACGTCCCACGCTTTTTTATTATTAACCCATCGAATCGGGACTTTCGATCCAAACACATATTGAACTTATGAAAAGGTTATTAACGCTATGCGGGGTTATTCTACTGCTTGCATTGTCCTCTTGCGCTTCCAAAGTATACTATACCATTGGGATGAGTGAAAATGATTTCCTAAAACAGAATAGAAAAAAAGGTTACAAGCATCAAACATACTCGTAACTACACCATTTATCTGCAAGGAGATGGATATCAAGGTTCGTGGTATTTCTATTTTATCAATGGTGTTCTAGATGAAGTTAATCAAGGCCGACGAAGTTCTGACTTTATCATTGAAAACCGTTAGTAAACTCGAATCGGTAACATGCATATAATAATATTATTGATCGTTTTCGCATCGGTTTTCCTATTCTTCAAATCACAAAAGACGTTAGATGAACCAAGGAACATCATTGTATTAATAATTCTTGGATTTTGTCTTCTCATATCAATTATATCACAATTTGTACAATAATGGCTATCTCATATAAATCACAAGACGAAGGAGTTCATAATGGATGGAAATACAATATTTCCTTAGACTGGAAAGACGATCTTGTTATAAGTATATCTCCATCATATTTTATTCAACTACCTCCGCAGGGTTCACCAAATTACGAGACAATTTCTGTGTTGAGGAACAAGATGATTAATATCAACATGGATAACACGCACAGGTTTACGAAGAAAATTAGGTTTCTAGGAATTTTTTCATCACCAGTTCCACAAACGCACAAAGGTCATGAATTTGCTAGGGAATACATCGATTCCAAATTGGGCAGATTTAATTTCGACCAAGTGTATAGAGCGATACTGGACGACCTTAAAAATACACTTAGTCAATAAATAGCCTTTTCATTTATTGGAAGGCTATTTTATTCCAAGCTTATGGCAGTTTATCAATCTGAAATTGTTTACTACAACAGAAGTTGCTTTTGGTCGATATATCAAGAGGACATAACAACGTCTGCAATTGCTGAAAATATAAAGGAATATTATCCAAATGTAAGTACTAGATGCTGGAAGAGATTCACCGCCACTTGGGTGATTGAAGGTCAACAACTCAATATCTTCAAATTAAGTGGTATTATCAATTATTCTGATTTCAATAATTGTTCTCCTACAAATCAAGATGAGATTATAGATATTGATTTATCACATTGTCTGAATAACTGCAGGATGCATGCTGACTGGTATACTGGCGACGTTCATTTGGTTAGAACTCGATCTCAAATAGAGGACCTAAATAAAGAACGCATTAAGGTCTATATCTTGACCTTTGTTAACGGTCAATTGATAAACGAAGAAATCCGAGTGACAAGAGGTAAGAAGTCTCTTATTACACGTCTATTTGATAAATTCCGTTTTACATTGGCCAATTAAAATAACAGATATGACAGCACAAACACCCGAAGAATTCATTTATAAAGGAAAAAGGTATCAAAGTCTCTATGCTGAACCATTGGATCAATATTTACAAAAACAAAATTTTGAATTTCAACCCATAGCATCTAGTTGTTGGAGGGGTTATAGTGGATTATGGGTTATATCAGACAATAAGCTATTTCTAACTCATTTTTCTGGAGCGATCAGAATTTATCAAACTGAAAAAATGAATTCAGTCCTGACAGATCTTACGAAATCAAAAATATTAGCCTTAATTATCTATTTCCAAATCAGCAGAATGTTTTTGCTAAATGGTTTTCAGGGGAGATAAAATTGGTAAAGCGTATAAAGCTCTCTGGTGATAATTATCACGACACAGTGTACAAAAACCTGATCCAGTTAACCTTTGAAAAGGGTATTATTGTTAACGAAGAGATAAGGGAAAATAAACGATCTTTTTTTTTTCGAAGTGGTTTTACTTTTAATAAGACAATAACTGAAACATCCTACATTTACCTTTATAACTTGCCCTATATCTATCTAAAAATCCCACTCAATTGAAACTTGGAGGGTTTCGTGAGTGGGATTCTATTTAAAAGTCTCTTTTGCATGAAAAATATATGCGATCTCTTTGCCTGTAAGTTTCGACTCCTCTTGCAACAGACTGGCATTTTTAATATTAAATTGAAATAGATCTTTGATCGAGCTTATATAATTACCTGTCGCTACGTTTGTGACAAAATTCACTGTTGCATTCACAATTACTTCCAGTTTTGAATTATTATATTTCATCTTATGGAGATTAAATTGTTTTATATATTCACTATACAAATAATCATATTCCTCCTTTATTTCGGAAATTTTTGAGTTAGAATTGGATGTTCTATTTATCCAATTTATCAATGCCAAATATTTATTTTTTATATCTTCATCAGTTCTAAATTCAATTATATGATCCCATGAGGTATCAGAACTTGGTTCGGGAATATCATTTAATATAAATTGAATTATCTGTGTTTTCTTTTCATTCGACCTTAAAGTATCAATAGTGCGAAGCAATGGGTAATATTCCGAAAATTCATCAAGTTTTCTCAAATGTAATGTGTCCAATCTAATAGATATATCATGAGTAAGGAAAAAATGATGGAAGTATTCTCTCTTCATTTCTTCTAATTCTTCCTGAGTTGGATTTGATATTTTTGAATATTTATCTATTCTCTCCTTCCTAAATAATTCCTCTAATTTCTTTGTCAACTCCAATGTTTCCTCATCTTGTTGATCGAACTTCTCTTTAAAATACGGATATACTTCAACTACATTATTATCCTTTAAAAAAATTCCCATACAGCTTGTTCATAGAATAGAGATCGATTCTCCTCATTCATCTTAGTACTAGACAGATCAGAGATTATATTAAATCGACCATCTCCGACCAGTATTTTATCATAAAATAATGCTAATTTTTTTATTAATGGCTCATCAACAAAATGATTAAAAGTTACATAAGGAAATAGAATATTTTTAGACATATTGTTTGAAATCTAAATTTCTAAATACAAGGCTATTGGATCTATAATAAACTCATAATCTGACTTTCCATTAAAGGTATTTTCGACATTTCCCATATGTTTTACCACATTAGAAATTGCTTCTTTCATACTTGGATTTTCTTTTGCATCACTAAATTTTGCAAAAGTTCTTCTTTACTTTCACGATCTAATTTCTGAGTCAATATGCCAAACAACGTGAATTTTTTTCTGTCTCTCTAGAAAATTTTTTTATCATCGTTTGTTCATTTTCTTTTAGATTCTTTCTATCGAGCTGAGCACTGAATAAATTAAGATCTAAACCATTTCTAAGTATTGGAACTTGAACTTCTAATTGCTGATGATATCCATACCTTAAAAGATATCCAAGATGCTTCAAAATCCTCATCCATCTGCAAACCCTTTTCTTTCAAATAAGTACTAAATGAGGCTTTATTTTTAAGTAAATTATTCAGATGAGCTTTTTTATTTCTGTCTTTAACATCGTTAACACTCTGTTGTATTTCGGCAACTTCATTTTTATATTCTTCCAAACAAGTTATATAACCTAATGCCTCACCTGTTTGATTAAATTGTGACATCGTTTTCTCCAATTCTTGAACGTCGTTAAAAATTATATTACCAGTAATTTTCAAAAAACTATAGTCATCTAATTTTTCGAATACATCATCATCTGTTTCAGAAGAGATTTCGAGAACTCTCCCTTCTCCTATTAAAGTTTCTTCAAAAAGATTATATGAATAATCGTGTAAAAATTTTTTCTCTGTCTGATTAGAGTTTGTTTCTATAATATCCGCTAATACTTTACCACTGAATACAGGTCCTTTTTGTTTTTCTTCTTCCTTGGAAACTGCACTTTCACTTCTTAAAATGTACTCCGTCAAACCTTCAAATAATTGAGAAGATATTGAATACATCTTGTAATTATCTAAGTATAAAAATGATCTTAATTTTTTCATTTATTTCTCTTTCTTTTAATATAATCATTGTAATGTCTTTTGCGTGTCTCCACGATGGTACTTATTGCTATATAGAGACCTACAATCGACGCGATTGCTGTTAGGATTATTATCAAATTATTCATCGTTTAACACGTTTAATTTGTTATACACAGCATAATTGAGGACAAAGTTAACTACAGCTAATAAAATTGCGCATATCTTAATTGAGTTCCTATTCAATTCCTTATTCATATTAAAATCGGAATAAGTTACAATCGCTAGTATTGCAGAAAGAATTAAAATGGAAAAGATTGAAAACCCAATCACCCTTGACTTCCAAACCTTATCTGCAACGATTTTATCCTCTAACTCGTTAATTACTGATAAATTTAATATTAATCCGAAACTGATAAAGTCAATTTCATTAAATAAATAGCCAAAAGATCCCCTTTTATCAAAAAGGACAATGAACACTCTTATAAAGAATGGCATTAAACCTATCAATACTGTATAAATAAGCCATTTAGTTTTTATCATAAGCTTGGTAATATGGCATTCCGTTTCGAATTTATGCCATTAAGATACGCCAAACTTTATAAATATGAAACCTTATTTCATAAAATTTCATATTTATAGCTTCGCTGTTTGTCATACTTAATGTTTTATAAATCCCTTCACTTCATAAAAACTCTTTTGTCTTTTGAATAAGCATTGCATGCACATTCAAAATCCAACCGTTTTTAGAGTTTGGCTCGCCTGCTGTTCTCTCAGGCTTCGCTCTTGTCACTATTTTTGATAAACCCAGGTCACAATCCTCTTTTCAAAAATACCGCCAAGAAGCTTCGTCTATTTCATAGATATCGTTGAATCATCCTTACGGACTTTTCTTCAACGACCTTCGTTCAACTCGCAGGACGGCGAGCAAAAGGGCGGGCTTAATATCTTAGAGGGTATTTAGATAACGAAAAGCTTTCTAATAGAATAGGGATATTACCCGATGGTTTACGTATCCATATTATTTTTGAGGACTATTGAGAACTCATTTCTATATTTTATACCCCTTAAAAATTTTGGGTTCTCACAACTTTCTTGTCTTATTCAATTAGAGAGCATTAGGTTCCCTACTCGTTAAAATTAAAAAAATAAAAAACCTCCTTAACTTTATACAAAGAGGAAGGAGGTTATATTATATAAATTAGCGAGAACAATTGCGAGAACAGAAGCCTGTTTAAGGCTCAAAAACAAGGTTAATTAACAATATTTTTAAACTACTGTTCTAACAATGATTTTATCTAAATGCTTTAAAATGAATATGTTAAATGGGACAATAAAGACTTTAAGTCGTTGATTAAGAGTCTGTTGCTCTACCAACTGAGCTACGAAGTCATTCGATAAATCAAATGTAAGATTCACCAAAGAGAAAGTCAAGTATAAAAGTAGATTTTTTATTCTTTGCCTTTCATTTTTTGCGCCATTGCTTCGATCGCTTTGGATGTGCGTTCGTACATTGGCTCTACAAATTCATATAACATCTTATAACTGTCAAAAACCTCCTCTGCAAAGTCTAGATTCGACATATACGGACCAGATATTTCCTGATAAGCTTCCAAAAAGCCTGCTGATCATCATCGACAGAAACAATATTGGCGGGTTCAAAATTTTCGTAAACAAATGGAGGTAAAATCGGCATACACTAATATTTATTCATCTTAGGAATGTCCTCTTACTCCATAGGAGCAGCTATCTTCCCCATGATCATCGGCCTGACCTCCATCTCTATCGGTTTTTTTATCGCTGTTTTAGCGCCCTTTTTTAAAGGGATGACAACAGTTCGATAGCCGATCATTTCTGCCCGAAGTTCCTGATTCTTGTTCAAGAGCGATTGAGGTACCCAGAGTTGAAAATTACCTTTTTCATCAGCCTGTGTATGGTAGTTTCCTATGGTCACATTGGTACCCTTCATACTTTCCCCGCCAGCAGCACATACAATTTTTCCTGCAATCTTTACTTTACTGCTATCCTGATTTGATGATACCTGCCTGTTGTTACCTCGAAGGTTTGAATTTATTTTCCCCGGCAGATTTACTTGTTCCATCTCCCTTCAATTGGACCACAATCACTTCTCCAGTCGTCTTATTATTAATACGAGGCTCTGGATTTGGTTGCTTTCCGACAGTTTTACTTGCCCCTTTGATTGTACCACAGCGACTTCTCCCGTTGTGAAGGTCTTCTGCGCCTGTGCAGTATGAAAACTCAATGAACCGATCAACATCAGTCCTGCAGCAATACCACTCCATCGATTACGCCATAGCGGATTTTTTGCAAAGGAAACACTGGCATCCAGTTCTAACAGCTGATCTTCATAAAATCGGCCACAAAGCCCTTTACTGGATTTTTTGATCTGATCTACAATTTCCTGATCGCTCATCTCCGAGAAATCAACGACTACCTTTTCACACTTGCCACAAAAGCGTCCCTGTTCCTGTGCTGTCATTTTACCCCAATCTGCTGTGCAGGATTCTTTTACTTGTAATATGATCTTTTCCATGTCTATGTCTTTATGTTTGGTAAGGGATGCACAAAAATTCAAGATTCCACAAGGGCAGAATAAAATAATTTTAAATAGCTGTAAAGAGGGAATAAGGGAAAACAAGTAAAAAAACAGGCTGCATCCGGAAAAAGGTCGGACACAGCCTGTTCACAATATATATTATCGCTTTCAAATCAACTTTGGAAGCTGTTTTTCGAAATCGCCTTTCGATATAGTCTTGCTACAAGCTGGAGCCCCCAGCATGTAGCCATTTATTCATGCTACCGCATTATTTAAGATCAGCTAGGATTTCCTTTATTGCACGCTCTAGCTGCGGATCTTTATTTTCCATACGGTCCTGCACTGTATTTTTCACAAAAATATCCGGTGCAACGCCCGTCTGCTCCAGATCTTGACCATCTAGGGTATAACATCCCCAGGAAGGTAAACGGTAAAAAGAGCCATCGACCAATCCTTTACCGGAGGTAAAAATAATCCAGCGGTAGGTTTCGTTACCGATAATTTTACCCAGTTTCAATGCTTTGAACCCCGCTGCGGTCATCTCCGCATCACTCAGCGATTGCTCATTGATCAACAGCACGATCGGCTTGGATGCAGGCGCAAAATTACTTTGCGGTGCACGCTTTCCTCCACGATATTGCCATTGTAGGTAAGGGCGCTGCGACAAAAGCGCAATACCTCATCATGCACATTTCCACCGGTATTATAACGTAAGTCTAAGATGATACCTTGCTTGTTATTTTCCTGCTCGGCCATATCGATGAGAAAACGTTGCAATTCGCCCCCGACATATTCTTCATGTGCGAATAGGCGATCTTATTATCACTCAGTTTATCCACACGACTGCGATTATCCCTGATCCATTCATCATAAATCAGTTCCCTAAAAGCCGTACTGGAAGCAGGTCGTACATTCGTTTGAACCTCTTTTCCATTACGGCTCAAAGTCAGCTGAATTTCCTCTTCCAATGATGGCCAGGTAAAATAGCTGTCCCGATCTGCTGCAGTATTCAATTTAACACCATTGACCGCAACCAGCACATCTCCTTCTTTGATATCCACCTCTTTCTTAGCCGCTGGTCCATTGGTCACAATGCGAATGATTTTATAAGGATTCTGGCTATCATATTCCACGCCGATTTCGTTGGTCACAAAACCAAATGGTTTACGCTCTTCAGCTCCCATTGAACTGAAGCCCAGGTGTGATGAGTTTAGCTCACCCAACATATCATTCAGGAGAATACGCAGGTCATTCCGATCGTTGATGCCGGGCAGATATTTTTCGTATTTCTTTTTGGTTGCCGTCCAGTCTACCCCGTGGAAATTGCTGTCATAAAAATTCTCTTCCAGATTGGCCCAAGTCTCATAAAACATCTGGTTAAACTCTTTCTCCAGATCTCTATTAAATTTATAGCTCATGGTAATTGCATCGAGTTTGTTTCCCTCCAGGCTGTATTTCTGTATGATACCACGGTTAAGCACAAAATACTTGCCCGCCGATTCCTGTACCTGTCCCATGCCGCCTTCAATTACTTTTTCTGTTTTTGGAGCAGTGAACGGTTCATATACTGTACGATAAGCACTGAACTTGCCCTCATGGTCAGACCCATAGAAGACATAGGTCTTGTCTGCCTTTTGGATCACCAAAGGGTTATATTGTGTCCCAAATGCAGGGCTGACTTGCTCAATACGATCCCGCAAACCCTCAAGATCAAGCTGTACCAAGACGGTTTTCTTTGGTTCTGCACTAGGAGCTGTCGGCTTATTCTTATCTGTATTGGCCTTGCTCTTATCCTTGGCATCGTTTTTTTTTTAGGCGCTGTCGGCTTATTTGCGACCGAATCTTTTTTACTGCCGGTTGAGCAAATAATTCATCAAACTTTGTACTGCGATAAGGTTGGTCAAAATTGGTCAGCGCCATACGGAAGATGCTCGAATTTTGCATTCCGGTAGGGTATGAGGGCTTTGTTCTATTACTTGCAAAATAAATATACTTGCCATCTGGCGACCAATAAGGGCTGGTCTCGGAGACACCGGTATTGGTCAGGTTGGTCGTTTGTCCACTCTTGAGGTTATGGACAAAGATGTCCTGCTCAAAATTACGCATTGCGGTAAATAACAAATAATTGCCGTCTGGCGAAAATGAGGGTGAAGAATTTTGGAATCCCCAGATTTCGTCTTTGACTACGGTCTGGCTCTTGAGACTACCTAGATCCAAGGTACGTACCTCATCACGGCCGCTTAGGTACACCGCTTTTGTCCGGTCGGCATTAAAGGTAATATCACGGTTGTTGCGAAGATCTTGGGTCAGCTGTTTCACTTCACCTTTTCCATCCGCAGTGCGGGAAAACCAATTTTGATAGCCTTGGAATGTTTGGCTATAGAGTAAGGTTTTGCTATCCTTAAGCCATTTGACCTCCATGACGCGCTCTCCTGCCCGGACATCTGACGGACAAACTTGCCCTCGCTATCGGAAACAAAAAGCTCTCCTCGGGATACAAAAGCTATTTTTTTGCCATCAGGCGAGACATCGAAATTACTGATATTACCCGAAATATTGAATTCCTTTAGCTTGCCGAGGACCTGATTGCGGTTTAAAGCAATATTGGGTTGTGTCGTTTTCTTTCCGTTGACATCGTAAATATAGAGCTGATAACCCTTTTCAAATACGATCTTTTCGCCGTTTGCTGACACAAAGGGTCGTTTAATGGATTCAGGAAAATTTGTCAGCGCAGTCTTGGTCTTACCGTTGAGCTGATACAGGTTGTATTCCCCGTTGTTTTCATCCGAAACGTAATATATCGTTCCTTTTTGGTCTATCGTTGGCCATAGGTCTTTTCCGACGTAGTCTGTATATTGTTGAAAGACTTTTGTTTTGGGATTATAGGAGCGGATATCTGGGTTGAACGCTCCTTTATAGCGCTTGCGGTTTGCCGAACTATATCCTTCCCAGCTATCGTTGAACAGAAGCTCTCCTGATGGTGTAGGAACGATCCCGCTGATGTAATTAAAAAATGTGGAAATAGCCTTGTTGCCGTTCCGCCATCTACTGAGACCTGGTAACCTCCCATACGATTATAACGTGTCGAAGTAAAATAGAGTGTTTTACTGTCCCAGCTCCAGCTATCCACTTCATCCGAAGCATCATGCGCGGTCAATTGACGGATGTCTCCTCCCGCTAAGGGCATGACATAGACGTCCATATTCCCGTTTTGATTGGCCGAGAATGCTAACCATTTGCCATCTGGAGAGATTCGGGGATTGATCTCATTACCTTCCATACCAGTAAGCCGGACAGCAACCCCACCTTGGCTTGCTACTTTCCAAAGATCACCTTCATAACTGAATACCATCTCTTTCCCATCGGGCGTTAATGCGGGATGAGACAAGAATGTCGGTTGCTGCGCAACAACATAAGCAGTTCCGCCATAGGCCAGAACTGCACTCAAAAGCAGTTTTTTTATCATTATATCTAGGAGGCTAATAATTGTTTGCCTTTAACAAAAATAGAATAGCTTATTGAAAAACTATTGAAGTATTGCGAATTTTACAATTTTATTGAATTTAGCACCATGTTAATCGGTCCTGTTTGAACATCTTCGTATATTTAATGTAAAGTAGGGGAGATGTGTTCAACATATGGCACCTGATCATAGTCGAGATAAGCAAGGTTTGAATCAGGTACAGACAACACATAGAACGCTGATAATAAACAATTTAAAGCAAACTTATTTATCTCGACAAATGGACGAAGATAATTATCGCGACATATCTGCACCGAAAGCAAAACGAAGGAAGATAATTAGCGTCATTCATGAAGACGATTATCACCTGACTTTAATTGCCGATGACACGCTCGCTCAGCTTAACGAGCTTTTTTCGGTTAAGGCCGGGCCGTCGAATTTCTTTATCGATCCTGTCGTAAAATGGAATACTTATCCGTAACTTCGCACGCTCAAATCAAATACTATGAACGCAACGTTAACTCTCTCAGAAGAAGATCTTTACAATAAGCGCAATCGCATACGGATTGCAGTATCACTTTTCTTTTTTGTCAGGGTATTGCTTTCGCGTCCTGGGCTAGTCGCATCCCTGTCATCAAGGAGCGCCTCCATTTGAGCGAAGGACAACTAGGAACAATCCTTTTGATGCTTCCTGTGGGACAACTGGCGACAATGGCTCTTTCCGGGAAGTTGGTTACCAAATATGGTAGCGCCAAAGTCCTAAGTATCGTGCCGATTGCTTATGCATTGGTCCTGTGCTCCATCGCTTTTGCCCAAAATGCTTGGCAACTGGGGGTTATTCTATTTCTTTTTGGTGTTACAGGTAATATGTGCAATATTTCGGTCAATACACAAGGAGTAGCTACGGAGCAGATCTATAAAAAGTCTATTATGACGTCTTTCCATGGCGCCTGGAGTATTGCTGGTTTTACAGGAGCGCTCGTTGGACTGCTGACCATGAATCTTGGTCTGGATACGCTACCCCATTTCTTGATTATATTGGCTTTCGTCACGGCCAATACATTGATTAATCAGCGGTATCTCGTTCCGGGAAAATCGCCGCAGAAAGAAAAGCGGAGTTTTTTTCCAAACCGGAGGGAAGCCTTTTGCAACTGGGCATCATTGGATTTTTTCAGTATGGCAACCGAAGGAGCCATGTTTGACTGGAGCGGGGTATACTTTAAGGAAATTGTACACGCTCCCGAAAAATTCGTTGTCGTGGGCTATGCCTCTTTTATGATCATGATGGCTATAGGCCGTTTTGTAGGTGATGGTGTAATTCGCAAACTGGGACGCAAAAGAACCTTACAATATAGTGGAATCCTGATGTTTGTGGGCATGATGACCTCGGTTGTTTTTCCTCAATTTATTGTATGTACCCTTGCTTTTATGCTTGTGGGAATCGGTGTTGCCTGTAATGTACCGTCTATCTATAGTATCGCTGGCCAAAACAAAAATGTACCATCGGGCGTGGCATTGGCCATGGTTTCCAGCATTAGCTATCTTGGTTTTTTAATGGGACCGCCGCTGATCGGTTATATCGCAGAGGTCTTTAGTCTCCGTTATTCTTACGGCGTTTTCGCCTGCTTCGGATTACTTATGTTTGGCATGGTCGGAAGACTATCGCTATTTAAGGAAACACAATCTAATTAGTAACTTTATAGACTTTAGATCGGCTATTTTTAGTATGTATCTCTGTCTTCAACCTCCGCTATTTCATTGGTGTTTTACCACCATTCCCTGTGGTGTTTTCGTCCAGCTTAACCATGTCTGCCATGGTCGAAAGATTATCGTTATTTAAGGAAAGGCAGCCAAATTCGTGCTTAACCATGTTCGCTATGGCCTTCGTTCTTGCTTTGACCTATTTCTGTTTATCATGACCGGAAGGACTGCTCCCATCAATTTGATTTGAGGGAATTTAAAGTTGGATACCGGACGTTTATTGAATGAAATCATCGGCATAAGAATAAAATAAATACAGGTAGCCCCCACACCCAATAGTGATCCAAACGCGACATCTTCAAGGAAATGCTGCCCCAAATAAATTCTGGAATAGCCTGTTAACGCGGCTAGAATAAAACAAAACAGACCTATTCTTTTGTCCTTGGAAATAATAGCAACAGTAGCTGCCATAGCAAATGCAGAAGTCGTATGCCCAGAAGGAAAGGAATTGGCGTAGGCCACAGGTAACCAAGAGACAACATGGAATGTCGGGTCCCCTTTAAACATCGCTGCCGGACGCTCTGCATGAAATATACTTTTCAAAACACAGCATACCAAGCCCGAAAAAACATAAGTTCCAAAAATTCCCTTGGCGAAATTCCATTTTTTCAGAAAGCAAAACACAAGAGCTAGGGCTATAATACAGATCCCATCCCCAACATATGTGTTCAATGTCATGAGAATATCTGCCCACAGAGCATGATGACTATTAATAAACTGAAATGATTCGCTCTTTGTAACAAAAAGTAGGATAGAGGCAATCAGTATAAACCATATACCGAAGGTTATGAAAAAGGCACGATTGGTATTATATATCCTTTTAAATTGATTCTGAATCACTTTTATCATTTCACAGGCTTTATCGGACAAATTTAGCTGCCGAATATTAGTAAGTCATTAATTTGTAATAAAATTTAAATTAAGACAATTTTTACCAATACTGAAAATATTATGACAAAAGTCCGGAAATGTTACAGAATTAATGACATAATGAGTTGATTGATGATCAATACCACTTGATATATCTCTTGTTCTCGGAGTTCGACGTTCTATAATGGGGCTATCCGCAATCTTTTTATTTTGAACTAACAGCTGATCATATTTCAGGAACACAGTATGTTTTTTATTCAAGAGCCAATTATTCAAAAGCCAAAAATGTTATTTCATATTGATGGGCGTTTCCAAAAAGTATTCCGGTAAGAATAATATCCATGCAATACTTTATAATAACATCGGTTTTTATTAAATCTGTTATGCGAACAAATTTAAAATCGAAAAGAAAATCAAAATGACAACTTTAATGTTTAACAATATGCCCGGCGGAGAGCAGGTGCAAGTCCTGCACATATCAATTCTTTTTGAGTGTACGCAGCACCGTTGGGCTACTTATTTAAAATCTTCAAAAAGTTATGCGAACACTCAAGAAGCAAATAAGCACACGACCTGAGGTCAAGAGCTTAAAAATCCAACCAACAATCAAGTTTAACCGCTGGAGCCAGAGTAGAGTACCTGTTATCAGGTTAAGCGGTCTCTGGCTAGAAAAATTAGGCTTTACCCCGAAAAGCGGGTCTCTGTCATGACCATGGACAAGCTGCTCATTATCAAATTAGAGGAATAGCACTACAGAATAGCAAAGATGATTATGTCTTAAAATAAAACAGGAGAAATACCTTTTATCGTATTTCTCCTGCATTTGAAAAGCGACACTATTGCTATCACGTATCTCTATGTAGCCCCGAGCAGAATCGAACTGCTATCAAATGTTTAGGAAACATCTATTCTATCCGTTGAACTACGGGGCCCTTTCAAAAGCCAAACTTAGGTTTATTTTATAAATAAGTCAATAGCTACATGAAAATCCGCACTATATTTTTTGCAGCCCTCCATCATTAAGAAAAAAATAGCTCGATGATGATGTTCGACAATGCCTCAACGATCATTGCATGGCCATATACATCCAAATGGTTAATTTGGAATAGCCCTAGATACCCTGAGACAGTTCACTCATAGATATAGACACAACAGTCCAAAGCAGCTATCTTAAACAAATTGCAGTCGGTGCAATGTGCTCATCTATTTAACAGGAAAATTTAAAGTGAATTTTATAAAGAAAAAAATGTGGAGGGAGAAGGATTCGAACCTTCGAAGCCGAAGCAACGGATTTACAGTCCGTCCCATTTGACCGCTCTGGAACCCCTCCAGCATTGCGCTATTTTGAAATAGAACGTCGCAAAAGTAGGTTTTGCATAGCACTTGTGCAACTATTTTGATGCATTAATCTGTAACTACCCCAGTATGAATTGCTTTATTTTTTCGAAACATCCCAGATTCCGTATAAACACATTATCAACCACATATTATTATAATAAAAACTTATTGTTATATTCTAGTCATAATAGATTTTGATGATAGTGTATTGGTAAAATCAATTCGCTTTTTGATCGCAGTTGCCTTATCTTTGTGGCAACAAAAAAGAAAGATATATTATGAGTTTCACAGGTAAAAGTTTTCCAAGCATTACGGTAGATGCAATCGATTATTTAGGCGACAATTTGCAGATCAACATTTTCGAAAAGCAGTTAAAGAAGGTAAAAAGTAATTTTATTCTGGTATCCAAAAGATTTCACTTTTGTATGTCCTACAGAATTACATGCTTTCCAAGAGGCTGCTGCTGAATTTGAAAAACGCAACACAATCTTAATCGGTGCTTCTTGCGACACAAACGAAGTTCACTTTGCTTGGTTAAACACTGCAAAAGATAATGGCGGTATCGAAGGTGTTGAATATCCTATTTTAGCTGATACTAACCGCAACTTATCTAGTGTATTGGGTATCTTAGACGTTCAAGAGGTTGAGCATCCTGAGTACGGTACATTAGCACAAGGATCTGCTGTTACTTACAGAGCTACTTATTTGATCGACGAAACTGGCCGTGTATTCCACGAGTCTGTAAACGATATGCCTTTGGGCCGTAACGTAAAAGAATATTTACGTTTGATCGACGCTTACGCGCACGTACAAAAATTTGGCGAAGTATGTCCTGCAAACTGGGAAGAAGGTAAAGATGCAATGAATGCAGACAGAAAAGGTGTAGCTGACTATTTAGCTAAACACTAACAATAAAAGACCCTAGGTCTTATCAACAGGGCCTTTATCCCGGCTCCTGTTGATTTCTCCATCAATCACCTTAATAATAAAATCATGTTACAAGAATTAGAAAACGATAATTTACAAGAAATTGTAAACAATAACGATATTGTGATGGTTCAGTATGCTGCTACCTGGTGTGGTAATTGCAAAATCATGAAACCAAAATTCAAGAAATTGTCTGGCGAAAATGAGAATGTTCCTTTTATCATCGCTGATGCAGAAAAATTTCCTGAATCACGCAAATTGGCGAACGTCAATAACCTGCCTACATTTGCTGCATTTAAAAATGGTAAATTGGTGAATCAAGTACAAACAAATAAGTTGGACGCATTAGTAGAATTATTCAATGAAGCTGCCGGTAATTAAACATCTTACAGAATTCATCGAACAGAATGATGTCGACTATGTATTGGAGACCATCGAGACATTGGAAGCGCTTACTGAAGCTCCATTGAAAGATGAGGAACTCGACGTGATCGGTGAATTAATTTCTAACCTATACGGAGCAGTAGAGGTTGATAAATTGATAAAAGAAGGCAATCCGAAAAAGATGCCTTAAATATGTTCATGAAACGTGTTTTAGGAGCAATTGACAAATAATTTTGCTTGATTAAACACACTGAAGTGAAACTTTCTTTTCATATTTTTAGTTGCCCAAAAGCTAAATTGTTGACAAAATTTAGCAATGTGGAAAACTAATTGAAGGAATCTGACAGAACTAAATATTTTCTACATATATTTACTATGTTAAAGGTTGCCACTTGGAGCGAAGCGACAAAATAACTATTCTCTAAAAATTCGTTTCAGGAAAAAATATTTTAATTGTTAAACGGAAATTTCAACTTGGTTGGAATTTCCGTTTTTTGTTTTCAGCTGGATTTTAAGCTAACTCCTTTATTTTCGTGGGGTTTCATCCACTTTATGGCGAATAATATACATTAAAATTACAATGTACAACGATGCGGTTTTGGATGAAATCTTTATCTTTAAGCATGCGAAAACCCTTTCTTTCCGTCATTATTCTATTGGCTAGTATGCTGTCAAAATCGACTGTACAAGCGCAAAACCCGCAGTGGAATGCCGCCGAGATTAAGCTTAACCTAGAAAAACTGAATGTTTTAGGCTCTGTCCTGTACTTTGCAGCACATCCGGACGACGAAAACACCCGTCTGATCGCTTGGCTGGCCCAAGAGAAAAAATATAGAACGGGTTACTTATCCCTGACCCGTGGTGACGGGGACAAAATCTTATCGGTACTGAACAGGGCATTGAACTGGGACTGATCCGTACACAGGAACTTCTTGCTGCGCGAAAGATCGACAAAGGGGAACAATTTTTCTCCTCAGCCTATGATTTTGGGTTTTCCAAAACGCCCGAAGAAACGTTTGCCTTCTGGGACAAACAACGGGTGCTCGCAGAAGCAGTATGGTTGATCCGCAAATTCAGACCTGATGTGATCATAACAAGGTTTCCTCCTGATGCTAGGGGCGGACATGGCCACCATCAAGCCTCAGCGATGTTAGCACACGAAGCTTTTAAGGCTGCCGCAGACCCCAAACAGTTTTCAGAGCAGCTGCAATACGTGAAACCCTGGCAGGCGAAACGTCTCCTTTGGAATACATTTAATTTCGGGGACAGGACAACACAAGCGAAGATCAGCTAAAAGTGGATATCGGAAACTATAATGCACTGATAGGGGCTTCCTATGGTGAAATTGCTGCGCATAGCCGTTCCTCCCACAAAAGCCAAGGCTTCGGATCTGCCGCTCAACGTGGTTCATCCATCGAGTATTTTGAATATGTCGACGGTACTCCCGCAAAAGCTTCTCCACTGGAAGGAATAGATACTTCCTGGAAAAGGGTCCCAAATAGCGGAACAGTACAGTCACTGATCGCTAAAGTCAATCAGACCTATCAAATGGACAAGCCTGAATCGGCTTTGCCCGATCTGATTCAGCTCTATAAAGCCCTGGATCAAATCAATGATACGTACTGGAAAAATGAGAAGAAAAAGGAGGAGGTAGAAAAATTAATCTTAGCCTGTGCTGGAATTTGGTTTGAAAGTATCGCAAAAAATCCAGATTATGCGGTAGGTGATCAGATCAATGTCGACAACGCCATTATTGCAAGACGTCCGGATGTTACCGTACAATTGGCAAAGCTAAATGGCAAAGAAATCCATAAAACCCTTGTCAACAACCTTCTTTTAAAAGATGCTACCACCATTAGTGCTACAAATTCAACACAGCCTTATTGGCTAAATGAACCTCACGCCAAAGGAAAATTTAATGTCAGTGATTTCAATCTCACTGGTTATCCTGAAAACCCCAACAATCCAAAAGTACGCTTTGAATTATTGATCAATGGTACTGCAATCGCATTTGACCAAAATATACAATATAAATATACCGACCCCGTTCGTGGCGAAATCTATAATCCAATAGTTGTCCTTCCACAGCTTACAGCAAGGAGTTCAAGCCCATTGGCTTTGACTCAAAATGCCCAATCTGTCAAAGTAAACCTGTTGTTCCAAAAAAATGGACAGGATCCGGCACAATCATTTAATGTAAAGACTATTGGAGCAAAAGGCTGGGAAATATCTCCCGCTTCATTTGACCTCCAGTTTGCCTCTGATGTCAGTACTCTCTCCAAAGAGATCACTATAAGCCCCTTAGATGCCACTGTTTCGTCCATTGATACACTGCTTTTTCAAGTCAATCAAAAGGATAGACTAAAAGAGATAAAAACAATAGCTTATAACCATATCCCGGAGATTGTATATTTCCCTGATGTTGCTATAAAAATGAGCAATATCAATCTAAACAATGAAGTTAAAAAAGTAGCCTATATCCATGGCGCAGGAGATCTCATTCCGGAATCGCTCAGTGCAATTGGCATCAAAGTGGATGTGTTAACAGGCGAACAGCTATTAAAAAGTGATCTCTCAGGCTATGATGCGGTCATCTTGGGCGTAAGGATCTTTAATGTCAATAAAGATATCGCACAGATTCAAAATAGACTATTGGATTATGTGAATAACGGCGGAACCGTGCTCGAGCAATACAACGTAAGCAATGGCTTAGTTTCGAAAACTTTTGGCCCCTATGCTTTTAGTCTTGGAAGGAGTCGGGTTACCGATGAACTTGCCGATGTTCATTTTGATGAAAAAGATCCGGTTTTCAATTATCCCAATAAAATTACAAAAGCAGACTTTGACAATTGGGTACAGGAGAGGGGATTGTATTTCGCTGAAAATATCGACAAGAGATACCGTACACCAATCGCCATACAGGACCCTGGTGAGCCTTTGCATAAGGGATCATTATTGATTACGGACTACGGGAAAGGAAAATTTGTCTATACATCGCTATCTTTTTTAGACAATTACCTGCTGGAATTCCTGGAGCTTACAGATTATTTGTAAATTTGTTATCAAAATCAAAATAAAATATCACAATGGAAAATCAGATTGACAACAACTGCACAACGATAGATGCTGGCAAAGCAAAAGGGATCATCCTTTTGGTCGCTGTAGTTTTTGGTGCATTAATTGGCTTCACTGCAAATGAGACATTTTTAAGCATCATTGGCGGTGCAGTTATTGGATTGATTATCGCTGCGTTTTTTAACAGTGTTATCTATCCTCAAAAGCCTTCAGACAGATAAAATACAGGATGAATAGCTGGAAACGCTACTATTGGATGGTCGTTATCTGGCTATTTATATTTATCCTTTTTCTGTACTTTTTTACGAAACATTATTCATGAGTACAGCAGATTGGGCCGTTCTATTACTAACACTTTTGTCGATTGTCGCCTACGGCATCTACAAAAGTCGAGGGATCAAAAATATTGATGGTTATCTTTTGGGCAATCGTTCTTTGCCTTGGTACCATGTCGGGCTTTCGGTAATGGCCACTCAGGCGAGTGCCATTACTTTTTTGTCTGCTCCCGGATTAGCATACTCCTCAGGAATGAGTTTTGTACAGTTTTATTTCGGTCTCCCATTGGCCATGATTGTACTCTGTATTACCTTTATCCCAATATTTCACAGACTTAAAGTTTTCACTGCCTACGAATTTCTTGAGAAACGTTTCGATGTTAAGACCCGCGGGCTTACAGCACTACTTTTTTAATCCAACGGGGTATTTCCACTGGTATTACCATTTTTGCACCAGCGCTCATCATCTCAACGATTCTCCATATTGATCTGACTTTAACAACTCTGGTCATTGGGAGTTTTGTGGTTATCTACACCACCTATGGTGGTACAAAAGCGGTATCACATACACAATTGCTCCAGATGAGCATAATATTCGGCTCTCTGCTTATTGCGGGCATGCTTGTTATCCATCTTCTTCCGGCGGACATCGGTCTTTCGAAAGCACTGCATATCGCCGGCAAATCGGGCAAAACCAATGCCCTGGACTTCACATTTGACCTGAATAACAATTATACGTTGTGGACTGGGCTGATCGGAGGATTTTTCCTCCAGCTTTCTTATTTTGGTACAGACCAGAGCCAGGTAGGCCGTTATCTCACCGGATCTTCCATAAAGGAAAGCAGAATGGGGCTAATTATGAACGGACTTCTAAAGATCCCGATGCAATTTGCCATCCTGCTGATCGGTATCCTGGTATTTACCTATTATCAATACCACCAGCCGCCGATCTTCTTTAACCAGGTCGAAGTCCAGAAGTTGAAAGAAAGTCCATATGCGGCTTCCTACCAAGAGCTTGAACAAAAACATACTCAGCTATTCCAACAACGTGAATCTCTCGTCAATGGTCTCGGTACAGCACTGGATCAGGATGATCAGGAGAACATCGAGTTCTCCCGAACAGCATTGCATCAACTGAATGCCCAAATGCAACAAGTAAAAGACAGCACACTGACACTTATCAAGAAAAACAATCCTGCAGCTGAGACAAACGACAATAACTATGTTTTCCTTTCGTTTGTAACTAAAGCTTTTCCGAAAGGTCTAATCGGTTTGCTGATCGCTGTTATTTTTCTGGCATCTATGGGCTCCACCGCTAGTGCCATAAACTCACTGGCTTCAACGACAACCATAGATATCTACAAACGTTTTATAAACCGCAACGCAACCGAAAAGCAGGATCTCCTCTGGTCTCGTATATTTACCTTAATTTGGGGCATCTTTACCGTGGTCATTGCACTATATGCTAACAAGCTGGGCAATCTTTTAGAGGCAGTGAATATCTTGGGGTCCTTATTCTATGGCACAATCCTAGGCATATTTATCGTTGCTTTCTATATGAAAAAAATTCAGGAAAGGCTGTTTTCATCGCCGCGATCCTCTCTGAAATCTTTGTCGTTGGCATCTGGTACCTAGACAAAATTCCTTTTCTCTGGCTGAATCTCATTGGCTGTCTGGCCGTCATGATAATTGCATATTTTATACAGCTTTCGCTCAGAAATAATTCGGCTGTACCAAATACAAGCAATACGCAACAGAACAACTTGGAAAAATAAAGTGACTTACTCGCAAATAAGATACCTGATTACGAGGTTGTATTTAATTAGCAGAGGTCTTCTTAATCCCCGCCAATATTAAAAAGTCCGGATTCATAGCGAACCCGGACTTTTTATTTTTATAGACTGAGATGCCAATATCTTATCTAGCATCATCTATCAAAATTCGCATTTTGACAGCTTATTAGTATTTCTTGTAAATATTGTAAAGTACGCTCTTATCATATATGGTCAGCTCGGGTGTTGTATCCCGTACAATAAATTTACGCTTAAATGCAACGATGGCTGCCTTTAGGTTGGATGTATCATACCCGATGATTTTAAGCGCGTCAATGGCATTAAAACTGTCAGGAGGAGCAACCAGTTGGCCCTCATCATACCAGATACCAAATCCTCTGCTCGCAAGCTTCTTCCAGGGGAAGAAAACGCTAGGATCATTCTTTCGTGCCGGAGCGATGTCTGCATGACCAATAAAATTATTGTCAGGTATCAGGTATCGTGATTTTAATGTATCTAAAACGGTCATCAACGAATTGATCTGAGCATCTGGGAAGGGTTCTCTACCATTATTGTCCAATTCAATCCCAATAGAACAAGAGTTCATGTCCACAATCGATCCCCACTTAGCCACACCGGCATGCCACGATCGTACATAATCATTCAACATCTGAATAATTTCACCATTTCGACCAATCACATAATGTGAACTGACCTTGGTGCGTGGAATCTGAAACGTTTTTATCGTCTGACCAACACTATCTTGTGCCGTATGGTGGATAATCACAAAATTTGGCTTACGCACATCATAGTGAATGGCTTCTGCTTGGTGCCAGTAGGGGTGAGTCCCTGTCTTTTGTAAGAAGATGACCTTTCTCTCCTGGGGTGTCAATAGATTGGTGTCGGGTTTGGCGACAACTTTTTCCTCCAGTACAACCGCAGGGGCAAAAGACGCCACCAATGGCTTGGCCACAGCAGCTTGTCCCTTGGACTTACAGCCCGCCAAAGACATAAAAACAGCAAGTATGATCCCAATTGACACTGGTCTAAACATTATTTTGGTAAACTATAAACTATTCCCATAGCCAATGACTGGCTCAATTGAACTCTTGAAATAACATCCGGATCATAGATCATAATCCCGTTTAGATTGACGTTGATTACCCGAGTTACTTTCGCTGTTATTGTGACATCAAGACGATGGGTTGGATCTGAAATTTTTTCGTAATCAGCAAACAGATTATAACGTGCTTTCACATTTAGTTTATCCGTAAAATTCTTATCCAAGTTACCTGTGATCTGGAATGCCAATGCATTGGCAAAAGAACGGTCTTCCTTGACACCAAACCGCTCTCCTGTACCCTTTCGAAGATTTCCCTCTCCCTCTGGTTTATTCATGTCCGGCAACAGATAATAACCATATTTATCATAAAAGCCATCTACCGAACGAGGTTTTACACGCTCATCCAAAATAAAGGTCTGCCGTGCGGTACCCGTACCAAAACGCAACGAAAACTCATTGCTCGGCTTATACTCAAGACCGAAAGACTCGGTCAAATAAGCTGGCGCCATAAATGCATTTTCAATATAATCGATCGTGTCCTTGCCATTCACAGTTTTATACTTATACCCAGCATCAAATTGTGACTCAAAAGTAACCGATGTAAACAAGGCCCAATTAGCGGATAGTTTATAGGATAACTTGTTATCCCAAAATATACGGTCATTATTTTTCTTCGCGATATTACCCTTATTCCTGATCTTTCCATAACGGAGGTCAACTTCAGTCACGAAATTAAAGTTGTCCCGGGTATAGTCTGATTTGTGATTGGCATTGAGACCAATAGCAGTAGAACCGACACCACCTCCTTTCCAATTATCGTTAAAGGATGCTTGGTTTAAATTGATCCCAAATTTGGTCCAATGCTTCCAGTAATCGACCTCAAGATTGAGCTTGGGTACCACCGGACGAATAGTTTTGATATTTAAAGGTTGCTCTTTTTGGACAGAAATTACGGTATCTGGTTTTGCTCTAAGATCTTTCAGATCCTGTGCCTTTATGCTTGTAAAAGAAAGGCAAAGCAAGGCCATGCCGACAAAATTGAATAACTTCATTCTGAAAACGTCTATTTTTTATTTACGGTACTAATTTATAATTAATTGTTGGAAAAGGATCAATAAAATATTGAGAAGGGTTTATTCGATAACGGGAATAGCAATCTTTGATGTAATTTGTTACTTCGTAATCGCTTGCTGCCAGAATGAAAAAATAGGAGGGCCTAAATATTCTCCTAAATCGCTCGGCCTCTTCAAAATTGAGCCCCGTGACCTTACTAATAAGTTCCTTCGTAAATTTATAATCAATTACATTTTCCTTATAATCGTTTTCTATGGTTTTAGTCAGTCTACGCGCTCTTTTAGCCTCCTTACTAAACAGGCTATAAATAGAGTTGATGCTCAGTCCCGCCCCAGTAGGTCCCACCGAAAATACATCACCATATCCTGCCAACCGGTAGGCCTTCTCATAATCTTCTTTGGCTTTTTCAGAATTTCCTCAGGATTCTTTCGTGCTGATACCTGCACCTCATCAATATAGATCGACTCCCGGATTAAATGAAACAACAATAATCCCTTATTGTCAACAGCAAGGGTATCTGAAAAATATTCTTTGCTCATTGCAACAATCTGATCACCTATCCGGGCAGAAAAGTCAAATTCACCTTTTATATTATTATAGAACACCTCTCCCGTCCTTAGATTGGCAAGTTTCACATTTCCGATACGTTGCTTGGTTTTTTTGTCAAATACGATCCCTTCAACTTTCTTTTCTTGGCAAAAAGTAGGGGGTAATGCCTAGTATGGCTACAAACAGAAAAATATAGCGTATTAGTTTCACTTTCGTAAAACTACTATATCGCCATACAAAACTGAAATATTTAACATCTTTTAAAGCGTAACTATTTAGATATAACCAATAGCTGTCCTAGGGACAATGCTTCATCTGTAAGGCCATTTAATGATTTGATCTGTTCGACAGAGACATTATAGAGCTTGCTAAGCGAATAAAGCGTTTCCTGCGCTTTCACCTCATGAATACGCATCGCTAAAGGGCTTTTGATCTCCTCAGTCTTCACAGTAGCAGGAGGGGTCTCCTGAACATTCTGGACAATTTCTTCTTTTACAACCTCTTCACGCACGACTTTCTCCTTAGGAGTCTCTCTTCGGTCATATTGATCAAGATGATATCGTTCTATCATTTCAATCAATAGATCCGGATAGCGGGGTTGGTTGCATATCCTGCAGCCTTCAGTCCCTTAGCCCAGCCCTTGTAATCATCCTTATCCAACTTAAACAAAGCTGAATAACGGGGGCGTAGCAGAAACTCGGAGTGATCCCTAAACGATTGTTGAGGATTGTCATATACACGAAAACAATCATTAATATTGTCGTCGGGACGGGTCACGGATTTACCTTTCCATACGCCGCCGCACTTAATACCAAAATGATTATTTGCTTCACGTGCCAGGTAGCTATTGCCGTTGCCAGACTCCAACAGAGCCTGAGCGAGCTTAATGCTGGCCGGAATACCATATTTGTTCATTTCTGCAATTGCTATATCTTTATATTGAGCAATGTAGTCATTTCCAGCCATGGTGGGTCGGCCTACGGAAGAAGATGAAGAAGTTTTTGAATTGGATCCGGATTTAGAAGACGATAAGGTGCCTCTCCGGCTTGAACATGATGTAATCAACATCATGAATACAATCATGCCATAAAAAAACTTCTTCATGCAATAATGTCGTGCTTATTTTTTTGTTGACGAGAATTTATTTTGCTTGGAATCGTTATCAAACATATCAAGATGATATAGTTTGATCGTTTTAAAAATACTTTCGCTGTCCAGTCTCTACTCGTAGAGTATCCCGAACGAGCTATTGCCTTGACCCAAGCTTCATATTTTTCTCCTGGATGTTTTTCAAAAAGGCTTTGAGTAGTCTTCTTTCTTTTTACTATTCCTACAAAGTCATCATATGAGTCTAATACAGACCTATAACCTTTGTAAGCTGACCGAATAACGGTACTTCTGTTCTTTCCTTTGACACCAAAGTGGTTATTCAAATTCTTTGCTATCCTGCTACCACCATTTCCGCTTTCATGCATGGCGATGGCTAAGATAACCGATGCTGGAACTCCGTGTTCCTCCATCATTTCTTTTGCTATTGGACTGTACTTATCGACATATGCCGCACTTTGAGCTGAAACTTTTGAAATTCCAAAAGTTGCCAAAGCCAGTACCAGTACAAAGCTTTTTAATTGTTTTAAATTCATGAAGAATGTTTTAGTTCTCAAATTACTTCTTGCGCAATGCAAAAGTCCGTCTCGAATCGGTAATATTACCTTTTCTACGCGCTTGTCCTGAGCTAAACGTGCATTCAAATCAATGATCTGCTTTGTTTGGTTGTCTGGTTTTGAATCTAACACCTTACCTTTCCATAAGACGTTGTCAATCAAAATAAGTCCCCAGACGGAACTTGATTTATTATCGTTTCGAAATAATATAAATTTCTCTTTTTATCAGCATCAATAAACACCAGATCAAATGTTTCATTCAATGTGGGTATAATCTCCGCTGCATCGCCAATATGATATCTGATTTTATCTGCGAATTCAGACGCATCAAAATAACTTTGGACTCTTTCCTGTTGCTCTTCATTGATATCAATGGTATGTAAAATGCCATCTTGCTGAAGACCCTCTGCGAGACATAATGTTGCATATCCCGTAAAGTTCCGATCTCCAAAATACGTTTTGGAGCAACCAATTTACTCAATAAAGAAAGAACTCTTCCTGGTAATGACCAGATAACATATGGGGCATTGTTTCCTTCAAATATGTCTCCCGATTTACCCTTTTCAGCAACGAATTTTCATCGTCTGTAGTATGTTCCAAATAGGACTCCAAATCGTTGGCAACAATTTCCATAACCACAAAGGTACCAAAAACATTTTTATGATAAAAATATTTTTTTATAAACAACTGAAAAACAGTTTAATATAATTATCGGTTTGTAAAGGAATTTTTAGTGATTTGCCTTAAAAGCTCAAAAACGCAATATCTACTTTTTTGATTTTTGTATTTATTTCCAAATTTCATCAAAAAATAAGCCCTCGAGAAGACGTGCTTTTCGAGGGACTGTTTTTATTATTTATCGATAAAAACATTAAGCAAGATCTGCTGTGATCAAACGTAAAAATTCAGATCGGGTCACGTCATTTTGAAATGCACCTGTAAATGCCGAGGTTGTTGTAACGGAATTCTGTTTTTGCACACCACGCATGGCCATACACATGTGTTTACACTCCATCACGACCGCAACGCCACGAGCGCCTAACGTTTCCTGGATACAGTCTCTGATTTCGTTGGTCAAACGCTCTTGTACCTGCAGACGGCGAGCAAAGATATCCACGACACGCGGAATTTTACTCAAACCTACAATATGTCCATTTGGAATATAAGCGATATGTGCCTTTCCAAAGAAAGGTAACATGTGATGCTCACATAGCGAGTACACTTCAATATCCTTTACAACCACCATCTGGCTATAATCTTCTTCAAACATGGCTCCTCTCAGTACTTCAGCGGCATCGATATCATATCCATGTGTCAAAAACTGCAGGGCTTTAGCGACACGCTCAGGAGTCTTTACCAGACCTTCACGCTTAGGATCCTCTCCCAGGCATTCCAATATATCTGTATAATGAGAAGCGATGCGATCTACTTTTTCAGTATTGTATTTGTCGATCTTAATATATCCATCCAACTCTTCGTTGTCAAATGAGTGTTGACTCATAGTTTCTACTATTTAAATGTATTAAAGATTAATCGCCAAAATATTCGACGTAGTTATTTTCGGTTTCGTGCAAACGAACACTATGCAATGCCACTCCTTGTTCTTCAAAAAGTGGTTTCAGGATCTTGAATATCTCAATAGCGATATTTTCTGTAGAGGCCATGACACCCTTCATAAAATCAACATCCAAGTTGAAATTACGATGATCCACTTTATCAATGATGCTGCGATTGATAATTTCTTTCATGATCTTCAAATCGATCAAAAAACCAGTTTCGGGATTTACTTCCCCTTGACTGTGACAAAAGGTCATAATTGTGCCCATGCCAATTTGGATTAGAACAAAGTCCAAACACTTGTTCGTTTTGTTCATTGCTCCAATCTTCACGATACAGCTTATGTGCTGCACAAAAACGTTCACGACGAGTTATAAATATCATAATAATACAAAGATACGGCTTTAGGCCCAATTTTAACATTTCTATTTTAGGAATGCCGTCAGAATATGGTAATATAATTAACAAGTAAAGATCACCTGCCAATTTTTATTTTAATGTGCTAAAGACCTCCGCGATAATTCGTAATTTTCGCATACTATAAAAGAAGTCTATCATGAAGATATTAATCGTAGCCGCTACGCAATTCGAAATTCAACCTTTTTGGAGGTTGCCGCCAACTACCCCAATTGTGACACAGTGATCACAGGTGTAGGGATGGTGGCAACAGCATTTGAATTGGGGAGATATTACATGAAAACAAATACGATCTCCTTATAAATATAGGTATAGCAGGATGCTTTGACCGCAACCTGAAAATAGGAGAGGTGGTGCAGGTCACCTCAGAATCGTTTGTAGAATTGGGTGCAGAAGATGATCAGCAATTTATTCCGATTGAACAGTTGGGTTTCGGAAGATCCAAATTCGAGTCTTCTTTGCTTTATGGTGAAAATGTAGTGCTCCCTTTTTAGCCCAAAGACATGGCATTACTGTAAATAAGGTTCATGGGAATACCGATAGTATCGCAAAAGTGCAACAGCTCAACCCCAACAGTTGTATCGAGAGCATGGAAGGTGCCGCTGTTTTCTTTGCCGCGGATAAGATGGATCTTCCGGTGATTGAGCTCCGTGGGATCTCCAATTACGTAGAAAAAGAAACCGTGCCACGTGGAACATTCCTCTGGCAATAATGAATAGTAATAAGGCACTTATACAAACATTGGATTTCTTGCCGGACTTATTTTCCAAAATTTAATACAAAAGTCATCTACTTATTAAAAATGACATAAAACTATACAATTAGGCTAGTCAAATCTTCAAAATATCAATTTTAAATAGTAGATTTGTAATCTAAAAATTGACACTATTTTACAACTGATGAGAGAAATACAATTCAGAGAAGCACTTCGTGAAGCAATGAACGAAGAAATGCGTAAAGACGACAAAATATTTTTATTAGGTGAAGAAGTTGCAGAGTATAACGGTGCTTATAAAGTAAGCCAAGGTATGCTTGATGAATTCGGTGCAAAACGTATCATTGATACACCTATTGCTGAACTTGGTTTTGCTGGTATCGCTGTTGGTGCAGCAATGAATGGTCTAAAACCAATCGTTGAATTCATGACGTTCAACTTTTCACTTGTTGCGATTGACCAAGTTATCAATGCTGCTGCAAAATCCACTCCATGAGTGGTGGACAATTTTCTATCCCAATGGTCTTCCGTGGCCCGACAGGAAATGCAGGTCAGCTAGCAGCACAACACTCTCAAAACTTTGAAAACTGGTTTGCAAATACACCAGGTTTAAAAGTGGTTGTTCCTTCAAACCCTTACGAAGCTAAAGGTTTATTGAAATCTGCTATTATTGATCCAGATCCTGTTATTTTCATGGAATCTGAGGTCATGTACGGTGATAAAGGCGAAGTCCCTGAAGAAGAGTACTACTTGGAAATCGGAAAAGCAAATATCATCCAAGAAGGTACCGATGTTACTGTTGTTTCTTTCGGTAAAATGCTTCCTCGTGTTGTAATTCCAGCAGTTGAAGAATTGAAAAAGAAGGTATCAGTGTAGAATTGATCGATTTGCGTTCTGTACGTCCTATTGACTACCCAACACTTATTGAATCTGTAAAGAAAACAAACCGTCTGGTTATCGTAGAAGAAGCATGGCCTTTGGCATCAATTTCTACAGATTTAGCATTTAATGTACAACGCAATGCATTTGACTATTTGGACGCTCCTGTAATTCGTGTGAATTGTGCTGACGTACCTCTTCCTTATGCGCCAACATTGATTGAAGCTGCTTTACCTAATGTAGAAAAAGTAGTTAAAGCTGTAAAAGAAGTATCTTATATCAAAAAATAATTGGATTCTTTTTTGAATCAAATAAAAATCCCTTTTACTGATTGTAAAAGGGATTTTTTTATATATTTATCTGTCCTGTTATTATTAACAAAAATTCCAATAGATGAAAACACTAAAAACAATAGCTTTGACGGCTGTATTCGCATTTGTAGTCCTATCTGTATCAGCCCAAAAGAAATATACCCTGCGGGTGAACCCTGAAGAGGGGAAGACAATAGCGCAAAATGTGATTATGGCAATGGATATCGAAACTGGCGAACAGAAGATTGTGACAGACTTAACAATGGGCTTTGATATTACAAATACAGCCAAGAAAGACAATTCCTTTCTATTTGAGCTTAAATACACTGGTATCAATATGAAAATGAGCGGAGAAGCCATGGAAATGACCTATGACTCCAAAAATCCGGAAGCAAATGAATTTTCAAAACAGATGCATGCTACAGTAGGCAAGCTAGTAGATAGTAAGATTAGCTTTTCAATAGATCAATTGGGAAAATCTTCGGATATAAAATTGCCGGAAGGCGTCAACCTTCCTTTTGATCGCAGTATGTTTGAAAATATTAGCACCGTATTGCCTGAACATGCCATTGGTATTGGAGAATCATGGAGTTCAAAATCAGAATCGGAAGAATCGGGTCTACTGGTCGAAAACAAAATGACTCTCGCCGAAGTAAATGAACAGGGTTATAAGGTAAATGTGGAAGGAAAAATGTTTGGATCGGACGCAAAACAGGTCGGTAGTATCCAAGGGTTCTATGTATTGGATAAAAAGACTTGTCTGACTAAAATAACGGAGATGACAAGTGATGTCGATATGCCTGAAGCAAAGATCAAAACAGTTATAAAATGCCAATAGATAGCAACAAAAAGGGCTTAATTTTAAAATTAAGCCCTTTTTGTTATCACAACGGTATTAAGCGTTGATTTCTTCTTTGTATTGATCTGCAGATAATAATGCATCTACGTCTGCTACATTATTCAATTTAATACGAACAATCCAGCCCTCACCATATGGATCAGAATTCACCAATTCAGGAGAAGCATCAATTGCATCATTAACTGATAAAATTGTCGCTGCTACAGGCAAAAACAAATCAGAAACTGTTTTTACAGCTTCGATTGTACCGAAAACTTCATTTGCGGCAACTTCTTCACCTACAGTGTTAATGTCAACAAAAACGATGTCACCCAATTCACGTTGAGCGAAATCGGTAATCCCTACAACTGCTTCATCACCTTCAACACGAATCCATTCGTGATCTTTGGTGTATTTCAATTCTGCTGGAAAATTCATTGTATCTAATTTTTTGATTTTTAATGCCGTGAAGTTACAAAATATCTTCAATTGTCAAAAATGATATTCATTATAAGATTTTTGTGTTTATTTTTAGATTATGAATCCTCAAATCGAAAAACTTTATCAGATAGCCCTAAAAAAGAGCGTTTTATTATTGGTTTAATGTCCGGAACTTCATTGGACGGTCTTGATATCGCATTATGCCGTATCGAAAATGCCGGAAAGACCACAAAAATAAGCTTAGAAAAGTTTATCACAATGGATTATGAGGATATATTCAGAACCAAAGTCCGTGAAATATTTGCAAAAGAACCATCGACCAACAGTTACTTTCGGGCCTCAACGCATATGTAGGGATCACCCATGCGAACCTGATCAACCAAGCCCTTGAAAGCTGGAATATTTCATCTACAGAGATAGACTGCATCGCTAGTCATGGACAGACGGTATATCATGCTCCGCAATCGTTGACGAAGGACCTCGGTTGGCCCAATAGCACACTACAAATCGGTGATGGGGATCATATTGCCATACATACCGGTATAATTACACTGTCAGATTTTAGACAAAAACACATTGCCGCAGGAGGAGAGGGGGCACCGTTAGCAGCCTATGGAGACTATCTTCTTTTTCCCATCCCACCGAAAACCGATTTTTACTGAATATAGGAGGTATTTCGAATTTCACCTTTATCCCTAGCCATCAAAGCAATCTGGAAGCCTATGCAACAGATCTAGGGCCGGGAAATACAATGATGAACCAGTATATGAAAGCTCATTTTGACCAAGAGATGGACAGAGATGCCATGATTGCAAAAAAGGGGACGGTTAATGGGCCATTATTAGAGCAGCTCCTGGCGGAAGAATTCCTAACTTTGGAGTTTCCGAAAACAACGGGTCCGGAATTATTCAATCTTGATTACCTGAAAGAGGCTCAAAAACGTTCTGAGACATTAGATCTCTCAGCAGAAGATGTCATGGCAACACTCAATCGCTTTTCGGCCCAAGCGATGATCAACGGCATACGTCGGCAAGCCCTTGGGTTAGCGAATTTCTCGGTATATATCAGTGGCGGGGACTGCATAATCCGCTACTTTTTGAGTACATCAAAGCAAATCTGCCGGACATCAAAGTAGAGAGCTTCGCCACATTAGGGGTTGATCCCGATGCGAAGGAAGCGGTATTATTCGCCTTGCTAGCCAATGAGACCCTCACTGGAAACAAATCCAATGTCGAGCATATAAAAGATTCTCCTGCGGTCTGTATGGGCAAAATTAGTCTACCAGAGTAGACTATTCGCTGTCGATCGCCTCTTGTAAAAACTCTTTGAAGGGTAACATTTTTTTATAAGAGGCGATAATATTATCCAATGCGTTTTTGTTTGACAGGTCTTTGATCGTCAAAGGTTGATCCAGAACAAAGCTTTTTAACTTGATAAAATCAATGTAGGGATTATCTTCGCCATAACCGGCAGGAGCACGTTTTAACAGATCCTCTTTGAAAAGATTTATTTTCCCCTCATCCAACAATCCATTCAGCGTCTTAGCCAATTGTTCGCCACTGTAGTCTATCTCCTGTCTTATAGCCTCCAGATGCGGCTTCTCCGGCCTCCAGTAGCCACAGGCAATAAATGAATTTTCAGCACCGATATGAATATAATATTCAGGGCCACGCAATTTTCTTCCATCAACAGATATTCCGGCTCCAAACCAGGTCTTATAGGGCGTCTTGTCATTTGAAAAACGGGTATCTCTATAGATACGGAACAGACATTTATTGGCTTGTATGGAGGTATTTATTTTAGGATCAAATTCACTCAGGGCAGCTATTAAATCCGTTAGAAAACTCCGTACATCAGCCAATGCGGACTCATATTTCTCCCGGTTATCTGCAAACCATTCTCTTGTATTATTTTCCTTTAATTCGGTCAAAAAATCAAAGGTAGATTTCTGAATGTGACTCATAATTCTTTTAACTGATTAAAATTAAGAAAATATAAACTATCGGTGCTGCCAATAATAAGCCATCAAAACGGTCCAAGAAACCTCCATGTCCCGGTAAGATACTGCCTGAATCCTTAACGTGCAAGCTCCGCTTTAACATCGATTCGACCAGATCGCCCAATGTTCCAACAATACTGATGATCATAGCAACGATAATCCATTGCCACAATGGCAAACTTCCAAAATATTTTTCAAGATTTACAGCTACCACAATAGCTAAAATGAAACCACCGAAAAATCCCTCCCAAGTCTTTTTCGGAGAGATCCGCTCAAACAATTTATGTTTACCAAAACTCCGACCTGCAAGATATGCTCCGGTATCGTTGGTCCAGAGCAATATTAAAAAACCGAGGGGAATATAATGATTATATACACCATTGATAAATCCTAGTTTCGCAAAAAGAAAGAATGGAAATGTGACATAACAGATCCCCAAAAAGTATAGGCTATATCATTAAAGGGAAAACTTCGTTTTTGAAAAAGTGAAATAATATAGGTCAAACCGACCAGTGGTGTAACGAGCCATAGAAATTTAGGTTCCAAAAGGTTCATAGCTACCATAGACCCTACAGCAAATCCCGTCAACGCTAAAATGATCCCTAAGACCTTATTAGGCGCACGTTCTTCGGATGACACAATACCGTAAAACTCATACAGACACCATGCACTCAAGAGTGTAAAAAAGATGCTGTATAGGTATGGTCCAAATAAGGTGGATGCCACCATGACAGCTACAAAAATAGCACCGGTTATCGCTCTTGTCTTCATTTTAGTTCTCTCCCCTACTTCTTCAATCAATCTTTCGGCAGTCTCAACCGAGTTTTCACTAACATATAGTTCTATTTTTCCAAACAGATAAGAAGAATCTTGCTTATTTAATATAACCGCGGGAATACCATTCTCTTCCAGCATTTGTTTTACTATTTCAGCCTGAATAGCATTTGTATATATTTTAATTTTCTTCCAATCGTTCTCCATGGTTTCCTTTTTGTGTTGACAGATAAAATAAGAATACAAAAATAGCAGTAAAAATGAAGCCTACAACATATATCCACCAAGATTGCACTTCAAATGCATTGATTTCAGCGTAACTTTTACCATTTTTTGTATAATAAAAGGCCATGATCGTAGCGCCTGCATTGTTGACGAAATGACCAAAAATAGGCAACCAAATATTTCTGCTCCATAAATAGAGATAACCAAAAATGCACCCAACAACATCCGTGGTATAAATCCAAAAAACTGCAGATGTATGGCGCTAAAAACAATAGCCACAATCCAGATAACAACGTGGGGGTTGGAAATCCATCTTCCGACAATATTTTGAAGAACACCTCGAAATAATAGTTCTTCGCCTACTGCAGGTATCAATGCCAGAACCACCAGATTAAATAGAAATCCGATAAAACTTGTTTCCACGATAATCCCCTTGATCAGATCTCCTGATTCTCGCTCACTACGTTCCATCCATACCTGCACAGATCTCATATTATCAGGCAACTGTAATGACTCGTTCCAATGCCCTATTAAGCTCATCAATGGCATAAAAGCGAGCATTGCGAAAAAAATATACGCAAACTGCTTTGCCTGTGGCGTATATTCCTGTTTAAAATAAGAGATCCCATACCCCTCTCGGGTATTCATCAGGTAGGCGGGCACAACAAAGGATCCCAAGCTACTCAACAGCAATAGAAAACGCATTTCATTCGCTGATCCTTGCATTAGGGTAGCCATTGAAAATGCCTGTCCTGTAAACTTGTAGTAGAAAAAGATGATAAGGATACCGATGACCTGTGAGAGAAAGGTAAATCCGATGACCAACAGGACCAAACGCAATAACGATTGAAAAGGGAAGTAGTTTGCTCGGGGTACATAAATCTAAAATATGCTTTAAAGATAACAATAAAAGCATGTTACTTTATAAAATCACTGCATTTCAATAGCCATTACTTCATTAAAGTAGTGGAAAAAGACCATTTACTAAAAGCCTGACCCCAGATACCTTAAAATAATTATCAAAGCAAGATAATCTGCTCCAAAAACATGCAAAAAGGCTTTGGAAATAGTTTCCAAAGCCCTTTTATCGCTATTCCTTTATTAGTTCACCCGTATTGGATCTGCAGGTTTCTGTAGATTTTTGTAAGGATAGGTTTTCATTTCTTCCAATAAAATCTTCACCGTTCTTTCCAATTGTGGATCACGTCCTTCTAGCAAATCTTTTGGTAATTGCTCAACAAAGATATCCGGAGCAACACCCTCATTTTCTATAATCCAGTTGCCTTTCAGGTCATATACACCAAAGTTTGGTGAAGTAATACGTCCACCATCCAATAACGGCGGGTACCCACTGATACCGACCAAGATTCCCATTGTTGTACGGCCAACCAATTTACCGAGGCCTTTGAAACGGAACATGTACGGCATCATATCACCTCCAAACCGGCATTTTCATTTATGATCATCGCCTTTGGTCCGTAAATACCATTACCTGGAGTCGTAAATCCCTTGCCATCGCGAATACCCCAGCCAGATATTAATTCACGGGATAGTAGGTCAATGACATAATCGGCTACCCAGCCTCCACCATTGTTTCTTTCATCCATCAGAAGGGCCTTTTTATCCATCTGGGAGAAATAATAACGGTTAAAGTAGGTATACCCCTCAGGTCCTGTATTTGGCATGTATACGTAAGCGATTTGTCCATTGCTTAGCTGATCTACTTTTTTACGGTTGCGCTCCACCCACTCCATGCTACGCAAGCTCATTTCGTCTGTAAAAGAAATCGGTTTTACAATGACTTCGCGAGCACCAACCAGAGACGGCTTGGAATTAATTTTTAAGGCTACCTGCTTGCCTACGGTATTATCAAATAGACTATAGATATCCTTATCTTCCGTTAATTCAATACCGTTTACAGCGACAATATAATCACCTTCTTTGATATTCAATCCCGGTTCTGCCAATGGTGCCTTAAAAGAAGGATTCCACTCCAAACGTGTAAATAACTTCGCTATCTGGTAATATCCATTTTTGATCGTATAGTCAGCCCCTAATACACCTACTGACACAGATGGGGTAGAAGGTTGATCACCCGGATAGATATAATTGTGTCCAACAACCATTTCGCCCATCATTTCGTTCAATAAATAGCCTAAATCAGAACGATGGTTAACAAATGGAAGAAACTTCTCATATTTGGTTTTCATGGCTTTCCAATCAGCACCATGCATATTCTCTACATAGAAATAATCTTTCTGCATTGCCCAAACTTCATTGAAGACTTGTTTCCATTCGGCAACAGGATCTACCAATTGTTGGATACCATCCAATTTTATTGCACCTGCAGTTGGAGATGCAACTTTCTGTCCGGCATTTACGATATTATAACCATTCGCTGTCTGATATAACATTTTCTTGCCATCGGCACTGATCACAAAACTGCGGGCATTCTCGACCAATGTCTTATTTTCCAGATCTTTAAAATCGTAGGCCCCAATGGTACCTCCGCGCTGATAGGTCAACTGGTTTGGAACCAAGCCATTCAGATTCCAATAGGTACCTACCGGCAAAGGTAAAGCGACAATACGGTTCTCGATACGGTCAAAATCTACCTGAATGGATTTGTCTTGAGGCTTATTAGCCGGAGCTTCTTCCTTTTTATCTTTTTCGGTGCTTTTTATCGTTTTCTTTTACGCGAGCTGTTTTGTTGTCTTCTTTTTCAGCTGGTTTGTCCGCTTTATCTTCACGAATCTGCTCTTCATCACTTTCATTCTTAAAGAACGAAGGGTTTTACTTGACAAAATAAAGGCATATACAGCATAATCAACATTACGTTGCGTAGCGGACATATGTAGACCGGAATTGGTCAATCCTGTATTGGTACTCGCCGTGAAGAAAAGATATTTGCCATCCTGTGAAAAGGCAGTACTGCGAACAGAACTCATACCATCTGTAATTTGCTGCGTTTTCTTTGTATCCAGATTGTACATAAATACAGCCGGTACGCCGTTTTCCAAAGTACGTGTAAACGAAATCCATTTTGAATCTGGAGACCAGCTCGGTTGAAAATGATTGGATACTCTACCGGTTTGTCCACTCAGCTTATCGTCTGCGACCTTTACAATAGCCTTAGATGCGATATCAATATAGTACAGATTGAGGTGAGCGTCATTATAGAATAATTTCTTCGAATCTGGAGACCAGGTAGGCTCAAAATAAAAATTGGTTTCGCCCAGATTGAAATATAAAGGCTGATCCTTTCCAAATTGATCTACTAAAACCAACTGATAGGAACCTTTTTTATCTGAGATGTAAGAAACCCATTTTCCATTGGGAGACCAATCTGGAAAACGTTCATGAGAACCTGGTGAATTCGATAAATTACGTGCCTCACCTTTCTCTTTAGGCACGGTAAAGATCTCACCCCGTGACTCAAATAGCGCCCGTTGGCCTGTAGGAGAGAGGGCCGCGTAGCGAATGTCCTCTTTGATATTTTTGTAATACGGACGCTTAAACATAGCATCCGTATTTACGCTAATATGTAGGGCGGTTACCTTATTGTTATTGTTTAAGCTTAATGTATTCAATACGCCAGCATATTCAAAAATCAGCTCATTGCCATTTCCATTGAGCGAGCGTACATCGTAGTCTTTGAAATCAGTTAGTTTTTCAACTTTCTTTGATTTGGTATCGTAACTAAAGATGTTTACTATTTTATCACGATCCGATAGAAAATAGACCTTACTGCCTAACCAAAGGGGTTTAACATCGTTGCTTTTCACCTGTGGAATTGCTTCAATTTCCTTGGTTTTTGTATCAAAAATCCAAATAGTAGGTGTACCACCACCTCGATAACGCTTGAAAGCGACACGATCGCGCTCCGTAGGATCAGTATTTTTGATATAAGCCCAATAACGCCCATCCGCAGAAGGGCTTCCTTGGTTAGCCTCAGGCATCAATAAAGCTTTGTCCATACCCAATCCTTGGATATTAGAACTATATAATCGCGGGCTCAGCGCATAGGTAAAATCACGCGATGTTGTATAAAATACCTCGTCATTATTCAACCAGCCACGCAATACATCCGAAGATGGGTGATACGTAATACGCTTGGGCTCACCTCCTTCAATAGGAAGTACATATACATCTGTATTACCATCATAATTGCCTGTAAATGCTACTTTTTTTTCCATCAGGAGAGAACATTGGGTTTTGTTCTACGCCAGGGTTTGTTGTTAGACGTTTTGGATTTGCACCGTTTTTGTCTGCGATCCAAATATCGCCGCCGTACACGAAAGCAATATTATTGGCGCTGATACTTGGATTTCGGAGCAATAAAGTTTCCTGCGCTTTGGCCTGTAGAAATGATGTTCCTACTAAAAACGCAGCAATAAACTTAAAATGAGTTTTATTCATAAATGTTTAGTGGTTAAAATTTATTATGCAAAGCTACTATTTTGTCTAGTACATTGCTTCGTATATCAACAAAGTTGCATAAAAATATCATAAAAAAAGCCCTGCTGTTGAGCAGGGCTTATATACTGTTATCAAAGATTAGAAACCGTATTCTTGTTCGATTTCCAATACAATACCTTCGTCAACCAAAACACGACCGCAATGTTCGCAGATAATGATTTTTTTACGTTGACGAATCTCAGATTGCATCTGAGCAGGGATTTTATTGTGACATCCTGAGCAGCTATCACGATCGATAGAAACGACCGCTAAACCATTTTTGAAAGAATTACGTAAGCGGTAGTAAACTTTTACCAAACGCTCTTCAATATTAGCTTCCGCTTCAGCAGCTTTTGCTAATAAAGCATCTTCTTCCTTTTGAGTTTCGGAAGTAATTGTTTCCAATTCTTTCTTTTTACCCTCAAGTTCGCCTTTGCTATATTCCAGGTTACCTACAGTAGTATCGTAGTTTTCTGTTTTGTTACGAATCTCGAACTCTGCTTCTTTGATTCTTTTTCACAAACCTGAATCTCAAGACCTTGAATTTCAATTTCTTTCGAAATAGCGTCGTACTCACGATTGTTCTTTACCTCATTTAACTGCGACTCGTATTTTTTGATAGCAGCTTGGGCATCCTTAATCATGTTTTTACGCTTAACGATCGAATCTTCTAAATCGTCTAAGTCTGTTCTGATCTTCTCAATACGAGTTTCTAAACCCGCAATCTCATCTTCAAGATCTGCAACCTCCATAGGCAATTCACCACGAACCTGGCGAATTTTGTCTATTTTAGTATGTATGGCTTGCAAAAGCCATAGTGCTTTCAATTTTTGTTCTACGGTTTGTTCCATCAACTGTAGTATTTTATAGGATTTGTATCTATTTCTGTTGTTAAGGTTGCAAAGTTAGGAAATTTTTTCGTAATAATGTCGTACAATAATTCTTGCGTAAATTGTTCGCTCTCAAAATGTCCCGTATCCGCGATGACAATTTCACCCTCGGCATCAAAAAATTCATGGTATTTATAATCAGCTGTCACAAAAAAATCAGCGCCAGATCGCTTTGCTGCACCTAACAAAAACCTCCTGCGCCACCACAGACGGCAACTCTACTGACTTTTCTGCCAAGAAGTGCTGTATGCCGAATAACGTTTAGTTTAAGGTTTTCCTTCAAATAAGCTAAAAATCCCGTTCGTCCATAGGCTCGGGTAAATTCCCGATCATCCCAGCTCCAATTTCCACTGTTGTATTCTGCAAATCGAAAAGATCATAAGCCACCTCTTCGTAAGGATGCGCTTCATAAAGTGCCAAAAGCAGCTTTCTTTCTATTGAACGTGTATAGATCACCTCTATCCGCGTTTCTTCGACACGCTCCTGTGTTCCTATTTCGCCGATAGTAGGTTCGGATCCCGCCAAAGGTCTGAAACTTCCATAACCTGCAGTATTAAAACTACATTGATCATAATGTTTCCCAATTTGGCCCGCTCCAGCATCAAATAATGCTGTCCTGACTTCTTCTACATGACTCCTTGGCACAAACACAACCATCTTGCGCAATACATTGGGTTTCGATTCCAATATCGCCTGATTAACCAATCCAAGTTTATCTGCTATCTTTGAATTGACCCCGCCAGTGACATTATCCAAATTGGTATGTATCGCGTATAGCGCAATTTTATTCTCAATAGCTTTTATGACAGTGCGTTCCACATAATTCTTTCCATTGAACTTTTTTAAGCCTTTGAAAACAATGGGATGATGTGAAATAATTAAATTGCATCCTTTTTCGATCGCCTCCTGTACAACTTCCTCTGTACAATCCAACGAAATTAATATTTTGGTAATCTCCTGATTTGCATTGCCTACGATAAGTCCGGCATTATCATAAGATTCCTGCAAATCCAAGGAGCCAGCTGCTCCAGATATTGAATAACTGCTTTAATTTTCATCGTTTATAATCACCTCCTTTTCTCTAAATTTATCGTGTTCTTCTAAAATTCTACGGTTTGCACTGATATTGAACCAATAGTTGGCCAATGTGACAAAGTGCATAATACCCAAAACACCTAGAATAGAAATCGGCAAGGGATATTTGCAGCCAAATAAATCCATGCATACAATGATCCTTTCCGATAAGTTGGGTTTTCCTCTACAGCTATCTTACGATCATAGAACTCATTGATGAGGGAATCTCTTAGGCGGGAAGCGACCTGAAAATTCCAATAAATATTGACTAATGGAATCGCCACCAACCAAGATTGATTAGGTGTCATCAATCTATTTTCCACCGCGACCAAGTTTAAAGTTTTTCGAATCGTATTCGCAAATAATAACCAAATAATGGTGCGTATAACGATTAGACCTAAAGCCGGATAGAGTATTTCGGGTTTACTTAATTCATTTAATAATTCTTCTTGCGTCATTGAAATATCTTGCTCTTATTTATTTTTCCTGTAATAACAAATCTACTAATTCTTTCAGCTTTTTTATTTGCGGATTATGATCTCCGATCAATTCAACGGTTTTAAAATGACGTTGTTTAGCTTTCGCGTAAAATGGATAAAAGTCATCTTTTTCCATTGCCTTACCTTCTTCGTAGGTCAAGATATAAGTAGCGGGAATTCTCTCCCTTTCTGGGTTTCTTAAACTGATTTTATCAGTCATCGTTTTCAAAGGGTGGGGACGTCCCGCGGAAACTTACTTTCGTCTTTTACCCAAAATGGAATAATAAAACCTTCCTTCTCAAATTTCAAAAGACCATTGTCCCCAGGCTTTACCATCAAACTCAAGACCGATTCCTGATTATCGGGAAGGATGGCGTCTAAATATACCAATTTTTTTATTCTATCCGGAAGACTATCTGCTACACCCGTTATTATCATTCCCCCATAGCTGTGTCCAACCAATACAATATCTCGAAGATCTTCAAATAATATGGTATTGACAACGTCGTTGATGTGGGTCTGTAAACGAATAGAAGTATCCGCTAAATGATAACGTTCTCCCAAACCGGTTAGTGCAGGACGATATACTTTATGTCCTTCTTTCTCTAATTCATTTGCTGTCTTTTTAAATTGCCAGGCGCCACCCCAGGCACCATGTACAACAACATAAGTAGTTTGCTGTGCATAAGCAGATTTTAAGCCTACAACTAATGAAAAAAACAATATAAAACAACCTAATTTATTAAATTTCATTACATTATGTTTATTCAAATTAACACGTCACTCCTCCTAAATCTACTCAACAATTTGCTATGTTCCAATAAGCATTTTTCATTTTGCAGTCGAAAACGATATATGTGAGTAATCACTCATAAAACTGCACCTAGCTTTATCCTTGTTTAAGGATAGATTTCATATTAAAACTGCCCTAACAGATAAAGCAGGGTAGGGGAGAACTCGACACAACTTGTTAGACATACAGCAAAAATATTGTTGGTTTTTATGGAAATCCTCTTTCTGTTTTTTCCATTCAGCAATGGTTAAACTCTTTATAGACTCGTCAGCGGAAGTGACATTACAGGCTACGCAAAGCTGGGTATTGGATTTACAGTTTTTTAGAATATCTTCGAGAAGATGATTGTTTCGAAATGGTGTTTCAATAAATATCTGAGTTTGCTTCTCACGCATAGATTGTAGCTCTAGATCTTTGATTTTCTTTGCACGCTCATTTTTATCAATAGGCAAATAACCATGGAAAGCAAACTTCTGTCCACTAAATCCTGAAGCCATAAGTGCTAATAGGATGGAACTGGGACCAACCAACGGTACCACTTTTATCCCAAGCTGATGAGCACGAGCAACCACAGAAGCACCGGGATCGGCTACTCCCGGACAGCCGGCCTCCGACATCAATCCTACATTTTTTCCTTGCTTCAAGCCTTCAAAAAAATCATTGATATTTCCCTTGTCCCGCGCATGTTTACCATAATCATGTATCGTCAATTCACTTTGAGGAATTTTTAATCCAGCCAGTTTGAGAAACTTTCGCCGTCTTTTCATTTTCCACGATATATTCGTCCAATGCATTGATTGTCTCAACCAAATAAGGAGTAAAAGATTGGAATGCAGCATCATCGCTCAAAGGAACGGGAATTAAATATAATATACCTTTTGCCATATACAAACCTACTAATTAACGACCATTTGGCTATAGTAATTTTAAACTTAGCATAATTTAACCTTTAAAAATGATTAAGTTTGCGAATTTTAAACTCATTATTAGTATTTTAGCATAAGTATTTGTTGCAACAATAAACATCATCCAAATGATCACACAAATTACAGAAGGCGTAAAAATCTCGGTTGAAACCATCTATCAATCGGAGTATTCTAATCCCGACCGTGAACATTTTATGTTTGCTTATCACATTAGCATAGAAAATTTGAGCGATTACACGGTACAATTGATCAGTCGTTACTGGAAAATATTTGATGCAAAAGGCGACTATCGGGAAGTGTCGGGAGAAGGTGTTGTAGGTGAGCAGCCTGTTATCGAACCGGGCCAGGTACATCAATATACTTCGGGATGTAATCTCAACAGTGAATTTGGTTTCATGGAAGGTCATTACAATATGATCCGTTCTTTGGATAATAGCAGTTTCCAGGTTGAAATACCTCGTTTCAATCTGATTGCGGATTATGCATTGAATTAAATTTATCAAGGTAATATCATTATTGCCGATTTATCACACAACGAAGCTTTTTCGCATCGAATAAGAAACTATTTCTTTATTTTTGCGTGCATTCTAAATCAACTTGTTACTGAGATTATGCTGAACAGGATAATTTTGTTCCTCAGCCCATAGTTAAACATAGCATAGAAAGCCATCCATTAGATTTAATTAGTCAGCAATCAAAAAAGATTATTGATTCAATATATAAATAATTGAAAATCAAAAATAATAATATAATTACTTGATTTTCAATACATTAAAAAACCGTCAGGGGTAATAAATTCTTGAATGGAATTTTATTGTATTAAAATGACTAAAATTAATTTTTGGGTGATATAACGTGAGTATTTTAGCTACAGAACAAGTAAGCCATTCCTTCCATGATAGGTGGCTTTTTAGAGATTTACACTTCGGACTCCAAAAAGGAGAGCGGGTGGCTTTGGTCGGAATAAATGGTACAGGCAAATCAACATTGCTTTCTATTTTAGCAGATCGTACCTTGCCAACATCAGGAAAAGTTGTCAAAGAAAAGGGTATAAAAATAGGATTTCTCGAACAAGATCCTGATTTCACAGGATTAAAATCAATCAATGATTTTATATATAGTGCAGACAACGATCAGCAACGTCTAATCAGGGAATATGAAGAACTTCTGGAAAGTACTGATATTGATCAAAAAAATTAGAAGATCTTACCGAAAAATAAGTTCATTGAATGCTTGGGAATATGAGCATAATATAAAGACGATTTTAAATCGTTTAAATATTATGGACTTTCAGCAGGATATAAAAAGTCTCTCCGGGGACAACGTAAAAGACTCGCACTGGCCAAACTTTTGATAGACGAGCCGGATGTATATATCCTGGATGAGCCAACCAACCACTTGGATATAGAAACCATTGAATGGTTAGAAAAGTTACTGACCACTGGCAGCAAGACGGTGCTTTTAGTTACACACGACCGCTACTTCCTCGATAATATATGTACAGAAATCAGAGAACTTGATAGGGGAATCTTTACATTTATAAAGGTAACTATTCCTATTTTTTGGAGAAGAAGTCGGATCGAGAAACGATCGATGCAGTCATGGTCGAGAAGAGCAGAAATCTACTTCGCAAGGAATTGGAATGGATGCGGCGTCAACCTCAGGCAAGAGGTACCAAATCCAAATCCCGCATCGAAGCTTTCTACGATCTAGAAGAAAAATCCAAATCAATAAAAGGAAATGACTCTGTTCAGCTTAGTGTAAAAGTAAGTAGACAGGGTTCTAAAATTCTCGAACTGGAACATGTATCCAAGCATTATGGAGCGAAAGAAATCATAACAGATTTTTCCTACACATTCAAAAAAGGAGACCGTATAGGTCTAGCTGGAAAAAACGGAACTGGTAAATCAACCTTTTTAAATCTTATCACAAAAGAAGAAACTCCAGATGCTGGAACAATAGCAGTAGGAGAGACCACTGTATATGGATACTATAAGCAAGGGGACTTGAAGTAAATGAAAATGATCGTGTACTTGATGTTGTAAAAATGTTGCTGATTATATTGAGATGGCAAATGGAGAAATGATTACAGCATCTCAATTACTCACACACTTTTTGTTTCCTCCAGAGAAGCAATTTGGTTTTGTCAACAAACTTAGTGGTGGGGAAAGAAAGCGTCTTCAATTGATGCGGGTATTAATGAAGAATCCTAATTTCCTTATACTAGATGAGCCATCCAATGACCTGGACATTGACACATTAAATGTATTAGAAGATTTCCTTGATAATTATAGGGGCGTACTTATATTGGTATCCCATGATAGATATCTATTGGATAAGTTGACAGATCAACTTTTCATATTTGAGGGAACAGGTAAGATCCGTATCTATAATGGAAACTATGCCGACTTTAAATCAGAACAAGATGAAATCCAAAAATTAGAAAAGGAAAAACAAAAGAAAAATAGCCAAGACAAAGCTAAACCCGAGGTAAAAGAGGAAAAGAAAAAGCTCTCTTACAAGGATCAACTTGAATACAATAAACTGGAAACAGAAATAGAAAATCTCGAACTACAGGTAAAGGCAAAGACTGAAGAATTAAATCAATTAACAGATCACGTCAAGCTTTCAACATTAGCAGAGGAGATTAAAACTATGCAAGAACAGATAGACCAAAAATCGGAACGATGGTTATATCTTGCAGATTTTATGTAAAATTTTCAATCGGGTTTCACGTGGAACGTAGATAAAAGAGTAAATTTGTAAATAAATAAAAAACCACGTTTCACGTGGAACAAGGATATAGAGATGTTTAAAAAATACAATGTAATTGTAGTAGGTGCAGGACATGCCGGATGTGAAGCAGCAGCAGCAGCAGCTAATCTGGGTTCTTCCACTTTGCTTATTACAATGAATATGGGTGTGATAGCTCAAATGAGTTGCAACCCTGCTATAGGTGGTGTAGCCAAAGGACAAATCGTAAGAGAAATAGATGCGATGGGAGGATACACAGGTATCATTGCAGATAAATCAACGATTCAATTCCGCATGCTTAATCTTTCAAAAGGTCCTGCGATGTGGAGTCCACGTACACAAAATGATCGGATGCGATTTGCAGAGGAGTGGAGATTACAATTAGAATCTCTGCCAAATCTAGATATGTGGCAAGATACCGTCAAGGAGGTAATCGTTAAAAACGGAAAGGCATGCGGAGTCATCACTTCTATGGGAATAGAAATTGAATCGGATGCTGTTGTCCTAACAAACGGGACATTCTTAAATGGCGTAATCCATATCGGTGATAAAAATTTGGAGGTGGTAGAACAGGAGAGAAGGCTGCTACAGGACTGACGGAGCAGCTCGTTTCACTGGGCTTCGAATCAGGTAGAATGAAAACTGGTACGCCACCAAGAATTGATGGCCGTAGTCTTAACTATGGTCTCATGGAAGAACAATGGGGTGATGAAAAGAAAGGACGATTCTCTTATACAGATGTAGAGATGCCGACAGAACAACGCTGTTGCTGGATTACATATACCAATGATAAGGTACATGAAATGCTTCGTACAGGGTTCGAAAAATCACCTATGTTTACTGGACGAATTAAGGGATTAGGTCCTCGTTATTGTCCCTCGATAGAGGACAAGATCAATCGCTTTGCGGAGCGTGAGCGACACCAGATTTTTGTGGAACCGGAGGGATTCAAAACAGTGGAAATTTATGTAAACGGATTCTCCACATCACTTCCAGAAGATGTACAATTAAAAGCGCTACAATTTATACCCGGATTTGAAAATGCAAAGATGTACCGTCCGGGATATGCAATAGAGTATGACTATTTTCCACCAATGCAGCTCGATCTAACATTGGAAACCCAATTGGTAAAACATTTATTTTTTTGCGGGCAGATCAATGGTACTACGGGGTATGAAGAAGCTGCGGCACAAGGATTCCTTGCTGGTATAAACGCTCATCAACGTATCAATGATGACAAAGAACTTATTCTAAAAAGATCCGAATCATATATTGGTGTATTAGTAGATGACCTTGTCACAAAAGGAACAGAGGAACCGTACCGCATGTTTACCTCTAGAGCAGAGCACCGCTTACTGCTGCGTCAGGATAACGCCGATATCCGTCTTACACCATTAGCCTACAAGCTAGGATTAGTCGGAGAGGAGAGACTAGAGAAAGTGCAAGATAAAATAGATAACTCCAATAACATCATTGAATACCTCAAACAGAATTCAACGAATCTTGAAAAGATGAATACGGTATTGGCAGAAGTTGGATCCAGTGCACTTGCTCAAAAAACACGTTTAAGTAATGTACTAGCCCGACCACAGGTCAGCATACAAGATATCGTCAAAGGCGATGAAGCCTTTGCTCAATATGTTTCTCAATTTGATAATGAAACAATAGAGCAGGCAGAAATTAACATGAAATACGAGAGCTATTTCGAAAAAGAAATAGAAATAGTCAATCGCATGAAGAAGATGGAAGATAGAGAAATTAATCCTGATTTCGATTATGGTTTACTAACTTCACTGTCAATTGAAGCAAGACAAAAATTAGCGAAGGTAAAACCTAGAACATTAGGTCAAGCTTCCCGAATTTCGGGTGTATCACCATCAGATATCAGTGTTTTAATGGTACACATGAGTTAATTAATTGATTTACAGATAATTATAAATAAAAATAAACAAGCTTAAAATAAGCGATTTAAGACAATATTCTATTTTTTATGACAACTTCTTTAAAAAGTAATAAAAGTAGTTCAGAAAGGCTAAAAAGTAGCTTAAAAACGAGATTACTTATTTTAAGCATGTTTATAATGCTCATTGGCTTGTCTATACAATGTGCGAGTATACAACAGCCAACAGGAGGACCTAAAGACTCTATTCCTCCAAAAATTCTGCAGGAAAGCCCTACGAACTTTTCGAAGAATTTTACCGAAAAAAAATCGTCATAACTTTTGATGAGTATGTCAAGCTGGCCAATCAGCAAAAAGAGTTTAGCATCACACCGGATATGGGAAGTAATCCCCAATTCAAAGTCAAGAAAAAAATCTGGAAATCACATTACCAGATTCATTGGAAAAAAATACGACTTATAGCATCTATTTCGGCAAGGGCCTAGTAGATTATAATGCAGGGAATGCATTGGTAAATTACGCTTATGTATTTGCAACAGGTGACAAAATTGACTCACTCAGTATATCGGGCAATGTAAAAAGTGCGATGACAAAAGAAGTATTAAAAGAGGTTAAAGTTCTTCTAATACCCACAAGCCAAGATTCTATTTTTGGAAAAAAGAAAGCCAATATTTTTACCATAACAGATACTGCTGGAAACTACAAACTAAATAACCTCCGTGAGGGAACGTATCGTATATATGCTCTTCAGGAAAAGAACAACGATCGGATCTATAATGCACCCGATGAAGAAATAGGCTTTCTAAAAGATTCCATCGTATTAGAACGGGACCTTACCAATATCAATTTAGAAGTATTCAAAGCTGTTCCAAAAAAATTCCGCACGCAAGAAAAGAAATTTGAGAAAAATGGAAGTGTGCTCCTCATTTTCAATAGAAGAGTGGATAAACCAAAGCTTAATATTCTAAACGATGAAGTCAATAATAAGGATAAAATAGTACGATTCTCGAAGAGTTCCGATTCTGCAACGTTGTTTCTTCCCAACCTAAAAATAGACTCACTCAAACTCGTTCTAACAGAAGGTGAGAAACCTTTGGACACTATTCTTGTCAGAAGAGGAAATGTGAAAATAGAGCAGGTTATAGACCCACAATTTACACCAAATAATGGTAAAGTAGATAGGATCAATCATCTTCAGGTATCAGCTTTTACTCCGATAAAAAATATAGATAAAGCGAAGTTAAAGTTCAAAGAAGATTCTCTTATAAGAACGAACTATCAATTGGCAGTGGATACAAATGACTCCAATATTTACCATATCCGTTATAATTGGAGAAAAGATAAAAAATATCAGATAGAATTTACAGAAGGTGCCATAACAGGATATTTTGGGGAACAAAATAAAGAGAAGAAATTCGATCTGACTTACGATGATAGTGAAAACTATGGGGATCTAACATTTGACTTTACGGATCTGGACAGCAATACTACCTACTTGGTCGAATTGATCAATGAGAAAAAAGATAGGATATATAGAATGGATAAGATCAATAGTGTTAATCCATCAGTAGTTTACAAACAGTTTCCAGGAGGAAAATATACCATACGTGTCATCCGCGATGACAATAATAATGGAATATGGGATACCGGAGATGTTGAGAAGAAGACTTTCCCAGAGCCTGTTGTCTACCTAAATAAGGTTTTTACGATACGTGCAAACTGGGAACAAAAAGATAGCTTTTCATTAAGTGGACTCAAAAAGGAATAAAATTGAGACTAATTGTAAAAAACAAGAAAAAAATATTGCTAATACGTTTAAGCTAAAACCAAGAGCTATATAATACATAGTTATGTGGCAGCTGCTGTAAAAGCGCTTTCTGTTCATCAGTCAGCGCTTTTATTTTTTTGCAGGAACTCCAGCATATAGATATCCTGATTCACAACGGGTATTTTCCAAAACAACAGCACCAGCAGCAATAATTACATTGGATTCCACCACTGCATTATCCATTACTATAGCGCCCATCCCGATCAGAACATGATCTTCCACGACACATCCGTGTACCATAGCCTGATGGCCAATATTAACGTAATTACCAATGGTAGTTCCGCATTTTTATAGGTACAATGGATAACAGCACCATCTTGTATATTGGTATAATGACCTATACGAATATAATTAACATCCCCGCGAATTACCGCATTGAACCAAACCGAACAATGGTGTCCAATCTCTACATCGCCAACAATAGTCGAATTGGGGGCCAAAAAGCATTCCTCAGCTATCATTGGAGACTTATCTAAAACAGGTAAAATAAGTGCCATATCTACTAAAATATCGTGTCTTGTAATATATCCGAATGCTGGGGATAATCTGTTGTATAATGCAAGCCCCTGCTTTCTTTTCTAAGCATAGCCGACTTGGTTACAATATAAGCAACCTGGATCACATTCCGCAGTTCACAAAGCTTCACAGAAAGCCGGGTGTTGCGATAGAATTCCTCTGTTTCCTCATATAGTAAATGTAGGCGTTTAAGGGCCCTTTCTAGTCTAAAATCTGATCGAACAATACCAACATAATCACTCATGATCTTCTGACACTCACGTAGATTATGACTGACTAGAATATCCTCATTGGAAAGGGAGGTCTTCGAGTCATCCCATTCGGGAACATCGGAAACATGGTTTATAGCTCCAACGGATTTTGTAGCATCCAAAAGATCCGATGAGCATATACAAGAGCCTCAAGTAAGGAATTAGAAGCCAATCGATTTGCTCCATGCAATCCAGTCGATGAACACTCTCCACAGGCATATAGATTACGTATGCTGCTTCGTCCAAAATCATCTACATAAATTCCACCGCATAAATAATGGGCAGCCGGAGTGACCGGTATAAAGTCTGTAGCCATGTCCAATCCTATAGAAAGACATTTTTCATAAATATTTGGAAAGTGCTTAATAATATCCTTCTTATCCCTATGGGTAATATCCAGATACACATAATCTATACCAGACCTCTTCATTTCGGCATCTATAGCGCGCGCAACAATATCTCTTGGAGCCAAAGAGGCTCTTTCGTCATATTCCTCCATAAAAGGCTCACCATTTATCCTTCTAAGAATCCCTCCGAAACCACGAACGGCCTCCGAAACCAAAAAAGCGGGTGAATCCTTCGGATTATATAATGAGGTCGGGTGAAATTGCATAAATTCCATATTACGCACCTTGCCTTTCGCCCGGTAAACCATCGCTATACCATCACCAGTAGCAATAGTCGGATTAGTTGTACTCGAGTACACATGTCCCGCACCACCGGATGCCATGACAGTCACCTTGCTCAAAATCTTGTCTACGAGATGCGATGAGGTATCAAATGCATAGATACCATAACAGGTAATATCTTCCCTATTCTTATCAACATACTCCCCATATGATGCTGGGTGATCAGATCGATAGCAAAATAATGAGTAACCATTTCGATATTAGGATCGTTGTGTGCTTGCACCAACAACGCTCGTTCGATTTCATACCCCGTTATATCTTTATAATGTAGAATACGATGAGCCGAGTGCCCCCTTCTTTAGCTAGATCATAAACTCCAGATTCCTCCTTGTCAAATGAGGTTCCATAAGAAATAAGTTCGGCAATCCGATCCGGAGCCTCCCGGACCACGTTTTCCACAATTTCCACATCACATAATCCATCTCCAGCTATCTGAGTATCAATGATATGCTTTTCGAAGCTATCTGACTTATCCACAACGGCAGCTACTCCCCCTGTGCGTATTTCGTGTTAGACTCATCCTCATTGGACTTAGTGACTATCAACACTTTACCAAATTTAGAAGCTTTCAATGCAAAGCTCAATCCGGCAATACCTGATCCAATGACCAAAAAATCTACTTTTCTATCTGCCATATATTTTAAAATTCACAAACTATCCCCAAAAGTGATGGTTCAAATTAACGAAAAATGTGGAAAACGTGTAAATAAAAGGTTAAATAAAAATGAAAAGTATTTAACATTCCACAAATCCCCTACTTTCACTACGAATTCCAATTATTTTTCCGCACAAAAATTGGCAGATTTCCACATTTTACAAACATTAACTATTCAACAAAAAAATATGGAAAATAAAAAACAGGAAAAATTAGAATTTTAAAAATCAGCTATTTAATACCAAATTTCTGTTGAAAAATTGTTGAAAACTCTATAAAAACCTAAAATCAAAATCGATTCAAATCAATTTATACCACTTTTCCACACCCTAATAAACAATAAGAGATTCTTTAATTTAAAATATTAGTATTTATTAAAAAAAAAAAGATTGTGGAATACGTTCGAAAATCTTTGTTTAGTTTTGTCAACATCGAATCAAACCTTTTTAGGTTACGATATTTGGAAGTGATTAACTCCCTATTGAAATATCGAAATCTAAACGGGTTTATTTTCGGAAATCAAATTCTTGAGGGATTTTTGAGCTCTTTAGAATTGAATATTTTTTTAAAAATTTAAAAACAAAATTTTATGAGATTATAAAAGAGTTTGTATTGGCATTTTTATGCTTTTTATTATGGAATTTCGTTTTTGAGGCTATTAGATTTGTTTATTTCACTTCTGATAACTTTATTCGGATTTTATCTGAATCTTAATGGGTTTAAAATCATTTTAAATGAAAAAATCTGTTTATTTAGGCCGTTTTGGTTTTAATATTTACTTTTTTTAAGAATTTTCTTGATTTACTAGGTTTAAAATAGTTTAAACGAGCATTTTTTATTGAATTTCGAAAGTAATTTTTGGTGATTTCTATATTTTGAAATTTGAAATTTTTGACCCTTTCAGAATCAGATAAACGATTCGTTAGTATACTTTCGACGTTATATCGGATTCTTACTGGGTTTAAAACAAGAAAAATTTATTTTGAGATCGAATAATTAAAAAAGATAATTTTATACGAGTGAAAATTTTGAAAAATGCAATTTAGTGGTGATTTATTATCGATTTCTTTGAGATATTAAAATTTTTGAAGCATTTATTGGTATTTATGCTATTCTCAGCGGCTTTATTATAAATTTTTGTAATATAGACGCGATTAGAATTGAATATTTACCATTGAATTTTTCTTAAAAATTGTTATTTGATTCTAAATGACATTTTGAAATATACTAATCGAATCGCATGAACCGCGCATTTGATGAGCTTAGTATAATTTCACAGCAGATACACTGAAATCGAATATGATTGTGTTATTTGAAAAAAGTTTATTGAGAAATGAACATTCTTACTATATTTGCGACCCAGTATCGACTGGGCACTTTGGAAATTTAAAATTTAAGTGCTTTAGCTTTTGATAAATGGTATTATTGGATATTGTATATTTTTATGACAATGTCAAGGAGTTTATTTTCAAAATAAGGTCTCTATGAATGCAATAGAATTATATACTTTGTAACATATAAATTTTGGTCGATTCTAAAGGAGTTTATTTGTGCTGGCAGCGGATTCTAAAGGCTTTAAGATTGGCTTATTCGAATTATTGGATTTATGTTTATAGATTATTGAATTCTTAGAGCCTATAAGAGACTTTACAAACTACAATAGTTAATTATAATAAAATTTTATAGTTTTTAAATTATATTAATAATGTTGTTGTAATATAGTTTTATATTTAATTATATAGAAATTTTTTAAATAATATTCCTTTACGCCGATAGAAAGCATAGAAATGGCTATCTTTTCTATATATTTCTGAGTTATTTTGAACGTATTAGTAGACGCTTTTTGTAGAAATACATTATTTATAAACACTTAATTCAATTCTATTCGACTAATAGTTTTTATTGGGCGTTCTAGATTCCGATATAAGCCTATTTTCTATTTATTAAATTGAATAGTTTATCCATAAGGGTCTTGTAAAATAGTAAAGCCTGCTAGACTTGAATAAATTCCGATTTACAGATTTTTCATAAGGATATCCTATTCCTACAGCCTTTATTTAGCTGAATTTTGACCTTATAACAAGACCAAAGCCTCCTAGCTTTCTATATAACTTTTTACTTTCTTATTTTATTAAAAAATTGGATTCTAAAAGACTTTTTATTCCGAATAACCAATATTTGTCTTTCGGAATCGATTTATTTTCAAAATCGATCTGGATTATTTAATCAACTACTTCTGACTGTCTAAACCTATTCATAATACAAATTTTTATTTTCGAAATTATGAGGCATAAAACACTTTACTTGAGAATTTAAAGTCTTCGAGATTTTGCTGCAGCACATTATGTTGACAATGGAGACAGATATTCAATTCTCAGCGACTTTATTTGATAATGGATAGCGTTTAGTTTACGCTTGTTTTACTCTTTTCGATTCGCACATTAAAAAAATGGCTCTATTAAAAAAATAAAGTCTTTCAGGTTTTATTAAAAATTCATCACTAGCTACCAATATGTAAATATTCAAATCTCAGCGGCTTTATTTGAGAATGAATTGTGTATAGATAATCCTTTTCCCTATTTTTTAGATTTTTATTTTTTCAAGAATTGGTTTATTTAGAATAAAGTCTTTCAGGTTTTCGTAAAACTTCAGCGTTTACTGTTAGTACGCGAATATTCAAATCTCAGCGGCCTTATTTGAGGGTGGATTCTGTATAGACAATCCTTTATCAATTTTTTAGATTTTTATTTTTTCAAAAACGGGTCGATTTAAAAATAAGTCTTTCAGATTTTCTTAAAACTTGCGGCTGACTTCCAGTATATGAATATTCAATTCTAAACGACTTTATAGCCGAGGATGCTATTCTCTTTGAAGTCGACATATTTTTATCCTCTATAGCGGCTCGATATGTTAGTTATTAGAAGGCTGGATGGTTCTTGAAGTTTCTTCCTAAATTTCCCTAGACATCAATATTTTTTCCTGCATAAATTCGTTTTTGAATAGTGGATTCTAACGGCTACAAATTTCGATCGGATAGAAAATGTTAATAAATAAAGCTTCCGTTTATGCTATATTTTTCCTTGTTTTGTATCATGCCTAAGAACGTTCATAAGGCTATAAATTTATAGAAAATCGTTTTCTGTGTTAGAAAGATTCTGAAACAAACCCGCTGAGATTTTGATATAGGATATATAGCTTGGTTATTTATAGGATATACGACTCTAAGAGGGTTTAAAATTGAATATTTCTGAAGTTATTTTGTTTTACGATAATAATTTAACTTTAGTTTTTGTATTATTTTTAAATTACGCTATCAACATATTTGATTAATTTGCTTTTTGCTGACTTTTATATATGTAACAATGCTTATTTTTGTTGCTCATAAACTGTTGAAAGTACCCGCATGGAAATTGTAAATTATGAGCTTCAGGCAAAAGGATATAATGATGCTCCGATTGACCCCTCATTGGATTTAGTAGCTGAGATCCAACGATTAAAGAAAGAAAAGAATGCTGTAATTTTAGCACACTATTATCAAGAGTCTGAAATTCAAGATATAGCAGATTATATTGGAGATAGTTTGGGCTTGTCGCAAGAAGCGGCGAAAACGGATGCAGACTTGATAGTGTTTGCTGGAGTACATTTTATGGCCGAGACAGCCAAGATACTTTCACCAACAAAAAAGTTATTTTGCCAGACGCTAAAGCTGGTTGTTCATTATCGGATTCATGTCCACCACATTTGTTTGCTAAGTTTAAAGAGCAATACCCAGATCATTTGGTGATTACTTACGTAAATTGTACCGCTGAATTGAAAGCGCTTTCGGATATCGTATGTACCTCAAGCAATGCTGTACAAATCGTCGAGAGTCTTCCGATAGACCAAAAAATCATATTTGGGCCAGATCGTAACCTTGGGGCGTATGTAAAGAAAAAAACTGGACGTGATCTAGTGTTGTGGAATGGAGCGTGTATGGTGCATGAAATTTTTCTCAGGACAAAATAGATCGTTTGAAAAGCGAATACCCTGAGGCTAAATTTATTGCACATCCAGAATGTGAAGACCATATTTTAGCTAAAGCAGATTATGTTGGTTCCACAGCCGGAATGCTTAAGTTTACACAGACAGATAATGCCCAGTCTTATATTGTTGCCACGGAATCTGGGATTCTTTATCAGATGCAGAAAGCAAGCCCTGAGAAGACTTTTATTCCTGCTCCCCGAACAATGCCTGTGCATGTAATGATTGCCCTCACATGAAGCTTAATACGCTTGAGAAGCTTTATAATTGTTTGAAATATGAATCGCCTGAAATTTTACTTCCTGAAGATGTCATACTTCGCGCACAACGGCCTATTGAACGGATGTTAGAGATATCGGCAAGTTTGGGACTGTAGTAATTTGCATAATTTTTGATAATAATCGATATGATAACAAATTGGTTTTCATATCGATTATTATTTTATAATGCTATTCATCACGTTATCTTGATGAGGATCGAGGGAATATCCTGATAAAGCATTACATGATATTTTGAAATTTTAAATTTTTTAACATGTTTGATTTTGATAATACTGAACGTACCAATTTGGAAGAAATGGGGAGTTTGGTTTAATTGACTATATAAGTAAAGCAGTAGAGCTGACCGAGAAATCGACCATTAAAGGAATTGGTGATGATGCAGCAGTATTGGATTTTGAAGGAAAGAAGACTTTAATTTCTACTGATTTGCTCCTCGAGGGAATTCATTTTGATCTGCGATATGTTCCATTAAAACACTTGGGCTATAAAGCTGTACAGGTAAATTTGAGTGATATCTATGCCATGAATGGAATTGCTTCTCAGATTACATTTTCTATTGGTTTATCTTCCAAATTTCCATTGGAGGCGGTGGAAGAGATCTATCAGGGCGCTTTGATTGCCTGTAAAAAGTATAATGTTGATCTCGTGGGTGGGGATACCTCGGCTTCAGCCCAAGGGCTCGTTATATCAATAACAAGTATAGGCTATGCCGATGCTGAAAAGATCGTTTATCGTAACGGAGCAAAAGAAGGTGACCTATTGTGTGTATCCGGAGATTTAGGAGCAGCATACATGGGATTACAGCTACTGGAGAGAGAAAAAGATATTTATTTAGAAAATCCTAATGTGCAGCCTGATCTGGAAGGTAAAGACTATATCGTGGAACGTCAGTTAAAACCAGAGGCACGAAAAGATATTGTTGAATTATTTGCAAAATTGGGCATTATACCTACGTCAATGATGGATATTTCAGATGGTTTGGCTTCCGAAGTACTTCATATTTGTCGCCAATCTGATAAAGGTTGTAGACTGTATGAGGAAAAAATTCCATTGGATCAGATGACTTATGATACTGGACGTGAATTTGGTATCGACCCAACCGTTGCAGCTCTTAATGGTGGAGAGGACTATGAACTGCTGTTTACAATAGCACAGTCAGATCACGATAAGATTAAGAATTTGCCCGATATCAGTATCATAGGCTATATGACAGCGGCTTCAGAGGGTTGTGAAATGATTTCGAAATCTGGAAATCTATATCCGATTACAGCCCAAGGCTGGAATGCTTTCAAGAAAAAGGATTAAAAAGAAGATATCTAAAAACAAGAAACGAATTTTCCACGAATAAATATTGAAAAAGTTCGATGTGGAATGTTTCGTTAAAGCAAGATAAAAAAGGCTGCCAAACTAATTTGGCAGCCTTTTTATTGCTCTAATTCTTCTTCAAGCACCAAATCTTCTTGTTGTGGATCTCGCTCACCAACATTGAAATTATTGTATCCAAGACCTACTTCTATCTGCAGTAAACGCTGTTGGAGCATCTCTAGTATGGCCAGAAAATTATATACAAACTGAATCTTGTTTTCTGAGTTTTTCAATATCTCCTGAAAATCCAATTTCTTATTGATTTCAATAAGCTCAGCTATCGCCTTTTTCTGTTGTTCGATAGTATAGGGATACTTTACAACAGTATGTGTTACTTCTGCTGGTCTATTGCGAAATTGATACATCATTTGCTCATAGATCATCATTAGTCCATAGAGATCAAAGCTGTCTAGGTTTTCACCTGTTGCATCCAATTGTAGTCGTTGTCGTATATCATATTGGATGTTGCCTCTACTAAATAACTGGAGACGATTTTCTTCCATTACCTTTAAGCCTTCACATACCTCTTTAAATTGTTTATAGAGGATAAGTTTCTGAACGAGGTCTTCTCTCAGATCTATTTCGTTTTCGTTTTCATCAAGATCTGGTCTAGGCAGTAGCATCTTCGCCTTAATACGCATCAATGTAGAGGCTACAAAAATAAATTCGCTGGCCATCTCCATATTGAGTGCCTGCATTTGACTTACGTAAGACAAAAAATCATCGGTAATTTTCGAAATAGGGATATCATGAATGTTCAATTCATCCCGCTCGATAAAAAATAGTAATAAATCAAAAGGTCCCTCAAATTGAGGAAGCTTGATTTCGTAACCTTCTTCTACTTGCATATCTAATACAAATTTACATAATAAAATCTTTTGGAATTGTTCATATAGAAACTATTGGTGCTTTTATTTGTTGTAGCTCAATATGGAAATGCGATTTATTTTAAAGATTAAATAAAATTGTCGTTACTTTGTGTAAACATTTAATGTAAAATAGCAGTACTATGCAATTTGAGGCTGGAGAACTATTAAGTAAAATAAACGATCCCTCTGATCTTAAAAAGCTAAAGGAAGACCAATTAGAACAACTAAGCCAGGAATTACGTCAATTTATTATTGATCAAGTTTCGGTGAATGGTGGTCACTTTGCAGCAAGTTTGGGAGTCGTTGAATTAACCGTGGCATTACACTATGTAATGAATACACCTTATGATCAATTGATCTGGGATGTAGGTCATCAGGCTTATGGTCATAAAATTTTGACTGGACGTCGTGAGATATTTCATACGAATCGCATAGAAAACGGAATTTCGGGTTTTCCCAACCGTTTTGAGTCCGAATACGACGCTTTTGGGGTAGGGCATTCTTCTACGTCAATTTCAGCAGCTTTAGGTATGGCTGTAGCTTCCCAAATAAAAGGAGAAAAAGATCGTCAGCATATTGCGGTTATTGGAGACGGAGCTTTAACTGGCGGTATGTCATTTGAAGCTTTGAACCATGCCGGTATTTCTAAATCTAACTTATTGGTGATTTTGAATGACAATTGTATGTCCATAGATCCCAATGTTGGCGCGCTGAAAGAGTATTTAACAAGTATTACTACATCAAAACGATATAATAGATTTCGGGATGATATAGCTGCTGTGTTGACTAAAATTTCTGAAGTGGGGCCAAATGCGCTTGGTATTGTTAAAAACTAGAGAAAAGCATCAAAGGTACCCTATTGAAGAATGCTAATCTTTTGAGTCATTGAACTTTAGATATTTTGGTCCAGTTGATGGACATGATGTAAAGAAGTTAGCTAAGACGCTTGAAGATCTTAAACATATACCTGGTCCTAAATTGCTACATGTTGTAACAATGAAAGGAAAGGGATTTGCGCTTGCTGAAAAGGATCAGACGAAGTGGCATGCGCCAGGCTTATTTGATAAAATTACTGGGGAGATAAAGAAATCTTCAAGTGAAAAACCTGTAGCACCAAAATACCAGGATGTTTTTGGACATACTATGGTGGAACTTGCTGAAGCAAATGAAAAAATTGTTGGTATCACGCCAGCAATGCCTTCTGGCTCCTCGATGAATATCATGATGAAAGCAATGCCTGACAGAGCATTTGATGTTGGTATTGCTGAACAACATGCCGTCACATTTAGTGCGGGCTTAGCGACGCAGGGCTTATTACCCTTTTGCAATATTTATTCATCGTTTATGCAACGTGCCTATGATCAGGTTATCCATGACGTCGCCCTGCAAAATTTGAATGTTGTGTTTTGCTTAGATCGTGCTGGCGTAGTGGGAGCTGATGGTGCAACACATCATGGAGCTTATGATATCGCTTTTATGCGTTGTGTTCCGAATATGACTGTTTCTGCTCCGATGAATGAAGAGGAGCTTAGAAACTTGATGTATACTGCACAGTTACCTAATAAGGGACCTTTTGTCATTCGCTATCCGAGAGGAAATGGGGTGATGCCAGATTGGCGCCGTCCATTTACGGAAATAGAAATAGGAAAAGGACGAGTGATTACTGAAGGGGAGGAACTCGCTATCTTAAGCTTCGGTGCTATTAATGAAGCCGTCAAAGCCGTACAGCAATTGAATGAATTGGGAATACATCCTGCGCATTATGATCTGCGATTTGCTAAGCCTTTGGATGAAGCCCTATTGCATCAAGTCTTTAAAAATTCAAGAAGATAATCACCGTTGAAGATGGCTGTCTGCAGGGGGCATAGGTTCTGCTGTATTAGAATTTATGGCAGACCATGGTTACAATAGTCAGATTGTACGATTAGGTATTCCTGACCGAATTGTAGAACACGCGGAACAGAATGCACAATGGCGAAGTTCTCATTACGATGCTGCTGCAATTGTCGAAGAGGGAAAAAGATGTGTGACGGAAAATTCACCCATACAATGGTTGGATAGATCCAGTCACTTATAATTTACCAAAAAGGAAATCCTCTACAGGGATTTCCTTTTTTTATGGATTGAAATCGGTTTACTTTCTCATCGACTATGTTACAAAAACGATTGTTCAATGACCCGTCATTATTATACTTTCTTATTTCACAAGGTCTTCAGAATAGAGTAGAAAGATGTTGAGTAATGTTGTTAAGTAGAGTTTAAATTCTTATAAATTTAATATTAAAAATATATGAACTAAAGGTTGTATTTCGCTTTTATTTTGGTTAATTTAGTTCTATACCTTTAAGACTGAGCTGTAGTATGTTTGCTACTTTTTTGTTCTTTTTTTTGAAATAAATTTGGAATGTTAATAATTATTTTTAGAGATCAATTTTAGCGCGAGTTTTCCACAATTTTACAAGGTAATTTGCTGATATATAAGGTTTTATTAATTATTTTATATTTTAGTTTTTTAGCTGATTTTTTTGTCATCTTCGTTCTCAGAGAAAGTTATCAACATATTTTTTGTCGCGTATTGTAAATCAACTTATTAACAATTTTAGAATGGAAAAAACGTATTCAAGTGTCTGGAATAATTGTCTTTCGATTATCAAAGATAATATCCCAGCACAAAGTTTCAAGACCTGGTTTGAACCTGTGAAAGCAGTCCGTTTGGAGGGTGACGTTTTGACTATTCAAGTACCTAGCTTATTTTTTTACGAGTGGTTGGAAGAACACTATGTAGGTATTCTTCGCAAGACCGTAAAGAAGTTTCTAGGAGAACAAGGTAGATTGGAATACAATATTGTAGTTGAGAAGTCATCGGCTTCTCATCCCTATACGACTAATCTTCCATCGAATGGCAATGGGGCAGAGGGTAAGAGACAATCTATTCCTGTGCCGGTATCTTTGAATAGAGATATCAAAAATCCATTTGTTATTCCTGGATTAAAGAAATTGCAGGTTGACCCGCAATTGAATCAAAACTACACATTTGAGAATTTTATTGAAGGTGAATGTAACCGTCTTGCTCGTTCTGCAGGCTACGCTGTAGCAAACAAACCGGGAGGTACTTCATTCAACCCTTTAATGATCTATGGTGATGTAGGTTTGGGAAAGACACACCTTGCCCAAGCTATCGGTAATGAAATCAAAAGAAATCTTCCCGATAAGTTGGTCATTTATGTGTCCTGTGAAAAATTCTGTCAGCAGTTTGTGGATTCATTGAAAAATAACACAATCAATGACTTCGTTAATTTCTATCAGGCAATGGACGTGATCATCATGGATGATGTGCACAATTTTGCTGGTAAAGAGAAAACACAGGATATTTTCTTCCATATATTCAATCATTTGCATCAATCTGGAAAACAAATCATTCTGACTTCTGACAAAGCACCTAAAGATCTAGCTGGTTTAGAAGAACGTTTGCTTAGTCGTTTCAAGTGGGGATTATCTGCAGATATTCAAATTCCGGATCTTGAAACAAGAATGGCGATTTTGAAGAAGAAGATGTATTCTGACGGCATTGAATTACCTGAAAATGTCGTGGAATATGTAGCAACGCAAATCGATAACAGTGTTCGTGAATTGGAGGGAGCAATGGTTTCGCTATTGGCTCAATCTACATTGAACAAAAAGGAAATTGATTTGGGGTTGGCTAAATCGATGTTGAAGAATTTTGTGAAGAATACACATAAGGAAATTTCAATGGATTTTATTCAAAAATTAGTTTGCGAATACTTTGAGGTTCCTGTGGATATGGTAAAGTCAAAGGTCAGAAAACGTGAAATCGTGCAGGCCAGGCAAATTTCGATGTATTTAGCAAAAAGCCACACAAAATCTTCGCTCAAATCGATTGGCGCATTCTTCGGAGGAAGAGATCATTCAACTGTCATATATGCATGTCAAACCGTTGAGGATTTAATTGAAACTGACAAGAAATTTAAAACTTATGTCAGCGACATTATGAAGAAATTGAAATCTTAATGTAGCTTGATATCAAGTTAAAGTAAAAAGGCTGTCTCGATAGACAGCCTTTTTTGTACTCATATATGATGATTGAATAAAAAACCTCTGAATATGCCTAAGCATATCCAGAGGTTTAATACATTCCTCTTAATTTGAATAGAATGATTATTGTTGTTGATTGCTGTTTTCGTTGTTATTTTCTTTTTGTTCTGTTGGCGCCGGAGTGGCAGGAATACTTACTGCAGGTCGCTCCTCAATGTATTTTTTAAAGGCCACTTTCTGCTCATCGGTCAATAGTAGAGCGATCTTGCTATCTGATTCACCTTGAAGCTTCGTAATGCTCTCTTTTTTACATCAGCTGTTGTTGTGGTATCTTGGATAACAGCTGCTATCGCTTTTCTTGATCCAATACAATTGGTGATACAGCAGTTTTTGTTCATCATTCAGTGTAAGCTTTGTTACCAACTCAGTCACAACTTTAGTTGCATTTTCTTCTGGGGTGGTTTGCTGTGCAAACAATAAGGTCATCGCTAGGAAAAAACCTATACTGGTTAAAAATAACTTTTTCATGATGTTTAATTTTAAATGAAATTATTCAATGAATTTATTAATGTCTGTTTTTAATTATTCCAATAAACTGTTAATTAGCACTGGATTCTGTTTTAGAAGGTTCAGTAGGCGTAGGGACAGCTTTTGCTGGCCGTTCAGCAATTACCTTCTGATAAATAGTTTTTGATCTTCTGTCAGTAATTGACTCACCTTGCCGTCTACTTCTGTTTGAAGTTTATTGAGGGTTTCGCCTTTCGCAGCAGCAGTGGAAGAGCTGTCTTTTAAAATCGTTTCTTCTGCCTTCGCCTGATCCAATAGAATGGAGGATACAGCAGTTTTCTGTTCATCATTCAGATTCAGCTTTTGTACCAGTTCGGTAGTAGCTTTTGCAGCGGTTTCCTCAGGTGTAGCCTGTTGAGCGAATGTTAGGCTAAGTGCCAAACACAATCCTATACCTGTTAAAATTAGCTTTTTCATATCTATTGTATTTAAAAAGTTACAACTATGATGTCTTGATATAAAAACTAATAAAGCTGATTTATATTGTATCAAGTATGTTACTTTAACAAAGTTTTAACGCTGCATATTTATGTATCTTATTTATTTTCAGTTGTATATGTATTTTAGGAGCAAGATATAATAGATAATGATTGTTTTGTTTTAAATAAAGCGCGGAGAATCGCTTTTGGTATTGAGGAAAGATATGCTTGCTTGGGAGAATAAATTGCCTTAAAAGACCTAATAATGGTATTATACGGCTTTATAGGTCTAATATGCTATAGAAAGGTACACGCTCTACTATTTTGGCCAACCATAGAATAATTCATAAAAAAGGTCGATTATTTATCGACCTTTTCCATTAAAATTAGTTTTCAGAACGTTTTTTCATTCTATCCTTCATTTTTTCTTGCTGTTCATCGAATAGTTTTACTTGATCCGGATTGAGCCATGATTTTATTTTAGTTGCCTGAGCTTCTTGGAGCTGCTTAAACTTTTCCATATTGGCTTTGCGGTCTCCGCCATCACTTTTTATTTCCGCTCGCTGTTGGGCCTGGCTTAATGTAAGATTATAAATGGAATCTTTTTGCACTTGATTAAGTGTAAGTAGTTTGTCTAGATGTTCCACACGCATCTTCGCTTGATCTTCGGGACTCCGTTGTTGACGTTGCTGGGCAAAAGCTACTGTTGTTGCCAAAAGTAGGCCGCTTATTACCATTAAAGTTTTCTTTTTCATCGCTTTATATTTTAAGTTTACTTTCCTTTTGAATATAAATTTGACGAAAAAGTTTACTAAAATATTAGCCCTTAACAAAATTTAAGGTTGATTAACACTTAATGCTATTGTATCACTTATAATATTACAAAAGTGATCTCTTTGTACTGGATCATTAAATTTAAGTCCTATCGGTAAATAGACGAGTTCTATCGTATCGAAACGATCTTTATATGGTTTTAGCCGCTGATAATCCTTTTCAGTGGTCAATACTATTTTATTGCTGCTATTTAGAGATTGGAAAGCTTTTATGATTTGGTCAATATCGGAGTCGTTAAATGTATGGTGATCTCCAAAAGAGATATGATTGACTGCGTTTGCTTTTTCTTGACATGATCCAGTAATGGCTGTGGTCTGGCTATACCAGTCACTAATATGATATCCTTATCTTCGATATCAATCGATCTCCCATCGCTATTAACAGGTTCAAAATAGTCTATATGGCTAAATGCGATCAAGGCCTCGCTGTTATAACGACGGAGCTTTTCTTCTATACGTATCTTTTCCTCACTGGAAATATTAGGCGGACATTTTGTAATGACTATGATTTGCGCTCGTTTAGATTCAGTGAGTAGGTCTCTGAAATTTCCAGCAGGAAATACAAACATAGGTTGCGAAAAGGATCTGAAATCAAATAAAAGAATATTAAATAAAGGAGATAATTTTCGATGTTGATAGGCATCATCTAGGATAATAAGCTGATGATCCCCTGAAGTTTTTCTATTCCAGTACAACGATCTTCACATACCGCTACTGTGATATTTGGAAGCTTGTTTTTGAATTGCAATGGCTCATCGCCTACATCTATCGCTGGAGAATCTGTTTGCACAGTCCGGAATCCTTTTGTTTTTCGACCATAACCTCTGCTGAGGATAGCAACCTTGTAGTTACTACTAAGATAAGAGACAACAAATTCGGTCATGGGACTCTTACCGGTACCACCAACTGCTAAATTACCAATTACGATGGTCGGAATCTGGAAAGATCGAGCTGGTAGCACATGGGAATCATATAGGCGATTCCTTAACCATACGATTAATCCAAAAATAATGGAAAAGGGAAGAAGGAGATATCGTAGGAAAGTCCACATTATTTTGGTATTACTGTCAATCCAATATCTGTAATTTCCTGCAAAGGATTATCTCGCATATTCTGTTCAATGGATATCGTATATAATCCGGTGTCTGGAAATACGTAATCTTGATGAATGATAGATTGCTGATTGTAAAGACTGCCTGATGATTTTCCAATCCACTTTCCATCTGATTTTGCCAATTTAATTTCCTTACGGAAGGTATTTGTTTTTTTATCTGGGCCCTGCTGGTAAATCAAAACAAAGAGATTAGAAAAAGCATATTCAGGTGTATGGCGTACATCTATAAGTACATCGTATTTTTTTGTCTTGTCGCTAATGTGGAATTGAAAACTAGGATGTGAGGTATATAGCCACGTCTTATTTTCGATAGGTTTATTTTCATTGATAATAGCAGTTTGGTCACAAGATGTCCATAAACCAATACATAAAATTCCAAAAAGAAAAGCCTTTAGTTTCATTTTAAATCTATATAAATAGAATATGCCTAACATTTTAAATTAGGCATATTCGTTTTATTCTGTTTTTGAGGCAGGATTGTTATTGTTGCCTTTGTTTTTATTTCTATGACGATTAAAGCGTTTTTTAGGTTTATTATTTTGACCCTCTTTATTTTCTTTGTTCGTCGTTGCAGGATTTGTATTATCCGGATTGTTTTGCTGTTTGGCCACTACTTGTTTTGGTGGATTTTGTTCAGCCTTATCACTTTTCTGACCGCTTTTGTTTTCCGGTTTAGCATTATTGCTTTTGGTTTTCCGTTTTTTCTTTCTTTTGTTGCGGTCATCCAAACGTGTTAAACTATCTTGACCGACTACATTTTCGTAATCGTAGTTAATAATTTTTTCCTCTCGGATATCTTCTGTTTCTATTGCACTTGATATGGCTTCTGGTTTAATACCCTGCTTATTCATTTCGACAAGTTCTTTGACTTGTTGAACTGGCATAGCAATCCAGTTTTCTGCTCCTGGGAAAGAAAACCACATCATTTTTTTGAAGATATCGGTTTTTTGAGATAAGCCACACCTTTTAGTGTTTCAATACGGTCAATATTGTTAGGAATGTCTTTCAATGCGTCCATATAACTATCCAATTCATAATTGAGACAGCATTTTAACTTACCACATTGTCCAGCTAGTTTTAAGGTATTCAATGATAAATTTTGATAGCGGGCAGCAGAGGTGGATACGGTTTTAAAATCCGTTAACCAAGTAGAACAACATAGTTCGCGTCCACATGATCCAATACCGCCAAGACGGCTCGCTTCCTGACGCATACCGATCTGGCGCATTTCAATCCGTATACGGAATGCTTCAGCCATTTTCTTGATCAATTCACGAAAATCCACACGGCCCTCTGCCGTATAATAAAACGTTGCTTTCGTTTTATCTCCTGATAGTCTACATCCGAAATTTTCATTAATAAGCCTAGATCCAAAGCAAGTTTACGTGCTTTATGCATGGTTTCCCATTCAAGATCTTTCGCTGCATTATACTTTTCTACATCCACTTCATTTGGCTTCCGATAGATCTTTTTGTTACCAATTCAGGGTAACATTGTTCTTTTTAATTGTAATCGAACTAACTCACCTGTCAGGGAAACGTGGCCAACGTCATATCCCCTGTTGAGGGCTCTACAACGACCATTTCCCCATTTCAAGGTAAAGGTTGTCTACATTAATAAAGAAATCTTTTCGAGATCCTTTGAATCGTACTTCTACGATATTGAATGGTTTATAGTTTGATGGCATATCCATATCGGAAAGCCAGTCATATACATCTAATTTATTACATCCGCTAGTCATGCAAGAGCCGTTATTTTGACATCCTGCCGGTGTACCACTTGCTGTGGTAGTACCGCAACCTCCGCCGGATGAGCAACTGCCACATCCCATAGTTTTCTATTTATATATATTGAGTTCCTTTCGGAAACGTTTTGTATTTGTATATTAATGTTAATTGCAAAGATAAATCTAAAAATAATATTTTAGGGTTTGCATTTCTTTCTACAAAATAATGCGTTTCCTCAAATAGATTTATTGTTTCTTCAATTTGTTCTATGCTATAATGTACTGCAAATTTTTGGACAAAATCCAATTCTTTGGCAGGTAAAAATACGAGACTGGAGAGACCTTCCTTAATCAAAATAATCTGCCGCATCATGTTGATCGCGTAAAAAAGAAAGCTCTTTTGATTTTCGCGACCCATTTTGGACAAATCCTCTTCAACTAAAGAAATCATGTTTGTTCCTGCGTCCGATACGATAAATCGTAGCCAGTTTACCAAAATGCCAAAATGATTATTGGTCTGTGTATTGAGTTGATTAAGCGCTTCCTGTAAGTTCCCATCAGCTATAAAAGCTATTTCAGATGCTTCCTGATCAGAAAGATGTTGCGCAGTCTTCAAATACTGTGCGACTTCGGTATGGTCTAGTTTCTTAATTTTGACCAGCTGTGTCCGAGAAATAATGGTATTTAAAATTTTATCTTGATTCTCTGCAACCAAAATAAATAACGTTTTTTCGGGCGGTTCTTCAATCAATTTTAATAATGCGTTGCCTTGGGTATCCAAGTATTCGGGCAACCACATGATCAACACTTTATATTCAGCCTCAAAAGCTTTAAGACTCAATTTCTTGATGATACTATGTGCTTCAGCAATATTAATATTGACCTGTTTATTATCTGCATCCAACTGATTTCGCCAGTATTCCAAACCCATATAGGGATTGGTTAAAAGGACTTTCGCCAGTTTTCAGCATAGTCTGTGGCCGTATCTTCTTTGTGTTTGGCAATAAAAGGATAAGACATGTGCAAATCTGGATGAATCAGCTTGCCATATTTTCGGCAAGAGGCACATTCGCCACAACTATCCGTAGCTTGTTTGTTTTCACAGTTTAAAAACTGAGCATAAGCATAGGCTAGAGCAAGGCTTCCGGAGCCCTCAGGGCCTAGAAATAATTGCGCATGGCTCACACGGTTTTCATGAACCGTACGAACAAGATGTTCTTTGATGTCTTTATGCCCAATGATATCTTTAAACTGCATACACTATTGCTATTATACAAATGTAATAAATATTGTGATTTATCAGGGGAATTTGCTTTCTATACTTTTGAAAGCGTGCTTATTAATTGAAATACAATCGCTTATTTAAGTGCAATAAATCTTCGTATGTGGAAAGAAAGGCATTTACAAATCTCAAAAATATTGATTAATTTGTGTATTATTGCACATAATAATTAGTAATTAGGAAATGAGATTCATTGTATCAACATCAATTTTATTAAAGCAGTTACAAGCTATCAATGGAGCATCTAGTACAAGTACTGTTTTACCAATATTGGAAAACTTTCTTTTTGAAATAAAAGACAATAACTTGACTATTTCTGCTACGGATTTGCAGACGAGTATGGTTACTTCTTTGCAGATTGAAGCAAAAGAAGAAGGAAGAGTAGCTATGCCTTCTAAGATTTTGATAGAAACACTAAAAACTCTCCCAGATCAGCCCGTTGCTTTTTCAGTAGACATGAATACATTGGCTATTGAAATCAGTGCAGGTGATGGTAAATATAAATTGAGCGGAGAAAATGCAGATGATTTTCCTAAAATTCCTTCTATTGATAACGGATCTATTATTGAAATGCCGGCTCCGGTTCTTTCGGAGGCAATCAGTAAGACTATCTTTGCGGTAAGTAACGATGAATTGAGACCAGCGATGTCTGGGGTTTTAGTGCAATTGGCTGAGAAAAATGTGACTTTTGTTTCTACAGATGCACATAAATTGGTACGTTACACAAGATCAGATATCAGTGCTGAAAAACCTGCTTCACTTATTCTACCTAAGAAGGCACTTTCTTTATTAAAATCGTCATTACCTTCGGATGATACAAAAGTATCTATCGAATATAATCAGACTAATGCTTTCTTTAGTTTTGGTAATATCAATCTGATCTGTCGTTTGATCGATGAGCGTTATCCTGACTATGCTGCGGTAATTCCTCAGGTCAATCCAAATAAGCTTACGGTTGATAGATTACTTTTCTTAAACACTTTGAGAAGAGTTGTTATTTTCGCAAATAAGACAACACATCAAGTACGTTTAAAGATATCAGGCAGCGAATTGAATATCTCTGCTGAAGATTTGGATTTCTCCAACGAAGCGCACGAGCGTTTGTCTTGTCAATTTGAGGGAGACGATATGGAGATCGGATTTAACGCTAAATTTTTGGTTGAAATGTTAAATAACCTTGAAAGCGAAGAGGTTGTTATCGAAATGAGTACACCAAACCGTGCCGGTTTATTGATTCCTGCGACGTCTGAAGATCATGAGGATATTTTGATGTTGGTTATGCCAGTGATGTTAAATAACGCTTAATCTTCTTATCGGTTTTGGAAATAATTACACATCTTATTGACTTTATTCTCCATATTGATAAACATTTGGTTGAAATTGTCAATGATTATCAATTATGGACATACCTTATTTTGTTTCTTATCATTTTTGTGGAAACGGGTGTGGTCGTAATGCCTTTTTTACCGGGAGATTCGTTGTTGTTTGCTGGCGGAATGCTTGCTGCACAGCCGAATGAACTGAATGTTTGGTTGATGATATTGATTCTGCTGATTGCTGCAATATCAGGCGACACTCTTAACTATTCCATCGGAAAGCATTTTGGGATGCGATTGACAAAATTCAAACTTTTTGGAAAACAGGTTGTCAAGGATGAACAGATTGCAAAAACACACGCTTTCTATGAAAAGTATGGAAGCAAAACGATTGTCATAGCTCGTTTCGTACCTATTGTACGTACTTTAGCACCATTTGTTGGTGGTATTGGCAAGATGAATTATGGTACTTTCATTACTTACAATATAGTAGGAGCTGTGTTGTGGGTGGGCGGCATTACATTAGCCGGCTATTTTTTGGGTAATATTCCAATTATTCGAGATAACTTTTCGAAAGTGGTACTACTGATCATTTTTATTTCAGTACTGCCTATTATATTTGAGTTGGTAAAAGAAAAATAAAAACTAAAAAGGGAGTTCAATAGGACTCCCTTTTTATTTATCAAATATGGAGATTCTTTCTCAGCTGGTCGATTTTATCCTACATATTGATCAACACCTGTTGCAGATTGTCAATACCTATGCTGGATGGACTTATTTCATTCTATTCTTGATTATCTTTGCTGAAACAGGATTTGTGGTTACACCATTCCTTCCGGGGATTCAGTATTATTTGCATTGGGAGCCATTATTGCCCGACAAGAAAGCAATCTTTCACTGTCACTTTTCCTATTTATTCTAATATGTGCGGCTATTTCTGGCGATTTTGTGAATTATGAGATAGGTAAATATTTTGGAATTCGAGTTTTTAAACCAGACTCAAAAATTTTTAAACCATCCTATCTTCAAAAAACACAAGATTTCTATGCAAAATATGGTACTAAAACCATTGTTTATGCTCGTTTTGTACCTATTGTCCGAACCTTTGCCCCTTTTGTAGCGGGTATTGGCAAGATGCCATACCGCATTTTTGGCAAATACAATATAGTAGGTGGTATATTATGGGTATCGTTATTTATTCTAGCGGGTTACTTTTTTGGGCAGATTCCTTTTTCAAGCAGAATTTTTCCCTAGTTGTATTAGCTATCATATTTATTAGCTTAATACCCATGTTGATACAGTTTTTAGCGGTTAAAAGGTCAAAAAAGATTAAACGTTAAATACTAAAGTCAGTCTTTTAAGGTTAAAGGATTGATATGAAATACTTCATTTTAGCATTTACCTTATTTGTCACACAGCTTGCTTCAGGGCAACGTGTCTCTGTCGATCGGCGTCAAGCAAAAGAGGCTTACGATCTGTTAAATAAAATTCGAACAAATCCTGAAAAATATAAAAGGGAATTAAAACTTTTCAATCTACAAAAGATTACCCGAACAAAGCTTAATTGGAACAAGCAGCTTGCCGAAGTTGCAGAGTATCGGGCTAAAGATATGGCCAAACGGTCTTATTTTGATCATGTCTCTCCTGAAGGCTATGGACCCAATTATTTTATCGAAGAAGCTGGATACGAGTTAAATCAGTCTTGGCTAAAAAAAAAGGAGCGCTAATAATTTTGAATCCATTGCTGCTAATCGTGCTAGTGCAACCGATGCTATTAAAGCATTGATTATCGGAAGAGAAGCGCCAGGTTATCATCATCGTACGCATTTATTGGGTATGGATCAATGGAACGGATCACTATATGATATTGGGATTGGTTATGTGAAGTGTAAGGGAGCCAGTCCTTATGAAAGCTATCTCGTTGTTATTATTGCAAAGCATGATTGGTAAATAAACTATCCTATTTGGAGGTAATTTGAGGAGTATCAGCAATTAATCTATGTTGCGTCTTCAACTTTTATTCGAAAAGTCATACCTTTGCATATGATAAAATCCATGACAGGATATGGCACGGCTTCCAAAGAGAACGGTAAAGTCAAATATAGTGTCGAAATAAAGTCCTTAAATTCAAAATTCCTTGAATTAAATCTTCGTCTGCCCAAAGTAGTTTCGGACAAAGAATTGACCTTGCGTACTGAATGCAGTAAGCTTATTGAACGCGGAAAAGTTAATCTGAACGTAACTGTAGAATATGCTGATCAAACAGCCAAGGCTTCATCTATCAATGCTGATTTGCTAAAAAAATATTATGGTCAATTGCAGCAGATCGCAAATGAGCTAAATGATACGAATGTCAATCTATTCGAATTGGCGTTAAATATGCCTGAAGTTGTCACTAACAATGACGATACCGTTGATGATGAAGAATCAGGAGTATTGATGGATGCTTTTTATGATGCGGTAAGACATTTCAATACATTCCGTGAAGATGAAGGAAATGTATTGGCTCAAGATCTAAAAAAGAGAGCTGAAATGATTTTGACCTATTTGGGCGAAGTGGAAGCACTTGAAGTTGAACGTATCCCTTTGATCAGACAACGTATAGAGCAATTTCTCAATGATAGCGTGGGTAAAGAGAATGTGGATCAGAATCGTTTTGAACAGGAGCTTGTTTACTATATCGATAAATTAGATGTCACTGAAGAGAAAGTTAGGTTGCGTTCCCACTGTAACTACTTTCTAAAAGCCTTTGATTCTGCCGATTCAAATGGTAAGAAACTAGGCTTTATCTCTCAAGAAATGGGCCGCGAAATCAATACCTTGGGATCTAAAGCTAATCACGCCGGTATACAGCAGATTGTGGTTAGAATGAAAGAAGAATTAGAAAAAATAAAAGAGCAGTTGCTCAACGTATTATAAGGATGAGCGGTAAATTAATTATTTTCTCAGCACCTTCGGGCGCAGGAAAAACAACTATAGTAAGAGATCTTTTAAGTAAACATGGTGATAAAATAGAATTTTCTATTTCTGCGAGTACCCGTGATCCAAGGGGACAGGAAGTCGATGGGAAAGACTACTACTTTATGTCCAAAGAAGAATTTTTGCATAAAGTGGCCAAACAAGAGTTTATCGAATTTGAAGAGGTCTATTCAGGTACATTTTATGGTACTTTGCGTTCCGAAATCGAACGCATCTGGAAAGAGGGTAAAAATGTTATTTTCGATATTGATGTCGTCGGAGGATTACGTCTGAAATCTAAATTTCCAGAGCAGGCAATCTCTATATTTGTGCAACCACCATCATTAGAAGTACTTAAAGAACGTCTGACTGGACGTGGGACAGATTCGGAGGAAAAACTACAGGAAAGATTTGCCAAAGCGGAATTGGAACTAACCTACGCGAATAAGTTTGATGTAATCCTGAAAAATTTTGATTTAGCCACAGCTTGCGCTGATGCTGAGGAAATTGTAATGGGCTTCATCAATAAATAAAGGGCGAAATGAAAAAAATTGGTTTGTTTTTTGGTTCCTTTAATCCGGTGCATGTTGGGCATTTGATTATAGCAAATTACATGGCCAATTTTACTGGACTGGATGAAGTTTGGTTTGTGGTATCTCCACAGAATCCATTTAAGAAAAAAATCTACCTTAGCGGACCCCTACGATCGTTTAGAGATGTTAAATCTGGCAGTGGAAGATTGTGAACATTTGCGTGTGAGTGATATTGAATTTCATTTACCAGTACCGTCTTATACAATAGATACCTTAACATATCTAAAAGAAAAATATCCAAATAGAGAATTTGTGCTTCTGATGGGGAGGATATCTTAGAGTCATTGGAAAAATGGAAGAATGCAGAGATTATTTTACGCGATTATCATATTTATGTATACCCTCGTCCGGGTTATGATGGGGAAAACTAAAGGATCATCCTTCCATAACCATGACAGATACACCATTAATGGAACTCTCTTCTACTTTTCTGCGAAAAGCGATCAAAGAGAATAAGAATATTCAGTTTTTACGCCGCAAAAAGTTATTGATTTTATAGATAAAAAGGGCCTTTATTCATAAGGACTGCAAAATATACAATGTGAATCCCTGGATCTCTTAGGAAGTCTGGGGATTTTTGTTTTCTATGTCGTTAGAAAGCTAATTGTGCAGCGCATAGCTTTGGAAAATGTAGGTCTATCGAAAGTGATACCTTTATAGATCAGAAGTAAATGAAATTTATGGTATTAGGTTTAACAAATGGAATTGTTTTTGGTAGGAATAATTTCTTTACTTTTAAATAGCATTATGTATACTTTATGAGAAGTTTAATTTTATTATTTATTTGCCTCGGTAGTTGGACTTGGGCTTTTGCACAGACAGAAAACGAGGAGGGAAGTAATTATATCATGGATCCCGCGGCTATTGAATTCAGGACAAAGATGACAATACCACCTTATGGTTTGGCAAAGGTGAAAGCTTTGATTGCTAAATTATCTCCTGTAGGGGATAAAGATGGGGAGAAACTAGTGTGCTTGCTCTTTCTGCAACGGATTTTAAGAATTTAAGTTTACGCGAAAAATTTACGTATACCATGATTCATGCGGAGGTATATGCCCAGAATTGCGATATACCAGAAAATCAGAAAGCTATTGACAAGAAAATATTTGGTAAGTTGCTTGGTGGTTTTAATGAAGCTTGGTGGTCGGAAAGACAGACCGATTTTTTGCAGGAAAACAGGGATTCGGTTATGAAACTGATTCAAGAGTCTGTCTTGAGAAGCAAACGAATGGGGGTGAATTATAAGGAGACGATTGAACAGATCAATGGCTGGCAAATGATTCCATTTATTATTGAATATGCAAAGAAAACCCCTAAAGATAAGGATGCATTAACTTTGCTGTTGTTACTGATGAAACGTGGCGAGTATAGCGAATTTATGAAGTCTACATCCTTCAAAAAGTTATATGGCGAGACAAGTAATTATTATGCCTATTTGGACTATAATAAGGAGAATGAAGCACTAATATATCGTAGAGCAATGGGGTATTACAATGAAAAAAAAGGTAAATAAAATATGGGCTTGCTGCCTGATCTTGCTAGGCTTTATCAGTACTCCGAGTTTTGGCCAAGAATATCAGGAATATAAAGATGTTGCCTGGAATGAACCTCGGTCAAAAGATTCAGCTTATTATGCGATGCGGGAAAAAGCGAGTATACCCCTTTTGGTCTCAAAAGGTTCAAGGCTTAGTGGAGCAACAATCAAAAAAGCTTCCGGACGGAGCATTGGTAGACTATAACGCAGGAATTTCGAGAGCTGACTTTGATAAGCTGAGCTTTGAAGAGAAGTTTACTTATACAATGATCTATCCCGAAATTTATAGTCAGGCTTGTGCGGAGCGAATGTTTGTATTTAACCCCAAAGTAAAATATTTGCGCAATTGCTTTTTGTTTATAATGGTGTCTTTTGGAGTGAACGACAGCTTCATTTTATGAAGAAAAATAAAAAAGAGTAATAGATCTGATCATAGATCAAGCGAACCGAAACAATGCACTCGGATTGAATTTTAAAACTGCATTAATAGAAATTGACGCTTGGGAAAGTATTCCCTTTTTGCTCAGTTTCTATCAAAAGAATCCAAACGATAAAGATATATTGACTACTTTGCTTCAGCTATTGAAAACGTCAAATTTTGGAACATTTGAACAGTCTAAAATATACAACAAGTTATACGGAGAAAATACGCATTCGGATAGTTGGGTGAATTTTTCAAGTGCCAACGAAGAGTATATTGTTGAATCAGCTCAAGCATTATATAAAAAACGTCAAAATAAGTGAGACAAGCACTACCCATATTGATTTTGTTTCTCTTGAGCTATATATCATTAATAGGGCAGGAGAAGGGGTATGTTTTGATTCCCGGAGGAGATTACCAACTGGGGATACAATGAGTCTGGATAATCCGAAAAGAACAGTACATATAGATCCTTTTTGGATTGCTCAATACGAACTGACCAATGCCGAATTTGAAAAATTTGTACAGGCGACGGGCTATCATACTTTGGCAGAACGATATCATAATGCGATGGTATTTGAGCCAGGGCTTGCAGAATTCAGGTGGCTACAAGACAGCACTGCTTATTGGCGTTTCCCTAATGGGGTAAGCCGTGGTGGTATAGTAGACAAAATGGATCATCCTGTCACTTGTATATCTTTTAAAGACGTATTGGCTTATTGCGCTTGGGCTGATTGCAGGTTACCCAGTTTTGAGGAGTGGGAAGTAGCTGCGCGGGCCGGTAGTGATGGACGTTATTTTGAGGGGATGAATAAAGAAAATATAGGTCAATATGCTAATATATGGCATAGCAGGGATCACCTTAAAGCAGACTATTCGGATGGTTATATGTATACTTCCCCTGTAGGGGCATTCAAACCGAATCCATGGGGACTTTATGATGTATTTGGTAATGTATTTGAATTTTGTTCGGGCAAGCTAAATAGAGATGGGGAGCGTTATGTGGCTCATGCAAGAGGAGGGTCATGGTGGTGCAGTAGAAATAGCTGTTCGGCATTCAATACAGTCTATATTGGTTCTGTTAGCCCGAATGCCTCATTCAGTAATCTTGGATTTAGGATCGTAAAAAAAGCCTTTACCCCGAAGGATAAAGGCTTTTAAAACAAAAAATCTTAAAAGGTTGATTTTTATCTTCCCATCCAGCCACCATCGACAGTAAGGATGGTGCCATGTACGTAATCTGCTGCTTTTGAAGCAAGGAATACCGCTGGTCCTTTAAAGTCTTCCGGCGTACCCCAGCGTCCGGCAGGTATACGGTCCAGGATAGATTTAGAACGTTCAGGATCGTCTCTCAATGCTTCCGTATTGTCCGTTGCAATATAACCTGGAGCAAAACCATTTACATTCACTCCCTTGGAGGCCCATTCATTTGCAAAAGCTTTTACCAATGACCCTATTGCGCCTTTGGAGGCAGCATATCCAGGAACGTTGATACCACCTTGAAAAGTCAATAACGATGCCGTGAATACAATTTTTCCAGTTCCACGTGAAATCATATCTTTTCCAATTTCCCTTGTCAGGATGAACTGCGCATTTTGATTGATTTCGATAATTTCATCCCAGTACTCATCGGGATGTTCAGCTGCTGGTTTACGCAGAATATTTCCGGCATTGTTGAAAAGGATGTCTATGGTTGGATGCTCCGATTTTACTTTTTCAATAAACTGATAGAGTTCGGTTCTTTTGAAAAATCACATTGGTAAGCATAAAAATTCCTTCCTAATGCTTGGATGGATTTTTCTACTGCCGACCCTGTTGTCTCCAGCGATGCCGAAACACCAATGATATCTGCCCCAGCTTCCGCTAATGCTTCGGCTATAGCTTTACCTATCCCTCTTTTACAGCCAGTTACCAAAGCGACCTTCCCGGTCAAATCAAAAGATTGCAGTATGGACATTATTTTGAGTATTTTATCGTTAATGGTTGATTTAAGTTATTTCTAAATTCTTTGACATAGGATTGCCATTGATCAAAACTGGTTATTTTTCCTGCTTTATTGAATGCAGCTCCAGCAAAATAGGTCAAAGGACTGTTGTTTTTGACGGTAGTTGCCAATAAAAACTGTTTTGGACTATCCTTAAATACATATTTTACTTTATTAGGTAAGATCACGGCAGTCCCAGTGATTTTATCCCCTCAGCGGGCTCCCAATAAGCCAAAATACCCTTTTGGTATCGTTTAAGAGTTGAGGTTTATCCTCTTTTCGTTTGGCAACACCAACGACTACAGGGGTGCTGCTTGAAGTCGTATTTTTGATTGCATAACGTATTTTGTTCAGTTGGCTTCCAGCGTCCAGAGAGACTGTTTTTTCAACTTGTATATTTTGACCCTTTACATTTTCTGGCTCATAGATAAGCTTAAACGTAGTGCGTAAAGGACCATTATCTAAGACTTCGTATTGACGATAATGTTTGTGATAGACGACCTGCTGATCAATAAATGGAGTTGCGTCGCCTACTCCTAGCGTTTGACCCACAGAATAGTAATCTAAACCTTTACCATGATCGGCATGATAATCCCCTGTTTTATACCATTCGTCAATAATAAGGTCATTCGTTCTCTTAGACCAAAAATCAAATCCCTGTGCATCTTCAGAGCTCCCTTCCAATGCTTTTCCATAGGCTCTGAATGCAGCAATGTCATTTTCCCAGGCAAAGTCATCTTTACGTTCGGGAACATAACGCGCAAATGTTTTGGTAGCAACGGTTTTTGGATTATTTCCAGTTACACCAAAAGTCAAAGCACTTTTAGGCGCAATAGATACTTGTATCAGTACATTTTGAGGGGTTGGCTGTCCTAGCTTTTCCAATTGGTAAGCCAGTTCCGCTTTATCCTTGCTATCAACAATCGTAAAGACATTTTTCTTCAATTCGAAATGTTTTTCGAACGTTGCATAGGGAATACTGATCAGCTCTGTTCTAGATACAGCTGAAGGATTTTTAACCGTAATCGTCTTATTGTTTTGGGCAAAGGCGATGCTTGAAAGCCCCAGCGTTAAACTTAATATGAATGTTCTTTTCATTTGATAATGGATTAAAGAAAAAGATATCTGAATACTACTTAAGCTCAGTGATAGCGCACTTATCCATATCATCGTAGTCGAGATTTTCGCCCGCCATACCCCAGATAAATGTATAGTTGGATGTTCCAGCTCCTGAGTGAATTGACCAAGGTGGAGAAATGACAGCCTGATCATTATGCATCCAGATATGACGTGTTTCGTCTATCGGTCCCATGAAATGAGATACAGCCTGACCTTCTGGTAGCTCAAAGTAAAAATAAACCTCCATACGACGGTCATGCGTATGCGATGGCATCGTATTCCACACGGATCCTGGCTTTAGCTCTGTCATTCCCATTTGTAGCTGACAGGTCTGTACAACTTTATTCAGCAGCATCTGATTGATGGTACGGCGGTTGGCTGTTTCCAGAGATCCTAATTCTATTTTATTAGCATCTTCCTTAGTGACCTTTTTGGTAGGATAACTCTGGTGCGCTGGTGTTGAGTTTAAATAAAACTTTGCCGGATTCGCACTGTCTTGGCTTGAAAAATAGATATCTTTTGCGCCTTGTCCGATATAGAGCGCTTCTTTGGTTTTAAGTTCATAGAATGTTCCATCTACTTCTACCTGCCCGTTGCCACCGACATTGATAATACCCAATTCTCTTCTAGAGAGAAAGTAAGGTTCTTTTAATAATTCAGGGATTGTTTCTAATTTAATTTTAGAATTTACGGGCATTGCACCACCAGCCATGTAACGGTCATAGTGGGTGTAGACAAAATTAACTTTATCAGTTTCAAAAACTTTTCAATGAGAAAATTATCTCTTAATCCTTGTGTATCTAATGTTTTGTATTCTTTCGGCCCGATTGCATAGCGGGATTCAAAATTAATGCTCATAACGGAATGATTTTTCTTTATTTGAAAGCTAAATTTAGGGCTAATATTTCTCAAAAACGATACAATCTTACGCAATCGATGTCGTACTTATGTAAAGGATCTATTAAGACAAATTTTCTTGCGGTTTTTATTTTTCAGATTTCCTAACTTCGTATATGGTAAAGAAGAAACCGAATATTTTAGTTGTTAATGACGATGGTATCACAGCACCGGGAATTAAGGTGTTGTTAGAAGAAATGCAAAAAATTGGCAATGTGGTTGTTGTGGCACCAGATTCGGCACAATCAGGTATGGGGCATGCGATTACGCTTGGTAGACCACTACGATTGGATAAGATCAATCTCTATGAGGGAGTTGAGATGTACCAATGTTCTGGAACACCGGTTGACTGTGTCAAGCTTGCTGTTAATAAAGTCTTCAAGGGACAGAAGCCGGATATCTGTGTGTCCGGTATTAACCATGGGCTCAACAATTCAATTAACGTGTTATACTCTGGGACAATGTCTGCTGCGGTTGAAGGAGCTATCGAGGGAATACCTTCTGTTGGCTTTTCGTTGGATAATTTTTCCCATGATGCAGACTTTAGCTACTGTAGGCCTTATGTGATTTCCATAACGGAACAAGTTTTGGCCAATGGCTTACCCAAAAATACACTGCTAAATGTCAACTTTCCACAAACACAAGGATTTAAAGGGATTAAAATCTGCAGACAGGCTGGAGGACATTGGGTAGAAGAATTTGATGAACGTATCGATCCACATAACCGTGATTATTATTGGACGACAGGAAAGTTTGTCTTACAAGACCGTGGAGAAGATACGGATAGTTTTGCGTTAGCAAATGGCTATGTTTCAGTTGTTCCTACACAATTCGACATGACTGCACATCATGCTATCCCAGAACTGAATTCATGGAGTTTTGATCATTTGGAAGGTACGACGAAACACAGCAAAGGTGAGAAATAATCTTTGGGTAGGCTCGGGCATAGGAATTGCTTTCCCGTTACTGGCATTTTTGTTGGTGCGTTTTACCGATATCGAACTTCATTTTCTGCCCGAGAAGCCAATGGCAACGTATGCCATTGCCGTATTGATCAATTTGATTTTCTTAAGGTTTGCATACCGTTCAGGTAATGATCAGGTAGGAAAGGAATTATCATCATGACATTTTTGGCCATGATATTATATTTAATTACACATAAAGTGACGGTATAAAACAAAATGTAAAGATATCCGAGCTATACAGCGAAGGTTATTTACGAGTTTTTTATTGTTTATTTTTTTAAGAGGAATAAGATGAAATTAACATTGGGGTTTTCTCCTTGTCCAAACGATACATTTATTTTTGATGCTTTGATTCACCATAAAATTGATACAAAAGGGCTGGATTTTGATGTGGAATATCAGGACGTTGAGACATTAAATTTGAAGGCATTTCAAGGAGATCTGGACATCACCAAACTGAGTTATCATGCTTTTGCTTATGCCGTTGAAGACTATGAATTATTGGATGCAGGTAGCGCCTTGGGCTTTGGTGTAGGGCCTATGCTGATCACAAAAGATGCGACTTTGGCCGAAATGCTCCAAGCGAAGTTAAAAAGTGGTGACGGTTTGGGTGAATTCGATAAGTTAAAGGTGGGATATCCGGGGAAGTTTACGACAGCAAATTTCCTGTTGGGGCTGGCATTTCCGGAATTAACCAATAAAATAGAACTGGTTTTTTCTGATATTGAAGGAGCGTTATTGGATGGTTCTATTGATTTGGGGCTTATTATTCATGAAAATCGGTTTACTTATGCAGAAAAAGGACTGTATAAAGTAGTCGATTTGGGGAATATTGGGAAAGTACGACAAAATTTCCGATTCCGCTTGGTGGTATTGTGGTAAAACGTTCGTTGCCGAAAGACGTGAAAGACACGCTTAATGCAATTTTAAAGAAAGTGTTGAATTTGCTTTTGCAAATCCAAAGTCCGGATTGGAGTTTATCCGTAGTCATGCGCAGGAGATGAGTGAGGAGGTGATGTATAAGCATATTGAACTGTATGTCAATAAATATTCCGTTGAATTGGGTGTCGAAGGACGTAATGCAATTACCAAAATGTTTGAAAAGGCTCAGGAAATGGGTTTTATCCCACATTCGGATAAAAAACTCTTTCTTTCATAACATCATCACTGATATTTAGTAGCCGTATGAGTAGGCCGCTTGTGCAGGAACGGAGTCTACCAGTTTGGTTTCAAATGCGGCTATTTTGGGTTTAGAGAGCAAATAACTCGGATACCGGGCATATGAGATACCCGATAATAGGATAAATTGAACCGTGCAGAATAAGAAGCTAATCCGATAGAAAAAAATAACGCAAAAAAAATAGTGGTAAGCTGTTAGATATCATATCTAATAACTAAATTTGCCCGATTAGTGTCAAATTGTCTGCAATTTTACTTTGGAGTCATTATTGTACAAAATCTTTAGTTGAGATAGAAAAAAATTATGTTAAAGTTTTTAAGTAAATTATTTGGAAGTAAATCCGAAAGAGATATCAAGGGGATTCAGCCAGTTGTAGAGCAAATCAAAGCTGAATATGATAAACTTTCAAATCTAACCAATGACGAGTTACGTGCCAAGACCGCTGACTTCAAAGAAAGAATTAAAAATTACCTTGCAGATATTGACCAAGAAATAGATACGCTTAAAAAAGAGGCGGATCAAGATGAGGACGATATGGCTAAAAAGACTTCTATTTACGAACAAGTAGACAAATTGTCGAAAGATCGTGATAAGAAGTTGGAAGAGGTATTGAAGGATATTTTACCAGAAGCATTTGCTGTGGTGAAGGAAACTTCAAGACGTTTGACAGAAAACGAAGAACTGGAAGTTACTGCCAACGATTTTGACAGAGAATTGGCTGTCTACAAGCCAAACGTTATTATCAATGGTGATAAAGCCATTTGGAAAAACAAATGGATGGCTGCAGGTACAGAGGTAACCTGGAACATGGTACATTATGATGTGCAGTTGATCGGTGGTATTGTATTACATAGCGGTAAGATTGCTGAGATGGCTACAGGTGAAGGTAAGACATTGGTCGGAACTTTGCCAACCTATCTGAACGCGCTTTCTGGACAAGGGGTGCATATCGTGACCGTGAATGATTATCTTGCTCGTCGTGACTCTGAGTGGAACGCTCCATTATTTGAATTCCACGGTTTATCCGTAGATTGTATTGATAAACATCAACCAAACTCACCACAACGCCGTAAAGCTTACCAATCGGATATCGTATATGGTACGAACAACGAATTTGGTTTCGACTATTTACGTGATAACATGGTTCAGACACCTGATGCATTGGTGCAAGGTAAATTACATTTTGCCATGGTCGATGAGGTTGACTCAGTTTTAATTGACGATGCCCGTACACCGTTGATTATCTCAGGCCCGATCCCTCGTGGTGATCAACACGAGTTCTATCAATTGAAACCACGTATTGAGCGTTTGGTACATGTCCAAAAAGCTTATATCAATACTGTATTAAATGATGCTAAAAAAGCGTTGGCTGCAGGTGATTCTGATGTAGAAGGTGGTGGCCTAGCTTTATTAAGAGCTTACAGAGGTCTACCTAAAAATAAAGCCTTAATCAAATTCTTGAGTGAAGGAGCTAATCGTTCTATCTTGCAAAAAGTAGAAAACTACTATATGCAAGAGCAAAATAAAAATATGCCTAAAGTTGATGCGGAGCTTTATTTTGTCATCGATGAGAAGAACAATCAGGTTGAACTGACTGAAAAAGGTATTGAATTGATCACAGCTACAGGAGAGGATCCTTCATTCTTTATTTTACCTGATGTAGGTACTGAGATCGCGGAAATTGAAAAGTCTTCATTGACTTTGGAAGAAAAAGCCGCTCAGAAAGAAGACATGTTACGCGATTACTCTATTAAGGCTGATCGTATCCACTCGATCAATCAATTATTGAAAGCATATACCTTATTCGAGAATGATGTAGAATATATCGTTGATGAGGGTAAAGTGAAAATTGTCGATGAGCAAACAGGCCGTATTATGGATGGTCGTCGTTACTCAGACGGTTTACACCAAGCGATCGAAGCGAAAGAAAATGTAAAAGTCGAAGATGCGACACAGACTTATGCGACGATTACATTGCAAAACTACTTCCGTATGTACCACAAACTTTCGGGGATGACTGGTACAGCTTCGACAGAAGCGGGAGAGCTTTGGGAAATCTACAAATTGGATGTTGTTGAAATCCCTACGAATCGTGGTATCCAACGTCATGACCAACAGGATTTTATTTATCGTACTGCACGTGAAAAATACAATGCGGTGGCGGAAGAAATCCAACGTTTGACAGAGCAAGGTCGTCCTGTATTGGTTGGTACAACATCGGTAGAAATTTCCGAATTATTGAGTCGTATGCTTCAATTGCGGAAGATCAAACACAACGTCTTGAATGCGAAGTTGCACCAGAAAGAGGCCGATATCGTTGCAGAGGCTGGTCAACCCGGCCAAGTAACCATTGCTACGAATATGGCTGGTCGTGGTACCGATATTAAATTGACCGAGATCGTTAAAAACGCTGGGGTCTTGCGATTATTGGTACTGAGCGTCATGAGTCGCGCCGTGTTGACCGTCAGTTACGTGGTCGTGCAGGTCGTCAAGGGGATCCGGGATCATCACAATTCTTTGTATCCCTGGAAGATAACCTAATGCGTCTATTTGCTTCTGAAAGAATCTCCAATATCATGGTAAAAATGGGTGTTGAAGAGGGCGAGGTGATGCAACATAGCATGTTGACCAAATCTATCGAGCGCGCACAACGTAAGGTTGAGGAGAATAACTTTGGTATTCGTAAACGTCTATTGGAATACGATGACGTCATGAACTCCCAACGTACAGTAATCTATGCAAAACGTAAAAACGCTTTGTTTGGCGAGCGTTTAGACGTGGATTTGAATAATATGATCTTTGACGTTGCTGAAGAGATTGTTGCTGAAGCCAAAGAGCAAGGTAATTTTGAAGACTTCCAAATCGAAGTAATCCGTATTTTTGCGATTACTCCAGAAATTACTGCAGAAGAGTTTGCACAAGGTAAGATTGAAGGATTGACAGATCGTCTTTTCGAACAGGCAATTAACGCTTACCATCATAAAATTGACGCTATTGGTGCATTGACTGTTCCAGTATTGAATAATGTGTATGCAGAACGTGGTCAGATTGTTGAAAATGTCGTTATTCCATTTACAGACGGTATCCGCGGTATCCAAGTTTCAGCGAATCTGAAAAAGCAATTGAGACCAATGGTAAAGAGGTTTTCAAATCGTTTGAAAAAGGAATTGTCTTGGCATTGATCGACGAGGCATGGAAAGAGCATTTACGTGAAATGGATGATCTAAAACAATCTGTTCAAAATGCTGTTTATGAACAAAAGGATCCAATTATTATCTATAAAATGGAGGCCTTTAACTTGTTCAAATCTATGTTGGCTTCTATGAACAAGGATGTCGTGAGCTTTATTTTCAAAGGTGAGATCCCTGGACAGGAAACAACTTCATTACAGGCTAGACAAGTAAATCAAGCTCCTGTAAAGACGATTGAAACAAAAGCAGAATTGGTTTCACCAACAGGAGTCAGTGAAGAAGATGTGAATGATGGACCGAAAGAACCTGTTCGTAATGAGAATACAGTAGGACGCAATGACGAATGTCCTTGTGGTTCAGGAAAAAAATAAAAAATTGCCACGGCGCAAATAACTAATCGATAAGAAAAGTTAAACTATGCTGAAGAGAGGATTGATTTTCATACATGCACTTGTGCTATTTACGATTGTTAATGTAAAGGCGCAAGAAAAGGGTGGAGTTATTGTAACCAAAGATTCTTTGATTACACAGCTTCAAAATTTTAGGGCTGCCATGGGAATCAATCCTGTCGAAAGCAAAATCACAACAGTTCCTTCTAAACCCGTTGTACGTTCTGCTGCAACAAGAGTCAAGGTGAGAGGCTTTCGTGTACAGATCTTTGCTGGATCTAGCCGAAATCAAGCTTTTTCGGAGCAAACTCGTTTTCGGGAATGTATAAAGATGTTGATACCTATATCACCTATGATGAACCCAATTATCGGGTGAAGGTGGGCGACTTTAGAAGTCGCTCTGAGGCGAATGCGTTTATGCGTGAGCTGCGTCAATATTTTAGTAACGTTTTCGTATTTTCAGAAAGCGTTTTTGTCTATCAATAAATCAAACAACCTCATGGCAAGTACGAAAGAAAAGTCCTGGCCTTAGCCCATCAATATTTTGAAGATACAGTCGCTAACCGTAGACATCTTCATCAAAACCCTGAACTTTCCTTTGAAGAGTATAATACTTCGGCATTTGTAAAGGCGCAGCTGGATCAATTAGGCATCCCTTACGAAGTAAAAGCAGATACAGGTATTGTAGCTCTAATTAAAGGTGAACTTCCTTCAGATGAAGTAATCGCATTGCGAGGGGATATGGATGCATTACCTATTCAGGAAGTCGAAGGACGACCTTATGGATCCAATAACCCAGGCGTCATGCACGCTTGTGGCCATGATGTACATACCTCCTCGCTTTTAGGAACCGCGAAGATATTACATAGCTTGAAAGCCGAATTTGGTGGTACAGTGAAATTAATCTTCCAACCAGGCGAAGAACGTTTGCCCGGCGGAGCATCCATTATGATCAAAGAGGGGCACTACAAAATCCGGCACCTTCTGCAATAATAGGTCAACATGTAATGCCGTTTATTGAAGTCGGCAAAGTCGGATTTCGTGAAGGTAAATATATGGCTTCCTGTGACGAGTTATTTATGACGGTTAAAGGAAGAGGAGGGCACGGTGCACATCCACATCAGAATATTGATCCGATTGTGATCACAGCACATATTATTACGGCTTTACAGCAGATCGCAAGCCGCTTTGCAGATCCGCGTACACCGACGGTTTTGTCTTTTGGCAAAATCATCGCTAACGGTGCAACAAATATTATTCCTGACCAAGTTTATCTCGAAGGTACATTCCGCACATTCGATGAGCAATGGCGTGCTGAAGCACATGAGAAGATGGTAAAAATGGCTGTCGGAATCGCTGAAAGTATGGATGCTACCTGTGATTTTGAGGTTCGCAAAGGCTATCCATTTTTGATCAATGAGCCAGAACTGACGAAGAGTGCGCGTACTTTTGCGGAGGAATATCTTGGAAAAGAGAACGTCGTGGATTTAGATCTTTGGCCTGCTGCCGAAGATTTTTCCTACTACTCACAAGAAATCAATGCTTGTTTCTACCGACTGGGCACAGGGAATAAAGCGAAAGGAATAACTTCTGCAGTTCATACACCAACCTTCGATGTTGACGAGTCCTCGTTGGAGATCAGCACAGGGCTAATGGCGTATATCACGTTGCGCAGATTAGGCTATTAGATCTTTAGTATGTCATCGCATCATATTGTTCGTGAGAACCAGGAACCTGCTCTGCTGATTGAAGACCTTTTTCTCATAGACGAAGAAGATTTGGGGCAATTGCTTGAATGGAGTCCAACAATTGTTATCGAAAACAATATGGTTGATCCATTGGACGCTAGAGGATACAAGTTTGATATTGTTTTTGCGCAGACCCAAGCGAATCAAGCACAGGAGAATTTAAAAGTAATTCCATATATCGATAATTTTTTGCAATCAGCCATTGGCTATCTCATTAAACATCAGTATAAGGCGGTCAATATTATTACGGATCAAATAAGTCTTGCACACTATCAACACTATTTGGATCTGATCAATGTAGTCTTGTTAGCTAAGGGGGTACGCTACTATTTTGTCACTACAGGTTTTACAAAATGGAAAACAGAGGGTGAACAGCTAAAAATAGATTCCCAAAGTGAAGAAATCACGACAGAAGGGCTTCGAAAAATTGGTGATGATCTTTATGAAACAGTAGCGGATGGCTTATTTACCCTCAGATTTTCGAAATCAAAATATATTTTAATAGGAGAGACAATCTCATGATAACAATAGAATTAGCCGAACAGACAGATATCCGCAGCATTTCTAATATGGCGCATATTATATGGCCTGACGCGTATGGAGAAATACTTTCAAAAGACCAGATTGATTTCATGCTGGAGAAAAGCTATACCATTGAGGGTTTAGCGGAAGGAATGGTCGGTGGACAGTTCTTTTATATTCTGAAGGAAGACGGTATTGGCCAAGGTTTTGTTGCATTGAAAACTCTTGCAGATAAACTTCGTATTGAAAAGCTCTATTTGATGCCCAATGTACAGGGAAAAGGTTTTGGGAAAGCATTGATTGACTTCGCTATCGAAAAAGCGAAAGTCAAAGGCAAGGATATTTTGGAACTCAATGTAAATAGAAATAACCCTGCTTACCATTTCTATTTAAAGCAGGGTTTTCAGGTTATTGAAATTGTTGATATTCCCTATTATAACTATGTGCTCAATGACTATGTCATGCAGCTGGCAATAGATCGTACAGCGTCTTCCTAGTCCTTTAATTTTTCCACACGCGAGGGAGTTTGCTTGCCTTCTACAATACCTGAAGCTCCAATCGCAATCGCTTCGATACTGGAGATAATATTTTGGACGTTTAATGTAGCTACTTCATCCTTTACCGTGTGGTAATATTCATCTTTATCCATTTGGGAAGTTGAGAATGAATGTGCAGGAACACCTTTTGCGGCTAACACAGCATTATCACTTCGATAGAATAAATTTTGCTTTATATAAGGGTCTGAATAAAATTTGAACGTTGTGTTCTTTAGGTTTTCTTGCATTAATTTGCCTAAATCGGATTGATCATATCCTGTTATATAGACCGTATTGGGACCAAATTTTGAATCTTTTCCGATCATTTCCATGTTGATCATTGCTACAACCTGGTTGCATTGATGTGATTAGAAAAATATTTTGAACCATACATGCCGAGCTCTTCTGCTGTAAATGCCACAAAAATAAGCGTCCTTTCATTATTGTTTTTCTTTTTATAGTAGTCTGCAAGCGTCAACATCGCTGTTACTCCCGAAGCATCGTCATCTGCTCCATTGGCAATCGAGTCCTGTCCGACAGCAGGTAATATGCCAATATGGTCATAATGGCCGGAGAAAATTACATATTCATTTGGTTTACTTTTTCCGGGGATAACTCCCGCAACATTAAAAAGCGGAAAGTTTTGAAGATTTCGTTCAATATGAATGTGGAATGTTTTTGGTTTTTCTTTGTCAGCAGATAAACTATTGAGGGTTTTTGTATACTCGAATCTTCAATAAACTTGGGATTGCTGAGCATTTGGCCAAAACGAACAAAAGAGGCTTCAAAGGATGGATCTACCAATACAAGCGTATTTTCCTTGGATAAGGACTGTTCCCGAAAGGCTTGGGCGAAATCCGCATCCGATGTAATATTAACGATTTTAATGGGACTCTTATCATCCCATTTGAGATCCACATGGTTTCCAAGCGATATGATATGTTCGGCAGGAATTGTCTTTTTATTTATAGCTGCAGAATTGCTTTTTGGCGAGAGTTTGTCCAGTTGGAATGACTGTCGGAAAGATTCTTCCGCATAAGGTTTGAGGCCTATTTTTTTCATTTCTCCGGCGATAAAATCTGCTGCATGCTCGATGTCTTTTGTCAAAGCCGATCGTCCACGCATATCATCCGAAGCCAAGGTATTTAAGATACGGCTCACGTCCTCACGTTGCTGGTCGGAAATTACTTGCTGTCCAAATGTCATGGAAGATAGCGCAATTAACGATAAGGCTAAAAATATTTTAGGTGCTGATTTCATAAAGTTAGTAATGTTCGGATGAAGATAATGATTTCGCCCGTAATTTTAGCGGAAATTTGTAGTGCCTTAGCATAAACCCATATCATCTTTATGCTAAAGGTCATGACAGTTGAAATGGAGATGTTAATGAGTCCGGGAAAATATGCTTTCAATAAAACTTTCGTGGCTGCCATTGAATTGGCAACAGGCATGAAAGTTCTTGATGGCCTTTGAAGAAAGACAATTCAGAAAAAAATGTAGTATATTTCCTCTATATTAAAGATTCTCAAGGGTAGAGGAGAGATCGATAAATTCGTTTTTATATGCGACACAATTAAATTGGATATCAAAACTAATTTATCTAAGTTTGGGTATAAATTATTTGACAATGAAAGAAGTATCTGTACAAGAATTAAAGAGCAAGATCGATAATAACGAAGATTTTCAATTGATTGATGTGCGTGAGTCATTTGAATATGAAGTTTCAAATTTGGAAGGTTTAAATATTCCACTTTCGGGAATTTTGATCGAGTCCGATAAGATTGCGAAGGATAAACCAGTTATCGTTCAATGTCGTTCTGGAAAACGTTCAGCACAGGCAATTATGTTGTTGGAGCAACAAGGATTTGATAATCTAGCAAATTTAAAAGGCGGTATCTTGGCCTGGAAAGAGGAAATCGATCCAGAGTTAGACGTTTATTAATATGAAAAACTTGGAGCATCAGACTAAACAAGCTTTCTTGTTTAGTCTTGCTTTTTATATCGTAGCCCTATTAACTCGGCTCTTAAACTTAGGGGTCTTCCTGTATTAGGTAGTCTCTCTATTTTATTGTCCCTCTTATGGGTGATATTGGCCTTGCGGGAAATTATGCTTTCCAGGACTATTTCCAATGGTGAGCGGATGTTGATGGCACTGGCTATTGTACTGCTTAATATTATCGGCGGAATTTTCTATTTCTTTGTGTGGCGACCGCGTGTATTGGGATTAACAAAAAGTAATATGACAAAATATTTTATACTGAATATTGTATTGAACTTGGCCATTGTATTTTTGGCGTATTGTGGATTTGAAGGGTATAAAGCCGGAAATATGTTGGTGACAGGATTGTCTATCGCATTTTTGGTCGTCCTGATTTACCTTAAGGTCGTTTTAAGCAAGCGGATAAAAGTTGTTATCCAAGAAAAGGATCGTGAAAAAAACAGGAATATGCTGCTAAGCAAGCGAAAGGAAAAAGTAAATAAGAGCGGAGTTTCTTACTTATCATATACAAAAGAGCAGAAAACGATAGTCTTCTGCTCTTTTTATATCGCCTACACCTATTCTTATTTGACAAATGGAGGTTTCGTTACCTTAGCTTTAACTTTTTGATTACGGATATGGATAAAGATATCTGTACCGTCTTTTGCGAATGCAGTATCTACGTAACCCAAACCTACCGATTTTTTCAATGTCGGAGATTGTGTTCCCGAAGTAACCCGACCGATTACATTGCCATCAGCATCTACGATTTCATAATCATGACGCGGAATACCTCTGTCGATCATTTCAAAACCAACTAGTTTCTTTTTAAGCCCAGCTTCTTTTTCAGCTTTAAGCGCTGCGGAGTTTACAAAGTCTTTTGTAAACTTCGTTACCCAACCTAAGCCAGCCTCTAAAGGAGATGTATTGTCGTCGATATCATTTCCATAAAGGCAGAAACCCATTTCTAGACGTAATGTATCACGAGCACCCAATCCGATAGGTTTAATTCCGTAAGCTTTTCCGGCTTCAAAAATAGCATCCCAAACTTTCTGCGCATCTTCATTGGCAACATAAATTTCGAAACCACCTGCACCAGTATATCCGGTTGCCGATACCAATACGTTATCTACTCCCGCAAAAGTACCTTTAGCAAAGGTGTAATATTCCATTGGTGCAAGCTCGATATCTGTCAACGATTGTAAAGCATCGGCTGCTTTAGGTCCCTGAACGGCAAATAAAGAAGTCTGGTCAGAAATATTTTTCATTTCTACACCATCAGTATTGTATTTGGAAATCCAGTTCCAGTCTTTCTCAATATTGGACGCATTGACAACCAAAAATAGGTGTTATCGTCTATACGGTATGTTAGAAAATCGTGTCTACAACACCGCCCGTTTCATTCGGAATATAAGCATATTGAACTTTGCCGTCATATAATTTCGATACATCGTTGGAAGAGATTTTTTGAAGAAGGTCCAAGGCTTTTTCACCTTTAAGGATGAATTCGCCCATGTGGCTTACATCAAAAACTCCTACACCTGTACGAACTGTTTCGTGCTCATCATTGATACCAGTATATTGCACTGGCATGTTGAAGCCTGCGAAGGGAACCATCTTTGCTCCTAAAGCAATGTGTGTCTCCGAAAGGGCAGTATTTTTAACATAAAAATTAAGTTTTAATCAGTTGCAAATTTAATAAAATATACGTGATTCCTAGCTTTGATTCTATTTTAGAACAAACGATTTAATTCGTTACTTTCAACGAATACACAGTTAGTTCAGCATCTTCTGTATCAGCATCTTCGCAGAGTAAGAAAATTAAGCCGTTGTCGGTTTTCTCCTTAAGGGTGATTCCCTCAAACTTGTGATTTTCGGGTATTTGAAATACTTCCGGTTTGGAAGACAGATCTGCAGATATTTTGCCAAGTAAAGATCCTGCGATTTCCCCATCGAGATAGGTCGATTTTGCATCTTCTGCAGTTGCGATAAAATAAATGTCATCACCAACAACTGTCGCATCGGAAAAACCAGTACTGATCCCATTTAACTTGGGTAATTCAATAGGAGTATACCGATATTTATCTTCAGCCTTACTGTTATATTCTAAAACAGCATTGATGCCTTTGGGGCCATTCCCTCTATTGAAAAACAATATCCGGTCATCAATATGTACTACACCTTCTATGTTAAAGTCCTCCTTGCTTATCCCAAATTTCTGCATAAAATGCGTATAGATCTTGCTATAGTCTTCCTGTATGACCTTTTTCCGTCCCAGATAAAGCGATTGTTTCTTTTTTCAGTTGACCCTGAGCCATAGAGATAATAACGATTGCCATCGAATGTAATAGATTCAAGGTCCATTTTATTCGCTTTGCTTATATTTTCCATGGGCTCAGCTTCCAATAAGATTGTTTTGGATAAGTGTTGCTGAGCGAGGTTATAGCTATACAGGTAATTGCTATTGTCCGAGACTATATGAAGCTCATCATTGTTGTAGACAATCCCAGATGCTGCCGCGATGCCCGATATGCTGATAAATGCTTCGAGAATTAATTTTAACATAATTCGTGTATGTTTAAGATTCCAAGGACTTTCTGGAAATCGGACTGGATTGCTGCTTTTACATGAACAGTTTCACCCGAAAGGGGATGTTTGAAGGTTAATTCAGAGGCATGCAGTAGCATGGTATCCATCTGGTAGTTCTCTTTCCAGAATTTATTTTGCTTATTACAGCCATGTGGACGGTCACCGATAATGGGATAAAAGATATGCGCAAAGTGACGTCGCAATTGATGCATGCGGCCAGTAAGTGGATTGGCTTCAACAAGACTGTAACGCGAGGTCGGGAATTTTCCGAAAGGAATATCCAGTTCACTTTTAGCTAGCAACCTGAACGATGTCTGGGCCTCCTGTATGGTGCCATTTTCTTTTTCAATGGATAATCAATCAACCCTTCTTCAGGGCGAAGCCTCTCAGTATGGCGAGGTACTTTTTGTCTATTTGATGTTCCTGAAAGCTTTTTGTAAGTATTGATCCGTTTCTTTATTTAATGAAAACAGAAGGACACCTCCAGTTTTACGATCTAAGCGATGTGCCGGATATACCGTTTTCCCTAATTGATCACGTAAGAGTTGAAGGGCGAATTCGGATGTATCACGCGCAATGGATGAGCGATGCACTAATAGACCATGTGGCTTATTAATCGCTACAATGGATTCGTCTTCGTAAAGAATTTCTAAGGACATATTAGATCTTTTTCAATGCAGCAATGATTTCATCTGCTTTTTCATCAATCTTGGGACTCAACCAAATCTGTTTAAATGCACCACCACCTATGATCTGTTCTTTACCTTGCCATTTGATCTTGGTGAGGGAAAAGAGGTAGTAATTGTCCACAACAACAGAATTTTGGACAAAATCATCGACTAATTTGTTTCCAAACAGTTGCATGCCCAATCCAAAAAGGCTTGGTCTTTTGCATGAAGCTGGCTTTTCAATAATTGTTCGGCTTTTGCACGTACAATTTTCTCATGTTCCTCTTTGCTTGGGTTTGTCAGGATGGCCGCCAGCATGATGACAACTAGAAGTAGGGCAAATATTCTTTTTTACTCATTTTTAATGCTAAAATTAGTGTTGATAGATCAGGTCAAAACAGCATATATCGCTATCAAAATTATTAAATAGATATTAGATATGCACAATTGTTTTTGCATGAGGGGATTTGTTGTGGACGGCGAGAGGAGTAAAAAGGCTGGATCTTAAAAAGAAATCCCATTTAGCAAGGAAAATGCCCAGGAAAAGAAAATCCAGATCAGGTAACAAGTGCCTCCTATTAAGATAAATAGTATCAATATGACCGTTAGGACAATACCGATGCCCGAGCCTTTGTGTCGACCCTCATAATAGTGCTCGCGTAAAAGTTTGATATTCTTTTCATTGGCTTTGCTATAGAAATCGAAGATGTTACCTAGAAAGGGGATGCTTCCTAAGATCGCATCAAGGGTGATATTGAGTAGCATACGGATGACTAACTTGGGGCTAGCTCCATTTCGCCACATAGCGATGACCAGAACCAGCGATGTGCCAAAGCCGGCGATAGCACCGCCCAAAGGAATCAGATTCAAGATTGGATCCAATCCGAACCGGAAATTGCCAATCTTGAATTGATTATCCATTAACCAAGATATTCGGTTGATCCAACCGAAATCTTGGTCTATTTGTTTCTTCTTATCTTCTGGAGATAATTCTCTATGCATGATTATAATAGTTCGAAAGAAGCGCTGATTTCGCTGGTCACTTTCATTGGTCTGATATTTAAATCAAGGCCATTTCCACCAGCATCGTCTGCTGCTTCAGCCATGGCGCCTTTAAACATTGCATTACGCATCATTGGTTGAACACCAAAGATAATTTGTTGCGGTGTCTCAGAAAGCACGATCGCTTTACCAATTTTTTGTCCTGCTGCTTCGGCAAGAATTTGCGCATTCGCTTTCGCATCCAATACAGCCTTCGTTTTTAAGGTCTTTTCTAGCTCTTTTTTTTCTTCGAATAATCATATTCACTGATGTAAGTGCTTTGAATACCTGCTTTATCAACCCCATCCAACAATTGATCTAAGTTGTTTAAGTTCGTTACTTTAATGCGGTATTGTCTAGAAAGTAAGATATCCGTATCCTTTTTCTTTTTTTCTGGTGTATTGTAACTCCAGATATTCTGGATCGTAAAATCTTCTTTTTAATACCAGCTTTTGTTGCCGAGTCAAATAAGTCTTTTTCTAATTTGTCGATAGCAACCTTTTTCTTGGTGTTTCCATTGTCATAAAACTCTTTTAGTGTAACATCTATATAGATGATGTCTGGAGTCACTTCTTCTTCTGCGCGACCCACTGTGGATACAAATTCTTTATTTACCATTTGTTGAGCGTTTAGTTTTGTCATCAAACCTAAAAAAGCCAGTCCTAATAATATTTTTTTCATGTTTTACTATCTTAAAGTTTTATAATAATACGATTGCTATTGTCGCATTGCTACAAGATTGGAGCCAAAGTAGACAAAAAGTTTAACGCATAAAAAAATAAAAACGTTAAGATTTTTAATTTTATTTCTATACCTTTAGGGAAATTAATAAAATAGTGCCATGCAAGAAGGTAAAGTAAAATTCTTTAATGAGACCAAAGGTTTCGGTTTCATCATCCCTAATTCAGGCGAGAGCGAAATTTTTGTTCACGTTTCTGGATTAGTTGACAAAGTTCGTGAGAATGACAATGTATCTTACGAAGTTGAACAAGGCCGTAAAGGTCTTAATGCGGTAAATGTAAGAGTTATCTAATTAGATTCAAGATATATTTATTGTGAAAAAGCCTATGCCATCAGCATAGGCTTTTTTATTGAGCAAATGTTTTGGACTGATAATTGTATTGACATGTATCAAATATATAGTTTAACATGAAACGTACTTTAGTATTGATCCTTTCTGTTGTGGTGGCAATTTCGATGTCTGCATGTTATTCCACGCATCATGGGCATGGGCATAGGCACAAAGGTGGATCGAAGGGAATGCCCCTGGTCAGGCAAAAAAATATTATGGAGAACAATCAGCAAAAGATTTTGCTCCTGGACAACAAAAGAAAAAGAAACATAAACATTGATCTCAGGGATTTTTCGCTTTTGCAGAAAATTCCGCAATCAACAAAAAGTGAATAAGAAAAAGAGCTTTCATTTATTAAATGAAAGCTCTTTTTTCTTATTCAGAATAATCTATGCGAATGGATCATTATCCGGAGGAGGAGTTGAAGATGAAGTAGGTGCTTGTGAACTTCCAAATGGATCCTTTGGTTGCGAAGAGCCAAATGGATCTTGGGCTTGATTGAATGGATGACTTGCTCCATTTTCCTCCGCTTTTGGATCGGGACCGTATTGATTGGGTCCCTTGTCACCCTCAATAACCATCAGATAAATCAAGTATAAATTGACTAATGGGATAAGGCCCAATAATAAAAACCAACCCGATTTATTTGTATCATGTAGCCTCCGTACTCCAACAGCAGCGATACCTGGAATCAGTAAAGCTAAGCTTACAAGATAGGAGATGTAAGAAAATAAACTTGCGATTTGTCCGAGTATTCCGAATACAACCCCAATGATAACGTTTGCCAAAAAGAACATCCAGTACTCTTTGCGACGGGCGCGGCCGTTGAAATTTGCATAATTATCCCTTACGACTTTCAAAACCAATCTTTAATTTCCATATAATTTTAAGATTTTTAGGTGAAAAATATGTGTTAGTAAATCAATGTTATTACAATTCTGTTACAATAAATGTACCAATAATTTATCTGATAAAACAATTATTATGGAATGTATCGTTGTTCAATTTCATTGTTGAATAAATAGGGGATGAAAAGACCTTTTCATTTATAGCATATAGTTCGTGCATCCTATTAGCCAGTGACGGCAGTACATGGAGGTTTTGCTTGCTGTAATTTGGGATTGGGTCACAGCACTAAGCACTACCGAAAGATCTCTTCAAGTATATAAAGCGATTTTATCTCCTTGAAATTTGTGCGGTGGAGACGGTAGAAATCCAGTAGCTTTTCCAATAAAAATTGTCGGTCTGTACTGGACATTTTGATATGATCACAATTTGAGTATTCTGCTGTTATTAAATCCCGGAAAATTGAAGTATGTGGTTCCTGGAGCACAAGGGGTGTTCGGGAGACTGTTTGAAAATGTCGCCTCGTGTAGGTTAAAATAGGGCAGAGCCTGTTTGGATGCGGCCGGATAAAAGCCAAGAAAGCGTGTCAGTTTGATTAGAAATACCAGATGAAAATTGGCCAGATTTAAATGGGTTTCATCTAACCACCGGATAGACTGATGGATGAATTCAAATAAATAAGGGTCACTCTCCTGTTCTTTCAATACTTTATACAAGATTTCATTTAAGAAGAGCGCCAGTGAGCTTTTTATAATATCGTAAGGTATTTCTTGCAATACCGGAGTTTGGCGAGCTTCCGAGATGCGCTGTAGTGAACCATTATCCTTGTGTGTTGCTATAATTTCCAACAGATGTAAAGGTTGTAAGATATTGGCTTTGATTTTTGCCTTTGGTTTACGTGCGCCAGTAATGAGATAAGATTGCATGCCAAAGGATTCGGTATATATTTGCGCAACGAGACTGCTTTCCGAATAATTTGTTGTTTTTAAGACGATACCCTAGTTTTGTTCAGCATCTTCTTCCTTATCTTTTTATGAATATCCTCTTTATGAGCCTCTCCACGCATCTCGATAATCGCATTACGGTCCACTTTTCGAATCATTCTATAAATTAATGTAAGGAAACCAATGCTGAAGGTAATCACTCCAACGAGCATTGCTAGCTTATACCAGTTGGATCGTTGTTCCATGAGGTAATAACCGAGGATAACCAATAATACACCAATGATTATTTCTCTTAGACCCTTGCGAAGATATTTGTTCATAAATGTGAATTGTTGAAAACTATTTTTCTTTACAGAGCAAATATAATACAATAAAATGCTTTATTTTTGCCCATACCATTCCTGTGTAGAACTATTTTTAAAAATAATTCCCATAATGTTGTTGCTTATCTAAAAAAAAATATAGATATTTGCAAACTCTTTGCAGAGAGTGCAAAGGATTAACATATTGTAATAAAGACAACAAAAAGATAATATCATGTCAAGAATTTGTGATTTAACAGGCAAAGCAGCGTTAACAGGAAATAACGTTTCTCACTCAAACGTTAAAACTAAACGTAAATTCTATCCAAATTTACAAACTAAACGTTTTTACATTCCAGAAGAAGATCGTTGGATTACGTTGAAAGTATCTACTTCTGCTATCAAGACTATCAACAAGAACGGTATCACAGCTGCGATCAATAAATTTATCGTTAAAGGATCAATTTAATATTGATTTATCGCCTGTTACATTAAGATTATTCATGAATTTCAATCCTATATTAGGATCAAAATAAAGTAAAACAATGGCTAAAAAGGAAATAGAGTACAAGTTATCTTAGAATGTACTGAACACAAAGAAAGTGGTCTTCCGGGAATGTCTCGTTACATCACTACTAAAAACAAAAAGAACACAACTGAGCGTTTAGAGTTGAAAAAATTCAACCCAGTATTGAGAAAAGTTACTGTTCATAAAGAAATTAAGTAATTCACCCATCTTAGCACTTGCAATAGAGGGCTGAGTAAAAATATTTAAAATACCATGGCAAAGAAAGCAGTTGCATCGTTACAAAAAGGTGGCGGTAAAGAATTTACAAAGGTTATTGTTACTACTAAATCTGCGAAAACTGGCGCGTATACTTTCAAAGAAGGTATGATTCACAACGATAAAGTGAAAGACGTAGTTGCAGAAGCTCAAAAAAATAACTAGTAGCATTTTCCTTTTTTAAAGTTTTTCTTTAAAAGAATTCGATAAAAATAGCCGTTTTGGTATCCTACCGAAAGGGCTTTTTTGTTGAGGACATTTGTTTATATTTGGACATCAATTTTCACTAAACACTCCATGGGATTATTTGATTTTTTTAAGAAAAAACCACAAACACAAGAAGAAGAACAAGCCTTAGATAAAGGTTTGGAAAAAACAAAAGAAGGATTTCTTTCCAAGATAACGAAAGCTGTAGTCGGTAAATCGACTGTGGATGACGATGTGCTTGATAATCTGGAAGAGGTTTTGGTTACTTCTGATGTCGGGGTTACAACGACTTTAAAAATCATCGACCGTATACAGGCGCGTGTTGCCAGAGATAAATATGTGTCCACATCGGAGCTGAACAATTTACTGAAAGAAGAGATTCAGACATTACTGGCAGAGAATAATAGCTCAGATTTTGAAAACTTTAATTACGGGGATCATAAACCTTATGTAATTATGGTTGTTGGGGTGAACGGTGTTGGCAAGACCACCACAATCGGTAAACTTGCCCATCAACTTAAACAGGGTGGAAGTAAAGTGGTTTTGGGGGCGGCGGATACGTTTCGTGCGGCGGCTGTAGATCAGCTTAAACTCTGGGGTGAACGTGTTGATGTGCGCGTTGTGGCACAGGCAATGGGTTCAGATCCCGCTTCGGTAGCCTATGATACCATTAAATCTGCTGTAGCGAATGGTGAAGATGTCTGTATTATTGATACTGCCGGTCGCCTACATAATAAGGTTGGTTTAATGAATGAATTGACCAAAATTAAAAATGTCATGCAAAAAGTTGTTCCCGGCGCTCCGCATGAAATTTTACTGGTCTTAGATGCTTCGACAGGTCAGAATGCGATAGAACAATGTACGCAATTCACACAAGCGACAGATGTAAACGCTTTGGCACTGACAAAATTGGATGGAACAGCCAAAGGCGGTGTTGTTATCGGGATATCCGATCAGTTCAAAATCCCCGTGAAATACATCGGTGTGGGTGAGAAAATAGGCGATCTCCAATTATTTAACAAAAAGGAGTTTGTAGACTCCTTTTCAAATAGAATACTAAAACAATTGTCAGAAATAAGGCTTTCATTCTTTACCGGGAATGATTAATGAATAGATTAAGAACATAGGTGAACATATTAATACCTGGTTTCCTTAGTCAAGTGTTCCTTTTGTTTCTCGACAAACCCTTCTAATCATATGAAGACAAAATATACGAAATCTGTCCCTTTGATCAATAAACCCCGTGTGAACGTGGTTACTTTGGGCTGTTCGAAAATATTCACGATAGTGAAGTGCTGATGGGCCAGTTGAAAGGTAATCAGATGGAGGTGGTCCATGAAGCCTCAAATATACAGGAGAATGATATTGTTGTCATTAATACCTGCGGATTTATTGACAACGCCAAACAGGAATCTATTGATGCGATTTTGCAATATTCGGAATTAAAGGATCAAGGTAAGATCAATAAGGTGATTGTTACTGGATGTCTTTCGGAACGTTATAAACCCGAATTGCAGGCTGAAATTCCGAGTGTGGATGCCTATTTTGGGACAAATGATCTGCCTGATTTGCTTTCTTCTATCGGAGCAGACTATCGCCATGAATTACTGGGTGAACGCTTATTGACCACTCCTTCCCACTTTTCTTATTTTAAGATCGCCGAAGGTTGTAACCGCCCATGTTCATTCTGTGCAATACCTTTAATGCGTGGTAAGCATGTTTCCAAATCAATTGATGATTTGGTTAAAGAAGCTAAATTTTTGGCGTCAAATGGCACCAAGGAGTTGATTTTAATTGCTCAGGATTTAACCTATTATGGACTGGATATCTACGGTAAACGTAATCTTTCTGATTTGATGCGCCATTTATCAGATGTGGATGGTATCGAATGGATCCGTTTGCAGTATGCTTATCCTTCTGGTTTTCCTATGGATATTTTGGATGCAATGAATGAGCGTTCAAATATTTGTAATTATCTGGATATGCCATTGCAGCATATCTCTGACCCGATGTTGAAGTCTATGCGTAGAGGGACGACGAAACAAAAGCAGATTGATCTTGTCAATGCCATTCGCGACAAAGTACCGAATATCGCATTGCGAACAACACTAATCTGTGGATATCCAGACGAGACCGAACAAGATTTTCAGGAGATGTTGGAATGGGTAGAGGAAACCCGTTTTGACCGTTTGGGCTGTTTTACTTATTCACATGAGGAGAAGACGCACGCACACACCTTGGCGGACAATGTGCCACAAGAAGTAAAAGAAGAACGTGTTGAAGCGATTATGGAGGTTCAACAAGGCATTTCTTATGAGATTAATCAATCTAAAGTAGGTAATACCTATAAAGTGCTTGTGGATCGTGTGGACGGAGATTATTTTATCGGACGAACAGAATATGATTCCCCAGAAGTGGATAATGAGGTGCTGATTTCGGCAGCTGATTCCTATGCACGGATCGGAGATTTTGTTCAGGTAAAAATAGATCGCGCGGAGGATTTCGATCTCTACGGCGAGATTGTTAGAAAATAATACTTGATTGACCCGCGGTGCTCATGAAGATAGTATACAGAAGAGCCTCCTAGATATAGGGAGGCTCTTTTTTTGAAATTGCTTTTTTATTTGATTTGTATTTTTTCATTGAGGTATTAAAGAGCTCGCTATGCCCAGTTTATTGGTTAGAAAGAATCTTTCGTCGATTTTCATAGTTGTTGGTGTTTGTGAAATGATAGCGGTTTCAGTTGGACATTTGTCAATAGAATGATATAATTTAAAAGTGGAATGAGCTTTTTATTAAAAATCAGTATTTTGTCTGCTCAAACTAAATACATTTGTATATCGTACAATAAGCATATATGAAAGCAACTTATATCGAATATAGTGAGACAAACAGTTTCTCCAAAACATTGCTAGCCTACCTGGCTCATGACGAGGCGCTGAAACCGTTTGTTGGACACTGGCCTACATTTGACGGTTTTGAGAAGCAATTGCACAAAAAAGGCATTTTGGCCACCGCAGCATTCTTGTGGAACGCGTAAAAGCTCAATATGCGACATTGTTGCAGGATTCTCCCACAGTAGCTGCAAATATAGATTTGTTGTTGCAGGAGAATACCTATACGATTACCACAGGCCATCAACTGAATATCTTTACAGGGCCATTATACTTTATATTTAAGATTATGACAGCGATACGTCTGTCAGAGGATCTGCGGGTCAAACATCCGGACAAAAACTTTATCCCGGTATATTGGATGGCGACTGAAGATCATGATTTTGAAGAAATTAATCATACCAAGGTCTACGGAAAGAAAATCGCATGGGAGACACCTGCGGTATCCGCTACAGGACGTATGGATACCACCTCCATTGTCGATGTAGTAAAGCAATACACCAATATTCTTGGGCTTTCAGACAATTCTGCTAAGCTTACACGTATTGTAGAGCAAGCTTATCTGAAACACAAAAGGTTGGCAGATGCGACGCGTTATATGGTGAACGAACTTTTTAAATCCTATGGTCTTTTGATTATTGATGCAGATGATAAAGAACTGAAGGAGTTATTTAAGCCGATTATCAAAACGGATATTTTATCCGAAAATAGTTTTAAGGCCATTACAGACAGATCGAAAGAACTGGAAGCGAAAGGGTTTTCTACACAGGTACATGCCCGGGAGATCAATTTCTTCTATCTGACCGATGAATTTAGAGAACGTTTGGTTCTGGCCGCAGACGGCCGATATGAGGTTTTGCATCAAAATATATATTTTACCAAGGAAGAGCTGGAAAGAGAAATAAATGCCCATCCTGAACGTTTTAGTCCAAATGTGGTGATGCGCCCAATGTATCAGGAAATTATCCTTCCTAATTTGGCCTATATTGGTGGTGGTGCTGAGATGGTCTATTGGATGCAATTAAAATCTAATTTTGATCAGTACCAAATAGATTTTCCGATCTTAATTCCGCGAAATTCAGCCATGATTACCGAAGATAACGTGGCCGCCAAGCTTTTCGTGTCGATCTAACCTTCAAAAGCATTTTTCGCCCTGCGGAGGTTTTGAAGAAAGAGTATGTGCGTCGTCATACGAAGGAAAGATTGAATCTGAATGATGAATGGATGGAACTGAATGCGATCTTTGGAAAGATAAGGTTACGTACACACAAAATTGATCCTAGTCTAGGACCTAGCACCGAGGCGATAAAAGCTCGTTTGAAAAAGGCGATGAACAATCTAGAGAAAAAGTTGATGAAAGCCGAAAAACGAAACCATCAGCATGCATTGGCAGATATTGATAACGTAAAGGAGAAGCTCTTTCCCGGAGGAGGATTACAAGAGCGATCTGAAAATTTTGCCTTGTTGTATGTAAAATATGGTGATAACCTTTTTAGAGATCTCTATAAATACTTTAATCCCTTAGATTTCAAATTCACAATCTTATATTAAAAGTCAGTATTTTACTGACTTTTTTTATGAATATCGGACCAAGCAGGAGGAAGAAACTTTGATTTTTGCTTCGTTATTTTTTTATATAATGTTTTATGATGCTTTGTTTATAATTTCATAATATTTCGTTTAGCTTCTGTTAATACGATCGAAGTAGTTTTGTTGCCGTATTACAACCAACAACTAAATGAAAGAAATATTACTTACGACTTGTGCCATTGCGATAGGAACAGGTTTGTATGCGCAAACAACCCAAGCAGGATTTTCCGGAAAGATTACGGACGAGAATAACAAAGGGGTTCAAGGGGCTTCAGTAGAGGTTCGTAACGAGTCTACAGGTTTTACCACCAAAACATCGACCAACGCCAATGGCGATTTCAATTTTAAGGAACTTCCACTCGGAGGACCATACATTATCAAAGTTACCTTTATTGGTTATGGCGAACAGATTCGTTCGGGCTTTACACTAAACCAGGGCGATATGATTCGCTTGAATATTCCGATTCAAAATGCATCTAACGTATTGGAAACGGTTGAGCTCACAGGAGTAAGTACATTGAAAAATAAAATTGAGAACCTTGGTGCTGCAACTGCGGTGACAGCTCGGGATATCGCAAAACTACCTGTCAATGGTCGTAACTTTACGTCTTTAATGGATCTGTCTCCGTTAAGCAAAGGCGATAATATTGGTGGTCAGTTAGGGTCTTCTACCAATTTTACGATAGATGGTATGAACGCGAAAAACCCAACCTCTGCGGGTTCGACAACAAGTCGGAGTGGTGCTCCCTATTCCATCTCTATCGAAGCCGTTCGTGAATTTAAAGTGGTGACAAACCAGTATGATGTAACCTATGGAAGAGCAGGTGGCGGAACGGTCAGTGCTGTGACCAAACAGGGAACAAATAAAACGCAGGGTAGTGCCTGGTTATATTCTCGAGCAGACTGGTTGTCCAGCCCATATGATATTCGGGGAAACAAACGGAGCAACGATTTTTCCACTTATCAATATGGCTTTACTTTGGGGGTCCCATTATAAAAGACAAACTTCATTATTTTGTTGCCTGGGATCATCAGCAGGACTCCCGTCCTCTGATTATTGCTGATATTAACTCTGAAGCCGATGAAAAACGATTTAATGTTACAAACGCAACATTAGATGAATTTGTCAATATCGGGCGGAAAAAGTACGGATTGGGGAACGAACGCCAATATGGTGCTTTCGATAAAAAAGAGGTTCTGACGCGATTTTTGGACGTATTGACTGGCAGATCAATGATAAAAACTTATTGACAATCCGTAATAACTTTACAAGTGATAACAATAAGCTGGGGCTGCAAGACAACAAGCCAATTACTTTATATGAATCTTACGGGAACGATAAGAATATTGATAATAGCCTATTGGCTACTTTGCGTACCACCATTTCCCTAAGGTAACCAATGAGTTAAAAGTACAACATCTCTATACCTATCAGAAAAGTAGTCCCGGAGACCTTTTACCTGGTCAGAATATTCCTCGTGCAATTGTGGAAGATGCGGTATCCAAAGTTGCAGGGGAAGATAAAAAGACCACATTGCAATTGGGAGGGCATCGTTTTGCGCAGGAATCTTTTAAAAATAATGTATTTCAGCTTGTTGATAATATCTATTACAGTACGGATAATATCAATTACACTTTTGGTGTGGACCTGATGTATACCCATGCAAATTCCATTTACGGAAGTGAGGTTAATGGTCGCTTCCACTTTAGACCAAGTGATGGAAAGACGGCTATGCAGAACTTTGACGACATGAAACCATATGCTTACTATCGTGAAGTTCCTTTGATGAGTGATCCGGCTGTGGTCGGTAAAATATTCAATGCCGGTGTGTATGGACAATTGCAAACCAAGTTAGCGCAGGGATTAGACTTGGTTGCCGGTTTGCGATTGGATTACGGACATTATCCTACTTCTCCTCTGAATGAAGAATTGTTAAAAGAAGTTGGTGTCCGTACAGATCATAAACTCAAGTCTTTTGTGGTGCAGCCGCGTTTCCAAATGACCTGGGATGTGAACGAAGAAAGAAAAGATTTCTTTCGAGTGGGCGCAGGTATATTTGCATCGGATATCAATAATTATATGACGATCAATAACCTTACTTTTGATGGAAAGCATTTTGCTACTGTTGATGTTCGCGGTGCGGATGTACCTACACCAAATTTTGTCGACTACAGAAAGGATCCGTCATCCACACCTACTTTAGCCCAGTTTCAGGTCCCGACCATCAATACTTATGGTCCCGATGCCAAAATTCCGGTCGTGTATAAGGCTAATGTATCTTATACACACTTTTTCACAGAAAAGCTGAAGGCAAGTCTTTCCGGATATATGAATTTGGGACGCAATAATTATATGTATGTCGACCGTAATATGGTGAAAGATCCTTTCTTTAGACTTGCAAATGAAGATAATAGAGGCGTATTCGTTCCTGCCGCATCCATCGTCGATGGAGCTCCGGATTGGAAAAAGGAAGGATTTCCGATAAGTTTGGTCGAGTTTTAGAATTGAATTCTGAGGGGAAAGTCAACCAATTTGCTGTCGTATTTGACGCAAGTTATCAGTATTACAAGGATGGAACGATATCGGTTAGCTATACGTGGAATGATGCAAAAGACAATACCTCCTTCAACGGAAATGTAGCCAATACGGCGACTTTATCCTTAGCTGTGAAAGATGATCCTCGTGATTTAAGCAAGATGAGCTATTCGAACAATCAATTCCGTAATAAGATTGTTATTTACGGAACTTTGCCAACGTTTTATGGTGTCAGTGTCGGCGTTCGCTACTCAGGTATCGGAGGTACACGGTATAGTTTGCTCGCCGGCGGAAATATCAATGGAGACTTTGTTGCCGGAGACAATGATCTGGCCTATATTTTTGACCCGAATAATTCCAATACTTCAAAACAGCTGGTTACCGGGCTGAATAATCTGTTGAATAACCCAGAAGCGAGTCAGAGCCTTAAAGATTATATTAAGAAATATCAGGGTAAAATAGCAGACCGTAATGGTGGAGTGAATGGTTTTTATGGTTTGATTGACCTTCGGATTGCTAAAAATTCAATTTATATAAAAACCATGCTCTGGAAATATCAGGGATCTTTTCAACGTTGCCAACTTGTTTAAGAAAACTTGGGGTGTAAATGAGTCTCTAGGCAATCAAAATCTGTATGCTTTAGGTGGGAAAGATGCTGCTGGGGAAAAGTTGATCCCCTTTGATGTTGCAAAGCAACAGTTTAATTACAATGTAAACAATTCAGGTATCGTTACTCCATCTGGTAACCCATACCAATTCCAGCTGGGATTACGTTATTCTTTTAATATGTTTTAGAAAAAGGATAAGGAGCTGTCACAAAAGTCGATTTTGATAAATGGCTCAAAATAAAATTTTAAAATTCATTAAATCAAATGGGAAAGGACCAAAATTCAGTAAGAATTTGGTCCTTTCCCATTTGATTATCTATAAAAGTGATGAATGCCTAAGCATTCATCACTTTTTCTTTTGGCAGGAATACCTCAGCCATCATATGACGGACACTGCCTCCACCACAGGTTTCAATGACATGTAAATCTTGATGAATGATTTTGCCATGTTTTTCCAATTGTGCCGTTTGGTACAGTGTCAATGAGGACAAAGCTTTATCACTTAGGACAATAAAGCGATTTCCATATTTATTTCTCACCTGAAGGCAATTTGCCGCAAAATTTTCCAGTTGATTTTCGTTGATCTCGATGATTTCCTTACCTGTTTCTTTTAATTTCTTTAGTAGTGCATCACGCTCAGATGCATTATCAATCGCAGTGGGGCATAAAATTGCAAAATCTTCTCCCACAGCCAATACCACGTTGGTATGGTAGATAGGTCTACGTTCGCCATGGACTGTCTGAAATGCATGAAAGACAACAGGGTGTAATTTTCCGTTTTACAGTACTCGTCCAACATGGCTCGATCTGCTCGTTCAGACAGGGCACAATAAGCAATACGATGTGTACGATCTAGTACAAGAGCACCTGTTCCTTCTAAATATTGTCGATTATTTTCGGACTCGCTTAGGTCTTTAATCAACTTTACATAATAACCATTTTGCTTCAATGGCCCCTCAAAGTCTAATAAATGTTCTTTTCGACGGTTGGGGGCAAACATCGGATAAAAGATAATTTTACCATCCTGATGGAAAGAGACAATATTGTTCGGAAATATACTGTCTGGGCTTTCGGATTTTCATCGTCTTGAATGACGGTCACTAAAATACCATGTGATTTCAATTCGTTGACAAGGGCATCAAATTCACCTTGTGCTTCTCTATTTACGTCTTCGCCGCTTAGATTTTCAATATCCTTTTGGAAAAAATTATTGACTGCGGTCTGTTCATTTTTGCGGAAGACAGAGGGTCTTACTAGAAGTACGCTGTCTGTTACCTGTTTTCTCATGATTTATAATCGTTATTCGCTGGTTTATATTTGTTAAAAAGAAATGATATTCTTACTTAAATGAGCCTATTGTATGAAAGAGACAGTGTTTGGTTTCGATATTTTTGAGCGAATCAGCGTATCCCAGAATATGCCTGACATTCGTTTTGAATAATAGTCTTTGTGTCAGCAATCACTTTACAATTGGTACTTATACTAATGTATTGAAAAATCAGCGCCATTGCAAAAAGAATATCTTTAAAAAGAAAAAATGGTGGTTGAAAAATAGTAGTATAATCTTTTGTTTTTTGTCATTGTGTCAATTTATTTCAGGATTGATTAGTACATTTTTAAATCTGATAGTTATTGGTTGTTTTTATTTTAATTTTAATGTAGTGAGGACAATCGATTGCACATTCGCTTGTACTTAAAACTGACTTTTTATACACTTTTTTGCTTCGTTTTCAGTCATTTATTTTACTATCTTTGCTCATCCAAAAAACGACTGTTTATAAGAGAGTTAATTACCTAATTATTATGTCGCTAACTGTCTATAAGCGTTAACTTTTTGCACACATGAGCAATATACACTTCCAAGAAAAATTCGAAAGTCGCCACAATGGCCCAAGTCCAGTTGAAGCGAATGAAATGTTGGCCAAATTGGGCGTATCGTCAATTGACCAGCTAATTGACCAAACGGTCCCTTCTCAAATCCGCGCTCCAAAACCTTTAAATCTTCCAAAAGCATTGTCTGAGGTTGCTTATTTAAAGCGGATAGCGGAAATCGCAGAGAAAAATAAAGTTTTTAAATCTTTTATTGGTCAAGGTTACTATGACGTGATCCTTCCAGGTGTAATTCAACGTAATGTGTTTGAAAACCCAGGATGGTATACACAATATACGCCTTACCAAGCAGAAATTGCACAAGGTCGTTTACAGGCACTGTTAAACTTCCAGACCGTTATTTCTGATTTTACTGGATTGAAATTGCAAACGCTTCATTGTTGGATGAAGCTACAGCTGCTGCTGAAGCCATGTTTATGCTTTACTCAGCACGTAAAAACAAAGATGCAAATGTATTCTTGGTTTCTGAAAATGCTTATCCACAGACGATCGACGTATTAAAGACGCGTGCGCTTTCTTTCGGTATCGAGCTGAAAATTACAGCTATTCAAGAATCAGAATTGACAGATGATGTTTTTGCTGCATTTGTACAATACCCAGCAGCGGACGGATCAATCATTGATTACAAATCATTTGCTGACGCTGCACACGGTAAAAATATTACAGTATGTGCGGCTGCGGATCTAATGAGTTTAGCCTTGTTGACTCCTCCGGGAGAATGGGGGCAGATGTTGTTGTTGGTAACTCACAACGTTTTGGTGTACCAATGGGATTCGGTGGTCCTCATGCAGCATTCTTCGCTACACGTGATAGCTTCAAACGTAATATTCCCGGACGTATCATTGGTGTAACTTCTGATTCAAATGGAAAGTACGCTTTACGTATGGCTTTACAAACTCGTGAGCAACATATCCGTCGTGATAAAGCATCTTCGAATATCTGTACTGCGCAAGCTTTATTGGCTATTATGGCCTCTTTCTACGCTGTTTACCATGGTCCAGAAGGAATCAAAAATATTGCATCCCGTATCAATGCTTTAGCAAATTTATTGGATCAAGCTTTACAGTCTTTGGGTTATACTCAATTGAATAACGCTTACTTTGATACATTACGTGTAGATTTAGGTGGACATGCTGGCGCTTTGAAATCTGAAGCGTTGAACAATGAATTGAACTTCTACTACAACGGTTCACAAGTTTCTATCGCTATCGATGAAACAACAACATATGAGGATATCAAAACGATCGTAAAAGTGTTTGCAAAAATTCAAGGCAAAACATTGAACGATGTAGATTTCGATACGCTAGAAGAAAACTTAAGCTCTTCGATTCCTGCGGAATTGGTTCGTACCTCAGCTTACTTAACTCATCCAAACTTTAATAGCTACCATTCTGAACATGAAATGTTACGCTATATTAAATCGTTGGAGGCGAAAGATTTATCGTTGTGTCATTCTATGATCCCATTGGGTTCATGTACAATGAAGCTGAATGCGACAGCTGAAATGACTCCAGTTACCTGGGCGAGATTTGGTGGATTACATCCATTTGCACCAACAGATCAAACTTCGGGTTACATGCAGATGATCGGTGAATTGAACGATTGGTTATCAGAGATCACAGGTTTTGCTAAAATGAGCTTCCAGCCAAATTCAGGAGCGCAAGGTGAATATGCAGGTCTAATGGTTATCCGTGCTTATCATGAGAGCCGCGGCGATCATGGCCGTAACATCTGTTTGATTCCAGCTTCTGCACACGGTACAAACCCTGCATCAGCTTCAATGGCTGGTCTGAAAGTGGTGGTAGTGAAATGTGATGAACTTGGAAATATTGATATCCCAGATTTAAGAGCAAAAGCTGAAGAGCATGCTGCTCACCTGAACTCTTTAATGGTAACTTACCCATCTACACATGGTGTATTTGAGGAATCTATCATTGAAGTTTGTGAAATCATTCACGCCAATGGTGGTCAGGTATATATGGATGGAGCAAACATGAATGCACAGGTAGGTTTGACTAGTCCGGGCCATATTGGTGCTGACGTTTGCCACTTAAACTTGCATAAAACGTTCTGTATTCCACATGGTGGTGGTGGTCCAGGTATGGGGCCGATCGGTGTTGCTAAACACTTGGTACCTTTCTTGCCAAACCATCAAGTTGTTTCTACTTCAGGAGAAGAAGGAATTACTGCTGTTTCGGCTGCACCATTTGGCTCAGCATCAATCCTGATTATCTCCCACGCTTATATTTCGATGATGGGTGGTGAAGGGTTGACTAATGCTACACGTACAGCAATATTGAATGCAAACTATATTAAAGCGCGTTTGGAGAATGCCTACCCAGTACTTTATTCTGGTAGCAATGGTCGTTGTGCGCATGAGATGATCTTAGATTGCCGTGGATTCAAAAATGTAGGTATCGAAGTTGCTGATATCGCAAAACGTTTGATGGACTACGGTTTCCATGCACCAACAGTTTCTTTCCCTGTTGCGGGAACCCTGATGGTTGAACCAACAGAGTCTGAATCTAAAGCTGAATTGGATCGTTTTTGTGATGCATTAGTTGCCATTCGTCAGGAGATTGCTGCGGTTGAATCCGGTGAAGTAGAACAAGCAAATAACGTGTTGAAGCATGCTCCACATACAGCAGCAGTCGTTACTGCAGATGAGTGGGATAGACCTTACAGTCGTCAAACTGCGGCTTATCCGTTGGAGTACGTAAGAGAGCGTAAGTTTTGGCCTTCTGTAGGTCGTGTAAACGACTCTCAGGGAGACCGTACATTGATCTGCTCATGTCCTTCTATCGAAGAATATGCCGAGGCGTAATAGTCTTAAAATAATATGCTTAAAGCCTCTCCACATCGGAGGGGCTTTAATTTTTACGGAGAATTTAGAAACGGTCATTATATTTTTGTTATACAAAATATATTGACTTTTAGCGTGAGACGAATTGGGGCTAGGCAAATAAAGCATTATACTGTAAAAGGTTTAATCCAGACGAGATTATTTGCAGGAGTCTGGGCAATATTTAAGGGGTTTAAATGAAGCCTTTATAAACCAATAGGATAGATACCAAAGAGTATATAAGTATGATGATCCCCAAACATTCTTAGATAAGTTCAGGAAAAACGAATAGGACTATTTTACGGCTATATTTTAAATAGTTGCGCCAATTAAATCATTTTTTTATCTTTCTAACGTTTTATCTAAAAAACCGATAATCATGAAAAGACAATTGAGCATAATGTCCCTATTATTAGGCGCAGCTATTTTGATCACAAGTTGCGGTAATCGCAACGAATCCAAGGATGGTGCAGGAGATGATAATGAAACAAGTGCGGGAATCTCGGATGTGGTTAAGGGGTATCTAATCTAGATAACCTGACTGATGGTGCAAAAAAATGGAAGAACTTCAGGCCAAACTAAAATCTGAAAAACCATTGAGTTCGGACGAATTAAAAGCATTTCTCCCAGAAAGTTTAGACGGTTTGAAAAGAACATCTTATTCTGCCGGCTCGATGTATGGCGTCAGTGTCGTTTCTGGCGACGCAACCTATACTGTTGATGATCAAAAGGATATTAAAATAAGCATTATTGATGGTGCCGGTGAGACCGCTTCGGCTATCGTTAGTCTTGCTCAAATGGGTTTTATGGTCGATTCAGAAAATATTACTGATACGGAAGTAGAGAAAACGGGTGATTTTGAAGGAAAGCGTGCAAAGACAATGGATAATAAAGGTGTAGAAGGTTCGACACCAAAGAGTTCCGAAATCAGTTACCTTGAAAAAGATCGTTATTTGATCACACTAAGAGGCAATGGGTATAGTTTAGATGAGCTGAAAGCATTCATGGGTAAATTGAATGTAAGCGCTTTAAAATAAAATATCGATACGTTACATCGATCTCAAAAAGTCCAGCTATTCCGTCTGGACTTTTTGATGATCAGCTCTCGTGTGCGGTAAATCGCTCAAGAACAACTGGCCATTTCATTGGAGGCGCCTCTGAAAAGGAAGATTATTGTATCATTTTAGGTACAATCACACCGATATCCTATTTTGGAAGTATATTTGTGTTGAAACATTTCGATATGAGGGTAACATCACGATTCAATCTTTTTATTATTGCAGCATTGATCACATCTTGTGCTGGCAATAAATATGCTAAGACCGAAAAGGTATATAAAAACCAAGCAAAAGAGTTTTCTAATTTGTATCGCCAGTCTCCTGTATCTGGGCAGTTGGAGAAAGTAAATGTCAAAGATCAGCAATGGATCGCCTCCATCAATTTTGGTATCCGAAAACCTAATTTTGTCGTCATTCATCATACAGCTCAGGATTCGTTAGGACAGACAATCCGTACCTTTCACTCTGCGAAAGCAGGGGTAAGTTCACATTATGTTGTGGGGCGGGATGGTAAGGTGGTACAGATGGTAAATGATCTATACCGGGCCCATCATGCAGGTTTGGGTAAATGGGGAATGATACTGATCTGAACTCCTCATCGATAGGTATCGAGTTGGATAATAATGGGACGACAGACCCCTGGACGGATGCACAGATAAATGCGTTGATTCAGCTGCTGAACTATTTGAAAAATACCTATAAGATTCCGCAGGCAAATTTTATTGGACATATGGATCTGGCACCTTCGCGTAAAAATGACCCATCACGATTCCCTTGGAAAAAATTGGCCGATCAGGGATTTGGCTATTGGTATGAGGAATTTTTAGAAACGCCACCAATCGATTTTAATCCAAAAATGGCTTTGCGTATTATTGGCTACGATGTCCGTAATCTGGATGCAGCCATAAAGGCTTTTAAAATTCACTATATTCAACAAGATGTGAATACTGCATTTTTGAATGAAAACGATCTAAAGATTATGTATTCCATCTATAAAAATACTTATAGGGGTTTCTTGATCTGTATAAAAATGAGAGGAGCAATTTATGATAGAATTGCTCCTTTTTATTTGCGGGCTAGCAGATCCTAGAGCTTGTATTAGCGTGCTGTTGATGAAGTGTAGACATGATAAGGATGGTGTCGAAGTCCTTCTATCGCCATAGGGCTTTTTGATGATCCTATTTTTGTATTTGTCCCAATAGGTTTCAAATACACGTTGATAGATGAGTTTGAACCAAGGGGTAAATTTCTCTGGAAAGTGCGCGATCTCATCTTCGATCTGCTGCTGATCCATATATTGTATGGCTGCTACTTCTGCAACATTAAAATTAGACTTACCGTTGAATTTTCCAATAAGCACGTGATCAAATTCATGTTCGGTAAGGCCATTGTCAAACTCGGCTTTGTATACAAACGAAAATGAATCATATAGGTCTGATGCCTTGATCCGGAGTTCTTCCATCAGACGACGTTCGGCAGCATCTAAGTTGCTTTCGCCAAGCCGTTGGTGAGAACAGCAGCTATTAGTCCATAAACCGCCGCAATGATATTTGTCCAAAGCCCTTTGCTGCATGAGCAACTGACCCCTGTTATTGAACAAAAAGACACTGAAAGCTCGATGTAGCAAACCCTTCTCGTGAGCTTCGTATTTTCCATACTTCCAATGACACTGTCATTGGAATCGACTAGTATTACATTTTCTTGCTTCATAAGGCTCAAACATAAATATAGTCCAATTTAACCAAATTGGACTATATAATAAATTATCGCGAAGATTTGTTATACAGTTTTTACAAATTTCTCGTCGTAATTTTCAATATCAATGATGTAACCGTTTTTAATTAAGAATTCAAATAGCGGTTTGGCTTCTTCCGAAACGGGCATATTTTGCGTTGTGATGATTTTATTTTCCTTTTTCAATAGGTATGGATAAGCATAAAGCTTTACATTCTTATTGAACATACCTGATATGTAGGATAATAATTCATTGGTGTAGAGTTCTTTATTGTAATTGTCCGAATTGAAGATGTTCTTTAAGTTATAAACGTTTGTTGCAATCCCGATATTTTTGGGTTTGAAGTTGCTTATAAACTCCGCTAAATGGTTGTTTCTACGGAAGTTGCTGACGATAATGTTATTGCCTGTGGCACATAATTCATCTGCTCTCGACGCAAATTCCTGTAGATCTTCATCCGTGATCTCATGTGTATCTTCCAATACATTACCCATTAACACCTCGATCAATACAATGGTATCGCTGTCCGTTGCCCCTGTATTTTTCTTAAACTGCTCGACGGCAAGGTTAAATAGGTCAAAGTTAGGAAGTGATTTCTGGCGGTATTTTGTGCGAAGTAAGATGATATTCTTTTTGTACAAATAATCCTTGATCTGTACTGCTTTACCATCTGGTTGGAAAATAGCAGCCTTTGCAAATCCTTTGGCAATGAGGTATAAGTTGATCAGTCGTTGGCTGACATTTTCAAACAAAGGACCGTTTAACTTAACTAAATCAATTTCGACAGATCCGACAGATAAATTATCGACCAAGGATTCAATTAAGGTCTGCACATTTTCTGTATAGTAGTAAGCCGCAAACAGCAGGTTTACACCGATAATACCCAGTACTTTTTGTTGCAGCTGATTGTCACTGTCCAAAAGTCTGACGTGGACAATAATATCATTTGTAGGGCCACCGACCTCGTGCTGAAAACGGAGACCAATCCAGCCATGAGGCTCATTGGTTTTGGTGAAGTTAAGCGTGGTAACAGTGTCCGCAAAGGCAAAGAATTTTTGTTGCAATACTTATCGCCATGTAGTCGTTGCGTCAGCAGGTTAAATTCATGGGAAAGCATCTTTTTAAGCGGGTTCTGCTGACATATCTGCCGTCTTCTTCCTCACCGTAAATCGCGTCACTAAATGCCATGTCATAAGCCGACATTGTTTTTGCAATTGTGCCGGATGCGGCCCCTGCATTGAAAAAGTTTCGTGCGACTTCCTGTCCAGCACCGATCTCAGCGAAGGTTCCATAAATCTCAGGATTTAGATTTATTTTCAGGGCCTTGCGCTTGGTTTCAAAAATTTCTCTTGCCATAGCACAAAGGTACAAAAATCAAAAGTCTAGTGAAAATTAAAGTATGAAAGAGAAAAACAGAATAAAATTAGGCTTGTTTTATAACAAGCCTAATTTATTAAAAGCATAGAATAATGCGCTGCTGTGTAATGCCTGACTAAATTTGTTTTCCAGCAACATTGTTTTCGCTTCCTCAAGTGGGATAAGAAAAACTTCAATCTCTTCGTGTTCGTCCAGATCTTGTTCCTGAACTTTCTGTCCACCTGTCATGAGGTAGGTATATGTAATGTTGCCACTTGTCGCGGGATTGGCATAGAGGCTCGCAATCTCTTCAATTTTATCGAACTGATATCCCGTTTCTTCAAGCATTTCGCGGACTGCGGCGTCTAGCGGATTTTCTCCCGGCTCAGTGGTACCAGCCGGAATTTCCAATGAAATGATACCTGCACCATGACGGTATTGCCGGATTACTAACAACTCATCTTGTGCAGTGATGCCGACCATATTGACCCAATCCGGATATTCCAGGACATAATAGTGGTCATTAATTCGCCCATCGGGTAGTTCGCAAGTATCCCTGCGTAATGTTGCCCAAGGTTCCTTACAAATATATTCGAATGATAATCGTTTCCATTTTTCCATTTATCCAACAATATCTTTCATCATACGGTCTACCTTTTCTTCCAATATATTTTGAAGGCTTAGGTAATTACTTTTATCTTGAAGCGTCCCCTTAACGGAGCAATAGAATTTGATTTTGGGCTCTGTACCCGAAGGTCTAGCTGAAATCACGTCACCATCCACAGTGATAAACTGTAATACATCCGACTTTGGAAGAGTAATTTCGCTTTTACGGCCTGTTTTCATGTCCGTTGTTTGGGAAAGCTCATAATCCCGAATTTCTTTGACTTCGATTCCGCCAAGCTTGGTAGGTAGGTTTTGCCGTAGACCAGCCATCATGGCTTGAATTTCCTCGGCTCCAGCTTTTCCTTTTTTTGTTAAGGAGATCAGCTTTTCCTGATAACAGCCAAATTCTTGATAGATATCTAACAAAACTTCATACACAGTCTTGCCTTTTGACTTAAAATATGCAGTCATTTCTGCCAAGAATGCACATGAATTAGGCGCATCCTTATCCCGGACTAAATCACCGACTAAGTAGCCATAGCTTTCCTCTCCACCCGCAAGATATTGTGCTGAATCACCTAGTTTTGTTATCAGTTCACCAATATATTTAAACCCAGTGAGTGTTTCATAATGAGAAACATGGTAATGGTTTGCAATGTCTGCTTGAAGGTTACTGGTTACAATCGTTTTCACAATATAGGGATTGTTGCCCAATTGCTTTAGATCACTTTTTGAACTCAGCACATAATAGATTAACAAACTGCCAATTTGATTACCATTGAGTAATTGAAATTGGCCTTGATTGTTTTTAACCGCGATCCCAACGCGGTCCGCATCTGGATCGGTTGCTAAAACAAGGTCTGCATCAATCTCTTCCCCTTTTTTCTTCGCTAAGGCCATGGCATCCTCCTCCTCAGGGTTAGGATAGATCACTGTAGGGAAGTTCCCATCAGGAGTCGCCTGTTCGGTGACCACAGTAACGTTTTCAAAGCCCCACGAAGCAAGCATTTTGGAACGATCGTAATTCCGGTACCATGTATCGGAGAATAAACTATTTTTAGGTCCTTCTGTGCTTGTACAGCCTCCGGATGTATACTTAATGCTTTATTGGCATCGATATAAATTGGATCAATTTCTTCACCAACAGGAATAATATTTTGGGTATTCCCTTCAAATTTGATGTCTTTGACGCTGGCGATAGCATTGACCTCATCGATCACATTTTTATCATGAGGAGCTGTCAATTGGGATCCATCGTTCCAATAAGCTTTATAGCCATTGTATTCTTTGGGATTATGCGAAGCAGTCAACATGACCCACTTTTACATCCAAAATGGCGGATGGCAAAAGATAGCATTGGTGTAGGACGTAGTTCGTTAAAAAGATAAACCTTGATACCGTTTGCTGCAAATACTTGGGCAACAAGCTGACCAAAGGACTGCGAATTGTTACGGCTATCGTAGGAAACAGCTACTTTTATTTCCTGGTTGGGGAACTGTTTTTTAGATAATTTGATAATCCCTGTGTAGCTTTTCCAATTGTATACTTATTCATACGGTTGGATCCTACACCCATAATTCCTCTTAAACCTCCTGTTCCAAACTCAAGATCCTTGTAGAATGAATCAATAAGTTCTGTCTCTGCCTGATCATCTATTAATTTCTGGACGGAGGCTCTTGTTTCCTCGTCATAACTGGAGGTTAACCAATCGTCGATTTTCTCTAGTATGTCTTTATCTAAATTTCCCATGATCGTTAAATATGGCTAAATGTAAAAAATTCTTTTATGCGTCACAACCTGCATAGGCGCGGTCTATGACTGTAATATACCACTTTTCCCCTCTTTTGTGACATGAAAAACGAAAGGTTCTTCGCTTTCGTTGGAAGTCATGATCGCACGGTAGCTTCTGGTTTCTATATTTCTCAATCGCTGTAATTCGGTTTGATTAATTTTTGCATCTAAAATCTCATTCATGAATTTGGCCGTTTGTGACAGTTCATTCGGACGGACTTCTTATCATAAAAAAACCTAGTTTGTCCCATTTCATTGTTCCACAGTCAAAAGCAGGCAATTTTCCTGCTTTTAGAGGACCTTTGTAACTCAGTTTTTCATACGAATGATATTCTGGTACTGGTTTGGAAAAGTTAAAACTACTTTGATGTACATACGAATCCAATGCCCCGGACGATAGATAATATAGATCCCTAATTTTGGATGGATATAGTTGTTGATTGTTTTACTGTCTTGATCGGTATATGCTTTGGCAATTTTTTCCAATACTTCTTCAAGTGTTTCAGTATTCTCTTTCTTCACTTCTTTTTCGATCGTGTCCGGTTTGCTTATAGTATCCAAAGGGATAGAATCCTGGGCAATTTTACTGCCTTGTCTTCTTTTTTATTGTTTCTACAGGAGATCACACCTATGGAGAGACAGATAAGAACAAAGAAAAAGAGATTTCTCATGTGATTTTCGTTTATTATATATTATTTTTTTGAAGTCAAGTTTTCGATGATCGACTTTAATATAGACCGTGTTGACGGAAGCCACCATTGCTCGAGAATAGCCTGAATGGTTTCTTCTCTATTTTCGCGCAATTTAAGAATTATTTCTTTTCTGAAGTTTAGTTTAGAAGTCTGCCAGGTATTTTGATTAAACTGCGTGATCTGTCTTATCTTCTTTGCGGCGGTATTAAAAAGTATATCCGCTGGAACGACTTCATCCACTAAGCCCTGTGATTTTGCTTCCTGGGGAGAAAGCAGTTTTCCCTCAAGGAGATTCTGATAAGCATGTCGTTTCCCGATCCAAAAAGCATAAAGTTGAAAGATACTTTCAGGAACGATAAGGCCAACAGGTATTTCATTAAGTCCTATGACAAAATTACCCTCAGCCATGATTCTATAATCGCAACATAAGGCAAATACACAACCTCCAGCAGGGCTATGGCCAGATATGGCGGCAGCTATCGGTTTAGGGAAAGAGGCCAGTAGCGAGGTTGCCTCTAAAAAAGATTCCAGAATTCCCGGATTTGATCCTCGTCATAGCCGAACAAGGTTATTAGGTCAAGACCAGCACTAAAAAAGTTCTCCTTACCAATAAGGATCGCCCCACGCACGGCATCGTTTTCTTGGCTAGATTCCAATGTCTCTATAAGCTCTTTCAATAGCAGTGTATCGATGGCGTTAGACTTACCCCGATCCAAAAAAAACTTAAAATATGGTCTTCTATTTTGGTTTTGATATGCTCCATAACGAATTTATATAAATTTATAACGGTTTGTTCGGGTTGCTATTGTGGTTTTACTTCTATTAAATATTCAAGATGGGCAATTTTACCCTCCATGTCAATTCCTTCGATGGTAATTTTATAAGTTCCGGGTTCATCAGAAGTGAAAAAATCAAATTTGGTTTTTCCATTTTTCTCTGTGACCAAATTAGGCTCCCAGGCGATGGTTGTTCTTAGGTCACGCCTAAGTTCCTGCTTTTGTGCGGTATTATATTGTGGTTTGTAGAAGTTACGGTTTACATGCAGTCCTTTGGGCACAATTGTGACAATTCCAGTCGGTGTATAGGACGCTGAGAGTGCCTCGCCAGATTTACTCGTGATAACCAATACACCATTTCCGCCATACATACCATAAATGGCGGTATTGCCTATGCTTCTCAGCACCTCGATACTCGCGATATCCTGAACATTGATCATGCTGATCTGATCAGCTTCAATGTACATGCCATCTAAAACAACCTGCATGGGACTACCCCGTTCATTCCCATCGATCGGGTACTGTAAGGGACTCCATTTCTGAAGATCACGCCTACCAGTCTCCCCGCGAGACATTGCTCCAGGGTTGTGCAGGTCGATAGATCTTCGGCAGATATGACCTGATCTGCATGACCGGGGCCATTGAGGTTTCTTGAATTTTTGTCTGCTTTATTGGCCCTTACCCTGTTCACCTGTACTTCCTCCAATTTAATACTTTTTGAATAATACCAGCAGCTTCCAGTTCCGTCAAAAATTGTTGGCTACCTTTGAGCTGATCGATCAGTTTGCTGTTTACATCATTCGCGATCAATGGCTGGTCTCTGCTCTCATTAACTGCAGGCGCTGTGGTCTCGTCCACAAGTATATCGACTCTATTCTTCTCCTTTGGACCATTCCCGGTTACTATAAATTTAATACTGTCGGCGAATAAGAGGTCCTCAAAAACAAATCGACCATCATTATTTGTCAATGTATCTATACTCAGCATCATATTGCTGGTCGGTACTAGGTCACTTTAGCATTGGGAACGACCGCTTTGCGCCCAGTTTTCTTTACCGTTCCCGAGATCGTGAGACCTTTTTCTGGTGGATACACCGTATTCGTGGTATTGAGATAGTTTTTCCAGTCTAACTTACGCCAACCCTGAATCAACATCAGGTTGTCAAGCTCACCAAACCGGATGTTATTTAAATCTTCAAAATAATAATTGGGTCGTTCTACAAAACCACGGAGATCGGACTTGAGTAGAAGCTCCGAGACTATCGAAGAATAATATTGATCTGTCGTAGAATCGATTTTACTGAGATTGACTACAGCTGCAGAGAGTGCCGCTATTTTTGAGGTATCGCTACTGCCTTCTTTTACAGAGAGGTTTGCGATGACCTGGTCTCTCGTCGCAAAGGAGGACTTATTTAATTGGATCGCTATTGGAAATAATGTTTTAGGAGCATTGTAATTAAAAACGAGTCTTTCTATAAAGGAGTCATCTGTTCATTAAGTACAGATAGTTGAATCACTCCCGAAGGAAGATCCTTTTTGGGAATGTTGAATAGAATCTCCGGTCCATTTAGCTTTTGCTTTACAGCATGTAGTACGATGCCGTTATATTGTGCGATTAGATAAACATCTTTGCCCGTTACCAGATCGCTAGTGGAGGATAATTGGGCTGCAATCTTGTCTTTTAAACCAGCATTGACGGTAAGTACATAGCCGGAGGCTGCAACTGGCGGCAGAGGAGCACTCACAGAATTTCCATCTGGGAAGACTGCCGTGGCAATATATTTTTTCCCAGTGCTTAGAATAAGCGGCATACTTCCCATACCAAGGGCATTGGTCTCAAATTCGATGATCGGTGTCTGGTTTTCCTCCCCGATTTTGATTTTTGATTTTATACCCAAGCCTGCGGGGCTAAGCACTTTGACTCCAGTTTTACTCAAGATATTGTTTACTAATTCACCGCTTTCAGGAAAAATCTGGATACTGTTTTGCTGATTTGGATTTGGGATAGTAAAACTCTTTAAAACACGTCTTTTATCTGAGGAGAGGAATTGCAATGTTAATAGCCCGCCTTTAAAGTTATCTTTGAGTTCAAGTGCTATTGTTCCATTTTCATTGGATTTTAACCGTCCAGTCTTTTCCTTTTGGCCATCTTGTTTGAGGGCATAGCTTACACTACTGTTTATTAGAGGTGCTCCTTGAATTGTTTTTAGATTGATCTGGAAGAAATTTTCATTTCCATTTTTAAGGAATGTGCTTTGGGTTATGACATTATCTGCTCTTCCGTTGGTAATAGGGATAATGCGCTCATAGAAATTGGATATGGAATCATTTTGCATCCAACGGGTGTACGCTCTAATTCTATACGAACCCTCTACGAGGGTGTCAGATAAGCTGAAATCACCAATACCGAGCCCTAATGTTAATGGAATTTTGATGCTCTTGATGACGTTATTTGTTGGGGAGATTAATTCGATATTGGCGATTTTGCTGATATTGCTCAAGTAATTGAAAGGTGCGGTGGTGCAATACATTTTGAACCAAATATTTTCACCGGCCGAATAGTCATTTTTGTCTAGGTGTAGATAAATTTTTTCAGTTACATGATTTTCATGGTAAGACTCCAATGTCTGTAACGTTTGATCAATTTGAGCGAGCGCCCAGAAAGGAAGTAATAGGCAATTGACTAACAACAATATTCGAGCGTACATATAACTAATGTTTCTTGAAAATTAGAAAATATTTTTCCTTTAATCAACTTATAAATCAAAATATTATCGAATTGGAGAAGTTAAATTATTTGTATTGATGCTTTGGAGTTCTTTTAAGCCGGAAAATAAATTTAAAATCCGTTTTTGAACCATCTTATGCCTGAAAATTAGCATAAAAAAATATCTTTGTGCTATGAATATCCTAATAATCGGTTCCGGAGGTCGTGAATCTGCCTTCGCCTATAAGTTGTCGAAAAGTCCACGTTTAGGTCAATTATTTATTGCTCCAGGAAATGCTGGTACAGGAGCATATGGCCAAAATGTCAATATTAAAGTTACTGATTTTGAAGCTATAGCATCCTTTGTGTTGGAAAATGCTATCCAGATGGTAGTCGTAGGACCTGAAGAGCCTTTGGTAAAAGGTATTCATGATTATTTTTTGAACCGTGCAGATTTGAAAGATATTCCAGTAATCGGCCCGCAACAGGAAGGAGCCCAATTAGAAGGCTCAAAAGATTTTTCGAAACAGTTTATGGATCGACATGGTGTACCTACCGCTGCATCACGTTCTTTTGATGTCGCGTCATTGGACGAAGGATTGGTGTATCTAGAGAGCCAAAAGTTGCCTATCGTTCTTAAAGCTGATGGTCTGGCTGCGGGAAAAGGTGTTTTGATCTGTGAAACACTTGAAGATGCCAAAGCGGAATTGAAAGCTATGATTGCGGATTCCAAATTTGGAGAGGCCAGCCGCGTCGTTGTCGTTGAGGAATTTTTAAAAGGAATTGAGCTATCGGTATTCGTCTTGACAGATGGAAACTCCTATAAGGTATTACCTTCTGCGAAGGACTATAAACGGATAGGTGAGGGGATACAGGGTTAAATACAGGTGGAATGGGATCTATTTCTCCAGTACCTTTTGCTGATGAAACATTTTTGAATAAGGTGGAAGAACGTATCATTAAACCAACTGTCGAAGGATTGAAGAAAGATGGTATTCCGTATAAAGGCTTTATTTTCATCGGTTTGATGAATGTTGAAGGAGAGCCATATGTCATTGAATATAATGTTCGTATGGGTGATCCTGAAACAGAATCTGTATTGCCACGGATTGAATCTGATCTGTTGGATCTGTTGGAAGGTGTCGCACAAGGAAATTTGGACCAACGTTCTTATACCGTTTCTCCAAAAACAGCTGTTACGGTGATGTTAGTGGCTGGAGGTTACCCCGGAGCCTATGAATCTGGAAAGGAAATCGCGAATATGGAGAACGTCAAAGAATCTATTGTATTCCAGGCAGGAACCAAGGAGCAGGACGGTAAGGTTGTCACTGCCGGTGGACGTGTGATCGCTGTTACGACATTACAAGACTCCTTTTTGATGCTCTTCAACAGGCTACTGCTGATGCCGGAAGAATTTATTTTGAAGGAAAATACTTCAGACGTGACATCGGTTTTGACCTCATCTAAAAAATATTTAAAATTATTTTTGTAATACTGATTTTAAGGTATATATTTGCAACTCCAAAAACAAGAAAGCTTTTGGAGTTGCATTAAAAATGGCCCGTTCGTCTAGGGGTTAGGACGCAAGATTTTCATTCTTGAAACAGGGGTTCGATTCCCCTACGGGCTACAGAGAGGCTCCAAAGAGAGCCAAAAGATTCAAAATCCGCATTTAAATATATTTAAATGCGGATTTTGACTTTATAGGATACGATGAAATTCACCCTAATTCGATAAATAACCCCAAAAAGAACCACCAACATCTTGTAGCTTTTCACTTTCTTTCTTACTTGTGTTATTGTTTGGTAGTTTAAAATCAGTGGATTATGAGAAGAACGATGAAAATCGAATGTGGTATAAATTTCCGTCTCAGGGAAATGGCAGCCACAAAACCAACGCCAATAACATGCTTCGTGGAGTACAACGGCAAGCCAGTTGTAAAGATCCCTACGGGAACCAAGATACACCTTGTCAAATGTAATCCTGAAAAGGAAAGGCCCATCGAAGAACCGAAAGCACTGGAATCGGCAGAAGCAAACGCAATCATCGACAGGTAACACTGAATTGAAACAGTATGAAGCCGAAAATGAACATAAAATACTCGATCATCTGAAAAATGTCTGTCCGAATGTAAATTTCTAAAAGGCAAATTTGTCAACGACATTCAAAAGGAATCCACGACAGGGCGCTTAGGAGGCTTCTGTTGTGCAAGGCACCGTACATAACATTTCAATGAACAGTGACCCCTCCAATTATTTAACTATATAGCTCATCTGTTGATAAAAAATTTGAATCTATTGAAACCGATTGAATGTTTGAATCTTTAATTTTATATTTATTTATGAAAAGAGTAGAATTGCGAGATACATCTTTGATCCGTATTCAATGGATCTGCTGGATCTGTGTATTTCTTCTTTTGATCGTCTCCTATTTAATAACGGACTATCCAATTATGGTCAGAGCGCTTTACTCGGCCATCAACAATGTTCTTTGCTGGGCAATTATAATTTATGGAAATATGCTTTTTCTGATGCCAAAGTTCTACCAACGGCATAAAATAGGAAGTTATATTTTATTTAGTTTCCTCCTTATTCTGCTTATCAGCGTTTACAGGGTAGAATTCAGAGCTTTTATGATGAAGCTTTTCTTTCCTGGTGCTGTCGACCAAAGTTCAACCTTACAGGTCTATATAGCCGTAATCATCCCATCATTAATGGCGTTCTTCTTCAGCTTTTTGCTAAAAATGGCGCTGGATTATTTTAGGGTCCGGAAGGAAAAGGAAATGTTGGAACAATACACAGCAGAAGTTGAACTAAACCTATTGAAATCGCAGGTACAGCCTCATTTTCTATTCAATACACTCAACAATATTTATTATGTAGCACAGACCCAGTCTCCGGAAACAGCTCAGCTGCTGGCAAAACTTTCCAATATCATGCGTTATTTTGTTGATGAAGCACCGAAAAAGAGATACTGCTGGCTACAGACATTCAGTTTGTTCTTGACTATATAGCCCTCGAGCGGATCCGCTTACGCCATGCGATGAAGGTTGAAATTCAGATCGTCGGCGATACCCAGACGTTTAACATTCCGCCAATGCTCATCATACCGCTTGTTGAAAATGTTTTTAAACATGGTATAGACCGGCGTGGCCTCAATAATCTGTTGCGTTTAAATCTGAAAGTAAATAACTGTGAGCTCCATGTTGAAGTCACCAACCGTATAGTTTCATCCCAAATTCCTGCGACAAGCCACAGCGGTTTAAAAATTTGTGTACCCGATTGAAACTACTTTATGGAGAAAGCTTTCAATTTGAAAAAAAGGAAAGTGATGGTCATTTTATTGTTCACCTGATTATACCATTACAAAGATGATTAACTGTTTGATCCTGGACGATGAGCCCAATGCTGTAAAGCTGTTGGAAGACCATATCCTCAAAGTACCGTTTTTGGTATTAAAACAAAAATGCTATGATGCATTTGAAGCCATTGCTTATCTGAAACAGGAACAGGTTGACCTTATTTTTATGGACATCAACATGCCCCAGATGTCGGGATTGGAACTTGCGGCCCAATTACCCAAAAATCAGTGTATTATTTTTACGACGGCATACTCATCTTATGCCTTGGAAGGATATGAATACAATGCTATCGATTACCTCCTCAAACCAATCACGTTTAAAAGGTTTATACATGCCATTGAAAAAGTTCGAAATTATGTTCTTGTTGATCGTAAAATAGTCACTGACACCTCAAAGGAACGACATTCTGACCACTACATATTTGTCAAATCAGGAAAACAGTATATCAAATTGGACTACCAGTGCATTTTATATTTTGAGGCGCAGAAAGAATATGTAACTGTCGTCAGTACCGACAGACAAATCCTGGTTTATAAAAGGATGAAACAACTGGAAGCAGAGCTGCCGGACTTCTTTATCCGTATCCATAATTCCTTTATTGTCAATATCAAGCATTTGGATCGTATCGTTGACAATCAGGCCGTCATTGGGCAGACGAAAATACCGATTAGTAACAGCTATAGGGATCAATTTTTAAGCCTGATAGCGAAACATATCCTATGATCACTACCATAAACATTTTTCATAACCCATCTTTTAAGACAGCCAATTTTCCTGAATAGAAGACAGGACTTAGGTGGCCGATAATTAAGGTTATTTAAATGTATAGTTTGAACAATTCGCTTATTTTATTAAATATTCTCAACAAACCGTTGAATAGTTTTTCATCTTCAGCATTTATGTACCACATTTATTTTCGTATTGCATCAATCGTGAAGGTGCTATTTTCATTTTGAGTTCAAGACATTCATACCATGATGCAGAAAAAGCAGCTCCGGATCATACTCAGAACCTTTAAGAATAAAAGGGCGTTTATCATTATCAATACCTTAGGATTGGCCTTGGCGATGGCGTCAACTATGCTTATCTCGCTCTGGCTAAATTTTCTGCCCTGGACTTTTATAGAAAAATTGAAATGCTCCAATAATTTATGAGATAACATTTCGGTTCAGATAGTTTAAGAGAAAACTAATAATCCTAGTTATAACCTATTCTGATTGAGTGAAAATCAAACAAAATCAAAATAAATATTTTAAAGCATGAAAAACGCTCGCAAATCGTATTTTTTAATAGCCTATTTTTGGCAGTTCTTCTTGTTAGTGGCTGCTCTAAAAGCAATGACAATTCCGGCAATTCAGCCAGCCCGTATTACTTTACAGTAAATATTGACGGTACAGAAAAAAAAAGCTGAGAATGATAAGCTTCTCGGTATGAAAGCCCAGGTTGTATTTACAGAAGGGTTTGGCAATCAATTGTTAGTGAGTGGCCGGTGGAGAATTTCAACGATCGATCTAAAAAATTTGGAGGAATAGACCTCCTGATCCAACCTTTTCAAAAAAAAGCTGGAGTCTATTCGACCGGCTCGTCGGGGGCTTCAATTCCGTAATATATTGGGTAGATATGAATGCGGAAGACGAGAATGAAGACGTTTATAGTGCTGGTGAGCAGGGGCCTATCGGTAGGATCAGCGTAGTGTCTTTTAAAATGAAGAGATCCGTGGCACATTTGAATGTCCAGTCAAAAATGCCAATGGGAAAATAATAAAACTTGCCGCGGGCAAATTCTATATGCCTGTGGATATGAGCCGGGCACGCTAGATTTCTTTTTGTTATTTACGTTATCCCCCACACAGTCAAGTAAAGTATTCTTAATGCCTGGATACAAAATTATTGAATAAAATACCTTGGGCACTAAATATTTTGGCCAACCTGTTGAACAGTTTTCGATAATCAACGGTTTGTTTCCATTTTTATTCCTGAATTATAACGCTAGTATTCTAGCAGGGAGGCCGAAAACTGCTTCTAGAGTAGGCAAGATAAAAAATGTAAATTATGAATACACTCAAATGTTTATTGGTTATGATGTTAAGTGCTAGTCTTCACAGCGCTCGGGCACAAGACATTTTTGATAAGGTCGACAAATTGCTGAACAAAACTGAAAAAGCGTCAAATCAAACTGACCGTGCAGGGAAAACGGCTGGAAAACTAGGTAAGCTTTTTGGCAAAAAAGAAAAATCCGACCAAAAACTGTTATCAGCATTTCAGGCATTGATTATGCCAAGCTGCAAGATCTACAAGCTCGTATTGAAGGCTGTAGCGGAGTTGCGTCTGCAACTTCAAAGTTCAACAAAGACGGTTCCAAAATTACGGTTATGCATTCAACAACTTCTTCGGATCTTCTCAAGGAAATTTTGAAAAAGCCAATGGAATTGTTACCAAAGAGTCTATTGAAGAAGTGGAGGACGATGCTATTAGTTTTCGCTTACATTAGGCCTATTATTTTAGATTTTGCCTGTCTGGTATTTCCAAGCAGGCAAACCTATAATCGAACAAAATGTACATCTCAACAATGATAAATACCTATATGTGATGGTAGCGATATTAAATTTTGTTAAGGGCAGATCCCAGTTTATGCTAGCCATAGGGATACTGCTTCTGGTCGCTTGTAGTAAAAATGATGGTAAGCCAACAGGAATTAACGAGGAAAGTTTTTAATATGCAAAATCAATGGTAAAGAACGTAAGTTTAATTTCGCTGTCAATGCGAATAGTCAACCGGCAGATTGGAATAAGATCCATTTTGTTGTGATCGCAGGATGGGAAACGAACGATATCGATAAATCGCCTAGTTTTGATATTTCTTTGGTGCTTCCCGATGGAGCAAAGGAAACGACCTATTCCGTGAATGGGAACACATCGTTGGAACTCGACGGCCAGTATTGTGTACAACGCTGGGATGCAGGAGCTCACGTAGATACCGACTGTCATATGGGCGGGCGGAGCGACGGCACCTATTTCACACTCACCATTACAAGCTTAAGTAGATGGGGTGTAAAAGGAAAGTTTTCCGGTCTCCTTAGGAATGGAAGTTCCTTTTTGAAAGTAACAGATGGTGAGTTTGCAGCGCCATACAATTAGGATTACATTTATTGCTTTTGACAGAATTTATATTTTATAATACTAAAATCTCTAATCTTTCCATATGCATATATTTTGAGCTATACGAATTAATGTTAGGCCAGAAATACTGGCTATTATTTCCATGCACCGGTAAGATGGTAATGCTTTGATTATCTCGGGTTGTTTTCCAAGTCGCTGTCCATAGTGAAGATTTTGCACGATACCCATACCTTTACGCAAGAATGTTAATCATTCTGTCCGGATAAAGAAACCCAAAGAAGACTACCATTATAAAAATGTTGCTTTACATTATTATAATGCAATGTTTTATATCCCCTACAGACTACAAAAGAAAACCTGCAAAATAGTAAATTTGTAGGTTTTTAATATGGTACCGCTCAAACCTTTATCTTGCCTAAATGCAGACTGTCTGTATTACCTCCACCATAACTCTTTACAAAAAATATATACACTTCATAAGTCGCTTCCTTTGTATGTTCTGGAATATTAACATCCTGTTTACCAGATGTCAAGCTATTTTTCGATTCGTTCATCAAAAGTGGAAATTCAGCCCCATTATCTTCTGCACTATAGAGGATTAACAAGGAATCGTAAGACCCTGTGTCAAACTTCTTTTCCAGATAGGCATCATATTCCCAGGTAACCTTGAGCATTTGGTTTTCTTGATCGAAATCCATCGCGTAGGAGGTGATGGGGTTGGGGCTTCCTTTGGCAATCATAAATTTCTGCCAGTCAACTACAAAACCGTCTTCTTTCTTGATAAGTGCTTCGTTCAGATTATAAGACATGGCGACATCGTATGCCCGCTTAGGATAGCTGTACGCCTTATAACCAAGATTGATGACGGCATTTAATAGGCTAATATGCGACCTCACAATTTTGAAGCGTGTTCTACTGAGCAGCTGTTCAGGTGTAGGCGCTCGTTTTTAACGCGCGGGAGAGAACGTACATAATTTCCTGTTTTTGTTAACACAAACACAACGGAACCTGCCTTCCCAGAAACAGTTCCATTTACGCCATTTTTGATGATTGCCATAACTAACTGATTATAAAACTAATAGTCAAGATAAGCATTAAAGCTGGAACATCCTAATACCAGATTATATCTAATAACAATTTTCAATCAATGTTTAGACATTGATCAGTCATTGGTTATTCAATCTATACTGAGCGATCACTGAGCAAACACTGAACGAGCACTGAACAAATACTGTGAAAAGATCAAATTTGATCACTAGTTGATCCCAGTGTGTTGTCCCTAAAAGTATCGACAAAAGAAACTAACATTCATAAAGAAAAGGATCCAAGATCTCAACTGGGCCGAAACGAAATAAATCTACTTTTCAAGGACTAAATATCAACTCGCTGATGCGTTGTATAGAAAAAATAAATTCTTAATAAGCTAGTTTATAGATTATTGTGTTATGGATGTTTTGGTTTGATACAAATACGCAGATTATTGAGATAATTCGATAGTCTCAAAATTTTTACGTTCCCTACTTTTGAGTAATCAATTATAAAGCAGAACATCTTAGAGAAGTATTAGAAACCAAAATTTAAGAACTATCCAACAATTTTTTTGAACGAAACAGACAGTACAATGCGAATGATCAGTAGAATGGTTTGAAGTAACTATTAAACGGGGAACAGGGAAGTTTCCAATAAAACATCAAGCCGTGCCATGTTCGGAATTTGAAAAAGGGAAATAGAAAATAATAGAAAAGTAATTTAAATAAATTAGGAAGACTTTGAAGCTATTGCAATAAAGTCTTTTTAGCTGTCAAAAGCTAATACCATTTAGCTTTAATTTTAAATAATCAATTATGTGTAAATTTTTAAAGGAGTTTGCCCTTCAAAAGGGCGGGCATTGATTCGTTCGTCCTAAAATTATGATACCAAGAAAATTAATTAAACCCCTGAGATGCCTTCAAGGAGAGAGCCTAAGATAAAATATCCAGAAGCGATCTACGGGGATACTGAAAAGAGTATTTGAAATAAATTCTAACCAATTAATAACTTATGAGAAGAAAACAAGTAGCGAGTAGAGCCTTGTACCGATTTGGTAGACTCTGGGTCTTTATGATTCTCACCCTTGGTCTTTGGGCCTGCAAGAACGATACAACAGCAATTATTGGAGAATCTAAGCCTTTTGATCCTACAAAACCAGTCGTCGTGTCTGATTTCAACCCAAAATCGGGTGGTATGGGACAACGCTTAATTATTTATGGGCAAAATTTCGGAAATGATCCGAAGAATGTTACTGTGCTTATAGGTGGACAACAAGCAATCGTTATTAATGCTTTAGGTGAGTCATTGTATTGCCTAGTCCCCAAACAGGCTTTCGAGGGCAATATCGAAGTGCGTGTTGGCGGAGCCGAGAAACCTGTCATCGGCCGGGCTGAAGCAAAGTTTGACTATAAACGTAAGCTGGTGGTATCCACACTCGCCGGCTACAGGAATGCCCGCGGTGACGAACCTTGGAAAGATGGCAAGTTTAAAGATGCTGACCAAAACAAAATGGCCAGCGGTTTTTGGCTCTCCTCTTTTATGAAGTTTGACCCCGCGAATCCCAAACATCTGTGGGTGACATTTGATGACAATAATGGCCTTTATCTGGTTAATTTTGAAGATAGCACGATTACCAAAAAGCGCTCCGATTTTAACCGTCCACGTAGTGTAGATTTTTCGGTAGATGGCAAATATATGATTGTGGCGCAAGATCGGGGCGGAGAGAATGATGAGTCTACCCTATTGTTTTCCCGTGCAAAGAGCTTTCTCGATAAAGAAGTACTGACCAAAAGTAGACAATGTAATGGGGCCTCCATTCACCCGGTTAATGGAGAAATGTATTTTAACAGTTATGCGAAGGGAGAGTTCTTCCGGTTTGATCTCAATCAGTATTTCACGGATAAAACGGTAAAAGCTGAGCAGTTATATGTGATTCAGGATCCGGAATGGGAATATCGGGCCTTGATTCATCCGACTGGAAACTACGCGTATATTTTGGTGATTAACCAAGGTTATATTATGCGTGCGGACTACAATTGGGATAAAAAGCGGTTTAACCAACCCTACTTAGTTTGCGGTAAAGTCCGTGAATCTGGCTATAAAGATGGGGTCGGATCCTCAGCCCGTGTCAATCAGCCCTACCAAGGGGTGTTTGTCAAAAATCAAGCCTATGTGGAAGCAGGTAAGCCTGACGTCTATGATTTTTATTTTACAGACCTTATGAATCATGCCATTCGTATGCTTACGCCTGAAGGTGCTGTAACAACTTTTGCCGGCAGAGGTAGTTCAAGCCTGAATACTAATCCTTACGGTTATGTTAATGGAGATCTAAGGGCAGATGCTCGTTTTGATCGACCATCAGGTATTGCCTATAATGAAAAAGAACAAGCTTTTTATATCGGAGACCGGGAGAATAGGCGAATTCGTAAGATCGCACTGGAAGAAATGGATGAAAATGACCAAGATTAACCTGTGATAAGATGATGAATAAAATATTACTAACATGTATGGCGCTTCTCAGTTTCAGCTGGAGTGTGTTCGCACAAGAAATTGTTGAAGTATCAGGTGTCATTGTTGATACTCAGAAATCCCCACTGGTCGGTGTCAGCATCGCTGTGAAAGATACCCCGGTCTAGGGACGACCACGGATAGCAAAGGTAACTATAAGATAAAGGTAGAGCGTTACAAAACACTTGTGTTCTCTTCTGTTGGCTACCAAAAACAGGAAGTACTTGTGAAAGATTCACATATCATTAATGTGAGCTTGAAAGAATCGGAGACCAGTGTATTGGATGAGGTGGTGGTAACAGGTACGGGAACTCAAAAGAAGCTGACATTGACAGGAGCTGCAAGTGGAGTCGATGTAGAAACGATGAAAGCCAACCCGACTTCAAGTATAACGAATGCACTTGCTGGAAATGTACCAGGAGTAATGGCGATGATGCAGTCTGGTCAGCCCGGTAGAAATATCTCCGAGTTTTGGATACGTGGTATTTCTACCTTCGGTGGCGGTAGTGCCGCTTTGGTTTTAGTAGACAATGTCGAGCGCGATATCAATGATATAAATATCGAAGATATTGAAACATTTACAGTGCTTAAAGATGCAGCGATGACCGCAATTTATGGTTCTAGAGGTGCAAATGGCGTTATCCTGATCACAACTAAACGCGGGAAAGAGGGGAAAATTAATATCAATTTTAAAGACGAGACGATTTATAATACACGTACAATTACGCCTGAATTTGAGGATGGTGTAACTTATGCTAACCTACTAAATGAGGCCCGGATCACACGAAATTTTGAACCTATTTATCGTCCTGAAGAATTAGAAATCTTGCGTTTAGGATTGGACCCAGATCTTTATCCCAATGTCAACTGGAAAGATCTATTGTTGAAAGATGGTGCCATGACCTACCGGGCAAACCTCAACATGACTGGAGGCGGGGCTACAACGCGTTATTTCGTGTCGGGAAGCTATATAGATGAGGGGGTATGTATAAAACAGATGAGACACTGCGCAACGATTACAACACAAATGCTAATTATAAACGTTGGAATTACCGTTTGAATGCAGATATCAATGTGACCAAAAGCACCGTATTGAAAGTTGGCGTCGCGGGATCGTTGGACAAACGGAATAGCCCGGGCCTGGGTGATCAGGATCTGTGGGGTTCTTTTTTGGATATTCTCCGATCAGTACACCAGTACTGTATTCCAACGGCCGCGTACCAACAATAGGAGATGGCAATAAGATCAATCCATGGGTCATGTCAACACAGTCGGGATTCAATGAAAATTGGCAAAACAAAGTGCAGACCGATGTCACAATAGAACAGAACTTTGATTTTATTACCAAAGGTTTAAGGCTTAGAGGGATTGTCGGTTTTGATACCTATAATAATAACAATATCACGCGTATTAAATTGCCTGAATTATGGCATGCCGAACGTGCGCGTGATGAGAATGGAAATCTGATTTTTACGCATAAGGCTAATCCCAGAGAAATGGAACAAGGGGGTATTCTGAAGGAAATAGACGGGAGTTTTATGATGTCATGTTTAATTATGATCGCAAAATTGGAGACCATAATTTGGGAGCAGTAGCACGTTTTACAAGAGATGCTTTTACCAAAACAGTTGATTTGGGCAATGATATCAAAAATGGTGTATCACGACGTAACCAGGCATTAGCGGGAAGATTAACCTATAATTGGAAGTCGCGTTATGTTGCTGATTTTAATTTCGGTTATACGGGTTCGGAAAACTTTGCCATGGGACAACAGTATGGCTTTTTCCCTGCTGTAGCGGCAGCATGGAATATCTCCGAGGAGCCTTTTGTCAAGAATAATGTTCCTTGGCTGAATTTGCTTAAAGTACGTTACTCCTGGGGTAAGGTGGGAAATGACCAACTTAAAATAGGTGATAACAACGAACGTTTTCCGTATTTGTATACGATTGAGGAAATCTGGCGTAGAGATGATAGGGGTAACCTGATTCTGGATAGTAATGGTCAGCGGATTCCCGCAGGGGTTATCAATGGGCTGACTACGGCCTAGATCGTCCCTATGGCGGTATTCGCTATAGTCAGGTGGCTTCGCCCTACGTAACGTGGGAAATGGCTACCAAAAATAACCTGGGTTTGGATATCGCTTTATTTCGTGATAAAATTGTCGCCAACTTTGATTTTTTTGATGAAAAACGTACCGGCATTTATATGGAACGAAGATTTTTGCCAAGCATGGTTGGTTTGGAGAGTATTCCCAGAGCTAATGTGGGTGGCGTAAAATCACGTGGTTTCGACGGACGCTTGGAATATAAACAGAAGATCGGTGAATTGAACCTTACAGCACGTAGCAATATCACCTATAGTAAGAACGAAATTACGGCAATTGATGAGGAAAATAACGTATATGGTTATCAAAATCAAAAAGGCTATCGTGTGGATCAGTCTATAGGATTGATCGCTTTAGGCTTGTTTAAAGATTACGATGATATTCGCAATAGCCCGAAACAACAGTTTGATAATAATCCCCCAATTATCAGCCCGGAGATATAAAATATAAAGATGTCAATGGAGATGGCATAGTGGATGATGGTGACCGGGTGGCCATAGGAGCAACGCGGAGACCTAATTTGGTTTATGGTGTAGGTGCTTCAGTGAGTTGGCGGGGATTTGACCTTAGTGTCCATTTCCAAGGATCAGGGAAGTCTACTTTTTCGATTTATGGAAAAACGGTGCAAGCCTTTCGTGAGGGCGAATGGGGGCAGGTAATGAAAGGTGTCATGGGCGATAATCGTTGGATTTCTGCCGACATATCAGGCGATCCGTCGACCGAAAACCCAAATGCATCTTATCCACGTTTAAGTTTTGGAGACAATATTAATAATTTCAGAGAGTCAACATTTTGGTTAAAAAACGGACAATATCTTCGTTTGAAAACCCTGGATATTGGATATACACTGCCAAAACACCTGACCAATCGGATCAAGGCCAATAGTATTCGCCTATTCCTCGTTGGCTCAAATTTATTGACCTGGTCAAAATTCAAACTTTGGGATCCGGAGCTGGCAACACCAAGGGGTGAGGATTATCCCTTACCTAAGTCATTTACATTTGGCATCAATATTAACCTATAAAATTAGAAAAAGATGCAAAGAAAGACATTATATATTGCGTTGATGCTCGTTTTGGGCACGAATGTGATCTCATCCTGTAAAAGGATTACTTAAAATCCGACCAATATTTTAAAGATCGGATCACCTTGGAAAAAACATTTAAAAGCAAGCTGTATTCGGAGAAATGGCTGGCTCATGTATTTGAAGAGTTTAAAGGTGAAAATGCTGATGTCGCCAGTAAAGGCCTGACACCGCACTGCTTCGCGGATGATATGTATTATGGTGATCGGGACAAGGATTATGATCCATCAAAAAATGAACTGTCCTATAATATGTTTAAAATGGGTTTGTATACCGAAACGGATAAACAGGGTACATGGACTCAATCGTATCGCGGGATTCGGAATGCTTCGACCTTTATCCATAATATCTACATGAATACGGAGATGTCCGAGGCCGAAATCGTAGATTATCGGGGGCAGGCACGTTTTGCGCGGGCTTACCTCTACTGGTTATTGCTCCGTAAATATGGACCAATTCCGATACTGCCCGATGAAGGTCTGGATTATACAGATAGTTACGAAGAACTGGCTATTGCGCGAAACACCTATGATGAGTGTGCTGAATTCATCAGCAACGAACTATTAACAGCCGCAAAAGAAATGGAAGCCCTTGGGATGAGACGTGGACAGGATGGTTCTAGCCGCCCTTCTGTGGGGGCAGCATTGGCAGCGAGGGCTAAGGTGCTCCTGTATGCTGCAAGTCCCTTGGCCAATGGGAATAATTCAGGTTACGCTGCCCGGTTGGTAGACAAGCAGATGAAACGTCTGTTGTCTGCCGATTATAAAGAAGAGAAATGGGCGAAGGCTGCAGCTGCTGCACGCGATGTCATCGAACTGGGGGTATATCGGCTGTACACCGCACCTTTTCAGGAAACGGGTGATGATGCAACAGTTAGACCTCCTCAGGATCATAATTTTTCGGATAAAAGCTGGCCAGGAGGTTGGGCGGACATTGATCCTGCCAAATCATATGCAGAGGTCTTTAATGGGACATTGACTGCTTCGGGTAATCCGGAGTTAATATTTACCCGAGGTAACAACCAGCCGAATGAAGGTATCGACCAAATGGTCATCCACCAACTGCCGCGTTCAGCAACGGGATGGAATACGCATGGACTGACACAGAAGCTAGTGGACGCCTACTATATGAATGACGGTACGGATGTACCGGGAAAGGATAAAGAAATCGGCCGTGGAAATGGTTCAAATCGTGTCAGTGGTTTTGTGACCCAGGAAAATTATGACAACAATAAATACAGACCATTGCGTCCCGGTGTGTCCTTGCAATATGCAAACCGAGAACCGAGATTCTATGCTTCGGTGGCTTATAGCGGAAGTTTTTGGACACTGCTTAATGAAACAAAAGAGGAAAACCGCAATAAACAAATCTTCTATTATAGCGCTGACCCGAAAGGAAACGGCTTTAATTCAGCGAATGGCTATTGGTTGCGTACGGGTTTCGGAGTTAAGAAGTTTGTTCATCCCAGTGATACTTATGAAGGTGGAGTTGGCTCTCGTATTATTCCTAAGGCGGAGCCAGCCATCCGTTATGCAGATGTATTGTTGATGTATGCTGAGGCGCTAAATGAATTAAGCGGTTCGTATACGATTCCTTCTTGGCGTGGAGCAAGTTACTCGATCAGCCGTGACATTGCCGAAATGAAAAAGGGTATCCATCCTGTCCGCATCCGCGGAGGTGTGCCTGATTATTCGGCCAGTATATATGGGAATAAGAATGAACTGCGCAAAACATTGAAAAGGGAGCGCTTTATTGAGCTTATGGGCGAAGGCCAGCGCTACTATGATTTACGCCGTTGGATGGATGCGCCTGTTGAAGAAGCATTGCCGGTGTATGGCTGTAACGTTTTGATGAACGTAGAGGAACGTGACCTTTTCTATCAGCCCGTCGCGATCTGGACCTTAAAGACAACCTTTGCCGACAAAATGTGGTTTTGGCCGATTAGCCATACCGAACTTAAGCGCAATAAGAATTTGACTCAAAATCCTGGATGGACTTATAATGATTAACCAAATATGCATTTTATGAACAAGTCATATATACAATTGTTGTTCCTCACTTTACTTGCTGTCTGCAGCTCTTGTAATGATGAATGGAAAGAGGAACAATTCGAACATTACATTTCTTTTAAGGCTCCCTTGGAAAGTGAGGGTGTCGCGAATATCTATGTTCGTTACAAGGATGGGCAAAAGACAACCTTTATGCAGCCGCTGGAAGTCAGCGGATCGACAACCAACGATAATAATCTTTCGGTCAAGGTTGGAGTGGATGCTGATACATTGGGCGTGCTGAATTACGAGCGATTCCAAACGAGGACGGATTTTTATTACAAACAGCTCAGTACGAACTTTTTTGCGATTCCATCAGCGGTGGATATCAAGTCTGGGGAAAATACCGGATTAATGGCCATTGATTTTACATTGAAGGGTATTGATATGACCGAAAAATGGGTGCTTCCTTGACTATTTTGGATGATCCAGGGGCTAAATATAAGGTCAATCCCCGAAAGCATTATAAAAAGCACTATTACGCATCAACCCTTTTAACAATTACTCCGGGACCTATAGCGGGACAGCCCTGAAGGTTGTTATGGAAGGACATGAAAATGAAACCCCGATCGTAAAAAGTCAAATCAAAAGTTATGTTGTCGATGAGAATACGATCTTCTTTTATGCGGGTAATATAGATGAAGAGCGAAAGGACCGGAAGAATTATCAGGTTTTTGCAACATTCAATGACAAGGGTGGGGTAAGCTTTCGTGCCGTAAATCCAAATATGAAATTCGTTGTTAAAAAGATGCAAGTTATACTGTTTCAGAACAGATGGACGCCGTCCGTCCTTATTTATTGCATCGTTATATCACAATCAATAATGTGGATTATGAATTTACCGATTATACGCTTGTTTCTACTACGGCGATCAAATTCAAGGTTTCTGGTTCATTGATCTTGGAGCGTCAGCTCAATACACAGATTCCAGATGAGGATCAAGCCATTGAATGGTAAACTTTATCAAACCATTCGGCGAGCTATTGGTTATATCATAAGGTATAAAAATAGTAGTTATGATTGGTATAGTAGGTGGCCTAGGTCCTTATGCAGGCTTGGATATAGCCAAGAAAATTATAGATGAAACAGTGGCAAGTTCCGATCAGGAACACTTGCCACTGTTATTGTTTTCCTGCCCTAATTTGATTCCAGATCGTTCCGCATATTTATTGGATAAATCGAAGGAGAATCCAGGAAAGGCAATAGCGATGATTTTAAAACAACTGGAACAGGCTGGGGCAACGATTGCGGCAATTCCGTCGAATACAGCGCATGCAGAACCGATTTTTTCAGTTATTCAGGATGAGATGGCACGTTTAGGGAATGAACTGAAGTTGCTTCATATTGTCCATGAAACAGTGCGCTTTGTTCATGAAAATTATCCAGAGAGTACAATAGGTGTGTTATCGACAGCGGGTGAACAAGCCTATAGTCAGTATCGAGAAGCTTTTATGAAAAAGGGATTTCCTATTGTGGAACCTGAAGGGGCAGAGAAGGAAAAGGTAAACAATGCTATTTACGATAAAGATTATGGTATTAAGGCACAACCGGTACCCATAGCCAATAAGGCAAGAGAAGATTTACTAATGGCGATGGATGACTTGAAAAAACAAGGTGCTCAGGTGATTATTTTGGGATGTGCCGAATTGCCGTTGGCCATTCCCGAAAAAGATCATAACGGAATGGTTGTAATCGATCCCAATCGTATTCTTGCCCGAGCGCTGATTCAAACGGTTGCTCCTGGAAAACTCAAAGCACTTTAGTGCTGCTTTGTCAAATTGGCAGATTTTCTAGAGAAATGCTTGTTGGTATGAGTTTTGTCTTCTGATTAGTAGTTATTTATGTAACAGGGAGGAACAGATGCAAAAGATCATACACCGAGAAAACGATCGTGGCCATGTTGATTTTGGTTGGTTGAAAAGTGCCCACTCATTCAGTTTTGGGCAATATTTTGATCCAGAAAAAGTAAACTTCGGGGCTTTACGCGTATTAAACGATGATCAGGTTGAAGGGGGCAAGGCTTTGGTCGCCATTCTCATGACAATATGGAGATTGTGAGCATACCTTTGGAGGAGTACTTTCCCATCAGGACAGTCTGGGCAATGTCCGAAACATTGAAACCGGAGATGTGCAAATTATGTCTGCAGGCAAAGGAGTAAAGCATTCGGAGTTTAATGGCGACCAGAAGGAGCTTGTTAAGTTTCTTCAGATCTGGATAATACCTCAAGAAATGAATCTTACTCCTGGTTATGACCAGAAGTCTTACCTTCATTTGGACCGTCATAATAAGTTTGTAACCATTGTGTCCCCTGATGTTTCCGATTCAGATGCGGTTCATATTCATCAAGATGCATATTTCAATATTGTGGACTTGGATGAAGGGAATACAATCCCGTATACAGTTCATTCTGAAAGAAACGGAATTTATCTTTTTGTATTAGAGGGTAAGGTACAGGTAGCGGACGAAATATTATCGCGAAGAGATGCCATCGGCATCTATGAGTTGGATAACATTGAGATTAAGGCCGAGTACAATGCAAAGCTGTTACTTATTGAAGTTCCAATGTTTTAGTGCTGGAAGCCTACACCTTTCATGATTTGGTAATGCTTGATTTATTGTTCGGCTAGACTAGGGATACATGAAAAAAGAAATATAAAGATCTACTATAAAAATAAGGAGTTCTGTAAAAGGGACTCCTTATTTTTTGTAAATTGGAGTAGGAATAGAAGTAAAACCCATGGAAAATTTATTACATGCTTTTGAGGGTAGGGATGTCTTACTGATTATGTTATCCGTGCTGATTGGGCTGTTGATTGGCGTCGAACGCGAATACCGTAATAAATCTGCTGGATTACGGACTTTTATACTGGTGAGTTTTGGCTCCTGCCTTTTTACTATTATCTCATTGAAGATAGGTGTTGGAAATCCAGATCGACTAGCAGCTAATATTATTACAGGAATTGGTTTTTTAGGGGCTGGAGTAATCTTTAAAGAAGATAATAAAGTTAGCGGAATTACAACAGCAACAACGATATGGGCAACCGCATCTCTGGGAATGTGTGTCGGCACAGGGAATATTTTTTTAGCCTTTATCGGTGTAGGGTTGGTTTTAGTGATTTTGGGGTTATTGACCTATTTACAGACTTATATTGATAATTACCATAAAATTAAAGACTATGAGCTCCAGACCTTATCTGAAGCAGATTTTGAACATACAGAGCAATTGATCAGACAGATGGGGTTTAAAGCAACAATCGTAAATCAACGGTATAATAAGGAAAGTCTAAACACTACCTGGCGATTGACAGGCAACATAAATCAACATAAAGAGCTCGTTAAAGTTTTGCGAAGGGATAAACAAATTGTTGCATATCAATATTAGGAGGGGAGCCAGACTCTGAATCTTGTACAGGCGAGATCTTTTGCAACAACTGATTCACTTCGTCTTCGGTTGCGGTCAATTTTGTCCGACATACCTCAATGAGATCAGATGCACGTTTGATTTTCTCTGCAAGTTCATCAATATTTGTTGTTCCATTCTCAATTTCTTTTACAATCGTTTGTAATTCATTGAAGGCATCGGTATATGTATATTTTTGTTCCATTGTATGGTATCTCTTTAAATTGTTCACGCTAATATAGTTCCGGTTAGTTGTTTTCGGAACTGGCGCTAAGCGTCTTCTTATCCGTTACAGTACTTGTAATTTCGCCATCTTCCACCATCGTTTGGATCAGATCACCCGGAGATATCTGATCGATAGATTGAAGTAATTTGCCGTTGACTTTTGTAATGGAAAACCCTTGTTTAAGCAGCCTCCGCGGATCAGAAAGCTGGATAATCCGTTCGGTATGCGCCAACGCCGTTTTATGTTCATAAAAGCGTAGTTTGATCAGCGCAGCCAGTTCGTGCTGAATCTGTTGAATATTGGCGCGCGCAGTCTGAAGTTCTCTTTTCCCAACCCATTGGATATGCGTTGCCATTTGAGCCAAAGTATTTCTTTCTTCCTTAAAACGAGTAGAGATCAATTGCTGGATGCTTTCAGTTGCTTTGTCAATGGGAACAGAAAAATTATGAAACTTTTGAATGAGAAAATCAGCCAGCTCACTCGGTGTGATTGCATTTTTGTAAGCCACCATCTCACTCACAGTATAGTTGGTAGAATGGCCAATTCCGGTCAATACAGGAATAGGGAAGATTGCTATTGCCCGTGCCAGCAAATAATTATTGTAGCTCGATAAGCCAACCTCACCGCCACCGCCACGAATAATGGCGACCACATCAAATTCAGCTATTTTATCGGCAATGATCGCAAGTTGATTGATGATTGAGGGGATAGATTTATCACCCTGTAAGAGTGCCGGAAATAAGGTGCATTCCAATCGATAACCCCACGGATTTTGATTGATAATCTTGTAAAAATCGGAAAGGCCTTTACTTGTTTCCACCGAAATAATCGCTAGCCTTTTTGGAAGCGTTGGGAACGGAACGGATTTATTAGCCTCGTAAATGCCTTCTTCTTTAAGCTTTCTAATGCTATCCAGCTTCTCTTTCTCCAGTTCCCCAACGTAAAAGTTGGGTCAATATCGACAATCCTTAAGCTCAAACCATACATCGGATCATAGGAAATACTTGCCTGAAACAACATCGTAATACCCTCCCGTAGAGGTTCTTGCGCAATTTTCAGGAAATTGTTGTTGATTCGGGTGAAGTCTGCTTTCCACAAAGTTGATCTGATCTCGGCTACAATTTTACCGTCTTGCTTTTCAACGAGCTCAGGGTAACAATGTCCGGAATGCGTATAATGGTTGAGTTTATTCATCTCCGCCTTGATCCAATATAAGCTCTTGTAACGCTCAGCAAGCGTTTTTGGATACTTTTGCTAACCTCCAAAAGGGAAAATATTGTTTTATCTTGAATCAATTCCGGCATTAACCAAACTTACAGAAAAAAAAGATTTATACTTGCTCATGCCAAAAATCCCTATACTGAGGCTGTAAAAAACTGACGTAACAAAATTGATTTTTTTAAGGAAAGGACTTTGCTTTTTTATTTTATTCGTATTTTTATTTGATAGAACCTAAAAAACGATAAAATCAGAATGAAAAAGGATTTTTGGGGTGTTATTTGCAGGTTTGTTCTGTATTGGCCCCTTGTTCGCTCAATATAAGTCGACCATAAAGAATGAAACCATACTTTACAATAATGTAGATCAGCTGCTTCCTTTGGGTAATCTGGCACAGTTACGTATTGCTGTCGTTGTGCCTCATGCTGAAAAATATGCCGCGTTTACAAGCCAATTGGCACGTTATGCAGCCATTACGCTATTTGGTTTCAGTAAATTTGATGAAGATATCAAATATTATAATACAATTATTGTTGCGGGTAAGGAAGATGATTTGGACGCCGATTGCTTGTCACAGTTAAAGCAGGCTGTACTGAACAATAAAAAGTTGTTCTTTGTCATTTCTTTGAACAAGAACGCAACAAAAGATCATTGTCCGAACATCCCCAATCTGATTTGATCGAATTGTTGGCTCCTTTTACGGAACTTGGTCAACGCAATGCCGCGATGTCTATTTTTGGTGGTGCTGCCATTACTGTAGGAAATGTGAAGACGGCTCAATCGAGACTGCAATACAGTTCAGGTGAAAACTCCAATCTGAATTTGGGTAAATTGACCAAAAAAATTGATGCCATTGCACAAGAAGCTATTGAAAAGCAGGCAACCCCGGTGCAGTTGTGATGATTATCAAAGATGGGCAGGTGCTATTGGAGAAATCCTATGGTTATCATACCTATTCAAAAGACATTCCAACAAAAACAAGTGATATTTTTGATCTGGCCTCAGTCAGTAAAATTGCGGGTACTACACCCGTGATTATGCGATTGACGGAGCGTAATATCATTAATCTCGATAGTACGATGGGGCATTACCTGTGGCAGGCAAAGTATACAAATAAAAAAGATATCAAATTGCGTTCTGTGATGCTGCATGAAGCAGGGTTTACGCCATTTATCCCTTTTATAAATATTTAAAAGCAGGTGATGTTGTTGCCGTACCGGACCAACAACATCAGGTAAAGATGGCTGACAATAGTTATATTCTCAATCATTATTACCGCGATGTGATGTGGCCCGAAATGTTAAAATCGCCTGTTAAGCCAACAGGAAACTATGTCTATAGTGATATTAGCATGTATGTGATGAAGGAGGTTGCCGAACATCAGACGGCCGAACCATTGCAGGATTATGTTCAGGAAAATTTCTATAAACCATTAGGTATGACACATGCAGGATATCTTCCAAGGGAGCGATTTGCGAAGGAACAGATTGTGCCTACCGAGCAGGATACTTCGTTCCGTAAAACATTGTTGGAAGGTTATGTGCATGATCAGGAGCAGCTATGGCCGGCGGTATCGCTGGACATGCCGGCTTATTTGCCACAGCTAATGACCTCGCGATATATGGCCAGCTTTTGCTCAACCGGGGAGAATACGGAGGCGAGCGATATTTTAAGACTGAAACAATCGATCTTTTTACGTCTAAGCAGTCCGCGACAAGCCGAAGAGGATTGGGGTTCGACCGCTGGGATCCAAACCCGAAAAACGAGTATCCCTCTAAATTGGCCAATAGCACTGTCTTTGGGCATACGGGATATACAGGCACCTGTATCTGGGTGGATCCTCAAAACCAATTGATTTATATCTTCCTATCCAATCGCGTGCACCCGCAGGTCAGCACCAAATTGTTGGATCTCAATATCCGTAGCCGGATTCAGGATGCCATTTATGAAACAATTAATGAGGCGAAAAAATGATAGAAAAACTATTGTTGATGGGGCTGGGCATGTTATCTTTAAATAGGTTGGCTTATAGTCAGGATTATAAAAAAGCTCATCAGGATCTGGTTATCGTGGATGGACATAATGATGTAATCTATGAATCAATTTTCGGAGGAAAGGATATTGGTCAGCGATTGAGTACGGGTGCTACGGATTTGCCGCGACTAAAAGAAGGTGGGATCGATGTGCAGGTATTTGCTGTTTGGTCGGATGATGCAAAATGGAAGACCGGAGCCTTTGAGCATGCCAACGCTCAAATAGATGCCCTGGAAAAAATGATTGCTACAAATGCGGAGGATATTGCCTTGGCAAAATCAACCGCAGATATCGATGGCATTCTAAAAACGGGTAAAATTGCTGCGATTATTGGTGTGGAGGGAGGTAATATGATCGAGGGTAGCATAGACAAGCTCATCGAACTTCATAAACGTGGTGCGAAATATTTAACCTTGACCTGGAACTATAATGTGCCATGGGCGAGTTGTGCCGCAATGGAGTCTGGTGCGATGGATTCCAAGGCGAAGGGATTAACTGACCACGGGAAAGCGATTGTCCGAAAAATGAATGAACTTGGCATGCTGGTCGATCTCTCCCACGGTGGTGAGCAGACCTTTATGATGTCCTTGCGGTTTCCAGTAAGCCAATATTGGTGTCTCACAGTAATGCTTATCGTTTATGTCCACATTTCCGCAACCTGAAAGACGAACAATTGATGCCCTGAAGAAAAATGGCGGTGTGATCGGTGTCAACTTTTACTCTGGTTTTTTAGATCCCGAGTATGAGACACGATTAAAGAGAATCTATACACAGCAATTTGGTAAGAATGCCGATACCGCATTGAGTACCTGGAAGATGTATGATAAATTGCCCATAGATGTTAGGTATGAAGTCGATGCACCAATGTCCAAACTATTGGACCATATTGATTATCTCGTCAAGAAAGTAGGGATTGAACATGTTGCCGTTGGATCGGATTTTGATGGCATCGAATCTGCTCCCCAAGGATTAGAAGATGTTTCTAAATTTCCTTTATTGACAAAAGGACTTTTAGAAAGAGGTTACGACAAAGCAGATATCGCTAAAATCATGGGACAGAATTTTCTACGGATTTTAAAAGAAAACGAAGGGTAAAGTAAAGGATAGAAATTTGTAATTTCGTAGAATGGCAAAAACAAAATCAGCATATTTCTGTCAAAACTGTGGCTATGAGGCTCCCAAATGGATGGGACAGTGTCCTTCGTGTAAACAATGGAATAGTTTCGTGGAGGAAGTGGTCGAAAAGTCAAGCTCAAAAGTTCCTGAATGGCGAAGCACCACAACAACAGGGAATACAAAGCGGGCAAACAAAGCAGCTATTATTCATGAGATTGTATATCAGGATGAATCGCGTATCTTGACTCCAGATCAGGAGTTTAATCGGGTGTTGGGAGGGGGAATCGTCCCGGGTCCCTGGTTTTGATAGGAGGTGAACCCGGAATTGGAAAATCCACATTGATGCTTCAGCTGGCTTTGTCCATTCCACAGGTCAAGACCCTCTATATTTCCGGAGAGGAGAGTGAGCAGCAAATCAAGATGCGGGCCGAGCGATTGTCACAATCCTCCAAAGCCAATTGTTATATTCTGACAGAAACATCTACACAAAATATTTTCAAGCAGATCGAGACAGTACAACCTAATGTCATTGTCATAGATTCCATCCAAACCTTGCATTCAGCGCAGATTGAATCGGCACCAGGGTCGGTTTCCCAAGTGCGGGAATGTACAGCCGAATTACTACGGTTTGCCAAAGAAACCAGCACCCCAGTATTTATTGTAGGCCATATTACCAAAGATGGTTCCATTGCAGGACCGAAAGTCTTGGAGCATATGGTTGATACCGTACTCCAATTTGAGGGTGACCGCCATCACGTCTATCGTATATTGCGTGCGGTAAAAAATAGGTTTGGCTCCGCGTCTGAATTAGGTATATATGAAATGCAGGGTTCCGGATTGCGGAGGTGTCGAATCCGTCCGAAATTATGATTTCACAACGCGATGAGCCCGTGAGCGGTGTTTCCATTGCGGCTATGCTAGAGGGGATGCGTCCAATGATGATTGAAGTTCAGGCTTTGGTGAGCAATTCCGCATTTGGAACTGCCCAACGCTCATCTACAGGTTATGATACAAAACGATTAAACATGTTGTTGGCTGTATTGGAAAAGCGATTTGGTTTTCGGTTAAGCGCGCAGGATGTATTTTTGAATATTGCCGGAGGACTTCGCGTTGAAGACCCAGCCATCGATCTGGCAGTTATCGTGGCTATTATTTCGTCACAACAAGATATTCCGATAAAGACCAGCCTGACCTTTGCTGGCGAAGTAGGTTTATCCGGAGAGATCAGAGCTGTCAACCGGATTGAACAACGTATTCAAGAAGCTGAGAAGTTGGGCTTTGATGGGATCTTTATTTCCAAGTTTAATACCAAAGGATTGGATGCCAAGAAATATAATATTGCCATTAGACCAGTAGCTAAATTGGAAGACCTGTTTAGCGCCTTATTTGGCTAATATAGCATAAGAACCATATTAAAAAAACAGGTGCCCGAATTTTCGGACACCTGTTTTTTTCTTTAATATTTCTTCTATTTCCCTATAGCCTCATGGCTAACATTCCTTCTTACTTTAATACTTCTTTTAGCTTGGCACGTAAAGCATCACCATGTAAATTCTTCGCAATGATTTTTCCATTCGGGTCAATCAACACATTTTGGGGATAGATTTCACCGCGTATAATGTACCAACATCATTTTGCCAACGTTTTAAGTCAGAAACATGTTTCCAATGTAGCTTATCTGTGTGAATGGCCTTGATCCAAGAGTTGCGGTCTTTGTCAAAGGATATACCCAGGATTTCAAAGTTGTCTCCTTTGAATTGTTCGTAAGTTTTACAAGATCTGGACTTTCAACGCGACAGTCTGGACACCATGAAGCCCAAAAATCAAGTAATACATATTTACCTTTGAAATCGGATAGTTGTACAGGGGTGCCTGTTGTATCATTTTGTGTAAAAGCAGGCGCAACTTTGCCGATCTGAACAGTCTCTAGCGCATTCAGATATTCCTGAAACTCTTTTCCTTCATTGGAATTCTTTACATTGCCACTCAAGGTGTTATAAAGCGCCTGTAACTCGGTATAGACAGGGTCGTAGCCGCCTACACGACGCAAATCAACTAAAGTTGAGATGGAATCCGGTGTTGCTTTTACGCGGGCGATATATTCCTGTTTGGTCAATTCTTTTTCTGGGCTAAACCAAAGAACGGAAGAACCAAAAAAGTAGTGTGATGTATTTTATCATGTTGCTATTCTTGTATATATTTACAAATATAAGAAAATCCACTAATTTGGTAGATTAATAAAATGTCAAAAAATGAACTTCAACCTAATAGCTAAACTTCCACATGTCGGTACATCGATCTTTACCAAGATGACCACGCTTGCCAATGAGGAGCAGGCGCTGAATCTGTCACAGGGTTTTCCAGACTTTGAGACAGACCCCAAGCTTGTACAATTGGTCTCTGCCGCAATGGAAAAAGGGCACAACCAATACGCACCAATGATCGGTGCACAAAGCCTACGGGAGACGATCGTAAATAAATACAAGGCGGTATATGCCGTGGATATAGATCCGACTGAAGAACTCACGGTTACAGCCGGGGAACACAGGCCATCTTTACGGCTATAGCAACAGTCGTCAGCCAGGGAGATGAAGTAATTATATTCGAACCGGCATACGATAGTTATGCCCCAACGATTGAATTGTTTGGCGGTAAGGTTGTTCCAGTTCGATTATTGGCACCAGATTTTCAAATTGACTGGGATTATGTGGCTACACTCATCAACGAAAAAACGCGATTGGTGATTATCAATAATCCGAATAATCCTACTGGAAAAGTACTCGGAAAAGAGGATCTAAATAAACTTGGGGTGCTATTAGCGGGAACAAACACCCTGTTATTAAGCGACGAAGTTTATGAACATCTCGTTTTTGATGGCGTTTCACCGCAATCTGTTTTAAGTATACCGAGCTTGCGTGAACGGAGTTTTGTTGTTGCTTCCTTCGGAAAGCTGTTGCATACCACGGGATGGAAGATCGGCTACTGTGTTGCGCCAGTTCTATTGATGCGCGAATTTCGGAAAATCCATCAGTTTAATGTATTCAGTGTTAATACACCTATGCAGATCGCAATTGCCGAATATTTGAGAGATATTGTTTATGTGGAGAGTCTTGCTGGTTTCTTTGCGAAGAAGAGAGACTTACTCAAAAATGGATTGGCGCCGTCTCGCTTCAAGATTCTCCTTGTGAAGGGACCTATTTTCTTAATCTCGATTATAGTGCCATTAGTCAGGAGAAGGAGTTTGATTTTGCCTGCTATTTGACAAAACATCACAAAATAGCGACGATTCCGCTCTCTGCCTTTATAAACAAGCTACAGATCAGCAAGTTTTACGTGTTTGTTTTGCTAAGCAGGATGATACTTTGTTAAAAGCAGTAGCGATTTTAAACGAAATATAGTGGGATTTCTATGCTAAAATAAGGGCTAAAAGGATTTATTTAAAATATTGTTAAGAATAAGCCACTTTATTAAAATTTTACTTCAACTTAACTCACTAATTTCATAAATTTGTAATTCACGTTTATCAATATATCCATAAAATGGCTAGATTAAATTTATTGGAAGAAACACGCTTCGAAAAAGTCCCCGTAAGCGTCTATCCAGATCAAAATTCAGCTTCGAAAAACGTTGCAAATCGTATTGCTGAAATTATTCGTGCAAAGCAGGAGAAAGGTGAAAAAGCTGTTCTAGGTCTTGCTACTGGTGCTACACCGGTGAAAGTTTATCAAGAATTGATTCGCTTGCACAAAGAAGAAGGTTTAAGCTTTAAGAACGTGATTACCTTCAATCTTGACGAATATTACCCTATGCAACCTGATGCCGATCAGAGCTATGTGACCTTTATGAACAAGAATTTGTTTGATCACGTAGACATTGATAAGGCGAATGTAAATATTCCTGATGGTACCCTGGCTCCGGATCAAGTCAATGCGTTTTGTGAAGCATACGAACAAAAGATTACTGCTGCTGGCGGTTTAGATATTCAATTATTAGGTATCGGTCGTACAGGCCATATTGGATTTAATGAGCCGGGTTCTGCTCCAAACTCTGGTACCCGTATTGTAACCTTGGACGACTTGACACGTCGGGATGCATCACGTGCCTTTGGTGGTAAAGAAAATGTGCCAAGAAAAGCCATCACGATGGGCGTAGGTACAATTTTCAAAGCACGCGAGATTATCTTGATGGCTTGGACTGAAACGAAAGCCGAGATCATTAAGAAAGCGGTTGAGGGCGAGATTTCGTCAGAGATTCCTGCAACCTATCTTCAACTATCGGATAATGTCGAATTCATCTTAGATGAGGCAGCAGCATCCTTGTTGACACGTTTTGACCTTCCATGGTTGGCAGAAGATGTTACCTGGACGCCAACATTGATCAAAAAAGCTGTTGTTTGGTTAGCACTGGAAATCAATAAGCCGATTTTAAAACTTACAGATGAAGATTACAATGCGCATGGTATGGCCAAGCTGGTTACAGAAACTGGCCCTGCTTATAACATTAATATCCGAATCTTTAATGAGCTTCAACATACAATTACTGGATGGCCGGGAGGTAAGCCGAACGTAGACGATTCACAGCGTCCAGAGCGCGCGAATCCGGCTAAGAAAAACGTGATCGTATTTTCGCCACACCCTGATGATGATGTGATCTCTATGGGTGGAACATTTATCCGTCTGGCTGACCAAGGGCACAATGTGCATGTTGCTTACCAGACTTGTGGTAATACGGCTGTATGGGATGATGATGTGGTACGTTACCTGGAGTTTGCTGAAGATTTAGCAAATCAAATTGGTGCAAATACAGAGGCAGCTCAAATCAATCAGATTTATGATGAAGAAAGAGCAATCTTTGCGACTAAAAAACCAAATCAGATCGATACCGAACTTGTTCGCAAAATAAAGGCATTGATCCGTAAAGGAGAAGCTATTGCCGGAGCTCGTTTAGTCGGGTTGCCAGATGAAAATATCCATTTCCAAGATCTACCATTCTACGATAGACAAAAATTTGCAAAGGATGTATCGTTTGAAGATGATATCCAACAAACGATGGAATTGTTGCGTCAGGTAAAACCGCACCAAGTATTCGCAGCAGGAGATTTTGCAGATCCACATGGTACGCATAAAGTATGTTTCGATATTTTGTTTGAAGCTTTGAGAAGATTGAGCAAAACTGACGAGTGGACAAAAGACTGTTGGTTGTGGTTGTATAGAGGTGCATGGCATGAATATCCGATCCATGAGATCGAAATGGCCGTTCCATTATCTCCACAAGGTATATCGCAAGCGTTTAGCGATCTTCAAACATCAATCCCAAAAAGATCTACCTGTATTCCCAGGTGATGATCCACGTGAATTCTGGGTACGTGCTGAAGACCGTACGAGCGATACCGCAGCAATGTATGACCGATTAGGTCTTGCAAACTATGAAGCGATAGAAGCTTTTGTAAGATGGAAATTTGACTAAAATAGTCTGAATTAATATAGGAAAGCTCTGAATCTTAATTGGTTCAGAGCTTTTTTGTTTTTAGTTGTTATAGCAAGCAAAATTTTTATACCTTTGCTTAACTATTTAGATTAATTAAAAATAATTACCCAAGATTATTAACATGGACAAACACTTACTTGCACTTGCCTCTACATTTTTAATCGGAAGCGCTGTATACGGTCAAACTTCAGGAATCGTAAAAGGAAAGGTTGTAGATGCAAACAACAACCCATTAAGCTCAGTAACCGTTTCAATCGGTGATAAAACAGTACGGACAGACCATAAAGGTCATTTCAGGCTTCAGGGTATCAATCAGAATGCAATCATTCGTTTTACTTATCTAGGTTATCAGGCGACATCGGTTGATTATGTTTTTAGTTCCACTAGCCGTGAGGTCGTCATGAAACCGGTGGTGTTAGTAGGCAATGAGCAAGCCATCGATGAGGTGGAAGTGTTTGGTGAGCGAAATAAAAAGCCGAAGGGGCTTGAGATGATTACCCGTATGCCGTTAAAACCTTCCGATCAGATTCAGAGTATATCGGTGATATCCAATAAAGTAATTCAAGATCAGGGTATATTGACATTGACTGATGCTGTTAGAAATATTCCGGGTGTTACACTATTTGGTTCTTACGGTGGCGTCAAAGAATCCCTATCTACACGGGGTTTCAGGGGTGTACCAGTTTTGAAAAATGGTGTACGTATGGACTCGCAGTTTCAGACAGCTTCTGGCGTCGTTGATATGCAAGGGGTGGAGTCTATCCAGATGATCAAAGGATCTGCAGCGGTGACGCAAGGTGTTATTACTGACCTCGGGAATGCCGGTGGGGTGATTAACGTCGTGACAAAAACGCCTAATTTTACAAACTCTGGTGAGGTTGGGGTACGTGTGGGAAGCTGGGGGCAGTTTCGGCCGACATTCGATTTTCAGACCGTATTAGACAAAAAAGAGACTGTCGCTTTTCGTATGGATGGTGCCTATGAAAGAAATGATAGTTTCAGAAAAGGGCTTTCAGCCAACCGTGTCTATCTGAACCCATCACTGGCCTGGAAACCTACTGAGAGAACAACGATCACATTGGAAGGAGACTATTTCAACGATAACCGTACCCCGGTAAATTCGGCGGTTAACTTAAACCCTTCGCAGAGTATTAATGCTTTATATGTCATACCCAATAATAAATTCTTAGGTATGAATTCTGATAATGTTAACACAGAGATGAAGAGCTTTATGGGGCAGATCAATCATGAATTGAGCGATCGTTGGAGTATTCGCGCCTCAATAGCGACCTCATCTTACCAGGTCGATAACTTGACAACATCGGCGACTCTGATAGAGGACAAAGAGGAAAAGTTCAATACCTTTTCGCGGAAGATGAGTAAGAGCTTAAGAGATGATAAGAATAAGACATTTCAGTTTGATCTGATTGGAAAAGATCTTTATACAGGTAAGGTAAAGCATTTGGTACAGGCGGGAGTTGACTATCGTATCGCCGATGCAACAACAACTTCGTTTGGTACCAAATTGAGTTTGTTGGACAGTAAAGTTCCTTGTCAAAGCCTGATCAGGCAGCTTTAGCCGGTGGTATAATTGACGTGATTGATATTCATGGCGATTGGGCCAACGATTTGACCCAAGTATCTTATGTGGATTCATTGGGGAATAATCAGATAGGAAAGAAGGTGGCTTTTGAGGCTAAAACTCCTGTTAGAAATTACTATTCTTCTGTTGGCTTTATGGCGCAGGATGTTATTGAATTCAATAAATACATTAAGGCAGTATTGGGTTTGCGTTACTCTGAGATGACGACGAAGGATTTTATATCAAACGGAAATAAGAGGGTATCAGCTTGGAATCCGATGGCAGGTGTTATCGTAACGCCTTTCGAGAATTTCAATGTATTCGGATCTTATACGAACTCAACCAGTCTCAGAAGTGCAGCCAATCCAATGGTTGATGGGACCAAGGCGGGTGCTTCAACTACCGAACAATTCGAAGGGGGATTAAATCAGATTGGTTGGATAATAGACTGCGTTTCAATTTAACTTATTTCCATATTTATACATCTGACCTAACGAATGCGGAATATAATGAGGCGAATCAACCGACAGGTCTTTATTTTAAAGCGGGTGATTTAGTCCGGGATGGTATCGAAGCTGAATTAAACGGTCGTGTGTTGGAAAATCTAACGGTTATGTTGGGCTATGCATATTTAGATGCCCGATATAAAAATTCTCCATCCTACATGAATGGCTCTGCTCCAATGAATGCGCCAAAGCATACGGCCAATGCTTGGGTGCAATATGTCTTTAATCAAGGTGCTTTAAGAAATCTGAGCTTAAGTGCCGGAGTGTATTATGTGGGCGATCGTCCAGTAAATGAGTATAGTCTAACACCGCAAGGCCACGGTGAATATTATGGCGAAAAACCATTCAATATGCCAGCTTATACAACTTTAAATGCACAGGTGGGGTATAAATGGCGGAGGTTTGATGCAAAAGTTTTTGTTAACAATATCACCAATGAGATTGGCTTGAATTCGTATTTTAGAGGCGGTTTTATCAATCAGATCGACCCTAGAAATGCTGCCGTGTCATTAAGCTATAAGTTTTAAGCAGAACGCATTTAATCGTGAGTGCAAGTAAAAGGGATGATTTCTATTCGAAATCATCCCTTTTTCCATTTCAGGATTGCTTTAGTTTATAGATTCACCTATGAGCTTTAAGTTGCCTGATAACCCTGTTTTATTGAGATCATGCAGTTTGATTTTTAATAAGCAATAACCTCTCCGGATCTACCTTTGGCATCAAAGACTTTGAATAGGTATTTCTTGCCCGTTTGATAAGGAATTGCACCACTTGCTTCTTTTGATTTCAACGTCGGTGTGCTTCCATTGTCCGTATAATATACTTTGAACCCTGGATAATCGGTGTTGATAAGGAGTTGGTTGCCCTCTTTTTAATACCAAGCTTCGGAAGGCGATAGGTGTAACCCCATCAATAATATCCAGTTTCTTCAATTCATCCTCTCCTAATTTTTTAATAAAGGCTGTGTAGGATTTACGATAGCTTGCTTCGTCATACGAGTTCCCTTTTTCCCAGTCTTGTTCTTGCGCCCAGGCACGATCGGCAATAGCAATTAATCGAGGGAATATCATCTCTTCAAGGCGTTGATCTGTCGATACTTTTTCGGCCCAGAGTGCACCCTTAATGCCGAGCAGATTTTTCTTTCCTTCAGTAGTAAGCTGCTCTTTGTTGGTATAAGCTTCTTTTACAAGATCTTTTCCAGTATCATCTTTACGAAGATTGATAAAGAAGTTTTCCGGTGAGAAAGAATAGGTTCTGTTCAGGTTTACAGTACCTACCCAGCTATGGCCTGGATCTGCAAAGTCGCGGTCCCAAGACATATCCAGGTAGTTGTTTGCCGCGCTGGTATAGACAACTTTATAGCCTGCATTTGCTAAGCGGTAAGCTAAATCCTCCTGTCCTTGACCCGGAAGGTTATTCCATACATTGAGATGGATGCCGGATTTGCCCAATTCAGCATTAACTTCCATTCCTTTCCCTTTATTGCGCATGCCCATCTCTTCCCATCCAGACATCGTCAAACCCTTATCTTGAACGAGCTTGTTAATTTTGGCGATATATATCGGCCAAACATCAAGTACATTACTGATATTATTATCCTTCATGAATGCAAGGATTTTTGGTGATTTTTCCCAGACACCACTCGGTGTCTCATCTCCTCCCAAATCGATAATTTTCAACGGTACTCCAGCTTTTTCATGAATCGTTTTGATTTCATCGACCACTTTGCTCAGGAAATGATATGTTGAAGGTAGGGCAGGGTTCATCACATTGTCGTTCCAGTTTTGTGCGGAGTTATAGATCGATTTGTCATCCGCGTCATCCAACAGGAATTCTTCTGCTTTCTGTTTGTCGCCCGCCTTTGTAAAATGAGCAAAGCGTGCACGCATTGCTTTGATCGCAGCACGGGCATGCCCCGGTGTTTCTACTTCAGGTATCACATCGATATGCCTTGCTTTAGCATATTGTAATATTTCGATATAATCAGCTACGGTGTAGAATTGATGCGCTTTTGCAGTTGCACCAGAGCCGTAAGCAGGTTGAATTCCTTTGCCGTCTTCAAAATTAGCGGTACGGTTGGCCCCCACTGCAGTCAGTTCCGGTAAGGATGGAATTTCCAATCGCCAACCTTCATCGTCAATAAAGTGGAAATGGAATTTATTTAATTTGTAGGCAGCCATCAGATCCAAAATGCGCAGCACCTCTGCCTTGCTATGAAAATTACGGGCCGCATCCAACATAAATCCACGGTAGCCATAACGAGGACTATCTTCTATTTTTGTGTAAGGTAAGGCAATTGATTTGCTCGATTTATTCCATTGTTGATGATTAATCAAGGATTTCAAAGACTGTATGGCATAAAATGCACCGGCCTTATCCGCTGCTTCTATACGGATACCTTTTGCATCGATGTTTAGTCGATAAGATTCAGGTTTCAGATCGTTTGCTTTGACGATAACAACAGCATCTTGTTTTTCAGAGCTAGTTGACAACTTGATACCTGCGTATTTGTTTAGGAAATCTGTCAGAAAGCTTGCTTCGGAAGAGAATTCACTGGCGATAAATACTTTTGTACTAGTCGATATATTGAACTTTGTATTATTGTCAATACTAATATTGCTGGGTAGGGGATAATGGCCTGCGCCTCTATACCCTCGGTAAGTTTATTTTGGTCATATTTATAAGACCAATAATCCGCTTTTTCAGCATCGGATTGAGGTGCTGTTTTCACCGCAGTGTAGTTCTGAATATCTGTTGAAAGCCCAGTTTTGCTATTTTTATGTACAAACCGATTGGCCCGTCGGTATAATTGACGAGTCCTGTTGTGATGAAATCAATATGGATGGTGTCCTGTGATTTTAATAAAAATTGTTTTTCTTAAAGCTTACCTGAAATAGATCGCCATTCCTGTGGTCAATGGCAAATCTTTTATCTACTTTATCAGGATCAATGGATCTGATAAAATTAAACCAGAGGCTCCAATCATTGAGCTGTATCGCGCTTTTACCCTTATTTTTTAGAATGATTGTTGAGACAGGATTTTTGCGGATGTTCTGGCCATCCTTGACCTGCCAGGTGAGTTGCAGCTGTTCTGCAATTGAGCTCGGTTTTTGAGCATATGCTGCTTGGCTCAAAAGTGCCATGCCAAGACCCACATAAAGTAGAGGATTTTTAATTTTTTAAAATTAGTCATGTTGGTTACTTTTTCAATGAGTCTAAATATAGCTATTTTAGAGGGTTTAAGATCTATTTTGAAAAAATGAATAAAAATTTCGATAAAATTTTGACGGATTTAGAAAACTTTCTATATTTGCACACCGAAACAGAAAACGGCCCGTTCGTCTAGGGTTAGGACGCAAGATTTTCATTCTTGAAACAGGGTTCGATTCCCCTACGGGCTACGAGTGGGCAAATCAAGTTTTTACTTGATTTGCCTTTTTTGACCTCTTCAGCTACTTTGTTCACATATCCCAATTTGTATTTTTACGATTTGTTCATCTGTTAGATTTGGTTTTAGCTTTTCATCATAGATTTATCAACACGATTTTTTTAACATATAACTCCTGTTTATAATATACAGGAATTATATGTTAAAATCCCTTTGCACCCTAATTAGTGATTCTCTAACAATTGTATTAAGGAGATAATGCTTTTTTGATCTATTTCTCCCAAAAATCCAATTCAGCAATGGCCAAAGTCTTTTTGTTGCCAGCAATAGTCGTTGCCTTAATCTGAATATATCTGGCAGAGACCTGTTTTTTAAAATAGTGTAACCTTGGTGTTGGATCATTTATGAGATTGCCAAATTCAAAGTTTTCTATGGTCTCCCAGTTTTTGCCATCGTTACTGACTTGTATAATACCTCTTTCCATCATGCCATCTATTTTTTTTCTTTTGGAGGGGTATAAACAAAGGCGTTTAAGTGTTTTTCCATCCCTAAATCTATAGCGATTTGCTTTTTATCCTCAATTAAGGAAAGCCAATAGTTTTCTTTGTTAGCATCGAATGCCATTGATGCATTATTTGTGCTGGCTTCACTACTTACATTTAACAACTTCCAGTTTTCTTGATCAAACCGAATGTTTCCGAGGCTACACTGCCCTTATCCTGATGTGAAATAGCAATGGCTTTAATCTTGTTATTATTAATTAGAACAGGACCTGTATATTTTTTTGATGATATACTAGGTTCTGTGCCGTCTGTAGTATAATAAATCTCAGTTCCTCTGCTTAGATTTTCTGCGGCATTCTGTCCATGGGGTTTCCATCCAAATACATGTATTTTGGGCGATATAGTCAATAGTCCATTAATATCTCTATCGAGCTGTAGCTGAGGAGGTTTTTCATGGTAATAATGCGCTTTAATTGTTGCAATGGCTGGTGATGCTCTAGAGGAAAGTACTTTAAGCCTGAACTTTGAAGCCCGGACCTCCGGAAAACGTAGGATACGCTTATAACCGATATTTGTCGCTGAAGCTACTTTTTGCCACTTATTCGATAGCCAGGCTTCAAGTACGTGTTCCTCTACTCGTTCACCATGAGAAGCTATTGCTTCCTGTAGAACAATTCTATTTATGGTAATTGGGTTTCTAGTGGTGATTTCTATTCTTTTCTCAGCTTTATTCAATAAAACATACGTATTTGGGTTATTATCTAGTACCTGTTTATTACCCTTAGCATTAGCAAATAAATTTTTATCATAGGTTTCTCTAATTCTTTTACCTACTTCAGTCAGTACTTTTACATCTTCAGCGGAGAATTTACCCGCTCTGTTTGGAGGGATGTTTAATAAAAATGTAGAGTTGCCTCCGACAGCTCTCTCATAGATATCAAACACATCATCTGAACTACGTACTTTTTGTTTTTCATCATCGCGGTAAAACCATCCTTCACGTATTGAGGTATTTGTTTCTGCTTGCTGGTAGTGTAAATATTTCCCTTTATATAAATCGTCCCTGCTACCTAAAGATTCTTGAGTTAGGTCCGGAAAATTGGTCGCAGTGTTAGGATTCTCGGGGTAAGGAATTATGTTCCACTCAGTACTTCGTGTTGCACCGGCCTCATTACCACACCAACGGATGTCTTCTCTACCGAAAATAACAGCCTTTGGTGCCAAGGTATGGATCAGTTGCTTCCATGCCGCATAGTTATATTTCTGGCCACCTTTTGTTTTTGGATGGGCGCCGTCGAACCAAACTTCATCAATCTGTCCATACTCCGTTAAAAGTTCAAATAGTTGGTTAAGGAAATATTCATTATAATCATCAACTTCAAATTCAAACCTAGTTTTGTTCGTAAAAGGCTTTCCGCTGATCTGACGTGGAATGCTACGTTTGGTGATTTTACTTAAATTTCCATATAAACCAGTAGGGCTTTCTATCTGGAAAAGGTCTGCCGGCGATAAATAAACGCCTAGTTTTAAACCATTTTTTTTACAAGAGGCTGATAGTTTTTTAGAATATCACCCTTACCATTTTCGAAATCTGTAGACATGATGCCATGATTGGTATAGCGGCTTTGCCAAAGTACAAACCCATCATGATGTTTAACGGTCATAATAACCATCTTCATCCCCGCAGCTTTTATAGCCTGGCACCACTGATCAGTATGAAGTTCCTTTAAATCGAAAATTTTAGGGTCTTCTTTTCCATTTCCCCATTCCATCTGCGTAAATGTATTCGGGCCAAAGTGTATAAAGGCAATAAATTCATTTTTTAGAGCCGCAAATTGATTCTTTGTTGGTACCACATGTGCTGCTTTAGCTATAATAGTAGCCTTGGTGTCATTTTCAAAAACAGGGATTGTATTTTGCGGCTTTATTATATTGCTTTGCGCAGATGCATTTAAATAAAATAAGAGCCCTATTAATATATTGATAATTCTTCTTTTCATTTTAAGTTGATTTTTTTATGTAAAATGCGGTTAAATTTAAGTGTCTGACAGCAGCTGATAACAGCTACAATTTGTGTTGCATTTTCTGTCTCAATAGCAATAAATCATCCGTATATTCATCTGCGTAATTTATTATAAATATGTAGGTTATTCTAACTGTCTTAATATGTCATTTGGAGTAGCTTTAAAATCAAATGTTGATTTATTTTTGTGTTCAGTGATTTGCACCGAAAAATCATAGCTTTTCTCTTTTTCGAACAATTGACTAGTTTTAAGCGATTTTACTATACTTTTATATTTTCCTATAGCTGGAATATAGTCTTCTGCCAGCAGCTTTTTCTGCCCATCAATAGTGGCATACAATTGTACTTTACTTGACTTTGATGCGATTAATCCAAAGTTCTCTATTGTTATTTTTGCTACAGTTTGTTGTGCAGTGGTTTCAAAAGTTGGTCTTCTCGCACTTAAAATAGCGTCATTATAGTTAACCCAGGGTACTCGGGTATAGCCAAAAAGTATTTTGCCAGAACGGTATTTACCAAGCAACTTTGGGGCAAAATCATCCTTTTCTAACTCAAGGCCGTTTATGTTGAAGGTCAAAATCAAGTCTTTCCCAGATTTTTTTGTCTCAGTTACGCTGGCACCTCTCCCGAAATTTACTGCCGTAGATGATCCAAAACGAAGCGAATTAACATCTATTTCAGTTTGTGGGTCAAAACCATCTTCTGCTTTTATCTTAATTTTTATGCTTTTTGTTTTTGGATCTGGGAAACTTTGATTGATCATTGTAATCAAGACACCGGGGTTCAAAGGAATTACAATGGCCTTGGAGCTATGGTTGTCATTGGCCAAATCTTTATCTTTTTCGATGTCAACTACAGCAAAATTCGCTTGGATGGCTCTTCCATGTTTATCTTGAAAAACCCGCATCCTTTCATATTTAAACCAGTTTTCTACATATCCATCTTCGTGAAAGGAAATACCAGGGACGTAGGCTTCACCAGCTTCTGTAACCCAGTTAATTCCATCTTTTGAACGAAGATAGTAAGCAATGCGACCTAGCCAATCATTTACAATTAAATTGTACTGAATATTATCCTTCCATATTACAGGATCTTCAAACTCTCCTTCTATATCTGGGTAAGCCCTTTTGTTTGAGATCTGATTATAAGTTGATATACCAGTTTTACTGATCCAACTACCACCGCCACGACATATCATGAGATAAGACCCATCCTCTCGCTGCGCAAAGGTAAGATTGGAAAGTCCTTCTATAATTGGCCGATCTCTTTCGTCGAATTTAAACTTTCCTTCAACCCATGGTCCATTTTCATTATTGGCGATATAATTTTTATCAATAGCGTACAATACTAATCTTCCATCCTTTAGTGTAAAGGCATCTACATTATGTCCATAGCCAATGGTATCTTTAATTTTGAAGGGGCCAAAAGAACTTTTACTGACAGCATGATAAATAATAGATTTTGGCCATTCGTGATGGCCTTTCGGGGCACTCTCACGCCAACCGGCAACGTACATGTGATACAAATCATCCGTGCCTGAAATAATATCAGCACACCAATAAGACCTTTGGCGGTCTTCAATTCCGTTATCCACATATCGTGGTAGTATATTTTTCCGCCCCAGCTATCATCACTTAGTTTCCCTTTGGGCATGGGTAAAAATCGATCTTTAAAAGCAGCTCCTTTTACTAATTGGCTCCAGTTTGAGGGACGTGGTCTATCAATTATTTGTGCATTAACTTCACTGGTAGTTATGACAACCAACAATAGGTATAATAGTTTTTTCATTATCCGTTTATATTAAGTATTGGTAAAAGCCGACATCGAATATACTCCCAGTGAATGAAAATGTCAAACTTAGCATCTTTAAACCATTCTGGTGTCTGATTTTTTTCAAAGATTCCCAATTAACCTGATAAGATTGTTGTGCTTTTGCCGGAGTTGTTAAACAAATCAATAACAAAAGGAATAATAAATAATTCATAATTTAAATATGGTTAGAAAGATATTTTTTATTTCCAATCAATCTCTAGTGAAGAGAGGAGTGATTAGCAAATCATCAAAAGCGTCAATTTTGTGTTTGATTATACAATAATATAAATTTGGAAATCGATTTCCAAATTTATATTATTGTATACATAGTGTATTGTTGGAAGCTCAATCAAAAATTACTTTTTTAGAACAGCTTTACTTTCTTTTGGAACTATTTCTGACAATAAGTTCACTTTGAATGATTAATCTTTCTCCTCTGCCCTTATTCCCTCCATTTTTCAAAAAAAATTAAAATATAGATTAGCAGTATGCCTACCTAGCGATTTACTATGTTGATCTATAGAGGATAAGCTGGGGGTGGTCAGTGCGGTAAAAAATTCGTTTGCATAACCAATAATTCCTAACTGGTCCGGCACAGAAATCCCTAATTGTTTTGCTGCCCGCAATACACCTAAAGATTGATGATCAGAGGTAACAAAAAAGCATCGGGCGGTTCGGTCGTCGAAAGTAGTTTGACGGCTGTCTTGAAAGCGTTTTCCTCATCAAGTACATCAGAAACAACAAGATCATCTATTAAAACTAATCCATTATCTCTTATTGCATTACAATAACCTTGCTTGCGGTCCTGGTAGATTGAGATGTGATCAGGGCCACCCAAAAAAGCAATGCGACTATACCCTTCTTTAAGCAGTTGTTTAACAGCGCTGTAGGAGTCCTGTGTATTGTTGTTGGTGACACTATATCCTTTTGTACACTCCGATCCTTGATTATATTCGATAGATCTATCAAACTGGATTAGACCAATGTCATGATGAATAATTTCTTCGAGATATTTTGGGGACTGTGTTTCTAAACTAATTGAAATAAAGATGCAGTCTACATTTTGTCGAATCAATGTTTCAATTGCCAAGCCCTCTTTTTTAAAGGATTCATGCGATTGGCAGATAATTAGGCTATGATTATGCTCAAAACATACTTCTTCAATACCAGCGATGGCATCTGAGAAAAAACTTTGATTAATATGAGGCACTATAACACCAATAGTCTTAGAAGAGCCTTGTCTTAGATTAGCAGCTGAAGAATTGTGTTTGTAATTGAGTTCTGCTGCTTTTTCCTCACCATTTCGACAATATCCTTATTAACAGATGGGTAGTTATTTAGAGCTCGGGATACATAAGAAGCTGTGATACCCAGTTCTGTTGCTATATCATATATTGTTACTCTTTTTTACTCATTATTATCAAATTTGACACAAGGTATCCAATTTTCAGTCATATAAAAAAATAAGTATGTATTTATTTGGAAATCGATTTCAAACATTTATTTTTGATCAGAATAACTGAATAATAACAGCAAACGATAATAAATACATTGAGAAAGTGTACTTACTATTGCGCATAAATGCAATTAATGTTTGTTTGCAAGATTAAACCGCTAAAATGACAACAAAATCAAATAATCCTCCTGGTATGGTAGTTTGCATTCTTTTCGTATGCGCAATTGTGTATCACCTGAGCTTTTTGATATCATTTTTAAAGAACTCTTTTACGTTGAATATTGTTAAGACAGCTATCATAGGTTCCAGAATAATACAAAATATGGATATAACTGCGTGCGGGCTGTGTCAGGGGCAAATGAAATAGCACTAGTTTTCAAAAATTATTGAATCTTATAAAGACTAAATTATAAATGAATATTTCAAAATCTTTTATTTGTCCACCAATATTGTGCTATAGTGTGAAATTACGATGACAGCGTTAAATTTACCAAAGGTTATATTAGGGACTAGTTGTCTAGGAAATCTCTACGTTGCACTCCCATACGAGATTAAGTGTGCGATTGTATCAGCATATATCAAAGGTAGCAATCCTGATGAACCCGCTTTTTTGATACTGCTGGCAAGTATGGGGCTGGTTTGGCGCTAGAATGCCTTGGAAAGTGTCTGAGAGATCTTAAAATTGAATCATCGGCAGTATCTATCAGTAACAAACTTGGCTGGCTAAGAACAGAACTTACCGGCACTGAACCAACGTTCGAAAATGATGTTTGGAAAGAATTAAAATATGATGCGGTTCAGAAAATCAGCTATGATGGCATTTTAGAATGTTATGAACAGGGAATATGCTATTGCAAAGCTATCAGGCTAACTCTGTATCTGTACATGATCCTGATGAATACCTGGCATCGGACGCTAAAGGAGACAGCCAAAGATATCAGGATATTATGAATGCCTATGTGGCATTGAAGGAACTAAAAGCTGCAGGCAAAGTAAATTCCATTGGTGTTGGCGCAAAGAACTGGCAAGTTATAGCAAGGATTTGCCAGGATATTCAACCCGATTGGATAATGATTGCGAATAGCATGACTGTACACAGTCACCCAAAAGATTTACTCGGTTTCATTAAAAGAATGAAGTTTCAGGGGTCCATGTGATTAACTCAGCAGTTTTTAATGCTGGTTTTTTAATTGGTGGAAGCCACTACAATTACAGGTATGTCGATCAAAAACACCGGCGGGCAAAAGGTTACACCTTTGGCGCGAGCGTTTTTTAAAGCATGTGCATCTTACAATCTTACTCCAGCAGCAGTGTGTGCAAAATTTGGGATAGCTGCTTCGGGAATAAGTAGTATCGCTTTAAGCGCGAGTTCTCTCGAGCATATTGAACAGAACATTGGTTTGATCCATACCTACATACCTAAAAGTTTTTGGCATCATCTATATCAGGAAAATTTGATTAGCGAGGAAGGTTTAAATATGACGTTTGGCTTTTAGTATATGAATAAGTGTCAAAAAAATAAATTATGAAAACTTTAATTTGTACAGGACCACAAAAACTAGCATACAAAGACGGCACAATGCCAAAAGCCAAAGCTGATTTTGCGATTATAAAAATCCATCGCATCGGGGTTTGCGGCACCGATTTACATGCATTTGAAGGAACGCAACCCTTTTTACTTATCCCCGCATTTTGGGGCACGAGATTTCTGGTGAACTGATCGATACTGGCGGTAATCAAAACTTTGAAGTGGGGAGCCTGTGACATTTATCCCTTACATCAATTGTGAAAACTGCATTGCCTGCTTAAGTAAAAAGCCTAATTGTTGCATCAATATAAAAGTCTGCGGAGTGCATACTGATGGAGGAATGGCGGAGTTTATACAGATTCCTGCACGTTTGTTGGTAAAGGGATGTGGCTTAAGTTTTGATGAACTGGCTTTGATAGAGCCTTTGGCTATAGGCGCCCATAGCCTTCGTAGAGCCCAGATAAAGCCGGGTGAGTTTGTCCTTGTAGTCGGAGCGGGTCCAATAGGACTTGGTATTATTGAACTCGCCAGAATTGCTGGCGCTCAAGTAATTGCGTTAGATGTCAACAACAATCGTTTAAATTTCTGTAGTGAAAAATTAAATCTAAGACACATCATAAATGCAAACAATGAAAATGTAGCCGATAGATTAGCTGAAATTACTGCTGGTGATATGCCTACACTGGTGATAGATGCTACCGGCAACCAAAAAGCGATTAACAATTCTTTTTATTACATGGCACACGGTGGCAGATATGTATTGGTTGGCTTACAAAAGGGTGAATTGATGGTGAGTCATCCGGAATTCCATAAACGCGAAGGGACCCTCATGAGCAGTCGAAATGCAACTATAGAAGATTTTGATCATGTAATAAACTGTATGAAAAAGCGATTGATCAACCCCGAATATTATATTACACAGGGTATTTTTGATGAAGTAAAAACTAAGTTTAAAAGTTGGCTCGACCCATCATCATCGGTAATAAAAGCGATGATATCCATTCGTTGATTTAAGTTAATCATAATTTAGTCCCCATAAAATACCGCATAATATAAATTAATATATTCTATTGAAAACCTTGAATAACCCAAAGGGACTATCAGTACGATCAAAGTAAAAAGTAGTTTATGAAAACAGAGTGATAGTTATACGCAATCATGACATTCAAAATAGCGTGTACAATTTGAATAATAACCATTTTGGTGAGGACTAAGTATAGGTAAAAAGAAAACAAAAGCTTTTGGTATTAAAGAAATAGCGTGATGAATTTAGATAAACAACATTTAGCGGGTATTGACAATCAGGAAATTGAAGTTCCCAAGGAGTCAATATTTACTATGCCGGAACGGGTCATACAATTTGGAACAGGAGCACTCTTACGTGGCCTGCCTGATGATTATATCCATCAGGCCAATCAAAAAGGAATATTTAATGGCCGTATAGTTGTTGTCAAATCAACACGCACTGGAAATACAACTGCATTTGACAATCAGAATGGGCTCTATACTTTGATTACGAGGGGCTGGAGAAAGGAAAAATTAAAGAATTGAAGTGTATTAATGCTTCAATCTCCAGGGTGTTGTCTGCCCATGATTCGTGGGAAGAGATACTTACAACAGCGACTTCTCCTTTGATAAGCATTCTGATTTCAAATACAACTGAAGCTGGACTGTTGGAATTGGGAGGAGCTATTGATGACAGTCCCCGGTAAGCTTTGCGGCAAAGGTGACAGCTTATTTATATCATCGATTTTCCTATTTTAATGGCGATAACTCTAAAGGTCTTGTCATCATTCCTACGGAGTTAGTTTCAGATAATGCTAAAGTACTAAAGCGTAACATCGTCTGGATGGCGGAACAGCAAAAATTAAGCAAAGATTTTATTGATTGGATTGACAAGGCCAATTACTTTTGCAACTCGCTGGTAGATCGTATTGTTCCCGGTAAGGTCTCTGAAGAGGTACTTTCCTATACTGATCAACTTGCAATTATGGCCGAACCGTATAAATTATGGGCTATTGAATCAGATAATCAGGATGTTAAGAATATTTTGAGTTTTGCATTGATTGATAGCACTGTGAAGATAGTTCCCAGCATAGCGCAATATCGAGAATTGAAACTGCGTCTGCTTAATGCTCCGCATATCTTATGTTGTGGTATTGCGCTCTTGTCCAATACAGAATTTGTTAAGGACTTCTTTAATAATGAGATCTTAGACCGTTATATTCAATATTTACTTTTTAAAGAGATAAGTCCAATAGTTGAGCAATCAGGGATCAGTCATGAACTTATTCAACCATTTGGTGAGGCAGTTATTGATCGTTTTAAGAACCCATTTTTATTACACAAATGGCAGTCCATCGCATTTCAGTATACGGCCAAACTTAACATGCGCGTGTGTCCTTTAATTGAACAATGGTATAGTAAACAATCAGAACCACCGATTGGTATTGCTATTGGCCTAGCTGCATACATACTTGTCATATGCAATCAAGCCACAACAGAACCTTCATTTCAAGATGACGCCAGCTTAATAATATCAAGACACCAGGAGTATTCCGATTTTACAACAAGGATATTATCCGATCCTAAGATCTGGGATAAACCACTTCATAATTATCCAGGTCTCACTTCAATAGTTCATACAATAGTTACTCATATAGAGCGGCAAGGTATATTGGCAACCATAAATTATTTTTATAGACTAACCAAAAGTGTCTTTTAATCTAGGATAGATTACAGATTAATTGATTAATTTTTTCATTGATATTTCAGATGGTCTTTTAATTGACAAATAAACAAGACTCCCGAATTTAGGCATTTCCCAGATTCGGGAGTCTTGCAGAGCTATTGTCTATTAGAATTTAAAACAGGAAACATTTCCTGCGAAATCAGCGATATAAATAAAATCGCCATCTACTGTGATTTCTGAAAAAATAGGAGCACCCAGATTAAATTTAGAGAGTAGCTTCCCTTGCTTGTTGAGTGCATAGAAGTAACCATCCGAAGCCCCGAAAAAGAGCTTTCCTTTGGCTTCAGTTACCGATGACTCTACGGTTCCAACCAATTTATGTTGGTCAGGACTACTGTAAGGGAGGTGTATACCAGTGCCTCGCCAGTGGAAAAATGCCATTTCTCTTCTAAAGTCTGAGGGTCGTATGCTTTTATTCCGTTTGTGGATGTCGGCATGACCAATAGGTCCTCAATAATTTTGGGCGAGGCCATGACTTTGAAATCATCTGTTTTGATGCTTTTTTGTGCGATTTCGCCAGTCTTTAAGTTTAGCTTAAATATACCATTGAGCCCCGTTGTATACAGATAACCGTCTTTTGCTGTAACGCCGCCGTCTAAAACGTAGCCCATCTTCCTGACGTTTCCAAAGTAGCTTTCCCGTTTGGATATCATATGCACATAAGGCATTCCAATTGTATCCCGCCAATAAGGTTTGATCTACGACCGATAGCTCTGCTGGAGTCGCTTCCCCGCCCGATGGATCGACACCTTCCCAAAGCACTTTTCCGGTATGGATGTCAATTGCTGACATACGTTTGCCCAGGCCTGCATAATAAATTCCGTTGTCAAGTGCTGGACCAGATACGAATGTAGGAAGACTTGGATTGGATGGTTTTTTTGTCCACAGGATTTTGCCTGTGTTTGCATCGATGGCATATACATTTGTTTCGACGTCAGTTGCGAGCAATATTCCGTCGCTGTAGCGCAGCTTATGTTTGATAGAATTGATTGTTGGCAATGACCACAGCGTTTTGCCGGTGCGTTTATCTAGTGCTATAATGGAATGATTAGTCCCAATACCATCGTCCATCGTCGCAACGAAAAGTTTATCTCCAACAATCAGCGGACTGGTTTTCCAGATGTTTCCGTTTACAGCAGCAGACCATTGTAGTTTCATGGTGCTTTCTGCGCGGTCCACCAAATTAAAAGACTGTTTTTTAATGCTTGTTCACCATTTTCATACTGGATGGTAATAAGGGCATCGTATTGTCCTTTTGTTTACCCAAAGGTACTTTTGCTTGCCATAACCAATCGCCAGAAGGAGACAGCTGAACATTGGCTAGACGTTTACCGGTTTCATGGGCATAGATTTCCATGACCACCTTTAGTATTTGTCGCTCACTGTCATAAGCACTGACCACGATTGGAAGAGTTTCTAGCATATTTATTTGCTGGTCAGCGGTCGGATGTACTAGTTGGATATGGTCACGTAGATTGGTATAAATAGGTTTAATATCTTTGATTCCTTGTTTGTCGATATCGACCACGACAAACTGCGCTGCCGAGTTATCAATTCCTCCTTTATTGGGAGCGTTTGAACAGACAACATAGACTCCCTTTGTTTAAAGACAAAATTGTTGTGCCAATGGCCATAAAACCAAGCTTTCAGATTAAATTGCATCAAGTCAATTTGCTCTTTCTCACCTTTCAGGATAAAGTCTGGACCAGCGAAGAAGTCATGATTGATAAAGATCAAGGGTTTTGATCTGTCCATTGTTGCAAGGTCTTTCTTAAGCCAGGCGATGATCTGGTCGGCTGTGTAACTTGGTTTATAATCTCCATTTGGCATTGGTGTCACGACAAAATGGGCAGGACCAGCATCAAACGAGTAATAGGTGGGACCAAAGAGGTCTTCAAATAGTTTTTCTCCATATTCCCCCTTTACGAGATCATGGTTGCCCACCGTATAATATGTAGGTCTGGCCATCAGTTCGGAGTTTACTTGCTTGGCATGAAAAAGCATACCCGGTTCATAACAGATATCGCCGGTATGCATGATCAGGCTCGCCTTTTGCTGTTGGGCATAATTTCTGACGTTATCTATCCAGGGGCCATAAAGTGGAGTTTCGGTGTCCGTAATTTGGATAAAACGCAAAAAATCAGCTTGCTGCACAGTGTCTTTGGTTAAGGCGAAATCTAAATTTTTAACTTCACCGCGCAATGGGATATAGTGCGTCTTTGTTGCTTTATATCCGCTCGGAATGGTAACTGACAAAAAGCGGGCGTTTGGGTTGTGCGGTAAGCTGTATGTCCCGGTCTTGTCTGTTTTTACTACATCATAACCATCGGAGACAACAATGTTGGCAAGTTGTTTTTCGTTCTGTTCGAATTGATTGTTCGAATTTTGATCTTCAAAAACCCGTCCTGTCCGTTGTTGTGCCAATAAGGGCGAGATCGGGAGTAAAAGGCATGTGATTAGTTTCGTTAATTTCATCATAGTTTTATAAAGTAGAGCCAGCTGCTCCCAAGGGAGAGCTGGCTCGTTTTACTGGTTTCACTGCTTATTAAGCATATTCATCACCTAGACTTATTTACCGAGGTTATGAATGTTGCTTTTTTACAGGTCAAATTCTTCCCAACCTTTCGGCTGTTTCAACTTATTGTTGAGAACAGTTTGCTCGATCGGTATAGGGAAGTAATAATATCTTTGCTCATTAAAACTCCTTGGACGGGTTGTTTTGTCGTCGATGAACATGATTCTTCCTGAATTGTCGTTTTCCAGATAAAATATGCCATCATTGACATAGAATTTAGGGATCTTTTTAAGATCGTCTTCAGGAATACCTGCTATCGGACTGTTATCTCCTTTTTTAGGATGATAATATCCCCAACACCATCGCCGCTCACATCAATAAGTCCCAGCTTAGGAATATACATTCCTCCTGGAGCCTTGGCGAGTATATTGCCCGATTTCCAACGGTAAAGATCATCAAAACGGAATCCTTCACAGGCGAGTTCTACTCGACGTTCGCGACGGATTTCTAACAACACGCCTTTATTGGCACCCGTTACTAAAGAGTATTGATTTGCAAGATAGGCATCTGGCGTTGCGTTGGCGGCTGCGAGATTTAATGCAGGCATTCCTACACGTGCGCGAATCTTGTTTACAGTAGCATCAATATCAGTTTGCGTCAATTTTCCCAATTCCGCCTTTGCTTCGGCATTAATTAATAGCACCTCCGCATAGCGCATGATAGGCAAATCGGTATAATTCAGTTCCCAGCCACCCCGTAGAGCGGGGTCACGCGGATAGAATTTGACCTGAAGCAATCCCCAAAATCCGGACGTGTTATATACGGCGTCCCAGCTACATTGTTACTAAAACCCGGCGGCATAATTGTTTCGGCTAAACGAGGATCACGATCTTTAAATAGGTCCACAAAAGCTTTCTTTTTGTAATCTACTTTGGATGTAAATGTTGTTCCGTCCTTCATCAGGAATTCATCGGCCAGTTCGGCACTCAATGCCCACTGCCAATCCAACACTGTGTGTGTATTGTTGGCAACTCCTAAATCGCGGTCGTTCTTTTGTAAGAAAATGACCTCTTTATTGCCTGCGAGGGTGTTGCTTGAAAAGAGGTTACGATAATCGGTCGCGGAGCTACCTGCAATGGAGAACCCGCCGTTATTGATGATTTCCTGCGAGGCTGATGCAGCTCTTTCCAAAAATGTTGCTGCCGTGTTCTGTAGATTTAATTCCGTGTGGTATTTACGGAAGGTTCCTTCATGAAGGGCTATCCGGGACAATAGTGTCAAAGCACTCCATTTGGTGAAATAACTATTATCTCCACCCGGACGGACATTTGCTGCCGCAAATTCGAGATCTTTCATGAGGGAGTCAACAACAGCAGCACGGGAATCTTTTGCCTTGTAAAGGTCTTCGGATGATGTACCCATTACATGGGAGTACCAAGGCACATCGCCATATTTTTTCACCATTTTATAGTAGAAGTTTGCGCGAAGTAAACGGGCAACTCCGATATAATGATTGATAACAGCAGGGTCACCAGCAACTTTACCCACATTGTCCAGCATATAATTTACATCACGCAGGGGAGCCCAAGTATCTTTATCCCATCCTGTTACAGTAGATGGTGTAAGTGTGCCTGCCAATATAGTTCTAACTTCGGCGTTTTGATCATTGTTGCTCAACGCAATATTATCCGAGTATAGATCTGTATATTGTGCACGCATTTGCTTATATAGACCATTTGTATAAATTGCCAGATCTTCCGTTGTATTAAAAATACTTCTTTGGTTATCGCCGATCCCGAGGTGCGATCCAGAAAATCTTTTTACAGGATGTCCCCAGTAGTATAAGGGATGCCAGTGCGATATAATTGATACGTTTCATTTTTTTAGATTTAGAGATTAAAGATTTACATTCAGACCAAAGGTATACGTCCGCTGGAATGGATATGCAGCTTGCGCCCTGTTACCTGATCCTATCGATTCCGGATCCAATTTCACCTTAATATGAGAGATCTCAAAAACGTTTTCTGCACTGAAGAAGAAACGTACTTTTCGCAATTTGATACGTTGTAATACAGATTCTGGTAGTGTATAACCGAGCGTAAGATTTTTTACCCGCATATAGGCCCCATTCTGCATATAACGCTTGTTTGGAATACCGAGCTGTTGATAATTATCTTCTGCAGAGTAGGCTCGCACAGCAGGGAAATAGCCATGTTCATCTTTTGATTTCCAGTGATCTCCATTTTGTACCGTCGGATTTGTCCATGGTTGTGCATAGACTCCCCAGAAGTAGATATTGGAAGCGCCTGGATACCAATCACGTTTGCCTATGCCTTGCAAGAATACGCGTAAATCAAAGCCTTTCCATCCTGTAGAGAGATCTAGACTATAAGGTAGTCGCGCACTGTTATTGCCAACAATATGCATATCGCCGGCGTCATCCACCGTCTTTTTGCCCATATCAACTTTGCCATCCCCATTGCGGTCAGCGAAGACAGGATCACCAGCATAAAATTTGTATGATTGATCATCCGTTCCCATGGCAGATTGTTTCGAAGCTGCTGCTGCTGCATCATCTTCAAAAAGCCAGTAATATCAGCACCCCAAATTTCGCCAATTTCCCTTCCCACATAATTTCTGTCCCATTGATCGCCCAAGGATTTTGTCGGGTTATCAAAACGAGTGATCCATGAACGACTATCCGCCAGTGTAAAGGCGACATTATACCAGAAAGGAGAGCCGCTTAGCTCTTTGCTATCGCGCCAGCTTAAACGTAACTCCCAGCCTTTTGTTTTTAAGTCACCGGCATTTTGGACGGGAATCTTTGTGCCAAATGGTCCCGGCAATTCCTTTCCTGGTACCAACATATCATTGGTGTAGCGGGTATATTTGTCGAAGTTAACTCCCAATTTGTTGCTGAAAAATTCATATCAATACCTGCATTGACCGTCTGGATTGTTTCCCAGGTAAAATTATCGGAAACAGCTCTCGGAGCATATACCGCTGGTGGTTTGCCATTGCCCAGGATATAGTCCGCCAGCTTGTTGTCCATAATAGGCATATATGGATAGGTGTCATAGTAAGGGAAATCGGAATCATATCGGAACAATTGGTTGCCCAGTGATCCATAAGATCCCCTGATCTTTAGGAAATCCATTGCCAAAGCATTTTTCACCGGTTCGAAAAAATTCTCTTTGGAGATTACCCAACCCGCAGAGGCAGATGGAAAGAAGCCCCATCTGTTATTCTTTGGAAAACGGATGAACCATCGAAGCGACCATTGAATTCCGCTAGATATTTATCTTTATAGCTATAGCTGATACGGGCAAATATACCTTGTACTGCCCAGTCTTTAATGCGTTCATCTTTTGAAATATTTCCCGTCGCACTTCCGATGGAAGGCACCGTTGTGGAGATTAGGTTTAATGCCTGTATGTAATTGTAGTTGTTGTAGTTGTACTCCTGATTATAGCCTGCAAGTGCTTGTATATAGTGGTCTCCAAAATTTTTATGAAAATCAGTGTAAATATTATAGACGTTGTATCGGGTGAGATCATTCTCATTTCTTGCATAGGTATTCGAAAATGTTGGCGTTAGGATAGCCTCTGGTCCCGTTTTGTACTTCGAAGGAACATCATATGACCTTTTTAACCCTGAACTGCGTCTGAAGGTTGCATCAGCATTTAAATCCCAGATGCCTTTGATCAACGCGGCCTTTGCGGAGAATGTGGTTACAAATTCGTTGATACGATTATCATTACGCCCACCTTCTTGTAATGAACCTAATACCTGCGCACCGGCTCTTGTCCAGCTACCGTCTGGGTTTCGGGGTACATCGAGCGAGTTGGTTCGGTTGACTCTCCAAAAAAGCTGTCGCCGGCATCCAAAACGACAGGGGTATCATAATTCATGCTGGTAAGCAATGTATTATTAGATACCTGTAGCCAGTCAGTAACATCAAAATCTACCTTTCCTCTGACATTGTAACGCTTGTAAATATCGTTTCCATATTTTAAAAGCCCATCTTGTCTATAGTAATCACTGGAGAGGTAATAGCCGATTTTATCCGACTTTTTGGCAATACTTAAGTTTGCATTATAGGTTGGAGCAGTTTTATTGTAGGCTTCTTTCAACCAATCTGTGCTGCCTGTATATACCCAATCTTGTCCATTGTCTGATAGTGTTACTGCCGGTAGGGAAGGATCCAAAGAGCGTTTTTTTGCATACTCACGTGCAGATTCTGGGTAGGAGTTGTACAATGGTTTTCCTGCCTCATGTTTAATGGCCATTACTTCATAAGGGTCAGTAATGAATTCAGGCAGTTTACCTAAAGTTCTATACCCAACATTTGTACTGAAATTAACATCAAGTTGACCGCTTTTTGCCTTTTTTGTAGTGATCAATACCACCCCAAAACCACCTCTGGCACCATAAATAGCAGCTGAAGCAGCATCTTTCAATACAGACACGGACTCGACATCATTCGGGTTGATACGTGCAACTTCATCCGGAGAGTAGGGGATATTATCGACCAAAATTAACGGGGCGCCACCATTTAGACTGGTAAATCCGCGTACGTTAAATTCAGGATTTGTAGAAGCACGGCCATTGGAAGTCGTGATATTCAAGTTGGGGATTAACCCTTGTAGTCCAGCGCCGAGATTTGCAATAGGACGGCTTTCCAGTTGTTTTGAAGAGATCATATCGACAGCCCCGTTAGGTTCACTTTTCGCTGCGTACCGTAGCCGACAACAACCACCTCATCCAACTGTGAGTTGCTTGCTTGAGAGTCACGTTTACTGTACGTTGACTTCCTATCTGCACACGTTCTGTGGTATATCCCATATATTGAAATACAAGTACAGCGTTCTCCGGCACACGGAGTTTAAACTGACCATTGGCATCGGTTTTCGTCGAAAGTGTAGTATGGCCCTCAACAGATACGGTAACACCAGCCAGGGCAGATTCTGTACTACGTACAATACCTGTTATTTCGATATCTGTGCGTTGTTTTTCTGAAATGACGATCGTGTTGTTAAGAATCTGATACGTCAGGTTCTGACCTTTAAAAACCTTGGATAGGGCCTGTTGTATAGGGCCGTGATCCATTTGGATACTTACAGGTTGTAAACTGTTCAATAGTTTTTCATCATAGAAAAAGCGGAGATCGGTCTGTTTTGAAATTTCTTGCAGAACTTTCTCTACGCGTACTTTTTTAAAGAAAGATTGACAGTCTGTGCTGTTCCCGAAGCATGGGCTCCAAGTGCGATGGAAAGCAAAGAAAGAGTGCTTAACTTTATCATACATAAAGTTTTAAAGGCCGGAGGGATACGGAATCCCCGATCTTTCTCCTGCCTTTTCATTGGAGAAAAAAATTCATAAATTAGAATGATTTTTAAGGTTTTAAAATTTCTGTTGGTAATCAGTAAAATAAGCCTTGAATTTAACAGGGGATGCGTCAACATCCCCTTTTTTGTTAACCACAAGGCGCTAAAGTTGATGTTTATACCATAGGCCGTTTAATATTTGGGTAATTAGTCTCATTGTATTATAACCTTTCGTCCGATAATATCAAATTTGCGTCCCGTGGCAAGAGCCAAGATCTGCAATACTTCTGAAAGTCTACTATTTCTGCTGATGGAGCCTTTGTAGGTTGAATTTGCTCCGATTATCTCCATATTTTCAAACTCAACATCATACCATCGGGCGATCTGAAGAGAGATATCTTTGAAATTGTTGCCATCGAAATAAAATTCATCCCGTTGCCAGGCTGTATTTTTGTCAGGTCAGTTGCTGTAACTTTGATATCGTTTGTTAGCGATGTTGTTGCCTGTTGGCCTGGCTTGATAATAATTTGGTTGCCTTCTTTAAGGACTTTCACGCTGCCTTCCACTAAAGATGTAGAAACCTCATCGTGATAGGCATTGACATTAAAAGTTGTTCCAAGGACTTCAATTGTGGTACCGTTGGCATTGATCCGGAAAGGTCTATTAGCATCTTTTGCTACTTCAAAATAGGCTTCCCCTGTTAAAGCAACTTGACGTTGATGGGGTTCGAAATGTGTGGGGTAGGATAATTTTGTAGAAGCATTCAACCATACTTTTGTTCCGTCTTCAAGAATAATCATATAAGAACCCGCTTTTGGAACATCAACAAGAAAATTCTTTCCTTGTTGATCGGATGATTGTTCAAGGCGCTGTACAAATGGATCTGCTAGTTGTTTTTCTTCTCCTTTTGGGTTTATAATTTTGGCATAATGCCCTCCAGGAAGGATGTCATTGTGAAAGGCCTGATCCTGTGAAGGTACTTCTGCAGCCAGTTCCAGTGGCTTTTGATCTAGCGAAGAAAATCTGTTGTACATCCAAAGGCTACAGCCCGAAACGGCTACAAGCATCGCTGCCACCATCCATTTGGAGCGAAACCAAGTTAGTCGTCGGACAGTAGGAGTAGATTCACTAAATAGCTGTTCCTCTAGCTTCGTATTGATACGTGATGCTAATCCTGTTTGGTATTCCTTTAATTGCTCCTCCTCGGTTGATCCTGTGCATAAAACCAGTGAAGAACTTGTTGTTCTTCCTCTGGAGTACACTGGCCTTCCAGATACTTTTTGAGCAAAGCTTTAGCTTGATCTGACGATTCTTGTTCCTTCATACAGACCTATAATCGGAGAAGGAGAATAAAAGTACCGAAGAAATTTATGAAAATAGTTTAAGTGCTTGTAAACTAGGTGTATATTTTTTTATTCGTTATTTGAAACGAAGCTTTAGCCAACCCAGGGCTAACGAAATATTGTTTTTCACGGTTTGTTCGGATAGGGCGAGTTCCGAAGCAATATCTTTGATGGACATGGATTCCTTTCTGCTAAGTGAAAATGCCGATTTCATTGTTGTGGGCATTTTTTCTATTTCGGTGTCGATCAATACCGCCAATTCTTTTGCCAGAAGCTCATCTTCGGATGTCGGGGACGCCCCTTGAAAGCTTGCCAGTAGTTTTTCGGCACGGACAATTTTCTTTTGCTCGTTTATTGTCCAGTCGATAATTTTATATTTAGCAGTTTTAAATAGATAAGGGTATAAAGAGTTTTCTATTGTGATGTTAAGACGTTGGTGCCATAGTGAGGCAAATATTTCCTGCAAAATGTCTTCACTGTCCTCATTACAGGAAACACGGCGCTGAATAAAACGGAAAAGTATATCTGAATAGCGATTGACTAATTCAGAAAAAGCGTAACGGTCATCCGCTTGAATTCTGATGAATAGCTCGGTGTCGTCTAACTGTTTCATAAGTACCGCAATTTGTGCTAAATATCCCTTAGTTTAATGAGGTCAAATTTATAATTGTGGTGTTAAGTTAATATTAAAAACAAAAGATTTGATGATGTTTTTTTAAGCAAACGATTGCATAATCTCCATTTATAACAAAAACCATCAGTTTTCTCAATAAATAATAAGAAAACTGATGGTTTAAAAGAATGTTACCAGAAAATAATCTAAAAAAACAGAACCCTACAAGCGTGCGTCCACTAATTTTCGATCTAATATTCCTTTGATATCAAATACAACGGAAGGATTCTTTTTTAAATTTTTGAGATCCAGATGTAAGAACTCTCGATGACCTACAGCAAGAATAATACTGTCATAATTGCCTGACTGCGGAAGAGTTGTTAATAGGTCAAGACCAAAATGTTTTTTTAATTCATCGGGGTTTACCCAAGGGTCATAGATATCGACCTCCAAACCAAATTCTTTGAGATCTTGAATCATGTCAACGACTTTACTATTACGAATATCTGGACAGTTTTCCTTAAAGGTTACACCTAATACTAAAGCTTTGGCACCATCGAATTTGATGTTCTTCTGTATCATCAGTTTGACGACCTTGGAAGCGATGAAAGAAGCTACTTGATCATTAACCTCCCTACCGGATAGGATAACATGGGGATGATAGCCCAACTGTGTTGCCTTTTGAGCAAGATAATAGGGGTCTACTGAAATACAATGTCCACCAACTAAACCTGGTTTGAAGCGGAGAAAATTATACTTTGTTCCTGCTGCATCAAGCACGTCCTGCGTATCTATACCAACGCGGTCAAAGATCAAAGCGAGTTCGTTCATAAACGATATATTGACATCACGTTGTGCATTTTCAATAACTTTCGCTGCTTCGGCCACTTTGATTGAAGGAGCAAGATGTGTACCTGCATGGATAATTTGTTTATAAAGTCCATCCACAACAAGTCCCGCTGCAGCAGTACTTCCGGAGGTTACTTTCATCACTTTTTGCAGTGAATTAACTTTGTCGCCAGGATTTATGCGTTCTGGTGAGTATCCAACAAAGAAGTCCTGATTAAATTTCAAGCCTGAGTTTTTTCCAAAACCGGAACACATTCTTCTTCGGTACACCCGGGATAGACTGTGGATTCATAAATAACCAAATCACCAACTTTTAGGAGTTCACCGATCATTTTAGACGCCGCTAATAGTGGTGATAGGTCTGGTGAATTATAACGATCTATAGGCGTCGGGACAGTTACAATATAGACATTGGCATCTGCAATATCTTGAACGGTTGCACTTGCATCATAGCCTTTGCGCTGTTCCGATGTCGTAAATAGATTTCTAGCACGCGTAAGCTCATCTGCAGGAGTTTCCAGTGTACGGTCTATGCCGGCTTTAAGTTCGTCAATACGTGTTTTGTTGATATCGAAGCCTATCACTGGAAAGAAATCAGAGAAAGCTATCGCTAAAGGCAATCCCACATATCCCTGTCCAATGATGGCAATTTTTTTATCTGAAAGTCTGTCATATTTATATTTAAAGTAAAGATACGTTCTTTACGTTGAAATTAACCTCTTGTCAACCAACCTCTACGTCCAGCAGTAGCAATGGCATAGGGAGTGATCCAAAATAAACTAAAGGCATAAAATATACTGTAGCTATATGCCCAGAATGCTTCTTTCGCATTTGCATTTTTAGAGGCAAAGAAATATGCCTGGATACTTGAAAATATAAGAATACCTACCAAAGTTGAGCTTAAGAACATCAATGGATAATGGAATACTGTCCATAACATCAATAATAGCATAGGGTAGGAAAGCAACACTTTTGCCATTGCATAATCAATAAGATACGTGCACCCCACTTCGGTCCTTTACGAAAGTTTTTAAAGGCAAACTGACTCATCATAATGTTTTCACGCACATTGCTTCGTTCCCAACGGATAAACATTTTATATAAATTTTTATAACGTACCGGAGTATCCGTATATACTAACGCGTTAGACTGGAACAATACATGATATCCTTGCTTCAAAATCATATTGGTCATGGCACGATCTTCTCCAATGTCCGAAGGTTGTCCCATAAACGTTTGGTGAATCCAGTCTTCAAGACAGTTCATCACAGCTTCTCTGCGATATCCAGATAATGCCCCTGGCGTACACATCACAGTGCCTAGCATGCTTTGAGCCGAACGCACAAACTCAAAACTAAAGACGAAACTCACATTTAACATACGTGGTATAATAGCCTTTTATTATTCAATACACGCACATTACCCGCTACAGCACCACATTCCTTATTGGTTACAAATGGGCTGGCCATATTACGGATCGTATCCTTGTTGACCACAGAGTCACTATCTACTGTAATAAATACTTCACCAGTACCTAATTTAAAACCGCGGTATAACGCATGGCGTTTACCCATATTTTTAGGTTGTTGGTAGATCTCTATGCGATCGCCCAGCTCCATTTTGGCACGTTGTATCCAAGCGAAAGTATTATCCTTACTTCCATCATCAATGGCGATAATCTGAAGCTTTTTATCGGGATAATCACTACTTGCCAAGCTATGAAGTGTATCGTAAACCAACTGTCCTTCATTATAAGCCGGAACTATAATCGTACAGGTTGGAAGTTCTTCATCTGAAACAGATGCAATCGGCTTATATTTACGATGAAGTACAATTAAAAGATTAAAAAGCTGATCGCGATAGTGGCCAAAAATATTCCTAAGCCTACTAAAAAGGTTCCACCTATACTATCTAAACGTTGGAAACGTAATGCATCAAAATCTGGTTGGAGCATATATACACCGAAGACCGATGCAAATAGTACGAAAAAGGTCGCTCCAAAAATACCGTATTCCTTTGGTCCAAAATTGCTTTCTTCGACTTTCTCTACCTTGGTCTCGGATTGCTGCTGTTCTTCATTTACGTCGTACATTGCAGGTTCCCATTGTTTAGCCATCTGCTTTGATACGATTGAGTTTTCTTTCATGTAATTCATAGCCATTCTATTTTTAGATATACATTCTTCTTTACTTTCTTTGCTGACTCAAACGAGGAGTCTTTTGTAATGAAAATATTACGAATCCATAAACGCAAAATACATGCCTTTATTTTGTGCCAAAAATTGAGCGAACGACTCTTTTGTAACGTTCTTGATACATTTTTATTGTTTTTAATCTGTTGAATATCAGTGTTTTGTTGCTGTATTGGCGCTTGTGTAATCAAAAATAACAAGCCTATATGAGCAGTAGACATTTAAGGTTTTTAACGTTTTTGGGAATTTTTTTAAGAGAACTTGACAGTTTAAGTGACAAACTGTGTCCGAAAGAAGGCAGTGACTTTGTATGAAAAAGGGATATCAAGCCTTGCTGATACCCCTTTTGATTTTGCAGATTTTTCGCGATAGATTAACCGCCAAATTCCATCAAATAATTTTTTAAGAAATCATTTAAGTCTCCATCCAATACCGCTTGTGTATTTGATGTTTCGTAATTTGTGCGTAAATCCTTGATCAATTTATAAGGATGTAGAACATAGTTACGAATTTGGGATCCCCATTCGATTTTCTTTTTATTTCCTTCGATCGCAGCGGAGGCTTCTTGTCGTTTGCGCATTTCAATCTCATACAATTGTGATTTCAATAGGCGTAACGCATTTTCCTTATTTTGCAATTGCGATCTCGTTTCCTGATTTTTGATAATAATGCCTGTGGGTTTATGGTGGAGTCGTACAGCTGTTTCTACTTTGTTTACATTTTGACCGCCAGCACCTCCAGAACGGAAGGTATCCCATTCGATTTCTGAATCTTTGACGTCTATTTCGATATTATCATCAATCAGGGGTATACATAAACCGAGGCAAAGGAAGTATGTCGTTTTGCATTGAGTCAAACGGCGATATACGAACCAGTCGATGTACTCCGTTTTCACCTTTAAGGTAGCCATATGCAAAGTCTCCAGATAGTTGAAGAGTTACACTTTTAATTCCGGCAACATCCCCTTCCTGAGAATCCTGTTCGGTGACTTTATACCCATTTTCTCCCCCCACATGATATACATCCGCATCAGCATGGCTGCCCAGTCACAACTCTCAGTACCACCAGCTCCGCAGTGATCTGTAAGATTGCATCCAGCTGATCCTCCTCTGCACTGAGCATATTTTTGAACTCCAGTTCTTCGACCTGTTCCAATGCAAGTTTATACTGGTCGTCCAGTTCTTTGTCAGTTGCGTCTCCAGATTGAAAAAACTCGTACATTACATAGGTATCTTCAACCGCTGAAGCAACTTCATCAAAATGATCTGTCCATACTTTCTGGTTTTTGATGGCCAACAGTATTTTCTCTGCCGCTTTGGAGTCATCCCAGAAAGTTGCTTCCATTGTAATGGCTTGATCTCTTTCTATTTCTTCTTTACGGACATCGATGTCAAAGATGCCTCCTCAGGGAAGTAACACGATCCCTCAAGTCTTGAATTTGTTCTTTTGTCATATCTGCTAATGTAGATATTTTTAATCAATAAATCCGTTCTTAAATTCAATATGTTATTAAGACTGTAGCCAGCTATATTAAGAATAACATTATAAGCCGTAGACTTGTACTGCTGGCCGCTAATTCTGCAATACTCTCCACTCAATACTAATATTTGACCTTTTTTTTTAGTTTTGATATCATCAACAGCATAAACCTTCATTTTGCGATCTGTGCAAGGTGTAATGAAAAAATACGGAAGGTTCTTATTAGCGGTTTAAAACAAATAATTTCAACAAAAACAGTATGTTTCCAAAAATTAATTTTACAACAACCAAAGCCTACCAATATTTGGTAGATCATTATATTGATATCAATCAGCAGGACCTCCGTGAGCTTTTCGTGGCAGACCCACAGCGATTTGAGAAGTTTTCGATCCTTTTCGAGGATATTCTTTTAGATTATTCTAAAAATCGCGTAAACGAAGAGACAATGGCGCTGCTGATCCAGTTAGCAAAGGAATGCCAGCTCTCCGAAGCAATCACGGCTATGTTTGCGGGTGAGCGGATCAATGTGACCGAAAACAGACCCGTTTTGCACACCGCATTGAGAAATCAATCCGATCAACCTGTTTTTGTCGATGGAAAGGATGTGATGCCTGCTGTTAAAAGCGTGTTGGCACATGTGAAAACGTTCACAGAGCAGATTCTCTCCGGTGAATGGAAAGGCTATACAGGCAAGGAGATCACGGATGTTGTTAATATCGGTATTGGTGGCTCTGATTTGGGACCAGTAATGGTTACCGAAGCCTTAAAAGCTTACAAGACCAGGCTGAATGTACACTTTGTCTCTAATGTAGATGGTACACATATCGCTGAAACGCTAAAGGAGTAAACCCCGAAACAACCTTGTTCCTGATTGCGTCCAAAACCTTCACAACACAGGAAACGATGGCCAATGCGCATACCGCTAAGGATTGGTTTCTAAGTAAGGGAGCGAGCGAACAGGACGTTGCTAAACACTTTGCTGCGTTGAGCACCAATACGGATGCAGTAAAGGCTTTCGGAATAGACCCACAAAATATGTTCGAATTTTGGGATTGGGTTGGCGGACGTTATTCCCTATGGTCTGCAATCGGACTTTCCATTAGCTTAGCTATTGGCTTTGATAATTTCGAGGAACTCTTAAAAGGTGCATACGATGCTGATGAGCATTTCAGAACCAGCGCCTTTGAGGAAAATATTCCGGTGATATTGGCTTTGCTTGGTATATGGTACAATAATTTCTTTGAAGCCGAAAGCCATGCCATTCTTCCTTATGATCAATACTTACACCGTTTCGCGGCCTATTTCCAGCAGGGGATATGGAGAGCAACGGAAAATATATAGACCGGAATGGCGAGCGTGTAGACTACCAGACGGACCGATCATTTGGGGGAACCTGGAACAAACGGACAGCATGCCTTTTATCAATTGATCCACCAGGGTACAAAATTGATACCATGTGATTTTATTGCTCCAGCAAACAGCCTTAATCCAATAGGCAACCATCATCAGCTTTTATTGTCTAATTTCTTTGCACAGACAGAGGCACTCATGAACGGTAAAACGGAGGAAGAGGTTGTTGCCGAATTACAAAAAGCGGGTAAATCCAATGAAGAGGTGGCGGAATTGAAAACGTATAAAGTATTTGAGGGTAATCGACCAACAAACTCTATTTTATTTAAAAAATGACGCCACGTACACTGGGTAGACTCATTGCCCTGTATGAACACAAGATTTTTGTGCAAGGTGTGATCTGGAATATCTACAGTTTTGACCAATGGGGCGTTGAACTGGGTAAACAGTTGGCCAATAAGATTCTACCAGAATTAGGTGATAATAATCCCATCACTAGTCATGATTCTTCTACCAATGGATTGATCAATACATATAAATCCTGGCGTGACTAAGATGACCGGAAAGTACATGGCATTCAGGAATACTGATACCACTATATAACATAAGCGGCTGACTTTGGGAAAAGTCAGCCGCTTATGTTTTACCGATTTTGCACAGTTTTCTTCTGCTAGCGAATTAGCTTATACAGTTTTATTTTGTATACGGATGGCATTTAGGATCGCCAAGAGTGCTACCCCAACATCAGCGATAACAGCTTCCCAAAGTGTTGCAACTCCCCGGCACCCAAGATCAAGACAATAATCTTTATGCCCATTGCTAGGATGACGTTCTGCCAAACAATATTGCGGGTAATTTTACCAATTTTGATTGCGGATAAAATTTTATGGGGCTCATCATTTTGGATCACGACATCTGCCGTTTCAATGGTCGCATCTGCTCCTAATCCACCCATTGCTATACCTACCTGAGCTAAAGCTACCACGGGGCATCATTGACGCCATCTCCGGCAAAAGCGACATTGCGTCCTTCGTCAATCAGTCTCTGTACATGACTTACTTTATCTTCGGGTAGAAGGTCCCCGTAAGCTTTGTCAACACCAAGTTCCCTCGCGACCTCATCTACTACTGCTGTTTTATCACCGGACAACATGACCGTGTATAAGCCTCGAGCCTGCATAGCCGAAATAACCTCTTTTGCATCAGGCTTATTTCGATCTGCAACGGTAATGTAGCCCGCATATTGATCCGCTATGGCAATCAATACAATGGAATAGACAATTTGCTTTATTTCTTCCGGATAGCGAATGTTGAACTTGTCCAGCAATTTACTATTGCCAGCGAGGACAAGCTTATTGTTGATCGTTGCTTTGAGTCCATGGCCTGCGATTTCCTCAATCCCTTCAGTAATGAATGAGTTGTCTCCCGGATGGTAGCTAGCTATTGCCTTGGCAATAGGATGGGTAGAATTTGATTCAATGGCCTTGGCATAATCCAGTAATGTTGTCGCTTGTCCATTGACAGCGTGTACCTCCTTTACTTCAAAAACACCTTCGGTGAGGGTACCTGTTTTATCCATAACAATAGTATCAACTGTAGTGATGGTATCCAGGAAATTGCCGCCTTTGAATAGTATTCCATTTCTGGAGGCCAATCCTATTCCGCCGAAGTAACCCAAGGGGATCGAGACCACGAGTGCACAAGGACAACTGATCACCAAAAAGACCAAACTGCGGTAAAACCAGTCTCTAAAGCTATAGTCACTGACAAGGAATATAGGGACGATAAGTACCAGAAGTGCCAGCGCAAAGATAATAGGGACGTAGATTTTTGCAAACCTTGAGATAAAGAGCTGTGTTTTAGATTTGCGCGCTGTCGCATCCTGCACCATCTCCAATATCTTGCTCAATTTGCTGTCCTGAAACGAGCTGACTACAGTGATTTCAGCAACTGTTTCTAGATTTATCATGCCTGCGAAAACAGTGTCACCCTTATATTTGGTGTCCGGTTTGCTTTCTCCGGTTAGCGCTGCGGTATTGAACGCCGCCCGTTCATTGATCAGTCTACCATCCAGAGCGACTTTTTCGCCCGCTTTGACGAGGATAATTTCACCGATTTCAACCGTCTTAGGGTTGACATCCACTCGTTTTCCATCTCGCAAGACAGAGACTTTGTCCGGACGGATATCCAATAGTGATTTAATGGATTTTTTTGCGTTGTCCACCGCGGTATCCTGAAACCATTCGCCAATCTGATAAAATACCATGACAGCTACGCCTTCCTCAAATTCCCGTATTGCGAATGCGCCCAAGGTTGCCACGCTCATTAGAAAGAACTCGTTGAAGAAATCGCCACGCTTTGCTTTTCGAAAAGCCATTTGGATAACCGGAATACCTGCCAATAGGTAAGCAATGCCATTTAGAAGGAGAGAGGCGTAAAACGGAAGTGTGATCTTAAATGCGTACTTGAGTATCAGCAGTGTGATCAATATGATGAGCGCTATAAGGAGTTTGCGTTGTGAAATCCACCAAGGTGTATCTTTTTCTGTATGGCTATGCTCGTGATTGTGTTCGCACATATATCGAGGGGTCTATTAAATAATATAAATTTAGCTATTTTAAGCTTAAAAAGCGAGTGGAGGCTTAATAAAAATGGCAGATAAAGAGGCTTTCAAAATAGACGTACCATCAGTAAGACATTCGCCATGCTGAAATAGAAAAGGCTGTTTTTCATATATGAAAAACAGCCTTTTCTATTCAATAAATATAATTTTAGTCTTTTGAAGTACTTCCGATGATCATTTCTAGTATTGCGACAACAATGGCAAATAAGGCCGCAGTCCAAAATCCATCCACATTAAACTTGTCTCCAAGGAGTGAGTCTGAAAGCAAGACCATTAAAACAGTGATAATAAAGGAAACCAGACCCAGCGTTAGCCAGTTCAAAGGAAAGGTGAACAGCCTCAAAATAGAACCTACAGTAGCATTGACAAACCCGATAACCAATCCTGTGACAATAGCCCAGCCAAAACCAGCAACTTTTGCACCCGGTATAATCCAACAAGCGATTGCGACAATAACTCCGGTGAGTAAAAGACTAATAATAAATTTCATAATATGCGCTAATTTATAAACAGTGAATAAAGTAATAATATAAAAACTATCGTGCAAACGCGATGCCAAAATTTAATGTACAAATGCTGATAAACTGGTATTTCGTTTGCTCTTTTCTCACCCTTTGTCCGGATCTGCTTAGATCTTGTTCGGAAGTCAACGATTAATTCGCTACCGTTTCCTTATCGATTCAGTACGTGATCTATAGCGAAACGACAGAAAAAAGGGATAAGATTTACAAAGAAGGGCGTACTAAGAGTCATGCGAGGTTGAATAAGCCCCAAATAAGACTTGATAATGAGGAGTGTAAAGTTAAACCAAAAGCGAATCTTTGTGTCTATTTAAATAAATTGAAATCACAGAATATAAATGTATGCAAGCATAGTAAATATTTTGTATATTTATTTATATTAATAAATAAGAGACTAGCGATCGTTTTTTAGTTATAACTCATAAATAGTAGACCAATGAAGAAAATTATGATGTCATTCATCATGTTACTTGCTACAGTAACATTGTTTGCACAAACAGATCCGATCATCGGAAAATGGGAAAACCCAAGTGGTGAGGGGCGTGTGGAGATTTATAAAAAGGAGACAAATTTTTCGGTAAACTCTACTGGCTTAAATTTCCAAACAATGAGTCCGGACAGCCCAAGAAAGATGTGAAAAATCCTGACAAAGCGCTTCAGAGTAGGGCGGTTCAGGGATTGGAGATCCTGACCAATTTTACAAAAGACGGAAATACCTATGCGGATGGAAAAATCTATGATCCAAAAACAGGAAAGACCTATAGCTGTAAAATGACTTTAAAAGGTGATAAACTTGACATACGTGGCTATGTGGGGTCAGCTTATTGGGCAGGACTGAAACCTGGAAGAGGATAAACTGATAGGTACAAAGCGAGCAACCCAAAACCGACCTTCTTGATGGCAATGGTTTGGTATAAAAAGGCAATTTATTTCATTAGAATAAATTGCCTTTTGGTTTTGTGGAGGAATAACAGTATTTTCATCTGCAAATTATAATAATCGCTGTATGTCCGTAAAAATGTCGTATGTTGAGAACGTAAAACTTGCGCTGCAATCTATTGTAGGCAATAAACTTCGGACATTTTTAACAGCGTTGATTATAGCTATTGGGATGATGGCCCTGATTGGCGTGTTGACATCTATTGACGCCATGAAAAATTCCCTCACGGATTCTTTTTCCTCCATGGGCTCCAACTCATTCAATATTCGAAATCGGGGTATAAATGTTCAGATTGGTACCGGTGGAACTCGATCCAAGGTCTTCGCAAATATAACCTATGCCCAAGCATCCCGTTTCAGACAGAATTTTCATTTTAACGCGATAACCTCCATCAGTGCCAATGTCACCTGGAATTCGACCGTAAAATTTCAATCCAAAAAAACCAATCCAAATATTGGACTCATCGGGACAGATGAAAATTATCTTCAAACCTCAGGATATGTAGTCAGTGAGGGACGGAATTTCTCTGTTCGGGATGTGGAGACCGGTGGAGCCGTGATTATTATTGGTAGCGAGGTCAGTAAAATGCTTTTTAGTGAAATCATAGATCCAATAGGGCAATATATCACAGTCAATAACATTCGTTATCAGGTGATAGGCGTGCTGAAAAGCAAGGGTCCTCTGCAGGTATGGGGGCGATAGAGCGTGTTTTATCCCTTTGGTGAAAGCAAGATCTGTTATGCAGGTCGTGGAACCTTCCTATGTCATCACCGTTTCTTCTAATGATCCAATGCGATTAGAAGCTGCAATTGGAGAAGCTTCCATTGTATTTCGGAATATTCGCGGGCTATCTGCAAGACAAACCAATGATTTTGAGATTACCAAATCCGATGCTGTAGCACAAATGCTTATGCAGAATATGGCGATGGTGACCCTAGGAGCTGTCGTGATTGCTTTTATTACCCTTGTTGGTGCATCTATTGGATTGATGAACATCATGCTGGTGTCGGTTACCGAACGAACACGGGAGATAGGTATACGGAAGGCAATAGGGGCTACACCCAGTGTGATACGTAAGCAATTTTTGATGGAGGCCATTGTCATCTGTATGATGGGCGGCGTCGCGGGTATATTTATAGGCATCCTGATCGGTAATTTATTGGCCCTTCAGCTGGGTACATCCTTTATTATTCCTTGGGCAGCTATTATTCTTGGATTTGCAGTATGTGGTCTTGTGGGGATGTTATCTGGTTATTATCCGGCATCAAAAGCTTCGAAATTAGATCCCGTGGATGCGCTGCGTTACGAATAAACCAAATCTGTATTAAATTAATACATGTTGATCCCTATCAGTTGCTACATTTAACACTCCGCTGTCATGCTGCCCGTGACCCGAGGAGGCTTGCCAGTTATCTATTCCATGATGATGCCATTATTCGTTGCAAAAGGAAGGAAATGAAAGGGTGGTATAAATTTGTGCAAACGGTTTAATGTTATCAAAACATTGATTTGAGGTGAATTCTCAATAAACAGGCTGTTTCCACCAAAGAAAAACTGTAATATTGTATAAAAAAATAAATTCGAATTATGTACAATACATTACAACCAGTTTTACAAAAGGAATTGGAAGCAATCAAAGAAGCGGGATTGTATAAGCAAGAGCGGGTGATTGTTACCCCTCAAGGAGCAGATATTAAAGTGAGCACAGGGCAGGAAGTCATCAATTTTTGTGCAAACAACTACTTGGGACTATCTTCTCACCCGAAGGTTATCGAAGCGGCAAAGCGGGCCATTGATACACATGGTTATGGCATGTCTTCTGTACGTTTTATCTGTGGTACACAAGATGTACATAAAGAATTAGAAGCAAAGATTTCCCAGTTTTTAGGAACAGAAGATACGATTTTATATGCTGCGGCATTCGATGCGAATGGCGGTGTTTTCGAACCATTGTTTGGTGCTGAGGACGCAATTATTTCCGATGAATTGAACCACGCTTCGATCATTGATGGTGTACGTTTGTGTAAAGCGCAACGTTTCCGTTATAAGAATGCAGATATGGCAGATTTAGAAGCACAGTTGCAGGCAGCCTCAGGAGCAAGACACAAAATCATCGTTACTGATGGTGCATTCTCTATGGACGGATCAGTAGCGCCATTGGACAAGATCTGTGATCTTGCTGACAAATATCAAGCTTTGGTGATGATCGATGAATCGCATTGTACAGGTTTCATTGGTGCCACAGGCCGCGGTACGCATGAACTTTTCAACGTGATTGATCGCGTAGATATCATTACCGGAACACTTGGTAAAGCCCTTGGTGGTGCTTCTGGTGGCTTCACATCAGGTAAAAAAGAGATCATTGATTTGTTACGTCAGCGTTCACGCCCTTATTTATTTTCAAATACATTGGCACCAGCAATTGCAGGCGCTTCTGTTGCGGTTTTGGATATGCTGAGTGAGACAACCGCTTTGCGTGATAAACTTGAATCCAATACCAAATATTTCCGTGAAAAAATGACGGAAGCAGGATTTGATATCAAACCAGGTTTCCACCCAATCGTCCCTGTGATGCTTTACGACGCGAAACTTGCACAAGCTTTTGCTGCTAAGATGTTGGACGAAGGTATTTATGTGATCGGTTTCTACTATCCTGTTGTACCTCAGGGAAAAGCTCGTATTCGTGTTCAAATTTCAGCAGGACATGAGCTTGCTCACTTGGATAAAGCTATCGCCGCCTTTACTAAAGTAGGTAAAGAATTAGGTGTAATTAAATAAAATACACATAGTTATAAATTTTATGGTGCAAAATGTTTATCTTTGCACCCTGAATTTAAAAACAAATTTACTTGCTAGATGCAAAATATTAGAAACATAGCGATTATCGCTCACGTCGATCACGGTAAAACTACGTTGGTAGACAAAATCTTACACTTCACAAATCTTTTTAGAGACAATGATGGTACAGGTGATTTAATTCTGGATAATAACGATTTAGAACGTGAACGCGGTATTACTATTGTCGCTAAAAACGTTTCTGTTGAATATAAAGGAGTAAAATTAACGTTATTGATACACCTGGTCACGCCGATTTCGGTGGTGAGGTTGAGCGTGTATTGAAAATGGCTGATGGTGTTGTATTGCTAGTGGATGCTTTCGAAGGTCCAATGCCGCAAACACGTTTCGTTACACAAAAAGCATTATCCTTAGGTTTGAAACCTTTGGTTGTTGTCAATAAAGTGGACAAAGAAAACTGTCGCCCAGAAGAAGTATACGAAAATGTATTTGATTTATTCTTTAGCCTAGATGCTACAGAGGAGCAATTGGCATTTCCAGTATTATATGGTTCTTCCAAACATGGTTGGATGTCAACAGATTGGAAAGAAAAGAAAGAAGATGTATCTGAACTATTAGATGCGATCATCAATCACTTCCCACCTTCACCATTTGTTGAAGGTACATTGCAAATGCAGATCACGTCGTTGGATTACTCTACGTTCGTAGGACGTATTGCTATTGGTCGTGTAGCTCGTGGTATAATTAAAGAAGGTCAACCAATCTCCTTGGTAAAACGTGATGGTAAGATCGTGAAATCACGTGTAAAAGAATTGCATACATTTGAAGGTTTAGGCCGTCGTCGTGTACAAGAAGTTAAATGTGGTGATATTTGTGCTGTTGTTGGTATCGAAGGTTTCGACATCGGTGATACAATCGCTGATTTTGACAACCCAGAGCAATTGGAAGTTATTAGCATTGATGAGCCAACAATGAATATGTTGTTCACGATCAATAACTCACCATTCTTTGGTAAAGAAGGTAAATTGGTTACTTCTAGACATATTCACGATCGTCTACAAAAAGAATTAGAAAAGAACTTGGCATTACGTGTCGTTCCTACTGAATCTCCAGACGCTTGGTTGGTATATGGACGTGGTATCCTTCACTTATCTGTATTGATCGAAACAATGCGTCGCGAAGGGTACGAATTGCAAGTAGGTCAACCGCAAGTAATCTTGAAAGAGATCGACGGCAAGAAATGTGAGCCTATCGAGGTGTTGGTTGTTGACGTTCCTGCAGAAGTTTCTGGTAAAGTGATCGAGTTGGTAACACAACGTAAAGGTGAGCTTTTAGTGATGGAAACGAAAGGTGAAATGCAACATCTTGAGTTCGAAATTCCTTCTCGTGGTATCATTGGTCTACGTAACAACGTATTGACTGCTACAGCTGGAGAGGCTGTTATGGCACACCGTTTGAAAGGATACGAGCCTTGGAGAGGAACAATCCCTGGACGTTTGCATGGTGTATTGATCTCTTTGGATAAAGGTACAACAACTGCTTATTCTATTGATAAGTTACAAGATAGAGGTAAGTTCTTCGTTGATCCAGGTGTGGATATTTATGAAGGACAAATCTTAGGAGAGCACATCCGTGACAATGACTTAACGATCAATATTGTTAAAGGTAAACAATTGACAAATATGCGTGCATCTGGTACAGATGATAACACGCGTATCGCTCCGGCAATTAAATTCTCTCTAGAAGAATCTATGGAATATATCCAAGCGGACGAATACATCGAGGTTACACCACAATCTATCCGTTTGCGTAAAATCTACTTGACAGAAAATGAGCGTAAAGTAAACGCGAAAAAATTTCAATAGTAGGTAACTAAAGATTATAAGACAAAAGCCATCGAAATACTATTTCGATGGCTTTTTTAATATCAGCTTCTTTTTCTTCTTTGCCTTTATATAAATTGAATGGGACAAGCGATCGTATTGATTTTGTTTATTTGATAGACCAGATCACATCATTTTGTGTATCTGATCCGTTAAACTGCCGTTGCAAAGCCTCTTTTAAATTGCTTTCGTTGGTGCTATATTCGTTTTCGGATAAGCCCAGCGTTTAGGGATCTGGTTGTTGTTGGCATTTGCCGGACCTACATTGAACTCCGGTATACCAGTACGACGTTGCTCCAACCACGATTGATCCCTTCTGCAAGCGCAAATTGTACCTCAGAAGCTCCAAGCTGAATGGATGGTAAACCCGAAGGTGAAGCGAGCCAATAGTCAAAATTGATCATGGAAAGCTGGCCCTCGGTTGCTTGTTTCAGGAGGGTGCTTTGTAGGTCACCGGTCTTGCCACCCTGATAGGCCTCAAACGGTTTTGTCGGATCAAATGGTAAAGCAGAGGCTGGTAATGCCTGAACCAGCAATCGTGGATCCCGGGTTGTTTTTAGGATATCCAAGTAGGTTGCTCCCAAGGTATTCCGCACATCTTTTTGATAATCACACCATCAGTAGGCCAGAGCGGATAGGTATTGATAGCATTGTATTGCAACTGGAAATTGTCCCTATTATCAAGAATCAACGGGAACTTTGAAGGATTGGTCAACAACTCTGCAAATCGCTCTTTAATGCGTAGCGCAGGACTATCATCGGCGCGTTTGCTCAGGCTTAACAGTACACGCAGTTTCAGGAGTTGACCAACTTCTGCCATTGTTCCGTCTTTCCGTTATAGAAGAAATCACCCTCAAGTATAGTGCCTTTCTCTTTAAAACCAGCCAGTTCTGTATTGGCCTCCTCTAGCCAGGAGAGCACTTGCTGATACACTTCCAGCTGGGTATTGTACCGAGGTGCAAAGTTGTTGTTGGCCTCTCCCTTTAGCGCATCTGCCATTGGAATATCGCCAAACATTTCGGTTGTGCGGACAAAAAAATAGGCTTTGAAGAATTTGGCTAGCGTGAGGTACACAGCACCTAATTCGGGTGTTTTAGCCGCTTCGATCTCCATCCGATATACATCTCGTAGTACACCATAAGGTGTGTCAAAGGAACCTGTCGTCCAGCTGTATGGCTGCCCAGTATAATAGGCCTCATTTTGGGTCATGTACTGATTGTAACGATGGTCTTCGCTCCATGGGGCATCATGAGATCGCATTAATATACCTGTAAAGAGCAGTTTGGGGGCAGGATCATACACGGCTGCGGGATCCTTTTGTAGGTCTTCGATTTTTTTACAGGAGCTCAACGTGCTGCCAAAGAGCAATAAAAGTAAGACTGATTTAAAGTATTTCATGGTTGAAAATATCTTGATGTGTTAAAATCTTTAAAAAGTTGCATTAATATTTAGACCAAAGCTTTTTACCGATGGAGTCTGGTAATCCGAACTGGCGGCGGTAAATTGATCCAGATCCATGTTTTTGTGCCTTTTCCGGTAAAGTATAATAGATTTCGGCCGACGAGGGATACGCTTGCGCTACGTAAAAATCTAGCGTTTTTCAGTAAACTAGCCGGAAGGTTGTAGCTGAAGACAATTTCCCGTAATTTGACAAATGTCCTGTCTTTTGCACTAATCGGTCCGGATTGGTAATAATTGGTAGCCCAGTTTTGCCATAGAACGGGGATGTCGTTTGGTGCAAACTCCCGTGTATCAGAGATTATTTTACCATCTTGGTCTGTGCTCAATTGGCCTTTGACAATTTTTAGCCCCTCGGTCATGATCGAACCCTTGTAGTCTTTGCTGTCTCTGTTTTCCCAATCTTTTAAGCGATAGCTGTTGGCCGATTCAGGGTGAGTTCCTGAACCCCATTGTTTGGCATCCTGCACATTTTTGATCAATCCTCCAAAGCGGCCGTCGACTAGAAAGCTAAAGTTGAAATCACGGTAACGGAAACTGTTGCTGATACTTGCGGTGAACTTATTATCGCTGTATCCAATCTTGCTGACGTAAGGATTGTAGGCCGGCAGACCATTGGTTCCCACGATTAAATTCCCTTTTTCATCGCGTTGAAAATCATTTACATAGAAGCTGTCCCAGCGTTCTCCGATGCGTACATCCCTGATCGGGTCTGATGGCCATCTATATCGTGCAACCAGGCATGATTGGTCGATGCATTGACCAATACATTCCAGCTAAAGCGTTCACGTTGGATTGCTGTTGCGTCGATACTCAATTCGATTCCTTTTCGCAGTAAAGTCAAGCCGTTGGTTTGTCTTGCTTTTACACCTGAAGTGACCGATGTGGCTAGCTCGATGATTCGGGGACCTTCTAGGTTTCGGAATACCGCTAAATCTACGCCGAGACGGTTGTTAAAGAGACGGGTTTCCAAGCCGATCTCCGCAGTCTTTACACGCTCCGCTACGAGATCCGGATTCGGTAATACATCTGTATAGGTGACACCAGTCATGGAATTTGCCCAGCGACCATAATTAGTATAGGCTGGCAGAAGCTTGTAGATATCATATTGTGCCGTTTCATTGACAAAATCACTGGCAACATTTGCATAGGCACCGCGCACTTTCAGCGATGAGATCACTTTGGGTAAAGATACCATCTGCGATATGACGGCACTTAAGGAAGCAGATGGATAAAAATAGGTGTTATTTTTTATGGGCATGGTCGACGACTTATCAAATCGACCAGTCAGATTTAAAAACAGCATATTTTTGTAGTCAAAATCCACAAAACCATAGGCACTCCCGACTTGGCGCAGTGCACGGTCGTTGGTCGATACGGTTGGCATGACCGAATTGCTTAGATCATAAACTCCAGGGACAGTCAAACCTCGATCCGTACGGGCAAACAAAGATTTTGCACTTACTGTTCGTAAATTTCCGAATACCGACCCCGTGAAGCCGATGTCTTCTGAAATGCGGTTTTGATACTTTAATGAAACTTCGGTGTTATTTTCCCAGAAGGTATCGTACGTCTCTTGGTAACCACCGACACGGCTTCCGCCAATATTGTAATTGTATAAATTGGCCTAGATTGGAATTTTGATGGTTCGGTTCCTGTTCCAGGTACTTGCGCTGGTACGTGCATTGAAAGAGAGATGGCTGTTCCATTTGTAATTAGCGGAAACATAGCCGTAAATATCATCTTTATCATAAGTCCGTAGGTTTTCATAAGCTGTCATCCAAGGGTTGTCATATATCGTGTATTCACGATTGTACTGTTGCACATTTTCTTTGCCTGGTTGCCAATAGTTCCTCAGATCATTAATGTCATAGTCCGCGCCACCCCATAGTGTTAGGATATAAATGGGACTGTTTGGCCCATAGGCGATATTGGGGTAGTTTGGCGAATACTGTTTATTGTAATTGATGCTTGCGTCTATCCTCAATTTGCTTCCGGCATTGATCCCCCTGTTAAATTGATATTTGTGCCTCCGAGTTTTGTATTCGGTGTTGTGCCGCGTTGAAATAGCTGAGAAGCTGATAGGCGAATGTCCCCACGCTCCGTTTTACTTGAAATAGCAATATTGTTGGTGCTTAACAATCCATTTTGAAGGAATTTCTTCAAGTTATCCTTCCCACGAGCTTCCCAGGAAGCGGAACCAAAACGCCCGTTTTAGGATCGATGGGACTGTTGTACTGTGGGATAAGCTGCCCTTCAAATCGAGGCCCCAAATATTATAGTCATTGTCGTTTATTCCACCACCACGTCCATCTTTGAAGGCATATTGAAAATTTGAACCGGGACCGTATTCGGTTTGAATCTTAGGAATCGCATTGTATCCTGTTTGCAATTGTGTACTCGAGTTGAACTCTAGTTGAAAGCCCTTATCCTCCGTCTTCGCTCGTTTGGTCGTAATGACAATGGCGCCATTCTGTCCGCGATTTCCATATAAGGCTGCTGCATTCGCTCCTTTCAATACCGAATAGGATTCAATGTCGTCCGGACTAAGGTTCCAGGAGTCTGTATTGATCGGCATTCCGTCCACAACGATAAGAATATTGCTTCTTCCGCGTAATGTGATACCAGGGTCTCCAAATAGATTTGTGCTTGGCGTAATTGTCAGGCCGGATACTCGGCCAGCAAGGCCAGAGATCGCATTTGGTTCACGGGCTTTTACCAGATCTTTTCCTTTGATCTCCTGTACGGAATAACCGATGGCTTGCTTTTCTTTTTTTATACCTAAGGCAGTTACCACAACTTCATTGAGCGATTGTTGATTGGGAGATAGCGAAATCTGTAGAGGCCCCTGATTTGAAATAATAAAGCTTTTGGGAAGATAACCCATAAAACCTATACGTAAAGTGTCTCCGATTTGCGCCTGAATGGAAAAATTTCCTGCCTGGTCTGATGAAACTAATTTACTCAGATGAGAATTTCGAATGGTTGCGCCATGAATTGCATCCTGACTCACTGAATCAATCAGCTTTCCCTGAAATGTTTGGGATTGGGCAAAACCCTTTGCAGATAACGTCGTTAAGATACACGTGAGTACTGCAATTTTTGGTAGATGTAATGAAGGTTGATTAAACATGATCATTTTATACTTATGTCTGAAAACGTAAGCAATATTAAACTTTGTATATTAATACTAAACTAACCGAGTGTTAAGTTTATAGTATTAAGATCTTTTGGTTGTTGTAATGTCGTGTAAATCATGTTCTTGAAAGTATCCTTGCCAATTTTTGAGAGAAATGTAACGAGAGAAATAATGATGTTGACCTTTTTTAAACAGCATATAAAAAAAAGTCTCCAATTTTTATTGGAGACTTTCCGTCACAAGCAGTGCTTGTTTGCTATTATTTTAAGTAACTAAACTGTATGTTTACTTCTTTTCTCTGACTTCAGCAGCTCGGTAGGTATCCCCATCCGTTGTGTAGATTTTGAATTGCGCTTCATAGCCTTCAGGGACATAAATAACGATAGGCATGCGACCATTGTAACGTACGGTCTCAGGTTGAGCACTTACAAAAAGATTGCGCTTTGCTTGATCTGGGCATGCCATCATTGTGCTTGCTACATTTCCATTCGTTTTAAATACATAGTAATCATAACCCCAGCCTTGAAGATCTTTTTTTCTCAAAGGAACCAGCTAGATTAAAATTGTTACAACCATCTACCTCCATCCATTTACCTACAGAGAATTCAATCTTCTTATTCTTATCATTCTCCGAATACGGAACTTCGATAACCATTTTTTTGTATCCTTTTTCCGCTGCAGGAAAAATATTTAAGTCTATTTTATCAATTACCATTTGTGCTTTACTTACTGTTGTGGATGCGACGAAAACGAATAGCATCATGACCATAACTTTAAATACATTTTTTCTCATAACCTTTTTTTTTATTTTATTCTTTAAACGCAATTTCTATCACTATTGCTACTTTGTTTTGTAAAACTATATTTCTAAGACGACTTAAAATACAGAAGGATTAATTGGTAATGAATAAATATTTAGAATAATTGTTTGTTGACCCAGTGAAAGGTTTAAAAGAGTTCCCTCCGATAAGCTCTGGGTAATGCATTTGTTCATCGTTTGTTTTGTAACAAATCATGGTGCCTTTATGACCTCAACAGGAACGCAAAATCCGTCGCTGACCTATATGGCATTAACAGCTAGAGCCGTAGATTATGCTGTCGCTGAAATGAAAAAGGCGACCTCTAAATTCATAGAACTGTATCATGACAGCGGCTGTATTTTTTCGTGAGAGCTTTTAATTCATAGCGACTATAATCAGCCAAGATTGCGTAACTTTGTGTGAGATAAGGATTATTATGAGTAAAAAGTGGAGCATACTCCAAAAGAATATATTCAAATAAAAGGGGCTAGAGTCAATAATCTGAAAAATATTGATGTTGATATTCCCAAAAATAAATTAGTTGTCATTACAGGAATGTCGGGTTCGGGAAAATCTTCCCTCGCTTTTGATACCCTATATGCTGAGGGGCAGCGACGGTATGTTGAAAGTCTTTCTTCCTATGCACGACAGTTTATGGGACGGATGAATAAACCCGAAGTCGATTACATCAAAGGGATCGCTCCAGCGATTGCGATTGAACAACGTGTTATTACCAGTAATCCCCGCTCTACTGTCGGAACTTCTACCGAAATATACGACTATCTGAAATTACTATATGCAAGGATCGGTAAGACGATTTCTCCTGTATCAGGCAGGGAGGTGACTAAAGATAGCGTGAGTTCGGTGGTAGATTTTGCGCTGAAGTTTGACGAGGGAGAATCTGTCACACTCTTGGCTCCATTGGTGCCTTCCCACGGGCGAAAGCTCAAAGAAGAGTTGTCTCTCTTACTGCAGAAAGGATTTGTCCGTGTCGTTTATCAAGATAAAATGCAAAAAATCGAAAGCATTATTGACGATAAGAGCATGGCCAATGAAACGATTCAGGACGGTGAGGTATTGATCGTAGTGGATCGGGTACGTATCGAGCAGGATGATGATACCATTAATCGATTATCCGATTCCATTCAAACGGGATTTTTGAGGGTAAAGGTGAATTGTATATCGAAGAAAAGGATAAAGACATCATTTCTCACATAAGTTCGAACTCGATGGAATTACTTTTGAGGAGCCTAGTCCCAACTTCTTTAGTTTCAATAATCCCTATGGTGCCTGTCGTCGGTGTGAAGGCTATGGGAAGATCATTGGTATAGACCCAGATCTTGTTATACCAGATAAGAGTCGTTCTGTCTATGATGGAGCTATTGCTCCTTGGCGAGGAGAGAAAATGGGCGAATGGTTACAGGTGCTGGTAAAAAATTCTTTAAAGTTTGATTTTCCGATACACCGTGCCTATTCAGATCTGACCGTAGCGCAAAAAGAATTACTCTGGACGGGAAATAGTTATTTTACAGGGCTTAACCAGTTCTTTGAAGAGCTTGAAGAACAGACTTATAAAATTCAATATCGCGTGATGTTATCACGTTATCGTGGTAAGACCGACTGTCCGGACTGTAGAGGAACAAGATTGCGCAAAGATGCGACCTATGTCAAAGTGGGTGGTAGGTCAATTACCGATATCGTATTGATGCCTCTTGAAGAAGCTTTGGCATTTTTTACAGATTTGTCCCTGGAAGGAAATGAAAAGGTGATCGCCAAACGCCTACTAGCCGAAATTAATAACCGGCTACAATTTCTATGTGATGTAGGTTTAAGCTACCTTACCTTAAACCGTCTGTCCAATACATTATCTGGGGAGAATCGCAACGGATCAATTTGGCCACTTCGCTCGGAAGTTCGCTCGTTGGCTCAATTTATGTATTGGATGAGCCGAGTATTGGGTTGCACCCGCGCGATACACAGCGTTTGATTTCGGTACTGAAATCCTTGCGCGATGTAGGTAATACAGTTGTTGTGGTTGAGCATGAACAGGAAATGATGGAGGCAGCAGATTATCTGATCGATATTGGCCCTGAAGCAGGGATCAATGGCGGAGAGATGGTATTTGCTGGAACCTATAGTGAGATCCTAAAAGATGATAGGAGCTTAACAGGTCAATATCTGAGTGGCAAGAGCCAGATCGAAGTTCCAAAAAAACGGCGAAAATGGTCCAATAGCATTACTGTAAAGGGCGCATGAAAATAATCTTCAGGGGATCGATGTGCAGTTCCCATTAAATACATTTACTGTTGTATCAGGGGTATCGGGGTCAGGAAAGACCTCCTTGGTAAAACGGATTCTTTATCCGGCATTGCAGAAATCAATCGGTAATTATTCTGGTGAACAAACAGGTGTATATGATTCCATAGAAGGCGATATTGCACAAGTAGAACAGATCGAAATGGTTGACCAGAATCCAATCGGTCGTTCTTCAAGGTCCAATCCAGTGACTTATGTTAAGGCTTGGGATGAGATCAGGGCCTTGTATGCTAATCAAGCTGCATCCAAAGCTGCGGGATTGAAACCTGCTGCGTTTTCTTTTAATGTCGAGGGCGGCCGCTGTGATGTCTGTCAAGGTGAGGGGGAAGTGAAGATCGAGATGCAATTTATGGCGGATATCGTACTTCCATGTGAGGCCTGTGGTGGAAAACGTTTCAAACAGTTTGTGCTAGATGTGCAGTATAAAGGTAAATCCGTAGCGGATATACTTGAACTGAGCGTGGATGAAGCCATTGTCTTCTTTGACGATCAGCCTAAGATATTGGCTAAGTTACAGCCATTACAAGATGTTGGTCTGGGGTATGTAAAGCTCGGGCAGTCTTCCAGTACGCTCTCAGGTGGTGAGGCCCAACGGATTAAACTTGCTTCCTTTCTGATCAAAGGTAATAACAGCAAGAAGACCCTGTTTATCTTTGATGAACCGACTACTGGTTTGCATTTTCAGGATATTAAAAAACTGCTAAAATCGTTTGATGCTTTGATTGCTCTCGGGAATAGTATTTTGGTCATTGAGCATAATATGGATATGATCAAGTCGGCGGATTGGGTAATTGATATTGGCCCTGAAGGAGGTAATAAAGGTGGAAAGGTGGTTTTTACGGGACTTCCAGAAGATCTTGCGCATTGTAAAGATTCTTATACAGGGCAATTTTTAAAAACACATTTAAAAGATTAAATCCTACATTAGCATTCGTTATTAAACGAAGGGGCCTGCGCAGTGGCTGCTGAAGTTAGGAACTAAGATTAGTAAAGTCAACGGTTAAAATTAATAAGTAAAAAAGGAGATTTAGGTAAGTCGGAGACTTCGTATTTTGAGCGTCTCAAATCTAATATCTCAATACTCAATACTATAACTATGATTAAAAGATTTTTTTAAGTGTCGTATTTGGAATAGCCGCACTCTCCTCCATGGCACAACAACCGGAAAGACCCAAATTGGTCGTCGGTCTGATGGTGGATCAGATGCGCTGGGATTATTTATATCGTTTTGCGGACCGATATGGAAATGATGGTTTCAAGCGACTTTTGAAAGAAGGCTTCTCCTGTGAGAATACCCTGATCAATTATATTCCGACCTATACAGCTATAGGACACAGTTCGGTATACACTGGTTCTGTTCCTTCAATCCACGGTATTGCGGGGAATGACTGGATCGAGGAGCTTACAGGCAAGAATATGTATTGTACCCAAGATGACAATGTCGTTGGTGTAGGTACTACAGAGAAAGAAGGAAAACAATCCCCACGTAATTTACTGGCATCTACAGTAACCGATCAGTTGAAACTGGCGTCAAATTTTAAATCTAAAGTCATTGGTATTGCAATTAAAGACAGAGGCGGTATATTACCTGCTGGTCACTTTGCGGATGCTGCTTATTGGTTTGAAGCGAAGTCAGGCAATTGGATTACCTCCAATTTTTATATGGATCAATTACCGAAGTGGGTCGTTGATTTCAATAAGAAAAAGTTAGCGGAAAAATACCTAAAGGCAGACTGGAAGCCGATGTACGATGTGAGTACTTATGCAGCGAATAGTATTGCTGATGATAATATCTATGAGGGAAAATATCCAGGTGAAGAGAAACCAACCTTGCCGCGTGCGACATCTAAGTTGATGAAAGACGAAGGTCTTGAGTTGATCAAAACAACACCAATGGGTAATCAGTTTACCTTAGATCTGGCAATGGAAGCCATCAAAAATGAGCAGATGGGAAATAACCCAACTAAAAATACCGATTTCCTTTGTGTCAGTCTTTCGGCGACAGATTATGTTGGACACCGTTACTCATTGACAGCTGTGGAAATTGAAGATATTTATCTGCAATTGGACAAACAACTGGCCGATTTCTTTGCTTATCTGGATAATACTGTTGGTAAAGGCAATTACACCTTTTTCCTGACAGCTGACCATGGTGCTTCTTACAACTCTAGATTCTATATGGATATGAAAGGAAACGGCGGTTATTTCTATTCCCGTCAGATTATTTCGGATCTAAACAAAAAGTTGAAAGAGAAATTTGGACAGGAAAAAATCGTCAAGAGTATGATGAATTATCAGGTTCATTTGAATAATCAAATCATTGATTCGCTTCAATTGGATCGGGATAAAATTAAAGAGACAATTATTCGCGAATTGCGCCACACCGAAGGTGTTGCATATGTCGCAGATATGGAAAAGAGCGAAGGCCTAATGATTCCGGAGCCTGTGCGTGAAAAAATGATCAATGGGTATAATTACAAACGCAGTGGTGTTATCCAAATCGTTTGTGAACCACAATGGTATGATGGTACGCCACGATCTACGGGTACGACACATGGTACTTGGTCGGGATATGATTCCCATATTCCATTGGTATTTATGGGCTGGGGCATTAAGCCTGGTGTGTCCAATACCGAGGTCCATATTGTCGATATTGCGCCTACAATTTCATCACTATTGCATATTACCGAACCCAATGGAAGTATCGGTAAACCCATTACAGCGGTATTGGGCCAATAGCAATTAGATGATCAAATAATATTCGCCCTTAGCATAAGGATATTCAATGGGTAAATTGTGCTAAGGGCTTTTCTTTTACAGGCTAGTTTTATAGGTTTTATTCTATTGAATAAAAAACGTAAATTTGCAATTCAACAGGGGTTAACAAATTATGCTTTCCAAAAAGACAAAATATGCAATTAAGGCACTTATGGTGCTCGGTCGTAACTACGGAAATGAACCTATGCAGATCGTTAAGATTGCACAGGAAGAAAATATTCCAAAAAATTCTTGGAACAGATTCTCCTTGAAATGCGCAACGCAGGGATTCTCTATAGTAAAAAAGGTGCAGGTGGTGGCTATAGTCTAAATAAAGCTCCAGAGGATGTATTTTTATCTCAGGTAATGCGTCTGATCGATGGACCGATTGCTTTGCTCCCTTGTGTCAGTCTAAATTTCTATCGTTCCTGTGAAGAGTGTACCGAAGAGCATGCCTGTGGCATCCGTGATACATTTGTGGAAGTGCGGAATGCGATGCTGCAAATTTTGAATGACACCAGCATTGCACATTTAATCAATAAAGAAAAAGAATTGAATCTAAACGTCGAATAATCGACTTGTTCGATGCCGTCTGCAGACTAGACAAAAAAGCTTGTTTGCAATGAATAGTATAGACAGCAGTGGCGCAAGCTTACTGCTGTTTTTTTATACTGAAGGTTCTAAAAACATATCTTGGCAGAATAAGGCCCTTTAGCATGATGATTTATTGGCATAGACAATAATTGGAGTTTTGCTTTAGAATAAGATAAATTTTATAATTTTAGGGCATTCATAATATACGGACAGATCACTTGAAAAACGATGAAAATGATGAGGTTAAGCTGGTTTCTCTTTTAATTAAGGGAGACAAAATGGCTTTCTCTAAGCTTTATGAACACTATTCTCCCACCTTGTTGCACAAGCTGAACAGATTGCTACCAGACGAGGAGCATGTGTTGGAAATACATCAAATTGCCTTCGTACGATTATGGGATATGCGCGCCAAAATTATTCCCGAGAAAGGTGTTTGGTCATTGCTACATACAATAGCCCGTAACCTGACCATTGATTATTTTCGCCAATCAGCTACAGATGAAGCTGTGCGTAAAGCACTTCTGACACAGGCAACCTTATATTATGAACTGGACGAAGCCAATGATACGTTGGAACAGCTATCTGATGAACTATCAAAAGCGATAGAAAAATTACCCCCAAGCGCAGAGAAATCTTCCTGTTGTGCAAATTCCAGGAAAGAGTTATGAAGAAGCCGCGAAGATCCATGAAGTTTCAGTTGGTACTGTAAAAGATCACATGGCCAAAGCTATGCGTTTTTTAAAACAGGAACTCGGAGCCAAACTGTTTATGCTGTTGATAACACTTTTGGGGCTTCTTAACTAGGGATTTGCTTCACATAAGGCTAGTCTCAAAAGTCTTTTTATCCTCCTTAAACCTAATTTTAAATTTTTTAAAAAAAATGATTTTCTAAGCATAGACTTTCTATGCCTTCTCCGTATTAAGGTTATTAAGGCTGTGATTTGAGCGATTATTATGTACGATAAAAAGGAGATTTTCGAGAAATACTTAGCCGGCACCTGCACGCCGGAGCAGGCCGCTTGGTTGGTAGCATTATTCGCTGACGAATCTTTTCGTGAGGAACTGGAAATGTATATGGATGCAGCAATGGATGATCAGCTGGAGGAAGAGGACATTATTGAGGAACTGTATACCCAATCGAAAAACCAATACCCAATCTTAGAATCGCTGCTCACTGGAGAAGAGATTAAAACGAAACCATCCATTTTGATCCGCTTATGGCCATGGGCGGCCGCTGCGGCAGCAATACTAATTCTTTATGTAGGAGGGTATCAATATAAAGCATATGAGGAAGCTTCAAGCACTACCGCTGTTACTGTCACGAATAAACATATGGAAAGCCCCAAAGTGGAATCACTGATGACATTAACGCTGCCGAATGGCGAGAAAATTGAGTTGACGGATAGTAGCAAAACGCAATACGCTGCTGCAAAACAACAAATGAAGATTCTTTTTTGAAATCAAAAATTTGAGAATGCCTCCGAACCTATGGTACAGGAAATTAACGTTCCAACGGGTAAAACTGGAGCAATCGTGTTGACTGATGGAACCAAAGTTTGGCTCAATACGGGTACTAAATTACGTTACGATGCTAATTTTGTTGGATCCGAACGTGTCGTTTATCTGGAGGAGAAGCTTATTTTGAAGTTTCGCATAATAAGCAGAAACCTTTTGTGGTGGTTTCAAATGATCAAAAATCAAGGTGCTGGGGACGCATTTTAATGCTAAGGCCTATACTGGTAATCGAACCACAACAACATTGATGGAAGGTAGTGTTGCCGTTTCTACTGCATCGAAAGTCCGTATTTTGACCCCGGAGCAGCAGCGTTGTCGATCCTGGGAAGACTAATATCGATGTTTCTCCGGCCTTATTATCCAATGTTAATGCTTGGCGAAATAATGAATTTTCATTTTTTAATGCAGGTTTGGAAGAGATCGGAGCGGAGTTGTCGCACTGGTATGGCATAGATGTTAGGGTACTCGGCCAAGCTGACGACTTGGGCTTTACAGGAGTCATTTCCAAAGAAAAGACATTAGAAGAAGTGTTGTCCATCTTGCGGAGAACAGGACAGATAAAATATCAAATCACTCCTTGGGGAGCAAAAGAAAGGAGGGTGATTCTGATGATGTAGTTTTACCTATGCAATCTAACTAACCACTGCTGAGCGGGGACAGCAGTATACCTTAATTATTTGACCAATAAATTACGACCAAATGAATTTATTCAATTCCAGAGACCTATTGAAAAGGAGGGCTTTGGGCAAACGCACTGCAATTTTATTTGTTGCACTGACCTGTGTGCAGTTTAGCCTGGCGGCTTTTGCACAACGGGTCACTATAAAGAGGAAGGGAGTTCTACTTTCTCAAGTATTTAGTGAAATCAAGAGACAATGCAATTGTGATTTCTTCTACAATGAGTCTCTTGTCAAATCCAATACGGCGGTGGATATCGACATGCAGAATGCTACTGTGCAAGAAGTATTGGATCATTGTTTTAAAGATCAGTCGCTGCAATATAGCATCGATAATAAAACAATTGTAATTACCCCTAAGCCTCGTTCAACCAAACAGCAGAAAGTACAGCTACGTGGCCGTGTAATGGATTATAAGGAAAACCGCTGGTCGGCATTACGGTGGCCGAAAAAGATAATCCAAAGAATGCTGTTGGAACGGATACTGATGGGACGTTTATCCTATCGGTAACAAATGCAAATACAACATTGATTTTCAAAAGTATGGGTTTCCAGACTTTGCAGATATCCATGCAGGGTAAGACTTGGATAGAGGTGCGCTTGACTCCTGTCGAAAATCAGTTGGACGACGTGGTAGTCACAGGCTACCAAAACTTACAGCGCAAATCATTGACCGGTTCGGTCGCTACGGTTAATATGGAGCAGTTAGAAACAATATTTCAGCCGAATATTGATAAACTCCTACAAGGACAGGTACCTGGGCTTATGGTCATGAGTACTTCGGGTGCTCCCGGCGCCATGCCGCAAATTCGCATTCGTGGTACTGCTGCGTTAAGCGGGAATGTGCAGCCTTTATGGGTTGTCGATGGAATTATTCTGGATGACGCGGTGAATGTTTCTGTTGATGATATTATGACTAATAGAAACTTGATCGCTTCTGGTATTGGTGGTGTCAATGTGGAAGATATTGAAAGCATCAATGTCTTAAAAGATGCAGCGGCAACGGCTATCTATGGAACTAAAGCCGCTAATGGTGTCATTGTAATTACTTCCAAAAGGGGCGGGCTGGTAAAACCCGAGTGAATTTTTCAAGCACCTTAACTATGGGAGAGCGACCACAGATAGCGGACGCCTATATGATGAACTCCAAGGAACGGGTGGACGTCAATTTAGAAATGTTGCAGCGGAATTTGTTTAATGCAAACAGCCCTAAACCCGGCGAATATGGTACTGTTACTGATTTTGAACGTTATTTTATTGATGCAAATGATAAGCGGATTAGCTGGGGCCAATTTGAAGACAACATAAAGTACCTGGAAACGGTCAATACCGATTGGTTTAAACATCTATTCAGAAATTCGCTGTCTCAACGCTATAACGTAAGTTTTTCCGGTGGAAATGAAAAGACGACTTTTTATGCCTCAGGAAGCTACAATAATGATCAGGCGACCGCGAAAGGCGTGGGACAGAAAACCTATACTGGATCATTGAAAGCCTATACTTTCTTAACACCCAAGATGCGATTGGGAGTCATGATGGATATCAATGCACGCGACAATAAGAGTTTTTTTGCTGTCGATTCGCGCGAAAACCCCTATGAATGGGCGATCTATACCACACGTGCGCAACCCGCTTTTGACAACAATGGAAATTATAGTTATTTCTACCATAATACCCTGAAATATAACTTTATGGAAAACAGGGGACAGGGCTGGAGAAATGCGAATAACTTCGGACTACGGTCTTCAGTGGATTTTGAATGGAAATTCATGAAGGATCTGACGTTCACTTCCTTGTTTAGTTATACAAAGCAAAATACACGAGATGTAGATATAGCTTTGGAGGACAGTTATTTTGTGCGGAGCCGGAAAAAGATTATTATGATATCGTCGACTATACAGCAGTGCAGATCTGGAAAGATGGAGGTTATAGAAGAGGAAAGGCATCAGTTAACGGTTCGATTACCTTCCGGAATCAAATAATCTATAATCCTCTTTAAAGACAAACATTATTTGAATGTGATGCTAGGGCAAGAGATCCGTAAATCTAAGACTGAGGAGGAAGTAACGCAGGTCTATGGATATGCACATGATCGGGGCCATCAACAAGTGCCACAGTTTGAACTGATGAAAAGATGGGTGTCCCGTATTGGACAGAACGTCTGGATGAAGCTGCTGCGGTATCCTATTACGGTGCACTCAATTATACCTTTGACAATAGATATACTGTAAGTTTTAACGCCCGTACAGATGGTTCCAATAGATTTGGTCTGAAAACTAATCAGTTATTTCAGCCACTATGGGCATTTGGAGCGAACTATCAGATGAAGCAGGAGCGTTTTCTAGATCAGATTGATTGGTTATCCTATTTGACACTAAGAGGATCTTATGGCAGCCAGGGTAATGTTGCTTCTCAAGCCTACTCCGACTTGGTTGCGACGATCGGCGCCGTGAATGTAGATAATCCGGTCAATTATTTAATTATCAACGCACCGAAAAATCCTTATCTCAAATGGGAAAAGACCTATACGACCAATTTGGGGCTTGAATTTGGCTTATGGAAACGCCGTTTAATGGGCTCTATCGAATTTTATAATAAAAAGGCACAGACCTGTTGGGATCAAAACAAGTGTCGCAAGTGACCGGATTCGAATCGCTTCAGGTGAACTGGGCGACAATGCGCAATCGAGGTTGGGAGTTTTCTGCCAGCTCAATCAATATTGATTCTAAGAATTTTAGATGGTCATCAAATATCAATTATGGCTTGAACAAAAATGAGGTATTGGACGTTAATGCCAAGCCAACGGTGGGAAGTCTGACAGAAGCAAATCGGACTAACTATGCATCATCTGCAGTAATTGGCAAGCCACTAGATGGGGTATGGTCTTATCGTTATGCAGGACTCAATACAGATGGTAGAGCTACATTTTATACCAATAAAGAAGGGGAAAAGGTACTCTATGGTATGACGAACTTGGATGGCCTGAAGTACGAGGGACCCAATCTACCAACGACGCAATTGGGGTTTACCAATACGTTCGCCTATAAACGTTTGTCTTTGTCAGCCTTGTTTATTGGTAGTTTTGGTAATGTGATGCGACTGCGCAACCTCTCACAAAACTATGCCTTGACTTTTCCAGAGCCTACACAGAACCTGTCGAGAGAATGGGTAAACAGATGGCGTAAACCTGGGGATGAACTCAATACGAATATCCCTAAACTTGAAGACTCTGCGTTTGAGGCTGCTGTGACAGGTACTTCACCATACAATGGCAGAATGTACGATAACTCTGATCTGAGAACAGTAAAAGGTGATTTTGTGCGCTTGCAGAACCTCTCCATTTCTTATGATTATTTTACGCCTAGATTGCGGGCATTGGGAATCCAGAATATTCGCCTTATGTTACAGGGAAATAATCTCTATGTATGGAAAGATGCTAAACTGAAAGGTCAGGATCCGGAGGCGCAAGGAAGCAAAATGTCTTACGCAGACTCGAGATCCGTTCAGGTATCGTTTGGAAATACATTCCTTCCAGTGCCACGATCATACACAGCATCTTTACAAGTTCAATTTTAAACCTAAAAGCTATGATGAAGACTACATCTAAATATTTGTTGTTGGGTCTGTTTTGTTCAGCAGTAGGCTTGTCATCTTGTACGGGCTTATTGGATATAAAACCCGTCAATAGTATGACCCCGAAACAATCAATGATTATGAATCGATTTTATTAGGCGGGTATCCACGCAGCGATTATTTCTATAAAACCGAATTAATGACCGATAACGCAATGGTCAATCTCAATACGACGTATAAACCCAGTGCTGCTGATGAACCCTGGTTCTTGTTTGCCTCATCGCATTTATTGGACAATAGTCCAAACGATCCTTATTGGGGGCAGCTTTACAAGACTATTTTTTATGCCAATACAGTCTTGGATAAGTTCAAAGAAGTCATCCCTACCGGTGAAGAACAGTCAAACTACGATAGGATAAAAGGTGAAGCATTCGCATTGCGGGCATATGCTTATTTTTATCTGATCAATATGTATGCTGATGTATATGCGGCAAATAACCTGGAGCTTCCTGGGGTACCAATGCCTCTTGATGCCGTCGATGTTAACGAATTCAGCAAGAATAATGTACGCCAACCTTTAGGAAAAGTATGGGGCAGATCGAAGCAGATTTGGGACAGGCCGCAGATCTATTGCGCGGAAAGCCTACGAATGATCGTTTTCGGCTCAATATTACGACTGTGCAATTATTACGCGCCCGTGTGTCATTATTTATGGGACAATATGATCAGGCAATAGCCTTTGCTGGAGAAGTGATGTCAAGTGCAAAGCTCGCCGACCTCAATACCATGCAATCTTATATTGACAGTAAGTCCAATAAGTATGCCTTTTCGGGCAATGTAGGTTTTATTGACACAGATTATAATAGAGAAATACTATTCTTTACAGCAGGAAGAGCCAATAATAATATCTTTTACTATGCTCAGGCAGCATTTAAACCATCCGAAGAGATTTTGGACCTGACTAAAAGAAATGGTAATCTGGTAGATTACAGGCAGTACTTGTTTGATTCATTTGAAGACTTTTCACAGCCTGATGGTGTCATGGTTGGCAAGACGGTGTACCATATGTTTGCCACACAGGAAAAATATTGGTTTTATATTGGCTTTAAAGCCAGTGAGGCCTATGTGATACGTGCTGAGGCCTACGCTAGAAAACAGCAATATAGCAATGCTTTGAAAGACCTCAACGATCTGTTGGTGACGCGTTATAAAAAAGGAACGTTTATCGGGTTAAAGGAAAGTGACTATAGTGATAAAGCAGGTATTTTGAAAAGAGTACTCGAAGAGCGCCGTCTGGAAACTGCATTCGATGGTGGATTGCGATTTTTGACTTACGTCGACTTGGAAAGCCTGAAATCAAGCATGCCTATAAAAATGGACAGGAGTTTGTAATGCGCAAAGATGATCCAAAATATGTCTTGCAGATTCCTCAATCAGAACAGAATAATTCACCAAATATGCCTATTAATCCACGATAATCAATTCATCAATGAAGAAGATATTTTCAATCGGCCTAGTAAGTATGTTGTTACTGGCCAGTTCATGTACAAAAAATGAATCCATCAATTCCTCGGAATCTTTCGGATTTCAAGAGCGTTTTGGCCCAAAAGAAGAGGAGTTACCCGCTGTTAAGGAGATGTTCAAGACCTATGATTTATGGCTGCGTCTTAATTTTAAGGATCCGAAGGAGGTGACAAATAGTATTTTGGTGCAAGATGTCAATAATCGCTATGGAGCAACACCAATGGATGACAAAGCCAAACCAAGTGCCATTATGTTTGTAGATACCCTGCTGCATAATGTTTCTACGGATTTTGTACGGCGTGTATTTCCACGGGAGTTCTTTTTCGTAAAGACCTATAATGGTTCTTGGTGGAAACAGGATATTTATGTCTTGGGACGTTCGCGTTTAATTGTCTGTTGGCCCAATGAACGATTAAATACCCAACCTATTACGGTGCCTGAAACACATTATTACCAGGATTCTGTACTTACGCGTATGGTTTGGGGCAATTTGTCCGGGATGCTCGCGCAGCGAATGGAAGGAAAGGTTCCTGGATTTGAGGCTGCCGGAATGCCTTATGACAATGGAAAGGCACTCGATGAAATTAACAAAAATTTTCCGGGCAATAGTGATGAAGATATTGAAGCTCGTAATCGTGAGGTTTCCAAATTAGCCGCAGAACGGGGTTATATCTCCGGCTCTGGCTCGAGGGGGTACGAAGTTGACTTGGGGCAGTGGTTTAGTCTGTTGACAACCGAATCCTATCAAAATATTAAAAAAGTATACTTAGATACCAGTGAAAAAAGAACCGCTAAATACAAGATATTGACAGATTTTCTCAAGAAGGAATACCATTGGGATATTCAGGCAGCAGGCAATAAGTATCGCCAAAAATTAAATAGTTTTAATTAATGTCACGCCAAACCTTATAGAAATATAATAAAAAAGCCAATTCATCATAGGCGGGTTAAAGACGCTCGTCTATGATGATTAACGAAGTAAACAATTATTAAATACAAGCATCTAAAATCAAATTTGTACACATGAAAATTTTAAAAATGATCGCCTTGTTGGCTCTCCCTAGTGCGGTGATGGCACAACAGTCGGATTTCAGTATTGAGGGAAAATACAGCAGCCCAAAAAAGAAGGACAGGTATTTATGTCTATCCGTACTCCGAATAGTCAGGTACTAGACTCTGTAAAAGTAGATAAGGGTACGTTTACTTTTAAAGGGCAGGCAAATGGACCTACCATGGTTTATATTGTATATGATCAGGAGAATAAAGGTTGGGACAAGATCGGGTACAAAGGGGACATGGTTGGTATTTATGTCGATAAAGGAAAGACAAGTATAACAGCAAAAGATTCTGTTAAAACAGCCGTTATAAAAGGTTCGTCGTTACAGGATGCTCACGCAGCGTATAAGAATCTTATCAAGGAGGCCGAGGATGGAATTAATGCGATCAATCTGAAATACAGCAGCGCTACTGCAGAGCAACGCAAAGACGATGCTTTCGCTGGGCCGCTTCGGGAGCAGTATATGAAATTTGCGGAACAGAAGAAACAGTTGCAACAAGACTATATCGCGAAGAATCCAAACTCTTATTTCAGTTTATTGGCGATTCAGGATCAACTTTATGCTGGGGCCGACATCTTAACTTTGGAACCTGAGTTTAATAAGCTTTCGGCATCCGTACGTAGTTCGGAAAGCGGAGAAGCTTTCGCGAAGCAGATCACGGCAGCTAAATCAACTGCGGTTGGGGTACTTGCACCAGACTTTACACAGCATGATGTCAATGACAAACCTGTTAAGTTATCTGATTTTAGGGGTAAATATGTGTTGTTGGATTTCTGGGCCTCTTGGTGTGGTCCTTGTCGGGCAGAGAATCCCAATGTTGTAGCAGCATATGATAAGTTTAAGGATAAAAATTTTACTGTATTGGGTGTTTCGTTGGATCAACCGGGCAAGAAAGACAACTGGTTAAAGGCTATTGAGGCGGACAAATTAAGCTGGACAAATGTAAGTGATCTGAAGTTCTGGAATAACGAGGCGGCTAAGCTTTACGGTGTCCGCGGTATCCCTCAGAACTTTCTGATCGGTCCCGACGGGAAGATTGTTGCTAAAGACCTGCGTGGCGAACAATTGCATGAAAAATTAGCAGAGCTATTGAAATAACATGATGACGAGATTAAAGTTTATTGCACTAGGAATAGGAACGATTTTATCCTTGTTTTGTGTTTTTGCTCTTCGTGCTCAGACAACTTCTAAGGTTGTTTTTGTAGGAAAAGTTGACCCGAGATTTGATGGTACCAAGATATATCTTTATAACAATATTACCGGCGATAATGATACAGCAACTGTTACGAAAGGAGCTTGGCAAATAGAACGACCATTTACGGTAGCCACCAGGCACATGTTGGCCGCTGAGGCGGAGTCTAAAAAACATGGCGGTTACGCACCCTTTGGTATTCTGGTTGATGCTCCTGCAACAATTCACATTGCGGGTGATCTGGAGTCTTTCTATACCTCCAAGGTTTCGGGATCCAATGCCCATGATGTACTGAATCAGTATTTCACACTTATGCAGACTAAGGGGGCGGATGAAGCTGCGGTGATTACGCAGGTCGTTGCTCAAAATAACAATTCTTTTGGAGCAGCTTTTTTATTGGACCGCTATGGAAAGGCCATGAAACCGGAGGAAGCCTTAAAGGTTTATGAGGGACTGACGCCTGCTATCAAGCAGTCCTATTATGGTAAATCTGCCGGCAATCAAATTCGTGGAGCTTTGTTGTCAAAAGAAGGAGCTTTGGTGGCGAATTTTTCGTTGCCAAATGAAAACGGTCAAAAAATTGACTTCGCTTCTATGAAAGGTTCTTATGTGCTATTGGACTTTTGGGCTTCTTGGTGTGGTCCCTGTATCGAAGAGTTTAAAACACTCAAGGAGATTTACGGAAAATATAAGGGTAAATCGGCGTTTGAGATTTTAAGTATTTCTACTGATAAGAGTGAAAATGCATGGAAGAATATGCTTAAAACCCAACAATTACCCTGGATACAACTGCACGATATTCCGGCGGACAATAGCATTGCAGTCAGTCGATTTGCTGTGACAGCGCTACCTACAACTTTCCTGATAGATCCGAATGGAAAGATTCTTGCTAAAAACCTAAGGGGAGAGGAATTAAAGGCTTATTTGGTTAAGCTATTCGGTTACTAACCGCTCCGTTAGCCAATTTTAAGCGTAAGCGTCAGCATCTGAAAATGCTGGCGCTTTTTTGTCTTGAATAATTAAAGGAATGGAAACTATATTTCTTCTGATATTATTAGGTGTGTCTTATTGGGAAAAGAAAGCTGGTGTAACATCATGCTCTATCCCGTTTTATTGGATATTTCGATTTAATTGGTTGTTTTGCAATCTGTTGTTGTGAGTTTTTGTGTTTTTTTAATTTCTTAATTATTTAACATTATTTTACGAATTTTCCGTAGCAACATTGATATCTTTATTGCGACAATATATAAACGGAAATTTATGAGACTAACCTATACCTTAGTTTTGTTTCTTGTACTTTCAGCCATAAGCTCTATTTCCTATGCCCAACAGAGGCTTACAGGTGTAGTTGTTGATGCCAAAGACAAAGCCAAACTCCATCAAGCGTCAGTTGCTTTACTTAACCCAAAAGATTCTATTTTAATTAAGTTCGATCGAACAAAAGAAAATGGGACTTTCCAAATTGCCAATCTGGATACAGGTATTTATAAAATGGTCGTGTCCTATCCGCAATATGCAGATCTCGTGAAAGATATCCATATTACAGCACAAGGTCTTGATCTTGGTATGATATCGCTGTCAAAGGCAGCATTACTTTTGGAGGAGGTGCAGGTCAATGGACGAATTCCAGTCGTTATTAAAGGAGATACAATAGAGTATGATGCCGGTAGTTTTAAGGTTGAGAAAGATGCTAAGGTTGAAGACCTGCTCAAAGTGCTTCCCGGTATTACGATCGATGGGACAGGGAAGATCACAGCGCAGGGAAAAGAGGTAAAAAGGTACTGCTTGATGGGGAGGAGTTTTTGGGGATGATCCAACCCTGATCACCAAAAATATTCGGTCGGATATGGTGAGCAAGGTACAGGTCTACGAAAAGAAGTCAGATTTAGCTGTTCGTACGGGTGTGGATGACGGAGAGCGTACACAAACTATTGATATAAAACTCAAGGAGGATAAAAAGAAAGGGATGTTTGGTCAGGCAATCGCTGGTGCAGGAACAGATAAGTATTATGGCGGGAAAGTCATGCTCAATAAGTTTAAGGGAGCGCAGAAGATTGCCGCTTATGGTATTTTGGCCAATGATGGCATGGTAGGTTTGGGCTTTGAGGATAGTCAAAAATATGGTGTGGGTGGAAGTGGCAATGTGCAGATGATGGATGGTGGAGGTATCATGATCTCTTCCAGTGGAGACGAAACTGATGGTGGATGGGATGGCCAATACAGGGGTGGAGGGTGCCTAAAGCGTTGAATATGGGGGTAAGCTATTCCGATAAATCTAAAAATGATAAGCACAAAATTAACGTCAATTACAAACGTAGTCAGATCAATGTTGATAATACAAGTACCTATAATGCGCAGAATAACTTACCAGAACGGGCACAAATAGACAGTAATACAACCAGAACGGAAAATGAAAACAGAGCAAATGTTGCTAATTTGAGATATGACTATAAGTTGGACTCGCTAGCTGATTTGACAGTAACCATGGGCTTTAATAAATCCAATAGGGATAATACCTCTGAGGCGGAAGCTTATCAGAAAACATTGAGTGGACAGCCGATTACAAATACCATATCGCGTACGGATCTGAATAGTGATCAGGATAAATTCAATGTGAATGCTATCTTGACGCGACGGTTTAAAAAAGAACGTCGCTCCATCACATTTAATGTCAACGCAAATACGGATCGGAATCTTTCGAAGACACAGTATTTTTCGGAAAACTATTTTGAAAATAGCCGGCGTACCGACACAATCGATCAGTTTAAAAAAGATGAATTCAGAAATAATACGTATGGCGGTTCGATAACCTATACAGAACCCCTTTCGAAAAAGATTACAGGATCAATAGGGTACTCTTTTTCCAGCAATAAATCAGAGACACTAAATCAATCCTTCAATAGAGATCCTATCACACAAAAATATACCGTGCTGGATGAAAGTGTATTGAATGATTTTAATTTTTCCAGTTTAAAAAATAGTATCAATACTTCGCTGAACTATAAAACAAATGACTTGACAGTCAATCTGAGTAACCAAACAGAATTTGAGGCTGTGAAAAGGATATATAATAATTTAAATACCGTATTGCAACGTGATCAGACTTCTTTAAGACCCTCACTTTCGGTAAATTACAAAATTTCTAAAAGTAAAAACATCGGTTTCCGTTACAGTGGACAGACTGCTCAGCCTTCATTGACACAGATTGAACCACTCAAACAAAATGCCCAGCCACTCGTGGAATACTTGGACAATCCAGATCTGAAAGCTGGTTTCAACAATTCCTATTCTGTCAATTATAACTCTTATAAACAGCTAAAAGATCAAAATATGTATTTCTATGTTGGCGCTTATCAGGGAAAACGCAATATTAATAGTAGTGTGCGTTATAATTTGGAAGAGGGTACCCGACAGATCTCCTATGTCAATATTGATAAGGATAATTGGTCTGTGTATGGAGGTGGAAGCTATAGTTTTCCGATACAAAAGAAATGGGGATTAAAGATGAACCTTGGTATGGACCTTAACTATAATAGCCAGTATAGTTATCTTTCTTTATTGAATCAAGAACCACAGCTAAATCGTAACAAAACTTGGAGCGTAGGTCCTAATATAGGTTTTAACCGTTATAAAGCAAATAAAATGGACTTTTATATTAACTTGAGTCCAGGCGTAGAAAAAATGGATTCCTATTTACAACCCGAATTGAATCAGACAACATTTAAATTCAATTCTTATTCGCAAGTCACCTATTACTTACCCAAAGACTTTAAAATTTCGCTATCCATGCAACAGAATTATCAGGCTGCAACAAAGACTTTGCAATCCATTAACATGATGAACATGAATGGCTATATCTCTAAAAAGTTGTTAAAGGACAAATCTTTGGAAGCGCAATTATTTGTCAACGATATATTAAATAAAAATATTGGAGTGCGTCGCTATCAAGATGGTACGGCATTTATCCAGACAAGCAACAATGTATTGCGTCGTTATGGGATGTTAAAAGTGATCTACAATTTTACAACAATGAGAGGAGGTGCCAAATGAGGAAGCAGATAATATTAATGATGTGGCTTTTATGCTTGTCCGTCACTACCATACAGGCACAGCATGCATTCTTTCCGAACAGTGGTACTGTGACTTTCGAACGGAAATTTCATGTACAGAATTACTTGAAACGAACTTATTTAAGTAAGCCAGATCTGGATACCTGGGATAAACTGGGGGTAGAGAATGCGGTCAAAAATGGACCTGTTGAAGTGATCACACATCATACGTTGAAGTTTTATGATACCGAGACTTTGTTTGAAACCGTACAGGAAGATTACCCCACTAACTATCGAAATGTCTCCTGGTATAATCCGGCATTGACTGATTCAAAAACTTATTTGAATTTCAAGAATCAAGAATTCATCAAATTATTGCCTTTTGGCGATGAGCAACTGTTGATGAAAGATTCTCTGCCAACAGTGAAATGGAAGTACACTGATGAGTATCGGAATATCGCCGGCTATGATTGTCGGCGAGCAAATGGAATCATACAAGATTCAATCTATGTTGTCGCATTTTTTGCGGGACAGATTCCGATATCAGGGGGCCAGAATTAATCCATGGGCTTCCGGGCTTGATCTTAGGAATATCTATCCCCAGTATGAATATCAATATGTTTGCAACGAAGGTCGAGATAACCAATACTCCAGTGTCCAATGTACTTACCAAAAAGAAGAAAGTTGTTGCCGAATCTAAAACGGAGGTTATAAAAAGTTAAAAGATACTGTCTATGATTGGATGGATGAGAAAGATTTTAAGAAGAGATTACAGAATGTCTTATTCTAATCGCTCTTGGCTTGGTATCCGTAGCTAAAGCAAATCATTAAAAGGGAATAGAAATACCGGATGGCTTGTGAAAACAAAGAACGCCTGTCTTTTGTGACAGGCATTCTTTGTCCATGCTATATCTAACGTTTAACTAGCGTACGGTGCTACCAACTTTGATCACTGTATCCGGTTTGACGAAATCCAATCTACCATCAGCATCTTCGGCCATTAGGATCATGCCTTGTGAGGTAATGCCTTTGATTTCACGAGGTTCTAGATTTACCAAAATTGAGACCTGGCGTCCGACAATCTCTTCTGGACTAAAGAACTCTGCGATACCAGATACAACGGTGCGTTTGTCAATACCTGTATCTATTGTTAATTTTAGTAATTTCTTTGTTTTCGCAACTTTTTCAGCTTCTAAAATTGTCCCTACGCGGATATCCATTTTGACAAAATCGTCAAAACTAATATTTTCTTTAGCAGGGGCGACCTTCGCGTTGTCCGCAAGATTTTTTAGTTTCGCTTCCGCAAGTTTGTTTAATTGAAACTCCACTTGTTCGTCTGTTATCTTATCAAACAACAATTGGACTTCACCCAACTGATGACCATCCTGAATCAGGCCTTCGTTACCTGCATCGTTCCAATTTCCTTGCGGAAAATTGAGCATTTCAAATAATTTGATTGCTGTTTTTGGTAAAAATGGTTGTGCCAACACGGCAAGGTTAGCAACAATCTGAGACGCTACATTTAGGATCGTTTTTACGCGTTCCTCGTCCGTTTTGATTACTTTCCAGGTTCTTCATCAGCCAAATACTTGTTTCCAAGGCGTGCCACATTCATAAACTCCGCCAGCGCTTCACGGAAACGGAATTGCTCCAGTGATGATTTGATAGACGCCGGATAGGATTTTAACTCATCCAATACCGCTTGATCCACTGCTGTTAATGGAGATCCATTTAATACCTTACCATCGAAATATTTATGGGAAAGTACCATCACACGGTTGACAAAGTTACCAAAGATCGCTACTAGCTCGTTGTTGATCCGCGCTTGAAAATCCTTCCAGGTAAATTCAGCATCCGAGGTCTCAGGTAAAATAGAGGTTAATACATAACGTAATTCATCCTGTTTGTCTGGGAATTCCTGTAGATACTCATGTAACCAAACCGCATGGTTTCTGGATGTCGATAACTTATCGCCTTCCAAATTAAGGAATTCATTTGCAGGTATATTTTCTGGCAGGATATAGTCTCCATGAGCATGAAGGATCGCCGGGAATATGATGCAATGGAATACAATATTATCTTTTCCGATAAAATGGATTAATGTTGAATCATCTGCTGGATTGTCATGAGTTTTCCAATAGTCTTCCCAATTTTTTCCGTGGTCAATTGCCCACTGCTTTGTTGCAGAAATATAACCTATTGGTGCATCCAACCATACATAAAGTTTTTTTCCTTCTGCTTCTTTCAGGGGAACATCTACTCCCCAATCCAAATCTCGGGTCATGGAACGTGGCTGCAGACCGGACTTGAGCCAAGACTGACATTGGCCAAAAACGTTGGATTTAAGAATGTTTTTCTTACCCTCGATTAACCATTTTTCCAACCAAGGTTGATATTTATCCAATGGTAAATACCAATGCTTTGTTTCTTTTAATACGGGAGTTTTCCCACTTAATGTGGAAATTGGGTTGATCAGATCTGTTGGACTCAGTGAGGTACCACATTTTTCGCATTGGTCACCATAGGCACCTTCGGATTTACAGTTTGGACAGGTCCCGGTAATATAACGGTCCGCCAAAAACTGATGGTACTCCTCATCGTAGTATTGCTCCGAAAATTTCTCGACAAATTCACCTTTATTATATAAGTTCAGGAAAAAATCTTGCGACAGTTGGTGGTGAATCGGTTCGGAGGTACGGTGGTAGATATCGAAAGAAATGCCAAACTCTTCAAAGCTTTCTTTGATTTGTTTGTTGTATTTATCAATGATCTGTTGTGGCGTAATACCCTCTTTTTTTTGCGCGGATGGTAATGGCTGCACCATGTTCATCCGAACCACAGACATAGACCACATCTTTTTGATTTAAACGCAAATAGCGTACAAAAATATCACCTGGAATATAAGCTCCGGCAAGGTGTCCGATATGTAAAGGACCGTTGGCATACGGTAATGCCGAAGTAATTGTATAACGTTTTTATCTAGAATACTCAATGCTTGAAAGTATATTAAAGTTTTTACTTGTTTTTTCACAAAGATAATTCAATTTGCGGTATAATACTAAGATAAATTTGTTGTCTCCTCATCCATTGAAAATTTTTATTGGAGGAAACCATCATGAGTTGGAACAAATTACTTTGGGCTAAAATTGAAATGAGTTGGCTAATGATCGCTTCATGGCCATAAAGGATCAAATTATATATGAAACATAATAAATATGTCTAAAATACCTGATTTTCTTAAAGAAGGCGACAAAGTCGCCATCGTTTGTCCTGCAAGCTTTATCCGTGGGAATATTGATATGGGGATTGAAACATTGAAGAGCTGGGGCTTGAAGTCCTGGTGGGGAGACAGTAGGGACATCTTATCATCAATTTGCCGGCGATGACCACTTACGTGCTGCAGACCTCCAATGGGCCCTGGATGATCCATCCATTAAAGCCGTATTTGCTGCCCGAGGGGCTATGGCTGTGTTCGGATTGTCGACGAGATCGATTTTTCTACGTTTGAGCAGCATCCCAAGTGGTTGGTCGGCTTTAGCGATATCACCGTATTGCATAGCCATATCCAACGTAACTATAAAATTGCGACGATACATGGGCAGATGCCCAAATCTTTTGAATCAGGAACCAAATCTTCCTTGGAAACATTAAAAATGCGTTGTTTGGTGCTTCCACAGACTTTAGCTATGAACAATCTGTATTCCCAAACCGCTCCGGTGAGGCTGAAGGCAAGCTAATTGGTGGAAATTTGGCTATTTTATTGTCTGTTTTGGCGTCAGACTCAGATGTCAAGTATGCAAATAAAATTCTTTTCATCGAAGATGTGGGGAAGCTTATTATTCTGTGGATCGGATGCTGTGGGCGCTGAAACGTGCTGGCAAATTCAAAAAATTGAAAGGTCTTATTGTGGGCAGTTTTTCATCCATGAAAGATAACGATCCTACATTTGGACAGACCGTAGAGGAGATTATCTGGGATAAAGTCAAAGAATATGATTTTCCTGTCGCCTTTGGTTATCCAGCAGGACATATAGATGATAACCATGCATTGGTATTAGGCCGGAAAGTGAAATTAGTAACGAGTGCCGATAAAACGGAGCTCATCTATTTATAGCGGTTAATCCTATCGACAATTAAATAATTTTGTCCCGGACAAAATTATTTAATTGTCGATATTTTTATATTATCCCGAATGTACAGGAATAACCATCATGGCTGCCTGACTTTTCCAAGCCATTTTTGCGCGATACTGGTGTTGAAAATCCGGCTAAGTAACCCTTTGTCGCGATGGAATGTAACCATCATATCAATGTGGTTTTCATTAATATATTGATTGATGCCAACGGCAATATCCGAGTGTAAGATATAGCTGTATATGGGATGGTAAGGGGCCAGCATATCGTTCATAATGTTAATCTCTGTGCTGACAACTTTACTGGCAGGATCTTCCTTGGTGACGTGAACCACATAGACCTCACTCTTTCGGAGTACTTCAGCTGCATTGATCAGCAGCCGGTCTAACTTAAGCTTCACTTCTTTGAGATTGGTTGCGATCAGCATCTTTTTAGGAATTCTGAATTCGGCTTTGGCAGGTACAACCAATAACGGCGTGTGGCAATTCTCAATTAATTTTAGTGTGTTACTGCCCAAGAGAAGCTTTTTAAAACCACTTTTTCCAGCAGTTCCGACGACAACAATATCGATATCTTCCTCAGCACAAGTGCGGTTGACACCATAGCTCAATTCATACTCCTCCAGTATCACTTTCCATGCTATTCCCTGCGGAAAGAGTTGCATAAGATCTTCTTGCCACACGTTGAGATCTTTTGTTTTTCTTCTAGTATATCCAAATTGCTGATGACAACAGGCTCTGTTCCAACCGTTGGTATAACCTCATAAGTATGGTACAACACAACCCTTTCTATGCCCCAAAGTGGAGCTAATTTTGCGGCATATTGAGCTGCAGCATAGGCATTGTCCGAGAAATCTGTTAACAAAAGAAGATTCTTCATAATAATTTTATAATCGGGTCTATGAGACTTAAATTACGTATTTAGTATCATAATTGCAATATTTTTCTATCAGCGTCCCTATTTTTCTCTAAATGTACTGTCCCATTTGGACTTTCTTTCTCGCGCTCGAATCGATCAGTTTTGTTGAATTTCTTAATCTATATCAAGGCGAAGTAACACATTTTGACCTAATTTTGTTCTCATTAATGGTGGATAAAGCGCGTAGCATGAAGGAGAAAGTTCACCGATACCACTGTAGGATAAATGGGCACTAACTCTAGAATGAAATGAGTTTATTGATACAATAAAGAAATAAGCGCAAATCGATAACCGAACGGAGTGAGCTCATTGATGCCTTTGAGAAATAAACACAAATCAATAACCGAGCGAAGTGAGCTCATTGATACCGCTGAAAATAGACACAAATCAATAAAATTTGATTATTTTAGAAAGATCAATCAGTAATTAACATTTTAATACATTATAATTTTCTATTTATGGCAATTTGGAATTCATTGGGAAAATATAGGGATACAGGTTTGTTGATCCTCCGCATCGGATTGGGAGTCATGATGATTATGCATGGTTTGCCGAAGTTGCAAGGAGGTCCTGAGCTCTGGGCGGGGTTGGAAAGGCCATGGGCAATATGGGCATCAATTTTATTCCGACATTTTGGGGCTTTATGGCCGCGGCTACGGAAACTATTGGTGGTCTTTTCTTACTATTGGGTCTTTTTTTTAGACCTTCAGCCTTGTTACTTGCTTTTACCATGGTGGTTGCTGGATTGATGCATCTTTCAAAAGGCGATGGTGTCTCTGGCGCATCTCATGCCATTGAATTGTTCTTTGTATTTCTGGGACTCGTCTTTATCGGTCCAGGGAAACATTCTGTAGACAAGAAATAGATCCTGTACATAGAAATCTATGTAAAATGGCAGCGACCCAAAGAGACAAAAAAGTATATCCTGAATATTAGAAGGGAGACTTTAATTGAATATGAATTAAGAAATAGGGGTGTACGGATCCTTCCAGATCTTTTTAGACACCCCTTTATGCTGTTTATGATTTATCCATCGGAATAACTAATAAGTTTGCCGCGCCATTCCAAGCAATTTTTTTAGATATACTTGTTTTAAATAAGCTCGCCAGTAAACCTTGTTTCTTGTGAAATGATAGGATGAGGTCTATATGTTTCTCTTTCGCATATTCTGCTATTCCCAATGTAATATCGTCATGACTGATGTAATCATAGATTGGTTTATATTTGTCCAGCCGTTCATGCAAATATTTTAATTCTTGTGCCAAATCCGCGGCAGATCCTTCTTTCTTTGCAACATTCAAAACATATAACTGCGCTGAAAAAGTGTCGAGGACTTGATCCAGATTAAACAAACTCAGTTTTCTGTCAACTTTTCAGGTCAGTGGTTGCCAATACATTTTTTGAACCGCCGGATTTACCTTATGGGAGACAATCAACATCGGTTTATTGCAGATGTCCATTAGGGTAATGGCATTGCTTCCCACCAGGATCTTGGCGAAACCAGTCTGTCCTGTTATCCCTAACGCGACAAGATCAATATCTTCGGATTTACAGAGGTCATTTACACCTATTGGGAGATCGACATCTTCCATCTTGTGGGACAGTGTCACTTGTGCTGGAAAGAGTGGCCCGATTAGCTCTAACCAGGCATTTAATTCTTTCTCTTTGGCCTCTTTAACTTCGTCATTAACCACAACAATAGGTTCATTGTTTACAATTGTTACACTGTTATAAGTATGGTAAACAATAACTTTTTCAGTTTTCAAGCCTCGGCACATAAGGCTACTTGTTTTGCCGCTAAAAGTGCATTTTCTGAAAAGTCGGTTAGAAGCAGGATACATTTCATTGTGATATCGTTTTAAGGGTAAAATCCATCATTATCCGGACTCTTATTTTATAGATTCTGATGTTGTGAAACAATTGTCAGTTCTATTTTTAAAGTCTCTATGTGTAGAACAATTAATGTTAAGATAAGTTACAAAGAAAAGATGAATTTAGTGTGAAAGGATTGAGATTGTGATGAGTATCATAAAAAAAGGCAACCGTTGTTACGATTGCCTTTTTTTTTCGTGGAATTTTATCCGTCTTTATTTTTGTTCGCAAAATTAATGATATAATCAGTCATTACTTTCGCACTCTCATCTTTTACAAAGTCAAGGTCCATCTTAGGTTGAGGTTTGCCTTCTTCCCATGCCGGTTTACCTTGTAATTTCAATAAAGCATTGATACGTTCTCTGTTTTTCTTGAGATTGTCGTCTTTTTCTTTTTTGAATTTATTTAATTCCAATGAAATTTTGACATCTTCATCTTTTTGAGCCTCTTCAATATCTTCTTTCAAATATTTGTATTCGAGTGAATTTTTAATCCGGGTCTCATGTAGCGTCTCCAGTTTTTTATCCACTCCACTCATATCCGCTACTTTTTTGAAGTTACTGGATTGAATTTGATCCCAAGGAAGAGCAGATTTTTCTGAGCTTTCACCAAATTTCTCTGCAGAGAATTGGGACGGGAATGTAATGTCAGGAGTTACTCCTTTGTGTTGGGTACTGCTGCCATTGACACGGTAAAATTTACCCAATGTGATGTTGATTTGTCCATATTGAGGTGCTCCTTCCGGTGTGTCTGGATCTTTCTCTCCTGATGCTTTTAATAATAGGCGACTTGTAGGGCTAATCACACGCGACATATCGATAGCCGATTGGACAGTTCCTTTACCATAACTTTGTGAGCCAAGGATTACTCCTCTACCATAATCTTGAATTGCACCAGCGAAAATTTCTGAGGCTGAGGCAGAGAAACGGTTGATCATTACACCTAATGGGCCGTCCCATGCTACACCTGCGTTCTTGTCTTCTTCAACATCAATATTATTTTTAGTATCCCTTACCTGTACAACAGGCCCCTTATCAATAAACAATCCGGTAAGATCAATCGCTTCAGGAAGTGAGCCCCGCCATTGAAACGTAGGTCGATGAGTACAGCATCCACTTTGGCTTGTTTCAGCGTGTCTAAGATCAATCTTACATCTCTTGTTGTACTTTTGTAGTTTGGATCGCGTCTTCTGTAAGCCTCAAAATCCATATAAAATTTAGGAATATTGATCACTCCGACTTTATACATTTTCCATCAGCCCCTTTGATGTTCATGATCTCTTTTTCGCAGATTCTTCCTCAACAACGATTTTTTCACGTACTAAGGAAACAATGCGTGGATGCGAGTTCATCGGTTGTCCCGCTGGTATAATCTTAAGCCGTACGATTGTTCCCTTAGGTCCTTTTATTTTGGCTACAGCGGCGTCTAATCTCCAGCCGATGATATCTTCAAATTCGCCATCTTTACCTTGTGCCACAGCGATAATCTTGTCATTCACCTGAATGGTCTTGTCTTTAAAGATAGGTCCACCCGGAATGATCTCATTGATGCTTACGGCCTCATTGTCTATGGTCAATCTTGCTCCAATACCTTCAAATGTATTGGCCATACCTTCATTAAAGGCTTGCGCATAAGAAGGGTTGAAATAAGAAGTATGTGGATCTACAGCATCTGTAAGCGCCTGCATGATGATCTGAAAGGCGTCATTTGAATTATATTTCTTTGTTTGGGAAATTAAATTCACATAACGTTTTTTCAATGTTTCTACCTGTTTAGTTTTTGCACTGTCAGTAGATTTACCACTAGCAGTTTCCAGGTTCAACAAATCGTACTTCACACGTTTACGCCATTGATCGTTGGCTTCGGCATCCGTTTTGAACCAACCTAATTTTTCACGGTTAGGCTGATAATATTCATCTTTGGTAAAATCTTGCTTTTTGTCGATTTCAGAAAGTGCATATTGCATTCTTTCCAAATATCTCTTTTTATAGACATTGAAGATCTGAAAGGCTGAAGAAAGATCTCCTCCTTTTATATCTTGGGCAAGGTTACTCTTGTAAGCCTGAAATGCATCAATATCCGATTGAAGAAGATAATTCTTGCTCTGGTCTAAACCTTTGATCAGATTATCATAGATAATTCCAGATATCGAATCATTCATTTTGACCTTCTTGTAGCTTGCATTTTCCAATAATCCAATCACTTCTTTCGCGATGATCTGATGTTGTGTGCTCGGTTTGAGGCCACCATCATCTGGAAGTGCTACTCGTGGTTTTGAACCACAAGAGACAATAGATACCACAAAAAGTGCAAATATGAGTTTCCTAAACATATTTTCGACAGTTTTAATAATCATTTTATAAACTAAGATAAATTTGCTTCTATATGCAATTTTAAATTAAGCTGAATATAGAACAAATTTATCGTTCTCTCCTTTGCCATCAATAAACTTTTATATAAAGGAAATAAAAATATTCAGCTCTTATTGATAAGCGTGCTAAATTTAGTGAAATTCATAGCACATTATCATAGATTCTAAAAATTTATTTGATTTATCCTTTAATATTTACAAAAAGCTTAAAATACGATTTATTTCTTACTTTCGATTCTTCGGTTGTATTATCTTACGAAGATCAATCAATTGTACAAGTCGTTTTTCAGTTGTGTATAAGCCTTGTAGGTCTGGTCGGCCGAAGGGTAGTCCTTCAATACAAGGTATACTTCGCCCAATTTGTCTAATATCGCCAACGACAACTGTTTGTTATTCTCGTTTGCGGCCAATTCAGCTGCTTGAATAAATTCTTTGATAGACACTTTGTAATTCCCATCCTTTTGCTTGGAAGCGGCAAGCAGATATTCGATCTCCGCAAGTTCACCACTCAGATTTTTTGCATTGGCTAGATCACGTGCCTGCAATAAAAACCATTGTGCCTCGGTGTATTTGTTTTGTTTAAAATAGATCTCCGCCAGCATCTCCCATGCGAATATTTTACCTTCATAAGCCTTTGCTTTATTAAATAAGGGGATAGCGCTTCGGATAATGTTATTTTCGGCGGCCTTAAAGTTTTTTTGTCCTGCACGGGCCATGGCAATTAATAACCAGGCATTGGCCTGCTCGAGATAGCTTTTGCTTACCGTGGCGTAGCTATGATATTTTTGGGCACTTTCTTCGGCTTTGTCGAAATCGCCATGATACAATTGAAAATTGCTCAAGTTCAAGTTGATTGTTGCAATATCATCCTTGTTGTCAGTACGATTTGCTAATGATAATGCATCATATAGAAATTTTGAAGCAGCACTACTATCATTATTCTTAATTGCAAATAGAGCAGCTTCATTGGCTAAGGCATAGCCTGCAATCCAGTTCTCTGCTTTTTTCTGATTTTCGATGGTATTATTCCATGCTGTGGTATTAGCCGGAACGGGATTCATCAGATATTGAAAATGCCCCATATTATTGGTGCTTTTCAACTGCAGTAATAAACGTTGGAATAGCAGTTGCCTGGCGATTTCCTTGCTAAAGCTTTTTTGTTCGAATAATTGTCTTCAATAATTTCGTTTTCAGTCTTTGGAGGAGGTAGGAAATACACCTCCGGACCTACGCCGCTAAATGAAGCATCATATTTTTTTATCGCCCCAGTATAGTCCTTTGGGGTATTCTGTGCCATAACCTTTCCGCTCATTCCAAGGGTCGTGGTTAGGGCAGTCAAAAGTAAGGTCCAGTATCTCGTCATACTCATTCATTATTACGCGTCAATTAGCGTCTAATACAAACTTAGATAAATTGTATTCCAAAAGCAATTTATCGTTTTCTGCTCTGTCATAAACATTTTGAATATAATAGAGCAAACTCAGATAAATTGTATAGTGAAAGCAATTTATCGATCTCTGCTCTGCCATAAAGAACTTTAATAGTAGAGCAAATATGAAGAAAAATTGTGTGAAAAAATGTTAAAGTGTTTTTTGAGTATGAAGTAGTTAGTATTGAGACCTTGGAGGAACAAGCCTTTGGCTTACCGATTATTTTCTTTTTTAGTTACACGCCCACTGCTTGGGTATACTTCATTAGACTACACTAAAATATTTAGTTATTGTAGGGTTTAATTTTTAAATTTGTACTATGGCAACACGTATCCCTCTTGCAGAACGATTACGACCACATCAATTGAAAGATTATGTGGGGCAGCAGCATATTGTTGGTCCCGATGCAGTACTTTATCATGCGATCCAACAAAAGAATATCCCTTCAATGATATTATGGGGGCCTCCGGGTGTTGGAAAGACAAGTTTAGCGCTGTTGATTGCAAAGGAGCTGGATAGACCTTTCTTTGCCCTGAGTGCAATTCAGGCTGGCGTAAAAGATATCCGCGAGGTCATTGATAAAGCCGAGCGACTGATGAATTTCAATCAGGATCAGCCAATTCTGTTTATTGATGAGATACATCGTTTTCCAAATCCCAACAGGATTCGCTACTGGGAGCCGTTGAGCGCGGTTTGGTGACACTGATTGGCGCGACAACGGAAAACCCTTCATTCGAGGTTATATCCGCTTTGTTATCCCGTTGTCAGGTTTATGTGTTGGAGCATCTCTCAGAGGCAGATCTTATTGGTCTGGTTCAAAAGGCGCTTTATGAGGACGAGTATCTCCAAAAACAAGCGATTGCTGTTGAAGAGTATGAGGCGTTGCTGCGCTTGTCCGGTGGTGATGCACGCAAGCTGTTGAATGTGCTTGAACTTGTTGTCAATGCCGCAGTTCTCCATAAGGAACCCATTAGCAATGCTTTTGTGCTGAAGCAGGTACAACAGAATATGGCGATCTATGACAAAGCTGGGGAACAACATTATGATATTATTTCAGCTTTTATAAAATCTATACGGGGATCTGATCCGAACGCTGCCGTATACTGGCTTGCCCGAATGATCGAAGGGGAGAAGATCCTTCATTTATTGCGCGTAGGTTATTGATTTTGGCCTCTGAAGATATTGGCAATGCTAATCCCAATGCGCTCTTGTTGGCGAATAACTGTTTCCAGGCGGTGAACGTCATCGGATGGCCCGAATCACGCATTATTCTTTCGCAAACCGTCATTTATCTTGCAACTTCGGTCAAGAGCAATGCATCCTATGAAGCCATTAATAAGGCACAGGCGCTCGTGAAACAAACCGGCGATCTGTCGGTTCCCTTACACATCCGTAATGCGCCGACTAAACTGATGAAGGAGCTCAACTATGGAGCCGAATATAAATATGCACATGCTTATCCTGGGAACTTTGTGTTACAGGAATTTCTACCCAAAGAGGTTAGTGGTGTAAAATTATACGAACCGGGACAAAATCCTCAGGAGGAGAAGGTCCGACAGAGCCTTCGGGACAAGTGGAAAGAGAAATACAGATATTGAGAAAGTAAAAATGCCGCTACAAAATCTCAATACCCAATACTAACTACTCAATACTAATATCTATATTTGTTTTACAAATTGCTTCAACATATGAACATAGTGCCTCTAAAGCAAGTAGGGCGTTGGGCAGCGATAGCGCTGATCGGACTTACTGTTCTTTCCTGTAAAAAGGATAATCCAAAGCCCGAACCGGAGCCGGAACCAACTGACCGTACCGAAGGTCAGCTTATTAAAGACGATATTTATAAATATTATAAGCTCTATTCCGTATGGGCGGATGGATCTATTCCGGATTATTTAAAAATCCGGCTCAGTATACCGATCAATATGGTTCGGCAAGTAATGTGCTTGATGCACTCAAAAGGCTGACACCTGTCCATGTGGCGGCTGGTTACGCAGGGTTTTTGACCGCTTTTCCTTTATGGAAGGTCTCAATGGTTACAATATCTCCGAGCAGGCCAGTACAAAGATGGATAACAACGAAGGCTATGGCATCTCCGTGCAATGGTTTTCTTTGGATGCAGCTACTGCACGACCTTATATTTCCTTTGTTGAAGGGGCTCTCCAGCGCAATTGGCGGGATTTAAACGTGCAGATATCATTACAGCTGTCAATAATGATAAGGAAAACTATTCGATCGAAGTCAATTGTCCGGATGGGGGCAGAACCTGCGAAGTAAAAGATGCTGCAGCCTATAGTCGATTGAGAAATAAAATCAATTCAGCATTGGATGCAGCAAATCTTACATTGCAGGTGAAACGTGCGGATAATAAGCTGTTCGAAAAAGCGATGAGTTATAACAATTCGTATGTGATCAATCCGATCTACAAGGATACGATCTATCTCAACAGTAATAATAATGTCGGTTATTTGGCCTTATCTTCTTTTGAGGAGATTGGCAGTAACAATCAAAATCAGAAGAATATTGATGCGGCCTTTGCCCAATATGAAGCCAAACAGATCAAAAGCCTGATTGTTGATCTTCGTTACAATGGCGGCGGCTATGTAGATGCGGCTATCTATGTTGCGGATAAGATCGGCGGCGCCAAGACCAAAGGTAAACTGATGCTGACCTATGAAATGAATAAGTATATGCAGTCGGATGCAGCAAAGAACTTAAGAGATCAACTGAATATGCATGATACCTACTTTGACGGACTAAGTACGTTAAATCTTAATAAAGTTTATTTCTTGGTGAGCGAAGAGACTGCTTCAGCGGCTGAGATGCTGGTCAATGTGCTTACTCCGCATCTTCCAGTTCAGATTATAGCCACTGAATCCAGAACCTATGGTAAACCCGTTGGGTTTTTCGAACAGAAAGTCCGGGACAAAGTATCTTATTGGCCAGCTTCCTTTATTCTGAAGAATTCACGCGGAAATCTCGGCGAGAAATATAACAAGGAACTGAATCCGGTCTGCGTGATTATTGGGACGGTCTAGTTCCTGATAAGAGTGGTATCGGTGATGATGTTTCAGCTGACGTCGGAGATCCTAAGGAGAAAATGCTGGCAACGGCTTTAGCTGATGCAGCTCCCACAAGTAAATCACGGGCAGCTATGCGCAGTATTTCTGCACGTACAATCCAAACAGTGGAACAGGGCAAAATGCATACAAGGCCGGAGCGGGGCATGATTAAGACAAGGAGTAAATAAGTTAGTGTTGCTACTTGCGAAGAGAGCAAGTATGAGAATAGCTATGAGAGATATGGAGGTCACAGGATAATTAAGTCATCCTGTGACCTCTTAGTTTATTAGAAATCTCAATACGAATTATTTACTGCCAAATATGAATGAATGACACAGCTGGGCCGCCGCCGCGTCGGGCAAGCATTGTAAATAACCTACCGGTACTTCACCTACAATTTTTTCCAAAATTGTATTCATACTTGCAAAGAGATCTTTATTCCATCGGATTGCCGTGCAACTTGGTAAAACAGCAATAAAGCCTTTGAGTCCCGGTTGCCAGGTAAAGGTATTGGTTGGAGCCTGTTGTAACCGCACGAAGGCTTTTAGCGGTAATCGTTCATTTATATAACAAGGTGTCTTGCCACTCCATGGTGTTCCATAGATAAAAATGCCCTCCGCTGTTATTCGGACAGCCGGATTATCATCATTGAGCAATACAGTGTTGGGAATATGGGTAAGCCATAGTCTACTATGCGTACTTTTTCCGGTTCCACTTTTCCCTAAAAATGCGATTCCAGTACCTTGATGATTGACCACGGAGGCATGGATCATAATGGTATCATGCAGAAGGCTGGCTTGGCCAAATATCATCATGGACATCCAGGTAATTACAGCACTCTGTTCAGCTGCTGAGCTCTCAGGAACATAAATCGTAGATCGCTCAAAGTTGCGGTTGCTATACTGATACCAAGTTCCATTTCCGTTATCATTTACTATTGTCGTAATAAATGTGTCCTCTTTCTCATAAAAACGAAAGCGATCTCCCAAGCAATAGACTCATCTGTCCGCAATAATCCCATATCCGCTGTTACTGGTGCTTTTTCTAGACTGATATTAATTGTAATATCAGCTTTATCGTCAGCAATACCGATCTGAAAATCCCGAAAGGACCCCAGGATATCATTCAACGCAATAGGTGTTGGATGGTTAAACTCAAAGATTAAGTCAGCGATGCGGTAACGGGTTTGAGATAACTCCAGCGAATTTTCTATATTCATAATTCAGTTCCTATGTGAATAAATATATTCATGAGCTCATGTGCTCGGTTCGTCTTTTATTTATTTGTATGTCCGGATTATTTTCATAACTATCTGTATTTTGCGAATCACAGTGATTACTTTAATCGAGATAGATGCGGTGTTGGCATTTATCTGCGAGATGTAAGTCGTGTGTTACAAATAGACATATTTTATGTTTTCCATATTCGAGCAGACGTTGTGTTAGCATATCTGAAGTCGTTCTATCCAAGGCAGAGGTTACTTCGTCAAAGAGCCAGATATCACCATCGTGCATCAGCGCGCGGGCAATAGCGATACGTTGCGCTTGTCCCTCGGATAAACCCATGCCAGATTCCCCTACGAGGGTATCTACCCCGTCCGGAAAGTCAAATACAAATTCGGCACAGGCCAACCATAGCGCCTGATCTATGTCTAGCGCTCCATCTTCTTTCACATGGAGGAGAAGATTTTCCCGGATTGTTCCGCTAAAGAGTGAATTGCCCTGTGGGATATAGGCAAAATTGACGCGATGTTTTGCCTCCAACGATCGTTCTCCATCGATATCTACCAATGTGATATCGCCTTTTTCAGCTTTGAGCAGCGATAACAATAGACGGATCAAAGTGGTTTTCCTTTTCCGCTTGGGCCGATAATTGCTGTTGATTCACCGACTTTTAGCGAAAGGTTTAACTGTTGTAATACCCATTTGTCCTCGTAACGAAAGGAGAGATCACGGATAAGGAGTTCTTGTGTTTTGTTCAGGCGCTCCTGTTTTACTTGAGGTTCAATCTCACCTTCCTGTAATTCCAGTAGCCGATCTGCAGATACCCGAAAGCGAACAAAACCTGGAATATAAGCAATCAATGCAAGAATTGGTGTTTGAATTCGCGCGACCAATTGCAAAAGGCCGTCATTGTTCCAAAAGTAATCTGTCCGGATTGTAGCCGATAGACTCCCCAGATAAAGGCGACCAAATAACCTGCATTCATGGCGACTTTCATAGCGCCTTGGGTATAGGTTGAAAAATTAATCTGACGCATTTTCAGTAAAAAAGCTGCTGTTGACTAGCTGTCAATTTTGCCCTCCTTTTTGGGAAAATGCCCATGGCGCGGATAAGCAAACGGAAACGTAAATTTTCCTGGAGAACTTTTGAGAAATTACTTTCCTCCTCTTTTACCTCCTTGCTCAATTTACGCATTCTGCGGAAGTAAATCTTTGAAAATACAAATAAAGGTGATATGGCAAGAATCATAAGCGCAAGCATCGGATCCATATACCATAAGAAACCGACCGAAGCCAATAGTTGGATAATCGTCAATACAAAGGAAAGCATCGTGCTGGCAATGGTATTGGCAACTTCTTCGCAGTCGGTCTGAATCCGGATCTGGATATCACCTGTATGCCAGTTTTTGATCAGTTTCCATACGGATAACATCTGTGCATCGAGCATAGTCCGTTGCAGTTGGAGTGTAAGCATGAGCTTGACACGCTCCAGAAGACGGCCTGAATAGCCTTTTATAGCCACATTTAGCGTGATACTTCCAATAATACCGATCAACAGCCATTTAAGGGATAATACTCCCGGGGAAGTTGCCACATCAACTGCTTTTTTGGACAGGTATACAAAGGTCAGGAAAGACCGATACAGATCAGCTCCAATACAAAGTATAGGAGCAATCTACCACGGTAGCCTTCGCTGATTGACCATGCCCAGCGCACATGTTGTTTCAGGCTGTTATTATTCATTCGGATAGATCAATGGAAAGGTTATTTTTCCAATAGTCCTTGTTTTTCGAAATCTCCAAGTAAAACTTTAGCATCGGATTGCGCCTGTTCCTCTTCCACCTCATAGTTTTCACAGAGTAGTTTAACGATTGTAGCTGTGTCAAACTCTTTTTCTTTTAATTGCTCCCAAAGCCATGCTGCAGTGCTATTTAGTGTGTATACAGTTGATAAATCGACCATATCCTGACTCGGGTCAACAATTAAATGATCTGAACCAATTGTTCTCAATACTAAATCCGATCTTAATTTCATATATAAATTATCTGTATAAAAGTGTATGCCCTCGATGGGGAAATTATATCTTGCTTGGTTCTCCAACTGTTATGAAATAGCCAAATAATAAATAACAGTGCCCATGATAGACCTATGCATATATAATTTTCTAGCATAAAGGCCTAAAAGCGCGAGTAATAAGTCCAAACTTAACTAAATTGCTCTTTAAATGCAAGGGTATAGCGATGCCTAAAGAGAACAATTATCCTCTTTGCCAATTAATTTGGATATTTCTGTTTTGTAAAACGTCTGCCAAATTTTATGGAATTTTTGAATATAGTTTTTAGTGCCCCTGCTTAAATGATTGTATGGTTTCACGAAGACCCTGTTTTGCCGTTTTGGGCAGTCTCTGAATGGCTAACGCGAGTTTTATTTTTTTATTGGAAACGACTAGATTACTTGTTAATTTTTTGAGGCGCCAAGTGTTTAAAGGCAGTGCGCGACTGTGGTCCCCCAATCTGGAAAGCCAACGGATAATATGCTTAGGTAGAGGAAAGCAAGGAACTTTTAGCCCAGTCTCTTGTTTCATGACGTTAACAATTTCATTCGAAGATAACGTTTCATCGTCTGCAAGATGATAAATGCCTGTACCCATCTTCTCATGTTGTAAGAGAATCTGTTCGATAAAAAAGCAAAAGTTGTCGATTGAAAGAAAAGAACGCTTATTCTTAAATCGGACCAAAGGATAAGGAATACCCTTACTGACTAATTTATATAATTGGTTTAAATTTCCTTTATCTCCTGCACCATGCACCATGGGAGGCCGTAAGATAATTAATTTCTTATTTGGAGGTAGTTTTTGTTGCATCAACCACTCTTCGGCAGCTTGCTTTGATTTTCCATAGGGAGAAACGGAATTATAACCTGCATTTTCTGATAAGGATTTGGAAGATTCTATCTCTTCTATGGCGGCCAATGAGCTAATGTGGATAAAAATTTTAGCTTCCGAGGAGATAAATAATTGAAAGGCTTTTTTGCAAGTTCAAAGTTGGCATAAAAGAAATCTTCTTCCAAGGCTTTACGTGTAAAATCGTGCGCTTTGCCCACTAAATTAATGATGCTCTCCGCTGTAAAATTGTCATCCAGCCAACTCAGGTTTCGCATTGAAACAAATTTACATTCAAATGGATCTTTAAGCTTCCTGCTTAAATGACTGCCTATAAAGCCGGTATCGCCTCCTAAAACTAATACTTTCATGTTATTCCCCTTAATAACTCTTTTTTATATAGCTAAATGAAAATACTCTTCTAACTCCAAAACGGTTTGAGAACAATTTCTTTTTATTTTAATTTGTTAATAAAATAATTTGATAACTGTATGTATTTCCTAATTATTCTCAGCTTGTAGGAGGTGTTTAAATATGGCCTCAGTGCAGAAAAACACAGACGACAATTCAAAATGATTAAGATTCTCCTCATAATCTAGTTAGAATAATTGCTGCAAATATACACATATTTACATGTTTCTATTTACTCAACGTTAAATTAATATAACCTGCTACAGTTTTGTGTTAATTTTTTTAACACATTGATTTTTAAGTAGTTGATAATAAATTTTTCTTATATAAGGAAAATGCCAGACTAACCTAAGCTATTTGTATAGGTTGAAGATTCAATAAAACGGTTATTTTGAGGAAATTTATGTGTGAGTGGCTCCTGGATATGCGTGTATTTTAATAAAATATTTTGTAATTTATTTGTTTCAAATGGTAGATGTTTTTCTTCTTAAAGGGGCAATTATGAGGTAAATTATGCAAAAGCCCATTGCTGACATCATTCACCGAACTAGAATTGTAGCTTTTTTAATTTAGCAACAATCCGCCGAAGTAGCCGGATATGGTACCAGACCAAGCCACGGAATCTTGCCCAGCTGTGATTTAGATTAATTTCCTTCGCCGAATTTTGTGGAAAATGAACCGAAGCGACCGCAATAATATCTGGCAGGTTTATATATTCCTGTAGGACGAGATTTCCATCGCCTGCCAACACGATCTGTGAGTTCTTTTTCCTACATAACGGTGAAAAACATACTTCCCTTCATGCTTGGCCAATACATTACTTCCTAGTTGCAAAGGTTCCCCATAATAAGTCTGTAATATTACGCTATCTCCATCATGAATAAATGGACGCATGCTCCCTCCTTTGATGCGGATACGGACTTCCTTGCCATCGTCTAGCATACGCTGTACTTCGGCAAAATAGAGCACATTGGAGATAATACGTGTCTTATTGTCTTTCGAATGTTCAGCCATAAATTATTGATTGGGTTGAACAAAATATTGAATCACCGGTTGCAGGTAAGTGTCTTTCAATAGGACTTTCTTGTTTTCATCCAAGAGATATATTGTTGGCGAAGCTTTTAGATCGTAAAGATTGAAAGATAAAATTTTGCTATCACTGTCAAAGCCATTGATCCATTTTTCGGACATTTCTGGCATGTAATTTTTCCATTTACTGCGATCTCCCCAAGGGTCGATGGCTAATACTTGCACCTGTAGTTGCGAGAATAACTCAACTAATTGTGGCGTATCGCGGAGTTGGTGGATCGTCTCCTTACAATGGGCACAATCGGGGTCATAAAAGATCAAAAAGGTGAATTTTCCTTTAGTTTGTGATAGTTTCTGTTTTGTTCCATTGGCTAGCTCATAGCTAAAATCCTCAGCGGGTTGGCCTACCTTATTACGTAACACTAACTTGTAGACAGGTCTATAGGCCTCTTTCTCCAGATCCGATAATAAATCTGTTTTGATCATATAACGTAGAACAGACTCGTAGATGATGTCATTTCGCATCGGTGAATTACCATCATAGAGATAACGTTCGTATAGTTTGATAAAGTAGTCGAAACTGGTTCTATTGGATTTGGCTTTGTCTAACATCAGGTCTACCGCTTTGTCCCGCATAGCGGAATCAGGGTTTTTGATAATAATCCGATAAAATCAGCGAGCTGCTGCTCTCCTTTGTCTGGATTTTTAACCTGAGCAGTGTCTTTCATGTCGAATTTATCCCAGAAATGTAACAAGCCACTATCTGCGGCACTCATGGCACCCGCTTTTTGCGGTATTGTTTCGTTACTTTCTTTTTTGATTTATTATTTCCATCACAGGCCCATAAAAGACCTACAATCATGCCTATCGGCAACCAAAAACCAAGAGTTGAACTTTTCATTCTAATTTAATGCTTAACTTTGCTAAGTTAATAAAACTTTCAGGATTCCATTGACAGAATTAAAATGTAGGATGCCTATGTCGTTGCCTACTTGCCTTGATAGCCAGTTAAAATTAATGATAGTTAATATGATTAGGTTTAAAGCGTAGCAAAAGTTTCCTTTTTACGTTAGTCATCTGAATACCGAAAGATTTAAGTAAAGGGAATAAAACTGTTTCCTGCCACAAGAATGCTTTCTGTGTAAATTTTTAAACGATTTAATTAAATAGTTTTACTAATTTTGCGGCAAATGCCAATATATCGAATGAAAAAGTAATTTTATGGTTTTGCATGATCGGATTTGTGGGTTCAGTATACGCACAGACCAATCCTGCTAATATCAAAGTGGATAATCTTACGGATTCCCAGATAGAGCAATATGTAAAACAAGCTGCCTTAATGGGCTATGACGAAAGCCAACTGGATGGTTTCGCCCGTGCACAAGGGGTATCTGCTGTTGAAGTACAAAAGCTAAAAGAACGTTTGGCGAAAATTAAGCGCAAGAAACAACAACCTGATCAATCGCAGCGAACTAAGACGACCGCTACCACAGAGCGGGCAGTTGGTCGTCAAGTGGGTGGCGTAAATACGACAGATTCCTTACAAAATAAACGCAATAATAATCCCGATTCCGTTCAGCATGATGATGGAAAATTGAAGATTTTTGGCGCGGATCTGTTTAGAAATAATAGCATTACTTTTGAACCCAATCTCCGGATGGCGACACCAAGTTCTTATATCATTGGTCCTGATGATGAGATCTTATTGGATATCACAGGTGATAATGAAGCTTCTTATACACTTCCTGTCAGCCCAGATGGAATGATCAAGGTGGAATATGTTGGTCCGATTAATGTTGCGGGCTTATCGATAGCAGCAGCGAAGAGTAAGATTGAACAACGTTTGAGTGGAACCTACCCTGCAATCCGTTCAGGAAGGACCAATGTAAGTGTAACAATTGGTAATATCCGCACGATCCGCGTTACCTTGACCGGAGCTGTTACCAAACCGGGGACCTATAGTTTACCTTCTTTAGCAACAGTGTTCAATGCTCTCTATGCTTCTGGAGGCCCCAATAAAAATGGTACCTACCGTCAGATCCAGGTGATCCGTGGTAATCGTGTTGTCAGCACAATTGATGTTTATGATTTTTTAGCCAACGGTATCCAACAGGGCAATATTAGGCTACAGGATCAGGATATTATCCATATTCCTGTATACGGTGCACGGGTGCAATTTGAAGGTGAAGTAAAACGGCCTGCTATTTTCGAGACTGTAGCTGGAGAATCTTTATCCGATATCTTGCGTTATGCGGGTGATTTTACTGAGAATGCCTATACTGCTAAAATCAAGGTCTTGCAAACGACAGGACGTGAGCGCAGTGTCCAGGATGTATATGCTGATCAGTTCGCAAATTATACCCCTAAGGGTGGAGATCAATATGTTGTCGAGCCGATATTAGAACGTTATGCTAATCGGGTGTCTGTTCTTGGGGCAGTATTCCGTCCTGGTATTTTTGGATTGGAGTCCGGTCTGACACTCAAGCAAGTGCTTGAAATGGCAGATGGTGTGCGTGAGGATGCCTTTTTGGAACGAGGTATCATCAACCGCTTGAAAGCGGATAATAGTTCTGAACTGATCAATTTTAATGTACGCGAAGTATTAGCAGGAACAGTAGCCGACATTCCACTGAAGCGTGAGGACAAGATCGAAATCGCTTCTATTTTTGATCTGCGCGATGAATATAAATTCACTGTTCAAGGCGAAGTGCGTTTTCCTGGTGATTTACCTTTCGCTAGCAATGCAACGTTAGGTGACATTATTCAAAAGGCCGGTGGATTTACCGAGGCTGCAAAAATGCACGCGTGGAGATTGCCCGAAGACTTAATCAGCGCAATGCTGATGATCACAGTTCTTCGCAAACTATTTTAGTTGATATTAAAGATGGTATGCTGACAGATCCCAACATCGCATTGCAGCCTTATGATGTTATTTCAGTCTTGGGCGATGCAGGGTTCCGTACCCAACGACAAGTCGAGATCGAGGGCGAGGTGCTCTATCCGGGTATTTATACCATTTCACGTGAAGATGAACGTATTTCCGATATCATCAAGCGGGCGGGGGATTAACATCTTATGCCTATACAGAAGGTGCTTCTCTCAAACGTACGGGCATGTCCAAATTGAAAGCCGAAGAGAAAAAGAAAAAGAACGCGTGAAAAAGAATTGGAGCAGGATAGTTTGGAGGAAGAGGGAAATAGCAATAAGAAAAGTAAACAAGATAGGGAGACTGAGGAGGAAAATGCAGATAACTCAAAGGCTAAAAATACAGCATTGGCCAAGGTGTCACAGCAAGGAATGTCGGCTGCTGATGTTGAACCAAGTGATCTTGTTGGTATCGAGCTGAACAAAATACTGGAAAATCCTTATCAACGTGGCGATTTATTGGTTTTAGATGGGGATATAATTACTGTACCCAAAGAACTGGAGACAGTGAAGGTTGTCGGTGAAGTCTTGAACCCAAATAATGTGGTATATGTCAAAGGCAAGAGCCTGAAGTATTATGTCAATCAAGCTGGTGGTTTTACCGACAATGCTTTGAAAAAGCGTGTCTTTGTCCAGTATGCCAATGGCGCAGTAAAAGGGAAAGATGGAGGTTACCCTATGGTGAAGCCCGGAGCTGAGATTGTTGTTCCTAAACGTGCACCAAGAGAAAAGCTAAGTTCACAGGCTTGGATTGGTATTGGGACCGGGGTCGCTTCCACTCTAGCGATTATTATTAGTTTATTTAAATAATCAAAATATTGGAAAGTAAAAGAGATCGGTTAATGACCGAGGAGTTGTCAATTGGAGAATTGACATTAAAGATCAAGAGATGGTCATATTATTTATTGCACAAATGGTATATTATATTAACTCTAGGAATCCTTGGTGTCTTTCTCGGTTTTTTTATGCGAAATCAAGTAAAGCAGTTTATACTGCTACCACAACATTTGTTCTGGAATCAGGAGAAAGTGGTACAAGTGGGTTAGGGCAAGTGGCTGGGCTGGCAGCATTGGCTGGAATAGATTTCGGCACTTCAACTGGCGGGATTTTTCAGGGTGATAATTTGTTAGAATTATATAAATCTCGTAAAATGATTGAGGCCTCTTTATTAAGCAGGTTTAATTCGGATTCATCTTTGATCCTGTTGATTGATAGGTATTTGTCGGTAATGGGGTTAAGGAAAAATGGAAGAAGAAGAGTCCTGAATTGTTAGGAATTTCTTTTAGGGAACCTCATCAAAAACGTCAGCTTTGCAACGTGCGAAGGATAGTGTTATGAATAATGTAGTTTCTACAATTAGAGATAAATATTTAATTGTTGATAAGGTAGATAAAAAGCTTTCCATAATTAAGGTGGAGGTGAAGTCGTTTGATGAAATTTTTGCTAAAGATTTTAACAGTGCATTAGTTAAAACAGTAAATGACTTTTATGTGGAAACAAAAACGAAAAAATCACAGGATAATATAAAAATTTTACAACATAAAACCGATTCAGTGCGCGGGATCATGAATGGAGCAATAACTTCGGCAGCCGTTATTGTTGATAATACGCCTAACCTCAACCCGACCAAACAAGCGCAGCGGATTATCCCGACCCAGCGTTCACAGTTTTCAGCTGAAACAAATAAAGCAATACTTAGTCAACTGATTCAGAATTTAGAGATGGCAAAAATGTCCCTCATGCGTGAAACCCCGTTGATACAAGTTATTGATGATCCAGTTCTACCACTATATAAGCAGTCAATAGGCTTATTTAAAGGGGTTTTTCTTGGAGGGATATTGGGTTTAATGCTTTCACTATTTTTTCTAACAGTTTCATTTGTTTTTAAAAGGTCATTGAATGTATAACCGTACAAGTAGATTAAAAAATAATATCTCTTATTCGTTGTTATTCAAGGGTTTGAGTGTTATGGCTACATTGGCTTTGGTACCCGTGACGTTGAATTTTGTGAATAAAGAGCAATATGGATTGTGGTTGGTCTTAAGTAGTATAATTGGCTGGTTTAATTTTTTTCGATATAGGACTTGGAAACGGTCTTAAGACTAAATTAACAGAATCAATCACTGATGGCGACCTTGTTAGGGCGAAAAAATATGTAAGTACTACTTATTTGCTTTTGTTATATATCTCATTAGGATTATTTCTATTATTTATTAGCTGTCAATTTTTTGTCAAATGGCAAAATATATTAAATGCTCATTTTATGACAGAGAGCGAATTGAAAGTTGTTGCATTCGTGATTTTTTTTTCTTTTACCTTTCAATTTGTTTTAAACACTATCATCACTGTCGCAGCTTCAAATCAAAATACTATAGTCGGATCTGTAATTAATCTTTTGATTAACTGCCTGTCTCTTTTTGTGATTTTTTTACTTACGATGTATGTGAAAAAGGCTCATTGGAAATGCTTGCTGTGCCTATGGCATTAAGTCCAGTGATTGTTTTATTGACGGCTAATTTTTTCCTATTTAAAGGAAGATATAAATCCATTTCTCCTAGTTTTTATTCTTTTGATTCGACTTTATTAAGAGATATATTTCAGTTAGGCTGGAAGTTCTTTGTTATTCAACTCGGGTTGATTCTAGTGTACAATATTGATAATTTAATTATTACCCAGCTATTTGGCCCAACTGCTGTTACCACCTATAATATAGCGTATAGATATTTTAGTGTTATAACGATGTTATCAGGAATCGTTATGGCTCCTTTATGGACAGCTTTTGGGGAGGCATATCGGATTGAGGATCATGCATGGATAAAAAAACGATAAAAAAATGCAGTTTTTGGTCTTGGGACTGGGATTTCTCGCTTGCATTATGGCACTTTTTCGCGTTTCGCATATAAATTATGGTTGGGAACTGAAATAGATTCGCCAGTTTTACTTTCATGGATTCTGGCTATCTATACTGTTCTAAATGCATTTAGGACAATTTATATTTATTATCTGAATGGTCTTGGCATAATTAGCCTCCAAGTTATTTTGGTCGTTGTTGTGGGGGTATTGAATGTACCACTTGGGATTCTATTTGGACATTGGCTAGGCCTTTCGGGTGTCGTCTTGGCGACCCTGATCTTAAGTGCGGCCTCAGCTATCGTAGAATATATGCAATATCAGAAGCTGATCGCTGGCACAGCGGTTGGTATTTGGAAAAAATAATCTATTATGGGAGCACTATTATTAACAGGCTGTATTCTTCCCAATGGAATGGTTTTAACAGCCTTACAGGACGCAGAAATGAGAAAGCATCAGTATATAGATGCCATCCGTTTCTACCTGAGAGCGACCGATCTTCCTATTGTATTTGCGGAGAATTCAGGAACAGACATCTCTAGTGCATTTGATGCTGATGAAAAGAAACGTATTGAATTCATTACTTTTTTAGCAACGACTATGATCGGAACCTAGGAAAAGGCTATGGTGAAATGTTGATTTTATTACATGCTCTTGAGAAGTCAAAATTTATAGCGGATGGAACCTATGTATGCAAAATTACGGGAAGGTATCAAATAACAAATATTCAAAATTTACTTGAATCATTTAATCACGAAAAAGTTGATATATATGGATTGGATAAGTTTAATTTTCAATTTATTGATTCACGAATTTTTATTGCAAGAAAAGATTTTTATTCTGATTTTCTATTCAAGTTTTTAAGCCAATTGAATGATAGTGAGGGTGTCTATTTTGAGCATTGTTTGGCCAAGGCTGTATTACATGCTATGGCCTCGGGGTTAATATTTATACCATTCAAATATCTGCCTAGAATAATGGGGCAATCTGGTACTGACGGCAGGTTTTATAACTCTTCTATTTTCCATTGGTTGCCACGAAATTTGATTCAACTACTTCGGTTTTATTTACATAAAATAAATTTATAAAATGAGCGCATTGCCAAAGATATCTATTGTCACCATTGTCTTTAATGATGTAACGAATATTGAAAGAACAATTAAAAATGTATTGTTTGAGCAAGATTATATTAATAAAGAATATATAGTTATTGATGGAGGGTCTACTGATGGAACCTTGGAAATAATTGAGAAATACCGTGATAAGATAGCCGTTTTTATTAGTGAGAAGGATAGAGGAATCAGTGATGCTTTTAATAAAGGGATAAGGCGTGCGTCCGGGGATGTTATTGGCTTGATTAATTCGGGCGATTATTATGAACCTAATATTTTAGAAGATATTGCACGATTGTTCGCTGAAAACAAATCGGGTAAAGACTTTAAGGTTGTTCATGGAAGACTATCTCTATTTGATCGGGAGATAAGTAAAGTTTATGCTCCTAAGGCCTTGGAAACTTTTGTGTTCCAAATGCCTATTTGGCATCCTACTTGTTTTGTATCCCGGAATGTGTATGTTGCATTCCAATATGATCTGAGTTATAAAGTTGCGATGGATTACGAATTATTTTCCCGGATATACGCAGAAAAAGGGGAGTTTTATTTTTGGATAAAACAATCGCTCATATGAACACTGAAGGAATCAGTAACGTAAATGCTGTCAAAGGATTCAACGAGGTTTACAAAGCATCTATCAATAATCTAAATGTTGGTTCCTGGAAAGCTTATCTTTATAGAGAATATAGGAAGACTTTGTTTCTCATTGTAAATCTCAAAAAAGGATATGTTAGGTGTACTTTTTTATTTGTTATATTTTCTGATTATAGTATCCACCGTTTACTTTTTTTTAAAGAAATCAATTGGACTTATATATCCGTTGATTATAACGGCGCAGTTTAATGTAACTTCAATAATAAAGGTTGGCATCACAGTTTCTTTTTTGAATTAAATCTTTTCTACTATTACTTTTAATTCTGTTATTTCAAAAGCAAGATCTGAAAGCTTATTTGGCTAAAACACGTTTGTTTTTGCCTGATTTTATTTGGATCATATTCCTTGTTTTTTCGCTAATTTCTATTATTTTAGGTTCCATAAGGGTTGCATTTGGGGACTTATTCCCCGATCCATATATGAGTCCGATCCCCTCATTAGAGGGCTGATGTCTCTTAATAAACTTTTTGTATTTCTTCCGGTTTTTTTATTGTACGAAACTACCTTATAGAAACATTTGATGTCGAACGGATAAATAGAAATTTTCTAAGGGCTATGATATTAGCAGGCATATTACCGTCAATTGCAGTTCTTTTACAATATTCTGGGATAGGCTTTATATTAATTCATAATAACCCTTCCTTTTCAGAAACATTTAGAATTGAGGATTATTTAGGAGCCAGGCCCGCAGGTTTGACCAATGAAGCGTCTTTTTTGTATACCAATTGTTCTTTTCTAATCTGGCACTTTTTTATGCCTTTAGAAAACGTTTAATTAAATTAAACATATTAATCGCAGTTGGAATATTGTTTTTTATTTGTGTTATTTTATCAATTTCAAGGCTGGGGCAATTGCTATTTTTGATTTTTTATGCGATCGAATTTGGTCGATATATTAACATTTTTAGTTTGAAGGGTGCTATAAAATCCCTATTTGTTTTGCCGGTTGTTTTAGCACTTGTTTATATATTAAGTACAATGTCCATTGGTGGGTTTAATATTGGCGCGAGGTTTATAAGTGCTTTCGAGGTTGAGGCGGATTTGTCCACCATAGAGAGGTATGGAAGCTCCCAGGCTCTTTTTAATTTGCTAAAGGATAAATCTTTACTCTTGGGAGTTGGCATGTACAATTTCCAATATTATATTAAAGATTATCTACCTGCTTATATGGATGTTTTGTACTATCCAAGAGGAGCTAGTCCAGCTTCTTTTAATTTTGTTCTGCAAATGATTGTCGAGCTTGGATTGATTCTCTTTTTGATATATATGCTTCTAACTTGTCTGATTTTGCAACGAACGGCAAATTCTTTTATTAGATTTTGGTATTTTTATCTGTTTTTATTTTCTCTATCTTTCCAAACCTTGAATTTTTCTATCCCTTTTTGATTATGTTTTTTGTTTTTAAAAATGAAGAGAATAGCCTTTGTAATTGATCGGCCTAATTTATATGGAAGCGAACTTCATGTGCTGAAATTGATAGAAATGTTAAAAGAGCATTATGAGATTCATCTTATCGCATTTAGCGAAGGTCCCTTACTTGAGAAAATACCTAAAGATATTTCTGTAAAGGTTATAAAAATGAGCTGGTTTTCTAAAAAATCAGTGACAAGTCTATATAAATATATTAAGCAAAGAGGTTTCGATTATATACATGGGCATCAGCCTAAAGCCATTTGTGGACAGCGATTATAGGCAAGCTGGCTGGTATCAAGGCAATTATTACAGTTCATTCATTACCAGAGAATAACAGGGATTCCCATACAGGCTTTATCAGAAGACTAACGGTATTTACATTTCATACACTTGTTTTATTTTTATCTGAGCTTCTCTCCTATAAAATTATTTACCTTACATCCTTTGGTTTCGCAAGATCCAGCTTTAGATATAAGGCCTCATGTATCCCGAATTGGGTTGTCCCCAATACTTCTGTGTTTAGGATAGATCAAAATGAACCCTTACGATTGATTAGTGTAGGGAGTATAAGCTATCAAAAAGGTACAGATCGAATGCTGGATTCCTTAGGGCTAATAAAAGATTATCAGTGGTCATTGGATATTGTTGGGGAGGTGAAGAGCAATATGTCGAAATGCTAAAGAAACAGGCTTCAAGTTTAGGGATTGTAGATAAAATCAGATTTTTGGGATATAGGTCAGATGTTGATGAACTCTTATCACAATCAGATTATTTTATTCTGTTATCTAGAGGCGAAACATTCGGTATGGTATATTTAGAAGCAATGAATTCAGGTCTATCAATTATTGCATGGGATATTCCGGCTGTAAAAGAGATTGTTCCATCAGAAAATTTAATCATGAATGATATTCGTAATATCAGAAGGCTTTTTGAACCAGGATATTCTTCATTATACCACAATAGGCAGTTGATTAATTTAGCACGTATAAAAGACCGTTTTTCTATAGATTTGGTAAGAAAGGAGTATTGGGAAATTTATGATTAAGTTTTATTTGTTTGTTGTGTTTGAATATTTTCTTCATCTCCTTCATATAAAAAGAGTAGGACGAATTGAAATCCAGAGAAGAGAGAGAAATCCTATTTTAGATAATGAAATAATCTTTCATACCCATGAATGGGCTGGATACTGCTTTGAACGCCATAAGGAGATAAAATATACTGGAAATAAGTTCGTGTGTGGATTGAAATTCTATTTTGACAAATTCAATAGCTATAAAGGAGCTAACTCGATAAAAGGAATCTTGACCGTCTCTGATTTAACTGAACAGTATGAGTCTAGACTTAAACAGCAAGGATTCTATAATGATAAAGTGAAAATTTATGCAGTTCCGAATTGTGGTATGGATTTTAGCGGATATAGTTTTGTGGCAAAAATATAATTGATGCAACCAATAAATATATCTTCTTGACAAACTCATCTGTAAACGGAGAGTCTGACAGCTTTATCGATGACTACATCAGTGTTTTTAACAAAAATCCTAATTTAGGATTATTAGGTATATCCTACAGTTCCAAAGTTTATCAATCTTTGATAAGAAGCAATTATACACCCCATGTTCAGAGTTTTTTCTTATTGACGACGACTGATATCTTGAGGGAAATACTTCTGGCTAATGGGGCGATTTTCCAGGAGAAAAAGAAAGTTTTAAACTATCTATAATAAGATTTGGGAGGCTAAACTGTCACAGATTGTTTCGTCGTTAGGTTACGATATTGGAATAATTAATGAAATGGGGCTACTGCAAATTTTACCATCAATAAAAGATTCATCTTTAGTTGATGGCGATTATCGTCTTTTCGTTAAAAAGCCTAATTTTGTAAATAAAGTTTCTTATGAATAGAGTTTTATTTGTCATTTTTGTTGTTCTTGCAATTTGTAATCTATCTTGTACAGCACAGTCAGACAATAGAACGGAATCGAGAAAAGATATTTCTGATTATGTTTTAAATGTAAAAGACTTCGGAGCACTGGGAGATGGAAGTACTGATGATACAGATGCTCTACAAAAGGCTTTGGATAAGGGAACAGGTAAGTCTGTTTTTTTTCCAAGAGGAGATTATGTAATTAGTAAGCCCTTGGTTATACCTAATTCTGTAAAGATACTCGGTGAAGGAGATGTTGGAGGAGTGGGAGGGATGGTGATTCGGTCGAAAGTCGGCAAAAATTACGAAGTATTTTTACAGCCCAAAAGAATATGCTAGAGGATGTTATTATTGAGAATATAAGAACATTGGGAAGTAAATATGGGATTTACCTAAATGTCTCCCATGAGGGAGCATTTACGAAGGTAAAGATCTATAATAGTGTCTTTCAGGAGCATGATGTCTGTATTTTTGTTGAAGGATCACAGCAATACGGAATGTATGCCAATATTATTCGAGATTCCTATTTTAAATCTTCTCGTATAGGTATATTTTGCGAAGGTGTGTACAACATCAATATTGTAGAGGCTAATGGATTTGAAAATATGCAAGAAGGCTATTTACATCTGGGCGTAAACGGGAAAACAGCTTTGGGGAATACATTTTTACGAAATAGATGTGAAGGTGTGAGCGATTCAAAAAATGGGCTCAGTTTATCTCTTAATAAGGCTACATACGGATTTGACATTACAGGTAATTATTTTGAAAATAGTTTTCAAAATTTACTACAGTTAAATGGGGCTAGAAATGTTCTTTTTAATAACAATATCTCCACTTCGGATTCTGCAGAAGCATTTTATTTATTAAAGGTTGGGAAAGGTCAAGCGTCTATCACAAATAATGTAGGATTGACAGGAATTATCATCGATACTGAACCAGAAGGTTTAATTTCACAAATAGAAGGAAACAGTTTTTAAACTATTCAGAAAGAGTAATTGAAAAGAACGTAGGACGTGTAAATAATATTTATAATAAGAGATTAGATACAGAAAAATAAGAAAGGGGAAATGAAAATAGCATTAATTACGGGGATAACCGGTCAAGATGGCTCCTATTTAGCAGAGCTTTTATTGGAAAAGGGATACATGGTTCATGGTATAAAGAGGCGAGCATCATCTTTTAATACACAAAGAATCGATCATCTTTATGTTGATCAACATGAACAGCATGTTCGTTTTAAATTACATTATGGAGATCTTACCGATTCTACAAATCTTATCCGTATCATTCAGGAGGTCCAACCGGATGAGATCTATAATTTAGAGCAATGTCTCATGTAAAAGTGTCCTTTGATTCTCCGGAATATGTAGCAAATGTAGATGGAATTGGGACTTTACGCATTCTAGAGGCTGTACGTATATTAGGTCTTGAAAAAGAACACGTATTTATCAAGCCTCAACATCTGAGCTATATGGTGGCTTAGCTGCGAATAAAAATGAAAAGGGATTTTACGATGAAAATTCTCCCTTTTATCCACGCTCACCTTATGGTGTTGCAAAAATTTATGGTTTTTGGATTACTAAAAATTATCGTGAAGCGTATAATATATTCGCCTGTAATGGTATTTTATTCAATCATGAATCTCCTCGTCGAGGCGAAACATTTGTCACGCGCAAAATTACAATGGCAGCAGCGGCGATAGCTTTAGGAAAACAAGATTGTCTGTATTTAGGCAATTTAGATGCTAAAAGGGATTGGGGACATGCTAAGGATTATGTGGAAGCAATGTGGCTGATATTGCAGCAGGATCAACCTGAGGACTATGTGATTGCTACAGGTGTAACTACCACAGTTCGTGATTTTATCAGCATGTCTTTTGCGCAGGTTGGAATAGAACTCGATTTTCGCGGAGAAGGTATAGAAGAAAAAGCATTTATCAAAACATGCAGTAATCCTGACTTTAGTCTCGAAATTGGAAAACAGGTCGTTGCAATTGATCCGACTTACTTTAGACCAACTGAGGTAGATCTTTTGATCGGTGATCCTACAAAATCAAAAACCAAGCTCGGTTGGCAACCAAAATACGATCTAGCGGGATTAGTAAAAGAGATGATGGAAGCCGATCTGGATAGATTGAAAAAATAAGAAGAGGAAAAAGAGCTTATGAATAAAAGTGATAAAATATATATCGCTGGGCATCGGGGAATGGTGGGGTCCGCGATAGTAAGAGAACTAGTGAAGCAAGGATATCATAATTTTGTGTCAAGAACATCCGCAGAGCTAGATTTACGTGATTCAAATGGTGTTGCCCATTTCTTTGAGCGAGAGAAACCGAGCTATGTTTTTCTTGCCGCAGCGAAGGTAGGTGGAATAATTGCCAATAATACTTATCGAGCAGATTTTATCTATGAAAATCTGATGATTCAGAATAACGTTATTCATCAATCTTATTTGAATGGTGTGAATAAGCTCATGTTTTTGGGCTCATCTTGTATTTACCCAAAGTTGGCCCCCAACCTTTGAAGGAAGAATATTTATTGACCGGCGAATTGGAACCTACCAATGAGCCCTATGCGATTGCTAAGATTGCTGGTATCAAAATGTGCGATGCCTATCGGTCGCAATATGGATGTAATTTTATTTCCGTCATGCCAACAAATCTCTATGGGCCAAATGACAATTACGATCTGAACAACTCTCATGTACTTCCTGCAATGATACGTAAATTTATTACGGCGAAAAGAGAGCGGCATGACCAAGTTGTGATTTGGGGAAGCGGAACTCCCCTTCGTGAATTTTTGCATGCTGATGATTTAGCAAATGCCTGTGTTTTCCTTATGGAAAATTATAATGGAGCAGGCTTAGTCAATATTGGCGTGGGAGAGGATATTTCGATCTATAATTTAGCTATATTGATTAAGGAAATTGTTGGGTTTGAAGGGGAAATAGTACTCGATAGTACCAAACCAAATGGAACGCCTCGTAAATTAATGGATGTGTCCAAAATCAATGGAATAGGATGGCAAGCTAAAATTTCTCTGCGAGAAGGTATTGAGTCTGTTTATCAAGAGGTAAAATCCAAATTTTAAAATTAATGGTTATTGTAACAGGTTCAATCGTTTTATATCGGAATGAAAGAAATGTTCTCTTGGAGGCTATTGGAAGTTTTCTTCAATCGGGTTTAGTAATAAAGTTATATCTCATTGATAATTCACCTACAGATGAGCTGAAAGATATTGTCATCGATGCGAGAATTGAATATATACACAATCCATCAAACCCTGGATTTGGGGCTGGGCATAATATTGCATTGAAATCGGCTATTCAACAAGGGGTGACATATCATCTTATTTTAAACCCTGATGTTTATTACGCCGAAAGTGTATTGGAAGAATTGACTGATTATCTGGAGAAGAATACAGATATTGGCAATATTATGCCTAAGGTACTCTATCCAAATAATGAGATCCAGCGGCTGTGCAAGTTGCTGCCTACACCCTACGATTGGATAGGCAGAAGGTTTAACCCGTTTAACAAAATGGTCGAACGGAGAAATGATCTTTTGAACTTAGATTTACAGGGTATGACCGTATTATGGATGTACCCTATTTATCGGGCTGTTTTATGTATCTGCGAATCTCGGCATTGAAGGAAATTGGGCTTTTTGATGAAGGAATATTTATGTATGGTGAAGAGACCGACTTATGTAGACGATTAATAGATGCGAAGTATCGTACTGTATTCTACCCGAAAGTTCATATTTATCATCATTTTGAAAAAGGATCACACAAATCGTGGCGGTTGACCAAAATAGGAATGCAATCAGCAATATACTATTTTAATAAATGGGGCTGGTTTTTTGATAAAAAAGAGATATTATTAATAAGAATATATTATCAAAATTAAAATTTTGATAAATCAGAATGATTAAACTTTGCTTTTTTATTTTCAATTTGAAAAGTTAGCTATTGGGGCACAATTAAAAAAGTATTATTTTTACCCCTGTTTTAGGAGGATTATAGATGCAATCAGGATTAAGTTTTACAGCGATAGATTTTGAAACTGCTACTGCTAATCAGAACTCAGCTTGTGCAATTGGGCTGGTTGTTGTGGAGCGGGGAATTATTGTTGATGAATTTTATTCACTGATTCAGCCACCTCAAAACCAATATATGTGGCAGACGACGCGTGTTCATGGGATCAGGCCACGAGATACAGCTGCTGCTCCTACCTTCAAAGAATTATTCCCACAGATCTTTCCACTGATCAATAATCGGTTAATGGTTGCGCATAATGAATTATTTGATCGTGGTGTGCTTCGTAAAACAATGAGTTATTATAATCTTCCTTATGAAAGTTTGGGCTTGAGCGAAAAGTGGGAATGTACCTTTCGTATTTATCAGGAAAGGGTTTCAAGCCCGCACGGCTAAATGCCTGTTGTGAAGTTTTGGGAATTGAGCTTAACCATCACGAGGCGCTCTCAGATGCCCGTGCTTGTGCTAATTTGTATTTAAGACATGTTGACATTCCTTCTTTGGCATGATATTTACGTTGGATTGTAATAGAACGAAAGGTAGTTGTCTGATGTTCTCATTATTAGTTTTATCTTTGATAGATAAAATAGGTATTCTTATTGTTACTTTAAATTTATTGCGATTATGATAACTATCCCAGCCAAGAATATGCGTATTGGTATTACCTTTAGCGCATTTGATTTGCTGCATGCCGGACATATCAAAATGCTTGAAGATGCTAAGCGTCAATGCGATTTTCTAATTTGTGGTTTGCAGACTGATCCAACTCTAGATCGCCCAGAGAAAAACAAACCGGCGCAGACTGTTGTAGAGCGGTATATTCAACTTAAAGGATGCAAATATGTAGATCAGATTGTACCTTATGCCACTGAACAGGACCTAGAAGATATTCTTCGTTCATTTAAGATTGATGTACGTATTGTAGGCGATGAATATCGTGAAAAAAATTTTACCGGTCGATCTTATTGTGAAGAAAAAGGGGTTGAGTTGTATTTCAATAGTCGTGACCATCGTTTTTCCAGCTCAGGCTTGCGTAAGATTGTAGCGGATGCTAATTCAAATGAAGAAACAGTTTTAAAATCTATTTAAAGAAAGATGAAAATAGGAATTACTTTTGGTGTATTCGATCTGTTGCATGCTGGGCATATCATGATGTTGGAAGAGGCCAAGCGACACTGTGATTATTTGATTGTCGGGCTCAATACAGATCCATCTGAGGTGTTCCCGGAAAAGGCAAAGCCAACTCAAACCATCGTTGAACGTTATATTCAATTAGAAGGGTGTCGTTATGTGGATGAAATCATTCCATACGAAACTGAACAAGATCTTATCGATATGATTAAGGCTTTACCGATTCAGGTTCGTATTATTGGTGAGGAATATCGGGATACTGATTTTACCGGTAGATCATATTGTGTAGAAGAAAATATCGAAATTTATTATAATAGGCGTACACATCGTTTTTCAAGTGCGGGCTTACGTAAAGTTGTGGCGGATAAAGAAGCAGAAAAAAATAATATTATGAGTTCAATTATCCATGTGGTACTAACAGGAGGAGTAGGAAGTCGTTTATGGCCTCTTTCACGCAAAAGTTACCCAAAACAATATCTTTCTTTATTCAAAGAGGGGTCTTTGTTTGAGATGACTATTAAACGGAATCAGTCGTTGTGTGGCCAGGTCATTGTGGTAGGTAACTGTGATAATCATAGCTTAAGCCGCGAAGTCATGGAAAACAACAAAGTGGATTACATCGATATTGTGGAGGCGACTCCACGGAATACTGCGGCTGCTATTGCCTTTGCTGCCTTTGCTGCACAGCCTGATGATATATTGATCGTAACACCTTCTGATCATGTGATTGTCGGTGAGCAGGCATATGCAGAAGCGATCAAGGCTGGGATAGAAAAAGCGAACAAAGGTTATATCGTTACATTTGGTATACAGCCAACCCGTCCTGAGACAGGGTATGGTTATATCGAATATAAGGATGATAAGGTGTTGTCTTTTCGCGAGAAACCGAACCAGGATACTGCGGAAGATTTTATCGAGCGGGGTAACTTTCTTTGGAATTCGGGTATGTTCTGTTTTCGAGCGGATACATTTCTTTCCGAACTTCAGACCTTTGAGCCCAAAGTATATGCAACAGCTTTTAATGCCTGGCAGCATCGTAAAGATGGAGAATTGGATTTGCAATTGTCTAAAGAGATTCCTTCCATTTCCATTGATTATGCTGTGATGGAACGTTCCAAAAGATACGTGTTGTTGCGACGAGTTTTCAATGGTCAGATCTGGGGTCCTTTGAATCGATGTACGATTATTTGAAACAAACGGGGCATCCAGTGGACGAAAACGGAAATATGGTGATTGGTACGGATATTTATACCGCTTTTGTTGGTCTACGCGATAGTATTCTGGTGCACACCAAAGACGCTATTCTGGTGCTGCAGAAAGAAAAGTCCCAAGATGTCAAAAAATATACAATACACTTGAACGTCATCAATCCAAATTGATTGACTAAAGTGTAGGGATAATTTTTATACGTTATTTAGTATTGGTCGCTAGATTTGCAAAAGGTGAAAAATACTGGATTAGTGCTTATTATTGGATTCATAAAACAATTTTTTCTATTAGTACACTGTTTTAACGTTTGTTTTTGAATGTATTAATCTATTTTTGGTGGAATAATCTTTTTTCACTATTAATTGGCAAGAATAAATATAGTTGCTAATTAATAGTGAAATTAGGTAATTTTGATAAACTAAAATTAAAACATTTTATGAAAACTTTATTGTTGTTTGTAGCTATGTTTTTGTGCTAGGATGTGCAAAAGATGGAGAGATAGGTCCGCAAGGAGAGCAAGGTATCCCAGGTAAAGATGGGAGTCTTATTTATAGTGGTCCGGGCAGTCCACATATCACTACTGGGAAGATTGGAGATTATTATTTAGATCTTATAAATGGAAATTTATATGGGCCCAAAACCGATGCAGGGTGGGGTTCATTTTTAATTTAAAAGGTGAAAAGGGTGAAAAAGGCGAAGAAGGTCCTAAAGGTGAAAAAGGGGTTAGTCTACTTAGTGGAATTTCTGCGCCTGGAATTAGTCAGGGAAACATTGGAGACTATTTTTTAAATAAGACGAATTTAGAATTATTCGGACCGAAGACTGCTGGAGGATGGGGACCCCGACAAATTTGTCTCCCGATTTGGGTGTGAAAATAATATTTATAAGACCCGACTTTCATAATAATTATAAGGTTCTAAACGATACAGCATACTCTGCGGAAACAAAAACATATGTAATTGATTTGAAAGGTAAGAACTCGCATGCGGAATTCTATTGGACGAACATTTCCAAGGGCTCGAATGAAACACCGGAAACTATGCGAAAGTGGCTGTTAATGGATGGAAGAAGACAATCATCTATAGATTATTCAGGCGTCCTATATAAATATATATATGATGTTGATATGTATTACATCGCTGAATCAATTGAAAAGGATTTACCCTTAAATATTACATGAGAGCAAAACTTAAAGAATGGAGAGGAGATTTCTTAGATGAACAGACGTCATTAATTTACATGGTTAAACTCGTACCGATTGCTAGTTACGAAAGAGTCGCAAAGACATATCGTGATGCTGAGAAGTATTTTAGTTTTTCTACTTATCAGGCTAAAATTATTCATAAGTAGTAGTAAGCAATAATTTAATTTTTGGCAGGCCAATTTTGGCCTGCTTTTATCAGTTTACATTCGGTCGATCCTATATCTCTGGGTCAGGTCTTCCCTGCCATCCATTCATTTTTAGCAGATAAATTTTTTATGTTTTCGTCTTCAGATAGCATTTTCTAAATACCTTTAATCTTGACTCTTTTTTTTTACCGATAAATATTCGGAAGTCGAAAATTTTCTTTTTGTTGCAGCTCCTTCCGAGATAGAGTTGCTGATCTAGGACATTTAAGTGTTGAGAATCTGAAACTTTTTAAGCTAGCTATCGTATATGGATACTATTATTTCTCTTATGGCGCATAAATAAATGAGGCTATTCTGTTGAATTTTAACATGTTGCAAAATGTCCTTTTTTTGTCCCTGCCGATTTAATATTGAATTAACAGTAATATCAGATATTTGGTGAGTGAAAAAAACGCTATATGTGTAGCACTTAGTTGTTTAATTTTAACCAACATCATGATATGATGACCATAGCCATACTTATTATTTTATTTTTAGGGATTTGTTTTTTCTGGAAGAAGAAACAGCAGAAACAACGATTTAATAGAAGCGTTGGAATGACCGTTAGCTATATGTTTCAGGAGCGCCCAGGACAGTATAGTGGGGATAGAAATGTCCGAAGTGGGGTATTTATCTTTAAAGCTGAACGTAGTGATGATAGATTAAAGAATATTGTTATCCGAAAAGTAAGACCATTACATTCCGCTTTGGACGTAAATCTTGAGCAGATTTTGGTTATTCCATTTGAACGGGAAGGCAATAGGCGATCCGATGTTTCCGTTCGTTTTAAGGTAAACAAGCGAACCGCAAAGATTGAAGACCTAACAGGTAGACGTGTAAATGTTTCTGGAGTTCTAAATTTTGAGGAAAGGAGGCCGGAGTCATTTACGACAACTTTATCTATAACGGACTTATATAAAAAAACTGAAGCTTGATTGGTTGATAATAGTACTTGTTTTATTTTTAAGGGTACCTCATAACAGGGTGCCCAATTTTATGTTCATTTGGGTTGATGTTCCACGTGAATTTTAATTTTTAGAAGCTGTTAATTAAGTGTTTGAGCTGATTAAGGTTTAAATGTAAATGCAGCTTCTGTTAATTAACAATTTCTTCATTTGCAGAAGTAAATGGTATTGAGTACTTTTGTTACTCATTAAAACAGTGCCAATGTTAGAATCATTGATTACATCCAAGACTCGTCTCAAATTATTGATCAAGTTTTTGTGTCAGCAAGTAATCAAGGACATTTGCGTGGATTGGCAGATGAATTTCAGGAATCAACTAATGCAATTCGAAAGGAACTGAATCAATTGTCTGAGGCCGGGTATTTAGAAAAAGTACAGATAAGAATAAGATAGTATACCGAGCTAATACCAAACATTCCTTATTTAAGCCTTTACAAAATTAATTCACACCTATTTGGGAATAGATAATATTGTTGAGTTTATTTTACAAAAAGCGGGAGATATTCAGGAAGTTAGCTTGGTTGGAAATTATGCCGAAGGAATAGACTCAGGGAATATAGAAGTATTAATTTGGGGCAATAATTTAAATCAGGCATATTTATTGCAGTTAGCGGATAAAGTTGGGAAGAAATTAAAAAAGAAAATCATTGTTAATTTCGATGAGTTTGTTGGGCATCGCATTGTTTTATTCGACAACAATAGCAAAGCCTATCCGGTAAAATGAAAGTAGATGTTTTCTACGAATGAAGATTAGGGAGTAAGGAACTTATTAAGGGCAAGGTGCAAATAGGGTATGTGCTGTGTTTTGGATGCAGGGCATTTTTGAATAGACAATTATTGATCGTAGATTATACGTATGGATATTTTAAAATTAATTGGAAGAAATCAAGAGTTGTTCAATAATGACATTGAACAGCATGAAAAAAACTAACTGAAATTGTTAGTTCGTCTAAATTTTTGGTGATTGGAGGAGCGGGATCCATAGGATCGGCGACGACAAAAGAGATTTTCAAGAGAAACCCTAAGAAGTTGCATGTTGTCGATATTAGCGAAAATAATATGGTGGAGCTTGTTCGTGATATTCGAAGTAGCTTTGGATATATAGATGGAGATTTTCAGACTTTTGCACTAGATATTGGTTCTACAGAATACGATGCTTTTTGGAATGCAGATGGAGATTATGATTACGTATTGAATTTATCTGCATTGAAGCATGTACGGAGTGAAAAAGATCCTTATACCTTGATGAGGATGATTAATGTCAATATCTTTAATACAGATAAGACAATTCAACAATCCATTGAGAAGGGTGTTAAAAAATATTTTTGTGTTTCTACCGATAAAGCTGCAAACCCAGTTAACATGATGGGAGCCTCTAAGCGAATTATGGAAATGTTTCTAATGCGTAGAAGCAAGGAAATAGATATCTCAACAGCTCGCTTTGCTAATGTCGCTTTTTCCGATGGTTCTCTATTACATGGTTTTAATAAGCGTATAGAGAAGCGTCAACCTATAGTTGCTCTAATGATATTAAAAGGTATTTTGTAATACCAAAAGAATCCGGTGAGTTATGTCTCATGTCATGTGTCTTTGGTGAAAACCGTGATATCTTTTTCCCAAAATTAAGCGAAAACCTTCACCTCATTACTTTTGCTGAGATTGCTGTCCAATATTTGAAAGAAATAGGTTACGAGCCATATTTATGCGAGAACGAAGAGGAAGCTAGAGCATTGATCGATAGCCTACCTTTAGAGGGGAAATGGCCATGCCTCTTTACGAAAAGTGATACCACGGGGAGAAGGATTTTGAAGAATTCTTTACTTCGACAGAAACTTTAGATATGGAGCGTTTCGAAAATCTCGGAGTCATAAAAAACGCACTTAATGAGGATGTCGATAAGATCAATTTATTTGAGGATACAATTAATGCAATGAGAAATTCTGGGACATGGGGAAAGAGGAAATCGTAGAGCTCTTTAATCAGATGATTCCTGATTTTGGTCATAAAGAAACAGGAAAGTATTTAGATGCAAAAATGTAAAAAATGGAAAACATAAATCAACTTATTTCATTTGTAAGGAGCAATACAAAACTGATAAATTCATTCCATTGCATGAACCTAGATTTCGTGGAAATGAAAAAAATATGTTTTAGATACTATTGACTCTACATTTGTATCTTCGGTAGGTGCTTATGTAGATCAGTTTGAGCAGATGATGCAAACATTTACCCAAACAAATAAAGCGGTTGCGGTTGTTAATGGGACTTCCTCTTTGCAAGTTGCGTTAAGGTTAGCTGGTGTCAAAGCAGGTGACGAAGTTATTACCCAAGCATTGACTTTTATTGCTACGGCCAATGCTATTATGTACAATCAAGCAGTGCCAGTTTTTATTGACGTTGACTTAGATACCATGGGACTGTCTCCTAAAGCCGTAGAAGCATTCTTAGAGCAATACGGAGAAATTCGTGAGGACGGTTGTTATAACAAATCCACGGGAAAGAGAATTGCAGCATGTATGCCTATGCATACGTTTGGCTTTCCTGTACATCTTGATGAACTGCTTGCTGTTTGCAAGAAGTGGCAGATCCCCTTAGTTGAAGATGCTGCGGAATCTCTAGGAAGTTATTACAAAGGAAAACATACGGGCTCTATGGGGCTTATTAGCGGTTTTTCTTTCAATGGAAATAAGACCGTTACTTCCGGAGGGGAGGAGTAATCGTAACGAATGATGCTGAGTTGGGAAAACATGCAAAATATTTAACCACAACCGCGAAAAGACCGCATCCATATGAGTTTTTTCATGATGAATTAGGGTATAACTTTAGGATGCCAAACTTAAATGCAGCATTAGCTTGTGCCCAATTAGAAGAATTAGATGGTTTTTTGGCAGATAAAAGAGATTTAGCAGAAGGGTATGCCAATCTATTTCGGGGTTTGGGTATAAAATTCAGGGAAGAATTGCCAGAAGCAAAAGCTAATTACTGGTTGATGTGTGTTGAATTGGAGAATAAAATAGAAAGGAGCATTTCCTTGAATATACAAATGAAGCCGGAATTATGACACGTCCAATCTGGAATTTAATGCATCGTTTACCTATGTATTTAAATTTTCAGCGTGATGAACAAAAAATGCTGAATTTTTAGAAGAACGGATAGTCAATGTCCCTAGTAGTGTTAGATAATAAAATGGATAGAATTGCAATTATAGGATATTCTGGACATTCTTATGTCGTATTGGATGCTTGTTTGAAAAACGACTTACCGGTTCAATTCTATAGTGATTTGTTTGAAAAAGACGAGAATCCTTTTGATTTGCAATATATCGGTAACGAATCGGGTGCGATATTTGACTGGAATCTTGCCGATAGCTATATTTTGGGAATAGGAGATAATAATATTCGAGAAAAGATTTCGTCTAGAATTATTGCCAATGGGAAAAAGATCCTGAATGTTATTCATCCTACTTCTACTATTGCAAATTTCGTACAATTAGGGCACGGTATTTATATAGGGCCGCAAACTATTGTAAATGCTCTGGTGCAGATAGGTGATTGTTGCATTATTAACTCAGGAGCTATTGTGGAACATGAATGTCGGATCGGTAATAATGTCCATTTAGCGCCAGGATCCGTATTAGCGGGGCAGGTAGCAATTGGAAAAAATACATTCATTGGTGCAAATGCAGTTATTAAACAAGGGATAATCATTGGCGATAATGTGATAATCGGTGCAGGAAGTGTGGTTTTGAATAATATACCAACTGGCGAAGTTTGGGTCGGGAATCCCGCAAAAAAATTAAGATAATGAAGAATAATAGAGTTATAATTATTGCAGAAGCGGGAGTTAATCACAATGGAAGTTTAGAAAATGCTTTCAGGTTAGTAGATGCAGCTGTCGATGCAGGTGTTGACTATGTGAAATTTCAAACCTTTAAAGCTGATAAGCTAGTAGCGAAGTCTGCAAAAAAGCGGATTATCAAATCCAGAATACAAAGGATGAAAAGGATTCGCAGTTGGATATGTTGAAAAAGTTAGAGCTTTCGCATGATGATCATGAACAGCTGATTCAGTATTGTAATCAAAAGAATGTTAATTTCTTTTCTACAGCATTTGATCTGGACTCTTTACAATATTTGAAAGATATAGGTTTAGCTTTAGTGAAAGTGCCATCAGGGGAAATTACAAATTTACCCTATCTTCGTATGGTAGCAAAGTTGTTTAATAAAGTAATTCTATCTACTGGAATGAGCACTTTGGAAGATATTCGTTTAGCTATTGATGTTTTTAAAAAGAAGGTATTAAAAAGAAGATATTACAATCTTGCATTGTAATACAGAGTACCCGACTCCAATGCAAGATGTTAACATGAAGGCGATGTTGCATATTGGAAACACATTCGATACTGAAATAGGTTATTCCGATCATACTCTTGGTATAGAAGTACCGATTGCAGCGGTTGCTTTAGGTGCCCGTGTTATAGAAAAGCATTTTACTTTAGACAAGTATATGGAAGGGCCTGACCATGCTGCTTCGTTGGAACCGAGCGAATTGAAAGCTATGGTTTTAGCAATAAGAAATATAGAGCAAGCTATTTCTGGATCTGGATTGAAAGAGCCTAGTGAATCAGAGAAGAAAAATATTGCAATCGCACGAAAAAGTATTGTGGCAAAAGTAGCGATAAAGAAAGGTGAAGTTTTTTCTGAAGAGAACCTTACTGTAAAACGCCCTGGATCTGGTATTTCTCCAATGCGTTGGGATGAGGTTGTTGGAAAGATTGCTAAACAAAACTTTGAAGAAGATGATCTTATTCAAATATAGATGAAAAAGATTTGTATAATAACAGCAACTAGGGCAGAGTACGGTTTGTTAAAACCGTTAATGCATAAATTAAAGGAAAGTAATCAATTCAAATTACAGGTTGTAGTTACAGGTGCTCATTTGTCTCCCGAATTCGGTTTAACATATCGATTTATTGAAGCAGATGGTTTTAGTATAGACGAGAAGGTTGAAATGTTGCTCTCATCGGATACACCATCAGGTATCGTAAAATCTATGGGGGTAGCACAGATGGGATTCGCAGACTTATTTAATCGCTTTGTTCCTGATGCAGTAGTCCTGTTGGGAGATCGATATGAAATGTTATCTATAGCCGCCGCCGCTACAATTTTTACTATTCCTATTATCCATTTGCATGGTGGTGAAATCACAGAAGGGGCGTATGATGATGCGATCAGGCATGCTGTAAGTAAGTTGAGTGCAGTTCATTTTACGTCAACGGAAGAATACCGTCAAAGATTAATCCAAATGGGAGAGAATCCTAACAAAGTCTATAACGTAGGTGCCATTGGTTTAGATAATATTGTTGAGCTTCCACTACTGAATCGGGAGGAACTGGAAGAAAATCTCGGAATTAAATTTAAGAAATATAATTTCCAAGTTACATTCCATCCTGAGACATTGTCTGATATGAGTTCAGAAGAGCAATTTGAGATTTTATTGCAGGCTATACGCCAACAAAAGAATAGTTATTTTATTTTCACAAAAGCAAATGCTGATACCAATGGACGGATTATCAATCAAATGATTGATAAATTCGTGCTTGAAAACAGTAACGTGGCTTCTGCATATGATTCTTTAGGCAGTTTAAGATTTCTGTCGGTGGTTAAGATCTGCGATGCTATTGTTGGAAATAGTTCCAGCGGGATCATCGAAGCTCCTTCTCTACGTACGGCAACAATAAATATCGGGGACCGCCAAAGAGGTCGAACACAAGCTGATAGTATTCTGAACTGTAATGTAGAATTTAATGATGTTTTAAGATGCTTCAAAACTGTTAAAGATGATGGCTTCAAAAAGTTACTTATGAATGTCCAAAATCCCTATGGAGAAGGCGGTACTTCAGATAAAATTGTTCAAATACTCTCACAGTTAGAGTGGGGTGATTTAAAAATAAAGAAATTTCATAACATAGCCATTTAAATATGAATATAGTTGAAAGACATACTATTCTTCAATCTCGATCGGTTCGGGAAGCACTCATAAAGCTTGATAGCTTGGCTTCGGATGCGATCCTATTTGTTGTCGATGATCACAACAAATTATTAGGATCCCTAACCGACGGCGACCTGCGAAGGGTTTTTATCAAGGGGCTGGACTTTAATCATCAACTTGTTGATTTTATTCAAAGTTCACCCAAGTATATTCTCGAGAAGAGTTATAGTTTAGATAAATTGGAGATTTTTAAAGCTAACCATTTTAAAGTCGTTCCAATTGTCAACGAGGATCATGTAATTGTCGATATACTTAATTTTAGAATTCAATCAACTATAATTCCTGCGGATGCAGTTTTGATGGCAGGGGAGAAGGAAAGCGTTTGCGACCTCTAACAGAGACAACACCAAAACCACTTTTAAAGGTTGGAGAAAAACCTATTATCGAATATAATATAGATCGGTTAAAAAAGTAGGAATAAAAAATGTAAACCTAAGTATTAATTACTTGGGAGACCAACTGGTTGAATATTTTGGTGATGGCAATGATCGCAACTTGAATATAAGATATGTGCGTGAAGATAAACCTTTAGGTACTATTGGCTCGATTTTATTGGTAGAGCATTTTGAGCATGATGATATTATCGTAATGAATAGCGATCTTTTGACAAATATCGACTATGCTGATTTTTTCAAAACTTATAAGGATTCCGAATCTGATATGGCAGTAGCTGCAACATCTTACCAAGTGGATATTCCTTATGGTGTCTTAGAAGTTAATGAGTCTAATATTGTTAAATCGCTAAAAGAAAAGCCGAGATATACCTATTTTTCAAATGCTGGTATTTATATTATAAAAAGGGAACTATTAAAGATGATTCCGGAGGATAAGTTTTTGATATTACTGACTTGATAAATAGAGTGATTGAAATGAATCTGAAACTTATTACCTATCCAATAAATGGTTATTGGTTGGACATTGGCAAGCATGATGATTTTAAAAAAGCTCAAGAAGATATTAAACATATAAAATTATAAAATGAAAATTAGAATTGTTTTATTATTGTTTTGCATGAGTTTTATATTTAATTCCTGCAGTAAGAAAGATCCTCTTGAAATCGATTTAGAATATGATGTAGATATTCCAAATGACGGGTTAAAAATCAATATAAAAGATGGCTTAAAAGAAATTAAAGTTGAAAAAACATATTTATTAACAGAGGGACAATATAAAGGTTATAATTATGCATATCCCGAAATAATCAAACTGAATGATACTTCGTTGATGATGGTGGCAAAATCAAGCGTAGCCAATATTCAAGACTTCGCAAATGCTGATTTGATTAAGTTGCTGAGTTTTGACAAGGGAAAACTTGGAGAGAAGGTAATTATACATCAACCCCTTTTCCTGGGGCCATTAATTCATCAATGCCATCTATTTTGCGTATTGATGGGAGTAAACTATTGTTAATTTATCTGGTAAAGTACAGTGATGACCGCATCGATTTGAAGGTGGAAAATTCTGACGACAATGGAAAAACGTGGAGTGTCCCAAGAACGATTTATGGGGATAATCAGGGATACCAGATTATTAATAATTCAAGAGCAATTTTAGTTGGAAAAACTATTTATTTGCCCGTTTGTATCCCAGATGGAGGTACGATGAAAAGTTATTTGAAAGGGAAGACTAGCTTGGCGATTTTTTACTATTATAGTGAGGATTATGGGAAATCTTGGAAAAAGTCTAAAGCTATTAAGTCCCCTCAGTATGATTTATTGGAGCCAGGTTTGACATTCATTAAGAACAAAGAATTACTATATAATATAAGAACAGATAAAGGCAAAGTACTTTTTGCAAGGAGTTTTGATTTGGGACAAACTTGGCGCCTGGAAGAGAGTAATATTAATTCCCTTCATCTCCACAAACAATAAAAAGGATACCAGGTACAGATAAGTTGCTTATGGTCTGGAATGACAGTCAATTAAATGTTTCGACACATGGTGGGAATAGGAGTCCGCTTGCATTGGCTATTAGTTCGGATGGCGGGCGAAACTGGACTAAATTGCTAAACTTGGAGCCTTTTAATAATTCTGTCAAGGATTATGCGTATGTCGCAATAGAGTTTGATAACGAATATGCGTATTTTGCGTATAATGAAAGGGATAATAAAACATCTTCTTTTGCAATTAAAATGTCCAAAGTTAAATTAAGCTCACTTAAATAATTATACTTTAAAGTAAGCTGTTTATGAAAATGGGACTGTAGTATTTATTTGATATAATTTTGAAATCTAAAAATAATAGAATGATTGCGATAATTCCCGCTAGAGGGGGTCGAAAGGACTTCCTGGAAAAAACATTCGGATGCTTAATGGAAAGCCTTTGATTGCTCACACAATAGAAGCTGCTATAAACTCAAATGTTTTTGAACAAGTTATTGTAAATACTGATTGCGTGGAAATTGCAAGAATTGCCAAAGAATACGGAGCAAACATCCCTTTATACGCCCCAGTGATCTTGCTACTGATGAGGCATCATCTATTGATGTGATAAAACATACTATTACCTGGTTTGAAGATAGAAACGATGTTTATAATAATGTTGCGGTACTGCAACCAACTAGCCCTCTAAGAAATGAAGTCCATATTAAACAAGCATTTGAAATTTTCCATGATACAAATGTCAAATCCTTAATTTCATTTGTAAAAGAGCAACATCCGATTTATTGGAACAAGCGTATTAATAATGATGGATTGGTCGAGAATCTTTTTAACGAAGGTGATTCTTTGAGTAGGCAGAATTATATACCTACATATATCCCTAATGGAGCTATGTACATGTTCAAATCAAGTATATTAGAAAGTAATTCCCTTTATACGGATAACACTTACGGATATATCATGGATTTGCAAAGTTCAATTGATATTGATACTCAAGAAGATTTTGATTACTGTGAATTTCTAATGAGGAGAAATGTTTAAATAAACTGTTTTCAAATACTATAAATGCGGTACTATTGGTTACAATGTAGTAGTTGCAAAAGGAGCTATAATCAAATCTGTCCCGTAACAAGATTTTAGTTAGAGTTGTCTCTACTAAAAAGCATATTTAAAATATCGATGATAAAAAGTTTGTTAAGGCATAAATTATTAAAATCCACGCTTATTTATACTTTCGGTAGTGCAATAAATAAAGCTGTTCCATTCTTAATTTTGCCAGTTTTAAGTTATTACCTTCTTCCAGCCCAATTTGGGATAGTAGCAAATTTTAACGTGTTATTTGCTATTTTTGTGATTTTTGCAAATGTAGGATTTGACGGAGCTGTCAGTGCACGTTACTTTTCGATGAATAAAGATAATCTTAAAATTTTTGTATTTAACGGATTACTATTGTCATTGGTTGCTTCAATTGTCATGTTATTAATGATTACGGTATTTAATGGGGTAATTTTTGACTGGTTTAAAATTGACATTAAATATCAAATATTAACTGTTATTTCTGCATTATTTTCTGTTATTACTACTCTAAATTTGACATTGTGGCGTCTCGAGGAACGTCCGTTCCAGTATGGCTTTTATGAGATTTCTCAAACAGTAGTCAATATTTTGATTTCTCTATTACTTGTAGTAGTTCTAAAACAAGGATGGACAGGAAGAGTTGATGGAATATTGATTTCGACTATTTTATATGGTTTGTTTAGTCTTTTTTTTTTTATTTCGAAGAAACTATTTAAAATTTTCAATCAGTAAAAGCGTTATTAAAGGGATTTTACTTTTTGGTATTCCTTTAATTCCACATGCTCTAAGTATTTGGCTTAGAGCTGGGGCTGACAGAATAATCATTACACGACTTGTTAATGAATATTATACGGGGTTATACGCAACTGGTTTTCAGTTTGGAGTGTTTATTTCTTTTATTACTATGGCATTTAATAATGCTTTTGTTCCATTTTTATATAAAAATCTTAGTGAAGCTGATGCCAATATATTATATAGTAACAAATTGAAACTCGTTAAGTTAACATATATCTGCTTAATTGCCTATGCACTGTTAGCCGTGTTTTTTCTTTTTTTCTCCGATATTTTGATTCGAAATCTTTTCTCATCAAAATATCTTGAATCAAAAGATTTCATTATTTGGGCTATTATATCACAAGCTTTTCAAGGATTTTATTTGTTATTCGTTAATTATTTGTTTTTCACGAATAAAACCAAATTATTAGCAACAATTACAATAACATGTTCAATTCTACAGGTAACTTTAAGCTATGTGCTTGTCGATTATTTAGGAGCCATTGGAGCGGCCTATTCGTCTGTTGTCATTAGCTTTATTAACTTTATTGCGGTGATGTTTGCTGCAATAAAAGCTATTGATATGCCTTGGAAATATTGGATTAAAAATAATATAAATGAAAAATAATCATAGTTTGTATTTTATTTCAAAGCCTCTTCAGTATTTTAATGTTACAAATATTGATGATGCTAATAATAAGCACTTAATAGTGATTGATTCTTTTAAAGATTCGAATATTTTAGCCAATAGAGCATCTCAGATTGATTATTGGGAAAAGGTAGAGGTTTTTTCTACATATGAGCAGGCGTTCAAGTCTGTTGATGTAAAAAATATTCGAATCTATTTATTGATAGTGATTACGGTTATAGTAAAACTTCATTTTTAAAAAGGTTTAAAAATATCAATATTAATGTCTATGAAGAAGGTGAGGGAACTTATATAAGTAATATTAGATCAGTTACTGAACGAAATCTTGGAGTCAGTTTTGGGTTAGGAAAAATAAAGAGTTATTTTATCAAATTGTTTTATAGGCTCACCGGTCACCAGGATTTTCACGGTGGAAGTAAGTTTACAAATAACATTTATGTTTATGACATTGACAAATATAAAAATGGAAAATTCCTAAAAGGAAAAATGTTTTAACATTTAAAAATGACTTTGTTGATCACTTACGTTCACCATTGGTACGAAAAGTGTTATACCCTAATGCTATTGATTTTTTGCATTTATATGGACAAGAAGTTTTATTATATGTCTCTAGTTGGAATATTGATATTAATGCAATTGAGCGCGTTGAAAATGAATTTAAAATACATTTTAAGTTGATAAAGCTCCACCCCATATTAAAGTAATTGATAACTCGGCGGAGTTATTGATGTCTAAATTTGATATAAACTTAAATGGTGGTGAAATGCTGGAATTTTTTATTGAATCTTTATTACGCGTTGAATGTAAATTGACCATTTTACATTATGGTACGAGTGCCTTAACTTATTTTGATAAAAATTCATTTTTAGAAATTCAAATAGAAAATAAATGAGTAACGTTAAACACTTAATTCATGCATATATATTTGCTGGCATAACCTTTGTTTTGAGTATTTATGTTTTTCCTTACTATGTTTCGGGAGACCAGCTACATTATCGGCTTTTCTATGAAGAGATCAATAACTTCTCTATTGGCCCTGGTTTTATTGCATATAGGAATTATTTAGGAGCAAGTGAACCAGTTTATTTTTTTATTGTTTATTTTCTAAATAGATTGATTGAAAAGGATCTCTTATTTTCTATAATTAATGGTCTTTTTGCTTTTTTTCTAGCAAAGAATATGTTAAGATTAAGAATATCGATTCCTCTTTTATACTGTACTTTGATCAATTTCTATTTCGTCGTATTGTTGTTCTCAGCTGAAAGGTTGAAATTATCTCTATTATTTTTTCTTATAGCAATATTGTATAAAAATTCACTTAAGCAGTATGCATTTATATCATTTTCAATTTTGTCGCATTTCCAATCGTTAATTTTGGTATATGTTGAAAAGTTTAATGAATTGAAAACTCAAATAGTGAAATATTTTAGACAAGGGAATCTGTTTAAGATTTTTTTAACAATAGCCGCGGCAATTGGTTTTGTAGCAATTCTTTTTGTAATGAGAGGATACTTGCAAGACAAATTGTTAGCCTATTCTGATAGAGGAGGTATTCAAAATGTTATTAAACCAATTGTCTTTTGCTTTTTGGCAATGTATTATAGCAAAGAAAAACTAACAGATGTATTTTTAATGTTTTTGCCGTTGATATTTAGTTCAATCGTAGTTGGCGAAGAAAGGATTGTAATATTTTGTTATGGGATATTTATGTACTTCGCTATACAAGTTAAAGGGGAAAAAAATTGGGGGTACTGCTAACTAGTATTTATTTTATATATAAAGGTTGTGAATTTATCTCTAATATAATGATCAATGGAAATGGATTTGATAATGGTTAAACTGAAAAATTGTATTGTAATTTTGCTGTTGAGCTTACCAATAAGTGGTTTATGCCAGCAGAAAAAGAAATTCAAAGTTTTTGATGCTATTTTGTTTTTAAATAAACCCAATCTATCAAAATATGGATTTAGTAAGATTAATGTTATATATGAAGATGGCATAATATCTACAAATTATCATGAGAAAGATGTTAAGGCATTTAATCGCAGATTTGTAGACAAATCAAAAATTTTAGATAAATCAAGGGGATCTAAGAACAATATCGTGCCCGTTTGTATTGATGTTGAACACTGGAATGTTCAGGATCCTAAAACCAAATCTCAGGCAATAGATAAGTATGTGGAGATTTTAGATACTTATAGAAAGATAGACTCAAAGAATCTGGTATCAGTTTTTCATTATGGTTCCATTTCGAAAGATATTTATAACTCTTCGAATGTAGTTTTTCCAGCCTATTATTCTCATAGTTCAAATTATAATGAATGGGAAGCTATGGTAAGAAATAGTGTAAATGCGATAAGAAAAATGGGTAACAAGCCAATTTATGCATTTATATGGCCTCAATATAATAATGTTCCCTCAAAACATAATTTGGGCTTCACTTTTGTGGATAGTGCAACTTGGAGAAAGCAATTAGAATTAATTTACACGCTTTGTGATGGAGCAGTTATTTGGACTCATTACAATGACAAAGATGGTAACAAGATTTATTTTGATAAAAATATGCCATGGTTTAAGGAGACTTTAAAGTTTATTAAAGAGAAGAATATTAAATAATGAAAATTCTAATAGATAATTCTAATCTTTTTGCCGGAGGTGGGATTCAAGTATCGACATCATTTTTAAAAGATGTTGAAACTTTATCAACAGGACATGAATTTTTTGTTATACAATCTCCAAATTCTGCTAAACAAATAAATCAATCAGAGTTTTCTGAGAGTTTTACTTTTTTGATATTCCGGACGAGATACACAAAAATATTCTTAAAAGATCAAAATTTGTAAAAAATATTGAAGAAAAAATTGCCCCAAATGTCATTTTTACAGTATTTGGACCATCATATCATAGAAGTAATAGGATTAAGGTAGTAGGGTTTGCAATCCCACATTTAATTTATCAGGATTCACCCTATTTTAACCAATTAGGGATATTAGATCGGTTGAAAAACTTTTTATATCGACTATAAAGAGATCCGCTTTTAAGAGAAATAGTGACATTTTAATTTTTGAAAGTCAAGTGGCTCAAGAAAGATTTAAGTTGTATTTTAAGAAACCAACCTATGTTGTCTCGAATACTTTAAATGAAGTATTTTTGAATACAGAATCTTGGAAACCACTGGTATTGCCCAAAAATAATTCCTTTAAAATTTTATGCTTGACGGCAAATTATCCTCATAAAAATTTTCAAATTATTCCTCAGGTTATTGAGTCATTATTAAAATTGGGATTTTCGGATTTCACTTTTTATGTTTCATTAAAGGAGGAGGATTTAGAGCTAAATGAAGCTATTAAAAGACATATTTGTTTTTTAAATCGTGTAGATTTAGTTCAACTTCCGAGTTTATATCAGCAGATGGATTTGTTATTTATGCCATCTCTTTTAGAAGTTTTTTCTACTACATATTTAGAAGCGATGTATATGAAGATTCCCATTATTGCATCTGATATGCCTTTTGCTAGAGACATTTGTGGAGAATGTGCGATGTATGCTTCTCCTTTAAGTGGAAAGGATTATGCAAAACTGATTATTGATCTGTACAATAATATCAGTTTGAGAAAAGAATTAATTTCAAAAGGGGAAAAAAATTTGAAACGTTTTGGGAGCTCACTTGATCGAACAAAGAAATATTTAGAAATATTAGAAAGATATGGAAATACAAAATAAAGTTTTACTAATTACTGGAGGAACAGGGTCTTTTGGTACTGCGGTATTAAATCGTTTTTTACATACAGAACATTTTAAAGAAATTCGGATATTTTCACGCGATGAAAAAAAAGCAAGATGATATGCGCAATTTATATAAAAATGATAAAATCAAATACTATATAGGTGATGTGCGTGATTATTCATCAGTAGAGCCCGCTACAAGAGGGGTAGATTATGTTTTTCATGCTGCTGCCTTGAAACAAGTACCATCATGTGAGTTTTTTCCTATGCAAGCAGTTAAAACAAATGTTGAAGGAACACAAAATGTAATTCGCGCTGCATCATCAAATGGTGTAAAAAAGGTGATTTGTTTGTCAACTGATAAAGCTGCTTATCCTATAAATGCAATGGGAATTTCAAAAGCTATGATGGAAAAGGTTGCGGTGGCTGAGGCACGCAATTTGACAGAAACTGTTGTGTGCTTGACTCGTTATGGCAATGTAATGGCTTCGAGGGGATCAGTTATTCCTTTATTTCTTGCTCAGATTCAAAAGGGCGAGCCTATTACAATAACAGACCCGAATATGTCCCGCTTCTTTATGTCTTTGGAAGATGCTGTGGATTTGGTATTATTTGCATTTGAACACGGTAATTCCGGAGATCTTTTTGTAAACAAAGCTCCTGCGGGCTCTATTGGAGATCTAGCGAAAGCATTAATTGAATTGACAGGTAAAGAGGTCCCTGTCAAAGTTATTGGAACTCGTCATGGAGAAAAGCTCTATGAAACGCTTTGCACCCGAGAAGAAATGATGAAGGCTGAAGACATGGGAGATTTCTATCGTGTACCTGCAGATAACAGAGATTTAAACTATGCTAAGTATTTCTCGGAAGGTGAGCAAGATGTTTCAAAATAGAAGATTATCATTCACACAACACTGAACAACAAGGAGTGGAAGGTTTAAAAAACTAATTTCATCCTTGCCACTTATTAGGAAGGAAGTGTTCGGAGAGGATGTAATGCAATACCCATATTAATTTTACTTATGATAAAATTTATAAAAGGAGGAATTGCGAAGGACGAAAGAGGTCAAATTCGTTTTGTGAATGACTTTGATATGTCACTAGTTAGAAGATTTTACATTATCAAAAATGCGGATACAGAGTTAGTTAGAGGGTGGAGAGCACATCGTATTGAACAACGCTGGTTTTATACGCTTTCGGGTTCTTTTGCTGTTGATATTGTGAAAATTGATGATTGGGATACTGCTTCTTCGGATTTAGCTGTTGAACGAATAATTTTGGATACAAAAGAAAATCAAGTATTGCACCTTTCCAAAGGGTATGGTACCGCATTTCAAGCGCTAGAAGAAAATTCAGAATTATTGGTTTTTTCCGATTTTGGAATAGAAAATGCATCTAACGATGATTATACTTATTCACTGGATTATTTTATAAATAGAAAATGATAAAAATAGGAATTACCGGTCAAAACGGTTTTGTTGGGAGTCATTTATACAATACCCTAGGATTGTTCCCAAAGGAATTTGAAAGAATTGATTTTCATCGAGATCTGTTTGAAAATGCGGAAAAACTAGATGACTTTGTTTCAAAATGTGATGTTATTGTACATTTGGCAGCTTTAAGTCGTCATGAATCAGAGCAGATCCTTCATGACACTAATATTGCTTTAGTGACGAAATTGGTTAGTGCATTAAATAGAACCAAATCGAAAGCGCACGTGTTGATTTCATCTTCAATTCAGGAGAATTATGATAATTTGTATGGTAAATCAAAGAAAGCAGGGCGTGAAGCGCTGATAAATTGGGCTCAGCACAGTGGTGGAAAAGCAACAGGATTAATTATTCCAAATGTTTTTGGTGCTTTTGGTAAACCTTTTTATAATTCTTTTATAGCGACATTCTGTTATCAATTAACACATGGAGGAACACCTTCCATCGCGAACGACGGTGAAGTGAAAATGATTTATGTTCAGGAACTGGTCGATAAGTTTGTTGAACTAATTAGGTCTAATGAGGATGTCGCAGAGTTAATAATCGAACCCACTGCAATAAAGAAAGTTTCTGAAGTATTGGTGTTATTAAATGGATATAAAGCAAAGTATTTTGAAGGAGGGGAAATTCCTGTTATCAATAATGCATTTGAACATAACTTATTTAATACATATCGTACCTATATAGATCATGCAGAGCATTTTCCCGTAAAATTTACATCCCATAAAGATCCTAGGGAGCTTTTGTGGAGGTTATTCGGCTAGGAATTGGTGGCCAATGTTCGTTTTCCACCACAATACCTGGAATTACCAGAGGAAACCATTATCATACTCGTAAGATTGAGCGGTTTGCTGTAATAAAAGGTAAGGCTCTTATTCAATTACGGAAAATCAACACAAATGAAGTAATGGATTTTTACCTAGATGGTGAAGAACCGGCTTACGTTGATATGCCAATTTGGTATACTCATAATATTAAAAATATAGGAGAGGAAGAGCTTTATACGATTTTTTGATCAATGAGCCTTTTGATCCAAAAGATGCGGATACTTATTTTGAAACTGTTTAAGCATTAAACATATCATGAAAAAATTAAAAGTGATGACAGTCGTTGGAACACGACCAGAAATTATAAGACTATCTAGAGTGTTAGCGGCACTTGACGAGTCAGATGCTACTGAACATATTATTGTCCATACTGGACAGAATTACGATTACGAACTGAATCAAATCTTCTTTGAAGATTTAGGTTTACGTAAGCCGGATTATTTTTTAGAGGCTGCAGGAAAAACTGCAACAGAAACGGTTGGTAATATTTTAATTAAGATTGATCCTTTATTAGAAAACTTGCAACCTGATGCATTTTTAGTATTAGGAGACACAAATTCTTGTTTATGTGCGATCCCTGCAAAAAAACGGCACATTCCTATTTTCCATATGGAAGCAGGAAATAGATGTTTTGACCAGCGTGTCCCAGAGGAAACAAATCGTAAAATTGTTGATCATACTTCCGATATTAATTTGACATATTCTGATATCGCAAGAGAATACCTACTTCGTGAAGGCTTGCCTTCAGATCGTATTATTAAAACAGGTTCACCAATGTTCGAAGTGCTGCACCATTACCTGCCTCAAATTAATGCCTCTAAAGTTTTAGAAAAGTTAGACCTGGAGAAAAATAAATTTTTGTAGTTTCATCACATCGAGAAGAGAATATCAATTCGGAGAAAAATTTTCGAGGATTAATGACTTCTTTGAATGCAATTGCAGAAAAATACAAATATCCTATTATTGTTTCAACACACCCTCGTACTCAAAATATGATTGATAAGATGCAAATTAAAATGCATCCTGAAATTCATTTTTTGAAACCGTTGGGTTTCCATGATTACAATGCTTTACAAAAAAATGCTTATGCAGTACTTTCTGACTCAGGGACAATCTCTGAAGAATCTTCTATCTTAAATTTTCGCGCATTAAATATTCGACAAGCACACGAACGCCCGGAAGCCATGGAGGAAGCATCTGTTATGATGGTAGGATTATCTCCAGAACGCATACTGCAAGGATTAGCTCAGGTATTGCAACAACAAGTTGGTGTAGAAAGAAACTTTAGACCAGTAGCGGATTATTCGATGCCAAATGTTTCCCAAAAAGTGGTTCGTATTATTATTTCTTATACAGACTACATAAAAAGAACTGTTTGGTCAGAAGAAATTTAAAGAATGGAAAAAAAGAAAAAATTCTGATACATAGTATAGCTTTCTTTCCAGATGGTGTATCAACAGCTTATCTATATAATGATATAGCTTTAGCTTTTAAGGATGCTGGTTATGAGGTCGTTGTTTTGACAACGACTCCTCATTTCAATGTTGTTCCTGAACAAGTAAAGCGTCATCCGATGAGAAAAAAATTATTTGGGCTTTATTTTGAAGGTGAATATTTCGGTATACCTGTAATACATATTCCTCAGAAAAAATTTAAATCTACTTTTCTAAGATTACTTGGATTCATGTATTGGCATTTGCTAGCTTTGATTTTAGGTTTGTCCGAAAGAAAAGTCGATTTAATTCTATCACCATCGCCTCCATTGACTATTGGTTTGGTTAATTTAATCATTGCTAAATTTAAAGGAGCCAAAGTCATTTATAACGTTCAGGAGATATACCCTGATTTATTAATGGAACATGGGGGTTGAAATCGAAGCCTATTATTGCTGTCCTCAAATTTCTAGAAAAAATTGTTTACAATAAATCCACCGCAGTAACAACGATAGATCAGGTATTTTATAATACGATTGTTCATCGATTTAAGAATAAAAATAAATTGCATATTGTACCTAATTTTGTTGATACGGATTTGTATAAACCTTATTTAGGCAAACTTAATTTGGATCCTGCCATTTTTCCTGAGAATGGAAATATAAAGTTAATGTATGCGGGTAATGTTGGGCACGCACAAGATTGGGAGCCTTTGTTGCAAGCAGCTAGGTTACTTAAAGAAGAACCAATCGAATTTTTTATTATTGGTGAAGGTGTTATGAAAGAATATGTGAAAAATATGGTCGAAAAAAGCGGCTTATCAAAAGTTCATGTTCTTCCTTATCAACCAAGGGAGTTGATGCCAAAGTTATTGGCATATGCCGATATGCAATTTATATTTATGTCAAAAGAAATGGAAGGACACGGTTTCCCATCCAAAGTATATACAATTATGGCATGCGCTAAACCTTTAATTGTTTGCTCAGGCGAAGGAACTCCGATAGTTAATTTCTTAAAAGATTATAATTGCGCAAAGATTATTACTGAAGGTAATGAACAAAAAAATACAAGATATTCTTTCATTCTTGAAAGCGACAAGCCAGAATCAATTATCGAATATGGGAAAAGACGGTTATGATGTTATACAGAGATATTATTCGAAACAAGTTGTTACGGGGAAATATGTGTCAATTGTAAAAGACTTATTAAATGAATAAGATTATTATTACTGGAGCTTCGGGCTTTGTAGGCCAAAACCTTACAACTTATTTACAGAAACGGAATACCGAAGTGGTTGCGTTATCTCTTCGAAATTCAGATTGGAGAAAAAGCTACCTAAAGAGGGATTAGCTATTATTCATCTTGCGGGAAAAGCTCATGATACCAACAAAATATCCGATTCTGAAGTATATTTTAAGATTAATCGAGATTTAACTATCGAGTTATTTAATACCTTTCTTCAATCTAATGTTCGAGATTTCATTTATTTTTCATCGGTAAAAGCTGTTGCAGATAAAGTGGATAAATTTTTGGATGAAAATATTGCTGGTAATCCACAGACACCATATGGTAAATCTAAACTAGAAGCAGAACAATATTTACTAAAGCAGCTATTGCCAGAAGGCAAAAGACTATTTATAATAAGACCATGTATGATTCATGGTCCTGGTAATAAAGGTAATCTTAATTTGCTATATAAAGTTGTTGAAAAAGGGATCCCATGGTTTTTAGCTAAGTTTCATAATGACCGTTCTTTTTTAAGTATAGATAATTTATCTTTTTTACTTGAAAGAATGATTAATGACCAACAGATAAGCTCCGGTATTTACAATTTTGCAGATGATGAAACACTATCCACAAATGAATTAGTAGAGCTAATTTCAAAAGGTTTAGGTAAAAAGTACGATTATTGTTCGTTCCAGTTTTTTTAGTAAAGGCATTTGCCAAAATAGGGGATATATTGCCATTGCCTCTTAACTCTGAACGCTTAAAAAAGTTGACAGAGTCTTATGTCGTATCGAATGAGAAAATAAAGCATAAACTAGAATTACTACCTTACCTCTTACCGCGAGTGAGGGGCTGGGAAAAACAATAGAATCTTTTAAAAAAGAATTAATAAATTTAGAATTTGAAAAATAGTTATAAATGGTATATATAATTATATTTATTGTTTTAATGGTATTGGAGCTTGTATATTTTAGAATTGCAGACCATTATAACATTATTGACAAACCAAATCATCGCTCATCTCATACTGCAGTAACTTTAAGAGGCGGAGGTATTGTTTTTATTTTGGAGCTTGCAGTCTATTTTATTAGGTCTGGATTTGAATATCCTTGGTTTTTTCTAGGACTTACATTGATGACCGTAATTTCTTTTTAGATGATATTCTTTCTTTGAGCAATAAAATTCGATTATTCGTTCATTTTAGTTCTGTGCTACTGATGGCCTATCAAATGCACCTGTTTATGATGCCTTGGTATTATCTTTTGGTTACCTTTATTATTATTGTTGGTGTGATCAATGCGTATAATTTTATGGATGGTATCAATGGCATTACAGCGTGTTACAGTTTAGCTGTTGGAGGACTTTTGATGCTTGTTAATCATGAAAAAGCTTTATGGCACAGGATCTTTTAGCTTTTACTTTACTTGGCGTACTTGTTTTTACTTTTTTAATTTCCGAAATCAAGCTAAATGTTTCGCAGGTGACGTTGGAGCCGTTGCGATTGCTTATATCTTATTGTTTGCTTTGGGGGCATTAATTCTTGCTACAGGCAACCCCATTTATATTTTATTTTTGAGTGTTTATGGAATTGATGCCGTATGGACGATAGTTAGAAGGTTATATCTAAGGGAAAATATATTTGAAGCGCATCGGTCTCATTTATATCAGTTTTTGGTAAATGAGGCCGGTGTGAATAAACTGCTGGTCTCATTTTCTTATGCTATGGTTCAATTTGTCATAGGTTTGCTGGTAATTAAAGTCGCGGACCTAGCTTTATCAGTGCGAATTTTTTTTTCCGTTTCATTGCTCATAATTTTTAGCATTGGTTATTTTTTAATAAAAACATGGGTAATAAAAAAATACGTGAAAGTTTAATGCATTTTACCTGTTGCCAATAGCGCACCATCATGAATATATATTTAGGCATCAAATTTGTGTTATTGACACGAATTTGATTTATCTATTATAGAATGACAAATAATACAAGAAATTTGAGCAAATTAATCTATTTTTGCTCACAAATTAAATCTATCTCATAATTTATATAGCATGCGATTAATTTCAAAATGTAGTTTAGCTATAGGTGTACTTATAGTATTACTCGTAGCCTTCACTTCTTGCGGGTCTCGCAAGAGTATGGTGTATTTACAACCAGATTCTACGCAAATTAAGTCTATTTATGACCAACATGTACCAAAAATTCAGCCTAATGATATTTTGACAATATCTGTTACAGCAGCAGATCCAAAAGTTACAGCTCCTTTTAATTTAATAAGCTCATTGCCAAATACAAACATGTCACAATCGGCAGATTTAGCCTTGCGTCCTACTTATACAGTAGATGATCAGGGAATATAATTTTTCCTCTTTTGGGTAAAGTTAAGATTGGGGATTGACTCGCCTTGAAGCTATAGAAGTGATCCGGGAAAATTAAGTATGTATATCAAGGATCCAGGAGTAAATATGAATTTTAATAATTTTAGAGTTTCTGTGCTGGGTGAAGTGGCTCGCCCCGGATCTTTTATTATGCCGACAGAGAGAATTACTGTCTTAGAGGCCATAAGTATGGCAGGCGATTTGACCTTAAGGGGCGTTCGCGAAAATGTCTTGATTATTCGTGAGGTTAATGGACAAAAACGATGAATCGCTTGGATCTTACTAAACAAGATTTATTAAATTCGCCATATTATTATTTGGCTCAAAATGATGTTATATATATTGAACCAAATAAAGTTCAGATAAATAATTCTAGATTAGAGCTAATACTAATATTATAATTTCAATTGCAGGACTTATTATTACTGTAATTTCAGTTCTGACACGCTAAAATATATAATGGAGAAAATTAACAACATACCAGCTAAAGAAGAGGATAAAGAATTAATTAATCTTCGCCAATTATTTGAACAATATGTATACTATTGGAAATGGTTTGTAATAAGTGTAATATTAGCTTTAATATTAGCTTTTTTTTATTTACGTTATGCTGAGAGTAATTATAGTGTAAATGCGAAGATTTTACTGAAAGATGAAAAGTCCAGTTCTAGTGAATTATCGGGTCTCTCGGAATTGGCTGGCTTAACAGGAATGAAGGGTACACCCGCATTTGTGTCTGATCAAATCGACGTTTTTAGCTCTAGGCGGTTAATGCGTAAGGTTGTGGAAGCTAATAGTTTGAATATTTATTATTTTAATAAGGGGAATTTTAAGACGAGTGAGGTAATGGCCAAAAAGTGCCATTCAATGTTACTTTAATTTCAAATCCTGATAGTGTATATATAAATCTATCTGTAAATGTTCTGGATAACGGGAAACTTTCTGTTGAGAGTTTGTTATCTGGGAAGAAACAAATATGCAATTATTCTGCACCAATTAAAATAGATGGAAAGGAATTAGTATTTAAAAAAATACAGGATCCGAATTGGTAAAGGGGAATAAATTTATCATTACAATTAGTCCTAAAGATGCAGTTATTGATGCACTCCTGTCATCGATTAATATTACGCCTAATAAGGAAAAACAATCATATATAATAAATTTTGAAATGCAGTACCCATTGCGGGAAAAAGCTGAATTGATAATTAACTCTTTGATTGAAACTTATAATGGGGATGTTACAAATGATAAGATGCGTATGACTCGAGCAACATCTGAATTTATAAATAATCGCTTGATGTTAATTTCTAAGGATTTATCTGGGGCAGACCAAGAGGTTGCTGAATATAAATCTGCTAACGCTATGGTAGACATGAATGCAGAAGCTGGGGTTTATCTAAATTCTGTAACAGATAATGAAAAGAAAGTTTTAGAATATAAAACTAAACTCGAGTTACTCAACCATATGAGTACATTTTTGAGGAAAGAAAAAGCTGGCGTTTTAATTCCATCAAATATTGGATTGGAGGATGCTTCAATATCAGAATCTATTTTAGCATATAATAAATTGATAATAGAACGAGACGATCTCCTAAAATCTGCTTCTGACCAAAACCCAACCGTAATTGCTTTAAATGAGAGTATTGAGGAAAGTGGTAAGAATATAAGACTGTCGTTCGAGAATTATCGTAAAGTAACTGAACTTGCATTAAATAGTATACAAGGTAAATCGAATGAGATAAAAGGTAAGATAAATCGTATTCCTAATCAAGAGCAAGGATTTAAACACATCTCACGTCAACAGCAGATTGTCGAATCGCTTTATTTGTTGTTATTACAAAAACGGGAGGAAAATGAAATCAAATCCGCGGCGACTCCTGAAAATCTAAAAGTTATTGATGTCGCTTATGGCTCAAATATACCTGTTTCACCAAGAAAAAGGTTAATTTGGCTAGGAGCTTTTGTTTTAGGATTGCTGGCACCTTTTTCGATCTTGTACCTGAAATTCTTACTCGATAACAAAATTCATTCGCGTAAAGATATTGAGGACATTGTTAAAGTTCCCGTTTTAGGTGAAATTCCAAAAGCAGAGGATACGATTGTTCACCTAAACGATAGATCATCGTTGGCTGAAGCTTTTAGAATCTTGCGTACCAACATGAATTTTATGTTTGGATCAGATAAGAAGGATGCGTCTAAAGTTATCTTTGTTACTTCAACGATTTCTGGAGAAGGTAAGTCGTTTGTGACGACCAATTTAGCACAGATATTGTCCATGTCGGGCAAGAATGTTCTTCTTATCGGGGCAGATATCCGTAGTCCAAAGGTTTTGGATTATTTGGGATTATCTCATCTTCAACATACTAATGTCGGCATTACACAATTCCTGATTAATCCAGATATGGATGTAGACAATATCATTATAAAAAAACCAGGCAGTTATGATTTTGATGTTGTTTATTCAGGTTATATCGCACCAAATCCTGCAGAATTATTAATGAATGGACATTTTGATGACGTAATCAAATATGCACGAGATCATTATGATTATATTTTGGTGGATACCGCCCTGTAAGTTTGGTAACAGATACTTTATTAATTGCGCACAATGCGGATTTAACATTGTATGTTTCAAGGGTTAATTATTTGGACAAGCGCCTACTTCAAGTGCCTAGAGAGCTCTATGTTGATGGTAAATTGAAGAATTTAGCTGCGGTAGTAAATGATGTAGACTTTGCGCGAGGTTACGGCTATGGCTATGGTTATGGCTACGGTTACGGCGATAAGGGAAAAAGAAAACAGGTTTTGCTAAGTTTTGGCAAGACCTAAAGGATCGATTAAATATTAAATAATCAACCTTAAGGTATTTTGGCTTTATTGTTGTTTAAACCCAAGTCGATCACTTCGACTTGGGTTTTTAATTTTATAATAATATCCAATACCAAACGTTTTGATTATAAACTTTTGATATTACTAAACAATTAATATGAGAAAAAACTATTATGCACATTTATGGGATTGTTTTTCCTTGGAATCGCTTCTGTTTACGCGCAGTTTTCAAGACCTATTAGTGTAGGAGCAGGTGCTGGTGCTACACTTAACCTAACGGATTTGGGTAATGTCGAATCGAAGTTTGCATTCTATGGAGAGCTAGATTATTTAATTACACCCTATATATCCGTTGGTCTACACGGTGAAAAGGGTGCCCTAAGCGGAAATGGCTACGAAAGTGAATTTAAAAACCGCTATTTCGCTGGAAACCTAAATGGAAAGGTTCGTTTGGGACAATTTTTGGATCATTCCAACAATTATAGCTACTACACACTGGGAGCAAATACATTTTCACGGATTCTTTCGAATATCTATGTTGGAGCTGGAGCAGGACTGGTGAAAAATCGTATTGCAAGAAGTTTAGACCCTAAGTATGCGAATGGAGTTGTAAGTCAGGGCGGAGAGTTAGCAGAAGATTTAGGTGAAATTCATTTTGTAATTCCGTTTAACGTAGGAGTAGATATTCCCTTTGGTCGAACTTTATATGGGCCGCAATGGGCGATCAATGTAAATTATCAACATACGTTGACCACAAATGATAACTTGGACGGAATTATAAACAGAAATAATGATCAATATGGGTTTGTTTCTGTCGGCTTAAAGTATGCTCTTTTTAATCGCAAATAGATAGCTTAATGTTTCAAAGACAAAATAAAAGAAATGGAAAATAAAATATGCAGACAATTTACAAGTCCAATATTTGGATTTTTGGCCTTAGCAATCTTAATTAGTTTCTCTGCCTGTAAATCAAATTCAGCAATCTATAAAGCGCCAAAAGTAAATGCTTTCCGGGGAGGTAAATTACCTGCGCCTCCAGGTATGATTTATGTTCCTTCAGGCACTATACTTTTTAAGGGGTCACTTGATAGCGGAAATGTCGGTAAAAATGTAAGTGTGAGTGCATTTTTCATAGATGAAGCTGAAGTGACAAATAAACAATATCGTGAATTTGTTAATTGGGTAGCTGACTCAGTTGCAGTCACAGATTATCTACAGGATGATCAATACTTTTTAGAAATAGCCGGTGAACAAGTTGGACAACGCAGAATTAATTGGGCAAAAGTAAAAAAGTGTCTCCGTTGTGGAAAAGTAATGACCCCAATATTCAAGAGCGATTGGCTCCCATGCTGGAAATGAAAGGAAATCGAAGGGCACTCAACCCCGAAGTAATTAAATATCGTTTTTCGTATTTGCAATCAAAAGGTAATGTGAAAAAATCGTATGTTACGGATTCTGTCGCGGTCATGCCAGTGGAAGATATTTGGACGAAAGATTTTCCAAATGCACAATTAGCTTCTTTAGATGCGAATTACTTTACACATCCATCTTTTGACTATTATCCTGTTGTGGGTGTTACTTGGAGACAAGCGCGAGCGTTTACCGATTGGCGTGCCAATGAAATGGCGGCCACGGTCTTAAAAAACTCTTACCTGAATGGTTATCAGTTAAGTTTGAGCCTCCCTACAGAAGCTCAATGGCAATATGCGGCTTCAGGAAAATTAGACCCACAAGATACAATTGTAGGTTCAAGAATGACTATAGATGGTATTGATGGTAAAAAGAAATTAGCTGTAAACTTTAAACAAGGAGATGGTACTTATTCAAGGGATGGTGCAACATTCACATTGCCTGTTAAGTCTTATATGCCAAATGCTTTTGGTGTTTACAATATGGCGGGTAATGTTTCCGAATGGACGTTAGATGCCTACAGCCCCTCTGCAGTCGTATTTGTAAATGACCTTAATCCTGCATTATTATATGACGCTGACGAAAAGGATGGCGATGCACTCAAACGGAAAGTTGTGCGTGGTGGTTCATGGAAAGACAATGGTGAACAACTAAATAGTGAGACACGTAATTATTCGGTGGATTATGAACCGCATTCTTATATCGGTTTTCGTTGTGTGATGTCCGCATTCGAGATGCCTACAGTGCAAAGTAAAACGCGTAAGTATTAATCTTGGCTGTAAAATATAAATTCAATAAAGATGAACATGAAAATATTAATAACAGCTTCCATGACATTGGTCATGGGATCGTTGTTCGCCCAGCAAGAGACGACAATAGATACTGTTCCTAGAAGACAGGATGCCTTAAATAAAGTAATGTCTGCAATACCAGCTGTGTCAGGAGAAATTAATCCCGACACAATCCCTACGACAGATGGTTTTTATCAGGCCAACAATATGGAAGATGCTGTGCCCTTTGCATATCCCGAAGTAAATAAAAAGAATATCCGGTTTTATAAGCGAGTTTGGCGTGATATCGACCTGAAAGATGAAAAAACTATATCTTGGCTATTCCAGGAAATTCCTTAATTGAGGTCGTGATGAAAGCGATTGAAACAGGAAAATTATCCCTATATAGTCCAGATGACGATTCATTCAAAGGACGGCTAAGTGCACAGGAAGGAATGGCTCGCTTTGCGGATAGTGTATTGGTGCCCATCTTTGACGGCGAGGGAAATCAGATCGATTCGAAAATGGCGCTCAATGAATTTGATCCAAGCCGCGTGACCAAATTTCGTGTTAAAGAAGATATCTTCTTCGATAAACAACGAAGTAGATTAGAGACTCGTATTATCGGTGTAGCTCCATTAATGAATATCACCACGTCAGCGGAGCTGGCCGAATCTGTGGGGCGACGCCGGCCTTTTGGCTCTATTTTCCGCAATTGCGCTACAGTTTGGTACAAGTTGATATTTCTGATCCGGATAAAGGGCTCTATGATATGACTATGGACGATTTCTTTGTACAAAATAAGTTTGCAAGTACAATTGTACGCGAATCATCGCCAGGTATGTTGCAAAATGTCAAAGAATCTGAGAATGGTGGACAATTACTGGATGGCAGGAAAGTAGAAGAGAAGTTGGATGCTTATAAAAAGAAATTATGGAGTAACCCAAAGGGAGTCAAAGCTGAGGAATTGGAAGGAAATCAGTCAACTATAAAACAACAGCAAGAAAGTAAATCCACGGATGCTGAAAAGAGTAAGGAAACGGAAGAGAAATTATAAATAAATAATAGGATTTCCTAACAGAAACTCTAGTTTCTGTTAGGAAAACTGCTTAAAGGTTTTAATAAAGGCAGTCCATTGCGAAGTAGGTATGGGCTGCCTTTAACATGTAAATTTTAAATCTAATCCATATCTTTCCCGATAAATTTAGAATATGCCTGTACCCAATAGTAGAAAAGTGCTTCCTGTGGAGCATATTTAAAATAACGGAGGAAATTTAAAAAAGGCGTTTTGAAGCTTTAGGCTGAACCGATATGGTCGATATTGTCTTTCCTCCTTTAAATCTTTCATCATTATAACCGAAACTTCCAGCATACCAGACCTCGTTGATCATCCACGAAATATCTAGATCTTCGGGATAAGGAAATGGAACATAAGATTTTGGCAGTCCAATATAATCAACCAAAATTTTATGTAATAAATGAATCCATCTCAATATACCCGCTTTCTTATAGATCTTTTTTAGAGCGATTGGATCAATTTTGTTTGAAAGGGTATAATAGAGACGGGCGGAATCGCAAAACTGTCGCAGTCCGATTCCAAACCCCAATAAATGCTTCAAAATATGAGAATTTACTTGCAGTAGCTGCATTTCGGGTGCGAGTAATCTGATTGGGATATTCTGAATTAACAATTGGTCATACCTATTGCTATATTTTCTGGAAACTTTTCTTAAATAACTGTATTTTAAAGGACTTCGGATATCAAAAAGTTTTTATGATGCTCGATATGAACACCTTGCCAATCATAATCTAGGCTAAATCCTGCCGTATCTTGAAAAACTATGCCTTCTGTTTTCAATTGATTACGGGCTAAAGAATAACCATCTGCCTCAAAATACCAATCTACATCGCCACTAATACGATGAAGTGGGATGCGGTAACAGTTTGCTACTCCTTGACCCTTTTGCAAGATTGGGCGAAGTCCTAATGCATTAAAAGAATCAAACTGCTTTGCGATAACCTCGTTCATTTGTAGATTATTCCGTTCGACTCGGTCTATTCTTACAGCCCATTTTAACCGTAGCGATTGAGGTGGAAGTTGATTTTCTTCTAAAAAGGAAAGCTGTCGTAAATTAAACCTTCTATCGTATGTTCAATGGCATAACGGTGTATTTCATTCCAATTATCAATAGTTAATGGTTGATCTAATAATAAAGTTCCTTCTCCCCATAAACCTATTCGTAGCAATTGAAAAAATGTATCCTTTAATTGGTTGTTCATTTAGATTCTTCGCAAAAACAATTTGTCCAAAGATAACGATTTTCACTGGTACTCCTACAGCTTTGGACTGTCTAAATTTGTAGCGAATAGCATAAATCTACTTGCATCCATGATAAAGATAATAGCTCAATTAGATACCTTCATCATCGTTTATTTATCTTTTAATTTAGTAGTTTTGCACTGCTAATTATTTTTGAAGACATATAATTGCTTCCTCTGCCGCGATAAAATACACGAGCGACTAGAAATTTTAAAAAAATTATTAATCCTGCTATTTTAGGTACGATAAATGCAATCAGATATTAGGAAACTTTAAAATATTTAATTACGGAAAGGGATACTTTTTAATCGCATTTGGCGATTAAAGTATATAATATCTTTATAGAATTTAAATGGGTAATTTATGGAAAGAAGGCTTGTCCGTCAACAAGCCTCGTTGGATAATTTTGCTGTTAGACATGATCATTGTGGCGACAGCTTTTATTATCAGTTATGTTCTTATATTTAAACATAGAGGGGAAGTAGAGATTGACGACATGATCAGACAGGCATTGCTTGTTTCAGTCGTCTATTTGATCTGGTTTTGTATTTTCGGTACATTTAAGGGGTTGTTCACAAGACGGGTATTCGCGAATTGCAACGTATTGTTCTGGCTATTGGGTTGGCCTATTTTTCTGCTGTACTGATTTGTAAAGGAATAGAGTGGTTGTATCCATCCTATGATGCGATGTTGCCTTTCTCGGATACGCAGCTTCTTTTTCATGCATTAATAGCAGGTTTCGGCATGACCTTTAGCCGGGTTCTTTATCGTGCGCTGTATCATGAGCTGATGTGGGGAAATAAAGATAACCGTATCCCTGTTATCCTTTTTGGGGCGGGTAATATGGGAAATACTACCTTTCACTTTATCCATAATACTTCACGTAATAAATACCGTATCGTGGCCATCATAGACGATAACCCACATCGTATAGGCAACCGTATTCAAGGTTTTAAAATCTATGATATAAACGATTTAAATAAAGATTTTGTACTAAGGCATGGTAAGGCCTCGGAAATTATCATTGCCGTGGATGACCGGAGGCCGGAGCGATTGAATCGGGTATTTAAACTCGCCGAACCGATTCCATTAATTGTTAAAATTATTCCGGATACTGCTCGTCTATTGGCAGGTGAAGTGGCGACAAGACAAATCCGGAGCTTGCGTATTGAGGATTTATTAGGACGAAAAGCGATTGACCTGGATAATCCAACCATTGCTTCTGAGATGAAAGACCAGATCGTGCTGGTAACCGGAGGAGCTGGTTCAATCGGTGGTGGTGAACTGGTGCGCCAGCTAGCACATACGGACTTAAAACAACTTATCGTTGTGGATCAGGCTGAATCCGCTTTATATGATATTCAACAGGAACTGAGTAGTAGCAATCATTTTGCTCGTTGCACCTTTATTGTTGGGAATGTTCGGGATGAATCTTTTATGGATACTTTGTTCCAGTTTTATAGACCTACCTATGTCTTCCATGCCGCCGCCTATAAACATGTACCCCTGATGGAAGCCAACCCTTATGAGTCTATTTTAACAAATGTATGGGGATCTTACAATGTCGCGCTGCTGGCCGATAAATATAATGTTTCCAAATTTGTGATGGTCTCTACTGATAAGGCTGTGAACCCAACGAATGTAATGGGGGCAACCAAGCGCGTTGCCGAAATCGCGATATCAACGGTCAATATAAATTCGAAGACTAACTTTATTGTGACCCGCTTCGGTAATGTATTGGGCTCTAATGGCTCCGTAATCCCATTGTTTGAGAAACAGATGCTCAAGGGCGGGCCATTGACAATTACCGATGAAAATATAACCCGGTATTTTATGACCATCCCCGAAGCCTGCCAATTGGTACAGCAGGCTGCTGTAATGGGTAAAGGTGGGGAGATATTTGTCTTTGATATGGGCGAACCTGTTAAGATTATGGAGCTGGCCAAGCAGATGATTAGGCTCAAGGGATATAATTATCCCGAAGATATTGATATCAAAATTGTCGGTCTTCGTCCTGGAGAAAAAATCTTTGAAGAGCTGCTGGCGAATGGGGAAAATACGGAGAAAACCTATCATGAAAAGATTATGATTGCAAAGGTTAATACACCCGATTTGGAATTGCAGAAGGCACGCGTAGAGCGATTATGTACACTTGTGAAGGCGGCGAACCCGAATGATGATAAAATGAATTTGGTGCAGTTGATTAAGGATATCGTACCCGAATACCGGTCTCAGAATTCGATTTTTTCGGCATTGGACAAATAGCTATTGTAAGGCTGTAAACAGTATTCAAGAATGGATTTATGATAGTTTTAGCTATCGCCAACTTCATTAGACATTCATACTTTTGGGCAAATTCAAGGGACTTTATATCGTTTAGGCGTCTTTAGTAGTGATATTCTTCATAAAATTCCAAATTCTAATAAAAATTAGCATAAGAGAAACACATATAGTCACCTTAAATATGATAGATGTTTTAAGATAAAAATAAGCGGCTAGTGAGCAAATTATGCTCATAATCCAGGATGCAAATATGACCTTAATTTTTGTCATCCCTATGCTTTGAAGACGTAAGGAAAAATGATCTGGGCTACCTTTCCATAAAGGAATTTTCTTTTTCATACGCATAATAATTATAAACAAAAGCTCAAATATTGGAACAGCTGCAGTGAGTATTAACCAAATTAGCCTGTCTATGAAGTGTAATTGATGCCCTACTATTAAGCCGATGGCAGCAAACATAAAACCAAGCATGTGACCCCAGCATCTCCTAAAAAATTGATGCTGGAGGAAAGTTAAAGCATAAAAATCCAAGAGTACTACCTGCTACTATATAACAGAAGATAGTTGTCGTGTGGAAGCAAGTGCTTAATATTAAAAGAGTTATAACCATTATTCCAGCTAAAAGGCCATCACAGACATCAATTAAATTAGATGCATTTACTAATAACACAATCCAAAACAGTGTGATGAACACATCAAGGATATAAGTGGTAACAAAATTCCCTCTTAGCCCTAATGAAATGCAGATAAAAGCAATTACAATTTGAAAAAGCAATTTTGTCAATGCTTTAAATGCTATTTTATCATCAATAATTCCAAGCAACAAATAGGCAGAACTTCCAAAAGACATTGGTATAATATATTGGATTGGGATTGTATCATTTATCGTTTCAAAGTTAAATAAGAAAAATAAAATACTGATAGATATTATACCTCCGAAAATACCAGCCCCGCCTAAATAGGCTATAGGTTTTGTGTGCTGAGGTACAATCGGATTTGGATTGTTTACAAATTTCAATTTTATCGCTAGCGACTTCGCTAAATAGGTAAATATTATTCCACTAATGATTGATAGTATAAACAGTATTAGATTAAAAATCATTGGTTGTTAAAATTAGATGCCCAATTATATCCTTCTTTTATATTTTTGAAGATTGAAGAATATTCCCAATTTCCATATCTTCCCAGCGAGCTAATACCATTTTCCCTAAGATAAGTCCTACATTCATTTATTATTTTTTCCGTTTCATGAGTGAAAATTACATATGCAGGTGTAGCAATCCAACTGTGGATACCTATAATTTCAGAATTGTCTTCTAATAGATCAATTTTTTTATTCCTTCAACAACCGCTTCTTCTATATTAGAATAGTTTTCAATGATATCGTCACAACCGACCGTAACTTCAGCCAATAAAGACCAACCATCTTTGGGGCGTTCAGAGAATCGAATTCCGTCATAAAAATCAATCTCGTAAAAGGTATATCAGGAGATGTATAATATCTCCAAAGCCCTGGATTTTTTGGTCGTTTACCTTTATTGATAAACCAATAGAAATTACTTTCGTATAACGGAGATTTCTACACTTATCCTTTAAGTCTTCAGGAGCATTATCGCACATTTCAATTAAGAAAGGTAGCGGAATTGTAGATAGAAGATTATTTTGATAATTATATTTTATAATTTTTCCATCTTTCTTAGCATACACTGTTTTAGAAAGTGGGTCTATACGGTATATTTCACAGTTATATTCAATATTTTTAATTTTTTTCGGCGAGTGAAATCGACAACACCTCCATGCCTCTGGTCTTTGCACCCTCGGGCGGACGGGGATAAAATGCATCAGAATTATATGTTGTTCTGGTTTGATTTGGATATAGAGTGCCTTTTAAAACTTCTTCATAGGAAGGGCGATGCAAGTTCCAAATTATGTTTCCACATGAAATTTTTTCCAATGGGTATTTATAAAGTTTTTCATTATAAGGGAAGTAAAAAGCTTACACATTGACTCTCCAAATGTAGATTGAAGGTATTCTTTATAATTATTAGGTTTTCTGGGAGACTTATTATAATAAGCTTTCTCATAATCATTCAGGCAATTGATTCTCTCTTCCTCATTATTGATAGCGCCTATGTTTAATTGAAAAGGATATTTTAAAGTTCCAATGGGAGTTACTATCCAAGCCTCAGGAGAACAAGGATGTAATAGATCTCCCATTAGCTCTTTGATTTTTCCCCTTATTTCTTCGTCGTTAAAATGTAACAGATGTAGTACATTGTCGAACCAATATCCTCCATCAAAACATTTTGATTTTACTAAACCTCCTGCTCTATCTTCTTTTTCAAGGATGATAGTTGATGATTTTAGCATTGCACCTGCTGCAAGTCCTGTTACACCAGCACCTAAAATAAGATTTTCTACAGTCATCTATTCAGAGAATGTGGGTTAATTTTTCCAATTAAAGAATTTAGATTTCGTAAACTTATTTTCTTACAATAAGATATTACATAATATAAAATAGGAGACTGATATTCTAGATCTATGAACCCGTTATCACTTGCAGCAATAATTCTATTAAATTTTAATAACATAACTTTAAATAATATGTTAAATTGAAGATACTAAACCAATTTCAATTAAAAAGAGATTTTTTTATCAGTTATACTTTTTAAGCAAAGATGTAAAATAGATCAAGGCCGCAATGGGTAGTCTGTCTAGCGATTGTGGCATTAATTTTCTTTGGTTTTGTTGTTTTTGACACATTTAAAGGAGTTGTTCGTAAAACCGGTATCCATGAATTGCAACATATTATCATTGCAATTTTCAGGGTATATCAAGTCCACCGCTCCCAGAACTCGATGTTTTCGGCATTGGACAAATAACCCTCGTCAGGATGTAAATAGTAAATGGATTTTTAGTTCAAAAATAAGTATATTTATACAACGGGCAATAGATGAGTTTGTTATGAAGCTATTTATTTTTTCTCTATTTTTTACTTTTGTGATCAATACCTGTTTACAAGCACAGGAGAAATTTGATCCTGTTGCTTGGCAAGCTCCATATAGTCTTAGTCTTGACGGCTGGGGAATCGAACGATTTCCGATACCCATGGACTTTGCACCTAAAATTCCTTATAAAGGAGTAGAAGATGTACGTTTTACAACCGGATGGAGTAAGCCCGAGAGTGATGAATACTGGTCTTATGCTTTCTTGTGGTATGTGGAGGGGCTGCAAGCACTCGAAGCAAAAACAATTGAAAAGAATCTGGCGATGTATTTCGATGGACTTGTAAATCGGAACATAGAAAAGCGCGCCCTGCCAAAGGAGCTGATCAAGAAAACTAGGGCACATTTCAAGAAATTATACAAACCGGAAGGGCAGGATGAATCGACCTTTACCGGAACCATCCACATGGTGGATTACATGGGTAAAAAGCCAATTGTTCTACATGCAACTGTTCATTTAAAAAAATGTGCTGGAACAGATCAAACAATTATTTTTCATCAGTTTTCACCACAAGAACGAACTGCTCCTATATGGACAAAGCTAAATGGATTATGGGACAGTTTTCGTTGTGCCCAATAAACCTGCAATGCTAAGATCAAGCATTTCCTACTAAATTAGCTCAAGCTGTCGTTTCCTTCTGGAGGAATGAATACCCTGAAAAATTGAACACCTTCAAGTCCGTTCCCATATGATCAAATATGGCGACATGGCGCTTTCAGTCTCCGAAAACACCGTATGGCTGTATCTGTGCAGTTTATTTGACCTTAACCAGTTCTACGCGACGGTTTTTAGCTCTGTTGTCTTCAGAATCGTTGGCGACAAGCGGGCGTTCGGCGCCGTAACCTTTGGCGCTTAAGCGTGATTTGTCGATTTTTGACCCACTAATGCTGTCAGCACGGCATTTGCACGCTCATCGGAAAGCTTTTTATTGTGCGCTGCATCACCCGTATTGTCCGTATGTCCCTCAATAGCGATTTTGAGGGTAGGATCATTTTTTAGTGCTTCGGCAATCTGAATGACCAGGTCAGTGCCCCCAGTTGTAATGCTGGATTTGTCTGTATCGAAGGTGATGTAAACAATTGATTTTCCGGTCTCAGAAAGATCCTTCGTGATATCTTCAGCCGTGATTTTCCGAATCGTTTGTTTAAAATTATTCTCCTGTAGTATGTTGAGTTTGGCACCGGCATTATTCGCCGTATACTGGATAAAAATATTGCCCTGATTTTTGCTGCGGATCACGTATACACGGATCTGTTCATCGGCATATCCGATATCTCCCTCATCGCCCTTATGGGGATCTTGTTTATGGTAACGTTCATACTCTTCGCTTGTGATGGTTCCGTCAAAAACTTTAACGGCTCCGATCGAAGCAAGATAATCCTCCATGCTTTTTCAAAATAACGTTGCGAATATTGAGTACCCTGTTCATTGGTGATATTCGCTTTATAAAGCCTTCCTTCGTACGGTTTCATGATGCCATTGATCGCAAAAAAGCAGACATCAAAATCCTTATTAATGGGCTGGTTCATCTCCTTATAGCCTTTTGGGGGAGTAAAGAAGGGAAATACGCCGATATCAGCGTCTGAGTAAGGGATACTAGCGAGATCCAGCGTAGCTGTAGTGTCAATTTTAGCGGGCTTCTCAGTTGTTGATGTATCTTGTTGTGCAGGTGGTGCCGTGGTTTCTTTTGGCTTTTGATTACAGGAAGCCATAATCGCTGCGAGTGCAAATAATACTACTGTTCTTTTCATGATCTGTTCTTTTCTTTTTTGAATTGACAAATTTTGTGCCTAAAGCTTTTCCGACTTTTGTTTTTTTATTGGCCTAATGAATTACTGTATAACAATTCGGAGTCGATGCAAAAAGCTGCTGATTTTAACATTTTATAACATTATTCTTTAAACGATTCTGGCTGTAGGCTGTTCTATTCATAAACAACGAAAGGAAAAATATTATGAGTGAATTAACATGGAAAGGCCGTTGGAATGAAATCAAAGGCAAAGTAAAGCAGCAATATGCAGATCTTACGGATGATGATTTATTGTATGCAGAAGGCAAAGAAGATGAATTGCTAGGTAAACTTCAGAAGAAGACTGGAAAAACACAGGATGAGGTAAATAGTTGGTTAAACGGTTTGTAGAAATAAGTGTTTTTTTGTGATAATAGGAAGGCGGTTAACAATGATGTTATCCGCTTTTTTTCGTGCCCAGATTTCCGTGTCTAGGTTAATTTGATTAGATGTGCTGAATTAATAATTAATGCAACTGTATTGCTTTTATTTGTGCGATTGTTATATTTGCACCTATGTTGCATTTGTGTTTGCCGAACAAAAAGATTTTAATCCTTTCTCCTTGGCAGTATGAATAAAACAGCAAAATGTATAAAATCAAAACATATGACCAAGTCAGTAAAAATTCTTCTCGCAATCACGCTCATCTCTGGACTATTTGTTTCTTGCAAGAAAGATAAACAAGAGTCCGAAATTACTCAGCCTACAGCTGAAAATGTCGAAATCGGTTATGCAAATAACAAGCAGGCAATTAGAGGCCGCGATTTTCATTTTAATGCAGATCTCCTTGCCGGAGATAAAATAGAATCTGTTCAGGTCAAGATTTTGCCAAAGGCTGGGCAGACCTATACCTCACCATGGAAAATAGAAATCGCCTGGGATGAGTTTAAAGGATTAAAAATGCCAATGTACATAAACATTTTACCATTCCACAGGAAGCACCCGAGGGAAGATATGATTTCTTCTTCATTGTAAACGATGTAAATGGATCGAAGCTTGAGCTAAGAGAAGATTTTCAGATCTTTGATGCTGCTAATATGCCTGTCGATCCCGTCGTGGACCGTGATATCTTTTCCCGAAACGATGATATGGTTTACTATATGGGTACCTATGCTGAGACCCCGATAGTATTCAAAAAAGGGGATAAGTTTACAGCTCGAGCACAGATTAAACAAATACAGGGTGACGGCATCTTATATACAGCATTGATCAAACGGACGCTGAACCACTTTCCTGAAACCGTTGATAAGCTGGATCTCACGAAAGCTATAATTATTTCCAAAGTGGAGCATAAAGATCTAGGGCCAGCATCTAAAGTTAACACGTATAAGCTAGCCAATGGTGCGATAAGTGGTGATGATATTATTATCGGTGCGGAAAAAGACGGTTTGGGCAATCAAATCACTGGCGACCGACAATGGCAATCTGGTCAGTACAATCTTGTCATTCTATATAAGAACACAACGTTTAACATGAGTACCTTTAAGTCCATCCCCATTACCATAACGTATTAAAATATTCGATTTTATATATAGCCCTTATCCTGAAAAGGATAGGGGCTTTTGGGGCGCAGATATTATCCTAGAAAATTCTGAGATGACACATAGCGTAATTGGCAGTTGTAAGAGTCTGTTAAAAATTCATATTGTTAGGCCGAACTTAAAGCTTTACAAATTTAAATTTCTGATTGTTCCCAGTTCCTGCAGTCCAAATTTGGACTTTTGTTCCGTTGGAAGTATTTGAACTATAGATATCTAAATAAGAGTTTGTCCCGACACTGGATTTCAAGGAAATATAACCATTTCCGCTATTCAACGGCGTCCATTTTTGGGATGCGCCACCATGGTACGTATAAACAATAATCTGTGTGCCATTACTCGCACTTCCACCTTGTACGTCCAGTACTTTGGTGCTGTCTGCGGAAGATCTGAATACAAAAGTCCCGTCTGACTGTTTCCGTGCGATAAACTTTTGATTGTTTGACGCTGGCGTGTTCTTTGACCACAGCGATACGAGTGTGCCATTTGATGGTGCACTGCTGTTCACGTCGATCACACTGGAGTTGTTCAGAGCAGTTAAAATTTGGTAGATCGCGCCATTTTCTAAAATTGGCCTTTCACTATCTGTGAATAGGAGGGATCAACAACGGGCTTAGGCAAATTGAGATTTGCTATTTCAGTGTATATTGTTGGATAATTAAAACCCCATTTTTTAAAGAAAACAGTTAGATCGTAACCCGATATTTCGCAAGCCTTACGCATAAAATATTGATGTTTAGCTGTTGCATTTGCCAGCGTTGGTTTTCCTGTCTTACGATTTTATGTAAGTTATGATAAAAAGTATCTCCAAAGGCATATTTCAATTGGATCAACATTGCAGATCCTAGATATCGGCTTCCTTGCACCCCGCCATCTCCCCATATCGTACTGTAGTCCCTTTCGGCATCCGGTTTATTGAAATAAGCAGCTACGCGTGTCCAGATCGTTGACCAAGCGCCATCACGACCGATTTTATTTGCAGGTAATCCCAAGTTAATATTTGCTGCTACAGCATAAAAATCGGCCATGATCTCGGCATGCCAGTCCCATTTTTGCTGGTGCATATGTCCTGACTCATGTTTCTGGAACCAATAGACATAGCCATCTGTCTCAAAAAGTTTGACACGTAGGAATATCCAGTAGAATAGTTTCCGGCAAGTGCTCCCGCAAATGCAGGTTCCATAATGGTCATGGTATGTGGAATGGGATAGGGCTGATGTATGGCTGAAGAACCATCCAGACCACTCAAACGCTCTTCAGTATCCCAAGCCTCATCAATTTTTTGAATGATATTGTTGTTATTTTGATTGCTAAAAGTATTGTTACTTCTGGGCATTACTAAAAAAACGTTTTGTCCGACAAAAAGAAGATCTTGTACGGCAGTATCAGCGGCTGCAATAGTTGCGGAAAATGCAGATTGAACCGTACGGTTTTTTATATACGTCGGAGTCTTTCTAATATTACCTGAAAAGGTAAGCTTCGAAGTACTCGAAGGTGTATTTGCCGTTCCATATCTTATCCATAGCGATCCTCTTTTAGTAGCAATGATCGTATTGTTCCCTTCCTGTAGCTGTACTTCCTGTGGAGAGGAGTCTTTTCCTAGCCTTTTGTAGGTGCCGACAAGTAATTTGGGTAAAGTGGCGCCTGTGGTTTTTTGAACATTAATTTTCAAGGTATCACCTGGCTTGGCATAAAAACCTGTCGGCAAATAATCAGAAGGTAAGAATGATAGCGCTAACCGATCTTTGGCTGTTGCAGCTGCCGGATATTCCGAAAAGATTTGGGTACCCTGACCGAGAGAATCGATTTGGTAATATGGATTTGTCGGTACGCTACCGTTGTTCAGGTCAACGACGGTAGCTTTCTTATTTGCTGACACGGCTGAATCCAAAGAATCTAAATTTTCTTTCTTACAGGCACTGACTGCAAGGAGACAGACGCTGAGGCTATAAAAGAGCCTTTTGGTTAATTTAATTGAAGTCATAATTTTTAGTTTATAAGGTTTAAGTTATGATAATTTCATTTGAAATTAAATAAATACTTGAAAGCGAGTGCGTTTGTAAAACGTTTTTCTGGCTTTATAGTTGATTTAAATCGATTGTTTAATTTTTTCTTTTTACATCTGAACCCTAGGTATCGTAAGATGTATTGCGTCTTTTAAAAAAGGGTATATTCAAAGAAAGGGCTAGCCAATTGACGGTTTATTGGATTTATGAAGTAGTGATCAGTTATATGTTCAGTCTACATGAAAAGTATTAATTTTCTGACGTATCATTTTATTGGTATAGCTTCAAATCATAAAATTTACTATATTTAATTGGTTAATAGCCAGTGTTTAGTGAGGTTCGGCTGTGCGGTACGCGTCTTTTAATATTTCGCATTTTTAATTATTATTAAATAGAAAATAAGAACAACATGAGTCTAAAAACATCCATTACAAACAGTGTTGATTACAACATTTGGGTCACCGAACAGTTGGTTGCTTGGCTGAGGAACCATCCTGAGGAGTTGTTACAAAAGGAATGTCCATCCAGCTTTACCAGTATAGCAAAAACACTCAAACACATTAGCGATACACAGTTGTATTGGTCATCGATGATCCGTGAGACGGCGACACCAAGCTTTGACTATATCGCTACATCGGTGGATGTTGAAACTGAAATGAACAACATCGTTAACGAAGCCAAACTTTTAGCGGCCTACGTAAAGGAAAATAGTGAAGCAATGAACGAGCCCCATCTCATCGAATCACAATGGTTCTCTTCTAATTTTCCCAAGTATGAATACCTCCAACATTTAATTATCCATACAACCTATCACCGCGGTCAGATAGTTACCATAGGGCATCATGTAGGTGTTCTGAAAGCGCCTATGCTGGATTATAATTTTTGGAATGTGATGCGGCAGCAGCAATAGGGTGTAATATCCTTCGGAATGTGTTTGGAGGTATAACGGAAATAACTATGAAGCTAATAGACATAAATAACAGATACATTGGAGATTGGAAAGGCAACCATCGGTTGATTCTAAGTTGGCTGCCCGATCCTGATTTTAATTCGAATTCAAATTTAGCTATCAAAGCTGTCGCCAATAATAAATTTCTGATGTTGACTTATACTTGGTATCATGAGGGTATGGCCCAGGAGGGAGTACTGTTGATAGGCAACAATAACAACGAAGCAGAAGTTACAGCTTCGTGGATTGATTCCTGGGGTATGGGTGGAAAGATCATGAATTGTTATGGTACGATGAATGAGGCGGGAGATATCTCCTTAAGAGGTTCTTATGAAGTGCCCGATAATCCCGATTGGGGTTGGCGAATTGATATTCCGTTACCCACTGATCATAACCTTCAGATAAAAATGTACAATGTCTCGCCAGATGGTGAAGAATTCTTAGCCGTCGATGCAAATTATACGTTTGCTAGCTAGATGATTAATTTGCCTTATTTGGATAAAAATAGGAAATAAAATGGAAACACGTTCCAAGGCGGATCCATCTGTCGTAATGACTTTACCAGTAAAGATTTTTTGAGCCAGGACGACACCATATGTACTCAGCAAGCTTACTAGTATGAGCATACATCTTTTCATATAAAGACGTTTTTTAGCGTTAGCTAGTCGCTATATATCACTTGTTGTCGACTTTTAACACACATAATTCTTTATTGATAAACTTGAGGCTCTCATTCAATAACATTCAATAAATGTAAGGAACTTAGGCTTTCCTCCAAATTGGAAGGATCAGGCTCCTTGAGGGATAAAAATTAAGCCTCCTGATTTACATCTGAGCCTAGCTATCAGTAAGTTTTTCTTTATATAGTTGTTCAAATGCGGTTTTGGACGTTATACCTTGGGATTTTGCAATGGAAAAAACCTCATAAGCATAAAAATCATCTGCTGTTAGATTTAGTACTTTCGTAAATCTTGTATTTTCAATACATGCTTTTTCTGAAACGTCCGCTTGTGAAGAGACAAATTGAGCAATAAACTCTTGGTATTTGTTTAAGGTCTTCTCTGCTCTCATTTTGTCTTTTGTTTTGTTAAGAATTTTTTTGAGCGGAGTTCGCAATTTCGGATAATGCATATTCACTGTCTTCATCAAAATTATTTGATAAGAGAATTACAGCTTTGTAAAAGACTCTGCCTTTACTGTTGATAAATCACTATTTAATTGCAATGAATCTAAAGGATATTTATTTGAGAGTATAGATTCAAATTCTTTATTTAAGGTTTTTAAATTTATCAAACTTCATTTTGTAGTATTTGTTATAGAGTTATTTGTGTTTAAATCGCAATTTAATTTGCGATAATAGTTTTTATTGTTATCTTTGTTCATAATCAGTTCGCTGATTGTAGTCTCGACAGAAAAACTAGCAATTTTACAGACGCGAGACCACTGGGAGTTTTATCCCTACTTTTGCCTATATTTGCAATCGTAGGATAGGCTCCTGCTGGATGCTGCGTCGTGGTCTTTGCTAGTACCCTCTGTCAGTTGAAGGCAGGAGCCTATCTTATATATCTCCACTTTCTTCCCATGAGACTCTTGTTGATAAACCAACTATTTAATTATGAAGCACAACGAGTCAAGTACATCATCAGCACGAAGACGAATCAAGGATCAGCTAAGTCAACTTGCAGCACTACTGCTCATCAAGAACAAATACAGTCCACCAGAGTAGTATCAAAGAGCTTAAAATCAACAATGCGCAATACCTACAGTATTAAAATGCACATTAAGAAAGGCTCAAAAGCCGTACTTATTGGCATAATGTTGTTGATTTTGCCGGCCTGATTTTTTCAAGATCGATGCCCGACAATTGCCTGATCCTCCATTCTTTTATTCTAGCACCTTAAAAGTACGGAATTCGCAAGTCAGATGCAAAGTTTTAGAAAAGAAATATATAGAATTTCTATAAACAGGGTCGGTTTTTCATTTTTCCAACGGATGCGGTATCGTCTCTATCAAATCATGTGTAATTGTCCTGCACCGCATCTGTAGACCTATTAATAGTTCTATTTATTTACCGGAGTGGCTCAGGCCAGACCCTGGGATGATATTGCTGATTCCGATCGGACAGGATAATCCTTGCCTTAGACCACTCCATTAAAACTTAAAAAATGAGACATTTTTTAGGGCAGGAGAACTCTTGCCCAATCCGAAGACAATCAAACTGTATAGTGCCCTAATATCTATCCTATGGTTTTCTATGTTTAGTTTATCGGCTCAGACGCCCCGCAAGGACAGCGGGGCCGATGGGCCTAGTCATACAGATCCGGTCATGCTCGGGTTTAGAGTGCCCGAGGAGTTTTGGTCCACCCAATTTACAGTTTTTGAGAATGGTACTTATAAAAAGCAGACGCTGGAGAGATATCGCGGTAAACCGTTAATCTTAGATTTTTGGGCCACTTGGTGCACTTCCTGCATGCCTAATTTTCCTAAACTAGATCGCTTTAAAGAGCGCTATGGAGATGATATTAATTTTCTGCTCGTCAATAGTTATGATCGTGATACGGCAAAAGTAGTTGATATCTTTGTAGGTGAAAAATATGCCAAATACCGTACAAAAACACCTTCCATACTATTTGATAGCTACTTAAAGCAACTATTCCCACATCAGGCTGTACCGATATTTATTTGGTTGGATGACTTTGGGCGCTTAGGCGCAACATCGATCTCCGACTTTCTCAATGAGAACCAAATCGAAGTGTTGACCAATAAAAGGAAAGGTAGGAAGAAATGAGACCGATCCTTGTACTATTGATCCTGCTGTTTATAAGGGATGTATTCGGTCAGGTATCGCTATCGGGTAAGGTGCAGAATGAGGCGGAGACCCCATACCACAGGCTATGCTCCGTAATAGCGCAAATGAATTATTGGCGACCACAGACAATGCTGGTTTTTTTCATTCAATGTATTAAAACTGCCAGTCCTGATCAATAGCAATAAGTTTGGATACATTTCCGATACGTTGCTGGTGACAAACGTCGCACCCCTTAGTATTGTGCTCAAACGAAATCATATACAGCTGGACGAAGCAGTGGTGTATAGTGATGGATTTCAAAAATTGCCAAAAGAAAGAGCTACTGGTTCTTTCGAACAGCTGAGTGCTGAATTGCTGAAAAGAAGGGTGTCAACTTCTATATTAGGACAATTGGATGGGGGCGACTGGATTGCAGTTTGATAATCGAAATAGAAGCGCGCAGCTAAATATTCGCGGTCTAAACTCGTTCTCAGGGGCCAACATAGCACCGTTGATTGTCGTTGACAATTTTCCTTTTGAAGGCTCGCTGGATCAGATTAACCCTAATGATGTCGAATCCGTTACTTTGCTCAAGGATGCAGCCGCCACCTCAATCTGGGGAGCGAGGGCTGGAAACGGTGTAATCGTTATTACCACGAAAAAGCAAATAGTAGATTTCAGGCCACTTTTTCTTCCAGTTGGACTCTTCAGGCTCCTGAAGATCTTTATTATACGCCAATTGTAAAAGCCGCTGATGCCATCGATGTCGAAATGATGCTGTTTGATAACGGGCATTATAACAATCTCTTTACTAATCCACTTTCGCTAAGAAAGATCGTTCCATCGCCTGTGGTCAGTATGCTGCAGAAAGCCAAAACCGGCGAGATATCCCATGAGGCAGCGATGCTGTATATCGATGGGTTGAGGGGTAATGATGTGCGTAAAGATAAAGAACGATTTTATCGATGGGGTGGCCTGCAACAGCATTATCTGCGTATAAATAATGGCTCACCTCGGTCTGATCATAGTCTGTCAGTTGGGTGGGATAGATCACTGGCAAATGAATTGATGAAAAGCGATGACCGCATAAGTCTAAGGCAGAATAATCTATTTCGGATTGGTGGTCGACTGCAGATCCAGGCGGATCTTTCCTATGCCACCAAGATGTTGAGATCTTCGCTCGGGATAAGTAACTATGTTACTTATCCGTATACGAGGCTTTTTGACGATAATAGCAATAGCATCATGGTGCCTTATTTATTAAACCCGGATTACGTAAAGAGCCTGACCAAAAGTAAACTGATGGATTGGACACTAAATCCTTTTGATGATTTGGGACAGAGTCAATCCCGGGGTAATATTGATCATATGGCTGCAAATCTGACCACAACTTACAAACTGATGGAAGGGTTAAATATGAAACTATTGTATGGATTGGAAACCCAAAAGTCTAAAGGAAGGGCGCTGTACGAAGAGAATAGCTTCTTTTCCAGGGACCTTATCAATAGATTCACACAGGTTGATAAGGACGGAAATGTAAAATATATTGTGCCAAAAGGTGCTATCGAAGACCGATCGTACAACGAGATGGTCGGACATCGTGTAAGAGCGCAGCTAGATTACGATAAAAATTGGAACGATACGCACAAGCTCAACCTGCTCATAGGATCCGAATGGAGCGATCGCCAGTCGCAGGGCAATTCGTACCGTAATTATGGACTGGATACGGATGTATTGACCGTAAAGAAAGTGGATTATGTCAATTCTTATCCAACTTATGATAATTTGTATAATAATGCTTACATCCCGTATAGTGGCTCCAACAGTGCAAGCGTCCAGCGATTTATATCGCTCTATGCAAATGGAGCATACGCCTATAAGGGGAAATATATATTGACCGGATCTATGCGCAAGGACGGAGCAAATAAGTTCGGGGTAGTGACCAACGAGCGCTGGAATCCGCTGTGGTCAGCGGGAGCAGCCTGGAACTTGTCAAAGGAAACATTCCTGAAAAACTACACCTGGTTAAATAATCTGCGTATTCGAGTACCTACGGTACTAGTGGTAATATCAGCGTTGGAGCGACTCGTGATCCGATTATGACCTATTCCAGTGCTGCTAATTATACAAACTATCCATTTGGTATCATCTCTACTCCCCAAACCCTTATTTAAAGTGGGAAGAGGTACGGACGTGGAATAATGGACTGGATTTCGCAATTCTTAAGAATAGAATTTCAGGTTCGTTTGAATGGTATGACAAATGGTCTATCGATCTGATCGCACCGGATCAGATCGATCCGACGACAGGATTCGCAGAGGTACAGCGTAATATTGGTAAAATTAGGGGTAAAGGTTTTGATGCCAAAATTGAAATTTCGTCTCCTATAACAAGTCGCCTGCAGTGGCGTACTACAATAGGCTTTCTAAGTCGAGTACTGTGGTCAAAGAATATAAAGGCGCACTATATTCGTCTTCTGTGTATGTTGAAAATAACGGTGGAATCATCAATCCGATTATTGGAAAAGAGATGTATCCGATTTTCGCTTACCGATTTGCAGGGTTAGACCCCGAAAATGGCGACCCGCAGGGTTATCTAAAGGATGACTTATCTAAATCCTATACCAAAATGATGAACGATTCATTGCAGTATATGCGATATTATGGTAACGCACTGCCCAAATATTATGGCTTTTTAGGGTATGATTGCTTGGAAATCACTGGTGGTTACATTCTCTGTCAATTACAAATTTGGACACTACTTTAAGAAAAACACAGTGAGCTATGCCGGTACGTCTATCGTGATGGGCGGACATAGTGATTATTACGACCGATGGCAGCAGCCTGGTGACGAAAAGAGGACGACCGTGCCCTCCATGATCTATCCCGGAGATGCGAATAGGGACAGATTTTATCGATATTCCGAAGCTAATGTCTTAAAGGGAGATGTAATCAGGCTACAGGATATCCAGTTGAGCTACGGCCTTACCAAGGTACCGCTGCGGTTTACGGCGTCGGTCAATAATGTGGGGATATTATGGCGGGCCAATAAAAATGGATTGGATCCGGATTATTTTGCTACTCCACCCAGTCGTATTTATGCAATAGGTGTTAATTTAAACTTACAAAAATGAAAATGATATCTTATTGGTCAAGAATTGCATGCACTGTATGCAGCTGTGCAACACTGTTTTTTCTACATTCCTGCAATAAATTTTTGGATAAAAAGGCAGAGAGCGCGCTGGTGATCCCTAATTCATTGCCAGCGCTACAGGCTTTGCTGGATAACAATAATATAATGAATATCTATATGGGATCTGGGCTGGTAGAGGTTGGAGCAGATGATTTTTATATATCTGGGGCTTCGTATAATGCGCTCTCCGAACTAGAAAAGCAAGCCTATACTTGGCGGCCATATGCATACCTCACAGTTGCGGAAAGAAATATGAATTACTCAAATATATACCGTGTAGTCTTTAATGCAAATACGGTACTGGAGCAATTAAAGAAAATAGATGGTGGCAGTAGTGAGATTTATAATTCCATTAAAGGGTCGGCACTTTTTTTCGGGCATATGCATTTTATCAATTGGCTCAAGTATATTGTGAAGCTTATAAAAGTGGCGATGCTGAATATAACAAGTTGAATCTCGGAGTGCCAATAAGGTTAACGCCAGACTTTGAGGAAAGATCGGTCAGGTCTTCTCTAGAAGATACCTATGTCCAGATAGAGAAAGATTTAATGGAAGCTGTCCAACTACTGCCGGACAGATCGGAAACTGCAATGCGTCCTTCAAAATTGGCTAGCTTGGCTATGTTAGCCCGCCTTTGTCTTACAATGGGCGCTTATGATAAATCTCTTCTTTATACTGATCGTGCATTGAATATAAATGATATTCTCATGGATTATAAGGATAGAAATTTTCAAAGTGCGACACCATTTGAGATCTTGAATCCGGAGACGATATTTTTAAGTTATAATGCGACGGTGTTTGCAATAGACCCTAGCATAGCTAATGTCGACACAATACTATACCGCAGTTATGAGGATGACGACCTCAGAAAAGCATTGTTTTTAACCTAAAGTCAGACGGGACGGTGGCTTTTAAAGGTAGCTATATCGGATTTTATAATTCTGTATTTTTTAATGGTATTGCAACGGATGAGCTTTATCTCATCAAGGCTGAATGCCTTGCACGACAAGGCCGGCTTGACATGGCTAAAGCTGCCTTAAAATCCTTACTGGATAAGCGATATCGAAATGGATTTATCTTTCCTGGGGGATACAGCTACAGGATGAGGTCTTGCGCTATATTCTCAACGAACGACGCAAGGAGCTTTTATTTAGAGGGTTGAGATGGACGGATATCAGGAGGTTGAATTATGATAAGCGGTTTAAAAAAGATTTAAGGCGAAATTTTTGTTGGATGGGGAGTGGAAGGCTTATGAGTTACCCGCCAATGATAAGAGGTATGCTTTTCAGATTCCTGATGATGTGATCCAGCTGTCGGGTATACAGCAGAATCCACTTTAACAAAAACAGGTGCTATCCTACTTATTTGGATAGCACCTGTTTAAATACCTCTTGTCTAAGTGTTTCACTTAGTTTGCACGAAAGGACTCGACTGTTTCGTTTGGAGTACTTGATGCAATAGCTGATTGAATGCGTTGTTGTACGCTTTGACCCGTTCCTGGTACCATGTAATTCAGATCTATAATACCCGAGTTGGGACTTGTTTCGGGCGCGTTTAAATTACAAGCCGTTTGTGCCAAACCGGGACATGTTGAACTTTTACCTTCCGAATATTGTTCAGCATTTGTAGGATCATTGTTTGAAGGATTCGTCGCTCCGTCAAAATGCCATTCCTTAAGTTCAGGATCCACTTTATTTACTTTCACTTCTTCCTTTTTATCGTTCGCATTCGCTCCGATAATAATACCTGCGATCAAGGCTCCTGTTCCCAGTGTGCCAATCACTTTTTTACTACTTTGTTCATGTTTCTATGTTTATAATTTTAAAAAAGTTACCTATCCTTATTATCCTCCTGGATCGGCCGTGGAGTTGTTCCTATTGACCGGCCGGTACTACCTGAGCTCAGCCGATCTGTTATCTTATACCAAAGTTAGCGCGGTAATTTTCCATGGATGTATGACTTTTCGGTAGGCCATTGTATGATTTTTCGATCAATAGCTATCGGTCGCCCTCATTTCTATCGGTACCGTAGTCCCCGGAGCGACTCCTGTCTGCTTCTGGAAAAAGTCGAGAAATTTTGCTGATGTCCATAGCCACAATAATTGGAAACCTCTTTGACAGAATACCCTATGAGCAACAAATTTTTGGCCTTTTGGATTAAGAGCTTATTCCAGGTCTGCTTTGGCGTTTCACCGTACGTCGACTTGTAGACTTTGCCCAGTTTACTGATGTCCGTATCCAGTGCATCGGCAATGGCCCGGATCGAACAGTAGCTAAAGGTCTGCAGTACCTGATCGCTGATCATCTGTAAGGCGCGTTCGGCCAGCAGCTCATCCGGATTGATCTTTTCATGCCCCTCAAAATTTTTGTAAATAGCAATATCGTACAGGTCATAGACGAGCTTGATCGCCAGGGCTTCGTTGTCCTTATGATACTTGAAAAAATGTGTTTCAATCTGGGACAGCTGATAGCGGGTCCGCTCTTTGATAGGCCAGATGGCACTCTGATAAAACCGATCTTTATCCCGTAAATGGGCGGATCTGAATTCAGATAGAAAATGGCGCTCCTGGTATATGGCGGGTCTTATATAGCCTATGTCGACCAAAACGCCATATACCAGATACTCGCCGGGGCTAGGTCTGTATGGAGAGCCCCATTGGGAATATAGATATAGCTGGTGCATGCGGAGGAAGCGCTGCCCGGCTGTTACCTGATGCTTGCTCAAGTATGATTTCGGTAGGTGAATGGAGATTGTACAGCAGGTGGTAATCTGCTTTACACGTTTCGATGGATAGCCTGTTGGGTACTTGCACATGGGCCTGCAACCGGTAAAAAATGACGCTATGATAGTCAATGTATTCTTCGACAAGCTGAATGCCTGAATCCTCATACCGCTGTAGCGCTGAATCGGCCAGCTTGGGCAAAAAGGCTTTCACTTGATGGCTAAATTGGTCTACTTCGGGAAGCCTAAAATGGAATGTTTTTTTCATAAATTTTGGTTATTTAATGTGTTTGTTATTACCTCCTTCCTTTGTATCGAGATCCGCTGTCGCTGTTCGCACCTGTAACGTTAGCTCGGTGGTCTCAAGAGGTTTTATAATTGGCTTGGCAATGCAATGTAAGAGGGGATGGTCCCAGGCACAGAGGTTGTACCAGATCATCACACAGGAAAATGGATCAAGCCCATCGTCAGGGCTATACCTATGTGCATCAAGATGATGCCGGTACTGATGTAGATGCGGCTCCTGCGATTGATCCAGAGCAATGGGTATCCCAATTCTAAAAGCAGGGTGGCGATTCCTAGTCCTGCCCAGATAGTCGCAAACTGCTGGGCAGATTCGGGAATAGTAAACAATGCTGGGCCCAAGGGTTGCTGTATGGCTTTCCATATCGCTTCCCATTCCACCAGGTGGGGCCAATGGCTTTACCCAAGCCTGCAAAAAAATACACGAAAGTAAGCTGTAACCTAAAAACTGTGGACCCAAGTCTGGCCCATCTTTGGTGAGGTAGGCCACGACTTTCTAAACAACAGAATATGAAGCCGGTAAACAAACCTGTCTGTGCGAGATAATCTGCTCCGTAGCTCCAGGTATAGTTGGCGATAAAAAAGATAATGCAATATAATGAGCCCCAGCATTGCGGCTCTGCAATAGTGGTCAAAAACAAGGCTAACCCGCAGATGATGTACAGCAAGCCAAAGAAATGGATCCATTCTAGGCTGGCTAGCGTGTACTCCGGTAAATTGGCAATCAGGGTGTGGATAGATGGTGTATCTGGTCTTTGCTGCCATGAAATGCTGTGCTGGTCCAGGAAAATACCCTGGCCAAATAGCATACTGAGGTCTGGCCATAGCCGCCACATGTCTATGGCCAATAGTAGGCCTAGTCCCCTAAACATAATAGGTAGGATCGTATCGGCGCTTAGCTGTTCTTCCTTGTTCATAACCTTAATTTTTGATATACTCAAAAAGAATAATGTATTGGGATGAAAGGAGCTGCTCATCTTTTGGCCTAATGCTGGTATATATTTCGTTATTAAACGACATGAAATGCTGTCGGTAGTCACAATATCGGACAGACTGCCTGTTAGGTTGCTGATTGATGCACGCACCTGATCCTGTAGGTAGGACTGACTGCTGTCAAGAAATGACGAGCCTGATTGAAGATAGCTGTTGAGCCGGAGCATACCGGTAGCACTTTGTATCCGTGGTTCGCCCAGGAAGGTTTGGCTTCCTTCTTGATACTGGATGTATTCAAGCTGCACCTGCATGCCTACGCTGGGACCATAAAATGTATACCCCCACTGAGACCTGCGAGATCCTGATAGCGGGCAACATACCTGAATAGTTCGGGCAAACGATCCGGAAGCTTAAAAATGATGCAGAGATTATAGGCTGATGCCATACTGAAATGCATGACACAGCCTAGTACAAAAATCAGCCTTAACATACGTTTCACTAGAGCAACTGTTGTTATTTAAGTTGATTTGCCAACTGTTCTTTTGGCGAGGCTGGGAAGAATAAGCGGGTAGATAGTCCATCTGGAATGGGGTGATCCAGCGCTTCCAAGTGCAAATAATTTGCGTTTGTTCTGTCCTGTACAGGTGCAGTAGTCGAAGAGGAAGGAATCACATCGGTTGCGAAAAATAGCCCTACGCCAATTAGATAAAAAGATAACTTGAATTTTGTCATGATAATGTGTTTTAATTATTTATTTCTTTAAATTGATAAAATCAGGTGACAACGGGGGTTAACTATTTGTTTGTATCGGATGTAATTATTTACTTTACGGCTATAAGTATTTTTGTGACCAACCGACATAAACCTATTATGCGCAAATTTCCTGTGGTTATAATCGATGATCTGTATGGGGCACTGGAGGATACTGCCGCCGTATTGGAAGAGCTTGGCTTGTTTGAGATAGCGGGTAAGTTTACCTCCGTTAAAGATGCCGAACTGCATTTTTAAATGCGGATGAAAAGGTCTATATGATTTTCTGTGATATTGAAATGCCCGAACATTCAGGCTTGGACGCTATTAAAAGGCTCCGTGATTATTGTTCCCACTTTGTTTTTATTACGGGGTATGCGGAGGAATATGCTTTACAGGGGCATAAAGTGTATGTTGACGGCTTCTTGTCCAAACCAATTGAGGAGGATGAACTGCTGGGCTTATTGAAACATTTACAGCATAAAGCGCCCGCTAGTAACGCTGGTCGGGATATGAGAGTCGTATCCACGATCTTTCTGGATGTTGTAGATCCTAATAGTGAACTCCATCTTGCGCGCAGGAGTGGCCCGCCCATGCGAAAGCATCCGGAAAACAAAAGGACATATGAAAAATTCCAGTCGCACTTGCGAAAATTGCTTATTTGGAAAAATCAAGTAATTATATTCATTTTTACGGGCTTAGGCCGGATGACCAGTTTGTCTTGCTGGGTGTGCTCAATAAAAGGATGCTGGACATAGAAGATACCCTCCGACAGGATCCGAGATTTGTCCGGGTTACCCCGTCAGTATTCATTAATATAAACTATGTTAAAAAGTGCTGCTGGAAGGCGTTTATATCGGACCAAAATTCCAGCCTGTTTCACGATCACGTGCGGAGGAACTCCATAAACGATTGAAGCTAATGGATCCCGGTTTCAAATGGTCAGGTCATGCCGGCTAGAAAACAATTTATGCTGACCTGGCTCAAAAACATCGTACTGTGTATGACGATTGTTTTTGCGCTGGCTTATGTCTTTCTGATCGTGCCCACAGCATTTCAGGACTGGCGTGATCAGCTGGTCGCTTTGCTGCTGAGTACAATGGTTTATGGCCTGTCCCGCTATGTCCTGCTGCCCAATATATTCAAATGGTCTCGATGCAACGCGTATCTGCTAGGTGTCTGGATGACTTTGGTCATGGCCTTTTTGTGGCGATTCCGATTATTTTCAGTCTGTTTACCGGAGCGCTGGTCTTTACTCCGGGAAATGGGAGATCTCCAACTTTTGGCCGGTTATATTCTTGATTCTGCCACCCATGTTGGTCGCTTTCTTTATGTATAGCTGGCAGTTTGGGGTCGATAAGTGGCTGGCGTACCGATCTGTGCAAATCAAGCTTGATGAGATGTCTTTAGATGCGCAAAAGTGGGAGCTGGAGGCGATCGCCAAACACCTTGATCCGCACTTTATCGGCAATAGCATGGCCACTATTCGTACCCTGATTAGGCAGTCTTCGGATCAGGCACTGCATGCGGTGGCGATACTGGGTAAGATCACTACCTTTTATTTAAAAATAGATAACAGGCCCTGGCTATCACTGCAGCTTGAAATGCTGATGATCGATAAATTGGTGAATCTATATGAATTTATAAAGCATCAAAAATTTATATAACGTATGAAAATTGTGTAGACGAAGACTTCTTAGTACCCAAAATGCTCCTGTTCAATCTGGTCGAAAATGCATTGCAATATGGCGAGACATCCGTGAAGACGTACCCTATACGCATAGTGATTACCATGGCAGAGGATAATAGGATGCGGCTTGCAGGTATCCAACCGAGTCGCCGCCAAACCGGTGACAGGTAAGATAAGTCACAATACAACGCTGCAAAGAATTGAGCGCCAGCTGCGGTTAATGGATCCGCAGCATGGCGTTCTGACGGTGTTTAATAATGAATCTGTATTTATGGTGTCGGTCTCTTTTTATCAGCATAGCCAATGCTGAAATAGAGCAGAAAAATGCGTAATTTAAAGCAATTATAAACCTTTACCATCCGTGGGTATTTCCTTTATTTCGCAGGGCTTGGCAGACCTTGAAATAGAGCTGATATTTCTTTGTTTCTGGAAATAACCCTACCTGTGCGTCGATGGTCTTAAACCCATAGACCATGAACCTAAGTGTATTCTTACATACATTAATAGATCGTATAGAAAAATTGACTAAAATTTTAGTCGCGATATACCGCCTGCTGATCACGTTGATCCTCATCCTTAAAGTAAAGAAAGTGGAAAAAAGCCACTACGCGAGCGTAAACTCTGGACACATACCGAAGTGACCGATTATCTCGGTATCAGCGTTTCGACTTATAAACGCCGTGTGCGGGAGGGGTTGCTCAATCCGATGACACTCACCGGCGATGACCGCTACTTTGAAGAAGATCTGATCGAGGCACTCGAACGGAGCAGGCTCAAAGGAAAAATATAAGTTCCGGACTTTTTTGAGGTGGAATACCCACAGGGAATAGTATTTCCGCGCCATACTTTTGCAGTCTTGCCAACCAAAAGTATGAAACAAACGCTTGACTGTTTGTTTTTTCTCCATGGCAGAAACGGAGAGTCAGTCGGCCGATTGAGAAATTCCCTTGACTGATTGGTGCAGTCAGGGGAATTTGCTGTTCAGTCACACGGAAATTTAAAACAAATACCCGTCTGTTTCATTTCCCGCCCGGGGAAATGAACTTTTCACTGGTCTGTTTGTGTCAGTCCTTGGATTGCGCGAATATTTCAGGGGACGGAATCGCTATTTTATTGTGCGAAGCTGAGCAGTCACACCGCAAAATCATCCCTTTCTAGCACTTTGCCGATCAGGTTGGCTCAAATAGGTTCAATTACGTTCAATCTGGGTCAAAACTTCATTTTCGGTCAGTTCCCATGATATGTTTGTGTCATTAGATAATCTCGCGAGGAATATTTAATCGTTAACAAACAGAATATTAAACAGACCTGCCCACATGCATAGTAGAAATGGGAGGTCATAATACAAAGATTATGGCAACAAAAATGAAGGCCCTGATTGGCTTTGGAAAAATGAAAGATGATGAACTAGTCATCAGCTGCAATACAATTATCGGTGCAATGACCGGCAATGCCAAGTACCCGGCACCGACGCCAGCATTGACGGATATACAGACCTTGTTGGATGATTTCACGGCCAAGCTGGCCATTGCCCGTAAACGTGGTTCGCCCGAAGATACTGCTCTCAAAGATGAGAGCCGTAGCCCGCTTATTGTGGTGATGCAGCAGCTCGGATACTACGTCAATTCGGTGGCTCAAGGCCATCTCTCTACGTTATTAAGTTCGGGATTCCCACCAATAGCACCTCCTTTGCCAATCAGGTGCCCCTCAAAGTGGACAATGTAAGGCTCTCGGACGGTCGGCAGTCCGGACAGGTGAAGCTGGACTTTGCGCCCCAAAAGATTGCGACCATTTACGAATACCGCTATCGCATCCGAAGGGATAATCCTTTGGACTGGGGCGACCGCTTTACGACCACTTCGTCAAGGAGTAACATTATCGCGCCCCTGGAAGTGGGTCAGTTCTACGAAGTTCAGGTGCGCGCGATCAATACCCAAGGGTAGGCGACTGGAGTGATTCGGCCAATATCCTGGTGCGCTAATGCATATGTTGCTCAAAAGAGTCAGACAGGGGAAAAATAGTACCCTGTCTGAATTATATGCAGACGGACTGTTTCAATGTTATGTCCTCGAAGACAGTATACGTGACCATAAAATCAAAGGACAGACCTGTATTCCTGCTGGAAGGTATAGTCTCGGGATCAACTATTGGGGCGGAATGAATACCGCTTATAAGAAGCGTTTTCCGGATATGCATCAGGAATGATCGAGATACAGCATGTACCAGCTTTCAGTAGTGTCTATATTCATATCGGCAATACGCATGCGGATACGGCCGGCTGCCTGTTGGTGGGTACTTACTTTCATAGAGACAAGCTCCGCGAAGACTATGAAGTCTATCAGTCACAGCAGGCTTACCAGAATTTATATCAAGTGGTGATCGATCATATAAAAAGCGGCAAGGTCATCCTATCTATCGAAAATAGGCTGATGGGAGGCAACTATGCCAGTTTGAGCCGGGGTGTGTAAATCACCAAAGGTGGCATAAGCCGAGTGAGAAGAGCTCATGAATACCGTTAAAATAAATACTTATAAATAATGCCTTAAAGAAAAAAGATGAGGCTAACACAAAATAAAAAAATATACGGATGAAAAAGTTAATTAATAAAATAGGAAAGGTATTTGGACTAGTACTTGCGGCACCGATAAAGCTGCCTGCAAAGGCATTAAATATCGTCCAGTATTTTTGCTGGGACTTGGGATCATCGAATCGGTCATAAACGAAGACGATCAGATGATAAGTGAAGGGGATAAGGATGAAATAGGACCGGAAGATAAGGAGGAGCGGCTAGGAAACAGGCCCAAGATATGCAAAGGGTAAGCCCCGCAGAGAAAGGAGCGATTGATGAAACTTAGTGATATACGGTTGTCGGCAATTGGTGGAACACTTTGCGGGATATGGGCATCTTTTTCAGTAGGTGACCTACTATACGGGGCATGCACGGCGCTGATAGGGACGCTGGTCAGTTTCCTGTTGAGCCGTCTTTTAAATCGAATATTCCGACGAAAATAGGAGCGGGGCATCTGCCGCGAGTAGATGCCCCAATTTGGACGGTAAAAGTATTTATACGCTTGATCTGTATTAGTACTTTTTATATTTCGATTGATACGGATCTTGTCTTGTGAAGGCTGCGATGGCATAAAGTTTGGATTTGACCTACCGATTTTAATAAAATTTTGACTTACATATACACGTGAACTATGAGAAAATTTATTCAAACTTTGGGATTAGGTATGCTTATTTTGACAGCGGTAATCAGCTTCACATCATGCAGCAAAGATGATGATCCTGCAGACAACAATCTTTTTATCGGTAAATATGAAGGGAAGATCGCATTTGACGACCTGAAGGATAATAGTAAGGATGTCGCTTCTGCAGATGGTACCATTACAGTAACAAAAACCGGTAATACCTATAACTTTGCTTTTGGCAATAGTATTCCCAATCTAAATGGTGTTGACTTCGAAGAGAAAGACAATGTGTTGATTAATATTGGCTCAGCGGGGACAGGAGTGATCCGCATTGATGCTGGCAAATTAACGATCGGTTATACCAAAGATGACAAGGTCTGGACAGCAGATTGCCAGCGTAAATAACAGGAATAGATTGAATTCTTTTTTGAGCCATTGCCATTTTGGGAATGGCTCTTTCTATGTGCATATCCCTTCAGTTAGTTTCTTTTGGCATAAAGAGGCTTCTTCAAGATATGCCACAATTCCTCCTCAGTAGACCGCTTATTGCCGCTTTTGAGCAGATTGAACCCACAGACAAACCATAGTCCTTTCCTCAAAAATGCATTTCGGTCTAACGGCTATGAATTCAGTTCTTTCTACAGGAGTGGATTTTTGTAAAAAAAGCCTTCTCCAACAAAGGAGAAGGCCTCATGTATAAATGTAGGGGTGATTTTTCTAATTTGCTGTCAATGCCACAGCATTGAGCTGTCTGGAGGTTCCATCTGGGCCCACCGCGACGATATTATCAAAGATAACACGAGTGCCTGGGACAATCCCATTTAAAGCCGATGACATGCTTGAGCTCAACTGACCGCCAGAGGTGGACAGTACGATCGCGTCGGCACGCGGTTTGGCGATAATCATGGTAAACTTGGTCACTTTGAACGTAGCGTCAAAATCAAAATTATCCAGTTTCGCAAATAGGGCATTTTGTGCCTTCAGCGCAACTGTTGCCATAGATCCACCCGTTTTCCTGCAAATTTAGCAATCGGGTCTGGGATTCTTTTGACACGAAACTCTGTTGAGCTCAGCGTCTGTGTTTTACCAGGAGCGATTTCGGCCGAGACGGAGATACGAGTTGTGCCGGGCGAACTTACCCGTACATTATATTTACCACCTCCTGCGCTGGATATACTGCCACCTCCGCTCATGTTCACATGAACTTTATCCGTAGGTGTTCCTGGAGCGGAAACCGATATGGGATTATTGACTCCGATATACAGTACATTCATTTTATCCGGAGATACCACCGCCGAAGGACGTGCGACCTGGTAGGTCTGCTGTGGAGTCCGGTATTCTTTAAAGGATCCATCTGTTTGTTTGACCTTGATCACGCCGGTCCAGCTAAAAATACCTTCCCGATTAGTCGGTACCGAGTAGACACCTTTACCATCGACAATCTGTAGGGCCGAACCGTTGACCGAAATAGCTGGTTCGGATTTGGAATCGGATGCAGTCAAAAAGACCTCGGCTTTGTACGGTTGGCCTTGTACCAGATAGGAGGTCGGTGCAACAGCTACAGCCGCAAATTTGTCCAGATTGACTACTGCCTGGTCCATTTTACCTAAGATAATCTTAACAACATCTGACTCTGCATTTTGTGCATCGGTCTGGATCTTTGTGAGGATGGTCATCGCTGCAGTTAATGGTGTGCCACTGCCAAAATTAATTTCTTCCCAGGATTTTTTGCCATTAACAGACTTTTCGGGGTTCTTGGCTTCCAGAGAGAAGGAGACCATTTTCTGCTCCTCCGGGGTAAGCAGTGCCAATAACTTGGCACGGGTGTCATTGATCTTATCCTTGAGGACAGTTCCTTTTTTCTCGTTGATCATCAGATTGGGTGAGATATCCTCATTTTCCCGTTTGACAAGATCTCCTTTTTCTTCATCGTAACCTCCGCCCTGTTTGACAAATTCTTCTTTCAGGGATAGAATATATTTATCCAGTTCGCCAATAATGGCCTGCGCCTTTTTAGCTTTATCGTAAATAGGTTTGGCACGTGCCGGTTCTTCTTTTAACTTGGTATTTTCAAATGCAGCGAACAGCTGTTGTACAGCTGTATTGACATTTGACTTGGATGTTTCGAGACTATTATTGATATTTTTGAATGCATCCAAGATGGAATCCGGTACATTGAGCGCTAATAAGGCCAATAGTACCAGATAGAGGATGCCGATCATCCGCTGTCTTGGCGTTTCTCTTCCTAATGCCATTTTTTCTAATTTAAGTAGTACAAGGGTAAATTATATACGCGGCTGGTTCATAGCACTGAGCATATTGCCGTAGATGGCATTCAATGCATTGAGGTTTTTAGCCAGCTTGCCGACTTCTTCCTTGAACGCTTTGGAGTCGTCCAGGGACTCGTTGAAGTTTTGCATGGTATAGCTCAGGTTCTCGTAAAACTTATTCATGGATTGTAGGTGTGATGCAGAGTCGCGTAGCTCACGTTCGTACATGGCATTCAGCTGCCCCAGATTGCTGGTCAGGTTTTTCACCTGATCATGGTAGTTTGCTGTATCACCAGATGTATTGGACATGGCCACGAGGTTTTCCGAAGCTTTTTCAAAAGCGAGGCTCAGGTTGTCAAATTTGGAGGTTGCTGTTCGGAGTTTCTGTGTAAATTCCTCTGTCGCCAGTGAAACATCAGACAGTTTGTTAATAGCAGATACCTTCTCGCTGAAGTCACGTAACCCGCGGCCCAAGTTTTCGATACTTGCTGGCTCAATATTGGCGTCTGCAAACATTTTGTCCAAAGCGGCTGTGGCAGATGGGCCTGCGGGCTGCGCAACCACTGCTTTGCCACGAACAGGAGTTCGCCATTGAAATTATCGTCCAATTCAGGATAGACACGGCTCCAATCTGGTTCTGGCGCTGGGGATTGAATCCCATTAGAAAAAAAAAAAGTAGTGCCTCAACCCCGAGTCCGATACCGATCATATAGTTGGCTGTACTACCACCGATATGGAGAATCTTGAAAAGTACCCCGATGATGACGATACTTGCTCCCCAGGATATGGCCACATTTAGCCATCTTGAATTGTCTTTTTCTTGCTCATAGTTTTTATGTATGTATTTGGTCTAATTTTTTTTTGAAAGTTTTATTTTCGTTTGACTTCATCTGTATAAAACGGATTTGTCTATTTAATAGTATAGCATTATGCCGATAGTATTTCATTTAGTGTTGATTATTTGATAGATCTGCTTGTTTCAAAAAATATACCAAAGATCCATGTAAGTCTAAACTCTACGTTCTTATTCAATCCATTTGAGATTTGAAATAGACTTTTTTAAATAAAATAAACGTTCGTTGGTCTCAATAGTTATATTGATCATAAAGTGATGTAGAAAGATAGAAAGCCTGTCACTGATATAAAAATATCCCGCTCAAGCAATATCTTTGTAAAGTAAATTTGAAATCAATATGCAGATCTTATTTCTTGTTTTATCAGGGTCTTGATCCTCCTTAGTTTACTGCCTTTTATCCGATGCCAGCACTGGATCTTTCGTGTGGCTGAGTTTGTGAAATTGCAGTTGCTGGTTTTTCAGGTGCCAGTGCTTGCCTGGGGATTTTATCTGCTTGCTGAATCACCATGGATTTGGGCAATACAGATTGTTCAGGCCTTGCTGATTGCTTATCATGTATTTATCCTGGTGCGTTACACTAAATTTTGGCGTAAGGATAAATACGAAAAAGGAAAAGATGCCTCGGATAGCATTAAAATTATATCTTGCAATGTGCTGCAGTTTAATAAAGAACATGAGCGTTTTATCGATTTGATCCGCAAAGAAGAACCCAAGATCTTCCTGACCATGGAAAGTGATGCGGTATGGGAAAAGGCTTTACGGGTATTGGAATCGGACTATCCGAATGCTGTCAAAGTTACCTTGGACAATACCTATGGGATGCATTTTTATACCAAGCTGAAAGTCAATAAAAGTCAGATTCACTATTTTGTTGCAGATGATATTCCAAGTATCGAAGTTGAACTGGAAACGGATGATGGCCATCGTTTTGTCTTTTTTGCGGTACATCCACCGCCACCGAGCCCTACGGAGGAAGAGAATTCCAAAGAACGGGATGGCGATCTGCTCAGTGTGGCAAAAAAGGTGCGCGATTATAAAATGCCCGTGCTGGTTACGGGGACTTTAACAATGTGGCTTGGGCCAGATCCTCCGTCTTGTTTAAGAAAACCAGCAAGCTGATCGATGCGCGGATAGGACGTGGGATCTTATCTACGTTCCATGCTAATTATTGGTTTTTTCGGGTGCCCTTAGATTTGCTTTTCCACAGTCCTAATGTATTTATTGATAAGTTGTTTATTTATCCTTCGGTCGGTTCGGATCATTTCCCCATGGGCTGTACCTTTTTTATCGACCGGTATTCGGATGAACAGGCTGAAGATATCGAACACCTTGAACAGGGAGAAATGTCCGAAGTAAACGAGCTTATCGTCGAAGGCCGTGAGGAGGAAAGTGATAATCGAAAGTAGGGCATACACTACCGCCCTATCTTTAGCTTATATTCTTTTAAAGAAGCAACTGAGAAATAACCCAGTGCATTGTTGGATATATTGGATTTGGGATTACCTGGGGCTGCATTACTCACATTATTATTTTGATATTCGTTCCAGTATCGATATGCTTTTTCATCCACACAGTAACGGCGAACGATGACCTCGTCGCCAGAGGATAAATCTGTCTCTAGGTCGGAGATGTAATGTGTCACTTTTAACCCGTCATTGAACTGGTCAGATTGCGCATCAGCAAAGCGAAATGGGCCATTATTGATAGATAAGGTGTAGATGTAATAATTGGAAACCTTGGCGGGATCTTTAAAAGTCAGTGTTGCAAAAAATAGGTTTTTCCAGTGAGACTTTTTTCTGAAATGCCCGTGGAGTCCACAGCGACATAGCTTGGCATCTGACAGCTCGAGCTGTATTGTTGTTTTTGTACGGTAACGTTCAGAGCATAGGTCCGGCCGGCAACGGGTTTAAAGCTGCGATGGATATAATAACCATCTTTTTCATACTGAAAGGAATAGATCCTATTTTCATTGTCTTTTACCAATACTGTGGCATCTTTGACTCCCGAAGTATTGACGAGATCATTAAATCCAACGGATCGCGAGACGCGTATCCGTTGTACTAAACTGGCGTCAGACAGCTGGGCGTCAATAACAACACGGGCCGCAGCTTTATGGAGATCAAGGTCCATTTTTTCCTCACAGGACGAAATGAGTAATAATAGACAGGATAGGAAAGATTGTCTAGCATTCATGGCGTTTAAAATTTGAAATTCCAGGTAACTGAAGGGACTATACCAAATAAAATTATTTTATAAGCTTCTGTCAGGTTGGGGTTGGTTTTGTTCTCCCGAAAGTCAATAGTATAAGCGTTTTTGCGGTTGTAGGCGTTATATATGCCAATTGTCCAGCTGGAATGAAAACGTTTATTGGTTTTATGTGGATCGTAAGTGGCCGATAAGTCTAGGCGATGGTAGTCCGGCATACGGTAGCCGTTCCGTTCTGTATAGTAGAATAAGGATTTGCCGTTAACAAGGTACTTTCCACTGGGAAAGGTAACGGCATTTCCGGTATTGAAGACAAATGTTCCGCTAAATGTCCAGTGGTTTGAAAGCGCATAATTTGCCACAACCGAGAGATCATGTGTACGATCCTGACGCGCATTGAACCAATTTCCGCCATTGATCCCATTAAATTTACGACGGCTCTTGGAAAGTGTATAGCTAATCCAGCCCTTTAGCCGGCCGCTGTTCTTACGGAGGTAGCCTTCAATCCATAGGCCCGGCCTACACCAAAGAGTAGCTCCCCTTCAAAATAAGCATTGGCCTGTAATGTTGCCCCATTGCGTATATCAATCTGATTGCCCAGACGTTTATAATAGGCCTCGACCGAAAAATCATACTGCTTGTTCGCAATAGTACGAAAGTATCCCAAGACTGCCTGATACACACGTTGTGGTTTGATATTTAGACTGCTGAGGACATATTGGTCAGTAGGTAGGCTTGCCGTGGTATTGGTCAGTTGATGGAGGTTTTGCACGATGCGGTTATAGGAGGCTTTTAAGCTGCTCTGTTCATCGAGCAGCAGGCTGGCAGACAGGCGTGGTTCCAGATTGATATAGTGTTTGGCAATCGGGCTGTTATCCCGTTTTTCAGAAATAGGCTTTCCGTTTTCGTCAAATTGATAGAAAGTCCGTTTGCCTAAGACCATAAAGTCATGGAGATGAATACCATAGTGTACAGATAGATTCGTTGTAGGTTTCCATTCATGGGAGATATAACCCCCAGATCGATCCCGCGCTGGCTTTCGATAGCGGTCGGATTGACAGATTGGCTCTTGTCGGTAGCGAGATTAGCTGGCCGAATGGATTGGGCCAATGCAGCGACACCAAGTCGGATGGTATTATTGGTATTCACATAGTAGGAAAAATCCTGCTTGGCATTGATATTCCGAATTTTGGAGGCAACCTGAAAATCGATCTGCTCGCTGGAAACACCTGCCTGATAATCGAAGCCACTGTAAATAAGGGAAGTGCTGCTGGATATTTTATCGTTGAATCGGTGGTTCAATCGTGCTGTTGCAGTGCTGTTACCCCAAGCAATATTAAAGAGGTCGCTGTACTTTAATCTGTCTTTGCCATGATAACCCGATAAGTATAGGTTGGTCTTCTTCCCAAGGTTAAAACTGAGTTTGGCATTTAAATCATAAAAATACAAGCTATTATTGGCCATATCTTTACTTTTGGCCAGTTTTAAAAAGGAGTCTGCATAGGAGCGACGGGCACTGAATAGAAAAGAACTCTTGTCGCGGACAATGGGCCCCTCTAATTTTAACCGGGAAGCAATAATCCCTAGACCACCTTCGCCGGAAAATTGCTTTTTATTGCCATCCAACATGGAAATGTCAATACAGAGGAAATCCGCCCGCTAAATTGGGCAGGTATACCCCTTTGTAGAGCTGAACATCCTTGATTGCGTCCGAATTAAAAGTGGAAAAGAACCCCAGCAGATGCGAAGCATTATAGACTGTAGCTTGGTCGAGCAGGATGAGGTTTTGTCCACCATCCCCGCCACGTACATTGAAACTGGTCGAGCCTTCTCCACCAGCTTGTACACCGGGCAACAGCTGTATGGTTTTAACGAGGTCCTTCTCGCCAAAGAGTACGGGGATATCCTTAATATCTTTCATACTGAGATGGACCGTACTCATCTGTGGGTCATCGAGCGCTTCACCCTTTTCTTTTGCCGATACAACAACTTCAGCTATTCGATTGGCAGCAGGTTTTAGATCAAAATTTCTTTCACGGGATTGGAATAGTTCAACCGTAACGACCTGTTGCTGATAGCCGATGTAACTAATCGTAAACCGATGTGTTCGTTGAGGTACTGTTATGCTGTAATGCCCCAGTAGGTCTGAGGTGGCGCCTATGCTGTCATTGACGCTGGAAATAATTGCCCCTTAAGCGGCTTTCCGGTGTTTGCATCTCGAATGGTACCACTTAGTACAGCATCTTGTGCTGAGACAATAAAAGGGGAGAGTACAAGAGAAATGGGCAGAAAGTACTGAATTATTGGACGCATTTGTGGCTCTTATCTGAATTGATGTATACAATAAAAAATGAAATGATGTATTAACCCTTTATTAATATTTGTTTTGATAGTTTAAGTGAAGCTCACGGCATAATGTCTCCTATTTCTGTTCGGTTTAGCTATTATGTAACGCTTTTGGTACATTGAATATTGTTCTAAACACGTTATTTGCGCGGCATGTTTACTTGAGGTCAGCATATTGATTTACAGGGCAAGAAACGATATGATGGATATTTATTTAGAAATGTGTAATTTAACCGCTGCTAAACAATATTGTAAATCTAACTAATGGGTAAAGATTATCATTTTAAAATGTCTGCCGAGGAGCTGCAGTCGAAGGTCATCGATTTTTTGCGTTTCCCTCTGATCGTCGGGGTGGTATTTATCCATACCGATTTTTCAGATATTGTAATGGCGGGTGTAAAGCAGATTAGTTTTGTCAATTATCCTGTTTTCTCGCGGATCTTTTTCTTATTCTCCAGGGTTATTTTCGAGGCCTGTGTGCCGCTTTTCTTTTTATTTCGGGTTTTTTTTTTTCTATAAAACGGAGGGGTTTTCCAGGAGGTTTACCTGAAAAAATTAAAAATCGTATTCGATCACTTTTGGTTCCATATATTTTCTGGAACCTGTTGATCATCCTATTCCTTATGCTTGCGCAAACGTTTTTATCGGGCAGCTTGGTTTCTGGTAGGAACAAATTAATAACAGATTATAGTTTATTGGATTGGCTCTGGTCCTTTTGGGATACTTCTCAAGTAAATCCACATATGAAGAAAACCTTGCCGATCAACTCGCCATTTTGGTTTATTCGTGATCTGATGGTCGTGATAGTTTTTTCTCCGATAGTCTATATACTCATTAAAAAGTTGAAGGCTTATGCTGTGATTATATTGGGATTGCTCTGGTTTTTTAATCCTTTCTTTTATTTGCCGGGACTGAGCATAGTTTCTTTCTTTTTCTTTACAGCGGAGAGCTTATTTCAGCATTCATAAAATGAATTTTGTTGAAGTCCTAAAACCAATGTTGCGCGTGCTAGCCCCTTGTATATTTTGATAGTGGCTATGGCGCTCTATTTCGCGGGTGCTGGCTGGTGGTCCTATCTCTATTGTGCAGGGGTTGTTGTGGGGCTTGTTCTCGCAATAACGGTATCCGCTTATTTTATCGAAAGCGGAAAATGGCATTTGAACCCTTTTTTAACCAATGGCAGCTTTTTTATTTATGCCTACCATCGTTTGCCATTGGTATTTGTGATCAAAATTTTATTTAAGTGGCTCCATCCGCGGTCGGATGGAGCATTGTTATTGTTGTACTTAGCTTGTCCGGCTATCGTCATCCTGCTGGGGCTGCTTATCTACAGCCTACTTAGGCAATGGATGCCCCGATTCACGGCGGTAATCAGTGGAGGGCGTTAATACGATCAATATGAAGAGGTCTAAATGGATAATTGTTGTAGTACTGGCGCTATGTCTAGGTGCATTGTCCGTCAAGTACGGCCAAAAGATACTGAATAAAAATAAATACAAAAGAATCAAAACTGAGTATGTATTTACGGACCTTATTAACCTAGGGTGCACTTCGGTCAAGCAGCAGGGAGCAACGAATACCTGCTGGTCCTACACCGGCAATTCATTTTTGGAGTCGGAGATGATTCGGATGGGGAAAGAACCTGTTGAGATTTCTCAGGTCTTTACCGCTAGACAAGCCTATTTGGATAAAGCTCATAATTATGTGCGCCTCCATGGTGGCTTGACAATGGGGAAGGGGGCAATTACATGATGTTTTGAATGTATTCCGCAAATATGGCGTGATGCCTCGATCGGCTTATGCTGGACTGCGTGGTAATCATACCTATAATGATTTTAGGAGATGACCCCATTATTAAATTCAATGCTCAAAGTATTGGTCAAGAGTAGGCCCCTGACACCGAATTGGGAGAAAGCCTATAGCGCTACACTGGATGCGCATCTTGGGGAAGTGCCCGAAAAATTTGATTATAAAGGGAAAACTTATACCGCGCGCACATTTGCAGATCAGGTGATCGGAATTAATCCGGACGATTACATTGGATTTGCTTCTGTGACAGATCATCCGAATTATAAACCTTTTGTGCTCCTGGTACCCGATAATTGGTCCTTTGATCGGTTTTATAATGTACCTATGCAAGAGCTCTCGGAAATTATTGATGGTGCATTACAGCAAGGTTATACAGTTGCCTGGACAACAGATGTGTCAGAGAAGGGGTTCTCATGGCAGTATGGTATAGCCTATGTTCCTGAGAAACCATTTGACAGTATGTCTAATGAAGAAAAAGAAAAAATGTTCGTAAAGCCAATGGCTGAGAAAAAATCACGACTGATGAGCGGCAACAAGCTTTCGACAATTGGGATACCACGGACGATCATGCGATGCATATTGTTGGGCTAGCCAAAGATCAAAATGGTAAAGAATACTATCTTGTTAAGAATTCCTGGGGTAAAGCCAACGATTTTAAAGGGTACATGTATGTCACCAAAGAATTTGTGAAATATAAAACGATTACACTGATGTTACATAAAAATGCGCTCAATCCTGCATTGTTATCTAAAATTAATTTAACAAAACTATAATTATTGCAAAAAAGCCGCAGATGTTGTTGTAATTCCCAATTGTTTCCATAATTCAATGGGATGTTTGTTGTATGAAAAACAACAGCACAATCATACAATTTTCTGGAGCTTTCCTGATAGCCTGGATGCTATTGTGGGTAACGAATGCGCAAGCCCAACAAGGTCGATCTATACCCGATAAAGTGCATCATGCCGAACCGCTATATAATGATCTTGTACGTGATTTGGGCGCAAGGAAGGGTGAGAAAGAGTTTAATATTGGCGCAGATATTAAAAAAATGGGTAAAGCAGATGAGTATGGCTATTTGGCCGAATATGAGTTTGCACCCATAGATCGATTGGGACTGGAAGTAGAGACAGACTTTGCCTATACAAAAAGCAAAATGACTAATGTATCCTCAAGCAATAAACTCGAAAGATTAAGGTTATCATCGCAATATTCCTTCTATGTTTCTAAGCCGCAAGCAACAACATTGGCCGTAGGTTATACCCAAATTTTTAATTTTGTGGATGGAGGAACTGCATTTAATCCCTTTTTCGTAGCTGCTAAGAGCTGGTATAACAATTGGCATACATTGATCTATACAGGACCAGAAATTGCTTATCATTATAAATCACATACAACCGAAATGAACTGGCAGATCAATACTTCCTTGCATTACACGCTACCCCAAACAGACCATTTTATTGGATTGGAGATCAACCAAGAAGTCGCCTCAGGGAGCTTGGAAACGACACTTCGCCCACAGGTGAAATTGGGACTGAATGATAAATTGGCCATCGGTATGGCGGTCGGAATGCCGATAGGAGGAAAGGAAAACGTAATTAGCTCATTTTTCCGTTTGATTTATCAGCTTTAGGACCTCGAAACTCTTTGGGACTTTGGGACAATCGCCGTCGATAATTATCGTCGAATCCTGGTTTGATGATCGTAAATGAACTGCTTTTGCCAAAAATTCCTTCGGTCTATTTGCAATCCTTAGACTAAAAATTTGCTCTTATAAGCTTCATCCAGATAAGCCCCAATGAGCGGGTTCTTTCGGTGTCCGTATTGCTGATATAACGCTGAAACATCAGCTCGGTACTATGGCCTGTTGCTTGCATAAGCAACGGTGTCGGTATCTTTCCGTAAAAATTGGAGGCAAAGCTGCGTCGGCCGATGTGGCTGGTAATGGCTTCCCACTTTTGTATCAGCTTTTCTGTCGACCTGAAACCAGTTCTGGTGCGAACTTTGATTAGGCTATTTATACCGGCAAGGCGTGCGATTTCCTTAATCTGTTCATTGTATTTCTGAGCCGAAAGCTTTGACGGGAAGTTATTTCCGTTGTCGGACATAATATGTATGGCCGTCGGATGTAGTGGTAACAGTATCGTCTTTTGTGTTTTCTGCTGCGTAAAAGAAAGACAGGGTTTTCCGTCGAGGATTTCCATCATATCCAAGTTAAAATTCATGAAATCTGAAACGCGCTGACCTGTGTAACAGCTAATGACCAACCAGTCTTTAGCGGCCTTCAATTCTGGAGGGACAACAGTTTCTTTGATACGAATGAGCTCATCTTCGGTGAGACTGATGACCCGGTTGTATTTTTTGATTTTTGGGAGTTCTAATTCGTAAACGAAGGTCCGTATTCCTCTTTTTTCTAAAAAATTGAGCACAGTACGAACAAAATATATGGTGCGATAAATGGTGCTTGAACTATAGGTTTCCAGTTCACCGAATTTAATAAATTCTTTGACAAAATTGCTGTTTACTTCGTTGAGCATCAGGTGTTTTTGCTGGAAGCCTTCGAAGCGCTTTAGCATGCTGAAAAAGACCTTGTATCTTCGATGTGTATTGCTGGATATGAGGTGCAAACGGCTCTGGATAAAATTCTCGGTCGCCTCCAGCAGACTCCCTTTTGCAAAGGAACTTTCGTTCAGAACGCAGGACTTTTTATAAGGCGGGTGACAACATTGAGCGAGAATTTACGTTGTTTATATGCTACCTCCTTCAGGTAATTTGATACAGCGATTTTGATCGCGTCTAATTTTACATTAAGCTTTTTGTAAATTTTTAGATAAATGTTTTCCGGGCGTTGTTTGTCGGTATTCCATCGGGTAGGATTGATCTTTAAAGTCGTTTTTACAATGAACTCATTTTGTTGTTCATCAATAAATTTTAGGGCAATTATAGAAGTTGAACCTGTTCTCAACAGGGTAAAATTGAAAATCATCGCGTACACTTTTTAGTATTATCTGAGCATAAAGATAATAGTATATACGAATTAGTCTAATTCAGACTACAATTTCACTTACTCAAATATACCATTTTTATTTTAAAGACGTGCAATAGATTGCGTTAAAATAACTGTGAGATTAAAAAAGTTTGTAGTTGCCAACCTAATCCAACACTACAAAAAAATGCAAAATTTATCTACCTGATAATCAATGAAAAATATTTTTTTCTAGTCTGAATTAGACTAATAATGTAAAGTCAAGCCCTTATTAAAAAAACGTTTAGAAATCAATAAACACAAAAAAATGAAAGCCAAACTGAATTATATCCGGCCCAAAGTCTGAATAATACTTGTCGAATTGGAGAAATGTTTTAATAAAAATTCTCCTTACCACCGCGAAAAAAAAAAAAAAGACAAAGGAATTGTAACAAAATGTCAAATGTTAAACTGGTGGAAATGAAAATACTTCCATATTAATCTTTTGATGTTTTGGAGGGGGTCCTATAGTTTAATGCAAAAATAAGCACACATGGAAAACAAGATTAAGTTGATCTTTGCGGATGACTGCAGGCTCCAGCAAAAAATTATTGAGCTGTTTTTAAAGCAACTTGATCTGTTCGACCTGCAATTTATGGCAGATAATGGGAGTGAATTGCTGCGGTATCTTGGGGCTTGCAAAGTACTGCCCCAGATCTGTATTTTGGATCTGCATATGCCTGTTATGAACGGGATAGATACCGTGCGCGAAATGAGCCGCAGATTCCCATCCATTAAAGTATTCGGGTACACAGCCACTGATAGTCTGATCGAAATAAGTGATTTCAGACGGAATGGAGTGCTTGCAGGTTTTTTCAAAACGCAATCCGAAACAGATGTTGGAGGTGATTTGCAGTTATGGAAAGATGGGGACACGATATGAGAGCCCTGTGGTTGTTAGAAAAAATAGTTCAATCATTTCGCATGACAAATCCTGATAAATTGGACAATATGACGACTGCCGGCTTCCGGTTCTTTGCTTTTCGGAACATTCCCGATCAGGACATCGAACAAAATTGGGGGATTTTTTTAGGATATTCAAGACCTTCGAGCCGATTGATATCGTCGTTGAGAAAGAAAAATATCATCTAAGAGCAAACCAGATGATATTTGTTGGTCCGGGTAGGTTCATTGACTTGTCGAATCTGCGCGTGGGCAGAGGTTATTTGCTCTGTTTCACGGCTGCATTTTATGAACGTTCGCTGGAGGATACTGCGACTATTCATTCCCCATTGTTTTTTGGGAGCGCCCGGTACTGTATTATGATTCCTGCTTTGGCGAACAAGTTTTTAATCAGCAGATTACGATCCGTCTTGGTCGGGCACGTATGCAGGGCGATTATATATTTGATCTTGTTGCACACCACTGTGTGGAATCGCTTTTGTTGGATGTGTATCATGAGGTATCGGCCGGCGATCAGATGCCGCAGCCAAAGCACACAACCGATATCGGACTGGTAAACCATTTTTCGATGTTGATTCATAAACATTGCCGGGAATATACCGCTGTACAATTCTATGCCGATCAGCTTCATGTGACTGCACGCAAGCTGACCGGTATATGTTTGGCGATGACTGGAAAAACGGCCAAATCGATGATTTTGTCGGTTTTGCTGCAGCAGGCTGTAAGGTATATCAAGCATACCAATCTGTCCATTTCACAGATATCCTATGAAATGGGGTTTAATGATGAATCCAACTTCCGGAATTTTGTGAAAAGGCAGACAGGTCATATTCCACGTGCGCTGCGGGAAAGTTAGTTCAAATGAAAATCAAGGAAAATGATATCGTATGAAAGTTGACCGTTTCATCTTGGTCGTGGTTATGTTGCTTTTTGGGCTGTTCAATAGCGGGAATGCTATGGCGCAACAAGCTTCATTGACAATTCGATTGGGTAATTTTATCTCGGTAGGCTATGTTACCGAGCATGTTTATTTGCCGTCGGAAGATAGCAGAATAATTTCTTTGGATTTTTTGGTTTTTACAGTTCCTGGACCATTTGAGTTGCGGGTAATTAGCGAACGCATCGATATTGGGAAGGAGGTTGGTAGCGAAACAACAGGGAATAAAAGTCTTATATTTGGGTACAGACCGCCTATAACACAGGATAAGGATGTTAGGGAATAAATGGGCAGGGCAGATAAGGTTTCCGCTTCAACCTCAGACAAATACTTGTGTTTCCATAACTGCATTATAGTCCTTGAGTTTCGGCCGCGGACTTAAAATACAAAAAGGTCTTTTGCTGATGCTACCTTTACATTTGGGTTTGGGTAAAGGTTTTCGTTGCAATACTTCATGCCCCACATATTTTCGTAACAAGCTATAGATCCTTTCGGTGCTAAAATTGATTTTATAATTTTCATGAAAATCATCGACCATCTGTTCGAGTGTCCGGGGTTCGGTAAAATAATCCGAGGCATAAACAACATAGGCGATCAGTTCGCGTTGTCGTCTCAGATCCTCATTGACCGTTTCATTAGTGGGATCAATTTTCTGTTTCAGTAGGAAGTTTTGCTCTTGAGCGGATATTGTTTCTTTAAAGACGCTTAAGCCGGGAAGATTGTCGGTATTTATGATCAGCGCTATTTCTGGATTGAAAAAATCTGCAAGTGGAATGGAAAACGGACTGCATATTTTTGCGACATGTTCGACGGTGATGGTGAGCGTTTTATTGTAATGACTGCGCAGTGGTCCTGCCGTTAAACCGGCGAAGCTGGCGAGACCGTTGAGAGAGAGCCCAGTCTGATTCATAATCTCCGTAATCCGTGATGAAATCAATGTGGCCAATGCATTGTCTGTAACTTTTCCCATTTTATTTTCTGAAATGATTTCCTGTAGCGCAGCGGATCAATTGTTCATCGTGTCACCTCAATCAAATGTCAGACTGCCGATAAGTTAAGAAGTTTCAGGGATAAATCGTCAGCTTCTTATGTTGCAGAGACTGGCAATAGGCGATGTGGGTTTTGAGCTAATGAGCTGGGTGTCAGGTGTAAAAAAATAATGGAACGAACGCCTTCGTTCCATTTTATCCATTAATATTATCAAGTCGAACGCAAAAAAATGACTTGATGGTTCAAAAGTAGAAAATATAATTGGAACTTTTCGTGTGAAAATTGACGTTAATCGTGTTAAAAATAAAAAAAATATTTTGTAGGGAGTAAGCTACAATAAAAAAAAGCGGCTAGATATTATCTAGTCGCTTTCCGATATAAGGTGTTAAAAATACCTCAGTATTTTAGTTTGCACGTACGCAACGTACGTTTTTGAATGTAGTTCTTAGTAGATCTAGACCCAGTAGCTCAACATTCAGAGCTTCAGCTGTAGTTGATGCTTTTATAAATGGATCTCCAAATGGTAACCCTAAAACCGCACGTCTGGTTGTAAACGCATGGTAACCATAGTAACCAACTCTTGTGCCTAAAAGATCTAAAAGAGGGCCTGCTAATACTGGAGAATCTGTCCAGAATGCTGCTGCAGTATTATAGCTATCGCCTAGAATATCTATATTCGTTCCAATAATTCTGAAACCTAATAGATCTGCATTAAGTGTTGATAATCCTAGTCCCAATAAACCTTGTCCACTCGAGCCAATCTGAGTGAGTAAGGCCGTATTAACAATCTGCCCATTGTAGAAAATGCGCATATTGTTTGAGTTTGAAGTAGCATCTCCAAACGCATTTGTTCCAGCAGTACCTCCGCAGTAAACGCATATTGTGCATGGTTGCCACCATTTGTTCCAACAGAAGAGCCTGGTGCAGGATCCGCAGCTCCTAATAACGTTCCTACTAGGTTCAATACATTATTTAATAGCCCTGTTGAAGAAGTTAATGTTGATACTTGCGCCCCAGTAGGCTGTTTCCAAAGACCTTGAGGATATATTTTAGTACATGGATCTCCTTTTTGTGCCAAAGTGGAAGGGAATCTTGCCGCTACTAATGATCCGTAAGAGAAGTAACCGTCCGCCCTACTTCTTTGCGCATTTGTTGCGTAGAATGCGAAATTGCGAAGTGGATCAGCGTTATTTCTGTCGTATAGGTTTGAACGACTCCATTTTATCGCTGTTGCTCCAGAACCTGTGGTTAAAGGTGACTCAACAACATTTAACAATAAGTGGTGACTTTTGCCCAATACAGGTGTAACAGAAAAATTAAAATCCGTTGCTGTAGCGAAATACGTACGAGCCAAACCTCCATCCACATGGTTAATATTTAGGTTTTGAAGCGTTACTTTGATAGCACTTTGTGCAGCAGTTGAGGCAGTATAGACATATGCGATTTTAGCATCGTTGTATAAAGGGTCAACATTTTTGAAATCAGCATAACTAAGAGTGGGCGTAAATGTTGAACCTGCAGTAACCGCACCTGTCAGCAGATCAATACTACCAGTTGCCAAATTCAGACCTGACACAGATACACTTGGATTTCCAGTAATATTACCAAATACACCAATAGTATTTAGTTCTATGCCAACACGTGAAAATGCGTGATTGAAAAGGATATTAATATTCGAACTACTTGCTAAATTAACCGTACCAGTAGCATATAAAACATCCTTATTTTGAGGAAGTGCAATTGCTCCACTCGCTGGGGTTAAGGATGGTGCGTCGACTTTGGAGTTGTAAGAGAGTGCTACCCAAGTGTAAGATCCAGCTGGATCAAGCCCATCAATAGTACCTGCGGTGCCAGACTGCAATTCTTTGGCTGCAACCAATGTGCTTCCAGAGTAGATATACACTACATATTTAGTGTCTTGTTCCATATTCTCTGTAACGCCAGGTGCCACGTCGGCAGCTGTGCCATTTGATCGCGCTGCATGAGCAGTGGTAGTTTTTACAGGAACAGTATTATCCATAGAAACCGCCATATCAACATCGGAGAAGGAATAAATTTTGCTCTCTGCTGTCTTGTTGTATGAGGAAACTCCTGCACGTTTTGTGCCTGTATCATTATCGGTTTTAATACCACCCACTGCGATGGTTAATTTGTTGCTTTTTGTGTCAACAATCGCTGTTTTTGAGTCTTTGGAGCAGCTCGTTATTAACGTACCTGGTATCGCAAGTATTGCCATTGCAACAACCCAGTGAGCTCCTTTTTTTTTTGTAGAAATTTCATTTTTGTGCTTTTCTGTTGTTAATAATTACAATACTTCCTAAGATCCTTCACCGTTATTGGTTTCATCTGCTCCAGCTCCCCAGCCGCTCGATTGTGGAGTGGCGCCCGGTTGTGCTTGTGAACCTGCAGCAATGCCTTGCTCAAGTTCTACAACTTGCTCCTTAATGGACGGAGCAACGTACATTTTTTTGCGTTCTTATTCATGATAATATTATTTGGATAATCCATGCTATTGCTAGCATGGGGTTTAAAATTTAATGGACAATTTAATACCTCATTGTTAAAAAATTAGAAAACTAACGTTTTAATAAGCTGCTTGTCTCTGCGTACAGACAAGTATTGTTGTTATCGCTGCGTCAATTTTAATGTTATAATTCTATTATAAATTTATATATGTCTACTCTTCTTTTTATAGCTTGGCTAACACACTATTCATTTTTGAATTGTAATATTACGACTAAATATCAACTTGTGCAAAAAAATATTGTAAATTATTTTCTCGAACAAAATTCATCTGATTTTTGAATATGTTTCCTTTTCCTCGTTTTATTGTTTGCCTGTTTTTTGCATAACTGTCATTTAACGTAAAACAGAAGTATTTTTAATGCTTTTTTATTGTGTTATATGACTGTAATATTCTGCTTGAACAAAGTTGTTTACCTTTTGTTTTAAACTTGGATAAAATTTTTTGGTAAATTTTTGTTTTATAATTAATGTGTTTGAACAGTTACTTTCTTAATAGTCCGTATTTATACGTGTATGTTGGGCTTGTTTTATTTTTGGAATATATTGAATGTTTTTAATATCGACAATCAATTTCCTAATAATACGCACTTCTTTTTAAAATAAAATATTTGACACAAAGTTCTTTTTATTTTTATTGAAAAACAATTATAGTGATTTATATTTATTTTTTTGGAAAAATAGATATCTATTTAGGTTATTGTTTTATATGTTGTTTTTGTGTTTTTGATTTCATAATAATTAAAGTGTTTAAGCAATTAATGAATTTTTGACTCCCGATGTCAGCTCAATCCTAGGACGCACGGTTTAGTTCTTTCTTAAAATTAGTGCCCAACTCTTTTTGATGGCGAATTTTTCGTGAATCTGATCCTAATTCTCATGGAAATGTCATGGAAATAACTCGTTTTGAGTTGGCTTGTAGTGCTTTAGCTACAGGAAAACAAACATCGTCCGAATTCCTTCGGCTCCTTCAAAATATTATCTACTTTCGTCCAACTTCTCAATAAAGGAGTGTCATATTATTATGTGTTAAAGGTCTTATTATTAAATATATACTTCCTTTTTTTCATAGTGTGTACTAGTTACACAACTATAAATTGCTTTAGAACATTTTAAAAATATAAGAAATGAAAACGAACAAAGAAAACTTGGCTAATCTAAATGGCCGTCTTCCTTATGAAGCGCCTTGCATGAGTGTACAAAATGTCGCATTGGAATATAGCATTGCTGCTGGTTCTGTAAACAGTTCGGTGACCGAATCTTGGCAGACTGAAACGCAGACGCAAGAAATCGATTGGTAATAAGACGAGTTAATTAATTGGTGATATAAACAATCATTTTTCATGAATAAGTTTACAATAAAATTTGGTTTTGCTACAATCTTAGCATGCGCATTATTTATCTCTTCATGTAGTAAAGATAATAATAACGTGATCATTCCAGATGGACCGACCGTACGTTTAAATATAGGACAGGCCTTTGCAGCAGCTGATCCGGTAAAAGCGGCTTCAGTGGGCCGTACCTATGCTTCGGCAGCACAGACAGTAGAAATTCCGTTTGATAATCAATATACATTGGTGGCCACCTTGACCGCTGAAACGACAACGACACCGGGCTTAAAAGCATCTAACCGGGCGGCTACCGTTTCAACTGGTACCGATCAGAAAGCATTGAAACAAGGAACGGTCTATTATGTTGCCATTTTTGATGCAGTGGGTGACTATAGAGAAACAAAAACTTTTACACAGGGAAACAGCGCACAGGATTTTGCGATTGACAAAGGAAAATATACTTTCGTAATTTATGCGTCCGGGACCAATAAGATATTGCCTTCAATTGCCACTGGAGCAAAATTGAGTACCGTGAATTTCGCAGGTCTAACTGCAGATAAGGACTTTATGTTGGATCAGGTTGATTTTGAGGTAAAAGATGGACAGAATCTATTGAATGCTGATCTGGCGCATTTGTTTACCCAGGTAACACTGAAATTTGATGCTTCCCAGTTGGGTTCTGTAAGCAGTATTGCGGGCGCAACAATTGCTCCTTCCAGTGCGGCTGTTGATGTCGCACTTACAAACGGTGCATTGACTTTTACCGGGGCTGCAAATCCCGTAGCCTTCAATCTTAAAAATACAACTGGAAAAGTAATCAATTCCGATTCTACTTTTATCACAACGGCTGCTACAGCAAACGGTACAATTGTACTGTCCGGTGTCTCGATCGCTGGAAGTGCTGCAAAGAACTTGACAAAAGCAGGCTGGAATCTTAAACCGGGCGTAAAATATCAACTGGACATTACTTTGAAGAAACCGATTGAAGTGAATATCGGTGATGAGGTCTGGGCTTTAGGAAACTTGACCTATGCTACGGATGGTAATGGAAATCCAGTGTATGGTTTTGCCAAAACAAATGACACTTACGGAAACTATTGGTTCAATAGCTATGTAAAACCAAAGGTTTTCAATGTCAATAATCAACGTCCGAGCAGAGATGTCAATGGTGTTGATGGTGATCCTTGTGCATTGGTGTTGCCAGCGAATACCTGGAGACTTCCAACAGCTGCAGAAATTAACCAATTGATAAACAACACAAATAGTGGCGGTAAGGATAATCCGAAAGATGTCAATGCCTGGTCGCCGGCTCGTTATGTGGATACGTACGATGGCACTGCTGCTACCAATTTGGGGATGTTCTTTGGTAAACAAGGTAATCCCGGGGCTGATCGCTATAAATTCCTTTACTTACCTTACGGTGGATCCTATAATGATAATAACTCTGGTGATGGAATGGGAACACAAGGTTTATATTTATTGGCCGGTAATCAGCGTCTGCAAATGACTGGTGCAAAGGGAGACAGTGGCTGGTCTATTAATGTAGGTCCTGCGGAGGCAAATTATGCATACCAAGTGCGTTGTGTAAGAAAATAGTTCTTCACCGACACATCGAAGATAATTTATTTGGATAATAAGTTTAATGGAGGCGCATTCCCCAAATCGGGGATGCGTTTTTTATGCGATTTTCTTTATTTTTTTGATTGCAATACCATTTGACCTGTCTTGAATAGAAAATAGGACAGTCCGATTATTTAGCCTGCTATTCCCTGAGATTTATTACTGTCCAGGTGATCCAATAAAGTCTGATTTAAAATGGGGAGGTTTTTAGCATGTCGCGAACGGGATATTTTTCAGCTATATTCTTGAGCGCATCAAGATGTCGCTCATGGTGTAAGTCTGTACCGACAAAATCATACATGCCCGATTTGAGCAATGTCATGGCAATCGCTTTGCTATCTACACCATAATAGCGACTGAGCGATAATAAGTTCAACTGCAATAGACAGCCTGCATCCTTGATCTGTTTGTAGATATTAAAATTTCCATGATAATAGTTGTATCGTTCAGGATGCGCAAGAATAGGTTTATAACCAAGTTTCTGGATGTCTAGAATAATGTGAAAAAGTGCTTTGGATTCGGATAGGTAGGACATCTCTATCAGGACGTAACCACCGGGCATCACACAGAGTTCATCTTGTTGAATAAGCGATGTCAAGCCATCATCGATCATGTGTTCGGCAGCAGCAAAAATATCAGCTCCGTTGCCATTCTCTTTCAATCCTTGAACAAGGGCTGTCTGTGCTTCCTCGATCGTTGACTTATTGTTTGGATGCACGCCTGCCATAATATGGGGTGTACAGATGAATTTCTTTAAACCTAAACGCTGCAACTCTTGAATATAAGCGATAGAATTTTTTACCGAAGTACTGCCGTCATCTATCCCGGGTAGCAGATGGTTGTGCATATCCACTTCCAAAACTCGAGTTGTGCCAAGGGCCGGACGGATGATGGCTTTTTATTTTTAAATAAATTGGTTAAAAAATTCATAATATTACTGTTTAGCTATATGGTTTTGTCTGTCTTACAGGATGTTTTACAAACAATATGCCAGTTTTGACGTTTATCAAAGAGATGTAAAATATAAGAAGGAAAGGGTTTGTTGAATAATAATAAATTTTAGCGGCCTTTTGGTGGTGATTTTTAACTTTTATCATTGATTGTAATATTTTCGGTATAATAGTTGCTTAGTCCACGATGATATGGAGATGGGGATATGGCGCCTACCGTTATTGATTTTTTTAGTAAAAAGACCAAATGATTATCAAATTTTGAGTATCTTGGTCGTCCTTTACAAAATTGAAATAAGCCATATGCGTTGTGCCAACTTCATTGGAGAATATGACGGTAAAGAAATAAACTAAAACGGGAAGAAAGCTATGATGGGATCTCTATGGGATTTAAGAAAACGGTTGCGGAAGGATAATCCTCGATGGGTCATTTTGCTGATCGATATGTGGTTTGTATTCGCAAGTTATGTGTTTTCAAATTACGTAGTCAACAATTTCAGGGGTGTCTTTGATGTCGCTTTGATGCTAAAAAAGCTGGTATTGGTCTTGCCGGTATACTTGTTAATGTTCCTATTTTACAATACGTTTAAAGGGATTGTCCGGCAGACAGGAATAAGGGATACCATTAAGATTTTTAAAACGGTTGCATCAGCTTACATGGTGCTTATGATGCTAACCTTTGGGATCAAAATGACTGTGGAAAAAGGAACGGTGATGGGTGATTTTTTCCGCTTATCGTATGGTGTATTGACTATGCAGGCTTGTATTTTGATTGTAACGATGGTTGGCGCGCGCGTCGTATACCGTACTATTTACGAGTATCTATTTTTACCCGCGCGAAAAGGTGAAAATGTGCTGATTTTTGGCGCTTCACGCCCAGGGCTAGTCTCTTTCTCGCTTTTGAAAGAGGACCCACGGGTTAAATACCAAGTAGTCGCTTTTGTAGAAGATAAAGTCTCGCGCATCGGAAAACGCCTTGCTGGTCTGAAGATCAAAGATATTACTGAAATTACCAAGGAGTATATTAGCAAATATGAAATCACGCAGGTGATTATCGCGGTGGAGAACAATGACCCTGAGCGGTTGGAATATGTATCAGATTGGTTTCAAAACATCGGGCTTGAACTCAAAATTATGCCATCAGCCCGCATCCTGCTCAATTCTGGAGCAAAACGGGAGATCCGCCCTTTAAAAATCGAAGATTTGCTCGGTCGTAAGCCTATTAAATTGGATCATCCGGAAATTGAAGAAGAGATGAAGGGAAAGGTGATTCTCGTTACTGGTGCTGCAGGTTCCATTGGTTCGGAATTGGCACGTCAGATTGCCAGACGACATTATAGCAAATTGATTCTATTGGATCAGGCTGAATCTGCCTTGTACGATATCCAGCAGTCGATAAAAGCAACACAGCCCGAACATCTGCACTGTATTGTTGGCGATGTGCGTAACTACGCTTTTATGCAAAATATATTTGCGCAGTACAAACCAGATCTTGTGTTTCATGCGGCGGCATATAAGCATGTACCGCTGATGGAGGCAAACCCTTATGAATCCATTCAGACAAATGTAATCGGAAGTAAGAATGTTGCTGATCTCTGTATGCAGTATGGGACAAAGAAAATGGTGATGGTGTCCACAGACAAGGCAGTCAATCCGACGAATGTCATGGGTGCAACTAAACGGATGGCTGAAATCTATGTGAGCAGCTGTAGTGGTAGATCCGGCACTAGTTTTATCATCACGCGATTTGGAAATGTGCTCGGTTCTAACGGTTCGGTAATCCCGCTGTTTGAGAAACAAATGGCGAGTGGGGACCATTGACGCTGACACATCCTGAAATTACGCGTTTCTTTATGACTATTCCCGAGGCCTGTCAGTTGGTACAAGAAGCCGGTGTGATGGGAAAAGGAGGGGAGATATTTGTCTTCGATATGGGCAAATCTGTTAAAATAATGGATCTGGCCAAACGAATGATCAAGCTGAAGGGCTATCGCTATCCGGAAGATATCGATATCAAAATAGTTGGCCTTCGTCCGGGTGAAAAAATCTATGAGGAACTTTTGGCTAATAATGAAAATACAGTGAAAACCCATCATCCGAAGATTATGATTGCAAAAGTAAAACATGATGAATTGATTTTGAAAGCGGAACGGATCAACGCTGTTTGTCAGCAGATTGTGGATGCAGATCAGCATTTGCCGGACTTTATGGGCTTGGTCGCAGCGATGAAACGAATCGTTCCCGAGTTTAAATCCCAAAATTCCGAATACGAGGCCTTGGATAACAATGAGCTTGTGGACGAGGTTCCGGTATATTCGCTTATAAAAAAGATTTAAAAGTAACACAAAAGAATTTAGTCCGATCTATATACAAAAGTCCCAGTAATGGGACTTTTTATTTATTATGCTTTCTCAATCGATTAAAACTTGCCAATTCGCAAAAATCAACCTAATTTTAGCGAAAATTTAATTAGAGTAATAATTTTGACAGATTAGCTCCTGCGGTATTCCGTCGATAAGCAACGTATATGAATAAAAAATTTTAATCACCGGAGGTGCTGGATTTATTGGGTCCCATGTCGTCCGTGAGTTTGTTACAAAGTATTCTGACTATCAAATTATTAATCTGGATGCGCTAACTTATGCCGGTAATCTGGAAAATCTGAAAGATATAGAGGGTCGTCCAAATTACACTTTTGTGAAAGCCGATATTACGGATCAGGCTACGATAACCTCAATCTTCGAACAATATCAGCCGGATGGTGTCATTCATTTGGCTGCAGAATCACATGTAGACCGTTCAATTGCAGATCCTACCGCATTTGTAATGACCAATGTGATCGGCACGGTAAATTTGTTGAACGCTGCTCGAGCAATCTGGAAGGATAATTTTGAAGGGAAACGTTTTCATCATGTCTCAACAGATGAAGTATTTGGTGCCTTGGGCGAAACAGGTTTTTTTACGGAGGACACCAAATATGATCCACATTCACCTTACTCTGCCTCCAAAGCAAGTTCGGATCATTTTGTGCGTGCTTATCATGATACCTATGGATTGCCGATTGTCTTAACCAATTGTTCAAATAATTATGGTCCCAATCATTTTCCTGAAAAGCTCATCCCACTGTGTATTCATAATATCTTAAATAACAAACCACTGCCGGTATATGGGGATGGAAAGTATACGCGGGACTGGCTCTTTGTCATTGACCATGCGAAAGCGATAGACTTGGTTTTTCATCAAGGCAAAAATGGCGATTCTTACAACGTAGGTGGTTTTAATGAATGGCAGAATATAGACCTGATCAAAGAACTATGCCGACAAATGGATGTCAAGTTAGGCCGTGAAGAGGGGACAGCTGCTGCTCTAATTACTTTTGTGAAAGATCGGCCTGGTCATGATTTGCGTTATGCGATTGATGCAAATAAAATAAATACGGAATTGGGTTGGAGTCCATCGGTGACATTTGAACAAGGCTTATCACTGACAATAGACTGGTTTCTGTCCAATCAGGAATGGCTGGATCATGTGACTTCGGGAGACTATCAGAAGTATTACAACAACCAATATCACGGCGCTTAACGATGAAATATACTGAAACTAAACTATCGGGTTGCTTTATCTTGGAGCCGGCCGTTTTCGAAGATGAGAGAGGTTATTTCTTTGAATCGTATAATGAAAATAAATTGGCCGAAATATTGGGACATAATCCCCATTTTGTACAGGATAACCAATCAAAATCTCAATTTGGCGTGGTTAGAGGATTGCATATGCAGGCAGGTGATCATGCGCAGGCAAAATTGGTCCGTGTGTTGGAAGGTAGCGTATTGGATGTTGCTGTTGATGTTCGGCCCAATTCACCCACCTATGGACAACATGTTGCTGTGGAACTTTCGGCCGAAAATAAAAAGCAGCTATTTGTACCACGAGGATTTTTACACGGATTTTCCGTGTTGTCTGAACAGGCCGTGTTTTCCTACAAATGTGACAATAATTATAACAAAGAAGCTGAGGATGGCGTACATCCATTAGATCCGCAATTGGCGATTGATTGGCGGATTCCTGTCCATCGGATGATCTTGTCGCAAAAGGACAAGGAGGCACAAAATTTTACAGCATTATACAATAAATTGAAATAACAAAATAGAGCGCCGATGTGTTTTAAAGCTTCTGCGTGGGAGAAATAGACATATTGGGCTTTTATCATAAATAAGATTTGATGAGAATTGTCATTACAGGCGCTTCTGGACAGCTAGGTTCCGAATTGAACGAACTATTGGCGAATGAGACCGAAAAAGAGTGCTACTTTTTGGATCGGAAGCAGTTGCCGCTCGATCAAATGCTCTTGATTCAGGATATTTTGGCGATGTATCAGCCAGATTTAATTATTCATGCCGGCGCTTATACTGCAGTTGATAAGGCGGAGGAAGAGCCTGCGCTGGCAGATTTGGTCAACCACCTAGCCTGTGAGGAGATTGCGCAATATTGTCATCTACATGGTACAAAATTGATTGCGATTTCGACGGACTATGTATTTGACGGTGGTTCTGCTGTTCCGTTAACCGAAGACGCGCCAACAGCACCGATCAATGTTTATGGCCGGACCAAACTTGCTGGCGAGAACGCTATTCAAAAATGGTGCTCCGAAGCGATTATTATCCGGACCTCCTGGGTATATTCTTCCTATGGAAAGAATTTTGTGAAGACAATGTGCCGCCTAATGGCTGAACGGGATGAAGTAAATGTAATTAATGATCAAATAGGTAGCCCAACCTATGCAAAAGATTTAGCTAGAGCGATTTTGAAAATCGTTGATGCAGCAAATTGGGAAGCAGGAATCTATCACTACAGTAATGAAGGCGAAATCTCCTGGTATGATTTTGCTGTAGCAATACGTGATTTTCATTCGTTTGATTGTCAGGTAAAACCAATTCCGATGAGTGCCTATCCGACGCCAGCGCAACGACCAAAGTACTCACTGCTTGATAAATCGAAGATTAAAGCGGTCTATGATGTGGTCGTGCCCGAATGGAAGGAGAGCTTATCGAAAATGCTAGCCGAGGAAATTAAAAATACTAAGATCTCAATACCCAATACTCATTACGCAATACTATAAAATGAAAGGAATTATATTAGCCGGTGGATCTGGAACCCGTTTGCACCCATTAACACTTGCAGTAAGTAAGCAATTAATGCCAGTATATGATAAGCCAATGATATACTATCCCTTGTCTACATTAATGTTGTCTGGCATTCGCGAAATATTGATTATCTCGACTCCACAGGATTTACCAAACTTTCAAAAGTTATTGGGCGATGGTTCTCAACTAGGCTGTAGGTTTGAGTATAAGGAGCAGCCAAGTCCTGATGGCTTGGCGCAGGCATTTTTGTTGGGCGAGGAATTTATAGGTGATGATAAGGTCGCGCTAATTCTGGGGATAATATTTTCTATGGCTCGGCATGTCCAAACTGTTACAGTCTTGTGCTGATCCTGATGGTGGTGTTGTATTTGCTTATCCTGTACATGATCCAGAACGTTATGGCGTGGTGGAGTTTGACGAAGCGAAAAATGTCGTTTCTATTGAAGAGAAACCAAAACTACCAAAATCCAGCTATGCTGTTCCAGGAATTTATTTTTACGATAACGATGTTGTTGCGATCGCAAAAGTATCAAACCTTCAGCGCGTGGGGAATTGGAAATTACAGATATTAATAAAGAATATTTGAAGCGGGAAAAATTAAAGGTGGGTATATTTGACCGAGGAACAGCCTGGCTGGATACGGGTACCATACAGTCACTTATGCAAGCCGCGCAATTTGTGCAAGTCATTGAGGAGCGACAAGGTATGAAAATTGGAGCAATTGAGGAAGTCGCGTATCGTATGGGATACATTAACCGACAACAACTGCTTTCTGTTGCTGAACCTTTGTGTAAATCAGGGTATGGGGAATACCTGAAACATATCAGATAATCGAATTGCTGCGTAATGCTAGCCTACCTTTAGAATAAGCTCTTTTATGAAGAGTGAATGAAAGAATCTTCATAAAAAAACGAATTGTTTGTTGTTGAAGTGTATTTTTTATATATTGTGTATAGTCATCTTATTATACACAATATCCATTATGAAAAGTTTCTATTCTCGTTACGCGCGATGTTATCTACTTCGCTTTACAATATAAAATAATTACTCTTCTTCCAATTCCGGGAGCTCAGATAAGAGGCTGACCTATATTGAAAAAAATTTCATTATATTTATGTATTTTTCTTTTATAAAACAATTCTTTTTAATAGTTGTTTTTAAAGAGGTGGTAATGAGATATAGATCAATTCAGATTCAATGTGAATCATTCGAATTAGTACTAAATGACTGAAAAGAGGTATTACGGCATATAGGACTAATTATTATATGGAATAATAACAAGCACATGATTACTGTAGGCATTATTGATAGAGACGAACGCGCAAGACAAGAAACCCAGCGTATACTTAATGAGGAAAATGAAGTAGGAGCAAATAGGATCGAAGTTCTTTTGATATAGGCAGTGGACGTGTAGATCGGACAATGCTTGCTCCTGATATATTGATTGTTGACATTGAAAATCAGGAACCCTTAATTGTTGAACATGCAAAAATGCCTTTCCAAAAACTGAAATTATCATATTAACCGAAGTGGCTGATGTGCGAACTGTGCGTAACTGCTTCCGATATGGTGCTGTCAGCTATCTATTAAAAAAACTTGCTTGGAATCATTGATGTCTGCAATCAAGATTACTATAAATGATGGATCATTTGTGAGTCCCAGCATTAATAGAGCCCTGATCGAACAGAGCTTTAAATCAAAGAAATATGAGGATCTGCTTACTGCACGGGAACTCCAGATTGCCAATGGGATTATAGAGGGATTGAGTTATAAAATGATTGCTCAAAAGTATACCATTTCATTGGATACAGTCCGCATTTACATCAAACGTATCTATCGGAAGCTTCAGATCAATAGTAAGGAGAATTGATCGCCCAACTGACGGCTTAGCATTTCGTTACATGAATATGTGACGTCGTTTATTTTAATCTCATGGAATTTAGCCTGACTTTTATGGATATTTGAATCGTATACTATGCCAATAAGAAGCCGCTGGATTTTCCTGTTTCTTTTCTGCTATGCTGCTCTTTTCTTGTCCCAAGCGAAAGGTCAGCAACTATACGATATTACGTATTATTTTGAACGTGATACAATACAGATTATACCTTCGCAAACATTCTCCAATAAATTAAACATCAGTAACCATACCAATAGAGCAATTGAATTAAAGCCTACAGCAGCTAACACCGCGGCTCTTCGGGGCTTAATAAAATTGCCGGGGTCGATTACTTTAAAGCCCAAAGAAACGAAGTGGTTTCCGCTAAAATATATGGCCGATCGCCTGACCATTGCTGAGGAACACAGGCCTTTACAATCGGATTTGAATCCAATGATCCCTTAGTAAAAATACAGGGACATCAGTCCTTTTATACGCAGTTGGCTATAGAACAGTCTTTCCTCATACAGACTGAACAACCAGAATATTACCTGGATCAGGCCACGGGGCAGACACAATTTTTAGTGCGGGCTGTCAATCGGGGACTGGTACCCTGACTGTTCAGTTGCGTTTTCCTAACCTTTCTCCTGACCTGGAGATCATTGGTGAGACCCTGCCATTCACATTGACCGCGGGAGGACAGTCTTTGCTGACTTTTACCGCCCGTTTGCGTAAGAAAAATATACATATGGATTTTGATGTTGATATTCAGGCCGTCGAGGGCGGTGGTAGCGTGTTGGCCTCAATCGTATCCGTATGATGACAGTGGGTAGTGTAAAGCGTTTTTTTCCAATATGAATTTGCAAAATCAACCCTTTGACAATCGAGCTGCTTTACGCTATATCAACATGGGCAAAGATATTTCGGTTTACCAGTTACAGGGAGATGGCAAAATTGATCTGAACAATAAAGATAAATTGAGCTATCGAATGAATTTCGATTATTATCAGGATCAACGCACTTTTAATCTATACGATACTTATCTGGATTATGATACCGAAAAATGGGGCGTGAAACTGGGTAATATTTATGAAAATCTCGATCAGTTTATCAATGGACGCGGTGTAAAAGGTACCTACAAATTCGATAAGCGGCGTTCCCTCAGTTTGTATGCAATCCAGAACAATTACATGTTGTTCACGGAGATGGATAATCCAATTCCTGGCGGAGAAATAGTTGGTGTTAAATATGCCATTCAAACCGAAAAAATCAGGAAAACAGCATCGCTTACTTACATAGCAATAATGATTATCGTGGTGTGCGCAGCGGTCTGTTCAGTGGTAAAAGTTTTATTGATTTGGGATATAATAATAGTCTTTTCTTGGAAGGAGGGACAAGTATCGAACAGGTTGAAAGCGGAAATAATAGGCTAGCGGTAGCAGGGGCATAAATTATAATAACTTTTTTGGCAACTATCAGATTACAAGTGTCAATTATTACAGTTCACCGTACTATGTGGGGCTGCGTAGAGGTCTTACCCAGACAGATTCACGTATAACGATGTTGCTGGCCAACGATCGAAACCTTTCTGCCCGGATCAGCTATATGGATAATAATCCAAAATACTTTGCGGGAGATAGAAACTATTTTTTTAACAATGCCTCTCGGATACAGATTTATGAGTTGGGGTATCATACCGGTCTTGGTAAACTACAACTTGAGCTCAGGCCTTATTTTATGGCACAACATGGTGCCTATCAGAATTGGTGGGGAATTGCAACTAATCCGGTGAATTGGAAGTCGAATTCCCTTCGCACAGTAGCTGACCTTAATTTTTTACCCCAGCCACCGGTTCTCGCTGCAAACGGATTATGGATATACCTACAGGAATACATCCAATAGACCTATTGCGCCGTTTCATTCGGTCCGCATCAATGGTAATTATACGAATACGTTTTTTGGATTTAATACATTTATTCAGATTAACCCGTACTATTTAAGCGATCTTTTGGCTACCAATGCAAATTCGAATTACAGCATTTATTCATTGGGTCCAAATACGCAATTTTACGCCTTTAATAATCAACTGCATGTGCAGCTCTCGACCATGTATAGCTATTATGGCTTCTCCCGAAGTAACAATCTTTCGGTAAATGGTAATGTCCGCTGGCAGATAAAAGATAATTGGAATCTGACAGCCGATATATTCTATACTGCAATAAGTGGAAAATCGTTGTTTCTTGTCGATCCGAATTTACCACCTGATCCTAACCCGCTGAATCGTTATTCTTTTGATAATAGGCAGATTCGCCTGGGAATAGAAAAGAATTTTGGCCGACGTGCTGGTCAGAAAGGTCATAAGCTGGAACTGACTTTTTCGAAGACGAAAACAATAACGGTAGCAATGACGTCGGAGAAGCCAAAGCCGAGGCCGTTTTGGTGCGGATTGGAAAGGAAGTGGCGCTAACAGACGAGAAAGGCCGTGTGAAATTTGTTGATATGGGTGCTGGCCCTTATATGGTGCAGGTGGAGAATAGTAAGGGCTGGGTTTCGCAGGGGCCGATCAATGTATTGATGACTAAAAATCAACGGTTGGAAATTCCGCTGATAAAAACAAGACCATTAAAAGGCCGTATTAAGATTGTTGAGAATAGGTATCTAAAATCAAGACCGCAGCTAGGGGAATAAAAATAACCGCCGTAGATCGTCAAGGGAAAATCTACAGTACGCTAAGTTCAGAAAGTGGCGATTATGTGCTGTATCTTCCATTAGAAACTACAGTATAGCTGTTGTTACCGAAGGAATGCCCTTCTCGATCGAAAATCAAAATTGTGAAATCGAAGTTAAAGTGGATAAGGATTGTGTAATTCCCGATTTTAATTATCGGGACGAACGCAGAAAAGTTGGTGTTAAACGCTTTTAGGGAGCGACGAAGCTAAAAATAATATTGGTCGAATACGCGCCAGCAGGTTTATTGAGAAGCATACTTGTTGCACTCGCAGGATACTGTAAAGCATATTCAGATTACGGTCTATTACAGGGTCGGCATTCTGAATAAGCTGCTGAGCTGTGGAGGATAGGGTAATGGTATTCATGCCACTTTGACCAGCCATTGGACCAATGCGCAATACATTTAAAGGGATACTGTTAGCCCCTGAAGTAAAACTTGTTGATGTGGCACGTACGTATAGGTTGTATGGCGTAGTTTTACTCACCCTAAGATGGGCTGGCATATTTAAATTGACACCATTCTTATAGTCATTGGTTGTCGCAAAAGCAAGATTGACGGTTTGTTGATTGGCAACGATTTCGCCTAGGTCGCTTACCACAACAGACAGGCTTCCATTTGCCTGAGCCTGTAGCTGCCACTGGGGTAGGCGGACGATAATTTGTTCCAGCTGTAGGTCAACGGGACCGAATAAGTGCCTGCCTGAATAAAATTTGTTTTCAGCTGGTTTAATCCAATGTTATAGGTATAGGTCAACGTTTGATTGTTGTTTGTGGGAACAGCAATACCGGCTGTATTGGTCAAAGATTGATCCGTTGTGGATAAAGCTGCAGATGTGGTATTCGCTATTCCCGTTAAAGTAGCACTGACCGTCGAAACAGAAGTAACCGGTAAGGCATTATAGGCTGCCGTGGTGCTAAAGTTAAATTGTGTATTCCCGGTTTTGATGCTAGGGATGTAGGGGACGGTGGTCGATAGAGGTATAACGCTATTACCGTTGATGCCATTTGCCGCTCGATAATAGCTCAAATCATTGACCAAAATGCTGGTTGTACCGATACTCGCCGGAGGGCTTATAAATCCGGGCACATCGATGGAGAAATCTTGGCTCGAGGGTGTAATGGTGCCGCCTAAAATACCTGAGGCAGTAAGCGATAGTGTAGTTTTATAAATGCCTGCAACCCATGTTTGATTTGCAGTAACAAAACGTGAGTTGAGAATAACCGGTCCTGCAGAAAGACTGACAGTAGCCAGCGAACTGATTAAAACCTGATCGGCGGTGGATAACGTGACATCATTACTTGAACCGAGAAGCGAAAGGTTGTTTATTTTTTCTAGTTTAAGGTGTGCTACATTTAAAGGGACTGTTCCCCGCCTGTTGTACTGACAAAACTCGTGCTGTTAATTGCCCGGGTGCTGATTGTTGGGAGCAGGGCAAGTAAAGTAAAAGAATATTGACCACCTGTAAAACTTTGGCTGTAGTCCGTACGCCCTTGGATATTTGCTTGCGGCAAATTAATCGTGACCTGGGCCATCGCATGGGATATGCAGTGGCTTATACCAATCAGGAATGCAGCGAAACTAATATGTAATTTCCTTCTCCGCAATTTTTAAATCATATTGGCTACCAGCATCAAGTATCGCAACAGCGAGATATCGACCGGGCGCAAGTTTACCAGGTAGGTCTACACGGACCCATTGTTCTGAATCGGGAAGCATTGCTATTGCCACAGCGTCCACTGCTGTCTCTTCCCCAGTTTCTATATTGGTCAGCTCAAATCGTACATAAGCATCCTTATTGATCTGGCCTGTATTTTTAACTTTGACTTCCATCCGATGGATGGTTTTACCTTCCTGAACAGTAACAGCGCCTTTATCTTCAAAAGCAAGAAATTCCAGATCGCCGGCTTTTAATCCTGTTGGCGTATGGTATACTTGGATACCAACCTCAATCAGGACATTCATATGGAGTCCATTTGCCTGTGCAGCTTTTTGTTCTTTAACCTGTGTAAAGAAAAGCATGCTATGGCATTGCTGCTTTGTTGTCGGATGATCAGGGATTGTCATGGAAAGATTGACCACTTTTGTTTCCCCAGGCGCTAGCTGTACCGTATTTTCAGATAAGGTAAGCCAGGAAGCGTTTGATCCAATATTATCACCTGTGGCATAATACCGTTTACTGCCCAACGAGTCACGGTCCCAATCTTTCAGATTCGCGACAAAGGAAAGTGAACTAGTAGAGGTGTTGTTGAACGTAATTGCTTGACTGACGGTCTGTCCAGCTTCACCAGTGAAGAATATCCGGGAAGGTGAAATTGAAATACCCTGTCCGTGGATCAGGGTATTGCATATCAGGATAATAAATACTGCTAAATAATATCTCACGAAAAAATGTTTAGTCAGATTTTTATCGTTGTGTTGCGGTATAAGTTACTGTTGTACTATAGGCTGATCCTGCAAGATTTAATAACGATGCCGGATTTGAGATCGTATAATCAACGGTATAAACCGCGCCTGTAGATGCCGTAGAGTTATTAACCAAAGCGGCAGCAGTAGTGCTAAGTGGTACATTGGCAACTGGAGTTCCACCATTGGCAGTTGCAGCCGGTACAGTAACTGTAACAATATCTAGTGCAGGTCCACCAGCTGGTGTAAATGCTCCTCCAGCGGTTACCGTAAGGTCATAGGGCTTGTTGCTGACTACAGTAAAGTGACTCGCTTTCTCTACCGTTTTTGACCCGGCATAATCCGCAGCGGTAGTGTAATTAAAATTGACGGTAGGGGCTGCGCCTAAAGTAATGGAGATGGCATCGCTAAGATTAATATTGACAGTGACGGGTCCCGATGTGCCACTTTGCGCTTTTGCTTGAAAACCGAAGCATATGGCGGCGACGGCAATAAAGACTATTAATAGGTTCTTTTTCATAATTTCCTCGTTTTACGGATATTTAATGTGAGTAAAGTTAACTAGGATGCAATGGAAATACAATGTGCAATAGTCACATAATGATGTTATAAATTCGATAATACATGCGCGATTGCAAGTCGAATTAACAGTTGTAAATAATGAGGTTTAGCGTACTCTTTTTGGAACCATTACCCGAAACTATAGATGAAACAGCCTATATTTGCGCTCAAATGGCTGAATCTAAAAGAATCTATCAAATTGATCTGTTTCGCTTTATCGCCGCATCCGCGGTGGTATTGTATCACTATTTATATCGGGGATATAAAAGCGGTAACATGTCGTTGTTGCGCTTCGACGAGATCGGCGAATATTTCAAGTATGGGTATCTTGGTGTAGATCTTTTTTTTATCATCAGCGGTTTTGTGATCGCCTTTTCTATAAAACATCGGTCACTACCAAAATTTTGCTATTCACGATTCAAACGTTTGTATCCAATGTACTGGATCTGTTTGATCATAACATTTGTGATCGTTTATTTCTTTGGGGCGCCACGTTACCTGGTCACATTCAAACAGCTTTTGGCCAATTTCACGATGGTTCAGGAATTGTTAGGTCAGGGAAATATTGATGGTGCTTATTGGTCCTTGTATATTGAGTTGAAATTTTATCTCATTATTGCTGTATTTCTTATCGTAAACCGATTTAAGCAGATCAGTTTGGACTACCTTGTCTACTTTTGGCTGTTGTTGTCAAGCTTGCGCCTGTGTGTTGAACCATCTGAAATTTACGATGCTATTCACCATCTTTTCATTCTGGACTGGAGCGCTTATTTTATTGCAGGAATCGTATTTTGCCAAATTTTTCTAAAGGGTCCCGCGTTGAAGCATTTTATCGTGTTGCCCTGGTGCCTGTACTTGTCCGTCGATGGCGCTATTGGTCGAATCCATTGGTTAACAAGAACTTTCCATAGCGATTTTTCTCCCTATATTATTGCTGCGACCATCGTTGTATTTTATATAGTCATATTACTTGTTTCCTGTAAAAAGCTACAACGCTTCAATTCACCTAAATTTGTCAAAATTGGGATGCTGACCTATCCCTTATATCTTATTCATCAGCATATTGGTTTTATTATTTTCAATCAACTTCACAACTACGTAAATAAATATGTACTTGTTTCTGCTGTTACGCTCTTGATGTTGGGTATTGCCTATATCCTGAGTGATTGGGTAGAGCCTCGTATCATGAAACTCTTTAAGCGATCGTAACATCGACTTAAAATCCTGTTAGGGTTGTCGGATAAGTGCAATAGCTTTTTCCAGAACCTCATCTTTACCTGCCCTACTTCCTTCTATTGTTGGGCTTACTTTGCGGTCCAATTTGATTCCCACGCGTTGTTTGTCATCTCAATGGGGTAATATATTCCGATGCCACTAAAACTGGTCCGTATTCCTCCGGGCAAGAAAAAGGAGATACTTCACCATCTACTGCTGCGGTCGTCTAGCTGATAACTTGGACATTGGGATGCGTGGAATAGGCAAGGGCATGAAATTCGGCCCTACTTTGAGTCGTCTCATTGACCAAGATCACAACTTTTCCTTTATTGTAATCCGGATTTGTGTTTCCAGTCTTTTCCGATCAAATCCTTGTGTGGAATTTGCTTTTTATTCACTGCCTTATTTCAGATCGCTTAAACTTTATTGGAAAAGAAATAGAAATTTTTACAAAAGTAAATGGCTTTAATGAAATTATTTAACTGTAAATCTGTAGTTTATGTTTTTTTTCTTTTGTTTTTTTGATTGACAAGGGATTTAGTATTTAATTTTAGTAGTTTGGTCTCAAACAAACAATTATACGCCAAAGGAGAGCTTCCCATACGATTTAGCAAGAGTTATTAAACTGTGGTGTAAGGTTGTGAAAGGCGACTGACTATAAAAGCGGAATGAGTTTGATTCCGATCGATATAACTGATTTAACAAAACTGAAAAACATAAAAGAAGGAGGTAAATATATCGGGCAATGTGCTACAATCACCTAGCGACATGACGATAAAAAGTAACGTATTCTTGGACCTATTTTGACAAGCTAAACAGCTGAAATTAATAACCACTTGTCAAAAACCAAGTTTTACTATGAAACCAATTTTTAACACTTCTGCGTATGGACGTCAGTATCTGTACCAGAAAAAAGATTCTCCTTGGGAGTCGTACTATTTTTGCTTGCCAATGGTGCGCAAGCAACTGCTTTACGTACTGGAATCCCTGAGATTCCTGCACCTAATGGGGCACTTACTGAAGAAACAAACCTAACAAAACTACAGCGTGAACTTTCTGGTCGTATTGTCGATCAACAAGGACAGCCCGTCTCTGGTGTAACTGTCAAAGTCAAAGGAAGCTCCGTCACCACTTCCACGGATAAAGATGGACGATTCCATATTACAGTCGCAACAAATGCCATACTGAATATCAGCGCTGTGGGCTACAAAGCTCAAGAACTTTCGGCACCGGGTAGTGGCGAACTACAAGTCCGTCTGGAGAGTTCTGTGAATGATCTGGAGGAAGTGATCGTTGTCGGTTATGGTACACAAAAGAAAACAAACCTAACTGGAGCTGTTGCTTCAATTGGAGGAGAGCGCCTTGAAAACCGTTCTGTACCTACCATTACACAAGCGCTACAGGAACGGTAGCCAACCTAAATATTTCTACACCAAACGGTGCTCCCGGAACAAAACAGCAAATTAATGTGCGCGGGTATACTGGTATTGCAATAGATGCAAATGGTAACAAAGTCAATCGGTCGGCCGGGCCACTGGTCGTAATTGATGGAGTACAGGGCGGTGATCTGAGCAGTATTAATATGAACGATGTGGCGAGTGTATCAGTCGTCAAGGATGCTGCTGCTGCTGCAATCTATGGATCAAGTGCCCCATATGGTGTGATTATCATTACCACAAAAAGGGTAAAGCAGGCAAGCCTGTTATTACCTATAATAACAATTTTGGTTTTGCGCAACCCATTAATCTACCTAAATTCACCAACTCACTGGACTTCGCCAACGCATTTAATGAAGTTGGAGCAAATTCCAATTATACAGCTAAGTTATTTGATGATGATGTCATCAAGCGGATTAAAGATTATCAGGCGGGGATCTTAAAAGACGAGACCATGAAGAATCCAAGTTCTGACAGCTGGCTTGGTTGGAACGCGGCGAATGCAAATAATGACTGGTTTGATATTTATTTCAAGAAGGCAAGTTTCAGTCAACAGCATAATGTTGGCGTGTCAGGGGATCTGAAAATTCGAACTACTATGTAGGTTTGGGCTATAATCAACAGGATGGTTTGTTTAATTACGCCAAAGATCAATACAAACGTTATAATGTACGGGCCAATGTGTCTACCAATATTACCTCCTGGCTTACCTTTAATTTCAGAACTGCATTGTCCCGTGCAAAACAGACAATCCTGCGGTTTATGGAGGAATTAGTGGTGGTAATAGCTACTCGTATGATTATTTTCATCAGATCGGCCGGACCTACCCAACTGTACCGATGAAGAATCCAGATGGCAATTGGTCGGAGGGCAGCGGTATTGGTATATTTACTGATGGCGGGCGAGCAAAAGCAACAACGGACAATGCGATCTTAACGGGTGAGTTTTTAGTACATCTGACCCCAGGTTGGGATTTTACGGCCAACTACACGTTTGATGGTACTTATATCGATAACAGCAATCACCGCAAAACATTTTATGTTGTCAAGCCAAGTGGTGCAAAAGATCCACGCGGAGGTACTTCGCCGAATTATTTCGAGCGCAATACGTATAAAAACCAGCATTACACGGTCAATGCGTTTACATCCTATGAAAAGACATTTGGTGGACACTATTTTAAAGCCTTGGCCGGTTTTACACAGGAACTGTATGATAATCTTCGATTGCAAGGATCAAACGACAATCTTTACTCCGATGAAGTACCTTCACTGGGATTGACCTATGGTGTCAACCGTAATGCAAACGATGAAGCCTCACAATTGGCTATACGGGGTGCATTTGGACGGATCAACTATAACTACAAAGAGAAATATCTGCTTGAACTAAACGGGCGATACGATGGAACCTCGCGTTTTCTAAAGGACAAACGTTTTAAATTCTATCCGGGGATATCGGCCGGATGGGTGCTCTCGAAAGAAGATTTTTGGCAACCATTATCCAATACGATTGAACAATTTAAGATTCGCGGATCTTATGCCAGCTTAGGCGATCAGGCCTTTACGGATAATTACTACCCATTCTATCCGAATTTGGCAACGACATTGCCAACCGATACCCGCTGGATCTTTAATGGAGGTCGGGGATCAGCAGTGGGTAGCCCTGGATTGGTCAACTATGGACTCTCATGGGTAACGACAAATACACTCGGCTTTGGAGTGGATGCCGCATTCCTGAAAAATAAGTTAAATGTCAGCTTTGACTGGTACAAACGAAATGGTAAAAATTATGCCATGGAATCACAGGGGCTACCAGCGTTGTTGGGGGTGCGTCCACCTCTTGTCAATGACGGTGAAACAGAAACAAAGGGTATTGAGTTGACTGTAGGTTGGAAAGATAAAATCAATGAACTTTCCTATGGAGCAAATTTGGTCTTCAGTGATTATATAGGAAAGGTAACCAAAATCACCAACCCGCAGGGGCTAATACAGCGCCAATGGTATTCGGGTATGACGATGGGCGAAATATGGGGTTATGAAACTGTCGGCTTGTTTAAAGACCAAGCAGAAATCGATGCGACTAATCAATCCTTTATCCACGGTGGTACTTGGAACATTGGCGACGTTCATTACAAAGATCTCAATGGCGACGGCAAGATTGACAATGGCGATAATACACTATCCAATCCTGGTGACCGTAAGATCATTGGTAATACCACTCCGCGTTACTCTTTTGGCTTGAATATGAATGCTGCGTATAAGGGATTTGACCTGACGGTATTTCTGCAGGGATAGGAAAACGTGATATAATGTTTGACCCTAGCTCAAACTATTTTTGGGGTTTTACAGGGAGCGAGTGGCAATCATCCTATTTTACAGCCCATACAGATCGCTGGACAGCTGACAATCCAAATGGGTACTTGCCAAGAGCTTATTTCAACAGTGACAGAAACCGAAAGGCACAAAGTGGGTACCTACAAAATGCAGCTTACCTACGCGTGAAAAACCTACAACTGGGTTATACGCTGCCTAAAGAATTGCTGGACAAGATTAAATTCAAGCGGGCACGCTTATTTTTTAACGTGGAAAATCTAGCGACAGTTACAAGTTTGATGAAGATTGTAGACCCCGAACTTGTCAATGATATTGGTAAGGTATATCCGGTGCCACGCAATTGGGCTTTTGGTTTGAATGTTACATTTTAAAATTTAGGAAAAATGAAAACGATAAAATATTTTGGTTTAGCGCTCGCTTTGATGTCATTAAATATATCCTGTAATGATGACTTTTTGGAGCGGCAACCGCTGGATAAAATAAGCGATGCGAATTATTGAAAACAACCAATGACCTCAAACTATATGTCAATAGTTTATATGATCGAAATGATCTGTTGGCCAGAGAAGATGGCTGGGGTCAATTGGTCCATATGGCTGGGATGCCGATAACGGCAGTGATACCGAAGTGCGGTATATCTATAATACACGGATGAATGCGGAGAAAACAATTGCCGATGATAATGATGGCTGGGGAACCGATGATTGGGCAGCGTTGCGTAGTATTAATTACTTTTTAGATCATTATAAAACCGTAGAGGCTGTTACCTCTTTTGATGCGGTAAAACAATATGTTGGTGAGGCGCTCTTTTTCCGCGCTGGATTTTATTTTACCAAACTAAAGAACTATGGCGATTTGCCTTGGGCGGAGACCACCGTTGGAATGGATTCGGAAGTTCTTAAAGCTGCACGTATTCCACGTAACCAGATTGTAGAAAATATCCTGGCCGATTTAGATAAAGCGGTGGATTATCTACCTAGTGGTAAAGGCGGATGGACCGGGCGTCTGACGAAAGAAACCGCGATGGCATTGCAGTCACGTATTGCTTTATACGAAGGTACCTGGGAGAAATACCATGCAGCAGACAATTTTAGGCCTGCAGTAAATAAAAGTCAGCAATTTTTGGAAAAAGCAGCTGCAGTGTCCGGTCAGTTGATTGCCCTTTCAGAATCTACAGGATATCCTGCTTTGGACAATGTAGGGGTTGAGAATGGATATAGAGATCTATTTAATCAGGAGAACTATAGCACAAGTAAAGAGGTCATGTTTTGGCGTAAATATGAGGCCGGCGCTGTGAATAGTATCTGGGATCGCTACTCGGCAAATGGCGCGGGAAGGGGAGCAACTAAGAATTTGGTTGACTCCTACCTTAAAGCAGATGGGAAGCCTGTTGCTGCGGGGTACGACGATAGTTCTTTACAGAAAATCGTAGAAAACCGTGACCCACGTCTGGGACAGACGATTCAGATCAATGACAAAAACATTATAGATGGGATAAGGCAAGCCCGATTATATATTTCACAGCACCTGCTTTTGATGGTTGGGATTCGGAAGAATCTTGTCCAACTGGGTATCAGATCTATAAAGGGCATAACTTCCGTTATGCGGATGCAAGGGCAGCTGGACAAGGTTTACAAGCGTTGATTTATTTCCGTTATGGCGAGGTGCTGCTGAATTTTGCAGAAGCGAAAGCTGAACTTGGAACAATAAATCAAAGCGATTTGGATAAGAGTATCAATAAATTGCGTGGGCGTGTGGGAATGCCAGGTTTGACAACTGGCGTAGCCAAAGATCCTAATTTCGAATTTTCAACGTTGACAGCGATTATACAGGCTGTACGTCGCGAACGGAAAGTGGAACTGGCCTGCGAAGGATTCCGGGTCGATGATATCTTCCGTTGGGCTGCCGCTGGCGAGCTTATTGTCGGAAAAGAACCAGTAGGGGCAAAAAAAGCATATTGGGTTGGGTTCAAATTTGCTGATTATTTACCCGAAGCTACTCCTGATCTGTCGAGACAGGCTAAGTTTGATGAGAGGGTTGCCTCTTTGGAAACAGATGCAAAGGGTTATATCCGAATATTTAAGAAAACATTGAATGGCGGGACACAGGGTTTTAAATTTAAAGTAGACCGGGATTATTTGATGCCGATACCGACCAATCAATTGACTTTGAATACTAACTTGAAACAAAATCCAGGCTGGTAATCTGTCGCAGTTTTAGGTATTTTAACCTGCTGTGCCAGAGTCTAAAGCGGCTAGGTGTACTTTGTAAAAGGCTAGGTGTTTTTAACACCCAGCCTTTCTGTTTTTCATGGTATAATGTAGGGGGTTATTTTTTCCAGTGAAGTGCACCTTCATGTGCAAGGGCCATGGTGGGAGATACACGCGAAACAGCTTCTGCTGAACAGCTTGCGTCGATCAGCACAAACTCAGCGCTGTCATTCGCTTTGGGCCATTGCATATTGCCTTTGTCATCCAATGGCAAGGTATTGTGTGTTGCAAAGCGAAGTGTCCTTGATAACTCAAACTCAGATCTCCAACCGTATATTTCGGCCATTAAATTGGCTTTTGCCAACATGTTTCCGGGGCCAAAAGTGCTCCAATAGTCCTGTACGTTGTCATTTCCCGCCAACACTTCAACCCCTGTTTCAATAATGTTGGGATGGGCATGACTAAGTCACCGAATGGAATGGAAGAGACAATACCGACTTTGGCAGCAGCCAATTTTTCGGCAATGCGTTCTACCTCAGCTAGTGGTAACTGAGCCAACACAAAGGCATGACTCACAAAGGTGCGTCCCTGTAGCTTCGGATTCTGAAGCGCTTGTTCGGCAAGATATTCAATCGTGTGTACCCCTTCTTTTCCACCGTCATGCAAGTGGATATCAATCCCTTTGTTATTGTCAAGGGCTAGTTTTACAGTATAATCGAGTACTTTTTCAATATTTTTATCTATCCCATAAGGATCTACGCCACCGATATAGGCTACATGATCCATCCGTGCAACTTCTTTCATCAAAGGAGCGGAGTCGGTATAGAAAAATCCATGTTGCGGAAAGGCAACTAATTCTGCCTTGAAACTCTCCTTGCGGCTGTCCAGTGCTTTTTGGAGGTTTTCCAAAGAACGAAGCCCAGAAGTGGTGTCGACGTTAAAATGTGTCCGGGCAAAGGTGGTACCATAACTTTGCAGCAGGTCAATAAGTTGCTCTGCCCGTGTGGTCGATGTCTGAAGTAATTCAGGATAATCTCCTGTTCATAAGCAATCATCTCAAGCACCGTTCTCTTCTTTGGAGATTGCGCTTGCCATGGAAGCCCATAAAGTGTCTTGTCCAGATGGACATGCATATCGCTGAAAGCGGGCAGCATCAAGTATCCCTTCGCATCAACTGCTGTAGCGAGATTTGGATCATTTGGAAATATCTTTGTAATTTTTCCAGCATTAACTTCTATGCAAAAGAGTTCGGTTTTTGTTGCTTTTACCCCCGTTCATCCGAAACAAAGCTTGTTTCAAGGAGGACATTTTTTAGTGTATAATTGCCCTTTAGCGGGTCTGTATATGGAGTTGACATGATGTTTGATACTGTTTGAATAGCAATTGTATGTCACAATGGAGCAATCAAAAGCTTATAGAAAGCAATTGACCGCCATTGTGTTAAAAAAATCTGTTGTGTAGTATTCGTTTGTTAGCAGCCTAATAGACAATATTGCCCTGATAGATAAGGGATCCTACGGGCGAAATCCGTGAAATAGCCTCTGCCGAACAGCTCGCATCGATGAGTACGATGTTTGCATCATCGCCGGGTTTAGGCCATTGCTGTTTTCCTTTGTCATCCAAAGGAATCGGGCCTCCTGTGGCCAGTTTTAGCATGCGTGACAAGCCATACTCTGTGACCTGACCATATACTTGTGCTGCCATATTAGCTTTTTGAAGGACACTTCCTGTTCCAAAGGTATTCCAATGATCGACAATACTGTCATTTCCAGTCATCACGGTGACGTTATTTTCCATCAGTGTGGGGATAGGCATAATTAGGCCAGCAAAAGGAATGGTCGAAACAATACCAATCTGTGCTGCACCAAGCTTTTCTGCCATTTCCTGTTGTTTGGCTTTTTCCAGTCTTCCCAATACAAAACAATGGCTGAGGAAGGTCTTGCCTTTCAATGCGGGGTTTTCATTTACTTTTTTGATCAGATACTCAACCGTTTTTAGTCCTGATTCCCCGGATTCATGTAAATGAATGTCAATCCCTTTGTTGTGATCCAGTGCCAGCTGAACAGTGAAATCCATTGTTTTCTCAATGGCACCGTCTATACTAAAAGGATCCACTCCGCCGATAAAATCAATATTGGTCTTCGCAGCCTCCTTCAGGTAAGGTACAGTATCCGTGTAATATACGCCATGTTGCGGAAAGGCAACCAGCTCTGCTCCGAAACTATTTTTTTGTTTTCCAGTGCAAGTTGCAGATGACGGAGCGAATCTAACTTAGATGTAGGTTCTATGTTTACATGGCTCCGTGCGAAGGCTGTGCCCTTGGATTGTAGTAATTCAATTAGTTTTTCCGCTTTATAGGTCGAATTTTTCAGTAGCTCAGGGAGGATTTGTTGTTCGAGTGCAATCATTCCTTTTACACCACCTGCACCTCGTCGTACAGCTTGCCATTTATCACCATAGAATGTCTTGTCCAGATGAATGTGCATGTCTCTAAAAGAAGGAAGCATCAATCGTCCCTTTGCATCAATGGCATTCGCATCAGTACTGTTGGCGCTTATTTTTTTGATTTTTCCTGCTTCGATATGCACAGAGAAAAGACCGGTTTTTGTAGCGATGACATTGCCATTTCCATCATACTCAAAACCTGTTTCCAATAGAACATTCTTGAGGGTATAACTTTTTTTGCCTTGATGTCCGTCCAAAACCTGCTGATGGGCGAGTTGGCCACCGTCTTCTGCTAACAGCATACCTGGGATCAATGTTGCTCCAACAAGTGCCAGGGCAGAGTTCCGTATAAATTCCTTGCGTGTAAGAGCTATTGGTTTCATTTTATTTCCTATTTACGTTACAATCTATATGACCGATCAATAAAATTGATCCGTCTTACAAAGGTATTTACAGAAGGCTTTAGTATTACTGGGCAATTTCTGCCATTTCTTGTGCGATTTATCTTTTTCTCTAAAATCACTGGGACTTACGCCAGTCTGCTGCTTAAAGAAATTAGAAAAATAGGCTTGATCTGCAAAGCCCAATTCAAACGTAATTTCCTTAATGGAGGATTCCGTACTTTGGAGAAGACGTTTTGCTTCAACACAGATTCGTTGGTGGATAAGCTGGGTAGCGGAGATTTTCAGATGTTTTTTACACAGAATATTAAGATAGTTTGGCGAAATATGAAGCTTGTCTGCATAGAATGCGACCATTTTTTGTGCTCTGAAAAACTCATCTATCAGCATGTTAAATTTGGCAAGCCGAGGGACGGATTGATAGACTTTAAATTCGGTGAAGACATGCTCTGCTTCTCTACTGACAATGGCCGCAATAACACCCGCACGGGCCGTAATCAAGGGAATCAGTGAATGCTCCCGTTCCAATTCCTTTTGACAGATTCAAATTCATAATGTAGCTGAATGAAGGCCTCCTTGGTCAGGTCGATTACCGGATGATTCTGATAATTGGTAAAGGAAAAGCGAAAGAAGGGAGCAAAATGCTCGAGAAACGACCGTTCGATCATTAATTGGTAGCCAATAGTTCCAGCATACACATGCCATTTGTGCATCTGACCCGGGAATAGTACATGCACCTGATGGTCTTTAATGGGATAATCTATGGAATCAATGGTATGTACACCAGAAGCTTTGTCAAATAAATTGATAATAAAAAAATCGTGCTTATGGGGCTTGTCTATTAGCCTTTCTCCATGTAATTCATTGAAAAGAAGCTCTTCACGTCCGGCGGTCTGTTCTTTGCGGAAACCGTCCAGTCCAATGACAGGTGCCCAGATGTTAGCATTTCGTTTGTCCATAGTAGATCTTATCCGACCTAAAATACGAAATGCACTTTGTTTTTTCGCTAATACGTAAAAATAAACAGGCTATTCGATCTGCACGGTGTTGCTGCTGGCAACTAACAGTAGTCATTTTCCTAATTCTTTCCTAAATTCGGAATACATTTGTAGCAATGAGAGCAATATACTGGAGGTAAGCAGTATGGAAATTCGGTAATAAAAAAACAATAGTCCAATGAAAGTACTTGTAATTGAAGACGAAGCGGAATTGAGAGAAATAGTAAAGGACTCGCTAGTCAAAGAGGATTATATCGTAGAGACCGCTAGCGATTTTAGATCTGCGCTGGATAAGGTGTCGGTCTATGACTATGATTGTATTTTATTGGATATCATGCTTCCGGGGAGTGGGCTACAGGTATTGGATCTGCTGAAAAAGAGGGTAAGTCGGATAATGTTATTATTATCTCTGCAAAAGATTCGTTGGATGACAAGCTAAAGGGACTCGAGCTCGGAGCGGATGACTATCTGACCAAACCCTTTCATATTGCCGAATTAAATGCGCGGATTAAGGCCGTGTTGCGCAGAAAACAGCGGGATGGCAAAAACACATTGGAGATGGGTAATCTTGTGCTTGATCTGAATGAGCGCAGTCTTTCGATTAACGGCGAGTCTGTCCCTCTGAACAGAAAGGAATTTGATATCCTCAATTACTTTTTACTGAATAAAAACCGTCTTGTCAGCAAGAATGCATTGGCAGAACATGTTTGGGGAGATAATACAGATCAGGCGGATAACCTCGATTTTATCTATTCACAAATAAAGAACCTGCGAAAGAAATTTTTGGCGAAAAAAAGCGGAAGTTGATTTTGAAGCGGTCTACGGGATAGGATATAAACTTGTTGAAAAATGAAATTAGCCAATCAAACGCTCAAATATCTCTCTATTTCGGTATTGGTCGTCATTGCAGTATGGTCAACCATCTTTTATTTATTTATGCTGGAAGTGATCCATGATAATATAGATGAGGAATTGGAAAATCAAAAACGCTTAATTATTCAGGAACTGGCTTCTGAGGCAATTGTATCTCCGGATCTGGAATTTGGAATTAACAATTATAAGGTGCGTGAAATTTCCGAGCAACAGGCCATCAAAATGCAGAATGTATATAAAGATACCATGCTTTATATGCAGGATGATGATGATCCGGAGCCTGAATTGGAGCCAGTACGTATGTTGACGACTGCGTTTGAGCATAAGGGACACTACTACGAGTTATCAATTATCAATTCGATGATCGAGGAGAGCGATTTAATCAAAAACCTGTTTTATTCCGTCCTGATTTTATTTATCCTCTTGGTCGTCAGTATTGTCTCAATCAATAAAGTAGTTATACAGCGATTATGGAGCCCACTATATCGGTTCTTAGATCAATTGACCAAATTCCGGCTGGGAAAATCTGGCGATAAGCCTGCTATGGATACCAATATCCAGGAGTTTAAAGATTTACAGCTTGCTGTAACGACCTTAATCCATCATAATGAGGAAACGTATGAACAGCAGAAACAGTTTATTGGCAATGCATCACATGAGTTGCAGACGCCTCTAGCCATTATGATCAATAAGTTAGAAATGATGGCCGAAACTGGCGGGCTACAGCCTGAACAGTCGAATACAATCGCCGAAGTATTGAATACTGCTGAAAGATTGGTTCGATTGAATAAATCATTATTGCTGCTCAGCAAGATTGAGAACAAACAATTCCTGAACAACGAGGATCTCTCAATCAATCAGCTTGTCACACTTATCACCGATGAACTAGAAGATGTTGCCGCCTTTAAAAATGTTAGGATCAATGTCGATCAAAAAGATGAATTGAATGTACGATTAGATAGCGCTCTGGCTAATATCATTGTATCAAATTTGATCCGTAATGCATTGTTTCATAATATGGAGGGAGGAGAGGTAAACATAGCGATTACTGAAAATACATTTGTCGTGGCGAATACGAGCCGACAGGCTGCTTTGGATAAGGAGCATGTGTTTTCGAGGTTTTATAAATCGGATGCTTCGTCCAAAGGTACTGGACTGGGCCTGGCGATCGTTCAGGCAATATGTAGTTTATATGGTTTTTCTATTTCCTATCATTATGAAAAGAATCAACATATATTTAAGCTAGATTTTCGCCCCGAATAAATAACATTCCCAAATCTTTACAGAATCATGGTTTTACTTTGTAATACATTAAAAATAGTAAAGTCATGAACGGTAAAATGATATTAAGTGCATGTATTCTTGCACTCTCAACAATTGGAGCTTTTGCTCAGGATATTCCCAAAGTCAGGTACCTGCTGTGGTGGTGAATAGTTTTCAACAGAAATTTCCAAAAGCCAAAGGGGTAGACTGGGAAATGAAAGCAGGACTATATGAAGCCGAGTTCGAAACGGGTTTGTTCGGTACAGATCATGAGGTATGGATTCAAAGTAATGGGAAGATTGTGCGTCACAAAGAAGAACTTGCCAAAAATGATTTACCAAAAGCTGTTATTGCAAGAGTGAAAAAGGATTTTCCGGGCTATCGTATAGAAGATGTAAAAAGATCACTGAGGAACAAAAGATTACGTATGCGTTCGAAGTAAAAAGTCGGACAGACGAATGGAAACTTGTTGTCGATTCCGATGGGAATGTGTTAGGAAAAGTAAGAGATTGATTTGGAAAATGAGTTTGGTTAATGGAAACCATCAAGTTAGGTCTACTAATTTGATGGTTTTTTATTTATAAGTGCTATACTTAATGATATTTCCCTTAGGGAACTTTTGTTTCTTTTATAGTGATGAGAGTCTCCGTTAAAAACGTATATTTATCTATTGTAAAAAAGTATTTTCTTGCACAATTAATGGTTAACTGAATTAAAAAAATGATTATGAAAAAACTAATTTATCTAATTTTTATTGCTGTCATTTTTTCTTGTGGAAAAGATGGAGATATTGGCCCGCAAGGGATAAAGGCGACAAAGGAGAAAAAGGATCTGAGGGAATTAAAGGGGCTGATGGTAGTACTTTATTATATGGTTTGGTAGACCCAAAAAGCTCGGACGGAAAAATAGGGATTTTTATTTCAATACATCGAACACAAAGATGTTTGGCCCCAAGACTACAACAGGTTGGGGACTGGGAATTATTATTAAAGGAAAAAAGGAAAAGATGGGATGGATGGACAGCCTGGAGGAAAGATATTGAAGGGCGATACCCTCCTGATACATCAATTGGGGACATCGGCGATTACTATTTTGATATTAAGGCTGGTAACTTTTATGGGCCTAAAAAATCAGTGGAATATACTGTAGGAGAAGATAATGTCAAACTTAGTTACTTAGACTGGGGAATGGCGATCAGTTTACGGCCAACAAAACCTCAGAATGTAAAGTTGTATTTGATGAAGCCAGAATTTAAAAACAATGTCACTTTACATGGTCTAGAGCTGGAAGCTTTTAGTCAAAAAGCGTTCATTTCTGAGCCTTGGAGTTCTTTTTTGAATTTTTTACCATGCGAGACAAGCTGGTGTTTCCTATCCTCCTGAGATTTTCTTGTGGAATTGGACTCAATTCTGGACGGAACCTGTGCAAACCAAAGACATTCTGCTCCCGTCAGGTAAATTGATTAAAAATGTGAAAATCACTATGATTTTGGAAAAACCTTCTGGTCCTCATCTTGCCGATTATGAAATATCCTTTAAACTCAATGCGACGTTGCCGGATACGGATACCAGTGAAATTTCAGGATATTTATTCGATATTATGACAAGAGTTTATTACTATCAAAGATGAAAAAGGATTTAAGTATTTTCAATAGGTTAAAAGGTATTTTTATCTTATTGGAGCGTTGTTAGTCCTTTCTTGTGCTAAGGACGGTGGAATAGGTCCGCAGGGAGAGCAGGGAGAGCAGGGAGAAAGGGGCGAACAAGGGATAAAGGGAATAAAAGGAAATGATGGAAATTTTCTTTGGAGCGGTGTATCAGATCCTATTGTTTCGACAGGAAAGAAAGGTGACTTCTATTTAAATATAAAGACAAGTGTGCTATTTGGTCCGAAAGATGATATTGGCTGGGGAAAGGCTATAGTATGAAAGGAGAAGATGGAAATAATGGACAAACTGGTTCTGTTGGAGCGGAGATATTGCATGGCGAGGATGCTCCTAGTGCGGATCTTGGAAAAGTTGGCGACTTTTACTTTGATACTAAACAGGTTGTATTTTATGGCCCGAAAACTAAAACTACTGACTCCAATGGAGAAGTAATATTTGACTGGGGGTCCCCAATTAGTATTGGTCCTGAAAATGGATCAAATGTTTTATTGAAACGTTTTAATGCAATATTTGATTACAATATTTCTTTGATAGGAAATGAGATCGAAGCGATCAATGAGAATCATATATTAGGTTTTTTAACGCAGGAGAATAAAAGTTTTGATAATATTTTTATGGAGTACTTTTACACTATCGAGCATGCAAATGTAAGTTACCCTTCGAATGCGCTAGAAAGAAAATGGAACAAGCTAGTTCTGGGACAGTCGGATTTAGAAGACATTAAAATCAATTCGGCACAATCATTAAAAAATGTCAAATTGACCTTCTCGCTTCAAAAACGAGAGGATCCTTATGTTATTGCTTATTCGTATAGATGCAGACTCAATGCGACGGTGCCAACACCTGATTTTAGTGCCATTTCGGGTAGTTTTATTAAAATTTTGATAAAAATTCACAATATTTCTCCAGTTAAAATTGGTAAAAAGAATCCGACGGAGAGGGAAATAAAAAGATTTTTAAGAATAAAAGATTAAGTCAAAAATTACTGTTTTTTTAAGACTTTAAAACACCTGATTGGCATTCCTAACCAGGTGTTTTTTATTTAAACGATTATTTCCCTTAATTAATCTTCACCTTCTTCGGCATGTAATTCAAAAGATAGGCGAATAATGTCATCCCCGGGATATTTGGCAACATAATCGGTACGATTCCAATCTGCACGGGTAATAGTAGCTTTGGTTGCGGAATCCTTAAATTTACGTAGAACGAAGGCAACCTCTTTTTCACCAGCATTGTCTTTCCCGGCTGTAAAATAAGTCGTAATACCAGTGGTCTCAATAGCGCCTGTTACTGCCGAACCATCACCGTAAGTCGCCTCTTTTGGTTGAAAAATAGCGCCTGTTAAGCTATTGCCAGAATTTAAAACAAAGGTACCCCCGGTCAAAAAGGCTTTGTATAAAGTGGCTGTTGCTTTATCTTTAATATATTGTCCCTGAATTTCCTGACCAGTGGCATCAAATTGTTTGAAGTCAATTTTATAAACACCCGCTGGCTTTAAGTGTGCGTGACCATCTCCTAATGCCTTACCATTGTTGTCGAAGCTTACTGAAAAGGGTTCTACACCAGACTTATCCGCAATGTCGTGGAAATGGTCACCATGCGCATGCGCATCAACTTCGGTAAAGACAAGTTTAAAGGCGACTTTAGCGTCCGCGCCCTGTATGGTCAAAGGAGATTCTACAGTCGTCGCATTTCCGGCCTTATCGGTTACAGTAAAATGAAAATGATATTGGCCAGCAGGAACTTCAGATGGTATGTCGATGTGCTCATGAAAAGTCACATTTTTTTGCCAACATATTTCTCGTCGGTATAAATTTTGGCAAATTTGAAGGATCCACCATCCTGATGGATTTCGATCTCAATCTTGTCGATAAGCGCTTCAGCTATAATATCACCTTCAAGATGGAGGTCTGTTCCGGCTTTGACTGTTTTATTATTGTCAGATCCGATTTCTAGGGTGCCGATCGTAGGTTTTGTTGTGACAGGAATATCGGCGTTGTCTTTCTTACAAGAAGACAAGAAGCCAAAGAAAAGTGCTGTAAACAAGAATAAAAAGTGAATGTTTCGAGTTTTCATGTTCATTGGGTTTGTAAATTTTGTGATAAAAATAATTGACGTATTTTGTCTGTTAAGTTGCTGTTATTCAATGATACGGACACTGATGCCACGCTGGATACTCCAGCCAGATTGATCCGTCACTTGGATCATAAAGTGATAGTTTCCGGGATCGACATCTGAAGGGACATCAATCTGAAATTGTGCATCATACTGTTGTGGTTGTCCCGGTATATTGACAGACTTGACCAGGACAAAAGGTTTGACGGGTTTCTTGATAGGCTCTAATGTACATTCCTCCACTTCGGTACTGTGTGAATGATGGTCAAAATTATGATGAACGTCAATACTGTAGCTGCCTAAGGCAACATTGTCGGATAGTTTTGCACGGAACGTAAAACTGGATCCACGTCTGATTTGGCTGCATTGTTTCGGAAAGGCAGTCGCTGCACTGATATCAATTGTTGGTTTTTCGGTATCAATACTTTCCTTATCCTTTTTACAAGCGATGGCAGAGGCCGCAATGAAGGCTATGATTCCATATTTTTGAGTGTTTGCATATGTATATTTATTTTTATCATGATGAGTTAGCACTTGTGTATTTATTGTATCAATGAGTTTGTTAGCTTCGGTTTTGCTTTCCGAAAGGGATCCCAACAGATAAGATGATATTTCGTCCCTGTTCAGGAGTGAGATCAATCGGTAGAAACTAGTGTGATCCATATATTTTGTATCAAAAATGTTCTGAACTTGTAAGCGCAATTGAAGAGCTGATCTGCCCAAGACCAGCTGTGTTCCTGCTCTGAAATTGAGGACTTGATAACCTTTTGTTTTTTCTTCTGGTGGGACAATATGCTTTTGGTTAGCTGTCCATTTGGAATCCAAAGAGAGGTAAGACTCCTTAAAATAGGTGCTACTTTTGGGCAACCAACTGAGATCCAATACAAGTGAAGGGGCAGGAGAGAAGGGTAAAGTATAACCTTTCTTGCTGCCCGAAAGTTGTTCGGATCGAACATATTCACCCAATAATTCTACTTTCCAATGGGTTAAAGGACGATACTCCACTTTTAGTTCAGCACCATAACGCCGTACTTTGCTTTGGGAATATTCAAATATTTGGTTGCCGGCACCATAAAATTGGTCATAACCTGATGTAGGATTGAGATAGATGTAATTGGAAAAATAGTTGAAAAAAGGGGTGAAAGCAATATATGTATTTCCAGTGCGCCGAGCTACAGATAAGTCCATTTGGTAGGATTGCTCGGGAGAAAGAGACGCATCCCCTTTTCATAACTGAAATAATGATAGTTCACACCATTGGCGGCCAATTCCTGTGCAATAGGTACCCGAAAACTTTTACCAACGTTCAATTTTGCTTCCCATAAACCCATTTGCCGTGTTGCTCCAACAGACCAAACGAGGCTATTGAAACTACGACGAAGTTCATCCGCCCTAACGATATTGGCAGATTGATTGTTTTCCAGTTTGGATGCAAACCAGTCCTGATAAGGCGAACTGTGGATATTGCTGTAATCATAACGTAAGGCACCATAGAGTATGGTTTGTTCGTTTATTGGATACTGATCGTGGATAAATAGACCTAGTGCTTTTTGTCTATAAGCAGGAATAAGGAAGCTCCATCCATCGATATTGTTAAGTTGATACTCCGCATTACCTCCTATAGTGAGTCGATGTGCAGCCATGATAAATTCATCTTTTACTGTCATATGATAGATCTCTTTATCATACAGTCGTTCGAGATTCATCGGAATGGTCATGTCCTGCGGGTAAACTGGAGGCATATACCCATGTGCCGTATAGTTGTTGAATTCCTGGCGATAATTTCTTTGATAACCCAGATCCACCCATATCTTATGGGCGTCCTGAGCAATGTAGTTTCGGCTAATGAGTTTAAAATGATTAACATGTTGACTTGGATAGAGGATATCGCGATCAGAACGGTCATACAGCGCTGTATCTACACCCCGTGGCTCTAAACCATGCGCATTGGCGAAAAATCCGATTTTAGTATGGTAGTTGCTCAGATAAAAGATAGAGGAAAATCGATCGGAGATATAACCGCCTCGAAGTTGAAAACTGGTCTCTTGTCCTGCGGTATTGCGAACCTGTCGATCTTTTAACCTGACAGCATAGTTGTAAACATATACCGTGTCGGTCGGTACACGATAGTCAGCGTAGCCCAAATGTGTTGCCCCGCCACCAAAAACCCAATTGCCATTCCTACCCTGTAGTTGTAGCGAACCTCCATAGGTGGCATTATGGATCTGGTCAATAAATTGACATGACCTTTCAATCCGTTTTCTTGGAGTTCTGTTGGCGAGGACAAACGGATGACCCCACCAATAGCATCTGATCCATACATAAATGAACTTGCTCCTTTAATAATTTCAGCAGTGCCAATGCTGTATTGATCAATTTCCAGTCCATGATCCAGCCCCCATTGTTGTCCTTCATGCTTAATTCCATTTTCGACAGTGGCCACCCGATTAAAGCCGAGACCTCGGATTTGCGGCTTGATTGACTTGCACCAATGCCTATGGCATTGACACCCGGAAGTCGGCTTAAAGTTTGCATCAAACTGCCCGCCTGATATTTCTGTAATGAATCACTCGTCAGAACATCTATGGACATTGCCCCTTCAGCTGATTTTTTATAGCGTCCTCCTTCAATATATACCTCCTTTAACCCAATTGTCTTTGCTGCTTTTTCTTGCGCACAAGCGGGATGTAAGATACTATAGGTAAATAGAAGTGAGAAGATCGTACGTCTGTTCATTAACTGAGTTGGGTTTGTTATAAATCTTGTGTTGCAATTAAGTTGCAACAAATATAAGTAAAGAAATATTAAAAGCAACTATGTTGCACAATATGATTGCAGGAATAAATCCCTGAATTCAGTGATAAAAAAATATTTAAACTCAACTATCTTTGGGTAAGTTGATTAGGTTATTGTAAAGAAGCGGGCATAATGTGTAAACGAAAGAAGGGGTAAGGGACGTTTATAAACAAAAACACGTAAACCATAAAATATAACAACAATGATGAAACAATTTATAACAGGCGTCTTGACCGTAGCGGTGCTGGCGATCTCAAGTTGTGGTTCAGGAGTGAAGGATCCTGCGACGTATAACAATTCAATTATCACTGTCATCAATGGAAGTGAAAAGCATATTGAGGCGATGAATGCTGCCATGAATGCCGCTGATTATGTAAAGGCGGAACAGGTACGCGCGGATTGGGGAAAATCCTTGGACGATGATATTAAAAAAGTAGAAGATTTAGGTGATTTTAAAGGTGATGCCAGCTTTCAGAAAGCGGTGCTCGAGGGGCTGAATGGTTATAAAAAATTGTGACCGAGGATTATCCAAAACTGATCGAATTGCGTAAAAGCAAAACCCTGACGCGACTACAGAATCAGCATTGCTTGATAATATAAATAAAGCCTTTGAAAACATGAGCAATGGAGTAAACAAAGCTTCTACTGAATTTGAGGGTAAACATAAAGGGTAAGGTCTAATTTTAAGCAGATAAAATGAGCTGTTCCAAATATTTTGGAACAGCTTTTTTTTATAAATCAGCATATTGATCGGTTGTCGATGTTCGCTATAAGTTTGTCTTTTGCCATCGCATAATCAGGACAGGATAAAATAGCAATCACTCCGGGAAACAGATTTACTTAAGAAAGGTTAAAGCTGGAAGAATTATAGCTGAATCATGTATTTTTATGTAGCTTTACAGGTATAAATAGTGGTTTATGAGACTGATATCAAATTTTAGGATTGTTTTTTTCTTGTTTTTTTATGTAGTTCAGCTGTAGTACAAGCGCAAAAGGATGAAAAAATGTAGATTACCTCGTATTGATGAATGCGGATACGTTGTATGGAAAGATCTCTTCGGTTAAGGATCGTAAGCTGAAATTTGAAAACCTACAAAAGAAAAAGTTGACTTTTACCCCGATCAGGTGTTTCGTGCTTATTGGCAATCCAAAAGAAGGTGTATGCACCATCCTATGTCGAAAATGGGCTGGATCCCGTTCCGGGGACATCTCCGCAGACCTATCAGATCCGAAAGGCGCAAGACCTGGAACCGACTTTTGCAGAAGTGCTTGTCGATGGCGAAATTATGGCCTACTTTGTTTCCGAATTACATTTTGGAGGCAGTGGTGGAATGATGATTGGTAGTGGGGAGCTGCACCAATGATTGGTGTCGGATTTACGAAGTCAAAATATGCTTATGCGCTCAAGAAAGCAACAGGTGAGGTGATTGAAATAAACAGTAATTCGAGTGGCTTATTTAGTGGAAACAAAAAGAAACGCACACTGACATTGGGGCGTCTGATAAATGATGAACCCGAATTATTTGCCGAATTTGAAAAAGAACAGAAATATAATTATGATGTATTTATCAAATATATTATGAGATACAATGAGTTACAGCGCGCGAAAGAATCTCCGTTGGATTCATCCAGGTTGTTTATTTATTAACGTTGATCTAGTTACATTTCGATAAAAAAGAAAATATGGGGCTTATTGTTTTTATAGTACTGACCATTATCGCAGCTTATGGTTTTTGGCTTTTATTTGAAAAAGCGGGACGTCGTGGTTGGGAAGGTATCGTTCCGGTTTATAGTCAATGGATTCAAGGGCAGATCACCAATAGACCTGTTTGGTATATTGTGTTGTTGATCGTTCCCATTGTGAATGTCTTTGTCTTTTATAATTTATACCTCGATTTTATCCATTGTTTTGGCAAAAGAAGATTCTGGGAAAACTGCGCTGCGGTATTAATACCTTTTATCGTATTACCGCTATGGGGGCGAGATAAAAATGTTCAGTTTCTCAATGGAATTTATGCCAAAAAGCTTAAAATGGCATCCGGCGAAGGAAAGGTAGTGACAAAGGAAATCCAGCTGGGCTTGCTGCACGAATCCTACAATGAATTCAAAGTCAAGTATCCCTATAAGAAATCCATGGTCCGTGAATGGGCGGATGCGATCGTTTTTGCAACTGTTGCAGCAACACTGATCCGAGGTTTCCTACTGGAGGCCTTTATGATCCCTTCGGGGTCCATGCAGCAATCACTTTTGATCGGTGACTATTTATTTGTGAGTAAATTGAATTATGGACCACGTATCCCTAATACACCTATTGCATTTCCTTTTGCACATCACACAATGCCCGTTATTGGTGGAAAAGCTTTCTCGGAGCTGATTGAGCTTCCATACAAGCGGCTTCCAGGTTTCCAGCAGATCAAGCGGAATGACGTTATCGTATTTAATGCACCAGCAGGGGATACTGTTGCGATAGAGAATCAAGACCAACCTTATTATGATTTGGTGCGCTCAATGGGTTATGAAGCCGTGCACCAGCAATTTACCATTCAAACACGTCCCGTGGATAAAAGAGAGCATTTGATCAAACGTTGTGTTGGAATGCCGGGTGATAAAATCAGTATGAAAGAGGCTGTATTATACGTAAATGACCAACCTGGTTTTGTCGCACCAGAAAGTCAGATGGATTATATCGTGATGACCGATGGGACAGAGTTGGATGAACAGCGAATGAAAGATATGGGCATCGAGATAAAGATGCTTCAACCGGGAGCCTATATTGTTTTTCTAACCCAAGAGCATGCTCAGATGGTGAAATCATGGTCGAATGTCAAATCCGTGCAGATGAACATCGCTAAGCCAGGGAAGCGCAGATCAACACGTTTCCAAACGATCCGCAGTACAAATGGAATTATGATAATTTTGGGCCTTTTGTGATTCCAAAAAGGGGATGAAAGTTATTTTAAATGCACAGACCTTGCCTTTTACGAGCGCGCCATTCGGGTTTATGAGCATAACCGATTAGAGAAGAAAGCTGATGGCTTATACTTGAATGGTAGCAAGACGGATTCATACACTTTTAAAATGGATTACTATTGGATGATGGGGACAACAGGCATAATTCGTTGGACGCAAGGGATTGGGGCTTTGTTCCAGAGGATCATATTGTGGGTAAAGCCTTATTTACCTGGATGAGCTGGAATACAAATGGAAAAGGGCTTTCTAAAATACGTTGGAACCGGATTTTCAAGGGTATTCATTAAATGGAAAAAAATGAAGTGCAAGGAAAAGGGGATGGTCCTGTACGACCATCCCCTTTCTATTTATATTGCTTTATGTAATGCAAGATCTTCTTTTTATGCATTTGTCGCTGGGATATATCCAGTGAAGGTTGTAGTTTCACAAGTGACGAGGGTGAATTAGTTTTCATATAATAGAACATATGTTTTTTATGTGGTTGAACAATGTAGATTTTAGATCTGTTGAATAGAAAATAGAATGAATTAGATGTATACCAGTTAATAGCTAAATTAAAGATATAACCAAAATAATAATCGATATGATAAATAAATTTATGGCCTTAGGGGCGGGGCTATTGTTGAGTGTCAATCTAATGGCACAATCTGCTCAGGATTTTAAGCAGACCTATGCGGATCTTTCTGTGTTCGAAGATGCATTCGCATTAAAATTAAAAAAGGTATTAAGAAAAAGCAGATCGACAAGATTGGTGACACCACATTGCGCAGGGTAGCCTTAGCTATGCTAGATGGCAAATATAATAAGGAATATAGATATGCGACTTATTCTGCCTTACTGAATCCATCGACATTGGGTCATCAGTTGAGTATTGGTGATGGCTATAGTAAGTATGAGAATATAACTGGGGTATACCTTCCTGAAGGGCGGCATATTGTGATTGTGGATGGGATTGCAAATGGGAAAGAAGTCAACCTAGTGGTGCCAAATTGGTTGCGTAAAGCTCCGGATCCGACCAAACCTACAGAAGATCCGAAGGGCTGGGGATTAGAAAAGCAAGAATTTAGGCTGCATAATGGCGTGAATATTATCCAGCTCAACGATTTTGGAAGTTTAGCTTATATCGATTATTTCTCTGACCAACCTGAAAAAGAAAATCCTGTTACTGTACATTTTCCAACAGGACAGGTAAACGGATATTTTGATATAAAAAAACAGGGGAACAAAGAATGGGATAGTCTGATTGATCATGCAGTCTTTCCAATTATGGATGCAAAGGGCGAACATATACAAACAGCTTATCCCATAGAGGCAATGAAAAAATATGCCTATGGAAGAGGTGTTGAACTGATCAGTAATTATGATTCTTTAGTATTCAGACAGCATCGATTGATGGGTTTGGAAAAATATAAAAAGTTCCTAAGAATCGCATCCTTGCACGGGTAAATTATAATTATTACATGTTCCGTGATGGGGACGGTGTTGCCTATATGGGTGACAAAGTCGGTTATGCGATGGGTATGGTTGTCGATCCTGCTTCGGTAATTAAAGGAGATCCCTGTTGGGGTTTAGTCATGAAGTAGGACATGTCCATCAAACGCGACCAATGTTCAATTGGGGTGGACTTGGTGAAGTGAGCAATAACCTGTTTTCTTTATATGTAACACGATCATTGGGTAATAAAACACGGGTTTCTGAGCAGGATAATTTTGAAAAAGCCAAATCCAGTATTATTGAGAAGAGAATTTCCTATTTATCCGATCCGGATGTGTTTAATCGTTTGATCCCTTTCTGGCAATTACAGTTATATTTTGAGGGAATCGGAAAACGCCCAGATTTTTATGCTGATCTATTTGAGGCTTTTCGTCAACAGAATAGCGTTAGACCTTCACGAAGAGGGCGTTCGGATTGGAGCTCCGATAGGATGATGGGCGAGCGGAATCCAGCTGTTCATCAATTAAACTTTGTTAAAACAGCATGTGAGGTTGCCAAAATAGATCTGACGGATTTCTTCGATAAGTATGGATTCTTTTATATAGGTATATTGGAGTATGATGATTACGGAAAGTATACTTATACAATGACGCAGGAAATGGTTGATGAATGCAAGAAGGCTATTAAGAATATGAACTTGTCGCAACCTAAAGTAGATCTTACTACGTTAAGAGATAATTAGTATTGACGACGTATGGAGTAAGAAACTCCGAATTGCGAAAAGTAATTTGGAGTTTCTTATTTTAAGCCAATTCCTATAATAATCAGCAGATAAAACTCCGGGCCGACTATTGTTGTTCGGAGTTTTATGTTTTTAAGCGCATTTCTTCTTGCAAAATATTCACATTTTTGTTTCAAAAACTGCGTTTTCCGGCGAGTTGGTCCACGTGTTTAGCGTTTTTTTGTGTTTTTGGCGCTATGGTTCGGCTTTTGGTTACTCCTGAATTGGGTCTAAATCGGACTTTAAAGGTGTCTGAGTGCAGATATTGGTATGGTTGGACCGGAATGCTACCGCTGTTCAAGCGTGTTAGACTCGGACTCAGCATGGACTCACCACGGAAAGAATAAGGATTCATCCAGAAGCTGTCCAAACTAAGGTACACCCGAGTCCCAAGGGCTATCCCTTTGCGAGTGGTCGGCTCCGAAACAGAATGCTTTTGCCTTCAGGGATATCACTTCCGGTATTTTTTAAGGATAGTTCCAATATTAACGTAGTAGTAGTCTACGATTAGGCTAGCATTTAGTTAGGTTTAGTTTAGCTAAAACCTAAACAAAACCTAAGGAATACCTAAACTAAACCTAAACAAACCCTAACTAAACTCTGGATTTGTCCTTACCCTGAGCCCCTGTTTTCGGGCTGTTTTTCTATGGTGGTGGGTTTTTTTGCTGCGGTTTTTAGGCCTGTCTATCCGCCGCCTGTCCGTTATCCCGGCTTGAGACCGTCCCCTCGGATTTTTTTCTGTTCCGGGCAACTGTTTTTCAGGGGTTCGCTGAGATGTCCATTCTCCGGTTCTGATTCCCGCTGCCCATGCACTTTTCTCCCTTCACTGTTTTTTTCGTATAGCTGGCCTTGCTGCGACTTTTTCGCCGGATTCCCCGGTTCTGCGCTGCTGTGGCGTAAGTCTAGCCCATAGGCAATCCTGCCTTTCCACTGCGTATCCGCTGCGGTTCCACCATCCCCTTGCGCCGCCTTTCCACGGCTTATCCACTGCAGATCCAGTGCATATTCTGATATAACCCGCCTTTTTTGTCCCCGGAGCCCCCGGATCCTGTTTCACAAAAAGAATCCGCCAAGTTCACAGCGAGTTAGCGGCAAAATGAAATAAATAAGAACAAAAGGCTTGGAAGTGATTATAAAAACTCCTATCTTTGCACCACTCCGCAAGGGAGGGACGGTTGCTTCGAAAGAAGAGACCATGAAAAAAAAGAAGGGTTTAGGTAAGCGCGACAGGATTTAAAATCCCGTTCAGATTATTTTAAACGCGGAAATCAGAAAAAGAAAAGAAAAAAACTTCAAAAGTTTTTGGAAGTTCAAAAAAGATTTCTACCTTTGCAGTCCCAACGGAAACGGAGGGAAACAAAAAAGATAAAGAGGAGCGCAATGCTCATCGGAATATAGCGGATACGGAAGTTGAAGCGAGATAAGTTCTTTAAGAAAACACAATCATGTAAGCGTGACGAGTAGACAAAACGAAAGTCATGAACAAATTCAAGCAATTCGTTCAATTCGATCCAAGATCAGAGATATAAAAAAGAATTCTGATTATGTAAATAGTTGGAATCAAAAACTTCATTTTACAATGGAGAGTTTGATCCTGGCTCAGGATGAACGCTAGCGGCAGGCCTAATACATGCAAGTCGGACGGGATCCATCGGAGAGCTTGCTCGAAGATGGTGAGAGTGGCGCACGGGTGCGTAACGCGTGAGCAACCTACCTCTATCAGGGGATAGCCTCTCGAAAGAGAGATTAACACCGCATAATATAATCTACCGGCATCGTTGGATTATTAAATATTTATAGGATAGAGATGGGCTCGCGTGACATTAGCTAGTTGGTAGGGTAACGGCTTACCAAGGCGACGATGTCTAGGGGCTCTGAGAGGAGAATCCCCACACTGGTACTGAGACACGGACCAGACTCCTACGGGAGGCAGCAGTAAGGAATATTGGTCAATGGGCGGAAGCCTGAACCAGCCATGCCGCGTGCAGGATGACTGCCCTATGGGTTGTAAACTGCTTTTGTCCAGGAATAAACCTCTTTACGTGTAGAGAGCTGAATGTACTGGAAGAATAAGGATCGGCTAACTCCGTGCCAGCAGCCGCGGTAATACGGAGGATCCGAGCGTTATCCGGATTTATTGGGTTTAAAGGGTGCGTAGGCGGCCTATTAAGTCAGGGTGAAATACGGTGGCTCAACCATCGCAGTGCCTTTGATACTGATGGGCTTGAATCCATTTGAAGTGGGCGGAATAAGACAAGTAGCGGTGAAATGCATAGATATGTCTTAGAACTCCGATTGCGAAGGCAGCTCACTAAGCTGGTATTGACGCTGATGCACGAAAGCGTGGGGATCGAACAGGATTAGATACCCTGGTAGTCCACGCCCTAAACGATGATAACTCGATGTTGGCGATAGACAGCCAGCGTCCAAGCGAAAGCGTTAAGTTATCCACCTGGGGAGTACGCCCGCAAGGGTGAAACTCAAAGGAATTGACGGGGCCCGCACAAGCGGAGGAGCATGTGGTTTAATTCGATGATACGCGAGGAACCTTACCCGGGCTTGAAAGTTAGTGAAGGATGCAGAGACGCATCCGTCCTTCGGGACACGAAACTAGGTGCTGCATGGCTGTCGTCAGCTCGTGCCGTGAGGTGTTGGGTTAAGTCCCGCAACGAGCGCAACCCCTATGTTTAGTTGCCAGCATTTAAGGTGGGGACTCTAAACAGACTGCCTGTGCAAACAGAGAGGAAGGTGGGGACGACGTCAAGTCATCATGGCCCTTACGTCCGGGGCTACACACGTGCTACAATGGATGGTACAGCGGGCAGCTACATAGCAATATGATGCTAATCTCTAAAAGCCATTCACAGTTCGGATTGGGGTCTGCAACTCGACCCCATGAAGTTGGATTCGCTAGTAATCGCGTATCAGCAATGACGCGGTGAATACGTTCCCGGGCCTTGTACACACCGCCCGTCAAGCCATGAAAGTTGGGGGTACCTAAAGCATGTGACCGCAAGGAGCGTGTTAGGGTAAAACCGATAATTGGGGCTAAGTCGTAACAAGGTAGCCGTACCGGAAGGTGCGGCTGGAATACCTCCTTTCTAGAGTATCGAAGATCGGTGCTCGTCACGTTACATATGATTGAATATAGTATTGAGAATTGAGTAGCTAGTACCCGGATTATTTTATGGCGACATAGAGGATCCCAAATACACACTAGGCATTATTCACTACTAAAAAAAGGAAACATCAGAAGAAAGTGCCCGCCCCTATAAGGAGCAGGACCGAGAGAGATAGATGAACAGAATAGCTAGTCCCGTAGCTCAGTTGGTTAGAGCACTACACTGATAATGTAGGGGTCAGCAGTTCAAATCTGCTCGGGACTACGAAAAAAAGGGGAATTAGCTCAGCTGGCTAGAGCACCTGCCTTGCACGCAGGGGTCAACGGTTCGAATCCGTTATTCTCCACGTTTTTTGAGGGAAAGATAGAGCAAGATAACAGACCATACAAGGTCTGATATCTCAGATCTAAAATCTCCTATCTAAAAAAAAAAAAAGAGTTCTTTGACATATTGAAAGAGAAAAAAATTACAAGAGAAGACAACAGTATAGAGACAATGCTGATATGTGTCTGATGTAGGGAGGAGACCCTCGGTCCAGGCCGAACGAATCTTTGCGTAGCATATCGGTATATATATCAAAAGCAGCCGCATAGTAGCAAAAGGCTATGCCGGTGAAGAAAGTAAATAAGGGCACACGGGGATGCCTAGGCTCTCAGAGGCGAAGAAGGACGTGATAAGCTGCGATAAGCTTTGGGGATTGGCAAATGCGACTTGATCCAGAGATTTCCGAATGGGGCAACCTGACTATTTGAAGAATAGTCGTATGATACGCGAACGCGCTGAACTGAAACATCTAAGTAGGCGTAGGAGAAGAAAATAACAATGATTTCCCAAGTAGTGGCGAGCGAACGGGAAAGAGCCCAAACCGATCATGTTACGGCATGGTCGGGGTTGTAGGACCACGACATTGTACAGCGCTATGAACTGGAAGCAGGTGGGAAACTGCGCAATAAGGGTGAGAGCCGTACAGGTAAAGAATGTTGACATAGTGGTATCCTGAGTACCGCGGGACCGGAGAAATCCTGTGGGAATCCACCAGCACCATCTGGTAAGGCTAAATACTCCTGAGAGACCGATAGTGAACCAGTACCGTGAGGGAAAGGTGAAAAGAACCCCGAACAGGGGAGTGAAAAGAACCTGAAACCGTGTGCTTACAAGCGGTTGGAGCAGGCAGGTCCTGTGACAGCGTGCCTTTTGCATAATGAGCCTACGAGTTACTCTTGTCTGGCAAGGTTAAGTCCTTCAGGGACGCAGCCGAAGCGAAAGCGAGTCTTAATAGGGCGCATAGTCAGATGAGGTAGACGCGAAACCTTGTGATCTACCCTTGGGCAGGTTGAAGTTGCAGTAACATGTAATGGAGGACCGAACCGATAAACGTTGAAAAGTTTCCGGATGACCTGAGGGTAGGGGTGAAAGGCCAATCAAACTGGGAAATAGCTCGTACTCCCGAAATGTTTTTAGGAACAGCGTCGGCATCGAGTTTAATAGAGGTAGAGCTACCGATTGGGTGCGGGGAGTCAAATCCTACCAAATCCAGACGAACTCCGAATGCTATTAAATATGGCCGGCAGTGAGGCTTTGGGTGCTAAGGTCCAAGGCCGAGAGGGAAAGAACCCAGACCATCAGCTAAGGTCCCCAAATTCGTTCTAAGTTGAACTAACGAGGTCCGGTTGCCCAGACAGCTAGGATGTTGGCTTGGAAGCAGCCATTCATTTAAAGAGTGCGTAACAGCTCACTAGTCGAGCGGCCGGGCGTGGATAATAAACGGGCATCAAGAACGGTACCGAAGCTATGGATTTGCACTTATGTGCATCTGGTAGGGGAGCATTCCATATGGGGCGAAGATATCTGGTAATGGGTGTTGGACCGTATGGAAAAGCAAATGTAGGCATAAGTAACGATAAGGCGGGTGGGAAACCCGCCCACCGAAAGACCAAGGTTTCCTGATCAACGTTAATCGGATCAGGGTCAGTCGGGACCTAAGGCGCACCCGAAGGGGCAAGCCGATGGACAACTGGTTAATATTCCAGTACTCTTCATAACTGCGATGTGGTGACGGAGTAGTGACACTGCCGCGAACTGACGGAATAGTTCGTTGAAAGGCGTAGGTATAGGGACGGTAGGCAAATCCGCCGACCCTGCTGAAACCCAATAGTACAGCAAAGCTTCGGTGGCGCTGATAGAGCAGGTAAACAGACTTCCAAGAAAACCCGCTAAGCTTCAGGTTATGAAGACCCGTACCGCAAACCGACACAGGTGGTCGAGGAGAGAATCCTAAGGTGCTCGAGTGAGTCATGGCTAAGGAACTCGGCAAAATGGCCCTGTAACTTCGGGAGAAGGGGCGCTGTCTCAGCGATGAGCAGCCGCAGTGAAAAGGCCCAGGCGACTGTTTAACAAAAACATATGGCTTTGCAAAATCGCAAGATGAGGTATAAGGCCTGACACCTGCCCGGTGCTGGAAGGTTAAGAGGGGATGTCATCGCAAGAGAAGCATTGAATCGAAGCCCCAGTAAACGGCGGCCGTAACTATAACGGTCCTAAGGTAGCGAAATTCCTTGTCGGGTAAGTTCCGACCTGCACGAATGGTGTAACGATCTGGGCGCTGTCTCAGCCATGAGCTCGGTGAAATTGTGGTATCGGTGAAGACGCCGATTACCCGCAACGGGACGGAAAGACCCCATGCACCTTCACTATAGCTTAACATTGAGATTGGGTACAGGATGTGTAGGATAGGCGGGAGATGTTGAAGCGTGTTCGCCAGGATACGTGGAATCAACCTTGAAATACCGCCCTTTCTGTATTCGGTTTCTAACTCCCTAATGGGGAGGACATTGTTTGGTGGGTAGTTTGACTGGGGTGGTCGCCTCCAAAAAGGTAACGGAGGCTTTCAAAGGTAAGCTCAGTACGCTTGGTAACCGTACGCGGAGTGCAATGGCATAAGCTTGCTTGACTGTGAGACCGACAAGTCGAACAGGGTCGAAAGACGGACATAGTGATCCGGTGGTTCTGTATGGAAGGGCCATCGCTCAAAGGATAAAAGGTACGCTGGGGATAACAGGCTGATCTCCCCAAGAGCTCATATCGACGGGGAGGTTTGGCACCTCGATGTCGGCTCGTCACATCCTGGGGCTGGAGAAGGTCCCAAGGGTTGGGCTGTTCGCCCATTAAAGTGGCACGCGAGCTGGGTTCAGAACGTCGCGAGACAGTTCGGTCCCTATCTGTTGTGGGCGTTGGAAGTTTGAGTGGATCTGACCTTAGTACGAGAGGACCGGGTTGGACAGACCTCTGGTGAACCTGTTATGCCGCCAGGTGTACGGCAGGGTAGCTACGTCTGGAATAGATAAGCGCTGAAAGCATCTAAGTGCGAAACTAGCCACGAGATGAGACTTCCTTATAGGGTCGTAGAAGATGACTACGTTGATAGGCCATAGGTGTAAAGGTTGAGAGACCAAAGCCAAGTGGTACTAATAGCCCGAAGCTTTCTCATGCAGAGACACACTGTTGTCTTCCTCTTTAATTTTTGAAACAAAGGAAACGAAACTCTTTCAATATATATGTCAGTTAGACGTGTGCATGGAGCAGAGCTATGTGGGACCTGAAAGGATCTCGGTACTCATATCTCCTATCTCACCTCTAAAAAAACTTTAGGTGCCTATATCGGCGGTGTCTACCTCTTCCCATTCCGAACAGAGCAGTCAAGCCCGCCAGAGCCGATGGTATTGCCGTAACAGGTGGGAGAGTAGGTCGGTGCCTTTTTTTACACGGAAGCCCTTGCTGGAAACAGTCAAGGGCTTCTTTCGTTTACATACTTTTCAGAAGGTTCCAGAGAACAATGGGGCCGCAGCTATGGAGGAACTCTTATTTTACTACCTACAGACGGAACTACGTTTTGTTCTTGGCCTGGCCAGGCCTGCTTGGTCGACTACGACTTATTGTAGTGGCTCAGTTTGTTCTCCTTCCATGGGGCGTTGTATTGTGAAGCGATGCCATAGTGAATCCTGTACTGTAAATATATCTGGTCATGGAAACCAATCTGGTGTTTGTGAGGAAAATTCAGCTGGACAATCTGTCTATAGAAAACGAGATGTTTCAGGAAATGCAGTATCCTCAAGCTGTCTAGCTTAATTTAATAAGGTCGTCGCTATAATGAAATGAATCCCAAAAGTTTTGTCTAATTTTTGGGATTCATTATTTATAAGAAAATACATATTTGAGGAGAGACTAGCTATAGTTTACTAAGTGAGAAATGGGAAGCCAATCAAACAGATGTTCTTCGAACATATGAAGGGGCAAAAGCCATCAAAGATCTAGGTTCTGAACATGATGTTGAAATGCTATTGAATTGTAAGCGGAAGGGCTGTTGAGTATTCTATTACCATCCCAAGCACCCGAATAATATCTTAAGAATTAACACCAACCAAGGTGTAATGAAGTGCTTCAGGATTATGAACAATTAGCACAACAAAGGGGCAGCAAATTTTGCTGACCCCTTTGTTGTTTACCTTATGTTTACTTGATTTCGTGTCGATGTTAGCAGCAATTGATATTGGACGTTAATGACAGTATAATCGAGCGATACAACCTATGATGTTAAAATCTGGACGAATGTTGCTAATTTAAAAGGCTTGACCATGATCCCATCGAACTGATGGATCTGCCCCTGGGGAATCTGTACGGTTACCTGTGATTCATCCGATGTTAATGCAATTACTTTGCTGTTAGCGCCATGGATAGTTTTGTTTCCTTTGACTAAATTCAAAATATCCCAGCCGCTGGGGCCATTCATGTTAAGGTCAGTGATGACAATAGCACTGGTATTATTTTGAAGATATTCCATCGCCAGTGACGAATCTTGAAAAATTTGGACGTCCTTGAACTGCTGTAGAGCCTGCTTAACAAATAAATTGTTGATCGGGTTATCATCGATAACGACAATACGTGAATTTAGCGGTAGATCGTCCTGTGTAACCACTTGTGTCAGGCTTTTCTTTTCATCAGTAATGGGAACGATTAATGTAAATGTCGATCCTCGGCCTTGTTTACTACGCACGCCTAAAGTTCCATTTAGTTGCTCTGCCATAAGCTTGAAATATGCAATCCCAATCCAAAGCTATTTTTGGATCTGAGGTCAGTCATATAATATTGTTCAAAAATATGTTCCTGGTCTTTGGTAGAAATACCTTTTCCTGTATCTGAAACCTCTACTTGTAGGGTTTTCTTTCCATCAGAGTTGATGAATGCCTTGATCTCTACCTGACCTTTGTCAGTATATTTAATGGCATTACTCAGAAGATTAGATACGATCTGACGCAAGCGATATGCTCCGCTCTTAATTAAAGTGTCTGGTTCTATGGCAATATTGCTGACAAGCTTAAGCCCTTTTTATCGGCCTGGCTTTGTTGCATTTTTATCAGATTGGCAAGTAAGTTGGCTGGTGAAAAATATTCTTCTTTAATTTCCAGCATGCCTGATTCTAATTTGCCAAGATTGAGTATATCTTCTACCGTATCATTGATCACATGGATATCCTGTGTGATGGAATCCAATAATGCGGGATTAACGCGATTGTTGGACGTGTTGTTCTTTAAGAGGTCAATGACGCTGACCAGCGAATTGACTGGAGTACGTACATCATGGCTCACATTGGCCAATATACTCGTTTTTTCTTTGGCTGTACGCAATGCGTAATCCCGCGCCGCTGTGATTTTACGTTCGTAAATAATAGTATTATAATGATAGGACAGAATTAAGGTCACCATAATAATCATTAGGATGATTGAGGCAATAACCTGTTTCCCAAAAAAGGCGGAGTTTTCCTTATACAATTTGAAATCCTGTATCTCGGCCGCCCGTAAAGACTCGTCTTCTTGTGTTTTTATCTTGAGTAGGGCGGTACTGATCGTACTAAAAAGTGCATAATTTGATTGTAGGAGTTGCCTTTCCTTATCTTGGAGTTCGATAAAAGAACGACGAATTTTACTAAAATCTTGCTTATAGAACGTTTCATTCTGTTCAATTAATGTCTGTATCTGACTGTGGATGGCCTTGATCTGGTTGACATTAAATTGTTGTTCAAATTTGTCGGCAACTAAAGTGTCGTTTTTTGCTTTGAAAATCCGCGTGAAAAGTTTTTCCTTTTTTCTGACAATTGTATCTTTTTTTCTGACAATTAGGGAAGTATCTCGTAATATTCTGTTAACAACGGAATCCGCATCTATCCGATTGGTTGCTGGACGTAATGTTCGACTGGTTTTAGTTAAAAGAGAAAGGGAGTCCTTTGCCAGGAAAATCATATTATCTACGGATTTCTTGATGCGTGCGAATTCATCAGAGAGATGTATGTTTTGTTCCAGTGGTGTATTGGTTGAAAAAGATATTCCTTTTTTGGAAGAAAGCGTAGAAAGAGAGTCAATATAAAAACGAAGGCTATCTAGGTTTTTGTATAGTTTGCCAAATTTTCAGCACTGAAATCTACCGTATATGAACGGAAAGCATTCCCCGCAGCATTATAAGAGGCAAACAGCTCATAAAATAAACTTGTCAACTGATTTTTGAGCTATAGGCTTTATTTAGACGAGCTTCGGTTTTTTGATATTCAATATATTGATAGGTAAATATCGAGCCGATATACACTAAAGAAAGAATCAGAAAAGCAATTAAAACTGTCCTGAAAATAAATATTTTTCTATTATTTTTCACGTTGTTACTCTTTCAACCAATAAATTAATTACAGCCTCTTTGTTTAGTATGGAACTCAAATTTAAGACTTAAAAATGAAAGCTGTTGTTTACAACTGTCAATTAATCGCTACTTTTTAAAAAACTTACACAATCGTTTGATTGAAAGGACAAGGCGGTAGTACAATTTTTATTTTCTATTTTACCGATGGAAACCTAAAAGAGTCAGATAGTTGGCTCAAAATAACTCATTTCTAATAAAGGAAAAAATTGTAAAACTGATGAAAAAACTGTTTATTTCAGCAATGTTGTCGTTAATTATCGGACAGGTAAGCCACGCGCAATCTATTGTAAATATCATTCCAAAACCACAGGAAATCACTTATGGGGAAGGTTTATTCCAATTTGATCAACAAACGACCATAAGTTTTAAAAATTGTAGCGTTAAAGATGTGAACCTGTTCATTAAACAATTGCGGCAAGCAAGCCATTATCCAATGATGGAAAAAAGGCAATCAAGCAATACGATTGAGTTTATTTTAGATAAAAAACTGGATCTGCCTAGTGATGAAGCGTATCAATTGGATGTGTCTGCTAAAAGGTAACAGTGAAGGCAAAGACAACACATGGTCTTTTCAATGCATCACAATCGTTGCGCCAGCTCCTGCCCGCTGCAATCGAGACAACTAATCGTGCTGCTAATGAATCCACTTGGTCCATTCCTGCTGTTGCGATCAAAGATTATCCGCGATATCACTGGCGGGGGTATATGAAAGATGTAAGCCGTACATTCTATACGATAAATACCGTTAAGAAATACCTAGATGCAATGGCTTTATATAAAATGAATATCTTTCATTGGCATTTGACGGATGATCAGGGATGGCGTATAGAAATAAAGAAATATCCAAAGTTAACGGCCGAGAATGCGACAGTCTTCCACCGTACTGAAAAACAACCGGCTGAGCGGAGCGGTTTTTATACACAGGAGCAGATAAAGGAGGTGGTTCAGTATGCCAAAGAACGCAATATTACAATTGTTCCTGAAATTGACGTACCGGGGCACTCCTGGCCAACAATATTAGCCTATCCTGCGTTGGGGGTGAATAAGAATTCTTACCCCAATCATATTTTTCCTTTCGTGTCGTCATGGGGTTATTGGGGTAACCAGTTTACACCAAATACACTTGATCCAACAAAAGAGGCAACCTATCAATTTTTGGATGATGTGTTTACCGAGATTGCCAGTCTATTTCCGGGAAGCTATATCCATTTTGGAGGGGATGAGGTCCGTCATGATTTATGGGAAAAGGAATCCCATGTGAAGGATTTTATGAAGCAGCATCAGATTGCAGACGTCAAAGCATTGCAAAGTTATTTTGTACAACGTGTATCGGCTATCATTGTTCAGAAAGGGAAAAAACCTATTGGTTGGAATGATATTTTGGCCGATGCTAAGAATCTGCCCAAAAAAGTACAGCTATTATGAGCTGGCTTGGAGAGGAGGCGATTAAGGAGGCGACTAAAGACGGATTTAAGGCTGTGGCGACACCGGCCTCGCATCTGTATTTCGATATTACGCAGGCGGATCGCAATGATGGTACTATGACTGACCTGGCCTATCCGCAGATTAATTCCCTAAAAGGGTTTATGACTTCGATCCATCAAATGGATTGACCACGGTAGAGGATCAATTGGTGCTGGGGTGCAGGGTAATATGTGGTCGGCGATTGCCCAGGATATCAAAGATATGAATGTGCAGAATTTTCCACGCTTACTTGCCGTTGCTGAAATAGGTTGGGCGTCTAAGTCAAAGAAAGATTATGCAGAGTTTTGTCGTAGACTGGATGCTAATCTTCCACGTCTGGATTCCATGGGGATTGATTACTATCATACCGGCGGTTATATCGCAGGTAGCTGGAAAAGTGATGACATTAAAGAGGAGTATAGCACATTAACCTTTGATGTGACAAAGAAGATCTATGACAATGGACGGGCGCAAGCTGGCTTTTTCTTTTTAGAAGGTAAGAATTTTCTGGAGATAGATGCTGTCCAATTGCTGCAAGACGGTCGCGTTATTGATGAGGACGGACATCATGCACTTGCGGACAAATTTAGAGGAACGAATAAGATTAAACCCTTTATTACAATTTCACCGTGAGAGATTATAATCCGAACGCGAAGTACGAAATCAAGGCTCGTGTCAGGGTGCTGGTGGTGTAGATTCAAAAGGTAATTTTACATTTAATCTATCACCAACTCTTCCTTTCAACAAAACGGAGAAAAGATAGTATATTCAATATATTTTTCGATTGGACAAAAGCAGCTGCCTCGGTAGCTGCTTTTGTTGTTAGAAATACCCCTTCTATTGCCTAAATATCTGCTCTTTTTAGCGTGAATAGCGCCTGCTATACCCGTTGTTTTATAAAAACAATGGGTTAATTATTCTAATAACCTATATGCGAAACGTAAAAAAACAATCTTATTTTCAGTTTCTTTTGTTCAATTTCATTTTTATTTTCAGAATCTTTTACTTAATTTCCTATTAAAATCAACTGTCTTTTGTTATTTTTTTACAAAAGACAAAATACCAATAAACCTTTTAGTAATTGTTTGTAAACTATTATCTAAACACCTCCATCTTAATTATGAAAAAGAATTATCTTTTTTACAGCAAAGCCAGACCTTTAAGTCTTTTAGGTCTAGGTCTTTTATGCTCGTCCCCTAATTTAATTGCGAGCAATTTGAACTCGAAATTGAGCTATTTTCATGTCGAACAACAGCAAATTTCGGGCAGTGTAAAGAATGAAAAAGGCGACCCACTCGCTGGCGCTACGATTACCGTGAAAGGTAGTACGATTCAAGCAGCCACTGATGCCAATGGTAGCTTTTCCATTCGCGCCAAACAGGAGATTTTCTGGTTATCAATTATCAGGGTTATGCGCGGCAAGAGGTCGCGGTAAGTAGTGGAACGATTGCCGTGACGATGATTAGCAATACCGAGTCGTTAGAAGAGGTTGTTATCGTGGGCTATGGTAAGCAGAAAAAGGAAATCTAACCGGGGCTGTTGCAGCAGTAAACTCTGAACAACTGAAAAATATCTCGCCATCCAATCTGTCCAATACCTTGGCAGGAAGGGCGGCCGGGGTGAATGTGACGAATACCTCAGGGATGGCCGGAGCTTCCTCTTCCTTACGTATTCGTGGAGCTGCTGTCGAACCGTTGTATGTGATTGATGGTGTGGTGCGCGACAAAGCGGCTTTGATGCACTCGAAGCGAATGAAGTCGATCAGATGAGTTTCTTGAAAGATGCCGGAACCGCCGCTGTATATGGTACGAGAGCAGGTAATGGCGTTGTACTGGTGACAACAAAAAAGGGACTGCCCAGGCTCCGGTATTCAATGTGCAGAGTAATTATTCCTTCAGTGCACCTACACAGACTCTATTGGCCAATCTGACTACCGCTACGGATGAACTAATCTATCAGAATCGAGTTTCCCAATTCCGTTGGGAACAGGGCAAGAAAAGTGAACCGTGGGTAGCTCCAAATGGACAGCGGAATTTGACTATTTTAAAGACAAAAATTATAATACCAATGATGTTATCTGGCGAAATCCTTTCAGCCATAGGCAGTCTATTGCTGTTAACGGTGGTGGCGACAAGATTACCTACTATGCCTTATTGAGCTATCGGAAAGAAAACGGATCTTATAAATCACTGGATCACGAAAAATTTAATCTCCGCAGCAATATTTCTGCGAAGATTAGTGACGCATTTAGCATGGATTTTAATCTCCGCTAATCAAACGAATTCCAATAGGTTCTTCTGGCCATTTAGTACATCCGCCAGTGACGATGATTTCGATGTTTCGGATTTTTACCGCGTTACCTTCAACTGGCCCAAGATGTATCCGTTTTATCTGACCGCGGATGGAACGCCGAGCAATACTCCAACGGCTTATCCGGTACAGACACCGATGGGAAGCTGGCAGGCCTGGAATGTGATTGACCAGGTCATCGGCGATCGCTACATTGATCGCAAAGTACGCCAGGTAAATCCGATCATGACCCTTAATTTAAAGTTGGATAAACTGTTAGAGGGACTTTCTACAAAACTGGTGGGAAGTTATGTAGCAGAAGACTATATGCGCAAACGCTATATGAGTTTCCAAAAGAACTACACATTTACTTCGCTGAATCCAGATGGGAACCGTTTCATACCAGCCCCACCTTCAGAGGATAGGACAAATGTATTTACCTTTAGCCAGGCTCAACCTTTTATGGACTACAACCCACAGCGAAAATGGCAATACCAGGTGGATTGGTTCCTAAACTATAACCGCAAGTTTGGCAAACATACGGTGGATGGTCTGGTTGTTTATGAGCAGTTTAAATCGGGTAATACGAACATTACATCGCGGGCAGAAAATCCAATTATCCCCTTGGATCAGATGTATATTTATCCGACAGACAGAAGCATGCGATCAACAGATGCCTTTGAATTAATGGACGCACGACGCGGAGTAATCGGTCGGGCGAACTATAACTATGCGGATAAGTATATAGCCGAGTTTTCTTTCCGTTACGATGGCTCGCCTTTATTCCCAAATGATAAGCGCTGGGGATTTTTCCCATCCATGTCCCTGGGCTGGCGGATGTCGGATGAGAACTTCTTTTCGTCCATCAAAAATACGGTCAGTGATCTCAAACTGCGTGCATCATACGGAAGTTCGGGCAATTTTGTGGATGTGGAGGGCTATTCGATATTGCCCTATTCGTATATGGAGAAATATAGCTCGATCATCACTTCGCGAACAGGAAGCAGAACACCGGTGCCGGGATATATTTTTGGTGATAGCTATTACACCGGGGTAACGTACCTTGATAACCCGACCACGAACCTTACCTGGACAAAATCAAAGAGTTATAACGTAGGGATAGACTTTGGTTTTGTACACAATAAACTGACGGGTAGTTTAGATGGTTTTATCCGGAAGGAGAGCGATATCCTCGGAACGAGGGGGATTAAGGTTCCGGATAATTATGGCAGAGGGCTGGCGCCGGAAAACTATGCGGCGCGAAGCTTTAGAGGGGTGAGCTCTCACTCAACTGGAATGATAGGGTTGGTGAAGTTTCATACGGTTTGAATGCGAATATGGGGTATGCAAAAGACCGATGGGATATTTTTGACGAAGAACCTTCCTACGCCGCAGGAGGAAGGGAAAATTTTCGATCCAAGGTAGGGCGACCTGAAAATCGCATTATTGGTTTGGAAGCTTCGGGACTGGTCCGTACGCAGGCGGAAGCTGATGCGCTGAAAGGAAAAGGCTTTAAAACCTATGGACGTGACCCTTATCCGGGGATGATTCTGTATAAAGATATCCGTGGACAGAATTACTCGGACCAGCCAGACGGCATTATCGATGACAATGATATGCAGTTGCTTTCGGAGAATAATACACCGCGCATTAACTATGGATTTGGATTTAACGCCAGCTGGAAAGGTTTCTATGTCTCTGCTTTATTTCAAGGGGTATTGGCTTATGATCGTGTGATCAGCAATCAGGAAGGGGCAGGAATGCGGCAACATGGGGATACTTTTAGACCTTATTACCCGATCTGGACTTCGGATGTCTGGACCCCGGATAATACGGATGCTAAATATCCACGACCAGTAGGTTATAATTGGCAGGAATCAGGGGCAGCCTCGTCGACATTCTGGATCCGCAATGGAGCTTATATGCGATTACGGGATTTAAATATTTCCTATACACTACCGCAAGCAATGATGGAAAAAATCAAAATGAAGAGTGTCAACGTATTCTTAAATGGCACGAATCTATTTGTTTTTTCGCCGATGAAGGAATTCCATGATCCAGAGCAAAAAATGTACGATTCCTATCCGGTGATGAAAACGTTCACATTGGGTCTTGATGTTAAATTTTAATTGATTTTTAATGATGAAAAAGATATTTTATTCGCTAGTTGCCTTGTTGTTGACAACGGCTTCTTGCAAAAATGTATTGGATATTGAGGATCTCAATTCGGTAAATGAAGATAAGGTGTGGAATGACCCTAATCTTGTCAACGCTTATCTGGCTAATTTATATACCTTATTCGGTAACTGGAACAGTGGCGCAGACAATAATTCGCAACAGCTTGCTGGAATTAATTTCCTTTGAATGCGGTGACGGTTAATAATACTGTCTATAAGGCTTGGGATTATACAACCATGCGCAAGATCAATACCGCTATCCAAAAGGTGTCCGGAAGTACAGGATTAAATGATGCGACAAAGAAATCCATCTTAGGTCAGGCACTTTTTATGCGTGCTTATATGTATTTCAATATGGTCAAGCATCATGGTGGGGTACCTTACATCACAAAACCACAGGATCTGGAAAATGATGAATTGAAAGTTCCGCGGAACAGTACCAAGGAATGTTTTGATTTAATGATAAAAGATTTGGATGAGGCGCTGACCTATTTGCCGATGACGATAGCGAAAGGTGCTGCGGATTATGGACGTATTGATGGTAATTTTGCCTTGGCCTTTAAAGCTAAAGTATTGTTGTACAAAGCGTCGCCACAATTTAATCCTTCCAATCCTTATGGAAATGCCTATTGGGCCGAAGCAAATGCGGTGAATAAAAAGGCCTATGAGCAATTGAAGGCACAGGGCTATAACTTGACCACTGATTACTATAATATTGCGTTGGTGGAAAAAGGCCCTGAAGTGGTCTTCGCTGTCATAAACTCGTATCCCAACAAAGTGGCTAACTGGGATAATGGGGTGCGGCCGGGCTCCGAAAGCCGGGGACTGCGAGTGCCGTACCAACCTGGGATTTTGTGAAAGAATTTCCGATGAAAGATGGTAAATTATATACGGACCCAACGGGTAAATACCATAAAACAGATGAACAGTTCCTACAAAGCTATTGGGAGAACCGTGATCCTCGTTTTGATAAATCCATTGTTTGGAACGGAAAGTCTATGAGGTTTCGGGTAAAACAGGGAAAAGACAGTATACCTCGCTGGGCATCGCGGATGCACTGGACAATTTTGGAGAAAATCCAAAAGCTGGTACAACCTCCTCGAATAGAGACCGGTATACAGGCTTTTTATTTTGAAGAATTCAAAGCTTTCCTTACGGCAAACGCAGGTGGAGACTCAATATGATGTGGATTTTGTACTGATGCGTTATGCGGAGGTGATGTTAAATTATGCTGAAACAGCAAATGAAACAGGGGATCTCGCTACGGCAACGTCCCTTTTAAAACAGATCCGGATGCGCGCGGGTATCGAACCGGGGAAGATAATAGCTATGGTATCGTTGCGGGTAATAAATCCGATATGAGGGAAGCTTTATTGGCGGAAAGAAATATCGAGTTCTGTTTCGAAGGCCACCGCTTTTGGGATTTACGTCGCCTGCGGAGGCTTGCTGTCCTCAACAATAAAACCAAGCAGGGAGTGGAAGCGATTGCGATCAATGCAAACGGAACCGATATGGATCTAAAGGCGGCAGCAGACTTGGCCAAAAATTATCAACTGAAAGAAAATCAGTTTAAGTACAATGTACTGCAGGTACCAAGTACCGGAAATAAAGTAAATCTGGTGCCAGATACATATTATTTCTTCCCGATTGCTCAATCTGTGATAGATAAGAATCCCAGTATCAAACAAAATAAAGACTGGGGTGGAGAATTTAACCCGACAATAGAATAAATGTTTATTTCAGAGAGTTGTGATCTATATAAGTCAGGATAGTTCAGTGTCGGTAGACAGCGCCACTGTATAGGCACAACAATTTTGGTGTTAAAAAGACCGGTGTTTGTTTAGCATCGGTCTTTTTTATGCTATTTTATTAATGATTGAAGTCACGTGATTGGTATTCGATACCAGCCTTTGAATCTTTTCTGCAAAGCATAAAATCATACGATAACAGCTGATGATCCAGTTAAATCAAAGAACGTTGTTTTGTTAAAATTTCAGTTTTGATTTAATCTTTTTAAAAAAATCATAATTCTAATATTCTATAATAGAAATAAAAAACATATGTACAACATAATCCATGTTTTATTTACTATTGTATGTTATTTATGTTTCCCTGCGTGTTATTTGATTGCTTTTAAAGTAAAAACATTTCTTTCAACTCGTGTTGTGACGAACTTTTATGAATTCAATACCAATGCAATCGTTTGTGTGAATTACGCAATCGATTTCGTTTATGTCGGGGTATTCGATCTAGATTAATTATTCCTAGTATTGTTCTATACTATCAATTATTGCCGCCCACAAGCAGCGAACTTTTTATTTGCCGAAACGAACGTTATAAGCCGTTGTGTGCCAATTTTTAAATTTAAGCCTAAGACAAAAATCGAATGAGAAGACTATTTTGTTTTTTATTTCTTTTCCGATTTTCCAGAAAACCCAAGCACATACTTGGCTCGACTGGAGAGCTCAAAAAGACACCTCCGAGATAAGCGAGGTTGATCAACAGCTTTTACGGGGAAGACTTAAGACATTGCTCAAAAACAAGGTGTGAGGGATAGCCTCAATACGAGCAATATTGAAACGCTACCTCTTGTAAGCATTACCCAAATGCTAAAAGGACAGATTGCTGGACTCTACGTTCAAGAAGCAACTGGCGAACCTGGAGCTCCTAAAAACATGGTGCTTAGAGGTCTTGGAAGTCCCCTTTTGAAACCAAAGATGCTGTCAACGTTCAACCGACAGTTTATGTCAATGGTGTACCAATTGCCCGGGATAATAATTTTACCTACTCAATTCAGCAATATCAATTTAATAGAATAGGTCCAGCGACGGATAATTTTGCCGGAATTGACCTATCTGTTGTTGAGTCAATTGAGGTAATTAAGGATCCGATCGTGCTGGCTAAGTTGGGGCCACTTGCAGCAAATGGCGCAATTTGGATCTTGACCAAGCCCGGAAAGGAGGGGAGAAGAGAAATTAGTTTTGATGCTTATGTTGGTTTAGCTACAAAACCTACTGTGACACCTGTAAACGCACAGTATGAAAACTTATTCCGCTCTACTTTTTACAATAAATATGGCACACCAGGAGACCGTTTGAATTATCCCGGCTATCTCAGTGATTCAACCAATGTAAATTATTATGGTCCAGCAAATTGGAATGAAGAATACTACAAAGTAACACCGATTTACGGCGGGAATTTGGGTATTCGAGGAGGTGGTGACCGCGCGAATTTCGCATTTATGGGCGGCTATATGAAAATGCGAGCTCTGCAGATAAGACCAATATTGAACGGTATAACGCATTGTTCAATGTAAATATGGCCCCATTTAAGTGGTTCAACTTTGGGACAACTGTTAACGCTAGCAGAAGCCTCCGTGATCGGAATAGAAGTTTAAGAGACCGCTTTGGAGAAGCAGCCTATGTTCCGGATTTGTCCATTCCAATCTCGCCGAATAAGGAGATGTATGGTCAATATCTAGATATTTATAAGAGAGCGTTGGACAATAACTCCGTCAATATGCTTAACCTGTTGGTTAATCTTGATCTTTACTTATTGCCGAACCTTAAGTTTAACACAAATCTGGGTATTGATTATTCTGAGGGGTCCAGACAGGCATTTTTTCCGGGGTCTTTGATGGAGACCAACAACTACATGTCAGGATATTTTGGATTTAATGAGCGACTAACTTTTAATAATAGCTTAAACTATAATTTTACACTGCAGCAACAACATAAATTTAATTTTATCTTGGGATCAAACTATACCCAAGATCTTTACAGGTATCATTATGCCCGTGCGTATGACGGCCCAAATGACTTTATTAAAGTCAATGTCGTTGATGGCGATCCAAATTCTGGCGATTATCTGAAACCGATTGGTGGTTTGTACGTCAACCGATGGACAAATCGGGAGGATTTTAGACTTCATTCCTTCTTTTTGTCGGGTATGTACAGCTGGAAAGACAAATTGGATGTCAATGCAGTGCTCCGTTATGATGGTTCTTCGACGATGCAACCTGATTCGCGTTGGTTGATGACTCCAGCATTTTCAGCAAAATATCATTTGATCAATCCTGAGGAACATGCACTGATGGATAATCTCAATATCAAAGCATCATGGGCCCGGATCGGAAAACCTATTTTTACAAGTAAATATGCCGTCGGTCCCAATTATACAGCTGATCTAAACTGGGGTTCTGAGAAGTCTCTTGTATCATACAATGGTTTTGCCGTTGCATCCCGTCCTTATTCTGAAGGCTGGGTTGGTTATGATATGAAATGGCCTTATACAGATCATGCTGAGATAATTCTAGATGGTTCTATGCTTGACAAGCGTCTGAATTTTGCAATTGCAGCTTACCAAAAGAAGGATGTCAATCAACTGGCAAATATGCCTATACCTGCTGAGTATGGTTATTCTGGACAAATTGTCAATGGAATGACAGTACAAAATAGAGGTATTGATCTAGATTTAAATGTTAACGTACTATCTAATCCTGAAGGATTTCAATGGAATACGGCCTTAAATCTAAATTGGAATCAAAATAAGCTTACAGCTTTGCCAAATGGCAAACAGGAGCTAAAAATTAACAATCGTTTATTGCGTGTTGGGAAGCAGTGGATAAATTCTGGCTCTACGAAAATGAAGGAATTTATAACGCAGAAACGGAAATTCCGGTGAGAAATGGCCAAAAACTGCAATTTGATGGTGTTGATTTTGCTGCAGGAGACCCGATCTGGAAAGATCAGAATGGTGATTTTAAAATTGATGATAAAGATCGTGTACTCAAGGGAAATGCGATGCCTAAACTAGTTGGCGGATTCAACAACCAATTCAAATTTAGAGGCTTTGATCTGAATATGCAGTGGTACTTTGCGATTGGCCAGAAAGCACTTAATCAGCGCGCATCTACGAAATACGATTTTATAAATACTGAGAACACAAACTCTTTGGATGGCATTCGAGAAGTTTTTCATTGGCAACAGGACGTAGATATTACGAAATATCCAACTTATAATCCATGGAGTCCAATAGTTGCTTATCGCGTGGATCAGGATCTCTTTTTGGAAAATGCTTCTTTTCTAAAATTACGAGCACTAAGTGTAGGTTATGATTTAGCTCAACTGAATTCAATTAAGGATAAAATGAAGACAATACGTCGCGCGTATGTCTATTTATCCGGTACAAATCTATTGACTATAAGCAAATTCTCAGGAACTGATCCCGAATTAATTGATTTCAATGGGTATTATACAGGATATGGTCTGCCAATGTCCCCAATTGTGACCATGGGAATCAAATTGGATTTATAACGCAAATTATTGAATGATGTTTAAGATAAAGAAATATAATCAATGGGGAAATACCTATTACTTGCGATGGGTATCAGTGTGTTAAGCACATCCTGTAATAAAAAACTTGATATTGTTGCAGTCAACGTTGGTTCAGAAGGTAAGGAATGGGCTTCGATTTCTGATACCCGGGCACATCTTATGGGTATGTATGGTTTGATGAGAGCCGCGATGGTAGATAATTATGGGCATTGGGTCTATGGCGAAATGCGCTATGGAGACTTCAACTCTTATTCTCGTGCTGATCTTCGTGTCGTACAAGAAAATAAACTGAAATCGGCTTATCCACTAATTAAAGGATTGACAGATTGGCGGCGCTTTTATGCGGTAATTAATGCCGCGTCACTATTTATCGAACGCGCACCGGAAGTATTATCAAAAGATAGCCGCTACACCGAACGCGATTTGAAATATGATATCGCTCAAGCTCGTACGATTAGAGCATTGATGTACTTTTATATGGTGCGTATCTGGGGCGAGGTTCCTTTACTGAAGGATTCTTATGACAATGGCAGTTTTGTTGAGGTGGCTAAGGCTTCAGAGGCTACGGTATTAGCATTTGCGGAATCAGAGTTGCTAAATGCTGCACAAGATTTACCTTATGTATATGCCTTAGGTACACAGAGCTACTATGGTGAAAGTTATGGGACTTGGGTGGGTGTATTAGTCAATAAAATCACTGCTTATTCTTTGCTGGCACATATTGCAGCATGGCAAGGTAAATATATCAATGCAGATGTGTATTCCAAATTTGTCGTTGATAATTACTCAAAAACAAATTTGTCACTTATGAGTGTGCCGAATTTGGTCAATCCGACAACCGGCCTTTTCGGACCAAGTACACAGGCACAGATTCTTGCTGTCCGCGCCTCCTATGAATTAGGGGAAGCAACAAATACGGGCCATATCGAATCCTTGACCTTGGGGTATCCAATTGTGACCAAAGCCAAACCGGACATTTACGTGAACCGTGATACAATTAACAAAATTTTTGATGATGTTAATGATACCCGTTTCGGAATCGATTCTGTATCGGGACTGGTAAGGACAAATTATTTCACAAATTATAATGGTGATATTCCAATTTTCAGTAAGATCAAAGTGATTCGTAATGGTTCTGGAGATTCGATTTTCTCCATATTCGGATCCAACCTAGTATTTACTCGTCTGGAAGACATCTTTTTGCTCCAAGCCGAGGCAAAGGCAGTGCTGGGACAGAAAGATGAATCTATTAAATACCTCAATATGATTAAGGCGCAGCGCGGCTTAAAACCTTATATCAATAACTCTCCCAAGGACCTTCTGGAAGAAATCTTTTGGAAAGACGACGCGAGTTGATGGGCGAGGGTTGGCGATGGTATGATCAGATCCGTTTGGCGAAGATTAAAAAGAACAATCCGCGATTAAATGCGCTGATTGAAAATGGAGGTATTTATTGGCCAATCTCTTCAGATGTATTGGAACGTAATTCGAAACTGGAACAAAACTCTTACTGGAAATAAGCTAACAAATAACCATGAAGAAAAGAATATGCTATGTTGGTATTTCCGTCTTGTTACTATTAATGGGACTTGCATCGTGCAAAAAGGGAATACCTATTATGAAGATTATCAGATAAAATATACCGAGTACAATGGTACTACGCTAGAGTTTCTGGAAGAACAGGGATCAGTTTATGATTCCTTGCTATTGGTATTGGAACGTGTACCAGACCTTCGGGCGAGGTTGAAAAATCCGAAAGACACTATTACTTTCTTTGCGATGACCAATAATAGTTTTACCAATGCTATTGATGCCATGAACGCCATTCGTGCAGCCGGTAATAGACCACATTTATTTCTGGAAGATATTCCGCAACCTTTAATCGATACGTTGACCTATCATTATGCTTTTAATGGTCTCCATGATACGGAGAGCCTGAAAGATTTTGTAGAGGGTAAAGAAATACGAAGTATTGATGATTACCGGATGACCATGAAATATAAAGTGAGCTCTGCGTCGGGAATTATTGAAGGGGACAACAGCAAATTGTATTGAGCGATATGAATAACTCAATTTTTCAACGCTATTGGCAGGAAAGTAATACTTCCGTCGTCAATATCAGAACGACAAATGGACGGTTACATATTCTGTCGCCCAGCCACAATTTTGGCTTTTCTAAACTGGCTAAATTCTTAAATAGATAATATGAACACAAAATCATATAACACGATCAAACAAGTTGTTCTATTCGGATTTGGATTGTTCGTCTTAGCATCTTGTAAAAATATATCCCTACGGATCAGGATTCATTGGGCGAGGATGTAGTTTATAATACAACGGAATTTCAACCCGTTTTGGGAGAAATACCTTTTATGACAATATCGTCAATATCGGACAAAATACTTCGCAGCCTTTGACCTTTAAAATTGTTAACGCTCGGGATATTGATGGGCAACCGACAACCCTATTTGATGATAAATTTCCTGTCAAGATTTGGAAAGAGGCTTATACCGGTTTTGAGAAATCAATAGCGGAAATCGAAGCGAAACGAAAAATTGAATACCGTCCGATCCTTGAAATCCTGCAGAAATCCGGGAATATCAATTTTTGGGAGAATCGGGAAATTCCGGATTTGTCAAGGCTCAACCTGATTCTGGGTATGTTTTTGATGTCGAATTAACCAATACAGGTGGAAGACGCTATTTACGGAATTTTAAACTGAAGCCATTACGTGAACGTCCTTATGAGCCCAGTATAATTGATCCAATAACCGGTCTATCACCACTACCATATACGTTTATAACAAAGATGTCAAGCAATATGCGGGGGACAGAACGGATCGGGCAATGTTCAATTCAGATATCAGAGTATATTTCAACAAACTGGAGAATAATGCAGCAGGGACGAAAACCCTCACGATCAGTTTCTTGGATTCATTGAACAATCCGATAGATCCCAAGAAATTCTCGGCAACGAAATGGGAGGGTTTGGTACATGGCTTTAATCATCGCTTTGAGAACAACAAAGTTGTGTATGATGTGGCTTACCCAATTCCCTTGTCAGCAATAGAAACACCTTACACAAATATAACTGGGGAGAACGCCTACATTGAATTCAAATTTCGACGCAAAGGTGATTTTGGTTTCTTGGAGGACAATTACTTTGGATTGGAGTTTTCCATTTTTGAGGAGGGTAATTGGGAAATTCAATTTCGTTTTCCTTATGAGTTACCAAAATTTGACTGATCAAGTGCCGATTAATTTAGCTTAACAATTATGAAACAATTATGCATACTAATATTCCTTTTTGCCAATGTGTTGACCAATAGCGTACTGGCGCAGACTGGTATGGTGAAGGGGACGGTAAAAGGGGCCAACAATAGACCGCTGGCGGGAGTTTCCATCAAGTTGGAAAATCCAAAGCGGGATCTTGGTAAAACAGGTGACGACGGTCGTTTTGTTGTATCTGTGCCTACCAACGGGGTAATGGTGTTTTCCTATCAAGGTTACGGAACAGTGAAACAGCCCGTTACAGCAGGAAAAACGGAGTACAGTATTTCGATGGAAAGCAAAGCGCAAGAACTGGAGGAGACGGTAGTGGTTGGTTATCAACAGCGAAAAAGAGAGACTTTAACAGGGTCAGTCGTGACAATATCCGGTAAGGAAATTCAGGATATCCCTTCAGGTAACTTTGTGGACCTTTTACAAGGTAAAGTGGCTGGTATGAATATTCAGAATAATACAGGTAGTCCAGGGATGCGTGGAACGATTGCTGTACGGGGTATTTCTAATTTTAATGTGTCTGGAAGTGGCGATAATACCTTTTTGACACCGACTTCTCCTTTGTTTGTTATTGATGGCGTGCCTATTGATGACAATTCGGGGTACGAATATGGTTTTGAAACAGCGGGACCGGGCGTTTCGCCTATCTCCATGATTCCACCAGAGGATATTGAAGACATTACGGTATTAAAAGATGCCCAGGCGACAGCTTTATATGGATCACGTGGAGCCTATGGTGTTATTCTGGTAAGAACCAAACGGGGTAATTCAAAAATTCCATTGGTACAATACCAAGGGCAGTTTTTTATGAGTGCTGTACCACAGTTACGTAAGGTAATTGGCGGAAGAGACGAACGGATGGTTCGCGTTGAACAGATCTTGATGAATGATACAACTTTAGCGGCGGCGATCAGACGGATCAACGATTCGCCCATGTTAGCAGATAGTTTAAACCCATATTATAACAACTCCACAGATTGGCAATCTTATTTCTACCGAAATACCTATAATCAGACACATAACGTCAATATCTCAGGAGGAGAGCGCGTATTCAATTATAAAGTGAATATGAATTACTATGATGAGAACGGGATTATTGCAAATACGGGTTTTAAAAGATATACGGTGCAATCCAATATGCAATATGAACCGAATGACCGTTTCCGGATGATGGCGAATGTGAATGCGAATTTAGCTCAAAATCAAATGGGAAGTGGTAATGCAGCGATGCAGACAGGGGTCGGGAAATCGGTTAATACGACCTCTCTTTATCCCGCACCATCACTCTTTTCTGGTAGTATGGGGCCTTATCTGCACTTAATGTCGATGATCAGAATAAGACAGGAAATTATGTAGCCCAAGTCGAACTACAGTATGAGCCAATTAATGGGTTACGGGCAACTTCTACCTTTAATTATAATTATACAACTTCTACCAAGGATAGATATACGCCAGAACTTTTGCTTGGTAATAGTTCGAAATATATGGATACTACGATAATAAGAGCAAGGTTTATAATCGAAATTTGCTTTCTTGGGTTAAAGCGATCAAAGAGAAGCATGTTATCAACCTGTATGGTTTTACGGAAATGGAGATTTCACAGTCTTCTTCCACATTAAATAAAATTAGAGGAACAGCGAATGATCAATTTCAGGCAGGTATAAGTTATAATACACGGCAAACGTTAGGTGGTTTATTGAATAACCTTACAAATTATCGTTCGATCGCCTATGCAGGTAATGCTTCCTATAATTATGATTCCAAGTATATTGTAGACCTAACGTATCGTGTAGATGGTACTTCAGTCACTGGCGGTGCTTCACCATGGACGTCTAATCCTTCTGTTGGTTTTCGCTGGAATTTTAAGAAAGAAAAGTTCATGGAAAAATTTTCGTGGTGGGATACCGGATTCTTTCGTGGTTCGGTCGGACGCACTATCCAACCTACAGGAACTTTATCTGATTTGTACGGTTGGTATAAAGTTGATGCCGGAAGGTACAATAATAGACCAACAACTTCTTTGGATTTAAAGAATGCGCCGAATACCGAGCTCGTACCTCAGACCACAACACAATGGTCACTAGGTATGGAATTAGGGTTTTCAAGAGTGCATTATACGTGACTTACGAAACTTACTATAAACAATCAGATAAGATCTTGCGTTCAAAGGCAATTGCGAACCACAATGCCTTCGAAAATGTACTGACCAATGAAGCCGCTATGGTAAATATGGGACATGAAGTTTCCATTAATTTTAGACCGAGATTAAGAAATAGTGATTGGGATTTAAGTGGTACTGCGACTTTTGCCTTAAACCGTGATTACACAACAGCCTTGCCAGATGGCGTAAGACAATTGATTCAGCCAGATAATACATCGGGTTATAATTTACCACAGTTTTTCAGATTGGGAAGAAACCCGCTAACTTTTGTATTGTATGACTATAAAGGGGTTTACAAAACGGATGATGAGGTGCCGGTTAATCCATTGACTGGTCAGCGGTACCGTGCTGGTGGAGAGTTTTCAGCAGGGAAGTTTTTCCGTGCCGGTGATCCCATTTTCACGGATATCAATGGCGATTATATCCTGGATGAAAATGATTTGGTGTTTGTGGGCAATTCGCAACCTGCAGTGACAGGAGGTCTTTCTGTATTTACACGGTATAAAAATTGGTCCTTACGAACACAGTTTTCTTATACACTGGATCGAGACATCTTAAATACCGCGTTGACCGATCGTTTCCGTAACTATGACACCCCAACAGGAGTTATAGAAGGAAACCAGACTATGTCCCGGGGCTTACGTGCCATTGGATGCCTACAATGTATGGCGTCAACTTGGGGACAATGCGGATTATCCCAATGTGTCAGATTTTACGCGTTTGACTCTTTACAATCCCTATCGTTATAACTCGACCATGTTTTTGGAAGATGGATCTTATTTCAAAATCAATTCCGCAACATTGGGATATAACTTTGATAGAAAATGGATTCAGCGCTACGGTTTGACCTCGGCCAGAATTAATTTCACTGCAAATAACATCTATACCTTTAGTCGTTATGCTGGACCTGATCCCGAGTTGGTCACATCTGTTGGTCGCGATGGATCAAATGGTTATCCAAGTAAAAGGACGTATTCGTTGGGCGTGAGTGTACAATTTTAATTTGATCAAATCATGAAAAGAACATTTATATATACATTTTTGCTAGGTGCAAGTTTAAGCTTGCTCTCCTGTGGCAAAGACTTTTTGAATATTACGCAGATCGATAAATTGACGGGTAACAATTATTGGACAAGCAAAGGCGATGTGGAGCAGTATATGGGTGGAATCTATTCTACATTTAGAGAGGCAACCATGACCAATATCTTTTTTCTGCATCAGGCGATTTGCGTTGTGCACCTACTAATCGAACAAGTGCAACTTCAGGAGCCGGACGGGATTATATCTCACTGTTAAGGCAGAATAATTTAAATAGTATTTTAACGAGAAGCGATGAAAATCAGGATAATAATTTTTCCTATTTCAGATTTCCTCGCATTACGCAATGGAATAACTTCTATAAAATGGTACAAAATGCCAATATCATTTGCTATCAGATCGATAATAAGGATATGCCCTTTCTGTCTGAAGAACAGAAAAAGGCGTATAAAGCAGAAGCGATTTTCCTAAGATCGTTGGCTTACTTCTTTATGGTGCGCTTGTACGGTGATGTCCCTTATTATACTGATGTCAATACAGATCCATTGCCCCGCACCAATATGGTTACTGTTTTAAAGAATGTTTCTGCAGATTTGGATGCTTCTTACAAAGACTTACCATGGACATATGATGATCCATCGGTTGTAGCAGTAAAGGCTATGCGGGGAGTGCCCTGGCGCTCAATATGCATGTCAATATGTGGATAGCAGGTTTTGCAAATGAGGATAAGGCTCCTTATTATGAAAAAGTCGCTTCAATGGGACGAGAACTGATGGAAGAAAATGGTGGTGCCTATACTTTATTGAGTTTAACCCGTACAAAGGATATTTTTAAAGGCCGTACCAAGGAAGGTTTATTTGAAATTGTTCAGAATTTCAATTATGGAGAAAGTTTTCACCTTTCCGCCTCCTACTCAGATTACGTTTTACATGCGCCAAATAAGGTGACAACGAAATCGTATATCTATTACGATCCAAAATTTATGGAGAAAATGTACCCTCCTGCGGAACAAGATCTGCGTAAGACATATTGGTTTGACGATGATATTTATGCTACAAATGGCGATTTTCAATGCCTGAAATTTGCCAATGTATTTATGGAAGAAGGCGAAGACAACAACCCGGATGATAATCAGATGATCTTCCGTTATTCGGACCCGATCCTCCTTCGTGCTGAGGCATTGGCCGAATTAAATCGGGATGAAGAAGCCAGGACCGTGGTCAATGTGATTCGTAAACGTGCAGAGGCTGCTGATATTATGGAATCAGGAGATGATCTTAAAGATGCGATCTGGTGGGAACGTGTTCGCGAATTGCTCGGCGAAGGAAACTTCTATTATGATCTGGTGCGTACGAAAAAGGTTATTAATTCGAGTATACCCCAGCTCCAATGTCGGTAGGTGCTTTTAATGGTGGCGGCTGGACATGGCCGATCGATAAATCTGCTTTGTTAAATAATCCATATATGCGCTTAAACAATTATTGGAACTAAAAGGAACGAAAGATGAAGATTTTTTTAAAAATAGGAACATTTATTTTGCTCGTGGGACTGGCGTTAAGCGCTTGCAAGAAAGAGGATTATTTGGATACAGGGGTTCACGACCCAAAATACAAGGGGACGATATGGCAATATCTTGAGAGCAGGCCGGATCTTTTTGATACCCTTACTGTTGCGCTTAAAATAGCCAAATTGGATGTGGTGTTGCAAAATGAGGAAGTTACTTTCTTTGCTCCTCCGGATCCATCCATTATGAAATCGGTGTGGTTACTCAATGAGTCGCTTTTTCGTTCTGGACAGGATTCCATCACTTCTTTTGATCAAATAAAGCCTGAAATCTGGCGTAAATACCTATCCCGGTATATTCTCAAAGGAAAGTATGTCGCAAAAGATTTCGGGCAGTTGGATACGTTGAAATTAGATTCTTATCCGGGGAGTATATAAAACATTTGACAATACCGAAATGAATATTGGTGTATTTTATAATGATGTCCGGGCAAATGATAATCAACTTATTAAATATGCTGGCTACAGACAATTGTATTTCAATTATCCATTTAGTATCCCGGGCTTAGAGGATTATCTGATTCCTTTTATTACAGCTCCTGTTGCCACCTCCGATATTCAGCCGACGAATGGGGTATTGCATGTTTTACAATTTTCAAAACATGCACTTGGTTTTCGGAGTGCACTATTTGCAGAGGATGTAATGGTACAGGGTATTTTACCTAAAAACTGATTTGACTGACAGATTATGAAAAGAATAATATTAGACAAAATTTGGTATGTGACGCTAGTTAGTTTGCTTGGCTTCTCTGCTTGTTCAAAAGACATTGCATTAGGTACAGATCCCTATGCTGGTGGAAAGGAGTCATTAGGCATCGGGTTTTATACGAATTATGCCAACCCAGAAATAGCAAAACCCGGAGAGTTGGTCGATTTTTATGTGAAAGGAATTAAGCCTTATCTCGGGAAAATTAATTTTTCAGTCAATGATACAAAGGTTGAAGTCATTACCGCAAAAGATTCATTGGTCACGATAAAAGTCCCAGCAGAAATATCATCTGGGAACGCGAAAATTGAAGTCGATGGACAGGTATTTTATGGGCCTCGACTGGATATCGAGGGCAATGCTTCCTTGGATGAGAACTATGGTATGGTGAATGGTTTCCGTTTTTCAGTAAGTGATATTCTGCCAAATGCAGGGGGTTATATTGTGACAGGATCGTTTATCAATTTTGAAAATGAAGCTGTGGATAAAAAGGTGTTTCGGAATGGTATTCACTTTATTGATGCAAATGGTAAGTCGGCGACCACGATGACTTTTGGAGAAGGGACTTCAGGCGGTGGAAGTATAAATTCCGTTACGAAAATGACGGATGGTAAATTTGTCATCGGAGGACCATTCGGTACTTTTAATAAACGGCGTGTTAATAATATTGCCAAACTAAACACAGATGGAAAACTGGATACGATGATCGTGGATGTTGTTAATACAACTGATAATCCGAGAAACTCACGTGATACTGTTTCAGCATTTAATGGTGGTATCCTTGGAAATGCACCTTTAAAAGTTTTTGCGGTGTCGGACAATATGGTTGTTGCGGTAGGGAACTTTAAGGATTATTATAAAATTGATTATACCTATTCGTCCAGGGACAACAGACGGTATTTATTGACTGAGGCAAAGAATGTGATTCGGATGAAAGCAGATGGATCTTTGGATTCAACCTTCGCATTTAAAAACCAAGGTGCCAACGGAAATATTATGGACGCTGCCTTAATTGATAATGACCGTGTGGTTATTGTTGGTGCATTTACGTCCTACAATGGTAAAGCAGTTCCCGGAATTGCCTGTATTAAAAAGATGGAACACTAGATCCTTCATTTAATCTAGGTGGCACAATAGATCGGATTTTGAAGATCACTTACAATGAACAGTTAAAGAAAATTGCCATTGCGGGTGTTTTTAAGGGGCTAGGAGCTAATGGTAAAGTTAATGGGGCTGCGATCTTAAATACGGATGGTACGGTAGATGATCAGTTTGTTTTTCAGAATGCTGATAACGGTATTCCCACCTTTGCACAGGTATTGAACAACGGCCGAGTGATCATTGATGGCACGATCGAAAGTTATAACAACGTTCGTAGGACGAATATGTTGATTCTCGAAAAAGACGGTTCTTTGCTACAGAAGTATAATAGTCAGGCCCCTTTTTCTGGGAACATCCGGAAAGTGGTGGAGACAAAATCGTCTTTGGGCTTACCAGCATTACTAATAGGAGGAAGTATCAACCAATACGGAAAGAAATCCGTAGGCAATTTTTTTCGATTGGAAGTTAAAGAATAACCTCAAAAAGAATCAGATATGAACAAGTATATCCAACTCATCAAAAAAATAATCTACTGTGCAGGCGGAGTTTTGCTTCTCGCGGCCTGTAATAAAGATTTTCCAAATCTGCTTCAGAATTTTCAAGAGGCAAAAGATAGCCCAGAGAATAGGGATAAAGTTTTAATGGTTATTGTAGATGGGCTGTCGGGGCCTGTAGTGCAATCTCTGGAACCAGCTAATCTCATCGAAATGACCCGAAACGGTATGGTTACCTATGGTAGCCTAGCAGATCCAACAACCGATTTTAAAATGACCAATGAAGCTGTTGTATCGTCATTGCTCACAGGGGTAAATGCGAATAAAAATAAAGTAACAACCAATGACCTATCGACATTGAATGTTGCTGCTTACCCAACAATATTCAGTCGCTTGAAATCTGTTCAAGGTAAACAAGTTTCTAGTCTATACACGTCATCCTCTACCTATGCTACCTATTTGGGAAAAGATGCCCATTTGGAAAAGAGTGCTACAGACGAAACGGTTTTGGCGGCTGCTAACAAAGGTCTAGCAACTGATTCTGCGGATTTAAACGTGGTTCATTTGGTGGATGTGGACAAAGCTGGAGCGAGCGCTGAATATTCAGACAAGTCAACAGCATATGTCAATGCAATAAAGAAAATGGATCAGCAAGTTCAGCAATTGGTCAATACGATTAAGGCTCGTAAATCCTATGTCAATGAAAATTGGCTGGTCATTGTGACCTCAGGTAAAGGTGGCGATTCTAAGGATCCTGTAACAGATTTTACGGCATTTGGGGATGCCAAACGCGCGACTTATACGCTGATGTATTCTCCTAAATTTGCACGTAAGATTTTACCAAGACCTAGTGCCAAAGATGTGCCTTTTGTGGGAACTGCAACGAATTACACTTACGCCGCAAATAATCAGGTTATCGGGACACTCAGTGATGCTAATAAATTTAATATGGGAACAGGATCAGACTGGACGATGACCTTGTTTTTGAAATATAATGTGCCTAACTCCACTTATTACTATCCTATATTTTTGCAAAACGAGTAGCTGGTTTTTCAGGAGCAGGATGGAATTTCTTTTTAGAAGGACCATATTGGGGATTTAATAGTTCCATTGCGGGGCAAGCTTTTGGACCCAATATAAATGATGGGAATTGGCATGCGCTCACCGCAGTAATTAAGAGAAGCGGTGATAAAGACTCCGTTTACGTATATACTGATGGGACAAATGCAACTGCAAATGGAAGTTCCCAACAATCTGCTAATGGCAATAATTTGGATAATAATAGCCCACTTACGCTGGGATTTAATCCAGGTAATGGAAATACAGACTGTAATATTTCAATCTGTAATGTACAGATTTACAATCGTGCATTTAGCGCAGAAGAAATAAAGCGTTATGGAGGAGTGACCCACATAGACGATTCCTTTCCCTTTTGGGCTAATCTACAGGGTATTGGCCTGGTTATAGTGATGTAAATACAAGTAAACTAACCGAAAAAACTGGCCGGGCTAACGATTTTAATCTAAAAGGACCTGTAAAATGGGTTAGCTTCAACGAATTAGTTCCATTTTTTCAACCCCCAATTGGCGAATCTTTTTTCCGTTTGGTGCCAAACGCAGTGGATGTTCCCTTTATGATTTATCAATGGTTAGGAATCACAGTAGAAAGTGCCTGGAATCTGGATGGCAAAAGCTGGAGCCCCAACTATGCACAAATAAGAAATTAACCGATAGAATAGACCATTATGAATAAAAGATATATAGTATTTGGATTTATTGCCGGGATGATCGCCTTAGTATCTTCCTGTGGTAAAGAAGGTTTCGATTTTAAGGATGGCTATCAGCAAGGAGACGAAACAGAATCTCCCATTATGACAGATACAACCATGGGGAAGGCGGATAAAAGTTTATACCATCGTGCCCGTATCTATCCAGGCCTCGTAGGCGAAAATGTAAGACGTATTCAGGATACAACATTGTCCTTATTGATAGACCGAGAATATATCAGTGATTTTCAATACAAAGTAAGTTATACGCCATCACCAATATACAGTACTGGGTTATATGCGCCCGCAGGAGAAAATGTTCGAATTACTGTCCCTGCTGGTGTAGTTGGCCTCACAGCCCAGATTGGCGTACATACTGACAACATTACAGGTAAAGATGCTCCACGACGTGATGCTATCATCTATACCCGGAAAGAATTATTTCCAGGAAATAATTATGTCGGTAACCTGTATGGTGGTACATTATGGATTATTAGTCAAAAACAAGACCAACTCCAGTGAACTTAAAAATATCTGGAGCGACCAAAGCCAATGATTTTGTCCTCGGAAAAATGACGGTCTCGGATTGGCAAAAGCAGGTTTTGGCCAACGATGTGCCTTGGATGGATCTTATTGGCAAAAGAACAGCATTTTCAGTTCCCCGCTCGCTTGTTGTAAAACTGATTCAATCAGGAAAGATGGATCATGTGGATGAGGCTTTGCAGCTTTGGGATGATTCGTATGAAAAAGATTATTACAATTGGATGGGGCTTTCTCCTACTGCCGCGAACCCAATAAACCGTTATCCAAGTTTGTGGGAGCGCGGAGTGATGGATATTCACCCTTCTGCCGGTTATGCCCATAGCGGAAGTCCGTGGATCATGCAGGAAGATGAGTATTGGTTGGATGAATTGACAAACCCGAATACGATAAAAAAGGAACTTCATGGGGAACCTATCATGAGGTGGGACATAATTACCAAGCGGGATCGTCTTGGAGCTGGTCTGACTTAGGTGAAACAACAAATAATCTCTTTATTTTTAATGCGGCCCGAAATCGAGGCGAGACCAACCGGATTGATTTTCATCCGGCCTTAAAAACATCTATCCCAGGTGCATTGAAGTTTGCGGCTTATAACGAAGTTAAGACATTTAAACCTTTTCCTACCGGTTACGGACTTGATGCAGATGATCCATTTGCCCGCTTAACACCATTTCTGCAGATCTTTGATAAAGTGAAAGGAAAAAACGGTGAGTCGGGTTGGGATTTCTTCCCTTACATCTATAGTAAAGCAAGAAATGAAAATTTCTTCACTTCCTTGGATCAAGCTAAGAAAGACTATTTCTTCAGACAATTATGTCATTTTACAGGTAAGGATTTCCACCGTTTCTTTTTTGCCTGGGGTATCCCAATCAGTGCTGCCGCAAAACGGGAGATGCGTAATTTGTACCCGCCCATGGCAAATAAAGTTTGGGATTATAATCCCCTGACCTTTACCGGAGGAGACGATATTCTACCCACAAAGTACAGCCTTCCGAGAGCGGCTTTTGTTTATACATCGAACGTCTCTACTGCTACAGGCGAGAGTACGGGTAAAATTGATGCAATGCAAGATGGAAAATCTGATACGTATTGGCATACATGCTATTCCGGATGTAGTGTTGCAACGAATTTGCCGGTAGAAATCATGATAGATATGAAGACAATTAATGCATTCAAAGGATTTTTTATTCAGAATAGACAGAATAATACCTATGCAACAAAAGTTATTGTACGCATAAGTCAAGATAATAAGAACTGGGTGGATATGGGGACATATGACCTCGCCAAATCTTCGGAAACAACCGCACAACGAAATGTGATGCGAGAGTTCGCTTTCGATAAAATTGTGGAGGCTCAATATGTGAAATTCTCATTTCCGGAGAAAAATCTGAGTGGAGAAACCATGTTGCACTAGCGGAGTTAGGGGTGTTTTACGATATATAAAAGACTATGAAAAGATATTTTAATCGAATTAAAGCAGCGATATGCGCTTTGGCGATATTAACGGTTTGGGCAGGTTGTACTAAATATGAAAATCCCCCAGCTGTATATGAGGATTTAGAGCAAGATGGTGACGGAACGGTGAAAAGAAAAGTTCTTTTTATTTCAATTGATGGTGCCGTGGGGGCTGAAATAAAGAAAATTATGCCGACAAATATTGCAGAGCTATTGAAGACAAGTAAATATACATTTGAATCTGTTGCGAATAATAACACAAAAAACGCGGCTACTTGGATGACAATGATGAGTGGCGTCTCTGCGGACATGCATGGGATAGAGGATGATTCCTATATTCCTAAACCAAATGAAAACAATCCCCATGCTACTCCAGTAGGTTACCCTTCGATTTTGTACCGTATTTCGACACTTGCTCCTACTACGAAATCCTTTGTTGTCGCCCGTGATCAGGCAATTAATACGAAATTGCTCGTAAGTGCAGATGAGACATTTGATGCCACATCCGACGAAGCTGTAAAGAAACAAGTGGTTGACGTATTGGCAAAGAAGAATCCTGGTATTGCTATTGTACAATTTAAAGATGTGCTTACAGCAGGCGAGCAATATGGCTTTTCTGCATCTCAAACGGGTTATGTTGACGCCGTAAAGAAAGTAGATGGTTACATTGGCGAGATTCTTACCGCATTGAAAGCGAGAACAAATTATAAAACTGAAGATTGGCTGGTTATTTTGACCAGTAATCATGGTGGTGTTGATAAGTCATATGGCGGCGATTCCTTTGCAGAAAGAAATACCTTCACGATATTTCAGAATAACAATTTCAAACAATTGGAGCTTAAGACCGAGATGATTAAATCGATGCGTTTTTTCGGATTCTATGATGCTGGGCAAAGTAGCTATACTTACTATAATCCAATAGCTTTTAGAGGACGGAATAATCCTGTCTTAGCGAATGAAACAATGTATGATGTTGCGAAGACTGGAGAGTTTACGGTCGATGCAAAGGTGAAAATGAATCCAACCAATGGTGCTTTCGATTATGCTTCGAATGCTCCTTTTTAGGAAAGAATGCAGCAAGAACTGGCTCTACTTCGGGATGGGCATTCTTTAAATCGGGAAATGCGTTAACCTTCTTTTTGGCAGATGGCAGTACAAATGTACAGCCTGGAATGGGACCGGTATCCTCTGCAGGTGAATGGACACATATTGCTGCAGTTGTCTCCACGATTAATAATGTTCCTACAGTTAAGGTATATGTGAATGGTTTAAAGACGGGGAGGCGAGTAGTGCAACACTCAACCTGAGTAAAGCCCTATCGACGACAGGTTTGACTTTTGGGTATTTTCCTTATATATTTTCGGGCCGCCCTGTTGATATGCAGTTATGCGATGTACATATTTACAACAAGGCATTGGATGAGGCTGCGATTAAGAAGAATGCGACTCGTGTTGGTATTCCTGATGCAGAGTTTGCTGGTTCTGGTCTGATTGGTTATTGGCCGATGGAAAGCTTGGTCAACAATAAATTTATGAATAAGATTACTGGTAATCCTGATATAGAAGCACAGGGATCTTCGAGAACCGTGTTGAGTGGTAACAATCTTCCTTATGTGGATCCAAATGCGATTTTGATTCAGCCTGAAGATATGTTCACTCAAATTTTCTATTGGTTGGAAATTCAAACACAACGTACTTGGAATCTTCAAGGACAAGTGTTCCTAAATAAATATGAAGTAGAGTTCTTAAAGCCTTAATTAATTAGCCAACTGAAATGAAAAGAATACCTAAAATGAATCTACGGCGCAGTTTTCTCTTTGCAGGTTTGCTGCTTTCATTCTATGCCTGTAAGGAAGAAGAACTGGTTTTCCCTAAACAGGAAGGTCAAGAGGTAATTGTAACTGAAACGCGCCCTACAGCGAAGCCAACAAATTTGACCTTGGTCTCTGCCTTTAATCAAAATGTAGAGATTCACTGGCCAGCTTTAAGTGACCGTGTCGTAAAGGCACAAATCAAATATAAAGATGGATCCGAAAAGGTTGTGGATGTAACAAAATTTACCGATCCAGTGGTTATTCATTTAAATGAACTTAAATCTTATGATTTTCTTTTACAGTATTTTACCGCTGATGGAACACCTTCTAAAGTAACAAAAACAGTTCTGACACCACGACCGTTTGAAGCAGATTTTAAAATGAGTAATCTCTCAGTAAATCCTATTCCCGGTGGTGTTGAATTTATTTTTCCAAAAACTTCAGACCGTGAAATACCGGGAAATATTTCCTATGTGCTTAATGGAAAAATAATGAATCACTCTTTTAAATCAAATCTTACAGATACTGTGCGAGTAGGGGACTTGGTGGATGATACAAAAAAGATTGATTTTGCATTAAGTTTAAACGATGAACTTTGGAAGAGAAATTTGAATGCGCAAAAACAGTTAGCTCCTGGGATGCTGGTATATAAAATGATATTGCCGTCATTAACTTCTTCTATGGATGGTAATAATGCTATTCTTCAATGGAAAAATGCTACAGGTGATCCGATTGACATAAAGTGTACATACGTTGGAAATAGTGGACAGAAAACTGTTACAGTGACAAAAATACAGATTCAAATGGATCTTTGAAAATTGATGTTGGTGGAAAGCCAGGGGTTTTGAAAGTTGTGGTATCAAGTGAGGGGGATCATCCCTGAACAATCATTGTTGCTTTATGCTCCGATTGCTAAAAACCTGTGGTCCGCAACGGTATCATCTATTGAAACTAATGAAGGAGAGGCAAATGGAAAAGGTTCTTCCTTAATTGATGGTGATATTAATACCTACTGGCATTCAACGTGGTCTTCGGGTAATTTCAATTATCCACACTGGTTTATTATAAATTTTGGAAAAGTGGAGAATTTTTCAAAGTTTGGGATGATCCGTAGACACAATAATACAACAGGTGGATTTAAGACCTTTAATGTTGAGGTTTCTGTTGATGGGACAAATTGGACCATGGTTGGAAAAGATTTGACATTTAATTCTGCAGAAGCGACAGCAACGTGGCAGGATTATATCATTACACCTATAAGAGTACAATATGTTCGGATCACAATGACAGCGCCTTTCACTGCAGGAGCGACAAGCACCCATCTCGCAGAGTTCCGCGCATTCGATTTGTAATTTATCGTACTTTCCACAAGTAAGCCCGTGTTGAATTTAATCTCTTTTAGGAATAATTCAACACAGGCTTATTTAAATACCTCTCTATAATAAACAACCTTACCAGATTCCGTGATACCTTGGATAGTTATACAAAATCCCTTTGCTCGACTATTATTAAAAAAGGTAAAAAGTCCTGATGTATTTCCGGCTTCGATCGTGGCAAAGGCATTCCAATATAACGTTGGTCGATAATCCTTGGGACTATTAAACTTCTGTGCAGTAGTTTCGTAGGTCACATTGGTATATTGTGTAATCGGCATATACCCCATAAGGGTCTGCTCATCCACTGCCTTGCCAATCTCACGGTCGACTTCATCTGCTGAGGACTGAAACAGAAGAATCGCTGGCTGATTATTTGCCTGCGGTAAACTCGCATAGTATTTTACCATGGGAAAGTTAGCAGCGTCTTCAAAGAGCCCACTATCACCAATATTGGATTCAAAATTAGTAAAGCTCTGCTCTATTCCATTGATATAGATTTTGGCGTTTCTTTGCGGGTTATAACTTTTGAGTTGTTTCCGTATATAATCGCTAATATCATAGGACCGTTTAATCACATTGCTGTCAAGTGCCGGATATATTATTGCATCGGGCTTTATGTTGGTCGGAACATCTGCCATATAAAATCTTTTTGGACGCGCTCTTGCTCTCTTTGCAATCGACTTCTGTGGACGACAACAGTTGCCAGCCTGCGCTGTCCCTTTGCGTCAACAGTGAAATTTGGGGCAAAGCTTTCAAGTTGGATTAAATCTGTCGTTTTATAATCTCTTTGTGGTAGGCTGTCAGCGATATAAACCGGACGTCGGAACTGCTGCGGATTTGCAAAAGTATAATGGACAGAAAACGGCTCAAATTTTAACCGACGATAGATTTGGCTAAATTTGGTTTCTACGGAATCAAAAATGATCAAGTTGGGAATACTAAATCTGCCCAGAGAATCAAAACCAATTTCTTGGTATTTCATGCGTGATGAGCCAAAATCCTGATAACCGAAGAAGCTCCTCGGTCAACGCCCTTGGATTTTTCCTCTTTCTTCAATAGGTTTCGGTAGCTTTCATAAAACTTAGTCCATCTGTCTTTTGGCATTATTATCTGGCCTTTTAAAACAAGTAATGTATCTTTATAGAATTGCTTATCGCTATAGCAGATTTCTCGAGCCAGTTCACACTCTGAATATAACCGTCTCTATTCTTGCTTTTGTTCCAGTAAACTTGAGGTGCGATTAAATTGTCTGAGGCTAATGGTTTAAGGTATAGATCAGTCAATATACTTTCGTTGCTATCTATTGGAACATCAATATCCGTGACTGAAATTGATAATTTTGCAGACTCTTTTAATGGAAGCTGTAATTGGAGCCTATTCCCAGATTTTTCACCTTCACCCCGTTGTAAAGAAACCTCTGGCTTGAGCAGGATTTGTTCTTGTCCAATGATGGCCGCTCGCAAAGAAAGTAATTGACCTGAAGTATCGTTGACTTTAACTTGTAAAAGTCCATATTCCAAACTGTTATTCTGAAGCGGAATATTAATTTTTTCCCCTTAATCAGGTGCACTTGTTCTTTGAAAAGAAAACGTTGTTGCAAGCTGGCTTCAATACCTATAGATTGTGAATCGATATTGGTCTGTAATTGGATGACGGTTTGATCATTCTCCTTATCAGGCTAGCTTTACTGCCTAATTTCGCCGCTGGTAAGCTGTTTTTTCGAATGTTTCCATCCACAGCGGTCCATTCGATGAAATAGTTAGTAGCTAAATTCGGGGTAAAATAAATCATGGCAAGTCCTGCCCCGTCAGTCTGGAAATCACCTAAAAACTTACCCTGATCATCTGTCAGGCTACCTTTGGCCATGGACGGAATTCCATTGTTGTCCGTACATTTGATTGTAAGCTGATTCGAAATGTCACTTAATAATAAACCTCCTTCAGGATAAAGAAATAGATTGTATTGCTTTTCTTTTTAGGAACATCAGATCGTTGGTCTGAAATAGGTTTTCCCAGTTGCAGTATGCCGATTTTCTTAAAGTATGGGCGGCCTTGTGGACAATTCGGATCATTTGTATAGGCATTGATAAATAACTCGTCTCCCTGATAAGTTGGTGGAATAACAAAATGACTTGCTGTAATACCTTGCGAAACCATTGCTACGGCCTGCTGGAATTCTTTACCCTGTCCATCTGCCCATTTGAGGTAGAGGTTAAATACATTTTTCGAAAGAAGACCTTCTTCCAAAATGTAACCTTTAAACCATACCGTATCGCCAGGAAAATAGTAATCTCTGTCTGTATGCAGGTAAATACTGTTGCTTTGTGCGTGGCTGAAGTTTATTTGTATGAATAGAAGGAACAAGATAATGTATCTCATGATCATAATTTATAAATGGTTTTCGCTTAGGGTTATTTTATAGCATTTACAATACTAAAAAGTATTGTTCCGTTTAAGGTACGGAAATTAATTTTCTATTAAAAATAAATATAAATCAATCGATTGCATTGTTTTTGGTGAAAAATGGGGCAGCGAAAATGTGTGACGACTTAACAACAGGATGTGTGACGTGAAACTGAGAAAAAATGTTAAATATATTGTAAAGAATGACTCTAGGCTATCGTCATCGCGTATATCAAAAAAATCAAGACTCAGACAAAATAGGGACTGTGGCAGATAATTTAATCCAAGGTTGGAATAATGTATTTTCCGATCTTTAAGTAAGATAGTGATAAAAATAGAACGGTATGCCCATCGATGGGCATACCGTTTATGTTAGGTTGTCAAGGACAGCGTTTATTTTAGCTCGATCATTTTTTGTTTTTCTTCCTCCTGTTTATCCTCTTGTAAGATGGCCAACTGCAGGCTGCAAATCAAAGTAAGGATAATAAGGACTACAAAAGCTACCGGAAAGATAATTCCAATGATCACCGCCAGTAGTAATGATATGTTGAGGTATTCCTGTCCATTTTGGAAGAAACTTTTAAGCGTGAGCTTTTAAATGAATCAAAAGGTCTTGAAAAGCTTTTGTGATTGTTTTGCTGTTGATGCTGAATGTTGTTTTAGTTGCCATGATGTTTATTTTTTAATGTTTTTATTTCTTATTTGATATCTCAAAGGTAGGGGAGATTTGCTGAAAGGGGAGAGTCATTAGGCTAATCAGGAGTGAATCTCGGTAAACGGTTGGCTTATGTCGGTTAATGACCATCTGGTAATTTTTTTCTTAAAAGCCGGTTAGATGTGGATCCAGAATGATAGGGTAAGTCCGTAATCACTTTTACATAAAAAAGCCACACTAATGCAGGGACTAGTGCGGCTTTTTCATTCTATTTAATTTTGGTATTAGAGACCTACGTGTTCAGTTTTTGATTTGGTTGGTCCTGATGCATTTTGCTTATAAGATGGATCGTAATTCCAATGAATACTATCTGTCAATATCTTTCCGTCTTTTTGTATGATCTTAGCTTCGATCGTGTTCGCCCCTTCGTAAGTTTGACGTTATCAAAAATGTAATGCACATCTGTTTGCCCTTTTCTAACGCCTTTGATAACAGTTCCGTTAACAGTTAAGGTTGGTTCGCCTCTATTGGAATAGATGGTTACCGGGGTAATTTCATTTCCGCGATTGATCATACGGCGTTGGGTGACATACAATACCGGTTCTTTGCTCCAATTTGCTTTATACCAGTAGAAGCCATCTTTCTTCAATTTTCTATCAAAAGAAACCAATCCTTTATAATTTCTCGGATTAACGTTTAGTGCGGTAATCGGTGTGGCGAAATCAAAAGTATTCCACAAGTATGATCCTAGGAAAATAGGGCTTTTGGAGATTACGCCCCAATGCACTTCATGGAATTTTGTCGCATATTCTTCTGGGAAAAAGAGGGATTGCTCCATTGGTTGCCGAAATTGCCTACCTCTTCCGCCTGATCCTCAGGAACTGCTTCGGCACCGTATTCAGAAAAGATAATCTTGTAGTCTTTGAACTCTTTACTTATCCGTTGCGCCCATGTGGCTACATCGTCATCTTTATCAGATTTGTTTTCCAGTTCACCATTATACCAGCCGAAATAGTGGTTGATCCCTTGCACATCGGCGTTGTTGTTAACCGGATGATCAATTACATTGTATCCGCTGACGGAGACGGTGTAACGATCCGGGTCTTCGGATTTAGCGAGATCATTTAGTTTGGTCGTGAGTTCTACGGTGTAGGCGGACGGGGAGTAAACTTCGTTATGCATGCCCCAGATATAGATGGAAGGGTGATTGAAATTTTGTCGAATTAATTCTTTCAACTGCTGTTGGGCGTTATTGTCTTCAAATGTTGTCACGCGATTCACAAATGGGATTTCGGCCCAGATCACAAGCCCGATACTATCGCATTTGGAATAAAAATATGATGACTGTTGATAGTGTGCTAGACGGATGGAAGTGGCTCCCATTTCTTTGATAATGGACAGATCTTCGTCGTGGTCGGCGTTGCTCAAGGCTGAGCCTTTGCCCCAACGATCCTGATGTCGACATACACCATATAAGGGATACTTGATGTCATTTAAAAAGAAACCTTGGCCAGTACGTAGTTCGAATTTGCGTATCCCTAAAGGTGTCGTTACCTCGTCAATGACCTGACCATCTTTTTTGATCTGTGTCACAGCCTTGTAGATGTAGGGATCGTCCAGTCCTTGCCATAAATGTGGGCTTTTGACCACAATTTGTTGTGATAAGACTTGACGGCCCTGTGGCGGCAATGTATATGCCGTTTGTTGTTTTGCTTTTATGGTACCATCTCTTTCTAAAATGGTTGTTAGCAATTCGATCGGTTGTATTTTTCCGGATTTGTTGTCAATTTTTATTTTTAATGCTATATCCGCAGTCTTTTTTGAAACATTTTGTTGCGTGATATAGACACCTTGGGAAGCAAAGTCATTCACAGCAACATGAATGTCATCAGTGACTATAAGTTCAACAGGACGATAAATGCCGCCGTACATCGGGAATAAGGTGTGGTTTACCGGAATAACCTGTGGACTGGCTTCATTATTAACCTTGACCAACAGCTCGTTTTCCACTCCCAATTGAAGCATATCGCTTAATTCAAAGACAAAAGCAGAATAGCCGCCCTGATGTCGGCCAACAAAACTGTAGTTGCCATTTCGTTGCGAGTTATCGTAGGTAATATCATTTTTTCCTGCTTTGGCAGAAAGGGGTTTATTATTTAAGTAAACTTCGGTATTGGTATTCACCCCTCAAATCGAATGAAAATACGCTTACCTTTCCAATCTGATCCTGGGACAAACGTTTTGCGGTAATAAGCATCGCCGGTATAAAAACGTTCGTTTTTTCCAAGACTTCCCGGTTTGATCTCTGCAGTCTGCATGTCTGTTGCATTCCAGGTGTGTGGTAGGGTAACCAATTGCCACTTTCCATCAAATATCTGGTTGTAGTCCAATGCTGAGGTGGAAAACGGACCTTTTTAAACGACCAGTTTGCATTGAACGGAATGACTGTTCTGGCTTGTAGATGCAGAATAGTTATTCCAATAAAGAAGAGCGTATAAAAAATCCTTTTAATCATATGGTTTTTAACTTAGGGTATTTGTTTCGTTTTCAAATATAACCAACAAAAAGACAATCGCTAATTGTGCGGGTTTTGGTTGATGAAGGATTTTGTAATAATATTAATTTTTAAATCTTTATTATTTCCCTGTTTAAATATGTTTCCCTATTGTTTTGTTTGTATAAAATACACTATAACGTTTTCGAGAGTTGCGCAAACGATTGACTGGATTTGACTTTCAGTAATAACTTAATAATTTCTTTACCATTGTATTACGCAGAGCTACAATTAGAATCGATTAAAGACCGTAACTATTTGGTTTCAGTATAGGGATACAGCAAACTCAGAATCGCAGATAAGGATTTTATAAAAATGTAGCAGGATGATGCTTTAATAATTAATTTTAACACCTTCTAACCAAGGTAAAGTCTTAATTATCATATGAAACGTAAATTAGTATTTATTATAACCTACTTACTCATTCAAAATGTGACAGCTCAAATCGCGATTATTCCGCAGCCTTTAGCATGTAAAATGGGGCAGGGAGAGTTGAAGCTGGAGGGTAATTTTGGAGTCACTGGAGATGCTGTGTTTGAATCGTCTTTGCACTATCTTCGGAAGCTGATGTTGGGCCGTTTTGGAATTTCAACTTACACTTCCTTGGAAAAGGATGCAAAATGATCGTGAAGCTTGATAGCAAATTACAGCATGAAGCATATCGTCTAAATATTGATCGCAAAGGTATTGCAATATATGCTTCTGATAGATCGGGTATTGTCAATGCACTTGCTAGTTTGGAGCAGGTGATTACTGGTGCTGAAAGAAAAGGCAATGCATTCTTATTACCTGTATTGAATATTGAGGACAAACCGCAATTTGGTTGGCGAGGTTTTATGCTAGATGAATCACGTCATTTTTTTGGTAAGGAGAAAGTGAAATCTTTACTGGATTGGATGGCATTTTACAAGTTGAATAAATTCCATTGGCATTTGACAGACGAACCGGCTTGGCGCTTAAGTATACAAAAATACCCTTGGTTAGCCCAAGTTGGGGGATAGGCAATTATCTCGATCCTTATGCGCCCGTACAGTATTATAGTCAAGCTGATATCAGTGAGATCATCACCTATGCTGCTGAGCGAAATATTGAGGTCATTCCTGAAATTGATATGCCGGGACATGCTACAGCCGCAAATCGGGCTTATCCTTTTCTCTCTGGTGGGGGAACGAAAAACATCCCGATTTTACTTTTCATCCTGCTAAAAATACAACATATACATTTTTGACTGATGTTTTGCGTGAAGTGAAAACACTGTTTCCTTCTGTCTATATTCATTTAGGAGGAGATGAGGTCGCTTTCGGTAGCGATGCCTGGGATAATGATATCAAAGTTCAGGAATTGAAAAAGACAGTAGGCTTAAAGTCCAACAAAGAAGTGGAAGCGTATTTTATCCGTCGTATGGCTGATTCTGTGGCTGGGATAAACGGAAGGATTATTGTTTGGGATGAAATGGTGGATGCCAAGTTGGCCAAAGATCAGACGGTCATGATGTGGTGGCGTCATGATAAACCAGAACAGCTAAACAAGATTTTGGATAAAGGCTATCAAGTTATACTAACGCCTAGGTTGCCAATGTATTTTGACTTTGTACAACAGGAGAATCATAAGTATGGCCGTAAATGGGGAAAGGGTTTCAATCCTTTACAGGATGTGTTTGATTTTGCTGGAAGTCAATTGGATAGTTTGGGAAAAAGAAAAAACAGGTCTTGGGCATTCAGGCTAATCTTTGGACTGAAACAGTGACGAATGTCAGTCGTTTGGATTACCTTGTGTTTCCGAGAATAGCGGCATTGGCGGAGGCGGCATGGGCGCCAGGAACAGGTCGAAATTTTGATGAATTTGCAAAAAAATTAAAAAGCATTTACCCTTATACCGCGATCAGGGGCTTTATTACTTTGATCCATTTACGGATAGTAATCCAGAGCCTGCAGTTATTAAAAATCACAAAAACAATATATAGATAATCCAAAGTGATAATCGGATGGGCAACATATATCTGGTCAATAAATACGGATTTATTTGTCGTTGGGAGTAATCATTTTTAAAGAAATAAGGATAAGATGAAATATAATAAATTAATCACAGCATTGATGCTCGGCAGCATATTGCTGGGAGTAAAACTACTTCGGCACAATGGACAGGTCCTCGCAAGAAAGTAGAAAACAAAGTAGACGTGAAATATGGGCCTTTGACGCCTGCACATCGGACGGATGAAGCGATGGAACGGTTCCGAAACTATGGATTAGGACAATTTATCCATTGGGGCTTGTATGCAATTCCTGGTAACGAATGGGAAGGGGTCAGTGCACGAAAAGGAGCAGCGGCATCCGAATGGATACGTACCTGGAGTGGGCCAACAGCACCGAAAGACTGGAAGAATATTTATGATAACCTCTACAAAAATTCAATCCTACAGGTTTTGACGCAAAAAGCTGGGCTAAACAGGCAAAAGAAATGGGGGCAAAGTATCTAATTTTTACCACAAAGCATCATGATGGATTTGCCCTGTGGCCTTCTAAGTATACAGACTATACCGTGAAGAAGAGCCCTTATAAAAAGATATCGTCAAGCAGGTCGTAGATGCTTATACAGCGGAAGGAATAGATGTATTTTTGTATTTTTCAATTCTTGAATGGAATAATTCAAACTATATGGGGAAAGCTCCCTCTACTCCCGAAGAAAAGGCTAAATTCGATAAGTTTTTAGAGTACACGCGTAATCAGTTACTAGAACTTCTAGAGAACTACCCGCAAATAAAAGGTTTTTGGTTTGATGGTACCTGGGATCAATCCTGGATCCAAGCGTATGATTTTACGTATAAATTAGAGAAAGAGTTACGTGAAAAACACCCGGGATTGATTATTGGAAGCAGATTTAGAAATGACGAATTTGGAAAGCGGCATTTCGACTCCAATGGTGATATGCTAGGTGACTATGAACAAGGTTGGGAACGAAAATGCCGAAGGAGTTTGAATGGTTGGAAGGACGTGACTGGGATTGTGTCATGACGATTCCCCCGAATGGTTGGGGCTATATGAAAGACTGGTCTGGGATTTATACCAAGACCTCAGATGATCTCATCGATATGTTGATGAATTGTGTTTCCATGAATGGCAATTTAGTGCTGAACTTTGGCCCTGACGGGAATGGTCATATGCATCCTGGGGAGGATAAGCTCGCCAAGGAGATTGGCGACTGGATCAAGGTAAATGGTGAAGCGGTATATGGTGTCAGACATGCTGGTCTTGCGCCATCCAAATTGGGTTACTTTACAAAAAAAGAAGATAATCTTTACCTTACGGTCTTTAATCGTCCAGTCAACAATATTGTGCGTATCGCTGTTCCTAAGGGTGCCACTGAAGTTCCGGTTACTGCCACTATACTCCAAAATGGACAATCTTTAGAATTACGCCATACGGATATTGGTCTAGACTTGGATAAAAATACATATTACGATATTCTGCTTCCTAATTCGTTTATAACAAATAAAGCCTTTGTCGTCAAAATGAAATTGGGAAAACCAAAGTCGCAAGGTGAAAAGCTGATGGATGCTAAAATGTAGCTAACTACAATATTTTAATTTAAAAAGCTGAACCCAAACCATTGATGGAATAAAGTTCAGCTTTTTCTTTTATACAATGTTCAGTAGTTCCTGTGGAACGTGAATAATATGCTGTGCAGCGTGTTGCCTCAATTCGTTTTCATCACGAAAACCCCAGGTCACACCAATAGCTGTCACCCCGCGTTATTGGCTGTGTCCATATCAATAGAGGAATCACCAACATAATAGCAGTTTTCTTTTGCTATTCCTAATGTCTGGAGCGTATCCCAGACAATTTCTGGATCGGGTTTGGCCGGATGTCCTGTGCGGTGACCAAGGATCAGATCAAAAGAGATCATTGGAAAATATTTTTTCATTAACGGGATAACCGCCTCATGATATTTATTGGATGCTACAGAGATGAGATATCCCGAAGATTTAAGCGTCTGTAATAAGGAGACAATTCCAGCATAAGGTCGTGTATGGGATATTGTCTGCTCTTCGTAGTAGGTCTTAAATGCCGTTAGCAGTGTTGTTATTATTTCTGGGGTTCGTGCATGTTCGGGAAGGGCCCGTTCGATTAGTTTCTGTACACCATTACCTACAAATTTCTTGTAGGCCGGTAACTGATGTATAGGATAACCAAATCGCTGAAGGATTGCGTTGCAACTGTCTCCAAGATCTTGCAATGTATCCAACAATGTTCCATCCAGATCGAATATGATAAGTTTCATGGGTTAAAACTAATAAAAAACTATGATGGATTGATTGTGAATTTTAGGGATAAAATGGTGTTTTTACAGGAATGTCAAGTTTTTTGACGTACCGTGGCTTTACCGTTAAATAAAAGACAATGCACAATTCATCGTGCATTGCCTTTTTATGGTGGAGATCTTGGTATTTTAAGGCTTATAAAACTTTAAGCTACTGTCTTAATCGGAATAAAATAATTCGATTAAGCCAACCATGGATTATTTCCAGATACTGGCGTTGATGCTTTCTTTTTCGTATTGTCTAAATCGGGAAAAATGTAAATCCTGTTACTTTTTCCAATTCACTCACTGTTAGTTTATAATTGTCAAAAGTACTTTTGGCAGGTGGAGTAACATTGTCGATCTTATAGGCTATTGTGTAATATTCGCTTCCTTTCTTCATGGCTAACGCTTTGAAATAGTATTTTGGTTTTGCGATATCTTTTCTGTCATTGTCCTGTGCAAAGTCAAGCAGATTATTGCTGTCTGTCGTCGGCATTGCTCCCGTTACCACATACATGGTATCACATTGTGCAGTCCAGGTCCGTACCTTAGTTTCCAGGTTTGCCCAAAGACCTTGATTGAGGCGGGATGCCTGTGCCGTCATATTGGTAAAATAAAATGTTGTTTTATTGTGCGTGATGTTTAGGTTGCGGTCAGCGCTAGGTAGCTGATGACCTCTGTCATAGCCCGTTGGTTGAAAACCTTTAAATAGATTTGGTTGGAAGGCGGTGGATATAGAAGGATCATATCCCCAGGCATCTGTACGATTACCAGAGCCTAAAATGCTATTATATAATGGATAAGCTACCCAGTAAGCCATTTTTAGCTTCTTATCATACAACATTGCATAATTTCTTTGCGTGTTTGCATCAGGAAGAAAGTGCTGTATGAACACTTCATCATTGTTCAAATTGCTCATTTTGGGGATTTCCAGATAGGCTTGTGAATCGCCGATCCCGCCATTTAGTTTACCATTGTCAATTTTGATATCAAAACTGTAACGATTTCCAGCAATTAGGTTTTTCAGATTTTGATGTTGTGGTGTTGTCCATGTATAACTATCGCCATTATGTGCTATAAATTTAATAGCCTTTCCGGCAATATCCTCTCCGGGAAGGAGGATGAATTCCACGATAGCGGTTTGGTTGGTATTCACCGAAACTTTTCCTTGTATATCTTTCTTTTCAGTAAGATTAACATTTAGTTTTCCAGTTGAGAGATCAAATCCCCTTGTGTGTGTACCGAAGGTATACTGACAGCAATCTGATTGGTTTCTAAACCTGCCGTATTGGTAATAGAAAGATGAATCGCAATTTTGCTCAATTGTCTTACAAAATTGAGTGGGACGGTATTATTGGTTTTGTTGATGTTTTTGCATTGCTGGCATACATGAAATCCAATGCTGACTGGTTTGATTGATCACTCAGATCGATGGGATATTGAAAATCAGTAATGGATTTATAAGGATAATATGCAATGAAATCTACCTGTTCATTTGGTAAAAAGATAGGTGATTTGCTTTGAAATAATGAACCATTAATCGTAAATACATGATTGTTGACAGCATTCATAATTGAGGTTGATGTTAATCGCTGGCCTGATTTGATCATATAAACGCCAATTTGGTCGCCTTTGTCCCAAGAGCTCCCAGTAGCTTTGGTATTAATTTGGCCAACAATCGTAGGTGTAAATTGTAATGCAGCTTGCTCCATTCTGGACTCATTTTTGTACATGAATTAAGGGTAAGCAACGTAATCATAAAATAAACTATTCGCCACATTGCATGCTGTGGAATAGACCTGGACTTGTAAAGCATATTGATCGTTAGTGTTTGTTCGCAAAGAGGAGTAAAAGTACCTAAGAAAAGTTGAATTATCCGGGCATACAGCTGCCTTTTTGTGCAAGCTAAATGCTTTGATAATGCATCTGTTTGATTTTTAGATATATTTATTATGGGTATTGAATAATTTTTAAGGAAGACAACTATTTTTAAATAGCGATAGGTGCTAAATACGTTATTGGATAGGGTAAAAAATAAGGGCGTAAGAAAGGGAAGGTTTTCGTTCCAGACGAGCGAGATATTACACTTTTTTAAAATTTTCCTAAAGTGACGAAAATAGCACAATGTTTGCTGTTAATGCCCGAACATATATTGATTTGATAATTTATTAATCGGTACTGAAAAGAAATGAAGAGAGTTTTTAAATTAAAAGAACTGTTGAATAGGTTTTATGTGGTTATATGTGCATTGTTGATGACTTTTACCTTGTCCAGTTGTTTTGACTTTGTTGAACAGATTGACCTTAAACCCAATGGTTCGGGACATATTGTGGCAACATTGAACCTGAGTAAAAGTAAGACAAAGGTATCTTCTTTGATGAAGATGAAAAGCATAAAAGGGATACAGATACCAACACAGGCCGAGATGGAAAAAGAGATTAAGGCGGCAGTTCAGCTACTCAAGCAGACAAAGGGTATCTCCAATGTTCAGTATCAAACGGATTTCACAAATTTTATTGTAAATATATCCTGTGACTTTAGTCAGATCGAGTCGTTAAATGCTTTTTCGGATATATTGGCTAATCGGTTTAAGACAAAGATATCAAATTCAAATAGATACTATTATAACGCTCAGACCAACGTTTTTGAACGTAAATTTGTAGCCTCTAGCAACTGGAAGGCTAAATTCAATCAGTTGGGAAGCGATAACACAAATCAGTTTGCGGATGCTTTTTATACACAGATTGTGCGTTTTGAGAAAGCGATAGTGGCTCAGGATAATAGCAAAGCGAAAGTTGCGGGCAATAAGAAGGGGGTACTACTAAAATTACCGTTTACGGACTTGGTTTATGGTAAGTCTACTCTGGCAAATAAAATCACACTAACAAAATAACCTATATGAAATCAAAAATTTTATTGACTGGGCTAGCATGTCTCTCTTTGATGGGGACTGTAAAGTCACAGGATTTAGTCAAGCTTATTCCAGAAGATGCTGAAGTTATCGCCGCATTTAATGTGAAGGATATCGTTCAGAAGGCAAATGCAAACAAGTTGAATGAGCTGCTTCAGAAGGCAGGTCTGTTCAAGCAACTTGAAAATCAGGTGCTTCAGTTGGGAATGATATCAAAAACTTGGGTATCGATTTGTCACAAACGGCCTATTTCTATAACAGAAAGACAGATAGTGTCAGTTTTCTCGAGTTTATATTTCCTTTGTCCAATAAAGTGCAATTTGAAAAACTGCTACATGATGTCGGTGAACCCAAACCCATTGCCAATGGATATTCAAGCATAGGGACGAAGGCGGGAAGCGTGTTGGTTTACAACGACCGTGTGGCACGCTTTATTTCGTCGACAATGAGTACAACTTTTTTCGAGAACGACTCTGTAGCTAACCGGTATGGGATAAAGAAGGTTGCTTACATGGCACCTGCGGCTGACGCATATTCTCCTGAATTGGATTCCCCAACAGAGGTAGCGGATTCCGCAGCTGCAGTATTGGATTCAGCGGCAGTGGCGATAGGTTGGGAAGAAGGCGAAAAGGAAATAGAGCCACTGAGCCCACCGATTATTGTGGAGAGCACGCCAGATACAGTTTTGGCGAATGTAGAAGCTGCCGTGCCCATGACTGTGGATGTAGCTCCCGAAGAAATGCATGATCCAAGTTATTACGATTCGCTTTATACAGAATACGAGAATCAAAATAGAAAAAATGATTCTATACGCAATGCGCTTCGTGATCAGTGGTTGATGGGAGAAGCGACACGTTTGCTATCTGCTTCCTATAAGCCTCTCTCCGTTTCAGATCAGGAAAAAGTGCTCAAAAACTTAGGATTGATCCGTCTATATGTACCACATGTCGAGGAACTCTATCGTGGTCTTATGCCTTATAAAACCATTCCTTACCTCTATATGGGGATTAATATGGATAAATTTAAAACAGGATATCAGGACGGAATGCTGGATTTGTTGCAGGATGGAAATGTATTGCGATTAAGAGGCTCTGTGGGATTAGATCGGGATCTTGCTGAAATGTCCAAGCGATTATATGCAAGAAAACCAAATGGAAAATTCAATAAATATCTGACTGATAAAACACTTGGCTTCTTTAACGTTAATATTAATTCAGAAGCCTATTTGCGAGATATACCTAGTTATACAGCAAAATATTATAGCGGATTACTAGGTCCTCAGCAAGATTTGGTTGAATGGGGATTAATGGCACTTGAAATTGCATTGGATGAGAAAGCAATTGCCCAAGTAATGCCAGGGGATCATCTATTTGTGGTGAATGGTTTACGCAAGTTCAGAAAGGAATATATTGACTATAGTTATGACGATGATTATAATGCAACAGAAGTAAAGAAGACAAAGGACGAAACCCTACCGGTTTTTATCTGGATGTTTACATCAAAAGACCAGCGTTTGTTTAGAAAAGGATTAGATCTTGCAGTAGCAAAAACCTTTGGTAAAATACAGGATGGCATCTATGCATTCTCGTCCAAAAAAGGCTAGATTTTCCAATGTATGTTCTTCTGAAAGATGATTTGGTGATGGTAAGTAATGATTCTTTGTCTTTACATGATATCCGTCAAAATAAAACGGCTGGCTCTGCAAATAAAGATTTTATTAAGTTGATGAAGCAAAATAAAATGTCTGCTGCGATTGATTTGCAAAAGTTGCCCGCGATGTTAAAAGAGATGGGTGTAAGTCCAGGAAAACAATGGGAACAAACTATGGCGCAATTGAATCAATATGGTAGCACAGCGATCACTTCGAAGGGAATTGTAGGTAACCGAATGGAGGCCGAAATATCAACAAAACTGCCAGAGACAAAAGAAGGTGCTATCGGCTATATGATTGATCAGATCCTGCGGGAGATCGGTAAATAAGATGGTATTGAACTGAGCATCAAACAACTTTATAACCCGATTGTTTGATGCAAAGTTTGTAATATTATGGTTATATTTTTATAATGTTAATATAATATTACGCTCTTTTGGGCTGATAGTGGTATTTTTGTGATTTATTATTTACAAATAATAAGATAACTAAACGATTTATACTTTATATAATATGGGGATATTTTCAAAACTATTTGGAAACAAAACTCAAGATTCAAAGATTAAGGTTGTAGGTACACTCGCTTTTTTAGAGGTAGATATGCACAATCATATCCTTCCCGGAATAGATGATGGAAGCCAGTCCATTGAACAATCTATTGATTTGTTGAAAGGCTTGGGGAGAATGGGATTTGAAAAATTTATTTGTACACCACATATTATGGAGGGTGTGCATCCGAATACAATCCGAACAATTGAGGATGCCAAAGATAAATTGGTGAACGGAATAAAACAACTTCCTAACAGTCCTGCGATTTTTCATGCTGCCGAACATATGATCGATGATGGCATTGCGAGATTGATCGATACAAACGAACTTTGTGTTATGCCTGGCGGGTATGTGCTTATAGAGATGTCCTATCTGCAGGAATCCAGAGCGTTATTTCAAACCATTTTAGATATACAAAGACTGGGTTACCAGCCGATTTTAGCACACCCGGAACGCTATAATTACTACCACTATAATTTCAATATGTACAAACAGATCAAAGACGCTGGCTGTATGCTACAATTGAATCTTCTTTCTATCAGTAGATATTATGGTGTCGAAGTGAAATCTGCGGCCTTGACAATGATTAAATCGGGTATGTATGATTTTGTAGGAACGGATGTACATCACAGTCGCCACCTTGCAGCATTAGAGGAGATCGTTGCAAAATATCCGGTTCGTGACTTGCTAAAAACGTGTAATATTTTAAATCCGACGCTTCAGGATCATCTGGAAAGTAATGATAATGTAATCGCCGCAGGATAAAGACAAGATAAATTTACAATACAGAGATGCTCATAAGGCATCTCTTTTTTTTCTGTTAGACGACCCTTTGTCCTCATTGAGCTAATTCGTCTACGGCAGTTTTGTCTTTTATTGGCCAGAAAGAATATCTAAATAATTTTCGTCTATGCTTGTATTTTGCAATGATGGAAATTTCGAAAATTTGGCTACTTTTGGATTTAGCATTTTTCATATGAGAGGAAACAAAATTTTTATTCAAGATTGGATTGCACACCATACTTACCAGAAAGCAAACGATATAGATAGTTATTATTTAAGAGTTGCCAATCAGATCAACGATAGTCTGTCGACGTTGTGGTTTGAAGAGCCGGAGACAAATGACCTCATTCACACGGATGCATTAAAAACATTAAGTATTTATCTCACCTGTTATCTAGAAGATGTTATTGCCAATACAGGGATATTCGCTGCTTTTAGAACCATCCATAAAGAACTATACAACCAGTTTTTGCCTTTCTACAAGGATAATAATCTGACGGATTACTATCCTGAAGATATCAATAGCGAAGATGTCGCTGTATTGACCTGGTTATTTTTAGTGAACGGAATCCACATTTGTTTATTGATCCTCATGGCCGTTTGATACAGTTGATAACGGATCTGGCCTATGCAATTTTGGAGGAACATTATGAAGTGGCCCCTGAAAATCCAAAATTAAAATCAGAATATTCATTAGATGAAAATGCGAACTATTTTGAGGTCCGTAATTTTATCGAAAAACTTGTCGCAACAAACTATCTGACTGCAGGAGAGTATAACACCAACCTTAATCACCTGATGCAGGTGGCAGAATTGGGAAGATATCAGCATGATCAAGCTCAATTGCAACAAATGATTTATCGCGTCCGTGATAATCATTTCAACAATTATAGGCTACATTTATTTGCCCTTAAATCTTCCGAATTTGTTGCAGAGGTAGTGGGTAAGGAACACGGTCTATATAGCTCAGTAAAAACGCTGGGTAATCGGATCCATAGTTTTTTTGAATATGTAAAGACCGATGAGCAGTTTGTCCATGTAAAACATATTGGCACAAAAACAGCATTCAAGATTTACAAGGATTCAATTCAGGAATTTGCGGAGCCTTCTGCCGTATTATCTTTTTATATGGAAATCGTTCCCTGGAAAGATGCTTGGAATTTGTCAGGAATTATGACGGTGGTCAATCCGGATGAGGTGAATTTTGATCTGCCGGAACAATATGAAATGACTTACCGTATTGAAGCGATGAACGGTAAGGACAAGAGCCTGAAAAAACAGAAAAGCAGTTGAAAGATATGGGGAAATTATTCCAGTCAGAGCAAAAGGCTGCTGTCGCTTTCATGGAGGGACGGAAGTAAAAGAATTTGCAAACGAATTCTTTCAAAGATATCAGCAAAAATATCCAAGCAAAGAGGAATCGCCACTTCCGGAATCGAATTTAGAACTAACTGCAGATGCAAAAGTAACCGTTTTCTTCAATCCAAAGACTGGTTTAGAGGTATTCGGCGGAATAGAAGAATTTTTCCGTTGAAACATAATCCTTTTATTGAAAAGGAAGAAAAGGGAACTGAAGCAGATGTGCCTTATGCACGTTATTTCTTGAATCTTTTGGTAGAAGACTTTTTCCAAGCGAATTGCCAAAGTACTATGCTAACTTATTCAAGGCTGAAGTGGATAAACAATTCTTCTTCCCATTGGAAGAAACAATACTGGATTTTTTCCTACGTTTCTATAAAAGGGGCAGTTACTTTCTAGGACCTTTTCCGCTCCTAAAATAATAGCTTTCTATTAAGTACATATAATTTTTTTAATCCCATTGGAATTTACAATGGGATTTTTTATTGAATTAGACCCTATTGCTATAACCGATCTTTTGCTTTCGCAACATTGTTTTTAGTCATCAATACCTAAACTGCCCGCTCGTAGATTAATTTAATGTAAATTAATCGTAGTTAAAATGTTATAATCATTCTAGGAAGGAACATGCTTTGGACAGTGATCTATTTTCATTCCGATATTTTGAAAAATTCTACCTAAACTTGTAGGGTCAATTGTAAGTGTTGAAGGATGCCTATTGAAAATAACAACATTCCGGATTTTAAAAATTTCTTTTTGTCTTATAAAGATAAGGTGTATAAATATGCCTTGTTACATCTAAAAGAAGAAGATACTTCCGCCGATTTGGTTCAGGAAGCATTTTCGCGCATTTGGAAAAAGTGGGGAGAGTTAGACGAAAATAAGAATCCTCAGTCTTATTTATATACGATTGCTAAGAATCTTGTATTTGACGAATTGAGGAAGCAGAAAGTACGGGTTCAATTTCAACTTGATGGGATAGATGTTTCCAGCCAGGTGGACAATTCAAACGAAGAATCCATCCGTTTTAAAGACTTGGAACGCGTCTATCGTGAAGCAATTGAAAAGCTTCCTAGGGCTCGCCTGGAGATATTCCTTTTGAGTAAAGAGGAATTTTTGGACAATCAGGAAATTGCCGACCGCTTGGGTATTTCTGTTAATACTGTGCGGGACCAACTTGTCAAAGGGAACAAGTTTGTGCGCCAATATATTCTTGATAATTTTGAGATTTCAATAGCCCTATTGATTTTCTTAACTATTTTTTAGTGTAGCGTCGTCTTATCGTCTTTTAGATACGTATATGTATTTAAACGATGGCAAAGATGATGGATCCTAAACTAGCTGCACTATATAAAAATACCTACTGGGGAACTAACCCCACAGGAAAAGACCATATTTTTAGATTTACTTACTGCTTGTGATGAAGAGGATCTGCCCAGTCTAGAGGAGGTAATTGCACTGGATGATAACGTCTGTGATTTGAATAAATCTACTTCAGACCATATTTTTATATGATTACCGGTACTGAATTAAATACTACAGTGCAGCCCATATGGAGGAGATGGCGAGTTTTAATTTCGGCAGCAGCCGCATTATTGTTGATTAGTTTTGCATTTCTATTTTGGGATATAGTGCCATCAACGCAGACTGAAAGCAAGTACAAAGTTGTAAAATATACCAATCCGACGAAATTTGTTAAGCAGCTCACACTTTCTGATGGTACTCAGATTGCGCTTCGCCAGGGGCATATGTCGAAATTCTATCTGATTTTAATACAGATAGTTTGCGTCGGGTAAAACTATCGGGAGAAGCTTTCTTTGAAGTTGCTAAGAATCCTGAGAAAGCTTTTGTCATTGTAAATTCAGGAGATTTTGACGTACGCGTATTAGGGACAGCATTTAATTTAATTTGCTCACCGCAACGTAGCTGTCTGGTCTTAAGCCACGGAAAGGTGAAGGTATCACATGGAAAACAGTACTCTATCGTCCATCCTGGCCAGCAGGTGGCTTATGATAAACGGGAAAAACAATTTGATGTATCTATCGCAGATACGGTCATTTCTTCAAATGGAAAAGATGACCTATTGTCTTTCAATAACGTTCCGCTATCGCAGATTGTCGCGGATCTGAACAACCTATACCCCGATCAAAACCTACGGTTGATCGATTCATTTCAAGCAGCAAGTTATACAGGATATCTGCCTGCCAGTGATCTTGAAAAATCACTAAAAATTCTTAATACCGCATTTAATCAAACAATCATCCATAAAAAGTAATTTATGAAAAGAACCAATTACTATTTAAAACTTATGGGCGGTGCTTTGCTATTTCAGTCCTTAGCACTTCAAACCATGGCCACTCAGTTTAAGACTGGGGAGGAATCGGAAAATTCTTGCCAAAATGGAACAAAAGTTCAATGTAAAATTTGGCTATGATGCTTCTATCAGTGATCAAAAAATCAATGAATTAGTTAACCTTGAGAAATTAAAAAGGAAGAGATTGCCCAATTCATCCGGACGATTTCTGACGGGCATCTTGAGGTAAGAAAGATTGATGATAAGTTGTATGTGGTTTCAAAGAAAGGGAACGCTGAATCAGAAAGTAAAAAGTCCCATGCCGCACAAAAGGAATTGCGCGGAAAAATAGTTGATCAGGAGACTAACCTGCCGATCGGGGTGCCACGATACGTGTCAAAGGGACAGCAATAGCGGCAACGACGGATCAGATGGGGGCATTTAAACTATCTAATGTTTCAGATCAAGCTATACTGCAAGTTTCTTATATCGGGTATGAACTGAGCGAAGTGCCGGCAACTGGTGCGAGTTTGATTCGGCTTTCCAAATCGTCGGAGGCTTTGGAGGAGGTTGTCGTGACAGCTCTGGGTATCAAGCGTGAGCAGAAAGCCTTGGGATATGCCGTTCAGGACATCAAAGGTGACCAGTTAGCCAAAGTAAAGGGTGTTGATGTAGGAACGACCTTAACTGGCCGTGTCTCTGGATTACGCGTCATGAACAGTACTGAATTTAATCGTGCGCCAGATATACAACTTCGTGGAAAAAGTCCTTTATTGGTCATTGACGGTGTTGCTTATGAAAACATGAGTTTGCGTGATATCGCTGTTGACAATATCGAGAATATTTCGGTGCTAAAAGGCTCTACAGCGGCGGCTCTCTACGGTATTGAAGGGGCAGGTGGTGCGATTATGGTTACTACCAAAAAGGACTTTCGCAAAAGGAGTAGAAATAACCGTAAACTCCAATAATATGTTCTTTGCAGGTTATTTAGCACTCCCTAATGTACAGTCATCTTATTCTGCTGGATATGGCGGTAAATACAATACCGACGATGAGGTCTGGGGAGATAAGCTGGATATCGGTCGGAAATATAAGCAATGGAATCCATTCACCAAACAAATGGATGATGTAGAGACTGAATTGACTTCAAAGGGTAAAAACAATTTCCAGAATTTTTTGGAGCCTGGATTTATCTCCAATAACTCTGTTAGCTTTACGAATCAAGGAGAAAACGGGAGTATCCGTACCTCCATAAGTCATATCTACAATAAGGGGCAATATCCGAATACTAAGCTGAATATGACCAATATTTCGGTGGCTGGAGAAACCAAAATATCTGATAAGGTGAATCTGGAGACCCGCTTGGGATACAACAGAAGGCATGCTCCCAACGATTTTGGTTCAGGCTACAATAATCAAGGGTATATCTATAATATCTTGGTATGGACAGGACCAGAATACGATCTAACGCAATATAAAGACTATTGGCAGACTGAAAATGTTAGTCAAAACTGGTTATATAAAGCCTGGTACGATAACCCTTATCTTTCGGCTTATGAAAAAATAAGTGCAGAACTAGTCAATAAATTGAATGCTGCGGTTACCTTAAATTACAAAATGACCGATTGGGGAATTTTCTGTTGCGTAGTGGATATGACTACTATGGTAATTCAAGGAGCAAACCAATCCGATGGGTATCTATGGAACCCGTGGTGGTTTTGATGGCTCAGGAGGTTATGATAACAGGGGAAATACTGGTCTAGAAAACAGGATGGCTTTAGTACGACCAATGACTTTATCTTTACGGCTAAAAAGAATTTTGGTGATTTTGGTATCGATGCGCTTGTGGGTGGATCTATTTTCTATCGCAGGGATAATACCATGACAGCGTCTACAGTTAATGGTCTTACTATTCCCGGATTTTATTCCCTGCGTAACTCTACAGGACCTGTTTCCGCTGTAGAGGGTAAAACCAAGGAAATGCGTAATGGTATATACAGTCGATTATCGTTATCATGGCGCAATGCGGTATTCATTGAAGGTACTGCCCGTAATGACTGGTATTCGATGTTGCCGGATAAATCTTATTTTTATCCATCAGTATCAGGAAGTGTTGTGGTGTCGGACCTCATTCAAAAGCCAAATTGGCTGAATTTATTGAAAGTAAGAGGTTCTTGGGCATCTACGGTATATCCACCTGATCCATATGAAATTAACCAAACGTTTGGCGTGAGTAATAATGTTTGGGATGGTATGACTACAGCTTCGTATCCGAATATTATAAAGGACTATTCCATCAATCCGACTAAGGAAGATATGGCGGAGTTCGGATTGGAATGGGCTGTTTTAAACAACCGTTTGACGGGAAATTACACCTACTACGCTAGAAGACGCTATAATATCAAAGCTGATATCTCGAACTCCAATTACAGCAATATATCACACACGACAGGTTTTAGGGCTCGTCTGATCAATTTGAAAGAGGAACGTATGACCCGAGGTCATGAGATCTCTTTGGGCGGGGTTCCGATTCGGAGAGCGAATTTTGAATGGTCTGTCAATGGGAATCTATCGCAAAATCTGCAATATTATCATAAACTTGACCCAGATTATACAGCGGATGCACTCTATATAAAAGAAGGTATGCGTACAGATCATTATGTGACACGGGACTGGGAACGTTCACCGGATGGAGAAATTATTCACAATGCTGCTGGAATGCCCATCAGTGCTGTACATACAGCACGATTGTTTGGTTATACAGCACCGAAATGGTTTTGGGAATCACCAATCAATTCCAATACAAAGATTTTGGCCTCTCTTTTAGTTTTGATGGTCGCATCAAAGGTTTGTCCTATTCCAATATGAATGCGCGTCTATGGCAAACGGGAGCACATCCTGATTCCGATACGAAAGAGCGCTATGAAGAGGTGGTTAATGGCAAGCGTACTTTTGTAGGTAAAGGTGTGAAAATTGTATCTGGAGAGGTAAGCTACGATAAATATGGTCAGATTATCAAGGATACACGTGTTTTTGCGCCGAATGAAACTGTTGTGTCTTATGAAAACTATTGGAAAAGAGCTTATTCGGGCACGCAAAATATTTGGGATGAAACATTTATTAAACTAAGGGAGGTTTCATTAAGTTACAATTTGCCGAAAGACGTAGCTTCCCGATTTAAAGCCAAAAAGGCAAGCATTGGTGTTACTGGACAGAATTTGTTTTTATGGACAAAAGAATATCGATTCTCTGATCCGGATGCCGGTTCTGAAGATCTGAACTCTCCATCGATGCGTTACCTTGGTTTTAACTTAAGCCTTAGTTTCTAATCTTACACTTTTAACACGGATTACAAATGAAAAAAATAGTCACATATTTATTAATCGGACTCTTTGGGACAACAATATCCTGTTCCAAGTTTGAAGAGATCAATACCAATCCTGAAGCGACCGATAAGGTGACTTCGGGCATGATCGCCACACGGATAATATTACACCTTGCTAACCAGCCCACACAAAAAGGTTTTCTACAGCCTTATATGCTCAACAAAAATGTTGTTTGGACAGAATTTGTGGAGTCATATCAATATAACGGTTTCGGAGCAGGATCACTGAGCTTTAGCGCAATAAATGATGCGCAGTTCATGCCTCAATTCGCCACTTCAGAGAAATTGGCTAAATCGTACGAGGGTTTAATGTATTTTGCCCGTGCCGTCAAATTCTTTGAAGCGACCATGGATTTAGGGATATACCTTATAACGATGCTTTAAAAGGAGAAACGGATAAGCAATACTTCCCTAAATACGATACACAAAAGGAGGTATTTCTCGGGATTCTAAAAGAATTGAATTGGCTGATCAGGCCTTTGCAGCTGGTGAAAATTTTGCTGGAGACCCTCTTTATGGAGGAAATACCACAAAATGGCGCAAATTGGTCAATAGTTATACCTTAAATGTTTTAATGCAGCTGAGCAAGAAAGTAGGTGATGCGGATTTAAATATCAAAAATCGTTTTCAGCAGATCGTTGCCAATAAGCCAATTTTTACAGCAAATGCGGATAATTACCAGCTGATACGTTCGGATAAAAGTGGTCAACAATACCCTTTTTATAAAGTTGGAAATAACTTTACCATCTATCCAACCATGTCTACTGAAATCGTAGATAGATTGAAAACGCGCTCGGATCGTCGTCTATTCTATTATGGAAACCCTTCACCTAAAAAGATTACTGGCGGAATGACAGCGGCGAACTACGATGCCTACGTTGGCATTGATCCATCGTTGAAATATGATAATATTCTGGATATTAAAAACAGCAATGACTATTCAAAACTGAATGATCGTTATACTGAGGTCGTAACAGGTGAACCGACACAGCAGCTTTCATATGCACAGCTTTGTTTTATCATCGCTGAAGCAGCTGTTCGTGGCTGGATAAATGAACCTGCATTGGCATGGCACAAAAAGGGAGTTGAAGCCTCTATGCAATTTATCTTTGATAATACACCTAATACAGCCCAGTTTCATCATGGGATGCCCTTGGATGCAGCTTATATCAGTACCTATGTCGGTGGTTTGACATTGCCTACTGGAACAGAGTCACAAATCGAGGAGATCATTACCCAAAAATATCTTGCCAGTTTTCTGCAGTCGGAGTTTAATACCTATTATGATTATAGAAGAACAGGATATCCAAAATGGAAAATCAATCCTGAGACAAGCTTAAATTCGGAGGCAACGGGCAAAATACCAGTTCGCTGGAGATATCCTGCCGTTGAGTATGATTACAACACGGAGAATGTGGATGCTGCGGTGTCCAGACAATTTGAGGGTGTTGATAATGTTAATCAATTGATGTGGATATTAAAATAGGTAATACTTTGATCTGTTGAATTATTATCGTAAAAACTATCCCTGCGCATGAGATCAATCATGTGCGGGGATTTTTGTTAAAAACGTTACATGAAAAGCGCCAGCGAATGAATATATTCGCTGATAGACCATTGAATTTATAAGAGATATAATAGCTGTTTTTATGGATAGTAGAAGAGACTTTATAAAGAAGGCCTCCTTGTTGGCTGGGGTTTTTGGCTTACAGAGTGCTGTACCGGATGCGATACAGCGTGCTTTAGCGATTGAACCTGTTGTGGGGAGTTCTGTTTTAGATGCCGAGCATATTGTTTTGTTAATGCAGGAGAATCGCTCCTTTGACCATAGTTTTGGTACACTGAGCGGGGTTCGGGGATTTAATGATCCAAGAGCGATCGAGTTGCCTAGTGGAAATCCGGTTTGGTTGCAGGCTTCAGCTTCAGGGAAGACCTACTCACCCTTTCGATTGGATATCAAGAATTCCAATGCAGCCTGGACAGGAAATCTTCCACATTCATGGGAAAATCAAATGGCAGCACGTAACCAGGGTAAGCATGATAATTGGATTGAGGCGAAGCGTCCCGGTGGAAAGGTGCTGAGTGAGATTCCGTTGACCATGGGCTATTATACCCGTGAAGATATTCCCTTCTATTATGCATTAGCCGATGCGTTTACCATTTGTGACCAGCATTTTTGTTCTTCCATTACAGGTACGACAACCAATCGCCATTTTTTCTGGACAGGCACTTGTGTGCCCAATAAAGGAGCAAAACCGTTGATCCGTAATTCGGATATTTATTTCAACCGTTGGGCGCATTGGAAAACTTTCCTGAACGTCTGGAAGCTGCGGGTATCCCTTGGAAGGTATATCAGAATGAAGTCAGTATGGAAAGCGGTCTTAATGGAGAAGAATGGTTAGGTAATTTTACAGACAATAACTTAGAGTGGTTTTCACAATACCATATTGAATTCAAAAAAGCCACTTGGAATTTATGCGTAAGCGTGTCGTTGAACTGCCTGCTGAAATCCAGGAGCTTGAAAAAGCATTGGCGAATAATGGAACTGAAAGTGTACAGAAAACCCAAAATAAGCTTAAGCAAAAGCAAGAGCAGCTGAGCAGCTATAAGAAAAAACTGGAAGGACTCACTGAACAGGCATTCCAACAACTTCCTAAAGAGCAAATCGCTTTGCATGAGCGCGCTTTTCAGACAAATGAGGATGACGCGTTTTATCGTGAGACGACTTCAGTATTACATGAAGGAGAACAGATTACTGTACCAAAAGGGGATGTATTACATCAGTTTCGAAAAGATGTAGAGTCTGGGGATTTACCTACTGTATCTTGGCTGGTTGCACCACAATGTTTTTCTGATCACCCTAGTGCACCGATGTATGGAGCTTGGTATGTGTCCGAAATCTTGAATATACTGACCGAAAATCCGGAGATTTGGAAGAAGACTGTTTTTATACTGAACTACGACGAAAATGATGGTTACTTTGATCATATTCCGCCGTTTGTCGCACCCAATCCAGCAGATGCCCGGTCGGGAAAAACTTCAGCAGGACTGGATTATAGTGATGAATATGTGAGTTTGGAACAGGAGTTGGCCAGTGGTGAGAAGAAGGAGCATGCCACGGAGGGACCGGTTGGTTTGGGCTATCGGGTACCTTTGATCATTGCGTCTCCTTGGAGCAAAGGCGGCTGGGTCAATTCAGAGGTCTGCGATATCACTTCGACCATTCAATTTATGGAGTATTTCTTCGATAAGAAGCTTGGTAAGGATGTGAAAGAACATAATATCAGTTCCTGGCGCCGTGCTATTACTGGAGATCTGACTTCGGTATTTCGTAAAGCAGAAGGCGGAACTGCTGTAGAACTACCATTCTTGGATCGCAATCAACAGATCTATGCAATTGATCAAGCCAAATCCAAGCCACTCCCGAACAACTTCCATGTATGGACGGCAGATGAGATGAAAGCTTTGCAGGCTACTGGAAAGGCTGCACAATTGGCAAGACAGGAAAAAGGTCAAAAAAATTCTAATGCGCTGGCATATGAGTTGTATTCGAGTGAATCCATTGATAAGGACAAGGTAAAACTGACGATGTCCGCGGGTAATAAGATTTTCGGAGCTAAATCCCTGAGCAGCCCTTTTAATGTGTATAGTGGACCAAGTTATAAAGATGGTGTAAGTTTTTGGCCATTTGCGGTTATCGCTGGCGAGGAGTTGAGTTTTGACTGGAACAGAGCTGACTTTAAAGATGGTTATTATGATCTAACCGTATATGGGCCAAATGGGTTTATGCGTAGCTTTAAAGGTGAAGGGGAGTCTTTGTCTGTTGTTGCAACCTATGAGATCGGGAAGAAAGGAATTCCCACAGGAACCTAATCCTTGAAGCGAGCAATAAAGGAGACAAAGCACTTCAGGTGCAGGTGAAAGATAATGCGTACAGTTCTTGGCAGAAAAATAACGTACTGGCGGCCGGGAAATCCATCAAATGGGTTGTAGAATCGCATAAAGTTAGCGGTTGGTATGATGTTACTTTGCAGATTGTAGGCAGTAAATTTGTTCGCCAGTTCGCTGGTCGTGTAGAGACCGGAAAACATTCGAAGACTGATCCACAATTGGGATAAAATCCAGCGGGCATATCATGCTGAAAAGAATAAGCGGAACATCGTATTAAATAATAATGAAAGCCCCGGTTTTAGTTGAATCGGGGGCTTTTTGTTTAGGACAGTTAATATCCGGCTTTTATTTTTTAATCCATTCTTCAAGTAAGGCCTTTAGCTTAGGGTCGCTAGGTCTTGGACTATCCGCAGTGATTAGGTTTCCGGTTTTGTCAATGAGTATATAGCGCGGAATAGAATTGACTTTGTAAGCGTTGGAAAGTTCGTTGTCTGAACCGGCATGTAGCTGAGTACCTTTTAGCTTTTTCTCTTTCACATAGCTGTCCCATTTGGGTTTATCCTGATCTACTGATACGCCTACAAACGCTACTGGTTTTCCGTTAAATTCTTCATTTAATTTTTCCCAATGCGGTTCTTCGGCACGACATGGACCACACCAGGTCGCCCACATGTCAATTAAGACAACTTTGCCTTTAAGATCTGCGAGACTTGTTTTCTTGCCGTTTATATCAGGGTAATTAAATTGAAATGCAGGTACACCTGTTTTTGTTTCGACCAGTCGTGCCTCGACAACTTTTGATCGTTCGATTTGCTCAGGTAGTGTAAAATATTTTTGTATTGCTCATTCATTTCCTGAAAGTCACCATAGGAACGTGCCCCCTCAAGACGTTGCAATACATATTGTCCTTTAAGCACGTCTGGTCCGATCGCTGCAATTTGCTGCTCAAGTGTTGGTTTGGAGGACAGATCCAGTTTACGATAAATCATATTGCTCAAAAAGCGGTCGCCGTACGGGAATTTTAATAATTCCGTTGTTAGGAAACGGTCTGCATTGAATTGCGTGTAGAAGTCGCTCATTTCCTCTTTGCTCGGGTGGGCTGAACGTGGCATGTAAAGATAAGAGATCGCATAATAGGCAAAATCATAATCGACTAGCTCGGGGAAGAATTTGTCAAAAATTACATTTCCTGTTTTTGCGCTCTTTTTGATGGCATCAAGTTTTGCTTTGAACTGTTCAACCTCTGGAAAGAAATCAACATAGGTGCTCATTCCTCCGGGCGTGGTCCCTTTATCTCGGAAAGTTTTCGATTGTTTGTCCCAAGCGTATAACGTTTCGTTTTCTGGACTGTTTTTACCTGTTAATTCATAATCATTTTGACTTAATTTTAGATTTAAACTCTCATTTCCCTTGAAGTAAAAGCGAAAAAGTCCCTGTTGATTCTGTGCATTCCCGCTGCCAACGGAATACAATCCTTCATATTCAGGCGTAAAGCGAAATGCAAATCGTCCCGATGCATCGGGAATGGAAGTGGCGATTTCCTTTAATCGGCCATTCAGCACTTTAAATAAACCGACACGTTTTACTTTTGTGGGATCTGTCGTTCCGGTAATGTTGCTTGGCTGTTGTGAAAATGCGACAACTGAGCACAGTAAGGTAGTGAGCAATAAAATGGTTTTTCTAATCATGAGATAGATCGTTAACTTAAATTAAATGGAATAATTTTCTTAATATCCTTAGCCTTATATAAACTGGCATCTTTTCTTTGTATGGCCTCTCTTAAGTCCAGCAGATCTTTTTTGTCGTTGGTTAAGAACGGAGCTGTTAAATCTGACTTGAGCAGTTTTCCATCCCTTTGGACGCCTGATCAAAATCTTTTAAATAGTAATGTAATAGTATCAGCCGATAACTGTCAACGGGATCCAGTGTTTTTCGTTGTTCTGCGGCTAGATATTCTGCACGTATGGATTTCAGGATTTTGGGATTTTTGACTGATCCATAATGACCGGTCCGAAGGCGTTGCTGCGTTCATCCCAAGTCGGATAGAGCTTATATTCATCAATCAGCGCAAAATAGCTGGCCGCATTTTGGGAGCCGGTATAGTAACCGCTAACAAAACCAGGTAAAAATACCGCCCACAATTTATCATTGAACGTAGGGCGTATATAGCTCAACATGGTCTTTAGGCTATCCAATTGCTGTCCTGCTCCATATTGTTTACTTTTTGCTTTGGCAATTGCTGAAATTTTGTTGCGGAGTAGATTTCCGCCATATCGTTTAATTAATTCTGGAAGATTGGCGTAAGCCCAGTTATTGTATTTTGTAAAGGAGGTCACGCTATTGGCCAAAAAAGCAGTCTCATTGAACAGGTCTTTTTGTTGCCCGAGGTAGCTTTCAAGTTCCGAAAAATCATGTTTTTCTCCGGTTTTGATAAACCGCTCGCTGTAAGCCGCTGGATAATTGTTTTCCAAGCTATTGTTAAATGCGAGGTATTGGCCAGATTTATTGCGATGGACTGCATCCTTTAATAGAGGAACAAATCGGTCTACGCCAAAGAAACCAGATTCGGTCATTATGGTTTTACCTTCGGGGCTTACGATGACATAAGTTGGAAATCCTGGAGCACCGTATTTTCGGGCTAATTTCTTTCCGTCTTCCTCTTTCATGACATCTGTTTTGTACAAAATATAATTGTCGTTGAGTTCCTTTGTAACTACCGGATCCGGAAATACCTGTTTGTCCATTTCTGCACAGGGCATACATCCAACAAAATACAGATCTATCAGGATGAGTTTGTTTTCTTTTTTTGCCTGCTGCTGGCATTCCGCATAACTGCCTTGGAAGATCTTTTCCTGGGCAATAGCCCCGTATGTACAGAATACACCGTAATAGGCTATGACAATATAAAAAATAAGCTTTTTCATATAATTTGTTTTGAGAATTAAGGGTATTATATTTTTAGCGTGATCAGATGTTTATGGTATGATCATCAGTCGTGGTAATGGAAATAGAATCTCCTGTTGCTTTTAATCGAATCTCATCTATCAGGGTTGGTTTTTTTTTCAATTGATCGACCGTATATTTGTCTATGCGTTGGATCAACGCACCTGATTTTAGACCACTTGGATCGTCCGCAGCACCTACAGCGCCAAGTGCTCTCAACTTTCCGGTATTATCCCAGCCAAACTGATAATTCTTAACTAAAAAGTCCTGCGGGTGGGCATGTAATCTATTGGGTGAGAAATATACCTCACCTTCTGCCAGATTTATGGTGATATTATAGCGGCTTAAGAGGCGAACCCCAATTGAGCCATCGAAACCAGGTTGCCAATGTTCATTGCCGGCACTCCCGCCCATTAGTGTTACAGGCAAGCCCTGCATGGGGGAGAGGAGAGATGGCAAATTGGTAGCTTTTGCCCGCAAAAGTGGGTGAGGAAACTCCCATACTTACGGTCGCGGCCTGAGCTTCGGGTTTGAACCCGCTAACAAGTAGTTTGTTTTGGCGTACAAAAGGACGGAAGCAGATCAGGTCATATGAAGCTCCTGTGTCGAAAACGAAATGTCCGGAATAGCTCTTGTCTTTAACGATCTCAAGCTGTCCGGGTAATATCATTACCCCTGCAGGCATTGTAATTGGCACCGCAGTTCCTTTGCCATGGTATTGAAAATCGCCGAAATCGTACAAGGAAATCGTATTTTTATCGTAGTCGATATGCGTGATAAATTGGCGTATCAGGGTATTACCAATAATGCCATCCCCTTCTTTGCCCATTTCAGGAAAGATGGCAATACCCTGTCCTGCCAGTTTAAGCGTGTCTAAGAGAATGTTATTGTTGTCAGATACCTGAATTTTTGTATTTCCGCCGACGACTGAAGCGTTATTTTCACGCGTGATCTTTAGGCCAATAGCATCTGCAAGTTGCTGGTTTACGGCCATTCCATCCGCTCCGGTGTCAAAAAGGAGTCTTAAGGGCTTTTCGTATCCATTGATTTTTACCTGCAGGTAAATGGACCCATTCTTGTTTTCAAACGGAATGACCGCCCGTAATTTGGGTTTGCTTTCCTTTTTAACCCATAAAGCTGATCAAAAGACTGAAATAGATTAGTTTTCCCTTAGGATCAACTAGCGCTTGGTTGCTTGTTGTCTTACCCTTTGTATCTGTAACCTCTATTTGAAGTAATGTTCCTCTTTTTGTTTTCTTTTCCGATAGAATATTGACGGTTTTTAGGGGTAATTTTTAATGATTTGGTTTAAGCGGAAGCTTGCTCCAGCACCAGTATGTCCTGCTACGGAAAAATTTTGTGCGAGCTCAGCGGTTATTAAAGAGGTGTCTTTTGTTCAAAGCATGTGAGTAATTTAGCCGGCAATTGGGTTGTTAACTGAGCTTTTGACCACGATGCCCAAGCTGTTAACAGCAAGAGACCTCCGGCTTTTATAATGGGTTTATAAGACATGGTTATACGGAATAAATTAGGGATTTAGTAAAGTATATAAAAGGATTAGAAGCCGTAGATCTTTTCCAGAGCAACGTCAATGTCATTTGTTGCAGAGGCTATAACGCGCAAAATGATTTTTCCATTTTCGTCCACGAGGATTTTTGTTGGAAAACCACTGATCTGATATTCTTTCACAATATCCATTTGCTCTTTGTTCTCGTTGTTTAGCACATTTGTCCAAGACAAGTTGAGTTCTTCTATGGCTTTGTGCCAGCTCGTTTTGGATTCTTCCAGTGTTTTCCTCTTTCTTGGGCAATACCGATGATTTCAAAACCTTTATTTTTGTAGCGATTGTAAAGCTGTTGCAGGTGCGGCATACTAGCGCGGCAGGGACCACACCAACTGCCCCAAAAATCAAGTAGGATAATGCGCCCTTGCATCTTTTCTAATTTAAAAGGTGTTCCGCTGGCAGTGGTCCGCGAAAACAGTGGTGCTGCTTTCCCTTTCGCGGTCACGCTTTCTTTTGCGATTGTCGAGGCTATTGCTGTCCCTATGTCTGTTGATTTGTAGTTGGGATCAAGACCGTTAAAGGCTAATTTATAGTCTTCGGAAGTATAGCTAGACTGCATTCTATAGAGCAAAAATAAACTGGCATAGGATTTAGGATGATTTTCTATAAATTTTTCTGAAGATCATTTTCCTTTTTGCCCAATTGACTAAGCTGTTCGAGTATGATTTTTCCTTCTGTAGATTCAGCGCTTACCTTTCCCTCGAGAATTGGACGGTATAATCTATTTTTTTGCGTTACAAATCCCGCTGTAGACTGACGCAGATTGTTATATTCATTGTTTTCTTCTCCACCTTTGACTTGTGCTAAATTAAGCTCCTCGGAATTTCCGTCTATAAGGATATCATCTTCAGAAATAAAAATATTGAGCGGATGACGCATGACCTGTTGTAATGCGTTGGCGTTTGGATCTTTGCCGATAGTCCTTAAGGTAGCATCAACGATCCGTGGTTGTTTTGGGATCTTGATTTCAAATGATCCATCATTTATCGGAGTTGAAAAACCTAGTCTTTTTCCTTGATAGTCAGTAAAAGAAACGCTTAATTTCGTGGCAGGATCTGCCGTGGGCGATGTAATTTTTCCTTTAATTGTAACGCTATCACCCTGCGCAGATAGAAGCGAGGGCGATAACGTTAAAAATAGGAAGTAAATCCAAAGTTTGTTCATACCTATTTCGTTGCTAATACTTTTTCCAGGAGTTGTTTTAATTCTGGGTTCGATGGACGTGGTGAATCTATGGTGACAACTTTTCCCTGTCTGTCAAAAACCATAAAGCGCGGGATACCCGTAATTTTATAATATTTGGCAAAATCTCCCCATCCGGAAGCAAAAAGCTGCAGGCCACCGAGTTGCTCATCCTTAATCATTTTTAGCCATTTCACTTTATCTTTTTCTTCATCAACCGAGATACTTACCACCTGAACATCGGTACCATACATTTCTTTCTCAAGTTTTTGAGATGCGGTATTTCTGCTTTGCAGGGGCCACACCAGGTTGCCCATACGTCGATTAAAACTACTTTTCCCTTTAAATCGGCGAATTTTATGGTTTTTCCGTTATCGTCAGGAAAAGAAAAGTTAAGCCCTTGGTCTCCACTTTTTAGCTGAGCCATATCATTCATGATTCCAATGGCGCGTTTCTTTTGAGTTGCTGTCTTAAAATACGACTGATACTTATCTGCGGCTTCCTTATAGCTGGCATAATCTTTTTGTCTTGCTAGATAATTCAGGATAGCATCACCCTTTAAAGTGTCATTGGGAAGGAAATCCAGATCTTGCTGGAGACCAGTGATGCCTTTTCCCTGAGGAATATTTGCCGTACGACGAGATACAAATGAGATCGCGTTTAACGTACGGTTTGCCCATGGAGTTTGATAGACTAACGCGGCGTTTTTTGCGAAGTTGGCTAACGTTAGGCTTTTGTAATAATCCGTATACTCTTCTACCGCAGGATGTGCTGAACGTGGTGTATTGAGGAAGTTCGTCGCATTGGCAGCAAGATCCCATTGGATATAATCCTGCAATTTGCTGTCAAACCTGGAGTTTCCACTTTTATTATTTTTAGTGAAGGTATTTGCTTTGGCAACAACAGTCTCTAGGTCGGGGAAAAAATCCACAAAAGTACTCTGAACTTTCATCCAGTAGAATGCTTTTTGTTCCACGGGGCTTACTTCGTCGTGCCAGCGGCTGAGGATCTGATTTTCCTTGCTGTTATTTGTTCCGGTCAATTGGTAGTTTTTTTCGGAGATGGTAAACTCAAGTTGATCACCCGGTTTGAAGTAGAAGATATTATTATCGGTCTGACTGCCTGTTGTTCCTGAACCAATAGCATAAAATCCTTCGTATTCAGGGTAGAAGGTGAAGCCAAACTTTTTATCCAATAGTGGTTGTGCTGAAGCAATCTCAACCATATCACCTTCTAAAACTTTAAAAAGTTTAACCGGTTTGACAAATTCTTTGTCGAATATGCCTTTGATTTGAACTGGTGATTGAGCAAATAATAAGTTGCAAGATAGCAAGGATATGGTTGTAATGATTTGATATTTCATAATATTAATTATTTAGATTATTCTCTATATGATACGTCCACGATTTTGCCAAAACCGTCATATGATTCGCTTAGCTTTGGCATTTCCGACAAACTTATTTCGTAGAAGTCCATTTTTCCACTTGTGTTGGGGTTAGCGGGATCGTAGGTACATATCATCATTTTTTTGCAAATTCTTTGTACCGGGTATTATTTTTATTGTAAACTAACTTTTGAAATTTTAGCAGGCTAATTTTTCTCGAGCCTAGGTCCAGAATTTGGGTATACGATTTTGAGAAGGGGTTATATTGGAAAACTTTATTTCCTATTGTGTAAATAATATATCCAAAATTTGGATCGACGGCATAAAATTCAGCCTGATCAAGTAGGCTTGATTGATTCACGATTTCAGATTCAAGTGGACTAAATACTGTACCATTATGGACAAATCTTAGAAGTTTTATTTCATTGGTTGTTTTACTTTTAAGGATTGCATAAAATTGATTTGTTGCAGTTAATGCCCTTTCCATATATAAAAGATCCATTTTCATGTTTTCGGGGCTAAATTTATCAGGATCAGATGAAGATGGTATAAGTAATGCTGGATTCGTGCCATTTAACACTAAAAACCGTTGATTATCCGTGTCAAAGACAACTAAGAATGCATTGAAATTACCTGAGTAATCTGCCATATACTTCGAAATATTTAATCTTGATCCAGTGCTCAGACGGTTTAATGTTGGACCATACATTGCTGCTTGCGTCACATTCTCATGCATAAGAATATTTTCGTTATCAAGAACGTAGGATAAAGTACTGCTTCCTGTGATCTTATTACTTCAGCATGATAATTAGCTGGCGTAGGACGCATAACCTCAGTTTTCAAATTTCGATAATCTGTCCAGGTACGTGCTTCATTATTTATACTGAAAGTTTCTTGATCGGTACCGACATAGATTCTATTAGAATATTTGTTGTTAAAGATATCCCGATTATATAGATAGTAAACGAGTTTGGGTTTTCCTTTTAGCTTTAGACCTCCATAGACTTCCATGATATTTTTATAACGTACGTATTTCATTTCCGCGAGCTGATAACTGAGCATGTCGAGTTGGGCTTGCCCTTCTATATCATTTAAAACTAACCAACCATCTGCTAGTTCGGATGTGACCGTTAAATCAGCTGTTTTTGTAAATTGATAATCAGTCTTTTTATTTTTGATCCTGTAATACAATTTGTATACTCCTGGGGCAAAGTAATTGTCGTGTCCAGATTTATGTTTGTACCAAGGTCTTTTTTACATCAGCATTAAGGGCTGACGAAGAGGTGTTTATAGTAAACCATTCGAAACTAAAATCCTCAGAATTAAATGTTGTATTGTCGCTTAGTGTTATTTTAGGATTAATTTTAAATTCCCGTTGATTGAATGCTGTATAACTTGAATCAATTCCTTCAATAGTAATTTCACTTAATTCAGTATAGTTGTAATTGCCAAGATCTTTATTACAGGAATGGAAAAGAACCGTAATAAACAATATAGCACTATAAATTATAGATATATTTTTCATTGTTATCATTATTTATTGTACATAAACTCCCATTTTCATTGGTAGGCCATCTTCATCTAGGATTGGAGTTCCCAATGCTTCCATTTCGCTCAGGTATGAGTGCATTCCCTTTCCCCATGCAAGTATAGCGATTGTGCTAGGGGCATAATTGGTAGACGTTACTTCATCTATATCGAGATCATATCGCTCAACAATCATTTTCAGTTTTTTCCTGAAAAATTTCCAAGATATCCAATGATAAAGCTGGCAATTGATGATTGTGCTGGGTCCCAAAACCATGGAGTTCCGGGAATATTATTGGCGGAAAAAGTAAATTGTGTATAATAATCTAAATACTGGCTATTGCCGCTTCCGATAGCTTGCGAATACATATCAGTTTTAAAATTTTCATTTTCCTTTAAATCTAATTTTAATAGTAATGTATTTTCTGAAAGTTCTTTGGACCTATATATCTTCAATCTAATAGTATCTTTAAGTTGCCCTGCTCTAATGCTGAAATATTTTTCCGAGAAATCATAATCTCGGCCCTCTAATAGGGTGCTGGCGGGATCTACAACGACATTGTATTTGCGATCATTTGTGGTCTTAGGTCCAGTAGATGCTACCACAATGTCGAAATACCCTTCTTTTATCGTCGGATCAAAATAGCCCATAGATAAATAACCCGAAGAATTGGGAAGATGTGTACCTGATATTGTCTTGTTATTAAAATATATGTTATTGCTGCCGGAATATAAGTCCAATGTTTGCTTTTTGCAGGAGATTAAGGATAATATAGCGCAGAGAATGGTAAAATTAAATGTTTTCATAATCATTATTTTTTATCTTGGTTCCGTTTCAGAAAGTGGAATAGGAAACGTAAAATTATCAGCTACCATGGTCTTATTCGTCGTAGTTGCGCCATTTATAGTCGGAACATTATTTCTCTTATAGTAGTACCATAACTGTCCTTCCCCATAGAATTCTTTACGATACTCTTTTTTTTTATGTTCTCTAATAAACCAGCTTCGTTCGGTAAGGCATTACAATTCCGGTTAATACGTAATTCATTCAAGTAGGCTAATGCTTTAATAGGATCTTGTTCGCTCTCCGCGGCGATTAAAAATATTTCGCTTAATCTAATGCCTGGAACTGTGTATCTGTAATTTCGGTTAACGTTGTTTTCGATATCGCGATATTTATAGAAAACGGGATATGTTTTGCCGCCATCTGTTCTCCAGTTTGTGCTATATCGGTAATCATTTTCCCAGTTTTCATATACTGTATTCAGAAATTTATTAGTCGTTCCTGAACATAAAATATAACGGTCTTCAAGCGCTGGGTTGAAAAGCTCATCGAAGGTTCGATAGAGTTTCGGGTTTTCAAAAGCAAACAATAATTCTTTCGAAAAAATCCGGTTGATAATTGATGTATTGCTTAAATCTGAGGACTGAATCCAAGGGAATTTATTTTTTTGAAGCAATGATAATTTCAGCGGCTTTTAATGCTTCTGTTTTGTCTCCTGCATACAATTGTATTCTAGCTTGTAAACCTTTTATCGCAAAATAATTAAAATGATAGTTCCTAAATTGGAGAAAAGGCTTACTCCCTAATTCAACCGCACCAGTAGTTTGATCTACTTTGTCCATCGATAGAACAGGATCGAACTTTTGTAAAAGATTCTCGGCGATTTGTAGGTCCCCTAAAATATTTTTTAAGACATAAGAACTTTTTGAGTATGGGGCAGCTTCATATGAGGTATTCTTATAATAAGGAATTCTTTCTGATTCAGGATCCAAAGTATAGGCTGGTGCAAACATTCGAGTAGATCAAAATATATAAATGCTCTAGCTGCGAGCGCTTCTCCGCGCATCATTGCTAGGGTCTGTTCATCTAATACACTGCCATACGTATCAAGATTTTCTAAGAAGCGATTGATATTGGTGATATTGACATACAAATTTGTCCAAATGTTATCAATTTTCTCTTTGACACCTTTATCTCCATAGTTAAAGATGACGAGTTGCTTGCGTAGATCACTTTGGGAGGTAGAAATGTAATAGGTTTGTGCGAGAATATCTAGTGTCTCTAAATTAATTTCTCTACCATATAAGTTATTGCTGCTTAGATTCAAATAAATACCGTTCAATGCATCATAGAATCCAGCGGGCGTCTTGAACACCTCCTCTTCGATAAATTTGTCTTCAGGTTTAACATCTAACCATTTGTTACAGCTTGCTAGACTTATCGCTATGAATAGCAAAGGGATTATAATTTTGTTTTTCATTATCTTATTTGAAAGTAGCGTTTAAACTTAGAGATACTGAACGGGTAAAAGGATAATCAATACCACGCTCCCTTCTTATAGTTGAGGTATAGAAAATGTCATTCAAGAAGGCGTTGATACGTAGTGATGATAATTTGGCTTGATCTAACCATCTGTTGTTTCTAAATTCATAACCCAGATTAATCGATTCTCCACTAAATGAATTTTCACGTTGAATAAATCGGGAAGACATAGGCGTTGTATTAGTAATGCTGATAGCTTTAAATTGTGTAACATCACCAGGTTGTTGCCAGCGTTCGTATAAAGCTCGTTTGTCTTGATTGTTTTCAACATTGTCTTTTGATATATTTTCAACCTTATTAAATAATGCTGTGTTGAAATTATCTTTTCTCAAAATATACCTAATCATAACATTGGCAGTGAATCCTTTATAGGCAAATGTGCTTCTCAATATTCCTTCTGCTAATGGCTGGGAATTACCTACAGACGTTATATCATCCGAATTGTAATTAAATGTTTGTTGGCCTGATTTTGTTAAGAATACTTCTCGTCCTGTCGTCGGATCGATACCTAGCGACCTAACTGCCCATAAACTATTGGGACTATAACCATCTCGATAGCGAACAAGCGCATTACTTTCTCGCATCTCATTGTTTAATGAGTTGAGCTTATTGTCGAAATTTGCATATTTAGCCTTCATCATTGATCCCGTAATGCCAAAGGTCAAAACTATTCTGTCCTGAGGCCGGTAGATAGGAGAGAAGCTTATCGTCGATTCTAAACCCTTATAATCTAGTGTTCCAGCATTAAAGGGATAGGCTGAAAGACCTGTAGATGATGGTAAAGTAACTGCTACCAATGGATCGGTATATTTATCATATGCGTTTAATTGGACATTCAATTTATTGTTAAATAATGTCGCGTCCATGCCAACGCTAATTTGCCTTGTGCGTTGCCATTCTAAATCTGGCGCTCCAAGTGCGGATAGTGATATTCCTTGTCCAAACCTATTTATATCTGTGTTATAATTAAATACGGATTGGCTTACATTTCCAAAATTTTGATTCCCTGTTATACCAATATTTCCTCTTAATCTTAAGACATTGACCCAGGGAATATTTTTAAAAAAGTTTTCTTTATTGGCATTCCAACTTATTCCAGCTGAATAATAAGGAGAGAATAGATTATTGGATCCAAAACTTGTAGAGCCATCAAGATTATAGTTTAAATCCAGGTTGTATTTTTGTGCATAAGAATAATTTACGGATCCTACGATAGAGGTTCTTCTCGTCACCCTATTTGACGCAGAAGGCTTGGAATCTGTCAGGAATCCAAAAGCAAAATTTGATTTCCATTGCTTGCAGCAGGAAATCCAACTGCAGTATAGCCATTTATTGAGTTTCGGGATTCACTTATTTCTCCGCGTAAATTTGCCGTGAGCGAATGATTTGTTCTAAAAGTCCGGAAGTAAGTCAGCATAGCATTTGTAGTAAAACTAAATGCAGAAGCCTCACTATGTATCAGATTTCCTTTCTTAGCGTTTTCTAATCCATCAAACTTTGTGTTTAAAGGAGAAGTAAAGTCATTTGAATTTGTTAACCCTTTGCTTATCTGGCCGCTTGCTGTTAAGCGTAAAGATTGGTTGATGTCGTATGTCATCATCAAATTATTGTTGATGATATAGTTCTTTCCCTCATTGAAACTATTTAGATTAGCATTATAGAGGGGATTCGATATAGATAGGGTGCTACCACCCACTGTAGAGGGGCTCTATAGGCAAGATACTTTTCGCTGGAAGACAATTTTTCGAAATATGGGTTTGTATTTACCCAAGTAGAAAAAGACCCATAAGGAGATTCATTACTTTTATATCCAGTAACAAATGCTCTATTCGCAATATTTATTTTCCCTGTTCTGTAATTTAAATTGATATTTGCTCCCCAGTCTTCGCGTCCAGAGCCTTTCATTGCTCCTTTTGTTTTCTTATAGTTAGTGCCAATGTCAAAAATTACTGCGCCTTCACCCCCACGAGCACTCAGGGAATGTCGCTGGGAGAAACCTGTTTGAATAGGCTCTTTTAGCCAATATGTATCTACTCCGCGTAAAACATTCCCAAGACGTTCGTTATAAAGTGCATCCAATTCCAGCTGTTGATTATGGAGGGTAGCAGTGTATCGACCAGAAAGTCTTTCAAATTCTAGCTTTTCACGCGCGTTCATCATATTGTAACTCGATAAATCTGGTAGTTGAGTTTGTAGATCAGTTGTATAGGATAATAAGACTTTTCCTGCTTTCGGTTTGATCGTTTCGACTACTATAACACCATTTGAAGCACGAGATCCATAAATGGCTGTTGATGCTGCATCTTTTAAAATAGTTACCCCTTGAATAATGTTCATGTCAAGATCCATAATGGTTCTGAGATTAGTCTCAAAACCATCTAAAATGAAAAGAGGTTGATTTGGGTCTGTTGAGAACTGATCCCGTAGATTTGAACTAGCAATGCTAGTCTGTCCTCGAAGCTCGATGGTAGGTAACATGTTTGGATTAGATCCAATTGCATTATTCTCAATTTGAATAAATGAGGGATCTAAAGCCCGTAAACTTGCTATTACGTTTTGATTATTAACTGTTTTTAGTTCTTCACCAGTGAATGATGCAGTAGCTCCAGTAAAGCTTTCTTTTTGCGGATCATCATTCCTGTCACCACAACTTCGTCAACTTTAGTTTCGGTCTTTTTAACCTGACAATAAAAGGATGCCCCAAATCTAGCTTGGAACTCGAAACTATCATAGCCAACGGAAGAAACAACAATAGTTTCTCCAGCAGCACTTAGCGGCAAATTAAACGAGCCATCAGCTGCTGAGACGACAGCCTTTTTAGCATTGGATTTGAGTCTTAAGGTTGCTCCTGATACCGGCTTTCCGCTATCGTCTATGACCATACCTTTAATAATCTGTTGAATGATGTTAACCGTTTGATTTATTTGTCTAAAAGCTACTGAGGGCTTCGTTTGGAAATTATTAAATTGATTCTTTTTGATAACTACCGTTTTATCAAAAAGTCATAAGACAGATTTGCTTTGTTGAGAATAACATTTAACGCTTGTTTAAAAGGGGCATCTTTAATTTCAGCAGTTAAATCAATGATCTGGTTGATCTCATTTTTCTTGTAAAAGAATGAATAACCGCTCTGTTTCTCGAGGTTTCTCAAGATCGATTCCAGACTCGATTTTTGCTTTTTAAGCTAATCTGTTGGGCATAGGTGTTTGCATCTACTTGAGACAGACCTAGGCCTAGTAGTAGGGTGATTAAGTTGATCCTCATGAGAGATCTGGATAATGGGCGCGCAAAAAGAGGCTTTTGTTTTCATAAATCCGCCATATGTTGGACGCTAGGTTAGCATCCAAATTGGTCGAATGAAAATCTTTCTCCTTCTTAGTGAACGGAGTTAAGGTAAATTTCATTAAATTCGTTTGGTTTTAACGTGTTAATAATTTAGAAGTTAGACGATACTTTAATACCAATTAAGCTGGACGGGTTCTGCGCCAACAGGATCCGTCTTTTATTGATATTAATAAGCTCTTATTAGGGAGGGAATTTTTCGCTTTTCATTTCGTTAATGGTTTGGTTATGTAATGATTAAGTTAATTCTATTGTTTTTCCCCACAATAGCTTTGGTTTGGATATTTGCATAATTTAAAAGAGCGATGAGCTTTTCTAAGCTTAAATTCCGGGAATTTTTCCTATATATTGACTGGCATTGCTCTTATTATTATAAGTAACATCTATATCATACCATCTTGCGATGTCCTTAAATACCGCTGCGGTATTGGTGCCATCAAAGTAGAATTGTCCGCTTTTCCAGCTAAGCACCTGATCTATATTGATCGTCTTTGACCGGAGTTTTCCATCCTCGGAAAAAGCTTGTTCGTTGGGTCTTAACCTAACAGCGCTATTCTGCTTGGAAACAATAACGGCGCCCTCCTCTAGGCTGGTACGTACGCCTTCCTCTTCCGAATAGGCATTAATATTGAATTTTGTACCCAGTACTTTTGTCTGCTGATTTTTGTCTTAACAATGAAACTTTTGTGATCTTTTGTTTTTGTCACCTGGAAATAGGCCTCACCTTCCAGCTCAACGATACGATCTCCGGATTCAAATGAAGAAGGATAGATTAATTTCGAATCAGCATTAAGGCTAACTAAGGTGCCATCCGCTAAGACTAACTCATACGTAGCGCCTTTGGGCGTTTTTAATATATTTTGCTGGCTAACAATTTTTCCGGTTTTGGCATTTCGATAACTGACCTTTCCCCGCGCATCTTTTGTTAAAATTGTCTCCCCGATTTGAACAGTTTGATTTAACGCTAATGCGTCGAGGTTAATCTGCTTCCCATCTGCCAGCGTGATAATGGCTTTTTCACCTCCCGGAGGAATGGATGCCAATAATTTATTGGAAGCGATGTGTTCTGCTGTGGGCCAGTATTTATAAGCGAAAAAACTGATCAGCAATACAGCCGCAGCTGTACTGACAACCTGTATGTACTTTATCGTAGTGGATTTTTTTCTATTCCGCCGATTTCAGTCAACAAACGATCCTTTACATTCTTTTGAATGGTTGAAAATTGCTTCTCTGGGATTTGATCAGCGGATTGCAGATCAAACCAGTCAAAAAGCTGTTTGCGCTCATCAATATTTTCGGATCGGCTCAGAAAACGGGTAAGTAATTTATATAATTCTTTCACTTGCTTCATAAATAGCAGCGTTATACTGGTTGGTTATAATACAAGTGACGTAAAAGGAGAAGAGCTTCTACTCAAAACGTAAAAAAATATTATTTTGTGAGAATTTCAGTGTAAATAACTGATTAATAGGTTAGAAAAATAACACAAAGTGGAACAGGTGACCTGTCGCCGTGCGTAAATGTCGAATGGCTTTGTTGATATGCTTTTCAACTGTGGACGCACTAATACCCAGTTTTTGTGCAATCTCTTTATTACTCATGTAATATTCCCGGCTCAATTTGAATACTTCCTGACATTTTTGAGGTAGATTTTCTACTTCCTTGGCAACAATGTCAATGACGTACCGGTAATATAGCCGATCTTCAATCGGAATAGATTGATCTTCAAACTCAAGATGTTCAACGCCTTGGGTAACCTGCATTCTCATTTCTTTGCGGTAATGGGCAAGTACCAAATAGCGGCAAGAACTAAATAGATAAGCTGGAAGAGACTCTATTTCTGTAATGAAAGCTCTATTTTTCCAAACTGAAATAAAGAGGTCATGCAGTATATCTTCGGCAGCTTCACGGCTACTGATCTTTTTGAAATAAAAGAAGTTAGATCGGGGCAAATAAATCATACAGCACCGAAAAAGCACGCTGATCCCCTTGTTGTATAAGAGGTAGGAGTTCTTGGTATTGGTATGATCTTGTGTTTTTCATAAGGAGCTAGCAGCCAGTAAATTTAAAAAAAAAATATTTTTCATTATAAGATTGATAAAGTAACCTCGATTTTTACATTTACTTTTAATAATTTATTAAAATACGATAAAATTAAAAATGAACGGTAAATTGCTTATGTGATGGATGTCTTGTTGATAAAATCGCTGTTACGAAAAATTTTCTTAGGATAAGTTGTTTGCTATAGGTGCAATGTTGTAGGAACAACTAAATGTCAGGTGCATAAATGAGGTGGAGGTATTGATATAAGCAAGTGAATAACCGCCAGAATATCTAAAAAGACATTCAGCTAATTTTGCGCAAACGATTGTGTTAGTGTTCCCTTGCCTCAATAAGAGCATATTCTTCATTTTATTTTCTAATTTCACTTAATTTTATGAAATGCTCTTATGGCCAAATCTATTAAAGAAATTGCGCAGGAACTTAATGTTTCCAAATCTACCGTTTCATTGGTGATCAATCATAAAGCCGAACAGGCTCGTATCAGCAAGGAGCTTGAGAGGCGTGTGCTTGATTATGTCGAGAAAGTCGGGTACAAACCCAATTCGCTGGCAAAAAGTTTGGCAACAGGACGTTCGAATACCATTGGCTTGATTGTTGAAAATATAGGCGATTCCTTTTTCGGGCCTTTTGCGCTACATGTCGAAGAGCTTTTGCGTAAGAAAAACTACCATGTACTCTACAGCAGTACTTTAGGAGATCCCCAAAATGCGCAGGACATTATTGATTTTATGCTCGAAAAGAAAGTTGAAGGTATACTGTTGGCACCTACTGTAAATTTGGAGGAGCATCAACGAAAAATCCTGGAAAATAAAGTTCCTTTGGTCGTTTTTGATCGAAATTCACCAGAAGTAGCGACACATTATGTTCATATTGACAACGGTGATAGCAGCTGGAAGGCCTGTTTGCATTTACAGTCAATCGGATGTAAGAACTTTGGGTTGATTACCATTGATTCGGATCAGCCTCAGATGCTGGCACGTAAAAATGCCTACTTGCAATTTTGTGAAGAAACGGGTATGCAAGTGCGGATATTGCAATTACCATACAATCGTTTGCGACAAAAGGTATAGCTGCTTTGCGGAGCTGGGTATCTAAGAATGTGGACTTAGATGGTTTATTTTTTACGACCAATTATCTCTGCATCCTCGGTTTGAAATCGCTTCGTTCTGAAGGAGGGGAACATTTTAATTTTCCGTTGTTTTCTTTTGATGATCATGAATTGTTCGATATATTAAATCCTAAGATCTCATGCATCCAACAACCATTGGAGCCATTGGCAAAAACCTGTCAATGTGAAGGTGTTGTTGAAAGAAATAGATAGCGGGATTACCAGTCCCAAGGAATATGTGATTTCGACAAATTTGATCAAAAGATAGTATCCATATCTGAAGCGGGGATAAGTCCGAAACTTGGTCTAAAAAATAAAGCCTTATTGTAAAAATCATAAGACCTAATATGCGAAAGCTCCGAGTTTTTTTGATTTAATATTCTTTTTTATATCTTTACTAATACGTTTTAGTAGAAATATTTATATATATCCTAAATAATGAAGAAATCATTAAGTGTTTTTCTAGGGTCATTACTGTCCTTGGGTTTGTTTTACGCAAAACCGGTTTTGGCTCAGAAGTTTAGAGGACAGCAAATGGAGGCTGTCGATCTGGTGAATCCTTTAATGGGTACAGAATCCAAATTTGAGCTATCCAACGGGAATACTTATCCTTCCATAGCAAGACCATGGGGATGAATATGTGGACCCCACAGACCGGGAAAAATGGCGATGGATGGCAGTATCAATATACAGCTGATAAAATCCGTGGTTTGAAGCAGACACATCAGCCTTCTCCTTGGATGAATGATTATGGTGTTTTCTCTATTATGCCTGTTACTGGAAAGCCTGTTTTTGATCAGGATGAACGTGCAAGCTGGTTTTCGCATAAAGCGGAAATTGTAAAACCATATTATTACTCAGTGTACTTGGCTGATCACGATGTGACAGCAGAGATGACACCGACTGAACGTGCTGCGATGTTTCGTATCTCTTTCAATAAGACGGATGATGCTTATATCGTTTTGGACGCTTATGAAAAAGGTTCGGAAGTGCAGATCATCCCCGAAAAAAATATGATCATTGGCTATTCATCGAAATATGCACGCGGCCCATTGCCTGAAAATTTTAAGAACTATTTTGTCCTTGTTTTCGATCAACCTTTTGCTAGTGTTGCTACTTGGGCGGGAAAAGAAAAGAAAGACGGCCAGCTGCAAATCAAAGGTGACCATACGGGCGCCATCGTTGGTTTCAAAGTGAAGGATAAATCAAAACCTGTTCAGGTAAAGGTTGCGTCCTCTTTTATCAGTGCTGACCAAGCTATGTTAAACTTAAATGAGCTTGGTAATAAGTCATTTGACCAAATTAAAGAAGATGGACGCCAGATATGGAATACGACCTTAGGTAAAATTAAGGTAGAAGGTGATGATATCGATCAATTGCGCACATTTTATTCGACAATGTATCGCACATTGTTTTTTCCGAATAAACTATATGAAATCGATGCGCAAGGAAAGGCTGTCCATTACAGCCCATATAATGGTAAAACGCTACCAGGATATTTGTTTGGTGGTACAGGCTTTTGGGACACCTTTAGAGCCTTGTATCCTTTCCTAAACTTTATGTATCCTTCTATCAATAAAGAAATGCAGGAGGGATTGCTTAATGCTTATCTGGAGGGTGGGTTTCTGCCTGAATGGAGCAGCCCTGGATATGCTGATATCATGGTTGGTAACAACTCTGCTTCGGTAGTATCGGATGCCTATATGAAGGGCTTGCGTGGTTATGATATCAACAAATTATATGAAGCTTTGCAACATGGTGCAAACAATGAGGGGCCAATGACCGCTGTTGGACGTAAAGGTGTTGAATATTACAATAGCTTAGGCTACGTGCCTTATGATGTTAAAATCAATGAAAATGCTGCCCGGACATTGGAATATGCTTATGATGACTTTACAATATACCAATTGGCAAAAGCATTGAACCGTCCTAAGGCTGAAATTGATCTCTATGCTAAACGTGCTCAGAATTATAAGAACTTATTTGATCCTTCCACCAATTTAATGCGTGGTAAAAATAAAGATGGTAAATTCCAAGCTCCTTTCAATCCATTGAAATGGGGGATGCATTCACTGAAGGTAATAGTTGGCATTACTCCTGGAGTGTCTTCCATGATGTGCAGGGACTGATTGATTTAATGGGTGGAGAGAAAACTTTTGTCAATATGTTGGACTCTGTATTTGTTCAGGCTCCAAATTATGATGATAGCTATTATGGTGGTATTATCCATGAAATTCGGGAGATGCAGGTTGCCAATATGGGGCAATATGCGCATGGTAACCAGCCGATTCAGCATATGCCATACCTGTATAATTATGCAGGCCAACCATGGAAAACGCAATATTGGGTGCGTCAGGTTATGGACAGAATGTATAAGCCAACTCCTGACGGTTATTGTGGCGATGAAGATAATGGTCAAACATCGGCTTGGTACGTATTTTCTGCGCTAGGTTTTTATCCGGTTTGTCCAGCGACAGACGAATATGTGCTCGGGGCTCCATTATTTAAAAAAGCTACATTAACGTTCGAAAATGGTAAGACATTGACAATAGATGCACCTAAGAATTCGGATAAAAATGTTTATGTCAATGCACTGCAGTTGAATGGAACAGATTATGGTAAAAACTGGTTAAGTCATAAGGCACTTCATGAAGGTGGGAATCTTAATTTTGATATGACAGCTAAACCGAATTATAATAGAGGAACTACCTTGAGCGCAGCTCCATATTCGATGACAAGTGAATTGAACACGGGTGTGAATTCAAAAAAGCAAAAAGAAAAAATAACAATAACCTAATTATGAACTTTAATTATTTGAAAAGAACGCTTGCTGTTGTCGCTTTAATGTATTCTTGCTCGCTTTCCGCACAGGATAATTGGCAGCATACACAAAATGATCGAAAGGTGGCTGTAGATGTCGACAGTATCACCAAAGGTGGATATACTTTAATCTGGATCAATAAAGACAAGGATTTTAGTCCTGCACTAAAGAAGAGATTGGTGGCGGCTTATTTTACTAATTATCCCAAACTGGCAAAAAAATATAATAGCAAGACTATCAAAAAGTGTCTTTTGTTATTGATCCAGATTATAAGGGCGTGGCCGCAACAGCTGGAGGTATTGTACGATATAGCCCGGAGTGGTTTGCCAAAAATCCGGGTGATATTGATGTTGTTACCCATGAAGTGATGCACATTGTTCAGGCTTATCCTGATGGGGCCGGACCTTGGTGGGTAACTGAAGGGATCGCAGATTTTGTTCGTTTTGATGACGGAATAGATAATGCTGGAGCAAATTGGAAGTTACCTGAGTATACAGAGAAACAAAAGTATACAGATTCTTATCGTACTACGGCACGATTCCTCTACTGGATTAATAAAAATGTGAAAAAGGATTTTGTTAAAAAATTGGATGGAGCAATGCGGAGTAAAACGTATACAGATGATTTCTGGAAAGCGCAGACCGGGAAGACGATTGACGAGCTGTGGAGTGCTTATAGTCAAAATCCAAAGATCTAATCCTTAAGCGATGAACATAAGAAGTTTAGTTTGTTTCGGTTTGTTATGTGCCCCTTATTTATTAAGAGCACAAGAAACCAAATTGATTCAGTATGTCAAACCACTGATCGGAACCGCTCGGATGGGGCATACTTTCCCCGGGGCGACCGTTCCTTTCGGAGCGGTACAACTAAGTCCGGATACGGATACCTTATCCTATGCTGTAAATGGACAGTACAATGGTGATGTGTATAAATACTGTGCTGGTTACCAGTATGGTGATCCAACGATTGTGGGCTTTAGCCATACACACTTTAGTGGTACTGGCCACTCTGATCTTGGGGATATATTGGTCATGCCAACCCAGGGAAGGTGCAGCTCAATCCAGGAACTGCAGATAAACCTCAGGAGGGGTATAGATCTCCTTATTCGCATGCAAATGAACGTGCCGAGCCCAACTACTATAGTGTTTTGCTTGATAAACATCAGATTAAAGCTGAATTAACAACTACCACACGCGTAGGAATTCATCGTTATACCTTCCCGAAATCAGATGCTTCACATCTTGTGGTGGATCTAACTGCTGGAATTTATAATTATGACGGTAAAAATGTCTGGACGGTTGTCAAGGTATTGAATGACTCGACTTTGGTAGGGTATCGCCAAACGAATGGATGGTCCCGGACACGTACCGTTTATTTTGCGATAAAGACATCCAAACCATTCAAAAACTATGGCGCCAAATATGAAGATGGGAAATCAGTGTATAACGGTTTTTGGCGTAAGTTTGATCAACAGCATAATTTTCCCGATCTAGCCGCTCACAACATCAAGCTGCATTTGGACTTCGACACGAAAGCCGACGAATCTATTCTGATGAAAGTTGCGCTGAGCCCAGTAAGTATGAAGAATGCACTCAACAATATGGAAGTTGAGGCTCCGAACTGGAATTTTGATGGATATGTGCATGCAGGACAAACGGCCTGGGAAAAGGAGCTTCACAAGGTTGAAGTGGATATGTTGAACAAGGAGGATCTAATCAATTTCTATACTGCCATGTATCATGCGAGTCTGATGCCAACCATCTATATGGATCAAAATGGTGAATATAAGGGATTGGATCAGGAGATTCATCAAGCTAAGGGTTTTACGAATTATACGTCGTTTTCCCTTTGGGATACGTTTAGGGCATTCCATCCACTTCTGAATCTGATTAACCCTTCGCGCAATGCAGATATCGTCGCGTCAATGATGGCGCATTACGATCAGAGCGTATTGAAAATGTTGCCGATCTGGTCACATTATGCCAACGACAATTGGTGTATGAGTGGTTATCACTCGGTATCTGTCATTGTTGATGCCATATTGAAAGGTGTGTATAAAGGTGATCCCGAAGCGGCATTACGAGCTTGTGTGCAAACGGCAAATACCCGTAATTATGAGGGAATAGGAGCCTATATGGATAAAGGATATGTTCCGGATGATGTGTCTGGTACTTCGGTTTCGAATACACTGGAGTATGCTTACGATGACTGGTGTATCGCGCAATTGGCAAAGAAGCTTGGGAAAGAAGATATCTACCGTACTTTTTCGAAACGTGCTGAGAGTTGGAAATCGCTTTATGACCCTGCAATAGGTTTTATGCGACCAAAGAATTCTCAAGGGAAGTTTAAAGAGAAATTTGATGTATTAGATACCCATGGCCAAGGCTTCATTGAAGGGAATTCCTGGAATTATAGCTTGTACGTCCCACATCAACCTCAGGAGATGATGGAGCTTATGGGGGCAAAAGAAACTGGAGACTTATCTGGATTCTTTATTTACAATGGAACTTCCCGATAAATATTTTGAGCATACCGAGGATATCACCCGAGATGGAATTATTGGGAATTATGTACATGGAAACGAGCCTTCGCATCATGTTGCCTATTTGTATAACATGACCCAGAGCCCTTGGAAGGCGCAGGCACGTTTACGTCAGATTATTCGAAATCAATATCATAATGGACATGCTGGGTTGGGTGGAAATGATGACTGTGGACAGATGTCCGCCTGGTATCTATTTACAGCGCTTGGATTTTATCCTGTAGCACCAGGCGAGGATGCCTATTGGATTGGAAGCCCATTGGTGAAATCTGCGAAGATCAATCTAGAAAACGGGAAAAGTATTGGCATTACTGTGCGTAACCAATCTGAGAAGAATGTATATGTTAAATCGGTGACTTTGAATGGTAAACTCTTGGATAATTTGAAATTATCGTATAGTAGCCTAACGAATGGTGGTGAATTGGTATTTGAAATGACAAATAAGCCCAAGAGAGGAAAGTGATAATTCAGCTAAACTAGAACTAATTACTATAATAGTGGAGAGACCGATCGTTTGCAGATCGGTCTTTTCTATTTTTTAAGCCCTTTACCCGAAAGGGAACAGAATAGATTTTTGAAAGAAGTTTTCGATAAACTGTTACAATTTGAAAAAAATAGCCAGCGAGTTTTTTTAGCAAATCTCGATTTGAGCGGTCAGAAATCGAGTTTTTGACGCAAAATAGCTTAATGTTGCTCACTAAACCAGTTTAGCAAAACAAAAAAACAGAGAAAAATTTTTTTTTCTCCGTTTTCTATATATCTTCAGTATAACCAAGAGCGATAAGTGCTGACCAATTAAGTAAGTAAACCAGTTTTGACAGAAAGGTATTTCCTATTATGCTAAAACGTTTTTTATATAAACTTTAAACCTTAAATTATGATGGTAGTTCTATTTGATACTGCATAACGGGTTTTTGAGAAAGAAGTTGACTAATTTTCTTATCTCGAAAAAACACACCCAATTGGCCTCTGGTTCAGGGTATTATAACCAATTAAACTAGAAAAGTAAAATAACCTAATTATATATCATTCTTATGTACATGATTAAAAAGAGGTGTTTGAGTGGACTCGTTGTCTTGGGATGGTCCTGTGCTTGCTGTTCTCTTGTTTCTGGTCAGGATAATAAGCAATTAGCTCCTTCGGATAGTCTTAAGCTTCAGATTGGAACTGTAAAATTAGACTCCATATTTCAGACCAAAGTTAGTCAAGTCAATCCTGTTGAGATCAAGAAGCAAGGCTTGTTACCTTATACATCCCTTCAGCAGTATTTAAAAGGGAACAATACGGGACTTTATGTAACAGAGCCATCTGGTGAACCTGGAACTAAACAACCCATGTATTTTCGTGGTATTTCGAGACCATTGCTTTCTGACATCGATGTTTTTCAAAATCAACCATTAGTTGTGATAGATGGCATCCCGTTAGTAGGAGAACATCCATTCGCCTATGCCGTACAGACCTATGATCTCGAGCGAATTGGACCGGCAACAAATCTCTTGGCCAATATCAATATTGATATGGTCAAATCTATTGAGGTCCTTAAAGATGTTGCGGCAATAGCCATGTATGGACCTAATGCCGCAAATGGAGCAATTGTCGTCCAGACCAAAGAATATCAGTCCGATAAAACCAATCGTATAGCCGTCAATATGTATACGGGGTTGGCACAACGTCCACAGGTGACGACTATCAACGGTGAATACGAGAATAAATTCAGAAGACAGTTTTATGATTTGTATACATCGAATGGTAAATACGATGATGGAGATTCTTATCCTGTGTATCTAAGTGATTCACTCAATATGAATTACTTTGGTAAGTCGGATTGGAGTGACTCCTATTATAACAATGGTTTGGTATATAACCTAAATGCGAACCTTTCTGGCGGTGGCCCTCGCGCGAATTTTCAATTTGCTGCTGGATCGACTCAGGATAAAGGTATTTCAGAGAAAGTGAAGCTAAATAAGTACTACGCTTTGTTTGGGTTGAATATGCGTCCATTGACTTGGCTGACATTCTCCATGCAGGCAAATCTAACCAGACTCGATCGTAATAGAAATTTAAATCTGAGAGATCGTTTTGCGCAGTTAGCCTATTTCCCCGATCTATCGGCACCATTGTCGCCTAACAAGGAGGTCTATAATGAGTACTTGGGCTTTTACAAAAAGGCTTTGACAATAACAAGTCTAATATTGTACAGGGCTACGGTAAGCTACAAATCGATTTAGGTAATTTCCATTTTCTTTCGACTGGTATGGTCGATTATAATGAAGGCTACCGGGATCAATTTTATCATAGCAAGCTCATGGAATCCAATAATTTTGCTTCCAATTATTATGGCTATAACCAGCGTGCTGTATTTGACAACAAAGCGTATTATGACTGGAAAATTGATGCTAAAAATAACCTGAATCTATTGATCGGAAATAGCTTGCAATGGGATACGTACCGCTATAACTACGCTTACGCTTACAAAGGAGTAAATGATTTTATCAAAGTCAATCTTTTGGAGGATGATATTAATCTTCCGAATTATTTGGAAGCTACGGCTTATCCTAAAGCACTTATTTTTAAATTTTTAGATCGTATTCGCCATAATTTAGTCTCTTTTTATGGAAAAGCGACCTATAATTATGACAAAAGGTTGATGTCTCCTTATTGCTGCGGTCCGATGGATCCTCTAATGCTCAGCCCGATGCAAGATGGCTGTTTACACCATCGCTTTCTGTAAATTGGAATATCAAAAACAGTTATTTCAATACAAATAGAAACCTGAAAGACCTGACAGCTCGACTGAGTCTGGGACGTATTGGAATAAACAATGTATTTGATGATTTTGCACAGGGACCTAATTATGTCGCTCAAATGGGTTTTACAGGCAATCAGTTGGTTGCCGGCTATAATGCGATCGCTGGACTGGTGCGGCCTTACGAATCGGGATGGGTAGGTTATAATATTCCCTGGGCCTACACTGATCAGGGCAATTTAGGTCTTGACTACGCAATTGAAAAAAGAACTTTTATGTCTCCTTGGATCTGTACCTGAAACAGACTAAAAACCAGCTGATCAATATCCCTTCCTTTAGTGAGTATGGATACAAATCAAGTTATTCCGCAGGAATGGATGTTCAAAATGCCGGGGCGGAATTAACAATCGGTCTCGATCCGATCCAATCCAAAACATTTAAATGGTCTACGGCACTTAATGTGTCTCACAATCGAAACAAACTTAAAGCATTGCCAAATGGACTTGATCGCTTGGTTATTGGGAATAATTTATTGGAAGTTGGCAAGTCACTGGATCAATATTGGCTTCTTTCCAATGAAGGGATTTACAAGACAGATGCGGAAGTACCATCGGGAATGACCTATAATGCTATTCAGTTGCGAGCAGGTGATCCCATTTGGAAGGATCAAAATGGCGACAATACCATAAATGATGATGACAGAACTTTGCAAGGGCATCGTTTACCGGCCATTTTTGGAAATTGGTACAACAACTTTGTGTTTGGGAAGTGGGATCTAGGTATCAATATGTACTACAATATCGGCCGTGAGCTCATTAATCAAGAGATGGCAAATCGTTTTGATTTTATTAATAATGAAGGGGCCCGGAAGTTGGATGCGGTCAAGGAGATTACCTATTGGGAGAAAAGAGGCGACTATAGTAAGTATCCGTTGTATAACCCTTGAGTTCGGTCATTGCGTATCAGGCAGATCAGGACCTGTTCTTGGAGAACGCTTCTTTTTTGAAGATTCGCGCAATCACATTGGGATATAATCTGACGACTTTGCTCGGTGGAAGTGCACAGCGTATTAAAAATGCCTATGCCTATGTTTCTGCGAATAATGTCGCGACCATAACATCTTATAGCGGTGTGGATCCCGAGATTGTCGATTATACGGGTTACGATATTGGGTCCAAATTGCGTATCCCCGAATTTACACCTTAGGTATTAAAGTTGATTTTTAAACAAACAGACATGAAAAGATACTACTTCATTATTCGTGTTTTACCAATTTTCTTGCTCGCTCTTGGCGGCGGGTGCAAGAAAATGCTTGATATAGATTCTTCGCGGACGGTCAAAGAAGAAAATATGTGGAATGCTTTGGAAGATACGCGTGCTGGGCTGATGGGTATATACGGTTTAACCAAGGCCGCATTGGACGATAATAACGGATATTGGCTTTACGGAGATGTACGATCCGGTGATTTTGAAAGTCCAAACCGGCAAGACCTGAAAGCCATTATAAAAATGATCTCAAAGCGAATTATGAATCGCTAAATGCATTATCCAACTGGCGGCGCTGGTTTGCGGTGGTCAATGCCGCAAACATATTTATGGAACGTGCACCAGAAGTACGCCAGAAGGATATGCGGTATACCGAAAATAACCTTGTAGTGGATGTTGCCCAAGCGCGATTTTTACGTGCTTATGCCTATTTCAACATGGTACGTATTTGGGGAGATGTCCCCTTGATCTTAAATTCTCATGATGGCAATTTTGAAAATAAGCCTCGCGAAGATCGTTTAAAGCTCTATGCCTGGATTGAAAAAGAAATGTATGAGGCGGCACAACTGCTGCCTTATTCCTATAGCACTGGCGATGAGCAGCAGATTGGGGATTATTATAATGAAAGCTCCTCACGCTGGAATGGTGCGTTGGTACGGAAGCTTTCCGCCTATGCGATCTTAGCTCATTTGGCCGCCTGGCAAGCGAATTATGCTGATGTCGCATCTTACTCCAAATTTGTGATGGATAATTATTCGAAAGGAGGAGCTTATTATTTATCTTCTTCTTTCCTGACGGATGGCAATGGTTTTTTCTTTGAAAAACGATCCGAACAGATGTTTTCCTTTCCCTATATCTGGGCGCATGTCGAAGCTTCATTTACAGGTCATATTGAGGAACTTACACTGGCGGCGCCTGTGGTGAATAAATCTGTGCCCGATATTTACATGCCTAAAGAAATGATTCTAAAGACATTCAATGAGAAAAAGATCAGCGTTTCAGCATAGATACCCTGGGCAATCCGAACACGGAAGTCTACTTCCGGAATTTCAATGGTAAATATCCGATTTTCAGTAAGATCAAATGTATCATGGGGGCACTTCTGATCCCACTTTTCGGATTTTTACCAGTGCGACAATTTTAACCCGCTTGGAGGATGTCGCTCTTTTGCGGGCGGAGTCCTTGGCTGTACTTGGTGAAAAATCCGCCGCTATCGAGCTATTAGATGAAATTCGGGAAAGGAGGGGCCTTAAAGCATACAGCGAAACTGCTAATGGTGATTTGGTTGACGCGATCTTCCTGGAACGCAAACGGGAACTGATGGGGAAGGGCATCGCTGGTATGATATGATCCGCCGCGAAAAGATAAAACATGACAATCCGAAATTGGCACAACTGATAGCCGATGATGGTATTTACTGGCCTATCGCAAAGGAAATCCTCTCACAGAATAAGTTAATAGAACAAAATGCTTATTGGAAGTAAAGAAGTAACAGCTATGAAAAAGAACTTATTTATACGGTGCATATTCGCATTGGCAGTTACATCTCTGTTGTACGCCTGTGCCAAAGATAAAGGTTACTATTCGCCAATGGCCAAGGAACCTGTTTATAAGGGTAATTTATATAGTTATCTAAAAAGTAAGCCTGGGGTATATGATTCCTTGGTTAAAGTTATCGACCGGATCGGACTGCAAAAGAAACTGCAAGATAGTACGGTCACTTTGTTTGCACTGACAAATGCTAACTTTCAATTGGCGGTTCAGAACCTGAATAATACATTGAATGTATCGGACAAACCGGCCCAATATTTAAATTCTGTGAAATATGAAATACTGGATTCGCTGATGTGTCAGTACATTATCCAGGGAAGGATTTCCAGTGATTCACTCACAAATCAAGATGGGAAGGACGTATTGGGGATACGCTACGGTTATCCGATGCATATCGGTCTCAATAGACAGGCGTCATCGGGATATATGAATGGAGGTCCAACAATAGTTGATTTCTCCGACACAAGAAGATCCGTATTTAATCGCAATTGGGTGACGACGGAAACAAGTTCGCTAAATATCCAGACAGATAACGCTGTGGTCCATGTGCTTAATCCTGACCATGTTTTCGGCTTTAATAAATTTGTCAGTCAGATTATCTATATCCCACCACCTGAGAATTTATTTAAAACAATTGGCGGAGTAGGATCCGCATCAAAAGAAACGTCCGGAGGTCCGAATGCTGTGGAAGCATCCAAGTATGTATTTGATGGCAATCCAGAGACCAAATTCTTCTTGTCAAGTCCCGGACAATTTTATATCCAATGGGATTTTCTGGTTGCTGTCGCTGCGAACAGCTATACGCTTCGGTCAGCGAATGACATTCAACAGCGGGATCCAACAGATTGGACCTTACAGGGATGGAACGAAGAGACTTCCAAATGGGATCTTCTGGACACCAAAAAGATGAAGCTTTTGATGAGCGTTTCCAGTTAAGGGTATTCTTTTTACCAATACAAGAGCATATAAAACCTATCGTTTGAATATCGCACGCATGTATGGGGGCAGTGATTTCCAACTTGCAGACTGGACAATGAACCGAAATCAATAACCAATTTAAGAATGTCTAAGCAATGAGAATTTTTAAAAATACAGAATACTGGATAAGGGACTATGTTTTTATTGTAGTCTACTTGTTTTAATGTGTGCAGGCTTAAATGGGTGTAAAAAATGTATAATTTGCCCGAAGAGAAGGAGTTTTTAAGCGTGAATCTGACTTATGACGGGAAATCCTTCTATCCCATTTTAGGACGGACCACACTATGGGGATAGTGAATACAGACCATTCAACAACGCCATTAAAGTTTGAAATTGTCAATCCCCGCTACGGCGATGGAAGGCCGTATACAGATCTTTTTCAGGTAAAACCAGTCTATGAGTGGATTTCACGGTACGATGGAACAGAGAAAATCTGGCAGAAATCGAAGCCAAAAGGAAACAGGTCAACAGACCGCTTTTTGAGGTCGATTCGACAGGGACATTTATTTTATGGAACTCCTCAACGAATGCGCTTATTACACCTCGAGCCAAAGATAGTATTGACCTGGTTCAAAATGTTCGCTATTTCGATCTGAAAGTTTCCAATTCAGGCGGAACTACCATTGTCAAAGATTTTATGATCCTACCATGGCGAGTACAGGACTATGAACCCTATTCGGATAAAAATCCGTATAACGGTGAAATCGCACCAGACCCCAGGATCCTAAAAACCCCAAGAAGCAAAGCTATATCTGGCCTTCCTATATGAATGACATCTTTGGAGAATCCAGTAACCAATTGTTGCGAACCAATGATGAGTTTAAAGATTTGGTGGTTTATATACGCCCTTTTAGTGGTGGAAATGGTCATAATTTAAGATTTGTTTTTTTGAACAAAGATAAAAATCCGATCAACCCTGATAATTTCAACGAAACAAATTGGAACGAGCTGGTACATGGTTTTAACATGAAAAAAACGGAAAGTTATGTTCAATATGATGTCGCTTATCCCATTCCCCTTACAAATTACCCTACTAAATATACAAATGGAGGAAGTGCAAAGGTAGATTTTAGTTATTCTAGAAGAGGTTTCGGAGGGATCTTGATTACAGCGGGTTTCGGATTGAACTTCAAATTATTTACGAAAGGAGACTGGGAAATTGTTTTTCATTTCCAAAGAGAGAATCCACGATTTGATAACGAATAATAGAAATAGTTATGCGATTAAAGATATTTTATAATAGTTGTGTTCTCTTGATATTGTGCATGTTCATGTCGTTGGAGGTATTTGCACAAGCGATCATTATGTCAGGAAAGTGACTGATGAAAAAGGGCGGGCATTGAGTGGAGTAACAATTCGTTATGGCAAAACATCCCGCGAAGTGACATCCACAAATTCATCGGGAGCATTTAGTGTGACTGCGGTCGCGGGATCATCCATTTCGTTTAGATTGATCGGTTACGATGGTGTAAGCACTACTATACGAGCAGACCGAAATGTCAACATACGAATGAAAGAATTGGATAATCAGTTGGATGAAGTGGTTGTTCGTGGTTATGTTAAACGACCGCGGGAAACAACAACGGGAGCGTCAACCAAAATCAGCGGCAAAGAGATTCAAGATATTCCAGCGGCGAATGTGGAGAATTTACTCCAGGGTAAAGTTGCGGGCTTGAATGTACAGGTGAATACTGGAGCCCCAGGATTTAGAGGGTCTACACAGATTCGGGGCTTTCAACAATTAGTGTCACAGGTTCGGGAGACCAGTCATTCTTGACACCGACTTCGCCTTTGTATGTTATTGATGGGGTACCAATGGATGCGGATCGTGCAAATGAGCTTGGCCTCAGTCAACAAGGACCCGGTATTAGCCCACTATCACTCATACCGCCCGAGGACATAGAGAATATAGAGGTATTGAAAGATGCACAAGCAACTTCTCTATATGGTTCCTTGGCAGCTTATGGTGTTATCATTATTAACACAAAGCGCGGAAATTCAGAAGTGCCCCGTGTACGTTATACGGGAAACTTCTTCCTGAAGACACCACCAAAATTAAGAGAAACTTTGGGTGGTAATCTCGAGCGTCGGCTTAAGTTATTACAAATTTATGGTAATGCACTATCGCAAGATGACTGGGATCGTATTTCCCAAACCCCATACTTTCGGATAGCTTAAATGCTTATTTTAACAATTCGACCAATTGGCAGGATTTATTCTATGCGACAACCTATAATCAGACCCATAACGTTGCGATAGACGGCGGGAATCAAAAGCTAAATTATAAAGCCAACTTGAATTATTATAATGAAAACGGAATCATAAAAATACTGGTTTTGACCGTTACATGGCCAACATGCGATTTGAGTATTATCCAAATGAAAAATTTAGATTCACGGCTCAGGTCAATGCTTCACTAGGGTCAAAGAGTAAAGGTAATGGATTAGGATTTTGCAGTCCGGAGTGGCAAAAATGGAATGGCTTCAACCCTGTTGCCCGGCCCCTCGTTTTATTTAGCCTCATCGGGTTATAATTCAGCACTAAAAACAAGGAATGATAATTCTTCTAAGTCGATAAAACCTTTTATCGAAGCCTCGTATGAGTTTATTCCAGGTTTGCGGGCAACCACAACGGTAAGTTATGAGTCTACTTCCGACAACGAAAGTACGTTTACTCCGGCGGAAGCAAACGGTCAGTTTGCCCAGGTATATGCCTATTATGGACGATATAATTCGTTATATAACCGTAACTCTATTAACTATAGCCGGACGTTTAAAGAAAAACATACAGTGTTTTTCAACCTGTTCAATGAAATCCGTACGTTGGAAAAGCAAGCAAATGCTGCATTGCAAGCTCGTACACCTAACGACCAATTTGAAGGACCACTAGGGTTTGATGGGTACTTTTCGAAAGGCGGAGGATTGCTGCGCCGAGGCTTTGGAAAAGAACGTGGATTGTCTTTTGCAATTGCCGGCACCTATGATTATATGAAAAAATATGTCGTGGATCTTTCTTATCGTATGGACGGTTCATCACAAAATGGGTTTGGAAATCTATACACCAAAAATCCCGCGGTTGGTTTTCGTTGGAATGCCTATCATGAAGACTTTTTAAAAGAAGTAGACTGGATCAACTTATTGTCGATCCGCACAAGCTGGGGGTAAACGTTATGCCTAATAGTACCTTGGAACGGGTTTATGGAAAATATGATATTACAGGCGGGTATAATGATAAAATCGGTATCGGAATCAATTACGAACAGATTCCTAATCCAGATTTAAAACCGACAACCACCAGTCAATATAACCTGGGTTTGGACATGGCGTTCTTCAATAACCGGTTTGAGCTGACCTATGATACTTATTACAAGAAAGTAGATAATATCTTGTTTGAGGAGAAGTTATCTACCTCATTGGGCTTTGACAAGGTAAATAGCAATTCAGCGGCTATTGCTAACTATGGTCATGAGCTCGCTGTGATGTATCGACCATTTACCGAAGGTCGCTTTACCATGTCCGTCGGTGTAAATGGCGCCTTTAACCGGGATGTATTGCTCAAATTGCCAGAACATTATGGTGGTCAATTTGTTCGCTGGGATTATACCAATGACCTGAGACAGCATATCGTTTTTAGAGTAGGAACATCGACCATGTCAAATTACATGTTATTAAACCGAGGTGTTTATAGAACCGATGCGGATGTACCTGTGGATCCTGTGTCAGGTCGTCGGTATCGCATGGCAAATGGGACAGAATTTCAAGCAGGAGACCCGATTTTTGCCGATTTGGATGGTAACTATATTTTAGATGAAAACGATTATGCAAGAACAGGTAATTCTCAGCCGCTCATTACTGGAGGTCTACAATTGAATTTAAATTATAATCATGAAACTTTAGGAACGTTTGGTCTAAATGTGTATGGTTCATACACTGCTAAACGTACGATCTTAAATAATGCGCTTGCGGAGCGGCTGCGTCTAATGAATGATCCTTATGGAAGCCAGGCTGTCGTTCCGTTGGACGACATTAATATGTGGATGAAGCCGGGGATATCGCGGAATATCCATATGCCTACGATTTTAGACGTTATTCGAGCATTGATCCATTTCGTATGGATCAAAGTTTATGGGCGGAAGATGGATCCTATTTCAAATTCAACAGTGTTACACTGTCCTATATGTTTACGAAAAGCGCAGTTAGACGCTATGGCCTAGAGCGTTTAAGGGTATATGTAACGGCTGAAAACGTCGCTACCTTGTCAAAATATAGTGGGCCGAACCCGGAAAACGTGAGTAGCATGGGAAGGACGCTTCAGGTGGATATCCTGTCCCAAGGCAATATAGTGTAGGTGTTAATATAGATTTCTAATCGCTAGGTGTTATGAAAATTAGAAGAAATTTTACAAGAATTGCATTTGTTTTAAGCCTATGCGTCATATTGACCGTTGGCTGTAAGAAATTTTTGACAGTCGAACCCATTGATCGACTTACAGGAAATAACTTTTATCAGTCCAAAGAAGATGTAGAGGCAAATATTGCGCGTATATATAGTCAGTTTTTGAGAAGATAAATGAGTCTTGGGTCATGGGGGCGATAGGAGAGGCCAGATCTGGCGAGATTTTCTCTTCGCCCACTTCATCAAATGATCGTATGATCCTGAGGGATCTAGGAACGAACAATATGAATGCCGTTTATGTCAATACCTTGCCCGGTGGGCGCTCTAGCGGTTATGCCATGTACAAGGTGTCGAGCTGGGATATCTATTACAAGGTTATTCAAAGCTGCAACATTTTGATTGCCAAACTGGAGGAAGGAATTCCGGGATTGTCGGCGGCGGACAAAGACCGTTACAAAGCGGAGGCGACTTTTATGCGTTGTCTCAGCTATTTTTGGATGGTTCGTCTATATGGTGATGTGGTTTACTATACGGAGGCCTATTTTGCTAAACAGCTGGCACGTGAGGACATGGTTTCTGTGATCAGTAAATGTATTTTGGATTTAGAATCTGTCAAAGATATTATGCCCTGGTCATTTGGTGACGCATCGCAGCGCGGCGCAAGAGCGAGCCGAGGTAGTATCATTGCATTGTTGATGCATATGAAAATGTGGAATGCCAATTTTGATTCACCTAATGCAACAAAATATTATGAAAGTGTGGCGGCATTGGGTAAAGAGCTGAGAGCAAGTGGCGTTCATTACCTTTATGCTTTAACACCGGAAAATTGGGCAAAAGTCTCCAAAGGACGAACAGAAGAATCACTTTTTGAGTTTTATCGGACCATTAACTACGGCGATCAAAATAATGCTTATGCGCCGCTTTGGGATCATTTCCTGCGATGGCCCTATAAATTCCCCGATACAACCAGCAATTTAGTATCGCGTATTATTCATCTGTTTTTATGTACCGTATCTACCCGCTTAATGGGCCCGCGGATAAGCGGAAGGAGCTCTGGTATGAGGATATGTATGCCGATAATGGCCAGTTTGTACTTAAAAATTCGCGGCCAACGTCTTTGCTTCGGGCAATGAGGATTCTAATCCCGACAATACCTTCATGATATTTCGTTATGCGGATGCCCTTCTCCTGGAGGCCGAGGCCTTAGCCAATCTTGGTGCGTCAAGGGAAGCCGAGGCTATCGCTGTACTCAACATCGTTCGGGACCGTGCCGAAGCGACCCGTTATTCAGGTGGTGGAACCGATCTTAAGAATTTTATTTTCGAAGAGCGCTGCCGTGAATTGATCGGTGAAGGTATGCGGTATTTTGACCTGATCAGAACAAGACGGATATTAAATCCACAGTGGACAATGACACCGATGACGATTGATCAATATAATCGTCGTGCATGGACCTGGCCGCTGGATCCTTCGGCTAAGAATTTCAATTCTAAGATTGTGTTAAATAGTTATTGGACTGGCGGAAACTAAATCTATATGTATTATGAGAAGATTTAAAATTAGAGGCTATATTTTTATGATCAGCATGTTGCTATTGAGCATGGGATCCTGTAAAAAAGATGAGTATTACAAAGATGGTGGTTTAGCTCAGGCAAAGTTCGATGGCTCAATCATGGAATATTTAGACTCAAAACCAAGGGAATTTGATTCCATCGCACAGATTATTCGGCTAGCGGACTGGAAAATGATTTTCAGACCAAAGAGTTTACCTTTTTCGCCCCTAGAGATGAGAGTGTCCAAAAATTAATCGGTCTGGCGAAAGGCAACGCCCAGCGAGGCGCATCCGGTGTGAATATGCTGTTGTATCTTCTTGGGCGAGATACGGTAAAAACATTGGCAGACGTTGACAGTACCATCTGGCGAAAATATCTATTGCGTTACATGTTCAATGGCAAACGGAAGTTGATGGATTACCCACAGATTGATTTTGACTTGCTGAATGTATTTAAAGGACAAAATTATACCTCATTGGGAAATACCGTGTCCAATATTGGAGTGGTATATAACGATGCGATCAATGATTCGGATAAAAATAACATCACCAGGCTAAAGTATATGGGCTATCGCCAGCTCCATATTTCTTATATCCCCGATATCAGCAGACCAACGGAATGGTGGGCTTGCCCCATCGCTTCTTCGGATATACAACCTGACAATGGTGTTGTGCATGTGATTGATTATACAAAAGCTGATTTCGGTTATAGATCGGGAGAGATTATTGCTGATATTTTGGAAAGTAAACGTTAAAAACCAGTTGTGAAATAAATTATGAAAGTTATGTACAGAACGACGTGGAAATATATTGCTTTATTATTCTTTATTCCATTATTATTTGGATGTAACAAAGACAATAAGACTTTTTCGGCTCCCTATGAAGAGGGCTTACCGCCACTGGATATCGAAATAAACCCAACGGATAAGATGCAACCTGAATCCGGGAAAACTGGTGCTGAGACCGTAATGCGGATAAAAGGATTGGATAAATATAAAGATAAGGCCGTTATCAGATTTAATGGGGAAAAGGCAGAAGTTGTTGAGTTGACTGCGGATCATGTAAAGCTAAAAGTTCCACCATTCGCAAGCACCGGTGTGCTTTCGGTTACCATAGATGATATCGTTTTTTTGGTCCGCAGTTTACCGTGCTGGGGAATGTTGCTTTGGATGCTACATTTCAAGTCGGGGTGGGTACAAACAATACGGTTTCGGATGTGCTCTTTCTGGAGGATGGCAAAATGATCTTTGCGGGATCATTTACCAATTATAATAACAAAGGATCCATACGGCCGATTAATCGCTTGGTGAGAACGTTTGCAGATGGTACGTACGACGCGAGCTTCCGTATAGGTACCGGTGCGAATAATTCGTTGAACAGCATCCTGAAATTAGGTAACTATTACTATTTGGCTGGTTCATTCTCCGGTTATGGTCAACGAAATACCGACATCAGCAATCTGACGCGTATTAATTTGACCGGAGCCATTGATACAATGGGGATAAAGCCATTCCGGAGGCCCGGTCAGCCAGATACCTTAAAATATTATCCGACATTTAATGGCGGTTTTGATGGTAATGTGGGTAATATTTATGAATCTGAAGGAAAGGTCCTAGCGACTGGAAATTTCCGATATTATATCCGCCGGACTTATGGAAAGCCCAACAAATTGGAAACAAGGGATACGGTTATCCTGGATAGTACGGAGATTAGACATATTGCCCGAATGAATCTTGATGGTAGTCTGGACAAAACGTTTCGATTCGGATCAGATGGTAAAGCATTTCCCGGTGGTAATGGGGCGGTAAATACGGTTTATCATCCGATAGGAGCGCAGAAAGGGAAAATTGTGGTTTATGGAACTTTCAACCGTTTCGATGGTGAAGCAAAAGGTTATATTACAAGGTTGAATGCAAATGGAACGCTGGATCCAACATTTAATACCGGAGGAACAGGTGCAGATTACAATGTAAATTCAGTTACTTACAATAGTGTAACGAATAAGTATATCGTCGTTGGGGCGTTTAGTAAGTATAATGGAGCGACTAGCGTCAAGATCATGATGTTGAACGCGAATGGTACATTGGACACTTCTTTTCAGCCCAAAATATTTGATGGGGTAACCCTTTCTACGCGGTACAGTTGGACGACGGTCTAATTGTTGTTGCTGGTGATTTTGTGCGATATAACAATATTGCCCGCAATGGTTTTATGATTTTAAATCCAACCGGAGAGCTCAATGCGGCTTATAATACCTCGGGATATTTTTCTGGGTACGTGAATAAAGCGGTAGAGACAAGAACAGAAGATGGCAAACGTGCTTTGCTGATCATGGGATCCTTCAGCCGATTTAATAATGAGCAAGTCCATAATCTGATTCGAATTAAATTGGAACAATAACCTAAATATTACACTGATGAGAAGTCAAGATAATTTTCGATATATATATGTGTGGCTACTGTGCTTTATTGTTTTTGTCGCAGTAAGCTCTTGTAAGGATGAGTTTGGACGATTGTTGCCTGATAATACAGGCGCGCAGGATACTGTGGATTTGGTATATGGTAAGCCTAAAGTATTGTTGCTAATTGCGGATGGTGCCCGGGGAGAATCCGTACGCACCGCCAATATTTCGACCATAAACGGATTGTTGGACCATTCCATTTACTCCTGGGTTTCATTAAGCGAGGAACACACGGATATTAATTCAACAGGGGCAGATTTGGCAAATATTATTACCGGTGTAAGTGAAAATAAACACCTGGTCGTTGGGAATAATTTTAGCAATAATAATTTGCAGACTTTTCCAACTGTTTATACCCGAATAGCGGCTAATATAAAAACACCTGAATTTAAAGTTTATAGCAGTTCACAATTGTTTGTGGATCATTTAGCCCCGTTACCGCGGCAAAATTTGAAAATTCAGATGAAGCAGTTGTTAACGGTGTTAAAGAGGGGCTGAAACAACCTGAACTCACCATGTTAACCGCTCATTTTACAGCAATAGACAAAGCTGGAAAGGCAAGTGCCTATGACAATAGCAGTGCGACCTACAAAGCTGCGATAGATAACTTTGATAAACAGGTGGGCGAAATTCTCAAAGCCTTGGAGCAACGCGCTACCTTTAAAAAGGAGAACTGGCTAGTTATTATTACATCAAGTAAAGGCGGACCTTTTGAAATTCCGCCTGCACAAAATGACAATACTATTTTTAGCAACCCTAATGTCAATACCTTTACAATTTTCTACTCCCGAAATACAATTCGCGTTACATTAATAAACCTTATTTGGGAAGCCGTTTTTCTGGTGATTTTCTACGGTTTAAGGGTGGGATATTTGCTGAGATGACCGAAGGGGATAATTCACTTTTTGATCTGGGTGATAAAGATGAGGAATTTACCATCGAATTGAAAGTCAAGAAAAATAAGGGACCAAATAATACCTATAGATTTCCTAATTATCCATCTTTTATTGGTAAACGTGAAAAATGGGAATCTGGTGCACCTACAAATGGCTGGATCATGGCTTTCAAAGATGATTATTGGATGTTCAATGGGCGGGGTCCGAACGGAAGCGGTGAGGTAAATGGTCCGAAATTGAATAATGCGACATGGAACAACGTGACCGTGGTAGGAACGGTTACAAGTGATGGTAAAAGGCTGATCAAAACCTACACCAACGGTCTTCCGGGAAATGAAATAGATGTCAGTGGCTGGGGAGCCATCAATAGCCCGGCGAAGTTTCGATTAGGCCTAATGAATGGAAATAGTAATTGGAATGAAGGAGATTACTACATTGCCGATGTACGCTTTTGGAAAATCGCGTTACCTGAATCGGTGATTTCCCAATATAACTGTCAGGTAGGTATAAGTGATGATCATCCTTACTATCAAAACCTTGCGGCAAATTGGCCGGTTTTCGGTACTGTAACCAACGGTTTGCTTTACGATGAAGGGCCCTTTGGAAATACCTTAAAAGTTGGGAATTCAACTTATGAAATTTCAAAACTCAATGATTTCTTATGTGCGCCTTCAGTAGAAACCATTAGTACCTTGGTGCCCAAAAATACCGATATAACAGCGCAGATCTTCAGCTGGCTGCAGATTGCAAGGCAAGAAAGCTGGCAATTGGATGGGCGAGTTTGGGTGGATAAATAATCTTAAAAGAGATATTATGAAAAGACTTTTTATTTTCTAACAATGATTTTGACCTATAGCCAATTTATGGCCTGTTCAAAAGATAAACTAGAGGACTTTGATTTGCTGGGGAACAATCCCGTACAGGTTATTGCCGAAGGTGGTGGGAAGGATTTGGTGAAGACAAACGACTATGTCCAGATCCCTCTCAAAGTTAAGTTAAGCAATCCGGCATCCAAAACCTTTGATGTAGAGCTGCAGTTGAATACGGATACCGTAACCAAATTGATCGAATCGGGAGCCTTAAAAGATGTTGTCACACTGCCCAATCAGGCATTTTCTTTTCCAAATGTGGTGAAGTTCCAATATGGATCCGATACGACATCATTTGTGTTAACCATTTCCCGAACGGAGATCGAAAGGATATATGGGAAAAAATTTGCGCTTTCTTATAAACTAATAAACCCTGGAAAGGGTAACCAATTGGGGAATCCCAATAGTATTATTGTGACGTTTGATTCCAAGAGCTTATTGACTCCGACTGATATTCATTACCTGTCGATCATCAATTCTCCAGCGAGTATAATTCTCGCAAGCAAACATACCAATTACAATACAACACCATCGGGAATTGAAATCCCTTTGGGTGTTTCTTTAGCATCCTTTCCAAGTAAATGGTTTTATGTAGAAATACGAGGTACAACAGATTCGATACCAAATTGGATTTCAAAGAATGTGTTGCCTGTGAATACCGTGGGAATGAAGGAAAATGAATATACGCTGCCGTCGCGTATACAAGTCCAGGGAAATAAATCATCTGCTGACTTCAGTATTTCCGTCCCCTGGGATATTATCGCAAAAAATAAAGATAAATTTCTTGCGCTGACCGTTTATCTAAAGGATCCAACATTGCACGTAATCAATCCACAAAAAAACTATACCACTATTTTGATTGACTGCGCAAATGTGGTCGAGTTTGATGTAACCAAAGAAGCTGTTTTAACCGTAAATAGAGATAACAATGGTGGACCAAATGCGGGCGAAGGAAGCCTGAAATTTGTAGATGACCTGACAAGTACTAAGTTTTTGCAAAGTGCATTCACAGGCGATCTCCAATGTACATTAACGTTTACAAGAACATTAAAAATTGGAGCCTATACGCTTACATCCGGAAATGACGCCATTGAACGTGATCCAAAAAGTTGGTTCCTCGAGGGGTCGTTGGATGGGACGAATTGGGTTGTTATCGATACAAGAACCAATGAAAGCTTCCCAAATCGGATCCAAACGAGACGGTTTAATGTTCAGAAACCAGGCAGTTATAAATTTTATCGTCTCAATATTACAGAAAATGTTGGAAGTAGTTTATTCCAATGTTCGGAATGGAGAATGATAGAATTCTTATAGTGGATATTACAGTAAGGAATGTTTTATATAATGATGAAATTTATGGCTATAAAATTGGAAAAACACGTGTATAGTCTATTGTTGCTATTCGTGTTGCTGGGCTGTAGTAAAAGTAAGGAAGTTGTGGTTGAAGAGCCGGAACTTCCTAATCCAGTATCCGCTTTTTCAATAAAGCAGGTGGCAAATGATGATCCTTTTACATTTGAATTCACGAATCAGTCCAAAGATTATACGGAAACGCGTTGGAGTTTTGGGGATGACAGTACCTCTTCGACAGCATCTCCAAAGCATACATTTTTAAATACCGGGAGTTTTGTTGTGAAATTGATGGTGCTTAATGAAAATGGAAATTGGGCACAGCGCGAAGAAGTTATTGACATTGACGCGGAAAAGTTGATTCGCTTCAATGCCGCAAAAAACGGAACCGGTAAACTGATGCTAAGCTACGATAGTGATATTGCAGTGAAAGGCGTCACCTGGTCCGTTATGACGGATAAAGATAAGTACCAGCAGGTTTCTGATCAGGCAAAAACCGATGTATCTGTCGCTGTAGGAACTTTTGCGACTTATAGACTGAATGTCACTACCCCAAGGGATCCAAAGTAATTATTTCTAAACTCCTCACGGATTTAGGCATTGTAAAGGATTGGACAAATATTGATAATACATTCCGAATTTCGCAGGATAATTCGAGCGGACCCGATGCTGGTGAAGGATCAAAAAAATTAATTGATAATGATCTGACCTCTAAATTATTTATTGGTGGGTATCAACCAGGCATGTATTGGCAGTTCGCCTTTTACCAACCGCAGGTAATTAATGCCTATACCATCACAACGGGAAATGATTCTCCCGAAAGGGATCCCAAAGACTGGGAAATACAGGGATCTAATGATGGCGAGTCGTGGGTGACTTTGAATACTGTCACAGGTTATAACTTTGGTACAGCACCCACAGACCGGAGAAGATCGCAGCCGTTTACGTTCTCGAATACAAAATCGTATAGTTATTACCGCTATGTTGTGAAAGCTGTATCGTCAGGATCAAACTTTCAAATGACTGAGTTTCGTTTACTGGAGTTACCACAATAACGCAATAAAAAACAATTTTAGCGGCAATTGAAAGTACGCACGCTAGAAAAAGTGGGGTGATTTTTAGAAAACAGTATTGAGGTTTACAGGTTATAAAAGACCTGAACTTCAATACTGTTTGTTATTAAAAAAATACTGAAAATAAGAGACGGAACCCCAAATAATCGTATTTGTATTGTAACCATCTTGTGAAAATAGGCTTGTTATCCCCTATATTTAAATTTCTTATTTATATTTACTAATACGTTTTAGCTTTTTGATGTATTTTAGGACGGCTTCAACCAAAACAAGAATTATGTTTAACATTAAAAAAATAACAGGCGGTGTCCTTTTTCTTTTTGCGTCTCATATAAGTTTGGCGCAACAATCTTCTCCGGTAGACTATGTAAACCCTTTGATCGGTACAGAATCTAAATATGAGTTGTCTAATGGAAATACTTATCCGGCGATAGCACGTCCCTGGGGAATGAACTTTTGGACACCGCAGACAGGTAATATGGGTGACGGTTGGGTGTATACCTATACTGCTGATAAAATTAAGGGATTTAAGCAGACCCATCAACCAAGCCCCTGGAATAATGATTATGGGCAATTTTCATTGATGCCCATGACGGGTAAGCCTCAGTTTGATCAAGAAAAACGGGCAAGCTGGTTTTCCCATAAAGCCGAGGTTGTGAAACCTTATTATTATAGTGTTTACCTGGCAGATCATGATGTCACTACTGAGCTTACACCTTCCCAACGGGCTGCGGTATTTCAATTTATTTTTCCCAAGACAGAACAGGCTTATGTAATTATTGATGCCTTTGATAAGGGATCTTATATCAAGGTTGTTCCTCAAGAAAATAAAATTATCGGTTATTCGACCAAAAATAGTGGTGGTGTTCCAGATAATTTTAAGAATTATTTTGTCATAACTTTCGATCGCCCTTTTTCGTATAAAGCCGGCGTAAGGAATGGCAATATCAAGGATAATGAATTGGAAATTCAGGATGATCATGCTGGAGCGATCATTGGCTTCCCTTCTTTAAAAAGAGGAGAGAAGGTAATGGCAAAGGTTGCTTCTTCCTTTATTAGTTTTGAACAAGCGGAGCTTAATCTCAATGAAGTGAAGTCTAAAACATTTGAGCAGGTAGCAGATGAGGGTAAAAACAATGGAATGAGGTATTGGGGCGTGTTCAGGTAGAGGATAAAAACGTGGACCGTTTGCGTACATTTTATTCCTGTCTCTACCGTTCAACATTATTTCCACGGGATTTCTCCGAAATTGATGGCTCAGGAAGACGAATTCATTATAGCCCTTATAATGGCCAGGTTCTACCTGGTGAAATGTTCACAGATACAGGTTTTTGGATACATTCAGAAGTTTATTTCCGCTTTTGAACCTGCTCTATCCGTCTATGAATGATCGCATGCAGGAGGGCTTAGTGAACGCCTACAAGGAAAGTGGATACTTGCCAGAATGGTCTTCACCAGGACATCGTGCGTCTATGATCGGTAATAATTCTGCATCAGTAGTAGCGGACGCTTTGGTCACCAATCGAACAGGTTATGATAAAGAAATCCTTTGGGAGGCCCTGAAACATGGTGCACATAATGCGTATCCTAAACATTCTTCTACTGGGCGTTTTGGCCATGAGTACTATAATAAACTAGGTTATATTCCAGCAGATGTGAAGGTTGACCAGAACGTGGCCCGCTCCTTGGAATATGCCTATAACGATTGGTGTATTTATGAATATGGAAAGACCTTAGGTAAACCAAAATCTGAAACAGCTATTTACGCACAACGGGCGATGAATTACAAAAATCTTTTTGACCCAACGACAAAGTTGATGCGTGGTAAAAAAGCGGATGGTTCTTTTGTCGCAAATTTTGACCCAAGTGCTTGGTCCCGTGAATATACTGAGGGTAATGCGTGGCATTGGAGTTTTTGTGTATTTCATGATCCACAGGGACTAATAGATTTGATGGGCGGAAATAAATCTTTCGTTTCCATGTTGGATACTGTCTTTGTTATCCCAAGTTATGAAGGAATGAAAAGTCGTAGCATGATCCACGAGATGCGTGAAATGCAGGTGATGAATATGGGGCAATATGCACATGGTAATCAGCCGATCCAACATATGCCTTACCTCTATAACTATGCCGCAGAACCATGGAAAGCACAATATTGGGTCCGTAAGATCATGGATAAACTGTATCTTCCGACGCCAGATGGTTACTGTGGTGATGAAGATAATGGACAGACTTCGGCTTGGTACGTGTTTTCATCATTGGGATTTTATCCTGTTTCACCCGGATCCGGAGAATATGTGATTGGTTCACCTCAGTTTGATAAGGTTACCTTAAAACTCGAAAATGGGAAAGAGGTCCGTATTCATGCGAAACAAGAGCGGGGCGATCAGGTTTATGTGAACCAGCTCTCCTGGAATGGAAAAGCTTATGAGAAAAACTATATTCGCTATTCGGATCTCCTCAAAGGAGCAAATCTGGAATTTAAAATGAGTACAGAACCGAATAAAAATAGAGGAACCAAGAAGGACGATGCTCCATATTCTTTCAGTAACGAAAAGTTTTAGTACGAAAGGTAAGGAAACAAATAATATAGTATAAAAAAATTACAGGTACAATTCACTTAAAAAGTGAAACATAAAAAACCATGATGACTAATCTATTTGCTGTCATGGTTTTTTTACACGAATAAAATAATCTTGGCTATTTAAAGTCATACCTTTGTGGTTCGAAAATTCGATATGTTAGGTAAATTATTCCATCTTTTAACACTCTTTGCGTATCTCAATCTCTTGACGTATGAGTCATTCTCATCGACGACGGGACAAGTTTTGCATGCGGGAGAGACGATAGTGGAGTATTTTTTGGATGATGTATTGGATTTAGAACCTATTCATTCTTCACAAGAAGAGAAAGTTCTATTGCAGGATGACTACCGCATATTTTCTGTCAATAGTCAGGTACTGTCCATTTTCATATTTGTTTTTGGGATCGTATTTACTGCATTGTGCTTTTCCAAGGATAAAATACATCCATTTTATCGGTCAAAAACTCTTTGTCGACCAGGATATTATCAATTTTTATATAGATTCCGGCCTTTCTAAGGATTCTCCTATACTTTTCTATTGGAGTCTATAAAATAATAGTGTTTTTTATTTTTTCTGGTATCCAGGAGCAGTAGCTCTGGTGCATTCCTACACAATATTATTGTAGCTCCCATCTAGTTTTACATTTTATTTTTTATCGTTTTTATGAAGAAATTATTTGCACTGTGCCTATTATTGGGTGCGGTAGGGATGCTAGCTTCTTGCAGCTCCTCCAATGCTAATGCCGAGCAAAAGGAAGAAATTAAGAATATACCAATTACACCGCTTGTTGTAATGGATACGACTGTCTATCAGGAATATATTGCAGATATTCAGGCCTTGAAAAATGTTGAGATTCGATCCAAATTAAATGGGTTTCTAGATAAAATCTATGTGGACGAGGGTGCTTGGGTAAAAAAGGCCAGATTTTATTCAGATACAATAACGAAGAGTATCGCTCGGAGGTTGCCAAAGCAAAAGCACAATATGATAATTCCATTGCTGAAGCTCAAAAAATCAAGCTTGAGATGGAAAGAACCCAAAAGTTGGTGGATAAAAATATTGTGAGTCCTTCAGAATATAATCTATTGAAAATTCAGTTGAAGGCCGCTAATTCTAAAATTGAAGAAGCCCGTGCTTTAGTTAATCAAGCCCAAACGAGATTGGATTATACAGTTATCCAGGCACCATTTGATGGTCGAATAGATCGGATCCTATTGAAGGAAGGTTCGCTACTGACAGAGGGAAGCCTCATCACGACGATTTCTGATCTAAGCCAGGTCAATGTTTATTTTGATATTTCAGAACGGGAATACCTGACGATGATGCAAGATAAAATGAATGGAAAGGAAACTCGTAAAACGGTAAAATTAATTTTGGCGAATGGGGCCTTATACCCGCATGAAGGGGTTGCGCATATTGTCGAAAGTGAATTTGAGGCAAACACGGGGTCTATTGCACTTCGGGTGCAATTTCCAAATAAAGAACATATCCTGAAGCACGGTGCTACTGGTAAGATTGCTGTGCCGATGGAAACTGGAGAACATGCATTTGTACATCAAAAATCAGTATTCGAGATACAGGACAAGACTTATGTTTATACTATGCAGGCCGATAGTACGGTCAAGATGACACCTTTTGTTGCTGGTCCTCGTGTAGGCCATTATTACATCGTTGAGGGCGGCCTTGATCCAAATGTTAAAGTGGTTTATGAAGGCGTGCAAAATTTGCGTAATGGAATGAAAATTAATCCAAAATTGAGGAAGCTGTAGCGGAGGATAAATTATGTTTGAAACATTTATAAAAAGGCCCATATTATCGCTTGTAATATCGGTTTTTATTACACTCTTGGGCTTACTGGCATTATTTACGTTGCCGATTACGCAATTCCCAGACATTGTACCGCCGTCGGTGGTTGTAAACGCCAATTATACAGGAGCGAATGCCGAAGTAAGTACCAATGCCGTCGCTATTCCATTGGAAAAGGCGATCAATGGTGTTGCAGGGATGACCTATATGAACTCCGTATCTACTAATAACGGAAGTACGGTGATACAGATTTTCTTTGAAGTAGGAACGGACCCGGATATTGCTGCGGTCAATGTTCAGAACAGGGTGACGACTGTACTGGATGAATTGCCTGAGGAGGTTATTAAAGCTGGGGTAACGACAGAGAAGGAAGTCAACTCCATGTTGATGTACCTGAATGTCTTTACTGAGGATGAAACTGCAGATGAACGTTTCATCTATAATTTCGCCGATATCAATATCCTTAAAGAGCTGAAACGTATTGAAGGGGTAGGACTCGCTCAGATTATGGGTATGCGTGATTATGCGATGCGTGTATGGGTAAAACCCGATCGTATGGCGGCATATAATATCTCTGCCGAAGATGTGGTAGCGGCTTTGCGCAAACAGAATATTGAAGCTGCGCCTGGGCAAACTGGGATTAGCTCAGACAAAATGCGCAATATGCAACAGTACGTCTTGCGTTATCCAGGAAAATTCACAGAGATTGATGAATATGCCAATGTGCCTATCCGTGCAAATTCCAATGGTTCGATTATTCGTATCAAGGATGTAGCAGACGTTGAATTTGGCTCGCTGGATTATGAAATGGTCTCCAAAACAGACGGGCGCCCATCTGCATCTATCATGTTAAAACAGCTACCAGGATCAAACGCACAGGAAGTTATTCAACGGGTCAAAGATCGTATGGCTGAACTGAAGCAGAATTCGTTTCCAGCGGGTATGACCTATACCATGGGTTATGATGTATCACGTTTCTTGGATGCGTCTATTTCATCAGTTATAAAGACCCTATTGGAGGCATTCCTATTGGTTTTTATCGTGGTGTTTATCTTTTTACAGGATTTTAGAGCGACTGTTATCCCAATTCTGGCGGTACCGGTCTGTCTGATTGGAGCCTTGTTTTTCATGCAGATGTTAGGCTTTTCAATCAACTTGTTAACACTATTTGCTTTGGTATTGGCAATTGGAATTGTGGTCGACAACGGGATTGTGGTCGTAGAAGCAGTTTACGCCAAGATGGAGGAAGAACATCTACAGCCCATGGAAGCAACCTTAGAAGCCATGAAAGAAGTTGGAGGGGCGGTAGTAGCAATCACATTGGTGATGTCGGCAGTTTTCGTTCCTGTAGCCTTTCTTTCTGGCCCAGTAGGTATATTTTATAGGCAATTTTCGCTGACTTTGGCCGCGGCTATCGTGATTTCAGGTATAAATGCCCTAACGTTGACACCGGCATTGTGTGCACTTTTCTTAAAATCACCACATGATCGCAAACCATCCAATAATTGGCTGGATCGTTTTTTCAAACAATTCAATGCTATTTATGACCGAACCGCTTTCGGTTATAAAGGAATATTGATGAAAACAAGTGCTAGACGCGGACTCACGCTACTCTTGTTGGGTGGATTCTTTGTTGCTACTTGGGGAAGCAGTGCGATATTGCCATCGGGCTTTATTCCAACAGAAGATCAAGGTATGATCTATGTCTCGGTAACTACACCTCCAGGGGCAACAGTAGATCGTACCGAGCGTGTATTGGATAAGATTGATTCTGTTGCACGTAAGTTGGATATTGTCGAAACCGTTTCAACCTTATCGGGATATAGTATCGTTACGGAGGTCTCCGGTGCATCTTATGGGATGGGGATGATTAACCTTAAACCTTGGAAAGAAAGAGATCAGACGGTCGATGATGTAATCAAGGAATTGCGGGAGAAAACAAAGGATTTTGTAGATGGGCAGATTGATTTCTTCCCTCCACCGACAGTTCCGGGATTTGGTAACTCTTCAGGCTTTGAATTACGGTTGTTGGACCGTAGCGGTAATGAAGATCTCAATAAGACGGCGGAGGTATTGCAGAAATTTATGGAGGATATGGAGAAAAGTGAAGTCATTCAGGATATCAGTTCCAGTTTTGATGTCAACTTTCCGCAGTACATGCTGAAAGTTGACTATGATATGGCTGCAAAGAAAGGTATATCTGTAGAAAATGCAATGAATACCCTACAAACCTTGATGGGGAGTCTCTATGCTACAAACTTCATCCGTTACGGGCAAATGTATAAGGTAATGGTGCAGGCAGGACCTGAGTATCGCCAGCGGCCTGAGGATGTGCTCCGTCTATATGTAAAGAATGAAACGGGAGAGATGGTTCCTTATAATGCTTTTATTTCCATGGAACGTATTTATGGTCCCGAGCAGATTACCCGTTATAATATGTTTAGTTCAGCGATGGTGACAGGTCAGTCTTCTCCTGGATTTAGTTCAGGACAGGCGATCGAGGAAGTTGAAAAGATTGCATCTTCTTTGCCGCAAGGTTACAGTATCGAATGGTCGGGGATGACGCGTGAACAGAAGATTTCAGGAAATCAGGCCCTGTATATTTTTGCGCTCTGTTTACTCTTTGTTTACCTGTTGTTGTGTGCTCAGTACGAAAGCTTTTTATTACCATTACCAGTTCTCCTCTGTTTACCTGCCGGAATTTTTGGAGCCTTTATTTTCCTGAAAATATTTGGCTTGGAAAACAATATTTATGCTCAGGTCGCACTGGTCATGTTGATCGGTCTTTTAGGTAAAAATGCGATCCTAATTGTGGAATATGCTAATTTGAAATATAAGCAGGGAATGGATATTGTGACTGCTTCAATTGAGGGGGCTGTCGCGCGTTTACGTCCTATTTTGATGACTTCTTTCGCATTTATTGCTGGATTGATTCCATTAATGATGGCAAGTGGGGCTGGTGCTTTGGGAACCGGAGTATCGGTACAGCTGCAGTCGGAGGGATGCTTATCGGGACAATATTAGGTGTTATCGTTATCCCGGGGCTGGTGATCTTATTCTCAAAAAGGAGAATAAAAAACAGGTTATAAAACAGACATCGTTAGTAATTGCTGCACTTATTCTTTTTGGTAGTTGTTCGGTCCCCAAGAAGGCGGCACAGCCTGAGAAAATTGCCATACCGACCGCCTTTGCAGAAAGGACTGCCATTGATAGCGTAAATGTAGGGAATCGGTCCTGGCGCGATATTTTTAAGGATCCACTTTTAGTAGCATTGATTGATTCAGCATTACAGCATAATATTGATATTCGTCAATCGATCTTACGGTTAGAGTCGGCACAAGCTTATTTTAAACAGCGGAAGGCTGCATTAGGCCCTACTGTAGAAGCAGCTGTTGAGGGCGGAATACGTAAATATGGACACTACACGGAATCGGGTATCGGTAACTATGATTCAAACTTTTCGGATAATTTGAAAAATGATGAAAAGTTGCCTGAACCATTTATCCCAGATTATTTTATTGGACTTCGCTCTTCCTGGGAAATTGATCTATGGGGTAAATTAAAAAGTCAAAAACAAGCTGCTTATTTTGGTTTGTTAGCCGAACAGGAAGGAAAACGCCTGTTGGAAACAGAATTGGTGTCCAATATTGCAACGGCCTATTATGAGTTAATGGCTCTCGATCAAAAGATAAAGGTGTATAATCGCAATATTGAACTGCATACGAATGCACTTGAAGTCGTTGAGGTAAAAAAGATGCCGGTTATGCCACGGAACTGTCTGTGCAACAGTTTAAAGCACTATTGGCAAATTCTAAATCTGCTCAGGAGAAATTAAGTCAGGAGATTGCACTGTGGGAACATCATATCAACGGACTGTTGGGACGATATTATCAGCCTATTAAGCGCAGTGAATATATTGAAAATACAAATCTATATCATGCAATGACTTTTGGTACACCAGATGATCTGGTCAATCAGCGTCCGGATATCAAAACAGCATACCTGAAGATGATGGCATCATCAAACAATCAAGAAGCATCACGGCTGGCTTTTTTGCCTTCAGTAGCCATTAGTCCTTTTGTAGGTTTACAGAGCTTCAGTTTCAATAAGTTGTTTAATTTGGATAAATCCATTGCTTATAATTTATTTGGAGGGATTACACTACCTATATTGAATCAAAGACAATTGAAGACACAGTATGAAATTGCAAAAGCCGATTACGGAATTGCTTTTTTAGACTATGAAAAATCGGTTGTGAATGCTTATAACGAAGTTTCTAATGTCATTATGACCCAAGAGGCAATCAGTAGACGTAGAACATTTGTGGACGAACATGTAAAAGCCTTGGACCTCTCCATTGAAGCAGCACAGGAGCTGTTTATCGCTGGACGTGTGACATCGCTGGATGTGGTTACGGCACAAAAAGAATCCTTGGAAGCCCAGATTGGAAAAGTTGAACTGGAAAAAGAAAATACCTTGAACCAGATTTTACTTTATAAAGCTCTTGGTGGGGGTGGAAGTAAATCCACTTTTGAGATAAAAGAAAACTATTTTTCATGCGATAAAGAATTAATTTGTTAATTCTTAGACCCAAAAAGGGTCAAGGAAAGAGGCCGTCGTGAGATGTCCTCTTTTTTATTGTTATTTTTATGTAGTTTAGCTTTGACGATGTTGAACCTGACTTTATTATGTTGCAACGCATTTTTGTTTTCATTTTTCTATTTCATTTAAGTTTTTTATTAACTGCACAGGACTATTCGGATAGTACCAAGATTTTTCAACGGTTAGAATATCTAATGGAAAATCAGAAGATGTATGTTAAAAATCGGGAAGACAAATTGGATAAACTAAAACAAGAGGCGAAAGCACTTGAAGCTGACCAAATCCGTTTTTTTGAGAAGAATTATGAAATTTTTGAGAACTATAAAAAGTTCGATTCTGATGCTGCACTTACCTATATCACGCTTTGCCAAAAGTTAGCTCCAGCCAACAATGATTCACTTCATACAGTTATTCAATTGGATTTAGCCTGGGTTTATTCGACGATTGGACGTTATATTGAAGCATCAAAATTGCTGAACCAAATTAGTCCCGCGGGCCTTGCTACCAAACTTTTAGCCAAATATTACGATACTTATAGTTCATTTTATAGTCATTATGGACAAAGTAACAACCGTCAGGAATATTATCAAGCAAGTGAACGCTATCGAGATTCATTATTACAGGTTTTACCGAAATCTTCATTGGAATATCGGACGACCATTGCGATAAAGACCTTATTTAATGGCAGTCGGGAAGATGCGAAAAAGCAGTTTTTCAAGCTTTGGACAGAAAATCAGAAAGACTTGGAGCAGCGCGCCTTATTGTCCTATTTTATTAGCTTGATCTATAAATACGAAAAAATACGGCCAGTCAACTTTATTATCTAGCTGTTTCAGCGAGTGCAGATATTGAGATGGCAAATCGAGACAATGCGTCATTTCATGATTTAGCGCTAGCTTATTACGATAAACAGGATTTTGATCGTGCCTTTCGCTATATTGAAAAAACGATTGATGATGCGATGTTGTGTAAAGTACGTTATCGGATTATTGAGGGCACTTCTTCCTACCCGATCATTAATGCGGCCTACCAACAGAAAATCAATAGTCAGAATAAGCAATTGATCGCCTTGGTTGTTGTGGTTAGTATTTTGTTGCTCGGTGTAATTATCGGCTTGATTGTAATCTATCGTCAAGTCCAGCATTTGCGAAGGATCAGATCCGAATTGTCAGGGACCAATCAGCAGTTGCGGTCATTGAATACTGAAATCAATCAAACGAATTTAAAACTCTCAGAATCCAATCACATTAAAGAGGAGTATATTGCGCAATTTTTTGATATGTGTTCAAGTTATATTGACAAAATGGAAGATATACGAAAAGCATTGCTGAAAAAGGCTTCCAATTACCAGTGGGAAGCAATCCGGGAGCAATTGAAATCGACACAGATGGAAGAAAGGGAGATACAACAACTCTATATCAATTTTGATCGGATCTTTTTGAACCTTTATCCAACGTTTGTTGATGAATTTAATGCCCTCCTTCAGGAGGACGAGAAGATATATCCGAAGAAAAACGAATTGCTCAATACTGAACTGCGTATTTTTGCTCTAATTCGTCTAGGAATAGATGACTCGGTTAAGATCGCTAGTTTTCTTAGATATTCCCTTCGTACAGTTTATAACTATAGGACCAAGGTACGTAACAAAGCAGCTGGCCATCGCGATGCCTTTGAGGCTTCTGTTTGTCAAATTGCAACTATTGATCGACCTTAATATCCGCTGATAAACACCGAATAACTAGTAATTCAAGCCTGCATTCGATCTCTTTTTAGTACTTTTTATCTTGTGTTTGTTTTTGTATAGCTCTGTATTATAGTGTGTTGTGTTTTTTTAGAGGTACTTTTTAAGTACCGTCGCTTTTTTCCTGTTTCGGTCCTGCTAGTTTTGTTTTGAGCGATGGAGCAGGGGAAACTCCTCGCTAGTTTGGAATAACCAAAGACAAAACAATAACCAATTTTTTTATTTCATATGATTTACTTTACTCGAAAAGTAACCTTTTCAATAGGGCTGATTTTCTTGTGTACCTGGTTGAATTCGGTGTTTGCGCAAGACCGAATTCAGGTCAGTGGACGGGTGCTGGATGCCCAGGATCAGAAACCACTCACTGGCGTAACAATTACACAGAAAGGTACCAGTAATGCGGTCTCCAGTAACGGAGATGGGCGTTTTCAAATTTCAGCTGTTCAAGGTAGTATTCTTCAATTTAGTTTTGTTGGCTACGACAATAAAGAATTGCCGGCTAATAGTACAATGACTGTTCAGCTGAACGCATCGACCAATGTACTTGAAGACGTTATTGTGATCGGTTATGGTGCCGTAAAACGGAAAGATGTAACCACCGCAATTTCTTCGGTATCGACTAAGGATTTGGAAAAGAGACCGGTAGTAAGTCTGGGACAGGCCATACAAGGGAAGGCAGCAGGAGTATCTGTGATCCAACCCAATGGAGCCCCGGTGGTGAGATGTCAATTAAAGTCCGGGGTACAACCTCATTTAATGGTTCAAATGACCCACTTTATGTTGTCGATGGATTACCTGTTGAGGACATCAAATTTTTATCACCAAGTGATATTACGGACATTCAGATTTTAAAGGATGCTTCTTCTGCAGCTATTTATGGGTCGCGCGGAGCAAATGGTGTTATTCTTGTTACTACAAAATCCGGAAAAGCTGGGGAAGCTAAAATTACCTTAGGCGCACAAGGTACAGCAAATGTGGTTAATAATACGGTAAAAGTCTTAAATACCGCTGAATACAAGGAGTTGATGGATGAGACAGGCTATGTTAAGCTGCCTGAAGGGCTTACTGACCAAACAGACTGGTTTAAGGAAACCTATAAAACCGGAGTTCAACAGAATTACCAGTTATCAATCTCCGATGGTAACGAGAAATTACGCTATTATTTGGGTGGGGCTATCTGACAGAGAAAGGCACACTGCAGGGTTCATTCTTTAGACGTTATAACTTCAAAGCGAATATAGATAATCAAGTAAAAAGATGGATGAAGGTTAATGCCAATTTATCTTATGCGGATTACAATACCAACGGGATTATCTCGGGCAATGGATCTAATCGTGGCGGAGTGGTTACTTCGATCATTAATACGCCAACTTATGCGCCAATATGGGATCGTCTGTTTCCTGATCGGTACAATACCAATTTCAATGGGCTAAATATAAACAGCCCTTTAGAAAATCTCGAACGAACCAAGAATAACAATAATCGGGAGAATAGATTATTGGCAACAGGAAGTGTATTGATATCTTTTATGCCCAATTTAACCTGGAAGTCCTCTTTTTCAATGGACAGACGATCGGGTGTACTGACTACGTTTTTAGATCCCTGGATTACGCAACAGGGTAGAAATCAATTTGGAGAGGCATCTGACGCTCGCAACACAAACACGGTATTGACTTGGGATAATGTGCTGACTTACAGCAGAAGTTTTGGAAAACATAGCTTGGAGGCAATGGCAGGGTCATCCTGGACAGATTCCAAATACTCCAATAGTTATATTTATGGTTCCAATTATGCTAATGGTATCATACAGACGCTCAATGCGGCAAACAAGATTTCATGGAATGGAACTGGGTCGGGGCATCCAATTGGGCCATCCTATCCTATTTTGCCCGTGCGATGTACAATTACGATGGAAAATATCTTGTAACAGCAAATATGCGTGCGGATGGATCATCAAAATTAAGCCCTTCTGGTCGATGGGGATATTTCCCTTCGGTATCGGCAGCCTGGCGTTTATCTGCCGAGGATTTTATGAAGGACGTGGATTGGATCAATGACTTTAAAATACGCGGGGATGGGGCCAGACCGGGAATCAATCCGGATTGGGGGACTATTCTTATCTTTCATTCAATGTGATTCAGCGTTTACCTTGGTTTGAAGACAAATATCAATATTCTCCGCCAAATATTGGGAATTCGACCACCTTGCGAGCGACAGATTTAAAATGGGAAACAACGACCCAAGCGAACGTGGGGATTGATTTTCTACATTAAATAATCGATTGAACCTGACTTTAGATTACTACCATAAAAAAACAACAGATATGTTGATGGAAGTGAGCTTGCCTACAGGGTCTTCTTCGGCTAGCACAATTAAACGGAATGAGGGCGAGATGACCAATAAAGGATTTGAGATTGGGATCAACTCCAAGAATCTCACAGGCGATTTTACATGGAATACGGATTTCAATATCTCGTTTAATAAGAACCGTCTGGATAAGCTTGTTTTTACAAAAATCTACAATGATGCGGTTACAAATAATCTAGTCAATGCAACAGTCGTTAGAAATGAACCTGGAAGGCCTTTAGGTGGATTTTATGGTTATATCTCCGATGGTGTAAATCCGGAGACGGGTGAATTGATCTATAGAGATCTGAATGGTGACGGTAAAACTTCTCCTCTGATCTCACTTATATCGGAGACCCCAATCCAAAATTTGTGTACGGATTGACAAATAGTTTTTCTTGGAAAAATTTTGACTTAAGTATATTTCTGCAGGGCACTTACGGTAATGATATTTTCAATGCGAGCAGAATGGAAACGGAGGGGATGTATGATGGTCGTAACCAAACGACAGTTGTACTCGATCGCTGGCGTGTTCCCGGACAGATTACACATGTGCCCAAAGCAGGTTTTGATATCAAAAATTCATCTTATTTTGTGGAAGATGGAAGCTATTTGCGTGTGAAAAATATTTCATTGGGTTATTCTATCGCACCTGAACGTTTGAAAAAGATTGGAATTCAGAAGATTCAGCCTTATTTTTCAGCAAGCAACCTATTTACGCTAACTAAATATTCAGGCATGGATCCGGAGGTAAACCAGTGGGGAACTCGGGAAGAGTACAAGGTCTCGATTGGGGACATATCCACAAAATAGATCTTTTGTACTTGGTGTAAATGTTGAATTTTAATTGAATTGTGATGAAAAAACAAATATTAAATACGTTTTACCTTTGTTCATAACAGGCTTGTTGCTGGCATCTTGCTCGCTAAATCGTGATCCTCTGGACAGCTATACAGATGTGAGTCAAGGTAAAACTGAAAATGGAACACAAATCGTCTTTAAGAACAGAAGCGAGGTTGATAATTTTCTTTCCGGGATATACCAACAGATGCGAGATCGGCAAGAGCATTGGTACCTTGATTTATTGCTGATTGGCGATTCGCATGCTGACAATGCGTACGCAGGAACAACAGGTGCGGAAGTTGTACCATTTGAGAATAATTCCATTGAGGGATCCAATTCGGTTGTTGATCGAGATTGGGCACGTTATCTGGAAGATATTGCGCGGGCCAACCGTTTAATAATCAATGTCGATAGTGTTGCGGATAAATCGATTAGTGACGCTGACATCAAAGTCTACAAGGCGCAGGGTAAAATCTTTCGGGCGCTGGCGATGTTTGATATGGTGCGCATATTCGGATCCATTCCAGTAATTACAACACAAGGAAAAGATATTACCGCGGAAAATATCGAAGCGGTATACCCAGAGTATTTCCCAAGCAAGCAACTGAAGAGGAAGCGCATAAACAGATTGAGAAGGATCTTTTGGAAGCCCTAGTTGATGCCCCGGTCAATAACAATGCAAATAAAACTTTGTTTACAAAGTCTGTAGCCCGAGCTATGTTGGTAAAGCTATATGCTGAGAAACCGCTTAGAGATTATAATAAAGTGATTCAGTATGCAGATGCATTGGCTGGAGATGGATTTGATTTGAACCCTAATTATGGAGATTTATATGAAGTGAACGCGGCCAAGACCGATTTAGCACAACGAAATACAAAAGAATCAATTTTAGAGGCGCAGTTTATGCCTGGGTCTGGAAACTGGGCGACTTGGATGTTTGGTCGCGACCTATCCAATTACGACAATGCATTTACCTGGGCCAAATGGGTCACACCATCGCGTGATTTGATACAGGCATATACGAATGAGGCAGACCAAATTCGGATGGAGCAAGCGATTGTTTACTATACAACAACCTGGAGCAACTACTACCCTTCGAGCCACTATCCTTTTATGTTTAAATTGCGTTCGGGCATGAGCAGTATCGTCAAGCTACGGTATGCCGATATTTTATTGCTAAAGGCTGAAGCCATGATTCAATTGGGGTCAAATCTTTCCGGTGCAGCTGACATTATTGATAAGATCCGTACACGTGTAAAATTGCCCAAATTACCTGCGGGAATTCGGTCGAATAAAGATGCTTTATTGGAAGCATATCTGAAAGAACGTCGTCTGGAATTAGCCTTCGAGGGGCAGCGTTGGTTTGATCTAGTTCGTTTGGATAAGGTGGAAACTGTCATGAATGCGGTGTATGCGAAGGACTCAGGAAGAAAGGCACAGGTATATCCGTTTACAAAGAATTCCTACCGTCTGCCGATTCCACAGCCTAAAATTGACCAGAATCCTAACTTAGTTCAGAATCCAGGATACTAATTATTTTAATTTTTATGAAACGTAATAATAACACTATGATATATACATTCTTGTTGTCCTGTTTGATCACGGCAACATCTTGTAACCGTGATAGCTTCACACCCTCACAAGGTGATGATATCAAAAAATCTGGCGATGTCACTATTGTGATGACGAATACAAACCGGGCCTATGATCTGACAAAAAAATATGTCGATTTTAGTACAAAGTTTAATATGTCGCCCAACACAATTACCTTAAATCCTGCTCAGAAGTTTCAGACAATGGACGGATTTGGTGCGGCTATTACTGGTTCTACCTGTTATAATCTAATGAAAATGAGTAAGGAGGATCGGACGAAATTTCTTACAGAAACTTTCTCCGATAAGGACGGTATGGGTATGAGCTATATTCGTATTGCTATCGGATGTTCAGATTTTTCATTGAGCGAGTATACGTGTTGGGACAAAGAAGGAAAGGAAAATTTTGGATTGCAGTCCGAAGAAACACAATATGTCATTCCCGTGTTGAAAGAAATACTGGCCATCAATCCAAACGTCAAAATCATGGGTTCACCATGGACTCCGCCAAAATGGATGAAGGTCAATAATCTGACAGATTTAAAACCTTTCGATTCTTGGACTAGCGGTCAGTTAAATCCAAAATACTATCAGGATTATGGTTGGTATTTTGTACAATGGCTTCAAGCAATGAAGAAGGAGGGCATTAATATTTATTCAATTACTGTTCAAAATGAACCATTGAATCGAAAAATTCAGCTTCAATGTACATGTCATGGCAAGAGCAACAAGCATTTATTAAACAATCTCTTGGTCCACAGCTCAAGGCTGCAAGTATTGCGACAAAGATCTACGCATTTGACCATAACTATAATTACGATAATATGGCCGATCAGGAAGATTACCCTATTAAAATCTATAATGACGCCGGAGCGGCTTCCTTTATTGCTGGAGCGGCTTATCACAACTATGGGGAGATAAAGCCGAGCTAATTGATATTCATAATCAACGTCCGGATAAGGAGCTGGTCTTTACAGAGACATCGATCGGCGAATGGAATGACGGGCGTAACCTTAATAAGCGTTTGATGGAAGATATGCGCGAAGTAGCGTTGGGAACGGTCAATAACTGGAGCAAGGGAGTTATTGTTTGGAATTTGATGTTGGATACTGATAAGGGGCCGAATCGTGAAGGTGGTTGTCAAACCTGTTATGGTGCTGTCGATATTAGCAAATCAAATTATAAGAGCATCACGCGCAATTCGCATTATTATATTGTAGGACATCTGTCATCTGTAGTTAAATCCGGAGCGACACGAATTGGCGCTACAGGATATACAGCAGAAGGGCTGGTTTATAGTGCCTTTCAAAATACAGATGGTACCTACGCTATGGTGTTGTTAAATGAATCGAATGATAACCGGAAAATTACGCTGGCAGATGGTAAAAATCATTTTAGCTACGAGGTGCCCGCAAATTCAGTCGTCTCTTATCGTTGGAAAAACTAAATAACGGGATTATGAAAAGATATCTCATCAATATACTATTGGGGACAATAGTTATGGTAAGTTCTTGTAAAAGGATGAAAAATATGTCTATCAAATTGGTGATCCCAAAATTGAATTGAAATCAGCTATTTCTGCTGCTCATTTTGGGGATAGTATCATATTTAATATTCGTGTATCGGATAGTGAAGTCGCGTTATCAACACTGAAAGCTCAATTATATTTTACGGATGACAAGGTTGCCGAGGTGACAATTCGCACAAAGGAGAATGGCGACTATAGCGGAAAAATTTACGTCCCTTTTTTGAAAGACATTCCAGACGGGAAAGCTACGATTAAGTTTGTTTTGCAGAATATTAGTCAGAAAAAAACCGAACAATCCTTTGATATAGACTTAAGCCGTCCGGATTTTCCTTATCTCACTTTGGTTACCGAATCAAAGTCCTATCGGATGGAGAAAACAGGTCGAAATCAATATGCGGCCAAAGAGAATTTCCCCTTTTCTGTAAAAGGATATATTCAAGCGCCAAAGGTTGGTGAGCAGGGAAATAGCATGAATTTTGGATGGGTCAATAATGCCGTTACGCTCGGATCCACATTGGATATTCCTTTCTCAAATTCGACCTCTGGTGTGTATAGTATCGCATTGAATACGTTGACTTATCAAGCATCACCATTTATTGTCGCTTATGCAATCGATGGGACAGTATTTAGTCGTGTTGATGATACACATTTCAAGGCGGAACTGAATATGATCAAGGGTAATGCGGTCACGGTAGATGGTATCGAGGATCTAAAAGATTGGTGGATTGACCCCGATTTCTTCAGCCAATCAGCTGACGGGGCCATTACTTTTAATGGTGTTAACGGAAAATACCGGATTACAGCTGACTTCGCATTGAAGTACTTTGTCGTTGAAGCAATGGCCGGAAATGATCTTGCCAAATTGCAGGAAGATGGAACTGGAGCCGTGTGGATTATTGGAGAAGGTGTTGGAAAACCCAAAGTATCCAGTAATCAGGTGGGCTGGAATACTGATAAAGCACTTTGTTTAGCACCATTGGGTAATAAAAAGTACCAAATTACATTAAAGGCCGCCGAGTCTATCAACACCGATAATATCAATTTTAAGTTTTTCCATCAGAAAGGCTGGGGTGGAGAATTTGGCGGTGCGGATGTGACAACGTCGAACGATCTGATTTTTATTGGTGATGGTAAAAATGGGCGTGATTCCGGAAACCTGGGTGTCAAAACAGGTAAAACCTTGGAAGCTGGAAAAACCTATTTATTCACGCTGGATTTAACTGCCGGTAATAAAAAAGCAGTGCTTACAGTTGTACCAAAATAATCTGTTTTTGATTTTTCAGTCCCCAGGTAAAACCTTACCTGGGGACTTTATTGTTCCTATTGAATTTGTTTAATCAAGGATTCATTTATATATTTGCCGAACTCACAAGATGAAAGCTAGACAGTTCATATGGATTTTATTGCCTTTGATGCTCCTCCAGAGCTTCTCAACAGTATGGCTGTGGTCCATTTTTGAGCTCAATCGAGATTACATTGCACGCTACGAATGTATCAACCGTTTCAATGAGAACGCCCTTTCATGTAGAGGACAATGTATCCTAATGAAAAAAATGCGTGAACACGAAGAAAAGGAGCAAAAGAACCTTGAATCACGTATTATCGATGTCGTTTTTATCAATAACTCCCAGAATTTTGACTTTAAGGTCTCTTCTTTATTTCAAGAAGATGTAGCGGAACGCTCGTTCCTGAATACAACGAAAATTATTCTTACAGACCTATTTTTACCATTTTCCATCCTCCATTAGTTTAAATCCATTTTAAGGAATCATCATGAGTTTTTTGTTGTTCACGTAGAGCGACAAATAGTTTCTCGTGGTCACCTCATCCTGTTTAAGGAATAGTTTATTCCGATAAAACTATCATGATTTATTCAATCTTATAAGGAAATGAATAACTGAGCAAAGCGAGCCTATGAATGCCGCTGAAAACATATGCTCGATGAATAAATCTGATCGCTTCGTCACAACTGAATAAAAAATTAAACGGATGAAAACTTTATTTGAACAGGTTATCGGCGTTTTAGATGTCGGGTTCCAGTTAATTTAGAAGATTCTACGAATAGGATATGTATTGTTATTCCCTTTTTGTAGGGCATACCTTTCTATTGTCATTTTGTTGTCTTCTAACTATGCTTTGCCCTATACTAAGATTAGCCTCCTGTTAACTAAGCTAAGATGGTATTTTTATGAAGGTAAGTATATTGATAAAAACAATAGTTTTTATGTTGCTATAACATGCGTATTTCTCGAGTCATGTACAAAGGGAAAAACAAATTATGAAGCCGAAAGAGGAGAAGTGGTGGAAGAAGGTGTTGAATTTAAAGAGGTTACAAACTTTGTAAGCACTCGTTACACGATTAGCATCGAGGCGTTGAATGGCGTATTGTATCGCGGTTATAATGATATCCGCGTGAGAATCAAGAACACGCAAACGAATACTCCTGTGGAAGTGTCCAGCGTTACATTTTTGCCAATTCAGACTGCTGTTTCAGGAGAGAAAAGATCATGTCCAAATCAGTATAATTTCAGTTATAAATCGGACGATAAGTATTTCTCGGGGTATACCGTTTTTACCAGCGAAAGTGGTGCGGAGGGCAGTTGGGAAATCAATGTCAATTTTACAGTTGGCAGTCAAAATTTCTCTGTGATAAAAGAAGTATTGGTCCGACAACAAACCAATAAAAATCTGAATATGACTATGTTCACAGGGAAAGATGATGAGCAATATGTCATAGCATTGGTCTCTCCAAAGAAACCTAGTGTTGCTGAAAATAAATTGATCGCTGGTATCTATAAATTGAATAAGCCACTTGATTCTTCATCGAAGGGCATCGCTGATCAATTGCAGTTTTCCTATTCGCAAGTCGATCGTTATATACTGAAGTTAGACCCACGTATGCCTGAACCATCTATGGGCAATCACTCGTCTCCTAATAATAAAGATTTGATACAGGAAGCGGATGGTTTATATCACGGTATTGTGAATTATACAATGACCGGCAACTGGACGTTAAATTTCATTTTGTTGAATCCAGATGGAAAAGTAATCCGTGGTACCGAGGTGCCAAAGGATTTTACACCGGGGTAGAGGGCCGTAAAAGTGAGTTGTACCTTGATATCCTATTCTAAGAGTTATGAAGAAACTAAGTATTATTCTTTTTATTCTTTCTCTTGGATTGAAAGTACATGGGCAAAGCATCTCCGTAAAAAGAGATACAACGAGACGTTTGGGGAAGTCAATGTTGAAGCGGCGATCAAGCGAAAGATTGAAAGTGACATGAAAATGGCCGTCTCGGTCGATGAATTTTTGGCTTCATCAGACAATATCAGCTTTATCAAACGTGGGGCCTACGCATGGGAACCCTTACTGAATAACATGAGTACTGAGCGTTCCACAATCACAATTGATGGTATGCATATTTTTGGTGCCTGCACAGATAAGATGGACCCTATAACTTCCTACGTGGAAACGAACAACCTTTCTTCCATTGATATTAAATCTGGGCAAGAAGGGAATATGCATGGCGCGACAGTGGCTGGAAGTATTGATCTCAAAAGGAGAAGTACGCCTTTTGGTCTGCAACAAAAAGTAGGCGGTGCGTATCAGACAGGTTTTGAGTTTAACAATAAAAAAGCGTTTAACCTTGGAAATCTATTCTATTCAACCGACAACTTCGTTGCTGATGGTAGTATTGCCTTTCGTAAAGCCGGTAATTATTATGACGGAAACAACAAGGAAGTACTACACTCGCAATATAATAAACTGAATGCATCATTGGGTCTAGCCTATAAGACAAGTCCACTTTCTGCCATCAGGGTTGATGCGATATTTGATCGGGCAAAAGATGTTGGCTTTCCGGCTTTACCAATGGATCTATGGTTATCACGGGCGATTATTACATCAGCATCCTATAAACAATTGTTTGAGGAAGGGTTGGTAAAAGTGTGGGATACCAAAGTTTATTTCAATGCCGTGGAGCACTATATGGATGATACGACACGGCCGGAGAATTTGGTACATATGGATATGCCCGGATGGAGTACAACCTATGGATTGGTGTCAAAAATAAATTTAAAGAAAGACCGATATTCTTCAGAAGTACAGCTAAATGCTTATGATAATCTTTCAATAGCGGAAATGCGGATGTACCCACAGGATCGATCCAAACAGACCATGTTTGCCTATAGTTGGCCTTGGGTAACAACCCGTTTTGCGAGTATTGCAATGAATAATTCCTGGGAGATTTCAGATCGGAGTAAAGTGAACTTGGGTGGATCGTTGGGCTGGAACTATAATTATTCTAAATATGTGGAGTTTAACTGGATTTTTCATCCGGGAGCACCGCAAAAAAGAATAGATGGCTTCCAGGACTACATGCCAGTTACGAGTTAAACTTAAATCAGTTTGATATTTCTGTCGGAACAGGGTTTGGACATCGTGCACCTTCCGTTTCCGAAGCCTATGGCTATTATATCTACAATAGCTTTGATCGCTACGATTACATCGGAAACCCTGATCTCAAAAATGAGATTTCTTATGAGGTTAACGCCAGTGTTGGCTTCAAAACGGAAAAGCTAAGTATATCCGCAAAAGTGAACTACTTCTACATCGACAATTATATCATCGGACGGATTTTGAGTTTAGGGAGTCCAATGAATTATCAATCCGTTGGTGTGAAGGGTTATACATCTTTAAAGTATGGGACGCTGTTTAATACAGCGATGAGCATAGATTATAAAGTCCTGGATAACCTGCATTGGAAAGCGGTGATAACCTACGCCAGAGGTAAGGACGACGAAGAGGGAATCTACCTTTTATACGCCCGTTGAGCTATCAGACATCCCTGCATTATAACTATAAACGAATAGGCTTGCGGACGTCATTAAATGGAGATTTTACACAGACAAATTATAGCCCAGCCTATGGTGAAGATCAAACCGCTTCCTACAAAATATGGAATTTATCTGCCGATTATAGTTTCAGCCTCGGCAAGTTTAAACCTGTCTTTCAGGTTGGCGCCGAGAACCTGTTGAATGAATATTATAGTACCTATGCGGATTGGGGAAATATTCCACGAATGGGACGGAATATTTTTACCTCCCTAAAAGTCAATTTCTAAAAAAATCAATCACATTTAAATAATACATACAATGAAAAAATTAACGAACTATCTAATTTTATCTGCTGCTTCATTAATAATGATTTCCTGTAGCAAAAACGATAACAACCCCGTGGCAAATAATATCAGCTTACATTTTAACAATACATTTAAAAATAACACCATTGTCCTTGGAGGAGCTGCATCTACTGATGCTACCGTTAATACATCAGAAAAGGATCAGGTACACCACCTCTCAGAACTTAAGTACGTTGTCAGTAATATTCGACTTGTTAAAACAGATGGAACCGAAATTCCTTACAATGTAAATGACCTGGATAAGGGGCTACTGTGGTTAACCAAAGCAAGCAAGCGAGTTTGGATTATGTATTGACTAATATACCTGTAGGGGAGTATCGTCAGCTCAAATTTGGATTAGGGTAAAGCAAGAAATCAATACATTGGATCAGGTCAGATTTCCGGTATTTTATGCTGCAGCGGGAGCTAATGATACCGACATGATGTGGCAATGGGCAACAGGGTATCGATTTACGAAGATCGAAGGGTTTTATGGTGGTGAAAATAATGCATTTCAGGTCCACACCGGAAGTACGCTGAATGGAGAAGGAGGTAAACCTGAAACATATACGCAGGGCGTGGATGCTTATCGCGATATCACGTTGGATCTAACGACGACTGCTGTTGTGGGAAACAATGCACCTAAAATCACGATCAAAGCTGATTTTGATAAACTCTTAAGTGGAAAAACAAAAGTAATCATAACCTCGAAAAATGCAACAACACCGAGCCTACATAGCAGCATGGCAGCCATGGAAGTGTTTGTAAACAATATTGGGGGATGATAAAGAGGATAAAAGCGGCATGTTTTCTGTGGAGCGTGTCGAAAATAATTAAAGGAAACATAAATTGATAGCAGGGCCATCAGGAACTTAGGCATATACAGATTGGAGTGTCTGTGCTGTTCCAATGATGGCCCTGTCTTAACATAATGTCTAACAGACCCTTTGTTGGTTAATAGGGAACTATGGCGGTATAACACCCCGATTCTTATTTGCAAATCATTTATTCTAATGAAAACAGTAATCTGCGTTTTAAGTGTTTTGTTGATTATGCTATCCTGCAGTAAAAGGGATGTAAACGAATCAATCAAGGAGGATAACCCTGAAATTTTTCTGGAGATACCAGCTGAATTTCCAGCGCTAAATGGCTCCGTAGCACAAAATAGACCTACAAAATATGGTGTTGAATTGGGCGAGAAATTATTCCATGAAAAGAGGTTCAGCGGAAATAATACGATTTCCTGTGCGAGTTGTCACAATCCCAGTCTAGCTTTTTCAGATGGAAAGCAACAGGCTGTCGGAATTTATGAACGGGTGGGACTTCGTAATACCCCGGCAATTCAGAATATGGCATTTATGAAGTTTTATAATTGGGATGGAAATATCCTGCAATTGGAAAAACAACCTCTCGTTCCGATTATAACACATGAAGAAATGAACTCTTCTATTCTTGAGGTGATCGGTAAAATTGCTGTTGATACCGATTATAAAAATTATTTCAAAAAGCATTTGGCGATGCAAGCATAACGGCTGATCGAATTTATCGCAGTATTGCACAATACGAGTATACATTGATCTCTGCCAATAGCAAATATGATCGTGTAAAAAGAAATGAAGGGGAGCGATTTACAGTGGAAGAGGAGAGAGGGTATACTACTTTCAAAAGTAAATGTGCAAGTTGTCATAGTACAGCCCTATTTACTGATCAAAGCTTTAGGAATGTCGGGTTTCCATTGAATCCAAATCCAGAGGAAGTCGGCCGTGGCCGGGTCACTGGGCGTATTGAGGATCAGATGGCATTTCGTGTTCCGTCGTTAAGAAATGCTATGTATACCGCTCCTTATGGGAGTTTTGGTCAATTTCCAACTTTAAGAGCTGTCTTGGATTATTTCGATAAAGGGGTGTTAGCAGCGGAAAATCTCGATCCTATTCTTAAAGAAAATGGTAATCGAATTCCATTATCAGAACAGGAAAAGCAGGATATTATCGCTTTTATAGAAACATTAAGTGATCCAACATTTATTGGGAAGTAAATACAACATACTCCGAGCGATGTTTATACAGATAGTGTGTGCACTGCTCTAATAGAAGAGATCAACAAGCTGTTTCGCTTCTGCGACATCATGGACACGGAGTATCTGTACACCTCTTTCCAAAAGTAGGGTATTTAATGCCGTTGTACCATTGAGTGCTTCTTGGGCCGTAGTACCCAATTTTTGTAGATCATGGATTTACGTGATATGCCACCTAAAATTGGTAGACCAAGATAGTGTAATTCATCGACCCGATAAAGCAGCTCGTAATTTTGATCGATTGTTTTGGCAAAGCCAAACCCGGGATCGAGGATTATATCCTTTACACCCAGATCTCTTAAACGAGCTATACCTTGTCCCAAAAGGTAGCAACATCAGTAACGATGTCGGTATATTCGGTTTGTCCTTGCATGGTTTCTGGAGTTCCACGCATATGCATGAGGATATAAGGCACCTGATATTTGGCTACTGTTGCAAACATCTCCTCATCAAGCGTGCCTCCTGATACGTCATTGACAATATGTACACCCGCGTCAATGGCTTCTGCAGCGACATCCGCCCGGAAGGTGTCTATGGATAAGATCGCTTCTGGAAAGGCGTTTCTGATTGCCAGGATAGGGGAAGCGCTCTGTCCATTTCTTCCTGAGAAGAGATTAATGGCGCGCCGGGACGTGAAGAATAGGCCCCAATATCGAGGATTTGAGCGCCTGCCGTTAAGAGACTACTTGCTTTTTCCAGCGCTTTCTCTACCGTTGTATTATCTCCACCATCAAAAAAGGAATCTGGTGTAACATTGAGAATACCCATAATAACAGGTTTTCAAATGTCATTAGCTTTCCACCTACATGGATGGATGGGGCAGTTGCTGTTTGAAATTTTTCATCTTACGACAAGAACCCCATCAGCAACAATATTAATATCGTTTTTGGCTGAGTAATCTGATTTATTTCGGCTTGAGATTTACCGAGATCTTTTGCGGCATGTTGCAATGAAGCGACTGAAGTTTCTTTCCGCTTGGCTACACCTTCGACAACAACTGTCTTACCGATGATATCTGCGGGCATAAAGAATCCATAATCTTTAAAGCGTACCATGATAGGTTCCTCTCCGTCCCGTTGTAAGGTCATGAAACAGCCTTTCTTTTTGCAGACTTCAACGACTTTGCCTTCAATTTTACCGTTGAAAGTATTCTTGCTACTTAGTTCTTTTTCCAGTTTAGCAACAGAAATCGCTTTATTAGCCTGAATTTCCTTTCCATATTTTACACCCGGTTTCGCTGAAGGAATCTCCTTTTTCTGAGCGTATAATTGCGTACTTACAGCAATTGCCAATGCAAAAAATAAAATGATCTTTTTCATCTGTATAAATTATTTGTTCATCAATCACGCTGCCTTCGACGGTTTCAATTGTGATGAAGCTATCCGCTTAGTCTCCGAGCGCACGGGCTCGGTTTTCATCGTGACTATATGAAAGCTGCATGCAAGATAACTAACACCATTTATTCAATCTACTATGAGTTTGAATACATCATGATGGATTGATATTACTTTCGAATGAATTCAAATTTACCACTTGGGTCCAGCTTCATAATGGTAGACGATTTACCATCAGTCTTCACATGCCTGTCGTATTCGACAATATAGTCTACACCTGCTTTGATCTCTTCAGCTATTTCGTCAAAATCCTTCGCTGTTGGTTCACCACTGATATTTGCTGAAGTAGAGATAATAGGTTTACGGAAACGTTGTAGAAGCTGTTCACAAAAAGGATGTTTGACAATTCGAATGCCAATCGAACCGTCCTCTGCAATGGCATTAGGAGCAAGATTTTTGGCATTCGAATAGACAATTGTCAATGGCTTGTCCGTATATTCAATAAGTTGATAAGCAACATCTGGGATTTCGTTGACATAACTTGCCAATTGGTTGTCGTTATGTAAAAGGACGATCAGACTTTTGGACTTATCTCTTCCTTTCAATTGAAAGATTTTCTCTACGGCATCAGGATTAGTGGCATCACAGCCTATCCCCAGATTGTATCTGTTGGGTATAGAATTAATCCACCTGCTTTTAGCGTTTCCAACGCTTTGTTTAAATCCTCACGATCCACAAATGCACTCATTTTTTATTTTTTTAGTTCTGACCTTGAATTTAGACAGCTACATTGTGCTCACGCAGAGCATCATTTAATGAAGTTTTCTTATCAGTAGATTCTTTACGTTGACCAATGATCAATGCACAAGGAACTTGATACTCGCCAGCGGCGAATTTTTTAGTATAAGATCCAGGGATGACAACCGAACGGGCAGGAACATAACCTTTATATTCTACAGGTTCAGGTCCAGTAACATCAATAATTTTAGTCGATGCAGTCAATACGACATTAGCACCTAATACAGCTTCTTTTTCTACGCGAATTCCTTCAACAACGATCGCTCTTGATCCAATAAATACATTGTCTTCAATGATAACCGGAGCAGCTTGAACTGGCTCAAGTACGCCACCGATACCAACACCACCACTTAAGTGAACGTGTTTACCGATTTGAGCACAGGAACCGACTGTTGCCCATGTATCTACCATGGTACCTTCGTCTACATAAGCACCGATATTAACATAAGAAGGCATCATGATTACCCCTTCGCTAAATAAGCACCTAAACGAGCAGAAGCGCCAGGAACCACACGAACACCCGTGTGTTTGTAATCTGTTTTTAGCTTCATTTTGTCATGGAATACAAAAGGACCTGCTGTCATTTCGCGCATATCGTTGATCGGGAAATACAAGATCACAGCTTTCTTGATCCAGTCATTTACATGCCATCTCGTGCCGATCAATTCCGCTACACGAATTTCACCGCTGTCTAGCTTCATGATCACGGTACGAATCGCTTCTGTATATTCTTTATACTCCAATAATTGTCTATCTTCCCAAGCTTCCTCAATCAATTTTTTAAGTGGCTCTACCATATTATTTGTTTGCTGATTTGAATTTGTTTATTTTGATGTACAAACTTAGATAAAGTTGCATTTAAAAGCAACTTTATCGTTCTCTCCCTGCCATTAAGAAAATAGGCATAGGGGAAATATGTTAATTTTCGGTGGGAATACCACGATAATTTGCTAATATAACTATTTTTGCACTATGGCTGCAGCATCAGAAAAATTGAGAATTGATAAATATTTATGGTCGATAAGATTGTTTAAAACAAGAACTTTGGCAACCGAAGCCTGTAAGGCGGGACGGGTCAAGCTGAATGGTCAAAATATTAAACCTTCTTACGAAGTTAAGATCGGCGATGTCTATCATATCCAAAAAGGAATAGAAAAGAAAGTTGTTAAAGTGATCGGTCTTCTCGAGCGGCGGGTGGATGCAAAACTGCTGTTCAGTTTTATGAAGATCAAACCCCTGTAGAAGAGACTGTAGGCTACAAATCGGTATTTCAGGCACCTGTGCTTAAGCGGGACCGCGGAACGGGAAGACCAACGAAGAAAGATCGTCGTGAAATAGACGATTTGCAAGCTTCAGACTGGTGGGATAAAGAAGATGAATAACGCAAAAAACATTTCATTTCTTCGATAATTATTTGCATTTTAGGTTAGCTAAAGTTATCCATGTTGATACACTTTAACACTGACCAAAAATGTAGATAATTATGAGAGGTAGCATGCACGCACAAGCGCTGATGACACTAGCGCTCACCCTAAACCTAGCACCAACTATTGCCAAGACCGGAAGCAAATCCATCTCATTTGCCAATCATGGAAATTCATTTGTAGTATTTCAACAAACTATTCGAGGAAAAGTCATTGATGAGAAGGGCCAGGGTATAGGAGGCGTTACCGTCAGAAATTCAACGGCAGGAACAACGGCACAGTCTGCCCCAGATGGCAGTTTCAGTATAGCTGCAAAACCGGGGATGAATTGGAGTTCTCCTCCGTGGGCTATGATCGACAGCACAATACTGTCAGTAGTTCTGGGCCGCTAACGATTGTATTGGCAAATAAGAGCACGGTGTTGGAGGATGTGACGGTGACAGGATATACGAATTATTCCAAAAACAGTCCGCCAATGTTTCGACCACAGTAAAAGCAAAAGATCTGGAACAGGTACCTATGGCTTCTGTTGACCAAATGCTACAGGGACGTGTTCCGGGGATGAGTGTAATGGCTAGTTCAGGACAACCGGGTGCCACTGCTTCTGTTGTTATCCGGGGATCGGTTCTATAAATGGTATTTCGGATCCTCTGTATGTAATCGATGGAATTCCTATTGCCACATCGGAACTGAAGAATTTCAGCGCGAATGATTTTGAATCTGTCAATGTATTGCGCGATGCAACAGGAAAATCTTTATACGGATCCAGAGGTTCAAACGGTGTTATTGTTATCACGACAAAAAAGGTAAATCTGGCCAGCTAGCTGTGAATTTTAACTCTCAATATGGTCTTTCCAAACTGACACGGCCAAAATTCCAGATGATGAATACACAGCAACGTTTGCAATTTGAAGAAGAATTGGGGCCCTTTGTCGATCCAGATAACAATGAAGGCATAGGTCCCGGATGGACGTATTCACCTAAAAATCCTGACGTAGCGGGCGGAACTTCAGCTTATAAAGCGCGAGCAGCTCAAATTTTGGATAGTTTGAGAGGGATTAATGTTGACTGGCGTGATTACTTCTTTCGTAACGGAAAGTTTATGGATCAGCAGGTGAATATAAGTGGAGGCGGGGAGCATGTGCGGTTCTATAGCAGTGCGGGATACTATAAACAAGAAGGTGTTGCCATTCGATCTGGTCTTGATCGGTATACTTTGAAAAATAATGTAGATTTTGATAAAGGGAAGCTTTCAGGAGGTGTAAATGTGACCCTTGGGTATACAAATTCGAAATTTACCGAAGGTGTAGGAGCTTCACGTGTCGGATCGTCTATGGCATCGGTTTATTATGCACTACCTTATGAATATCCGTATGCACCGGACGGAACGCTCATTCACTTTGGCAATGAAGACGATTACTTTATTTTGGATCAGCGTGAAGGGAGTGCCGGATTGGAACGTCTGCTCAACTCAAGTAGCTCTTCTGAGTTGTTTAATACCAATGTTGGCCTCAATCTAAATTATCAATTGCTACCGACCTTAAAAGTCCACACGCGATTGGGGATAGACTATAATACGACTACCGGCCAAGATTATATCAATCCCGATTCTTATTATGGATCACGGGATCGAGATCCGACACTTGGGGAAAGGGATTATTCGCAGAAGACAATCTCCGGTCTACCAATGTGATCAGTACCACAGGATTAACCTATCAAAATACTTTTGACGAAAAGCATAATTTGGAGCTCTCGGCTTATTTTGAATATTTATATCGACGTAACCGCGCCTTTGGGTACAAAGGTTACGGTATTGATAGCCGTCTACCGGAAAATCCGAATGGTGTAACTGTAAGTCCGACCTATTTACCAGCCATTTTGGGTGGACGGACCAAATATGCATTGGCTTCGTATATGGCCCTGGGAAGGTATACTTATGACAATCGTTACTCGTTGACGGCAAGTTATCGTTATGATGGCTCTTCCCGTGTAGCGGAGGCGAATCGTTGGCATGGTTTCTATTCCTTCGGTGCCAATTGGAATGTCAAGGAAGAGGAATTCTTGAAGTCCAATGAATTCATACAAGGCCTATCCCTACGGGCTAGTTACGGTACCACGGCCAGTACAATCAATGGTGATTTCAATTACTTAGCAACTTTTAGAAAGGATATTACCTATGGTGGTGAAACAGCCATTCGTCCTTATGATCCCGGAAATCCGAATTATGACTGGGAATATGTGGATGAGTTCAATGCAGGATTTGATCTGGAGCTTTTTCCATCAAAGCGGCTTCGTGTTGCCATGGATTATTATAATAAAATAACCAAGAATATGTTTTTGATCAGCCGATTTCCCTGACATCGGGATTCTTGGATCGTAAACTACCATTGAGCACGGGCAAGATGCGTAATAGGGGAGTGGAGATGAGCTTGTCCGGTGATGTCATAAAGAGGAAAGATTGGGGCTGACTTTAGGGTCAATGCTTCCTATAATAAAAATACTATATTATATCTTTCTGATGCATTGACAGAGGTTTTAGATGGAGATACACGGATTATGCGAGTTGGATTGCCTTATGGAACCTATTATGCGCCAGAGTGGGCGGGGTTAATCCCCAGACTGGCGATGCGCAGTATTATAACCGCGATGGTAGTATAACAACCGAATATGATGAAACTTCACAGGCCGTTACAAAATCTGGCAGTATGTTTCCAAAATGGGTTGGCGGATTTAATACCACTGTCCGCTGGAAAAACCTCTCGTTGGATGCTTTGTTTGCATTTGTTAGTGACGTGCGCCGTTGGAATAACGAGGATTTTTATAATGAGAATTCGAGCTATATGACGAGTAACCAAAGTATACGCATGCTTACTGACCGTTGGAAGCAACCGGGAGATAATGCCATTTTACAACGGATTGATATACCGCGCGAATATACATCCAAAGATATCCAGGATGCTTCTTTCCTCAGGTTGCGGAATGTCAACTTAGTTTATCAGTTTCCAAAACCTTGTTTGGGGATCAAAAGGTAATTAAAGGGGCCCGAATTTTCTTTCAGGGGCAAAATTTATTAACCTGGACGTCCTGGAGGGGCTTGATCCCGAAAATAGTGAAGGGATAAGTCGTTTTAACTATCCAGCTCCGAGAACATATACAGCAGGATTCAGTGTTAATTTTTAAAAAGGACTACGGCAATGAAATCATTTAAAAATATATTAGTAATCGGCCTCTTTACTGTGGGTTTGTCGACTTTCTATTCCTGTAATAAATTAGATCTAAAACCTTCAGATACGATTGATCCCGAAAAGGCTTACCGTAATCTGGATGATATCGATATGGCCATCAAGGGTGCTTACGCTGGTATGACCTATACACTCATTGGAAATAGTGTGGTTGTCTCGGATGAAGCAATTTATCCACTGGAAAACACCGTCGGAAATGTTAGTGCTTATCGTTGGCAATATACCGCCTCAAGTTCATCGGTGACGAGCGCTTTTGGTGAATACTATGTGGTCATCGATCGTGCGAATCGCGCTTTGGCAGGACTGGAAAAATTGGAGAAAGTGGATGCTGATAAGCAAAAGCATTACCAAGGCGAATTGCTTGCCATCCGTGCTTTTGCTCATATTGAGCTTTTGAGAGCTTATGCAGCGGGCTATGAGCCTACAGCATTGGGAATTCCCTATATGTTAAAGTCTGAAATTGGACATCCACCACGCAAAACAGTTGCCGAAGTAATCAGCTTGGCCCAAAAGGACATTAATGAGGCTTTGGGCTTAATTGGAGATGAAGAGGCTATTTACCGTTTTTCTAAGACTGGCTTGTATGCATTGCAGGCAAGAACCGCTTTATATGCAAAAGATTGGACCTTGGCAATTGCTGCTTCATCAAAAGTCATTGCTGCAAAGCCACTGGCTGACCGGACTTCTTTTCCGAAAATATGGTCAGACGAGAGTTCCAATGAAGTGGTGTTTTCATTGCGTAGGACAGCCGCAGATCTACCTAAAGAAGATGATTCTCCAGCTGAAGGACCTATCGGGGCGATGTTTTTTAGGCAGGATGGCGAGATAGCACTTTACACACCTTCAAATAAATTGATTGCTCTATTTGACAAGAATAAAGATATCCGTTTTGGAAGCTATATTCTCGATGATCCCAATCGGGGAGAAGGGAAACAACAGTACCTGATTGGAAAATATTTGGGCCGTAAAGAAGCTGATGCAACAGCTGGTCTCGTGGACGTAAAATTATTTAGAACAGGCGAGATGTACCTGATCCGCGCGGAGGCCAATGCGGAGACAAATAAGCTCAATGAAGCAAATAATGATTTGAACGTGTTGCGGAAAGCGCGAATCCAAGATTATCAAAATCAGGTCTTATCCTCCAAAGACGAATTAATTGATGCTATTTTAGCGGAGCGTTATAAGGAATTGGCATTTGAGGGTCATCGTTTTTTTGATTTAAAAGAAGGAAAATGCCTGTACGTAGAGGAGCCCAAGATGCTATAAATACTGCGGGAGCACTATTGTTGAGTCAACAAAAGCGCAATACAATTTTCCTATTCCCGCAGATGAAATATTTGTCAACAAAAATATGGTGCAAAATCCAGGTTATACAAAATAATAAAATGAAGATACATGCAATGATAGCCATGATTATTGGAAGTGCTGCGGTTGCAGCTTCTTGTAATCACAATGACGGAAAGGAAAAACAAGAAATGACGAAAGAACAATTTGTTCTGGCAATTCATGGCGGAGCTGGGACAATTTTGAAAAAAATATGACTGACTCCATGGAGCAGGCGTATAAAACAGTTTTGGAGCAAGCTTTGAATGAAGGTTACAATCAATTGAAGAAGGGGAATTCCAGTTTAGATGCTGTTGAACAAGCGATTCATGTAATGGAAGATTCTCCTTTGTTTAATGCAGGCAAGGGAGCTGTCTTTACGAATGAGGGAAAAAACGAGTTGGATGCTTCTATCATGGATGGAAAGACATTAGCTGCTGGTGCAGTTGCTGGAGTCACCACCATTAGAAACCCAATTTCCGCAGCGCGTGCGGTCATGGAGAAGTCGGAACATGTGATGATGGTGGGCAAAGGAGCAGAAGAGTTTGCCAAAGAAGCTGGTTTGCAAATCGTTGATCCATCTTATTTTTGGACGAAAATGCGTTGGGATGCCCTGCAAAAATTAAAAAAGAGGATAGTACCAAAACACAGCTGGATCATGATCAGAAACAGAGTTCCCGTTTGGGGATTCTTAATAAGGATTCTAAATTTGGGACAGTGGGTTGTGTCGCATTGGATAATCAGGGGAATTTAGCTGCGGGTACTTCGACTGGTGGGATGACGAACAAAAATTTGGTCGTGTTGGTGATTCACCAATTATTGGTGCAGGGACTTATGCTAATAATGCAACTTGCGCAGTTTCCTGTACCGGTTGGGGTGAGTTTTATATTCGTAATGTAGCCGCATATTCTGTTTCGGCCCTAATGGAATATAAAAATGATAATGTATGGCAAGCCGGTCAAGCTGTCATTGATCGGATTGGCAAAATGGGCGGAGATGGTGGAATGATTGTTATGGATAAAGAAGGTCATGTCGCCATGCCGTTCAATACCGAAGGCATGTATAGGGGCACGGTAACAAAGGAAGGTAAGATAAAAGTAGAAATTTATAAGTAATCAAACGTATAATCTAAGGGAAGCTGTTATGAAAAAGTTGTTGTGTATTATCGCGGTAATCGTTTTGTGTTCTTTCACCAGCCAGAAATCACGCATTTCACCTAAAGGAACATTGTTTGTCATTGGTGGCGGACATAAAGATGAACATCTGATGGAAGCTTTGGTCGAAGCAGCGCAGCTTTCACCAAAGGATTATATAATGATCTTACCGATGGCTTCCACCGTCCCTGATGAGTCTGTAGAGGGTATGGTAAATCAACTCAGGGAAGTGACAAAAATAAGATCACCAGTATTAATTTTTCGAAATCGGATGCTGATGATCAGAAGCTTGTTGATTCGGTACGCCATGCAAAACTGATTTATATTACAGGGGAGATCAAAATCGTTTTATGTCGATCGTAGCACATACAGCATTGTTCGATGCGATTCATGCAGCTTATCAGCAAGGTGCATGTATTGCGGGTACAAGCGCTGGTGCGGCTATTATGAGCGAGACAATGATAACAGGTAATCAATTAAAAGATTCGGTCTATCGAGCTACCTTCAATAGACTGGAACATCAAAATTTAGAGACAGCCAAAGGTCTGGGGCTTATAAAATCTGCGATTATAGATCAGCATTTTGTAAAGAGAAGTCGATATAATCGACTTTTTACTGCCTTAGCGGAGTTCCCTGACAAGACCTGTATCGGGATTGATGAGGAACTGCTATCATCGTTCGACAGAATACCGTAAAAGTGGTTGGGGAATCCCAAGTCATCGTTGCCAGAAATCCACGTGGATTAAAGAAAAATCCAATGGAATGATCACTTGGGATAATCTTACCCTGAGTGCCTATGATGAAGGTAAGACATTTAAAATCAAGTAATTACAGGTATTTTTCAATTTCGTCAAATTGAATATCCCCATGTGAAGCATCGTAAAGGCTGTTTTTGCCTTCGACAATCAGTATCTGTGGCGATTGATGTTCAATATTCCATCGTTGTGCAATTTCATTGGAAAGTGCCCGATAACGCAACAGGTCTAACAGATAAATAGAATAGTCCTGATCAACAGTAGTTGACATCCGTTCCAAACTGCGTTTTGCCATGTTACTGATACCACAGGTTGTGCTGTGTTTGAATATGGCGGACACCTTATCGGATTGATAAAGTTCCTGTAATTGTTCTTCTGTATTTAATTCTATCCAATTAATCATAATAGCTATAATTCTTTAAATTTCTTTTGCTCGACTTGTACAAATGAAGAGATCGAAGAGAATACACAGGTTCTCTTGTCGTTGCTTGCAGCGCTAAATAAACTAGGTAGGCGTATTCCATCACCTATTTCTTTGTATTTGCTTACCTCATAACTGATTTTTTCTGTTTTATCAGTGTATTCATAACGCGTAATCTCACCCGTATTTTGATCGATATAGATTAAACCGTCTAGCTTAGAGCCGAGAACCGGACCTGAAGAGGTAATACTTGCAACTGTTAATTTTTGCCCACCAATAAATCGTTCCTCCTGATTTTTAAACTGCACACTTCTTTGTTCTATCAGCGTGGGTAACAAGAGCAGATTTAGATCCGCAAAAAGTTGATTTTTATGGATTTCTTTATTTCTTGGCCGTCCGTAGATACATTGCCCGCAATAAAAAGCTTATCTGTGCTGCTTCCTTTAAAATTGAATAAATAGGTTACCTGATCAGATCCGCTAAATCCATCGAATCTACATTCTCCTGTTGTACGGTTAAAGAGGAACTTACGTTCTTCATTGGACAACTCTTCCGATACGGTATTACCCTTTGCAGAAAAAGCGAGATACTGTAGGGAATCCCATTTACCTTGGCCACCAATACTGCGCCAGATTTGCTTATTCAGGCTATCGTCTTGAGCAGATAAATGCCCGACAGAAAGAAATGATAGCATAAATACGAAGAGTATGTTCGATAATGTTTTCATAATCATATCTAAAAAAAAAAATCGATTAATAAGATATTATCATACTTTATTAATCGATTTATTTAAAATTAAAGTACTTGTGCGTTTCTATGTTTTGGCCCAGAATACTTTTTCATGATTAAATAATAGACAAAATTGATACCAAACTAGAATCTTTTAGCAATGGCAGCCATTTGTATTGCTGTAATAGCAGCTTCTTCACCCTTATTGCCATGTTTACCACCAGCGCGGTCCAAAGCTTGTTGAAGGTTGTCTGTCGTCAGTACTCCAAAAATAACCGGTTTGTTATACTTCAGTCCTACGTTTGAAACACCATTGGCTACCGCATGACAAATAAAATCGAAATGGCGGGTTTCTCCTGGATTACACAGCCTAGACAGATAACAGCATCAAAGCTTTGATTTCTCAATGCCAGATCTGCTCCGGAGGTCAGCTCGAAGCTTCCTGGAACCTCGATAACTTCGATATTGCCTTCTTTTGCACCATGTTTTTCCAAACCTGAGATAGCACCGTTCAATAGTGCACCAGTAATTTCTGCATTCCACTGTGCAACTACAATTGCAAATTTGAATGGACTCGCATCCGCAACTTGGATATGCGAAAAGTCTGATAGATTTTTAATGCTACTTGCCATAATAGATGCAAAGATAGTGATTTTAGATGGTCACAAAAAGAGGCTATCAAATAGCCTCTTTTTTTGTGTATTTATGATTTCTTATAAATGTGCTTGTACTCTACCCAATAGACCATCGATAGTAGAAGCTTCTTGGCTTTCTGGAAAATCTGTTTTGATTTTTTTGTAAGCTGTTTCAGCACTTTTGTAGTCATTTTGTGCCTCATAAACAAGACCTAACTTTTTAGGAATAATGGAGTTGTGTATGAGTTGCTCGATTTTTCAGAAGCTTGTTTGTAATAATCAGCCGCTTTTTTATAGTCTTTTAACTCTGAATAAGCATCCCCTGTCAAACCAATAACTAGAGGGTCTAAGATTTGACTTCCTGTAGGGGAATATTTTTCCAATGCTTTTACAGCATCATCAAATTTACCTTGACGTAAGTAGAGACCTCCTAAATATGCATTTGCAATATTTGCAGATTTTGTGTTTGAATATTCGTCTGCAATTTGCTTGAAACCAAGGAATGCGCCATCTCCTGAAATCGCTTTATTCTGTAAAGAATCAATTGTAACAAGCTGCTCGGCTTTATACATGCGATTCGATGCTTCCTCTGCTCTTGGTTGCAAATAAAGTTTTTCGTATCCAAAGTACAGCAAAATCAATACAACGATACCACCTAAAATAAACGCAACGCTTTTTTGGTTATCCTGAAAAAAGATCCTTTTGAAGGTTTCAAACCTTGATTTGTATTATTTGTATTTTTAGACATTACTAATCAGTAAAATATGGTTGCAAAAATACACTTTTCGAGCAAATTTGCAAGTGTTTTACAAATTTTAAAGTGAATTAACTTTTGTTTTCGGACTCATTTGATAATTCGATTTCTTTATCCAGTTGTTCATAGATCGAATTTTTACTTTTAAATTCTGGAACAATGAGCTTCATTTGATAGACGACCTCATTTTTATTTTGAGTCGCTAATCGCAGTTTTAATTCCGCTAGTTTCAGACTTACAATGTTATAATTATTTTCGCGGACCTTGGCGATCATAATTTTCTCATGATGCGTCGGAAGGGTATTTTCCAGATCGTTTAAGAGTTCTTCATATAATTTTTCACCCGGTCTTAGACCGGTGAATTTTATTTCGATATCTTCATTTGGTTTGAATCCGGAAAGACGTATCATCTTCTTGGCCAGCTCAACGATCTTCACGGATTTCCCCATGTCAAAGACGAATATTTCTCCGCCTTGACCCATAGCACCAGCTTCTAGAACAAGCCGGCAGGCTTCGGGGATAGTCATAAAATAACGTGTAATCTCGGGATGAGTTACTGTAACAGGGCCTCCTTTTTGGATCTGATCTCTAAATCTAGGAATAACAGAGCCATTTGAGCCAAGAACATTGCCAAATCGCGTAGTAATAAATTTGGTATTGACCTCTCTATTCGATAAACTTTCCAGATGATTGTTTAGGGCTTGTACATATATTTCGGCAATACGTTTTGTTGCCCCCATAATATTTGTTGGATTAACAGCCTTGTCTGTAGAAACGAAAACGAATTTTTCGACCAGAAATTCCACCGCCAGATCAGCTAGGTTTTTGGTACCCATAACATTGGTTTGTACTGCTTCAAGCGGATGGTTTTCCATCATAGGAACGTGTTTATAAGCTGCAGCATGATATACATAATGTGGTTTGAATGTTTCAAAGAGTAAACGCATTCTTTTTACTTCTGATATCTGCTATATAAGTATGGTATACCTGATTTGGAAATTCGTCCTGTAAATCCAGTTGTAAATTGTGCAATGGGGATTCCGCCTGATCACAGAGAATAATCATTTGGGGTTCATATTTACCCAATTGTGAGGCGATTTCACTCCCTATTGATCCAGCGGCACCAGTAACAAGGATTCTTTTACCTTTGGTTTGGTTTAGGATATGATCATCATTGATTTTGATTGGATCCCGCTCTAATAGATCTTCAATTTTTATTTTTTGAATCTGATTGGGGTTAAGATCCCCATTCATAATTTTTTGACAGGTGGAAGTGTTAAGATACTTACATTTCGCTCTAAAGCTATATCCGTAATTTCGTTTTTGCGCTCTGAAGGAATATTGTGTGAGGCAATAATGACCTCTTCAACATTCAAGGTATTGATCAGATGATTGAACTTCTTAGATGAATAGATTTTCGTTCCATCAATTACTTTGTTGATCTTTTGATCATTATCATCCAAAAAGCCAATAATCGCATTTTTCGATCGTACATCATGATCTAATGTTCTTTTTACGGCGATACCGAGATCACCGGCGCCATAAATCAAGGTTTTCTTTCTGGTGCCATTGACTTTCTTTGTATAGAGAAAGAAAATTTTAATAATAGTTCGATATACCGTTAAAATTAAAAATGAGAAGAGCGCAAAGAAGATGATCAACGCTGTGGGAATATTCCGTTCAATTTCATTTGCTTGAATAATCAGTTTGATGATTAGAAGCATGAACACGCTAAATACTATGGTGGATAATATCCGGATGGAGTCAATCGCGCTTGTGTAACGAATGATCCCAGTATACATCTTGAATAAGTAAAATGATAGGGAGCAGACACTTATAAATAGAATATATCTTATGCTAAAATCTATGTCAAGGAGAAAATCGAAGTTAAAATCGTAATAAATGACGTTTGCAAGGAGATAGGCGATGGAAACACTGAAAATATCCAATAAAAAAATGATCCATCTGGGTACTATACTGATTTTACTTAGCATGGTAATAAATCTGATTAATTTAGACAAATGTAGATAATTTTGTTTCATTCCCATGGCCTTTGTATGGATTAATCTTTTACCCTATTTAATAACTACAGAACGTTGATAGGAACGCTATCTTGTCTGTAGCTCACCAACTAAGGAGCTGAGCAGCTTGTCAATTTTATCTTCGTTTGATTACATTGATTATTTATTGTAATTTTAACTAAAGTCAATTTAATAAAATGAATGAGTTAGGGAAGCTTGCGAGTCAGGCCATGATTTCTCCGAAAGAAATGCTTTTTGAGAAGAAAAAGAATGGGAAAAGTCTTTTTATTGGGATCCCAAAGGAGACCTCACTTCAGGAAAAGCGTATATGTCTGACACCTTTGGCGGTAGCATTACTTGTCGAAAACGGACATGAGGTATTGATTGAGACTGGAGCCGGAACCGGAGCGAATTTTTTGGATCACCATTATAGTGAACAAGGAGCTCGGATCGTGTCATCCAGAGAAGAAATATATCAAGCAGATTTGATCATTAAAGTTGGTAGTCCTACCGTCTCTGAGGTTAAATTGATGAAAGAAAGACAAGTACTCCTGTCTTCCCAACAGCCTTCCTTAATGAATATTGAGGTGCTAAAGGCGTTGATGCATAAGAAGATTACCGCAATTTCCTATGAATATCTGCGGGATGAAGGAGGGTGTTTAGCTGTGGTGCGGGCAATGAGCGAAATTGTCGGGGCGACAGCGACTTTGATCGCTGGGGAGTATTTAAGTAATGCTTTCGGTGGAAAGGGACTCATGCTAGGAGGTGTTACAGGAGTAGCTTCTACAGAGGTTGTCATTATAGGTGCAGGAACAGTTGGGGAGCAAGCTGCACGAACCGCCTTGGCGCTTGGCGCACAAGTAAAGGTTTTTGACAATTCAATTTATAAACTCCGCCGTTTGCAAAACAATCTTGGTAGTCTAGTATTTACTTCGGTTATTCAACCAATTATTCTTAATAAAGCAGTAATAAGTTCAGATGTCGTTATTGGCGCACTGCGGGCGCGCAATGGCCGTTCTGCTTGTGTGATTTCCGAAGAAACGGTTTCAAAGATGAAACCTAACTCGGTTGTGATAGATGTCAGTATCGATCAAGGTGGAAATTTTGAGACATCGGAAGTAACCTCACATGATAAACCTGTTTTTCGGAAATTTGATGTCATTCACTATTGTGTTCCTAATATCGCTTCTCGGGTCGCTCGTACAGCAACCTATGCAATGAGTAATATTTTCACGTCCATCCTGTTGGACTTCGCCGAGTTGGGCGGATTGAAAAATGCAATTTGGAAAAGCCCAGGGATAAGAAGTTCAATCTATCTGTACCAAGGCAACCTAACCAATGCCGATATGGCTTCCCGATTTAATATGACGGCAAAAGATTTGGATTTATTGGTAGTTTCTTCACTTTAGGGGACACCACATATTATATAATATAGATAATAGAGATGAAAAAAATTCTTATGATCTTATGTTCTTTGGTTTCGCTTGCAAAGGCTCAGGAAGTTATAAATCTTTACCCAGATACTATTCCGAATGCAACGGATAAAGATCAGGTTCTTTTGGAAAAAACATACCCAAATTATTTGTTTATACTCCAGCTGAAGGTGCGGCCAAAAATATAGCCGTACTTGTGATCCCTGGAGGTGGATACGCGCATATCGCAATGGATCATGAAGGGCATGCAGTCGCTCAGGAACTCGTAAGAAATGGATATTCGGCTTATGTATTACAATACAGATTACCCTCACCCAATATCATGCGGGATAAGAGTATTGGGCCGCTTCAGGATGCTCAACAGGCAGTACAATTGATTCGCACTTCCAATCCACAATTCAAAAAAGTTGGCGTTATAGGTTTTTCGGCGGGAGGGCATTTGGCATCAACCTTAGTGACCAAATTTAAGAAAGAATATATCCCCAACCCTTCACATGTGTCACTGCGGCCGGACTTTGCAGGACTAATATATCCAGTTATTTCTATGCAGAATGATGTGACGCATAAAGGTTCGAAAATCAATCTGATTGGAGAAAATCCATCCGAAGAACTTGTTCAATTATTCTCTTCAGATTTACAGGTTTCTCCTGAGGTCTGTCCTGTTTTTTTGTGCATGCCAAAGATGACAAATCTGTTCCGATTGAAAACAGCTACCGAATGATGGCAGCATTGGATAAGGTGCATGTCCGCAATACGCTCTATGTGTTTGAACAAGGCGGCCACGGCTTTGGATTGATCAACAAAACTTCTGAAAAAAATGGTTTGATGCATTTCTATCCTGGATTTCCACGTTGAATTAATCGAAAGGAATCCAGTGGGAAATTGTTAGATCAACCGCTTGGTTTTTCTGAGGGATTAGCTGTGAAATGGTTGTGCAATGTAGGTCAACCACATTGTTTGAAACAACGATTTCATAATAAAAGCCTCTAAATTTAGTGTCTTTTACAAAGAAAGGTGATTCTTCGGCGAGCATAATAGAAATCCATTCTTGATGAATTGCAATGGGCTTTTCACTTGCTATACCTAAATTTTGTGCTTGTTGGGGATTTAGGATATTACTTTTGCCAACAATTGTGCTGTATAAGGGTGTGATGGCTGGCTATATAATAGGTGTGGATTATTTTGATCTAATATTTTTCCTGATTTCATGACAATAAGGTTGTCTGCCAGCGCAAGCACCTCCGTGGGGTCATGCGAAACCAAAATTATCGTAAGACCCGTTTCCTTCACAATATCCTTGATGTCCTGTTGCAAGGTGTCGCGAAAAGATGCGTCCACTTGGTTAAATGGTTCATCCATCAATAATACCTCAGGTTCATTGATCAATGCGCGGCAGATCGCAACACGCTGTTTTTCTCCGCCACTGATATCGGCAACTCGTTTTTTTGCCAAATGATCTATGCGTAAGCGTTGTAAAATCTCTGCGGTTTTATCCTGCTTGCGTTTGATATCCGTATTGGGTAGCTGTGAAGCAACGTTATCCCATACATTCGCATAGGTATTTAAATCGTCGAATCCTTGCGAAACGAGTTTCATGGCATCATGTCCGGGTATTAGCTTGTCTTTGCGTGTGGGAACTTGCCAGCCTTTATACCGCACGACTCCGTCCGTAGGTTCTAACAAGCCATAGATTAATTTAAGAAGCGTACTTTTTCCACTTCCGGACTCACCGATGATAGCCGTTATTTTTCCGCCTTCAATATCAAAAGAAGCATTTTCAACAGCAAACTGTACATTGTTTTCATGGAAGGAGAAACTTAAATGTTCAGCGTGAATAGCTGCTAACCCCGGTACCTGGATATCTGAAGGAATATATTGACAAGACGATGAATGAGCCATAATGGAATATGATAAAAGATAGATTAACGGATAGATATTTTTCGGGTAGCAGCGTCTATGATGCTGATATGTATTTCTTTCGCTTCTTCGGGCAACAAATTTGGTATTTTTTCAGGCCACTCCATAAAGCAATATGCTCCCGAATCGAAATATTCTTCATAACCAAAGTCAAATGCCTCCTGTTCATCTTTAATCCGATAAAAATCAAAATGATAGATTGGCCCGCTATCGGAATCATATTCATTAACAATCGAGAAGGTAGGACTCGACGTGCTATCTTTTACACCTAATTGTTCACACAAATATTTTATAAAGGTGGTTTTTCCTGCTCCCATTGGGCCATATAACAGAAAAATTCGATCCTTTGGAAACCTGTTCAAAAGAGTTTGGGCTGCAACAGAAAGATCTGCCGTTGTATTTACGATAATTTCCATGTTGCAAAATTACTATTTCGGCAAGTATGTCGCAAAGGGGATGATCATTTCTTCCAATGATATTCCTCCATGTTGGAATGTTCCGTTAAAGTAATTAACAAATTGATTGTAATTGTTTGGATAAACAAAGTAGGAATCCTCTTTGGCGAATACATAAGTTGAGCTAACATGAAGCTTGGGCAACTGTGCATCATGGGGATTTTTATCGTAAATACATCTTTTTCAATGTAGTTTAGATTTTTCCCTTGTTTATAGCGGAGGTTTGTATTTGTATTTCTATCTCCAACGATTTTGCTCGGTTTTTTTACCCGAATCGTCCCATGGTCCGTTGTGATAATAACACGTACTTTTTTCTGTGAAAGCCATTTAAGGGTCTCTAAAAGAGGTGAGTGTTCAAACCAGGATAAGGTAAGCGAACGGTATGCCGCTTCATCATTCGCCAGTTCACGGATCATGGAGCTGTCCGTCCGTGCATGGGATAACATATCAACGAAGTTGTAGACCAGGACATTGAGCTGATTATGCATCAAGTTCCCTAAATTATCTAAAACGTCCTTACCTTGTTCAAGTGTTAAAACTTTGGTGTAAGAATGTTTTATCGGTTTACGATATAACCTTTTGACCTGATCCTCCAGAAATTTGTCTTCATATAAGTTCTTACCACCCTCATCCTCGTCATTTTGCCATAACTTTGGAAACCGTTTTTCCATTTCTAATGGTGTTAAGCCGCTGAAAATTGCATTTCTTGCATATTGGGTTGCAGTTGGAAGGATGCTGAAATAGTTGATCTCCTCTTCCAGTCTAAAATAATCTGTAATCACCTCGTTGATGATTTTCCATTGATCAAAACGCAAATTATCTATCAGGACGAAAAAGGTAGAGATTTCATCTTCAAGTACTGGAAATACTTTCTTTTTAAACAACTGATGGGATAAAATAGGTGAATTTTCCGGGCGATTGATCCAATTGATATAGTTGTTTTCTACAAACTTTGAAAATCGCATGTTTGCTTCCGACTTTTGCATGGTCAGGATTTCATGCATGTTGTTGTCATCAAGCTTTTCAAGTGATAATTCCCAGTAAACAAGTTTTTTATATACTTCTGACCACTGATTGAAATCCAGATCGTCATTTAAGATCATACCTAAATTGCGGAAATCTTGCTGATAGGCCATAGAAGTTTTCTCATTGACAATACGTTTATTTTCAGTGAGTTTTTTTATCGTCATCAAAATCTGCTTGGGATTTACAGGTTTGATTAAATAATCATCTATTTTAGATCCGATGGCATCTTCCATGACATGTTCCTCTTCATTTTTGGTGACGAGCACGATAGGAACTGTAGGATTAATGGACTTGATGATCGCAAGTGTTTCGAGCCCAGTTAGCCCCGGCATGTTTTCATCCAGAAATATTAAGTGAAAAAACCATTTTTAAAGGCTTCAACCGCATCATTTCCATTGTTGACTGTGTCAACTTTATACCCTTTACTTTCTAAAAACAAAATATGAGGTTTTAGAAAGTCAATTTCGTCATCAGCCCAGAGAATATGTGTTTTTGCATCTTGTTATATATGTCTACTATAAGAGAGGTTGATATGTTACTCAAATTGTAACAAAAGAAAATACCTCGTTCATTGAATGGATTTCAATATCGTGCTAACATAAGCAAATATCGTGCTTTAGATTTATTTTTAACATTTCTTAACGATGAACTAACTATCTTTGTTTTAAGTTTATATTAGTGATAACCATAAGTTTGTGTTTTACACAAGCGGGTTTTCTATTTAATATGTTGAAAAGTAGCATTAATTTATCGCCGCATTGAACAAAAATAAAATCATCAATGATCCTGTATACGGGTTTGTTGCCATTCCTACGGGGTTGGTCTTTGACCTTGTACAACATCCCTATTTTCAGCGACTTCGTTATGTTAAACAGGTGAGTATGACTCATCTGGTCTATCCAGGGCGTTACATACACGATTTCAGCACGCGATAGGAGCGATGCATCTGATGTCGATGGCATTGGAGACGCTTCGAAGTAAAGGGGTAGAGATCTCTGAAAAGGAAGAAGAAGCTGTCTTAGCCGCGATTTTGCTACACGATATCGGTCACGGTCCCTTTTCCCATTCATTGGAACATAGTTTGATTGCAGGCGTTTCACATGAATTGCTTTCCTCTTTGTTGATGGATCGGATAAACCAGGATTTGGGTGGGAGATTAAGTATCGCGATTGATATCTTTAATAATAAATACACTCGAAAATTTCTCCATCAGCTTGTCTCCAGCCAATTGGATGTAGACCGGATGGATTATCTGAATAGAGACAGCTTTTTTACTGGCGTTTCTGAAGGTGTAATTTCATTTGACCGCATTATTAAGATGTTGAATGTAGTGAATGACGAGATTGTAGTTGAATACAAAGGACTTTATTCTGTGGAAAAATTTATTATTGCACGGAGACTGATGTATTGGCAAGTGTATTTACATAAAACAGTTATAGGGGCAGAGCAATTATTGATTAAAATTTTACAAAGAGCAAAATATTTGACAGCATCTGGAGTAACACTCTTTTCTACCCCAGCATTCCATTGGTTTTTGAGTCAGGAGATTGACCTAACAAATTTTATGGCAGACCCGTTGCATTTGGACTGGTTTACTCGTTTAGATGATACAGATATTATGTCAGCGATAAAAACATGGGAGCTGCATGAGGACAAGATTTTGAGTAAAATGTGTCAGCGAATAATGAAAAGAGACCTGTATCGTTCAGTGATGAGCAATAAACCCTTTTCTCCAGATTATATCGAGCTGGTAAAAACCAAAGTGCAGGAGTGCTTGGGTGTAAAGGAAGAGGATCTTCATTATTATGTGTTTACACAGGAAATTCATAATCGCGCATATAACCCTTCCAATGATCAAATCAAGATATTATTGAAATCGGGAGAGCTTATTGATATTACTGAAGCATCGGATCTTGGAAATTTAGAAGCATTGTCAAAAATGTGTCCAAATACGCATTATGTTATCCGAAAGAGGTAGGATATATTGCAATTCCTTCCATCGGATAGTTATTTTTAATAAAAAACATAGATTTGTACCATGCAATTTACTGCTCAACAAATAGGGACATTATTAGAAGGAAGGATTGAAGGGAATCCTGAAGTTACTGTAGGTAACCTTGCCAAAATTGAGGAAGGTAAAAAGGCGATCTTTCTTTTTGTCAAATCCAAAATATGAGCATTTTATTTATACTACTGATGCATCAATTGTCATTGTGAATGAAGATTTGCAATTGATGCAAGAGACCAAACCCACACTGACGATTATTCGTGTTAAGAATGCCTATGCTGCTTTCTCTACCATATTGAATATGTATAATGAGTTTCGTCTTGACAAAAGTGGACGTGAAGAACCTTGTTTTATACACCCTGAGGCAACAATAGGAGCAGGGGGTATATTGGAGCGTTTGCGTATATTGGTAAGGGGTTACGATTGGCGATAATGTGAAGATTTATCCACAGGTTTTTATAGGGGATAAAGTTACGATTGATGATAATACGACCCTTTATCCAGGAGTAAAGATCTACCATGATTGCAAGGTAGGTAAGAACGTTGTTGTTCATTCCGGTGTCGTTATTGGCTCTGATGGTTTTGGTTTTGCCCCTCAGGAAGACGGTTCTTATAAGAAGGTCCCACAAATAGGTTATGTTCAAATAGAGGACAATGTTGAGATTGGCGCGAATACTGTGATCGATAGAGCTACCATGGGTGCGACTATTGTGCGTGACGGTGTCAAATTGGATAATCTGATTCAAATTGCACATAACGTTGATATTGGTAAAAATACAGTAATTGCTGCGCAGACAGGTATTTCTGGAAGCTCAAAAATTGGAGAGCGAGTGGTGTTAGGAGGACAAGTTGGTGTCGTAGGACATATTGTCGTGGCCAAAGGCTCCCAAATACAAGCTCAATCGGGCGTTAATCGGTCAATTAAAGACGAAGGAAAAAATGGGGCGGCACACCTGTGATGCCATATCAGCCTCAGTTACGCTCAAATGTGATATTTGCGCGCCTTCCAGAGTTAGAGAAACGCATCCAAGAGCTAGAAAAATTAATAGAATCAAAGTTAAAATAATCTTTTTCATTGAAATAAACTGTTATTTAATTGTAATGAAGCGATCATGAGCAGTCTAGCTTGCTGCTATTTCGATATAAATATTATAATCTCATGATGGTTTTGTCAAAAGAAGTTTTGATTTAAAAATATGTTATTAGAAATGAATGTGAAACAGAGAACCATCAAAAACGAGGTTGAAATTTCGGGGTAGGTCTTCATACAGGAAAAATTGTATCGATGACGATCAAACCAGCTCCGGAAAATCACTGGTTTAAGTTCAGACGTGTAGATTTAGAAGGTCAACCTGAGGTTTTGGTTGATGCAGATAATGTTACAGACACTTCCAGAGGAACCACTATTTCTCAAAATGGAGCAAGTGTCAGTACAATCGAACATTTAATGGCATCATTAATTGGTCTGCAAATCGACAATGTCCTGATTGATATTGATGGTCCTGAAATTCCAATATTGGATGGGAGTTCAGCAATTTTTGTGAAATTGTTAGAAGAAGCGGGGTTTGAAGAACAAGATGCGGACAGAGATTATTATGAGATCTCCAGTAATATTCATTATGCAGAGCCAGAACGTAAAGTTGAGATCCTAGGAATGCCTATGGATGATTATCGTTTGACCTGTATGATTGATTTCAATTCACCTGTTTTGGGTAGTCAACATGCTGCGATTACTTCTATAGAAGATTTTAAAGCAGAAATAGCTTCTTCACGTACGTTTTGTTTTCTACACGAATTGGAGATGTTAGTCGACCACGGACTCATTAAAGGAGGGGATCTAAGCAATGCAATTGTTATTGTTGATAAAGAAACTTCTCCTGAGGAATTACAGAAACTTGCTCACCTTTTTCATAACGATACAGTCGCCGTTGCAAAAGAAGGTATTCTGAATAATATTCAGTTGCGTCATCAGAATGAGCCTGCCCGACATAAACTGTTGGATATGGTTGGTGATTTGGCACTTGTAGGTCGACCTCTGAAAGGCCATATTATGGCTGCTCGTCCGGGACATGCTGCAAATGTCGCCTTTGCAAAGAAAATCAAAGAGCAGATCAAGAAAGATAAAACACGTAAAAAAATAAAAGTTTACGATCCAAATATGCCAGCGTTGTATGATACTGTGGAGATTATGAAAATCCTTCCGCATCGTCAGCCAATGCTTATGGTCGATAAGATTTTAGAATTAACCGAGACACATGTTGTAGGCTTAAAGAATGTAACCATGAATGAAGACTTATTTATGGGACATTTTCCCGAGCTCCATTATTCCCCGGTGTATTGCAAGTTGAAGCAATGGCTCAGACTGGAGGTATCTTGGTACTTAAGACTGTTCCAGATCCTGAAAACTGGCTAACATTATTTCTCAAAATTGAGAATGCACGTTTTAAAGCACAAGTAACCCCTGGGGACTGTGTTATTTTTAGATGTGATCTCATGGAACCAATCCGGAGAGGTATTGCGAAAATGAAAGGTGTGGCCATGGTGGGAGAAAAAATAGTCTGCGAGGCAGAACTTATGGCACAGATCGTAAGAGTAAATAACAACTAAAGAAGTATAGATGATACAGCCATTAGCTTATATTCATCCAGAAGCAAAGATTGCTAAAAATGTGGTCATTGAACCATTTGTAACCATTTACAAAGACGTTGTCATTGGAGAAGGTACTTGGATTGGATCAAATGTGACCATTATGGATGGAGCTCGAATTGGAAAGAACTGTAAGATATATCCCGGTGCCGTGATTTCTGGTGAACCTCAAGACTTAAAATTTGATGGCGAGATTACAACAGCAGAAATTGGAGATAATACGACGATTCGTGAATGTGTAACAATCAATAGAGGAACGAAGGACCGTTATAAAACTGTCATCGGTAAAAACTGTTTGATTCAAGCCTACAGCCACGTCGCACATGATTGTGAAGTGGGTGATAATTGTGTTTTTTCGAATAATAGTACCCTTGCAGGACATATCACAGTGGGGGATTATGTTGTTTTAGCAGGAATGGTTGCAGTACATCAATTTGTGAAAATTGGTTCGCATGCATTCGTCACAGGAGGTTCTTTGGTGCGTAAAGATATTCCACCGTTTGTGAAAGCAGCCCGTGAGCCGATTTCATATGCCGGAATTAACTCTGTAGGATTGCGGAGAAGAGGGTTTTCGGAAGAGCAGATAGCTGAAATTCAAAATCTTTACCGTATTCTATTTGTTCAGAACCGAAATCTAGCCAAAGCAATAGAAATTATTGAAGCTGAATATCAGGCAACAGAGATCCGTGATGAAATTTTGGATTTCATTCGGAATTCCGGAAGAGGGATCATGAAGGGATTCAACAATAGAGCGATGTAATAGTATTACCGATTTTTATAGCTTTGGAAATAACATTAAAGGATATTGGTCGAAGATATAACAGTGAATGGATTTTCAGACATATTAACTATCGTTTTGAATCCGAAAGAGCTATGCTGTCCTCGGACAGAATGGTTCTGGAAAATCCACCTTGTTGAAGGTTCTTTCTGGCAGCCTGTCATCTTCTGAAGGTGAATTGGTTTATACGAATGGAGAGAGCATCATTGGTATCGATCAGGTTTACCAACATCTGTCTATTGCTGCACCATATATAGAATTGATCGAAGAGTTTACCTTGCGTGAGCTGTTCGATTTTCATTTTCAATTTAAAAATTATCTTCAGGGATTCGATAAAGAGCGTGTATTAAATTTGTTGGGGCTGGAAAGTGCTCTCGACAAAGAAATAAAGCATTTTTCATCAGGTATGCGCCAACGGGTTAAACTGGTATTGGCATGCTGCTCTAATTCAAATTTAGTATTGTTGGACGAGCCAACAAGTAATCTAGATAGTGCCGGAGAGGAATGGTATTTGAATTTAATAGCGCGTACCAAGCTCGATTTTAGATTGTTTATTATCTGTTCAAATCAAAAAAGAATACGAATTTTGTGACGAAACAATTTCTATTGTCGACTTCAAAAAGTAACGAATGAAATTTTAATAAAACAATTAGTTTTTGTATTTTTGACGACTCAATAATGAGATAACCGTTTAAAGTTCAATTCAAAGAATGGCTAAGGCATCAGAGGTAAAATCAGGAAATATTTTAAGATTTAATGGAGAGTTAGTCTCTGTAGAAGAATATATACACCGTACACCAGGTAATTTGCGCGCTTTTTATCAAGCAAGAATGCGTAACGTGAAGACTGGGAAATTAGTTGAATATCGTTTTAGAGTTGATGAGAGTGTGGAGATTGCACGTGTTGAAACGAGTGATTACCAATACCTATACGAGGATGGCGAATTTTTCGTTGTGATGGACAATAATACATACGAACAATTCAATATTCCTAAGTTTTTATTTGGTGATTCAGCGCGTTTCCTGAAAGAAGGAATGACTGTCATTATTGCTTTTGAAAGTGATGAGCCTATTATGGCAGAAGCACCTAAAAGTGTTGAATTGGAAATTACATATACGGAGCCAGCAGTGAAGGGAGATACGTCTACAAACGCTTTGAAAAAAGCTACTGTAGAAACAGGAGTAGAGATTATGGTGCCTTTATTCATTAATCAGGGAGAGAAAGTCAGAGTCGATACGCAAACAGGTAACTATATCGAACGCGTAAAGTAATATAAGAATTTAGGTTTAGGTTGATTATTCGGTCTTGATAGCGCTCGCTACAAGGCCGTTTTTTTTTGCTCCTGCCTATTTACAGTTTCATTATCGGGAATTAGATCATCCATTTAATGGATGCCTTTCATCAGAATGATGGAATAAAAATATATCTTTAAGCATGAAATCTAAAAAGGAATTAAGACAGGAATTTAAGATGAAAAGATGCCAACTTTCCAAGGTGGATGAGGACAGTCTTAATCACGAATTACTGTCGCAATTTCAGAAAATAGCGTTAACAAAGGTTAGCTATTTGCATGTTTTTCTACCTATTCAAAAATATCATGAACCCGACACTTATCCGATCATAAATTATGTGAGGGAATTTTTCCGAAGATCATCTTGGTCGTATCCCGCTCAAACTTTTCGGACTATTCTATGCAGCATTATATTTTTGATCATCAGACGGTTTTTGAGACAAATGAATGGGGAATTCCGGAGCCTGTTTCAGGAGTAGAAGTGTCCCCGTCAGTTATTGATTTTATTCTGGTTCCTTTATTGGTGTTTGATGTTGATGGTCATCGAGTAGGTTATGGAAAAGGATTTTATGATCGTTTTTTTGCACTTTGTCCGTTAGAAACCCAACGTGTAGGATTATCTTTTTTGATCCAATCAAACGAATCGCGGATCGAAATGAACACGATGTTGTATTGACTAAAGCGATTACACCAAATCGCATTTATGATTTTAGCTCTCATGGGCATGATACCTCATTCTAGTGATATTTAAGATGTCTGGGAATATCCGCCTAATGATTTATTTTATCGGATCAGTGTATTTCTGTCTTTATCTGTATGGTGATTTTAGTGTATACTGATTTAATTAAAATTATTTTTTATTTTTAGTGAGAAATTCGACTTCTACCGGTATGCTGAGATTTTTTATTATACTACTTTTTATAACAATAATTCCCGGTCGCGCCGTTTTTGGAATGGATATCATGGATTCCAATTCCTCGGCGGAGGAGAAGAATTTTTATGAAACAATTATCCGGGAATCACAGAAGTATCAGACTTCTAGTTCGGCTTTGAGCACATACCTAACCCCATATTTCAATCAGGCTATTCGGAAAAATGACAATGCATTGCTCGCAATTTATTACTGTTTGTTAGCGGATCAGTCTTTCGACAATGAAGGTGAAAGAAATAGCTTTAGTGACAAATACTACCTAAAGGCCCTTGATCTGGAAAAGGATTATAATTATCAGAATGTCAAAGCTTGGGTAAAGGTGATGTATGGTTTTTATCTGTATAGATGTCTAAAAGCTTCGGAGGCACTTCCTCTACTATTAGAGGGTGAAAAGGGCTTAGAGGAAATACCAAAGGATCTGGTGTTAGATCTTACGCATACTTACAAAAGGCTTGGTTATTTCTTCGGCACTTTGGGCGACTATAGAACGGGAATTAAGTATTTGGAACTCGGTCAGCAGCAAGAAGGCATCTCTCCAAAACTTAAAGCCGAGATTTTGGACAACCTTGGCTTATTGACTTTAAAAAGTGGTGGGGATACGGCACAGGCGATGAAAAATTTTGAGATTGCCCAAAATCTGGCGCTTTCTGAGAAGGATTCTCTTCGCTATGCCAAGACCTTGGGCAACCAGGCACGGATCTATGAGGGAATGAAAGATTATCAGAAGGCATTGTCACTTTTAGATAAAGATCTGGAAATCTCGAAATCGCTGGGTAATAATAAAAATACCATTTTTGCTTTAATGATGCGGATTCGTTTGTGTATTTCTATGGGAGCAAATCGGAAGTCCGTCAAATGATCAAGGAGACCGAATATCTATTGGAAGGAGCTGATGACAAAAAAACAATACTGGAGCTGGAAGGGCATAAGTTGAATCTTGCTATTCAAAATGGCGATTTGAAACAAGAATTAAACGCACGTCGGCGTATTGAACAACTTCAGGATTCATTGCGATTTCTGGACGGAGACCCCGTTTTGTCGCAATTGAAATTTATGGCTGACAAACAAAAATATGCTGATAAACTATCATTGGCTCAGGCACTCATCAAAAAGAAGCGCGCTGAGACGAGATTGTGGGTGATATTGAGCTTGTTTGTAGTGGTATTATCCTTTTTATTTATAATGCATTTCGATACCGTTCACGCAAGCGTATGCGGGAATATGAATACCAATTGTTGAATCTAAAGTATACTAAAGCCGAATTGGACAAGGAATTGATGAGTTCCAAAATCAGCTCGAGGAGTATATGGTCTATCTCAAGCGTAACAATGAACAGATCGATCTTCTTTCTTCGATGCTTGATGCAATGGGGAGACAAGTGTCAAAGACCGAGATGAACTTAAAACACTTTTGCAGTCCCATCTTATAACGGATGAGAAATGGCAGGAATTTAAGCTTTTGCTTGCTAAGGAGTTTCCGAACTTGTTGCAAGATATTCAAGCTAAATTTCCGGATATTACTGAATCTAACCTGAGGGTGATTGTGCTTATGAAAATGGGTTTAAATAATAGAGAGGTTGCTAATGTTTTGGGCGTTACTCCTGATGCAATCAAAAATCAATGCAACGTTTGAAAAAGAAACTTGGTGACCAAGCCGGTATATTGATGGAATATATTTCGGATAAGGAGCTTGTTTAGTGAAAACATCGCTAACAGTTTTTACCAATGAAATGTGTTACAAGTACGATTATGCTATTGGTAATATGAAGGACTATTCAAATGAGGGTAATGCAGGAAATCCTATAGAAATTAGAGCTATTTCCAACGAAAATATTATTCGTAAAATATACAGCTTACCATTAAGAGACGCATACGGAAAGAAAAAGTAGATCCAAATCTATTAAAGAATCCGCCAAACTTAATCTACAAATTTTACAACAAAGTGAAATGATCAGATTTATAATGGCCTTGGGTTTCTTCTTAAATCTTGTTTCATGTAAAAATGGACAGACAAAAGGAAATGCCAACCTCGAATCACAAAAAAAAGGAGAATATTAGTGTAAAAGCAGTTAAGAGTATTGAGAAGAAGTATGGTAAAAAAATCAGTATTCAGGAATATGTGTTGAGTCAAGATAATGATATGTTTTTTGAACGAATAGCTACAATTGTAGTTTTTGAAAAACTACAAATGGAAAGTTATTTAAAGGGCCAGTCATGTGGTTTAGAAATTTTTTTAATGAGAAGGTAGATACAGGAGACAAATTTAATAGGTTTTTCTATGATATCCTCACTAAACCTCAAGAGGAAGATTCCATTAAGAAAATAGTAGGGCAAGAAGGTATTTATCAGCAGGATGCAACGATTCTTTTAGATAGTGCTAAATCTGTTGATTTTTTAGCTGACAAGTTTTTGGATCGAATAGGTAATCAAAAGAAAATGATAGTCAAACCTAACTATTCTGCATTGGTAAATGCAAAGTATTCCATAGCTTATCTGTTTTATTTAAAGGGGTATCTTATGATTGAAGACGACTATGAACCCGAGACATTTTTTATTCCATTTGAACAAGTTTATTAACTACCTAACAGAGTTTACGAATATAAAAATGAAAAAGATTTCAACCATTGAATGTAATAACTTTACATATCATTTAACTGAAGAAGTATCCATGTACTTATATTCATGGCTGAATAACTATCTTATGAAAAATAAGGTTAAAGGAAGTGGTAAAGGTCTTTTTATCGCTGATGATAACTTGAATAAGCTGATTGAAGAGGTTCGGTCTTCACTTCAAATTCTTCTTAAATCTGGGTATGAAGAACCTGCATTGGGTGAAATACAAAAATATTCAACAAGATATGAAAAAATTTTATTAGACAATATCGTCTACAAAGTAAATTATAGGATGTCCTCATTTGGTCATTCAGCCTATTTGATAAATTGTATTTTAAACGATTTGATAGTTTCTGCTAGTGATAAGTTATCTGTTAAGTTGTATTAAAACTATAATATATAATCAGTAAAATACTGTCTGCAAAGCTAATTTCGAAAGTTGTCTCTAAAAGACAGTCTCCTCATTTGTAGAAAATAAAGACAGAAAACTAAATCGATAGAAAGGAAGATTGTCTTGAACAAGTTTAATAGTGATCTTCGGTCATCCCTACCCTTTACTAGGGACCAAATTAAGACCAAGTTATTACCAACTTTGGACTGTAAGCAGATTGAGTGTACAGTGAGTCCACGTTGAGTCCACCTTTTTAAGTACTTACACTGTGTCTGTATGTTTTTTACAAGTCGGGAGGGCTGCGAGCTTGGGGCGAACTTGTCCCTAAGTTATTTACAAGAAATGGCAAGGAAAATTGCCAGACTTGCAATTGTTATTTAGCATGAATTTGGAATTACCCAAAAATCAGCTAGATGCTTGATAAAGGGGAGATTAGTGTCTTTAGGTACGGAAATCAATAGAAATGGCCCCGACGAAAACCAATGGAGCCAGATCGAAAACACATGGTCGCTGTCCATGTTTGCTTGCGCTTAGGAAGAATTCGTGAGCACTGCCGAAGAGCTTCTGTTCTCCTTTCATGAAGTTTCATGCTGTGCTGATGATATTTCTTGCTCTGCCCAAGTGAATGCATAGCGCTCGCTGTAGCTATTTTGAACACTCAATAGGTCTCCTGGAGCTTTGACCGAATTTCTTGCTCTTCGTCTTTGATCTTTTGGGGACTGAATACATCCTATTGGTTGATTGGTTAAGTCACTTGCTCATGTGAAGCGTATGTGTTGACTGCGGAAGTGTGTCAATGCCAGGCTCATGATATTCTTTCGATGACCGCAGTGTTCTCGAGGGCTGCCCAAGCAACTTCGTACAGTGCCGAAGTGTATTATTCCTTAGACGAGAGTAATCAGTCGGCGGGCAATGAATTCACCTCGCTATAGGATAGGACCTTTTGCTCATCCATCCAAACACTTCCGCGCTCGAAGCGATTTAATTGTCTCAGCACATATTCTTTTGCGCATCTGAATGGTTTTCTTGGCACTCGCATGTGTTCTCGGTTTAGACGGATTGGTTCTCGATCTGTGCGGAAGAGAACACCTAACGCGGTTCTTTGTGTAGGTTTGCTAACAAAGATAAGCCGATTTTGCCCAGATTTGCTTCGTCACAAACAAGAGGTAGTTTTTGTAAGAAGAGAAAGGATGCAAACAATCCAATTTACTACTATCAAAAATATGACCGTCTCAGTTCCCTGGACGGTCATATTAAGTGTAGAGCTCAATGGGCTTCTATTTAATCCAAAGGATTTTCTTTCAGGTTTTTTCCCATGCCCATGCAGAGGCCATCATCTCATCGATTCCCAATGCGGCTTTCCAATGCAATTGATCTGCTGATTTGGTCACATCACCGTATACCTTGATGATATCACCATCCCGACGCGGGCCAATTTCATAATTCAATTTTTGACCAGAAGCTTTCTCAAATGCTTTGATGGCTTCAAGTACTGAATAGCCGTTACCGGTTCCTACATTGAATACATCATATTTACCGTTAGGGTTTCCTTTTTCCAATAATTTGATCGCAGCGACGTGGGCTTTTGCTAAATCGACCACATGAATGTAATCACGGACACAAGAACCATCCGGCGTATCATAATCGTCTCCGAATACGGTTAGTTTTTCTCTTTTACCGATCGCAGTCTGCGTAATGAATGGTAGTAAATTTTGAGGTACACCATTTGGCAATTCGCCTATCAATGCAGACTCATGCGCACCTACTGGATTGAAGTAACGCAGGGCGATAATGTTATAGTTATCGTATGCAGTCGCTGTTTCTTCAAGAATCTCCTCGGCGATCTGTTTTGTATTTCCGTAAGGTGAAGTTGCTTTTTTACAGGAGCACTTTCAGTGACAGGAAGAGTGTCCGGTTCACCGTAAACTGTACAGCTTGAAGAGAATACAAAATTAATCGGTTTATTCCGATAAGATTCCAAGATGTTGATCAGGAGAAGAAATTATTGTGGTAGTATTTTAAAGGGTTTTGAACGGATTCACCTACAGCTTTAGATGCCGCAAAATGAATAATCCCTGAAATATCACTGTTATTTTTCACAAATTCAATTACCTTATTGGCATCACAAAGATCGAATTGATGAAATTCGGGTTTAATCCCGATGATTTTTTCTATTTGATCCAATATCTTGATATTTGAATTGGAAAGATCATCAACGATTACAGGAATATATCCTGCCTGATGTAGTTCGACAACTGTGTGAGAACCAATATAGCCTGTTCCGCCTGTGACTAATATTTTTTTGCTCATTATTTTTGATTATAGTATGTAAAGTCTTTATGTGATAAAGTTTCCAAAGGAACTTTTCTGTAAAAATCTATTGTTTTTTCTAAGCCTAATTTTCGATCTATTTTGGGATGCCAATTCAACTGTGTCTTCGCCAGACCAATATCCGGCTTACGTTGTTTAGGGTCGTCTATGGGCAATGGCTTATGGCTGATCTTACTTGAACTTCCGGTTAGTTCTATGATCTCCCGTGCCAACTGCAATAGTGATATTTCATCGGGGTTGCCTATGTTTATGGGCTGTATGCAATCTGAATGCAACAACCTATAAATGCCTTCGATTTGATCATCGATATAACAGAACGACCGTGTCTGTGAACCATCACCAAAAAGGGTAATGTCTTCGCCTCTAATCGCTTGTGCTATAAACGTTGGGATGGCACGTCCGTCATTGAGACGCATTCTGGAACCAAAGGTGTTAAATATTCTTACAATACGCGTGTCAAGCCCATGTGCATTATGGTAGGCCATCGTAATTGCTTCCTGAAATCTTTTGGCTTCATCATACACCCCTCTGGGGCCGACAGGGTTAACATTACCCCAATAATCTTCTGACTGTGGGGAGACCAAAGGGTCGCCATAGACTTCTGAGGTCGATGCTACTAATATCCGGGCTTGTTTTGCCCTAGCCAAGCCAAGGAGATTATGCGTACCTAAGGAGCCGACTTTGAGTGTCTGAATAGGGATTTTGAGGTAATCAACTGGACTGGCTGGAGAAGCGAAATGGAGGATATAATCCAAATCCCTGGAATATGCACAAACTTCGAAACATCGTGATGATAAAAGTCGAAATTTTCCAGCTTAAATAAATGTGCGATATTCTGTAGGTCTCCAGTGATCAGGTTATCCATCCCGATAACATCGTAGTCTTCGGCAATAAAGCGATCGCAAAGGTGGGAACCAAGGAAGCCTGCTGCTCCAGTGATCAAAATCCGTTTGCGATGTTTATTTTCCACTCAATGGTTCCTTATTAATGAAATGGGTTTGATATCTTTGACTAAGATAAACATTATTTTTACAACATGCGTTTGCTTTATTCAATTGGAATCTTTCTTTATGGACTCTTATTGCGTATTTTGGCCCCTTTTTATGCCAAAGCACGCCTTATGGTAACAGGGCGAAAAGACTGGTATTTGCGGATGAAACAATCGGTTGACTCTAGCCAAAAACATATCTGGTTTCACTTCGCTTCATTGGGCGAATTTGAGCAGGGAAGACCTGTTTTGGAGGCCGTAAAAATAATTATTTAGACCATAAAATAATTGTAACATTTTATTCTCCTTCGGGCTATGAGATCAGAAAGAATACCAATCTGGCGGATCATGTTTTCTATTTACCTTATGACACGGCTCAGAATGCACGGCTGTTTTTAGACCTGATCAACCCCTCATTTGCAGTCTTTACAAAATATGAATATTGGTATTATTATTTTGAAGGCTTACACAGCAGGTCTATTCCATTATTTCTTGTTTCGGCAATTTTTAGACCGGAACAGATTTTCTTTCAGGCTTATGGTGCTTTTTTTCTGAAAATTCTGGGCTTTGTGACTTATTTCTTTGTTCAGAATGAGGAAAGCGTGCGTTTGTTGAAAGAATATGGAATTAGAAATGCGGGATTAGCAGGCGATACACGTTTTGATCGTGTGATTGACCTGCCTAAGGTTCGAAAAGAAATACCGCTGATAGCGGATTTTGTGGAAACAGCTCCTGTTTTGGTGGCTGGAAGTACCTGGCCTGAGGATGAGAAATTATTGAAAGAACTGCTCCAACGGTTTCAAGAATATAAGCTGATTTTAGCGCCACACGAGATCAATGAGGACATATTGTCAGCATATTAAATCTGTGGCCTGCGGCGCTTCGTTTTTCAAAAATGACGGAATATGACAGGGCAACTTTAACGGAAGCAAAGGTATTAATCATAGACAATATTGGACTTTTGTCTTCTTTGTATGGTTATGGTCAGGTCGCCTATATCGGCGGCGGATTTGGTGTAGGGATACATAATACACTGGAAGCGGCAACCTATGGAATGCCTGTCTTGTTTGGCCCCAATTTTAAGAAATTTCAGGAAGCGAAAGATCTGATCGAACAGGGGGAGGCTTTTCATTTGCGGATAGTAAGGGGCTTATGGATGCTTTTGAACTATTACAGGATCAATCAAAACGTGCAGAGGCAGCGAAATCCGCCCGCCAATATGTACAGCAAAAAGCGGGAGCAACACCCATTATCATGAAATATTTGAAGAATGCCAATTTATAAAAATATAAATAAAGCTACTCCAAAGGTAAAAGCAAACTAGTCTGGAATTGAATAGCTGAAAAAAAAGACGTTAAGCGTAGACGAACGAAAGTAAAGAAAAATAGGGTATCCGATCATTTTGGATACCCTATTTTTATATTGAAAATTGGATTTTAATAGTACGTATATCTCCTGACACCTGCGATATGCCGCGATAAACGCATAACTTGATGGGAATAGCCATACTCATTATCATACCACACATAGAGTACAATATTTTTACCATCAGCTGAAACGATGGTTGCTGGTCCATCAACGACAGCAGCAGCTGTTGTGCCTATAATATCGGTAGATACAAGCTCATCATTGCTTGAAAATTTAATCTGTTCGACAAGATTGCCTTCCAATGCACTCGTTTTTAAGAGTGTGTTTATTTGTTCCAAAGATATGGCGGAGGTCAATTCTAAATTTAATATTGCTAATGACCCATTAGGGACAGGTACGCGGATTGCGTTGGAAGTGAGTTTGCCTGTTAATGTCGGGAGTACTTTTGAAACAGCGCTTCCTGCCCCAGTCTCCGTAATGACCATGTTCAAGGCCGCAGCACGACCTCTTCTGGATTTTTGTGCATATTATCCACCAGATTTTGATCATTTGTATAGGAATGGATCGTTTCTATATGGCCCTTCAGGATACCTATTTTCTCTTCGAGGACGGCCAAAACTGGCGCAATAGCATTTGTGGTACAGGAAGCGGCTGAAAAGATAGCGTGTTTCTCCAGATCTATTGTACTTTCGTTTACACCGTAAACAATGTTGGGTACACCTTTGCCAGGTGCTGTTAACAATACTTGCGAAGCGCCTTTAGAGGCTAAATGGCGTGCAAGTTCTTTTTCATCACGAAAGGCACCTGTATTATCAATAACCAATGCGTTATTGATGCCGTATGCTGTGTAATCAATATCTTCAGGTTGCTTAGCAGAGATGATGTTGACCGTGATACCATTAATAATTAGCGCATTTTTTCAGGATCTGTATAAACTTCACCCTCAAATTCCCCATGTATAGAATCGCTTTTCAGGAGAGCAGCCCTTTTAACAATGATTTGGCATCATTGGGGTCTCTGGTGACTATTGCCCGTAGACGAAGTTGCTTGCCAGACCCCGATTTATTAATGAGTTCGCGTGCCAGCAGGCGACCAATACGACCGAAACCATAGAGCACAACATCTCGGGGTGTTAATTCCTGCCATTTGGCGATTCCCTCTAATTCACTGAAAATAAAAGAAGACAAATCCTCTACATTGATCTGGTCGGTGGTGGCTTTTGTTGCAAGTTTACCGATATCAATTCGGGCGGAGCCAGGTTTGATTTTTCCAATACACGGGCAACATTCAATAGATCAAATATGGTCAGTATATTACCGGTAAGGATAGTACTTTCCCGGAGGTGGTTGAGGATCACACTTACTTTTCATCAACAAGCTGCTCTCTGAACAGAACGAGCTCAACGGCCTGGTTATACCAAAGATTACTAATGATTTGAATCAGTTCAACAGATGCATTCTGCTGCTCTCTGTAACTTTTGATTTCTACATCAAAAGAAGGACTATGTAACATAATATTTTTATAATAGATTATGTTGCAAACATAGTATAAACAGCGCTAAAAAAGTGATTTGATTTTAATTTTCGTAATTATTGAAATAAAAATACGCTTGCTATTGTTGTTTTGATAATTTTTTAGGCTGTTTTGTTGTTAATTTTCAATAATAAATAATTCAGACATGATATGGTCTGCCATTAATTTACCAGAATCTGTTAATCTTAATTTATTGTCGTCTAAAATTAATTGTTGCTGCTCGAGAAATGGTGCGGCATCTTCCATTATTTTGCTTCTAACGGAGGAATCAAAATTCTTTTCTACCTGCTGCAGATCAAGCCCCACATGGTGCGCAGTGAGGTCATAATACACTCGTTAATCTGATCGCGAACAGATAGATGCTCGATCTCCATGGGAAGCTGGTTGGTCTGTATGGAACCGATATACTTGGCATTATTGGCGATATTCCAAGATCTGGAATGACCATTGAATGAATGGGCTGAAGGGCCGATACCTAGATAATGTTTGCCTTTCCAATAGTTTGTATTATGACGTGCATATAAACCATTTTTAGCAAAATTGGAAATTTCATATTGTTCATAACCCGCACCTTTCAATGTTTCGATCAGCAGGTTCATCTGATCGGCCGCCTGATCTGAATCAATGGCCGGACTCATGCCCTTCTTGATGAAATGATCTAGTGCTGTTTTAGCTTCCACAGTCATTGAATAGGAAGAAATATGGGGATCGCAAAATCGATCAGTTGTTGCATATTGTAGCGCCATTTTTCATCGGTCAACAAGGGGTAGCCATAAATAAGATCACAGGTGATATTCTCAAATCCTGCATCCTGTACACGCATGATTGCTGCGGATGCCTCCTGTCTGGTATGTGCCCGATTCATCCATTTCAGATCTTCCTCAAAAAAGACTGTACCCCTATACTGAACCTATTCACGGGAGTTGATCTTAATGCATTTACTTTTGCAGCATTGAGGTCATCTGGATTAGCTTCCAACGTAATTTCAGCATGATCACTTATGTCAAATTGTTTGGCAACAGCATCAATGATCCTTGAGATTTCGTCCGCCTCTAAGAGGGAGGGTGTCCCACCACCAAAATAGATGGATTCAACTTTTCTGTTTTCCAAATAAGGAGACCTAAGTTCGATTTCTCGCAAAAGGGCGTTAACCATTTCGGTCTTGTATTGCAGTGAAGTACTGAAATGGAAATCACAATAATGGCAAGCCTGTTTGCAGAATGGGATATGGATGTAAATCATGGGCACAAATATACCAAGACTGGTCCAACTTCGGCGTTTATTCATATTTTTTCTTCCATTTGGTGAGCCGTTTCCCCTATCCTCTTGGATATTCTTTATTGGCGAGCAAAACCCAGTGTTATGTAGGGTCGATGTTGAATGGGGTTATTTTTAGAAATCGTCTTTTAAAAATAGGAGATAAAGAGTTTGAAAACAAAGGAGTTATTTTCTATCTTGATGGTCAGATTCATTTTACATAATCAAAAAACCAATCTTATGAAAATATCTTCCCGTCGTGACTTTCTGAAAAATGTCATTGGAGCATCGAGTATGCTACTGCTTTCACAGCAAGGATTTGCGGTGGATAATCGGTATGAAGAAGCATTTATCGATAAGTTGCTCCCAGCTCCCAAAGGAGGTGGATTCGCTATGGCAGATTATTGGATATGGGATCCTTCAGTGATTAAGGGGAAGATGGTAGATATCATATGTTTGCATCACGTTGGAGCAAAAATATGGCTTTGGTAATTGGGTGACCAATTCCGAAGTCGTGCGTGCGATTGCTGATACACCCGAGGGGCCTTACGAATTTGTTGAGGTGGTATTGCCTGCCCGTGGGAAAAAGTATTTTGATGGTTGTACAACCCACAATCCCCGGATCGTTAAAAACGGTGACTATTATGTACTTTATTATTTTGGAAACAATTATGAGGAGCCCAATCCTGGTTATTCCGATAATGTTTGGGAATCGGGTTTGGGACAGAAGGCCTGGATGCATAAACGTATTGGAATGGCCTATTCAAAGTCGATATCAGGTCCTTGGAAGCGCGTCGATCAGCCCATTTTGAATCCGAGGCAAGGCGAGTGGGACGCTTCTATAACATCCAATCCTTCTCCGGTTGTTTTGCCCGATGGAAAGGTGTATCTGATCTATAAATCATCACCTGTGAATTATAATCCCCTTTGCTATTGGGTGCGGCGCAAGCTGATTCGTTCTTGGGGCCATATCTTCGTTTGTCTGATAAACCTATTTTTTCTTTCCATACCGATCAAAATCATGAAAATGATGTGGAAGATCCTTTCGTATGGCATAATGGTCAGCATTTTGAATTGATTATGAAAGACCGCTATGGTAAAATCTGTGGGGAAGAGGGCGGCGGCATCCATGCATATTCGAAAGATGGAATCGATTGGCATCTGTCAAAAGCCGTCAAAGCTTATTCCAAGACGATCCGTTGGAATGATGGTACTGTCAGCCATCAAGCCAATTTTGAACGGCCATTTTTACTATTTGAAAATGGAAGACCGACACATCTTTTTGCGGCTACAGGAGATGGGACTGAATCTTATCAGTTTGAACGGACCTGGAATATGGTCATTCCGTTGAAGGTATAATAAAAGAGCTGTATCATGTTTTTAGTAAGATACAGCTCTTTATGATTTTTATGATCTCATCAAAGGAACAGCAATCTGTTTATAGATGCTTAATTTTTTTAGCATTTGAATTAGCGTGTGAGGCTATTGTTCGCTGATTCTACATCCGCAAGTCGAAGCGATGGATCTATTGTGATTGTTTTGGAGCCTTATTGACTGAAATTTTATATTCAGGGTTTGTCCAGAACCAATCCTTCAATATCGTGCGTTTTATACCTTTATAGATTTCAAAATTTTCCTCTGGTTTTTCACCGCGCATTTCACGTAAAGGGATGTAAAATAGCTCTTTGCTTCCATCTTGATATTCTACAAGTATATCGAGTGGCATCGCAAAGTTTGATTTATTGAGCAGTTGAATTTCTGAATCAGTTACATTGCCAATTGCATAATCAATTTGGCGTGTTGTATTGATGAACAAATTGAAATACCACTTCAGGTTTATTCCGGATACATCCTCAGCAACACGTTTGAAATCATTCGGTGTCGGATGTTTGAATTTCCAGATGTCGTAGAATTTCAAAAAGGTTTTCTCTAGATTTTCCTGACCGATAATATAGCCTAATTGCTCCGCTAGCACAGCACCCTTATTGTAAGCTTCATTACTATACCCATAATTTGTATTGTAATAATCCGCAAGCAGGCTCATCGGCTCTTCCTTGCCTGAGAGCGCTAATTTATAATAAGCCCGATAGGCATCGATAAGCGGATTCGATGCAATGGCGCCCCGTTTTTCGAAGAGATGCTGCATGGCTAATTCTTCCACATAGGAAGTAAATCCTTCATCAAACCACTCATCTACTGTTTCATTGATTCCAAATAAATGTTGATACCAGGAGTGAGCAGATTCGTGAAAAATTACACCAACAAGGCTTTTCAGATTACGGCCTCCAGTAATCAAGGTTGCTGTGCCATATTCCATACCACCGTACCGCCTTGGATGATGGTGTAAGTTGGCCATGGGTACGTACCAAACTTAGCACTGCAAAAATCAAAAATTCGGTAGATAGACCCAAGGCTGTCTTCCAATTTGAAATAACCTCTTTGTCCGTAGGAAGGTAAACCGTATACACTTTGATTCCATTTTTGCTAGCTGCTGAGTCTACAACAAATTTGGGATCTGCAGCCCAAACGAAATCGTGAATATTTTGGGCTTTGTAATGCCATGCAGCCTTACCATTGCTGGCTTTTACCTTGGCTTTTGCCTGATAGCCTTTTACCTCATCTGGATTTTGAAGGACACCTGATGCACCGACAACATAATTCTTATTGAGGTGTATAGTGACGTCAAAGTTGCCGAAAGGAGCTATAAACTCACGGCCGATATATTCATCGAGATGCCAACCGAATTCATCAAATTGTGCCATCTTCGGATACCATTGTGCCATAGAAAGCGCCACGCCTTCTGCCGAATTGCGACCTGACCTCCGGATCTGTTCAGGTACCTGTGCGGTCCATTCTATATTAAAATTAGCTGTTTCCCCGTCCTGGATCGCAGTGGGCAGGGTGACTTCTAGTATGGTTCCATCAATCTTATAGCTTGTATTGGCCCCATTCATGCTGAGGCTTTTTATTTTTGGTAACCGATCTGGTTTGGTTGTAACGTTTCGATACGGCTTTGCAATATTGGTTTTTCTTTGGTGCCAATATTTGATACCATCCGTTTATCTGGATCACTGATATTTTTCAACCGGTAATCCATCATTGATCCTGGTTGGAATGCGTTAAAATATAAATGAAAATAGACTTTTTTAAGGATTGGCCTGAATTGTTGCTATATTTCAAAGCCATTTTTCCATCATATTGATAAGCCTTTTCATCCACGTTGACATCCATTGTATAGTCAACCTTCTGCTGCCAGAATCCTTTTCTCTGGGCCTTTACTTCCTGTCCTCCAATATTTATGACACATATAAGTGCTAGAAAGGACAATATTTTGATTTTCATGTTCCAAACTTACAAAATTGTCTCAAGAAATGCCGATTAATCAGCCCAATCCAGATAAATGTCATCAAATCTTGACGAAAAGTGATTTGATTATTAATAATTGGCTTGGTTTTGGTTAGAAAATTTATCTGATGAGTTACCAAATATTACAAATAAATTTATGGAAAATCTGTATTATAAGCCTTCGGGAAGGTGCCTGCTTTCGCATTAATCGGCTCGCTTGTGTTGGGTATTGTAGGATCAATTATCTTGGCAATTGTTTATATCGCCTTACAGTGGTTTATTCCGATTGTCTATTTCAATGTCTTTATCACACTTGGATTTGGAGCAGGACTGTTTTATCTGCTTAATTTTTGTTTCAAACAATGGAAGCTCAGGAACAAAGGTGTTGCGATTATCATCACACTGATCGTTGCTATAGTTGGTTTTTATGCACAGTGGGCGCTGTTTGTTTCGGTGATGTATAATGCTGAAGGTACCATGGGTGGAGACACCTGGGTGAAATCTTCTTTTAGCCTGGAAGGCTTTAAAGCATTTTTTATGCACCCCTCTTTTATCTGGGAGGCATTACAGGGCTTAAATGAGGTTGGTACATTTAGCTTGAAGAAATCAACTGTGTCAGGAGGGATGCTTTGGGCCGTATGGGGAATTGAAATGGCAATCATTCTGATTACACCTATTATTATGGCTTTTCGGGGTATTACCATTTATCCTTTTTCAGAGAAAGACGAGATCTGGATGAACAAACGGATTTTACCGGGGCGATTAAAGTTTGTTGAAGACAAAGATGCTACGGCGAACACATTGGCCAATCATGATTTTGCCTATGTCTACGATCATCTTTCCGATGAAGAAGAGCATTTTTTTTGCAACGGCAGAAGTGTACGAATCGGATACCGATGACCATCAATACCTGACCATCTATAATCATCAATTCGTGGAGAAGAAAGGGAAGATGGAGGAAAAGAAAGATGAGGTTATTGAATTCCTGCGAATTAACAGGAATAGCTTATAGAAGCAGCTGAATGACTGTGATTATGTGAAAATAAAATAGCTCCGGATTTATTTCTGGAGCTATTTTATTCAACAGGCTATTTAACTAATAGACCACCTTTTGCATTCCAGTCATTGATGGACGCACTATATATTTTAATGTCTTTAATTCCATTTTTAGCTAAGATCGAAGCTGCAATTGTCGCCCGGTCTCCAGATTGACAATGCAGGTATAATTCTTTTGTGCGATCAATTTTGTCTAGATTGTCTTCAATTGTTCCAACAAAGAGATGTGTGGCATGTGGTAGATGTCCTGCCGTAAATTCGGCTGTATTCCTGACATCCAGAATCTGAACGTTGGGATTGTCAAGGACATCATTCATTTCCTGAAATCCGATAAGCTGTTGTTGTTCCAAAGGAATTCCCAATTGTGGAATGGCTTCGATTGTAATATAGCCGACAACATTGTCAAGACCTATGCGCATTAATTTACGTGCAATTTCGTCCTGTTCTTTTTCATCTATGATAAGAATAAATGGTTTTGTGTAATCCAATATCCAGCCGGCCCAGGTGTTGAATGTCCGATTATGTTGTATGTTGATGCTGTTGGGAAGATAACCTTTCGCAAAATCAAATTTATGTCGAGTATCGATGACCGTGGTACCTGACTGATACAGTCTGGTGAACTCTTCCATCGAAAGCTTGGGATACTGAGGTACGCTTGTCTGTAGCGGACGCATGATTTTGTTGAGCTTCTTCATCATGGCAAAATAGCGCGGCGGCTCAGGCTGTCCTTCTAAAAGTTCCGCAACAAAATCACTTTCATTATTTTGATATTGAAACGCCCAGTTGCGTATCCGTTCATAACCAACCGTTGAACTAGGTACAGCACCCAATGCTTTGCCACATGCTGATCCAGCACCATGGGCAGGCCACACCTGGATATAATCTGGTAAAGTCAAAAAATGCTGTAAAGACTTAAACATCTGCTGTGCACCAACTTCCTTGGTACCAATGAGGCCTGCGGCATTCTCCAAAAGATCTGGACGGCCAATGTCTCCGACAAATACAAAATCACCTGTAAATATCATCACCGGATCCATTGTTGCTGGCGTATCAATTAAAACAAAACTAAGACTCTCAGGCGTATGTCCAGGGGTATGGAGTACCTTAAAAATTAGGTTTCCAAGATGGATCTGATCACCGTCTTTTAATCCAATATGGGGAAACTCATATTGCCAATCTTCGCCTCCTTCGTCGGAAAGGTAACATTGGGCGCCTGTTAGTTCAGCTAATTCCAATGTTCCGGAGAGATAATCAGCATGGATATGTGTTTCGGCAATATGTGTAATTTTTAAATTGTTTTTTGCTGCAATCTCTAAATAAGTGTCGACATCTCTTTTGGGGTCAATTACCATGGCAACACCTTTGGCCTGACAGCCAATTAAATAACTTGAATGTGCTAAAGATGACTCAAAATGTGTTGAAAAAACATAATATATGATTTTTAGTGATTTACGAATTGAATGATTTCGAAAGTGAAAATTAGGATACCGATACTGATCAGGAAATAACCAAAGATCCCCTGTAGTCGTACCACCTCCAATTTGTCTTTCCATTTGGAACCAATCTGAAGGCCTATTAAAGTGATTAGCGTAAAAGTAAGCAATATCGGCCAATTCATGTGGTTCAATAACTGGTAGTTTGCAACCAGACCAAAGGAGGCGTTTAACCCAATGATAAATAGCGATGTTGCGATAGCCTGTTTTAATGGAATTCCCAAAAGGAGCACCAACGACGGTACAATAATAAAGCCGCCACCGGCACCGACAAGTCCTGTCATGACACCCACAAGTAGACCCGCGCTAACTATTTTGAGGACTTGACCAATATGCATCGTGACAGCTGATATTTCGACCTGTTTCCTTCTGCGCATCATTGCCAGCGCGGAAATCAGGATAACAATCGAAAACAACAACATAATAACGTGATTTCTGGAGACTGCTATTTCCGCAAGATGAAATTGCGCTGGTATGGCAGCCAACAGGTGTCGCTTGGTCAAGTAGACCGACAGTAAAGACGGAACCAAAAAGAACGCCGTGGTTTTTAGATCTATTTGCCCTGTGGTCAGGGGTTTAATTGAGCCGATTATGGCCAGTATTCCAATGGAAAACAGGGAATAATCAAGGGCATATTGGGGCTCAATATGAAATAGATACACGAAGATCGGTAGTGTTAAAATACTGCCGCCACTCCCCATTAAACCCATTGATAGCCCAACCAATATCGCCAATAAAAAGCCAATTATAAAAAGTAGTTCCATTTTTTGCTAAATCAAATGCTATTGTTATACCCCAGACTCATGATCGTCTATTCTAGGCTTAATGAGGCAGCTTGTGTCTAATTAATCCATAGATCCATGTCCCCAGGATAGCGAAGATCAGTACAATGCCCAATGTCCAATAGCCTGAGCCGATTAATGCAAACATGGGTCCCGGACAGGCTCCTGACAATGCCCAGCCCAGCCCGAAAATGGTACCACCGACGAGATAGCGTGTGATGCTTTTGTCTTTCGCCTGAAATGCGATCTGCATCCCATTGCTGTCTTTAATCTGTTTCCGTTTGATAATTTGTACAATGATAATCGCTGTTGCAAGCGCCGTACCGATCATGCCATACATGTGGAATGAGCGGAACTGAAACATCTCATAAATGCGATACCATGAAGCTGCTTCTGATTTGTATAAAATGATCCCAAATAAGATTCCGATCAATATAAATTTTATTGCTTTCATTTATGCGAAGATTAAAGGAAATAAGAAATGAACCATGATGATGCCACCTATAAAAAAACCAATGACAGCGATTAAAGAGGGAAGCTGAAAATTGCTGAGTCCTGAGATGGCGTGTCCTGACGAGCAGCCTCCGGCATATCTTGTCCCGAAACCGATCAATAGTCCGCCAATGCTCAGTATTAAAAACTGAAACCAAGAGCCATTAAAAACAAAGATCGATTCGGGAAGATAGCCCTGTAGATGATCTATTATACCTAGTTCCTTTAAATCAGCGACACTTTTTGCATTGATTTGCGCAGCAGATCCGTCGCTTAAAAAGTAATGAGCAATGAATCCTCCAATGGCGGTTCCGAGTACCACAAGAAGGTTCCAGGATTGCGTCTTCCAGTCGAAACGAAAAAAAAGAGGATGATTTACCGGCACCTAATACCGTACACATCGTCCGCAGATTATTCGACATCCCGAAATCTTTTCCTTGTTTTAGCAATAAGTACATGACTAATGCAATTAAAGGCCCCGAAATATACCAAGGCCATGGTTGTTTGATGTATTCCAATAACATAGCTTGTTCTTAATTTATATGACAAAGGTACATACCGCTATTACAAAAAACGGTAACAAATGTTACCGTGGAATGTATGCTATTACATATCGTAATATTCAATATTAGCCTCTTTGATTGCTTGGGTCAATAGGGGCAGATCATCTTCTTTCTGAAATAACTTATTACGCCAAGTACGAAAAGCGGAACCTTTGTTTTGGTTTATAATAATCAAATTGCCACCGGAGCGTCTGAGATTTCGAATATGTGAAATGTTGCTCAATGGGAATTCAACTGTTTTTTTGAATTGCTGACAGTGAGTGTATCTGCATCCAACCGCCATGTGGAGTCCAGTGTAGAACACTTGATCGCCAAATACAGTGCCAAGGGAACCATCAAAAGAGCGATGATGATCTTATAAATTTCTTGAATCGGAACTTTCGACATGCCTATCCCTATCAATAGAATCGAGGTCAATAGAATAAACATGTATTTCCCGCGATGCAATGTTGAAAGATAGAATGTTTGTGGATTACTCTTCATACTTTTTATAAACTTTCCTTTTGCATTAATATAGTAAAAATTCTCAAGGTCTTCGCTGACCAAGGCTAATCCATTTTCAAAGGGTTGTGCATTCTGGAATTTAAAAGGAATGACCACTTTGCCACTGTAGTCAAGATATCCATACTTGTTGTCTTTAAAAACCAATAATAATTTCTCGCCAGCAAAAGATAAATACTCCTGACTTGTAGGTAATAATTTTTTTGCCGGATTTGTCAACTAACTGATAGGTTAGATTTTCAAAAATCAGTGCTAGATTGTCGCGATACTCTGAGATAGTTTCGTATTTCGCAGGAATCAATACGTTCCCTTTTAGATCGAGCACACCGGTAAGGTCTCCTTCGTTGTATAAGGCATGGCTTAAACTTGGGACAGAGATGAAATCATATTTGGCAGCAAGCAATAGTTTACCGTTATAATCCAACAGACCATATTTCTGATCTTTTATAAATACCAATGGTGCACCTTCCGTATCTAAACTCAATGATTCGTATTGACAGGGGATAACTTCTTTTCCTGTAGGTCGATCAGGCCAAACATTTGAGCTGCGTCGGTGACGATGGCATAATCACCTACGTACGCGTAGATAGAAGCATATTTTGCCGGCGTGAGTTTATTGCCTAGGCTGTCCTGTACGCCAAAAATTCAGTATTGGGATCTTGATACCAAGATAAATGGTCATTTAGCGCGGAGTCGGTCGCAGTTTCTTCTGCTTCCCCTTCTTCATAACCTTCCGGAATTTCGAATAATGCCGTATCGTAAGGGACTTCTTCAACTTTCGTCGCTTGATTCCTAAACCCTCGGCACCGATAGATAGCGCTGCTCCGGGTACCTTTTCTAGGTAATCGTAGGTTCCCCAGTATAATTTTGGTAAATTTTCCGCATACCAGACTGTGATTTCGGTTTGTTTATCTTTACTGCCTGCTAAATTAAATGTTGCTTTTTTACAGGACAATCCTGCAATCACTTTCTTTTCATTCGAATTAAGCTCATTTCAAAATCACTCGAGTAAACGTAATCTCCACCCGCTGATGTTTCAATAAGCTTACCGGAGGCAAGATCCGTTGAAGTATATGTTTTGCTATTTTCGTCGACCAGATAAGAAGTCTCGTCTTTGATGTTGCTGATCTGTATGGATTTTCCAAACAGCAAACTCTCTACACGCATTTGATCCTTGCAAATATAGGCGTGCATCAATGCTTCTCCGTTTCCGGCCAAAATTTTGATAAATTCAGAAGCTGATGTATCTGTACCTGTTTCGGGATCGGCAAATTGATAGGTTATTTTAAAGACCTTTTGTTGAGCCAGACTGGTTTTAGCAAAAACTAATGTGAAAAAGGCTATGCAAAGGAAAAGATGTTTCATTGGAAATACGAATTAGAATACGAAAGTATTGAAATTTGGTTGGTTTGTGAAATAATCTTTTGTCGATTGGGAAAAATCATGCAGAAATTTTGATATTATTGTATTCAAATGCCATTTTGTAAAATAGGTGATGCTAGTAGGCTGGAACACAATAAGTGCGTTTCTATCATCCTGAAAATATCATATAAAAGTCAAGAATTTATGAATTTCATGGCATTCAGCAACTTAGGTGAGACGTGCTGTGATATTTTCGTATTTTACAAACCTTAAATTTACTTTTTAAAACAATATCTGTGGAACTACTGCTTATAGAAGACGAACCGTCGGTCATATCCTTGATAGAAAGAGGGCTAAAGGAAGAAGGCTATAACATTAGCATTGCAATGGATGGCTATACAGGTCTAAAAATGGCCGGATTAAATCATTATGACCTCATTTTGTTGGATGTCATGCTGCCTGGCATGAATGGTCTTGATGTATGCAAAAACATCCGGATGTCCAATAATGAAGTTCCGATTATTATCCTCACTGCATTGAACCAAACCGAAGATATTGTGGAAGCTTTTGAACGTGATGCAGATGATTACCTGACCAAACCGTTTCGTTTAGAGGAACTAAAGGCGCGTATAAATCGCTATAGCCGCAAGTCCAAAACGGTGACCGAACAAAAGAATGTCTTGACATTTGATGATCTGCAATTGGATCGGGATAGTAAATCTGTTCAACGCGGGGAGTCTCCGATCATACTTACAGCCACCGAATTCCGCTTATTGGAATTCTTAATGCTCAATCGGAATAAAGTATTGACACGAATAGACATCCTAGAGGAAGTTTGGGGTATGGATGTTGATCTAAGTACCAATGTCGTGGATGTCTATGTCAATTATTTGCGGAAAAAAATTGACAAACAATTTTCCTGTAAACTGATCCATACAGTTATTGGTATGGGCTATGTTATCCGTCATGAAAATTAGGACCAAGATCGTACTCTTATTTTCTATTATCAGCACGCTTCTGCTTGTTGTCTTTGCCTTGTATGTCTCTTATTTTACCTATGATAGTCTGCAGACCAAGTTTTTTCACCGTTTGGAGGAAAACGCGGTTATCGTGGGTGACCATATTGTCAACCAGAAGGAGGAAAACAAGGAGCTCTATATTCAAGTAAAACGTAAATACCTCAAACAGCTATCTGAAGGAACAGATCATTTGCTCCGTGTGGTAAAAGGTAGTGACAGTATCCGTTTTAAACCCAATTTGCCCATGCCCATGGGCTTCTATAAGGAGGTTATTAAGAATGGCAAAGGCAGATATATGCATAACGAAACCGCATTCGTAGCGGTATTTTTTAAAGACCGACTCCATCACGATAATCTAATTGTTGTGTCAGAAGGGGTTGATGATTATGGCCATGATGAACAACGACAATTAGATCGTACCTTGATTACAGGTGGATTTTTAGCAATTCTATTGATTATCCTCATGTCATTTTATTTTGCAGATCGACTACTAAAGCCTATAAAAGATATCAACAGTGATTTGGGGAAAGTGGATATTGCTAATCTGGACTATAGACTATCCAGTAAATTCAGCAATGCTAAAGATGAGTTAGGTGTATTAATTGCTAACCTCAACTCGATGCTCAGTCGTTTGGATATTTCTGTACAGTCGCAACAGAGTTTTATCGGAAATGCATCCCATTCATTAAAGACACCGCTAACAATTATTGGTGGTGAGGCCGAACTTGCACGAAATCTAATCCCCAAAGAACACGAAGCCTACTATTCATTGGAGACGATTGCGAAATATGCGGATAAGATGGAACTCATTATTAATAATCTCCTTCAATTATCCCGTATGGGCTTTAAAGGGGAGGTAGATAATAAGGTGCTCATTCGCATTGACGAATTGCTCTATGAAATTTATAAGGCTGAACGAAGCATTCATAAGGATTTTAGGTTGTCTTTTGACCTTACTCAAATCCCTGAGGATAGCGATGAGTTAACCGTATTTGCTAATCCCGATCTGTTCTATATCGCATTTAGCAATATTATCTCCAATGCGTATAAATATGGTAATGGGGAGCAGGTTCAGGTCGCTATTAGCTGTGATGACCTAAATATTACAATTAAAGTATTTGATAAAGGGATCGGAATCCCGCAGAAAGATCAGCCCCATATTTTTACTTCGTTTTATCGCGCTTCCAATGTCGGGGATATCTATGGAAATGGCCTGGGGCTTGTTTTGGCCAAGAATATCTTTGATCTTCATGGTGCTGAACTCAACCTTTATTCTGCAGAAGGGCAAGGTACCCAGGTTGTTGTCACGCTGCCTAAAATTGCTTTCTAATCTCATTTTAATCTCATCCTTATTCCATTTTTAATTTGCCGTGATATACTTGTACCAGAGATAGGTATATCATATGAAACCATCACGATTTATTCAAACCTATAAAGGAATAAATCTGATAGCTTCATCACCAACAAAAAGCAAGTTATACGGATGAAAAAAACACTTTCACTTATTACAACGTTGGGTTTGGGCATTGCGACATTACATGCGCAGGAACAGGCTCCAACAGATTCCATTCCAGCAGAAAGAAATAGCTTATTATCCAGAAGTAGTTTATTGTCAAAGGAACCAGCTAGGGCAAAATCATTTCAATTGGATGTTTTGCTGCGTGCGGGTCTGCAAGCTGATAACAGCGATGGCTCCGGTCAGGCAAAAGCAAATTTGGACGATGCCCGCATCTTGATGAGCGGTGATTACAATGATCAGCTTTCGTATAAAGTACGTTTTCGTCTGAATAGATCATTTGCACCAACCAGTCAGGACAATGGATCAAAGGCATTGGATATGGCCTATATCAAATATAAGTTTGGAAAGGATCTGAAATGGTCCGTCACAGCGGGTAAGCAGAGTGCTATCGTGGGTAGCTACGAGTTTGAAAATAATCCTATTTACGAGTATAAATTCACGGATTATGTTGACCGTATCCTGAATTTATTTGTGGTCGGGGAACATTGTCCTATGAAGTTAACCCTAATCATTCCTTACATGCACAAGTTTATAATACAACAAACGATAGTTTTATGGATGTGCATACCAAAAATGGTTTTGCAGTAGGTGATCTGGAGCGATCTGATGTGCCAATGGGTGCTTACTTTACTTGGGTAGGAGCCTTTATGGATAAAAAAATCAATACGAAATGGTCCTATAATATCTCTCAGTTTGCGAAGGGGCATACCAATCATTCCATCTCTTTGGCAAACAAGTTTAAAACGCCGAAGCAAATGGTCTATTTAGACCTACAATATTCTTATCTAGGTGTTGACCATGCTTTGATTGCATCATCGGCAATCAATGACTTTTATGGACGTACGGGGACAGGACGCGTTTTGGCAAAGGATGTCAATTACGCTTCAGCAATTGTACGGTATGATCAGTTTTTAAGTGAAAAATGGGAGGTAGCTCTGAAAGGTGGCTATGAGACTGCCGGATCGAGAGATGACGATCAAGTTGGCAAAAATTTCCGTCAAAACTGGACCTACTTTGCTACCCTGCAACATAAGCCTTTTCATAATCAGGATTTGCGATTCTATCTTGGTTATGTAGGTAACACAGTAAACTACAAGGGACATATGGATATGGGTAAAAGTCAATATAACCGTGTAGCCTTTGGAGCATATTTTACAATTCCGGTCTTGTAATAATTCCTTTAACAAAATAACAAATAATTATTTTTTATGCGTTTAACACCAAGAGAAACAGAAAAGCTGCTATTGCATTTAGCAGGAGAATTGGCAGCAAAGCGACTAAAGCGCGGGGTGAAACTAAATTACCCTGAATGTATTGCCTATATCAGTGCTCAGATTATGGAGGAAGCAAGAGATGGTCGGTCTGTTGCGGACTTAATGTCTTATGGTACGACCTTATTGAAAAGAAGCCAGGTGATGGAAGGTGTCCCTGAGATGATCCATGATGTGCAGATTGAGGTTACTTTTCCGGACGGTACCAAGTTGGTAACAGTTCATGATCCTATACGTTAATAAATCTTAATCATATGATTCCAGGAGAATACATTTTAAAAAAGAAGAAATCAAAGCTAACGTGGGGCGTAGAACCACTAGCCTTGTTGTAAAAAATGAAGGCGATAGACCGATTCAGGTAGGTTCGCACTATCATTTTTTTGAAGCGAACAAATTGCTTTCGTTTGACCGCGAAAAGGCATTTGGTATGCGCTTGAATATTCCTGCAAGTACAGCTGTGCGGTTTGAACCAGGTGAACAGAAGTCTGTTGTACTGGTTGAATTTGGAGGAAGCAAAGAAATTCACGGTTTCAATGGATTGACTAATGGGAAGTATACTGACCAAAATGTCAAGTCAAAAGCTGTTGAGAAAATGAAAAAATTAAAATTCAGACAATCTAAATAATATAGAATGGGAGGATGGAATAGACGCGAATGGATTAAGGTTGTAGGACTCACGACATTGGGATCTACCGTTGGTCTACATGCGCTTGGTTTAGATAAACTAGGTTTAGACAAATCATCTGTTAAATATATTGATGGGGAACTTTACATCCCTAGAGAAAAATATGCTGCTCTTTTTGGCCCTACCACGGGTGATAAGGTGCGTTTAGCTGATACGGAGCTGTTTATAGAAATTGAAAAAGATTTCAACGTATATGGCGAAGAAAATAAATTCGGTGGTGGTAAGACGATCCGTGATGGGATGGGGCAATCTGCCCGTGCCCTGCGCGATGAGGGTGTTTTAGACTTCTGTATTACCAATGTGATCATTATTGACCACTGGGGTATTGTGAAGGCTGATGTCGGTATCAAGGATGGTAAAATTGTTGGAATAGGAAAAGCGGGTAACCCTGACGTACAGGATGGTGTAACCGAAGGAATGATTATCGGAGCTTCTACCGAAGTACACGGTGGTGCGGGTTATATCCTTACGGCTGGCGGTATTGATACACACATTCACTTTATATCACCACAACAGATCGAAACTGCATTATACTCAGGTGTAACTACATTTATCGGCGGTGGTGCCGGTCCAGCAGATGGTACACTGGCAACAACTGTTACTTCGGGTAAATGGTATATCGAGCGTATGTTTGAAGCGTTTGAAAACTTACCGATCAACGTTGGTTTCTTTGGTAAAGGTAACGTCTCGACAACCAAGCCGATCGAAGAGCAAATTGAAGCCGGTGCATTAGGAGTGAAAATCCATGAGGACTGGGGTGCTACGCCTGCGACTATCGATGCCGCGTTAAAAGTTGCTGATAAGTACGACGTACAGGTGGCGATACACACGGATACATTGAATGAAGCTGGGTTCTTAGAAGATACCGTTGCCGCAATCGACGGTCGTGTTATCCACACGTTCCATACAGAAGGAGCTGGTGGTGGACACGCACCTGATATCATCAAAATTGCGATGTATCCAAATATTCTCCTGCATCTACCAACCCGACAAAACCGTTTACAGTGAATACCGCAGAGGAGCATCTTGATATGTTAATGGTCTGCCATCACTTGGATAAAAATGTGAAAGAAGATGTTGCCTTTGCAGATTCACGTATCCGTCCACAGACGATCGCCGCAGAAGATATTCTTCAAGATATGGGTGTATTCTCTATTATGAGTTCGGATAGTCAGGCGATGGGACGTGTGGGTGAAGTTATCTCGCGTACATTCCAGACGGCACATAAAATGAAGATACAACGTGGTCCTCTGGCTGAAGATAAAGGGAAAGATAATGACAACTTCCGTGTAAAACGTTATGTGTCCAAATTTACAATCAACCCTGCAAAAGCGCATGGTGTTGATAAATATATTGGATCGATTGAGACGGGTAAATATGCCGATTTGATCTTGTGGAAACCAGAGTTGTTTGGTGTGAAGCCAGAGTTGATTATCAAAGGTGGTATGATCCTAGGTGCGAAAATGGGGATGCGAATGCTTCTATCCCTACACCACAGCCTATCATCTACAGACCGATGTTCGGAAACTATGGTAAAGCAGTGTCAAAATTGTGTTTCAACTTCGTTTCAAAAATATCCATAGAGAATGGAAATATCCAAAAATTGAATTTATCACGTAAATGTTTGCCAGTAGAAGGCTGTCGTACAGTGATGAAAAAGGATATGGTACATAATCATGCCACACCAAATATCGTGGTCAATCCAGAAACGTATGAAGTAACAGTGGATGGTGTTTTAGCTACTTGTGAGCCATTAAAAGAGCTTCCAATGGCGCAACGTTACTTCCTGTTTTAATTCAGCATATATGATTTTAGCAAGAGACATTAAAGGCAATATTTGGACGGATAGCAAGGAGCAGGATGCTGCGGAACTTGATTTTTTAGAGCTTGAATGGTTTGATACCGAGCGACGTGTCATTCGGGGATTTACTGTTCAGGGTCGAGAGATCGGATTTAAGAATCTGGGTGAAGACTCCTTGTTCGATGGTGATATTCTGTTTGAAACAAAGGAACTCCGTATCGTTATCCGAATATTGCCCTGTCCTTGTTTGGTCGTACGACCAAAAAATGTATTGGATATGGCAAGAATATGTTTAGAAATAGGCAATAAGCATATCCCTGTTTTTATCAACAAAGATCATGAAATCATAGCGGCTTACGAAAATCCGCTGTGGGAACAATTACAACGGGCGGGATTTACACCAACGAAAGAGTCGCGGGTAATCGAACGCACGCATACATTGCGCATACATCAGTATGCCGTAGTGCAAAATAAAATCACACTAGCAAAGGGGTATAATATGAATCCATTGTTGACATTGATGCAGATCAATGATTCCGTTTTTCCGATTGGAGGATTCACACATTCCTATGGATTGAAACCTATATAACCAAAGGTCTTGTACACGATTCGAAAACTGCCAAAGAGTACGCACAGACTTTATTGGAACATAGCTTCTATTACAACGATGCGGCCTTTTTTCATAAGACTTGGCAATTATGCGAAACAAAGGCAACAAAGAAGAAGGTAGCAGAATTAGATGCCTTGATCACGGCCTTTAAAGCGCCTTATGAAATTCGGGATGCAAGTAAAAATTGGGAATACGCTTCTTGAAGCTGACTGAAAAATTGCAGCCGGTTAAACGTTGTTCTGCTTATTTAAAAGCAATAAATACACAAGAATTGCATGGGCATTACGCGATGGCATTTGCCATGTTTGCACATGCGCAAGGGATTAGTTATTCAGATGCCTTGAGTGCTTTTTATTACAATTCACTCAATGGTATTATGACCAACTGCGCGAAACTGGTCCCTATTAGTCAAATGGATGCACAACAGATTCTGTTTAAGTTGCAACCATTAATCAATAAGTTGGTTATCGCGCAACCAGCGTTGGAAGAGGATTTAATCGGTAATTGTTGTATTGCACAAGATATCCGTTGTATGCAACATGAAAAGTTATATACACGTATCTATATATCGTAAAAGCAAGATTACTGCTATACTTAAAATTTATTTTATCTGATTGAGCAAGGTAAATTTTAAGCATCATAAACTTCATCTAAGCGATGAAATAAATAGTTCAGGATGAAAAAGACGTCAAAAAGAAATTATGTAAAATTGGTGTTGCCGGACCTGTTGGATCGGGCAAGACTGCTTTGATCGAACGATTGACACGTTCGATGTCCGCAGATTATAGCATCTGTGTTGTTACAAATGATATTTACACACGTGAAGATGCGATGTATCTGCAGCAAAAAATTCGGCACTACCAGCAGAACGTATCATTGGTGTAGAGACTGGTGGATGCCCACATACCGCGATCCGCGAGGATGCATCGATGAATATTGAAGCCGTAGAAGAATTGGCCAACCGTTTTGAGGATGTGGAGCTTATTTTTGTTGAAAGTGGCGGGGATAACCTGACAGCAACATTCAGCCCAGATTTAGCGGATTTAACCATCTTTGTTCTTGATGTTGCCGAAGGAGAAAAAATGCCGCGTAAAGGTGGCCCCGGTATCACACGTTCAGATTTGTTATTGATCAATAAAATTGATTTGGCGCCCTATGTACATGCAGATTTGGAGGTCATGCGCCGGGATACATTGCGCATGCGTGGAGAACGTCCTTTTATTTTTACGAATCTGATGACATTAGAAGGGTTGGAAGATGTAAAGAAATGGATCAAAGAATACGCTTTATTAGAACAAGTAGGCTAAAACAATAGGATATGGATAGTAAGATAGTATTAAATGTAGCCAAAGAGGACGGTAGAAGCAGGCTGAAAGAAAGCTACCATAATGCGCCTTATAAATTGACCCACTATGGAGCAGCGAATCTAACTGACCATCTGGAAATGATTATCATGAGTGCATCACCCGGTATTATGGATACAGATCATCTTCATATTGATGTCCATGTAAAGGAAGAGGCCCAATTAAAGCTGTTTACGCAGTCTTTCAATAAATTGCACCCGATGAAAACTGGTGCTAGCCAGCATACAGATGTACAGGTTGCGTCGGGGGAATATTGCATTATATTCCGCATCCAGTCACGCCTTTTAAAGACTCCATATTCAAGGCGACCAATCATATTCATTTGGCCGAAGATGCGGTTTTGATGTGGGGTGATATTATCAGTGTCGGGCGGATCTATATGAAAGAAGCATTTGAATTTGATCGTTTGCATACACAGACTAAGGTTTTCAGATCAGGAAAGCTGGCTTTTATTGATAATCAGCTGTTACAGCAAAAAGCAGCCCATCCAGAAGATGCTCTTCTTTGAAGGTTACACCCATCAAGCGACCTTTATATTCTCCGCTCTTTTTGCACAGGAATTAAAGAACGAGCTTGACGAAATATTGACTGTAGAATATAATGACATCTCTTATGGATTTACACAGGCATCATCGGATGTCGTTATTCTACGAGCGCTGGGTTCTGACGGTGAATTGCTCTATGATTTTCTGCAAATGTTAGGGCAATTGTGTTGGGACTTTACCATGCATAAACTGTCAGAGTCTAAAGAAGCTGAAGTCATCGAAAAAGAGGTAATAGAGCCTGTGCCAATTGCGGTAGATTCGATTGTGGTAGAGGTGGCTGAGGCAGAGGCAGTTGTCGCTAAAAAGAAAAGTACGGCCAGCCCGCGGAAAAAGAGGGTAAACAAGAGTAAAACGGAGGAAGGACTGAAATATGCGTAAATCGAAAGAGCCTACCGAAATCCTCATTGAGTCCATTCCCAATTTTGAGCATGTTAAATTCAATCGTGAATCGGATATCTTGGATCTTTCCTACTTTGAAGTGAATAAACGTGTTATCCATCGCAAAACACGTAAGGGCAATACGGTAAAGATACAACGGGATGACAGCACGGCCTTACAGTCGGGGCAATGTATCTATCATAGCGAAGATCTGTTTATACAGGTCAATATCTTGCCTTGTCTTTGTGTATTGCTTGACAGTCAAGATCTTTCTGTGGTCGGAGAATTCTGTTTTGATGTAGGCAATCGTCATTTGCCCGTGTATCTGAAAGCTGATGGGCGCTTTGCTGTCTCCTATGACGGACGCCTGTATCAGGCATTAAAAGAAAAATATAATGGTTCCATTTCCTTGAAAATGCCATTTTGGAACCGGACGAACAGATTACGTCGCTTCGCAATGCGAAAAATAAGAGGTTAGTATTCGAACGTTTGTTTTAGGTTTTGATTTGATAGTGGGAACCGATCTTTGTTTGTACGCTGCTTGAAAATGCTGAAAAATTGTGCATTTTTGTTGTTATGACATTTGGTGCGGAATTGCAGGGATGGTATCAACAGCATAAGCGTGATTTACCATGGCGGGAAACAAGAGATGCCTATAAAATTTGGCTCTCTGAGATTATCCTGCAACAGACTCGAGTAGAACAAGGGCTGCCTTACTATTTACGATTTGTGGAACGGTTTGAGACAGTCGTTGACTTTGCTAACGCAGAGGAAGATGATATTTTACACCTTTGGCAGGGACTGGGTTATTATTCAAGGGGACGAAATATGCATAAGGCTGCACGAATCGTCCGTGATGAATATAATGGCATTTTTCCCGTAGACTATAAGACCTTGCTAAAGCTTCCCGGTATTGGTGAATATACCGCTGCCGCAATATCATCCTTTTCCAATAATGAGGCTCAGGCAGTACTGGATGGGAATGTGTTCCGTGTGCTCTCGAGATATTATGGCATAGACACAGCGATCAATTCTACTGAGGGAAAGAAAATTTTTACGGCTATCGCTCAGGAAAATTTGGATCAGGAGCATCCGGCATTATACAATCAGGCCATTATGGATTTTGGTGCTATTCATTGTAAGCCGAAGCAACCTTTGTGTATTACTTGTATGTTTAATACATCCTGTTACGCCGTGCTACAGGGAGAGGTTGATCGATTGCCGGTTAAACTTAAAGGCAAAGCAAGCAGAGAACGGTACTTTAATTATTTTATCCTTAAAGACGAAGCGCAAATTTTGATGTCAAAACGCGGAGAAGGCGATGTCTGGCAGAATTTATACGAGTTTCCTCTGATCGAGTCTGATCGAACATTAAGTATACCCGAGCTCCTTGGAGATGAGCAATTTGTCCATTATTTCGGGGATAAGGCGGAGATCAAACTTCTGCAAAAACAAACTAAACATATTCTGAGCCATCAGAATATTTATGCGACATTCTTTGAAGTGCGGTTAAAGGGCGGTCTAAATCAAAAAAATCCAATTGGGATTATGTATTTTTAAAAGATTTAGATAAATTAGCTAAACACAAGTTGATCTTTACCTTTTGGAAAGATCCAATTTTTAACCATTTATGCTTTTAAATTATGTCAGGAGTTAACAAAGTTATTTTAGTGGGACATCTTGGAAAAGATCCCGAAATTCGATATTTAGAAGGCAATGTCTCCGTTGCCAGTTTCCCATTGGCAACTTCAGAAACGTATAACAAGGACGGAAAACGAGTAGAACAAACCGAGTGGCACAATATTGTCATGTGGCGCGGTTTGGCAGATGTGGCGGTAAAATACCTTACTAAGGGCAAATTGGTCTATATCGAAGGTCGGTTACGTACGCGTACCTACGAAGATAAAGAGGGATCAGACGCTATGCTACTGAAGTAGTTGCTGAGACTTTTACCCTTTTGGGACGGAAATCAGATTTTGAACCTGCTGGAGCTGCTAACACGGGGAATGTTGCAAGTACCCCGGCGCAGAAAGCTGAGGATAAAGAAATCGAAGTTGATTTTACCGAAAACGATCAGGAGGATAATCCACTTCCATTTTAATCGAACTTAAAGGTAGCTTTGAATATTAGAAGATTATCATTTTATATATAGTTATGGGCAAAAGAGCAGATGAAAAATCTGCTCTTTTTGATTTCTTGGATATTTCTAAATCCTTTTAATCACCATAAAAAAGAATCTAACCATTTGTGCAGGTTCAACGAGTTGATTACAAAGACCTTTGTCCCATCGAATCATAAACACTAATTTTCGGTACAGATACGCTTTTGACACGAGTTGAGAGATCGCTAAAATTTCTTTTTGGCGGAAATTTTGGCTATGTTTGTCGTAATTATGTTGCAAGATAAAATTACGCAGTATACTGAAGAAATTAAGGCGTTTGTGCCATCTTCTTCAGCCGATGTAGAAAATTTCAGATTGAAGTTTTTGGTTTCCAAAGGGATTGTGAAAAATCTTTTGATGAATTCAAAACAGTAACTCCTGAAGAAAAACGTACTTTGGGAAAGTACTGAATGAATTTAAGCAGTTGGCAGAAAATACATTCAAGGAAGCACAAGAGAAATTTGGTTCCGGTGAGAAGCAGAAATCCCAACAAATGGAAGGTGATTTGACGTTGCCTGGTAATGGATTTCAATTGGGGTCTAGACATCCGATCTCATTGGTACGCAAGGAAATCGTTGAGATCTTTAAAAAGCTCGGCTTTATCGTTTCTGAGGGGCCAGAGATTGAAGATGATTGGCACAATTTCTCTGCGTTGAATTTTCCTCCTGAGCATCCAGCGCGTGATATGCAAGATACATTCTTTATCAAAAAGCAAGAAGGTAACGATATTACACTAAGAACGCATACATCTTCTGTTCAGGTTCGTCTGATGGAAGCTGGTAAACCACCTTTCCGTGCGATTATGCCCGGACGAGTGTATCGGAACGAAGCCATTTCTGCCCGCGCGCATTGTTTCTTTCATCAGGTAGAAGGATTATATGTGGATGAAAATGTTTCGTTTGCTGATTTGAAGCAGACCTTATATCATTTTGTTCAAGAAATGTATGGCGAGGGAACTAAAGTGCGTTTCCGTCCTTCTTATTTCCCTTTTACAGAACCTTCTGCGGAGATGGATATTTCTTGTACGATCTGTAAAGGTGCAGGATGTAATCTTTGTAAATATTCGGGTTGGGTAGAGATTTTAGGTTGTGGGATGGTAGATCCTAATGTACTTGAAAATTGCGGAATCGACAGTAAAAAGTATTCAGGTTTTGCCTTCGGTATGGGTATCGAACGGATCACAAACCTTAAATATGTGATCAAAGATTTGCGACTTTTCTCTGAAAATGATTCGCGCTTCTTAGCTCAGTTTGAGACTGAATTAATATAAATCAATGCTAATAAAGACTATTGAAACCATCACACTATTACCACTCTCCAAACACATCTTGTTCTGTTCAGGAATTGGAAATAGTGTGATGTGTGGTAGTCTTATCTGAAGAATATGGAACCAGATCATATCATTGAATCCATAAAAAGAACAGCACGGGAACTTTTTCGTCAAAATGGTTATCATAAAACCAGTGTAAACACCCTAGCAAAAAAGCTAAGATCGCTAAAGCGACTGTTTATAAATATTTTGATAGTAAGGAGATGATTTTGCATGCTATCTTGATGGATTATCTGCGGGCAAGTTTGTTGGAGATCTTAAAGACAACAAAATATGAGGATGATATGGCCTCTTTTTTGGCTTCTACCATTCTTCGTGTCAGCCGACTGACCTATACCGCATGTAATGAGTTGATTGGCTGGGAATTTATTCGTGAATCTGCCAATGCACAGGAATATCTAAAAACACTATCTGAAGATTTGGAATTTCTGCTTTTGAGCACATTTATTCAGAATGAAAAGATTAATGAGGCGATCAGTGAGGAAAACTGACATTTCTGATCAAATCAAGTAAGAGCATTGTGTTCTCCTTTGCTTTTACGGCCGTTTCGGATGCTGATGTGCGTAAAAATTTCATTTCTTTTCAAAAGGAGATTCTTCCTTATCTCGTGCAGGCAACTATACTTTAGGCGAGGCTAGGTCTTATTTGTCTATTGCCCCTCGGTTATCCACTTTTAAATGCTCTTCAATTTTTTTCTGAATTATCTATTTTTTATTGATTCATATTTTTCATTAGGAATCAAGGAGCTTGCCGGGCTCAGTTTATTGGCAGAAAGAACTTTTAGTCGATTTTCATAGCTGTGGTGCTGATAAGAACATAACGATTTTAATGCGATTATTTACAGTTTTCTTCGCCTTTTGGAGTTTAGGCGGATAAACTGATGGCCTTTGATCTCGCTTTAATCATTTTGAATATTGGGTAAATCGGATTGTTGGAAATGGATTATTGTGATGTGCAAAAGGTCTTTTTTAAGACCATGTGGGTCAGTGGAAAATCATTATAAAAAATTGTATTTTTGCAAACTATGAGTAGAAGAATTCCGCAAGAAAAAAAAGTTCTTGAAAGATATTGCAATCATTGATATTGCCGAAGAAGGTAGAGGTGTAGGTAAAACTGATGATTTGGTTTTGTTTGTCGAAAAAGCTGTCCCCGGTGATGTTGTGGATGTGGAGTTAATGCGCAAGAAGAAGAATTTTGCTGAAGCTCGGGTGACGAGTTTAAAAGAAGCTTCTACTTATCGCGTTGATCCTTTTTGCGAGCATTTCGGTGTTTGTGGTGGTTGTAAATGGCAACACATGAGCTATGAAGCCCAATTGAAATTCAAGCAACAATCTGTTGATAATGCTTTATCCCGTATTGGGAAAGTTGATACTTCTTCCATGGAAGATATTTTGGGATCGGCACAAACGGAGTATTATAGAAACAAATTAGAATATACATTTTCCAATAAGAAATGGTTGACCTCTGTTGATGAAGATTCCTCGCAATTGGAAATGAATGCTTTGGGCTTCCATGTACCTGGACGTTTTGATAAAATCTTAGATATCGATCACTGTTTTCTTCAGGAAGATCCTTCCAATGAGGTACGAAATACCATACGTGACTTTGCATTAAGCAAGGGGATGACCTTCTATGACCTTCGTGAACATACAGGGTATTGCGAAATCTGATTATCCGTATTTCTTCTACTGGGGAGATGATGGTCATTGTGGTTTTTGCCTACCCAGAAGAAGGACAAGTGGAATTGTTGATGGACTTCATCAATGAAAAATATCCGAAGATCGCTTCACTCCTTTATATTGTGAATCAAAAGCGCAACGATACCATTTTTGATCAAGATATTCACGTGTATGCAGGGCGGGATTTTATTTATGAGGAGATGGAAGGTCTTCGCTATAAGGTCGGACCTAAATCATTTTATCAGACCAATTCTGCGCAAGCATATGAACTCTATAAGATCACACGTGATTTTGCGGATCTAAAAGGGGATGAGTTGGTTTATGACTTATATACAGGAGCTGGTACAATTGCGAATTTTGTTGCTAAGAAAGCAAAGAAGTGATTGAGTTGAGTACGTACCTACGGCAATTGAAGATGCAAAGGTCAATTCTGCGATCAATAATATCAACAATACGAAGTTTTACGCTGGGGATATGAAAGATGTGTTGATACCATCTTTTATTGCTGAGCATGGTAAACCGGATGTCGTGATTACGGATCCGCCAAGAGCAGGTATGCATGCGGATGTTGTGGCCCGGTTATTGGAAATGGAGTCTCCAAAATTGTTTACGTGAGTTGTAATGCAGCAACACAGGCGAGAGATCTAGTTTTATTGGCAGAAAAATACGATGTAAAACGTATTAAGCCTGTGGATATGTTCCCGCATACACAGCACGTAGAAAATGTCGTTCTATTGGAACTAAAAAAATCATAATATTATGGAAGTAGAGGATTTATTTTCGGGCGGAGCCAGAAATGAGGAAGCGCAATCAACTGGGCAGAGCCCGTTGAAAAGTTTGCAGGTAGATCTTGATTTTTATAGTGAGTCGATCCGAAGTTTCGATGGAGATTATAGAGGAAGGCTATTCTTCCTATCCGATTTTTGTAGCACATCAACATGAGGTTTCCGTAGGGGAAGTGATTTTAGATCGTGTGGATCTGGAAACTAATTGGACAATCAATGCCTCTACTTTGGAGGAATTTGTCGAATTGGATATTATTCAGGAGGATCGTAAAGCTGCTTTTATTCAGAATTATAAATCTGCGAAGGATTATATGTGTTTGTTTGTCGTTGTTGCTGAGGGTGCCAATTTTGTTTTCTATCCCTATAAATAGAGAAGGAATATTTAAACTTTTTTAACAATACAATTGTCAAACTATTACTATTTTTAGCGAAATAGGTTGAAAGCATGATGGATTCAAAAAGATATAATGAGCAGACTGGAGAATCAGGTCGTTTGGATTTAGAGTCGTTGATATTACATTATAGCTTTCAAAAGACGCTAATGGCGAGATAAATGCCTGAGAAAACTAGCGTAATAAAACAATATATTCCAATGAGAAGAATACACATAGGAGGGCTATTAGGCATCTTGATATTGCTTTTGACGGCATTCGGTGCAAAGGCCCAACATATACAGAAAGTGTCAGGTATGGTGATGCAAGGGAACTGCCAATAGAATTGGCGATGTGGTGGTCCTGAATTTGCGCACGAGTAGATCAGCATTGACAAACTCTTTTGGGGTGTTCACCATAGATGCCTCTGTGGGAGATTCTCTTTCTTTCACTAAAGTTGGATTTTCACCTGTAAAGACTGTTTTGACAAACCTGAATGAATTCTATATTGAGATGCAGGAGGGAATTAAGCTTGAAACAGTCATTGTAGAACGAAAGTCTAAGGAAGCCGAGTTGAATGATGCCATGGGGAATTATTCAAAAAAGGGGTCTATAATGGCGGGAAAAATAAATTTGGAACCTATTTAGGTAGTCCTGCTACTGCACTTTATAATCTTTTTGGACGTGAGGCGAAAATGCGAAACGCTTTGGACGCTTTATGGACCGGGAAAAGGAGGAATTGCAGGTAGACCGTATCTTTTCAAGGGCAGCTGTCCAGAAATTAACGAAATTGGATAGTGCTGATCTAGATGCGTTCATGATACGTTATCGTCCTCATTTGATCTAGCTGAACATTGGGGCCAATATGATTTGATGAATTATGTACAGCAATCTTTAGCGGATTTTGAAGCAAAAGGACGTCCAAAAGGGTCATTGTTGCCTGATATTGAAGTTAAGACCCAAGAGAAATAAAACATTTTTCATTTTATGCTGTTAGTTCTTGTGAACATTGACCGTCAAGATTATTTGTAGCTTATCGTCTTCATTTATCAACGTTGTGATGCTTTTTTGGAGTATGGTAACAAAAAGTTAAAAAGGATGCTTTTGGCACTTTGTTTGATTTTAACATGAACAGTAATTTAATTTGAATATTAAAAGTCTTAGATAGATATGAAAATGAATAGAAAATTAGCTGTATTTGGTTTGACTGTTGCAACCTCGGCTATGTTATTTGGAAGTTGTTCTACAATCCAAAATACAAATAATACGACTAAAGGTGGTGTGATCGGTGGTGTTGCGGGTGGTGCTTTAGGTGCATTAATTGGTGGTAAGGCTGGTAATACGGCTATTGGTACATTAGCAGGTGCGGCAATCGGTGGTGCAGCGGGTGTATTGATCGGTAAGAAAATGGATAAACAAGCTGCTGAGATTTCTAAAACCGTAGAAGGTGCTGAGGTGACTCAATCTGCAGAAGGTATTGTTGTGAAATTTGATTCAGGTATCTTGTTTGATTTCAATAAATCTGATTTAAAAACATCTGCAAAGGATAATATTGCAAATTTAGTTGCAACATTAAATAAGGAGCAAGGGACAGAAATTTTAGTTATTGGACACACAGATAACGTGGGAACGCTAGCTGCAAATGACAAAGTTTCTTTGGACCGTGCAAATTCGGTACGTGCATTTGCAGTATCTAAAGGTTTATCTTCTTCACGTATTAAAACTGAAGGAAGAAACTTCTCTGAGCCAATTGCAAGTAATGACACAGAATCTGGACGTGCCCAAAACCGTCGCGTAGAGATCGTTATCGTTGCTGGTGACCAAATGAAGAAAGAAGCAAAACAACAAGCTGGTCAATAACAAGCTAATCACTCCTTTGTGGGTAGATATATTTGACTCTTCTAAATGTCGAGTTTGTTGAATTTCGAAAATAACAGAAGGCGTGGATTCTATCCGCGCCTTTTTTGTGAAATATCCCAGCAGACCCCGCTGAGATAAATTATTTACTTCAGAAATTTGACAAAGTATAAACCATATTTCTGGCTGACAAACTGTCATTATATGGATTTTAATTTCTAACTTTGTAGTCTTTGAAAATTGAGCTATGCTAGATTTAACACATACAACTAAGGAACACGACGAATCTCGTCAGGGTGAGGCATTGTTATTGGAACAAGATCCAAAGATCAGTAATGGACGGAAACTGTATATAGAAAGTTACGGTTGTCAAATGAACTTCTCGGATAGTGAGATCGTTGCTTCTATTTTGTTGGATAAGGGTTTTGAGACGACAAAAATTATCAGGAAGCTGATGTTGTCTTTATTAACACCTGTTCAATCCGTGAGAATGCAGAGCAGCGTGTTCGTAATCGACTGAAAGAATTTGAGGCGGCAAAGACCAGAAATCCTGGAATGATCGTCGGTGTACTTGGCTGTATGGCTGAGCGCTTAAAATCGAAGTTTCTGGAGGAAGAAAAATTAGTTGATGTTGTGGTAGGTCCTGATGCGTATCGCGATCTTCCTAACTTAATTGATAAGGTAGATGACGGTGCAAAAGCAGTGAATGTATTGCTTTCACGTGAGGAGACTTATGCTGATATTAATCCCGTTCGGTTAAATTCAAATGGTGTAACGGCCTTTATTTCAATCATGCGTGGTTGTGATAACATGTGTTCGTTTTGTGTGGTTCCTTTCACCAGGGGACGTGAGCGTAGCCGCGACCCACAATCTATTGTGAAAGAAGCGCAAGACCTATTCAACGCTGGATATAAAGAGGTAACCTTATTGGGGCAAAATGTGGATTCTTATAAACATACGGCGCCAGTTGCAGAAGGAGAAACTCCTGGTGAGACGGTAACGTTTGCTAAATTATTGACGATGGTTGCGGAGGTGAGCCCACTTTTACGGGTTCGTTTTCGACTTCACATCCAAAAGATATCACGGATGAAGTTTTGTATGCCATCGCATCACATGAAAATGTTTGTAACTATATCCATTTGCCAGTACAATCCGGGAATTCGAGGGTATTAGAGCTTATGAATCGTACTTACGACCGTGAGTGGTATATGGAACGTGTAGATGCTATCCGTAAAATTATTCCAGATTGTGCGATTTCTACTGACGTTATTACAGGATTCTGTACAGAAACGGAAGCAGAACATCAGGAAACCTTGTCGATGATGGATTATGTGAAATATGACTTTGCATACATGTTTGCTTATTCTGAAAGACCAGGTACATTAGCTGCGAAGCGCTATGAAGATGATATTCCTGAAGATGTCAAAAACGCCGTTTGACTGAGGTTATCAACAAACAACGTGACCATAGCTTATATCGTTACCAACATTTTATTGGAAAAGTTTGTAAAGTTCTGATAGAAGGTTTTCGAAAAGATCTGAGTTTGATTTCTGTGGTCGTAATGATCAGAATGCCTTGGTTGTGTTTCCTATAGACCCGCGTTACAAACAAGGGGATTATGTTAATGTGCTTGTGGAATCATGTACGTCAGCGACCTTGCTCGGTAAAATTGTTGATTAAGAAAACTTAATATAAATTTATTTCCAACTGGAAATTTATGGATAATCAAGATATAAAAATAGGTTTGGAATCATCGGTAATTCACCGTTGTTAAATCGGGCGATTGATATTGCCCGGCAGGTGGCTCCAACTGATATTTCTGTATTAATACAAGGTGAAAGCGGTAGTGGTAAAGAAGTTTTTTCGCATATTATCCATCAATTGAGTTCCCGTAAGCATGGACCATTTATAGCGGTCAACTGTGGGGCAATACCGGAGGGAACAATAGACTCTGAATTATTCGGACATGAGAAAGGTTCCTTTACCGGAGCACATGAAGCGCGTAAGGGCTATTTTGAAGTAGTTGATGGCGGGACAATTTTCTTGGACGAGGTCGGAGAGTTACCTTTGGGTACACAAGCTCGATTACTTCGTGTTTTGGAATCTGGGGAGTATATTCGTGTGGGATCATCAAAGGTTCAAAAAACCAATGTGCGTGTGGTTGCTGCGACAAACGTCAATATGTTTGAAGCTGTTCAAAAGGTAAATTTAGGGAGGATTTATATTATCGTCTAAATACCGTTCCTCTGCGTGTGCCTTCACTCAGAGAACGTCCCGAAGACATCAATTTATTGTTCCGCAAGTTTATTGTTGATTTTTCGGAAAAATATCGCTCCCCTGGTGTGCAGCTGACTGAAGATGCACAAAATATGCTACGTAATTATAACTGGCCAGGTAATGTGCGTCAATTGAAAAATGTTGCCGAACAAATTGCCGTTTTAGAGAAGGAACGTATTGTTGACGCGCATACACTACAAAACTATTTGCCAAATGAATCACGTACGAGTCTACCAGCTATAGTTACATCCAATAATAACGCAAAGAAGATTTCTCCGAAAGAGACCTCCTGTATAAGGTACTTTTCGATATGAAGAAAGATATGGTCGATCTGAAAAAGCTCGTAGTCGAGTTGATCCAGAAAGGTGTGGATTCTTCTACATTCGATCAAAATTCTCCTTATATCAATCAGCTCTATCAGGAAATTGAACCACAGATAAAATCCGATACCGAAGGATACGGTATCGCGCCAACCTTGACGATACATTCGCCGAATAATAATAATACCGCAAATGTATTGAAGAACCCTGTTGCGCAGGACGATTATCTGCAAGATGCACAAGAGGTGGAAGAGTCTTTGTCTTTGGTAGATAAGGAGTCGGATCTGATCAAAAAGCCTTGAAAAAACATCGCGGGAAACGGAAAGCTGCAGCACAAGAATTGGGAATTTCCGAAAGAACTTTGTATCGGAAAATTAAAGACTTAAATTTAGACTAAGGTTTTGCACATGTTGTCAAGAAGAATTTTATATACCTTTCTCACAACCGCTTTTCTATTCATCATGAATAGTTGTGGTGTGAAATATGGATTTACAGGAGGATCCATTCCAGAAGGAATGAAGACCGTCAATATTCAATATTTCGAAAATATCGCACCTTTGGTTTATCCGACTTTAAGCCAGAATTTTACAGAGGCATTAAAGGAACGTATTCGAAACCAATCCCGATTAAGCCAGGTCAACCAAGATGGTGATGCTACTTTTGAAGGGTTCATTACAGACTATACAATCAGTCCAGCCGCCGTTGAAGCAGGAACAGACCGCGCTGCGATGAATAGAATGACGATTACAATTAAAGTCTCCTATCATAATAAGCTCAATCCTAAAGACGACTTTGAGCAACCTTTTACACGTTTCAAAGAGTTCGCGGGAAATCTTCAGAGTGCACAGGAGGAGACCTTGGGTAAGGAAATTATCCAAATGTTGACAGAGGATATTTATAATAAGGCATTTGCTAACTGGTAATCCTGTTCCAAGATGAATATTACTATGCCACTATCGAATAACGACCTTTTCTTTCGAGCAATCAATCATCCGGAGTCTATTGATGAAGATGTAATTTTGGCTTTGATTGAAAAATATCCCTATGCGCAAAGTTTGCGATTTATATATGAACGTAAAGTTTTTAGTGAAAGCAAGCCTGTTCAGAATTTATCGTCTGCATTGCTGTATGCTTCGTCTCCAAACTGGTTGTACGAATTTATGCATAGCAGGTCAATGGTGGCAGTAAAAGAAATCCAATTGGAAGATATCATTCTTGATGAGAAAATTGAGGATGGGTTGTCGGAAGGTATAGTCGTTGAGGAAGTAGTGGCGGTAGATACTGAGGTTGAACAGGAGGAAACTGAGGTTGAAGAGGTGGAGAAGACAGATGAATTGGACCGTTTGATTCAAGCAGGTGTAGCGCAGGATTATTTTCGCTCGCGTGAAGCAAAACAACAGGCCACCATTATCGAGTCAACTGAAACTGTTGAGCCAGCTCACTCTGAACTTGCTGTTCGGCCATTGGAGGATACGCAGGAGCGTGTCACAGTTTATGATGATGATACAATGCCTTATAGCTTTTTATGGTGGTTGCATAAGACGAGGCTTGAGTATGCTGAAACATACCAACCTTATGTAAATTCACCATTGCGCCCAATGACACCCTCAAATGATGATATTGCAAAGATCCATGAAAAATTGGATAGCCAGCTATTGGATCAACAGATTCGAGAAAATATTTTCCACCTGCAATCACCAGAGGCAAAACTCAGCGACGAGGTGAAAACAACAATCTCTTTCCAGATTCCGCGCAAAACGGATGAGGTGATTGAGAAATTTATCCGTGAAGAGCCTATAATCCAACCGTTGCAGGCTGAAAAATTGGATTTAGAGAATAAAGCGAGAAAAAGCTCAGAAGATCAACATTCACTAGTGACCGAGACCCTTGCAAAAATATATACCGAACAGGGTTTATATCCTAAAGCAATAGAGGTTTACGAAAAATTAGTTTTGAAATATCCAGAAAAAAATGCTTACTTTGCGGCACGCATAACAGAATTAGAAAAGAAATTAAATTAATTACATAAAGAGATGCAAGGATTATTAATTGGTCTTATCATATTAGCTAGTATTATTTTAGCATTTTTGGTTTTAATCCAAAATCCAAAAGGTGGTGGTTTATCATCTGGTTTTTCCGGTGGAACAAACCTAATGGGCGTAAAACGTACAGGAGACTTTTTGGAAAAAGGTACATGGATCATGGTGATTGCTATTATGATTTTTAGTTTGGGTGTTAACATTATGGGATCATCACCAAGTACATCTAAAGGTGGTTTGGGTGGTCAAATTGAAGCCCCAGTACAACAACAAGGACCTTTGAACTTGGGTACGCCAGCACAGAAACCTGCAGGTGCTCCAGCAGGACAAGAGCAAGCTGCTCCAGCGCAATCAGATCAAAAACTCCGGCGACAACGCCAGCAGCTAAGCCAACTGAAGAAGCTAAGAAATAGTTGCGAACAAAGAAATTCAAAAGGCCTCGTCTACAATTTAGACGAGGCCTTTTTGTTATACGCCGTTTGTCAGTCTACCTATCGAAGTATGGTCGGGAAGGTAAACAGAGTTTTGTAAGGATGTCAGACAAACAGTGACAGTGTGACAGCAAAATGTGCTTTTATTTGTGAACATGTTAAGTTTTCGGTGAAAAATTGTCTTATACATCATCTTATTTACAATTGGCATAAAAGATGATGTGTTTATAACGATTATAACATAAAAATAAATTCAATAACAGATAAAAAGTAAATTAATTATGGCATTAAGTATCCAACCTATCGGAGATAGAGTAGTAGTAGAAGCTGCTCCAGCAGAAGAAAAAACAGCTTCAGGGTTATATATTCCCGATACAGCAAAAGAAAAACCATCTCAAGGTACAGTAGTTGCTGTAGGTACTGGTAAAGTTGACGAGCCGTTAACTGTAAAAGTAGGTGACAAAGTATTATATGGTAAATATGCAGGTACTGAAATTACTTACGAAGGAAAAGAGTACTTAATTATGCGTGAGTCTGATATTTACGCTGTTATCTAAGCGATTAAAAAGTCTAAATTACAAAGTTAAAATTTAAAAGATTGAGGCAGTCCGTAGTTGCAGACTTTTAACATTAGAGTCTCACTACCAATATCTCAATACTCAATACTAAAAAAATGGCAAAACAAGTAAAATATAACGTTGAGGCTCGTGAGGCCCTTAAAAAGGTGTAGACACTTTAGCTAATGCTGTTAAAGTAACATTGGGTCCTAAAGGACGTAACGTAATTATTGAGAAGAAATTCGGTGCACCAGTAATTACTAAAGATGGTGTTTCAGTTGCGAAAGAAATCGAATTGAAAGATGCTTTGGAAAATATGGGTGCGCAAATGGTAAAAGAAGTTGCTTCTAAAACTGCTGATCAAGCGGGTGATGGTACAACTACGGCTACTGTATTGGCACAAGCAATCGTTGCTCCAGGTATCAAATCTGTAGCTGCAGGTGCTAATCCAATGGATTTAAAACGTGGTATTGACAAAGCTGTGGCAGCTGTTGTTGCTAACTTGAAATCTCAATCTCAAGTAGTTGGTCAAGACAACAACAAAATTAAACAAGTAGCAGCGATCTCCGCGAATAACGACGAGATCATCGGTTCTTTGATTGCGCAGGCAATGGAAAAAGTTGGTAACGATGGTGTTATCACTGTTGAAGAAGCAAAAGGTACTGAAACAGAAGTGAAAACTGTAGAAGGTATGCAATTTGACCGTGGATATCTATCGCCATACTTTGTTACAAACTCTGACAAAATGGAAGCGGAATTAGATAACCCTTACATTTTGATCTACGATAAGAAAATCAGCAACATGAAAGAGTTGTTGCCTATCTTGGAAAAACAAGTTCAAACTGGTAAACCATTGTTGATCATTGCTGAAGATTTAGATGGTGAAGCTCTTGCAACATTAGTTGTTAATAAAATCCGCGGTTCACTGAAAGTGGCAGCTGTAAAAGCTCCAGGTTTTGGTGACCGTCGTAAAGCGATGTTAGAAGATATCGCTATCTTAACTGGTGGTACTGTAATCTCCGAAGAAAGAGGTTTCAAATTGGAGAATGCGGAGTTGTCTTATTTAGGTCAAGCTGAAAAAGTTCAAGTTGACAAAGATAATACAACAATTATCAACGGTGGTGGTAACGTAGATGACATCAAAGCTCGCGTTGCTCAAATCCGTTCACAAATCGAAACAACTACTTCTGACTACGATCGCGAGAAATTACAAGAGCGTTTGGCAAAATTGTCAGGTGGTGTTGCTGTATTGTACGTCGGTGCTACTACTGAGGTAGAAATGAAAGAGAAAAAGACCGCGTTGATGATGCTTTACATGCGACTCGTGCTGCAGTTGAAGAAGGTATCGTTGCTGGTGGTGGTGTTGCATTTATCCGCGCTACTGAAGCTTTGGTAAGCCTTAAAGGTGAAAACGAAGATGAGCAAATCGGTATTGATATTATCAAACGTGCTATCGAAGAGCCTTTGCGTCAAATCTGTAATAACGCAGGTATCGAAGGTGCAGTGATCGTTCAAAAAGTAAAAGAAGGTACTGCTGACTTTGGTTACAACGCACGTACAGACCGTTACGAAAACTTAATCGCAGCAGGTGTAATTGACCCGACTAAAGTATCTCGTATTGCTTTGGAAAATGCTGCTTCAGTTGCTTCAATGTTGTTGACAACAGAGTGTGTATTGGCTGACGAGGCTGAAGAAAATCCTGTAGGTGCTGGTGCTCCTCCAATGGGTGGCGGTATGGGTGGAATGATGTAAGATCATCCAAACTATCAGATATAAAAAAGGCTCATCTGGGATTCCAGCTGAGCCTTTTTATTTGATGTTTAATATCCTTTTGCCGTATCATCTCCACGAGGATCGGCACCGGTCTGCAATTTGCCGTTTGGAAGGATAAGAATATTTTCTACACGTCCTATTGTTCCTCTTGGATTTATCACATAGCCATCTTTTGTCAATTTGTCCTGTTTTTGTGTCAATCGCACCTTGCTCAACATCAATGCGGTCAGGTAACCACTGGTGATGGAATCGGGGCGAACTGACAGCAGATTGTGCATTTTGTCCAAAGTCAATCACATTTAATATGGTTTGGAAAACGGAAGTGATAATAGTTGATCCCCGGGTGTCCCCACCACCATAAATAGTTTACCATCCTTTTCTAGAATAGTAGGTGTCATTGAACTCAACATTCTTTTCCCAGGCTGAATTTCATTTGCCTTTTCTCCTGTCAGACCATACATATTAGGTACACCGGTCTTTATTGAGAAATCGTCCATTTCATTGTTTAATAAAAATCCTGCGCCATCTACGATAACACCAGATCCATAAGAATCATTGAGCGTGGTGGTGATAGAAACTGCATTTCCCTGCTCATCAACAATATTGAAATGAGTTGTTTGTTCACTTTCGTATCCTGGAATAACATCTGAATTGACGTTTTTACTCAATGTTGCCTGATGGAAATTAAACGGATTCAGTTTAGTGGCATTTGTTGTGGAATCTATCAGTTGTTGTACAGGGACGTTGATAAAATCAGGATCTCCTAAATACTTTGCTCTATTTGCATACACATAGCGTTCTGCTTCAACGATGACACGTATGGTGGAGTCCCTCTGGAATCCCCAGCGCTGAAGTGGGAATTGTTCAACCGACTTTAATAAGGCCAGTAGGGAGGTTCCGCCGCTCGATGGTGGAGGCATAGAAACAACCTTGTGTCCTCTATAGCTCGATGCAATCGGGGCACGCCAGACTGCCTTATAGCTCGTTAGATCCTCATGGGTAATGATCCCTTTACCTTTATTCATTTCTGCAATGAGCAGATCGGCGGTTTTTCCTTTATAGAAGCCGTCACGTCCTTCATTAGCGATTCTTTCGATAGTATTAGCTAGATCTTCTTGTACAAATAGGTCACCAGTTTTCCAGGTTGTATTTTTGATAATTGCGGCACCAGTGGGATTCAGCTTCACAAATCGCTCTTTATGGCTTTCAAACTCGCGGGCCTGCCTTTCACTGATCTTGAAACCTTTTCGCGCAAGTTCGATTGCGGGTAAGAGCAATTCTTTCCAGGCTAGTTTCCCATATTTCTGATGGGCGTCCCAAATACCGGCGACAGAACCGGGCACACCCGATGCGAGCGCACTGTATAGGCTCAAATCAGGGATAACATTCTTTTGTGCATCCAGGTACATATCCCGATGAGCCTGTTTAGGAGCGGTTTCCCGAAAGTCTAGTGCGTCGTACTGCCCCTTATTGTTGCGATATAGCATAAAACCACCGCCACCAATATTTCCTGCATTTGGATATACTACAGCGAGGGCAAACTGCACCGCAACGGCAGCATCAATGGCATTTCCCCTTTTTTAGCACCATGACACCAACTTCCGAAGCTATTGGGTGTGCTGTTACCACTGCCGCTTTGTTGAATGTCTCGGGGTTAGTTTTATATGCGTCAAGCTGCATGCGGGTATTGGAACATGAAGCGAATAGCAAACTTCCTATTAGCGAATAAATAAATAGTTTATTCATAATATCTGCTCTAAAATTGTGCGTAAGATTAATATTGAACCTTGTATACCTCTGAAACACAAAGGTGTTATTTTAATTTTCATTGTTTTTATGACGGTCTGCATCCCGGATAGATTTCTTTTGCAGGTTCTTTTCCAATGCTTCGGTCAGGTCGATCCCCGTTTGATTTGCAAGACACATTAAGACAAACAATACATCGGCCATTTCATCAGCCAGATTAACCTCTTTATCTGATTTTTTGAAAGACTGTTCACCGTATTGTCTGGCCATGATCCGAGCCACTTCGCCAACTTCTTCCATAAGCATGGCAGTATTTGTCAGCTCATTGAAATAGCGTATCCCCGTTGTATTGATCCATTTATCAATTACTTCTTGTGCTTCTTTGATTGTCATTTTTTCGGATTAAGTAGTTTAAAAATTGTCCTTATCTTTTGTATCCATAATGATGGTAACGGGACCATCATTCAATAGATTGATTTTCATGTCAGCTCCAAATACGCCGAGCTGAACAGGCTGATCGATCAGTTGAGAAAGCAATTTGGCCATTTCTTCATACAGCGGTTTAGCGGTGTCAGGTTTGGCCGCGCGAATAAATGATGGCCTATTTCCTTTTTTGTCTGGGCGAATAAGGTGAACTGAGAAATCAGTAAGATATTACCACCGATATCCAGTATAGATTTATTCATTAGTCCCTGCTCATCTTCAAAAATCCGTAGGTTAACGAATTTTGTCCCAACCATTTTAAGTCTTCAATTGTATCGGCTTCTTCTATTCCCAATAGGATCACTAAACCTTTTTGAATCTGGCCGGTGATCTGTTCGTCTACTGTACAGGAAGCATGTTTTACCCGTTGTATTACTGCACGCATAATGAAAAGTATAAAACCAAAGTTAAAAATTCCCATCGTCAAACACGATCCAATCTAGCATTTATTGGTGCCAAAATGAAAAGCCACCTTATCTTAAATAGATAAGGTGGCTTTTATATATACAGGATCTTAATTGTTAGAATTTGATATTCAGGCCTAACATAAAATTTGTAGGTGCCTGTGGGAAGTAGAAATTGTAATATTTTCGGGTATCGCCGTCCATCCCACCAAAGGTGTAGCCATTGGTTTCATACTTTTCGTTCAGGATGTTGTTGATCTGTAAAGTTGCATTGATGTTTTTGATGCCTAACGCGGTGAAGCTATAATTCGCCAACAAATTGTTGACAAAATAAGAAGAAATACTTCTTTCTTTTGCGGATGAATTATCAAGATATTGTCGTCCAACATATTTGGATAGCAAAGAAAATGTGAGCACCTCAATAGGACTGTAGGCAAAGTTACTGGAGAGTATAGTTCCTGGGGAAAGCGCGATGTCCGTCTTCGAATAGAAAATTTTGGTATCGGGGCTGACACCATTGATATCTTTCACAATTTCTTCGAAATTCTTAATTCTGTTTTGACTGAAGCTGGCCGTCGCCTTCCAGTTCAATTGCTTACTGATGTTCCAGGTTCCGTCAAATTCCAACCCGATTCTATAGCTGTTTTTCACATTTTGGCGGATAGGAGAACCAGTATCACTGATCTCACCTGTTGGGATCAATTGGTCTTTATAAAACATGCCATATCCATTCAATCCAAATTCAAATTTAGTGTTGTTGAATCTATACCCGATTTCGATATCCTGCATTTTTTCTGGCGTTGGATCTGGAAGTTTGCTGTTTTTTCTCTATGAAATCTTTGCGGACAGGTTCTTTTTGCGCAAAGGCATAAGAAGCATAGATATTTGCATGGTCATTTAACAGGTAGGTTGCTCCTGCTTTGGGATTTAGAAAATTGAATTTTGGGTGGTAATTGTAATTTTTGACCTTATCATCATCGCCATACATGCGGTAGTCTACATTTCGGTATTGCACGTCAGCCATTAGGATCCATTTATCCAATTTGTAATCCACTTTTAAGAAATTGCTGAAGTCATTTTTCTGCGATTTACCAAAATAATATTTGTCGTCTATAAATCCTGTCGAAGCATATTGAGCCCAGATTACCTCTCCATAGTGCTTTCCTCGATATTGGTTGTATGCACCGCCCCATATAATTTCAAGCTGATCGTTGGGTTTGTAATTAAAGGCATAGGTCATGCCGTAGAAATAATTATCTAACCATCTTCTACGGACTAGATCTGTTTTTTTGATGGTATCTTGACCAATAATGACGTCTGGCAGTCCATATTTACTTAATTTATCCCCGGTCTCATCTCCTCATAGTAGCCATAACCTCTTGTATAATGTAAGGCGGTATTCAATGTGAGTTTATCACTGAGGATATTGGTGTAATGAAGTTGGTGATGCTTTTGGGTATAGTTATCCGTTTGGTTTTTGTACGTATAAAGGTTATAGTTTCGCCCAGCATTCATAAAACGGTCTTTTTCTGTCCCCGATATATATAAACCATTATCTGCATAATCATCCATACGGGATCTGTCTCCAGTAATCAAGGGCTCTGGTACACCGTTCCAGGCCTGGTAGGTTTTCTCTTTTCCCAAAATACGATCCCTTTTAAAATATGTTTCTTTCCATAGTAGCCTCCATCGATATAAAAGGATTGTAAATCTGAAGAAGCTCTTTCAATATAACCGTCACTGCTAATCCTAGATAACCGCGCATTGAAAGCAAATTTGTCGTTGATCAAACCGGTTCCGAGCTTTACGGTATTTTTCCAGGTATTATAAGAACCGAAAGAATTATTGAGCTCAACATAGGGTTTTTCGGCTAAGGTATTGGATTGAATATTTAAGGAAGCACCGAAGGAACCAGCACCATTTGTCGAGGTTCCAATCCCTCGTTGCACTTGAATGCTTTCGGTAGATGATGCGAAATCAGGAAGATTGACAAAGAATGAGCCCATGCTTTCAGCATCATTTAGTGGGATTCCATTAAGCGTTACGTTGATGCGCTGGTTGTCAGATCCACGAATGGTCATGTTTGTATATCCTATGCCGGCCCCTGCATCGGAGTTGACCTGGACAGAAGGTGTTTGATTCAATAGATAGGGATATCTTGCCCTAGATTGTTTCTGGAAATCTCTTCTTTTGAGATATTCTTGAATGTTGTTGGGGCATTCTTTTTGGCTCTGGTAGATACAACGAGTACTTCTTCTGTACGAATTGTTTTCGGATCAAGTTGGACCGTCAATTGCATGTCGCGCTCAATGTTCAGGTTTTGGGTCCAAGTATGATATCCTATAAAAGAAACTTGAACGGAATGCTTCCCTTTCTGGATATTATACAATTTGATCAGACCATCTTTGTCCGATTTGGTTGTAAAAGAAGCCTGTCCATCCAGGGATACTGATGCATTTTGTAGCGGCCTTTGTGTGTTCTTGTCTACGGTCTTAATCGTCAAATTGTGCTGAGCAACAGCAATTTGGATAGAAACAGTAGCTAAAGCGCTACAAATCAAAAATTTGATCATGTTGATGTATTTTGTTTAAGTTAAACAAATCATAGAAAGGGGTCACTATGATCGTTCTATTTAACTAACCTCTCCCTCCGCCAGCATTACCTGGATCAGGTGCACAGAACTTAATCTGTTGGGTATAATCTCAGCCCTTATTTGTGTTTTTGACAAAACAAGGCACCCCTATTCGATGGTGCGAATATATACATTAAAATCGGAATGGTATAACATGATGTGTTTTTGACAAAAAGCCAAGCTAGTTAAAAATTTGTTAAAATTTCCTTATGGTTTAAAGTTTTACGTTTAGGCTTGTTTTTGGTATTTATTGTTCTTTTTAGGTACCTTGGCATAGAGTTTTCTACTGTTAGTATGTATTCATATCGGTCAAAAATTTTTAATTACTAATTTGAGAGTGAGGAGATAAAATGTTAAAATATTTAAGCGCAAATTATATTCTACCGATCACTTCGATGCCAATAAAAGATGGTATTGTAGCGGTAGATGAAGAGGGGTAATTCAGGGTATTTACGAACCCGCATCGTTTACTTTGAATGATAAGGTCAAGATCGAAAGGTATGATGGCGTTATTATTCCAGGTTTTATCAACGCCCATTGCCATCTTGAATTGTCACATATGAAAGGTGTAGTACCCAAAGGTACCGGTCTGCCGAATTTCTTGAGTCAGGTGATGACTTCACGTAGTGCTTCAATGAAGAAAATGGATGATGCAATGGCAAAGGCGGATAAAGAGATGTATGAAAATGGTATTGTAGCTGTGGGCGATCATGCGAATACAGATAACTCTTCTACACTGAAAGAGGAATCGCAAATACTTTATCATACGTTTGTGGAAGTCATTGGTGTTGAACCTGAGGAAGCTGATTTTAAATTAAAAGAAGCAAAATCGTTGACGCAAGAATTCAGAAATGGCCATGTGTCGATTACACCACATGCACCTTATTCCTGTTCAAAAGCTCTTTTCAAAAATTCAAAAAAGCTGTCCCTGAGACGAACATCATTAGTATTCATAATCAGGAGAGTGATGAAGAGAATAAATTGTTTAGATACAAGACAGGTGAGTTCCTGGACTTCTATAAGAGTATCGGGAAAAATGCAGATTCTATTAAAGCGCAGGCCCGGAATTCGATCCAGTCTTATTTACCTTATTTGCCTTATCCGAATAAGTTGTTGTTAGTTCATAATACGTATACTTCATTAAAAGATTTGGATTTTGTGGAGCGTATGGATCGGGATGTTGTGTGGTGTTTGTGTCCGAAAGCAAATTTATATATCGAGGGTGCTTTACCTAAGATTCATAATTTTATAAATGCTGGACAACCCTTAGTTATCGGAACGGATAGTTTGGCATCGAACGATACGCTTTCAGTATTGGAAGAGTTGAAAGCATTGCATGAACATTTCGAAGATTTGGATTTCTTGCAAACCATTCAATGGGCTACAATCAACGGGGCTGTTGCGTTGAATATCCAAGATAAATATGGATCTCTGGAAGTAGGTAAAAAGCCGGGAGTTGTTTTGCTCCAAGGTATGGAACACATGCGTTTGACAGATAAAGTTAAAATCAAACGTTTAGCATAGTATTTAATTCCACAAAAACTTCTGTACTTTTGCTCTTATGAAACATTTGAATATTTCAATAAGGGGTAAAGTACAGGAGTCTTTTCGATTGACGGCCAAAGCTGTTGCAGATCAGGTTGGTGTAAAAGGCTTTGTTGTCAATCAAAAAGATGGATCTGTCTATATTGAAGCTGAAGGTGACGATTTTGCACTCGATTCAATGATGGACTTCTGCCAGGAAGGTCCAGAGGATGCAACTGTTGAAGCTGTTGAAGTTGAGGAAGGCGAGCTGAAGGGCTTTTCTAATTTTGAAGTGATTAAAAGAGTCCAATCCCAAGCCTAGTGTCAACAATAAAGAAATTTCTCAGCGATACCGTTATCTATGGTGTGACTACTATCGTTTCAAGAATGATAGGATTCCTGATGACACCGCTCTATCTCCGTAAATTCAAAGATGCAGCGATTTATGGAATTTATTCTAATTTTTATGCGTGGATGTCCATGCTGAATGCTATTCTAGCATTTGGAATGGAGACAACTTATTTCCGGTATTTACAGAAAGTTGAACCACAGAATAAGAATAAAGTTTACAATAATAGCTTCTTTATTACTTTAATTACCGCCGGATTATTACTGTTGTCTGTATTTGTTTTCACAAGACCCATTGCTTCGTGGTTCGCGGATGGTGGAGATGTGTCTCTTTATGAGCAATATATTAAATACTTCGCATTTATTCTCGTTGCGGATGCGCTTGCTGTCATACCATTTACAAAATTGCGTGCCGAGGGGAGACCTTATAAGTATAGTGCGCTGAAATTTGTCAATATTGGTATTACCGTGATTTCAAATTTGTTCTTTATTTTGTTCTTGCCGGATTGGGTACATAAATATACTTTTTGGGCTGATTTTGCTGGAACATGGTTCAAAGAAGGTTGGATAGGTTATGTCTTTATTTCCAATCTTTTCGCAAGTATTGTTACATTAATTCTATTACTGCCGGAATTGTTAACTTTCCGATTCAGCCTAGATAAAAGATTAATGAATGAAATGTTGAAGTATAGCTTCCCAATTCTAGTCGCTAATATTTCATTTATTATTAATGAGAATCTAGACAAAATGTTCTTTCTGAAATTGGTACCAGGGAGGCGGGGAAAGATGATTTAGGTATATATGGTGCAGTTGCTAAATTGGCCGTATTTTTAAGCTTATTTGTTACAGCTTTTAGACTAGGGGCAGAACCTTTCTTCTTTTCATATTCAAAAAACCAGAACGCATCGAAAACCTATGCACTAATCATGGAGTATTTTGTTATCCTTATGGTTATCGCAATGGTTGGATTGACAGTCAATCTGGATTGGCTGAAATATTTTATCAAGGGTAATGAAAAAGAGGTCGCAACATACTGGACTGGGCTTAAAATTGTCCCAATTCTTTTATTCAATTATGTGCTACTAGGAATATATATGAATTTATCGATTTGGTATAAGTTGACGGATCAAACACGTTACGCTATTTATATTTCGGGCATAGGAGCGCTAATTACAATTATGCTAAATGTGTGGCTTATCCCAACTTATTCCTATGTTGGTGCTGTTTTATCAACAACAGTAGTATATCTAGTCATGATCGCTTTTTCACTTTACTGGGGTCAGAAGTATTATCCCATACCTTATAAGATGCTCAAGATCTCTGTATATCTCGGAGTGGGGCTGTTGATTTCCTGGTTGAGTTTTCAAGTTTTTTCATAGTAATATTTGGATCGGAAACGCGATGTTATTGCTACTGCTTGGTATTACTTTTTTCTTAGAAAAGAATGGGCTGATGAAATTAATTCGAAGAAAATAGCTGGTTTGTTAAGGACATAAAAAAGGCGACAACTTAATTCGGTTGTCGCCTTTTTCAATATTGGAAAATCTTAAAATACTTCAGTTTCAAAGTTATGTTCAATATCATGGAGTACATCTAAAATTTCATCTTGCGTTTGTAAGCTGACAAGTTTCATTCTGGATTCTTTAAAATTCGGAATTCCTTTGAAATAATTTGCGTAATGTCTCCGCATTTCAAAGATCCCTAATTTATCACCTTTCCATTCGATGGATTTGTTTAAGTGTGTTTTACATACCTCGACACGTTCGGCAATTGTAGGTCCCTCCAGGCGTTCACCTGTATGGAAGAAATGTTTGATTTCTCTAAAAATCCATGGGTAACCAATTGCAGCACGACCGATCATAATACCATCAACCTCATATTCTTGTCTCCAGGCAGCGGCTTTCTCCACCGAATCCACATCACCGTTGCCAAAAATTGGAATTTGAATGCGTGGATTGCGTTTGATATCACGGATCATAGACCAGTCAGCCTGACCTTTGTACAATTGTGCACGGGTACGACCATGTATTGCTAATGCTTTGATGCCGACATCTTGCAATCGCTCTGCTACTTCGTATACATTTTTGGTATTGTCATCCCAGCCAAGACGGGTTTTTACTGTCACGGGCAGATGGGTTGCTTCAACAACAGCTTTAGTCATCGCAACCATTTTATCAATGTCTTGCAATAAGGAAGAGCCAGCTCCCTTACAGACCACTTTCTTAACAGGGCAACCGTAATTGATGTCGATTAGATTTGGATTTGCTTTTGTGCAGATTTCCGCTGATTGACGCATACTTTCAATATCTCCACCGAATATCTGGATACCGATGGGCCGTTCATATTCAAAAATATCTAGTTTTTGAACAGATTTAGCCGCATCACGAATCAGTCCTTCTGAGGAAATGAATTCAGTATACATTAAATCAACACCATTTTGTTTGCAAACATACCGAAATGGGGATCGCTGACATCCTCCATCGGAGCAAGTAACAATGGGAATTCTCCCAATTCAATATTTTCACCAATCTTGACCGACATCTTCAATTTTTTTTTTTACAAAGGTACAAAATTTGGTATTAGTATAAAGTTAGCTAACTGTCATGAGTTTAGAGCCTACTTTTTATGTCTTCAGAACCCGTAGCGCGTTGTGCTGTTGCGTTCTGAGAACCACCGAAACGGTAGCTGAAAGATAAGATGGCGGTCCTACTGTCGGGGTTAGATCTACCGATGAGCCTGATGGTCGGGGAGATGGTTTCATATCGTCGATTGTTGGTTCTGAAAATGTCGTTTACGACTAATTTCAGCGTGGCTTTTTATTGAGGAAGTTTTTTTGGATGCCAGAATAGACCTGTCCGTAGCTTTTGATATGACTGATCCCTACCGTCAAGCCAGACACATAGTTGCCCCCAATTCAATAGACCAATCCTTAGGCAATTTGAAGGAATTTTGGCTGTTTAGACTTAATGTATTGCCCTCGCGGACAATTAGCCCATCTTCTTGTGGCAATTCATATTCATTCCGATAATAATTTGCAAAATGTGTTGCCGACCACCAGCTGGTAAATTGGGTCGGGGCAATAAAGGAGATCCCATAATTTTTAAAAGAACCTATATTCTCGGGCCTTTCAAAAGTAATATAGGGATTAAGTGGATCTCTGCCCAATATTTCGTTGACAACATTTGACCGCTGGGCATAATTCAGCGTTAAGACGTATTTGCTTGCGTAAGTATAACCTAGTTCAAAGGAATGTTCGTATGCTGGGTTTAAGTTTGAATTTCCCTCAGCATAGGAAAAAGGATCTGTGTATACCCTGAATGGATTTAAATCCCAAAACGAAGGCCGTTGTACACGATAGCTGTAGCTGGTCTGTACTTTATGATTGTCATTGGCTGTATAAGTGAAAAACGCTGCTGGGAATAGTTTGAAATAGGATCTTTCAAATTGTTCGTTCAATGTAATTTGATGACTACGTGTACGGGTGTGTTCACCACGAACGCCTATTTGCGTTGAAAACTTATGCCAGCTTTTTGATAGATTTAGATAACCCGCATGAATAGTCTCTTTGTAGATAAAGTGATTACTTGTACCCAGATCCGGAACATATTGATCATTTTGTAATGTATCATAATGTAGATCGTTTTCAGTGCGTACGTAACTGCTCTTCCAGCCAGCTTCCAGTTTATATTCTTTTGGAAGAGGAAGTGTATAATCTAGCTTGGCGACATATACCTTATTGTCTGAGGGGATATCACCTATTCTGGAGGAGCTTGCAGGCGGTGTTGAAGTTCCGACATTGTTATATGCCGTATTCAGCTGCTGATCCATTTTTGAATAGTGGTCAACAAGGTCAAGATCTATTTTTAATTCATGACCTTTATCATTGAGCTTTAAATTATAATTGACATTGTACAGCATATCTCGCCAACGCTCCTTGCCCTCCGTGATGGTCGTGGATGACCATACTAAATTATCGGTATTAAAGTTCCTGAAACTATTCGTGGTGGGCTCGTACTTTGGATATTTCCCGAATCCTCCATTAATTAAGAAACCTATCGTCTGTTTGGGATTTATGCTGTAGTCCATGCCGACTCTAAAATTATTAGATCGGAGTTTGGGCTGTATGCTGTTCTCCTGTTGTGAATACGATTCAGGGACTGATCCCTGATCAGTGTAAAAATAGCGTGTAAGTGAGTTATAATATTTCAGATTTTGGAAATACTGATTATAAATCCCGAATACGTTGATTTTTTCTGTACGATAATTAAGGTTTAGACTCCCGCCAAGATGTGCTCCTCTACCGGCACCGGCATTAGCCGATACGGAACCATTAAACCCTTGTTTGAGCCCTTTCTTTAATACAATGTTTATGATACCTGCGGATCCAGCAGCATCCTGTTTTGCATTTGGATTGGACATGACCTCGATTTTATTGATGTCCGTTGAGGACGTGCTCCGTAGGAGATTGGCCAATTGATCGGCGGACAGGTATGTAATTTTCCCATTGATCATGACCGTCGCTCCAGATTTACCTTTAATGCTTAGCGAACCACTTTCATCGACAGCGACACCTGGAATCTTGCTGAGTAATTCCAGTCCGTTGTTGCCGTCTGCGAGCATGGAGTTTTCAATATTGAAGACCAGCTTGTCCTGTTGCTGTTCGATAAATTGCTTTTTTCTTTTGACGACGACCTCAGCGAGATAGGTATTGTTTTGCAATAATAGGATCTTGCCAAGGTCATACTCGTCAAAATGTTCGTCCAACCTGAAATGGGGACTGAAAGTATCCTGATGGGTAAGGCTTTTGACTTTAATAAAATAGCTACCCGCTTTGGTATTGGTAAACCTGAAATTTCCGGTACTATCTGAGCGTGCCGTACTAGCCAGTGTACCATCATTGACGTGATAAAGCGAAATACTTACATAAGGAATGGCCTGTTTATCTTCGCCCACAGTCTGTCCCTTGATATGATTTGTTTTTTGAGCTTGGCTTGTAAATAGGGTACAGATCCAAAGGAGACTTAAGAGATAACGGAGGATATAAGGCATGATTATATAATTAAGTTGTTGCTAATTGTGGACGTCTTGTTTTTTTGGTTGACTTTTTTTTTTCTTTCCCCACCAGATGTAGAACCCTGTTATAGGCAAAGTCGCACAGATAAGCGATGCGATGAAGTAAATTATTTTGGTGGTCATTCCACCGATAAAACCGGTATGCAGGGCGTAATTGGAACGCATGAGCCATTCCGTGGTATTGGCTTCATCAATTGGTCCCTGTTTGCGGCCTGTTAATTCCAGTGTATTGCGGTCAAAATTAAGGTCTCTCCAGCTTCCGTTGGCCATGTCCGTGCAGGCATACACCGCTTTATCGTCTTTTTCGGGGTAGTGGACAATAACAGCTTCTTTGTTGAACTTTGCATATTCATGACGCACTTTATACCAGATTTGATCAGCAACTACCAACGCATCATTTAGCGGCTGATCCGGAAGCTCAGGTTTATTATTCTTTTCCGTTTTTGGTTTGTTGGGATAGCCCCAGTCATCCAGACCACGGAACTTCGAATCCAGGAAAACTCATGATGAGCCCTGTAAAGCACATAACGAATGCGATTGTTAGCGCATAGAAACCCAGTACGTTGTGGAGGTCATAATTGACACGTTTAAATTTTGCTTTCCATTTGATGGTAAAACTCTGTTCTCTCGATCTACGGTTCCATTTCTTTGGCCACCATAATACCATGCCTGTAATCAGTAGTATGAAAAAGATAAAGGTGCTCCAGCCAACGACCTGCCTGCCTATTTTTGTGGGCATCCAAAGATGACGATGCCCCTCATCCATGAAATGGAAAAAATCCTCATGGTTGACAATCGCGAGGACTTCGGCTGTATATGGGTTTACATAGACAAGACTGTCGGAGTGATCTAGACTTACTTTAACTGATTTGTCCAGACCATAATACCAGGAACTCGCAATTTCATAATCAGGAAGCGTCGCTTTAACAGATTTATAGATCGCGGATGGGGAAGCTGTTCTTCTGATTTTTGAGCTGTGACCTGAATATAGTTTGTGGTTAATTCTTTGATATCATGTTCAAAGACAAGTACGCAGCCTGTAATTCCTAAGATGATAACAGGAATACCCGCAGCGATTCCTAACCAAAGGTGTAGCCAGGCATTAATTTTACTGAGCATAATGGGAAACGATTTTTATAATCCGATCTGCACTTGTTGGTCGGCAGATCGGATCATTGTAGGTGATTAGTAATTGATTTTGCTCATTGATGATACATGGGAGATCCCTGTAAATTTCAACCCTCTTTTTGCGGTAGCGTTGTTGATATCAATGATGTAGGTGTAATATTGCTTGTCGTCTTTATTTTGACAGGTGTAGTAAGCTTTTGAGCTACCTTTGTCAACAAATACAACATCTTTATATCCCTGTTGTTCATGTGCAGGAATCTCTTTGATTTCTGTCATTTTTTTGGTTTGGATATCTACGATATATAGTTTGACAAGTCCACCACCTACACCTTCAGCTTGTTCGCCTTTATTATAGACCGTCATTAAAAATTTCTCGTCTTTAAGATAACTGCCTCTTGCGATCTTACCGTTTCCAAGGGATTCGATATCGAAATAATAGTCTTTATCAAATTCATCTGTTCCTTTCTTGATTCGTAGGAATCCAGATTTATTTTTGGATGCCAGTGACGCTTCATTTGCGGAGAACCAAACATACGCATCGCCTTTGTCATCCACGGCTAGACCTTGCTGAGCCCACCAATTCCCGATATGGGAACCTCTTCCGTCACGGATTGTTTTTTCAAATTTAAGTTCCGGATAAGAGAAGATACCGATATAGGTCGTATCTGTTGTCGTAAAATCTCCGCCCCAGTTACTTGAACCATCTCCGGATTGGAAAGGAATATAGACCTTATTACCTACTTGGAATACGCCTGTCCAGATTGCCATGCGTTTACCGCCCAATACTTTGGAAAGATCGACCGTGTTTTTGTTGGCGATGGAGAAATTTTGAGCATCATAGTTTCTTAGCGTCGCGACCGGGTTTACAATGCTTCTATTGGTCGTTCCCAAAATAATATTTTTATCACCGAAATTACCATAGATACCTGCGGTTTCGGCGTTTACCTGATCATCTTTAAGTCTTTGCAGATCGCCTTTGGCATCAATAGCATAAGGAGTTATCGGGCCTTGGCCACCGTATGTCAGGCCAAAAACATGGTTGTTTTGATTGATAAAAGAAGCCTCAGTTGCCGGCATACCGTTACCCACTATGCTTAAATTACCTTGTGTAACATCATCCGTAGTAACAATATAAGTGCCTGATGAACCTGATTCCGAACTCCCTTGCCCAGTTACGATAAAGACGAATTTTTCCTTCTTTTTCGAGTTTCCTGAATCTTCTCCTCCTTCAACGGGCTTGTCCTTTGAACAAGCAGTAATTGTTAACACGCCACAGGCTACTGTAAGCAATCTTAAGTAATTTGACTTTTTCATTTTGAGTTATTTAATAAATTGTGTGTTATTTTTACGGATAAAGTATCTGAATTTGACATTGAAAGACCGACTAGGTTTCTGCATCTCAAAATTGTCGTATCGTGTTGCGTCAGTTAGGTTATTACATTCCAGCGCGACATTGTATTTTCCCGAAGCCATTGCATAGACAATGTTGACATCGTGAGATAGCTGTTCGGGAATAATGAAACGCTGTGCTGGCGTGCCTAAACTTGGAAAGTCCAAAAGAAAGCATGAATATATTGGAGGTTGTAACCGATTGTCAATGTATTATGTTTACCTCCGAAGTGGTGCAAATAATAGGCAGCATCTGCATTACCATATAAATATGGGATATTAGGCATGCGATCCTTGTAAACACTGCTTTCTACAAGTTGACCGGGCTCATATTTCGTGTTATTGATTATATTTTGGTAGGTGAGATTACCACCGATTGAAAACTGATTTTTATAGAAATATTTTAGATTAAGATCTACTCCATTATTGAGGACGCTCCTTAAATTGAGGTATTTACTCTCTCTTTTGTTGTTTGAGCTTAATGGGCTGATGTAGAGCCTTATAAAATCAGTTGCATTTCTATAGGTATAGTTAGCATCTATGATGATATGGTTATTCTCATTCCATTTTTTAGTGTAGGAGAGACCGACATTGATGTTATGGCTATTCTCTGGTTTAAGTGTTGGATTTGCGCTCAGGTCTTGTGCATCGCCAAATAGTTCGTTGTTTTCAGGTAATCTGGAAGCTTTCTCATAGGAAGCTTTCAATTGTAGGGTTGGATTGACAAAGTAGGAAGCCGCAAATCCATAGCCTAATTTATTGACCGTCGTTTCTACATTTTTGTAGATTTCATTTTTCTTGACTTCTTCAAAGTACTTACCTTTTTGATTGTAATTTTTACAAATACATTTAAATCCCATTGATCGGCTATGTTGGTGCGATAACCTAATGCAGTAATATTTTTGTTGTTTTTTCGTGGCAACTTGTTGATTTCGAGATCTGGGTAATATTTATCTTTTCCTTTGCGGTCAAACGTTGTCAATAGGTGATTGACCATAAAATGGTGTTTTTCATTGATCGCATAGGCGAGATTGGCAATGAAGTTACCATTGTTATTGTTGAAACGATAATCGCGTAGTTCGTTTTCACCTCCGGGAGCATTAGGGTTATTTTTATCTTTGGGTTCACTCTCTCCGGACCAGGTAAATCTTCTGTTCACTGTATCCAGACTGCGTTCTTTACCGAGGTTGTATCGGCCAAATATGTTGACATCTAGTCCCTTTACAAATAGATCTTTTTGATGTATTTTACACTGGGTTGGATGATATTTCCTAGGGCTTCCCGGCCTCCATAAACATCGTCCATGTGGTTTCCGGTCTGGATTTCTTTTTGTTTTCACCCAGTGTTATTCCAAAAAGTAGCTGATCTGCATATTTCTTGTTGGAGACTCCGATATTATAAACCATTGTTTCATTTCGGTAGGCGTCGTGGAAACGCCTTCTTCTTCCTTTGGTATATTTTCCGGTTTCAAAATCAGCCGTCCGCACATTCACCCAGTAATTGTTGTCCGAATAGTTTTGGAAGGCCGATAAGGTCATCGTTAATCCGTTATTCGAGATGTATCCCGCGTTTACCGCAGTTTTATGCGTATTGAAGGAACCATAAGAATAAGAAGCATCAAGGTACTTCCCAGGGTCATTTTTGGTGACAATATTCACAGCACCACCTAAAGCATCGCCACCCAGCCATACCGGAACAACACCTTTATACACTTCCACACGCTCGGCAAAATTGATCGGGATATTATTCAATTGAAAGGATGAACCAAAATTGTCCATCGGAATGCCATCCAGAAATAATTTCACCTGATTGCCGGAGAATCCATTAATACTAAAAGACATATTTGATCCGACACCGCCAGACTCTCTCAAGCGTACGCCCGAGACTCTATTAAGTGCCTGGCCGATATCTAAAGTCGTATTGTACAGTTTTTTTGCATCTATTGCAGAGACATTGTAGGGTTGTCGTGTTATCTCACTTGCAGTGGATCGACCTATAACTTCAACTTCTGCCATGATTTTTTGATCTGGGGTCATTTGAATTCCGGATAGATCAATAACATTTTTACTACAGGTTACTGACCGATGTATAGTCTGATATCCGACCGCGGAAATCGTAACCTGATGATTACCGAAAGAGATTCCGCTTATTTTAAAAAAACCATTTTTGTCCGCTTTGGCTCCTTTATTTGTACCTGATAGGACAATTGTTGCCCCATGAATAGGCTCGTTTGATGTATTGGTAACACTACCTTTGACTTCGGCTAGTTGTTGGGAATTTGAAGGAAATGATATGATTAGGAAAAAGAATAACCATACTACTTTAAATTTTGACATTACTTTATTTAGATTAATTACACATAGAGAAGTTGCGTAACTCTAAATCTACCGAAGGTCAAATAAGTAAATAAAAATTATTATTTTTAATAAGCTGAATATCAGTTAGAAATTTAATGTAGTCGATCTATTCTAACAATAAAATCGGTCGCTTGATCTAGGATAAGACCAACCTGAATATTTTTTGATTTGATATCATAGACCCAAACTTGATGCTGATCCTTTGCATCGTCTATTGTGATATAGGCTTTCCCATTTTCGACGAGAACGGATTCTTTGCGTGTCCCCTTGTCGAAAGGGAGGTTTAATTTTGTCGTAGTTTGGCTGATAAGATCGACCACATAGTACTCAAATTGATAGGTGGAATGATGATCGCTAAAGTCGGTGTAGCGATCTCTACGTTCACTACGGACGATAGCCTGATTGTTGCCCAAATACCACATGCCATAAGCATGATTGTGTGTTTTGGCTGTTAGATTGAGAAAATAGGCAGGGTTGATATGGGTGGAATTGCTGTCAATTCTAAAAATTGCGGTAGGTTTTGATGGGCTGTTACCTAGTGCTATACCAGGGCAGGACATAAAATAGAAATTGCCATTTTCGTCATGGAGGCTATAAGATTGAACAGTATTGACTCCTCCGGGGTAAGAAGAACGAGTATCTTTTGTATATTTTCTAATTGTAAAGTCGTCTTATCCAGTGTCGCAATATACATTGTATCTATTGTGGTAAAGTCAGTCTCATTAATCACTTTATTAAAAGTATAACCGATCAATAACCGTTGTTGATGTATGGTGCCAAACCCGACGGAAAGAATCTTAAAGTCTGCTGAGGCTGAAGGTAGTTTTACTTCTTGCTGTTGGTTGATTTTGAAATCGTTGACCGTAATTTTAGAGACCCATAGCCGACGGTTTGTTTTGTTGTCCGAAGTAAATAGGAGTAATGTGTCTCGATCAAGCCAGTTTATATTTTCAATATGCTGATCTTGCATAGCCAACTGTGCAATTTCCTTTAATCCGTTTGATTGAAGTGTATATTTTCTGAATTTTCCCGCTCTTAAAAAATAAAAATGCTTGTCCTTAACGATGATGCTTCGATCGAATTGCTGTGTCGGAATGTCTATGCCATTTTTTGAGATGGTCAGATTTCCACTATCAACAGTATTTGAGGTGATGATGGTGTTTCCGAGATCTTTATTCATCGTATAGAGACTGTACTTCCTGTCGATATTTCTGCCCCCATCTTCCGTTCTACAGCTTATTACTAAATGGAGTAATAACAAGGATAAGAATAGCGTGAAGCGGTTGGATAGCATGAGTGTATGGACTAATTGAAGTTCTTCTTATTTAGATGATATTAAATTGTATTTTCAGTTCGTGTTGGATGGTAGGGGCTAAAAAGTCAGTTCTGATTTGGAGATTATTACCTGTTTGCCATTTTTTTGTGGTTTTAATACAAAATATGTTTCCCCATGTTTGAGTTCCTTCTTTTTATCTGTGCCGGAAAAGCTAAATGCAAAGTTTTTTTGGGAATGAACATCATATTGCCCGAAGTTTTGAATTCCCCGGTATCCGTATTGATCTCAGCCCGTGCATTTTTACCGAGGATGATATTGTAACTATTCTGGTTAATATATTTCAGTCCAGCACTTGTTCCGTTATCAAAGATGGCGGCAGTGTTTTCGGCATCCTTACTGAATTGATAAAAACCAAAACAGAGTAAAAATATAATACTGGCTGCTATTCCAATATATTTAAAGTTATATTTTTTGGGAGGAACTATTGTTGGGACTTCGGACTTATCAATATGGCTGCTCAGCTCGGCCCAGATATCCGTTTCTAATTTTGCTTTTTAGTGATGGAAATAGACAAGGGCTCCGACTCGAGGGTATCATCCAATAACCATTCCTCCACAAGAAGTTGTTCTGCGGGAGAGCATTGGCCTAAATGATATTTCTCTACGAGTTTATGGTCTATTTTCATATGATATACTTACTTTCTGACAAAAGTACAGGATTTCTTTTGTATAGCTAAATTTAGGATATATATTCCGTTAGTTCTGTTTTTAATGTTTTTAATGCCCGTGAAATATGATATTCTACCGCCCGTTCGGAAATATAGAGCTTATGCGCAATTTCCTTGTTGGTGAGCCCCTGTTCTCTACTCATGCGGAAGACATTTTTACATTGTTTGGGCAAACTATCGATCAGATGTGATATCTTCTTGGCTAGTTCATCAGCAATCAGTGAATTATCTACGTAATGCTCTTCTCTTGTATTTGAAATATTGTCCAGGTGTTGTTGTCGTGATACTTTATTACGGATGTATTCAAATGTTTTGAGCTTTACTGATCTGATCAGATACCGCTCGACCTCTATGAGACGAAGCTCTTCACGTCGTTCCCAAAGTGATTTGAAAACATCCTGTACGATTTCCTTGGAATGTTCTTCATCTTTGATACTGCTCAGGCAAAAGGCAAACATACCTTCCCAGTGTTGAAGATATATTTGCTCAAAACCTGCTTTATCTATAATAAAAACTCTTTTTCCAAAATACCAGTTCTCTGCTTGTTCTGACGCAAAGATAGGCTTATTTAGATTCGTTTTAAATAGTTTCTAAATTTCTTTTACGAAATCCTTGATCGCTTTACCCGGATCTGCAGTTTTCATAAAATTTTCACCGATTAGAAAGCTTTGGAAACCAGCTTTTTCAATGCTTTAATAGTTGTGGGATCAGAGATGCCACTTTCAGAAACTTTAATATATTCGGATGGAATTTTATCCAAAAGTTCGTATGAATGGTTTAGATCTACGGAAAAATCTTTTAAGTTTCTATTGTTGACACCAATGGCATCGATATCGTCGAAAAGATTATCCAAAAGTTCCTGTTCATTGTGTACTTCAAGCAATACATTGAGTCCGATCTGATGTGCATAGGCGGCAAACTCCTGAACTTCTTCCTTTTTGAGGCAGGCTGCTATTAAAAGGATGACATCGGCACCATAAGCCTTGGCCTCAGTAATCTGATATTTGTCGACAATGAATTCTTTCCGCAAAATAGGGATGTTAATTGCTTCCCTTGCTTTCGAAAGATCTTCAAGATTGCCCTTGAAAAACTCCCCATCGGTCAGCACAGATACCGCCGAGGCACCAGCTTCTTCATAAGCCTTGACAACATCTTCGACTTTTGCCGTACTGTTGATATCTCCTTTTGAAGGTGATGCTCGTTTATATTCAGCTATAATTCCTGTTTTTTGAGGATCTAATATAGATTCCCGTAAAGAAAGACAGGCTACATTGAAATAGGGATAGTTCAACAGCTCTTCGAATGGAACCAAGGCCTTCGCCTTTTCTACTTCTATTCTTTTTCGTTCAATGATTTTATCGAGTATCGTCATTTTTAGTATTTAGTATAGATATTTTAGTACTTTAAGCCTTTGGCATATAGTTGAGTATTGAGATACTAAAATAACCAGTTTTCAATTAATTTTTTCCATTTGTTGTCAGTACGGATTCCGGATGGAACTGCATGCCTCGTACATCATACTCCGTATGTGTCAGTGCCATGATGATGCCATTCTCATCTACGGCTGTCACTTTAAGTGTGCTTGGCAATGTTTCTTTGTTTACAGCCCATGAATGGTAGCGTCCTATTTTGGAATCTTTCGGGAAGTCCTGAAATAGCTTTTCGGATTCATCAGTAACGATAATGCTGGTTGCAACTCCATGCAGCGGTTTTCCATATTGAATAGTGTGCCGCCAAATACTTCGGCGATTGCCTGTTGCCCCAGGCAGATGCCCAATATACTTTTGTGCGGAGCATAGGTGCGGATCACGTCAAGCAATAGACCCGCTTCTTCCGGAATACCGGGACCTGGAGAAAGAAGTATTTTATCGAATGCTTCCAGCTCTTCCAGTTTGAATTTATCATTTCTCAATACCACATAGTCCTGTCCCAACTCCTGTAGCAAATGAACCAAATTATAGGTGAATGAATCGTAATTGTCAATGACGACGATTTTATTGTTGCTCATAGCCTCTTGTTGTATAGTCCTGATTAAAGTAATTATCTATTTCCTGAAATATCGCTTGAACAAATTCCATTGGCAGGTCGAATTTCTTTGCCAGTGTCGCCTGGTTACTGCTGATATTTTTAATAATATGCTGCCCGGCATCGGTATGATCATCCAATACTTTTGCCTTATTGAGATAGGTCTTCCGCAAAGCCAGCAATTCAACGATGCGGTTGTCGATGGTGTCTATCGAAACATTGATATGTTGTGTATTGACACAGTATTCTAATGGTCTGATCATAACGTTTCTGCTAATTGTAATGCTTTTCGCAAAGCAGCTATTTTATTGTTGACTTCCTGAAGTTCCATTTCAGGGTCAGAGTCCAATACAATTCCACCACCAGCTTGATAGTGCAATGTGTTTTGTTTACTGAGGAATGAACGAATCATGATGGCATGATTGAAATCGCCATTGAAACCCATAAAGCCAATCGCTCCGGAGTAGAACGAACGTTGCAATCCCTCGTAGCGGTCAATGAGTGTCAATGCCATGTGTTTTGGAGCCCCAGAGAGCGTCCCGGCAGGGTAGGTGTCGCCTACAATGTCGAATGGATTGATATTATCTTTTAATACCCCTGTTACTTTTGATACCAAATGGATGATATGGGAGTAATATTGTGGTTCCATATAGGATTCTACTTTAACATGTGTACAGTGTCTGCTCAGATCATTACGGGCAAGGTCTACCAACATCACATGCTCGGAGGTTTCTTTCGGATCCTGTTTTAGTCTAGAAGCAATTTTTTTGGTCTTCCTCCATGTTTCCGGTTCTTTTGAATGTTCCGGCAATCGGGAAGATCGTAGCCTGTTTGCCATGGATGCGCAATTGTGCCTCAGGCGATGAACCGAAGAGTTTAAAGTCACCATAATCAAAATAGAATAGGTAAGGCGAGGGGTTAATGGAACGTAATGCACGGTAGACATTAAATTCATCACCTGAGAATGGTGTCCGGAAGCCTCGGGATGGAACAATTTGAAAGACATCCCCACGTTGGATATGTTCTTTCATCTTTTTCACCAATTGGCGATGTTCTTCATCGGTACGGTTGGAACTTTCCTCTCCGGCCAATTTGAATGTATACTCTGGGAAGTTTTTGTTTTGAATTAGGAATTGCATGCGTTCCAATTCTGATTCTTCATCTTCCAAAAGATGTTCGAAGATATAAAGCTGATTGCGGAAATGGTCGATGGCAATCACATACTTATAGACATGGTACTGCATAAACGGTATTTTCCGTGCCGGATCGACAGGTGTCGTCAGTTTGATATCCTCAAAATGTTCGATGCAATCAAATGTAAAGTAGCCAAATAGACCATTGGAGATTAGGTTCAGTTCGGCTATCGTAGAATCTTCAAAAGAATTCCTGAAATCGGATACCTCCTGACGTAATTCTATTTCTTGTGCATTTTTTACAATTCGTTCTTTTCCAGGATAGGTTAATGTTAACTCTCGCTCATCGAGTTGAATCCCTGCAATGGGCTGGCAACAGATATAGCTGATATTGTTGTCACGACTATGGTAGTCGGAGCTTTCAATAAGAGTGAATTTGGAAAGATATCCCTTAATCGAAGATAAATACTCACCGGTGTTGTTGTGTCGGCAAGCAACTTTCTGCTCTGTGTTTTGAATTTATACTTCATTTTATTCTTTTTCTTCGTTATGATAAATTTTATACAAAAAAACCCGATACTGGTTAGCATCGGGTTTGGAATTTCCACAAATGGTTTTGGTTGATTATGAAATATTATGACAATACCAATTGATTCCCGATGCTTATTGCTTCAGGCCACCACCAATTTGTATTTGTATATCTTCGTGTCATTATTACACAAATTTATAAAAAAATAAATAACCAAACTTTTTGTGATAAAAAAACAAAAATCCCCTTATTTCTTAATCATTTAATAAATCAGGGCGTCGTTCTTGTGTTCTTTTTAGCTGTTGTTCGTCCTTCCATGCAGCAATTTTCGCTTCATGTCCACTGAGTAAAATATCGGGCACTTTGTGCCCTTTCCACTCTGCAGGGCGTGTATAGATCGGTGCATCCAACAATCCGTCCTGAAAAGAATCTGAAAGCGCAGAGGTTTCGTCCGATAAAACTCCGGGGATCAAGCGGATGATCGCGTCTGTAACAATTGCCGCTGGAAGTTCACCTCCGGACAGCACATAATCACCTATAGAGATTTCCTTTGTCACATATATATCTCTGATGCGTTGGTCTATACCTTTGTAGTGACCACAGAGAATCATCATGTTACCTTTTGTCGAGAGTCCGTTTGCAATATCCTGATTGAAGGTTTCTCCATCGGGAGTCATATAGATGATTTCATCGTATTTCCGTTCGGCCTGCAATTGTTCAATACACTTAGCGAAGGGTTCGATCTGTAGCACCATGCCGGAGCCGCCGCCATAGGGGTAATCGTCCACACTTTTGTGCTTATTTGTTGAGTAATCTCTTAAATTGTGTACATATATCTCCGCGAGGCCTTTATTCTTTGCACGTTGCAAAATAGAGTGTGCAAATGGACTTCCCAAAAGGTCTGGTAGGACCGTAATAATATCAAAACGCATGGCGCAAAGATACACAAAAATGATCCATTGTATATTTATAAGATTGATTCGCTTATCTTTGTGGCAAATTTAAGTGTACATACAGTGATTGACGTAAATAATATTTCTGTTTCCTTTGGGGAACGACTCTTTTTCGGATGTATCTTTCTCGATCAATGAGAATGATAAGATTGCATTGATGGGTAAGAATGGTGCTGGTAAATCTACCTTGTTGAAAATTATAGCTGGAGTGGGTAAACCTACCACAGGTAATGTGGCGGGGCCAAAAGATGCCGTCATTGCTTATCTACCGCAACATTTACTGACGCAGGATCATGTGACGGTCTTTGAAGAGACCTCGAAGGCTTTTGAAGAGGTCTATGGTATGCGGGATGAATTGGAGCAGCTGAACGAGCAATTGAATATCCGTACAGATTACGAATCGGATGATTATATGCAATTGATCGAGCGGGTGTCGGAACTGAGCGAGAAGTTTTATTCGATCGAAGAGGTCAATTACGATGCAGAAGTAGAAAAGGTATTGAAGGGGCTTGGTTTCGAGCGTTCTGACTTTACCAGACAGACGTCGGAGTTTTCTGGGGATGGCGTATGCGTATCGAGCTTGCCAAAATACTCTTGAAGAAGCCAGATCTGATTTTGTTGGATGAGCCAACCAACCACATGGATATCGAGAGTATCCAATGGCTGGAGGATTTCCTTGTCAATTCTGCCAAGGCAGTTATTGTTATTTCACACGATAGAGCCTTTGTCGATAATATCACGAACCGTACCATCGAGGTGACGATGGGCCGTATTTATGATTATAGAGCCAAGTATAGCCATTATTTGGAGTTGCGTCAGGAAAGACGTCAGCATCAATTGAAAGCTTATGAGGAGCAACAACGTTTTATTGCTGACAATCAGGAATTCATTGATCGTTTCAGAGGTACTTACTCGAAGACGCTACAGGTGCAGTCGCGAGTGAAGATGTTGGAAAAGCTGGAGGTTATCGAAATTGACGAAGTAGATACTTCGGCGCTGCGCCTGAAATTTCCACCTTCACCTCGGTCGGGTCAATACCCTGTCATTGTGGAGGATCTTACCAAGGCTTATGATGAGCATGTGGTATTCCATAAAGCCAATATGGTGATTGAACGTGGCGAAAAAGTTGCCTTTGTCGGTAAAAATGGAGAGGGTAAATCGACCATGATCAAAGCGATTATGGGTGAAATAGATTTTGAAGGTACATTGAAGGTAGGGCATAATGCCAAGATCGGTTACTTTGCCCAAAATCAGGCGGCATTGCTTGATGGTGAATTGACTGTTTTTGATACAATCGATCAAATTGCAATAGGTGATGTGCGTGTTAAAATGAAAGATCTCTTGGGTGCTTTTATGTTTAGTGGTGATGACACGACGAAAAAGGTGAAGGTATTATCTGGTGGAGAGCGAACTCGTCTGGCCATGATAAAACTTCTTTGGAGCCAGTGAATGTGTTGATTCTCGATGAGCCTACCAACCATTTGGACATGAAGACCAAAGATATTATCAAAGATGCCTTAAAGGATTTTGATGGTACATTGATCCTTGTTTCTCACGACCGTGACTTTTTGGATGGCTTAGCAGAAAAAGTATTTGAATTTGGAAATAAGCGTGTCCGTGAGCATTTTGAGGATATCAAAGGATTCCTGGAATATAAGAAAATGAGCAGTTTGAAGGATATTGAGCGATAGCATCTAGATCAATGGAATGTAAATGTATGCTGTAAGTCTATCTCATATAATCATACGCTACAAGTTTTTGTTCAAATCCTGATATTTGCAGCACAGAAATTAGAAACTGTAAACGAAGCCTGCTTAGCTCAACTGGTAGAGCAACTGACTTGTAATCAGTAGTAGGTCATTGGTTCATCCCGACAGGAGGGCTCAGTTATAAAAAGCGGCTTTATACAAAAAGCCGCTTTTTTGCGTTTTAAACGAAGATTAAATCGCATCTTCAAGCTTTTGTCCCTTAATCCCAAAGCGTGTGAAAGATACCTTCCTGATCAATACGTTCATAGGTATGTGCGCCAAAGTAGTCTCGTTGTGCTTGTAAATATTTGCAGGTAATTTTTCCGATTGGTAGGCATCAAAATAAGAGAGTGCGTTTACATATCCTGGTACGGGTATCCCGTTTGCGATAGCATATTTCAATACCTCGCGAAACCGTTGTCGGCGATGTATGAGGCGCTTTTCTCACTTCAATTACTTCGCTGGTATTGAGTCTTTTGTTGTAAACCAACAGATAATCCGTATATTGAACTCTCCTAAACATCAATTTTATTTATGATCATTGGATTAGACATTGGGACATCATCTGCGAAAGCTGTTGCATTTGACTACGAAGGTAACATCTTGTCGCAGCATAGTATACCTTATCCCATATTAAATCCGTTGGAAGGCTGGTATGAGCAAGATCCGGAGGTTGTTTATGGCGCATGTATTGAGTCTATTGCACATGTAATGATTGGCTTAAAGCAATCTAGTGCCGAGATACCGAAACCCGTATGTATTTCAGTAAGCAGTGCTATGCACGGACTGATCGCTGTTGACTCGGCGGGCAAGCCACTTAGCAATTGCATGATATGGGCAGATCGTAGAAGCGAGGATATTGCGGTTGCCTTGCAGGCAACTGAGGCGGGCAGGCTGTTGTACCAGCAGACGGGCACACCAATACATCCCATGTCTTTGCTTTGCAAATTAATGTGGATAAAGTCTAACGATCAAAAATTATTTGCTCAGTCGCACAAGTTTATCGGTATCAAAGAATTTCTTTTTACAGGCTCTTTGGAGTTTATGTGGTCGATCATTCCATTGCATCTGCAACAGGGCTTTTCGACATACATCAGCTAACATGGTCTGAGCAGGCGTTAAGATTGACGGGCATATCGGAAGAGCAACTAGCATCACCAGTTCCGGTGGATTATGTTTTAAATATGCCTAACCGAGAAATTGTGGCCTTGATGCACATCCCTGAAGATACCCCTTTTGTTATAGGTGGTAGCGATGGTTGTTTGGCTAATCTCGGGGTAGGGGCTATAAGTCCTGGGGTGGCTTCGGTAACTGTTGGTACCAGTGGAGCTATTCGCGTAGCAAGTTCGCAGGCAAATCAAGAAAAAACAAAGGCTATTTACATACCTGCTGAGACCAAATGAATATATAATTGGTGGAGCGGTTAACAATGGCGGTGTATTACGCAACTGGTTTCGGGATAATTTTTGCAAGAATTTAATCAAGAGGAAGCGGATGGAGATCCTTCCGCGTTGTTAAATGCTTTGGTCGACTCCGTCGTTCCCGGGGCGGAGGGCTTGATATTCTTGCCCTATCTAACTGGTGAACGGGCACCACATTGGAATTCCAATGCAAAAGGCGTTTATTTTGGAATACAGTTGCATCATGGCAGGGCGCACTTTGCACGGGCCATGATGGAAGGGATGTTGTTTGCAATTTACAGTGTAGGAATCGCATTAGAGGAGAACACCGGCCCCATTCATACGATATTTGCAAGTGGTGGCTTAGCGCGTTCATCGTTGTGGGTGCAAATGCTTGCAGACATTTTCAATAAACCTGTATTCACCAAAAATACGGTAGAAAGCTCTGCATGGGGAGCAGCATTGATAGGTTTGGAAGCACTGGGTATACAGAGGGGTAATCCTACCATAAAAACAAGCAAGCGGAGGGAACACAAGATACCGAGCGCTATTACAAACCGAGTGCGGAGAATCACGCCGTATATATGAAGAACTTCCGGAAATTTGAACACCTGTACCACATATTGGAAGGTGAGTTTTAACTAGTTATAAATTATTATGCCTCTAATCATCGTTATTTTGGGAGTAGCTTTACTACTTCTTTTGGTCACTGTCGTCAGGCTAAACACAATCTTTTCATTACTGATAACTTCTGTTGCGGTCGGTTTTGCTATGAATATGAACGCCATGGATATCCTTAAATCTGTTGAAACCGGAGTGAGCAGTACCATGGGCCAGTTGGCACTTTTGTTGGCTTTCGGGTCTTTACTGGGGAAGTTGATGGCAGAGGGGGTGCTGCAGAAAAGATTACAACGGTACTCACGGCTGTATTTGGCAGAAAGAACTTACCTTGGGCAATGGTTCTGACGGGCTTTTTAGTAGGAATTCCCTTATTTTACAATGTCGGTTTTATCGTCTTGGTACCGTTTGTCTTCATGATATGTGCTTCCAATAAAATGCCCTTGCTTTCCGTAGCTATTCCATTGTTGGCAGCGCTGTCCGTGACGCACGGTTATTTGCCACCACATCCGGGAGCTACGGCCATAGCGCTTGCCTACAAAGCGGACATAGGTTTGACAATGGTCTATGGCGTTGTTGTGGCGATTCCTGCTATAATTATCGGTGGACCACTCTTTGGCAGGATGCTTAAGCGTATTCCGACCAACCCACCGGCCGAGTTTTTTCCTGAACACAATCAAGCAGATAGGGAAGAGCTTCCCGGATTTGCAATTAGTATATTCACTGGGCTGTTTCCAATAGTTTTAATTGCTGTTGGTTCATTTTCACATCTACTATTCCCAGAAGGCTCCGCTTGGCTGACGGCACTACGTTTCTTGGGTGATCCGGTGGTGGCTTTAATGATTGCATCGCTAATGGCAATGTACACGATGGGTATCCGCCAAGGTAAAAGTTTGCGGGAGCAGTCAGCAAGTGTGGAAGAAGCAATCCGCGGGATAATGATGATCCTTTTATCATTGCAGCATCAGGCGCCTTCAAGCAAATTTTGGTAGATAGTGGTGTAGCGAACTACATCGCTGACTTAACCGCAGACCTTAGTTTGTCGCCTCTTGTGCTTGCATGGTTAATAGCCGGTATCATTCGCCTGGTTATCGGTTCGGCTAGTGTTGCTGGGCTCACGGCAGCGGGCATTATGCTTCCCATTGTGCAGGCGGGAGATGTTACTCCCGAATTAATGGTGCTAGCGACGGGAGCGGGTAGTCTCATGTTCTCACACGTCAACGATCCGGGGTTTTGGATGTTTAAATCTTATTTTGGAGTGAGCATGAAGGATACGTTTCGCTCATGGACGGTGATGGAAACGCTCGTTTCTGTTATTGGATTGATCGGTGTCTTAATTTTACACTGGCTTGGTCATTGATAGCGATAAACAGGCCCGCGTACTGTGGCTGTAGCTCAACAAAACGATTATATAAAGTAATTGCTAGGATACATTAATAGGACGGAAAGTCTCAAACGAATATTGAATTATACAGGCCCATAATCGGTTGATTATGGGCTTTTTTTGATGGAAACCTTTGTTTGATTTTTTTTTTTTTCTTAATATCGTGACAATGAACCAAATTTTGTTGTTTGAGTTATTCTAAAAAATATGCATAGATCACATCAACTCTATATCTTCCTTTTATTTTGGCTAAGCTGCTGTTTAAGTGCTGTTCCGGTATTGGCACAGTATACTGTCGATAATGTACCTAGTCCGAAATTACAGGGACAAGATTACTTCGTGTCCAATCCCGATGGGATCTTGTCATCGGGTACCGTCGCTGAATTGGATGGTTTATCCACACAGATCGAAGCAGCTACCAAAAGTGAGTATGCCATTGTATTGGTCAATGACTATGTCGGTGACAGCGATTTTGAATTTGCACTTAAACTATTTAATACCTGGGGTATCGGCAAGAAGGGGAGTAACAATGGTCTATTATTGTTTATTGCCAAAGATCGGCGGGAATATCGTTTTATTACGGGGTATGGGATGGAAAGTACCTTGCCTGATGCCTATTTAAAGCGGATCGGTGAGAAGTATCTGGTGCCTAATTTTCGAAATGGAAATTATGACCAAGGAGTTCTTGAGGCTTCACAGTTTATCAAAACCATTCTAACTTCTCCTGATAGCAAGGCTGAATTGGAGCGCTTGATGCCTGAGGCAACTCCGATCTGGAGCTTCAGCAGTCCTATCCTGCGAAATTCACTTTTGGTGCTGGCTTTATTTGCGATCTGTTATATCTGGCTGGGTGAGGTGACCCGCGCGATAAAGGGACAGTTGACTAAGAAAAGTAAGTATTTTCCACCACTGGTCAGCGGCTGCGGTTGTATGGGGATGTTGATGTTTGCCAGTGTATTTATATGTGCTTTTGCATTGAACAACTTTGAAGTCGTTTATCAATGGAAGAACCTTCCTTACTTTATTTTTATATTTGGCAGTATTACATTGGCGATGAAATATAATGCGAGCCGTACGCAGATTGTCAATTCTTATCGCGATGAGGAGAATATCCAGCAAGCCTTGCGTAAATTTCGCATTTGGGGACTTGTTCCTTTGTTGCTAAGTCCTTTGGCGCTGTTTGATCTTTTGGAATAAATAAGCGGATTCGAAGGAATGAACTACGATTGACCCCTCCAGATGGTTCAGGGCGTTGGTTACGGATGAATAAGGATGATGTATCTATCCGAGAAAGTGCTTACTTGGATCAGGGACAACTCATGGAGGAGAAAATTGGTAGCCGATCTTATGAGATTTGGGTAGATCAGACAAGCAATGAAACCAAGTTGGTTCCCTGGGATGAAAACGCAGGGTACATTGATTGTCCTCAATGTCATTACCGTACGTTTGAAACGGGACTTACACATACGATCCGATCGGCAACATACAGTTCGCAGGGCTTGGAGGAACGTTTTGATAAATGTAAGAACTGTGGGCATCGCGTATCTCATGGCGAGCATACTATACCTGTTAAAGTACGGTCTTCATCGAGAAGCTCTGGTGGCGGTGGATCAAGTAGTAGCGGCGGCGGAAGTTTTGGCGGCGGTTCTTCAGGTGGTGGAGGCGCAGGTGGGCGATGGTAGTTCGTGATTTAGGGGCAAAAAAAGGTTTTCAATCGGGGAGAATGAAAACCTTAAATAACCAATTATAAACCTAAATTATGATGGCACAAATATAGTGTATTTCTTACACTATCAAAAATTTTTTTAAAAAAATAAAAAAGTAAGCTATATAGCGCATATATGATTTCTGTTTATAAATTAAAACCAAAGTTTCAGCAGTTATTGATGCCGATTCTGACTTTGTTGCATCGGAAAAGGTAACAGCCAATCAGATTACTATTGGCTCGATCGTTTTGTCTTTGGTTATTGCAGTGTCGTTTTGGTACGCTGACCGGATGCCAATTTTGTTCTTGGCATTACCGATCGGTTTATTATTGCGGATGGCCTTCAATGCATTGGATGGCATGATGGCCCGTCTTTTCAATCAGACAAGTAAAAAGGGGAAGTCTTGAATGAGGTAGGCGATATTGTCTCCGATGTCCTGATCTTTTTCCCCTTGCTGAAATTTCATCCCGAGAGTTTATATCTGGTGATATGCTTTATTATTTTGAGTGTCATCAATGAATTCTGTGGTCTGATTGGAAAAGTTGTGGCCAATGATCGTCGGTATGATGGGCCCATGGGTAAAAGTGACCGTGCATTGTTGCTCGGCGTATATGGTATTTTGAGCTTGTTACAGATCTCGATAACGACTATTTCAGTCTATATTTTTGCTGTGTTATGTTTGTTATTGGTCTTGAGTTCGATAACGCGATTGAGAAAGGCATTGGTGGTACATGAGTGAAGTATCCAATCCGAAGGACAAATTTGCTGACGTACCTGTACGGGTCAGAAGCTGGGGTACATTGTACTGGTACTGGCGGTTGCTTTCGTTCCGCAAACAATAGCATTGCTGTTTGTTTCCTGGCTGACGTTTCAGGGGATGCGCGAATTTATGAAGATGTTTGTGCCCAATTTTAGTTTTGCGTTGCCTTTTGCTATTGTAGCTGGTCTATTGCAGCTGATCCTTTTAATCTACTGTTCATATAGCGCCTATCTATGTTGGGCGACACTATTGTGCATAGGGGTTGGGCTGTTTTTCCGGTTGGGACAGAAAACAGCGATGGACGCTGCTATCGGAATGACCTTTGGAGCGGCTGCCTGTCTGCTTGCATTCAGCCAACTGGCCTTTATCCGGGCAGTACAAATCAATCAGGATGAGCTGATGGGATTACGGCTTGTGGCCTATATCATCGTTTTAACGGAACTGAATGATGTATTCCAATATCTAATGGGTAAATTCTTTGGTAAACGAAAGATCGTTCCGCGTATCAGCCCAAACAAAACTGTTGCCGGATGTATCGGTGGTATCGGGCTGACGGTAATTTTGAGTAATATCTTGGGCTATCTGTTATTGCCATTTGGGGATTTTATCTGCTTTTCGTTGCTTGGTCTGCTCTTTGGTACTTTAGGATTTTGTGGTGATGTGCTTTTCTCCTTTTTGAAACGTAAGACGGGAGTCAAGGATACGGGTACATTAATCCCCGGACATGGTGGATTACTGGATCGGATAGATAGCTTGGTGTTTAATGCACCTGTTTTCTATGGTTTGATTTGTTTGATAGAAATGACGAATTTGTAAGTAAAAGCAGAATCTCATAGCTAATATATCGCGAAATGAATTATCAACGGGCAGTTTTATTTTCAGGAGGTGGTACTCGTTTTGGCATGTACTTGGGAATGTATGCCGCGTTGGAGGAACTGGGGTTGAAACCGGATCTACTGATTGCCGCCTGCGGTGGATCATTGGCTGCTGCGATTATTCAGGCTTTTGCAACGGATGCAGAGCGGAAATCTTATCTCCAATCCGAAGAGTTTTATCGCTTCTTCTGTGGACATCGGCTTACGGAACAACGTCATCTGGGTAAACTGGGGTGGTATGTGCTAAAAAAGGAGGGGATAAACGATCTGCTCCTTATCTGGAAGATGTCTTTGATCGTTATCTGGTCAATATGGAACATGATCTTTCGCCTTTATTACCGACTTTGAACCGCCCATTTTCGGAAGAAATACCGTCGATTATTATTGGTTCGAAAATGCTTTTTGACCGTTCGGAAGTTGGGGAGAGACGTGGCGAACGTAAGCTTTATCAGAAAATCCTGATGGGGAATACAAATGCACTATCGAACGTAAATCTGGATAGCATTCAAATTCAAGGTGAAAATTATGGACAAAGTGCTGTTGCCCCAACGATAGCGATAAATTCAGCGGTGACATTGTTGGAGGCTGTTCGTATTTCCATGTCCGATATGTTTTATATTGAGCCGATACAGCGGAATGGGGAATATTATGCCGGTGGAGCCATTGATCTGGTCCCTGTAGAGTTGGCGCAGTCTTTGGCCGCAGAAGTTATCTGTGAGCGGAAGCAGTCGTATAAATTGCAGGAAGAGGGATCGGTAAGAGCGGTATTGGGTTTTAGCGGAAACCAACGCTTGCAGGATATTGATCAGCAATTTCGAGGGATCGGATGGATCGATACGGCTGATGCTGCGGAACAGTTAGCAGGAAACTATTGTAAAAAGGCATCGATTGGCGTAGATTTGAAATAACATTGTCCCTACCGGCAAGTTTGGATGAATTTGCAACCGCTATGGAAGCACAGTGGAATTATGGATATGGGAAGACGCTGGAACTGCGTATGGCGTAGTACACGATGTATCGGAGTAATGGTCGTTGGAAGTGTATATGGTTTAATACGGGATCTATTGGAGAATTTAGACTGCATACACCGAAGGTTTATTTGTTTGACAAGATAGCCCGATCAAGCGGGTAATATAATTGCTATTTTTTTATAAAATGAAGGTATTTATCGCAGGCGGAACAAGCGGAATAGGTTTGGCACTAGCACAATGCTACCTCCAACAGGGGCTGAAGTTGCTGTATGTGGTCGAGACATTTCAAAGTTGACCAATCAGCCAGCATACGATGCGCTCATCAAGTTTGAGGTAGATGTATGTAATCGGGATGCTTTGGCTGATGTCGTTGATTCTTTCTGTAATCATGTGGCATTGGATCTTTTTATCAATTGTACAGGCAGTTATGCCGATGATGTGGCACAGCGCATCAGTTATGAAGAGGCAAGTGCGATGCTCCGAGTCAATATGCTGGGTACTCTGAACTGTTTTGAAGTCGCCAGCGAAGTCATGCGTGGACAATCAAAGGGGCAGATCGCAACAATAGCATCCGTCTCGGGAACTTTAGACTTTCCGAATTCTAGTTTGTACAGCAAAACAAAGCGAGCCGCAATCCAAGTGGCTGACGCTTATCGGAGGGCATTGCTTCCGTATGGGATTACAGTGACAGTCATAGCACCGGGGTATGTGGATACAACTAAGCTCCGTCAACTTAATCAGCAAGATCTCTCCAAAAGCCCTTTTGATCAGCTTAGACGATGCCGCACAACGCATCTTAAAAGCGATACAGCAAAAGAAAGAAATCGTGATTTTTCCGAAGCGTATGAAATGGCTGATGGGATTTTTAGGCCTGCTCCTCATGTATTATTAAGTAAAATCATGTTTAGGAAAGCCAAATGGATGAAAAACGATTAAAGAAAGTAGGCGGGCAGCTCCTTGTTGTCATCTATTGCCTGTTACTTTTTCAACTTACCTATCCTTATACAGCAGCCTACGCCTCCAGTTTAGCTGCGGTACCTTCTTTTTGTATTTGCTTTTGAACAGTACATCCCATTCATTCCATGGATGATTCTGCCCTATATGAGCAGTGGGCTGTTTTTTTGCCTTGTGCCATTTTATTGCGGACAAAAGAGCGAGCTCCAGTGCTATGCAAAGCGATTTACGTTTGTCACCCTGATTGCGGCATTGTGCTTTCTCCTTTTTCCGTTGCGGTTTTCTTTTGACAGACCGTCGGTTGAAAATCCTCTGTTTACCATTTTCTTTTCCTTCTTAAAGGAATATGATTCGCCTTTTAATCAGGCACCCTCCCTGCATGTCGTTTATGCCTGTCTTTTTGGTCGGTGCAGCGTTGGAAGTTCAACGGATGGAAGAAAATAATCTTGGGCATCTGGCTTCTGTTGATGGGCCTAGGGACATTGACGGTATATCAACACCATGTGATTGATCTATTGACAGCTTGCATATTGGTTCAGGTCAGTTTTATACTCTTTCCAAATAAGGAGTGGGGCAAAATCAACAGCCAGCGAATACTTATTACCTCATCGGGTGGATATTCATGCTACTGGCACTGCTCTGCGAGGGATACGTATTGCCGCTGATTGTTTTTGCTTGGATTGCCTTAGTCTGCTTTGCGGTTGGTTACAATTACCTGCGCAGTAATACGGGGTTTTTAAAGGATCATCGGGGTCGAATACCACTGATAAAGAAAGTATTTTACGCCCCTTACCAATTTGCGTACCGGTTGATGTGGCGTTTTTTTAGAAAGAAAAATAATCCGCCACTGATGGAATTACTACCCCGCTGTTATGTGGGGCCAAGGTTGACGCTTCGGAACTTATAGCCTTGGGCTTGGATCGCAATCTGGTTGTTTTTGACCTCGCAGCTGAGCTGGAGGAAGTAAAACTCTTGGGTGCCATAGAAAAGTATCATTCTTTCCCTTTGCTGGATATTGCGGAGATCAATGTGCATGATGCCTATGTGATCATAGACGCAATGGTATCCGCTTATCGTACATTGGATGAACATGAAAATATGATCATTCATTGTACAATGGGTTATAGTAGGAGCATGATTTTTGCTGTTCTGATGATTCAGAAATTATTATCTTTAGATTTAAATAAAGCTATTGATCGAGTGAAGTCGGTCAATAGGCATATGGTGTTACAGGATCATGCGATCCAGTTGATGAAAATTATCGTCGCGGACAGATCCTAATCAAAAAGGGTGGCTTGGTCTTTGTTTTTAACCGCCATATCTGAATAGATACTAAAATTACATACGCCATTGTATTGATGGAATAAATTATAAAAAGATGAAATCAGGTTATTTTAAGAGTTTCGATCAAGGGAACTGCTATATCGTGTTTGGAATTATCAAAAGGGACAAAAGGCTTTAGTTGTATTGCACCGTGGGCATGAACATTCAGAACGCCTGCAGGAGATGGCTACCGATCCACAGTTTGCCGATTATTCCATCTTTGCATTTGATCTGCGTGGACATGGTCATACCAAAGTGCCGGTATCACCAGTTTTCATGGATAATGTGCGCGATCTAGACAGTTTTGTGGCCTATATCCATGCCGAATATGCGGTTGATACGAAGGATGTCTTTGTCATCGCCAATAGTATTGCTGGGATCATTGTGAGTGCTTGGGTACATGATTTTGCTCCTCCGATCGCAGGTATGGCTTTATTGGCTCCTGCCTTTGAAATTAAACTGTATGTACCACTGGCCAACCAGATGATTGCGCTTGGAACCAAGCTGAAAAAGATCTTGTTATCCAAAGCTATGTCAAGGCGAAGGTACTGACCCATGATATTGAGCAACAACAGGCTTATGATGCCGATCCCCTAATCTCAAAATCCATTAACGGCGCTTTATTGGTCGACCTATTGAAAGCTGGTGTGCGTATCGTAGACGATGCAGCCGCAATCGATATTCCCGTCATTGTGCTATCTGCTGAAAAGGACTATGTGGTTAAAAACTCGGTGCAAAAGCAATTCTTCGTGACCATCGCTTCCAAGCTAAAGACATTTATTACGCTACGCAATTTTTATCATGGTATCCTGTTTGAATCCAACAGACAGAAAGTCTATACCTATTTAAAAGATTTTATTACGAAAGCCTATGCAAGGCAAAAGCCTGAACAGGGGCTGGAGCCTGACGAGTTTTCGGTGAAAGAATATGAGAAATTGTATCATAAGGTGATGCCTGCGGCTGAGAAGCTTAACTATGCTTTTCAGAAATGGACTTTAGGCAAGATCGGATCATTGAGTCATGGTATGAACTTAGGGCTTCAGTTTGGTTTTGATTCGGGAATTTCATTGGATTACGTCTATCGCAATGAACCGAAAGGCAGGTTGGGGCTGGGTAAAGTCATCGATAAAGGGTACTTGGAAGCGATCGGCTGGAAAGGAATCCGTATACGCAAACAGCATCTATTACGTCTATTAGAAGAGAATATTGAGCAGGTCGAGTCTACAGGCCGGTCTGTGAAAATTCTGGATATCGCTGGCGGTACCGGAAATTATTTGTTTGACATCAAAGAAAAATATCCGGAAGTGGAGATCGTGATCAACGAGTTTATGTTGTCAAATATTGCAGTGGGAGAGAAAATCATCAAGAAGAAAGGGCTCCAAGGAATACGTTTCAGCAATTACGACTGTTTTGATCCGGAGACTTACAGCAAACTGGATTTTGAACCTAATATTGTGGTGATCTCTGGTATTTTCGAATTGTTTGGCAACAATGAAATGGCGAGCAGGGCGGTACATGGTGCGACTTCCATTTGTGAGGAAAATAGCCATCTGGTCTATACCGGACAGCCATGGCATCCACAATTGAAAATGATCGCTTATGTGCTGAACAGTCATCAGAAGAAAGACTGGGTCATGCGTCGACGTTCGCAGAAAGAACTGGATCGGATTATGGCTTACAATGGAGTGATCAAAGAGCGGATGCTTATTGACGATTACGGAATATTTACCGTTTCTTCGGGAGCTGTAAAGTAGGGTAATTCCGCTTCGAAAGGACTGTAGATACCATCGTTGCTAAATCATTTGATAAATTATTTTTCTCCATTGGTCTATCCGAACCAATGGAGAAAAATTAAGTTTATGGTTTTAATTCTTATACTCCCGGATCGCTTGAATAATACCCTCCAGATTTTCATTGAAGTCGAGTAGCTGACCGAATACTTTATCGTCTTTGGCCAGTCCACCATGTTTATTGTTCTTGCGGAAGATTTCCTTGATGGTTTCCCAACGTTCCTGTTCAACAGGGTTTAGCAGCTCGGCTAACTCTTTTAGTTTTAAAAGGTTGCTTTCAGTATCTGCTGTCAGTGTCTGCGATTCGCTCTCATAGTGCGCGAGAAGAACCTGATCAATTTCCTGTTCATTCATCATCGGTACCACCTGCGCCACCAGTTTGCTCATATTCCGATAGGATCCCTGCATTTTGAATGGCGGTTCGGTGCGGTAATTATCCTGCATCGCAGCACTCTGAATATAATTCTGATTCACTTTGATCACGACATTCCTGATTTTCAGTACATGTCGCAGCACCGCGATAAAATCATCAATATCCTGTTTCAGGTAGTTGCCCTCTAAATCGGGCAATTGATCCATAACAGACTGCGCATAATTGACTAGGGCATAAAAGTCATTAAATGATTTGCTTGCAATCTTTTCGAGGTAGCTGTTTTCAATCGCCGCATTTTCAATCAAACTGAGGTTGAATAATGCTTCGGTGTCACCGATCACATCACCGAGATTGTACACGTCGGCACGGTTGGCAAGCATGTCGGGAATCTGAAACTTAGAACCGCTCTCTGTATATGGGTTTCCGGCCATCACGATGCAGAAGCGCTTGCCACGGAGGTCATAGGTCTTGCTCTCGCCCTCAAAAATACCATCAATCTTACGTTGACCATCGGCAAGGGAAATGAACTTCTGTAAAAACTCTGGATTTAAGTGCTGGATATCGTCCAGATACAGCATGACATTGTCAGCCATCTCAAATGCAAGATTGATCTTTTCAGTTCTTCCCGTTCTCCGGATGTTTTCGCTTCAATCGGATCAATGGATGTAATCGAATGACCAATGGTCGGGCCATTGATTTTGACGAAATGTAAGCCCATCGTTTTGGCAAGATATTCCATTAAGGTGGTCTTACCATAGCCCGGAGGCGAGATCAATAGCAGCATTCCCATACGGGCTGTACGCTTGTTGTCGCCTGCGGCTCCCAGCTGTTTGGCGAGGTTATTTCCGATCAATGGGAAGTAAACTTCGTTGATCAGCTTATTACGGACAAAGGAGGTCAGTACTTTGGGCTCAAACTCACCGATCTTTAGTTCTTTGGCATATGACTTCGCAAGCTGCTCTTTCAATGTGGAGAAAGCCACAAAACGAGGTACATTATACTCACTGAATTGCGCCAGACGTGCTAAAAACGCATGATATTGGATATGCTCCTCTCCATTGTTCAGGATCGCATGATTGCCTTTTAATCCGCTGATGTGCGCCTGGTCTTTTGCGATTATCAGGTGATACGCATGGGTCGGATAAAGCAACATGATCGCTGCTTCCTCAATATACTTGCGTAGTGTAAGATATTCCGGATGCTCATCCACAAAGGAGTTGAGCCAATTTAAAGTCAGGTAAAAGCGATCTACCAAGCTAAACTGTTCGTTCTGAATATCCGCTTCAAATAGCTTGTAACTTTTCTTGGATTCCAGCAATCGAATAAAAGCCTTTTTCAGTTCATCGGATTGTTCACTGACGACAAAGGTATTGTAGCTTGTAAACGTCTGAAAAAGGTAAGTCGCCAGGTCACGGCCATGAATGGTGGAGCGATCCAAATGTGTCTCCCATGCATTGAATAACTTGGTCAGTTCATCAATGACAGACTGGTAACGATTTGAATTTGGAAACGTTTTTAATATCGTGTACGTCGAGTGTATCAGTGCCAGCTGCTTTTTCCGTTGATCATCCAAAAGGGATTGCCAAAATAGTTGAGCCATCGTACGCAATAGGGGATCATAGCGAAGCAGATCCATTTAGTATCCAACTGTTTGACCGTATCATAGATCAACAGTGCATCCACATTGTGAACTCCTTTGACATAGCCTTCCGAATAACTTTGCTCCACAGTCTGTGTGATAAATAATGCGGCATCAAAATCTTGTTCTCCTTTTGAAGCAACGAAAGCTTTGTATGCAAGGTATTCTGCACGATAGACTTCCTTATTTTCAGAGACAAGTTCCTGATCCCAGATGTCCTGAAAACTGTTGATTTCCTCGGCCTGCACCTTTTGATAGAAACTTGTCCCAGTCAGGTGGAAATACAGTTCATCATTTCTGCGCAGCAAGGTAAGGCTGAGGGATTGACTATTGACTGCAAACTTATGCTTGCCCAATGCAATGATATTTTCGCCATCAACAAAGAGATCATTTTTATCGCGTAAAACCCGTAAGGCATCTTCCTGTGATTTCTTTAATAGATTTTCAAGGTTTTCTGCTTTTGAGACATCCTGCAGTGTTTTTAGCTCCTGTACCAACTGTCTGATCTTGTCGATCATAAGATCCGAAGCAAAGAAGCTGAGGATCTCTTCCCGTGTTGCAAATGTCTTGGATTTGTTCTCAATATTCTTTAATACACGAAGACCGATCTGTTCGAGCGAGGATGTACGCTTGTTGATCTGTTCAACGATTTGTTCTCTGCGGGAATTAAAGGCCTTGATAACCTCATCACGTTTGTCCGCGATCTTCAGGGCAAAATCTTCAAATTCAGAAAATTTACTTTCAAGTTCCTCCAGCTGAACGATGACTTTTGTGTAATATTCGTCTACCTTTTCGGTTGTCGTTGACAGTTCGAGGTAGTTGGTCACGGATTGCTCCAACAGAGTCAGCTGTGCTGAGAACTCCGCTATCGCTTCCGTGCTCTTCAATGAATTGAGTTTTCGCGTAAGCTGTGAGCGCACTTCATTTAAGGAGGAGAAAATAACCGAAATCTTCTCAATGATTTTGGTTGTCTGTGTGGAGTCGTCAATTTTTAGACTATTGAGGATATCAATCAATAGTTCCAGTTCGCTTGAAATGGCTGAATTGGCTTCCTCAATTGCTTTGGCATCGTAGACCTTCACCATGGCCTCCACATTTTTCTTCTGCTGTTCCACCTTTTGTTCGTAAGGAAGCAGGGCCTCGTCACGTAGGAGAAAAGCAATGGTTTTTTCGGCCAGTTCGGAGGTGATGCTCTGCAATTTTTCCAACAGACTATCTATCCTGACCGTATCAATATATTTTACATTTTTAAGGTCGATGATTTCACCCTGAAGGCGACGGGAGTCGGCCAATTGATGGACGAGCTGATCGAGTTTGTCCACAACGGTACTATTGATGGAGAAGGTGAGTTCTTCCATCTTCTTTTCTGCTATATTTAATTCTGCGGCATGTTTGCGTTGCGCCTGTACTTTGACGAACTCATCAATAGCGGTATTGGCGACTTCCTTGATCTGTGTTAATGGCTGGCCAAGATTTGATAAAGCATCATCTTTTATCCAAAAATAGGAATCCAATAAAACCGTGGATTTTTTGAGGATATCTTCGTATAAACCTTCGTAGCTGTCCTCTTTGTTGATCAGTTGTATGACCTCCTGTGCCTCGGCCATCGCCTGCACGATCTGTTTATTGCCTACTTTATAAAGGGGATCATCTTTCTTCTGCTCATTTTCTTTGAGCATGGCCATATAAGGTGTTTCCCAGATCTGCACCTGATGATGTCTGGTGGCTTCCGCCTCGGTGCGGAAATAAATTAAGCTACCATCTTTGAACAGGGTAAATCCGTTGCAGATAATCGGGGTCTCGACATGCTGCTGGATGATGTTATAGGACAGTAGGATATAGGTATTGGTTTCCTCCTGACAGAATATATACAGAAAATCTTCACCATTGGGGGAGGCTATCCTACGCAGGAACGATACATGTTCAAACTGGGCGTCAAAAACCTTGTGTGTACCATTTTGTAAATAGTATCCATTGGAAAAAATAATCCCTTGATTGTCCGGTAATAATATTGCTGATTCATTCAGTGATTTGAGGTTGACGACTTCCTTTGTCCGTTGGTTATAGACAAAGGCCCTGAAATCTTCCTGATAAGGCTTGATGCGTACCGCAATAAGGTTGCCGAGATCTGCGTAGTAATAATCGGCATCGTCCAATTGTTGGTCTGCATTGACCACTTTTTCGGAATAGATCCCTTTGCCACTGTCTGTATTGTTTTCGATCTTGAAGGTGATGTCGCCATTGATCGCCTCAATAAAAATCTTATCCATAATGGATATATGGGGATATTTTCCCAGTCTACGATCATCGAGCGTTGTTTTTGTCCAGTCAAATTCAAATTGGTTGGGCAATTTGGCTTCATGAATGCTGCGGTCATCCTGATACTGGAGCTTACCATCTTTGATTAACCATTTGAATGCTTTGAGGTCAGCAGGATTTTTGCTGGTCTGAAAGATCATGTACAAATAGTTCTCCGTCCTACGAAATTTGGAGAATATGGAGTCCCTATAGTATTTATATAGATTTTGATAATCTGAGATGAAATTTTGATCGTTGATCAGGTCGAGGGACTGCGGAATAAATTGATTATTCTCAAATGCATAAACACTGAAAACATCTTCCAGCTTGATCTCGGTACGCAGTCCAAAATGCACGTTATACCCAAAAATACATTGATTATCCAAGGCCAGAATGCCGCGGGCAACACAGTTGTTTTCTGTGGTGATCCGTTGATTGGCTTTGAGGACAAAACTCGTCGAATTGAAGACTTCTTTACGGGCTTCATTCAACTGTTGGAGCTTGGTCGCTAGTTCTTCTTTTTGTGTAAGAAGACGCTTTCGGATAATCTCATATGCACCTTGATCAAGGCTATCGTTCTGATTTATTACGTTTTCTTCTGGCATAAGTTCCGCTAGTTCTTGACTTATTTAACTTTATTGAATTTTAATTCCTGACCATTTTGATACAGCGTCAGCGCTGTGATCTGATCATTTTCTTTGCTGAATTTCAGCTCGGCTTGCACAGCCGTATAAAATAACTCTAACTCGTTTTTCGGATAGACTTCGATCGCTGACTGTCCCGATAACTGGGCAAATAGACTACCATTATCATCAGCTGTAATTTTGAACTTCAATTCAGGTTGTTTTGTGTATTCATATGTTCCTAAAAGCTGTTTGATCTGAAACTCCACAAGTATGATCGCTCCCGTTAATTTTTCACGTTCAATAACTGGAGCTTTTCTTTTTGAAGAATTGCATTCACAGCGGATGTCAACGGATATACATCAACCGTATTCCATTTGTTCATTAAAGCGATGAAATATTTTTGTTCTTTAAAATCTCGAATGTTGATCGTTTTATAGCCAGGATATCCCCGCTGTGAAAATGCATCTTGCTTTCACTGTTGGTACTGTCGGTAAAGAGCCAGCCAAAACCATAGTACAAACCTGCCATTTTAATGGATTTGCCATTATTGAGCGTATCGACAGAGATGGCCTTCATGAAATTTTGACGCGTTAATAGTGTATTGTTTTGGATAGCCTGATTCCATTTGAAGAGATCTTGAGCCGTACTACTTATTCCATAGGGGCCACTTCCGCCATCAAAATAGGTTAGATAGCTAAATGCGGGAAAGTCATCAACACTTTTGAAGCTCTTGGTCTTGGCATCATAGGCCATTCCTTTTGCGTAGTTTTTAAGGTCAGCATTGGATGAACGCGCCGAAAATACAGACGTGTTTTCATTCCGGCGGGTTTGAATATATACTGCTGCATATAGGAAGCAAAAGATTGCCCGGATACTTTTTCTACAATCAGAGCCAGGAGCAGGTAGTTTGTATTCGAATAAGTGTATTGATCACCTGGCTTAAAGGAGGTGCTGTCAATCTTTGTCTCAATTATTTTGAGGAAGTCCTGATTTGTATTTATTTTTTTCTTGTCAATCCATTGCTGATCCCAAGCCAAAAATTCCGGTATTCCCGAGGTATGACGCAATAGATTTTTGATACGGATATTTTTGAATTTTATATGTGGGAAATATTTGGTAATATCATCCTCATAGGAGAGTTTGCCCTGTTCTTCCAATTGCATAACGGCCATCGCTGTAAACTGTTTACTCACCGAGGCCAATTCAAAACGACTATTGCTATTTATTTTTTCGTTTTTGCAGGGTTTTCGAAACCTATATATTTCTCAAAAACAACTTTTCCACCATCGGCGACCAAGAATGCTCCGCTGAATTCACCGTCCTGATTTAGGGATTGGAATAATGAATCCAATCGTTGCTGCACCGTCTGGGCAGTTACCAATAAGGTATTTAAGCACAGAAAAATAGAAAATAGGACAAAACGTATCATGTGATTGCTTTGGTTTTTAGAATATTATCTTGAGCCTGTTAAGATTTGAGGCTTTACAAGGCTCAAGATGATGAATATGGTTACAACTTTTTATTGGAAATGCCTAAGTTTTTGCCAACCCAAATAGGGAATTGATAAAACCTGCATCTTCACCGTTCTCGGCATCTGTGGCCGCTTGCTGTAATTTGATCAAAGCTGCAGAAACTGTTAAGTTCTTGATATCATTCGATGAGATACCATATTTATCTGCTAATCCACGTACTTTTTCAGCAAGGTCACCTTTCCCGTCTGGGCCCAATAGCGAATTTTTGATATCAGTCGCATGTTTCGAATTGTCGATCAGATGGTCAAAACCTTTGGCATTGGATACCTGACGTACAATGTTTTCGAAGAACATGGTTTCACCACCAACGATGTCAATCTTCGCTGTTTTAAGCGCTTCGGACAATACACCAGCCTGTGCTTGTGCAATATCTTTTGGATATTGATCTGTGCAAGTTCAATGTCACGTTCTTTTTGTAACTGTAATTTGAACTCTTCGTGGTCTTTACCCACACCATCCAGTTTTTTCATGGCCTCGGCTTTCTCTTCGATACCTTTCGCTTCGGCAAGTGCTTTTCACGAACAACTTCCGCCTGTGCTAAACCTTCTTTGCGCATGGCTTCGGCTTTTTCTCGATCACAGTTGCCTGTACTGTACCTTGCTTCTCTTCAGCTTCGGCTTTTGCAACCATTACTTCGGCTTCCGACAAACCTATTGCGGCTTCTTCTTTCGCTTGTGCTTCCGCTATGATCTTGCGGCTTTCTGCCTCTTTGAGTGATGCTTCTTTTTCGCTTCGGCATCTATTAATAATTCCTGTGCACGTTTTTCAGCAATCTTACGTGCTGCTTCAGCGTCAATCACCTTTTTCTCAGCTTCTTGTTCTGCCGCAATTTTCGCTGCTTCAGCAGCTTTTACTGTAGAAATTAATTTCTCTTCGGCTTCTTGTGATGCAGCAATAACGCCGGCCTGTTTCTTCCGTTCTACTTCGCGGAATACTTCAATATCTTTGACTCCTTGTTGTTCTTCGATAACACCTTTTTCCAATTGGACGCGTTCTTTGATCACACCCTGGATACTTTTCTTTTCGGTCTCAATCGAACGTTCTTTGTCAATCTGAGCCAAAGTGACTATACGCTCACGCTCTGTCTGTTCCAACGCACGGTCTTTTTCCACACGTTCTGCTTCGACAGCATCTGTACGTTGCTTGTTCTTCTCGGCGATGATTATCTGACGCAGCTTATTTTCTTCCTGTACAGCCAGTTGCTCTTCGGTCGAAATGCGGACACTCTCATATTTCAAGCGCTCTTCTTCACGTACCTTTGCTATTTCGGCTTCTTCACGTGCCTTGATATTATCAATTTCACGTTTTTGTTTTTCTTCTTTTTCGGCAAGTTGACGATCAAGTTCTAAAATCGCCTCACGTGCTTCGACGTTTTGCTTTTTGATCAATTTTTCCTCATCACGACGGATGAAGTTGGCATTGATATTTTGCTTTGCAGTCAGCTCGGTGATTTTCTTGATGCCTTCACTATCCAGGATATTGCTGGGATTTAAGTGTTCGATATCTGTTTGTTCGAGATAATCGATCGCACAATCATCAAGGATATAACCGTTCAGGTCTGTGCCAATGATGTCGAGGATCTCATCGCGAAACTCACGACGGGCTTCATACAATTCGATGAAGTCAAATTTCTTACCTACAGTCTTGAGTGCTTCAGAAAATTTGGATTCAAAGATGCTTTTTAAAGTCTCAGGCTCACTGGCACGGTCACATCCCAAATTCTGGGCGACGTTGATTACATCGTCCACATTTTTGTTAACACGGACAAAGAAGGCCACCTTAATATCAGCACGGATATTGTCTTTACAGATCAGTCCTTCGCCTTGCATACGGGCAATCTCAATTTTTTTGATGGAGATGTCCATGATCTCCATCTTGTGGAAAACCGGGACAACATACATACCCTTGTTGAAGGCAACTTTTGTCCCGCCGACACCTGTCCGGACAATCGCTTTTCCCTGTGGAATTTTTTTATAGAATGCACTCAGTACAACAAAGAATGCAAAGATTAAAAAGACAGCTAAACCGACAATTAGCAGTATAATTCCGTTTAAGCCACTTAAAAATAAAAGAGGTTGATATAGCATATGATTAGTATTTATTTAGATTTTAGTATTTAGATTTTTCTTGTGCAAACTTATGATTGACAAGGCGGTCCTATTTTGCGCATCAATTTTAAATATTATCTATGGTGATTTCCTTGGTGACATAATAATATTTTTTGTCCTTGATTCGTCCACGATAATGACATCATCTCCATAGCCGATCTTTTCACCGTTATAGTCTCACGACATTGAGACGGATAGGGTCTTGTTGGATGATAAATTCAGCGGAACCTACTTTTTGCCTTCAATACTTGCGCGCATTTTTCCCATGCGACCCAGGAAGTCGTGGCTATCTTCGCCATTATAGCCAATATTTTTAAACATTCTTGCGAGGGGTTTGGTCAGAAAATGCATTAAGAAAAACGTAACGATAAAAACAGGAATTAAGATCAATACCGATTTTATTCCCCAGGATGCTACGTCAATATACAATGAGGATACAATAGTGATCACCCAGCCAATGAATTTAAACATGGTCACAATAAGCATAATCGGTACTTTTCCGACATTGATATAATCCATTGCCTTGGCAAAGAAGCCCGGTTCGGTATGTGTATCGGAATCCGTATGATGGTGTGGGTGATCTGATCCATCAGCGTTCATATCATGCGAGCCATCTACGTCACTGACATCAGGAGTAGGGTGTAGATCTATATCGGCATCCGCATCAAATAGATGTACACCATCGCCCATGAGAAACATAAAAACCAATACACTACAGAAAGTCCTGCCAGGACAGTCATGATGCCATTTGATAATGGGTTGAATAAGATATTGATTAATTCTGTCATCGTATTTTCTTTTAAATTTTTTCTCGTTTGAACGTGTAATGAAACGACCAAGAGTGACCATTGACCTCAAGATCTTGCATGGTGACCAATTCCCAGCCCTGATTACCTAGATCATTCAGGATCTCGTCGATTTTGTCCGGATCCAGTTTGGTTCCCCAGAAACCTTTGGGTTCGATTTTGACTGTTTTATACTCAAATCTCCGCATCGCCATTTAATTTTCGTTTTAACTCTTCCAATTCATTGTTGACGGAGTCCGAACCACCGATGTTCTCATTGATTTCATCTATCCTACTTTTGTTGCCCGTTGCGATTTCGCCATAGGCTTTGGCCAAAGCCTCATCCTCTTCGACCTTTTCCTTCATACGTTCCAGCATGGAAATGGTGCTGTTGGAATCAATGTTGGCTAGTTGTCGGTTGACCATTTTAGCCGCATTGGATACTTTAACCCGTGCTTTTAAAGTTGATAGTTCACTTTCCCATTTAGATATATTGAATTTAAGTATATCTACATTCTTGTGTAACTCTTCCGCTGAGCTTTGGTGGATTGTCGCCTGTTTTTCCAATTCGGTGGCTTCGATCAATAACTGTTTTTTTAGTAATAATGCTTCTTTGGCTAAGCTTTCTGCTTTTTCAGTAGAAAGGTCGCCTTTTTGAGCCTTTTGCAATAATAAAATGGCTTTGTTTTCAAATTCATTGGCCTCTTCTTTTTCTTCTCACAATTATTTTGCGTACGTATGGCTAGCGCTTTTACTTTTGCGTAAGCTTCCAACGATTGCTCTAGGTCTTCTTTCATCTCACGGATACCTTGTTCCGTCATTTTGATGGGGTCCTCCATTTTGTCCACTACAGCGTGGATTTCTGCTTGACCGATTCTGAAAATTCTCTTAAAAATATTCATTATTCTATAATTTTGAAAAACTTATTAATTGATTATAATATTCACTGATCAAAAGACTGAGCGAATTAATAGCCGCATCAAATTCATTTTGATCGAGATTATGTATTTGCATGGTATATCGGAATATGACCTTTTGCCATCCTCTGTCAAAGCAAACCCGCCATGGATGATATCTCTATTTTTGATGAGCAACGATTTGAACATGTCCATGTTTTCGTTGTTTATGGTAAATAGGTACTGCTCGAAAATTATGATAGGCTGTGCAATACCTACAATGAGATTGCGAATACCATCATCTTCGTTTTCGATAACAAAAACACCCTCTTTCTCATCTTTATGAGTGATGTTATAACCGATATTGGCGATATAATTTTCAATTTTTGAGAAGTACATAATCAAGTTTTTTATATATTGCACATATTCTTTGCATAAAGATAGTGAATTGCAAAAATATTTTGCAAGAAAAAATTAATTTTTTTTAAAATGAGTAACGTCGGGAATAATATTAAGAAGCTGAGAAAGGTGAAAGGATTGAGTCAACAGGCTTTTGGAGATGTTTTTAATCTTACTAGAGGTAATATTTCATCTTACGAAGAGATGCGTGCTGAACCAAAAATCGAGATTGTCTTGAAAATTGCAAATTATTTTGGCATTCCTGTGCAGCATCTAATTGAAAAAATCTATCCGTTAATGAGATCCTCAATTTTAACGACTATTTTCAGCCCGATATTCCTACATTAGGTGGCAAGCGACTGTCGCAGGTTCCGTTGTTGGAGCGAGAAGCATTGTTAGATGCTTGTACTTACGTATCAAAACTCAATGAACTTCCGGTCATTGAGTTCCCGCTGCAAAGCCGTAATCGTTTTATAGCAATGGAGTATATGGATGCTATACCGGTACCAGGTGATTTTGGCATAACAGCACAATCGATTCTATTTTTTGAAGAAATTGATATTGATAGCCTGCATACTCTAAATAATGCCTTTGGACTGTGTTTTTCGGCGGAGGAGTTCTTTATTGGGAAATATACCATGGTAGAAAGAGAAATAAGTTTGGTGTTAAACGCTTGGAAAAAAAGTCGACTTTGTGTTGGCCGAGAAGGGAACTTTTGGAAATTGTATGGTAAATTTGAAAGAATATAGATTAGCATTGGTAGTCGACCAAACACCAGGTCATTTGTACTGATGAAATCAACACTTATACCGCCAAAGGCAGCATGAACCGAGCGAGTCGAATGATTGAGCTCACGAATACCTTAAAATACCAATTTAATGGGTAAACGAGTTCATGAATGCCATTGAAAATAAATACTTACGAATAACACGTTAATCTGAAAATAATTGATGAACAAATAATTTATACAGATGAAAAAACAGATCTTATTTGTCCTTTTGATATCATTCCTTGCTTTTATCGGCTGTCAAAGCAATACATCCACTAAAGCAAAAAGTGACCAAATCCCTGAAAGCCCAGCTGTGGAGAAAATTGAAACCTCAGCCAAAATAGGCGAGATGGCAGGTTGTTCAACAGAAGAGGCGATGAAATTAATCCTGGCGCTGAAAGAGGTTGAGGAAAGTAAAAGAAACTTGGATAGCTTGACTGATCACAAAGCCAATATCTCGTTCATGATCGATAGTTTGAAACAGGGTGGAAGAGAGTTGTATTCTCTTACCGCTGGATATAATAGTGAAGAAAGATTTGAACCTTACTATCATTTCTATTTGAATAAGAGTGATTGTAAGAATATCCAGATTTTGGACATTGTTTCTGGAGAGTATCTTCCTTTGGAAGCCTGGAGGAAGCAGAATCGCAATTAAAGCCATGGTTTTGTTACAATCAGGTACTATTTCAATCATCGGAGATTTAAACTTAAACGCATGGGAAAGAGAAAACTGAGGTTTTTTAATATTTATTTGTTTTGTGAAAAAATATATTTGGATTATAAAATAAAATAATCCAAATTTAAGTTGGTAAATAATTTTAATTTATTATAAACTTATTCGTTTCATGAAAAAAATGATATTATCTGCAACAATTGCTGCAATTTTCTTTGCTTCTTGTAATAATGCAGATAGCAAAAAGTAGAAACAAAGGATACAGTCACTACAACTGATACTGAAGGTGGTGTTGCGCAGACAACAACAACAGAAACAACTACCACTACTGCAGTGCCTAAGTTTAGTTCTCCAGAAGCACAACAGATGGCGGACGATTACACAAAATATGTGAATGAATATGTTGCTGCTGCTAAAAGTGGAGATGCGACTAAAATCCAAGAGTTAGCTGGAAAGCAACAGGAGTGGGCTACAAAAACAGCTACTGCCCTTACTAAATTAACTCCGGAAGATGCAAAGCTATGGACAGAGTATGCTCAAAAGCTAGCAGCAGAGTTAACTGCGAGTGCGACAAAATAGTTTTTTTGATATAAAGCGGAAAGTAGGACAACGTTAGATGTCCTACTTTTTTATCCCTAAATTAAAATGGGAGCTCATCCTCATCCTCCTCTTGTAGTACTGGAATATCCTCGTTTGAGCAAGTTTGATCTGATAGAATCAAAAAGCTGTCAACTTTGATTTCGGTAATATACGTTTTTATTCCTTCAGCATTTTCATAGTTACGATAGGTAAGTTTCCCTTCAACCATTAGTTTGGTCCCGCGACGACATTTCTTTTCAATGGTATTATTCTGCTTACCCCAAATGACAAGGGTATGCCATTGTACTTCTTCAACCCATTCACCCGCTTTGTTTTTGAAAAGATCATTTGTGGCAAGTCGTAAAACTGAGTAATTTGTCCCTGTTGAAGTGGTTTTGATGATAGGATCATTTCCTAAATGACCGATTAATTGTACTTTGTTACGTAATGTGCTCATTTTGTCTGATTTTTAAATGTTTCTAATAATTCTTATTTTAGTTATAGGCCATAACCTTTAATGGATGTGGAATGACCTTGAGCAAAGATGAAAAGGAGAGGAAATAATAATCGTCTGTTTACCATTTGTATTCGACTATAGTCGGTTGTAACCGTTTGTTGTCGTTTAAATTTCATATTAAACACTATGGAAAAAATCTGTTTGGAATGTGGGCAAAATATAAAGGGAAGATCGGATAAGCGCTTTTGTGATGACTCTTGCCGAAATGCATATAACAATAAACTGAATAGCGATCAAACTAATCTAGTACGCAATCTGAATAATATCCTGCGCAAGAACCGCCGTATTCTAATGGATGTACTAAACGGAGAGGGGAAAGGGATGATAAAGGTGCAAGGTGAAAAATTAAAGAGACTGGGTTTTGATTTCAAATTCCACACACATACATTTGCTAATAATAAAGGGCAAACCTATAAATTTATCTATGAGATGGGCTACCTCATGCTAGAAAATGACTGGGTATTGATTGTCCAAAAGAAGCCATGATAATACGCTATTTACGATTTCTTTTTCCTATTATCTCTTTTGGGAGAAGAGTTCTTCTGATTTTATAAAATCTATTCATACAGCTGTATTTCAGTATACATGAATCGTGAATTTCGGTTCGCGCCAGCTGAATACCAGTTAATCTTAACTTACATCGGCTCCTTTAATTCTAAAATAGTTTACTGCTGTGAAGATGATAATCACGAAGTAATAACATAGGGGATTAGCAGAAAAAGCCAGCCTGTAAAGATGTAATTTAACGATGAAGGCAATCCAATTTTTAAAAAATCTGCTGCAAAAATATAACCTATAAAGGCGCCGAGAAATAAAAGACCGGTGGCATGTATGATGATTATCTTTTTTAGATGCTTGCTATATTGGGTATCTTTATTTTGCTTGGTGTAGCCCATAATCGCTGGGACCAACAGACCTAATAGCGGGTTGACTAGAAAAGTTAAGGAAGCTAGATAAAGTGCCTTTATACTTCCGCTTTGATTTTTGTCGATACTGATTTGATTTACATTTGGCATAATTAATTGTTCTAAAGGAATTTCTAAAATCTGACTGATTTGTCTTAAACTGAAACCACTGATCTCTTCTGTCCCCTTTTCGATTCGTTGTACTGTTCTTAGAGATAGGCCGGCTTGATTGGCGAGATCCTGTTGTGTCAGTCCTCTGAGCTTTCTAGATTGTTTGATGAGTTGATTTACTGTTTGACTTTCCATGAAACGAAAATGACTAAAAGGTTTATGATTTTAAAAAAACGATATGACAATAATATGCCAATGATATAGCGTATTTGTAAGTTGTTAATAATCAAATATTTTGTAATTTGATAAATATTTTGAATCTTTGCAGCACAATAAGGTATTAATATAAAATAAAAAAACGGAAGAATATGTTTGCTATACTAAAAACCCCAGCTTCGTCCTTAAAGAAGAGTCTTGGGCATATTCTCCGGAATACCGCACTCTCTTAATCTTCTTTTCCGGACCACTTTTGGCATTTGTATATGACATCGGATTGTGATGTCTGTATTGCCACGCGATCATTTGAGATGATCTAACCGATAAAAGGAAATGGCATCTGTGTGGCTAGAGGTAGCCGCAAGAAGCTCAATACTCATGTAATGTTTAAAAAAACGATGAATTCAGTGAATAAATATGTTCTCCAGGCCTTGGATAATTATCCATATTATCTGGAGGATACGCTAGAATCCTTATCCTATGCCTTGTCATACGATGAATCCAATACCATGGCATTGTGCCTAATGGGGCGGGTTTATGCGGAGCAGCTGTTTGATTATGAACAGGCAAAGAAATATTTTCAGGAAGCTTTAAGCCACAATGTGCATGCTTTGGAGGTGTATCCTTATTTTATACAGACCCTGATAGACATGGGGGATTACGAAGCGGCAAAGAAAACCATCAAATATGCGTTGACATTGCCGGGGATGTCCCTGGCTGTAATCTGGATCAAGAAGGTGTTGCTACTTGAGAAATTAAAGAAATACAAAAGGCTTTAAAAATCCTCAAAATGGCTAAATTGGATAATCTGAACAGCGATCTGTCCACGATCATAAAGTCTATTGAAGATCGGATTAAAGGAAAATTGGAAATGAATAAGACGGGCAAAAAGCGGAGTAAATAACAGACGAAGACGCTTGATGTCGGATAAAGTATTCAAAAAAAGCCCAAGATGAAATTTCATCTTGGGCTTTTATCAATATAGTTTAAGAATTATTCTGCTCTTAAGATTTTCGCAGCTTCAACCATTGATTCTAAAGCGGCTTTAGTTTCAGGCCAAGCACGAGTTTTCAATCCACAGTCAGGGTTAACCCAAAGTTGTTCCGAAGGAACTACTGCTTTTGCTTTGCGCAATAGGTCTACCATCTCATCTTTGCTTGGTACGCGTGGTGAGTGGATATCGTATACACCAGGACCGATATCGTTCGGGTATTTGAAATCACCTGCAAAAGCATTCAATAATTTCATTTGTGAACGTGAAGTCTCAATTGTAATTACGTCTGCATCCATTGCTGCGATATCTTCGATCACGTTGTTAAACTCAGAGTAACACATGTGTGTGTGGATCTGTGTATCATCTTCAACATTGGATGAAGATACACGGAATGCACGTACAGCCCAGTTTAAGTAATCTTTTGATCTGCTTTGCGCAATGGTAATCCCTCACGGATCGCTGGCTCATCGATCTGAATGATTTTGATACCTGCTTTTTCCAAAGCTTGTACTTCGTCTAAGATCGCCAATGCGATTTGGTAAGTTGTGGTTGAACGTGGTTGATCGTTACGTACGAAAGACCATTGTAAGATTGTTACAGGACCAGTCAACATTCCTTTAACCGGACGGTTTGTCAATGATTGAGCGTATGAAGACCAACGTACAGTCATATCTTCTGGACGGTATACATCTCCATAAATAATTGGAGGTTTCACACAACGTGAACCATAGGATTGTACCCAACCGTTTTGTGTAAATGCATATCCAGCTAGTTGCTCACCGAAGTATTCAACCATGTCATTACGTTCGAACTCACCGTGAACCAATACATCGATATCCAGTTGCTCTTGAAGACGGATTGTATTTTCAGTTTCTTCAGCAATTGCTTTATCGTACTCTTCCTGTGTGATCGATCCCTTTTTCAGATCAGCTCTCCATTTACGCACATCTTTTGTTTGTGGAAAGAACCGATTGTTGTCGTAGGGAATGCTGGCAAGTTGAATTTCGCTTGTTGTGCCGCTTTACGGTCAGCAAAAACTGACGTACGTTTTGCATCATCATCAGTAATGTTGCTTGTACGTGTTTTAACTTCTGGTTTGTGGATCAACGGAGAAGTACGACGGCTTTCTGCTGCAGCTTTGTTTGCTTCGAAACGTTTTGTTGTTTCTGCATCAACTTCGCCTTCTGCTAAGACTGCTAGATCTTTTACCTCTGCTAATTTTTGTTTTGCGAATGCTAACCAGTTTTTAACTGCAGCAGGCAATGATTGCTCATTATGCTCATTATCTAAGTCAAAAGGAACATGCAGTAAAGAGGAAGAAGGAGCAATCCAAACGCGGTCTTTGCCTAATGCATCAACTGCTTGTTTGATTTTAACCAATGATTTTTCGTAATCGTTTTTCCAGATGTTACGGCCTTCAACAATACCTAAAGATAATGTCAATGAAGCTGGAACTTTAGCCAAAACGGTATCCAATTGGTTTTCTCCACGTACTAAATCCAAGTGTAATGCATGGATCGGTAAGTTAACCGCGATATCTTCGTTGTCTTTTAAAGCTTCGAAGTAAGTTGTCGCGATCAATTTGATGTTTTTGGCAGCAGCAGCCAATTTCTCGAACGTAGGTTGGTATAATGCTTTTACTTTTGCATCTAAATCCAAAGCCAAGAAAGGCTCGTCGATCTGAACATATTGTGCACCAGCTTCTGCCAATTTAGACAAGATTTGCTCATATACAGGAACTAATTTGTCCAATAGGTCGATACGGTCGAAACCAGCTTCTTTTTCTTTACCGATCAAAAGGTAAGTGATTGGGCCTAATAAAACAGGTTTTGTCTCAATACCCAATGATTTTGCCTCGTTGTATTCATTTAAGAATTTCTCAGAAGTCAATTTGAACTCTTGATCTTTTGTGAATTCAGGAACCATATAGTGGTAGTTGGTATCTAACCACTTGGTCATTTCCATTGCAGTAACATCGATTCCTTCTTGTTGGAAACCGCGTGCCATTGCAAAATATAAGTCTAAGCTGTAGTTGTTGTCTACTTTATTCAATAAAGAATGGTAACGAGCAGGAATTGCACCAACGGTAAGGGTTAAATCCAATACTTGATCGTAAAAAGAGAAGTCGTTGGAAGGGATCAAATCTATTCCAGCATCTTTTGTGTTTTCCAATTGCCTTCACGAATTTTTTTGCTGTGTCCAATAATTCCTCAACAGAAGATTTTTTAGCCCAATAGGCCTCATTGGCTTTTTCAATTCGCGGAACGCGCCCACACGAGGGTAACCTAAATTGTTAGTCAATAACATAATAATGTTTTTAATATTTCTTTTCAACTATATTTCTTGCTAGAGAGAGAAGGACACACTAGAATTCGGTGACTTCGGCTTATCATTCCCATATCAAGTAGGGTAGAATTTAGCACCTTGTCAAGGGACAGGTTGCTAAGGCTTCATCGGGTCTATTCCCTCTGCCTTTCTCTATAAGCGATGCTAAGTTAGAACATTTCTTTTGATATGCAAATTTTTTATAAAAGTGCACCTATTTTTTTATTCTACTAAGGATAGAAATGTTTTATTTCTTTCTTTTCATTGGAAAGGAGGGTGAAATCACGCATTGGTATCTCACCCTCTATGCCTTTAACTCACCAGGAGTTTGTAACCTTTACCGTGGACATTGACGATTTCAACCTTGCTGTCTTCTCTTAGGTATTTACGAAGTTTACTCAGGAATACGTCCATACTTCTACCTGTGAAGTAATTGTCGTCATGCCATATTTTTAATAAAGCTTCTTCCCGGGTCAATACATCATTCTTTTTTAAACAAAGTAGGCGAAGCAATTCAGCCTCTTTTGTCGATAGTTTTTGCATTTGACCCTTGTAGGAAATCTGCTGACTCGTATAATCGAAGAAGTAATCTCCAATTTCAAACTTATCTGCAACTACTTCATCCTCTTTATCTCTGACACTCCGTTTCAATAAAGCATTTATCCGAAGAAGTAATTCCTCAACACGGAAAGGTTTTGTGATGTAATCATCGCCACCCAATTCAAACGCTTCTGTCTTGTCCTCCATCATGCCTTTTGCAGTGGCGAAGATAATCGGTACGGTGCTATTTGTTTTTCTGATCTCACGGCCCACGGTAAAACCGTCTTTTTTGGCATCATGACATCGAAAATGCATAAATCATAATCATTTTTTTGAACTGAGAAACGGCTTCATCCCCGTCAATACAGAGCGTAACGTCAAATTTTCCCTTTAATTCGAGATAGTCCTTTAAAAGATCCCCAAATTGGGATCATCCTCTGCTAATAATATCTTTTGCATAATGAATCTATTAATTTTCACTAATGTTCCCTGAATATACAAAAAAGAACGTGTTATTTTTTTACGGGCAAAATTACTTCAAAGGTTGTGCCCTTATCTTTCTCACTTTTTACGGTGATTCTTCCATTGAGTCTTCTCAAAATATCCTGAACATAACTTAAGCCCAGACCAAAACCTTTAACGTTGTGTACATTTCCGGTGGGGATACGATAAAATTGATCGAATATCTTTTGGAGGTGATCTCTGCTCATACCAATTCCGTTGTCGGCGATGGTGATAACAATGTTATCGCCAATATTTTTGGAACTGATATTGACATGTAGATCTCCTTTACTATACTTAATCGCATTGTCCATTAGGTTGTAAAATACATTGGAGAAATGCAGTTCATCCCCAACAACAATATCTTTTGTTGCCGCGAGATCGACACTGAATTTTCCGCCGATATTCTGCATCCGAAGCTGCATACTGTCTGTGACAGCGGCTACGAGGTCATTGATATGCACATCTTCGCGATCGAGTTTCAGTGTTTCTTTCTCCAGTTTTGCTAAGTCTAATACGCGTTCGATATGATTCCCGAGGCGAACATTCTCATCGTAGATGATATTGGCCAATTTCTGCACGCGTTTGTGGTCCGCATTGATATCAGGATCCTTAAGTGATTCACTGGCGATCATGATCGTGGCCACAGGAGTTTTAAACTCATGGGTCATATTATTGATGAAGTCAGTTTTCATCTCAGATACCTTCTTTTGTCTAAAGATAATGATGAGTGTATAGGCAAAACATCCGACCAATAGAAACAAAAGTGTGAGCATAGGAAGTAGCAAGTAGCTCATATTGTCTGCTATGATCGCTTTTTTGTTCGGGAAGTATATGGTCAGCTTCCTGGGGCAGCACCAACATCACCTTTAAATAACGCTGTAGAATACTTTGTGGTATTTATGGGATTATTTAGTTCGGCCTCATTGAGAATATTATTTAGCAAAATATTGCTGGTGCTCCATATCTGATATTAAAAGGTGCTTTGATGTCACGATGGATCAATTCTTCTTTTAGGAGTTCCTGAACAATAATAATATTCAACCGATCCTTAAGCGGTCTTTTCGCCAGCTCCATTCCGATAGCGACATCTTCGATGTAGTCCGCCTTTTACCACCAAGCATGGCGACAGAGTCGTAAACATTGAAGCCATAGCCTGCATTTTTTTCGACAGTTTATTTAATTTGGTTTCTAGCTCAAAAATTCGTTTAGATAGTTTTGGATTAGATCTTGGGGGAGAGCTACGATACTCTTTCCAAGTAATCGCTTGAAATCATCAATATGGACAATTAAAAACCGTGTACTGTCATCTTTGGCTTCAATTCGTGGAATTGTTTTTGTTGCTGAAACGATAACGTCTTCTTGATAATATAGCCCATTTGTGGGAGTCTTGACAATGTTGATTTCAACCAAATCCTGATATTGTGTTCTTTTAACATAAGTTTCGTAAAACCAGTTTTCAATGTTAATAATATTTGGATAGGTTGCTTTTAATCTATCTTCTTCTAATTTATATTTTTGATAGATCTGCTCCAGTTTGCCTCTTAGATTCTCAATTTGAGTTTGAAGCTGGAGCTGCTCGGTCAATTGTTGTTGCTTTGCCTGCTCCTGTTTGGATTTTTCGATATTACGCTCCTGTTGTACTTTCGCGAAATCGACAACTTCACGTCGCTCGAGTTTTCCGGCAACAGCAGTAAGTGCAGCATTGACCGACTCGTCAAAGAGCTGTGACTTTTGACGGTAGGAATCTCTCAGGAAATAGAATTGCATAGCCAATACGCCGATTAGTGCCAAAGACATTAGTCCAATGATTAATACAATACTATTTTTCTTCATGAAATTATGTTTTGCAAATATATATTTTCAATAGCATCAGGAGCTCATTACATCCTGTGATTCTAAGCCATTCCCACATCCCATCTGCTGCTTTACTTGAATTGTTACAAATATAAAGATGCTAACTTGTTTTGGAGTTGTTTTAACAATGTTTAACAGCAATTGCTTTAAATCTTGGTTATGTTGTTGTAAATTAGAAGTTAAAATAGATTATGTTATGAAAACTTATGTATTATCATTGGCATTATCTTTTACAGTCGGGATTGCTTTCGGTCAGATCAAACTAAAAGAGCATCGTCCGTTACTGCAGGATAAACAATCCAAGATGCCAGTCCTTGGATTAGATACCACATCGGCTAAGTATAATATGCCTGTTCAGAAATTCAAAAAGTTGGATGGTCTGGCACCTATGCCGGGAACAGAAAAATCGCCCAAGAAAAGGAAATCACAACAGGATACATTGCGGTTTAGGCTGTTGGAAGATAGTTTGAAAGTAAAAGATTTCAAATTAAAGATTGACTCCTATACCTAAGAAATAAAAAGAAAGGCATTCTCACGATGAGAATGCCTTTCTTTATGATCCTATTTCTTACAACTGAGAAACACGGATTGTATTTGTTTTACCTTTTTCAATTAACGGAGTTGATGCTGTATTGATGATAATTGATCCCGGTTTAACATAGTTGTTTTTACAATAAATCTATTGACATCATGGATCGAGCCATCTGTGCTCTCAAATTTGTCGTAGATAAATGTTTTTACACCCCAAAGCAAACTCAATTGTTTCAATAGTTTCTGTGTGCCTGTGAATACCAAGATATCTACATTCGGTCTATAACTTGTAATTTCAAATGCTGTTGCTCCAGAGGAAGTCAACACAGCGATTGCTGAAGCATTTGTTTTTGAGCAAGATAAACTGAAGAAGCGCAAATCGCGTCTGGAATAAGTGTTCCATCGTGGATTTCACTAACTTTCTCATTATAATAAGGATAAGAAGTTTGTTCCACGTGGATAATAATCTTACTCATCGTTTCGATTACAATCTCAGGAATTCACCCACAGAAGTCTCACCACTTAACATCACTGCATCTGCACCATCCAATACTGAATTGGCTACATCGTTTACTTCAGCACGAGTAGGACGAGGTGTTGTAATCATGCTCTCTAGCATTTGCGTAGCAATAATTACAGGTTTTGAAAGGTCTCTACATTTTTGGACAATGATCTTCTGAAGTCCTGGTACCTCTTCCATTGGAAGTTCAACACCCAAGTCACCACGAGCAACCATGACAGCGTCGGTAGCTTCGATGATTGCATCAATGTTTTCGATTGCTTCAGGTTTTCTACTTTCGCGATCACACGTGCATGGCTTCCTTTTGCAGCAATGATTTCTTTACATTGTGCAATATCTTCTGCCGAACGAACGAATGACATCGCGATCCAGTCAGCTCCGTGATCCAATGCAAAGTTTAAGTTATCTAAATCTTCTTCAGTCAATGAAGGGATAGATACTTTGGTGTTTGGTAAGTTTACGCCTTTACGTGAAGTAAGGACGCCACCATGTACCACTTCACAAGTAACAGTGTCTTTATGGTTGGTCTCTAAAACACGAAGTTGAAGTTTTCCGTCATCAAGTAATATGATTTCGTTGGCTTCAACATCGTTTGGAAAGTTTTCGTATGTAATGTAGATTCTGTTTTCATCTCCAATGAGTTCATGAGTGGTAATTTCAACTTTTGAACCATTTACGAGAACAGCACCACCTTCTTTCATTTTTCCGATCCGAATCTTGGGACCTTGTAAGTCAGCTAAGATGGCAACATTGAATCCGGTTTCATTATTTATTGCATTTATAGTTTCGATTACCTTAAGGTGATCTGCCTGGCTGCCATGAGAGAAATTCAACCGACACACATCAACCCCTTTGGCAATCATGTTGGTCAAAACTTGTTTGTCTGCCGAAGCAGGGCCTAATGTTGCGACAATTTTAGTCCTTTTTGAACTTTTTCCATCTGTTATTTTGTATTTTTAATGTTCTTCATTTATGACAACAAACGGCAAGCCGTATTGTTGTCTTTTGTCAAAACTAAATCGAATTAATTTAGATTTACAGTTAGGTGTATTTGCTACACTAACCTACAGTCTGCTAAAATATGAGATTTTCTTTAGATTTCAATATTTTTGGTGATATTTCTTTTGCAATGACCACTTCCGGTAATTTGCTGATCCTTTTGATTATATGTTCAACATCGTCTTCGCAGATGTAATTTTTGATGATGACAAAGAAATCAAAATGGGGGTTTTCGGGAATTAAAAAGGTTCCCTCAATACTTTTATTGTTAATAAGAAAATATTCTGTGTCGGAATCCGGACTGAGATAATGAAAAGCAGTGAAGTGATAGCTGATTTTTTCTTTACGTCAAAGATGATATGATATTCAAGCTCTTCTTCTGATTTATTTTTCGGGCGACCGTCATGGTCGTATTTGCTCTCCTTGCCTCTGGAAAAATCTAGGTTTGTCATTTTGTTGATAAAATGGCAGAGGCGGTAATCTTTAAGCGGACAGGTGATGGCGAGTAGGGTGAAATCTAACTCTTCATCCATATCCATATCTAACCTTGCTACTAACTTATTGACCACTTTTTCCTAAAATATATGTCCTTATGCTAACGAAGGTACTAATAATTTTAAGGTGGGAATATACTTTTTGTGTAAAATTTGAGTTAATTAGCTGAGTGTTTGGAATACAAAATAATTTTTGTTATACTTGAACTAAGTTAATATAGAGTGGGTTAGCTAGTATAAGACGCGAATAAGTTCGGTCGCCTAACATGGTGACTTTCATCTAAATATCAATTTAGGTTTGAATTTTGATGAAATTTATTTTTCTTTGCACAGATTTATTAAACAATTAAACTATAAAATCATGTCAGATATCGCTTCAAGAGTAAAAGCAATTATCGTTGAAAAATTAGGTGTAGACGAAAACGAAGTAACACCAGAAGCTTCATTCACTAATGATTTAGGTGCTGATTCACTTGACACTGTTGAGTTGATCATGGAGTTTGAAAAAGAATTCAACGTTGCTATTCCTGATGATCAAGCAGAGACTATTGGTACTGTTGGTCAAGCAATCGCTTATTTAGAAAAAACGTTAACTAACTAATTTAATTAGGCTAATCGTAATAAATGGAGCTTAAAAGAGTAGTAGTAACAGGATTAGGCGCCCTTACACCAATTGGTAATACCGTCTCAGAATACTGGGAGGCGTTAATAAATGGTGTAAGCGGAGCTGCTCCTATTACGCATTTTGATGCGTCAAAATTCAAAACTCAGTTTGCGTGTGAGGTAAAGGGGTTTGATCCACATGATTTCATGGATCGTAAGGAAGCTCGTAAAGTCGATCCTTTTGTACAGTATGCAATTGCGTCTACTGATGAGGCAATTAAAGATGCTGGCTTAGATTTTGAAAAATTAGATACAAATCGTATCGGAGTAATATGGGGCTCAGGAATTGGAGGTCTGACAACTTTTACAGAAGAAGTTGCCAACTTTGCAAAGGGAGATGGAACGCCACGTTTCAATCCTTTCTTTATTCCAAAGATGCTCGTTGATATAGCTCCAGGACATATTTCAATGCGTCATGGCCTTCGCGGTCCTAACTTTTCAGCAGTATCGGCTTGTGCCTCTGCTACCAATGCAATGATTGATGCTTTCAACTATATTCGTATGGGCAAAGCAGATGTGATTGTTACCGGTGGATCAGAAGCTACAGTCAATGAAGCTGGAATTGGTGGATTTAACGCTATGCATGCTTTGTCAACAAGAAATGATGATCCCAAAACAGCTTCCCGTCCTTTTGATAAAGACAGAGATGGTTTTGTTTCGGGTGAAGGTTCAGGTGCCTTGATCTTAGAAAGCTTAGAGCATGCCTTAGCACGTGGTGCAAAAATCTATGCAGAGATTGCAGGTGGTGGAATGAGTGCAGATGCACACCATATCACAGCTTCGCATCCAGAAGGATTGGGCGCTAAACTGGCAATGACAATGGCTGTCAATGATGCGGAGATGGATTTTTCAGATATTGATTACATCAATGTTCATGGAACATCTACACCGGTCGGCGATATCAGTGAAACAAAGGCTATTGTTGACCTGTTTGGTGAACACGCATATAAATTGAATATCAGTTCAACTAAATCAATGACTGGACACCTTTTGGGTGCTGCAGGGCTATAGAAACTATCGCTTCGATCTTGGCTGTGCAAAATGATATTGTCCCACCGACAATCAATCACTTCACAGATGATCCAGAAATTGATAATAAATTGAATTTTACTTTCAACAAGGCGCAAAAACGTACAGTGAATGCGGCGTTGAGTAATACATTTGGATTCGGTGGACACAATGCTACCGTGATTGTAAAAAATATAAAGCTTAATGTTTGATCCTTCAAACATGGTTTGGTAATATGAGCTAGCGACAGGTTCTTTAATTAGAACTTGTCGCCTTATTTTTAGATGAGATGCCTTTTTCAAGGATATACAAGTTATATATTTCGCCGGATCGGGAATATGTTAAGAAACTAAAAAACCTACTAGGTTTTGTTCCCGGAATGTGCATTTGTACAAGATGGCATTTAGACATAAGTCTGTTGCAGTAACAATCAAAGAAGGAGCTAAGAACAGTAATGAACGCCTGGAGTTCTTGGGTGATGCTGTTTTAGGTTCTGTCGTTGCCGAATTGTTGTTCAAGAAATATCCGTATAAAGACGAAGGTTTCCTAACTGAGATGCGTTCCAAAATCGTGAGTCGTGCAAACCTGAACCAACTTTCCAGAAAATTAGGATTCAACGAAATGATACAGTTCGATGCCCGAATGATCAGTTTTCCGAACAAACAAGGATCGTTGTTAGGAGATGCATTTGAAGCGCTAATTGGTGCCGTGTATCTGGACAAAGGCTATGTGTTCACAAAAAGCTTTCTCCTAAACCGTATTATTAAACCACATGTTGATATCCAACTGCTGGAGCAGACTGAGACTAATTTCAAAAGTCGATTGATCGAATGGTGTCAGCATACCGGAAAAGAAATCCTATTTCAACAAACGGATAATCCAGAGGGTGAATCTTCGAAGATGTTTAGTGTCGAAGCTGTTGTAGATGGTGTTGTGTGTGGTCTGGGACGCGATTTTAATAAAAAATCGGCCGAAAAATTAGCAGCGGAAAAAGCCTGCGAATTTCTCAAGATTCTGGAAGTAGAATAAAGGATTTTTATTCTTTAATTTATTTAGTCCCCGCTAAATATTAACTTTGCCGGATATGGCAACAGTAAAACCTTCTTTGGCGAAAGGAACCCGTGATTTTTCGCCTTCCGAAATGATCAAACGTAATTATATTTTTGACACATTGAAAGCTGTGTTTAAAAATATGGTTACAATGAAATACAGACGCCTTCATTTGAGAATTTAACAACCTTAACAGGTAAGTACGGTGATGAAGGTGATAAATTGATCTTTAAGATCCTTAATTCCGGAGACTATTTGACAAAAGCTCCAGATAGTCTACTACAAGATAAAAATTCGAATAAGCTAATTCCTCATATTTCTGAAAAAGCACTAAGATATGATTTGACAGTGCCTTTTGCACGTTACGTTGTGATGCATCAAAATGATATCTCCTTACCATTTAAGCGTTTTCAGGTACAACCAGTCTGGCGTGCGGATCGTCCGCAAAGAGGGCGTTACCGTGAATTTTACCAATGTGATGTTGATGTGGTGGGATCAGAAAGCTTGCTGAATGAAGCTGAATTTATTCTGATTTATCAAGAGGCCTTCGAACGTTTTGGATTGAAAGATTTTAATATTAAAATCAACAACCGGAAGATCCTTTCTGGTATCGCCGAAATTATCGGAAAGCCAGAACTTATTGTCGATATGACTGTCGCCATTGATAAGTTGGATAAAATCGGGTTGGATGGAGTCAATAAAGAATTGTTGGAAAGAGGTTTTACCGAAGCCGATCTAAATCTTTTGAAACCGATTATCTTATTGGAAGGTTCAAATGGGGAGAAACTGGCATCGCTAAAATCTATCTTGGCAGATTCTTCCATTGGTTTAACCGGTATTGCAGAGATTGAAGAGGTCTTTGATTATATTACCAAGTTGAGCGGGGATACGGAGTTATTGAACCGTATTATTGATCTGGATATTACATTGGCGCGAGGTCTCAATTATTATACAGGCTGTATTTTCGAGGTAAAGACAAATGAAGTAGCTATGGGAAGTATTGGAGGCGGTGGCCGCTATGATGACCTTACAGGAATGTTCGGATTGAAGGATCTGACAGGAGTGGGTGTCTCATTCGGTGCTGACCGTATATACGATGTATTGGAAGAATTGAACCTATTCCCAGCAAATAAAGCGGATTCTACTAAGCTATTGATTATCAATTTTGATAAACAACTTGAAACCTATACGCTAGGTTTGCTCAATAAACTTCGCAAAGAAAATATTGCTGTTGAATTGTATGCCGCTCCGGTGAAGCTGAAAAAGCAGATGGGTTATGCCGATGGAAAAGGAATCCCTTACGTGTTGTTGGTTGGAGATGAAGAGGTTTCATCCGGTCAATTATCGCTCAAGGACATGGAAAGTGGAGAGCAGGTGAAGGTTACCGAAAGTGAGCTTATCCAAAAACTGCGCTAGCAAACAATTTGTATAAAATAGATAAAGCCAAATGATTATTAAGTCGTTTGGCTTTTTTATTTTCATAAGTTTTTGATTTATTTGATTGTGCCGTTCATTTATTTGCTGAAAAATGCTATATACTTTAAATCAAATGTCTTAGAAGTGTCTTAAAGTATAAATAAAATTGACTTTTGACCAAGAAAATTCATCCAAAATTATTAGATTTGTAGTCTAGAATTGTAAGAAAATCAAAACTTTGAAATGAGTTCAACACCTATAACAAAAGAGACATATTTGGAGTGGTATAAGTCTATGTTACTTATGCGTAAGTTTGAAGAAAAAGCAGGTCAACTTTACGGACAGCAAAAAATTCGTGGTTTCTGTCACTTGTACATAGGACAAGAGGCAGTAGTCGCTGGAACGATGTCGGTTATTAAACCTGAGGATTCTTTAATCACTGCTTATCGTGATCACGCCCACGCTTTGGCTAAAGGCGTTTCTGCAAATGCTTGTATGGCTGAATTATATGGAAAGATCACTGGTTGTTCAAAAGGTAAAGGAGGCTCAATGCACTTCTTTTCTAAAGAACATAAATTCATGGGTGGCCATGGTATCGTCGGTGGTCAGATTCCTTTAGGTGCTGGTATCGCATTTGCTGAGAAATATCTTGGTACAGATAATGTAAACATCTGTTATATGGGCGATGGAGCTGTACGTCAAGGTGCATTTAACGAAACACTAAACATGGCGATGTTGTGGAAACTCCCAGTTATATTCGTGTGTGAAAACAACGGTTATGCGATGGGTACTTCTGTACAACGTACAACTAACATGCAAGACATTTACAAAATGGGATTAGGTTTTGATATGCCTTCTGCTCCTGTAGATGGAATGGATGTCGTTGCTGTACACAACGCAATGGATGAAGCTGTTCAACGTGCTCGTGCTGGCGAAGGTCCTACATTCTTAGAAATCCGTACTTACCGTTATAAAGGACACTCCATGTCTGACCCTGCGAAATATCGTACGAAAGAGGAACTAGAAGCGTATAAAGACCGCGATCCATTATTGGCTACTAAACATGCTATTTTGGAAAACAAATATGCGGATGATGCTTGGTTTGCTGAGGTTGAGGCTGATGTGAAAAAAGTAGTTGATGAGTCAGTAAAATTTGCGGAAGAATCTCCTTACCCAACTGCAGATGAATTGTACAAAGATGTTTATGTACAACAAGACTATCCATTTATTTTAGATTAATACTCTTTAACTTGATAATATAATACAGAATGGCTGAAGTAGTAAGAATGCCCAAAATGAGCGACACAATGACCGAAGGGTCATCGCAAAATGGCACAAAAATGTTGGTGATAAAGTAAATTCTGGTGATTTAGTAGCTGAAATTGAAACAGATAAAGCTACAATGGACTTTGAGTCTTACCAAGAAGGTACTCTTTTATATATTGGCCCTAAAGAAGGTGAAGCAGTAGCGATCGATGCTGTTATTGCTGTTTTGGGTGAACCTGGTGAAGATTTTCAAGCTTTGCTGAGCGGTGATGCTCCTGCAGCTGAGAAAGCACCAGAAAAAACCGAAGAAAAAAATACAGCGGAAGTTTCTGCTCCAGAATCTTCGGCGAGCACAGTTACAGCTGAGGAATTGGGATGTACTGTGATCACAATGCCATTGTTAAGTGATACCATGAAAGAAGGTGTTATTGCACAATGGAATTTTAAAGTTGGTGACACGATCAAATCTGATGACGCTATCGCTGATGTTGAAACAGATAAAGCGACAATGGAAGTTACAGCTTATGCTGATGGTACATTGTTGTATGTTGGTCTTGAGGCCGGAGAAGCAGCAAAAGTAAATGATATTATTGCTATTGTTGGTCCTGCGGGAACTGATATTACACCTTTATTGAATCAAAAATCTGCTCCTACAAAAGCAGAAACTGCGGAAGCACCTAAGGCTGATTCAGCTCCTACTGCAACTTCTGCTCCAGTAGCATCTGCTACAAATGATGATGCTCGTGTAAAGGCTTCTCCATTAGCACGTAAGATTGCAAAAGATAAAGGCATCAACTTGAACGATATCAAAGGATCAGCAGATGGTGGTCGTATCGTGAAAAAGATGTTGAATCTTTTGTTCCTGCTGCGGCGAAACCTGCTGCAACAGCAGCTGAAGCGGCTCCTGCTACAGAGACAAAAGCAATTACTTTACCTACGTATGTTGGTGAAGAACGTTATACAGAGAAACCTGTCAACCAAATGCGTAAGACAATCGCGCGTCGTTTGGCAGAATCATTGTTTACAGCACCGCATTTCTACTTGACAGTTTCTATCGATATGGATAATGCAATGGTTGCTCGTGCGCAAATCAATGAGATCGCTCCAGTAAAAGTATCATTCAATGATATCGTGGTGAAAGCCGTTGCTGTCGCATTGAAAAAACACCCAGCAGTGAATTCGTCTTGGCTAGGAGATAAAATCCGTTTCAACGAACATACCAACATTGGTGTGGCTATGGCTGTTGAAGATGGCTTGTTAGTTCCTGTAGTACGTTTTGCTGATGGTAAATCATTATCTCACATCTCTGCTGAAGTGAAAGATTTTGCTCAAAAAGCGAAAGCGAAAAAACTACAACCAGCGGATTGGGAAGGATCTACTTTTACAGTTTCCAACCTGGGAATGTTTGGAATAGATGAGTTTACATCTATCATTAACTCTCCTGATGGCGCTATTCTTTCAGTGGGAGCTATCCAAGCTGTTCCGGTTGTGAAAAATGGTGCTGTAGTTCCTGGTAACGTAATGAAAGTAACTTTGGGCTGTGACCACCGTGTGGTAGATGGCGCGACAGGTGCTGCATTCTTACAGACTTTAAAAGCATTGGTAGAAAATCCAGTTAGATTACTAGCATAGATTCCGCAAGCCAATAAAATATTAGCCACTTTAGTAATAAAGTGGCTTTTTTTGTTCTAAAAATTCGTTTTTTTATACTAAAATCTTCATTTTAGCATTATTATCTTTATACACGATTCTTTATTGAAAATCAAAAAGAATACACATTAATCAGAGTAAGAATAGCATGATTGTGATACAGGTATCGTGTAAAAAATGAGGTACAGAATTGGCTTAGTAAACTAGGTAAACATAACACAATATAGAAAATCCAGGAGAAGCAATACGTGAAATTATTTTTTTAAAGGGAATGGCAGCTCTTTTGTTCGTATCTACAATCGCTTGTAGTTCAAAAGAAAAAAACAAAAAGAGGCGGCGATAGCACAAGCAAAAATAGATAGTACAAGACTCATTTACAATCCCCAGGATGCTGATCCAAAGATTGACGCCTTTATGAAAAACTTGCATTCAAAGGCTGCATTCAATGGAAATGTGCTGGTGGCGAAAGATGGAAAAATTCTATATCAAAATACTTTTGGCTGGGCCAATTACCTGAAACGCGATAGCTTGGCAATTGATGATAAGTTTGAGTTGGCTTCCGTCACCAAACCAATAACGGCTGTGGGTGTATTGAAGTTGGTCGAAGCTGGAAAATTACGTCTGGATCAGACGATCAATGATTTTTATCCTGATTTTCCGTACCCCGGTATTACTATTAAAATGCTATTGACCCACCGCTCGGTTTACCTAACTATGTCTATTTTTCGGAAGACCACTGGCCCGATCGAAAAAAGGAATGACGAATCAGGATGTTATGAAAATGCTGACAGAATTTAAACCGAATAGATATGGTGCTCCAGGTGGTCGTTTTTTCTATAATAATTCCAACTTTATGGTTTTAGGAGCTATTATCGAAAAAGTGTCGAAGCAGGATTATGCGACCTATATGAAAGATAGTGTCTTCAATGTTGCAGGTATGACGAATACTGCCGCGTTGTCAAAGGCTGTCTACGATAAGATTCCAACCAACGTTATAGGTCATGATAAAGTATGGCGAAGATCTGTTGTACAGAATTTTCAAGATGGCCCATTGGGAGACAAAGGGGTATACAGTACGGTGCGTGACCTATATCGCTTTGATCTGGCGCTGCGGATGGACGATTATTGAAGCAATCAACCTTGGATTCGGCTTATCGCGGTTACCCTGATGCCAAAAAAGGCATTTTTAGCTACGGCTACGGATGGCGGACATTTGAACATGGTAACGACCATATTGTCTACCATACAGGATGGTGGCACGGTTTTCGTCACATTTATGTACGGGATCTGAAAAGGAATATTGTGATTGTTTTACTTTCCAATATGACAAATGGTAGCTTGGTGAAATTGGATGAACTTTATAAAATTTTGGGGATGCCAGTTTTACGTAAGAATGCCTACAGTACCCATGGCGATTTTATTATTGATGAATAGATCCATGCCCTTGATCGCTGTAAAAAATAGAAGCAGCGTGTTTAAAGGGAAACTACAGGATTAAAACTCCAATACCGATGAAGGCTGTGTAAATGCCTTTGCGCCGTATAGTTGATGAACAAATAAGTATAAGGATGAAAAAGACATTAATCTTAGGTGCGAGTACGAACCCTTCGCGTTATTCAAATAAGGCAGCGAATATGCTCCGTAAGCACGGACATGATATTGTTAACATCGGTTTGAGCGGGGAGAAGTGGCTGGTGCGCCTATCGAGAAGAAAGGTGAGGTGCATAGCGATATTGACACAGTGACCATGTATCTTGGGGAGCAAAATCAAAAGGAGTATTATAACTATATTTTGGCAACGAAACCAAAGCGTATAATCTTTAATCCGGGGCCGAGAATACTGAGTTAGAGCAGATAGCTATGGAGAATGGTATTAAAACTGAAAGAGCCTGTACTCTGGTATTGTTGAGTACAGGTCAGTTTTAGATTTTGGATTTCTGGAGCAATTCAACAGACAAATACTTTGTGATAAAATAGTTTGTCAAACCGATTGTATTACTGTCCAGATTCAAACTGGATACTTTTATATCGCAATGTTCTTTTAATATCGCCATTGTATACGAATTGATTGCCTGTTGTATCGGGATCGTAATTAATTCATTGGCTTTGGCAATTTTGCCTCCAAGTACAATAAGTTCTGGATTGAGCAGCTGGATCAGGGAAGCGAAAGCTTTACCTAGATTGGTTCCCAACTTAGAAATTTGGTTTATAGCAAATTGATCACCTTTATTAGCCGCCTCGATCACATGAGTTGGTGTTAGGTGATCCAGTTCCTCCTTATGTAATTCATTGAGCTTAGTAAGTTCACCTTTTTGGATCTCCTGTTTTGCATTGTTGACTAGAGCAATTCCCGAAGCAACTGTTTCCAGGCAACCTCTTTTCCCACAATAACACAATTCGCCATTATCAATAAAGGGCATATGGCCTACTTCGCCGGAATAACCATCCCGTCCGAGATAAACTTCACCATTGGAAACTATCCCAAGACCTATTCCCCAATCCATTAAAATAATAAGGCTATTTCTCGTGTTTTTGGCCAGACCAAATTTCAGCTCTGCATATGCTGCGCCCTTTACGTCATTGAGTATATAAACAGGTTTGCTATATTTGTTCTCGAAGTACGCCGTAATAGATTGTGATGCGTCATGCAAAAAAGTCTCATTAGTTCCTTCCTCAGCATTGATTAGACCCGGCATGCTAATGATCAGTCCGGTTAAATTTTCCTTATCTACTGATTTTTCTAACAAATATTGATCGATAATCTGTGTAATATCATGAAGATTATCAGCATTGCGTGATAATTCATTGTCCAGTTCTACAGTTTCAGCAACTATATTTTGGTTGTTGTCCATGATGCTCAGTGTAATGGAGAAGCGCTGCAGCTCGATACATAACACCTGAAACAATCCATCACACAGCCGATATAGGTTTGGTTTGCGACCACCGATAGATTCTCCCTTGTCAAATTGACGGACAATGTTATCCTCCAATAATTCAGCAATCAGGCTGTTGACCGTAGGAAGACTTAGGGAGAGATTTTTTACAATGTCGTTTACTGATACAGATCCTAATTCGGCTATTAATTTGATAATTGAAAGTTTATTGAATAGATTTTTCTTTTCAGGTTTACTATCCAATTTTTTGTTAATCAGTAAGTTCACGGCTTTTGTCATAAAACATCATATTTTGAATTAGAATCCTAGAACCTTAATTTAATAAAAGTTTTGGAATCATTCGGTTATTTTTCTCACTTGTCAAACAAGCCGGTTGTTTAGAAAAAAGGGGATAAGATCCCTATCCCCTTTATTTTACACTTCGTAAAACTATTTGAGTTTTTTTACTCGAATGTCTTTGAAGAATACTTCAGTTCCATGTCCCAAGAAACCTAGGTGGCCACTCGTACGTTTTAAACCTGGATGCTCTTTACCATCCAACGTACCATTTTTACTGGCTTCAGCAATATCAGCGTCAACAATGACAGTGCCATTCAAGGTTACCTTAACACGGTTGCCTTTTACATAGATTTCTTCGGAGTTCCACTCACCCAATGGTTTTAAGTAACCTCTTTTAGCTGTTACCACACCGTAGATAGAGCCATGATATTGATAAGGTTTTAAATCTTTATAGACATCGGCATCATTATCAAGAACTTGGATTTCCATGGCTTCATAAGCCGCATCACCTTCTAATGGGGCACGTATCCCGACACCATTGTTAGCTCCTGGCGTCAATTTGAAGTCAAAGCGATAGATAAAATCTGAGTACTCTTCTTTTGTATACAAGTTTCCGCCAAATTTAGCATTAGGGTATACCCAGATATAACCTTCATCATTAATGATATAAGCTTTGTTTTCAGTCCACTTGTCCAGATTTGTTCCGTCAAATAGCACCTCAAAACCATCTTTTTCTCTTGCTCGCTTATTTTGAAGATCTGCTTTCTAGGAATTCCTTGATAAAAAGATCTCGGTAGTAAACAACTGACCCATGAGCTTGGAGTTCGATCTGTTCTGTAGGGAAAATGGATTGATTTCTGTCCCAATAATTTTCAAGTGGAATATTATCGGTTACCAATTGACCGTTTAACCAAACGGTGACTTTATCGTCGACCATTTTGATTTTGAAGGTATTCCATTCACCAGTAGCGTTGTCAGCAACCTTGAGTGGTTTGCTTTCATTTTTTTGGTTGTTGTACAATCCCCTGAGCCTACTTGAGCGCCCACTCTTGTATTGGCGATATCCCAAATTTGTACTTGTGGAGTGCCTCTCAAGTAGATACCAGCATCACCCTCTATACCACCATAGTTCTCCAATTTCCAGTCTACAAGCATCTCGAAATCTCCATATTGTTTTATGGTAGCCAGGTTATCTCCTTTGCCACTAAAAACAATCTCTCCATTCGAGGCTGACCAACCCTTGCGCATGATCTCGTCTGCTTTCGCTTGCTCGGATGCCAGCGTTTTGGCGTTCATTTTACCTCGTTTGATTGGATCGGCGACTAATCCTTTCCAACCGCTAAGGTCCTTACCATTGAAAAGTGATACATAACCTTCTTTTACCGGCATTTCAGAAAGGTAGCGAACAACCGCCTCTTTCAGGTAACCACTTTCGCTACCGGACAGTTTACCGATTACCTGTTCTAGAACTTCTCTGACTTTGCTACCATAGTATTTATTGTCCATGGCAATATTCATGGCTGTATTCGCAGCTGCTTCTCCTAGTTCGGGGTCAGCCATTTTATCCGCAGCAAAAATAAAAGCTTGATAAGTACCTGTTGGTTGAAGAGCTGAAAGTGCAGCCTTCTTCTGTTCTACAGTCTTTGCAACACTAAATGCGTCACGTAATAAAAGTGTTTTTGATCAGCCGTATTAGCCGAAGATGAAATAGACTTGACTAATCCTCTGTAAACCGTATTGAATAGGTTGTCATCTTTTCTGTTCTTGATAAGGATACTAGTTTAGGAAGTGCATTAGCGGATGACCAACTTGACAACGATGTAATGGCTGCAGTCCTTAATTCCAGATTATTATTATTTACGTAATTGCCGACTGCTTGCAACGATTGGTCATCACCAAGTCCAGCAAAAATAGGGAAGTATTTTGCAGCGCTAGGAGCGGCTGATTTTGAAATATTTGCAGCTAATTTTCCTGTTAATCCTTTTGCATTAGGGCTTGATTGAACAACATTGACAACTGCTTTCTGCAATAACGTTGCCGATTTCGGATCAGTGGTATTGTTCAACCTATTGAAAAGTTCTTCAAGATCAGATTCCTGAGCGACATTAGGTAAAGCTTTATTTATAGCTTCCTCTACTGTTGGATTTGTTGTTTTAATCGCTAGAACAGCTTTTGAAGACGCATTATTGGAGCGTTTGCTCAATATATCCAATAACTGAACTTTTTGCTGTCATCAACAGAAGCGAGTGCAGTATTGACATCATTGATCACATTAGCATCCTTTGAAGATAGGATAAGCGCCTTAACAGAATTGTTAAATTCTTGATCCGCATCAAAGGCCTGTATTAGGGTATTGGTCTCTTTTCCTTGTGAAAGTTTGTTGATCGCGCTTAATCCTGCCAATTTTGTCACTGGCGAAGTCGTTTTGCCGACCAAGGCCTGGATTGCGTTTAAACTGCTCGCAGATCCGTTGTGTGCGAGATAGTTTAGGACACTTTCCTGTACCTCTGGTGTCCCCTTACTCGCTAGAGCCAGCAGGCTTTTCGCATCACTACCTTTACCATATTTACCGAGCAATTGCAACGCAAGGTTACGATATGCACCATTATCACTCTTTACAGCAGACAGTAGATTTTTTTGTTGCTTACCTGGATTGATGGCAGCCAATAATTTCAATGAAGCAAATTGTCCGTTGATGGATTTCGCTTTCTGTGATTCCTGGAAGAATTTGTTCAGGAATTTGATGGCATCTTGATCATGCTTATTGTCGATCAACGATTGTGCATAGTCAATACCTAGTCCGACAGCATCAAATTTATCGTAACTATATGCCGCATCGTTCAATTTATTTTGGAATAACGAAGCGGAAGCTGTACCACCAATTTTACTTAATGCGATCAAAGCGGTGCGTTGGAAAGCATCAGAGTTATATTTTTTGGTGAAATCCAAAATAGCGTTTTCCGCATTTGCAACCTTTAAATCGCCTAGTGCTGTAACAATAGCGATTGCAGTTTTTTCAGTCGTTGAAGCTGCTAATGCTTTTTCCAAGGCCGTAGCTGACTCGCTGGTACGAATAGAGACCAAAGTTCTCGCAGCAGCATCAGCTAGATTATCGTTCGTTAAACAATTTGCCACAGCTGGGATTGCGGAGTTATCTGCGCACTGGCGCAGTAAACGTAAAGCGAAAACTTGATTTGTAGGTTCGCTCAGTTGTGCAATGGATTTTGCTAAACCTTCAACAAATACTTTTCTTTGTTGCTCTTTTCCAGGCTGATTGACATAAAAGAATAGCTGTTGGCAGCAAATTCAATTGGAGCATTATTACTTCCGGGAGCTTTTAGGCCTTTAGAAAGCAACGATGTCATCGGAAGTAAATCCTTCCAGCTCGTGCATGGCGAGCAGGAACTTTTTTTTTCCTCTGCGGGTTGCTGAGCCAGCACATCAGCTATTTTGGTAGCTGTGGTTCTATTTTGCGGTTGCTGGGCATATGAGGCGCTCGAGATGAGAAGCAATACAGCCAGCGAATTAAATATCTTTTTCATTGAGATTATTTATCTTTTATCGGCATGAAACTACCATGATTACTGCTATCCATCCAGTGTTCTGAAGTCTTTTTGCGTTCATGGTATTTCATCGGATTATAATTGTTAGATAGACCAAGGACCCCTCATTGGTTGGTGAATTAAACGATTTGCAGCGTCATCATCAATAAATTGCTCATTTTGAGAATCGTATTTTAATGAGCGGTTGAGGCGCAGTGCTGCTAATCCCATATTAACCAATGTACAGGAGCGGTGCCCATTTATTTCATTGAGAGCGAATTTTTCGCGTGTCCGGACGGATTCAAAAAGTCGGTGATTTGTGGTGCAGGCTCAGGGTATTGCGCCAGTTTTCTTTCCAGATCAGGAATATCGGACGCAAATCCTTTATATAATTTACCTTTAGGCCCTTCAATATAAGCCGCTTTTTCATCTTTGGCCTCACCATCTAAAATGATCTGACAGCCATCAGCATAAGTGAACGTAATGCGTCTCCAGGTACCAACGGCATCTGGGTGTTGTTGTGGTGCATCCACATCTACACTCACAGGGCTTTCATTGTCCTTGCCTAAGAAATATTGTACAGGATCCATATAATGTTGGCCCATATCACCTAATCCACCACCATCATAATCCCAATATCCTCTAAAAGTGGTGTGTACGCGATGTTTATTGTAAGGTTTATACGGTGCTGGACCCAGCCAAAATTCGTAATCTAATTCCGCGGGAACTTGTTCTTCCGGTAAGTTTTCTTTTCCTACCCAGTAGAATTTCCAGTCAAATCCTGTATGCTTACTTATCGTTACTTTTAATGGCCAACCCAACATGCCTGTATCTACTAGTTTTTTGATTTTACTAACAGGTACATTCATTCCATAAAAATCATCTTTGAAGCGAAACCAGGTGTTCAGACGGAACATATTTCCGTGTTGTGCAATGGCTTCTTTCACTTTCTTACCTTCACCAATCGTACGCGTCATTGGTTTTTCACACCAGATATCTTTTCCTGCTTTAGCAGCCTCTATGGACATAAGACCATGCCAGTGCGGCGGAGTTGCAATGTGGACAATATCTACTTCTGGAGATTTGATTAATTCTCTAAAATCGTGGTATTCTTTTATGCCGCCACCCAAGTCACTTTGTGCGGCTGCAAGATGGCTTTTGTCAACGTCACAGATGGCAACTGTTTTTGTTCCGGCATAGCCGAAGTGTCCACGGCCCATATTTCCGACGCCGATTACTCCTTTGGTTAGATGATCACTCGAGCAAGATAGCCTTGGCCTCCAAGTACAAAGCGTGGTACAATAGAAAATGCTGCAGCACCTACCACTGATTTTTTAATGAAATCACGCCTTGATGAATTCTGTTCTTTCATGTTGGTTGGATTAGTTGTTTTATAATTGATCCATTTTAGGCTGTTAAAATTAACTGCAATTGGATATTGAACCTAAAAATAGATAAAAACTGATAAATATAAACTGATAACTAAAATTTTATGTATTGTTTCTTCTTGTTTTATGAAAAAATAATAAAAGGATAGCTCTAAATTCATTTCTTTCGTATATAAGGTTCGATTCTATTGTCCCACGCTAGTATTTAGATACAGAATTGTTACATGAACTGTACTGCTTGAATCTCTTATTAAAGCGCATAAATTTTCTAGAATACAATCTAATCCACCTTGTGATAACAGAGTCGCAGTATGTGGCATTTTGAAAGGACAGATCGATTTATTGGTCCTATTTAATACCTGAATAGTATGCCTTAATTTGTATTCATCCAGTGGGTACTCACAAAAACCAGGTATTAGGATACCGGAAAATCGTGAAGCCACTCAATCGTTTTCGTAAAACAAGCTTGATTATGCTTGGAGAATCAAGCATCTTTATGGAGCCTTCAAAAGAAGGAAACCGATATGATGAAACCAAAAACACTATTCATAATTATTTTTGCGACAATCCTACCCGCAATGGGATTTGGGCAATTTAAAGTTACGCCACTCGGAAATACGATATATGAGGGTGTGTTTACAGGGAATGGTCTATTGGGAACGATGACTTACCTATCGGGTAAAAAATCTGTGCGTATTGACATCGGCCGAACGGATGTATATGATCACCGTGCAAACTCGGAGGACAAGTTGTTCGATAAAGCCCGCCTGCAATTGGGGCACTTTGATCTGGACCTGGGGAGTGCAATCGTCCAAAGCAGGGGATATCCATCTAAAGGAGGCTTATGCCATGGCAACTGTTTCGACAGATCAGGGACAGATCAAAGTGAAAACGACAACACTTTCCAATGATAATATTATCTTATTGGAGGTGTCAAAAAAGAGTTTAAGGGAAAGTATACGCTCAATTGGGTGGCCGATTCGGCAATCAGTCCACGCATGAAATTTTCCTATACCCAAAAACCGAAGGCATACCTTGCCAATCCTGCTGGAAAGAATGGACAAGAAGGTCATATAAAATACTATGAACAAGCACTAACAGCGGGTGGGGATATACCACAGCTTATTTGCTTCGATCATCCAAAGAGCTTGACAGGTATGTTATCACAGTTGGCTACAGCCAAGAAGGAAAGGATTTTACAAAAGAAACGCTGGACTATCTCAAAAAAATCGACAATAGGAAAATAGCGCAGGGGCTGGCACAACATCGTCAATGGTGGAAGAACTATTTTATGGCATCTACACTAGAACTGCCTGATCCAATTTATCAAGGTTTCTATGATATGCAATTGTACAAGCTGGCAAGCGCAACCAGATCGGACAAGCCAGCTATGGATCTGCAAGGGCCGTGGACGAGTCCCACTCCTGGCCAGCTTATTGGCTCAACCTAAATATGCAGCTCGCCTATTCACCGACTTTTAAAGCAAATCACCTGGATATCGCTAATTCCTTGATTCAAATGATTGACCAAAATAAGGATAATCTGCGTCTTAATGTTCCGGAACCCTATCGCTACAATAGTATAGCGGTGGGTCGTTCTTCTGCACCGGATTTATGGAGCCCAGTATTATTGCAAAAGGTGTCTCCCTTGAAAAAGCCTCTGATGGTGATAAAGAACTTGGTAACCTTGTGTGGCTACTGCACAGCTACTATCAGTATTATCGGGCAACACTGTCGCGAGATGTATATGATCGTTTATTCCCACTTTTGAAGGAAGCAGTCAACTACCATTTGCATTTGCTGGAGAAAGATCAAAATGGGAAATATGCGATCGCTGTTAAAACCTATTCACCTGAATATTCAAAAGGATTTGCTTATAATACAAACTACGACCTATCAATCCTAACGTGGGGCTTAAAGGCTTTACTGGAACTAGATGACGAACGTGGAGGCAACGATCCACTTCATGCCGTATGGAAGGATGTGCTGGAACATTTGGTTGAATACCCACAAAATAGTGATGGTTTTATGATTGCCAAAGATGTGCCCTATGAGGAGTCACATCGACACTATTCGCATCTGATGATGATTTATCCTTTTATGATGTAAACTGGGATCAAAAGGAAAACAGGGAGCTGATTGAAAAATCTATTGCATATTGGCAGAGTAAAAAGCAATGGCTTCAGGGCTATTCCTTTTCAGGGGCGGCTTCGATGTATGCCATGATGGGACGCGGCGATGCGGCTTTAGCCTCGTTGGATGTTTTATTGAACAAATATGTAAAAGCGAATACTCTCTATGCGGAAAGTGGCCCTGTGATCGAGACGCCGTTGGCCGCCATGGCAAGTATACAGGAGCTCTGTCTGCAATATTGGAATGGGATATTGCGCGTATTCCCAGCTGTTCCGAGCAAATGGAAGGATGTCTCCTTTAACCAGTTTTTAGCGGATGGGGGAATTTGATTTCTGCACAACGTAAAAATGGGAATACAGTAGCCGTTGAAGTTAAAAGCCAATACGGTGGAACATTAAAGCTAAAGCTCGATATGCTTAACCCAATCGTTAAAATACAGGAAAGGGTAAGTATACGAAGCAGGAGGATGGTTTAATCAGATTAGAACTCAATAAGGGAGCTATAGTCGCTATCCGTGAAAGTAAATAACAGCAATATAGATTAAAATAATTAAAGTAAACAACGTATAGAAAGGGAATATAACTAATGAGATTTAGAAAGCAAATTTTATGATTTTATGGGCTGCTCTGGGAACAGGTACTTTGGTCCATGGGCAAACTGTGAAATTGAAACTGTCAAAAGAGTTTGTACAACAGCAACTGGATGCAGCTGCCAAGCAGATTAAAGTCTTGGATAAGGAAACACCGGCAGATAAGTTTCCGAAAACATTTGAAAATGGCAAGGAAGTTTTCTCGTCATCAAGTTGGTGGTGTTCGGGATTCTATCCTGGGACTTTATTCTATTTATATGAAGGAACCAAAGATCCAGATCTACTAAAGAAAGCGGAGGACAAATTAACTTACTTAGAAAAGGAGAAGAATAATAAGGGTACACACGATTTGGGTTTTATGTTGTTCTGTAGTTTTGGAAATGCCCTTCGATTGACTGGAAACACACAACAATATGAACCAGTTTTGACAACAGGAGCAAATTCATTGGCATCGCGTTATAGTCCGAAGACAAAACTATCCGTTCCTGGGATCACGGGTCCTGGGATTATCCCGTCATTATAGACAATATGATGAACCTGGAGTTTTTAACACAGGTCTCTAAAATAACCGGAGATAAAAAGTATTATGATATTGCAGTCACCCATGCTGAAACAACATTAAAAAACCATTTTCGGAAAGATTATAGTTCTTACCATGTGATCGACTATGATAAGAATACAGGTAAAGTTCGCGCTAAGAAGACACATCAAGGTGCATCTGATGAGTCAGCCTGGTCACGGGACAGGGTTGGGCCTTATATGGCTATACCATGATGTACCGTGAAACAAAGAAAAAGGAGTTTTTAAAGCAGGCACAGCAGATAGCGAAATACATTCTTGATAATCCAGATTTGCCTTCAGATCTAATTCCATACTGGGATTTTGATAAAGATAAGATCGCTGCAACTGATAAGATGTACCCCAATAAAGATTTAAGGACGTCTCCGCTGCGGCTTTGTATGCCTCGGCCTTACTGGAACTTTCGCAATACAGCAAAGGCGACGAATCTGCACTTTACTTTGATAAAGCGGAGACAATGATCAAAAATCTATCCCAAGCACCTTATTTGGCTGCTTATGGTCAAAACGGTGGCTATATTCTTCAGCATAGTGTAGGGCGCTTCCTTTAAATTCGGAGATTGATGTACCATTGACCTATGCGGACTACTATTATGTAGAAGCATTGATCCGTTATAAAAGACTCTTGGATGGCCAACCACTGATTAAAGAAATCGCGAAGTAAACACTGTAAAGATCCCAAGATAAAGATGACAAAGGCGCCCATTTAAGCGCCTTTGTTAGTTTTAAATTTATTACTGTCCTACTACAGTCTCTTTTCAAATATTTAATCCCTTTTCTAATCCATTTTGTGTTTTAATCATCTTCGGAGGAATCCGCTACTTGCTCTGATGGATTATATCCAAATTGTTTCTTAAATTCCCTACTGAAATATTTTCTTTCGGAAAACCCAACGGCATAGGCGACTTCGCTAATATTCATGGAAGATCGCAGCAACTCTTTAGCTCTGTTAAGTCGGTACATCTTTACATAATTATTGATTGAAAGGTTGGATATCGCCCGGAGTTTTCGATAAATAATAGGTGTGCTCATGCCCATCTTTCGGGAGATAAAATTAACATCAAAGTTATCCGACTGCATATTATCTTCGATTAGTTGATCCAATGTGGCAATAAATTGAGCATCCAGTTCGTTGTCGAAATCTGTCTTTTGACTTGAAATTCCTTGCTCTTTTATGACTGATGGCTATGAGATTCTGTACAGATAGAAACAACAGCCTATTATCAAAAGGTTTTGTTAGATAAATGTTTGCTCCGTATTGTAAAGCCTGTGTCTGTGAGTTACTGTCTGTCACTGCGGTCAGCAGGATAACTGGAATATGGCTTGTAGCAATATTTGTTTTTACAGCCTGGCATAACTGGGCTCCATTCATATAAGGCATCATCAGGTCAGATAAGATCAAATCTGGGATATACTCTTGCGCTTTCGATAAGGCGTCTTCTCCATTGACAGCTGTAATGACAGTATAGCTGTCCTGAAACAAATGGACAATGGTATCCATAGTTCTCTATTGTCTTCGACAATGAGGATGGTCTGTTGCAAAGATCTGTCCATTACGGACGGAGTTGCTAAATTTGATTCATCTATTACGGTCATCAGGGAATCTGAGGGAGAGGATATGTGTACTTTCGATAGTTTAGGCAAACGTAGATTGAACACCGTCCATTCTCCTTTTTCATCTTTCATGGTAAAACAACGGATCTCTCCCTGATGCTGTAGGACAATCTGTTTGGTTAAGGCTAGTCCAATACCGGTACCGATACTGTCATTTGCTTGTTCCTCCCGATAATACTCTTCAAAGATCTTGAATTGATTGTCCGTTGAAATGCCAATCCCGTTATCAACAATGTTGATGATGATGCTGTCTTCGTTATCAAGGAGCTCAAGATAAACGGTGCCATTCTCGGGGTATACTTAATGGCATTTGACAATAGATTGAACATGACCTTGTCGAATTGAACAGCGTCGATGGATTGTAACCCTACGGCATCCAATTGTCGGATATAATAGTTGATATGTTTATTCTGCGCAAGATCATTGAGGAGGTAGAATGTGTCTTCAATATATTCCCTGAAGGGGATATCGCTTTGTTTCAAGATGAAGTGCTTGTCATCAAATTTTTGAAATCAAGTAGCTCGTTAACAACCCCCAATAATTTGGCCGCGTTCTTTTTAATCCGTTTTATCTTAGATTGCGTAGTCGATAAGTTGGCCGTTTCGCTGATGATTTCATCCAGAGGAGCAGTGATCAGGGTCAGTGGGGTACGGATCTCATGCGAAATTTGTGTAAAGAATTTGATTTTCTTTTCCTGTTCCCTTTCAGAATTAATCAGCATCTGGCGTTCTACAACAAACTTGATAACAAAGTGTACGCCGAGGGTAAATAGTCCGGCATATAAGAGGTAAGCCCACCAAGTTCTCCAGAGCGGCGGCTTTATATCAATGTGTATTTGTAGCGAAGTACTGCTCCAGATGCCGTCATTATTGCTGGCATATACACTGAGTATATGTCGTCCTTCAGGAATATTGGTATATCTGACACTTGGTGTACTGGTTTCTATCCAATCCTTATCAAAACCTTCGAGTTTATAACGATATCTATTTTTATGTGGTTTAATAAAATTGGAACTCGAAAAATTGACTGTGATAAAATTCTCGTCATAACGTAATTGCAATCTGTAGTTGTTGGGGTGATCACCTTGTTGGATGCGGCTATAGTTCAATGGCGTCTCTTCAAGAAATATATTTCTAAAAAGCACGTTCGGTTTTTTCTGATTAAAGGTGATTTTTCGGGTGTCTATCGAAACTAAGCCATTCAATGTCGTCACGAATAAAACACCGGCGTCGCTGCTATAGACCTTAGCTCCCTGCATATTTTTAACAGGAAAACCATCGTACTGATTAAGGACAGTAGTATACTTTGTGGTTGGATCGAGGAAAATCAGTCCATTTTTGCTACTGATCCAGAAATGTTTGTCAATCATGACAGGCCAGCCTAAGGTGTTATTGTGAAAACGGGCCAATGGCTTGATATCGCCCAAATGATATAATTCAGTTGCAGTTGTAAACCAGATATCGCCATCCGGATGGACATAAAACCCTTGAATGGATAATTTTGGATCCGTAAATAGGCGAATAACTTTTGTCCTAGGATCTTGCTTGTAAAGCCGTCCCGCTAATAAAAAATAAACACAATTTTTGTTATCCGCTTGGATATCCGTTAATGTGGTAGGAAGTATTTTGACCGGATATGGAGGTTTCCCTGGAGGTACAATATATAAACCAGCATTTGTACCCAGGTACAGATAGTTATCAACTCCGGCATAGATGCTATAGATATTATTTTTTAAATGGAGCGGATTTTTGTCTAATAGGACATGTTGTGCAGTTTTAGTTTTTAAATCAATGATCGAGTAACCGCCACCATGTTGTGCTGCATAGAGGGTGCTGTCACGTATTGATAGATCCTTGATTAGATTTGATCGCGATAGCTGGGGAAAAGGCTTCATTATTCCCGTCTTTTTATCTAGAAGATTTATTCCTTCCTCTTCGGTTCCGATCCAATAAGCATCTGGGGATTCTGCAAAACTGCCAATAATATCACTATTTAGCCTGTTTTGAGGAGACTCACGACTCGAATAAACATGTAGGGGAATCATGTTTGGATAAATGGCATTGATACCTCCAAAATAAGTGCCTAACCAAATAATTTGTTGATCGTCGACAAATATATCGTAAATGGAATTTTGGCTTAGCGAATGCGGAACCAAAGTATTGTGTTTGTAATTAATAAAAGGTGTACTGCCTGTAAAGACAGAAAGCCCTTTTAGTGTGCCCAGCATTAATGTATTATTTGGGCCTTTATTGATTTTTCGGATGTTATTACTTAGGAGGTTGCTGTTCCCTTCATGAATGTGCTGCCAATGTTGATCCGATAATCGATATTGAAATAATCCCTGTAGTTTTGTTCCTATCCATAATATGCCATTTTGGTAATACAAAGAGCTAACAATACCCTGATTTTTTAGTGGTAATGAGATACGATCGATGTGTGTTAGGGTATTATTTTTAATGTGCAAAATTCAATACCACTATCGCTGGCAACTGCATATGTTTTCGAATTAACCGGAACAATAGCTTGGACATGATTGCGGGTCAGAACCGGTTTTATGGTATAGGAGTTTCCAAAAGGAATAGCAAGATAGAGTCCACGAGCGGAACAGAGGATGGTCTGATTGCCGTGAATATAAATATCATGAATAGCTAAGGGAAGATCAAAGGGCTTGTCTTGTTGATAGACGGGTTTTCTTTTGTCAATATTAAAGATGAAGAGTTTCGTTGCAGTTGCAATAAAAAGATCATTTCTCGAATTGATATTAATCTTATTGATGTAATCTACATTTTTGAAAATGGAGTCAGTGACTAAAACATTCGTCACATTTCTGGAGTCGTAAATAAATAGGTTGTTTCCCCACCAAACCATAATTTACCCTGTTGATCCTGCGCGATTGTCAGTACTGCTTGTTTGTCTAGGATATTATCCTGCGTCAGTGTTTCGAAACTAAAGTGCTGGGCACAACAAATGATACTTGAACAGAGGTGTAGTAAAGTGACGACAATGCTTCGAATCTGTTGTGCTGGAAATTTCATAGATAAATAGAGGTTACAGCATCAAATTTAAGATTTTACCCCTTAATATTTATAAAAATCACCCTATTAAATCGTCGTTCTTGCTCAATTTTGACATAGTTAAGTAACCATTTTTAATTATAAAACCAATTTCCTAAAGTATGGCTAAGTTTTACGCAATTGGATTGTCCGCTATGACACTATTTTCTGTAGGTGCAGTTCATGCCCAGCAAAAAATAAATGTAACGGGACAAATCAAAGACAGTCAGGGAACACCTTTGTCAGGTGTAACCATTCGGGAGAAGGGCGGAACGCTCTCCACTTCCACAAATGGATCGGGAACCTATTCCTTATCTGTGAATCCTAACGCAACACTATCAATTTCCTATGTAGGATACCAAAATCAAGAGATTGTACTAAATGGCCGCAATGCCATTAATGTAACGTTGGAAAGTGCCAGCTCGGCGATTGATGAGGTTGTTGTTGTGGGTTATGGGCAACAGAAGAAATCTAAACTATTGGGCTCTGTCGCAACTATCGATGGAAAAAAACTGGAGAGCAGGGCTGTGACGAATGTATCCTCGGCTTTGTCGGGGCTGGCTGCCGGTGTTCAGGTGAAAGTCGGCAATGGTAAGCCCGGTAGTGATGGAGCAACCATTCGCGTACGTGGTACAGGTACCATGAACAATAATGATGCTTTGGTGATTATTGATGGTATTCAAGGGGTAATGGATGCTGTAAATCCAGAAGATATTGAAACAATATCAGTATTAAAAGACGCGTCTTCGGCAGCGATCTATGGTGCACGGGCTGCGAATGGAGTTATTGTCATTACAACAAAGAAAGGAAAAAGCGGACAAGCACCTCAAATAAAATACTCAGGTTTGTTTTCGAGAACGACACCAAGCGCGAAGCCTGAATTTCTAAGCGATTATTTGAGGCATATGAGCTTGTTTCAAGAAGCAGCAGAAAATATAGGCGAGAAAGGTCCATATACGCAAAGCGCTATTGATACCTGGACAGCTGCAAATGCTGATCCAAATGGTGTGACCGCTCAGGGCATACCAAATTATGTCGCCTATCCCAATACCAACTGGGGAGATTGGATTTATGAGAATGCTTGGTTAAAGAGTCATAACGTCAGTGTTTTGGGAGGGAGTGAAAATATCCGCTATAATCTATCCGGAAGAATACAAGACAACCCGGGCATTATGCACAACACAGGGATGAAGCGCTATGAAGGACGGGTGAATCTGGAGACAGATGTTACCAATTTCCTGACAGTCGGTACACAGACATTTATTCTGAAAGAAGACCGTTCTATGGCTTCCGATGCCAATCTGTATAATTTCTTGCGACAAACGACACCGGGTATTTACCCAATGTATGACGGTAAGTTTGGAAGCGCTGTACTCAGCTCCGGTGAATCATCGCAGCTGAACAATTTAATGACCTATCTTTACGATAATAAGGGAAGTAATGAGCGTACACGACTCAACGCTACCTTATTTGCAAATGTTAAACTTTGGAAGGGTTTGACATTTGAAACGAAATTTAACTACCAGAGCCGATTTGATGAAGTGAAAACCTGGTCTGATCCGTCACCACGCTATGACTTTTCAACCATGACGATTACATCGACACCTGTTAACCTTGCGAACTCGACGACCGGACAGTCTTATGGTAAAATTTACAGAAAATCTTTCGATAACGTATTGCGTTATAACACAACGATTGGTAAACATACGATTGGCGCATTAGTTGGTCATAATGAATTTTATTACAACGATTCCGGATTTAGTGCTTCTAGAAAAGGATTGATCGATGCGACTATTACCAATATCGGTACAGGAACGGAGATGAACAGTATCTCTGGAAGCGAATCTGATAACTCCATGCGTTCCTTTTTGGTCGTGCCAGTTATGACTATGATGCAAAATATTTAGCAGAATTCAGTTTACGTCGGGATGGGGCTTCAAAATTTGGGCGTGGACGAAAATACGGTACATTTCCTTCTGCTTCTGTTGGTTATATCTTATCTAAGGAGTCGTTTATGGAAGCTGTCAATCCTTATGTACAGGATATTAAACTTCGGGCTTCATGGGGTAAATTAGGGAATGACGGCGGAGATGATTTGAATGTCTATGGCTGGCACGGAGTATATAGTTCGGTGGGTTATTCATTTAATGGAGCTCAAGCCAATGGACTAGCATTGTCACGTTTTGGCAATAACTTGTTGCAATGGGAAGATTCCGAGAATAAAGAGCTTGGATTGGAATTTGCAACATTAAACCGTCGTGCATCTGTGGAACTAAGTTTATACGATCGTAAAACGTCAAATATTATTCGTACAGCACAAATGCCAATTACGGCGGGTACTGCTAGTGGTCCTTATTACAATCAAGCCGCTATGCGTAATAACGGAATTGAGCTCAATCTGAACTGGCGGGATAAGATTGGGGATTTCAGTTATAACATTGGTGGTAATTTCTCATATAATAAAAATAAAGTCACGGAATACCAAGGTAAGCTGGTTCAAGGTATGGTTGATGACGGAACGGGAAAAATGGTATGGAATACTAACTTAGGTGATGTATCCACAGGTGGTGTAAACCGGAGACTTGAGGGATACCAGCTGGATGAATTCTATCTACGTCAGGTATATCAAGGTGATGGTAGTTATTTTAATGCCGATGGTTCAGTTAATATCAATGGAGGACCTACCAAAGGGATGATCCGTACGGATCAGGATTACGAATGGGCAAAAGCAATGAAGGCTGCGGGCTATTCTTTTATAACCTCATCCCAAGCCATTGCGGATAGCTATGGTGCGAATGCACGGATGTATTATGGAGACTTGGTTTATGCCGACCGGAACGGAGATGGCATTTATGGAAATAATGCCGATCAGTACTTTACCGGTACGTCGACAAATCCTAAATATATCTATGGATTCAATCTTGGATTCTCTTATAAAGGTCTGGATATGTCTATGATTTGGGCAGGAGAGGCCGGAGGACAGTATTACTGGACAGATATTGGTTATAATAATAATGTATTGATTCTTGGTAACCAGGTGACCACTCGTATTGCAGATGACCATTATTTCTATAACCCGGCGGCGCCAAATGATCCACGTACCAATCAAAATGGATATTTCCCTAGATTGAAATATGGCACTTCTGAAAAATATCAATAATCAAGCAAGCGATTATTGGTTATATAAGGCAAATTTTTTAAAGCTTAGAAATTTGCAAATAGGTTATACGTTTGATAAGAAACTAACTGAAAAAGTTAAAGTACGCAGCTTAAGGGTATTTTTACAGGTGAAAATCTACTGATGCTTACGGACTTTCCAGGATTAGATCCAGAAGTTGGTGCAGGAGCAGAATATCCAACAATGAAACAATTTGCTTTTGGTTTGAATATTGGATTCTAAAATAGAAAGATCATGAAAAATAATATAAAAAATATAATTTGTGGAGTAAAAAATACTGCTTGGAGTAACTATCGGGTCGGCAACATTGTTTTCTGCTTGTCAGAAAGATTTATTGGATACCGTACCCAAAACACAGGTATTAACCAATAATATGTGGCTAACAGAAAATCTTACTGACCAAGGTGTAAATGGTGTTTACCAAGGCTTGCGTTTAGGTCAGATGCTGTATGTATATGACACCTATGTTACCCTTCAGGGAAGGGACAATTCAACCTTGATGAATGCAACGGCTACTGCGTCATCGGGTATTTTCTCTTCTACATGGCAAAATTTGTATGAAGGTGTTCACCGGAGTAATAATGCGATCTATGGTATCACCAATGTGTCACCTGTAGGGCCCGAAAAGAAAGCAAGATTACTTGCAGAGATGAAATTTTTGCGCGCATTCCATTACTATCGCTTAAATCAACTGTATAAGGGAGTTCCGATTTATACTGAACCAATCGAGTGGGATAAGGTGGATAAACCAAGGAGTACAGAAAAAGAAGTCTGGGATTTGATTATCAAAGATCTGACGGATTGTATCAATGAACCTCTATTGCCAAATCGTTATGATAAAGGAAAGGCCGAGTTTGGGCGAGTTACTAAATCTGCAGCACATGCGCTTCGTGGTAAGGTGTATATGTATACGCAAGAATGGGCAAAAGCCATTGCCGACTTTGAGCAAGTCAAAAATATGGGACATACCTTATTTGGTAATTATGCAAACCTTTTTAAAGGTGATAATGAGCAAAGCCCTGAAATTATATTTAGTATCCAAAATATCGCTTTGGCAGGATATGGTTCAGATTACCAATTCAGGTTTGGATCACGATCAGCTTTTGGATCCAATTGGAATACCTATTTGGTCCATCCTGATGCGATAGATCGCTATCAGCGTAAAGATGGATCTAAGTTTAATTGGGATGATTACCTGCCAGGTTATAATCAGATGGCACCGGGTCAAAGGGAGGTATTTTTCTTACGGAATAATTTGACCGCTACTGAAATATCGAACATTGAGAAACGGACTACAAATAAGCTTGATATGTCTTTGTATTTGCCAACAGGTAATGAAGAACGACTTAAGAAAGCCTATGAAGATAGAGATCCAAGGTTAGTAAGCAACGTGATTTTGCCTTATTCTACTTTTGTGGGAGCAAATGGCGCGACAGACCAAACCTTCACCTCAAGGTGGCCATATCGGCAAGAATTTGGTGGTGTGTTTGACTTGAGAACGGATATTGTCCCTAATTTTTACTATTACCCACGTAAGTTTGTTTATGAGGAGCTAACCCAGGTATTCCCAATAGAGAGGCAGGCGCTTATGATTATATTGTGATGCGATATGCAGATATCCTTTTATTATGGGCAGAAGCACTGAATGAATCGAAAAAGCCTAGTGAAGCTGTGTTAAAAGTAAACGAAGTAAGAAAGCGTGCCGGAGTTGGAGAATTACCATTAGGGATAGGTGAGCAGGATCTCAGAAAAGAAATTCGTGAAGAACGCCGCCGTGAATTGATGTGCGAAGGTGTTATCTATTTTGATGAGTTGCGTTGGAAAACATTGAAAGAAACATCATTTTACACCGGAAATGGAATTAAACAGGCATGGGGAGGAGTTGTTTCTCCATATGACTGGCGAGGTGATCAACTTTATACATGGCCAATTCCACAAGTGGAACGGGAACGAAACACATCATTGACACAAAACAGTGGCTGGGATGATTAAGAAATCAGGAAAGATATTTCTCCTTTTGTAAAGAACTTGTTATCAATCGCTCACGCAATCGTTTGCTAGAGCGATTGATTCTTTTTCGTTTGTTTTTTTATTTTAAAATAAAGATTTTTAATGTTTTGTGTGTGCTTGTTGAGCATACATTATTTATAAACCGTTATCAATGAAGAGAAGATCTGTATTAAAATTTTTGGGCGGTGCTGGGATTGGTGCATTGACGGCCTCGTTACCAATAGGGGCGGAGGCAAGTGTTTTATCTGATGAAAGTATAAGCTATGCTGGGAATGACCGTGCTTATTGGGTTTCAATACTAAGCAAGATCGCCACACCTATATTGGATAATATCAGTAAACAACAATGGCGCAAAAAGATGCCGATGGAGGTAAGTCCTACTTTTGACAGTAGAGATCCAGGAGTTGGTTATCTCGAGGCTTTCGGTCGATTGCTGGCAGGCATGGCACCTTGGCTGGCTTTACCTGATGACGGAACGGAAGAAGGGAAATTACGTAAAAATTACGTGATCAAGCCTTATTGGGTATTCAATATGGTGTAGATCCTAAATCTCCAGATTATTTTACATGGCGCGGCCCCTCATCGCAGACACTGGTAGATGCTGCACATCTAGCCCTTGCGTTCCTGAGAGCACCCAAAGCACTTTGGGAACCATTGGATCAGGTAACAAAGAAAAGGGTTGTCGAAGAATTCAAACTATTGCGTAAGATCAAACCAAATGAAAGCAATTGGTTACTTTTTGCTGCAATGACCGAAACTTTCCTATATAGTGCTGGCGAGGAATGCGCGCGTGAGAAAATAGACTATGCGGTCAATAAATTTGATCAGGAATGGTATGTCGGCGATGGTTGGTATAGTGATGGGGCACATTTTAGCTTTGACCATTACAATGGCTATGTGATCCATTGTATGCAAGTGGAATCGCTTCGTCATAATATCTCCGCTGGTGGAAAATACAAAGAAATGTATGAACGTGCCTATAAACGCATGCAGCGTTATGCACATCATTTAGAACGGATGATATCGCCTGAAGGATACTATGTGGTTGTAGGACGTTCGTCTACCTACAAGAATGCAGCGTTTCAACCTTTGGCAACCGTAGCCTTAGAAAATAAATTACCGGACGATATTTCAAAAGGTCAAGTGAGGGCAGCCCTGACTGCAGTACTCAGACACATCTATATTGACAAAACCTTCGCTCCGTCGGGATGGCTGCGTATGGGGGTGGTTGGAGACCAGCAGTCAAATTTGGCCGACTATTATACCAACGCCGGATCAATGTATGTGGCATCGTTGTCTTTCCTACCCTTAGGATTACCTGCTACGGATGAGTTCTGGACATGTGCCCCACAGAAATGGACATCACAGAAGTGCTGGAATGCGGAACAGTTTCCAAAAGATTATTACGTCAGTTACTAATTCCTTGTTCTTTTATTCATAATCTAAATACTAAAAAAATAGAGATACTAGGTAGGTCTTAGACTTGTATAAGTAAAATCTTGATACTCATATCTCAATACTCAATACTAATAATGAAGATACAACACTATATTTCAGGAGCATTAATGATCGGGCTTGGTCTACAAGCAATATCATGTTCTAGTCAGAAGAATTTAACAACAGCCAAATTAGGACTGAATAAAGAATTTGTCAAAACCAATCTTGAAGATGCACATAAACAGATCAACTATCTAGCTTCGTCCATCCAGGAGTCGGATATTCCTACCACCTTTAAAGATGGGAAATATGTCAATTGGGGATCTAGCTGGTGGTGCTCCGGATTTTATCCAGGTACAGTACTCTATCTTTATGAATATACAAAAGACGAGAAGTTGTTGAATGAGGCAAAACGAAAATTAAAACATTTAGAAAAGGAGAAAAACAATAAAGGAACACATGATCTTGGGTTTATGCTTTATTGTAGTTTTGGTAATGCATTACGGTTAACAGGTGATTCTACAGCATATAAAGGCGTGTTAAGTACGGGTGCTGCTTCATTGGCAACACGCTTTCATGAAGCTCCAAAACTATCCGCTCATGGGATGGTGGTAAGAACTGGGACGGGCAACCGTGGACATATCCTGTTATTATCGATAATATGATGAATCTGGAATTTTTGACCGAAGTATCTAAAATGACAGGAGACAAAAGATTTCGGGATATTGCCATACGGCACGCAAATACGACAATGGTTAACCATTATCGAAAAGACTACAGTTCTTATCATGTGGTAGATTATAATCCCGATAATGGAAGTATAATATCGAGAAAGACTGCACAAGGAGCATTCGATGAGTCTGCATGGGCAAGGGGACAAGCTTGGGGATTATATGGATATACCATGATGTACCGCGAAACAGGTGAAAAGAAATACCTGGAACAAGCAAGGAATATCGCTAAGTTTTACCTTAATCATCCCAATCTTCCAAAGGATCTGATTCCGTATTGGGATATGGATCAAAATAAACTGACCAAGGAAAGTAAGTATTATAATCAAAAGGATCTGCGCGATGTTTCTACTGCTGCGGTTACGGCTTCTGCATTGTTGGAATTGGCACAATATACAAAGGGCAGTGAAAGTCAGTTGTACATTTCCAAAGCTGAGCAGATGTTAAAGTCACTTTCTTCGAAACCATACAAAGCAGATTACAAAGAAGCTGGGGGTATATATTGAAACATAGTGTTGGTTCTATTCCGCATAAGACGGAGGTAGATGTGCCATTGACTTATGCCGATTATTATTACGTAGAGGCATTGATCAGATATGACCGAATGCTCAATGGCGAAAAAGTGATCAAACAATAAGGGAATTATCTATGGATAACGGATGAGGGAAACTAGTTCCATTTTAAAATAAATAATTCCAGTACTATGAACTATAAAAAGTTAGTCATTATCATATTATTAGTGCCACAGGTATTATTTGCTCAAAAGAAAGAGGAAAATAATGGTCTACAACAGCGGGCATATCTGGTGAAAACGCTTACCAAAATTGCTGATCCTGTATTAATGGCATTGAGTAAAGGTGAATTAGTTAAAACGATGCCGATCGAATCGCGTAACAATCTGGACCGGACAGGTTGTACTTACTTGGAAGCATTCGGTCGGTTAATGGCTGGAATGGCGCCTTGGCTTGAACTTGGGCCGGATAATACAGCCGAAGGTAAGTTGAGAAAGAAATATATCGATTTATCCATTGCCTGTATAAAAATGCGACGGATCCCGATAATCCGGATTATATGAACTTTAGAAAGCATCCCAAAACACAAAGTCAAGCGTTGGTGGATGCTGCATTTTTAGCGCAGGCGCTTTTAAGGTCTCCAAATCAACTCTGGGGTAAATTAGATGATCAGACCAAGAAAAATGTGATCAATGCATTTAACCTAACCCGCGAAATGAATGCCTATGGTAATAACTGGGTGTTATTTAGTTCCGAAATCGAAGCCTTTTTCTTAAAATATGATAAAGTTGTTGATAAAAGTCGTTTGGACAGCGCTATTGACTTAATGGTTTCCTGGTATAAAGGCGATGGAATATACGGTGACGGCCCTAACTTTCATTACGATTACTACAATAGCTTTGTAATACATCCGATGCTTTTAGAAACTAGCCTAGAACTGAAGAATGCTAATTTAGATACAGCAAACCTCTATCCTATATTCTTAGATCGCGCCAGAAGATACGCGACCATACAAGAACGTTTAATCTCTCCTGAAGGGACTTATCCACCAGTAGGACGTTCATTGAGTTACCGTTTCGGTGCTTTTCAGCTGCTTTCCAAAATTGCGTATATGCACGAATTAGAAAAAGGAATCGAACCGGCTCAAGTGCGATGTGCGCTTTATACGGTAATAAAAAGACAGATTGAAATGCCGGGAACTTTTAATAGCTCCGGTTGGTTAAATATTGGTTTTGCTGGCCATCAACCAGAAGTGGGCGAAACCTATGTTTCTACCGGAAGTGAATATTTATGCTCAGAAGCCTTTATTATTCTGGGCTTACCGCCAAACGATCCGCTGTGGGCTGCCCCTGATGCAAGTTGGACAGCTAAAAAGGCGTGGAATGGTGAAACAATGATTATAGATCACACATTGACGCCGGATATTATTGGAGCAGATGTTTACAAAGAACGGAAGAAATAACAAACACAATAAAAATGAAAACAAACGATGTGTTAGTTCTGATCGTAATGCTATTGGATGCTGTGCATGGAAATCCCTAAAATAAGGAGTTAAAGCCTTGGTTGGATATTCTTAAAATAATCGATTTTAAAACGCCTGTCTCATTTTGTTGAGGCAGGCGTTTTTTTATAGAATTGAGGATCGCTTCAGTCTAAATGAATAACTGTCTTTTAAGGGCTGTTTCAATCTCGGTACTGGTTTGACTGTTCTTCGACTATTGTTTGCTTCATTATTTACTCGTGCCATAAATTCATTTATAATTGGTTTGGTTCGTTTAACAGACAAGTGGGGAAAAGCTTACTTTAACTAGTATACTTCTTGTAAATTAACTGATATCAAACAGGGGTATAACGGGGATATTATACGCTTTCATCCGAATGAGGTCCGGGTGAAGTCCGGATGAGGTCCGTCTAAAGTCCCTATTAAATGAAAGTAAGGCCCCTAATTGAAGACCTGTCTTATACTTTAGTTTTGGTATATCTTAAGGGAGCTAAGGGGACTTTGTCGACTCGGATTATCTTGGTCTTATGTGTTGTTTTGCATCTTAATAATTGATATAATGGATTTGGGATTCAACAATATTATTAAATCTTATGTAACAAGGGTATAGTTTGGGATAGTTGTATAAAATGTCGTCGGAAAACAGCAATATCTTATCTTTTTTTTTTGCATTTTGTGTCATGGAATTTGACCAATCTGTCAATAAACTAAATAGATGAAAAAACTTGTTTTTCTTACGATGCTACTGTGCGGTACGCTTTTATATATTTTTGCATTACAGCAGGGGGGCATCAATCAGTTCCATTGATAGTCTACGGAATGTATTCAATACCGTTAAGAACGATAGCGTGAAGGCCAGAGCAGCGCTATTATTGGCAAATAATCTCATGTTTGAGCGGAAAGATACTGTCGCGGCGACAGGTTATCTGGGGTAGCGAAGAAACTGTGTACAACGAAGCCTTACCTGAAAGCACTATACACCTATTATAGTGCCTCCCATATCTTTATGACTGCGGGTGAAACTGATGAATGCTTACAGCTGTATAAACAGGCTGCGGTGATGCTCGAAAAATTTAAGACTAAGGAAGCTTATGAATTTTGGGTGAAGGCTTGGTGGAATTACGCCATGATCATCGATCATAAAGATGATCGGAAAGGTATGGTACGGATCCAGGTTGATAAAATAATTCCCGCAGCAATCAAACAGAAGGACTATAATCAAGCTGCTAAATCCTACCAATCGATTGGCTTTGCTTTTAAGGAAATTGGCGATACAGAAAAAGGTATCTATTATTTTAAAAAAGGGCTTGAACTCTATGAAAAATATCCCCTGTCAAAAGACAGACATGCAATATCATTACTAAACTTGGCGCGTGAATATGTTGAATCTCGCGAACTTAATCTCGCAAAATCTTATCTGTTAAAATCGGAGCAAATTTTAGATACGCTAAAGGAGTCAGTAGCTCACCTAAACTATGGTGAAACAGCCAGCATGTATTATTGTGCGAAAAATGATTTCACGAAGGCCCTCGAGGTTGCCGAGAAAGCACTGAAAATTGCAGAACGACTAAATATGCCTTATGAGATCGGCATGATGCATTATCAGAAGTTTAATATCTATTTTAGTTTGGAAAGATATGAACTGGCATTGAAGGAGCTTAAGATTGTCATGCGGGATATGCCTTATGATATGACAAGTAACATGCAGCAATTTGCCAAGGATTTGTCTGATACCTATGCCAAATTAAAGGATTACCCCAATGCCTATAAATGGCTGGGAAAACATGTTGCCATTAAAGATAGTTTGGCCCAGGCGGCTTATAAAAGTGAAATAGCTGGTCTTGAAACCAAATTTAGAACGGCCGAGAAGAACGAAAAGATCATGAGATTGGAGTTTGAACAGAAGCAGACGGTACTTCAACAGAAAAATCAGCGTTTGTATAATTATATATTGGGTATATTTTCTTTGATATTGCTGTTTTTGCTCGGTTTATCTGTTTATTTATATCGTCAGAATAAGAGGAAAACGCAGCGCGATATGGAACTGTTGGCGCAGCAGCAAGAACTTCGGGTGACCAAAGCACTATTGGAAGGGGAGGAGCTGGAACGTCATCGGGTTGCCCGTGATTTGCATGATGGCCTTGGTGGCCATTTGACGGCGATGAGACTTCAGATCTCTTCCGAAGGGAATCTGCCTGTATTGGATGGGATAAAATCTCAGCTGGACCAGATGATCTCGGATGTCAGGCTGATCGCCCACAATATGATGCCCGAAAACTTATCACGCTCGGGGCTATTGGTGGCCCTTGAAGATCTCTGTACTTCGATGCAGCATGGTGCTGTTGCCATTGAGTTGCAGTGCAATGGCCTGTTCAACAATATTGCGGAGAATATGCAGGTCAATATCTATCGTATTATTCAGGAGTTGATCAACAATGCCATTCGACATGGGAATGCCGATCAAATCATTGTGCAATGCCTGCAAAACGAGCAAGGCTTTTTGATCGGGGTGGACGACAATGGAAAAGGATTTGATGTGGAGGCGGTTGGGGAAGCTAAAGGGGGAATGGGACTTAAAAATGTACAAATGAGAGTTGAATATTTAAATGGAAAAATGAATATCTTGTCGCAGCCTGGGGCGGGAACAAGTGTCAATATCGAAATATATGTCTGAGCAGCAAAAACATTGGCGATCTTGGACGATCATCCAATTGCCATCGAAGGGATCAAATCATTTTTAAAAGAGAATCTATCCTACGACCGCGTACTGGGGTTTTCGCTGGGACAGGCGCTGACTGATTTTTTGAAACAGGATCAGATAGATCTGCTCTTGTTGGATATCGCTTTGCCCGATGCGAATGGTATCGATCTCTGCGGCGAACTCAAGAAGAACCATCCTGAGCTGATCATCGTTGGCTTTAGTAATCATATGGCGCGCAATAGCATACTACAGATGCTTGCCAATGGTGCTGCTGGATATATCTTGAAAAGTGCTGATGCGGAAGAAATTATTACTTGTATTCAGAAAGTTTCTCAAGGTAGCATGGCCTTATGCGGGGCAACACAACGGATTATAGCGGCCTCCCCAACCCGACAACTACCCTCACTGACAATGCGCGAGAAGCAGGTATTGCAGTTGCTGGCGGAAGGAAAGACAAGTGCACAAATTGCCGAAAAACTATTCTTAAGCCCATTGACGGTGGATACGTATCGGAAAAATCTGATTCAGAAATTTGCCGTAAAAATACCGCAGAACTGTTGACAATATTATTTAAGGAAAATTTGCTCTAATTCATTAGGAACAGGGATACCCTAAAATTAGGAGGATAAATTACCCTATTTCGTGGTATTGTCCTGTGTACAGTGTATTTCTACTTTTGCTTATATAGATATGCAAAAGATGAAAACAATAAACAAAAACCTAAAGATCCTTTGCCTGGTGGCAATGGTTGCAATGATCTTTGTCGGATGTAGCAAAGATAAGAATGAGCCAATAGTCTCAGGAAAAATAGATGCCATTGTAGGCACGTTTAAAGGAAAGATGGTCATCGGTGGTGACGCTGAATATTTTAATGCGATTATCACAGTTACCAAAGTCGATGATGGTAAGGTGAAAGCAACAGTGAAAGCAGGAGAGGCTTACAGTAGAGCTACAGCAAAAACATTCCCTGTACAAAATGTTTCCAATATCCATGTTTCCGGTCAGGGACCTATGGGGGAATTACTTATACAATTGATGATAAGAATATCCAGATCACTACGGAGGCTGAGGCCAGCGGTGATGTAGTATACCTCTTCCAAGGGACAAAACAATAGCCATCGCTGCTCTAGAGGCTTTTGGTAATAAAAATCACGATCCATGTATTTGGATCGTGATTTTTTGTTTTGTCATGCTGTTTTTAATCAATATCATTTAGTTTAAAAATATGGAATAACTCGTACCTTTATCCCTATGACCGACATTCAGAAACGATTCGACCGTATCCTTGCTATCTATATGCACCTGCAGGCAAAACCTGTGGTGACAGCTGCTGCGCTGGCAGAAAAATATGAAGTAAGCCTACGGACAATCTATCGTGATATCCGATCCCTGATGCAGGCTGGAATACCGATTTATGGCGAAGCAGGAAATGGTTACTCTTTGGTTGAGGGGTATAAGATGCCGCCATTGCAATTTAGCCGCGAAGAGGCCTTGAGTTTTGTCGCCGCAGAGAAATTGGTCGAAAAGTATACAGACAAGAATCTCGCCCACCATTTTACGACAGCAATGCTCAAGATGAAAGCTATTTTGAGAGGTAATGAAAAGGAACATGTTGCTCTGGTCGGAGAGAACTTTTTGGTACGGGGAGAACGTCATCAATTCAATGAAAAATTAACGCATGGAACCAATACGCTTATTGAAAGTATAGCAGCGAAAAAATGCGTGGAAATCTATTATTCCAAACCCTCCGACAAAACTCCAGAAAAACGTGAAATCGAAGCAGTCGGTATTTTTGTGGAAAGTAAGTTTTGGTACGTCCTTGCTTTTTGTAAACTCCGAAAGGATTATAGGCAATTTCGCCTGGACCGAATCAACAATATCCGGATACTTGCTGACGATTTTGGGAAAGATCATCCTGAACTTTCATTTTTCCTGAATAAGAAACATGAAATGCCGACAACCAGAGTGGTGGTCCAGGTGGACAAGGAGATGGCGCGATATATGGAATGGGATCGCCATTACTTTGGATTTCAAAAAGAAGTGGTTACTGATAGTTATGTTGAAATGCACTTTGAAAGCATTCATGTTGAAGGTGGGTTTGCCCGTTGGTATCTCATGTTTGCTGATAAAGGAAAGATTATAGAGCCGGAATCGCTAAAAGGAACCGTAAAACAATTGCTGGCGGCAGCAATCGAACAGGTTTAATCTGAGGTTAGGGGGCTTGGGGTTCCCCATCACGAGATTACTAAAGAAGGATACTTGTCCGGTATCTGAGTTGAACCCGAACAAGTATCTTTTATATTATATAGATTTTAAGATGTCAATAATAATGTGACGGGTAGCCATTATTATGTCTTCGACTAGTAATACTAGTATCTCAAATCTAATATCTCTCATCTCAAATTCAACAATTAATCACGCTCCCAGAAAAATGGAGGTTGGATACCCAACAGGCGTAAATAAACAAATCCTTGACCACGGTGGTGGATCTCATTATCGATGAAATAGAATATACTGTGGATGATCGGCGAATTGTATTGGCCGAATAGGTTAAATTCTTCGGAGAAACGTTCTGTTGGAATCTCGTCGAATAATGCACTGATCTGCGGAGTGGCTTCGTCCCAAGCTTGTAGCAGTTGAGCCTTGGTTGTATAGTTAAACTTCTCATTAAGTTCACCGCTTTTATTATTGACAATTTCCTGTAGTCCTGGGACAGCAATACCCAAGAGCTCCTGGATCATTTCGGCAAATGTCCGCATGCCCTCTACTTTATAGTTGAAAAGTGCTTCTTCGGGAAATTTTTCGATTGCTTTTCTTGTTAAATTTCTGTGGCCCAACCAATGTGCAAGTAATTCGTTCTTGGAAATGATTTCTGTTTTCATGATTATCGTATTAAAGTATTTAAATTTTAGTCTATACTAAGTGTCTTACGTTGTTAAGACAGTTCAAAATTAGCTAAACCAATGACAGCTGTATGGCAGTAGAAAAATAGAAATATTGTTTTTTTATATTTTTGTGCAGGTTGTAATGATGGGGAACATGAGCTGTGTAATTGGACGAATAAAAACGGATAACGGAGTAAAATAGAAAATAAAAAAATAATTCACTAATTATTTGACAGTTATAAAAATGTTTGTAACTTTGCAGTCCCTTAATGGGAATAGTGTGTCTTGAGCGAAGCCCTACTGCTTCGAAGGACTTTTAATTAATTAATTTACAACATGTCAGGTATTATTGGAAAAAAAGTAGGAATGACGAGCCTGTTTAACGCTGATGGGAAAAATATTCCTTGTACAGTGATTCAGGCCGGGCCGTGCGTGGTTACGCAGATACGTACGGAAGAAAAGGATGGCTACTCGGCAATTCAACTTGGTTTCGACGAAGCTAAGGAGAAAAACACGACAGCTCCTTTGAAAGGGCACTTTGCGAAAGCAAACACAACGCCTAAGCGTAAGTTGGTAGAGTTTAAAACTTTCCCAGATGCAAAACAACTTGGTGACGTAGTTGACGTTACACTTTTCGAGGAAGGCGAATTCGTAGATGTAGTCGGTACTTCAAAAGGTAAAGGTTTCCAAGGTGTAATGAAACGTCATGGATTTGGTGGTGTAGGTGGTGCGACTCACGGTCAGCACAACAGATTGCGTGCTCCAGGTTCATTAGGTGCTTCATCATGGCCTTCACGCGTATTTAAAGGTATGCGCATGGCTGGTCGTACAGGTGGTGACAGAGTTAAAGTTCAAAACTTACAGGTGTTGAAAGTTTACGCTGAGCAAAACCTTATCGTTGTTAGTGGTTCCATTCCAGGAGCTAAAGGTTCTTATGTAATCGTAGACAAATAGTAGAGATGGAAGTTAAAGTTTTAAATTTATCAGGTAAAGAAACAGGTGCCAAGGTGCAACTTCCTGAGTCGGTATTTGGGTTAGAGCCTAACGATCATGCGATCTATTTGGATGTGAAACAATACTTAGCGAACCAACGCCAAGGAACTCACAAATCTAAACAACGTAATGAAATCGCGGGTTCAACTCGTAAATTACACAAACAAAAAGGTACTGGTGGTGCTCGTGCGGGTTCTATCAAATCTCCATTGTTTAATGGTGGTGGTCGTGTATTCGGTCCTCAACCTCGTGATTACTCGTTCAAATTGAACAAAAAATTGAAACAAGTAGCACGTAAATCAGCGTTGTCTTACAAAGCTCAAGATAACAATGTCGTAGTTTTGGATGCAGTTCAATTTGATTCTTGCAAAACAAAAAACTATGTAGCATTAGTAAACGCGTTGAACATTGCTGACGAAAAAACTTTATTGGTTTTGCCAGCATATGATAAAAATGTTTATTTATCAAGCAGAAACTTGAAAAAGCAAAAGTTATTGTTGCTTCTGATTTAAATACATATGATGTATTAAATGCAACAAAATTATTGTTGACTACAGATTCTGTTAAAACTTTGGAGGAAGCATTAGCTAAGTAATATGGAAATTATCAAAAACCTATCTTGACTGAGAAAGCTTCATTGTTAACGGAAAAATTAAACCGTTACGCTTTCAAAGTAGATCACAGAGCAAACAAAATCCAGATTAAATCAGCTGTTGAAGCTATGTTCGGTGTTACAGTTCTTGCTGTAAATACTGCAGTTGTAGCAGGTAAAGCAAAAAGCCGTTACACAAAAGCAGGTTTCGTATCTGGTAGAGCTCCTAAGTATAAAAAAGCTATCATTACTATTAAAGATGGCGAAACTATTGACTTTTACAGTACTATATAATTTAAGATGGCAGTTAAAAGATTCAAACCGGTAACCCCTGGTACTCGTTTCAGAATAGGCGCAGATTATTCTGATGTTACTACAAACGTTCCTGAAAAATCGTTGGTAGTAAAAATCAACAAGAAATCAGGTGGTCGTAATAACTCCGGTAAAATGACTATGCGTTATCTCGGTGGGGACATAAAAAGTATACCGATTAATTGATTTCAAACGCGATAAAAAAGATATCCCTGCAAAAGTAGCTACTATTGAGTACGATCCAAACCGTACTGCTCGTATTGCATTGTTGCACTACGTAGATGGTGAAAAACGCTACATCATTGCTCCAGCTGGTTTAAAAGTTGGTCAAACTGTAGTAGCAGGTGATAAAGTTGCCCCAGAAGTTGGTAATACATTACCATTAGCAAACATTCCATTGGGTTCTATCATCCACAACATTGAATTAAATCCTGGTCAAGGTGGTTCAATTGCTCGTTCGGCTGGTACTTATGCTCAATTGTCTGCTCGTGATGGTAAATATGCCATCATCAAATTGCCTTCAGGCGAAACACGCATGATCTTATTGACTTGTGTTGCTACAATTGGTTCAGTATCGAACCATGAAAGATCTAACCAAGTGTTAGGTAAAGCAGGTCGCAAACGTTGGTTAGGTCGTCGTCCAAGAGTTCGTGGTGTTGCAATGAACCCAGTAGATCACCCTATGGGTGGTGGTGAAGGCCGTACTTCAGGAGGTCACCCACGCTCACGTACAGGTGTATTAGCTAAAGGCTTCAAAACACGTTACAAGAAGAAAACATCGAATCGTTACATCATTGAGAGAAGGAAAAAATAATGGCTCGTTCAATTAAAAAGGTCCTTATATCGATCACAACTTAGAAAGAAAAGTTCTTTCTATGAATGAAACTAACAAAAAGTCAGTTATCAAAACATGGTCTCGTAGATCAATGATTTCACCTGATTTTGTTGGCCATACCTTCGCAGTGCACAACGGGAATAAATTTATCCCTGTTTATGTAACAGAAAATATGGTAGGTCACAAGCTTGGTGAATTCGCGCCTACGCGTACATTCAGAGGCCACGCAGAAAAGAAAAAATAATAGGTAATGGAAGCAACAAAAAACTTAAAAAGTCTGTCTTAATCAGACAGCGCAAAGAGCAAGAGAAAGCTCAACAAGGTGGAGCTTCGGATGCCAAATTATTGAACTGCCCTACTTCGCCTCGTAAGATGCGTTTAGTGGTAGACTTAATTCGTGGTCAGCGTGTTGAAAATGCATTATACATTTTGAAACACTCTAGTAAAGAAGCTGCTGCTCGTGTAGAAAAATTATTATTATCTGCAATCAAAAACTGGGAAGCCAAAAACGAAGGTAAATCAGTGGAAGAAAGCGAACTTATTGTAAAAGAAGTATCAGTAGGTGGAGGTCGTCAATTGAAAAGATTGCGTCCAGCTCCTCAAGGTCGCGGATACAGAGTTCGTAAACGTTCAAATCACGTTACGTTGGTAGTTGATAGCAAATTAAACGTTGAACAAAACTAATTTATTGAGAAATGGGACAAAAAGCAAATCCAATAGGTAGCAGATTAGGAATCATCAAAGGTTGGGATTCTAACTGGTTCGGAGGTAAAAACTATTCCGATAAATTAGTTGAAGACGAAAAAATCAGAAAATATCTTTCTGTTCGTATTGCAAAAGGTGGTGTTGCTAAAGTTGTTATCGAAAGAACTTTAAAACGTATCACTGTTACAATTCACACTGCTCGTCCAGGTATCGTTATCGGAAAAGGTGGTCAAGAAGTTGACAAGATCAAAGAAGAGTTGAAAAAACTGACTAAAAAGGATGTTCAAATCAACATTTTCGAGATCAAACGCCCTGAGTTAGATGCTAAGTTAGTAGCTGAAGGTGTCGCTAAGCAATTAGAGGCGCGTATTTCATTCCGTCGTGCAATGAAAACTTCAATCGCTTCTACAATGCGTATGGGTGCAGAAGGTATCAAAATCATGTGTTCTGGTCGTTTAGGTGGTGCTGAGATGGCACGTACTGAACAATACAAAGAAGGAAGAACTCCTTTACACACATTGCGTGCTGATATCGACTACGCTTTAGCTGAAGCATTGACTACATACGGTAAAATCGGTATCAAAGTTTGGATCTGTAAAGGTGAGGTTTACGGTAAACGTGACTTATCTCCAAACATTGGTCAAGCATCAGGTGTAAAATCACGTGGTAACCACGAAGGTGGTGGCGAACGTCGTGACAACCGTAACAACAAAGGTGGTCGCGGTGGAAACAACCGTGGTGGAAACAACCGTGGTGGAAATAACCGTGGTCCGAAAAAGATTAATAGAGTTTATTTAGATTACAACAAAAACCTGCTGAAGAAGCAGATTTAAAAAGTATACGAACATGTTACAGCCAAAAAGAACGAAGTTCAGAAAGATGCAGAAAGGCCGCATGAAAGGTAACGCTTCTCGTGGAGCGGAGTTAGCTTTCGGTTCTTTCGGTATCAAAACAATGGAGCAAGCATGGATCACTAGTCGTCAAATCGAGGCAGCTCGTATTGCGGTTACACGTTATATGAAACGTGAAGGTCAAGTTTGGATTCGTATTTTCCTGACAAACCTGTTACGAAAAAACCTGCAGAGGTACGTATGGGTAAAGGTAAGGGTGCTCCAGAATACTGGGTAGCAGTAGTACGCCCAGGCCGTATGTTATTTGAAGCAGAAGGTGTGCCTTTGAAATTGCCAAAGAAGCTTTACGCCTTGCAGCTCAAAAACTTCCGGTTCAAACTAAGTTTGTGATTCGTAGAGACTACGTTGAAGCATAAAAATCTTGGTAATGTCATCATTTAAGCGTTAGGGCCGTTACCCCTAACGCTATATATAAACGGATGATAACCCAAATAACAACTGAAAAAACATGAAAAATTCAGAAATTTTAGAATTATCTAATGAGGACCTAGCAGCTCGTCTAGTCGAGGAGAAAACGGCCCTTACAAAATTGAAATTTGCACATGCTGTTTCAGCTATTGAGAACCCTAACGTGATCAAAGCAGCACGCAGAGCTATCGCTCGTATTAGTACAGAGATCAGTGCACGCAAAGCTGCAGCTAAAAACGAAACAGCCTCTGAGGCGTAAAAATTAAGTCGAAATGGAAAGAAATTTAAGAAAAACAAGAATCGGCTTAGTAGTTAGCAACAAAATGGACAAATCTATTGTAGTAAGTGTTGAGCGTAAAGTAAAACACCCTATCTATGGTAAGTTCGTTAAAAAAACTACTAAATTTAAAGCTCATGACGAAACTAATACCTGCGGTATCGGCGATACGGTATTAATCATGGAAACTCGTCCGCTGAGTAAAACAAAAAACTGGAGATTAGTTGAAATTATAGAAAGAGCTAAATAACATGGTACAACAAGAATCAAGACTTAATGTAGCTGACAATAGCGGTGCTAAAGAAGTTTTAGTAATCCGTGTATTGGGCGGTACGCGTAAGCGTTATGCATCAATCGGAGATAAGATTGTTGTATCGGTGAAAAGCGCTATGCCTTCAGGAAACGTGAAAAAGGTTCCGTTTCTAAAGCAGTAGTAGTTAGAACGAAAAAGAAATCCGTCGTAAAGATGGTTCTTATATCCGTTTTGATGACAACGCCGCTGTATTATTAAATAATAATGATGAGCCACGTGGCTCACGTATCTTTGGCCCTGTTGCCAGAGAGTTGCGTGAGAAACAGTTCATGAAAATTGTATCACTAGCACCGGAGGTTTTATAATTATGGCAATCAAGAAAACAAAAACGACTACGCACAAAATCAAAATTAAAAAAGGTGATTTAGTGAAAGTTATCGCTGGTAACTCTAAAGGTGTTCAAGGAAAAGTATTAACTGTTTTAGTGGATAAAAATAGAGCTATCGTTGAAGGCGCTAACATCGTAAAAAACACACTAAACCAAGTGCAGCTAATCCTAATGGTGGTATCATTGAGAAAGAAGCTGGTATTCACATCTCTAATTTAGCTGTTATCGATCCTAAAACGGGTGAAACTACTCGTGTAGGTCGTAAGTTAAATGCAGATGGTAAATTAGTTCGTTACGCTAAAAAATCAGGGAGGAAATTAAATAATGACTTACGTACCAAGATTAAAAGTGAAATATGCGGAGGAAATCCGTAAAGCACTTCAAGAAAAATTTCAGTATAAAAGTATTATGCAGGTTCCTAAACTTGAGAAAATCGTTGTTTCACAAGGCGTAGGAGCTGCAACAGCTGACAAGAAATTGATCGATAACGCTATCGCAGAATTGACTTTGATTACAGGTCAACAAGCTGTTGCTACAAAATCGAAAAAGATATTTCAAACTTTAAATTGCGTAAAGGCATGCCTGTAGGGGCACGCGTTACTTTACGTGATAACAACATGTTTGAATTCTTGGATCGTTTGGTAGCAGTATCGCTTCCACGTATTCGTGACTTCCGCGGTATCAACGATAAAGGTTTTGACGGACGTGGTAACTATAACTTAGGTATCACTGAACAAATCATTTTCCCTGAGATCAACATTGATAAAATCAACAAGATCCAAGGTATGGATATCACTTTCGTGACTTCTGCTCAAAATGATGTTGAGGCTTTAGAATTGTTGAAGCAGTTCGGTTTACCATTTAAAAATCAAAATACTAATAACAATGGCTAAGGAAGGATTAAAAGCACGCGAAGTAAAACGCGCTAAATTGGTAGCTAAATATGCGGCAAAACGTGCAGAATTAAAAGCTGCTGGCGATTACGTTGCATTAGATAAATTACCTAAAAATGCTTCTCCGGTACGTTTACACAACCGTTGTAAATTGACTGGCCGTCCTAAAGGATATATGCGTCAATTCGGTATCTCTCGTGTAACTTTCCGTGAGATGGCTTTAGATGGCAAGATCCCAGGGGTGAAAAAAGCTTCTTGGTAATTAAAAAAAAATACTTAATTTTGCCCGGGCAATTCTACTAGGGATTGCCGGGGTTTTTGCATTTTAAAATTGTTTAACAGATAGAAGGTCCCATACCAATGGTTGGGAGGAAACCGCTGTCACAAATTTTCATATATAATGACTACAGATCCAATTGCGGATTACCTTACACGAGTAAGGAATGCCATCAAGGCCAACCACAGGGTTGTTGAAATTCCTGCATCGAACCTTAAAAAGAAATCACTAAAGTTCTTTTTGACAAAGGTTACATTGCTAATTACAAATTCGATGAGAATGGCGTACAGGGTACGATCAAAATCGCATTGAAATATAACCCAATTAGCAAAATTCCGGCTATTCGTACGTTGACACGTGTGAGTAAACCTGGTTTAAGAAAGTATGCAAGCGTTGATACTATGCCTCGTGTTTTGAATGGTTTAGGTATTGCTATCTTGTCAACATCTAAAGGTGTAATGACAGATAAAGAAGCTAGACTTCAAAATGTTGGTGGTGAAGTTTTATGTTACGTTTATTAATCTAGGTAAAAGCACAAAGAAATGTCAAGAATTGGAAAAGCGCCTATCGCTATCCCTGCTGGGGTAACTGTTACTATTTCGGACAAAAACTTAGTTTCAGTAAAAGGTCCTAAAGGCGAATTAACACAACAAGTTGACCGTGACATCAATATTGCTCAAGAAGAAGGCAATATCGTCGTGACACGTCCAACTGATCAAAAGAAACACAAAGCATTACACGGTCTATACCGTTCCCTGTTGAACAACATGGTTCAAGGTGTGACTGAAGGTTACAAAACTACTCAAGAGTTAGTCGGTGTAGGTTACCGTGCTACAAGTACTGGTAATGTATTAGAGTTAACTTTAGGTTTCTCTCACCAGATTGTTTTTGTATTGCCAAATGAAGTTAAAGTATCAACTACTGCTGAAAAAGGTAAAAACCCTACAATCACTTTAGAATGTGCTGACAAACAATTGATCGGTCAGATCGCGGCTAAAATCCGTGGCTTCCGTAAACCAGAACCTTACAAAGGAAAAGGTATCAAGTTTGAAGGCGAAGTGTTGAGAAGAAAAGCAGGTAAATCAGCTAAAAAATAATAATCATGGCAGGACAAAAAGCATCTCGTAGAGAGAGAATCAAAAAGGAATCAGAAAAAACCTTGCTGGAACGTCTGAACGTCCACGTTTATCGGTTTTTAGAAGTAACAAAGGTATCTATGCGCAAATCATTGATGACAATGCAGGTAAAACATTAGTTGCTGCATCTAGCTTGTCAAAAGATTTTGTTGCATCTGGTAACAAAGTTGATCAATCTAAAGCTGTAGGTAAATTGGTTGCTGAAAAAGCAGTAGCAGCAGGTATTAATAAAGTAGTTTTTGACCGTAATGGGTACTTATACCATGGCCGTATCAAATCTTTGGCTGAAGGTGCTCGCGAAGGCGGTTTAGACTTTTAATCTTAGAAAGAAATGGCATTAAGCAATATAAAAAGAGTAAAATCAAGCGAAATTGAATTGAAAGATCGCTTAGTAAGTATCCAACGTGTAGCTAAAGTTACTAAAGGTGGTCGTACTTTCAGCTTCTCTGCAATTGTTGTAGTAGGTGATGAAAACGGTATCGTTGGTTACGGTTTAGGTAAAGCGAAAGAGGTAACTGAAGCTATCACTAAAGGTATCGACGACGCAAAGAAAAATTTAGTGAAAGTTCCTGTAATCAAAGGTACTGTTCCTCACGCACAATATGGTAAATATTCTGGTGGTTCAGTTTTGATTAAACCAGCTGTAGGTGGTACAGGAGTTTTGGCAGGTGGTGCAATGCGTGCAGTATTGGAGTCTGCTGGTATCAAAGACGTATTGGCTAAATCATTAGGTTCTTCTAACCCACACAACGTGGTAAAAGCAACTGTAACTGCTTTAGCAAACATGCGTGATGCATATACAGTGGCACAACACCGCGGTGTCGATTTGAATAAAGTATTTAACGGTTAATTATCATGGCAAAAATCAAAATCACCCAGATAAAGAGCGTTATCGACAGAAGCGAGCGCCAAAAGAAAACTATTGAGGCATTAGGTTTGAAAAGAATCAACCACTCAGTAGAAGTTGAAGCTACTCCATCAATCATTGGAATGGTACGTAAAGTAAACCATTTAGTAGCTATCGAAACTATTTAATATTAGCATATGGAAAGGGTCTTTGGGCTCTTTCCATTACTTGTTATTAATAATCATTATTTTTAATCGCTAGTACCTGTTTAGTGAGAGCGAAGGGCTAGCACAATTTAGTTTAAAAATGAACTTAAGTAATTTAAAACCTGCAAAAGGTGCAGTAAAAGGTAGCAAACGTATCGGTCGTGGTACTGGTTCTGGTCGTGGTGGTACTTCTACACGTGGTCACAAAGGTGCTGGTTCTCGTTCAGGTCACTCTACGAAAATCGGTTTCGAAGGTGGTCAGATGCCTTTGCAACGTCGTGTACCTAAATTTGGTTTCAAAACATCAACCGTGTTGAGTACAATGGTGTCAACCTAGATACTTTGCAAGCGTTGATCGAGAAATTCAATTTGACGGCTGTAGATTTCGATGCATTGAAAGCTCATGGATTAGTGTCTAAAAATGACAAAGTAAAAATCTTGGGTCGCGGTGAATTGAAAGCTAAAGTTGAAGTAACAGCGCACGCGTTTACTGCTTCTGCTCAAAAAGCTATCGAAGCTGCAGGCGGTTCTATCGTTAAAATTTAATAAATGAAGAAACTAATCACAACCTTAACCAATATTTGGAAAATCGATGATTTACGTACGCGTATTCTAAATACCTTACTTTTTCTTTGATTTACCGTATTGGATGTCACGTGGTATTACCAGGTGTAAATCCTCAAGCTTTGGCTTCCGGTCAAAAAGAGGGTTTATTGGGCCTATTGGATATGTTTGCGGGGCTCGTTCTCTCGTTCAGCTATCTTTGCGTTAGGGGTAATGCCATATATCTCGGCATCCATTGTTGTTCAATTGTTGGGCATCGCGGTTCCTTACTTCCAAAAGATGCAGAAAGAAGGGGAAAGTGGTCGTCAAAAAATGAATCAGATTACTCGCTATTTAACATTAGGGATTACTTTGCTTCAAGCTTTTGCTTATGTACGTACTCAGATCGAGCCAAGTGCTAAGACAATCGCTGACCCATTGTTCACGATTCTGACTGCCATAGTTTTGACAGGCGGTACTTTATTTGTGATGTGGTTAGGGAAAAAATTACTGATAAAGGTATCGGTAATGGTATTTCTTTGATCATCATGACTGGTATTATCGCTCAATTGCCAAGTGGTATCACTGCGGAATGGGTTTCTAGAATGGCGAAAGGTGGTGGTGGTCCAATTCCATTGTTGCTTGAATTTGTGGCTTTGTTTTCGTTGTGATCTTTACGATCTTGATCGTACAAGGGGTTCGTAAGATCCCTGTACAATACGCGAAGAAAATCGTTGGAAACAAGCAAGTCGGTGGAGTACGTCAGTATATACCGTTAAAGGTAAATGCTGCAGGTGTAATGCCAATCATTTTTGCACAGGCAATTATGTTTGTGCCGATGAGTTTAGGACAGTTCTTCCCAAATCTTCAGTCGGAATTTTTGACTTCGTTGAGTAACTATACTTCTGTAGCGTACAACGTGACTTTTGCGGTGTTAATTATCGCATTTACGTTCTTCTATACAGCGATCATGGTTAATCCACAACAGATGTCAGATGACATGAAGAAAAACGGAGGTTTTGTCCCAGGTATTAAACCGGGATTGGAAACTAGTAATTTTATAGACCGCGTAATATCAAATATTACATTTCCAGGTGCAATTTTCCTAGCGATCATTGCTATTCTACCTGCTATTGCAAGTTTGTTTGGTATTAATAATCAATTTGCGCACTTCTACGGAGGTACGTCCTTATTGATTTTAGTAGGTGTGGTGTTGGATACTTTGCAACAGATCGAATCTCATTTATTGATGCGTCATTACGATGGATTGATGAAAACAGGTCGTATTAAAGGTCGTTCGGCCGCGTCTGTAGAGGGAATGGATCATTCGGCAATTTAATTTCTTTAGATGTCTAAAGTATTTTATAAGTCAGCAGATGATATAGAGCAATTGCGGAAGTCAGCAGATGTGCTTTCGCAATTGCTTGGTGAAATCGCAAAAGTGATTAAACCTGGGGTAAAAACTATATCTCTTGATAAATTAGCTTATGAGTATATTCATGATAACGGTGGAACGCCAGCGTTCTTAAATTATCATGGATTTCCATACTCTTTGTGCATCTCTGTCAACGATCAGATTGTACACGGTTTTCCTAGCGATTACGAAATTAAAGATGGTGATCTTGTTTCTGTCGATGGGGGTGTCAATTTGAACGGTTTTATCAGTGATTCAGCCTACACTTTTGGTGTTGGTGAAATTTCTGAGGAAGCGCAATTGTTGTTGGATGTCACAAAGGAATCATTGTACAAAGGTGTTGAACAGGCTGTGGCCGGTAAACGTGTTGGGGATATTTCCTCTGCGGTTCAAGAGTACGTGAGCAAATTCGGTTTCGGAATTGTGCGCGAACTGGTCGGACATGGCGTTGGATATCATTTACATGAGAAACCTGAGGTTCCGAATTACGGAAAACGTGGCGCAGGTCCAAAATTGGAAGAAGGTTTGGTTATTTGTATCGAACCGATGATCAATGCAGGACGCGCAGGTGTTCGTTTTTGGGATGATGGTTGGACTGTAAGTACAGTAGATGGGAAGTTATCGGCGCACTTCGAACAGATGGTTGCAATCCGAAAAGGAGAACCAGATGTGTTGCTGACATTCGAACATGTAGAGAAAGTTTTGAACAAAAAGTAGTTGGTTTTCAATTATTTTTATTTATCTTTGCACTCCTGTTCGCAGGCTTTTAAATTAAATTTAATCGAGAATATATGGCTAAACAAGCCTCAATAGAACAAGACGGTATAATTAGAGAGGCACTTTCTAATGCTATGTTTAGGGTAGAGTTGGAAAATGGACATGAAATCATTGCCCATATTTCTGGTAAAATGCGTATGCACTATATCAAAATTTTACCTGGGGATAAAGTTAAATTGGAAATGTCTCCGTATGATTTGACTAAGGGAAGGATCACTTACCGCTATAAATAGTCGTAAGCCTTTTAATTAGCGCAAGCTTTTGAAAAAATAAATATCATGAAAGTAAGAGCATCAATAAAAAAACGTAGCGCGGACTGTAAGATCATCCGTCGTAAAGGTAAAGTTTTTGTAATCAACAAAAAGAACCCTAAGTTTAAACAACGTCAGGGTTAATTCATTAAAAAAATAATAGCTTAATATTATATGGCAAGGATAGCAGGTATTGATTTACCTAAAAACAAAAGGTGTGATCGGCCTTACCTATATTTTTGGTATCGGTCGTACAAGAGCTGAATATATCTTGGAAAAAGCTGGTATCAGCGAAGATGTGAAGGTACAAGAGTGGAATGATGAGCAATTGGCAGCAATTCGTAGCATCATCAACGACGAATTGAAAGTAGAAGGTGCATTGCGTTCTGAAGTTCAATTAAACATCAAACGTTTAATGGATATCGGTTGTTACCGTGGATTGCGTCACCGTAAACACTTACCAGTTCGTGGTCAACGTACTAAAAATAACTCACGTACTCGTAAAGGTAAACGTAAGACAGTTGCAAACAAGAAAAAAGCTACTAAATAATAAATAAGAAATGGCTAAAACTAAAAAGCTGCAAAAAAGCGTATCGTTGTTATTGAACCTGTAGGTCAGGCTCACATTAACGCAACGTTTAACAATATCATTGTAACTTTGACTAACAATCAAGGACAAACTATTTCTTGGTCTAGTGCTGGTAAAATGGGTTTCCGTGGTTCTAAAAAGAACACTCCATACGCTGCTGGTCAGGCTGCACAAGATTGTGGAAAAGTTGCTCATGATTTGGGTTTACGCAAAGTTGAAGTGTTTGTTAAAGGACCTGGTGCTGGTCGCGAATCGGCAATCAGAACATTACAAACTGTAGGAATCGATGTGACTACTATCAAGGATATCACTCCACTTCCTCACAACGGTTGTCGTCCTCCAAAACGCAGAAGAGTTTAATTAATTTAAAGATAAGATTCATCGGCTATAGGCTGATAGATACTTTAATTGTAAAAGAAAATGGCTAGATATACAGGACCTAAGTCCAAAATTGCCCGTAAATTTAGAGAGCCGATCTTCGGCCCAGATAAAGCGTTAGAAAAGAAAAATTACCCTCCTGGACAACACGGGGCTTCTAAACGCAGAGGTAAACAATCTGAATACGCTATTCAGTTGTTAGAAAAACAAAAAGCAAAATACACTTACGGTGTATTGGAGCGTCAGTTCGCAAACTTATTTGTTAAAGCTGCCTCTAAACAAGGTATTACAGGTGAGATCTTCTTGAAATTACTTGAAGCTCGCTTGGACAACGTAGTTTACCGTTTAGGTATTGCTACTTCTCGTGCCGCTGCTCGTCAGTTGGTATCTCACAAACACATTACTGTTAACGGAAGCGTTGTTAACATTCCATCATATAGCTTGCGTCCAGGTGACGTTGTAGCAGTTCGTGAACGTTCTCAAACTCTTGAAGCCATCACAAATTCAGTTGCAGGTCGTACTGTAAATAAATTTTCTTGGTTAGAGTGGAATGCGAAAGAATTGACAGGTACTTTCTTAAGCTATCCAGAAAGATCTGATATTCCTGAAAACATCAAAGAGAACTTAATCGTTGAGTTATACTCTAAATAATAAATAAAATAGAAGTATGCATAGTCCATTTTTGGGGTATGCATCTTTCTATTGTATTACAATTATTATTACAAATAAAACATTAAAAGAAAATAAATGGCAATTTTAGCATTTCAAAGACCGGATAAAGTTATCATGCAAAAATCTACGGATTTTGATGGTACGTTTGAATTTCGTCCATTGGAGCCTGGTTTTGGTGTAACCATTGGTAATGCTTTGCGCCGTATTCTATTGTCCTCGTTAGAAGGATATGCAATTACGTCGATAAGGTTTTCTGGCGTTTCGCACGAATTTTCAACGATCAAAGGTGTTGTTGAAGACGTAACTGAAATTATCTTGAACTTGAAACAAATCCGTTTCAAAAAAACAGGTGAGATTGGCGACAACGAAAAGGTATTTGTAGTAATCAATGGTCAAGAACAATTCTTAGCTGGTGATATCACAAAATTCTCTAATAACTTTACTGTCTTAAATCCAGACTTAGTAATCTGTAACATGGATAACGCAGTGACAATTGAATTGGAATTGAGTATTGCTAAAGGTCGTGGATATGTAAATGCAGATGAGAATAAAGTGACTGACGCTCCAGTAGGTGTTATCGCTATCGATTCGATCTTTACTCCGATCAAGAATGTTAAATATACCATTGAGAATTACCGTGTAGAGCAAAAAACTGACTACGAGAAGTTGTTGTTAGATATTTCTACAGATGGCTCAATTCACCCCGAAGAAGCTTTAAAAGAGGCTGCTAAGATCTTAATTCAACACTTTATTTTATTCTCTGATGAGAATATGCTTCTGGAGTCTCAAACGAAAGAAGAAACTAAAGTAGTCGATGAAGAAATCTTGCATATGCGTAAGATTTTGAAAACTGAATTAGTAGACCTTGACCTTTCAGTGCGTGCATTGAATTGTTTGAAAGCTGCTGATATTCGCACATTAGCTGAGTTGGTAACTTACGACGTAGCTGATATGTTGAAATTCAGGAACTTCGGTAAAAAATCGTTAAGTGAAATCCAAGAATTGGTTAAATCTAAAGGTTTATCATTCGGAATGAACTTAGCAAAATATAAATTAGACGAAGAATAATAATTTATTAAGCGACCACTATATGTAATTCCTCTTGAAGTCGATTGCTGAAGAAGATGGGCGTATTGCCTCTGAAAGGTTTAGCAATTTAGGTAAAACAAGAACGGTACATATAGTATAATAAAATCAAAATGAGACACGGAAAAAAAGTAAATCACTTAGGCCGTACGGATAGCCATAGAAAAGCAATGTTGGCTAACATGGCAACATCATTAATCCTACACAAACGTATCACTACAACTTTGGCTAAAGCTAAAGCGTTGCGTACTTACGTTGAGCCTTTGATTACTAAATCTAAAAACGACACAACACACTCTCGTCGTACAGTATTCGCTTATTTGAAAGATAAAGACGCAGTTTCTATCTTGTTCCGCGAAATTTCTGAAAAAGTAGCTAACCGTCCAGGTGGCTACACTCGTATCATCAAAATGGAAAACCGTTTAGGTGATAACGCAGAAATGGCTTTCATCGAGCTAGTTGATTACAACGAAATCTACGGTAAAAAAGCTGCTGCAGCTGAGAAAAAGCTACTCGTCGTCGTGGCGGTGCTAAAAAGCTGCTGCTCCTGCTGAAACTGAAGCTCCTGCGGAAGTAAAAGCTGAAGTAGAAGGTGAAGAAAAAGTTGACGGAGAATAATATTGTTCCCGTTATCATAGAAAAAGTCCTCTTTTAAGGGGACTTTTTTATTTTATGACCATTCCTACCGTTATAACTGATATATTTGTAATGCTAAAATCTGATAGCTTTTTCTAATACAAGCTATTTCGTTTATCAATCTATAATTCATTAAGATGAAACCATTTGATGTTTATCCCATTAATCCCATTAACATAGTTAAAGCTAATGGATCTACGGTGTGGGATGCCGAAGGAAATGCTTATTTGGACTTGTATGGTGGCCATGCCGTGATATCGATCGGACACACGCATCCCCACTATGTGCAACGTATTACGGAGCAGTTGAATCGTATCGGATTCTATTCTAATTCTGTTGAAATTCCAATTCAGCGTGAACTTGCACGATTGCTTGGCGAAGTATCTGGTAAGGTTGATTATGACTTATTCCTTTGTAATTCTGGCGCTGAAGCGAATGAAAATGCATTGAAGCTTGCTTCCTTTTATAATAAAAGAAAAAAAGGTGATTGCATTCTCGAAATCTTTCCACGGTAGAACGTCGTTGGCTGTAGCTGCTACGGACAACCCGAGTATTGTTGCGCCTATTAACGAAACAGAGAACGTTGTTTTTCTTCCTTTCAATGATGAGGATGCACTAAAGGAAGCATTTTCAGCTTATGGTGAGGAAATATCTTCTGTTGTTATCGAAAGTATTCAAGGTGTTGGTGGAATTAGGAAGCATCCGTTGCCTTTCTTCAATTGATCCGCTCACTTTGTGACCAATATAATGCCGTATTTATTGCTGATGAGGTACAATGTGGCTATGGTCGGACAGGCTCTTTCTATGCACAGGATTATTCTGGAGTAGATGCGGATATATACACGATGGCAAAAGGAATGGGGAATGGTTTTCCTATTGGTGCAATCAGTATCTCTCCTAAGTTTAAAGCTTCCCATGGTAGTTTGGGGACAACCTTTGGCGGCAATCATCTGGCCTGTGCCGCGGCTTTGGCTGTTTTGGAGGTCATCCAACAGGATCGTTTGATGGAGAATGCGAATGCTGTAGGACAGTATCTCATTGACGAACTAAAGAAAATTGAAGAGATTGTAGAAGTGAGGGGAAGAGGATTAATGATCGGCATTGAACTTCCAGCATCTTTGGCACATGTAAAGAAAGATCTTTTATTAAAGAATCGTATTTTTACGGGGAGGCTAAACCGAATGTTATTCGCTTGCTTCCAGCATTGAATATTACAAAAGAGCATGCTGATCAGTTTTTATTGGCATTAAAAGAACATATAAAGGCGGTTGTAGTCGCTTAAAGATAATAGATGAAATAATCCAGACTGGCCTCCTGATATCAGGGACGATCAATCTGGAGTGTTCCATCCGCATAAATAAACAAGTGGGTAGCACAGTGTGTTGTGCCATAGAAAATACCCCATAAATGATTTATATAGATGAAAAAGTTTTCTCTGTAAAAGACGTATCCAGTGTAGCAGATGTTGTCCAGGAGGCGTTAGCGCTAAAAGCGGCACCTTATGATAATCAAGATCTTGGTAAACATAAGACCTTGGGTCTTGTGTTTTTAAACCCCAGCTTGCGTACTCGTCTGAGTACCCAAAAAGCGGCGATGAACTTGGGGATGAATGTGATGGTCATGAATATGGACAAGGATGGTTGGGCATTGGAGACACAGGATGGTGTCGTGATGAACGGCAGTACTGTTGAGCATATCCGCGAGGCGGCAGCGGTCATGGGCGAATATTGCGATATACTTGGATTGCGATCTTTTCCGAAGCTAAAGGACCGAGAGGAGGACTACAGCGAGGATCTATTCAATAAATTTATTAAATATTGTGGTGTCCCTGTTGTTTCTTTGGAAAGTGCCACACGTCATCCATTACAGAGTTTGACGGATATCATTACCATTACCGAGCATAAGAAGACGGCGAAACCAAAGGTTGTATTGGCTTGGGCTCCGCATGTGAAAGCTTTGCCACAAGCTGTGCCGAATTCCTTTGCAGAGTGGATGTGTAAGGCACAGGAAGAAGGGCTTGTAGAGTTTACGATTGCACAACCTATGGGTTATGAACTGAGCAAGGATTTTACAAAGGGAGCTACGATTTCAACGAATTTAAATGAAAGCCTGAAAGACGCTGATTTTGTTTATGTGAAAAACTGGTCATCCTATCAGGAATATGGCGAGGTATATACGGTAGACGAGGATTGGATGATGGATAATGAAAAACTGTCTTTGACAAATGATGCGAAGGTCATGCATTGTTTGCCTGTCAGACGGGATCTGGAGTTGTCATCTGAGATTTTGGATGGACCGAACTCGTTGGTTATTAAAGAGGCAAGTAATCGTGTCTGGGCAGCTCAGGTTGTTTTAAAACGAATGCTGGAAGATCTAGTCTAAGACCGATCTTTTGATTATTGAGAAACTATTTTTATTTGGGAAAAGTTGCGTAATGGCTAATAGTGTATTAAATATTATAAAAATTGGCGGAAATATTATCGATGATGAGCGTCTGTTAGATTCTTTTTTAGAGAAATTTTCTGCATTGTCTGGGAAGAAGATCCTAGTGCATGGCGGTGGTAAAATTGCAACACGTTTGGCAAGCGAGCTTGGTGTACAAGCTCAAATGGTTGAAGCCGTAGAGTGACGGACGAGGATATGCTACGTATAGTCACGATGGTATATGCTGGATTAACAAATAAAACCATCGTTGCCAAATTACAAAAATTAAAATGTGACGCTGTAGGTTTAACTGGTGCTGATGGCGATGTGATAAAGGCTATAAAACGTCCTGTCAAGGATATTGACTATGGTTTTGTAGGGGATTTATTGCATGATTCTGTGAATACACTAGCGATAAAAAAATTCCTGGAAGCAGGTTTTATTCCTGTATTCTCTGCCATCACTCATAATGGTTTAGGACAGCTGCTTAACACCAATGCTGATACTATTGCCTCTTCGTTAGCGGTCTCCTGGCGTCTTTATATGAAACGTCATTGGTCTATTGTTTCGAGAAAAATGGTGTGTTACGCGATGTGACAGATGAAAACTCGGTTATACCAACGATTAAATCCGAAGAATTTGAATATCTCAAAGAATCGGGAATTGTCAATGATGGTATGATTCCGAAACTACAAAATGCATTTAATGCAATAAATAAAGGTGTTCAGGAGGTATATATTGGTCATGCCAATAATTTGCACTTGTTCCAACAAGGACAATTTGGTACCTGCTTGACATTAAAGTAATCATGTAATCTAATCTAAACCCAACTATGAAAAAGGTCACTATTATCGGAAGTGGCAATATCGGTCTATCCTTGGCAAAAGGGCTTGTAAAAAGCGAATTTGCCGGCGCTGCTGATATTACATTGACCCGCAGAAATCTGAATGCTTTGGCTGAAGAGGCAAGCCAAGGATTCTCGGTAAGTAATGATAATAAAGCCGCTGTTAAAGGCGCTGATATTGTTGTCTTCGCCATACTACCACAGCAGTTAAAAAAGGTATTGGTTGAAGTTGCTCCCGAAATAGATAAGAAAAACCAGATTTTTGTATCCATTGTATCTGGTGTTTCATGTGCTGACCTGAAAGCGGTGTTGGGTGAGGATGCAACTGTAATACGCGCTATGCCGAATACGGCAATCGCGATTGCTCAGTCGATGACTTGTATTGCGAGTGATAATGCTTCGGATGTTAGTCTTGCTGAGGTGGAGAAGATGTTTGAGACCGTTGGATCAGTTGTCGTTATCAATGAAGATCTAATGACTTCGGCAACTGCCTTGTGTGCCTGTGGAATCGCCTTTTTCCTGCGTGCTATCCGAGCTGCATCACAAGGTGGGGTTGAGATAGGTTTCCATGCACATGATGCCTTGAAAATGGCCGTTCAAACAGCTAAAGGTGCTGCGGATCTATTGTTGCATACGAATGCTCATCCAGAAGGTGAGATTGATAAAGTTACTTCGCCGAAAGGATGTACTATTGCGGGATTGAATGAGATGGAACATAATGGTTTTAGTTCTGCATTTATCAAGGGAATAAAATTGTCTGCGGATAAAGCAGGAGGATTATATCATGAAGGATAAAGATAGCTTATTTCAGGATAGTCTAGCTTTATTGAAACAGTTGATCGCTGTATCTTCCCTAAGTCGAGAGGAAATGTTGACAGCGGATCTGATTGAAGCCTTTTTCAATGAACGGTATATTAAGACCTTCAGGAAGGGAAACAACGTTTGGGTATATAATGCGCATTACGAGTCAAATAAGCCAACGGTCCTGCTTAATTCGCACCATGACACAGTAAAGGCTAACCCTGGTTATACCCGTGATCCATTGGTTCCTACGGTAGAGGAGGGAAAGCTTTATGGCTTGGGTAGTAATGATGCAGGCGGGTGTTTGGTGTCACTGATTGCCACCTTCTTGTATTTTTACGAAGAGAAGGATTTAAAATATAATTTTTGTCTGGTAGCGAGTGCTGAAGAGGAAATCTCAGGTCGAAATGGTATTGAGTCTGTGCTGGAAGATATTGGAACGATTGATTTTGCAATCGTTGGTGAGCCAACACTGATGGATCTTGCCGTAGCCGAAAAAGGGCTGATGGTATTGGACTGTAATGCAATAGGAATAGCGGGGCATGCCGCCCGTAACGAAGGTGATAATGCGATTTATAAAGCAATTAAAGATATTCAATGGTTTAAGGACTATGCTTTTGAAAAAACATCAGCAACCTTGGGCCCGATCAAAATGTCAGTGACGATGATTCAAGCTGGATCGCAGCACAATGTAGTGCCGGCCAACTGTAGTTTTGTCGTCGATGTAAGAACAACTGATGCTTATACCAATGAAGAAACCTTAGCGATAATCAAGTCCCATGTCTCTTCGGAAGTTTCGGCTCGTTCTACGCGTTTGAAATCTTCTTCTATTCCGGAAGAACATCCTATTGTTCGAGCAGGAATAACGCTTGGCCGTAAGCTATATGGCTCGCCGACGATGAGTGATCAAGCGCTTATTCCGGTACCTTCTTTAAAGCTGGGGCCAGGTGATAGTGCGAGATCGCATATGGCGGATGAATTTATCTATATTGATGAAATTAGGGAAGGAATTGATTTGTATATAGCGATGCTACAAAGATCGTATAAAAAAGCTTCCAACTGTTGGAAGCTTTTTTTATACTAGACTAAGCTGATCTGACGCTTAATACTTTCTTCAAGGGAGATGATCGTTTCCGTACGTTGGATCCCAGGTACTGATTGGATATCTTCGTTCAATACTTTTCTGAGGTGGACAGTGTCCCTACAGATAATTTTTGCAAAAATACTGTATTGGCCGGTACAATAATGTAGCTCAACCACTTCTTTGATTTCCTTCAATTTATCTACCGCATCTGCATATTGTGAACCTTTTTCTAGATAGATACCGAGAAAGGCAGTGATGTCAAATCCAACTTTTTGAGGATTGATAATTAGATTTGAACCTCTGATGATACCTAATTCTTCCATCTTCTTCATTCTAACGTGGATGGTACCACCTGATACGATTAGCTTTTTCGCTATCTCAGTATAAGGAATAGAAGCATCGTTCATTAGAATAGACAGGATTTGGATATCCAAATTGTCTAGATCATAGTTTGCATATTGATTTTCCATTAACAATGGGTTTTGTGTTTCATTCATTGGTCATACATCAAAATCTGACCAATAGCTAAAATAATTAAATTTATTTCAAAATTACTAAGAATTTTCGGTTTATAGATGTAAATTTAATAAAAAATACTTATTGATATTGATAATGTTATATGTTTTTGATTGAAAGTGCTTATAATTGTTTTGGAGGTGATTTTATTGTAAGGTTATCGGATTGTTTCGTTATCTTGTTATTAAAGTCAGGAAGACGATAAAGATGTAGGATAAAGATCAAAAACAAAAGACAAGTAAGCTGCAGGTGTGTTAAACCAAAGTCTCCGTACGCATATCTAATATCTCAAGACTAAAATAAAGATGGAAGAAGTTCAAGATGTGAAGATTTCGAGGAAGAAGCCGATCTTTGAGGTAGGGGAAGGGCTTCATAAATATCTTAAGCTATATCAAAGGGATGAAAAGCTGCCCATTGGTTATAAGGATCTATTGAATTTTACAGAGACCGTACCGGTCATGGATAAATTTGGTAATGATACGTTCTGGGAAACACCACTTTATCCTCAATATCTGATTGATCAATTATATGATGGGCTAAAGGTCATCTATGCAAAGCTTAAAGCTTCTGGCAACACACGCATTGTACAGCACAAATATATCGACCGTGTGGAGTACTGTGGTTTTGGTAATACAAGACCATTTCGGATTCGTATTGTAAACCGATTGAATGACGTTTATGATTATTTTTATATCAAACAGGCGGATGCATCACGGATTTATGGTTTAGAACTGGAGGAAATATTATCTCCAAATCAGGTCAACTATATGGTGGATCAGGATACACTGGTTGAAGAACATATCGTTGGTATCCCGGGTGATATATTTTCGCAGACCAGGATGTTTACACCGGATTACAATTTGACACGTATTTCGAAGGAATTTGTCAAGTTTAATGAACGTTGTATTATCACGCTGCTGGGGATATGCGTGCCTATAATTTTGTCATGCAGATTACACCTGATTTTGATGACTTTCAGTTTCGGATCAGAGCAATTGATTTTGATCAGCAATTTTATGAGGGAAATCCCAAGGTCTATATGCCGCAATTTTTTAAAGAGAACTATCCATATGTCAAGCTTGCGATGGAACATCTAACTGAAAAAACGGTGTTGCAATACCAACAGGAGGAGCGGTCCTCGATTGTACATCGGGTACGAAGTGAACGCCACAGAATCGCTGATCTTCGGGACGCTTCGCAGACACAAATTCTTTCGACGCCCGAAAACATTAAACAACTGCGCGAAGGCTACGCAGAGTTTTACCAAAATAATTCTTATTTGAAGTGCAAGACCATGACTGATATTGTCGAATTAAATGTGAAGAATGTAATTCGACAGGTACAGATGTAGCTATTTGATTCGGTCTTTGTTGTCTTTGATAAAAGAAGACCAACCCGAATAAGATTTGCCACTGCCTGAGGTACTATTTTTTTGAAATGAATGACAAACAGCAATTGCCAGCCCATCTGTTGCATCTAGAAATTGAGGTGTCTCTTCGAATTTTAAGAGATTTTTGAGCATGGCAGAAACCTGTTCTTTCGTGGCATTACCATTTCCCGTAACGGATTGTTTTATTTTTCTGGGTGAATATTCAAAGATCGGAATATCCTGTGCCAGCGCTGCTGCCATAGCAACACCCTGTGCCCGTCCTAGTTTGAGCATCACTTGAATGTTTTTGCCATAGAAGGGTGACTCCAGTGCAACACAGTCTGGATTATATTCTTGCATTAATGCAGAGGTTTTTTTGAAGATGCGTTGCAATTTTAGCGCATGGTCGTCGAGATGCCCCATTTTGATGACGCCCATTGAAATAAGGGAGATGGTATTGCCAACTTCTTTAATAATTCCGTATCCGAGTACGACTGTCCCGGGTCGATCCCTAAAATAATTCTTTCTTTCGCCTTTTCCTTCTGCATGTACAATATTACAAATTTTGCTTTTTATAAGTGGATTGCTGTACACAAAACTTAATCATTTGGCTAAAATTTAGTAACATTGCTCTCTAATTATCAAAAGTTGACTGGGAGACAAAAAAATATATCAGTCTTTTATTGAAGATACTTGTGTTTGCACTTGCAACATGGTACATTATTACCAAGGTATCTGATAAGAGCAATATCGATAAGTTTAAGACGCTAATCACAGGACTAGAGCAGCATTCTGTTGTCTGGACATTGATCCTGATTGTTGTTTTAATGCTTGTAAACTGGCTTCTGGAGGTTGTTAAATGGCGCTATCTTGCATCCAAGCTGGAGCATATATCCTTTTGGAAGGCATTTCAATCCGTTTTTGTGGACTTACGTGGGCGATTTTTACCCCGAATAGGATTGGTGAATATGGCGGAAGGGTGTTGTTCCTGAAGCCGCAGAATAGGGCTAAAGGTGCTGTTGCGATGGGCGTAGGATTATTTGCTCAACTGGTATTGACAAGTGTTGCAGGTTCGCTGAGCATAGCTTGGTTTATCTGTAAGTTTTTGTCCACACCTTTATCCGTTCAATTTGGTGTCTGGTTGCTGGCCATTATTTACGCTGCTGGATTTGTCATTTTGTATTTTAATGTGAGATGGGTGGATATGCTTGTGGGGCGAATTAAGTTTTTGGCGAAAATAAAACCTTTTTTGAGGTACTGGAGCATTATTCCGCACGTGAACTGAGCATTGTTTTGGTAAACTCACTAGCAAGGTTTATTATTTTTACTTCGCAGTATATTATTTTGATGAAGCTAACCTTACCAGAGCTGCCACTTGTCTCCATGGTTTTGATGATCTTTATCCTCTTTTTTGTTCAGGCAGCTTTGCCGACATTGGATATTTTCGATTTTAGTGTACGTAGTTTTGTGGCAAGTAATCTTTATAGCTATATTACAACACAAGAAATTGCGGTGATGGCTATTGTATCGTGTATCTGGTTTGTCAATTTGATTCTCCCCGCGATATTTGGTTCTATTTTTTTTTTAAGATTAATTTTTCGGTGATACAAATTCTTAGCTATTTATTGATCAGTTTTGCCTGCGTGTACGCCATTCTAGTATTATGGATGCGTAAAGGTTGGGCCACGATTCAAGCGCCTACAGGTCTCTTACCTTCTACCAAGACTGTATCAGTTATTATCGCTGCACGGAATGAAGAATTGAATATCCGGCGAACGATAGAATCAATATTGAATCAAAATTTTCCGGGTGAACTTCTTGAACTTATTATTATTGATGATCATTCGGATGACAATACCTCCGCTATTGTAAAGGAATATGCGGAACGGGGTGTGAAATTGATTCAGTTAAATGAGAATGGCCGAATGAATTCCTATAAGAAGCTTGCGATTTCAAGAGCAATTGACTGCTGTAGGGGAGATTGTCATTACTACAGATGCAGACTGTAGGATGGGAGCAAATTGGCTTGCGACTGTGATCGGAACCTTTGAAAAGGAGGATGCTTATTTATTGTCTTCTCCAGTTGTATATTCGGAGGAAAAGAGCTTTTTTGAGCGATTGCAGACCTTGGAATTCTTGTATCTCATAGGTCTTGGTGCTGCAGGTATAGGTAATAGAAAGCCTACGACCTGTAATGGTGCTAATTTGGCCTATCGAAAAGATATATTCAAGCAAATGGGTGGGTTTAAAGGAATTGACGAGCTGGCATCTGGGGATGATGAGTTATTTTTGCATAAAGTGGCGGAGAAGCACCCTGAACGAATTTCTTTCTGTAAATCGGAGGAGGCGACCGTGTATACAGATGCCAAGCCCGATCTTAGGTCATTTATCAGCCAAAGAAGACGTTGGGCATCTAAGAGTACCAAGTATAAAAATAAGGGAGTTATTGCTTTAGGGATCGCTATTTGGCTGTTTAATGTGTTATTATTGGTCGGAGCCATTCTTGCAGTTGCAGGTATTAAAACACTTGCTTGGGTTATCCTCTTCGCATTACTACTTAAAATGATAGTCGAACTGTTGTTTATCCAGCCTTTAACCAATTTTGCAAAACGGACTAATCTGCTCTGGTATCTTCCTATATTGAGTCTGGCCCATATTCTGTATTTAGCTTATATTGGAATATTGGGGAATATTGGAAAGTATGATTGGAAGGGTAGACAAGTCAAATAATTCTACTTTATTTTTCAACTTTCTGCTTAATAGTCTCTTCGGCTAGTTTTACGATTTCTTCAATGTCTTTATCCTTTGTATCTAGTGGATCAAGTACTTCCCATGTCATATGCAGAAAAGGAGTCAACGGATACATACCATATTGTACCATCTCATATGATCCTTTGATTGCAATAGGGACGACCAATGCATTTGGGTTTTTCTTTAATAATGTTGCAATACCACCGACGTGAAAGGCTTTCATCTTACCTGTTTTTGATCGTGTCCCTTCTGGAAAGATAAAGGCCGACCAATTCTTTGTTTTCATATTGTTGGCAAGTTTCAGAATCTCAGCTATCGATTGTTTGGGGTCATTACGATCGATATTGGCTGCGCCACCATGTTTTAGATTGAACGAAATACTCGGTATACCACTGGCCAGTTCAATTTTTGAGATAAATTTTCCATGAAATCTCCGCAGAAAATAGATGAGCGGTGGAATATCAAAGGTGCTTTGATGATTGGCAACAAATATAATGGGTTGTCCTAATGGGATGGATTTGTTGTCGATAAAAGTGACCCTATTGAATAATGTATAGTAAGATGCAACGAGGCATGCATTTAAGATGTCAACACTTTTTTTGTGTGCATTATAGCCACCGAATTTCAAGCACAGCCATTGGATGGGGTGGAATATAATCAAGGATAAGCCAAAACAGAACCAAAATATAATAGATAGAATATAGCCTAAAAACTTTTTCATATGCTTTTTTATTGTTTACAAATATATCATTAAGCAATGATTTTGAAAAATATTGATAATATTGTGTTTGATTTTAATATTATTAATATTAACTTTAATAATATCAATGGTTATTGTTAAATGAAAAAGATACCTGTAAATTGTCCATGTTGTGATGCAAAATTGAAAGTCTCCAAGCTGGTCTGCGATTCCTGCGACACCGAAGTTGTCGGTAAGTTTACTTTACCCTTACTGATGCAGTTGACAGTCGAAGAGCAGGATTTTGTTCTCAATTTCTTAAAGTATTCAGGTAGTTTAAAAGAAATGGCCAACCAGATGGGTAAATCTTACCCAACGGTTCGTAATATTTTGGATGATCTGATTCATAAATTAAATTCGCTCGCCAATGAAAATTAAGCAGTTATTTTTAAATCCGTTTGCGGATTTTTCAGAGCGGACATTGTTTCTCGTGGGGATCATCGGTTTTTTATTATCCAGTTACCTTATTTATTTATCAGGTCAGCAGTTCAATGGCTTTATGCACTTCTATAAGCCTGAGGTGACCGTCTCTTTTATTGCGGTGTTAAAAGTTCATGCCTATATGGTTTTGGCTCCTTTAATTCTGCTATATATCGTGGGTGTTATAGCCAATAATAAGACAAGAATTATTGACGTGTTGAATGTTATCTTGATTGCGCCATTTCCACTTTATCTAATGTTGCTCTTGAGTAAGTTAATCAATCAGGACAAATTTACCAGTGAGATAGATCAAGCGTTAAAAAATGGTGACCATACCTTGTCGAGCATTGATAAGGGGCAGATGGCACTATTTGGTTTATTTGGGATCTTTGTGTTATTTCTCTTGTTTTATCAGTTCTATTTATTGGTAAAGGGAATGAACATTGCTGTTAACAATAAAAAGGTTTGGATAAGCATTTTGTTTGTGGCATTATATTTTATGCTTGATTTGGGTATACAGTTTTATTTTTAACGGACAGAAAACTATGAAGAAAATTCTCTACTTATTTTTGATCTTTTTACATTTTTCATGCGCTGATGCGCAAACCTTTGACGGCTCGTGGAAGGGGAGGTGAATGTGTCCGGACAGAAATTGCTTTTGGTGTTCAACTAAAGAAGGATAGTAATGCGAATTGGGTAGGAACCTTTGAAAGTCCAATGCAGACCTCATTGAAGTTTCCAATTAATACAATAAAAACACATGAGGATTCGATCTCAATGGATGTCAAAGCAATTGGTTATCGTATACGGGCTATCTGGATCGGGATAAAGATGTGATGAAGGGTGTTATGAAACAGGGGAATTTTGAGTCTGCGATGATATTGGTGCGTAGTGAGATTGAGCAAAGTGGGCTTTCACGCAAGCAAGATGTCTTTCCCCGTACGATTATATTGAACAGGACGTTTCATTTCAAAATGCAAAAGGCAATGCTTCTCTAGCCGGTACCCTGACTTATCCAAAGGGTGGGGATCTTTTCCAGCTGTCATTTTGGTCAATGGGAGTGGGCAGCAAAATAGAGATTCGGAAGTGTTCGGCCATAGGCCATTTAAGGTATTAGCGGATCACCTCAGCAAAAATGGCTTTGCTGTTTTACGTTATGATGATCGCGGTATTGGCGGTTCGAAGGGTGAGGTTAACTTGGCAACAACGATTGATTTTGCATCAGATGCAAATGCGGCAGTGGATTTTCTAAGTAGGCAGCAGATGGTCAAAACCGGTAAAATTGGTATCATTGGTCATAGTGAAGGGGCTTTGATAGCGGAAATAGTTGCCGCTGAAAACGATAAGGTCAATTATATTGCTTTGTTGTCTGGACCTGTCCTCAAAGGTGATTCCTTATTGATCTTGCAGAGCTATGCGTTGGGAAAAGTGGCTGGACTATCTGAGCCTGCATTGGAGGCAAATAAGCTCAATAACAGAAAGCTATATGACATTCTGCTAAGGGACGAGCCGCCGAAGGTTTTAGCAGAATCATTGGAAAAAGAACTTATCCGTCAAAACAATGGAATTGCATTAACATCTGATATGAAAGTTAAGCTGAGCCCGATGTTGATCCCATGGTTCAAAACATTCCTGCGTATTGATCCTGCCTATTATCTGAAACAAGTGAAAGTACCTGTTTTCGCTTCTTTTGGAGGTAAAGATATTCAGGTTCCTGCAAATGAAAATATCTATGCACTTCAACGCTTGCACTTGAATACGACAGATGTCACAATTAAAGACTATCCAAATTTGAACCATCTGTTTCAAAATGCGCAAACAGGAAAAATTGAGGAATATTTTGAAAATCCGGAGAGTTTCAATGAGCAATTGATGGATGATTTGACCAAGTGGCTTAAATTGAAAACAAAGTAATCGAATCTTGATGCCCGTCGTTATGACATGTGCTTTTGCACAACTTGGAATAGCTGGGACTGTCTCAAAATTAAAAACCTTGATTGCAAATCAGCGTTAAATCTTGGAGATAGCTTTAAAAATAAGACCTAAAAAAATGACCAAAATTCATTAGGAACTTGGTCATTTTTTATTTGATTTAATGAAGTGTCGAAATTTTATTTGGAGCCATTTGCAAAATCGACTTTTGATACAGCCCTTACATACATGAATATGTTGATGCTAATCGTTAGGCTGCTATCTGGTCGCTATTTGTTATGGTGTCGTATTGGCAACAGGTAGGATTTTGCCATTAAAGTATTTGTGTCCATTCTGCGCAAACTCTGCAATATACCTACCCATTTCAAAAGCTAGTGTACCTGCTTCCATACCCGGAAAAGCGGCTTCAAACATTTCAGTTTGCGATGACCCCAGGGCCAAGCAGTTGACTTTGATTCCTTTTTCTTTAAATTCTTCAGCTAGACATTCCGTTAAAATTGCCAATGCACCTTTACTGGTAGAGTAGGCAGATAGACCAGGAACTTCATCGAGCCTTGAAATCCACCCATACTACTGATATTGACAATATGTGAACCTTCATGCATGAATGGAACGATATGCTGGATCATATTAACATGTCCCATCACATTTGTTTGGAGCATTTCTGCAAAATCCTGTCCAGTGGTTTCCATAAAAGGTTTATTCACTAATGCTCCAGCATTGTTGATCAGGATATCAACAGTCTCGAATTTCGATTGAATAAAAGGGACCAATGTTGCGTAGTCGTCATAGACGATATCAAATTGAGCGGGGAAGAGTGTTCCTCCATCATGATTGAGCTGACTTGCGATTTCATGGAGTTTTCTCAATTTGTCTGCTGATCGGGCCAATGCGATAACTTTGTTGTCCTTTTTGAGGTCAAATCAAGTACTGCTTCAAACCCAACACCGCTACTTGCTCCTGTGATAATAATATTCGCCATGTTTATTCTTCTAATTTTTGACTTTGCTCAACTTCCTCGACAGAAGGGAGTTTATCCTCTCCAATTGCTTTGGGATTGAATATAAAATAAATTCCTGAAAGAGCGACCATCGCTGAGATAATATAAAATAACAATGTGATCAATACAGCATTGTGTGAATCTACGTGAAATATACCTGCTCCCCACATGATAACAAGTTCACGCATACCCAATCCGCCTACTGAAAAAGGAATAATAGATACTAATGAAGATGCTAGAAATAGGAATAAGTAAGGTGAAAACTTTCCATTAAATCCTAGGGCGTAAAGAATCAAAATTGCAGCGATTACTTGCATAGACTGTACACCAATTGCTTTTAAATGTGCCTTTAAGAAGGTAGCCTTGTACTCTTTGAAAAATTTTGTGACAATAAAATAATAGAGGATACTACCCAATATAAATAATATGATCGTCAAGTAATTTGGTATGCCCAGTTGTGGCATATAGGTAATTAAAGCCGCAATAATTAAACATAGGGCCCATAAGCCACTTAGTCTATCTAGGAATAATGCTGTAAATAATTTTCTGCCCTTAATACTGAACCTTTTCCGGAGAAAGAAGATCTTGTAGCCATCTCCACCCACTCCACCGGGTAGAATCAGGTTATAGAATAGTCCCAATTGATAGAGCTTTAAATTATATTTTTCAGACACATCTAAGCCGATAGCCCTTAAAAAGGTCAATAAGCGTGAAGAGGATATAAAAATCGATATACTATAAGCTAATAAGGCTAGAAATAAATAGATGGGGTTTGAATTAATTACAGCTTCTTTGAGATCTTTGAGTGAAACTTTGCTGAAAACCCAATACAAGGCTCCTACAGTAACGACAATCTTTAGTATGTTTTTTAGGATCTTTAAACCTTTTTTTTGTCCATAGAAGTTTATTTTTCCAATCTTGATCAATTATAATAGCGATTTTGGAAAATTCAAAGTTAGGAACTTTGTCGAATTGTGCAATTGAACTTAGGCAATAGTTGGGTAAATTCTTGAATACAATAATATCAGATATAAAATACCGAATATAGTCGCAAGAGAAAATAGCCAATTTAGGTCAATTCTATTATATTTGTGCTTAAGCACAGCAATCATTAATCCGACGATAAAGCAAAATAATAAAATAGGAGCAATGAAAGCAACCTTATTTGTGAAAGCGAGGCTTATTTGGCTTAATTTTGCTTTGGCTTCCTGTCCTAAAAACAGTGGATAGGCGGCGAATGCCAAGAGGATAATAAATAACCGCAAAAGAGTTTTTGCTATTATTTTGCTTATGGTATGATTTTTGGCTGTTACGTTCATGATCTGTGGATTAATTTACCCCAAAAATACAATTTGAAATTAAAATTTATACATATGAATCGATTCGTTTTATCATTAGCAACTGTTTTTGCTACGGTGACCTTGTTCTCTTGTGGTGCACAAAAGCAAGGTACATCATCTGGAAATCCTGGTAATGGTTCTTCCAATACAAGTGCAGCTTCGGGACCTAGCGCCTCAGAATGGAGATCTGCGGTGAAAGGAACTTGGACACTGAATTCAATCGATAGAGAAAATTTGCCTTCGACTTTCACTATTAAAAGTGTCTTTGAAGAAGCTCCGGCGGAGTGTTTTGTCGGTAGTAACTGGAATTTTATTGGTAATGGAAAGGGATCAATCACGTTTAATGCTCAAGGTACTTTATGTGCTCCAGGTGCATCCCGCGAGATTTTTTGGACAATCTATAACCCAGGAAAAGGTTTAGGCGAACCACAATTCCAGTTTAAGAAGATCTATGCAGGAGACAAAGCCAAAAACGTAACGACAGGTTACCGTTTGGATTTGTCTTATTCTGATGGTAATAAATTAGTCATGAAAATGCCGTTGACAGTTGCCAATGGTGAAGCATATTTAGTGTTTAATTTTTCCCGCGTAAACTAAGGTCAAACGAGAAAAAAGAATAACGAAAAGCTATAGGAATTCCTATGGCTTTTTTTTGTTGAAAATTTAATACTTTTACAGTCCGAAACGATTTTGATTTATTCAATTCGCTTCATCACCTTTAAAAACAGATTGATCGGATAAAAATAGCATGATCCCCAAGGGTTAGCTTAGGACATGCTTAATATAACTAGAAATATGGCTGAACAAAACACGAAAACTGCACTTATAACAGGTATCACAGGTCAAGATGGTGCCTATTTAGCAGAATTCCTATTGAAAAAAGGTTATAGGGTTCATGGTCTAAAACGCCGTAGTTCTCTGTTCAATACCGATCGTATTGATCACCTTTATCAAGATCCTCATCTTGACAATAGAAATTTCACCTTGCATTTCGGTGATTTGACAGATTCAACCAATTTGATCCGTGTCATTCAAGAGACTCAGCCGGATGAAATTTATAATCTTGCAGCTCAATCCCATGTTAAAGTTAGCTTTGATACACCAGAGTATACAGCCAATGCTGACGGTATCGGCACGCTTCGTATATTGGAAGCCGTCAGATTACTCGGGATGATTGAAAAGACGCGCATTTATCAGGCATCGACCTCAGAATTATATGGTCTTGTGCAAGCGGTGCCACAGAGTGAGACGACTCCTTTTTATCCAAGAAGTCCGTATGCTGTTGCCAAAATGTATGGTTACTGGATTACAGTTAACTATCGGGAAGCTTACAAGATGTATGCTTGTAATGGAATTTTGTTCAACCACGAAAGCCCTGTCCGGGGTGAAACATTTGTGACCCGTAAAATAACCCGGGCTGTGGCGAAAATTGCGTTAGGTTTGCAAGACAAACTGTACCTTGGCAATCTTTCCGCTCAACGCGATTGGGGACACGCAAAAGATTATGTTGAAGCGATGTGGCTGATCCTCCAACAGGAAAAACCTGAGGATTTTGTAATCGCAACTGGGGTCACGACAACTGTTAGAGACTTTGTTCGTTTGGCCTTTGCCGAATTGGGGATAGAAATAGAATTTAGTGGAAAAGGCGAACAGGAAAAAGGTGTTATAATAGATGTCGACGAGGAGCGTTTGGCCGAATTAAATATTGATAAATCGCTTATTAAGTTTGGACAAACTGTCGTTAAGGTAGATCCAGCTTATTACCGTCCAACGGAGGTTGACTTACTTATTGGAGATCCAACAAAAGCAAATACCAAACTGGGTTGGATTCCTAAATATGATCTCCAAATGTTGGTAACAGATATGGTACAATCAGATCTTCACTTGATGAGAAAGGAAGAATATCTGAAACAAGGCGGTTTTGAGACCTTGAACTATTTTGAATAATCATAAATAATAGAGGAAAAATAAAACTGGAATAATTTTTGTTTAAACATTTAAATGGTATGAATCAATAAATTCATATGATGAAAATGACAGTGCATGTATTATGATGAATTCAGAGGTTGTTTCGAGTAAGAAGGAAGACGAAAAGAAGAAAGATTCTTCTAAAGTTTATTTCTTCATCATTGCGATAGCGGCATTACTAGCAACGAATATATATTTTTATGTTAAGTTTAAGACGAACGGTGAGAAAGTCTATGCCTTAACAGTGGAGAAAGAAAACCTTCAGGTACAAATCGATCGGATAGAAGCCGAATTGGATAAGATTGATGTCGAAAATGTTCAATTGACTCCTGAAATGACTGTACAAAAAGATGACTCTAGAACTGAGATTGCAGAACTTCGCAAAAAGCTTGAAAATAAGAGTATTACTCCTAAGGATATTGACGACGCTCAACGTAAAATTAACTTGTTAAAAAACAAGTTGATAACTATCGCATAGATGTTCAACGATTGATTCAAGAAAATCAAATTTTATCAAAGCAGAATTCTAATTTAAATGAATCGGTAGTTGAGAAAAATAAGCAAATTACTTCTTTGACAACCACTAATTCTGAATTGAAAGAGAAGGTGACAACGGCAGCTGCTTTGAAGGTTTCAAGTATCAGTATCAACGGGCTTGAGGTCAAAAGAAACGGGAAGGAATCTGTCGAAGAACGCGCCAAGCGGGTGGATAAATTGAAAATCAATTTTACTATCGCTGATAACTCGCTTGCTAAAAGCGGAGAACGTGACATTTTTATAAGAATAATCGATCCTCAGGGAAATCTTGTCGTCCAAGGCGATAATATCTTCTTTGTACACGGTGAAAAATTACAGTATACCTTTAAACATAATATTTTGTTTACGAATAAGGGTGAGGATTATATCGTGTATTGGGCTGCCGAAGATGGTTTTACCAAGGAGCATATACGATATTGCTTTATGAGGACAATGCGATCATGGGTAGATCAACCGTTGTATTGCGTTAGCAAGATATTACGTAAAGAATAGAGAAGGGGCAGTTCAGAGTTGAGCTGCCCCTTTTGCTTTAGTTATTACATGTAATACCCTCCGAGAGGGTCTTTAAATATTCGTCCTGAATAGGTTCACTTTTACTTTTTACAGTACGTTTAGTGTCTGTCCTGTCTTTATTCTTCCTTTACTGTAGGAAGGCCAATCGGAACTGCTGATGTCTTTCGTCTGTTCGATGATACCCTTTCTGAATTTAGTATTTAAATGCGCATCAGAACCAATTCGGTATAGGCCGTAAAGTTACTTAACAAAGGATTTAATGGAACTGTTGATGCTTTTATCTGTCCAATAAGGGCGATATTCTTAATAAATAGATAGAGCCCTTTGTGAGCCAAGTTTCATCTATGCGGTGAAACTCCTAACAGCCGCCATCATTAAGATTCAATTTGTTGTAACGGAAGTAAAATATGGAATGTCGTGCCTTCCCCTTCCATCGTCTCAAAATATATCTGTCCATTACTTGCTTCGATTGTTTTCTTCACGAGCACCAAACCTAGGCCATTTCCGGAACTTTTCGTTGTGAAGTTGATCTGGAATATTTTATCTTTCATTGCTGCAGGGATACCATAGCCATTATCCTTGACATCTATTTTGACGAACTTGTCAGAGTATCGTTCGATAGAGATCTCTATCTTCATGTTTTTTCGTCCATACCCCCTTCAATGGCGTTTTTTATCAAATTATTGAAGGTCCGTAATAACTCGTTTCCATCTGCTTTAACAATCAATGTTTTTGATCAGCATTGTTTATTAATCGGATACTGACATTTGGCGTATTATTGTATACCGATATCGACTTCGTTATTTTCTCCACAATATTGATATTTTCCATCACAGTCGTTGGAAATTTTGCAAAGTGGGAAAACTCTGAGGCAATTTGTGTTAAGGCATCTATTTGTTCAATAAATGAAGTTGAAAATTTATTGAAACGATCAGGAAATTTAGGATCATCATCTTTATATGATCTTCTAAGCTGCTGTATACCTAATTTCATCGGTGTTAACGGATTTTTGATCTCATGGGCAATCTGTTGTGCCATTTCCCGCCAGGTCGATTCACGCTCAGTATCCTTTATTTTATTGGCATAGTCTTCCAGCTTTATGATCATGAGGTTGTACTCTTTGATCAAGGTCCCTATTTCGTCATTTCGCTGCCAGAATAAAGGTTCATTGGGTTGTCCCAATCGTAATTGAGATATTTTTTACTGATTATACTAAGCGGATTGGTCACACTATTGGCTACAAAAGTCGCATAAAAGCCGAAACCAATGATAATTAGAGAATAAATATTGACAATGGTGTTTAATAGTAAGTTTTTATTAATATTCTCTTCCTTTTGGAGGGAAAAATTCGGAATGCCGATATAGGCTAACGTGCTATAATCCTGTCCCTTATTGTTGCATAACTCGTCTCAAACTGGAATGTTCCGATACGCTCATCCTCTATTGTTTCTGATTTTTTAAGCAGGGAGAGATTTTTGAGTGCTGCGGGATTAATAAAAGTGGAGAACAGCTCCAGATCATAAATTCTACGCTGGGAGCTATATAATAATTTGCCAGATTTTGAATACAAATTGAAGTCCTTCGATATCGTCTCGGATAAAGTCTTTAAAATATTGGTAAGCTGGTCTTCATTAGGGATTTCCTCGGTAGAGGTTAACATATTTTCCAGCCGTTTGCCCAGTTCGATGATGAAACGCTCTTTACTATTCCTGTTGTTATTGTAGAGCTGTTTATTGATGCTGATATATGAAATGACGGCTGATATCAGAATGGCTAATATAACCGAAGAAATAATCGAGGTCTGGATACGTGTGGAATACTGTATTTTGTTTATGATCTTATAGAACTGATATTTTAGGTTACGGAACGTGAGTTTTGTATTCTTGAGAAAGATATAAAACGACGCTGCATAATGGAAAATCATGAAAATCATGAAAAATACCAAAAATAGGAAAGAAGTTGTGGCGACATAGTCCCAGAAAGAAGGCTTCTGCTTGCTAATGATATAGGTCGAAAAGGTATTGGCAACATAAGCCATATGCAGGTATGAGTCCCGGTCCAATACTTCAATGTATTGCCCGGGTGCCCCTTTAATCCCCGAAGGTTATTTTCATAGGTATATTTTCCAAATTGTGTAACCAGTGAACCGCCTTTATATAGGGCAATCGAATACTCTCCTTTATTGTAATATTGCGAATTATTGATTCGCATATCTGTTAATATCTCAGGATAGGGTACTGTGTAGCTGAAATCCTTATTGGATAGATTGATGATCACATTAACGATCCTGTTTTGATCGATCGTCACCGGAATGATCGAAAAGTATTCATGAGTTCCGAGTTCAGCACTGGCACGGTAGAAATTTTGAGTAACCTTTATTGACTTGTTGATTACTTTCTCCCGATATTCATTAATTCTGTTTTGACTGTTCGGGTTTAATGGAATATTATTTTGATCATAGTAATACGCCTTAAATTCATATTTCGAAAGGTATCCGCTAAAGTATTTTTTCTTAATGAAGTCATTGATTCCCTCTGTATTGGTATTGGGGAGACTGATGTTAAAGAGATGTTTTAATTCCTTGTCATTAGAGATGCCACTCTCGATATCCGAAAACAATGAAACAGCGTTTAAGTCATCTTCTGACTGCAGATTGTTCAACAAGATCTTCATATCGATAAGATCCCGCTCTTGGTAGAAGCGTGCATGCGTAATTGTACTTATGATCGCCCAGAGGATCAAAACGGCGATATAGTTGGTCAATATATGCCTGTCGAAATATTTCTCACCAAAGGATTTGATCAGAATAATTAGTGCCAAAAGCAGATTGACCAAACTGTTCTTCTCAATGTAGATCGAAATAATGAGAATGACAAAGATGACACTGGCTAATTGAATATTTAATAGTTGAGTGGGCTTTAGTTCTAATTTTTAAGAATGAACAACACCAGATCTATGTAGATATTTAATGCTAGAATCCCCATGCCTACAATGCCAAGGTCTACCCAGCTCAGGAAATGCAGATCAACAAGTTTGGTGAAGTCAAAATAGATATTATTTGAATGGGTGATTAATGTCCCGGCGATATCATATAAAAATGCAAAGGATAAATAAATACTCAATACAAACGCAATCGCGATAGGGAGTTTGAAGAACCGAATGTTTTTTATTTTATCGAAATTGAGTTCTTTTCGGATAGAATAGATAAATAGTATGAGCCAGAGAATCAATATTGTGGTTGATAAAACGGACCAGATATTAGGGAAGAAGCTATTGTAGGCATAGTTGCGTGAATCAAATATGGCGAATGTAGCATTTTCGGAGAGTAGATTCCATTTTAGATCCGCAAATTTAACAAGGATAAATACAGCCGCGAGTAGTGCTATTGCCCACCAGGCTCTTTTGGTCTTGGCCATGTGTAGACAGAGACTATTGAAGAATATCAACAGTGCAATCCAAGCCAGCAACCAGCAAAAGAACTGCAGGATGGTATAGATATTTTCGTGGTCTCCTTCTTTGAGCTTCACCGAAAAGAGGTAGGATCCCTCGTTACTATAGATGTTTTTGATTGCTACTGTATCTGTATAGGACGCAATATCAATGTTCCGCGTATCGAAGAAATTTCGTCGTAAAGAAGAGTTTAAATATGGATTATTGTTATTGGTATAAGGCTTAACAAGTATATACGCAAGTATGCTTATATTTCCGATTGTTTTCTTACGAACGACATAGGAACGATTATCGTCCTGTACAAAATTTGACTTTTCCAAAAAGCCCTGATCTGTGATGGGGACAAATAAATGTGTACTCCACATTTTTGGTTCATGATCCTTAAATAAGAATAAATAGACCTTTTCATCATTTTTATACCTTTCAAAAGCTTGATAGACAGCAATAGGATATTGATCATAATTCTTAAATGTTTTGAGAAGCAAGGAATCCTTAAAAAGACGATCTACTTTTTTCTCCTGTTTGGCGACATAATCATTGAGAGATTTGGTATCAATGTCGAGTATTTCCTTATTTGTAACAGATTCTTTGATGGTGATAGCTGTTCCTATAAAGCATAGTGTTAAGATCAGTAGAAGTAAACGAATTTTTATACCAGAATTCACGTGCGTCAATTTACATTATTGTAAATATAAAAAAAGTCCTTGCTTTCTCAGGACAAGGACTTTTATATTATTTTATTCTAAAATGCTTAAGCGTGCGGTTCTTCCTGTTTGAAAATTTTCGCAGTCAAGTACTCGCGGTTTAAACGCGCGATATTAGTTAATTTAATACCTACTGGACATTCAGCTTCACAAGCACCAGTATTGGTACAGTTACCGAATCCTTCAGCATCCATTTGATCTACCATTGCTTGTGCACGTTCGTAACGCTCAGTTTGACCTTGCGGTAATAATGCAAATTGAGATACTTTAGCGGATACGAATAACATTGCAGAAGCATTTTTACAAGCTGCAACACAAGCACCACAACCGATACAAGTAGCAGATTCGAAAGCTTCGTCAGCGATACGTTTCGGAATAGGAATGACATTGGCATCAGGGACACCACCTGTATTGATATTCACATATCCACCAGCTTGTTGAATGCGGTCAAAAGCAGTACGATCAACAGCAAGGTCTTTCAATACTGGGAATGCAGCAGCTCTCCAAGGCTCGATTACGATCGTTTGTCCATCGTGGAAGCTACGCATGTGCAATTGACATGTTGTTGTACCTTCTTTAGGACCATGAGGGCGACCGTTGATTACTAATGAACACATCCCGCAGATACCTTCACGACAGTCGTGATCGAAATATACAGGGTCTTCACCTTTACGTGTCAATTCCTCATTCACAATATCAAGCATCTCTAGGAAAGACATATCATCAGCGATGTCGTTTGCCTGATAAGTTACAAATTGACCTTTATCTTTATCATTTTTTGACGCCAAACTTTCAGCGTTAAATTCATATGTTGTGCCATGATAATTTTCCTTCTTATTTATAACTTCTTTGTGTTAACTGAACGTTTTCGAATACCAAGTCTTCCTTGTGTAATTCCTCAGGTACATTGTCTCCTTTGTATTCCCAAGCAGATACATACGCGAATTCCTCGTCATTACGTTTTGCTTCACCTTCTTCAGTTTGGCTTTCCAGACGGAAGTGACCACCACAAGACTCAGCGCGTTGTAATGCGTCAACAACCATTAATTCACCCAATTCCAAGAAGTCAGCTACACGGCCAGCTTTCTCTAAAGAAAGATTTAGTTCTTCATTCTCTCCAAGAACTCTAACATTAGTCCAGAATTCTTTTTCAACTCTTGGATCAAACCTTGTGCTTTCTGTAATCCTTCAGCAGTACGTGCCATTCCACAGTATTCCCACATGATGAGACCTAATTTTTGTGGATATCATCGACAGTTTGCGTACCGTTTAGAGATAACAATTTGTTGATTTTATCTTCAACCTCTTTACGCGTAGATTCGAAAGCAGGATGGTTGTGATCTACTGGTGCGAAAGAACCTAGTTTAGCTAAGTAATCACCTACAGTGTAAGGGATCACGAAATAACCATCAGCAAGACCTTGCATCAATGCCGAAGCACCTAAGCGGTTTGCACCGTGGTCAGAGAAGTTACACTCACCTAAAGCATACAAACCTGGGATTGTCGTCATCAAGTTGTAGTCAACCCATACACCACCCATTGTATAGTGAACAGCAGGGTAGATACGCATTGGTTGTTTGTAAGGGTTCTCGTCAGTGATTTGGTAGTACATGTCAAATAAGTTACCGTATTTAGCACGGACTGCATCTTCGCCTAGACGACCGATAGCTTCTTTAAAATCCAAGAATACGGCGAAGCCAGTTTTACCAACACCGCGACCATCATCAACAGCTTCTTTTGCATTACGTGATGCTACGTCACGAGGCACTAAGTTACCAAATGAAGGGTATTTACGTTCCAAGAAATAATCTCTGTCATCTTCTTTGATGTCGTTGGCTTTGATTTCACCTTTACGTAATCTTTCAGCCATTTCTTGAGTCTTAGGAACCCATACACGACCATCGTTACGTAATGACTCTGACATCAACGTCAATTTAGACTGGTGATCTCCAGTTACAGGAATACAAGTTGGGTGGATTTGAGTGTAACAAGGGTTAGCGAAGTAAGCACCACGTTTGTGCGCTCTCCAAGCTGCTGTAACGTTACATCCCATTGCATTTGTAGACAAGAAGAATACGTTACCATAACCACCAGTACACATCAATACAGCATGTGCTGCATGTGTTTCAACTTTACCTGATACGAGGTCACGAGTTACGATACCTTTGGCATGACCATCGATCATGACCAAATCCAACATCTCATGACGAGTATATGATTTTACTTTTCCTTTTTTGATTTGACGGTTCAATGCTGAATATGCACCTAACAACAATTGTTGTCCAGTTTGACCACGCGCATAGAACGTACGGCTTACCTGAGCACCACCGAAAGAACGGTTGTCCAATAAACCACCATATTCACGTGCAAAAGGAACACCTTGCGCAACACATTGGTCGATGATGTTTACAGATACTTCGGCCAAACGGTAAACGTTTGCTTCACGTGAACGGTAGTCACCACCTTTGATTGTATCGTAGAATAAACGGAACACAGAGTCACCGTCATTTTGGTAGCTCTTTGCCGCATTAATACCACCTTGCGCCGCAATTGAGTGCGCACGACGAGGTGAATCTTGGTAACAGAAGGTAATTACATTATATCCTAACTCAGCTAAAGATGCTGCTGCAGATGCACCAGCAAGTCCTGTACCAACAACGATAACGGTAAATTTACGTTTGTTAGCAGGGTTAACCAACTTAAGATTAAATTTATGATTTGACCACTTTTGGGCTAATGGGCCCGCTGGTACTTTTGAATCTAACATATCTCTTAATTTTATATTGATCGATAAGGCCTAAGCCCCATCTTAAAAGATTCTGAATTATTTAAAGAAGAAAAACAATGGCATTATTGCAAAGCCAATTGGAATTAATACCCCAAATACCCAAACTCCGATTGCTCTAATAATTCCAATATATCTTCTGTGGTTGAAACCTAAAGTTTGGAATGCAGATTGGAAACCATGAATTAAGTGGAATGCCAAAGCTGCCATCGCAACAAGATATAAAGCGACTAAAGCTACATTTTTGAAGGCAAAGTCAACTTGTTTGTACAAATCTCTTGCTTTTAAGATTTGAACGTTGTTTTCTACCGTTTCTTGGTAGTCGTGGAATTCAGAAGCTTGAAGTTCTCTAGCTGTTGTTTGTCCAGTTGCCAAATCAGTACGGTATTCGATGTACGGTACTTCATCATTGTGAAACTTCCACCAAAAATTAGACATGTGCGTAGCTAAGAATACTAAAATGACAGTACCTAAGATACCCATGTTACGTGAATTCCATTTACTGTTTGCTTGACCATCATATTTGGCATAACCAATAGGACGGGCGGCTTTGTTTTTCATCGACAATGTAATGGCGTAGATGACGTGAACGATGACCGAAGCGTACAATAAGTAAGAAACAACTTTGATTGGTGTAAAGTGAGTCATGAAATAAGCGTATTTGTTGAACGCTAGACCCGCATCATCTTTAAATAATTGCAAGTTACCAACCAAGTGAACAACTAGGAATAAACATAGGAAGATTCCTGTTAAGCTCATGATTAGCTTCTTCCCAATCGAAGAACTGAAAACTGGCTTTGATTTACTCATTATCCTTGTAATTTAATTTTAATTAGGCAAATCTACTATTTGCTATTAAATATGATACCATTTTGACAAGAAAAAGGAATAATTTAGAACGGTTCTAAAGTTTCTTAAAATAAAAAGTCCGTTTTGGATAAAAACGGACTTTTTAAAATATATATACTCGGGTTAATGTACTATAGAATACTGAATAATCTATAGCCTAAACCAATACTCCACATGTTGATTTTTGATTTGCCTGACTCTCATTGTTGACCTTGTTCAAGCCCATCTCGTAACGTACATCTACGCGTAAGCTTGAAATATCAGCACCGACACCAAATGCCCAAGCTGTGCCACTTTTCTTATAGTTATTTGGATTCAATTGGTCAATGACTTTGTCCTGTTTATCGTCTACTTTAAACGAGAAGATTGGACCAGTTTGAATTCTTGCTCCAATTGGACCTAAACCAAAACGTTTGCCCAATAATACAGGAACATCGACTGTAGTAAACTTAACATCAGTCGTTTCTCCATTTTCTGCTTTTACAGTCGTGTTTTTACCTGTTAAATAGACCTCCGGCTGAATATGGAATCCCAATACACCAACACGTCCATAAAGACCTGCTTGGTAACCTGCTTTTGTGTCCGAATTGAAATATTTGCCATCGCTTTTAAGCTTAGAAAAATTCAAGCCTCCTTTTAAACCGACCTCAAATCCAGGCAAAAGCTGCGCTTGAGCCGTTGCTACGCTACCACAAATCAAGAGTAATGCTGGTAAAATCTTTTTCATAATCTTTTATTTATGTATAAATTGTATCTTTAAAACAAACTTTCACAAGTTTGGTAAAGATATACAAATTTTATACCTAAATCATAGTTATGCTGAAAATTAACGAAGAACAATGGCAGGTTGCGAAAGAAAAACTCCGTCGCAAGTATAACCATCTAAGCGATGAGGATCTAGCTTTTCAAGCAGGCGAGGAAGACAAATTGATCCATAAGCTCTCTTCGCGTTTAAAACGCAAACCCTCTTATATTATATTTACAATTGGTAAAGAAATTCAGAACATCGATAGCAATAGATTATGAATGACACCATTAGTTGGGCGGATTTCGAAAAATTAGATTTACGTGTAGGAACTATTTTGGAGGTACAGGATTTTCCGAAAGCTAAAAAGCCAGCTTACCAATTGAAACTTGATTTTGGAAGTGAAATTGGAATATTGCAAAGTAGTGCCCAGATTACAGTACATTATAGTAAGGAAGAACTGATCGGGAAACAGGTTGTTGCAGTCGTGAATTTCCCAAAGAAGCAGATCGCTAATTTTTTTTTCTGAGTGTCTGGTGACTGGATTCGCTGATGCGAATGGTGATATTATTTTGACTTCTGTTGACAGAAAATTACCAAATGGATCGAAACTTAGTTAAGTTTGTGGCATGACATTTATAGATTTTGAAGGAACACAATTAATCGATAGCGATGAATCATTTATGCGCATGGCATTAAATGAAGCAAAGAAAGCTTTCGAAGAAGGAGAGGTTCCAATTGGTGCTGTTATCGTGCATAAAGGACGTATTATCGGTAAAGGGCATAATCTCACACAACGCTTGAATGATGTAACAGCTCATGCCGAAATGCAGGCCTTTACAGCAGCAGCAAATTATCTTGGCGGGAAATATCTGGACGATTGCACATTATATGTGACTATTGAACCTTGCATCATGTGTGCTGGGGCAGCATATTGGACACATATCAGTAAAATTGTCTACGGTGCGAAGGATGAAAAGCGCGGTTATTCCCATTTTCATGATAAGATTTTACATCCGAAGACCGTCGTTACGCAAGGTGTTTTGCAAGAAGAATGTGCCGATTTGGTAAAATCATTTTTTCGTCAAAAACGCTAACGAAATATTGAATTTATTGTAACACATAAAAACATAACAGGCTATATTGTGTTATATTTGTATATAAAAACGAAGTAATAAACATTTAAATTAAAATAGATATGGCATTTGAATTAGAAGCGTTACCATACGCAGCCGACGCATTAGAACCACATATTGACAAGACTACAATGGAAATCCACCATGACAGACACCATCAGGCATACGTGGACAACTTAAATAAAGCAATCGCAGGAACAGATGCAGAGAACTTATCTTTATTAGATATCATCAAGAATGTGAGCAAATATTCAGCAGCTGTTCGCAACAATGGTGGTGGTCATTTCAACCACTCTTTGTTTTGGAAAGTTTTAGGTCCAAATGCTGGTGGAGCTCCAACAGGTGAATTGGCAGATGCAATCAATGCAACTTTCGGTTCTTTTGATGAGTTAAAAAAACAACTTCAAGCTGCTGGTGCTACGCGTTTTGGATCAGGCTGGGCATGGTTGATCGTAGGAGCTGATGGTAAATTAGCGGTAACTTCTACGCCTAATCAAGACAATCCATTGATGGATGTTGCGGAAGTAAAAGGAACACCAGTTTTGGGTATTGACGTTTGGGAACATGCGTACTACTTGAAATTCCAAAATAAACGTCCAGCTTATTTGGAGGAAATCTTTAATGTTATCAATTGGGATGCAGTAGCACAAAATTACGCTGCCGCAAAATAATTGACCATTTTGATAGGTACAAATGGAAGCGACAATATGAATTTATTGTCGCTTCTTTGTTTTATGGGATACAGGGTCAAAACAGTAGGTGTTTTTGCAATTTGTTGCCGAATATATTAATCCGGATATATGAAGTATAGACTCTTAGACGAATCACTGACGATCAGGATCCCCTATCAATCCACAAAGTAATGATATGTCCATGAAAGATATTATTATAATTTTTGCAGTTATTTTTTTGTTGAGTTCTTGTCGAGCTCAAGAGCCGAAGGCCGCGAAATCGGACTTTTCTAAACTACCAGCAAAAAGTGTAGGGAGCTTGGATACGGCCACATTTGCTGCAGGTTGTTTTTGGTGTACTGAAGCACAGTTTAAGGAGTTGAAAGGGGTACAGAAAGTTGTTTCTGGCTATACAGGTGGATGGGTAGCCAATCCCAGCTATGCTCAGGTCTGTACAGGTAATACGGGGCATGCTGAGGCAACCAATATTATTTATGATCCGAAAGTGATCAGTTACGATAAATTATTGGAAGCCTTTTTTGTCGCGCATGACCCTACACAACTCAACCGTCAGGGGATGATGTAGGGACACAATACCGCTCAGCCATATTTGTCCATAGCAAGGAGCAGTTGGATAAAGTACAGTTTTATATCGCGGCTCTAAATAAGGAGAAAGTATACAACGAACCGATCGTAACAGAGGTGGTACCAGCAGCTGTCTTTTATCCCGCAGAGGACTATCATCAAGACTATTATAGGTTAAATGGGAAGGAACCATATTGTCAATTGGTTATTAAACCGAAATTGGAAAAATTTAAACGTATCTTTTCCAAGGTGCTCAAAGAGGGAGAGTAACTTTGGGTATTCATAAAATTTAAGGTAATTTTACTCATGTTGGCACCATTTAGTGTGGTGCTAATAAGTTGAAAAATAAATAATTGTAATATGTCTAAAGGATTTTTTACAGTTCCTGTTCCTGCAAATGAACCGGTGTATACTTACGCTGTCGGAACGAAAGAACGTAAGTTGTTGAAAGCAGCAATTGATGAAGCACGTTCGAAACAAATCGATATCCCAATGTATATTGGTGGTAAAGAAATAACTACTTCTAAAAAAGTAAACCTAGCTCCTCCACATGACCACCAACATATTTTAGGTCAATACAATCAAGGTGAGAAATCTCATGTAACAGATGCAATCAATGCTGCTTTGGCAGCTAAAAAGGATTGGGAAAATCTAGCATGGGAAGATCGTGCGGCGATATTCTTGAAAGCAGCTGAATTGATTTCAGGAAAATACCGTTATGAGTTAAATGCTGCGACAATGTTGGGTCAATCGAAGAACCCGTATCAAGCGGAAATTGACTCAGCTTGTGAGATTATAGATTTCTTGCGTTTCAACGTGCAATACATGAGCGAAATCTATAAGCAACAACCTCCTGTATCTGGAAAAGGTGTATGGAACCGTGTAGAACAACGTCCTCTAGAAGGCTTTGTGTTTGCATTGACGCCATTCAATTTTACAGCTATTGCAGGTAACTTACCTTCATGTGTTGCTATGATGGGAAATGTCGTTGTATGGAAACCATCTAATACGCAGATCTACTCAGCAAACGTACTGATGAAAATCTTCCGTGAAGCTGGACTTCCGGATGGTGTTATCAATTTAGTGTATGTTTCGGGACCAGATGCTGGTGATGTGATTTTCCAACACCCTGATTTCGCTGGTATCCACTTTACTGGTTCAACAGGTGTATTCCAAGATATCTGGAAAACTATCGGTGACAATATTCATCGTTATAAAACTTATCCACGTATCGTCGGTGAGACAGGCGGTAAAGATTTTATTGTTGTACACCCTTCAGCTGATCTAAAAGCGGCAAATACAGCTTTGGTTCGTGGAGCATTTGAATACCAAGGTCAAAAATGTTCAGCAGCCTCACGTGCATATATTCCTAAATCATTGTGGCCAGCATTGAAGGAGTCTATGACAACAGATGTGAAGTCATTTACAATTGGTGGAACTGAAGATTTTACAAATTTTTTCAATGCAGTTATCGACGAGAAATCATTTGATAAATTAGCGAAATACATCGACCGTGCGAAAGAATCCAACGAGGCTGACATCGTAGTTGGTGGTACTTATGATAAGTCTAAAGGCTATTTCATTCACCCAACGATCATTGAAGCTTCAAAACCGGATTACGAAACAATGGTTGAAGAATTGTTTGGTCCAGTATTGACCGTATACGTTTATGAAGACGCTAAGTTCGAAGAAACATTAGATATCGTTGATACAACTTCGATCTATGCATTGACTGGTTCAATTATCGCACAAGACCGCTATGCCATTAATTTAGCTACAGATAAATTAAGACATGCTGCGGGTAACTTCTATGTGAATGATAAATGTACTGGTGCTGTGGTAGGTCAACAACCATTTGGTGGTGCGAGAGGCTCAGGTACAAACGACAAAGCTGGATCTATGATCAACTTGTTGCGTTGGGTATCTCCACGTACAATCAAAGAAACGTTCAATCCGGATACGGATTACAGATACCCTTTCTTAGAAAAAGGCGAATAAAATAAATCGAATTATCTCCTGCACGGACGGTAGCCATAGCTTGGTTGCAAGCGCTATCGACGATAACGGATACATTCAACATAATAAAGGCACTCCGCTATGTGGAGTGCCTTTATTATTTTTTAAATTGTCCGAGTTCGGTTCCATCGTCTCGGGTCATTCGAATAGCCAGTGATTTGGCAGATCCCGAAATATCGATAATGGTCCTTTTTCCAGCTTTTGGACCACCGCCTATAAATACAGGATAATTGTGGTCTTTATCTGCCGGATAGTATCCATATTGATGTGTATGGCCCGAGACCATTGCATCTATTTTATATTTCTGAAACAAAGGGTGGAAGCATTCCCGGTTATGCAATGTGCCATGCCATTCATCTGAATGGAATATTGGGATATGGCTGATAACCACCGTATGTTGGGCAGACTTTCTTTCTTTAGATTGTAATACCGTTTCCAGCCACTTCGCCTGTTCTTTTCTGTAATTGTCGTAATCTACGGTGCCAGCATACACTTCATGGCTGTCTGGTTTATCCTCACCACTGTCCAGCATAATCCAAAAAATAGGTCCCCTTTTGAAAGCTTGATAGTATTTATTGTTGGGATAACCGAAATACCGTTTGAAATTGCGGGCAAAGGAACCTCTCGTTTCATGGTTCCCACGGTTCATAATGAAAGGTTTGCTTGTCGCAATGAATTCGATAGGCTTCAGTAGTTTTTCTGTAATGTCCTCCTGATTGCTCACATAATGAAAAGAGTCTCCATTCAAGACAAAGAAATCATAGATTGAGGTGTCTTGATTGGGTACAAGATCACGATAACTACTTTTTTCTTCATGGACATCATTATAGACCAGGCAACGAATTTGTTCTTGATTATTTTTTGCCAGCTTGGCCTCAAAGATTGGGGTTTCGATTTCTTGCGCATAGACAATCTTATAAGGATCGAATTTTTGAATTTCTTTTGCTTTGATGCGATAGCGGAATGATCGGGGAGCCTCTTCGACAGTAAAATGAAAGAAATCTGTATTTGCATTAATCATACCATCTTCGGATTGATGGATGGTTTGCTGTACATTACCTGCATTGTCAAGGATTTCCAACCAAGCTAGAGCAGGTTTGCTCAAGATCGTAAAGATGCTGATGCCTTTCTCTGTCTGATTCTGTAAATATGCAGGTACTATAAAACTAAAATCTCCTTCTAGATTTTCTGTCTCTTTTTCTTTAGCGACGCTGATATTGGGTAATGTAATTCCGGCCAGTGCTAGCGCTTCTAAAAATCTTCTTCTATTAAAATTCATAATGGGTTATTTAATTTCGATTTCAACATATAATGGTCGATGGTCGCTCGCATACTTTTCTTCAAGGACATGATGGTTGAAGAATTTTGGATGTGATGACGTATTGACCATAATATAGTCTATTTCGGTATTAGGCTTATCTTGTGGAAAGGTTAGGCCATTTTGGCTAGTCGTTTTTGTAAATAACATACCAAGCTCTTTGATTGCAGGATCAGTGGGTTCGGAGTTTAAATCGCCGACGAGAATCGTTGGTAGCTTTTCATTTTTGAAACGGGATGTAATGAACTTTGCCTGTGCGATTTTGTTTTTGTCTTTTAGGTCCAGGTGGGTGTTCGCAAATAAGATCTTCTTATTGTTGACCCGCACTTCAACAATGGATAAGCTTCGACGTTCACTTTCGACGGGAGAAGGTAGAAAATGTTTTTCTACACGTTCTATCGGATGTTTCGATAATATTGCTGTGCCATATTCACCTTTTTCAAGGTCTATTCCTTTTGAAAAAATGTAGTGCATTCCTGTTAGCTCAGCTAATCTTTTGGCTTGATCCTCGTTGTAGGAGCGCCCTAGGTTGACATCAATTTCTTGCAATCCGACTAGGTCTGCATTACTGTTTTTAATAATTTGGGCGATGGTATCGAGATTGACAACAGATTCCTTTTCTGAGGGTGGATTCCCATGATGAATATTGAAGGAAAGTACGCGGATTTTTTTGTGCACTGAGATGGAATACTGATCCAAAAAGGATCAAAAGAAATGCAATTAGCTTACGGTTCATTTTTCAAAGTTAAGTTTAGAATGAAGTCAGCGATTTATGTTCGCTCCGCTAAAAATACTAAAATCTTAGGGTACAAACTCAAAACTTTGGACATGTAACAAAATAATCATTTAAACAAAATAAAAATAGCCATCCCAAAAGGATGGCTACCTACATTATACTAATTTTTACAGCAACTAGTCTTCATTTTCCTCTACATGAAGCATCGGATCTTCTCCTGTTACTTCAGTACGGATTTTTGCCTCAAGTTCATCCATTAGATCTGGATTGTCAAACAATAGGGCTTTTACAGCATCTCTACCTTGTCCTAATTTGGTTTCACCATAGCTAAACCAAGAACCCGCTTTTTTGATGATGCCATATTCAACACCTAAGTCAATGATTTCACCGACTTTTGAGATACCTTCACCAAAGATGATATCAAACTCCGCGATACGGAATGGAGGTGCTACTTTATTTTTTACAATTTTCACTTTTACACGGTTACCAGATACCTCGTCAGAATCTTTAATCTGTGATGTACGACGGATATCCAAACGTACAGAAGCATAGAACTTCAATGCGTTACCACCAGTTGTTGTTTCTGGGTTACCGAACATCACACCAATTTTTTCACGTAATTGGTTGATGAAAATACAACAACAGTTTGTTTTGGAAATTGTTCCGGTCAATTTACGTAATGCTTGAGACATTAAACGGGCTTGAAGACCCATTTTTGAATCACCCATTTCACCTTCAATCTCACCTTTAGGTACTAATGCAGCTACAGAGTCAATGACGATAACATCAATGGCACCTGAGCGAATTAAATTGTCTGCAATTTCTAAACCTTGTTCACCATTATCTGGCTGAGAAATTAATAGGTTCTCAACATCAACACCAAGCTTTTGTGCATAATATTTGTCAAAAGCGTGTTCCGCATCAATAATTGCTGCAATACCACCTTTTTCTGTGCTTCAGCGACAATGTGTGTTGCTAATGTCGTTTTACCCGAAGATTCAGGTCCATATATTTCAATGATACGTCCTTTTGGAACACCGCCAATTCCCAAAGCAATATCCAATCCTAAGGATCCTGTAGAAATCGCCTCGATAGGCTCAACAGCTGTATCTCCTAATTTCATAATCGAACCTTTTCCAAAGCTCTTTTCCAATTTATCTAACGTCAGCTGTAACGCTTTTAACTTATCTGTGTTGCTCATATTTTTAGTATATATTTATCAAAATTAAAAATAAAAATAATAAACCAAATATTTTCACTAAAAAAATTAGTTTTTTATTTCTGTCGCGCTTGGAGCACTCTTTATGTGATGGGTTTTCTCAAAGTATTTACACATGTAGGTAATCGGGCATTTTTCGCAGAGTGGTTTTCGGGCTAGACAAATATATCGTCCATGTAAGATCAACCAATGGTGCGCAACAGCAATGGTTTCTTTCGGGAGATTTTTGACTAATTGTTTCTCTACAGCCAATGGCGTTGTTGCACGGTAGGTTAAGCCAAGTCGGTTAGCCACACGGAATACATGGGTATCGACGGCCATCGCAGGGTTATGATATACCACAGACGAAATGACATTGGCCGTTTTTCTACCTACGCCAGGGAGCTTGACCAAATCTTCAATCTGCTCAGGCACGATATTGTTAAATTTTTCAATAAGCATTCGTGCCATTCCTACCAGATGCTTGGCTTTGTTATTGGGATAGCTTACCGAGCGGATATAACTAAATACTTCATCGACGCTAGAAGCTGCTAAAGTATGTGCATCCGGGTAACGTTCAAATAGCTTTGGCGTAACCTGATTAATTCTCTTGTCTGTGCATTGGGCAGATAGGATAACAGCCACAAGTAATTCATAAGGATTACTATAGTCGAGCTCTGTCTGCGCATCGGGATTATTTTTGGAGAAATATTCCACAAAAGCCTTGTATCGTTCTTGTTTTAACATCATTCCAAAACTAGCCAAAATTTCCATTAAAAAAGAAAACTTGCAGCTTACTCAGTGCTTATCAAATTTATTTTTTACAGTATAAATAGATTGTGATAGTCGTTTGCATAACGAGAGGCCCATCGCTTGTTTTAGGAGTGCTGAGACATTATTTGTCGACTTGGCGCAGGGCGTTTGTATTCCAATAAATAAGGCCTAATCTCAAGATTAGGCCTTTCTTTTTTCCATTTGTTTGGAATATGTCATGATATTCGCAATACATTTCTTGCTTGGATTAAGCAACATTTTGGGTAATTGAAGCTTCAATTCATTTTCTATATCCTCATCAGTCATTACCTTTTCGTTTTGGGTTAGTAAATTTTGAACTTCGTTTTCTGATTGGGTAAAGTTTTCTACCATAAGCATCTTAAGTTTTGTCCCTGTAAGTTAATTAATTAAACGGACAAAAGATGATTTTGGTATACAAAAAATGAGAATATTATTTATTTTTTTCTTTTTACTACTAAATTCTTCGGCCTTTATGATGGCGTTATATGCATTGACAATCCCTCCAGTTACAGAAATATCCGCAAATCTGACTGTTTTTGTAGCCTCTTCACTAATTTTTACCTGGACCGTTTGTTCCGGTTTTACAACAGATTCTAGAATGATCTGCTTGGTTTCTGCTGCAGAAAGGTTGGGGTAATATGATCGTATCATAGCTGCTAGTCCCGCAACGACAGGGGCAGCCATACTCGTACCTTGTTCTTCTTTATATTTTGAATCTGGAATAGTGGAATTAATCCGAACCCCGGGAGCAAAAACATCAACTGTTTTTTTGCCATAATTGGAAAAATCTGCCAGAAGTTCGTTGTCCGGGTGTAAACCACTTGCGCCAACAGTGATCCAGTTATTTGCTATTCCTGTGGTGTCCCCTTCGCATTCGTATAGTATTTCATTGGAAAATTGGGTTCCACATCATTATCCTCACTATCATTTCCAGCAGCATGTACCAGTAAGACATCTTTGGATTCAGCGTACTTAACAGCATCATCCACGGTTTGCTTGTTGTGTGAATAGCTTTTTCCGAAGCTCATGTTGAGCACTTTCGCTCCATTATCTACTGCATAACGGATCGCATTTGCGACATCTTTGTCCCGTTCATCGCCATCCGGTACTAAGCGTACTGTCAGTATCTTGACATTGTCTGCAACACCGTTTATACCAATATTATTGTTGCGTTTAGCAGCGATGATACCCGCAACATGGCTTCCATGGAGCGCGTCAGGTCCCTTTACATCCGCATTTCCGTAATGACGTTCAGAAGCATCCTCGTAATTGTCGCCAATAATGGGACGGGAGTCATACTCTTTATTTAAATGGTAGTCAACTTGATTGTTGAAATACTTCGCCCCCTCGGTGATATCATCAAAAAATTTGACAAAGCCATTCGTTTGAATTTCGTCTTTTGCATAACCAAGAGCAATACGTTGATTGTTCGATTTTGGGTTGAAATTCTCTAGATCGGCCAATGTGATTTCCTCTGGTTTTTTACCTATTTCACGAACGACGGCGTCCAAGTTGCGTTTAAGGGCATCATAGGAAAATTGGCCCATTTTGGCTTCTTCGAGCTTATTCTTGTATTTTGCCACCATTTCTTGATACACCAAAAAGCCTTTCTGTCTGCTTCATTCAACTCAGTGGTTGGGGTGACATGGGCGAATTTTTTATCTAAAATCCGCAATTGCCTTGTTAATTCCAGATTGTCAAATTGAACATCTTTTCCATCGGCGTTTCCAATAAAGTTCCAGCCATATTTGTCATTGATATAGCCATTACCATCAGCATCTTTCCCATTGGAAACACTGTCTTTTGTATTGATCCAAACGACATCCTTCAGATCTTCGTGGAAAACATCCACACCACCGTCTAATACACCGACAATAACGGGTGTTGATTTTTTCCCTTTAATAAAGTTTTATACGCTTTCTCCGTACTGATACCCATTACACCATCCGTGTTGTAATCTAAGTTATACCAATTCAGAGGAACAGCCTCAGCCTGAGCAAACGAGGTCATCGGCAAAGCACCCAAGGCAATCAGATATAGTGATTTCTTTAAATTCATAAAATTTTCTCCTAGCACAGTAGCAAATATAGTATTATTGGCCCTGTTGAATTGTTAATTTTATTAAAAGTGACTTTTTATGTAGATAATGAAGGAGACAGAATAGATCGGCTTATAATATATTTCAAAATGAAGGGGATATTACAGTCAATCTATTCCTGTTTATATATTTTTGCTATTTCTCTAGAAATGCATTAAATTCAATGTTCTGGGGGATGGAATAGCAAAGTACAGGTCGTATTTGTTTTTATTCAAAAAAGAGATTTAGCGCATTCATATTAATATATGCAACATAACAAAATATACAGTGGCCCGAAGTTTCGGCCCCGATAGCAGCAGCACATCCACGCAAAAGACAAATTCATGGAGATACTGTCATTGACGATTATTACTGGATGATTGACTATTTCAAAAAGGACAACGATCAGCAGAAGTTATCGACTATCTGACTGCGGAGAATACCTATACTGCCGCGATGTTAAAGGAGACAGAATCTTTTCAGGAAGATTTATTCCGGGAGATGAAATCCCGTATCAAGGAAACAGATGAGTCGGTACCCTATTTTAAAAATGGTTACTATTATTACAGTAGAACAGAGGAAGGTAATCAATATTTCAAATTTTGCCGGAAGAAAGGGACCTTGGATGCTGACGAAGAGCTATTATTGGATATTGATCATCTCGCAGAAGGTTATGCCTATTATGCAGCAAAAGGCTTTTCGATCAGTCCTGACAATCGCTTGTTGGCTTTTAGTGTGGATACGGTTTCCCGAAGGGAATACACGGTATATATCAAGAATCTAGAGACAGGTGAGATCTACCCCGATCGGATCGTTAATACCGAAGGTGCTGCAATTTGGGGAATGATAACCAGACCCTGTTTTATACAGCCAAGAACCCAGTAACATTACTGAGTGAAAAAATTATGCGGCATACACTGGGAACCGATGTTTCCACAGATGTGTCTGTGTATGAGGAAAAAGATAACACAAATTATATCGCAGTTGGTAAATCAAAAAATGGTAAATACATTATTATCAGTTCGGAAGGTACCCTGTCCTCCGAAATATGGTTGTTGGATGCCGATCTTCCCAATAATGATTTTAAGGTGTTTCAACCACGCCGAAACGATGTGCTTTATACCGTAGTTCCTTTGCAGGATCGTTTTTTAATATTGACGAATGATGACGCGATTAATTTCCGAATTATGCAATGTCCATTGGACAAAACAGATCGGGAACATTGGACCACATTTATAGACCATCGGCCAGATGTCCTCGTAAGCGATATTGAGGAATTCAGGTCATTTTTGGCAATAGCTGAACGAAAAGATGGATTGACACAGTTGGCAATTTATGACCTGAACAGCCAAGAGCAGCATTATCTGGATTTTGGAGAGGTGGCCTATACAGTATATCCAGGGATAAATGTTGAATATAATTCCGAAAAATTGCGTTACGGATATACTTCATTGGTAACACCTAGTTCCGTATATGAGTATAATATGGGGATCGCAGCAAAACATTGCTGAAACAACAGGAAGTTTTGGGCGGCTATGACCAGAATGCCTATAAGACTGAACGTATCTACGCCGTGGCGAGGGATGGAGTAAGGGTGCCTATTTCTCTTGTTTATAAGGAGGGAACTCAATTAGATGGCACGGCTCCTTTATTGCAATATGCCTATGGTTCTTATGGAGCCTCTATGGATCCCAGTTTTCCAGCAATCGCTTGAGTTTATTGGATCGCGGTTTTATATATGCATTGGCACATATCCGTGGTGGCGAAGAAATGGGGCGTCAGTGGTATGAGGATGGGAAGATGATGCATAAAATGAATACTTTTTATGATTTTGTGGATTGTGGGAAGTATCTTATTGAACAGCGTTATACATCGCCAGACCACCTTTATGCGCAAGGAGGCAGTGCTGGAGGACTTCTGATGGGCGTAGTTGCAAATATTGCAGCGGCGCAATATCAGGGGATTATAGCACAGGTGCCATTTGTGGATGTTGTGAATACGATGTTGGATGAGACAATACCATTAACAACAAATGAGTATGATGAATGGGGTAACCCAAATGAATCCGATGCTTATTTTTATATGAAAAATTATTCACCTTATGAGAATGTCGAACCGCAAGAATATCCAAATCTACTGGTTACAACGGGATTGCACGATAGTCAGGTTCAATATTTTGAGCCCGCCAAATGGGTTGCGAAATTACGGACGGTCAAAACTGGGGATTCCGTTTTACTCTTGAAGACGGATATGGATTATGGACATGGAGGTGCCTCGGGCAGATTTGACTATCTGAAAGAAATTGCGATGGAATATGCCTTTCTGTTTAAACTGGAAGGGATCAACCACTAAAATAGAATATGATGACAACAATAAAAAAGCGGCTTTTGCCGCTTTTTTATTGTTGAGCATGATTAATGCTGTCCTGTTGTTTTTGTAAACGTTCTTCACGTTCGATTTCTCGAGAATCGATTTGATGTTGTTGATAGTTGTCCATCGCAACTTTGCTTGCTTTCTGCGATACGTAGATCGCCAATATGGCAACTATGGTAATGATTGCAAGCCCCAAGCATATTTACGTTTGTCCTGTTTGACAAGCCAATACATAAAGATGATATAGGGCACAGCAAAAATAATATAGAAAATTAAACTCGGTGACATGCTATTTTCCTCTAAATGATGTATACAAAAGTATCGTTTTTGTCTAAAAATAACGAACCCATAGAAAAAACACAGCTTTTCAATTGACAAAGCCTTAAACCTTTATCAGTTTTATTGTCAAATTAATATCGGTTGTACTGTGTGGGCATGCCCCAGTTATAGTTGATTAATTGCTTGAAAATGAAGGTTGCAGGGCGGTTTTGATGCTTGATTGTAATTTTTAATTTTTGCAAAAATCCATGATAATATTGTGGAAAAGAAAAAATATTTTTATACATTTGCATCGTCAGAAACAATTGACAGAGAAATAAAAATGAAACAGAGCAAAAAGAACGACTATTCTTATACTCAAACTTTTGAGAAGTTTATGAGAAAGGTCTTCTGTGCTTTCATTTTCGTAGAAATGCCTGTTTTACGCTTCCGACGACCCATACTACCTCGGGCTTGATTTGAGGTAGTGAATCTTTCCAAGCAAAACCATGATTGTCCGATGGTTTTTTGAATCCATTATTTTATTTATTCAGTAACAAAACGCAGCAATAGTTGTTGTTTTATTATTAGGGTCGTAAGTCAATGACTATATCAGATTTTTAATTATTCCAGCTAAACCTGAGCATGCGCACTATGCGGAGGTTATTTGCAACGAAATGTTCGAGTCTGCAAAGGCTCGTGGTACTGGTATTGCACGTCGTAAACCAGAGTATGTTGCCAAGAAAATGAATGAAGGTAAAGCAGTGATTGCTTTGCATAAAGACGGTCGATGGGCAGGGTTTTGCTATATTGAAACTTGGGGCCACGGTGATTACGTCGCAAATTCAGGACTTATTGTCAATCCCGAATTTCGAAAAGTTGGTTTGGCAAAGGCCATTAAGAAAAGGGTGTTTGATTTGTCTCGTGAGCAATATCCCAAAGCGAAGATATTTGGTCTGACTACGGGTTTTGCTGTCATGAAAATTAATTCAGAGCTGGGATACGAGCCGGTACCTTATTCAGAATTGACGACCGATGACGAATTTTGGAAAGGATGCCAGAGCTGTGTTAATTACGAGATTTTAATGAGCAAAGATCGTAAGAACTGCATGTGTACCGCTATGCTTTGGGATCCAGAAGAAAAAGAACGTGAACTGAGAGAAAAGATTCAGCGCAAGCATGAGGCAAAGGAGCGTTTGGAAAGAATCACACAAAAACAATCGTTATTAAAACGTATACAGGCAAAGTTTTGGAAGTCGGCAAATAAGTTTATTGCGGTCAATTTTCCAAAGCATAATAAAGTTGCCAAAGGATTTTAATAAGAATCATACATAGCATGTCAACTGGCGTAGCAGCCATTGAAAATAAATAATGAACAGGGGATGAAACGGTCAATTTAAGGTTTGAATAGAACCGGATTGGTTCATAATCGTTTCACCACATTAAAAACAATTTATCTCAATGAAAAAGTAGTTTTAGCATTCAGCGGAGGATTAGATACTTCGTTTTGTTGTATTTATCTGACGCAAGATTTAGGTTTAGAGGTTCATTCCGTCGTCGTAAATACAGGTGGTTTTTCGGATGAAGAATTGAAGAATATTGAAGCACGTGCTTATGCATTAGGCGTGAAATCACATACAGCGATTGACGAAACAGCAGACTATTACCGCGAAACTATTAAATACTTGATCTTTGGTAACGTGTTGAAAAATGCAACATACCCATTGTCAGTATCCGCTGAACGTGTATGTCAGGCTACTGCCATTGCAAACTATGCGAAGAAAATCGGAGCTGAATGTGTGGCACATGGTTCTACTGGTGCTGGAAATGACCAGGTACGTTTTGACATGATTTTCCAAACCTTGATACCAGGCGTTGAAATTATTACACCTATCCGTGATCTACAGTTATCTCGTGAAGCGGAAATAGAATACTTGAATAAACATGGTGTTGAATATTCGGCAGAAAAAGCAAAGTATTCGATCAATAAAGGTCTTTGGGGTACTTCTGTAGGTGGAGCAGAAACATTGACATCCAATCAATATCTACCGGAATCAGCATGGCCAACGCCAGTGACTTCTTCAGAACCCCAACAGATCACGATAGATTTTGAAAAGGGGAGCCAGTTGCCTTAAACGGAGAGAAAATGGCATCTGTGAAAGTCATTCAGGAATTGCAAGCAATTGCGCAACCTTATGGCATCGGTCGTGATATTCACGTAGGTGATACAATTATTGGTATCAAAGGTCGTGTAGGTTTTGAAGCTGCAGCTTCAGTGATTTTAATTAAGGCACACCACACCTTGGAAAAACATACGCTGACTAAATGGCAATTATCTTGGAAAGATCAAATCGCTGCTTTCTATGGAAATTATATGCACGAAGGACAGATGCACGATCCTGTGATGCGGGATATTGAAGCATTCTTACAGTCTTCACAAGACACTGTAACGGGCCGTGTGATCGTGGAATTACATCCTTATCGTTTTGTGGTGATTGGTATTGAGTCGGAGCACGATTTAATGTCCAATAAATTCGGTAGCTACGGTGAGATGAATAAAGGCTATACGGGTGATGATGTGAAAGGTTTCTCGAAAATTTTCGGAAACCAGACTATTATCTGGCATAAAGTAAATCAAAAATAAAGGAATAAAGATACTTCTGTAAGCCACAGGCTTACAGAAGTAGAGTCTTAATACTAGCTACTCAATACGAAATAGAAAATATGATAAAAGTAGGAATCGTTGGTTCAGCAGGATATACGGGCGGAGAATTATTGCGGGTATTGATTTATCATCCTGAAGTAGATATTGTGTTTGCTAATAGTGCATCTAACGCAGGAAACAAATTATATGAAGTTCACAATGATCTGTTCGGTGATACAGAACTGACCTTCTCTTCTGACTTTCATAGCGACATTGACGTCTTGTTTCTATGTGTAGGACATGGTGATGCACGTAAGTTTTTAGACGCGAATCCGGTAGCATCAGCTGTAAAGATTATTGACCTTTCGCAGGATTATCGTCTTCGGGCAAATACATTATACCAAGGACAGCAGTTTATATATGGACTTCCAGAACTAAACAAGGAAGCGATCAGATCTGCACAGTATATTGCCAATCCGGGTTGTTTTGCCACTAATATTCAATTGGCATTATTGCCATTGGCGAATAAAGGGTTATTGCCTAATCAGATTCATGTCAATGCAACGACCGGATCTACTGGTGCCGGACAGAAGCCTGGTGCGACCACGCACTTCTCTTGGCGTAACAACAATCTTTCTGCATACAAGTCTTTCGAACATCAACACCTACAGGAAATTTCGGAGTCTTTGGATCAATTACAAAGTGGATTTTTGCCAGCATCTGGTGATTCGTTGTTAGCGCGGGCTGCTGAAAAGATAAATTTCGTTCCACAGCGTGGTGATTTTGCAAGGGAATTTTCTCAGCGATTTATGTAGACTCCGATTTAACGGAGGAACAAGCTTACGAGTTATACGAAGCGTATTATGCAACACATCCATTTACGCACGTTAGCCGCAGCAATATCGACCTCAAACAAGTTGTAAATACCAATAAAAGTATTATCCATTTGGAGAAACATGGGAATAAGTTGCTAATCTTAAATGCTACAGATAATTTGTTGAAAGGGGCATCTGGACAAGCTGTGCAAAACATGAACTTAATGTTCGGATTGAATGAGCGTACAGGGTTAAATTTAAAGAGTGTTGGTTTTTAGTTATTTATGACTTATTCAACAGCTGTATTAACAGAATGTGAATAAGCGGGATGGGTAAAAACTCTATAAAATACAGTTATCAACATAGTTGTTAACACTGTGTGGAAAAGTGAAGGGATAACCGCTTCACTTTTTTATTCCCGTTGCGGTTTGTATAAAGAATAATGTGGATACGCTCAATGACTGTTCAGGTATTAGGCCAATTTTAATGGAATATTGAGGTAGTTAGCCGTCGGTTTATGCATTGTATTGTTACCGTATGTTTCTTAACTTAGTGAGTATAAAATCGAGTTTTATTCGATCTTGTTTAGCCAAATCAATGTAGCGATAACCAATTTCAAAATGGAAAAAGACCACGTATAAAACTCATACCGACGCTCGGCGATATCATATTGGAATTAATTGGTTACCTGTCCTTATTCACGTTATGGTATCTGGTTGCTATAAATTATTATAAACTCCCGAAACTATTCCCGTGCATTATAATACTGCAGGAAATGCGGATAATTTTGGTGGGAAAGAAACTATTTTTGCTTTACCAATTATTGCCACAATACTATTTATAGGGATGACTATCCTAAATCGATTTCCACATATTTTTAACTATCCGGTTCGGATAACTGAAGAAAATGCCTTCCGGCAATATGCGAACGCAAGGTCTATGATACGGTATTTGAAATTTATTGTTGTAGTTATTTTTGGTGTAATCACTTTCAAGGCTATTCCAAATTCAGCAGGAACTTCAGAGGGGTTGGGCGAATGGTTTCTGCCGTTGACACTGGGATTTATTTTTTTCCTCTGATCTATTACGTTGTACAGGCATTTCGGAAAGCTTAGTATTTCATTACGATCACTTGCTATGCACTATATTCATTCCATAAGAAATACAAAACCAATCGAGGATCGAATAGCTTATCCATTTAATATTGCTTCAATATTGAATTTGAATGAATTGCGTTTTAGATCCCCGTAACCTTTATCATTGGCGAGAATGGTTCGGGTAAGTCCACCTTGGTGGAAGCTATTGCCATTAATGCTGGTTTCAATCCCGAAGGAGGAACTAAAAACTTTAATTTCCATACGAAAGACTCCCATTCCGAACTTTTTAATGACCTGCAGGTCATAAGAACAGCTTTTCGTGAAAATGATGGGTTTTTCTTACGAGCCGAGAGCTTTTATAATGTAGCGACAGAGGTTGATGATATATTTGAAGATGATCTGGGAGCTCTTGAGACAAATTATGGAGGCTCATTGCATGAATGCTCTCATGGGGAGAGTTTTCTTAATTTAATGCACAAACGCTTTTCAGGACGTGGACTGTATCTACTTGACGAGCCTGAATCAGCACTTTCCATCAATAGCCAATTTCGGCTACTAACGAGAATGAATCAATTGGTCAACAATAAGTCTCAATTTATTATTGCTACCCATTCGCCAATTTTGCTGGCTTATCCAGATGCAGAGATTTATACCGTGTCTGAATTCGGCTTGCAACAGGTGGAATATGAAGAAACAGAACAGTTTAAACTCTATAAGTATTTTCTGAATAATTATCAGAAGATGGTTGCCGAACTCGGCTTACATGAATAGGCATTGATTTATTACTGTTTTTTTACACAATCGATTGATGTACATTTGGTTTCTTTTCATCACAATCTAAGTTTTATCTTCATAAAAGTAATACAGTTTTCAGGAACCAATATAAATTCACGCTTATATCAATGTAATTGATATAGGACGGTTTATGTTCGAAAATAAGTTGGATTGATATCCTTCAACTGCTATAAAACCTTGGCGGCTTAGGCGACATAAGTAGCCAAGCCAAACGACAAAAGATGAAAAAAAAATTAAACAGATGAAAAGAAAATTCTTTATCAAGCACCTCTTCATAGGTGCCTTATCTTGCCTTTCATTAGGTGTTAATGCGCAGACCTCTACGAAAGTTTATTCCGTTCCGCTCGCGGGCAATGCTTTTATTACTACCGGACAAGATGGTGGTGCGGAAATTTCAGGGCGCAATGGATTGGTGAAGTGGTCGAGTGATCAAAGCATTGCATCGGTATATTTCAGAACAGAGAAAACCGGAAACCTTGAATTGAAGCTCAAAGCAAAAGCTGATGCTGGGAATTCCTCTAAAATAGAGATTTCTGCCCTAGGAAAAAAAGAGCTCCTTAGATATCAAAGGGACTGAGCTATCCGAAACAGCGGCCTTGTCTATTGATGTCAAAACACCTGGCTACGTGCAGGTGAATTTAAAAGGATTAAGTAAGTCGGGTGATACCTTTGCTGATGTAACGGAATTAATCGTTAGTGGAGAGGCTGCATCTGAAGGTCTTACCTACTCAAATGATCCTGATTATTACTATTGGTCACGTCGTGGTCCTTCCTGTCACTTAAATTATACGATACCGAGTGAAGGGAATGTCAGCTATTATTACAATGAGGTAACTGTACCAAAAGGAGAAGATAAAATCGGTTCATATTTTATGGCCAATGGTTTTGGAGAGGGCTACTTCGGGATACAGGTGAACTCGGAGACCGAACGACGTATTCTTTTTTCGGTTTGGAGCCCCTTCCATACGGATGATCCGAAAAGTATCCCAGAAGATCAAAAATCCATTTATTGAAGAAAGGAAAAGACGTGCATACAGGAGAATTTGGCAACGAGGGATCCGGTGGGCAGAGTTACCGTAAATATTTCTGGAAAGCGGTGAAACCTATAAATTCTTGTTGAAGGGTGTCCCAGATGGAAAAGGAAATACAGACTATACTGCCTGGTTTTTTGTACCTGAGGAAAATGCATGGAATGTAATCGCCAGTTTCAAACGTCCGCAAACAAATACATATTTAAAAAGATTTCATAGTTTCCTAGAGAATTTTAGTCCGAATCAGGGATATCTAGGAAGACAGGTGGAATTTAAAAATCAATGGGTTTATGACGGTCAATGGCGCCCTGTTCAATCCGCTTCATTTAGTGTTGATAATACCTACCGTGCTCATCAACGTATTGATGCTATGGGGGAACAACAAAAAATGGCTACTTTTTAAGGAATGGAGGCTTCTTTAATGAGATTGTTAAACCGGGCAGCAAGTTTGACCTTGTCAATAAAAATACTGCACCGAAAATTGATTTTGAGAAATTACCGTAGCTAAGATGGTAATACAATGATCCACTAATGTACTGTTACAAAAGTAAGCGCCTGATATTTTAATATCAGGCGCTTACTTTTAAATGACTATTTTTCGGAGAGTTTAATATCTCGTTCTACCGATACATTATCGCCGGTAACGGCATTTCCCTCTTTATCTACCAAGGTTAATTTTACTTTGTTATTCCCCATAGGTAAGCCCTTAATCTCATAGGGACCCCATTTGTCCAAAGTAAAAGTTTGACCGTTAATATCCGCGTTAATCTTGTTACCGTCCGGAGCAATACTTGTGTTGACCAGATAGAAATCTAAAAGGACATTTTTGGTTTCATCACCTTTGTATTCTCCTTTTGGACGAGAATAGAATAAGGATGCTTCTTTAGGTGTCGGCTCCTGTGTCAATTTACCCGTTGCATCTATCTTGAATTTAATCAATTTTGAGGCCTCAGCTGTTTTAATGGATTCGTGATAAGACCGCGACAAAAACGATAGGAGATAATGCTCTGAATTTAAAGCTAAAGTGACACTGTGTTCCGGTTTATATAATGCAGTATATGGTTTATTGTCCAAAATAAAATGGATGTGCTGTCCATCATGTGAGTTTGCCATGTGAGCTGCATGCTCGTCCGTTGTCATTTCAGTAAGCTTAAAGTTGCTAACATTATATTTCACGGTAACTTTTGCGGAGTCTGTACCTACTTTTTCAGCGCTTATGGAAGAGATTCCTAGACTCGCTCCTGGAAATTGTTTTGAATCTGCAATTGGACTAACGGAAATAGAATCCATTTTCTGTGCAATACTTGTATCGGACCACCCATTGAATCTGTATGGTCGGAGCCCTTTTTGGTTGAATTATTACATCCAATAGCTCCGATTAATAAAGTTAATGCGGCGGTAATGCCGGTAATTCTGTAGTATTTCATGATCTTTTGTTTAAATTTTTAACACTCAGCATCTTAAATAACAATAGTACGGGATCTTTTGTTTGTAGTAATGGTAAAACAAGGTTTTGATTGTAGGCATATGTTATATTCAGTTGCAATAAAACTTGTTTAATAGTTCTTGAAAGCACCTAACAGTCCAGAACAATTAGAACCTATTATTTGAACAAATAAATATTTTAAAAAATTATTCATATTAGATGTAATAAATAGAAAGCTTGAGATGTCTTGCTTATATAGAATGCAAAAATGGTAAAGGAAATGATATAGCTTGTATTTATAACGAATAAAGAAAAATTAGGTAAGCTGAAGGTTTGTACGATCAAAATCTCAAATCTAACATCTCAATACTAAATACTAAAATGAACCAAGAGCAATTTAAGAATACCGTTTTCGTCCATAAGGATAAGCTATTTCGCTTTGCGAAACGGATCTTGGTTGATGAGGATGAGGCGTTTGATGCGGTTCAAAATGTGATGATGCGTCTATGGCAGGGGAAAGATAAATTGTATCAATATAAGAATTTGGAGGCATTTTGCATGCAGAGTGTTAAAAATGAAGCACTAAATCGGATAAAAAGAGATAAAGTCCGTACAGATTTTGCCGAACACCATCAGATTATTTCAACAACAGAAAATGCTGTTGGAAATACGAAAGAAATAATTTTAGAGATGATCAACTCGCTGCCTGAGAAGCAGCGTCTTGTAATGCACCTACGCGATGTGGAGGATTATGATATAGAGGAGATCGGTGAAGTGCTGGAAATGGGGAGTCTGCTGTTAGAGTTAATCTAATGCGGGCCAGACAGAAAGTAAAGGAACAGTTGACAAAATTATTTGATTATGAAAGCTCCCGGATTTATTCAAATAAAAATAGATCCAATAGCTATCATTAATAGTGATACTCAAATTTGTAATGATGAAAAACAGAAGATTAGAGGAATTGAAAGATAAATACTTTGATGGCAAGTCGTCATCGGAGGAAGAAAGGGAACTGAAAAAATCGGATGAACTGTTCTTTCAGCTATTGGATCAGGAAAAGGATGTGAAAATGGATTGGTCGTTTGAGGATTTTGAAAATCAAGTCAAAGCAGATCAGAAAATCATCCGATGGCGAGACAATATCTGGATAAAATATGCAGCTGCGGCAATTCTCCTGGCGGTTATGGGATTAACCTTTTATCTGAATCAAGAGCCAGCAACACAGCCGTCGGTACTTGCTAATAAAGAACTGAAAGAGCCTCAAAGACCGTCGACGAAGGTGGTGACGGAGAACAGTGAAGCAACAGTTCATTCGGATGTGGAGACGGTGGCAAGCAGAGACAGGAAACGAAGTGCAATGCTCACGGCAAATACTTCGACGCGTTCCAATCAGCGTGTACGATCAAATAGAATAATGGCGAAAAAGAAGAAGGTTATTCAATCTTTACAACAAATGGAGGAAGGCTATCAAGCGGATTATGTTGTATTGAACGGTAAACCTGTTGCCAACGAAGAGGAGGCTGTAGAACTGACGCTCCGTTCATTGGGATTATTGGCAAATAATCTGGAAAATGGAGTAGATAAAGCAATGAATATAAAACAAATGTCAATATCGATTAACTAAAATAGTATGAAAGGATTATTAATAGCTTGCCTATTACTTGTAGCAAGTATGGCAAACGCACAGATTTCCAAGTTAGATAAACTTTTCGAGCAATATCAAGGGAAAAAGGAGTAACGACGCTTAAAATTGGCGCCCCTATGTTCAAATTGTTGGGGAATTTAAAAATTGATGATGAGGATATGGAAACGATTACGCCACTACTCAAGAATGTTAAATCTTTACGTATGTTGATTGTAGAAGATGGTGAAGATAAGGACTTGACAGGTATCATTCGTGGTGCGGTTTCAAATTTAAAATATGAGGAACTTATGTCGCTCAACAGTGAAGGTCAAGATATTCGATTCATGGTGGAGAATATGTCTGCGAATGCAGATATCCTAAACAATTTGTTGCTTACAATAAATGGAGATGGACAAAATTTATTTATGATTCTTGATGGGGCAATACCTTTGAAAGACGTGACTAACTTGGTTAATGAGGGAAACAACAAAGTGAATAAGGACAAACAGAATAACAATAAAAAGTAGATATTATGAAAAGATTACTAACATTGTTATGCCTAATTGAGTGCTATTTTCATTGCAATCCTGCATCATCAAAAAGGCTCCAACATGGATTTCGTCAGGGGATCCAATGTTTCGAATAATGCAGAGATCGTTGCCATTAATTTGCCGATGTGGTTGACAAAACCATTTATCAAAAAGGCATTGCAGGATGAGAACGACGAGGATGCACAGGTCATGGCGGGCATCGTCAAAAAGTTGAAAAAATTCAGGATGATGACATTATCAAACAATGATCGTGAAAAGAATATGTTGATATTGGAAGATTACCATAAGTTTTTAAAGAAGAACAAATTTGAGGAACTACTGGTGATCAACAGTGAAGGGGAGGATCTCGATTAATGCGCGCATTGATAAAGATAATGTGATCAGCCGGGTTTCGCTATTGGTCCATGATGAAGGAGATGAAAGTGTATTTATGGATATAAAAGGTAAGTTTTCACTGGATGAGCTTGTTCAGGGATTGAATAAGATAAAATCGAAGGATAAAAAACTCGCCACTAAATTGGCTGATACCCATACTGTAGTTCAACAGGAGCTTTAGCTCAGACAGCGATTCTTGATTAAACAGCATATAAATGCCCCAAGAACTAAAATAGTTTTTGGGGCATCGTTTATTATACTTTCCTTTTATGAATGAAAGACGATGTCCAAGGCATCGAAAATATGCTTCTTGGCGGTATTTAAATCCGCGTCGGTATGTAGCAGCGGAAACAAAACCAACTTCATAGCCCGAAGGACCGAAATAAACCCCTCTATTCAGGAGTTCACGGTGCATGATTTTGTATGATTCCATGGAAGCGTGATCAATTTCACTTGCTTTCTTGATATCTTCTTGCTCTGTAAATGCAAACCAGAAAATAGAGGCAACATGGAATAACTGTACTTGATAGCCTTTTTCAGCGATATAATCACGAAGATCCTGAACGAATGCCGCGGTTTTCGCATTTAAGTTTGTGTAGAAATCATCTTGCGCCAAAATAGTCAAGGCTGCAATACCTGCCGCCATGGCTACAGGGTTCCCTGACAAGGTACCAGCTTGATAAACGGCACCGTCAGGTGATATACATGCCATAAGCTCTTTGGATGCTCCATAGGCTCCCACTGGCATACCACCGCCTATAATCTTGCCATAGGTGATAATATCTGGCTGGATTTCGTAGTATGCAGAAGCCCCTTCAAAACCGATCCGGAATCCGGTGATTACCTCATCCATGATTAGCATACTCCCATTTTCTTTTGTGATATCACGTAGGAAATGCATGTATTCCTTGGATTGCATTAATAGACCATTGTTGGCTGGAATACCTTCAATGATTACTGCAGCAATTTGATCTTTAAATTCTGTAAAAGCAGCTCTCAGCGCGTCTTTGTCATTTAACTCGATGACGATTGTTTCCTCTGCAAAAGCTTTGGGAACGCCTGCCGAAGAAGTTTCTCCGAAAGTAACCAATCCAGAACCAGCCTTCACTAAAAGCGAATCCGAATGACCATGGTAACATCCGTCAAATTTGATAATCTTATCGCGTTTGGTATATCCTCTTGCCAAGCGGATTGCAGACATCACAGCCTCGGTTCCTGAACTGACGAAGCGGATTTTTTCGATATACTTATTTTTTTCAATAATCAATTCGGCAAGTTGATTTTCCAGAGCAGTAGGTGCGCCAAAACTCAACCCTTTACCTAATTGTGCGGCAACGGCCTCGCGAACTTGATCGTTATTGTGTCCCAAAATCAAAGGACCCCACGAACAGCAGAAATCGATGAACTCATTGCCGTCGGCATCCCAAAGACGTGCTTTGTCACCTCGTTCTATAAATAATGGGGTACCAAATACAGATTTAAAAGCCCGAACCGGAGAATTCACACCGCCGGGGAAATATTGTTTTGCTTTTTCAAATAATTCAGCAGATTTTGCTCTTGAAATATCAGGTGCTTGCATAGTCATTATATTTGAATGCGAAGTTATCTTTTTTGCCAAGATAAGTCTCATGGAAACGTAAGGAATCAAGAATTCAGTGATATTCCTTATTTAAAGGTTGGGGTATCCTCTTTTTTTTCGCAATAGTATTTCTTGTTTATTGATAAATAAAGTGATCTCGTTTGTTGAGTTTATTTGAATCTCAAATGGAGTTTTGTTGTCGTTGTATTTTCCAAATAGATTGGGACTAAATAGGTAACCACTAAATTTCTGTTGGTTTAATAGCATGAGGCTATCGATTTTCTGGTGTACTGAGGTATTAAGACTTCCTGCTTTTGAGTTTGTAAACGTAAAGAAAGCATCACCATTTTTATTAAATGCTACCGATTTTAATTTTGCGTCCTCGGCGATCCATACACCTTCCAGAAGTGAGTAAATAGGATGCTCATGGGCAGCAGAACCCGACAGTAAAAAACTGCTAATAAGAATACTTTTTAACATAATATGGATGTTTATAATAATTCGTTTGACTATGTTGGGGTCAAATAGTTTAAAAGTAGTGGCCCCAAAAAGGTTCGAAAATTTAATTTCGAACCTTTTTAATATTTACTTTTGTCTTTGAGCAATTCGCTGTTTTTAGCGCGAAAACCTGATCTTATTTGCCTAAATAAAACCTTTTTCCAGAACTTCTTTGGCGTGGTAGGATAAAATTGCTGTTGCGCCCGCACGTCTGAAACTTAATAACGTTTCCAAGATCACACGTTCATCCAGCCAACCATTTTGAATGGCAGCTTTTAACATAGCATATTCACCACTGACATTATACACCGCGATTGGGAGATCAAAATTATCAGCGAGAAGTTTCACAATATCTAAATATGGAAGCCCCGGTTTAACCATTAGAAAATCTGCACCTTCTTGCGCGTCTAACTGGGCCTCGATAAGTGCTTCCTTTGCATTTGCAGGGTTCATCTGATACGTTTTCTTATCCCCGTGTTTAGGAGCAGAACCCAAAGCATCTCTGAAAGGACCATAATATGCTGATGCATACTTCGCCGTATAGGACATTAAAGACACGTTTGTGAAACCATTATGATCCAATAGTTCACGAATATACCCGATGCGTCCGTCCATCATATCTGATGGTGCGATAATATCTGCACCGGACTGCGCGTGTGCGAGTGCCATCTTGCCCAATACTTCCAATGTTTCGTCGTTTAGGATCTCGCCATTTTCGACAATTCCATCATGACCATCGCTGCTGTAAGGATCCATCGCTACATCGGTAACAATACAGGCTTCAGGAAATTTTTCTTTACCGCTGCAATGGCGCGTAAATACAAACTTCCATCGCGGTAACTCTCCGTCGCATATTTGTCCTTCAATGATTCTTCGATATTGGGAAATAGGTCAAATGAACGTAAGCCTAATTTGAGGCAGCTTTCCACTTCTTTCAATAAATTATCTATTGAATAGCGGTAGATACCCGGCATAGATTTAACCTCGGTTTTTTGATTTTGGCCATCTACAATAAAAAGTGGAAAAATCAAATTCGACGCGTCTAAACGTGTCTCTTGAATCATGTCGCGAATCACGGCAGATTTACGATTTCTTCTCGGACGTTGTAACATTATATTTAATTTATTTATTATCTAGTGATCCAGTGTTGTTCAATTGCAAAGGCAGTAAATGCGTTTGCCAACTACTCAATACTAATTGCGCAATACTATTTAATATTCTAAGCCAAAAACAGCCTCTGAGAGACCGATCTCGTCTGGTGAATAGGGAAGTGTATAAGGAACATTCATCTCATCAAACTTGGCTCCGGTCGAACGACCGATGCAGATGACTTTTTGTCCCGGTTCTAAAAGATTGTCCGCAAAATAAGCTTCTACATTACTAGGGCTTGTAAATACCAGTACTTCTGCATTGGATGGATCGACGTCCTCTTCCAATACAGTCTCATAGACTGGGATATTAATGATTTTAGTTTCTGGACTTAATGCTTTCTGAATAGTCTCAAGCGATTCCTTTGCACGCGGGATAAGTACCGTTCCTCCATTTGCCAATTCGGCAAATTTCTTGGCGATTTCATCCATATTAATACCTTCGCTGTCACCGGAAAAATCCGCTACGCGATCGTACTTACGTAATATTTCTTCCGAACCACGGCCGATAACGCCAATTTTGGTCTTTTTACTTAACCGCGGCTCCAGATTGAAGAAATGCTCAATCCCGTTCTTACTTGAAAATATGATCCAATCGACATGTTTTAAGATAAAAGGATCCAACTTATTGATGATCGGAAATATTTTGATCAATGAACGGCCTTCGATCGTGATATTATGTTTGGCCATTGCACGAGCGAAGTAGGAATTTTCGTCTACCTCCCTGGAAATAAAGACAGATTGCGGCAACTTACGATCTTTTGCATACTTGCTGAAAATACGTTCAGCCAATCGGGTTGGATCAGTATCTCTCAAGTATACACGGTCGGGAAAGTCTTCACTTGTATCGGCAATGGAAGCCCAAGCTTCATATTCATCACCACTTTTACGGCAATAACATCCGAGTGGCGCATGACATCCAGCGTCAAATTTGTTCAATACCAATCGTTCTACTGCAATGGTTTTAGCGACCTCATTGTTATTTAATGGTTGCAATGCAGTAAAGAGTTCTTTATCGACTTCACGGATCTGAATAGCTAAGACACCTTGTGCTGGAGCAGGGATAATTTCTACCGGTGGAATTTCTTCGACATGAAAGTCTGTGATATCCATTTCGATACGGCTGATACCAGCTTTTGCCAGCACAATCGCATCGTATTGCTCGTCGTCCCGCAGCTTCTGCATTCTCGTTTGGAGGTTACCTCTTAGATCGTCGAATTCTAGGTCTGGGCGCAAAGCCGATATTTGTGCTTTTCTACGGTTGGAAGATGTTCCGACAGTTGCATTATGTTTTAGGGATAGACGCTTCTTGATATCTACACAATCCTTGTGGATAATCAATAATTCGGAAGGATCCTCCCGTTCGGAAACAGCCGCAATAATCAATCCCGGCGGATTGATTGTAGGTAAATCTTTGTGTGAGTGTACAGCTAAATCAATGGTCCCATTCAAAAGTTCCTCCTCAAGCTCTTTGGTGAAAAATCCTTTACCTTCCAATTTATCCAGACGGAGGTGCTGAATAATATCACCTTGAGTTTTGATGACTTTTAACTCTGCTTCGATACCGATTTCCTGTAGTCGGTCTTTCACAAAATTTGCCTGCCACATTGCAAGAACACTTCCCCGGGTGCCAATAATTAGTTTTCTATTCACGTTATTTTACTTTACCTATTAAAATGTGTTTAATACCATTTATCGAAGCAAAAATAAATAAATAGGTGGAATATGTTGACACGTTACTGTCATTATCTAAAAGGAAATGATTGATAAACCGAAAATTAGAATAGCGGTAGGGCTACGACAAAGAAAGCCACATACGAATACCATTGTTGGTCGTATGTTAAGAAAGTAGCAGCTATATTTTGTCAGGAAATGATTGCAATGATATGATTGCAATTAGTTTTTCTCGGTCTCAGGTGTTTTAACCAAAATCTCTTTCGCCATTACCATTGGAACTTTGATGTATTTCTTTTCCATATAGTTGATGACTTTTTCCAATACTTCTCTTGCTTCAGGTGTCAATGCCTGTACTTCTTGTGCAAAGACCTCGTTTAAAGCAAATGATTTGATTTCTTTAATCTTTTCAGGAACTTCACGCATGGCGACCTCTACGCGACGCTGTTTGATCAGTGGTAAGAATTCCTGGATATTGTCTTGAATGATTTTTTCTGCACTGTCCAATTCGTTATAACGTTCTTGGATATTTTTCTCCGCAATAGCTTGCAGGCTGCTGACTTCGATGTAATGAATTGGGTTATTTTTGATTACTTCGGCATCAATATCATTTGGAACAGCTAAATCAATGATAATTTTCTTGTCGGTTTCACCATTTAATAGTGATTGGTACAACGTGTTATCAATAATTGATGTTGGTGCACCGGTACATGTAATCAGAATATCAAAACCTTCTTTGTATTCGCCAATGCTAGCAAGCGGATAAGCCTCAGCGTTTAACTCCTCAGCTAATGCTTTTGCATTTTCAAGCGTGCGGTTAAAAACGACAAATTTGGCTTTTTGATTTTTTTGGAAATATTTCGCTAAGTTTTGGTTTGTTTCCCTGATCCGATAATGACGATCCTCGGGTTTTCAACCAACTTTAATTCACGTAGTTTACGGTAGGCAAGGGAGACAACAGAAATTGGGTTTCTGGAAATTTTAGTATAGGTATAAACTTCTTTTGCTGTCTTTACCAATCTGTCCATCATTAGACGAAGGAAATCACCCGTAAAACCGGCCTCTCTACAGCGGTCATAAGCTCTACGTACCTGCGCTAAGATTTCTTTTTCTCCAACAACCAAGCTTTCAAGTGAACAGGACATTCGAAGTAAATGATGTAAGGCATCCATTCCTTCATATTTGTTGACCTGACCCAAATAACATTGAAGTCGCTCTTGCGGAACACAGAAGTTCAATTTTCCCATAAACTCCGCAATAAATTCGTTGGTCAATTCGTGAGCTCCATAAAATACAAACTCTACCCGGTTACAAGTACCAATGTAAAAGATCTCCGGAATATCTAGGCTGTGTTTTAAGCTAATGAGGCGACTTTCTAAATCCTCATTGCAGATCACTAGATTACCTAGATCTTTTAATTCGACATGTTTATGAGTAAACGCTAATACTTTAAGATTTTTCAAAGCTCTAATCCCTCGCTTATATTTAACGGTACAAATGTAGCTTAAATGCTTTGTGCTTGTGTCAAAAATCTGTCAAAGGGATTAATTTAGAAAGATTTTAAATAGATGTTTTTTATTGTTAATATATTGTATTTTAGTGTGTTATATTTTATTTTTCGATTAGATGATTTTCATCACGTTGATGCGTGATGAAAATTTCGGTCTATCGAAGGTATTAAACTATTCACTATTGCCTGTATTTGTTTGTGCTGAGTCTATCGTTATGTCTTCCAATTCCTCCATATAAGGGGCCTCTTCAGCAGTGGTTGCTTCTTTAATTTCACTGTCACTATACTGATAATAGGTATCGAAAGTTTTTGTTCCTTTATTGTAAATTAAGGCATATTTAGAACTTTTGTTTTTAACAATAATTCCATCGGCTGGAGCGGGCACTAATTTCATCTCATTCATAAAAATCTGCTGCCCTTTTTTAAAACTATTGATCAAGGGAAGTTCACTGGAATATTCTTTCCAGAATAAGATATCTCCTTTTGCTGATATAATCCAGATCGCACTGCTTTGATAGTCATTTTTTCCACAAGAAATGCCATTTCTTTGTTCCAATTATCTGCGTCATGACGATCAGTAAAATTACCGTAACAGAATACCGACTTTGCACGATCCTTTATGCGGGTAAATTTATAGATGGGTTTATCACCGGAAGGTTCCAGGTAGCTATTCCCCATAAAGATTTTTGTAATACCCTGCGGTAACGTAATGGAATATTATCATATTCAGGGATTGTAAAGATGGCATTGTTCCAATGGGCGTAGTCATCAATGGAGCTCCAGCCATCAGCCTCTTCGAGATCTTTTGGATCTGCATTCTCAAATCCGTCCACGGCTGTTGCTGCACTATCTACAGGTATGGCATCAAGGTCTTGCCGCAGGACAAAAGTATAATATCCTCCACCGGCAAGTACGGCCAATAGCAAGACTATTCCAATAATGATATATCTATTTTTCTTTGATTTTGGCGGTGTTACCTGCTCCGCTGCAGTTTCTTCAAACGCTCTTTTCATGTTCAATATCCGGCTTAAATTTAAAATAAACTTTCAGGTACGAATTCCTTTCAATTGTTCGCTTTACTGTTATCTTTTGAAGTATGGCTCCTTGTTCGGAATTCTGTACGAGAATTTCGTTTTAAAAATAGATTAATTTTTCAGAAAATTGGGGACAAGTTATATAAGTGGCAATATTCAACTTATATTCGTATCAATTTTAAAGTAATTTGAACCATGGTCATCATTAGGAAGTATTTTGCCATTGTTGGACTTATCATTTGTTTTTTGTCCAGTATGACTCCATTTTTAAAAGTTCCTATTAAAGGTAACTGGAACCTTTATCAGGTGGACGCCTATTTATTTTTTATCACTATGCTGATTTTGGGAATAACAGCATTGTTATTTTTTGTTCGTGCAGTACGCGCCTATCAATGGATGACCAGGTTGGCAGCAGTTTGGTATCTAGTGAGTGTTTCTGCGGTATGGTTTAAAATCAACAACTATTTTGATTGGGGTTTGCGGACAAACTGCTTTCCAAATCACTCCATATGCGTTGGGGCTGGATAGTATACCTAATCGGGATCCTGTTGTTGTTGTTGAGCACAAAGAAGATTGGGGCAACAAATGAGTAAGGCATCAAAAAAATAAGCTAGATAATTTATCTAGCTTATTTTTTGTTTGGACGATGCGGTATAAAATGCGTCTTTAATTTATCTAGTCCTAAATCCTCTTCGATTTTGTCCAATTCATAAGACCAGATTTTTGCATCCAAAATTTCATGAAGCACCTTTGGATTGGTCAGGTCCACTGGACGGACACGCTGTTCCTTATTGATCGGATTAGTCAGTTCCTGCAAACTGCTGCTATGTCTAATGATTTGAAAACGGAATGTCGGCCATTTTCCCACATTGGCAAAGTTTCCTGTATAGAACTGAATGGAATCATGTGGTGGTATTTTATTGCTAAAAAGTCCTTTCACTTTATTTGCTGTAGCTTCGGAAACCGATACAAGGAGTTCATAACTTGTCTCATTGATGATATGTAACTTGGCTAATCCATCTTTGTGATCGCCGGAAATGGCCAGTAAAATCCCTTTTTCTATAAACCGGTTTGGGGTCAATGGCGTGGCATGCTGATCAAGCTCGTCATCCGCTCGCCGCATATTTCCAAAAACGAGGGTTATCTTGTCCATAGGAACAGGAATTTCGAACCCAGTTTCATCTGTTACTCCTACAATATTGTTGGCTTGCATGGAGGTGATGTGGCCTTCAATGGGTTCATCCACAAACCTGACTAAATCGCCTATTCTAAATTTCATGTTTAATTTGTTTTTGTATCTATAATATGTAATAGTTTTTCAAGATCTGCATGGTCATTGTAGAGGTGGAATCCAACACGGATACCAGTGCCGCGAGGAAAACATTTTATACCCTCATCCATCAGGAGTTGAAAATTGTTTGGGTTAATCTGTATATTGAAGATATTGCTTTGTGGACGTCTATTGATAATGCTATCCAGGAGTAGCCCTCTATTGGCCAGTTCAACTCGCGCTTGCGCCACTAGATCTTGTGTGTATGAAACTGTTTCAGCATAACCCCATTGTTCAAACTGCATCAGAGACTGTTGTAGGGTTCCATGAGCTAAAGTGTCCAAATGCCCCGGTTCAAAACAAAGTTGAACGACAGATTTATTCATCCATTGATTGTTGAGATAACTGTAGTTTTTCTGTACGTCAGCATAGAGGATTTCTTTAAGCCGATCGTTTAACAGAATAAAACCATTTCCGAATCCAGCCATAAGCCATTTATATCCGCTACTTAACACGGCGTCGAAGCCTGACGTATTAAAATCAAATAAATCGGTTCCTAAAAATTGTGTGCCATCGCCAATAATTAGCAATTCAGGATGCTGATGTTTTAATTCCTGTATAAAAGAGAGGTCTATTTTTAAGCCAGAGATATACTGAACAATGGACAGAATAAGCACATCTGGCTTAAAAGTAGCTATGGCATCCAATATATTAGCCTCAAGCTGCTCGTCCATAGTGACGAAGCTATGTTCAAACCCCGTGATTATTGTCGGGAAATTTACCGACGGATAATCATTGTTTAAAAGTAGGACCTTATAATGTTTAGGTAGACCCGCTAACAATGCGTTGAATGCAAAAGAAAAGCAGCTTGACAGAAACACGTTGTTTCCCGGACAATTGAAGAATTGTCCAAGTGTATTTCGGCAGGAATCCAATGCAGCCCCTGTTGTTCACGAAGTGTTGTGTTTGAATCATGGAATTCTTGATCCCGTTGCGCACGCCATTGCTTTGTTTCACGTGAAAGTAGACCTGAGCCAGGTGTAGTCAAGTAAGTTATCGCTGTGTCGATATCGAAATGTTTGCTATAGGGACTGTTCATATCTTAGGTCTTTTGTTAGTATTGCTAAATAATCTGATAAGGGAAGGTATTCACCACCCATGCTCTCCAAATGGGCTGTATGGAATTGGCAGTCAATCAATTGTAGGTCTATTTCCTGTGCGAGATAGATCAATGCCGCTTTGGATGCATTTGGTACTTTGGAAAACATGCTTTCACCACAAAATACACCATTGATCAGAACGCCATAAAGCCCGCCTACAAGTACGCCTTCTTGCGACACTTCAACAGAATGGGCGTAGCCCATGGTATATAGCGCTGTATAGGCCCTGATCATGTCTTCTGTGATCCATGTTCCATCTTGATCCTTTCTATTGATCGAAGAACAGGACTTGATGACTTCTTCGAAGTTTTGGTCTATGGAGATCGAAAATGTATTCTTCCGTATACAGGAAGCCATACTTTTACTGATCTTTATCTTGGATGGATAAATGACGAAGCGTGGATCAGGTGCATACCATAATATTGGGCTATCATCACTAAACCAAGGAAAATACCATTGCTATAAGCTAATAATAGCCGTTCAGCCGAAAGGTCACCTCCGATGGCCAATAGACCATCTTTTTCGGCGTAGCTCGGATGTGGAAAATCAAGCTTTTTGCTATCCAGTTCAAATATCATTGATTCTTAGATCAGCCAGTTTAAGGTACATTATTCTTCTGGTTGGCGTGGCTCTTTACTTATTTCTTCAAATAATTTGTCCATGTGCTCCACATACTCATTGGTGTCATCAAGGAAAAAGTCCAATTGAGGGACAATTTTTACCTGGTTTTTAATTTTTGATCCCAACTTATAGCGTATCTCAGATGTTTTGGTACGGATAGCTTTAATATCTTCCTGTGCAGTCTTTGTGTTTAGAAAGCTTAAATAAACACGTGCGATAGCTAGATCAGGAGTAACTCGAACACGTGTAACCGTAATGAATGCCCCTGGAGCCCATGCCTTGCCATCGCGTTGAAATAATGCTGCTAAATCCTGTTGAATGACCCCAGCAAAACGTTGCTGTCTCTTGCTTTCTGTTCCCATCGTATACGTTTTATGTTGAATATTCTCAATATGATACACAAAGATAAGTATTTTAGGCAAGAATATATGCTACATGTTGACTAACTCCAGTGGTATGAATAAGAAAAAAAGGCACATCTTGGTTTGACGTGCCTTTAAATTTCGATTCACAATTGGTTAGGTAATTTCTTGCAAGTTTTAAGACGTTGGGGTCTATCATATTTGGTTCTAAAATTCGGTGTATTTAAAGTGGTAAGTATTTACTAACCTTACCGGCTTTTATTTTTTCATCTCCCTTACACTACAAACATAGGAATACTTAAAAACTGACAAAATAAGTTTTAAAAATAAAGTGAGTGGTTACTTATAAAATGTGTTTATCGCCATTTAACAAACTTTTAACATTTGTTTTTTTTTTTGTAACAGGGTTTTTCCTACGTCAAAAATTCTACTTTTTACCCTTTCCATGAATAATGTTGAACCTAAAACAGCTTGGCATTGATATAACCATTTGCAATTGGTATTTTTGTCAAGTTAATAATATATATACATATCCGTAATCAAATCGATCGTTTAGAACAGCAGATAGTATAATGATCCTTATGATTGTTTCATACGCAAAAAACAAATCGGATATAGCATATGATCGGGTGATGGATAGAAGAAAATATCGCTGTAAGGCATATAAATGTCTTTAACGCGGGGATGTAATGACATACAAATAAATATTCTGAGGAAATTATTATGGGCTATGATCAGCAGCTAAACCGAAATGAATAATTGGCTCATCATAATTTCGTTATCATAAAACAAAATATATTAATGAAAATCTGGCAAAAAAATATAGATGTTGATTCATTTGTGGAATCATTTACTGTAGGTAATGACCGTGTAATGGACCTACAACTTGCAGCAGCGGATGTATTGGGCTCTTTGGCACATACACGTATGTTAAATAGTATCAACCTCATGACAGATGAAGATCTGGTTGTGGTACAGCAGGAATTGAAAAATATCTATAAAGAAATTTTAGCTGGAGATTTTCAGATTGAAGATTCTGTAGAAGATGTACATTCACAGGTTGAAATGTTACTTACACAGCGTATTGGTGAAGCGGAAAGAAAATTCATTCGGGTCGATCCCGCAATGATCAAGTACTCGTAGATCTGAAATTATACTTCCGTTCCGAAATCCAAAATATTATTCAGAATACAGAGTCTTTTTTCAATGAATTGATTCAGCTTAGTGAGCGTTATAAGCATATTTTGATTCCGGGGTATACACATCTTCAAATTGCGATGCCTTCATCCTTTGGTTTGTGGTTTGGCGCCTATGCAGAAAGTTTAGTGGATGACCTCGAAATGATGAAAGCGGCCTGGAAGGTCTGTAATAAGAACCCACTGGGATCTGCCGCTGGCTATGGTTCATCTTTTCCACTAAATAGAACGATGACAACTCAGTTATTGGGCTTTGAAGATTTGAATTATAATGTGGTTTATGCACAGATGGGGAGAGGAAAGACCGAGCGTATTCTGGCACAGGGGATGAGTTCTATTGCAGCAACCCTAGCTAAATTTGCGATGGATGTCTGCTTATATATCAATCAAAATTTTGGTTTTATATCCTTTCCGGCACATTTGACAACGGGGTCCAGTATAATGCCACATAAAAAGAACCCTGATGTATTTGAGCTGATTAGGTCCCGTTGTAATAAAATTCAGGCCTTACCGAATGAAATCGCTTTGATGACAACGAACCTTCCTTCAGGTTATCACAGGGATCTCCAGCTGTTGAAAGAAAATCTATTCCCAGCATTTAAGTCACTTAATGAATGTCTTGAAATAGCTACGTTTATGTTGGCAAATATTTCTGTAAAAGACAATATTCTTGATGATCCCAAATACGATTATCTATTCTCGGTAGAGGTTGTAAACAATGAGGTGCTCAAAGGTGTGCCTTTCCGCGAAGCGTATCGGACTATTGGTATTGATATTGATGAGGACGTTTCAAACCATCGAAAGAAGTAAATCATACACATGAAGGTAGTATCGGGAATCTATGTAATGATCAGATTCAGCGCATGTTTCAGCAGGTGAAAGCGACTTTCGAATTCGAAAAAGTAGAAAAGGCCCTAGAAGAATTGGTGAAATAGGGGCGTTGTGTCCTTGAGTATACGAATGAAATTGATACATGTTTGCTGAGTGGAATACGCTCCTAAATACAAGGAGAAAGGGTCAAATTCTTTAAGAATTTGACCCTTTCTTGTTATTTCTTTATTGAAAACTTGAAGTGCGTTTCTGAATCAAATTGCGCTCCGGCTTTTAACAAGGTTGAAGGAAATTCCCTTGATTGGGGCTGTCGGGGAAATGTTGTGTTTCCAGACAAAATCCCGCATAGGGTAAATATTTATTTCCTCTTTTACCGATGTCGTTTCCTGTCATCCAATTCCCTGTATAAAGTTGCACGCCTGGCTCGGTAGTGAATACATCTAGCTGTATTCCTGTGTTTTTTGAATAGACCGTTGCACAGGGCTGCGAGATTGGTTTATTATTGACATAACAATGATCGTAGCCTTTGGCCGAGATGAGCTGCTCATCATTTTCTGTGATATCCTGCGCAATCTTTTTGGGGTTCTAAAGTCAAAAGGAGTGCCTTCAACGGGTACGATCGCGTTGGGTATTTGATTTTCATCAACAAATAGCACCTCATCTGAATTTATTTGAAGCACCTGTTGCAATACATCTCCACTTCCTTCCCATCAAGATTGAAATAAGTGTGATTTGTTAAATTAACATGTGTGTCAGCATCTGATTGCGCGTGGTATTTGATGACGATTTCGTTGTTTCTGGTTAGTGTATAAGAAACCATTACTTTTATATTCCCAGGAAGCCTTCTTCACCATCTTTGGAAACATAGTAAAATTCTACATGGGATTGGTAGGTGACTCTGCGATCCCAAACTTTATCGTGGAAGCCTGAGATACCGCCATGCAAACAATTGATCCCATTATTTTGAGGAAGTGTATACTGATTCCCATTAATTTCAAATTTGCCATTTGCAATACGGTTTGCAAAACGGCCAGCAGTACAGCCATGGTATTTTTCGTCTGATTCCAGGTAGCCCTGTATTGAATCAAAGCCTAGGGCTACATCAACCAGATTACCTTTGTTGTCGGGTACTAAGATACTGACAATGCGCGCGCCATAATCCGTTAAGAGCACCTGCATACCACCCTCATTTTTAACAAAAGTAAATGGGTGTTTTTTCCTCTATAATGCCTTCAAAATATTTTGGAATAAGTGATTGATATTTAGTCATGATTGTTCCTATTGGTATTGAAAGTTAAAGATACAGAATATAACCTGTATAAAAATGACCTCGGTAACAGCTGCCTGTAAAATTTGTCATTTTGAGATTTGGTTCAAACCAATTATTGGAGAAATGGTATATTTGCGCTATGTCTGAAAAAATGAACTGGAAAGATTTGCTTTCTGCAAAACGCTGGGGGTATGAAGATAGAACAGCTGATAGCTACCTTGTGGCTCGATCGGAATTTCAACGGGATTATGATCGGTTGATTTTTTCTTCCCCATTTCGAAGATTACAGAATAAAACTCAGGTTTTTCCGCTTCCAGGGGCCGTGTTTGTACACAATAGGCTGACACATAGCTTGGAAGTAGCGAGTGTAGGTCGTTCACTCGGCCGTATGTTCTATGCACAGGTAAAGGAAGAAAACCCAAATATAGATACCGAATATCCGTTCCTACAAGAGGTTGGAAATATTATCTCAGCGGCTTGTCTCTCTCATGATTTGGGAACCCTGCATTTGGACACTCAGGGGAGTCTGCGATATCTACCTACTTCACCGATGGAGACGGACGGAAATATCAGGAACAGGTAACAGCCGAAGAATGGGCAGATCTGACTCATTTCGAAGGTAATGCCAATGCCCTGCGGATTTTGACTCACGCTTTTCAGGGAAAAGATCCAAAAGGATTTGCTTTGACCTATACCTCATTGGCATCTATTGTGAAATATCCTTGTTTAGCTATTGATGGGCATGTCAAAAAAGCCATCATCGCAAAAAATATGGTTTTTTTACAGAGGAGCAAAAAGCTTTTGAGAAAATTGCGGACGAGTTAGGGCTACTAAGAGATCCTTCCAATCCCAAGGGTTATTTGAGACATCCCTTGGTGTATCTTGTCGAAGCGGCCGACGATATCTGTTATAATATCATTGATCTGGAAGATGCGCATCATTTAAAAATATTATCCTACCAAGAAGTAGAAGAACTTTTGTTGCCATTATGTGGTTCCGAAAATCTCCGTGACCGATTGGACGGTTTGCTTGATACACCGAGTCGTGTGGCGCTTTTACGGGCTAAGGCAATTAACACCCTGATCAAAGGTTGTGTCGATGTATTTGTTCGTGAGCAAGAACAGTTTTTATCGGGAACTTTTTCATCCGCATTGATGGATGCACTGGATGACAGTATTGTAAAGCAAATGAACAAGATCTCGAAAATTTCTATAGCGAAGATCTATAATGCGCCAACGGTAGTCCAGATTGAGATTGCAGGCTACCGTGTTATGGATGCCCTGTTGAAAGAGTTTGTACCAGCATACCTCAAAAAGAATAAAAATAATTACGACAAGAAATTAGTTGCTTTGATTCCGGAGCAGTTTTATACAGACAAACAGGACTCCTATTCCAAAATCCGTTGTGTGCTGGATTTTGTTTCTGGAATGACCGATGTATATGCCATCGAACTCTATCGTAAGATTAAAGGAATAACAATTCCGAGTATCGAATAGGTTTGCGAACAATTTAGTTTGTTAACTAGTGATCCTGGTTATCGATTTGTTAAGATCATGCTTACTTTTGTAAGTTGTCTTGTCAAAAGTAAAAATGAAAATGCTTGATAAGCCATAGGCTTGTATAGGTAGCGTCTCAAATCTCAATATTCAAATTTCAATACGCTAAAATGAAGGTTGTAATAGCTGAAAAGCCCTCCGTGGCTCGTGATCTGGCCCGTGTGATGGGAGCGAAGGAAGTCAAAGATGGCTATATCGCCGGAAATGGCTATGCTTTTACCTATGCTTTTGGTCATTTGGTTCAATTGTGTACACCTCAGGCTTACGGTTATAATAGCTGGACGATTTCCAATCTTCCCATCATACCTGCAAATTTTAAACTGGAATCGAAGAAAGTCAAACGGGATGGAAAGCAGATGGATGATACCGGGGCGGTCAAACAGCTCAATACGATAAAGTCACTATTAGAACAGGCAGAAGAAATTATTGTAGCGACGGATGCCGGAAGGAAGGGGAGCTTATCTTTCGTAATATCTACTACTTCTTGGGTTCAAAGGTGCCATTTAAACGGCTTTGGATTTCAAGTCAGACGGATAAGGCCATTAAAGAAGGTTTCGCAAATTTAAAAGAGGGTACTGAATACGATAGTTTATACATGTCTGCCCGATCGCGATCAGAATCGGATTGGTTGATCGGGATCAATGCCACACAGGCAATCACTTTGGCTGCAGGCAACAAAGGTCTTCTGTCTTTGGGAAGGGTACAGACGCCTACTTTGGCGATGATCTGCTCGCGATACCTCGAAAATAAAGATTTTAAGCCGCAGGCATTTTATAAAATCCAGGCAGGCTTTGAGAAAGATAATATAAGCTTTAAAGCTACTTCAAATAAAATAGATAAAAAGATGTTGCCGAACAGACAATCGCCCGATTGACTGTTGGGACAAATGCGCGTGTTGCGAAAGTAGAAGCCAAAGAGACAAAGGAACAACCCCTTTATTGTTTGACTTAACCTCCCTGCAACAGGATGCGAACAAAAATATGGCTACTCAGCCGACCAAACCCTGAGTATTGCGCAGACGCTTTATGAGAAAAAGGTTATTACCTATCCCCGTACAGGATCCCGTTACATCGGCGAGGATGTTTTCGAACAGATAGAAGCACTTTTTCAGCATCTCTCGGATCATGCAGAGGAATCTATTGCATCTATTGCCAAGAATTTAATCGGGGCAAAGTTAAATAAGCGTTCTGTCGATGATAAAAGGTAACCGATCACCATGCGTTGTTGGTTACTGATGAGAAGCCAGGCCACATGTTGAAAGAACAGCAAAATATTTACAACATGATTGCTAAGCGTATGGTCGAGAGTTTCTCGGAAGTCTGTATCAAGGATATCACCACAGTTATGATAGATGCGCAAGGTGTCGAGCTGATCGCAAAAGGGACGGTCATCAAACAATACGGCTGGCGTCTTTCTGCCGAGCAGATCGAAGCCCCAGATGAAGATAAGAACAACGATGACCAAGACAATGAGAATGCGCAGTTACCTAAATTACTGGCTGAGGAATTACTGCAAATATTGACGTTGGAACTTGCGGAGCGTTTTACCAAAGCACGTCCGATCCATACCGAAGCCTCCCTCCTAAAAGCGATGGAAACATCCGGTAAAGAAATTGAAGACGATGAAATGCGTCAGGCGATGAAAGACTGCGGTTTGGGAACACCAGCTACCCGTGCGGCCACGATAGAGACACTATTTCAGCGCGACTATATCAAACGGGATAAGAAAAAACTGATTCCGACTGAAAAAGGACTGGCTGTGTATAACCTAGTCAAAGATCGTTCGATTGCGAAGGTAACATTGACTGGAAAATGGGAGCAAAAGCTGGAGGAAATGCGGGCCAATAAGGTTTCTTATGATGTTTTTATGAAACATATAAAGGACTACACGGCGAAAATTACCAAAGAATTATTGACACTGCGAATTTCATTGGCGCAAGAGGAAGTCAAACCACAACAAAAGGGGAAAATCAAATGCCCTAAATGTGAGAAAGGCTTAATTCTTCTCTATGATCGGGTGGCACAATGTGATCACTATGCCCGCGGTTGTGATTTTAAGATCTGGCGAACATTGAACGGTATTTTTCTGGAAGAAAAAGAGATGAAGAATCTTTTGGAAAAAGGGAAGACCTCAGAGTTTAAAGGTGTTAAAAACAGTGAGGGCGTTATTGTAAATGCTCCACTGGTATTCGAAAACTTTAAAGTTAACGTGGGATAGGTCGGCCTATCCCACGTTGTTGCTAACATCGTAGCTGTTTATTTCAGGATTAGAATATCGTCTAAAGCCTTTCCAATCGTTGGAAATTGAAATGTAAAACCAAGTTCCGTTAATCTTTCTGGTATTACCCAACGACTTTTCAATAAAAGTTCAGTTTCCGTCCCGATCAACAAAGCACCTATTTCCAACAACCATTTCGGTGAAGGGAGACCAATTTTTCGATGCATGACGCTTCGAAAAGTCCCCATAAAGGTTTTATTCGTAATCGGATTGGGGGCAGCACAATTTATGATGCCATCTATTTCATGATGTTTTTGTATAAATAAGATAATCTGGAATAGATCTTCAATATGTATCCAGCTAAAATATTGATCACCGTTACCTTGTATTCCACCTAAACCGAAGCGAACAAGATTTTTAAAAGGTTGTATAACACCACCATCAGCGCCTAGGACAATAGCCATCCGAAGAGCCACCTGTCTGGTATGGGGTAAGTGGAAATCGAAAAATGTCTTCTCCCATTTCTTTGCGACCTCGACAGAAAATCCCGTTCCGATCTCACCGCTACTTTCAGTCATTGGTCGATCGACTGCATGACGGTAGATGGTTGCGGTGCTTGCATTTAACCAAAGAATAGGAGGATGGCTGCAATTTTCAATTGCCTTACCTAAAATACTTGTCGTCTCTGTTCTTGAAGAAAATATTTGTGCTTTGTTGCTGGCATTGTAGCGACAATTGACGGACTTGCCCGCGAGGTTGATCAACATTTCAGCATGTTCAAGTGCGGCTGAAATACCATCCGTATCGGTCCAGGGTATATTTCCTTGCTGTCTGCCAACGAGGATCACCTGATATCCCATTTTTGGAATCTTTTGGAAAGATATTGTCCGACAAAACCTGTTCCACCTGCAATAACTATTTTAGGCATGATAATACCATTTTTAGAGATCTGTTTTACTCGTTAATTGTTGCTGGCATATTTCTTCTTTGTTTTGCGATTCTTTTGCCCCGGAAGAATAGGAACATATTCAGAAAAAGCATGACACCTAAATAAATGCTGAATCCACCGATTTTATAACTGAGCCGCTCAATGAGTTCCTGTACACTCGGTTCATATAAGCTGATCTCAAGGATATACAAAGCAAATCCCAGGTTCATGAGGTAGAAACCAATCCGGAAAAGATTGTTTGTCGCATTGGCGACTTCCGGTCGCCCGCAAAAATATCATTCATGTACACGATACTATTTTTGAAAAGCACATACGCAACATAATAGGTCAGTGCAATTGCAATGGGTAGATAAATAAAATACCCGATAACTGTTAAATTTCCCATGATATTATGATTTAATAGTGAATGAATTTGTCTTTTTAGCGAAGAAATAGATGCCAAGCATATTAAAGTAGTGCATGCAGACAAGTACAAATAATAATGTTCCTGTTTTTAATGCAATACTGCTGATCAGATCCTCAAATGTTTGGATTTGTTTCCAGTAACTGAATTGAATGACGGCATAGCCAATATTGAGCAAATAATATCCCATAAGCAATAGATTGTTTGTCGTGTCAGTTAGAGCAACGTTGTTCTTAAACAACGAAAGAATAAAAATCCGACCATTTTTGTGAAACAAGCGACCTACCCAAAGGATAATGTAGCAGGTTAGCAAGCCATATATCGCGTAAGCAAGGATATTAAAGTTCATAAGATTACATCATTAGTTTGATCAATTTTAGTAACAGATCCCCGCCGCTGGTATTGAATAGTTTGTTTGCGATGGTTTCGAGTTGATCCGTTAATACCTGGATATCTTTTACCGTCTTATGAAACTCCTTGCCTTCTGGCGTTTTATCTTTCTCGGTATTTTTGCTGATTTCTCTGAGAATATCCATGACAGGATCAAGTTCTTTTTGCTTGCGCATAACAGCAATTTTCATCGCCCATTTTAATACGTCTTTCTCCGCAACGAAATATTCCTTTCGGTCTCCTGCAATATGTTTTTGTAAACAATACCATAATCGACCAATTGACGGATACTCATGTTGGCATTACCTCTGGAGATAACCAGCTTCTCCATGATTTCGTCTGTAGACATAGGATTGCTCGCAGAAAGGAGTAATGCATGTACCTGAGCAACGGATTTGTTGATCCCCATTCGGAACCCAACGCTCCCCAAGTATCTATAAATTGCTGTTTTGCTTCTTGTAATTCCATCTTCATTTTTATTTCTTACTCAAATTTATATATAGTTTTTGAATTTTCAAAAATTTCTGAAAATAAAATAAATTCAATAAACAAGTCACCATATCGTAATAAGGTTTTCCTTTTCTTGTGTCCTTTTTGATTTGTATTAACTTTGCTGGCATTATGGCAACAACTTTGTATAATCCATTCAAACAATTTCAGTTTGATCCAGCTATTTGTTTTTTAACAGGCAATAAACTTCAGTCTGAGGAGGAGAGCATCCAGGTCTTTCCTGTTTGGATGATGAAATCTTTTCAATTGGAAGATAAGCCTTTCAAAATGTTGGATGAGAATCTAGTGACTTATAAGTCACTCAAGCTTCCATGTTCGATTGATACAGCTGAAGCAATAGAGCAGATGGAGCGCGCCGTTGAGCAATCATTTGAGCAGGGCTACGAAGCGGTCAGCCAATTAGATCCTTTGCTACTTTTTCAATGGATGACAAAAATTATCTATGGCGTTGTCTATAACGAAATTCTTGCTGGAATCCGCCAACAGAAAGCCTCAGGTGAGGATATGAACTTTTCGCAGGCGCTGGCACAGCGTTTTACTAACTTGCACGCCATGTTGCAGTCGTTGGTCGTTCCGATGGAATTTGAAAATACTTTTCCATTTTCCCTTGTTGTAGTACCAGTAGAAAATGCGCCTGATACTTTTATGTATCGCGATGAAATAAATACCTTGATTTTTTCTATTCGAATGAAAGATTTTGCGGTTATTGCCTGCCTTCAGGATAATGCAACAAACAATATCTATCATGAAGACATATTGAAGACAATTGCAGGGAAAAAGCTTCACCCCATACAGTTTGAAGAGTTGTGTGCGCGCTATTTCTACTCTGCTTACCTTTTTAACCGCCTGCCGGATTACACCTATTTAAATACTCCTCAGAAAGTATATGTTGAACCTATGCCGTTAGCGGATATGTCTATGAAGCCTATATTCGATCATTGGCAGAATAAGACCTACGGTCAGGTACTGGAAAATTTCTGGAAACCTTGGGGTTTGACCTTGTTCGAAATTATTAAAAATCCAGAACAACCAATTAGCTTTTTACTGGATGATCAAGGAGCTTTTATCACGGATGTTGATATGCCTATAAATTGAATCTGAAGAAAATAAAGTAATAAGTTGCTCCAAATACGCGTTAAAATGGTATGATTATGGATAGGATCAGGTATGTATTCACCAAAATTTAAAATTACTGTTTCAACAGTTCTGCTTTTTATCGTTTGTTTGACTTCACGGGCGCAGACTGCTGCTGTTCATGTAACATACCTGCTGATAGTCTAGCCCAAAAGGTAGATGATTTTCCTTATTTTAAGGGCGGGGTGGTGGCCTGGTCCAGATTTTTACAGAATAATCTCGATTTGACACGAACTGTCGGAGCTATGGATAGTGTTGCGTATGCAAAATATGGCTCCAAACAGACTGCGATTCTTAATTTTATCGTTTGTGAGGATGGGGCTATTTGTAATATTGAAATTGAGAATCGGGAGAAGGTAAGCCCCGAATTTGCGAAAGCCGTATTGGCGGCAATGCGGAAATCACCACAGTGGATGCCAGCTTTAGTCAAGGGAAAGCCTGTCAAAACAAAATTTCGGCAGCCAGTAGTTGCTGTTATTGAATAATTGAAATGCAAATGTAATTTAGAAATTAACCATTTATTCACTTCATATGTCATTTTGGGATAAAGTCAAAAAAATCATGAGCGGGGAGAGGACGAATCTTCCACTGAAAAGAAAGATGTTGAAATTACCGCCGGCGGTTCGACCATATATCGTTATGAAAATCAGCCTGAGGAAAAAGATCCGAAAGATCTATTCCCTGAAGTACAATGTGTGTATCTTGAAGAGATAGAAGAGCATTTGACAAAATATATCGCTGAACCAGATCTGGTATTTCACGAAATTATATCCGAATTGGTGCATATTGATGTACACTGGATCAAGCCTAGTGCGGACTATCCATACAATATCCTGGTAACTTCTGGTATGAGCGACCTTCCCATGAACGTTCCAGAGGAAATAGACGATAAGGAAGCCTATGAGCGTGCCGAGTTAATGGTTGTTCTACCTGCTGATTGGAAAATAGGAGATGAAGAGTTTAAGGATGATAACAACTACTGGCCAGTTTACTTTTTGAAAAGGTTAGCGCGTTTTCCACATGAGTATAAAACATGGTTAGGCTATGGTCATACTATTCCTAATGGGATGGAGGCCGAAGAAATAGCAAATACCGGTTTTGGCTGTATGCTCTTATTGCCTCCAATGTTGAGCTTTGATGAGGAATTTTAGAACTTCAAACAAAAGATGGTAATATCATTAATTTCTATGCAATGATTCCAGTTTATAAGGAAGAGATGGATTTCAAACTAGAAGAAGGAACAGATGCCCTATTGGATCTTTTTGATGAATATGGAATATCAGAACTTGTGGACATAGATCGTCCAAATGTTTGTAGAAAATAATGACCTTGGTCTATATTGTTCAAAAATGCAGTACTATTTGTGGATTAGTCACCGATAGTACTGCATTTTTTATAGACTGTTTTCGATGATCATGATCGTTTTGTCAATATCTTCCTTGCTGATATTAAGATGCGGTCTGAATCGTATACTTTTTCACCACAGCCCAGCATGATCAATTTATTGGCATAAGCCCTTTTGATAAATTCGTTACGGGAATTGCAGAATCAAAATCCAGCGCTACAAATAATCCTTCCCCCTTAAGTTACTGAGTTGCGGCCTATCTTTCATAGCTTCCTGTAGTTTACTCTTAAGATAAGCTCCTTTTTCAGCAGCATTCGCCAAGAGATTTTCCTGTTCGATCACTTCAAGAATTAGTTTGAAGCGGAGCATGTCTATAAAATCTCCCCAAAGGTGGAGTTGATCCGACTGGATTCTTTGAACACATGATGTTCCACTTGATCAAATTTTTCCTTGCTCGCTAATATGCCACAAACCTGGGCTTTCTTACCAAAAGCAAGTACATCCGGTATAATATCATAATGTTGATAAGCCCACATTTTTCCGGTAATACCCAGCCCTGTTTGTACTTCATCGAAAATCAGGAGAATTTCATTCTTGTCGCAGATCTGACGCAGTTGCTGGAAAAATTCTTTCCGAAAATGATTGTCTCCACCCTCGCCCTGTATTGGTTCAATGATAATGCAGGCAATATCGTTGGGATTGTCGTGGATGGCCTGGTTGATCTCTGCGATTGCCTTCTCCTCTACGCTTATTGTTTGGCTGATATTTTCTGGCGTTAATGGATACGTTAATTTGGGATTTACAATACGTGGCCAATTGAACTTTGGAAAATACATGTACTTTCGGGGATCCTGCGTATTTGTTAAGGAGAGCGTATAGCCCGATCTACCATGAAAAGCCTGTTTAAAATGGATGACCTGACCCGCTTCTTTTTGTATGCCCTGAGCGAAATTAAGTCTAGTTTTCCAATCAAAGGCTGCTTTCAGTGCGTTTTCCACGGCCAGTGCTCCACCGGAAATAAAAAATGCATAGGGAGTTCTTTTGGTATTGCCACACGGTCGAAGGTATCCACAAAATCTGCGAATTCTTTGGGGTAGATATCCGATATAGCAGGCTTGTTGACTGCCATTTTGCCCAGAAACTCACGATGCTTAACCAGATGGGGATGGTTATAGCCAACAGTCATAGAGGCAAACATGCTAAACATATCCAGGTATTCGTCCCCATTTTCATCGACAACATAAGAGCCATGTGATTTTTCCATATCCATGACCAGTGGAAACCCGTCTGCCAATATATGTTTACTTAGTCTTTCATGTACGTTGCTCATAATTTAGAATCTGAGTGGTTTATAAATCAAATTTTATACCTTGTGCCAATGGTAAGTCTGTTGTGTAATTAATGGTATTTGTCTGGCGACGCATATATGCTTTCCATGCATCCGAACCAGATTCTCTACCACCTCCGGTATCTTTTTCTCCGCCAAAGGCCCCTCCGATTTCTGCACCTGAGGTACCGATATTGACGTTTGCTATGCCACAATCCGATCCGGCGGCGCTGAGAAATAGTTCGGCTTCTCTCAGATTGTTTGTCATCACAGCTGAGGACAGGCCTTGGCTGACACCATTTTGCAAGGCGATAGCATTGTCGATGTCGCCTTGATACTTTATTAAATATAGAATGGGAGCGAAAGTTTCGTGTTGTACGATCTCATAATGATTTTCGACTTCGGCGATAACGGGCTGTACATAGCAACCACTTTCGTAACCTTTGCCTTCTAGTACTTTTCCTTTAATAAGAAGTTTCCCCCTTGTGTTTTAATTTTGTCTAGTGCGTTTAAGTATGATTTTACGGCGGCTTTATCAATCAATGGTCCTACATGATTTTTTGTATCCAAAGGGTCGCCAATTTTTAATTGACCATAGGCTTTTGTCAGTTGTTTCTTGACTTTGTCGTAGATACTCTCATGGATAATCAGTCGTCGTGTGCTGGTGCAGCGTTGTCCTGCTGTCCCTACGGCTCCAAATACGGCACCGATGATTGTCATATTGAGGTCCGCATCTGGGGTAACAATAATCGCATTGTTGCCACCAAGTTCCAGTAGCGTTTTACCCAGCCGTTGTGCGACGGTAACAGCAACTTCTTTTCCCATCCGTGTTGATCCTGTTGCCGACACCAAGGAGATGCGGTTGTCTGCAGCAAGCCATTCACCGACTTCTTTGTCGCCCATGACCAAGTTGGAGATGCCTTCAGGTAATCCATTGTTATGGAGGATTTCTGCTAATAGTTTTTGGCAGGCAATGGCACATAGTGGCGTTTTCTCACTGGGTTTCCATACGACTGTGTTTCCGCAAACCAAAGCGATGGCTGTATTCCATGCCCACACGGCTACAGGGAAATTGAAGGCGGTAATAATACCAACCACACCCAAAGGATGATATTGGTCATACATGCGATGGCCGGGACGTTCAGAATGAATGGTATTGCCATAGAGTTGTCGGGATAGCCCCAGCGCGAAGTCACAGATGTCAATCATTTCTTGTACTTCCCCATACCTTCTTGATAGGATTTCCCCATCTCATAGGATACTAATTTTCCGAGTGTCGGTTTCAATTCTCGTAATTTATCGCCTAGTTGACGGATAATGTCTCCTCTCTTGGGAGCGGGGATAAGTCGCCACGCTTTGAACGCGTTTTGGGCTTCACCGATGACTGCCTCATAATCCTTCTGGCTGCTACCTGATACTTTTGCAATGAGTTTTCCATCTACAGGAGATAGAGATTCGAATACCTCACCACCAGAAAACCACTTTTGGCCTGTTGACGAGCCTAAATTCTGGGATGTTATGCCGAGTATTTTAAGTTCTTTTTTATCATAATGGTTTATTTTATTCGTGGAATATGTTAAATATAGGGAATAAAATTCTGTTAAACAAGTTATGTATGAATATTGTTCAGTTTGAAAATATTTTATTATCTTAGAGAAGCTAATGTAGACTATACGATTATGAAACAAATAAATGTTGATTATTTTCAAGTGGATGACCTTTTATCGGAGGAGCACAAGCTTGTCCGTCGCGCTGTCCGGGATTTTGTTCGGTCAGAGATAAAACCAGTCATAGAAGATGCAGCACAGGCACATCAGGCCATAGAAGGGTTGATGCCCAAACTTGGTGCAATAGGTGCTTTAGGTCCTTATATTCCAGTAGAATATGGTGGCGCTGGATTAGATCAGATTTCTTATGGTTTGATTATGCAGGAACTGGAGGCCGGTGATTCTGCGGTTCGTTCTGCGGCTTCGGTGCAATCTTCTTTGGTGATGTATCCGATATATACCTATGGTAGCGAGGAGCAACGCCGTAAATATTTGCCAGGACTTGCTTCCGGGGAACTTGTGGGCTCTTTTGGTTTAACCGAACCGAACCACGGTTCTGATCCCGGAGGGATGGAAACACGATTGACAGCGAGTAATGGTGGTTTTTTATTGAACGGTGCTAAGATGTGGATTACAAACTCACCAGTATGTGATCTTGCTGTAGTGTGGGCACGCGATGAGGCTGGAAAAGTGCGAGGGGTAATTGTTGAACGTGGGATGGATGGTTTTGAAACACCGGAAACATTACATAAGTGGTCTTTACGAGCTTCTAAAACTGGCGAGCTGGTTTTCCATGATGTCTTTATTCCCGCTGAAAATGTATTGCCTGAGGTAAATTCGATGCGTGGGCCGCTGTCTTGTTTGAATTCTGCACGATATGGAATATCTTGGGGTGTGATAGGAGCGGCGATCGACTGTTATGAAACGGCTGTTCAATATGCTCTGGAGCGTCAACAATTTGACCGGCCAATTGGTGGGTTTCAGTTGCAACAGAAAAAATTGGCTGAATTCCTGACAGAAATTACGAAGGCACAGTTATTGGCTTGGCGTTTGGGGCTTTTAAAGAATGAAGGGAAAGCAACTCCACAGCAAATTTCGATGGCCAAACGGAATAATGTGCATATGGCTTTGCAGATTGCGCGTGAATCCCGGCAGATTTTGGGAGGAATGGGCATTGTCGGAGATTTTCCAATTATGCGACATATGATGAATCTTGAGTCGGTTATTACATATGAAGGAACTCACGATATCCATTTATTGATTACTGGTCAGGATATTACAGGGCTCAATGCATTTTCTTCTTAATTCTGTTTATATCTTAAATTCTATTTGGGATACTATTCAAAGCTATTGGTCGTAGTGGCATATATTCCTTTTTATGCCAAGTAAACAGCTCAATTTATATTTTTTGATCCGTAGTTTTTTGGATGCTTTTGCTTCAAAAAACTACGTTTCCAGCGAGTTGGTCCACATGTTTAGCATTTTTTGTGTTTTTTGGCGCTGCGGTTCGGTTTTTGGCGACCCCTGAATTAGACCTAAATCGCGCTTTGAAGGTGTCTGAGTGCAGACTTGGGCGATGTAATTCCGGATTGCAAACCTCTGTTTCCATGCTAAGACGTGGACTTAAGGCGGACTCACCGCGAATACAGCATAGACAGGTATCGAAGCAGTCCGACTGAGATACAGCCGAGTCCCGGGGTCTATTCTCTGTGCCGGCGGTCGGCTCCGAAACAGAATGCTTTTGCCTTCAGGGATATCACTTCCGGTATTTTTTAAGGATAGTTCCAATATTAACGTAGTAGTAGTCTACGATTAGGCTAGCATTTAGTTAGGTTTAGTTTAGATAAAACCTAAACAAAACCTAAGTAATACCTAAACTAAACCTAAACAAACCCTAACTAAACTCTGGATTTGTCCTTTCCTTGATGCTCCCCTGTTTTCGGGCTGTTTTTCTATGGTGGTGGGGTTTGTTTGCTGCGGTTTTTAGGCCTGTCTATTCGCCGCCTGTCCGTTATCCCGACTTGGAGACCGTCCCCTCGGATTTTTTTCTGTTCCGGGCGACTGTTTTTTAGGGGGCGCTGCTGTGTGCATATCCGCTTTCTGTCCCTACTGCGGTGTGGTAGTAGGGGCCCCTGCGGATGCTGTTTTTGCGCCCCTTTTCACAATCTTGCCACTCCCTTTCCGCCGCGTTTCCACGCATACTTGGACTTTCCACTGCATTCTCCGCCTTTCAGCGCTATCCGCGCGCGCTTTCCCGTTCCCTTTCCACCACAGACCCACGCATAACCAGCCTTTTTGTCCCCGGAGCCCTCCGTGATGCTGTTTCACAAAAAGAATCCGCCAAGTTCACAGCGAGTTAGCGGCAAAATGAAATAAATAAGAACAAAAGGCTTGGAAGTGATTATAAAAACTCCCTATCTTTGCACCACTCCGCAAGGGAGGGACGGTTACTTCGAAAGAAGAGATCATGAAAAAAGAAGGGTTTAACGAGAGTTGAGCGCTGAAATCGGAAAAAGAAAAGAAAAAAAAAAAAAAAAACTTCAAAAGTTTTTGGAAGTTCAAAAGATTTCTACCTTTGCAGTCCCAACGGAAACGGAGGGAAACAAAAAAGATAAAGAGGGGCGCAATGCTCATCGGAATATAGCGGATACGGAAGTTGAAGCGAGATAAGTTCTTTAAGAAAACACAATCATGTAAGCGTGACGAGTAGACAAAACGAAAGTCATGAACAAATTCAAGCAATTCGTTCAATTCGATCCAAGATCAGAGATATAAAAAAGAATTCTGATTATGTAAATAGTTGGAATCAAAAACTTCATTTTACAATGGAGAGTTTGATCCTGGCTCAGGATGAACGCTAGCGGCAGGCCTAATACATGCAAGTCGGACGGGATCCATCGGAGAGCTTGCTCGAAGATGGTGAGAGTGGCGCACGGGTGCGTAACGCGTGAGCAACCTACCTCTATCAGGGGATAGCCTCTCGAAAGAGAGATTAACACCGCATAATATATCTGATTGGCATCAGTTGGATATTAAATATTTATAGGATAGAGATGGGCTCGCGTGACATTAGCTAGTTGGTAGGGTAACGGCTTACCAAGGCGACGATGTCTAGGGGCTCTGAGAGGAGAATCCCCACACTGGTACTGAGACACGGACCAGACTCCTACGGGAGGCAGCAGTAAGGAATATTGGTCAATGGGCGGAAGCCTGAACCAGCCATGCCGCGTGCAGGATGACTGCCCTATGGGTTGTAAACTGCTTTTGTCCAGGAATAAACCTCTTTACGTGTAGAGAGCTGAATGTACTGGAAGAATAAGGATCGGCTAACTCCGTGCCAGCAGCCGCGGTAATACGGAGGATCCGAGCGTTATCCGGATTTATTGGGTTTAAAGGGTGCGTAGGCGGCCTATTAAGTCAGGGGTGAAATACGGTGGCTCAACCATCGCAGTGCCTTTGATACTGATGGGCTTGAATCCATTTGAAGTGGGCGGAATAAGACAAGTAGCGGTGAAATGCATAGATATGTCTTAGAACTCCGATTGCGAAGGCAGCTCACTAAGCTGGTATTGACGCTGATGCACGAAAGCGTGGGGATCGAACAGGATTAGATACCCTGGTAGTCCACGCCCTAAACGATGATAACTCGATGTTGGCGATAGACAGCCAGCGTCCAAGCGAAAGCGTTAAGTTATCCACCTGGGGAGTACGCCCGCAAGGGTGAAACTCAAAGGAATTGACGGGGCCCGCACAAGCGGAGGAGCATGTGGTTTAATTCGATGATACGCGAGGAACCTTACCCGGGCTTGAAAGTTAGTGAAGGATGCAGAGACGCATCCGTCCTTCGGGACACGAAACTAGGTGCTGCATGGCTGTCGTCAGCTCGTGCCGTGAGGTGTTGGGTTAAGTCCCGCAACGAGCGCAACCCCTATGTTTAGTTGCCAGCATTTAAGGTGGGGACTCTAAACAGACTGCCTGTGCAAACAGAGAGGAAGGTGGGGACGACGTCAAGTCATCATGGCCCTTACGTCCGGGGCTACACACGTGCTACAATGGATGGTACAGCGGGCAGCTACATAGCAATATGATGCTAATCTCTAAAAGCCATTCACAGTTCGGATTGGGGTCTGCAACTCGACCCCATGAAGTTGGATTCGCTAGTAATCGCGTATCAGCAATGACGCGGTGAATACGTTCCCGGGCCTTGTACACACCGCCCGTCAAGCCATGAAAGTTGGGGGTACCTAAAGCATGTGACCGCAAGGAGCGTGTTAGGGTAAAACCGATAATTGGGGCTAAGTCGTAACAAGGTAGCCGTACCGGAAGGTGCGCTGGAATACCTCCTTTCTAGAGTATCGAAGATCGGTGCTCGTCACGTACATATGATTGATTATAGTATTGAGATATGAGAATTGAGTATTGAGATGATTTTATGGCGACATAAAGGATCCCGATACCCGTTACAGACTACTCACTACTAAAAAGGAAACATCAGAAGAAAGTGCCCGCCCCTATAAGGAGCAGGACCGAGAGAGATAGATGAACAGAATAGCTAGTCCCGTAGCTCAGTTGGTTAGAGCACTACACTGATAATGTAGGGGTCAGCAGTTCAAATCTGCTCGGGACTACTTAAAGAGATCTGAGAATAGAGATGTGAGCATTGAGACAAATTAAATTGTTTCCTGTCTCCGGTCTAAAATCTGATATCTGAAAAAAGGGGAATTAGCTCAGCTGGCTAGAGCACCTGCCTTGCACGCAGGGGGTCAACGGTTCGAATCCGTTATTCTCCACGTTTTTTGGAGGAAAGATAGAGCAAGATAACAGACCATACAAGGTCTGATATCTCAGATCTAAAATCTCCTATCTAAAAAAAAAAAAGAGTTCTTTGACATATTGAAAGAGAAAAAAATTACAAGAGAAGACAACAGTATAGAGACAATGCTGATATGTGTCTGATGTAGGGAGGAGACCCTCGGTCCAGGCCGAACGAATCTTTGCGTAGCATATCGGTATATATATCAAAAGCAGCCGCATAGTAGCAAAAGGCTATGCCGGTGAAGAAAGTAAATAAGGGCACACGGGGATGCCTAGGCTCTCAGAGGCGAAGAAGGACGTGATAAGCTGCGATAAGCTTTGGGGATTGGCAAATGCGACTTGATCCAGAGATTTCCGAATGGGGCAACCTGACTATTTGAAGAATAGTCGTATGATACGCGAACGCGCTGAACTGAAACATCTAAGTAGGCGTAGGAGAAGAAAATAACAATGATTTCCCAAGTAGTGGCGAGCGAACGGGAAAGAGCCCAAACCGATCATGTTACGGCATGGTCGGGTTGTAGGACCACGACATTGTACAGCGCTATGAACTGGAAGCAGGTGGGAAACTGCGCGATAAGGGTGAGAGCCCCGTACAGGTAAAGAATGTTGACATAGTGGTATCCTGAGTACCGCGGGACCGGAGAAATCCTGTGGGAATCCACCAGCACCATCTGGTAAGGCTAAATACTCCTGAGAGACCGATAGTGAACCAGTACCGTGAGGGAAAGGTGAAAAGAACCCCGAACAGGGGAGTGAAAAGAACCTGAAACCGTGTGCTTACAAGCGGTTGGAGCAGGCAGGTCCTGTGACAGCGTGCCTTTTGCATAATGAGCCTACGAGTTACTCTTGTCTGGCAAGGTTAAGTCCTTCAGGGACGCAGCCGAAGCGAAAGCGAGTCTTAATAGGGCGCATAGTCAGATGAGGTAGACGCGAAACCTTGTGATCTACCCTTGGGCAGGTTGAAGTTGCAGTAACATGTAATGGAGGACCGAACCGATAAACGTTGAAAAGTTTCGGATGACCTGAGGGTAGGGGTGAAAGGCCAATCAAACTGGGAAATAGCTCGTACTCCCCGAAATGTTTTTAGGAACAGCGTCGGCATCGAGTTTAATAGAGGTAGAGCTACCGATTGGGTGCGGGGAGTCAAATCCTACCAAATCCAGACGAACTCCGAATGCTATTAAATATGGCCGGCAGTGAGGCTTTGGGTGCTAAGGTCCAAGGCCGAGAGGGAAAGAACCCAGACCATCAGCTAAGGTCCCCAAATTCGTTCTAAGTTGAACTAACGAGGTCCGGTTGCCCAGACAGCTAGGATGTTGGCTTGGAAGCAGCCATTCATTTAAAGAGTGCGTAACAGCTCACTAGTCGAGCGGCCGGGCGTGGATAATAAACGGGCATCAAGAACGGTACCGAAGCTATGGATTTGCACTTATGTGCATCTGGTAGGGGAGCATTCCATATGGGGCGAAGATATCTGGTAATGGGTGTTGGACCGTATGGAAAAGCAAATGGCATAAGTAACGATAAGGCGGGTGGGAAACCCGCCCACCGAAAGACCAAGGTTTCCTGATCAACGTTAATCGGATCAGGGTCAGTCGGGACCTAAGGCGCACCCGAAGGGGCAAGCCGATGGACAACTGGTTAATATTCCAGTACTCTTCATAACTGCGATGTGGTGACGGAGTAGTGACACTGCCGCGAACTGACGGAATAGTTCGTTGAAAGGCGTAGGTATAGGGACGGTAGGCAAATCCGCCGACCCTGCTGAAACCCAATAGTACAGCAAAGCTTCGGTGGCGCTGATAGAGCAGGTAAACAGACTTCCAAGAAAACCCGCTAAGCTTCAGGTTATGAAGACCCGTACCGCAAACCGACACAGGTGGTCGAGGAGAGAATCCTAAGGTGCTCGAGTGAGTCATGGCTAAGGAACTCGGCAAAATGGCCCTGTAACTTCGGGAGAAGGGGCGCTGTCTCAGCGATGAGCAGCCGCAGTGAAAAGGCCCAGGCGACTGTTTAACAAAAACATATGGCTTTGCAAAATCGCAAGATGAGGTATAAGGCCTGACACCTGCCCGGTGCTGGAAGGTTAAGAGGGGATGTCATCGTAAGAGAAGCATTGAATCGAAGCCCCAGTAAACGGCGGCCGTAACTATAACGGTCCTAAGGTAGCGAAATTCCTTGTCGGGTAAGTTCCGACCTGCACGAATGGTGTAACGATCTGGGCGCTGTCTCAGCCATGAGCTCGGTGAAATTGTGGTATCGGTGAAGACGCCGATTACCCGCAACGGGACGGAAAGACCCCATGCACCTTCACTATAGCTTAACATTGAGATTGGGTACAGGATGTGTAGGATAGGCGGGAGATGTTGAAGCGTGTTCGCCAGGATACGTGGAATCAACCTTGAAATACCGCCCTTTCTGTATTCGGTTTCTAACTCCCTAATGGGGAGGACATTGTTTGGTGGGTAGTTTGACTGGGGTGGTCGCCTCCAAAAAGGTAACGGAGGCTTTCAAAGGTAAGCTCAGTACGCTTGGTAACCGTACGCGGAGTGCAATGGCATAAGCTTGCTTGACTGTGAGACCGACAAGTCGAACAGGGTCGAAAGACGGACATAGTGATCCGGTGGTTCTGTATGGAAGGGCCATCGCTCAAAGGATAAAAGGTACGCTGGGGATAACAGGCTGATCTCCCCAAGAGCTCATATCGACGGGGAGGTTTGGCACCTCGATGTCGGCTCGTCACATCCTGGGGCTGGAGAAGGTCCCAAGGGTTGGGCTGTTCGCCCATTAAAGTGGCACGCGAGCTGGGTTCAGAACGTCGCGAGACAGTTCGGTCCCTATCTGTTGTGGGCGTTGGAAGTTTGAGTGGATCTGACCTTAGTACGAGAGGACCGGGTTGGACAGACCTCTGGTGAACCTGTTATGCCGCCAGGTGTACGGCAGGGTAGCTACGTCTGGAATAGATAAGCGCTGAAAGCATCTAAGTGCGAAACTAGCCACGAGATGAGACTTCCCTTATAGGGTCGTAGAAGATGACTACGTTGATAGGCCATAGGTGTAAAGGTTGAGAGACCAAAGCCAAGTGGTACTAATAGCCCGAAGCTTTCTCATGCAGAGACACACTGTTGTCTTCCTCTTTAATTTTTGAAACAAAGGAAACGAAACTCTTTCAATATATATGTCAGTTAGACGTGTGCATGGAGCAGAGCTATGTGGGACCTGAAAGGATCTCGGTACTCATATCTCCTATCTCACCTCTAAAAAAACTTTAGGTGCCTATATCGGCGGTGTCTACCTCTTCCCATTCCGAACAGAGCAGTCAAGCCCGCCAGAGCCGATGGTATTGCCGTAACAGGTGGGAGAGTAGGTCGGTGCCTTTTTTTTACGGAAGCCCTTGCTGGAAACAGTCAAGGGCTTCTTTCGTTTAGTGACTTCCCAAAAGATTCAAAAGAACAATGGCTGCGCGCTTAAATTGTATACGCTACTTTCAATGTACATGCATTGGGCTTGCTGCATCGGAAGTCACGGTAATAATACCAAGCGCTACAGACTCAGTGTAGACTCTTGCCCGCTTTAGGTGCGATAGCAGCTAACAACATAAGGCATTGATAAGCTAAATTGAGCCGGACAGCCTACCTACTGCCTAAGCACGTATCCTAATCCACGTTTTTGTTGGCCGCCTTACTGCAATGATCTTTACCGATAGGATCTGCGATTACCTGATTTTTTCCTGAATAGAAGCCGCCAGTGCTCAATCTATCCACTCACTTATGAAAGCGGCTTGATGATTGGATTGGGTAACCAAATTACTGGATGGTTAGATATTCTGCAAGTGATTCCCGATTCGACTCGTGGTAGCGCCGGTAAAAGAATACTTGGCAACGGAGATCTCGAGTATAAAGGAATAATAAACTTATCATCTTGAGTATATGCTCTTTAAGTTTTTGCTATGAAATTGAAATCATGAATTTATCTAACGGTCACACTTTCGGTAAAAAAATAATGATTATATAAATTAAGCAATCGTTTGTGTAGATTAAACAAACGATTGCTTTAAAGTTTGATTTTTTATTTCGAGAAAAGTGTTATATTATTGTTATAGAGATTAAGTTCTTTAGTTAGAACCAAGTATAAATCCAAATCCAAATGGATTTTTCTTATTGACTGTTTAGTTTGTTTTAAAATAGGTGATTTTTTAGAGGGACCATTTTGGTCCCTTTAAATTTACATGAACTTTAAATTATGGATTCTAGAAGAGATTTTTTAAAAAAGCCGGAATTTTATCATCACTGGCTGTTTCACTTCCTACGTTGGTTAATGCAAATGCGACTGCAGAAGCATTTAATATGTGCGGTTATGCTGCACCCAAAATTGATAAAGTGAGAGTTGCTGTAATTGGATTGGGTATGCGTGGTCCTGGTGCAGTCGAACGACTATCTTTTATCGAAGGTTGTGAAGTCGTTGCACTTTGTGATAAACATCCAGAAAGAGTTGAGAAAGCGCAGAAGATTCTTACCTCAAAAGGTTTGAAGGCTGCAAAGTCTTATTCTGGAGAAGACGGCTGGAAGTCATTATTGAAGGAAGAAAAACTGGATCTGGTCTATATCTGTACACCTTGGGACTACCATGCACTCATGAGTGTTGCAGCTATGAAAGCGGGTAACCATGTGGCTTGTGAAGTGCCAATTGCATTAACAATAAAAGATTGTTGGGAGGTAGTCAAAACATCTGAAGCAACAAAAAAACATTGTATGATGTTGGAGAATTGTTGCTATGACTTTTTCGAGATGTTGACATTGAATATGGCCCGCCAAGGTTTATTTGGTGAATTGATCCATGGTGAAGGTGCTTATATCCATGACTTATTGGATTTGAATTTCTCAAAGAATGGTTATGATAATATGTGGCGTCTAAGGAAAATATTAAATACAATGGAAACCTCTATCCAACTCACGGACTTGGACCTGTCGCACAGTGTCTAAATATAAATAGAGGAGACAAGATGGATCATCTTGTCGCGATGTCGTCCAATGATTTTATGATGGGCGAGAAAGCTAAGGAACTCGCTGGAAAGGATTCGTTCTTTCAGGAATTCGTCGGAAAGAAATACCGTGGCAACATGAATACGACGCTAATTCGCACTGCGAAGGGTAAAACAATTATGCTACAACATGATGTGACCTCGCCGAGACCATATTCAAGACTTCATACGTTAAGCGGTACGAAAGGTTTTGCCCAAAAATACCCAACTGAGAATATTGCTTTTGGTCATGAATTCATTAAAGAGGAAAAACTCAAAGAATTATATGATAAATATACGCCAGAATTAGTGAAATACATCGGTGATAAAGCCAAAGAAGTTGGTGGTCACGGCGGGATGGACTTTATGATGGACTGGCGCCTAATCGACTGTCTACGTAACGGCTTGCCGTTGGATCAAGATGTCTATGACGCTGCTTCATGGAGTTGTATTGTACCATTAAGTTTTGAGTCCGTTGAAAAGAACTGTAAAACAGTAGCAGTACCGGATTTTACAAAAGGTGCATGGAAAAATAATAACCCGGTGGATATCACCTTAAAAGGTGGTGGTAATACACCTATTCGCTCAAAAATGCAAAAAAGAAAATGTACAATTGGATGTATAAAATCTACATCTAGGTCAATAATTAAAAGGGGAGCATTTTATTGTTCCCCTTTTATGTTTATCTTTAGGTATGTTAATCAATCTGACGCTAGTTACCTGTCTATCTATATTTTCCGCAAATGATACCCTTTCATGTTGTGTTGGTGAAAATATACCTACACGGGCCGGGATGATCAAATCTCAGTTATCCAAACAAAGTAGTAATGCTACTGGAAAGATGGTTTTAATTGAGGGGGTAAATTTCTGATGGGAAGTTCGAATTTCGAAGATAGTAAACCTGTGCATACTGTAGAGCTCCATTCATTTTATATGGATGAACATGAAGTTACAAATGCACAATTTGCTCAATTTGTAAAGGAAACGGGCTATGTGACCGTAGCTGAGCGAAAACTTGACCCAAAAGATTTTCCCGGTGTGGATCCAAATATGTTGGTTCCTGGATCTGCTGTATTTTCAAAACCCAAAGAACTCAACTCTTTAAATAATTATCTGATGTGGTGGGAGTATGTTCCGGGGCAAATTGGCAACATCCTGAAGGGCCTAATAGTTCCATAAAAGATAAAATGAATTACCCAGTTGTCCAGGTTGCTTATGAGGATGCGGCTGCCTATGCAAAGTGGGCTGGAAAAAGATTGCCTACTGAAGCTGAATGGGAGTACGCCGCCCGTTCACGTAAGGATACCAATGATGACCTGTATTATTGGGGAAAGAGCTGAAACCCAATGGTAAATGGACGGCCAATATTTATCAGGGGAAATTCCCGTTGAAGATTCAAAAGAGGATGGTTATGAAGGTGCGGCGCCAGTGAAATCTTTTCAGGCGAACGCTTTAGGACTCTACGATATGGAAGGGAATGTCTGGGAATGGTGTTCGGACTACTATAGACCAGATTATTACAAGAATAGCGTGGCGTCAAATCCCACGGGACCGGAGAGTTCGTATGATCCACAGGAACCTAATCTCGAGAAACGTGTCCAACGAGGCGGATCGTTTCTCTGTAATGATCAGTATTGTGAACGTTATAAAGCAGGAAGCAGGGGAAAAGGTGAGGTAAATAGCCCCACAAATAATGTCGGTTTTCGATGCGTAAAGATATAAAATAGAAAAGGCTTGCATTTGCAAGCCTTTTCTATTTTATAGAGACACCTTATTGTGCATTCAAAAACATTGATTTTTGATTGTACAATTCTCTGAAATATGGATCTTGAAGATCTTTGATAAAGCGGATTGCTTCACCAGTTGATTTCATTTCAGGACCTAATTGTTTGTCTACCTCAGGGAATTTATTGAAGGAGAATACCGGCTCTTTAATCGCGTATCCTTTCAATTTACGTTCGATCGTGAAGTCACTCAATTTATTAACACCAACATCACTTTTGTCGCGATGTTGATGTAAGGAACATCGTAAGCCTTCGCGATGAAAGGAACTGTACGTGATGCACGTGGGTTAGCCTCGATGACATAAACATTCTCACCTTTGACAGCAAACTGAATGTTTAATAGTCCACGTACATTTAGTGCTTTCGCTAACTTGATCGAGTATTCTTCCATTTTATCCTGAACAGCTTGGGATAGTCCGAATGGAGGCAATACTGCCGAAGAGTCCCCAGAGTGAATACCCGCAGGCTCGATGTGTTCCATCATACCGATGATATGTACATCCTCGCCATCACAGATAGAATCTGACTCCGCTTCTTCAGCACGATCCAAGAAGTGGTCAATCAGGATATGATTACCGGGAAGGTTTTTCAATAAGTTAACAACCGCTTTTTCCAAGTCTTCGTCATTGATGACAATACTCATGCCTTGTCCACCCAATACATACGAAGGGCGAACTAAAACTGGATAGCCAACTTCGTTAGCAACTGTAATGCTTCTTCTGCCGAAGTAGCCACACCATATTTTGGATATGGAATATTTAATTCTTTCAAAAGATCAGAGAAACGACCACGATCTTCTGCCAAGTCCATATTTTCGAAAGAAGTACCAATGATTTTTACACCAAGCTGCTCCAAGCGTTCAGCCATTTTAAGTGCTGTTTGTCCACCCAATTGAACAATTACACCTTCAGGTTTTTCTAATTCAATGATCTCACGAACATGTTCCCAGAATACAGGCTCAAAGTATAACTTGTCAGCCATGTTAAAGTCTGTTGATACTGTCTCAGGGTTACAGTTAACCATGATTGCCTCGTAACCACATTCTTTGGCTGCCAATAACCCGTGTACACAAGAGTAATCGAACTCGATACCTTGACCGATACGGTTAGGACCTGAACCTAATACAATGATTTTCTTTCTGTCTGAAGAGATGGATTCGTTTTCTTCTTCAAATGTTGAATAGTAATATGGAGTTTGTGCTGGGAATTCCGCGGCACAAGTATCAACCATTTTGTAAACACGGTTGATGCCAAGTTCCTTACGACGGTCATATACCTGATCTTCTGTTACATTACCTAGCAACCAAGCAATCTGTACATCTGAATAACCTTTTTGTTTTAAGGTCATGAAGAAATCGCGTGGGATATTATTCAGTTGGTAACGACGTAACTCTTGCTCAAGATGTACTAACTCCTGGATCTGTACCAAGAACCATTTGTCAATACGTGTTGCTTTACGAATTGATTCCAATGGAACACCTAATTCGAATGCATCTTTGATATGGAACAAACGGTCACCGCTTGGATGTTCTAAGCTATCCATGATCTCGTCCAGATTTCTCCATTGACGACCATCTGCACCTAGACCAGCGCGGCCAGTTTCAAGTGACTGACATGCTTTCTGTAAAGCTTCGATAAATGTACGGCCGATTGCCATTACCTCACCTACAGCTTTCATCTGAAGACCTAATTCTTTGTTTGCACCTTTGAACTTGTCAAAGTTGAAACGTGGGATCTTAACGATGACGTAATCTAATGTGGGTTCGAAATATGCTGAAGTAGTCTTAGTAATCTGATTTTGCAACTCATCCAAGTTGTATCCGATCGCTAATTTAGCTGCAATTTTTGCAATTGGGTAACCAGTTGCTTTCGATGCTAAAGCTGATGAACGAGATACACGTGGGTTGATCTCGATTGCAATGATTTCTTCGTTTTCTGGATTTACCGAGAATTGAACGTTACATCCACCTGCAAATGTACCGATCGAGCGCATCATCAGGATAGCCTGATTACGCATATCTTGGTAACATTTGTCCGATAATGTCATACCTGGAGCTACTGTGATCGAGTCTCCAGTGTGGATACCCATTGGATCAAAGTTTTCAATTGTACAGATGATAATGACATTGTCGTTGGTATCGCGAAGCAATTCTAACTCGAATTCTTTCCAACCCAATACAGCTTGTTCGACTAAAACCTCGTGCGTTGGTGATGCGTGTAAACCTCTATTTAAGGCTGCATCAAAATCTTCTTTTCTGTGTACAAATCCACCTCCTGTACCTGCTAAGGTGTAGGAAGGACGTATAACAAGAGGATAACCAATTTCTTGTGCAGCTTCTTTACCCTCTAGGAAAGAGTTTGCAATCTTTGATGTTGCAACGCCCACACCAATATCAACCATTAATTGACGGAATTCTTCACGGTTTTCAGTTTTTTCAATGGCAGCAACATCAACACCGATAACTTTTACATTGTATTTTTCCCAAAGACCTAGGTTGGAAGCTTCGATACATAAGTTCAAAGCTGTCTGACCACCCATGGTAGGAAGTACAGCGTCAATATTGTGCTTTTGCAATATTTCTTCAATACTTTCGCAAGTTAATGGAAGTAAGTAGACATTGTCTGCAACAACTTTGTCCGTCATGATTGTTGCAGGATTTGAGTTGATGATGGATACTTCAATACCTTCTTCTTTCAATGAAAGGGATGCTTGAGATCCAGAATAATCAAATTCACAAGCTTGACCGATAACGATGGGACCTGATCCGATGATTAAAACCGACTTAATGGAAGTGTTTCTTGGCATTATATCTAGTTCAAAAATTAAATTTCCTATTGTAAATCTGAGCAAAGACAATCAAAAATAGCTCATGGGAAGGGTCATTCCGACTGCTTTGTCGGAGTGCAAAGTTACATTTTAAATTTTGAAAATGAAGTATTTATTTTAATAATATTTCAAAATAAAATGGCCTTTGTTGGAAAAGTAGTTTTGAAAGCAGTAATAATAGTTGGAAAACGTAAGGAGTAGGTTCTCCAACTATTATCGTGAATTGTCTATTATTCGGTTAATAAACAATAATTTCGTCTGTAAATAAATATCCTTTTTCGGATTGCTGGCCTTGATTTTTATGTAGCGTGCCTGCTGCGCTTTATCTAGTTTCAGCTCGAAACGTTTAAATGTTAATTTGGATTCTTTATCGGATATATCATTTATCACTGTACCTACTTTTCTAAAGCTACGTCCATTGTCCGAAAGAAGCACTTCCATTTCACCGGGCATGTAGACCCTGGACCTATCATTTGCATAAAATTCATGGCAACCTGATGAATTTCTTCTCTTCGCTCTAAATCGACTACGACATCAATCGGGCTTGTAAAACCTTGCCATTGACCATCGTGGTAAGAGAGTCCCCCATTAGACCATTGGTTAAAGTCGAATCTTTTTGGGCTGGATATCCAGACCATTGTGTGTTGTAAGTTACTTTTTTCCAATGGCGCGATGAATATCAATATCAAATGACAATGTAGGACCTATTTTAATGGAGTCCTGAAAATATGCCGCATTGATATGTCCTGTTGAACTAAGTTCAAATGGACCGGTATATGGTGTAGACTGAATCGTAGGTTCACTTCCATCAATGGTATATCGGATCTGATCCGTGTTCAATTGCTCTGTTGTAAGTGTAATTTTGTTGTTGTTTTTAATCGCATTATACGATGCTGTATAGGCAACATTGAACGAGGGACGATAGTAGTTCAGATTCAGCTCCTGTAGTAACTTATAATGTGATTGTAATCTTCGTTGAAAGTCCGTCCAGCTTTTTGCATCTTTTGTGGTCCAATTGACTTCAGATAACGCTAATGCACGCGGAAACACCATATATTCAACATGCTCCGTCGTCGGCACATATTCTGTCCATATATTCGCCTGTGCACCCAGGATATGTTTGGCTTTATCACCTTGTATCGCAGCTGGGATAGGGTCGTAGGAGTAGACTTTATCAAGTGTTAGATAGCCTCCAATGGCTTCGGGTTGTGTTCTTGGGTCTGTCTGATAGGAATCGAAATAAAGATGTGAGCCCGGAGTCATAATGACATCGTGGCCCGCATTTGCAGCTTTTATTCCGCCCTCTTCTCCACGCCAACTCATGACTGTTGCTCCTTCGGTGAGCCCACCTTGTAAGATCTCATCCCAACCAATAAGCTTTCTACCCTTTGATTGCAGGTACAGATCCATTTGTTTGATGGCATAACTCTGTAATTCGTCAACGGACTTTAAACCTTCCTTCTGCATAAGAGCTTGATCTTTTGGACAGGTTTCCCAATGTTTCTTTTCCGCTTCATCACCTCCAATATGGATATATTGAGACGGGAATATGGTCAGTACTTCATCCAGTACATTTTTTAGAATTCAAAAGTCTTTTCATTGCCAATGCAAAACTCGCTTTGGCTGTAGGGTTTCCCTGAACAGGAAAGTTCGGGATATACAGCTAATACCTCTTCTGAGTGTCCGGGCATTTCTATTTCCGGAATGACATTGATGCCTTTTCGGGCAGCATAGTCGACCAGTTCGCGCGCTTCTTCCTGTGTATAAAAGCCACCACTGGCATTTGGATTTCCTTTTTCCACATATTGACGTCCATTGTTCCACCAATCTTTCCAATGGGTATGTGTACGCCAAGCTGCTTTTTGTGTTAATTCCGGATATTTTTTAATCTCCAGTCGCCATCCCGCTCCATCTGTCAAATGCCAGTGAAAGTTATTGAACTTATAAATGGCCATGACATCGATATATTTCTTTACGAAAGAAAGAGGCATAAAGTGACGGGAAACGTCTAAATGTAATCCCCGGTATGAAAAACGAGGTTCATCAACGATAGTCGCAAATGCTATTTTGCTGGGATCAGCTTGTAGATAGCCTAATTGAACCAAGGTATAAATCCCATTGATGACCTGTGGAGTATCCCAGGCTTTGAGCAGGAGACCTTTTTCATCAATTTGAATCGAATAGGCATTTTTGCTGAGGTTGTCTGCATCAACCGCCTTTACAATACGAAAGCCTTCTTTTGGTGCTTTTTGTTTTTCTTCAGCACTTCAAGGGTTAAACTCTTGATCGCAGGATGTTCAGTAAGCAATTGCACCGCTTGTTGGAAATCATCAGAAACAATAACTGTGAGTTGTGTTGGGATGGTATATATTCCAGTCGCTACGGTCACCTTGGAAGGCTTGGGAATAATGTCAAAATTACTTTGGGCCTGCGCACTAAAAATGTAAGCTCCCCAAGCAATAACAGGGATAAAGATTTGCTCAATCGCATAGTAAAGTATTTAGATCAATAGATAATCAACACAAATATCCTAATTTTTGTTTCATTATTCTATTATTGCCGTCATTCGATAAGTATTTATGATATAAAACCAACAAATTGCCCAATAGAAATTACATTTTTAATCCTTAACTTTGTTGTATGATTGAACTTCCAGTTATTCCGGCAACTCCTGCACAACGCAAGCCAGATTGGTTGCGTGTCAAATTGCCTGTTGGTAAAGAGTATAGACATGTCAGAAGTCTTGTAGATGAGCACAAATTACATACAATTTGTGAGAGTGGAAATTGCCCAAATATGGGTGAGTGTTGGGGGCAGGAACAGCAACCTTCATGATATTAGGAAATATCTGTACACGTTCATGTTCGTTTTGCGCTGTAGCAACAGGTCGTCCTTTGCCAGTAGACTTGGATGAACCAAATAGGGTAGCCAATTCTGTGAAGTTGATGCAGGTAAAACATTGTGTTATCACTTCTGTAGACCGTGATGATCTAAAAGATGGCGGTTCTACAATTTGGGCGGAGACGATCAATGCAATCCGTAAAGAAAGTCCAGAAACAACTTTGGAAACATTATTACCAGATTTTAAAGGTCAATGGGACAATTTGGATCGTGTCATTGCTGTTCGCCCAGAGGTCGTTTCACATAATCTGGAAACTGTGCGTCGTTTGACCAGAGAAGTACGTGTTCAGGCAAAATATGACCGTTCTTTGGAATGTTTGCGTCGGATTTCGGAAGCAGGTCTTCGTACGAAGTCAGGTATCATGTTGGGTCTTGGTGAAACGGAAGAAGATGTGATTGAGGCAATGCAGGACTTATATAATGTCGGTGTTCATATTTTGACTCTTGGACAATACTTACAGCCAACCAAAGCACATCATCCCGTTATCGAATTTATCACACCAGCTCAATTTGAAAAATATAAAAAATTGGTTTGGAAATGGGATTCAAATATGTTGAATCTGGACCTTTGGTTCGTTCATCTTACCATGCTGAAAAGCATTTGTTCGATATGCAATAATAGTGGACAAAACGATTAGATTTCTTGGAAAAACAAAAGTTGTTTCCATGTTAACATAAAGAGCCTGAGTGAAACAATCACTCAGGCTCTTTTAGTTACAATTTGTATCTAAGTTTTTGTTGTTTCTTTTGAGATAAGTGAGGCAGTGAAAATCAGCGTGGTGCTCAGCAGAAATAACTAGTGCTTACCTTGTAAAAACAGTTTCTCCAGCAATTACCGTTCGTGTTGTTTTTACGTTCCGCAATTGTTCGTTTGGTATTTTGAGGATGTCTTGTTCGAGGATAACAAAATCGGCGTCTTTGCCTGCTTCTATGCTTCCCCGTTTTTTCTCCTGAAAGCAGGAGTATGCTGCCCAGATTGTCATTCCGCGCAATGCATCTTCCCGACTGATAGCATCCTGAATTTGGAAGCCCTGATCTGGGTAACCTTTTTTATCAACACGGGCCACAGCTGCATGAAAACCATACATCGGATTGAAATGTTCAACCGGGAAGTCACTTCCCAGAGCGAGTTTGCCATATTCTTTCAGGAGATGCTTGTACGCATAGGCGCCTTTCATTCGCTCTTCTCCTAGTCGGTCTTTTGCCCAATACATATCAGATGTGGCGTGGGTAGGTTGCACAGAAGGGATAATCTGGAATTTTCGGAATTTATCGAAGTCGACAGGCGATATAATCTGTGCGTGTTCGATACGCCATCTGCGATCTGTATGTGGCTGGAGGTATTTGCCATAGATATCCAAGATAATTCGGTTAGCTGAATCACCGATCGCATGGGTGTTGGCCTGAAAATTACTGGCGGCAATCGCTTTGATCATGTTTTCATATTCCTCTGGGCTATGCAAAAGAAAGCCATGTGTAGCTGCATCATGATAGTGAGCGAGCAGACAGGCTCCCCTTGAGCCTAATGCGCCATCTGCGAGTAATTTGAATGATTTGATTTCTAAACGATCCGTTTCGTAAAATCCCTGTGCTATAAATGAGGAGATATTTTGCGGATTGCCAAGGATCATCGCATAATCTCTAAATTTCAATTCCCCATCCTGATAGTATTTTTTAATAAGTTGAGTCTTTCTTTTGATAAACCTGCATCCACAATAGAAGTAAGGCCCACAGAAAGCAATGAGTCCTGGGTTCGCTTTAGCATTCTCAGGTACTCTTTTTCACTAGGTACCGGGATTGTTTTGTTGACCAGATCCATTGCATTGTCGATCAAAAGACCATTCGGTGTATTGTTGCTTCCACCGACAACGCCACCATGAATAATTGGAATATTTGTCAATTTGGCCCATTCCAGGGCTTTGGAGTTTACCACTGCGGCGTGATAATCTACCCTTATCAGGTACACTGGTATATCTGGGAAAGCTTTATCCAGTAGTTCCTTTGTAGGGAAGGATTTGTCTTTCCAGCGATTTTGGTCCCAGCCACCGCCGATGAGCCAGGTTTTATTGGGGTTCTTTTGCTGATAACTTTTGACCCGTTGAATCACTTCTTCGAAAGAATCTGCGCCATTCAGGTCGACCTGATCCATCAGTTCGGCTTCATCAAATAGATGAGCGTGCGCATCGTAGAATCCAGGATAGATCGCTTTCCCGTCGGCGTCTATTTTCTCTTTGGCTTTATACTTTCGTTGGATCTCGTCGTCTGAGCCTATTGCAATAAATTTACCATCCCTGACAGCAAATGCCTGTGCTGTGCTGAAGGTGGAATCAACGGTATAAACATGTGCATTGTACACAATCAGGTCTACCTTTTCTTGAGGGGAACAGGCAAGGAAGATCATGGAAAAGAGGAAAAGAATAACTGGAAAGTTTCTCATATCCTAAAAATAGAAAAAGTGTTTATAAAGCGAGGGTTATTTCTTTGAAATATGATTTGATGGAAGTATCGTATGAATTGGCTGAAGTATGGTTTGGTATATTATAGATTAGCGTCGAGAGCGGATAACAAAAACGGCTATCCAAATAACTCAGATAGCCGTTTTAATTCAAAAATCAAAATATGTGATTAGCAGTACTCGTCAAATGCAGCAACTAAATTGTCAGCAATCATTTGTGCCGGGCGACCTTCAATCATATGTCTTTCAATCATGTGTACCAATTTACCATCTTTGAACAACGCCATTGCTGGAGAAGATGGAGGATAAGGCAACATGTAGTTACGTGCTGTGTTAACAGCATCAGTTTCCATACCTGCGAAAACAGTAACTAGTTTTGCAGGATGTTTTTCGTTTTTACAGCCGCTTTTGCTGCAGGACGTGCATTTGCTGCAGCACAACCACAAACGGAGTTAACAACGACAAATACAGTTCCTTCTGAAGCGATTGCAGTATCAACTGCTTCTGGAGTTTTTAATTCTTCGAATCCCGCATCAACTAACTCTTGACGCATTGGAGCTACTAAATATTCTGGATACATTATTTCTTAAGTAAAAATGTTAATATTCTAATTTAATTCGGTAGAGCGTGACTTTCTGTTTCACATTAAATGATCTTTTGCCAAAACGCTATACTTTACTTTTACAAATATAGATGTAAAAGGCTTTCTCGTCAAGGTGCTTGTCTCAAATCAATGTCAGAAAATCGTTAACAGCTGTTAAGCCATTTTCCAATCGCTGCTGTCCCTCTCCTGAGATAATGTGATATTGACCACTGATAGCTTTTAATTCTTTTTCCATACTTCCATAAAGTGTTCCCGTTGCTCCGGAAAATCTCTCAATGGATCGTCTTGCCAAGGTAGATCAATATCCATCAGCAGGTATAGGTCATAGGGGTGTTGCTGAATCTTATCGGTAACGTCTTTTGGAGTATGATTGAATAGATGGTCAGACCAGATTTTCACGGTCATAAAAGTGGTGTCACAGATCAGGATGTTTTCCTTTGCTAAAGGAAGGAGTGCTTCTTCCAAAGCGACCTGCCCATAAAACATGTTGACCTCATCCTGTAACGTATATTTATTATTGAGACTCTGACAGTAATAGCGCGAATACTCCGGTACGCAGACCGTTTGAAATTTTTCAGCGAGATACCGTGCCATGGTTGACTTCCCTGTAGACTCGGGGCCTACGACGGCAATTTTTATTAACTCTTTTCCCACATCTATCTTTTTGATAGGCAATATTACACAAAATTTCTATATGTTTTTTGCCAGTCACGGTAACCATTCCATGCAATAATGGCGAATACAAGATACAGTACAGCTGTTAGCATAAGCTCTTTGTGTATATACAATGGAATATAGCAGATATCGACGAAAACCCAGAGAAGCCAGTTCTGAAGTACTTTCCTCGTCATTAGAAATTGAGCCACAAAGCTAACTGAAGTACAGAATGCGTCGATATAGGGAACATCAGAATTTGTCTTACTGTCCAAAAGGTAGCCTATTGCTGCTGTCAAACAAATAATGGCAAGTATGCTCAGAAAGAATTGGTTTCTATTGGCCTTAACAATCGGTTTCTTTTTTTCTTCCTTTCGCTTATGCCAATAATACCAGCCATACACGGCTGTGGATAGAAAGTAAAATTGTAACACGGTATCGCCGTAGAGTTTTGCATCATAGAAAAGAATGGCATAGGAAATCACACTGATAATGCTAATCGGCCAGTTCCATATATTTTGCTTTGCGGCCAAATAGACACAAAGGAAACCAGTTAGTGTACCTAACCATTCGAGCCAAGTGGTTTGGGCAAATTGACTGGCAATCTGCTGAAAAAAATCCTGCATCTGGTGTATTAAAAATTACACCTTAAAGATACAAAGTCTGCCTTAGAATCAACTACTGCACCTGTTTATTGGCGCAATTGGTGCTCGCAAAAGACTCAGGTTTGGCCTTAAATACGAACCCCATACCCATAATATATCCCATGGCTTCTTTGAGGGCTACATTTGACTGAAAATTTGGATTGGTGTTGATGTCGGCGTGGACTTCTAGGTCCACTTTGTGTTTTTCGAGGAGGGGCAGAGTTGGTAGGCGATGTCGATGGATTTTGGACTTCGAGTAGCATCCGTTCTTTAATACTCATTCGGTGATGCCTTTTGTCCCGTTGGATAAACATAAATCCACCTTTATGTTCCCTGAGAAAGACGATGACGGTGGCGAAGTCGATGATTCCTCTCTTTACTTGGGAATCGGTGCCGATATAAACCTTGAGCTTGTTTCCTAGGGCGTCTTCTCGTTTAATGACTTCCTCAACAGCATCGAAAATCGTGGAGCGAATGGATTCGCCATTGTATTTTTGCCATCTCATAGTGGTATAAATTAGATATATATAAATTAAACTTCATCATTGACATAAATTTACTGAATTTCAATGATCTAAGTGTTAATTTAATTTTAAATAATTCTCCACATTAATGAAGTTTTTCACCATAGGCCAGATCTCCGGCGTCGCCTAGACCGGGAACGATATAGGCTTTTGTTGTCAATTCGTGGTCAACATCACCCACCCAGATACGCGCAGTCGGAACGAAAGCCTTGACATGGTTTAATCCTTCTTCCGATGCAATTGCTGCAACAATATGTAATTCCTTAATCTCATATTCGGCCAAAAGATCTTTACAACATAAGACCAGACTCTTTCCGGTAGCCAGCATCGGGTCGACGATGATAACTGTTCTATTATCTAAATTCGGTGTATTGACGTATTCTTTGTGAACTTCAAATTCGCCACTTTTTTTGGTGTGCCGATAAGCCGCGATAAAAGTATTGTCGGCTTGGTCAAAGATATTTAATAAACCTTGATGAAAGGGAAGTCCTGCCCTTAGGATAGTGGCTAATACCGGCTGTTCCATCAATAGCTGTGTCTTGGCAACACCCAAAGGTGTTTCAACCTCCACGGGTTTAAAGGTCATGGTTTTGCTGATCTCATAAGCAAATACTTCGCCGAGCCGTTCCAGATTCCGACGGAAACGCATGCGATCCCGCTGAATAGTGACATCTCTCAATTCTGCAATAAAATGATTTGCAATGCTATTTTGGGTAGATAGAATAGTGACCATGACCTGCGTGCTAGTTCTGTTAAAGCTAAAGATAGTAAATAATCAACTGAAAGTAATAACATCTGCGGCATAATTATAGTTTGATATAAAATGGTAAAAAATTAGTAAATTTGTGTGAAGACCATTTAAAATATGGCCCTAGACCGCATGTTACAAAATCGTAACATTTATAGATTATCATTGTGTGCATGTAACGGATTTTTCTAAGCTGAGATATAGCGATGCTTCGGTGCTGACGCTTAATGAAAGGTCGAAATAGTTTTCTTTAAGAAATAGGAATTGTATGAAATTTGAATTGACATCAGAGTATAGACCGACGGGTGATCAACCAGAGGCAATCAAAGAATTGGTAGCAGGTGTGGACCAAGGTGAACAATATCAGACGCTCTTGGGTGTTACCGGATCCGGTAAAACATTTACTGTTGCCAATGTAATTCAAGAAACACAGAAGCCAACCCTCATATTAAGTCACAATAAGACATTGGCGGCTCAGCTGTATGGTGAATTCAAACAGTTCTTTCCGAATAATTCGGTTAATTATTTTGTTTCTTACTATGATTATTATCAGCCGGAGGCATTTATAGCTTCCACGAATACGTACATTGAAAAAGATCTGGCGATCAATGAGGAAATAGAGAAGCTACGATTGGCAACGACTTCATCACTGATGTCCGGACGACGGGACATTGTTGTGGTTTCTTCCGTCTCCTGTATTTATGGTATGGGAAATCCCGAAGATTTCTCACGGTCAATTTTCGTTTTGGCGTTGGAATGACAATAACACGGAATGCCTTTTTGCATAAACTGGTCGAAATCCTCTATTCTAGAACAACAACTGAATTTAAACGTGGTACTTTTCGTGCAAGGAGATACCGTCGATGTATACCCTGCTTACTTGGATTTTGCGATCCGTATTTCCTTTTTGGTGACGAGATTGACGAATTGAGTGAGATCGATCCGGTATCTGGTAAGACCTTGAATAAAATGGAGGATTTAGCCCTTTTCCCAGCGAACCTTTTCGTTACTCCGAAAGAGAAATTTAAAGAATCTATCTGGGCTATTCAGGATGAATTGATGCAGCGTAAAACACAGTTGGAGGAGGAAGGGCTTATGTTAGAAGCCAAACGTTTGGAAGAACGTGTGAATTACGATCTGGAAATGATGCGTGAACTTGGCTATTGTTCTGGAATAGAAAACTATTCTCGATTCTTCGATGGAAGACAGCCGGGGATGCGTCCTTTCTGTTTGCTGGATTATTTCCCGGAGGACTATCTGCTTGTCATTGATGAGAGCCATGTTACCTTGCCGCAGTTACGGGCCATGTATGGTGGTGACCGCTCACGTAAGGTCTCTTTGGTGGAACATGGTTTTCGATTACCGGCAGCCTTGGACAACAGACCGCTCAATTTTCCGGAGTTTGAATCGTTGACCAATCAGACGATTTATGTTTCGGCGACTCCCGGAGATTATGAATTGCAACAGACGGAAGGTGTCGTTGTTGAACAGGTCATCCGGCCGACAGGCTTATTGGATCCCATTATTGAGGTTCGTCCGGCGATAAATCAGGTGGATGATTTTCTGGAGGAAGTAGACAAAACGATCAAGGAGGGGGGGCGTGTGTTGGCAACGACCCTGACCAAACGGATGGCGGAGGAGTTATCCAAATATATGACCAAGTTGAATCTGAAAGTTCGTTATATACACTCTGAAATCAAGACTTTGGAACGCGTAGAGATTTTACGTGGATTGCGCTTGGGTGAGTTTGATATTTTAGTTGGCGTGAATTTACTTCGGGAGGGATTGGATTTACCCGAAGTTACACTGGTGGCTATTCTCGATGCCGATAAAGAGGGCTTTTTACGTTCGGAGCGCTCACTGATCCAAACGATCGGACGTGCTGCCCGGAATGATAAAGGACGGGTGATCATGTATGCGGATAAAATGACAGATAGTATGCGCGTAACAATTGATGAGACCAATCGACGTAGGGAAAAGCAAATGAACTATAATATAGAACATGGTATCACCCCACGAACGGTTGGAAAGACCAGGGAAGAAATTCTGGAGCAGACCTCTGTCGCCGATTTCTCAGGCGTTGAGCAAAAGTTTTATGTTGAGCCAGATCCTACACAGGCTATTGCCGCGGATCCTGTCATGCAGTACCTCAGCGAAAAAGATCTGAAAAAGCGATTGATGCTGTTCGCAAGAAAATGGATAAAGCTGCGAAAGAAATGGACTTCTTGGAAGCCGCCAAATACCGTGATGAAATGTTCTCTTTGGAAAAGCTCTACGAGGAGCGTTTTTCATCGTAAATGAGATATACTTGCTTTTTAATAAGGCTGTATTTTCCTTTCATGTTGTGTGCATCCCACCTATGATTTCTTACTGAATATTCAATGCTCAGGAGGGGACTTTTCCTTTTTGGATAACCTTTCTTTACGGTCTAGTTTTCGGGTGAAGGTGATTTACCCGCTTAAAAATAGGCGGCATTTTATTGCGCAATATTGTTCAATTATTAACATATTTTGCAAAAATCAAATTCTTCTCAGTAAATTAGGGCTTTAATCTAAACTAAAGCATACTTACAATGAAAAAGCCTATTCTCGTTGTCAAATTTGGATCGGCTTCTATTACCACGAAAGAGGGAGAAGTTGATGAACGTATTGTTTTGGAGGTTGCCCGGCAGATTGCTTCTTTGCAGAAGAAGTACAATATTGTCCTGGTATCTTCAGGTGCTGTTGCTGCCGGCAAGCGTTTTCTCCCCAGTTATACAGGTACACTGTCAGAGCGGAAGGCCGCTGCCGCCATCGGAAATCCGATATTGATTAATACGTATTCCACCTACTTCAGGCCTTTTAAGATTTCGTTGGCGCAAAGCCTATGTGAAAGACATCATTTTTCCAATCGGGACCAGTTCCTCCAGTTAAAGAATACCTATGAGGAACTGTGGCGCAACAATGTTATCCCGATAGCAAACGAAAATGATGTGGTGAGCAATAAAGAGTTGAAGTTCTCGGATAACGATGAACTGGCTACGTTAATTGCTGTTGGATTTGGTGCTGAAAAATTACTGTTTAGTACTTCTGTTCCAGGCGTATTGGACGCGAATAATAAAATCATAGAAAAGATAGAAACCATTGACCGGGATGTTCTGGGATTGGCTAGGAAAGATAAATCTGCGGTAGGATTAGGGGGATGACCTCAAAATTGAATTTTGCGCGTCTAGCTAATCAGATGGGAATTGAAGTGGTTATTTTTAGTATGCAGACTGAAGATGCGATCACGAAAGCGATCAAACATGAAACAGGTACCTTGTGCTTGCCGGAGCGTAAAAAGATCTCCTCACGAAAAAAATGGTTGGCGAGTGGAAGTCTAATTAAGGGTGAGCTGATGGTGGACCGAGGTGCTGAAGAGGCTTTGTTGAAGCATAAAAGCTTACTCGCTGTTGGTGTAACGCGTATTGTTGAGCATTTTGAGAAAGGAGAGGTGCTGAACATTGTGAACCTCGATGGTTTGACAGTGGCTGTGGCCCGGGCGAAAATGGATTCATCGCTGTTATCTCAGTCCAGTAAAAAAATTTAGAAATTGCGCATGCAAATGATATCGTATTGTTATGAGTGAATCAATAATTGAACAATTGAAGGGGGCAGCTAAGGCGAAACAATTCTTGCAACAATTTGCTCCAGATGCTAAAAGGTCACTTTGGAGGCTATCGCTGCGGCACTTGTTGAAGAAGAGGCCCTAATCCTGCATGCGAATAAAATTGACCTGGATCGTATGGATGATGGAGATCCAAAGAAAGACCGTCTTCTGCTGAATAGTGATCGCTTACACGCACTATCAGCTAGCGTAAAACAGATTGCTGATCTAGCAGATCCGACCGATCAGCTGTTGCTCAAGAAAATTTTGCCCAATGGATTAGAAATAGAGAAAATAACAGTCCCGCTTGGTGTTGTTGGTGTGATCTATGAGTCCCGCCCGAATGTTACAATAGATGTAGCGGCGCTTTGTATCCAGTCAGGCAATGTTTGTTTGTTGAGAGGTGGTTCTGATGCGCAATATACAAACGAGGCCTTGCTGCGCGTTATCCATCGTGTATTAGAAGCAAATGGTGTTCCCACAGACATTGTGCAATTGCTGCCTGTAGCGCGTAAACATGTCTCGGAATTGCTGGAAGCTACTAAATATGTCGATATTATTATTCCACGCGGCTCACAATCCTTGATAGATTTTGTTCGGGAAAATGCGAAAGTTCCTGTTATAGAAACTGGCGCTGGTGTATGTCATACTTATGTGGATAAAACAGCTGATCTTGAGATGGCCGCAAAAATAGTAGCCAATGCAAAGATCTCCAGGCCATCGGTCTGTAATTCTTTAGATACGGTTTTAGTGGATAAGGAAGTAGCACCAGAATTTTTGGCTAAACTAGCACCTTACCTTGAAAATGCTGCCGTGGAGGTATTTGCAGACCCCATTGCCTATAAATTATTGGCGCATCAAAAATTTTCAAATTTAGTGGCGGCCGAAGAAGCAGATTTTGGAAGAGAATTTCTAGATTTGAAGTGTTCGATAAAAACAGTCAATGGATTGGATGAAGCTTTGGAACATATCGAAAAATATTCATCAAAACATTCGGAGTGTATTGTGTCTTCGCATGAATTGACTATCGAACGATTTTTGAATGCAGTGGACGCAGCGGCAGTATATGCGAATGCTTCAACTCGTTTTACGGATGGTGGTGAGTTTGGATTGGGAGCAGAAATAGGAATTTCAACACAAAAACTGCACGCACGTGGTCCTTTTGCATTGGAGAAGTTGGTAACAGAAAAATGGATTGTCCGCGGGAATGGGCAGATCCGATAAGAAAAGACTATGGGATTAAGTTTTAAGAAAGATGTATTGATGAACTGGATTGAGGAAATTGGTAAATTTCTGCGTATCTGGACCGAAGGACATGATGCTTTTACGGAGCCGACTGATCCGACAGTTTTTGAAGGTGCTTATGAAAAGTTCTTTGAGAAGAGCAGGGGATATTTTTTGGGACTTTCCGAAAGCGAACTGACGACCTATTCAAAAGCGGAACTTCAGGCACAGCAGTTACATCCACTGGCATTAACCTTACTATTTGATGGCTTGAATGCAAACGGCGAAGAACAGCAGAATTTATTGCGAAAAGCAAAACTCATCTTAAATTTGGCTATGGCTGAAACGGCGAGTTTCTCTTTTCAAGATTATCAATACCTTTCGATGATCGATGGTAAATTGAATAATCAATAAAAATCCTGTCCGTTTCTTTGAAAAGGGACAGGATTTTTATTTTAAGTTATACGATGAACATGCTTAACGTAAGATTTCCCGTGCGATAACCAGTCGTTGTATCTCAGAAGTACCCTCATAGATCTGTGTGATCTTGGCGTCACGCATTAATCTTTCTACATGATACTCTTTCACATAACCATAACCGCCATGGACTTGAACAGCTTCGACAGTATGTTTCATCGCTACTTCAGAAGCGTGTAGCTTGGCCATCGCAGCTTCTTTTCCATAAGGTAGACCTTGATCTTTGGTCCATGCCGCTTTATAGGTCAACAGCCTCGCCGTTTCGATATCTACTTCCATATCGGCCAGTTTAAATTGGATCGCCTGATGTTCTGAAATTGGTTTGCCAAATGTTTTACGTTCTTTTGAATAGGCAAGTGCAAGATTATATGCTCCTGCAGCAATACCCAATGCTTGTGCTGCGATACCTATACGTCCTCCATCGAGTGTTTTCATGGCAAATTTGAACCCAAAACCATCCTCACCGATACGATTTTCCTTGGGTACTTTGACATCCGAAAATAGCAATGAATGCGTATCTGAACTTCGGATTCCCAATTTATTTTCTTTTGGTCCAATTGTGAACCCAGGTAATCCCTTTTCAACAATCAATACATTGATTCCTTTATGGCCTTTTTCTGGATGAGTCTGTGCGATGACGAGGTAAATATCGGCGTGACCACCATTGGTAATCCAGTTCTTCGTACCATTCAGTAGATAGTGGTCACCTTTGTCTTCGGCGGTTGTATGTTGTGAGGAGGCGTCTGATCCAGCTTCAGGCTCTGAGAGTGCAAATGCGCCCAGTTTTTCCCTTTAGCCAATGGAACAAGGTATTTTTGTTTTTGCTCTTCTGTTCCAAAAGCATTCAGTCCATAGAGTACCAAAGAATTGTGAGCGGAAACAATAACGGCTGCGGATGCATCGATTTTGGCGATTTCTTCCAATACAAGTACATAGGCCAAGGTGTCCATACCAGCACCACCATAGGCTTCAGGTGTCATGATTCCCATAAAGCCCAGTTCGGCCATCTGTTTGACAAAATCTGTCGGAAATTTGGCTTCTTCATCCCGTTGTATTACACCCGCTTTCAGTTCTTGGGCAAACTCCCGTGCTGCATCACGGATCATTTTATGTTCTTCGCTTAATTCAAAGTTCATGATATCTCAATTTTATGGTCTATAACTTATCACAACTGTAACTCTTTATTAATCGTCGCAAAGCAAAAATGTTTTAGCATTGCGGCGTTGGCGCTGATTTCAGTCCTTTTTGGGAAACAGCTAGCTTATAACCAAATATACAAAATATATATTATGCTTGCATAGTATTTAATGGACGTTTTTTCATCTCAATTTAAAAAAGTAGGGAATTATTTGTTCGCTAAATTTAATCTACTATATTTGTAGAGTATGTAGTTTTGAACATATTTAAAAAATAAGATTATGAGTTTAAGATTAGGAGACGAAGCGCCAAATTTTAAAGCGCAAACGACTATTGGTGAAATCGATTTTCACGATTATATTAAAGATAGCTGGGTGGTGTTTTTTCACATCCTTCTGATTATACCCTGTATGTACAACTGAGTTGGGGCGTACAGCGAAATTGAAGTCTGAATTTGACAAAAGAGGCGTTAAGGCGATTGCGTTAAGCGTAGATAATGTAAACGATCATTTGAACTGGATCAAGGATATCAATGAAACGCAACAAACGGAGGTGAATTTTCCGGTTATTGCAGATGAAGATCGGCACATTTCTGAGCTGTATGATATGATTCATCCGAATGCTTCTTTGACAGCTACTGTACGTTCGGTTTTCATTATTGGCCCAGATAAAAAAATAAAATTGACCTTGACATACCCTGCATCTACTGGACGTAATTTTGATGAAATCTTACGGGTAATAGATTCATTACAGTTGACAGCAGATTATCAGGTGGCTACACCGGCGGATTGGAAGCATGGTGAAGACGTTATTGTCGTACCTGCCATTAAGACGGAAGATATTCCAGCAAAATTCCCAAAAGGATTTAAGGAAATCAAGCCTTATTTAAGAACAACCCCGCAGCCTAATCTATAAGCAATTAGGTTAAATTTAGAGGTATACAAAACGTCAGATCTTTTTGGATCTGACGTTTTTCATTTTAGAGCCTATTCTATACGCAAGTTTGTTCAACTTATTCGGACCTGTCAATCTACTGAAAGCATATCTTTTATGCAGGATATATTCCTTACGATCTGGAATTCTGATCGCTCACGGTCCAACATTAAAATTGCTTCATGAATAGCTATTGAAACTGTATTGTTTATTTGGGTTTGTATCTGTGAGCGACACAGCAGAAAGAAAAGGCAGCATACTAAAAGGGAAAGTGACCGAAGGTCAAAAAAAAAGGCGGTACTTATGTACCGCCTTTTTATAAATATGATAGGATTACAGTCTTAATAGACCTTAACCATATAAATATAGTCTTGTAATTTTTTGATCTGTTCGGTTCTTGGTAGACCTGCCAATGCATTCTTCCTATTGATTTTTACGCCTGCCGTTAATGAGTCGCTAGGGATATCAGCAAGGGCATTCATGATTGACTTGGTTTTGATGGCAAAAGCAGCACCATCTATTCCTCTTTGTTTACCTGAAATAATCCCGATCACATTCCCTTTACTGTCTAGGACCGGACCACCGCTGTTTCCTGGATTGACAGGAACGGATATTTGATAAGCAATGGTGTCACCCGCATAACCTGTTGAAGAGCTTAAGTATCCTTGTCCATATACTGCTTCATCACGAGGGAAGCCGATGGTATAGATATCCTCACCTAAATCTGAAGTAGACGTTTTGAAGGTATAAGGTAAGCTTTTAGCCTTTTTGAAGTTTTTGTCGGCGATATATAAGATTGCTAAATCTTTGCTGGCATCGGTGTGAACAACTTGTGCTTTGTAAGATTCACCTTTACCATTTTGCAGATAAATGGAGTCTGCACCACTGATCACGTGATAGTTGGTTACCACATAACCATCTGTTGTCAACATAAAACCTGTCGCTCCAAATTGGCTTTCGCTACTTTTAACCGACTTTTTATCATTGATATCTTTGATCGCAGCGTTATGTGCATTGACGTTCTTTTGACATTATTCATGTCACGGCGTAATGCGCTGTAATCTGAAGAGGCTTTTTCCAAGTTGCTATAATAGCCACTTAGCCATAAGGTGCCAAATACCGCAAATACTGCCACAACTGCAGCTACTAAAGAGCTTGCTTTAATCCGCTCCCAAAGAGAAATAACAGTAGACTGTTTCATCGGAACCACTTTCGTGGTTGTACCTTGGGATTTATGATATTCCTTGGCTGAGTTGGCCAATACATTTTTGAAATCAAGCCTCTGGCTAGTTTCCTTCATATTGGTAACAAAGTCGCGGTGTTGTTGTAATTGGGCAGCATACGAAGGGTTTTCAGCACAAAAAGATTCGAATGCCACTTTTTCCGCTGCAGGTAATTCCCCGCGGAGATATTGGTCAGCCAATTCGAAAAATTCTTTTTGATTCATTGTTCCCATGGTGTTACTCAAATTTTAATCTGTTGAAAAAAATATTTTTTCAGCCGTTGAAGGCATTTATATTTTTGAGTCTTGGCATTATCTGTATTGGTATAACCAAATTTTTCACAGATGTCCTGCATCGAGTGGTTTAAGATATAGAAATCATGTAAGATCGTCTTACAGGGTTCACCCATTTTCTCTAGCGCAAGTTCCATTTGATCGAACTTTTTTCAAGTTCCTGGTGCTGTTGTAAATCTTCTTCCTCAAATAAGGAGTCTTCATAACCACTAATGTCACTATTGCCAAAACCCGCACGATTGAGTTGCTTAAGCCAAAGCCTTCGGCAAATCGAGTAAAGATATGTTTTGAGTTTGCTGCTGAGCTCAAAGTCACCTTTGGCAACTTTATCGTAGAGCACAATTACAGCCTCCTGAAAGATATCTTTTGCTTCATCCTCACTTCCATTGTTTTGCAGTATCATATGGCTTATGGATGGATAATATCGTTTATAGATACTATCAATCGCCAAGCTATTGCCTTCTTTGAGGCCTTCAATGATCTGCTCATCATTTTCTAGCAGGACTGATTTACTGAATTTACTCACCTATTAATACCTTAATGCCTAAATTGTAACCCTTTGAAAAATGAAAATCTTCAAAATATTTTCAAACGTAAACTTTTATTTGTTTAATGCGAAATCTAAGCACAAAAATACTGCTTAATACCTGAAACCGAAAGCATTTGTTTTGCTTCGATTTTCAGATGATCCTTGAATCATCCGTTGTTTATTTATGTATCGAAAAAGTTTCGCAATCGAGTGCTTTAATAATCTGCTTGTTATTCCTATAAAATGAAGTTACATTTGGTTTCCTGAACTAAAATGCTTAAATACATTATGTTAAGAAAATCAGTTGTTTTTTCCACGTTACTGACCTCATTGCTGGCTCTTCATTCGACCTTGACAGTGGGACAGTCTTTTACACCACATATCGAAGGTTTCCAGTATGAAGATATCTTATCTCCAAAAGGTAATGAATGGGAATCACCACAGTTATTATCACTCAACAAAGAACTGCCACATGCTTCGTTCTTTTCCTTTTCAAACGTAGAAAATGCGCGAAACGTACTTCCTGAGCATAGTAACTTTTGGCGCTCACTCAATGGTTCCTGGAAGTTTCATTGGGTAAAGACGCCTGAAGAACGTCCAAAAGAATTTTACGATCCCAAATATGATGTCAATGCTTGGGAATCCGTACCTGTTCCAATGAGCTGGAATATCTACGGTATTCAGAAGGATGGCAGCTTAAAATACGGTGTACCGATCTATACCAACCAACGGGTGATTTTTCAACATCAGGTTAAGGTTGATGATTGGCGTGGAGGGTAATGCGTACACCGCCACAAGATTGGACGACTTATATATACCGCAATGAAGTGGGGTCATACCGCCGTAATTTTACGGTCCCGAAGGATTGGGATGGTCGTGAGGTATTTCTCAATTTTGATGGAGTAGACTCTTTTTCTATCTCTGGATAAATGGTAAGTATGTAGGGTTTTCGAAAAATTCAAGAAATCTTGCTTCCTTTAATATCTCTGCTTTCTTAAAAAAGGTGGAGAGAACGTATTGGCTGTAGAAGTTTATCGGAGTTCGGATGCTTCATTTTTGGAAGACCAAGATATGTTCCGACTACCTGGAATATTTCGCGATGTCTCGTTGACTTCAACACCCAAAATCCAAGTCCGTGATCTGGCAGCAATTCCAACATTGGATGATCGCTATGAAAATGGTACCTTAAAAATTACGGGTACCGTACGTAATTTGAGCGATAAGAAAGCTGAGGGTTATAAGCTTGTCTACTCCTTATATAAGAATAAACTGTATAGTGATGAGAATACACTTGTAGACCAGGCTGAAGCATCCGCTGTTGTTCCACAATTGGATGCGAAGGCTTCGAACAGTATTGAAGCGACATTAGCGGTAAAAAATCCAGATAAATGGTCCGCTGAACTTCCCTATCGATATACATTGGTAGCCGAATTGAAGAACAAGAAAAATAAAACGATCGAGACTGTTTCTACCTATGTCGGATTTCGGAAGGTTGAAATTAAAGATACCAAAGCGTCTGACGACGAATTTGGCCTTGCTGGACGTTATTACTACATCAACGGCAAAACGGTTAAACTGAAAGGTGTCAACCGCCATGAGACAAATCCTGAACATGGAAAAGTCGTTACCCGGGAGCAAATGGAAGCTGAAGTGAAGTTGATGAAAAGCGCCAATATCAATCATGTGCGTAATTCACACTATCCAGAGCCTCCATATTGGTATTACCTCTGTGACAAATATGGTATCTATGTTGAGGATGAGGCCAATATCGAAAGCCATCAATATTATTATGGAAAAGAGTCCATTTCTCATGTGCCAGAATGGAAAAATGCGCATGTGGCACGTAATATCGAAATGGTGCATGCGACCATTAATCATCCTTCTATTGTGATTTGGTCGCTCGGAAATGAGGCTGGTCCTGGAGATAATTTTGTAGCCGCCTATGATGCGATCAAGAAAATCGATACCTCAAGACCTGTCCAATACGAACGTAACAACACAATAGTAGATATGGGTTCAAATCAGTACCCTTCTATTGACTGGGTCAGAGGGGCTGTCAAGGAACGTACAAATTGAAGTACCCATTCCATATCTCCGAATACTCACACTCCATGGGAAATGCTGTCGGTAACCTGATCGATTACTGGGAAGCTATTGAGTCGACAAACTTTTTCATGGGTGGGGCAATCTGGGACTGGATTGATCAGGCTATGTATTATTACGATAAAAAGACCGGCGAGCGGTTTTTAGCGTATGGTGGTGATTTTGGGGACAAGCCTAATGACGGTACCTTCGTCAACAATGGCTTGATCTTCGCTGATATGAAGCCCAAACCACAATACTTTGAAGTCAAAAAGGTTTATCAAAATGTAGGGGTTAAAGCTATCGATATTCAACAGGGAAAAATTGAGCTGTTCAATAAAAACTATTTCAAAGATCTTAGTGATTATCAAGTCGAATGGTCTTTGTTCAAAGATGGTGTTGCTGCTGCTGGAAGCGCCGGCACAATAGCTGCTGCTGATTTGCCAAAGGCTCGTCAGAAGAAACAGATTGTCCTACCGATAAAATACGGTAAATTGGATGCCGGATCTGAATATTTTGTGAAAGTTCAATTTTTGCTCAATGAGGACAAGCCATGGGCAAATAAAGGCTTTGTTCAAATGGAGGAACAGCTGTTTGTTAAAGCCGCTGAAAATAAACCGTTGATTTCGTCTGTTGCTAATGGGAAAAATCCTGTGCTTTCCAAAGAAGGTGAGTTGCAGGTGGTAAAAGGGGATCAGTTTGTTGCAAAATTTGACAATAAGACTGGGTCAATCTATAGCTTAGCGTATGCTAACAAGCAAATTATACGGGAGGGCGAAGGACCTAAACTAGATGCTTTACGTGCACCTGTCGATAATGATAACTGGGCTTATCAGCAATGGTTTGAAAAGGGCCTACATAATTTAAAGCACAAAGTGTTGTCTTCAAACAGCTATACGAAGAAAGATGGTACAGTCGTTTTGGCATTTACAATCGAGTCACAAGCTCCCTATGGTGCTTCTTTATTGGGTGGAACATCTGGGACGTATACACTCAAAGAGCATACAGATAAGCCATTTGGTAATGATGATTTCAAATTTACAAGCAATCAGATCTGGACGATATATAAAGATGGTTCGATTGAATTATCATCTAGTATCACTTCCAACAATGCAAGTGTTGTATTGGCAAGATTGGGATACTCCTTGCAATTGCCAGGTGAGTTTGGTAACTACAGCTATTATGGACGTGGTCCGATCAATAACTATGCGGATCGTAAGACGGCACAATTTATAGAATTACATAAAAGCACCGTAAAAGATCAATTTGTACCTTGGCCCAACCCGCAAAATATGAGTAACAATGAGGATGTGCGTTGGACATCTTTGACCAATAAGGATGGACAAGGAGTGATCTTCATTGCAAAGGAACATCTCGCTACGTCCGCATTGGAATATAGTGAACTAGAATTGACATTTGCGCCGCACCCTTATCAATTACCAAAGAGCTCCGGTGTGCATTTGCATTTGGACGCTGCGGTTACAGGTCTCGGGGTAATAGCTGCGGACAAGGGCCGCCATTGGAAAAAGACCGTGTGAAAGCAGTACCAACTTCAATCGGTTTTATTATCCGTCCGATCCAGCAAAATGATTATCTAGCCAAAGCTCATGTTGCTACAGCTGGAGATGCCCCTATTTCTTTCGCCAGAAGTTCAACAGGCGAGGTATCTGTTCTTTCGGGAAATAAAGCGGAGACTGTACTGTATACGTTGAATAATGGAAAAGCAAACACCTATAAGAGCTCTTTTGATCTGCGTCAGGGCGGAACAATAACAGCCTGGTATCAAGGAAATGAAAAACTAAAAGTGACACAACAATACAGTAAGATCGAAACGGTTCCGATGGAAGTGGTCTTTGCCTCCAGTCAGGAGACGGGTGAAGGTGATGCCAAGAACCTATTGGATGGAGATCCTACGTCGATCTGGCATACAATGTACTCGGTCACCGTAGCTCAATATCCGCATTGGGTTGATTTCGATGCGGCGAGTGTGAAGACTATCAAAGGTTTTACATTTTTGCCTAGGCCAGATGGCGCCAATGGCGATATCAAGGATTATAAGATTCAGGTAAGTAAAGATGGTAAAAACTGGGAAGATGTGATGTCGGGTACATTTGAGCGAAATAAAAACTCAAAACCGTTCGTTTTGAGAAACCTGTCAAGGACGTTATATTCGCTTTACCGCATTAAATTCACAACGTGGCGATGATTTCGCTTCAGGAGCAGAGTTTGCTGTTATCGCTGAATAAAGCATAAACGAGATGCGATTAAAGCCAGCACTTGGGAAACCGGGGTGCTGGCTTTTTTGTTTTATATGTCAGGTTTCAGTAAATGCTGGCGTTTCTATGGATTCAATAGGTGTTAAGTAAACCCGTTCTGCACCATCATTGCAGATCTATGTACACTATCCTCTAAACTCAGCCGTTTTTACGGATTCAATACGTTTAAATAAATGAAAGGAACCTGTTCATTGCATGGTCATACTGACAGTTAAGTCTCTGTTATCAGCGAGCAGACAGAACACTATAGGGGTAGAAAATGTCGGTAGTAGCGTTGTTCACCCCTGTAGGTTCGTTAAAAACTGGACCTAAAGGGGTTAAAAAGCTTGTTGAATAATTTTTATAAACTTATTACTGAGAATGTTCCAGCGCTTGTGTATTTTTAACACAGTTTAAACCAAGATCATCATTATCATATGGAAATAGACCAACAGACGAATCCCCGTTTACGGCGTATCAAAAACTCGTGGTGTTTTTGCTGGCGATTACGCAATTTACCGTCGTGCTCGATTTTATGGTGATGTCACCTATGGGCGATATCTTGATGAAGGCCATCGATCTAAAACCATCTCAATTTGGCATTGCGGTTTCAGCCTATGCTTTTAGTGCCGGCGCATCGGGGCTATTGACTGCTGGTTTTGCCGATCGCTTTGACCGGAAGAAGCTCTTGCTGTTTTTTTATTCAGGTTTTATCATTGGAACCTTTTTCTGCAGTTTCGCCAATGATTATTGGACCTTGGTTGCCGCCCGTATAGTGACGGGTTTGTTTGGTGGTGTCATTGGATCGATTTCCATGGCTATTATTACGGATATATTCACGCTTCAACAAAGAGGGCGTGTCATGGGCTTTGTACAGATGGGCTTTGGTGCGAGTCAGGTGCTGGGGATCCCAATAGGTCTATATATAGCCAATAATTGGGGCTGGCATAGTGCTTTCTTATGGATCGCTGTCATGGCTTTGATCATTGTCATTATTATTGCAGTTAAACTGATTCCTATAACTGCACATATCGGCCTGCAGAAGCATCAATCTGCACTTAAGCACCTTTGGTCCACATTCTCGCAAAAGGAATATCGCATTGGTTTTCTCGCGACAGCGTTGCTCTCTATTGGTGGTTATATGATGATGCCTTTCGGAAGTGCCTTTGCCGTCAATAATTTACATGTTAGTCATGAGCAATTGCCCCTATTATTTATGATATCCGGTGTTGCCTCACTGATTATTATGCCTATCGTTGGAAAATTGAGTGACCGTTATGATAAGTTTAAAATCTTTGCGCTAGCTTCAATATGGCTGATGGTGGTGGTCTTGATTTATACCAATCTGGGGTTACACCATTTTATCTTGTTGTCATTTTGAATATCCTGATGATGGCCGGCATCTTGAGCCGCATGACTCCTTCTTCGGCTTTAATCAGTGCGGTTCCTGAGATGAAGGATAGGGGTGCATTTATGAGCATAAGTTCGTCCTTGCAACAGTTGGCTGGGGAGTAGCTGCATCACTCGCCGGTGTGATCATTGTTCAACAGACAAAAGAAAGTCCATTGGAGCATTATCCAACCTTGGGTATTATTGTTGTTTTACTCTCCGTGCTGAGTATTTTTATGATCTATCGTGTCAGCAGGATGATCAAACGAAGACGTCCGATTTCCTAAAACAAAATCGTGCTTATTGATATTAGTATTTCAGGAGAGATTTTTATTATGGAAGAAAAGATTGTTAGATATGATCATCCCAATGGGGAGATCACTGTACTTTGGATTCCCGAGCGATGTGAACATGCCGCCGTCTGTGTTAAAAGTTTGCCACAGGTATATCATCCAAAAGATCGGCCTTGGATTACGGCTCAAAATGCCAACACAGCGGAACTGATTGATCAGATTAAGCGTTGTCCTTCGGGAGCGTTGCAGTACGAACTAAAAAAATAGACGAGGAAATTCGTGTAACAAAAAAAGCATCATTTTATTCAAATGATGCTTTTTTGTTGGCGGTCTGGACGGACTCGAACCCGCGACCCCATGCGTGACAGGCATGTATTCTAACCAGCTGAACTACCAGACCAACAATGTGTGTTTTTTAAAATTTTAGCGGTCTGGACGGGACTCGAACCCGCGACCCCATGCGTGACAGGCATGTATTCTAACCAGCTGAACTACCAGACCTAAAATCTTAAAGATTGTTTTTAATAATTTTTAGCGGTCTGGACGGGACTCGAACCCGCGACCCCATGCGTGACAGGCATGTATTCTAACCAGCTGAACTACCAGACCTAAAAATCTTAAAAACTTATTCTGTTAAAGAACTTACCGAGATTACTCTCTTTTTTGAAGCGGTCTGGACGGGACTCGAACCCGCGACCCCATGCGTGACAGGCATGTATTCTAACCAGCTGAACTACCAGACCTCAACCCTTCTCCTCAGAAGGTGTGCAAATATAGCGTTTGTTTACGTATCTGCAAAGATTTTTGAAAAAAACTAGTCTACCTGACCGTCTTTCATCCTCTCTGCATTTTCCGCAAACTGCAATGCATCGATAATTCCTTGAATATCACCATCCATAATCGCCGGTAGGTTATACATCGTCATACCAATACGATGTTCAGTTACGCGACCTTGTGGGTAGTTATAAGTACGGATTTTTGCTGAACGGTCACCTGTTGAGACCAAAGTTTTTCTTTTTGCAGCAATATCCCCATTCTTTTGTTCAGTTCAAGCTCATAAAGTTTGTTACGAAGCATCTCCATCGCTAACTCACGGTTGGCCAATTGGGAACGTTCTACCTGACAAACGACAACAATACCTGTTGGTTTATGTGTCAATTGTACTTTTGTTTCTACTTTATTGACGTTCTGACCTCCGGCACCACCTGAACGGGATGTCTGTAATTCGATATCACCTGGATTGATCTCTACGTCGACATCTTCTGCTTCTGGCAATACGGCAACTGAAGCTGCTGATGTATGTACACGTCCTTGTGTCTCTGTATCAGGAACACGTTGCACACGGTGTACACCAGACTCATATTTCAATTGACCATAAGCATCTTCACCGATTACTTTAAGGATAACCTCTTTATAACCGCCCGAAGTTCCTTCAGTAACGTCCATCACCTCATTGCGCCAGCCTTTTGTTTCGAAATAACGCGTGTACATACGGTAAAGGTCACCGGCAAATAAAGCCGCCTCATCACCACCCGTTCCACCACGAATTTCGATAATGGCATTTTTGGCATCCTCAGGATCTTTAGGGATGAGCATCAAACGGATTTCTTCTTCTTTTTCCTCTTTTTCAACCAATAAAATATCTAGCTCTTCTTTGGCCATCTCACGAAGTTCCTGATCCTTCTCGTTCATGATGATGTCCTTATTGGTATCAATATTACTGACCATATTTCTATAAATATGGTATTGATCCACGATTTTGCCCAAATCTTTGTACTCTTTATTCAATTTGGCAAAACGTTTCATATCTTGCATGGTGTCAGGGTTGCTTAATTCAGCTTCCACTTCTTCCCATCTTTCTTTGATCGCTTGTAATTTATCTAACATATATCAAAAATGCTTCTTCTAGGAATTTATGACCTAGATTACTATTGAGAGTACAAAAGTAAGGAAATTTTGTTGCTTTTGAACTACCTAGCCAGCTATTAATGAGAGGAAACTGCTTTTAGTCCAACGATAGAAGCAATCAGCGTGAAAATAAAGAATATGCGCCAGAAATCTGCGGGTTCTTTAAAGAAGATAATACCCATTAAAACTGTTCCGACTGCACCAATACCCGTCCATACAGCGTAGGCCGTTCCAAGGGGAAGTGTTTGTGTTGCTTTGATCAGTAAGCCCATACTCGCAAATAGGAAGACAACGAAGGCCCCATACCAAAGCCATTGCTCGCTGCCCTCTGCATCCTTGGCTTTTCCCAAACAGGTTGTAAAACCAATTTCACATATTCCTCCAAGAATTAAAAATACCCAGTTCATATATCTGTTTTTTTGTTCCAGGGACAAAGGTCTACGTTTTTCCGCAGAATAATTTTAACAAATGTTAAAAATTTTAAAGGATATTCGCGCGAATACGGCTGAGGGTTACTTGGCTAACACCTAAGTATGAGGCGATGTAACCAAGCTTGATCCGCTGTATATATTGGGGATATTTTTCGAGCAACTCGGCATACCGTTCCTGGGCCGTATTAAAAGTTTGGACATCGTACGCTGCTCCGCTTTGATAAATTCTAGCTCAGCCATTTTCCTTCCCCAATTAGCAATGGCAATGTCACTCTCATAGAGCGCAAATAATTGTTTTTGGTCAATTTGGTAGACAATACTATCTTCTAGAAGATCAATGTTTTCGTATCCTGGTGTGTCATGTACATAGCTGTTCATCGAGATCAAGGTACCCCCGGAGATACAAAATCCAAGGTAATCTGTCTGTCTGCAGTTTCATAATAGACCCGCGCTAATCCAGATGCCAAAAATAAATGTCCTTCTGGATTTTATCTTGCCTGATCAATACACTATTCCGCTTACATACAAGTTTTTGACTGATCTGCTCGAGCCGATCAATGCTGTCTGGGTTTAGAAAATGGTAGCCCTGAAAGCAGTCTGCTAAAGAAATTACGATTTTTCTCCCATTTTTCCAAACTTAAATTTTCCCCGTCCCATACCGCATAGGTATAATAATTGATCCATTCGCCTAAGTTGACAACACGGCTTTCAGGATTTAGTTTGACATCATAGGGTAGGTGTCTGTGGCCAAATAGGTAAAAATCATGATGTTGCTTGCTTTCGAGTTCTTTCGCATAACCGATTAGCCATTCCTTGTCTTCGCCCAGGAATTTTTCATCTTCATTATTGGAAAGTCTGCTGTGTTTGGACCATCGGGTGGCGATTCCTATGCCCAAATTGGGGTGTAATCTTGCAAATAACCATTGGCAGAAACGGCTCCGAAATACTTTTTTGAGCAATTTGTACTTATAATCACCGGAACCCAAACCATCCCCATGGTGGATATAAAAAAGTTTATTGTCTAATACAAGTTCCAGTTCATTGTCAACGATCTGAACATTTAATTCCTTTTTGAGATAATCAAACATCCACATATCGTGGTTGCCTTTAAATAACGTGATCGGGATACCGAGGTCGGCAATTTCCGCTAATTTGCCCAAAAAGCGTATATAACCTTTGGGAACCACAGTCGCATATTCAAACCAAAAATCGAATATATCACCAACAAGATAGAGCTCTGCGGCATCGACCTTGATCGCATCGAGCCACTGAATAATGGATCGCTCTCTTTCGCGCGAATGCTCCAACGGATAGGATCCTAGATGGAAGTCTGAGGCAAAATAGATTTTTTTCTTGTTGACATGTGCCCAAATCTAAAGAAAATGGAAGCGAATACAAAATTCGCTTCCAGAATATCTTTTTACAATTTGGACAAATCTGTTAGGAGGGTTTTCAAATATTCCGAAGCCTCGGGATCGATTTGCTTCAAAGTCTGTTGGAGCTGATCAGGATAGGCGTCTTTAATGGCCATGATTGAACTTGCGATAACCATATAAGACTGATCCTTAACTCCGTTAAGTAGCAGGTTTTTATACTTTTTATCTTTGATCTGTCCCAGCTTTCGGATCGCTGAAGCACGTATGACGGAAGCGGATGATTTTTCTGCCAATGAAGCAATGATGTTCGTAGTCGATTTCCGGCTAGCTGGATCCGTTAGATCGAGCCCCTGAATGGCCATCGCCACAAGGTCGGCATCCGGATCGGCTAATGCCGCTGTTAGTATCTCTCGTCCCGCTGTTGTTTTCGAGTTTTTCATGGCAAATAGCATTGCGGCGACACGGTTGGCAAAAGAAGGTGCATGCTCATACTGATAACGATAATCTGCTTCGGTTTTGTCAATATGGATCTCACCGACAAGTGTTTTTTCTGGATCGATATCGATAAATTCAACTGTATTTTTTAGGGAATTGTCAGCTGAGTATTCCGTTTGTTGAGCTGTACCGTTTTCTCATTTTGCCTTCTTTGGTATAGATGTCAATGGCAAGCGGTATTTGAAACGTTTGAACAGCGGAATCTTGCACCTGAGCGATGTTGAGGCTCAGTATATTGTTTTCATTTTTGGTTGTCACTTTGAGGATAGGATGACCTCCTTTGTAGTACCACTGGTTGAAATAAGGTGCCCAGTCTTTACCTGTCACTTCCTCCATGGTGAGACGCAGCTGTTGTGGCTCGCCTGTTTTGAAAGAATTCTCGGTCAGGTATTTTTTGAGTGATTGATAAAAGGCAGCATCACCCATCTGTTCTTTTAAGGCGTATAAGATCAATGAGCCCTTGGCGTAGCTGATGTTGTCAAACATATCTTCTTTATCGTGATAATAGTAGCGCGCGAGCGCTGGACTATTGCCATTTTTGGTTGATTTGAGATAGGATTGTAGTTTTTCAAATCTTGATTTATCACCTTTTTCCTTACCGCCATCATGCTCATGCCAGATGATTTCACCAAAAGTTGCGAAAGATTCGTTCATCGTTAAGTTAGACCAGGATTCAGCGGTAACCAGATCGCCAAACCATTGATGGAACAACTCATGGGCAATGGTGCCCTCTTCATTTTCATCCAAAAGTTCCCTTTTGGTCTTTTGCACATGCTCACCATGTAAGGTCGCTGTGGTGTTTTCCATGGCACCAGAGACATAATCGCGGCAGACGATTTGCGCATATTTGTTCCAAGGATAAGGGACTCCCAAGGTTTTGCCATAAAAATCCATCATGGCTGGTGTTTTACCAAAGATATCTTTCGCATAAGGGGCATACTTCGGCTCCAAATAATAATCAACAGGAATATTATTGTATTTATCTTGATAAATCTTAAAATCTCCTACGGCCATCATAAATAGATAGGGCGCATGAGGAAGATCCATTTTCCAGGTATCAGTACGTGTGCCGTCATTGTTCTTCTGCTGGTTGACCAGAGCTCCATTGGAAAGACTGACATAATTACCCAGTACGGTCATTGAAATTTCGGCTGTCGTCTTTTGGTTGGGGCGGTCAATGGTTGGGAACCAGGCAGAGGAGGCCTCTGTTTCGCCCTGGGTCCAGATCTGTCTTGGTTTATTCGGTGTGCTTTCAGCTGGATTAATAAAGTACAGCCCTTTCGCATCATTGATTGCTGCACTGCCCTGTGCTTTTAGTAGATTGGGTTTGGCTGTATAATCCAGGTAGATGGTATATTTCTCATTGGATAGGTAATTGCGATCCAATTTAATCAGAAGAGAATTATCGTCATAGGTGAATTTTAAGGGGACCAGTTGCTGCCCATTGACCAGTGCAATCTGTTTGATATCCATGCCTTTGGCATCCAGACGGAGTGAATCTGTTGGGTAAAAATGCGGCTGTAGGGTGACCCATTCTTTTCCATTCAAAAATTGATTTTTATAGTCAAAATGGACATCGAGTTTGGTATGAACGAGGTTGTTGACCCGAGTGGGAGTGGAACGATATTGCTGATCTATCGGAAGTTGCTGCGCTTGACTCATACCGATAGCAGAAAGGGATATGGCCAAGTATAGGAAAGCGATTCTTTTGCGCATTGTTGAATTATTTAGAAGATTTAAATAAAGCTAAATAAATTTCGGCTGATGTAAAAATAAGGATTTCGGAAAATCCAGTGATATGATATACGGTCAGTTCTTTGAAAAGAGTGAATTATTGTTTCTGAACGGACGAGAATGACATTTACTTGAGATTAGCACTATGAATTCTGAAATTATATTTGTTATTTTTGGATGAAACAAGTATAAAGTTTTTTATGATAAACAAAAAAATTGGCCTTATCCTGATGATGATAGGTATGGCAGGTACAGCAAGCACTGTTTGTGGACAGCAGTTGAAATATCCAACGACGAGCAAAGGCACTGTCGTAGACGAATTCTGGGGCGAGAAAGTATCCGATCCCTACCGTTGGTTGGAAGACGACCGTTCAGCAGAAACAAAAAGTTGGGTTCAGGCCGAAAATAAAGTCACTTTTGATTATCTAAATACTATTCCTTTCCGTTCGAAATTGAAAGAGCAATTAACGGAAATCTGGAATTATGAAAAATAGGAACACCTTTCAAAGAAGGGGCGTATACCTATTTCTTTAAAAACAATGGGCTTCAACAACATTCCGTGCTTTACCGCAAACTGGGTGAGAATGGAACGGAGGAAATTTTCCTTGATCCAAATACTTTTTCGAAAGATGGATCGACTTCCTTGGCCGACGTTTCTTTTTCAAAGGACGGAAGTCTAGTGGCGTATTCGATCTCTGAGGGCGGCTCGGACTGGAGAAAAGTGATCGTATTGAATGCAAAGGACAAAGCACCGGTAGGCGAGACCCTTGTTGATGTCAAATTCTCAGGCATCGCCTGGAAGGGTAATGATGGGTTTTACTATTCAAGCTATGATAAACCCAAGGGGTCTGAACTATCTGAGAAAACAGATCAGCATAAATTGTATTACCATAAACTTAAAACAGCACAATCTACGGACCAGCTGATTTTTGGCGGTTCGGCAACCCCGAGACGTTATGTCGGTGCTTCATTAACAGATGACCAGCGCTATCTGATTATCTCTGCGGCAAATACAACGACGGAAATGAACTTTATTACCAGGATCTGAGCAAGCCGAATAGCAAGATCATCTGCCTACAGGATCATTTTGATGCAAATACGGGCGTAGTTGATAATATCGGAGATACTTTCTTATTGGAGACCAACTATAAAGCTGCCAACAATAGATTAGTTAAAGTAGATCTAAAAAAATCCAGCAAAGGAAAACTGGAAGGATGTCATTCCTGAAACTGAAAATGTACTTTCGATCAGTACCGGTGGTGGCTATCTATTTGCAAACTATTTGAAAGATGCTGTTTCTGTTGTTATCCAATACGATTATACAGGTAAAAAAATCAGACAGATTGAATTACCTGGTGTAGGGACCGCTAGTGGTTTTTCGGGTAAGAAAAAGGAAAAGGAAATCTACTTTGGTTTCTCAAATTACATTACGCCTTCATCCAGTTATAAATTTGATGTCAATTCAGGAAAATCGTCACTTTATATCAAACCGAAGGTCAAATTTGACAGCGACAAATATGAATCGAAGCAAGTTTTTATACTTCGAAGGACGGAACAAAGGTTCCAATGATTATTACCTATAAAAAAGGCATCGCCCTGAATGGTAAAAATCCAACGATTGTATACGGTTATGGCGGATTTAATATCAGTCTGACTCCGGCTTTCAGTACTTCCGTTGCGGTTTGGCTGGCAAATGGTGGTGTGTATGCTGTTCCCAACTTACGTGGTGGTGGTGAATATGGTCAAAAATGGCATGATGGTGGTAGACAGTTCAATAAACTGAATGTGTTTAACGATTTTATCGCTGCGGCTCATTATTTACAGGAAAATGGTTATACTTCACCTGAATACACCGCATTGTCGGGAGGTTCCAATGGTGGCTTACTTGTCGGAGCAACAATGACCATTGACCCTAAAGTAGCTAAGGTGGCATTACCAGAGGTCGGCGTGTTGGATATGTTGCGTTACCATACTTTTACGGCAGGTGCGGGCTGGTCATACGATTACGGTACGGTTGCTGACAGCAAAGAGATGTTTGATTATCTGAAAGCTTATTCGCCTGTGCATAATGTGAAAACAGGAGTCAGTTATCCGGCGACAATGGTACTAACCGGAGATCATGATGACCGTGTTGTTCCTGCACACTCGTATAAGTTTGCATCGGAATTGCAGGCTAAGCAGGCTGGAGATAACCCTGTATTGATTCGTATTGAAACCAAAGCTGGACATGGTGCTGGTCGATCTACAGAGGTGTTGATCAATAGTACAGTTGATAAATACGCTTTTGCGCTCTGGAATATGGGCATCAAAGAATTGAAATAAGGATATCGGAGGGACCATCTACAATCCGATTATGGCTGTAGATAGTTTTATCCAAAGACAATAAAAAGTCCATATCGACAAAGTCGATATGGACTTTTTATTTTTGAATATTACTTACTCCCAAGTTTTTTCGCCTTTTTCATTTTTTGAAGCGTCGCAACATAATCCTCTTTTTATCATTTGCAGTCAACAATGAGATCGCTTTCTCTTGTGTTTTGATTGCTTGATCTTTGTCACCTAGACGATAAAGCAGGTTGGCAAAGGTATCCAAGAACATTGGTGTATCTTTTTCTTTCTCCAGCGATAATTTGCTCCATTCCGAAGCTGCTTTTAAACAAGCAGGATCATCACAGTTTTCAAAGATAGACCACGCCATATTGTTTAGTTCCATTGCAGTGATGGTCGAACCGTATTTGGCAATATACTTGTTAAAACTGTCTCTCAGTCCAGGATAGTTTTTGTATAAGAGAAATAACGCGGTTGCATTTCCAAGCTCGCTTTTTCGGTATTGACCGTCGGATATTTCTGTGCCAGTTCTTTTTCGATAGCAGCAAAATCTACGGCTTCTTTAGCCTGGATTTTGGTGTTGACAGCTTCACCGATCAATAGTTTCGCTAAGAAATCATTTGCTTTAACCTTCTCACTGATGGCATCAAACTTGGCTGGGTTGTCTTTTATTAAGTTAAATGCTTTCGAATCCTTGATGCTCGCCGAAGAAAGCAATAATTCCACATTGTCTTTTGTAAAGATCTGGTCTGTTGATAACGAAGATAATACAACGCCCTCAGCCTTTGCCTGTGTTTCTTTATCATAAGCATCTTTTGCAGCCGCAGCCATAGCTTTTGCAATTGTTGTATTTTGTGGATCAGCATTGAATTTTGCCAATAGGGTTTCATATTGGCTGTTCGGATCCAGTGCTTTTTGGGCTTTGGCAATAAAGCCATCCGCATCTCCACCGCCTACAATGCGGTGTACAAGATTGCCTTTTGAATCAAAGATCAAGAAAGTAGGATAGGCTACTACCTTATAGTCTTTGGCAAAACGATCTGCTTCGGTGTACCAAGATTTTACTTCTTCATTGTCCTCTTTGGTCTTATCCATTTGGATTTTGGCATTGACAAATTTTGCATTGAAGAAATCACCGACCTTCGCCTGTGGGAAGATTGTGCTTGTCATGTACTTGCAGGGGCCGCACCAAGTGGTGAAACAATCAACAAAAATAAATTTGTTTTCCTTGGCTGCCTTTTCTTTGATTTGATTCCAATTGAGACCATGCTCAAATTTTACACCCTCGCTCTGAGCGAATAGTAATGTTGGAACCAAGAATAGCATTAAAATTAATTTTCTCATAATCCGTTGATATTTAGGTGTTAATTTACTGAAATAAAACCTTATCAAAAAAATATTACGAGAAAAATTAATCAGGAGTTTACTATCTTGAAAAAATCAATGGTGATTCCATTGAATGAAAGCCCGACCCACAAAATAGATGGCTTCATGGACTTTTATCGCCCAACTGCTGAACGACGATTTCCTGCATAAAGATATGCTTCAAAAGTTCAGATACGGGATCGCTGATTTAGTTAATTTTCCCAGGTTTTTATCCCTTTGGTCATTTTGTCCAATGTTTCCTGATAGATTGGTCGATCGTCGTCACTGGCCATCTCTATGGCTTTATTTTGCCACTTGATCGCCTTATCTTTTTCACCTTTTTATAAAGTAAGTTGGCGTATGTATCTAAGAATGCAGAGCTGGGATCTTCTATGATAGATTTTTTGCTCCAGCTGATGGCTGCGTCGATACATTCGGGGTCACTGCTGTTATTAAAAATCGTCCAGGCAAAGGTGTTCAATTGATGTGCTGTGAAATCCTCTGATGATAGGTAATCATTGATGGTGTTTTTCATAGCCACATAATTCTTGACCTGAAGATAGTAGTGTGCTTTGATCTTTTTAAACATAGGAACGAAATCTATGTCCGGATATTTTGCTGACAGCTCACTCTGGTAACTATCCCAGTTGGGTTCATGCTTGGCATCTATTTTAATCAGGAAAAGCTCATTGACAACCACATTCGCGAGCGTACGATTGGCGATCCCCGGTGATTCCAGCAAAATATCTATTTTTTCCTTATTGTTGCGGATCAGGTTAAAGGCTTTCGAATTTGTAAATTTAGCTGCTGCTAAAAGAATATGTACGTTTTCCTTTTTAAAAAGTTCATCGGTCCCCAAGGAATTGGCTAAGGTATTTTCAGCTTTACGTGCAGTGCTTTCGTCATAAGCGATATTTGCCGCTTTTAACATCTGTTTGGCAGTGTAGATGTCCTGAGGTCTTTTTCAAACTTTTTTAGCAGGGTATAATACTGTGTCTCGGGATAGAGCCCATCCGACACATGGTTGACAAATTCAGGTGCATCGCTTGCGCCAACAATCCGGTGTACAGCTTCTCCGTTCGGATTGAAAATCAAAAAGTTGGAAAAGATTGGATATTGTACTCATTAGAAATAGCACGGGCATCAGCATACCAACTTTTGACAGCAGCATTGTCCGCTTCGGTGGAGTCCATTTGGACTCTGATGCTAATGAAATTTTGATTGATGGGCTGGCCAACCTGTTCCAGGGGAACACTTCATTACTCATATACTGGCAGGGGCCACACCATGTCGCAAAAAGTTCAACGAAGATAAACTTGTTTTCTGCCTTCGCTCTTTCTTTGACCTGTTTCCAACTTAATCCTTCTACAAATTTCACCCCTTTGGTCTGGCAATGTGCTAAATTCCCAAATAAAATTGCAAGGCATAATGCGATTATACTTCTCATATCTCACTGAACAACTAGATTTATAATTAGGTTTAAGTTATCAAATTAATCTGAAAACAAAAACACCTCTGAAATATTAATTTCAGAGGTGTTTTAAACGATGGGTAAATCGCTTATTTGATATTTATCTTCGATTTCAAATCTTTTGTCAGACCATCTTTATGTAACAGCAAAGAAGTTGTTTTATAACGCACAAATTCTTTTGTAGCGTATAAATATCCTTTGTAGTCGTTGGATGTTCCCAAGAGTTTTTGACAATATAATACTCTTTACCATTTTGATCTTTTACAAGACCGACGATGTGCATACCATGATCGTCTGTTGTTTGCCAATTGTCGAAAGCTTTTGTCTCTCTTCAGGTGTGATCTTCATTTCTGGTTTAGGACCAACGAACATGCTTGATTTTTCTTGATCGCTCATTTGTTCGAATGGTTTTCTGGAACATAAGCAACACCGTTTTTCCAGGAGAATCCTTTTTCTGAAACGTCAGTTGCCCAAGCGACAGTATAACCTTTTTGCAGCGCGTTGTCAATGATATCTGTTAAATCATTCATCTGAACATTGTAGAAACGATCAAATGACCAGTTATCTGGGATTAAGAGAACGAATTGGCTATAATAAGGGTGGTCAGTAACTGAAGCAATCCCAACATAATCATCCGGATTGATACCAACTACCTGATCAGCAAAAGTACGTGGTGTATAGGATTTGCCATTGTAATCAAATTTTTCAGGAACTTCCCTAAGTAAGAGTCCATTGCTGCGGTGTAGGCTTTTTCCCAGTTTGGAGTCAATGCTTTTCCTTTAACAATTGAGCCTAACATCGCGTCAAGCATTGATGTCATTTCACCAAAGTTGTTCAGCGTGGTACCATAGTGAAGGCCTGTATAGGCTGACTGTGGCATTGTGCCATATTTGCGGAATGAATTCAATACATCATGAAATTGACCACCTTCACCCAATGATAATCCACCGTGAAGACGTACATAAGTACGTGCTTTATCTAAGTACGTATTACGTGCTGTATATATCTGAGAAATCTCAACAGGTTTTTTACCCATACGGATCATTTCGGATTCTAGAAAAGAGTTTCCTGAATAAGACCAACATGTACCCGAAGAACCTTGATTCTTGATCGAAGTATTACCTAAATTGATAACTTCTGTAAATGTAAATCCAGATTTGCTATTGTCATTTTGATTTGCTTTTAGGGCATTGATCAAATTGTCCTGTGCTTGTACTTGGAATGAAGCTGCAAAAGAGAGGCAGCTAGTACAATCGATTTATTCCAATTCATTTGTTAGTATTTTGTTAATTTAAAGTGGTGCTAAATTAAATAAATAAAATTTAGTAAGGCAAATTCCTCTGTAAAATAATTGTTCTTAAAAATGAGGTATAATTTAGGCCCTTTTGTCACATAAAGGAGGAGTAAAAACTAGGCTAAAATATTGAAAAGCAAAGGGTCGTAATTTTTACGACCCTTTGCTTTTATTTTTATTCGGCAATCTCTTTATGCTTTGGAAAGAGTAGCGAAGCGATAATACTTAAGGCAAGTATACCGATGATCACAATCAGCGAATGCGTCGTTGTAAAGCCAACCTCTGCCAACCAGTGATGCAATAACATCTTCAGACCAATGAAGACCAATAGAAAAGCTAACCCGACTTTTAAATATTGGAACTTATGGATAATATTGACCAATAGGAAGAACATGGAGCGCAATCCAAGGATGGCGAAAATATTAGAGAAGAATACCACATAAGGATCTTTGGTCACTGAGAAAATTGCGGGAATAGAATCCACTGCGAAAATTAGATCGGTAAATTCAATCACTAACAAAACCAAAAATAGGGGTGTCATGTATTTTACACCATTCTCGATATGGAAAAAGTGACCGCCATCTAATTTTGGCGTTACCTTGAAATATTTGGACGCAAATTTGACAACCGGATGGTTTTGAGGATCGACCTCTTCCTCCTGGTTCCGATTGATAAACATCTTGATACCTGTGAACACCAAGAAAGCACCAAAAACATATAGGATCCAGCCAAATTTAGCGATTAAGGTTGCACCAAGGAAGATAAACAGAAACCGCATAACGATAGCCCCAGAATCCCCATACCAAAACTTTATGGTAGTATTTTTCGGGAATCCCAAATGATGTGAAGAGCAGTACCATCACGAAAATATTATCGACAGAGAGTGCGTACTCAACAACATATCCCGTTAAATATTCCAAGCCTAGGTTTTTATTGTAGATTTCTAAACTTGCCGCTAGATCACCGGGAATAATTTTAATATCGTGGTGATGCTTGGTGATGACTTCTTGCAGATGGTTTAGATCATGAATATTATGCAATTCAAATCCATACTGACGGAGCAACCAATAGAAGCCTAATGAGAATAATACCCATACAGCGCTCATAATTGCGGCAGTCTTTAAGCTAACTGGTTTATCGCCCTTGGAAAATAGTCCAAGGTCAATGGCTAGCATCAGTGCAATGAAGATCAGGAAACCTCCAAAAACATTAATTCGTGACTCATTATTTTTTTCTTTCTGTTGTATATTTTACCAATTGAAGTAATCCTTCTTTGTATTCGCTATTTGGAAACTCTTCCAGGATGCGAAATGCATCTTGTTGATATTCCAGCATTTTGTTTGTTGCATAGGCTAGTCCACCGCTGTTGCGTACAAAATCGATCACTTCAGCAACCTTTTTCGGGTCTTCATTATGGTTTCGAACCAGATTGATGATTCGCCGCTTTTCGCTGGAGCTTGTCTGATTTAACGCATGGATCAACGGCAATGTCATTTTCTTCTCTTTGATATCATTCCCCAGGGGCTTACCCACGTCATCCAAACCAAAATCAAATAAATCATCCTTTATCTGAAAAGCAATACCAATTTTCTCTCCAAATTGGTGCAGTTTCTCTACCGTCTCTTGATCCGCATTGGATGACGCCGATCCACAGGCGCAACAGGAAGCAATTAACGATGCTGTTTTTTTCGGATGACCTCAAAGTATATGGATTCTTCAATATCCAGTTTACGCGCTTTTTCGATCTGGAGTAATTCCCCTTCACTCATCTGGTCAACCGCTTCCGAAACAATTTTTAACAGATGGTAGTCCTGATGTTTGACAGAGAGTAGCAAACCCCTTGACAGTAAAAAGTCACCAACCAGTACTGCAATCTTATTTTTCCAGAGTGCATTGATTGAAAAGAAGCCTCTACGTTCGTAAGAGTTATCCACGACATCATCGTGAACAAGCGAAGCTGTATGCAGTAATTCAACCAAAGCAGCGCCGCGATAGGTAGATTCATTAATCCCATTGCAGATGCCCGCTGAAAAAAATACAAACATTGGCCGCATTTGTTTGCCTTTACGTTTGATCAGATATTGCGTGATACGATCCAACAAGGGAACGGAGCTTTTCATCGATGCTTTGAATTTCTTTTCAAAAGCTTCAAGTTCGTGGATAATAGGGCGTTGGATCTCTGTTAATTTTGACATGAATTGGAATGAAACACCAAAAAGTTAAAGCTTAAAGATAGTAATTTTGTTACAACTCATCGACTGCTTGCTCAAGATTTTTGTACCATTCTTCTCCATAAGTACGGATCAGGGGATCCTTTAGAAATTTATACACAGGCACCTGTAGTTCTTTACCAAAACTGCAAGCGTCTTTGCAGATATGCCAACGGTCATAATGAAGGACATCAAATTCCGGATAATGCGTTGTACGGATAGGATATAGGTGACAGGAAACAGGTTTCCGCCAGTGGATTTCACCCAGTTCATATGCCTTTTCGATTGCACATTTTGTAATGCCGTTTTCCCAAGTCACATAGGCGCATTCTTTGTGTCCGTCAACGCAGGTCGTGGTTAAATCTCCATCTACGTCAATGACGTATTTCCCTTGTTCTTCGATGGCCTCAATGCCTTTCTCCGTCATATAGGGCTTTACCTTAGGGTATATTTCCTCCAGAATTGCCTTTTCACTTTCTAACAAAGGTGCTCCCGAGTCTCCCTCGATACAGCATATTCCCTTACATTTTGATAGGTTGCACACGAAATCATTGTTAATCAGATCTTCATGCACCAACACATTTCCTACTTCAATCATTCTAATTATTTTGAGTAGCTTGCTTTTTGCCCCAATTTATATTTTAGTCCACTCGCTTCCAGAAGTTCTAAGGTAACAGAGCCAATTAAAATATCGACATTGGCCTTCACTGGAATACGGTTACCATCATTGGTTACCCAGAGATAAAGCTTGCTATTTTTTTAAAGATACGTCCCGGTTTAATTTCGGGACTGAATTTAAGGCATTCCAATGTGCCCAATTCTGTTTTTATTTTTTCTATTCCAATGTACTGTATGCCCAAGGTGGCTATTTCATCATTCAGAAAGTAAGTCAGTTTAAAGGATTCACCCGGCTTGACCGAAGTTAAGTCCAGATTGCGGGCAAAATAATAGGACGATAGCAAATCAAAGGTCTGATCTACCTTGGATGTAAATGTTCCTTTATTACCGACCACAGTATGTGTATCCTGATTGAAACGTACTTTGTCATTCCGTCTGTAACCTCCCTCACGAATGTTTTCTGTATAATAGTAAGGCAAAAACGTCTTGCTATTTATATACGAGTTGTATTCGTTTCTTACGGTATAGATGGCAAAAGCTCCTGCTGTTTTACCCGCGGCATACAGATGAAAGGAGGGATTCCCAAATCCGTCTTTCGTATCACCAACAGTCAACGTTCCCGTTGCAGCTGAAATAATTCCATAGCGGAGTTTATACTTTAATTTCTCTCCACCTTTAAATGCAGATTCTTTTAAATGGGGTAAATCCTGAGCGAAAACTGTACTTACAAAAACTGATAAGTAAAGGAGCAATGTCGATATAAGTTTCATGTACGTAAGTTTACGAAAATTGTTTGAAAAAGAGATGTTAATTTCATCAGAATAAATTGTCTCTTTAAGGTGATGAAACCCACATGAGCCCGCTGCTCATACTTGTTTGTCAGCTGCTTTTGGCGCTTGAGGACTTCTTTTAAAAACTGGAACCGTTGAACAGGGTTCGCCATACATAATACTTTTCGCTACTTTGCTGAGTTTCACCGTGAATTGGACAAATGTCGATTCAGGGATATAAGTATCTCCACAGCCCTTAACAACTACCCTTTGATCCCGAAACTGTTCCATGTCAATTTGATCAATAGCGGCGGCATACTGTATACGTAGCAGTTCATCTAAATCGCCAAAGACAATGGTCGAAGCATATGGCTCTAACTTATTTGCCAGTAGCATATAAGCCCATGTTGGGACAATAGCATCTGCGCTACAGGTTATGGCGATATGCTTATTTGTATATTGTGACCAATCGTGTGTTTTGATGAACTCGCGGAAATCTTTTTCCCTAACATCAGACCATGGAACAAATTATCCTTGATATCATATAGGACGTTGTCGGTCTTTGGATGATAATCTGCCAGATCAACTGTCACTAATCCACTTTGTGCAACTTTATTGACAATATTTGTTTGAATTTCCATAACTATTCTATCAAAAAAAAGCCGGACGATAATTCGTCCGGCTACAAATTTACTTAAAAATCTTCTAAAAGAATTTCACTCTATTGTCAATGATTTCAGCTTTGTCTTGTAATGCACGGAAAATAGATCCCCAAGCACGTTGCGCTTTCGCTGCAAGCATTTGTTTCTTTTGTCCGTTGATATCAGAGATTGCTGATGGGTTTGTAAACCCATTTACCTGTACGACATATACACCTGTGTTTCCTTCAATTGCTTTAGAGGTTTGTTTGGTTGAAGTCCAAAGACTGTACCTACTACAGCGTTTTCTAAGGCTACACCCGGAATAACAGGATTGGCAAATACCACATTCTCTACGTGAATAGCCGATTTACCTACTTTTTGAGCTACTTGGTCAATTGAAGAAGCTCCAGCTAAAGCTTTGCCAAATTTTTCTTTTAGGACTTTAGCTTTAACCATGTTTTTAACTGCAGGCTCGATGTCTTTTTCACAGCGTCCAACGAAAGTACCCCTTTTGGTTGTACATTCACTAAACTCGCCAGGATATAAGAAGTTTCAGTTTCAAATACCTTATCTGAGATATCACCTTTTTTAGCTTCGAAAGCCCATTTTATCAAATCGCGAGGTGCTTCAGTACCATCAAGTACATTGTCCATTGCAGTAACACGTGATGCAGTTTTGGCTTCTAAACCAAGTTTTTTAGCCTCTTGTGCGAAGTTTTGAGCAGTTGCAGCAGATAAGAAAGCTGTTGCCTTGCTGTGTGCATTATTTAAAGTCTCTTTACCACTATTGATTACTTTATCGATGATAGCGACCTTAGCGTATTTTGCTGTACCGATTTGTTTCTCAATTTTAATAATGTGCACACCAAACTGAGATTTTACAACTTTAATGTCTCCGGCTTTACCTTCAAATACTGCTTTTTCAAATTCTGGTACCATGCGACCTCTTGTAAAAGTACCAAGCTCACCACCATTTGCTTTACTTCCAGGGTCACTACTGAACTGAATAGCCAAAGCTGCAAAGTTATCTCCTTTTGGATCAGCCCTTTGATTGAATCAGCTTTTGCCAAAGCTTTGTCAACACCACCTTCAGCAGTAGCATCCAATAGGATATGCGAAGCCTTTACAGAATCGGGACCTACGACAGTTGAAACCACTTTTGCAATTTCGTAAGCACCATTGCTTAGGAATGGACCTACTGTAGTGCCTGCAGCGACATTGAAAACTACTGAATCCAAAGAAGGACTCAATTGGCCTTTTTTCACATAGGTGAAAGGATACTTGTTGTCCGAATTGATAGATGCAAATAACGAATCATCCTTTGCAACAATAAGGTCTTGTTTTAACTTGTCAATCGCTTCTTTTACAGCCAATGAATCCTTTGCAAGAGGTTTTGCATCTACCGTAACGTATTGAATCGCACGTGTTTCCTCTTGTGTTTTGAACATGCTTTTATGTTCATTATAGTATTCTTGGAAATCGGCGTCAGTCACTTTAGCCTCAGCATCTTTTACAGAAGCGTAGTCTAAAAGAATGTATTTGAAGTTCGCCAATTTATTACGTTCTTGGTATTCTTCGTTTGCTTCCAATGAAGTTACGTATACACTGTTCGAAAGCAACTCGCCATACTTGCTGCTTAGACGTTCATCTTTCACACCCTCAAGTAAAGCTTCCCACTGATCAGCCATGGCTTGGTTGCCAGCTGTGTTGATTTGGCTTATAAATGTTGACAACTGACCACGGTTAAATTGTCCAGTTTGTGGGTCGGTAAATGCCTGAACGATCTGAGCTGAAGGATTTGGCCCTTGTACTAGATCATTTAATTCCTTACTACCTACTGTCAAACCGATTTTTTCAATCTCTTTTCTCAAGATTTCTCTGGATAAGAATTGATTCCAAACCTGTTGTACGGCGTATGTTCTCATTTGAGGAGTAACAGCGCCACCCATTTGTTGCTTGAACATTTCTTCTGCTTGTTCCACCTGTTGGTTGAACGCAGGATATTCAATTTCAGTTCCGTTGACTTCCCTACACGATTTTGATGTCTAGCCCAAAAGGAGCCCCTCCTCGAACGACATCGCCTAGTAAAAATGCTAAAATTGCGATAGCCATGGCTGCGGTCAAGATGACACCAGCTTTGTTACGCAAAAAGCCCATTAATCCCATAGTCTGCTTATTGTGTTTATATTGTGTAAATACTTGTATTTCGTTAATTTATGCATAGCATAGCAAAATGCGGTGCAAGATACAATTTTTATAAAAAAAAACGGAATATTTTCCTGAATGTAATAAAACAAATTTGAAAAGTATTTGTATTGCGCTATTTTTTATTGAAGAGGGTCTTGATCAGGTGACTGTAATATCCTTTAAGAAATCTGTGACAGAGTTGCTTACGGGATCTACTTGCAGGTACATATCTTTAGGCTAGTAAATAACATGATAGTAGGGAGGCCAATGAAAGTATGATCTCTCTATCTACCTATGGATGGAAACAGACTGTTATCCTTGATTATAACAACACCAGTTGCATTCTGTATATTGGCATGTTGCAGGTCTTTGTCGGATGTAAAAGATGATCCCTGTAGGTTTCCCCTTTGATCTTTAAAGAATGCCTGGACAGGAACATTATTGTAAAAAGTTTTATTGGGATCTTTAGCTCCTTCATCATAAACGATTTCTTCCGTTTTCATAATGGACCCATCGGCCATGGTGACAATGACGTTTTTGGTAAAGACTGTTATTTTCTCTTTTTCTTTCCTGATTGCATAGTCAGAGGTAATACGTTGTGTTTCCTTTAGCTTTTCATCATAGAAGATGATTTTTATGCTTTTTGGAAACTCATAGACTTCTGTACTATCGTGTTTGATCCGCATTTCGGGTGCGGTTAGGTTCGCTTTAACCCGGGTTGAATCACTATAGATAACATCGACATGGCGTGAAATGTCCACAGCCTCTTCTTTCTTTAAGTTGGCGATCCGGTCGACTTCCTTTAGATCTGGCTCGCAGGAAGTCAATAAGAGCGCCCCTAGCAAAAATTGAATTACCAGGGGCGATATATTTTGTGATATGAATAGTTCAGATACTTTGCGTACCATTATCTTAGTCAAATTGATTTCTTCTAAACCAACGGTCATTTAGCGTAAAGCCAATATTGAAGTTGATATAACGTTCACGTAACAGGCCATTGGCTACTTTACCCATTTGGCCAAATTCTGCTGAAAAATTGATCTTCGAGAAAGCACTTGAATATTGTGTTCTGGCTAATGGTAAGCCCACACCCACTGTTACGGCCATATCATTGATATCTTGACCGGCTAGGAAATACTGGGTTTTGTTGTATCTGAATCCAAGGCGATAATCTACGTGGTTCAGATAGTTGAGCGAAGATCTATCAGGTGTCAACTGACCACCAACTGATACACCATAATTTTTGCGCAACTCGCCTTCACCATTTCTGACCTGAAATCTTGACCAGTCTGCATATTTGAAGTCTGCCCCAACCAACCATTTGCCATTTCGTGCAAGGGTAACACCTATATTATGTTTTAATGGAAGTGTCAAATGCCTGCTGATGCGCTCAGACATATAGGTTGTATCGATTGGAATATTTTGATTGTCTGGATCTGATGATGGTTGAGTCCTTGTGTCGAATATCGTTGTTCGCTCTTTTATATCGTTGTTTAGCGATCCCGAATAACCAAAGGTCAAGGCATATTCTTTGCCGATAGGCTGTTCGTATTGTAAGCCGTAATCAAAAATAATACCTTGGATTTCACGTTTATTTTGACGTTGCGGATTTAAAGCTCCAGAGGATGAAGGAAATTCAACACGGCTATAGTCATTTAATGTACCAAATAGGTAAGACATATTCGCACCGATACTCAATCCTTTATAAACACGTACCCCCAACCTGCATAAGCTTTTGTGAGGCCTCCTTCACCTGTAAAAACCTTGTTAAATGTTTGCGAATTAATGCTTTCCTGTGAATTGGTACGATAGCCCACATCCGAAAACGGCAGTAGCCCCAAACTGATGCCACCAAACTTTTGCATTGGAAAAGTCATGGTAATATGGCTAAATGCAAAATCAGCAGTATTTGCAGATCTGGTTGTTGATTTTAATTGCGTGTAGTTGCCATACAGCCCTGCGTCAAATACACTAAGTCGCGCAGCGGAGTAAGATGCTGGATTGCTCGGGTTGGTATTGTAATAGATGCCATCTAATGTACGGATTGCCGTACTGATACCACCCATCGCTCTATACTGAGGTAATAAATCTTCACGTATCTGACCTATCCCCAATTGAGAATAAGGTGAAGCGGATGTCGTTTTTTGGGCAAATGCGGTAGTAGAACTAGCTAAAATTCCACCTGCTAACAACAGTTGGAGTGATTTATTTCTTAGAGAGCTTATAAAGCGTTTCTGCATGGTCAATCTATAAAATTGAGAAACTAATGTTTATTTAGTTTTTGTGAAATCTTTGAGTTTTTTGACTCGTGTAATTAAATGTTCTTTGCTTTTATTCGCATACAAAACTATTCAATTTTTGTGAGCTTGTTAAGCCGATTTTGTTAAAAAGGTTAAACACTTGTTGTACAAATGTTTAGAAAAATTGAAAGTAGATTATGGTTAATGCGATGATTGCATACACGACCTCAAAAACCATTTCTTTTTGGCGTAGGTGAAGTAGTAGGCCATATAAATCGCAACCGGGGAGCACAGAGTAAAAAGTGGGCCTCAGTTAATTTCTTATTCCAATAAAAGGAGGCTACAGCCAAGCATAACATGAAAAATAACAACTGAAAGGATTTTCGGATATGCACAATGCTCTTGAAAAAATTATCTTTGAGGATCAACAAGAAGAGGATCAGTGTAAAGAGTACAGGAACCAATACCAGGTAATCAAATAATTGAATACGGATAGCCGTTGGGAATTTGTAGGTGAATGGCAACCATATGGTGTAAAACAAATCCATTTTTCCTACCCATAAATAGATTACCCCTAATATAAAATAGATTGTAGCCAGTCCCAATAGTGGTGTGATCCATTCACGCCAATTGAATGGTCTAAAAATAAGTAGGGCGATCCACAGCAGGAAGAACATGCTCAAGAAAGGAAAGTAGATCAGACTTCCTATGCCGACAATCATCCCCAGATCGAACATTTCCGCCTTTACGTCTGTCTGACGATAGAGAGAAAGCAATTTGCTCAACATCCAGATCGAAATAAAGTTACAGATAAGGGTGGGAGACAGAACTAGAAAGGGTAAAAATAAACTGGCCAGTGTCATATACATCAATGCGACCAAAAACTAGGTTTTCCAAGCAGATTGAAATGGCTCGTGATCCGATTCAGTATCGTTGCCTGAAAAATGGTCAGGATCAGTGTGATAAAGACGTTGGTTGCTGGGGAGAGGTTGATTAAATTGTTTTCTCCGAGTAGATTTCCTAGTGCAGGTTCAAAATTACAGAATCAAGTTTATCCGGTACGTGTAAGAATATGCCAAGGCATAATACAAAACCCACAAGGGATAAAAATAGGATATTTATTGGTGTGTAATTTCTGAACTGACTGATAATCATGGCGCGCGATAAATATTTGACTATTTATTCTTTTTCTCCAACTTCGTTATACGACGGTCAAGCAAGAAAAGAAAGAAGGCAAGACCTAGAAAAATGACCAACATCACGAGAACAACCACATAGATTTTGCCCTCACTACGTAAGCCCGTTGCCATATCAACGTCATCCTGTGCAAATGTGCTTAAAGTTGATAGGATTAATAATGCAATTGACAATGTTATTTTTTTCATGCTATTTATTTGTCTTTTAATGGCTGATTAGGACCTGCGTAAATAAAAAGCATTGTTTGCCAATATTATCTACGCTTTGGTTTTATCAGACTTCTATTTTTTATCGATGTTGTCGCCGCATGAAATCCAGTATTAATTTATGCTGGAGAACTTTTTGGCGATTGCTATTTTAACCCCTTTTTTATTGAGCCTAAGCTCGTTGTTGACTGTGAATATCCTCAAAGACATGAAAAATACCCTGCCTCTTATTCTTATTGATGATTACGATTAGCTTTCCTGTTCTTTTCTTTCCAATAAACGTACTCTATAGCGGAGTGAACAGATCCAGAAAGCGATCATTGGCCATCCGATCATTGCGGCATAAAATGTTGGACGAAGCTCGTTGCTCATTTGTAGCTGGCCAAAAGTAGCATTACCACCACTTCCGGGGTGAAGCGAATCTGTCATTTTTGGCAGAATATAGAGTAATACAATAATGATCGGAAAAGCAAAGATATTGTAGACGGCAGATATTTTCGCCCTTTTTGCTCTTCTTCGAGCGCATTGCGGAGTACGAGGTAGGCCAGATACATTAAAGTCGCTATTGCTGAACCATTTAATTTGGGGTCATTTGGCCAAGGTTCACCCCAGGTAATATTTGCCCACAACATTCCTGTTGCCAAACCAAAAAAACAAAAAGTAATACCTGTATTAACAGCTTCAATAGCCATTAGGTCATATTCTTGTTTTCCTGTATTGAGGTATTTGATGCTATAAATGACTGAAATCAGGTACATCACGATCATCGCAGACCACATCGGCACATGGAAATAAACGTTTCGGATACTTTCGTGAAGGATAAATAGGCGGGGAACAGGGCCCAGAAGGCCATTGATAATGACTGCACAGATAATCAGGACAGCTAATATTTTCCACCATTTTTTCTCATGGTAAATTGAATTTAATTTGTTTTCAATTCTAAAATTTAATCTCGCCAAAGGTACGGAAATAACAATAAAGAAATAGTGATCGTGATTACATTAATTGCGAGTAATACAATTATTTCTTTTGTACTTGCCGCCCTTTCCAGGCCTTCTATGGCATTGCGGGAGAGCTTGATCAATACGATCAGTAAGGGGATGATAGCCGGAAAACTCAAAATAGCCATGAGCGTACTGTTGTTTCCAGCTTTGGAACTTATGCCAGAAATCATGGTAAATACACTGGCAAAACTGATACTACCGAGAATGACTGAAATGAAATATAGCGTGGGATCCCCAGTGGATTTTTGAATATGATTGAATAAACGAAATACGCGATTGTCGCCAAGATGGTCATCAATAACATATTGTAAATAACTTTGGCGAGAATAATCGCCCTTGGGTCAACTAGTGAATAGTAATAGAGCTGTCGGTTGGGATTTTCTTGAACAAAACTCTTGTTGATTGCATTGATTGAAGCGAATAACATAATAATCCAAAACAATGCATTCCAAACTGTTGTATCTACTGATTTGAATGCTTGATAACAAACAAATACAGTAGATACGACATATAGTAGGATTCCGTTGATGGCGTATTTTGATCGCCATTCCAGAATAATGTCTTTAAGAATCAAAGTTTTTACCTGTTGCAGTAAAGTCATATTCCGCAAAGATACAAATGTATTTTAACCACAGGAGGTGGTTAAACCATCAATTCTTAAAAAATGTTTTTTTACTTATGCATTAGAAATTTTTGATTTAGCAGCATCGGTTGTGTTGTCGATTTTACTTGCTAAATTCTGAGCTGCATTGTTTGCGTGGTCCAAAGCCTCTCTACCGGCTTCTTTTGCTTTGTTTTTCAATGCATCGGCATCATCTGAAGCTTTACTGAAAGCAGCTTGAGCTTTTGATTTTAAGTTGTCCAACTCAGCAGAAGCTCTATTTGCTAACTTTTGTGCTTTTCTAGCTTCTTTTTTGAAAGATCCTTCAATGATTTAGTTAAGCTTTTGATGCCATCATTTGCACGATCTAATTGTTTTTTCCGTCATCGGTTCCTAAAAGATACCATGCAGCAGCTCCTGCAGCCAATCCTACCAAAGCAAATGCCACTAATCCATTTTTATTTTTCATAATTCTTCTATTTTATTGTGTATTCAAATGATAATCAAGTATGATACCAAATGAACAATCTCTGGGACAATTTGTTTAAAAAGAATCAATAATTAACAAAATTTTACATATCTACCTTTTGCTGTTTGGATTGCAAGGTGTACAGGTGTCTATAGAGGCCAGTTTCTTTCTGTAGTAATTCGAAATGAGTTCCACTCTCCGAAACAACCCCATTTTCGACCACAATGATTTTGTCCGCATCGACGATTGTAGAAAGCCGGTGTGCAATAATAACGGACGTACGGCCACGCATTAATTCCTCTAAGGCATCTTGAACCTGACGTTCAGATTCTGAATCTAAAGAGGATGTTGCTTCATCTAAGATCAGAATAGCAGGGTCTTTGAGTAGCGCACGGGCGATAGCAATGCGTTGACGTTGTCCGCCAGAAAGTTTTACCCCGCGTTCGCCGACGATGGTATCATAACCTTCAGGAAAACCTAATATAAATTGATGTGCATTGGCACGTTGGGCGGCCTCAGTTATTTCAGTTTCGGTGGCATCTAATTTACCATAAGCGATATTCTCGCGTATAGTTCCGCCAAATAATAAAACGTCCTGTGGTACAATGGCCACTTGGTTCCGTATATCACAGAGGTCAAAGTCTGAGGCGGGCTTGCCATCATAAAGTACCTCACCTTTATTGTTTGTATAAAATTGTAGTATTAAAGATGCGATGGTTGATTTACCGGTCCCACTAGGGCCGACTATGGCAATTTTATCGCCTGCATTAGCCGTAAAGTTAATGTCTTTGAGGATTTCAATATCCGGTCTGCTAGGGTAGGCAAATGCTACGTGATTGAAGCTGAGGTCTCCACTGATCTTTTTACGAATATCTTTGCAGCTCGGTTCAACCTTGATATCTTCCTGCGGCTCATCCAGAATTTCCAGGATCCTTTCACTCGCTCCCAGCGAGCGTTGGATGTTCGAGTATAATTCTGGCAAACTACCCATTGACCCAGCGACAAACATAGAATACAAGATATAAGTCGTTAAATCTCCAACAGATATCTCGTGGATAGATACCAATGCCGCGCCATACCAGATGACGGCTATAACAGCTCCGAAAATACAGAATATGATAAAGGAGGCAAAGGCCCGCGGAAGGTTGCTCCCTTGACGGCTAATTTGACAACTGAGTCCATCTGATTACTGTAGCGGTTGAATTCAAAGTATTCATTCACGAAAGCTTTTACATTGCTGATTCCTAATAATGTTTCTTGAACAATACTATTTGATTCTGCCATCTTATCCTGAGCCTGTCTGGATAATTCACGAATGAATTTCCCAAAGACAATGGCTGCAACCACAATAACGGGTAATATGCATAGATTCATCAAAGCCAATTTGGGTGATACCCAGACCAACAGAAATACACCAAAACAAAGACTGATCAATTGTCTTAAAATTTCAGCCAATGTGGTCGTCAGGGTGTCTTGGATCTGAGATAGATCTGCGGATAACCTGCTGTTTAATTCTCCAACGCGGCGGTTGGCGAAAAATTCGATTGGCAAAGAGATGAGTTTATGATAGGTGTCTTTACGTATTTTTGCCAAAGCACGTTCTCCGATCTCCACAAAGATACGGATACGAAAAAATGAAACAATGGAGGTGAACGATAGGATAACAAAAGCGACCCCGCCGATGTAATAAACTTCCGGAGTTAACCAAGTGTAGGTTTGTTTACCTTGAGCAGCATCAATCATAGCGCCCAATAGTGCAGGGAAAGTCAGCATAGAAAGACTGGATAATGCCAGAAATAACATGCCCATTCCAAACTTAACCCGATAAGGCCTTAAATAGGTCATTATTTTCGAAGCCCGTAATAGGAGCTCCTTATTTAACTTTGGTTTTGGTAGATCTTCTTCTTGTTTATTACCACTATTGAAACCTCTTGCCATAATCCGCTACTTCAATGTTTTGTTGCGAGGACAAATGTAAAGAGATTAAAAATATTTTGCTATCATACTTTGGTCAATTTTTTAGCTTTTTACCTATTTTAATCAATTAAAGTTATATTTTGACCTGTTTTCTTGGTACATGTCACCGATTGATCGGAGAGATCCAACGAACTAATCTGAATTTTTGCCGATGCCTGTCGATTTTTGTGTATGACTACGGTACAATAACACTGCGAGGATAATAATGACAAGCAAAGCGATGTAAAACCATAAATTACCAGCTAGACCCTTTCCTTCGGTTTTGTCCAACTCGGTCCGGAGTCGCTCATTCTCGTTTTGAAGCTTATTGATCGTGCCCATATAAGCGGAGATCTGTTTGTCATATTCAGTCGCCATCTGTCGAAATTTGTCCTTTTCGAAATCTTTTATTTTGAGCAGCTGCTGTGTCTCCAAAAAATGTTATTGTCCGTGATCACGACATCCTTCAGGATATCGATACTTTTTTGCATATCGCCTTTGGATTTGAATAGGCCAAAAAGGCCTGTTTTCTGGGTAAGGCTCGTGTCATAGGCGCCAAACTTCTGTTGCCGTGCATCGAGTAGGCTGTTGACACGTTTGCGTTGTACCTCAAAAGCACTGGAATCTGCATTTTCCTGTGCATTTAGAAGCCCAAGACTAAACAATAACAGAAAAGATAGTAGTGTGTATTTTAAAGATTTCATACTTGAATTTGAACAATCAATCTGAAATTAACGTTACTGAAATCGCATCTATTTGTCAAAAGGCAAAGTGGGGCTGACAGATGCGCAAAATTCAGTGTTAAACTGCCAAAACCCCGTTGGGTAGTTTAGGGACAGATTGAAGTGAATAAACTATTTCTAGGAATGAATTTATGAAATTAATCTTTAAATTCGATACGAATGACATTAGAATCGTCATCGTGAAGCCCCAAGAGTTGGCTCGCATTGCCTTTGTTGATGGCAATTTCTAAGTAATTACTGATACCAAAAAGACACAATTTTTCACCCTCACCGACTTCGTTGTAATGCCAAGAAAGATTGGTGATTGTTTCATTGCGTTTGAAATACAAGATAAAATTCCGTCCCTTTTGGACTTTATTGAACAGATCTTTGGAAATATTGGTAATGGCATTGCCAAAAGCGTCCACATAAATAACATTGCCACGGATCATGTCTTTGTCAAAGATCGGTTGTAAAGTGACTTTTTCGATCAGTTGGTGCATGGGAGTGCCGACATCTTTCAGTTTGCCTCCTTTTGCAATATGACAGGCAGATTTCGAAAGAATATCTGCAAGGGGAAAATGGAGGTATCTCAGGTCCTGCATCAAATTGAGCTCGTACAATTCCTGCGGTTCATTTCCATTCAACAGTAAGCTGAAAATTCCATTGTCTGCACCAACAAAATAATGATCCCTGTATTTCATGCCGATATATTTGGATTCTTCATGAAAGAGGGTATTGATGCCGATGATATGTACGGTTCCTTTTGGGAAATAATGATACGCATTGCCAAGTACAAAGGCTGCGCGCGGAATATTAAATGCTGGGATCTCGTGGGTGATATCGACAATATTAACATCAGACAACTGCGTTAAAAGGCTCCCTTTAGCGCAGCTTGATAAAAATCTTTATGTCCTAGATCTGTCGTTAACGTAATTACTGCCATTATAATCTATAAGTAGACCGAATTGCTGTCAAATTCCCTTTTGAATGAATAGAAATAGATCTCCTGTCTTTTGCATATTCTGTTCCTGAAAATCTATTCAAATAGAGGACAAAATTACTATTTATCAGCTGATTTGTAAAGTTAATTGAAGAACTTATTTTGAATATAACTTTTTTCAATTGATATACACAAACATAGCTTTTATTTCTACTGTAAAGAATTGGTCTGTGTACCTTGAAGATCCACTTTTAAAAGCGAAACTTATGTATGAAACGTTAAAAAAATAATTTGGTTTTCTTTTTGCAAAAATCTCAGCTAGATGGCCTTTTTCTCATTAGAATACGTTAATTTTGAATGGTATTACGTACAGGAGCTATTGCGTAATGGCTACAATCTAATTATTTCTAAAATAGGATAAAATTTGAACGAATTACTAATTGCATTAGATGGTCTGAATTTACCCATATTATGGGGAGCAGACAATGAGCACTTTGATTATTTGAAGAAACAATTCCCAAAATTGCGGATTGTAGCTCGTGGAAGTGAAATGAAAGTGCTGGGAGATGCGAAGGAATTGGAACTATTTGAGCAATCGTTTAAGGAAGTTATGGCTCATCTAGAGAAATTCAACAACATTACCCTATTGGATTTTGAAAATCTCCTAGGGGCGAGCGCAGGCTCAGCCGCACAGCAGGAAAAGGAAATTGCGGCCAAGAATGCGGCATTTGGTTCCGAACCCATTGTTTATGGACCTAATGGTGTGATTGTTCGGGCCCGTACGGCCAACCAACGACGGATGGTTGATAGTATTTCCAAAAATGATATCTTATTTGCCATTGGCCCAGCAGGAACAGGAAAAACATATACAGCTGTAGCACTGGCAGTCAGAGCGCTTCGCAATAAGGAAATCAAACGGATCATCTTGACTAGGCCGGCTGTAGAAGCTGGAGAAAACTTGGGTTTTTTACCTGGGGATCTGAAAGAAAAGGTTGATCCTTATTTGAGACCACTATATGATGCGCTTGACGATATGATCCCAGCAGAAAAACTAAAAGGATATTTAGAAAACCGTACCATCGAGGTTGCGCCATTGGCATTTATGCGGGGGCGTACGCTTGATAACTGCTTCGTTATTTTGGATGAAGCCCAAAATGCAACGGATATGCAGTTGAAGATGTTTTTGACTCGTATGGGACCTACCGCAAAATTTATTGTTACAGGTGATATGACGCAGGTCGATCTTCCCAAAAAGAATCAATCCGGACTTTCGACATCAATCCGTTTGCTGGAAAATATTGAAGGTATCGATATTATTCACCTGAGTGGCGGCGATGTGGTTCGTCATAAATTGGTGCGACGTATTTTGGAAGCATACGGCGATATTTAATCAATAACTACTGACATAAGAATTTTACTTTGAACATGAACGCTATAAAAGAAACAAATTTCAATTTCGAAAACCAGACAGCTTTTTACAGAGGAAAGGTACGTGATGTGTATACGATTGCCGATACTTACTTGGCGATGGTAGCTTCTGACCGTATTTCGGCATTTGACGTGGTACTTCCTCGGCCTATCCCTTACAAAGGGCAGGTGTTAAATCAGATTGCAGCTAAATTTTTAAAGGCTACAGCTGATATTATCCCCAATTGGGTTGTATCTGTACCAGATCCTAGTGTAACTATCGGTCAGATGTGTGAGCCGTTTAAAGTAGAAATGGTAATCCGTGGCTATTTATCTGGGCATGCTTGGCGCGAATATGCCGCTGGTAAACGTGAAGTCTGTGGCGAGTCTCTTCCTGAGGGACTGAAAGAGAATGATAAATTGCCAGAGCCAATTATCACTCCAACGACCAAAGCAGCCGTAGGTCACGATGAAGACATTTCTCGAACAGATATTTTGAAAAAGGTATTGTAAGCGAAGAGGATTATGTGCAATTGGAGAAATATACCAAAGCATTGTTTCAACGCGGAACTGAAATCGCAGCACAAAGAGGATTGATCCTAGTGGATACCAAATATGAATTTGGTAAAAAAGATGGCAAAATCGTCTTGATTGATGAGATCCATACACCGGATTCTTCCCGTTACTTCTATGCAGATGGATATCAGGAACGTCAGGAAAAAGGTGAGGCACAAAAACAACTATCAAAAGAGTTTGTTCGGAAGTGGTTGATCGATAATGGTTTTCAAGGTAAGGATGGGCAAGTGGTTCCGGAGATGACAGATGAAATTATTGCTTCAATTTCCGAACGCTATATTGAACTATACGAACATATTGTTGGAGAAAAATTTGTCTATCCTGATCAGGAAAATGTACTGGAACGTGTAGAAAGAAATGTGGCAAAAGCCCTAAAAGAGCTAAATTATTAGTACATTGTATCCTCAAACTAATGAAATAGACTTATGAAGTACACTATTGATAAGCACGATCGTTATATTGTGATAGAGCCTCATGTCGAAGTGATAGATGCTGATAATGCAGCTAAACTGAAGGGGAGTTTTTGTTGCGCAATACGATTGGTCAACGCAATATTGTTTTGGATATGATTCATGTCCAAAAGACGGATGAAGTGGGTATTCGTTTGGGGATACTGGCACACCGTTTATGTCAATCTGTTGGTGGCGTATTTATTTTGGTCAATCTTTGTCCTAAATTAATGGATATGGTTCGCGTGTCGCACTTGGATAAATCGATAAAGATTGCGCCATCACTTAAGGTTGCTGAAGATTTAATCTTTGCGCACGAATTGGAATCTGAATACCGGGGACAATTGAAGATTAATATGAAGTTTGAAGTTCTGATATTAGGAAATAGTTCCGCGACACCGATGTTTGATCGCCATCCGACTAGCCAAGTGTTGAACTTTAATGAGCAATTGTTTTTAATAGACTGTGGTGAGGGTACGCAGATGCAGCTCAGCCGATATGGAATTAAAAGCAATCGCTTAGGACATATTTTTATTAGCCACTTACATGGAGATCACTACTTAGGTTTGGTGGGGTTGCTCTCTTCGATGCACCTGGTCGGACGTAAAAGTGATCTTCATCTATATGGCCCGGCTGCCTTAAAAGAGATTTTGGATATACAATTTCTACATTCTGAGACAGTCTTACGTTATAATCTTATTTTTCATCCGATTTCACCCGACGAGCCCGGTGTTATTTTTGAAAATCGAACGATGAAAGTAAGCACATTCCCTTTAACACATCGTATTGCCTGTACAGGTTTTCGCTTCGATGAAGGACCGCGAGCCCGCACCTTACTCGGTGATGTGGTTCAGGCACTCAATATTCCCACAGTCTATTATCCTGCCATAAAGAAAGGAATGGATTATGTAGACGAAAATGGGAATGTTTATCCGGCCGACCAATTGAGCTTACCTGCGCCTAAATCCAGAAGTTACGTATATTGTTCGGATACGGTACGTACAGCTGACTATCTGCCTTATGTTCAGCATGCTGATCTTATGTATCATGAATCTACGTTCTTGCATGATATGGTAGACAGAGCGAAGGAAACTTTCCATACAACAGCATTGGAGGCTGGGGAGATCGCAAAAGAAACTCATGCAAAGAAATTATTGCTGGGACATTACTCCGCCCGTTATCGGGATTTGAACCCTTTATTGGAAGAGGCACGAACGGCATTCCCAGATACCGAACTTTCTATCGAAGGAAAATGGTTTTCAGTTTAGTTTTTTGTGCGTTTTATACCACATTTCTACGATCAAATGCTTTTTAAATTGCTTATTATATTGCTTTTGATAAACAATTTATCTAAGTTTACGGCTCTAATTTTTTTATAATGGATAATCCATTCAACTTAAACAACCTACTACGGGAAAATATCAAGAAGCTCGTACCTTATTCGTCCGCTAGAGATGAATTTAAAGGGGAGGCATCCATATTGATTGATGCCAATGAAAATCCTTTTGGATCCCCACTAAACCATGATTACAACCGATACCCAGACCCACTCCAACATCAAGTCAAAGCAAAACTTTCAAACATAAAAGGTGTACCCGCAGAAAATATTTTTTTGGGTAATGGAAGCGATGAGGCTATAGATATTTTATATCGTGCATTTTGTACACCCGGTGTGGACAATGTGATTTTAGTTCCACCTACCTATGGTATGTATGAGGTGTCTGCAAATATCAACGATGTCGCCTTCAAGAAAGTAAACCTAACAGCAGACTATCAATTGGATTTGGATGGTATCGCTAATGCGATAGATGCGCATACCAAATTGATTTTTATCTGTTCACCAAATAATCCAACGGGAAATTCTATCCGTCGTCAGGATATAGAAACGGTATTGAATAATTTTCAGGGACTTGTTGTTGTCGATGAAGCTTATATCAATTTTTCCGCTGTGAAGTCATTTACACAGGAACTGGCTGAATATCCTAACCTGGTGGTATTGCAGACCTTATCTAAAGCATGGGGACTTGCGGCGCTGCGGTTGGGCATGGCATTTGCAAGTAAAGAAATTATAGCAGTTTATAATAAAATTAAACCTCCTTATAACATTAATCAAGCAACACAGGATATCGTGTTGGAGGCCTTGAATAATGTAGATCAAGTCAATGACTGGATCAAAGAGACTGTTTCGGAGCGTGAAAAACTGGTACGCGAGCTCCTCGAACTGGATTATGTACAGTATATCACTCCTTCTGATGCCAATTTTATCTTGGTCAAGATGGAACAGCCGAGAGAAGTTTACGATTATCTGGTTCAATATGGGATCATCGTCAGAGATCGTTCTAAAGTAGAACTTTGTGAAGGCTGCTTGCGAATTACTGTTGGGACACCTGCTGAGAACCGGACATTATTAGAAAAACTTAATCAAATCAATAAATAATACTATGCCTGATAACTTAAAACGTGTACTGTTTATAGACCGTGACGGAACATTAATTTTGGAACCAGAAGATGAGCAAATTGATTCTTTTGCAAAATTAAAATTCTTCCCGGTGCTTTACAGTACCTGCCACGTATCGCGAAGGAACTGGATTTTGAATTGATCTTGGTTTCCAACCAAGATGGTCTAGGGACATCTTCCCATCCGGAAGAAAACTTCTGGCCTGTCCATCATTTTGTGATTGATACGTTTGCAGCAGAGGGTGTAGTATTTGCCAAAGAACATATTGACAAGACTTTCCCACACGAAAATGCGGATACACGTAAACCCGGTATAGGCATGCTCGGTGAATATTTTGACGCTTCAAAATATGATTTAAGTCAGTCGTTTGTTATTGGTGACCGCGTAAATGATGTTAAGCTTGCTCAAAATCTTGGGGCGAAAGCTATCTGGTTGCGGGCGAATGATCAATTGGGCGCATTGGAGAATGTGGACATTGACCCTACAGTCGTAGCTTTAGAAACAATGGACTGGAAAACAGTTTATGAATTTCTGAAATTGGGAACACGTACTGCCGAACATCATCGTAAAACGAATGAAACGGATATTTTTATTCAATTGAACTTGGATGGCTCTGGTAAATCGGAAATCGAAACAGGATTGCCCTTCTTTGACCATATGTTGGATCAAATAGCCCGACATGGTGCATTGGACTTAACGATCAAAGCTAAAGGCGATCTTCATATCGATGAGCACCATACCATCGAAGATACAGGGATTGCTTTGGGCGAAGTGTTTTTGAAGGTATTGGGAGACAAGCGTGGTATTGAACGCTACTCGTACACCTTACCAATGGATGATTGCCTGGCACAGGTTGCGCTGGATTTTGGTGGACGCAATTGGATTGTTTGGGATGCTGAATTTAAACGTGAGAAAATAGGTGATATGCCGACGGAGATGTTCTTCCATTTCTTTAAATCATTTTCTGATGCCTCCAAATCAAATCTAAATATCAAAGCCGAGGGGGATAACGAGCACCATAAGATCGAGGCAATTTTTAAGGCTTTTGCTAAATCTATTAAGAAAGCAGTACGACGAGATGCAGATCATATGCAACTGCCAAGTACAAAAGGTGTTTTGTAGTTTTGTTTAATTAATAAAGAGAATCCATGGGATAAATGAGTAAAGATTAACGATGACCGAATGATGCGTAAGCTTGTGAGGCCAAAGTCTCAATACTCAAATCTCAATACTCAAATCTCAAAAATGATAGGAATTATTAACTATGGCGCTGGGAATATCTTTTCCCTGACTGCTGCACTCGATCGGGTGGGGTGACCTATGGTATGATCAATACTGCGGATGAGATCGATCTTTACGATCGTATTATTATTCCAGGAGTAGGACATGCGGGAGCAGCTATGCATAAATTGCGTGAGTCGGGATTAGTACCCTATATTAAAGAACTGCGTAAACCTGTTTTGGGTATCTGTGTTGGCATGCAGCTTTTGACTGAATATTCAGAAGAAGGGGATGCCGATATGTTGGAGCTATTTCCTTTGAAAACGTTACATTTTGATGCCGGAGTAGCGGGCAAAGTGCCTCATATGGGCTGGAATAGCGTTTCGGTACAAGCAAATAATCCTTTATTTGCGAATATTGAAGATCAGACTTATTTTTATTTTGTGCATTCGTATTATATTGAATATGATACGACGTTTACAGCCGCAAAATGTGACTATGGATCACCATTTTCAGCTGCCATTTCCAGAGATAATTTCTTTGGTGTACAATTTCACCCGGAGAAGTCCGGAAAAGCAGGTGAGCAGTTGCTGCTCAATTTTTCAACTATTCAAATAGACTAAAAATATTCGATTATGTATATCATTCCAGCAATAGACGTTTTGGACAAAAAAAGTTGTCCGTTTAAGAGAGGGTAACTACAACGACGTTACAACTTATGATATTAGTTTGGAAGCGCAGATAGAAAACTATCGTGCGAATGGTACTGAATTGGTTCATATCATAGACCTTAATGGCGCCAAAGGTGATTTTAGTAACCAAGCATATTTGTTCGATATTATTCAGAAGACAGATATGAAAATCCAATATGGTGGCGGGGTAAGGAGCATTGAAAAAGTAAAAGAATTGGTAGATGCTGGTGTATACCGTGTTATTGTGGGTACGCAAGCGATTACAAATCCTTCTTTTTGGAAGAACTAGCGACTTTAAATGAAGGTAAAGTGAAATATGCGGATCATATTGTGATCGCAATTGACGTATTGGATGAAGTGATCAAATACTCAGGTTGGTTAGAGAGTTCGCCGATTAAATTGATTGAGTATATTGATAAATGCTTGGTTCTGGGTTTCTTTAGGTTTCTATGTACCGATATTAGCAAAGATGGTAAATTGGGTGGTGCAGGTGTAGAATTATATCAAAAACTGTTGAGCCATTCACCGATCATTAAGCTGATTGCTTCCGGTGGTATCAGTTCGATGGATGATATTCAAAAACTTCAGGAACTGGGCGGAGTAGAATCAGTAGTCGTAGGAAAGGCAATCTATGAGAATAGAATCACCATCGATGAAGTCAAGGATTGGAACCTTAAATCATTAATCAGATTTTAACATGCTGGCAAAACGGATAATTCCTTGCTTGGATGTTAAAGATGGACGTACAGTAAAAGGAGTCAATTTTGTAGACTTGCGCGATGCTGGGGATCCTGTTGAGCTAGCCTACGAATACTCCCAACAAGGAGCGGATGAACTTGTTTTTTAGATATCGCGGCTACGCATGAAGGGCGCAAGACGACAATCGATCTTGTAAAGGCAGTAGCTCGTCAGGTGAATATCCCTTTTACAATCGGTGGCGGTATCAATGAAATTAAAGATGCCGACATCCTGTTAAATGCTGGGGCGGATAAGATATCCATCAACTCTGCGGCTGTGCGCAACCCTGAACTGATCAATCAAATGGCTGCGGCTTTTGGTGCCCAGTTTGTTGTGGTTGCGGTAGATACTAGATCAATTGAAGGGCAAGATTTTGTTCATCTGAGTGGTGGACGTATCAAGACGGAGATCAATACCCTGGATTGGATACTGGAAGCGCAGGAACGGGGTGCCGGAGAAATTCTCCTGACATCAATGGATCACGACGGTACGAAGAATGGGTTTGATAACGGATTTTTAAAAGCTGTAAACGATCGCATTCATATCCCTTTAATTGCATCCGGTGGTGCTGGAAATCAACAACACTTTGTCGATGTCTTTCAACAGGCCAATGTGGATGCTGCCTTAGCAGCTTCTGTATTCCATTATGGGGAAATATTGATTCCAGATCTTAAACAAACCTTACGCCATAATGATATTGTTGTGCGGTAGTCGTGGATCAAGGAATAAAGAATAAAAAGAGGAGAAAATAGATAGTATGTAAGCCTTCGGCTTGCACTACCAGAGTCTCAATACTAGATACTAAATACTAGATACTAATACAATGTTAGATTTCGCAAAAAGTGACGGACTTGTTCCAGTGATCGTGCAGGATGCCCAAACACTAGAAGTGTTGATGCTGGGTTATATGAACGAAGAGGCTTGGCAAAAAACACAGACGGAAAAGCGCGTGACTTTTTTCTCACGTAGCAAAAATCGTCTCTGGACCAAAGGAGAGGAGAGTGGTAACTTTTTAAATGTAAAGAGTATTCATATCGACTGCGATAAAGATACTGTATTGATCAAGGCTGATCCGATGGGACCTACTTGTCATACAGGAAGTCGGAGCTGTTTCAATACGGAATTCAATCAAAATTTCATATTGGAGCTGGAACGTATTGTAAATCATCGTTACGAAAATCCTTCCGACGAATCCTATGTCAATCGTCTGCGTTCCAGAGGAATTAATAAGATCGCTCAAAAAGTAGGTGAAGAAGCAGTAGAAACCGTGATCGCAGCATTAACGGAAACGGAGACCGACTTTATCAATGAGACTTCCGATCTATTGTTCCATTTGATCGTATTGTTGCGTGAAAAAGGCTTTTCGTTGGAAACAATTGCTAAAAATCTTGAAAGCAGACACCAATAGCGCTGTTTTTCAAAGAAAGCTTCTGCTATCGACCCTGAATATGCTTGAATAAATTTGATTGGATCTAGGGATCGGAACGAGGCTTTAACCTAATATGACAAAATAGTCTTGGAAGTGCAGTATATTTGTAGATATACTGCACTTCTTTTTTGAATTGCCTGTTTTTTATTGATCCGTATTTTTTCATAAGGTATCAATGAGCTCGCTACATTCGGTTTATTGAGGAGAAAGAACCTTCAGACTATTTTCATAGCTGTTGGTGCTTGTTTGAAAGCATGAAGGTTTTATTATTTTCTGCGCTTTTATTGTGAGTGAGTGAGTGAGTGAGTGAGTGAGTGAGTGAGTGAGTGAGTGAGTGAGTGAGTGAGTGAGTGAGTGAGTGAGTGAGTGAGTGAGTGAGTGAGTGAGTGAGTGAAACGAAGCAAAGAACAGTTCAATGAGAAGTGGACGGTCAATTGGAAGAAGATTGATCAAGAATGACCTCTCCAAATGTCATCTGGAGAACTTGAAGATATTACTATGGATATTAAATTAAGAGCGACATTACCCGGACATCAAAATCCTATTTTTTGTGTAGAAAAAGGATACGATCCGCATACATTCTTTACAGGTGGCAATGACAAGGGCGTGGTTGAATGGGATATCGAAAAAATAGCTTTAAACGTATCCTTTGTGCAGTGACTTCCTCTGTGTATGCTTTAAAACTAATCCCAGGCACAGCGATCTTAGCGATTGCACTACGTGAGGGGAAACTACTTTTTGTGGATGTGCAAGAACAAAAACTTGTCGCGAGTTTACAATTGGGTAAAAAGCCATCTTTGCTCTAGCGTTTGTCAAACAAAAAAATGAGCTGCTGGCTGTAGGGGAGGAAGGACGACTCTATGTGATCGATCTCGCAACATATAAAAGTATTTATGAGTTACAGCTATCCCAAACGACTGTTCGGAGTATTGCCGTTGATGAAAACTCAAACAGAATTGCATTGGGTGATAAAGATGGCTGGGTATATTTACTGGATAGTGAAGACTTTCATGTCATTGAGCGTATGCAGCTCCATACCATGCCCACAACTTCGTTAGCTTTTCTTCAAAATAGACTGTTAAGCGGTGGACGTGATGCTCAACTCATTATTTCCGAAGTTGGTCAGTTGAGTAATAACTTTTCATTTGTCCCACACTTGTTTACTGTATATGGAATCTATCCACATCCAGTTGAACCATTTTTCGCCACGGTAAGCCGGGATAAGTCAGTGAAGTTTTGGTCTAACGCGGATTTTGCTTTGTTGAAGAATATGAGCCGTGACAAAATGCAAGATGGTCATCACCTATCTGTCAATGCAGGAGTCTGGTCTGACGATGGTCGGTATTTCTTTAGCGTTAGTGATGATAAATTAGTCAAGATATGGGAATTTCAACAGTAAAATATTCGAAGAATAATCTACGGAAGCTCCCATAAAACATGAGGATATAGTGTCCAATTCTGAGACGTTAGGATTTTATCACATTGTTTTTTTAACAGGGACTAACGCTGACCTTTGATTTGTATGTTTGAACGATAGACATATTGCTATCGTTATCTAGACACTAATTGTCCAATAACTTCAAGATTTGGGTAAGGTATTTTTCGTCAATTTCATCGAAGCTGTCCAGTTCACTGCTGTCCACATCGAGAACACCTATAATTTCCCCTGATTATATACGGGCAATACGATTTCAGAGCGTGACAGAGAACTACAGGCGATATGTCCGGGAAACAGCTCTACATCGGGTACAATGAGTGTTTTCTCCTGTGCCCAGGCTCCACCGCATACACCACGCCCTTTTTTTATGCGTGTACAGGCAACAGGACCTTGGAAGGGGCCGAGAACAAGCTCTTCAGTACTGTCTACAAGATAAAAACCCACCCAAAAGAAATTAAACTGCTCCTTTAACGCTGCTGCGATATTGGCAAGGTTTGCAACCTGATTATTTTCTCCCTGTAACAATCCACCTATCTGCGGAAGTAAATTCTGATATTGTTCCTCTTTGCTGCCTTTGGCAATTTGTAAATCCTCAGCCATAAAAATTCTTTTAAATTCTTGTAGAAATAGACGCTTTCACAACACCCACAGCAAAGAAAATCAACTGAAGGTGCTTTCTGCCCCCGAAAGAACAGGTGGTTCAGAAAAAAGCGCTAATATCTGCTCAAAGTTAACAGAATATTAGCGCTTTCGCATGGGGTATATTATTTTATTTCTTTGTATTGATAATGTTTACCCGGATGTAATTGCTTCTTTTTCCAGAAGGAGTAATAACGACCGCTTTGAATACACGTTCTTTACTATTTGGAACAGTCACTTTAACCGGACCTGTATACTCTAGATCTAATTCCGAAGGATCGTAGTTATCTAGTGTATAATAGATTTTGGCACCTTCCACTGATGGTTTCAAACCACGGATGGTATATTCTGAAGCGTATACCGTTGTATCGGAGATACCATAAGCCTCAGGTACGCGGTAGAATGTATTGGTCTGATCTAGCTTTGCCAGTTGACGTGCCGCACGTTGCTCGGAGAAATTCTTCCAGTTTTTCTTTTCCGGTTGTGTCCAGGCAATCTCAGATAAAGCCAACACACGCGGTAAGATGGTAAACTCTACTTTGTTGGAAGAACCGATATATTCCGTCCAGATATTTGCTTGAACACCCAAGACATGTTTCTTGTTGTTTTCAGAGATTTTGCTAGGCATAGGATCAGAAGAGTATACCTTAGCCAATGTCGAAAGACCTCCGATACTCAATGGCTCCCTATTTTGATCAGCTCCTTGTTTGTGATCAAAGTATAGACCATAGCTATTTGCCGTGATGATGACGTCATGGCCTTGGTTTGCAGCATCGATAGCTCCTTGGTCACCTCTCCAGCTCATAACAGTCGCATTTGGTGCTAAACCGCCCTCTAAGATCTCATCCCATCCGATGATACGTTTACCTTTACTATTGATGTATTTTTCCATACGTTGAATAAAATAGCTCTGTAATTCATGCTCATCTTTAAGATTGTTATCCTTGATTCTTTTTTGACAATGCGGACATGTCTTCCATCTTGTTTTAGGACATTCATCGCCACCGATATGAATATATTCGCTAGGGAATAATGGGATTACTTCGTCGATTACATCTTCCAATAGCTTAAATGTTTCTTCCTTTCCGGCACAGAATACATCATCAAATACTCCCCAGGTCTGTGCTGCGGTATACGGTCCCGGTTTATCCCCACAACCTAGCTCTGGGTAAGCTGAAAGTGCTGCCAAAGCATGGCCGGGCATCTCGATTTCAGGGATGACGGTAACATACTTAGATTTAGCGTAAGCCACGACTTCTTTGATCTGGTCCTGGGTGTAGAAACCGCCATAAGGCGTGTTATCATAGTCACCATCAGTTTTATAGTTACCTAAAAGCGTTTGATTGCGATAGCCACCGATCTGTGTTAGCTTCGGGTGTGATTTAATTTCAATGCGCCATCCTTGATCATCCGTCAGGTGCCAGTGAAAAGTATTCAATTTGTAAGAAGCTAGAATGTCAATGTACTTCTTAACAAATTCTACAGGAAAAAAGTGACGGAAACATCCAGATGCAGTCCACGGTAAGCAAAACGTGGCTCATCCTGAATGGATGCCTGTGGAATTTCGATGCTTGCTCTTTTGTCGACAGGTAGTAACTGGATCAGCGATTGCATGCCATAAAACAGACCTGATGCTTTTCCACTGACCGTAATTTGATCCGCAGCAATGTTAAGTTCGTATGCTTCTGTGTTTGCGGATTTTGCATTTTTGGACGAAAAATAGATGCTATTCTTAGCCGGTGACTTAACTAAAGATAGATTGAGGTTGTAGTTGCTTTTTAGAAAATCCTGGAATAAAGTGGCAACTTTTTTATCCTCATCGCTGTCAAATGCAATTTTAGTGTTTGTATTGACTTTAAATGACCCGTTTTTGATCTGAACATGTTGCGGTAGAGGAACAATGTTCAACGTGATGTCTTTCTTTTCTTGCGCAAATACTGCTGCTCCTAAACTTAAAGCGAGCGCAAGTGAAAATAATTTTTTCATGTGTGCGATTATAACTGAAATACGAAGTGCTAAAAATAAGGTAATAAATACGTTTTAGCAACGCCAGATTGTAACAAATAGGCTGTAGCAAGGTAGAGGAAGGTTCTTGTGTATTTTTGTAACTAACTGATTATATGTTTGTTTTTGATAGGGCAATCGTTTGTGTTATCTCTCGAAGATGTACTGTAATTATTAAGCTCATAACCGTACTTGTAATCCGATAAACTCTATTTCAATTGCTATTATCCCACGGTTCTACATAGATATAAGCGGATCACTTAATTATCGAAGCAGATAAGTTCGTGTTAAGGAGGGGGCAAGTTTAATTCTTCTTCGTTTTTTCTATGCTTTTAACACTAATTTTAGACGGGGATAAAACGGACTTCATGCGTGTTTATCCGAATGAGGTCCGTATAAGATCCCTATGAAGTCCCTGTTAGTCTACTTTTAGTTCATACATTGTTACCTAGGAGTTCGTTGTACGAAACACAGTATCGTTATGCGGCATTCGAATGAAGACGGCTGTTGAGAAAATAAAAAAGGAACCCGAAAGTTCCTTTTATAGTATGAGCTATATATTTTGTTCTGTGTGTCTAGCGATGTATCAGATCAACAGAGTGTTCGTCAGCGGATCAACAAACAAACCATGATATCCCATTTTATAGCCTCTTTAGTGCTAATTTGATCATATCCTCTACAGAAAGGTTGCTTTCTGTTTTTAAAATGGTGTTCAATACCTTTTCAGCTGCCACTTTGTTGAAACCTAGCATAACCAATGCAGACAAAGCTTCGTCTGGGACGGATTGCGATTGAATTGTTGTCGAGAGCGTTTCCACACCTTGTTTTTTCAATTTATCCTGAAGTTCCAGGATCAGACGCTGTGCTGTTTTAGGGCCGATTCCTTTAATTTTCTGAATTAAGGCAACCTGACCATTGACAATGGCGGACTGTATTTCATCAGGTGTATTGGATGAAAGTATCATTCGACCCGTATTGGGGCCGATGCCTGAAACCGAAATCAGATTCTCGAACAGCTTCTTTTCGCCTTCTGTGGCAAAGCCATACAGTGTGTGGGAATCCTCCTGACTTGCAGCGAAATAAATAATTTGCAGTTTTCCTGATCCTTGATTTGGGAAAAGGTATAAAGAGAGATGTGAACATAGTAGCCAATCCCACTCACGTCGATAATAACATGAGTGGGGGCTTTATATGCTAATTTTCCATTGAAATATTCGTACATAGTAATACGAATATAGGAAGATTTTAAGCGATTCTATAAATTTTTAAGATGAGCTTGAACATCAACTACGGCAATGGTCACCATGTTGACGATTTCACGTACAGAGCTATCCAATTGTAGTACATGGATCGGTTTGTTCATACCCAAAAGAATAGGACCTACAGCTTCCGCTTCACCGACTTCCTGCAATAATTTATAGGCGATATTACCTGACTCTAGGTTAGGGAAAACAAGCGTATTTGCCGATTGTCCGTTTAAACAACTGAATGGGAAATTGTCAGTCAACATATCGCTGTTTAAGGCGAAGTTAGCTTGTAGATCACCATCAGCAATGATGTCAGGATGTTGGTCGTGAATAATCTGTGCTGCTGCTCTTACCTTGGTCGGTGTTTTTCCTTCACTGGAGCCAAAATTAGAGTAAGACAATAATGCAATCCGCGGTTGGATATTCATGCGTTTAACAGCTTTGTCCAAAAGCAAGGTGATATCAGCCAATTCTTGCGCAGTAGGATCTTCATTCACGGTCGTATCGCCCATGAAAATAGGCCCTTTTTGGTTAGCATCATATACATACCTGCTACACGGCTGCCCGGCTTAGCACCGATAACGTGCAATGCTGGACGGATGGTGTTTGCATAATTTTTGGTCATACCAGAAATCAATGTATCTGCTTCGCCAAATTCAACCAAAGAAGCACCGAAATAGTTGCGGTCAAACATCAGCTTGCGCGCGTCGTAACGAGAGATTCCTCTACGTTGTCTTTTGGTATAAAGGTGCTCGATGAATTTTTTTGAACGCTCTGTTTCACCATCAACCTCAGCAACTGGGTCGATAATTTCTACACCATCTAATTCAAAAGCATACTCTTGGATCAGACGTTGGATTTTCTCTTTCTTACCTAAAAGAATTGGAAGCGCAATGCCTTCTTCTTTTACGATTTGAGCAGCACGTAATGTTTTGTAATTATCTGCTTCAGCAAAGACAACACGTTTTGGATCTCTTTTAGCTGCCATCGTTAAATTGCGCATGATCGCATCATCTTTACCCAGACGTTTACGCAATGCATCGCGGTATTTATCCCAATCTTCGATTGCTGTTTTCGCTACACCAGATTCGATCGCTGCTTTTGCCACAGCCATAGAAACCTCTGTGATCAAACGTGGATCGGTAGGTTTAGGAATAATATATTCTTCAGAGAATTTTAAATTGTTGGTATTGTAAGCTTGATTGACTTCTTCCGGAACTGGTTGTTTCGCGAGATCAGCAATCGCACGTACAGCCGCAATTTTCATCTCCTCATTAATTGCTGTTGCGCGCACATCCAAAGCACCACGGAAAATGTAAGGGAAACCCAATACGTTGTTTACCTGATTTGGATAATCCGAACGGCCAGTACCCATGATAATATCACTACGGGTAGCCATCGCTAAATCGTAAGCAATCTCCGGATTTGGATTGGCCATCGCCAAAACAATTGGATTAGGAGCCATTGATAACAGCATCTCAGGAGACATGACATCCGCAGCCGATAATCCGATAAATACATCAGAGTCTTTTACGGCATCCGCTAGGTATGGATATCGCGATCAGTAGCGTATTGTGCTTTCATGCTATCCAGATTTTCTCTATCTGTACGGATAACACCTTTACTGTCTAGCATCACAATGTTTTCTTTGCTTGCGCCCACAGAAATATACATTGCTGTACAGGACATCGCAGCAGCACCAGCACCATTAACGACGATTTTTACTTTGGAGATATCTTTTCCAATAATTTCACAGGCATTGATCAAGGCTGCACCCGAAATGATCGCTGTACCGTGTTGATCATCGTGCATAACGGGAATCGTCATTTCCTCTTTCAGGCGACGCTCAATTTCAAAACATTCAGGAGCCTTGATATCTTCCAGGTTGATACCTCCGAAAGTAGGTTCCAATGCTTTTACAATTTTCACGAACTCGTCAACATTTTTGGTGTCCACTTCAATGTCAAATACATCGATGTCGGCGAAAATTTTGAACAATAAACCTTTTCCTTCCATGACAGGTTTACCTGCTTGGGCGCCGATATCACCTAGGCCCAATACAGCTGTACCGTTACTGATAACAGCAACAAGGTTCCCTTTTGCGGTATATTTATAAGCATCTTCTTTATTCTCGGCAATAGCCAAACATGGCTCCGCTACGCCAGGAGAATATGCTAATGATAAGTCTCTTTGCGAATTTGTTGGTTTTGTCGGAACAACAGCTATTTTTCCAGGTCTACCCATTGAGTGGTAATTTAACGCTGCCTGTTTACGATTAGTGTTACTCATTACGATTTTATTAATTTAAGGCTACAAATCTATCATTCTTTTTGATATTTGGAAATATTTGCCAATATCTTATTATAAATAGACAATAATATGTTACTTCAAAACGTCCAGCAATTTAAACATTTGCTTGCGCATATTGGACCCTGATCCCGAATAATTATTGACCAATAGCGTATAGGTAAATGATTGCCCATTTTTATTGGTATGAACGCCCGTATACCCCAGTACGCCACCGATTGTTCCACTCTTCATCTTCATGTCGTTGTAGGTCGGCAGACTTTCGTAGAATACAGGATACCAATTTTGCTTTTGTGCATATTGCATGATTTTGTTCATGGCAAGTGTGGTGACCCTATTTTGCGGCGCAAGCCCTGAACCGTCCATACTGTTGAGTTCGCTTGGCCTGATCCCTAATTTGGCGTTCCAATACTTCTGTATGTAATTGGCTCCATCATCCGTTCCTGTTTTTCCCGCAGTGGTATAGGCAATAGTTTTTAATAGGGCTTCCCCATAGAGGTTGATGCTTTTTGGTTAAACCAATAGACAATTTTATCCATGGTAGGGGATAGGTGCACATCCAGTGTTTGCTTTTGGGATACGTCTATTGAATCCATCTTCGCCCCTGTTGCGGGAGATTGGATTGCAAGGATGCCCTGTTTCTTGAGACCTTCATTCAGCTGAAAAGCCAGATCGTATGCAGGGTCGGGGGAAGCGAGCTCGATGGTTTTCTTTAAATCCTGGCCATAAGTACCGCGGACAAATATCTTGGTAGAATAGGGGCAGCATAGGCATAAACATTGTCCCCGCTGCCTGCTCGACCTGTTGTGGTTTCATTGATAATGTTCAGGTAAGGAGCTCGTGTCGTGTCTTGGATAATTTCAGCTTTTGCACCAACTTTGGCTGCTGGACTAAAATCAATTCCAAAAGCATTTTCATGCCAGTTGAGTGATGAAATGCCGGCACCGTAATAATTACCCATATCTGTCCAGATCCATCCCCGGGGAGTTGATTGCCATTATAGAGGCGGTCATCGGCAATAACTGCTCCATTGATACTTCGTATCCCAGCTTTTGAATAGCTGCGATCCATTTGTTCAACACGACATCCGCTTTAGTCTCCGGGTAACGGTCGCTGCCCAAGGTAGGGTCTCCAGTCCCCGTTACAATGATGTTGCCATTCAGCACACCGGTTTCATCTATGGTACCGGTATAGTATAGGGTGGTTTTAAATTGATAATTCTTGCCCAGAAAATCCAATGCCGTAGCCGCAGTAATCACTTTCATGGTGGAAGCTGTGGCCAGCCCAATATTTTCATTGACAGCATAGATCGTCTGTCCTGTCTTTCCGTCAAATACCGTTAAAGAACTGATGCCGTTTTTTACATTTTCCTGATTTTGAAACTGATTAAATGCGTCTTGGATTTTAACTCGGATATCCTGTGCAAATAAAGAACTTGTCATGCCGGTCAGTGCATAGGTCGATAGTGCAATGGAATATAATGCAATTTTCTTCATTAACATGTAATTTCGTCGGACCTTATACGGTCCCGTTATTTGATATTCTACATTTGGTGCGATGGGCGTACAATTTTAATGTATGCATATACGCGTTGACTTGTTTGTTTTATTTGGCTTAAAGTTAGGCATTCGACCCTAAAAATCCTAACTTGCATAAAATTGTATATACGACATGAAGCATATCGAAAAATTAGCTGCTATTCGTGAGGCTATGAAGATTCAAGGAATCGATGGATATATTATCCCATCATCAGATCCTCATATCAGTGAATATTTACCAGAACGTTACAAATGTATTGCTTGGGCATCAGGGTTTACAGGATCTGCGGGTACTTTGGCAATCACACAAGATTTTGCGGGTCTTTGGACAGATTCCCGTTATTTTGTCCAGGCAGTGGAGCAATTGGAAGGAACCGGTTTTGAATTGGTTAAACTGAAAGTCCAGGCAGCGGCGGAGTATGCGGATTGGTTAGGAGAAAAATTGAATGCAGGAGCGAAAGTTGCTTTTGACGGAAATCTGGCGTCACTCTTGGTGGCTCAATCTGTCAAAGGAGTCTTGGAACCCTTGGATATTCAGGTGGATGGTCATGTTGATTTACTAGCTGATTTATGGGCGGGTAGACCAGAGTTGCCAAAAGCGCAGGCCTACTTGTTGCCTGAAAGTACAACAGGACAATCTACCGTGGCGAAGATTGAAGCTGTACGGGCTGAAATGAAGAAAAATCGGACCGATGCACATTTAATATCTTCGTTGGATGATCTTGCTTGGTTACTTAATATCCGTGGTCAGGATGTACCTTGCAACCCAGTTGTTTTGGGATTCGTATTGATCACTCCTGATACCGCGACACTTTACATCGAACCGTCGAAATTGAGCGCCGAAACCGTTGCTGAGTTAGGAAGCTATGGTGTTGAAATCGCTGCGTACGACAATATCTATCAGACGATCCAGACATTGCAGGCAAAGGCTATCTTAATTGACCCAAAACGCACCTGCTTTGCGATGTTTGATAGCGTTCCAGAAAGCGTTAAAATAGTCGAAAAAATAAATCCTTCTACGACTTTAAAAGCAATTAAGAATAAAGTAGAAGTTGAAAATAACAGGCATACTTTTGTAAAAGACGGTGTTGCGCTTACTAGGTTTTTTAAATGGTTGGAAGAAAACGTTGCCAGCGAAGAGCTGTCTGAACTTTCTATTGCAGATAAATTGCGTGGATTTCGTGAGAGCCAAGAGGGATTTGTTGATGTTTCTTTCACAACAATCGCAGGCTACCTGGACCATGGTGCATTGCCACATTATTCGGCGAATGAGAAATCCAATTATACCTTACGTCCAAAGGGCTTGTTGTTAGTGGACTCTGGTGGCCAATATAAAACAGGTACAACGGATATTACACGAGTTGTTTCGCTCGGCGGACTTACCCAGGAGGAAAAAGAGGACTATACCTTGGTGCTGAAGGGCACAATAGAGGGCTCGCAGGCAATTTTCCTGTAGGCACCCGTGGGTATCAAATCGATGCGATTACCCGCCGCCCATTGTGGGAGACTTTGCGTAATTATGGTCACGGTACAGGCCATGGCGTTGGATTTTTCTTAAATGTACATGAAGGACCACAGACATTTAATGCTGCTGCGATAGATGTTGCTGTTGAACCGGGCATGATTACCTCCATTGAACCTGGTCTATACCGTGTTGGTAAGCATGGTATCCGTATCGAGAATTTGGTGTTGACTCGTAAAGCGGGTTCCTCGGAATTCGGCGACTTCTTGGATTTTGAGACATTGACAATATGTTATATTGCGACAGACTTGATTGAGAAATCCCTATTGGAAAAAAGACATCTTTCATGGTTGAATAATTATAATCAATGGGTATTTGATCAGTTATCAACGCATCTTTCAAGTGAAGAAAAGAATTGGCTTGCAGACAAATGCAAGGCGATATAACAATTTAAAATCTAATAATTTAAATAAAAATAGGAACCTGTATCTTGCTGGTTCCTATTTTTTATTCAACTAAGATGAGTTGCTCATATTAAGGGTTTAATAGCATATTTGGGTAAGTAATAATGTTCCTAACAGACCTCTGAAGGCAAAGCATCTGTTGAGTATGAGAATCTTTTAATTGCCCTGTCTCAGAATTTCATATAACAACTCCTTACCAAAAGGCTTCAAGATAAAATCACTTATAAAAGGATAGTTTGCCAGTTGTTCCTGATCACTTTTACTTGTAGAAGAGCTGATGATAAAAATCTTGGTTTGATTAATGAAATCGGGCTTATCTTCTAAAACGTCCATCAATTCCCAACCCGTCATAAAAGGCATATTGATATCAACAAATAATATGGGTTGCCCCAAAGATGCACTGATATCATGTGTGTCTAAAAAAATCCAATGCATCCAATGCATTCTTAAAAGGGTGAAATTCAATGGGGTAGTCTGAAAATCCCTGAAGCATATAGCCGAAAATAGTGCGTAATATCGCATTGTCGTCTATGAGGATGATTTTTCTTTTATTTTCCTGATTCATTACGTTCTTTCTAAAAATTTGACTGAAAAGACACTGCCTTCGTTCGGTTCACTTTGTACATCTATTTTGCCCCCAGTGACTCCACCTGATAGCGTGTGAGAAATAATCCAATACCCTTACTCTCAAAACCACGATGGAAAACTTTCTTGAACATGAAAAGCTGCGATTTATATTTAGGTAGATTGATGCCTAGTCCATTGTCCTTTACAGTTAGCAATGTGCCGTCCTCTACCATGGAAGTGCTGATTTCAATATGTGGTGCTTTGCCTGGCGCTGTAAACCGAAGGGAGTTGCTGATGAGATTACTCAGAATGCTCTCCAGATAGATTTTGGGGTAATGAATATGTTTTACATTGAATTCTACTGAAATCATCGCATTTTTCAATTGTATTTCCTGAATATACTGTTGTTTTACTTTCAGATATACATCGAGGAAATTGCAGTTCTCGAATACGAGCGATTTATTTGAACGTAATTCAAGGATATCGCCTAAGTCGTGTAAGGTTTCGGTGAGTTGCTCACTACTAATTTTTAAAAGATCTAAAAAATCAGCCTTCACCTTTTCATCTTTCGAAATTTTGAGTTCATCGATGAGCATTGGCATATTGCTCAAGGGGCCCTTTAGGTTATGTGCCAAGATATTGGCAAACTCTTCCAGCTGCCTGACTTTGGTCTCGAGATCAATTTTAACTAGATCGGATTCTATTTTCTGTTGCTTTAATATCTCGATATTTTTTTGATTCGGAAATATCCTGGATCTGGCTGATCAGAAACAATGGCGTATTGGTGCTGTCGAAGACAGCCGCCATGGTGACAGAGCACCATACAAAATGGCCTAGTTTATGTCGAAAACGTTTTTGTACGGTAAAGCTATCAATTTCACCCTGAATAAGCTTTTTACGAAGCTCAGTATCGCGTTCTATGTCATCTGGGTGTGTTTTTTGGGTGAATTTCATTTTCGACATTTCCTCCTGTGTATAGCCCACGATTTTTGTCAATGTATTGTTTGACTCAATACAAGAGCCATCGAGGTTTGTCAATGCAATACCCAAACCTGAGAAATGGAATGCCTGATTGAATTTATGCTCGTTAAATCTTATTTTTTCTGTTGATTCTACCTGTTTGGTTATATCTGAAATAACCAAGGCAACTCGGTTTTGTGTTCGGTGAATGGGTTTTATCTGCAAACTATACCACCTGTCTTTATGTTTTTCCGAAGGAGACTGAAACTCCATTTTAAACTCACGGTCAAGCTTTAATGAATTTTGGATCAGCTGAATTGTCGGTATGGCTAGATCTGCCGGGAAAAGTTCGATCAGGCTTTTATTCAGAAATTCCTCCGGTGGATAGAATAGCAAACTCGGATCGTTTGTCCAATAATTTTTAAATACCCCCATGTCGGAGACTTCAAAAACGAGATCATTGAGTGAGGCAACCAGTAATTGAAGTTCATGTTGTTTATCTTTTAATGCCTGATTCTGATTGACAAGTTTGGAGACATCGATGAAAGATAGTAGTAGATGGGGCTTATTTTCTTCGGTGAATGGCGTGATTTGAAATACAAACCACCTAAAGGAGCCTTCAATTGCGATTCCCAAGATTGTTTCCTGATGGATTTGATTGGTGTTAAAAGCAATTTGGAAGGGCGGGCGTTCGGGGCTGAGAGCGGATGCGTCGTCAGATGAATAGAATGTGATTAATTCATGTAATTTCTTGCCTTTAGCTCCATTCTCGTCCAAGGCCAAAAGCTCGCATGCGCGTGCGTTGAGATGTAAAATGGTTCCATCTTCCGAAGTTGTAATCAATCCTTCTAACCCCGAACGTTGCGTTTGAGCGGAAGGTGTAGATAAAGAGTCCCGTTGCAGATGCATTATCCAACAATGTTTAGGATTAATTTACTCATTTATAAGATATGAGACTTGTCTGGTCTCGATTTACAAAATTGGTAACTTTTACCACAAAATAATAAAAAAATATTAAAATAGGTAATTTTTACATAACGGGTTGCTGAGTAGGTTATTATGTGTAACACCGAAAAGAGCAAATGGTTTTGGAAGGTTTTAAATAAATCCTTTGTAAAATTAATCCATTCAAAAACGATTTGGAAATATGGATTTAAACTGTTGGGGAAGGTTTCTTTGAAAAAATATAACACAGTTTTCAATTATAAAAAGGGCTTATGAAGACAAAACATCATAAGCCCTTTTTTTAGTTATTGATCTAAACAGTTCAATTTTTTGTTTTTTCCAGCCATAACCAATTAAACCAGAGTGGAAGCTGTTGTTGACTTTTGTAGGTCAAGATATATTTACCCGGTTTATCAAATTTTAATGTTCCGATACGCTTTTCTACAAATTCTTCGGTGTAGTTATTTTCATTTGGTTCGACAACCATTTTATTTGTAGGTTCAAAAGTTCCGCTCAGTTGTTGGCTAGCAACGCTAATTTCGAAGGGAATATTTTCTTTATTGGGATTGTGCGCAGAGAAATCTATCGTATATGATCCGGCCTCTGTAACCGTTACTTCCCAGTCGATCTTCGTATTTCCTGTGAGGAAAGCATGGGTCGGATTTTTGCCGTCATAACGTATGATTTTCAGGTCATTGTTGAGGCTATTGGTTGATTTTAGGAAAAAACCACCAAAAGTGGATTCAGGGACGGTATTTTTGTCCAGTTCCAGGGGACCATCGAAAGTTAATTTTACTTCCGAAACATAATGATCCGGTTGATCCACAGGTAGGTCAATGTGGATTGAGCTCAGTTTCTGCTCATAGTTCAAAGTCGTCGAACTGTTACCTTTCATCATTGCAATATTGGACGGTTTGGATTTGATACCTGTAATACGAAGTTTGTGATCCAATGGCCAGTTAAATACATGCGCATAGACCACCGTTTTATTTTGTTCGGTTTTTGTGGTCAGGTAGCCCCAGTCAAAATGATTGTTTTTTAAAGAAAGACCAGTGGCACCATAGATGCTTTTGCCATAGGTATTTAACCAGGAGCCTACATCATGTAAACGGCTTACACTTTCGTAAGGAACGGTTCCATCGGCTCGGGGCCAATATTTAGGTGAATCCACCATTGAGGCTGACATTTGAAATCAATGATTGGAAGATTTGGTTTGTTGATTTCCACTCGTTTTCCTGACCATTATATCCCCAAGAGTGGGCAATGGTACCCGGTGTCTCCCAAGGGTGGGCAATATAGTTGCTGCCAAATTGATTGTCACCAAGGGTTTCGAAATCTACATTTTCTGCATCTGTCGGAAGACCTAGACGTGAATTGATCAGACAGTTCGGTTGCAGCTCGCGGATTAATTTTACGACCTGAAGTAACTGCTCTTTTTGATGATTGATTTTTGATAAGGGATCCACATATCGAACCATATCAGCGAAATATCGCCGTAGTTACTCATAAGTTCACGGAGCTGTGGTATTACCTTCTCTTGCCAATACTGATTGTATTGGGCATCGGTTACGTGTCCGGATAATTCTTGCTGATGATTCCAGCCATAGGGATGTTCCCAATCGATCCAGTGTGAGTAGTAGAAGCCAAGTTTCATACCATGCTTTTTACAGGCAGCTGCGATTTCTTTGATCACATCGCGGTTGGAGCCACTCAGTTTAGGTAAACTGTACGTTCCCACTTTGGTATCCCAAAGCGCCACACCATCATGATGTTTGGTCGTGATGATCATATATTTCATTCCGGCCTCCTTTGCGAGGAGTACCCATTTTCCGGATCTATCTTGTTCCAGTCAAAGCGTTTGGCCAAGCTGCCATATTCTTCTTTTGATACACGGTTGCGGTAGCGTAACCATTCCGCATAATTATTCATATACCGTAAAGGTTCACCTTTCCACATACCTTCAGCAGCGCTATATAAGCCCCAGTGGATAAACATGCCAAAACGAGCATCTTTAAACCAGTCCGCCTTTCCATTGTCCTGAGCAAAAGTCGTATGGAAGCGCTGATCAGTAACAAACATAAGATCGCGATTCTTTTGAGTTGTGGTATCATAAAGGTTGTTGTTGTTTGGATTACAAGATAAGTAAAAAAAAGACTTGCTAAATCGAATTTTTATTATGTGTATACATTTGAAGACATAAAAAAATTATATTTTTATGAAAACCAAAAAAATATACCGATTAAATAAACTGGAGGCGGGTTCACATTTTGTTAACATGATATTAAAATTTTAATAACCCGTAATTTCTACTTTCGCCACACATTATCAATCATATGAATAAATTTCTAATTCTACCACTGGCGCTTGGGATTGCCTATCAGGGACAAGCATTCCCCGTAAAAAGCCTTTTTCTTCCATCATCGGAAGCAGTGTCTTTCAGGACCAAATTAAAGGGACAGTTGTCGCGAACAATGGCGTGCCTGTTGCAGGAGTAACAGTTAAAAACGTTCAAACAGGAAAAACAACAGTAACGGATGTTAGGGACAATTTCAATTGTCCGCCAAACAAGGCGAAACCCTTCGCTTTAGTTCCGTCGGATACAAGTCACTGGATCAACAGGTGACAGGTAATAGCCTGTCAGTTACCCTGACAGAAGATTCCAGTCAACTGGAGGAAGTAGTGGTGGTTGGTTATGGTACGCAACGAAAGAGTACTGTCTCTGGTGCTGTTGCTACAACAGATTTGAAAGGTACAAATAGCCGTTCAATGGCGGGGATAGGGAAAGTATTGCAGGGAAGGACTCCTGGGGTTACAGTAACAGCTGAAGGCGGAGATCCAACATCTAAACCAAGTATCAATATCCGTGGAATGGGCGGTTTGAATGGTCAGCAACCTGTTTATGTCATTGATGGGGTAATTTTTAATGGGGTACCAGATCTGAATCCAAATGATATTCAGGATATCAGTGTTTTGAAAGATGCATCCGCGGCTGTCTATGGAGCCCGTGCTTCTGGTGGTATTATCTTAGTGACAACAAAGAGTGGAAAAGCAGGGGAATTAAAAATTGATTTTGAGGCGAAATATGGATTGCAAAAAGCACATAACCTCCTGCAATCGTTGAATGCGGCAGACCGCGCCATGATTTCAATTTGGCGGCAGATAATGCGGGTGTAGCACGCGACCCCGCTTTTGATGCAGCAAAATATCCCGATGGGCAGATTACACGTACCGATTGGGTAGACGAGATTTTCCGTACAGCGCGCACACAGGATTATAATCTATCTGCAAGTGCAGGCAATGAAAAGTCTTCTTTTTACACAGGTTTCAACTACCGTAATGCTGAAGGTATATTGATTAATACGTATGGAAAACGCTACAATTTCCGTATAAATTCGCAAACGCAGTTGACACCATGGTTAAAATTGGGCGAAAATATTTCCTATTCCTTTACAAACGGACAGGGGGCAAATACAAGCTCGGGTTATACAGGGGCTGTTTTGTCCGCAATTCATTACCCACGGAATGTATCTGTTTATGATGACGCAGGCAAATTTTCAGGACTTCCAGAAAAGTATGGTCCGGGATCTTATGGAGATGTGATTAATCCGGTGGCCTATTTAAGTCGATTGGACGTGGATAATCCTGTACATAACTTGTTGATCAATCCATATGTAGAACTCAAATTGCTTCCGGGGTTGAAATTTAGATCAAATTTTGCCTACACCAAGCAATTCACCGATTTCAAAGAATTTACAGCACGTATTCCAGAAATTGGAAAACCTAATATGTCCAATTCCCTTACCATAAGAACCGAGCGGTCAACAGATATCTTGGCGGAGCAAACATTGACTTATGAGAAGGATTTTGGCAAACATCATCTTGAGGGCTTGGCCGGATTTATGTATCAACAGACCAAAATGAATTATCAATATGTCATTGGTGAAAACTTTGATGATGAAGCTAAAAACTACCGGTACTTGGTCAATGCAGGTCGTATCCAGCCTGTTGATGATGGTTTGGGAAAAACGGCCTTGTTGTCTTACTTATTGCGTGCAAATTACAATTATGACAACCGTTATATGTTGACGTTGATTGGCCGTCGGGATGGTACTTCCTTGGTCGCTAAAGAGAATCAGTTCCAAAACTATGGGTCGGTTTCTGGAGCCTGGGCGATCCATCGGGAAGCATTTCTCTCGGATTCCGAAGTAATTAATACCCTAAAATTGAGGGCAAGCTATGGTATTTTGGGTGATTTGGCCACATTACCTTCTACAGCAGTTAGTCCTTTACTAAAACGTGTGGACGCTTGGTTTGGAAAAACACCAGCTCTATTACCTGGATATATTCAAGAGGCAATGGGTAATCCGAATTTAACCTGGGCGGAATCCAAACAAACCAATATTGGTTTGGATCTGGGTATTTTGAACAATCGCCTAACCTTAAATGCGGATTATTTTGTTAAGAATACAAGCAATATGATTATGCAAATCACACTTCCAGGTACGACAGGTGTGAAAAATAAATATGTAAATGGTGGTCTTGTAAGAGATAAGGGATTAGAGATCGCCTTGAACTACAGTAGTAAAGCCGATGCGGCATTCCAATATGATGTCAGAGCATCCATCAACAAGATCACGAACAATGTGGAATCTTTGATTGATCAGTATCCAAGTATTCCTTCTCAAGTCGATTATCGCGGAATACTAAAACCTTTACGAACAGAACCTGGACAAGCACTCTATTCATATTATGGTTTGGAGACCGCAGGTCTTTTTAGATCTAATCAAGAAGCTGAGCAATATAAAAACAGTGCCGGAACGAAAATACAACCAAATGCGCAGGCAGGGGATATGAAGTTTGTGGATCAGAATGGCGATGGTATTATAGACGCAAAGGACCGTGTATTTTTAGGAAGTGCTTACCCTGACTTTAACTATGGTGTGACTTTCAATGGTAGCTATAAGAACTTTGACGTCAATATCTTTTTTCAGGGTGTGCAAGGTAATAAGCTGTTCAATGCATTGAAATATACAGGTTTAAATGCAGCATCAGGACAGCCTTATAATATGTTTGAGGAAATAAAAATGCATATTCAGAGTCCAATCCGAATTCGGATATACCACGTGTTTCTGTAAAAGATCTAAATGGTAATTTCTCTAACGTGTCAGACTTCTACATTGAAAATGGTTCGTATCTACGTTTAAAAAATCTGATCGTTGGTTATACGCTACCGCGGGAATTAACACAAAGGTATAAAATACAGAAGCTGCGATTCTTTGCTTCGGCAACCAACCTGTTTACTGTGACGAAATATACGGGAATGGATCCTGAGGTAGGAATGAACAATTATGGTGTGGATGCGGGTCGTTATCCACAATCACGTACATTCTTGTTTGGAGCGGCTGTTACTTTTTAATCTCAAACTTGGATAAAATAGGGAACTGTTTGGGTTTTTATAATCGAATGGTTCAACTTGATTATCCTGTAAAAAAATACTCCAATGAAAAAAATAACTCGAAATATATGTTTTGCCATGCTTTTAGGAGGCATGGGGTGTCTTTTCAATCTTGTACGAATAAATTAGATATCCTGCCGGAAGGAGCACCATCTAAGGCTAGCTATTGGAAAACCAAAGAAGATGCCGTAAAAGGGGCTAATGGACTCTACAATCTTTATGATGATGAAGATTTCTATGGTCGTGGATTTGCCTGGTTTCTAAACGCAAGTGATGATATGGTCACTGGAAGAAATAATGCGCAAGCTGAAAATATTCGCACCTTTAATCGCAATTATATCGGTGGTGGCTATACCGAATCACAATGGCAAATGCGCTATGCGATTATCAAACAGGCCAATGAAATCCTACGTTATGTCCCTTCCATCGCTATGGATGAGAAGCTAAAGAACCGCATTTTGGGCGAAGCAAATTTTAATGCAGGTTATATGTATTTCCAATTGGCGGCGAATTATGCGGACGAACGCGCTGGGGTCCCTATTGTTACCGTTGAAAATATGGACAACGAAAAGGCAACACCAAGAGCGGCTAATGTCGAAGAAAATTATCTTCATATTGAAAAGTTGCTCAAGTCAGCCGCTGATCAATTGCCCTTTTTGATGAGCTAGATGTGGCCGATTATGGTCGTGCACATAAAGTAGCCGCATGGGCAGTTCTTTCCAAAATGTACCTGTATAAGAAAGATTATAAAAACGCTACCCTCTATGCCGATATGGTGATCAATCAGGGCAAACGTGGCTTAGAAAAATCTTTTACGGATGTCTTTAAAGCTGCGAATAACTGGGGGCCAGAGTACATCTGGTCTGTTACAAGTACTCCTGCTGGTACCGATGGCTGGGGATCTATTTTGCCGGGTGTGATGTTGACCAATGGAGCATGGGGATTATACAATGGCTGGGGCTACTATATGCCAACCAAAGAACTTTATGATTCTTATGAAGCAGGTGATGTCCGTAGGGAAGCAACGATCTTGAAGCCGGGGATAAGTTTATGTTCTTTGGTAGCGAGCGGATATTTGCACCGGCAGGTTCGGCGACTTGTGATATGCAGTTCAACAAATATATGGAGCCTTTCTCGCATCCGTCTCCGATCGGTACTCATGTGAGTCCAAATGGAAATCACATGGCTACGGATCTAAATGTACCTTTGATCCGTTTTGCAGAGATCCTGTTAATTAAAGCCGAATCTCAGATTATGCTGAATGGTGCTGGTGCAGGAGATAAAGAATTGAATATGATCCGTAAACGCGCCAACCTTATCGAAAAAACAGGTATGACATTGGCTGATCTGAAACGCGAACGTCGTAATGAGTTGGCGGGCGAATTTTCAGACCGTCATCGTGACTTAGTACGGTGGGGTGATGCCGAGGCAACGTATGCCAAGCCGCTTCATACCTATGCGATGAAGAATGGTTCAGGCATGCCAATAGAGTTCGCCGGTCGTAAGTTCGACCCAAAATTCACCATGTTTGGGCAGTACCTCAACAGGAAGTGGATAATAGTGCAGGTTTGATTAAACAGAATCAAGGATGGTAAAAGTTCCAAAAGTCTCCCGAAATAAATTGGGCGGCTTATTGATAATCGCTGGCTTGTGCGGAGGACCTATCTGGTCTTCCGCACAAACACTCAATGAGAAATTTGAGCAGCTGATGTTCAACCGTGAAAAAGGACAGGTAGGGGCGATCAACTATGCTGGACATAGTCATAATGATTACTGGCAGAGTCAGCCTTTCTACACAGCCTATTACGCGGGTATGCAATCCATTGAAGCAGATATTTTCCTGCGCAATGGTAATTGATGGTTGCGCACGACGCAAAGGAAATCAAAACGGAGAATACGCTCAATGCGCTTTATCTGGATCCTGTCGCTAAGCTATACAGCAAAAATGGCGGAACAGCCTTTGCTGACAAAGCAAAAAAACTACAGTTGCTTATCGACGTCAAAGAAAACTATAAACAGGTATTGCCCGTTCTTGTCAAGGCGCTTGAGCAATATGGTGATCTGTTCAATCCGCTTAAAAATACCAATGCTGTTAAAGTAATCGTGACAGGCGGGAGACCTAAACCAGATGGATTTAAGGATTATCCCAAATGGTTGTTTTTTGATGGCGAAGTCAATTGGAGCTATGATGCAGCGAGCCTAGTACAGACCGGATTGATCAGTGCGGATCTAAAGGATTATACGGATTGGAACGGTAAGGGATTACCCGAAAATATTCCAGCCATCAAAAAGGCGGTTGCCAAAGCTGATTCACTGGGACTCCGTTTTCGTTTTTACGGAACACACGACAGTCCCAATGCCTGGCAACAGCTTATCAATCTCGGCGTGTACTGGATCAATACCGATCATCCCAAGACCTTAGAGTTATTTCTTGATCAGCGTGAACGGTCATCTTTCCAGTCGGCAAAACCACAGGCGATCTATACACCGAGTTTTCAATATGACGGTCAGGACCGTAAGGTGAAGCGGATTCTGCTTTTGATCGGAGATGGAATGGGGCTGGCCGCTGTAAAAGCAGCGACATTGGCCAATGGTGGGGCGCTCAATATGACACAGATCAAAACAGTTGGACTGTCACAGACTGAGGCTTTGAACTCGGATAATACGGACTCCGCTGCCGGAGGTTCCGCCATTGCGGTAGGGCAGAAAGTAAATAATCGTGCTATTGCGGTCGATACCACTGGAAAACCCTTACCTAGTGTTGCAGCGGTACTTGCTGATCAGGGCTGGAAAACCGGCGTGATCAGTATCGGTGATGTGACCGACGCTACTCCCGCAGTCTTCTATGCCCATCAACGGGAACGGAATGAGAGTGAATCCATTCTGGGGCAATTCCAGCATTCCACCATGGATTTTATCCTGGGCGGAAAGCCTGGATGGCTGGAGAAGAAAAATGACTGGAAAGGATATACCGGTGTTTCGATTGTTAAAGATCAGATCAATCAATCCGGTGGTAAGCAGATTGTGTTCCTGTCGGACGAACTTGTAAAGCCCGTAAAAGATGGTCGGCCGGCAATTTTAAAACAGTCTATGCTGGATGGTATAAAGTTTCTGTCCCGCGACAACAAACCATTCTTTCTGATGGCAGAGTCTGCGCAGATTGACTATGCCGGTCATGCGAATGACCTCAAATATTCGGTCATGGAAACATTGGATTTTGACAAAACGATCGAAGAAGCCTTAAAGTTGGCTGATCAGGATCCAGAGATGCTTGTTGTTGTAACTGCAGATCATGAAACTGGCGGACTTACATTGCTCGATTCTGACCGTAAATCAGGACGTGTGATGGTTAATTTTAGCAGCAACGATCATACGAATGCTTTCGTTCCCGTATTTGCTTACGGAGCCCGCTCGTTTTTATTCCGGGGTATACGATAATACAGCTATTTTCCATAAACTACTGGAAGCTGCGAGGTAGAAATTTTAATTTCCTTTACACTTTTCGCCCCGTTCGTGCATCATATCACAACGGGGCATTTTTATCCCTTAAGTAATAGCCCGGTTCTGCTCCTCCACCTGAGATTACTCCTTGTACTCTTTTCCGGTATAGATGTCTATGTAATAGTAATTATCTTTATTTTCCGCGCCTTTTACCCGTACCAGCCCACTTGGGTTGATCGTGTCATAGCTTTTGGTCCCGATCTGCTTTTTTGTTTTATTATTGAACAAGGTAAAAGGGCCGTCTTTTTGCGTCTGCAAGGCAAAGATCTGTTGTTTACCATCCAAGATATCAATATACTGAAAATTTGGCGGTAGATCCCATGTTTTAGTCTCGGCATTCCAGAGGCCCATGGTGGGATCCTGCTCTCCTTTTTGACGTTAATGAGGTATAATGCTTCGGTTTGATAGACGTATTTTATTTTCCCGTTTTCCAATCTTTTTCAAGGGTGTTCTTTGTAAACAACATATGCTTATCCGGCCAGACCAGATAACCTACCTGATCCAAAATAAAGAAATCCTTAACGTTGATATCATCCAATAAGTTGCCATCATTGTCAAGATAGAGCCAGTCATAAGCCCATACCTCGTGGTCATAATTAAATCTTCCCAAAATAAAGTAAGGTGAATTATTGACAGAATATACGAGAGAAACATCTTTCAGGAAAGCCAACTGGGCTGCAGTAGCCTGTTTGATCTGTTTTGGCAACGCTTTCTCATATTGCGGGAAAACATAGATGGCACCTGTGTTGTAGTCTTTTAACAATTTGGGCACTGTTGGTTTGTAGCGATCCTGATTGATGGAATCCAGCTGTAAGAGCTGGCCATTCCAAAGCAAGTCTATTTTATCTACACCAACCAGATTGGAAAAAATAGGCCGCTTATGTTGAATATCGTAGATCTCAAAACGATTTTCAGCAGGAGGAATATATCGGCCATTTTCCAAAATCATATCAATTTTTGGACTAAGCTTTTTTAGATGCTGGTTTTTTAGTTCATAAAGGGCTCCATTTAGGACGAAATGTTTATCATCCAGATCGTATGCCGCCGAACTGTATTCGTTTTCGTCGTAGGGAACATCTTTGTCCAACAGGATCTGGTCGGTTTCAAGCACACGGATTTCTACCTTAACATAGGTCGCTGTTTTCTTTACGCCACCACCCATGATATTCCAGTTCCAATTCCAGAAGGGCAGTTTTTTCTCATGCTCCAGACGTTTCATGAGCAGCGTGACCTGACCTAGTGGTTGTAACCCAAGGTCTGTATCAGAATAATTTTCGATAAACTCGCCCTTTGAATTAATTAAAGCCTGCTGGTTCTTCTCGTTTGAGACGATAGCGTAGCCAGTGTGGGTAAAAGGTTCGGCTCCATAGAATTTTTGTGTCAGCTGCTTCCGGAGCGAACTGTCCACATAGACGAATTGTTTGTCCGGGGTCTGCATCGGAATCCAATGGATAGATTTTAACGATGAATTTATGGTGGACTCTTGTGCACAGGCTGTCATACAAAGAATGGTTATTAAACCTACTAATATTGATTTGATCATCTTTTTTCTTTTTAATTGAAAGCGTTTGCTGCTAAAAGAGCAACGAAAAGTTTCGTATATACTCATTATGCCAATGCAACGCTTTATGACAGGATTCATGTTAAATACAGGGATCCTGAGGCTAAAGTAGTCGAAAATTGCCTTTTGAAAAATAGCCGAATTCAGTGATTATGAAGCGACTTGATTGGTTGCTGGACAGCCATATTAAGCCCGTTTGCCCCTGCATTATTTTTTTGATGAGCCGATTAAATTGGTTAATCGGCTCAAAATTTGCTCATATTTGAGCCGATTAGAGTTTAGGAACGACTCAAATGCACGACCGCAAAAAGTATATGTCCATTGCGAAGACCTCAAAAGCTACTGCAACAAGGGATCTGCAATACCTGCAAGAGCAAGGTATAGTTGAACAAATTGGGCTTGGAAGATCCGTACGTTATGAACTTGTACTTCGTTAAACGACCGGTTTTAAAATAATAGATTCAAGCGATACCCTTATTTCTTCTCTACCGGAATAAGTTCTGCCCCTCCCTCTTTGGGTCGGTACCAGTACTTGTTGCCCAGATCATCTTCAAAATCGTGGTTTACTTTTGCTTTATCTACAGGTCTGAAGCTTCTGACATCGGGCCCTTCAAAGATTTTATTGCCGACGAAAATATGTCTGGCGTCTTTGGCGACAGCGCGTTCAAGGACTTCAAAAGTTTTTGGGTCCGCTTCCGCAAATAGCTGTTGGTTATAATAAATATGATTCTTGTCACCGGACCAAAAAGAGTTTCCACCAATGCCTTCCAATAGTTTAAAACTGGCGGCATCGACATCCATGAATTCAAATTTCTTTCCTTCAATGAGAACCAGTTGATCAATGATTACCGTTTTTCTATCAAGTAATTTGATGTTATTGGTCGAAGGTAAATCCGTTTCGAGCACACCCATACCCTTATAGGGTTGGTAATAAAGTAATTTTTTTCCATCCAAAATGATGTATTCGTCGTTGAGCACATCAATCTTATCCGTTGTGTAATTGAGCGGATTGATACTTTTCTGTGTGACCACATAGAGTCTATTTTTGTCTTTACAAAATTTTCGTTCAAAATTTTAAATGAAGCATAGTCAACCGCTAATTGTTGGAAATTGTAGAAATAATGTGATTTATCTTTCGCTAGGGATGCGATCGTATCGTACAAGGTAATATACGTTTCGGGATCAGCATCCGTAATAGCAATGAGTTGTTGCTCGCTACATTTTCGTGTAGTTGAAGTCGTCGAACCATCGAAAACGAATACATGAGATTGATCAACGGGAATATTTCCTTTCAATCGAAAAGTTTTTGTGTCTACGAATTGTTGTGGACAGCCCATTACATAGATATTGTCTTTATCACGTGCATAGATTCCTCTGATCACAGAAAAGCTATTTACATCTGCATCCGTCTTTCTTGAACCACGTTCAAAACCATTGCCTCCGGGGATAAAATAGATCGCTCCACTTTTTTTATAGTAGTCTTCAGACAAAGGACTGACCTGCTCTTTGCAGGAAAAGAACAAACCTATACATGTGCTGATAATTCCCATTTTAAAAATATGCTTCATAATTACCTTTGAATGATCTACTAGGTTCTGATTATTTAGGTGTGACTATTCTTGAATATAATGAACAGCATAGTCTATCCAGTCGGGGATGGACTCGTCCAAATAGATGTCGGGCTGTACACCGATATTGTCGATAGGATATTGTGGTAAGCGAGCTGATCTGTATGTTGGCAACAGCAATTGATAATTATCGCAGCCGAATTTAAATTCCCGTATGGAACCATAATCCAGGGCACCCATACTGGGCGTACCCATGATCTTTACTTTTTGCTTTGACGACAGCTGAATAAGAAATTTTCACCTGAACTGGCTACATTCCTGTTAGCTAGAATAATAACTTGGGTCGGGCTTTTCTTATGGAGTACGATCGTATCGATAAGTACTTTTTGTCACCATAGAGCACAAATTTTCCGATATTATCTTTGTATTCTTTTAGATCGTCCTCTATCTTTTTCGCTTCTGAAATAGAGTCCGTCCCCGGTTTCATATTTTTAAGAGCATAGTCCCGTAGGCCATTAATCAGGGTATGGGTGGCAAAAATTCAACACTCATAATCCGTATCGGATTGGTCAGGACATAAGGTAAAATGGGCTGGTATACATCATCCGTTCCTCCGCCGTTATTCCTGATGTCAATAATCAAGCCCTTACTATTTTCAATCTGTTCCTTATGTTTGACTATTAAATCCTTTACTGGAGTGATATTTTCATAGGCAAAACTGCCGATCTTAATATAGAAAACCTCGGGATTAATTGCCTTGGCGATCACTTCTTCTTCAGGTTCAGCCGGACTCGCCATAGTTTCGGAGACTTTCTTCCGTGCTACAGTCAATGATCTTAAAACAATGTGCTCATCCTGAAAAAGTTGAGATACTCCTGCAAAAGAGTTACGCATGCTTCATTTTTTGCGTTGAGACTTTTTTATTCAGAATACTCTTTTTGGCTTGGTATAAATCGTTGTGCTGTTTTACTTTTTCTGGAAAGCCTGGATATTCTGTTTCGATTTTACTGATCAATTGTTTGAGTGCCTGTGAACAGTTGCAGCTCGTCTGACCGTATATCGGATAGATCAAAAACGAAATACAACAGAATAAAAGTATTTTTTTAAAGGTCATTTGTCGGTTTATTAAACTTTAGTACTTCTTAATAATAGTAATATTTTACTGTATTTTAAAAATACAACACATCGGCGATGTAAGCGATAGAAGTTTACGATTCGCTTAGCGTTATTTATAATTCGTTTACATCCGATTGTTGGGCGGAAGGACTGATCCTATTTATCAGATTTGTTCTGCGCAATTGGGACTTAAATTTAGTAATAATTTAGAAAACAGTTGCCTGTCCAAGGGGAAGGAATATGAGAGTTGTTAAGGTCGGATTAGGCACCCTTACAGTAGTGTTTAAGTATTGATAAAGTATAGATTAAGTATTGCTATAGTATTTGTACAATATAGATTTTGGATAGCTAGCCAGTGTTATTTCGGTGCTGTAGTTGGCCTGCTGGTCTACTATGATTACCTGTGATAAAGGGTGGTTATCTTTTGTATAACTGAAAGACTATTATTCTTAATAATATTTGTTTTTTATATTATTAATTATTACGTTTGTATGTATAAACTATACTTTTGTATCGTAATGGTGTTTTTGTTTATATAGCACAGATGCCTTACCTGTAGCTTAGTCGGCAAGCAGGTAAGTATTTTTTCGCGGTCAAGTTGAAACTTCGATACAATTGTTTTCATTGCCGGCCTTTTCTTAATAAACCAAGGTGCAAACGTGTATGCATGCTGCCTGTTGATTTTATCTTTAATCATCTTGGTTGTCTTTCTATGTTTTTTACAAAATAACTGTTTATTATTTGCAATAATAGTCTTTAACTGTTTGTTGTACTGATGACTATCCATTGTGGATTTTATAACCCTTAAATCATTTATTATGGAAATTAATAGTCAGTTGATTATTGAACGTTTATCCCTGCGTATGGATCTCGATCGTATTTCTTTCTTCAAATATCAGTTTTTAAATCAGGAACACCATCACTTACTTTTAGCGCTTAAGCCTGTGAGTGGGCTTTCCACCAAGACGCTGAAGCCTATTGTGGAGTTATGTCTGATGGATCAGGAGAATATTACCTGAGATTGTTTTAATTGGGGATTTGAAGAATAAAATAAAGATCGGTAGCATATATTATGCCTATGCTTCGTTGCCTAAGCATATCATTTTTCTTGCTGATGGAAAAAATAATAAGCTGCAGGACATAAAGAATTGCGAAGTGCATTGGAACTCGCTGAGGAATATTATAAGAAAATACTGCCTTTATCAGCCGATTTTCTAAAGGGAGCGGAAGCTTTTGCTGCTGCAGGAAACTACCTTAAGGCGTCATTTATGCTGCATCAGGGGCTGGAAAATCACTTAAAGTTGTTGCAGATTATGGTCGAAGGGAGAGCGAATAATGTACACCGGTTAAATAATAGAATTAGAAATCTAAGCGAGCATTTTGCGACACTGGATGCGCATTTTATAGGCGATAATGAACTGGCAAGAGAGCGCTTTAAATTGTTAGATGGAGCCTTTGATGCAGTAAAGCAAAATAAGGAATTGGAAATTTCGGCTTTTGATGCCTCCTGCCTATATGATCATAGTAGGTTAATGTTGGATGCGATCGATCAATTATTTCACTATTTTATAGGGGCTCTTCGTGCTGAATATGAGCAGATCACGGCCACACAGATCGATATTCCGCAAGCAGAGAAGGAGCCAGCAGTTACCACCGGCCCGGAAACAATCAAAAAGATGGCAACTCCGCCCGCTGACAAGAAGACTGTAACCACAGCACAGCTGGCTGTTTCAAATAATCCTATTTTCCAATCTTTCCCTTGGCCGGAGCGGTATCAATCCGATATACAACAGCTGCTTAATAAAATTTATAGGGACAATCAGCCTGAGCAAATTATGTTGCTTAACTATTATGTGAGCAATGCCAATGGAAACGGATTGTTCGACTATCCGCCAAAAGATATTGGTAGCGCAACACTCTATTTGGTTGTCATTAAAAACGGATTGGATCGACTCATTTTCGTAAAGTTTCTTTTGGTCGGGTTACAGCCGTTATTTCATTTTTAAACACCAGTTTTATTGAAACAAAACTGAACAAGGGGAGCCGCTTCTCGAATACAATCTGGAATGACTCTATCGTCCTCTTCCGTGATCCAAATTATAAACCTTGCTACTTTGTCAAGCCGATAGCTTGGTCTGATACTTTATTGAAAGCTGCAAATTGTTGTGAACGTAATTCAAAACTTATGCAGGATCTGGTACAACTTTTTATTGAAGAACATATTTCGAGCAGGTTATTGGCTGTCTCCTTGCTTAACCAACTGCTATCGATTGGACTGTATAGCTATCTCTATCTGCGCATCGGTCATGCTCCAAACAATGCCAATTTGGAAGAGCTGATCGATTGGACTTGTATCTGTGACAGTAGGTTGAAAGAATTCTTTGTGCCTAAAAATAATATCGATGGTGTACTAAATGCCGAATTAATTCGGCAGACGAAATCAAGGATCTACGAGCTACCTCCCGAACTGGCCCAATTGGACATGAGCATTTTTAGTGCGAAAGCAAGTGATATTGCAATATTTTCCTGGATCTCTGCGAACAGAGTCTGAAATATATGGAAGCGAAATCGGGGCTGATAGTAAATCGAAATTAAAGGAAGATGGATAATGTAACTACCAACCCTGTAATTGGAAAATTTCGAGCTGAATTTTCTATGGATTATGCAGGCACAATTTATCTTTTGATACTGAATCGGATAAGTAGTGGCTATACCCGAGAAGAGCTGGCCTTTTAATGGGGAAAGATGAAAACTATATCAAGGATATGGAGGAATTAAAAATTCCCATTAGAAATCTGGAGGTCATGGCTCATCTCCATTGGGTATTTGATCAAGGAAAATTGGAGATCGATGTATTTGATAGTCGATCCGCTTATCTGTTTGAAATGTCCATCTGGGAGGAAGAAGGTGTCCGCTATTATCAAATGGAATATTTTATCAATGGGGTGGAGACCATCGTTTTTTTCGACTTATGGAAGCAATAAATAAAGATAAATTTCGTGATGCTGAAACAATTGAAATAGATCGCCTTGCTACGGAGTTGCTGCTGATGAGTTTACTGGAAGAGGGGCACTTTAAGAAATATTGTACGGCTCTTCAGCTCTGGCGTTGCGCTAAAAAAATATCGGGGACGGAATTCGGGTAAACATTTTAATGCAAGCACTTAAGACCATGGTAGGAAAGAAAGGGGTAGCACCTCTTCGTAAATCTAAGGCCAGAAGTTTTGGTTACCGCTATATTCAACACAAATAGAAAAATGGAAGATATGCAATCTGTACCTCTAGTGGTACCTCGGAATTTTAAGCTGATCTGCGAACTCTTTGGTATAGCGGTTCCTGCATTTATACAGCTTTTTTGGATCATTACTCTTTTATGGATCAAAATTTTACAGATAAATCAAGCTACAATCTTGTCACCAAGGGTATTCGCTTTATTGATGATAAGTTAAAGCTGGGAACAGATCCTCTTCCTACCAAATTGGACAAAGGGGAAAAGGAGCGTGGTACAAAATTGATACAACGCCAGGTGAAATTGGGCCTAAATAGAAATTACAGTACCACGGAACGTCGGAATAGGGGCGTGTAATCACAGGGCAAATTTATGATATCTTATCAAAAGGAAGGAAAATGAAAGATATCATTTATCTGGATGAAAATACCTGTTTCAAACTGAGCAAGGACTTCTTATTGACCTGCATTCTAAACAATACGCATCCGTCTCATTATATCAATGGGATGATGAAGCTGGTTTCCATACCGGGTTATCTTGCTGTACTTCATTTGGATGAAGGCGAATATAATCCCATTCTTGGATTTGTTATTCGGGTTCATGATGGGTATGGTCATATTGTCGATTTGGAATACCGTAATTCAGCCAGATTCAAAAATTTTATTATGGAGATTCAGGAGTTGAACAAACGGTATTTTTTTATCGTGGGCTTGAGCAGCGGGTTGCGATCTATCAGCGATGGCTGGATGATTTTTTGGAAAATAGAGTGGAGGATAACACATTATAACAAACCAATGAAAACATTAGAAAACATTAATTTAACCACCGAATTTACACAGTTCTGTGACATCTTCAATTTTACACCCGAAGAGGTGGTTCAGGAATTTATCAATAAAATTGATATTGCCCAGTATATGTGTGAATTCCTCGATCCTCACCGATGGGCTAACTTATTTGCTATGGAATATATGATCCAATATACACGGTCTAAGGGTATAATGTTTGAATATGAGGACTTTGCGAAAAGATGGGTGAAAATGATGGAAACTGGTGATGATGATCCTATCGGGAAAACTAAGGAGCTTCTTGATAACTGGCATAAAAAAGTATTGGAGAAGCGAATTCATGAGATTATGAAAAATGATGACAAAGAAGAAAATACGTAGTATGAATACCGAATCTACAATAAAAACTTCCCACGGTGGAATGATGTATTCGCATGATTTCCGACTTTGGTATACCTATCTCAAGCGGCGGATAAAGAAAGAATGGCGGCCCGAAGAGCTTTCGTTCTTACTGGGCAAGCCCAATCATGCTTATCTCGATTTTGAGCGGATGTTTCAAGTCGAAAAGTTTTTAACGCAAGAATCCATTTTATTGGATCGGATATATGCGAGTTCGTGGATCGAAGCAATGGAATTCCATCGAGAAGAATATGAGATTTCTGAGGAGCGTTTGGTGCGTCTTAAAATCGAAGAGGATGAGGTGAAATGGAACTATACTATTGAACTACCCTGGCAGTTTGAGAAGGGAGAGGAACATCCTCCTGCACCAGAATTGCAATTTGAGGAATGGAAAGCCGAGAAAGATCTGCAACTTGAATCGGATGCCATGCTCCATGTTCGGCAAAAACTGGACGTATTATTGGACGGTAATTACTTTGAAAATGGTGCTACAGCACTGCAAATGTTTCGTAAGGTCGAACATACCGGTCTTGTTCATTTACAGATTTTTCCCCGTCACCTTAAAAATGTCTTGTACGGGCTTATCCAACAAAACAAACTCGTTGTCAGAAATATAGAAAATAGCTTTTCTTTTTTCTTAACGGATTTTCAACTGGCTGACCGGAAACACTATTTATTAAATGGCTAGCATTGAGTAAAAAACAATCATTATATTTATCCCAATGAATAAAATGATTCCCGGACATAAGACAGCCATCGTACCAGCCCTTCTAAAAGGAATAGCTGGTGCGATAGCTGTTTTTGCTGTTTTGACAGCGCTCTCTTATCAGAATCAACTGCCTGTAGACGGCAAACTGGTAATCGGATTTCCCTGGAAGTTCTATTCCGAAGGCACGGGCTATAATCCTGAACGTGATGAATACGCCAGTTTCGAAAATTTTGAACCACTTAAACTGATGGGCAATATCCTTGTCGCACTAGCTATATACCTTGTTTTACACCTGTCTCTTCGCCCTCTTTTTGGAAAAAATAAGCGCTAATTTCTGTCGTTATTGTTAGCCTTTTGTTAAGACTATTTTATATGCTAACGCGGTTTAGTTAAAAACTATTAACCTTTTATTGATACTACCTTCATATTGCATTTGTAACCTTGTACCCATAAATCAAATGCACTACTTATGAAAATTAAAGCCAACAATGTCTTTTGGTTGTTATGTGCCATTGCAGCGAGCTCATCGGCTGTCAAAGCTAAACCTCTATCGCTAACCAAACCGCATTTCTTACAGGTACAGCATTCCCTTAGCGGCCGCGTGGTCGATGCGCAGGGCAATGCAGTTTCAGGAGCAACAATTCAAAATTTAAAAAGTAAAAAGTCTGTTCAATCCGATGAAAAAGGAAATTTCCATATCGATGCGGAGGTCGGTGATAGACTCAGTATCTCCTATGTTGGATTTAACAATCTTGTCCAGCCTATAGCGCAATCCAATGGACAGATCTTTGTCTTACAGCCCAATGAAAATACGCTTGAAGAAGTGACGGTTTCCATCGGTTATCAGAAAATACGAAAATCCGATGTTACCGGTGCGATCGCCAGCGTAAAAGCCGAAGAACTAAATCTCAGTGCGCCAAAACTATCACAAGCTTTAGTTGGTAAAGTGGCCGGGGTACAGGTGATGCAAACAAGCGGTGCCCCTTATGATGGAACCAAGATCCGCGTACGTGGTATGGGATCTATCAACGCCGGTTCGGATCCACTCTATGTTATCGATGGCTATCCCGCCGGAAATAATTTAAATATTAATCCCAATGATATCGAATCCATTGATATTCTCAAGGATGCGGCATCCGCTGCCATCTATGGATCGCGTGCAGCTGGTGGCGTTGTGCTGATCACCACCAAACGTGGTAAAGAAGGTAAAAACAATGTCGATTATGAAGTGTTGGGTGGCTTTGGTCAGCTTTCCAAGAAAATAGATGTTTTAAATGCCGAACAGTTTATTGACCTTTTGATTGATGGTCGTAATAATTCGTATAAAGACCTTCTGGCAAAAACCAACATTGCATGGTCGGATGCAAGACGTCTCGATGATAACAAAACACGCGTATTGAATTCTCCCGGCAACGCAGGGTCGATAACTATCCCTGAAGAATATTACGATTTTGCAACGGGTACCGCTAAAAATCAAAATACGATACCGATTGGCAGGATGCCCTTTACCGTAATGCGCCTTTCCAACGCCATAACCTCTCTACTTATGGTGGCAATGAAAAAATCGCTACTTTCTAAGTGGTTCGTATCAAAACCAACAAGGTATCATGTTGGGTACGGATCAAAAAGTATTTAACTTTCGAGCTAATATTGATAGTAAAGTCAGTAAAAGACTCACCGTTGGTGCCAATGTTTCCTTTACATACAATGACAACAACGAAGTGACTACTGGTCGATATGACCGAAGTCCTTCCATGGCAGCGTTAATCTATCTGCCTACATTGCCCGTATATAACGAGGATGGTTCTTATGCACAATACCTGATGGCCGATCTTTCAGCAAATAATTATGGTATTCAGAACCCCGAAAACCCGTTGGCTTATGTGACTCAGATCAAAAACAATCGGCGAGGAAAAAAAAGGGCTGTATAATGCTTTCGCAGATTTTACGATTATCGATGGGCTGAATCTGAAAGTGAATGGTGGATTTTCCACATACGATGAAAAAATACGATTATTTCCGCCCAACAAGTATTTCTAACGGAAATGATCGACCTTATTCTCCACAAGCAATCACAGCTGCCTATGCGGATGCCAAAACCAAAAATGAGGTGGATAAGCTTCTGGAAACGACATTAAATTATAACAAGACTTTTGGTGAGAAACACCAGATTTCTGCTTTGTTAGGTTACTCCGCACAACGGACGGATTTCGATTATCAGGGTGTGAGAGCTAATGGATTTAATAGCAATGCTATTGGTGAAATCACTGATAAAGGTGCTGACCCTCCAATTTTCAGCTCTTGAAAGACGATACCTTCAAACGTATCACAACACTTCAATCGTATTTTAGTCGTGTAAATTATAGTTTCGATTCGAAATATTTCCTTTCAGCTTCCATACGTACAGACGGTTCTTCGCGCTTCGGCCCAAATAATAAATGGGGAACTTTCCCTTCGGTTTCTGGAGGCTGGACAATTTCCAAAGAGGACTTTTATACGGATTGGCTAGGGCAGCAGTCTACACTGAAACTGAGGGCAAGTTGGGGCGTAGCGGTAACAATAATATCAGAGAGTATCGCTCAGTATCTGTATTTAATTCCCCGCTGGTGTGATCTTAGGTGATAAAGTCAGTACAGGATATACTGCTGGTGATCTGTACGATCCTAATTTGAGCTGGGAAACGACTTCTCAATATAATGCCGGGTTGGATCTTGGACTCTTGAAGGGGCGTTTGAATGTAATGGCGAATTTTTATCTGAGCCGCTCATTTAATTTATTGTTTGACCAACCGATTTCTGCGGTATCCGGATCAACGACAATATTGACCAATTTACCAAATTCTAAAGTACAAAACAAAGGCTTTGACTTACAGGTAGATGCGACATTGATCCGTAAAAGTGACTTTGAATTGAGTATCAGTGGAAATATTAATGTCAACCGCAATAAAGTATTGATTTGGGTGGATCGTCAACGATCTTAACCAACGGTGCCGAACGTTCTTATCTGACCCATATCACACAGGAAGGAAGCCCAATCGGTATGTTCTATGGCTTTAAAGTTCTTGGCGTGGCAACAGAGGAAAATTACAAGACAGTAGCGCCATCGGCAGCTTCATCTACGCCTTTGCAACCAGGTGATCTTTATTTTGAGGACGTCGATGGAAACGGTATTGTCAATGATGCCGACAAGCGGGTGATCGGTAATCCGCATCCGAATTTTACCTATGGTTTTGCGCTGAGTACACGCTACAAAGAATTTGATTTACGTGCATCATTCAATGGATCACAAGGCAATAAAGTATTGGATGGTTATGATTACTATCTCTATAACATGGAGGGATCAGGCAATCAGTATGCCGATGTCGCACAACGCTACCGATCAGCACAAAACCCAGGTAATGGTAAGGTGTACCGTGCTTCCAGGGTGGCACGCAAAGTAACAGTACGCGTCTGTCAGATTTCTACCTGCAGGATGGTTCGTTTTTACGTATGACCAATATTGCCCTGGGCTATAATATGCCAAAAACATCGCTGAAAAATTGAGTTTATCCGGAATACGGGTGTATGCAACAGTGGACAACCCTTTTACGATCTCCAAATACAAAGGTTATAACCCCGAACCAGATTATAACCAACGGGGAAATCTGACTCCGGGCGTCGATTATGGACTGTACCCATTGGTCAGATCCTATAATCTTGGTGTAAAAGTAACTTTCTAATATACATATTCATAGCGCCCTTATGATTTTTCAATCACGAAATCTCGAATGGAAGCACTATTAAAAAATACTTCAATGAAAAAAAGATATTTATTACCGCTTGTGTTGTTTGCACTTTCTTCGTGCAGTAAAGACTTTTTAAACCAAAAAGATCCGAACGCGATTCAGATTCAAGACTATTTTAAGTCGGAGAATGACGTGCTTTTAGCTGTCAACGGCTTATATCAAACTTTGCGCTCGGGGAGTACAATCGGCGAGGGCAGTACACTATACAACGAAGAACGGTCCGATAATACCGGACGTAATGATAATCAGTCCAACGCAGGAGAGCCCTTTCAGTTCAATGACTTTTCATTGCTGCCGAGCAATACCTATTTAAAAACACATTGGGCGGCAATGTTTGCGGGCATTAGTCGTTGCAATGTAATCCTTACACATATTGATGAAGTCTCTTTCTCTAGCGAAGGGCTGAAACAAAGGTATATGGCCGAAACAAAATTTGTACGTGCATTACTGCTTTTCCATATGGTACGTAAATTCGGCGATATTCCCATGTCAACCGTTCAGGTAACCAGCAAAGAACAGGCAAATGAACTTGCGTTTCGTCAAAAAGAATCGGTCATTTATCAACAGATCATTCGGGATCTTACCGACGCCCTCTCAAGTGATTTGCCGAACACACAGATGGAATATGCCGTGGGTCGGACATCGAAAGCTGCGGTGAATGCTATTTTAGGACAGGTGTATTTGACTTTGGGTGCTACTCAGGCTTCAGGAAGTGCTGAAAACTTCGCAAAAGCTGAGCAGTACCTTAGCGCATCTTATGGCATGCGGACTTTCGGTCAATTGAAAGAAATACCATATGCCCAAGTGTTTGATGTCGGGATGAAAATGCAATGTAAAGAATTGGTTTTTCAAATTCAGTACCTACAGGGGATCAGAACTACAGTTCGAGTATTGCACGGAATTATCAGGCAAAAGGTGAATTTATTAATTCGCAAAACAAAGCAACCGGGGTTGGCGAGGTTGTTAAATTGGACCTGATCAAAGACTATGAAGAAGGTGATTTAAGAAAGGATTTCTCAGTCAAATTTGCAAAAGACCCACAGGTAAATGATTGGTTTGTGACTAAATTTAGAGATAATAGCGTGAAAGCAAGCAGTGCTGGCTGGGGCGGAAATGACTGGATCTTGATCCGCTATGCCGATGTGATGCTATTGTTGGCCGAAACAAAATATCATCTGGGTAAAGAAGCTGAAGCTATTGCGCTATTGGATCAGGTGCGCGAACGGGCAGGCTTGCCTTCTTATGCAGCCTCAATGTTAAACAATGACTATCGTACAAAATACCCAACATTAAAGTTAGCGATCTTGCACGAGCGTCGAGTGGAACTGGCTTTCGAAAATCAACGTTGGTTTGACTTAATCCGGAACTATAATCCACAGGAATTGGTGACGTACTTTAAAACTAAAAACCAGGCAGATTATGGGAATGCTAAAATCTCCAATATAACTACAAAGGATCGGTACTATCCAATTCCTTTTGATGAATATAAATTGGATCCACAGCGTATGTATCAAAATCCTGGCTATTAATAGAATCGGATATGAGCGGTATCATTAAAAGATCATTTTGTTGACTTTGGGAATATGCGTAATGCACATTTCCAAACGCCAACCCCAATCCAATCTTCCCGGTCCGCAGGATTGGGTCATCCGCAAGAATTATTACGCGACTTATCTGTTGCTAAAGGATCCTGCCTTAACACAGCAGCTTTGTGCATCCCAAGCTGTTTCAACAATGTTGAAACAGCGATTTGACCGGTTCAAGGGTAGTGATCATTGCGCGGATCTCGGCTGTTTTCTGGAAGCTTTTAAATGGAAATATTCTGAGATCGAACTCATGGCTGAACAAATTTCAAGTCAGATCAAGGGCAACAGGAAATTGGCAGAACTGGTTGAATCAACGTTGATGCCATCAAAGACCTATGGTATACCAAGGGATGAGACCGCAAAAGTGTATCTTAAGAAAGCGCTGTTACAGGACTTTGGCGCCATGAACTATGTTGTTGATGTCTATGGTGGCGGCAAGAGGCCCAACTATCCCAGGATTGATTCAATTTCTTTTGATGTAAATCGTAAGGCTTATTTTCAGCTTTTAGATGATGTACGTCAGGATGTGCTAAAAGATATTCCGACTGGTAAGGAGGCGCTTTTTATGACAATGATGACAGCGGTAAGGCTGCTTGAGATCAATGAGCGTTGGGACGCTGCACAATTGGAGCCACTGATAGCACTGGAAAATAAAAAGGCGTTTGAACAAGTGAAAAAACAAATTTTTCAGTCTACCCTTACAGCCTGTTGTTGACCCTGGGGCGGGCCCTGAAATCTATGGACAGCCGATCAGTCCTGGCGGTATGTTGCGAGCACGCATGGCTGCCCGTAGTTATTTTGAAAAATTGGCCCCTTTATTGTACTTTCCGGTGGAAAGGTACACCCTTATAAAACGGCGTATATCGAGGCAATCGAGATGAAAAAGTACTTGATCAATGTCATGGGAGTCCCTGAACAGGCGATCTTGATCGATCCGCATGCCCGCCATACAACAACAAATCTGCGCAATACTGCCCGTATACTATTGAACTATGGATTTCCTAAAGATAAATTTGCCATTGTCAACAGCAGTAAGGCACATATCGATGCGGTAGAAAAAATGGCCGACCGCTGTATTCGCGAATTGGGTTATGTACCCTATAGCCTTGGAAAACGAATTTCCGATGTTATCATCGAATTTCAGGCGAAAGATGAAGCATTCACAATCGATCCGGACGAACCGCTGGATCCCTAACGGTTCGCCTCAGAACTCCGATTGAACAATATGAAACAAATCCGACATGTCCTTGTCAACAATGTTGGTATTATATGGAAGAAGGTATGTGGAAATGGTTATCCACATACCTTTTTCTGTGAAATATCAATTTAATACAATCGTCTTTCCCTCCTTTGCTGAACGTTTCGCAGCCTCCAATATTTCGACCACAGTCACATTGTTGCTGATGGAGCCCAGATCATTCTCTGGGAACTGTTTTTGCCTTAGTATATCCTCCAGATAAAGGATATGATTTTCAAAATAGGTTTGATCGGTTGGAATAACTATTGGCTTATCGTTATGCTGGACGTATTTAACAATGTTTTATCGTTTTGTGCATAAAGTTGAGCCTTGGTCCCAAATACCTGTAGGTCTTTCACGCTGTAAGGCCAAGCCCAAGATGCCTGGATAATACCTGTGCTACCATCCCGGTAGTTTAAGATAATCGTCGCGTCATCCTCTACCTTTGGATAGGTTTCTGGCTTCAGTCGATGTGTAATTGCGCTGACAGAAATAGGCCGTTCACCATTCTTGATCCAGGTCATAAGATTGGCCCCATAACAGCCGAAATCCATTAATGCACCACCGCCATTTTTCTGTGGATCTGTTAGCCAATCGAGAAAATAGCTGCTACAGCCGATCTCTTTGGGCCCTTCATGCCCATCCTTTACAATCATCCGTGTCACTCGACCCACGGCATTTTGATCAATCAATTGCTTGAGCTGTTGGTTGCTCTTATACCAGGTCGTTTCGTAGTTGACCAAAAAAGCCGTTTTGTTTTCCCTGGATAAAGTTGCTATGCGTTTGGCATCAGCCAAGGTGGTTGCCATCGGTTTCTCTACCATGACAGGTATTTTGAGCGGTAGACAGATTTCCGCTACATTGATATGCTCATTGGTGGGGTTGTAAGCAAGAACGACATCGGGCTTTACTCTTTTCAATAATGAAGGGAGATCTGGATAAAAACGGATTTCGGAAGGTTATATTGGGTCTGAATCTTGTCTGCGAGGATATTATTGGCCTCTGCTATCCCAATGATCTCAACCTTCTTCTCTTTATATAAATTCAATAGGAGGTATACATGGTCGTGATTGAGTCCCGCAACAGCGACTTTAAGAGGACTGTCCGCATAAGCAACATGCTGAAATAGCATCGTCAACAAAAAAATATCTTTACTATATGTTTCATGGTATTCTGTTTAGGTTCAATAAAGATACCATTTTGAATTCTTTAAATCCTTTAGTAAATCCAGTCAATCTTTGGATGCGATTGTATTATTTCCGCTACGATATCGAAATAAGTCTGTCCTTTTCCAGCTTGTAAATCGGCTAGCTTTTGTTGGAAATAGGTATGATTGAATGGTGAATTGGCTGCAAGTTTTTCCTGATAGTAGGCGAGGGTGGTTGTTACTCCTAATGCCGCTCTACTATGGGCGATGTCTTTCCAGATGATCGTCTTTTTTTTTGCATCCTGTACTTTTCCAAAGCCACCATAAAGCAGATCATCAAAACCATCCAGACTCCCAATTTGCCAACTCTCATCAGCCATATAAACTCGATTGATTTCAGCATAAAAGCTCGGGATATCCGCAATACGTGCGCCTTCAATAACAACAAAGCCAAGATCAGGGTGAAGGGCTAGGAGGATTTTGAACTCTTCCCAGAGTTCGGCTAATGCTCTGGGGATGTCGCCTTTGACCATTTTTCTGCAAAGCTAAAAGGTCGGGTCGAACAGTATTTTGCCCACTTTGGAGGAGCCGCACCAGGGGGCATCTAATGCCTTATCATGATCATTCCTGACCAAAATTTTAGCAATAGCTGCTAGTTGATTTCTCTCGTTTATTTCCATCTGCTTCGGATTGGATTTCCCCGCTAAAGGACTAAAAAAATTGACTTAACGAAATCGTTTTCGGTTTTTTTACAAAAATCCAATACATTTAGGTTTACATTTAGGGATAAATCTAATGCGATGATCTACCGGATAACGTTCTATCGTATACTCACTTTGCTGAGTGTACTTTCTCTAGTTGAAATTTCTGTTTTTGCACAGCAGCGGCCCAATGTCATTGTGATTTTGAGCGATGATGGCGGTTACGATGATTTTGGTTGCTATGGTGGTAAGGAGGTGCATACACCGCATATCGACGAGCTGGCTAAACAGGGCATTCGTTTTCAGTGTGCTTATGCATCTGCATCGGTTTGTGCACCCTCACGTGCCGGCCTACTGACGGGTCGGTACCAACAACGCTTTGGCTTCGAACACAATATTTCCAAACGGCCGACCAATGGAACAGCATTGGAAGATATTGGGATGGATACCTCGGTGGCAACCATAGCTGATTTTATGAAATACAACGGCTATAAAACCGTTGGCATCGGCAAGTGGCATCAGGGGACGGTCCCCAATTTCATCCGCTTAAGCGTGGCTTTGATCATTTCTTTGGTTTTATCGGCGGAGATCGCTCTTATTTTCCGATCCCCGGAAAGGTAAAACCAACACAAATGTTGGTCGATGATGGGCGCATTTTTCCCGAAGATTCTATTCGCTATCTGACAGAGACATTGACCGATAAGGCAATCTCCTATGTTCATCGTTATCGCCAACAGCCTTTTTTATGTATCTGGCTTTTAATGCTATACATACTCCTGTGGAGGCTCCGCTGACGCAGAATAGTAAATATAATCATATTGCAGATCCTTTGCGCCGTGCTTATCTGGCCATGCTGGAAAATATGGACAGTAACATTGGCCGTTTGATAGAACAACTGAAAAGCGATGGACTTTATGAAAATACGCTGATTATCTTTATGAATGATAATGGTGCGGCGACAAATAATGGTGCCGATAATGGCCAGCTGCGCGGTCTGAAAGGGTCGAAATGGGAAGGCGGTATACGGGTACCAATGATTATGCAATGGCCAGCAAAGCTACCGAAAGGAAAAGTAGTCAATGCGATGGTATCGGGTATGGATATCTTGCCAACAAGTATGGATGCCATACAAGGGAAAAACATCCCCGGACAAGCGATCGATGGGCTAAGTCTGTTATCATCCTATAAGGCGGCGAAGAATGGGCATGAATATTTATTTTGGCGACGGGGAGTCGCGAAAGCGGTCCGTCATGCCGAATGGAAACTGATTGTTGTCAAGGATGATCCGATATTGTTATTTAACTTGAAAAACGATCTGAAAGAACAACATAATCTAGCTGAAAAATATCCCGATAACGTGAAGGAAATGTTGGGTCAATTGGCTGAGTGGGAAAAAAGATGGCAGCTCCCAAATGGTTAAGTGGAGTCTTGGATAATGATCAGAACCAAATGATGAAACATCGAATGGATGTCATTGGACGGGCAGCAGAAAAGAAATACCCTTAATCGGATTATAATTGGAAAACGAATGAAAGCTATACTTATATTTTTATTATCATTTGGACTGGTCATGACAAGGGCACAGGACAAGCATACATTTGATCGCATCAAAAAACATGTGTACGAAGACGAACTGCAAAGTTCGTCCACGCACGGTGATAAAACCACAATCTGGAGCAATCAGCTGACTGAAGCCGGTACTTGGTCTGATATAGATTACACGAGTAAATCAATTTCACTTTGGCCTCCAGGAGAACACTTGGATCGCTTGAAAGCTTTGATCATAGCTTATGTATCTCCCAAGAGTAAATCTTATCAGCAAAAGTCGCTGTATGACAAGATTGTACGGGTAGCTCAGTACTGGGCAAATAACCGATTTGAATCCACGAATTGGTGGCACAATGAAATTGCCTCTCCCAAAGCAATAGGTGTCTGTCTGATCCTGATGAAATTTGGTCAGGAGAAAATCCCGGCTGCAGTGGAAACAGCACTGGTCAAATTGATGGAAAAAGGGGACCCCTATAAGAAAACGGGCGCGAACAAAAGTGATATTGCCATGCATTATTTCTATCGTGCACTGATCCTGGAAGATGCCGCTCTATTGGCAGCTGCTATGGAACAACTACTTTTTCCTATCCAGTTGGTGGATGGCAAAGAGGGTTTACAATATGATTTCTCCTACTTACAGCACGGCCCACAATTGTATATTGCGGGCTATGGCGAAGAGTTTTTAAAGGGAATTTCTAAGGTAATGGCCTATGTCCGCGAGACGCCTTATGCAGTTAATAAAGAGAAATTGCATCTCTTTGAAAAATTTCTTTTGGAAACTTATCTGCCGATTATACGTTCACGTTATATTGATTTTAATGTGCATGGACGTGGGATATCGCGACCAGATATATTGCGCAAGGATCAGGAAGTTGCCATACTGCAGCAAATGCAGTTGATCGATCCGGCTAAAAGTGAGGTCTGGAAGAGAGGATTGGCAAAATTAGATAGTGTACAGGATTTTAATGCGGAAGATCAATCCCTGCATCGACATTATTGGAAAGGAGACTATACAACACACCTCAGAAAACAGTTTCATTTTAACCTGCGTCTGGCAAGCAAGCGAACCAACAAATCGGAATCAGGAAATGGTGAAAATATGCTTGGTAAAAATATGACAGATGGTGTAACCAATATTCAGGTATTTGGTCCGGAATACTATAATATCATGCCGGTATGGGAGTGGGACAAAATTCCGGGGACAACTACCCGAGATTATCAGGGTGATCAGGAACTCAAAGAACAGTGGGGTGTACTGGCTGCCAACAGTTTCTCTGGTGGGGTCAGCAATGGTACAATCGGTGCATCGGCCATGTCTGTTCAATACGATGGCCTGACTGCACAAAAAGCATGGTTCTTTTTTGATAAGGAGATTGTTTGCCTAGGTAGTGGAATTAGCAGTAGTGCTACTGAACCGGTCGTCACAACATTGAATCAGACTTGGTTGAATGGCCCTGTCGTATGGAATGGAAAAGAGAAGATTTCAACCGATTCACTGGTTCGAAATGTAAAACAAGGTGAATATGTGATGCACAATCAGGTTGGCTATTATTTTCCGGAAGCCATAAAAGTCGTTCTGACGGCAAAAGAACAATCGGGCTCCTGGTACCGCATCAATCGTTCCCGATCAAAAGATGCTGTCCATGGTAAGGTATTTAAGTTATGGATTGAACATGCGGCGAAACCTGTCAATGGGAGTTATGGGTATATCGTGGTGCCTGGTGTGGATCAGATCGATAAGCAGGCTATGCAGCAGTTAAAAATCTGGCACAATACGTCTGCTGTTCAAGCCGTAGAACATCAGGGGCTGGTCGCTATTCAGGCAGTGTTTCATCAGTCAGGTACCTATCAAATTGGGGCTTGGTCTATTCAGGTGGATAAGCCGGTCATTCTGCAGATCACAAAGGGAGATAAAGCCTTCAAACTGGATGTGGCAGATCCAATGCAACAGGAAAAAGCCGTACGTATTCATCTCATCAATAAACGTGCACAAGTAAATAAAACTGTCGAGATAAAGCTTCCACAGGCTGAGTACGCGGGTAGTACCGTATCAGAAACAATCCCGACCGATAATAAATAAGGTTTTAATTCTTTCGAATTGCCGTGAATATTAAAAAGTAAGGTCCAGGATCTGTAAAGAACTTGGACCTTCTTCATTCGTTCGGCTGAGGTTTCTAAAGATTAGTTGGCGTTGTTTACCAAAGTTTAGCTTTTGATACAGCCTGTTTTTATTATTTTTTGAGTTGTTCCAAGCGTGTTAAACCTTCGAGATAATAATAATCTGCATAGGTCAAAGGGACATCAATTTCAGAATGATGTGGCAGACTGCCAACACTATGTTTGAGCAAGAAACCACCGTTGCTTGCATATTTGGCAAAATAACCTGTTCCTGACAGTGTCTGTAGACTCTCCTTCGCAAAAGCTAAATAGGATTTACTTTCTGCTCCTGAAGTTAAGGTCGATAGTTCAACGAGTGCCGAAGCGACAATAGCTGCTGCGGAGGCATCACGAGGAACGTAATTGAGCTTTAACGTTGAAAAATCAGCATCTGATTTATATCCCTGTTGTCCAGCATTGAAATCCCAGTAAGGGATTTTATCTTTTGGAAGATTTTTGTGGGTCATGTAAAATTTAGCTGCTGCCTGTGCTGTTTTGAGAAACTCTGGTTTTTTTGTCTCCCGATACATCATGGTAAATCCGTAGATAGCCCAAGCCTGTCCACGTGCCCAGGTTGAATTATCGGCATAGCCCTGATTTGTCTGTTGATGGATTGCTTTACCGCTGGCATCATAGTCTACAACATGGTAGGTACTATAGTCTGTGCGGAAATGGTTTTTCATGGTTTGCGTTGCATGACTGATAGCGACATCCTTATATTTAGGATCACCTGTCAGATCGGAAACGTAACACAGCATTTCAAGGTTCATCATATTGTCAATGATGACAGGGTATTTCCAAAGTGTTTTGCCATCCCATGACTTTTTCTCATTCCATGACTTGATGACACCAACCTGTGGGTTAAAGCGCTTTAATGCGGTATTGGCCGAATGGACCAGGATGGCTTTATAATCGGCAATTTTTTTCTGATCCTTGAGGTATTTTATTGCTGTTCCATAGGAACAATACATGACAAAACCAATATCGTGATGTTGATCCAGGTCCTTCGCTTTTTCGAGCGCTTCGGTCCATTTTATCGCTTCTTTCTCTGTTTCTTTATTGTGTGTGTGGTTGTAGATATACCATAGTGAGCCAGGAAAAAACCTCCTGTCCAATCCCATTCGTCGGTTCCGCGCAATTGTCCTGAAGGAGTCAATGTACGTGGGAACTTATGGTCTTTGTCAGCTTCCTTGGCCAAAAATTGATATTGTTTCTCCGCAGCGTTGAAGCTAGCATCGATAAAGTTTGCCTTTTGGTCAATAAAGCTGAGCGCAAAAAGTCCCGAAGCGATAAGAAGGATTGTTTTTAAACTGGTTTTTCTTTTTTCATCTGCATAAATTATTTGTTCATCTATTATTTTAGGATTAGGGTATTTATGAACTCTCGTCCTTTGGTTCACTCGTTTCACGCTGCCTTCGGCGGTATATGTGTTAGCCTCGTCGGTATAAATAAACTCGTTTACTCATTAAATTGGTATTTTAAGGTATTCGTGAGCTCAATCGTTCGTTTCACACGGCTCATACGACCACCTAAGAATTCCTAACAGCGTATATTCTTAGTAAGTTACATAATAATCTTTTGGAAGGGTAAACCTGCAAAAGCTTTTTGTGAGCTCCATTGCGCAGCAGCGTCAGACCAAAATGCATGCGTTGGTGGAAGGCCTAAGGGTAGAAATGAGAGGGAAGCAGTATAGAGCGAACCCGAGTTTGTATAACTGTCTGCTATATTTCCCTGATCGGCATTGAGAAATCCCAAGGCCATCCAGCCATCCTCATGAAAAATGCGATCGGCGTAGATGTGCTTGAGGACTGCTGTCAATGCTGCGCGCACTTGCCCATTGGAGAGGTCCGTGGGGAGCTTTCCATCGAGTGCGACTGCAGCGAGCGGTTGAAAGGCCGCATTTCTATACGTTGCACTCCGCCCAACGACAGGATAGGTACCCTCCGGTGAAATCATGCGCTCCAGATGATGTGCATAACGTTGCATTCGTTTGTAGGCGCGGTCATACATGGTTTGGTACTTCGCATCAGCGCTAAGATTATTTTTTAAGGTCTCCACTTGCATGCAATGGATGACATAACCATTGTAATGATCAAAACTAAATCGCGCACCGTCACTATACCATCCGTCGCCGACATACCATTCCTGATCAAATTTGTTTACCGCATAGTCTATTTTCTCACGGACACAGTCTTCACCGATACTGTAGAGAAAAGTTTCAGTCATTGCGGCAAACAATAGCCAGTTGCTTTCGTTGGGTTTGATCCAGCGTAAGTGTTTAAATTCGGTAATAACCTGTTGCTTTGTCACCTGCGGTAGTGGATCCCATAATGCTTTTGGGGCACGCATAAATGCCTGGGCTAAATGTGCCGCATCAACCAGAGGTTGCTTGGACTTGCTACGCCAGGAGAAATAATCTGCCGAAGCAGGGTTTACACCATGCTGTATGCCCAGTAAGGCTTGTTGTTTAAATTTAGCACGCAATTTTCCTTCTGCGGTTTTATTGTCTGGCAGAGCCAACCATGGTGCCATACCGGCCAATAATCGGCCAAAGGCTTCCAGATAACCCACACTGGGATCTATATAGTCATAAGTTTCACTTTTAACAATTGGCATCTCTGCGCGAAAACGCTCTTTGCTGATACGATCGAGAATAGGACTGGCCATTTTTGTTAAAATAGACACCCAATACGCACGGTCGTCAGTAGAAGGTTGCGCCGATGAACCCCTGGATTGACTGCGACCAAGCAAGGGACTGTTCATTAGCGCTCCTGCGGTAGTTAATGTTACGGCTTGAATCCATTTCTTCTTTTCATTTGGCTTTTTTAATGATAAAACTATATTTTCCTGTCGATTTGATGCTTTTGGCTTTGAGGCTGATGCGGTAAAGCCGCTCGCCCCATACCTGGCTCAGACGAGGGTCATCCTGTGTGATGGGCTCGTAGGAAGCAACGAACTGTGCAGGATTAAAATGCAATGCGGCCAGACCGTCGCCCATGGCAATCACTCCCTTGGTAATCTGAGGTTCTTTTGAAACTAAAAATGCACTATATTAGACTGGGTCGGATTTTTGATCTTGAACTCGTCTGCTATGGTCAGACCATCGGCTGTGAGGCTGTAGCTTCTATTCCAAAGTTCAATATTGGCTGTCTTTGGATAGGCATTCCCGATATCGAGCTGGAATTTATTCTGTTCAGGTAGGAATACCACATTTTCGGCTTTGTATTCTTTGCCAAATGCCTGATCATTACCATTGATCTGGGGCAGGTTGTGGTAGGCACCCTGCATGGTCCAGATACTATAGCGATCGTCGCTAAATGTTTTCTTTGTGTAGGTTCCCACACCGGCATCAATAAAGAGAGGCTGCTGATCCTGGTATAGAATAAAACTGCCGACATCGTTATGGTTGTGGCTCTCATTATTAAAACCACCTTTGGCAGCGAAGAAAAAACCTCCCTTTTTCAGATAGAGAAACTGCGTTTCCGGATACCACTTAAATGCATTTTGAGGAAGTGCTGCCTGTGTGTGCTGAAGCTGTGGAAAACAGCGTAAGTCTTCAAATGCACGGAAGATATCCCGTGAGGGTTTGAAGTCCGCACCTTTACCGCCAAGATCTGTCATATATCGCGCAAATTGCATCATTTCGGTACTGTGTACATCTTGCCCATAACGATAGATGAGAAGCGGGTCTCCACCACCTTTGGCTGAGGCATCCGCAAAATTGACCACCCATCTGTCACCACCAATATAAGATTGTGCGATATATTCACCCATATCGCGGATAAGAGGTTTGTCAAAGATACTGACCTTGTTCTGTGTTGCAAGGGCAAGTATCTTAAGGTAATCGTACAATTTACCAGCGGCGTGCCCCAATAGGACGGACCTTCTTCACAGGCACCATCTTTTTTAATGTAATCGATAAAGCGATCGACCGAAGTCATTGTTTTATAGATGCCAGCCAGTTGAACATCCGGATTGTCTTCTACCAGTAGCAGGCAGGTGAGCACATTAAAATTGCACCAGGGATTCCAGTTGTTGACCAATTGGTTTCCTTTGAGCTCAAAGCCCTGCCACCACATATCATTACGGTCAAGATAAGGCAGTATAATGCGTTGTTGGATGTGTTGTTTTAAGCGTAGACTTATTTCCGGATTGATGGTATTGAAGGTGTCCCGAAAAAATAGTGTATCCACGAAAGTAAGGATCCTACATCACCGGCCATGAGGTCAATGACATGTGTCCGTTCTTGCGGGAGGGATCTTTTGCTGGATTGGAAAGCAGGTAGGTGGGCCGATAATGACCAGGTAGACATCTCGGTCATGTGCCAGGTGCCGTTTAGAATCTGATCGATATAACGTCCTTTTCCTTCTGCTAATTCAGCTAAGAGCAGGTTTGTGAGCGCTGTACAGTTTTCGTTCATCGGCTTTTCCATCATGCCGCGATTGCCTGAGCGTTCATATTCCAGATAATCTGTTGCCTTTACCACCTGCCATTGATAGTCGAGTGCTTTGTCGCCTTTCGCGATAACCTCCTCTCGGAATGGGGCTATCAGCTGATCCCATGCCTTACGATCGGAATAACTTGGATAGGGAACCCAGGACTTGTCCCGGCTCAGGTTGAGCTTGAGATCTTCCTGTTTAAAAGTCCCTGTGAGTAGCTTTAATTCTTTTCCCAGTAGCCCCTGAAAAGAGAGACTACTGAGAAAGAAGAATAGGATTAGATATATTCTCATGTTTACCAATCTTGATTTTGTGGCAGAAGAGCCGCATTCATCTCTATTTCTTGTCCCGGTACTGGCCAAAGCTTATGTCGGGGTTGATACCCTCTGGTCACGAGATTATCACCTGTAATACCTTTTTCAATAAAGCCCTTCGACACTTCTTCCAATAAATTCCAACGCTTGAGATCAAAATAACGCCAACCCTCACCCGCGAGTTCTACGGCGCGTTCCTGTTGGATGCGTTTACTCATTTCCGCTTTACTGTTCACAACCAGGAATGAACTGCCGCTGTTTAAACCCGGCATTTTTGAACGTGCACGTACCTTATTCAGTTCCGTGATTGCCTTGTCCAGCTGATTGGTTTCATTATAGGCTTCGGAGAGCATCAATAACACATCCCCAAACGAAGGATCGGGAAGTTGATCGGTGTATGGGTACGATCCGTAATCGCTCCTTTCAGGTTACCTTCAGGTACAAATTTGCGCCATAGGTAGGTATACCAGCCCCGATTATTACGGATCTGCCCAAAATTTTCATTTACCCCTGTGGCAAGAATAAATTGCATGTCACGCTCTTTGTTGGCGTTCCAGCCCAAATAGTGTGAATAAGGTACAATAAGTGTCTGATTCAACCGTGGATCCCGGTTGGCATAGATCTGACGTAGCTTGGCGGTGTCAGGTACTTTAGTCAGCACACCGCCGGATTGAGTGGATTCCATCGCTTGCTTTTTAACGGCATTGTCTGTGTTATAATTTGGGAAATGGTCATTCCAGTTGAAAGGACTACCATCCCGGTTTTCATAACGGTCTGCAAGCCGCGTGCTTGGCATACAGTTGTTCCAGTCACTGCCAAAAGTTGCTCTTGTCCCCATATACCAGGCCATAGGCATCCCATAAGGAAATCCTGTTCCGCCCATGTTCTGTATGGCAAAGATCATCTCAGGAGCTTGGTCTCCTTCCATGGTAAACAATGCCGCATAATTAGCACTGAGGCTATAACCGTAGTTGTTGGTTTTGTTATAGACAATTTCTTCAAAATCCCGGATTGCCGAAGTCCAATCTTTATTGTACAGGGCTACTTTACCTCTTAATGCATAGGCTGCGCCCTTTGTAATTCGGCCATAGTGTTTTGCTTCATAGGTTACAGGTAATTTATCGACAGCGTAGTTGAGGTCCGCAAGAATGAATTTCTTGACATCTTCAACGGAAGATCGGCTATTTTTGAGTGAACTAAAATCTCTGTTCAGATCAACCGTCTCGTCATATATCGGTAAAGCTCCATAGAGGTTTGTCAATTGAAAATACATCAGCGCACGGAGAAATTTTGCTTCGGCAATAAACCCTTCCTGCTTAGCTTTATCTATGGTCATCGGCTGAATATGGGCGATGGCATGGTTACAGCGTTGGATCAGGTCATATCCGGCCTGCCACCTATCTACGACAATGGATGAGCGGTCTGTAAATGTACCGCTGATGACTTCGCCCAGCCCTGGAGGATCATAGCCCAGTCCAATATCACTGAGCCCATCATAAGAAAATTGTAAACCGAAGGTCGGTTCCTTCTTGAGATCATTATAACAACCTAATATGCCTGCGAGTGCCTGGTCTTCATTTTGCCAGAATGTATCGGCGCTGACCTGACTGTAGGGTGTTGTATCGAGCTTATAACAAGATGATAATGCAATGCATCCAGCTATGAGTAGGGAAATCTTTTTCATGATATTTGACAACTTAAAATGTTAAACTAAGACCGAAGACAGCCTGTTTCATTGTTGGGTAATTGGTGCCACTCACCTCAGGGTCGAATCCTTTGTAACTGGTAATCGTCCAGAAATTTTCCAGTGATCCAAAAACACGTAGATTCTGTACCTGTATCCGTTTGGTAATTTCATTCGGGATCGTGTAACCGAGCTGAATATTTTTTACACGGATAAAAGCTTTGTTTTGTAACCAAAAATCACTGTTTCTGGTGTTTCTTGTATCTGTATATGGCAAGAGTCGGGGATATTTAGCATCAGTAGCTCCTTCTGTCCATCTGCCATCCGCGATTTCCTGGTTGATCTGGTAGCCCCAACGTACAGTTGGCGTGTAATAATTATCTATCCAAATAGCCTTATTGCCTGCATTACCCTGTAGGAAAACCGAAAAGTCAAAACCTTTATAATCAAATCCCATATTAAAACCATAAGTGATCCTCGGTGCTGTACCATGTCCGACAGGTACCCGATCATTGTCGTTAATGATACCATCGCCATTGGCGTCCTTATAGAGTAAATCACCTTTTTTGGTGTCCCATAGGACGCAAATGGATTTACTTTTGATTCGTATTTGGATCAATAGGCGCATTGTCAATCATTTGTTGCACGAGTTGCATATCTGCGTCTGTCTGCAAGATGCGATCGGTCAACAGAATATACTGCGTGTTGATGGCATAGCCCTCCTGTAGAAGATTTGCTCCTGAAATAGATCGGTCGTTGCCTTTAAATTTGACCACCTTATTGTCAATGAAGGTGAAGTTACCACCGATATTGAATTTGAAGTCATCGCCAATCTTATCACGGTAGTTGAGGTTAAGCTCAATACCATTATTGCGAACTTTTGCTGCATTCGTACGTGGTATGGTGGCATTTCCGACAACTAAAGGCGCTGGAAGGTCAATCAGGATATTGTTTGTTACTTTATTGAAAACATCAATTGAACCATTCAATTTGTAGTTGAAAAGGTCAAAATCCAGACCTGCATTCAGGATATAGGTATTTTCCCAAGTCAAAAACGGGTTACTCAACACCGTCTGTGCAAATCCGACATAGAGTTGATTGTTCAGGACGTAGTTGGCCGGATTGTACAGTGTCTGATATTCGTAGTTGTTGATTTTATTTGCTCCTGTGAGCTGTTCATCCCTGCGGAAGGATACATCCGAAGTACCATTGTTACCCAATGCGCCATAGGAGGCGCGGAACTTAAGACTCGGCATCCATTTGACATCGTAGAACTCTTCCGAAGAGATCTTCCAACCGAAGGATGCCGAAGGGAAGGTCCCCATCTGCTTTTTCCGGTCATAAAGCGGGATGAACCGTCGGTACGGAGATTGGCTTCCAAAAGGTATTTGTCATCCCAAGAAAGGTTGAGCCGCCCAAAGAAGGAGCGCATGGCCCAATCCGTGGTGTTCCCTAAGGCCGAAGCATCCATTGTCGCCGCATTTAATACCGTCAGAGAAGGATCAACGAGATCCATTTTGGATGCCGCAAACCAGCCATCTTTAAAATATTCCTGGCTGGCCCCCACCATCACTTCATAATTTAATTTCTCAAATAACTTATTCTTGTATTTGGCAACGCCATCCATATAATAACGGTATGATTTAACGGATTCGTTGGTAACAGAGGAACGTCCAGTGCCTGCAATGGCGACTGTATTAGTCAAGAAGTCCCAACGATCGTTGAACACAGGTTGTGAATAGATAAAATCGTCATCATAAGTGTAGGTGTATGATCCTTCGATAGAAAGGCCTTCAATAGGCTTTAACTTTCCATAAAAGCGGGATACAAAGCGATTTTTATTAATATTACCCTTTGAGCATACAGGCGGTGGAGCACATTGTTGGATTGAGGGTTCTCTTCCGGATTGCTGGGCGAACCAAATCGGCCATCTGGAGCCCTTAGCACCATACCCGGTGTACTAGCGCCCGCAAATGTAAATACATCATCAATGATATTGGTGCCGATATCGGTCTTTGACACGACTCCATTGATATTCGCTCCCAGCGTAAGCCAAGGCTTTACATCAGCTTCTAGGTTAATGCGACCCGTATGACGTTTGTAGGTAGCCTGTTCAATAACGCCGGGATTGTTCAGTAGACCATAGGAACCAAAGAATTTGATTTTTTCACTTCCACCTGTAAAAGACAGATTGTGGTTTTGACTGATCTTATTCTGAAAGAGTTCAGACACCCAGTCTGAATTTGGATATTTCAAAGGATCTTGTCCTGAATTTTGTCGCCAAAGATCTATTTTCTCCTGTGAAAATGTAGGTTTTGCATTCGGATCGCCATTTTTGTAGCCTTCATTAATCAGCTCCATATAATTGGCATAGTTGGAAACCATTTGGATGGTATTGGATGGTTTCTGGCTGGAGAAATAATTATTATAGGTAACCTTAAACTGTTCGATCTTTCCCTTTTTGTCGTGATGAGAATGACACCATTGGCTGCGCGTGAACCATAGATAGAAGCCGAAGCAGCGTCTTTCAATACCGACATACTTTCGACGTCCTGCGGGTTGATCAGGTTCATATCACCGATCACGCCGTCGATCACAACAAGTGGATTCGCATTGTTTAATGTACCCTGACCACGCACCCGAAGAGTACCGCCATCGCTACCCGGACGGCCTGAACCTTGATTGACATACAGACCGGGAGCCTGACCTGCTAAACCCGCAGATAGGGAGGTAACGGGTCTGCTTTCCAGGACTTCAGACATTTGAACAGAGGAGACCGAACCTGTCACATTCTCCTTCTTCTGCGTACCGAAACCAACGACAACAACCTCTTCAAGCCCTTTTGATTCTTTATCCAGGGTGATTGTTAAGGGTGAACCGGCATGAGCAACAGTTTCGATGGTTTTGTAACCAATACTTCTTACCACTAAAGTGACATCTTTCTGTTGGCTATTGAGTTCAAATGAACCGGTTGCATTAGTCGATGTGGCTTGATTGGTTCCTTTGATTTGGATCGTCACGTTTGCTATGGCCTTACCTTCACTATCTACGACTTTGCCTTGGATGGAACTCTGTTGTATGGCTAGCGAAAGCTTGCTGTGTGTAAATTTAGGGGCCAACGGGGCGGCGTGGGAAGTTGCCAGATTGGATACGACCAACAGGCAGGATAATGGGATTGCCGCATGCACCCAGCGATTTTTCGCAACGGATGCGTTTTGGATCTTGATCATAGGCTTTGTTAGATTTAATTGGATGAAAAAATGAATTTTCTGTACTGTGAATTTACAGCATTCAGTATGAACGATTCTGTCATTTCCTCGCAATCGTTTTCGTAACAATAGCCTTCAATAACGAAGTATTCTCTAGGAATTACAATGCGAAAAGGCTTATGATTTTAAAGGAAATATTTTTCGTTCAGAGAATGGACTATAGGGTAAATATAAAGAGCCCAGTTGGGAATGGGCTCTCGTATCAATTCTTTGTAAGTGCTGTTATATACAGCGTTTAGAATTCGATCCTATAGTTAATGGTGGGTATGATACCGGTCCATTTTTGTGGCTCGATGATACGTTTGCTGAAATTGTAATGCATCCCGACAGTGTTCTCTCTATTGAGGATATTTTGAATATCCAGAATAAGGAGATGACTCACCTTTTACGATTTATTCGATAGGTCGATGAAAAATCAAGTCGAATATAAGGATCGGCAGTTAAGGTATTAATCCGGCTTTGATCAATGATTTCCTCATCTAAACGCAAGGATTCATCTTCCAATACCGGAGAGTATTTTCTTCCACCGGCATAGATCAGTTTGGCATTCATACCAAATAGGTTATTTTTATTCTTTCCTACTGTCCATTCTTTTCCCAATAATAGATTACCGACATAGCGTGTATTGAATGTTGTATTGTATTCTTTCCCATTGAGCGCTTTGAATTTGGAATCAAATACCGAAGTGGTGGCCATAAAATAATAGCCTTTGCTAAGTGATTTTTCAACCGTTAACTCAACGCCATAATTTCTGCCTGTACCTTTATTGACGAGTTGACGATAGGTCGATGTACCAATTGCCGAAATATCTGACACATTCAGCAGGGAGAAATTCATTGCTGGATCTGAAGAAACCGGGACATTATATAAATGTTGATAATAGACTTCGGTCTTAACCCGGAGTGTACGACTCAGATTCTTTTCATATCCAATGACAGCCTGAGCAGACTTGGTAGGAGATAGCGCGGTATTATCTGTTGTATTTTGTCCGGTTCCGCTCTTGGCAAAATAATAGCTGAGGGTTCTAAACGATTGTAAAGTCCGGTACCAAAGGATACCGTCTGGTCTGGAGCGACCTTCCAGTTTAATCCCAATCGGGGCTCTGCAGTCCAGCTTTTACTTAAGGCAAAATAGTTGGCATGTACACCCGTGTTTAAGGTCAGACGGTCGGATAACTCAGTTTTGAGTTGTGCAAAGGCGTCATACGTACTGGTACTTCCATTTTCGTTGATCCTTTCTTTTAATGCCGCGATTTCGGTATCGTAGGTTAGCGCATAGAGATCATAGCGAAGCAGGCTGGCATTGATACCTGCACGGATCGTATTTTTGCTGCTGGCTCTATAATTGAGGCTTCCAGCATAACGGATTGCGGTATTTGTAAATTTATCTTTGTGATATAGGCTAGTGACATAATCCTGTGTCAGGGTATCTGTTTTATTGGAATTGCGGCTGACTGATGCCGAAATAATATTGGTGAAATACAATCGATCATTAGCGATATATTGATGTTTTAGCCCGGCACTACCAGCGTTAAATCCCAAGTTCATGTCCTGCGCATCTGTTCGTTCCTCCCATTCTTGGAAATTGCGTTTGGCAGTTTCCTTTATTTTTCCGAGGCCGCCAATCCCAAACAGCGAAAATGTTCCAGCTTTCTTGGTTGGAAATACAAAATTAAAGGAGAGATCCTGATATTTTGGGATACCGGTATCCGAGACTTTTACACCTACTTTTTCCAATAGACTCAATGAGGAGTACCGGTAGCTGATTAAATACGATGCATCGCTCCCTTTTTGAAAGGACCTTCTAACGTTGCACCTACCCCCAACACGCCGACATTGAATGTGTATTCGCGTTTATCGGTATTTCCTTTTCTAAATCTAAGGTCAAACACCCCGATATCGCGTTGTTGTATTCAGCGGCCAGTCCGCCTGTATAGAAATCAGATTTTCCCAAAACCATCGTATTGAGCATACTGATACCACCACCAGCGGCTCCTTCGGCTCCAAAGTGGTTGGGATTTACAATTTCGATCCCTTCCAATCGCCACTGTAGGCTTTTAGGCGAATTTCCACGCACAATTATCTCATTGTCATCACCTCCAGCAACGACTCCGGGAAAACTCTGTGCCATTCTTGCGGGGTCAAAAAAGCGCCAGCATATCGATTGGTCTCCTCAGGTGAAAATGAGCGTCCACTGGTCATGGCCATTTGATTTAAAGGTTGTTTTCCCGTATTGGCGTAGACGACAGCTTCGTTCAACGTGTTTGCCTGTGGTTCCATTTCAATGTTGAGTACATTCTCGCGCCCTGAGGTAATAAGCAACTCTGATAATTCTTCCTGCCTGTAGCCTGCCATGCGTATTTGTAGGACCTGGCGTCCTACAGGAACTTGCAGCAGCCTAAATTCGCCTTGCTGATCTGTACTCACAGATTTTGTATTACCATTGGAGGACAGTACAATAGTGGCACCAATAATCGGAAGTCTTGTGTTTTTGTCCAGGATAGTACCTTTAACAGTCTCGGTCACGACCCGTCGGTTTGTCTTCGTCGAATCTTGTGCCTGGGCAAGTGATTGCGTGGCCTGAGTCGCCAGCGCAATTATTAAGATTGATGTTAGTTTCATATTGATTAAGCTTTATCTCTATGACAGCTAACTTTCACTTTACCCTTAGTGATCAGTACAATTTTTTTTAACTGGTTTCTTTTCCTCGTCAAAAACTTCAAATTGCTGGAATGTTATTAACAAAAATGATTCTTATATTCAGTTAATTAACATTGTTATTAACATTTTTATTCTGTTTTTGATGAGATGATTTTTTGGAAAAAGACGAGGGTTAATTGGTGATTTCTTAGCCATATATTACTCCGTTTAGATTTGTGCGTTGCCTGCGGACAGTCCACAGGACGAGCTTATTCAAAAATAACTATTTTTTATCTATTTGGTTAAAAAGTATCTGTGCGCTGTAGCGGCCAGCTATATTGAAACGTTATGAAATTATAACTAAATGAGAACCAGTATGAATAAATTATTTAACGGAATTCTAGTCTTGATTTTGTTTTGCAGTTGCAGTAAGGATACCATTAGTCCAGAAAAAATAGCGCCAGAGGATGTGAAAAAACAATTGGAAGCCTACGATTGGGTTCCCGCATTTTCTACGAGTGATACGAAAGATGAGCTGTATCATTATAAACCGGAAGATTGCGAAAAGGATAATAATTATTCTTTTTCTTTTGGCAATGATTTTCAAAAATTAAAGCTGCAGCCAGGAAAAGAGCTTTGTGGAGCCAATAAGGAAACCTTTGAACAGTCTATTTTAGATGGAAAGTCTGAACGGTCTTTTACCTATGACAAAGAGAAAAAGAGCATTAAGTTTGCTGATAGCGATCAGTACGAAAGCTATGGTGTCCTTGTGGACGGAGATTATTTGGTCTTAACCTATCGAAATAACAATCCCATGGCTAATATTATTCCCATGGAATATTATTTTAAAGGAAAAAGTAAAGAAAAAAATAAGTAGCATTCCTATAACACCTGAATGGAAAGACGGCTTGCCGTCTTTTTTATTTAGGGATGTAAACGATCTCTTTTTACATGCTATGAATTGTACATGTTAAGAACGGTTAATAATCTTTTTAATGCATTGCTGAATTTACTATATCAGAAGCGGTTTCGTAATTTATACATGTTTGCTACTGATCTCTTAACCATATTCACCATAATTTTGAATATTCATATTGAAAATCATTATTAATTACTGCATAAATGTTGGCAGTTGATTGGTTCTATTGACGCTATTACTTAAATTTCTATAACAGAAAAATTATCTTGATTATTATCTTTAAATCCTTATTTTAGTCTTTTGGAAACCGGTTGCATAACTCCGTTAACTTTAAACTAAATGAAACTCCGAATATTACTTTTGACAGCGATGTCAACATTGCTTTATCCACAACTCCAAGCGCAACAATTGCCTTATAAGGATAGCCGTCTCACTACCGAACAACGTGTCAATGATCTTTTGGGGCGAATGACCGTAGCGGAGAAGGTGGGGCAGCTGAGCAAATTGCTTGGATGGGAAATGTATGAGAAGAAGGGGAAGCATGTAGGGGTGAGCGACAAATTAAAGAAAGCGGTCAAAGAGCAGCACATCGGGTTGTTGTGGGCAACACTGCGTGCTGATCCCTGGACGCAAAAAACACTCTTGAATGGTCTTAATCCGATTGAAGCTGCACGTGCGACCAACGCCATTCAGCGGTATATGCTGGATAGTACCCGTTTGGGAATCCCATTACTGCTGTCGGAAGAGGCTCCACATGGACATATGGCTATCGGTGCTACGGTATTTCCGACGGCAATAGGACAGGCGAGTACCTGGAACCCAAATCTGATTCAACGTATGGCATCAACAATAGCGCTGGAAACCTACGCTGTCGGGGGTAAAAATGGTTATGGGCCAGTCCTGGATCTTGCGCGCGATCCACGCTGGTCGCGGACAGAAGAAACTTATGGCGAAGATCCTTATTTAACGGGCAAGATGGGAACTGCAATGATCCGTGGTTTTCAGGGTGAGAAACTTGGACAACAGGATAAAATCATTGGTACATTAAAACACTTTGTCGCGTATGCTGCACCAGATGGTGGACACAACGGTGAATCGGTATCATTTGGTGAACGGAGTCTAAGACACTATTTTTACCACCTTTCGAAAAGGCAGTTAAATCTGGCGCAGGTTCGGTCATGACAGCTTATAATAGTATTGATGGAATACCATGCTCCGCAAATCCCTGGTTGTTAAAAGATGTTCTCCGTAAAGATTGGGGCTTTACTGGATTTGTGGTATCCGATTTATTGAGCATCTCCGGCCTTAATGGGGACATGCGACAGCCGCTACAGCGGAGGAAGCTGCTTCGCAAAGTATACATGCGGGATTGGATGTTGACCTGAGCGGATCGGGATATGGTCCGCATCTTTTAAAAGCTGTGCAACAAGGTCTAGTGGAGCCTGCTGTATTAGATACTGCAGTAGCCCGTGTATTACGGATGAAGTTTAATCTGGGGCTATTTGATCGCCCCTATGTAGACGAGAAGCAGGTGATCCAGAAAGTTGCCACCGCGCAGAATAAATCTGTTGCCAGAGCGGTTGCTAGAGAATCTATTATCTTGCTAAAAATGAAAAAATATCTTACCATTAAGCAAATCGTTGAAACGCATTGCGGTTATCGGACCGAATGCCGACAATGCTTACAATCAACTGGGGACTATACGGCTCCACAGGCTGATGGTAAGATACAGACGGTATTGACAGGCATTCGCGCAGCGGTAGGTAAAGGTACGCAAGTTGATTATGTAAAGGTTGCGCTATCCGTGACACGACAAATTCTGATATTGCGGCTGCGGTGGCAGCAGCACAGCAAGCCGATGCTGTGGTTTTGATTCTCGGCGGTTCCAGTGCACGGGATTTCAAAACTTCCTACCAGGCAACTGGAGCGGCGAATGTAGATCCCAATACGGTTAGTGATATGGAAAGTGGTGAAGGGTTTGACCGTGTTTCGTTGGATATGATGGGCGATCAACTAAAACTTATGAAAGCGATCAGGCAACAGGCAAGCCTGTGGTGTTGGTGACCATTATGGGAAGACCGCTTAATCTAAATTGGGCCGCCGAGCATATTCCTGCAATTGTGAATGCCTGGTATCCCGGGCAGGAGGGGGATTAGCCATTGCTGATGTCTTGTTTGGTGATTATAATCCGGCCGGCCGGTTACCGATTTCTGTACCACGATCTGTGGGTCAACTTCCGGTACATTATAATCATACAAAACCTAAACATCATGATTATGTGGAGATGTCCGCCAAACCTTTGTATGCTTTTGGCTATGGGTTAAGTTACAGTAAGTTTGAATACAGCAACCTACAGGTGGGACTGACCGAAGGCGCAGATGATTTTGTCTGTACAGTATCCTTTGATGTCGAAAATAGGGGTAGTGTGACTGGCGACGAGGTAGCACAATTATATGTTGTCGATGAAGTCAGTTCGGTAGTAACACCCATTATGCAGTTAAAACAATTTGAACGTAGAGCTATTCCAGCAGGAAAGAAAGAGCGGTATACTTTCCAGTTGAGCAAAGAAGACCTCAAACTGTGGAATGCAACTAATGCCTGGAAAACAGAAAAAGGAAATTCAAATTGCTCGTAGGTACATCATCCGATGATATTCGACTGAAAGGGGAGATGGAACTAAAGAAGGATTATTAATTAATCCTTCTTTAGCTTATAGGTATAGGTAGTGTACTTGTTAGATTTTGTCAAAGTAAGCTCTTTACTCTTCAAGATATAGCTGTATTCATGAGCCAATATCAATCCCCAATCGAACTCTGCTGTCCAAGCATTTTGATCCTTGAAAATAATCTTGTTGTCAAAAATTTCAAAGGTTCCTGAGCCACCAGCTGGATGTCTGTTATTATTTGCGGAGGAAAAGAAACTATCCGCTTTAAATTTTACGATGACTTCTCCTGTGACTGCTTCTTCACTACTTTTGTTATAGGCAGTAAATATTCCTGAATAACTTCCCTCAAGCTGTGTTATTTTTTCGGATTTTCCTTTGAGCAGCTGATAAAAACGAGCGAAGCCACAAGAAAAAAGATTTTTTTAATGGGGTCATAATTAGTTTTTATAGCATAACGTAATGATGCCTAATTCGCTACAGACTGATGACTTATTTTAATCGGATATACTTGATACTCTTTCTATTCCACGTGTAAGTGATATGTATTAGACCACTTTTATCCTGTACAATGGTCGGATAAGAATATTCATCTCCTTTGACACCATCTTCCAAAGTTAGTGTATCATGCCAGTGAAGACCATCATGGGACGTTGCGACATGGAGTTTTGTGCGTCCTTCCCACCAGTCATTCCCAGCGATTGCTGGATTGTATACGATCATAAATAGTCCATTTTTCAATCGAATGGCATCAGTAGCCGAGTTGGGGTTAAGCAGGTTGGTCGCCTTCCAAGGTCCCCAACTGTTGCCATGGTCAGAGGAAAAAGCACTCATTACCTTATTTTCTTTACTGCGACAGAGTACCTGGAGGCGGCCATCTTTATGTTGAACAATACTCGGCTGAATGACTTGAATACTTGTGTCAGGCCGAATTGTATGAACAGACCAGGTTTTGCCGTGGTCGTGACTGATTTCCATATGTGCTTTCCAGATTTCGTCTTTTGATTCAGTACTGGAAGGGGATAGTATATCCCCATTAGATAATGTAAATGGTTTGTTTTTGATTGGACCCAAAATACCATCGGGTAATGCCTGTGCTGCAGACCAGCGATGACCTTTGTCTATGGAATATTTGACGTAGCCTCTCCATTCGCGTGGATTAGGACCGATTTTATAAAACAAATAGAGGGTATCGTTCTTTGGCTGTTGATAGAGTACAGGGTTCCAGGTTGGATAACGCTTGTCTGCAAGAATCCCATCTGCGATTTGGACTGCTGGTTGCCATTTGCCATTTGTATAATGAGAACTCCATATGACCACATCGGGATTGGATTCATGTGTACCACCAAACCAGCAGGCCAGGAGGCTGTCTTTGCCGATGGATTGTATGGTCGAGGCATGGCATTGTTTGAAACTGACCTGTCCCTCTTGGAAGATCTGCTGGGACGAGATTATCTGGGGCTTATAGCTTTTACATGAATAAAATGTTAGGAGTAATATTGCTAAAAATAAGGTTATTTGTTTCATTCGGTTAGTATGTGCTGCTAGGTTCACAAGTGCTGTTTTTTTATAGCTAGTGTTTTTAGTTATTCGGATATCAATTGAGGATTGAGATCGTGACGATTTGTATTTGTTTGTTTTCAATAGGCAAATGAAAGCCTTTGCAAATACCTGAAGTCGATCATCATTATCGGATAATAAAAAAGCAGCTGAATTACATCAGCTGCTTTTTTATTATTTGCTTTGCAATTGAATCGCGGTAGCATAGTTAAATCTTGTGCTTGGGCTTCTCAGGGTGATCTGGTTATCACGTTGCGACCAATCCAATCGGCCTTTATGGCCCAAAATTGTGATTTTTTTACCTTAAAATTTTCGGGTACCTGAAAGACATATTCATTAGGCTGTTGATAAGCGTCTCCCGCTGAAAGGTGAAATACATTGACGATCTTGCTGTCCTTACTTCTGGTGTAATAGTAGTCACCTTGATGATAAGGGGCAACGGTACGTGTTGCATATACTGCGCTTTGATTGATTTTCATCCAAGCTGATAGTTCATTTAGACGATCATATGCTGCTTGGTCATAGTCACCTTTGGGGCCTGGGGCGATGTTAAGTAAATAGTTGCCACCACGGGAAATAATCTTGACAAGCGTTTCGACGATTTTCTTTGTTGGTTTGTAATTGTCATTGGGAACATAGCTAAAGGAGTCTCCCATAGTAATACAGCTTTCCCAAGGAATATCCAATGGATGTTCAGGGATAGCCTGTTCGGGTGTCACATAATTTTCCCAGTTTCCGGGAACAGTACGGTCTACCACGATAAGACCTGGTTGATTTTTTCGGGCCATACCACCGATACGGTCCATGTCAATATTTTGATCCACCTTGATCGTCTGCTGCCAGTCTACTGACTTGTCTACAGTTTCTAAGGGACGTACTTGTCCACCATCCAACCATAGAATATCCACTTGACCATATTCCGACGTTAGTTCATTGATCTGGTTGTAGGTGAAATCTTTAAATTTCTGCCAACGTTCAGGATATTTTTTCGGGTCATAATTTACATTTCTGTCCTTTGGTGGGAAATAGGGCCACCAATAGTATTCGGAGTGCCAATCTGGTTTGGAGAAGTAGGCTCCGATTTTGAACCCGTCGTTGCGAAATGTATTAAAGATTTCTTTGGTCACATTTGCCTTGGGATTGGAGGAGAAAGGTGTTTTGGTAGAAGTAATTTTATAATCTGATTCTTTGGTGTCGAACATTGCAAATCCATCATGATGTTTGGTTGTAAAGACCACATATTTCATTCCGGCTGCTTTTGCTGCGTCGGCCCATTTTTGAGGATTGAAATCTGTCGGGTTGAATGTTGTCTGCAGATTTTCGTAATTCTTGAGGTATTCAAAGTAGGTTTTGCCATGCTCTGGTTTGCGTTGTGTCCAGCCCTCATCTTCGGGACAGATACTCCAGCTTTCAACAATTCCCCATTGACTGTAGGTTCCCAGTGCATGAAAAGACCGAATTTCATGTCCTGCCATTGTTCGAGGTTTTCGATCACTAAGGGGTCTGTGGGTTTTTGGTAGCCACCCGATACATTGTGTGCTTGTCCAAAGGCAAATGTAGCCGTTGCTGCCAGTAGTGCGGTTGATATAATGGTTGTCAGTTTTTGCATGTATAAATATAATGAAAATGAACATAAGAAAGCCACCCGAGAGTGGCTTTCTATTTGGTAGATGTAGTGTCGATTAATTGACGTCCCAGAAAATTTTGGTTGTTCTTGTGTCTTTTGCCCTCACAGCCTCATAATTTTTACTGTTGTTTGAGACTTCAGAAGAAGGATAATTCAACCTCATAGGTGGATTTGCAAAGTTCACAAGTCCGGCTACCGGAAAGGTTAAAACTGGATAGCCTGTCCGTCTTAATTCAGACCAAGCTTGCTGTGCCTGTAGAAAACCATAGTGTAGCCATTTTTGTGTATAGACTAACTCAAGGTCTTTATTTTTATCACCTGTGAATGTTACCGTGGATTTGTCAATGAAATCATTGATTATAGTTTCAGCAGGTTTAGTTTCGGTTTTTAAACCAGACTTATTTATATTGTTCAAATAGTAGTAGAAAGATATGGACTGTTTTAAGGCAGTGTTATAAGCCTCTTTTGCTGTTGCGCTCGATCCCCATCTTAATTGAGCTTCAGCTTTAATAAAGTTGGTTTCACTGGCAGAAAATACAATGCCAGGAAGTTCTTTATTGTCAGCAAATGTTGTGGAGTCCAAAACAGAATAACTTTGATAGTTCTTTTCCATTTCAGTAGACGTGAAGGTAATCGGCATCGCTTTATACTCCTTGTTCGGTATAAATTTGTTATTTACGGTTACCCCAAATTTGTCATAGAATACTGGAATACGAGGGTCTTTTGATGGTAACATCACCTTGTTTAACATATGATCAGTAGCATAGTGATTAGGCCCCTCTATCAGCCCTTGTCTTAATGTACCCGTATAGTTTGTCAACGGCGCTAAAAGGATATCTTCTGTTTTTGGATCGTAACTGCCGACATTATTTCCATCTGCTAACGGGAATTGGCTTGGATTATTTAGGATCTCTAAAATCTCTGTGCGAGCTTTGGCTTCATCAACATTGGAGATTCGCATTAATAAACGAAGTCTCAAGGAGTTTGTGTATTTCCTCCATTTGCTAACATTACCGCTGTTTAGTATGTCATATTTTGCAAATTCTGGATTAGATTCTACGGTGCCGAAATAATTGTTTATCTCTTTTAAATCTGATATAAATTGATAATACAACTCTTTTTGCTCATCAAATTTTGGAAGTTTGATCACATTTGTTGCAGGCAGGCTACCAGCTTCGCTGAACGGAATATCGCCATAGTTGTCTACTAGCTTCGAAGCTTCGTCTACGACAACTACTTTTGCTGCTTGTAAGATAATTTTGGCATTGGCTTGTTCTTCTATAGGAAGTGCGGCATAGGCTTTTTCATCGCTCTGTAAATACCCAATACACCCGGCGAATAGAAATCTACCCAATAATCATATGAATAACCATCATTTGGCTGATACATTGAGTTAGAAGGGATAAATGATGCGGTTTGTGTATAGATTGCCTGATTTGATAAAATGAAGGTTCTATAATGCCAATAGGAAGGTCTCACTCGGTCATTATTTAACAATTCAGCAAAGAACGCTGAAATACTGGCTTTTTCAGTAGCATCTGGATTTTGAAATTTTTCATCCAATTGTTTTTTACAACCCACCAAAGAGGTCAATGCAGTTGCCAGTGTAAATATGGTAAAAAATATTTTTTCATGATTTCAGTAAAAAGTGATTAAAAATTAGCGTGTAATGAAAAGCCAAAGCTTCTTGTAGCGGCAGAAGAACCTACGTCGACACCTTGAGCCCACCATGCATTTCCTACTGGAGCTTCCGGATCGAGATTTTTCAATGTTCTATAGAAATAGAATAGATTTCTTCCAATTAATGAAAATCTAAGATTGTTCATTTTGATACGCTTTGTAAAACTGTCCGGTATCTGGTATCCAATGGTGAGTTCTCTTAATTTGATAAAGTTATTGTCATAGACCGCACCTTTTTCAGACCAAGAATCATCGCCCCAGTTAAACGTGTTGAAATAGTATTCTGCCCCGCTTAAATGTACATCGTTGGTTTTCCTGTGTTCGCATTAACACCTGGGAGTGTAATGCCACTTTCTCTGTATGGAAGCGTATTCTCATAAAGCCCCGAAGCCATTCCATATTTAAGGTTTTCAGAGACCATTTTACCACCAAAACGGTAATCAGCCGTGAAATCTAAGCTAAAGTTTTTATAATTGAAGGTATTCGTCCATCCACCAATCGCTTTAGGCATAATATTGCCGACCATTTTGTATTTGGATTTATCCATTACATAGAATCCTTCATCCGAAATAAGATTATTGCCATTGGCGTCTTTAGCGATATCGTATACATAGATATTTCCCAAAGTTTCTCCTGCTTTTGCCGTAATTTTTAATGAATTGGCATCAGCCGAATAAAAAACCAATTCGTCAACACCAGACAATAGTTCTTTGACTTTAGAGCGATTGAAAGAATAATTTAGTCTAGAAGTCCAAGTGAAATTTTCATTTTGGATAGGTGTTCCGTTAATAGATAGTTCTAAACCGTGGTTGGCTATTTTTCCAATATTGAGGAGTTGAGATGTCGCTCCTGTTGATGCAGGTGTTGTCAACCCAAGAATTTGATCTTCGATGTAGTTGTTGTAATAACTAGCATCTAGTCCTAATCTATTTTTTAGAAATTTCAATTCCAAACCGAATTCCATTTCGTATTTCCTCTCTGGTCTGAGATCTAGATTACCGTATCGATTTTTGTAGGTTAATGCTGGTATAGCGCCATTCACAGTTAATAAAGGAGCTTGAGTGTAGGCGATATTTGCCTCATAAATAGCCGCATCATTACCTACGATACCATATGAAGCACGTAACTTACCATAGGTAAACTTGTCGGATTTGATATTAAATGCATCACTAAAAATAAAACTACCGCTAAGGGAACCATATTGATAGTTGTTGTTTTGTGTAGGAAGAGTTGATGAATATTCTGAACGGTATGTTCCGTCTAGATAAGCAAAGCCTTTGTAACCAATGTTTAATGAACCAAAGTAAGCGTATTTAAGCATTTCTTTTCGAGCATTCGTCGTGGTTGCCTGCGCTAAGCTATTACTTAAACTAAACCAATTCTCAGTTACAAGTCCGGAAGCGGTGCTTGATGATTGATCATCATAATTTTCTGATCGAGATTGAAAACCAACACTAGCAGAATAGTCGAAATTCTCATTGATCTTATTGCTATATGTCATCATTAAATCGCCATATAAAATTGAGTAGGCTCCTTTGGTGGTTGAATAACCTCCCGTGCTGCTTGATGGCGAATTGTACTTTGTTGCATTCTCAGTATACTGCTTATTTGTACTGGTTGCTGACGTAAAGTCATTTCCTATTCTACCTCTGAATTTGAGGTGATCAACCACATCCCAGTTTAATGTAGCACTGGTTAAGATACGGTTTTCAACTTCATCATAACTGTTCTTATATTGATTCCAGAAATAATCCAATAGATTTGATGCACGCATCGTGTAGATAAAATCTTCTGGTCGTCCTGTTCCTAATTTAGAATACTTATAACCATCTGATGTTTGATACGCTTTTTTCATAGCGGCCATATCTTCAGTTCGACTGAAGAAGCCGTCAAAACTACCAAGTACCTGACCCAATAAATATGTTCTATTATGTGTATTGGTGTTGATATAATTCGCTACGATATCAGTGGATAAACGGTTACTTAGCTTTAGGAACTATTTAAATTAAACGTGTTTTTGTTTGTTTGCTTCCAGGACTGGTACTTTTGTAATCCATACGGGTCGCACTCAAACGATAATTGAGTTTTTCAGTCTGATTTGATATTCCAACGTTTGCGGTGGAGTTGTATCCTTTGTCGAAGACATCATAGTAATTGTTTTTGCGTGCGACATAAGGTCTAACCTGACCATCCCACCACAGGACGTCTTCTCCCGTAAATTTTGGACCAAAACTTGCGTAGGATCTAAAGTAAGGTCTCCGGCCGCTCGGGGATTTAGGATCAAGAATCCAACCTTCTGCAGTAGCGCCATTGGTAACATTGATACCTGCATCATAGCCTGGGCCATATTCATTTTGAAATTTTGGTAAAAACGCTGCGCGCTCAATGATCCAGTATAATTAAAATCGACTCCTAGACCACGTCCTTTTGTTCCCTTTTTTGTTGTAATCACAATCACCCCACTTGCAGCATCCGAACCATATAATGCACTGGCAGCTGCACCTTTTAAAATGGAGATGTTATCAATATCTGCAGGATTGATATCCAGCATCCCGTTTCCTCGGATTCGTTGATCGCGATCGAAGTTGTTGTTGTTGGCCCCGGCGGCACCATTTTGTTGATCGTTTCGGATAATAATTCCGTCCACAACGTAAAGCGGTTGGCGTTGGTAGTTTAATGAATTAATACCACGAATCTGCACATTTACAGCACTGGCTGAACCACCGGGTGCGGTGGTAATTTTTACGCCAGGTGCTTTACCATATAACGCCGAACCGAAGTTGGTATTTCCGGCTTTTGTAATTTCATCAGCCTTAATATTGCTTACCGCATATCCCAGGGCCTTAGATTCGCGTTTTATGCCCATCGCTGTTACAACGACTTCATCGAGTGCCGCTGCATCGGAGGTCAATGTAATATTGATCGCTTTATTTGATCCAACGACAATTTCTTGTGTTTTGTATCCAACAATTGAAATTCTTAATGTTTCACCTTGGGCAGCTTGAATAGTAAAAGATCCATTGGCGATTGTCTGTGTACCCTTTGTCGTTCCCTTTACTGTTACGGTCACCCCAGAGATAGGCCCATTAGCGTCTGAAACAATTCCAGTAATGCTTTGCTGCGCGTAAAGGGATGTGGCACTAAATAGTGTACATAAGGCCAATCCGGCAGTTCTTTTGTAAAATAGACTCATGTTTTAGGTATTTGTGTAAATTATTAGTTTATTATGCGTGCTATATATTTTTCGATTACCAATGCTGTTGTACCCAGTTGTTGAGCGCATTTGTGCAAGTTGGAGATACTGAGCATTGTTTCTTTTGCAATTTTTGGAATGCTGTATTCATTGATAGCAACTTGGATATGCGGTGTTAATATTTGACCTATCTCAGCCCCCTTCCGCTTATGATTATTTTGTGAGGATTGAGGATATGAATTAGTGTGGATATTCCTTTCCTAGTAAATAACCGATTTTTCCCGTGTTATTAATGGCAACTTGATCTCCGATTTTGACGGCCTCTATGAGTGCTTCAATTTTATTGTTATGTTCCCCTTCAAGTTTTTCATAAATTGAATATTCACCCTTTTTGATGTCATTTTGAATATTGCGAATAGCGGCACTAATGGACGCTTCGACTTCGAGACATCCTCTTTTTCCACAAGAACACAATGTCAATGTATCAGAAAGCGGGATATGACTGAATTCGCCAGCAAATCCTGAAGTTCCCTTAAATATATCATCGTTGATAAGGATACCTAGACCAACACCCCAATTAAGATTAATAACCAGCGAATGTTGAGAAGCTTGTGCTGCGCCGAATTTTTCTCAGCCCGTGCAACACAACGGGAATCATTGTCTATAGTAGCAGGAATATTGAATTTAAACTCAATTTGCTCACGGATGTTGTATAAGGGAGAATATTCGTTATATGATTCATTTAGTCCAGTTTCAGAATTGACAAATCCGGGCATACTAATTCCGATGCCTATAATCAATTGCGTATTTATTTGATGTGTTGAAAGAAAATGAGCCAGGCCGTCTATAATTAAGTTCGAAGCTTTTGGATCCTTTAGATCAATTGGAATGTTATTTTCAGCGCAAAGTACCTCCGCTCTTAAATTCGTTGATGCTATTGAAGTGTAAAACTGGTCAATCGATATACTGATGACAATATGAGGTAAGTCTTCATTTAACATATATTGAATAGCCTTTCTCCCCGGTAGATGCGGCATATCCTTTTTCGACGATGATGTCTTTTGTCAACAAACCATTCAGCTGTTTTGTAACGGAAGGTATGCTCCTGGATAGGGTGTTTGCAATTTCCGCAATCGGTTGCATCGGCCGGTAATACAAATTTTTAATATATCGACAACCATATTAGTTCAACTTCAGTGAATAGTGATTTTGGTTTGTAAGTTTAAACAGATATTATTTTACCTAATATCTAAGTTAGTATGCACAACATTAGTCTTTCCCAAGTCCGAATAACTGAATGAGCTGCGATCCAGACTAGGTTGATGTGATAAAGATATGTAGTATTTCTATTAAGTTCAAAATTCTTTTTAAATTTTTTAAAAGAAATGTTAAAATTATACACATAATACATAAGATGGCTATGTCTTATTGTAAAATTGAGAATATAATATGTAACAAATTGTTTATATTTATATAGGGTTTGATCAGATTTCAAGCCGATTACCTTCAATTATAAATAAACAATTATGAAAAAAATCAAGTTTTCAAAAGCTTGCTATGCTTAGAGCTATCCTAAGCTTTGGCTTCACAAAGGCAGATTTAAATTCTAATGCCGAACGGTATTTAACGGCTCCTTCTTCAAAATCGAAAATGGTTATTAAGGCAACTCTGCCAACGGTACTGAATGGGATATGGAGCGAATCGGCCACAATAGGTTCAGGTCCGATGCCGGCTATGAATTTCGTTGCTTTATACCCCAATAGATGTACAGATGCCATAGATACGGAATGGCAGGTTTCACCTTCGGCAACAATTACATACGATTCGGGATTGGATTGTCTCTTGGAAAACCATACTGGTGTACGGATACAATTTTCTAATAGCGGTACATATACAGTTTCGGCGCGGGTAAAAAATAAAGATGGGGTTTGGACGAATTGGGCTTATACGACAATTACCAAGATGTAGACTCAAATGATTTTTTCAGGACGATCTAATTGGTAACATATCGGATATCCGCATCATTATGATTAGATTGATGACTCAGATAAATTCAAAATGGTCGTATTGAAAAATTCGGGCAGAAAGGCTATATAAAAAAGGAGGTGTAACATAAGATACACCTCCTTTAAATTTGACTTGTCGTCTAAAAAATTATTTCTGTTTTGCCCACCAAAGTGGTGTCAAGACTTTATCAGCACCACCCAATAGCGATACCGCATTTTGGTATTCAGCAGGATCAGTATCCCTAAATGAAGAAGGGAATGCTAATCGTTGCGGAAAGAATTTGATATTGCTTGTCATAAAGTTTGCTGATGTAAGATCAGGTAAGTTCGGTAAAGCATTTTCAATCGCAGGATTTTCATAGAAAGGTAAACCCAATCTTCTTTGATCATTCCAGGACTCTAAAGGTAACCAAGGTAAATTAGCGATGAATTTTTGAGTAATAATTTTCGTCAATAAGTCATTGCGTACTGTACCATTTTTGTAAAGTGAGTTGACTGGGTATTTAATGCTTACTGTACCGGCAGCATTGGTGTAACCATCGATATAATCCATGGTATGTGCATCACCTGGTTCCGCAATATGTGTGAAACTAACTGATGTACCTACTCTGTTATAGTCTGTAGAGCTTAGGTATTCCGAAGCAAACTGACCTACGCCCCAGTAATCGAAATTGGCTCTGACACCACTCTCATAGGCTGCCTGCGCGGATGTCCCTGTGATCCATCCTTTTAGAGATGCTTCAGCTAAAAGGAAATAGGTTTCCCAGTTGGCAAAGAAGATGCGACTATTTGCACTTCTTCTGAACTGAACCGCGATTGCTGGAACTTTACCAACTAATGTGCTTCTTAAACGGTTGTTTGTTCCCTTTGCAGCCCAGTCACCTAATGAAAATGCATTCCAGGTATATTTTGTATTTATCGCAATTTTGGCATTACCATTCACTAAGGTATCTACCGTTTTTTAGAGTCATCTCCATTATCAAAGAAATTTTGATTGTTAAAATCTCCAGGGATAAAGAATGCTTTTAACGCACGCGGATCTATTTTATTTGGAAGACCATCCAGCCAGTAACCAGCAGAAGGATCATTAGTCATGCTGGTGAAATGGTTACTGTAACGCTTGCCAATGTAGTTCTCGGCTTTGATTGAAGATTTCAAATCTTGAGCAACTTGCTTTTCTGTTTGAATACCACCTAATCCAAGATATAGATTATTTAATGTCGCCGAAAGGGCCTGGTAGTTCCAGCTACGACTCATGACACCCGTCAATGGATCCCAACCGTCTTTCTCGGCAACAGTGAAATTGTCCGCTGTATTGCTAATGTACTTATTGGTAGCGACAGCGGCTTCAAACTCTGATTTTGCTTTGTTTGCATCAACTTCAGATAGGCGCATCGCCAAACGCATCCGCATTGAGTTGGCATATTTGATCCACTTCTCGTCATTAAAGCCGTACGCTCGGTCAAACTTGACAACATCGTCAGGAACCTTTATGCCGGGTTTTATCTTGGAAGTTGCATCTTTAAGTTCCTCGAAAAGATAGTAGTAAACATCTTTCACCGAACTGTATTTAGGATTAACGCCTTCTGCAAATGCAATAGGGTAGGACCAAAATTATCCGTTACCTCACTGATCAGGTATGCTCTCCAGATACGGGAAATCTGTAATAAATTATTGGTATAATCTTTTGCGGATCCAGCGTTGATTTCATTGGTAGCAACTTCAATTCCTTTGGTTGCATTTTTGATCCATTCAGCTGAATATCTATAATACTCTTTAGACCAATCATCATTTACTGTTCCAGTAGCTAAACCGTTGGTCATATGCTGTCTTCCAGTAGTCTTCCAGTCGAGGACAAAGATACGTTCAGCGATATTGGGATCTTGTTGTGCGCCCGTAAGTGAATTGTTAAAAAGAATTCTATTTTGACCTGATCGTCATTGGCCTTATAAGGGTTGACGTTCATCTCTTCAAATTTAGAGCATGAGCTGATTACTCCTCCCAGAAGTACTGCAAAACCTATTTTTGATATGATATTTTTCATGATTTATCGTTTTTGTTGATTAGAAGCCTAAAGTGACATTAAGGAAGAATGATCTGGATGTTGGTGTAGAGAAGTTCTCAAAGCCTGTCGCATTCGAATTGATTGCAAATACAGATTCTGGATCTACACCATTTGCATAACTTTTGATCATCCAAAGATTATTTCCTGTCAAGCTAACTTTAGCGCGTTGTACAATGCTGTTGCCCAGTATGCTTTTTGGGAAATTATAGCTTAATGTCACATTTCTCAAACGGATATTGGTTGCGTCATACACATTTTGTTCTGTAATACCGTAGTTTCCTGATGTGGTAGTCACTTGTGTCCAATATAATTGTTGCGTGGTCTGCACGGAATTTTTTGTGTAAGATCCATTAGAGGCAATCACACCATCCACGACAAATGGATTGCGCTCACCATTTGGAGCTGTAACTGCAGCACTACCATTTGCCTGTAGATTTAGATTTGTCCCAGAGAAAAATTCACCGCCAAATCTTCCGTCTACCTGGAAGCTTAATCCAAAGTTTTTGTAAGCAAAATTATTGTTCCAGCCTACCAATGCTTTAGGTGCTTGGTTTCCAAGTTTGTGAAGACCGCTTGCAGCCTGTGGCAGTCCACTGCCATTTAAGATCAATTGACCATTAAATTCACTGTTCGGATCCTCAACCCGTAAGAATTTTGTGCCATAAATATCACCATATAATCCACCTTCAAGTGCACGGATAGAAACGTTGTCATAAGATCCTAATGGATACATATCTACACCGTCAGCAAGACTGATGATCTTATTTCTGTTTCTTGAAAAGTTCAGGCTGGAATTCCATGTTAACTGATCTTTATTGGTCAATATTCTTCCGTCAATACGATTTCAAAACCCGAGTTTTGAATATTTCCAGCATTGATTTTTTCGTATTCATAACCACTGTAAGGGTTCATTGGAAGATCAATCAACTGGTTGGTTGCATTGGTTTTATACCAGGCAAAATCTAATCCTAATCGGCTGTTGAATAACCGGGTGTCGAAACCAAATTCGATGGTTTTGATTAGCTCGCTCAGGATGCTAGGGCTATATTTGGTATTCCCCATACCAGCGGTGGTATTACCATTTGGATCTTTTCAATGTTGTAAACATTATACAATTGGAAAGATGGAAGATCGTTACCAACTTCAGCATAAGATCCTCTCAATTTCGCAAAAGATAACCAGCTAGGTAATGAGCCCCCAGTTTTGTTAATCATATCCGAAATTACCCATGATCCACTTACGGAAGGGTAGAAGAAAGATCTGTTGTCCAATCCTAGCGCTGATGACCAGTCATTTCTTCCAGTCACATTAAAGAATAGGTAGTTGTCGTAATTGATTTCCGCGGTAGCGTATAGTGAGTTGATCTGCTTTTGCAATAAACTCTGTTCGATCGTAGGAAAAGATTTACTGTTGTTGATGTAGAACAAGTTTGGAACCTGAAGTTCTCCTGTACTTGCATCTATCCCAGTAGATCTCGTTTTCATAATTTGTCCGAATACAGAAGCAGATCCACCCCATTTTCCAATCAAATTATCTTTACGTGCATTTAAAGCTACAGTGAAGTTGTTTTCAAAGAATGTATTTTTACCAACTCCATAACTACCACCTGTAATCAATGGGCTACCGCCGTAAGTTTTGTTTTCATAATTGGTTGTATACTGATCACGCCCAAATCTTGCTTCCGCATCCAACCAATCATTGAATTTGTACTTGATGTTTCCATTCATGATAAAACGGTCACGGATATCGTTATTTAAACGGTATTTTTCCAACCAGTACGGGTTCATTGTTTTATTTTCACTTGTTCCATACCAAGCCATATCACCCACTGCATTCAATGGGTTTTAAAATCCAGAATATTCATGGAACGAGGCATGGTAAACAATGTGCTATACACATTTGAATTATTCTGTCCAGAGATAGGTCTGTTTTTGGCATTCATATTCATGTACTGCACCTTGACATCTGTCGTCCAGCGTTTATCAGGGCCAAATGATGAAGTGACCTTAGTCATCAAATTGATTCTCTCTAATGAAGAACCCGGGATCTTACTTTGATCATTTAGATAGGTCGCAGAAGAATAGATGTTGGTCTCGCCCAGCTGTTGTTGAAAAGCAAGGTTTTGTGTATGATTAACCCCGTATTGAAGTATGCACCAATATTGTCATATACCTTGCTTACTTTATCGCCCCAGCTCGTTGTACTTATTGGATTATAAACACCATCTTTTCCTTGGCCATAGCTATTTTGAAGCTTTGGTGTCATGAATATAGTTTCAAGACCAATGGTGGAAGAATATGTAATACCAGCACCTTTTTGCGCTTTACCTGATTTGGTTGTGATGACGATGGCACCATTACCAGCTCTTGATCCATATAACGCTGATGCTGCACCGCCTTTAAGGACGGACATACTCTCGATATCGTCGGGGTTGATATCGCCCAATCCGCCACCCATATCGGTCGCTGGATTCCACATGTCATTGTTTTTATCACCATTTCCTTTCATACCGCCAAGGAAATTATTCATCGGCACACCGTCAACAATGATTAATGGCTGATTATCTCCTGTAAGTGAGTTGTTACCACGAAGCGTAATTTTAGTTGAAGATGCTGGACCTGCAGAACCTTTGATCACCTGAAGTCCGGAAACTTTACCAACTAAAGCATTCGCAACGTTGGTTTCTTTGGCATCTGTAAGTTGTTCGGATTTAACCTCTTGAAAAGAATAACCTAATGTTTTCTTTTCTCTTTTTATACCCATTGCCGTCACAACGACTTCTCCTAATGTCGAAGCATCTGCGGTCAATGTAACATTAATCGTTTTAGTCGAGCCAACAACGATTTCCTGAGTTTTGTATCCAACGATTGATAGACGGATTGTTTCTCCTGGAGCAGCATCGATAGCAAATGATCCGCTGGCGTTCGTTTGTGTTGCCTTTGTAGTTCCTTTGACTGCTACAGTAACCCCTGAAACAGGTCCCTTGTCATCAGATACTTTACCCGTAATAGTTTGTTGTGCATAGAGGGCGGAAGCACTAAATATAGTGCATAATGCTAGGCCCGTTGCTTTTTGTAAAATAGACTCATTTTTTAGGTAATTAAGTAAAGAGTTTAATTCGTTAAAATGCGATTGATATAATGTTCGACAACTAATGCAGCTGTCCCTTTTTGTTGTGCAGTTTTGTGTAGTCCGGAAATTTCTATTTCGGTCATTTTTGCTATTCTCGGAATACTAAATTCATTGATGGCATTCTGGATTTGCGGTCCTAATATATTTCCGATCTCGGCCCCTCGACCACTGATAATAACTTTATTCGGATTGAGGATGTGAAGCAGCGTAGAGATGCCTTTCCCGATCATAAAACCGATCTTTCCGATATTGTAAATAACCAATTGATCGCCTATTTTTGCAGCCTCAATGAGTGCGTTATTTTTGTTGCTCATGGTTTTGATGAGCGTACTGTAGATAGAGTATTCTCCTTGTTGGATGGCTATCTCCGTTTGCTCTATGGCAGATTTTAAAGATGCCTCTACTTCGAGGCAGCCCCTTTTTCCACAAGAACATAGGCTGTTGGTGTTCGAAAGCGGGATATGACTAAACTCACCAGCGAAACCCGTAGCACCAGTAAAAATTTCACCATTAATGATAATCCCTAAACCTACTCCCCAATTCAGATTAATGACTAAGGTATGAGTACTGTCGACTCCACCACCAAATTCCTTTTCGGCCCAAGCGACGCAACGAGAATCATTGTCGATTATTGTTGGAATATTTAATTCATTTTCAATTAAATCCTTGAGATGATGGATCGGTTCATGATCAGCAAATGAATCATTGACACCGAGGGTCGTATTGACAAAACCAGGCATGCTAATTCCTATTCCTATAATGTTGGTCTTGTTTACATTGTGACTATTGATAAGCATCTTGAGCGCTTCAATAATCTTAGGGCCAGCAGCGGACTCGTTGAGGTCTATTAGAATGTCTACTTGCTCATATAGGATCTCCTGTCTCAGATTGCTGATATGGATGGATGTATAGAATTGATCAATGGATATGCTTACAATGAGTTGATCGACCTCATCATTTAATGCATATAATGCAGCTCTTCTGCCGCCAGTGGATGCGGCTAAACCCTTGTCTGTAATAATGTGCTGATCTAACAATTCATTAATTGCCTTTGTAACTATAGGGTGCTTTTTGCCAGACTTTTGCAAAGTTCTGCAATAGATAACTCCTTCAGATAATACAGATGTACAAGGATTTTCTCCTTCAATTCCATTACGTTATGTGGGGATGCGTTAGTGTTTTCCCATTTAGTGAGCGCTAAAGATATGTTATTTTTGTGTTAAGTGAAAATAACTTTTTGAATATTTTTAAAAAGTATTTTATTTTATGTGCCTAATTTTATTTTGTATAAAGAAAAAACGCCCCAAATTTTGGGACGTTTTAGAATGAATAGGTATCTATGGTTTTATTTTACATCCCACCAAACCCTTGTTTTTTGCCAGTCATTAATATCCATTTTTTTAGTGACAGCGTTTACATTGTCCAAGTTGTACTGGTATTCCTTTTCTGCATAATTTAATCTTTTTATTATGCCGAAGTCATTCTCATACAGATTGTCACTTAGAGTTGCTTTTGGCGTGGCATCCGTTTGTCTTAGAAGCGACCAGGCCTCATATGGTTGTCTAAAGTTGTCCAACCAACGTTGCGCATAAATTAATTTTAACGCATTCGTAGTGCTAGCCGAAGTTGAAAATGCAACTTTCGGATTGGCTAAGATGGTATTTAGTTGTGCCGCGGAGGGTAAAGAAGTGGGTTTATTCTCTTTCCAGACCACGCTTTTCATTGCCATCGTCGTCCAAAAATTTATTGATGACTTGACGCCATTTTCATATTCTGTTTTAGCTGCAGCTAAGTTTGCAGAAGATCCAATCCCTCTTGCCGCTGCTTCTGCTTTTAGAAAGTAGACTTCTGCTGCAGTAATAATCAATTCCGGGATATTTTTATCACGGCCAAAATAATAATTAACGTTTGACAATAAATTGCCGGCGCCCTTATCTGACCAGTCATCATCTCTTCTTCGGTTATAAGGTTCGCCACCATCGGACATGGCGACGTTTTGCGGTTTGGGCGTCCATTCATTTTTGGCATTTGTTTCAAAAAGATTTTGGCTCTTGGATCGAAGATTCCAGAACCATCTTTGTTGTTATTGTTGCTCAGCATTTCCCATGCGGTACTCCCCATGCGTAAATATATTCCGGCGTGGAATGACCATTCACGCCATTCGCCAGTAAAATTTTGGACAGCGGGTGTCAATCCTATATTTTCAATATTTTCTAGAAGTGGTAAGGCCAAAGCCTCTTGCACATGGGTGGCTGCAACTGTTCCATTTGCGTCACTCATACGTAGTGCATAGCGTAAACGTAAAGAATTGCCAAATTTTTTCCATAAGGCAATATCACTATTCAGGAGCGATTCGGATGCACCGATGGAGATTTGATCGGAGGAGCTTGTTAGGCTTGCCACCGCAGTTTTTAAGTCATTCAATAAGCTTTCATAAATACTCTTTTGGCTATCAAATGCTGCCCTGTAGTTATTTGGCCCTTGATCAGCTTTCCCCGCCTCTGTATAAGGGATGTCACCAAAGATGTCGGTCATCTTGAATGTCTTGTAGGCTTTTAGGATCGTCAGCATGGCCTGCAAATTTTGATACTTAGCCTTATCCGGAGATTCATTGATCAATTTTTCAGTCAATCGAATGGAAATAAGCGCCCGGTAGTAATTTTCCCATAGCTCGTTAGCTGCATTCTGTCTCGAATAAGCCGAATTCCCTACAGTAGTCGCCAATTGAGTGATTGGATAAATCCAAGTGTTGGAAGTCGCTTGTTCTTGAGCTCCAAGTTCCAAGCTGGCCACAACCCCATTAAAGAGACTTTTTATGTCTGCTGTTTGCGCGTCTTTCCAGGGCGCATTCATTTCATCAAAATCTTTGGTACATGATGTTACTATAGCTGTCCCCAAAAATAGTGAACTATATAAGAGTGTTTTTAGATATTTTCTTTTCATGATTTCCAATTTTTAAAATGATGCACTAATACTAAATCCGAAGGAACGGACACCCGGAAGAGCGCCAAATTCGATGCCTTGTGCATTACCAATACCATTGATCGCTTCAGGATTTAAATTCTCTGGTAAACTCGTGTAAATGTAAAATAGATCACGACCAATGAGCGATGCGGACATCCCTTGGAAGAATTTAGTTTTTTGAACCACAGATTTTGGAATTTGATAGGTTAATCTGACTTCGCGTAGTTTAGCCCAAGAATTTTCTAAAACAGCCAAACTTCTAGGCATTTTGATATCTGACCAAGCAGCATAAGATCCAGCATATTTCCACATATAGTGAACGACATCTTTATTTTCCGTTCCATCAGCAAATACACCGTCCAAAATTACACCATGATTTGCTTTTGATCCATCTGGATAGGTGTATGGCAAGCCTCCGCCATCGCGTTCCAATAGGGTCTGTGGTGAAAGACCATTACCCATGGCTGTCGAATAGCTCCCGCTCCAAATATCACCACCCCATTTGAAATCAGCCAATGCATAGAGTGAAAAATCTTTATAGCGTAGATTGGTTCCCAGACCACCCGTTAATTTTGGATTAGCATTACCAATTGGTACCTGATCGCCAGTTACTTTATACCTCGTCCCAGTAGGATTTCCTTTTCCATCCAATACACGTTCTACAAGCCGTCTATCGCTGTTTTCATAGTATTCGAAGTCTGATCCATAGATTGTTCCAAAATTGTCACCTACTTTCACTTTCATCGTGACTCCATAACTCCCGAACATCTCATCTAAGTAATACTCGTTAATGCCTGGAGCCAATTTAACAAGCTTGTTCCTGTTATGCGCGCCATTTAATGTCAGATCCCACGAAAAATCCTGCGTTTTAATCGGTGTTCCCCGTAAAGTAAATTCAATACCCTGGTTTTGGAGTTCTCCTGAATTTGTTCGTACACCAGTAACACCTGAGGAAGGAGCAACGTTTAGGTCAATAATTTGATCAGTGGAATTAACTTTGTAGTAAGTAAAGGTCAATCCCAGGCGGTTTTTCAAAAGCTCAGATCTGTTCCAAGTTCATAGGAAGTTGAACGTTGTGGTTTCAGTAAATCTACAGGCAATAAATTATTTGAAATTTTGCGGATCGGTTGGCCATTAAATGTTCCGGTACCATAGATATATGAGGTCTGGTAAGGTTTTGTTCCAATCGCGCTTTTCGCAAATGCGGCTCTTAATTTTCCATAGTCGAACCAACTGGGTTTGTTTGCCCATTTTTCGGTAAAGACGTAGCTTAAGGAAGCTGCTGGATAATTATAGCTCCTTGTTTTGCTGGGCAAAGTTGAAGCCCAGTCATTTCTGAATGTTCCCTCAAAGAACAGGAAGTTATCATACGAGATATTGGCGATTCCAAACAAAGAATTTATTTGCTGTTCCATCCGTTCTTCGGTAGGTATAAAACCTGAAACCGAACCGTTTTTATTGATATTTGCTAAATAAAATAAGAATGGATCATTGAACGGACCGTCATTAAATCCTTGTATACCGCGATAATTGGATTTCCAGGAACTTGCTCCGAACGAAAAACTCCCACTAAATTTGGATCCATTTAAGTTCTCCTTATGCACAGTCGCTAAAAAATCAAGATTTCGGTCTGTTGTTTTATAAAGTTCGTGTCCATATTTCCCTTGTAAGCCTTCTTTGTCCGTTGGGTAGGATTTCTTGTCGAATTCGTCAGAAGAGAAATTTCCTGAGGCTCTCCCCATTAAAGTTAACCAGTCTGTTAATTCAGCATTTAACTTTACGGTTCCTAATAGCTGATCACGGTTCAGTTCAGTATTGTTCATGAAAATGTTCCAATATTGATTTCTTCCATATCCACCATAAGGATACCCCATATTGTAGACAGAGCCATCTAATAAATTTTTACTGCCATCGGGATTTCTGTAAATGTCTTTTTCAAGATTTTTATAATCCCGGGACATACCGTAGGTTGAAAATTTACCCCAGGAGTTATCACTATTACCGACATCTGGAGAATTAAGACGATAAAAGTTAATATAACTAGCCGAGACGTCTGCTGTTACTTTCTTCGATATTTTGACGTTAGTTCCTAGATTGAAGGTGTTATTGTTAAAGTTGCTATTGGGAATGATAGAGGTGTTGTTTTGGCGTGTGTAAGATAAACGTACACTTCCTAGTTCATTTGCACCACTAAATGCGACATTATGGGTTTGTGTATTCCCTGTACGGTAAAATGATTGAATATTGTCCGGTTGTGGTGAGTAGTTTCTCTTGGTGCCATCCCACCATAGGATTTCTTGACCCTTCATTTCGGCTCCCCATGAAGCACCTGTTCCGTACCAGCTAAAGTAGTCCCAGGTATTTTTCCCTCCCGGGACAGTACCGTGACTAAGCCATTTCTGGTCAGTAATATTTGTTCCGGACCAAGGGTCTGCACCTGGGTATCTTAATTGACCATTAGCGTCTACAGGTAAGGTTGGAATGGCCGAATATAGCGCGATCGCTCCGCCGTATCCGTATTTGTTTTGCATTTCTTGATAACGATAGGGGTCATTGGAACGAAATGAATAGTTATAGTCAATTCCAAGTCCTTCTTTCAGTTTTCCTTTTTTGTTGTTATTAAAACAACACCATTACCACCTCGCGCACCATACAGTGCGGCCGCAGTTGGTCCTTTCAATACACTTACATCTTCAATATCATCCGCGTTGATAAAATTTAATATCGAACCCCAGTCCTGATAGGATCCACTTGCTTTGGTAATGTCATTTCCTTTACTTGTAATTTGATTGTTATCTATGGGCATACCATCAATGACATAGAGCGGTTGATTTGCTCCGGTTAATGAGGCTGCACCACGTATAACCACGCGTTGCGATCCCCTTCAACACCATTCGACATGCTGATGTTCATTCCCGAAACTTTTCCCATTAGTCCAGTGGCAACAGTTGGTGCATTTGTTTGGGTAAGTTCACGACCACCAACTTTTTGTACTGAATAGCCCAGTGATTTGGCTTCACGTTTGATTCCTAATGCTGTAACGACAACTTCATCCAGGCTTGAATCATCGTTAGAGAGGGTTACATCGATAGTCTTTGTTGCATTGACTTGAATTTCCTGAGGTTTATATCCGACTATGGATATACGTAACGTTTCTCCTTGACTTGCTTGGATCGTAAAACTTCCGTTTTCATTGGTTTGGGTAGCTCGATTTGTTCCTTTTACAGAGACTGATACCCCAGCAATTGGTCCGTTTGCGTCCCTTACTGTACCCGTAATGGACTGCTGTGCATATAGCGATGTGACACTAAATATGGTGCACAACGCTAAACCTGCAGCTCGTTTTTGAAATAGACTCATAATGTAGGTGTTTGTATGAAAATAGTTTAGTTAATAATATTATCAATCAAGTGATCAGCAACCAATGCTGTAGTTCCCATTTGCTGCGCATCTTTGTGTAGTGACGAAATTTCTATTTTCGTCATTTTTGCTATCTTAGGAATACTGAATTCATTAATAGCAACTTGAATTTGGGGTGCTATGATGTCACCTACTTCTGCTCCACGGCCACTAATGATTATTTTGTTTGGATTGAGAATATGGAGTAATGTGGAAATACCTTTCCCTAGCATATAGCCAATCTTCCCGAGGTTATTAATTGCAATTTGGTCACCCAATTTTGCTGCTTCGATCAATGCATCTGCTTTGTTGGAATTTACTTTAACAAAGGTTGAATAAATTGAATATTCGCCATTCTCAATATCGGATTCCGTGTTTTGTATTGCAGCGTTCAAAGATGCTTCAACCTCTAGGCAGCCTCTTTTCCCACAAGAACAGAGCGTATTTTTGTCAGATAGCGGGATATGGCTAAATTCGCCTGCAAAACCTGTTGCACCTTTAAAGATCTCACCATTTATAATGATTCCTAAACCAACACCCCAGTTTAAATTGATAACGAGTGTATGCGCTATGTCCACACCGTGGCCGAATTCTTTTTCTGCCCAAGCGATACAGCGGGAGTCATTGTCGATGACAGTCGTTATATTTAGTTTTTCTTCAATTTGTTTGTAGAGGTGGTGAAGGGAGGAATTTTGATAAGAGTCGTTGATTTTTTTCTTCGGGATTAACGAATCCTGGCATACTGATGCCTACGCCGATGATTTTCTTTTCTTCTATCTTACTTTCCTTGACAATATCTTCTAGCTTTTGGAGGATAATTTCGCCAGCATTCTGTTCTTTGAGATTAATAGGTACATCTTTTTGTTGGGCAATGATGTTATGGGCCAAATTGGAAATCGCGAAGGAACTATAATGTTGATCTATGGCGATACTGATGATAAGGTAGGGAAGTGTATTATTTAGACCATATTTGGAAGCGCGGCGTCCCCGGTTGATTCGCCTAATCCGTTATCAAGAATAAGTCCTTGTTTAACCAACTCGTTAATGTTTTTGTAACGATTGGAGTGCTTTTTGAAAGATTTTTTGAGATATCCGCAATTGATTGCGTCTCATTATAATATAATAATCTTAATATGTCGGCTTTCATCGGTATAATTGGCTTGTGAAAGAATCGGTTATAATTGTAATATAAAGATAAAGTATTTTGTGTATAAGTTCAAAATACTTTTTAAATAATTTTAAAAAGAAACCGTCTAAACCACTATTTTACTGCTAAATACCTCCTGTTTGTGCAGTGGTTGGTTAAATTAGGCATAAAAATGAGTTCAAAATATCTATATTTACTAGCTAATCACTTAATTTATGATGAAACAACGTTATTATTCCTTGGATGTGTTTCGTGGGGCTACTGTAGCACTGATGATTATGGTAAACAATCCAGGGACATGGGCACATATGTTTGCACCGCTTAAACATGCAGCCTGGCATGGATGCTCACCCACGGACCTGGTTTTCCCGTTTTTTCTATTCGCTGTAGGGAATGCGATGTCCTTTGTGATTCCTCGCTTGCAGGAAGCTGGTCCAGCAGTTTTCTGGAAAAAGTGCTTAAGCGTACAGTGTTAATTTTTGCAATTGGTCTTTTTATTAACTGGTGGCCTTTTATTAAATGGGAGGGGCAGAACTGGTTTTTAAACAATGGGTAGATCCAAATGACCCAAGTCGAGGTATTCGTATTCTTGGGGTATTGCAACGTATTGCCATCGCTTATTGTTTTGCTTCTATATTAGCGTACTATTTTAAAGAAAAGGCAATTATCTGGATTTCTGCTGGTATACTATTGCTGTATTGGGCTGTTTGTGCATTGGCGGGTGGAGCGGACCCATATAGTTTAGAAGGGTGGTTTGGTACAAAGTACGATATCGATATTTTAGAGTGCCGCATATTTATAAAGGTGAAGGTGTTCCATTCGATCCGGAGGGATTGATGAGTACTTTGCCGGCAGTAGTTCAGGTTGTGTTTGGTTATCTGGTGGGGTGTTTATAAAAAAACAAGGGCAGGTGGACTGGCTCTGGTCTAAGGTACCTGCTTCAAACGAACCTCATTTTAAGCTGTTGTCGGGGATGTTTGTGACTGGTTTTATCCTTGTTGTTTTGGCATGGATCTGGGCGCTTGGCTTTCCGATCAATAAAAAATTTGGACCAGTTCCTACGTGCTCTATACCACAGGACTTGCTACAATGACCATTGGCGGTATGATCTGGTTTATAGAGGTACAGGGTGTTAAAAATAAATTAACCCAATTTTTTGATGTGTTCGGAAAAAACCCTTTATTTATATTTGTACTGAGCGGAATTTTACCTCGTTTTCTGGGGCTATTCCGGATCCCGGATGGATTGGCTGACGATGGAACAAAAAAATATATTGACGCTTTTGGCTGGTTTTATAAATATGTCTGTGCCCAAGTTCCAGGTATCCCTGAAGTTGGTTCTTTTGCCTATTCACTGTGTTTTTGACGTTGATGTGGGTAATCTGTTACTGGTTGGACAAGAAAAAATATATGTAAAAGTATAGTGAAAGCGAAGAGGTTATGAAGGTGTATTTGCTGATCAAAAAAAAATACTACCTTTGCAGGCAATTAATAAATTTTTTAACGCTTTAATATTATTCAAGAGATGTATTTAAGTAAAGAGTACAAAGCTGGAATCTTTGCAGAATTTGCTGGATCAGCTACTAACACTGGATCTACAGAAGGTCAAGTTGCTTTATTCACTAAGAGAATTGCTCACTTAACAGAGCATTTGAAAAGAACAGAAAAGATTTCGGTACACAACGTGCCCTACAAATGTTGGTAGGTAAACGTCGTTCATTATTGGCTTATCTTTACAAAACCGATATTAACCGTTACCGTGCGATCATCAAAGCTCTAGGTCTACGTGATATCATCAAATAAGCTTTTGTACAAAGGTTTTTTAGGAAAGCCATCCAAATTTTGGATGGCTTTTTTTTGTTGTAAACCAATATCTTGATAACCTAAAATCAGATTACAATCCCAATCTATACATGGCCTTTCCAATAAGGTTATTTAAATGAAAAACACACTCTTTTTACTTTGAGCCTTTATTGTGTCACTATGCAAACATAGATGGTCTTTTTATAGCATTTCAATAAGCCTATTGATTGTATAAAGCGTTTTCGTTTGTTTTTATTCTTTGCTATGTAATTACATAAACATTAACGATCTTTTTAAAAAAATAAAAAGATTGTTGTTTCGTAAAATTTTTTGCATTATTTTTACTCGCAATTACTAACCCAAATAATTGACCTATAGTCATATGAAGCAACTTTATTCGTCATGTTGCATAGTAGCTGCGTTGTCGCTTACATCGATATCCAGTCTATATGCGCAGCAGTCGATCACCGGTAGGGTGACGAATGCAACAGGGAACATCAGCGGAGTCACAGTATCTGTTAAGGGCTCTTCCCGAGCTACCCAAACCCTAGAAGACGGCAGCTACTCCATTCAGGCACAGAAAGGAGAAACACTACGATTCTCTACCGTCGGTTACATTGCACAAGAAATTATTGTCGGTGATGCGAAAATGGTCAACGTGAGCCTTAAACCTGAAGACGGTTCCCTTGAGGAAGTCGTGGTAACTGGTTTCGCCACACGTAAGAGAAGTCAGATTGGCTCAGCTGTTACAATGGTATCTGGTGAGGACCTTCGGCGTACTGGTGCCGTTAATCCAATTGCCGCACTACAAGGACTGGTTCCCGGATTACAGGTTCAGCCCGGTGTAGGAGGACCTCAATCCACACCTGTTTTCCGAATTCGGGAAAGCGCCTCCTTAGATCCTTATAATAATCAGCCACTTGTTGTTATAGACAATATTATTATGGATCAAGATATGGTGCTGCCAAACCGCGGCGGTAGCCAAGATTTTGGAAATATTTTAAAGGATTTAAATCCAGATGATATTGAAAATATATCTGTCCTCAGAGGAGGGGCAGTGACGGCATTGTATGGTAGTCGTGCGCAAAATGGTGTGATCCTAATTACAACCAAAAGTGGTTTTGGGCAACGGGGATTGGGAGTTACCGTTACGCAAAATACGCAATGGGATCAAGCCTATAAAACCATGGATTTTCAGAATGATTTTGGACCGGGGACTACAGGCGGTGATCGGGATTTTGTGAAAACGCCCGATGGGGCTTTACAGGTTCCTGCAACTGTATATAATTTCGGACCTAAATTTACAGGGCAAACCGTAAAAGATTACGATGGCCGAGATATAACCTATTCGGCAATTCCAAATAATATGCTCGATGCATACCGCACAGGCATCAGTACCAATACTACTGTGGGTATATCGGGAGGTAGTGCGCAAGGTTCTTTTCGCTTGGCTTATTCCAATAATAGCTCCCAAGGTGTTACTCCCAATAATAATTTCAACAGGAATAGTGTGAATTTCAGGGGAACACAACGCTTATTGGGGAAAATTATCGTGGATGCAAATGTAACCTATGTTAAGAGTAAGGCCCGAAATGCGGCTGATGTGGGGCTGGCAATTCCATGCTTTCTGGCAATACTGACGTAGGAAGTGTACTTGTTAACTTCGTGGCTGGGCTACCTCGATATTATGACACTAAGTATTGGATGGAAAACTATATTTCACCACAAGGAGGTTGGAATCGCGAGGATGGAACTAACTTTTCAAGTGTGCTGTACAATCTATATCAAAACAATCGTGTCGTTAATGATGATAATTTCAGGGGAGCGATAGATGTACAAGTTCCAATCAATGATAATTTCAAGTTTCAGGGTTTTGCGAATATAAATTATTTAGGAAGTAACTACGAAAATAAAAGTAGAGGAAGAGATTCGGCATTCTATAACCCACAATATTCAACCAGTATAAGTAGCCGTTTTACGAAACAATTCCGCGGGACCTTACACTATACGAAAAAGATCAATGATTTTAACGTTATGTTTATGGGAGGAGGTGAGTATTATAGCTTTAGCGGAAAAGGGCAAAATGCACGTATAGACGGAGCGATCTATCCCGATATTTATCGCTTAAGTAATTCGCGAAATAGGGCCATTGCAGGTGAAGATAAACCTAATTCCAGAAATTTGGGATCGCTATTTTATCAAGGATCTGTGGATTATAAGGATGAGCTGACACTGAACGTTTATGGTCGTAATGACTGGAATTCTTCTTTGGTTTATAATGATGGCCATGGTAGCTATTCTTACTTTTATCCAGGTGTAGATGCGATTTGGAAATTCAATGAAACATTTAATGAGAAGCTTGGGTCGCTATTTAATTATGGTGCGTTAAGGCTCTCTTATGTACAAACAGGAAATGGCACGGGAGCCTATACAACGAATACTGGTGCTTATGGTACGGATGGGCCTTATCTTGACTATTTGGGCCGATCGATTTTGAATTACAGATATCAAAGTAATACTCTTCCGAATCAGGCATTAAAACCTGAACGTTCGACAAAAATTGAAGCAGGTTTAGAGTTCAGAATGTTGAAGAATAGACTAGGAGCTGATTTTTCGTTTTATTCCCAAGATTCCAGAGACCAGATTATTGAGTTTGGAACGCCTATGACATCGGGGGTTACGAAAGCACTTTTAAATGGAGGTGAGGTGCGTAATCGTGGTATTGAACTGGTCGTGTATGGGGTGCCAATTAAAACCGATAATTTCTCTTGGGATACCCGTTTCAATTATACACGTAACCGCAATACAATTTTGTCATTGCCATTTGGCTTAGAATATACTCAAGTAGGTGGGGGTGATGGTTATCAGGCTATTGCTAAAGTCGGCGGCGATTATGGTACGGTTATCGCACCTTATGGTTATGCAAAATATCAAGCTGTAGATGGGGTAATAAGCCTATTGATAGTGAATTAAATGGGAAAAGAGTGCTTTATACACCAAATGGAGCATCGACCATTTACGAACGTGCGGCAAATTACAAAGAAGGATTGGACAAGGCACCGGTGTTGGGATCTATTCTACCTAAATTTTTAGGAAACTGGCGTAATACATTTAATTATAAGTCATTACAGTTGGTTGTTGGTCTAGATGCGAAATATGGTGGAATGGTTTATTCATCAACCAAGGATTTTGGTTCTTGGACAGGGATTTTGGCTAGCACATTGCCAGGACGCTCGGAAGAATTTGTGGAGTTGCTTACACAACGGCTGCGGGGGTGCAAAGAAATGACGGAGTGATAATGGATGGTGTTTATAAACAAGGGTCAACAACAACAGTTGGTGGTAAAACAATAGATTTGGGAGGAATGACGCATCAGCAAGCCGTAGATGCCGGTTATATGCGTCCAGCAAGTGCACTAGCTTATTATGCAAACTCGCATTCTTGGTTTAGTGGTATTCGTGAAAGAGCGATGTATGAATCTTCATGGATTTCTGTACAACAGGTGAGCTTAAATTACGATTTACCAGGTCATATAGCAAAACGATTAAAAATGAATGGCTTGCGTGTTGGGGTATACGGTAATGATCTGTTCTTCCTCTATAATAGTGCTCCAGATGGCTTTAATCCATATAGTGTTAGTGATAGTGGTTCTGGTGCCATGAATGAGGGGTCAGCGATGCCGTATGTCCGCCGCTTCGGATTCAGCATTAATGGTAGCTTCTAAAGTTTAGATAATTAATTTTATGGAAATGAAAAAGAAAATCAATATATGGGCCGCGATCTTGGTATTAGCGATGATGGCCGCGTGTAGCAAAGATAAATTCAAGGATTTAAACACGGATCCGGATGCTGTTCTCAATCCACCACCCGAATATGAACTTCCTACGGGCTTGTTATCGATTCATCGAGGTGAACGGTATTATGACCTATATTTAGGGATATATTATTGGTCCCAGACCTTTTCAATCGGTTCTGGTAATACCGAAGGATCTTACCAGGCTACTGGTAATATTGGGGCGCGCTGGGGATGTTTTATAATGGTGTTGGTAACAGACTTGTTGATGTGAAGGAGCTGATTAAAAAGCTTCCTACTGATAAACAAGCAACTTATGTTCATCTCGATGCAATCGCAGATATTCCATTAGCTTATTTTGCCTGGTATACTTCTGACGTATATGGGAGTATCGCCTACAGCGAAGCGTTCCGAGGACGTTACACCACGCCTCCCATGTTGACTCCAAAGTATGATACACAGGAGCAGTTATATGAATTATTGGATCAGCAATTGAAATCGGCAGTAGCAAAACTAAAAGCGCCCACTTCAGTGACTCAGGTGAAGCTTGATGGCTTTGATATTTATTACAATGGTGATATTAGAAAGTGGATAAAAGCCGCTAATAGTCTTCGCCTCAGAATGGCGATGCGTTTGATGAAACGAAATCCTGAAAAATTGCGAACTGTGGCTGCAGAAGTGCTCAATGATGAAGTAGGGGTGATAGGGAGTGATGCTGAGTCCTGGAAATTTATTGCCGGAACTGGATTTACAAATACTGAAGATAATCCTGCTAATCAGCGGTCTGTATCAGGATCGAAAAGTATGGTAGACTTTATGTGGAATACCAGTGATCCTCGGATACGTGTTTATTTTCAACCTTCGCACTTTACGAAAGAGCGTTTTGATGCGGCACAGGCGCAAGGTAAAATACCTGCGGACTTTAAATGGCAGCAATATTACGGACAGTATATTAGCCCCGATGCAGCACAAGAAACAGATAAAGCAGCATATTTTACAGCAATAGCTTATAAATTCAACGGTCGCGATACCACAGGTCGTTTACCTTCCTCCATACGACCAAGTTTCTTTAATTCTACGCCGAATAATGGATTGATGACGTTTCCAATTATCAATTGTTCTGATGTCTTATTTATGCGGGCTGAATTGGCACAACGTAATATCTTTGGAAGCCCTGCTGATGCACAGGCCTTGTATTATCGCGGAATTGATTCGGCTTTGGTTGAAACGGATCGTGCTGCTTCGCGGGCAAAGGTAGCTGATTATCGCGCCCTAAACCCAGAAGAAGCAACTGCTTATAAAGCCAAGCCAGGTGTAGTATATAATGCTTCAAATGCACTAGAGCAAATTTGTGTCCAACAATACATCAATTATTATAAGAATAACAATGAGGCTTGGGCATTGGTAAAGCGTACAGGCTTTCCTGCAGTAAATGGTAATATCATGAAATCTGAAATCTTTATGAGTTCGGGAGGAGTTTTGCAGATGCCAAGAAGATTTTCCATTACCCGACCTACAGTGACGGATATGAATGCGAAGAACATCAATGATGCTATTGACGCAATGGAAAAAGTACCTGGTTTTGGTTCACCCAATGATATCAGGGGCGTGTGTGGTGGGATATGCCGTAATTTAGTGGTATATTTATTATGATTAAGCAAAAAACATATTCTACGATCGACTTTGTGAAACATATTTTATTTTTAGTATCATTAGTATGTAGTTTCCAGGTACAAGCCCAATATGGGGTAAAGGCAACACAATCGTTGGCGACTGTAACTGGGCAGAAATATGATCTTTCAAGATTGGAGGATATGCCACATGTTTTTGTTTTTTATGCAACAACATGTCCGCTTAGTCAAAAATATACCCTGACAATTGCAAACCTCAATATCAAATACGCCAACAAAGTTAAGTTTGTTGGCGTATTTCCTGGAGTTGAAGAAACCTCGGGACAATTTGAGCATTTTAAAAAAAATACCAGATAACCTATCCGCTTATTGAAGATAATAAAATGGTGCTGGTTGGTTCACTTCAGGCTACTGTGACACCTGAAGCTTTCCTACTTGATCGCTCTGGTAAGATTGTTTATCACGGGGCCATAGACGATTGGGTTGTGAAACTAGGAAAAACAAAACAAGTAGCAACAGTCAATTATTTAGAAAATGCAATTGAGGATTTACTCAATAATACCAAGATACTGTCAAGTTATATAAAACCTATTGGATGCTATATCGAGCGATGAAATACTTATTTTTTTTTCTTTTATGGGCTATCATCGGAGGAGTTGTTGGCTCTATGCAGCTCCTTAATGCCCAGACCTATCAGGATGTCAGAGAAATACTGATTAGTAAATGTGCTGTCTGTCATAAAAGTAAGGAGAGCGAAGCTCCTTTTCCCTTGGCGAACTATCAGGATTTTAAAAAGCGGATCCGGATGGTTAAAGAGGTTATTAAACCAATTATATGCCACCATGGATGCCAGATGTTCATTATCAGGATTTCGCGAATAATCGTCAATTAACAAAGGAGGAAAAAAATAAGATTATCGAGTGGATTGATGCTGGCGCTGTGGAAGGGAAAAAAATGTAAAATCAAAGAGGAGATCATTAGAAAAGGTTGGTTTAGCTGGTCGTGCGCCGGATTTAATATTAAAAATAGACAAGCCATTTGTTGTTAAAGGGAATAACAAAGAGCGTTTTGTATTGTTTAAAGTTCCGTTTGATTTACTCGAGGAGAAGACAATTGAAGCCGTGGAATTCTACAGCGATAACAAAAAAGTGGTACATCATGTGAATTATATGTTTAGTGCCATTCCTGATAACTCCATTGATCTTGCTGCTGGCGATCCTTACATAGATAATACCCAAGAAACCGATATGAAAAAGTTGATGCAGTATGAATCTTACCAAACAAATCCTGTCTTTTATACAGGATGGGTTCCAGGAGCCTCTGTTGAATATTATCCAAAGGACTTTGGATGGGTATTGCCTAAAAGAGGCTGCGTAATTTTTACTGTGCATTATTCCGCTGTAGCAGCTGATGAAGAGTCGACTATTGGTGTTAACTTGTATTTTAAGAATAAGCCTATCCAGCGACCGGTCCGTATTATTAGTTTGGGATCAGGTGGCATTGGTGAAAGAGATATCTATCCCCGATTTGTTATTCCACCAAATCAAGTTTCTACTTTTTCACTGAAAGTTCGGACTCCTGAGGATCAATCATTACTATATGTTTGGCCGCATATGCATTATCTCGGAAAAGATTTTCGTGCTTTTGCAGTGACCGCCAACAACGATACGATCCCGTTAATTCATATTCCCAATTGGAATTTTGAATGGCAAGAAATGTATCGTATGAGAAAATTGGTCAAGATACCGGCTGGTTCGACGATCCACGTTATAGGGACTTATGACAATACAAGTGATAATCCACAAAATCCGAATTCACCACCTAAGACTGTTTTTTCTACAGGAAATATGGTGTCTACGGATGAAATGCTAACCTTTCTTTTAATTTATGCTCCCTATGAGTTAGGTGATGAGAATATATTATTGGAATGAGTTTTTAACCGTTACCGTGCGATCATCAAAGGTCTAGGTCTACGTGATATCATCAAATAAGCTTTTGTACAAAGGTTTTTAGGAAAGCCATCCAAATTTTGGATGGCTTTCTTCGTTTTAATTAAACCATTGTTTGTTTTTAACTATGGGAACAGTCCAGAAAGCTTGTGCAAGCTCTTTTGAATCGCGGAAGTTTTTACTGTGGAACAAGATCATTTGGCAACTCATATTGATTGATCCAGCAACAACCGTTCGACGGGGATTCGGGCGCTGTTCGGCGATTCTTCGTGAGTGCATTGAGATTGCTTCGGGACTGAGTCGGGACAACTTTGGGACTCGTTCGGCTGTTCTTCGGCTGTTGTTTGCCTTGTTGTTGGTAAACAACCGACGCGTTACCGAGCAACTGTCAAACAAGGGGCGAAGCATTCCCGAGGCAGTGTCACAGTTGTCCCGAAGCGGTTGCCTAGCGGATTCGAACACTGTTGGCACTTGAAGGGACTTAAGCGGACTTGAGGGGACTTGAAGGGACTTCGATATGCTTATTGTTCTGGGTGCAAGGATAATCGCTTGTCGTATCTTGGTCGTTTTGATGATTTAGCATTATGTTAATTGCATTAATCTTAATATTTTAATTTACCTTTGTGCTGAAATCTAACGTATTTAAAATATCGGCACGCTGCCAACAAGATGAAAAGCGTGTCAAAAACAAGATTAAATGAATTACAACGAAATTAAAACAACCATCGATATGGGTAATGGCACCCAAATCGAATTGTCTACAGGAAAATTAGCGAAACAAGCTGATGGTGCTGTAGTATTAAAACAAGGTGATACGATGTTGCTTGCAACTGTCGTTTCTGCCAAAGAAGCTAAATCTGGTGTCGATTTTCTACCCTTTCAGTAGATTATCAAGAGAAATATGCGGCCACAGGTCGTATCCCAGGTGGTTTCTTACGTCGTGAGGCTAGATTGTCAGACTATGAAGTATTGATTTCTCGTTTGGTAGATCGCGCATTACGTCCATTATTCCCTGAAAACTATCACGCAGATACACAAGTTGCCATCAGCTTAATCTCTGCTGATAAAGATATCATGCCTGACGCTTTAGCGGGTTTGGCAGCATCTGCTGCAATTGCAGTTTCTGATATTCCTTTTAACGGTCCTATCTCAGAAGTTCGTGTAGCGAAAATTGACGGTCAATTGGTCATCAATCCAAAATTATCTGAACTTGAAAATGCAACTTTAGAATTTATTGTTGCTGGTTCTGCTCAGGATATCGGTATGGTGGAAGGTGAAGCGAAAGAAATTTCAGAAGCTGAAATGGTTGAAGCAATTGCTTTTGCTCACGAGGCTATCAAAAACAAGTTGCTGCACAGGTAGAATTGGCTAATTTGGTTGGTAAAACTGTGAAACGTGAGTATAATCACGAGCCTGAAAATCTTGAATTGAGAGATTCTATTTTTGCTGCTACTTATGATAAAGTATACGCAATTGCAAAATCAGCTTCTGCGAAACATGACCGTTCTGAAAACTTTGCAAAAATTGCGGAGGAATACAGAGCAACAATGCCTGAAGAATTGGATGATGACACAGCTTTCTTATTCAAAAATATTTCCACGATGTTCAGTATGATGCTGTCCGTAATCTAGTTTTAGATGAAGGCATGCGTTTAGATGGACGTGATGTACGTACTGTACGCCCGATCTGGTCTGAAGTGGATTACTTGCCAGCAGCACACGGTTCTGCTGTATTCACACGTGGTGAAACACAATCTTTGACTTCAGTTACTTTAGGCGCTAAAGACGATGAGCAAATGATTGATGGTGCTTTTATCAACGGTTATAACAAATTTATACTTCACTACAACTTCCCTGCATTTTCTACAGGTGAAGTAAGACCAAATAGAGGTCCTGGTCGTCGTGAAGTTGGTCACGGTAACTTGGCGATGCGTTCATTGAAACAAGTATTACCTGCAGATAATGAAAACCCATATACAATCCGTGTGGTTTCTGATATTTTGGAATCCAATGGTTCGTCTTCCATGGCGACGGTATGTGCCGGCACATTGGCTCTTTTGGATGCTGGTGTGAAGTTGAAAGCTCCTGTATCTGGTATCGCAATGGGATTGATCTCTGATGAGAAAACTGGTAAATATGCAATTTTATCGGATATCTTAGGCGATGAAGATCACTTAGGTGATATGGACTTTAAGGTAACTGGTACGGAGAAAGGTATCGTTGCTTGTCAGATGGACTTAAAAATCAATGGTTTGAAATGGGAAGTGTTGACAGGCTTTGGATCAAGCGAAAGAAGCTCGTTTACACATCTTAGGTGAAATGAAGAAAACCATTTCTGCTCCACGTGAAGACTACAAACCACATGCACCTCGTATCGTTCAATTGTTGATCGATAAAGAATTTATCGGTGCTGTGATCGGTCCAGGTGGTAAGATCATCCAAGAAATGCAACGTGAGACTGGTGCAACAATCTCTATCGAGGAGGTTGATAACAAAGGTGTCGTTCAGGTGTTTGCAGACAATAAAGCTGCAATTGATGATGCTGTAGGTCGTATCAAAGCGATTGCTTCTAAACCTGAGATCGGTGAAACTTACGAAGGTAAAGTAAAATCAATTATGCCATTTGGTGCATTTGTTGAGATTATGCCGGGTAAAGATGGTTTATTGCACATCTCTGAAATTGACTGGAAACGTCTTGAAACAATGGACGGAATCTTCAAAGAAGGTGATAAAGTAACGGTTAAACTGTTGGATATCGACAAGCAAGGTAAGATGAAACTTTCACGTAAAGCTTTATTGCCTCGTCCTCCAAGAGAAGATAAGCCAAAACAAGATAACGCCAATGGCGAAGCTCCCGTAGCTGGTGCCGGTCAGGAATAAGCTTATTCTTGAACTTATATATAAAAGCCCGCTATTAGCGGGCTTTTTTGTGGGCTTTATTTGATTAACTCGTTGATATTCTTTAAATTATGGTTCGAATATATTGTTTTCTCTTCTTATTGTTATTATATGGTCCTGTTGGGGCACAAGTATTAAAAATACGGATACAGTCCGTATGTATAATGCGGTGGAAATTTTCTTGAACCGAAGGGGGATGCATAATTTTAAGACCCATTGGCTAAACTATCTAAAGGAAGTTATGAGGGAAGGTCGGTTGGATAAAGCGATATATGCTGATCATATATTTGAGATAATCGTCACAAAAGACGGGATACTATTGGATAGGAAAAGTGATTCTAAAGATCCTGTTCTAATTGATTTTCTAAGAAAGCAAAAAGATGGAGCCCAGGGATTCAATCCGGGCGCCCGATATGTTATCTTTTGAAACTCAAAGTTCCGAAAGAATTGTTTGATAAGGTAAAAATGGGGAATTGATTGTTCGAGGGGATTTGGTCACGCAGGAACTTCTTGGATCATAAACAAAAGAGGCTGTCATTTCGACAGCCTCTTTTAGTTTTTATAACATAATAACACCTTTTATCTTGGCAACTTCTTTGTAGAAGTAAATGACCTGATCTGCATCTTTTACATTCAGGTTGACCGTGATTGAGGTATATTTTCCTGTTTTGGAATCCTTGAAGTCAAACCGTGCATCAGTATCATCAAATACACGTTGGATCTGGTTGAAATGATCCTGATCCTTTGGTAAGATAAACTTATAGGTATAGTCTTTTGGAAAGGTCTCCAAATCTTCTAATCTTTCTTTGAAGCTTTCATAGAAGTCTTTTGGATTCTCGCCACCATCAGGGATGTCTTGTATATTGATGTTTTTGTAATCTGCCATTTTTTGTTCTCCTTAAATTTATATAATAAGGTATTAACAAATATTAATCCATGAATGTTTTGCTGACAATTTTTCAGTTAATTATTGTCAACGCTTGTAGGTCTGTCCGCTTTGTTTTTTCCAAAGTTTTTATTCGGCGTAGCGCTCATCTCAATTTCCATCTGGCCACCCCGTAGCAATTGTGCATGTGTGATGAAAGTCTTGGTATAAGGTTTTCCGTCCAATTTGATCGATTTGATGTATTGGTTTGCTTTACCTTGGTTTTTGACCGTGATCGCTAAAGTTTTGCCATTTGGCAAATTGATGTTGGCATGTTCCATCATCGGCGAACCAAATACATACACACCACTCATAGCATTCAATGGATAGAATCCCATCGCCGAGAATACGTACCATGCGCTCATCTGACCGACGTCATCGTTACCACAAAGTCCTGCCGGTGTATTTGTATAGAAATCGGTCATCGCTTTACGCGCCAATGCAGCACCTTTCCATGGCTGTCCTGCATAGGCATATAGATAAGGAATGTGGTGGTTAGGCTCGTTACCTTGTGCATATTGGCCGATTAGTCCTGAGATATCGGGGGAAGCTTCTCCACCGAGATCTGAAGACATGGTTGTGAAGTAATCTAGTTTCTTTAAAAATTGCTGTTCGCCGCCAAAAAGATTGATCAAACCTGTCACGTCTTGTGGTACCAACCACGTATATTGCCATGCATTCCCTTCACAGTAATCATTTTCACGGTGCTTGGCCATTAATGGATCAAAAGGTCTGCGGAAGTCACCATTGGCTTTCCTACCAACGAAGTGACCAACTTCTTTGTCAAAATATTGCTCATATAATTTATAGCGTTTTTTGAAATAAGCAGCATCTTCTGTCTTTCCTAATTTCTCGGCAATTTTATAAGCGCCAAAGTCGGCGATAGCATATTCCAATGCCCAAGCAACGGATTCATTCGGCATACTGTCGATGGGAATATACGTCAGGTCGCGCGCAAATTTCAACCCATGGTCATTGCCCATAGCGGTTGTTTTGACAGCTTCCCATACCAAAGGATAATCCTTCTCATCGATGATTCCTTTTAAGAAGGCATCTGCGATGACCGGAATGGCCGGCAGGCCAACCATGGTGTTGGTTTCGTTACCCTGCAAATGCCACATCGGTAACTTCCTTGTTGTTGATATATAGCAAGCATGGTTTTGATAAAATCCTGATTGATTTTACGGTCTTCAAGGATGGTCATCAGTGGATGAAGCCCACGATAGGTATCCCATAGGGAGAATACGGTATGATTGACAAAATCTTGCTTTTCGTAAACCTGTTTATCCGTACCCAAATAATCACCGTTTGCATCGTTGAAAATTGTAGGGGCGAAGTAGGTGTGGTATAAAGCTGTATAGAAGATTGTTTTTGTATCCTTATCTGCTTCAAACTGGATTTTGTTCAAGGTTTTATTCCAACGTTGATCTGCTTCTTGCTTTACTTTCTCAAAATTCCAGCCTGGAATCTCCGCATTGATATTATTTAAGGCATTGGTAGAGCTGACTGGTGAAATACCGACTTTAAGTTCAATGTTCTTGTTTTTAGCCGCATCGAAGAAAAGTGCTGCTTTGATCGCTTGTCCTTTGAAGGTTGTCTGACCGAATTTTTCATCTTTGCCATCAAAGAATCTAACCTTTTGGATAGGTTGCGAAGTTTTTATAGCAAAGTATAGCTTTTGGTCACTGGCCCAGCCTGTGGAGAAACGATAGCCAACGAATGTAGAATCATTGATCTGTTTGATATAGGTATCAGTTGGTTTATCCCAATTGATGTGATAACCCAGATCAACTAAAATATGGGCATTGTCTGTTTTTTCGTATCGGTATTGGTGGTAACCAACTCTTTCTGTTGCTGTGAGATTGGCCTGAACTTTATAGTCATCCAGATAGGCACTGTAAAATCCGGGTTTAGCGACTTCATTTTCCTTTTTGAATGATGAGCCATAGCCTGTATTCATTTTGTTGAATTCTGCAGGTGTTAATTGTAGCTTGCCATTCGCCGGAACGATCATAAGATCATTGAGGTCACCAATGCCTGTTCCGCTCAGGTGGGTGTGGGTAAAACCCAATATTTCCTGGCTTTTGTAATTGTAGCCGCTGCACCAATCCCAGCCATTGAATTTGTCCCAGATCTGTGGGATCTGCGTTGGGCCAAGTTGTACCGCACCTAGAGGTACATTGGCTCCGACAAACACGTGTCCGTGATCTGCTGATCCAATAAATGGATTGACATATTGTGTTAAATTTTGCTGAGCTTGAACGCAAAATGGTAAAATTAGCGTGCCCAACACTGTTGTGATGAGTTTATTTCCTGTCATAGGTTTTGTGTTCGGGTATTTGAAACTGCTTAAAATTAGTAAATAAAACCTTTTAGCGCAATTTTATTATTATTTTAGTAAATTGTCGTTAAATTTTTTACTTTAGTAATCTTCGAAATAAAAACTTAACAAACCTACTCTACATGAAGAAACGTATTCTGATCAGTGATATCGCAAAGGCGTTGGGAATTTCTGTAACTACAGTATCCTTTATTTTGAATGACAAGGCAAAAGAGAAGCGTATCAGCGAGGCGTTGACCAAGCGCGTATTGGATTATGTCAAGAAAGTAGGGTATAAGCCAAATGAATTGGCGAAAAGCTTGCGAACCGGAAAACCAAGATTTTAGGTTTGATTATCGAAGACATCTCGAATCCATTTTTTGGTAATATCGCGCGTCTGATCGAAAGTAAAGTCTACGAGCAGGGATATCGCATTATTTACTGTAGTACCAACAATGATGTCGAGAAGGCGAAGGAGCTGATCCAGATGTTTTACGATCGTCAGGTCGACGGTTTTATCATTACGCCTTCGGACGGTTTAGAGGATACTGTCAAGCAGTTGCAGCAAAGTAATATTCCTGTTGTACTTTTCGACCGTTACTTTCCGGGCCTGGAGACAGACTATGTCGGCGCAGATAATTTTCAGGGGCTTTCGATGCGACCAGCCATTTGTGTCAACAAGCCTATAAGCGTATCGGCTTTGTGTCTTTATACTCGGATCAGACCCAGATGAAGGAGCGTTCGGAGGGATATCTGAAAGCGATGGATAATAATAAGCAACAAAGTTTTATCCAGAAGGTGCAAATGGATGCTTCGGATGACGAAGCAATGGAGTCACTAAAAGATTTTATTTGTGAAAATCGTTTGGATGCTGTTTTATTTTCAACCAATTATCTGGCGATTTCCGGGTTAAAGGCTTCGAAGAAATATAATTTTGCCATGCCTGCAATGATCGCCTTCGATGATCATACCGTATTTAAATTACTAGAACCATCCATCACTGTTGTTTCACAGCCGATCAAGGAGATCGCAGAAAATCTGATCAATATACTTTTGCTCCGTCTACAGGGCAAAATAAAAGCAACACGTAAGATGGTGTTGCCTTGTGAATTGAAAATTCGTGAGTCGACAAAAGCAAAGGTTACTTTGTAGTATCAGTATCCGCTACGAATTTCATTGAAATAGAATTGACGCAATGGCGCGTGTTTTTTGCCGTGAAACCTTCGCCAAGGAAAACATGCCCCAAATGCGCACCACAATTGGTACAGAGGATTTCTGTACGGCGTCCATCTGCATCCGTGATCCGCGTGATTGCTTCAGGGATCTCATCATCAAAACTAGGCCAGCCACAACCAGATTCAAATTTTGACTCCGAACGGTACAGTGGACTATCGCAACGTCGGCAAATGTAAGTTCCTTTCACTTTGTTGTCCAAAAGTGCACCCGTAAAAGGACGCTCCGTCCCTTTATGCACAATCACATATTCCTCTTCTTTGCTTAACGGGTTGTGTTTTTATTCGTTTCCATTTTCGTAGTCTGTTTAATGTTCTGCTGACCCTGACAGGAATAGCCCATTAGGAACAAGCAGATACAGTAGCTATATAATAGCGTTTTCATACCTATAAAGTTACGAAATTAATATCGGAAAATGTTTTTTTAGCCCGGAATGATCTTGATATTCAGGTATTTTAAATTGTCATAGTAATGTCTTATATTTGATAGGCGTACCGTGATGAAAAGTTAAGGCAATTGATGTACTTCGTTCGTATAATAGGGATTTAACGTGGTTTAAATGCAATTGTTTAGAATGATTATAAATTGATATTAAAGGTCACAAAATTGTCAGCGATTTGTTAATAAATCATACTTTTGTGGCATTGTTAGGGGGTAGTGGCTCCTTTAACCATGGGAGTTAATTTTTTACATTCACAAATAAATAGTATAAAGTGCTAAATATGAGAACTATCTCATCCGTTTTGGGAAGCCTTGCGAGGGTGGTGTCAACGAGTTTGATGCTATTATTTGCCGTTACGACGTTGCATGCGCAAGATGTCAAGGAAGGTGAAAAAATCTTCAAATCTAAGTGTACATCCTGTCACGCCATTGACAGAAAAGTAGTTGGTCCTGCTTTGAAAGGAGTTCCAGATACTAAATCTGAAGAATGGTTGATTAAATGGATCCGTAACTCTCAAGCTCTAATTGCTTCTGGTGATGCTGAAGCGGTTAAAATCTTCGAAGAGTACAACAAATCTGTGATGACTTCTTTTACGGATTTATCTGATGATCAGATTAAATCTGTCATTGCGTTTATCAAAGATGCCTCTGTAGAGAAGCCGAAAGGTGATACTCCTGGTGGCGCTGCTGCAAAAGATGACAATGCGTCTATGTTCATGATCTTGGGCTTGATCGCGGTTGTTGTTTTAGCAGTTGTTGTGATCGTGGTGTTGAACCGTGTGATCCGTACCTTAGAAAATGTTATTGCTAAGAATCAGGAAGCTATTGCGGCGCAACAAGAACCTGAAGACAGTCAACGTTTTGTGAAGTTTGCGAAAGCATTCGTTAAAAACAAAAAATTGGTTGGATTCACTGTGTTGATGCTTGTTGCTTTATTGGCAGTAGGTGGTTGGAAGACGATGTGGAACGTCGGTGTTCACGAAGGTTACAAACCTGTTCAACCAATTAAGTTCTCACACCAAATCCACGCTGGTGTAAATAAAATTGAGTGTCAATACTGTCACGGTGGTGCATTTAAATCTAAAAATGCTTCTATTCCATCGGCTAACGTATGTATGAACTGTCACAATACAGTCACTGCATCAGAGCACTATGATGGTGAGATCTCTCCAGAAATTGCTAAAATCTATCGTGCATTGGATTGGAATCCTGAGACACGTACTTACGGTAACAATCCTAAGCCAATTCAATGGGTTCGTATCCACAACTTGCCTGATTTCGCTTACTTCAATCACTCACAACACGTTGTGGTAGCAGGAGTCGAGTGTCAGACTTGTCACGGTCCGATCCAAAACATGGAAGAAGTATACCAATACTCTCCATTGACGATGAAATGGTGTGTTGATTGTCACAAAAGACAGATATCAAATCAGATAATAAATATTATGAAGATTTGATCAAGGCACACGAAAGAATTAAGAAAGGTGAGAAAATGACTGCAGCCATGATCGGTGGTCTTGAGTGTGGTAAATGTCACTATTAATAATTATTTGAAATACGCAATCTTATATACAGCTTAAATGGATAGCAATAAAAATATTGGAAAGGTTTGGAAGAGTTAAATCAAACTCCTGCTTTCGTTGAGGGAAGCAAGGGTGAGTTTGCCGAATCTATTCCTGTAGAAGATGTATTAAACGAAGCTGGCTTGAGTACAAAAACTCCTCGCCGTGACTTCTTGAAAGCATTAGGTTTTGGTTTGGGTGCTGTTTCTTTAGCGGCTTGTAACCGTACTCCTGTGCATAAGGCAGTTCCTTATTTGATTAAACCTGAAGAGGTAACTCCAGGTATCCCTAACTATTATACGTCGACATTCAATGGTCAAAGTATCTTAGTTAAAACTCGTGAAGGTCGTCCTATCAATGTTGAACCTAACCCTAATGCAATTGGTTTGAACCAAGGTTTGGATTCAACGACTGCTGCTTCGGTATTGGATTTATATGATGAATCTAAATTGAAGCAAGCGCAATTGAAAGGTCAAGATGTGGAGTGGTCTAAATTGGATGGGGAAGTTGTTAAAGCATTGACTGCTGCTGCATCTTCTGGTAAACAAATTACGATCGTTTCGAATACAGTAAACAGTCCTTCAACTTTGGCAGCTATCGCTGCTTTCGCAACGAAATTCCCTACAGCGAATCATGTACAATACGATGCTGTTTCTTACAGCGGTATTATCGAAGCAAATAAAGCTTCTTTTGGTAAAGCTGTAGTTCCTTCATACAATTTTGATAAAGCAAATGTAATCGTTTCAGTTGCTGCCGATTTCTTAGGAACTTGGTTGGCAGGTGAAGAGCATACACAACAATACGCTAAAAACCGTGACTACAAATCATTGAAAAATGGAAAAATGTCACGTCACGTGCAATTTGAGTCTGGTCTTTCAATGACTGGTACAAATGCTGATGCGCGTATTGCTATCAAACCTTCAGAAGAAGGTGCTACCTTGATCGCTTTATATAATGCAATCACTGGTCAAACATTGGCTGGTGCGACTGCAAACAAAAAAGCGCAAAAGGTGTAGCCCTAGCGGCGAAAGAATTGGTAAACAGCAAAGGTGCTGCCGTAGTTGTTGCTGGTTCAAACGATGTGAACGTTCAGATATTGGTCAATGCAATCAACGTTGCATTGGGCGCTTACGGTACAATCATTGATTTAGATAACTATTCTAAACAATACCAAGGTTCGGATTCTTCTTTCCAAGCTTTCTTAGCTGCTGCTAAAGGTGGTCAAGTGGGTGTGGCGTTCTTCTTGAACAGCAACCCTGTATATGACTACTTCAAAGCGGATGATGTAAAAGCGGCTTTGAAACAGATTCCTTTCACATTATCATTCGCACAACGTGCTGATGAGACTGCGTCAGAATTGACTGCGATCGCTCCTGCAAGTACTTTCTTGGAGTCTTGGGGTGATGCTAACCCGAAAGAAGGTTTGTACTCTATCGTTCAACCGACAATCAATCCTGTTTTCCAAACGCGTCAAGCTGAACAAAGCTTGTTGACTTGGGCAGGAAACACAACAGATATGTACAACTTTGTTAAGAACTTGTGGTCTACACAAATCTTAGCTGGTTCTACGAAAAACTGGGATGCTGTATTGCAAACTGGTTTTGAATATAAAGGCGCTAAAGCTGCAACTGCTCCTGCATTTACAGGAAATGCTGCTGCTGCCGCTGCTGCAATCGAAACTTCTAGCAAAGCAATCACTGGTGAGTTTGAATTGAAACTTTACGAACCTTCTGCTCTTCGCGATGGTCGTTACGCAAACAACGCTTACTTACAGGAATTGCCTGATCCAGTATCTAAAGTAACTTGGGACAACTATGCTGCCCTAAATCCAAAAGATGCTGAAAAACTAGGTTTGGGTGAAGATGGTAAAGTGACTGTAAAAGCAAATGGTGTTGAATTGGAATTGCCAGTTGTACAACAACCAGGTCAAGCACAAGGAACTGTTTCAGTTGCTGTAGGTTACGGTCGTACGAAAGTTGGTAAAGCAGGTAATGAAGTTGGTAAAAACGCATTCCCATTTGCTTCTATCATCAACGGTACTGTTCAAGGTGTTGCAAAAGCAACTGTAGCGAAAGCTTCTGGAACTTACCAATTGGCACAAACACAAACACATCACACCATCGAAGGTCGTAACGTGATTCGTGAGACTACGTTTGCGAAGTATTTGAAAGATCCTAACTCTGAGGCAGGACGCTTTACAGATAATCACAAAACGTACGATTTGTGGAACAAATATGAGCAACCGGGTCACAAATGGGTGATGGCGATCGACTTGAACGCATGTACAGGTTGTGGTGCTTGTATCGTTGCTTGTAACGTAGAGAATAACATCCCTGTTGTAGGTCGTGATGAGGTTCGTCGTCGTCGTGAGATGCACTGGTTACGTATCGACCGTTACTATACAATCGAAGGCAAAGATCAAGATCTGACAAAAGAGAAAGAGATTGCGAAAGCTTCAGCTGAATTGGATTTCGAAGATATCACTGTTGTTCACCAACCCATGTTGTGTCAGCACTGTGGTCACGCACCTTGTGAAACTGTATGTCCGGTATTGGCTACAGTACACTCTTCAGAAGGTCTGAACCATATGGCTTACAACCGTTGTTTCGGTACACGTTACTGTGCGAACAACTGTCCGTTCAAAGTACGTCGTTTCAACTGGTTTGCATACTGGAATGATTCACGTTTTGATAACTACTTGAACAATGAGTTCACACAATTGGTATTGAATCCAGATGTAGTAACTCGTTCACGTGGGGTAATGGAAAAATGTTCGATGTGTATCCAACGTATCCAAGGAGGTAAATTGAAAGCTAAGATTGAAAATCGCAAAGTTAAAGATGGCGATATCCAAATGGCTTGTCAACAAGCATGTTCGGCAAATGCAATTATTTTTGGTGATGCGAATGATCCAGAATCAGAAGTTTCCAAAGCATTACGCAATGAGCGTGTTTATTACGTACTTGAGGAAATCAATGTTCAACCGGGTATCGGTTATATGACAAAAGTTAGAAACACTTTTGAGGCGTAATCTTGTACAATATTTGAAATAAAAATACTATGTCATCGCATAACGAATCAATATTAAGAGAACCATTAATGACCGGTAAAGACATCACGTATGCAAAAATTACGGATGATATCTTACTACCGGTTGAAAATAAACCAAATAAAGCATGGTGGATTGGTTTTACCGTTGCTGTATTGGGTGCTTTATTATGGGTAGTTAGCGTTAGTTATACCTTTTGGACAGGTATCGGCGCTTGGGGTCTGAATAAAACAGTAGGCTGGGCTTGGGATATCACCGACTTCGTATGGTGGGTTGGTATCGGTCACGCTGGTACGTTGATTTCAGCTGTATTATTAATTTTCCGCCAGAACTGGCGTAACTCAATCAACCGTTCCGCAGAGGCGATGACGATCTTTGCGGTAATCTGTGCGGCTACATACGTTGTAGCTCACATGGGTCGTCCTTGGTTGGCATATTGATTTTCCCTCTTCCAAATCAATTTGGATCACTTTGGGTAAACTTCAACTCTCCATTGGTATGGGATGCATTCGCGATCTCAACATACTTTACAGTATCCTTGGTATTCTGGTACTGTGGTTTGTTGCCGGATATCGCGACTATCCGTGACCGTGCTACTGGATTAAAACAAAAGATCTATTCTGTATTATCATTCGGTTGGAATGGTTCTGTGAAGACTTGGCAACGTTTTGAAATCGTGTCTTTGATCTTGGCAGGTATTTCAACTCCACTAGTACTTTCTGTACACACGATCGTATCCATGGACTTTGCAACTTCGGTTATCCCTGGATGGCACACGACGATCTTCCCTCCATATTTCGTGGCAGGTGCGATCTTCTCAGGCTTCGCGATGGTGCAGACCTTGTTGATCTTACGTAAAGTAATGAACTTTGAGAACTACATCACCATGTTCCACATTGAGTCAATGAATATCATTATCATGACGACTGGTTCTATCGTGGGTGTGGCTTACTTAACAGAGTTGTTTATTGCAATGTACTCTCGTTCAGAATACGAAATGTATGCTTTCGAGAACCGTATGTTGGGTCCATACGCTTGGGCGTACTGGTCAATGATGACTTGTAACGTAATTTCTCCACAGTTATTCTGGTTCAAAAAAATCCGTACAAGTATTCCGATCTCATGGATTCTATCTATTGTGGTAAATATCGGTATGTGGTTTGAGCGTTTCGTAATTATCGTGACTTCATTGCACCGTGATTACTTGCCTTCATCGTGGGCAATGTTCTACCCAACTTGGACAGACGTAGGTATCTTTGTAGGTTCAATTGGATTATTCTTTACGTTATTCTTGTTGTTCTTACGTTTCTTGCCAGGTATCGCGATTGCCGAAGTTAAATTGTTGTTGAAATCATCGTCATTACAACACAAAACTAAATTGGCTCAAGAAGGTGCATTCCCTGCAGAGCAAGTTGAGTACTTCCAAGAATCATTGGAAAAATATGATTCAGTGACAGAAGAAGAGATTAAAGAATTATCAGTTAGAAAATAATCAGCAATGAGCAATACAAAATATATATTAGGTAGTTTTGCGGATCCGGATGACATGATGCATGGGATCGACAAATTGCAAGCAAACAATATAAGTATTTATGACTGCTTTACTCCGATGCCTATCCACGGTATCGAAGCGAAGTTAGGTGTAAGACCTTCTCGCTTGCCTATCGCAGCATTTTGCTTTGGAGCATTAGGAACGACATTAGGTTTTAGTTTATTGTATTATACAATGGTATACGATTGGCCGATGAATATCGGTGGTAAGCCATCATTTGCAATGCCAAACTTTGTTCCAGTAACATTTGAGGTTACGATCTTATTGTGTGCTTTGGGAATGGTTGCTACATTTTTCTTCCGTAACCACTTGTTCCCGGGACGTACGCCTCGCGTGATGGACCTAAGAGCAACAGATGACCGTTTCATCCTCGCAGTAGATGCCAAAGAAAATGCAGACCACGCTTTGATCGATAGCTTATTGAAAGAAGCCGGTGCTGTTGAAGTTAAGTACAATGATAGAAAATATGTTAGCTATGAATAAGAAGAATTTACTTGGAACTGTATGCGCAGCTGTAGCATTGACAGCACTTGTTTCTTCTTGTGGTGACAAAACGACTCGTAGTACAGGTTTGGAATTTTCCCGTAACATGTACGATCCGCTTGCTTTCAATCCGGATCAACCCAATGCGAATTTTGCTGATGGAAAAACAGCACAGGCACCTCCTAAAGGTACAGATCCAATTGGTTTCACTCGTTTTGAGTATGCCAATACATTAGAGGATTATGTACGTGCGGGTGCTGAGGTGAAGAATCCTTTGCTTGTTAATGCTGAAAACCTTGAAAAAGGTAAGGCTTTATTCACTACATACTGTTCAGTATGTCACGGGGTAGAAGGTAAAGGAGATGGACCTCTTACGAAAGATCGTAGTGTAACTGATTCTAGAGGTACTCGTCAATTAGAGAATTTCCGCCGCCACCGTCTTATCACAGAACGGATAAAGCGAACTCTTCAAGAGGTGGTTTCATGGCTGACTTGACGGATGGTAAGATTTACCATACGATTTATTATGGACATAACTCCATGGGATCGCATGCATCTCAATTGTCTCCAGAAGAGAGATGGAAAGTTGTTATGTATGTTCACGAATTACAAAAGAAATAATCTAACATCAGATATATAAATGGGAACTCACAGTCATCATCACGATTATAATTTCAACGAGCGATACGAGTTTGCTGGCAAAGCTAAAATGTTCAGTATTATCGCTGTTGTACTAGGCGTAGCTGCTGTAGCTATGGGGTTGCTTTCGGGCGATCACGTTACTGTAGAGCGTACATACGCCAACTTGTTATTGATGGGTTATTACTTTACATGTGTGTGCGCAGCTGGAGCATTCTTCGTTGCTTTGCAATATGTAACACAATCTGCATGGTCTGCAGGTCTGGTACGTATACCTCAAGCTATGGCAAGCACCCTGCCTATCGCAGCACTCTTGTTAGTGGTTATTGTTGGATTGGGTTTATCTACACATAATCTTTACCACCATTGGCATGGTGAAGGTTTGTTGGATCACAATAGCCCAAACTATGACCCTATTATTGAAGGAAAGTCTGCATACTTGAACGTACCTTTCTTTTTATCTCGTCAAGTTATCTTTTTAGGAATATATAGCATTTTTGCTATTATTCTTGCGAAACTTTCATACAAAGAGGATTTAGAAGGCGGTTTGGCTTCTTATAAAAAGTCATTTAAATTGTCTGCTATCTTCTTGGTTATCTTCGGTTTCACAACTCCAATATGGGCGTTTGATACGATCATGTCCTTAGAGGCGCACTGGTTTTCTACCATGTTCGGATGGTACAACTTTGCAGCGATGTGGGTAAGTGGTATCTGTTGTATCACGATCATCGTTGTTGTATTGAAGAAAGCTGGTTATATGAACTGGGTAAACGAAAATCATTTCACACGATTTGGGTAAATTGATGTTCGGTTTCTCCATCTTCTGGACTTATGTTTGGTTTGCACAATTCATGTTGATTTGGTATTCAAACATTCCTGAGGAAACAGTTTATTTCTACAAACGTTGGGAACCTGAATACAAACCTTGGTTTTGGTTGAGTATTATCATTAACTTTGTGTCTCCACTGCTTATATTAGTAGATCGCGATGCTAAACGTAAACAAAATGTGATGTTGTTCGTAGCGATTCTATTGTTGGCTGGTCACTGGCTTGATTATTACATCATGGTTATGCCGGGTACTGTCGCTGAACATAGAGGATTTGGTATCATTGAAATCGGAACTGCACTTGGTTTCTTAGGTTTGTTCATCTTTTTAGTGATGAGTAAATTGAGCAAACAAGCATTGGTGCCTAAAAATCATCCTTTCTTGGATGAGAGTTTGCATCACCAGATATAGTTTCACTTTTAAAGGAAGGTTACGTAAAAACGTTATAAAAGAAATGAGCTTTAAATTAAATAATAGATTCAAATCCATCTCGGGTTTTGTGCTTGCACTAGGGCTGCTTTTTGCAAATCCTATTCTTGCAAGTCAACAAGATACAGTAGCATCTGATTCTGCTAAAGTGGCAACTACAGCGGTAGCTGCCCCTGCAGCAACGGATTCGGTTGCAAAAGATACAACAGCGGCAGCAGGTACTGCTGCTGTTGCATCTGCTAGCTCTACTACAGAAGCTAGCGCAGCTGCTCCTGCTGTTGAAGAAGTGAAGCAAATAGACCCTCAGGTTTATAAAAACTTCACATACTATGTGTTATTGTTCTTGGTTATTTGTACAATCGTTGCTGTTATTGGCAAGGTACTTTCGATCTACGAATTGACACGTAAAATGAACGGTAGATACAATCCATTTGCGAATAACACATTCCAATCGGTATTGTTCTTTATCTTCTTGGTTGTATTTCTTTACGGTGTTTACTGGTCATACGTACACTGGGGGCTGCATATTGGCGGTCTGCGGTAACTGAACATGGTGAACGTATTGATACCATGTTTATCATTACAACAGCAATTACAACATTTGTATTGGTTATTACACATATTTTGTTGATGACTTTTACATTTTTGTACCGTATGCGTGCAAAACGTCAAGCGTATTATTATCCACATAACAATGCTATCGAGAAACTATGGACAATCGTTCCTGCAGTAGTTTTGACGGTATTGGTATTGTTTGGTTTCTTTACATGGAGATCAATTACAAATATTCCTGAGGATCTTCAAAAATCTGCATTGCAGGTTGAAGTATTGGGAGAGCAGTTTCAATGGCAAGTACGTTACCCTGGTACGGATGGTATTATCGGTAAACGTAATTACAAAATGACGACACCTACAAACTCTTACGGTATTGATTTCAACGATAAAAATTCGTGGGATGATATTCAAGCGTCAGATATTGTATTGCCTGTAAATAAGTCAGTTCGTTTCCATATCATTTCAAAAGATATTATTCACTCTTTCTTTATTCCTGATTTCCGTGTTCAAATCAATGCGGTACCGGGAATGACCAACTATTTCAATTCACACCTACTGTAACAACAGAAGAAATGCGTGATCGTTTGGGAGACTACAACTATGATTTTGTGATGTTATGTAACAAGATCTGTGGTATGGGTCACTACAATATGCAAAAGAAAGTGGTTGTTGTAACTGAGGCACAATATAAAGAGTGGTTAGCTAAACAAAACAAATATTTTACTGAAGACCTACAAAAAGAATTCAGTGGTAAAACGGCTAACGTAAAAAGGATAGCGTACAAGTTACAGCATCTTTGAACTAATTAAGAATTTTTGAATATAAAATCGAATATGTCAAGTACAGTAATATCGCATAGCGCTGAACATCACGATTCGCACGGACATCATCACGAGGAATCATTCATCAGAAAGTATATCTTTTCTGGTGACCACAAGATGATTGCCAAGCAATTCTTGATCACTGGTATCATCATGGCAGTTTTTGCGATGCTTTTATCAGTATTATTCCGTATCCAATTAGCATGGCCGGATAAAGAATTCCCTATATTAGAAGTATTCTTGGGCAAATGGGCTGAGGGTGGCCGTATTAAGCCGGATTTTTTCCTTTCGTTGGTGACCATCCACGGTACTGTCATGGTATTCTTCGTGTTGACTGCGGGTCTATCGGGTACATTCAGTAACTTATTAATTCCATATCAAATCGGTGCGCGCGATATGGCGTCACCTTTATGAATATGTTATCCTACTGGTTGTTCTTCATTGCATCAGTTATCATGGTTGCTTCTTTCTTTGTAGAGAGCGGACCTGCTTCTGCTGGTTGGACAATCTATCCACCATTATCGGCTGTACCGACTGCAATCTCCGGATCTGCAACGGGTATGACTTTATGGTTGGTCAGTATGGTTCTTTTCGTTGCTTCTCAGTTGATCGGTGGTATCAACTACGTAAGTACGATTTTGAATATGCGTACAAAAGGTATGGACCTATGGAAAATGCCTTTGACAATTTGGGCGTTTTTCTTAACTGCGATCGTGGGTATGTTGTCGTTCCCAGTATTGGTATCTGCAGTGGTTCTTTTGATTTTTGACCGTGCCGCGGGCACGTCATTCTATTTGTCTGACTTGGTTGTACAAGGACAGATTCTACCTAACGAAGGTGGTTCTCCAATTTTGTTCCAGCACTTATTCTGGTTCCTGGGTCACCCTGAGGTATATATCGTAGTTATGCCTGCATTAGGTTTGACTTCTGAGGTTATTGCTACAAACTCACGTAAGCCAATTTTCGGTTACCACGCCATGGTTTACTCTTTGATTGGTATTACAGTGTTGTCATTTATCGTATGGGGTCACCATATGTTTGTGACGGGATGAATCCGTTCTTAGGTGGTGTGTTTATGATCACAACCTTGATTATTGCTGTTCCATCTGCTGTTAAGGCATTTAATTACCTAGCAACGTTATGGAAAGGTAATATCCGTTTTACGCCTGCAATGATGTTTGCTATCGGTTTGGTATCTTTCTTTATCTCCGGTGGTTTGACAGGATTGTTCTTGGGTAACGCGGCATTGGACATCAACTTGCACGATACGTATTTCGTTGTAGCCCACTTCCACTTGGTAATGGGATCGGCGTCCATCTTTGGTATGCTTTGTGGTGTTTACCACTGGTATCCTAAAATGTTTGGTCGTATGATGAACACGAAATTAGGTTATTTACACTTTTGGTTGACTTTTGTCGGTGCTTACATGGTATTCTTCCCAATGCACTTTATGGGTATTGATGGTGTGCCACGTCGTTATTATGCATTTACTGAGTTTGCTTTCATGGCAAAATGGGTTTCTGTGAATCAATTGGTTACTTGGGCTGCTATCGTAGCTGCTTTGGGACAGGTTGCATTTTTATGGAACTTCTTTTACTCGATCTTCTTCGGTAAGAAAGCACCACAAAACCCTTGGCAATCGAATACCTTGGAATGGACTACTCCGGTAGAACATATTCATGGTAACTGGCCAGGAGAAATTCCAACAGTGCACCGTTGGCCTTACGATTACAGTAAGCCAGGTCATGCTGAGGATTTCATTCCTCAAGATGTTCCTTTCTCTGAAACGATGAGCTCGAATTTGCCTCATGATTTTGAAGGAGATGAGGAAGCTGAGCGTATCCAAGCAGAATGGAATGCTCAAAATGGTAGAAAAGACTAATAAGATTTAGTAGAATAGAGTAGGGCTTGTACCTACTCTATTTTATACAAGTTTGTATTTTAAGAGGTAGGGGTAGTATTATGTTTCCAGCTGCTGAAAAGCGATTTATAAAGACCAATTTTATTACGATTATCGTACTGTTTATGGTCATTATTGCTGGGGTGTTGTGCGGAGTACAGGTTCAGGCATGGGATGTCCAGATTGGCCTAAATGTTTTAACCGTATTATTCCACCCACAGATATTTCCCAATTACCACAAGGATACGAACAACATTATATTGAAGGGAGAGCAAAGAAGAATGAACGTTTCGCCAAGATTGTCGAATTTTTTTGGCGATAAGGAAATGGCTTACAAGCTTCGTACCGACAAAAGTATTTTGCAGCATGAGGAATTTAATGTTGCGAAGACCTGGACGGAGTATATCAATCGCTTGGTAGGCGTTATTTCTGGATTCTGTTTATTGTTTACTGCAATTTATTCCTTCACGTATATAAAATCAAAAAGTTCGATCGTTGTTTGGTCAGTGGTTAATCTTTTTGTTGTGGTCATTCAGGCCTGGTTGGGTTCGATCGTGGTATCAACCAATTTGATGCCCTGGATAATTACCGTACATATGCTCTTGGCGCTTGTAATTGTTTGTATCAGTATATATACATACTTTAAAGCGGTTACACTACGTGACAAGACCATATTGGTTAATCGTTCTTTAAGCGTATTAAAAGGTCTTGCGTTGATCTCCATTTTGTTGATGTTAACGCAGGTGATCGTCGGAACGGGGGTTCGGGAGGAAGTTGATCTATTGACTGGCTCCAATATTGCCCGCGCCGATTTTATAACAGCTATTGGCCAACAATTTGAAATACATCGATGGTTGGCATATTGTTCTTTGATTTTAGTTATTGTATTATTCTTTTTGGTCCGCACAAGTTTCAATACGGGATCTAAGCAGTTTAAATTTGCTTTAATCGCATTGATCCTCGTGGGTATCCAAATGCTATCAGGAATTATCTTAGCTCGATTTGCAATACCTGCATTTGCGCAGACAACACATCTGGTTGTTGGGACACTTTTATTTGGTGCCCAATTTTATCTGTTGTTGCTGTTAAATAAGCAAAGGCATTAATTTTGAAATTCGAGATGTTTATGTTAAAAACTATGTGTTTGAATACACTGGTAGTAGGAGGTCTCTTTTAATTATGAAAGAATTTATTTCAGATTTTAAAAAGCTAGTTAAGTTAAGACTTACGTTGACGGTGGTATTCTCTGCCTCAATTGCTTTTCTGATAGGATCAAAACAACAGGGTGAAATTTTCTGGGTCAATTGGTTGTTGTTGACTGTGGGTGGTTTTCTGGTAACAGGCTCTGCCAATGGTTTTAATGAAATCATCGAAAAAGATCTAGATAAGTTGATGAAACGTACAGAGGATAGACCGCTACCTTCTGGTCGGATGACAACAGGTCAAGCTTTGGTAATGAGTGTCTTTATGGGCATCTTGGGTACCTTGGTATTGGTCCGCTTAAATTTTGTCGCTGGCCTACTGTCGGTTTTTTGTATTCTACTTTATGCATTCATCTATACACCTTTAAAAAGAAAATCACCGATAGCCGTGTTTGTAGGTGCATTCCCGGGCGCATTTCCACCATTAATTGGTTATTATGCTGCCTTTTCACAGGATGATCTGGCCTATTACAGTGGACACAACGAAGCCGCAATTATTATTATTCCCTTTGTTTTGTTCGCGATTCAGTTTTTATGGCAATTTCCGCATTTCTGGGCAATCGCTTGGGTTGTGGATGATGACTATAAATTGGCTGGTTTTAGGTTGTTACCAACTACAAAACGTGATAAGATATCGGCCTTTATGGTATTCATTACCGGATTGTTAATGATTCCTGCTGGATTTATACCTTATTATTTTGGCTTTGGTGGAATTTGGTTTACGATAGTGTCGGTCATTGGTGGATTGATGTTTGGTTATTATGGCTATTTGCTGTTTAAGAATTGTGATATTCCTTCAGCAAAGAAAGTTATGTTTACATCGTTCATTTATTTGCCTGTTACACAACTCGTATTATTGCTTAACTTTATTCCTTTGAAATAATGTTAGATATACAAGCACAGACTGACGAGAAGTTAGTACAGAGAAAAGCTCAGAAATTCAACCTTTGGTTGGGTATGTTGGGCATGTTCATGATGTTTGCTGCGTTATCCAGTGGTTTCATTGTATACACAGCGAGTGGCGTGGACAAAGGGATCAAGACTTTATTACCAAATGCACTATTGTATAGTACGATTGTGATTGCAGTAAGTAGTCTTACGATGTTTTTAGCACATAAGGCAGCTAAAAATGGTGATTCTTCCAAACAAAAGGCATTTTTGATAGTCACTTTTGTTTTGGGCATCGTGTTTTTTGCGTTACAGGTACATGCTTGGAACGTATTAATCGAAAGAGGTGTTTATTTTGTGAATAACAATGCATCTCAATCGTTTATTTACGTTTTTATTTGGATGCACTTGGCACATATTATTGCGGGTTTGATCGTTTTGATTGGCGCGATTATAGGGGTTAACAAACTTCCTAAGGACGGCAATCTTTTCCGCATGGATCTTGCCAGTATTTTTGGCATTTTCTCGATCTTTTATGGATTTATATATATGTTTTCTTACTTTTGAATCAATAATAGTAAACAATGAGTACAACAGTATCGCAATTGGATAAGGTAAAAACTGGTCCATGGAATGGTGGAAAATCACCTTGGAACTTAGAGTATGGAAAAATCATGATGTGGTTTTTTCTTGGTAGGGATGCCTTCACATTTTCTGCATTTTTGGTTTATTACGGCGCGCAACGCTTTTCTCACCCAACATGGCCTGATCCTGATAAGATTTTCCAATCTATCCCGGGTATTGCTGACCATGGTCAACCTTTGGTATTCGTTGGTTTGATGACGTTTATTTTGATTATGTCGTCGGTAACAATGGTTTTGGCTGTTGAAGCTGGTCACCGTAATCAAAAGAATGAAGTCGTTAAATGGATGCTTTGGACGATTTTGGGTGGTATCTGTTTCGTAGGCTGTCAGGCTATCGAGTGGACTCACTTACACCACATGGGATTCTGGTTTGGTAAAAACCCGGCGACTGGTTTAGAAGGTGATGCAATTAAGACGGCCTTATTACCTTACTTTACACACGATATTTCCTATACTTCGGCGTTGCAATTTGCAAACTTGTTCTTTACGATTACAGGTTTCCACGGTTTCCACGTTACAGTTGGTATTATTTTAAACATCATCATTCTTTTCATGACGTTAAATAATACATTCGAAAATCGTGGTTCTTACTTAATGATTGAAAAAGTAGGTTTATATTGGCACTTTGTGGATTTGGTGTGGGTATTCGTATTTACATTCTTCTACTTAATCTAATCACTGAATTAATAATTTTAGATCGCTATGTCACAATATCAAGATAATATCGCTCACGGAGAGCATGCTCACGAAGGTGGGATGGATAAGAAGGCCATCTGGAGAGTATTTGGCGTACTTTTGGCGCTTACTTGTCTAGAGTTCTTAATTGCATTAGGTTTTGTTCACCACTGGCAAATTTTAGCCAAAGGTGCGTTGGTAAATACCATTTATATCGTTTTAACTTTGGTTAAAGCATATTATATCGTTGCATTCTTTATGCACTTGAAATTCGAAAAATCGAGTTTCATCGTTACCGTAGCAATAGTCTTTATTTTTATTATTTATTTTATCGTCCTGATGTTAGTTGAGGGAGGTTTCTTGGCTGGTGCTTTTCAAGAGCATCAATTGTTTCCAAATAAATAGATAAAGTGAATAATGGATAATAATACTGGACAAAAGAAAGGTATTAAAACTATATTGATCCTGGCAGTAATTCTTTTATTGCCAGGATTTTTATATTTTATACTAAATAAAAGTGGTTCCAATAATTACGTTTCCCTACCTATTTTTGGGAAGAAGGAAGTTCCTGGAACAACGCACCGTAAATGGGGACGGATATCCCTGATACGATTTATCATACTGTGCCTTCGGTCAATTTTGTTAATTACGATCGTAAGCCTGTACATTTATTGGATAATGATACGACACTTTCAGTGGTTCACCTGATGTATTCGCGGGACGCATCGCTGTCGAGAACGATGATTAAAAGATTGGATCAGATTGCCAATCGTTTTATTCATAACAAAAGGTAAAGCTGTATTCCATTACAGTGGATACCGCATACGATACACCAGAAGTACTTGCGAAATATGCTAAAGTTTACAAACCCTGGACTAAATCTTGGTTTTTTGTGACAGATCCTGCTGTTGATATCTTTAAATTTGCCAAAGAGAGTTTATTGCAGGATGCAATCGTAAGTAACGACAAAGCAAAACCTTTTATCATCGGATCCAACTATCTTTTGCTTGACACAAAGGGACGGATCAGAGGTATCTATGATATCAATGTCAAGACGGATATTGATCGATTGGAAGATGAAATTAAATTATTGTTGGTGGAGGAGATCCGAAATCATCCCGCTACGATAGAACAAAAGAGATAGTTAGAAACATGGAAGAGAGTCTTATCAAAGAAAAAAAAATACAGTAAGTGGATTTGGGTGCTTTCTGTTGTGATACCAGTTGTCGTGGCTGTATTATTTACTGTCAATCTACAAAAATTAGGTTATGATGTGAAGCCATTGACGTTTTTGCCACCCATTTATGCGACCATCAATGGTGTTACTGCAATTTTGTTGTTTTGGGCAGTAGCTGCAATAAAGAAAGGTAACAAAGCGCTGCATGAACGTTTGATCAAATGTTGTATCGCCTGTTCCTTGGCTTTTTTGGCGATGTACGTGGCTTATCACATGACGTCTATTGAAACAAAATATGGGGGTGAGGGAATTTTGAGACCAATCTATTTCTTTATATTGATCACACATATTCTCTTGTCTATTATAATCATACCGTTTGTTCTTTTTACTTTTGTAAGAGGTATTTCGGGATCTTATGCGCGACACAAAAAGTTGGCACGGATTACTTATCCCATGTGGCTTTATGTCGCCGTGACAGGTGTCATTGTTTATTTGATGATTTCACCTTATTATATCGGTTAATTTAACAAAGGAAAGGAGTGTACTCATGAAACGTATTTGGATTTATCAGGCTGACCGTATACTTTCGGTTGAAGAAGGAAAGCAAATTTCGGTGGAGCTAGCCACTTTTGCTGAGCAGTGGAAAGTTCATGGAAAGCCTTTGTCTGCTTCTGCTGAGCTCCGTGATCATCTTTTTATTATCCTAAAGGTTGACGAGGATATTGCCGCTGCTTCGGGTTGCTCTGTAGACAGCTCTGTTCGTTTTCTGAAAGGTATAGAAGAAAAGTTCAGGGTACAACTCTTCGATCGCATGCAATTTGCCTATAAATCGGCGAGCGGCGTGGCGGTAGTCAACCGTTCGGGTTTTGAAAGGTTATTGGCGACAGGTGAGATAAATGATAATACGCTTGTGTTTGATAATACAATTACTTATGAGCACCAATTGGATAATGCCTGGGTGATTCCTTTTAAGGAGAGCTGGCACAAAAGATTATTTGCATAGCAGAAAATAACAACATAAAAAAACGCCATTTCATCAATGGCGTTTTTTTATGTTGTTAGGAGATAGCAATAAACTGTTTGATAAAGGAAGTGATCTACATTCTATCTTCTGCTGCGCCAAATCACTGAAATCTCCATATTTAACGCTAGGATCCAATACGGGTTTTACTATTCCGGAATGGTATAATGATGCATATATTTTGCGATTGCATTTGCTCTTCTGTTTACATAGGCAGAAGGATTACGGGCATCCCATTCGCGGGGATTTGGCAAGATCGCAATAATCAGTGCGGCCTGTTTTTTGGAAAGATTGCTTCCTGTTTTGCTAAAGTAATATGCTGCAGCTGCATCTGCTCCATAAACTCCTGTCCCATTTCAATGACATTGAGATAGACTTCAAGAATACGTTTTTTACTCCAAAATGTTTCAATTAAAACGGTAAAGTAAGTCTCGAAACCTTTTCTTAACCAGGAGCGTCCTGGCCATAGAAAGACGTTCTTAGCGACCTGTTGGCTGATTGTACTTCCGCCGCGCAGTTTTTTACCCTGTGCATTTTTCTTAATGGCATTTTGAATGCCTTTGAGGTCAAAACCCCAATGCGTCATAAAATGGGCATCTTCACCCGCAATGGCCGCTAGTTTTAAATTGTCCGAAAGTTCGTCGTAACTCAACCAGTTTTTTCCAGTTTAAACCCTTTTCCCTGTTCCTTAAGTTCAAAACCACGTTGAATCATTAACCAGGTAATAGGCGGATTAATGAAGCGTAAGCTAATCACCCAAAAAGACTAATACCGATAAAATAAAGAACAACTCTACTTATGATGCGGAGAATAGGTGATTTGATAGACTTCAACGGGTTGAAGGAAACTTTCTTAAAGGTATTTTTTTTTTTACTGGCTGTATTTTGCTTACCAGATCTTTTGATGGCCATATCACTACAATATTTGTGCAAACATAACATCAAAAGTTTATACTTCCATGCGTTAATTCATCATTTCTTTTAATTTTTCTAAAGTCACAGCACTCATCCAGGATATAGCTTTTGTATCTATTTCGCCATTTGGTTTTATAACAACATATGTTGGAAATCCGGAACGATTAAATAAAGTGAATAGTTCACTAATCACAGTATTTCCGACAAACAGATGTGTACCCGGCTGTTCTAGTTCTGCTACTTTGTTGACCCATTTCTGTTGATCAGAGGAAGCGTCGGTACATAGATAAATAAATTCTACAGGAAGTTTTGCCTCTTTTGCTTGGTGATGTAGCTTTTTGCCATAGGGCATCTGATCAAGACAGGGCCCACACCATGTCGCCCATATATCTAATAAAACTAGTTTGTTTGGATATTTTGCTTTGATGGTTTGAAGAAGCTCGGCACCTGTTTTCGTATTGTTCAATAGTAATGATGCATCGAAAGGGAGCTCTTTAATTAATGAGCCAAAAGAGGTCTGCTTTAATTCGGTAGGACTGGAGTCTAATATATCTTTCAGTTTTGCCTGTTTAGCAGTTAAATTTCCGATTTCAATACGGAGGTTTTCCTGGCCCATGTACTCTTTAATTTTGGTAGGATGATACTATAGATAGCATTTTGCGTTTGAATATCTCCATCTTGGAATCTTAGGTTGAGGATATCTGCATAGTTTTCTGGAAAAGTTTTGACAATATATTCGGATACTTTAGCAAAATCGCCACGACTTTTGTTGTCAGAATAGAGTAAAGCTCTGGTATAGGTATTTAATATGTGAAGATAGTTGCCGGTTTCATTCGACACAGAATAGATCGGTACTAGTATTTCCTCAATAGTATCTTTTCTGATTCTATTGCTTAAATAATAACTCAACAGCTTGTACGTATACTCTGCATTGGTCGCTGCATCAATTAACGGCTTACAGGTTGTATTATACGCTTTATAAAAGGCGGTATTTGTATTTCTTTGAATTGTAAATAATGAGTCTAATTTTTGCTGAAAGCGCGGGTCCTTTGCTTCAAGCTTTTGTAGGGGTTTATAAAAATCGGGATTATTTTTCTTATCGAATAAAATATACTCATTCATCTGTCGATTGACTTCTGCATCTTTTCCAGCGAAGGAAATACCATCACCGATCATGTAAACATTTTTCTTCTTCAGCTTCTCTAAATCAAAGATGAGTTCTAAATCCTCGTGAAGATAAAGACAAGTATAAACGTAGTCACCCAAGCTAAACCAAACCTGCTGATAGGGAAGGTTATGCGTTTGTCTAAATTCGAATGTGCCATCAGCGTTGACTGGTATCGTTGCTTTGCTTTGATGAGGTCCTATTAAATTGACGATACTGTACTGGATTTGGATTTTGGATAGATCTTCCTGACTTGCATTTAAGATTTTACCGGTCACTTTCGCCGGTTGCTTCTTATTCAATTGGTCATAGGATTTATCCGTTAGAGAAAGTGGCTCGAGATTCTTTTGTGCATAAAGCATACATGGCAGCCATAGTGGAAGCAATAAAGCAATAATATAGACTTTCATAACAAGTGGTTTATATGTAAGTCAAATATATTAATTTAAAAAAATCGAGTCCTCTTAATTAATGTTAAAATTTGTTCGATATAGTAATTTGTCAAAGCGACGATATTATCCTATTTTTACGCTTCACAAATTTGATTTTAGAAGTTGGCAAAAGAAAAGAAAGTAACTCCGTTAATGCAGCAGTATAATGCGATCAAGATCAAGTATCCTGGAGCGTTATTGTTGTTCCGTGTTGGCGATTTTTACGAGACATTTGGTGAGGATGCGATCAAGGCGGCTCAGATTTTGGGTATCGTTTTGACCAAGCGAGGGAATGGTTCGGAATCAGAAACAGCTTTAGCGGGGTTTCCGCATCATTCTCTGGAGACTTATCTCCCTAAATTGGTGCGTGCAGGTCAACGGGTAGCAATCTGTGATCAGCTGGAGGATCCCAAAACGACCAAGACAATCGTTAAACGTGGTGTCACCGAATTGGTTACTCCGGGTGTCTCTTACAATGATAATATTGTTCAACAGAAATCGAATAACTATCTCGCTTCTATTTTTACGGATAAGGATAAGATCGGAATTGCTTTTTGGATATTTCGACGGGTGAATTTCTGGTTGCTCAGGGAAGTACATCTTATATTGATAAATTACTTCAAGGCTTCAAACCTACTGAAATTATTTTGCCGAAGAAACAGAGCAAGGATTTTATCGAGCAATTCGGGGCACATTATTACACTTATTTTTTGGATGAGTGGCCTTATACCGGAGATTATGCTGCCGAAGCGTTGCTAAAGCACTTTGAAGTCGCTTCGCTGAAAGGCTTTGGTGTGGACCGGATGCCGGCTGGCATCGTTGCTGCTGGGGTTGCGCTACATTACCTCAATGAGACGGAGCATCGCAATCTACAACATATCTCTACGCTTTCACGGATCGAAGAGGACCGGTTTATGTGGCTCGATCGATTTACGATCCGTAACCTGGAACTGATCGGTTCCATGAATGAAAATGCTGTTACGCTATCAGATGTCCTCGATCATACAGCCAGTCCAATGGGCGCACGGCTACTCAAGCGCTGGATTGTCATGCCATTGAAAGATAAAAAGGGTATTCAGGAACGTTTGGATGTCGTGGATTTCTTTTTAACAACCCTGAACTGCGTGACGACCTGATCGGCCAGATCAAGCAAGTTGGTGACCTGGAACGGTTGATATCAAAAATTGGACTCCAAAAGGCCAATCCTAGAGAGATCGTCCAATTGAAACGCGCCTTGTATGCCATTGAAAAACTGAAGGAATTGACTGACCGTAAAGACGCCCAGTCTTTGGCCCTAATTTCTGATCAATTGGACGCCTGCGTGGCGATTCGTGAACGAATAGAACAACAAATACAGGCTGAACCTCCAGTTGCAATCAATAAAGGTAATGTAATCGCTGCGGAGTTGATGCTGAATTGGATCGCCTCCGTAAGATTTCTTTTGGTGGTAAGGACTATTTGCTGGAAATTCAAAAAGGGAAGCTGAACTGACGGGTATCCCATCTTTAAAAATCGCATTCAACAATGTCTTTGGTTATTATCTTGAAGTAACCAATACGCATAAAGACAAAGTTCCAACAACGTGGATACGTAAGCAGACTTTGGTGAATGCCGAACGATATATCACAGAGGAACTCAAAGAATATGAGGAGCAGATTCTTGGAGCGGAGGAAAAGATTCAGGCATTGGAAAATAGATTGTATGCCGAGCTATTGGTTGCGATTGCAGAATATATCAAACCTATTCAGCTAAATGCTCAACTTATCGCTAAGTTGGATGTTTTACTCAACTTTGCTATCGTCGCCGAGAAAAAACTACTACGTTAAACCGGTAATTAGCGATAGTAAGATTTTGGATATCAAGGGCGGACGTCATCCTGTAATCGAAAAAATCTACCCATAGGGAGGACTATATTACCAACGATACTTATCTTGATCCGAAAGCGCAGCAGATTATTATTATTACTGGTCCCAATATGGCCGGTAAATCGGCTTTGCTCCGCCAGACTGGTTTGATCGTATTGATGGCGCAGATCGGTTGTTTTGTGCCAGCCAAGGAAGCTAAAATAGGCTTAGTGGATAAGATATTCACCCGTGTAGGGGCCTCAGATAACCTTTCTTCCGGTGAATCTACATTTATGGTGGAGATGAATGAAACGGCCAGTATCATGAACAATCTTTCTGATCGGAGTTTGATCCTTTTGGACGAAATTGGACGTGGAACAAGTACTTATGATGGAATTTCAATCGCTTGGGCAATAGCAGAATATTTGCATAATCATCCTGCTGCTAAAGCGAAAACTCTCTTTGCGACACACTACCATGAATTGAATGAGCTGTCAACTTCGCTTGACCGTATCAAAAATTATAATGTAACCGTAAAGGAGGTCAATAATAAAGTGATCTTTTTGCGTAAACTGGTACCAGGGGATCTGAACATAGTTTTGGTATCCATGTTGCCAAGCTGGCGGGGATGCCGCCAAAGTTGTTGAACCGTGCCAATCAGATTTTAAAACGATTGGAACAGGAGCGTACTGGTGGGGAGCAGATCAAAGATAGTATGCGTAAGATTCAGAAACAGGCTTACCAATTGCAGATGTTCTCTATTGATGATCCTGTTTTAAATAAAATCCGCGATATGTTGAATAACCTGGATGTTAACTCACTGACTCCTGTGGAAGCATTGATGAAACTGGATGAAATCCAGCGTTTGTTAAAAAATTAAGGAGTGATATAGCCGCTTGAGTAAATACCATTCATTTAGCAAGAACCATTGTTGTCGCTAAATGAATGGTATTTTTTTCGAATTGTCTTTTTTTTATTGATTCGTATTTTTCATTAAGGTATCAATGAACTCGCTATGTCCGGTTTATTGACCAGAAAGAACTCTCAGTAAATTTTCATTGTTGTGGGTCTCGTGACAGTACGATCATTTTATTTTAGACTAAAATCTGAAAAAGACTTCTACACTTCCATAATTTGATTGTATCGGTGTCAGGACCTTGCTGCTCGCGTCATAAGGTGCATAGTGATAACCAAGTTCAATACCGATATATTTCTTATTCTTCATCTGAAAAAGAGAAGCAAAACCTAATCCCAAGTGTACATTGTTAATGGTTACCATGCGATCGTTGTAGCCTCCTTCATAATAGTAACCGTCTGGGTCATAATATCCGTCTGAATAAATACTTTCGGTAATACCAGTATCTGTAATATCTATTCCTATTATCCCCTTGGGAATCAGAATACATTTTCATTATCAAAAATTTTGTATCCAACAGCACCACCTATAAATCCCGTTGCGGAAGAATTGACTGTAACATTGGATCCTTCATAATTATAGTCGATATTTCTATCATTTGCATTGATCCGTACTTTGAAACCGCCCTCGAAGATAAATTTACGTTCCAATGAACTCATGAACATAAACCCGAAGGTGACATTACTGCCAAAGATCTTATTTGAACCACCTAAGGGGCTCATTACACCGACCAAAGGGACATAACCTAATTTGGATTTATTTCTGTTCCCATAGGTTTTAGGAGGGCTAACAGGTCTTTCCACATTTTGGGAATAATTTTGATCTGCTTGCCCATTTTCCGGAGTGTCCGTGTCAGCAAATAGGTGAAGAATATCTATTTCATCATTATTGAGGGTATAATTGTCTGATGATAAAAGTGCCTTGGCTCTGATCTTGATTAAATTATCCAAGGGATGTCGCAAGGGATAGAAATTGTATTTTTCTTTATTTTGTTCATACTGAGCCATAAAGTCATCCTGGTCGGCTGCATCTAAGCGTTGAACAAATCTCTTATCCAATTGATTGTTGATATAACGTTCAATTTCAGCGGAACTATTCTTTTTCGATAATAAGCAGAAGAATCCGCAAACGTTGGCCAAATTCTGTTACACCACAACTGGCTTGTAGTGTATTTAATAATGGTTCGATTTTGTCGAATTCGTTACTGTTCAGCGAATTTGTTAGGAAGGGGAGGATTTCTGCGGTGTGTTTTTCACATGTTTCTTGTGCCCGTACCTTTTGTCGCAGGGAAACAGATTAATAGGAATACTGCAAAAATGAACTGACGGATCATCATGGCTTATGGATTTATCAGAGACTAAATTAACAAATTAATTGTATGATGCCGCCGTTATTTTGCAGCAAACATTCCAAAAGTTTTATCTTTGGCTCATGGCGTCAATATTTCGATTTAAACAATTTGAAGTTGATCAATCCAATTGTGCGATGAAGATCAATACGGATGGGGTATTGCTGGCATCATTGGTTGATACAAAGGGTGCAAAGCGTGTGTTGGATGTAGGTACCGGTACTGGCGTGATTGCTCTCATGTTGGCTCAGCGCTTGATAGATAGCCACATAGAGGCTGTAGAAATAGATGCATTGGCCGCGGAGATGGCGAGCAGAAACTTCAGTAATTCGATTTTTCAGAGCCGTCTTGTATTGCATGCCAAGTCATTTCAACAATTGCAAACAGGCGAACACTATGATCTAATTGTATCGAATCCTCCTTTTATACAGATTCGTTGCATAATCCAGATGCGCGGAAGAAATTGGCCCGACACAGTGATCTGGATTTTTTCCGTGAATTGCTGCACTTCGCGTCGTTGCATTTAACTTCCGGGGTAAACTTGTTTTGATTCTCCCTACACAACTTGCAGAAACCCTAACCGCATTGGCGATTGATCATGGATTGCATTGTACTGCTGAAATTCAGATAAGATCATTTGATGGGGCTCCTGTTATTCGGAAGATTGTGACCTTTGGGCGTCTGCAAACCACAGCGATTGATCAAGCTGAATTTGTGATTTATCAATCTAAGGGTGTTTACTCGAATCATACAAAAATGCCTTGGCGCCTTATTTTTTAGCTTTCTAAACTATGACAAAATTGGACTTCTTTCGGATACACATTCTTATTTAGATGAATCTGTATTCAAATACTTTGCTGATTGTGATGAAATTTGGCATGCAGGGGATTTTGGCGAGGCTAATGTAGCAGATCAATTGGAAGCTTTTAAGCCTTTGCGTGGGGTATATGGAAACATAGATGGAAGAGATCTGCGGTTACGTTTTCCCGAAGATTTGCGGTTTACATGTGAGGAGGTAGAGGGTTTTATGACCCATATAGGTGGTTACCCTGGCAAGTATGCAGCACGGATAAAGGCGGAGTTAATAGCAAATCCACCTAAGTTGTTTATCACAGGACACTCCCATATTCTTAAAGTTGTGTTTGACCCGAAAATCAGTTGTCTTCATCTCAATCCGGGAGCTGCAGGAAAACATGGTTGGCATAAAGTAAGAACACTCATGCGCTTTGAGATCAATAAAGATAAGATCGATAACCTAGAAGTTATTGAACTCAAGGAGAGATAGCCAATAAAAGAGCTATTTATAGACTGCTATAGATCAGATTTTATTTGCCAGAAAAATTGCTGCCGTTAGCCCAATGCAGCAATCCGTAAGCATATCGATTACATCGTCAATTGAAGGTCCTGTAGATATTGCTGCAAAACTGTGGCATGTGTGTGTATTTTGTTGTTAGCTGCATACAGCAATGTGGTGACGGTTTGTTGCCTATGGGCTTCCAGCCATTTTTTTCCAAAGCCCTGCTGGTCCAGTTCTTCTCTATATTTTTTGCAAAATCATGCCATAGATCTGGGTTTTGGTGAAACCAAATACGGAGCTCTGAGGAGGGGATAGGTCTTTATTCCATTCAGACAAACTGGCTTTTCTTTGGTCATTCCACGTGGCCAAAGCCTGTCAATAAGCATACGATAACCATCATCGGGTGACGGTAGATCGTAAATTCTTTTTATAACGATCTTCATAGGCTTGCTTTTTATAGATTATATTACACAATGGATTACAATACTATAAATATATGATTTTAAGTGAAAAGCAGAAGTCGTTTTATTTCGTGTTCTTTCTTGATAGTAATCAATCTTTGGGATACAGTAGTCAGTCGTAGGGCAGCGTATCTTTGATTGCTTATAAGGAATCACGTACTTCCAGAAGAAAGCTTTTTAAACGCTCTAAAGAGTCCACTACGCGTTGATTTTCTTTTGCCTCGGATTTATTGTCACGGAGATAGTCTCTTGCACCTTGTAGGGTATATCCTTTTTCTTTTACTAAATTGAAGATGATTTTGAGGTTTGCGATATCCTCCTGCGTAAAGAGACGATTGCCCTTTTTATTTTTCTTGGGTTGAAGAATATCAAATTCACGCTCATAAAAACGTATCTGGGATGCATTTACATCAAACATCTCTGTCACTTCTCCCATTGTATAATACAATTTATTTATTTCACGCTCTTTGTACGGCATATCTTCGCAATTAATCTATAGCAAACTTAATAAAAATTCCAGTTCAAAAAGAAATTTTGCGACCTCTTATTTTAGCTCAGGAGGAAATAGAGCTATGAAAATGAGTCGGTAATAGCGAATTGTTGTCTGATTCCAAACAGATTTTTAAAAGTGATGAACATCTCCTGTATGCCTTATTGCAGGGGCTGTAGACCTTGAGTCTATGCTGTTGCTATTTGTACAGGATGGTTTGCATTGTAAATGAAGGCTAAATTAGTTAAGTTTGGATAGGTTTGAAGCCTATTTTGATTGATCGTATGATTATAGTTAGCAAGTTTTGGACAAATTTATTCTCTTTTGGTAAAGCTAATGCGATTACTATCTTTCCTATTATATTTCTAAAATACGGCTTTTTAAAGATAATAGGGCTTTAATCCGCCATGAGCGCATCCATCTGCGCCAGGCATTGGAATTGGGGTTGTGTTTTTCTACCTTTGGTATTTGTGTGAATTTGCGATCCGTTTTGTTCGCTTGCGCGATTTTGATGAGGCCTATCTCCATATTTCTTTTGAGCGAGAAGCTTATCGTCACGAAGATGATCCTGATTACTTGTCAAAGAGGAAGATCTGGGCATTTTGGCATCACTTATAAATATTTTGGATCTGGAAATAATTAGAGCATAAAAAAGCTCTTAAAATATATTTTAAGAGCTTTTTTATATTTAGCTTTCCTTTTGTCCGTTTTATCCGACCAATTTGAGATAAGTAGCTACTTTGTCTTTTAATTGTCTACGGTCAACAATAAAGTCCAAAATCCATGTTCAAGGACAAACTCGGATGTTTGGAACCCTTTTGGAAGATCTTTTTGATTGTTTCTTTAATAACACGAGGGCCAGCAAATCCGATCAATGCGCCCGGTTCAGCAATGTTTACATCGCCTAGCATCGCATAGGATGCAGTGACACCACCTGTTGTTGGATCCGTCAATAGACAAACATAAGGAAGTCCTGCTTGCGCCAATAAAGCTAATTTAGCTGAAGTTTTTGCCATTTGCATCAAAGAGAATGCAGCTTCCATCATACGCGCACCACCTGATTTTGAGATCAACATAAAGGGAATTTTATGTTCAATACAGTAATCAATCGAACGTGCAATTTTTTCTCCTACAACAGATCCCATTGATCCACCAATGAAGCTAAAGTCCATACAAGCGATCACGATGTCTTTGCCATTCATTTTTCCGTGACCTGAGCGTATCGCATCTTTCAGACCTGTTTTTGCTTGACTTTCTTTTAAGCGTTCAGGATATGGTTTTGAATCGAAGAATTCCAGTGGATCACCAGAATTTAGATTAGGAATAGTTCAGTAAATTCGTTATTGTCAAATAAAATTGAAAAATATTCTTTGGAGCCAATTCTTAAATGATGGTCACAATATTGACAAACATAGTCGTTTTCTACTTGTTCAAGATGCAACAACGGCTTTTTACAAGTGGGACACTTGTTCCACATGCCATCTGGTGCTTCTTTTTTATTAGCGGTAGCTGTGCTAATACCAGCTTTTTCTCTTTTAAACCAACTCATACGATAGTTCTTATTCGATTACAAACTTAGATAAAAATGCTTTTATATACAATTATAATTGTGTTGAATGTAAATGGCAGTAAATCAATAGATTTGTCAAAAAAGCTTACTTGTTAATATTCCGATGTATAATAATAGACCAGTTTAGAACGCAAATTGTTTTGTTAAAAAGGGCTGAAGTCAGGTTAAGAAGGAGGATTGAACCAAAAATTTGGGCACAAAAAAGGGTAAGCTACTCCTATCGCACCGCTCAACCAAATACCCTTGCTTTGTTCCCAACCTGGGGAGTCAATGGGAGCTGGTCGTAGAAGACTTACCCGCCACAAAAGTAGAAAAAAATAGTTTTAGGAAAGAAAAAATGCCTTTTTATTCTAGGGTGCTGATTCTCATTAGAATAAATTGTTCGGAGGGCCATCTTGCCGGCATAAATAATCCATTAAGATGGCCATAAAGTATTTTTTAACGCGCTACATCTTCTTTCTGTCATACTCGCCCAACAAAGAATAGTATCCAAACAGACCCAAACCGAGGGAAATGATCGGCGTTAAAATACAGAGTATAATAATACCAAAGACCAGATCCTCTTGGTGCCCTGTTGAAATCTTGGGTAATGCCAGTTCAAAAATGGAAAAGTATGCGGTGTATATGGCCAAAAGGATCCATACAATACCAAGAAGCTTTTTTAGATTATTCATGGTTTGGAGGTGTTGATTTGTTGTTGATATAGACTGCCAATGATAAAGCAGACAGCGGCTATAATGATGGGATATCCTAATCCCGCTAAATAGAATTGTGGGGTATTGGAAGCTTCAGCATTAGTGGTGAGGTAAGTGGAAACTGCGGGTAGGAGCCCTCCGAATATACCATTACCGACGTGGTAGGGCAAGGACATAGACGTATATCTGATTTTTACGGGAAATAGTTCGACCAAAAATGCCGCTATAGGTCCATATACCATCGTAATATAGATCACCTGAATAAATATAAGGGCAATGAGTAGGATATAATTTTTACCGGCCAAATGGGTGGTTGTTTTAATCGTTTCTTTTCCTTTAAGCTCTCCTGTCTGATGCTGTATTTTTGAACGGGTCATTTCTGTTCCATCGTCATATTGACTTTTGGTGACGGTAACAATGGCTGAATTTTGTTCGGTGCCCGATGCTGTTGTTTCGTTTAATTTTGTTTTCTGTTGAACATTCGATAGCTGGTACATGGATTCGTAGATTGGACGGTAGGTCAGCACGGCAAGGAGCATGCCGCCCAACATGATCCATTTACGGCCGACTTTGTCACTAAGCCATCCAAAGACGACAAAGAAAGGTGTGCCTAGCAGCAGTGCAATACCTAAAATGGTATCAGCCTGGTCGGACTGGAGATGCATGACTGTTTTCATGAAACTCATGGAATAGAATTGACCGGTGTACCAAACGACACCTTGTCCCATCGCTGCACCAAATAGGGCTAATAACACAAACTTGAGGTTATAGCGATTTCCGAAGCTCTCTTTTAATGGATTTGTACTTGTCTTCCCTTCAGCTTTGGCTTTGCTAAATTCGGGTGATTCCTTCATCTTCTTACGGATGAGATATGATACGTAGACCATAACTAGAGAGAGCAGAAAAGGGACGCGCCATCCCCAACTGTCAAACTGTGTTTCACTCAGAAAGTTTTTGGTCAAAAGAATCACTACAAGGGATATAAATAGACCAAATGTCGCTGTTGTCTGTATCCAGGATGTCCAATAACCGCGTTGTCCCACTGGTGCATGTTCTGCGACATAAGTGGCTGCGCCACCATATTCACCCCCAAAGCGAGTCCTTGTAAAAGACGCAGGATCAGTACAATTAATGGCGCCCAAAAACCAATGCTTGCATAGCTTGGGATACAGCCGATCAAAAATGTTGCACCACCCATGAGCATCAGTGTCACCATAAAGGTGTATTTGCGTCCTATAATATCACCTAATCGACCAAAAATAACGCGCCAAAAGGGCGTACGACAAATCCAGCGGCAAAAGTGGCCAATGTAGATAGAAAAGCTGCTGTCGGGTTGTCTGAAGGAAAAACTTCGTTGAGATTACGATGGAGAGACTTCCGAAAATAAAAAAATCATACCATTCAATGAGTGTCCCCATGGAAGAGGCACCGATGACTTTCCAGATGCTCTTTGTACTGTTGTCGTTCATTAATAATTGGTTTAGTGTTATGTTTGTTTACTCTAGAAATATTATATGTATTATTTAAAATCTTGTTGTGTAAGCTCCAGATAATTTATTTGGTTGCCACGAGTGGTTGTCCATGCGATTTATAGACTTTTCCCGGTAGTGAATGGATCAGTGACTGCATTTCCAATTCCAATAAGACCAAAGCCAATTTACTCTGTGGCCATTGAAGCTGATCGATCATCTGATTAAGTTCCAGTTGTCCTGTTGCATGAATGAGGTTAAAAAGACGCTCTTGATCCTTATCCAGCTTAAAAGGAAGTGCTAATTGTTGGTTGGCTTCATTTTTTTACTGATTTCCCAATTCATCAGATATTCGAGATCCTGAACATGCCTGATCATATGTGCCCGATTTGTTTTGATCAGATAGTTGGTTCCTTCACTGCTCTTTTCGTAAATGGATCCCGGAAAGGCACATACATCTCTATTATAGCTGTTTGCTATCTCGGCGGTAATCAAAGCTCCGCCTTTGATTGCTGCTTCTACCACAATCGTAACATCAGCCATTCCAGCGATAATGCGATTACGCATCGGGAAATTAACCCGCTCAGGTATGGTTTCGGATGTAAATTCGGTCAATAGGCCACCGTGTTCGAGCATCTTTGATGCTAGCTCACGGTGCGAGGCAGGGTATATCCGATCTAATCCATGTCCGAGCACAGCAACCGTTGGTAGATTCTTCTTTAGGGCGTTGCGATGTGCCAATGCATCAATGCCATATGCGAGACCACTGACAATCAGTAGATCCTGATTTTCATTTAAGCCCTGCATAAAGTCTTCGCATAGCTGCTGCCCATAATGTGTTGCATGCCGCGTCCCAACGATACTGATCACTTTTGTTGAGTTGAGTGCGGCATGTCCCTTGTAATATAACATGAGGGGAGCATCATCACATTGTTTGAGTCGATCGGGGTAGTCCTTATCTTCGATCCATAAGGCTTTGATACGATGTTTATCAATAAAAGCCAGTTCTTTTTCACAGGCTTCGAGGTATGTTTTGTTGCGTATTGCGTCTGCAATTGATTCCCGTACTCCGGGGATTTGCATCAGATCTTTTTTGAATAAGAAAAGAAATCAGCTAAGCTATCACTATGGGCTATGATACTACGGGCTGTTCTAGGGCCAATGCCCTTGATCTTAGTCAAAGCTATGGGATAGATTAGTTTCATAATTGGGTACTTTAAATATAGTGAAAAATTGTAAATCTTGTATGACTTTTCATTAGAATAAGCAATTCGTTTTGAAGGTTGTTTTTAACAATATCTTTAATTAGATGAAAGCATTACAGAAATAGGCTGGATCATGACATCCCTTGGGTTTTGTTGTACCGACGAGATGGTAGGTCGTGCATAGTTTCTGTACCGCACCTTTCATATCATCGCCGCTGGCTGATGATTTTTTGAGCAGGATTGCTCATTTGTCTTATTGCAGTTGGGATAATAATAATATGTGAACTTTCTTTTATGGGGAAGAAATTGAGGTCCTGTTTGGAAAAAATGTACTGTATTTGGTAGCTTTGCTTGATTAACAATATTTTTAGCATGGAAATGAAAGAACCTTTTGATATCGAGTTAGGTGATGTGATTTATTCTATTTTTCCGGAAGAGGAAGATACCTATGTTGTCTTTAAAGATGGAACGGAATATGTGAAAATTATTAAGGATACAGATACCACTTGGTTGAAACTGAATCCTGAAACTGAGTTGCCAATGTTCGGCATGGACGAAGAGGTTAACCTGATCGGTGAGGAGATCAAAAAGAACTGGGGCAATAAGTCGTATAAGTTAAAGATCGTTAAAGTCATTTCGGCCTTATTTCCTGTTGATTATCTTCGGGTAATCAATTATAGATATGGCACGTATTTGTTTCCTGTTTTTAATCGCTTTTTGTGTTTATTTGGCTTCTGATCGGCCGGTTTTTGCTCAACCTATTGAATTCGTTTTGCAGGATACCGTAAAAAGAAAAATGGAAAGGATACACTCCGATTAGATACAATCCAGGTTAAGCGTAAAAATAGCCTGGCAGAGGACAAGCTTAACGAAAAAAAAGAAAGCTATAAATCCATTTACGCCTTAGGGGATAGCAAGGAGATGGTTAACTTGCCCAAGAAAGGTGGGGTAGGGCTTAGTATTAATAAGCTTTATAATAAGTTAAGTCGAAAAGGGCGGAATGCGAGAAAGCTTCAGCGACAGTTTGAAAAGGAATACCAACAGGATCTGATTCGGGAAGAATGGTATCCGCTGACGAAGGAATACAGTAAGTTGTCAGGAGATTCGTTGCGCAAATTTAGAATATATTATGAACCCGCTATAAAGTGGTTCCGTGAGCATGATCGGTATGAGAAGATCGCTTATATACATAAGTGCTTAACATATTATCTAGATTCTGTAGACATTATCCATAGGCGACTTCAGTTTCCTATGGATAATGCAAAACTTTAACTACATCGGTACGTATACCAAATATTTTGTATCGAAGAAGTCTTCCTTAAAGTAACTCGAGAGTGGGTGCAATTCAGCTTTTAATTTGGATTCTTTGATTTCTTCACTTAGATCGCCACCTTTGAGGTAGAGGATCCCGTTTGGAATTCCGTTTTTGTCTTTTTTGCAAATTTGTTTCGGATCCAAGGTGTAAAATCTCCGAGTCTGGTTACAGCCCGTGAAATAACGAAGTCGTATTTGTCGTCTAATTGTTCGGCACGAATATGATCGGCTTCTACATTTTTAAGTCCTAATGCTGCTGCAACCTCACGAACTACTTTGATTTTTTTCCGATCGAATCCACCAAATGAAACTTAACTTCTGGAAACAGGATCGCCATGGGAATACCTGGAAAACCACCGCCAGTTCCGACGTCTAAAACCTGCGTTCCTGGAGCTAACTCCTGCACAAATTTGGCAATACCCAATGAATGTAATACATGATGAAGGTATAGACTATCGATGTCCTTACGTGAAATTACATTGATCTGGCTATTCCATAAAGTGTAGAGGTCTGCAAGTTTGGCAAACTGTTCTTTCTGTATATCCGTTAATTTCGGAAAGTAGGCGTAGATGATATCGACTGTAGGATTCAAAATGTGATGTTTTAAAGGTGAATTATTTCCAGCTTATTTTTTTCTTTTTCGGCTGAACAAACCATTGATGCAAATATAGAAATAGTAGATGAAGTCTACCAAAGGAAGCCACCAAATCAGCTCTTTCACTTCAAGTTTCTTGTAAATAGATGTAAAACGGCCCATTGGGCGAATAGTCTCAGCAAGTAAGCTGTAAGGGAAGGTACCAAAAAGCAGGAAATGCAATAGTAGTAGCAATCAGGGTCAGGTAAAATAATACCGCAGAAACCAGTTGCGTTCCCAACATGCGTTGATGGCGTTTTTTATAGATGGTGGATGCCCCAGAATGTCTCGCTTTTTGTTTATAATAACTTTTCCAGGTTGTTTTGGGAGCTGAGTAAACAATAGCCGCTGGTGCAAGGGCGATATTGACATTTATTGCTGTTGCATTTTGATTGACAAAAGATCGTCATCACCAGATTTAATATGCATGTGTGCTGCAAATCCTTTATTTCGAAAGAAGAGATCTTTTTGTAGGCCATGTTTCGACCAACGCCCATATAGGCATCTCCTTTGAGTGCATAGGAGAGGTAGCTCATCGCGGTATGGCTTGTCTCAAACCGGATTAAGAGGTTGAGTAAACCTCTTTTCTTAAAATAGGGGAATAGCCCAATACGATTTCGGTCTCTGGTCTAAAGGCAGAAGCAATCTCTTTCAACCATTGATCAGATTGAGGTGCGCAATCCGCATCGGTAAAGACCAAAGTCTCATATTTCGAAGCTTTGATCCCCATGCTCACAGCGAATTTTTTACCATGTTTCAACCGGATATGCTCTTTGATATCGACAATCTTTAAATGGGCATATTGCTCATCAAATTCTGAAGTACCCAAGGGTTTCGTCCGTGGAAAAATCATTTACGACAATAACCTCGAAATTGGTATAATCTTGATTGAGGATACTGGGCAGAAATTCCCTAAGATTGTCCTGTTCATTATGCGCGCAGATAATGACAGATAATGGAGGAAGATCGGTTTCCGTTTGATTCGGTTCAATTTGATACCTGCTCAATTTGCTGTAAACAAATAAGATGTAATATAATTGTGCCAATAGGAAAAGACCTAATATCCCAAATATGATATATGGAAGATTGGCCAAAAATACATGTAGGTCAAGCATAGCCCACAAAGATAAGCGCATTCACAATCTTTTTATAAAGGAAAATGATAATTTATTCCTGAAACATCCTGTTTGCAAATCTTTTATAGTATTTTTGCAACATATTTTAGGAAAAGACGGGCGTAAACATATCCGTAAGCGGAACCTTATTTCCGTTACGAAAAACAGTCTTACTGGCGTTATGAAAGACATGCGCAAAAATCTGTCTACTGGAATATAATTAGTCACAGAGGAAAATATTAATGAAATTTACGCTACAAGCACAAGATACACTATCAAAAGCACGTGCGGGTGTTGTCGAAACTGCACATGGTCCCATTCAAACTCCAATCTTTATGCCTGTTGGCACCGCTGGTACGGTGAAAGCCATTCATCAGCATGAGTTGAAAAATGATATTGAAGCACAGATTATTTTAGGTAATACCTATCATCTTTATCTGCGCCCGGGATTGGATGTACTGAATAAGGCCGGAGGGTTACATAAGTTTAATGGTTGGGATCGTCCGATCTTGACAGATTCTGGCGGTTATCAAGTATACTCATTGACAGAGGTGCGTAAGATTAAGGAAGAGGGAGTTACTTTCCGTTCGCACATTGATGGTTCAAAACATCTTTTACTCCAGAAAATGTGATGGATACGCAGCGTATTATTGGTGCGGATATCATTATGGCATTTGATGAATGTACACCTTATCCATGTGATTATGGTTATGCACGTCGTTCTTTGGATATGACCCATCGCTGGTTGAAACGCTGTGTAGATCGTTTTGATAGCACTGATCCCCTTTATGGATATGATCAGACATTATTTCCTATTGTGCAGGGATCAGTTTATAAAGATTTAAGGATAAAATCCGCAGAGACAATAGCATCCTTTAATCGCGATGGAAATGCAATTGGTGGATTATCCGTGGGTGAACCGGCAGAGGAAATGTACGCGATGACCGAAGTGGTTTGTGATATTTTACCGCAAGAAAAACCACGTTATTTAATGGGGGTAGGTACTCCTGTAAATATCCTGGAAAATATCGCTTTAGGGGTTGATATGTTTGACTGTGTAATGCCAACGCGTAATGCGCGTAATGGTATGTTGTTTACACAAAATGGTATCATCAACATTAAAAATGAAAAATGGAAGGATGATTTTTCTCCTATAGAAGCAGAAAGTGATTTACATAGCGATCAATTCTATTCAAAGGCTTATTTAAGACATCTGATAAAATCACAGGAAATTTTGGGAGCGCAAATTGCTTCATTACACAATTTACATTTTTATCTTTGGTTGGTCAATCAAGCCCGTGAGAAAATCATAGCTGGTACATTCTATGACTGGAAAAATAAAATGGTGAAAATTTTGGATCAACGTTTGTAATAGAGTCACATAAAAAAATAAAATTATAGATAAAGTATGTGAGTCTGGGCTTGCAGAAGTAGAGTCTCAAATCTCATATCTTAATACTCAAATCTAAAAATATGCTTTCGTTAATCGATCGTTACATCATCAAAAAGTACCTGACAACATTTGTGTTCACGATGGCCATATTCACCGTGGTTATGGTTGTTTTCGATGTGTCCGAAAGATTGGATGACTTTCTGAAATACAAGGCACCTTTAGATAAGATTATCTTTGAGTATTATGCTGGATTTATTCCATTCTACCTTAATTTTCTCTGTCCACTGATCAATTTTATTGCGGTTATCTTTTTACCTCAAAAATGGCGGATCAGACGGAGATTGTTCCGATATTAAGTGCGGGATACAGTTTCAACCGTTTGCTACGGCCTTATATGATAGCTGCAACATTGATCTTTATCGTTTCTTTGGTGTTCAATATCTTCATTATTCCGCATACCAATAAAATGAAGGTGGATTTTGAGAACATCTATGTGAAGCCATTGAAAGATAATTCTCGTGTCTCAACGCATATGCAACTGGATAAAAACAGCTATGTGTATATTGATAATTTTGATAATACAACCAAGACTGGTTATGGTTTTGTATTGGAGATTTTCAAAGGGGATACATTGAAGGAAAAGATGATGGCTGACCGTATCACATGGGATTCCGTAGCGACAAAATGGAAAATTGAGGGATACACCAATCGTGTTATTAACGGACTACATGAGCGAATGGACAAAGGAACGGTCAAAGATACGACTTTGGACATGAAACCATCGGATTTTGAATTACGGGATAATATGTTTACTGCAATGGATACCCGTGAACTCAATATTCGTATTCATAAAGAGGAAACAAGGGGGACTGGGGTGATGAATGATCTGCTGCTGGAGAAATATAAACGTTATGTTTATCCATTCTCCGCTTTTGTTTTAACCTTAATGGGTGTGGCTCTTTCTTCCAAAAAGGTTAGAGGGGGATTGGTTTAAGTTTGGGTATCGGAATCGGCTTAAGTTTTACATATATTGTTTTTATTCAATTTGCGACCATGTTTTCGCTGAAAGGAGGATTACCGCCATTGGTTGCGGTATTGATCCCTAATGTGACTTTCTTGTTAGTGGCAATTTATCTGACGATAAAAGCTCCAAAATAATTCCTATTCATATCATTATTAGCTTAAGCAGTTTATAACAAAGGGAAAAATAAGTGCTGCTCCTAAACGTTTCATTGCCATTACAAAATAATTTATATTCTATTGAATATGTCTAAAATTCAACTAAATCGGAATATTCTAATTCTGCATTTAACAATCCTTATTTGGGGTTTACAGGGATCTTGGGTAGTCTCATTTCTGTTTCTGCTATTCATCTGGTATGGTATCGCGTGGCGATTGCATCTATTTCCTTGTTGGTCTATTTTCTGTTGACTAAACAATCGATATTGGTTTCTAGAAAACAGTTTCTTCAGTTTTTTATGGTGGGGGCGGTTGTCGGTTTACACTGGGTTTTGTTTTTCTATTCCATTAAGGTATCTACCGTCTCGGTAACGCTGGTCACATTATCTTCGGTGACATTGTTTACAGCCATATTGGAACCTATTGTCAATAAAAAACGTATTGCATTACTGGATATTGTCGTCGGTCTGGTGATTATTGTAGGGATTTATACCATATTTTCGTTTGAGACACATTATCTGGTTGGTTTATTGGCTGGCCTCGGTTGCGCTTTCTGTGCAAGTATATTTTCTATTGCCAATGCAAGAATGGTCAAGAAATCCAGTCCAACGCTGATCACATTTTATGAAATGCTAGGAGCATGTTTTTGATCAGTATACTTATGTTGTTTACAGGAGATTTTAACGCTGAGATGAAGTTGGGACAGCAGGATCTGATTTATTTATTATTATTAGGCGTAGTTTGTACAGCGGTTGCCTATGTGATGGGGTCGCAGTCATGAAGGAATTATCCGCTTTTACTGTTGCATTAACCACTAATCTGGAGCCTGTATATGGTATACTTTTAGCCATGTTGATCTTTGGCCAGAAGGAAACGATGAGTGGTGGATTTTATCTAGGAGCTTGTATCGTTCTTGGTGCTGTGTTTACCTATCCTTATGTGAAGACGAAACTGGAGAAAAGACAAAAAGAGCTTATCATCCGCAAATTGCACTAAAGATTACTGAGGTGTCCAGCAAAGCTGGACACCTTTTTTCTTTCACTCTGCTCGTACTCTCTTGCAGTTCTATTTCAACTATTCAATTCGGAGAGGGTTTGCTCTTTTGAATCTCTCAGTAATCCTTTCTTTCGGGTGAACTAAAACACAAATTCGCCCACTAATATATTTCTTTCTTTGTCACGGTCAAGGTAGATTGTGGTGAGTTTACGTTCCTGTCTTCCTGAACTATAATAGGTGAAGATTTCAGCTAAGACAGCCGCAGGGCCAGCCAGAGTCAAGGAGCTATCGTTATAGAAATCAGCTTCTATTTTATATTTCCCTTTCAATGCTTTTTTTTAATAAGAATTGTTCTGGACCGTAACCTCCCGTAAAGTCATTGCTTAATCGACCTCCAATTGCTGTTGCGGGGTTGCTGTAAAAGCATTTTTCTCCATTTGGATCTGTGACCCAGAGATCAATATCGGTATTTTGGGAATTCCAATTGAGGACTACCCGTATGTCAACAGGTAGGTCAGCGACAAGTTTCTTTTCCACAGCAGCTTTAGCTGTTGCACTTTTCTGGAGTTTGATAAGGTTGTTGATCTCCATCACAAGGATTTCCTCGATGCCATCGTCCCGATTGGCGGCCTCGGGTGAATAACTTTGTGTCAAAATGCCATAAAGTTGTTCTAGGGCTTCTTTGTACTGACCTTTATCCTGTAAAGCCAGGGCATAATCACGATGACTTTGCGGATCCATTGGACGCCATTTTAGTACTTTAGCGGTTATATATAACGCATTGTCAACATCTCCCCATTCCCGGAGCTTGTAGGAAATGGTCTTGTAAAGATCTGCATTTTCAATTTGCAGGTCTGCCAACGCACTTAGGATAAGTAAGGCCTTTTGCCTATCTCCCTTTTGAAAAAAGTTGGCAACATCGAAATAGAAGGTAGGTGTTCCCATATACTGATCCCGTAGCTGAAGATAGCTTTTGTAAGGATCTTTGGATTGATTGAGCTCCTTTAGGTAAGCATTGTCTTCCTTAATTTCGGGAATACTTATTTTGCCGGTTGTGCTGCCGAGGGTACTGGTGGGCTGTACTCCAGCAACGCGTCCTTCTAGTGCTTGAACAGCATTTACAGTAACGGATTCTTTAAGTGCGTCGTTGGATGAGATATCCTCTAGTACCACTTCGCTGGATGTTGCGTTGGCAACTCTTGAATTGGCTGCCGCATACACGCGCTCGTCACTAGCCCTTTCTGCTGATCTGTATTCCACGGCCGGCGGTGTGGACACTGGACTTGCAGAGGGACGGGATGGCATTGGGGAACAGCGATATTTACAGTGGGAGCGTCTTGGGCAATAGCTGTATCAGTAGACCGACCTGACCGATCCCGTTGTGGATATTTCGTTTTTTGCTGAAAGTCGGTATTCCACCAAGATTGAAGTTGCTCAGTGATATTCTGGGCCTGTGTCAATAAATCCGCTACGCGTTCTTCCTTTTCTATGCGCTCTTCTTTTATGAGTCGATTGAATTCGGGAAGCAACTCAGCTGGTGGCGTGATTGCATAACGTATATAATCTTCCACATTTTCCAAAACAATTAAACTGGTGTTCCGTGTCACAATGCCAAATTGTTTTCCGATTGCTTCGATTTCATCCCGATGGTCGTCGTATTGGATGTCCAGTGCATTTATTTTCTTTTGTGCCCAGATCTGTTGCAGATCGATCTCTCCATTGTCGGGTTTTAATGGAACTTTGATCTCTTTAATTATCCGTGCTCCATCACCGACTAAAAGTGTGATTTCTTTTGCCCCACTGTCTTTGCCAAGCCCCGAGACAGAAAAATAGGATTGAACAGGTGAGCCTTTCTCCGGATAGATTTCCGTAAAAGCATATTGTTCTTTTACTCCCAAAAAGAGCAGGTCGATTGAATTTAACGCGTTATAGGCTTGAGTGATCGTTGTATTTGTCAAATTGACCATTTTCCCATAATGAGTCTGGGCAATTTGTTTGAGATTAGCATAGTCTGAGCTGGTTGAAGAGGTGATACAATAAGTAGGCTGATCAAGCACAATTTTGCCCTGGCCAAATGTAGAAAGTCCGTCACTGAAAAAGAGATAATTTGCACCATGCAGTACTCCGCTCTTTACTTGGCTATAATCGGTTCCACCATCATAAACTGTTTGTTTCAGCTGATTTCTCAACTCTTCCCAGTTTCCCTGACTGATCTGAAATGTCCTTGCTTTGCTGAAACGAATATCTAAATAACCTAGATCCACTGATATATTCTGATTTTCATTGAAAAACTGATCCAAGAGACTGAACTCTTTTTCTAGATCTCTATTTTTTGAACTTAATGAACGATCCCAAATAATGGCTATGCTGTTGCCCCATTTTTTTGCGTTTGTTTAGGTATTTCCAATTTTGCATTGGCTAGAAAGTAAAAACTGCCATCTTGGTTGAATTGTTTTAATCCTGAGACGGCGTTTTCGTTTAAAGGGAGTTTAATCGCGAGATTTTTTGAGGATTTAAACTGTTGCTTGTGTAATGTAGCAGTGTAGTTATGGTTTTGTTCAGAAAATGCCAAGGAACCATCAGGCTGCTCAGTAAAGCTTGGTTTTTATTGCCTTGGTATACGTTGATGCTCAGCTCGACGTTTTCAATAATGGAATTATAGTTCAAAGGCAGATAATAATATAATGCCTGATCGGATTCTGGTGTTAGGTTTTCCGAATAACTAATCTGGATCGTACGTCGTCCTTTTGAGGGTAGGGGATAGATTCGGCTTCGGAAGTTGTTTCCTTCTACTTTTTCAAGCAATCCGGGGTCTACTCGTCGTGTTTCTATACTTTCAAAAACTTCGGTGCCTTTATTTTTGTCCACTGGTGCCGCCTGGCGTAGTTTTCCATTGATATCCAGGGCATAACCGCTAACGGAAACACCTTCAGGCATCGGGAAAGTAAGTTCCCCTTCGAGATCCCGATTTGTCGTGTTTTCGAAAGTCATAGTCATTGATGTTTTGGCAATATTTCCAAAAATACTGACAGCCACTTTTAGGTCGACGAGTTTTACTGCATCTACACGTTGCTCATTTTTTATTTTTAAGCTGGGTACCTCACGACTGGGTTTTATTTGAGACTTTGTATCCACATTGGAAAATACCAAAAGGGTGAGGAGGGCTAATATTGTCTTTTTCATTTGAATCATTGTTTATCTGCTTGTTTCCATCAGAATTAGGGGCTGGTGTTTGACAATGGTCAATACTGTTCGTCCCCTAATTCCTCTGCCTATTTTTCCTTTGATGCAGTGAAAACGCAAATTCCATAACGGCAACCTATTTTTATTTACCATTATGATTTGGTCAGTGGATGTAAGTTATTTAAACATTTGTTAATGATTGCCTAATATGTGAGGTTTATGTTTGCGGGATAATAGAACAAATTATGAGAAAATTATACAGTGCATTGGGGATTGCTCTTTTGTGTGCTTCCTGTAGTAAGGACGATGTGTCAAAGATTATTGATCCAATTGTCAATTTAATTTATCCGGATAAGGCCGTAGCCACAGATCCAAAAGTATTGGGTACGGTTGGTGAAGTAAAGGTATATAATGGTGGATATGGATCTTCTATGGTTCAGGATCCGAATGATAAAACAGTCTTTTATCTATTAACGGATCGGGGACCGAATATCGATGGTACAGAAAAAAATAGTAAAGTTTTTGCTAACCCGATGTTTACCCCTCAGATCGGTAAATTTCGATTAAAGGATAATGTGCTGGTTTTTGAATCAGCAATTGAATTAAAGAATAAAAACGGCGTAAAATTGAACGGCTTACCGAACCCTGAAGGTAAAGGTGGTTCGGGAGAAACGGCATGGGGACAGACGGTCAGAAATTGGCTCCAAGTGAAGACGGTATTGATTCGGAAGGATTGGTGAGAGCTGCCGATGGCTCCTGGTGGGTAAGTGATGAGTATGGCCCACATATTGTTCACTTTGATGCTTCTGGAAAGGAGATTGAGCGGATTAATCCTTGGACAACGGGAAAGAAATTACCATTGGTATTTGCCAAGCGACGCCCAAATCGTGGAATGGAAGGTCTAACGATTACGCCAGATGGTAAGACCTTGGTCGGTATTATGCAATTTCCTCTTTATAATCCTTCCAAAGATGCGGTGAAAAACTCTTTGGTTATCCGTATTGTAACGATGGATATCGCTACAGGAAACACCAAGCAGTATGTGTATATGATGGAAGGTGCCGATTTGCAGGCGGTAAGTGAAATTGCTGCGGTGTCTAATTCAACTTTTATTGTGTTGGAACGTGATGATAAATATGCAACAGAGGCAACACGTGGTGAAGTGTTCAAAAAAATCTACCATATAGACCTTGCGGGAGCAACAGATATTTCTGACCCTAGTAATGGCGATAAGGGGAGACTGTTTGATGGTAAGAGCGTTGAAGAATTAAAAGATGTCACTACTTTGGCTAAATATAATATTAAACCTGTGACCAAAACTTTGGTAGCCAATTTAATGACGGATATCAAAGAATTATATCCACACGACAAAGCAGAGGGTTTGGCGGTTATCAATTCATCACTTATCGCAGTTTGTAACGATGATGATTTTGGGGTTACGGGAGAGGGAATTTATAAATCTAAAATATTACCAGCGATAAGTACCGTTGATAAGAATAGCATCTATTTTATTAAATTAAAGACTCCATTGAAGTAATTATTTATTTTAGTTGTATCGAGAAAACGCCTGTTGATAAATCAGCAGGCGTTTTTGTATTTGATTGAAAAATCTAAAGCATCGACTCTCGCCAATGGGTTTACAATCCCATTGTGCAGAAGGATATATTAGATTAGCAATAGCTAAGCATTTTGGGCCGCTAGGAAATCTTTGCTTTCAAGTTCGGAATAACCCATAAGGTATTCATCTACTTTCCGTGCGCACTCCCGGCCTTCAGAAATCGCCCAGACCACCAATGATTGCCCTTTACGACAGTCACCTGCGGTGAAGATATTTTCCACAGAGGTTTGGTAATCTTTATCATTGGCTAGAATATTTCCTTTTTCGTCAACGCGCACACCAAGCTGCTCCAACAGTCTTTGCTCGGTATGTTTGTACCCGATTGCCAATAAAACAAGATCGGCCGGAATTTCCCTAACTTCAGATTCGCCCAATCTTGTACGACGCCCAAATTCATCCACCTCGTATTGAACTTCTTTAATTTTTACGGCTTTGATATGTCCATTTTCGTCGTGAATGAATTCTTGTGTTTCAGTTGCCCAAAGTCGTTCACAGCCTTCCTCCTGTGAAGAGGAAGTGCCAAATGTCACTTTGTCCATTGGCCATGGATTATTTTTTAAACGTTCTTTCGCAGGTGTTGGTTTACGGGCAATTTGGGTAATACTCTTGGCCCGATGACGGTTGGAGGTACCAATGCAGTCTGAACCTGTATCACCGTCACCAATAACGACCACATGTTTATCTGTGGCTAAAATGCGTTCTTGATCAATGTCGATGCCACTTACTTCTTTATTCTGCTGTTTCAAAAGTCCATAGCGAAGTGAATTCCTTTAGCTTCATGGCCCGGTAGTTGCATATGCCAAGGGACAGTAGATCCAGTAGCCAATACTACGGCATCATAAGCTTTCAATTCGTAGAAGCTTATGTCTTTTCCGACCTCTGTATTTACTTTAAATTCAATTCCTGACTCTTTCATTAAATTAATCCGGCGGTCGATAACAGACTTCTCCAGTTTGAAATCCGGAATACCATAGCGGAGCAAACCACCGACCTGATCGTCACGTTCAAAAACAATGACATCGTGACCAGCTTTATTCAGCTGTGCCGCAGCAGCTAGTCCAGCGGGACCGGAACCGACTACAGCAATACGCTTGCCTGTTTTTAAATAGCTCTTATGGGCTTTAACATAGCCTTTTTGAATGCAATCTCAATGATATGCTTTTCAATTTCTTCGATTGTGATCGGAGTGCTATGAATGCCTAGTACGCACGCAGATTCGCAGGGTGCTGGACATATTCTACCTGTAAATTCTGGAAAATTATTGGTTGAGGTCAGGATCTGGTATGCCTCTTCCCATTTTCCGTCATATACCGCATCATTGAATTCAGGAATAACATTGCCCAGTGGACAGCCTGAATGGCAAAACGGAATACCGCAATCCATACAACGTGCAGCCTGCTTATTTAGCTCATTCTCAGAATATCCTTTGTTAAATTCTTTGAAGTGCTGTACACGGCCTTCAACAGCTTCTTTTGTTGGAAGCACGCGCTCAAATTCTTTAAAACCTGTAATTTTTCCCATGATCTGTGCTTCCTATTTTATGCTTCAACTAATTTTTGACGAATGACATTTTTGTATTCCCTAGGGAACACTTTTATAAATTTACTTTTCTCCCGGGCCCAGTTCTGTAAGATGAAATCTGCTCTACGGCTATTGGTCAACAATACATGGCGTTTCAATAACGCTATGATCGCAGTTTCATCTTCACTTTCCAATGGATCCAAATCAACCATCTCCAGGTTGCAGTTTTCGCGGAAATCATCGTTGATATCGTAAATCCAAGCGATACCACCGCTCATTCCAGCCGCAAAATTGCGTCCTGTTGGACCAAGGATCAGTGCACGACCACCAGTCATATATTCACAACCGTGATCACCTACCCCCTCGACGACAGCGGTAGCTCCGAGTTACGAACAGCAAAACGTTCACCCGCTTGTCCATTGACGAATAGGTGTCCTGAGGTAGCTCCGAATAATGCCACATTTCCGATGATGATGTTATCTTCAGGTACAAGAGCACTTTCTGTTACCGGATAAATAGCCAATTGCGCACCTGATAAGCCTTTACCAACATAGTCATTTGCTTCTCCCTGCAATTCAAAGGAGAGTCCTTTTGTTGAAAATGCACCAAAGCTCTGACCTGCGGATCCCTCAAATTTGAAATTGATGGTGTTATCAGGTAATCCTTCAGATCCGTATAATTTGGAAATCTCATTGGATAGCATTGTTCCGATAGTGCGGTCGGTATTTTTTACTTTGAAAGTTCCAAAGACCGGTGTTTTACTTTCTAACGCTAGCTTGGATTGTTTCAATAATCCCCAATCTAAAATCATGGCCATGCCGTGATCTTGTTCTTCGGTATTGTATAATGATTGTCCTGGTTCATTGCGTTCAACATGAAGGATATCGGTAAAGTCGATTTTCTTTGCTTTCCAATGGTCGATATTTTCACGTTTTTTCAGGAACTGCGCACGACCTACCATCTCGTTGATGGTACGGAAACCAAGGTATGCCATGGTCTCACGTACTTCTTCAGCAAGGAAGGTAAATAAGTTGACGATATCTTCGGGTTTCCCAGAGAAAAGTTTACGTAATTCAGGATCTTGTGTAGCGACACCGACGGGACATGTATTTAAGTGACATTTGCGCATCATAATACAGCCGCCAGCGACCAGTGCAGCTGTGGATACACCCCATTCTTCGGCACCTAATAGGGTTGCAATAACAATATCTCGACCAGTTTTTACCTGTCCATCGGCCTGTAAAACGACACGGCTACGCAATTTGTTTTTCACAAGAGTTTGATGTGCTTCGGCAAGACCAAGTTCCCATGGTAATCCGGCATGTTTGATCGAACTGATCGGAGATGCACCTGTCCCGCCGTCAAAACCTGCGATGAGGATAACGTCAGCATGCGCTTTAGCAACACCAGCGGCAATCGTTCCTACACCGGCTTTAGATACCAATTTTACGTTGATCCGCGCTTGGCGGTTGGCATTCTTCAAATCGAAGATCAATTGTGCCAAATCTTCGATGGAGTAGATGTCATGATGTGGTGGTGGAGAAATCAGACCAACGCCAGGTGTGGAGTGTCTGGTTTTCGCAATCCAGGCATCTACCTTAGGTCCTGGTAGTTGACCACCTTCTCCCGGTTTAGCACCCTGTGCCATTTTGATCTGTAGTTCGTCGGCTTGTGTCAAGTAATTGGATGTTACCCCAAAACGGGCAGAAGCGACTTGCTTAATTGCCGAACGCATGGAGTCACCATTCGGAAGTGGTTGATAACGCAATTCATCTTCTCCACCTTCACCGGTGTTTGATTTTGCACCGATGCGGTTCATCGCAATGGCAAGGGTACTATGCGCTTCATGGGAGATAGATCCAAAGGACATCGCACCGGTCGCAAAACGTTTTAAGATTTCACTTGCTGGCTCAACTTGCTCCAATGGAATGGAATTGCGGTGTTTAGCAAAATCCAATAGCCCACGAAGGGTAAACATATGTTCTTTCTGTTCGTTGATCTTGGTTGCATACTTTTTATAGCTAGCATAGTCTCCGGTCCGGCATGCTTGCTGCAATAAGTGAATAGTATCAGGATTCCATAAGTGACCTTCGCCACGACGTTTCCATTGATAGATACCACCTTCTGGCAGAAGATTTTGTGGCGTACGGCTTTTTTCAAATCCACGCCAGTGTTTAGATAAGGCTTCCTTGGCAAGATCATCCAGTGTCATACCACCGATACGAGATACAGCGCCGCAGAAGAATTTATCAACAACAGATTTGTCGATACCAAGTACTTCAAAGATCTGTGCTCCATGATAAGATTGTAATGTTGAAATCCCCATTTTGGAGAAAATTTTCAGCAAGCCATTGTTAACTGCTTTTACGTAGTTTTTGGATAGCTCAGGCCAAGTAAGTTCGGTATCTAAGGTATTTTGTTCCTTCATGGTACGAATACTTGCTAGTGCCATATATGGGTTGATTGCAGTAGCACCGAATGCCAATAGGCAGGCAAAGTGGTGTACTTCCCAAGCATCGCCAGCTTCGACGACTAGACCGACAGCACCACGGTTACCGGTTTTGATCAGGTGGTGGTGAACTGCTGATACAGCAAGCAAAGAAGGGATTGCAGCGTGTTTGGAATCTATGGCACGATCCGAAAGTATCAATACCTGAAAACCATCACGTACAGCATCATCGGCATATCTGCATAGACGCTCTAGACCTGCTTCCAGCGAACCCGGCTTTCCGTCTGAACGGAAATAGGACTGAATGGTTTTTGCCTGAAATAATCCGGTATCAATAGAACGCAATTTTTCAAGTTCTTTGGATGTGAGGATAGGATGAGGCAAGGTCACGCAGTGACAGAATTTTTTGTCTTCGATGAGGATATTTCCAGCGTTACCAATAAAAGTTGCCAAGCTCATCACCAAACGTTCTCGGATCGGATCGATTGGAGGGTTAGTTACCTGCGCAAAAAATTGCTTAAAGTAACTGGAGATATGTTGTGGTTGATCAGAAAGAATAGCCAGAGGAACATCCGAACCCATTGACCCTGTTGGTTCGTATCCTGTTAATGCCATTGGCGTCAGGATTGTTTCGAGGTCTTCTCTTGAAACCAAATGTCTTTTGATATTTGAAAACGGATTCTTTGGAAAGATAGGTATAGGTGACACGAGGTTCTTCCAGTTCTTCTAACTTGATTTTATAGTTATCCAACCAATCACTATAAGGTTGTTGGTTGATCAATTGATCTTTACTTCATCGTCTGTCAAGATGCGACCTTGCTCCATGTCGACGAGAAATATCTTGCCAGCCTGTTGACGGCCTTTTTAATAATGGTTGATTCTTCGATTGGAAGTGCGCCGGCTTCGGAAGCAACGACAACACGGTCATCCGAGGTTACTGCATAACGTAATGGGCGTAAACCGTTGCGGTCTAGTGTTGCCCCGATATGTTTACCATCTGTAAAACATAGTGCTGCAGGTCCATCCCAGGGTTCCATTAAGGTTGCATGGTACTCGTAGAATGCACGTTTTAACGGATCCATTTGGGTATTGCCATCCCATGCTTCGGGTACTAACATCAACATGACGTGTGTCAGGCTACGGCCACTGTGTAAAAGAAGTTCGGCAACATTGTCGAGACAGGCTGAATCCGACTGACCTCGATCAACGATAGGAAGCAGAATTTCCATTTCGTCTTCAGTGAAATAAGGTGACGAAAGGGCACGCATTCCAGCGTAAAACCAATTGAGGTTACCTGTTAGGGTATTGATTTCACCATTATGAGCCAACATACGGAATGGTTGTGCTAGTGACCAGGACGGAAAAGTATTGGTCGAGAAGCGTGAGTGTACCAATCCAAATGCGGATACCACACGCGGATCGCGTAAATCAAGATAATAGGTGCCGACTTGGTATGTTGTTAATTGACCTTTGTAAATAATAGTTTTGCAAGAAAGCGATGCAAAGTAAAGTGGGAGAGGGTATTCTTGTTGTTGTTTAACTTTTTGAATGATCAGGCGACGTAGCACAAAAAGTTTGCGTTCAAATTCTTCAGTGTTTGAAACTCCGTCCGGTCTACTAACAAAAAACTGGACGATTTCAGGTTCTGCACTGAGCGCTGTTGGTCCAATACCTTCACGATTGACTGGTACTGGACGATAGCCAAGGAATTTCATACCCCTTTCGACTGCCGCTTCCTCAATCAAGTCCCGACATATTTTGTTCATGCCTTCTTCTTTCGGAAGAAATACCATTCCTGTTCCATAATACCCTGGTTCCTCTAACTGTATTCCTAAGCTGATACATTCTTCCCATAAAAATTCGTGTGGCAGTTGAATCATGATACCAGCTCCGTCTCCACTTTCGGGATCACAACCACAAGCACCACGATGCTCCATGTTCTCCAACATGGTCAATGCGTCTTTACTTGTGCGTGTGATTTATTCCCTTTGATATGGGCGACAAAGCCTACTCCACAGGCGTCATGCTCAAAATTAGGGTCGTAAAGGCCCTCCGTTTTCGGTCTTTGTTGAATCATCTTTCCTTTTCAAATATTATACATTGCTAATATAGGAATAAAAATGAATAAAATTATAAATATTCTAATAAAAATGCATTTGTTTTGATTTTATCGTTTCTTTTTATCTATTTTATTACTGATATCATATTTATTGTTTTAGGATGTAAACCTCATCTTTCATTTCTTAATAATGCATCACTTGGCGATAAATTTTAGGTAGGTATTGAAAAAGCATCGTATGATTGCAATAATATGTATAAATTAGGCAAAGTATTGCAGGCTGTTTGCGCTGCGTCAACATGCCTTAATTTATAGACACTAAGATGAAAATAACTGAAATTGAGATCTACAGACTAAGTATTCCGATGGAACCATTTGTTATCGCAACTGGAACCATGGATTATGCGCAAAATACCTTTATACGCATACATACCGATACGACTATTTACGGCGTCGGGGAATGCTCTGCCTTTCCGATGATTGTGGGAGAAACACAGGATACCTGTCTGGTTTTGGCACGTGATTTTGCCAAGATCTGGAAAGGAAAGGACCCGCTGGCCATCGATGATCGATTGGCTGAGCTAGATTTGTATATCGCAGGAAATCGAACCATCAAATCTGCTTTTGATATTGCATTGCATGATTTAGCAGCCAAACATGCTGGTATTCCACTTTATCAGTTTTTGCGTGGAGCTAAACGGGAGATAACAACGGATATGACATTGGGTATAGCCTCTCCGGAGGAGATGGCAATAAAAGCTAAGCGTCTACAGGAAGGGGAGCTGTCATGTTGAAAGTAAAATTGGGTAAGGATCCGAAAACAGATGTGGCTCGTATCCGTGAAATACGTAAAGCGATAGGATTTGAGATGCCTATTCGGATAGATGCAAACCAAGGTTGGTCTTATGAAGACGCGGTAGAAGCCTTACAGGGGCTAGAACCGTTTAAAATTCAATTTTGTGAGCAGCCAATGCGGACCTGGAATGATGAATTGTTGCCGCAATTGCGTACAGAGACGATCGTCCCAATTATGGCTGATGAGTCGGTTTATTCGCATCATGATGCGGAACGACTTTGTAAAGCAGATGCTTGTGATTATATCAATATCAAGTTTTCTAAATCAGGGGATTCAAGAAGCCTTGAGAATCAATAAAGTCGCAGCAGAGTACGGTATTAACTGTATGATTGGTGGGATGCTGGAGTCTCGCTTAGCATTGGCCGCAAAGTCCATTTCGCCTATGCGGCTCCCAATGTCAAGTTTTTTGATTTAGATACCTGTATGGTTGGTCATCTGGAAGACCCTGTCGTTGGAGGGATACAATATGATGGATACAAAATCCATATTTCGGATGAACCGGGTATCGGTGGGGATATAGACCAGGCATTTTTGGACCGTTGTGAGAGATGGATGATTTAACTTTTATGCAGAAGGTATGAATAGTATGAACTGGGGATAGGTGGCCAGGAGATTGCCGTCCTTATTGTTATTGTCATTTTTTTAGTGGCTGCATATTTCTTCTTTTCAAGACTACTGAAGAAGTAGAAATTGTCTGTTTTTTTACATTTGTTAAAAAATAAGCAGTTAATAGCTGTTTTGGTGGGAGAGGGAACCTGAAATAGATAATATTCAGTACCTTTGCCGTACTTATTATTTTATAAAAGTTAGAAAATATTATGAGTACTCAAAAAGGACCTATTTCTCAATTTATTGAGCATAATTACCGTCACTTTAACGCAGCGGCATTAGTAGATGCTGCAAAAGGTTACGAGGAACATCTTTTGGATGGTGGAAAAATGTTGATCTCTCTTGGAGGTGCAATGTCTACTGCTGAATTGGGTGTTTCTTTGGCAGAAATGATCCGTCAAGATAAAGTACACTTTATTTCTTGTACTGGGGCTAATTTGGAAGAGGATGTGATGAACTTAGTTGCTCACTCACATTACAAAAGAATCCCAAATTATAGAGATTTGACAGCGGAACAAGAAAGAGAATTATTGGATAATCACTATAATCGTGTAACAGATACTTGTATTCCAGAAGAAGAGGCTTTCCGTCGCTTGCAGAAGCATCTTGAAGATGTATGGCATGCCGCAGAAGCGAAAGGTGAGCGTTACTTGCCACATGAATTCTTATATCAAGTAGTTAATTCTGGTGTATTGGAACAATATTATGAAATTGATCCAAAAGACTCATGGATTGTTGCTGCTGCTGAGAAAAACTTGCCGATTGTATGTCCGGGATGGGAAGACTCAACTACAGGTAATATATTCGCATCAAATGTGATCAAAGGTAAATTGAAAGCGAGCACCGTTAAATCAGGTATTGAGTACATGATTTATTTGACAGAATGGTACCGTAACAATTCCGCTGGAAAAGGCGTAGGTTTCTTCCAGATTGCAGGTGGTATTTCCGGTGATTTCCCAATCTGTGTAGTGCCAATGATGTATCAAGATTTGGAGTGGGAAGAAGTACCTTTCTGGGCTTATTTCTGTCAAATTTCTGATTCAACTACTTCTTATGGTTCTTACTCTGGAGCAGTTCCAAATGAAAAAATCACTTGGGGTAAATTGGATATCGATACGCCTAAATTTGTTGTAGAATCTGATGCTACAATCGTAGCACCTTTGATTTTCTCTTATATCTTAGGACATTAATCTTTTCGATATACGAAAGGGAGTGAGGAACGAAGAATTTGTCTCTGGCAATTTCTTTATTCTTTACTCCCTTTTTCTTTTACTCTTTTCTTCTTTATCTTTACATGCTACTATTTCCTTTTCGAACAATGAGCAATTTAACAACAGATAATCCTGTCGCCCTACAAGCCTTGATGGATGAGACGATTTTTGCCAATGGCTTTGATCTTCAATCAGAGCAGGAAGCTGTGTCTAAAGCAAAGGATACAGAATATGTCGCTGTTGGAATTCCTGCTACTGATCACCTTGTTAAGCTGTCTGTCACAGACGAAACCATGGGATCAGGTTATCTCGGTAATGAAGAAGGTAATAATGCGCTTGAGGTATTAGGTGGTGAATTTATTTATCAGGGTAGCAAAGATCAGGGAATACTTTTTATCCTGCGCTATGCACAATATCCTTATTTCTCTCCAGCAGCACTCGAAGCATTTGAAAAAACGATTGGCGCTCTAAAATTAACTAAGGAAACTGTAGCGGTGGTTAACTTGGCCAATACGCATAATCCGAACGATTTTAAACAGATTATGCAATTCTTTCAACCGACGAAGATTATTCTATTAGGTGTGGAGCCTGCATCGTTGAAACTTCCTCCGATCGAACATAATTCCTATATGAAGGGGCGCATAGCAACGGTTTTCAATACCTTCAGCTTTGAAGAAATGTTTGCCGATGTCAATAAAAAGAAACTGTTCTGGAACGAGTTTAAAACATTTATTGTTTCTTAACTTTTAAAAACGATTTGTCCCCTCATAATGATTACTATCTTTTAAATAAGAATTTCTACTTTTGGCAATATAAATTTGAAGAAGATGCTAGAACTTGTGTTTGCAACAAATAATGCCCATAAATTGGAAGAGGTCCAAGCAATAGTGGGAGACACTTTTGTTATTAAAAGTTTGAACGATATCGATTGTCAGGATGATATCCCAGAAACTGGAGTTACATTTGAGGAAAATGCACAGCAAAAAACGGATTATTTGGTAAACAAATATGGACTTTATTGTTTTGGTGATGACTCAGGTCTCGAAATAGATGCATTAAATGGCGAACCTGGAGTTTATTCGGCACGTTACTCGGGCTCAAGGGATATGGAAAAGAATATTGATCTCGTCTTGGAAAGACTTGGGGACAACCCCAACCGAACTGCTCGATTTAAAACTGTCATTTCCCTCTATCTGAACGAACAGCAACATTTTTTCGAGGGAAGTATCGAAGGACAGATCACTAAAGAGCGTAGAGGAGTGGATGGATTTGGTTATGATCCGATTTTTATTCCAAATGGGTACGATACAACTTTTGCTGAAATGAGCGCAGATGAAAAAATGCGATCAGCCATCGTGCGATTGCTGTAGGCAAGCTTGCCACTTATTTAAAAACTAAATAATACTGAGATAAGGTTTGGTCGATTAACTTTATTGTTGACGATAAAAGCAAGCGGGGCAAAATTGATATTTTGCCCCGCTTGCTTTTATCTTGTATACGGACTATTTTACTTCTTTCTTTTTGGACATTTGAGTACTATCTTGTACTGGTCGTGCTGATGGTTTTAGATTCGTTGAATCCTGTTTAACAGTTTTTTTATCGACCGCGGAGCAATGTCCTTTTTACTGGAGATTTAGCTGTTGTTGCTTCAGGTTTGGCTGTTTTAGTATTTCCATTTGTCTTGTCTGTAATAACATCTGCCCCAGATTTAGTATCGCTGGCCTTTTTTGAAGGTTTCCCTTATCCTCTTTAGGCTTGGATTTCATTTTTCCATTGTCCTCGGTTTCCTTTTCTGTTGGAGCGGTAAAAGAGGACTTAGAAAGATCACGTTTCCTATTTAATAGATCATCTTTGGATTTAGGACGGTCCTCAGGACGCCATGTAAAGTTTGGTAAAAATTCCTTGTCCGCCGTAACTTCAGCAATCGGATAGACTTTTCCATCGACTTTTCGGATAGAAACGTATTCTTGAAGTTTATTGTTCTCCATCAGAATTTTGAAACGGCTGCTTCGGTCATGAACGAGTTCTGTCGTTACATTGGTTTTCTCATCAATGTTATAGAAGATATTTTCAGCATTCCCATCAACAAAGAGGCGCTCCATACGGTTATTGGTAAAGAAACTGGTGATCTTCCGTCCTTTAATCTGATTGAACTTTAATGAGTCGCTAGTGGCATTGACCATAAATGCATTTCCAACCAATAGGGAGTTATCCAGCTTCTGATTTTTCACCTGTAGGAATATCGTATCGCCCGATATCTGCGAATTCTCAGCCCACATCATCGGTTTTCCCATTAACCTAAACATCGAATCTTGCATGCCATAATACATCGAGTCGGCAACGGCTTGTAAGTCGGATTTAAATAGTCGCGCATTATAGTAGGCTTTTAGAATCCTTGTTTTAATCGTATCCTGGGATAGGGAATCTCTTTTTCCTTCTTGTGCATTTTTTAGTGCTGCGCCCATAATCTTATCTGATTCCCCGCCTTTAGGAATGATTGCTTTTTTACGCAAGACACTATCGGCTTTCAGGTTTTCTCAATTTCGATGCGATTTTGATCCCCACTATTACCGGTTGTTTTTTTGGAATATTCTGCCTATTGGTTGTAACCGTATCTGGTAATTTCTTGCCCACCTTGTCAAGGACTGGTTTCTTGATTTCGTTTTTGTGCAAACTATCTATGCCTTTCTTAAGACTGTCTGCTGCTTGTTGTAGTGTATTGGTTGAGTCAAGATCCGCAGAAATGGAATCTTTATCGCCATAATCGACCTCGTTGTCTTCTTCGATGGCTCCCCTTCACGGTTTAATTTAAAATCTCGGGCAATATAATCTCGACGGAAGATCATTTGAGAGAATAGGGTGTCAGCGGTCATAAAGACAGAGTCCATTTCGGCGTTTTCCTTTAAATTTTCATCCTTGCCGATGACATTTTTGTTTTCCGTTAAGCTCTTTTTGGAATCCTTATTGGCAACAATTTCAGCTTTATTGTTTTTTCCTTGCCCTTCTGCTCTTCTTTCTCCGCTTTTTTAATTCCTTAGCTTCTTTTTCAGCTCTTTTTCGGACTTTTGCTGCACAGGAGAGAAGGATGAGACCGAATCTTTTTGGTGGAATCTTTTTCACCACCGAAACAACCAGAGGTTTATCGGTCATGGTGATGGATTCGTTTTTCCCATTATAGAGTCCATATCCGCCATAAGCATAGAATTTATCCAGGGTGTCTACAAAGACAACGTTTTTCACGGCTTTGCCGATGCCGACTTGTCTGTCATAGAAAAGGCTGTCCCCTTAAGGAATTTAGTGCCTTCTGTATATAGGTTGTTTTTTGAAAAATAAGCCTGACCAGTAGCCATATGATAACGGCCTTTTTCAGTATATAGATTTTCGCCCTTGTTTCCTTTCATATTCGTAGGGCCATAGAAATCCGTTATGCGGGTGTTGCCATTGTATTTCATTGAGTCTGTATAGACTTTAACATTGGTTGATCGGACAACAACTTTTTGATTAAAATAGGATTCGCCAGTATTTTCGAAATAAGTTGCGCGTTGACTGGTGATGGTGTCACTTCCGGAGAGAATCCGTCCACCACTATAATAGTTTCCAATTTTACTACGCATGTTATACACCAGATGGTCGGTGGTCAATATTGATCCGCTGGTACTAACCATACGGACAGCTCCGGTCAATGTGGCTAACTGCATGGCCGCTTCATAATGCAGTTTATTGGAAAATATCTGTGTGCCATCAGGTTGGGTGATGATTACATTTCCATAGGCTTCAAAGAATTGACGACCCAGTTTATCATTATGTAAATACCCACTGTCAGACGATAGCGTCGAACCAACATGCTCATAAACCGGACGGTAGAAAACAACGTTACCGTTTTTTCCAGTAATAATATGCGACGAAGAAAGTAATTTTAATTCGTCCTGTTTCTGCGCTTGGACCGTCAAGGCAGTTAAAATTAATACAATAAGGGTAAAAATGTATTGTCTCACAAGGGCAAAAATATGGATTTTAATTGCTACTTTATTGGATTTCACAAATTTTAAGATGTGAATTTATCATTCGGACAAAATATACCGTAACTTTGTTATATGAATGTGCTGGAAAGATTAAAGGGATATATTGAAAAGGAGCATTTAATGATGCCTCATGACAAAATATTGCTTACAGTAAGTGGTGGTAAAGATTCGATGTTGATGGCACATTTATTCGCAAAAGCGGGCTTTAGAATCGCTATTGCACACTGTAACTTTCAGTTGCGTGGAGAGGATTCTGAACTGGATGAAGCCTTAGTTAGAAAGTTTGCTTCTGATAATGGAATTCCAATATTTGTCAATCAATTTGATACCAAGACCTACGCCAAGGAAAATCAAATTTCTATCCAGATGGCTGCACGTGAACTACGTTATACCTGGTTTGAGCAGCTTCGGGAAGAACTTCAGTTTGACCGGATTGCTGTGGCCCAACACCTCAATGATCACATTGAAACCGTCCTGTTAAATCTTTCACGTGGAACTGGGCTACAAGGTCTTCAGGAATTTTACCCTTAAGAGATCGTATCATTCGACCGCTTTTATTTCTCAAAGCAAGTGAAATTGAATATTACGTTCAGGAATATGCCATTGCTTATCGGGATGATCAATCTAACTTTTCGACCAAGTATGCCCGTAATAAGATACGAATAGATATTATTCCTCATTTCAAAAAACTACAACCTGATTTTGAACAGATTTTCGAACAGAATATTACACACTTTAAGGAATCATATGTTTTGTTACAACAATTTGTCGAACCCATACGTAACAAACTTTTTCAGACGACCGGCGATGGTTGGGTGGTGCGTAAGGAAGACCTGGAAGAATATTTGAATAATTTACCTTTATTATACGAACTGTTTTCTGATTTTAATTTTTCAAAAGCAGTGTTAAGTGATTTGCAACAGGCTTGGGCCAAGGAATCAGGTCGTATTTTTCAATCGGATTGTTACAATATGCTTTTGGATAGAAATGAACTTTTTATCAGAGAAAAGGAATTTATATCTTTGGACGAAGCAATAATTACCTCAGAAACATCAACCGTGGAGTGGAAGCAGTATTGTTTCCATGCGGGAGTATCTACTGAGCTTACTATCACCAACAATAAAGAGATCGCAAAACTCGATTACGATCTGCTTGTCTTTCCCTTGACGATTCGTTCGTGGAAGATCGGGGATAGTTTTTATCCTTTAGGCATGGAAGGTCGGAAAAAACTGAGCGATTTTTTCATCAATAAAAAAATCAGCTTATTCGAAAAGGAAAATATTCCCATTGTAGTGAATGGTAATGGCGATATCCTTTGGCTAGCCAATTATCGTATGGATAATCGTTATAAGATTACTAGCAATACAAAAAAAGTCCTTACTTTAGTCTGTAAATGTGATTAAGGCTTAAGTCTACTAGCTCAATACTAATAAAAGAAATGAAAGAAGGTGTACTCTATTCGGAAAATCAATATTTAGGACGTGACCGTGTTTGGATAAGCGTGCGTTTGGTACTTGTGCTATTCTGCTTTACGGCATTTTATCTAAACTTGGATCATTTGATCTCCAGTCAATTGTTTTTCATTGTCGGAGTTGGGATTATTATTACATCTATTGTGATGATGTATATGGTCTTGTTTCGAATTGAGGTATTTCAGGACCATATCTTGATCAGTGGCCTTTGGTCAACGCGCGTTGTGAAAATTGATCTGGCCTCGATCTCGAAGGTTGAAAAGGCTCCTTATAGTACATTCTTTTTAATAATCCTGTTTATAATCTACATACCAAAGGGAAGATTAAGTTTTTTGCGGGTGGAAAAAATGCTGTATATCTAACAGATAAAGATGGATTAACTTATGTGTTGGGAACACAACGGCATGAAGAGCTATACCGCACGATCATGGAGACAAAAGGGAAATTGGGAAAGTCTTAAAATTTGTTAATATTTCTTATCTGACAATTTAAAGACAACAGTTTATCGAGTTATTGGTTAAATTTGAGAAAATAGCAACGAATTAACTATGGCATTTTTAAAATTTATACTTATTACAGTCGCTGTTTACTTTGTAGTAAGATTCTTATTCAAATTATTTTTACCGTTTGCGATGCGCAAAGCAGCTGAAAAGTTGATGAAAAAAGCGCAGGAACAGGGGGAGCATATAGCGGACAGGGGCAAGGTGGCTTTCTATTACGAATTCACTGGTCAAGGACAACAAGAAAATAAAAGATCCCAACCAGAGGGTAAAATTCAGGTTGACTATATCCCACCGAAGGAAACTCCAGAGCGTAAGGGGACAGAAACAGCTGGTGAGTTTGTCGATTTTGAGGAAATAAAATAATTTTTAGCGGTCCAAATAGCGTATCTTTGTAGCTATGTGGCTCAAGCAACTTTCTGTTCTAAATTTCAAGAATTACTCGGAATCTTCATTGAATTTCTCCCTGAAGTAAATGCTTTTACAGGAATAATGGTGTTGGTAAAACCAATCTATTGGATGCGATCCACTACTTGTCACTTTGTAAAAGCTATTTTAATCCTATTGATTCGCAACATATCAAATCCGGTAATGATTGGTTTATGGTGCAGGGAGAATTTGATAAGGAATCGAATAGTGACGTTATTTCCTGTAGCCTAAAAAAGAATCAAAAAAGCAGTTTAAAAAAATAAAAAAAAGATTATCCTCGATTGGCTGATCATATTGGGCTTTTCCTTTGGTCATGATATCTCCCAATGATAGCGTAATCGTCACAGACGGTAGCGAGGAACGCCGAAAGTTTGTGGATAACGTGATTTCACAAACTGACAATAAATACCTAGATACCTTAATCATCTACAACAAGTTTCTGATCCAACGAAATAGCGTGCTGAAGCAAGCTCGCCAAACCAATGTCTTGGATCTAGGTTTAATCGAAATTCTTAACTTTCAACTGGAGGAAGTAGGTAAAATTATCTTTGAAAAGAGAAGATCATTTATGGCGGAGTTCCAACCTGAATTTGATCGACATTATCAATTTCTGACCGAAGATGCTGAATCTGTCCAATTGCAGTATGAATCTCCGCTAATGTTAGATTCATTCTTGAATATCCTAGAGAAAAACCTGGAGCGTGATCGTATTCTGGAACGCACCAGTCAGGGAATTCATAAGGATGATCTGATATTTACCATTCATGGTGGAATGCCGTTAAAAAGTTTGGTTCGCAGGGCCAACAAAAATCATTTCTCATTGCGTTGAAACTTGCTCAATATTCTTATCTACAACAGAAAAAGGGATTCAAACCTTTGTTGCTCTTGGATGATATTTTTGATAAGCTCGACGATCGCCGTACCCATAAATTAATGCAGATGGTCTCTGAGGATGATTTTGGGCAAATTTTTCTAACGGATACAGATTCGAAAAGAATTCAACGAATCTTTGACGAAATCAACCGCCCTGTTCGTATATTTGGTATCGAAGGAGGACAAGTGAATGTATAAGAAGCAACCAACGAAAAAGAGCCTAGAATTTATTCGGTCAAGCGATGATATGACCATTAAGCAGGGGGTAGAACGTCTCCTTGAAGCTTACAAGCTACGTCGAAAATTTGATGAGACCTCAATCGCTTCAGTATGGCCTCAATTGATTGGTAAAGCAATTGCCAATCGTACGCAACAGCTTTATGTACGAGACAAAAAGTTGTTTGTGCGTGTGGAGTCTGCCGTTATTAAAAACGAATTGGCTTTAATGCGTCGGCAAATCCTTGGAAGGGTAAACGAGTATGTAGGACACGTCATCATCGAAGAAGTCGTGATCTTGTAGTTTGCTTTCGTAGGTATGTTTAATCAATTGTTTGAAAACCTATTTCCTCTTCCAGAAGCCACTCAGGAGAAATTGTTCGCAAGTTTCGAACAAATTGAACTCAAAAGAGGAGATTATCTGATCAAAGAAGGGGACTATTCTTCCAATTTATTTGTTATCGAATCCGGACTGATTCGCCAATTCGCATGGAGTAAAAAAGGAGAATTTACACAGTGGATCGGTACAGCTAATCATTTCGTTACAGATCTCTCTTCTTTTATTTTTGATACCCCTTCCAAATGGAATTTTCAATGCATCAGTGACTGTCATTTGTACCGTTTACCAAAATCAGATTACCAGAAGATGGAATCTGAGGTTATTGAATGGAATAAATTTGAAAAGGCATTTTTAGCAAAATGTTTCGGAGCGATGGAGCAACGAATTTCGGATTTTATTTGTTTGACAGCAGAAGAACGTTATCAACAATATTTTGAACAACATAAATCCCTATTCCATCAAGTACCACTTCAATATATAGCCTCAGTCTTGGGTATGAGCCCCGAAACACTCAGTCGTATCCGCGCAAAAATGAGTTCTTGATAAAAGTCAAGAGCTGTCTCCATTTCTTATCCTAGTTTTGTTTTATCTCCAATAGTAAATGAGGAGCCGATGGGCTTTGAATTGGCCTAAGGCTTCTGTGTAATAAGGTATTCAATTTGAAACACTTTGTACACACTTGTTTTCTGGAGTATCGTCAATTCAATGAATCCATCATGATGTATAGCAACCGATAAGGGGTATTGGGGTAAGCATGTGGGCTTCAATATGCAGGGATATAAATATTATTGAAAAAATGAAAAAGATTGAGACAAGTATCATAATTAAAGCGACAATTGAGCAAGTATGGCAAGTGTTGACAGATTTCAAGACTTATCCAGTGTGGAGCCCAACGATTAAAAGCTTTGGACAGGAGCCTGTATTGGGACAGCGCTGTTCAGTCATGCTAGAACAACCCGATGGTTTTAAAATAAAGATGAACCCACGCTTTTTACGTATTGATTCAAACCGCGAGCTACGTTGGAAAGGTAAACTATTTATCCCTGGAATTTTTGATGGCGAACATTATTTTATATTGGAGCCAATGGAGGAGGGACAGGTTCGACTCATTCAGGGTGAGCTGTTTTCTGGTATATTAATCCCCTTCTGCGGAAAGTTATTGTTGACAACGAGGCAGGGATTTGAACTTTTTAACACAGCGTTGAAGCAACGTGTGGAGTTGGGTTGTTAACTTTCAACATTGTTATGTGAATTTGGATCTGTTATACACATCATATTTCGATGCCGAAGAGTTTTTAAGCTTGTTATAAACATTTTTATGTTGATAACCCTTTAGTTTTGCACATTTATCGTTATTTTCTAGACTTGCTTATTTACCTTATTCACATTTGCTTGTTAATAAGTGCTGGGTTATACACATTTTAGATCAATGGTTATATGTGTATGTTCCACTTATTAACATTTCAACTGTTAATAAGTGGTTATTTTTGTGGAAAAGTGAGTATTTAAGTGTCGGAAAGTAGATCTTATGCACAAAATACCAACAATCTAATCTGAGGTGATCCTTGTTGGTGTGTTAAGATATTTGTTGAAATGTTAAATAGTCTTGCACTATTTGGAGAATACTAAATTCTATAAGTATTGTTCCAGATCACCTTTTCCTTCACGAACAACATCAAAGGTTCCCTCTGTCAGGTCTACTACTGTTGAAGCGACATTGTCCCCAAAGCCTCCGTCAATAACGGCATCCACGAGATCTTGATATTTCTCATAGATCAATTCGGGATCCGTAGAGTATTCGATAATTTCGTCTTCATCGTGGATGGAAGTCGTCACAATCGGATTGCCTAATTGTTTCACAATTTCCCGAACGATGTTATTGTCTGGTACACGAATACCTACGGTTTTCTTCTTCGAACTTAATAGTTTGGGAACTTTAGTGGTCGCGTTAAAGATAAATGTAAAAGGGCCGGGTAATGCCTTCTTAAGGACACGAAAGACAGCGGTGTCGAAAGATTTGGTGTATTGTGAAATATCGGTCAGGTCGTAACAGATAAAAGATAGGTTGGCCTTATCAGGCTTTAAGCCTCTAATCTCACAGACACGTTCAATTGCCTTTTGTTGTGTAATATCACAGCCTATACCGTAAACGGTATCTGTAGGGTAAATGATTACACCACCACGCCTAAGGATATCAACGGCTTGCGCGATGGCTTTTGGATTGGGATTGTCGTTATATATTTTGATAAGCATATCTAGTCTGGTAAAATTTATAATGGCGTAGGGTGATTTTAGTTTTTAATCTGGTCACTTTCGAGCAGGAAGCGGATGATGTCAAAGCTTCAAAACTATTCTTCCACTACGTATATATTTAAAGAACAACAGCCAAAATATTTTGTTTTGGCTGTTGTTCTTTATATTAAAATTCTGCGTTTTTCGGTGTGCGGGGAATGGTATTACGTCGCGGATATTTGTCATTCCGGTTGTGAATAATACCAGGCGCTCAAAGCCTACACCAAATCCTGAATGTGGCACTGAACCAAAGCGGCGTGTATCCAAGAACCATTCCATTTCTGCTGCTGGTATACCTACTTCGGCCATACGTGCTAATAGACGGTCAAGATTTTCCTCACGTTGCGAACCACCGACCATTTCACCGATACCTGGGAAAAGAATATCCATGGCACGAACAGTATTACGACCCTGAGCATCAGGCTCATTCTGTTTCATGTAGAAAGATTTGATTTCTCTTGGATAATCAGTTAGGATAACAGGTTTTTTGAAGTGTTTTTCCACTAAATAGCGTTCATGTTCAGATTGCAGGTCAGCTCCCAGTCATCAATTAGATACTTGAATTGTTTCTTCTGGTTTGGCTTACTACGTTTTAGTATTTCAACAGCGTCAGTATAAGTTACACGTTCGAAATTGTTCTCTAAGACAAAGTTTAGTTTTTCAACCAAATTTAATTCAGAACGTTCTGCTGCTGGTTTTGATTTCTCTTCTTCTAACAAACGGCTTTTCAAAAACTCAATTTCCTCAGGACAAGTTTCCAAAGCGTATTTAATCACGTATTTCAGCAAAGCTTCTGCTAAATCCATATTGTCTTCCAATTCATAGAAAGCCATTTCAGGTTCTATCATCCAGAATTCAGCCAAGTGACGTGTTGTATTTGAGTTTTCAGCTCTAAAGGTTGGTCCAAAAGTATAGATGTTCCCAAAAGCCATTGCTCCGAGTTCACCTTCCAATTGACCAGATACGGTAAGATTTGTAGATTTCCCGAAGAAATCTTCCTTGAAATCAATTTCGCCATTTTCTTTACGTGGCGGGTTGTTCAAATTTAAGGTAGTCACCTGAAACATTTCACCAGCACCTTCTGCATCAGAACCTGTGATAATCGGTGTGTGCATGTACACAAAATCATTTTCTTGGAAAAATTTATGTACAGCGAAAGCTAAGGCGTTACGTACTTTGAATACTGCATTGAATGTGCCTGTACGAAAACGTAAGTGAGCAATTTCACGTAGAAATTCTAAGCTGTGTTTTTTCGGTTGTAAAGGGTATTTTTCAGGATCTGAATCACCTATAATGCTTACTTCAGTAGCTTTAACTTCTACTTTTTGTCCTTTACCTAGCGATTCTATCAATTGACCTTTTACACGAACTGCAGCTCCGGTAGTGATACGCTTTAGGATATCTTCAGGTGTATTTTCAAAATCGACTACTGCTTGAATATTATTGATTGACGAACCGTCATTAATTGCTATAAATTGATTGTTACGGAAAGTTCTTACCCAACCTTTAACAACGACCTCTTTGCCGAATTCTGTGGCATTCAATAGTTCCTTTATTCTTGTGTGTTCCATCTTAATTTTTGGAGAATGACTTGTAAAAGATGCTTTGTTAAAAAAGCAATACAAAAATAAGCTATTCTATTGGTTTATTGGGTATAAATGTTGATTTAATTCGCTGAATGAAGGCTCAATAAGCTTCTAAACTTAATTTTTCCCGGCCACTATTTGCGTCAAACTGAGTAAAAATAGCTGCCTTGGGGGCAAAAAAGCGGAACAACTGAGTTGTTCCGCTTTTAAGCTTTATGATGATTGAAGGAATTAACCTTTCAACACTTTAGTTACTAATTCAGCAGCTTCTTTCAATAAGATTGCAGAATAAACTTGTAAGCCTGATTCATCGATTAATTTTTTCGCTTCTTCAGCATTAGTACCTTGAAGACGTACGATGATAGGAACAGGAATATTACCAATTTCACTGTAAGCATCAATAACACCTTGCGCTACACGGTCACAACGAACGATACCACCGAAGATATTGATCAAAATTGCTTTTACATTAGGGTCTTTCAAAATGATATTGAAACCAGCTTTTACAGTTTCAGCATTTGCAGTACCACCAACATCTAAGAAGTTTGCAGGTTCACCACCAGCTAATTTGATGATATCCATTGTTGCCATTGCAAGACCTGCACCGTTTACCATACAACCAACGTTACCGTCAAGTTTAACATAGTTAAGGTTTGATTCACCAGCTTCAACTTCCGTTGGATCTTCTTCTGTTACATCGCGCATAGCTGCGTAATCAGGGTGACGGTACAATGCGTTCTCGTCAAGATTTACTTTGGCATCAACTGCTAAGATTTTGTCATCAGAAGTTTTTAATACCGGATTGATCTCGAACATAGAAGAGTCAGTAGAATCGTATGCTTTGTAAAGTGCAGCAACGAATTTTACCATTTCCTTGTGTGCAGCACCAGAAAGACCTAGATTAAAAGCAATTTTACGTGCTTGGAATCCTTGTAAGCCTACTTTTGGATCGATTTCTTCTTTGAAAATCAAGTGCGGTGTTTTTTCTGCAACTTCTTCAATGTCCATACCACCTTCTGTAGAGTACATAACAATGTTACGTCCTGTAGCACGGTCTAATAATACAGACATGTAGAATTCTTTTGTTTCGCTTTCACCTGGATAGTAAACGTCTTGAGCAACCAAAACTTTGTTTACTTTTTTACCTTCAGGTCCAGTTTGAGGCGTTACTAATTGCATACCAATGATGTCAGTTGCTTTTTGTTTGACTTCATCTAAGTTCTTAGCTAACTTGACACCACCACCTTTACCACGGCCACCAGCGTGAATTTGAGCTTTGACAACAACCCAGTCGGAATTGTAGTCTTCTTTCATCTTTTTAGCCGCTTCCACAGCTTGCTCTGGAGTATCTGCTACGATACCTTCCTGTACGCGCACACCAAAGCTCTTTAGTATTTGTTTTCCTTGATATTCGTGAATGTTCATTTGCAAAAATATTTGGCGTAAAAATATGTTTTTTTGAGGGATAAGACAAGCGATAAATTGCTCTTTTATCTATTTTTTGACATTTGTGAAAAATAAAATGGCTGAAATAGAGAAATAACTGCTTATTTATTCAAAGGTGTGATATCGTAAATTTATTTATCTTTGCCCTATGATGTTACAAGCCAAAGGAATTCACAAAGCTTATGGGGCATTGCCCATCTTAAAAGGCGTCGACATAACCGTGGAAAAGGGTGAAATCGTGAGTATTGTCGGAGCGTCAGGGGCAGGTAAAAGTACACTTTTGCATATTATCGGAACGTTGGACAAACCTGACCAAGGTTCGATATTTATTGATGGCGTCGATATCCATAAACTGAGTGCCAAAAAGCTGAGTGCATTTCGCAATGAGCATATTGGTTTCGTTTTTCAGTTTCATCATTTATTGCCTGAATTTACCGCATTGGAAAATGTGTGTATTCCTGCATTTATCCGCGGCCAGGGGCGAGCTGAAGCCGAAACGAAAGCGAAAGAACTATTGAGCTACTCGGTGTTTCTCATCGTATTGATCATAAGCCTGCTGAAATGTCTGGAGGTGAACAACAACGTGTGTCTGTCGCTAGGGCGTTGATGAATGATCCTTCAATCATTTTAGCTGACGAGCCTTCAGGGAACCTGGATTCCGAAAATGCAGCGGCCTTACATCAGCTGTTTTTGATCTTAGAAACAAATTCCAACAAACATTTATCATCGTTACCCATAATGAAGAATTGGCCCGTATATCGGATCGAACAATTCATATGCGTGACGGATTGGTGGTGTAACCTATTTCATAGGAAAGCCATTGTGCTTATAGATCGAGGTGTAGGACGAAAAGAGCCAGCCTGATTTATTGGAAGAATCTTTGAGGGCTTAGTTGCCGATGAATAACATTTTATTTTGATGAAGAAAATATTGATAACTTTCGAACCAGACCGCTGGCAATGCGTATCGCTAGAAAACTTTCAGGTAGTTTTGAGGTTTTGTATGCGAGTTCGGAAGAGATTCCGGAATTACTTTTAAAGTCTGGGAATTATGTAGCCATTCCAAAGGGCTTGCTACCAACTTTTGCGCATGAGGTGCTAAAATTGAGTTTAGATCAAAAGGTTGATTATGTGTTACCTTTAGGCGGTTTCGAACTGGAACCATTGGCCGAAGCCAAAGTTTTATTTGATGAATATCAGATTTCAGTTCTCGTGCCAGATAAGGACATCCTTGAAACATTTTCTATCATTGAAAACCCTCCGGCTGATCTTCCTTATGTTTTGCTTTCAAAAGGCAATAATTTGTTGGGTGAGGAGATCTATGAAAGTACATTGGATGGACTTATGGTCACTTCGGATTCGGCTGAAGAGTTCGCATTAGTCTGTGTGTCGAAGTAAAATAATCCTATTCTCAATTTGGTATCTGTTGGGCATAATCTGTTCAACTTTTTTAATTTTAAGGTCTATTAGTGATGATGTTTCCAGAAGAAAAAAAAGTGTACGTCTTTGAATTGGATGATGTTCTTTTTCCGAAAAAGACTACTTACTCCAAGTTTATTATCTCTTTGCTAACTTTATAGAATTCACGGAGACCTTCCCCCACAGGGTGATTTGGTCAACTTTATGAAAAACCATTTGGAAAATCAGGGCGAGGAATTCCTATTTGAACATGCGCAAGCGACTTTTGGATTTGATATGAAGTACAAGGAGCATTTTGAACGACTACATGTAAATGCTGTATTACCACTTAAGTTGCATCTTTTTGACCATATTACTGCACTATTTTCGCAATTGAATGCGGAAGGTAAGGAAATATGCGTTTTGACGAAAGGAATCCACTGGAGCAATTGAATAAGGTGAAATTTGTAGACTGGGGTGAGTTTAGCAATCGAGTGAAAATTTATTTTCAAGATGAACTTGATTTCCGGCAAATAGACCCTACTCAATTTTTAGTACAGGAATTTGCAGTGGATATCACTGCGATTCAATTTGTGGACTAAGTTTTCATTGATTATCTTTGTATTATCTACCAACAATGTTTTGACTTTAAAATATACTGAATAAACATTGTTGAAAAAAAAATTATGATTAGGGATATAAAAGCCCTATTTTTATATAAAGCCCTTGGATTTATGAATAAAGTGAACAAGCCTGCCACGATTAAGGAAATTGCCAAGAAGCTGAAAATCAGTCCTTCAACGGTGTCAAGAGCATTGAATGACCATCCAAGTATTGGATTGGTAACGACAATGCGTGTAAAAAAATGGCCGAAGAATTGAACTACGAACCCAATCAAACAGCCATTTTTTTAAACAGCGTAAAACGTTTACCATAGCTGTGATTTTACCCAGTCTTTCAGAGCCATTTTTTTCTTTTGCAATCAGCGAAATAGAAAATGTTGCTTCGGCACAACGGTACACTGTTTTAATGGGGCAGTCGTTGGATGATCCTGATCGGGAAGAACAGATTTTAAAAACATTTAAAAATCATAGGGTAGATGGTATTTTGATGTCTATTGGTAAGAAAACGATTAATTTGGAGTTTATCGAGAAATTAGAGTCATCTGGAATCCCGGTTGTCTTTTTTGATTGTGTTCCTAGTTTACCGAATATCAATAAAGTTCAAAGCGATCTATCCACAGGAATGAATGAGGCTGTTGATGCTTTTGTTGCCCGTGGGCATAAAGTCATTGCTTTGGTCAATGGGCCAAAGACTTTGCCTGCGAGTGAGGATAGAAAAGTAGCCTATTTATCTGCAATGAAGCGAAATGGGATGGATATCTTGGAAAAAAATATTATTGAAACAGACCTGAGCACCGAAGGAAATGAGAAAGCAATGGACAGTATATTTGCGATGTCCGAAAGACCTTCAGCGATTATTTCTTTCAATGACTTTGTTACACTGGATTTGATGAAGGCAGCGCGCAACAAAGGGTTGGTTTTAAATCAAGATATCTTCTTTATTAGCTATGCTAATTATCCTCTTTGGCAATACATGGAAAACCCACCAATGGGTCGTATCGAGCAGTTTCCAGGTATGCAAGCCCGTAAGGCAGCCGAAATTCTATTTGAACGAATCGAGAATTCAGATGTAGCAGACCAACAAATTGTATTTAAGTCGAGGTTGGTAATGTAATTTTCAACCAAAAAGTAACATAAAAAAGAGGGGAAGATCGAATGTTCTTCCCCTCTTTTTATGTTTATATGTGACTATAAATGGATCACTTCACCGTACGCATCGGCGCATGCTTCCATGATAGCTTCACTCATTGTTGGGTGCGGATGGATTGTTTTGATCATTTCATGTCCTGTTGTTTCCAATTTACGGGCTACAACAACCTCAGCGATCATTTCAGTAACATTAGCTCCGATAAGATGTGCACCTAGGAATTCACCATATTTTGCATCAAAGATAACTTTTACGAAACCGTCTTTTGCTCCAGCTGCCGAAGCTTTCCCTGAAGCAGAGAATGGGAATTTACCTACTTTAACTTCATATCCAGCTTCTTTAGCTGCTTTTTCAGTATAACCAACAGACGCTATCTCTGGAGAACAATAAGTACATCCAGGGATGTTGTTGTAATCAATAGGTTCTACATGAAGACCTTTGATTTTTTCAACACAAGTAATACCTTCTGCCGAAGCAACGTGCGCTAAAGCTTGACCCTTAACGATATCACCGATAGCGTATACACCTTCAATATTTGTTTTGTAGAAATCGTCTACGACAACACGGCCACGATCAGTTTTTACACCAACCTCTTCCAAGCCTATGTTTTCGATATTAGGAGCAATACCTACTGCAGATAATACAACTTCTGCTTCGATTACTTCAACACCTTTTTCAGTTTTAATAGAAACCTTGCTCAATTCTCCAGATGTGTCAACAGATTGAACTTCTGATTTAGTAAGGATATTAATACCTTGTTTCTTTAAGCTTTTTCTAGTTGTTTTGAGATTTCTTCATCTTCAACTGGAACGATTCTATCCATAAACTCAACGATAGTCACTTTTGTTCCAATTGCATTATAGAAATAAGCAAATTCAACACCGATGGCACCAGAACCAACAACAACTAAAGATTTTGGTTGTTTAGGTAATGTCATTGCTTGGCGGTAACCAACAATCTTTTGCCATCTTGTGGTAAGTTAGGCAACTCACGTGAACGTGCACCTGTCGCCAAGATGGTATGTTTTGCTGCATATTCTTTGGTAGAACCGTCTGCGCCTTTTACATCGATCTTACCACCTTTTTAATTTTTGCAGTTCCATTGATGACATCAATTTTATTCTTTTTCATCAAGAACTGAATACCTTTACTCATTCCTTCAGCTACGCCGCGGCTTCTTTTGACGATAGCTTCGAAATCAGCCTCACCACCTTGAACATTGATGCCGTAATCTGCGGCATGGTTTAAATATTCAAATACTTGAGCACTTTTCAATAATGCTTTTGTAGGGATACAGCCCCAGTTTAGACAAATTCCGCCTAATGATTCGCGTTCAATAATCGCTGTTTTGAACCCTAACTGAGCGGCTCTAATGGCAGCAACATACCCGCCTGGACCACTACCGATTACAATGATGTCGTAATTCATATAAATAAATATTCTGTAGTTGAGTGTTATAGCTTCAAATACCAAGGTACCGAACCTTATATTCATTCAAAAGTACGTATTTTTTCTGATGAATATGAACTATTTATTGTAAAATTGGCGGTTTTTGATAAAACAATGTCAATGTATTCGGGATAATGTCACGACTCGGTAAAAGGGTAAAAATAATGGGGCAACCGTATTTAGAGTCTTATTTTTGAAGTTCACAATACTCAGTTTATCATTATGTTAAGAATATTTAGACAGATTGCGTTGTGGGAGGCTATTTCCACGATTTGCTTGTTTTTTATTGCAATGCCCTTGAAATATTTCGCTGGAATACCAGAGGCTGTGAAGATTGCGGGATCCATTCATGGCTTTTTTGTCGTTATATTCGTTGTGATGCTCATCATGTCTACTGTCGAATATAAATGGCCTATTTTAAAAGCTATAAAGTACTTTTTGGCTTCTTTGGTTCCAATCCTGGGATTTTGGGTGGAGCTGGATCTAAAGAAGGAAATCGAGGGCAAAAGACAAAAATCGTAATAGTGAGATATTTGCATAGAGATTCCAAAAGTGTGAGCCCATGGCTTAGAAAGTTAAGCTTTCCGCATGGTGCTTGATAATTTGTGATCGCAAATTTCCAAACAGAGCTTTATAAAAAACACCTATTTAATATCAAAGGAACAGGGGAGATGTTTAGTCATCTCGCCCTGTTTTCTCGATGCCCATATAAGCATACGTTATACTATCTTTTCCATGTGGGGTGGGATTTCCGTCCTCGTCCAAATTGACAAACACTAATTTGTCGATGGATAGGATTGTTTTCTTTGAAATTTTATTTCTGACCTCACAACGCATCGTCAATGACGTTGTTCCGAAATTGATCGCTTCAATACCTAATTCTAAAATATCCCCTGTTTGGCTGAATTTACAAAGTTTATTTCGGATATAAACTTTGTAACCACTTTAGGATTTCCCAATTGTACAATAGCGTAAATAACCGCTTCTTCATCTATCCAACGCAAAAGTGTTCCGCCGAACAATGTTCCATTGGGGTTAAGGTCTTCGGTTTGACCCATTTTCTTGTATAAAAATTCATCTGATATAGGTATTTATGACAAAGGGGAAAGTTTCCTTTTCCCCTTAGGTTTATTCTGTTTAACGCTTACGCGTGTATTGCTCTATTTGCAGTTGCGGCTAATGCCGCTTCTTTAATAGCTTCAGTATAGGTTGGGTGAGCATGACAGATACGTGCGATATCTTCTGCAGAAGCACGATATTCCATCGCTACTGTAGCCTCGCCGATCATGTCAGCTGCACGCGGACCAATCATATGTACGCCTAATACCTCGTCGGTTGTTGCGTCAGCTAGTACTTTTACAAAACCATCTGTATCACCAGATGCTTTTGCACGGCCAGAAGCTTTGAAAGAGAAAGATCCTGCTTTATATTTCACACCAGCCTCTTTAAGTTGCTCTTCAGTTTTTCCAACTGAAGCTACTTCAGGCCATGTGTACACAACGCCTGGAATCAAGTTGTAGTCGATGTGAGGTTTTTGTCCAGCAATATATTCCGCGACATATACCCCTTCATCTTCCGCTTTGTGCGCCAACATCGCTCCAGTAATGACATCTCCAATTGCGAATACACCTTGAACAGAAGTTTCTAAGTGTGCGTTTACAGGGATTTTCTTACCTCTTTCTTCTAATGTAATGCCAATGTTCTCCAAGCCTAAACCTTCAGAATAAGCTGTACGTCCAACAGCAACGATACAGTAATCACCATCCAATGTGATTTCTTGTCCCTTTGGATCCTCAGCAGTTACTTTTACCGTTTTACCTTTTGCGGTAGCACCTGTTACTTTATGTCCTAGGTAGAACTCCATGCCCAATGATTTTTTCAAAACACGTTGCAATTCTTTTCCTAAGCCACCATCCATTGTACCAATGATAGATTTCGCAAATTCAACTACAGAGACTTTTGAACCTAAACGAGCATATACCGAACCTAATTCCAGACCAATTACACCACCGCCGATGACGATAAGGTGTTTTGGGATCTCTTTTAAATTAAGGGCTTCAGTAGAAGTAATAATTCTTTTTTGTCAACTGGCAAGAATGGTAACGAAGTCGGTTTTGATCCTGTTGCAATGATGACATTTTTGGCAGTGATCTGTTCTGTAGAACCATCTGCTTTTGTTATTTTAATGGTGTTTTTATCCACAAATGAACCTACACCTTGAAACTGTCAATTTTGTTTTTCTTAAATAAGAAAGTGATACCGGCAGTATTTTGCGCAATGACATCGTCTTTACGAGCAATCATCTTTGCCATATCTACCTTAAGATCTTTTAAACTGATGCCGAATGCGTCAAAATTATGGGCAGCATTGTGGTAATGCTCCGATGAATCTAAAAGCGCTTTCGAAGGAATACATCCAACGTTAAGACAAGTACCGCCAAATGTGCTATATTTTTCAATAACAGCTGTTTTTAATCCTAATTGGGCACAACGGATAGCTCCTACATATCCGCCTGGACCACTTCCGATTACAATTACGTCGTATTGCATTGATTACGTTTTAATTTTTAGTAGTACAAATTTAATGATTATTAATGGGATAGGAAATCAAAACTTGCGATTTGTAACCGAATAGACTTACTTTACATTTTTTTGATAAAAGAAATGCGGCCTACCCCTTTAAGATAATCTAAGGTCGATAATTTGTCTGGAAGAAAAATATATAGAGAGGTCAAGCTTCTAGAAGAAAAGTATATCGATGTAGACCTATTGAAAGAGGATTATGAAGAGCAACGGAATATAGGCAATAATGGATATTGAAAGTGTACTTGAGCGAATTCCTTTCTATCCCAGCGCAAAAAATTGGTTAACAAAAAGGATATTCAATTCTGGATATCCTTTTTGCTTTTATGTTGTTATTCTGCAACGATTTTGCCTTGCATTACACCATAGTGTCCAGGGAAACTACAGATGAAAGGATATACTCCTTTTTCAAGTGTAAATGTAATTTTATCAGTTTCACCAGGGCCCAATAATTTCGTATGGGATACGATAGAGGATAAAGCTGATTTTGGAACATACTCATCAGCCACCGCTGCTGCTGCCTCAGCGCCGAAAGTTGGAAGATCTACACCCGGTTTAAGGATGACAACATTATGTCCCATAGATTCTTTTGGCATGGTACCCGCATTTTTGAAAGATAATTCTACTGGCTCACCAGCTTTAACACGGAATAAGTCCTTGTCAAATTTCATCTGATCGTTACCTTCTAAAGATAAGCTGTTAGAAATAGCCACGTTTTCAATTCCAGGTACTGTTTCTGTCGCTTGGTTTTCTGTTGAAGTTGTCGATTCTGTACTAGCTGATTTGCCAGACTTCTCACTGTTTCCGCCACAAGATGCAATTGACAATGCAACTGCAACTGCTGGTATCATAAAAAGTTTTTTCATTATTACGTTTTGTTAATTCCTTAAAATTAATGATTTCATTGGTAAATAGAAACAATCATTTCAATTTTGACAATAAAGCATCAATTGTTTTATATAATTTGATAGGATCAAATGGTTTCCCAACAACTTCATTTGCCCCTGCATCCATGGCTTCTTGTTGTTCAGCCTTTAAAACTGAAGCAGAGATAGAGATGATGGGCATATTCGCAATTATTGGGTTGGTATGGCGACGTATTTCTTTAATAGCTTCAAAGCCGCTCATTAGGGGCATATGCGCGTCCATAAATACCAGATCTATTTTTTTCTGTTTATTTCCTCCAACGCAAGCTGTCCATTTGTTGCCAGTGTAATTTCGCAGTTCCAACTTTTTAGGATATTTGCTAACATAAAGCTGTTTAATTCGTTGTCTTCGGCGATAAGGATCATCGGTGAATTAAACTTCGGTAACTCTGTATAAAGCACTTGTGTTTCTTTTTCTAGGGTTTATCTTCTATTTTGTCGAAGGCACATTCAAAAGAAAATATGCTTCCTTTACCATATTCGCTCGATGCGAAGACTTTTCCATTGAGAAGGGCAGCGATGCGTTTGACAATTGCTAAGCCCAAGCCAGTGCCGCCAAATTTTTTGGTAATACTGTCTTCCCCTTGCTCAAAAGCAATGAATATTTTTTCCAAAGCTTCTTCGACTATGCCGATACCTGTGTCTATGACTTGAAACTGTAAACCAATTTGCTGATCACTTTCCGTTAGAAGTTGAATTTTTAAAATGACCGAACCTGCGGCGGTAAATTTGAAGCTATTGGAGATAAAGTTGGTTAGAATCTGTTTTAAACGAAGAGGATCAGTTAAAAATAACTGTTTATCCGATCGTCCACATCTATATAAAAATTTAATCCCTTATAATTTGCCTTATCTATAAATAAGTTATTCAAATCATCCGTAATATCATGTACTGAAGTGGATTCCATGTTAAGTTTCATCATGCCAGAATCAACCTTGGACAGGTCTAATATGTCATTGATAATTGTTAGTAGGTTCTGAGATGCTGAATCGAGTTTATTGATCCAGTTTTCTTGTTCGATACTAAGCTGTGAGTTTTTTAACATTTGGGTAATCCCCATAATACCATTGATAGGGGTACGGATTTCATGGCTCATATTAGCTAAGAAAGTTTCTTTTGATTTTCTTGCTAATTCAGCTTCCTCTTTTGCTTTAAGAATCGCTTGCTTCGATTCTTCCAAAGCGATATTTTTCTCTTTAATTTCCTGTTGTATTAACAGCTGCTGAACAAAAGATTTGACTTTTGCTATTGTGGCTTCCGGATTAAGAGGTTTGTACAGGTAGTCTACAGCTCCACTGTTAAGTCCTTGAATAAGGTACTTATCCTCTTTCGAAATTGCGGTTACCATGATCGGAATAATGTGATTCGTTTTAGGGTTTTTCTTCAAAAAAGTAACAAATTCGAATCCATTGATTTCGGGCATCTGCACATCAACTAAGGCAAGATCTATTTCTTCTTTCCAACAGATTTTCAGGGCTTCGTTGGGATCCGTACTGCTAATTATATTTACATATTCGATATCCTCCAGCAAGGCTGTGAGACTGATAATATTTTCAACTTTATCATCGACGATCAATATATTAATCTTCTTCATTATATCAAATCTAAATACAACTTTAGGTTAATTGCATAATGTAATCTTTTATTTCGGCTATGGTTAAGATCTTATCTTGCGCATTTAATTCTATGGCCGCCTGGGGCATAATTGGAACCTCCGCATCCAGTGGGTCTTGCACAAAGGTACTGCCACCATATTTTTAATCATCAATAACCCCTGCGCGCCGTCCTGATTAGCTCCGGAAAATAAAATAGCAGTACAGTTTTCTTTATAGACTTCGGCTGCAGATTCGAAGGTCACATCAATTGATGGCCTTGAATATTGGACTGGTTCAGAGATGTCCAATGAAAAGCTATAATCAGGCTCGATGAGCAAATGATAACCAGCTGGAGCAAAATAGATTGTTCCATCCGCGATGGTTTCTTTATCATCTGCTGTTTTTATCCGCTGCAATAGTGCTTTTGATAATGTATCTTCGATACTCGATGCATATTTAGGGTTTCTGTGCACAATAACGATGACCGGTATTCGAATAGGGCGTTCCAATGCTTTTAGGATATTTAGAATAACACTAAAGCCGCCTGCAGATCCCGCTAATAAAAGAATTTTCCGTTCCATCTTGATCTAAGCTATTTTTTGATAAATATTGTGCTTTTTGTTTATAACCTTAAATTTTGCTGCATTTTTGTAGTTGATCAGAGACTCTTTTGAACCCAAACATAAAAAACCTAGGTGACAGAGCGAATTATAAAATAAATCCAATACCTTTTCCTGGAGGTTTGTGTCGAAATAAATCAATACATTTCGGCATGTGACCAACTGAAATTCATTAAATACCCGATCGGAAACCAAACTGTGCTGGGAAAAAGGACATTCTTCTTAAGGCTATTATTTATCGTGGCAGCATTGTACATCGCCGTATAATATTCGGATAAAGAACTTTTGGGATCTGTTTTAATAAAATTCTCAGAGTAGTCTTTCACTTTTGCTAAAGAATAAATGCCTCTTTTGGCTTTTTCCAATACTTTTGTGTTAATATCCGTTCCATAAATAAACGAACGCTGATAGAGCCCTGCCTCTTTTAGTAGAATTGCCAACGAATACACTTCTTCCCCTGTGGAACAACCTGCACTCCACAGTTTAATATGAGGATAGGTTTCCAGATAAGGAAATACATCATTTTTTAACGCTTTGTAAAATTCCGGATCTCTAAACATTTCAGTCACGTTGACTGTAATTTCCTGTAAAAGATAAGTACTGAAGCCTGGTTGGTTAATTAATTTAGATTTTAATTCGACCAGATCTAGCTTGTTGAGTTCCATAATTCTGGTGACACGCCGCTTTAAGGATGACCTTGTGTATCCAGACACATCATAGCCGTGGAGGTTTTTGACAACCTCAATAATTTCCTCCAACTCTTCAAAAGTAATCATTGCTGCTATTTTATTGCTTAACTCAACCATACACGCATTAAGGATATCAATTTATCTACATCAACTGGTTTGCTAATATAATCGTTTGCTCCTACAGCGATTGTCTTTTCCCGGTCACCTTTCATCGCCTTCGCTGTAACAGCGATAATGGGAAGGTTCGAAAACTTCTTGTTCTCCCTTATTTTTTCGATAGCTTCATAGCCGTCCATAACTGGCATCATAATGTCCATCAAAACAATATCGATATGCTCATTGCGTGCTAAGATATCCAATGCTTCCTGACCATTATTGGCGATCTCTATTTTCATGTCATAGCTTTCGAACGCGGTACTTAAAGCGAATATATTCCGCATATCATCGTCAGCCAGCAATACGGTCTTGGAAGTCAAATTGTTCTCCACAAGTACCGAAGAACTGTTGCTAAGCGAATGATATTCCGTTTTGCTGCTTCGGATTTTATTTAAAAATAAATTGACTTCGTCAATTAATCTATTGTTGGATTTGGCTGATTTTAACACCATGGCCTGACTATGGTGCAAAATTTCTGATGTTTGTTCAGGACTCAACTCCATTGCGGTGTTAATAATAATCGGCAGATCCTTAAATTCACTGTTCGATTTGATCTCATTGAGCAGTTCGATGCCAGATTTATCAGGAGATTTAGATCCATAATGATACAGTCGAATATTTTTTCCTGAACCAATAGATCGAGCGCCTGACGCGCATCGAATGCCTGAAATATTTGAATATTTTGTTCTTCAAGGGATTGCTTGATAAAGTCACTTTGAATCTCTTGGTCCTCTACCAATAGAATTTTCTTAATAGGACGACTTGTTGAAGCTTTGATCTTCAGGAAAGTTTCGGCGAGAGATTCTTCAGAGACAGGTTTGGACATAAACCCAATAGCACCAGCGGATATTGGTTCATCATGGAGAAATGTTCCTGCGGACATCATATGTACTGGGATATCCTTCGTCGAATTCGCTTTTTTGAGATTACGTAACACTTCCCAACCATCCATTTTCGGTAACATAATGTCTAATATGATTGCTGCAGGAATTAAGTTTCGCGCTTTGTTGAGCCCATCCTGTCCATCGTAGCTGATATAGACATCGTAACCATTTTGAACTGCATAATCTTTTAGGATATCTGCAAAGATGAAATCGTCTTCGATGATTAACAGTTTATTATTTTTACTACTATTGTCAATTGGGTGCTCTTCTCCGATCGTTATATCTTCTAATGGAGGATATGCAATTGGTGTATTTGTTTCAATGACGGGTAATTCTGATATTTTCTCGCCTTGAGCTTCCGCTTCTAAGGGTAAACTAAAAATAAACACGCTACCCTCGCCAACTTTGCTGTTTAATGTGATTCTTCCCTTTAATAGACTCGCTATCTCACGACATATAGACAGACCAAGTCCTGTACCGCCATATTTGCGGCTTGTGGAACCATCTTCCTGCTTGAAGGCGTCGAAGATGAGTTCTTGTTTTTCGGGAGCGATCCCTATCCCATTATCTTGGACTGTAAAATATATGGCTCCATCCTCAACATTTATCTTGAGCGTTACAATACCATTTTCACCAGTAAATTTAAATGCATTCGACAATAAATTCTTTAGAACCTGTTGTATGCGATGTTCGTCACCAATAAATTCCTGCGGTGTATCTCCATCGATTTCGATATTAAATTTGATGATCTTTGATTCAGCGGTATCATGAAAAAGTCTTTAATGTAATTGACTAGATAATTCGTGTTAATATGCTCTTTTTGAACTTCGACTTTCCCAGATTCTATTTTTGCTAAATCCAACAACTCGTTAATCAAATGAAGTAGGTCCGAACCTGCACTATGGATGACGGAAGCATATTTTATCTGATCGTCATTCAGATTTTCCTTTTGTTGTCCTGTAATAATTTGGCAAGTATAAGAATACTGTTAAGTGGAGTCCTTAGTTCGTGACTCATATTTGCCATGAACTCAGATTTATACTTGCTTGATAATTCAACTTCTTCTATTTTCTGGGCTATTGCCTGTCTTGCTTTCTCTAGATCTTCATTTTGAGCGAAGAGTAATTTTGCCTTCTCATCCAATTCATTGTTAGTCTGGATGAGCTCTTCCTGTTGTACCCGTAGCTCTTCTTCTGAGGCTTCCAGCAAATGGGTTTTGTGGATTAATTCTTCGTTGGTCGTCCTTAATTCTTCTTGTTGTGCCTCCAGTTCCTCGGTTTGCTGCTGAAGTTCTTCATAAAGATCGGCGAGTTTGCCGTGCGTCTGCGCAACTTTAAGAATGATAGCGATGTTACCCTTTACTTTATCCAAGAAATTGAATCTTAACTGCTCTTCTTTTTCATTTACCAGCGGGCAGCAGATTTCCATCAACCCTACGCAATGATTTTCATAGGCAAAAGGAATAATGTAAATTTCAGTCTCGATCCTATTGGATAAAGAAGTTTCTAAAACGAGATGAGCGTGATCAATATCCTTGATTTTCACAACGACATGTTTGTTGGCCACTTCGCCTAAAATACCATCATTTTCCCTAAAGCTCTTTTTTAACTGCTGTGTGGAAGCAATTCCAATTTTATGACATAATTGATACTCCTGATAAGTATCATCAAAAACATAAACTGTGCCTCCCAATGCTTTCGTCATAGCAGTAATGGCATTTAGGCTGATCTCTGCTATTTTTTTATCGCTATAATCACCACGTAGCTGTTCATCAATATGGTTGATCGCATTTAAAATCCAGTTATCATTATTGGTCTGATCTTGCAAGAGTTGAAGTCGATTGTTTGATTCTTGTTGACTTCTAACCGTTGACCTTAACACTTTTGAAATCGAGAAAATTTTAGCCAGAATATAGAAAAATCCACTTAAACCGATCGCAATGAAGAGGTAAGTAATGTTTTGTGCGAGCTGTAGATCGTTTCTAGACTTTTCCAGTCGATTTGCCCTTTGATCGAGCAGATCTCGGGATAATATATCGATCTGATTTAAAATGGCTGTTTTCTGCTCATGAATGTATGGTGCTGAAGTGTCATTGTTAGTTTGTGCATAGGCGATATCTTTATCAAAATCATAGAAAAGTACAATTTCATTGCGCAAAGTTTCGATCACATGTGGTGAAACTGCATAGAGTTCGTCCTCTTTACTAATAGTTCTCAATAACTCATCTGTTTGTTTTCGTTCGAGTTGATAAGGGATGAACAGGGCAGGATCTCTTTTGCGAAATAATGGTGTTTAATGTCATTGACATCATCTATGTTTGATCTAATTTCATTAATTATATTAAATCTATTTTCGGCTATTCGAACGATATTACGCTCGTTATCCAGAATATGATGCAAGGAGATGAAAAAGTATAGGGCGGAAATAAAAATAAGCGAAAAAGAAATTATCACTCCTATGGTAATTTGCTTTCTATAATTTTTTTGATCCATGTGAGAATGAGTTTAATGAATTTTTGGTCGCCCAATTATCGTTCATTTTTCTGTAGGTAGTTTTCCTGATATTACCTGGGGAAAAAAATATATATGTAAAATAACAAAAAAACTTGCTATTCCTAAAATAGTCGCAAATACGAATAGATACAATATTGTAAATAAGGGAAGAAAAGTCCTAATAAAACAAAACCCTGATGATGGGCACCAGGGTTTGTTACTAACCAATTATAAACCTAAATTATGAAAAGACTTTTTAAGGGCGACCAAACTAAATTAGTTGCCGTGTTTTTTGCTCTGAAAAACTAAGTTGATTGTTTTTTTAATCTTATGCAGCTTTTGACAGAATTACCTGTTTCAATAGCGCTGTTAGTGTTTTCATAGCGAGATAACCTTTAATTATCTTTTACAAAGATACGGTAAATATCAGGTTCCGACCAAATGTTTTTTATAATAAGTTGCTAATACAACTATGTTGTGACAAATAAATGATATTTTGGCATATTTGAATAATTTACTGGCAGAAATTCAGTAAATAAGACGATGTCGAGTAATCGTATATTTAACTGAAATGCCTTATTTTTACAAAAATATATTTTGATGGTACTGACTAAATTTAAAACAATAAAAGGATTTGTATTGGATGTGGATGGGGTATTGACAGATGGAACTGTGCAAGTCAATGAAAGGGGAGAACAGCTGCGAACTTTTAATATCAAAGATGGATATGCGATGCAATTGGCTATAAAAAAGGCTATCCAATCTTTGTTATTACTGGTGGAGCTTCAAAAGGGGTGGAACTGCGTCTACAAGGGTTGGGGCTTAAAGAAATTCACTCCCGTGTCTCAGATAAACTTTCACTATTGAAAATATTGGCTAAAGCTTATAATCTTGGACTTGATCAATTGATGTATATCGGGGATGATATTCCTGATTTTAGTTGCATGCGATCTGTCGGTTTGGCTGTATCGCCGGCAGATGCTGTGGAGGAAATCAAGAAGATCTCGCATTACATTTCTGGTTTTAATGGTGGAAAGGGGTCGTACGGGAACTGATCGAAAAAGTACTTAAAGTACAGGGAATTGGTACGAGGATGAAACGATAAAAAGCATTTAATGATGTTAGAAAATTTAAAGAATAAAACAGTTATCTTGGGTTCTCAATCGCCTAGACGGAAACAGTTATTATCAGGATTAGGAATCGAGTTTGAGGTAGAAGTTCGGGAGACTGATGAATATGTTGATCCGAATCTTTCTGCCATTGAGGCAGTCCGTCAGATCGCATTGCAAAAAGTGAAAGCTTTTGCGGATAAATCGGACTGTTTGGTTATCTGTGCCGATACCGTTGTTGTTTCGACAACTGGAGAGATTTTGGGAAAACCAAAGACTGCGGCTGAAGCCATGCAGACTTTGGAAAATTTATCCGGAAAGAAGCATTTGGTCATCACTGCTGTCGCTACACAGTGGAAAGGTGTAGTACATTCCTTTGTGGAAACAACAACAGTCTATTTCCATGTCTTGGATCGGGATGAGATAGATTATTATGTTACTAATTTTTCACCACTTGATAAAGCTGGCTCCTATGGTATTCAGGAATGGATCGGTTTAATTGGCATTGAGAAGATCGAAGGTGAGTATAATAATGTGGTGGGGCTACCAACAGCACGGTTATACCAGGAACTGAAAAAGTTAATATAAAAAAGCGGCCTAGCCGCTTTTTTATATTAAATCAGTATTATTTTATGAAATAACGTACCCCTGTATAAAACATCCGTCCTGTTAAAGGGCCCCATAACATGGAGGTATCAAAGTAATTTCCGAAGGGTTGATCCGCTGCAAGGATCGGTGTTTTCTGGAAATAGTTTGTAAGATTTTCTCCTCCTAAATAAACGGTGAAATTTTTGTCCTTTCCAAATGTTTTACTGATCTGTGCGTTCATCGTAGCATACGTTTTTGATTCGGTTGGCATCTGGTATTCAACCGGGTTGTCCATGGTTGAAGGTATACGTTTTGGTCCAACAACGTTTAACGTATAATCTAGGCTCCATCCGGAATGATGATTATAGGCTAAATTGACAAAACCACGGTGTTTAGCTAACAAGGGTTTGGTTTTTCTTCCACTCTGAAAGTCGGTTTGTACATCCAATAGACGGTAAGCTAATCTTGTTTCAAAATGTGGGGCAGGCATAAATCTAAATTCTGTCTGTAAACTGTTTGAAAATGATTTTCCTGTTAAGTTGTAAAACTGATTTCTCTTGGATTCTCGTAGTCGACCACGACCTGGTTGGAAAAGCTATTATGGAAAAATTCAACCGAGGCAGAAGCTTCTCTTCCAAATATGCGCATGTTTTGATCCACCGCAATTCCAGTATTCCAGGAAACTTCTGGTTGTAAGCCATAGGCTTTATTATAAATGTCCTGGGACTGAATGATCAGTCTTCTACTACTGGCCAAAACGGCTGTATTTTCCGCAAAGATATTTGCTGTACGCTGACCTCTTCCTGAGCTTGCACGGAATGTTGTTCCAGCAATAGGAGCATAGCGTAAATTTAACCGTGGTGTTGTAAACCATCCATACAAAGAGTTGTAATCTTGACGTAGACCCACTACGGCATCAAATTTTTCGGATGGACTGAAGGTATATTCTGCAAATGCACCTGAAACGACTTCTTTACGTTTGAAATTTTGATCTGTTAAATACCATTCATCGTAGTTATCGTAATTGATAGAGGCACCAACACGATATTTATGGGCTACAGTACCTATGATATCCTGGAACAATAGGTTTGCGTAACCATTCTGTTGTTCAGAATTATAGTTTTTTAGTCCAAAATAACTTTTTTGATTGTAGTTGGAGCCGGCTAATTGCAAGCCAATACTGCGGTGTTTGTTTTCCGGAAATACATAGCCGATTTTAGCAAAACCTTCAACACGTTCGATGTCAAAACCAAGACCATAACGATTCGTAGTGCCTTATCTGTTTTTTTGTTAAAATCTATTTGCCCACCAGTACGGTCATCATTTAAATACTTCACGCCAAATTGTACCATTAGACCTTTACCATTCTCATACAACCAACGGTTTACTCCAGAGAAAAGATTACCAACTGGGACGTCCCTAAATCCATTGTGGCTAAAATTCATGGATTTATTGTACATAAAGTTGTCGTGCAATAATACTGATGTCGACCAATGTTGACCTAATTTTTGTGAAAGATTCAAATTCACATCGGTTCGTCCCATGTTATTGGCGTAAGCATTAAAAACAGCCTTTCGGAGTTTTGAGGTTTTTTCAGTTCAACGTTGATCTGACCGGCCATACTTTCATATCCATTAGCTACAGAACCAACTCCTTTGGCAATTTGAATAGATTCGATCCAAGTACCAGCAATGGAATTTAGTCCTAGCGGTGACGCCAAACCACGCGGTCCCGGTAAGTTTTCTACAGTCAATTGGGTATAGATACCACTTAAGCCAAGCATCTGAATCTGTTTACTACCCGTTACAGCATCAGCACTGATCACATCCACTGAAGCGTTGGTCTCAAAGCTTTCACTTAAATCACAGCAGGCCGCTTTAAATAATTCTTTCCTGTCAGTACCTCCAGTCTTGCAGGTGTCATACGATCAATATAAGTGGATTTACGTGTTCCTTTAACTTCGACCTCCATCAGTACATTACCTTTGGCTGTAATCATGACGACCTCGTGTAAGTCTTTAATTGTAATCGTATCGGATTTCATCCCAACGTAACTAACAACAAGCTTGTTAAAACCTTCTTTGTGTTCTAACTTAAATACACCATTCTCATTACTGCGGGTGTTTCTACTTGGCAAATTCGCCCAATGTAAATTAGCTCCAACAATAGGTTTTAGATCACCTTTTTCATTCTCTTCGACAACAACACCTGTCACGGTATGTGGATGATCATGATGTCCAGCTTCGGTAGGTACTGCCTTTTTTCGGGAACTTGTCCGTTTTCTAATCTGGGATACATACAACATTCATGAAGCTGTGCATAGGATTCGTCACTTGCAATCAGATTGTCTACATCGTGTCCGACTTGGGCAATATTCTTTTTATTGTTTCCAGTTCAACTTTTTGTGCATTGTATTTAAGATGTAACAAATTATCACTCGCGTTCCACACAGCACTTTCGACACCTTGTAATTTTGCAGCAGTCTCGATCCTTTTTTACACATTGCACAGTTACCCGCTACAGTAAGCGTTCTTGTGCTGTCGCTTTGTGCTTGTACAATTGCGAAGGAAAATAACAATAAAAAGGTTGTTGTATATAGTTGTTTTAAAATTTGATTCATAGTTTTTTGATAATGTACGGCCTAAAAAAACGTGCATAGCATGTAAGGTCGAAGGTAATATCTTCGACGTTTATTTTGATTAAAAATCAAAAAATTAGGAAATCAAATTCTGAAACTCTGATTTAGAATAAATACAGAAGGACTGTATCTCTTTAGGAAGGTGTTCTGATTTGTACTTAATTTGGATGAACTATCCTCATCTGACGAAAATTGATAGTAATTGTGTATCCAGTGAAGGGTAATAATTGCCGGAGAAAACTATTGAAATTGAGTGTCTGAGATAATCTGTTGAAATCATCTACTTTTTGGGCAGCGATAGTTACGTCCTTGCAACTACCTTCCTGATGGCAGTGGTTTTGATGTTTTTTTGCGACTTGGCACACATCGGACAATGAGCCGTTTGGTTTTGGCTTAATGACACACTTTGTGCTTCTCCTTGACAGAAATGGAAATGTAGGGTTGCACCACTTGCTGCGAGCAAATAAAAAAATAAGCCGATAAACAATGCAATTTTCCTCATCCCGACAAAAGTAGAGAAAATTTGTATTTTTTTTTGTAATATTTTGGATAAATGTTATAACTTGTACATAAGAAATGAAAAACCAAAAATTACCGTTATGATGTGTCTATTATTTATTAACTCCATCAGTTTATATTTATTAGCTGTTTTTTTGATCGTTGGTGCAGTTTTACTGTATAAAGGATTCTACCATGTTATTCGTCGCATACAGGAATAATATCGAAAGGTATGGTTTGTCGTATGATGATTTCTGAAAATAAGAGATTTCAGACGTATTGACTATTTGTTGCAAGAATCACAGATAGACGGGGCTATCTCCTTTCGAAAATAACCCCGTTTCAATTTTTTGTTATCGGCTTAATAGTGGATCACTTTTTCCGCTTTTCCCAGCTTCTATACGGCCTGCATACTGCTCTTGGAATGTATTGCAATCTTTGCAGCTGATACGGAAATCATACCAAAAACTTTGTTTGGAAAGATCAAACTGAATTGTTGTTGACTCACCACTTTTGAGGTGGACTTCTTTTTGCCCTGTCCATAGCTTATGTCTTCAAGTAGGAGACGATGGCCTTTACTATCCTGATTTATACAAGTGAACAACAGACCTCCCGTAAATGATTTTTCATCTCTGCTTTTTTCATAAGTGCAACGGATTTTGATATTTGGATGGTTAGTGTCGCCTTTAAACATACGATAAAATCCATTTGGTCCATGTACATCAAGTTGAAATAGCTCGTTGTCAAAGGCATTGATAGCCCAATTGTCTGACAAACTGCCTCCGGGGATACGGCGTAGTTACGGGAAGTTCCAATCTCACCCTTATAAGGAGTACTATGATATACTGTAAACGGGGAACCCGCAGCGCGGTCTCCAAATACCTTGTTTGAAGCTTCAAATGTCAGTTGATACCTTCCATCAGATAGATATTCTCCATGTGCATAAAGTTCATAGGGGAGAGTGCAGGAGTCACGAAGCCCTTCTTCCTGTTTTGGAAAATAAGGTGAACGGGCGGGATCCTGATCCATCTGCTTGATCTCATCTGCAGTTAATGCTTTGAATCCCATTGGAAGACCTTTAAATTTTGCCTGGTGGATCTCTTTGATAAATGGCTGACGTTCTAATACCAATGGCTTTTTGATTACCTCTCCATGATAAGGCCTAAAAGCAGAAGTGAGGTCTCCGCAGACCGTACGTCGCCAGTTACTCACATTGGTTTCCTTTGCTTCTTTTTTTTTACTTTGTGGCTAATGAATTTTTCTAAAACTGCAAGCTTGAGGTATGGTCAAATACCTGTGAGTTTACCCAACCACCCCGTGTCCAGGGGGAAGCAATGATCAAAGGGACACGATAGCCCAAGCCGATGTTACTTTCTCTTCCGCTTTCGGGGTAGTATTGTTCGTCGCGACGTACAAATTCCAATTTTGGGTCAATATCTGGGGACACTTTGCCACTATCTGCTTCATAAGGATTAGGAGCTGTAAAAGGAGCGAAGTGATCAAAATAACCGTCATTCTCATCATAAGTAAGGATAAAGATTGTCTTTTTCCAGACTTCCGGATTTTGTGTTAGGATATCCATGATCTCACTCACATACCAGGCACCAAACCAAGGAGAGTCTGGATGATCTGAGAAAAGTTGGGGTGGAGCAAGCCAGGAAACTGTTGGTAGTTTACCTGCTTCGACATCTTTTCTAAATTGGTATAACACATCACCTTTTGGGATTTGCAGTTCCCGTTGATGCTCGCCTTCCTGATAATGCATTGTTTCGAGCTCCATGTAATCGGGCTGTGCACTGTTATTCACAAACGCACGACGATGAATATCTTTCGTTCGTTCGTCAAGTTTTTCAAAGTTTTCCGCTGTGTATTGTTGTAGCTCTTCCAGCACATGTTGATGTTCCTTACTCAACTTTTCAAGCGTATCTTTCGTCGTTGTTGTGGCTATTTTCTGTTCCAGTTCTTCTTTTTCCGAGCGAGCAGCTCTCTATAGCGCGGACTATATTTGACTTGATACTGTGGGAAATATTCCATTGGGTTACATCCAAAATTTGCTAACCAGCCATTGGCTTCTCCACTGTATCCGGCACTACTTGAAGAAATCTCATTTTGATATATTTTCCAGTCTACACCAAGTGCTGAAAGACGTTCTGGAAAGGTCTTCCAGTTTGCTTTACCACTAAACTCTGAATCCCCATTCCATACCAATGCCTTTCCATTTAAGTTTTCCCGAATATTAGCTGTCCAAAAATAGAGTCTATTGGGATTTGTACCTGTAATACTTGAACAGAAATGCTGATCACAGATCGTAAAAGAATCTGCCAACGAATAGTAGAATGGGATATCTTCGCGTGTATAATGTCCCATCGTCAGGGAAGGTCTGCAAATTCTTTAAATCCAGAATGTTTGACATCTAACCATTTGTCCATCTTTCCTTTATTTCGGGCATCGGTTTGATCGGTCCAATTATGAGGCAAACATCCCATCCATGTAATTTTTGAATCTTTAATATCCAATCGGAAAGGAGCGTATGTTTCACCTGTTTTTTGCGTCTGTAACCACACTTTGTTTCTGTTTGGCTGGCGGATCGCCCTTGGATCATTGAAACCTCGCACTCCCCGTAGTGTACCAAAAGCATGATCAAAAGATCTATTTTCCTGCATCAGTAGAACCACATGTTCAGCATCATAAAAGGTGCTCCCAAAGCGGGGTTGATGGCCATTGCTTTTGCAATAGCAGAAGGAATAACCTGTGAAAGTGAGGCTCCTCCGGCAAGCATTGCTGCTTTTTTAGAAAATCTCTTCTTGTGTCCATGTTTTTATTTTATTAACCACATTGTGGCATTTACGTTATCTCCTTCGGTAAACTGTCGCTTTACAGCTGCATCCAGGTTGGATTCATTATATTGCGACTCAGAAAGCGGATATTGCCAACGTTTTGGTACTTTACCTCCATTTAATGTTCCGGGGCCAACTCTCAACATAGGGACACCAGTGCGTCGCTGTTCAAAGAAAGGTTCCCAGCTAGAATTCATATAGAAAGCAATATATTTTTGTGTCAAGATCTTTGTTAGCGGATCGCCTGTTTCTAATTTGACAAGATCCTTATTCAGGTAATCAGAAACGATCGTTCCGGTTATTTTATAGAAAGCCATTGATGCAGTTATTCCTTTTTGATAATGATCATTCATATCTCCGGAGATCCAGCCCCGTTGAATTGCTTCTGCTATTAGAAATTCCTGTTCGGCATAACTTAAAAAGATCATAGGTTCATTCACTGGACTACGAAGATCGACAAATCTTCTCGCAATTAGCGAAGATTGAGCGGCACTAGCTTGTTGATCGGCAGGAGAGAGTCCTGCATCTACGCCTTTATAGTTTGAGAAAACTCCCGCAGTTTTACCAGCGATAGCGTCCCCAAATGAGAATAAACGAGGGTCCTCCCTTTTCTGAAGCATTTCTACAAAAGATTGTTCGAGTGATACTAAGGTTGAAACGCTTAGATGTCCTGCGGTAGGGTAGTAGTTTGAGGGATCAGAGGTATTGAATACGAGTTGTGCATTGTCACTAATATTCCCCATGAGTGGATATTTGACTGGATTACTGATTATAGATTGAAATTGTTGCTTAATGGCTATTTTGGTTTGGCCTTCTTTCTTTGAAAGATGAATGAGCAGACGTAATCGATAAGCGTTTATTAGTTTTTTCCATTTATTGGCATCGCCGCCGTATATAATATCTCCGTCTATTTTTCCATTTCCTGTATCCATGAGAGAGTTTGCTTGCTCCAGTTCTTGCAGTAGTCCATCATAGATATCTTCTTGTTTGTCATAGATTGGCGTGCGACCGTCTTGTTCGGCGCGAAGGGCATCTGTATAGGGAATATCACCGAACGTTTCTGTCATTTGCGCAAAGTAGATTACACGAAACAAATGAGCAAGTCCTTGGAAATTTTTGTTGTCCGTAACAAGAGGTTCTAATTTGAGCACTTGACGTAAACCTCCATAATTATCATAATTGCCGCGATTCCAATTGTAGTTGATGGATTCGTTAGGTCGTTCATAATAAGTGAGGTGTCTTGAGGCATAAGCGGCACTGATGGGATTGTTGTTAAAGATATTCTGACAGATATAGGTCATTAATAATGCCGGCGTAGCTTTGGTCGGTTTATTGGGATTGTCTTGATAATAATCAAATTTTTTGCAGCTAGTCACCATGGTGAATAAGCAAACGAGCCAAGGAATATATGTTTTTTTCATAATAAGTTCTCCAATTAAAATTTAAGATTGACATTGAAACCGATGTTACGAACGGTCGGTTCAGCGAGCTGTAAGTCACTATATCCGTCAGGATCCATATAAGGACCTTCGACCAGAGTAATAAATTGCGTCCTACCAATGAAAAACTCGCTGTCTTAAATGGTGTTTTGGTTAAAAGGTTGCTGGGGATTTGATAGCTTAGTGTCAACTCTCGTAGTTTAACAAAAGTTCGATCGTAGAGAGTTGACTCATCAATTCCGTTTGTGTAAGTTGCAAAACCCAATCCACATAGTTTACCTTGGTGGTATTAGGAACGAAAGTGCGGGAATCACCGGTTATATTGCCTTGGGCATCATAGGTAACATCTCCTCCGGTTTGTGTTACGCCACCGGCAAGATAGGTCTTTTCTCCACGGTAAGCATCGTCACGGTAACTATTTGCGGTATTGGGATGCATACCACCTTCATACATTTTTGCTTCTATAGCATTATTTGTTTTCCTCCAATACGACCGTCGAAAGCAAAGGAAATTCCGAAATTTTTATATTGAAAGTTATTCAGAAATCCAAATTCCCAGTTCGGTAGCATATAGCCAAGATTGACCTGCTGATTAATGTATTGCGGAATTCCATTTTCATGGACAATCTGTCCATCTGGAGACTTTTGCCATGCCCAGCCGCGATAGATATCCATTCGTTGCCCCACTTTTACACCACCGCGAATTTCTTCACCACCTTGATATTCAAGCACTGTATTACGTAATCGGGAGTAATTTAATGTTGTACTCCATTTAAAATTCTCCGTCTGTACAGGTGTTCCTGATACGACAACTTCGATACCTCTCCGTCGGTAACGGTCACCATTTACTTGAAGTTTTGCAAACCCTGAAGCTTCCGATAGGGGACTTCTACAACATTGTTAGTCCGGTCGTAGTTGAAATAGGTGAAATCAACGCCGATCCGATTGCGAAATAGCCGTAACTCAGCACCGTATTCCTGAGAGATTGTTTTGTTGGGTTTTAATCCTGGAGGACGTAAAGCATCAGGAAGATACAAAGAAGGGTTTCCGTTCCATCTGCTACCGATTTCGTAGGTTAATAGCGCACTATAGGCATTGATATCGGTCGTGGCATCTGTTACAGCACCGCGTAGTTTAAAGTAAGAGATTACTGTAGGTAAATGGAACATTTCGGATACGATCAGGCTCAAGGAAGCTGAAGGATAGAAATATGAATTGTAAGGGGATTGTAGAGCAGAGGTCCAATCGTTTCTTCCTGTTAAACTTAAAGTTGCCATATTACGATAGTCCAGATCAACATAGCCATACATTCCATATACTTGTTTTTCTACGCGTTCATTGGTAGAGCGGACAGGGTCTCTGGAATTATCCAGGTTGTACCATGCTGGAACAGAGAGCCCACCTGTTGTCCTAGACTCCAGTTTATTGTACTGGTCTAATCTGGTACTCGCCCCGACACTGGCACTAATCGTAAAATCTTGGGATAGTTTTTTATCATAGGTCAATAGTGCATCACTGACAAAACGCATGCGATTATCACGATTGACGCTATAATTACCATATGGTGCTGCGGAAGTACCATAATTGATATAACTATATGGAACGCGGCTTTCACTGTTAGCAAAGTTTGTGGTAATGCCACCGCGAACGAGTAATTTTAGGTCGTTGTTAAACTTATATTTGATATTTCCTTGTGATACAATGACATCATTGGTATAGGCTCTTTCCTTCTCGTATGCTAAGAACCAAGGGTTATTATACCAGCTATAATTATAGGTTAATTGTTCCGAGCCTTCCCGCCCTGGTTTCCAATAATTCCGCATATCCCGAATGTCGACATCAGGTCCCATCCATAATATGATGTTGTAAAGATAATTATCAGGAGAATAATCACTATTTGGATAATTAGGCGAGTATTGTCTATTATAGGATAGTGTTGCCTCGGCATCGAGTTTACTGTTTAGTTTGAGCTTCCTGCTAGGCTTAATGTGGTAGAATTTAACGTGGTGTTGGGCACTTGGCCTTTCTGATACAAGTGAGATAATGAGATGCGATAATCTGACTTGTCCGTTGATCCGGCCACACTCAAATTATGGGTCGTAATTAAGCCATTAGTGAGAAAATTATTTAAATTTTCTTTCCCTCTACTGATCCATGGAAGGGGTTTCAATTTATTTGTCGCTGGATCCAATGGACTATTGTATTGTGGTATTTCGACAAAACCGCTACTGGTGCTCGGATCAGGTTGATTCAATTTTGGTCCCCAGACGTAACCATAGGCATCATTGATACCACCGCCTTTTCCGTCGACAAAAGCGTATTTTCCATTAAATCCCATACCATAGTCCTGCTGTGTTTTGGGAATACGTAAGAATCCGGCTTGAAATTCCGTACTAGAGTTATAGGTGAGTTCAATTCCTGCAGTTCCGCCTTTGCCCTTTTTGGTGGTGATCATAATAGCACCGTTTTGTGCTACTGAACCATATAAAGCTGATGAAGCAGTTCCTTTCAATACAGTAATATTTTCTATATCATCTGCATTTATGCTCCACATATTAAAGCCATCTGGGGCAGGAACCCCATCAATGACGATTGTAGCATTGCCCCCTCTCAGTGTAATTTCGGGATTTTCAAATAGGGTAGATTTAGTTTTGATTTGGAGACCAGCAACTTTACCAACCAAGCTGGACGCAACATTAGGCTCACGGGCTACGGACAGACTTTCTCCCTTAACTTCCTGTGCAGCATAAGCCACCTTCCGCTTCTCTTTATTAATACCTAAGGCAGTGACGACCACTTCTGCCATCGCATTGCTGATTGGGTTCATCACTACCTGAAGATCTTTGTCTTTCACTGTAATTTCCTTTCTCTCGTATCCCAAAAAACTAAAGACTAGTGTTGAGTTAACGGATACCTTTAATGCAAATTTTCCTTCTGAATCCGTGCGGGTTCCAATTTTATTGTCAGTTTTTGTATAGATGTTAACGCCAGCAAGTGGTCCCTTTTCATCCCTTACAGTCCCTGAAATCTCGATTTGTTGTAACCTAAGAGCTGCCGTAATTGTGATTGTTCGCGACATCTTTTGGTAGCTCAGCCCTCTCGGAGCGAGGATTTTTTCCAATGTTTCATCTAAAGACGCCTGTTCTACTGTAAGATTAACTGGTTCTGCTTTATTTACCAGGTCGCTTGAATAAAAAAACTTATAATCAGTCTGTTGTGTTATTTTTTTAGCACATTATCCAAGCGCATGTGCTTGACTGATAGGTTGATTTGTTGTCCGTTTGTTTTGGCATTGAGCCCAATTGAGAACAAGATGAAGATGATTGTCAATTTCATTCTTCTAATGATTAAATAATGTTCCGTAAAAAAACGACATAGTTGTATCGTTTCTTTACGATCACAGAAATATTCCATAATTTTGAATTAAGGTTGTTTAACGATTTTTTTGAACAGCTTTTTTGAATAGACTGCGGAGATGTTACCACCATCTCCGCTTTTTTTTGTGTTAACTTCGTATCATAGGCAGCGTTTTTATTTGTTTTTTTGTTTAACAGTAAGATGATTGCCATTAAGGATAAAATCCAGGTTACCTACATTTGCAAGCATTTTCAGCACGCCATTTAATTTACTGTTACGATCCATACTACCACTATATAGACCCTTGGGTAAATTTCCAACTATGCTGACTTTCAAATCATACCAATTACTAATATCTTGTAATATCTTACCTAATGTTTCATCTTTAAAATAGAAATATCCTTCTTTCCATGCAGTAGCACCCTCAATATCTATAGCTTGTGTTTTTAACTTGTTTTTTTCATCTATAAAAGCTCTTTCCCCAGGTGTCATGACGATGTGCTGATCATGATAGGTCAATTGGACCGATCCTTCGACCAATGTAGTTGATATATGTTTGGGATGATAGGCTCTTACATTGAAAGCCGTACCTAATACAGAAATATTGACATCTCCAGTTTGGACTTTAAAAGGACGTTTTTATCTTTTGTATTTTAAAGAATGCTTCTCCTTCGACTTTGACAAAGCGCTCATCTGTAGGAAATCGATTTGGAAAATAGAGCTTGGAATTAGCATTTATCCAAACAGTTGATCCATCTGGTAACTGTATTTCAAAAGTTCCAGCTTTTGGAACTTCGAGCACGTTCCATTGAATAGTTTCTTCAGCAGAACTTCCGCCATAAACTAATCGACCTTTTTCGTAGTTCAGATTTGCTATGCTGTTCTTCTCATTAATTGTGTGTTGCTTGTTAAACTCAAGCTTTTCGCCATTGTAAAGTGTCAGACGTGCTTGGTTTTTCCCCGGAAGTATTTCTGCTGGATGTTTTTCGACAAACTCTTGCGGTAGATTTTCAGATCTATTCGGTTTGTAGTGCCAAAGTATGGTTAACATGCCTAGGATTAGTACTGCTGCTGCCGAAGCAAATGTCCATAGTTTTTGTACTTTTCTTTGTTTTTTTCTCTCTCCTGAAGCGTTGCTAGTGTTTGTGCCATTTTTTTGTCAACAGCACCAATGATCGATTCAACGACTTGAGGAGGAGGTTCGCATTGCTGCGTAGAAATCTGTTCTTCTATTAGCTCACGAAGATTCTCTATGGATGCAGTAGAACCAAAATGTTGCATCAGTTGTTCAATGTCTTCAGCTGAGCAACGGTTGACAATAAAATCCTGAAACAGCTTATTCAAATTTTTCTTTTCCAAGGCACTTCTTTTATATCTATTACGCCTTGCTAATGAAAAGTCACTACACGAAATTGAAATTATTTTTTATTTTTTTTTTTGAAAGAGCTATTTAGTCCACAGAAGAAGAAGGAAATAAGGGAGATTTACTGGGTTCTGTAGAAACAGTAATATTTTTTTATTGGCACGATTTAAATGGTTACTAATCGTATTGGGAGATATTTGTAAAAGATCTGAAACTTCCTCATAGCTGCGGCCCTCTATTTTGCACAATTGAAATACCGTTCTACATTTAGGGGAAGTTCTGTCAATGCTTTATCTATCAATTCTCTTCGGTATTTATTTTCCAAAAGCTCATCTATATGTTGGTAGACAGTTTCTTGGATATTGACAAGATATTGCTGATAATTTCGATCTTTACTGATTTTTCGATAAAAGTCAGCTACCATATTGGCTGCTATGCGATAAAGGTAACCTTCAAAGGAACGTTCAGGGTCAATCTTTGTCCTATTTTCCCAAACTTTAACGAAAACATCGTGAAGAATATCTTCTGCAATATCGGACGCTTTTACGAGTTTAAGCAGGTTGCTTGCCAGTTGATGCTTGTACGTATTGTACAACCATTCAAAAGCTATCATTTCACCTGCATTTAAGCGAATGATCCAGGCAGTATAGTTCAGATCTTCAGCCTTGCTCTTCATTTTGCGAAACTATTGGTTATACATGAATTGGTTGTTAACTGAATGTAATCAGATTGTGTATATTATTCTAAGACTAAACAAGCGGTCTTAAAAGATATATCATCAGCTAAAGCGTATTTACGCTACAATATTAGTAAATTATGAATGAAGTTTGCAAATATCTTTTAAAGGAGTGGAACTTTAGGTATTCTACAATAGGGCAATAATGCTTCTTTTTGAAATGGTGAACAAGGTACTAACGTGAATCCGTTGTTTTCTGTTGGATTCACATTAGCACTTTGTTGTTGTACTATCCTTTTATTGATTTTATAAAATCAGGGATCTGATTCATATAATCTTGCTCCGTCAATCTTTTTACAAACGCGCTACCGATAATCGCACCAGCGGTATATTGACTTGCTTTTTGAAATGTTTCTCTGTTTGAAATTCCGAACCCAACGATTAAAGGGTTTTTCAGTTGAAGATCATGTATCCGCTTGAAATAAGCATTGGTATCCTCGCCTACATCCAGTGTTTTTCCAGTTGTGGCATTGGAGGACAATAAATAGATAAAACTATTGGATAGACTATCTATTTTTCGGATTCTTTCAGTTGAAGTCTGTGGCGTTACGATAAAGATATTCGCAATGCCGTTTTTCTCAAAAGTTTCCCTATAGAGATCCTCGTATTCATACATCGGTAGATCGGGAATAATGACACCATTCACACCGACATTTTTGCATTCTTCACAAAATTTCTCCACACCGAACTGGATTACAGGATTGACGTAACCCATTAGGAAGACTGGGATCTGCACATGTTGGCGTAGTTCACGTAACTGTTCAAATAATTTTTTGACAGTCATTCCGTTGGCCAGAGCAACTTCTGAACTGTGTTGGATAACAGGTCCATCTGCAACAGGATCGGAGTAGGAAAACCTATTTCTAAAAAGTCTGCACCCGCTTCTTCCAATTTCTTGGCTATGCGAATGGTACTGTCCAGTTCGGGATATCCTGCTGTAAAATATATCGATAGAAGGGGATTGCCTTCTTTTTTTTCAATCGTATTCATGCGTTAAAAATCAAAGTATTTCATATAGTTATCGAGATCCTTATCGCCGCGTCCTGATAAACAAACGACAACGGTTTCATCACCCTTGAAAGGGATTTTCCTAAATAAGCGAGTGCATGTGAGCTTTCGATTGCGGGGATAATACCCTCCAGTCGAGTGAGTTCCAGTCCCGCGCGCATCGCCTCATCATCTGTGATACTAACATATTTTCCTCTTCCGGATTTAAACAGCCAAGCATGCTGCGGTCCGATGCCAGGGTAATCAAGTCCGGCAGAGATAGAATAAGGTTCTATTACCTGACCATCTTCGGTTTGCATTAATATGGATCGACTACCATGCAGTACACCTTCTTTTCCTAAAGCTGTTGTAGCTGCTGATTCACCTGAATCAACACCATGTCCCGCTGCTTCTACAGCATACAACTGTACAGATTCATCATCCAGAAAATGATAGAACATCCCTGCAACATTGGATCCACCACCCACACAAGCTAATACGATATCTGGATTCTCTTTACCTGTTTTTGTTAATAACTGCTTTTTGGTCTCTTCGGAGATAATGGATTGGAAGCGGGCAACCATGTCAGGGTATGGATGTGGGCCTACAACAGAGCCAATAATGTAATGTGTATCGACCGGATTATTGATCCAATCACGCAAAGCTTCATTGGTCGCATCTTTGAGCGTTTTTGAACCAGATGTTGCAGGAATAACTTCCGCACCCATCATTTTCATTCGCGCAACATTGGGTGCCTGTCTTTGGATATCAATTTCACCCATATAGACGGCACATTGTATCCCTTTTAATGCACACACGGTAGCCGTAGCTACACCATGTTGTCCAGCACCTGTTTCTGCGATGATCCTTTTTTTTCCTAAACGTTCAGCTAATAGAATCTGTCCGATGGTGTTATTGATTTTATGTGCGCCAGTATGGTTAAGATCCTCGCGTTTGAGGTAGATCGTTGTACCATATTTCTCAGACAGTCGTTTCGCATGATACAAAGGGAGGGACGCCCTACGTAGTCACTGAGTAGTTGATTGAATTCCTCCTGAAAACTTTTCTCTTCGATTATCTTGAGGTATTCTTCACGTAGCTCTTTTACATTGGGATAGAGCATTTCGGGGATATAGGCGCCACCAAATGGACCGTAGTACCCTTTTTCATTGACTTGGTATATACTCATTGTTTAATACTATTTATGCTATGGGCCAAAAGATCAATATCTTTTAACCCCGGTTCTACTTCAAATTTTGAATTGAGATCTAAGGCATATAACCTGGGATCATTCGCTTGCAAAGCGTCTTTGACATTATCCGCATCTAATCCGCCGCTAAGGAAATAAGGGTACTCTAGTTTGTACTGATGCAATAAAGACCAGTCAAATCGCATACCTGTACCTCCGTAAGAGTTACTTTTGGTGTCAAATAAAAAATAGTCAATTGCTCCGGCATAGGCATTCAATACTGTCCAGTCAAAATGTTGGTCTATACCGAAAGCTTTGATCACGGTTACAGCAGTATGTTGTTTAAGTTCCTCACAAAATTGAGGGCTTTCATCGCCATGTAATTGAACTGCATTTAAATTGAATTCGTCTATTTTATGATAAATTTCCGTTAGGCTTGCGTTCACAAAGACACCAACTTTTATAATATCCTTGAGCCCCTTTATATATTCCCGGTTGGCATCGCCAACAAATCGTTTGGATTTTTCATAAAATATAAAACCGATGTAATCAATAGCAAGACCAGAAACCGCAATGATATTGTCGGGGTATTTCATGCCACAAACTTTTATCTTGACTGCCATTTTATTGGTTTGTTATTTTTTTGAAACTTTTGAGCGCTTTTCCTCCCATAAGTGATTCCTCGGCTTCATAGAAACAGTCACCAAAGGATTTTTCAGGATGAAATGTTTTTATGGCAAATGCTGCATTTGTCAAAACTACATTATTCTGTACATCTGTACCCTCATTATTTAAGATGGATAAAAAGTCTTTGCTGCTTCAGCGATGCTGTCTCCGCCAGCGAGTTCCTCGGGAAGAATAGGGCTAAAACCTAATTCCTCCATACTATAATAATTTTCACCCTGATTGTTGATGACCTTGAAATCTCCGGTCATCGATATTTCATCATAGCCATCCAATGCATGGATAATGGAGTACTGTTTGTCTGTATTTTGGTATAGATAACCATATAGGCGTGCAAGCTCTAAGCTGAATACCCCTACAGATTGAAATTTCGGGTTGGCCGGATTTGTTAATGGCCCCAACATGTTAAAGAATGTTTTTACACCTAGGGCACGACGTATCGGCGCAACTGTTTTCATAGCTGGGTGAAACAATGGTGCGTGTAGGAAGCATATATTGGCTTCGTCAAGCTGACGCTGTAATTCAGCTTTGTCATTCGTAAATTGATAACCCAAATACTCCATTACATTCGAAGATCCGCAGCTCGATGATACACCTATATTGCCATGTTTGGCAACTTGATAGCCCGCACCGGCTGTAACGAAAGAAGCAATTGTAGAAATATTGAACGTATTTTTGCCATCACCACCCGTACCACATAGGTCGATCAGATCGTAGCCATCAAAATCCAATTGGAGACATAGGTCGTACATGGCATCTCTAAACCCACCAAGTTCTTCCACCCGAATACTACGCATGCCATAAGCTGTCATAAAAGCAGCGATTTGATAACTGTCATATTTACCTTTGGCAATGTTAGTCAAGATCTCATAAGCTTCTTGTCGCGAAAAAGACTTGTATTCAAATAAATGGGCTAAAATTTCTTTCATAATATTTTTAAATAAAAAGGGCTTACCTTATTCAGGCAAGCCCATCATATCTTGATGTATATATCAAATAATGCAATAGGAGTTTGCCACAACGTTATTCGTTGTGCCACCACCAAGCTTTATTTAATACAGTTATTATCATTTCTGTTTTTGTTATTACAAATATGGTTGATAGAATTTTAAAATGCAAGTGTTTTTATTGAAAAATTTTTAAGAAAGCTTGTTACGCTTAAAATTGCTTTCAAACAGCATGTCATAGAAAACGGGAACAAGGTGAAAGCATCTTACCTATTATTCCGAGAATACGAAAATTGTCCCACTAGATTTGCTCGCATGCCATAGAAGGAATTTCTACTAGTACCGACAAACAATACAGCCAGTAAAAGACTAATAGAATACGAAATGTGCTTTATTGTTCCCTTTAGAAACCAAGGTAAAGGAGGCTATTTTTTTGTCCCGAATAACAGTAGCAAAAACAAAACGATTGAGATGCCTAACGAAATAAACCTGTTTCGGATCTATTCCTTCAAGGTCAATATCGAAAGTTTCTTTCCGACCGGCCTGTATAAAGTTGATATATTCCAATTTGTTGATATCCTTGCTCTGTACATTGATTCGCATCTCATCTATGCTGGCTAGAAGATATTCCTGTTGGTCTTCATCTAGATTTTTCGCTGTTAATATATCCTGGCTTAAAATGATGTCCGTAGCGAGATTGGTATCATTGAGACGATGTACAAATTGCTTTAATACAGTAACATTTTCGGAAGTAACCGGCTTTTCCTGTGCGAATACCGAAATATAGAGTATACAGCTTACAAACGTTAACAACAATACCTTTACTTTTATCTTCATAAGCTTAAGACTGAACTTCATAGCAATGGATTAATTTACTGAAATAAAAACGCCTTTAACTAAAGGCGTTTTTATTTTCTAGTATTCATCTTCATTGAAGAAGAAATCATCTTTTGTTGGATAATCGGGCCAAATTTCTTCAATATTTTCATATGGCTCACCGTCATCCTCAAGAGATTGTAAGTTTTCAATCACCTCAACTGGTGCACCCGAACGAATAGCGTAATCGATTAATTCATCTTTTGTTGCTGGCCATGGTGCATCTTCTAGATGCGAAGCTAATTCTAATGTCCAATACATATAAAAACAATTTAAGTTCTCTATTTTCGCAAAACTATCATTTAATTTAACTTAAACAAGTAAATCAACTGTTATTTTTGTGTCAATAATATAAGTGTTTGATTTATAATGAAATAATATTTTTAAATATTCTCAAAGTCGCTCCCCTTTTCATTCAGCGCACTTAGTCGTGGTGATACAGATTTGATATCAGCATTGGGATAATCGTTTTCAATTAGTCCATCGCGCATGCGTACAATACGATGGGCATGTAGTGCAATATCCTCTTCATGTGTGACCAAGATAATGGTGTTTCCCCTGGAGTGGATCTCTTCGAGCAGACCCATGATTTCAATGGATGTCTTTGTGTCAAGATTCCCCGTAGGCTCATCTGCTAATATAATGGAAGGATCATTGATCAGCGCTCTCGCAACAGCCACCCGCTGACGTTGTCCACCGGATAGCTCATTGGGTCTGTGATCCATACGATGTCCAAGTCCAACGCTTTCCAATGCACCAGTAGCTTTCTCTTCACGTGTGGCCTTATTGTATCCAGCATAGATCAAAGGAAGTGCAACATTCTCCAGTGCGGTGCTTTTAGGAAGTAGATTGAACGTTTGAAAAACAAACCCTATCTCCTTATTTCTTACTTCAGCGAGTTCATCTTCGGACATGTCACTTACATTAATGCCATTGAGGATGTATTCACCTCTACTAGGGGTGTCCAAGCAACCCAGGATATTCATCAATGTGGATTTCCCTGATCCTGAAGGCCCCATAAGTGCTACAAATTCTCCTTTATGGATATTGAGGGTAACCGAACTGAGCGCATGAATTGTTTCTGAGCCTATTTGATATTCCCGCGCAATATCTTTGATTTCGATTAATATCTTTCCTGACATATTTTTTGGACGTTCTCTGGTTGATGAAAATACGATTTATTCTTCATAATCCAATAGGAATGCATTTTGTCATATACAATTTTCTCCAAGTCGGACGCATTGTTGTCGTCAAAATCTTTTGTCTCGATAGGTGAAAAAACATGTACCTTAACAATTCCCGGATGAGATCCTCTTTTTGCACCGTCATCAAAGAAAATGTCCCATGCATTTTCAATAATAATAGGCACTACAGGCACATCATTTTGAACGGCAATACGAAAAGCACCAGACTTAAATGCATGTATTTGAGGCGGAAATCCGTCATCGATCTTTCCTTCCGGAAAAATAACGACACTTCGACCATTTTGGACAAGCTCGTTAGCCCGTTGAAATGCTTTAAATGAAGATACTTTGCTCCTTCGCGTGACAGGAATATCTATGGTTTTGAAAAATATACGGGTAACGGGGTTTTTAAGAAGAGAAGCCTTGCCAATAAATGAAAACGGGACCGGGCATAGATAGGTGAGTGCTGTGATATCAAGTACTGAAGTATGATTGGGGCATAATATCATCGGCCTGTTCCAGTCTATTTTTGATTCGTAAGTTACTTTAAAAATACACCCGCCAATGCGGATCCCCAATTGATACCCAACGCCTCATACGTGCTATCCGGGCATAATTCTTTTCAGGATTTTGGGCCAAAAAATAGATATAGGGAATAATACGATGAAAACAAGTAAGACGCTAATAAAATACCAGTAACGATGGAGTTTTTTGAGCAATAGAACCATACAATTTAACTAATTTTGACCTAAAGTAAAAAAAAATGGATAATTAATTATCCATTTTCTTTTTAGTCTATTGTAAAGCCATATTTTTGTAAATCTGTTTGGCCGTGGGGAGTCCATAAATTTGAGGAAATCATCTGCTGCCTGTGCATGGGGTGCATTTTTAGTTTTGCCGCCACATAGGTTGCCGTGGTATTTTGACTGTCCGGAATTTTGATACCTTCCACCGGATGACCAATAAGTTTTTGATAAACAACCTCAGATGTCCAGACCGGAGCGACATCTGCTTGACTATAAAGGATACGCATCGGGCTTTCGCGATGATGTATTTTTGTTAAATACGTGCTTCCATCCTTTACTTTATCTTCCATAATCTTCTTGACAAGTTGTTCACCCCTGCTTTTTTATATGATGCTTTGATTTGTTCTCCTATGCCTTCCCATTGTGGATTGGGCATGCTAATACGCACATTGGAGTTCCCCAGATCGTTTAATGTTTTGATATTTGCAGGGTTTCCCTTTGGGATCATCAAACATATATTGTTGTAACAATAGGTCTGGGTATGACTGAAATAATCGGCCATGTCATTAATCGCACGTTTGCTTGCCGTGTAAATATCAGGTTTGTGCGTAATGCGTAGGTTACCGACGGTGATGGAGCCCCCTTTTATCTGCTTTGCCAGAATTCCGGGAGGCAATGTTTCTACAAAAATACGTTCGTACTGAGGATATTCCTTTTTGAAAGATGTTAATAGATCGTCAACGACCATAAACTGATTGCCGGCAAAGAAAACTGTTAGCTGTGGATTCTCAATATCGCCATATAGATCGGGGATATTATCGATCCCGGGAACCGTAAAATTAAGTGCTGATTCTGGGGATTATTCCATGGAGGATCAAAGCGATGTTCTTGCGCATTAGTTTTTGTCGATACGAACAAGGCCATAGCGAGGGTGAAGGGGACTAGCTTTTTCATCATATTATGGTTTAACAATGACCCAACCTTCATTTGCCCTCAAGATCAATTCACCATTTCCACTAGGGACATAGCCAATGAAATCAAATAATTCTTCCTTGGCGATATGCTTTTCTTCCAACGTATTTAAACACTGGGCGACAATAACTCCTTTTTCTATGAGATCCTGCAGCGGTTTTTCATACTGACTGTTCTTTTTAAATAAGCTTCTGTTCCGCCTGAAAAAGCAACCAGTTCAATTTGAAGATGCCCCTTTAATCGAGGATCTTTCAAAACGTTGTTGATATTTCGGATGGCCTTCTCAATTGTTTTTGGATCATTACTATCCAATTGATAGATTGCTTTATACATTTTTTCTTAGCAACAGCACCCGTATATTGATGGTTGTTGAGTAATAATTTATTGCTTTGTGCTTTAGCTTGAATCGTTGTCATCGCTAAGAGGATGCAAGCGATTGTCAGTTGTTTTTTCATCATATTAAAAATTATAAGGTCCGTGTTTATGTTGTTCTAAACTAATATTATCTGCGTATGGGGATAGGGACTATCCTTTGGTTTTTTTGCCAAATTTGGATAATCAAGCTCCTTGTTTGCTTTTTTAGGTCGGTCAAAAGAATTGATATAGGCAGCGACATCATAAGCTTCATCGTCGCTGAGCTGAGGTGCGTCGTAACTTGCTCCTAAGGGCATATTTGCTTTTATAAAGCGTGTTGCGGTAAGCAATCGGGCCATACCAGCTCCATCGTTATAGCTGTCTTTCCCCAAAGTGGCGGGTATAGATATCCCTTGCCGGTAGGCTGTGCCATGCCTTGTCCTTCTTTTCCATGACAGCTCGTGCATTTGCCTTCAAATACCAACTGACCATGTTTTAAATCTGCGGCGCGGTTTGGGATCTCCATTTTGACAAAACCCTGTCCGGCTAATCTTCCTTTATTGACTGTATTGATACTGATGTTTTTATATAGGTAACAATAGCGCGCATTTCTTTGCTGTTTTCTGGAATAGCACGACCGTTCATACTTCTTTCAAAACAGCCATTAATGCGTTCCTCCAGAGATTCTACTTTGTTTTCCCGTCCAATGTAAACTGGGAAAACATTTGTGAGTCCAACATAGGAGCTGCGAATGCCTTTGTCCCGCCGTTTAGGTGGCAACTGCTGCAAGCCAATTTATTTCCGATTTTTATGTCACCATCGTAAAAGTAGTCGTACGTGTTTTTGATTAGCTTTTCGCCATAACTAGCCATTTCTCCTTCCGGATTGTCTTTGAAAGAAACAGCTTTGAATTGTGCTACATGTGTGATCAATGAATCATTAGCGAGAGCAAGTGAATCCATTGACCTGTCATTGTTTGCATGTTTAAGTGGAAACACACACAGCGTTGTACAGGTAATAAACAGTGCGACAATAATCCAACTGAGCGCTTTTAGGTAATTTGTTAGTTTTTTTGTGTTCCATGCCTCTAATTCGTTTGTACAAATCTACCAGCCTATCGACATGGATTAAAACGATGTTTCTTTATGAGACATAACCAAATGTTATATCTTGAAATTTTGTCTCAGACAGAACTGCAGGAATTGGTTTGGAGTACCGGCAAGGCCACCATATAGATGTGTGAAATAGAAATAACGTTCGATAGCCAAATGAGGAATATCGACGATGGTCAATTGGTTATTCAGGACCTCCCGCTGAACAGTATGAATAGAAAGAAAGGCAAAACTATGGCGGCGGGCCAGATACCCTTTGATACTTTCTGTTGATGGAAGTATCATTTCGATCTGGATTTCGGCAAGACTGATCCGTTGTTCTTTTAATGCATTCTCAATAATCGTGCGGGTACCTGAACCCTGTTCGCGAAGGACCAGAGGTAATCGTGTTATATCTGAGAGAATGGGATTTTTAATTGTTTTAATAATGGGTTTTCGCTATTGGTAACCAATACGAGCTCATCTTTCATGAAAGGGATATACTTTAAAGCCCTATTGTCTGTTGATCCTCTCCGTGATACCAAGATCCAATGTTTTGTCAATAAGCTGTTCTTCAATGCTTCGACTATTGGATTGAAAAGATTGGATACGGTTGTTTGGATATTGGGAGAGAAAATCCGCCAGTAATGTGGGAAGTACATATTGGGAGATCGTTGTACTGGCTCCTAATACAAGATTCCCTTTACGTCCAGTTTGTAGTTCTTGTATCTCCTGTCCTGCCTGATTGTAGAGATTAATAATCTGTTGGGCGTATTTATAGAGAATCTGCCCCGATTCAGTAAGGTCGAGATTATTCCCTTCCTCTCAAAAAGAGGAACACCGAGTTTTTTTCTAGCTCCTGGATGTTTTTGCTTACCGCAGGTTGTGAGATGAAGAGTGCCGAAGCTGTCTTGGTGAAATTAAGATGCTGAGCTGCAGTATAAAAAACGATGAGACGAAAATCAAAATCCATAAAACGATAAAGGGTTATTTCTAAAATTTAAAAATAACCCTTTATCTAATGAAAACTAAATTATTTACTTAGTTCTGCGTAATATTTATGAAATAAAGGAATTGTTGAGATACCCATTAGGTAATTCTCAATTCCATATTTCTCGTTTGGAGAATGTAAGTTGTCACTGTCAAGTCCAAATCCCAGAAGTACCGTTTTGAGTCCCAGGACGTCTTCAAATAAAGCAACAATTGGAATAGATCCACCACCACGGGTAGGAATTGGTTTTACGCCAAATGTTTCATGCAAAGCTTTTTCAGCAGCTTTATAGGCAACACTATCTGTAGGAGTGACCACTGGTTCACCACCGTGATGCGGTTTTACCTCAACTTTAACATAATCTGGTGCAATACCTTCAAAATGTTTTTGAATAGTTCGGTAATCCGTTCAGAATTTTGGTTTGGAACAAGACGCATCGAGATTTTAGCATTTGCTTTGGAAGGTAAAACAGTTTTGGCACCTTCACCGATATATCCACCCCAGATACCATTGACCTCCAAAGTAGGTCGGATTCCTGTACGTTCTAAAGTTGTGTATCCCTTTTCTCCCAAATATTCTGAATACCCAAATCTGATTTGTATTCTTCGATATCAAATGGAGCTTCGTTCAATGCTTTGCGTTCTTCGGCCGTTAATTCAACAACATCGTCATAAAATCCAGGGATTGCAATATGGTTGTTTTCATCGTGCAAAGAAGCTATAAGTTTTGCAAGAATAGTAGCTGGGTTCGCAACAGCACCACCATATACGCCAGAGTGTAAATCACGATTAGGTCCAGTGACTTCAACTTCGACATAAGAAAGTCCACGGAGACCTGTCTCCAAAGACGGTTGCGCCATGCTGATCATAGATGTATCCGAAATCACGATCACATCTGCCTTAAGTCTTTCGGTGTTTTCTTTGACAAAAGTTCCTAAGTTAACAGAACCAACTTCTTCTTCACCTTCGATCATAAATTTGATGTTACATGCCAAAGCATTGTTTTGCATCATATATTCGAAAGCTTTTACGTGCATGTAAAATTGTCCTTTGTCATCTGCCGAACCGCGGGCATATATTTTACCATCGCGGATAGTCGGTTCAAAAGGAGGGGTGTCCCACAACTCATATGGATCAGCTGGCTGTACATCATAGTGGCCGTAGGTCAGTACAGTTGGCAATGAAGGGTCAATAATTTTTTCGCCATAAACGATTGGATTACCAGCAGTGGCACAAACTTCGACGTTGTCGGCCCCTGCATCACGCAATTTCTGAGCAACAAATTCAGCAGTCTTCTGTACGTCACCCTTAAATTTGGGATCAGCACTGACCGAAGGTAAACGCAATAAATCAAACAACTCATCTAAAAAACGTTGCTTGTTTGCTTCTACATATTCTTTAATGTTTTGCATATTGTTTGTATTTGAAACAAATTTACACAAATCGGCACATTTAACTCAATTTGTTGTAACCTTTTCAGAGTCGGTAGTGACTAATGTAAAAATTAAATCAAATCATTATGGAAAAACAGACAATGGCAGCGGTTATGGCTGTGGGATTATTTACCTGTATCACACTTTGTGTTTATTTTGTCATGCGTTATCGCAGTACTGCAATCAATCTCCCTGGGGAGGAAAGAAGAAGGCAGCCCGCTGATTGGCAAAAACCGGGGATTCTGGTGTTAGGCATAGGTATTGGCTTGTTGATTGTGGGCATAATACAAAACTATGTGAGTGCTGGCTTGCCTGACTCACTCGCTGTTGCCATTCTGATTATATCCGCTGGTATAGCTATGATTGTCGCAAATAGACTGGATAAAAAACACGATATTTAGCCATTCAATGGACGAAATCTATATTCGAAAAGTATTGTCCGGGGATGTAGAGTCATACCGGTATTTTATAAAAACGTATCAGGATATGGCTTTTTCTGTTGCGCTTTCCATTGTCAAGCAAGAACATTTGGCTGAAGATGTTGTTCAAGATGCTTTTATTAAATGCTATCAGTCCTTAACCTCTTTTAAAGGCAAATCAAAATTTAGCACCTGGTTTTATCGTATCGTTGTCCATATTGCTTTTAATAGTATCCGGTATAAGAAGTTAACACTGATCGATTTTGACCTAACAGATCATGACCAAGCATATGATGTGTCTATTCTAGACGAAATTATTGACAATGAGCGAAAAGAAATGATTAATGATGCCCTTGCTATTTTATCTCCCAAGGAATCTGTCGCCCTACGCCTATTTTATCTGGAGGAACAATCCATGGAGGAAATTCAGGAAATCATGGGCTGGACACTCGCTAATACGAAAGTCATTCTACATCGGGCACGCAAAAATATGCAACTGGTATTGAGTCAACTGATAAAAAAATCCGAATATCATGGATAACGAACACAAGAAAATGAAACAGATCATGCAAATGAGCAAAGTAAGGATGCCATTTGATGACTTTGAGCAACGTATTATGGGGCAGATTACAGATTTGGAAAATGCAAAATCCAAAGCTCATTCGGATAAAAAATATGCCATTATATTTTTTCTATTGGGGTCAATTTGTGGTATTCTACTCAATAACTATTGGATGAATAAACTTGAGAGGATAGAAATAATGGTCGCATACCGCAATTATATAGCGATAATCTCCCAGATTATTTTTGTGGTATTGATTTGCTCGTTCTGTCATCAATTATGGAAATTGATCAAGATACAACGCGATAAAAGCTATCAATAATTCCGAACCTCTTGTGGAATTTATCCGATTGATACCTCTTAATTATAACCACTATATTTTGTCTCAATTAGCTGTGGAACGCTTCAGAATGCTTTTTGAGAAATAAAATTAAATTTACTGTAACAAAACATTGGTTTTATTTACTAATGTAATATTGATATACTATCCAACGATTTTATGAAAAGAGTTTTGCAAATTCTCTTGTTTTTCGTTTTCGGTGTTCATGGAATAGTGCTAGCACAGTCCAAAATTGCCGGAAAAATAAGTGATGTAAAAGATCAGGTCAAACTATCTGATGCAACAGTTATGTTGTTAACCGCTAAAGATTCCATATTGACAGGTTTTACCCGATCGGATGAAAATGGACTTTTTCTCTATCCAAGCCAGATACGGGATCCTATCTGTTGATCGTCAGTTATCCCAAATACGGTGATTATTATACATCGATTTCTAAAGACAAAGATTATTCTAAGTTAACTGTGGGATTGACCAAAACGGCCACTTTATTGGAGGAAGTTATTGTTACGGGTCGAATTCCCATTACAATAAAAGGAGACACCACTGAGTATGATGCCGGTAGCTTTAAGGTGGAAAAAAATGCGAAGGTGGAAGACCTGTTAAAAGTCTTGCCGGGGATCACAGTCGACGCGTCCGGAAAAATTACTGCACAGGGTAAAACTGTCAAAAAGGTACTCGTGGATGGCGAGGAGTTTTTCGGTGATGATCCGACATTGGTGACCCGTAATATCCGATCAGATATGGTTGATAAGGTACAGGTGTATGAAAAGAAATCCGAGCAGGCGGAACGAACAGGAGTAGATGATGGACAGCGGGAACAGACGATCAATGTCAAACTAAAAGAGGGTGCCAAAAATGGCATGTTCGGAAAAGCCTTACTCGGAGGCGGTACCAGTGATTATTACATGGGGCAGTTGATGTTAAACAAATTCAAAGGATCTCAAAAGATTTCCGTTTATGGTCTTTTTGGAAATAACGGGACAACAAGTATGAACTGGCAAGACGCACAGAAATATGGTGGTGACTCGGGTGTTTCATACGGGGATGACGGATCCATGTCCTGGACTAATTTTACGGATCCTTTTTCAGGGCAAGGTGTTATCGGTATACCCCGAGCGATTAATTCCGGGGTTAATTTTTCGGATAAATTCAATAAGGATAAACATAATATTAATATCAACTATAAATACGGAAGATTAAGCAGTGATGGAGACGATGAGACCATCAGTACAGGCTTGATCAATAATAAATCGAATAAATCTGTAGATACAGAGAATGATCAGCATCGCGCCAATTTAAAATATGATCTAAATTTTGACTCATTAAATACCTTGACCATCCGGGGTGGAGCTTCCCGCAAAAATCTCTGGTCGGACAACAGACGTGAAGCCTATCAGTTTACGCAGAATATGGATACGACTGTAGCTGAAAAAACTCATGAGACCATTAAGAACACGATCAACGAGTTGAATTTTAGTACTTATTTTACCCATAAATTTAAGAAAAAGGGGCGCTCATTTACATTAGATGGTCAAGTCAGACGAACTGAAATGATAGGAGATGGTTATCTATTCTCAGAGGTTAAAAATAGTTTGGCTAAGAAGGATACCGCAGGTTATACGCCAATAGACTCTACAGATCAACGTAAGGAACGCAATAATAAAAATGAGGTGCTAGGCGCTTCGGTATCGTATACAGAGCCGTTGTCAAAAGTTTGGAATCTCGTTGTCGGAACTGGAATAGAAAGTAGTAATAATTCCTCCCGTGTTGAATCATTCAATAAAGGTGTTGACGGGAAATATAATAACCTGGACAGTCGTTTCAGTAACAATTACGATTTCGATAGACGGAGCAGCAGATATAAATTAGCCATAGTGCATACGACGGATAAGTTTAGGTTTACCGTTGCAAATAATTTTAATAATGACAGACTGAAACAATATAATTACTATAGCCAAGAGGGGCTTTCCAGAAGTTATTTTACGTATAATCCCAATGTGAGTGCCGGATATTCTTTCACAAAAACCAAAGGGTTATGGTTGAATTACACAGGAAAGAATCAATTGCCTTCCATGACTCAGATTCAACCTATTTTGGATAATTCGGATCAGATTAACCGTTATTTGGGAAATGAGAATTTAAAACCTTCTTTTATAAACTCCTTAAATATAAACTATAACTCATTTCGGATTCTGACCGGAAGTTATGTCTATGTGGGCGGAAATATCTCTTTGGATAAAAATCCCATCACACAAAATATTGATACTGTACAGGGATTCAATATCTATACATGGAATAATGTAAGTGGTAAAACAAATACATCTGTTAACATCTGGTCTGGGTACCATTTCAAATTGAGCAAAAACTGGGTTTGTCCAATTCGCCACAGTTCTCTCTGAATATGAGTGACAATTATAATCTATTCAATCAGCAATTGAACAAAGTCAATACAACGAATTTCAATTTTACATATAACTTTAAAAGAGATACAAAGACAGGATTGAATTTCGATTTAAACTTCAGTCCGCAATATCGGTTAATGAAATCCAGCTTGGAGCGCAACACAAATAGTAATGGTTTTGTATTTGGATCGAACGGTAGTGTAGAATATTTTATTGGCAAAACCTTTAAAGTATATACAAACTATAGCTATACCTACGAAGCAGGAACGAAGGCTTTTGATCAAAAATTTGAACAATTTTTGTTGCACCCCGGAGTAAGTAAAAAATTCCTGAAGAATGAATCGCTCATGTTGGATTTTATGATCAATGATGTGCTTGACCAAAATAAGGGTTTCAGTCGTTCAGCATCGACATCAATTTTTACACAGCGTCGTTATGATACGATCCGTAGATATTATATGCTCAAGCTATCCTGGGACTTCACCAAAATGTTTTAATAAAATTTAAGATAAATACCATGCTAAAATATATCGTTTTTCTCTTTTTATGCTTCACTATGCTAAGCCTCAAGGCACAGTACACCCTATTCGGGAGGTCTGGGAGCATTGCCTACGATAAGACCATGTACATAAAGAATATTGTGGGTAAGAAATTCTTAGCAAAAGCTGATGATAAATCAAAAATGTTTTTTGAACAGGTGCTGCCCAAACTGCCAGAAAATGCAGTATTGAAAAAGACCTTAAAATTCAATGCCAATGAAACCTTGTTTGAACCGGTCAAAGATGATCATCTGGATCAGGTGGTCAAGCAATATATCATGATGCTCGCTTTGGATTTTGAAGGAATTACCTTGTCCAATATGACGACTCGATCTTTCCAAAGGTATAATGATATCGTTGGCGAAAAGATTATTGTGGAAGACACGATGAAACGTATCAAATGGAAAGTTACCGACGAGTATCGCGAAATTGCTGGATACAGCTGCCGGAGAGCTAATGGTCTTACCGCTGATTCGATTTATGTGATCGGGTATTATTGTAACGAAATTCCGATTAGTGGTGGACCTGAGTCTATTAACGGGCTTCCGGGGATGATCCTTGGATTGGTGGTACCAAGTCAGCACGTTTCTTATTTTGCCACTAAAGTCGAATTGAGCAATGATGTAGTCATGGATAAGAAGAGATTCGAAAAAGCAAAATGAAACGGATGAGCAGAAAGACAATGACCGATCAGATTTCGGCTGTATTGTCGCAGCACATGAATAAAGAAACAGTTCAATTTATCATGGAGCTAGGCAATTTGTAGGAAGGTCAGCTTATTCAATGATCAATGCGATTGGAGGTAGGAGCTGTTTCGATCAACAAAGGGTTATCTATGGATAGCCCTTTGTTGATCGTGGCAAAATAAATCAATGTTTATATTGATGATCTTACATGAAACGTTGTTGATTTCGTTTGACTTAGATTGAATCTTCTAGTGATTTTTTCATTACATAGTTATTTTTTTTTATGACGAAGTAAAAAATCCAGTAAAATAGTAGTTTTGCCTGCTATTATAATTTGTCATTAAATACCATTTAATAAATTTTATGAAAAGAGTGTGGTTATCACTTTTACTTTTTCTACTTTGCTTATGCGGAACAGTTCATGCGCAATCCAAAATCGAGGGAAAATTAAAGACGCAAAAGATAAGCTTAAACTTCATAATGCGACAATTATGTTGTTAACTGCCAAAGATTCGATTCTGACGGACTTCACCCGATCCGATGAAGAAGGGAGGTTCTCTCTATTACAGCCAGATACTGGCCAATATGTGCTTATCGTAACCTATCCAAAATATGGCGAATATTATGCCGACATCTTACCAAAGAGAGATTATTCAAACTTGTCGATTGGGCTTACAAATAGTGCTACTTTATTGCAGGAGGTAATCGTAACGGGCCGGATTCCAATAACAATAAAGGGAGACACAACAGAATACGATGCCCGGAGTTTCAAGGTAGAAAAGAATGCAAAGGTTGAGGATCTTTTGAAAGTTTTGCCCGGAATTACTGTAGATGCTTCTGGAAAGATTACCGCACAAGGGAAAACCGTTGAAAAGATGCTTGTTGATGGGGAGGAATTTTTGGTGACGATCCAAAATTGGTGAGCCGAAATATCCGTTCGGATATGGTGGATAAGATTCAGGTCTATGAGAAAAAATCTGATAAAGCAGAGAAAACTGGTATTGATGATGGTGTACGTACACAGACCATCAATGTTAAGCTAAAAGAGGAAGCCAAGCGCGGTGTTTTTGGAAAAGTCGATGCTGGAGGAGGAAACAATAAATTTTATCTTGGTCAAGGTTTTTTGAATTATTTCAACCAATCTTTTCGGGTTTCAACTTATTTGATCGCAAGTAATACAGGCAAAACAGGATTGAATGGTCAGGAAGCTTCAAGTATAGGCGGTGATGGGGACGGTTCCGGAAACTTTGAGGGCGAAGGAATTCCAAAGTCTCTCAATACAGGGTTCTTATACTCGGATAAAACCGCAAATAAGAAACATTCCTGGCGGATTGACTATAAATATAGCCAGTCAAATGTAGATCTGGATAGAAGTATATTTACCAGAAATGCGGCGAGAGATACCATTCTGATTAGCAATAACATTACCGCTGCTTCCAGTGATAATAAAAGACATAATGTGGGACTGAAATATGAATTTAAAATAGATTCTTTATCCGATTTGACAGTATGGGCAGGCGCTAATAGGAAACGCGATATCAGTTCTTCAAGGACTATTTCAAACACGGTCAACCAATTTGATCAGCTGGTTAATGGAAATATCCGAGATCTTAACAATGATACCAAGTCAGAGGAGTATAATGCTTCAGCACTTTATGTGAAACGATTTAAGAAAATGGGTCGTTCATTAACAATCAATTATTTCACCTCAGGAAGTAAGCAGGATGGTGAGCAAAAGCTATATTCAAGTTTAGTTTATTATAGAAATGGAGATTCTGTGGGAAATACAACCTTGGATCAGAAAAAGGTCATTGATAACAATACATTTACAACTGGTGGTGAGCTGTCTTATTCTGAACCTTTATCAAAAAAGGTCATACTAGCTTTTGAATACGGTATTAATTTTAACCGTAATAGTAATTCGGTAGAATCCCTGAACAAAAATCTGAACACAGGAAAGTATCACGATAAGGATGATGTGTATAGCAATGACTTTTTGTACAAAACAACGAAGAACACCTATAATCTTTCGATCAACTATAAGCCGATGGAAAAATTTGTTGTTAACATTGCCAACAGGTTTGAAAATAGTGATTTGTCACAATTGAACAGGGCGGACGACGCACACTTGTCCAGATCTTTTTTGTCTATAATCCCGTTTTGGATTTAAATTATGAGATTAAAAAAATAGATCGATTTCCGTGATCTATAGAGGAACAAATGGATTACCTTCACTCAATCAGATTCAGCCACTACGCTCAAATCTTGATCCATTGAACGAATATTTAGGAAATGAAAATTTAAAGCCATCTTATACGAATGAATTGAATTTAAATTTTAGATCTTTCTCCATTCTTACAGGTGAGTTTTACGGTATTTACATCAATGCTTCCCGAACGAAGAATGCTTTGGTGCAAAATACCACAATCGACTCTGTCGGTAAAACGACCTTTATTTGGGATAACTTGAACAATAATGCCAATAATCAAATTAGCATAAGACCAATGTATTATGGGATTTTATGGAAAAAGTACCAATTGAGACACGGTGGAGGGCCAGCTATTTCTATCGGTAATAATTATAATTACGTGAATAATGTTTTAGCCAATGCAAAGTTTCAGACCTATTCTTTGAGTTATGGACTTCAAAAGTCTTCAACAAAAGGTTTGGATTTTGGAATTGAGGTTTCACCGGGATATGTCATCCAGGATAATTCGATTGGCATGATGGAAGATAGTAAAGGGTTTACATTCTCATCTAATGGAGAATTTAAATACTTCCTGCCAGCCAAATTTGTATTACGGACAGAATTTAACTACATATATCAGGCACCAACGGCGGTTTATAGTAAGAAATTCGAGCGTTTTGTGCTGAGTCCCGGACTATCAAAAAAGTTTATGAAAGACGAGAAGCTCGAACTGACATTTATGATCAATGACGTATTGAACCAAAATATTGGCTTTGAACGAAATCAAAATGGAACACTTCTGACTGAGCGCCGATTTAATACCATCGGTAGATATTATATGGTGAAACTGAGCTGGGAAATCAATAAGATGTTAGTCAAATCAAAATAAAATGAGAACGATCAGAAATATAATAACCCTATTTTTAATACTATGTTTGGGAAAGGTAGCGGAGGGGCAATATGCTTATTTTCCAGATCAGGGAACAATTACTTTTGAGAAAACCGTATTTCTTAAAAATTTGATCAAGCGTTATGGAGCTTATGCTAAGGACGAAGAGAGCCGAAATGCATTTAAGGGAATGGCGGAACATGCGCCAGAAAATCAAGTCCTCAAAAAGACGTTGAAGTTTTCTACAAATGAGGTGCTTTATGAACATGTTCCTGAGGATTACCCTGAGGCCGCTGAGCAGCTGATGCGGATGGGGATTTTCGAATCGGGAATCAGCAGTTATCAACATTTGAAAACAAAGGAATTCAAATCTACATTTGAATTGGGAGGAGAACGGATTGTAATAGCCGATTCTACGCTGAAGATTAAATGGAAAATTACAAACGAGTACAGAGAGATCGCAGGATATCAATGCCGCAGAGCTAATGGGCTTGTACTTGACTCAATCTATGCTGTCGCATTTTATACAGATCAGATTCCCGTATCTGGCGGGCCGTCTGCATTCAATGGTCTACCTGGGATGATTTTGGGTTTGGCTGTCCCGGAGCTCCATTATAATATGTTTGCCACTAAAGTAGAGCTGAGTCCTGTAACTATTTCTTCTAACGAGCTTCTTAAGAAAAAAGACAAACCTTTGAATAGAAAGCAAGTTTACGACAAACTAAATGCAGTTGTGGGTGGTTATCTTGGTGTGAAGGTGTATAACCTTGTGATGGGCTGTTACTACTTGTAACAAGCTTTAGGTCGCATTAGTGCGTAAAAAGGCCCTTCATTTGAAAGGCCTTTTTATGTAAACTCAAGAAAGATTATTTTCCGTTGTTTTTCTTAGCAGTAACTTCGTTACGAATTTCTTGTGCTAAGGTTTTGATGTCTTGTAATCCTTTACGTACACGTGTACCAGCAGCAGAATTACCATTGTTGAAGAACTTGTCTGCATCAGCTTCGATAGAAGCTACTAACTCTTTTAATTTTACGTAGTTTTCCATTTTTTTATAATTATAATTTTAGTTTTTATGGTTTTTTCCTAAACACTCCCTAAATATACAAAAACGAATCAAATTGAAAATAAATTTCGTTTTTTTATCGAAAAAGCTTAAAAAAACTATTCAACAATCTTAAGTTCCTCAATAATATTCGTTGCCCCAGCAAATTTATCGATGATAAATAATACATAACGGATGTCAACTGAAATTGTACGTTGTAGCTTATGGTCGAAGATCACATCACCAGCCATCGCCTCAATATTACCATCAAAAGCTAGGCCAATTAATTCGCCATTGCCATTTATTACCGGAGAACCGGAGTTTCCACCAGTTATATCGTTGTTACTTAGGAAGTTTACTGGTAAATATCCTTTTTGTCAGCGTAACGGCCATAGTCCTTATTTTGTACAAATCCATCAAACGTTGTGGCAAATCGAACTCTTCGTCACCTTTTTGTATTTCGCAACAGTACCTTTTAAGGTTGTATAGAAGTTCTTGTCAGCATCGTTACGAGGGTCTTTTGGTAAGCCTTTGATAGTGCCATAAGAAAGACGCAATGTACTGTTTGCATCCGGATAGAATTTACCTTTTGGATTGGAGGCCAATACACCTGCAACATATTTGCGGTAAGCTGCGTCAAACTTGTCATGCTCAGCTTTCGCGCTAGGATCTTCCTCACGGTATTTGTTGATCAATGCCGAAGATAACTTATACAATGGATCATTTGCTAAAATTTCAGCATTTGGTTTTCCAAGTAATTGTTTAAACGCTCAGCAGAAGCAAAAATGCTGTTTTTTACCGATTCTTTGATATAGGCTGTGAAATCGTTGTTATTTTTAGCAGCTAATTCAGCAACATATGGAGCGATATTCCCAGCTTTTTTGCATATAGATTCAATTCATCGATTAATACCTGCTCTTCTAAAGGCATATACATTTTTTTCGTAGCCTGCATCGATTGCTGATTTTAAACGTGGAAGAATATCTTTTCTGCGCGCTTCATCACCCGCAGCATAAACTTCTAAACCAGAACCGATCGAATAAGGTAGCGTAGCGATTGCACTGGAACGGATCATACCCATCAGGTAATTATCGTGTTTCGCTTTCTCATTTGTTGCACTATAAAATGCATTGATTGTTTTGATTACATCACCGTATTCCGCTTTATTGGCGGCTTGATTTGCCCATTTGTCAAATTTAACCTCATCTTTAGCTTTAGATGCCGCTGTTTTATGTAAGGTCAATGCATCAATCATACCCTGACGATTTTTCCAGTAATTGGCTACCTGAGAGTATTTCGAAGCATAGTTTAGTTTGACAGCTTGATCCTGATCCATGAATTTCTTCATAGCATCCATACCTGTTTTAGATGCTTCAACCCAAGCTGGGTACGCAAATTTCACGTTTTGATTGATGCCACCTGAAGGCATCCAACGGTTGGTACGCCCCGGGTAACCAAGGATCATAGCAAAATCGCCTTCTTGAACACCTTTTAAGCTAACAGGTAAGAAATGTTTTGGTTTCAATGGAACATTGTCCTGTGCATATTCTGCTGGGTTTCCGTTTTTGTCTGCATACACGCGAAAAATTGAAAAGTCACCTGTATGACGGGGCCATTCCCAGTTGTCGGTGTCGCCACCGAATTTACCAATACTATTTGGAGGAGTTCCCACTAGACGCACGTCATTATAATCTTGGTATACAAAATAATAATATTCATTCCCTTGGTAGAAAGATTTTACCTCAACAACATATTTGCCATTTTCGCTGTTTTCCTTTTGGATTTTTGCGATCTCAGCTGCTATGATTTTGTTACGCTCATCTTCAGTCATTTTATTGTTGACCAAACCTAAGATACGTTTCGAAACATCATCCATGCGTACAAAAAAGCGTACAGATAATGATTTAGGCTTCAATTCCTCGCTTTTTGTTTTTGCCCAGAAACCATTTGTTAAATGGTCATTTTCGGGTGTAGACAATTCGGCAATAGCGCCATAGCCACAGTGGTGATTGGTGAATACCAAGCCTTGGTCAGACACAATCTCTGCTGTACAGCCACCGTTGAATTGCACGATAGCATCTTTTAAGCTCGAGTTGTTAATGCTGTAGATTTCTTCGGCACTTAAACGAAGGCCTTTCTTTTGCATATCGGCCTCATTTAGACGCTTCAGATACATTAAAAACCACATTCCCTCATCGGCAAATGCAGCAAAGCTTGTTGTTATCAACAACAAACACATCCATAATTTTTTCATATCAACCTGATAAAAAGTTTGTTTATACCCTACAAAAATGCTTTAATTCTATTAAAAACCAAAATAATAGACTTTATATTGTGCTTTTTCCAATTTTTATGTCAATTAAAAGTAAATGTGTACCGTATTGGTTATCAAAGAAAGTCAAATGGACTCTTTTCCTTATCTTTGTCGGATGCAGCAATCATTTGAAAATTTTAAATTCAATAAACAGATCTTAAATGCGGTCACAGAAGCGGGGTATGAACAACCGACTGAGATCCAAGAAAAGGCAATTACACCGATATTGGCGGGGCAGGATGTGATGGGAATAGCTCAGACCGGAACCGGAAAGACAGCTGCATTTGTATTGCCCATGTTGATGAAATTGAAGTATGCACAAGGAACTGATGCACGCGCCCTGATCTTAACACCAACCCGCGAGCTGGCGATGCAGATCGAGGAGAACATCAAATTATTTTCTACTTACCTTGATTTACGTTCTGTTGTATTATATGGCGGATTAGGACCAAAAACTCAAATAGAAACACTTGAAAAAGGAGTTGATATTATCGTTGCTACACCGGGGCGATTCCTTGATTTATATTTAGAAGGACATATCGTCGTTAAATCACTCAAATTTTTAGTTTTGGACGAAGCGGACAAGATGATGGATATGGGATTTATCAGCAAAATCCACCGCGTATTGGAAATCGTTCCTCGCAAACGCCAAAATCTATTGTTTTCAGCAACAATGAGTGAGCTTGTTCGTAAGATCGCTGGAGATTTTCTTGCTTTTCCTACCGTTATCGAGGTGTCTGAACAAGCGACTCCCGCAAAAACGGTTAGCCAGGCTTTGTATTTTGTCCCTAATCAAAAACAAAACTGAATTTACTGCAGCATCTATTGAAAGATGATGAAGCTTTTAGTAGACTGATTGTTTTTGTAAAACAAAGCAGGTTGCAGATAACGTTTTTCATTTTCTGGAGCGTAAATATGGCAAAGATGAAGTTCGTGTCATTCATGCGAATAAGGGACAGAATACCCGTATAAACTCGATCAACGCATTTAAGGAGGGAAATATCCGTATCCTAGTTGCAACGGACGTCGCAGCACGGGGACTTGATGTGTCCAATGTGAGCCACGTAATCAACTTCGAAGTTCCTATTGTTATCGAAGACTATGTGCATCGTATCGGACGTACCGGTAGAGCCTTCAATGAAGGGGATGCAATCACTTTTTGTAATGAGGCCGAGAAATATTATGTCCGAAAAATTGAGAAATTGATTAAGCAGAGTATTCCGGTACATCCAATTCCGGAAGAGGTATTTATTGAGAAAACACCTTTTCAGGAGAAACAGGATATCGCACGTGATATTGATAATCAAAAGAAAAAGACAATCCAGATTATCAGGAGCCTTCCATGAAAAGAAATATGTGATCAAACAAAAGGAAGTACGTGAAGCACAACGTGCCTCGGGCTTTAAGCCGAAAGCCAAGAGCAAAGGGAAGTCTGGTGGTGGTAAGGCAACAGGATCAAATCGTAATTTCAAGAAGCGATAGGTGAAGAATGCGGTTTACTCCATTAAATATCGCTAGTGCATGCTTGGTAGCTTGGTTTGTTATGGAAAATCCCAATGACGAAAAGGCACTATTTACATGGGGGCATTATAGCTTTGATGGTACTACTGACAATCGTTGATATTTTGTTTAGAGTACTCATTAAAGAGAATAAAAAATGTGGATGCTACAGTTGGCGTTTTTGCTGGTCGTCTGTGTTGCTAGCCTGATCGTTAAAGTGACATTTGCGTAGTGGAAAATAAAAAAATAAGAAGAGATACGATGTATGCCATGGGCTTACAAAACTGAAATCTCAATACTAAATACTCATATCTCAATACTCAATACTAAAATGAAAAAAGCGGAAATAAAATTACAAGTAGAGCTGGACGAAAACAATGTTCCTGAAAACATCATGTGGTCGTCCACAGATGGGAATAATGCAGAAGAATTACCTGCTAAAGCAATGTTTTTAGCCCTATGGGATTCTCATTATAAAAATTCAATGCGCATTGACCTTTGGACCAAAGACATGCCTTATGATGAAATGAAGCGTTTTTTTATGAAACCTTACAAACCTTGGGCGATTCCTTTATCCGTTCCTCAGGTGGAGATCCCATGGCTGAGAAGGTGATCGGTGACTTGCGTGACTACTGTGCGCATTTTGCGGATAAAATGGAAGTATTAATGCCGCAACAATAGTTTTTAACGCTTAACAAATATTTGACTATGCAATATTTCTTAGTAAAATCTGAACCATTTAAATATAGTTGGGAACAATTCAATAAAGATGGACGGACGTTTTGGGATGGTGTACGCAATTACCAGGCTAGGAATAATATGAAAGCGATGAAAGAAGGGGACTTGGTTCTGTTCTATCATAGCAACGAAGGAAAGGATGTGGTTGGTGTCGCAAAAGTGGTGAAAGAATTTTATCAGGACCCAACGACAGATGATGAACGTTGGGTTGTCGTGGATCTGGCTCCTGTTGAAACATTGAAGAAATCTGTCACCCTGGAGACGATCAAAGCAGATGAACAGTTACAGGATATCGCTTTGGTAAGACAGGGCCGCCTATCGGTGATGCCACTTAAACCGGAGGAATTTGATCGAATCTTAGCCTTAGGTAACGAGGACTAGTTGATTTAGAAGAATGCTAGACTAACATACTGCTCCTGTTTGGACAGGATTATAAATAAAAAGAGAGAACTTGTATATATGTTCTCTCTTTTTTATTACTGCAATTATAGCATAAGGTATCAATTCTTTTGGCTAAATAAACTGACCAATGCTTTTAGTTTTTTTGCATTTTCGGGTTTTAATTTTCCTGCCAGAATAAGGCGAAGTTCTCGTCGTTGTAGCGCATCCTCGTAAGCTTTGTGTTCTGGCTCTGTCTCCGGGATCAACACAGGGACGGCTTTGGGGTTGTTGTCGGCGTCTACAGCAACAAAGGTATAATAAGCCTCATTGGTTTTTACACGTGTGCCCTCGGGCAGATTTGATGCGAAAATTTCCATGCGTACCTCTAGGGAGCTGTTAAATGCACGTGTCACTTGCGCTTGTATGGTGACCACTTCACCCAATTTGATCGATCGTTTAAAAGATACATTATCCACAGATACTGTAACGACCACATTGCTACAATGTTTTTGTGCGGCAATAGCTGAACAGATATCCATCCAGTATAATAAACGGCCGCCCATTAGATTTCCAAATGTGTTGGTATCGTTAGGTAGGACCAATTCGTTCATCTCCGTGTATGACTCTCTAGCAAATTTCTCTATCATATCATTTTTTGTCATTATCGTCCAAATTCTTTGAATTGGCTATCAATTATTTCCAAAGATTTCAAAAATGTTGTTGGTACATAGCCCAGTTCTTTTTCGGATTTACTGAGATCAAAACCTGTCTGGCGCGGCCTGTTATCCGCTTGTCCAATACTCGCCGCGCTGATTTCTGAAATCAATGTTTTGTCCAGTTTCCAATAATCTGCGATTTTATAAACCGCCTCATTGATGGACATCAACTCCGCTCCAGAGATATGAAATATTCCCTGAGCTTGTCGTTCAATAGCCAATTGACAAGCATGCGCTAAATCATCTACAAAGGTAGGCATTCTCCATTGGTCATTAACCACTTTTATAGCTTCTTTTTGGGAGAGCTTTGCCTTCGCCCAAAGGACTAGATTGGAACGATTCGGATCTCCGTTGATACCGTAGACCAAAATTGTACGTAAGATCGCATAAGGACAGGAAGACTGTGCCAGTACTTGTTCAGAGGCATATTTGCTTTTCCCATACTCACTTTGTGGGTGGGGGCATCCAGTTCATTATAGGCAGTGCCTTTTTGCCATCAAATACAAAATCGGTAGAGATGGATCAACTGTGTCTTATTTTTTTCGCAGTAACTTGCTAGTGTTTGTACCAGATCTACATTGATCAGCTGGCAGGCAGCTTTATCGGCCTCACATGCTTCCACACTGGTCATAGCAGCGGTGTGTATAATCGCATCAAAAATATGGTTGGATAAAAAATCCGCTAATAGGATCTGATCCAACAAGTCAACTTGATAGAAAATATATCCTGCTTGATTCGGGTTTCTATTCGGGCCTTTTGAAATGGCTGTAACCTCATAAAGATTATTTCCAGCAAATAGGTCAACGACCTTCTGACCCAAAAAGCCATTGGATCCTGTGACAAGAATTTTTTTCATCCGTATACTTATTTTTTTATCTGTGTTTTAATCTCGCGGGTATCTAAAGTACCTTAATAAATCCGCTCTCGTTTGCCCTCGAGCCTAGGCTATATTTTAAAGGTCATCAACGGATTATTTTATCCGTTTTAGTTGGTCCAGATAAAGTCCATTTTACTTGATTGTTTCATGATATTCTCGATTACCGATTTCTCTAGATCCAGAATAGATTTTAATGAATTGTAATCGATTTTGTCTGCATCATCCGTTGGCATATGATAGTCGGGATGTCCGCCAGTATGGAAGAATAATACGGGAATATTCTTTTGTAGAATGAAGTCTGATCCGACCCGCCGTTACCGTCTTTGCTTAAGTTGAACTTGATAGGCGCTTGGATATCTTTGAAAATAGTCGGCCATTGACTGCTTGTTCCGTATCCGATGACGGCAAGACCGTTGTCGGGATTGTAGCGGCCGATCATATCCATATTAAGCATTGCCGTGATTTTTTCCAACGGTAGGGTAGGGTGTTCGGTAAAATATTTGGAACCCACCAGACCCAGCTCCTCGGCACCAAAAGCGATAAATAATAAATTATAAGGCTCTTTTTCCTTATTGCTGCTAAAATAACGGGCGAGTTCCAATAAACCAGCAGTACCCGAAGCATTGTCATCAGCACCATTGTGGATTTTACCAACACCTAGCGAGTCTTTTGAGCTACCTTGGCGACCTGTTCCCAAGTGATCGTAATGCGCACCTATCACAACTGTCAGCGGGGCTCCATTATCGATAAAACCTATAATATTGTCAGCATTACGAATACTGTCAGCTACCTTTACCTTCCACACCTTTGCTTTAAAAGATTGGCGATAGCCTTTTTCACCCTTGGGTTGTAATTTATATTTTTAAACTCCTTTTCGATATAGTCCGCTACTTTGAACACTTCTTTACTACCTGTCCCGCGACCTTGCATTTTGTCATCCGCCAGGTAGTAGATATGTTTTTTAGATTCGGGATTTCAATTTGTTGTGCTTGTGCCACTTTTGTCACAAAAAGTGCGCAGACGATAAGGAATAAGTTAATGTTTTTCATTTTTTGGTATTTAGTATGGAGACCGTCATAACCTATATGACCAGATTGCTTGATAATCAGAATACGATCCCCGTTTTTAACGTTTTAAAGAAAAGCCTTGCGATTAACAAGGCTTTTGTAAGATATTTCGTTAATCTTCAACGATTTCGCTATGGATACTCGATTTCTCTTCTTTTTCTGTTTTGAAATAACGTTTTTGGAATAATAGTATCAGTACGACCCCCACTGAAATAGCTGAGTCTGCAATGTTGAATACCGGCCGGAAGAATAGAAACTCTTCACCACTCCAAAAAGGTACCCAAGTAGGGAAAGTACCTTCAATTAAAGGAAAATAAAGCATGTCAACTACTTTTCCATGCAGGAAGGATGAATATCCTCCACCCGCCGGAAATAAAGATGCCTTGTCGTAAAAAGTACTGTCACTGAAGATCACACCATAGAATGCTGAATCAATGATATTTCCCAAAGCACCAGCAAGAATCAGGGCGACATTTAATATAAAGCCACGGTTGTATTTATTCTTGATCATGTAATGTAGACCATACCCAATACCAGCTACGGCCAGTATCCGAAACACGGTCAGGAACAATTTCCCGTAATCACCACCAAATTCCATTCCGTAGGCCATCCCATTGTTTTCAATAAAATGGATTTGGAAGAATTTACCTAATATGTGATGACTTTGTCCAATTGTCATAGAGAGCTTAACCCATATTTTTGACAATTGGTCTATTAAAAGAATCGCGACAATCAGTGCGACTGGTTTCGTATACCCCTTCATTGTGCTATAAAAATGGTCTTTGCCTACGCAAAGACCATATATTTTTACCTAAAATTAATATTGTTTGTTTTTCGCCTCGATGCTCAAGGTTGTATGCGGAACAGCTTTCAAACGTTCTTTTGGATCAGTTTTCCTGTTTCTCTACAGATACCATACGTTTTGTTCTCGATGCGCACCAACGCTGCTTCCAGATTGTCGATAAACTTCTTTTGACGTGCAGCCAATTGGTTGGTTTGTTCCTTTTCCAAAGTTGCAGAGCCGTCTTCTAAGGTCTTGTATGTGCCCGCAGTATCGTCTGTACCATTCGCATTGCTGTTATTGAGCGTTGCTGTCAACGAGGAAAGCTCTTCTTTTGCTATTCTAAGCTTGTCCAAGATAATATCTTTGAATTCTTGTAATTCTGAATCGCTATAGCGTGTTTTCTCGTTGTTGTTTGCCATAATTTAATTTTTTTGGATTAATGCCTTAAGTTCTTTGCCATCGATCTCGATGGTCTCTCCTTCAGTTAGTGAATCTTCAAATACCAATGAATCGGCTAGAATTTCGGTGCAAATATAAGATAAATTTTCTTTCGCTGCATTGACTACTTCTGAGGCTGCTGTTAACTTTACGTTAATTCTATCAGTCACCTCAAGTCCTTTTTCCTTCCGTAAATTTTGTAGACGGTTGATCAACTCTCTTGATAAACCTTCTTTCTTCAATTCTTCGGTGATATGAACATCCAATGCTACGGTCAATTTACCCAGATTAGCAACTTGCCATCCCTCCACATCCTCTGCTATAATTTCTACATCGCTTAATAGAATAGTATATGGCGTACCTGTTAGGGCCAATTCACCGGCTGATTCCAATGTGCTGATTTGATCTATAGTCAACGATTGGATAGCTGAAGAAACTAACTTCATATCCTTACCAACTTTCGCGCCAAGAGCTTTGAAGTTTGGTTTTATTTTTTTCTTGATTATACCAGTTGTATCCGTAATGAACTCAATATCTTTGATATTGGTTTCCGAAAGTATCAAATCTTTTACTTTTTCCACCTTCTCCTGGAAAGCACTATCCAGTACTGGGACGAGGATTTTGTTTAATGGCTGACGCACATTGATCGACGTTTTCTTACGTAGTGAAAGTGTCAAAGACGAAATATCCTGCGCCAGGGCCATACGTTCTTCCAGATCTTTATCCACTAGTTTTTCATCGTATACCGGGAAGTTGGCTAAGTGAACTGACTCAACTTGTTCCTTATTGGTTGCAGTATTCAAATCCAGGAATAGTCTATCCGAGAAGAATGGCGATATTGGTGACATTAATTTCGCAATGGTATCCAGACAAGTGTATAATGTCTGATATGCAGAAATTTTATCTTCGGTATATTCTCCTTTCCAGAAACGACGACGGCACAAACGAACGTACCAGTTACTCAAGTGTTCATCCACAAAGTTTTGGATTGCACGTGCGGCTTTCGTCGGTTCGTAATCCGCTAGATATTCATCTACTTCTTTCGTTAGTGAATTTAGTAACGAGACAATCCAGCGGTCGATTTCAGGACGGTTTTCTAATGTAATATCTGGTTCTGCATAGGAGAACTTATCAATGTTGGCATAAAGCGCAAAAAATGCATAGGTATTGTATAGCGTACCGAAGAACTTACGGCGTACCTCATCCAATCCCTCCATGTTGAATTTTAAATTGTCCCAAGGAGCAGCATTGCTGATCATATACCAACGGGTAGCATCAGCACTATATTGATCGATCGTTGAGAAAGGATCAACACCATTGCCTAAGCGTTTGGACATCTTATTTCCGTTTTTATCCAATACCAATCCATTGGAAACAACGTTTTTGAAAGAGACCGATTTATACATCATTGTAGAGATCGCATGTAGCGTAAAGAACCATCCACGAGTCTGATCCACACCTTCGGCGATGAAGTCTGCAGGGTATGCATGATTGAATCCATCTTTAAATGGAAACTCTTCACCTTTTGCCAGCTTCTCATGATCCAATCCCCATTGTGCATAAGGCATTGCTCCCGAATCGAACCATACGTCAATTAAGTCAGGCTCACGGAATAATTTTTGACCAGCATCAGAAACAAGAACGATGTCGTCAACATATGGACGGTGTAAATCTAGCTTTTCTGTGTCAAATTTATCTAGATAGGCTTGGTTTTTCGCTTTCTCATCTGCCGATAGCACATCCGAAGTCAGGGAGGCCTCTAACAAAGACTTTAATTCAGGTAACGAACCGATACAGACCTCTTCATTCTCATCTTCTGAACGCCAGATTGGAAGTGGTGTACCCCAGTAACGAGAGCGGGAAAGGTTCCAATCGACCAGGTTTTCCAACCAGTTTCCAAAGCGTCCTGTTCCAGTTGCTTCGGGTTTCCAGTTGATCGTTTTATTTAAAGCGACCAGATCCTCTTTTACCGCAGTAGTACGGATAAACCAGCTATCCAATGGATAGTATAAAACCGGCTTGTCTGTACGCCAACAGTGTGGGTAGGTGTGCTCGTATTTTTAACATCAAATGCTTTGTTATCCTCTTTTAGTTTGATCGAGATCAAGACGTCAGTAGGTTTGAAATCTTCTTTCGCACGCTCTTCTGCACTGTAGTATTCCTCTTTTACAAATCGTCCTGCAAAATCGGTGATTTCATTCACGAAACGACCTGTACGGTCTACCGTAGGAACATCTTTCCCATTTTCGTCTTTGACCAAAATACCCGGTACACCGTGTTCTTTTGCTACACGAAAGTCATCTGCACCATAGGTCGGCGCAGCATGCACGATACCTGTACCATCTTCAGTGGTCACAAAGTCACCAGGGATGACGCGGAATGCATTTTCTTGTAAATCTTCATTGGTGATATAAGGCAACAATTGTTCATAGCGCAAGCCAACAAGCTCTTCCCCTACAAATTCTGTTGCAAGTTCCCAAGGGATAACTTTATCACCCAATTTGTAGTCTTGGAAAGAGGCATCTTGCCCCTCTGCTTTAAAATGCTTGCTGACCAGATCTTTTGCCAATACAACAGATATTGGTGCACCTGTATATTTATTGAAAGTTCTGATTTTGACATAGTTTATTTTCTTGCCAACAACCAAAGCTGTATTGGACGGTAAGGTCCAAGGCGTAGTCGTCCAAGCGATAAATGCAATATCTTCGGCTTCATCATCCACTAACTTTTCAATCGCTGGATGGAGCTGGCTTTTGATCAATCTGAATTCAGCAACAATTGTTGTATCCTTCACATCTTTATACGTACCCGGTTGATTAAGCTCATGGGAACTCAATCCTGTACCTGCAGCAGGTGAATAAGGTTGAATGGTGTAACCTTTATACAATAAGCCTTTTTATAGAGCTCTTTTAACAAATACCATAAGGTTTCGATGTATTCGTTTTTATACGTGATGTAAGGATGTTCAAGATCGACCCAATAACCCATTTTGTTGGTTAGGTCATTCCATACATCGGTATATTTCATCACTTCCTTGCGGCAAGCGTCATTATATTCTTCTACGGTAATCTTTTTGCCGATATCCTCCTTAGTAATACCAAGAGCTTTCTCGACGGCAAGTTCAATTGGAAGGCCGTGGGTATCCCAGCCTCCTTTTCGTTTTACCTGGTAGCCTTTCAATGTCTTGTAGCGACAGAAAATATCCTTAATCGTACGAGCCATCACGTGATGGATTCCAGGCATTCCATTTGCAGAAGGTGGCCCTTCAAAAAATGTATATGACTTGCTCTCAGGGCGATTATTGATACTTTTTCGAATATTTTTTCCTGTTCCCAACGGGTCAAAATCTCTTTACCAATCTCAGGTAAATTTAACTGCTTATATTCTTTGTACATCAGACTGTTGTATGCTTCTTTTCTAAAGGTCGCTAATTTAGTGAATTATGATGGAAAAAGAAAGAGGGCTTTGTTGCTGTAGTATCATTATATGATGAGCAAAATATTTTTGAAAATCCCCGATACGGTCAATGATCAACGATTACACAATCATGGTGGCTGATGAAGTCGAACTGAAAGCTAGGAGATAGGGCGATCGTAGCAGGAATACGTGGAATAAGGGGCGGTTGAATTTTCCGAAACAGTCGATCAGGTTTGCTGTTACGGAGGCTAATATGAAAAAGGGATTGCTATCCGCAATCCCTTTTTCATTGGAATATGTGCAAATTTCAACTTATGCTGAAAAACTACTTCCACAACCACAAGTGCTACTTGCATTTGGGTTATTGAAAGTAAAACCTCTTGCGTCAAGTCCTGATTTGAAGTCAATTTCCATGCCTGCAAGGTATAAGCCATGTGCTTTGTTCATAAAAATACGGATTCCTTCAATTTCGTACTCGTTGTCTCCATCTTTTTCTGGTCAAAACCAAGGATATAACTCATACCCGAACAACCGCCTCCTTCTACACCGACACGTAAACCAAAATCATCAGAAATTTCTTGCTGATCTTTTAATTTATTGAGTTCCTTGATTGCCCCTTGCGTTAAGGTAACAGGAGCAATTGCTGTATGTTCTGTGCTCATTTTGATAATGTTTTAGCCAATTCTTTAACAAAAATACATATTTTTAATCGCAAATCGCCCGCCTTGGATTTTTGACATTTACAAAACATTCAATTTTTATTGGATTGTGTGAATCCAGATAGGAGTTAAACGGATACCTTGGTTAATTAGCTAATTCGCATAAATAAGCTCATTTTTCTAGGAACATTTAATAAAATATGGCTTTTTGTCGATATTCTTTATGGAATATGCTATCTTTGAGGCATTAAAATAAAAACAAAATTTACTTTACAACATTTAAAAACAATGGAAAGAGATCAAGCCATTTTTAATTTAATAGCTGATGAGCTGAAACGCCAAGAAGAAGGTATTGAATTAATTGCTTCGGAAAACTTTGTTTCAAAACAAGTGATGGAAGCTGCTGGTTCAGTGTTGACAAATAAATATGCAGAAGGCCTCCCAGGAAAACGTTACTATGGAGGTTGTGAAGTTGTGGATGAAATTGAAACCATCGCAATTGATCGTGCAAAGCAATTATTTGGCGCAGAATGGGTAAATGTTCAACCTCACTCTGGAGCACAGGCAAATGCGGCTGTTTTTTTGGCGACAATCAAACCTGGAGACAAAATTTTAGGTCTTGATTTATCTCATGGTGGACACTTGACTCACGGATCACCAGCAAACCTTTCTGGTAAGATCTATCAACCATTATTTTACGGTGTAAAAGAAGAAACAGGTCTAATTGATTACGAACAGTTGGAAGAAACCGCGCTTCGTGAAAAACCAAAAATGATCATCTGTGGTGCTTCAGCTTACTCCCGTGACTGGGACTATGCACGCATCCGTAAAGTTGCTGATGAAATCGGTGCGATTGTTTTGGCTGATATCTCCCATCCAGCAGGTTTGATCGCGCGTGGTCTATTGAATGATCCACTTCCTCATTGTCATATTGTTACAACTACGACACACAAGACACTACGTGGTCCTCGTGGTGGTATGATTATGGTTGGTAAGGATTTTGAAAACCCTTGGGGTATCAAAACACCCAAAGGTGAAATCCGTACGATAACGCAATTGTTGGATTTAGCTGTTTTCCCTGGTACGCAAGGTGGTCCTTTGGAGCATACAATTGCTGCAAAAGCAATTGCTTACGGTGAGGCCTTGTCAGACGAGTATATGGAATACATTGTTCAGGTGAAGAAAAATGCTGCTGCATTGGCAAAGTTCTTCGTTGATCGAGATTATAAGATTATCTCTGGTGGTACAGATAACCATTTGATGTTGGTTGATCTACGTAACAAAGATATTTCTGGTAAAGAAGCTGAAGCCGTATTGGGTAAAGCAGGTATCACAACCAATAAAAATATGGTTCCTTTTGATACACGTTCTCCTTTTGTAACTTCAGGTGTGCGTTTCGGTACAGCCGCAATCACTACTCGTGGTATCAAAGAAAATGATATTATTCAAATCGGAGAGTTAATTGATGAGGCATTGAAAAATGCATCCAATGATGCTGAATTGGATAAGATCCATGGTAAAGTGAAAGCCATGATGGCAGAATTCCCATTGTATAAATAAGACGCTGTCTTTATCATATAGAAAAGCGGAATCATCTCAGGGTGATTCCGCTTTTTTCGTTTTTGATCTTATACGATACCCACCGCGTACTTGCTCTGCCACATGCGAGTCATTCATGCATTTGTTTTTTAAGTTTTATGCGCCGTATCTGCTATGAAGTACGACCGTACTATCTTACGGGCAACTGTGCATCAACCTTCTAATTAACAGGAATTTTATCCTAATATAATAGGGGATTGATAGGTACTTTATTCGCTTTCATCCGAATAAGGTCCGAATAAGGTCCGGACAAGGTCCGAATGAGGTCCCTATAAAGTCCCTGTTAGTTGAGAGTTTGTCTCAAGGTTAGTCACTGGATAAATTGAATCAGACATAAGCCTTTTTATTAAATGCCTTTTTGCGAAGGAAAGGGAGTTTTAACATTTTAAATGTTAAAAAACCTTAAATTGAAATGTAATAATTTGATTACTCAATAATTTTACGGTACTTTGAAATACTATTAATTGATTGTTTTACAATAAGAAAGGAACACTATACGCTAAACATTTACATTTTACAACAGAACTGATAATTTATTTGCGAACTGCTAAAAAGTAAGTGACGTATGAGACTTTTGAAAAGTAAGAGTGATCAAGAATTGATCCAAATGTATGTCGGGGGCCAAGAGTCCGGCCTAGAGGCATTGTTGAATCGATATAAATCGAAAATTTACACCTCTATATATATGAAAGTAAAAGACGAATATCTTGCTGAAGATATTTTCCAGGAGACTTTCATTAAAATCATCAACACATTAAAATCGGGCAAGTACAATGAAGAGGGGAAATTTTTGCCTTGGGCTATCCGTATTGCCCACAATATGATCGTTGACTTTTTTAGAAAAGCCAAGCGGGCCCCAAATATCGTTAATGCGGATGGTTTCGACATTTTTGAAGTATTGGAATTCAGCGATGAAAGTGCTGAATCAAAAATGCTGAGACAACAGGTCGATGTCGACTTAAAGAAAATGATCCAGAAACTACCAGATGATCAGAAAGAGGTTTTAATTATGCGACACTTCTGTGATATGAGTTTTAAAGATATTGCTGAGATAACGGAGGTGAGTATCAATACCGCCTTAGGAAGAATGCGCTATGCATTGAGTAATTTACGTAAAATGATAGAGGGTTCTGATTTAGTCTTTCAGATGGGATAATGAAATAAGCACTATAATTTAGAAAATAACAAACAAAGGGAGTGAGTTTTTCACTCCCTTTTTTATGCTACAATGTCATGTCTGCATCAGAAGAAATTGTTCTTTTGTCAGTTATACGCTTTTTATTATCTTAGAAGTTCATGCCTTTATCAATTTATAGGAATTGGAATGAGGTTTGATGATCATATTGAAACTATTAAAAAGAGAATAACGATAAAAATATAAAAAAGCTATGTACTTGATTTTATTTATTGGAATAATGGTGGTAAGCCTAATTGTCCAGACAAGATTTAAAAACAAATTTAAGAAGTATTCAGAGATGCCATTGGGGAATGGAATGTCTGGAGCTGAGATTGCGCAGAAAATGCTCAATGATAACGGTATATATGATGTGAAGGTATTGTCAATTCCTGATCGCCTGGGCGATCATTATAATCCATCGGATAAAACGGTCAACTTGAGTCCTGAGGTATATAGTGGTCGCAGTGTAGCGGCAGCAGCGGTAGCGGCTCATGAATGTGGTCACGCTGTCCAGCACGCGAAAGCATATAAATGGTTGGGTTTCCGTTCAGCGATGGTACCAATGGTCAATGCGGCTTCCAAACTGACTTCATGGGTATTAATGCTCGGCGTGATGTTATTTGCATTTTCCAAAGGCGGTAATCCATGGTTGTTAGCGGTAGGTGTGGGAGCATTGGCGATTACAACAATATTTTCGTTTATCACACTTCCTGTAGAATTTGATGCGTCAAACCGCGCTTTGGAATGGTTGAACCATGCTGGTGTTACGTATAATGGTGAGGAACATGATGGTGCTAAAGATGCATTAAAATGGGCTGCTATGACTTATGTCGTTGCTGCTTTGAGTGCCTTGGTAACACTTTTATATTATGCTTCCATCTTATTTGGTGGGCGTAGGAGTGACTAATGAGTGGTTAGGTAACTCGAGTATACAAAGAAATGCGATTATTTTTAATAGTCGCATTTTTTATGGGGTGTTAATGAGGTTACTACAGACAATTTTTTTAACTTTGCTGTTTATATAGAATAAGATTCAGATTTTATGTTTTCAAATCTTCAAGATAAGCTAGATAGGGCCTTTAAAGTATTAAAAGGACAAGGCAGTATTACCGAAATCAACGTTGCTGAAACGATGAAAGAAATTCGCAAAGCATTGTTGGATGCCGATGTGAATTACAAAACTGCTAAAACTTTTACAGATGATGTTAGACAAAAAGCTTTAGGGCAGAATGTATTGACAAGTATTTCTCCGGGTCAATTGTTGACTAAAATCATGAATGATGAGTTGACAGAATTGATGGGTGGGTCTGTCACAGAGTTAGAGATTGGTAAAAATCCTACTGTTATTTTGATTGCAGGTCTGAATGGTGCCGGTAAAACAACTTTTTCTGGTAAGCTGGCATTATTCCTGAAAGATAAAAAGAATAAAAAACCATTGTTGGTCGCAGGTGACGTTTATCGTCCAGCAGCGATTGATCAATTGGAAGTCTTGGCTGAACAAGTTGGTGTTCCTGTTTATGTTGATAGAGCATCAACAGACCCGATTGCTATTGCCAAAGCAGGTGTTGAAGAGGCAAAACGTAATGGTCATAATGTTGTTATCATCGATACTGCTGGTCGTTTGGCCATAGATGAGCCTTTGATGGTGGAGATCACTGCTGTTAAGGAAGCGACAAAACCGGATGAGATCTTATTTGTTGTTGACTCGATGACTGGTCAGGATGCTGTCAACACAGCGAAGACATTCAACGATCGTCTTGATTTTACAGGTGTTGTATTGACCAAATTAGATGGTGATACGCGCGGTGGTGCTGCATTATCCATAAAATCTGTTGTCAATAAACCAATTAAGTTTATTGGTACCGGAGAGAAAATGGATGCACTGGATGTTTTCTACCCAGATCGTATGGCCTCCCGTATTTTGGGTATGGGTGACGTTGTATCGTTGGTAGAGCGTGCACAACAACAGTTTGACGAAAAGCAAGCTGCGGAGCTTCAAAAGAAAATCCGTAAGAATAAATTTGATTTCAATGATTTCAAATCTCAGATCCAACAGATCAAAAAAATGGGTAACATGAAAGATTTGATGGGTATGATTCCTGGCGTAGGAAAAGCAATGAAGGATATTGAAGTCGATGACAATGCATTCAAACCTATCGAAGCCATCATTGATTCGATGACACCTTTTGAACGTGAAAATCCAGATGTAATAGACCAAAAACGTCGTTTGCGTATTGCCAAAGGTTCGGGAACAGACGTTAATGAAGTAAACAAATTGTTGAAGCAATTTGGTGACATGCGTAAAGTGATGAAACAAATGTCTAATCCTGCAATGGCTGCGAAGTTGATGCGTAATATGCCTAAAATGCCTGGAAAATGTAATTTTAATGTATAGTTATATACGATGGGGCATTGTACGCATACAATGCCCTATTTTTTTAATAAATAATTTGTAATTTCAAGTTCCTCGCTAGAGTAAACGAAATAATTGTTAAATTTGTAAACATTATGGATGACCCCGCGCAATTATCGGAATACGGCAAAATCCTTATCATTCTGCTGATAGGGGCATTGTTAGTCTGTGCGACCATTTTTCTAGCACGTTTAATCTCTCCCAAAAAGAATAATCCCATTAAATCTGGTACTTACGAATGTGGCGAAGATCCTATCGGTTCCTCTTGGATACAATTCAATCCTCGATTTTACGTCATTGCTTTAGTGTTCCTGCTTTTTGATGTTGAGCTCATCTTTATTTTTCCTTGGGCTACCGTATTTGGACAATCGGAATACATTGCCGCGGACGGCAGATGGGGATGGTTTACGATGATTGAAATGGCGATGTTTATCGGTATTTTAATCTTGGGATTGGTTTTTGTCTGGAAAAAGGAGATCTGGAATGGGTGAAACCCAATGTATCTCTACCTAAGGTTCCTGTAAATATTCCTCAAAGTGCTTATTCAACATTGAACAACAGCAGCTATCAAGTGCGGGAATACAGAGAGCCGGCGGTTGCGGTCGTAGAGGATACTGTTGCGCAAGAAGTGACAGCTGCGCCGAAGATCGCTTTTAAACCTCGATTTAAAAAACCTGAGTAAGCATGAGTTTAGATAGTCAATTGCAAAATAATGGTGTCGTTGTTGCCAAATTGGATGATCTGCTAAACTGGGCAAGACTTTCTTCGATGTGGCCGATGAGTTTTGGGATTGCCTGTTGTGCGATCGAAATGATGGGAGCCATGGCTTCAACTTATGACCTGGATCGGATGGGTGTTTTCCTAGACCCTCACCGAGACAGTCAGATGTTATTATTATTGCTGGTACAGTCACATTTAAAATGGCTGACCGTATAAAAAAACTATACGAGCAGATGCCCGATCCGAAATATGTGATCTCAATGGGATCCTGTTCCAATTGTGGTGGCCCTTATTGGCAGCATGGTTATCATGTTGTGAAGGGAGTGGATCGGATTATCCCAGTGGATGTGTATGTTCAGGGATGCCCACCTCGTCCAGAAGCACTGATAGGTGCTTTTATTGAACTGCAAAAAAGATAGATAAAGAAAGCTTATTAGGTGAACAGCTGTTCAGGGAAAAGGCTTAAAAGATAAATTTTATAAGATTTTAGAATCAATTATGGCAAAAGATTTTTATGGCGAACTGCAATTAGGCATTCTTGGTGGTGGTCAACTCGGAAGAATGTTAATCCAGGAAGCCATTAATTACAATGTAAACGTTCATGTACTGGATCCCGATAAGAATGCTCCTTGTCGTAAACTGTGCAATAAATTTGAATGTGGTTCATTGAGCGATTTCGAGACAGTATATAATTTTGGTAAAGACCTGGATTTGATTACTATCGAGATCGAAAAAGTGAATGTGGATGCCTTGGAGAAATTGGAAGAGGAGGGGTGATCGTTTACCCGCAGTCGCGTATTATTCGCCTGATCCAGGATAAGGGATTACAGAAACAGTTTTTAAACAAAATGATATCCCGACTTCTGGGTTTCAATTGATATCGACTAAAGATAACTTAACAAATGCTTCGTTGAGTTTACCCTACATTCAAAAACTACGTAGAGATGGGTATGATGGAAAAGGCGTAAAGAAGATCGTTACTGAAGCGGATATCCAGGATGCCTTTGAAGAGCCAAGTTTGATTGAAGAGTGGGTAGATTTTGAAAAAGAAATTGCTGTTATTGTTGCACGTAACGATAGAGGTGATGTCTCCACTTTTCCAATGGTAGAAATGGAATTCAATCCACAAGCCAATTTAGTGGAATTTCTTATCGCGCCATCATTATATGGTGTAGAGATTCAGCAACGTGCGGAAGCAATTGCGAAGAAAATTGCGGATGATTTACAAATCGTCGGTTTGCTTGCAGTGGAAATGTTCCTCACGAAAAACGGTGATATTCTGGTGAATGAAATTGCACCACGTCCGCATAATAGTGGTCATCAAACGATCGAAGGGAATTATGTTTCTCAATTTGCACAACATTTGAGAGCAATATTCAATTTACCATTGGGTGATACAAGATGCCGGACAAACGCTGTCATGATCAATCTACTGGGCGAGGATGGTTATGAGGGCTTAGCAAAATATGATGGAGTAGAAGAGGTGTTGGCGATGGAAGGAGTCTATTTACATCTGTATGGCAAGAAGTATACAAAACCATTCCGCAAGATGGGGCATATCTGTATCATCAATGATGACCGGGATAAAGCCATCTCCAACGCAAGAAAAGTACAAGAAATATTAAAAGTTAAAGCTTAATAATACTATGTCAGTCAATAATAAGGCCCAGGTAGGCATTATCATGGGAAGTAAATCCGATCTTCCTGTTATGCAGGATGCCATCGATGTCCTGAAAGTCCTTGGAGTAGAATTTGAGGTCACAATTGTTTCGGCACACCGTACACCGCAACGTATGTTTGATTATGCAAAAAATGCCGCATTCCGTGGTTTGAAAGTAATTATCGCGGAGCCGGTGGTGCTGCGCATCTACCGGGAATGGTGGCTTCAATCACACATTTGCCTGTAATCGGAGTACCTGTAAAATCATCTAACTCTATTGATGGGTGGGATTCGGTACTATCCATCTTACAGATGCCTAATGGTATTCCTGTAGCAACAGTTGCGCTAAACGCTGCAAAAAATGCGGGTATATTGGCTGCTCAGATCCTTGGTACACATGATGAGACAATAAGCAAAAATATTATTGATTTTAAAGAAGAATTAGCCCGTAAAGTGATTGAAACTGCGGTCGAAGTAGAGGATACACAATTCTAATAAAATCTTATCAAATAAAAAGGAAGCATTGCTTCCCTTTTTATTTGATAAGATTTGCCTGAACGTAATCGTAGCTTTTTTAAGACTTTCCATCTTGTTTGGCATATAGATATCATCTTGCTCTACGAAAGCGTATTTTAAGCCAGCTTTGGTCTTTTCTTTGACAATTTCCGGAAAAGAGATGCTTCCAGTACCAACTTCGGTATATCTGATATCCTTAAAGATTTGTTCCACAGGTAACTTACCATCCTTAGGCCATTCGATCGGATTAGATTTTGTACGGTCCATATCCTTCACATGCCATAGTTTAAATCTATTGGGGAATTTTTCAAATATGGAGATGGGGTTTTTCCCGGCTTTCTCGGCCCAGAAAAGATCAAGCTCAAAATCGACAAGATCAGGTTCCGTAAAAGCCAGCATGACATCTTCCCCTGTGGTATTGTTCCCTAAATCCCTAAATTCCCAAAAATGGTTGTGGTAAGCAACCTTTAGCCCCATCTTTTGGCTTGTTCACCAGCCTTATTGAGCTGTTCGGCAGCATAGAGATAGTCATCTTTTTTAAGCGCATTAATGTCGAACATCGGTGTCACTGGCGCAATCACATATTCCTGTCCGAGCTCTTTTGCCGCATCAAAGTAAACGGATAAATCTTCTTTATCAGTATGTGATTTACTGAGGTATTTAGACATATCATAATGGCCTGAGTGCGTTTTTAGGCCATTGTCATCCAGAATCTTTTAAGCTCTTTATAGGGTAATTTCCAAAATTGTTTGGCAGTAGAATCTATGCCATAAAGCTCAACATGTTTGTAGCCAATTTTTGCGACCTGCTCCAAAGATCCTTTCGGATCTTTATCCATCAAATCACGTATGGAGTACAGCTGTACGCCTATATTCTGCAAAGGATTGTCACTGACAGCACCCGTTTTGTTTTGACAAGATATCAAGTTGGGCATCAGATAAGCTGCCGAAAGACCTATTCCAGCTTGCTTTAAAAATTGACGGCGAGAATTGTTCATCATATAACTGATTATGTGTTAGTGTACAATGTACAATTATTTTGTTCAAAAATCAATAGCACATACCGGAATATTTTTGCGAAGAGATAACATTCAACTATCAGGGAAATAAGAAAGACATGCGTAAAAAGTGAAAGCAAACCCGCTGAAAATTGCACATTTGCTAAGTGGAGAAGGGAGGATACAAAAGCAGCAATAAAAAAACGAGGATGTCCAATCTTTTGAACATCCTCGTTTTGTGTGTTATTTAAGAATAAGAACTTAAACAGTCATGATATCTTTTTCTTTCAGTTCAGCCAAAGTATCAACTTTTACAATGTATGCATCAGTCAATTTTTGTACTTCCCCTTCGGCGGTTTTGATTTCGTCTTCTGAGGCACCATCATTTTTAATTTTTGATGGACTCATTGGTGTCTTTGCGGATGTTACGGATACCAATACGGCCTCTTTCAGTCTCCTCTTTTACTTTTTTCACCAAGTCACGTCTTCTTTCTTCTGTCAAAGGCGGGATATTCAAGCGGATCACAATACCATCATTCTGTGGGTTGACACCAAGATTAGCATCCGTAATTGCTTTTTCAATTGCGTTGATGAGCGATTTTTCCCAAGGTTGGATGACAATAGTCCGAGCATCAGTTGTATTGATGTTAGCTACTTGTGAAAGTGGAGTAGCGCTACCATAATAATCGACTGAAATACCATCTAACATAGATGGAGAAGCTTTACCGGCACGAATTTTTGTTAATTCTGACTCCGTGTGAGCAACTGCTTTGGACATCTTGTCTTTACAATCGTCCAATTCAATTGAAATTAGTTCGTTCATATAAGATTACGTTTTTTACAGATATTAATTATTTTACCACAGTTCCAACATGTTCACCATTGGCAAGTTTCAATAAATTGCCAGGCTTGTTCATGTCAAATACGATGATTGGTAATTTGTTTTCTTGACAAAGGGTAAAGGCAGTCATATCCATTACATTTAATCCTTTCTCGTATACCTCCGTGAATGAGATTTCTTCGAATTTTGTTGCACTAGGATCTTTCTCCGGATCAGCAGTATAGATACCATCTACACGTGTTCCTTTTAGTACAGCATCGGCATTGATTTCAATCGCGCGCAAAGAAGCTGCTGTATCCGTCGTGAAATAGGGGTTTCCTGTACCAGCTCCGAAAATAACAATACGACCTTTTTCCAAGTGGCGTACAGCTCTTCTGCGAATAAATGGTTCACAGATCTGCTCCATCTTGATAGCTGTTAGCAAACGTGTCTTTTTCCCTACTTTTTCAAGAGCATCTTGAAGTGCCATACTGTTGATTACAGTGGCAAGCATTCCCATATAGTCTGCTTGAACACGGTCCATCCCTGATTTTTCAGCACTTAAACCGCGGTAAATGTTACCACCACCGATAACAATTGCAATTTCTAAACCTTGATCGTGAATTTCTTTGATATCATTAGCGTATTGTGATACACGGTTAATATCGATACCATAGCTTTGGTCACCCATTAAGGATTCACCGCTAAGTTTTAATAAGATACGTTTGTATTTCATAATTGTTTTTTTGGAAATTTTCCAAAGGTCAAAGATAAAATTTTTTTCAACCCTTAAGGCCAAAAATGATATTTATTGCGCTTTTGTTGTTTGATCAATCACTTCGCGGTAATATTGTTCGTACAAAGGCATGATATTGGACAATTGGAATTTTTTTGCATGATTTAATGCTGCTTCTTTAAATTTCTCCAACCTGTCAGCATCTTCTAAAATATAGATCGCATTCTTGGCCATATCGTCCACATCGCCTACATTGCTCAGGAATCCCGTTACACCGTTTTCATTCAGTTCAGGCAATCCACCTGTATTGGATGAAACAACCGGAACGCGGCAAGCCATTGCCTCTAAGGCCGCCAAACCAAAGCTCTCGGAGCTCGAAGGCATCAAGAAAAGGTCGGAAACGGACAAGATCTCTTCGACAGCATCCTGTTTACCCAAAAAACGAACATCCATACATACATCCAATTCTCTGGATAGTTCCTCCGCATTGCGACGTTCAGGACCATCACCAACCATTAATAGTTTGGAGGGGATGACGTCATGTACTTTCTTAAATATACGGATGACATCTTCCGTATTTTTTACTTTTCTGAAATTGGAGGTATGGACCAAGATCCGCTCATTGCCCGGAGCAATCGCTTTTTTGAAATGGGAGCGGTCCCTATTGCTGAATCTATCAAGATCGATAAAGTTGGTAATGACTTTAATATCTCTGCTGATATCAAAATACCGGAGTGTCTCATCTTTTAGATTTTGTGAAACGGCGGTAACACCGTCTGACTGATTGATCGAGAAGGTGACGACAGGACTAAAGCTTTTATCTTTTCCAACAAGTGTAATATCTGTACCATGAAGTGTGGTTACTACAGGGATATTAATACCATAGGTCGTCAGCAAGATTTGTTTTGCCATGAATGCCGCCGAAGCATGGGGAATGGCATAATGTACATGGATCAGATCCAGCTTTTCAAAACGTACGACATCAACCAATTTGCTGGCCAACGCAGATTCGTAAGGTAAAAAGTCAAAAAGCGGATATTGGGATACTGCAACTTCGTGGTAATAGAGGTTTTCCGAAAAGAAATCTAGGCGTGCAGGTTGTCGGTAGGTAATAAAATGGATCTCATGTCCATTGGCTGCCAAAGCCTTTCCTAATTCCGTTGCCACAACACCACTGCCACCAAACGTGGGATAACAAACAATGCCTATTTTCATCTTTATGAATTGATTTTTAAAGCAGATGACGTATTCAGATTTAATCAGCCTTTATCGGATGGAATAAATCATGATGGTTTCATCTCTAATTTTTGTGTTGCAAATTTCGACTATTTATGCCTAAAATAACAAAAACCAATTGCCATAGTTTTGTGAATTTTTGATTACTTAAAAAGCATTATCTTTAAGTAGACATTTAAGCGGTATATGGACAATTTTACCAGTGACATCTCGGGGCAACAATTCCCTTTGGAACAACGTATTTTGGGGCTTCTATTCGACAGCCCATTTTTAAATTAATCCGGAAGGAATATCCGAATTTTGGGAAAGATAAATATATTGCCGCGACAGAACTGACTCGGTTTAAGGAAGCTTATATTACCGAATTTTTGAAAGACGAGTCGGGACAGCTCAGTCAACTGGATCAACAGGTTATACAGAGCTTTAAGGACAACAAGGTCATTAGTGCAAGCATGGATAATGATGGAGCAACAACAGCCTCAGTAGGTGAACGTGTCGCAGACAAAGTCGCTGAATTTGGGGAAGCTGGACGTTCATTATTTCTTTCGTTGTATTTTTGCTGATCTGGATCGCGGTCAACATGTATTGGTTAAATAATAAAGGTTTTGACCCTTATCCATTTATTTTGCTTAATCTGATCTTGTCCTGTGTGGCTGCGCTGCAGGCCCCGGTGATTATGATGAGCCAAAATAGGCAAGAAGCCAAGGATCGCGAGCGGGCGCGGAATGATTATTTGGTTAATCTGAAGGCCGAGCTTGAAATCCGGGAACTACATGAGAAAATCGACCACCTCATTATTAGAAAAGAACAGGAACTCGTTGATGTGCAGCGTGACCAGGTAGAAAAATTGGGTTTCCTGTTGCAGAAAATGGAAAAAATAGAAGAAGCGTTTAAAAACAAATGAATATAACAGGATTAATAGGAGAGCTGACTTTTAAATTTTCAAGGTCGGGAGGAGCAGGGGACAACATGTCAACAAGGTATCCTCCAAAGTTACCCTGCAATGGAGTGTGGAGCAGTCCGCAATTTTCTCAGCTGAAGAAAAGGCTCTGGTGACTGAGAAGCTTTCGAATCGTATCAATAAAGAGGGAATATTACAATTGGAATCAGATACGGACCGCTCACAGGTGCGAAACAAAGAAATAGCCATTGATCGTTTCCTTAATCTACTGAAGGAAGCCCTCGTACCTACTAAACCGAGAAAGAAAACCAAAATTCCTTATTCCAGCGTGCTGAAAAGATTAGATCGGAAGAAACAACAATCCCAATTGAAAGCTTCACGTAGACGAAGTTTTGAGGATTAATTTGTTATAAAAAAGTATTCGGTTAAATTTTATTGTTTTAATAATCAGTGCCTTGTGTATATAACTAAAGAAATAGTTGTAAAACTATTTCTTTAGTTATATACTTGTATTGTAATCGATTACAACAGTACTGTTAATAATAAGGAGTTATGGAAGATTTTAAAGAATTGACTAAAGCAGAAGAACAGATCATGCAGGAGCTTTGGGAAATGGGACGTGGTTTTGTCAAAGATATCATTGACCGACTGCCTGAACCGAAGCCTGCTTATAATACAGTTTCAACGATAGTGCGTATTCTCGAAACCAAGGGTTTTGTGTCGCATGAGTCTTTTGGTAAAAGCCATCAGTATTTACCGAAGATCTCAAAAGAGGAATATAAAAAGGAATCACTGGTAAGTTGTTGAATAATTATTTTGATAATTCTCCCAAAAGTATGCTTTCTTATTTTCTGGAAGAGAATAAATTGGATGTTAAAGAATTAAACGATATTCTTTCGATCATCCAACGGAATAAATAACAACAACTACCTCTTATAAACTTTTGATTATGATTTACTTATTGATTGTCAATGTTTCATTGATTATCAGCTTTGCGCTCTATAGGCTGATTTTTCGAAAACTTACCTTCTTTCAATGGAATCGCGTCTATTTGATCGGGATGATATTTTTCTCGCTCTTGGCACCAATAGGGATTTTTATTGAATTACCGAAAACCGAGTTAATAGCGTATTCCATACCTATGGTGGATTTGAGTGGCTATATGGAGATCGCCATCAATAGCCCCAAAGAGCAACCAATTTACTTGATAGACATCCTGACTTATGTGTATTGGGCGGGTGTTGCAGTTGCTTGCATGTCGTTGCTATTTAGGTTGATAAAGCTGGTTCGTGCATTACGGGATGAACATGATTATTTAAGTTTCTCATTTTTCAATAAAATCATCATTGGGGAGTCCATTAAAGACAGTGGTAGTATCGAATCACATGAGCGTGTTCATGTCGATCAGGGGCATTCCTACGATTTGCTTTTGATGGAGCTGTTGAAAATTTTCAACTGGTTTAATCCGATTTTATATTTCTTTCAAAAGGAGTTAAAGTTCCAGCATGAATGTATTGCCGACGAAATCTGTTCCACGGATAAGGTGGCCTACGCCGAAATGCTGGTCGCTCATGCCCTGCAGGTGGATCATCTGCCACTGACGCATGAGTTTTCTAATCATTCGTTTTTAAAGAAAAGAATTATGATGTTATTTAAGAATAAGTCAGCGCGCAAAAAGCGTTTGTTATATGCCGCAGTATTACCGATGCTACTGGTTGTAGCAGGGTCTACACTGGTATTCAATACCACGCGTGCAAAGGATATCGTCTCAGATGTAGAAAGTTCGATCAATCAGGTGGAAGTCGCGGGATCAAAAGAAGCCGTTAAAAGTTTTGAAAAGTTAATGGAGGGAAGTGAAGCCGTTGAACCAAAATTGAAGGCTACTGCTGAGCCTATTCAACCTGGTATTGAAGGCGGCTTCGCACTAAATGGTGAGGGAGAAGGATTGATTCAGCAAGATACGACAAATCTTAGGAAAGGCGCTATTTTTACTGAGGTTGAAGTTATTCCCGAACCAGTTGGCGGAATGCGTAAATTTATGACCTGGGTTTCCGACAATTATGATTACCCAAAAGCCGCAATGGAAAATGCAGTGAATGGTGTGATGGAGATTTCATTCGTCGTGGAGCGGGATGGAAGCTTAACGGATTTCAAAATCACAAAGGATCTGGGCTATGGTACCGGGGAGGCTGCATTGAAGCTATTGAGAAGTGCTGAGAAATGGAGTCCTGGAATGCAAATGGTAGAAACGTTCGTGTTGCTTATACTTTACCTATCCGTTTAAACTTGAGTCAGGGAGAAGATAAGCCAAACAAATCTGGCAAGGTATGGGCTGAACCAAAACTTGGTTATGAAGGATTGAGAACTTGGTTTGCCAAAATTTTAAAATGCCAAGAGCAATATCCAATAAAGATATTGATCCGATCATTGAAAGTGTTTTCACCATTAATCTTGATGGTACTATAAAGTCTTTAATTGTTAATACGGATCTTGGCAAAGAGTTTAGAGATCAAGCAACAAAATTATTGTCGCAATCTAAATGGAATCCGGTTTTGGAAAAAGGTGTTCCCGTCGAGTCAAAGGCAGCTTTTTATTTCAAATTTAAACCTGGTGGTGAATATGTGAAAAATTATAGCCGGGTGGATGTCACTTCAGAACCTATAGGAGGGATGACTGCATTGCGTGATTATGTCATGAAGAATTTTAATCCAAATTCGACAGGTGAAGACGGGAACGTCGTTGTGCAGTTTGTCGTCGAAAAAATGGACAACTGAATAATTTTAAAGTAATCAGTACTCCTAGTACGAAGGCAGGTGATGAGCTTGTTCGATTGTTGCGATTTGGAACAAAGTGGAAACCTGGTATTCTTGACGGTAGTCCAATTAAAAATCAATATGAACTGACGTTAAGGCTAATGAAGATGAATGCAGATCTTTATAATGTTTATCGTTGGGAAGGGGTAAAGGTGCAAAAGATTAAATCGTAGGAGATCGATCGGATGTTTAGAAAGAAGAGTACCTTATTCTTGTTTATCGCCATTTCGCTAATCTTTACACTTGTATCCTGCAAATCCTATCAGGTAGCGCCTAATGGTTATACAGTGGAGGGCGATGAATATTTCATCAATGTGGATAAAAATCTTGCAGTATTTTTAGGAGATGATATTTTAAAAGAGGAAAACTGGGGTGCAAATACCGGACCCATCAATGTGAGTACAGTCAAGGCAGAATACACAAAAGTGCTTAAGCATCTAAATTACCAGGATACAGCTTACAAGGTATTGTTTACGGAAGCCTGAAAGGGAATTACAATTATGATATGCTTGCTGTGATAAACAATTATCCGAATATTAAAGGCCAGAAAAGTCATTTGCTCGACTTGACTACATTCCAGCGTGAGGAAAACAAGGAAGGGCGCTATTTTTATAGCGTAGGTGAATTTAAGGGGAAGAAGCTACTGCACTTTGTTATTCCGTTCAATGACCGGCTTTGGCAAGAGAAGATGGTTAGTATGATCTTTCTGCTTCCGCCTGATTTCAATGATATTGTCTGGGCGAAGAATATTGTGCAATCCAATGTAGCGATGTACCGGGATCGCTATGTTTTTACGCCGAGCAGGACGGAGATACAATGCGCCGATGATGGAAGCCGTTCGCACCTGGACTATAAGATTCCTGACGAGAAGATTAACAAAACTGGCTATATGCTGATGAAAGCATACGGGAAGGTCCAAGGAAGCACACATTGGTAGTCTATCGACTAATGAAACCAAAAGATTTTTTTGGATCCTTTGTCGTTTGCAAAGGAGACTATGAAATTCACTATACAACACTGCAAGATAAAATCGTCTGGCAGACCAAAATCAATACAGAGAAGGATGTTGTATTCTAGTTATGCTATTTTATGGATTGGTATAAAATCCTTGGATTAATAGTCCAAGGATTTTAATTTATTTTTGAGCTGTAGAATTTCATGTTGAAGTTGCTCAACCTTATCCAAGAGGTGATTGGCCACTTGAATTCCCTGTGGGTTTACTTCCAAGTCGTAATAAAGGTTTGAGAAACGTTCCAGTTTCTTGAGTTCATCTTCATCAATAAATTGTTCTTCCTGTTGTATGATAATGTGAATAAGGCCATATTCCTCCATCGTCTGTAGAAAAGTTGTTTCAACTTTTCTGGATTGGCAGAAGTCAATAACTTTTATGAGTGTCGTTTCCATGAGATTATTGTTTTAAATCCTTCAATTGCTGAAACAATGCTTTTTCCTCGTCGGAAAGATTGCTGGGCATTTTGATATTAAGGCTGACATAAAGGTCTCCGAATTCACCTTCTTTCCGGTAGAGCGGGAAACCCTTACCCTTGAGCCGCATTTTTGCACCGTTTTGACTTTCAGGTTTTATCTTTAATTTGATCTTACCTCCAAAGGTATCGAGTGTCGCCTCGCCCCTAAAATAGCGGTATAGAGATCGACATCCAAGGAGGTATACAGGTCATTTCCCTGTCGTTTGAAGGTTGCATCGGGAGTGATATTGATTGTAATATACAAATCGCCCTTAGGGCCTCCGTTGATCCCTTCACTACCGTAACCTTTTAATTTGATTTTCTGTCCATCCTCTACACCCGCATGGATTGTAATACGAATGCTTTTACCATTGATATTAAAGGTTTGTTGATGGGTTGTATAAGCCTGTTGGAGGCTTAAACTCAATTCGGCATTAAAGTCCTGCCCGCGAAAAGTACTTTGCCTGCCACCGCCACGTCGACTTCCAAACATCTGTTCGAAAAAATCTGAGAATTGGCCGTCATCAAAATTTCCGGTATATTCTTGCGAACCGCCACTACCAGCAAATGGATTTCCTCCAGAACCGAACGGATTGCCACCACCAGATTGGGATTGTCTGTATTGTTGCTGCGCTTTTTCATATTCCTCCCCATGCTGCCAATGTTCACCATATTGGTCGTATTTTTTTGCGTTTCTCGGGATCGGACAATACCTCATTTGCTTCATTAATCTCCTGGAACCGCTGTTTAGCCTCATTATCATTCGGGTTTACATCAGGATGGTATTTACGCGCTAATTTGCGATATGCTTTTTGATATCATCAGCCGAGGCTGTTTTATCAATGCCAAGCACTTTATAGTAATCTACAAAAGCCATATATCTTTGCTGTGTTATAATAAATATAACAAATTTATAGGGGCTTTGTTCTTTATTTTGATCAAAAACAAAAAGTTCCAGGTATCCAATACCCAGGACTTTTTGCCTTTATTGAAAAGCAATGCACTTATTCTTTATTAGTGTCTATTGCCAAGCGGTTTTCTATTGGCGATCTGCCATGCCGTGAAAAAGACCAACTTCTCCCGTTTGACCATTAATGGGAAATCAATTCTGTCATAGGTGTCCGCCGGTGTATGATAGTCTGGATGGAGACCCGAAAAATAGAAGATGGATGGTATGCCTTTCTTTGCAAAGTTATAATGGTCTGAGCGGTAATACAGACGCATTGGATCCTTTGGATTATCATACATATAATCTATTTCCAGTTTGGTGTTTTTTTCATTTTCATCTTTATTGATCTGATAAAGTTCAGAACTCAGTTTGTCTGAACCGATCGCATGGATATAGTCATGATTCCCTTTGAGGTGCTTATCATCTACACGGCCAATCATATCGATGTTGATACAGGCAACAGTATTTGCAAGTGGGAAAACAGGGTTTTCAGTATAGAATTTAGAACCTAGTAGGCCTTTTTCTTCAGCGGCGTAGGCTATAAAAAGGATACTGCGTCTTGGGCCATTACCAGCTGCTTTTGCGCGGGAAAAACTGCGGGCAAGTTCCAGTACGGCCGTTGTTCCGGAGGCGTTGTCATCAGCACCAAAGAAGATGTTTCCTTTGGAATCTTTGCCATCGTGATCGTAATGTCCACCAATGACAACTATTTCATCTTTTTGTCGGTTCCTCCAGGTATCCCAGGATATTCGGGTCAGCTAAAGGTTTTGCATTTGTACCGAAGTTGGCCTTGAGATTGGTGTTAATCACAAAAGAATTTGCTTGTCCAGAGCGATTGATTTTGCCGACAACAGCGGCGAGATTTGTACGTGCAAGATTAAAGATATAATTCGCAGCATGATCCGTTATGTTGACGACTGGGATCATGGGTGACTTTTCGGGTGCGGGCTGATCTATAGCCAGGTTATAACGTCCTTCGGTCGCGCGGTCTCCTGCTTCTTCAAGCAATTGGGATAGCTGGCTGTTGACAGCCAACACCAGCTTTGGCTTCTTCTTGAGAATTTCCTTGATTTTCTTATTCCTGCTTGTGGACCAGTCAGATGGAGCCTTTTTCCCGGTGATCCATGAATTTCCCTTATCATCCGTAGGTTCACTTTCGTTCAATAACAGGACAACTTTATTGGTCAGGTCTAAGCCCGTGATATCGGAATACTTTGGATCATCAATTCCATAGCCAATGAATATTATTTCATTGCTTTCAAAGAGTTTCTCCTCATTGTTACCAATGACAAAGATATCCTTCCCATTTTGAAAAGGCCGGTCATTGATCGTAAATTGCTTGACCTTAAAACTATTATGAATAAGCTGTAGGGGCTGGAAATATGATCCATTTACGGGCGCTGAAAGTCCGTATTTTTGAACTCATTTGCGATATAGTCCGCAGCCAATTGACCACCTTTCTGTCCTGTTCCTCTTCCTTCAAAGTCCACCGAAGCAAGGGTTCGTAGATGTTTTTGTGTCGATTCTACAGTGATTTCATTCGCATATTTGGTACTGACATCCTGTGCCTGAGCACAACTCACCACAGAAAACGCGACCCAAATCAGGTTATGTATTTTATTCATTTAGTATTGAGAATTTAGTATTACGTATTGAGATCCGGGTGCTGAAAGCTTAGGTTCTACGTTGTACGCAATACACTTTTTATTGTTAAAAATAGTATATATAGGATGATCGCTTGTTAACTATTAACAACAGTGTGTTATTATGTCCATAACAATATGAAGTGATAGCATGCCAATTTTGATCACCTTAAATCATACACAATATAACTAAAAAGCGGATGAAAAGTATATACTACCCTTCATCCGCTTCTTAAAATATGTTAATTTACTAACAGCTGCAAGCTATTTTATTGACACGGTTGGCATGACGTCCACCTTCAAATTCGGTTGTCATAAAAGTTGATACGATCTTTTAGCGAGATCAAGATCGATAAAACGGGCTGGGACACACACCACATTGGCATCATTATGTTGACGTGCCAATGCCGAAATTTCCTCCAACCAACAGATTGCGGCACGGATATTTTGATGTTTATTGGCTGTGATCGCAACACCATTGGCACTGCCACAGATCAAAACACCAGCATCAGCCTCTTTGTTCTCTACCGCCGATGCGACCGGATGTGCAAAATCTGGGTAATCGACTGAATCTGGGGAGTTTGTTCCAAAGTCGGTTACTTCATAACCCAATTCATTTAAAAAGCTAACCAATGCTGTTTTGTATTCAAAACCTGCATGGTCACTTCCAATCGCAATTTTCTTTACACTGCTCATTTCTATTGTTATTTTATTTTTCTTGTGCTAATTTTTTTCTTTTGACATCCGCGGAGACCATGATACTTACTTCATACAATAAGAACATTGGTGCAGCAACAGTCAACATGGTGATGATATCAGCAGAAGGCGTAATTACTGCTGCTATGACTAAAATGATTACTGTTGCATAACGACGGCTGGCACGCATAAATTCAGGCGTCATAATACCTATTTTAGACAGAATAAATACCATGATCGGCAGTAGGAATACGATTCCACAGCCTAATGTCAATGTGGCAATGGTAGACAGGTAGTTGTCTATTGTAATCTGGTTGACGATTTCATCACTTAAGGATACATTCGCTAGGAAATTGATGGATAAGGGTACAACAATATAATATCCGAAAAGTGCACCTAAAATAAACAATACAGAAGAGTAAAATACAAATCCACGTGCGGAACGTCTTTCCACATCTGTCAAGGCTGGTTTTACAAACAACCAAATTTCGAAAAGAAGATAGGGAAACCCATCATCAAAGCCATCAACAAGCAGGAGTTGATCTGGAGCATAAATTGTCCGGCCAATTCCGTATTGATAATATTAAAAGGTATTTTCTTGACACAGAAGTCGGCTAAATTAAATACATCCGCCGCTTTACACATCATGCGGTAGGTCCAAAAATCCAGATTTTTGGTCCCATGATAATATCTTTAAAGACGAAATCGTAGAATGTGAAAGCGATACCTGCAAAGATACAGATTGCAATAGCTGAACGGACCAAATGCCATCTTAAGACCTCAAGATGGTCAAAGAAGGACATCTCTGCTTCTATATTCTTCCCCTTATTTTTGATAGCTTGTATTAGATCTTTCGAATTTGGTGTACTCATAAAAATTGTTTGGAAACAAAAATACCATTCTTATTGTAAAGAATGGTATTTTTTATGTATGTAAAGATAATTTTATTTAATCTTCTACAGGATATTCAGTTAGGTCAAATGTTTCCATGAACTTTGTTGTGAAATTGCCTGCTCTAAAGTTAGGGTCACGCATTAATCTCAAGTGCAAAGGAATGGTTGTTTTGATGCCTTCAATCACAAATTCGCTCAATGCACGCTCCATGGTACAGATCGCCTCTTCACGCGTTTGTGCAACAGTGATCAACTTCGCGATCATGGAATCATAATTAGGAGGAATCGTATAGCCTGAATATACGTGTGTATCTACACGTACACCATGTCCACCTGGTGAGTGGAAGTTGGTGATTTTTCCCGGTGAAGGGCGGAAATTGTTGAACGGATCTTCCGCATTGATACGACATTCGATCGCGTGCATTTCCGGTTCATAATTTTTTCCGGAGATTGGAATACCTGCTGCAACCTTGATCTGCTCTTTGATCAGATCGAAGTTGATCACTTCTTCAGTTACAGGATGCTCCACCTGAATACGCGTATTCATTTCCATAAAGTAGAAGTTGCGGTGTTTGTCAACTAAAAATTCGATTGTACCGGCACCTTCATAGTTTACAGCTTTTGCACCTTTCACAGCAGCTTCACCCATTTCAGCTCTTAATTCAGGCGTCATAAATGGAGAAGGAGATTCTTCGATCAATTTTTGGTGACGACGTTGGATCGAGCAGTCACGTTCTGACAAGTGACAAACTGTACCAAACTGATCACCTACAATCTGGAATTCAATGTGACGGGGTTCCTCAACGTATTTTTCAAGGTAGATACCATCATTACCAAATGCAGCAGCAGATTCGACACGGGCAGAATCCCAAGCTGGTTCAAACTCTTCGTCTTTCCAGATGATGCGCATACCACGACCACCACCACCGGCGGTAGCTTTGATAATAACAGGGTAACCTATTTCATTGGCTAGCGTGATCCCTTCTTTACGTTTGAGATCAAACCATCTGATCCGGGTACAGTAGGTACACCGGCTTTTTCATGGTATCCTTCGCACGGGACTTATCGCCCATTTTTTCGATCTGTTCAGCAGTAGCACCAATAAATTTGATACCATACTCTGCACAAATTGCCGAAAAACGTGCGTTCTCAGATAAGAAACCATATCCTGGGTGAATAGCATCTGCATTTGTCAATTCAGCCGCAGAAATAATATTCGGAATGTTTAAGTAAGAATCTTTACTCGGTGGAGGGCCAATACAAACCGCTTCATCAGCAAAACGTACGTGTAAGCTGTCTCTATCTGCGGTCGAATATACTGCAACACTTTTGATACCCATCTCACGGCAGGTACGGATAATGCGCAGGGCAATTTCTCCTCTATTTGCAATTAATATTTTTTAAACATTGTCTTGAATTATGAAGTTTACAAAAATGTAGCCCTTTGGAGGCTACATAGTATTCATTTACGTTTGTAAATTACTTAGGCTCAACTAAGAATAATGGTTGGTCATACTCAACAGGTTGAGCATCCTCTACCAAAATCTTAACGATTTTACCAGAAACTTCAGATTCGATTTCGTTGAACAATTTCATCGCTTCAACAATACACAATACATTACCTGTATTGATATCATCACCAATATTAACGAAAGATGGTTTGCCAGGTCCAGCTGAACGATAGAATGTACCGATCATTGGTGATTTAACAGTAATCAAGTTTGCGTCAGCACTAGCAGCCGGTGCTGCAGGGGTAGCTACCGGAGCTGGAGCTGCTGCTTGAGCAACAGGAGCAGCAGCAATTGGTGCTACAGCTGGAACAGAAGCTGTTACGTACGTAGGCTCTTGATTTGTCTTTATTGTAATTTTAAAATCTTGCTCTTCAATCGAGACTTCATTCACACCTGATTTTGAAACGAATTTAATCAAGTCTTGAATTTGTTTGATATCCATACCCATAGTATTCTAGGTTTTGTTTGTTTCTTAAAAATTCTAACTGTCAAAAGTAATAAATTATACCATAAAATGGACAATTAATACGCCCATTTTAAATAGATGGATCCCCAGGTGAAACCACCACCGAAAGCAGCAAGGATCAGGTTATCTCCTTTTTTCAATTGAGATTCCCATTCCCATAAGCATAAAGGAATTGTTCCACTGGTTGTATTTCCATATTTTTGGATGTTTACCATCACTTTTTCTTCCGGAAGACCTACACGTTCTGCTGTTGCATCGATGATACGTTTGTTGGCCTGATGCGGTACCAACCAAGCGATGTCCTCTGACTTCAAATTGTTTTTCACCATGACATCATGAGCAACATCAGCCATATTGGTCACTGCAAATTTGAATACTGTACGGCCTTCTTGGTACGCATAATGTAATCCTGCATCGACCGTAGCATGGGAGGCAGGGTTTAATGAACCACCACCTTTAATATTTAGGAATTGGCCACCAGAACCATCTGTCTTCAAAATCGCATCTTGTATACCCAATCCTTCTTCATTTGGCTCTAATAACACACAGCCACAACCATCTCCAAAAAGGATACAGGTATTACGGTCTTGATAATTGATTACCGATGACATTTTATCAGCACCGATGACAAGCACTTTTTGTGCGTGCCTGCTTTGATAAACTGTGTTCCGGTATTCAGTCCAAACAAGAAGCCCGAACAAGCAGCCTGTAGATCAAAGCCCCATGCATTTGTCGCACCGATTTTATCGGCTAAAATATTTGCCGTAGCGGGAAACAGCATATCAGGTGTACTTGTACAAAAGATAATTAAATCGATATCCGTCGCTTCTATTCCTCTCTTTTTCAACAAACCCTGAACGGCAGGTACAGCAAGATCTGATGTAGCAAGCCCTTCGCCCTTTAAGATGCGTCTTTCTTTGATTCCTGTTCGTGATACAATCCACTCGTCGTTGGTATCGACCATTGTTTCCAACTCTTTGTTGGTGAGGATGTAATCCGGAACGTAACCATTTACAGCCGTAATCGCGGCATGAATCTTTGACATAAATACTTAATTGAAAATAGATCTGATACTGTCAATGAATTTAGACTCGATCATATCTCTTGAAAATAAAACCATATTTTTAATGGCCTCAGGTGTTGAAATACCATGACCAATAATAACAGGAGCGTTAACTCCTAAGATTGGACTACCGCCGTACTGCTCGTAGTTGAATCGGTCGAAGAAATCATCTTTAAAACCTTTTTCAGGGTCACTACATAAAATGATTCTGCAAGTTTCAAGACCACATTGCCCGTAAATCCATCGCAGACGTATACGTCGGCATGATCACTGAACAGGTCGCGGCCTTCTGCATTTCCGATAAAGTTAATCTTGTCGTTGGCTTTAAGTAGGGGTAGGTAGAGGTTGTCAGGATGTTTCCTTTTTCTTCTTCTTCTCCGATGTTCAACAATCCTACTTTAGGGTTGGATACATTGAATACATGCTCGGCAAAGAGGCTGCCCAACATTGCAAATTGATTCAGCATCTCTGGTTTACAGTCTGCGTTTGCACCGACATCCAGTAAGATTCCGAATCCTGATTTCAATTTTGGAACAATTGATGCTATGGCTGGGCGTAATACGCCTGGGATAGCTTTCACGCTGAACATCGATCCCACGAGCATGGCTCCGGTGTTACCGGCGGATGCGAATGAGTCGATTTCTTTGTTTTTTAAATATTCAAATCCCTTCGCAATACTTGAGTTGGGTTTTTGAGTTATTGCTTTGGTTGGATGTTCACCCATCGCAATGACTTCTGGAGCTTCCACATATTCAAAGTCAGATGAATTTCCTCCGGCTTGATCGATTAATTGTTTAGTCTCTTCAGTTTTACCAAAAGGACTATCTTTTGGTCTCCAGTAAGCTGTTTTTGTGCTTCAATCGCACCTGTTATCGTTGCTTTAGGAGCATAATCTCCTCCTAAAATATCTAAACCAATCTTCATCCGTTATTATTTAGTAAATCAATAATACGCAAAAAACATCCCAAAATAAAGCAAATTTCTAAAATATTGCTTGTTTGGGATGTTTTGGTGTTATGAAAGGTTTACCTTAGACAACAGCTGTATTTTCAATGATCAATTTACCGTTGTAGTACAAGTTTCCGTCTACTTTGTAAGCACGGTGAGGTAAATGAACTGCGCCAGTTTCTTTACATACTGTCAAGCTAGGAGCTTCAGCTTTATAATGTGTTCTTCTTTTGTCTCTTCTTGATTTAGAAGTTTTACGTTTTGGATGTGCCATCTCGTATTTTTGTTTTAGTAGTTATTTTTAATATTTCTCAATGCTTCCCAACGTGGGTCGATAATTTCTTCTTCTTTTTGCTCTTCTGAATCCGGCTCGCTTGTAAATAAAGCCAACATTTCAGGATCGCATTGTATGCCTTGTCCCTGCTCTTCACATTTCACGATATAGGAACCGCCAAATTGATGTATTCGTACAACAGTTCAGCTATATCCAACTCATGGTCGCTTTTTGATAAGATCAACACCTCTTCGGTATTGTCTGTCCAATCTTCATCCGTGAATTTGACCAATATCCGTTCTTGAATTGAAATCGGCGACATAAACTCTTTCAAGCAGGTATCACAAGTCAATTGAATCTCGCCTTGGATATCAAAATGCAAAATCAACAGGTTCTCCTGTTTTTGCAACTCAACTTCTGCTTTCAGATTGCCATCTTTTACAATCGAATGTTCGTAGCAGTCAAAGAACTTTTTATTAATGTCAAATTCAAAATTGTGCTTTCCAGCGTTGAGTCCCGAAAAGGGAATTCTGTATTGTTTTAGATGTTTCACAATCTTGCATTTGAGCCTGCAAAGGTATGTATAAAATCATTAGGATCGAAATATTTTTTAAATATTCCAGTCGAACGCTTTATCTATACACAGAGCACGACTTATTCATAATAATTTTTACCTAACTCTATCTTTTCGCGTCCATTTGCCATGCGCCATTTATTGGTATCACGTAGCGAATATGCACAGCCGCAATATTCCTGCATGTAGAATTTCTCTTTTTGGAGACTTCTAACATCCTTGCCGAACCACCTTTCTTGCGCCAGTTGAACGTCCAGTACTCCATCCCTTCATGGCGGGAAGCGGCACGTAAGCCACAGTCGTTGATCTGCTCCATGTTTTTCCAACGGGAAATACCCAATGAACTAGAGATCACATCAAAGCCATTAGCCGCCGCGTATTCTGCAGTTTTTTCAAAACGCATATCAAAACACATGGTACAACGGATTCCTCGCTCAGGTTCCTGTTCCATACCCTTAGCCAGATCAAACCAATGGTCTACATCATAGTCCGCATCAATAAAAGGGATATTATGCTTCTCTGCAAAACGAATATTCTCATCTTTGCGCAGATCATACTCCTTGCGTGGGTGGATATTGGGATTGTAGAAATAAATCGTAAAATCGATATCCGAAGCAATCAATGCTTCCATGACTTCTCCGGCACAAGGTGCACAACAGGAATGTAGAAGCAATTTCTTGCCCTCTCCTGGTAATGCCAACTTCTCCCGTACAAATTCCTTCTTTTCCATAATCGTATGTGATATCAAAAACAAAGGCAATTTTAATCAAAAAGTAGCGAAATGGCAAATATTTCCGTTTTAGACATCATGGTATCCGTCTAAAAGAATGAGATAAATTCATTGATATTCTGCATATATTAGTAGATTTGTATGTTTGACGCAATAAGCTATTTATAATAAAAAAATATGAAATTTTCATTTCAAACCTGTGTTATTGTATTATTTGCCAGTTTAATAGGTGTTGCTTCCTGTAAAAAACTGGATGATGAACCAGAAAATGGTCTGCCGACACTTATTTCAAGATTGTATATTTCTTTCTCTGACTATCGAACAAATAATTCGATCAAGAATCTTATGATTGTTGATCCTGCAGACACCAATACACTGAATAATACCGTTCAATATCTTTCCCCAGCGAAAGGTGGTGGACCGGTGCTCTTTGATCCCAATGCGACATCTATTTTCCAGGCAAGCTCGGGAGCCGTTGCTCAAGATACCTTTATCCAGCGGATTCCTTTGGACGACATTTATGGGAATCCCGGTGATGCTAGTCAACTTGGGTTTACAGGTTTTAGAAATGTGGTAGGATTAGGTTATTACTCCTATGCGCAACAAAATGGTACTGGGGATCGGCAGTGACCAACTTTCTACTTGCGGCGACAGGTGGCAATATGTTATATGCGATAAGCCGCCCCGAAGGAAAAGGTGGATCAACAGGTGGTTCCAAGATCATCGATAAACAGATTAGCCTCGGGACGATTATTCCAACCTCGTTGACCTTATTAGAAGGGAATACAGCTGATAAAAACGAAAAACTGCTACTCGTAGGGTTTGAAAATGATGGTACAAATAAAGGGAATGGTTTCGCTGTTTATACAATTCTTAAACAAGAACTGATTGATAGGCCTCGAGATACGATTGTTGCGGCGTCTAGATTTGTACCGACACTGAAGGTCTATGTGCAGGGAAAAACAGACTTGGGAGCTGTTTCTTATGCGCCCAATAGAAAATTATTGGCCGTTGCTACAGGAGAGGGAAAAGAGGTGTTGTTCTTTAGAAATCCGAAGGAATTGTTTACTGGAACTGGAGAAAAACTGTCCCTCCCGATTATGTGATCGGTGGTTCCGCTACAGGGTTGGAAGAGCCTACGGGAGTTGCCATCGATGACCGTATTGAAAATGGAAAATTTCTTTATATTTCAGATGCGAAGAATAGGAAAATCAGCCGGTTTAAATTGACGGATGAAGGGAATGTAGCACCGGAACTAACACAAGAATATGGGACTCTGATTCCAAATTATATCTTTTGGATGCCCGAGAAAGGACAAATTTTTAATTTATACACACTGTCAAGCAAGCAATTCGAACAGTTCTCTGATTTCCTGTTGCTTGCCTGAACTTTCATGAGCTTCATACGCTGACAGGAGATTCCGCAAAGCGCGCTTTAGGATAGTCACATTGTCGCAGGGAAATGTAAATTCCCGATCTGGACCTAGGTTTAACTGTTTCAGGAACGAATTAACATCACTTTTTTGCATGATCTGCCCCCGGTTAAATGCATTGATGTAAAACAAAACATGTTCATTTCCTTCTTCATCCGAATCCATATAGGCCAGGATAAAATGCTTGGGTAAATTGATCCCATAGATCGGGATATCCAGCTTTTGTGCAATAATGCTATAGATACAGGATAAGGTCAACGGATTCCCCTGCTTCGTGTCCAAAACCTGACCGATATAGGAGTTTTGCGGATGGTGATAATCCTTTGTATTGCCAGATAAACCAAAGGAACCAAATAGCACATGGTTCAGCAGGTTCACCTTCTCCAATGGACTCATATCGTATTGTAGTCCGCGCCACACCTCTGTTTTCAGATCTTCGATTTTCAACACGATTTTATGGTCCTCGTAAGAAGGATATTGATAGTTATTGAGAATGATAAGTCCTTCCAGCAGATTGAAGGAATTGCTCAGATTCCAGATCTGTAACTCATTTTTGGTCTGGTCGAATTGAATTTCATGAATAATGTTTTCCAGCCGCCCCTGGACTCTTGGATCAAAGCTCGACTCCCAGAATTTTTCTAAATAAGGAACAATTTCAGGACCTTGGCTTTTTAACTGATGTTCCACTTCCTGAATAATCTGTTGGTCGGTATCGTCCAACAGGAATATTAACGATTTCAGCTCTCTCTCATTCATCATAACGAAGTTAAAAAAATGAATTGAGAAATGATACAAAAAAATCCCTACAGTATTCATGTACCAGGTAGGGATTATTCAGGTTAAATTGGTATACAATTATTTGAGCTGGCCATCCAGCATATTGACAATTCTTTTGCCGTACTCCGCATTTTTTTCGGAGTGGGTAACTTGTATGATCGTGACACCGTCATCATTCAATTGTTTGAACAGTTCCATGATCTCTTCGCCTTGTTTGGAATTGAGGTTACCCGTAGGTTCATCTGCCAACAAGAGTTTCGGAGATCCCGCCAATGCACGTGCGATACCAACGATCTGTTGTTGCCCTCCGGACAGCTGAGCCGGAAATAGATCTTTCTTTCCTACAATACCAAAACGGTCAAGCATATCAGCCACAATGGCTTTGCGCTCTTTGCTGGAAATGTCTTTATAGATCAGTGGTGTTTCTATATTTTCATATACTGTCAATTCATCCAGTAAATGGTAAGCCTGAAATACATATCCAATATGAGATTGGTAGAGCTGCGACCGTTTTTTTGCTTTCATCTCCAATACGTTTTCATCCATAAAGATATATTCACCTTCATCCGGTTCGTCCAGCATTCCAATAATATTCAGCAGGGTGGATTTGCCTGAACCCGAAGGGCCCATTATGGATATGAAATCACCTTCTGCTATATCTAAACTGACATCTTTGAGCACAAATGAGCGTGTACCACCTACGTTATACCACTTGAATAAATGTTTTAATTGTATCATTTTCTAGTATTGAGATTTTAGTATTGAGATTTTGGTTGTACAAGCCTCGGCTTACCCGGTATCTCTTTTTTATTTTGTCTTTTAATTTTTACTTATTCATCCCGCAGGCTATCTACCGGATTTGTTCTTGCAACTTTCAACGATTGGAAGCTAATGGAAATCAATATTAAGATAAATATGCAAAATATCGGGATCAAAAACGACCACCATTGTATATTGACATGATATGCAAAATTGGAAATCCATTTGTCCATGAGTAAATATGCTAAAGGAATGGCTATGACGATACCGATCAGAAATAGCCTGAAAAACGGTTTATTTAATTGGACAAAGAGGAGTTGTGCCGAGGCACCGAGTACTTTCCGGATACTCATTTCTTTTTTGCGTAATGCGGCCTGATAAGCCGCCATGCTGAATAGTCCCAATGCAGCAATAATAACCGAAAGGCTGGCGAAACTATTGAAAGCAACCTGTAGTTCCTGTTGTTTCTTGTGCTGCAAAGCATATTGCTGATCCATAAAGGAGTAGTCTAAAGGCAGATCTTTTGCAGATGTATTTTTTGCCCATTCTTTCTTTACTGCCTCAATCGCCGGATCGACCATTCCCGGTTTTGTTTTCACCATAAGCGTCGTTTGGAAACGCATGCTTCCACACTCATTTTTAAATGAATAGAGGGTAGGTTGAACGGCATTTTCAAAGCCATAGGCCTTACTATCTTTGACAAGGCCGACGATTTCGAAATTTGCGTCACAGCCACTGATTTTAACGCCAATGGGATTCGAAAGTCCCAAACTTTTAGCAGCTGATTCATTGATGACTGCATAGTTGGAAAGGGAGTCATGGAGCAACTGATCGATTGACAGATTGATATTCCCCTGTAGATTAGGGATATTTAATGTTTTAAAATAGCCCGGATCGATACCGACATGAGCAAAGGAAATATTCTTTTGTGCATAGGAGAATTCCATTTTGGGAGGTTGTTCCCCTTCTCCCGGGATATTTGTGGAGGAAGCCACCGCCTCAATGCTCGGATCATTTTCTAATCGCCGTTTCAATTGATGGAAAGAACCATCAATTTTGGAGTCGTAATACATGCCCACTCCTTTGAAGTTGACCACTTGCGCTGGCTCAAACCCTTTATCTGTATGCTGCATGTATTGAAGCTGGGCCCTAATGACCAGCATACCTGAAATAAACAGAATCGCCATGCTGATCTGAAAGGTTAGTAAAGCATTTCGGAATGTTCCTTTTTAAGTATTGCCGATAATCCGCCTTTGAGCAGATTGACGGATTTGAAACCTGAAAGAACGATGGCCGGGTATATTGCCGAAAGGATTGTTGTTAATAGTACAGCGACACAGAGTTGGATAATGGTTTCAGAACTTAAAATATAACTTCTCAGATCATCATTGAACCATCTTTGTAATATGTTCCCCGTAAGTGCCAAGGTAATGAAACTCAATACTGCAGCACTGCTGGTCAGTATAAACACTTCCAATAACAATTGCCTTACGATAGCCCAGCGCGAACTTCCCAATATCTTTTGAGGGCAAGCTCTTTAAGACGTTGATCGGCTTGCGCCATAATCATGTTGGCGAAATTGGCGGAGGCGAGCAGGAGGATCAATAGGAAAGAATACCGATAATCCACGTCATGATGTAGGCCGTGTTGCTTCCGGTTTTTGGTCGCAGGTGCAGGTTGGCCAATGGATCTAAGTAAATCTTGCCTTTGGCATAAGCGGAAGAGCGTATTTTATCTTTTGGGGCGATTTCCTTGTGATAAATTGTGTTGATCTGATCGGTCAACTTAGCGATATCTGTACCCGGTCTGACCTGAATAAAAGTCTGGTATAAAAAAGGATTATTTTCAGCAAAGAGATCCTGTGGTTCACGGATAAAAAGAAGGTCGTAATCAATCATCGAAAGATCGTGCTTTTGATGGTACCGTAAATCATCTCACGCATTCCCAGATCAAGGCTCATAGACGGAATGGAATGCGGGCTGTCAAATGTTAAATCCTCCTTTTTGAAAAGCTGTTCGGCAATAGGACTTTTGACCATGGTCGCGTCCTTTTGATCTTTGTTTTTGTAGAGCGGTCCGTTGGCATTTTCTACCTGAAAGATCCGCGCAGCCGAAGAATCAATTAATGCAGCATTTTTGATAAGCACCGTCTTCTCCCGAATAGTGGGTAGCTACCATAGTTGTAAACCATTTTTCTACCGGCATATACAATATCCGGTAAATTCTGTTTTAGCAACGGAGCAAGGGAAGGCGAGGTTTCGTCCGTAAAAGCACCTTCTGCTTCCAGACCAAGCTGATAGATTTCCTTATAGTTTGGATTCCATTTATCAAAGCTTGTTTCCCGATTGATGTATTGATAGGAAAGGATAAAACCGGTAAAACCCAGCATCAATCCGATAATGTTCAAGAACGTGAACCCCTTATTTTTAAGAGCTTACGCCAAGCCAGTTTGAAATCATTTTGTGTCATGTTGTAAGGTTTTATGTTTCGGTCTCTTCTGTATCAAATCCGCCGCTATGAAAAAAATACAATCCTCTTGCCATTGTTTTAAAGTTTTTATTATGAGTTTGTTAGGTGGTGTCGTGTACTTTTTGATGTTCGATTTCGGACAGTTTTCGTTCGCAATCGAACATTCATCGCCCCCTTAGCCATTGGTTCATTGCCCACCACGCAACAGGCAAGGCAATGACCAAGGCAACAAACACCAATTTTTAAGATCTTCTGATTTTATTCATCCCTTAGGCTATCGACCGGATTGGTCCGATAGCCTTCCATGTTTGATAACTAATGGTACCTAAGGCGATGAGGATAGCCCCATGCCCGCCAGAATAAAGTACATCCAGTTGATATCTATTTTATAGTTGAAGTCTCTGAGCCATTGGTTCATTGCCCACCACGCAACAGGTGAGGCAATGACCATGGCAACAAACACCAATTTTATAAAGTCTCCAGACAGCAGTTTCAGCAATCTCATCGTACTGGCGCCAAGCACTTTCCGTACACCGATTTCTTTTGTCCGCTGTTGTGTCACATAGGTGGCAAGTCCAAAAGACCAAGGGCAGCCACAAAAATGGCGACGATTGCAAAACAGCTGAATATATTTTTCGTCCGTTCAACATCTTGATAAAGGGAAGCAAAGCCCTCATCCAAAAAGCTGTAATTGATTTTTGATTAGGTGCAAATTTGTCCCATACGGTATTTATGTCAGCCAAAGTTTTAGCCATATCAGTTGACTTGGTCTTGATCGAAAGGAGCGATGGGCTGCTGGCCAAGGTCATACAGACAGGGACATATCCCTCACCTTTTAATGATTCAAAAATAAAGTCATCGACAACGCCAATAATTGTCCATGTTCTTCCGTTTGTAATCTGTGCACCGATTGGATTACCTTTAATACCCAGCGTTGTGATCATTTTTTATTGACGATGGTACCACTACTATCGGAAGCAATCTGTGGATTAAAATTTCGACCTGCGATTAATCGAAGTCCAAAAGTGGAAACGTAATTTTCATCAATATTCCAGAATTGTCCAGCTTCTGGCAGTTCAAGGCCTTCTTTTCCCTTAGCCCAAAATGGGTTGCCATTACGTTTTACACCATCCAATGGCACTGGGAGATAATCACTTATGGATACATTGCTCACAGCCGGAATGGCTTTCAGTTCATTTCTCAGGTTTTGTACTTCTGAGGTAATGCTATTTATGCCACGGAGTACAATGACTTGATCCTTATTGAAGCCAATATCTTTGTTGAGCATATAGCTGATCTGTTGATTGGCGATCAAGGCAGAGATCATCAGGATGATGGAGGTTGCAAATTGGAAAACAACAAGCCCATTACGCAATAGTGCTGTTTTTGGGTTGGAACTTGATTTACTTTTTAGGGCATTGATCGGTTGAAATCCAGAGAGGTATAGCGCAGGATATATACCAGCTATGCCGCCTATGGTCAACATGGTTAAGATCAAAGAAGGTATAAAGTACCATGTTGCCCAAGGGATAACTAAGGTCTTATTGGCCAAACTATTAAAAAGAGGTAGTAATGTCCAAGCTAGTAAAAGACCAATAATTAAAGAAATTAAGCTGTAACATACCGCCTCAGTCATAAATTGGGTGATTAAAGTACTTCGACTGGATCCAATGGTTTTGCGTATACCGATCTCTTTAGCTCGTGTTGCGGCATTGGCGGTAGACAGATTAACAAAATTGATGCATGCGATCAGTAGGATGAAAAATGCAATCCCGGCAAACCCAGACCATTTTGATATCACCCTGATATTGCGTCGCCATGGCGTATTCTAAAATATTTTTGGAATATAAATGCATGTCCAATGCATTTTGAAGTAACACCTTGATTGCATGGTTTCCGGGGATATTTTCATTCCGTTTTTTTGTTGATCGGAATGTAATGATCCTCGACATAGTTCTTTGAAATATCATGTTGTGCCGTTCCGAGATCCGTATTTTCTTTAAGCTTAACGTAAGTGATGTAATTCGTTGCTCCCCAGTTGTTTTGTTCACCTTGGTAAAAGGTTCACCGGCAAGCGAGATAAAATAATCATAACCATAGAGGCTTGAATTGCTTGGTACATCATCAATAACGGCTGTGATATTGTACAGAACGTTCTTGTTATTGTTCAGATAGATTGTTTGCCCAACAGCATTTCCCTTGAAAAACTTCTGCGCTTTACTTTTGTAATGACCAGGCTATTGGGTTTGTCTAAAGCATGATTTAACTGTCCTGCCATAATCGGGAGTGGAAACATTTCCAGGATAGACTGATCAACATAAACGAAACCTGCGTCTAAGTGATTCTCGGCGTTGCCATTCACTGTGAAGAGGTTACTCCCTGCGCCAAATAAAGTGTTGGGGAGCACCCGCCCGACTGATTCAATACTAGGTATTTCGGCCTGGAGGGTCTTAGCAGCGGGGCCGGAAATGAAAGATACTGCACTGATTTGTCCCCGTCCGGAGCTTGAATAACTAGACGAAATACACGGTCCATATCCGGATACATCCTATCATAGCTTTTTTCATGTCTGATGTACAGTAAGATGAGTATACAGATTGCAACGCTAAATGCAAAACCACCAATCTTGATGATTGAGTAGAGTTTGTTGTTGGTCATGTTCCGCCAAGCAATCTTTAGGTAATTTCTGATCATAATAATAAAATTAACATGTTGACTTTATTCATCCCTCAGACTATCGACCGGATTGGTCCGGATAGCCTTCCATGTTTGATAACTAATGGTACCTAAGGCGATGAGGATAGCCCCATACCCGCCAGAATAAAGTACATCCAGTTGATATCTATTTTATAGTTGAAGTCTCTGAGCCATTGGTTCATTGCCCACCACGCAACAGGTGAGGCAATGACCATGGCAACAAACACCAATTTTATAAAGTCTCCGGACAACAGTTTCAGCAATCTGAGGGAACTTGCGCCAAGCACTTTCCGTACACCGATTTCTTTTGTCCGCTGTTGTGTCACATAGGTGGCAAGTCCAAAAAGACCAAGGGCAGCCACAAAAATGGCGACGATTGCAAAACAGCTGAATATATTTTTCGTCCGTTCAACATCTTGATAAAGGGAAGCAAAGCCCTCATCCAAAAAGCTGTAATTGATTTTTGATTGGGTGAAAATTTATTCCATACCGTGTTAATCCCGTTTAGGGTCTCCTGTAAGTTTTCGGGCTTAACTTTAATAGAGAGGAGTGATGGATAACCCCGCAATACCATACATAAGCCAGCGTACCCTTTCCCTTTTAACGATTCAAAAATAAAATTGTCCACAACACCGACTACTGTCCAAGTATTGCCATTGGTTATTTTTGCCCCGATGGGATTTTTTAATCCCAGGTCGTCCGCTAATTTCTGGTTGATGATCGCAGCGGTACTGTCGGTAGCCATTTTGGGATCGAAATTTCTACCCTTCGTCAATTGCAATCCGAAGGTCGCAAGATAATCCTGGTCAATCTCCCAAAACTGCCCTTGTGTCGCCATATCGACCTCTCGTCTACCTTCATTCCAAAAAGGATTGCCATTTCTTTTGGCGCCATCAATGGGGACAGGGAGGAAATCACCTAGGGAAACGGAGCTGACATTTGGAATGGACTTTAATTCATTCTTAAGACTAAGGATCTGATTTCCCAATGTACCAACGCCACGCAGGACGATCACCTGTTCTTTTTGAAACCCAGGTCTTTTTCCAGGATATAGCGTATCTGTTGATTGGTCACCAGGGCGCTTACAATGAGGATGATGGAAGTTGCAAACTGAAAAATGACAAGACCATTTCGGAATAATGATGATTTGGCTCCCGCGATCTTATTTTTCAATGCAGCAATCGGTTTAAATCGGGATAGATACAAGGCTGGGTAGATTCCGGCCAAGCTGCCGATGAAAATTATCGCCAGCAATAAAGATGGGAAAAAGTATGGGGATGTCCAGGAATGGTCAATGACTTATTGGCGAGATTGTTGAATATGGGTAATAAAACCCAACTCAGCAATAGACCAACGAACAAGGATAATACACTATAGCAAATCGCTTCGAGCAAGAATTGTCCGATCAACAATGTCCTCGTCGAACCAATTGTTTTCCGGATACCGATTTCTTTGGCTCGTGTAGCGGCATTGGCCGTGGACAGGTTGATAAAGTTGATACAGGCAATTAGCAGTATAAATAGCGCTACAGTGGCAAATGTCCAGACCATACGGATATCGCCTCGATTCAGTGTACTGACTTTATCATCATCAATATCCGTAGACATTAAATGGATGTCAAGTGCATTTTGTAAGTTGATTTTTACCTGCTCGAATACAGGATTGAGCTTACGACCTGATTTTTTTGTATTCAGGCAAATAGTGCTCTTTATAGTTTTTTAAGATCTCTTTTTCTGTTTGTTCAATGTTGACCTGTGGTTTTAATTTAACGTAGACCGTGTAATTATTGCTGAGCCATTGGTTTTGTTCGCCGGGGTAAAAGGTTCCCCAGCAAGAGACATAAAAAGCTATAACCGGCCAGCGTAGAATTTTGTGGGATGTCTTCGATGACACCAGTAATGGTATATAGTTTGGATTTGTTATTATTTAGATAGATAGTCTGTCCGATAGGATCAGTTTTGAAATATTTTTCGGCTTTACTTTTCGTAATGACCAATGTGTTGGGTTGATCCAATGCGTGGGCAAGCCTGCCTGAAACCATAGGTGTCGGAAACATGTCCAGAATAGATTGATCAACATACACAAAGCCATCGTCGTAGAAACTTTGCGGATTATCGTTCAGGGAGAGCTGGTTACTTCCAGCGCCAAATAAAGGATTGGGAAGTATCCGGCCCGTTTGTTCTATGGATGGAATTTCAGCTTTAAGTGTTGGGGCAACGGGTGCCGAAAGTGACACCCAACGTTCTATTTTACCTTCGATCGGAAGCTGAACGACCAGACGATAAATTCGATCCATCGTTGGATAAAATTTGTTGTAACTCGTCTCTTGCTTGATGTAAAGTACGATGAGAATACAGATTGCGATACCAAAAGCAAATCCTCCGATCTTTATAAAAGAATAGAGTTTATTTTTTTGCCATATTTCGCCAAGCGATTTTAAGACTATTTGCTATCATAACAATACTTTTTTAAGGTCTTATTGATCCGTAATCGACCGGTCAATCTAGACATTATACTGAAGTCAATTGTATTGCCACTTTATTAAGTTGTTGATTTTTAGGTTTTTGTATTGTTTATTGGATTTTATGTCTGTACGATATCGAACAGTTTTACGTCCAATACCGCACAGATTATTCCCGCGATGTGATATCCCTTCTTTTTTATATCCATCGGCATCAGATGATTTGTGCCAAGCAATAATCATGTTTTCCCATGTGTGACCTTTGGCTTTATCTTTTCGAATGATTTGGTGTTTCCGATTTTTAAGGATGAAATTTATAAGAGGTACTGGTGAATTGGCAGGAAATAGGAGGAAGCAATAACATCTCGTAGTTTTATGCGCATAACTGCATAAAATTACGAGATGTGGAACTTAATTCTCAATTTCTTTCAGTTGGAGATGTTCGCAAAGTTCGAGCATCATTTTGGCCGGGTCCGTATCGATGGCTAGGGCAATTAAGTACATTTCATCTAAACGTAATTTAGCCGTCTCAGTCATGGTTAATTCATTGATCCTCGCTTTACTTAATCCTGTTTTGCGAGCAATCTGGGATTTATTTACAGATTTCTTCGCTAAAAATTCGCCTAGTTTTGTCATCGTATTATTTTATTAATCTGTCCTTTTGTATAGATAAATATAGATAATGTTATTTTTATTTATACAAATGTTTTTGTTTTTGAGATGTTTTCTATTTCTTTGTATTGAAAATCTATACTATTTAAATGTGCCGAAGATGAAAATAGCAAAATTCAAAAAACAAAAGTGTATAGGAGAAAATGTGAAGAGTTAGATATATTAATCTATTATCGCATGCTGCTACAGCGTATTTCGCGGCACCTGTCACCCGAGGAAGTTTCCTTTTTAATGGGTAAACCATTGGATTTTATGAGTAAAATTGAGAGGTTTAAACTCAAACGAATTTTTGTTCATGATTTGGTTACCATGTATCATGTACTAGAAATAAATAGTATGAGTGCCATGATGCCTCTGGGGTAGAACTATCTTCACAAAAAAACTTATATGAATTGCATGTGACTACATTGGCTGACAGGGTTATTTACGACATGTATAAAGTTGATGTTGAGCAGGATCAGAAAGTAATCGAATTTAAGTTAATCGACGCTCTTCATGATATTGACCACTATAAAAATTCTACAGCAGAAGAAGTGAAAAAGATAAATGCTTTTTTGGATGAGCAAATTGATGCAGGATATTTTAATGAGGAAAAAGACCTGATGAAATACATAACTTCTGCTGTGTTAAGCTAGAGAAATATATAGATCCTAAAAACCTGATGAAGGTGCTAGATGATTTACTTAATTGGTCTGATGAACGCAAAATTGTTCGGAAGAAATCTAAATATGGTTTTGCGTATGTTTTAGCTGACTGCGAAAGACCCGACTAAAAAGAATAAGCAATTTTGGTTATCACTGTGAATAACCAAAATTGCTGCAAAGATCCTAAGCCGTAGGTACATCAATTATAAACTTCCATTCCCAATCGGTTAATAATAAATGCACTTTTGAACGTCAACAACCTACGGCTTATTTTTTCTTATTCATCCCGTAAACTATTGACGGGATTGATACGGGCTGTCTGGAAGATTCGGACAGCGATAATCGCTAAGGTCATCAAACCGATAAACATTCCGGTGAAAACAAATAGCGCGATCGGAACATCAATATGATAGTAGAAGTTTTCCAGCCATTTGTGTGTAAACCACCATGCGATTGGGAAAGCTATTAGAATAGCGATCAGCAGAAGTATGATAAAGGATCTGGAAATCATATAGGTGATCGTATTTACCGAAGCACCAAGCACTTTGCGGATACCAATTTCTTTTACTCTTCGTTCTAATGTATAGATGGCAATAGCCACAATCCCTAAGATTGCAATCAGCATGCTGGAACCCGTAAAAAGTGCCAATTGCTGGTACTGTTTTTTTCTTTGTTATATTGATGCTGTACCTGATCTTCCTGCCAGTTGATCTGTGCGATCCGGTTAGGGAAAAACTTGTTCCAGGTACTGTTTACCAAGGCTAAAGCTTCCTTTTTCTTCCCTTCTTCTACACGGATAAGCATACAGCCGCCTTCCCATTCTTTTTGTGCCTTAATCGCAAAAGGACCGATCGGAAACTTTAAACTCGCTCCGTTAAACTCTTTAAATACACCCACTGGTGTATTGTTTAGAGGCTCATTGCTCTTATTGAGTTTTAAAGACAGCCGCTGGGCGGTTCCTTCGGAGACGAGCATATTTGTAAATACACGCTGTCCGGCATGTACCGAATCCGTAAAGGGTCTGTCCAGCGCATAGTCCGCGCTTAAAGGCCGACCATCAAGGAGCTTTATACCCATGGTTTTGATGTAATCATAATCCGCATAAACAAATACAACCGGGAGTTCTTCGTTCGGATTACTGGGGTCTTTTACTGTTTTAAAATCCACACTACCACTAAAGGGAGTCCAGCCTGTGAGGCTGACCGAGGAGATGTACGAATTTTTTAATAACTCCTGTTTGAAGGCCTGATCCTTTCCTTCCCAAGAGGTATAATTGATGGCCATGAGATTTTTGGGCTCGTAACCAAGATCTTTGTTGTATAGATAATGCAATTGCGCCCGCATGGACATCATACAGATCGCTACGATAATGGCAATGGCAAACTGGACAACCACCAGTACTTTGGTAAATGCCATATTTAGCGGAAGTCTAAAGAAAGAAAGCTGCTTCCGAAGTTCCAGTGATGGCTGTGTTTTTGATAGTGACAGGGCCGTAGGTAAACTACAAAGCCAGCCCAGAACGATCCAAATGGATAGTAGTCCAACAAACATAAATAAGGAATGCTGGTAGCTCATGGTCAATGGATGTTCTAAATAGTGTTCAAATGCTGGACTGATAAGCACATACACAAAAATGCAATCAGAAAAGAGCCGACAAAGAGTATGGTACTTTCTAGGCCCATTTGTAGGATCAGATTTTTTCGGCTTGCCCCCAACACTTTGCGGATACCGATCTGCTGTGTGCGTTTGAGCGCATGGGCGAAGCTCAGGTTAATATAATTGATACTGACCAATACAAGGATCAAGATCGCTATTCCTGCCAGCAGATAAATATCTTGCATGGGATTCTCCCATCCTGTGATACTTTGTAAGTGTATATCTTTGATGGGTTCGATAAAAGATTGTGTCCTTTCAGCCAATCATCCAGTTTCTGCGTATTATACCACCTGTTTATTTTGGTTGAAAGGCTGTTAACATCGGTTGTACTTTTGAGCAGTAGAATTTGTGTCTGTAGCGAACCGCTTTTTTCAGGATTGAATTCATGCACCTTAGGCATCAACACGAGGGCTTCTGCCTGAAAGGAAGAATTATGGGGCATATCCTCAATAATGGCATTGACATAATAAGCTTCGGGTTCACCTTCTTGAGGTTTATTGTAGAAGGTGCTACCGAGCGCGTCTTTGCCGCCGAAGTATTTTTGTACCGCAGAGGCTGTTAATGTGATGTTTTTTGCTCCGGCAATAACTTGTTTTGGGTTGCCTGCGATGATTTTTGTGTCAAAAAGATTGAAAAAACCGCTGTCGATTTCCAAGGTACTGATTTCGGTAAACTGGTTTGAGCGCTTGTTTATTGTTAATTTTGGTGAAAATGAATTGATTGAAGTATAACCAAGTACTTCTGGAAAATTAGCTTTTAGTGCCGCAGATATACCTTGGGGGCGCCAGTAATACTGTTCGTGAAATTTTTTGTTTTTCTTTAGGCACTATTCGCATTCGGTAGAGTTCATTGAATTGCTCCACTGTCTGTCGTAGGATAGCTCATCAACGACAAGCGAACTGATTAACATAAATACCAGCAACGCAATGGTTAAACCAATGAGGTTTGATAGCGAATAGATACGATTGTGCATCAATGTCCGCCAGGCGGTTTTAAGATGGTTCTTTATCATACTGTTTATATGGATTGGTTACTTACATTATTCATCCCTTAATTTTTCAACTGGATTAAACCGGGTCGCCCGAAATACGATAACGCCTACCAATAGGCCAAGTACGCTCAGCAGTATGCCCAGCGGCAACAGGTAGGTAAATGCATTGATTTCTATCCGGATGATATAGTTCTGTAGCCAATGTTGCATCAGCATATAGCTAGATGGGACTGTAACCAAAACCGCTAACAGAAATATGCCATAGTATTCCTTCGAAAATAACAGGATCAAATGTGCTAATGAGGCACCCAGTACTTTGCGGATACCTACTTCCTTGTTACGGAGATGGATCGATAGGGAGATTAGGCCGGTCAACCCCAATACAACGATTAAAAGTGAAACAGCACTCGCAATCTGAGCTGCCCGGTGCAGTTGCAGTTCCGTTTCATATAAACCTTTGATGCGGTCATCCATAAATTGATACTTAAATGGTGCATCAGGCATTAATTCTTTCCATTTCTTTTCCAGCCCTTGTACCGCGCTGGACAGTTGGCCCGGTTTTAAACGGATACTCAGGTATCGGTATTGGAAATTTTCATGGATATCTGTCCAGACAATAGCTGGAGATGCCCGGTGAAGAGAATTTGCGACAAAGTTATCGGTGACGCCCACAATGGTCATCTTAACATTTGGGTCGTTCAGGGCGATCTGTTGACCGATTGCACGCTCGGCATCACGGATGCCAAAATCTTCCATGGCTTTCTTGTTGATCACAACGGATCTATTCGTGGTATTTGTCACCGCATTTTTGGGTAAGAAGGTACCCGCCAATAGGGGTATTTCATAGGCTTCCAGAAAATAACTGTCACTGTTAATCCGTTGCACCTGTACCTCTGTATCGTTGTTATTGCCAAAAGCCGGTTGCATATTGAAACCTAATAGTCCCGGTGTCTCATAGGAAAGGCTCACGGACTTAACCGCTGATTCCTGCAGCAGCTCATGCCGAATGGCCTCCATTTTCCGGATACCAGTTTCGACCAGTCCCTTGGTGCCTGTACCGTCAATAGATAATCTTTGTTGTATCCTAAATTGCTGCTTATAAATAGATTGACCTGTTTGGAGATAATTAGGTACAGACCAACAGGAGCAGTGCAACAGCGAACTGAAAGAACAATAGCACTTTTCGAACCAATTGCTTGTCACCTAATGCGGAGAACTGATTTTTGACCGAGGGAAGTATCTTGATATTGACAGTTTAATTGCTGGGTATAATCCCGCCAGCATACCGATCACTAACGTCAATAGCCCCAATAAACCGAAAAAATAGCCCGGTAAATTGATTAAAGAGGGGAGCTCGCGCATCAGTACATGTGCAAATAAAGGGCGTACTATGCTATAGATGGGCAGACTGATCAATGCTGCAATAGCTACGATAAGGATATATTCTGTCAACAACTGTTTTACCAATTGTGGTCTGGAAGAGCCCATAATTTTACGCACACCGATTTCCTTCAACCGCGTAATATGCTGTGCAATACTAAAATTGATAAAGTTGATGATCGCCATGACCAGAATAAAAACAGCAATCCAGATTAGGGTCTGAATCATCTTGCGGACAGCGCCCTGATTATCGTCTAGATAATAGCTTTTCAAGGGTTTTAAATTGGGGCTGTACTGACTGGCGAATTCCTTATCGGTATTTTTGTGAACCAGCGTTTGAATCGCCGCATCCAGTTGTTGCGTCGTCACTCCAGTTTTCAATTCGAGATAACCGGCGATGTAAGGATTATTCCAGTTATCCAGGGATCTGCCGAAATATTCTTCGTTGGCAATGGGCAGAAAAATATCCGAGTGCATATCCTTTGTCAGATCCATGACCGCATTTTGTATTGCAGTTTTTATGACAGCAGTAATTTCAAAATCATGCTTTTCGCCTCTGAAATTTTTAATCTGAAGGGTTTTTCCCAGCACATTTACTTTTCCAAAATATTTTACAGCAGCCTGGTCAGTGATCACCACAGAAAAGGGATTATTCAGTGCGGTCTTGGGATTTCCTGCTAAAATTTCAAAACCAAACATGGTTAAAAGGCTGGGATCACCGAGGGCCATTCCTTCTTCGTGGATCGTAGCTCCATTGGCGATAATACCTGTCAGTCCATCGATACGATAATAGTTGGCCACCAAATTTGGATATTCTTCATACAGGGCTTTGGGGAGCGCTCCGATTGTGGTCAAATTGATCCCAAATCCTTCCTTCTTATACTTGCTCTGCAATAGAAATTGCTGATCTATATTTTTGATCTTGCTATTTACCTGTTGAACATCCCAGACATAAGCCCCGACCAGTAGTAAAAAGGTAATGCCAAGGGTCAATCCAACTAGGTTGATCAGGTTTTGAACTTTTTCTTTCGAATATTCCGCCAGGCAATCTTGAAGTTTGTAAAAGTCATTGTCACTCGTATAAAGTTTATTTCCATCACCGCAAATAGATTGGCTGCAGGCTTTGGTTTTTGCTAATTTTGTGTACGATAACACAAATCCTTAGCCAAGCCTGTACATTATTGATTGTTAGTTTGTTAAAATGGATTTTGTCGAGTGAACTGTCCGAAATCGGACAGTCATTGTACACCTGCGAACACCTCAGTCTGGTTGATTCATCGAACGGAAATTAAATAAGCAGACAGGTAAGCAGGAATAATCAAATGGAATACTGTAAGAATATAGCAGCAATTGGCTGCATCAAGTGAACAGTTCCGTTTTATAGAATATACATTCTGGTTTTCAAGAGGAGAATCGTCTTATACCAAATAACTATTTTCTGTTTTTTACTTGAGAGGGGAGTTCCCCATTAAGAAAAGGAACCGGTAAATGAGGTGTTCAGTTCTTTCAATGTGATTTGTACGATGCTTAATTTGGAAGCGCTGACATCATATTGGTTTTATACGTGCTATACTGATCCGTAATCAAAAAGAACTGAACTGGCGTATGTACTGAAAGAACTGGCTAAATATGTAGATACGATCGCCAATGCGGATCCGACGATTATTTTAGCAGCAGGTTACGCTGTCAGAAAACCCAAGACTTCCTATGGTGGGGTGGTTCCCAAAGCGGGCAACTAATTGCTCGTCCCGAGGAGGTGGGCAGTGGGCGCGTGAAGCTAAAAACACAACGATGGCGGGGAGCACGCATGTATCAGTATCAATTCCGCGTCAAAGGTCAAAATGTAGACTGGAACACACGGCTCTGTTCGAAAAGTAGCTGTATTATCGATGGGTTGGAGTCCTTTCGGGAATATGAATTTAGGGTCTCCTATATCGGAATAGACCCGACTCCAAATTATAGCGATATCATCAGCAGTTATGTACTTTAATCAGGATTTATTCGAATATGGGACAGCTTCCTTTCCTATTCGTCCCTTAAACTATCAATAGGATTGGCTGTAGCGGCTTTTATAGATTGTAGGGATACCACGGCAATCGTTAAAATAAGCCCAACACAAAAAGCCAATACAAAGATCCACCAGCCCATACTGATCCGAAATGGGAAATTGTCCAGCCAGCGATTCATAAGATAATAAGCCAGTGGTGCCGCAACTACAAAGGCGATGGTTATCCATTTGAAGAAATCTTGTGACAATAATACAATAATACCCGTTACCGAAGAACCTAACACCTTCCGGATTCCGATTTCTTTTGTTCGTTTCAGGATATTGATGGAGAGCAATCCTAGAAAACCGAGCATACTGATGCTTATCGCGACGATAGCAGCGATCCAGATCAGTTTTTCCAGTAATGCTTCTTTCTTGTAGAGCTGAGCAATCTGCTGATCATAGAATTTATATTGGAACACTTCATCGGGATACCAGTTTTTCCATTGTTGTTCCAGATCTTTCACGAGCAGCTGATGATCGGTACCTTTTAGTTTAATCGCTACATTTTTTAACCGTGTTTCATTATACCCAATTACAGTAGGGGAGATGGGTTCGTTCAGCGAATTGGTGCTAAAGTCTGCAACAACGCCTACTATTGTTCCCGCTTGTTCTTCGTTCAGCCCGCCGGCGTTTAAAGACTTGCCGATAATGTCATTGGGATCTTTAAAGCCCAATGCAGTAGCCATATTCTTGTTGATCAGAAATTCTGGCTTCTGCGGATTGTCATTGAAATTTCTTCCTGCCAATAATTTGATGTTGAATGTGTTGATATAAGCAGAATCCCCGATAGCGTATCGGGCAGGCCATTTCTCCCATTCCGTTCTGTTGTCAAACTGGATGGTTCCGCCCCAGACCTTTTCAGATGAAGGTGGATTGTCGCTAAAAGTATAGGATTGAATATCGGTTCTATTGCTGATGAAATGAGCGATTTTCGCTTTTGATTGGATCATTTTTTTGTGAACGGAAGCAGGATAACCTGCTCCCTGTTGAATCCAATATCTGTGTTTTTGAGGTGATTTACCTGTAAGACAATAACGAAAGTGGCAATCAGCAGCGTCATGGCGATCACATTCTGAAACACAATTAGCGTTTTGCGGCTAAAACTCCAGGGACCTATGGTAAGCTTTTTCAGTGCCTGCTGGATGTTCATCTGGTTGACGAAAATCAGCGGATAGACGGAGGTCAACAGGCTGGTTAAAATCCAGATAATACCAATGATCGCTATAAATGACAGCGGTTGTACAATCTGTATGGGTTCATTTGGAAAAAGAGCCTGATTTGCCCAATTGGAAAAGATCAGCAATAAAACTAAGGCAAAGATAACAGCTGCAGCGGTCAGGATCAGGGTTTCGATCAGAAACTGAATATACAGCTGTCTTTTGGAACTACCCAATACCTTTCTCACGCCCATTTCTACGCTACGGTTCATTTGTCTGGCAAAGGTGATGTTGCTATAATTGACCAAAGCCATGATACTGATTCCGATTGCAATTGCGACCAGGATATTCAGCAGTGTACGTTGTGTTCCCTTGCCGTAATCTGTGTCAAAATGGTAACTTGTCAATGGCAGGAGTTTATAATTGAATGTTTGTAGTACATCTTTGTGCCAGTACTTGGCAACAAGCGTACGAATGGCCTGCTCGACGGTATTTTTATCGGCTGCGTTTTTTAAGGTGACAAGAATATTATTATTTGAGTTGGAATAGCCCCAATTGGTAAAGAATCCATCTTCTTGAGGGATCTGCCATAAGGTAGCCACAGAACTTTGTGAAAAATAGACTTCTGAGCGGAAGTCAGAATTTTTGCTGCTGTCATCGATAATACCCACAACTTTCACGGGGAATTTGCTGTCGACCAGGATCGTTTTGCCCAGGGGTTATCGTTATTAAAATAAGTTTTGGCAATTGTTTTGGTCAAAGCGACGGTGTTAGGCTGATCCAGATCTTTTGGGGATCCCTCCAGCCAGGGAAATTTAAGGTGTTGAAATATTCTGATGAAACAAAAGCTGCTTTACCTTCTGTTTTATACAATTGGTCCCCTATCCGCAGCGTCAAGTCTTTATTATCCATATACAATGCTGTTCGTTCCACTTGTGGAATTTCACGTGAAATAGCGTTGTACATGGCATAGGCTCCGCCTTTGCTATGCTCGACCTGCTCTAGTTTGAGATCCTGTACGACTAGAAAGGTGCGATCTTTATCGGTATGAAACTGATCAAAACTATATTGGAAGCTGTTATAGCTATAGATAAATAAGCTACATGCAATTGCCAAACCTAAACCAGCAATTGTTAAAAAGGTATAGTAGTTATGTTTCCATAGTTGCCGTAGCGCTGATCTGAAATATGTTTTAATCATAATTTTATTGTGTTGCGTTTACAATATCACCGTTTTGGTCGTCTTGGCGGTTATTCCTCCCGCAGGCTATCAACCGGATTTGCTACAGCTGCTTTGATGGCCTGAGAACTGACTGTCAGCAGTGCGATCAGTACAGCAAGTAGCCCTGCAACGGCAAACATCCACCATTGTATTTCAATGCGGTAAGCAAAATTCTCCAGCCATTTGTACATCGCCCACCAGGCTATCGGTGAAGAAATCACAATAGCGATCAGGACAAGTTTTATAAATTCTGCCGAAAGCATTTTTGTAATACCTGGAACAGATGCGCCGATGACCTTACGGATACCGATCTCTTTCTGGCGCTGGTTTGCCGTAAAAATAGCTAATCCAAATAAACCCAGACAAGCGACAAAATCGTCAGTCCGGCGAATATGCTCAACAATTTTCCGGTTTTGACTTCGGTCTGATAGGTTTGGGCATAGCGCTCATCGAGGAAAGAATAATTGAATGGAATATCGGAAGGGAAGGCATCGTATTCCGCTTTCAACTTTGAATTAGCGCCTCGGTATCTTTTGTCTCTGTTTTGACAATCAGACTCCCAGCTTGATCGCCCAATACCATGACTAAGGGCGAGATGGGTTCGTGTAACGATTTAAAATGGAAATCTTTGACAACACCCACGACACGATAGGTTTTATTATCCTTATTGGTCAATGTATGGCCAAGGTTTTTTCCTTTCCAGCCCAGATCTTTTGCTGCGGTTTCATTCACGATAATGGATAAGGTATCGTTACCAAAAGCCTTTGAAAAATTTCGGCCCTCATGAAGCTGCATACCCATTGCAGCAATATATTCCTCGTCTACATCATAACGTAGTGTTTTGACCCATTTTTCGGTGTTTCTGTCGGGATAGACAAAGAAGTTATTGTTGTTGGTTTCTCCAGCGGGTAGGTAAGATGAGCGGGAAATATGCTTGATACGGCTATCTTCGGATAACAGTTTGACGTACGTTTTTTCGTTTTTGCCCAGGGGCCAGCTCTGGATCACAATGACATTCTCTTTCTCATAACCTAATTTGATGTTCCGCATATAATCGAGCTGTCGGACGACAACTACGGTACAGAAAATGAGCCCCATGGAAATAATAAACTGAAAGACCACAAGGCTGCTCCTGAGATTGAACCGTTTTGTAGATCGCAACAAACGTCCTTTTAATACAACCAAAGGGTTGAATGCCGCTAGATATAAAGCTGCATACGTACTCGAAAATAGACCGACCAATAAGCCGAATGCGAGCAGGAGGGGATTATTTTGGCGAAATTGAGTTGATGGATTGCAATAGATTTACCCGATAATTGATTAAATAGGGAAGAGCCAGTAAAACAATTCCGACGGCCAGAAACAAGGCCAAATAGGTCAGCAAAATGCCTTCAGATAGGAACTGACGGATCAGACTTTGCTTGTCAGCACCGAGGACTTTCCGTACACCTACTTCCCGACTTCTCCGGAAACCACTTGCCGTTGATAGGTTCATAAAATTGATCGTCGCGATCAATAGCATAAACAGCGCTATAGCACTAAAAATATAGATATACCGGATATCACCTGATGGACTTAGATCGTAGCCAAAATTGGAATGCAGGTGGATATCAGTCAAGGGCTGTAAATAGAGACCTATTGTATTGCCTGATTTTTTGTAATCCTCATAGCTCATTCCGAATCCAGCCATAAACTGAGCGCCAACATGTTTGTCAAATAAGGTCGCTAAGTTTTTCTCTAGATTTTTTAATGAGGTATTTTCTGCGAGCAGCGCATAAGTATAATACTCGGATGTCATCCAGGAATCTGAACGGGAGTCTTCCAGTGCCGCCATTGAGGTGAAAATATCAAAATGGAAGGGAGTTCCTGGGAATATCCTTCATTACCCCAGTAATTTTTAGGATATTTTGATCACCTTTATGGCGAGATCCCGACCTACGACGTCTGTTGTTCCAAAATATTTGCGTGCCATGGATTCAGATATTACCGCGGTATAGGGCATCTTCACGGCGGTATTCGCATCACCTTTGATAAGAGGCAAGGTAAATATTTTAAAGAAGGAGGCATCCACATAGGCCATCTGTTCATCACGAAAACCTTATCGCCAACCGTAAATAAGGGTGCTCCACCTTGTCGCAAACGTGCTGTTTCCTGTACTTCGGCTAATTCAGCCTTCATTGTGGCTGCCACAGGTGGCATGACATGTGCCTCATTCATCGTTCCCCTTGTACCGTACCCCGAAAGACGACACGTACAATACGATCTGCATTTGTATTGAACCGATCAAAACTGAACTCATCCGCGACATATAGGCTTATCAGTAAGCAGATCGCAATCCCCAAGGCTAACCCGGTGATATTGATGATCGAGGTGGAAGAATTTCTTCTTAGATTCCGCCACGCTATTTTTAGATTGTTCTTTATCATAATGGGATCGTATTGGTTTGTATTATTGGTTATTCATTCCTCAGACTATTTACCGGATTGCTAAGTGCGGCCTTAATGGCTTGATAACTTATGGTTGCCATACTGATTAATATCGCCAATAGCCCCGCAATCACAAAATAATACCATTGGATCTGGATGCGGTAGCTATAATCCTGCAACCATTTGTCCATTATCCACCAAGCGATTGGTGAGGCGATCAGAATAGCAATAATCACTAATTTAATAAAGTCTACCGACAGCAATGAAGTTACCTGTGTCAAACTTGCCCCAAGGACCTTGCGAACTGCGATTTCTTTCATACGTGTCTCAGCCATATATGCGATCAGAGCGAGTAGACCAAGACAGGAAATAAAGATGGTCAAGCCTGAAAATAGCATTGAAATCGTCCCGATAGATTGTGTTTCTTTAAATTTAGCTTCAAAATTTTCGTCGATGAATTTATACTCAAATGGATATTCCGGATTGAATTTTTAAAGATGGCTTCGATGGTTTTCAAGTTCGCCGCAGTGCTGTTGTTTGGATTTAAGCGATAGTGGACATTGGTAAACCAGGATTTAGGCCCAAAGATGACCATTGGATAACCTGCCGAAAAAGGAGATTCCGTGATAAAATCTTTAATTACTCCAACGACGATCCAGTCCTGACCGTCACCGTTTATCGTTTGCCCAAGGGGATGCTGCAAGCGCATCTGTTTGACGGCTGTTTCAGACAGTAACATGGCATTACTATCTGTTGGGTATTTGTATATATCTATATCTCGTCCAGCAACAAGTTTAAAACCCAGCGTTTTCACGGCATCGGCATCGGTACTGAAACGGTCAAAGGAGATTCTTTATCGCTCTCCGTACTGCCCTGCCAAGAGAAGCCCCAGCCATTGCTGTAGCGATCCGTGACTGGGGACATATTTTTTGTCACCGAGAGCACGGCATTGCTGGCCAACAATTCATTTCGAAGAGTCTGGTAGATCTTTCCACCGTTAAGTTTGCCCGTAAATCGGGTTGCAGCAAGCCCATTGTCGTTATAACCGCGGTCCCGATCCTTGGTATGCTGGATCTGTTGCGAAACGATGACGGTCGCTATGACCAAGATAATTGCGAGGCTGAATTGGACGACAACCAGGATAGAGCGTACACTGATCCCTTTGTTGTATGTGTTCAATTTCCCTTTTAATGTTTTCAGAGGTTTAAAGGAGGAGAGAAAAAATGCGGGGTAGCTTCCTGCCAATACTCCAGTCAACAACGTGAAGCCAATTAAGAATAACCAGGTATCACTGGACAGGATGGAGATGGTAAGGTTTTTTCAACCAGATCATTGAAGGCTGGGAGAACTAATACGATGGCTACGAGCGCGAGTATCATTGCTCCAATACTGATCAGGATACTCTCGACAATAAATTGTAGAATAAGACTTTTTCTTTGTGCACCGACTACTTTACGCACGCCTACCTCTTTGGCTCTTCTCTCGGAGCGGGCCGTGCTGAGATTCATGAAGTTGATACAGGCAACAAGCAAAATAAAGACACCGATCCAGGTAAATAAATGAACTAACTGGATCCGCCCTGCAGTATAAGCACCATTTTCGCTTTTGTTGTAGAGATAAGTGTTTTTGTATGGAAATGCAAAGATTTCGTTTGTTGACTTGATTTCGTTATCCCCTACATTGATATGGTTCTGGCTAAAAAGTCTAATTTTAGCATTGAAGTTTTCCAATGTTGTCCCTTCCCGTAATAGCACATAAGTATAGGTTGAATTGTTAGACCAATTTTCATCTACGAAGCCCATTTTCTTGGCCAAATCCCATGATAGCAGATAATCAAACTGTATACTGCTGTAGCTGGAAGGATCTTTTACGATCGCCTGGACGGTGACTAAATACTTCGATTCTATTTTGATGGTTTTCCTATTGGATCCGTATCACCGAAAAGAGCCTTCGCATATTTTTCTGTAATGACAATTGAGTTTGCATCTTTAAGCGGATTGGTTTTATCTCCTTTAAGCAATGGATAGCTGAACATATTGAAGAAACCAGCATCGGCAAAAGTAGCGCTGGAAACAAGATTTTTATCCCCATAGCTTGTTAGAAATTTATCATCCTGCTCGATACGTGTAAAGCTTTCGATTTCGGGGAAATCACTTTTCAGTGTTGGCCCCATGATCTTAGGTGTATTTGTCCAGGCGTGTGATTCGCCTTGATAGGTATCGCGGTTACTGATAATATAAAGCCGATCACTTTTTTCATGAAACCTGTCCATGCCCAACATATTCTGCAACCATAGGGCAATAAGTAAGGCACCAGCCATACCGATGGCTAAACCAAAGATATTAATTGCCGAAAAAGCTTTGTTCTTCAGTAAATTTCGCCAAGCTACTTTGATGTATGTTTTAAGCATATTGTTTCTATTGAAATATGAGATAATGGATAATTTTATTCATCCCTTAATGTTTTTACCGGATTGTGATTTGCTGCTCTAATGGCTTGTGAACTTACTGTCACGAAGGCGACCAAAACGGTTGCAGCACCTGCCAGCGCAAAAATCCACCATTGTATCTCAATGCGATAGGAGAAATCTTGCAACCATTTGTTCATTGCCCACCAGGCAATCGGTGAGGCCAGCACAATGGAAATAATCACCAATTTGATAAAATCTTTGGAGAGCATAGTTGTAATGCCACTAACCGAGGCACCGAGTACCTTACGTATGCCAATTTCTTTGGTTCTTAGTTCTGCAATATAAGACGCTAATCCAAATAAGCCTAAGCAAGATATAAAAATCGCCAACCCCGAAAAGATGAATGCCAGTCGAGCTGTCTGTTGCTGATCTTTAAATTTACCCGCAAATTTTTGATCGACAAACTGGTATTCGAAAGGATATGCAGGGTTGAATTTTTTAATGATCTGTTCGATTTGTTTGAGCTGCTGATCCTGTACTGACGAGCCTGGATTCGTTCGGATAATTAAATTGTACAGGGATTTCTTGGTTGCATAGATGAGCATGGGTGTTACTGGATTGTAGGGCGAACCACTGATATAATCGTTTATAACTCCTACGATGGTATAGGTGGTACTTCCCCATTTTAAATAAGTTCCTACGGGATTTTTCAAATTCATTTCTTTGATGGCTGCCTCATTCAGGAGTACTGCCGAACTGTCTGCTGCTAGCCTAGCATAGTCGATATCCCGACCGGCAATAAGTTTTAATCCGAGTGTTTTGATAAGGTCACTTTCTGTTCTCCCCAGATTGAAACCCATTTTTTTCCTTGTTCCGGCGTTGAACCTTCCCAGGAAAAACCACCCCATGCGCTGCCAGCATTACTGGTTATTGATGACCCCGAACGTGTGACAGCAGTTGCAATTCCATTGTTGAGCAGCTCTGATTTAATTGCTTCGTAGTTTTTCCCCATATCGCCTTCCATGCCGATCTCTATCAATTGGGAAGTAGTATAGCCAACATCACGTTGTCCCGCATATTCAATTTGCCTCCGGACGACAATCGTGGCAATAATAAGTATGATAGCAACACCGAATTGAAAAATGACCAATAATTCACGGAAATTCAAAGCGATCTTTTTGATGAGCGAAATATCTTTAATGATTTTATTGGTTTAAAACCTGATAGCACAAACGCGGGATATAGTCCCGCCAGTATGCCAGTTAGAAAAATAAAACCGATCAACGCGAGCCAGATTGTTGGATCTGACAAAGCAAGTACCAACGGTTTATCAAATATTGTATTGAATAGGGGAAGGGTAAGTATTGCCAATGTGATCGCAAGTGTTCCTGAGATGATCGCCAATAATAAGGATTCTGTCAGAAATTGTGCGATGAGGTTGAAACGCTGTGCGCCCACAACTTTTCGTATAGCGACCTCTTTAGCTCTTTTTTGACTGCGCGCCGTACTGAGATTGATAAAATTGATACAGGCTATCAATAAAATTAATAATCCAATTCCAGTAACAAGTTTAACCTGGTCAATTTTTCCGCCAACAGGGATACCCTGTTCAAATTTCGAATACAGATGCATTTTGGATATTGGATACAGAAAAGGGATCCTCCCAATTCACTATTGGTCTTTTTCTTGATGATATCGATAAGCTTATTGTTAAAAGCATCTACATTGGTTCCTTTTTTTTAGTTGAATATAGGTCGTGAAGGCGATCGTATTCCAGTTTGGCGAATAACCTTCTGCATTTACCAAGGGTATGAGATAGGTAAAATCAAAATTTGTATTGCCTGGAAGGTCCTGCATGATAGCGGAGACTTTATAAGGCTCTTTATTGTCCAATATAATTGTTTGATCTAATGGATCCTTCTCCCCGAAGATACTTTTTGCCAGGCTTTCCGTCAGGATAATATTTCTTGTCTCTCCAAGAGCCTTATTGTTATTGCCTTTTAAAAGTTTAAAATCAAACATCTGAATAAATGCCGGATCGACTTCGTTGCCTTTGGATTTGATTTTTTTGTCTCCAAAAGAGAGTAGCTTGCTAATGCTCCAATAGATGCGTGCTGCACGCTCAACTTCGGATAATCGGCAATCAATGCTGGGGAGGCTTGTCCTGAAGTGTATTCTTGCAAACTGATTTTGCCTTCATCGTTACGGTTTTTGTTCAAAACCTTGTAGATGTTTTCTTTATCGCTATAAAAATTGTCAAACTGTAATTGGTTTTGCACCCATATGCCAATAATCAATACAGCAGTCATGCCGATGCAAAGTCCAATAATATTAATAATAGAATAGCTCTTAATTTTCCAAAGATTCCGCCAAGCGATTTTAATATGGTTTTTAAACATGTTATTTCTATTTTTTATAAAATTATTCATCCCTTAAACTGTCAATGGGATTTGTGACTGCTGCTTTTACTGTCTGAAAACTGATTGTAATAAAGGAAACCAGCAGTGCGCTTGATCCTGCGATAATAAATATCCACCAGTCCAGTGTAATGTGATAAGCAAAATTGTCCATCCAGCGATGCATGGCGTACCATCCCAATGGTATGGCGATCAAAAGTGCTGAACAAACTAGTATTATAAAGTCAAGGCTGAGTATCTTGACGATTTTGAATACGGAAGCACCCAATACCTTGCGGATTCCGATTTCTTTTACGCGTTGTTGCACAGCATAAGCAGATAGTGCGAATAATCCCATACAAGCAATGGCAATTGTAATAATCGAAAAGAGCTGCATGACTTTTGTCGTCTGTTGATCTTTTAAATAGAGTTTGCTATAGTCATCATTTAGAAAATGATACTCAAATTGATTTTTCGCATCAATATCTTTCACGACCGATTTCACCTGTGCTATTGCGTCCTGAATTGGTGTATTTGGGTTGAGTCGAATGAAAATATTACCAAAATAATAGTATTCGGGAAAAAGTACAATAGGCTTAATCTCATTGTGGAGTGAGGCAAAGTTAAAACTGGCAACAACTTGTTTAATACTGCCTTTACGGCCGTTTAAATTAATTTTCTTTCCGACTGCCTGTTGTGGTGTAAAACCCATTGCTGATGCCGCGAGTGTATTGATCACAAAACTATATTCCGGAGATGCGGTATCCCTTGCACGTAAAATATCTGTATCAGAAAGTGGATCGCCTGCTAGCGTTTTAATACGGAAGACTGATACAAAATCTTTTCAATAGGAATTGCTGTCACATTCATTTCAAAATCGGTTGGTTGGCCCTCAACTTCATTAATGCTATATCCGCCCTGAATATTGACCGGATTGTCATAGGAAGCAGTTACACCCTGAACACTATTGAGTTGCATCAATTTATCTTTTAATAATTGCCGCTCTTTGTCCTGCCATCCCTGCCCATCAATGACCAGCATATCCGTGCGGTCTAGTCCTGTATTTTTGGATTGTATAAATTGCATTTGACGTCCCGCAAATAGGGTACAGATGATAAAAAGATGGATATGCTGAATTGGAAGGTGACCAATACTTTGCTAAAAGAAATCCCGCTTTGTTTCTCCGCCAATTTCCGTTTGAAAATAGACATTGGTTTTGAGCTGGCAATGGAATAGGCCGGCCATCCACCAGAGATTAAAGTCAATATGATAAAAATAAAAACAGGATCGCATAGAACCTAGGATCTGTCCATACCGTTAATTGCATTTCGCTTCCCATGTACGAACTGAATACGGGCAATAATAGAAATGTAGCCAGCAAACCTAAAGAAAGGGAGAGCAATACCATCAAACTGCATTCTAAGAAGAACTGCAAGAAAATCGTTTTCGGGCAGCGCCTAAAACTTTCTTAACTCCAATTTCCTTTTTGCGTTCGATGGCATGTGCCAATATTAAATTTGTAAAGTTAATGCTCGTCAAGATAATAAGCGCAGCTCCTAGAGCCATCAAAATATAGATATATACCAGGTTGCCAGAACCCGCAGCCTTAGAATGCAGATGAATATCTATTAGTTTTTCGATTGAAAAGCTAAATTGATAACCTTGTTTGGTTGCCTCGGCAAATTTTGCTTTGGTGATCTGATCTAATTTCTGTTGAATGGCGCCAAAACTGTCTTTGTTTTTTAGTAGCGCGATGGTGATGTCATTTGCCGAAGACCATTCTGGTTGCTTGTAGCGTGCTAAATCTTTGTTGGAAAGAATGGCCGTGAAATTTATCTGTGTATTTGTCGGTAAATCTTGTATGACACCGGAGACTTTCCAGTTGACTTTATCGATAGTTAAGGTTTTCCCAGTGCAGATTGTTTTGGGAAATATTTTTCGGCTAGTTTTTTTGTCAGTACGATTTGATTCGGTTCGGTTAACGCATGTTTCGCGTCGCCCTCGATAAATGTATAGCTTAAAGTGTTAAAAAAATTAGGATCGGCGTACATCAGTTTTTTTTTTTCCTTCGTCGTTTCGTCTTTCGATTCTACATTTCCGGCCTTGGAATATTCGAATAATCGCGTCGCTTGTTCGATTTCGGGAAGCTCTGCTTGCAAGGTGGGAGCCAGTGCTGTGGGCGTTACACTGGAGTTTACCTCTTCGGTACTATTGGGTGCCTTATAGGTCAAACTGAAATAAGCTAAACGGTCGGCATTTGGAAAAAACGTTCATAACTTGATTCGTGAAAAATATAGGCTGCTAGTAACAGAAAGCAGGTAATGCCCAAACTTAGGCCAAACATATTTAATAAGGAAAAACCCTTATTTTTTTGATATTCCGCCAGGCAATTTTAAGGTAATTCTTAATCATCGTATTGAGTTTTTGACTTTTCCATAATTTTCTGTCCCGCAAAGTCGTTTATCTGGATAGATAGGCTTTTGCTGGTCATGCCACAATAGAAATAGCTAATTCAATTCGTTTGCCATAAGTGTAACTTGTTGATTATTAATTGTTGTTTTGTTTTGACGGCCTGTTGTATGTTCGGAAACGGACAGTCTGCTGTCCGTCGCCGAACATGTGGATCTACTCGTTTCGTAATGTGTTCACGGGGTTAGCCAATGCTGCTTTAATAGCTTGATAACTGACTGTTATTAGGTGATGCCCAGTGCAGTTAATCCCGTAAGGGCAAATACAGTCCAGCTAATTGAAATGCGATAAACATAATCATTGAGCCATGTTTCCATTAACAGATAGGCCAGCGGAGCTGCAACGAGGAAACCGATCAATGTCAACCAGAGGTATTCGGTGCATAATAATTTCCATAAACTAACTTCTGATGCGCCAAGAACCTTACGGATACCAATTTCTTTTTCACGTTGCTCGGTTAGAAATGCGACCAATGCATATAGCCCAAGACAGGAAATCAGTATGGCAAGCCCCGTAAAAATACTGGTCAGGCTTTTGATCATTTCCATTTGTTCAAATTGCTTGGCATATTCTTTATCTGTAAACGCGTAATCAAAAATAAGATCTGGATCAAAACGATTGAATTGTTGAGCGATTGCTTTCATCGTCTGACTGATGTCTTGCTGCTCATTCAGTCTGAGTGTTATTTTATTTTTTTGGTAGGAAGTCAAGAAAATACGCTGTAGGAGTAATCGACTTAAAGGGGACTCGGATAAGGTGTTCTGTATAATACCGATAATCGTATAGTTGATACCTCTTTTGGATAGCTGCTTGCTCGTCAGGTCTGTAACCCCATAAATTTGGCTGCTGCTTCATTGATGATTACTCCTGTGGAATCTGTCTTGAAATCTTTGGAGAAATTTCTTCCCTTCAAAAAGTTCCATTGTACGGTTTTGGCAAAGTTTTCGTCTATCGTGAAAATCCCCATAATGGATCCTTCCTTTGTTTCATTCCCTTGCCAGTTAAAACCGCCACCAGTTAAAGTGAGTTTGTTTACAAAATTCGAAGTAAGTGAGGCCTCCTGGATCAAACGTTGACCGATCAGTTCTTTTCTAAGAATCTCAAAGTTTTTGGAAATTAATTGACTAGTACTGGTGATGTTGACTAAGTTTGAGCTTTTGTAACCAATCGGACGATCCTTTGTATAGTGCAATTGTTTGATGACCAAATAGGTTGCAATCATCAGAAAGATGGAAATCGCAAATTGTACGATAACCATTCCCTTTCTAGCATTAAATCCCCGTTTGCCGATGTTCATCTTTCCTTTGAGCGCAAGGATCGGATTGAAAGAGGATAAGAATAGTGCGGGATATAGTCCAGCAAGAACACCAATAGAGAGAATCCCCAAAAAGGAGTATAAGTAGAATTGAAGACGCGTAAATGGAACATGTAATGCGGTATTGGTGATGGTATTTATCCACGGAAGAAGCAAAGTGCTTACTATAAGGGCTATCAGAAAAGCACAGGATACGGAGAGGATGGACTCAACTAAAAATCCGGCAATCAGTTGCCGACGGTTTACACCAACAGATTTTAGAATACCAATTTCCTTTCCTCTTTTTAAGCTTCGGGCTGTACTGAGGTTAATAAAGTTAATACTGGCCAACAAAAGAATAAATATGCTTATCCAAGCAAACATCCACACATATTGAATTTGTCCACCTGCATTTTTACCATTTTTGAATGAATCATAAAGATTCCATTTGGACATGGGATGCAACAAGATCTCAGGGTTGATATCTGTAAGATTTGTTCTAAAGATATTGGTCAGTTTTTGCTCGAGTCCCGGATATTTTGTGGGCTCTCGATTTTGCCATACGTGCGAAAAAAGCAGTTTGACCAACTTTCGTCTATACCTTCATTTTTGCGGAGGTAATCGACAAAAGGCAAAATATACGCCAATCCTTGAAAAGTACTATTCTCGGGAATATCTTCAAAAACACCGAGTATATTATATTGCTCTTTTCCGTTGAGCTGAATAGTCTTCCCGATTACATCAGTTGACCCCAATAGACGATTGGCTAATGATTCCGAGATTATCATGGTGGATGCTGCGGTAGGGGTAGAAATATCTCCATGTACAGATTTTAATGAAAACAATTCGGAAAATTTGCCCATTGCATAGAAACCATCGACGTTGAACTTCTTGTCCCCAACCTTAAGGTTGTTACTTTCGTTAGTGACCAATGTAATATCCTGCACCTCATTGGTAAAATCAGATGCAATAACCTTTGCTAAAGGGACAGGAGTAGAGGGACCCGTAGATTTTTCATTATTGAAGGTACCTGTTAACATGACTTGATAGATACTATCATAGTTTTCATGATTGCGGTTGAAGGAAAATTGTTTCAAGATCCACAAGGTGCTCACCAAAGCAACCGTAAATCCCAAAGACAACCCGAGAATATTGATTGCCGTATTTAAGGGGTTGCGTTTAAGATTGCGTAAAGCGGTTTTCAAAAATAATTTAGTCATGGCGGTGTTTGATGCTTATGTTTGTTGTTTTTGGTGTACTGATTAATTATCCAATATATAAAGAGTTGATTTTTATGAACATAAGCTATTCGTCTTTTAAACTCTTGACGGGGTTGGCAATAGCTGCTTTGATCGATTGGAAACTAACGGTAAACAGGGCAATCATAATCGTTAGGATGCCCGCACCTAAAAATATTGTTATCGGCACTGTTGTTCTGAAGGCAAATCCATCTAACCAGTTCGAAGTGAAATATAGCGCAACAGGAATTGCAATGATATTCGCGATAATGATCAAAAGCAAAAATTCTTTATTCAGCATTTGCATAATATTGAATACCGTTGCACCGAGGACTTTTCTGATGCCAATTTCCTTGGTTTTCAGTTGTGCGGTATAGGTGCATAGTCCAAGAAGTCCCAGACATGAAATCAGTATCGCTATGATGGCAAAGAAATTAAACAATGTTCCTTGTTTTTGCTCGCTCATATATTGCTGTTGGTAGCTTTCGTCGAGGAAACTATAACTGATCGGCATATCGTCATAATAGCTTTTCCAGATCTGTCGCAGCGCATGCAACGCCGATTCGGTTCCGGCAGGGTTTGTTTTTATATAAAGCTGCTGGCAATCTTTCGGACTAAATTGAAAGACCATGGGTTCGATCTTTTGACGTACACTTGCGTAATTAAAATCTTTGACCACACCAATAATGGTTCCCGGAACAGTTCGGATCCGTAGACGGGCACCAATTGGATCCTTTAATCCCATCTCACGAACGGCAGTTTCATTGATGAGAAAGTGCGTAGAATCTGCCATCGAGCCGGTGAAGTTTTTCCCTGAATTAGCTTTATTTTGAAAAAATCAAGCGCGAATTGATCCGAATACGTCATGCTGACCCACAGGTTTGAATTACTGGGTTTTCCATCCCAATCGTTGTCGCCGGTGGATACTCCGCCATATACCATATCCCGTCCAAGTCGAATGACATCACTTACCCCTTTATTTTTTAGGAGATCACTTTTGATGGCATCAAAATGTTGCGCCATTTTTGGTGCCATCGCAACCGAGATAATATTGCTCTTTTCGTATCCTAGATTCTTGTTGCGTATATATTCCAATTGTCGGCCGATGACGATCGTCATTGCGATGAGAACAATGGATACTGTAAACTGTAAGACCACTAATATCTTTCTAAAATTTGATTTCTTCATTCCGAATCTACCTTTTAGTACTTTGATTGGGTCAAAGTTTGAAAGTAACAGTGCCGGATAAATGCTGGTCAATAGCAATGTGCCGATCAGCATGATTAAAATGTAGCTCCATAGTTCAGTACTGAACAGCTGCAGGAAATCTGTTTGCCAGAGAAACTGTTAAATAAGGGAAGAAAGATAAAAACAATGCATATTGCTAAAGTCGCGGCGATCGTGAAGAGCAACGTGGTCTCTAGCATAAATTGAAAAAGAGTTCTTTTCTTCCGGCTCCGATAATTTTACGGATGCCAACCTCTTTGGATCTGGATAAAGATCGCGCGGTAGAGAGGTTGATGTAATTGATACTGGCTATGACAAGGATGACCAGAGCGATTCCGATAAAAATATGTACCGTGCCAATACCGCCATCGCTACCATCCATCTGATAAAGATGCATTTTCGCTAATTCTTGTGTAATGTAAGGAACAGGAGCATCTTCGGGTTTACTGCGTTCATGTATCTGTTGTAATTTCTGAGCCACGACAGCGGGGCTTGCACCGGGTCTCAATTGCAGGTAGGTTCCAAAGGCGAAACTGGACCAATCTTCATCCATCGATGACAGATAGGTTTTATTGTCGTAGGTGGTTTTATTTTTGATGTAGGCTTGCTCGTTAAACCGTGAAAGGGGAGGAGTACCTGAAATTGAAAGGAAGAATTTTCGGGATAGTCGGGGATAACTCCGCTAACTATGCATAGGTCTTCTATTCCCAATACCACCGTCTTGCCGATTGGATTTTCATCAGCAAAATACCGACGGGCGGTACTCTCGGTAAGGACAACTGAATTGTTATCGGGAAAAGGTTGCTTCTGGTTACCCTGAATAAGAGGAAAGTCAAAAACACTAAAATAACTCGGATCTACAAAAGCGAAATTCTTTTCTGTAAATCGTTTGTCTTTATACTTGATGGTGGCATCACCGATCCTAAAGATACGTACGGCGTCCTGAACCTCAGGGATTTCTCTCTTGGCAAAACTTCCAACTGGGGCAATGATAGATCCAAATATGCGTTTTGAGATCCCTGTTCCACCCTCAATCCCAATTTTGTAGATAGAGCCTTGATTCTTATGAAAACGATCAAAGGACAATTCATCCTTTATCCAAAGTAGTAGGAAGGTTCCCACAACTAATCCTGCAGTCAGCCCGAGGATATTGATAGCGCTATAGAATTTGTTGGAAAAAATACTGCGCCATGCGGTTTTGATGAAATTCTTTATCATTGTAATCTGTATTAGATTCAAAATTAACTGTATACCATTCTCGCCGTCATTGCCTGATCTATTCGTCCCTTAGACTATCTACCGGGTTTGCTTTTGCGGCCATAATACTTTTGGTTGATAGTACAAAGCTTGCAAATCCAATCAGGCTTAGGGCAGATAGCCCAAAAATCCATGGATTTAGATCAGTACGATATGCAAAATCATCTAGCCAATGATGCATAAAGTAATAAGCGATCGGGAATGCAATCAAACAGGCTATAGCTACCAGCGTCAATAAATTCTTAAGCAATAAAAAGGTGATCTGTAGTACTGAGGCACCTAAAACTTTACGTATGCCGATCTCTTTTGTCCTTTGATTAGCGGTAAATATGGTTAACCCAAATAATCCTAACCCCGCAATAAATATGGAGAGCCCGACAGCCCAGGACAATAATTTGGAAAGTTGTTTTTCCTGTTCATAGAATTGTTGGACAATCTCATCCACAAAGCGGAGGTCGATCTCATCGTCAGGGAAGGAAGCTTTGTAAGTGGAGGTAATTTTATCAATCGCTGTTTTCCAGTTTTCGGGATGCTTTTGGTCTAAAGCGATATGAAGCACATAACCGGTCTTGCTTCCGATGTAGAGTACAGGTTTGACAGTCTGACGGGCCGAAGCGATATCAAAATTCTCCATAACACCGACAATAGTGGATTCTCCGTTTTCAAAAGTTTTCCCAATTGCATCCTGTGGGTTTTGGATACCTAATAATTCTAAACCTTTTTATTGATCAGCATTTCACTTGTTGAGTCCAGTAAACGAATATTTCTTCCTGCTAAAAGTGGAATTTTATAAACATCCAGATAGCTCTCATCGCCTGACCGGTTATCAAAAGTTAAGGATTTTTTGTCCGATGATTGATCATACACCATTGAAGTGGTCATAAAACCACTCATTGCCGGTGCAATATTTCCAAAACTTATGGCTTTTACTTCGGGAAGTTTCAGCAGTTCGTTTTTGAGCATTAGCCCTTTGTCCGAATTTTGAAATGCTCCGGGAATATCGATGTTGATGACTGCTTCGCGTTGAAATCCCATATCCTTGTGGGATAGATAATTGATCTGTCGAATCACAATCAGCACACAGATCAGAAAAGCTTGGGCCATCACAAATTGAAAAATGGTCAAGGCTTTGCGTATCCATGCACTTCTGGAAAGATTGGTGTTTTTTCCCAGCTGATTTTTAAGGGCTAATACAGGAGCATATCCCGTCAGTACCCATGCAGGGTAAAAACCAGCCAGCAATGTAACCAACATAAGCTGAGCAAATAGGAACAATACAATCAATTTCTTATCTAACAAATCCAGACTTAAATTTTGGGGATAAATCCTTCAAAAACACGTAAAAACAAAGGGAGTAATAGAACGGCAAGTAGTGTCGCTGTTAGGGTAATCAAAAATGTCTCTACTAAAAATTGCTTAATTAAAGTGGATTTTGAACTTCCCAATGTTTTGCGAATACCAACCTCTTTTGCGCGTTCAATGGATTGTGCAGTAGATAAGTTGATAAAGTTGACAGCGCCCAATGCTAAAAGAAATATGGCGAGCAAAATCAGGTTGCGGAGCGTTTCGGGCTTGGTCGCTCCATAATTGAAAGTTGTGTCAAAATGAACCTCTGATAGGGGCTGTAAGATAAGTTTATCTTTAAATGTCTTACCATTCTTGTTCCTATATTTGTTGAGTAGATTTGCAATGTTACTTTCTATAGCACTTGGAGCCGTACCTGCTTTGGTTTTGATCAATACCTGATGGGAATCGGAGATGCTGTTCCATGCCTCCCAATTAAACATCTCTTTCAGGCTGTTGTTCTGTGGAATTGTTTTTTCGGAGATAAAACTGTCAAAATTAAAATCTGAATTTTGTTGTGCATTTTCGACTACGCCGACAACCTGGAGTGGGATACTGTCTGCATAGACAATGGTTTTGCCAATGACATTGGCTGGAGACTCATTGCCATAGAATTTTTCCAGTGTTTTTTCTGTTAGTACGATGTGACCAGCTGTATTTAGGCTAAGTGGATTTCCGGATAGCCATTTGCGTGGTAAAATATTGAAATATTGGCTGTTGGTCAGTAAAATACGTTGCTCTTTTGGAAAAACTTGAACTTTGTTGCTAGCAGTCGTGATTTTCAATTTTTGAACATGACTTCGATAGATGGGAGCTATGGCGTCGAGGTTTGGTAGCTCTTCTTCCATAGTTCGTACTAAAGGCATGTATACACCTGCATTTTTAAACTCACCGTTGCTGACAATACGGTAAACCTGTTCGCGGTTGGGAACATTTTTATCGAAACTATAGTCGTATTGAATCATTAAAAGATAACTAATGTCGCTGTGATGCCAATGGCCAAGCTCATGACATTGATACATGTAATCAACTTATGTTTTTTCAAAAACGATAGGCTGTTTTTAGTGAGTTTCCAATCATTGTCGTTTAGTTTTAAATTGATTCAACCAGATGAAGATCTATTCGTCTCTTAGGCTATTTACCGGATTCAATAGCGCGGCTTTGAATGTCTGGAATCCTATGGTGATAAACGCCACCAGCGTGACCGATACGATCGCAATCAGGTAAGCCCACCATGGCATCTCAATATGATACACAAAATCATTTAACCAATGGCTGAAGAGATAATAAGCGATCGGTCCGGCAATAAGAAAAGCGAGAAGAATCAGTTTGATATAATTTGATGATAATAAATGAATAATGCCCGGAACACTAGCTCCCAAGACTTTGCGGATACCGATTTCTTTGCTTCTGGCTTCGGTGGTATAGGCTGCTAATCCCAACAGACCGAGACAGGCAATAAAAAGAGTAAGAAATGAAAACATACTCATGACATTGGATGACCGAATTTCATTTTCATATTGGTCTTGCACATGTTGATCTAAAAAGAAATATCGAATGCAGCTTCCGGAGCAACAGCTGTATATATCCTCTTTATTTGTTCGATATATGCTTGAACATCTGTCGTTTTATAGCGGATCAATAAGTTGCGTGGTGATTCCGAGGGATCATTCATGCTGTAATAGCTGTAACCTCCGATTTCGGATTTAAGGTTTGCATAATTAAAATCCTGGACGACACCCGTGATGATCGAGTTGGTCGGGCTCATCTCGGTGACGATATGTTTTCCAATCGCTTCCTGTGGGGATTTATACCCTAAGTATTTCATTACTTTCTCGTTGATCAACATATAACAGGTGGAATCTGGACGTCCCCAAATGTCGGGTAAATCTTTTCCGGCAAGCAGTTTTAATCCAAGTGTATTTACGGTCTTTCCATAAGTGACACAACTTAGTGTCGGTAATCCCTGTTTATCTGTGCTGAGTTTATAGATTGTTTTTCCGCTTTCATTGCTTCCAGGAACGGACTGTACGAATGTGGTAGACAGCGTATGTGATAAGCTTTGGACCTGTTGATTGAGCGTGTTGAGTTTTCCTGACTCCGGAAAGAACGGATAGGGATAGAGATCACATGTTCCGGTTGATAGCCGAGGTCTTTATTTCGGATATAATTCATCTGGGTGAGCATCACAGAGATGCCGATGATCAATATAATCGAAATGGTAAATTGGCATATCACCAATATTTGTCTGATCAGAACGGTTTTCCCTTGTTTGTTATAACCTTTATTCATCAATGCGATCGATTTGATCTTTGATAAGAATAAGGCTGGGTAGCTGCCAGCAACAAACGTAATTATAAACCAGGATAGCGCTAATATCCCTAGCATATCCCAGGTCAGAAGTTGTTGCACGGTAATATTTGTATTGCCGATGGTATTAAATAGCGGGATCAAAATAATGGCCAAAACCACACCGATTGTCATCGCAAATAGGCTAATCGTTGCGGTTTCGACAAAAAAGCGGACAATGAGTTGGCCTCGAGTAGCTCCAAGTACCTTATTTACACCCACCTCTTTAGCATTCTTTTGTGACTTTGCCGTGGCCAGGTTCATGTAATTGATACAGGCAATGGCGATGACGAGAAAAGCAAGAACGGATAGTGTTCGGATGGTGTCAATGTTTCCTGTGCGTTTGGTAACTCCCTCTCCAAGACTTGATGAGTAGAGATGCACCTTTAACAGTGGTTGTAAGAAAAATTCGGTGAAATACCGGTTGTCTTTTTCTACGTATTTGTCAATCAATTTTGTTGCTTCTTGCGCAACAGCAGCTGGATCGGATCCTTTTTTTAGTAATATATACGTCTCATAGCTGGCATTACTCCAATAGACATTTTGTCCCATCCAAGAATCCATAATATTCATGACCATATTACAGTCCAGTGTACTATTTGCGGGAAGATCCTTGAATACACCGGTGACCTGTACGGTATCTCTTTGGTTAATGGAAATGAGTTTTCCCAGTGCTTCACGCTTACCAAACAACTTTTCTTTTGTTGATTGAGAAAGGACAATACTTTTTTATTTAGAAACGCAGTATGAATATTCCCTTCTATAAATTGGAAATCAAAAATGGAGAATAATGTAGAATCGGCAAGGTATAATTGTTTCTCATTAAAATTTTCCTCTCCAGCGCGAATGGAAGCCGTTGCTCCAAAGCCATCTTTTACCAGTCGCACCATATTGTCAACCTGCGCAATATCTGATTTCATTGCAGGCCCCACCGCATTGGGCAGGTTGATCATTTTCTCCCGGTTGTATTCTGCCGACAGCTGCATGTGCAAACGATAGATATTATCGGCTTTTGAATACATCGTATCAAAACTCAGTTCCTGACGAATAAAAGCAAACAATAGCAGCGAGACACAGATGCCAATCGCTAATCCGCTAATATTAAGGATGCTGAAAAATCGGTTGGCCCGAATACTTCGCCAGGCTGTTTTTATGTAGTTTTTGATCATGATTGTACTGTTTGTGTTGTGCTGATATATTAAGTTTGTTCTTGATGGTATACTATTTATTCGTCTCTTAGGCTATCGACCGGATTGGCTTTAGCGGCTTTAAACGTTTGGAAACTAACGGTAACCAGGGCAATGAGAACAGCTGTAAATCCGGCAAAAGCAAACATCCACCATTTTGGCTCAATATGGTAGGCAAAATTATCCAGCCACTTGTTCATTGCTATCCATGATAACGGGGTAGCGATACAGAGCGCAATGACTAATAGTCTGATAAAATCGGAAGAAAGCAGGAGCACTAAATTGTATATGGAAGCACCAAGCACTTTGCGGACCCCGATTTCTTTGGTACGCTGTTGAGCAGTATAGGTTACCAATCCCAGTAGACCTAAGCAGGCAATAAAAAGGGCTAGGCTTGAAAAGGCTGTAAAGAGTCTTCTGAAGTTATAATCGGCTTCGTATTGACGGTTAAAATTATCGTCTAAGAAACTATATAGAAAGGGACGGTGAGGGGCGAGTTCGGCCCATAATTTACCAATTCGTGCCACTGTTTGTTGATTGACATTTTGTAGATTCACGGTCAGATAACGGCTGCTACTTGGCTCAAGTCGTAGCGCTAATGGCTCAATTTTGCGATGCAGGGACAGGTAATTGAAATCTTTTACAACGCCGATGACCGTACCTTCTTTGCCCCACTGTCTAAATTGTTTTCCGATGATATCCTGTGGGTTTGAATACCCCATAATTTGGCTGCTGATTCATTAATCACGAGTGAATGGGCGCTATCTGCTGGGAAATCGCGTGAGTAGGCTCTTCCTGCTGCCATCTTGATGCCCATATTGGGGATAAAGTCTATATCTACTTCATATAGTGAAGGAGCGAAATTGGTCATTTTGCCATCGGTAGACATAATCTCTGTTCCGGCATTTGGAAAAAATGCCCCGGAATGGTGCGTGAGGCTGTCACCGACTGTACATCTTTATCTTTTGCGAGTGTATTTTTGATTGCCTCTAAGTTGTTGTTGACTTTTTCATCGAAATTATAGTCGATGATTAAACGTTGTGCTTTTTGAAATCCAAGGTCTTGCTGTTGCAGTTGATTCAATTGGGAAAATACAATCACCGTACCTGCAATCAATGCAATAGAAAGACAAAATTGAAAGACGACGAGACCCCGACGTAATAATGTCCCACCTTTACTGTTGCTAAACGTCCCCTTCAGAACTTTAATCGGTTTAAAATTTGCGAGGATCAATGCGGGGTAGCTTGCGGCTAATATCCCGGTTATTAGTGTTACTAAAAAGAAAATTGTCCATGTGGTGCCGTTAAGGAGGGTTGAATAACCAAACTGTTTACCGGAAAAAGCTTCCATAAAAGGGAGAAAGGCAATGACCAAAGCGATAGCTAATATACCGCCGATAAATACGAGTACCAGCGATTCAGACATAAACTGTAGAATCAGATTGCTTTTATTGGCCCCAATGGCTTTTCGGACACCGACTTCCTTGGCACGCTCCATGGATCTGGACGTAGCAAGATTCATAAAATTGACACAGGCAATCAGCAGGATAAATCCGCCAATAATCGCGAAAATGTACAAATTTTGAAAGCTACCCGTTGTTCCCGGTTGGCGATCCGCAGCGGAGTGCATATATGCCTGAAGCATGGGCTCGATATGGAAACTGTATTTTGAATTGGCGTTTTCATTTACTGGGATATGTCGTTTGAGAAAGTCAGTTACCTTCTGATTAAACTTTGTAGGATCAAAGTCTTTTGATGTCAAAAAGTAGGTATAAAAATCTACATAGTCCCAACCTTCTTTTTCGAAGACACCTGGTCTTGCTTTCCGGAAGGTGCTCATAGATAATAGCGCATCGAAGGTAAAATGAGTTGGCCGGTACATCTGCCATCACGGCTGTTACGGTATACAGGCCTGCATCTGCACGGCCGGCGGCTAATCCTCCTTCAATGGTTTTGCCGATAGGGTTCTGATCACCGAAATACTTTTTAGCTGTGCTTTCTGTCAATACAACAGAATATGCATTTTTAAAGCTGTATGCGGATTACCGGCAAGGATTTTCCAACTGAATACATCGAATGCTGTAGAATCCATGAAAAATACATTTTCTTCTTGGAATCTATTTTCTCCTTGTTTAAGTAGGATGGACGTTTGCCCGGAGAACTGAACGATCTTCTCGATTTCTGGGAAATCGGCTTTCAGGGCTTCTCCGATCGGGGCATTTCCCCAGATCTGATGTTGTTCTGTACTACCAACTTCTTTATAATCATGTACAACGCGGAAAATACGGTCTTTGTGGACATGATATTTATCGTAAGAAAGTTCATTCTGTACATAAATAACAATTAATAAGCAGCAAGCCAAACCAATGGCGAGGCCTACAATATTTATGGTGGCATAACCTCTATTCTTTAGAATATTGCGCCAGGCTATTTTAATATAATTTTGTATCATGGTTACTGTTTTTTTATGAAAGTTTATCTGGGCCATCCTTTACATCTTTTTCTGGGACATGATAACCGCTTGACATATCATTATTTTATTTATTCATCTTTTAAACTATGTATCGGTTGGCCAATGCTGCTTTGACTGCTTGCAGGCTAATCGTAAATAAGGCAATGCCTAGTGATAATATACTACCTAGAATAAAGGTAAATACATTGAGATTAATCTTATACGCAAACGTCTGCAACCAGTTTGTTGAAAGATAGTAGGCTATCGGTGAAGCAATGAGAATAGCAATAAATACGAGTATAACGAATTCTCGGCTCAGTAACTTGACAATACCAAATACGGAGGCTCCCAGGACCTTGCGGATGCCAATTTCTTTGATTCTTATTTGGGCTGAATAGGTACTTAATGCAAAAAGACCCAAAGCAGAAATAAAGATGGCAACTCCAGCAAAAAGGTTAAAAAGAAATGCCGTCCGATTTTCAGATTTATAGATTTTGTCAAATTGATCATCTATGAAACTATAACTAAATGGTGTTGCGGAAGGATGTGCCTTGTATATTTTTTTCGATCGTCTTGATGGCTTCAGGAATATGATCCGCGTTTGATTTGATATACAATGTCCCTTTAAATTGACGTGTCCACAATACAATTGGTCCTACTTTTTCTTTCACGGATTTAAAGTTGAAATCCTTTAAGATACCGATTACTTTGCCAGGAACTTCATGCAAGCTCATTTGGGCTCCAATATAAGGCGGTTTAAGTCCCATTTGTTTTGCTAAGGTTTCATTGATAATATAACTGGAAGAATCCGATGGAAGTCCTGTGAAATTGGTGCCAGCGACAAATTTCATTCCCATGAGTGGAATAAAGTTTTGGTCTATGGTCGCTCGTCCTACAATAGCTTGATTCTCCGTCGTTTTATTGGGCCAGCTAATGTCGCCAGTAGCATTGCCATAATCCATTATGGAATAAAATCCAGACAGTGAGACTGCGGCTATGGATGTAGACTGTTTGAGTTCGGATATAATGGCGTCTGCGTGTTTGATGTGTTCATCTGAGAGCGGAACTGTAAATACTTGATCTTTAGCATAACCTAAATCCATCTTACGCATATAGGAGAGTTGATTTCTGATAACGATCGTACAGATGATCAATATAATGGAAATGCTGAACTGTATAATGACCAATGATCTCCTAAGCCTCTTCGTCCCATCTTGCTGTGTTGATTGTCCTTTTAGCGATTGTATCGGTTGAAATGAAGCGAGATAGATCGCAGGATATATGCTCGAAAGGGAGAGGGTGCCTAATAAGGTGCAAGTAAGATAGATCCAGATTTCGGGATTACTCAGGGTAAAGGCCAAGGACTTTCCGGCCAGCTCATTGTAACTTGGGATTAACAGTAAGACCAATGAAATAGCAAGGATAAGTGCTACACTAAAGATGATAACAGATTCTACTACAAATTGGAAAAAAAGCTGCTTTTTACTTGCTCCAATTACTTTTCTAATGCCGATTGTTTTAATTCTTTCCAACGAACGCGCCGTACTCAGATTAATATAGTTTACCGCTCCGATAACGAGCAGGAGAATTGCGATCACCGAAAAAATCTGTACGGTACGGCGTGCGGTTTGGTTTCCTTCTGGACTAATGAGATGGATATCTTTTAAAGCGGCCAATCGGTACTGTATAGTAACATCTGCTTTTTGTGCTTTTTTATAGTAATTGGTTATTTTTGCAGCAACCTGTGTTGGATCTGCATTTTTGTTTACTTGAATGTAGTTGCTGTAATAAAAATTTCCCAGATCTTCATCAATTGTTTTCCATTCACCATTCCCTCCGTTTTCAGTAAATCGTTTGGCATAAAAGGAGAGTGGAATAATTGCATCAAATTGAATGCTTGAGTTCTGGGAATATCTTGTAGTATCGCGCGAACCACAAAGGTGGTATTATTTTCCGGATACTTTTGCCGATCGGACTTTCTTCACCAAAGAGTTTTTTAGCAAGATTTTGGGTAATTAGAATTGCCGTGAGATCCTGTTGAAAATTTTCGATGGATCCGGCACGTAGGGGGAAATTAAAAAGAGAAAAAGTTTTGATCTACATAGACTAGATCTATATCCGAATAAGTTTGCTTTTTTTGTCATCCACTAATGTGGCATTCTCTTCTAGATTTACCCGACTCGCATTTTTTACTTCGGGCAACTGTTGTGCAAACTTGAATAAGGGAGCTGGGGAGGTCGTCCAAACTTGTTCTTTATCATTGTTTTGTAGTATAGAATTAACGGAATAGATCTGTTCATAATCCTTATGAAAGGTATCAAAGCTCTTTTCATCCTGCACCCACAAAATAATAAGCGTAGAGATCGTTAAACAAATTGCCAAGCCTACCATATTGATGATGCTGTAGAATTTCTTTTGCTCAATTCCCGAACGGCCGTTATAATATAATTTTTAATCATGCGGATTAGTTTTGAAATTTTAGACCTTATATTTTGGTTATATCTGTTTGCTCTTTTTATTAAATAGAGATTGTAATGGGCTCATTATTGAGACCCATCACTTTCTCTGATCACTATTGAGCTTCTTTTATTCATCTCTTAAACTGTTGACTGGATTTGCACGCGCGGCCCGCAATGATTGAAAACTTAATGTCAAAAATGCTATCCCTATCGTGAGTACCGCGGGTATAAAAATAACCACCATTGTATCTCAATTTTAAATGTAATATCCTGCAACCATTCGTGTATGGCCCACCAGGCAATTGGTGTTGATACCAAAATTGAAACAATGATCAGTTTGATGTAATCTTTAGAAAGTAGACCAATGATACCCGTAACGGTACTTCCCAATACTTTGCGGATTCCAATTTCTTTTGTGCGTTGTACAGTTGTTATCGTAACTAAACCAACGAGACCAAGGCAGCTCAGCAATAAGGTGATTGCTGTTGCCAGATTGATAATTTTGGACAGTCGCATATCTGTTTCGTAAAGAGATTTGATCTCCTGGTCATAAAAGCGATAGCTGAATTTGGCATGTGGATAAATGCTTTTCCATTCTTTTTCGAGGATCGCCAAGGCAGTCGACCATTTTTTAGGATCATTGTCCAGACGGATATTTATGTGTCCAAGTGGGCCTCTATTGGTTGAAACTTCCATCACAATAGGATTTAACTGCTGGTGAAGATCTTTGCTGTGGAAATTAGCTATAACACCTACAATTTTTACATTTTTGTCTCTGGAGATAACAGATTGTCCGATTGCTTCGTCAACATTTTTATATCCCAGTTCGGTCATTGCTTTTTGGTTGATTATAATCCCCGAACTCGTATCAGACGTCATTAATTTGCGGCCAGCAAGAAGTTTTATATCGTAGAGGTCAATGTAATCCTGATCAACATACTTGTATTGCATGATTCTATTTTTGATTTCCTCTTCGCCATATTTACGGATTCTATTTCCCCAATAACTATTATCCATAGGAAAATGGCCCAAGGAGACACGGGCGATTTCGGGATATTTGGATAAGGCCTGCTTAAATACAAATGGATCTGTTGTCGCTTTATCAGCAGCCCGATTGGGAATTGATACGGTGACAATAGCATCTTTAGTAAATCCCAGATCGCTCTTGAGCATATGCTTGATCTGAATGGTGATCACGAAAGTGCCAATAAGGAAAACTTGAGCGATAATAAACTGAAAAATAATCAGTCCTTTGCGGAGGTATACGCCTTTGTTTGAGTTATTGGATAAACTCTTTATTTTCATGACTTCGATCAATTTTACTTTGTTGATCAATATCGATGGATATATTCCAGCGAAGCATGGATTAAGACAAGTAACCCAATGATGAATAACAACAGATTGAACTGATCGTCGTACATGTTGATGTCCGAATGGATAAAATCGCTGAACAGTATTTCCATCATTTTTGTAAAAGGCCAAGAAAGCAAGAGGGCGAATAGTGCGACCAAAAAGTCTCTGTTAAAAAGCTTCGGGTCAAATAGACTTCCCGTTCCCCCAATGTTTTCCGTATACCAATGGATCGTGCGCGCATAGGTACCATCGCGGTACTTAGATTGATATAATTGATAGCAGCTAATACAAGTAGAAATGCGGCTATTCCGATAAGTCCATAGAGTACCTGGATGTTGCTGTGATTTTGTATAATTGGGTTAAAATGCAGCTCAGATAATGGTGAAAAACGTGTAGTTTGCTTATAGTTCTCTTTTTTATATTCTTCGCCATTCATCTGCACTAATTTTTGATCGATGGTATTGGCGAGATTTTTAAGATGATCGGCAGATTTGACTTTGACGAATAACTGATAATAGTTCATCAGCATCAACCAATTGTTTAAATTCGGATCCTGATCAGGTATTTTGATAAATTCCTTACCAATAAAAGTACTTGGATAACTTAAGTCTTCTACAATGCCAGATACAGTAAACTGTGTCGTATCATAAGAAATGGTCTTGCCTATAATATCCTGACTTTGCAGTTTTGGGAAATAGGCTTTCGCACGCGATTCGGTAAGAACAACTTCATTTTGGAGCTTGAAAAGCTGATGCGGACTTCCGGCAAGCCATTTGTAGGGGACCATTTTAAAATAGTCGGCTGTCGTTGCAAAAATCTTTTCCTGTCGGGCAAACTCCGTGGGTGTTTCACTTTTGGAAGCTGGTGTTACAATTTCAAAATAACGATTATAATAAGGTACAACCAATTCGACATCTTGCGAGTTCTCTTTCAGGTAATAAGGAAGGGGAAATGGTACTGCGTCAAAATCTCCGCTTTCTTTTTCGCTTTGTGTATGCGAGAATACTTTGTATATCTGCTCTTTGTCTGGATGTTGTTGGTCAAAACTAAATTCATAATTGACAATACGAAAGATAAAGCAACAGGCGCTTATACCTATTGCAAGTCCCAATACATTTAGCAAAGTAAAAAGACGATGTCGCCAGAGTTGTCTAAAAATCAATTTCATATTACTCATTACAATTCGGTTTTATTGGGTTTATTTTTTATAAAATGCTTCTTTATTCATCTCTTAAACTATCTACTGGATTTGCACGGGCAGCACTGACGGATTGATAGCTCATGGCTAAAAACGCTACGCCAATAGTCACTATTGCTGGAATAATAAACATCCACCAGCTGAGCTCTATTTTAAAAGCAAAGTCGGTTAGCCATTTATCAATCGCAAGCCAGGCAATCGGTGTAGCAATTAGGATCGAGATAACAATTAGTTTGATATAATCTTTTGATAGCAGTAGTACAATTCCACTGACCGTGCTTCCCAAAATTTTTCGGATACCGATCTCTTTTGTCCGCTGATGTGTAGTTAAGGTCACTAAACCGATCAATCCCAAGCAGCTTAATAAAATGGTAATTGACGTTGATAAATTGATTATTTTATAAAAACGATAGTCTTTTTCATAGAGTTCCTTGATCCGCTCGTCATAAAATTGGTAGGTAAATGGTGCATTTGGATATACGTTTTCCCATTCGGTCTTTATGGATGCAATCGCCTGGTGCCATTTTTTAGGATCTCCATTTAATTTGATATTAATATTCTGCAGCGTGCCCTTGTTGGTTGATATTTGCATAGCAAGAGGCTCTAATGGGGCGTGGAGATTAAAGTTGTGGAAATCGGCCAGTACGCCGACAATTGTCGTTGGACGATCGTTTACAGAAACGGTTTTTCCAACGGCCTCCGCAGGGGATTTAAATCCAAATTTACTAATGGCTTTTTGATTAACCAGTATTCCTGAAGTTGTATCCGAAAGTTTGAGAGCCCGGCCGGCCAGTAGTTTCATTCTAAATACATCGAGGTAATTTTCTTCGATATATTTAAAAGGCATATTGACCATGATCTGACCGGTATCGCTCTGCATAACGATATTATTTCCCCATTGGTCGTTATTCATTGGGAGGTGGCCTAGCGAAACCTGATCAATTTCAGGATATTTTTGGAGAAGCTCTTTCAACAGAAATGGACTTTTGCCGGAATCTTCCGCTTTTTTATAGGGCAGTTTGAGTGTAATAACAGCATCATCCTGAAAGCCAACATCGCTATTTAAGGCATGTTGTAGCTGCAAACCCATGATCACTGTCAATACGACAAAAGCCTGAGCGATTACAAATTGAAAGACAATGAGGATCTTTCTGAGCGAAATACCACCAAACGAAATTTTGTCTGCTGCATGGATTTTGATGGCTTCTACGACATGTACCTTATTGATGAGGTAAGCTGGATACAGACTGGAAATTAACGTTAATAGGATAATAAGTCCCAATAGAAAGATAAAGACTGGTAGACTATCCGAATAGGCGTTTATATTTTCTGGAAGATATGAACTAAAGGTAAGTTCAAATATCTTGACCAATGGCCAGGAGAATAACAGCCCAAATAGACAGGTAAAAAGGTTTCTTTGATAAAGGATCGCGTCAGGTGTCTGGGTTGTTCTCCTAATGTTTTCCGAATACCAATTTCTCGGGCCCGGGCAGGAACACGGGCTGTAGTCAGGTTGATATAATTGATACTTGCCAGTATAAGGAGAAATACGGCTATACCTATAAGTCCGAACAACACCTGCTTGTCACTTCCGTTCAAGATGAATTTATTGAAATGCAAGTCCGTAAGTGGTGCTAACTCATAACCAGCCGTTATATTGTGCTGTTTAAATTTCTCACCGACCATCTCCTGAAACTTCTTGGTTGCTAGTGCAATTACTTGTGAAGGCTGTCCATTTTCAGTTAATTTAACATACACATGGAAATTTGAACTTGAATTCTCCCAGTTTTCTGCTTCCTGCGGATTGGGCTTTACACGGATAAATTCTTTGTCGACAAAACTACTCGGATAGTCTAAGTCGGCAACAACCCCGGTTACCGTAAGAAGCTGATCATCGTATTGTATTGTTTTGCCAAGAAGGGATTTTAAATCTGCATCGGGAAAATATTGTTTTGCGCGGGAGCCCGTCAGGATAACTTCATTGTTGTTTTTAAGTGCGGTATTTGGATTACCAACGATCCATTTATAGGGAACAAGTTTGAAATAGTCTGTAGTGGCTGCGACAATTTTGTCCTGGGCATTGAATTCCAACGTTTCATTGTTGGAACGCTTTACCTTAATGCTTTCAAATGATCGGTTAGCGATAGGTGCAACCAATTCCAATCCGGTCAGATCTTTTTTAAATTAGTGCCGAGATAAGTACCAAGAGGGTAGGGAGTCCCATCAAAGCGATGGATATTTTCACCTTCCTTAAATGCCGAGTAAAGTTTATAAATCCGTTCCTTGTCGGGATGATTCTGGTTAAAACTGAATTCGTAATTGACAATTCTAAATACAATCCAGCTTGCGCTGATCCCGATCGCTAGACCGATGATATTAAGGAAGGTAAACAGACGGTTACGTCCCCATTGTCTCAAAATTAATTTTAAACCTTTCATCGTTTTATACTTTAAACTCGTTTCGTAGTTCTTGGTCCTGTTTAGGTAAGCGCTTTAGATTTTTAAGAACATTTCTTGTCCTTAAAATGGGTCGCTTAGCTTCGCTAGGATCCTAATGACGTCGTTTCCATAATGACCTGACCATCCAGCATACGGATGACACGATCCGAAAATTTGGCGTCATGTTCACTGTGGGTTACCATGACGATGGTTGTGCCAGCTTCGTTCAGTTCAGTTAAGAGCTGCATCACTTCGTTACCATTGTTGGAGTCCAGATTACCCGTAGGCTCATCGGCAAGAATTAATTTGGGATTATTGACGACAGCACGGGCAACGGCCACACGCTGTTGCTGTCCCCGGAAAGCTGTTGCGGAAAGTGGTTGCGACGGTGCATGATTTGTACCTTCTCTAGCACTTCTTCGACACGTTTCTTACGTTCGGCTGCAGGGACATTGGTATAGACAAGAGGAAGTTCCACGTTTTCAAATACCGTCAGCTCATCAATCAGATTAAAACTCTGGAATACGAAACCGATATTGTGCTTACGCAGATCCGAACGGCCACGTTCCTTAAATTTGGCCACTTCGATCTCGTTGAATAAATAGCTCCCTTCATCCAGATCATCCAATAGTCCGATTATATTCAGTAAAGTTGATTTGCCACAACCAGAAGGGCCCATCACGGCAACAAATTCACCTTCTTTTACGTGAATATTCAAATTGTTCAATGCGACAGTCTCAACTTCTTCCGTACGGTAATACTTTTGAAGATTGGTTATTTTAATCATATTTTTTGCGCTCATGGTTTTATGTTTTGGGCCCTCGGCAATCGCTTTAGGCGGTTATTATTCTGTTTAATTCTATTCTTTTAAATTGTTTATTTTTCTGTTTATTCGTCTCTGAGTGTCTTGGTCGGATTGGCTATCGCTGCTTTAAAAGCTTGTGAGCTAATCGTTAATAAGGCTATAATTATTGCAGATAGGCCACTCAGTACAAAGACTGTCCAAGAAATAGTAATATGATGTGCATAGTCTGCGAGCCATTTGTGCATGAAAATCCACGCAATCGGGAATGCAATGATACAGGAGATACCAATAAGGATAATAAATTCGCGATTGAGCATCTGAATAAGACCGGAAACGGAAGCACCGAGGACTTTGCGTATACTGATCTCTTTGGCACGTTGTTCTGTCGCAAAGGCAGCTAAACCAAATAGGCCTAAGCATGAAATAATAATCGATATGATGGCAAATACGCTGGATAGCTGTTGTATAAAAAGTTCAGCCTGAAATTTGCTATTGAAGGTTTCATCCAAAAATTTGTAATCGAAAGGAAATCCGGGATTATTTTTTACAATAATCTTTTCAATTTGCTGAATAGCTTGTGGCAGGTCAATACCTGCTTTTGTTCGGATATTCAATAGACCGCTCTCTCTGATTAAGGGAATAAATAACATGGGATCTGGATCGGCATATACGTTGTTATAAACAAAGTTTTTGACGACTCCGGCAATCGTGTAATTTTCTTCGCCGTAATTAAGGATACTACCCACTACATGACCATCTTTGCGGATTAATTTAGCAAGGGTTTCATTAATAAGAACCGACGTGCTATCTCCTAGTAAGTTGGCGTGGAAGTTTCTTCCATCAAACATTTTAAGATCTAATGCTGGTACTAAGCCCTCATCTGCACGCAACATTCCGATCAGAATACTCTTGTTGGGATCTTTTCCTTCCCAATTAAAACCAGAAGTGTTATTATAAATGTTGAGAATACTCACATCACTGACACCAACTTGCTCCACTAGCCCGGTTGCGATGAGCTGGTTTTTGATCAGGGAAGATGTTTGGCCATGTCCCCTTGTAATGCTGTGGTTAATACCTGGCTCTTGTCAAAACCCAGGTCTTTATTTTTGTTATGTTGTATTTGCTGATAAATGATAATCGTACAAATGATCAGTACAACCGATGCGGTATACTGTAGCACAACCAATCCCTTGCGGATAAGACTTCCGGTGCCAGCTTTCTGCTTCGCTCCTTTGATAGTCGATAGTGGCTTGAAAGCAGACAGAAAGAATGCGGGATAACTTCCTGCAAATAGCCCGCATATTAAAGTAATTGTGATGACAAAGGCAAGATGCATCGGTTTGAATAAATCGACCTGAAGGTCTTGGCCAATCATGGTATTAAATGGCCGAATACAAATATAGACCAATAAAATAGCAACTAATGAGGAAATAGTGGCTAGGACCAATGATTCTGCGAGAAATTGTCCAATCAACGATTGACGACTTGCACCAACAACTTTGCGCATACCGACTTCTTTTGCCCTTTTTCGGATCTGGCGGTAGCAAGATTCATAAAATTGATACAGGCAATTAGCAAAACGATCCAAGCAATAATGCTGAACAGACGAATATTTTTTAAACTTCCTTCTATTTCATTTCCACTGTTATCAAAACGGTTATGTGTAACCCATCTTTCCATTGGATAGAGGAAATTTTGTGAAAAAGTAACCTCACCATTGGTTCTGTTTTTGACATAGTTCATGAGCTGTTTGTTGATTTGATCAACGTTTGTATTGTCTTCAACCTGGATCAAAGTCTGGATACCATTATTGTCCCATCTGGTCAGCCAGTCTTGGCTAGACTCAAATTTTTGAAGGGAATTAACCATTGAAAATTATAACTGCTGTTTTTAGGGAGGTCTTTTGTAATGGCTGAAACGATGTAAAGGTCTTTGTTATTGGTCTTCACTGTTTTGCCTAGAGCTGGTTGACTACCAAATAATTTTTTCGCTCCAGATTCTGATAAAATGATGTTATCTACTTTGTCAAATGCGGTCTTACGATCCCCCTCCGTAAATTCCAGCGAAAGTACGTCGGCAACGGTCGCGTCCGCATATAGTCCATTCTGAAATAAATTGTTGTCACCAACAGAGAATAACATTGGGCTAATCCATGTCATGCGTACGGCATGTTTAATGCCCGGAATCTCTTTCGCTATATTTTGCGCTAGGGGCCGGGGTTGATTCGAACACAAAGGTTGCACCATCATAGGTCTGTTTTGACTTGACGATATAGATATCCTTTTTGTTGGGGAAGTTATCATTATAGCTTAACTGATTTTCTACCCATAAAAAGATCAAGGATGCCGCTGCAATGCCGATCGCTAACCCAAAAATATTGAGAAAGCTGTACCCTTTGGTTTTCCAAAGGTTACGAAAGGCTGTTTTTATAAAGTTCTTTATCATCGTGGTATTGCGTAATTGGTGTTGCTTATTCAAATTTACCTCTTGATACTTAATTCCTGTACTTTATCATAGGTCTCGTAGCTTGATACGACTACCTTGTCTCCAGGTTGCAATCCTTTGATCACTTCATAATATTCCGGATTCTGTCTGCCCAATTGGATGTCGACACGATAGGCTGTATTTCCATTCTTATCGAGTTTGAAGATCCAGTTGCCGCCAGTCTGTTGATAGAAACCGCCTTTAGCTAATAACAATGCTTTCGTTTCATCACTTAAAGCGAGACGTATCTGTAAAGTCTGTCCACGACGGATTCCTTTGGGCACTTCATTGATAAATTCCATATCGACCTGGAACCGGCCATTGGTTACCTGTGTGTATACCTTTTAATGCGAAGCTTGTAGGTTTTGTCACCAATGGAAAATTCGCCCTGAAGATCTGGGAAAATACGGTTGATATAATGCTCGTCAATATCAGCACGCACTTTAAATCCGGTCAGTACGTCAATCTGCCCCAAACGTTCACCCGCATTTTTGTTTTGTCCGATTTCGGCATCAAAAGCGGTTAACTGACCATCGACAGGTGCCCGTACGATGAGGTCACCAATTTTTCGTTTCATTAATTCCAACGCACTTTGTGTACGTTGGTAAGTCTGTTTATCTTGATTGGTTTTTTGAGCGTTGGAGATCTCGTCTTGTTTTAGAATCTGTTTCGTTAGATTGACCCGTTCCTTTTGATAATTATATTCGTTTTTGATTTTTCAAATTCCTGTGTGCCAATGGCTTTTTCCGCGAGTAATTTTCTGTTTAAGTTATAGATACGCTCGGCTTCTCTAAAAGCCTGTTCGACATCTGCCATCTGGTTGCGGTTGGTAATAGTTGCTTGTTGGGCATTGGTCTGCGCGATCTGCGACTGTGTCAAAAGGTTCAATACTTGTGTTTCCTGTTGAACTAACGTGAGTTCCTGATCTGTATTGATAGACGCATAATCGGATCACCTTTTTTAAGACAGTACCATCTTCAACAAATTTTTCCTCTACACGGCCACCTACAGAAGCATCGAGATAGATGCTGCTGATTGGAAGCACTGTACCATTGATTGGAATGAATTCCTGAAAGTTACCATTTTTATTTCGACAATAGAGATACGGTCCGCTTCTACATTTAGCTTGCTTTTGCCCGAGGTAAAGTAAAAACTAGCGCCGATTAATCCAACGATGCCAGCAATCCCTACAATGGTCATGATACGTTTGCTATTCCACTTCTTCTTTTCTAAAGGTCTGTCCATAATTTAATATCAATTTGCTATGTAACTATGAAAGCTGTGCCAATAATTTAACCTGTTGATTTTTAGTTGTTTATTTTGTTTGTGTTGCTGTTCGGTGTTCGATAGCGGACACTTCATGTACGATGGCGTACAACCCTGGTCTTATCTGCATTTTTTACCGTTTATTTTTATTGTATTTTAATAAGATAGTATGGGTGTTCAATATCGGACAGTTGATTGTACGAACTTGGACATTGATCGTTGGGGGTGTGCATCTTGTTGATAATCAGAAATTTTATTGTTTGGCATGGGGATGGTCTGCTTGGAAAACAAAAAGTGGATATGAAGAGAATCTATATATATTGTACATTGTGTTTTTTGCTAACTTATATAAAAGTTGAAGCACAGCAACATGAGCAGGAACAGGGGAGAAGGATGTTTTAAAAATAGAAGCTGCAGCTAATGGAAATAAGCAGGATGCAAAACGCAGCTTGGCCGAATGTATCCAATTGGCGATAAAAGCCAATCCTACCTTATTACAAAATGAATTAGCTGTTAAGCGTGCTGAGGTGAATCTTTCACAAGCCAAATCGAATCGATTGCCTGATTTAAATGGACGTTTAGGTCATAGCCTTACCTCGGGGCGTTCAGTTGATAACTCCACAAATCAGTATATTACGAGAAATAATTCCTCTGGAAATTTTTCGTTGGACGCTAGTGTACCCGTTTTTAATGGATTTCGCATATTGAATGATATTCGGATGCGTGCAGATGCGAAGACTGCTGGAAAACTTGAGTTTGATTCGCAGGTCAACACGTTGAAACTGGATGTTATTACGGCTTATATTCAGGTGTTAACAGCACAAGATGTGTTGAAGCAATCGGAGATGCAAACAGAGGTCACGCGTGAGCAGGTACGTCGTGCTGAAGCGATGCAAAAAGAAGGAGCAATTAATCCCGGTGATTATTTTGATCTAAAAGGGCAACTTGCTAACGATATTAATACGATCGAAAGCAATAAACAGATCCTTTATACGAATCGTGTAAAGCTAGCCAGTTTTTTAAATGTTGAAGAGGCGCAATTGGGCGATTTGCAGGCATTGGAATTAAAAGCTGATGCACAAAAATTGGACGCTATAGCACTTTATAAATTAGCGACGGAGAGCCTTCCAGATATTCCTGCACTGGAATGGAAAATTAAGGCAGCCGAAAAGAATATTAAAATAGCACAATCCTCCTATTGGCCTTCTTTATCTTTAAATGGTGGATTGAACTCGAATTATTCCAAAAATGGAATGGATGGGGATTATTGGTATCAGATGCGAAATAATGTTGGGAAGTATGTATCACTAAATCTTTCAATCCCTGTTTTTAATAGATTTAAGGTTAAGAATGATGTTAAGCTGGCTAAATTGGATTTAGAATCAAGTAAATTTCAACGTGAGATTGCACTGAATAATTTGAGGGCCGAGACTGCAAATGCGGTTTTTAACCTGAAAAATGCAAGCAATACAATCAATCAATTACATGAGCAAAATACAAATTACGCTGAATCATTTCGCATCGCTAAGGTAGTCTTTGAGCTGGGGAACAGTAATTCGGTCATATTTTTAACTGCAAAGACCAAATATGATAATAGTCAGATTCAATTGGTTGTCAAGCAATATGAGTGGTTGCTACAAAAATATATCAATGATTATTACGCAGGCTCGTTAAATTTATAGTTATCTTAGTGTCTGAATGAAGCCAGGGAATATGAAAAAAGCATCTATTTTAGTTGTCGACGATGACCAAGATTTACTTACAGCAGCAAGGATTTTGCTAAAACCTAAAGTCAGCCACGTTCAAGTCGAATCTAATCCAGAGAACCTGATTGGGCATTTGGAGAAAATGCCTTATGACCTTGTGCTTCTGGATATGAATTTCAAAAGCACAATTAATACCGGAAATGAGGGCTTATATTGGTTGTCGCGTATCAAAGAGAAATTTCCGCAGGTTCATGTGATTATGATCACTGCCTATGGTGCGGTAGATCTGGCTGTAAAATCGCTGAAACAGGGTGCCGCTGATTTTGTGGTTAAGCCTTGGGAAAACGAGCAGCTGCTGGCTACAATTGAAAGCACGCTTGCGGAATCAAAAATAAAGAGAAGAAAAATAAGAGTTCGCTATTGCGCTCCAGCAATAGCCCGGATCTGATCGGTAACTCGGTGGTCATGGACGAACTGCAATATAAGCTTGAGAAAATAGCACCAACGGATGCCAATATCTTGATCTTGGGTGAAAATGGTACTGGTAAGGATTTAATTGCGCAGGCTATTCAACGGCGCTCATTACGTTCGGATCAGGTCTATGTGAAAGTTGACGTAGGAGCATTGACGGAGACTTTGTTTGAAAGTGAACTTTTCGGCTATAAAAAAGGGGCATTCACAGATGCACGGGAAGACCGTCAGGGACGTTTTGAAGCGGCAAATGGTGGAACGTTGTTTCTGGACGAAATCGGAAATATCTCGTTACAGCAACAGGCCAAGCTATTGACTGTACTGCAAAATCGACAGGTTACACCACTGGGTTCTTACCAGCCGATCCCTGTGGATATACGCCTAATCTCCGCGACAAATGTATCCCTTAAACACTTGGCTGATGAAAGCCGTTTTCGAAAGGATTTGATTTATCGGATCAATACCGTGGAAATTCAAGTTCCTCCTTTGCGGGATAGGGAGAAGATATTAGACTATTGGCGGCACATTTTCTTGATATCTATGCGAAGAAGTACAATAAACGGATAGAAGGATTTGAACCGGATGCCATAAAAAGCTCTTTGCTTACCACTTTCCCGGAAATGTGCGTGAGTTACAATACAGTATCGAACGGGCTGTTATCATGGCCGATCAAGTAAGTATTGCTGGAAATGATCTGTTTTCTCTCCTATTGAGCAGCAAGCAGAACAGGTCGTTGTTGAATCAGTTCCTAGCAGTCAAAATCTGGAAGAGTTGGAGCGAAAAGCCATTAAGTCGGCCATCGAACGTTATAATGGAAATATCAGTAAGGCAGCAAAGGAATTGGGGCTTACCCGTGCGGCACTCTATAGGCGTTTGGAGAAATACGATATCTAGTCTATGAGACATGGAAAGATTTTAAATGTAATTAAGATTATTTTGCTGTTGGTAGCTGCGGTTGTGGGTGCCTACCTCTTGCTGAAGCGTGAGTATGTACAAGCGTCTTTAATCTTTTGTATTATGCTCTATCTTGGCTTTAATCTATATGGCCAATATAATTTTTTGGAAAGACAGCTTGTAGAATTTGCCGAGGCAGTTAAATATCGCGACTTCACACGACGTTTTTGGTGAAAAACCCGAAATCGGTTGAAGGGCAGCTTTTTCGTGCTTTTAATCAGATTAACGAAACCTATAAGGAAATCAGCATTAAACAGGAGATACAGCATCAATACCTCGATCGTGTCATCAATATGCTTAACTCGGCTATTATCTTCTATGAAATGGATACGGGAAAAGTAATGTGGGTGAACGATGCCTTCAAACAGCTTTTCATCTGCCACATCTGGGGAATATCACCGGACTGAAAAAGAAAAATCCTGACCTTTATGAAAAAACTATGTTACTCGATAATGGGCGGCAACAAATGGAGTCTATTCAGTCAAGTAAAGGAAAGATAAAATTGTTAATTCAGAGTTCTAGTTTTGAAACACAAGATGCCATATTTCGCATTGTCGTTTATCAAAATATCAACGAAGCTATTGACGAGACTGAGACAAAGGCCTGGCATAAATTATTGCGTGTACTGACACATGAGATCATGAATTCTATTGCGCCGATCAGTTCATTAGCTGAAACACTCAACGGCCGTTTGGATCATTTCAGGGGACATGAGGACATTGATGATTTAAAAACTGGTATATCTACCATCAAACGTCGAAGCGAGGGGCTTTTACATTTTGCAAAAGCTACCGCATGATCAACAAAGTGGATCAACCACAGGTGGCTCCGATTCAGGTTTCCCAATTATTTGAACATATCTATCAGTTGCTCGAGCCAACGTTAATTCAGAAAAATATTGACGTTGATATCATTTTAAAGAATACCCGGTTGATACTATATGCTGATGTCAACTTGATTGAGCAAGTTATTATCAATCTGATGCTAAATGCCATTGATGCAGTAAAGACCAGGGGGAAGCTTATATCAGTTTGTCTGCACTGGAAATTGACGGAAGTGTGCAGATTCGTATCGAAGATAATGGTGCGGGGATTCCCGCTGATCTCCAGGAACAGATATTTACACCTTTTTTTACAACAAAGAAAACGGGAACAGGGGTTGGTCTGACCCTGAGCAAGCAAATTATGTTGCTGCATAAGGGTACGATCTTTCTCAATAGTGTTGAGGGGAAGGTAGTGCTTTTATACTTCAATTTTAAATATCATCCCAGATACACGTCTTATTATACAGAAGCTCTCCTTATATCCCGAATAGGGTTTTAAATGACTTGTTTATGTCTAGGTGCTTGAATGTTCCATGTGAAATAATTAGTAAAAGCGGTATTGTGGTATGTAAAACTAATGTCGGTTCTTGCTGGATTCGGACGTGAAATGCTTTTTATTAGTGCTACAGATGATTAAATATGCCGCTACAGAGCGAGAATTTAATTGTATATCAGGGTAAATTTTTCGATGTTTGCAGCAAAATGAATTACCACCTGAAGTATTGGCGCCATTATTTCATCTCCCATAGCCGACATGGGACACATTCTCCCTTTGTTTATAAATTAGTCGATGAAGTAATTTATCAGAAAGATGATCGTGATACGGTCTCAAACTTACCGCACGACATCAGGGCAGGAGGAAAGGCAGAGGAAAAAAATATCTGTTGGTCGATCGTTTATTAAGGGCTTTTGCTTATGATCAGTTTATGCTTTTGACCGAAAAACCTCTAGCGAATTACGAGACGCTATTCAAAGATAGGGTCGGGAGTTATTCTTTTCGGAAGATCTATTATATAGATCAGATGAATCTTGACCTGGATTTTCTGAATGTTATCAATGAAAGGGATATGCTGATTGTGAACGAACCGCATTCGTCAGCAGAACGTGAAGACTATTGGAACAGGCTAAAGGATGATGGTCGCGTAGTTGTCAGCATAGATTTGTATCGAATTGGCTTGGTCTTTTTAGAGCCGGGCAACGTAAAGAAAATTTTCTGATCAGGTTTTAGCATGTTCGATGTCCTTCCTAAAATCTTTAATGAATGTTTACTCAGGATATTGAAAGCTATTAACTTCGTGTTATGACTGGAGCGTAAGCAGGCTGTCTGGATAATGACTCCACTTGAAAAGGTGGACTTGACGTGGACTCGGGCGGTCAGTAAGAATCTTCATGCGTTCATAGCCGTAGCTGTCGGTGAACGCATGAAGATATTCTTTAAAAAGCTTCACTTAGGGATAGATAGAAGCCTGATTGACGTTTCTCACCAGCTCTCTGTTCGCCATAAGAATAATCAAATCGAATACTACTATTGTGTTCTAAACTGAAGAAGTAGCGCAATCCGCCACCATAACTGGGTACATACCTGCTGCTATTTTCTTTTGAAAAGGTTGATCCAATTCCCGAAAAACCGACAATGCCAAAACGAGGATGAAAGCGATAGCGTAATTCAGCTTGCGAAGCGAGGTAGTTTTGTCACGATAACGCCCGAGGTAATACCCGCGCATCATCATATCACCACCTAATTCACGGTAATTATAGAAAGGAATTGTTTTTCCAAATGTCGAACGAAAGATCCCTTGAAGGGCCAGTGTGACTTTTTTATGTAATGGAATAAATCCGCGGAGGTCTAGATCCAGATTAGCTCCATTAAAGTCTGTGCTGGTCCATAACTTAGGTGCGTAAGCCAGCCGCAATTTGGCATAATAACCACGGGTACTATAGGAAACATTGTCCCGGTTGTCAAATAACTGAGATACACCGAGCAGCAATTGTTGTCCGCCCTCTTTTCCAATAAGATCGGATCGGTTAAATATATGGTCGCTACTATCACTACGGATCGAAAAATTATCGTACTGTATATTGATTCCGGAATACAGATTGTTACCGACTTTTTTTCCGCCTCCAATTTTACGCGAAATAGCTTTTGATCGACGCGTTCTTCATCTGCCTTCCAGGTATCCATACCAATGCCGTAATAATTAAATGGCCAGTTGCGGTAACGGATTTCACTGACAAAATGGTAGTCGTTATTTTTGTCCAAAGATCAGTTTGAAATTTAAAATTTGACTGACGTTTGGATGTAAAGGTTCCCATCAATGTCATCGTGGAAGTACGAATATGGGGATCTGACTTGTCCAGGTAAAAATTATATGAGCTGGCTAATCCATATTCTACTCCAGTTTCTTGTGCGTAACCGACGGCAGGTAAAACCATAAAACTGCCTGAACGGGTAGAGTCCTTTTCGGCAGAGAGGAATTTTTTACTCAATTTTTGAATAATATTTTGAGCTTTCAAATCGCTTGTTCCGGCTATAAACAGGGTGCAGAGCGCTGCATACCGAGTAAGTTTTGAAAGTGATTGCGGTAAAATTTGCATGCCCAAAGATAGTACATTAGGCAAATAACCAAAATAGGCAAATAAACAATTAAAAATTATTGTGCTGCATATCAGTATAATTGACAAAAAGTGTTATTTTTTTGGTAAATATTTTTGTAAAGTGAGTTTTGTGTCTATCTTTGCATCAGCAAACAAGGGAACAACGGTTCTTAACAACGAAGTTTGCTTAGTTCTTTAAATGAAAAAAAAGTAAAAAATAAACTTGCAATAATCAAAAGTAAATTCGATATTTGCACTCGCTGAAAAGATAAAACATCTGGTAGGCGTTGATAGAACGTAAGTTATTTAAAAAATATTAGAAGCCTCTTTAGCTCAGCTGGTAGAGCAACTGACTTGTAATCAGTAGGTCATTGGTTCGATTCCGATAAGAGGCTCTAAATGTAACGAAAGTTACAGGTCTGGAGGGGTTCCAGAGCGGTCAAATGGGACGGACTGTAAATCCGTTGCTTCGGCTTCGAAGGTTCGAATCCTTCTCCTCCACACTTTTTTTTTTAATTGGAGTTTAGATTTACTCTAGTTTCTAATTATTAAGCGGAAGTAGCTCAGTTGGTAGAGCGATAGCCTTCAAGCTATAGGTCGCGAGTTCGAACCTCGTCTTCCGCTCAAATTTTTCAAGTATTAAATTTAGTCTCTATCTTCTTTGATAATAATGTATCTAAAGGTGGGGGCATTAATACGTAAATAAGGTTTTTTAGTAAGCCGAAGTAGCTCAGGGGTAGAGCACTTCCTTGGTAAGGAAGAGGTCGTGGGTTCAAATCCCATCTTTGGCTCGTACTTGTGTAAAAGTTAAGCAAGAGTATATAACAAATAGAAATAATTTATAATTACTAATTCGCATAAACATGGCAAAGAGAAATTTGACCGTAGTAAACCACACTTAAACATTGGTACTATCGGTCACGTTGACCACGGTAAAACTACAACTACAGCTGCTATCACTAAAGTGTTGGCTGATAAAGGTTTGTCAGAAGCTCGTTCATTTGATTCAATTGACTCTGCTCCTGAAGAAAAAGAGCGTGGTATCACAATCAATACTGCACACGTAGAATATTCTACAGCTAACCGTCACTATGCACACGTTGACTGTCCAGGTCACGCTGACTACGTTAAGAACATGGTAACTGGTGCTGCTCAAATGGACGGTGCTATCATCGTAGTTGCTGCGACTGATGGTCCTATGCCTCAAACTCGTGAGCACATCTTGTTGGCTCGCCAGGTAGGTGTTCCTGCGTTAGTAGTATTCATGAACAAAACTGACTTAGTTGATGACTCTGAGTTGTTAGACTTAGTAGAGATGGAAGTTCGTGAGTTATTGTCATTCTACGAATTCCCAGGTGATGACATCCCTGTAATCAAAGGATCTGCTTTAGGTGCATTGAATGGTGAGCCTGAGTGGGTTGAGAAAATCATGGAATTAATGGATGCTGTAGATAACTACATTCCAATTCCTCCACGTTTAACTGACTTACCTTTCTTGATGCCAGTAGAAGACGTATTCTCGATCACAGGTCGTGGTACAGTTGCTACAGGTCGTATCGAAAGAGGTGTGATCAACTCTGGTGATCCAGTTGAGATCTTAGGTATGGGTGCTGAGAACTTGAAATCTACAGTAACAGGTGTTGAGATGTTCCGTAAAATCTTAGATTACGGTGAGGCTGGTGATAACGTAGGTTTATTGTTACGTGGTATTGAGAAAACTGATATCAAACGTGGTATGGTTATCTGTAAACCAGGTTCAGTAACTCCTCACGATCATTTCAAAGCTGAGGTTTACGTATTGTCAAAAGCAGAAGGTGGTCGTCACACTCCATTCTTCAACAAATACCGTCCTCAATTCTATTTCCGTACAACTGACGTAACTGGAGAGATCTCTTTACCAGAAGGTACTGAAATGGTTATGCCAGGTGATAACGTTACAATCAGCGTGAAATTAATTTCTGCTATTGCAATGGAAAAAGGTCTACGTTTCGCTATCCGTGAGGGTGGTCGTACAGTAGGTGCTGGTCAGGTAACTGAAATCATCTAGTCTGTAAAGATCTAGAAAAATATAAAATAAGCTAATCGACTGAAGTTGATTAGCTTATTTTTCGATAAGCGATTTATCGGATTAAAATAAAAAAAAGTTCAAAAAGATTTGCAGAAGGTGGTTTAAAACACTATATTTGCATCACAAAATAAGAAATACACGGGCATAGTTTAAAGGTAGAACGAAGGTCTCCAAAACCTTTGGTCTGGGTTCGAGTCCTGGTGCCCGTGCTTATAAAAACAGATAAACTAAAATGGCAAAAGTACTTGATTTTTTTAAAGACTCTTATGTAGAGATCACTGAGAAAGTGACTTGGCCTACATGGTCTCAGTTGCAAAGTTCAGCTGTTATTGTGCTTGTTGCATCTCTTCTTATTGCATTGGTAGTCTTTGTAATGGATAAGGCTTCAAGTGTAGGGTTAGAGTTCTTGTACGGTATTGCTTCTTAATTTTCAATAGTATTTATTTATGGCAGATCAAGGTTTAAAATGGTACGTAGTTCGTGCTGTAAGTGGGAAAGAGAAGAAAGTAAAGCAATATATTGATGCCGAGGTTAGTCGTTTAGGTATTGAACACTTGATTCCTCAAGTGTTGATTCCAATGGAAAAATATTACTTAATGCGCGATGGTAAGAAGGTCGCTAAAGAGCGTAACTACTACCCTGGATACGTTTTATTAGAAGCCGCATTGGATGGAGAGTTGGAGCACATCATTAAGAATATCAATAGCGTAATTGGTTTTTTGGGAGATAAAGCTGGAAACGCTGTCCCTTTACGCCAAGCAGAAGTTAACCGTATCTTAGGTAAGGTTGATGAAATGGCTGAGCAAGGTGAAACTATTAATGTCCCTTACTACGTTGGTGAGACTGTAAAAGTAAACGATGGTCCTTTTAACGGTTTTACAGGTGAAATTGAAGAGGTACATGAAGACAAGAAGAAATTGATCGTCATGGTGAAGGTCTTCGGTCGTAAGACGCCACTTGAATTGAACTACATGCAAGTAGAAAAAGAGTAAGATTAGTAATTAACGATAGAGAAAAGCTTTCCACGAAAATTGGAAGGCTTTTTTGTTTTTAGCCAAAAAAGCTAGGGGCAGCGATGCTTCTTAAGAAACAACCTAATTTGGCTTTAAACAGTCTTACGGTCTTTTTAAGCCAGCGGTTGATATAATGATATAATAAGCTTAATAGGTTTTCGCCGGTAACGTCACTGGCTAATGATGGTGGTAATAATTCGTAAACACTAATTCCAAAATAATCTGCTATTTTGTATACCTGATCTACTTTTATCTTGGTCTCATTCCGTTCAATTTTTGAATATGCTGCCTGTGACATATCCAATACATAGGCAACTGCCTCTTGCGATATCCTTAGGCTCTCCCTCTTTTGTCTGATATAAGTTCCGATTTGCGCCACTGCCATTTCTTTTAAAAATATAGCGATTCTAATTTAATAAATAAAAGTTGAATTTGTAGTATTTTTTTATTTCAAAACTTATAGTTGTAAAATATAACTTGTAGTTGTGGTATATAACAGCTATTTCTAGCAAATTTGAAATGTAAAAATTTGAATTATGATGGAAGATAAAATCACCACAATCGACATTCAAGAAATGACTTTATCCGAAATGATGGATACTGAAGCTGGAGGCGAGCGAAAAGATGAAAAAGTGGAAACTTTTGGGAGGCAATGCTCCTCTTGATTTCCTTCTAATTAAATGCTTCCCGAAACTCAACGGTATATGGGCTGATCAGAAGTGCTAAAATCGATCCCAAAATAAAAGCAATCAGATGCAACGATCTATTAATCTTGGTGTTTTTTATAAAGGAAGACAAGATTAACAGCAGTAAAATATAGATCCAATACTGGGCGGAGTTATGTATCCAGGGAAAAAAGAGATGATTGATTTTTTTGTAATGGAAAAAACAGCGCCGAAAAACCATATAAGCCTAGGGATAGTCCCGATGCTCCAATAGATGTGAAGATAAAATTCTTACCATGTAAGTAGGTTTGACATAAATTAGGTAGCATAATTAATGTAAGCATCAAAATAGGGGTTACTAAGTAAGAGACGGTCTGTCCAAATTCCTGTTTGAGTATACTAGTCATATCATAGACCAAACTGAATATCACAATACAATTAAACAATAAATGTAGCCAACCGCGATGGATCAAAGCTGAGGTAAGTAAAGTATGTATACGTTTACCATTTGCAATCTCATAAGGGTGTAGGATCAGCGCATGAAAGAAAGGCTTATAGTAAAAACCAATGATGCTGCAGATCATAACTACAGGGACGAGTGTATACGAATAAGGTGACTCTGAGAAGGTTGGAAATATATCAAAAAAATTCATTTGGTTCGCTTTCCTAGTGCTGCTAAAATAGATAATAAATTTCAAAATATAACTCTGGGTTGTAGTGTGTATGTAATCCAATGTTCAAATTTGTAGAAATGAAAAGAGCGAATTATATCTACATATTGTTGATTTTAGCGGTTGTCGGCAGTATTGCGATGCTACCGGTTATAAAAGTTCCGATTTCTATTTCCGCCCGTGGCGCCATTCGACCAATTATTGATAACACAAAGATTCAGTCACTGGTAAGCGGACTTGTCGTGGATAATCGTATCACGCATAGCAATCAGCAAGTCAAACAAGGGGATACGTTAATGATCGTAGTTTCCAAAGACCTGGAGAACAAACTTGTATTGAACCGGGACCTGCAAACTGACTATACGCAGCAAATCTCTGATCTGAAGTTGATTCTTCATGGAAATGCAGCAAGTCTTCCTGCTGGGCAATATAAACTCGAGTATCTTTCCATGGAACAGCGGATGTCAGAAGTGAAGTCTCAGCTTACCCTTGCACGCCGGGAATATGAGCGAAACAATCAATTATATACACAAGGTGTCGTAGCGCTGGCCGAGCTGGAAAAAGCAAATATACTTTTGAGCAGCTGGAAAATCAGGTTTTATCCATAAAGAAACAGCAGATGGCGCAATGGAGCGCGAAGCTGGTTGAGCTGCAAAAAATCACAATCGCTGTCTTCGGAGAAGAGATCAATTCTGATAGATGGTGAAAACTATGTGGTCCGGGCACCACTCGGTGGTACTGTCGTTAATTTTAAGGGATACCAGAAGGGAAGTCCAATTGTACAGGGGCAGGATCTCCTGGAGATCTCTCCTGAAGATAATCTCATCGCCGAATGTATAATTCCAGCGAAATCAATTGGATATATCAGGAATGACCAGGCTGTGAAGTTTCAGATGGATACCTACAATTATAATCAATGGGGCTTACTTAATGGAAAAGTAACGGATATAGATTATAATCTTATTGAAAACCAACAGAAGGGGCCTTTTTTAAGGTACGTTGTCGTATAGATCAAAATTACCTGAGCCTACCAAATGGAAATAAAGTTTTCGTTGGAAAGGGCAATACGTTTAATGCACGTTTTTACCTTCTGGACCGAACATTATGGCAGTTATTATTTGATAGTGCAGATGAACTATTCAATCCCAATTTGGGGACTAGTACATCTTCGATTCAATAAAGCTTACTTGCTCACCGATTATTAACTATCTCTCGACAGAGAACCAAACATTTCTAAATAAGCTAATTCGATGAAAAAATCACCAGTTTGTATTCAACAACATGATATCCGTGACTGTGGTGCTGCCTGTCTCGCTTCTATCGGTAGCTATTATGGGATCGATATGCCCATCGCTAAGATCAGGCAGTATTGCCATACTGATATTCGAGGTACAAACGTATTTGGAATGGTGCAGGGGCTTCAACAAATGGGGTTTAATGCGAAGGGAGTCAAAGGGGCAATAGATGCGATCCCGCAAATTCCTTTGCCTGCCATTGCGCATGTCATTCTGAAGGGGCAGCTGAATCATTATGTCGTTATTTACAAGGTAGACAAAAAGACGGTGCTGGTCATGGATCCGGGACCGGGAAAGCTAGAAAAGTATACAATTGATGAGTTTCAGGAGATATGGACGGGTGTTCTTATCTTGATGGAGCCCAATGAGTATTTCGAACAGAAGAACGAAAAAACGAGTGTCTACAAACGTTTTTGGAATCTGATCAGACCCCATCGTTCAGTGGCTGTTCAGGCACTGGTTGGGGCAGCAGTATATACTCTCCTGGGATTATCAACTTCATTTTATATACAGAAGATAACGGATTATGTCCTGATCGACGGAAATGTCAGGTTACTCAACCTGCTTTCCATCATCATGCTGGTTATCTTGGTTTTCCAGCTGTTAATAGGAACGCTCAAGAGTGTGATGGTTTTACAGACAGGGCAGCGCATTGATAAATATCTTATTTTAGGGTATTATAAGCACCTTCTGACGCTACCACAGCGTTTTTTTGATACGATGAAAGTCGGAGAGATCATTTCTAGGGTCAATGATGCAGTAAAGATCCGCGCTTTTATCAACGACGTGGCGATCCAGGTCGTGGTTAACGTATTTATCGTCGTTTTTTCCTTCGCTTTGATGTTTACTTACTTCTGGAAGCTTGCGCTCCTGATGTTGTTGGTCATCCCGTTCTATGCTGGAGTCTATTGGCTATCCAATAGACTTAATAGAAAGGTCGAACGGAGAATGATGGAAGAGAGTGCCGAATTGGAATCCCATTTGGTTGCGTCCTTGAATGCTGTAAAGACAATAAAACAATTCGGTATCGAAACTTATTTTAATAGTGAAACCGATAAGCGGTTTTCCCGGTTACTGCGGACTATCTACGCTTCGGTAATGAATGGTCTGTTCTCAGGTACGGCGGGTGAATTTCTTTCCCGATTATTTACGATTATTCTGTTATGGGCCGGTTCATATTATGTGATCGAGCGTACCATAACTCCAGGTGAATTATTGTCGTTTTATGCATTGATCGGATACTTTACAGGACCAGTTACACAGCTGATCGGGATGAATAAAACCATGCAAAATGCGCTTATTGCTGCTGACCGGTTATTTGAGATTATGGATCTGGAATGTGACGAAAACGAGAATAAGTTACATCTAACATCGAATCTTATTGGGGATATTGTATTTGATAATGTCCGTTTTCCTATGGTTCGAGGGTGGAGGTATTCCGGAATTTTAGCTGTAAGATTAAGCGGGGAAAATGACAGCCGTTATCGGTGAAAGTGGAAGTGGCAAGACAACCTTGGGCGCATTGATCCAGCAGTTATACCCTGTGCAGGAAGGCAAAATCAGTATTGGCGAATACGACCTGAATTACATTTCCAAATCTTCATTGCGTGAGCGCATATCTATTGTTCCACAACAGATAGATTTATTTTCAGGCAATGTGATCGATAATATAGCGGTCGGCGAAGATGTTCCCAATTTTCAACATCTTTTGGAAATCGTCAATGAACTGGAGATGATGCCATTCATAGAAAAACTGCCTTCGGGCTTTGATACATATCTGGGGAAAATGGTTCTATGCTGTCTGGAGGGCAACGTCAACGCATTGCTATTGCAAGGGCCTTGTACCGGAATCCAGATATATTGATCTTGGATGAGGCAACCTCAGCGCTCGATTCGTCTACAGAACAAGTTATTCAACGCGCTTTTCATCGTTTCCGGGATTCAGGAAAAACCATGATCGTCATCGCTCATCGTCTCAGCACAATTGCTGCTGCTGATACCATTCTTGTCCTAAAAGACGGCGTACTTATCGAACAGGGGAACATGACCAGTTGCTGGCCCAGGAGTCAGCATATAGAGAGATGTGGAAGAAGCAGTCCATATTGTTAAACTAAAGTAGTATACTGGGGTAGCTATAAAGAAAAAGTGATAATAAATAAACGAATGATCCTCATGAAAAAACAATAGGCCTATCTGTTTTGTTTGTTTTAATGTGTGTACATGTGATTGCTCAGAAAGCTTGGACACTACAAGAGTGCATCGATTATGCGGTAGTACATAATTTGCCAATAAAGCAACAAGATTTGAAAGCCGCAATAAAAGAACTGGATCAGGAAATGGCCATCCGAGAACGCTTACCTAGTATCAACGGGTACGTTAATGGTTATACGACGTTTGGCCATTCACAAGATGTCTTTGGTACAATCAGAAGGAACGACAATATGAATAGCAATATGGGTATAAATAGTGAAATTACTTTATATCAGTATAACTATTTTCGTAATCAGGCAAAAAGGCAGCATCAGAAGCCGAACAGGAGCGGATCGAAAAGGAAATATTGAAGAGAGATCTGAAGGTTCGGGTAATGGAATCCTATTTGGAGTCTTTATTGACGAAGGCACTTGTCACAACCCAGGATTCTGCCATTCGCTTTTCAATGCAGTTACTTCAAAAAGCTGAGAAAAGCACCGCTATCGGAACAACAGCCCAATCTGTCGTTGCGGAAGCGAAGTCCAATTTATCAAGGGAGAGACAACAGTATCAACAATATCATAAGGAATTACAGAAGTCGGTACTCAAGCTAGCTCAGTTATTGAATTTTGCCGATTATAAAAAGCTTATCCTAGCTGATCCGATGTTAGAAAATGATCTATCAAGCTATAAAGTTTATCCTGATTTAATGTCAATAAGAGAAGAGGCGTATCTACACAATCCTACGCTCAATAAATATAGAGGACAGATAGAACAATTAGCGATAGAATCTAAGTTGATCAAATCCGCTCTGTATCCTACAGTCAAAGGGTCGGCGAGTCTCGGAAGTACTTATTTTAATGCATTCAAGGCTCCGGGTGAAAGATCTTTTTTATTCAGAGTAAAGACAATTTTGCACAGCAACTGGCGGTGACGGTGTCCGTCCCTATCTTTAATAAAGGGAAAACAAAACGGCAATTACAGCAGGTTGCGCTTAATAGGCAGGCGATCGAGCTCTCGTCAGAAAATGAGAAACTCCTCCATCAACAGATTTTGGACAAACTATTGCTCGAATTGGAGGAAAATAAACAACTGTATACGATTGCTCTGGAAGCAAGTGCGGCTACCGGTCAGTCTCTTATCTATACATTGAGGAGTTTTGAGGCCGGCAAGGTATCTATTTATGATATCAATACGAGCAAAAATAATTTAATGAAAGCTGATACGGAGACAATACGGGCGAAGTACAATGTATTGTTCAATCAGATCATGCTACACTATCAGATTTATGGAGATATAAACTAACGACTATGCAGCTATTTAAATATATTGACAGAATAAATCTGCTGGACAAATTGATCCGGCAGCGTAAAACCGGTACGCAGAGTGAATTAGCTTCACGGCTGGGGATTTCAGTATCACGTCTGGCACGTGTTATTGAACACCTGAAAGATCTTGGTGCTCCAGTTGCCTTTGACCGATCGAATAGTACGTATTACTATGAGAATGAATATTCCATCCAAATAAAAGTGGATATTCAACAGCTCAATCTTAACCAGATGAAGCATATCTCAGCAGGTGATTATTTTGTCCAAACTAATTTTTTAAATGCTTTTTTTGTGCATTGAACAAATGTAATTTAGTATTGTTGATCAACGCAGCAGGAATCCGAAAAAGCTTGAAATAGAGTAGGAAATTAATTTTTATAAACTTAACTAAGATGAATAAGTCAGATTTAACGAAATTGGGTCTTCAAGAAATGAACCAACAAGAAATGGTAAATGTAGAAGGGGTTGCATTACTTTGACAGGAATTATCAAAGGTGTAACTAATGTCCTTGTCAACACGATTAACTTTATTAAAGGTTTGTTATAAAAATATTTAAGGTAAATGGAGAACTGATTCAGGAGGTTGGTTCTCTATTTACCTTATCAGTTATCCTAGAGGTTATTCTTTTGGATTTGTCGTTTGCGACAGGAGGGGATTCCTGTTTTTGTTTTGATGATACTGTATCGTATAGCTTCCGCTTTCAATATTTTCAAATTGCTTCGCGAGATTTAGCAATCATTCCGGCTCCGGTATTTTGTGTTTGCCTTGATTCCATTTAATTTTACTGTTTTGTTTCTTGTTCTTCCTTTGTTCCAAAGCTGTCGGTTTTCGGTCCTACTATGCCAAGTGTGTTTTATGGTGTGTAGTTTGAGGTAATATCATATTGTAATTTTTGCTTTTGATAAGACACGGACGAATAGGTTGGTCATATAAAATAAAGAGCCTTAGAGAGGTTTTGCAATTTGGCGGGCTTTGAGAAAAAACATAAATTCCTGAAAAATTAAAAGTTAGATACTTGCAGGATTCAAATCTTCTTATTAACTTTGCACCTCGGTTGGGGTGTTACGTCCTGATCGATGAATGTTACGTTATTTGCTTCCAACTTACTAACAGACATTTAACAAAATTAAATTCAAAACAAAATGGCAAAAGAAGTCAGTGCGTTAGTAAAATTACAAGTTAAGGGCGGAGCTGCGAATCCTTCACCTCCAGTAGGACCTGCATTAGGTGCTAAAGGTGTGAATATTATGGATTTCTGTAAGCAGTTTAACGCTCGTACGCAAGACAAACCAGGTCAAGTGTTACCTGTTGTCATTACAGTTTACGCGGATAAGTCATTTGATTTTATCATCAAGACTCCACCGGTAGCAGTTCAGTTGAAAGATGCTGCTAAATTAAAAAGTGGATCTGGCGAGCCTAACCGTAAGAAGGTTGCGGCTATCACTTGGGAACAAGTTGAGACAATCGCTAAAGATAAAATGCCTGATTTAAATGCATTTACTGTAGAGGCTGCTATGAGAATGGTAGCTGGTACAGCACGTAGTATGGGTATTACTGTATCCGGTAATGCTCCTTGGAACAATTAATTAAGAAATCAATTTAAGAAAAGTGGCTAGATTAACAAAAAATCAAAAAGCGGCACTATCCAAAATTGAAGCTGGTAAAGCATACTCTTTGAAAGAAGCTTCGGCTTTAGTTAAAGAAATCTCATTGACCAAATTTGATGCTTCTGTGGATATCGACGTTCGTTTGGGCGTAGATCCTCGTAAAGCAAATCAAATGGTGCGTGGTATTGCAACATTACCTCACGGTACTGGTAAAACTGTTCGCGTTTTAGTTTTGTGTACTCCTGATAAGGAAGAAGAAGCTAAAGCAGCAGGTGCAGACTACGTAGGTTTAGATGATTACATCAGCAAAATTGAAGGTGGTTGGACTGACGTTGATATCATTATTACTATGCCTAGTGTTATGGCTAAAGTTGGTAAATTGGGTCGTATTTTAGGTCCAAGAAACTTGATGCCTAACCCTAAAACTGGTACAGTTACAACTGAAGTTGGTAAAGCTGTAACAGATGTAAAAGGTGGTAAGATCGATTTCAAAGTTGACAAAACCGGTATCATCCATACTTCTATTGGTAAAGCGTCGTTCGATGCAGATAAAATATATGATAACGCATTAGAGGTATTACAAACTCTAGCACGTTTGAAACCATCTGCAGCTAAAGGAACTTACTTTAAAAGTATTCACATTTCCTCAACTATGAGTCCTGGTATTCATATTGAGACTAAATCAGTAGCAGGTATTTAATCATGAGAAAAGAAGAAAAACAAGAAATTGTTCAAGCTTTGGCCGAACAGATTAAATCTTACGGTAACTTCTATATTACCGATACTGCTGAGTTGTCAGTTGAAAAGTGAATAACATTCGTCGTAAATGTTTTGAGCAAGGTATCGAAATTAAAGCTGTTAAAAACACTTTAATTAAGAAAGCTTTGATCGAAGCTGGTGTTGAAGAAGAAGATATTTTTGGAACGCTTAAAGGTGCGTCTACAATGATGTTTTCAGAAGTCGCTAATGCACCTGCTAAATTGATCAAAGAATTGCGCAAATCAGGTGAGAAACCGTTGTTAAAAGCGGCTTTCATTGAGGCAACAGCATTCGTAGGAGATAATCAATTAACTGCATTAGTTAATCTTAAATCTAAAAACGAACTTATTGCTGACGTTATCGCGGCATTGCAGTCACCTGCGAAAAATGTTATTTCGGCTCTTCAATCAGGAGGAAATACTGTTGCAGGTTTAGTAAAAGCTTTAGAAGAAAGAGGTTAACGAATCCTCTAGAACAGAATCATTCGTTATAATTTAATTAACAATTTTTACAAAGTACATTCAAAAATTCAAAATAAAATGGCAGATTTAAAACAACTTGCTGAACAGTTAGTTAACTTAACAGTAAAAGAAGTTAAAGAATTAGCTGATATCTTAAAAGACGAGTATGGCATCGAGCCTGCTGCTGCTGCTGTTGCTGTAGCTGCTGCTCCAGCTGAAGGTGGTGCTGCTGCTGCAGAAGAGAAAACTTCATTTGACGTTATCTTGAAAGAAGCTGGTGGTCAAAAATTAGCTGTAGTTAAATTGGTTAAAGATTTAGCTGGATTAGGCTTGAAAGAAGCTAAAGATTTAGTTGACGGAGCACCTAAAGAATTGAAAGCTGGTGTATCTAAAGACGAAGCAGAAGCTTTGAAAAAACAATTAGAAGAAGCTGGTGCTGTTGTTGAGATTAAATAATCTCAACTAATTAGCCCGAAAGGTTTAGACTCTGACGATTTTTCGTCAGAGTCTATTCCTATTTATATCAATACGCCACTATGCTGTGTATATGCTGGGCACAGTGGACATGTGGTTTACAGCATGCATGTAAGCGCAGTTTTTTAAAACTAAAATTCATATTCCCTTGGCAAACAATAATATTCAACAAGAAAGAATAAACTTTGCAACAAGTAAGAAAGTATTGGAATATCCAGATTTCTTAGATGTGCAATTGGAATCTTTCAAGGAGTTTTTTCAACTAGAAACTACTTCTGACAACCGCCATCAGGAAGGGCTGTTCAAGGTATTCTCGGAAAACTTCCTATTTCTGATTCAAGAAACATTTTTGTGCTAGAGTTTTTGGATTATTTCATTGATCCACCACGTTATGATATCCAAGAGTGTATCGAACGCGGCTTGACTTATAGCGTTCCTCTAAAGGCTAAGTTAAAGTTATCTTGTAATGATGAAGAACACGAAGATTTCGAAACTATTGTTCAGGATGTATATTTAGGGACTATCCCTTATATGACTCCTAAAGGTACTTTCGTGGTAAATGGTGCAGAGCGTGTCATCGTATCGCAATTACACCGTTCACCGGGCGTTTTCTTTGGTCAAAGTAGACACACAAATGGTACTAAACTTTATTCTGCAAGGGTAATTCCTTTCAAAGGGTCTTGGATCGAATTCGCTACAGACGTAAACAACGTCATGTATGCTTATATCGACCGTAAAAGAAATTCCCAGTAACTACCTTATTGCGTGCGATCGGTTACGATTCAGATAAAGATATCTTAGAATTGTTTGACCTAGCTGATGAAGTAAAAGTTAGTAAATCTGGTCTTAAGAAATATGTTGGCCGTCGTCTTGCGGCTAGGGTATTAAAAAAATGGGTAGAAGATTTCGTGGATGAGGATACTGGTGAAGTAGTATCTATCGACCGTAACGAAATTATCCTTGAACGTGAAACTGTTCTAGAAGAAGATCACATTGATTTGATTATCGAAGCTGGCGTTAAGTCTATTATCTTAGCGAAAGACGATGAATCAAATAATGCCGATTATTCTATTATATATAATACTTTACAAAAAGATACTTCCAATTCAGAAAAAGAAGCGGTAGAACATATCTATCGTCAATTGCGTAACGCTGAACCACCAGATGAGGAAACTGCTCGTGGTATCATCGATCGTTTGTTCTTCTCTGATAAACGTTATGACTTGGGTGATGTAGGTCGTTACCGTATCAACCGTAAGTTGAAATTGGGTACACCAGATGAAACCAAGGTCTTGACGCGTGAGGATATCATTGCTATTGTGAAGTATTTGATCAACTTGATCAACTCCAAAGCTGAGGTGGATGATATTGACCACTTGTCTAATCGTCGTGTACGTACAGTTGGTGAGCAATTATATGCTCAATTTGGTGTAGGTCTATCTCGTATGGCGCGTACAATCCGTGAGCGTATGAACATCAGAGATAACGAGGTGTTTACACCAACGGATTTGATTAACGCACGTACATTGTCGTCAGTAATCAATTCGTTCTTCGGTACCAACCAATTGTCTCAGTTCATGGACCAAACGAACCCTCTTGCTGAAATTACGCACAAACGTCGTTTGTCAGCTTTAGGTCCAGGTGGTCTTTCTCGTGAGCGCGCAGGTTTTGAGGTTCGTGACGTTCACTATACACACTACGGTCGTCTTTGTACAATCGAAACACCAGAGGGACCAAACATCGGTTTGATTTCTTCTTTGGCTGTACATGCAAAAATCAACCATTTAGGTTTTATTGAAACTCCTTACCGTAAGGTAAAAGATGGTGTTGTTGTTGTTGACCAACCGGTGGTATACTTGTCAGCTGAGGATGAAGATGGTAAAACAATTGCCCAAGCAAATGCCTTGTATGATGACAAAGGTAATTTTGAAGATGCAAAGGTAAAAGCCAGATACGAAGGTGACTTCCCAATTATCGAGCCTGAAATGCTTGATTATATGGACGTTGCTCCAAATCAAATTACATCTATTGCGGCTTCATTAATTCCTTTCTTGGAGCACGATGATGCCAACCGTGCATTGATGGGATCCAACATGCAACGTCAGGCTGTGCCTGTATTGCGTCCGCAAGCTCCTATCGTAGGTACTGGTCTTGAAGGTCGTGTAGCGAAAGATTCACGTACATTGATCAATGCTGAAGGTCATGGTGTGGTTGAATATGTTGATGCTGATGAAATTAAAATCCGTTATGACAGAAACGATGATGATCGCCTTGTATCATTTGATGATGATGTCAGAACATATAAATTGATCAAATTCAAGAAAACTAACCAGAATACTTGTATGAACTTGAAGCCTATCATTAAGAAAGGTCAACGAGTTGAACCAGGACAGGTATTGTGTGAAGGTTATGCTACTGAAAATGGTGAATTGGCATTGGGTCGTAACTTAAAAGTAGCGTTCATGCCTTGGCAAGGATATAACTTTGAGGATGCGATCGTAATTTCTGAGCGTGTAGCGAAAGAAGACTGGTTTACTTCTCTTCACATTGAAGAATTCGAACTTGAAGTTCGTGATACAAAACGTGGTGAAGAAGAGTTAACAGCTGATATTCCTAACGTATCTGAAGAAGCGACAAAAGACTTAGATGAAAACGGTATTATCCGTATCGGTGCTGAAGTTGGTGGTGGTGATATCTTAATTGGTAAAATCACGCCTAAAGGTGAGTCTGATCCTTCTCCAGAGGAGAAATTATTACGTGCAATCTTTGGTGACAAAGCTGGTGACGTGAAAGATGCTTCATTGAAAACTCCACCTTCATTAAAAGGTGTTGTTATCGATACGAAGTTGTTCTCTCGTGCGAAGAAAATGTCTAAAGAAGTTGAACGTAAAACTTTAGAGAAATTAGAGGTTGCTCACGATAGAGCTGTTAAATCATTGAAAGACCGTTTGGTAGAGAAATTATTCATTGTAGTGAATGGTAAAACTAGCCAAGGTGTATACAATGTATATAAAGAGTTGTTAGTGGCTAAAGGTGCTAAGTTTACACAGAAAATCTTAGCGGAATTAGATTACAACAACATCAACCCAATGGGATGGACAACTGACGAAGATAAAAACGAGTTGATCAAAATGGCCCTTCATAATTACAATATTAAAATTAATGAAGAATTAGGTTCATTCAAACGTGATAAATTCGCAGTATCTGTTGGGGATGAACTTCCATCAGGAATTGTGCAGATGGCGAAAGTTTACGTTGCTAAGAAACGTAAATTGAAAGTAGGGGATAAGATGGCAGGTCGTCACGGTAACAAAGGTATCGTTGCACGTATCGTACGTGATGAAGATATGCCATTCTTGGAAGACGGTACTCCGGTTGATATCGTGTTGAACCCATTGGGGTACCTTCACGGATGAACTTGGGTCAGATCTACGAAACCGTATTAGGTTGGGCTGGTCAAAAATTAGGTGTTAAATTTGCTACACCGATCTTTGATGGCGCTGAGATGGATCAAGTACAGGACTGGGTTGCGAAAGCCGGTTTACCAAAATCAGGTCGTACATATTTGTACAATGGATTGACAGGTGACCGTTTCGATCAACCAACAACAGTAGGTGTAATCTACATGTTGAAATTAGGTCACATGGTTGATGATAAAATGCACGCACGTTCAATTGGTCCTTACTCATTGATCACACAACAACCTCTGGGTGGTAAAGCACAATTCGGTGGTCAGCGTTTTGGTGAGATGGAGGTTTGGGCATTGGAGGCATTCGGTGCATCTAACATCCTTCAAGAGATCTTAACCGTGAAATCGGATGACGTAGTTGGTCGTGCCAAAACTTACGAAGCAATCGTTAAGGGCAACAACCTTCCGACACCATCGGTGCCAGAATCGTTCAACGTATTGGTACACGAGTTGCGCGGATTGGGTCTAGATATCACATTGGATTAATTAAGCAATTAGGGCTTTGAAGAACGAAGGTTCTTCAAAGCTTCTCTATAAAGCTTTAACTTTTGAATAAGTATGTCTTACAAAAAGATAATAAAATTAAAAGCAACTTCACTTCGATTACGATCAGCTTGGCTTCTCCAGAGACTATTTTGGAGCGTTCAAGTGGTGAAGTTACAAAACCAGAAACGATTAACTATCGTACCTACAAACCAGAACGTGATGGTTTATTCTGTGAGCGTATTTTTGGTCCTGTAAAGGATTACGAATGTCACTGTGGTAAATACAAACGTATCCGTTATAAAGGTATCGTGTGTGACCGTTGTGGTGTTGAGGTAACAGAGAAAAAAGTACGTCGTGAGCGTATGGGACACATCAACTTGGTGGTTCCTGTAGCACACATCTGGTACTTCCGTTCTCTTCCTAATAAAATCGGTTATTTATTAGGTCTTCCTACCAAGAAATTGGATATGATCATTTACTATGAACGTTATGTCGTTATCCAAGCTGGTATTAAGGAAGAAGATGGTATCAACTTTATGGACTTCTTGACTGAAGAAGAATATTTAGATATTTTAGATACCTTACCAAAAGAAAATCAATATTTAGACGATACTGATCCTCAAAAATTTGTCGCTAAGATGGGTGCTGAGGCATTGGAAGATTTGTTGAAACGTATTGATTTGGATCAATTGTCTTACGATTTACGTCACCAAGCTGCTAACGAGACTTCTCAACAACGTAAAAATGAAGCGTTAAAACGTCTTCATGTTGTTGAAGCTTTCCGTAGCTCACGTGAAAACATCGAGAATCGTCCTGAATGGATGATCGTGAAGATTGTTCCTATCATTCCACCAGAATTGCGTCCTTTAGTGCCTTTGGATGGTGGTCGTTTTGCGACTTCGGATTTGAACGACTTATACCGTCGTGTTATTATCCGTAACAACCGTCTAAAACGTTTGATCGAGATCAAAGCGCCAGAAGTAATCTTACGTAACGAAAAACGTATGCTTCAAGAGGCGGTGGACTCTTTGTTTGACAACTCACGTAAGGTGAATGCTGTTAAGACAGAAGGTAACCGTGCATTGAAGTCATTATCTGATATTTTGAAAGGTAAACAAGGTCGTTTCCGTCAAAACTTATTAGGTAAACGTGTGGATTATTCAGCTCGTTCGGTAATTGTTGTAGGCCCTCACTTGAAATTACACGAGTGTGGTCTTCCTAAAGATATGGCAGCTGAGCTTTACAAACCATTCATCATTCGTAAAATGATCGAGCGTGGTATTGTAAAAACAGTAAAATCCGCTAAGAAAATCGTAGATCGTAAAGATCCAGTGGTATGGGATATCCTTGAAAATGTATTGAAAGGTCACCCTGTATTACTTAACCGTGCGCCTACGCTTCACCGTTTGGGTATTCAAGCTTTCCAACCTACTTTGGTAGAGGGTAAAGCGATTCAATTACACCCATTAGTGTGTACAGCATTCAACGCCGATTTTGACGGTGACCAGATGGCAGTTCACTTACCTTTAGGTAATGCTGCAGTTTTGGAGGCCCAAATCTTGATGTTGGCAGCGCACAATATCTTAAACCCTGCGAATGGTTCACCGATCACAGTACCATCTCAAGACATGGTATTGGGTCTTTACTATATTACTAAAGGCCGTAGAACTGCTGGCGATCACATCGTAAGAGGTCAAGATATGACTTTCTATTCGGCTGAAGAGGTTATCATCGCTTTAAACGAGAAGCAAATTGACCTTCACGCTTGGATTAAAGTCAAAACAAAAGTGAGACAAAGAGATGGTAGCATCGTTGATACCTTATTAGAAACAACTGTAGGTCGTGTGATCTTCAATCAGGTTGTTCCTGACGAAATGGGATTTGTCAATGAATTGCTTACTAAGAAATCTTTGCGTAATATCATCGGTGAGATTGTGAAGACTACGGGTATGGCTCGTGCAGCGCAATTCTTGGATGATATGAAAGAATTGGGATATCAAACAGCCTTCAAAGGTGGTCTTTCTTTCAACTTGGAAGATTTGAACATTCCTGCTGCGAAAGCTGAATTGATCCAACAAGCAACAAACGAAGTTGAAGAGGTAATGAACAACTATAACATGGGTTTCATTACGAACAACGAACGTTACAACCAAATCATCGATATCTGGACACGTATCAACAACAGATTGACTGCCCACGTAATGGATATTCTTTCCAACGATAATCAAGGTTTCAACTCAGTTTATATGATGTTGGATTCTGGAGCCCGTGGTTCGAAAGAGCAGATTCGTCAGTTGTGTGGTATGCGTGGTTTGATGGCGAAACCTCAAAAATCCGGTACTTCAGGTGGTGAGATTATTGAGAACCCGATCTTGTCGAACTTTAAAGAAGGTTTGTCCGTATTAGAGTACTTTATCTCTACCCACGGTGCGCGTAAAGGTCTTGCCGATACAGCCTTGAAAACCGCGGATGCGGGTTACTTGACACGTCGTTTACATGACGTTGCTCAGGATATGATCGTTGTTGAACAAGATTGTGGTGGTTTACGTGGTATCTACACAACAGCATTGAAAGATAATGATGATGTTGTTGAACCATTATTCGACCGTATCTTAGGTCGTACTCCATTACATGATGTATTCCATCCGGAGACAGAGGAGTTGATCGTTTCTGCAAATGAAGATATCACTGAGGAAATCGCTGAGGTTATCGAAAAAGCAGGTATTGAAGGTATCGAAATTCGTACGGTATTAACTTGTGAATCGAAACGTGGTGTGTGTGCTTGTTGTTACGGTCGTAACTTGGCATCTGGTAAACGTGTTCAATTGGGTGAAGCTGTCGGTGTTATCGCAGCACAATCAATTGGTGAGCCAGGTACACAGTTGACACTTCGTACGTTCCACGTGGGGTACGGCATCAAATATCGCGGCTGACTCAAGTATCATTTCTAAATACGATGGTAAAATCGAATTTGAAAATGTGCGTACCGTTTCGCAAACAAATGACAATGGCACACATCAGGTTGTCTTAGGACGTTCTGGTGAGGTTAAGATCATTGATGCACATAATAAGATTGTATTCCAACAAAATATCCCTTATGGTTCGCAGTTGTTCGTTGAGGATGGCGGTACAGTAGCTAAAGGTGATAAATTGGTAGAGTGGGATCCATATAACGCAGTAATTATCTCTGAATTTGCTGGTAAAGTTGAGTTTGATGCGATCATCGAGGGTGTTACCTTCCGTGAGGAATCAGATGAGCAAACTGGTCACAAAGAGAAAGTAATTATTGAAACACGTGATAAAACGAAAACCCATCCATCAAGATTCTTGATAAATCTGGAGAGGTTATTCGTACATACAATATCCCAGTAGGTGCCCACGTTGCAGTTGCTAACGGCGTCACTGTTAAAGAAGGTGGTATCTTAGTTAAGATTCCTCGTTCTACTGGTAAAACACGAGATATCACGGGTGGTCTTCCACGTGTAACCGAGTTGTTCGAAGCACGTAACCCTTCTAACCCAGCTGTTGTAACAGAAATCGACGGTGTGGTAACATTGGGGGTGTGAAACGTGGTAACCGTGAGATGTCGATTGAATCACGTGATGGTCAAATCAAGAAATACTTGGTGCCACTTTCTAAACATATCCTTGTTCAGGATAATGACTTCGTCAAAGCAGGTATGCCATTATCGGATGGTTCGATCTCGCCAGCGGATATCTTATCTATTAAAGGGCCATCAGCGGTACAACATTACATCGTGAATGGTATCCAAGAGGTATACCGTCTTCAAGGTGTGAAGATCAACGATAAGCACTTCGAAACGATCGTTCACCAGATGATGCAAAAAGTTAACATCGAAGATCCAGGAGATACACGTTTCTTAGAGAAAGAAGCTGTAAACAAATGGGATTTCATGGAAGAGAATGATTCCTTGTTCGACAAGAAAGTCGTTGTTGATGCTGGAGATTCCAATAGCTTACGTCCAGGACAGATTGTTTCTTTACGTAAGTTGAGAGAGAGGAAAACTCAAGTTTGAAACGTCGTGACTTAAAACTTGTAGAAGTGCGTGAAGCAATTCCAGCGACTTCAAGTCCATTGTTGCAAGGTATCACTAGAGCATCATTAGGTACCAAATCGTTTATCTCTGCTGCCTCTTTCCAAGAGACCACAAAAGTATTGAATGAAGCTGCTATCGCAGGTAAACGTGACAACTTGTTAGGTTTGAAAGAAAACGTAATCGTTGGTCACTTGATTCCTTCAGGTACAGGTATCCGTCAATACAGCAACTTAATTGTCGGTTCTCGCGAAGAGTACGATCAATTGTTGGCTTCGAAAGAAGAAGATTAATCTATCATAGATTATTTTATATAGAAAGGTCCAGGCATATGTCTGGACCTTTTTTGTTTCTATAACGACTTTATGTGGTATAGAAGAAAGCAGTAAATAGTATTTAATTTGTTCTTTAGCTGTGAAATTGTTTGTTATGGGACGACTTCGAAATGAAATTTATAATGAGCAGCTTGGCCGTTTAAACGGTTAATTTAACCTGATTGGACGGTTTACGGTATGTCTGTGTCAAATGAATCGTTCAATGTTACAGTTAGTTAACTTTAATATTAAAAATAATAAACAAAAGGCTTGGAAGTTTGTTAGTAAACTCCCTATCTTTGCACCACTCCGCAAGGGAGGGACGGTTACTTCGAAAGAAGAGACCATGAAAAAAGAAGGGTTTAGGTGAGCGCGACAGGATTTAAAATCCCGTTCAGATTATTTTAAACGCTGAAATCGGAAAAAGAAAAGAAAAAAACTTCAAAAGTTTTTGGAAGTTCAAAAAAGATTTCTACCTTTGCAGTCCCAACGGAAACGGAGGAAACAAAAAAAAGATAAAGAGGGGCGCAATGCTCATCGGAATATAGCGGATACGGAAGTTGAAGCGAGATAAGTTCTTTAAGAAAACACAATCATGTAAGCGTGACGAGTAGACAAAACGAAAGTCATGAACAAATTCAAGCAATTCGTTCAATTCGATCCAAGATCAGAGATATAAAAAAATTCTGATTATGTAAATAGTTGGAATCAAAAACTTCATTTTACAATGGAGAGTTTGATCCTGGCTCAGGATGAACGCTAGCGGCAGGCCTAATACATGCAAGTCGGACGGGATCCATCGGAGAGCTTGCTCGAAGATGGTGAGAGTGGCGCACGGGTGCGTAACGCGTGAGCAACCTACCTCTATCAGGGGATAGCCTCTCGAAAGAGAGATTAACACCGCATAATATATCTGATTGGCATCAGTTGGATATTAAATATTTATAGGATAGAGATGGGCTCGCGTGACATTAGCTAGTTGGTAGGGTAACGGCTTACCAAGGCGACGATGTCTAGGGGCTCTGAGAGGAGAATCCCCACACTGGTACTGAGACACGGACCAGACTCCTACGGGAGGCAGCAGTAAGGAATATTGGTCAATGGGCGGAAGCCTGAACCAGCCATGCCGCGTGCAGGATGACTGCCCTATGGGTTGTAAACTGCTTTTGTCCAGGAATAAACCTCTTTACGTGTAGAGAGCTGAATGTACTGGAAGAATAAGGATCGGCTAACTCCGTGCCAGCAGCCGCGGTAATACGGAGGATCCGAGCGTTATCCGGATTTATTGGGTTTAAAGGGTGCGTAGGCGGCCTATTAAGTCAGGGTGAAATACGGTGGCTCAACCATCGCAGTGCCTTTGATACTGATGGGCTTGAATCCATTTGAAGTGGGCGGAATAAGACAAGTAGCGGTGAAATGCATAGATATGTCTTAGAACTCCGATTGCGAAGGCAGCTCACTAAGCTGGTATTGACGCTGATGCACGAAAGCGTGGGGATCGAACAGGATTAGATACCCTGGTAGTCCACGCCCTAAACGATGATAACTCGATGTTGGCGATAGACAGCCAGCGTCCAAGCGAAAGCGTTAAGTTATCCACCTGGGGAGTACGCCCGCAAGGGTGAAACTCAAAGGAATTGACGGGGCCCGCACAAGCGGAGGAGCATGTGGTTTAATTCGATGATACGCGAGGAACCTTACCCGGGCTTGAAAGTTAGTGAAGGATGCAGAGACGCATCCGTCCTTCGGGACACGAAACTAGGTGCTGCATGGCTGTCGTCAGCTCGTGCCGTGAGGTGTTGGGTTAAGTCCCGCAACGAGCGCAACCCCTATGTTTAGTTGCCAGCATTTAAGGTGGGGACTCTAAACAGACTGCCTGTGCAAACAGAGAGGAAGGTGGGGACGACGTCAAGTCATCATGGCCCTTACGTCCGGGGCTACACACGTGCTACAATGGATGGTACAGCGGGCAGCTACATAGCAATATGATGCTAATCTCTAAAAGCCATTCACAGTTCGGATTGGGGTCTGCAACTCGACCCCATGAAGTTGGATTCGCTAGTAATCGCGTATCAGCAATGACGCGGTGAATACGTTCCCGGGCCTTGTACACACCGCCCGTCAAGCCATGAAAGTTGGGGTACCTAAAGCATGTGACCGCAAGGAGCGTGTTAGGGTAAAACCGATAATTGGGGCTAAGTCGTAACAAGGTAGCCGTACCGGAAGGTGCGGCTGGAATACCTCCTTTCTAGAGTATCGAAGATCGGTGCTCGTCACGTACATATGATTGATTATAGTATTGAGATATGAGAATTGAGTATTGAGATGATTTTATGGCGACATAAAGGATCCCGATACCCGTTACAGACTACTCACTACTAAAAAAGGAAACATCAGAAGAAAGTGCCCGCCCCTATAAGGAGCAGGACCGAGAGAGATAGATGAACAGAATAGCTAGTCCCGTAGCTCAGTTGGTTAGAGCACTACACTGATAATGTAGGGGTCAGCAGTTCAAATCTGCTCGGGACTACGAAAAAAAAAGGGGAATTAGCTCAGCTGGCTAGAGCACCTGCCTTGCACGCAGGGGGTCAACGGTTCGAATCCGTTATTCTCCACGTTTTTTGGAGGGAAAGATAGAGCAAGATAACAGACCATACAAGGTCTGATATCTCAGATCTAAAATCTCCTATCTAAAAAAAAGAGTTCTTTGACATATTGAAAGAGAAAAAAATTACAAGAGAAGACAACAGTATAGAGACAATGCTGATATGTGTCCGATGTAAGGAGGAGACCCTCGGTCCAGGCCGAACGAATCTTTGCGTAGCATATCGGTATATATATCAAAAGCAGCCGCATAGTAGCAAAAGGCTATGCCGGTGAAGAAAGTAAATAAGGGCACACGGGGATGCCTAGGCTCTCAGAGGCGAAGAAGGACGTGATAAGCTGCGATAAGCTTTGGGGATTGGCAAATGCGACTTGATCCAGAGATTTCCGAATGGGGCAACCTGACTATTTGAAGAATAGTCGTATGATACGCGAACGCGCTGAACTGAAACATCTAAGTAGGCGTAGGAGAAGAAAATAACAATGATTTCCCAAGTAGTGGCGAGCGAACGGGAAAGAGCCCAAACCGATCATGTTACGGCATGGTCGGGGTTGTAGGACCACGACATTGTACAGCGCTATGAACTGGAAGCAGGTGGGAAACTGCGCAATAAGGGTGAGAGCCCCGTACAGGTAAAGAATGTTGACATAGTGGTATCCTGAGTACCGCGGGACCGGAGAAATCCTGTGGGAATCCACCAGCACCATCTGGTAAGGCTAAATACTCCTGAGAGACCGATAGTGAACCAGTACCGTGAGGGAAAGGTGAAAAGAACCCCGAACAGGGGAGTGAAAAGAACCTGAAACCGTGTGCTTACAAGCGGTTGGAGCAGGCAGGTCCTGTGACAGCGTGCCTTTTGCATAATGAGCCTACGAGTTACTCTTGTCTGGCAAGGTTAAGTCCTTCAGGGACGCAGCCGAAGCGAAAGCGAGTCTTAATAGGGCGCATAGTCAGATGAGGTAGACGCGAAACCTTGTGATCTACCCTTGGGCAGGTTGAAGTTGCAGTAACATGTAATGGAGGACCGAACCGATAAACGTTGAAAAGTTTCCGGATGACCTGAGGGTAGGGGTGAAAGGCCAATCAAACTGGGAAATAGCTCGTACTCCCGAAATGTTTTTAGGAACAGCGTCGGCATCGAGTTTAATAGAGGTAGAGCTACCGATTGGGTGCGGGGAGTCAAATCCTACCAAATCCAGACGAACTCCGAATGCTATTAAATATGGCCGGCAGTGAGGCTTTGGGTGCTAAGGTCCAAGGCCGAGAGGAAAGAACCCAGACCATCAGCTAAGGTCCCCAAATTCGTTCTAAGTTGAACTAACGAGGTCCGGTTGCCCAGACAGCTAGGATGTTGGCTTGGAAGCAGCCATTCATTTAAAGAGTGCGTAACAGCTCACTAGTCGAGCGGCCGGGCGTGGATAATAAACGGGCATCAAGAACGGTACCGAAGCTATGGATTTGCACTTATGTGCATCTGGTAGGGAGCATTCCATATGGGGCGAAGATATCTGGTAATGGGTGTTGGACCGTATGGAAAAGCAAATGTAGGCATAAGTAACGATAAGGCGGGTGGGAAACCCGCCCACCGAAAGACCAAGGTTTCCTGATCAACGTTAATCGGATCAGGGTCAGTCGGGACCTAAGGCGCACCCGAAGGGGCAAGCCGATGGACAACTGGTTAATATTCCAGTACTCTTCATAACTGCGATGTGGTGACGGAGTAGTGACACTGCCGCGAACTGACGGAATAGTTCGTTGAAAGGCGTAGGTATAGGGACGGTAGGCAAATCCGCCGACCCTGCTGAAACCCAATAGTACAGCAAAGCTTCGGTGGCGCTGATAGAGCAGGTAAACAGACTTCCAAGAAAACCCGCTAAGCTTCAGGTTATGAAGACCCGTACCGCAAACCGACACAGGTGGTCGAGGAGAGAATCCTAAGGTGCTCGAGTGAGTCATGGCTAAGGAACTCGGCAAAATGGCCCTGTAACTTCGGGAGAAGGGGCGCTGTCTCAGCGATGAGCAGCCGCAGTGAAAAGGCCCAGGCGACTGTTTAACAAAAACATATGGCTTTGCAAAATCGCAAGATGAGGTATAAGGCCTGACACCTGCCCGGTGCTGGAAGGTTAAGAGGGGATGTCATCGTAAGAGAAGCATTGAATCGAAGCCCCAGTAAACGGCGGCCGTAACTATAACGGTCCTAAGGTAGCGAAATTCCTTGTCGGGTAAGTTCCGACCTGCACGAATGGTGTAACGATCTGGGCGCTGTCTCAGCCATGAGCTCGGTGAAATTGTGGTATCGGTGAAGACGCCGATTACCCGCAACGGGACGGAAAGACCCCATGCACCTTCACTATAGCTTAACATTGAGATTGGGTACAGGATGTGTAGGATAGGCGGGAGATGTTGAAGCGTGTTCGCCAGGATACGTGGAATCAACCTTGAAATACCGCCCTTTCTGTATTCGGTTTCTAACTCCCTAATGGGGAGGACATTGTTTGGTGGGTAGTTTGACTGGGGTGGTCGCCTCCAAAAAGGTAACGGAGGCTTTCAAAGGTAAGCTCAGTACGCTTGGTAACCGTACGCGGAGTGCAATGGCATAAGCTTGCTTGACTGTGAGACCGACAAGTCGAACAGGGTCGAAAGACGGACATAGTGATCCGGTGGTTCTGTATGGAAGGGCCATCGCTCAAAGGATAAAAGGTACGCTGGGGATAACAGGCTGATCTCCCCAAGAGCTCATATCGACGGGGAGGTTTGGCACCTCGATGTCGGCTCGTCACATCCTGGGGCTGGAGAAGGTCCCAAGGGTTGGGCTGTTCGCCCATTAAAGTGGCACGCGAGCTGGGTTCAGAACGTCGCGAGACAGTTCGGTCCCTATCTGTTGTGGGCGTTGGAAGTTTGAGTGGATCTGACCTTAGTACGAGAGGACCGGGTTGGACAGACCTCTGGTGAACCTGTTATGCCGCCAGGTGTACGGCAGGGTAGCTACGTCTGGAATAGATAAGCGCTGAAAGCATCTAAGTGCGAAACTAGCCACGAGATGAGACTTCCTTATAGGGTCGTAGAAGATGACTACGTTGATAGGCCATAGGTGTAAAGGTTGAGAGACCAAAGCCAAGTGGTACTAATAGCCCGAAGCTTTCTCATGCAGAGACACACTGTTGTCTTCCTCTTTAATTTTTGAAACAAAGGAAACGAAACTCTTTCAATATATATGTCAGTTAGACGTGTGCATGGAGCAGAGCTATGTGGGACCTGAAAGGATCTCGGTACTCATATCTCCTATCTCACATCTAAAAAAACTTTAGGTGCCTATATCGGCGGTGTCTACCTCTTCCCATTCCGAACAGAGCAGTCAAGCCCGCCAGAGCCGATGGTATTGCCGTAACAGGTGGGAGAGTAGGTCGGTGCCTTTTTTTTACACGGAAGCCCTTGCTGGAAACAGTCAAGGGCTTCTTTCGTTTACATACTTTTCAGAAGGTTCCAAAGGACAATGGGGCCGGGATAAAGCCCACTGGGTGACGCTCGGAAAAGAGGCACATATGTTCCGCAACCCTATTATCTGGTACAAAGCTGTATGGCTCTGGCCCCAAAAGCGAGACTGGGATCCACTCCCAAAGGCCACACAAAAGACTCCGCTCAGGAATAGTACTGTCAGGTGCAAGCCTGTATGGCACCGCTCTAAGGTGCTGCACTATGACTCCGTTTAGGTACTATCTAAAAAGATTATAGAAGAACGATGCCCCTGCTCCCCAATGTCACAGAAGGATAGGGCTCCGTAACCGTACTATCCGGTAGAAATCTGCATGGCCATGATCGAAGGTGCTGCGTAATACTTTCGTTTATATACTTTCCAGCAATCAATGGTTTGCAGCGGAAGTTCCGGTAAAAGTTTCATGCGCTACAGACTTTACTGTTTTTCCCTTTATACGATTAGCAATTCTACGAGATATTAGCTAATTTAGTCATTACAGGAATGTATATATGATGAAAGTTAAACAGATATCCTTACTCAGTATTTTACTTGTATTTTTCCTTATCGGCAATAGTCTAAAAGCGGAGGGACAGTCATTGGATGACGGTGTTTTGCGTATATTGGCTATTGGGAATAGCTTTTCGGAGGATGCGATTGAGCAGAATCTTTATGAATTAGCCAAAGCGGGTAAGAAAAAGATCGTCATCGGTAATCTTTATATTGGTGGCGCCCCATTGCTTGCATGTAAGCAATGCGAAAGGAGATAAACCGGCTTATCGCTACCGGAAGATCAATCTGGACGGTCGGATGTCAGAACGAGCAAACCAGCGGCTTTCTGAGGCCTTGGTGGATGAAGCTTGGGATTACATCAGTTTCCAGCAGGCGAGTCCTTTGTCGGGAGATTACGATTCCTATGCCAAGGACCTACCACTTTTGTATGATTATGTCACAAAGCATATAAGCTATCCTGAGACAAAATATATCTTGCATCAAACATGGGCTTATCAAAATGGTTCGCCCCATGAAGGTTTTGTCCGCTATAACCGTAATCAGAATACGATGTACACGGCTATTGTAAACACTTCTCAAGAAGTCTTTAATTGGGGTAATTTTGATATATTGGTGCCCTCGGGTACAGCTATACAAAATGCACGATCAAGCTATATTGGCGATCAATTCACACGGGATGGTTATCATCTTAACCTGGATTATGGACGTTTTGTCGCGGCCTGTGCCTGGTATGAGGCACTATTTAAAGAAAGCGTTGTTAGTAATACATTTTTGCCACTTAAAGTGACCTATATAGAAGGACAGATCGCACGGGAGGCCGCACATCAAGCGGTTGAGTTTCCTTATGGAGTTACTATATTGCAGGATTTTCAATTAATGAAATAATATATTTATTTATATGAGTATCAAAAAAGCTATTTGATTGAATTAGATCACGAAACAAAAAATACCAAGCGTATTTTGGATCGGATACCAGATGAAAAACTGGATTGGCGCCCGCATGAAAAATCGATGAGTCTAGGAGAGCTCGCAGCCCATGTTGTGGAGTTGCATAGTTGGGTGTCTAAAGCGATACCAAAGGATGCATTTGATTTTAAGGTAGATTATCATCCACTGAAGGTATCTTCGGTAGAAGAACTGAAATTGATTCTTTCCGATGGGTTGGAAACCAACAAGACTACCATAGAAAATATAGCGGAAGAAGACTGGTTTAAGGACTGGGTGTTAAAATCTGGAGATTATGAAATAGCACGGCTACCACGCGCTGGCGCGATACGTTTTATTGTTAATAACCATATTGTCCACCACCGTGGACAACTGACTGTATATTTACGGTTACTGGGCATTCCGGTACCCGGTTTATATGGGCCTTCGGCAGATGAACCGATGACCAGCATGTAATATCATTTTTGATATAATATAGAAAAGCAGATATAAAAATAAAGGGGATCAATTTGATCCCCTTTATTTTTATATGGTTGATTGCCTAGTTATTTAGCCAATTCTTCTGCGATTGCTTTTCCGATTTCAGCTGGAGATTCAACTACACGGATACCACATTCACGCATGATTTTCATTTTTGCAGCAGCAGTATCATCAGCACCACCAACGATTGCACCAGCGTGGCCCATACGACGTCCTGGAGGCGCTGTTTGACCAGCGATAAAGCCTACAACAGGTTTAGTACCGTGTTCTTTGATCCAACGTGCAGCTTCAGCTTCCATTCCACCACCGATCTCACCGATCATGATGATAGCTTCAGTTTCTGGGTCGTTCATTAATAATTCAACAGCTTCTTTAGTTGTTGTACCGATGATAGGGTCACCACCGATTCCGATAGCTGTTGTGATTCCTAATCCAGCTTTTACAGTTTGATCTACTGCTTCATAAGTTAAAGTTCCTGATTTAGAAACGACACCTACGTTACCTTTTTTGAAGATAAATCCTGGCATAATACCGATTTTAGCTTCACCTGCAGTGATGATACCAGGGCAGTTAGGACCGATCAAACGAGATTTTTTGTCGCTTAGGTAAGATTTTACCTGGATCATGTCTTTTGTAGGGATACCCTCAGTAATACATACAATCACTTCGATACCAGCAGCGGCAGCTTCCATGATTGCATCTGCAGCAAATGCTGGAGGTACGAAGATAATAGAAACATTAGCTCCTGTAGCGTCTACTGCATCTTGAACAGTGTTGAATACAGGACGGTCTAAGTGTTGTTGACCACCTTTACCAGGAGTCACACCACCAACTACATTTGTTCCGTACTCAATCATTTGAGTCGCATGGTAAGTACCTTCGTTTCCAGTGAAACCTTGAACGATTACTTTTGAATCTTTATTAACTAATACACTCATTTCTTCTTTAAATTTTGCACACAAATCTACTATTTTGCTTTCTAAAATGGAAGCAATGTGGATAGGAATATGACCTTTATTGATAAATTTTTAGTTCAGATTGCGTTTTTGGATAAAATCCCAAAGGATAATGCCAATTGCGACAGACACGTTAAGTGAGTGCTTGGTGCCATATTGGGGAATTTCGATACAAGTATCGATTTTTTCCATGACTTCTTCATCAACTCCATTGACCTCATTTCCGAAAATTAATGCATACTTTTTATCCGACTTTGGCTCAAATTGATGTAACATGACACTATCATCTGCTTGTTCAACGGCAATGATGGTATAACCTTCTGCTTTTAGCTGATCTACGACGTCAGTAGTATCTTTATGGTATTCCCAAGAGACGGATTGTGTAGCACCCAAAGCTGTTTTTTCGATTTCCCGATGTGGAGGGGTACCGGTAATGCCACATAAATATATTTTTCAATAGCAAATCCGTCTGCGGTACGGAAGGCCGAGCCGACATTGTGCATACTGCGAACATTGTCCAAAACGATTGCGATAGGCGTTTTTTCTTGTTTTTTAACGATTCAACATCTGTACGTTGAAGTTCATCCATCGATAATTTTTGCATGTCGCAAATATACTAAACCTAAAAAACAAAATAGATTTTGAATATTGAAAATAAGGTGTTATTTTTGCAGTCCGAATTACAAGAAAAAATTGAATAAAAATTAGCTAAAAAAATGGCAAATCATAAATCAGCGATCAAAAGAATTAGAGCAAACGCTACTAAACGTTTAAGAAACCGTTACCAAGCAAAAACAACGCGTAACGCAATCAAAAATTACGTCATACAACTTCTGCAGAAGAAGCAAAACATTGTTACCACGCGTAATTTCTATGTTGATCGTTTGGCAAAGAAAAATGTGATCCACAAGAAAAAAGCTTCTAACAACAAATCTAAGTTAACTAAATTCGTTAACGGTTTAGCGTAAGCTTTCTGTATAGATATTGAGGGGTACAGCTCGCTGTATCCCTTTTCTTTATGTTATATACTTTGGATTTCTCTTTCCAAGCGAATAGTAAAAAAAAGCATCAATAGTGATGCTTTTTTATTTTATCAGTGATAGAAGATTATTGCTCTAAATTAGGCAATAACTCTGCAATGACTTTTTCAACTTATTGGGATCTTTCATATAAGGTTCCAGATCATATAGCTCCACTTTTTTGAAGTCGATCGGATGACTTTCACTCTGCAGCGAAATGCTCCCTTTCTTCAATAGTTGGCCATCTTTTTTACAGCAGGATCAAAGGCTGTAACATTGCCGCCACCGATTTGAGGTTTGGTGTATTGCATTACCACTTTGTCCTCAAGGATATGTTGTACAAGTGAATCTCCCAATACCAGAAAATCTGCAGTTACCCATTGGTCTCCAGCATAGGTTTTGGATGTAGAGCTGATACAATGTGGAGTAAATAGTTTGTTATCGATGACAACATTTGTTCCTGGTGTACAGAGATTGCTCGTTGTACGTTCGTCCTTACCATTGCCACCTAGGAGTTGTCCTTCGATGGATATTGGGAAATCTTGATCTACACCCATTGTTTTTGGATCCTGTCCATGCAACATGGCACCGCTATTGCGCCAAGCCCAACCTTCACCACCTGGTGCCTGTTCGCCTACAAAACGATAGGTGACACGTAATAAATAAGCTGAAAATTCTTTATTAAAGAACAAATGGCCGTATTGAAAATTGAAGTTATCGTAACCATCGTATCTGACTTTCAATAAACCATCTTCGACACGGAATGTGTTTTTATAGTTATCTCCAACCTTGTGGTTTCGGATTTTTGGGGTCCAGTTTTTTAAATCTTTCCCATTGAACAATTGAATGGGTTTGGGTTTTTTGTCTTGAGAATTGCCAAATACGGAAGTGCTGAGTAATAAAATTCCAGCACCATAGATAATATGTTTGAATTTCATCCTGAATTAGGTTTATTGACCTAAATTAGGGAAACATTTTTAAATAAGCAATTCTTTTTGTTTGACATACTCACTGGGACGAATACCTACGACTTTATTGAATGTATTACTAAATGTGGGTAAGCTGTTATATCCAACTTTCAAAGCTACTTCATTGACACTTAGTTTTTCATCCAATAACAACTTGAGCGCAGTCAACATTCTCAGGATGGTATAGTATTGGATAAATGACATATTCAATTCCTTCTGAAAGAGTCTCGCCAATGTACGTTCGCTGATATTAAAGAGGCTTGCAAGTTTTTTGAAGCTTACATTTTCTTCGATATTCTCTTCCAGATAAGTAACGATATCTTTTAATTTGGGATGGCTTGGATAAGGCAGTGCCAAGGGAAGTTCGTGTAGCGATAATTCAGGGAGAATAAGTTTAAATGCCGTAGCTAAGCTATATTTAGGTTCTTCAACAGGGAATATATTGCCATTCCAACGATTGGTAAACATGATCAATTCAATCAGTAGATCGTTTACTGGGTAGATGCCCATTTTGCTGTAGAATGCGGTATCGTTATTCGTTTTGGAAAATAGAGATTACGCATCACTACCTCAGGAGTACTTGGATGAATACTATGCTTTACACCAGCAGGAATCCATAGATAATGTCGGGCCGGCAGAAAATATGATTTTTCATCTGTTTTTATAAAGACGACTCCCCCTCTGTATATAAAAATTGATCCTTTTCATGACAATGCTCAGTGATATGATTTTCAGCTATGATGGCGTGATGGCAATAGATGCTATCTTGAAATGAATCAACCTCCGTCATATAGTAGCGGTTGACATATTTTGAATCGCTCGTTGTATCTTTTATGTTCATTTTTTCCTATAAAACTACGCTGCAAAGGTAAGACTTTTTACTAGACCTGACCTTCTTACTGTTAAAGTGAGTGTATGCTTACAATAAAATTGCAATTAAATAGCTGGAGAGTTAGTATTTACTTACTTGGTTTTAAATTGATTTTTTTAATTCGTTGAAAGCTAGGTTGATATGAATTCTATTTCTGTTTTTATAAAAATAACTGGAAATATATTTTTATTTATTTCACTGAACAGTAGTGTGTTATGGTTGTTTCGTCTCCATTGAATAATTTTGTGTCGAATGGTAATAAATTCACTGTCTAAAAAAACGTTAAAATTGTTTGTTTAAGAAATGTTCACTGACGTTTAATATCTTTTAAAATAGCGGATATAAATAGGTTTCAATTTCTTAAGTTTACATGAATAGCATACAAAATAAAATTATAAGGATATGGCTTACGAAAGGATAAAAATTCAGAGCTTACACGATAAGGTTATTACAGCTGTCGAAGCTGCGAAATTATTTCAGGACGGTATGGTCGTCGGGTCGAGTGGTTTTACAAAGGCGGGCGATAGTAAAGTCGTATTACCAGCATTGGCAGATCGGGCCAAAGAAGATCCTTTGAAAATAACGTTGATTACAGGGGCTTCTTTAGGTCATGGTACAGACGGAAAACTGGCAGAAGCCGGAGCGCTATCCAAACGCATGCCTTTTCAAGTGGATCGTACCCTTCGCAATAAGATCAATGCTGGAGATGTTCTTTTTATAGATCAGCATTTAAGTGAGACTGCAGAGCTGTTACACAATAAAAATCTGCCACAGGTCGATATTGCCGTTTTGGAGGTTGCCGCGATCGAATCCGATGGTAGTATCGTTCCAACGACTTCGGTTGGTAACTCCGCTACTTTTGCCGCATTGGCTAAACAGGTTATTTTGGAAGTCAATACCGCTATACCGACCACGATTAAAGGGATACATGATATTTATCAGGCAGAAGATTATCCACGTCGTAATGTAATTCCTATTGTAGCGCCCGAAAATAAAATCGGTCGAAAAACAATTCCATTGGATCCCAGCAAGATCGTGGGTATCGTATTTACCAATGAGCTTGACAGTCCAGCAGATATTGCTGAGCCAGACGCTAAAACAACAGCAATAGCGAAACATATATTGGCGTTTTTTGAAAATGAAGTTGAATTGGGACATCTATCCGAAAGTTTGATGCCATTGCAGGCTGGGATCGGAAAAGTAGCCAATGCAGTACTTACAGGCTTTATACATAGTAAATTCCATAATTTAACAATGTTTTCTGAGGTATTGCAAGATAGTACATTTGATTTAATCGATGCTGGTAAGCTGGATTTTGCGTCAGCTTCTTCCATTACCGTATCAGAGGAATGTTACTCACGGGTATTTGATCATTTGGACAAATACCGTGACAAGATTGTACTCCGTCCTCAGAATATTTCCAATACACCGGGCTTAATCAAGCGCTTGGGCATTATTGCGATCAATACAGCAATTGAATTTGATATTTATGGGAATGTAAATTCGACGCATACTTCGGGTACCAATATTATGAATGGTATTGGTGGATCAGGAGATTTCGCGCGAAATGCTTACTTAAGCATCTTCGTCACGCAAGCGGCTTCTAAGGGCGATGTCATTTCCCATATCGTTCCAATGGTGTCCCATGTGGATCATACAGAGCATGATGTTGATATTTTAGTGACAGATTATGGTTTGGCCGATTTACGTGGTTTGGCGCCGAGGAACGCGCAAAAGTTATTATTGAAAATTGTGTACACCCTGACTTCAAAGCGCAATTATTGGATTATTACAATCGTGCCTGTGAAAGGGGAGGGCATACACCACATTTATTGGAGGAAGCATTCAGTTGGCATATCAACTTAAGAGAAAAAGGAACCATGAAAAAGACTAACCGCACATATCGTAGCATGTTATAAAGAATAGGGCTAGCTGAATCCTCAGTAGCCCTATTCTTTATAATTTGGTACCCATCCTCCCACAGGATCATTTCAAATATTCTATTCCCTGGGATTCTGCTTTAGTTTTCCGACAATACGACTAATAAAACAATTATTCTACTCGCTATCTCATTTTAAATCTTCAATTTTCAATAGCGGTGTAGTTGTGAGGAAGACCAGACCCATTCCACCTTTTGCGAGCTTTTTCAAATATAACCGTAGCAGCTCTTTACGGTATTTGCATTTTTTTGTCTATTTATGGACTTTTTCGGCGCTATCTATAATGACTTTGCTACTTTGTTCCGATTGAGACCGATGGTAATTTTCGTCCGGAACCATTGCTTGGTCTCTGGTAACTCAATCTGTTTTCGGTAGCGTTCTATGATTGTCGGATGGAATTTCGCGATGGTTTTGGCACCCCAACCTATTCCCTTTTTAATATGGAAATCCGTTGCATCAGATAGCGAAAGTAAAAGCCTGAACATTGTTTCTGCAAATTTTGGTGAGAGGTCTTTCTTTACCGCATAATGTGTCGCAACACCTATCGTACGCACAATCCATTTGTCGGAATATTGGGCCAAGTGTTTCAATAGAGGGATTGTTTTTTCTGGATAGGTAAGGAGGGCATGACCAAGTACACGCTCACCTACGATATCGCAGACATACCATTGGTCTCCGCCTACAATATAAGCGCATGCTCTTTGGATCGACTCTTCAAGATATAAAGGTAGGCGCAGTTGTAGCATCATACCTGCCAATACATAACTTCCCATTTCTTTGGTTGCGACCAGTATATCCATAACGTATAGTTGTTCATCCTCGGGTATCCATAATGCCATTTCCTTTGCTGCGAATTCCAAAAGAGGAAAGCTAACCTTCTTTTTCAATAAACCTTCATATATGACTACAAGGAGCGCATCCTGCCCTTGCTGTTCCCAACTTTGCTTGGCCTGCTCTAGGATTTCTCTTACACGAACCTTACTGGTCATTTTTTCCATTTGCACGATCTGCTTTATTATTTTTGATCTTTATAGATATTCCAAAATTATAATCCGTCATCGGAGCATCTGTTATACCGATATTCCGGCCCATGGTGACGATCTGCCCTCGGTGGTAGGTCCCATGGATAATCAAATGCTGAATATATTCATATTTTGAAAAATCACACTGGAACCAAGGCGATTCGACCTTTACATTTTTTTCTAGATCCTGTTCCGATAGACCTTCTACATAGTCCTGGAGTTTCTGCGAACTGTCTTTGATGGCCCTGAAGATATCCTCTTTATTACTGAATGTTTTTTCGAAATCAAAGTCATTACGTTCTGAGATATGACTCCACCAATACTCCTGCGTCTGCCATATATGGTTCAATGTTTTTAAGATCGTCGGAAAGCTCGATGGGACTTCTTGATTGAGTTGCTCATCTGACTTGGTACCTAACCAATCTAGATACTTGTTGACTACCCAGTTGTTGTACTGTACGCTTTTGGTGATTAACGTTTTTAAGCTCATAATTATTGGTTTATAGTTTTGTAAATCTTTTAAAACTTTTTACGTAAATATAAATCTTTCCAAACAGATTTGCGATATTTAGATAAAGTATGGAATACTTCATGCTGATTATTATTCGTGAATTGATCAGGTGTTTTCTTTGGTTAAAAAGGGAAACCCGTTAGCCTTATTTGCTTTGACAATTCGTGTAACCAATTATAAATTACGAAATAATGAAAAAATTAACAGGTCTTGCACTCGCTCTTATTGCCTTGCTGTTTAATAGTAAGGTACAAGCTCAAGTCAATTATTTAAACCAATCCAAAGCAGACTTTGACAAACATATGCAATGGTTTAGAGACGCCAAATATGGAATGTTTATCCATTTTGGACTCTATAGCCAATTGGGTGGAGACTATAAGGAAAGCCAATTGAAGGCTATGCCGAATGGATTCAGGCAGGGGCAGATATTCCCAAGGAAGAATATGCCCAGTTGATCCATAGCTGGAACCCGTCGCATTTTAATGCGGATCAAATCGTCCAGTTAGCCAAAGATGCAGGTATGAAATATCTGGTAGTTACGACCAAACACCATGAAGGGTTTTGCCTATGGGATTCAAAATATACAGATTATGATATTGCTTCAACACCAATGAAGGGGCGGGATCTCATACAGGAATTGGCTACTGCCTGTAAGAAAAAGGAATCCGATTTGGTACTTACTATAGTATTATAGACTGGCACCACGATTCACAGTATCGTAATAGCGATGGAAAAAACGGTTGGGACAAATGGGGACAGGTCGCGATGAAACCAGATCAGAGGGCTGTTTATATACAGTATATGAAAAATCAGTTGAAAGAATTGATTGTCAAGTACGATACCGATATGCTCTGGTTTGATGGTGATTGGGTTAATTGGTGGGATATGGCCGCTGGACAGGAACTCTACCAATATTTACGTGAGTTAAAGCCATCTCTTATTATCAATAATCGTGTAGCCAAACGTGAGCAATTCAAACGTGATTTTGGTACACCAGAGCAAGAGCACCTCAGTGCGAAAGTAGATTATGATTGGGAGGCTTGTTATACCTTGAATAACTCATGGGGATTCAAACGATCGGACAGTGCTTGGAAGAGCCCGGAGGAGGTAAACAAAAAGTTGGTAGAAATTAATACACAGGGTGGAAATTTATTGTTGAATATAGGTCCAGACGGAAATGGTGAGGTTCCTGCGATAAGTAAAGAAATATTGCTGAAAGCGGCGGCGGAGCGAAAAGGTCAGGCAAAATAAACGATTAACAAATTGTATTAGAAAGAACCAGACTCATCGTGAATCTGGTTCTTTTTATTGGGCCCTTCAATATTAATTATCGAAAATAGCGTCATTTTCCTTATTTGAATACATCACAATGAGTTAGTTGACTGCTCCATTATTTGTCAATAACATTAATCTCATAAATGGACGGTAAGCCGCTTGCTTTTGTGATATTCAATCGTAGCTTTTCTGTTTGATATGCTCTCGGTAACCGGATGACCTTACAATCGCCCATAGATTCAGCACCCAAATAAATTGTCTCCCAGTTGCCCTTATTAAAAACTTGTATTTTATACTCCTGAATTCTATTGAGTCTGATATTGGAAAACCCATCCCCTAGATTTTTGGTGTCCTGATATTCAAAGATGCTGATTTTGTTAAATTTTTCTTAGAATCCAATTGAATGTCAACTGTTGCTATTGTATCGCTGGCCATCCAGCGGCTTTCTAGGCTTCCATCAGTAATATTTGACGCGGCGTAGTTCACTTTTGTATCCTGTGCGGTTGAGCTTGCGGTCACGGGTGCTTTTGCCGAAACAAACTGACCGTTTTTAGGCAAGGGCTGGCCTTTTTTAGCCCCAGTCGTTTTCCTAATTCAATAACGGCATTCGCTTCATATTCGCGGATACGACCTGTTTGATCAGGAGGGACATTGACGACTAGGCAGTTGTCATTATCTGTACTCCAGTAGAACAGTTCTTCCAGTTCGTCGACCGACCTGATCGGCAATTCTGTCGATTTTTGAAACCAGTTCCAGCGACTGCTCAAACAGATCGTATGCTCATAAGGGAGATAATAGGACTGGCCCTTATGCAGATATTGTTTTTTGTCATAACGGGTGATCAACTTAGGATCCCAAAGACGGAAATCGGAGGGAAAATATTGAAAATAATATTTATTATCCTCGGTCATAGTTGATGGTAAGGCGGCATTTCGTTCACCTTCTTTATAAACGATCGTATGGTTAACGCTGATGGCGCAGTTCGGACTATAGAATTTGACCAGCTTGTACACTTGGTCTAGCCCCAATTATCAGGTTGACGATCCCAACCACCATCCAACCATAGTTCACTAATGTTGCCATATTTGGTAAAGAGTTCTGTCAGCTGGTTTTTCATATAATCAATATACTTTTGGGGATCCTTGTCTTTGTAAGATGGTTCTTTGCGATCCCACAGGGAATAATAGATTGCGAAATCCAGACCATATTTTTTACAGGCATCGGATACAGCCTTGACCACATCTGTTTTCACCGGTGAGGCGGCGACATCATAATCAGTGTATTTACTATCCCATAAACAGAAACCGTCATGATGTTTTGTAATCAATAGGACATAACGGAATCCCGCATCCCGAGCTGTACGCACCCATTGATCCGGATCGAGCTGCGTTGGGTTATATTTTTCTACGGGAATGCTGCCATCTGACCATTCCATATCAGTAAAGGTGTTGACGCCAAAATGCATAAACATGCCATAGCCACGTTTGATCATTTCTTTCTGGGCTTGATTCGGCTTGTTCCCGGGTTGTTGTACCTGTGCCTGACCTAGGGTGGCTAGACCAAGACATAGCGCGATGAAAAATAGTGTTTTGTTCATAATTTATTTGGTATACATTTAATTTCTTCAAACTTAGGTCTATTCTTTTTCAGATCACCGTATTCGACTGGATACCGGATTTCTATATAGAAAGACGATTGGAAGTCTAGATTGTCCCTGAAAAAGTGAAAATAACTTAAAAATGAATAACAATATCTTTTTATCACTTTTTATGGGACATTTTGAACATTCAACCGTCAATAAGAGAGTAAGATACTAAAAATATGGAATCATTGTCAAAGCTTCGGATGTATGCAAATTCCAGAAATGGAGTTAGGGAGAAATTTGTTCCTGATCTATTGTTTTCTCTTAATTATTTTAAAATTAAGACCTGAAGAAAGTCGTTTGTAAAAAGCAAACGACTTTTTTTTTTATCTTTATTTTCAGCATGATTTTATTTGCCTCTCTTAAAATAATAAGCAATTTATCTACAGATGGAAATAGAAGAGATTTTTCAAGACAAATCGATAAAATTAAAAAGTAAGGTGGCAATTCTTGGAGCAGGTTTGCTCAATGGTGGTCTATCCCTCCAATTGCTATTGGAATACGCAGATCAACAAAATGCTGTTGACAAAGCGACTTGCCTAGAAGCTATTGAATATGCGACGAAAAAGAACCCAGCAATCGGTAACAGCGCACTATTGAAATACTTGACAAATGTGTTAGGGGTAATGAACCGAGAATAAAATGGGAAAGTGCGAAAATCATCGGTAATATCATTTGGCTTTTCCCAGATCAATTGGATAATACTGTCGCTAGTTTATTGAAAAATACACGTAATAGTGGAACGGTTGTTCGTTGGCCTATGCCCTAGCCGAAATAATCAAGTTAAAAACCGTTCAAAATGATTTTTAATCCCCGAAGTGGAACTCCTTTGTGAGTTGGAGGAAGATAATGGTGTAAAGAAAAAATACTTGGATGTTTTAAAAAGATAAAAAGTAGCATTTTTAACAGGAAAATACCTTATTTCAATCGTCTTACTATGATAAATTGCTTTATTGATTAGCTCAAATGGATTACAATTATTTTGAAGACTTTAAGGCTGGAAACCAGCGGATGCTAGAATTTTGCATTCAGCAAAATAGGTCATCCCTATTGTTTTTCGCCTACAAATTTATTCGAGATGAAACCGTATGTGAAGAAATTGTTGCTGATAGTTTCTTTAAACTTTGGCAGCATCGTGCACGGATGACTGATCTGGGCCATATTCAATATTTCCTGTTTAAAACCACGAAGAATGCCTGTCTGAATCATATTGAAAAGGAAAAATCATCGCCCTTTGTCTACCATGGGCTTGAGGGGATAGACCAACAGGACGATCGAAATATACAATTCGATATTATTTATGCTGAGTTTATTCAATTATTATATGCCGAGTTGGATAAACTGCCAACACAGCAAGCACAAATCTTTAGATTGAGTTATTTGGAAGGTTACAGTACGGAGGAAATCTGTACATTATTAAACACCACCGCTAATAATGTGTTTTACGCTAAATCTAAGGTGCTAAGTCATCTTAGACAGCGATTTGGACGGAATGATATGTTATTGGCATTGTTCCTAGCCCCTATCTTTTTCAGCATCTTTAAAAAAGTAAAATATTCACTAAGGTTTTGCTCAGTTTCCGGTTTATCTATAAAAACCATGATTATGACTGTGCCTAGAGATATTGCATACCTTATTTTTCATCACTTTCAGGGCGACCTTACGGATTTGGAGCAGCATGAGCTGCAGACTTGGCTCAATTCGGATCCACAACACCGTGTGTTCTTTGAGCAACTCGCAGAAAATAGCGGATGGGAGCAAGATCTAGCGATTTGGCATCGTCTGAACAATACTTCGAAAAAAAGTCAAGATGATCAGATGCTTCTGACAAAAGTGATGGAGAAAGTCCAAGCAATGGAAGAGCCTGTGCAAACTAGGAAAGTCTCCGCTTTGTGGTGGTATGCGGCTGCAGCGATTTTGCTTTGCTGTTTCTCCATTTACTTCATCGTACAAAAGGGACAATCGGATAAACAGGACCAAACATTGACCTATAAAAATACGGAAGATATAAAACCGGGAAAAAGCGGCGCACGCTTGACCTTACCAGATGGTACTGTTATCGCACTAAAGTCAGACGATCAAGGCATCCAAATGGGGAGGAAATTCAGTATGTAAATGGTGATAGACTTGCCACGACAGATTTGACTAATACAAAGATTGCAGATAATACTTTGCTAACATTGGAGGTTCCTGTAAAGAATTTTTATAAAATAATCCTTTCCGATGGTACTCAAGTCTGGGTTAACTCAGGATCTAAGTTGCATTACCCGCTACGATTTGATAAAAATAACCGCGTGGTTGAACTTGAAGGGGAAGCTTATTTTGAAGTCGCCAAACTCACATCAAATAATGCTGTTCGTGGAGCTAAACCTAGCCGTATCCCTTTTTAGTAAAAACCAAGGGGCAGTTGTTGGAGGTTTTAGGGACGAAGTTTAATGTAACGGCTTATCCTAATATTAAGACCACGAAGACAACTTTATTGGAAGGTAAAGTAGTCGTATCCGCAGCAGGATATCCTTCGAAATCAGTCTTATTGACACCAGGGAAACAAAGTTCATTTGATGGCAATGCCTTTCAAATCAAAGAAGTTGATGTGGATCAGGCCATCGCTTGGAAAGATGGGTTATTCTATTTTGATGGCGAAGATGCAAAGGAAGCTTTTGAGCAATTGGGTAAATGGTATGATATCGATATACAATACATAGCGAAAGAACCGCGTGTTGCTTTTTCGGAACAATTGAGCGGAATAAGAGTTTAAAAACAGTAGTTGAAATATTGCAAAAAAGCGGGGTCAAATTACGCTTGGAGGGGAAAGCCGACCGTACACGCTTGATGATTGAAGGGGAATAACAATAAAATAAGGGGAAATTCTATAGAAAGGAGGTCATTTCGGAAATACAATAACCAATCGAATAGGCCAAGAAAACAACTGAGCGATGCTGGACACATCACTCAGCTAAATTGTTTGACGGGCTAGCACCTGTGTATAACACAGGACTTATTAACGTGAATTAAATAACCAATCAAACACACAAAGATATGTTTTTTAAACCATATACTGGACGGGCTATGTATCGTCCAGCGATCCGATTATTACTCTATATGAAATTAACGGTTATGCTATGTATTGCTGCTGTCCTACAGACCTTCGCAAGTGTCAAAGCACAGAAGATTACCGTAAACGCGCAGCATGAAACTTTAAAAAAGTGATGAAATCCATTCAGAAGCAACAGGGGTATCGCTTCTTCTTTCGCGGGGCACAGATTGCCAATATTCCGATTACTGCGCGTATTGAGGAGGCTAGTTTACAACAAGCTATGGATATGATTGTCGGGGAAAGAATTTGCAGTGGACGCTCGTCGATAAGATGATTGTGATCCGCGAAGCAGAAAAGACGGTTCCAGTCTATACCTATGTACAGCATGAAATCACAGGAGTCGTACAGGACAACAACGGTAAGCCGATTGCGGGGTTACTGTGCAGATTAAAGGAACAAGCAATCGTACCCAGACGGATGCTAGTGGCCGATTTAAACTGAGTGGAGCGGCGCAGGCTATCTTGCAAATCTCTTCTGTGGGTTACATGACGCAGGAGCTGTCGACAAACGGTAAGAATACAATACAAGTTGTACTGCAAAATTCCAATATGGACATCGGTGAAGTTGTCGTCATAGGTTACGGGTCTGTCAAAAAGTCTGATTTGACAGGATCCGTATCGAGCATAGGATCCAGTCAAATTACACAGGTCAATACCGTTTCCAATGTGGCGCAGGCACTACAGGGGCAAGCAGCTGGTGTTCGGGTCAATCAGGCCTCAGGACAACCCGGTGAAGCAATGAAAATTCAGATCCGAGGTATCAATTCACTTTCCGCCAGCAATGATCCCTTATACGTAGTCGATGGTATGCCCTTGGATGGTCTATCAGCACAGTTGAACCCAGAGGATATCGAAAATATTTCTGTACTGAAAGATGCCTCTTCAACCGCGATCTATGGTTCCCGAGGAGCCAATGGGGTTATTATGATTACCACAAAAAGGGGAAAAGTGGCAAGACACAAATTGGATATAGCAACTATTTCGGTGTACAAAATTTGCGGAAACGTATTGATGTGCTCAATGCACAGGATTTTGCCAATCTGCAAAACGAAGTAACCCAAAATAATAATATCACCAAAAATGAAAACAAACCTTTGCCATGGACTGACGAACAGATCCGCAACCTAGGTAAAGGGACCGATTGGCAAGATTTGGTGTATCGTTCGGCAATGGTGCAAAATCATGACCTTAACCTTAGTGGAGGTAATGATGCGACAAAGTATTACACCTCTTTTGGTTATCTTAATCAAGATGGAACTATCCGCAATTCTGGATTTCAACGTTTATCTTTTCGAGGTAATATTGAACATCGGTTTTGGGATCGGGTGACCTTTGCGACATCGATGTCTCTACAAAATTCGAAGTACAACCGTGCACAATATGAAAGTGCCGATGGTGGAGGAGGGATTCCTTGGTCCAGTATGGTGCTACCTCCGACAATGCAGGTTTATGACCAAAATGGAAATTATACCAAGTTTACGGGGTATCCTGGGGTGAGACAAACCCTGTGGGATTATCCGAGAATTGGAATAATACTTCCAACAATCTTCGCATTATTGGAAATGCGAGTTTGGCTGTGGATATTATGGCTGGTTTAAAATTGAAGAGCAGTATTGGAATAGATCAGGGAACAACCAAAAATGATCTTTACTATCCGGGCACGATTAGTTTGGGACAACGGACAGATGCAAATGGAAAACCAATTTTTGGCGTCGCATCCAAAAGTTATAATAGTTCTGTCACAATTATTAATGAAAATGTCCTGGAGTACGAAAAAGATTTCGGGCAGCATCACATCAATGCTGTCGCTGGATTTACCTATCAGAAGAGCAAAGGCGATAATCTCAATAGTGGTAGCGGTATTGGTTTTGTCAGTGATTTGTATGAAAATAATGCTATTGGTTCGGCTATTACGAAAGGCTTGCCTTCTACATCTTATGGAGACAATAAACTAATATCCTATCTTGGACGAATCAATTATGGTTTCGCAGATCGTTATTTTTGACATTGACAGGCCGATACGATGGCTCCTCACGTTTTGGCCTTAATCAAAAGTTCGCCTTTTTCCCTTCTGCAGCCTTGGCTTGGAATGTTCATAAGGAAGAATTCTTAAAAGACCAGGAGCTGATTTCTCAATTTAAAATCCGCGGATCTTATGGGAAATCCGGGAATCAGGGTATAGGTAATTACCAGACACTGGCCAATGTGAGTGCAAGGGATGTCGTATTTGATAGTAAGATCGGAACAGGCTTTTTCCTGTCTTCAATGGCTAACCCAAACCTCAAATGGGAATCAACCAAGCAGACAGACTTGGGCTTGGAGTTGGGATTCTTGGACAACAGGATTCAGGTTGTAGCAGATTATTATAACAAACGCACAGAAGACCTATTGCTCAATGTGACCTTGCCTGGATCAAGTGGCTTCAGCTCCGTATTGCAAAATATAGGTGTTGTTCAAAATCGCGGATTTGAATTTCAGGTTTCTGCCCGACCAAATATAGGGAGGGATTTACTTGGAATACTTCACTCAATCTATCCGCCAATCGGACAAAAGTATTAGACATGGGACGTGATGCATATGGAAACTCGATTACGTATAAGGAAATCGGAGCTGGTGGCAACTGGTTTCCAACCATTGTAGGCCAATCCATGATGCAATTGTATGGTTTTACTGTGGAAGGTACCTACAAGACCGATCAGGAGGCGAAAGATAATGGAGAGCCAGATAAGCGCGCAGGAGATTATCGTTTTAAAAATTGGGACGGTCAGGGCCTTGTTTCGGCAAGTGAGGATCGAACGGTAATTAGTCATTTGGAACCCAAATTTACTTTTGGTTTTAACAATCGCTTTACCTACAAAAATATTGATTTTTCCTTTTTGATCGTCGGAAGTTATGGTAATGATATTGTCAATGAATTCCGTAAGTACAATATTTCCCTCAATGGCAATTGGAATCCTACGTATGAGGCCTACAATAACCGTTGGACGGGTGCAGGAGAGGCGCAGTTTGATCGCCCAAGTGAAAAAAGTGGCAGTGCAATCCGAGACTATGCCAACTCGCTGTGGGTGGAAAATGGATCTTATTTGCGCTTGCGTGATGTGACCATAGGCTATACCTTTCCCAAGAGCCTGTTGCAATCCTGGCGTTTGTCCAACCTCCGGGTGTATCTCAGTGCACAGAATTATTTGACTATTACCAAGTATAGTGGTTATGATCCGGAAGTATCTTGGGCTTCCGCGTCTGTCAATGGTTGGGACCGCGGTAACTATCCCGCTTTTAAGTCCATTACCGCAGGTTTAAGAGTTAATTTTTAAATACGAACAATTATGAAATCAAGATATATCCTTTGTGCCCTTTTGACCGCCTGTCTGTTACAGAGCTGTGAAAAATCCTTGCAAGAGACGCCAAAGACGGTGATTTCACCGGATGAATTTTTTAAGAATCCGAGCAGCTATGAATCAGCAGTAACAGGTATCTACGCTGATTTTCCACTGTATGTAGTGTATACGCATGAGATGATTACCGATCTCTATGCAACGCCTTCTGCATCAGCCGAACAAGCCCTGCCAATTTATAATAATCAACCTACACCTGACTATTACAACGCAGGTGGTGCATGGAATACACCCTATGCAGTGATTAAGAACGCTAATTTTATTTTGCAATATCTTCCCAATGCGCCATTGGATGATAGTAAAAGGCACAATTAATTGCCGAGGCCAGCTTCTTGCGGGGTATGCTTTCTTTAATCTTGTACAATTGTTTGGTGATGTGCCGTTACCATTGAAGATTCCTCAAGATTACAACAGTCTAAGATTGCCCAGAACTGGACAGGCTCAGGTTTACGAACAGGTGTTAAAAGATCTACTATACGCTGAGCAGAATCTTCCTGACAAAGCCGCACAGCAGGGACGGGTGGATAAAAACGTGGCTACTGCACTTCTGGCACGTGTATACCTGACTATGGCCGGCAATCCGCTCAAGCAGACTCAATATTATAAAGATGCGCTGCAAAAGTCTACAGCGGTGATCAACTCCGGAAAATACAAACTTATGGATGATTATGCGCAGGTATTTCACAATACGAAGTATACCAGCGAATCCATTTGGGAGAAGTTATATGAACCAGGTCGTGGTTCCAATTTCTTGAACGGCTCATCCAATACTTCTCCTGGTTATAATCCGACCCTGGTTCCATCAAACAATTTTATGGCGAGTTTTTCAAAAGGTGATCGCCGTTTTTCCTGGGGATCATCAGCAACTACATCAAGCCTGATAAAAAGGTTCTGGATCGCCCATTTTTTCAGAAATTTGTGGATACCGTCTCTATCAATCGAGGAGATTTACCCTCACAGGCAAGTATTCCATATACTGTTCCCATTATCCGATTGGCAGAGATGTATCTGATTGCCGCTGAAGCCGAAAATGCAATCAATGGTCCTGCAAATGCCTATAGCTATATTAATGCTATTCGTAAAAGAGCACGTATGGATAAAAATGATCCTACACAGGTACCTGATTTGAGTGGATTATCCAAGGAACAATTCCAACAGGCAGTTTGGAGAGAGTTTGATTGGGAATTGCATGAGGAGGGACAGTCTTGGACGATTATGAAGCGGACCAATACATTTGACCGTATTCAGAAACAACGTGGTGCCTCGCTGAACGTTCCAGTCGGACCATACAACCAGACTTGGCTTATTCCGACGACCGAAGTGACCAACAATAATATACCACAGAATCCCTTATATAAATAACAATATTTGACTAGGGGCAGAAAAAGTGCCAATTAATTGGACAACTAGAAAGAGTATGAAACAACAAGCTGTCTCAAAAGAAAAGCGAGCCCCTGAAAAATGAATAGTTAAAAAGAGATCAAGGGAGATTAGAGCAAATTAAATAAAAAGGCCGCAGTTTTATGGGCGGCCCCTGAAAATAAAACAACTAAAATAAACGGATTTGTAGGGACAAATTCGTTTATTAGTCGTCGTGTAGAATAAGAGGTTAATATAGTAAGAGGTTGAAATTGAATTACAATAAGAAGCTAAAATTGACCAAACGATAACCAAATGAAATATTGAAATTATGAAGATAAAACCAAGTCTAGTGCCCAAATTATTGTTTATTGGTCTGAGCTGTGCACCTGTGTTTACAATACAAGCGCAACAGTCTGGTGCGATTAAGCGAGTTTACGTCAGTACAAAGGGCAATGACCAAAATCCGGGAACGGTAGCGCGGCCGTTTGCTACCGCCGAGGCAGCCTTGCGTGCCGTTGAAAAATCCAAACAGGGAAAGGCGACAACTGGAATTGAAATTATTTTTACTGGTGGCACTTACTATCTAGACAAACCAATTCAAATATCTGCAGCGCGGTCCGGTACAAAAAAACTGCCATTTCGGATCAAAGCCGCAGACGGAAAGCAAGTTATCCTCAGTGGAGCTAAACTGCTTGATCTGAAATGGGAACAGGGAGATAAGGGGATCTGGAAAGCCAAAGTTCCAGCAGGAACGAGTTTCCAAAGTCTTTATGCGAACGATGCACATCTCGTCAGGGCGCGGTATCCAAATTATGACGCATCCGTATTACCCTTTCAGGGCTACGCTGCTGACGCACTGAGTCCTGAACGTATTGCCACCTGGAAAAATCCGACAGGAGGTATTGTACATGCTTTACATTCAGGTCGCTGGGGTGGATTCCATTACCGTATTACCGGAAAAGATGGAGCATCAAAGGTAACATTGGAAGGCGGAGAGCAAAATAACCGGCCAAGCCCAATGCATGAAACCTACCGCTATGTCGAGAATATAGTTGAAGAACTTGACAGTGCACAAGAATGGTATTTGGATGAGGGGACAGCGACGCTGTATTACATGCCATCTAAAGGTAAAGACCCCAATCAATTGAAATTTGTAGCACCACAGCTGGAAAATTTGATTACAATTGCTGGATCTGCCAACAATCCAGTGCACGATATCGAAGTCAGCGGTATCCGCTTTATGCATACTGCACCTACGTTTATGAAAACAGCCGAACCTTTGTTGCGTAGCGACTGGACCATCTATCGTCAAGGAGCAGTGAAGATCGAAGGTGCTGAAAACTGTATCCTTCGTGCCAATGATTTTATCGAATTGGGGGAAATGCGATCTTCGTTAACAATTACAACCGTGGAGTTAAAGTTAGTGGTAATCGTATCGAACAGATCGGTGCCGGTGCCATCAACTTTGTAGGTGATCCCGAGGCTGTACGTTCACCTGCGTTTCGCTATGAAAAATTTGTTCCACTCGATCAGATGGACACCCTTAAAGGTCCTAAAAGTAATAATTACCCCATGGATTGTGAAGCCAGTGACAATTTGATCCACAGCATCGGTCTGATCGAAAAACAAGTGGCAGGTGTACAAGTGTCTATGGCAGAGTCTTTGCGTATTTTGCACAATACAATTTACAATGTACCCCGCGCAGGGATCAATGTAGGTGACGGTACCTGGGGCGGTCATGAGATCGCTTATAATGATGTTTTTAGCACCGTGCTGGAAACCAGCGACCATGGCGCGTTTAATTCCTGGGGACGTGATCGTTTTTGGCATCCCGATAGAAACAAGATGGATCAGCTGACAGCAGCTCACCCAGACTTGATCTTACTGGATGCGGTCAAAACAACAAAAATTCACGACAACCGTTTTCGCTGTGATCACGGATGGGACATTGATCTGGATGATGGATCCTCCAACTATGAAATATACAATAACTTGTGTTTAAGTGGCGGGTTGAAATTGAGGGAGGGCTTTTACCGCAAAGTATATAACAATGTGATGCTCAACAATGGTTTTCATCCCCATGTCTGGTTCCAAAATAGTCATGATGTCTTTCGCTATAATATTGTGATGCATGCTCATCAAGATATTCAGGTGAAGTATTGGGGGATGAGGTGGATTACAATATTTACGCACGACAAGAAGATCTTCAAAAGATCAGGCCAAAGGCATAGAAAAACATGGGCGTGTTGTCGCAATGAATTTTGTCGCGCCTGCTCTAGGCGATTTTCGGTTGAAGAACTGGAAAGACCAAGGTTTCAAAAATTTTGATATGTTGCATTTTGGTGTGACCAGCAAAAGATTGAAAAGCCTCGCTGCCAGCCCTGAGATACCGGAGCTGATTCAAAAAGACACAAAAGAGCAGGGCGTGAAGTGGGCTTGGAAAGGCGGACAATTTAAGACTGTTGAAACATTGGGCGAACAATCAGCGGCAGGTCTGCCATCGATCGCTGGTGTATTGGTCCTTCAATTGGATGAAAAGAGTACACTCTATAAAAGCGGTTTGCGGACAGGCGATGTGGTGCTAAACTATCAAGGTGAGAAGACAGATAAATTAACAGATCTTCAGCAAGCGATTAAAAACATGTCCACGCCGATCAACCAAAAGTTAATGTCTTTAGAAATCAGCAACAGCAGGAATTGAATTTGCAACTTTAGTAAGTCATCTACTGTATGATTAATAGCCTGGTACAATAATAAAATGAGGTTGTCTAAAGTGTGAAGTGACAACCTCATTTTTATTTCATATTCGTCTTCCGAAAATAGTATTGTTGAAGAAAATTATTGCTTGGCTAAGAAATTATAGATAGGAAAGAATAACCTTAGTACCTCAATTCTAAAATCAATAGCCTCGCCAAAGTCAGCAGTGGTAAAAGACTTAGAATTTAAACTCGTCAATTGTCGGATCATTGAACAGCAGCTTTGCACAATTTTCATGATTCTGGGTCGTGCCCTGTACGTACCATATGACGGTATATTTCCCACCACGTCGGATCTGTTTACCCCGTTTTGCTTTTAGGGAATGTTGCCTAAAGATCCCTTCATATTTGGTCAGAACAGCCTCATCATATGGAAGTGTAATTTCATAGGTATAGCGCATACTGATCCGGTCGATAATGTTCTGAATGTATTTAAAGACAATAAGCATTAGGAACACGGCAATGGAGCCAATTGTTGCTTCTTTGTAGTAACCCGCACCAATGGTCATGCCCAGTGATGCACAGATCCAGATCGTGACCGCTGTGGTAAGACCCGATACACGGTTTTCCTCTTTAAAGATGACACCTGCGCCTACAAAACCTATTCCCGTAATGATATTGGCAGCGATACGGTCGGGACTTCCCGGTCCACCCAGACTCAAGGAGAGCATCGTAAACATACAGGATCCCAAGGTAACCAATATCATGGTCCGCAACCCCGCTGATTTCAGCTGGTACTCCCGTTCAAGCCCAATAATGCCACCCACAATAATGGAAAATAGGATGGGATGGATGTCGTCAATAAAATTCATATGCTCGCTTTTACCTACCGTAAAAGTAGCGTGTTTCGGCTTTATTTACAAAGCGCTTTTGTCTGTCCGCTAAAATTATTTTCACTTATCGACCGAAAATAAAGTATTGGCGGCAATAGGGGCCTCAATCATGGGATGAATGACAGTAAAGCTGCGGGTTCAGTAAAGAAAATATATAATTTTTGAAAATAGTTCAGGACAATTTTTGATTTTATATGTTATGTACTAAGTGTTAATGAATAACCTTTACGATAAAAGTTTAAACCAAAATTATGAAACAAATTATTATCCTGATTTCAATTGCCCTGCTGGGCTTGTTGAGCTGCAAGGAATCCGACAAACTCGTTGCAAATGATGTACTTAAAGCAAAGGCGCTCGCCAATGGCACGGCATCGGGCACAACCTACTATGTCGACCCATCCGGCAGCGATGACAGTGTCGGCACAAGTGCCGGATCCGCATGGAAGACCCTCGCGAAAATTAATGCTTCGGTGTTCAGTCCGGGGACAGGATCCTTTTCAAGAGTGGCGGCGTATGGAATGACACCCTGCATATCAAAAATTCTGGAGCCAGCGGTGCTGCGATTGTGCTTGACAAATATGATGGTGAGGTGCGACCGGTCATCCACGGTGGTGGGAAAAGAAATGGTTCCAATACCCTATTTTTAAATAAGGTATCTTATATTGAAGTGAATAACCTGGAACTGACCAATACCGTGCCCAGTGGAAACAGTTATGCAGCCACAGGAATCCGGGTCAATGGTGGTACCGATATTGCTATCAAGAATTGTTATATCCACGATGTCAATGCCGCATTTGATGGCAAACCAAATTTTGTGAAAGCGACTGGCGGTATTATTATTGATGGCACGGTGAGTAATGTTTTAGTACAAAGCTGCCATATAGCCAACTCTTCTGTCACGGGCATACGCACCACCGGCACAGCGACAAATGTACTTTTTGACGATAATCTGCTGGAATATATCTACGGCGATGGCATTATTATGGCCGGGGCGACAGGTGGCTGTAAGATTACCCATAATACAGTCTATAAAGCCTGTATGAATACAACCAATTATAACTATGCGGGTATCTGGACAGTAAAGAGCAAAAACACAGTCGTTGCGTATAATGAGGTATATGGACTGACCGGTGGTGGGGCCAATGACGGTATGGCCTTTGATGCCGATGGCTACGATGCCAATTCCCCGACCAATGGAGACATTTTTGAATATAATTATTCACATGACAACAACGGCGGCTTTATGCTGTTTATGTACAATTCGCAGAATATTACTGTACGCTATAATGTCAGTGTCAATGATATCGGGACTACTGGTAAGAAAAAACTATTTCTTTTCAACGGTAGCACAAACCGCAATCACCAGATTTATAACAATGTATTCTACATTAAGAATCCAGGAGGTACCATCTTCCATAGTGCGCCATACGGAACCTATTCCAATAATATTTTTATGTGGCACCTTCGGCCACGGGTTTGGTTTTGGCCCGCAATGATGCTGGCACCTCTATTCCCTTAACAACCCAGACAAGGTTTAGTAACAATAACCTTTACCCCGGCAATGTCTTTACGGCATTCAACTGGGGAACTGCACCATTGAGCAATAATTTTTATACAGATCCTGCTTTCTTAAATCCGGCTGCCGGAACGGGTTTTGATGTTGCGAAGGGCTATGATGTTGATCCCAATTCCCCAGTGCGCAATGCGGGGATATTGATTGAGGGCAATGGCGGAAAAGATTTTGTCGGCAATGTTTTACCAGCGGGCAATCCAGATGTCGGTGCTTTTCAACACACAGTAATTTCACAGGCCGGCAGTAGTCTTGCCGATGCCTATGTGCGCAATGGTACCTATGCTGGTACCAATTATGGTACATTGCCGGATCTGATCGTAAAATCTGATGCGGTATCTTATGCGCGCAAATCGTATGTCAAATTTGATATCGCCGCAGTTACGCGGCCAAAAGTAAGTTCGGCGGTTTTAAAAATGTATGTCAGTGGCGTCAATACAGCACCGCAGCGTACAATTAATATCTATACGACAAGCACCAGCTCCTGGCTGGAAAATACCATTAACTGGAATAATGCACCGATGGACACCGTATCGGCTGGGAAGATCGTTATTTCGGGTGTGGGTCTTCAAAGCATTGATGTTACCAATGCCATCAATAGACAGCTGACAGGTACAGATCGTAAAGTATCGTTTCTATTTCTGAACACCGGAGCTGCTTCGTCAACCAATGATATGGCATTTAGTAGCAAGGAAGCTGTGGCAAACAGACCGGTACTGGAACTTCAATATTGATCTATTTTGAAGAAATTTAATTTTCTTCGGGACAATTCGACCATAAAGTTGAATCTCGAATAAACAGGTCAATCAGTATTGAAAGCAATAGTAAAATGGAGTGTAATTTTCTTTACACTCCATTTTTAGTATCTACAGTTTTATCGAACGATTAAGGTCTATTGCTCACGACAGGTGACCCACTTATCGGAGAATTACTTTCGATGACCATATAGGTAGAGAGGGCATAATAAGCACCACCAGTGTCAACACCGTTATCCCGCCATTTTTCGGTTAGATTATTTGGATTCCACTGATCTTCCTGGAGTACATAATTGAAGTTGAAAGAGCCACCAGCTTTTGGTGATGCCAATACATTTGTGCGCACAGGTACTTCTAGACCAGGACACCAGCCCGCTCTGTCAGGTGTCCAGTTCCCAGCTTGGTTTTTGACAACTTTGGGATTCACAGCACATCCAAGCCCATTCATATCATGTACAAAAGTTGGGCTGTCATCGATACTGATTCCATGTTTGCGGAACGCCCATTCAGCGAATCTTCGGCCACCTGGAGCGGCAGGATAGGCTTGGCCCCATCCCGAAATAATGCTTCTGAATGAAGTACGCTCAACATTTGAAGGCATGCCACTGATGTTAAAGCCCGTTTGTTTTCCGTTGTAGTTATTTGCTGTCACTGTACCTTTGCCAAAGTTAATTCCAGTCCAGGACCAGTCGTTGTATTGCATGATCGGAACGACAGCACTATATTTATAGGTTGGCGTTCCCCGCTGAAACTCGAAATCTATAGAGACTTCCCATGTACCGCTCCATACTTCCGCTCGTGTTTCTAAGGTAACATCTCCGATAAGTAGTGACCGAAAATCTGTTACATCGATGACCCAGCCACCAGGGATACTTGTATTATCTTTCCCGTAAGGCGTAATCCATCGTCCCAATTCATAGCCGTAGGTCTTGTTGTCGTCACCATTGCTTTTCATCAATCGGACATTCGCATAGACATCCCAGGGAGGGCAGCCCCCGACGGACAGGTCAAGTAAACATGCATGAGAATTTTTTGACATCGGTACTCGAGCTTGGAAATTTAAATTTCTTTGCCACTACAGTAGCATTTGCTACAGGCTCTTTGAGAATGTTTTAACGGTTGTATCAGTCGCATTTACGATCGCTTTTTTTGCCAATTTTTCTCCTGCGAGATCCGTAGGTGCAAGTTCTCCAGTCGGTTTCTGACAGCCGGAAATACTCCAAAAAATTGCCATAACCATTGGAATGATAATAAAGAATTTTGTTTTCATGCTAATTAAGTTTATAAGTTCTATATATAGACAATCGAAATTGAAAATTGTCTTAAAAAAGACGAAATAAAATTTCTGTTCTTCAGATAGATCCGAAAACTTTAATTGTTTCGCTTTTGATGCTATCGAGCTGCTGCTACAGTCTTTAAAAGATCGATCTGATTAGGTGAGGGCAGATGCCTAGTTTCATGTTGGTCAGTGTATCAGTCAGTCTTCAAAAGACCAGATGATTTGTCTAGGTTAAATTACTATTGTTCTTGACCTTAGTTGTAAAAAGGAAAATCAGGCTACCGAATAGCGGTACAAGGACGATCATTAAAAAGATGGAAGCAGAAAAGGCCGGTACCGTTCGCGGTGTTTGAAAAGCATATATAGCGAATAGATTTTTAGCATAAATTCCAGAACAGCGAGCAACTGCCACAGCACAATATCGGCTACAAATAAAAACGTAAATGCCCTCATAAATAAAAAAATTAAGTCTATATGCTATATGACGGCTGAGCGAGCTAATTGTCCCAAAGAAAATGAAAAAGTAGTTCTTAGGAGAGAGGAATCGGGTTATCCGTCACATTTTAAGGGTTGTATCCTTGAAACTTTCGGTTTGTTTGATGTAAAATGCTTAACTTAAAGGGATTAAAAGCCATTAGTTATGAAATATCCACTCATAGTCTTTTTTATTTTTTTGAATTTTTCGTTTGCAGTGGCGCAAACATCTTCGAAAAACACTGCAACCATTGATCCCGATCGTTGGATGAAGCAGGAACTCGCTAAGGCGAAGATCAAAACAGTACTAAAAACTATGATAAAATTTTTTTTAGACCAGATACTGTGCGTATCGTTGGTTATATTGAAGGCTATAGTTCCAAGCTTGGCTTTACAAGTGGTATTATCTACAGTGGTAACCAATTGACGAGAGAGGAGTATCCAGTGACCGCCCGTATTTATCCCGATGGCCGTTTTGAATCCAGTTACCTAGCCACGAATCCGGAAATGTCCTATCTGTCCTTTAATGATGAGATCTATAAATACTATATTGAACCCGGTCAAACCTTAGTCCTAATTTTTAAGGCTTCTACAGATAAAAACTGGAATTGTTACAGTATGGTGGGCCACTTGCATTGGACAACCAACAGCTAAAAGATTTTAAATGGGACAACCGTCAAAGTGAATTTTATCAGCATCTTGATAAGATCTTGACAGAAAAACCAATACAAAAAACCAAAGAAAGGCTTGTCTCCATCTGGGACTCTGTTCAACAGGATGTAAACAGACGCCTGACAACATCAAAATATAGAGCTAAAATAAAGCATTTGATCCAAAGCGATGTGGCAATCAATTATGCCGTACAGCTTTTTGATGCCGAGATGTATAGTAGGTACTTTGCACAGCAGGACACGGCCAATCCCAACCTCAAGGGAAAACTTCCGGCGGATTATTTCGATTTTATAAAACGCTTGGATCTAAATGATCCTTCACTTTTTGTTACTAGGCAATTTTCGACATTTATCAATCGTTTTGAGTACTCTCCGCTGTTTCGTCTAGATGGATTTAATAAAGTAATAATGAATCAGCGAAAAGGGGATATGTATCAGGCATTGATTCATCTAATCGACAGGCCAATGCAGCGATAGCCGGAACATTGGTTACTGAAGTCGCAAAACTACGGACCTTGAAAAACAGATTGTCAGTTGCTGGGGATACCGCTCAGATGACGACGATTTCTAACAGTCTATTGGCGGTTCTGACCAATAGTGAACTAAAAGGGAAGTGCTGGCTTTAAAGACCAGAATAAAGAAAACCAGGGATGGTTATGCGTTGCCGCAGACTGCATCTGCTACCGTATTTAAAAAGCTGACGGATAAGTACCGTGGTAAAGTTGTTCTTGTAGACTTTTGGGCGGAATCCTGTGGCCCCTGTCGTGCGAGTATTGAAGCGATGAAAGAAAAGCGGTTAAAACTCAAAGATAATCCCAATCTTGTATTTGTTTTTGTGACCGATAGTAGTGGTACTCCGGATATGAATTTCTACAAGGATTATGTCGTCAAAAATCATATGTTCGAAAGCTATATTGTTTCGCCTGACGAATACTTGGCACTGCGGGAGCTATTTAAATTCAATGGAATACCGCGGTATATCCTGATGGATCCTGATGGCAAGATCCGGAATGACGATTTCCCAATGCATAACTGGCATTCTGAGCTGACTAATAACTATCCCCAACTATTTACGAATACGTTTATGCCGGGAAGTTAGTGGTCGGTTATTTTCTGTTAAGGAAGCAGTGAAAACGAGAAGAAGAAAATACGGCTAAAGGCCTAAATTTAAATTACATAAAAGTCCGCTCCCTACAAGGAGCGGATTTTTACATCGACTTTGTGATTTATCTTATTTTAATTTATTGATGTGATAAACCTGGGTTACACCCGGATCAATCTCAGCACCTTTTTTTACACTGTTATTCTTGATATTATACTCGTAAATAAACCATTTTGATGCCGGAGTTTTTACGGCAGTATACAGGTTACCATTTTCGATTAGGTTGATTGTTGTCGTCGGATCTCCGCCTGTCATTTCAGCTAGGTTGGCAACGATTCTTTTATTAGCAACATCGATCACATAAGGTCTGATGTATGCTTTTCCATCACCCAACCAAGCAAGGTCACCACCTTTTACTGCGTAGTCTTTTAGGTCAAATAGATAGTTTTTATCAAACTGATTCTGACCATTATTGACACGCATCAATGCGTAGGTACCATCCGTTTTACCACGGGTCAATATATAAAGATTATTGTTATCATCCAGGAACGAATAGTTCTCTCTTTGCCAGTGACCCGCTACATAACTCGCTCTTTCGTCGCTCATCACATGACCATTTTGCATGCTTGGGTAATCACAGATATAGACGTAAGCTTTCTTGTCTACTGGTTTGTAATCGTAGTTATAGTAGAAGAAACCAAAATACGCTTTTCCACCGCCAATGCGCATACTGGTGACGTTGAGTATCGTCGGATCAACACTGCCATCGGGTTTGTAAACGGTATAGTCTAACGTTGGAATCTGCGCTTTTAAGGTTTTTGAGATCGTCATATCCTTAGTGTTCATAAAGTAGATGTCCTTTTCAAATACTTTTTTCTCCAGGTTCGCGTCACTCGCTCCTGTTCCCGTAAAAACAATTTCGTCTGTGCTGCTAAACTGGGCTGCAACTTTCCCCAGATAGAAATCGGTTGGGAAAGCATAATTATCGACTTCTTTGAATTGTCCGTTGTCTGTCAGTTGGTGTTTACTAAAACGGGTTCCGTCATTGGATAAGTAATAGTAGCCATTGAAAATATAGGCATAACCTGCATATCGGGCTTGCGGCAGGTTGCCCGTGATGTCAACCCCTTTGTTATTCGCAGGCGACAATAAGGTATCCTTCATGATTTTATCGGTCGTCAACAGGTACGATCCATTGGCGGTAGCCACCCAGACAGAATACGTAGATGGTATGGTTTCTGTAACTTCAGGGATGCTCGGGCTATCTTTGCAGGAAGATAATAACAGTCCTGCTAATGCACAATAGCCAAATAGTCTATTTGTTTTCATGATTATTGATGGTGTTTGATGAATTATAGTAATGATATTCTAAATTTTACGTAAAATGCTCTTCCGGGCTTTTGGAGACGAAAGTTGTCATAGAGGCGCGTTCATCGAAGATGTTGCGGGCCTCACCGGAGATATTGTATCTGTTGCGGTTCCAGGAATAGCTCACCAGCAAGGAGTGAACAAGCTGTGTGGGGATGTAATTTTTTGAAGCCAGCGAACCAAGATGGCTATCGCTCAGATAAAACCATTTGGTATACTGCGTTGTCCAGTTAAATTGTGTGCGGCTGCCTTTGCTGAACCAGTCATTTTGAGCAAAACCAAGATCTAGATTGCCGTATGTCCACGGTCGGTTGGGTATTTGATAACCATAGGACAAGCTAACCTCCTGACTGGTTTCGTTGGTATATTTTTGGTTGTCGATGGCTTTATCATAACTTCCATTTAGCGCGGCGGTGATGATATCTTTATAGCCATAGCGAAATTCGAAACTTCCACCATATATTTTTACGCCCGGAATATTATAGTACTGAAATTTGTCGCGTTCATCGTTTGTGACGATACGTACATTTTGATAATCTTTTGCCAGACGGTAGAATCCCGAAACGTCAAGATTTATAAAATGGTTTTCATTAAAAAATGTATTATAATAGAAACCCGTGTTGAGGTTGTCGCTACGCTCAGGTTTGAGATCCCAATTGGCAAGATAGTTTTGATCATCACCATAAATGGCAATCATTTCGGGCATATTATAAGCCCGCTCGGCAGAGAATTTAACTCCGCCATCTTTGAAAATCCGGTAACGGGAAGCAAAGCTATAGCCTTTGTAGCCTAGATATTTTGATTGTGTGATAATAGCACCACTCAAGATTTCATTATTATCTCCGAATTTGCGCTGATCAACCTGCTGATCGGTATCTATGCCGTAGTATTTGATCGCAATATTGGTGACCAAACGCTTGTCAAACCATTGACTCTGCCAGGCCAGCCCTGCAATATGCTTAACCATGTTTTTGGGCAAACCTGAGGTATTATTGTTTGCTATTTTATCAAAGGTTTTGCGGTAATTGCTGCTGATATTATAGTTGAGGTTCAAACTATGGTTGCGGCTTTCGTCGAAGTCATAGTTCAGATTTATCCTTCCGAGTACACTATTGGTGTTTTGTTTGTTGTAGACCTTCTTTTGCCTGTTCTGACCATTGGGGTTGCTGATCGGACTACCGGTCCATTCATAGTTATATTGTGCTGTATCCCTGTTGCGGGTGATATCAAAGCCATAGTTTGCGTAGATGTCCGCATATAGCCGGTCAATAATGAAATTTTGCTTTTTATAGCTCAGGGTAGGCATGATATAGGCCGATTCTCGCCAGCTGCCACCATAAGGCTTGTTGATCGTGGCGCCGAGCTGATTTTGTTTATTATTTCCGGAATAGGTCAGACCAACGAAAAACTGATCGGCCCAGCTTTTATCGCGGAGGCCAATCTCAACTTGGGCCATAGACGAATAATAGCGGTCATTGAAGCGCCTCACCACATCAATGGGGACGAATTTATTGTTTACTACTTTTTCAAAGACAATACCGTATTTTTCCTCGGTATACATTTTGTAGTCATTGTCCGAATAGTTGTAAAAAGCATTTGTCCGGACAGATAGTTTATTTTTAGGATTGGTATACATCCCGACCAAAGATGTCTGGTGGGTATTGAAGGAACCATAGCTATAGCTAAGATCCAAGAAATGTCTATTCCGTTGTTTGGTAATGATGTTGACAGCTCCGCCGAGGGCATCCGATCCTAAAAATGCAGGAACAACCCCTTTATAGATTTCTATTCGGTCGACCAAATTAACCGGGATATTATTTAAAGACATGGCAGATCCGAAATCATCCATCGGGACACCGTCGATATAGATCTTGGCGGCAAGACCATTGATACGGAAGACAAAATTGGAACCCAGTCCACCGTCTTCCCGAAAGGTCACACCGGGAGCTGTACGGAGAATCTGGCTCACATTGGCGGTCTGGTTGGCATATCGGTTCATGTCAACAACACTCACATTGAATCCTGATCTTTTTATTTCGTTGACTTTTTTTTTGGTTTCCCGTTTGCCCTTTTACATTGACAATTTCCAGCATGTGGTCATCCTTTTTGAGCTGAAAGTCTTTGTACGTTTCATTACTTTTCAGTGAGACGTTTTGCGTGATATAACCGACAGAGGTTACCTCAATTTTAAGGTTCTGTTTGGAATCTATTTTTAATTTATAAAACCCATCGATATCAGTTGATGTGCTGAGGTTGGTGCCGACAACGGTAACGGTGGCGCTTTCGATTGCTTTTCCGAAGGCATCTTTCACATACCCTGAAAAGGACGTTTGAGCTTGTGCTATGGAGGTAAGGAAGAATACCGAGATGAAAAAAATGTAGGTTGACTTGAACATGCTATTAACGTTATGTATGTTTTTTATAGTGACATATGATTAGATCGTTTAATTATACTCTTGCCAATCAGCTTTATATGGAGTATAAGTTTTTCAAAGCAGGACAAATATAAGTTTATTTAGATTAAATACAAATAATAGTTTTTACATTTTTAACAATATCATGTTAAGGGGACTAATTGTAAGCTGAGTTATTGCCAGGCAGTGAAAGGAAAAACAGAGGGATTTAGGAAGGAATGACTGATGTTGGAAAGGCAAAGGATTTTTTTGCTTCAATTTTTTTTTTCTCGTATAGTTTTTTTCATTCTATGGATAGTTTTTTTGTATATTTAATTTAAAGAAAATAATTATATTGAAATAATGCTTTTTACAATTTATCAATTATAACCAGCCCTATGAACGGAATTTCAAAAATTCTAATTGTCTTTACATCATTATGCTTGTCTAGCATTGTTGGCTTTGCACAGAAAAGCCAGAACTTGAGCTTTGAACTCAAAAACTATAGCACGTCATTGCCCAAATATTGGTTTGTCGGCGGGAAAGGTTTCAGCTATTTGTTGGACAGCATAGAAAAGCACGCTGGAAAATATAGTCTAAAAATGGAAAAGACCGGTGACCTGAATGGAGATTTTGGGGTTTATACGGGCACACTTCCCATCGAAACTTATGCAGGTAAAAGCGTGGAATATCGAGGTTGGGTAAAAACGAAAGGTGTCAAGAACGGCTATGCCGGACTATGGCTTAGGGTTGATGGCGATAATGGTGCTACATTGGGATTCGATAATATGGAAGACCGGGGACTGAAAGGGGATAACAATTGGACACAGGTTTCCATCAAGATGGATGTTAACAAGGACGCAAAAAACATAAATTTCGGTGGATTATTTCCAGGAGAAGGAACTGTATGGTTCGACGACCTCGAATTGTATATTGACGGTGAGAAATTTGTTGACATTGTAGAGGCTGCTCCCAAAACTTCGCTCTCGCCAAGTGAGCTAGCTGCGCTTAAAAATATAGCTATCCATTACGAACATACGAGCCCGATAGTGGCGATACAAAAGATCTTAAACCGCTAGGTAAATTAATTGGTAGCAGTAAAGTAGTTGCTTTGGGTGAAGTGACCCATGGTTCGAGCGAGATCTTCAAGATGAAGAACCGTATCATCCAATATTTAGCAGTAAATAAGGGGTTCGATATGTTTTCCATGGAGGCGAATATGCCCGAATCATACAAGCTGAATGATTATACAGTCAGGGAGAGGGCGACCCGAAAAAGCTGATTGCAGGTATGTATTTTTGGACTTGGCAGACCGACGAAGTATTGAACATGGTCGAATGGATGCGCAGGTTTAACCAGCCAAAACAACGCATAACATTCACAGGTTTCGATATGCAATTTTACGCAGGAGCTGTAAATGAAATTCTAAATGCATTCAAAGAAAATAAGGAAATAAAAGATAAAATAGACAGTCTGAAAAACCAGCTGGACGTTGTAAGAAGTAATGCACAAAAAAACAGCGGTATGATCGTCGTCGATGCTAGCGCGAAGAAGGAAATCAATGGCATGATCTCATTCTTAAAGAACAGCGTCGAAATATCTTCATTTAAAACTGCCGAAAAAGCATGGTTACAGCAGAATATCGTTATTATTGAGCAATATCTGGCTATGAATAACTATTCGTGGCGCGACGAGTGTATGGCAGACAACTTTATGTGGATAAAAGAGCAAAATCCGCAATCAAAATTTGTCATTTGGGCGCATAACGCACACATCATGGAAACAAACCAAATGCAAGGAGATCACCTTGCACAGAAACTCAAGGATGATTATGTAACTTTTGGATTTTCTTTTTATGATGGAAGTTATACTGCCGTTGGCAAAAAGGCCTTACGAGTTATGACGCTGTAAAAGCTTACCCCGGAACCTTGGAATATTTGCTTGAGCAAGTACAGGAACCGATGTTTATTCTTGATCTAAAAAAGCCAAATCTGATAAGCATAAAGATATCGAATGGTTATTGGGCAAATTAGAATATAGAAGAACTGGCGCAGGAGGAGGTAATCCAATAGAGTTCTCAGAAGGCAAGATTTCTGAAGATTTTGACTATCTGATTTTCATAAAAACATCATCACCTTCCACCCTTTTGCCTGCGAATAGATGAAGTGTTTTAAGAACGGAGAAAATGAAAATACCTCGGGATAGTCCCAGGTAATCGACTTATAAAGAAAAGAATGTATGAAATATCTTGTATTCCGAAATATTGTTTTTGTCTTTTCACTTACAGTATTATGTCTGTCCTGCAAAAAGATAAAGTAACCCAGCCCGAACCGGTGCCTGAGGAAACTAAAAAAATGGTGTTAGTAAAGCTTGGCGGGTAGACTCCTACAACAGGCTTTAGAAAAAAAGGGAGTTGTCGTTCTGTCCCTAAAGATAGATGCAGATAGTACGCAGGTATCATTTGATATCTCCAGAATTTTGAAGGGGCTGAGGAATATGGTGTATATCAGCCAGGTATTACCAATGATATGGGCACCTATCCAGATCATTATATTGGCAAATACCTTGACGGAAGATCCTTTTTGGAAGATGGAAAATTTATTACACCAGGTTGGACCAATGGAAAGTCAATAACACAAGATGTACAGATTGTGGGTGGAAATGGAACCGTGCTACAACGAGGAACCTTGCCCGAATTAAGAAATTCAAATGTGAAAGTCTGGCAATCGCAAGTGACGAATGCGCTGGGAGAGGCAAGGATCAATGAAAATAGGGGCACTACTGTTGTCAAGATCGGCAAGTTTGCGAAATATAAAGACATCAAGGATCAATTCCTCTTCAATCATTCCGATATCGGAGCGGCTTTTGAACCCGGCTATCCCAAATTTGACTATAAGACAGATGATGAACCAATTGAAAGCCGAAATGGTGTCTTCGTCTTCTTTAGACAAGATTATTATACGATGTCTATTGATTCAAGCAAGATAAATTGGAATGTATACAAAGATGTTTTCCACGATTCAATTTATGTAAAAACAGATCCAGTCATGATGAATTCGATTACTTATGGAAGATATGGAATATTGGCTATTGATAGTTGGGCCACAACAGAACTGATGGAACTTTTACAAAAAGCGATGTCCGATTTTACACAGTTGACAGATGCCGAAAAGAAAGTTCTGAGTCGAGTAGATGCGGCACGTTGTTTCTTCTTCGGATTACCCGAAGACTGGCGTTATAAGGCCTTTGTCCACAAATCTCCATTGGAAAAGATTCAATTATTTGCTGAAATCGTTAAGGATAATCGCTATAGATTTCGGCCCTGGGGTGATGCACCAACCTTTTATCGTTTATCTGCAGTTCGGGGTAATAGCCCATATAATAGTAGAATAAAGAATGAAATATTGACCTTCGATTTGTAAGTCAAAGAAATCGAAGAGCTAAATTAACTTGATTCCGTTTTTACAATAGCATAGCTTCCGGTAGAGAGCGGATTTTTTATGTATTAGCTCTTTTTCTTGTATAGGCGCCGGCGAAAATAGCTGAATTGCCGACAACATAAGGTCCGTGTGATCTCCTGTTGTCAATTTTTGCTTTTTCTTAGGCCTTTTGCTGGGTATAGTCGTCCTATAGATAGAATAGAGGTTATAAATACATCTTTAAAAATTGCTGATATGTTTAATAAAATTGTTAACTTCTGTTATCCACTATTCCATTTCAATTTTTTTATTGCGGGATATGATAATATAATAAATAGAGTGCGGTATTTTCCAGTGTCTTTTCTATCTTTGATAGGAAGCCGCCTTGGAGACGAAAATGCCATTCGAATTCATTGGATAAGTATATATTTTTTTCGTAATAGGACAAACCAAACAGACGATTTGAATGTCATAGAAATAAAAAGAAGAATAGCCAGATGAAACTTAGAGGAGATTTACAACTACGCAAATTGGGCGATGAGCATATTCTAGTCTATCCAGGGCAAGCTCAACAGGATGCATCGAAGGTATATACGTTTAATGAGACAGCTGTACAGATCTGGTTGGAACTGCAGGAAAGGAATTTAATGTCGAAAGTGTAACAGCCGTTTTGTTGGATAATTATGAGGTGGAGGAGAACGAGGCTGAAAAAGATGCTGCAAAATTGGTCAAGCAATTTGAAAAACAAGGATTTTTGATTTAACTGATATTGGAAGGGCTTAATGACATATACCTTTTATGATTACAACAAAGTATTTTAATTACAAACAGATTTTCAACCTTGCTGGTGTCCACTTGATCTGGCTGACAGCTTGGTGTTCCCTCGTTGCTGTGGTCTATTATTTCTTTCAGTGGGAATGGATGATCATTCCTTGGGTTCCTTTAGCACTGATTGGTACAGCAGAAGCTTTTTATGTGGGCTTTAAAAATAACCAAGCTTATGATAGGTTATGGGAGGCACGTAAGATTTGGGGTGGGATCGTCAACTCCAGCCGTTCCTTTGTATCCATGCTTTATGCCTTTAATACCGAACAAGGGGATCAGCAAAATCTGGAAGAAATCAGAAAGAAAATAACCTACCGTCATATTGCCTGGTTGTATCAATTCCGGGAGCAGCTGCTTGTTCCGACGGAATGGGAACACATCAGCCTGAAAAGGCATATTGGCGCACTGAATGTCAAGCGACATAGATTGATCAAAGCAGGTTTTCCGGATTATAGCCGAACACCTATTTTTTTGCATAAATATCTTTCAACGGAGGAGTTTGCGTTGCAATCAAGTTATCGGAACTTTGCAACTTATCTAAATGCCCAACAGGCAAAAGATATCAATGCTTTAAAAAATGATGGGATTATCTCAGATTTTAATCAAACACAATTGCAGGCTTGTCTCAATCAATTTTATGATTTCCAGGGACAGGCCGAACGGATCAAAAAGTTTCCTTCGCCAAGGCAGTTTGCAAGTACAGCATTTGTTTTTAATGTTATTTTGATCATGTTATTGCCCTTAGGGTTGGTCAATGAATTTGCCAAATTGGGGCATTGGGGAATCTGGACAAGTATTCCCTTTTGTGTTGTGATCGGATGGATCTATATCGTGATGGAACTGGTTGGGGATTATACCGAAAACCCTTTCGGCGGACTGATGTTTGATATCCCGATGCTGTCGATCTGTCGGACGATCGAGATCGACTTATTACAGTTGATGGGTGAAGATAATCTTCCAGAGCCAATTGCCTCAAAAAACGGCGTATTGGTTTAATAATCCTCGGTTTTAACAACACATCGTCTTTTCAATGGCAATACCTTCTCGTTTAAACAGCTTGTTTAAACGAGAATGGTCAATGTGTTTTTTACCTCAGCGATCATAAAAGAACTATGTGTACTGGCAATATGCTGTAACGAGGTCAGCTTGCTCAGCATAAAATGTCGGTAGTCTTCCATATCGCGTACACAGATTTTTAAGATATAGTCATAATCTCCACTGACATGAAAGCATTCGGTGACTTCCTGTAAATCCATGACCTCACGTTCGAACTGCTGAATATATTCTTTTTTTGTGCTGTGTGAGCTTGACATGGCAGAGTACCATAAAATCTTTCGAGATCTTCTGCTTATTGAGCAGTGCGACGTATCTGGAGATCACCCCGCTGTTTTCAAGTTTGCGTACACGCTCATAGACCGCCGTAACAGAGAGACCAAGTCTGTGCGAGAGCTCTTTACTGGTCTGCTTGGCATCTTCCTGTAGAAATTGCAGCAATTTTTGTCGATTTCGTCCAGTTGCATAGATTATTTTTTGGTGAAAAGATGTTGAATTTAATCATGTTAGATTTATTGTCTAAAATTGTTTTAAACATTAGATTTATAATCTAATATACTGATAAAGTGTTGTAATAAAACTTAAAATACCTCAATTTTATAGATAAAAATAGAATTGTCTATAAACCAAATTATATTCAGATGGAAGATTTTAATGCAGCAAATGAAATACAGGATTTGCAATATTTTGGCGAATTCGGGGTGTAAATCCGTCGATATCGGATAGTTCAACCTATACCTTTCTGTCGGCCAAAACCATGTTTGATACCTTCGAGGGCAATGCGGATGGCTGTTATCTCTATTCACGACATTCATCACCGATGAATCTGTATCTAGCGCAAGCACTGGCCAAACTGGAAAATACGGCTGCCGCGAATGTAACGGCTTCGGGAATGGGGGCGATAACGACCGTACTTTTACAGCTATGCAAAAGTGGCGACCATATCATTTCCAGCCGTACGATCTATGGGGGACTTATGCTTTTCTGAAAAATTTTCTGCCGCCTTTTCAGATTGAAACAAGTTTTGTTGATATCAGTAATTTCGAAGCGATTGAGCGTGCGATAGGCCCGACTACAAAAATAATCTATTGTGAAAGTGTCAGCAATCCGCTGTTGGAGGTCGCGGATTTAAGAAAACTGTCAGCGCTCTGCAAGAAACATCATTTAAAACTGGTGGTGGATAATACCTTCTCGCCTTTATCCGTTTCGCCGGGACTCCTGGGAGCTGATGTTGTGATCCATAGCCTTACCAAATTTATCAATGGCAGCAGCGATACGGTCGGCGGTGTCTACTGTGGGACACAGGAATTTATCAATGACACCAAAAATGTAAACTCTGGCGCCTGTATGTTGCTGGGGCCAACAATGGACAGTCTGCGTTCGGCCAGTATTCTGAAAAATCTAAGAACACTCCATATCCGCATGAAGCAACATAGTTATAATGCCTTGTATCTGGCTGAACGTTTTGAACGGGATGGACTAAAAGTTTGCTATCCCGGATTATCTTCCCATAGGCACCATGAACTGCTAAAAAGCATGATGCACGCCGAGTATGGCTTTGGCGGTATATTGACTTTGGATGCTGGAACGACGGCAAAGGCCAATGAATTGATGGAAATGATGCAGGTGGAGAATCTTGGCTATCTCGCGGTAAGTCTCGGGTTTTATAAAACCTTATTTTCCTGTTCAGGCAGTTCGACCTCGTCTGAAATTCCGGAGGAAGAACGGGTAAGCATGGGGATATCGGATGGATTGATCCGTTTTCTATTGGGCTGGATCATGATATTGAACGAACCTATCAGCGCATGAAGGTATGTATGATGAAAACCGGAGTTTTAATTTAGAGAAAATATACAATTTTCTTGTTTTTCTATTGGGACTATTTGGCAATTCGGTTGTCACTTAGAGAGTGTGTCACATTTTAATGGAGGGATACACCATATAAATTCTTATTCGTATTAATTGATGTTTAAGGCCGCTCAGTACCCGATGTACTGGCGGCCTTATTATTGTTAGTCAATTGATTTCTTAAACTGGTTTAAGTTGACACGATTATTGTTGTTTTATATTTGATCAAAAAATAAAGCATATGTATAGTCAACTTTTTGTTCGCCTGGCTGTGGCAACAGCCTTTTTATCTGCAGTGGCGGATCGTCTGGGTTTTTGGGAGCACCGGGCACTGCGAATGCTTCCTGGGGAAACTGGGCCAATTTTGTGGCTTATTCCAATCATCTCAATTTTTTTGCACCTGCTGCCATGGGGAATGTGCTGGCCATAGGGGCTACGATACTGGAAGTCATTTTAGCGCTATTGCTGCTAATCGGTTATCGGACACGTTTGGTGGCGCTACTATCGGGTAGCTTGCTGACTATTTTTGCATTGATGATGACTTTGTCTTTTGGTATCAAAGTGACATTTAACTATTCCGTTTGGGTGGGGGCGAGCGCCTGTTTTCTTTTGGGTAGTTTTCGGACCTTTCCCATAAGTGTGGATACTTATTTGGAACGACTCAAAAGAAATAGCGGTAATTTATTTTTTTATTTTTGTAGGGACAATTGGGGTTTTCAACCGTCTTATAGATAGATACTTTTCATAAGTATATGTTTTTCATAAGTTCGTGTTAAAGCCGCAACAAATTCCCCATTTGTGCGGCTTTCTATTTATGCTTACATTTCTTTTAAATTGACTTCTTTCTTCTCGCCATCCTTATCTATGCTAATGCGCTTCTCTATATTTGCTTTGTCAATATAGGAGGATCGCCCGGTACCGTAATTTGTTGTCGATCCGGTATAACCCCAATAGTTGTAATAATTGGTGTAACCCGATACATAGGAGTAATTATAGGAGTTGGAAAAATCAAAGCTGGTCATAATGATATAATTGCCCGGCATGAGCTCCGCAAATTCAAAGTGTCCTCATCATCATAAACCTTGGTGTGTTTGACGGAGTGGCCAAAATCGGGATCCAGTGGAACCTCCGCAACTTTCTTTTGCTTTCGGATTTTTTGTTTACCTCAAGCCATTCTTCGTAGTATGCTGAATTTGGAAAAAGCATAATTTCCGTTCCCTTTGGCGCATATTGTTTTTTCGCCGTATTGACAAGACCAGCCAGCCGCTTGCCGGAGCTGGACCGTGCATAAGCGGTGCCGACGATCACACTGTTACCATTGGATATCTGTTGAACAGCTTGCTCTTTGTTAAATCGGTTTTTGATGGGTTGGTAATCGAGCTCCTCGTTGACGGTAATTTCCCTTACCATTGCCCATAGACATCTCCCGTTGCCATAAACGGCGGTCTTTCTTGTCCACGACATAATTATAGATTGCCCCGTGTTCTCTTCCAATAGCGTGATTAACCAGCTGTCATGTTTGCCTGTTTTCGGCGAGCCATAACTATAGCTTTTGACTTCTTTAATGCTGTAGTATTCCACCTGAACATTGGACTCGTCATTGTAGTAAAACTGCGGAATCCGTGCCTTATAACCGACATCTAGGGAAGTGTACCCATCAGATGGTCTGTCCAGTTGAAGTCGATAAATGGTTCGTTGGATTTTAAATTCAGTTTTTTATCTTTTTAGTCTCTTTGGAATAATAATTACCAGTGATCGTTTCGCCAAAATTGAGATTTAATTTTGTTTTCTTGGTGTCAGCCGCATAGCTGATGGATTTTAGTGTGCTTCCATCCACGACGCTGGTGCGGGCCGTGACCCAAGCATTGTCTTTGGGCGTATAAGAACTTGTCAGGCTCAGTTGATTGTTGGCCGCAACAATATCGTACGTTATTGTACCCTGCTTGTCCCAATTGGTATCTTTGACATAATATACCGTGTAAAGCGATTTCTGAGGCTTTATATACTTGGTGTTGATATCCCGGCTGCCGGGGCAACGATCTTCTGACACAAGGCAACAACCGGAAGCAGGCCCGCTGCTAAAACAAGTGCATATGATTTCATATAAAATATTACGTTAGTTAATGAAAAACAAGTTGGTTTTCCTCGTTTGATTTCTTTATCTAAGGTAGGAAAAAACTTTTTAAAATTTTTCGGCGCAATTGTGGGTTTCAATCGTCATATATAATCCTGATAATCTATACATACTTGAGCCGCATGGAACTCTCCGTTCATGCGGCTTCTTATTGTATCTGAATTCTGATAGGCTCCCGATAGTGTCTTTGCTACCCAGGAGATGATATATTACTTTTTGGATCAATCATCTAAAGCTTTGAGAAAGGCAATAATTTTGGCCGTTTCTTTTGCTGTTAGACCTAATGTATCTGTCGGTAAGGTCTGATTGTCCAGCTTAAAACCAAACTGTTGACCACCGCCTTTGTTGTAAAAATCCATGACCTGTTCTAAGGTGACATAACCACCATTGTGCATATAAGGCGCCGTCTTGCTGCTATTGCGTACTGTCGGTGTTTTAAAGGAATATTGCAATTGGGGTACCGTCTCATGATAGCGTCCTCTGCCGCGGTCGGGATCCAGTTGCTTATTACGATAGTCTACAGCCACGCCCAATACTTCAGATTCGGTCTTGGCATATTCAGGTGGTACCGTCCCGTTAAACAGGGGAACAAAATGACAAGTAGCGCATTTGGCTTTGCCTACAAAGAGGTTAAACCCGGCTTTTTCATCTGCTGTCAGTAGCTGCGACTGACCACGCATATAACGGTCAAAGCGGGAGTTAAATGTGCTTAATGAACGGACAAAACTGGCTAATACATTCTGTACCTGCCAATTTTCAACAGTATCGGTTTTATAAATTTTGTTAAACGCTTTTGTGTAGGTCTTATGCTGATTCAGACGTTTGGCAATTTCCGTCATGGATCCGTGCATCTCATCCCTATTGGTGATGACATCCACGCTTTGCCCTTCCAAATCTTCGCGACGCATATCCCAGAATTGCCCATGTTGATAATTACTATACGAAAGGGAAGGAGTATTGCGGTCCATCTTCGCACCCGATAGGGTACTAGGCACTTTGACCCCATCTGCAAAGGCTTTGTCTGCGTGATGACAGGAAATACAAGAACGGGTTTGATCCCCGGATAAGATATTGTCCCGGAATAATTTGGCGCCCAAAGCAACTTTTTCAGGACTCATTTTTTGTCGCTCTGAGGAACAAAGAAATCGGGATTAAAGGCATCCTTGCTAAAAAGATTGGATGCATCGGGCGAGATAGGATGATTGACCTGCAAGGATGGGATACCTTCGGATTTTCGAAATTGATGCAGTGCATCAGAAATTTTATTCAAATGTTGATCCATCAAACCGAGGTAATCAAATTGGTTCCGATCTGCACTCTTGCCCAATATCGTATTGGTTGTTTTAATTAAGCCTAAGATGTTTTCGATCTCGCCAGGATGATTGACCTGTCCTTTGATCATACGCAATACATCAGCGACACCATCGAGGGCATGAGTCGATTCGACGAGACCTTTCCCCGAGATGGGGTATCAAAACCTGTAACGCCTAATGTCGTGATCCGGAATACCTCATTGCGTAATGATTCCATGAGCTGTGGCAATGATAAGGTATTGACCTCAAAATAAGTATTGATCGCTAGGGATTTGTTTTTTAGCTTCTTTAAAAATCGAATAATCTGTTGTTTTTCTTCCTTTTGATAACTTGGATAGAAATATTCCTCCAAAGTTTGCAAACCTTCAGCTTCGATGACGGCATTTTCTTCCAGTTCGATTTCGTCCAGGTTGGGACCATTCAAAAAACGGGCGGTCTCGGGCATAAAATAGCCAACTGCCCATTCCATAGTTTTATAGGTGAGCCGCAACTGATCAAATCCTTGTTGCAACTGTTGGTCGCTACTATTGTTTTCGACGTTGGCGATCTGTTGGTCAATCTGTTTATCAAAAGCGGTATTGATCTTTAACACCTGTTGTCTGATTGCTGGCAAATCTTGGGGATCTGTCTCCTGATTTCCCTTACACATGATAGCCAATAATACAATTGCTATCAGACCGCTCACAAGCCAATATTTCATTTATTTTTATGTTTGAATAAAATAACAATAAGGGTATCCTCTCGCTATGAAAGAATACCCTTTTGAGTTTTAGTATTGATTTTTTTAAATTATCGTTGTACGTTACGGATAAGAACGACCTGACCACCTTCCTTGTTGGTAACCGCACCAGATCCATCCGCGTTGGCAAATTTATCATTCTGCCAAGTGTGAGAGTGGATATTGACAGCAAAGGTATTTGGAATGCCAACCAATTTGGAAACATCTGTCATCGCTCCAAATTCCCAAGAGCCAAATTTCTGCAGGTTGCCGCTTTGGTTATAAGCTTTTGCCAATCTTGGTTGTTGCGCTCATGTTTCATGTTTAACCAAGGTTTGTAGGTCTTGGTCGCCATATTGTATTGCCAGATATAAGAATCGTGTTTGGCATCAGTATAATAGAGTCACCGTCTTCCTGGATATAGACGAAGTTTTCAGTCACACATAGGTTGTCCGGATTGATCAGGTTATTTCCCGGATCGGAATCTCCCTCCGCTATAACTTCTAATTTACCCTTCAACATATCTTTAGCGTCCATATTCAGTTTATAGACGCGGCCCCACATTGTTAACCCTTCTGTTGGGGTCTTGCCATCACTTGATTGCCCAGTTGCGGTAAAATAGACTTCACGTCCATTACCAGCACCTTTACGGTAATCCACATCTTCTACCCGAGAGAAACGGATGGCTTTGTTGTCTATGTTTGCCTGGTTGATTTCTTTACCAGTTTTATTTTTGGCATTTGGAATTTCGACAAACTCGACATCATAAGAACTACCCTTTTTCATATTCGTTTCGGTATAGTCATTATTGCTACGCTTTAGGGCGTATAGCTTGCCATTATCCAAGTCACCTCACCTTGTTGATCAGCGACGTATAGGATCAATTGACCAGCAGATTGATGGCTTGAACCGTAAGATTGATCTTCTCCGATCAGGATATAAGTCTTGCCATTGGATACATCTTTAGGTAGAGGAACCGCATTTTCCATGGAAGCTTTACCTAAAGCCGGCTTAACACGGTTTTTGTCTGAGCGTTGCGCTACAGATCCCAGTGGATCCAGCTTGTGAACCATACTCTCTTCGCCAGATTCTCCAGCTGTTAGGAAAGCGGAAAACCCATGCTCCTCAGGTGTGGCAAGTGTAGCCGAACACAGTCTGGTGCTACCACCGGTACCATCCATGATATATTCGCCTTTAATAGGTTTGAAGTTTTTATCAAGATAAACACGGGATACCGATTGCGTGATTTCGTGGTTACTGATCATCAGGAAACCATCTGATTTGTCATCCTTCATAAATCCAGCACCATCAGGTTGACCAGCGAATACGAATTCAGGACTGCCGGATAATTTATCTGAACTTGAGATCAGGGTGGTGATCTTTAAATTTTCAAAACCGGGCATACCAAAGACAAAAGCAGGTTCTTTTGAATAGTTTTCTAAATTTTCCACCGGCGGATTCTCTCCACCATCTCCGATTTTGTCGTTGTCTTTACAGCCAGCTATTGCCACTGACAATAGTAAACTCAGGATTGTAATTTGGTTTCTTCTCATACCGCAAAGGTATTCTAGCGATATTAGCTGTATATTAACTCTATTTTAAATAAACAATTTATCTTTTGTCTATACTTTTTAGTTTAATTTATCTGTTTGGATAGGTTGTTCTAGTGTACTTTAATCTATTTAATTTAATCAGTTATTTTATTCGCATACAGGAACTTGAGTTCGCTATTTTTTTAAAGGTAGCTGTCTTAAAAGAGGTTTTAGAAATTGCTTTCTAAGTTTTTTTTTCTATACTTGGAAATTATAAATTCTAAACAAGTACCTTTTAACGAAAAACCTAGCTGTGAACAGAGACGATGTTGAACTGATTGAGGCGATTAATAATGCCGATCCCATTGCTTTTAAAAGGCTGTTTGACACGTATTGGAAAAAAATCTATCGGACAGCCCTGCAAAAACTACCTACAGAAGAAGATGCATCTGACATTACACAAGATGTCTTTTACATTATTTGGAAAAATCGCGCTGGCTGGCAAGTGAAAAGCAATATCGCTGCTTACTTGATGTCCATGCTGCGTCATAAAATATACGATTTCTATGCCCAACGGGATCGACTCCCCATCTTTGTCCCCATTAATGAACAGGAGGAATACTGGGACTATAGTTTTCAAGAGGGGGAAAAGCAGGATTTTGCCGCCGAAAATCAGCAGGTAAGAAAGGAAATTGATGCTATGCCCGAAAAAATGCGTGAAATATTTCTGCTCAGCCGATTTGAAAACCTATCTGCCCAACAGATTGCAGACAAATTGGGAATTAGTGTACAGACTGTGAGAAACCAAATTTCTACTGCTTTAAAGCGTATTAAGAACCGTTTTGGTGATAAGGCTACCTGGCTCTTATTCCTGTTTTTTATCAAATTTTAATTTTTTTTTTTTTATATAGTATGTTTTTGAAAAAGGACAGACTATATAAGTGGAAATAAAAATTTGATGATGCATTTTCTATCCAATAAACCAAATAAGAATAAACAGAACGATATCTGGAAGGGGATTGTCCGTAAAGCGGAGCTAGATAACGACTATAGTCTGTCAGCGGTTAATACGGTTGTAAAGACTGTTCCGATCTATCGGAATCCCTGGGCGGTCAGTGCCGCAGCTATTGTCTTGTTGCTGTTGGGCTCGCTATGGAAATTGTGGCTGCATTCATCCACCTCTTTTATGGACGAGAAGGAGCTCAAAGCAACCTATGTGGATGCTAGTTCATCGTCAAAACTCATTCTATCTACAGGTGATACCGTTTTATTGGATGGTGCGCGCCCATTGGATAGCAATTTGTCTCAATTGGCGCACAACGCCAGTTCACTGGATTTTAGAAAACTAGATCATACGAAACTGCAGGGGCAGCTTCAAACCCTTCAAACTGGACGCGGAAAGCAATTACATGTGACATTGTCTGATGGTTCAGAGGTGTGGCTGAATGCATCTTCGCAACTGAAATTTCCAGCACATTTTGAAGGGGCTGAGCGCCCAGTTTCGGTAACTGGTGAGGCTTACTTTGAGGTGGCGCACAACAAAAATCTCCGTTTATCGTCACGATGGGACAACAGCAGGTGAAGGTATTGGGAACGCATTTTAATACCCGAGGGTATCACAATGAGCGAAGCAAGACCGTCACTTTATTGGAGGGCGCTGTGGCGGTGCGCGATAGCAGACGAAAAGATGCGCCAACGGTACTGAAACCAGCCGAACAGTATGTGTCAGATGGGCAAGTGGGGCTGTTCATACATTGGCTAATCCGGAATCGGTAGTGGCTTGGCGTAATGGCGAATTCTACTTTGAAGATGCTGACGCACTCACAATCGTCAGGGAGCTTGAGCGCTGGTATCCAGTGTCTATAGGCTTAAAACAGCAGGATACTACGAAGAAAATCTCAGGAAGGATCAAGCGAACGGACTCCATGAAAGAAGTCGTGGAAATGCTGCGGTTTTTTGATATTGAGATTACGGTCACGAAAAACGAATAAGCAACAAAAGCAAACTAATCAATTTTCTAATATTTAACCTAAAACATTATGAAACACCATTTCATGAAGTATAGGCGTGTGAAATCCATTTTGCTCGGGGAGGCGTATGGCTTTTGATACTTTCACCGCTTGGAGGGCTAAAGGCACAGATCAATATCGCCGCCAAACAAAAATCGCTGATAAGCGTCTTCCGTCAGGTCGAGAAACAGAGCAAGTATGTATTTCTCTACGACAAGGCCGTGGAAAACAGTCCTGCGATTTCCTTTGACTGTGCCAACTGTTCGATAGAACGGGTTATTCAGCTACTTGAACAGCAGACGAAATTGGAATTTAAGATTTCGGGACAGCAGGTTTTGGTGAAGAAAAGAACGACGAAAGGAACCGGGAAACAAAAGCAGCAGCGTTAACCTTGCAGGCAGCACAAAAAGATACCATTCAAGGGAAGGTGGTTGACGAACGGGCAATCCTGTTGTGGGAGCGACCCTGCTGATCAAAGGTACCAGGATCGGTACTGCCACTGATCGTACGGGGACTTTTAAGTTGCTCCGCCCTGCTGATGGGCAGCAGGTGCTCTGTAATTGCCTGGGCTATCACCCCGAAGAAATCCATGTCGCTGGACAGACAACATTGATGCTGACTTTGCGTGTCAAAGCACAACAGCTCGATGATGTGGTCATCTCCACAGGCTTTCAAAAACGTGAACGCAATAAACTGATCGGAAATATTTCCTCCATCAAGGGGAAGATCTGCAGGCATCGGGGATAACGACCGTAGACAAGGCCCTGCGTGGAAAACTGACCGGTGTCTATGTTCGTTCCAATTCGGGCAGGCCGGGCGAAGCTGGATCAATTATCATTCGCGGGAGTAATACCATGACCGGGAGCAGTGAGCCGCTGATCATCCTGGATGGTATGCCGCTACAGAACGGTGGGGTTGCTGGAACAGATAAAACAAGTTCTAATATCAATAGCTTGCTGACCAACGGGATCGGAAATATTCCGCCGGAAGACATCGCCAGCATCGATATTCTACGAGATGCGACCGCAGCTTCTATCTACGGTGCCCGCGCGGCCAACGGTGTGATTGTGATCACGACCAAACGTGGGGAAGCTGGCAAGGATTATATCAATTATAGCACCAAGCAGTCCTTGAATATGCAGCCGGGCAATGCATTCAATTTTATGAATTCGGCAGAAAAGCTGGCCTTCGAAACCCAATTGTACAAAGATTTTCATCCGGTCTATGGTGGACGTGCCAACCAATTGCTGCTGCAAGTGGATAATGGCGCTATTTCAGCAGCGGAAGCACAACAGCAAATCAACCAACTGTCAATGATCAATACAGACTGGATCAATGTACTATACAATCCGGCCTATCAGCAATCTCATAATATTGCCATGAGTGGTGGAAGTACGAAACTCCAGTACAATGTCTCGTTGAACTATCAGGATGCCAATGGTACACTGATGGAAAATAACAACAAACAAGGGGATGAATGTCAAACTGACGCGTAATATCAACGATAAACTATTGGTCGATTTTAATCTGTATTCTACGATCAAGAAAAATAAGGAGGGGCAATCGGCCATGGATCCCTTCCGTTATGCGCTATTTGCCAATCCGTATGAACGACCTTATCAGGAAGATGGCTCGTATGCCTGGGATAAGACCTATCGGGATTTAAGTGGTAAAGTTGGTGAAACGGCCTATTTAAATTATGAGACTTTCAATATCATCAAAGAACTGCGGGAAAATACGTTGACCACGGATTATGCCAATGTACGGAGTCAGTTTGGACTGGAATGGAAGTTTTTAAATGGATTCCAATACCGTGGATCCGCTGTTGTGAATTATACCAATGTATCTACTGCGGATGAATCCCGTGCGGGTACCTACCGTTCCTTTGCTCAAAACTGGTTAAATGTGGCCCGGACGAGTGGATCTGGAGTATTACCGAAATTTAACTATGGCTTTTTGGAGGAAAATTCAGGCAGAACCCTCGATTACACGGTCCGGAATACCATCGAGTATAACAAGACTTTCGCAGACAAGCATTATGTACAGGCTTTTTTGCCAATGAGGTCTCCGAGCGGACAAACAATCGTTTCTTTCACTACAATCCCATTTATTTGCAGGACTACCGTATGGCGGGTTATCCTTCCTGGGATGATGTGCCACCAGCGAACTATAAGAAATTGGATCTGTCACGCTTAGGCGGTACGTATTATGAAAAAGATCGCTCGGTATCCTTTATCAGTTCCGCAACCTATAGTTATGCAAATCGTTATGTCTTTAATGCGAATTTCCGTTCGGACGGTGTGGATATCATTGGTTCAAAAATCAGTTTACACCACTCTGGTCGGTTGGAGCCAAATGGAACGGACATGAAGAGAAGTTTGTCAAGGAACAACTGCCCTGGTTGAACCGATTTGTACTCTCGGCAGGTTTTGGTTATACAGGCAGTATCAACCGTTCGGTCTATCCCTTCCATACCTATACCCTCAGCGCATTGGTCTATGATGATGTCGTAAAAGCACAAGCGTTTAAATACGGTAATCCTGTATTGAAATGGGAAAAGAAGCGAGATATAAATTATGGTGTCCAGATATCTGTCTTGAATAGCCGTCTGAATATCGAAGCCAACTATTACGATAATCGGGTGACCGATCTCTTGACAATGTGGTATTGCCAGTATCGGTAGGGCGTACGAGTTCTGTCGTGAATGCGGGAATACTTTCCAATAAAGGCTGGGAACTTTCGGCACGTGTGGAATTGCTCAAAAAGACAGACTGGCTCTGGGAGGTTGGCGGAAATCTGACGACAGTCAAAAATAACCTCGATAAGGTGTATTATAAGAAAGAACCGACAGTGTCTAATCTAACACCACAAAATGTAGAGAATTATGCGATGCGTTCTTGGTTTGGCTATAAATATGACCACATCGATCCGAATAATGGACACATGATGGTGAAGGCCCAACGTCTGGATGCGGCCGGAAATATCAACGGCGAGGAAATTATTGATCTTTCAAAAATATCGTCGGCAGATCTACAGAGTAAGTACCGGACATACTATCTGGGACAGCAGGACCCTAAACTATATGGCGGCTTCAATACACGCTTGCGGTATAAAAGCATGACGTTCTCAACAAACTTTGTGTTTGCGGACGGTAATATGATCAAGGGATTTCAGGATCGTCGGGAGGGACCGAGTGGGATGACAGATGATGTGACAGCTGGACGTACAAACCGTCTCAAGGAACAGCAATATCGCTGGCGTCAGTATGGTGATGTGACGGATATCCCTTATTATTCACCGACAGCTTCAAATTATGTTAATTACCTCATCGATAGGGATGTTGAATCAGGGATGTATATCAAATGTACCGAAATCGGTGTCAACTGGCGCGCAAATCCAGCAGTGCTCAAAAAACTGATCAAACAGCTGCAGATCGGCGTATTTGCCAATAACCTATTTACGATTTCACCTTATTCAGGTTCGGATCCGGAGACACAGATGGCTTTTGGTTATCCAACCACACCGAGTTATTCATTTTCGTTAAATATTGGATTTTAATAGCTATTAAAGATGAAAAAGATAGTAATCTATATCGCATTGTGCTGTACATTAATCAATAAAGGTTGTAAGGACTTCTTGGATCTGCCACCGAAAAACCAACGGGCGGTAACAACCCTGGACGACGTAAAATCTGTATTGGCTGGTTATCTGGATATGTTTGCACGGTCAAACACCAGTCCAATTGTTGGGCAGGCTCCAATTATGAACGAAGCACAAAATATGATGTTTGAGGCCTATGCGGACAATTTCGATTTTGCTGGTAATATGGGGCAGTATATCAATCCAAAAACATCCACGGTATCGAAAAATTGTATGCTAATAAGTTACTTTTTAACGATATGGAGACCTCGGATAATATCTGGAACAACTATTATGCTGTGATCGGGTTTCTAAATGCATTGATCGATCAGTCGGACGAATTAACGCAGGGTGATCCGAGTGAACTGAAACGCGTAAAAGGGAGATGCTGGTACATCGGGCCTACTATATCTTCAAACTGCAGCAATATTTCGCACCTATGGATAAGGAAGACCGGGAATTCCCTTGTATCTGCATACAGGAAAAGAGGTGGTAGGTATTGAAATGAAGAGGTGGAAATCGGCTGATGTATACAAAGTCGTTATTGACGATCTGAAACAGGCTTTGGCCTTCTACCAATCGGAAGGAGGGAACCCTGGTTACAGTCGCTTTTCAATGGTCGTTTTATCCAGAATCTGTTGGCTCAGGTCTATTGGTTTAAGGCCGAGTCCTCGGCCAGACAAGCGGAAGATTATACAGAAGCGCGCAACTATGCACTGGCGGCTATTGATGGTGTGGATGCATATATTCCAAATACACTGACGGCTTTTCAAAATGTGCAGCGCAATCTCAATACCGAATATCCGGCAGTTTATATGCAATCGTTAAACTTTGGTAATGTCGGCGCCATCTACGGATCGCCTTACGATTATCTGGGTTTTGCTCCGGCAAATCTAAAAGTGGATCCCGGATTTTTGGAATCTTTTGACAACGATGACATACGGAAGGCGGCGTATTTCAATGGAGCTGTATTGTCAAGTACCTGGCCAGACGGGATGCCCAATGGACCAAAATATGTGCGTATTCACTTGTTTACGCCAGAGGAAGCGTATCTGATATTGGCGGAGAGCTACTGCCGTTTAAATCAGAACGAGCAAGCGCTGGCAACCTTAAATAAGTTTAAAGGATTTAGAGGGGCAACAGCAAAAAACAATCTGAATAATGAACAGCTGCTGCGCGAGATTATCAGCGAGCGACGCAAGGAATTCTTTTGTGATACGGATAAGCGTTGGTTAGATCTCAAACGTTACCGACTGGGCACGATGCAGCGTAAGCTCAAGTTTTTCGATAAGGAATTTGACATTAAGGTCGAGGCCGGAGGCTATCACTATGCATTGCCAATTCCATTGACTGAATTGCAGGAAAATCCGCATATCGTACCAAATGAAGGCTGGAATCCAATTATTTTTTAAGTGTTATAGATGAATGAACGAAAAAAATAGATAAAGATGAAAAATATACTCTTTGTACTCATTGTCTTGCTAGGGCTGCAGGCCTGCAAAAAGACACGTTTAATTACCAAACATATACAGCAGAAGTCGGAGATATCGATTCCATCTACTTTTCGACAGGAAGCACATCGCTGATCGCCGATGGCAAAGCGACATTGCAATTTGTGCTGGAGGCCTATCGTAAAGTGCAGATCAAGGATGCGGGGGACAGCCAAGAGATACGATGATGTATGTGGACTACGCTAAGCTCCCGAAAGCTGAAGTCAAGATTTTTGCGGATGGACAGCTGGTCGATGGAATGGAATATCAGGTAAAATATCTTTCGAAGAACACACGAGAATTTTATGCGCAGATCGGTGGCCTGAAATCTAAGGTTAAATCAGTACAGATTAAAGCGCCAAAGCCTTTGGGAGCAAAACGCTACATTGATGTGGTATTCCATGTGTTTGAGCTGAGTACGACGGACCCCGGCTATGATGCCCTGACCTATCAGGATATTCAGCAAAAACAATTGGAGTCGGCTATAGCCTATGCAAATGCGGTATTTAACAATGTGTATGGTAAAGATCCAAATGGCGGGCAGGCAAATTTTGAATTCCGTCTGGCGAAGAAAAATCCGGCAGGAATGGCTTTAGCACTACCTGGTTACAATAAGATCCTATATGATGCAAGCTGGAAAGCTTCACCCACAGCGCAGTTTTTACCCACAAATTTTACTGCGAAAATCAATGCGACTGCTGCCTACCAATGGAACAAGGATAAATTTTTGAATATCTATATCTATCCAACAGTAGCAAATACCAGTATTGGAAATAACCGTGCGGCTTATCAACTCGTACCTGCGGGGCAGCAGGCAATCGAGGGATTGCCAATATCGTTAACTCGGAAGCCGAAATCCCGACAACTGATTTTTATACAATCTACGGTCTGGGGATTCAGCGGTCAATTTTCTTTCCGGAGTCGAGTCTCAAAATAGAAATCGCTCCTCATCTGGGTATATATTATGGTCTGTATGCAACGAATTCAATAACCTTGCCTGTCAATGACTTTGTGGCGGATACGAAGAAATATTTTACGGGGAATACGCAGACGGCAAACCAATCTTCAGGTCTCCTGAAGACAGGCTTAGATGGTGAAAAGTTTCTGGCAAACAACGCTATGGATGATGTCCGCTTTGCTTCGCTACGGAATAGCTTCACCCAGGGACAGATAGAGCGGATGCGTTTGGTCATGGAACACTGTCCCGTACGGAAAGCATGGCAATCAGAGTAGCTTAATAATAAATTTTAGATAGATGAAGAAAATAATTTTTAGTGTTTTAGGGCTCTTGATCGCGCAGCTGGCCATCGGTCAGATTAAGGTCAAGGTCATTGGGAAGGTAACTGGTGATACGGAAGGGCACAACAAAGTATACCTGTACAATCGTATGGTGAAAGATTCGGCGGAAATAAAAATGGCCACTTCGAAATCAATTTTGAAGATAAAAAGTTGGATCACGGGCGATTTCCATTGAATATGATCATGCCAAACGTCGTATGTATGCACCGCTAGTCTTGTTTTACGATCAATCGGGTACCATAAACGTGGAATTTGATGTGCTGAAAGGTTTATCATCCGGTAAAGTGAGCGGTCTTGCCTCAGCGACTTCTTTTTACCAATACAATGAAGCGAAAATCAAGGTATTTCGGGAATCCATGCGTCTGACACAGGAAAAATATGGTGCAGATGCCATGAAGACCGGAAATGCACAATTTGAAGCAGCAAAAGCGTATAAAGAACAGCTTTTTGTGCACTTGAATGATTCTTTGCTGAATGTATTTGTGAAACCAAATGCATTGGTTTCACCTGTGTTTATACAGTCGCAGGAAACGACTTTACCGCTCGAACGATTAGAATATTATTACAATAAATTATCGGATAAGGTCAAAAAAGCGAAGAATCGCAGACTTTATATGCCAAGATCCAGGGACAGAAAAATGCGTATATAGGCGCTACGGTCAAGAACTTTGAACTGCCTGATGCCCTTGGAAAATTACGCAGCTTTAATGAGTTTAAGGAAAATACATTCTGTTGGATTTTTGGGCTTCCTGGTGTTCCCCTTGTCGGGCTTCGTTCCCAAGGATCCGTGAGGTCTATGGCAAGATCAAGGATAAGGATTTTATTGTGATCAATATTTCGATCGATCAAAATAAGGACGCATGGTTAAAAGCTGTAAAGGAGGAGTCTAATCCCTGGCCACAGTTATACGACGACCGCAAGGTTTCTTACTCCCTATTTAATGTCAATGCAGTGCCGACTTCTTATCTGATCGACCCTCAGGCAAAATCATTATGAAGGAAATCGGATTCGAGCCCAAAGGTGGTGGCGCTATGGAGAAAAAAATTAGAAGAATTATTCAAGGTTAAATTTTAAACATATAATTAGATACAACATGAAAAAAGTGGTATTAGGTATAGTCGCTGGACTATTGATGACTACAGCATTAATTGCGCAAACGCGAGATTACATTACCGTACGGGGAACAGTGAAATTTCCACCAGATAAAGAGAGTCAAGAAAAATATCCCTTTGTATTGAAAGACAAAGCGATGAAGGATGCAGAGGTTTTTCAGAAAATTCAATTAAAGGCAGATAATACCTATGAAATAAAAGTACCGGCAAAAACACCTCGTTTTTACAGCCTGGATGTTTTTGGTTGGGATAGAATCACCTTTTGGGCCGGTAATGATGATTTAAAAATTGATTTTAGAGGCTTGGATACCGCTAAAATCAAAATCAAAAATCCGCCTTATGTTTTTATTGAATCTGAAGGTAAAGACAATCAGTTGATCAATATGCTGAACTGGGAAAATTATCAAAACTATCAGAATACCATTGCTATTGGTAAAAGACAGTACATGGCTATGCAGAGCAAGGATACGGCAATGACTAAATCGTTGACGGATATGATGATGGAACAATATGATAATATGGCTACCCGCGCTAAATGGTACGTTAAGAACTATAAAAATGAACCGCAGGTGGTCTATGCTTTGGGCTATGTCAGTCCCAGACGTGATCAGGAATTTATCCTGAGCTATGTCAATCCCCTGATCGAAAAATACCCTTGGTTACAGGAAGCAAAGGAAGTGAAGGAAAATATCAACAAGGCTCTTGCTGCTGTGAAGAAAACAGAGGATGGTGCTAAATTTATCAATATCACACAGGCAGATGCCGCAGGAAAGAATGTCAACTTATACGACTACCTGAAAGGTAAGAAATATGTATTGGTCGATTTCTGGGCTTCTTGGTGTGGTCCTTGCCGGGCTGAGAACCCACATGTATTGAAAGCATACAATGCTTTTTTAAGGCAAAAGGTTTTGATGTCTTTGCCGTATCATTGGACGATAAGAAAGATAACTGGTTGAAAGCGGTAAAGATGATAAAATGCCTTGGGCACAGGTATCGGATCTGAAAGGTTGGAAAAATGAAGCCGCTCAGTATTATAATATCACAGCAATTCCTTCTAACTTCTTGTTAGACAGTGATGGTAAAGTGGTCGCTCGAAATCTTCGTGGTGCCGATCTTGAAAAAGAATTGGCCAAACTTTTAAACAAATAACTGATGAAACGTATTCTTTTCATGCTTGTTTTGCTGGTATCGGTTGCGATGCAAGGTAAGGCGCAAATGGCCACAGCAGCTGTTGTAAGCTGGGATATAGACCGACGGATCGAGGTTCCCGTAGCACGGGACTCGGTCTGGTCGTTGCTGAAGAATAACGGCTTGGTTGCCGTTCTTTCCAATGGCTATGTGAAATCCATGGTTAACAAGGGTACTGAATTGCCTATTGCACGGGAGGTGACATTTAAGGACGGTTCCAAGCGCGATGAATTGCTGAACCAATTGGAGGAGCAGCATCGTTTTTGGTGTATACGATTAAAAAGATGCGCTGCCAACGGGCTTGAAAGCGGTTCAGGTAGCGATATTTACCAAAGAAAAGGGGATGATAGCACTGAAATTAACTGGATGGTAAAACTGGATGGTGATAGCGGAGCAAAAAGAAGTACATCGAAACCTTAAATGCAGAGATTGAACAGTATGCAACTGGGTTTAGGAACTACCTAACATCCAAGCCGAAAGTGATTCAGGCGGTACGTATGCAATAACAGCCTCATGGATTTCACGATTTTTCCATAGGCTTGGTTGAAAAACCGGAGGAACGATTGTTCTTCCGGTTTTTTGCTTTTTGAATCAGACGTTTCATGTCACTTGACATAAATCCTGTTTAATTTGATGTAAACTCTTTTTTGCGGGTTGACCTTTAAGAACGATTTTGCGGCTCGCTTTCCGTTGTTTTCCTTTGCTTCGGAGCTGATGGTACTAGTAGAACGCACGTTTACATTCGTTATGGTATGTGGTTCCGCCGACCTAATTTCCGTTGCCTTTGCCGATCCAGATGTGGCAGTTCCAGTTTTTACTATCGATACCGTTTTGGGATCATTGACTTGAACATTGTTTGCGTTTACCGATGTGACAGTGCTCACATTCGCTGTTCCACGCATAGTTATCCGTTTAGGTTCCTGATGCTTTTCACTTGAACTTCCGCCGGAGGTGCCATTATCGGTAGCTTTTCCATTCGCATTACCGTTTACATTGATCCGTTTAGGTTCCTGAAATTTTACGTTTTCAACATACACCTCTTCTATTTTGGGTGCTGTTTCCACCTTCACTTCTTCAAGCATTGGTGGCTTATTTTTCATTGTTTTCTTTCTGTTTCCACCTGTTTTTTAGGCTCTGGAAAGCGTATTGTTTCTTCTTTTGGAGCAGCATTTTCTTGGGTTCCATTGCGGAGCTCCTTCTCTTCTGGGCGGACTAGGCCGTTCAGATACCGCTTTTGGGGCACCCGGTTTTTTGGAAGTGGGGAGTCTTGGCCGGTTTCGCAGGCTCAGTTTTTTCTGTTTTGGCCGGCGTTGTTTTCTGTGCTTCGACCTGGGTCGAAAACAACAGGCTAATTGCTGTTGTCAGCAATAAGGTAAGCGCAGGCATCAGCAGGAGCTTACCACTGTTCGTTCTTTTCTGTAACATAATTAATCGTTTTTTTGTTGTTAAAAATTAAAATTACTGGCCGGTAATGCGTTTATATCGGGGAGGACATGCTCCACTGGATAATCAGATGTTGGTAACTGGCGCGTTCATAAACCTGTACTACGGCATCGTCTGCCAGGTATTCGTGGTTTTGTCGAACAGCTCTGTCGATCAGGTAAACCAAAGGGTTGAACCATAATACAATGCGCATGAACTGCATGAGCATCACATCTATGGAATGTCGCTGGTCTGCATGTGCCTGTTCATGGGCGATAATCGAAGCCTCAATCTCTCCTTGTAAATAGGCGCCACGGGGTACATAGATCCGTCTGAAAAATGAGAAGGGAGTTTTAAGGCCATGAATACTATAAATTGAAGGATTGTCTGTCGCTGATGCCCGACTGATGTAGGATGAAAACTTTTTATAGCTTACTATATACCTAACCAAAAGTGCAATAGCAATCAGTAGATAGACAAGGAAAATAACCGTGTTGGTTGATATCAACGGTTCTTGTTGGACGGCTGCAGGGGCTGTGATGGCAAGCTCCATATGCTCTGGAACGACTTCCGCTTGAACCCTATTAAAATGAAAAAATCAGGGATAAATGACGGCAGAGCAGTTTGCACCAATGGTGTAAAAAGAGCGATAGGTATAATGGCAAGCAGATAAAACCGGTTAAATACCAAGAGCTTTTGCTGTTGCAAAAGAGAAATGTATACCAGATACAGTAAGCCTGAACAGGCGATCAATTTTCCCAGATAGATAATCATGTCGCTTTGTTTTTAATTTCTGAATCAATTATTTTTTCAGTTCTTCCAATTGCTCCTTGTTCAACTGCGATTGTTTTGTGAAAAAGAAGCAAATTTTAAAGCTGAATTATCAAAATATGTTTCAACAATATCATTGACGTGTGCGAGATAATAACTGTCCTTGTCGAACAGGGAATAGTACTCTCTTGAATTGCCATATAATACATACGATATGGCTCCCTTTTCGGTCATTCGTTTTAATAATGTCGCAATCGTCGTCGGAGCAGGTTTGGGTTCAGGATAGGCTTCCATAAGATCTTTCATAAAGGCCTTTTTCATGTCCCAGATGTATCCCATCAATTGTTCTTCAGTCGCTGATAATTTATTCATACTACAAATATAGAATCTATTCTACATTATGTAGAATATGAAATGTTAAAATTTGTTATTTTTGTGTATTTAATTGATTTTTAGTGCTTTATTTTTGTTTTCGTGCTTGTGGTAAGCAATTTTTGTTACAAAATAAAAGAGCATGGCGACTGCTAAAAAAATGAGCCTATCGGATACTGGGAGGTAACTTTATCTGGAATGCTAGTAGAAAATGAAGTGGGACTGCATATCGAACCTGGAATATAAAATGTGCTATATCAGCGGTTTCTTTTTCGGGTTGGCATTAAAATATTCTTTTTTAAACTGGAACATCTGTGCCATTTTTGTGCGCGCCATTTGGCTTCGTCAGCCTTTTCACCTGTATATAGCCGATCGACGGTCGCTTCAAACAGAAGTAGCCATTGATCGAAATGTTTTGCCTCAATGGGGAGGGGATATGGGGTGGAAATGGACTGCCAAAGTAGGTATGTTCATCCAGCAGGATCGTCTGCCAAAAGCGATACATTTTTTCCAGGTGTATGCCCCAATTGTCCTGAATACGTTCCTGAAAAATAGGGCCTAGGAGATTGTCCTGACGAACGGTGCTGTAAAACTGATCGACTAATATTTTTATGTCCGCGATGGTTTGAATGTCCTGTTTCATGGGTTTAATGCCTGCTTTTGTGAAACGGATACCTCATCTGTAGCTGTTGCACGGTGTATGAATAAGATAAATTTAGCGAGAATATAGGAGAATTGAATCAGGTTGATGTAAAGATGCATGTTAAAAATATTGGATTTTTCTTTTATTGTCAGTAATTTGAATAGATATTTAGGGAAAACACATGGGAAAATACACTTTTTTGTCCTGCTGCTGCTGGGATGTTACACCGCGCAGGCACAAATCACCGATATTACAGTCAACAAAGAAAATTTTGAATCTTCGGGTTTTCCATTTAAAGGCAAACGTGTGCTGCAGGTGGAGCATATTCAGACCGAAAAGGAAGATAATTATATCATTTTTTCAAAAGAGGAACGCGGAGCAGATCCGGATAAACTATATGCACAGCAATTTCAGCGAAAAGATGGTATGTGGGTGCCTATTGTGGAGGAAACTATCGTTGAAGATGGTATTATTACTTCGGTATGGGAATCCAGAAAAGCCTTCTTTGATGCTGACAAAGATGGGAAACTGGATGCGGTGTTTATCTATTCCAGGCATCCAAAGGATCACGTCGAAAAGCAGCTGAGCTGTATTGCTTTGGTTTTATATAAGGGACAATTTTATCGTCTGCGTGCGGAGGCGGAGGATGGATATACGAAGACTTCCTATTCAGACAATTATGCTTCTTTGCCTACCGAGGTAAAAGAGAACGTGGAACGCTATTGGGAAAATCTGGACAAAAGATAATAGATTGTAATACTGAACACAAAGACAAAAGGGCCATTCAATTTTGGAATGGCCCTTTGACTTTGATTATGCTCGATCGCTAAAGTCCTTTTTGAATATTGAATACTTAGGCTTTTTTTCTGAATTGCCTGTTTTTTATTGATTCGTATTTTTCATTAAGGCATCAATGAACTCGTTACGCTCGGTTTATTGAATAGAAAGAACTTTAGTCGATTTTCATTGCTATTGGTGCTTTCCCTTTCGTATTTTACTGAATGGAAGCTAACAACTGTTTTCCTCTTCTTCTTGCGTTTTGCCAATGACATAGCGTGTGATGTTTTGGTGTTTGATCTCATCAATTGTATGGATCACATCTTTCGTCCTTGCTTCTTTGCTCGGCTTGATCAGTACGATCATATCCTTGCTGTTGGGCATGTTACTGATCTTTGCTTTCAACTGTGCGAGCACCTGCGGTAATGTTTTCTCTATATCGCTTGGTTTTTCAGAAAAGGCAATGGGCTTCTTGAAGTCGCCATGATACCACATAAATTTTCCATCCCCAAGAATCAATGTCGCTGTCCGGTTTTCGTCAATGAGCACTGGTGGTGTCGCCTCGCCTTTTGTTTTGTCTGGCATGGCAATATCCATTGCTTGCAGGTTTGTTTAGGGTTGTGGTCAGCATGAAGAAGGTGATCAAAAGAAAAGCAAGGTCTACCATCGCTGTCAGATCTACCTTTGGGGCCATTTTCCGGCTTCTAATTTTTTTCTTTCCGCTTTCTTGTGTTTTTGGTTTAATTCTGCCATGATGCTTTGTCTTTAGGTTATAACTCTTGTTCATACACATTGATATGATGCCCCGACGAGAACTATTCCATATTTTTTTGACAATGGGAACCGTTTTTTCTTTGAATTTTTTCAGTCGGTTCAATTACAATAGGTTAAAGAATTGTCTAGTAGAAGATGATAGACCAAGATTTGCTTATGCTAATAATCGTGTTGTGGTGATACTAGCTTTTAAGATTGAGAATTTGTCTTCTTTGGTTGTGGCTATCGCAAAAAGGTGAAGCAGTGATCAGATGGTCGTGGCGGTTTTATAATATAGGTCGTCAGTTAAGGGAAATTGTAGAGGAACATATTTTCGTTGCGGGAAATGAAAAAAAAAAGATTAGTAACTTGCCAATAAAAAATATGGAGCAGGATAACGGACTTGTCTATACAGATATCGCATCGCCAGTAGGGAACATAAGGCTTGTGGCGACCAGACGTGGTCTTACTGCTGTATTGTGGGAAGGTGAGGACTATACCCGTACAAAGTTATCTAAACCGGATAGAGAGGACCATGCACCATTACTTTTACTCGCTCAACAACAGCTTTTGGAGTATTTTGACCGCAAGCGCACTGTTTTTGACCTACCGTTGGATATGCAGGGAACTCCCTTTCAGCTTAAGGTGTGGGAAGCTTTGCTCACTATTCCTTATGGTCGAACAAAAACCTATGGAGATCTGGCACGCCAACTAGGTGATATCAAAGCTGTACGTGCAGTCGGTGGTGCGTTGAACAAGAATCCGATATCCATTATTGTACCCTGTCATCGGGTCATCGGTGGATCTGGGAAACTCGTTGGTTTTGCAGGTGGTCTGAAAAATAAGTCTATTCTTATTGATCTGGAAAAGAAAGATCGGACTCCGACATTGTTTGATTGAAAGTAGGCCCTAACCTATAACCAGCCTTCCTTTATCGCCTTGGCTATTAGATCCACGGGTGTTTTTACGCCAGCTTTAGCAAGAATATTTTTCCTGTGCGTGTTTATCGTGTGGAGACTGACACACAGCTCATCAGCAATTTTTTTGCTCATCTTGCCCTCAACGATACATTTTAAAATTTCTCGCTCTCGCTTTGTAAACATATCATAGGATTTTGTGAACGCTTGATCGAGTTGAATATTAAAAAAGAAGGTTCGTCATCAAGTCCAATAAGTGAGAAACAGGGTTTTCCTTCTTGTTTTATATGCGATATGTCGGTATGCAGAGAGAGCGTACGGTAGAAGTTGTTTTCATCATAATCTATCTGAATAGCTTGATGCAGGATCCTGATGTAATGCCCATCTTTTCTTTTGAACCTGAAATCATATTGGACCTTATAGCTTTTTACTTTTTCATAAGGTAAACTCTTAAAAAACTCCACGACTTTATATTCAAAGTTGAGGAAATAGGCTTTGTCGTCAGGATGGATGCGTTCCATGAGAAATGGAAGAGAAAGCTCTTCTGGTTTATAGCCGATCAAATTTTCGCATTCTTCGCTAATGATCTCGACTTCCCCGGTATACATATTGAACACTAGATAATAGAAATTGCCTGCTTGAAATATATTTAACAAGCGTTTATGAAATTCGATCTGTTGTTGTAATTCCGAGGTGTCCGCTGTTTTCTCAATGTCTACAACTGTCCTCCAGAACTTCTTTGCTGTAAGATAATATTTGGATTTAGGTGACTCCATAAATTTAATCGGTTAATAGCATAAATCTACAAAATGTACAGGAATATCTGAATGAAAGGACTTCGATTTTTTTATCAAAAAGCCACTTTTTATTAGTCTAAGGGACGATAGGGGAAGATGAAGAAGTTCGAACCCCGGCCGATCCTTCTGGTTCGAATCCGAATACCACGAAAAAAGCCTTTCATTTCTGAAAGGCTTGTTCTGCGGAGAGTGAGGATAATAAGATGATCCCAAAGGGGTGGCTTCACCATAAAATAAAGCCATTCACTCCGTTCATTTTTTCGTCGTTTAATACTTTTGATCAAACATTGTTTGCAAAAGTCTATAAACGACAAAACCCGACTATCGTCGGGCTTTATTTTTGGTGGCGGAGAGTGAGGATTCGAATTACTTGGTGTAAGTTGTTGAAAATGAAATATTTAAAATTTCAAATCAGAACATTGCTACGAATTTGCCACAACTCCACTAATATTTTAATCTGCAAAATCTTAATAAAGATTTAAAGAACGTTTTAATTTATACAAAGATAAACATTTGTTATTCAAGTTATAATCTTTTGGAAAGATTTTGTTTCTAAAGTAGCGTAATTGGATTCGCGCAGATTAATCAGTAACTCCACTTCTGAACCATTACTAAATTCAAGTTTTAAGTAGATAATTTCAATTGTATTTTTTAATGATTTTCATAATTAGCTAATAATATTATTCTTTTACCTTAGAGGTACGTTAAGAATAATAAGTTTGTGAAAGAATAAAAATTATTACTGAAGCGGAGCAGTTACTAACCAAAATATTAAGCTTGAATAATCTAATATGAATAACAAATTACTCGTAATTATTGGTGTAGTTTTCATCTCCTTGGCAGTCTCTTTCTGTAGAAGTAATGACAACCAGGCAAAAAGTCCAGAAATACATTCTCTCGACAATGTGGAGATCATTGTAGATGTCCAAAAGAAAGATTCTATTAATTTGTCAAGTATAGTATCTGATGTTAGTTTTTTGCGATTAGATTCTGCCAATGAAACCGCTTTTGAAAAAATAGACCAGCTAGATTACGACGACTCTCATTATTTTGTTCTTGATAAGGACTATGCCAAGAAAGTATTGGTTTTTGATTCCAAAGGAAAATTAATAGCAGAAAGTAAAGCTGGGCGAGAGCAAACTCCTATAGCCTTCAGTCTTGACAAAATTAACAAGCAGATCGTAATTGCATATAAAAACCAAAGAGTTTGCAAATATGATTATCATCTAAATTTACTTAAACAGGACAGCCTTTATCTGTTTTTTAATTCATTTGCGTATTCTCCGGCTGATTCGACAATACTCTTTAATTTGTCTAAAATGATCAACTTTAATTCAGACGATCTGAAGTTTGGGAACAAAAACGAGATAACCTTTGAACTTTTGGCTTATAATAAAAACAAAAACGTTAGGAACCTCTACTTGCCTTTTGATTTGGACAGGTTTCCACAGGGGCAATTTATGTAACAATCTCTCGATCATTTTACAATTACAACGATACGATTTTATATATAAAACCATTGGACAATACAATTTTTGGATGGAATATTAATAGCCAAAAATTAAATGCAAGATACTCCGTCTATTTCGAGAATAGTAAAATCTTAAAGAATATTGACCAACTATCCGGCCAGTCTTTTTTGATTTTCTAAAGTCTGATACTTCCGTTAATTATTCATTCCTTATTAAAGATGTCATTGAGAGCGATAGATTTCTTTACTTCAATTTTTTTTAGAGGAAATGAACTGCTGACTCATATTTATCTTAAATCTAACAGGGGAAACTGAGTGGTAGGTTAGTGAATGACCTATATCAAATTCCTATTTATATCAGTGATAAGATTGAGAATAATTTTATATCAATTATATATCCGAGAGATGTTGGGGAATATTACAGGAAAAATCTGAATACTGCAACAAAGGAACTAAGGAATCTGGTATCATCAGTTAGTAATAATAAACCTATAGTATGTCTCCAAAATTCAAAAATCTAATACCTTATACAGTAAGTACTGCCTGTATAATAACAGTATTGATTTCATTTTATTACGTAAACAAAATGAAATCAACACTATCAAACTATCAAAGTGATATTGGTCTCAGATATATGAATTTGGATGAAACCGTTCAGAATTATAAGCTTTCAATATCACTAATAGGATATACTCTCAGGCACGATCTGAAAGATATCAATAATCAAAATATCGAAGTTCAATCAGATAATAAAAATAAGACCATCTATTTTTATTTTACTGAAACAGGCTGCAATTCTTGTATTGTTCAGGAATTGGAAAATTTAACGCAAGTCAGTAAAAACTCTTACAATATTATTGTTTTGGCAAGATACTCAGATCCTATAAGGTTAGCGTATTTATTAAAAGATTATAATATACCTAATCTCAAATATCACTGCTTGCCAATAGACTGCGAGATTTTTGAAAGCAAAAATCAGGAATATTTGCCTTTGACCCTTGTTTTTAATTTGGACGATGCACGAAAAGTAAGTAATCCTCTTGTGGCATCGAGTGAGTCTCCGGAAATTTCAAAATTTATTACAAAAGATTAATTATATGAAAAATTTATTGTTTCTCGGAATGTCTTTCTTTGAGGTTCTCGTAAGCGTATTAATTCTAATGGTTATTTACTTCTTAATTTTAAAGTTCTTTAGAAAAAGAACATAGATCTCCGATTAGCGATCTTCGATGCAGGACTAACATTCATTAAGCTTTTACATGCGTGATAAACTTATTAATAAACCTATAGTATGTCTCCAAAATTCAAAAATCTAATACCTTATACAGTAAGTACTGCCTGTATAATAACAGTATTGATTTCATTTTATTACGTAAACAAAATGAAATCAACACTATCAAACTATCAAAGTGATATTGGTCTCAGATATATGAATTTGGATGAAACCGTTCAGAATTATAAGCTTTCAATATCACTAATAGGATATACTCTCAGGCACGATCTGAAAGATATCAATAATCAAAATATCGAAGTTCAATCAGATAATAAAAATAAGACCATCTATTTTTATTTTACTGAAACAGGCTGCAATTCTTGTATTGTTCAGGAATTGGAAAATTTAACGCAAGTCAGTAAAAACTCTTACAATATTATTGTTTTGGCAAGATACTCAGATCCTATAAGGTTAGCGTATTTATTAAAAGATTATAATATACCTAATCTCAAATATCACTGCTTGCCAATAGACTGCGAGATTTTTGAAAGCAAAAATCAGGAATATTTGCCTTTGACCCTTGTTTTTAATTTGGACGATGCACGAAAAGTAAGTAATCCTCTTGTGGCATCGAGTGAGTCTCCGGAAATTTCAAAAATTTATTACAAAAGATTAATTATATGAAAAATTTATTGTTTCTCGGAATGTCTTTCTTTGAGGTTCTCGTAAGCGTATTAATTCTAATGGTTATTTACTTCTTAATTTTAAAGTTCTTTAGAAAAGAACATAGATCTCCGATTAGCGATCTTCGATGCAGGACTAACATTCATTAAGCTTTTACATGCGTGATAAACTTATTATTTTACTCGTTGCTTTACTCGTAATGAGCGGAGACCTGTATGCTCAAAAATTAATAAAAGGCGAGGTCGTTGTTAAAAATACAATACAGCCACTTGAAAATGCTTTGGTTATGGTATTGAACAAAAAGATTCGTTAATTATTCAATATTGTCGTACAGACCAAAATGGCAGTTTTCTGATCAATGTTCAGGATAGTGGTGAATATATTCTTTCCGTATCATATCCTCGATTTCAAGGAGTCCATAAGACTTTGAAAGTTAGTGATAGGATTTCAGACAAAATCAACATCACACTGGATCGTTTAGAGAACATTATTGATGAAGTGGTCATCAATAAAGACATTCTCCGGATAAAGCTCAACGGTGACACAACAGAATATACAGTAGCCGCCATGAGTTTGGGTAAAAATGATAAAGTAGGTTCTTTACTTCAGAAATTACATGGTATAACGGTAAGTGATGATGGTACTGTGATGGTAAAAAATAAGGTCGTTTCAAAGATTTACATTGATGGACAGGAATATTTTTCTTACGATCCACGAATAATAGTCCGAAATGTAAGAGCGGATGCTGTCAAAAAGGTCCAGGTTTATGATGAGGAAACGGAGCTTACAAAATCCACGAGAATTAATGACGGAAAGAAAATTCAGGTGGCCAATATTATCTTAAAGGAAGAGGCTAAAAAAAGTGTCTTTGGAAATGTGGCTGCTAATTACGGCAGCAAAGGACGTTATGGTTTAGCCTTATTTGGTGGACTTTTTAATAATTCAAGAAAAATTGGCATAAACACGAGTATTTCATCATTAGCAAGTAATGAAATATTTGTCGTGCCAAAAATAATCGGTAATCCTGAAACAAGAAATTATGCTTTAACGTATAATGACGAACTAAAAAGAACCTTCATTTCAATAATGAAATCAGTGTAAATGAAAATAGAAATGAAACGACAACAGATAATCTTGAGAAGCAGTTTTTAGAAAATGATTTTCGTTCGAATTTCTCTTCTTCCAAAAATCAATCCGGTAACAGAATGCTCCGCCTGAATTCCAGGTTAACGGGTAATCTCGAAATGACCTTGAACTTGATTTTAAGCTAAAATCAACCGCCGGCCATCATTTATATCATTCCTCAAGATATGCCGTAAGTACTAAAGAAGACAGTTCCATTATCAATTCTCAAAACGACACATCTAATGTAAACAGTAGATCTTATAGTTTCAACCCCTTTTTCCAGATAAAATTTAATATTAGCAAAGAAAAAAGAAGGTATTTACTCATGGTGCTGAATTCAGGTAACGTTTATACAAATGCAATAGATACGAAAAGGAATTTAACTTATTTTTCAAAAAACACAGACACTGTTGTACTGGACAATCAAAGTGTCAATAAAAACACTGCTCACAATCTCTTTTCTTTTTTGACCTATGGAACTGGAATCGACAAATACAGCAATCTTTCTCTGAGCTATTCAGTAAACATTGACTCTAAAAATGAATCCTTTTTATTTAGGGATACGGACCCGGGGACAAATATACCGAACGATCCTTCCTACAATTACAGATCGACATCGAAATCTGAAGGATTGAGTATGTCTTACTCCTAAATAAAGGGAAAGTTCAAACTTCCTTATCCGGCTATGTTTTAGCCAGCAAATTAAAACTACATGCTTTATCAGGCGATAATTATAATTTGAAAAAGGATTTTTTAAGTGGAAATTTTAGCTTATTGACAAGATATCAATTATCAGAAAGGAGCCAGATTTCGTCCCAGTATAAATACAACCTTATCATTCCGACCATTTTCCAAATGACCGCGTTTCGTCAATTATAAATCCCGTTACCATTTATATTGGCAATATTAATCTGGAATCATCCAAAAATCATTTTTTTAATGGAAACTACGGTTATTTTAATTCTTTTAGGAATATAACAATTGGTTCCCAGGTCGAATTTTCAATGACTACTAATCCGGTTATCAGTAAGCTTGATATTGATGAACAAGGAAAGACTTATTACAGCAATGTAAATGATCACGATATGGCATTAAAGCAATTTAATGCTAATCTTAATTTTTCAAAAGGCTTGTTAAAAAATTCAGTGATCATAGGTCCCGCAATAAACTATTCATTCAGCAGCTTTTCCGAAATATTGAACAATACTTTGGCAAAAAATAAAATTTCTAATTTTTCAATTGGGGAACGTTGACAAAACAGAACAGAAAGACATTTGATTTTACGCTCCGTTTTAACTTTGGTATTGATGCTGTTATTAATGATAATGTTAAAAGTAAATTCCAAAACCGATTGATGTATGTAACCTCTTCATTTACTATCGATACAAAATTATATTTAGGCAAAGGTTTTCAGATTTCTCAAAGAAGTTCATTGGAACAGTTTGGAAAGGATGTCTATTCAGATAAACTATTAAAACAGAAATATACAAATGTGCAAATAACAAAAGAATTAAATAAGCAGAATATGACAATATCGATAAAGGCCTATGATATCTTTAGCTCCTATAATAATGTAATTCAGAAATTTTCACCTAATAGATTCCTGCAATACAATGAGGGTTTTATTTCGCAGTATTTTCTATTGGGATTAAAGTGGGATTTTAATAAGAAAATATGATGAAGTTATTTCTTATTATAAATTTAATTTTTTTTGGCGCTAAAGGTTGGAGCACAGCCTTTTCAATTTTATGATCAGGGAAAGTAACCTATGAGAGGATTGAAGGAAAATCGAGTACGAAAACATTATATAAGAGCGATTTTACATTAACGTTCAATAAATCAGAATCTTCTTTTGATGCGGTCAAAAATAATGACGATCATCCTTTTCGTGTTCAAAATGCGAAGCTTTTTCGGAAAACGAGGATAAAACTGGTATACAATTAAAATTCTCCGGACAGAATTTTATCATCTTGGATACAGTGAAAAAAATTAAATGGTATTATACTAACGAATTCAGATTAATTGAAGGATACCAATGCCGTAGAATAGATGGCCTGACGGCTGACTCATTATATGTCATCGCATTTTATACAGACGAGATTCCGGTTTCGACAGGACCGTGTTTAATCAGCGGTACACCGGGGCTCGCATTAGGTTTCGTAATTCCGGATTATGGAATACAATATTGGGCAAAGGATATTACATTTAGAAGTATAAAAATTCCAAGCCCTTCAAGTGGTAAGGCTAAAAAAATTACAATTGACGATTTTGGCAAAATAATACAGAATAGCAGTTATAACCTTGGTAATCTATCAATTATAAATATTATTCATTCAATTATTTATTAAAATTAAATGTTATGAAAATTTTATTGTTAAATCTATTTTTGTTAATTACTGCTGTGGCAGCACTTACATTAACATTGTCAGCATCTAACCAATGTGGGACCAATGAAGAATACTCATCTTGTGGACCACAGATGGAACCTACTGTTGATAATCCGGAACCCAGTTCAAGCCCAGGAGCTTGTAAGGCCGGCTGCTTCTGCAAACCAGGCTACTTGAGGGACTATAGTGGCAATTGTGTTGATTCTGAGACTGCCGGCGAAACCTCGAGTACCCCGCCGGTAAAACCATGTACTGCCGGCGGTTGTGGAAGTACGAGCTGTTCAATTGGTACTGATTATCCTGGTGGAATTGGAAACAGTAGAAGTGTAACCGCTGCTTCCGGATATTTTGCATGCTGCTGGAAGACAAGCTGGGAGATCCGGGTGCTCGCTCGTATCCAAATACTCTTTGTCCGGGCTATTAAAATCGGCTTCCGGTTTAATATCACATATAAAAGTATATAAAAGTGTTATTAATCTTTTAACTGACCGATTTGCTCAGGCATATTCATAAATTATTAATAATATTTATAGTGAGGATTCAATAGTAACAACGCAAATAAAAAAGCGATGGTCTTAAGAAGAAGACCATCGCTTTTCGTTTTTATAGTGAATTTCAATGCTCTACTCGTTTGCCATTATTCAAAATCAGGATAAACGAAAATAAATTTGCCTGTATTTATTTGTTCCACAACGGCAAAAGGCGGCATTACTATACCGATTTTAGAATTTCGATTTTCCCCTTTCAATTCTCCTATCAATGTGAATTTCTAGATTTAAAATTGATAATAATGATAATATACCTTCCATAAACTCTTTATGAAGGTGTAAAGAAAAGCGGCGGTTTACCCGCTTTAGTCGTTTTTCATCTACAAAACCAACAATTAATGTAAGTCCCATATCCTTTTCTCCTTCAAATAACAACTTTCTACTTTTTTGCGGCATGCTTCAAAAAATGATTGAAAATAACGTCTTATATTAAATTCCCATTTTGCTTCATAACATGGCTTAATTAAATCTTCACCAATAAAATATTGAACAGGAATTAGGTACTTCATTTTATCATCCAAAGATAGCCTCTTGCTAAATTTTTCTGCATTAGGTCCAGTAAAGTACAAACTGATTTAGCATGTAAAGGCTAGCGCACGGAGCCGAAGTAACAATCTAAATTTCAAAAGCTTTCATTCATTGCTGTGAGGCCTAAGAGCCTTTAAAAATTTAATAATTTAAAAAACTAAAAAATGAATTATTTAAAAACGCCGTTGCAGTGATCTTTTGAGCTCTTTAAAAGAAGGTGAGCCCATAGCTTTGTTCTACTAACATAATTCAACATTTTAGGGTTATAAATGTCAAACTAAAAGCTCTTCAAGTCAAGATGTTTCAATTTGCAACGTGTTCGTTATTAATAAATTACACGTATTTTTGTGGCAATTTAAACCTTATTTTGTGGCAATTTTCATTCATTTTAAAAATTGCCACAAAATTGCCACAAACTTTAGGAGTATTTTTGAAAATTACAGCAATCGCCATAAACAAAAAAACCTGCAAATCATTGATTTTGCAGGATTTATCTATTTTTGTTGCTTTTTGAAAACTTTCGTTTTCGCATCTTGCGGAGAGTGAGGGATTCGAACCCCGAACCTGTGACAGTTAACGGTTTTCAAGACCGCCGCATTCGACCACTCTGCCAACTCTCCGCGACAAAAGTAGAAATTCTGAACAGATTTACAAAACTTATTTTACATTTTTCTTTGTTTAATGTGCCGTTTAGACGATTTATGCCGAAAATATTGCTGGATATCAGGTTTTTATTAAATGTTTTTTTAAAAGAAGACCAACGTTCTGGACTAAAAAATCAGTCCTTTATACAACCAAAGGGGATCGATGGTGAAAGAGATATCCATGGAATTTCTTTGTGCATGGATTTTTTTGTGCCAATATTGAAGTTGGTAGCCTATTTCATTGTATGAAAACAACGATTAAGCATTATTTTGAACAATTGACCCATTAACTTCGTGAACGCTTTTTGTTATATTTGGGTATGGTGAACATGCGCAGTTCGCATTAGGGTTTTTGCCTACAAATACTATTGTCAAGAAACAATTAATTCCTATACACAATGGTCTATTCTAACTTAAATTGGAGATCCTTATCAAAATATACATGGAATACAAGGAGGTTGTTACTAGTCATTTCGGGTGTTTTTTCTCTACTGCCTCCTTAGCCATATTTCAGGATTTTCTGGAAGCAAAGCGAAATGGTTATGCGTTTTATTTTAGCGAATCTTTGTTGTTTAAAACTATTTGGTTCCTGTATATACCTATACTCATGATTTTGTATCGAAAGCTACAAAATAAAGTGCTAGATAGTCGCTCTAATATAATCAAATGGATAAGCGTGCCAGTGGTAATCCATCTCAGCATCTTACCTTTTATTGCAGCGCTGTTCTCGACGGTATTTTTTAACGGCGTGTATGATCTATTTAAATTCTTTTCCTATACACTGACGCATCATCTGGGTGAATTGATCGCAGTATACACCGGCTTTGTCATCGGATATAAGTATCTTATGGAGCCGACGACATCTAAGCAAATGGAAGAAAGTAAACCTGCTTTGGATACAATTGTGATTAACAATGGTAAAGATAATGTGATCATCCAGATAGCGGACATTGTGCAGATTACTGCCGCTACGCCCTATATTTCCATCCACCTTGAAAACAAGAGGTATTTACATGCAGAGACATTAAAAGCTATTTGCGAGCGACTCGACAGCAATACCTTCATTCGGGTACATAAATCGACCATTGTCAATATCTCGAAAGTACGTTCATTTAAATCCCGATTAAATGGTGACTATGATCTGTTGTTGACCGATAGTAGTTCCCTACGACTAAGCAGGACTTATGCTGCCGATTTCAAAACGCGATTTGCCACAGGGACATCGGGTTAAACGATAAACTCATCGGGTCAGGTAATTTGATTTTTGAAGGCTATTTGCCATCCATATCTTCGGGGAAACTTTTAATTTAATAGACGACGAGTTATGGATTTAAAAACAGCATCATCCCCTTGTTCCTTTTGTTGCTCAGCTCAATACTAGGATCTTGCCAAAGTCAGGACTCCAAACATGTAGGTGGCTCCTGTGAAGGATGCGAAGCAATTTTCGAGTACAAGAATAAAATATTGACTCCTGTAGACACGCTTCCGGGATTTCAACATCATGAACCGAAATTAAAGGTTACTGGTACTGTTCTGAAAAGAGATGGTAAAACACCAGCTCAAAATGTGATGGTATACATCTATCATACGAATAGACAGGAGTCTACGAAACTAATGGTGGTGAAACCGGTTGGGCGAAACGACATGGCATATACCGAGGCTGGGTGAAAACGGGGAAAGATGGCAAGTATACTTTCTACACCTTTAGGCCCGGTGCTTATCCGGATGGTGGAGAGCCTGAGCATATTCATATTACGATTAAGGAGCCCAACAAAAATGAATATTATCTGGATGAGTATTTTTTTGATGATGATGTACTGTTGAGCTCAGAACGTCGCAATGCTGCTGAAAACCGTGGCGGCTCGGGGATAGTTCACCCAATAATAGAATCTGGGATACTAACAGTCAGGCGTAATATTATCTTGGGTAAAAATATTCCGTATTATGATTGATGAGTTTGGTTGGGGATTAATTATATGAGCAAAAATAGCCCTATAGATTAATTTTAATAAAATATTTTTGGCATGCTTAGAATAAGGAAAGTTTAATAGGTTGTGCCTCCGCACAACCTATTTTATCCATTTCCCACCCACCACCGCCTCCACCGTTACTACCACTACCTTCTGATCCAGCAGCAATACCATTTTCCAATTCGATTTCCATCGCATTTATTGACGGAGTAACGTATTGTTTTTTCTCGTTCATAATAGTTCTTGTTTAATACTACAATATTTCTGATTTTTAAATTTAAGGCATTGTTTCTCCAGAAAATGATGATAATTATATCATTGAAGATGAAAATCATTCATTTGTGGAATTAAAAATATGCTATGTAAAATTGGGATTGGAATAAGAGCACATTGTGCAATAAAATTACACATTGCCTCAACGAGGAAATAGGGACTAAAATTAAAGGAGCCAGGCGTTCGAATACGGGGCAATCCTTCTGGTTCGAATCCAAATACAACGAAAAAGCCTTTCATTTCTGAAAGGCTTGTTCTGCGGAGAGTGAGGGATAATAAAATGATCCCAAAGGGGAGGCTTCACCATAAAATAAAGCCATTCACTCTGTTCATTTTTTTGTCGTTTATACACTTTTTATCAAACATTGTTTGCAAAAGTCTATAAACGACAAAACCCGACTATCGTCGGGCTTTATTTTTGGTTGCGGAGAGTGAGGGATTTATCGCGTCCCACATCCCCATGCTATAACCCGCGATGATAAAGTTCGAACCCCGGCCAACCCTTCTGGTTCGAATCAACTTATCTGTAAAATAAAGATCCCTCATCTTGCGATGAAGGATCTTTCTGCGGAGAGTGAGGATTCGAACCCCGAACCTGTGACAGTTAACGGTTTTCAAGACCGCCGCATTCGACCACTCTGCCAACTCTCCGCGACAAAAGTAGAAATTCTGAATAGATTTGCAAAACTTATTTTTGCAGCAATGTCTTATGGTTTGAAAATGAGCTAGATTATTTTAAAAAATGCTATGCTGGAATAATCTCGTGGCAGTGTTTTTGATGTTGGCAGCTATTTTATCAATCGGTAGATCGTCCTGGTCTATACCAAAAGGCTCCTCGATGGATTCGCCGATCAATTCAAGTGAAGCTAATACGTAGAGGATAAAAGGCACGGCAACAACAACAAAATATCCGATCGAAAAACATAACCTACAGGAAGTGTCATTGTATAGAAGATAATAAACTTCTTGATAAATGCGCTATAAGCTAATGGAATTGGCGTATTTTTTATCCGTTCACAGGCACCGCATACATTGGTCATGGACACAATCTCCTCATTGAGTATAATTAACTGGTCCCCACTGATAATTCCTTCTTTGTAAAGATCGTTTATCTTCTGGAAAATCATATTGGAAACCTGATTTGGACCATGCTTCTTGCTGTCCAATGCCCTAAGTTCGGGATGCTCATTTTCATCGAGCATAAACTTGGTGTAGTCGGATCGCAAAAAATCGTATAGGGTCTCTGCAAACAGTGGAATAGTTTTCGGAAGAAACTGCGATTGACCTTATCATCCGCATCGAGCATAGCGTTGAGCTTATAGGCAAATGCCCGGCTTATATTGGTCAATGTACCCCATTGCTTGCGTGCCTCCCACCAACGGTCATAGGCCGAGTTGGTTCTAAATACCAACAATAAGGAGATCACAAAACCCAACAGGTTATGGACGATGGTAATGTTTTTAACCCAGCTTCTTTCATTTAATTTGAGATATTCCAATTCGAGGTAGGCTATCCCCAGGAATAGATAGCTATTAAGATAAGAAAAGGTAATAGCTTTATAAAGGTGTCTGATTTATGCAGTTTGAAAGTTGCTGACAGCCAATCTTTAGGGTTGTATACGATCATATACAAAAATATAAATTGTTACGAAAACTTTGCGAGTTAATTGTGATTGCCGTAACTTCATCATCGTATGGCGCAACAGCAATCAAAAAGAACAAAAATAGCAAGAAAAAACAACAACCTCGCGAGACCAAATGGATATGGATGATTGTGGGAATGTTAATGTTTTTCTTATTTCTTGTTGCATGGCACTATAAAGCCGGAATAATGTATTACTTCCGTGTGGCAACATCCAAAAATAAATCCTTAACAAAGGAGGCTAAGTATGATATCCGTAATATTGAAATCATGAGTAAGCATGATGACAAAGTGTTTGGTATTGATGTTTCGACCTATCAGGAAGATATCGACTGGCAGAAAGTGAATACGATCAACGATCAATTTCCCATTGACTTTGTATTTATCCGGGCGACGATGGGGAGAAGGGTATAGATGATAAATTTAGCCGCAATTGGTCCAAAATACGTAACCGGGCTATTTTACGGGGTGCATACCATTATTTTCGGCCAAATGAAAACTCGGTCAAACAGGCCAAAAATTTTATCCGTAAGGTTCAGCTCCATCCAGGCGATCTTCCCCCTGTACTCGATATCGAGGAGCATCCAAAACAGCAATCCATGGATAGCCTGAAAGTGGGATTGAAACGTTGGCTCGACGAGGTGGAAGCACATTATAAAGTCAAACCTATCCTATACTCCGGGGATAAGTTCTATAGTGATTTTTTAGAAAAGGAATTCGCAAACTATACCCTCTGGATCGCCAACTATAATTTTTGGATCGAAAATCCAAAAGAGCATTGGGCATTTTGGCAATTTTCAGAAAAAGGCTCGGTGGCCGGTATCCGTGGAAATGTCGATTTAAATATCTACAACGGTAAAATAACGGAATTGGAAAAATTACTTATTCCCTTTAAATAGCAAATAAGATGAACAGAATTTTAGTGGCCGCATTGATAGGGGTGTTTTTATATGTCCTGGTGCTCTGTCAGCTAATGCAAAATCAAATCTACAGCAAAAGAATCACATTATACCACAGCTGATTTACCATTACTTGCCTTGAAGCAATTTAAAAAACTGCGTAAACAGCATGATGTGACGGTTTTGGATACACGGTCAGGTGATGATTTCTTAAAGGCTTTCATTCCAGGATCGATCAATGTGGGTTTTAAGGGGCCATTTGATACTTTCTTGAAACAGGTTGTCCCTGATAAAAACCAAAAGCTCTTAATTGTTGCTGAGGAGCAAGATCGTACTGCGGTGGCGGAGCGTCTAGCGCAATTGGGCTATACAGGTGCTATCGGTATATTGGATGGAGGTATAGACCACTGGAAAGAACGGGAACCTGTAGATGCTGTCACAAACCTAAGCGCAGGAAGATTTGGAGAAAGATCAGATCCAGGTCATATTGTGGATGTACGGACAGTGAAAGAATTTGATAAAGGACATATTGACAATGCAATGAACATTCCCTTGACGGATTTCATTAATTTTGGTAAAACGCTAGAAAAAGATAATAAGCCGCTTTATGTGCATTGTCAATCAGGGTATCGCAGTGCGGTTGCCGTTTCTATTTTGCGTGCAAAAGGATTTAAAAATGTGTGCAATATTCAGGGTGGATATAAGGCATTGAAAGATGAAATAAAGGAGAATTAATAATGGCAACTTTTGACCAGATTATTCAATCAAATTCGCTGGTGTTAGTGGATTTTTTTGCGACGTGGTGCGGTCCATGCCAGACGATGGCGCCGGTGTTACAGGATGTAAAGGAATTTTATCAGGAGGATCTATCGATTATAAAAATAGATGTGGATAAGAATCCAAAAATTGCTTCCATTTATAAAGTAAGTGGAGTACCTACTTTTATATTATTTAAAAATGGTCAACAGCTGTGGCGCCAGAGTGGGATGATCCCAAAGATGGAATTGCATAAGCTGATCGACCAGGCGAAATAAATCGATGGGTAAAAAAATAAGGCGTTCAATCAAATTGAACGCCTTATTTTTTAATGATTCTCTGGTTTTGATAGGTAGTGTTATATAGCACTAAATATTAAAACTCATCATCATCGTCGAATTCATCCAATCCTTCAATTTCAGGAATTTCGAAATCATCGTTTTCGAAATCATCATCGTCGTCATCAGGTCCATTGAAAGACGCGAATTTTACTTCTTCAAGATCTTCGTTAGCTAATATTGCCGTGTTCATAAAATAATACTTTATTGTTGCTTATTCAATGTTGTAAAATTAGAGAAGAAAACTATTTTTTAAAACTTTTTTAAAAAAAAATATAGCCCTTTATTTTTCTGCTAATCAATATGTTGAATTGTTTTTTAAAAATAAAAATTTATTTTATTTTATTTACTCATTTGTTTCGCCAATTGCATTGTCTTCTGTAACGATATCTTTTAGCTGCGGAAGATCACGAACACCATTGATTCCGAAATGATCCATAAACTGTTGGCTGGTCGCGTACAACAATGGTTTGCCTATTGTATCGGCTTTTCCAGCTATTTTGATCAGTTTCTTTTCCAGTAGTCTTTGGATAGAATAATCACAACTGACACCTCTGATCTGCTCAACTTTCAGTTTGGTAATCGGCTGTCTGTATGCGATAATGGCAAGTGTTTCCAGAGCCGATTGACTGAGCTTGCGCTTGTTGTTGTGATTTTGTAATTGCTGTATCGCTTCGTGATAGATCGCTTTGGTCAGAAACTGATATGAATTATTGATATACCGCAGCTCCAATACCTGGTCTTCATCCTGATATTTGTCTTCAATCTTTTGATCAATTCACGCAACTCTTCTTTCGATACTTCAATAGCCAAGGCTTCTTGTAGAATCTGTTTGATATCGGCAAGATCTATTCCTTCTGCAGAAGCAAAAATAATTGCTTCGATATTTCTAATGACGTCTTTCAATGTAGGGTATTAATAGTTAATGACTTGTTCGACCATGTGCGCAGGCAGTTCTCTGAAATCATATTTTTGCGTTCTCAATTGCGGTTCAAAACCCGCTTCCAGAATCGCTTCCTGTATTGACTTAGAGGTGAACCGATGGGGAGCACCCGCTGCCGAAACGACATTTTCTTCGATCATAATGGATCCAAAATCGTTAGCGCCAGCATGCAAGCACAATTGGGCGGTACGTTTTCCAACCGTAAGCCAGGATGCCTGGATATTTTTGATATTCGGTAACATGATTCGGCTCAAAGCGATCATACGGATATACTCTTCACTGGTAACATCATTGGTAATGCCACGGAGTCTCTTTAATAAGGTGCCATCATCTTGGAAAGGCCAAGGTATAAAGGCGATAAAACCATAAGAATCGGCCGGTTTTTCATCTTGCACTTCTCTGATCCATACCAGATGTTCGAAACGCTCTTCAATAGTTTCAATATGTCCAAACATCATGGTAGCGGAACTAGGTAAATTGATCTTGTGCGCTGCACGCATCACATCGAGCCATTCCTTACCTCCACATTTTCCTTTGGATATCAAACGTCTCACACGGTCATTGAGAATTTCGGCCCCAGCACCAGGCAATGAATCCAGACCCGCTTCTTTCAGCTGGGTCAATACCTCGATATGGCTCATATTTTCCAGTTTAGAAATATGGGCGATTTCCGGTGGGCCGAGTGAATGGAGTTTCAGTGTAGGGTAAAGTTCCTTTAACTGTCTATATAGATTTTTGTAGAATTCAATACCTAAATCCGGATGGTGCCCTCCCTGTAGCAAAAGTTGGTCGCCTCCAAATTTAAATGTCTCTTCGATCTTTTGTTTGTAACTCTCGATATCGGTGATGTAACTGTCTTCATGCCCGGGGCGACGAAAGAAATTGCAGAACTTGCAGTTTGCAATACAGACATTGGTCGTATTGACATTCCTATCGATCTGCCAGGTTACCTTGCCATGTGGCACTTGTATCTTGCGCAATTCATTGGCTACGAAAGTCAAATCAGCTGTAGGTGCATTCTGATATAAAAAAACACCCTCTTCCTTGGAAAGGAACTCAAATCGGAGCGCCCGTTCTAATAAACTACTTACATTCATCAAAACAAATATAAGTACCTTTTGGCGGATTTAAATGTATTTGGCGAATATTTGACATTCCGACTTGATATTGAGCGGAAAGGAGATGACCTAAATTTCCTTAAGTTTCTTTTGTAACAAAAATATAGCTATTTAGCTTAGTGTAAGAATTACAATAACTTGATTTATAGTATTTTGTGATTTAAAGTAAGAATTTTCTTTTTTTATATTTTTATTCTTTACATTTATTTAACAGATTTTAACATTTCTGGAAATAACCAAACTAAAATTGAAAATGATAACCAAAGTGATTCATAATCAGTGATAATGTATATTGTCTCTGTTGGAGTCGAACGACCAAAACTTAAATAAACCAATACCAAGCTAAACAAACAGATAAATAAACATAAATTTTTTAAACCACCTATTTAAAATTATGATGAAAAAAACGGACAAAAATTGCTGTTTTGATCTCATATTGGGCCAAAAGTTCAATAAGAGGTTCTTGCTGATGAGTTCTCTACTCATCGCAGGCGGAATGACTGCTCAGGTATCTGCCAAAGGAGCTGTTGCTCATGGTCGAGTTGAAGTCGTTTCGTTGGTGAAAACTAAAGGGTTGCAGGAGATACCCATTAAGGGTGTTGTAAAAGATGCCACCACAAGCCAGGTAATTACCGGTGTATCGGTTAAAATCAAAGGAACCAGTAAGGGAACATCGACAGACGCGGATGGTGCATTTACGATCCAGGGAAAAGTCGGTGATGTATTGGTCGTGAGTTACATCGGTTACTCAAGCGCTGAAGTCACAGTCACGGGAAAGGCTGATCTGACAATTTCATTGAACCCTTCACAAGATGCGTTAGAAGAAGTCGTAGTGACAGGTTATTCAACGCAACGTAAGAAGGATCTGACGGGATCTGTCGCTGTCGTCAATACAGACCAATTGAAAAGCACGCCAGCGGCAAGTGCTGTAGAGTCCTTGCAAGGCCGTGCAACAGGGGTTCAGGTTGTGACAGATGGTGCTCCGGGGTCTACACCACAGATTAAAATCCGTGGTTATAGTACAATTAATAATAACGAACCACTTTATGTGATCGACGGAGTGCCATTTGAAGGTAAATTGAGCTGGTTGAATCAGAATGATATTGAAACAATGCAAGTGCTGAAAGATGCATCGGCAGCATCAATCTATGGTTCACGGGCAAATAATGGTGTTGTTATTATCACAACCAAGTCCGGTAAGTCCGGGAAACCACAAATTAATTTTGATGCTTACTATGGCGTACAAGTACCTAATAGTGGCCGTTTCCCAAAAATGTTAAGTCCGCAGCAGATTTATGATCTAAATGGTAACAAAGACCCGCTACCTGACTATTTGTTGGCTGGCGCGGTATCGGGCAACAAAGTGACACCTGCAGATGCGGATATGTCCAAATATAATTATGCGGATAATAAGGAGGAATTTTATCAAATTACCAAAGCGAATAAAGCAGGGACCGACTGGTTTAAAGAATTGAGTCAGAAAGCACCCACACAGTCTTACCAATTAAATGCTGTGGGTGGTGGTGAAAATGCATCTTATGCTGTGTCGGGAGGATATTTGGGCCAAAAAGGAACGGTAATCCATACGGGATTCGAACGCTTTAATGTACGTTCAAATACGAATTTTTCCGCTTTTAATAAAAAACTGCGTTTTGGCGAAAATATGCAGTATAGCATGACCAAAGGGCATGGTATCGGTGTAAATACAAATACCGCCGGCGATTATATCGGAGAAGGTAGTGCGATTGGATTCGCATATCGTATCAAGAATATTATTCCAGTATATGATGAAGGTGGTAATTTCGCGGGCTCTAGAGGCGGCTGGGGAAATGGTGAGAATCCCGTAGCGATTGCTTACCGCGCTAAAGATAATATGAACAAAAGCAATTTCTTTTTCGGTAATGCTTTTGGAGAATATGATATAGTAAAAGGATTAACATTTAGAACAAGCTTTGGTATCAAATATGAGAATTATTACAATTTAAGTTATACCTATCCCAACCTTGAGTTTACAGAGGGAAGCGCAAACAGTGCATCGTCAGAAACCTCAGGTTATAATACAGAATGGACCTGGACAAATACAATGAACTATAAGGCTAATTTTAATGATACCCATAGTTTGAATGTATTATTAGGAACGGAAGCCATTGACAATACCTATCGTCAGGTCCAAGGTAATGGAAATGGTTACTTCATTACAAATTCTACGGATTTCTTTTATGTAAGTCAGGCTTCAAAAAATTCGGCAGCAAGTGAAGGTGCTCTGGGATCGTTGTTCTCCATTTTTGGAAAAGTAGATTATTCCTATAAAGATCGTTATATCTTAAGTGGAACAGTTCGAAGAGATGGATCATCAAATTTTGGTTCCAAAAACAAGTATGGTACTTTTCCTGGGGTGAGTGGTGCATGGCGGGTATCGCAAGAGGAGTTTATGAAGAGTGTAAGCTGGTTAAATGACCTGAAATTGAGAGCGGGTTACGGTATTACAGGTAACCAACGTATTCCATCTTATCAATACCTAAAACGTTATGCTACTTCTATTAATTCGGCTTCTTATCCGATAAATAATGAGTTAGTAAACGGTCTGTGGATCAGTGATTATCAAAATGAGAATGTAAAATGGGAACAGGTTGCTTCATTAAACCTGGGATTGGACTTCTCTATTTTGGGCGGTAAAATTGATGGTGCTTTTGACTGGTATAATAAGAAAACTTCAGATATGTTATTTGCATTGCCACTGCCAGCAACAGCTGTTGGCCGGGCGGCTTCTCCTTATGTAAATATTGGGGATATGCAAAATAAAGGGGTGGAGTTCTCGTTGAATTATCACCATAAAGAGAGTGATCCGAACAAACTCAACTTTGATATTGGTGCAAATATTTCAAGGAATAAAAATACCATTGTTGGTTTAGCTCCAGGTATTAACGATGTCGTGTATGGCGCATTTAGAAGTATGGAAACTTCTATCCTGAGAACTGGACAACCCTTTGGTGCCTTCTATGGATTCAAAGTTGCTGGGATTTATCAGAACGAAGCTGAGTTGAAGCAATATCCTTCTTACGAAAAAGCCCGCGTTGGAGGTTTTAGATTTGAAGATGTAAATGGCGATGGGATTATAGATGCAAAAGATAATACTGTTATCGGAAGTCCACATCCAGATTTTACCTATTCGCTGAATATCAATGCCAATTACAGAAACTTTGACCTTATGATGTACTTCTATGGTTCGAAGGGAAACAAAAACTATGAAGCAACACGCTACTTTACGGATTTCGGTGTATTTGATGGCCAAAAGAGCGTACGTGTTCTCGATGCTTGGAGTACCGATAATAGAGGTAGTCTAATTCCTTCACAAACGAAAGAAGAAGTTTCTGCCAATGAATATGCGTCTTCAAGCTATTTCGTACAGGATGCGAGCTTCTTCAAGATGAAGAATTTACAAATTGGTTATAATTTTTCTACAGATAAACTCTTTGGTGCGAATACAGGGGTGAAAAAATTAAGAGCCTATATCGGAGTAACAAATCTATTTACGATTACAAAATACGAGGGGCTTGATCCGGAAGTATCGGCAACATCATCGGACTATCCAGCATTGGGTGTTGATTTTGGGGTGTACCCACAATCTAGGCAATATATGTTGGGCGTAAGTTTAGGTTTTTAACGGAATTATAAAGCAATTAAAATGAAAAAGAGAACTATTCTATTATACAGTCTGTTAGGACTGACAACTTTAGGCATGTTTGGCTGCGGTAAAGGGTTTTTGGAAAAGAATCCCCAAGGGGAATTAATCGAAGAACAGATTGAGGGTAAGAAAGGCGTAGAAGCGACCTTGATTGGTGCCTATGCAATTATGAACGGTAATATAAGTGGTACCTGGGGAACTATGGTTCGGCGCCAAGTCAATGGATTTTCGGAGAGATTACATCGGACAATGCGCACAAAGGATCGGTAATCACTGACCAACCGAATATGAATATGATCGAATCTTTTACCACGATTTCCTCTAATGACAACTTGAGTACGATGTGGCAGGTGTATTATGAAGGTATACTTCGTACAAATACTACGCTCCGTTTATTGAAGCAAGATCAAGCTGGTGGTAAAACGATTAAAGCCGAACGCGCGAAAGAAATCGAAGGTGAGGCGAAGTTGCTGCGTGCGCACTACTACTTTTTTCTGTGGCGTATATTTAAAAATGTTCCTTACGTAGATGAAAATACGAGTATCGATGATGCAAAGGTTGTTAAGAACGACAAGGATGTACAACCGATGATCGAAAGCGATCTAAAGGTCGCAATCGCCAATCTCCCAGATCAAAAGATTAATGGGGAAGGAGGACGAATGGATCAACGCACCGCAAAAGCATATTTGGGAAAATTATACCTTTATCAGAAAAAATATACTGAAGCTTTGGTGTTATTTAAGGACGTCATCGGTAGCAGAGATATCACAACGATGCCTTTCCAAGATAATTATGATGTGAATAAGGAAAATGGCCCCGAGGCACTTCTGGTGGCCAAACATGCCATAAATCCTGATGGTGGTGGTGATAATGCCAACGTAGGAGATATGCTGAGCGGATTGAATGGCACAAATCCTGTTGGTTGCTGTGGTTTCTACCAACCTTCCATCGATCTTGTTAATGCATACAAAGTAGATGCAAATGGACTTCCGATGTTAGATGATTCCTATCGTACCAACCCTTATACATCTGATATCTTGTTGACGGACAAGACTGCAATTGCGAACTATAAATTGGATGTGAATTTGAGATTTGATCCACGTCTTGATTACACCGTAGGGCGTCGAGGTGTTAATTTCTTGGATTATGGAGAGTTTCCTGGCGATGCCTGGTTACGTCCTGAAGAAGGTAGCCGCCCTCATGGAGGTCCATTTACAGGTATTAAAACCATGATTCCAAAAGCCAGCATGCTGCACACACACAAGCGGGTGCAGCATATGTGACCGATTTGGATGTAAATATTATTCGATTGGCGGATGTAATTTTGATGGCAGCAGAGTGTGAGGTCGAACTTGGCAATCTCCCAAATGCTTTAAAATATGTTAATTCTATTCGGTTACGTGCAGCAAAAAGTGCCCACAAAGACTACCGGAGGCGGAGTTGCCGCAGCGAAATATGAGGTTAAACCTTATCTAGCATTCACAAGCCCTGATCAGGCGCGTAAAGCTGTACGTTTTGAACGAAGATTGGAGCTTGCAATGGAAGGTCACCGTTTCTTTGACTTAGTCCGTTGGGGATAGCAAAGAGGTTATCGCAAACTACGCGAAGTTTGAAGGCGGTATTCTACCTGTCTTTAAGAGCAAAGCATACGCTGATAAAAATGCTTATTTCCCAATTCCACAGGAGGAAATCAATAAAAGCAATGGTAGCCTAACACAAAATCAAGGTTACTAATACCGGATATAGAGACAGCAAAAGGAGGGTATTCAATCCTCCTTTTGCCGTTTTAAATGATTTGTATCTTAATTTTGGCAATAGGAGAAAAGGAGTTGTTGCTCTTTTTTGTATGTTTGAACCAATGAAAAATTTCTTGCGCACGATATTGCTGCTTTGGCTTATCCCATTTTCTACCCTTATTGTAAAGTCACAGGATTTTGAAGACGTCTATCGGATGCTTCAGGAATCCAAAATATTAAATGATCATTTCTATGGATTTTCACTGTACGACTTAAATGCCAATAAGTTTGTCCTGGACGTCAATGGCAATAAGCATTTTACACCAGCTTCAAATACCAAAATGTATACAACCTATGCCGCGTTGGAGCTGTTGGGTGACTCCATCCCTGGGTTGGAGTATGCGGAAAGGGCGACTCCCTGTTGATTTGGGGAACAGGAGATCCGACCTTTTGCATAATAGACTCGATACGCGGGTGGTCTATAATTTTCTGAAAAGAACGAACAAAACGATCTATGTTGTGTCCGGAACAATGAAAAATAAGTTCTATGCCCACGGTTGGGCAATGGAGGATTTCGAAGCATACTATCAGCCTGAGATAAGTACTTTTCCGATTTATGGCAATGTGGTCACTTTCCGTCAAAGAGGGTATAATCATTTAAATACTTCTCCTGGGATTTTTCAGAAAGACCTTGATTTTTTACCTGAACCTAAAACAGGTGATTTTGAACTTTCCCGCTCGTTTCGGAGCAATGTTTTTGGATGTCGAAACGCCCTGTGCCAAACGATTATGTTAATGAAGTACCATTTATCTATTCGGATAGTCTATTTGTGAAATTACTGTCAGATACACTAGGCAAGAAGGTAAATCTGCTGACCTATAAAAAGCCAAATGATACAAAAATATTGTATTCTGGAGAGACCAAAAATCTGATCCGGGAGATGATGTTGCCAAGTGATAATTTTATCGCTGAACAATTTTTGATGATGTGCTCTTGGAAGCAATATGGTCAATTTGATACCTATCTGGTTCGAGACTGGATGAAAAATAAAGTCTATAAGTTTTTTTCGAACGAGGTGGCGATTTTTGATGGATCGGGACTGTCTTCCTATAACAAGGTCACGCCACAGAATAATGTTGACCTGCTAGTACTTCTGAAAAATAAGATCCCAGATGAGCGGGTGCGTTTTCGACTGTTTCCTGCCGGTGGGGTGGATGGTACACTGAAAAGGACCTATAGTAAAGACCAGGGTGAACCTTTTGTTTTTGCAAAGACCGGAACAATTACGTCTGTCTATAACCAAAGTGGTTACCTGGTCACAAGGTCAGGAAGACGGCTTGCTTTCTCTTTTATGAATAATAATTATATTGATGATCGCGCAAGTGAAATTCGTAAAGAAATGGCTAAAATAATTACTTATATTCGTCAAACTTATTAAGCCAATTTAAATGGAAGCAATTGTAAAAAACAATAAAAAACTGATTCGTTCATGGGCGATGTTTGATTGGGCCAATTCCGCTTACAACCTCGTGATTACCTCAACCATTTTCCCCGTATACTATACCGCAATTACAACAACAAAGGAAAATGGTGATGTTGTTGAATTCTTTGGTTTGAAGATTGTCAATACTGCGCTTTCCAATTTTGCTCTGGCAGCGGCTTATTTGTTGATGTCATTTTCCTTGCCTTTTATATCGTCCTATGCGGATGCTAAAGGATTGAAAAAACCGATTATGAAATTCTTTACTTATGTGGGAGCAATTTCATGTATGTGTCTGTTTTTCTTCAAACTCGATACCCTGGAGATTGGTATTATCTGTTTCGCTTTGGCTGCAATGGGTTATATTGGTGGGGTGCTGTTTAATAATTCCTACTTACCGCTGTTAGCAACTGTAGATCAACAGGATCGGGTGAGCGCGCAGGGATTTGCTTTTGGCTACATCGGTTGTGTGACCTTACAGATACTTTGTTTTATCGTAGTATTGAAACCGGAGTGGTTTGGTATTACCGATCCGTCTTTGCCTGCCCGGATTTCTTTTCTGATGGTGGGACTGTGGTGGTTGGGCTTTTCCATGATTCCATTTAAATATTTGCCTAAAATTGAAGCCACGGGCAATAATATCGGTAAAAGCTTTGTACAGAATGTGCGGGATGAGTTTAGCCATGTGATCCATAAAATTAAAGGTATACCCGAAATAAAGCAGTTTCTACCCGCTTTTTTCTTCTACGCGATCGGGGTGCAGACATTGATGATCGTCGCATCCTCATTTGGAGAGAAAATTCTTCATCTGGGGCTGAGCGATTAATTGCAACAATTCTTTTAATTCAACTTGTAGCGATCTTAGGTGCATTTTTGATGTCATACCTATCCAAACTTTTTGGAAATATTAAGGTGCTGATTGTCGTTGTGATGATCTGGATTGCAATTTGTATCGCTGCATTCTACTTGGCTACAGCAATGCAGTTTTATATTATTGCCGCATTGGTCGGCTTGGTTATGGGCGGAATTCAATCTTTATCGCGGTCAACCTATTCCAAATTGATCCCAACGGATATCAAGGATACGACGGCTTTTTTCTCCTTTTATGATGTTACAGAAAAGGTGGCTATCGTCATTGGCTTGTTCTCCTTTGGCCTGATAGAACAAATCACACATAATATTCGCTATTCTGCACTGGTACTTTCTTTATTTTTGTAATTGGATTGTTACTTTTGGTGCGGATATTAATATCCAATAAATCTTAATTTTATTGATTGAATTAAATATGAAGGTAGAACTTTTTGTTCCTTGTTTTATAGATCAGCTTTATCCAGAAACCGCTTTTAACACGATCCGTTTATTGGAGAAAGTGGGTTGTGAGGTGAGTTATAATCCTGATCAGACTTGCTGTGGGCAACCGGCTTATAATGCTGGTTTTTGGACGATGCAAAGCAGGTAGGAAAGAAGTTTTTAGAAGATTTTTCGGGAGATCATGTCATTATTTCTCCTTCGGCCTCCTGCACCGGTATGGTCAGAAATGGTTATAGCGATCTGTTCGCAAATTCTGCAGATTCCCACCAGTGTCATAAAATACAACAACAGGTCATGGAGATTTCCGATTTCCTGGTCAATGTATTGAAAAAGGATTATTTTGGCGCTGAATTGGAAGGTGTTGGGGTGTATCATGACTCTTGTTCAGCCCTACGTGAGTGCAAGATTAAGGATGAGCCTAGAAAATTACTTAGCAAGGTGTTGGGATTGGAAATGGTTGAAGTAAAAGATAGTGAAACCTGTTGCGGTTTTGGTGGAAGTTTTGCTGTCAAGTTTGATGGGATATCGGCCGCCATGGCGGAACAAAAGTCAGAAATGCCATGGCATTGAATGCTGATTATATTATTTCGACAGATTCGTCTTGCCTGTTGCAACTGCAGGCGTATATTGATAAACATAAATTACCCATCCAGACCATGCATCTCGTGGATGTACTGACTACAGGTTGGGGAAATATATAAATAACACACTTTAAATCTAAACACATGAATTCTAGAAGAGATTTTCTTAAAAACCTTGCATTAGCCTCTGCTGGTGTAGCATTGGCGCCATCATTGGAGAGCTTTGCTGTAGCAAAGAAAGACTGGTTTGACATTTCCTTGGCTGAATGGTCATTGCATAAAACTTTATTTAAAGGTGATCTGAACAATTTGGATTTCCCGGTTATAGCTGCAAAAAAATATGGTATCTATGGTGTAGAGTATGTGAATCAATTCTTTAAAGACAAGGCTAATGATAACAATTACCTGACTGAACTGAACATGCGTGCAAAGGATAATGGTGTAAGGAATGTGTTGATCATGGTTGATGGGGAGGGAAATCTTGGTGACGAAGATGAAACTAAAAGAAAACAGGCTGTACAAAATCACTATAAATGGATTTCTGCGGCGAACTTTTTGGGTTGCCATGCCATCCGCGTAAACGCTGCTGGTAAAGGTACGCCTGATGAAGTAAGCAAGCGTGTGGTAGAGAGTTTAACTGCGCTGTCGGATATCGGAAAAAAAGCAGGTATTAGTATTATCGTTGAAAATCATGGTGGTATTTCCTCGCATGGTGACTGGTTGGCTAAAACCCTGAAAGCCGTAGGAAGCAAATATTGTGGAAGCTTACCTGATTTGGGCAATTTCTATGAATATGACCGTTATCAAGGTGTGACAGACTTAATGCCTTATGCGCATGGTGTAAGCGCGAAAACACATGATTTTGATGCGAATGGTAATGAAATTCAAATTGACTATGAGCGTATGTTGAAAATCGTGAAAAAGGCGAAATTCAAAGGATATGTTGGGATTGAGTACGAAGGAAGTAAATTGAGTGAAGAGGAAGGAATCTTCGCAACGAAAAAATTATTGGAGCGTTTGCGTCCATTGATTTAATATAAAAGTATATAAACAAAGTTCTTTTCATGCTATTGAAGAGAACTTTGTTTTTAACCGAGAATTTAATTGATAGGAGATATCCTATTGAAGTAAATCTAAATTTTGTCCATATTATTGTGTCGACTAATTTGATTGCAGCACCTACTTTGGTGGCCTATGAACATAGGACGATTTGGTCTGGATAGCAATGGATAAATTGAAATCACACTACCTGATATTGAAAAATAACGATTAGAAAAACATGAATTTTGAAAAGATGCTGTTCTGGAATCTCACTTAAATCAAGTGGGTGCTGAACGAGTATTGGTGAAAGGGCATCCCGCTGGATTATTTGTCTTGTTTTTTACGGAGATGTGGGAGCGTTTTAGTTATTATGGTATGCGTGCGCTATTGGTAAACTTTCTGGTTTCGACGATTGCGCAACATGGCTGGGGCTGGACAAATTCGGAGGCCATGAAGCTGTACGGTCTGTATACGGGGATGGTCTTTTTAACGCCTTTATTTGGTGGAATTATTGCGGATCGTCTGACAGGATATAAAAAGTCTATCATGGTGGGGGCGATCATCATGACTCTGGGCCATATTTCGATGGCCATGGAGGGATTCAATAAAAATTTCTTTCTGGCGGGATTGATCCTTATTGTCCTGGGAAATGGTCTTTTCAAGCCCAATATATCTTCTATGGTGGGTAAACTATATCCTGATAAGGGTGGTAAAAAGGATGCCGGATATACGATTTTCTATATGGGGATCAATGGTGGTGCCTTTTTGGGCATGATGCTGTGCGGTTATATTGGTGAGAAAATAGGCTGGCATTATGGTTTTGGACTTGCCGGTATATTTATGTTTCTGGGCATGTTGCAGTTTTACTTTGCGCAGCGCATTTTTGGAAAAATAGGAATACGCCAGAAAAAGAAAGCACAGTTTCGAAAAAATTGAATCGGGACGATGAACAGCCAAAGCATATTGTACGTGATCGGCTATTGGTCATCGCGATTTTTATGTTTTCAAGTATTGTGTTCCATTTGGCTTTTGAACAGGCCGGAGGTTCGATGACCATATTCGCCAAAAACTATACCCAACGTGTATTGAGCGGAGAAGTTGCCACCATTTTTAAATGGGCAGATTTCGCGTTAACGATCGTCCCTATTGTTGTGATTACTGGAGTACTATTGGTATTGGCGAAGAAAATAATTCGTAAATACCCCTTAATCATACTCTTTTCCAGTATCTCATTTGTGATTATCTGGTCGTTGTGTCTATGGAAGGTTTACCGTGAATATCATGGTATGAATTCGGAAGTGACCGTGTCTTGGTTTCCCATGCTCAATTCTTTCTTTATCATAACGCTAGCAACTTCATTCAGTAAGATCTGGGAGCGTGTATGGAACCCTTCTGGCCCGATTAAGTTTGCGATGGGGCTAACCTTGGTCGGTGTTGGGTTTGCGGCCTTAGCAATAGGGAGTGCAGAGATTCCAACAGGGGCAAAGACGGCTTCGGTCAGTATGATCTGGTTGGTGTTGGCTTACTTTTTTCATACAGTAGGTGAGCTTTGCATCGGTCCTGTGGGATTGTCGTATGTGAGTAAATTGTCTCCAAAGAAATTCCTGGGGCTGTTATTCGGTTTTTGGTTTTGTGCCAATGCCATCGCTAATTTTATCGGTGGATTTATTGGTTCTTACATTGATAAGATAACCGAATCACATTCCATGTCATTTTTCTTTGCCGTGTTTACGGTCATACCTATGATAGCGGCTGTATTTCTGTTGCTTGGTAATAAAAAAATAAAAAGATGATGCATGGGATTGATTAATTCATAGAAAAATAGTGTATCTTCATGCGATTTTTATCAAATTAAAAACAAAACCTGAGTTATAAAACAATTATTGAAATTATATGAATCAAGAAAAGATCAAGTTCTTGTAGCACATCTGGCCAAGCAGGGGATAGATGACAAGATGGTAAATGGGCATCCTGCCGGATTATTTGTGCTGTTCTTTACGGAAATGTGGGAGCGTTTTAGCTATTATGGAATGCGTGCGCTATTGACCTTATTTTTAATCAGTACGATCGCTGATGGAGGATGGGAATGGAGCAATGAGCGCGCAATGAAGTTATATGGTTTATATACAGGTTTTGTTTATTTGACCCCATTGATCGGTGGTATGATTGCAGATAAATTGACCGGTTTTAAAAAGGCCATCTTGATCGGTGCATTGATTATGACGTTGGGTCATCTATCCATGGCATTTGAGGCTGTCAATTCAGGCTTCTTTTTCTTAGGTCTACTCTTGATGATCTTGGGAAATGGGATGTTCAAACCAAATATTTCCTCAATGGTTGGAAATCTATATCCAGATAAAAGCGCAAAGAAAGATGCTGGTTACACGATTTTCTATATGGGTATCAATGCTGGCTCATTTTTGGGAATGCTTTTGTGTGGTTATATTGGTGAGAAGATCGGTTGGCACTATGGATTTGGTTTAGCAGGGGTTTTCATGTTTTTTGGAATGTTACAATTCTATTTTGGACAGAAAATATTCGGAATTATTGGCGATACTCCCAAAGCTCTACAGGCTCATCATGACGAAAAAGTTAAAAATAATGAGGAAGTTGATGAGATTATCCCTAGAAATGTTGTTAGAGACCGTCTTATTGTCGTTACAATATTTATGCTCGCTAGTATTGTATTCTTTTTGTCTTTTGAACAGGCTGGGGATCAATGTCTATTTTTGCCAAAGATTATACACAACGCGTGTTATCGGGAGATTCAGCTGTTGCTTTTAAATGGATCGATACAATATTAACGATCGCTCCCATTATTATTGTAACCATTGTCTTGATCGCACTGGCCAGAAAGATCTATAAACAATATCCATTGACGATTTTGTTTACAGCGATTTCCTTTGGTATTATCTGGGGCTTGGGCTTATGGAAAGTATTTCGTGAGATTGGTATAACAGGTTCGGAAGTTGGTGCCTCTTGGTTCCAGATATTAAATGCCTTTTTATTATTTCGTTAGCATCCTCTTTCAGTAAATTCTGGGAAAAATATGGAATCCTTCGGGACCCGTAAAATTCGCGATGGGTTTGATCTTGGTCGGTATTGGTTTTGCAGCCCTGGCTTATGGTGCAAATGATATTCCACAGGGAGCTAAAACAGCTTCAGTGAGTATGATATGGCTTGTTATCGCTTATTTCTTCCACTCAGCGGGAGAACTTTGTTTGTCACCCGTAGGACTTTCTTATGTAAGTAAACTCTCTCCAAAGAAGTTTTTAGGCTTACTTTTTGGCTGTTGGTTCTGTGCTTCAGCTATCGCTAATTTTATCGGTGGATTTTTAGGGTCGTATATTGATAAAATTACAGCAGAGCATTCGATGTCTTATTTCTTCATGATCTTTGCAATCGTTCCAGCTGTGACAGCATTATTATTAATCGTTTTCAATCCTATCTTGAAAAAGATGATGCACGGCATCAACTAAGATAATCGTCTTAAAATTAGAATAACAATAAAGGGCCGATCTATTATGATCGGCCCTTTATTGTTATTGAATTGATAAACTTCGTTTTATTCCTCGATTTTTAATAACAGCTTATCTATACGATTGCCATCCATGTCCAATACTTCAAATACCATATTTTTGAAGCGTACACGTTCGCCCTCCTCAGGGACGTGATCCAGTAATAAAAACACCAAGCCTCCGACTGTCGTGACATTGTTGATGTCGTCCTCATCTTCTTCGGAAAGACCTATTTCAAATTCATCCAGAAGATCCTCGATCTGATATTGGCCATCGACAACATAGTCGCCGCTTTCCAGTTGACGCATTTTGGGGCGTACACTGATGTCGCTTTCGGTAATGTTACCAACGAGGTCTCCTACAATATCGCGTAGTGTAATAATACCCTGTGGCGAACCATATTCGTCAATAACCACCGCTTGATGCACCTGCGATGTCCTCAGTGTATTCATAATACTATATGACGGACTGAATTCGTTGACGAACTTGATCGGCAACAGAAGTTCCCTGAGATTAAAGGGTTTGTCTTGAAAACATTGTCTAAGCAGCGATTTGACATGAACAACACCTTTGATATTGTCTAGTCCCCTTCGCAAACGGGATAAATGGAATGGTCATTGTCAAGGATAATCTGTCTGTTCTCTTCAAAACTGTCTTCAAGATCCAGAAACACAATGTTCTTGCGGTGGGTCATCAGATTGATGGCTTTTTGTCGCCTAAACTGAGGAGACGATCCACGATATCGTGTTCAATACCTTCAATCACACCACTATCGACCCCTCGTCGACCAATGCCTTGATCTCTTCTTCGGTAACACTGTTTCCCGTACTTTTGATATTGAGGATCTTGACAATAAACTCAGTAGAGGCGCTCAATAACCAAACAAATGGTCTGACAATCTTGCTGAGCAAGTTCATGGGGTAAGCAATGAACATGGCGTATTTTTCAGGGATAGCCATTCCGATACGCTTGGGTACCAGCTCGCCAAGAACCAATGAAAAATAAGTAATGATTAGCACTACCAAAACAACCGCTAACTCCTGACTATAGGGTGCGAGTATGCTCGATTTATTAAAAACTTCGATCAGGTAGGTGGAGATGCTACCACCCGAAAAGAAACCTGTTAAGATACCAATTAGCGTAATCCCAATCTGTACCGTGGATAGGAAGCTGTTAGGGGATTCTTTGAGATGCAGTGCAATCTTGGCTGCTGGATTATTCTTATCGCTCTCGGCCTGTAAGCGCGCCTTTCTGCTGGAAACAATTGAAATTTCGGAAGCAGATAGGATTCCATTTAAGATGATTAGTACTAAGATTATAATTGCTTCGGTGAGCATAATGTTATGGAAAAATTGTTTGTGAACGCTAATTTAAGAAAAAGGCAGCCTAAATGGTAGAACTATCGATATTATATTAAATACCATAACGAAAGAAGCTGTATCTTTTCGGGATACAGCTTCTTTCGTTATGGTATTTTTGATATTACATACCGCTATCGTCAAGCATAAAGGTATTTTTCTTTGTTTTCCATTTTCCTTTTGTGAAATCTGGGAACTCTAACGTTTTATTACCTTTTTGATCGATTCTGTAGAAAGTGGGAATACTGCACTCATTGTTACTGAATCATAAACGTCAATTGGCGTTTGAACTTTTTGTTTTACAGCTTGGATAAATGCATTGAATACAAACCAGTCCATACCACCGTGACCTGAACCAGTTGCTAATTCTTCATATTTCTTCCAGATAGGGTGATCATATTTTTTAACCCATTCGTCTGCCGGATCCCAAGTATGGGGTTTTGATTTACCTTCGATATGGATACCTTTAGCGACGTCCATCCAGATACCGTCTGTACCCTGTACACGGAAACCGATAGAATATGGTCTTGGTAAATGGGTATCATGTGTCAACAACATTGTTTCACCATTTGCACATTGTAACATTGTTTGTGTAATGTCACCGTTTTTATAGTTTAACTTACTATTTGGGTGTCCTGGGGATACTTTATTGACATAAGCCGCCAAACCACGTGCCTTACTTGAGTAAGATGTGATATGTGTAAATCTATTGCCTTTGTTGATGTCAACAAATTGCATGATTGGACCTAGCCCATGTGTTGGGTAAAGGTCACCATCTTGGTCGATGTTGAACTGTGTACGCCATTGTGCTTCAGAAAGTGCTTTAGGTCCGTATTCTACACCATGACCGTAATAACTCTTTCCATCATTGAATAGAACTTCACGTAAATCATGTTGATATCCACCTTCAAGATGTAACAATTCGCCAAATAAACCTTGTCTGTGCATATTTAATACAGCAAGTACATCACGACGGAAAGCAACATTTTCCAATGTCATATAAGGTTTGCCTGTTTCTTCAGAAGCTTTTACGACATCCCAGTGATCCTGTACTGTTAAACCTGCGATAACCTCACAACCTACATATAAACCAGCTTTCATGGCATCAATAGCTTGGTCTTTGTGAAATTGCCAAGGTGTTGCAATGATAACAGCATCTAATTTTTCGCTGCTCAACATTTTTTTGTAAGCATCAAGGCCTCCTGTATACTCTTTCGGAAGTTTGGTGCCTTTTTCATTGAACTGTTTACGGCATTGTGCAAGAGATTCTTCTTGTGTATCACATACTGCCACAATTTCTAAGTCGTCTCTATGTAAGGCAATCTGAACGTGATTACGTCCACGAAGGCCAACCCCGATAAAGCCGATTTTTATCTTCCCGTTTGTTTGAGCGAATAGGTCTGTGCTTGAAAGAACGCCGATTCCAGCGGTAGTGATGGCAGTTGATTTAATGAAATTTCTTCTATCCATTGTTTTGAGATATGAGGAGTTTGTATATTAGTTATTTATCTTACAATAAGAACCGTCTATGTGACTGGCTCTTATCAACAAATATATTATTTCATTTGCTATAAATGAAAGTGCAAACGATTGTTTAAATTTATTAAATTTCATGCAATCGTTTGATTGAAATAAAAATTATCATTTATTAATTCAATTTATGATATTGCAAGCACATTGATGATTTAAAAACATAGTTTAATGTCTGATTTTAACCAATTAGTAGTAGAGAACGCAGCAAAACAATTCACATTAGAAGGAGATATCATTTCAGTGCAGCCTTTTGGTTCTGGTCATATCAATGATACTTATCGTGTAATTACCTCCATAGATAGTGGAATATCGCATTTATTGCAACGCATTAACCATCACGTTTTTCCAAATGTGGACGGTTTGATGCATAATATTGAAATCGTAACAAAACATCTTAGTAAAAAAGTAAAAGTTGCCGAAGGAAGCAGGTTAGTGATCATGTTCTGACGATCATTCCTACACTGGAGGGCAAACTATATACAACGGATAGTATCGGGAATTACTGGCGTATGTTTATCCTGATCGAGGATACGAAGAGTTATGATATCGTGGAGACGGAAGTGCAGGCCGCAGAAGGTGGACGTGCTTTTGGACTGTTCCAGAAACAGCTTTCTGACCTAGATGCTTCCCGTATTGTAGAGGTACTTCCTAATTTTCATAATGTAGAATTCCGACTTGATAACCTGAGAAAGGCTATCGCAAAAGATGTCTGCCAACGTGTTCGTCTGGTGCAAGATAAACTGGATTTTATCTTTAATCGTGAAGACCGCATGAAGACGATTCTGGATTTGGGAAATAAAGGAGCATTGCCGCTACGTATCACACATAACGATACAAAGTTTAACAATGTATTGTTGGATGTTCATGATAAAATGCAGTGTGTAATCGATCTGGATACAGTTATGCCAGGGTATGTGGCTTATGATTTTGGGGATGCCATCCGTACCATTATTAATCCCGTAGCCGAAGATGAGAAGGATATATCGAAAATCGTGCTGAACCTTTCGTTATATAAGGCTTATGCAGAAGGATATTTGGAAGAAGCAAACGAATTTTTGACGACGCTGGAAAAAGAAACTTTGGTGGATGGTGCATTTTTGTTGCCTTATATGCAAGGTGTACGTTTCTTGACCGATTATATCGAGGGTGACCACTATTATAAAACCAAATATGACGAACATAATTTGGTACGCACCAATACACAGCTGAAATTGGTAGAGGAGATGGAAAAGAATGAGGAATTTATGAGAAAGGTAATTTTTGATTGTATTTAACGATTTTATACCTTTAATATTTTGAGAAGCTTCCATCTGATGATGAAGCTTCTTTTTCTTAACTTTATTGTATATGAAGAAACTAACCATTCTGCCTATTGCATCAGATTTGACCGGCAGTCACAATTTTAATCAGCTTTCGGATCTTGTCAAAGATTTGGAATGGAATACATTGGAATATAGTAATTGGAGCGAGTCGTATCCTTACAAGCCGCAGGTGCGATTTAAAATTGGTTACACGCAAAAAGCATTGCTGTTACAGTTTGACGTCGCAGAAGAGCAATTGCGTGGAAATTATGCGGAGGTGAATCAAAATGTATGGGAGGATAGCTGTGTAGAGCTTTTTGTTTCGTTTGATGATCGTCAGCATTATTATAATATTGAGTTTAATTTGATAGGGACAGGATTGATCGGCTACGGAACTCCTGATAAATCAACGAGAAACAGGCTCAGTGCGGCGGAGATTGAGACGGTGCAGGCATTCTCCATGATTGAACGGCATAGTGGTACGGATAGACGTTGGAGCATGATCCAGGTCATTCCACTGGCTGTCTTTAAATTTAATGATACAAGTGATCTGAAAGGGAAGAAAATACACGGGAACTTTTACAAGTGTGGTGACAACCTAAAAATCCGCATTTTCTGTCATGGAATAAAGTAGATAATCCAACTCCTAATTTCCATTTACCTCAATTCTTTGGGGAATTGATTTTTGGATAGAAGTTGGATTATTAAAATGTTGATGCTTATTGGTAAACAGATTCTTTTTTGAATTTTTTTGCCAATAAAGCATACACCAAAACACGGTATTTATTTTTATTGGATTTACCAATAGTGGTAATAACCTCTTCTAATGCCTTGTCTAAATCAGGGCCATCTTTAAGACCTAATTTTTTGATCAGGAAATTTTGCTTGACACGATTAAGCTCCTCGGGATCTGATGCTGCAATAGTTTCTGAATCTGCATTGTAAATGGAAGGACCCATTCCTTTTGTCACTTTTGCAATGAACGCATCATCTAGTGATAGACCAAGTTTTTGGATTCTGCAGTATATGCAGCAATTTTTTCATCTAATTTGCTCATAATTATGTAAATGATTTAATTGTAGTAAGTTAAGTTAGGAGAAAAAACTTGGAAAACAAAATAATTCTTGGGGATAAATAAAGATTGTTACATTTGTAACCGTTTAAGTGCCGGTAACTGAAAGTGTGGAAAAATTCAGCGAATTATTCTTTGCAATTGTTGCAAATTACATTTTTATAAATTATCTTTGCACCTCAATAATTGAATATACGTAATCATAATAATAATGAAAAAAGATTTGCATCCTTCAAATTACAGATTAGTTGTATTTAAAGATATGTCAAACGACTATGCTTTTATTACTAAATCTTGTGTTGACACGAAAGAGACTATTCAGTGGGAAGATGGTAATGAGTATCCAGTTGTAAAATTAGAGATTTCTCATACATCACACCCTTTCTATACAGGTAAAATGAAATTGGTTGATACTGCTGGACGTATCGACAAATTCCGTAGCCGTTACAACAAAAAATAATTGTAGCAGATCTGTATATTACAATATTAAGAACTCGATAAATGTTATTTGTCGGGTTTTTTTGTTATTTTTATTTTGTGAAAATCTTTTTTGTAGATTGTTTTGATGCTATCCGACCGTTGGATAAGCTCACTTTCCCGCTGACTTCTTTTGATAAAAAGAGTTTATATCCTTTACCTTTATTAAATCCTGTCTTGACTTACGTGTCGGTATACTGACGCTAAGAGAGAAATGGAATAGGTTGGCCCCAATGTTCAATTTAGAGCTTTTTGAAGGTGATATTCTGGAAGATGGTATTGTGTGCTTGTCCGAGAATATTATTCCATCTGAGGGCTTATTACAAGCTATTATAGCAATGGAAGCGGGAGATGCCTTACAACAAAATGGAACAGTCTTCGCCTGGCGATATCATCGAGAGGGTGTCTTTAAACTAAGGGATGCTAATGATACCATATCTTTGTTGAATGGGGCAGAGGATCTGTTTTTATTAACGGGCGCTGAAATTGTTAATGATTTCAATCTTTTAGCAAAAAGACCGCTACTGCGACTGTCTCTGCGACAAATCAGCTGCTGGGTACAGATTTTTACATTGCTGAACAGGTTACGATGGAGTGTGTGACACTCAACTCGACCACTGGACCCATTTATATTGATGAAGGTGTTACAATTATGGAAGGGCGCATCTCCGGGGACCTTTATACCTAGGAAGGGAGCTGTCGTAAAGATGGGCGCAACCATCTATGGGAATGTATCTGTTGGTAAGCAGAGCGTTGTAGGTGGTGAAGTGGGTAATTCAGTTATTGGTGACTTCTCTGCAAAAGGTCATCACGGCTATTTGGGCTGTTCGGTCATTGGTGACTGGTGTAATCTCGGCGCAGGAACATCCAATTCAAATCTAAAAAACAATCTAAAAACGGTTACGATTTATGATTATAAACTGGAAGACTTTAGAGATACAGGTTTATTGAAGTGTGGTGTCTTTATAGGTGACTATACACGAGTAGGGATCAACTCATCTTTCAATACCGGAACCGTAATTGGAATTGCAAGTATGCTAGCAGATACAAGTTTTTATGCTAAATTTGTACCGTCGTTTGCCTGGGTGTTCAATGGGGATACACAGATCTATAACTTTGATAAGTTTATGGCGTATCTGGAAGCACTATATATATCGAAAAATGAGGAATTACCGGAACGGCTCATAAGGGAATTGAATCAACTTAACAAAAAATATAATTAAATCGTAAAAATCATGCGTAAGAAAATCGTAGCTGGTAACTGGAAAATGAATTTAGACTATCAATCAGGATTAAGTTTATTCTCTGAAATTATCAATATGGCCAAAGATGAGGTAATCGGAAATCAGGAACTGGTTGTTTGTAGCCCTTTCATCCACTTGTCAAGTCTTGGGCAATTATCTAAGAATGTTGCAAATGTGAATATTGGTGCACAAAATATTCATCAGGCGGAGTCTGGAGCATACACAGGTGAGATTTCAGCAGGTCAGGTAAAATCGGTGGGTGCTTCACATGTGATCTTAGGTCACTCTGAAAGACGTGCTTATTTTGGTGAAACAGATGCGTTGTTGGCTGCTAAAGTGGATATCGCGCTGAAACATGGCCTGACGCCTATATTTTGTATCGGCGAAACAAAAGAAGAACGTGAATCGGGTGATTTCTTTGAAATAATTAAAACACAATTGACAGCTGGATTGTTCCATTTGTCCAGTGAAGATTTTGCTGCAGTCGTATTGGCTTATGAGCCAGTTTGGGCGATTGGGACAGGACTTACCGCTAGCCCAGAGCAAGCGCAGGAAGTTCATCAGTTTATTCGTCAGGTTGTCGCAGAAAAATACGGCCAAGAAGCAGCGGATAACACAAGTATCCTGTATGGTGGATCTTGTAATCCGGGCAATGCGAAGGATCTATTTGCACAGGCAGATATTGACGGTGGTTTGATTGGAGGAGCTTCTTTGAAATCGAGAGATTTTATAGATATTGCCAAAGTGTTTAACGGCTAATTTTTAGAAATGAAATACATAGAGGTTATCTTTCAAATGCTATCGGGTGAGGAATGGCAAAAGATCTATTGGTATCTGATTTGGCAGACATCGGCTTTGATACTTTTGAAGATACCGAATCAGGATTTGCAGCTTATATTCCAGCTGCAAATCTTGATTTGCAAGCATTAGAAACGTTAATGCTAAATCTTGATGAGGGATTTGAAGTAGACTATAAGGTTCAGGAAATTGAAAATCAGAATTGGAACAAACTCTGGGAGAGTAATTTTAACCCCATTGAAGTCGGTGGACAGTGTTATGTACGTGCTACGTTTCATGACGCAAAACCTGATTTCCCTTATGAAATAATCATTGATCCTAAAATGTCCTTCGGGACAGGACACCATCAGACCACATCGATGATGCTCCAATATATTTTGGAGAATGATTTTGAGGGTAAGCAGGTGCTGGATATGGGCTGTGGTACGGGTATTCTAGCGATCTTGGCGTCCAAAAAGGTGCTAATGCTGTCTTGGCAGTAGATTATGATGAAATCTGTGTGGACAGTGTGATCGAAAATAGACTGCTTAATACCGTAGACAATATCGAGGCTATTTGTGGTTCCTTCGAAGTTTTAGAAGGCCGAATTTTCGATACTATCTTAGCAAATATCAATCGAAATATTCTATTGGAACAATTACCACAATATGCTTTAAGTATCAATAAAAATGGAGAGTTGTACTTAAGCGGATTTTATGAACAGGAAGATTTGGCGATGTTACGTGATACTGCTAAGTCTTTAGGTTTTGAATTTATCTCCAAAAAGTTTTAAATAATTGGTGTGCAGCCAAGTTTGTGAAACGGTAATAGAGCGATGCGTATTCATTTTATAGCGATAGGTGGTAGTGTGATGCATAACCTTGCCATTTCTTTGGCAAAGCAAGGGCACCAAATTACTGGATCTGATGATCAGATTGTGGAACCTTCCCGTTCCCATCTCATCGAAGCTGGATTATTGCCAGATCAATTGGGATGGTTTGCCGACAAGGTGACGGAAGATATTGATGCCGTTATTTTGGGAGCACATGCGCAAGCAGATAATCCCGAATTGAAAAAGGCGCAAGAATTAGGCCTGAAGATCTATTCTTTTCCCGAGTTTATACAAGAACTCTCACAGGATAAAATCCGTGTGGTTATTGCAGGAGCTACGGAAAACAACGATTACGAGCATGATTATGCACGTTATGCGCTCCTTAGGAAAAGAATTTGATTATTTGGTTGGGGCGCAATTAAGGGGCTTTGATAAACTTGTGGATATTACCAAACATAATAAGATTATTATTATCGAGGGAGATGAATATGTTTCGTCCAAAATTGATTCCAAGTCGAAATTTTTATATTATAAGCCTAATATCGCACTAATCTCGGGTATCGTATGGAATGAATTTAATTCCAAAATATCTCAAGAGGAATATATTAAACAATTTGAAGATTTTATTGATTCCATACCCCTAAAGGAACACTGATCTATAATAAAGAAGATGCCGTTCTTCAAAAAGTTTTGCAAGATACCAAAGACTGTAAAATTAACCGGCATGGCTATAAGATCCCCGATTACACAATTAATAAGGGGTTACCTATCTAAATACCGCAGACGGAGAAGTTCCTTTACAAGTATTCGGGAAACATAATCTGTCTAATATCGCTGGTGCTTATACAGTCTGTGAATGGTTGGGCATTAAAAGAAAGAGTTCTTTGATGCAATAAAGAGTTTTAATACATCTATCCGTTATCTGGAGTTTGTGGCGAGCTCAGAAGGATCTGTAGTCTATCAAGATTATGCCTGCAATGCGGATAAAGTGCGGTCGAGTATTCACGCGGTAAAAGAACAATTTCCTAATCAGAAATTGGTCACAATTATCGAATTAAACTCGTATGATAGTTTAGATTCTTCCTTTTTGTTACAATATGCGAACTCAATGGGAGAGTCGGATCTCTCTGTGGTCTACGTGAATATCCACTCCTGTAAGGAACTTAATAAGGATATTGAAAGTGTTCCTGAGAATATCAAAAGGAGTTTTAATAATCCTGATTTAGAGGTTGTTGTGAGCTTAGATGGCCTGTATTCCTTTTTGGATGGAGTTAAATCTAAGGGTTACAATTTACTACTTATGAGTTTAAATAATTATAACGGGGTTAATCTCTCGGTGCTCGCTGATCGGTTTTTTAGAGATTTTTAGAAAAAAATATAATTTAATGTAAATTATATTTTTATTTGCTATTTTTGTTTAAAATATCTACCAGATGAATGCATTAGGAAAAAAATCAGATTACTTAGACACCAAAAGGGATGGAGTCAAGAGGATGTTGCAAAGCGATTGGATATCTCAATCCCAGCATTTTCAAAAATTGAAACAGGTATTACAGATGTAAATCTGTCTCGCCTTAATCAAATCTCAAAATTATTCAATTTGACAGTTGTTCAACTACTATCTACTTCTGATTCAGAAGAGGATAAAGAGTATGTCAATGAGGTCAATGCGTTAACGCAAAAGTTGCAACTACGTGATGGCGAAGTTATCGAACTTCAGAAAAAGGTCATTGATCTTTACGAACAATTGCACAAAAGATAGGGCATATTAAAAATGTTACGGAAAAGGCAATCCAAATGGGTTGCCTTTTTTTTTGTTTATGCAACTTTATTTTGGCCAAAAGTGATTTTGTTTTTGTTTCTTTGTAAGTATTTTATAAAAATAAAGGTTGATTACTTATGGGGAGACTAAACGGGGATATAACAACTAGCCCGTCGAACGATTTTTTTAAATCGAATGTACTAGGACAGCGCTCAGGGCTGTTCGTGCTTTTCTTTACAGAGATGTGGGAGCGGTTCTCATTCTATGGAATGCGTGTTCTATTGATGCAATTTTTAACTGCTGCGGTTATCCAAGGTAGCCCATTCTCTGGCTGGGCATGGACTGCACAACAAGCAGGTGCATTGTACGGAACATACGCGATGATGCTCTATCTGACACCAATACTCGGTGGGATCATTGCCGACAAATACATCGGATCCAGAAAAGCTGTTATTATCGGCTCAGCTATCATGACATTGGGGCATGCCGCAATGGCTTTTGATACCGCGATCATGTTTTTTCTGGGATTGATCTGTTTGGTTATAGGAACAGGTTTTTTCAAACCGAACATGCCTTCGATCCTTGGCGAAATGTATAAAGATCTTCCTGAAAAGAAGGATGGAGCGTATACGATATTCTATATGGGTGTCAATGCAGGCGCTTTCTTTGGGATGATGCTCTGTGGTTACATCGCTGAAACATATGGATGGCATTGGGGATTTGGATTGGCTGGTATTTTTATGCTCCTAGGTACCCTTCAGTTTGTGTTTGCAAAACCGCTCATGGGTAACCTCGGTATTTTGGACAAATCCGCGATTGGGGAGAAGAAAGAAGTTATTGTCAATGATACGGATACTAAAAATCCGTTTACAATAAAGGATTTCGTGCTTATCGGTATTGTAGCTATCATAGGATTTGTATATGCCTTCAATGATCCATTGTCGAAAAATGGTATTATTGATGTTTTTGCCGGGTTGGATACTTCTTTTTTAAGAGGTCAGTATATCATGGTCATTATTGCATTGATCTTGTTTATTTATTTGATCGTTTCCCGGATTTTACGTTATGACAAGACTGTACGGGATAGAATGTTTGCCGTGGTGCTTTTGGCGTTTTTCCTCATTTTCTTTTTCATGAGCTTTGAACAAGGGGCAACCTCATTGGTCATTGTCGCAAGGGATAATATCGACAGAGCACTTACAGGTGCCGCATTGACGACATTTAATGTAGTCAATGGTTTATTAACGATCGTACCATTAGCAATTATCAGCTGGGTTTTAATAAAACTTGCAAAGGTAACCTGGGATAAGATTGCCATCTCTAATATCGTATTATTTGTCTGCTTTGGACTGATCTGGGGTGCCGCAATCTGGATGCTTTATCAGGAGTTTAATAAAGAAGCTTCGGAAATCAAAGTATCCTGGTTTTCTATTCTCAACTCATTTTTTATCATTGCACTAGCTTCCACGGTATCTAAGATATGGGAATCGAAATACAATCCTTCAGCTGCCTTTAAATATGGATTTGGTCTGATACTGGTTGCCATTGGATTCCTGATTATCGGATTAGGCTCATGGGGCATAGCACCGGGAATGAAAATTTCTATGGTATTTCTCGTCTTGACTTACCTATTTCATACATTGGGAGAATTGTTTATTTCTCCGGTGGGCTTATCTTATGTTTCTAAATTGGTTCCAGCACGGATGTTGGCTTTTATGTTCGGCATCTGGTATCTAGCTATTGCTATTGCACAAAAGGTTGCAGCGGTATTGGGCGGACAGGTCGAGACAATTCAACAGGAATATTCGTTGAGTCACTTTTTCTTTTTATTTACGGCTATTCCAGCTTTGGCCGGATTGCTTGTCATGCTGTTCAATCCTTTGATCAAAAGATTGATGCACGGAGTTAAATAATAACTATATAAGCTTCTTTTACGAAAGAAGCTTTTTTGATTAATATAAATACAGTATGGAGGTTAGTACACGGGAATCGCTAGAGGAGATTCAAAATTTTAAGGAAAGTACCCAAGACAGATCTGGAGCCTGTTTTTCTCGGAAATGTGGGAAAGATTTTGTTTTTATGGCATGCGGGGCATGTTGGTGTTCTTTATGATCACACAACTGAATTTTGCGGAGAAAGAGGCTAATTTGCAGTATGGAGCTACCCAGGCATTTGTCTATGCTTTTACATTTATCGGAGGTCTTTTTGCTGATAAGATTTTAGGTTTTAGAAAATCATTGTTCTGGGGCGGCATATTAATGATTGTAGGGAGTCTCTTCCTAGCCGCGGATCCACATCAATATTTCTTTTTGGTCTCTCATTTATTATTATTGGTACCGGCTTTTTTAAACCGAATATCTCTACGATGGTAGGGGAGCTCTATCGTGATGGCGATAGCCGTCGTGATGGTGGTTTCTCGTTGTTCTATGCAGGGATCAATCTAGGTGCATTTTTAGGGGCTATGTTTGTGTCGCCATTGGTAAGGGTATATGTTGAGCTCGGTTATCTCCGAACCTCACCGTTGGAATGTTGCCTTTGGTTTAGCTGCAATAGGGATGTTGGCAAGTTTGATTAATTTTCACTTTACCAAAAGACACCTTGGACCTATTGGGCTTAAACCCGGACACCCAGATGCTATCGTAAAGACGAAAGCTTTGCCAAAATGGGTTGAATATGCAGTATATGCGCTGACCTTGATCTTTATACCTGTTATTCAGATTATGGTGTCGAAAACCCAATACACGGACTATTTTATGTATACCATTGGCCCATTGACACTTTTATATCTATTTTATGAAATGTCACAAGTAACCAAGGAGGAACGCAAGAAATTAATTGCTGCACTGGTATTTATTTTGTTTTCCATTATCTTTTGGGGATATATGAACAGAGTGGTGGTTCATTGAGCATCTTTGCTGCCAAGCACCTGAATGACTCTTTACTTGGGGCCGTGACGCTTGATCCAAATGGTGTCAATAATTCTGGTGGTGCTTTATTTATTATTGCTCTAGCGCCATTATTTGGTCTATTTTGGATATGGTTGGGAAAACGTAAACTTGAGCCGAATACGATTATCAAGTTTGGTCTGGGCTTTGTTTTCTTGGGTTTAGGTTACTATGTACTTTTTGCGACGCGTTTATTCGCTCATGAAGGCATGACCTCATTGGATATCTTTACACTTGCCTTATTGGTGATTACCGTCGGGGAGCTTTGTCTTTCGCCAATTGGACTCTCCATTATGACGAAACTGTCTCCAGCAAGGTTACAAGGTATAATGATGGGAATGTGGTTTTTGGCAAGTGCGTATGGACAATATGTGGCGGGCTTGATCGGTGCGAGTATGGCTGAAGCAAAAGAAGGAAGTTCGTTGGCGGATAACTTAGTGACGTACACCGAAAGTTATAAGCAATTGGGCTTGTATTCTTTAATCGCAGGTGTGGTGCTCATCGCATTGTCACCTGTGGTGCGGAAATTAATGGGAAATGTGAAATAAGCCCTAATCAAATATTTGCAAAAAGAGATCGTATTGAAAATCTTTTTGGGAATTGGTATTTAATTATAATTGACGGACTGGATCCTTATAAAAAGGGAGCAAATTTCATGGCGAATTTGCTCCCTTTTTATGGCAGGTGGTGTGAGCCTGTATAGTGATGCGTCGTACCAGCTTCGACACATCATCCTATCTGCGTCACACTGTAACCATGGTGAATGCGACATGAGTCCGTGGTGAGTCCGTGTTAGACACGGAAATACCGTGTGAGCACCTAGGTTACACCATGCTCTTAGCTGCTCTCAAGGGCGAAGAAGGGGTAAATATGTCCCGTAGTATAGTCGAAGGATAACCGAATAATCCATAATACTCGGACTTCGTTTTGAAAAATGATATATATGGTATGTATTTAATAACATATATCTATTTTTTAAATTAAAATGGATCGAATTAATATATGTTTATAAGTGTAATTGTAAGATTAAATATCCTTTTGTATTTAAAATATATACATTTTTGAATTACGTGTGTATGGAGATAATCGGCCTAAGGGGGAGGATTACTGTTTTGCAATATTTACAATCATAGAGCCGACAAGCAAAGTAAATAGGATAAACAAAAAAGCTTGACTATTTCTGGTCAAGCTTTTTGTTTATCCGTAAATCCATTTGAATTTATAATCTTTTTCAGGAATCTTCATGCGGTCAGCTAATCTAGTCAAGCGATCCGGTAATTTTAAGAGGTAGTCTCTTGCTTTCTCACCTTTTTCATTTAGACCTGTAACTTGATCAATTTTCCACTCATTATTAAGTTCTTTCAAGATATCGACATAATCCAATGCAGTATACACACCTAGTCGCTGTGCAGCATCGGAAAAGTGTGCGAAAGCTTCGCCCTGAGGTTCGCCTGCTTCTCTTAAAAACTGTGCGGGCATGACAATCTTTTGCGCATCATATCTTCAAATGCAATCATTACTTCGCTTGCATCTACTGTCATGGCCTTTGATATGAAAGACATATATGCTTTGGCATGGCGTGCTTCATCCGAAGCAATGACACCACACATCTTTGCCAGAAGCTTATCACCACCTTTTTTAGAAAGTCCCGACACCCGACGATGGGATACGTTGGTTGCAAGTTCCTGGAATGATGTATATATAAAGTTACGGTAAGGATCAGCACCAGTGCCGATATCGAAACCATCTTGAATCAAATATTGTGTAGACATCTCAAACTGACGCATATCTATTCTACCCGAGAGATAGAGGTATTTGTTCAATAGATCGCCGTGACGGTTTTCTTCAGCAGTCCATGCACGAACCCATTTCATCCATCCACCTTGTTCGTTTTTATCCACATCTTCAACCATTGTCAGCCAAGATTCGTAAGTTGGAAGGGCCTCTTCGGTAATCGTATCACCAACTAATACCGCAACTAAGTCATAGGATAGTTCTTTGGCGCTTTCCTGTAAATCTCTTATTTCCTCAAAAAAGTATCCCTTGAAGCGTCCGGAAGGAAATCAGCAGGTTGCCACATTTCTTCTACAGGCTTCAGGTATTCGCTCATTTCATTCAACATGAAAGGCTCCAAGTAGGCCATCACTTCTTTACGTGAGCCTTCTGGTAAATTTAGAGGTAATTCTTGCATATCAATACAAAGGTAAATAAATAGCATCAATAAATTATAAAAGCAAGATATAATTGTGAAAAATGGCAAATGACCTACAAAAAGTGGTTCTTTAATAGTATTGAGCCACTTTTTGTTTTGGTCGGTCAGGTAACTTGGAAGATTGATAATGACATAAAAAACAGATTGTCGGCCCTGTATTCGATAAAATACTATTAACTTTGTATAAATTATTTAGACGACTTTGGAAAAATATAATATAGATAAAATACGTGCAGATTTTCCTATTCTAAAAAGAGAGGTAAATGGCAAGCCTTTGGTTTATCTGGACAATGGTGCGACAACGCAAAAGCCTAATGCGGTAATCAATTCCATTGCACATTATTATACAGATATGAATAGTAATGTACATCGTGGAGTTCACTACCTCAGCCAGATATCGACAGATGCTTTTGAGGTGACTCGTAAAAAACTTCAATCTTTTATCAATGCGCCTGAAGACAAGCAAGTGATTATTACCAAGGGGACGACCGATAGTATCAATTTGGTTGCGACTTGCTATGGCAGAGCATTTATCCACGTGGGAGATGAAATTATTATTTCTGCAATGGAGCACCACTCCAATATTGTTCCCTGGCAGATGCTTTGTGATGAAAAAGGCTGTAAGATCCGTGTTATTCCGATGAATGATAAGGGGAGCTCGATATGGAAGCCTATCAAAACCTCATTAACGAAAGAACGAAGCTGGTTGCTGTAACTTATGTCTCCAATGCACTAGGTACGATCAATCCGGTAAAAGAGATCATCTCGATTGCGCATAAGCATGGTGCTGTCGTATTGATAGATGCGGCGCAGGCTGTCCAACATATACAGGTTGATGTGCAAGATCTTGATGTTGACTTTTTAGTTTTCTCAGGCCATAAAATGTATGGACCAACTGGTGTCGGGGTGTTGTATGGTAAGGAAGATCTGTTAAACGCAATGCCTCCTTATCAAGGCGGTGGCGATATGATCAAAGAAGTGACTTTTGAAAAGACAACCTATAATGAATTGCCTTTTAAATTTGAAGCGGGGACTCCGAATATTGAAGCGGGTATCTGTTTGAATGAGGCGATAGACTATATCAATTCGATTGGCTTAAAAAATATTGAGGCTTACGAACACGAGTTGCTGGAATATGCATTGGAAAAATTGTCGCAGATCCCAGGGATGAAATTTATAGGTACTGCAGATCAAAAATGTTCTGTTATTTCATTTATCATTGAAGGTACACATCCTTATGATGTAGGCGTAATTTTGGATAAATTGGGTATTGCTGTGCGAACAGGACACCACTGTGCTCAGCCTGTAATGGATCGCTTTGGTATCCCTGGAACGATCCGGGCTTCGTTGGCACTTTATAACACAAAAGAAGAAATAGATATCTTGGTGGCGGGTATTCAACGCGCGGTCAATATGTTAGTGTAATAAAAACGATTATGACAATTAATGAAATACAAAACGAATTAGTTGAAGATTTTGCTTTCTTTACAGATTGGATGGAAAAATATGAGTATATCATCCAATTGGGCAAGGAAGTTCCTTTAATTGATGAGCAATACAAGACAGAAGAATATATTATCAAGGGCTGTCAGTCTAAGGTATGGTTGTATCCGGAAGTGAAAGATGGAAAGGTGTTTTTTACAGCAGATAGCGACGCGATTATCACTAAAGGTTTGGTCAGTCTGATGGTCAAAGTGCTGTCGGGACATACTGCAAAAGAGATTGTCGATGCAGACCTGTATTTCGTTGATGAAATCGGTTTAAAAGAACACTTGTCGCCAACACGGGCCAATGGTTTATTGTCGATGATCAAACAGATGAAATTATATGCAGTGGCGTTGCAGGTAAACGCATAACCAGAACTGTTCAAAAATTAAAACTGAACTCTCCTGAAATTGAATTTCTAAAAGGAGATTGTAGACGAATGATATTAATGAAAAACGGGAGTATCCAACCTTTTGGATGCTCCCGTTTTTTATCTATCCCAATCTATACCGTGGAATGTTGTTGTCTTCAATAAAATTATCCGATCAAGTCTTTGATAATGATTTTTTCATTTTCATTAAGGCTTCTCCAGCTCCTGGATTTTGAAGATATGTGGCAATTTGCGTTGGCACAATTTGCCAACTCACGCCGAATTCATCTTTACACCATCCACACATGCTCTCTTGTCCCTGCTGTGTAATGCGATTCCAGTAATAGTCAATTTCAGCTTGATCCTGGCAGAGGATGGTGAGGGAAATACCTTCACTAAACGTAAAGTCTTGAGCCACTCCGCTATCCATGGCCATTAAGGTAAATCCATTGACAAGAAATTGAGTGTGCTGGATCTCCCCTTTATAATCGCCTTCCGGATAACGTAAAATACCGTTGCTGTGAAAATCTTTGAATAGTTCTTCATAGAACTGAACTGCGGTTTCGCATTTACCTTGCTGAGGCCCGCAATACATTAGCGTAGGGACAATTGCTTGTTGGTTTGTGTCACTTACGTTGCCTTGGTATAACTGCCAGTTTACACCGTATTTGTCCGCTACCCAGCCATAATAAGCACTCCAGGGATAGCTGTTTAGTGGCATCAGTACGTTTCCGTCTACTGATAATGTATTCCAGATGCGATCAATCTCTTCGGCTGATTCGCAGATCACCATAAATGATATGGATGGATTTGGCTTAAACATCGGCCCTCCATTGATACCGATAAATTTTACGCCATTAAGCAGTGCCTCGACAACGATCGGGGAGTTACTTTCGATATGACTGTTTGGAAAAGTCTGGCAGTATAAATCAAAAGCTTCCTTCGCATTCTGATCAAACCATAGGGACGGTATAATTGAATTTTCCATGAGCGTCGATTTTTAGTTTAAAATTCACTTATTTATATTTATCGTGTAATCCTTTATTTGCAGTAATCAGTGGTTTGATTTTATCCAGACGGGATAATTTGGTTTTTTCCTGTTTCGCTTCGTCGATATACTGAATATATTCTTTTTGTTTTCCTGGTGTCAGGGCCCTGAAGTGATCATGAAATACCTGATCTGAATGGAGTGCTTCCAAAAGAATTCCAGAAGGAGGTATTGCTTCGCTTTTGGTGGGTTTAATTTCTTTTCCCTCGTCAATTGTTCGAATAGATTCTTGGATATAAGCCTCGATTTTGCTGCTATCCATTTCGCTGACATGCTGAAAACGCCATTGTCGAAGTGCTTTGGTTTTACCTTCGGAGGCGCTGATCAAGACATTTTCCTTGTCTTCTAAAAATACACCATTATAGAACCATAGGGAAAAGAAGTTTTTGAAACCACCCCATCCGATGACATTTTTCCCTTTGTGTGTATAGATGTCACTGCCCCATTTGAACTCTTTTTTCAGTGTGGTTTTTAGCATAATCTGTTGCATCAATTCTTCGGCTTCTAGCCAATTTCCTCTGCTTTTATGCCAGTTAGGGCCTTGTTTATCCTTAAGTTTTTCGATATTAAAGGCGACAATATCACGAATGATTTTTTCTGGTAAGGGTTGGTCAATCGGAATCTGTATTGCTCCTTTTGATGTTTTAAAATCTTTAAGTTCTGCCGCGAAATGCGTGATGGCATCAGGGCCAGGGTATAGGCCGAGATGCTGTTTATTCATTGCAAAATGGATCAGATTGCCATTAAATCGAAATGTGGGCATCTGATAAGAAATGGTTTCTGTGGCTTCAGCTGGGACTACTTCAGCAATCAGCTGCCGTACTTGATTGAGATAGGTCTTCTTGTCCCCTTTGAATTGGTCAATATACTCGTCAATTGTTGAAACGCTACTTGTCATAATGTTGTGTCTAATCTTTGATCCTTGCGTATTTGGTAGTTATAAATTGGATGGTCTCTTGCATTAATGTGGCCAGATGTTCCGTATTGATGTCACTCAGTTTTTTAATGTAAATGCAGGCTTTACCTATTTTATATTTGCCCAGTTGTTCCACTAGTGGCCGATGTTCTTCAAGTCCGGTATATACATAAAGTGAAATGGCAGCTTTGCGGGGCTGAACCCGATTAAGGGCGCATACCCTTCATGCCCGCTAGCATATTTATAGTAATACTGTCCAAAGCCAATGATGGATTCGCCAAACATCTTCGGTGCTTCGTTTGAGACAGATTGCATCAATTGTACCAATTGGATGCTGTCGTCCCGCTTTTGTGTATCGGGTATATCCTGAATAAAATCATCGACACTCTTTTCGATATAAGAGGTTTTATTTACCGCCATTTTTATTTCTGTTAAAACATAAAATCAAAAGCACCCTTCCGAAGATTGATATTATATTCAAGGTAGGCCTTCATGCAGGCTAGAAAATTTGCCCACCCTTCGGTCTGACGCATCATAATCAAAATGCCTTCCTCATCGTTGTTCATTTCATGTTCTGTAATTTTGACAACAGTGGACCCCTCGCCGAAGGAAGATAAGCTGATTTCAACCAGTTGATTTGCTAATCCGCCACTCCAATCAAAGGAAATATAGTCGTCTGGACGGATTGTTTTTCCGGTTACAGGAAAACTGTCGGGAACTCAGGAAATTCCATTCGACAGTTTTTCCGGTCTCCAGACGGCCTGTAGAGGATTTAATAAAATAGTGATTCATTTTGTTGGGATCAACGATGGCTTCAAAAACTTCATTGATGGGTTTTTGGATCTGAATACTTGCTTTTGCGGTTAACTTTTCCATGTTCTGAATTTTAAACAAATATTGTATAAATACCGATAACTTGTATCTGCTATTTTTGTGTGTACTTACTGAGTCCATCCTGAAATTCCATTGAGGCATGTGTGCCATCGCAAAATGGTTTGTTCGATGATTGCCCACAACGACAAAGGGTCTGGCGGTTTCGGACTTCATAGTACCTGCCGTTGCTGCTTTTTACAGGAATTCCGCCCCACAGAGCGATAGGCCCACTGCACTGATTCAATACATCTTCAATGAGACCGATCTCGGCTACGGTATTTTCTTCGATGGGAGCATTTTCCTGGTTCCATACAAGCAGTCTGCCACTGGGACAGTAATGGGCCATATTTATGGCGCCTTCTAAGGAGTTTTCATCGCTATAGGATATCTCATTCCAAATTCTTTTCCCTTGGTCACAGAAGCGTGCATATGCGCATAGTTTTTCATCGTCGCTGAGGGAAAATACAGGCCCTTCAATAATTTCCGCTGTTTGGAGCGAATCATGTAGTGTCGCTGTATCGGTCAAGTCGACACCAAAAGACCTAGCCTGCTCATGAGAGTTGTCACAAAAGGGCTTATTTTTGGATAGTCCACAGCGGCATAAATAGGTGTCTTTTTCAAGTTTAAAAGATTCGCCGTTTTCATAGGATCTGGAGATACCCTGTCGATCTGGAATAATATATTGCAAATGAAAGGGTACCTGCCCGTGTAAAATATACGGACCGTCTTTGGTGACCTCGATAAAGATTTCACTGGTATTGGCCGTAGATCCTATTTGAACATGCCAATAATCTGAGGGATTGCTCATGACTCCTTAAGTTTATAGTATAAAATAAACACTACAGAAGCGGATAGGTTTTATTTTTTTCTGACTTTGGTTGTTACTCCTCTAAAATGAACAAAAATTACACCTTATCTTTAGCTTTTTGAGTTATTTTTGAAGGTAATATAAATTTATATGTTGAACTATTGTCTTTCTCAAAGCATTAGTTCAGCTATTGGAGACAATTATAATATCGAAACTTATGATAAAAATCAGGTATTGCCTTATTCTAATGCTTTCAACCGCTGTAACGATGGTGATGGGGCAGGTTCAGAATGTAAATAAGGGAATGAAGCCGCAGATATGTTTAATGACCCGAGCACGAGGGATAGAAACGCAATATCTGCTGCCGAAACAGGCTGGTGGAAAGAATCTGTAGTGGGACAGGAGCAGCGTATCAAAAAATGGAAAGAAGCCTCTTTTGGAATGTTTGTCCACTGGGGCATTTATTCGCAATATGGTAATATCTGGAAGGGGAAGAAAGGAGGTGGATATGCTGAGCATCTTATGCGTGTCATGCAAATTCCCCGTCAGGAATACCTGGATTCGGCCGCAAGATTTAATCCTGAAAAATTTAATGCGGAAGAATGGGTGATGTTAGCTAAAAATGCGGGTATGAAATACTTTATCATCACGGCTAAACATCATGATGGTTTTGCAATGTACCCGTCGCAGTATGCTAGCGCTTATTCTACCAAGAGCACTGCTTTCAAACGAGATCCAATGGCGGAACTTGCGAAGGCGTGCCATAAGCATGGCTTGTTGTTTGGATTTTACTATTCCCATGCGTTCGATTGGGAAGACCCCAATGCACCGGGGAATGACTGGGATTATAAAAACCCGGGCGGAGATAAGCTTTTGGGTGGAGCAAACTGGTTTGACAACCATCCGGAGTGGTTGCCCAAAGCAAAACGTTATGTAGATGAAAAAGCAATTCCACAAATACAGGAACTGATCCATAAATATCAGCCCGATTTACTGTGGTTTGATACGCCACATAAGCTGCCTTTGTCGGAAAATTTAAGGATTCTGAAAGCAATCCGGGATGCTGATCCTAGGATTGTTGTTAACGGGCGATTAGCGCGTACAGAGGGTAGGAATTATGGTGATTATTTAAATACCGCTGATCGGCCAGAAGAGTTCTATCCTGTTTCTAATGGGGCTTATTGGGAGGCTATCCCAACAACTAATGATTCGTATGGCTATTCGTCAACAGATATGAACCATAAACCAACCGCCCATTTTATCCAGTTGTTGGCGAAAGCTAAGGCTATGGGTGGGAATATTTTATTAAATATTGGTCCCAAAGGCGATGGCAGTTTCGATGAACCTGATGTGACTATTTTGGAAGGAATTGCTGCATGGATGGCGAAGAATAAGGAAAGTGTCATCGATGTGGAACCTTCTCCTTTACCACGTCAACAATGGGGAGTGATCACAAAAAGAAAGAGCACATTGTATCTGCATGTCTTTAATCGGCCAAAAGGAGAGGAATTGACTGTGGGAGGTCTTACAGCCGGTGTCAGATCCATCTCATTATTGTCTTCAAAGAAGAGCATCAAAGGGTATAATTCAGATGCTGTGGGGCTTCATATCCCTTTGGATCAAATAGCTGCTGACCCGGCAGATGAAGTTATTATTGTTCAGTTAAAACAGGATATAGCTGCACCTGAATCCAATGATCTAACTTATGTGGATGCACAGGTCACTGAAAATCGTTTACTGTCTTTCTATGCGAAACAGTATGGGGATCCGATGAAATTTGGAGATGGCAAAAGAGATCGTTATTATGTATCCGGATGGAAAAATAGGAATCAATATCTCGGATGGAACATCAATGTGTTAAAACCAGCACAATTTAATGTTTCGGTACGCTATGTCAAGGATGTTGGAAATACTGGCGGGGATATGGTCTTAAAAATAGGCGGGAAAGTATTTGATTTTTCAATTGATCCGTCATCTCCAACAAGTGGACGAGGAAATTCGCTTGGGCTTGGACAAATAGACTTGCCATTAGGAAAGCAATCCGTGGAACTTCGTGCAAAAAAATATTGTTGGGGAGAGGCAGTGAAATTTTTGGAGGTTGTGCTGACGCATGATTAAAAACAGTTCATCAGGGCGACGATCCTGCTTAAACAAAAAAAGCTAATCTTGCGATTAGCTTTTTTTTTGTGATCCCGCTGGGATTCGAACCCAGGACCCATACATTAAAAGTGTATTGCTCTACCAGCTGAGCTACGGAATCCTTTCTGTTTTTGAAAGTGATGCAAAGGTATAAAAATATATGATTGTGTCAAAGAGTTTTTGTCTTTTTTTATTGATATATTTTATAACCGTTTATAAATTACGTATTTATTTTTCTCGACGATGCGGATTCCTATTTGAGATCAATGGAATTTGATCGTAAATCGAGCGATTTTGGGTACACCTTTTTCGGCTTTTCTGAAACCAATAGCTTGTTAAAATGAAAAAGTCGGCAATTGGTGCCGACTTTTTATATTTTGAGGAATAGGGGAGTAACATTATTCTGTCACAACGCCCATATTGCTGAATTTGTCAATTCGTTCTTTGATCAATGTATCGCTGTCTTTTGCTGTTAATTCAGCTAGATCTTTCAATAATTGTTCTTTAAGATTAGCGGCTGCTTTTGCCGGATCTTGATGAGCACCGCCTAATGGCTCAGGAATGATACCGTCTATCAGACCATTGCTTAACATATCGCTGGAAGTTAGTTTCAGTGCTTCGGCTGCTTTCTCCTTGTGATCCCAGCTTCTCCATAAGATGGATGAGCAAGATTCTGGTGAAATAACGGAATACCACGTATGTTCCATCATATACACACGATTACCTACTCCAATACCCAAGGCTCCTCCGGATGCACCTTCACCGATAACGACGCAGATGATAGGCACTTTAAGTACCGCCATCTCCATGAGGTTGCGCGCAATGGCTTCACCTTGTCCACGCTCTTCCGCTTCCAAACCAGGATAAGCTCCCATCGTGTCGATCAAAGTGATCACAGGCTTATTGAATTTTTCAGCCATTTTCATCAAGCGCAATGCTTTACGGTAACCTTCGGGATTGGCCATGCCAAAATTATGATATTGACGTTCTTTGGTATTTTTACCTTTCTGATGACCAATAATCATAACAGGATTACCATCGATTGAGGCCATTCCACCTACAATTGCCTTGTCATCTTTTACCGTACGATCACCGTGCAATTCAATAAATTCATCGCAGATAGCTTCGATATAATCATAGGTCTGTGGACGATCCTGATGACGGGACATTTGAACATTCTGCCATCCAGTTAAATTGCTGTATATTTCTTTTTCCGTAGAAGCAAGTTTTCCTCAAGTTCACGAACGGTTGCGCTCATATCAACTTGGGTTTTTTCGGCAACTTGTGTTACCTTTTCAATCTGCAATTGCAAATCTGCAATTGGCTTTTCAAAATCAAACGTGGTTTTCATATATCTATTTTATGAAAATATTCAGGGGCTAATTTAGCGCATTTTTTCCGAAATTAAAATTTGAGCGTACAATATCATTGGAAATCCTTTGTTACATTTGCGTTATAATCTCGGTGGTGGCTTAATTTTTGATTGTAAGCCTGTGAAAAATGTTGACTTATGCTGAAAAAATACTTTTACTTTCTTTTTCTATTGATTTCGCCCATACTTGCCAGATCGGAGAGCTATCCGGAGGTTCTATTTGATAATAGTATAATCAATGGAAGCTATGCAAAAAGCATGGCGCATTACACTGGAGAGTCTTGGGTACAAAATGTGAATCATAGTCTTCCTGTTTCGGATAGCCTGTTTTTTACTCCAGGAACTCGCTTTCGCTACGTTACGTTTCATCCCCAATGGTAAATGGGAGGCCAGTATATTAAATGATAAGCAAAAATTTCAGTATATGATCGCTAAGGATGATCATTTAACCTTTAAATTGTTTATCCAAAGTAACACCGAAAAAGGACAGTTGCCTAAAGTTGCCCTGCAACAAAACGATGTACGCAGTAATGCCCTGGATATTACCCATTACATCGAAGACTTTGCCTATGATACTTGGCTCAATGTTTCTATTCCTGTATCGAAATTTGAAGGGATTTCCATCGGAAAAGCCGTTTCCTCGTTACTATTGGAACAAAATGGAACCAGTGCAACTACCCATCAACTTTTTATTGATCAAATAGAATTTCTTCCAAGAAATTATCCAAAAGTGAAACTGTCATCGGCGGCTATTTTATCTAAAATAGGTTCTGTAGACAAGCAAGTTGAACTTGTGTGGCAGCTGCCCTTAACTCCGAGTATCCGCTACGTGAAAATTTATAGATCAGAGGATAAGCTTAATTTTCAGCCAATTGCAATCTTGCCGATCTATATGCAGAAGTGTCTCGATCGGGTGAATGAGTATAATAAAAACTATTATTATAAAATAGCATGGGTTGACTACAACTATGTGGAGTCCCCATTTTCCGATGTAAAAGAAATACAAACCAAAAAGGGACCGATGCTGAGATGCTAAATTTTATTCGCAACGCGCATGTCAACTATTTTATTGATAATTATGATGTAAACAGTGGTATGTACCTCCCTGACCGTGGAAATCGGCAGGCAGTTGTTTCAACGAATGAAACAGGGTATGCCATTTTGGGCCTGCTTGTTGCTGCTGAAAATCAATTGATATCCAGACAGGCTCTATTATCGCGGATGACACGTATGGTGAAATTCCTAGGGGCAGCACAAAATCATCAGGGTGTTTTTACTGCCTTTTACGATGGGAGATCAGGCGTGCCCTTCTATCGGGATTCTATACCTACTTATGATATAAGAGGAACTTCCCATTTAATGGAATCATTGTTAATCGCTCGTGAATACTTCGCGAAGGAGAATCCGGAAGAGCAATCCTTACGTAAATCAATTACCACATTATGGGAAAGAATAAATTGGCGTTATTTTACAGATCCCAATAATACCGATGTTCTCTGGAACAAGTGGTCGCCTATAGATAGTACAGCGAGGTCACGTCCATTGGGTGGATTTAATGAGAGTCTAAGTACTTATCTGCTGGCGATGTCTTCTCCTACACATCCTTTAGCCGCTTCAGCTTACATGAATGGATTTGCAACCAAACATGGGGATGCAATGGATTTTACTGATGAGTTAAATACGTTGGCTCCAGAGATAAAAACAAAATTAAATGACTCACTTGCGCAGTCTATAAGCAGCAATCCACTGATCGGTAGTATTTGGAACGCACCTGCCTCAATCTATTCGGATGATAAGGTTATCTTCGCTAAAAGTATTGCAGGAGGGAATCTGACGGAGTCACTGATGTCGGTTTATCGACCATTTTTAATCATGGATCCGAAAGGAAAAGTGGATAATTTTGTGGATTATAAAAAGTATCTGTCAGATTATATACTAGCCTATAAGCGGAGAGATAATGAATTGAATATCGGGACGAGATTTACGGACATCTGGGGTGTTGAACACACGGATAATGCTTATCAGGGTATTTTGTCAATCCTGCAATTTCAATTGCCTCCTATCCATTTGAAAGGGAGATAGGTATGAAAGCCATGCGTAAATTTTACGAGGAATATGCCGATGTGCTGTTTACACAATATGGATTCAGAGCATGGATCGACCTGAAAAACAATGATGTTTCTGAAAGCTATCGGGCAAGGAATCAGGCTACAATAGCCATAATGATCGAAAATGCCAATTCAGGGATGATCTGGAAGTTGTATGAACGGATCCCAGAGATTAAAAAGACATTGGATACAGTTTATGTGAAGAAATAGATTTGTTACGATCTGGTAGACGGAAAAGGAGTGCCTTTTTGGAGTTTTTTCCTTATATTTACGCTGCTTAAATCGACAATAAATACGTTAAAAACGATGCTTAGAAAAATTAATTTGGGACTATTGGCCGTATGCGCAAGTTTATCATTATTTTCTTGTAAACAACAGGCTATTGTAGTTAATCCTGGGGCTGTTGTCACAAAAGATGGAACTGATGATGGTTTGAAAAATGTGAAAAAGGATTTTAATGATGCGAAAAGGACTGATGAGGGAATTAAATTCAGTATTTCATCCGATCTATTGTTCCCGACAAATTCTTCCTATCTGTCTGACAAAGCGAAGACTGAAGTAAGTAAGCTCGCCGTAATTTTGAACGAGAACAACAATAAAATTAAGGTTGATGGTTATACTGATGCGACTGGTACTGTCGAATATAATCAATGGCTTTCGGATAAACGTGCTGCATCAGTAAAGAAATTCCTGGTAGATTCAGGTGTACAGGAGTCGCGTATTACTGCTAAAGGTTTTGGTCAGTCAAATCCTGTGGGCGATAACAAAACACCGGACGGACGTCAGAAAAATAGAAGGGTGGAAGTGACTATTCTAGATAAAAAATAAAATTATCAGGACCTTTTCCTGAACTAAAAAGCGAGATATTTTATGAATATATCGCTTTTTTATGCCTTTATCAGAGGTGTTAAGCATTCTTTTAAAATGCTTCATGTAGTTAGCTCCTATCTCCATACGTATAATCGCGCTGATCATAATATAAATTTTAGACAATATTGGAAGAAAAGATATCCGTTGAAAGAAATGAATTGCGTCCTCCTAATTTTCGGGAGGCACTCCGGTTTTGGTTTATTCTGGGCTGGATAAGTTTTGGTGGAACAACAGGGCATATTACCCTAATGCATGATTTTTGGTGGACAAGAAAAAGTGGGTAAGCAATAAGAAGTTCTTTCAGGCGCTTAACGCCTGCATGCTGCTACCAGGACCTGAAGCTCATCAACTGACCATTTATCTTGGCTGGAAATTGCATGGTCTGAAAGGTGGGATATTAGCGGGCTTGTTCTTTATTTTACCTTCTCTGTTTATCATATTTGGACTTAGTCTGGTGTATGTCTACTTTGGCAATTCTACAATTCTTTCTGCGTTATTTTCGGGTTTAAAACCTGCGGTTCTAGCGATTATACTGTTTGCAACCTATAAAGTGGGGCAAAAATCATTATTGAGCACATGGCATTATGTCGTAGCTCTGGTGGCATTTTTACTTTCTTATTTTGTTAAAATACCTATGCCCTGGATTATTCTTGGGGTTATTGTTGGGGGCTTCATTCTTTATTTTTTAAAACAAAAAAAGCCACCGCTATAGCTGAAAAGGAAGAAGCGGAAGATGTCGAAGAATGTTATCCTATTAATTCGTTAGAGAAAGTACCGCCAATTTCTGTGCGTAAGATTGGTATTCAATTATCTGCATTTTTCCTGTTGTGGTTGGGGCCGTTTATTTTCTTGTATTTATTTATGCCAGATGCTGCATTTTGGAAAGAACTCTCTTTTTGTTTACGAAATCGGCTTACTTTACCATTGGAGGGTCATATACTGTTATTCCCTATATCGCAGGTCTGGTTACGGAAAAACTTTTTTGGTTGACAAAAACGCAAATGATAGATGGTTTTGCTTTGGCCGAGACGACGCCGGGTCCGTTGGTAATCGTGTTGGCTTACGTGGGGTTTATGGCTGGATTCAACCATTTCGACCATTCCTATGTCATGGCTGCGGTAGGTCTGGTGGCTACCGCTTATTTTACTTTTTTGCCAAATTTTGCATTAATCTTCGTTGGGGCTCCCTTGATTGAGCGGTCTCAAAAGAATGTGGCCATCCAGTATGTACTTTCTTTGGTCACGGCCTCTGTGGTGGGGGTGATTGTTAATTTAGCTTGTTATTTGGGACAGGGTATTTTGTTTCCGAAGGTATTCGCGGTAGCGGAGTTGGATTGGAAAGCATTGCTATGGGTTGCTGTTTCAGTTTTTCTATTATTTCGCTATCGGATCGGGATGTTGCATCTGATACTTTTGAGTTTGCTTTATGGCTTTTTGCTTTACCTGCTATTATAAACAAGAAAAGCCCATCGACTGATGAGCTTTCTTGTACCTAGGGCGGGAATCGAACCCGCACTCCCTTAACGGGAACAGGATTTTAAGTCCTGCGTGTCTACCAGTTCCACCACCTAGGCAGGTGAGCGAAAAACGAGATTCGAACTCGCGACCCCAACCTTGGCAAGGTTGTGCTCTACCAGCTGAGCTATTTTCGCATGGAATTTTTATTTCAATTTTAAAAAGAACCTCGTGTTCCTTTTTGGTGATGCAAATATAGAGCGAAAATTTAATATTGCAAAATATTTGTTTACTTTATTTTGTCGTTTTTTATAACTCCTTTGAATTCAGTATAGAAAAAATTAAATCGCTTTCAAATCCCTAGACAACGCAAATTGATAGACTTTGTTCCTAACGATGAAAGAATCTTTGCTGTTTATTTCCCGAATTTTTTTGTCAATAATATTTTCCAATATAGTCTCGTATTCGTCCAGGTCAATCTGCTTGAATGCAATTTTTATCAATTGCTCAGAAACCCGCTTTCCCTTTAGAGCCTGTTTGATTTTGATTTTGCCCCATCCTTTCATGCGAAGCTTCCCATTACAATAGGCTATCGCGAAGCGCTCTTCATTTAAAAAGTTTTCTGCGATTAAATTTGCTATAGTATTTTCGACATCCTCCTCATGCAGCCCCCAGCCGTAAAGTTTGTCCCGCACTTCTTGTTGGGATCTTTCCTGGTAAGCACAATAACTTTCAGCCTTTAATTGAGCCTGACGTGCTGTTAGTATCTTTTTGTTTCTTTTATCTTCTTCGAACATATTGTCAAAATTTCAAAAATAATATGAAATAACTAAAAAATGTTCAGTTTTGATCCAATCAAAATATCAGGAGAATGTATAAAATATCGGAAATCGTCCAGATTTTACACCCTAATCGCACATTTATCACGGATCCCAATTCTTTAGTTCAGCATTTATTTTATGATAGTCGGAAGATTGTTCAGGCTGATAACGGTGTGTTTTTCGCACTTCAGAAGAGTAGGGATGGTCATCATTATATCAAAGAAGCCTATGATAAGGGCGTGAGAAACTTTGTTCTGCAGATAGATGAGGAGCAGGAACTGTTATTTCCGGATGCAAATCTGATATGGGTTTCGGATAGCCTCGAAGCTATGCAAGTATTGGCGGCTTTTCATAGGCAGAAGTTTAGTTTTCCGGTTATCGGCATCACTGGCAGCAATGGGAAGACAATAGTCAAGGAATGGTTATATCAGCTCATGTCTCCTGAATATAAGATCTACCGTAGTCCTAAAAGCTATAATTCACAATTGGGTGTTGCACTTTCGCTATGGGGCTTATCGGACCAGTATAACCTGGCGATTATCGAAGCTGGAATTTCTGAGAAGGGAGAAATGGTGAAGTTGGAAAATATGATCAAACCAACAATCGGCCTACTAACAAATATAGGCGTGGCCCATAAAGCTGGTTTTGAGTCAAAGAACGAAAAGATCTACGAAAAGATCAACTTGTTCAAGGATGTTGAAACCATGATCTTTCCCAGCCGTTATGTGGAGGATATTCAACTGCCCTATCGACCTCGAAAGTTTTCCTGGGGTTTGATGAAGGGCTTTCATTGGAGGTTTATTCCCTCAAGCAGGTGGATGATAAGTTCACGGTAGCCACACTTTTCTATGGCGGACGGACATTTGCCATCGAGGTACCTTTTGTCGATAAGGAAATGTGGAAAACGCGATCAACTGCGTTGCCGTTATGCTGCGTTTTGGTTATGAAAAAGAGGTAATTGCATCGAGAATTAAGGAGCTACAACCAGTTGCGATGCGATTAGAGCTAAAAAAGGGAAAAAGAATAGCTCGATTATTGATGATTCCTATAGTAATGATCTGGATGCCCTGCAGATCGCGCTTGAGTTTTTAAATCAACAGGGACAGCATCCCCGAAAAATATTAATCCTTTCCGATATACCGGGCGTAAATATAACGGATGAGAAAAGTTTGTCAAAATTGAAACGCTTACTTTCAGAATACCGGCTAGATAAACTGATCTTGATTGGGGAGATCTTGACACAGGTCGCTGATCAATTTGCTGTTCCATCGGTGTCTTATCCTAGTACAACATCATTTTTGGAAGATATCAGGGCTATTCAATTGGAAGATTCTACTATTTTATTGAAAGGGGACGGAGTTTCACTTTGAACGAATCAGCCGGTTGTTGGTGGCTAAATCACATGATACTGTGCTTGAGATCAACCTGAATGCCATGGAGAATAACTTGAATGTCTATCGCCAGCTGTTGCCAAAACATGTAAAATTGATGTCGATGGTCAAAGCATTTTCTTATGGCAGTGGAAGCTTTGAGATTGCAAACCTTTTACAGTTCAATAGGGTGGATTACCTGACTGTTGCATTTGCCGACGAAGGGGTTGATCTGAGGGGAGCAGGCATCACATTGCCAATCGTTGTGATGAGCCCGGATGAAAATACGTTTGAATCCATCGTTCAGCATAATCTCGAACCTGAGATTTATAGCTTTCGAATTCTGTCTTCTTTCTTGAATTACTTAAAAGGGAAGGGGATCGCGTCCTTTCCGGTTCATATCAAAGTGGATACAGGAATGCATCGTCTTGGTTTCATGCCTGATGAGGTCGATAGACTCATTACGGAGCTAAAAGAAGGTTCGATACTTCAGGTAAAGTCGGCATTTTCCCATTTGGCCTCCGCTGGAAATAAGGAGGATAATGCTTTCACCCAACAACAGATTGATCTCTTGGATCAATTTACAAAGCGCCTTGAAGAAGGTCTCGGTTATTCATTCTTAAGACATATTGCAGCGACTTCGGGCATCGAACTATGGCCGCAGGCTTATTTTGATATGGTTCGGTTGGGAATTGACTGTATGGGATCGATATTGAACGACATGATCTTCCGCTTAGAGAAGTCAGTAGTTTGAAGACCAATGTGACGCAAATAAAACATTTGGCTGCTGGAGAGACAGTAGGTTATAATCGGCATGGGGTATTGCACCGGGATAGCAAAACTGCAACCATAAAAATTGGTTATGCAGATGGTTATGACAGACGTTTTGGTAATGGTGTGGGTAAGATGATGGTCAATGGCTGTCTTGTACCAACGATCGGAGATATTTGCATGGACATGTGTATGCTTGACGTTACGGATATCGAAGTAGCCGAGGAAGACGAGGTAATCGTTTACCCCGATATTAAGCTTGCTGCGAAATCTATCGGAACTATTCCTTACGAATTGTTGACGAGTATCTCGCAACGGGTAAAAAGAGTATATTTTTATGAATAATAAAGGATATTCTGCATTTTTGTATAAATATATTTTGATTTACTAACTCATGCTGGGCAAATTATTCAGGGATTTATTAATTATCTAATTCGAGGTATTCTCGTTGTTGTACCATTGGCTGGTGCTGTCTTTCTGATCGTATGGATTTTTGCATCGATAGACTCTGCGCTGAATCTGACTGAACATTTTTTCAGGATGAAAAAGGGCATCCGCTATATATTCCCGGAATCGGAATCTTAACAGTCATTCTTATCCTTGTTCTTGCGGGGGTGATATTTACGAATTTTGTGACTGATCCGATTAAAGTGTGGATCAATCATCAGATCAAAAGAATACCGCTTTTGAATACTTTGTACACCTCGATAAAGGATTTCACTGAAGCATTTGTGGGTGACGCGAAAAATTCAATGAACCCGTGCTGGTGACTGTAAACGAGTTCGGACTAAAAAGATCGGGTTCCTGACACAGCATGATCTGAAAAGTATTGGTTTAGAAAACGAGGTAATGGTTTATTTCCCTATTCCTATTCCTTTGCCGGTCAGGTTGTTATTATCAGTGCGGATAAAGTTAAAAAGCTGGAGATGTCACCTACGGATGCGATGAAACTTGTGGTTTCCGGTGGTGTCAGTGGGATAGCGCATTAGAACATTAACGGAGTAGGGCGTAACGAAAAAGAATCTATACAGCAGGTAAACAACGATAGGATTTGTGGAGGGCGATGCTTCTACAATTGAAAATAGAAGCAAAGCGGTCGGGGTCGTTTATTGTACAAATTTCGAAGATATCCCTCTTTTTTGACATAAAAATTTAAGGCCCGTCCAGCTTCCTTTGGCTGATCTGTACTCAAGATGTCTGCACCACGTTCAATAAAGCTAGCATACAACTGAAATCCTTTTTGGCGGCTTGTCTGTCGAGGTTACCTTGGGTGCCCAGAATGCACATAATTCCATGATCATGCAATACTTTGGTCAGCTCAGGATCAGCTTCCCGTGTGCCCACGAAGGCTAGCAGCTTATTGTCAGGGATATCCTTCTCATTAAGGCGGGCAAGATCATCAAGGTTCTTCACAGAAGCGGATATCATTAGGTCCCCAGCCAAGTTATGCACTTTGCCGGCTTGACCAGCACTATACGTGATGATAACAACACTGGATTCGGCACGTTGCTGACGGATGACATTGATCACCGATTCGTAGGGTACATCATTTTTAATGTCCAGTGTAAAGATGACCTTTCCTTTTCCCCAAGCGAGTGCTTCGTCAAGTGTAGGGATCTTGTAAGGAGTTATTTTCTTGTTGTTGTCTAGCAAACGTAGTTTTTGAGTTCGGCCAATGTACGTTCACTGACGGATCCTCGACCTGTCGTGGTGCGATTGAGCGTATTGTCATGCATAAGTACCAGCGCCGAATCTTTGCTCAAGCGAACATCACACTCCACAATAACAGGTTGTAGACCGGCATTGTAAGCGAAGGTCTCTAATGCATTTTCGGGATAACCAGAAGTAGGGCCGCCACGATGCAAGCTAACCAGCGGATAACGATTGTCATCGTAAGTCAGAAATTGATAGAGATCTTCTACGGTCGTCAGCTGAATACGCTTGCCCACAGGTAAGCCTTCGGTGTCGCCACTATGGCGAAAACAGCTGCTAAGAAGTAGTACACAGCTTAAGAATAAAAAAGAAGTGCGGGCGTATGCTCATTATTAGCTATTGTACGATTAAGTATTATGCTGATTGATCAGGGTAACTAAAGCCTCTACTGTTGTATTGAGCTGGTCTATTGTTAGATGGGCTTGGCTGTAGTAGGGCTCGCGTTCGGTTAATTTCTCTTCGATAAAGACCCGTAATTCTTCCGGTGATTTGCCGATTAGAATAGGTCTTTTGTGTAATTTCGATTGTGACAGACGATCAAATAAGGCTTTGGGGCTCATTTGCAGATACACCGCATAACCATTGGCTTTGATCCAATCCATGTTGTCAAAAAACATGGAGCGCCACCACCGGTAGATATGACGGCATAGTTGTCCGCAAATTTGCGGATCTGTTCACGCTCAAGTTCTCGAAAGGCTGCCTCACCATGTTCGCCGAAATATTCGGTAATGCTCATGCCAATCTGCTTTACGATCTCTTCGTCGGTGTCGATAAAAGGTAAATCTAATTTGTTGGCCAGCTTTTTCCCCAGCGTGGTCTTTCCACTGCCCATATAGCCAATCAAAAAAATAGGTTTAGGCATATTATTCTATTTGTCTTTACTTAAAAATTGTCTTCAATCGTCTTTGCATCCGGGAAATTATTGTAATGCCATTTGCCCATTACATTTCCACCTTTTAACAAGATCACCCCGGATTGGCTCTGACCATACTTTTCAATGGAATTAAATCAGCATAGTATATTTCAGCAATCAATTGCATCTTATCACTCAGGTATTGAGCATCTTTGGAGGCTGAGGCAGTCAGTAAGACAACCCGAAGACCATTGTAATCTTTGGTCATCTGTGTCACCGTCTGATTGATTTTCTGGAGCGCATCTATATTGGTAGACGAAAGATCCTTGGCGACGATGATAACATTATAATAGGGGTTGGCAATGATCTCCTGCGTATGATCAGCGCCATCTGCGTCCGTGATCAATAGGTCGGGGATAGGAATATCATATCCTTTTTGATAAGCCTGCTTTCTGGCTCGCCAATGATCTCCCAAGACTCGTCCTCCCAGAGCTTATCCGCCATATAGACTTTGTCATTGACTTTCTTGGTCTCGCCTGTCTTTTTGTTTTTCATGGTATAGAGCTGCTCAAAGACATCCCCTTCTTTTCCCTCTGGAAGAACCATTAGTGAAGGGAGATTATTGCCAATTTTATAGGGTAAGAAATCTATAAAAGGAAGATAGTTGACTGTATATATGCCGATACCCAAGGAAACAACGGCTGTAATCAATGTGACAACAAATTGATTGCCGGAGCCTTTGATAATAGATCGGATCTGTTTGCGGTAAAAAAGATGATCAGGATCAGGGCCAATAGTACCAGATCTTTGGAAAAGGATTGCCAAGGAGTCAATGGAATGGCATCGCCAAAACATCCACAGGAGGTGACAACTTCGAAAAATGCGGAATAAAAGGTCAAAAAGGTGAAAAATAGGATCAATAACAGTAATCCCCAAGCCACCAAATTGGCATAGACACCAAACAACAATAGCGCACCTAAAAGAATTTCAAAACCACAGATCACCACAGCAATGGCCGTCGCGTATTCATTGAAGGCTGTCAAGTGGAATACCTCGAAATATTCCTGCAGTTTATAACCGAAACCTGTCGGGTCATTGGCTTTGATAAATCCAGAGAAAATAAAGAGAAGTCCAGTGAAAATGCGGCAAAATCCTAAAAGGTAATTTGTCTTTGTTGTCTGTTGTGCTGCTGTCATTATCCGATTATTGTTGTGCTAGTCCTAATTTAATTAACGCAAAAACTGCGTAGTTGAGCATATCCTGGTAATTGGCGTGAATGCCTTCGGAAACAATAGTTTGGCCATCATTGTCCTCGATCTGTTTGACCCGATGAATTTTCATTAGGATCAGATCTGTCATAGAAGAAACACGCATATCGCGCCAAGCCTCACCATAATCATGGTTTTTGGCCAGCATGAGGTCTCTGGTTTCTGTTACTTTTTCGGTATATTTTTGATTGACAAAGCTAGAGTCGAGGTTTTCCTCGCCATCTTCACCCAGATCAATCTGGATCATAGCCATAATGCAATAATTGATAATACCGATGTATTCGTCTATGACACCCTCCCCAACCTTGGATACTTTTTTGACCTCGAGCGTACGTATACGTTGTGCTTTGATATAAATCTGGTCGGTAATAGAAGACAGGCGCATGATCCGCCAAGCCGTTCCATAATCTTTTGTTTTTTTATAAATAAATCTTGACAGTGCTTGATAACACTGTTATATTCCTGAATAGTATCCATATCGCTTTTGAAAAGAACTTGATTAAACAAGTCGAGATTATAGGACAAATATAATTAGAAAATAGTACTTCTGATGGTCAAATGAATGTACAATTTGTGCTATTTTGCTAAAATTTAAATAAATATTTGAGATATTTCGACCATTAAAGGTTTTAAAACTAACTTTATCTTAGTTTGATATTATGTGCAGAGTTGATTGCCAACTTTGAATAGCAAGAAAATAGAAATTCATGAATTTTCAACAACCTATTATTCGCGAAGTAGAGATTACCCGATATGTTCAGCCATTTCGGGAAGGAGGATCTTTGCCGGCGCTGGTCGATGCTGATGATGGCTTTAGTTATGTCATCAAATTTAGAGGAGCAGGACAGGGACGAAAGGCACTGATTGCCGAACTGATCGGCGGTGAGCTGGCCAGATTGTTAAAATTAAGAGTGCCTGAAATCGTCTTTGCTCATCTGGATGAATCTTTTGGGCGCTCGAACCGGATGAAGAAATACAGGATCTACTCAAATTCAGCGTGGGGAAAAACCTTGGGCTCCATTTTTTGAGTGGGGCAATTACTTTTGATGCCAATGTGGATGTGATTGGAGCGGAAGAGGCTTCCAAGATTGTGTGGCTGGATGCCTTGTTGATGAATGTTGACCGCACAGTCCGGAATACCAATATGTTGATCTGGCACAAAGAACTGTGGTTGATCGACCATGGCGCATCCTTGTATTTCCACCATAGCTGGGACAATTGGGAGGAACAATCGCACAAACCTTTCGTGCAGATTAAAGATCATGTGTTGTTAAAAACGCGACCATTGTTGAAAAAATAGATGCTGAATTCAGTCCTCTTTTTACGGAGGATGTTTTTCGTAAGATATTGGCCGTTGTACCGGACGAATGGTTGGAGGATTCCGAACGTGAATTGTCAGCAGCGGATGCGAGAGAGGTGTACGTTTCATTCTTGAAACAACGTGTGGCGAGTTCGTCAATTTTTGTAAAACAGATAGAAGATGCCAGAGAGAACCTTATATGAATATGCTGTGGTGCGACTGGTACCACGTGTAGAGCGTGAGGAATTTATCAATGTTGGTATTGCGCTCTACTGTCGTAAATATCGCTTTGCCAAGATGGTCTATGCCATCGACGAGCAAAAGGTGCGTGCGCTCTGTCCTAAAATTGAATTGGAACTCATCGAAAACCATCTGTCTTCCTTTCAACGGATTTGTAATGGCGATAAAGATGCCGGAAAACTAGCTGCGCTGGATATCACAGAGCGTTTCCGTTGGCTTACCGCCAAACGGAGCACGGTCATCCAATGTTCCGCTTCACATCCCGGACTCTGTGAAGATCCCGAAGCAACACTGCAAAACTTGTTTGAGCGCCTGGTACTTTGATAGACATCGTCAGGCCACTAAATGGAGCTTGTGCCAAAAAGAGGAAGAAATGCTGGCTGCAACGATGCCCTAGGTAATAAATTTGGAGCGGGTTTGGGACTCAAATAGAAAGAAAAAAATGATTTAATCGTAGCCTTATTGCTAATAAGGCTTAATCTATCAATATTGTATAGTATATTTGTTTTAATATTTACTTTTGAAGATGCATGATTTTTATCAACATATCTATGAGCAGCAATTAGCTGTTTTAGAAATGCCTTCCAATAAGAAGATCTGTGGCTGGGCAACCAAAATTTTGGATGTGCTTTTTCCGGAGCGAAATTCTGGCGAAATGAAATCGGTAGAAGATGTAAAACTTGCCTTTGAGCAATTTGAACTGGAGTTGGAACAGCTTCTGAGTAAGTCAAAAGCCTGTGGTCATTGCAATCATGCACAAGTGGCCCATCAGTTTTTTGAACGTATTCCGGCGTTGTACGAGCTGATGTGCTGGGATGCTGATGCATTGATGGATGGAGATCCAGCTGCGCAAAATAAGCGTGAGGTTGTACGCACCTATCCCGGTTTTTTTGCCATCTGTATTTTCAGAATGGCAAATGAGCTCCACCGTCTAGGTGTGCCCCTGATCCCAAGGATATTGACCGAACATGCACATTCAAGACAGGTATTGACATTCATCCGGGGCGACCATTGGTCATCACCTTCATATAGATCATGGTACAGGGCTAGTCATCGGAGAGACTTGTATAATAGGTAATTACGTTAAACTATACCAAGGTGTTACGTTGGGCGCCTTGAGTGTGGACAAGGTCTTTTCGAATGTCAAACGCCATCCGACGATCGAGGACCATGTTATCATCTATTCCGGGGCGACTATTTTGGGCGGTGAGACACGTATAGGTCATCATTCCGTTATCGGTGGGAATGTTTGGTTGACGAGCTCGGTCGAACCTTATACTACAGTATACCACCAGGCAACGGCGAAATTTATAGATTCAAAACCAATCATATAGATACATTATGGGAAATATTATAGATACCATCGGAAATACACCCTTGGTGGAGATCACCCAATTTCATGCGAATCCCAAGGTACGGATCTTTGCAAAGATGGAGGGAATAATCCCGCCGGCTCAGTCAAAGATCGCGCGGCATAAATATGATACGTTCAGCAATGGAGCGTGGTGAAATTTCGAAAGAAAGCAAACTGATTGAGGCAACAAGTGGTAATACAGGGATCGCCCTAGCCATGATTGCCGGAATATATGGTTTAAGTTTGGAACTGGTTATGCCCGCATCGTCTACCCGCGAACGGACGTTGACGATGGAGGCTTATGGCGCCAAGGTTACGCTCTTAGAATCTATGGAAATATGCCGTGACTATGCGGAAGAAAAAGCGTTGAAGGAAGGCTATTATATCCTAAACCAATTTGCCAATCCGGATAACTATAAAGCCCATATCAAAACAACCGGGCCAGAAATTTGGCGTGATACAGATGGGAAAATTACCCATTTTGTGAGTGCAATGGGGACGACGGGAACGATTATGGGGAATTCCATTTACCTTAAAGAGAAAAATCCGGAGATACAGATCGTCGGTTGTCAACCTACACCCGAGTCATCTATACCTGGAATCAGACGCTGGCCAGAAGCCTATCTACCAAAAATATTTGATCCAAGCCGTGTGGATCGAGTGATTGATATTTCACAGCAGGAAGCGACCGAACTGGCGCGTGAATTGGTGAAACGCGAAGGAGTATTTGCAGGTATGAGTACAGGGGGCATTTGCTGGCGCATTGAAAATTGCCAGCGAAATTGAGGAAGGGATCATTGTCTTTATCGCATGTGATAGGGGTGACCGTTATTTGAGCTCAGACCTATTTGGCTAGTCCTTTCCTGGTTAAACAGACCTGTTCTATAAAATATTTACCTGTCTTTATTATGGCAAAACCAAGCATAATAAAGACAGGTTTTTTTGTTTTTCTTAACGTGTCTAATCGTCTCAAGGGCTATTCTCCTTTTATTTGTCGTGTCGTTTTCCATTGGACAGGATATCTTCAATAAAGTGTATTGGCTGGGTCTGCATATACCCAGTATACCAGCTGCCTCTTTGTCAAACCTTTGCTACAGTAGTTAAACGTTTAGTGTTATTCTCCCTGTCCGAACGTTAGCAAATTGCTATCTGGATCTAATATGGAAAATTCGCGCTGGCCCCAAGGTTTTGTCTCCAGTTTGCCATTCGGATGGATGGCAATGTTGCGTGCTAAAAAAGATTGATAAAGCTCATCAATATCATCCGTACGGATATAGATCATGCCATAATTTTCTTCGGGTGGCAGTTCCTAAATTCAAAAAAATGAATCTCGATCTGATCTTTTTGATCATCAGATATCCTTCATAATCTTCGGTGCCACAAGGTATGAAGCCCAGCTGACCTAAGTAAAAATCGCTTGTGACAGCTTTGTCGCGCATCGGTAATTTGGGGTGTATCGCAGTTAGTCTCATCGTTTACTTGTATTATTTGAATCTTATTGAAATATAGTGATTTATCTTGGATCTTCCACCTATACTTATTATTTTCCAAGTGGAATGCCAATACCGAAATATGGACTGTTATAAGTGTGATCTCATTGAACCCATGGATTTATCTTTTTGATCGTATTTGATCCTCATATTCTTCCAATAAATATCGATGCCGCATTTGATCTGGATGGCTGTGCAATCCACATTTACAGGTTGAACTCTTTTGCGATGTTTTTATGAAATATAACGTATAGTTATGACTTATTAGTATTTATAGTTTTATTGATAAATAAAAGTTATTCAATTTTGTGCCAGATCAAAACACAAAATCATGTACAAAAAGTGACTCCCACCATGCGATACAAGCATATACTCAACAAAAAGATTACTATCCGGGAAATCATCTTTATCCTCTTGCTTATCTTATGTCTGACACCAGTCGTATCAGCTCCTCTGGCGCTACTGCTGGGGATTATTGTTGCCCAGTGGATCGGACATCCCTTTTTGGCTGTTAATCACAAAGCCACGCAAATCCTTTTACAACTTTCTGTTGTTGGTTTGGGTTTCGGTATGCAGATTGACTCCGCTATTCAGACAGGCAAAGATGGATTTTTACTGACTGTTATCTCTATTATCGGGACATTGTCCCTGGGCTATGTATTGGGTAAATTATTAAAACTGGAAAAGCTAACTGCCTATCTCATCACCGTAGGAACTGCTATCTGTGGCGGAAGTGCTATTGCTGCGGTTTCGCCCACTGTGAAAGCCAATGAAAAGCAGATCAGTGTCGCTTTGGGAACTATCTTTGTCTTGAATGCACTTGCTTTGTTTGTATTCCCGGTCATCGGTCGTGCCCTAGATCTCTCCCAGACACAATTTGGACTTTGGTGTGCGGTTGCAATACAGGATACGAGTTCGGTGGTCGGTGCGGCAAGTAAGTATGGAACAGAAGCTCTTCAGGTGGCAACGACGGTTAAATTGACGCGGGCACTATGGATTATTCCGATTTCTTTGCTGAGTGCGCTTGCTTTTAATACCAAAGGGACGCGGATTAAAATTCCTTATTTTATCGGATTATTTGTATTGGCTATTATCTTGAATAGTTATATTCCATTTTTTCAAGAGATAGGAACTTATGTGGTTCATATTTCCAAAGTCGGATTAACATTGACGCTCTTTTTAATCGGAGCCAGCCTGTCAAGAGATGTGTTACTGTCTGTAGGTTATAAAGCGATCCTACAGGGGCTTGTATTGTGGTTGTGCCTTGCCATCCCTGTGTTAATTTATATTTATTTCTGTCTATAGAAAAGGGCAGTATCAAATAGCAATCGGAACCTGCTGTTGCTAGGGGAGTTAGGGTTGATATTTCAATAAAATCATATCTCTTAACAATTGACCGTTTTCATAGATAGGTTGTTCGTAATTCTCTATAAAGAAATTCGCACGGACACTATATTGAACAAAGCCATTACGTTCATAAAATCGGATCTGATCGAAACCACAATCGGCAGTGCCAACAATCAGGTTGGGGTATTGTGTACAATAAGTCTCCTGGATGTATTGTACTATTTTGCTCCCAAGGCCTTTGTTCTGATGTGAAGCAGCGACAGCAATATTTTTGATCTCCAGCGTCTCACTATCGACGGGGTATAAGCAAAATACAGCAATTGGCTGTTGCAGTTCCTGAACAACAAAGACGGAGGAATCAAAAAGGTACTTATTGATTGCGGTGACAGTCTCGTCGGCCAGAAGCAACAAATCATAAGGATAGTCCTTATGATTTGTGATCTGTTTTATTTCGAATTCAGCTAACATGTAAATAGCCTGTCTGAAGTTTTTAAAATGAATCCTATTCGGATTGATTTAATTGAAGTGGTATAAAAAGATAACATCCCCAACATAAGCCGGTTTGGCACTATCCTTAATTTTTAAAGTTGCTTCAATGGTTACTTTGATCACTCCCCTGAGATTGACAACCGATTTAACGTGTGTATGTAATTGTACTTCGTTATCGACCAGGACCGGTTGTGCAAAACGTAGGTTTTCGATGCCATAATTGATCTCCATTTTGACATTCCTTACTTCTGCAATCTGTTTCCACAAATAAGGAATTAAGGATAGGGTCAGATAACCATGTGCAATGGTCGATTTAAATGGACTCTCTGTTTTTGCTTTTTCGCTATCGAGGTGGATCCATTGGTGGTCTAAGGTTGCATCGGCAAACAGGTTAATCTGTTTTTGATCGATTGTATGCCATTGAGATTCGCCTAATGACTTTCCTTCAAAGGCTTTGTACTCTTCATAATTGTTAATTATTGTCATATGTTATGTCTTTATCGCTTTTCGTTGGAATTTGCTCCGTAGGTTACATACAGGAATATCAAATTTTGGCTAAAGATAACCATTGTCGTTAGCAATCCAAGTATGTCTGTTATTATATGTCTACTAATTGAACTGATTGTCATCAGCTGAATATGCTGCAATTACCGCATTTAAAGCGTTTGTCGCTATGATGGGCTCCCATATGTTTTTTCTACATAGGCTTTGAAGTTGTCCAAAATGGCTTGCCATCCTTGCCGTTGCATCTCAACAGGGTTTTCGAATTCAGCATCAAAAATAACGGTAATCTCGGTCGTGGATTTTTTCGAGTTGAAATTTATGGTAACCTTACGGCCATCGGGCATCGTATAGGCTATTTTTTTGAACGGTTCGAGTGCCGTATAGGTTCCTATAAAGTCAAAACCCATGGAGCCATCTTTTGCCTCCATACGATTCTTGAATTTTCCTCCGATGCGTAAATCGTTGATTGCACCTGTACAGTGCCAATCATCGGAAGCTTGATTCCATTGCATAATATCTTCTGCTGAGGTATAGGCGTTCCAGATGATCTCCACACGCACATCAATATGCGCTTGTATTTTTATCTGCTCCATATTATGTTACTGATTTTTTCTAAAGTATTTACAGTTTCCCTATTAATAACAGTTTCTTTATTAATAACAGGAAAATTTACCTTTTGTTATGTCCCCTGTAAGATAATCATTAATATGCTTCTAAAAAGATCATTAAGGATATTAGCTTGATGTGTTGTTCTTGGGAATAGACAATTTTGCGTTAAAAGGAGGGGATCCGTTGGCTTTTTGTTAACTTTATGAATGTGAATCCTTAAACCCATTTATTATGTCTCCAAAATTCCTTATTGTATTCTTTTTATTGATTACTTCGAACAGGATCTTCGCACAGAAATATCGTACCCTAGCAGATATCAGTTATTGTAAAAATACCGATACCGACGCGTATAAAAAGGAACGATGTAAGCTGGATCTTTATATTCCTACTGACCGAAAAGATTTTTCCACGATCGTCTGGTTTCATGGTGGCGGACTGGAAGGGGGAAACAAATTTATTCCATTGGAGCTTAAAGAGAAGGGGTGGCTGTGGTCGCTGTCAATTACAGGTTGAGCCCTAAGGAGAAAGCGCCAGGTTATATTGAAGATGCTGCAACGGCTGTTGCCTGGGCGTTCGCCCATATTGCTTCCTATGGTGGTGATCCGGCAAAGATTTATGTGTCAGGACACTCTGCTGGAGGATACCTAGCGTTAATGGTGGGACTGGATAGCAGCTATCTACACAAATACGGAGTCGATGCGAATCGGATAAAAGGCCTCGCACCGATCAGTGGTCAGACCAATACACATTACACCATTAAAAGGAACGTGGACAATCTATGATCATCCCACAGATTGATCAGTATGCGCCTATAGCCTTTGCACGAAAGGATGCGCCACCTATTGTATTGATCACAGGTGATGCGCGATTGGAGCTGCCCGCACGATATGAAGAGAATGCGCATCTCGCAGCAATATTAAAGCAGGTCGGTCATGCAAAAACCTCTTTATATCAATTACAGGGCTTTGATCATGGAGCCGTCTATGCACCGGGTTGCTTGCTGCTACTGAATTGGATCAAGGAGCTGGAAAAATAAAACTAGGCCTTACAAAGTTAACACAATAGTGCTAAGCCATTGATTGATTGATTGATTGATTGATTGATTGATTGATTGATTGATTGATTGATTGATTGATTGATTGATTTTCCCGTCAGAAATTTTATAAAATAAAATAAAAATATTACAACAGCTGTTTCGGAAATAGTAACGATCTTTATCCCGTAATAGCTACATACAGGGTTATTTCCTGTAAATAAGGTATTATAGCATAAATAAAATAAATTTGAATTCCTATGTGGGCAAAAGTCAACATCTTGTTGGTCATCTGTATTTTGGGGCTATTTTTAGCACCAAGTCTGGGGTTTGCCTGCCATTCAGTCCCCGAAAAGCCGAAGCAGGAGAAGAAATCCTGTTGTGCAGAAAAAGGTCAGGATGTAAAGGATAGCGAGCAAGGTCAAGATCCAAAACATACGGACAAAGCGCAAGATGTAAAGGAGACTGACACGAAAGATTGCTGTAAAGATAAAAAACAGGATTCTGGAGCTTCAAATGATCACGGAGATGACTGTGGTAAACACTGTGCCGAAAAATCATGTCGTACTTCGATGCAATGTAATCCGATGATCTCTTTTTATGAAGTGGATCTTATTTTACCATCGGACACAGATCAGCTCAAATTGTCTACCCTGTACAAGCAACCGTTTTGCTCGGATGCTTATTTTTCGATCTGGCAGCCTCCCAAAATAGCCTAATTATCGATGGTAGCCCATGCTACGTCTTTTGGATCGCCATCGGCGTTCAAAACCCTCTTAATATATAAGATGAAAATACCCATTATATGATATGATCTAGTGATGGTCTACGGCTTTTAGCGATGGATAACTGGCTATTAAGGAAGTTTTCGTTATTATTTATTTAAAATTTATTCGTCATCAGGTACTCTTATTTGAAAAGCATAAATACGAATCAAATTTTAGGGGTATATCCTATACTATTAAAATATAAACTGAGTGTAATGCGTTCATTGATACCAATGAAAACAAACACCATCAATAAAAATTTACAGATGAAATATCCATGTTGGAAAAATACAAACACTTATGAAAATAGACGGGATATTCCATATGGTCATTAAAAAAAATATTTACAGATGAAATCCATTTCAATAATTGGCTTAGTAACCCTAGTATTACTGACCAATAACACGATACAGGCACAGATCAAAAATGCGAAAACAGCAACGGTAAAAGTCTTCGGAAATACCTCTGCTGCAAAAACTGCCATCGAGCAGGAAGGTAAGGCCGGAAAGACCGCCCAGGTAGACTGGAACCAGGAAACTAAAATTGCGACCATCACCTATGATGCTTCAAAAACAAATGAAGATGACGTTTTAAAACGTATTGCCTTGGCAGGATTTGACAGTGAGAAGTTTCTGGCACCGGACGACGCTTATGCCAAGTTGCCCAAAGCAGATCAATACACAAGAACATTAAAACCTGTATCAAAATCGCAGACTGCAACAACTACCGAACCTAGTGGACAACATCAGTCGGGGCAAACAGATCATTCAGCTCACCAAAATGCTACAGCAGCGGTTGCGGTAACCGGAAAAGTAACACAATTGACAAATGTGGTCGATCAATACTTTGCTTTAAAAGATGCGCTGGTCAAGACGGATGCCCAGACGGCGGCGACCAAGGCCGCGGCATTGCAGGAAGCGATCAAGGCCGTGGATATGAATAAGCTTGCATCCGCTGAACATACTGTCTGGATGAAGGTGATGAACAATTTGACTGCTGATGCTACAACCATCGCAAAGAGTAAGGATGTGACCAAACAACGTGTTGCATTTGCCTCGCTTTCGACGAAGCTCTATGAACTGGCCAAAGTGAGTTCTTTCGGGAGTCCTGTCTACTATCAACATTGTCCAATGTTTAACGAAGGAAAGGTGCAAATTGGTTGAGCAAGGAAAAGGCCGTTAAAAATCCATTCTACGGATCGCAAATGATTACTTGTGGAAGTACAGTTGAAACGCTTAACTAATAGCTGACCCCATGAAATATCTAGTTGCTATTATAGCAGTGTTTGTCCTCACATTGACGGCATGCACCAATCCACAAAGCAATTCAAAGGCAGCGCTTAAAAGTCCTGAAAAAGATACAACGATGCAGGTAACAGCTGCTGCAAAGCAGTATAAAAAAGGGGATCTCGTACCTACTGAAGATGTATGTATGGTCAACGATGCTTTTATGGCCAAGAAACAACTGCTGGTCAAACATGAAGGCAGGGCTTATTATGGCTGCTGTGAAATGTGTAAGAACGAATCCCTAAAGAAGCCGCTGTTCGTGTTGCTATTGATCCCTTGTCCAAGAAAGAGGTTGATAAAGCCAATGCAGCTATTGCCATAACGGGCGATCAGGGGAAGTTTCTTACTTTGAAAACGAAGAAAATTATCGGAAATACGTTGAAAATATAAACCAATAAATAGACTTAAAATGAAAAGAATAATACTGATTGTAGTTGCAGCAATGACACTTGCTGCCTGCAACAACTCAAAACCGAATCATACGCATGCCGCACATACGGCGAAGGAAGATGAGGAGACAAGCGCTGCTACGGATAAAACGAAAGCAGATACAGCTGGGGTAGCCGATACAACAGCAAAAGCGCTGGCTACTGAAACTGCTGCTAACACAAAGACGGATGCTGCAGTTGCAAAGGATAGATCTTTTGAGGAGGTGTACAGTGCTTACTTTGAATTAAAAGATGCGCTGGCAAGAGATAATGGGCAGAACGCACAGCAGGCTGCCAAAAAGATGCAGGTTGTGGTTGCAAAATTGATGCCGCCAAGCTGGAGACCGCTACCGCTGCTGCTTGGAAACAGTATCAACGGAAATTGGCCTTTGATACAGAACATATCGCCGGGATTGATGAAAATGGACATCAACGTGAGCACTTTGTGACGCTATCCAAAATATGTACGCATTGTTAAAAGTGGTGAAACCGGATGCTCCGGTCTACTACCAACATTGTCCAATGTATAATGAGGGTAAAGGCGCGTATTGGTTGAGCAAACAAAAGGCAATTGACAATCCTTATTTGGGCAAATCAATGCCTACCTGTGGATCTACTGTAGAAACAATTCAATAGCGTGATGGAGAAATTGTTTGAAGGGTTTCCCAGCTTGCACCCTTGGTGGTTCATTTCCCTATAGTGCTGCTGCTTTTAGCTTTGCTCAGTCAGGTGGTGGCTGTAAGCTATAGCCGGTATCGGGGAGTTAAATATAGTGACTTTTGTCCTATTGCTTTTGGGAACAATAGGGGCTTTTGCAGCAATCCAGACAGCATCCCATATTTCGGGAGATGCGGATGAAGAAGCCTTTGCCGTGTTTGATACCCACCAACGTTATGCCTGGATCAGCTTTTGGCTGGCTGGGATAACCACAGTGGTACGCTTCGTGGCATTGCGATGGAGTAAGGTCATCTGGACAAACTATTTGATCGTCATTTTGTGATAAGTTTGTCTGTGACACTATTTATCACGGGACACCATGGCGCACGGCTGGTCTATCAGTATGGTGTGGGACCTAAAAGTAATGGAGTTTTAATTAAGTAATCGCATGAAAATGAGTAATAAGAGAAATATATTAATAATTGTTTTACTATTGATGACACAGGCTGCTGTGTTTGCACAGAAGGTGGTGCGTCACGAACTGTATGTTCGGGACACCATTGTGAATTATGCAGGCAAAGCAAAACGGGCTATTTCCGTAAATGGGCAGATCCCTATGCCGACGTTGACATTTACTGAGGGAGATACTGCGGAAATTGTGGTTCACAACGAGTTGAAAGAAAGTACATCGCTGCACTGGCATGGTATCTTTTTGCCAAACAAAGAGGATGGTGTACCGCATCTAACGCAGGAGCCGATTAAGCCGAACTCAACTTATACCTATCGTTTCCCGATTATTCAACACGGGACGCACTGGTATCATTCGCATTCGGGCTTGCAGGAACAGATCGGCATGTATGGTAGCCTTATTTTGAACAAACGTGCGGATGACAAGACTTTTCGCAAAGGAATAGATGATTTACCGACTATTCCATTAATCATAAGTGAATGGACAAATTATAATCCAGATAATATCCAGCGGATGCTCCATACGGGAAATGACTGGGCAGCTATTAAAAAGGGGCTACCCAATCTTACGCGGAGGCGATCAAAGAGGGTAAGTTTGGAACGAAAATCACCAATGAATGGAAGCGTCAGCTCGCCATGGATGTCAGTGATGTGTACTACGACAAGATCCTGTTGAATGGTGCCCATTCTACGGATCTAAAGGAAGTAGATGGAAAGAAATTGAAAGCGGGAGACAAGGTACGTTTGCGGATTTCCAATGGTGGTGCCTCATCTTATTTTTGGTTGCGCTATGCGGGTGGGAAAATTACCGTAGTTGCAAACGACGGGAATGATGTGGTACCTGTGGAGGTGGACAGACTGATGATCGCTGTATCGGAGACCTACGATGTGGTCGTGACGATCCCGAATGAAGGGACGTCCTACGAGTTTATGGCGACAACCGAGGATCGGACCCAATCGGCAAGTTATTTTGTGGGTAATGGCATTAAGCAATTGATTTCACCACTCCCTCGTCTCAAATATTTTGAGGGAATGAAGATGATGAATGACATGATGAAGATGGATGGTAATCTAAACGATATGGGCATGAATATGAGCCTGAATCAGATGGATATGAATGTAGTCATGTATTCTGAAATTACCGGAGATGGAAAGAAAAAGGAAGATCACAGCAAGCATAGTGGTATGGATCATGGGAAGATGAAGACGGAAGAGGACCCAAACCGTTACAATGCGAATGCACTGGGTGATATTGTCACATTGAATTATGCAATGCTGGAATCTCCCCATGAGACCGAATTGCCGAAGAACGCTCCTGTGCGGGATCTTAAATTTACCCTTACAGGAAATATGAGCCGTTATGTGTGGAGCATGGATAATAAAATTCTTTCAGAAACGGATAAGATTCCGGTGAAGAAAGGGGAAGTACTGCGGATTACCATCTACAATAATTCCATGATGCGCCACCCGATCCATTTGCATGGCTTTGACTTTAGATTACTGAATGGCAAAGGTGCAAAAGCTCCATTGAAAAATGTGGTCGATATCATGCCAATGGAAACAGATACCATAGAATTTTTGGCAAATGAAGAAGGAGATTGGTTTTTTCACTGCCATATCTTATACCATATGATGGCCGGAATGAACCGGGTATTTGCTGTGGATGACTATAAAAATCCCTATTTACCGGATAAAGCCAAAGCATATAAGGAGCTGCAACATGAAAGTAATATGACGCATTTTATGGCGCAGAATGACTTTGCAACTAATGGAAATGATGGTCAGGCAATGTTCCAAAATGCGCGCTGGCAACTGGGATCGGAATGGCGACTGGGGTACAACGATATGCATGGTTACGAGGTGGAGACACACTTGGGACGTTTTTTTGAAAAATGCAGTGGTTTATGCCTTTTGTAGGTTTTGATTACCGTTACCGCCGAATGGGCGACGATGAACATGAAAAGAATATCTTCGGTCAGGCAAATAAAAAGATAGCCGCAAAGCGGTGAGCCTGGGTTTTATGTATACGCTGCCGATGCTGGTGAATTTTCAAGCTGAAGTATACCATGATGGTATTGTCCGATTGCAGATGATGCGCGAAGATATCCCGATTTCACGAAGAATACGTGGCGATTTTATGGTCAATTCGGATCTTGAATATATGGCCGGACTGAATTATATCATCACGAAGAATATGGCCTTCAGAACACATTACGATAGTGATATGGGCTTTGGTGTGGGCTTATCGTTGAATTATTAAAAGGCTTATTAAAGCAGAAAAAACAGGGTATCTCATCATGAGATACCCTGTTTTTTTATTAGATTCTCGATTACATGTCTATTTCAATAAACCCTTTGGAAATTTTAATACGCCTTCTATTATGTTTGTTTCTCTCAAAAGACTTCTCCAATATAATTCATCACTAATATATAAATTATAATGCTGCTGTTGTTTAGGATAAACTTTTACAAGAGATGCTTCTAAACCAATTTAATCAAAGAACCCTCGTGACAGATCCTATGTTATGAAATTGTTATCAAAGCACAATAGTAATTGCTTTTATGTAAGTTTGAAATGATCTTGATAGATTTTAGATGAATGTAACTTGTATGCAGCTTTTCCTTTTACATGGGCTTTTGGCTCTTGCTCTTTTCAGTAGCTGTAACGATAAAGAAGAGCTGGCTGTCAAAAGCGGCAATCGTGCTATTTTAGTTTATATGGGGGCCAATAACAATCTGGTCTCGGACGCCTACAATAGTATCAATGCAATGGAAGAGGGGCTAAGCGGTTTGGATGCTGATATCTATGTCTATGCGACATTGGCAGGAACGGCGCCTAAAATCTATAAAATTGTTGCGGATCAAGGGCCTGATATAAAGAGCCAGGTAATTAAATCTTATGAGCCTCATAATTCAGCAAACCCTGCTGTTATGAAGGAAATTCTGGGGACGATGCAAGGCTATGTTGCTGATAGGACTACAGGACTTATATTATGGTCCCATGCGACGAACTGGTTGCCTGATGCACCGGTTAAATTAATGTCTTTTAATAATGATAAAGGACGTAAGACTGACCTGAAAGATCTGGAGTCGATCTTACCTACTGGTCTTGATTTTTTAATGTTTGATGCCTGCTCAATGGGCAGTGTAGAAGTGCTCTATCAACTACGGGATAAAGCTCGATATACCATAGCTTCTCCGACCGAAGTGCTATCGACAAGTATGCCTTATCAACAGGTTTTAAAACACTTGATCAATCCAGACCTTGAAAGCGGGGTAAAGTCTGCTGCAGCATCGTATTTTACATTTTATGATCAGCTATCGGGCCAATATCGCTCGGCGACCATCGCTGTCATCAATAATAGCCATTGGACTGAGCTTGCAGGCGAAATGAAAAAATATTGATCCAACACCCACTTGGTACCATCTATCGAGAGGGGCTACAGCGATTGGATCTTGATGAAAAATCACTATCGGCAGGGTTTGACTTCCTTGATTTTACCCATCAAAATATAGCTTCTTCGGCAACAGCAGACATTGATCGTGTTGTTGCTAAACTGGTCATTTATAAAGCACATACACCTACATTTTTAGGGAAACCGATCTTAAAGTTTTCAGGCCTATCCTGTTACGTCCCAGACGATCGCAATAAATGGGTGCATCCTTACTATAAGTCCCTACAATGGGCGAAGGATAGCGGTTTTGATTCCTTTGTTAAGGAATAACGACAGGGATAAATAATATCGTCCAGACTCTTGTAATCTCAGGCTTATCCCAATAGCGTATTTTCTATTTTTACCCCCGGTATTGATTTTTATAAAATTTGTTCTTCGAGCTTTTATGTTGTAGTCTATTGTTAATATTAAGTTATCAATAGGTCGTATTTCTTTATATTATTAATATAAAATTGTTTTTGTATTAACTCTATTTATATTTCTAATGGTTTATTTTACAGCTGTCCATTATAATATATTGCTAGCAGGGTGTTGATTACTGTTTATGAATTTAAAGCAGTAACGATTGCTCCAAAATGTTCGCATTAACCCTCATAAATAAAAGTCAATTTTTAACATAATCAAGTAAATAATGAAAATTAGAAATTTACATGTTGCATCGATTGCTGCGCTCTTTCTATTAGCTACAGCCTGTAAAAGGATAACACCATTGTGCCGGAAATTGTTAAGGACAATCGTATTGCGGCCCAATTTTCCGCATCCATTGATGGCGATATCCAAACGAAGGCTGCGGAAAGTAAGTGGGATGCCAATGATGCGATCGGCGTTTTTATGAAGACGGGAGATGGACTGACAAATGTACTGTCCGCAAACAAAAATTACAATACAACAGGGGATGGTGCATTTAAAGCTGCAGCTACAGACCAGACACTTTTCTACCCCGAGAACGGGAGTACAGTAGATTTTGTTGCCTATTATCCATTCAAACAACAACTGGTCAATAATAGCTATCCTGTAGACATCGAAAACCAAAGTAATCAGGCTGCAATTGATCTGATGTATTCGACTAATGCGATTGGTCTGAGCAAAACAACCACAGCTGCTAATTTAATTTTCGCCCATCAGCTAGCTAAAGTTCAGATTACGATTAAGAACGGAGCGGGTGTGCCAGATCTGAATAACCTGACGACTAGTATCGTTGGTGTAAAATCGAAAGCCGATTTTGATCTATCTGCAGGTGTCATCAATGTTCAGAACCCAACAGCTACAATTTTGACTAAGACGAGTATTGCTGCTGGTACCGCTGTTTCAGAAGCAATATTGATCCCTACGACCGATGAGACCAATACCAAAGTTGTTTTTGCCATTGGTACAAAAACATTCACCTGGACTCTACCTGCGGGTACAAAATTCGAGAAGGGTAAAAAATATAGTTATGAAATAGAGCTTAAGGGGCGGGTAGTACAGCTACAGCGGTGGCGCTAAATGCAACGATTACCAATTGGAATACGGTTCCATCCGGAAGTTATAGCCTTGACCAGGAAACGGAGGTCAATCCGCCGGTAAAATATGGTTACATGGAAACTCCGCTTGTAAAAACCGACGATAATATCCTATATGTGGCACATCCCTACCCTGGCAAATCTGATGTACGTAACTATGCCATGTTATACGATAAGAGATATAAAATGGCATATTGGGTCGCCTATCCCATGCATACTTCATACATCGGTGGTTCGGGACGTTCTGATGCATGGGCTTTTGATCCGTCGATCGCTGCAAGCTTTCAGGTTGATTTGAGCAGCTCCTTTGGCAACGGCTACGACCGTGGTCATCAGATTCCCAGCGGAGACCGCACAGCGAGCAGAGACCTTAATGCGACCACCTTCTATTACTCCAATATGACGGCCCAGATTTCATCGATGAATCAGGGAATCTGGAACAACCTGGAACAGCAAGTACGGGTTTGGACCGCACAATGTGACACGCTTTATGTGGTGACCGGAGCAGCGATTACCTCTGCAAACGATCAAAATATCACTTATTTAAAAGGGTCAGCCATTCCTAAATATTATTACAAGGCTCTTGCGATGAAAAAGGCAATAATTATTACACGATCGGATTTCGCATCAATAACCAGATTATTCCATCGACCAGCAACTATAACAGCTATCGCGTCAATGTAAGTGATTTGGAAAAAGAGACCGGGTTTACATTCTTTCCCCAATTGGCCGGAAACCTAAAAGAAACAATTGACACTAACATCTGGAAATAAATAAGAAAAATAATAACGACATGAAAAATAAAAAAATTCTATCTGCAGCAGCTGTTATGCTGTTTGTTCTGTTCGGCTCGTGTAAAAAAGAAGGGTCGACGGGGACCGGAACTGAAATCGCTACAGGTATCAAATTTGCATCATCAATCAATGGTCAGATCAAAACCAAGGCCGTCAACGACGTTTGGGAAACAAATGATGCAATCGGTGTTTTTATGAAAACCGGTAATGGATTTAGCAATGTGCTCGCTGCCAACAAAAAATACAATACGGCAGGAGACGGACAATTTGCAGCTTCTTCGTCCGATCAGACGCTATATTACCCTGAAAATGGGAGCAATGTAGATTTTATTGCCTACTATCCTTTTAGACAGAATCTTGCAAATACGATTTATTCAGTTGATGTCAACAATCAAAGTAATCAGAGTGCAATAGATCTATTATATGCCAACAACGCTACAGGTCTAAATAAAACAAGTACAGCCGCTAACTTAAACTTTATCCACCAATTAGCTAAAATCGAGTTCACCATTAAAGCAGGTGCTGGTATTACTGATCTGACAGGTTTAAGCGCGACTATTGCTGGTTTAAATACAAAAGCTAATTTTGATCTTGCCACAGGCACGTTGGGAACACAGACCGAGGTAGGTGACATTGTTGCAAAAACCGGTACCGTCAATAATGCTTTAATTTCTGAAGCGATTGTTTTGCCGGTTGAAGATGCCTCAGGTAAAGTAGTGACCTTTAGGTTGGCTACAGGTATTTTCAAATTAACACTGCCAACCGCTACAAAATTTGAGCAGGGAAAAAATATACCTATGCGATCGAACTGAAAAATGATGGAACAGCAACACCTCAGGCTGTTGCGTTGACCGCGACGATTACTGACTGGAATAATGTCCCATCTGGTTCTTACACAGTTGGTCAGGACGATGAAGTCAATCCGCCAGCAGGTGAGGATAAAGTGCTTGTTACTGAAACTTTTGGTACGGGAACTATATCAAGTACAGCGCGGCCAAAAATAGCGACATACAGCAACTTTGATAACAAGACCCTAAGTTTTACAGATAGCTATGGTACAGCAGACTTACGTACAATTTCTACCTATGGCGAGGGACAAATGCACATGTCTGGTTACCGGCCAATAAAGATGCTTCACTCATGATTGCCGGAATTGCTGTTTCGGGCTATACGAAATTGAAGATTAAATTTGATGCTGCTGCAAATATCACTGGAACCAATACCGGCAATTTGAATATCATGAAAGTAAAGGTTAATGGTGTTGAATACGGAGTTACAGATCAGCCGATAGTAGGATCTACTGACGGAAATAAATTTTACACATTGGAGGTTGTGGGCAACATTCCTGCCATAGCTAGCAATACGGTTGAGTTTTATGGAGCAGCCAGCGCCAATAGTTTGGGTTTACGTTTGGATAACATTGTCATTACTGGTACAAATAAATAAGAAGAGCTGCTATTTAACGTGATAGATAGAATCTATCTCGCCGAAAAAAATATAAACAAAAAGCGCCAGAAATTGTTTGTTTCTGGCGCTTTCTTTATGTTGTTCCGGTTCTTTAAACAGAGCGGGTTTTGATGGTTTAAATCATCCATTTAAATAGACTTGCTCCCCAAGAGAATCCTGCCCCAAAAGCAGTAAGCATCACTAAGTCTCCAGTATTCAGTTTTTTAATATTCTGCCAGATACACAAAGGGATTGTCGCTGCTATGGTATTACCTAGATATTCGATATTACTAAGTGCTCTATCTTCAGGAATATTGAGACTACGACCAACCGCATCGATGATACGTTGGTTGGCTTGATGTGGAATTAACCAGTTGATATCTTCAATTTTTAAGTTGTTGCGCTGTAAAACAGTATTGCAGGCATCACTCATCGATTGAACAGCATGTTTGAAGACTGTTTTGCCATCTTGTTTGAGAAAACGGTTGTCATTTACGGGTAGGTTGCTGTCGATCGGGTAGAGGGAACCACCGGCTTCGATCTTCAAAAATTCACGTCCAGCACCATTGCTACGCAGGTAGGCATCCATAACACCACCCTCAATTGAAGGTTCAAGCCAAATTACGCCAGCGCCATCTCCGAATAGAATATTAGTAGAACGGTCTTTTAGATCGACATAAGTACTGATGTTATCTGCGCCGACAACAAGCACATTTTTGTAACGTTGTGTCTCCACGAGCGACGAAGCCATATCCAACGCATAAAGGAAACCTGAACAAGCGGCATTGACATCAAATGCCCATACATTGGTCAGCCCCAATTTTTCGAGAATAATATTGGCCGTTGCTGGCATAGGCATATCTGGTGTAGATGTTGCTACGATAAGCGCATCTACATCCCGCAAATCTTTATTATATTGTTTTGCTAGATCCTGAATGGCTTTGACGGCCATGTCCGATGTGGCAAGATTTTCATCCAATATCCTTCGCTCCTTAATTCCCGTACGTTTGATAATCCATTCATCGGAGGTCTCGCAAAACTGCTCTAAATCGGTATTGGATCTTCTGTTTGGTGGGATATATCCACCAACCCCAGTTATTGCTGCATACGGCCTGCTCGGTATTCTTTCAGTCATAAAATAATGTACTCTTTTCTCTCTTTTTCTACAGCCAAATCTTACAAATTAGTCAAGTTGAGATTTTGCGCCGTAAAACTACGGTTAATTTGTACAACTAAAGGCTGAAAAGATAGGTTTTTGACAAAATAATTACGTTTTTGAATAAAATTAACCGTTTTTAACTTTTATCCTATACTATTCTTTTAATCGGTCTTGATCAAGCGAAATTATATGCTGTTGGTGCTGTATTTGTCGAAATTTTAATCTTTTTAATCTTTTCAAAAGATCAAAACGGTCTAGCAATTTTTAGCGTATTAGCGCACTTATCCAGAAATCCGGGCAAGTTTGAGCAGCTCCGCCAAGCCCCTGATTCCCTCTTCGATCAGCTCTTCGGAAATGGATCCATAACCTAGACGCAAGCCACCGTAACTATCGTCTTTATGATAGTTGTCGGGATGGGGAATATGAATGGATTTTTCTTTCAGCTTTTTGAAGAGCAATGTCCAGTCTACCTGATGTTTGAACGCCAGCCAGACGGCTAGTCCACCTTGCGGACAATGGTAACTTACATGCTCTGATAAATGGAGATCCAGTTGCTTGACCATAAAGTCACGCTTGCCTCGGTAATAGTTGGTTGCTTTGCGGATATGTCTTCTTACGGTGCCGTCCTGAATAAGTTCCAAAACAGCCTGCTCCATGATATTATCGCCTTGTATATCGATGAGGTAACGTAGTTGAGCAATAGCTTGCAATAAATGTTCATTTTTGCTGACAAGATAGCCTATACGAAGTGCAGGGGCTACGACTTTGCTCAATGTTCCGATGTAGATCGAATGTTGCAATTCAGCAGCCGAGGCCAGCGGGTGGTATGGTGTGTGATCGAAATGAAATTCGTAATCATAATCGTCCTCGATAATCGTGAATCCATATGCATTGGATAATTGAATCAGCTCTGACCTACGGGCGGGGCTTAACGTAGCTGTTGTCGGATATTGTCGATGCGGTGTAAGGTATACAGCTTTGCTATTTTTTTATCCTTTAGATGGGGATCATTTCTTCGACAATGATCCCCTCTGTATCAACAGGGATCTGTATAAGTTTTGCTCCGGTATGCTCGAATATCTTCCAGGCAGCGTGATAGCCAGGAGACTCTACAAAAATATAGTCGTCCTTCTCCAGTAGACATTGTGCAATAAGATACATGGCCATTTGGCTCCTCTACTGATACATAGATTGTCCAGGGTAATATTCATATTGCGTTCCTGGTTGAGCATGTCGGCTATGGCTTGCCTAAAATCAATATGTCCCCTTGGGTCGGCGTAGCCCATCATCTTCCATCGGGCACTCCGCTTGAAAATTTGCCGATAAGCGCGTCCGAGCTGGTCGATCGGAGCAATCTTGCTGTCTGGATTACCATCATCGAAAATAATGCGCAACGGTGTCTGAAGAGTGGATAGAGGGGGCTTTTGGTGGAACTTTCAGCTTTGGAAAGCAAAGACGGGAGCTGTTGGGCCACAAAAATCCCACGCCGCTGTTGACTCACGACCCATCCTTCGCTTAGGAGCTGTTGGATAGCTTCAACAACCGTATTACGGTTTAGCTTCAACTGTGTAGCGAGGGCCCTGCTGCTCGGTAAGGCTGTGCCACAAGCCAGTCTGCCTGACTGTATATCAGCGGCAATACTATCTGCCAGTTGTAAATATATCGCCTTGGTGGAAGATCGGTCTATCTCCATCGTCAAATTCCAGGGTCTGAGCATGGGTCAATTTTATTCGGTAATTCACCCAAAGATACAATTGTTCTTTTGGATTGAAACCCTTTACGATGATTCGATCGCACTTGTTGTTCGGGTATTGGGTTTGAGATGAGCTGTTTACTTCTGGTGGTAGTAACTGGACTATTTGCTTTAAATTGATCCTGGACTACCTACAAGGAAAGATTTAATCTGATTTTTGGGTTTAACTAAATCTTGACCATTTGATGAAACCATTTCCTGTATTTGAAAAATTGGATATCCAAATTGAACGTGCGGCTGGCTGTTTCGTATATGACCATCAGCACGAGGCCTATTTGGATATGTATGGCGGGCATGCTGTTGTCGCTGTGGGGCATACACATCCGCATGTTGTCGATAGTACCTTGCAACAGTTGGGCAAGATTGGCTTCTATTCGAATACGATATACAATGACTTGCAGCATCAACTGGCACATCAATTGGGCCTGATGAGCGGATACACCGACTATGCGGTGTTTTTTCGAATTCAGGTGCTGAAGCAAATGAAAATGCCTTGAAACTAGCCTCGTTTTTTACAGGGAGAAAAAGGTCTTATCCTTATCTAATGCCTTTCATGGCAGAACCTCCGGTGCTGTATCAGCGACTGATAATACGAGCCTCCGTGCTGCTGTAAATGATAATGGTCATTACTTTTTCAGTCCATTCAATGAGTTGTCCAGTTTGAGAAAACAATTGGAAACCGAGGCATATTGCGCAGTGATTGTGGAACCGATTCAGGGGGTAGGCGGAATTCAGGTCACCACAGATGAATTTCTACAGGAAGTCAGAGCGATCTGTACAAAAACAGGCACCTTGCTTATTCTAGATGAAATCCAATCGGGGTATGGCCGTACCGGAAAGTTCTTCGCACACCAGTATGCCGGAATAAAGGGGATCTAGTTACTGTAGCGAAGGGAATAGCCAACGGTTTCCCTATGGCTGCGACTATTATTTCTCCTGCTGTCAATCCACTCATGGGGCAATTGGGGACGACCTTTGGCGGTAATCATCTGGCCTGCGCCACTGCAATAGCGGTATTGGAGGTTCTCCGGGATGAAAAGCTGATTGATAATGCGGCGCAAGTAGGTGGTTTTTTAATAAGTGAATTGAAGGATATCGCTGCTGTGGCTGAGGTGAGGGGTAAAGGCTTGATGATTGGTGTAGAGTTTGATGCCGATATACAACAACTGCGACAGGAGTTGCTATTTGACGAGAAGATCTTTACTGGATATGCCGGTGCTTATACATTAAGGCTACTGCCACCGTTAAGCTTTACAATGGAGCATGCACAGATTTTTTTAAGGAGCTTAAAGAAATTGCTTAAAAAAAAATAGCCATTATTTCCAAAACCGTTCTTATCACATGGGATAGCTAGTGAAGAACTGTATACTGCAGCCTTTTATGCAAATAAAGGAAATTGCCTATCAGTTGTAATTCGTGAAGAACTGCATGTCGCTTTCCAACGCGGTATTCTATTAATGAACCGTGTCTGAGGGGATATTCTTTTGAATGGGTGAGTTTAGCTTTTTCTTGTATTAATGACGTCAAAAAGTAATTTCACAACAGATACTTTAATTAGATAGATACACGGAAGCAGATGTCGACAATTACAAAGGGTTTACCAACAGCCGGATTAATTAGTATAGCGGATAACAAAATATTACTGGCCTATAGCAATAATAAAAAGCTTGGTACCTGCCGGGTGGTAAAATAGATGCAGGGGAGGATTCATTACAATCACTCCGACGCGAGATTTCAGAGGAATTGAACATAGACCTTGACCCACAAAAGATTTCGTACTATTGCCATATTACTGCTCCAGCCTATGGTATGATCCCTGAGGTGATCATGGAACAGGATTGTTTTCTGTATCCACTTACGGAAACGATACAACCAAGTAACGAAATAGGAGAAGTGAAGTACTTCTCCCATGAAGATTATTTACGCGAACCTATTCAGGTTATCGGTGTGTTGCATGTTTTTGATAGGTTGAAAGCAGATGGCCTGATTTAAGTTAAAGGCCATAGCTATGCTTAAATACCATAGCCCTCATTGGCACAATTGATTGTTTTGGTATTTTGTATTGGATCTATCTTTCCAGTCTTGGTGTTCAATCGCCAAGCTTTGAGGGTCTTGTTGAAATATTCTTTGTCTTCCTCGACAACGCTGATAGCAACGATTTCGCTGTCAAATTTGTTGCCTACCCTACAGTTGCAAAGGCTAAGTTGTTCGTTGGCTTTGAGCTTACGAATATTGATTGTATCCAAGATCTTATATTTTACCTGGCCCTTTCCATTCTCCTTGTCGTCAAGCAGTTCATTTAAAATACAGATCCCGTTTTTATCGCTGGTATAATATCCCGCTGCAAAGCGATAGTCACCACTTGCACTTTTGCTTGCGTCTATTACTGCACCTGATGCATGGGCATAGCTGGCCAATCCCGGAATTTCATTAATCTCCCGAAATATTTTTCCATATAATGGATTTTTCTGATTTTGAACGGTGTTAAAACTTGACCAACTGCAGATGGCCAACAATGCAAATAGTATACTTGTTAAATAACGCATAGCTTCGATTGATTTAAATACAGTATTAAAGATAATAAATATCGTTACATTCTTAAATTACGATATTTATATTTTGTTCATCAACCTGTTAAGAAGGACTATTCATATTTGGAAAAATCTACGGCAAATATACAGCGATTGACTTGACTGCCATTCTGTGCCCCGGCATTGGGTTCGAATTCGGTCAGACTCCAGAGATAACCATAAGTTGCTTCATAATATAGGGATTCGGCACCATAGGGCCATCTGTAACGGACGGTGTTATCTGCGCCATCGCTGTAGCGTGCCAATCTTGCATTGGATCCGTAGGAATTGCTCGGAGATCCTGTGCAGGATAGCCATGTCCGGTTTCCTTTTCGGAATACACCTTGGATTCCATGGGCATGGTTATCAGTAAATAGACTGTTTTTGGTGTAACTGTAACAATACCTGAGTTTTGGAGTTTACCATCTGCATCAATGGGAAAGCCAAAAACTTGGGGTACGATTGCGGCATCAGCACTGCCGGCATAGTATTGCCCTGTCCAAAATTGGGTTCCTTCATCATTGACTTGAATAGTTGAAAAGGGACTGGCATTATTGATCTTTTGATATCCTATTTGTGGTAATATATACCGATAGTTGAATGCATATAAATTGCCATTGGCATCTTTTCCGCATTTCTCGCTAGTATCATCACCCGTGCTTACTTCAATAATTTTATCAAGATCGAACACCCTGACGCCTAGATTTGTGCTACTCAGGTAGATTTTTCCTTTGAAGTAGGCGATTCCACCAGCATGTACTTTAAGTGGAGCATAAGTGCCATATTGTGTATGGCTTGTCGTTCCGCTAGGAATATCGGGTTGAACCAGAAGGATATGGCGGTAGGTCAGATAGGTACTCGAACTTGGGCTAATGTCGATCAGGGTAATGCGGAACCTTTGTGCTCAGCATTATTCCGAGCATACCAGCTGACCAAAAGATAACGGACTCCATCTTTTGTGAATCCGGCAATACCCTGTGGCCGCCAGATGGCCGTGGTTTCATCATCACTATTCCACCGGATACCCCGAACCCGATTTTCTTCGGGAATATTGAAGCCATATACCTCGGTGTAAGCACTCCCGCCAATGGCCTGACGGTTTTTGTTTACTTGGGAAGGATTTAGAAAACTGAATCCTGAATTGATATAGGTACTGGTATTGACATAATTGTTGACACTGACAGCTGCAGCAGTTGTGCTCGCTTTAAGTTTCGAAGCTGTTTCAGTTTCTATGGGCGCTGGAGCTATTTCATTTTTCTGACAGCTGACGCTCGCCACTGCAAGCATAAAAATCAATCCAAGTGTTTGTCTTTGAATCATCGTTGTAGGTTTATGTAATCGTATACAATCCGAATAGCAAATAGTTTGTATGCTAATTGCGAAACTAAATGATTCAACTATTATTTGGATAAACGTAATATTAAATCTGTATTACGTTTGTTGTCTTTTTATTTATAGTCTTTATTTTATGGGTTTTAGTATTCCAACCGAAGCCCAACTTATTTTGCAGCCTCTGTTTTTTCTTTTTGGGATTCTTTGTATACTTGGCTATCCTCATCGTCCATGTCCATGTCGAGGTCCTCCTCTTTGTATTTTCCCATTTTAAGTTGAAAATTATCGGCGGTACCAGTGATACGCATCGGGATTCCGAAGATTCCAAATGGTGGCAGTCCAAGTCTGAACCCGAGATTCATCCGTCCATCAAGCGTAACCTGGCCTTCAAATCGTGGTCTGAATCCCATCATCTTCATTTTGGTACGTTGGATGGTCATGACATTGTTCTTGATATGCGATTTGATGACCACTTTTTCACTTCACCGTCTTTCAATTTTTCTTTTGAGGTGGATTCGCTAATGCCATTCAATAATTTGAAACCTCTGAATTTAATCTGGTTCAAGGTCAGGCTACCCTCACCGACAATGGAAGGCATCACAGGCTGCATATTACCATTTAATAAACCGCCTAATTTATAATCCAGTGATACAAGGCCATGTGCGTTTTTGGCAGCAGTCACCATCTCTCTAAACATTGGTATTTCTTTATAGGCACGTTGAATATCAAAGCTGTCTGCTTTTACGGCGTAGTCGAATGCAGCTCTGCGGGGATTTATTGGTCTATAATTTCCATTCATAGCTGCTTTTAATCCCGCTAGTTCAAAAGTGGTATTGTTGAGCGCCAGTTTGCCTTCTTTGATCTGTAGATCTCCTTGAAATCTCTGATGTTCATGTTGTTGTAAGAAACATTGTTGACTAAACCTAGCACCTGAACATCAAGATTTTTGGGCAAAAGGACCACACCTGTCTCAGAAGAAGAGGATGCTGCTGAAGGATTATTCGCGAAAACCATGAAATCATCAACGGTGATTTTTTTACTGTTGAGTGTGAACTGTCCTTGTAAAGCGGCGTTGCTATTTGTCAGATAATTGATGATATTATTCATGTAACCTTTTACGGAGATCGAATTTCTGCCGTAGTTGACCAGAAATCTGTCAAAGTTCATTTTCTCCTGATGGAAGCTAAAGTCACCACTTTTGATTGCAATAGGTTGAGGGAGTAGATCTGTCTGTACTTGGATCTTGCCGATGTTGATGCGTCCACTATTATGGAGTCTGGCATAACGGCCGCCGGTGGCATCGCTCTGAAGACCTTTGAGACTGAAATCTGTATGGATAAAGCCATCAACATTGGTTCCGTCCAAAGCGAAAAACTTATAGATAGGACCGAGGTTGAGTTTTCCTTTAGATTGAATGCTATAGTTGATGTTATTGAAATTGCGCAGATCTGCATTTAGGAAAAATGGTTCCCCGCGAAGGTAAATGAAACGGGTAGTATCTTGACGCTCAAATCACGTAAAGATCCCTTCTCACTATTCACGAAGGCTTCAACATGTATATTTTCCATGGGAATAGGATACTCCTTGGATTTGATAAACCCATCTTTCATCACAATGGAAGTATTGGTTTCCGGAAAAATATTCCGTTTAAGATCAACATAACCTTTTGCATTGAGGTTTACATCGATCAGCCCTGCCAGTTCGATATCTTTGATTGGATAGAAGCTTTTGATATCGGCCAAATTGAATAAGGCTTTGAGATCAGACTGTACCGCAATTTTATTGAAATCTGTTATGGAAACATAACCTTTAATATAATTGCTGAGTGCTTGAATCGAGATGTCGTGAATAGAAATGGATGCGCTTTTCATTTTGCCATCCGGATCTTTTTGCTTCGAGACGATAAGCGATCTTGTCAAGTCCTTTTGGGAGATCAGCTAGTTTGAAATGGCCGTCTGTGAGGGTGTTTTTGATATCAAATGTCGGTATGGAAGCGATATACTCCTGCTCGCGTTTTTGAAGACCAACTTTGCGGGTTGCTTTGGCATAGGTCGTTGATTTTTGCATCAAGATTCCATCGTCCGCCAAAAGAGAAACCTGGGAATTGTAGTGAAGAATATAATATGCCCAGGTCGAGGTCGCTTTTCATATCCGCATGTACAGTCACTGGATGCAGTCCTGAGATTTGTCCTTTTGCGTTGAAGTAACCTGATGCGACTTTAAAGTCAAATTGTTTCAGGTCAATCTGGAGCGAGTCAGGATTTAATGCCGGAAGATCAATCTTTAATTTTGCGTTCCAGTCTGTCAATGGATTATTGGATTGTTTATAGGCCATATATCCGTTGTTGATGGTTAGTCCCAGGGATAAATCAGGCATCTCATTATTGTCAACAATATAGTCGCCAATTAAATTCACAAATACTTCGGAAGTGCCTTTGACGGATAGATCTTTTATCCATGATGCGTAACTATTGGGAACTAGAGACAGCAATTCACTCAGGGTGCTCTCCTGGGATTTTAACTTGAAATCCAGGTGGTAACCGTGCGATATAAAAGATAATAATCCTCGAAACCGAACTGGTAGCTGGTTTATTTTTATGTCGTTTCGTTCGAATATGAATGATAAATTATCGGTATTGATGCGTGTCAATAAGTTGGCATCAATTGATTTTTTGTCGACATAGAGTTCATTGTCAAAAGAAAAAAAAAAAGCAGCAATCTTGGCTCTGGTATTCAAATCAAAGATATTCGACATCAGATCACCTTTACCCTCGTAGTCCAGATCTTTTGCATCAATCCACAGTGGAATAGATTGGTCTTCGTAATGCAGATTGGTCTTTTCAAATTTAATCAGTTGAAAGGCCAATGCGCTACTCTCGGAATTATCCTTTGTCTTTGTGGAATCCGTTGGTGTAGACTTGTATATGTTGTAGTTGGCGTTACCTAAGGAATCAACCAGAATATTGATCTTCCCTGGTTAACGATAAACTTGTCAATAATGATTTTTGATTTGAGTAGGCTCATGAGGTCAATCCCAAAGCTTACCTGTTTGGCTGCAAGCAGGGTGTCTTTTTTGAATGGTTCCGAGCCCTTTAACAACACATCATCCATTGACGCAGTCAATAGCGGGAATTGATCAAAGAAGGTCAATCTGACCTTTGTATAGTTGAGCTCCCCATTGATATGCTCGTTTGCTAGCGACTTAACTTTGTCGTTTACTTCTTTTTCGAAGATGTAGGGAATGGATAATATACAAAGAATGAATAGTGTTATGAAGCTTACTAACCCGATAGAGATTCGTTTGGCAAGCTTTAGAAATGTTGCTTTTGACACAGTGTTGTTTTTTTGTGGCTACAAAAGTCCGAAAATTATTGCTAAAGTCCATTGATTGACTGATTTATTTTGATACTACTAAAGAAATATGTGGTTTTTTATTGACAAATGAGTGGGCAAAGTCCTTTCTTATCAGGTAGTTTTGTATTGCTCGAAAATTTTCCTGTATTTTTGCAGGGTGAATTTTCGATTTAAAAATGCGGAACAGAAAAATAGTACCATCCTGATTTTCTGTTTGCTTTTGTTGCTGTTGATAGGTGGGGACTGCTCGGTATTATCCACCATAAAATAGATCGACTGAATAAAAGAATATTGGTAGATTTTGCCGATGAAAATATGTTGCTGGTGAATAAGCAGCTGGAATTGTTACAACAGGAGCTATATACGTCTGAGAAAAGATTGGTTGATGCCCTACCATCGGGGATATCCGCCGTGATTCCCTACTTATCCTCGTTCCGGCCAGTCACTTGGATCGTGTCGACAATAAGATGTGGATACTGCTTAAAACCCGTACAATACAACATCGCTTATACCATGTCTATGTCGATATTGAAAAATTAAATGCTTATTTCGCCAATCTCTATTTTGGAAGAAGAGCTTATTTTGAAATATATAGCGATAAAGGGATCTGCATTGTTTCACCTGAAAGCCGAAAATGGGGGCGCCCAAAGGATAGTAATATTATTACACAGGGAAAGATCGTCAAGTCGGATTACCTAAGTTGGATGTGATGGTTACTTCCTACCCCTGTCCCATTATTTTTGTGGGTGGTGAAATTCGGGTAAGCGTCTTGTTGTTGACTATTGAGGAGGAAGTCCAGGAGGTGATGACTTATAGTATTTTACTTGGAGTTGGTTTGATGCTTGTAGCAATAGCACTTATCTATTTTAATGTGCTTGAGCGGCGCAAAATTCAGCAACTCAAATTAATGGCTTTGCAGCAGGAAAATGAATATACGCAGATGCGTCTGGTTCAATTGCGGCAACAGATCAATCCACATTTTTTGTTCAATACGTTTGGTTCACTTCAATATCTGATCGGTAAGGATAATGATCTGGCCAAGTCATTCGTTGGCAAGATGACCAAGGTCTATCGTAAAATGCTGCGTACGGACGAGTCGGACTGGTCTTCGCTACAAGAAGAACTGGAACTGGCAAAAGCTTATTTCTTTTTGCAGCAGGTGCGTTTTGGAACAGCGTTGAAGGATATGGAGATCTCCATTCCAATGGATGTGATGGGAGCGAAGCTACCACGGTTGGCCTTGCAGATGCTGGTGGAAAATGCGATCAAACATACACGGATTTCGACGGAAAATCCACTTGAGATCCATATTGTTTATCTATCAGACGCCAATATCATCAAAGTAAGCAACAATTGGCAGCCACGACAGGGGACAGAGGTGGAAGGTGAAGGATATGGGCTTAATTACTTGGTATCTATGTATGCCCACTATACGTTGGATGGTTTTGACTTTGGAACAGAAGAAGGTCGCTTTTTTGTCAACTTACCCTTGCTAGATCATTAAAATAGCGTAAAGATAAGTCTGTTGAGCACGTGTTCATAGTTTCGATGCGCGTGTTCATACGTTAGAAATACGGGCTCGTCCCTTTCGTGGTGATTCTGTACAATATTTTTAACAAATTTGGCTTCTGATCTAGGAATTTAATTGCAAGATTAACCTAATCTTATTCGGATGAAATGATCTTCAGCTCAATAGCGCTTGACAAGAGAGCTATCAGGAGTAGATGATCACTACAATGCCATTGAAAAACAAACCGGGTGCAACAAATGCATGTATGCTATTGAAAAACAGCACTCAGAAATAATTATTCTAAATGAACAACACTTATACCAAGCTAGCCCTTAGCCTCTTGTTTTCGGCAGGCCTCATGCAATCTTGTTCTGTATTGCAAACTGTAGGTTTACGAAAAAAAAGAGACTGTTACCTCTGCGAAAGATTCTACCGCCAAGAAAGATACGACGATTGCCTATGACAAACTGTTTAAAGACGCGCGCGTGATAGCGGTATGTTTGGTGTGATCCGAAAAGAAAATAATTATTACTTTGAAATTCCATTGAAAAAAATGGGACAGGATATTCTCCTGATCCAAAAATTGTCTTCCGTTCCATTGGCGTTGAATGAAGCTGGTGTAAATAAGGGAATGAATTATGAAAATAAGGTCATTCGATTTACCCTGCGCAAAGAGAAGAAAGAAGTATGGGTTTCGGAGATTAAACCTCAGGTAGAAGTGCCTAAAGCTGATGCGATTGCCGCATCGGTCTACGATAATTATCGCCCTTCTTACATCGAATCATTTAAAGTCGAAAGTTATTCAAAAGACTCCAGTGCCGTGGTGATCAAAGTCAATAAAGTGTTTGACGGATCGGAAAAGAGCTTTACGGATGTTTTCACTTCTTTGGGCTTAGGTACTTCTCCTAAAACCAGTATATCGACCATCGAAGAAATTAAATCGTATTCCAATAATATCGTTGTGAAATCGGTCCTGTCAACAAAAGTAACGGAAGGAAATGAATCGGTGCCGGTTTCATTAGAGGTTACAAGTAACCTTTATGAACTGCCTGAAACGCCGATGGTGGCGCGTTTTGCGGATCCCCGTATTGGCTTTTTTACATCGCCACGTTGGTACTTTAACGATAAGCAACAGGAACTGGATAAAAAAATCTGGTTAACCGCTGGAGGCTTGAACCGAAAGATGAGGACAAAGCTCGTTACCTGAAAGGTGAATTGGTAGAACCAAAGAAACCTATTGTTTTTTATCTGGATCCGGCCACACCAAAACAATGGCGACAAGCCATCATTGATGGGGTTCACGATTGGCAGGAAGCCTTTGAAGCAGCTGGTTTTAAGAATGCGATTTTGGCAAAACAGCAACCGGATAGTATCAAATTTGATCCAGATGATGCAAATGTATCGTCTATTGTATACGCAGCGTCAGCGCAGGCCAATGCGATGGGGCCATCTGTAGTGGATCCACGCTCCGGAGAAATTTTGGAGGCGGATGTTATCTGGTGGCATAACGTGATGACGATCCTAAATAGCTGGATGCGGATACAAACAGGTATCGTCGATACTTCGGTGCGATCGAATGTATTCTCGGATGAAAAAATGGCTCATGCCATTCGTTTTGTTTCTTCACATGAGATTGGACATACCTTAGGGTTAATGCACAATATGGGTTCGTCGGCAAGTTTTCCGGTAGATTCACTTCGTAGTAAAAGCTTTACCGCAAAAATGGGCGGTACGGCACCATCGATTATGGATTATGCGCGCTTCAACTACGTGGCGCAGCCTGAAGATGGTGTTGAACAGATTACACCCGTGATCGGAACTTATGACAAATATGCTATCGGATGGGCTTACCGTTGGTATGGCAAAACACAGCCTTGGGATGAAATACCGTTGTTGCGTAAAGAAATTGATGCCCATGTGCATGACCCGATATATCATTACGGTGAACAACAAGATTCCAAAATATTGTCGACCCACGGGCACAGTCCGAAGATCTTGGTGACGATGCAATGAAAGCCGGTGAATATGGGATGAAAAATTTACGTCGCATGATGCCAAATATCATCAACTGGACCACGAATACGGGGATGACTATTATCGTGCCGGTAAATTATATATGGGCGTCGTTGGTCAATGGTATGCTTACGCTGACCATGTGCTCAATAATATTGGTGGTATTTATCTTGAAAATGCTGTTTTGGGCGACCAAAAAATGCATATAGTCCAGTACCTAAAGAGAAGCAGGTAGCTGCACTGGAATATTTAAAGAAAAATGTGTTCTATATGCCGGAGTGGTTATTTGTTCCGGAGTTGATGGCGAAAACTTTCCCTTTAAGAGATTCACCTATGGGACCGTTTGAATATGCACCTTATAATCTGCAGCGCGAATTTCAGTATGCCATGCTTTACAAATTGGTCAACGATGAGCGTCTATTGCGTATGGTCGAAATGGAAAACCTCTTTGGCGACAAGAATGCATGGAGTGCTCCTGCATTTTTGGCCTCGGTACGTAAAGAGATTTTCGCAAAACGGTCAGTGGGCAGGCATTGGATCTTAAAACACGCATGTTGCAACAGAATTACGTAGATGTACTGATGGTCTCTACGAATAAGTCCATGGAGAAATTAAATGCCAAGAAATTAGCTGGTGTCGAACAATTGATTGAGGGAACTCAACCTAATCTGTGCTTGCATCCGCATCATGCAGCTTCTGCTCAAACAGGTTTACGTAATGTACATGTCACAGGAATGATCCGTACATCGGATATGCTGACCTATAAACGTGCTGAACTGTATGAGATTTACCAATTGTTGAAACAGAAACAACGGACAGGAGATGCCACAACAAAGGCACATTATATGGATCTGCAATTGCGTATTGCAAATACACTGGAATTGAACTAATATATTAACATCTATTATATCAACATCTACCAAAATGAATAAGTTTTTAATACCGCTGACCTTTATGTGTGTGCAAATGGCGCATGCACAGGAATCCAAGGAGCTGAAAGGAAAGGTACTGGATGCGGTCACATTAAAGCCAGTCGTGGGGCGACGGTTGTTGTCGAAAGTTCGGCAGTAGCGGAAGACATTGGCGTACCCAATCAGGTACAACAATCTGCATTGGGATCATTGACTGATGCTTCGGGCGAATTTCGCCTAAAAGTTCCTGGAAACTTAAAATACGTCACCATTAGTTATGTGGGATACCAACGTATTCAGGTTCCAGTATTTCAGGATCACAGAACGATTTTGCTACAACCGAGTGGTGAATCACTGGATGAAGTAATCGTAACAGGGTATACCGACATCAAAAACGTAAAAATACAACAGCATATAATAAAATCAATGTAGCTGATATCAAACAGACAGGCGTTGCATCTATTGATGAAATGCTTGCTGGTCAGGTAGCAGGTTTACAGTTGAGCAATTTTAATGGTGGTCCAAATAGTGCACCACAGATCCGTATCCGCGGTACAGTATCACTCAATGGTACACAGGACCCATTGTGGGTTATTGATGGATTACCTATAGAAGGAACAGAATTGCCGAATCGGATTGATAAGGATAACCTGAATAGTCTGAATAATCTTCCAATCGCAGGAATCAATCCGGATGATATTGCAGATATCACGGTATTAAAAGATGCGGCAGCAACTTCGATTTATGGTGCACGTGCTGCTAACGGCGTTATTGTGATCACAACAAAAGAGGTAAATCCGGCCCGGCGAAATTGCAGGTCTCAGCGAATACCTTTGTGACCGAACGTCCCGACTATGCGCAGCTCGATATGATGAACGCCAATGAAAAAGTGGATTTTGAGCTATTAATGGCTAATCGTACCGACTTAAATTACCGCTCAGATAAAGGAGCTATTATGCGCATATTGAGTAATGCGAATGCCTTGATGCTTACCGTTCCGGTGGACTGGCTGCATTATCTCCGGATGTACAGCAATCCATAAATCAGCTGCGTACGCAGCAAACGGACTGGGGAAAAGAACTCTATCGTCAAGCACTCAATCAACAGTACTCGGCTTCGATTTCTGGTGGAAATGATGGACATCGTTATTATTTGTCCAGTGGATTTTACGATGAAAAAGGAGCAACAAAAGCTGTTGATCTACGTCGTTACTCATTGACGCTAAATAATGATTTCAATATCAACGATCGGTTTAAAGCAGGGATTAATCTCTTGGGGTCGGTATCGAACAGACAGAATCCGATACAGGATAGGGATGCTTTCACCAACCCAAGTTACTATGTCCGTTCGGTAAATCCTTATCTATCTGTTTATGACCAGTCTGGCAAGTATAACTATGATCCGGATATTGAGGGCTTTGAAAAAGATACCTATATTCCATTCAATGCGATAGAGGAACGTGAAAATACGAAATACTCCTGACCAATAAGGCGTTTAAGGCTATCAGTTATCTGGAATATGCAATTGTACCACAATTATCATTGCGTACTGAATTCGGACTGCAGTTTGATGAAAATGCCACTGAAAAATTTGCAGATCAAGAAAGCTATAATACCCGCAAATTCCGTGCAGCAACACGGTATTATGATACTACGAGCAAAACATATAAATACTTCTTACCAACAGGAGGAACGATTGAAAATACGCATAACAGTATTTTCCAGTACAACTGGAAAACGTACCTCAAGTATACTAAAAGCTGGCAGGATAGACACGAGCTTGAAGTCATGGGAGGAACTGAGTTAAGACGTAGTACGAATAAGATTGTGACTACTAAAGGCTTTGGGTATAACCCAGCGACTTTGACCACACAGAATATTGATTTTCCAAATAGTAATTATCAAAATGATCCACGATTTCGTCAGTATAGCAAGGGATTTATCGAGAATTCGTATGCTTCATTCTACGGAAATGCAACCTATACATTGGATCGTAAGTATAACGTGTATGGTAGTATCCGGTATGACGGATCAAATATGTTTGGCGTAGATCCGCAATATCGCTTCTTGCCGATTTGGTCTTTATCTGGATCCTGGAATGTGCTGGAGGAAGAGTTTATCAAAGGTAAAACAGCTTTGTCTGATCTCCGTGTACGTGCTTCTTATGGTATTCAAGGAAATGTGGACCGGAATACTTATCCTTTCATTGTTGGAAAATATGGTAATACAAATCTTCTTCCGGGAAGTACAGAAGGGACTGTGGTTGTGGATATGCCCGCAAATGATAAATTACGCTGGGAACGCACGCAATCTTACAATGCGGGGATTGACTTGGGCTTATGGAAAAATAGACTGAATATTACCGTTGATTATTACAACCGAAAGAGCACGGATTTAATCAGCTACAGTGCATTGCCGTTGGAAAATGGTTTTCAGAATGTGCAGGTCAACTGGGCGTCTGCTCGAAATCAGGGGTCGAGTTGACAATATCGAGCCGCCAGATCCAAACAGAAAAATTCTCCTGGTCTACGGATTTTAATATTGCACACAATAACAATAAATTATTGAAAGTCGTGAATAACCCGAAAGCCTATGCGCCAGAGACGCAGGAAGGCCGTCCGATTAATGGTTTATATGTTCTGGAAACCGCTGGGCTGGATAAAGATGGTGTAATGCAATTTAGAAATCTAGATGGATCGGTTTCGAGTTTCGAGGATTTCTATGGTTTATATGATCCTTGGGCAGATTTTTTACCGGGGTATACTTCGCAAACAGACATGACTGCTGCAGAATATCGTTCAAAATTTAAATATAAAGGTAGTAAGGATCCGAAGTTTATTGGCGGTATGACTAATCGTTTCCGCTATGCGAATTTCGACTTGGCGATTTCAGCTGTGTTTAATTTAGAGCGTTGGGTAAGCCGTACACCAACATACAATCCTGCAAAAGTAGACCGTGGACAGAATTATACCAAAGATCTGTTGATGGCTTTGCAAGGAAATAAAGCGTTGCCGGCATTGGGAAGTATCAGTTCGGAATTAAATGAGCGTTGGATGGCCTATGGCTGGATGGAAAGCAATGACCCAATCAATTCATTTAATCAGTATGATATCTGGGCCAAGAAAATGAGTTATGTCCGTATTAATAGCATTCGTCTGGGATATACATTACCAGCGGCACTAAGTAAGAAGATCGGGGCAAGCAATCTACGCGTGAATGTAGAAGGACGGAACCTGTTTGTTTTCGGAGCGAATTACGATGGATATTTTGATCCAGAAACCTATGGTGACTATTATGCCCAACCGATTAGCAAATCTTTTGCTTTTGGTCTTTCGGCAAGTTTTAATTCTTTAAATTGATTATAAAAAGAAGATAGTTTATTTTGGAATGATCATGACAGCTGGTGCATTGGCTTCCTGTGATAAATACTTAGATATACAACCTGTAGGGACAGTTATTCCTGCTTCTGAAAGTGATTTCAGGGGTCTGATGACAAGTAGCTACCTTGGTTTTCCAGCACATAAGTCCTACCTGTCTCTGCGTACCGACGAATTGATTTTGGACGAAAGTTCAACAGATGCAGCAAGAACTAAGGATATCTACCTATGGAATGATCAAAATCCCGATCCGACAACGATTGCCTATCCCTATTTGGCATTTTACAATAGTATCTTCTATACCAATCAGATCATCAGTACGATCGATGAGAAACTGGGAAGCAGTGCAAATGTAGATCAGATCAAAGGTGAAGCTTACCTGATGCGTGCCTATGCGCATTTTGAGCTACTGAATTGCTATAGTGAGGTTTATTCGCCAGGCAATGTAGGCTTGCGTGGAGTTCCGTTGTCGACCAAAATCGACCTGGAACAACGTTTTGTTCCGGCAACCATAGGTGACTCGTATACGCAGGTGCTATCAGATATGGAGAAGGGGACGGCATTGCTTACGGTAGACGATCAGGCCAAAGGCGTAAATTACCGCTTTAGCAAGCGCGGGGCTTACGCAATGGCATCACGTGTTCGCTTGTATCGTGGAGAATGGCAGGCAGCAATAGATGCGGCAAAACAAGCTTTGAAAATAAATGATAAGTTGGTAGATCTCAATGTTGGAGGAAGTTTATTACCCAATGATTTTGAGTCTGCCGAAATCATTATGGCGTTGGAGAAAGTATCTGTTCCGGGGTACGTACCAGTTCTTTTATTTCATCAGCACTATTGGCGAGTTATCCAGAGGGTGATCTGAGAAAGGGACGTTACTTCCAAAAAGTGGTGGCGACTATGTATCTCTTAAAGGCGGAGAAAATCGCTTTAATGTCAGCTTTAGAAATGCGGATCTTTATCTGACAATTGCAGAATGCAATGTGCGTTTAGGAAATACGGCGGAAGCGCTAAAATATCTGTCCGCATTGAAGAAAAACAGATTTACGGTCGATGCTTACGCCAAAGAAACAAAAGTTGATGCAAATTTGTCCAAAGAACAATTGCTGGATGCAGTGTTGCTAGAACGTAAACGCGAATTGGCGCTCGAAGGTTTGCGTTGGTACGATTTAAAACGTACAACAAGACCTTCAATAACACATGCGAGTTTTGGTAGAACAGTGACCTTGCAGCAAAACGATCCGCGTTATGTGATCCGTTATCCACAGGAAGCGATCAATAATAATCCAGATCTATTAAAATAAGGTCAATTTTTTTAAATCCTTTATATATTAATCCATTTTCTTTCTTAGGAAATGGATTTTTTATTACATTCAACCCATGGGATGGAATATATTGATTGTCGAAGACGAAGACTGGGCTTTTGTAGGCTTAAAGGAGATGTTGACAGACCTTTATGGGGACAGCACATTGACATTTACCAATACAAAGGAGATCCAGGAAGCGGTGAAGACCATCAATAAGCATCATTTTGATCTGATCTTTATGGATATCCATCTGATGGATGGACTGAGTTTTGAAATATTTAAACAGGTGTCGATTGATGTGCCACTTATTTTTACAACTGCCTATGAACAATATGCATTGGAAGCTTTTCAAAATCAAGGTTATGCCTATCTATTAAAACCTTTCGATGTGGAGGAGCTCGCGCAGATTATGAAACGTCTTGAGCCACTGTTACCCAAAACAGAGCCGCGTCTAAAGCAACGCTTTCTGGTGAAATATGGTAACTTTTTAAAATCCTTGGCGATTGCCGATATTGCCTACTTTATGGCAGAAGATAAAGAACTGTATGCGGTGGAAAAAGAGTCAGGTGTAGCCTATATTATTGAAGATAGTCTGGTCCACTTGGTGACTCAGGTAGATCCATTCGTTTTTTTCAAATTAATAGAAAATTTCTTGTTCGTATTGATTCCATTCAGTCTATGTTAAAAATAAGTCGGAATAGAATTAAATTGGAACTAATTCCCAAACTCCAAAGGGAATTGAAGTTATTGTTAGCGAAGAGCGTTCTCCAAATTTTCAGCGCTGGCTGGATCAATAGCAATCTGTTAGTTTGCTTACTATCAGTTTGTTGTCCTGAGTTGTTTATCTAAATGTTTGATTTTCAATAATTTATTTTTTTACAAAAAATGTATAGTAAATTAGTATAGATTGTATTATATTTGCGATCTGATAAAATCTATCAATTTAGTAGATTTTTAAGCACACTATGTTTCGCCATGTTTTTTGGTAAAATAATTACATTGAATTTATTTATTTTCTATATATTTATTATACTTAACTAATTTATTAAATATCCTTAATATGCACTCAACATTCAAATACATTCCTATTGTAGCGGTAGCATTGTCTAGTGCCAGTATGAATAAATTGTATGCACAGCAACGTTCCATCCAGGGAAAGTTACTGATGCGACCACCGGCCAGGCGCTAGCTGGCGTAAGTGTACGTATATCAGATCAGAATAAGGTGACACTAACTGATGCTAAAGGTGAGTTTACGATTAGCACTTTGGGCAAGGATGCTCCTCTTTTGGATTTTTTCATTTATAGGCTACGAATCACAACAACTGAGAGCCACCGGAGGTACTATCTCTTTGGCTTTGAAACCATCAAGTACAGACCTGGAAGAAGTCGTTGTGGTGGCTTATGGTACATCTAAAAGATCTAATATTACTGGTTCAGTGAGTACCGTGAGCAGTAAAGCGATAGAGAACAGACAGGTTTCTAATATCACAAAAGCATTAGAAGGTCAGGTTCCAGGATTACAGTCGGTCGCTTCTTCAGGCCAACCTGGTACCGAGGCGACTATCCGGATCAGAGGGATTGGATCTATCAATGCCTCCAGTGCACCTTTGATCGTATTGGATGGCAACCCCTATGCCGGTGACATCAATTCCATTAATCCGAACGATATACAGTCGATCTCGGTATTAAAGGACGCTGCTTCCAGTGCACTTTACGGTTCTAGGGGGCTAACGGGGTAATTATTATTACGACCAAATCAGGTATCGCTTCTGATAATACAAAAATTAATTTGAATTTTACTCAAGGCTATTCAACCCGGGCAGTTCGCGATTATGATCAGGTGTCGACCGATGAGTATTTTCAACTCTATTGGGAAGCTCTAAGAAATAAAAATATGTCCAATGGATTATCTGCGGCTCAATCAGCGACAAATGCAAGTAAAACATTGTTGACAGATCTTAATATCAATCCTTATGGTGGTCAGTTTCCACAGCCCGTAGGAGAAGATGGTAAACTTGTTGCGGGAGCAAAGACCCTTTGGGATGATCCCTGGACAGATGTATTACAGCGTACTGGTGTACGTACACAGGCCGACCTTGGATTTAGTGGGGTGGGGCAAAAAGTACCTATTACATTTCGGGAGGATATCTTAACGATCAAGGGATCGCAATAGAATCGGGATTTAAACGCTACAACTTAAGAGCTAATATTGATAGTAAGGTTAAATCTTGGTTGAATGCAGGGGTGAATATCGGTGGTAGCAGCACGCAGCAGAAATACCCTCAATCCGAGGATAGCAATACGGCTAATATCATCAACTTTACGAGACTGGTTCCATCTTTTTATCCGTATTATGAACGAAATCCGGATGGATCTTTTGTGCTCGATGCCAACGGAAATAAAGTGTATGATTTTGGGGAGTACAGACCAAGTGGCGCAACGCCGCGAAATAATCTGGCAGCTTCTTTACCGCTGGATAAAAATGATATTCGTCGAGAGAATCTTTCTGCGCGGGCTTATTTGGAAGCATTATTTACCAAAAATTTAAAATTAAAATCGACCTACAGTGTTGATTATACGAATGGGAATACACATGATTATACCAATCCAGTCCTGGGAGATGGTGTGAATACTGGAGGTTATGTATATCGCTCAAATGTGCGTACTGTTGCACAGACCTGGAACAATTTATTGACTTACGAAAAACAGTTTGGTTTGCACTATCTTAATGTATTGGCTGGCCAGGAGTATTATGCTTTCAATAGCAGTAATATTAGTGGAAGTAGGGAGCGCTTTGTGATGCCTGATCTTTTTGAACCAGTGGCTGCGTCACAATTAAATGATTTTACTGGATCCAGTGTTGATTATAGATTATTGAGTTTTTTGGGGCGAGTAGAATATAACTACGATAACAAGTATTATCTATCTGGATCCTTAAGAACTGACGGATCTTCTCGATTCGCCCCTGATACCCGTTGGGGTACTTTTTGGTCCTTGGGTGGTTCCTGGAAATTAAAGCAGGAGAACTTTTTGAAAGATAATTCCACGATTAATCAGTTGACTGTGAGGGCGAGCTATGGCGGCAGGGAAATGATAATCTCGGAACGTATTATGCCTACAAAGGGCTATATACTATTGCTAACAGTTTGGGCAGAGGGGGAACCTATACGGGGAGATTGGCTACTCCGGATTTAAAGTGGGAATCGAATCTCAATCTCAATGTAGGTGTTGACCTGTCTGCATTTGACAACAGGGTATCGTTAACTGTTGAGTATTTTAACCGAAGGAGTAAAGATCTACTGTTCACAATGCCAATGGCATATTCAACAGGGTATACCGGCTATGATGCAAATATTGGCGCTTTGAAAAATACGGGTATCGATGTTGATATCCATACAATTCCTGTTCAGAATGAAAACTTTAGATGGAATCTGGATGTTAATTTTTCGCATTTCAAAAATAAGATCACGGCGCTGCCAAATAACAATAAATCAATTCCGACAGGAAATAAACTCCTGCGTGTAGGCGGTAGTATTTATGACTTCTACTTGCCAGAATGGGCTGGTGTAAATCCTGAAAATGGATTACCTCAATGGTATACAGCTGATAAAGATGGTTATAAGACAGGCGAAAAGACATCGGAATATGGAAAAGCAGGCAATTTTATAGCAGGTAGCTCGCTTCCAGATTTGGTCGGCGGAATTCAGAATAGCTTTACCTACAGAAATTTTGATCTATCAGCCTTGTTGAGTTTCAGCCTTGGCGGTCAAATATTGGATAATGATTATATTCAGATTATGCACAATGGAAGTAATCCAGGACGTGCTTGGTCAAAGGAAATACTTGAACACTGGACACCAGAGAATACGCAAACTGATGTGCCTAAATTGACGACAGATAATCTGAACTGGACTTCATCATCGACACGTTTTTTATACAGTGGTACCTATGCGCGTCTTAAAAATGTCAGTCTGGGGTATAGTCTTTCACCAGCATTAATTAAAAGAATTGGGATAGAAAAGCTCCGCGTTTTTGCGACTGCTGAAAACCTACTGACATTTTATGGCCATCAAGGAATGGACCCTGAACAAACGGTGAATGGAGCTACTTATTTCCGTTATCCAGCGATGCGGACAATTTCTGGTGGCGTTCAGTTTGTTTTTTAATGATGTGTTGTTAAGCTAAAAAATTAAATGAAAATCATGAAACTAAAAATTACATCTATACTTATAGCCTTATCCTTGGCCAATACATCGTGTAAGGATATTTTGGAGACCAGTCCGACTACGTCTGTATCAGAAGAAGAGGTCTTTAAAAATACGGACAATGTCGCAACGGTTATTAATGGTACTTGGAAATATTTGAATGATACCTATTTTACCTATGCTAACCCAGGGTATACAGCGGTAATGCGCACGAGTGATGCCATGGGAAGTGATGTAGCTGTAACGACCAAATATGGCTATCGGGATGCCTATGCATTTACTGAATTAACAAATAATCGGTCCAACCGCGTTAATTCTTTTTGGATCATGTTGTATAAAGTGATTGACAATATGAATAATGTTATCGCAAAAGTGGACAATGCCGCGGGTTCTGTTGAGGCTAAAAATATTTTGAAAGGAAGGGCAAAAGCATTGCGTGCATTTTCTTATCTCAATTTGGCCTCTTTTTATCAGTTTAGCTATTTAAAGGACAAAAATGCTAAGTCCGTTCCAATTTATACAGAACCGAGTACGGCGGCAACACAGGGCCACCCCAGAGCAACCTTGGAAGAAGTGTATAAATTGATATTGAATGATCTTCAGGATAGTGAAAAGCTGTTGGCAACTGTTGTGAGAGATGTCAAATATGATATCAACATTGATGTCGTTAATGGCTTACTGGCGCGTGCTTATCTGCAAACTGGACAATGGAAACTCGCAGCGGAATATGCTGCAAAAGCTGCTAAAAACTATGAACTGATGAGTGCGTCAGATTATCAAACTGGTTTTAATGATTTAGGAAATAAAGAGTGGATTTGGGGACATATGCAAACGAATGAGCAGAGTGTCGCAAGTTACACCTTCCACTACCTGGATGTGTCATCTGCAGGATCTTATTACTATAGTTTTATGGCTGACCCTTATTTTAAAAACTTATTTGACACGAATGATGTTCGTTATACTTTGTTTGAATGGGACAATTTACCTGGTAGAGAGGGATTTCTGCGCTATAAGAAATTTAAATTTAAATCTAATTTAATTGGTGATATTGTATATATGCGGTCAGCCGAGATGGTTTTGATTGAAGCTGAAGGCTATGCGAGAGCAGGAGAAAAGATAAGGCAATAGCGGCATTGAATAAATTGCGTATAGCTAGAAATGCAAAATTATTTACTGGAAATGATGTTGATCAATTAATTGCAGAAATTCTTATTGAAAGGCGCAAGGAGCTATGGGGAGAAGGATTTGCTTTATCTGATATTCTTCGTACGCAGGGTAAGGTGGCTCGGAAGTCGTATGTTGACGCCGATGGAAAACCTATTCAAGTAGAGATTGTCGGTGCTGATGGTAAACCTAAACTGGTTAATGGTCAAGGTCATCGTGTTATTAAATTTCCTGACGGATCGACTTTTGTCCAAAACAGCTCCTATTACTTATTTTCTATCCCTTACGAAGAGACTTTAAGAAATCCAAATCTCTAGTCTTATTCTTTTGGTTTTCTATTACTCAAAGAAAGCTAGTATGTTTATTTACTGGCTTTCTTTGAGTAATAGTAACAAATTAGACTTATAGGTGGCCATGAATGTTGTACTTTTCCACATTATGTTAATAACTGTGTTGAAAAGCTGTTTAAAAGAAAAGATACTGTTATTAACAGTACTTATTAACATTATGTTGATAACCCTTCTTTTTCTTCGCCTTCTTGCTTTTGTTCAGCCAGATAATATATCCTGTGATTGGAAGGAAGCACAAAAAGACTGGCGATAAAAGCAATAATCTTTGTTTCCAAGCCACCGATACTGCCGGTGTGGATGTCATAATTGAGCGATCCAAGTTTATCTCCGAACCTCAAGTTGTCACCGCTTTTGATTTGTTTTAAACTGGCCTCTTTTCTGTCAAAATATAACCAGTTAAAGACACCGCTTCGTTTTTCATACCTTCTGATTTGAATATCGACTTCTTGCTCTGTTTCTTTTTTCAACCGGATGGAAAGCATTTCGGCCTGCGGATAATTTTGAGACTATAGTGCAGTGCATTGTCCTGAAATTTTTCGTAAGCTAAGGGGATTGGTGTCGGGACAGCTGGCGTTTTAGATGTCGCTTCCTGTTGAAAAAGATTAAATGTAGCGATATACGTCTTTTTGAATCCCGGAAATGCGAATGCTAAACCTGTAATAGCGAAAGCCAGTGCAATAAACAGGCTATAGAAGCCAATCACATTGTGCAGATCGTGATTTAACCGTTTCCATTTAACTTTTGTGTCTACCCAAAAGCTTCTGCGGAGATTTTTTCCCTTCCATTTTTTCGGCCACCACAATACGATCCCGCTCAATAGAATGACAATAAATAGCGCAGTAGACCAACTGACTAAAGCATGACCATATTTTTTTCCCAGCAACAAATTGAGATGGAGTTGTAATACCAGTTGAAAAAACTCTGTCTTTGTGTTTTCAACCTGTTGCACCTTACCTGTATAAGGATTGATGAATACCCTTTTATAATAGCGAAAGTAATTCCAATGGCCAAAGGCTTTCTCATCTGTTTTCATGGCACGAAATACCCAGGTTCGATCTTTCGCGGGATAGAGGTCTACACGGGATATTTTCTGCCCCTCGTCAAGACTATGCTGCGCATTGTGCAGTAAGGTGCTTAATGGGAGTGGGGGCAAGGAGCTATCAACCGGGGCTATAAAATACCTTTCGGGATAAGCCCATAGTTTGAGCTCATCCTGAAAGGTATATATACATCCCGTTATACTTAAAATGAATACAATAATGCCGGTGATTATCCCGAGCCATTTATGCAGCCAAAGTATGCTCGACTTGATCATCTAAAATTTGTAATTGATATTAAAGGAAGCCATCATTCCTTGACCTCTTACGTATTCCTCATTTAGGGCACGGTATTGACTTACAACTGGGTAGTAGTTCTTATTGAAAAGATTTTCAACGCCTAATCCCAATGACCATTGTTTGTTGATCTGATAATTACCATTTAAGTTAAAAAGATCTACTGGTTTAACCGGCCCCTCGCTGTTTTTATATACGCCTTTGTCGTTAGGTAGGAATCTGTCACGAGCCCCGGTATGTACCCAGAATAATTGAAAGGTCAATGGCTTGATCGGGGTATAATAGATATATCCCGTTGCTTTGATCGGAGCGATACGTGAGCCATTGAGGTAGGATTTCGTGCCGTCCTCTTTTTTCGATTTTCCTTCCACATAAGCATAAGTTCCACCCACAGTCAGTTGCGGGCTGATGGTTGCACTTAGGGCTACTTCATATCCATAGACATCTTCAGGAAGTCGTTGTGGCATCAGATAACCACCAATGTCTACAAGTTCCACGCCCATTTTTGAGGTACTATAGTAATAGGAAGCGGATAGTTGGAAAATACTGTAGTTACTGGAAAACCCGATTTCATAGTTATTGGTAATGATAGGATCCGTTTTCAGACTATCCAAGTCGTTGTCGGTTGCCCTGCGGACGATACGTCCGAGTTCGTTGATTGCAAAACCCTGTGAAAAGCTTATAAAGGGATTGAAGAATGCATATTTATTATAGCGAAGGCCGGCATTGAACGTGGCTCCTTTATACGGTATTTCCCCGCCTTTGACAGCAATACTACCTTCATTATTCGGCCCTGTCGCAATGGTGTTGAAATCTTTGATTTTGACGGTTGCATTCTCATAACGGACGCCACCTTTGAAAATTAAATTTTCGAGGAAATCAATCTTTACTTGTGCATAAGGCGCCACGTTGAGCATATTCATATAAGGAATATAGACCCTACCATCCGTTAGGTTTTGATCTGTGACATCATTTAGAGATCAAGTCCGTAAGTGACATCCGCGTTAGAACCAAATACTTGAAATGGCGTGTTGAGATTGATACGCAATCCTTTTTTCTCGGAGTTGATCTGTGTTTGACCAGGGCCATACCATGCCGATGCTTTTTCAACATAACGATTCATGGATCGAAAGGTATTGTAATAGGCCGATGCAACGAGAGAAGTGGAAGCAAAAAGATTATTTTTGTATACGTCAGCATCGCATTGTGGTTGTATGGCGTACCGGCAGGTTTGCCGGGATCATCTCCTTTACTCCGATAGTCGGGGATTGTCCATAGACACCCGTTTGGCTGATGTATCTGTTGTGCTGGTTGCTTCGATAAAAATTATATACAGCGGATAGATTGGAACTGTTATCTAAGGTGTAGCCAAGTTTGAGGAATGCATTGTATTGATAGGTATTTGAAAGACCATCTGTCTGACCGAGCGCCGTTCCATCGCCATCGCGCTGAAGACCGACATAATCTGCCGATCCGCTGACGGTGTAATCCCACTTATTTTTTCGGCCGTACAATGTTTGGGCGGCACGATAGCCCAACGTTCCGGCACCGTTTATAGGATTGAAGGTTGTTCTCAGGCTGGTGATTCCTTGGATAGGAGCTGAATCTTTTGCTGGATTGCGCGTGATGTAGTTGATAATCCCGCCAGCTGAGCCATTTCCATAGATGGAGGTTGCTCCTTTAATAACTTCCACGCGTTCAATAACACTGGGATCAATAGTGCGTAGATCGCGCTGTCCATTCATTAATGGTGTGGATTGTGGGATCCCATCTATTAAAACCAGTACAGATCGCCCGCGTAAAGTCTGACCTGAATTGGTTGCTTTGTTGGTAGCCGTACCCAGTCCTGGAATTGTATTGCCAAGTATTGTTGAAAGATTGGTGCTGATCTGGCTTTGTGCTTCGATCTCTTTTGTTGTTAAAATGGATACTGACGAAGGCACTGTAGAGATACTTTCGGCTTTACGACCAGCGGTAACAATAATCTCGTCTAAAGTCTGTGTTGCATTTAACTGAAATAGGATAGGACCGCTGACCGTATCTAAACTCACCATTTTTTCAAGGGCTGAGTAACCGGTATAGGAAACACGAAATTGAAGTGGGCCATTTGTCGGTACTTTAGCGAGATAAAATTGCCCCTGCTGATTTGAGTAACCAATGTTTTTCCCATTGAGCCTGATATTAGCTTGAGCCACTGGTTGATTTTCTGTATTTTTAACGAGGAGAGATAACTCTTGTGCATGTAACTGAGTCCCGAGAAGGACAAGGCTTCCTGCTGCGAACATCATATATCGTGTTCTATTCTTCATGGTAGTTTATTTAGATCAAATATAAATTGATGCAAATATAGAATATTTAATTTTTCTTCATCTAAAAAACGGCTATTTTTTTCGCTTAATATGCTCATCCAGCGGCTGTCTCATTCACAAAATCTCTGAAGATAAATCGGAATTCAATTTGGAGAGTCTCTCTTTGTCACTATGAATATTAGGGAATAGAGGAATGTTTTGCTATCGCACACGGGCTGTAGCAAAAAATCTATTCGATGTTGTTAAGCTGTTCGTTTTATTTTCTTTATTTTGAGTACATATTTTGTTTACGATTTATTGATATAGGATCGCTATTTTAGCAATTCATATTTCCATAATTAAATAGGTAGATGGCTGCTTCAGATCACAATGATATACGGTTGAAAACGATTTCTTTATTTCTATTATTATTTTTATCCAGTTTGTTATACACGAAAGTTTTAGCTCAAAGCAACCAGAGGCTAAAGTTTGAATCTGTAGAAGCCATGCGTGCATACTTTAAGTATGCTGAAGGAAAGAAAATCATAAGCGGTCACCGCGGGACGATAGAAGATGGTCTTCCTGAAAATTCTATTGCGGCTTTTGAGGCTGTGTTACGTAAAACTCCAGCAATTTTTGAAATAGATCCACGCTATACGAAAGATAGTGTTGTGGTATTACTCCATGATGCAAACTTGGAGCGGGTAACAAATGGGTTCGGTCGGGTGTCGGATTATACATGGGCTGAATTGCGTACACTTCGTCTGAAAGACCATGCTGGAAATATGACTAAATATCCTATAAATACCCTAGATGAAGTGATTGAATGGGCAAAAGGAAAACCATTTTAAATCTCGATAAGAAAGATCTACCGTTGTCGGCAACCGCAGCTATATTGCGAAAGCATAATGCATATAGCTGGGTTTGGGTAACCGTACATAACGTTGAACAGGCGGCCTACTATTTGGCTCAAAATCCGGATCAGTATATGTCTATGCATATCAAAGATCAGGCAGCCTTAGCTAAATTTAAGGCTTCGGGATTGCCTTATGATCGGATGATCGTCTATATAGGTCCCGAGATCAAAGAGTCGAATGCGGAAATGTATCGCTTTTTTAATGGGAAAGGGGTGATGTGTATGATTTCGTCAGCGCCAACTTATGACAAGTTAACAAAGAAAGAGCAAAGAAAGGAAAAATATAGGGCGATATTCGCCCAGGGTGCATCTATTCTTGAATCTGATTTACCAATGGAGGTGGCAGATGCAATTGATTAATCCAATTCGACGTTATCAGCCAGAAAATTAAAGTATTTTGGTGATTCCTCTTCAAAAATCTCTTTTCCTTCCATCATATAGGCGCGAAGAAGGTATTCTTGTGCAGATTCGGTATTAGCTGTTTCCAGGTAACACTGTCCTAATCGTAGCATGATAAAAGGATTTTCATAAGCATTTTCGATGATATTGCCTTTGGCATTTTCAAAGTGTGGAAGTGCATTTTCGAAGTCGTCCTCTAGGAAATAAGCATCCCCAATGGAGGCTTCCAGCCAAAGACTTTCAGCGTGGACATTTTGTGGGCTAGGGATTAAATTGAGCGCCTCAGTCCATACCTAATTGCTTCGCGAAAGTTCTCGTCATCACAATAAGCATTACCCTCTTCACTCAGCTGGTCGATTTTATCTAATATTTGATCATCCATGGTATTCTTTCTTAATGGTCTTTACGAAGTTAGGAAATAATTGGAGAAAAAAACACCTGAAATCTTAAACTTCAGGTGTTCAAATGGGTAGAAAATACTTTTTATTTATTCCACCATACTTTGGTGTTGATCACATCATCTCCTTGTTGCGCCAGGGCTGCTTGATAATTTGATCTATTTGTACTTTGTTCTTTCAATGGATACACCAAACGACTTGGTATGGCATCGCCAACTTCGGGATTAAAGGTATAGGTGACGGGTTTGCCATCGATAGTTCCGCTCCAGGTGACATCTCCTTTTTGATGAGAAATAATGGGTAGCCTGTTCTTCTGATTTCTGACCAAGCTTCTATGCTCTGATTGAAAAGTGCTAAGTATTTTTGGGAAAGCACATGCTCTTTATTAGCAGCTGGCAGTTTGCTGATATAGCTATTAATATCTTCTTGCGATACCCCCATTTTTCTAGCGAAGCGCGGGTTCCTTTCTCATAATTAGTCTGATCCCAATTGTTATTTTCTGCCAAGAGGAATGCTACTTCAGCGTATTCCAGAAGAACTTCGCCATAGTCAGCCGCGTTGATCGCGTCACTTGGTAAAGATATTTTATCCACAGGGAATAGATTTCCGGCGGCTAAAGGAAGCCCATACGGCTGGCCGAAATAGGCGTTTCCTGAGGATGTTGGTTTTGCGAATTTAGACAAGCGAGGATCTGCAATTTTAAAGGGACCACGTGTACCCTGAAGGGCTTCTATAAGTACATTTGAAACGGCGAAATCTTTTCGGTTGGCTGTCACTGTGGCCCGGAATAGTGGTGCTTCATTGGGTGGAGTTTTAGAATATTTAAATACGGCATTATCGCTGTTAGCGGTAAATACGCCTTTCTTTATCGCATCGGCAATATGCGTTGCTGCCAATGCAGCATCTTTTGCCTTAATGCGATTGGCTATCCGTAACCGTAGTGAATTGGCAAATTTTGCCCAGCTGGCATTGGATCCCTTGTAGATAATATCAGCAGTGCCAAATGTAGTTGCTGTTGTATATTTCGTTAGGGTATCAGCCGCTTGTTGCAGTTCGTTTAGAATATCTTTATAGATTTTTTCCTGATTTGCATACTTAGGCGTTAAGTTGTCTGGGTCCTGTTGCAGGGCTTCAAAATCAGCATCTTTATTTCCGTAAGACTCATAGGGAATATTACCAAAAACATCGGTTAACGATTGAAAAGCATAAGATTTAAGAATTCTTGCAATCGCAATCTGATTCGCATTGGAACCTGCTGTTCCTGCTGCGGCGATGGCCTTAGTCTTTTCATTTGAATTGAGTTTTATAATTTCATTCAGATTATTGAGTGATTTGTAAGTTGCCGTCCAGTAATTATCGGAATAACTCGTTGGTATTTGATAACGCGATTGATCGGTGTATATATTTTGTGCAAAATATTGTGAAAATAATTGTGCTCCACGTAAACTGACCTCTTCGCTTCGTAAGGCATTAATCAATTGCTTTTCGGCCGTTACCAAAATTGTCGGTGTTGTGACGGTGGCGGGACGGTTAGGATCTGTATTTATATCGTTAAATGTAGATTTAGAGCATGATGTAACAATAAGTGAAGCACCGATTACTGAAGCATATAATATAGTTGATATTTTCATTTTTTTAGAATTTAAGGTTTACATTAAAACCGTAAGTAACAGGAACAGGGATATTACCACCTTCAATACCCTGTACATTACCGCCACTGGAGGTGAATTCAGGATCAATGTATTTACTCTTGGTATAGATATTCCAAAGATTACGGCCATAGACATTGACCCCAATATTTTTAATGACTTTGGCATTGGCTAATTTGAAATTATAACCCAGCGTCACTTCTCTCAGTTTAACATAAGTGGCATCAAAAATGGAAAAAGTGGTCGGACCATTGTACTCATTGCGCGCCCATTGCTGCGCTGTAATATTGGTGGTATTTTGTTGAACGTTCTCAACGGCATATGTACCGTCGCTGTGGAATGTTACATCGCCTTTGACACCATCCAAAATAACACCCGTTTCACGGATATTATTAGCCGCTGTTTTGTCCAGGATGCCTGAATACATACCAACTTTATAGGTTTGGGAGAAAAATTTTCCGCCAACACGACCTGAGACCAAAAATCCTAAGCTAAAGTTCTTGTAGCGGAAGCTATTTTGAAAACCAAAGGTGAAATCAGGAAGAATAGATCCCAGGGGCACCAATTGGGAGGTTTTCATGTAAGTTCCATCCGCCTGAACAACGCGTTGTCCATCTGCTGCATATACAAAGTCATAGCCTAAAAATTGTCCATAGGACTCGCCTTCACGTGCTACTAATTCAACCAACGAATTACTTAAACTTAAGGTATTTACCTGATCGTCTAATTTGATCACTTTGTTTTTGTTTTTGGCCCAGTTAATTGTAGCGTCCCAAGTAAAGTTTTCATTTTTGATTGGCGTACCATTAAGAACAATTTCGAGACCTTTGTTATTAATTTTTCCCGCATTAAATACTTTGCTTGCGTATCCAAAAGACGAAGAAACAGGAACAGGAAGGATTTGATTTCTAGAATTATTGTTGTAGTAGGTTATATCAAATCCTAAGCGATTTTTGAACAATTGCACGTTCAGACCTGTTTCCCAAGAACTGGTAATTTCAGGTTTTAAATTAGCATTTGGTTTAATACTCGGGAGGCCATAGGAAGCTTGCCCTTCATACGATTGCTCGGGTTCATAGACCTTATATAGTTGATAAGGATCTGTGTCATTCCCGACTTGGGCCCATCCTAAGCGTATTTTTCCGAAACTTAGCCAATCCAATTGTTTGAATGCTTCTAATTGACTAAAGACAAAACTACCTGTTAGGGAAGGATATATAAAAGAGTTGTTATCTGTTGGTAATGTTGAAGACCAATCATTACGCACTGTTCCATCTAAGTAAAGCAAATCATTATATCCTAAAGAAAAGCTTCCATAAACAGATGCAATGCGTCTGTGATATTTAAAGTTGTCAATTTTGACTGAATTCGCATTTTTAGATTGTAATAATTTGGAATAATTAGACCGCCTTGTGTAATAGCATAATCTTGCTTGCGCTGCTGGTCACGAAGATTGGCTCCGATATTTCCAATGAGTGAGAATTTATCCCAGTTTTTTTTTTGCTGTAGCTAAAAATTCATAATTATATTCGTTTAGTTTATTGCTTGTCTCTTCATATTGTGAAGTGCTGCGAGTATACAGCGATACGGTCCTGAGATTGGAACGAATAAATATCGCCATGTACTTTAGCTCCTAAGGAAAGCCAGCTATTCAAGTCATATTGTAAGCCAATATTTCCATAAAAGCGGTCTCTATTATCTTCCATATAAGACTCGTAAGCAGACCAATAGGGGTTATCGATAAAGCGCGTTGCTTCTGCTGTAGGTGTATTTTGCCATCCAGTACGATTCCATGCTAATGGAGTTCCATCCTCACGTTTATAATTTTCCAATAACTTGTAATCCACTTGTACTGCTCCCCATTGGAATGCCTCGAGGATAATATTTCTGTTGGATGCACCTGTCCATGGGCGGCCTACGGATGCGTTACGGATATAGTTGAAATTAGAATTGATTTTCAATTTGCCCAGCTGCGTTCCTCCCGAAAAGTTAAACGTATTACGACCTAAACTAGAATTTGGAGTTGTTCCTTTTACATTTTTGTTCGTGTAGGAAAATCGGTAATTTGTATTTCCACTATTGCCGGCGATAGCAAAATTATTGGTATTGGCTACACCAGTCCGAAAGAAATAACTGACATCATTTTTGGGATAAAGCCATGGCGACGGATTCAGGTAATTGGATTCGTCTTCAGGGTTTAAATTATACCACTGTAAGACAGGTGTACCATCGAGTTTAGGACCCCAGCTTTCATCTGCAGCATAATCTACGATTTTGTAGTCTGTACCATTGATATTTTGCGTTTGAAAAGCAGTAGAGTAACCCTGACCGTATAAATGTTGTCTTTTTGGAAGTCGGACAATATTCTCAAAATCAACACCAGTGTTTAACGAAATATCTATCTTTTCCCCCTTTGAGGCGCGCTTTGTGGTAATTAATATAACACCATTAGCGGCTCTCGAACCATACAGGGCAGCAGCCGACGGACCTTTTAATACGGAGATGTTATCGATATCGTCAGGATTGATATCTTGTATCATATTACCGACGTCTTTGCCTGCGCTTCCGTTTATGGTAGATGAGGAGTTTAAATCGGTGTTATCAATTGGAGTACCATCAACAACATACAACGGTTGGTTATTTCCCGCAATTGAATTGATACCCCGAAGCAAAACGTGGGAGGATCCCCATATTGCCTCCCGACGTAGTCACTTGAAGACCTGCTACTTTCCCGGAAAGCGCACTGAGCGCGTTAGTGGGACGTGTTTGAAGTTCAACAGATTTGACTTCTTGGACCGCATATCCTAATGATTTCTTTTCGCGCGAAATACCCAAGGCTGTTACAACGACTTCATCCAATTGGGAACTCGTTGGTGAAAGCTGGATTGTTGTAAGTCCGCCGGAATTGGTTTGGACAGTTTTGGAATCAAAACCAATATATTGAACCTGGATACTGATGGTATTACCACTTGATGGTAATTCGAAAAGGCCATTTGCATCCGTTTGCACCTGTTTTTTGCTTATTATTTCTGTAATCGTTGCACCTTGAATAGGGCTGTTGTTGTTGTCGACAACTTTTCCTTTTATGGTGGATTGAGCGTATAGCGTGCCCGTGCTTAAGCAAAGCGCTGCCAGTACGACAAAATCTATGTTGTTTTTTGCCATATAAATTTTAGTGATAATGTGTGGATCTTTTTGTTTGTGGTTATAGGAGATCGTTTGAATCGAACTGAAAAACATCTCCTAGAAGCATTCGTTTTACAGGTATATGTATTGCACTGATTTTCATGTGTTAAAAATGTTAATGCAAATATATAAAATCTACCTAATAACTATACTTTATTTTTTGTTTTTTTGTAATTATGATGTCAGAATGCCCATGATAATCTTATTGGCTAGATAGGACGACCGTTTTTATCGCAATGGAATACTGAGTGGATATCTTTTTCATAAAATAACTTATTGGAATTCTGCTTATAATACAAATGGAATACCAGTAAAGCACCTTAGTCGTATAGATACAGTATGGATTAAGTATGCATAAAGTATGAATGAAGTATCGCTATGGGGGTATATAAGTTCATATTTAGCCGGTACCTTATTGTTGCTGTAAACGTCTTTATAAGGTGAAGGCCATGGGGAATCCATACAACAATATAGTTGAAGAGGGAGTTTCCTTGCGGATTAACAAGAATAGGATGAAGGTATGAAATGAAACAGGGTATCTCGTTTATGGATACCCTGTTTTTATTTAACGGTCAATGTTTACTTTATAAATTGTTTCGGCTTCATCATCATCAAATTGCCGGATTTGCGCGATGAGTTTTTGTTTCATTTTAGTGACTACGCGCTGATAGCTTGGGTCCTTATAAACGTTTCGAAGCTCATTCGGATCTTTTTCAAGATCGAAAAGCTCCCAGCTTTCGACCCGTTTATAATAACGGATAAGTTTATAACGGTCGTCCCTAACGCCAAAATGAGGACTTACGGCATGCTCTCCATTTTCAAAATAATGATAATATAGATCTTTGCGGTGCTCTTCTTTTGTGTTTTTTAGGACATGGACAAAGGATTTTCCCTGCATATCAACAGGTTTTTTGACTGCTGCCAACTCGAGTAGGGTGGGAGCGATATCAGCATTCACCAATTTTGCTTCGATTTTTGTCGCAGGTTTAATCATTGGGGATAACGCATTAACATCGGTGTCCGGAATGACTCTTCGTACATCCATCGTTTATCAAACCAACCGTGTTCGCCCATATAGAATCCCTGATCCGAAAGATAGATCACGATGGTATTTTGGCGGAGAGATTTCTGATCCAGGTAGTCCAATACTTTACCTATATTGCGATCCATAGATTGAGCGGTATTGAGATAATCGATCATATAGCGTTTGAACTTCCACTCGGCAAGCTGTTTGCCTGTTAGCTTGCCTTGTTGCAGTTGTTCATAAATTGGACGATAATAGGCGATATACTTGTTTTTCTGATCTTGGTCCATTCGTTTGAAATTACCGTCATTCATCATTTCTTCTAATGAGTTGAACATTTTGAGATCATAACCCATCTTCATATCCTTATCGATTGACATTTCCTGTAACGCGGCGGCCTGTCTGCTTTGGTAGTTATCATAAAATGTTGATGGTAGGGTAAAATTCACGGTATCATAGGTTCCGAAGTCTTTTGGGTCGGGCATCCATGTGCGGTGTGTCGCCTTATGACCGATGACCAGACAGAAGGGTTTGTTTGAATCTAAGGTGTCCAGCCAATTGATGGATTTTTCTGTCACGATATCTGATACATAGCCTTCAGCGCGCTTGCGCCCTTGTTTGCTGATGAAATCTGGATTGAAATACGTGCCTTGACCCACCAGGATATCATAATAATTAAATCCCTGAAGCTTTTCTCCTAAATGAATTTTGCCCACCCAAGCTGTTTGGTAGCCCACCTGTTGTAACTGTTTGACGAATAAATCCTGATTGAAATCAAATTCAGAAGTTTCATTGTCCTTAAATCCATTCTTGTGGCTATACTTGCCTGTTAGTAGCGTGGCTCTGGCTGGACCACAAATGGAGTTGTTCACATATGCATGGTTGAAAATTGCCCCTTCAGTCGCAATACGATCAATTTGAGGCGTTTTAGCATACCTGGAGCCATAGGCACTAATGGTTTGATAGGCATGGTCGTCTGATATAATAATGATGATGTTGGGACTTTTCTGCGCTGAAGAGTATGTATAGATCAACAGCATAAATAATGTGAATAATAGCGTTCTCAGTTTCATTTACAGATTTATAGCGGTTCAGATTAAATCATAAAGTTAACGATTATTATGTATTACATAAAATAGTTTAATAAAAAACATATCCTAAATGGAGATCGTTACATATTTGCACTTACTTCCTAAAACCGAAGCAGAAGGTAATTTATCCAACAGATTTCTTATATAGAAAAAGTCTTTGATAATGATTGTCCAAATGCTTGCGCATTGCATTGCGAAAAACTTCTGCATTGCCGACCTTTAATATGTCTACTAAGCCTCGATGCGAGATAAAGGTTTTTGATTCACTCGGACTGGTTAACAGGCCACTAATATGTACATATTGAAAAACAGGCAATAACATATTCTGGAAATCTTTGAGAATAGTGTTTCCGGTTATTTCATAAAGCTTTCCATGGAAGGCAACTTCTGTTTCAATATCAAAAATTGTATTGTCTGAATTGACAGGCTCTTTTGCGACAATAGCTTCCAGCTCTTTGATATCTTTTTCCTGTATATGTTCAAATAATATATCTGCCATACCTACTTCCAATACCATACGCATTTCAAAAAGATCTTGTAAGGTCTTATTTTCCATAATCGTCGGATAGAGCGATTTCCGTAGAGGTTTTATAAGATCAGGACTTGTAAGCACTGCTCCTCGATGTTTCTTCGATTCAATTAAGCCTACCATGCGTAATCTCAGCATTGCCTCGCGAACAACCGTGCGGCTTACGCCCAGTGTTTCTGCTAATTCGATTTCTTTGGGTAACGCGTCCCCAACCTTCAGACCTTGATTGACAAACAGATTGATGATTTCTTTCTCTGCACGGTCTACTAAAGAAGAGGTATCGAGGGTGTTAAGATGTTCTATTAGCGAAGAGTTTGATTCCATATATATTTTCATGGCGCATTGGGCACCTTTAGACAAAGATAATTAATAAAAATCAATAATATGTATTACATAATTATATTAAAATTTGCTTTTCATATTTTTTAATCTATATATTTGCATATATGTAATACTTAATACAAAAACCAATATGTATTCAAACCTAAAATTACGATCCCTTTTAGCCTTGTCTATATTGACAGGTAATCTGCTCTTGGCGCAAGCACAGGACCATGCGGTAAAAGGGAGAATCACTGATGCCAAGACAGGGGAACTTTTGGGGAAAGTCACTGTTAAAGTCAAAGGAACAAATCAATCCTTACAGACAAATGCTGATGGAACGTTCGCTGTTAGCACAAATCCTAACACGGTCTTAATAATTACATCAACAGGGTATAAGCCCTTTGAAGTGAAAGTTGGGCAAACAAACTTACTGGATATCAAATTAGAGCCCAGTACGGAGCAGATGGACGAAGTCGTCGTGGTGGGCTATGGTAAAATAAAAAAATCCAATTTGACCGGTTCCGTAAGTAGGCTCGACAAGAAGGTGCTAGAGACTGGCGTTCGTTCCAATCCTGCCTCTGCTTTAGCCGGTACCGTACCCGGTATCAGAGTGCAACAAACTTCCGGAAGACCCGGGGCTGTTCCTAAGATTGTCTTACGTGGTGGGACAGATTATGATGGTAGCGGTACTCCTTTGGTTATCGTCGATGGTATCATTAGGGATGGATTTAATGATATCAACCAAAATGACATAGAATCAATAGATGTGCTCAAAGATGCCTCGGCTACTGCCATCTATGGCGCAAGAGCTTCCAATGGCGTAATTCTCATAACAACAAAACGTGGAAAAGAAGGCGTGTCCAATATCGTTGTTCAGTCGAAAATCGGTATCAATAAACTGAATAATCCTTTTAATTTCCTAAACGCCAAAGATTATTTATACTGGTCAAGAAAAGGGGTGCAAACTTCTGGAATCTACCAGCCAAATCAGTTGAATCAGTTGTCAGCTGTGGGACCTTTTGGAACAGGCAACAAGTTTAAGGATGATCAGGAAATTATCTTGATGGTAATGTCAGCAGTAACGCTGTGTGGAGCACAATGTATCTGGATGATAGTAATCGTGAATTGTTGCAGCAGGGATGGCAGACCATGAATGATCCCATAACAGGTAAAGAATTGATTTTTAAAGATTTTGATTATGAAGATTATGCGTTACGGAATAATAGTCTAACGCAGGATTACAATGTTGCTTTACAGGGGGAACACAAAAGGGAAGTTACTATGCCAGTGTAGGAAAATATAATGAGAAAGGATTGCCCATCAATACTTTTTATGACCGGACCACCTTTGTTTTAAATGGCGACTACAAAATCAAACCTTGGTTGCAGTCTAATTCGAACGTGAACTTCTCCTACACCAAATGGAGAGACGCAATCAACGGTGAAGCGAATTATATGACCAGGGCCCTGGGGCGCCACCAACAATGCGCGGTACCAATATGAATGGAGACCTGTTGGTGGGACGTGATTGGCAGGATGGTAACCCGCTCGTCAATGATGACAAATTTATTCGTAAGAATATCAATCAAAAACTAACCTTGGGGCAGGCTTTCACAGTAGATTTTTTGGATAATCTGAGCTTAAGGGTCAGCGGCAACTGGTTTTTAATCAAGAAACGAATGAGTCGTTTAACCGCGATTATCTGGCAAGCCCCGGGAATTACGTTAGAACTCGTAATTCGGGCGCATCTTATTACAAAAACTTTAATCAAACCTACAATGCTGTATTGAACTACAATACAAGCATTGGTGAAGACCACCATATTAACGCGATGTTGGGTTCTGAATTTTTGATTCCTATCGCACAAGTTTCTCCGCTTCAGGGACTGGCGCACCCACAGATGATTTTATGGATTTGGGATTGACCAGTCCGGACGCGAATAAGCGAAGTATTGATTCTTATCATGATCGTCAGCGTATTACCTCTTTTTTTGGCCGTGTCAATTATGATTATCAACAAAAATACCTGATGACATTAACCGCGCGACGCGATGGGTATTCCACCCTTTTGAATAACCGCTGGGGAACATTTCCGGGAATTTCTGTCGGCTGGAATTTGCATAATGAAGAATTTCTTAAAGATTATATTGGTTCGGGCAACTCCATCAATACGTTGAAATTAAAAGCGAGCTATGGTGAAAATGGTAACGTCGATGCTGTATTCAAAGGTCAGACAACAAGAGATTCGTATATTTTACAAGGTGCTTATGGAAGTTCAAAATATGATGGTGCGGTAGGTTATACAATGACATCCCTGTCCATTCCCAATCTGAAATGGGAAAGCTTGAAAACTAAGGAGATTGGTTTGGAAACCAGATTGTTTAACCGTTTGGATCTGAGCTTAGCTTATTACCATAGAACAACAAAGGATAAAATTGCGACATTGACCCTGCCGCAATCGGCAGGGTTCCGGACAATTCGAACCAATAATGGAGATATGTCCAATCAAGGTGTGGAGGTGGATTTAAATTACCAAATACTACGCAACAAAGACTGGAATTTGAGCTTTAACTGGAATACCGCGTATAATAAAAATAAAGTACTAAAACTTCCTTACAATGGTGTGGCTAATAATCGTCAGGAGGTATCCAGGTTTACGATCCCGGTTCAAAGGAATTGATTTGGGTGGGTGGAACCCAGGAAGGTCAAGATCCAAACGTTGCCTATGCTTACGAAGCTGTTGGAATCATTCGAGCCAGGCAGACTTAGACCGGTATGCTGGTCAATTGAAAGATTTGATCGGTGCGAGAACACTGGTTCATCCGGATGCTTTTAATGCTCTATCGGAGGATCAGAAGAAATTGTATTATCCGCTTGCTTTGGGCGATGTCATGTGGAAAGATGTCAATGGCGATGGAATAATCAATTCGTATGACCGTGTATATATGGGCAATACTGTACCGCGTTGGACAGGAGGTTTTGGAGCAACACTAAGCTACAAGGACTTTAGCCTATATACACGATTGGATTATGCGTTAGGTTTTGTTGCTTATGATGGACCTAGAGCTTGGTTTTTGGGCATGATGCAAGGCACCTTTAATACAACAGATGCAGTTTTCGATACTTGGACTACGGAAAATCCAAATGCGAAGTACCCAACCTACTATTGGGCAGATCAACTGTTCAAGAACAACACCAGCCGTGAAAGCAGTATGTTTTATAATAAGGGCGATTATCTGGCATTACGTGAGATTTCTTTAGGATACAAACTGCCGAATGCGATTGCGCAAAGAATCAAAATGGAGGGAATGCGGGTTTCACTAACAGGTCAAAATCTCCATTATTGGACAAAAAATACACTGTTCTCAGCTGAAAGCGGTAGAGTAGACCAAAACAGCGGTGGATATCCGCTCCCTAAGACGTTTATTTTTAGCCTTCAATTAACCTTTTAATCGTTAAATTATGAAAAAGATATTTGTTTATTGCTGTGTTATCATAGCGGCATTTACATCTTGCAAAGAAATTGATCTGGAAATTACGCCGGAAGACTATTTTGCAAGTGGAAGTTTCTGGAAAAGTAATGATCAAGTTGCCGGCGCGATGCTGGGGCTACATAGTCAATTGCGTAGTCAACAGCAGAACTTATGGAGCCTGGGCGAACTGCGGGCTGGAACATTAAGGGATGGTACCAGTTTTACCGGAACCGCATCCCTGAACTCGGCGGGGATAATTACGCAGGATATTCGGGAAAGTGCACCAGGTATAAGCGGATGGGCGGGCTTGTACGGCACCATATTCCAGGTCAATAATTTTATCTACCAAGTCGAGAAAGCGGATTATTTGACCGACGCTCAAAAAGGGTATTACTTGGGGCAGGCTTATGGGCTGCGTGCATTTTACTATTTTTATCTGTTCAGAACCTATGGACGGGTACCATTAGTGACGGAACCTCAAGCTGCGGTAAATACGCCAACTTCAGCCGACCAGGCCTATAAAGCGAGAACTGATACCGAAAAAGAAACTTTTGATTTTATCAAATCAGAGATAGATAAATCTGAGAAATCATTTTCAGGGAATTACGAGACAAAAAATCAGAAAGCGCAATGGTCCTTGGCGGCAACAAAGATGTTGAAAACGGAGGTTTATCTATGGTCCGCAAAAGTGAACATAGATGGACAATCTCCAAAAATACCAACTCCGATTTGCAGTTGGCGAAAGCTGCCGTAGAAGAGGTAATTCCTAAATATAATCTGGTCAATAATTTTGCTGAACAGTTTAAGTCTGCTAGTATGCCAACGATGAAAGGGAATGCTGAAATGATTTTTGTCATCCGCTATTTGAATGGTGAGTCTACTTCCTTTTTAATAATTTTATTTATGCTGCAAGTGATGATATTACTGGGTATATGGATGATAACGGCCAAGTGATTCCTAAAGATCCACTGCAAACGGATCTACGGGATTGATCCGTTATGAATATAAAATGGATTTGTACAGATTATATGAAAAAAGGACAACAGAGCCAATGCTACTTTTTTAAATTTTAATAAAGGAAACACATCCGCTGTTGTCTTTAGAAAGTTCCTGGGTACCTTAATTGATGGGGTACGTAACTATTCGGATGACTATCCTATTTATCGTGCGGCAGAAGCGTATTTATTATTGGCAGAGATCAAGAATAAATTGGGTGCGGATCCCACCGCTGAAATTATGGCTGTTCGGAACCGTGCGTATGGCGGGCAAGCTCCGTTGTTTAACAATGGAAGCTTTGAAGCGAATGAGATCGCAATTTTCTACGAGCGTACAAAGGAGTTTGTGTCGGAAGGTAAGCGATGGTTTGATTTAAGAAGAATGCAGGATGGAAATGGGCTGCCACTGTTGTTTCGTAAAAATCTGAATCTGGTTGGAGTTTTGGATAACAATGATGCACAGAAACATAAAATTTTGTGGCCGATCGATTTACAGACTTTAACAGAAGATCCTCAATTAAATGATCAGCAAAACCCTGGATATAAAGGAACTTAATTCAATAATGGCCTATCTCAATTTTAAACAGGTAAATTGAACGCGGGTGTTTTTAACTATTCACATAAATTATCATATGCTAAATCAAAAATATCGGGATTAATTGCTGCGCCATTTACTCCTTTTGACGAAAACGGTGAGCTGAATCTCGAATTGATTCCATCCTATTATGAGATGCTAAAGCGAAATAGGGTGTCGGGTGCCTTTATTTGTGGCTCGACCGGAGAGGGCGTATCGCTGACATTTGACGAAAAAGTTGCGGTAATGACCGCTTGGGCCAAACTGACAAAGGACGATCCGGCGTTTACATTAATGATGCTCCTGGGGGAACGAATATCAAAGAATGTAAACAGCTGGCTGAGCTTGCCGAGCAGGCAGGAGTCGATGTTGTTTCTTTTACGTCACCGTCATATTTTAAACCTGCGAATGTAGATCAGTTGGCAAAGTGTTGTATGGAAATCGCCCGTGCTGCTCCGAATACGGCTTTCTATTATTATCATATTCCGGTATTGACCGGCGGAAATTTTCAGATGATCGAATTATTGAAAAAGTGGATGGAGTAATACCCAATTTTAGGGGATTAAATATACACATGAAGATTTTATGGACTTTCTGAGCTGCATGAATTATGCTGAACGCAAATATGACATGCTCTGGGGAAGAGATGAAAATATGCTGTCCGCTTTGGTATTGGGTAATATTGGCGCGGTCGGGAGTACCTATAATTATGCAGCTCCTTTATACCTGGACTTGATCGAAGCGTATAATGAAGGGGATTTGGAAAAGGCCAATACCTTGCAGCAACAATCAATTGATATGATTGCATTGTTGGGTAAGTATGGTGGTATCGCGGTGGGAAAGGCGTATATGAAATTAATTGGTTTAAATTGTGGCGAATTTAGATTGCCTGTTAAAAATATGCCTGGGGAACAAGTTGAGGCTTTTAAGGCTGACGTAAATAAAGTCGGTTTTCAGGATTTTTGCATGCAATAATGCAAATCAGAATTTCACCATGGGAATATATGCTTCCCATGGTGAAATTACAAGGAATGGCTAACGAGATATTCGAGAATAAATAATTATGACAAAACAAAATTGGATGGGAATCGTCGGGAATACTCTTTGCAAGTAGTGTTAATGGACAGGTAGGCCGTTTGGAATGGCGTAATTCCATTGAATTGCCGATGATGCAAAATGGAAAGCCTTCCATTGGGGTTGCCGGTCCAATTGCTGGTCTCTCCAACGGTTATTTACTCATTGGTGGTGGGGCTAATTTTCCGGATTTGCCGCCTTGGGAAGGTGGAGCAAAAGAAATCCAAAGGGAGCTGTTTGTTTATTCAAAAAAGGCAAGACAGTTCATTTGCTTGCACGTGATACGCTAGCGGAGGCTGTTGCCTATGCTGCCAGTTTATGTTTACCAAATGGACTGTGCGTCATTGGCGGGGAGACCCAAGAAGGAAAACAAATGCCTGTCACTTAATTAACTTTGATAAGGATACAGGAAAATCACAGCACTGCGTTATCCAGATCTTCCATCGCCCCTGTCCAACATGGGAGCGGTCTGCATCGAAAATAAAATTTTTATTGTGGGCGGTGAATTTCAGGATGCGGTATCAGATCAAATCCTGCAACTTGATCTGAACAATCTCGCTCAGGGATGGATACAGGTCGGAACACTGCCATATGCGGCTTCACATTTGCAATTGCTTGCGGACAAATCGCACAATCTATTTGTCGTTGGGGACGAAAGGCTAATAAGGATACTGCCTCTACATTGTATCAAACGGTACTGAAATCTTCGGATGGAGGAAAGCACTGGGAAAAGCTAACAGAAATCCCTTTTAAGGCCGCTGCTGCTGTCGCCTGTATTTTGCCGGATGATGGATTATGGCTGCTCAGCGCAGACCGTGGAACTACTTTTCATCGTGTTGAGACTTTAATCTTTGAAGCCAAGCGCGCATCTGATCAACAGGAAGCAAAACAGTTGATCGAGGTTAAGAATCAGCTGCAGCGCAATCACCCCGGATTTGGACGGGAGATCTGGCGTTATGATCTGAGCTATGAAAAATGGAAGAAGACCGGGAGCTTCCTTCCAATGCTCCGGTGACAACAACAGCTGTTGTATGGGATGATATGATTGTCTTACCGAGTGGTGAAGTTAAAGCTGGTGTTCGATCCCCAAAGATTTTACTGGCTACATTTTTAAAGTGATCGGATAAAAAACAGAATATAGACCAATATGATATCTTCCTTACAAAATAAATCTTTTTATCCCTGGCTCGTTGTAGCCCTACTTTGGGGGTAGCCCTATTGAATTACATGGATCGTCAAATGCTGTCGACCATGCGGGATGCCATGCAAATTGATATCCCCGTATTGCAAAGTGCCGAAACTTTTGGTGTGTTAATGGCAGTTTTTCTTTATATCTATGGCATCATGAGTCCTATAGCGGGCATTGTTGCTGATCGTAGCAATAGAAAATGGCTGATCGTAGGAAGTTTGTTTGTCTGGTCTGCAGTAACTTATGGAATGGGGATGGCAAATGACTATCCTACATTACTGGTATTAAGGGCTATTATGGGATTTAGTGAAGCCTTATATATTCCTACTGCGCTTTCGTTGATCGCAGATTATCATACGGGAAAAACCGTTCACTTGCCATTGGTCTGCATATGACAGGATTATATACTGGTCAGGCATTGGGGGCTTTGGAGCTACATTGGCTGCGACGAAGGGATGGCATACTGCGTTTCATTGGTTTGGAATTATAGGAATTTGCTATGCCTTGGTTCTCGCGTTGTTACTCGTGGAAAAAAGAATGAACCCGCTTCGGAAGAGGTAAATTTGAAAGGCCAATTGTCGCTGCATAAAAGTCTGTTACTAATCTTCTCCAATGTGGCATTTTGGATTCTATTGTTTTATTTCGCCGCGCCAAGTTTGCCGGGATGGGCCATAAAAAATTGGCTGCCGACTTTATTTGCGGACAGTCTGGGTATACCAATGGCCAGTGCAGGTCCTTTATCGACGATTACGATTGCGATATCATCCTTTATCGGCGTAATTGTAGGTGGAATAGTGAGTGACCGATGGGTGCAAAAGCATATTCGGGGCCGCATCTATACCAGCGCTATTGGTCTTGGGTTAACCATCCCCGCTTTGGTGCTTTTGGGTGTCGGGCAGACACTGCCCGCCGTATTGGGGGCCGCAATTTGTTTTGGAATTGGTTTCGGGATATTCGATGCAAACAATATGCCTATTCTTTGTCAGATCGTGCCGAACAACTTGCGCGCAACAGCTTATGGGTTCATGAATATGGTAGGTGTATTTGCCGGTGCCGCTATAACCCAATGGTTGGGCAAGTTTAAAGATGAAGGGCACTTTGGACTGGGGTTCGCGGTGCTAGGCGGAGCAGTATTAATCGCTCTTTTATTGCAGCTACTATTGCTGAAACCGAAAGAGACGGAGGAATAATGATTTCCTTAATATATCAGGCAATGAAGATGAAATCTATAATTGGGTCGATCGCCAATCGCATGCTGAAAAAGCTGATGTTTTTATAAGTTTGATTGTCCCTTTTTCAACCTCTCTGGGACAAGCACCTATTAAGGTCGCTTGTATCGGTAACTCCGTAACCTTTGGCTATGGTCTTGCTCATCCGGCACAGGATTCTTATCCCGTTCAACTTCAAGCCTTGCTGGGCCAGGAGTTTGAGGTACGTAATTTTGGTCATTCGGGGCTACACTATTGCGTAAAGGGCATAGACCGTATGATAAAACGCCTGAATACCGAAAGGCATTGGCTTTTAAACCCGATGTTACCATTATCCACCTGGGGCTCAATGATACGGATCCAAGAAATTGGCCCAATTACAGAAATTCATTTTCATCGGATTATGCAGCATTGATTGACTCCATACGGGCGGTCAACCGAGACATGCAGATTTATATATGTCGGTTGACACCGATTTTTAGTGGCCATCCGCGTTTTCTATCTGGGACACGTGCGTGGTATGATCAAATTCAGGCACTTTTACCACAGATAGCGGCGAGTAATCAGGTGGGATTGATTGATCTTCATACGCCGCTCCATACTCGAATTGATCTGTTTGATGACTATTTACATCCAAATCGACAAGGGGCAGCAATAATCGCAAGACAGGTAGCTAATATATTACGCCCCTTAAACAGGACTTGCAAGTGGCTGAAACGCTCGGTTCGGATATGGTACTCCAACGTGACTGGGAAAATAGTATTCATGGTAAGGGAACTGCAGCAGCTGAGGTAAAAATTGTATTTAATAAAAAGACTTTTAAGACCATCGTGCATCCTGATGGCTTTTGGGTAATCAAACTTCCCAAGATGAGGGCCGGGGGCCTTACAATATCCTGATATACTCGGGTAATAAAAAAATCGAATTAAAAATATCCTCTTTGGAGATGTATATCTCGCTTCCGGACAATCGAACATGGCTTTTGAACTTCGTAGAGCCACAAAAGGTGAGCAGTTAATCAAAGATGCAGCTGGCTTAAAGAATCTGCGTCTTTTTAAATGCCGTAATTTAGCTGAAACCAACGCGGTTGCCTGGGATACCGCTACCTTAAAAAAGTCAACGACTTACTGTATTTTGATGGTGCTTGGGCTGTGCCTACATCAGATGAAGCGGCAGGGTTTTCCGCCGTAGCCTATTCTTTCGCTGAACAGATCGCTAGAGAACAACATATACCTATTGGCATTATTGATTTATCTGTTGGTGGATCTAATACGGAATCATGGATTGACCGCAAGTCTTTAGAAAACGACGATCTGTTGGCTTCTTATATCCACAACTGGCGGAAATCAGATTTTTTGCAGGACTTTTGTCGGGAGCGCGCCAGTCAAAATTTGTTTCATTCAACAATAAGGAACCAACGCCACCCTTATCAGCCGGCCTACAATTTTGAAGCAGGAGTCAATAAATGGCTGGATACAGGTTTGAAAGCGATACTTTGGTATCAAGGTGAAAGTAATACCCATAACATGGAACTTCATGAGCGTCTTTTCAAAACATTGGTGTCTTCCTGGCGAAAAAATTTCAATCAGCATCTGCCTTTCTATTTTGTTCAGCTGACGAGTTTGGATAGACCTTCATGGGGTGACTTTAGAAACTCGCAACGCTTATTGGAGAAACAGATTGAAGATACCCATATGGCAGTAACATTTGATCTCGGTGATTCTTTGGATGTACATCCGCACGAAAAGTTATTGGTAGGCCAGCGTCTGGCCAACTTGGTGAGTAAATATGTATATGGAGCATCGTTGAATGCGAATCATCCGGAGCCCGTAAGATGCAAGGTCCAAGCGGATAAGCTGTTATTGACATTCGATCATTGTGCCCGATTAAAAGTAAAGGGCAACGGCCCTCTAAAAGGTTTTCAATTGGTGGACAATAGGGGCAGAATATTCGAAGCTAACGCTAGTATCGTATCGGAAAATGTCGTCGAGATCCGAAAACCAACGGTAGATCTGATCAGACTGCTGTATGGATACGAACCTTTCAGCCGGGCAAATCTTCAGAATGAAATTGGTATACCAGTGTCCACCTTTGATTTGAGAATAAAGTAAACCTAAACGAATTGATGTAAAAACTGGAAAAGATGAAACAGACAAATATAAAAGATACAACAGAAATACTAGATGCTGCTTATTTGAAAGAATTGGAAGTCTTTTATAGCGATAAGCTTTTAGAAGATACCCTTCCATTTTGGTTTCCTCGATCAATTGACCATGAATGTGGTGGCTATCTATTCATGCGGGATCAGGAGGGTACCTTGATTGATACCGATAAGGCTGTATGGATACAGGGCCGGGCATGCTGGTTGCTGGCTACACTTTACAATACGGTTGAACAAAAAGAAGAATGGTTGGAAGCCGCTCGCATTGGTTATGAATTTCTGAAGAAATATTGTTTTGATGCAAATGGCAAAATGTATTTTCATGTAGACCGTCAGGGAAATCCAATTCGTATGCGTCGTTATTTTTCTCCGAGACATTTGCGGCCATAGCATTTGCTGCCTATGCAAAAGCAGCCGGGGATCTGAATATTGCGGCAGAAGCTCGACATCTATTTGGTATATGCATAGACTATGCAAATGGTGCAAAATTGATCGAGCCAAAATATGAACCAACTAGACCAATGAAGGGAATAGGCGTACCGATGATTATGATCAACACGGCACAACAGATCCGCGAAACTATTAATGACCCACGTTGTGACCAAGTCATTAGTTCCTGTATAGCGGAAATCGAAAAAGATTTTGTAAAAGATGATATTCGATGTGTCATGGAACAGGTGGGGCCGCAGGGGGAAATTATCGACCATATTGATGGACGTACACTCAATCCGGGCCATGCTATTGAGGGCGCTTGGTTTATTTTGCATGAAGCAAGATATCGGAATGGGGATCCGGATTTGGTTGACCTTGGCTGCCGTATGCTGGATTATATGTGGGAACGCGGCTGGGACAAAGAATATGGCGGGATACTCTATTTTAAGGATGTCTATAATAAGCCTGTTCAAGAATACTGGCAGGATATGAAATTCTGGTGGCCGCAGAATGAAACGATTATAGCAACATTACTTGCTTATGTTATGACGGGTGATCCGAAATATAAGCATTGGCATCAACAAATCAATCAGTACGCTTATGACCATTTTCATGATAAAACGAATGGCGAATGGTTCGGATATCTTCACCGGGATGGAACCATAGCGCAAACCGCAAAGGGAAATTTATTTAAAGGACCTTTTCATCTCCCGCGTCAGGAGTGGTATTGTATGCAAGTTTTGAAGGAATTTAGTTCGATCAAGTTATAAATGGTTATGCGAAGGTATTGCGATACAAATAGCTGTTTTGTTAAGCTGATTGTTTTTTTGTGCTTAATCATCAGCCCCTTCTTTTGTTTTGCTGGCACAGGAAGCCCTTTGCTGCCCATGCCCCAATCTGTAGAATGGAAGACAGGTTATTACGATCTTGAGCGGGCGGTCAATGTACAGGTAAAAGGAGAAATATCAAATGCTAATAAACAGGTGCTGATCGTATTATTAGCGAATAGGAACATACAGAAGGTTGATTTTGACAATGCAAGGCAAGCTACTTTATCCATTCGCTGTGGTATGGAATTGCGTTTGCCCTCGGAATCTCTGGAAGCTTATCGAATTGTGGTTGATTCGAAGGGAATACAGATTGAGGCCAAAAGTAATGCCGGTATTTTTTATGCTTTACAAACCTTGCGTCAGCTGGGCGGTTATGGCAAGTTTCCCTATTGTTCGATTACCGATTATCCTTCTTTTCGTTGGCGGGGATACCTGGTGGACGTGGGGCGCAACTATCAAAGCCTAGCCATACTGAAGGAACAGATTGATATCATGGCTAAGTATAAATTGAATGTTTTTCATTTTCATTTTACCGAGGATATTGCTTGGCGACTGATCAGTAAAAAATATCCAGGTTTAACGGATTCATCGAATATGGAGCGCTGGAAAGGGAAATATTATACTGTCGAAGATATGAAGGAGTTGATTGAGTATTGTCATGATCGGCATATCCAGCTCGTACCTGAGATTGATATGCCGGGACACTCGGCGGCTTTTCGTCGTTATTTCAAAACAGATATGCAAAACGATAGTGGTACTGCAATAATCAAAGAGCTCGTCGGGGAATTTGCGACGACCTATCCAGGATTACCTTATCTGCATATCGGTGGCGATGAAGTGAAGATTCATAATCAGCGATTTTTGCCGGAAATGACCAGATGGATAGAACAGCTTGGAATGAAGACTATTGGTTGGGATCCAGGTGGTAATCTACAGCCACAGACAATACGTCAGCTTTGGATGGGTGGACCTCAGTCGATTACAAACGATTATCCTTTTGAGGTGATTGATTCGAAGCATTTGTATCTCAATCACATGGATCCATTGGAAACTGTAACAACACTGTTTTATAGACAGTTGGGGGACAGCCGAGCGAAAATAGGAAGTTGCTTGGAGCGACATTATGTGCATGGCCAGATCGCGCTGTAAGTGATGAACGTGATGTATTTCATCAAAATGCTATTTATCCGGCCTTGCTTGTTTTCGCGGAACGCAGTTGGAGAGGTGGTGGAGAATTTGAATGGCGTAGTAATATCAGAACCGATGCGCGGGGACTTGCCGAATTTGCTGAATTTGAGGAACGTTTGCTTCAACATAAACAGCTGTATTTTAAAATTTTATTTTCCCCTATTATCGGCAGAGTAAGCAAACATGGGCATTGTATGGGCCTTTTGAAAATAAGGGAAATCTGGATATGTCTTTATATAAGGAGCAGGAGGGGAAGTTTCAAGAAGCTCAGCAGATTGGTGTGTTTTATGGTGGAACGATTGTATTGCGACATTGGTGGGCGGATGTGGTTCAGGGGCAATTGATCGCCCGCTTAAAAATACCACCATTTATGCAGTAAGCAAGATCTGGAGTGATCAACCGGGATACAAAAACTTCTGGATTGGCTTCAATGATCTCTCGCGTTCCTATGCAAGCGATTCGCCACATTTGGGAACCTGGGACAATAGAATGAGCAAACTTTGGGTGAATGGGAGTGAAGTGCTCCCTTCGCACTGGCAACATGCTGGTCAAAAAGGAGATCTTGAAATTCCGCTGTTTGATGAAGGATATAGTTATCGTATTCCTTCCCAAGTAAAATTACGGCAAGGGTGGAATACAATTGTGGTAAAACTTCCTGTTGGAGAGTTAAAAGGGACGGATTGGCAAAATCCATTGAAATGGATGTTTACCTGTCTTCCTATTGACAATGAAAGATAGTCAAAACTATCTTTTCGGAAAAATGGAACAAATTAAAATGTATTATAATTAACAAAAATAGATATGAGGAAATTAGGTATTACAGCCGCATTAGTCCTATTGTTTGGAATCAGCCGTGCGCAGGAAGTCAATGTATTTGTTGCTGGCGAAGATGGTTATAAAAGCTATCGCATACCGGCAATAGTAAAGGATAAAACTGGACAATTGATTGCTTTTGCCGAGGGCAGGGTGGATCATGCGGGCGATTTCGGTAATGTCGATATCGTTTATAAAGTCAGTAGGGATAATGGTAAAACTTGGGGTCTCTTGCATGTCGCTGTTGATAACGATAATTTGCAGGTCGGCAATCCCGCTCCTGTAGTTGACTTATTGGATCCGGCATACCCAAAAGGACGTTTATTGCTTTTTTACAATACAGGTAATAATCACGAAGGCGAGGTTCGTAAAGGCAATGGTATACGTGAATGTTGGTCAATTAGTTCAACAGATGGTGGTAAAACCTGGTCCGATCCAAAAAATATTACGCTTGAGACCCATCGCCCCAATCAACCTGCGGTAAATGCATCATATACCTTCAAACAGGACTGGCGAACCTATGCGAATACACCTGGGCATGCTTTGCAGTTTGATTCCGGTAAATATAAAGGACGTATCTATATTCCTGCAAATCATTCCGAAGGAGATCCCAAAGAAAATGGTCGGGATTATTTTGCGCACTCCTATTACTCGGATGATCATGGAAAAACGTTCCAAATAGGGGCGAGTGTCAAATTTGAAGGATCAAACGAAACTATGGCAGCTCAGATCTCTGAAACAGGATTGTATATGAATTCCCGTAATCAGCAAGGCAATGTGAGAGAGCGAATCGTATCCTATTCGAACGATGGCGGAGTAACCTGGGATACGACCTATTATGATAAAAACCTTCCTGATCCCGTTAATCAGGGGTCTGTGCTCTCTTGGCAAAGGAAAGGAGAATATGTGTTAGCTGTTTGCAACGCTGCAACCACAGATAGAAGAGATAATTTAACGCTTCGATTAAGCAAGGATCAGGGAAAAACCTGGTATTTCAATCATGTGGTTTCAAAAGCTCCTGCGGATGTAAAAGGGGATTATACAGCCTATTCCGATTTGGTGCTTTTAAATAAAAATAGAATTGGTGTTTTATTCGAAAAGGAGAATTATCGAAAGATTGTATTTGTGCCGGTCCAACTGAAATAAGTGTAATTATATAACAAAATACAGCGTATTTGATTTTTATGCTGCAAAATCTGGATGTAACTTGATTAAAGAATAAACTTTTGGTTTAATGATGACAGCTTACTATTAGTGTAATAAACGATAATATATAGCTATAAAAAAACACCTGAAGTGGGGAACCTCAGGTGTTTAACCTAACCAATTATTAACCTAAATTTATGAAAAGTATACTTTTTAAAGTATAGAAAGTTATATTCAATATTCATGCCATTTTGTGTTCCGACCCACTGTTGTTTTTCTTTTGTGTTATTTTTGTTACTCAAATAGTGCTAACGATTTGTTTTGAGAATATTTATAAATTATAATTTGTGGTTTGGTGATAATTAATAAATTATTTTGGTTTACCTCCGTAAATCAGCTGTAAATAAAACTCCTGTGAAACAGCAGCGGAATATTTTAGAAAGAAGGGTTTATAAAGAGTTGAGAACTTCATACTAAAATAAATCCCTGTTTAATACAAACAAGGATGGTTAGATTGGTTAGAAATATAATCGAAACAATTCGTTCCATTCGGCATCTAGACTGCCTGCATATACTGCCTGTCGGGCTCGATTATACCAATAGCGGGCATTCCAGGGGTCTCCTTCCTTGCGGTGAAGGTAAGCATGTACGTGAGCGGCTTCAACACCATCTAACTGATCGATGAGGTCGTGTGCGGTTTTCCAATCCCCTTTTGTCATACCACAATGATTTTTGTACAGCAGACCAGTGATGAATAGGACTGTCTAATAATTGAAATTCTTCTATTGTCATTTTGTTAATTCTTTGCTCCAGATTTCATAAATATCATCTCCTTTAGAGCTTTTTCCACTGTGATGCCATTTGTTATCTTCCAGCTTTCCATTAAAATTCAGTTCTTGCCCCACCTTATTATTGTCTCTTGAAAAGAATAGTATTGTCTCTGTGTAACGATTGTTTTTGTAGCTGTAACGTCCGCCACCGGTTCCATAAAATCCTTTTTGGGCCGGATTAATGGCAATCCATTGGAAGTATCCGTCGACCAGAATCTTGATTGTTTTGCGATCTGCTTTTGGAATCTCGTGCATCTTTGCATCTTGTTGTCTCCCCGTAATTCTCCACAGTGCATCTAGATCTTGGGCGATGGTTTTCTGCTTGACAAAGATCTTGCTGGAATCGGGCAACTTTATCTGGATGTTACCTTTTTCCTTTTTAACATACAAGCTGGTTGATTTACCGATATCGGTACTGTCTTTCGTGTCATATTCGATAGCTACATTGATCGTGTTGTCTTGCTGCTGGATTGCGCCGCCCCAAGTATAACCAAAATGCTTATTGGTATCATCATATTGTATGAAAGAAAGGTAGTGATCCTTGATCAAAATTAGGTTTTTGGTGGTTCCTGCCGTGGAAATATATGCGCCATCAGCAAGTTGTGCCTTAGCTTGGAAATGTACAGCTACAAGCGATAAGCACAATAGTAAAATACAGTTTCTCATAACAAATCAAAGCATGTTGTCTTTTAAAGATACAAAATAAAAATGTTGAATAGTGTACTGGGATTGCTGACTCATAAAAAGGCTGATTCTTTAAAAGGAATCAGCCTTTTTAGCGGAATATATAATTTATTTGAATTTACTCGCTAATGCGGCAAGCTTACTAGCCATATCGGTTTGCGGTTCTGGCTGTCTTTTGCCTTCATTTTTCTTATTCTTTGGAAGAACAGGTTTTTCATCTGTTTTCATCGATAAAGCAATACGGTTACGTTTCTCATCCACCTCTGTAACCGTGACTGTAACATGTTGTTGTACTTTGACCACCTCATGTGGGTCGGAGATATAACGGTTGGACAGTTGGCTCAGGTGTACTAAGCCATCTTGATGTACGCCAATATCAACGAAAGCACCAAAGTTGGTAATGTTGGTCACGATGCCGGGAAGTTTCATGCCAATACGTAAATCGCCAATGCTATTGACACCGTCAGTGAATGAAAAGGCTTCAAACTTTTCCCTTGGATCAAGACCAGGTTTGGCTAGTTCATTAAGAATATCATTTAAGGTTGGTAGGCCCACTTCCGCAGAGATATAGTTTTTCAAGGGAATGGACTTTCTTAATTCAGCATCTTTAAGTAAGTCTTCTACTTTTTTACCCAGGTCTTTTGCCATTTGCTCAACCAGTGCATAACGCTCAGGGTGTACAGCAGAAGAATCCAATGGGTTGGCAGCATGTCTTATCCGAAGGAAACCTGCAGCTTGTTCATAGGCTTTGTCACCAAGACGAGGGACTTTTTCAATTCTCGACGTGAGGAAAATGGACCGTTTTCATTTCTATATTTAATAATCTGCTGCGCTAGAGATGGCCCTAATCCAGAGACGTATGATAATATCTGTTTTGAGGCGGTATTCAGTTCCACACCTACCGCATTTACACAGCTGATGACGGTATCGTCCAACGATGTCTGTAGCTTATTTTGGTCTACATCATGTTGATATTGGCCGACACCGATAGATTTTGGATCAATTTTAACCAACTCGGCCAATGGATCCATTAATCTTCTTCCGATCGATACTGCACCACGTACGGTGATATCATGGTCCGGAAACTCTTCACGTGCAGTCTCTGATGCAGAATAGATTGAAGCACCACTTTCATTGACCATAACAATGGTCACATTGTTGAGGCCTAGTTTTTTTATAAAATCTTCAGTTTCACGTCCTGCCGTTCCATTACCGATCGCAATGGCCTGAATATCGTGTTTGGATACAAGATAGTTGATTGTCTTTTGTGCTTCGGCAAGTCCATTTGCGCCATTGTGTGGAAAAATAGCCGTGTTTTCTTTTAGCTGGCCTTGTTCGTCCAATACAACAGTTTTACATCCAGTTCGGAAACCGGGGTCTATTGCAAGTAATCTTTTTTGTCCCAATGGTGCTGCTAAAAGTAATTGACGAACATTGTCTGCAAAAACCTTGATTGCCTCTTCATCCGCTTTTTGACGGGTCAATACACGGATTTCTGTCTCCATAGAAGGTTTCAATAATCGCTTATAGCTATCTGTCAATGCCAATTTTACTTGTGCGGCAGCATCGTTGGATCCTTTTATATAAAGTGATTCAATGGTCGGAAGGATATTTTCTTCATTGATGTCGATATCCAGATAAAGTAATTCTTCTTTTTCGCCACGACGCATCGCCAAAACGCGGTGTGAAGGGGCATCTTTTAGCGATTCGGACCACTCGTAATAATCTTTATATTTGATAGCCGCTTCTTCTTTTCCCGGAACCACTCTGGATACGAATTCAGCCTTTTCTAGGAATATCGCTCTTGATTTGGATCGTACTGTCGCGTCTTCGGCAATGATTTCAGCAATGATGTCTCTTGCTCCGGCTAGTGCTTCGTCGCTATTGTTTACTCCTTTTTCTGCATCTATTAACGAACTTGCAAGTTCCAGATAATCTGTTTTTTCCTGCGCTAAAGAAGATCTGCCAGTGGCTGAAGTCCTTTTCGCGAGCGACACTGGCTCTTGTTTTACGTTTGGGTTTGTAAGGCAGGTAGATGTCTTCCAGATTCGCCATCGTCTCGGCTGTCATGACCTGTTGTTCAAGTTCAGGTGTCAATTTACCCTGATCAACGATGGATTTTAAAACAGCTTCTTTACGTTTATCCAGATCCTTCAGTTGTTGGGAACGATCTCTGATGTTCGTAATCTGAACCTCATCCAGACTTCCTGTCATTTCTTTCCGATAGCGGGAGATAAATGGAACAGTAGCGCCTTCTTCTAATAGTTGAATTGTCGTGCGAACCTGTTTTTCGCTTATGGATAGCTCGTTAGCAATAGTAATTTCGTGTGATAATAAGCTCATTGTAGATTTTACTTTAAAAGGAAAGCTGTTGAATAACCATTCAACAGCTCTATGAAATATCTGATTGTAAATTAATGCAATGGAGTTACGCAGGTTTGTTTGTGTTTTCCTCTTGTTCTGTAGGTTTCTTTTCTTCTCCTTCGTTGTTTTTGGCCTCAGCAAAGTGGTCATTGTATCCGTAAGTGATATGAGAAGGTTCCTCTCCGTAATCTAATTGCTTATGTGGATTGTGTTCCACGACTCCCGCAGGAGTTGTAAATTCATATTTTTTCTTCGCTGGTTCAGACTCTGAGCTTTCAGCAGTTTCTACTGACTGGGATTCTTGCTCAGCTTTGGCTTGTTCTTCCGCAACTTTTACATCGCTAGGGACGGTTTCCTCTTTGACTTCTGTCTTAACGTCTATGTCTTTTTCAAAATTATTGATCTGATCTGAAATCTCACGCTTGATGCCTTCGGATGCATCTTTGAATTCTCGTATCCCTCTTCCTAAACCTCTAGCCAATTCAGGAAGCTTCTTGCCACCAAAAAGTAACAAGATCGCAAACACGATTAAAATCATCTCCTGTGTTCCGATATTTAGAAATGTTATTACTGGATTGTACATACTCTTTTCCTCTTCTTTTGATTACTAACTAGATGCTAAGTTACACTTATATTTCTATAGTTCTTAGACTAACAGGTAAATTTAAGATAATTTTAAGGTATTTGAAACATAAAAATTACTTAACAAAGGAGCTGTATTTGGTGAGTAAATTTTGTTATATTTTTGCTAAATATTTTTTAATATGACGATAGAGCGGAAATATCTTTGTATTTTTGTGCCTATTTTTTTGAGGAATTGATTATGTTGGGAAAATTTAAAACATTCAAGCCGTATTACAAAAGCACGATCGTATTGGCCGGTCCGGTGGTCATTTCGCAATTGGGACATACATTGGTACATACCGCGGACAGCGTTATAGTCGGCCATTTTGCCGGGACGATTCCATTGGCCGCAGTATCCTTGGTGAACGCTGTCTTTATGATCGTTATGGTAGTCGGATTGGGAATTGCCTATGGGATTACACCATTGATCGCACAGGAAAATGGTCGCGATAATAAGGAGGAGTGCGCTGTATTATTATCAAATAGCTTTTGGTTGAATATCATTACTGGTATATTGTTGTTCTGTTTGGTCTATTTTGGTTCTATGCTCGCAATTGATCATCTGAATCAGGATCCGGCTGTTGTAAAGGAGGCGAAACCTTATTTATTGATTTTAAGTCTTTCTATGTTACCCCTGATGGTATTCAGTACATTTAAGCAATTTGCCGAAGGTCTGGGTTTTACCAAGCAAGCGATGAATGTAACCATCTGGGGAAACGTACTCAATATTATATTGGCAGTCATCTTTGTCAAGGGTATGTTCGGAATTACGCCGATGGGTGTAAAAGGGGTCGGCTATAGCACGCTGATTGACCGTATCTTGATGATGGCGGTGATGATGACCTATGTGTTGCGATCGCAAAAGTTTAAGGGCTATATACAACATTTTAAAATTACAGTAATAGACAAGGTAAGACTAGGGAAAATATTGCGCATCGGTGCACCTGTTGCAATGCAATATGTTTTTGAAATTGGTGCGTTTGCCGGAGCGTCTCTACTGGCTGGGACGATCAGCGCTACTGCACAAGCTTCCCATCAGGTAGCAATCCAGTTAGCTGCAATGACCTATATGATGGCTAGTGGTATTGCTGCTGCTGCAACAATTAAAGTGGGCAATAGCTATGGAAATAGAAACCTGTTCCGTTTGGAGCGCTTTGCCATAACTTCTTATCAGTTGGTTTTGATCTTTATGTTGATTACGGCGTCATTGTTTGCGATTTTCAATAATTATCTGCCTTATATTTTTACGTCTGATAAGGCGGTGGTTGTTATCGCTGCTCAATTGCTGATCATCGCTGGTCTTTTCCAGTTATTTGATGGTACTCAGGTCGTGGGACTAGGCGTTTTGAGAGGTATGGGTGATGTGAATATCCCTACGATCATTACTTTTATTGCTTATTGGATTATCGGACTGCCAAGTGGTTATGTGATGGGAATACTTTTTGACTGGGGTATTGAAGGGATCTGGTACGGCTTGACCCTTGGTTTATTGACTTCATCGGTATTGCTCTATTTGCGGTTCCAATTAGTGATCAAGAGAAAGAAGCTTCAATTTGAAAATAGCATATTATAAAAGCTGCCGGAAGATAAACACGCCTTAATATAGCTGAAAGTATATTCCTGTGAGAATATATATGGAGTTAAATAAAAAGTGGCTGTCCAAAAGGACAGCCACTTTTTATAGCTTGTTGCCGTTAAATTTCTCTGTTGCTATCCCAGTTTTCGAGATAGTCTGCAACCCGTTTCAGGAATGTGCCGCCTAGGGCGCCATCTATTGCACGGTGATCGTAGGATAGGGACAGATACATCATATGTCGAATTCCGATCATATCACCGTATTCTGTTTCGATTACCGCGGGTTTCTTTGTTATTGTACCGACTGCCAATATCGCCGCTTGGGGCTGATTGATAATAGGTGTTCCCATAATATTACCAAAAGCACCAATGTTGGTAAATGTGAATGTCCCATCTTGTGTATCATCGGGTTTTAATTTATTTGCCCGTGAACGCTGTGCAAGGTCGTTCACTGATTTGCTTAGCCCTACTAGACTCAACTGATCAGCATTCTTTATTACCGGTACGATGAGATTGCCATTTGGCAGCGCTGCAGCCATACCGATATTGATATTTTTCTTTTTAATGATATTATAACCATCGATTGATATATTAACCAAAGGAAAGTCTTTTAAAGCCTTGGTAATGGCTTCTATAAATAGTGGTGTGAACGTAATATTTTCTCCCTCACGTTTCTTATACGCATCTTTTACTTTATTGCGCCATAGGACTAGGTTGGTTACATCTGCTTCCACAAAAGAACAAACATGTGGGGATACTTGGACACTCTTGACCATATGATCGGAAATCAAGCGTCGCATACGATCCATTTCGATAATTTCGTCGCTACCATTTACAACGGTGTGGACTGTTGGAGTTGGTGTAACTTGAGCCGGTTCATTTTTGATCAGAGGGGCATTTGTTGGTTTCGCATGATCTGTGTTTTGCTGCGTGCCTCTATTGGCTACGTACAACAGAATATCCTCTTTCGTAACTCTACCCTCGACTCCTGTACCTTGTATACGATCAAGCTCCTCCTGAGATAATCCCTCATGACGCGCGATGTTTTTTACTAGCGGCGAATAAAAAGCGGACACCTTGTTCGTAATGTTTATTTGTTGTTTCTTCGACCGGATTACCCAATTGCGCTATACCTGGTATTTCCAAATTGGTCGTTTCGCTTGAAAATGCAGGTTGATCGACTATGCTCTCCGGCGACTGAACAGTAGGTTCACTTGTTTCGGTATCTCCTTCTATTTCTATAATTGCAACAACATCACCAACCTGAACGATTTGGTCTGCAGTATAAAGTTGTTCCTTCAAAACTCCCCTAACAGGAGAAGGTACCTCTGAATCAACTTTATCCGTTGCGATTTCCAATAAAGTGTCATCTTCTTCAATCAAGTCACCAGGTTGTTTCAGCCATTTGGTAATTGTTGCCTCCGATACACTTTCTCCCATTTTTGGAAGTAAGAGTTTATATAAAGCCATATTTTTTAGCAATCTCGTTATAGAAAAACGAAGTTAATTAAATTGTGGTTTACTTTCAACAATTTGAAATATTATTCCTTAAAAACGATTTTATTAAAATTTTATTTTAAGTTACTCGAATTTTGACCCTTCTTCTTTTACCAGTAGTTTCCAGAGCAGGAGAAGGGCATTCATGCGCGTACGTTCGATGTTTATGCGCCTATCGTTGTTGAATTGAAATTTCTTTGTGATCACTTCTTTTTTCCCGCTACCGCCACCCAGACTGTCCCTACAGGTTTCTCAACAGAACCGCCGCCCGGACCCGCTATCCCTGTTGTCGCAATGGCATAGTCCGTGTTGAATTTTGCTTTTGCGCCTGCAGCCATTTTCTACAGCCGTCTGCTCACTGACAGCGCCAAATTGCTCCAAAGTTGTTTCATGGACGTTTAGCAATTGCTGTTTTAGTCTATTGGAGTAGGGGATTGTTCCTCCGACGAAGATTTCGCTACTTCCGGGATTTGCTGTTAATGAAGCCGCCAGACTTCCGCCTGTACAGCTTTCAGCTGTAGTCAAGGTCAGTCGCTGTTGAGTAAATTGCTTAATTAAATATGCTTCAATAGTGGTGTCGTAATCCGCAATTACATAATTTTTAAGCGATTCAAAAGTTTACTCTTAAAGAGCTTTACTTCTTGAATAATATCCGATTTGTTTCTGCTTTTTCCGGAAAGCCGGAGACGAATAAAAGCTAATGTGGGTAAATAAGCCAATTTAATAGTTGAAGGAAGTTCTTCTTCAATATCCTTTATTTCTTCAGCAAGATAAGACTCTCCGATACCGCCTACAAGTATGGTTTCGTGATGGATGAAGATATCTTTATTTTGTTGTTCAATCAAGGGAAGACACGCTGTTCCATGAGATGTTTCATTTCAAATGGTACACCGGGCATAAAAATATAGTGTTTTTGTGCCTCAGAAACCAACATACCTGGTGCTGTACCATAATCGTTGAATAATATTTCACAGTTTGCAAAAACATCTGCTTGCTGTCGATTAATCTCTAGCATTTCCATATTGCGGACTCAAAGAAACTTGTTACATGTTGGAGTACTTTTTCGTCACGGATTAATGTTGTGCCAAAATATTTTGCTGCAGTTTTTTCGTAACATCGTCTTTAGTTGGACCAAGCCCCCAGTAATTAAAATCAAATCGGCTCTTGTGGATGCGCTTTTTAATGTGTTGAAAATAGCTTCCTCCGTGTCGGGAATGGATGTCATCTGGACAACATCTATCTCGAATTTTCCCAATTGTTGTGCAATCCAGCTGGAGTTGGTATCGATAATCTGACCTATCAGAATCTCATCTCCGATCGTAATAATTTCTGCTTTCATAGTATAAACTTACATAAAATTATGGATCAACTATACGCTAAAATTGTTTTGATTAAAAGAATTTAAAGATGGTCCTTTTGGCGTAGTAACTGGGTTTGAATTTTTGGGTTTATACTGGATTAATTGCATAAAAAAAGCGGTTATTTTAAAAATAACCGCCTCCAGAACTTGCTCTTTTGTCAATTTGAGATCTTGCAATATGGATGCCTTCGCTCGAATGGTGACATTATAACTTCGATATCGTCCAAATGGCATCCACCCAAAGGACATATCCCAACAGTGTAAATCTCGATAGATATTGAAGGAAGTCATGACAACTTCTTTTTGTTTGAAATCGTACCCGGATTGAAATGTTACTTTCCATTTCGGTGTAACACTAAAGTCACCATGTAAATTCAGTGTACTCGTAATCTGATTGTCCATGCGTCGTGTACTCGTATTAAAGAACTTGGACATATTAAAACTGAACGAAGCCGCTAGGTTCCAGGGAATATTAAAGTCTACAAAAGCATTGGGGTCGGAACTGATTCGGGCCAAAGCCTGTGCCTGCTCTGGGGTCATTCCAGCATTGGACATTTGCTTTCTCAGTGAATCGATGTTGTCACCACGTGATTTGGCCGCTTTCGGATTTAGACTATAGTCAAAGGATAAACCGAAATTTGTCAGACGGGCCAAACTTCCATCTTTGATCGCATATCTATTAATACGCACACCATTATTGTCGATGGAGTAGGGGTCAAATGTACCATTGAAGTTGACATTCATCTTCTGGTCGAAAAATGCTGTCCGACCGGAGAAAGTGATCGGAGATAGTTTTAATGAATCGGCAACAAAATTGTAATTTCCACTAAAAGTCAAGCCTTGGAGAATTGGTATCTTTTTGAAACCACCATCGGTGGTGTCAGATTTGCTCTTTACCTTGGCCTCAATATTGTTGTCAATTGAGAAGCCTATACCCGCAGATTTTCCGGCAGAAGGTGAACCATATACTCCTGTGCAAAGATGGAGTATACGTTACGATTGCCATATTGATCATTATATTGTTGATAGAATCCATAACGTGGATCTGAGAAATCTGGTCTGTAGTTAAAATTGATAGACGGTGTGACCACGTGTCTGATCGCTTCGATCTTTCCGATCTTTGGATACATACCGTATATCTTGGTCGAAAGACCAGTAGATACAGAGTAATCGTAAGCACGATTAAATCCCTGTAGCGTATCAAGGCGTTGTTTATACCCCGCAGGTGTGTTGTCGATCCGTTGTCTGGTACTTTGGAAATACCAACGTTCGGTGTAGTTTACACTGGTATTGAATTGAAAGTATTTAAAAGCATTAAGTGATAAGCTGATCGGAATATTATGTTGGAAACCATTCTGGAATCTTTTGAAACCTCCGGAACTAAACAACAAGCTGTCTTTGGTATTGACGGTATTCTGTGCCTGAAGACTATAACCAACATTGATCCGTTGATACCATTTTTGTTCACCTACCCGGTCTTTGCTGTCAAAGGGATTGAATGAAGAAACGTTTAAACTGATATTTGGTAAACTTAACTGAATACTCCTGTCAGCCATATTCTGACTATGAGTTAAACTTGCTGTTAGATTTACTTTTCCATCGGCAAACACTTTTCCATAACTGATGGACGACCCCATTCTGTTACGAGCTAAATTCTCGTAATTATTTTGTGCACTACCTGTACCGGTGTTTTGGAAGAAAGATGTTGTACCAAAGTTTACACTAGCAGAAAAAGATGTTCCCGGGTTAGCTTCTTGACGTTGGGTATGATTCCAGGTTACATTGAAGTCTTTATTGGAACCGTAATCTTTTGTTCCTTCCACCCCTGTTTTCGTATTTGCATAACGTATATTAAATCCACCGTTAAATTTATAATTTACGGTATAACGTGTATTCATGGATACTTCCCATGAGCCTTTTGAATACAATGACCCCTAATTTCACTATCCCAGTAATCGTTGAAAGCCAGATACCAACCAATGTCACGCATGGAGAAACCTCGCGTATAATCTTCACCAAAAGATGGGAAAAGAAATCCTGATGCTCTTTTATCGGGTTTAGGGAAAAATGCAAAAGGGAAGGCTACAGGCATAGGGACACCCATCACCACTAAATAGGCAGGACCGGAAATGATCTGATTTTTGGTCACAATTCCTTTGGATATATGTATACCAAAATGGGTGTGTGGCTCCGGTAAATTACAAGTACTATAGAGTCCCTTGTAGATTGACATCTCATCATAGATATTCTTTCGGACGATATTGGCTTGGATAAAGCCTCCATCTACCTCGGTCATAATACCATAGGTATTACCTTCCTGCTTTTCGTAATCATAATAGAGGAATCTACCGTTTTAGGAGATTCGCCATTTCCCATAATAACAATAGGACGGCCTACATATTTGCCGCTTTTATCATAGATGCCTGATGCGAAAATCTTTTTTGATTGCGGTCGAGTCGGATGTAATCAGCTGAAAGTTCAAAATCTTGATATTTTACTTTTGCACCACGATATAAATGGCTAATATTCTTTGCTACTTCCGATTTTTGGGAATCGACTGCGATGATGCTGACTTCCGCCTGCAATCCATTGCCTTTTTTTCTTCGTGGTATCCTGTCCGGATTTAGTAGAATCAGCAGGTTTTATTTTTGTTGTATCCTGCAGTTTACTGGTCGCCGAGACAGGGTCCTTACTTTGAAGTCCGTTCTGTTTTAATGGAATATTGCTCTGAGCTAATGTTGAATTGCTCATTGCAAGAATGATAAATAGTGTTAAAATGTTGATTAACGACTTCAAAATTAAAGACAAATGTTATTTTTGTGAAATAATGTTAAACTTCGAAGGACAAAATTAGTCAAAAACAAATAGAAAATATGTTAAATATCGTTATCTATTAAAGAAATAATATTGACTCATTTTGTATCGTTTATAGTAGAGCAAATAAATATTCAATGAAATCAGATTTAAGAATTAGAAAATGGTGTAGCATTATGTTGGCTACTTTGGGATTTTTTTATTGAATTCTTTCAAATTAAACAACGGCCAACCCGAACCACCCGACTATCAGATTAAAACCATCGTTATTGATGCTGGGCATGGTGGAAAAGATACCGGTGCACAGGGCCGTCGATCCCTAGAAAAGAATGTAGCGTTGGACGTGGCGTTAAAGCTCGGCCGACAAATTCAAAAAGATATTCCTGGAGTTAAGATTATCTACACGCGGACTTCTGATGAATTTGTGGAATTGTATAAACGTATTCGTTTGGCGAATGCTAACAAAGCGGATTTATTTATTTCTATTCACTGTAATTCAGGTGGTTCTAGTGCCCATGGTACAGAAAGCTTGGTTTCCGGTTCGCATCGTTTAGGGCAACAGGATGCTGCTGTCCGTGAGAATGCATCGTTATTGCTCGAATCAAATTATAAAGAAAATTACCAGGGATTTGATCCTAAAGACCCTGAAAGTGCTATTATTTTTCATTGATGAAAAACAGATTCCGTGAAAAAAGTATTCGTTTGGCACAGATGATTGAGGGAGAGTACGTGAAAGCGGGAAGACATAGCCGTGGGTTCTGGGAAAAAGGATTAGCGGTATTAGCAGAGGCAGGAATGCCAGCTGTTTTGACAGAAATCGGATTTATCAGTAATAGGGAAGAGGAAAGCTATCTTTTATCGGATGAAGGGCAACAAGAAATTGTCAATAATTTGGTTTCGGCTTTAAAAATTTATAAAAATTCTGTTGAACGCTAAACAGATTTGCTTTTATGCTGTTTTAAAGTTATATTAATGATGCATTACAAAAAAATGATTTGTGAAAATATCAAATGAAACAAAAGTCGGCATATTAGCAACAGTTGCAATTGCTCTATTATTTATAGGGTATAGTTTTTTAAAGGAAACGACGTCTTCAGTAGTGATAATACATTTTATACCACTTACCATACAGTAGACGGGTTGACCGCTTCCAAGCCGGTTTTAGTTAACGGTTATCAGATAGGACGGGTGTCAAAAATGACCTTACAACCAGATGGCAAGATAAAAACGGAATTTAAAATCCATTCCCATTATAAAATCCCTAAGAATACTATCGCTCGGATTTCCAGTACAGATCTATTGGGTAGCAAGGCAATTGTTTTTGAGATGGGTAATAGCACAGAAATGGCCAAAGATGGTGATTTTCTAAATTCGGGTATCCAACCGAATATCATGGATAAAGTTGAACCCATCCAAAAGCGTATTGAAACAATTACCATCAAACTTGACTCTACATTGACTGTGGTGAATACGGTGCTAGATAAGCAATTTCAAGATGATTTTAAGAATAGTATTCATAGCATATCCACTTCACTGAAAAATGTTGAAGGAATCACCAAAGACGTGGAGGGGCTCGTGGGAAATGAAAAGGGAAGGCTAAATAGAATTATGGCCAATCTGGAATCGATCACATCCATTTCTCACAAAATGGTGAGAAAATCAACGCAATAATGGCTAATCTAAATAATATAACAGATAAAGCGGCACGATTGGATTTTGAACAAACCATGAACAAGGTAAATGCGACAATGTCCGATTTTCAAAATATTACGAGTAAGATCAATAGTGGTAAAGGATCAATTGGCTTATTGCTTAATGATGAGGAATTATACCGCAATCTGAATAATGCATCTAAAGAAATGGATAATCTGATGAAGGATGTCAAGGAGAAACCTGGTAAATATATTAAGCTTTCTATTTTTGGAAAAAAGGTGAGAAATAGACCTTTTGTACGTATCACAGATTTGTAACATAAAAAAGCCTGCAATTTGCAGGCTTTTTCTATATAAGGCTTCTTTGGATGCTGGAATTATGCTCCCATCAGAGTGGAAGTTACGTCGCACCTGAATAGCTCTCAAATACGCTACTATTGTCACCGACAAACTGTCCTGCGACTTTTTCCTTTTTCTGTTCAGAAGTTCTGCTTTACTGTTTTTGGGTTACGTTTTTCTATGGCTGTGCATCGTATTTTAGTCGGCTACAGGTAAGCGCTAACGGTGTTAAATATTCTTTTAAGGGGCATTGGGGCTATTTTATGAAATCACCTGGTGTATTTTTATCTAGGTTGTTTATCATTGCTGGTGCTTAACTTATGACCAAGTTGATACCATATCCAATATTAAAACTCTATTAACACTATTTTTATAGGGTACTAACAGAGGGTTAATAGGGATATACCCCTGTTAACCCCTGTTATACCCTTGTTAATACCCCGTAATCTCCCTTTTAATAGATAAGTAGGTGTTAATCAATAGTTAACTTGGTCCTTTGTTATCTGAAATAATCGAAAAAGATGGAATGAAATAGATTACAGCCCCTGCGGATGGTCAATTTGAAAGGGAAATCAATAATCCTGAATCCAGAAATATCGGGTTTACTTTATGGTCAGTCATTAAATCAAATTAACGCCACTCAATAAGTGGCGTTAATTTTCGCAATTGCAATATTTTACTAGCGATATTATCAGTAGTGTATATTATCTCACTATCTGATTTTACAGCGTTATTAGAGGGTTTCTTTAAGCCAAGTAAAGAATTCTCTTTGCCAGACCTGAGCATTGTGTCCTGACAGTACCCAGTGGTTTTCATCAGGAAGATAAACAAGTCTGCTCTTTATTTTTTCAACTGAGCAAGTTGAAAGGCTGCTAAACCTTGTCCAATAGGGACACGGTAATCTTTTCCGCCTTGAAAAATCAGAATAGGCGTATGCCAGTTATTTGCTTTCTCAATCGGATTAAATTGGGTATAAGATTTTTCATTTTTGCTATCCCAATAGGCACCGCCCAATTCATGATTGGCAAAGAACAATTCTTCCGTTGTACCATACCAACTTCTCATATCGAATAAGCCGTTATGTGCAATGAATGTTTTGAAACGATTTTGATGGACTCCGGCTAACTGGTAAACGGAATAACCACCATAACTTGCGCCAATTGCCGCTCTACGTGCTGTATCGACATATGTTTCTTTGGATATGTCGTCTATAGCGGATAAATAGTCTCTGATGGGTTGTCCGCCCCAATCTTGGGAAATTGCCTCATTCCATTTTACTCCCCAGCCGGGCATGCCTCTACGATTTGGTGCGATAACAATGTAACCTTGTGAAGCAATTAATTGCAGGTTCCAACGGAAAGAATAAAACTGCGTGAGCGCAGATTGTGGGCCACCTTCACAGTAGAGTATAGTTGGGTATTTTTTTGCAGGATCAAAATTTGGAGGATAAATTACCCATGAAAATAAATCAGCACCATCGGAGGCTTTTGTAATACGTCTTTCAATTTTGTTTTCCGCAATTGCTGCATACTTGTCGTCATTGACCTTTGTGACCGCTGTCAAAGATTTGTTTTTGAGATCAAAGCTAAAGACTTCGGTGGCGCGCGTGAATTTGGTCAAAGTAACAATCAGCTTATCTCCGGTTTGACCAACAATCCCCGTAATATCAAAGTCTCCTGTAGAAATTTGTTGGATCTTTGGAAGACTTTTTGACTTTATATTCGAAGGTACCTCTAATTCAAATAACTGCACAGTACCTTTGGTAGCAGCAGTAAAGTATATTTTGCGATTATCATTGCTCCAGATAAAACTATTGACTGTACCATCCCAGTGTGCTGTTAAATTTAATCGGATTGAACTGCTTTTATCAAATAGGATGATGTCATTTTTGTCGGACTCATAACCATCGGTTTTCATACTGAGCCAAGTTAAACTTTTACCATCTGGAGAATAACTTGGTGCAATGTCATAGCCATTCATGCCTTCGGTAAGATTGGTGGTTGTACCAGAAGATAATTCATAACGATAAATATCTGTATTGGTACTCACGGCATAATCTGTCCCGAATTTTTTCTTGCAAACATATAATATCGCCTTGCTGTCTGGAGACCAAATGAAATCTTCTGCACCACCGAAAGGTGCCTGCGGACTGTAGTAAGGTTGATCCTTCAGTAGATCAACGGGATCGCCTATCTTTCCATTGCTGTAGCTGGCAACAAAAGGGTGATTGAATTTTCCATCATTGAATGTATCCCAATGTCTATAATCTAAGTTGTCATAAATATAGGCATCCGATTTTGGCAATTCTGGGTATTTATCTGTGCTATGGTATTTTTGATTAATACAGATTGGCTAAAAAGAATATGTGTTCCATCGGGAGAAAATTTGACATTTTCCAAAGCCATCTCACCGGATGTCAGCTGAGTTGCCTCTCCTTTTGTCAGATTTTTTTCCACAAGTGGCCTTTCGATAGATAAATAACATCCCCATTTTGTTCGATCTGGACTACAGCTTCGCCTCCTTTCTGATCCGTAAATTGACCACCGGCACCATTGGCTAATGAGATCGTATAAAGATTCCTCTCACTCGTATTGCTTTCCGGGTTGTAATTAGAAACACCGTACAGCAATGTTTTGCCATCTGAAGAAAGTCCTTCAGCCGATACACGTCCGAGATCCCAAAGGGTGCTAGGGTTAATCGGCTGTGGTGTTTCAGTAACCATCTTAACATTGGATTTTCCACCTTTGCTTTCTTGCGCATTGCTGAGGTTGCATGCCATAATCGCTAATGTAAATATTGTAAGTTTTTTCATATATATAATGCTGAAAAATGTCCTCGCAAGTTACAGATTTTGCTACTAAAAGCTAAGCAAAGGATGAAAATAGCCGTCTTATTTAGTAAAAAGACGGCCATTTGTTCGGATAAGTTTATTTCTTGAGCAATATGCCGATAATGACACAATAGATTTTGAGATGTTGCTTATTGATCAGCATGATTGTTGTCAAATTGATACCAATTAATTTTTGTGGAAACACGCATCAGGATTGCCAAAATAATAAAGATTCCGATCGTTCCCGCGATGAGTGAGTAATCTCTAAGTTGCATGAGTACATAGATGAATAAATAGAACGTACCCAAAATAGACCCGAGTAAAAGTGCAGATTTAAGATCTTTTGTAATCGCTTTTATAAAACTTGCAATGAGCATTACGGTCGCGATTGCTGCGATTAAATACGCGAGATTAAATCCGATATGTTCTGATAATGCTAATAATAGTGTATAAAAGAGTACCATGGCTGCTCCAATTAGTACATATTGGATGATATGGATTCTTTTTTTTCTTGATGATTTCGGTGAATAGGAGCGAAGTAAATGTTAAAAGGATGATCAAAATACCGTATTTAGCAACCCGTGTCGTTTTTTGATAGTTATTGATATCTGGCAGAAAATTGATAGTGATCATATCCGAATTGACCAACATGTCACTAGGTACGTTTGTATCAGATGCAGCAGGGGCAGTGGGCTGGGGCGACTCAACTTCATCTGTCAGGTTGGCCCTGTTTTTTTCGAAAAGATAGATTGGATAAATATCTCCTGACCATTGTTGGGGCAGCTTGCGGCTAAAAGAAGGGATCTCCCAAGATGCTGAAAAATTGGCGTTGTCGACTGATCGCTTAGTTGGTAAGAATGCACCGACAAAACTCGGATTAGCCCAATTCCCTTTTGCGGAAATATTTGTTTGATCACCGAGTGGGACAAAATTTAATGATTTTGAACCTTTTAGGTCCAGTGTGATTTTGAAAAGGCTCTCGCTTTGGGGATTGATTGAAATTGGGCAGACCAAATTTTGATTGAATAGTTTGAGGTTGTTGAAATCAGGATCGAAAGCTGACTCTAGACCATTCCATTTGAGAACAGGGCGTTTACCTAAACCCTTAAAATCTTGTATACCAAATACTAATCGACTTCCTTTCCAATCAATCTTTTCAATTGGGATTTCCAGCTTTGTTAGATCGATTTTATTAAAGCTACCTTCGATCGAGATATGACTGTTATATACCACAGTATTATAGATCCCTCTGGAAAGATGCTGCGGGCTGATGTCTGTGCTGATATTCGAGCTTTGGGGCAGAATAAATATCCACTTTGTTTGTTTGTATGCTAATGTTACTGAGTTTTTACTTTTTTCAGCGGGCTTCTGAATAATTTCGCTGTAGGGGATTGCTACGACGGGACCGGAGATGACCTGCTCTTGGCCCCAATTAAGCGCAATACCTTCGGATACGCTTTGCTCGCGAGTTTTACGTTCTTCAATTAGATCGCTGATCAATGTCAGTGGTATGAGCAATAGTAGTGAAAGAAATAAGATGACAAATAATTTTAGGACAGTTGAGTTGCTAATTTTGTCAAAAAGCGAATACTGTTCTGCTGCAAATGAGCTTTGGGGTGTATTTTGGTTTTCCATGATTTCATTTGTTTAAATCAACCTGAATATTTTTACTGTATAATGCAATTTGGAGTTCGGTAAGCTGATAATGAAGTATCTCTTTGAATTCAATATGGTGGAATCTTTGTAGGGATCGGCCTTTCTGGAAGGTTTTCTTGTAATATTTAAAATGTTCTGGAAACAGGATGCCACCAATCGCGATCATTCCCATTAAGTATAGACTGACTTTTCCGTTACCCAACAGAAGATATTGCATGGCAATTTCATCTTGAATTTCAGTTCCCGTTCCCGTTATAATATGGAAGACATCGTGATTTTCCAATTTCGGCATGACATCAAATCCCTTGCTTGCATAAAAGAGACCCAAACTATGGCCAATGCTCCCAATTGGGTAGGTTAAAAATTCCTCTTTGCTAATTCCCCATGCTTTTTGTTCCATTTGAAAATATCTGCATACACTTTGGAAGACCAGTTGTAGAGATGGAGCATGAGTTTTAATCGAATTCCTTTCATGTTTTATTGTTTTAAAAGTACTTTGAATTTCAAAGTGTTTGGGTAAAAAATTATTTATATTGTTGTTTTATTAAATTTTCTAATGCAATAAGGTGGTTTTCAAATGCTTTTAAACCTTTTGTTGTCCTTTTATATTTGGTATTGGGTTTCCGGTCAACAAAACTTTTCTCCACGACAATATACTCTTCCTTCTCCAGGGTCTTGAGGTTGGAGGCTAGATTTCCATCAGTTACTTCCAATACTTCTTTGAACGAATTGAAGTCATATTCTTCATTCACTGCAAGAATGCTCATAATTTGTAAGCGGACTCTATTTTCGAATATTTTGTCATATAAAGAAAGATCTAATTTCACGATTCGTACTTTTTGTAAACGATAAAACCATAGATGATATGTAACACACCAAATCCTAATCCCCATAACATCAGTCCGTGGTCTGGAAGACATACTGCCATTAAACCTAAGCATATTTCTAGTATGCCTAACCATTTTACTTCTGTGAAGGTATAAATGCTGCCAGCAGCTAAAGCCAAGCCATAGAAAATAAGCAGTATTCCAGCAATCAAATGATAATGACCTTGAGAAAGTAGGACTAACGCTAAAACTCCTCCAGTTATCAAAGGGATTGAAACTGCAAATAAAAGAGATTTGCTGGTAATGTTCCAAATCGACTGCTTATTTTTTTAGCTTTCTTTCGAGCCATTAACCATCCTGTCACTAATGAGAGCGCCAGAATCAATAGAGCAACTATTAAAAAGAGTGTAGGAATAGTCAGACCAGAGGCGAACCGATTGATCACAGCTTCGGGACTTGCTATCGCATAGTAGCCAAGTAAAGTTCCTAATAACGCATAGCAGCCGATAAGAACACCTGACAAACCGCTTATCGAAACAAATTTGGAGGATTTCTCCATCAATAATCTGATCTCTCCAAGCTCTTTAAATAAATCTTTTTGTTCCATAAAAGTACTTTGATATTCAAAGTAAATGAATAATAATGAATTATGCAAGAGGTAGAAAGAATATTGAAAAAAATAAAAAAAAGAGTGGAAAATACTTGCAAGATATAGGTTTGGTTTCTATCTTTGTGGCATCAAAAGAAATCCTAATGCGGAAGTGGCGTAATTGGTAGCCGCACCAGACTTAGGATCTGGCGCCGCAAGGCGTGGGGTTCGAGTCCCTTCTTCCGCACTTGATGTCCTCCCGAACTTAAAACCTCGGGAGGATTTTTTTATGAATGCGATATAGCTAAAAAGAGTATGAATATTTCACACGAGAATGTAGATGCAATCAATGCGGTAATCAACGTCGCATTAGCACCTGAAGATTATAATCCTCAAGTCGACAAAGAGATTAAAGCGCAAGCTAAAAAGGCAAAATTACCAGGTTTCCGTCCAGGTCAGGTTCCAGTGGGACATATCAGACGTACTTATGGTAAATCTATTTTATTTGATGAGATCAATAAATTGGTGAACGATAGAATCACGAATTACATTTCAGAGAACAAATTAGAAGTATTAGGTCAGCCACTTCCTTTGGAAGATGATGCACAATATAGCTGGGATTATAAAGACAATTTCAATTTTAAATATGAGATTGGTTTAGCTCCTGCTTTTGAATTGCCTTTTACTGCTGAGACTGAGTTTGCTGTTTACGATATCAAAGCTGATCAAGAGACTTTGGCAGATCGTATCAAAAACTTACGTCGTAGTTATGGAAAGATGACTAATCCAGAAGTATCAGAAGAAGGTGATGTATTGTATGCTACCTTGAAACAAGATAAAGAGGAAGGTCTTGAGAAAACAACTTCGATCCGTACGGATATCGTTGAAGATGCAAAATCAAGAAATCTTTAGTAGGTCTTAAAAAGACGATGCTGTTAAAATCGATGTTAAGAAAGCTTTCAAAACAGAAGATTTAGCACGTATCTTAGGTATCACTGAAGAAGAAGCTACAGCTTTGGATGTAACAAAATTCGAATTGACTGTTAAAAACATCAACCGTTTAGAAGAAGCTGATCTTAACCAAGAATTTTTCGATAAATTGTTTGCAGAAGGTGAAGTAACTGAAGAAGCTCAATTTACTGAAAAAGTAAAAGAAGAAGTAGAAAACTTGTTCAAGCAGAACTCAGATCAAAAATTACGTAACGATATGTATACTTTTGGTATGGACAAAGTTGACGTAAAATTCCCTGAAGAGTTTTTGAAAAGATGGTTGAAAGCGACTAACCCTAGTATTTCTGAAGAAGAGCTTAACGAAGGATTTGCTGATTTCTTGAACAACTTGAAATGGACAATCATCGAAAACCGTGTCGTTACTGAAAACGGTCTTGAAGTTAAATATGATGAGGTAATCAATTTAGCGAAAGAACGTATCTACGCACAAATCAAAATGTACAATATCAATGAAGAGCCTTCTGATGAGCAATTGAATCAGTTTGCAATTCAATTGTTACAAGACAGAGAGCAAGGTAACCGTTTGTTCGAAGAAGCTAAAGCTTTGAAAGTATTTGATCACTTAAAAGGTTTGGTTAAATTGAACAGTAGTGATATTGAATTTAAAGAATTCGAAAAATTAGCGTAAGCGGTTTTTAACATTATTATAAGAAGGCCTTCCAAATATCTTGAAGGCTTTTTTATGCCTTCAATGAAGTCTCCTTTATACTGTTGGTCGTTTTGATTTATAGAAGCGATCTAGATATATCCCTTGCTCTGATCTTACCATTTGATAGTTATTGATTCATTCAGTTTTTTGATTGTGATGGGATAACTGGACTAGCTTTTACTATTATTTTAGCAGCCTATTATTAGTTGGGCTGGCTTTTCTTTACATCTGTTTGGGTTGGAATAAAGAAATTATTCTTTTTCCCAATGGAAATAGCCTTTTCAGAAATTCAGAGAAGGTGTTAAACTCCTGCCGATATAATAATCCAAAGGCGCTGATATATTCCCATCGTTTGGACTAAGAAGAAAGTTTCTTGTGTTTAGGCGGTTGGAAGCTCTAAGTACAAGGCGACCATCTTTGCGCAAATAAAACATAGCTTCAGCATCCGTTGAAACACGATCTGAGAATACATTCAAATCTGTTAACGCCTGACTCCTGCGATCCGAAATACCGCCTGTGAGAACTAGCCTGTCATTAAATAAACGAAGGGACGCAGAGGCGTCATTCAGTGATTTAATATTGATATCAAAGAAATTGATATTGAGTGATTGTGCGATGATATTATTGATTTGATTAAAAGCAATTTCGGTGCCCGCTGATAGTAATGTATTGTTGACTTCTTTCCCAAAATCACTTTGTGTTCCGGGGTGAAGCTACGTCTCACAATTAAACTGAGCGCTTGCTGGTTGACATTATTGGCATCAGAGAAATACCCTTGCAGCTCGTCCTTCACGCCCGGGTTCTGTGGGAAATTGATGTCAAATGTAATATCGGGTTGACTCAATTGACCTTTTAAAATCATGTCCGCTTGCGCCAGTACACGCTCAGGGTTTTCCTCTCTTCCCGCAGCATTGTACAGTGGAGCTAAGCTGGTTCTCTGTTGGTATATTGCGTTGATATTGATATTGGCTTCAGTCGGATTGCCAGCCCATCGTACAGTTCCACCCTCCTTTAAGTCAAATATTTTGTTGATATAATCCTGTGCGGTGAAATTAAACTTACCACTGTTTACGATGAAATCACCGAACATTTCAAAATCTCCCAGTGAAGATATTCGCATATTCAGGTTACTATTTCCTTTGCCCGATAGTTCCCCATACTTGAAAAAAAAGGTTGATTTCAGCATTTGGTGTGATCAGTAGATCCATATTCATCGTCAAACCATTAAAATCCCGTTTCTTTTGATTTTTCTTGATTTTGGTAGAGTCTTTTTCTATAAAGTAGATGAAATCACTATCGGAAATTGTACTTGCGCTATTAAAAGGTATATTGATGACTGTGTTTTCTTCTGATTTAGCACGTATATTGATATTCATTGCTGATGTCAATCCCTTAAACTGGAAGGTTCCGGAAGCATAAGCGGTGCCATAGTAAGTATTGTTATCTTTTATTGTTGTATTCAATACCATGAAATTCTTTGCCTCGGCTGTCACATCTATATCCGGGTCACTTAATTTGTTAAGATCAACAATGCCGTCGATTGTCGCTATATTGTTTTTTTGATCGTATATTTTGAGACCAGTAAGGAAAATTCTATTGTTGGTCACATTGATTTCTTCGGAAAGACGATAGGGGTTTTGAGGTAATTGATAACCATCGAAGCATTGTCAAGCTTTCCCGATCCACTAATTTTTGGATTTAGGATATCACCTTCTATGTCAAGGTCTGCATTTATCTTACCTTTAATGTTGGAAACTAGACTTCGCAGAAACGGTTGAAAAACAAATACATCTGTATTAACCAACGTTGCTTTAAGGTTGAGTTTGTTATTTTCACTTAGGTGGTTGTAGGAACCTCTTAACTGAATTAATTTATCACCTTCTTCTATTTTACTATCTAGTTTTACCAATTGGTTTTCAGGGTCATAATTAGCACTAAGTGCTAATGCTCCTATTGGGATATTGTTGTAAAGGATGGGGATGTCTTGATGTTGGCAACGATAAATGGAGACTTAAAAACAGAATTAACCTCAATCTTTCCATTTAAATTTCCTAACAAATTGATACCGTGTGGTTTTGTGATACCATTGAGCGAACTGAGATTAAAATCCTCGAATCTTAAATTGATTTGATCTGAAACGTCATTTGATAATATGCCATCAATATGCACTTTCTGCTCAGCATGACTCAATGTGAGTTTTTCAAAATACCATTTGCCTTTTGAAATTTTTAATTGTGCATCATTGTTGACAAGCCACTGTTCTTTGTTGATAAGTATATTGGATGGGTAAAAATTGATGAAAGCTGGTTTTGCATGGGCAAAACGGATAACGCCATTGAGATCTAAGCTATTGCTAGCTTCCAGTTCTGACATTTTTATGTTGAACTGTAGACTGTCATTGACTAAGGTGTTTGAGATATTTACATTCTTGATGTAAGTGCTATCCGTAAAATTGATCTGGTCTATGGAAGTCTGTAGTTCCATATTTTTAAGATTGGCATTTTGGTCAATAATCAAATGGGTGAGACGTATGCCATTGTATTTAAATTCAGGTGCATAAAAATTAAAATTTGCGGTCTGCTTTTCGCTGGCAAATTTTGCATTCAATGTTGCTCCACTATCCAGGGCGATGTCTTTTCTAAAGAAGGTTGCAATAGGTCTGAAAGATTTTATATTGATATTGAGGTCAAAATCCTGACGGTTAAAGTCATTCTTTTCAAATCCAATTGCAGGGGCGTAACGCATCGCTAATGCCTTAAAATAGGGACAATCGTGTTTAGATCAATTCTTCCTTTGAGGTCTATATGGCCAATAGCGGACTGCAGTGTTAACGACCGCGCTTGATCTCCCTCTGCGAGGAAATTGATGTTTTTGATCACAAACTTTCCCTTGGAGGAAGTAAAACTTACACTATCGGATTTAAATTCCCCGGTAATATTATTGATGTTATCCCCAATTAAGCTCGTATGTAATTTGGTGTCTACAATATTAATTGAGTCCCCTTGAAAGAAATTGAGCTTTTTAAATTTGCCTGTTGTATATCCGCATCCAAGTGATAGTTAGGCTGGGCGGACCAGTCTATATCTGTCGTAAACTGTAACCTAAGATGTGGGTCATGTATTGTTCCCGAACCGAGAAATAATTGTTTGTCTATATCGCCTTTAACCTGAATCTGTTGATAGGTATATTGTTTAAAACTGAAATTAGTTAGATTACCTGCTATATTAAGTTTTAAATACTTGGGATCGGTACCTGTTCCATCGAGCTGTAGATCGAAGCCAGAACTGCCTAAATCTTTTAATTTGGTAGCTTTACCAAGATCAAATTTTTTAGACTGAAATTTGCCGGCATATTTTATTTCTTTTCGTAGGTCTAGTGCTCCATCAGCTTCTACATTACCAATGTCAGTAGCGAAGGCACCAATGGTTTTAAACTTATTGTACTTTCCAAGTAAGCTGCCTTTGAATGTGAATTTATTGAAAAGTGTGACAATCTCAGGAAGTTTGAAGTTTTTTAAATTACCGAGTTCACTAATAATATTTTTGAGATCACTATGTTCAGAGGAAATAAAAACATGGGGAACAATAAAATCTGTCTTGTCTATATCAGGTAGGCCTATAATTTTTAGGTCGCCCGCTAATTTGGTGTTTTTTCCAATGGTCAGATCTACTTGTGAGGCATTGATGGCTGCTACAGTGCCCTTCAGGTTCGATTTTTTGATCTTTACATCAAACTTGACCTGGTGCATTGGGGATGAAAAGAGGGCAATATCTTCGGAGTGTATGCGCGAATCGCGTGCACGTATCTCGACATTGACTTTATGGATAAAGTCTGAAAAATCTGAGAAATTATTGTAGCTTAATTTTATGTAATTTTTGACGGTGGAACGATTGGTTGTGAGCATGAGATCTGTCAGTTCAATGCTTTTGTTACTTACTGAAGCATGGGCGAGGAGTCCCTTAATAACCAATCCTTTTTTTTCATTAAGATTGAAACCTTTGATGTCCGCTGAGATACGATTGGAGTCAATTTTAATATTACTAAAGTGTGCATTTAATTTTGATATGCCTAAATCGCCAAAATCAACAACTTTATTATAGTGTTTTTGCCTGTGGTTAACATAGTTGAATGAGTTGTTGTTGATAATAAGTTCTTTAATATCAAAGATTATTTTTTTGAACTTTTCTTTTTCTCTTTCTTTGGCGGGTTGAAATATCGGATTAAAAATGAGATATTGCTGCTATCCTTAAATTGTTCGAAATTGCTTTCCGTATTTTCAATCTTCAACTTATTAATGACAACCCTGTTCAATTCTATGAGTTGGGATAGATTTACAATTGCCTCTATTTTTTCGGATTTTATGATTTTTTGACCTTCTGGGGTATAAATTTCGAAGCCCTCTATCACAACTGATTTAAAGGGTTTAAAATAAATACTTTTTAAACTGATTTTAGTGTCCAGCTCCTTGGATAAATACTTGATGGTCTTTTGTGCAACAAAATTTTGTACAGGTTTCAGCTGTAGCGATAATGCCAATGCAAGCAGTATAATGAATATACTACCCAGGACTATTGACATTATTTTTATTATTTTTTTGATACTTTTGTATTCTAATTTATAACTCCAGCTATGGCTATTATTTTAGGGATTGAATCCTCTTGTGATGAAACCTCCGCTTCTATTTGTATTAACGGTGAAATTCATTCAAATGTTATTGCTACTCAAGCAATCCACGCAAAATATGGTGGAGTTGTTCCCGAGTTAGCCTCACGTGCCCATCAACAAAATATTATTCCTACGGTGGACGAAGCCATTCGTCAAGCAAAAATAAGCAAAAATCAAATAGATGCAGTGAGTTTTACGCGCGGACCTGGATTATTAGGTGCTCTTTTGGTCGGAACTTCTTTTGCAAAATCATTTGCACTTGCTCAGAATATTCCATTAATAGATATAAATCATATGCAGGCGCATATTTTGGCCCATTTTATTGAAGAACCGAAACCGAGTTTTCCTTTTTATGCCTAACTGTTTCAGGTGGGCATACACAAATTGTCCTGGTAAAAGATTACTTCGAAATGGAATTATTGGGTGAAACTCTGGACGATGCTGCAGGGGAAGCCTTTGATAAGACGGCTAAGATCCTCAATCTGCCTTACCCCGGTGGACCGCTTATTGATAAATATGCAAGTCAGGGTAATTCCAATATGTACAAATTACCAGAACCTCAAATTCCTGGACTTAATTTTAGCTTTTCGGGGTTAAAGACAGCAATACTCTACCTTGTTCAAGATCAGTTAAAACAGAATCCTGATTTCTTGACCGAAAATATCGCAGATCTCTGTGCTAGTGTGCAATCCCGTATTGTCTCTATCTTATTAAATAAATTGAAGAAAGCCGCAAAGCAAACGGGTGTGAAAGATATCGCGATTGCGGGCGGTGTTTCTGCTAATTCTGGACTAAGAAAGGGATTGATTGAAATGGGGAGCAATACCATTGGAATGTCTTTATTCCTAAATTCGAATATTGTACAGATAATGCAGCGATGATCGCCATTGCTGGATATCATAAATATTTAAAAGGGGACTTTGTTGGTCAGGATGTAGCTCCGATGGCGAGAATGCAATTATAAAATATTATTAAAGAACGTTTCCCTAATTATATAACTAGGGAAACGATAATTTCCTTATAAAGGAGAACTGTAACCGTAGGCTTGTGCTGCTGAAGTAAACTTATCTTTTTTAGGTTGATAGAAGTTCAATTCATAACCTTCTGCTCCCCAAAAATGCTAACAAAACTAATTCCTGCTTCCGAACGTAGTACAGTGAGAACCTGGAATGCTTCATTATCAAATTGACCACCATCGTCGACTCGCCAAGTACTAATATCATCGTAGGTGGCCGGAAAATCCAAATTAATTAATTGGTCTTCTTTGATATAAGAAAAAACTGCTAATGCTGAATCTTGTTGGTTTTCAAAGACTGTGAGATTGAATTCAGCTTGATCTTTCAGGACCGCAACTGTAGTACTTTTGTTTATTTTCCTTTTATATTTTTTTTTCCAGTATTTCCTTTATCTCTGGAGTTGTCTCACGCTGAACCTTTGTAAAAGGTTCTATTTTGTATTGACTCAAGAAAGCTTGATTGACCAACATTCCAAAATCACCGGATTTAATTTCGTTCTTTATCGTGAACAATGAGCCTTCGCTATTGGCAAAGTTTTGTGCTGTCTGCCTTCCATTGCTTTCCTTATTGTCCGTTTTATTCTGTATAAATCCCAATGGGCTAACTTGATTTTCTATAATGACATAGTTGTATTTTTCGGGACTCTCCATGGCCTGATCCATTGGAAGGGCAATTAATGAATCTTTTGCTGATTCAAAAGCCAAAATAAGGTGAAATTAATTGCTCTTTATTTTCACTCTTAACCGGAGGTTTGGATTGATTTTGACTGTTTTCACAACCGTATAATGTAAGTAGAAGAATAGCTAAAAAAGTGATTTCATAAGAGTGTGTAAAATTTTTATGAAATATAAGGCTTTCGCGCATCATAATGAAAAGATTTAAACTTTAATGTTATGATGAACTCAAAATTGAATATCTATCGCAAGGAATGGCTGGATGTTATCTTTGCAGGTCGCAACAAGATGTATGGTGCATATGAATTGCGGAATTTGTCAAATAAAGCAACAAATGTGGGGCTCGCTATTGTTGTTTCCTTTGCTTTCCTTTTGATCGTGGGTTCTTACGGGTATAATAAATATTTTAAGAAAGCCATGCCAATAACAACTACTACGATTGTGGATTTTCCTAATGATTTGGAAGAACTCCAGAAAGAGGTCGAGAAAAAGAGGAGGTTAAAGAAGAACCTATTCTAATGCAGGAAAAAGCACCACAGCAGATCGCACAGGATGTTTCGAAGTTTGATTTGGTGCGTCTGCCGGAGCCTAAGATTACGAAGGCAAAAGAAGTAACTGAGGATGTTGCTACACAGGATGAACTGAGTAAACCAAATACAATGACCGCGCGTATTACATTAAAAGCAAATGCCGCTGGAACGCATATTGCAAGAGGTGAATTTGGCCCCTCTAAGAAAGATGGTGGTATTACAGGCCATACAGTGGGACCGGAGTCGGAGGGAGGTACTGATAGCGACGCAGGTACAGTGTTTCGGGCGGTTGAGGTAATGCCACGTCCGGAAGGGGAATGCCTGCTTTCATGAAATGGGTGTCGGAAAACTATAATTTTCCGCAATCCGCTTTGGATCAAGGCGTGTCTGGGGTTATCGAAGTGTCTTTCGTAGTGGAGCGAGATGGATCTTTGACTGATATTGTGGTAAAACGGGATATGAATTTTGGAACTGGTGAAGCCGCAATTAATTTATTAAAAAAGGCAAAAAAATGGAAAGCTGGTGTTCAGAATGGACGTACTGTGCGGGTGGCTTATACCTTGCCTATCCGTTTAAGCGCGGCATCTCAATAAAACCGATCTTAACTTTATTTAACAGATGAGGTTTTAAACTTTTGATGGTCAATAATACTCTTATAGATAAATAGGTTGGAAAGTCAATCTATTAAAATTGAAAGATTGTTGATTTAAAAAAGAGAGATGAAAAAATTGATGTTAAGTTTGGCGTTATCCGGATTAATGTTAACAGGTTTCGCGCAGGAGAAAAAGGATCTTAAATCAGATACCAAAGAAATGACGGCTCCCTTGCACAAGCGTTCAAAGGATAAAAAGCACGATGGCTTAAAAATAAAAATCCTGAGGAGTTGGCTAAGATCAAAACAGATCGCATGGACCAAAAGTTGAAGTTTACAGATCAACAGCGCAAAGAGGTATATGCATTTCATTTGAAGCAAGCGCAGGATCATAAAAAAATTGCAGCGGAGCGCAAATTGTATCGTGAAAAGATGAGAAAACAACGTGCTGCGGATCATGAAAAAATGATGGGATTATTGACTCCAGAACAGCAAAAGACATTAAAAGATTCTTACGCAGAGAACCATAAAATGCACAAAGAAAATTGGAAAAAACATCGACAAATGCGAAGGGGTGATTTTAAGAAAGGCGAGGGTGAAAAGGCAGTTGATGCTGAGGCAAAAACAACTTAAGGTTAAAAGAAAGAGTAGTTTTCATATTAATAATTGGTGAGTGTTAGTTGAAAAGGGGATCATTGATCCCCTTTTTTTTTTTATAGTGTGCACATATCCGATGTGCTGTTTTTGACCCGTTGTTTTAGCGAATAAACCGTCGTGTAATTGAGTTTGTATCAAAAAGCTTCGTCACCAAATAGCTTAAACCAAAACTTAGAAGGGCAATTGACAGAATTTTTAGGGAAGCGGGAAGATAATCAATATTCAGAAACGTATCTGTCATCGCCTGTACAATAACAAAATGACATAAATAAATGCCAAATGTGGCTCCTGCTATATTTTTTATCCACTTGGATTCGCGAATATTTAATTTTTGCACGATGAGAAATATTGCGACAGTCATCATTGCGACATTGATATTACAGAAATACCAAACAATCTCCAAATTTGCGTAATTTCCTGGATAATGTTTTTGGGTTAGCAGGAAGCCTGAAAAGGTAATGATAAAGCCTATTACAAAAAGTGGAATTGCAATTGAAATAGTCTTAGTCAGGGACCATTGAAAAGGGTATTTTACCAGATAGTACGCTAATATGATATAACCTAGGAAACCTGAGAAATAATAGAATGTGCCAAATTCATTCCAATTGCAGACTCCCCATAGTCCCATTTGTCCATAATTGCCCGTGTAACCCAAAGTTGGGGCAATCATTTTGATGTAAGGTGCTAGAAGTGTAATTCCCAAAAGCCGAGAAAATATTGAATATCTTTTTACTGGCTTGATTTAGCCAGCTTCCGATAATTGGAATGATAAGATATAAACCGATTAACATATACATGTACCATAAAGGTGTTGTATCATAATTGAAGTTAAAGACTGCAGTATAGATTTTTGTTAAGGTTGCCTGTGCCGTAAAATTATTCATATCTATCAAAGCACTCAAACTGCTCTTAATAAAGTTCAGATAGATAAAAAAAAGTGAGCGGTAAGACGATTGACCAAAATAATAAAGGAACAAGTATTCGACCTATTCTCTTTTTGTAGAAAGTAGCCACATCGGTTTGTACGGGAAATAGTAGTATACCCGACATCATTGCAAATAGCGGTACACAGGCACGAACAATGCTACCCCAAAATACGCCTTGATGAAATGTGCTGCTATTGTCAAATGTACCAACAAAGGCGTCGCAGCTGTGTGATATTAAGACCATAAAGCAAGCTAAAATGCGGAGAAAATCTATCCAAGGAAGATACGTTTTTATATTTTTTGAAGTCATTAACAGTAGGTTTGGAGCGAAACTAATAAAAAAAAGTGGCATTAGTTTGATAAGCTAATGCCACTTTTTGTTATTCTTTGTTTTTCTGCTGCTCTTTCCATTGTTTGGAAAAGGATTTTTCCGCTAGCTTGGGTAATTCCGTTGATCGCCCCATGTTTTTTAAAAAACTTCCGAAGGAAGAAGTTCTTGAATTTCCCACCAAAGAAATCAATCAATTTTCGACGTTGTATTCCGTATGTAAACCAACTCCAGACTTTTTGTTCTGTTTTAGTGGATAACCCCTGCTCTACGGAGTCTTTTCTGTTGACAAGAAGCATACGTTGAATATCGATGCCTACAGGGCACACTTCTGTACATTTACCGCAAAGGGTAGATGCATAGCTTAAGTGCTTAAACTCCTTCATCCCATTTAAATGGGGAGAAATGAGAGATCCGATTGGTCCTTGATAGGTTGTTTCATACGTATGCCCGCCTATATTTTGATAAATAGGACATACATTTAAGCAAGCTCCACAGCGAATACAATATAGGCCCTGGCGTTGTTCTTTTTGAGCAAGGAGATTACTACGTCCATTGTCAAGCAGGATAACATACATTTCTTCAGGTCCATCAGACTCGTAAGGCTGTTTTGGTCCTGTGAGTAATGTGTTGTAGACTGTTAAGTTTTGACCTGTACCATGTGTGGATAAAAGTGGCCAAAATACTTCCAGATCTTGTAGTGTGGGAATGATCTTCTCAATGCCCACAACAGCAATATGTGTTTTTGGAAAAGTAGAAGTCAGACGTGCATTTCCTTCGTTTTCTGTAATTGCTATACTCCCAGTTTCAGCAACTAAGAAATTAGCTCCGGTAATACCGACTTCTGCTGCTAAATATTTGTCTCTTAATAATTCGCGCGCCTTTAGTGTTAATTGTTCAGCAGATGCATCCAGGGGTGTGTCAAATTTTTCATGAAAGAGCTTAGCGATATCTTCCAAGCTTAAATGCATAGCAGGAGTGACAAAGTGGTAGGGTTTCTGGTCTAGCAGCTGAATAATATATTCTCCAAGATCAGTCTCGATGGCTTCTATGTTTTTGGATTCCAGAAAATGATTTAATTCAATTTCTTCGGTAGCCATAGATTTAGATTTTACAATCGATCGTGTTCTTTTTCGTTCGATGATTTTATAAATCTCCTCCCGCGCCTCATCGGCATCATTAGCCCAGATTACTTTTCCACCACGTGCAGTAAAATTTGCCTCAAATTGTAATAGATATCGATCGAGGTTTTCCATTACTTTCCATTTGATCAAATTTGCTTTTATTTTGGAGTTTTCGAGATTTGCAAATTTGCTTTTCCCCTTTTCGAAAGCAATACTGTATTTGTCGATATTGTAATTTATAATATCGCGATGTTTGGTGTCAAATGCTTTCTGTGCACTTTCTTTTAAAAACGTATTTGCCGTACTCTCTGACATCTAATCTGCTGATTTTTCACAAAAAAAGTTGGTCGTTTCCTACCAACTTTTAAATATAGTGTTAATAAATTGTTTCACGAAAATCGAGCTTGAAATTTATTCTTTTATATTAATATTTAAGCTTAATTCATCCAATTGTTCCTGGTGAATTGTTGATGGAGCATCAATCATGATATCTCTTCCTGAATTGTTTTTTGGAAAGGCAATCACATCACGGATAGAATCTAGACCAGCTAATAGCGATACAAGTCTGTCAAAGCCAAACGCTAAACCACCATGTGGAGGAGCTCCATAGGTGAACGCTTCCATCAAGAAACCAAATTGTTTCTGTGCTTCTTCCGGACTAAATCCGAGGTGTTTAAACATGAGTGACTGTAGGTCTCTGTCATGAATACGGATAGATCCACCGCCCACTTCGACACCGTTTAATACAAAGTCATAAGCATTTGCTCTTACTTCACCAGGGTTTGTATCCAGTAGCGGAATATCTTCCGGTTTTGGAGAGGTGAAAGGATGGTGCATGGCATGGTAGCGTGCGTTGTCCTCATCCCATTCCAATAAAGGGAAATCGATAACCCATAACGGAGCAAAGGTGTTTTTGTCGCGAAGACCAAGCTGTGAGGCAACTTCCAGGCGCAATTCGTTTAATTGTTTACGAACTTTATCCTTGCCACTTGCCATAATTAATAAAAGGTCGCCTGGTTTCGCGTGGAACTTAGCGGCAATAGCTGTTAGTTGTTCTGGCGTAAAAATTTATCAACAGAAGATTTAACTGAGCCATCTTCATTCACACGGGCATAGACTAAACCTGTAGCGCCGATTTGAGGACGTTTAATAAAATCTGTTAAGGCATCCAGTTGTTTTCTGGTATAATCCGCGCAATTCTCGGCATTGATACCAACAACCAGCTCCGCAGCGTCAAATACAGGGAACCCTTTTTCTTTGACTACATCATTTAATTCAACAAACTGCATTCCAAAACGGATATCCGGCTTGTCGGATCCATATAGACGCATGGCATCAGCATAAGTCATACGTGGTACAGCTCCAAGGTCTATGCCCTTAATCGTTTTGAAGATGTGTTTTGCTAATCCTTCAAAAATATTTAGTACATCTTCCTGTTCTACGAAGGACATTTCACAGTCGATTTGTGTAAACTCTGGCTGGCGGTCAGCACGTAAGTCCTCATCGCGGAAACATTTGACAATTTGAAAATAACGATCAAAACCTGATACCATCAATAGTTGTTTGAAGGTCTGTGGTGACTGAGGCAATGCATAAAATTCACCTGGATTCATGCGGGAAGGAACCACAAAATCTCGTGCTCCCTCCGGAGTAGATTTGATGAGATATGGTGTCTCTACTTCTAAGAAATTCTGAGAGTCAAGGTAACGACGTACTTCCTGAGAAGTTTTATGTCGTAAAATAAGGTTCTCACGTACCGGATTACGACGTAAATCCAGATATCTGAATTTCATTCTGATATCATCCCCACCATCCGTTTCATCTTCTATTGTAAAAGGCGGTAATTTCGCAGCATTTAATATTTCAAGATTTGAAACCTTGATTTCGATATCTCCAGTGGAGATTTTAGCATTCTTATTGGAACGTTCAATAACCTCTCCGGTTACTTTTATGACATATTCTCTTCCCAGTTCGCGGGCACTAGCACGTAAAGACGCGTCATCATCTGCATTGAACGTTAATTGTGTGATACCATATCGGTCTCTAACATCGATGAAAGTCATACCGCCCAAATCGCGGGATTTTTGAACCCATCCACTTAGGGTAACCGTTTTCCCTAAGTCAGCTAATGTTAATTCTCCACAAGTGTGTGTTCTGTGCATATCTTAATAAAAATAAAATTTATGCAAAATTATTGGTTTTACTCGACAATAACGAATTCTACTGTTCTTATTTGAATGCTGTTCTCCCACTTTCAACCACGCGAGAGATTATCTGTTTTTCAGTCCTCCACTTTCTCCCATTTTTCCCAAAAAAGAAGTAAAATTAAATTTCTAAAGAGGAAATTTTTACAATTCATTTCCATTTTTTGAAAAAAACCGAAAAATATCTGTCCTTGTTTTGAAGATATAATTGATTGAAATGCCCCTTTAACTGTTTGTAAATAAGGTTTTATGCGTTGTGGTGAAAATGGATGTTATTTTTTCTTGTAGCTATTTTTCGATGTGGAAAACTTTTTTATGTTGTAAAGTGGGGAAAGTGGGAGAAAGTGTATACTTTTACATTTAAATTAGAATAGGATAATTGACGGTATGACTCAGTTGATCGGAGAATTCGAATGCAAGCTAGACGCCAAAGGAAGGATGGTGTTGCCGGCGGCGCTCAAGAGGCAGATGCCTCATGTTGAGCGTGATGGGCTTGTTGTGAATCGCGGTTTTGAGAAGCATCTGGTTTTTTATCCACGCGAGGAGTGGGATCTGATGACAGCTAAACTGGCTAAATTAAATCAATTTGATCCGAAAGTACGGGCTTTTGTGCGTGCTTTTACTCGTGGAGCTACAGAGCTGACTTTGGATGCGGCTGGTCGTGTTTTGTTGCCAAAAAGCTTGCTTGAATTTGCAGGGATAACAACAGAATTGGTTTTGGCTTGTCAGTTTAACAAGATAGAAGTTTGGTCTAAAGAAGGGTATGATGATTTAATGGGTGACGGAGGTGTGGAGGATATATCGTCTTTAGCGGCAGAGGTAATGGGGATATTAATTTTGGAATATAGTAATATGGAGAATGTGTATCATGTTCCGGTAATGTTGCAAGAATGCATGGATGCTTTGGCGATCAAGCCGAATGGTATTTATGTGGATGTGACTTTCGGTGGAGGTGGTCACTCTCGTGAAATACTGAAGAGATTGGGGCCAGAGGGAAAGCTGTTTGCTTTCGATCAGGATCCAGATGCTTTGGGAAATGTGATTGATGATCCTCGTTTTACATTGATTCATCAAAATTTCAGGTTTTTAAAGAATAGTCTTCGTCTGCACGGTGTGCGTACAGTGGATGGTATTTTAGCTGATCTGGGTGTTTCATCGCATCAGTTTGATGCAGCAGATCGTGGCTTTTCAATCCGATTTGATGCTGATTTGGATATGCGTATGGATCAGGTGGGAGATTTGGATGCAAAAGCCGTACTAGCGACTTATGCTGAAGAAGATCTCCATCGGATTTTTGGTATGTATGGCGAGATTATGAATGCAAAGTCATTGGCGAAAACAATTGTGACAGCTCGTTTGGCACAGCCGATACATACGGTTGCTGAATTAAAAGAAGTTATTCAGCGAATGGTTCCAAAGGGAAAAGAACATAAATATCATGCGCAGGTTTTTCAGGCCTTACGTATTGAGGTTAACCGTGAATTGGAGGCTTTGCAGGAGTTTTTGTTGCAAACTGTTGATGTGTTGAAAAGTGAAGGAAGATTGGTGGTGATGTCTTATCATTCCTTAGAAGATCGTTTGGTTAAAAACTTCATGGCCAAAGGGAAATTTAAAGGAGGTGTTGAGAAAGATTTTTTTGGAAATGAAATCAAGCCGTTCCATGTGTTGAGCCGTAAGGCAATTACAGCATCGCCGCATGAACTGGCTGTAAATAATAGATCGCGCAGTGCGAAACTGCGTATTGCTGAAAGGTTGGATTTGTCTTAAAAATGGAGCGAAAAGATGAGCAGGAATACAATAAGACAGAAAGAATTGAGTGAAGAAGTTCAGGAAGAACTACAAGAAACTGTCGAGGAAAAGGCGGAAGAAACAGAAGCGTTTATTAAAACGCTTTTTACCGTTGGAGACCTTTCCTTAAACAAAATATTGGAGTATCTCCCTTTTGGGGCTTTCATCGCCTTTTTGATGTTGTTGTATATCTCTAACCGTCACTTCGCTGAGCGAACTATTCGTAGTATCGATAAAGTAAGCAAGGAAGTCAAAGAATTAGGCTGGGATCATAAGTCGTTATCTGCTGAGCTGATGAAAATGTCCACGCAAACGGAGATCGCAAAGCGTGTGGATTCATTGGGTTTGAAAGAGCGGGTGGAGCCTATCAAGATTGAAGTTGTAGAGAAAAAGAAGATAAATAGAGAGAGTTATGAGTATCAGAAACACGATTCTTATTCGCGTCTATTTTGCCTTTGGACTTATTGTGCTTCTTGCATTTATGGTATTTGGGAAAATGCTGAAGTTGCAATATGTGGATGGGCAACATTGGAAGGCTTTGGCGGATAGTCTTTCTATTCAAGAACGTGAGGTTGAAGCTGCACGGGGAATATCTATTCCAACGACGGAAGCTTATTGGCAACTTCTGTTCCTGAGTATGAACTTCGTTTTGATGCGATGGCTATTCCCGAAGAAGAAAATGAATATTTCAATCTCAAAGTTGATTCTCTCGCGATTAAACTGGCTGATTTTTTTAAGGATAAATCATCCCGGCAATATTTGACATTACTAAAACAGGCGCGGAATAAAAACAACGCTATCTACTAATTAAGCGGAATGTGTCACATCAGGATTTAAAGAAGGTGAAGCAATTTCCTTTATTTAAATCAGCTCGTGTTGAAAAAGAACGTTTTCCTAGCGGTTTGATTACCGATAGACAGAATAAACGGATTTTGCCGTTCGTTAATCTGGCAGCAAGAACTATTGGATATAAAAACGTAAAGGAAAATATTCATGTCGGCTTAGAGGAGCATACGGTGAGTATATTGATGGAAAGAGTGGAAAGAGATTGATGCAGCGTATTGCTGGTGGTGTCTGGATACCTGTCAATAGAGATATTGAGGTAGCACCTGTCGATGGTTCGGACATCATATCCACAATTGATGTTAATATGCAGGATATGGCTCAAAGAGCGCTGGAGAAACAGATGATTGTGAGCAATGCTGATGAAGGTTGTGTTGTGATGATGGAAGTGAAAACAGGTGAAGTGCGGGCCGTTGCAAATTTTATGCGGGATAAAGATGGTGTTTATCGGGAGAAGTTCAATCTTGCCATTGCGCAAAGTGCCGATCCGGGCTCAACTTTTAAACTTGCCTCTTATCTAGCGTTGATTGATGATAAGAAAATCGATTCAAGTACAACTATAAATATTGGAAATGGTAACTGGCCGATTTACAAGCATACAATTCGTGATTCGCATGCACCAAAAAAATCTATAGTTTCGGCTAAAAGAGCTTTTGAAGAATCTTCGAATGTTGGGGTTACAAAATTTGTCTATCAGGCTTATAAAGATAACCCAGACCAGTTTACGTCGAAACTGCATTCTTTTGGATTCGGTAAGACGTTAGATCTGCAGATTCCGGGAGAGGGGGTTCCATTGGTGAAAACATCGAAAAGTAAATCTTGGAGTGGATTGTCATTGGTTCAGATGGCTTATGGTTATGAGATGAAGATTACGCCATTACAGACCTTGACATTTTATAACGCTGTTGCAAATAACGGTAAATTGATTGCACCTCTATTTGTCAAAGAGATTAGGCATTTAGGTAACACGATCCAAACTTTTCAGGCGAAGGTAATTAATGAAAAGATCGCTTCGGATCATGCCTTGGCAGAGGTGAGGGAATGATGGAAGGTGTCATGACGGAGGGTACAGGAAGAAGTGTTGCTAGCCCATTGTATACATCGGGAGGTAAGACGGGAACAGCGCAGATGGCTGATGGCTCAAGAGGTTATGGAGCTAGGAGATACCAGTCTTCTTTTGCAGGCTATTTTCCTGCTGAAGATCCGAAATATTCGATTATTGTGGTGATCCGAAATCCGAGAAATGGTTATTATGGTGGATCGGTGGCCGGACCTGTTTTTAAAGAACTTGCAGATATGGTTTATGCTAACGATATGGAGATGCAGGGAAAAAAATCATTTAAAGCAGTTAATGTTGGCGGAAGAATGCCATTGACTTTGCAAGGGTCAAGAGAAGCGAGTAAGAAAGTATACGATAAGTTGGGAATTAATACAGTGAATTGGGATATGGTAGCCAGAGGCGAAGTAGATACATCGAATAGAGGTGTGCCATTTGTGGATTTGAAATATAAAGAAGGAATTGTACCAAATGTAGTGGGAATGGGATTGATGGATGCATTGTATGTGATGGAGAATGCGGGATTTAAAACACATGTATTTGGAAAGGGAAGAGTGGGAGCACAATCTTTGACTGCGGGTCAAAAACTCCCATTTGGAACAGCGATAAATTTAGAACTTAAGTAATGATGGATTTAAAAAAGTATTGCATGCTATCCCTGTTCAACAGGTGGTGGGAAACCTCGAAGAGGTCGATGTGCACTCTTTGTGCTTTGATTCCAGAAAGGTGGAGCTGGGAAGTTTGTTTATCGCTGTGCGTGGTGTTCAGACAGATGGACATTTATTTGTCGATAAGGCAATTGCCTCTGGAGCAAGAGCAGTTATTGTTGAAGAACTTCCTGTGGAGACATTGGACTCTGTGGCTTACATTTTAGTGGCAGATTCGGCATATGCCTTGGGAGTCGCTTCTGCTAATTTCTATGGTAATCCATCCGAGCAACTCAAGTTGGTTGGAGTGACGGGAACCAATGGAAAAACGACTGTAGCGACATTGTTATTCCAATTGTTTACTGAGTTGGGATATCATGTTGGTTTGTTGTCAACAGTGCAGAATCAAATTGGTCCAAAGATAATTCCCGCAACACACACTACACCGGATCCGATCCAGTTGAACCAACTCCTACGGGATATGGTAGACGATGGTTGTGATTACGCTTTTATGGAAGTCAGTTCACATGCCGTGGTACAGGAGCGTATTGCGGGGTTAGTGTTTGCAGGTGCAATATTTACGAATATTACACACGATCATTTGGATTTCCACAAAACTTTTGACAACTATATCAAAGCAAAGAAGAAGTTCTTTGATGATTTGGATGTACATGCGTTTGCTTTAACAAATGCGGATGATCGAAATGGTCAGATCATGTTGCAAAATACAGTTGCCCATAAAAAAGCTATGGCTTGCGTTCTGGGGCTGATTTTAAAGCTAAAGTTATCGAAAGCCATTTTGATGGGATGTTAATGAGTATTGATGGGCAGGAAGTATGGGTCAAATTGATCGGTGATTTTAATGCTTATAATCTTTTAGCGGTGTATACCGCAGCAATCCTATTGGAGCAAGAGACCGTAAAGGTGTTGACGGCCTTAAGTACCTTGAAAGGGGCAGAAGGACGCTTTGAAACGATGAAATCCACCTCAGGTGTTTTTGGTATTGTGGACTATGCACATACACCAGATGCTGTTGAAAATGTCTTAAAAACCATTAGTTCTTTGAGACGCCCGGAGCAAAAGATTATTACTGTTTTGGGCTGTGGAGGTGATCGCGACAAAACCAAAAGACCTGAGATGGCAGAAGCGGCATTACGCTACAGCGATCGTTTCTTGATTACATCGGATAATCCACGTACAGAGGATCCCTATCAGATTATTAAAGATATTGAAGCTGGTGTAGGGGCTGATCAAAAGGCAAAAACGCTTTCTATAGCCGACCGTAAAGAGGCGATACGTACAGCGTATCAGTTGGCAAAACCTGGAGATATTATCCTGGTCGCCGGAAAAGGACATGAAAAATATCAAGATGTGAATGGTGTCAAGCATCATTTTGATGATAAGGAAATTTTAGAGAATACATTTAACGAAAAATAGAATATGTTGTACCATCTATTTACGTGGCTTAGCGAATATATCCATATACCAGGAGGAGGTTTGTTTCAATACATCTCCTTTAGAACATCTATGGCAGTAATCGCTTCATTAATTATTACCACGGTTTTTGGGGGAAATTGATCCAGTTCTTGCATAATAAACAAGTTGGGGAAACAATTCGTGATTTAGGGCTAGAAGGTGAAAAAAAAAGCTGGTACGCCCACAATGGGAGGAATAATTATCATTGCGGGGATCTTGATTCCTACCTTATTATTTGCCAAGTTGACAAATATCTATGTGATCATCATGATTGTAACGACACTTTGGATGGGGGCAATAGGTTTTCTGGATGATTATATTAAAGTTTTTAGACATAATAAAGAAGGGTTAGCCGGGAAGTTTAAAGTTGTGGGGCAAGTGGGCTTAGGGGCTATTATTGCCTGCACGATGTATTTTCATCCAGATATTGTGGTGCGTAAAGGGGTGGATAAACCAACTTCGACAAAACCGGTGGAAGTGGTTATTAATGAGGGGACAGGAGAAAAAACATATGCTGAAAATGTAAAATCTTCTAAAACAAATATCCCTTTTTATAAGAATAATGAATTTGACTACGCCAAGGTATTCAAGATGTTTGGCTTGCAAAGTGACTATCTGACTTTTGTAGTCTTTTTAATTGTTGTCATTTTTATCGTTACTGCAGTATCCAACGGTGCTAATATTACCGATGGTATCGATGGTCTGGCCACGAGTACGTCCGCAATAATTGGGGTTACCTTGGCAATTTTGGCTTATGTGTCTGGTAACGTGATTTTTTCAGACTATCTCAATATTATGTATATCCCCAACTCTGGTGAGCTTGTGATTTTTGCAGGTGCATTTGTGGGAGCTTGTGTCGGTTTTCTATGGTATAATACCTATCCAGCACAGGTTTTTATGGGGATACGGGGAGCTTGGCAATTGGAGGTATCATTGCGGCATTTGCGATTTTGATCCGTAAAGAATTGTTGATTCCGATTTTATGTGGTGTGTTTTTATTGGAAAATCTCTCGGTGATCCTACAGGTTTCCTATTTTAAATACACCAAAAAGAAATACGGTGAAGGAAGAAGGATATTTTTAATGTCCCTTTGCATCACCACTTCCAAAAGAAGGGGTATCATGAAGCAAAAATTGTAACGCGTTTTGTCATTGTGGGAATAATTTTAGCCATTCTGACAATAGTAACATTAAAAATTAGATAACGATGTCAAATATATCAACAGCATATTACCCTCAATCCGGAAGCTTGGTCATTTTAGGCGCAGGTGAAAGTGGTGTGGGTACTGCAATCCTGGGGAAGGAAAAGGGCTATGATGTTTTTGTATCGGATAAAGGATTGATAGCAGATCATTATAAGGAGCAATTGAAAGCAGAAGGCATTGCTTTCGAGGAAGGGAATCATGATGAATCTCGGATATTGAATGCTGCTCTTGTTGTCAAGAGCCCCGGAATTCCGGAAACAGTACCCTTGGTGATCGCCTTAAAGGAAAAAAATATTCCGGTTATTGCCGAAATAGAATTTGCTGCCCAATATACTGCTGCTAAATTAATCTGCATCACAGGATCAAATGGTAAGTCTACGACAACCATGTTGACATACGAAATGCTAAAGCATGGTGGCCTTAATGTTGGTTTGGCAGGTAATATTGGAAAAAGCTTTGCACTTCAGGTCGCGCGTGAAAATTTTGACTGTTACGTATTGGAAATTTCAAGCTTTATGCTGGATGATATGTACCATTTTAGAGCAGATATTGCTGTAATTCTAAATATCACGCCAGATCATTTGGATCGTTACGACCATAAAATGGAGAATTATGTGGATTCCAAATTCAGAATGATTCAAAATCAGACGGAGAAAGATTATTTTATATACTGTCTAGACGATCCTGAGACAATAAAAGGATTGGAGAGACACCATAGTAAGGGGACTTATTTACCTTTTACACAAGAACAGCTTGTTGAATTGGGAGCCTATTTGACTGCCAATTCAACAATGATTATTAATACACCAAATAACGATACATTCACTATGAGAACTGAGGAATTGTCATTGCAGGGGAAGCATAATATTTATAATAGTATGGCTTCTGGATTGATTGCAAAAGTGCAGGAGTTGAGAAATCAAGCGATGAAAGAGAGTATGGGATCGTATGTGAATATTCCACATCGTCTTGAACATGTTGCTTGTATCGGTGGCATAAACTACATCAATGATTCAAAGGCGACGAATGTTAATTCGGTATGGTACGCTTTGGAAAGTTTTTCAACACCGATCGTGTTGTTATTGGGAGGTGTAGATAAAGGAAATGACTATACAATGCTTGCTGATTTGGTGAAAGACAAAGTACGCGCTATCGTGTGTTTAGGAAAGGATACGGCGGCAATTCATAAGGCCTTTGAGCAGGATGTAGAAATTATCGTTAATAGTACATCGATGCAGGATGCCGTTGTATTGTCTTCACATTTAGCTAAAAAGGGTGATACGGTATTATTGTCTCCAGCTTGTGCAAGTTTTGATTGGTTTAAAAATTATGAAGATCGTGGCGATAAGTTTAAAGCTGCTGTAATGGAATTATAAATAGATGGTACAACCATAAAGGGAGAAGGATATGTTACAGAACATAATGTCTAAATTAAAAGGTGATCGATGGATATGGATCATTGTGATTATTCTATCAGGATGGTCACTTTTGGCTGTATACAGTTCGGTCGGAACCCTAGCCTATAAAGAGGGTAAGGGGACAGAAATGTATCTGCTGAAGCATTTTTCGATCATTGCCATTGGATTTGTTTTGATGTATCTCTCGCATAAGCTGGATTATCGATATTATGCGGGTATTTCTAAAATTTTAATGGGGATCACGATACCTTTATTACTATTTACTTTATTATTTGGAAGTAGTGTAAATCAGGCGAGCCGCTGGTTAACTATTCCTGGTACAGGAATGACATTCCAGACATCGGATTTGGCAAAATTATCGTTGATTGTTTTTCTTGCGCGGATGTTATCTCGAAAACAGGAGGAAATCAAGGACGTTAAAAAGGCATTTTTACCCATAATGGGGTCGGTATGTGGTGTTTTCGTTCTGATCGCTTGGGCGAATATGTCTACTGCGGTTATGTTGTTTGGGGTGAGTGTTTTATTGCTTTTGATTGGTCGGATATCGTTTAAACAGATCGCTATTGTTTCGGCGGGAGTTGTTTTATTGGGGATTATAGTGGTGTCTGTTGGTCCTAGGCGTGCGACGTATTATAGTCGTGTTAAGTCTTTCTTTGGAGTAGAAAAGAAAGATGATGCAACACCAGTTTCATTCCAGGATGATAAGAACTATCAAGCAAATAATGCAAAGATCGCAATTGCTACAGGAGGACTCTTTGGTAAAGGCCCGGGAAATAGCGTTCAGCGAAATGTATTGCCGCATCCATATTCCGATTTTATTTATGCAATTATTATTGAGGAGTATGGTACAGTTGGTGGGGTGATCCTGCTATTTCTATACTTGGCTTTTATGTATCGATGTATACGTATTGTCACGATGAGTCCCAAGGCGTTTGGGACGTTCTTGGCGGCGGGTTTAGGTTTCAGTTTAACCATACAAGCTCTGGCAAATATGGCGGTGGCAGTAGGGCTAGGGCCAGTAACTGGGGTGCCATTACCCTTAGTGAGTATGGGGGGACATCGATTTTGTTTACGAGCGTCGCCTTAGGGATTATTCTGAGTGTGAGTAGAAATATTGAGGAATTAAAAGGAAAAGAACAGTTGGATGAAAAACCGAAACCCAAAAGGTGGTTATCGGCTCCATTCCAGCTTAAAAGATATATTGAGCATGGCAATCCGAGTAATAATAAGTGGGGTGGTACCGGAGGACATATCTTTCCGGCGATTTCAATTGCAAATGCGTTGAAGACGATGGATCCTGCAAATGAAATTTTGTTTGTAGGTGCTAATGGTCGGATGGAAATGGATAAGGTGCCTGCTGCAGGTTACACCATTGTTGGACTTGATATTCAGGGAATCAATAGAAAGCAGCTTTGGAAGAATATCCTATTACCATTTAAATTAATGAAGAGCCTCCGTAAGGCAAAAAGGTAATCCGCGACTTTAAACCCGATGTTGCAGTAGGGGTTGGTGGTTTTGCTTCTGGACCTTTATTGATGATGGCAAATAAATTGGGTGTTCCTACTGTAGTTCAGGAGCAGAATTCTTACGCTGGTGTAACAAATAAAAGGTTGGTGCAAAAGCGGCAAAGATTTGTGTAGCCTACGAGGGGATGGAACAATTCTTCCCAGCTGATAAAGTGTTGTTGACTGGAAATCCGATACGAAGGGAGTCTGTTTCGATCGAAGGAAAAAAGGCTGAGGCTTTGGAGTTCTTTGGATTGGAACAACACAAAAAGACAATCTTGGTATTAGGTGGGAGTTTAGGTGCCAGAACATTGAATGAAAGTGTTGTCGCCTATTTGGATTTGCTATCCAAAGAGGATGTACAGGTGATTTGGCAATGTGGTAGCTTTTATATCGACACACTTCGGACAGACCTGGAAGGGAAACTTCCAGCGAATGTGAAGATGATGGCATTTCTTCAAAAATGGATTATGCCTATGCCGCTGCTGATTTGATTATTAGCCGGGCAGGAGCAGGTACGATCTCGGAACTGTGTGTTGTCGGGAAACCTGTTATTCTGGTTCCTTCGCCAAATGTTGCGGAAGATCATCAGACTAAAAATGCAATGGCATTGGTCAATAAGCATGCAGCACTGTTGGTGAAAGATATAGATGCCACAAAGACTTTGATTCCAACAGCGTTGGATTTATTCAGGAATCCGGATCAAGTGGCACAGTTGAGTGAAAATATAAAAGTACTTGGTAAGCTGGATGCTGATATTCAGATTGCAGAGCAAGTGTATAAATTGGCAAATAAGAAATAGATAATGCGTATGAATCTAGATGCAATAAAACAAGTTTACTTGATCGGAATCGGCGGAATCGGCATGAGTGGCCTTGCACGCTATTTTAAGCATTTGGGCTGTGAGGTGAATGGATATGACCGTACGGAAACCGAATTGACCAAGACATTGGTCAAAGAAGGTATTTCGATCACATATCTGGATGATGTGAATTCTATTGATTCTATTTTCCATCAGCCTGCTGCTGCTACATTGGTGATATTTACACCTGCGATTCCTAAAGATTCCAAGATTAAAGCTTTTTTGAATCTCAGGGTCATGTATTGTATAAAAGATCACAAGTACTCGGTATCATTAGTGAAAGTAGGTTTACAATTGCGGTAGCTGGAACCCATGGCAAAACGACTACTTCAACGATGGTCGCACACCTATTGAAAGATTCGGGCTACGATTGCTCCGCTTTTTTAGGGGTATCAGCTCTAATTACGATACGAATGTACTTTACGGAAACAATAATACCGTAGTGGTTGAAGCTGACGAATTTGATCGTTCATTTTTGACACTTCATCCGAATATCGCGATCGTAACTTCTTCGGATGCAGATCATTTGGATATCTACGGTGATAAGAGCCATTTGCTTGAATCTTTCCAGCTGTTTTTGGACAAGGTCGTTGATGGCGGCACGCGTATTATAAGGAAAGGACTGGAATTTAAAGGTCAGATTAGTTATTCTGGTCAGGAAGTGGCAGATGCCTATGCATCCAATGTTCACGTAAGAGAAGGGGAGTTCTTTTTCGATTATCAGGATGCCAATGGGAAAATTGAAGATATTCATTTGGGTATTCCAGGGATTCACAATGTTGAAAATGCTGTTGCAGCAATTACAGTAGCTCGTCTACTGGGGATTTCGACGGAGGCAATTAAGACCGCTTTGACAACATTCAAAGGAGTCAAAAGACGTTTTGAATATATTGTCCGTACACCAGAGGTGGTTTATATTGACGATTATGCGCATCATCCTGAAGAGTTACGAGCTTTTTGACATCCATGCGGAAATTATATCCAACAAAGAAACTAAATGTTGTATTTCAGCCACATTTGTTTACGCGTACCAGAGATTTTGTGGATGGGTTTGCTGAAGTGTTATCTACGGCGGATAATCTACTCTTAATGGAAATATATCCAGCACGGGAACTTCCGATAGAAGGCGTTAACTCAAGTTGGTTGTTGGATAAAATTACAGCGCAGCATAAACAGATTGTTACAGCCGAAGAGGTATTAGATTTTGCACGAAATGAAAGACCGGATTTGATCGTGACAGTAGGAGCAGGAGATATAGATAAATTGGTAAAACCATTACAAGCGATCTTTGAACATGCTTAAAAATTACGTGACATACAATGGAACCGTGTACTCTACTTTACCCTATTTTTTATTGGGGTTATTGTGGTGGTTGTGATCATGGCCATTGTGGGGAAGCGTGATGAACAACAGCTCTGTAAGGATGTGAAAATAGTCATTGAAGGAACAGAGGCTTTTATTGACCAAGCAGATATTTCAAAACTGATTGAGCAAAACTATGGAAGTTTTGTAGGTAAGAAGGTCAATGGTATTCCTTTTCAGCGGGTGGAAAAGACCTTGAAAAAGTTGCCCTATGTATCGAATGCTAGTATTCATGCTGATATGGACGGAACCATACGGATTAATATCGATCAGCGCGAAGCTGTCATGCGGATTATCAATAAAAACGGACGCGAGTTCTATGTTGATCCCAAAGGTTTAAAGATACCGACTACGTTAAAGTATATCCCGCACATCATGGTGGCAAACGGTAATATAGCTGAAGGATATAACGAGGCATTGGATACAATATCAACTCCATTGGTGAAAGATTTAGTGAAGGTGGCGGAATTTATTGGAAAGGATGAATTGTGGAGTAACCAGGTTGTACAGATCTATGTGAATGCAGATCATGACATAGAACTTGTACCCCGGGTCGGAACACAACAATTGATTGTTGGATCTGCCGATTCGTTGGAACAAAAGTTTGAATTATTAAAAACATTTTATACGCAGATCATGCCAAAAGTAGGTATCAATGCCTATGGTGTGGTGAATGTAAAATACGGAGGACAGATCATCTGTGAAAAGCGAGGAAATTGGAGCTTCTCAGATGATCAAACAAAAAAAATAGCAAATAATACATTATAGTAATACAGCAACAATACAGGAAATTATGAACTCAAAGGCAGCAGAAATTGAAAGAGAGAATCCAATTATCGTGGGACTCGATATTGGTACTACCAAAATTTGTGTTACGGTTGGGAGACGTAGCTCAGGGAACAAAATCGAATTATTAGGTGTGGGCAAAGCCGACTCTGCAGGTGTGAGCCGAGGAGTGGTTGCCAATATCCAAAAGACTGTGGGAAGTATTTTGGAGGCGGTAGAAATTGCCGAAGCACAATCTAATGTCGATATTAAGGTTGTCAATGTGGGGATCGCTGGTCAACACATTAAGAGCATCCAACACCGTGGAATATTTACCAAAACAGATGGTGATGATGAAATCATTCGCAGAGATATCGAACGATTGATTTCGGATATGTATAAACTGGTACTGCCTCCAGGAGAAGAAATTATACATGTTTTACCTCAGGAGTTTACGGTAGATAATGAACCGGGTATCCGCGAACCTATCGGCATGGCTGGACGTCGTATAGAAGCAAATTTCCATATTATTTCGGGAAGAGTTACCGATATCAAAAATATTAAAAAATGTATTGATAATTCCAACCTGGAAGTTGCTGAACTGATCCTTGAGCCTTTGGCATCTTCAGAAGCTGTATTGGATGAAGATGAAAAAATGCTGGTGTTGTATTAGTTGATATTGGTGGTGGAACGACAGATGTTGCAATCTTCCATGAAGGAATCATTCGTCATACTGCTGTAATCCCATTGGGCGGTAATATTGTGACTGAAGATATTCGCCAAGGTTGTTCTGTATTGCGTTCGCAGGCGGAATTGCTGAAAACTCGATTTGGATCTGCTCTTGCGGATGAAAATAAAGAGAATGAGGTGATCTGTGTGCCTGGATTGAAAGGTCGTGAGCCGAAAGAAATTTCGGTTAAAAACTTAGCTTATATTATTCAAGCCAGAATGGAAGAGATTATCGAACATGTTTATTATGAGATCAAATCTTCTGGTTATGAAAATAAACTGATCGGTGGTATCGTTATCACAGGAGGTGGAGCTCAATTGAAGCATTTGGTACAACTCGTTGAGTACATCACTGGAATAGATTGTCGTGTCGGTTTTCCTAACGAGTATCTTTCGAAGAATGAAGTGTTGCCGAAACCGCTATTTGAGGAATTGAAAAGCCCATTATACGCAACAAGTATTGGCTTGTTGATCAAGGGTATTCAATCGCATGAAGAAGAGGAGGATAGCCGTAGAGAAGCGCATGCACCAGCTAAAAAGTACAGGCGACCACGACGACGAAAGAAGTTTCGGAACAACAGCAAAAAGAGCAAGGATTGTTGTCATGGTTCAAGCGATTTATTAAGGATGGTAATGAAATTGATGACGCAAGTTTTTTAGATAAAAAGTAAGTTTTCCACAATGGTTGAAGTTTTCCACAATTTCACAAATGTGGAAAACTTTTGTTGAAATTATATTATTATTACATTACATATAGTGGGTTTGGTTCATTTTGATATCGTGTTCATTATAAGTTAAATAGGGATAAGTTATGTCAATACAGTTTGAAATGTTAAAAGAGCAATCTTCAATAATCAAGGTTATTGGGGTTGGTGGTGGTGGCAAATGCCGTAAACCACATGTATAAACAAGGAATTAGTGGTGTAGATTTTATCGTGTAATACTGATGCTCAGGCATTGAGTTAAGCCCGATCCCAAATAAAGTTCAATTGGGAATAAGTCTGACCGAAGGTATGGGTGCTGGAGCAGATCCTGATGTAGGTGAAAATTCCGCTATCGAAAGTATTGAAGATATCAAACGCATGTTGGGCACCAATACCAAAATGTTGTTTATTACTGCTGGTATGGGTGGTGGTACAGGTACTGGAGCAAGCCCGGTTTTGGCTAAGGCCGCTAAGGAATTGGGTATTCTTACTGTTGCGATCATTACCACACCATTTACATTCGAAGGTAAACGTCGTCGTTCACAAGCGGAAGAGGGACTTTCGGAATTGCGTAAATATGTAGATTCTTATCTTGTTATCTCCAACGATCGCTTGCGCGAAATCTTTGGAAACCTAACGATGACTGCTGCCTTTGCAAAGGCAGATGATATATTAACTACTGCCGCAAAAGGTATCGCCGAAATTATCACTATCCCTGGTTATGTAAACGTCGATTTTAAAGATGTTCGTACTGTAATGAACGATAGTGGTGTAGCGATTATGGAAATGCAATTGCCGAAGGCGAAGATCGTGCATTACGCGCAGTAGAAGGTGCATTGGCTTCCCCATTGTTGAAAGACAATGAGATTGAAGGGGCTCGTTATATTTTATTGAATATTACTTCTGGAACAAAAGAGGTAACGATGGATGAAGTTGCAATCATCACAGATTATATTCAAGAAAAAGCAGGCTTGTCTGCTGATTTGATCTGGGGTAATTGTATTGACGAAAACTTTGAAGATGAATTGTCAGTAACAATTATTGCAACAGGTTTTCAGACTTCAGAAGAACGTGATAAAGAGCGCGAAAATACAAAAGTATCTATGCCCTTGACACCTGAACCGGTAAATTCTTTTGTTAAACCTGTTTCGCAGGTTGCCCCAAAGGAAGCGCCAGTTGCCAATAGTTTTGTCACTCCGGTTCAACGTGTGGATACACCAGCTCCTTCAACAAATACTTCGACGCCAAATAATCTGCAGTCTGACTTATTTACTTCTCCCAAAAATGTTGTGCAACAACAGCAAGTAGCGATTGAAGAACCACAAGTAATACGTCATGATTTGGGATTTGATGGCGCTTATGAAGAGGAAACTCCATTTGCTGAAAGTGATTTTCAATTGAAAACATCACCTTCTGTTTTTCAGTTTCAAATGCCAACAGTATTCGATTCCTATTCAACTCCATCTGCATCAGACTATGAGGAAAAACCGACGTTTTCTTCAAGCACAACAAACGAACAAATAGAAGTTCCGCAGGTAGAAGAAGAGCAGGTATCGTTTGAGGATCAATTGGTGCGTACCAAAGAGCGTATCTTGCGATTGAAAGAACTAAGCATGAAATTGAAATCTTCGAATGGTCTTCATGAGTTGGAAAATGAGCCAGCTTACAAAAGAAAGCAGATGTCATTGGAGGATACACCACATTCTTCGCAGTCACAAGTCTCTCGCTTTACATTGTCATTTGAGGATGGAAATACCGAGATTCGACCAAATAATTCATTTTTACACGACAATGTAGATTAATCGAATTGACATAAAATACTAAAAAGCCATCCATTCGGATGGCTTTTTTAGTATCTTTAAATACCGATATAATACAATTATACAAGCTATGACTACAAAATTAAATAACCCTGTATGGGTGATGAGTTCTGCCTTTGATAAATTGTCACTACCAGAATTGATTCAAACGACAAAAAGAATTGGCGCTGGTGGAATTGACCTTTGTGTTTTTAGAAAAGATGGTACGCGTGAGGACCATACAGCTACACATTTGGACTATGAGGGATTTACACCGGTAAAAGCTAAAGAGACGCTAGAATTGTTTAATCAGGCCGATTTAAAGCTTTCACTTGGAGCCTTTGAGAATATGATTGGAGGAGATCCCGAACAACGCGTGAAAAATCAGAATCACCTATTGAAATTGATCCGGATCGCCCATTTGCTGGGTGGTGATGAGAACAATGTCAAAGTTGGTACTTTCGTCGGTTATAATCACGAATTGGGAAATCAGCTCGATGGATTTCAGAAAAACCTGGATGAATATAAACGTGTATTTGCGCCAATTGTTAATTACGCAGAGAGTCTTGGGGTAACAATACTTTATGAAAACTGTCCTATGGAGGGCTGGCGTTCTTCAAGATACAGTTCTACCTACAACAACTTACCGGCAGTCTTGGCAGCACGTAAATTGATGTATGCAATGGTGCCTAGTAAAGCACATGGTGAAATTTACGATCCTTCACATGATGTTTGGCAAAATACAAACCCAATTGACGTCATTCGTAATACTGATATCAGTCGATTGCAGCGTATACATGTGAAAACCACACGTAACCTACAGACAGCTGCTCGTGTGGATTGGGGTGGAATGTATCCTATGCAACATGTCGATGCTGAACTGGCAAAAAAGCAAATGTGAGTATTCCGGGGCATGACTGGGATAGACATCACTATGAGGCGATGCTTCCTGGATTTGGTGGATCAGATAGCATGGATTGGCGCGGTTTTGTTGATCTACTTCAGGAACGTGGATTCAAAGGGCCATTTGAAATTGAAAACGAGGCAAAAATTCAAAAGATACAGGAGATTTTTCGGCAACAGTACAAGGATTTACGACTTGTCTTAATTTCTTGGCCCCTATGTTATGGGATTTGGAAGCTGAGGTGGGTTACGCTTATAAAAAAATCTGAACCCCTCAAAGATATCAATGTGAAAGATATTCCAGTTATAACAATGGATGATCTAATCTAAAAAGATACACTCCAACAACATTTTAATTGTTGGAGTGTATTCTGAAAAGTTCAATTAGCTCAGGAATATTGGAAACATTTAGCTTCTCAAATATTCTGCTTTTATAAGTACTTACAGTGGATGGGCTCAGCTCAAGTAGACCCGATACTTCAATGATTCCTAGACCTTTGATCAGTTGTTTTGCTACATCTACCTCCCTGTTTGACAAGCGTGCCAATGGATTTAATTTCGTAAGTTCGGATTTACTCTGAGTCAATTTTTGGACATATAAATCCTGTACATTGCTCGACATATACTTACCTCTCTCTTGGATAGCTAATATAGCGTGGCTCAATTCTGCCATCGCGGTAGTTTTATTGAGATAACCTACTGCTCCAGCTTCAATATAGCGTAAAGCATATAATGATTCATCATAAGATGAGAAAATTAGAATTTTGATAGATGGTTGAATCTGCAGGATTTCTTCAACAACTCTAATATTATTTCCTCCTGGCATATTGATATCCAGTAATAATAGATCGAAATCTTCCAGTTTTATCTTTTCTAGTACCTCGTCGAAATTTTCGGCCTGAAATATTTCCGCTTTTTAAGGGTTTCCTTAATAATAACGGAAGCTCCGAGTCGTACAATACCGTGGTCGTCTGCAATAAGAATCTTCTTCATAGATACTTTATATTATTCTGGGCTTTAATTACCGTACGAAATTTAAAGTACTATCAATATACAATATATCTTGATATTTTGCCCTAGTTAACGAGCAAATATAGCAAATTAAGTTAATAAAAAACTTGAGCATATCGTTTTAGGTCATAATTTTAAAAATAGGATTTAAGACAGAAAAATATAGGACAATAGAAGACTCGCGATAAAAAATTGGTTTATTTTAATTAGATTTATGTGACAATTACTAGTTTTGGTAAAATTTTAAAAGATTAAATGGTTTTAATATGGGATTTTTAAAAGAATTTAAAGAGTTCGCAATGCGCGGTAGCGTTGTTGATTTGGCTGTCGGTGTTGTTATCGGTGGGGCATTTGGTAAAATTGTTACATCATTGGTTGACGATATTATCATGCCTCCCATAGGATATTTGACAGGCGGGGTTGACTTCTCCTCGAAAAAAATTATACTGAAAGCTGCTGATGAAGCTGCGAAACAAGCTGAAGTTTCTATCAACTATGGGAATTTTATCAATGTGGTCATTCAGTTTATAATTGTTGCATTATGTATTTTCACTGTTATTAAAGCATTAAATTCGCTAAAACGCAAAGATGAGGCTGCTCCTGCCGCTCCAGCTGCACCAACAAAAGAAGAAACATTGTTGACGGAGATCAGAGATATTCTGAAAACTAAATAATTTCAAATTTTTATTTGATTTGGAATAAGACAGAGGAGTACTACTTCTCTGTTTTTTATTCTTATGCAATTTGTAAATTGGTTTTTTTAGGCTGTCAGTGAATAAATTAGAGGTGACTTTTTACTTAAAGTCTAAATGTTCTCAATATTGTTTGTTTTTGTCTAAAATAAACTTTACTTTTGCATTCCTCTTGGGGAGTTTTGTATTAATTGAAGTAAGAACAAATTAGCATAATAGCGTCATGAAAAGAACATTTCAGCCATCGCAAAGAAAAAGAAGAAACAAACACGGTTTTAGAGAGCGCATGAGCTCTGCAAACGGTAGAAGAGTATTAGCTTCACGTAGAGCTAAAGGTAGAAAACGTCTTACAGTGTCTGACGAATACCGTCACAAAGGTTAATCTTTGACAAGGATCGGTGGCCGCTTATAAGAGCTTTTTCTGATAAGATTAAGTCATCGTATGAGAAATACATTTACAAAAGAAGAACGGTTATGTGCGAAAAGGCGTATTGATATGCTTTTTAAAAGCGGTTCTTCTTTTGTTTTGTACCCTTTTAGAATTGTTTTTGTTTTCGAAAAAGCAATGAGACTGAAAATTCCTCCCCTGTCAGTCTATTATATCTGTTTCCAAACGTAGGTTCAAAAGAGCAATAGATCGCAATGCGATAAAGCGTATGATGCGTGAAAGCTATCGTCTCCAAAAATCGAATGATTTGATTCCTTTTTGCTTAGACATAATGTAACTTTGTATTTAGCTATTCAGTACGTGGGCAAGCAGATCTTAGCATATGATGTGTTCCATACCGCGATGAATAAAATGCTAAAAAAATTACAGGATGAATGTGCTGATGCTTATTTGGAAAAAGGGAATTAAACCTTTCTTTAGTTTTATTTTCTTAGCTATTATTCGTTTCTATCAACTATTTATTTCACCATTCTTGGGTGCTAATTGCCGGTATACACCTACTTGTTCTCAATATGGCAAGGAGGCTATTCTAAAATATGGACCTTTTAAGGGGGCTGGATGGCCTTGAAGCGAATAGGACGTTGTAATCCCTGGGGCGGCCATGGTCATGATCCTGTACCTTGATTTCAATATAAACGATGAATAATTTAATTTTACAAATTGATACCTCGACCAGCGTTTGTTCGGTAGCCTTAAGTGAAAATGGACAGACATTAACTGTGCTGGATCTTGATGAACCTAACGCGCATGCTGCTAAACTGACTGTTTTGATCGAACAGGTTTTGGCTGAAACAGAACGTTCTATGAAAGAGCTTACAGCGATAGCGGTAAGCATGGGCCCCGGATCTTATACAGGATTGCGTATTGGGGTGTCTACAGCAAAAGGCCTTTGTTATGGTTTAGATATACCTTTGATTGCGATCAATACGCTTGAAGCATTGTTTTTGGATACCACGAACAATTTGGATTAAAGGAAAAAGAAGCTTTTATACCCATGCTGGATGCGCGTCGCATGGAAGTATATTCTGCAGTATATGACCATAAGCGTGAACTTGTAAAACCTACTTCAGCAGAGATCATTGACGCTGATTATTTTGAAGAACTGTTGACTACATACAATTGCGTTAATCTATTTGGTTCAGGTGCTGATAAATTTGATACATTTTTTGATACAAACGATCGGGTGAATGTGCATTTAGGGTTTCGAGATTCTGCTGCGTTTTTATCACAATTGGCGTTTGATAAATTTCAAAATAAAGAATTCGAGGATGTTGCCTATTTTGAGCCTTTCTATCTGAAAGACTTTGTGGTAACGACAAAGAAAAAGGTTGGCTTATAGCCAACCTTTTCTTTGAACCATAAGTAAATGGCCATCGAAATAACAATCATGATTGCCATAGCAATGGGGTAACCATAATACCATTCCAGTTCCGGCATATTTTTAAATTCATTCCATATACTCCCGCCACAAATGTAATCGGCATAAAAAGACTGAGAAAATCGTCAAAATACGCATGATTTCGTTCGTGTGATTTGATGATATATTAAAGAATACGTTCAATAATTGCGCAACATTCTCAGATAAGTTTTCATACAATGTCGAGGTGCGTATTTGAAGATCTTTTAAGTCCCGCGTATATACGTCTTTTTGGAGGACGAATGGAAATGTTCGATGACCTCCTTATATAAAAAGATGACCTTTCTGGCGACATCTATTTGCCGTTTGATGAAATATAGATTTTTCAGTACAGGTTGTTGCTTCATACGTTTCAGAAAAATCAGTTCCTCATAAGAATCGATACGTGTTGACAGTTGTTCCAATGTTTTACTGAAAGTGAAAACCGCAGCTGTGGTAATAAATACAGCCAGTTTTCGACTATTTTTAGTCTTTATACTCGTAAACTCAATGTTTTTGAGCTTCTCTAAAAATTCAATACGGCGTTTATGTACAGTGATTACAAAATCGCTGCCATAGAAAATCGTTAGGCGATCTGTTACTTCGCCTATACTGTCCGAATTCTCTTTGAAATTATCAGACATGACCCGGAGAATAACAAACGTGTAGTTTTCAAATTCTTCAATTTTAGGGAGATGATCTGGTTCCTTGGAATCCTTGATGGAGGCATCATTTAGATTATATCTTTCCTTGATGAAAGTAAAATCTTCCGAGGTAGGCTCGGAGATATCAATCCATTCATAATTTGCGATTTCTTTTTCAACAATCGTTCTGATCATAAATCTAATTTATACAAAGACAAGATACTAAACAATTTTGTTTGTTGCCAATATCTGCAGAACGAGGGGGAGTGGGGTTGCTTTTTAATTGGCAGGTCTGGGTGTTAATAAATCAAAAAAGCCATCAAATGTTATGATGGCTTTCCTGATATTATTTTAGTCTTCTTATTTGTTGGAAGATTTGTATTCGTCATTTAACTGTTTGATTACTTCATTGGTGATTTCCAGCGAAGGGTCAGCATACAATACAGTAGGGTTGGATTTTGAGTAAGTCAGTACAAGTTTATAGCCGTTATCTGCAGCATGTTTTTTCAAAAACTCAGTGATTTTATTATACACGTTGTTGAATTCTTCTGACTCATCTTTAGCGAGGGATGAAGAAGCCGTCTGATCCAATCTTGCCAACTCATCTTGTTTACGTGCTAATTTTTGTTCGGTAGCTTGTCTATCTGCAGCAGACATTGTAGCAGCATTTTTTTGGTAGTCAGCAACCTCACGTTGAAAAGCAGCACTTTTAGCTTGAAGATCAGCTTGTGCTTTTTTACTTTGTTTTCAAGCTTTGACTTGATGTCTTTAAAATATTGATATTTTTCCGAAAGAGAATCAGAATTTAAATAAACGATTTTATCCTTATTACTGCTTTGGCTTTCTTTGCTTACAGCATTTGAATCATTTTTGGAAGGTTCATTTTGCGTTTTTGCACCTTGATTACATGATACGATTGTCCCAGCCAATAAAAGACCAAAGGAAACTTTCGATACAATTGAAAATATAGTGTTCATTTTTTTATTATTTGCAAATTAATACTGAAACAAACCTAACATAAAAAAATCGAAATTCTAATTTTTAAGCATAAAAAAGTAAAATTATCGACCATTTGATTGTTTCGGATTATCCGTTTAATACTTCACCGTAGACTTGATAAATCGGCCAAAATTTCGTATTTTTGAATATTACATTTAACAGTTTTTCAATGAGCGAAGAAAAGAAAATGCATCCACCTACTCGGCCGATAATATTCAGGTATTAGAGGGTTTAGAGGCGGTTCGTAAGCGTCCATCCATGTATATTGGTGATACCGGTGTAAAAGGATTACACCACTTGGTATACGAGGTTGTAGACAATTCAATCGACGAAGCTGTAGCAGGGTACTGTACAGATATCTTTGTTACTATCCATAAAGACAATTCAATTTCTGTTCGGGATAACGGTCGTGGTATCCCTACCGGAATCAACAAAAAGAGAATAAATCAGCGTTGGAACTCGTTATGACGGTATTACATGCTGGTGGTAAGTTTGATAAAGATACATACAAAGTATCTGGTGGTCTACATGGTGTGGGGGTATCTTGTGTGAACGCATTGTCTACACTTTTGAAAGCTGAGGTACATCGCGATGGAAAAATATACCAACAGGAGTATCAAATCGGTAAACCTTTATACGATGTTAAAGAAGTTGGTGTCTCTGATAAGACAGGTACAATTGTAACATTCCATCCGGATGCAACCATATTTACACAAACCACGGTATATAATTACGATACTTTGGCCAATAGACTTCGTGAGCTTGCATTCTTAAATAAAGGGGTAAGCTTAACTTTGGAGGACGAGCGCGAAACTAACGAAGACGGTTCAGAAAAGAAAGAAACTTTTCATTCTGAAGGTGGTTTGAAAGAATTTGTCAAATTCTTGGATGGTACGCGTCAAGCATTGATTCCTGAGCCAATCTATGTCGAGGGAATCAAACAAGGTATTCCTGTGGAGCTGGCTTTACAATATAACGATACTTATTCTGAGAATGTACATTCTTATGTCAATAATATCAATACGATCGAGGGTGGTTCACACGTAGCGGGTTTCCGCAGAGGTTTGACACGTACCTTGAAAGCATATGCAGATAAATCAGGGTTGCTTAAAAACCTAAAAGTCGAAATTACAGGCGATGATTTCCGTGAGGGATTGACTGCTGTCATTTCAGTGAAGGTTGCTGAGCCTCAATTTGAAGGACAGACAAAAACCAAGTTAGGTAACTCCGAGGTAATGGGAGCGGTAGATGTGGCTGTTGGTGAGATTTTAGGTGTTTACCTTGAAGAAAATCCACGTGAAGCAAAAGCGATTGTTCAGAAGGTTGTCATCGCTGCTCAAGCGCGTGCAGCAGCACGTAAAGCGCGTGACCTGGTACAACGTAAAACTGTAATGGGCGGTTCAGGGCTTCCTGGTAAATTGGCCGATTGTCAAGATAATGACCCTACCAAATGTGAGATTTATTTTGTCGAGGGGATTCTGCGGGCGGTACAGCGAAGTCTGGTCGAGACCGTAAGCACCAAGCCATTATGCCGTTACGGGGTAAGATCCTGAACGTTGAAAAAGCAATGGAACATAAGATCTATGAAAATGAAGAGATCAAAAATATGTTTACTGCTTTAGGGGTAAGCGTTGGTACTGCTGAAGATGCCAAAGCACTCAACCTTGAGAAACTGCGTTACCACCGTATCATTATCATGACCGATGCCGATGTGGATGGTTCCCACATTACGACTTTGATTCTGACATTCTATTTCAGATACATGAAAGAATTGATCGAAAGAGGATATGTATATATCGCTACTCCTCCTTTGTACCTCGTGAAAAAGGTAAGGAACATGAGTATGCATGGAATGAAGACCAACGTATTAATGCGATCCAACGCCTAAAAGGAACAGGTAAAGAAGATAGTGTACACGTACAGCGCTATAAAGGTCTCGGTGAGATGAATGCGGAACAACTATGGGATACAACAATGAATCCTGAAACGCGTACTTTGCGTCAGGTAACTATTGAAAATGCTGCTGAATGTGACCGTATTTTCTCGATGTTAATGGGAGACGAAGTTGCTCCTCGTCGTGAATTTATTGAGAAAATGCACGTTACGCAAAAATTGATATCTAAGCACAATTTTATAACGTAAAAAGAAGGTCTGATGAAATTTTCATCAGACCTTTTTTTTATTTCAATTTATTTTCTAACTTAATATAGAGGAATCATTTTTCTGCCGGGATAAATGCTTCTTAAACCAACGGATAGCCAATATTTAATAGAACCTATTATGAAATATTGCAGCAAAATTTTGCTCTTTATAGGTTGTTTTATTGGAATAACCTGTATGGCGCAAACAAATGAAAAAATGAACCTTGAGGAGCTATTTGAAAGCTTATCGGAGGAACTACCCGAAGACACCGATTTAAGTGATTTAAGTGAAAAATGGACCTATTATCTAAAAAATCCGATTGATCTGAATAAGACTGATGGGACAGAACTAATCGAATTACAATTTATAGATCCTTTACTGTTACAACGGTTGATTGAGCATCGTCAGGTTTCTGGCAACTTTATCAATGCCTTGGAGATCCAGTCCATTGAAGGTTTTAATCCACGGATCGTGAGCTTATTGTTGCCTTTCGTTAAAGTCGGAGAGGCTAGTCCATTTACGGGAAGCAAATTCAATGATTTATCACACGAAGTTATGTTGCGATATGGACGGACCCTGGAGAAAACAAAAGGATACCAAATTATAGATACCACAAGATCCCGGTATCTGGGAGATCCCAACCGATATGCCATTCGATATCGGGCTAATCTAAAAGATAAAATTCGCTTAGCAATTAATATGGAAAAGGATGCTGGTGAGCCATTTTTTTAAGGATAAGCAAAAATTGGGATTTGATTTTTATGGAATAAGTTTATTTGTTAAGTCTATTGGTCCAGTTCGCAACCTTGTCATTGGAGATTATGCATTGCAATTTGGTCAGGGACTTAACATGTGGAATGGTTTGAGCTTTGGCAAAGGTGGGCTGATACAGAATACCGCCAGACAGGGAATCGGAGTGAGGCAATACACCTCATTAAATGAGGTTAATTTTATGCGTGGAATTACTGGAACATTACAGCTGCAGCGATTTGAGATCACACCATATTTTTCATACCAGAACATCGACGCGAATGTATCCGATAATATAGAATCTAGGGTCATTAAGTCGACTGCGAAATCAGGATTACACCGAACGCCAACTGAGCAACGCTATAGAAATGCCGCACATCAAATGACTTATGGGGTGAATATCTTATGGCGATATAATCGTTTCAAAATCGGAGTCAATTTCAATCGATCTCAATTAGATGCGATTAAGCTCAAAGGGACGAGTAAACGACAGCAGTATGATTTCGAAGGCGACATGCTGCAAAATATAAGTCTATATACAAACTATACGTTCCGAAATGCTCATCTATTTGGAGAATATGCCAGTAGTCTAGATGGTGGATCGGCTATGTTATTGGGGTCAATTGTCAGCTTACACCCACAGGTATCCACAGTTGTTCTTGTTCGGAATTATAGAAAAAACTACCATACTTTTTATGGACAGGGTTTTGGTGAATCGAGTAACACCTCAAATGAAGAGGGAATTTATGCCGGGCTTACCTATCAGTTGGCAAGAAAGTTAGTTTGGTCCAGTTACATTGATATATTTAGATTCCCAGAAGCTAAATATCAGGCCGATACCGGATCTGTAGGTGCAGACATTTTTAGTCAACTCAGTTATATATGGTATAAGAAAGGACAACTCACGTTGAGGTACAGAAATCGACTAAAACAGACAGATTATTTAGGAGAGGGGCAAACTGAATCAGGACTGGTGAATAGCTCAAAACAACAGGTACGCTTAGAGTTTCAATATAAATTGAATCGTATCTGGACTATTCGTTCTCGAGTTGAAGCTAATTTATTCCAGAAAGAATATGAGGATAATAGTCTAGGCTATCTATTTTATCAGGATTTCTTTTGGAAACCCGATGTTGGAAAAATTCAATTGAATTCACGGATAGCCTATTTTCAAGCTGATACTTATGATAATCGGATCTATGCTTATGAGAACGATGTGTTATATGCTTCAGGATTTGGAATGTATAATATGAAAGGCTGGCGTACATATTTGAACTTAAGGTATAGAATAAACCATAATCTTGATATATGGGCAAAGTATGGTGTTTATTATTACCCTGATAAAGAAGTCATCGGTACAGGATTGGATGAGATCAGCCGTAATAAAAAGTCCGAAATCAAGCTGCAATTGAGATGGCAATTATGAAGGGATTGAGTTTTTATCAAAAGCTGGAACGAATTCCTATACTAAAAATTGCGTCGGTTTACGCTATTGGACTCTTTACAGCTCCAGCGTTAAAGCTCTCACCTGTATGGTTTCAATACCTGCAATATAGTTTGTTCTTGTTGACAGGAATAACCCTTTGCTGCTATATACTCAAAGGAAAGGTCTTTAAATATAGCTATCTTATCGGATATTATATGCTGGTCCTGTTATTTGCTTTGTGGCAATTTTGGCGTAATGACCCACTTTATCTTAGAAATCATTTTTCACATTTTGAGTTGGATAACTATGTTGTGGAAATTACCGAGGAGCCTAAAGCTAAGTCCGGTGTCATTCGATTCTCAGCTGAAGTAATAGGCGGTTATAGCCCGGGACGTTTTATAGCAACCACCGGCAAGATTATGATCTCTTTAAAATCTACAGCAAAAAGCCAGTTTCAATTTGCCGATCGCATTTGGTTGGAAGGTAAAATGGTAAGTGTACCTCCGCCATTGAATCCACTCGAGTTTGACTATAAAGAACACCTGGAAAGAGCCGATATCTATCATCAAATTTTCTTACGGACGGATAGCTATACCATAATCGAAAAAGGAACTTATCAATCCGCTGATGTTACTGGTATGGCGCTAGAAACACGGCGGTATTTTTTAAAAAAATGCGGAATTATTTTGAAAAAGAGGAACACTTCTCCATTGTAGCTGCTTTGATTTATGGTTTTCGTAATAATCTTGATGAAGATACCATAAGAGCATTTACAAACACAGGAACGGTACATATTTTGAGCGTTTCTGGAATGCATGTGGCAGTGCTTTTCAGTTTTTTATCACTTGTGTTTAGATATATTCCCTGGCCGTTAATGTTGAAGTGGTTGCCTGTTGCAATAACATTTTCCGTTATTTGGATTTATGCTTTTATTACAGGGTTAGATCCACCTATTACCCGTGCAGCTATTATGATAAGTTTTGTTTTATCCGCACAATATTTTAAACGAAATAGTTCGACTTTAAATGCGCTAGTAGCTGCCGCAACAGTAATATTGCTCTGTGCCCCGAAAGCGATTATGAATGTAGGATTTCAGCTCTCATTTTTGGCGGTTTTAGGCATGATATTATTTTTGCCAATTTTTGAAAAAATGATTGTTGCAAAAATTCGGTACTGCGTTTTTTTAGGGATACCGTTGGTATCTCTGTAGCTGCACAAATTTTGACAACACCACTGACGCTCTATTATTTTGGACAATTTCCTACCTATTTTTTACTGGCTAATCTATTGGTCGACTTCCCTTCAACATTAGCAATGTATCTGGGTTTTGTGATGACGATCAATCCTATTGATTGGTTAAATGAAATTTTGGGAATCCTCTTGGAAAATTTAATCAGATTTATGCTTTATTGCCTGGATTCCATTGATCATTTGGCCTTTTCAACTATCAAAATCAATATCATTGACAATGGCCTCCTTTTCCTTTCATATGCGGCTATTTTTTCGTTTTTATATGCCTATCAATGGAAAGACAAAAAGTATCACTATTTGGGGCTCCTTTGCGTGACTGGGATCATGATCATAGATATCAACCAACAGATGATAAATAAAAATATGGAGCGATTTCGGGTATACAATACGAGAAGTGAACTAACAATAGCTTATTTTAAGAATAGACGGGCTGTAATTTATAGCACTTTTGATTCATTAAATCATAAAGCCCTGCAATATGCTTGCGGTCGGGAAATTCAGGTATTGACTACTGATGACAATATTCAATTTATTCCATTAAATGGTAAAGCTATAAGGAATAATTATTTAATAGAACTACCCATAGGAAAAGTAGTCGTTATGGAGCATTTTGAAGACACACTACCACAAGCAGATCTATTGGTCATTAGGAAGAATGCTATTCATAAACTATCTGCTGCAGTACATATAATTTCACCCAAAGAGGTTATCCTTGATGGTTCCAATTCACTGAAAAAATCGTTACAAGCTGAAGTCATACTGGACAGCTTGCGTATAAAGAATTATATCATAAAAGATAATTTTGCGTATGTTTGGGATAAGGAGAGCTTATGACTTTAGATAGCATATCAATCTTAAGGCAATATTGGGGTTTTGAATCATTTCGACCATTACAGGAGGAAATTATTCAGTCAGTTATTTCTGGTAAAGATACACTTGCCTTACTACCAACAGGAGGGGGAAATCCATTTGTTTTCAGGTACCGGCATTGATGATGGAGGGAATCTGCATTGTGGTGACACCGTTGATCGCGCTGATGAAAGATCAGGTAGAACATTTGAGGAAAAATGGGATCCAGGCAGTCGCTATTTATTCGGGAATGAAAAAGCGGGAAGTGGATATTACCTTGGATAATTGTGTCTATGGAAAAATAAAGTTTCTTTACTTATCTCCTGAGCGATTGTATAATGATCTTGTCAGGAGCGGATCCGATTTATGAACGTCAATCTATTCGCTATCGATGAAGCGCATTGTATTTCTCAATGGGGTTATGATTTTAGGCCACCTTATCTGGAGTTAGCGAAACTGAAGGAGCTCCATCCTAAAGTGCCATTTTTGGCGCTGACAGCAACCGCCACTGAACGGGTTATTGTCGATATACAGAAGAAACTCAATTTTCCGCAGGAGAATGTATTTGTCAAAAGTTTTCTTCGAGATAACTTAGCCTATATGGCGATTGAGGAGGAAGACAAAATGGGGCGGATGGTGCGTATTATTCATAAACTGGGTGGATCAGGTATCGTGTATGTTCGAAATCGGAGAGAAACGCAGGAGATAGCACGTATTTTAATTAACAATGGAATAGCATCAGACTACTATCATGCGGGGCTGCCTGGACAGGAGCGTGATCAGAAGCAGAATGGCTGGATGACTAATGCTGTTCGTGTTATCGTTGCTACAAATGCTTTTGGTATGGGAATCGATAAACCTGATGTTCGTTTTGTCATTCACCTGGATCTGCCTGATTCGCTGGAAGCTTATTACCAGGAAGCTGGTAGGGCCGGACGTGATGGTAAAAAAGCTTATCCAGTTATTCTTTATCAAAAGAATGATGAAAAGAAACTTGTTGATAGCTTGGAAGCCAGTTTTCCGGATGTCACTTTCATCCAACAGACTTATCATTATCTCTGTAATCATTTCCAGATTCCCTATGGAGCGGGCGAAGGTCTTACGATAGATTTTGATGTGGTTACGTTTGCCAAAAATATCAATTGCCTTTGGTACCGGTCATGAATGCATTGAAATTTTTGGAACGCGATGGTTGGTTGACATTGTCAGAAGCGTTAACGATACCCTCACGTTTCAAATTTGAAATTGATAGTACAGAATTGTACAAGGTTCAAGTGCAATATGTGAAATATGATAAATTGATTAAGGCGATTTTACGTACCTATGGTGGTGTTTTTGAGAATTATATACTAATTAATGAATATGAATTTGCAAACAAGCTTGGCGTTCCATACGGTCGGGTGGTAGAACTGCTAAAATCATTGGAAACATTGGAAATTGCGAGTTACCTTCCTTCTACGGATGCACCACAGCTGACGTTTTTGCAAAATCGTGTTGACTACAAACACCTGTACATCGATCATATCTTTATTCGCGACCGCCATCAAGTCAAAGGGGAACAAGTCAATGGAATGATAGATTATATCGAAAAATCCCATTGTCGCAGCCAGTCCCTGCTGCTTTATTTTGGCGAAAAGAATGCGGGCTTTTGTCAGGTATGTGATCTCTGTTTAATGCGTATCCATAAAGAAAGCCAGCGGGCTAAAATTAAGGAAGAGATAAAAAACAGCCTGTTGTTTGGACCTAAAAGTCTTCACGATCTGATTGACAGTTTGACTCTTGGAACTGAAAAAGAAGAATAGAGATTGTCCGTGACCTACTGGATGCCGAAGTAATTCGTCTGGAGGACAAGCTCTATTCCTGGAATACTTTATTTTGATTATTTTTCTATTGGGAGGTTAAGTTCTTCTCTGCCCCATTCAGACCAGGAACCATCGTATACACGTATGTTGGTGTGACCTGAGATATACGATGCAAAGGCGAGGATAGAGGCTGTTACCCTGAACCACAGGAAAATATGTATTCATTTCCTGGTGTTTTAAATTGATCAAACTGCTGCTTAAGTTCATCAACTTGTTTATAATAAATACCATCAAGCAAATCTTCGAAAGGCAGGTTTTTAGAATGGGGAATATGTCCACCATTAAGGCCTTTTCGGGGCTCCGCAACTAAGCCGATAAATCTTCCTTTACTTCTAGCGTCAAAAATACTTACTTCTGGCGCCTTATAATGTGCTAAGATATACTCTTTGTCAGCGTAAAGGTTTTTTTGAAAATGTGCTTTATAATTTCCCGTATTGTGCTGCTGCTTGTAACTGTCTGTTAGTTCAAATTTATTTTTTTCCAGGCAGGAACTCCTCCATTTAAAATATAGACCTGATCAAACCCCATTACTTTAAACATCCACCAAGCGCGTGGACTGGAATAAACTCCCCATCTGTCATATAAAACAACAATACTGTTCTGATCAATTCCCAATGCTTGAGCTTCTGTTTCAAACACCTGTTCAGATACTAAAGTATGTGGCAATTTAGCAGCGTGGTCAGAGAATTTCCTTCGATATCAAAAAATAATGAATTTGGAAGTAATTCTAACTTTGCGTCTTTTAAAGATTGACCGACCTTATCGATGGTGCAGTCTAGTAGGATTACATTTCCATTTTGGACCAATGTATCCTGAAGTTCGGATGGACTAATTAAGGCTGATTTGAATAACATAACAATGATCTTATGTATACAAAATTACAAAGCAGACCTTTAAAAACAAAGAGGCTGTTCTTTGGGAACAGCCTCTTTTATGGATTGAAAATGCTAATTACTTAGCGTTTTTGTCATTTTCCATTTGCTCTTTCAATTGAGCTAACACGTCTAAGTCGCCTAAAGTAGATTTTTCAACAGAATCTTTTACTTTTTAACAGCTGAAGACTCAGCTTTAGCGTCTTTTTTACGGTTGCTAGACTCTTCTTTGCGAGCTTCTTCTTTCTCTTCTTCCCAAATACGAGAGAGAAATTACCAAACGTTTGTTCTCTTTGTTGAACTCGATGATTTTGAATGAAGTTACTTCATCAACTTTCAATGAAGAACCGTCTTCTTTAACAGAGTGTTTAGAAGGACAGAAACCTTCAACACCATATTGTAGCGCAACGATATCACCTTTATCACCAACTTTGATCACAGTACCTTCGTGGATAGAACCTTCAGTGAAGATTGTCTCGAAAGTATCCCAAGGATTTTCTTCCAATTGTTTGTGACCTAAAGATAATTTACGGTTTTCTTCATCTAATTCTAATACAACTACTTCTAATGTCTCACCAACTTTAGTGAATTCGTTAGGGTGGTTGATTTTTTTAGACCAAGATAAATCAGAGATGTGGATCAAACCGTCGATACCTTCTTCTAACTCAACAAATACACCGAAGTTAGTCATGTTTTTAACAACAGCTGATTGTTTAGAACCAACAGGGTAACGCTCAGTGATGTTTTCCAAGGATCTGGAGTCAATTGTTTGATACCTAAGCTCATTTTACGCTCATCACGATCTAAAGTTAAGATTTGAGCTTCGATCTCGTCACCAACTTTTAAGAACTCTTGTGGAGAACGTAAGTTTTGAGACCAAGACATTTCAGAAACGTGGATCAAACCTTCAACACCTGGGATGATTTCTAAGAAAGCACCGTAATCAGCAACTGTTACGATTTTACCTTTAACTTTAGAACCAACTTCTAATGCTGTATCTAAAGATTCCCAAGGGTGTTCAGATAATTGTTTCAAGCCTAAAGCGATACGTTTTTTCATCGTCAAAGTCTAATACAACAACGTTGATTGTTTGATCTAAAGCTAAAACTTCTTTTGGATGCTCGATACGACCCCAAGAGATATCTGTGATATGCAACAAACCGTCAACACCACCTAAGTCGATGAATACACCGAAGTCAGTGATATTTTTAACAGTTCCTTCTAATACTTGACCTTTTTCTAATTTAGCAACGATCTCAGATTTTTGGTTTTCTAAGTCGTTCTCAATTAACACTTTGTGTGATACGACAACGTTTTTGAATTCGTGGTTGATTTTTACAACTTTGAATTCCATTGTTTTACCTACGTATACATCGTAATCACGGATCGGTTTGATATCGATTTGAGATCCAGGTAAGAAAGCTTCAACACCTTTGATGTCAACGATAAGACCACCTTTAGTACGGCTCTTAACGAAACCAGTAATGATTGCATCATTTTCCAATGCCTCATTGATAGCTTCCCAAGATTTTTGAGTTTTAGCACGTTTGCGAGAAAGTACTAATTGACCGTTAGCATCTTCTTGAGATTCAACGAATACGTCAACTTTGTCACCAATTTTTAATTCTGGTAAGTCACGGAATTCGGATAAAGAAACTAAACCGTCAGATTTGAAACCAACATTTAAGACAACGTCTTTGTTGTTGATAGAAACGACAGTACCTTCAATAATTTCACCTTGGTTAACTTGGTTGAAAGTATCTGCGTATTGTGCTTCAAGTTTAGCGCGTTCAGCTTCGCTATAATTTCCGAAACCTTTATCATTTGCATCCCAGTCAAATTCACCTTCTGGTGTGATCCAAGTGTTTGATTTGATTTCGTCGATTAAGTTTGAATCAGCTTCTGATTCAATTTTTTCAGTGTCTTTCACTACTTTAGTGTCAGCACCTTGTAGCTCTGCGTTTTTCGCTGCTAATTCTTTTTCTGCTTCTTGTTTTTTTGCCATTAATTAATTTTCTCCTTTTTCCTACGTTGTAGGAGTTGCAAAGGTACAAAAAAACTTTTAATGCAAAATTTTATTTTTCTTATTTTATTGAAAGACTTTCAGTTATCCCTAGGCATAGGTTGCTGCCGAACAACTTTGTTCTGAGTGGGCTCAGGACAGGATCTTTCAATGGTCAGAATAGGAGCGGGCAACCCTTATTGTATTCTTTTTGACTGTTCGTTGTGACTTGTCGTGCTATTCGTTATCTTTTTAAAGGAGTTGAAGATCCGCGGCTTGGCGATCACAATAGTTTGCTTGGATAATGCTATTGCAGCATTTAACTCATAGCCCAATAATAATATTAGGGTATTGAGGTAGATCCAGAGCATAATGACGATCAGCGTTCCGATCGAACCATATAATTTATTATATGCACCAAAATGGTTAATATAGAATGTGAAAATCGAGAAAGTCAAAATCGCTAATATAGTGGCCATGGAGGCTCCGGGGCTAAATAACTTCCACTTGTTTGATGTAGATGGACCAAACTTATAAATACAGCTCACTGTAAAGAAATAAATTGCGAAAATAATAATCCATCGAGAGAGCTTTAACAAAGTCGCCCACATACTGGATTTAATGCCCGTAGTTTCCTTTAGATAATCAATCGTTACACCAGCAATTGTAAATACAGTCATCCCGACGGTGAGGGCAAAAATAATAAGAAAGGCTAACGTCAGTGCAACGAACCTTTTTCTTATCCAAGGTCTTTCTCTGTCATTAAGGAAGCTTTATTGAAAGCATTCATCAATGAGGCCATGCCATTTGTCGCAAAATATGCTGCGAAAAGAAAACCGAAGGAAAGGAGCCCTCCATTCTGGTTTTTAATAATATCCTCGAGGGTGGTTTCAACGACAAGGAATGCATTTTTAGGAATGACAACCGCTAAAAAAATCCAGTAATTGCTCCTGAAAGTTGTTGATTGGAATATAGGGAATTAATGTAAATAGAAAGATGATGCCAGGAAATATAGCCAATAAAAAACTATATGATAATGATGAGGCCTTGCTGACGATTGAATCTCTGGCGAGCTCCTGAAAGAAAAACACCGCTACAGTATAAAGGGGAAGTGAACCAAATCCTGGTAACACAACCCGTTTACTCCATTCGATTAATCTAAAATAAGGTTCAAAATTTAATAGCCATTGGTGGAATTTCCCCATATCAATTAAAATATTTACTCATCTTATCCTGAAAGATCTGTGGCGGCATACATGGTTTGTTCTTTTCCATATTGACAAATACCAACGTTGTCTCTCCTTGATTGAGTAACTCACCACTTTCGTTAAAAAGTTCATATTCAAAAATAATACGGATCGCAGGTTTCTTACGAATCGTTACCCGGATCGTTATCAGATCATCATATTTACCCGGTTTGAGATATTTTGTTTTCAACTCTGTGACAGGGAGCATAACGCCCATTTCTTCCAGTTCTTTATAAGATATCCCTGTACTTCTCAGCATCTCAGTCCTTGCTATCTCATAAAAGGCAGCGTAATTGCCATAATAGACATAACCCATTTGGTCTGTTTCTGCATAGCGAACACGAATCTGATGGTCAAATACAAACATTATTTCTTGATATTTCTGGCGTCTAGGGCTTGTTGGAATTTTCGCGCATTCACTAGATGTTCTACTTCTGTTTTTGCAAAGTTATGGTAACCTGAGAAATCATCTTTTGCACACATATAGATATAATCATGTTGCTTAAAATTCAGAACCGCATCAATAGCAGCAATACTCGGGATAGAAATAGGTCCCGGAGGCAAGCCTCTATAGATGTAGGTATTGTAAGGGTTATCCATTCTTAAATGCTTATTTAAGACCCTTCTGATCGTAAAATCATTGTTCGCAAAGATTACTGTTGGATCAGCTTGTAGGAGCATGCCTTTTTTAGACGATTTAAATATAAGCCAGCGATCATGGGCATTTCGTCTTGGTGCAAAGCCTCGCCTTTAACGATGGAAGCCAATGTACTCACCTGTTGTGGGCTTAGGTTCAGTGCTTTTGCTTTAGCAATACGATCTGCATTCCAGAATTTTTTCCACTCATCATCAAAGCGGGCAATAACCTTTTCTGGACTCGTGTTCCAGTAAATTTCATAGGTATTTGGAATGAAAATTGAAATCAGGTTTTCTTTGGTAAATCCAAACTTTTGGGCTGTAGCTTCATCATTCAGTACTGCAATAAATTGTGCTGAATCAGCCTCAAAGCTTTTGCCCAATAATGCAGCCATATTTTCTTTTAGCCTTACATTGGCAAATCTAAATTTCACAGGTTCCTGATAGCCACCGATTAAGTTACCGATCAAACGTCGGTTGTTCATTCCGGGAGTTAATAGGTAGCGACCCGGTTTTACACTTTGTTCGTATTTCTTATATTGGGCAGCACGTTCGAATGAAGCGATATCATCCAAAAGACTAGAGTCTTGAATTGATTTGAGGACATCTTCATACTTTGCGCCCTCATGGATATAGAGGTACTTCTTCTCTCCAGAAACGTTTGAGGCAAAGAAAGCCTTATAAAATGTCCATGCAAAATACCCACCGACGAGGATGACGATTAATGCAATAATTTTTAACCAACTTGGTATTCCTTTTTATTTTCCATCAGAATTACTTTTTTATATCTGTGATGAAACCTTCATGAACCTATGACTCATCTTTTATACAAATGATCTATGGCTCATGAAGGTTTCATAATAGCTTTAAAAAGCCTAGACTATTTGCTTTATTTTCCTTTTTTGCCCCGCTGTAGGCGCTGTATTTGAAGACTTGGCGGGAGGGGTGTTTGTTGTCGTTTTTGTCGTAGTAGCGGGCTTCGGCGCAACGGGCTTTGCGGCAGGTGGGTTCGACTGCGTCGGAGTTACCTGGGGTTTGGGTACAGTTGTAGATCCCGGTGTACCTGTTGTCGGTGAAGGCGCTGTCAACGAAAGTGTCACGTCTATTTTGGCGCCTAAGCTCGTTAATCCCTTTTCTACCCCGGAGATTGCACACTGATCACCGCTGTTGTTGTATCGGTTACGTTGGGATCGTAGGTTACTGTTCCCAAGCCAAGTCCGGCACCAGAGAGCGCAAATTTAGCTTCGTTCAAAGGCAGTCCGATCAGATTGGGGATTTCAACTTCATTCGCCCCAAGACCATTACCGAGGACAAGATCTATCCGTGAACCTTTTGGAATCATTCGGCCATTTCGGATGGACTGACCCGCAAATGGGCATCCAGAACAATATCTCTAGCAATATCAGCAACATAAGAAGTGTCTCCTATTTTAAGATTATGATTTTTCAGGATAGCTGTTGCTTCGATCAGGGTCTTATCTTTAATATTTGGGAAAGAGACTTCTGGAGCCACCTGTGTGATAATGGTCAGATAAATTGTTCGGGCAGATTTCACGTGAAATCCCTGCTCGGGATCTTGTTCGATCACCAGACCGGGTTTGGCATCCATCTGATAAACGGAGTCAATTTGATATTCTAATCCGGCATCCTCCAAGGCTTGGATGGCTGCGTTGATATGAAGTCCCTTTATTTTCGGAACCGCAATAGATTCATCATGCTTAGTATATATTTTCAGCCCCACATATACGGCAAGAAATAGGCAGACTATCGCGATGAATGCGGCAATGAGATTTTTTCTGAACGTGGGTGTCTGAAGATATTGTACGACTTTGGACATTACTGTGTTTGATAAAAATGAATTCTGCATAGAACCAAATATTGAAGCCAATTTTGCAGAATGGTTAAATAAAATTATTCCTCACAAAATTATTCGTTTTTCCGTGTATAGCAAATTATATTTGCTATTCGAATCGCTAAAATTTATGAAAGCAAAAATAGCATTAATAACTGGAGGTTATACAGGGAGGCCGAAGTTTCTTTTAAAAGTTCTGCCTTTGTCAATTCCCAACTCGATCATGACAAATACGATGTGTACCTGATTACCATATCAAAAGACACATGGTTTTATACAGATAAAGATGGACGGCAGTATCCGATCCTGCGCGAAAGCTTTACCTTACCATTAAATGGAGAAACAATAAGTTTTGACTTAGCCTTTATTATGGTTCATGGCGTACCCGGAGAGGATGGAAGACTACAGAGCTACTTTGATTTGCTGGATATTCCTTATACTTCATGCGATGCACTGACTTCAGCTTTGACGATGAACAAGGGCTATACAAAGGCGATATTAAGTGATATTCCTGAATTGTATCTGGCCAAGTCTGTTTTATTATTTGAATCACAACGAGCGGAAGCAATCAATACCGTAGAAAGTAACCTTTCCCTTCCGTATTTTGTGAAGCCTAACGCTGGTGGAAGTAGTATCGGAATGACAAAGGTGAAAGAATCGGCTCAACTGCAGGAGGCTATTGACAAAGCGTTCGATGCCGAGAATACGGGGAAGCAAGTGATCGTTGAAGAATTTGTTACCGGACGTGAGTTTTCCGAAGGGATTTTCCGTAATGCGAAAGGCGAGTTGGTCGTGTTGCCCGCAACAGAGGTTCGTACAACACGTGAATTTTTTGATTTTGAAGCGAAATATATCCCTGGCTTGACTGAGGAAATTACACCCGCAGACCTGACGACAGAGCAACAAGAACGTGCTGCCCGTATTCTGAAGGAAATTTATGTTAGGTTGAATTGCAAAGGTATGGTACGCGTGGACTTTTTCCTCGAAAATGGTACCGATAAGTTTTACTTTATTGAGATCAATACAATTCCTGGGCAGACAGCACAGAGTTTTATCCGCAGCAGGTGCGTGCCTTTGGTATGAAAGAAGGTGATTTCTATGGTGAATTGATCGAAAGTGCTTTATTATCCGCTAAATAAAATAGATCATTTCTAACACAAAGGGGCTTTCAATTTTTTGAAAGCCCTTTGTTATTTTCTGAAATCAAACTTGGATAAATCAGGTTTGATTTTCTTTGTTCTCTTTAATTCCTCCTGATAGATAAGCTGTCCAATGTTTTTCAAAAATGGATAGGTGACCGCCTCATATTCATAAATACCGTCATTATAAATACCGTTTTCATTAGACTGGACAACGACGGCAAGGAGAAACTCTACGCCATGTTCAAAATCTACAATATAAGCGTTATCAATATTATAACCATAGGAGTCACCATACTTATTGAAAATAAGGATATTGGGGTTTAGCTTTGCACTTTTTCGCGTCCATAGAAAAGTAATTTGCTATATGTTGGCCAAATTCTGTCGAATCATATTTTGGGAAATCCGATTCAAATGGATAACGTGACATATAATCATAGAGTAGGGTATAATCCTCTTTTGTAAATTAAACCTGTCTTTGCTTTTGAATGCTTCTGGAAAAAGTAATTTCTTCAAGATCAGCTGTTGATCCGCTAGTGCATAAACGTTTAGCCCTTCAAAACTCCATGGTTCGTGGATGAGTTCATCTTTATCATTCATGTAACCTTTCCCTTGAAGTATATTGGCTAACTTGATATCATAGTCTTTGGGATCGAATTGTTCTTTTTGCTGATAGATAATATGGTCACCGTTATAGAAGGTGAAGGGATTGGTATGTCTAGCCCAGATTCCCTTGTCACCTATAGCAAGGCGGTTGACAATTCGACTGTACTTGGTGCCATATTTTTTGAGTTTTGCATTTAGCTCAGCACGGCCAATAAATTCGAACAGCCTGTTTTGGGCATCATTGTCACTGGTCAATAATATTTTTTTACATACTGAGCAATTGACGGAAGACCATTAACGGCAGATTCGTCCACGGATACTTTGGTTTGTTTTTCAAAAGCAGAGTCAATGCGTAGAGGTGTTTCTTTTGTAAGGCCATTAATATGTAAATCATTGATTTTTTCCAGAGCCAAAATCGCAGTCGGCAGTTTCACGGTACTCGCCGGATAGAAATACCAATTGGGATTCAGTCGATAACTATAAGACCTGAAGTGTGGGATATTGGATTTATCACGATCAATTTGAGTGTAGAGGATCTGCACTTCATTCTTTGTCGGATGATTTAATATTTGTTGGAATAGATCAGGACGACTCTGAAGTAATTTTTCCAAGTATATGGTATCTATCTTTTGAGCGTATGTCTTGGACATAAGTAAAATAAAAACAAGAGATAAATATTTTAACATTTCAATGATTATTTTCTTGTATACACTTCAAAGGTATAGTTGAATGCATGTTTATCATCTGCCTGATGCGGTTCTGCGGAAACCAGTTCCCATTCTTCCGATGATAGTTCGGGAAAGAAAGCATCTCCTTGAATCGTTGTGTGTACACGTGTCAAAAGTATCTTGTTTGCCAATGGTAAAGCCTGTTGATAGATATTTGCTCCACCGATGATAAATATTTCACGCTCGTCACGGCAATATAAAAGAGCCTCCTGGATACTGTTGGCAACATCAATATCCTCTCCTGAAAATTAGCATTACGCGTGATGACGATATTTCTTCGATCGGGCAATGCCTTACCGATGGCGTCAAAGGTCTTTCTGCCCATCAGGACAGAATGCTCAATGGTGTTTCTTTTAAAATATTTAAAGTCATTTGGTAAATGCCAAGGCATCTGATTATTGATGCCGATCGCATTGTTTTCCGAGGCAGCTACGATTAATGTGATCGTTGGGTTACTCATTTTTGTGTTGTGTAGATTAGTTCTGTTGTGTAAAATGATGTTGCGTATTAGGACAGCTTCTTAAAGGTTTTCCTAAACTGCAACAGGGGCTTTATATGAGCATGAGATTCATAATTCAGCAATTCGAAGTCTTCGAATTTGAAATCAAAAATATCTTTCACCTCTGGGTTTATCTTCATTTGTGGCAATGGCTTTGGATCACGGCTCAACTGTAGTTCCGTTTGTTCAAAGTGATTGCTATAGATATGTGCATCGCCCAATGTATGGATAAATTCAGCGGCTTCCATATCACAGACTTGTGCCACCATCATCGTCAACAGCGCATAAGAGGCAATATTGAAAGGAACACCTAAAAATATGTCGGCGCTACGTTGATAAAGCTGACAGGATAATTGCGGCTTCATAATCCCCTTCTCAGGCTGTGCTGGTGCTACATAAAATTGAAAAAAAGCATGACAAGGGGGCAAGGCCATGTTTTCGATTTCAGCAACATTCCATGCCGATACAATAATGCGACGGGAATCAGGTGAATTTTTCAACTGGTTGATAACCTGTGTGATCTGATCGATATGACGACCATCAGGTGTTGGCCAAGAGCGCCATTGCGAACCATAGACAGGGCCTAGGTTTCCCTGTTCGTCAGCCCATTCGTCCCAGATACTCACCCCATTTTCTTTTAAATACTGAATATTGGTTTCACCTTTTAAAAACCAGATTAACTCGTGAAGAATTGATCGCAAGTGCAATTTTTTTGTTGTTACTAGCGGAAATCCTTCCTGAAGGTTGAAACGCATCTGATATCCAAAGACACTTTTGGTACCTGTCCCGGTACGATCCGTTTTTACAACACCATTCGTATATACGTGTCTGAGTAAATCTAAATATTGTTTCATCTGTAATTTATTTATTAAACGCTTAATATTTGAGGTTTGAATATGTATGTTCTGCTGCTTATATGATAGGTGTGTGCTTTTTTACATAGCCTCCTATATCAAAATTGCATTAAACCATAGCCAATGGATGCTGTATCTGCCTTTAGCTATAAAATTTAAATTCTCTAGTGCATCCAACCTTTCAAGATAGTCAAAACTAAGGAAAATCCTTATAACGAGAAAGTCAAAACTTAAAATGATAAGAGGGGTTACTGAAAAAAATGTAATTTTGCAAAATATTATGGAGAATAAAAAAGTAGCTTTTTATACACTTGGATGTAAACTGAATTATTCGGAGACATCATCCATAGGACGTTTATTTAAGGATGCGGGCTATGATACAACAGCGTTCAATAGCCGTGCGGACGTCTATGTAATCAATACATGTTCTGTAACGGACAATGCTGACAAGAAGTGTAGAAAAGTGGTCAAAGAAGCTTTAAAGCACTCTCCGAATGCCTATATTACCATTGTTGGTTGTTATGCTCAACTAAAACCAAAGGAGATCGCGGAGATTCCTGGTGTAGATATGGTATTGGGAGCTGCTGAGAAATTTAATATCATTGAACATATCAATGACCTGACCAAACAGGAAAAAACAATTGTTTATAACGGCCCGATTGATGAAACCAATCAATTTGTGTCGGCTTATTCCATAGGCGACCGTACGCGTACCTTTTAAAAGTACAGGATGGATGTGACTATTCATGTACTTTCTGTACAATCCCTTTGGCACGTGGTGGAAGCCGCTCAGGAAAGATTGAAGAAATTGTCAAGCAAGCGGAAGAAATTGCTGCTTCGGGTGTAAAAGAAATCGTACTGACCGGGGTGAATATTGGGGATTTTGGTATTCGGGATGGTAAGCGTGAAGACCGCTTCCTGGATTTGGTAAAAGCACTGGATGAGGTGGATGGTATTGACCGAATACGTATATCTTCAATTGAACCTAATTTACTCTCCAATGACATCATCGAGTTTGTCGCACAATCCAAAAGATTTGTTCCGCATTTTCATATGCCATTACAGTCAGGAAGCAACAAGATTTTGGGTCTGATGCGCCGGAGGTATAAACGGGAATTGTATACAGAACGTGTGGAATTCATCAAGTCATTAATGCCGAACTGTTGTATAGGTGTTGACGTGATTGTTGGATTTCCTGGAGAAACGCGTGAAGACTTTATAGACACCTATAATTTTCTGAACGATATGGATATTTCCTATTTGCACGTTTTTACCTATTCAGAACGTGAAAATACCATTGCTGCCCAAATGGAAGGAGCTGTACCCGGAGCACAACGTAGTGATAGAAGTAAGATGTTGCATATTCTTTCAGAGAAGAAACGTCGCGCTTTTTATGAATCACAGCTTGGAGCCCAAGGTGATGTCCTGTTCGAAGCAGATGAAAAAGACGGTTATATGCATGGTTTCTCCAAGAATTATGTCAAGGTGAGGACTTTGTATGATCCGTTATTGGTGAACGAGGTTGTACCAGTCAAATTTATGGAAGTAACAGATACGTGTGAAGTAGAAGTCGAGGAGGTTCCTGAAACATTAGCGCATTAATTTTTTAAGAATTATACATTCATAAAAAGGGCAATCTTCTATAAGATTGCCCTTTTTACTAAAGAAAAGTTTCATTTCGAGATCTTTCGATCCTAAGTGTATGCTTTTGATTAGTGCGCACTGCTTTTTGCGGCATTTAACCAGATCACTGTACCTAAAATCAAAAGAACACCGATCCATTGTACCAACGAAACGGATTCATGTAATATAAAATAAGACATACAAGTAGCTACAGGTAATTCTGCAGAACTTAATATTCCACCTAAAGAGAAGCCCGTTTTTGGTAAACCATAAGCGAATAGCAATGGTGGAATGACGGTGCCAAATAAAGATAGGATCAGTCCAAAATGGAGAAAATTAGCATCAAATTGGCCATTAAATAAATAGTTCGGTGGAAATAACGTGAAAATCAAAATGCAGGAACCTGTTACCATGATTGCACTTTTTTGTATTGATGGTAATCATTGCCCACACGGCCATTCACGATCATAAAAACCGAATAAGCGGTAGCTGCCAAGAACCCAAATAATAGACCTGTTAAGTTGAGATCCTCCAATCCCTTCTCAATGAGCCCTGTTGCCAATAATGTTGCAATCAATACGATACCAATACCGATCAAGTTGTTTTTGATGGTTTTGTTTTGAAAAAGATAAATTCAATGACCACACCGATCCATATATATTGCATCAGTAGGACAATAGCAAGAGATGCCGGAACCAGCTGCACACATTTATAGTATAAGACACTCACGAGCCCCGTTGATGTACCACTGATCAATATTTTGACCCAAGATGATTTTTTAGTTGAAGATTGAAAGGATTTTCCAGAAAATAGTTTGATCACGATAAAGATAAGCCAAAGCATAAGCATGCCAAATAATACCTGAATCCCTGTTACCTCTCCCAAAGTAAGCCCCTGACCATATGCTTTTTTACAAACGTTGATAGTATCCCAAAACTACTCGCACCTAAAAAGACGGCTAATGCACCTTTTAATTTTTCCATTCTCAAATAAATTAGGCGGCAAAGTTACGATTTCTGGACAATTCTTTTTCCGATCCTTCGTTCTTGGTAGGGAAAAAGGATAGATCCGCGGCTGTTGGGGATAGTTGAACTAAAAGCTTCAATGAAGATCAATCAATCCTAACTACTCAGTGCGTGGAAATAATCCTTTATGACGAATAGCTTATCAATAAAATAAGGAGAATGAATAAATTGTTTTTTAGGAAGGGGGTAAATAGGTTGTATATCAGGGGCAATTTATTTAAGTTTGTCTTACAGGAAAGTAAATCGAACATAATGATTGCTAAGTCTTATTTTATCTTCTGTTTAAGCGCACTACTATTCTTGAGCAGTTGTTCAACGAAGAAAAAGGTACTTACCTCCGGTTCACGTTCATCCAGTGGTTCGGTATTGACAGATGCAAGTTCGGCGCGGGAAAAACCTTTTCGGGATCTCGTCTTGATAATTATGCTTCCTTACTGAATGTAAGTACGAAGAAGCTAAACGCACAGCTCTATTCATTTATCGATGACTGGATGGGGATACCGCATCGAATGGGTGGACAGACCAAAAGCGGAGTGGACTGTTCGGGTTTCGTTAATCTGTTATATATCGAAGTCTACAAAGGCAATCTTCCGCGGACATCACGAGATATGGAAGGCATTGTGAAAAGAAAGAAGCCTGAGAAATTGGAAGAAGGTGATTTGGTGTTTTTTCTTTCGGTAAAAAGGAATTGACCATGTGGGCGTATACTTACACAACAATAAATTTGTTCATGTCTCAACGCGCAAAGGGGTTATTATATCAGATCTGACGGATAGCTGGTACGCCAAAACTTTCGTTGATGCTGGTTCCCAAAGATCTAAGCAGGTGAAATCCATGTAGGTTTTATGTCATATCTTGACATAAACTTTTATACCCTATATAAATCCTTATTTTTGTCAAAATTTTATAGAAATGACAATAAAGAGTAAAAAGATTTTTTAGGCCTTTGTATTATTGTGCCATTTTTAATGTATTGTGTTTATTATTATAGCAATATGATTAAAAACGCACCCTTCCGTTTTGCTGATTTTGAATCCATTGAATTCAAATATGGTGAACCGAATCATATGGTCAATGAATACAATTCGAAAACGCGTATCTATAAATATTTAGACAAACAAGATTCATTAATTACGGATACTGTAAAGTTCACAAAAGATGATTTATTGTATTTGCACCGCAAAGCAATGGAATTAGGGTTTTGGAATTTAGATACCGATATGACAGGTCCAGAATGGAAAAAGGACTCCACAAATTCTAAAGTACCTCGTTTTTATCTGGAATATAATTACAAAGATAAATCAAAACGAGTCACTTTAGATGCGGACTTTGCAGGCAATCCACGAATGCATGATGCCGCCAAATCGATGATAGACGAAGTAAATCGTATGTTAGCGACTGCCCAAGCAAGATAATAACAATAATTATATTTATTGAAAGAAGGAGAGACCAAGCATTTGGTTTCTCCTTCTTTTTCAACGCTTTTTCCGATTTAATGGGATCCTTTATCGATAAGCCAAACTAATCAAATAATTTCGTGCCATTATAATCCTAAAATTGGAATGAAATGATGTCGGAAAACCTTATATCAAGTGGGTGACAAATTCATAATAAATAATAGACTAACAGGGACTTGATACGGACCTTATACGGACCTCACTCGGATCTCATTCGGATAAACACGTATAAAGCCCGATTTAAATCCCTATTATATAAGAACTAATTAGGTGTTATTTGTTAAGTTGATCACTCTTTGATACGCGTTTATATTTACGAATCCTTTATATTCAATTGATATTGTCTTAATGCTAATAGGGTACTTTAGCGGCAAAACTAACGTTCGATATGAAAACATTTATGGCATTGACCATTTCTTTGGCGCTGGCCCAGACAGTACAAGCACAAGAATTTGCAAAGGGAAAAGTTTTTCTAGATGTAAACAGAAATGGAAAACTAGATAAGAATGAGAAGGGGATACCATCTGTTTCGGTTAGTAACGGTCGCGAAGTTGTTGCCACAGATAAAGAAGGTAACTATAAATTACCAGTTGGAAATGATAATATCATTTTTGTTGTCAAACCTTCAGGATATGCAGTACCCGTAGATGAGAATAACCATCCAAAATTCTATTATATACACAAAGTCAATGGTAGCCCAGCATCAAAATATCCTGGTGTTACAGCAACGGGTAAAATCCCCGCCAGCGTGAACTTTGCTTTATATCAACAGGAAGAGCAAGCCAATTTTTCCGCTTTTGTCTTTGGTGACCCACAAGCATATACCGAGGAAGAACTGGGATTTTTAAGGATGGCATCATCAACGAGATTGCGGACAAATCTGTCGCTAAATTCGGAATCAGTCTCGGAGATTTGGTCGGTGATGATTTGTCTCTTCAGCCAAAATACAAGTCGGTCATTTCTACGATGGGACTACCTTGGTATAATGTCATGGGAAATCACGACATGAACTATGATGCCAAAACCGACAGCCTTTCGGATGAGTCTTTTGAGCGAACTTTTGGTCCCAACAATTATTCCTTTAATTATGGGAATGCACACTTCATTGTGTTGGACAATATTATCTATCCCAATCCACGTACCGGAAAAGGATATCTCGGTGGTTTTCGGAAAGATCAATTGGATTTTGTTGAGAATGACTTAAAGCAGGTAGCTAAAGACAAATTGATTATCCTTTCGTTCCATATCCCATTATATCATGAAAACTCGAATGTGTTTCGCAATGAAGACAGACAGCGTCTTTTTGATATTTTAGCCCCTTTTGAGCATACACTTTCGCTTTCGGCACATACACATTTTCAACGTCAATATTTTTATGGACAGAAAGATGGTTGGAAACAGGAGCATGCGCACCACGAATATAATGTCGGAACCACATCAGGAGATTGGTATTCAGGCGAGTTGAATGACAAGGGAATTCCGGTTTCTACCATGCGGGATGGTACACCAAAGGGTTATGCCGTTTTGAAAATTGAAGGTAATCAATATAGTTTCGATTATAAAGTGGTAGGTAAGCCGGCAAGCTATCAGATCGATATTTATGGTGCTTCCGTAGTACCCGAAAAGTATACGAAAAGATATCCGATTTATGCAAACTTCTTCATTGGTAGAGAAGGGGATAAAGTGGCTTATCGAATTAACCAAGGAGATTGGAAAGAGATGGAATATGTGAATGAGAATGATCCGGCTTTCTTAAAGTCCCTAGCGAAATACGATACCGCCGAAAAGCTGATGACAACTCGCCGCCCATCTAATCCGGAAAAATCCAGCCATCTGTGGGTAACGAATTTGCCGAAACTTAAAACAGGGAAATATCAGATCGAAATTAGGGCAATAGATATGTTCAACAGAGAACATTTCGCGACGAAAAGTATTGTGGTGGAATAATTGAGTATTTACTATTCCAGGAAAGGTAATCTTCGGATTGCCTTTTCTTTTGGAAACACCACAGTATCCCTATTGCGATAGGGGTAAGAAATTAATCGAAAACAATTCCAACAGGTTTGGCACACAATCTTATAGGGTTGGTTCAGTTGACGAACCAAAATTTATTTTAAGCGTATTGAAGTCTGATTTATTGGTAAAAGATGCGTATTAAATGATTTAAATAACTATTTGTCGAATTGTTTTAAGTTTAAAGTTAGCTTAAGATGGACTTAACATAGCAGTCCTATATTTGTGTAGAGTAATTTTTGATTCATAAAGAGTTAGGGTTAATGTGTAGATCTGTTGTGAAACACGTCTAAAAATTTAGTTTGTTTTTAAAGTGAAAAGGTAATCTCCCGGATTACCTTTCACTGTTTTTATGGATAGCGCTTGTTACTGGCACTAATTCAATACACTGATTTTTTGTGTTCTTATAAATTGTCTAAAATCATCCGAAGCGGGATTTTCAAATATTTCGAGGTCAAAATATTTTGTGGCGGCAAACAGATGGTCAAAAACATCAGATACAATACCTTCATAATATTCCCAGCGTATATCATTGACAAAGAAGTAAAGTTCGATCGGTACCCCATGTTCGGTCGATGCCAACTGCCGGACCATTAAGGGCATGGCTTTATGGATATGGGGATTTTGACGGAGGTAGGTAAGTGCATAGGCGCGAAACATACCCAAATTGGTCATTTTCCTGCCATTAATTGGATTGGAAGGGTCAATCTGATGAATGCTGTTAAATTCATCTATTGTTCTTGCACGGTCTTCGATATAGGGACGGAGTATCTGTATATTCTTTAATCCTTCGATCTCTTCATTAGCTAAAAAACGGATCGTGGAAATTTTAATATTTATAGCTCTTTTTAGGCGCCTTCCTCCAGATTGCTGCATGCCCCTATAATTCTTAAAGGAATCCGATAATAAGGTATGTGTTGGGATTGTTGTGATGGTCTTATCGAAGTTCTGCACTTTAACATTGTTGAGATTGATTTCCTTTACGGTCCCGTCGGCTCCGTATTTAGGCATTTCTATCCAGTCACCTACACGTATTGAATCATTGGCCGAGACCTGTATACTGGCGACAAAGCCTAAGATGGTGTCTTTGAAGACCAACATCAGGATCGCTGAGGCTGCGCCCAGTGATAAAAGAAATGACCAGGAGAACTACCTGTCAAGATCGAAAAACAGATGGTACCACCGATAAAGAGCATGATGATCTGGCAGACTTGTAAATAGCTTTCTAATGGTTTGTCCGCAAAGGATTTTTTTGTTCGTAATATATCCCGAATACTTTTTAACAAGGAGTGTACAATCAGTAAACTGACAACCGTAGTGGCAATCGCCAGCAATTTGTTGATGTTTTCTTTCCAATTCGGGAAACCCATGAAAATAACGGGTATGATATACTGTGCGACCAATATGGGGACAAAATGGGCAACCAGTTTTAACGTTTTATTCCGAATCAATAAGTCATCAAATCGGTTGGTGCTTCTTCGGATGGCTTTGATAGTTAATAATAAGAGTGTTTTTTGCTGAAATAATCAACAATGATCAAAAATAAGACAACCAACAACAATAAAATAATTGAGTTGATAAAATGATTGGTTTGGTTATCCAAACCAAGATTTTTAATCCATTGAAAAGTCCAGTTATAAATTTGGGATTGAGAATCCTTCAACAATTCTGTTGTTGTGTTTTGCATCCTGCAAATATACAAAAAGCCGCATTTGCGGCTTTTTGTTATTTTTAATTTTGCGATTCACGCTCATGTTTATGTCTAAAGAATACTGCGAAGAGAATTGCTATAATTAGCGTGTAGATGGCAAAGGCAAGCCAGATGTTATGCCAGTCTCTGAGCATCAAATTCTTACTTAATATCCCATCAGATAATAAGGAGATTTTTTCCCCTTCAAAAATGTAGAAAATGTACATCGTTGATATTCGTGTCCAGGTATTGGGCAAGATCTTGTCCACTCTGAAAGCTTTTGGTAAAATAATGATCGATAATCCACCCTGAAGCGTAACTGCCAAACACTGCACCAAAACCATTAGTCATCATCATAAATAAGCCCTGGGCAGAACTACGTATGCTTGAAGTCGTAGATGTCTCTACAAATAGGGAACCCGAGATATTGAAAAAGTCAAATGCCATTCCGTAGACGATACAAGAAAGTACAATCATCCATAAGCCTCCTGCCGGATCCCCGAACGAGAATAAGCCGAAGCGCAAGACCCAAGCAAACATAGAGATCAACATGACTTTCTTAATACCAAATCTTTTAAAAAGAATGGTATGGCCAAAATGAACAATGTTTCGGAGAATTGCGAGATGGACATAATGATTGTCGAACGTTTTACTACTATTGACTCAGCATATTTAGGGAAAAATTTAAATTCGTCCAAAAATACATCTCCATAGGCATTGGTTAATTGTAAAGCCGCACCTAAGAACATGGAGAAAACGAAGAACAATGCCATCTTATAGCTTTTAAATAATTTAAAAGCTTCTAGCCCCAGCAATTGCGTCCAAGAGGCATTTTCCTGCTGGAGTCTTTTAGGTGGGCATTTGGGTAAAGTCAGTGCATATAGACTTAAAGAGAGGGCGGCTGTTCCGGCAATATAAAATTGGTAGCCCGTCGCTTTATTGCCTGTAAGATTTGTAATCCACATGGCAACGATAAATCCGAGAGTCCCGAAAACACGGATCGGAGGGAATGCTTTGACCAGATCGTAGTTGTTTTCATTCAACGCCGTATAAGCGATTGAGTTGGATAGGGCCAATGTAGGCATGTAGAAACACATGGCCGCGAGCATCACATAAAAAAGGTGTTAGGATCATTTACCTGCGGTAAATAGAAAAGAACGGCAGCATAACATAAATGCAGTATGAAATATAGTTTTTCAGCATTTATCCAGCGGTCTGCAATGATCCCCATTAATGTTGGCATAAATAGCGAAGCTATTCCCATTGTCGCGAAGATAGCGCCGAATTGTGTGCCATCCCATTGCTTTGTGCCAAACCAATAGTTAGCTATTGTAATCAACCATGCTCCCCAGACAAAAAAACTGAAAGAAGCTCATAATGGTCAATCTTAATTTAATAGACATAAAACGATATTATTTAGAGTTTTTGTTTCGCTTTAGAGAGAGGAGTTATTTTCTTTTGGAAATTTCATCCCTAATCAACGCTGCTTGCTCGTAATTCTCTTCCGTTAATGCTTGGTTGAGTGCTTGCTCCAATTGTTCGTCTGTCAACGAAGAAAAAGGGTTGTTAGGGGATTTGGAAGGAGTCTTTTCTTCGACCTCAACCATATTGGGATCTTGTACTTTGTTGGCTTTGTCCAAATTTTCCAAAAATGCGAATTCATGTCCCTCAATAATGATTCCCGCAGATGACATGATAAATTCATAGGCGTAAATTGGGGCTTCAAATCGAACGGCCAGCGCAACGGCATCGGAGGTTCGTGCATCAATTTCAACCATCTTGTTGCCGTCAGAACAAATAATCTTCGCATAAAAATACCCTCAATCAAGTTATAGATAAGTACCTCAACGAGTTTAATACCAAAAGATTCCGCGAAAGATTGAAATAGGTCATGCGTAAGGGGCGGCTTGGAATCATTTTTTCTATCCGAATAGCAATAGCTTGGGCTTCATGGCTACCAATAATGATGGGCAATCTTCTGTTGCCCTCCACTTCTCCCAATACCAGGGCATAAGCCCCAGACTGTGTTTGACTATAGGATAAACCAACTATATCTAATCTGATTTTCTTCATTTTAATTCCAAAGCGGTGTACAAACTTAGATAAATTTGCTTTTATATGCAATTATAATTACGTTCTGTGTGAAACAAATTTATCGATTTCTCCTTAGTAATTAAGACCTTTTCGAATGTGGAGAGTGCAAATATTGAAAGGCAAAACGAAAACTCCCCATTCACTTTTTTATGAATGGGGAGGAAAATATGGTATAAAAAGCTTAACTACCTTTGTAAGCTTTTAATGCTTGTGTCAATTTGGGTACAATATCAAATGCATCACCAATAATACCATAATCAGCAACTTTGAAGAATGGCGCTTCGGGATCCTTGTTGATGACAACAATAGTTTTCGATGAGCTGACCCCAGCCAAGTGTTGGATAGCACCTGAGATACCAATTGCGATGTAGAGATTAGGACTCACAACAATGCCCGTTTGGCCAACGTGTTCAGAATGGGGCGCCATCCTGCATCAGAAACAGGTTTTGAACATGCTGTGGCGGCACCAAGGACATCTGCTAACTCTTCGATCATTCCCCAGTTTTCAGGACCCTTTAGTCCACGGCCTGCGGAGACAACGATTTCTGCCTCAGGTAATGAGACTTTATCTGTCGCACGTACAATCTCCTTGACGATTGTAGAGAAGTCTGCTTGGGCAATATTTGCCGTAAATGATTCAACTACAGCAGTGCCTCCGGTTTCCTTGGTCTCGTAAGCATTGGGACTAAGGGCAATGACCTTGGTTGCTGCGGTCAATTCTACTGTGGCAAATGCTTTATTCGAGAATGCGGTCTTTTTAATAGTTAATTTTTCGCCTTCGATAGTTGGTAAGGAAAGCGCGCCATCCGCAAGAGCAGCATGGAGTTTTGCAGCAATCCGGGGAGCAAGTCCTTTACCTGAGAATGAATTGGAAAGTACAAGCAGATTAGCTCCTATGCTTTTGACAGCCTCAGCGATAATGCTTGCATAAGCCTGATTGACGAAAGAGGAGAGTTGCTCATTATTGACGCTGAGTACTTTGGAAGCACCATAGTTGCCCAGTGCAGCAAGTTCATCCTGCGCAACATTACCAATGGAAATGGCAACAAGATCAGTGTTTGTATTATCAGCGATGGCTTTCGCATAAGAAACTACTTCAAAAGCGGACTTCTTGAATTTGCCATCGGTATTTTCTACATATACTAGTATTGACATAGTTTTTTCGGAATTTAATGATTAAATAACTTTGGCCTCATCATGTAATAGAGCAACCAATTTCTCAACTTCTGCAGCATCAACGAGTTTTACAGTGCCGCGTGGAGCTGGAGTCTCATAATTAACAATGTGGGAAAGTGTATCAACTGCGGATGGTTCCAGCACATCCAATGGTTTGGTACGTGCACTCATAATACCACGCATATTGGGTATTTTAGGCTCGGCTACTCCTTCCGCTGTGCCAATAACAATGGGAAGTTTAGACGTTACGACTTCTTTTCCACCTTCTATTTCACGTTCAATACTGACGGAATCAGCAGCGATATCAACCTTTTTGGCGATTGATACCGATGGTATATTCAGCAATTCGGCAACTATTGCACCGACCTGAGCACCATTATAATCGATGGATTCCCGTCCGGTTAAAATCAGATCAAAAGCATTGTCCTTTGCGTAATTTGCGATTTGATTAGCCACAAACCAGGCATCTCTGGGAATAGCATTAATACGTACTGCATTGTCTGCGCCTATAGCCAATGCTTTGCGAATGGTCGCATCGGTGGATGCATCTCCAACATTGATGACAGTCACTGTTCCTTTTCCTCCTTCAGCCAATTCAACTGCCTTCGAAAGGGCAATCTCATCATAAGGGTTTATAATAAACTGCACCCCAGCTGTATTAAAGGCAGTGTTGTCATTTGTAAAAGTGATCTTCGATGTAGTGTCAGGGACATTACTTATACAAACTAATATTTTCATATACGATTGGTTTTACCCAAACTTACCATATTTTCTATCAAATAAAAAGCCCCGACCCGCTTAAAATTTTGTCTCAGGGTTCACTTGCGCTGTTGTGTTATTTTTAATTTGTATTGCTTATGTCTTGTTATTTTTGCTGTATTTTGAATTTTTTGGCTTTTTTGTTTGTATTTGTTAAATTTTGACAGTTTCAGTATTCTTTTTTTTTAATGAAGATCATGCGTCAGTATAATGTCATTTTATATGCTAGCATAGTATTTTTGCTTCGACGAATTGCTCAGCCTATTGCATTTAATGTTCAAGTGCTTGGAGCAAATTAGCATGTAACATTGTTATTTGTTTGATGAAGTTGAAAAGTTAGCAGTTTTTATGATGGCCTTCATCGGGGTACTATTATGAGAGTATGAAGCAACTATGATTTAGATTTTATTGCTGGGATATAGCGGAAATTCGGAATACTAAATAGAATACATTTCACTCTCTCATTATGAGAGAAGCACGTCGAATGGGTTGGTTTACGGCACAGCAGCTAGGAGGGAATTAAAACAATTGTTTACAGATAAACGCAATTTTAGTTAAATTTGAAATAAAAAGATATGTCAACACGATTGGATCAACTCAACGAATTTTTGAAAGAGAGCCCCGAAGATCCTTTTTTAAAATATGCCATTGCAGCAGAGTATCTGAAGCTGAATGACGAGCAGGAAGCTTTGGCCAGATTTGAAAAGCTGATAGAAAACCATCCTGACTATGTGGGAACATATTATCATCTGGGAAAATTATATGAAAAACTGGACAAGCACGAGCCTGCAATTACAACCTATAAAAATGGAATTGAAATAGCACGCAAAAGCCGTAATTTCCATGCATTGGGAGAGTTACAGGAGCTTTGTCATTTTTAGTAGAGGATGACGATGATGATTTTTAATCCATTCTAAATTTTTGGTATCTAATTTGTTATGAATTTTAAGGGAGTAACTATTAGATGCTGATTTTTTTGAATTTGGAATGAGATGAAAAGGTTTATTTGGACAGTGGGATTGTTGGTAATGATTGTATTGGGGGATGTGATAATCCCAAACAGAGTGTGGCTGCCTATAAAGATAATTTGCAAGAATTAAAGGGAAGAGACAGAGCGGAAATCGTGATTGGAGAATATAAAGGGGTGATGCCCTGTGCCGACTGCGATGGCATTGAAACATTGATATCATTACACAAAGACAACTCCTATAAATATTCGTCCAAATATCTGAACAAAAGTGATGATGTTTTTGTGCGTGAAGGAAAATGGAAATTGGATGGAAACATTATTACACTGGACGGCGTTGATTACAAATTCAAATTAGGTAACCATTTCTTAAGCCAGTTGGATCTATCGGGTAATGATATTACAGGAGATATCTCCAAATACTATGTGCTGACGAAAACTGAAATTTATTGAACGATATAATACCTACATAGAAAAAAACCGAAGAGAATTCTCTTCGGTTTTTTTGTTTAGTAGTCCTTATTGCTATTTATTTTTGGTACAAAGTTCTTTTAAGGTTGACACGACAAAATCCACTTCTTCTTTTGTGTTGTTTTTGCAAAGGAGAATCTGACCGATGGACGGTCTGAATTTGTTTTAATAGCTCCCAATACGTGAGACCCAATATCTGTTCCTGAACTACAGGCGCTTCCTCCGGAACAGGATATGCCCGAAATGTCCAGATTGAATAGCAACATGTCAGCAAGGTCACTACAAGGGAAGGATACGTTTAGTACCGTATATAGTGATTTACTGGGCTCGATAACACCATTGAAATCAATATCTGGAATCGCTTTTTGCAGCTCTTCAATCATATACGATTTAAGTGCTTGGATATAAGCTTGATGTTCTTCCATATGCTCATAGGCAAGCTCTAAAGCTTTGGCTAGTCCCGCTATCCCATAAACATTCTCAGTTCCGCCACGCATATTCCGCTCCTGAGCTCCACCATAAATCAAAGGTTTAATTTTATTATTTGCATTGATATAGAGAAAACCTACACCTTTTGGTCCGTGAAACTTGTGCGCTGCACCTGTAATGAAATCGATTTTAAGATGACCTAAATCATGCGGATAATGGCCCATGGTCTGCACGGTATCCGAGTGAAATATCGCGTTGTATTGTTGGCATAATTCCGATATACGTTGGATATCATTCAGATTGCCAATTTCATTATTGGCGTGCATAATGGAAACAAAGGTACGGGGATTGCTACTTAAAAGCTCTTCCAGTTGATTCAGGTCCAGATTTCCCTTGTTGTCCACATGAAGTAGATCAAGATGAACTTTTCCCTGTTTTTCAAGCTCCTCCAACGTATGTAGAACGGCATGGTGCTCTATCGGTGAGGTAATTGCATGTGTGATGCCAAAGTCCGTGATCGAACGTACGATAGCCATATTATCGGCTTCGGTTCCACCCGAGGTAAAGAAAATTTCTGCCGGAGATACATGGAGTAGGTTGGCGATTGTTTTCCGGGCTTTTCTACTATTGTTTTTACTTGTCTTCCGTGACTATGGATAGAAGATGGATTTCCAAAATTGTTATCCATGACATCTACCATTACTTTTATAACTTCAGGATCTAAGGCTGTAGTCGCAGCATTGTCGAAATATACTTGCATGATGCAAAATTACAAATATCAAAAGTAAATCAAATGCATTAAATGACTTATTTTCATCATAATTTAGTCGTTTTTTTCCATTGGAGGGCTGAATGGGGATGGAGAGCTTTTCGATTGAAATCAGAAGACCTAAAAAGTAAAAGTGGATCCGTTGTGAATAGGATCTTTGCTATGGAATTGTTGGGGAATATGAGGGAATAGGGGCAAACTTGTTGTATCGAGGTTGAAGTGTACCCCAAAGGTTTTTGATTTAACTTTTGGGGTTCACCAACTATGCCAAAACAGACATTTGAGTAAAGGAACTAGCTGTTATAGTAAACGAGGATCGCGTTTGCGTACAATTATTATAAGAAATCCACCCAGAGCGATTGCTAGACCAAGATATGCAGCGATGTCACCTACTTTGGTGTATGTTGTAATCTCTTCGCTCAGATTGATCTCCTGATTCAATGCTGCTGGCTCCCACCATTTTGTCTGTTGTACGATATCACCACGTTGATTGATAAAACCAGAAATTCCGGTATTCGCCGATCGGGCAACCCAGCGTCGATTTTCGATGGCCCTTAATTTTGCATATTGCAGATGTTGGTCTTTTCCAGAAGTATTACCCCACCAGCCATCATTGGTGATAATCGCAATAAACTGTGCTCCTTTTTTAACATATTTCGCCACATAATCCCCCAGATTGATTCATAACAGATGACAGGAGCAGCGCCAATACCACTTTGTGCATAGAAAACCGAAGGTTCTGCTTGTTTTCCATAACCACCTGTCGTACCACCAAAAGCTTTAAACAAGGGTTTTAAAAAATTCATCGCAGCACCAAAGGGCATCTGTTCTACGCCAGGAACCAATTTAGATTTATGGTAAAATTGCAGCTTGGATGAGTAATCGATCAATGTTGCTGCATTAAAATTATCCTGGTAGATATTCGGGGCAATTTCACGTGCAGTTGCTGTCTTTGCATAATTGTATAATTGATAACTCTCTATACCCGATAAGACATTGCCATTTTTGTATTGATCCAAAATTTTAGAATCCGTTGATAGGAATACGTTTCTCGCAGGTTTTCTTCATCAAAATCACCATTTTGGGAAAGGGCAGTTTCAGGCCAGATAAAAATTCCGTATTGGGTTTGGCTACTGAACTCGACAGTGAAAACAAGGTGTTTAACTGCTCCTCGGGGCTGATCTGAAACTTGATGTAAGGGTTCACATTGGGCTGCACCACTACCACCTGGGCTGGGTTTTGGTGTTCCTCGTAATTGAAATAGCGAACCAATGAATAGACGGTTGGAACACATAAGACCAGCACTAGACAAAGAATGGGAACTATCCGATTTTTGAGTTGGTAGATACCTTTTCGATTGAGATAGAGCACAAAAACCAAGATATTGACCAACCAGATCCATATTGATCCACCGTATACACCAGTGATGTCGTACCATTGAATCAATTGATGAAAATTAGCAAAGCCGTTTCCTAAGGTCATCCATGGAAATGCAAGATCCCAGGTAGCATGAAGAAATTCATAACTGATCCAAAATCCCATTAATCCAAAAAGAGATAACAACAGCGAAGTCTTACGTCTTAATCGATAGTATAAGTTGAATGCAATGGCCATTAATGCCGCGCCCAGACAGAAAGGGATCAAACTGATCAAAATCGCGGCAAAAGGAGGCATAACTGCAGAGATGGAATTGTATACCCAATAAATGGATGCGGTGTTCCAGATGACTGCTGTCAGACCTGCCGTTAGAAAGATCTTTTTACCTTTCTTTTTAATTGTATCATTACGGATGATATTTTCCAGCGCAATCAATAAGGGTAAAAAGCCGATAAAAAGCAATACGCTGGAATAGGGGATGGGGGCCAAGCCAACCACAATAAAAAGGCACTTAAAAGTGCCAATAAATAGTTGTTCTTCACAATATCCACTTATTTTTATAAACTGGATAAAACTTCTCTTTTCTTTTGTTCGTATTCATCTTGTGTGATGAGTTGCTTGTCAAAGAGTGTTTTTAGTTTTTTTAGCTTTAAGGTAATTTCATCCTCCTCTTCTTCGACAACCGGAGTCACAGGGGCGGAAACAGGTGGCGCTGGTGGAACTACTGGTGCCGAGAAAACAGGTTGTGCTACTGGCGCAGGAGGTGTAACGACCGGTGCTGCTGTCGAAACTGGTGCCGGAGTCGGCTGATTGTCTTCAACCTTCTCAACGATAACCTCCCGAGGGCTGCTCGGGGTGATTACGATCTTCTCCTTTTCAGCGGCTAGCTCTGCTTTTTATAATTTTCAAGAGCAGCTTTAATATATTGGTAGAGTTTTCTGGCTTGAACTTTTGGAATGTAGTCAATACTTAAGTTTTCTCCAGTAAAAGGAATGACAGTGACCTTTGAACCAAAGATCTCTTCTTTGAAGGCAATATCTTTAATATCCTGCCATCCAAAAATCTCAAAATCAGTCGCTAAGCCCAATTTGGTGAATTCACACATAAAAATGCGCTTATTACTAATGGTGATACTGTCAGGTAAAATTGTCACCGCAGGCTTTTTCTGTACTGCGATATAATCTATTTTTTCTCCTGGAGTAAGCATGTCCTGGACTTTAGTAATCAATTTTTCAATGATTTTTATATCCTGTCCATCTTGTGCAAATTGTTCCATGTTCATGTCAAATACGTTTTATTAATCAAAGATTGTCAAAATTTATTCCAATCCACCTACACAAAATACAAATTCTCCTTTAATTGGATTGTTTTCAAAGTGTAATTTTAAATCAGTTAATGTTCCGCGAACATTTTCCTCATATAACTTGCTCAATTCTCTAGAAATTGAAGCTTGTCGCTCGGCACCGAAGACAGTAATAAACTCTTCGATTGTCTTGAGTATGCGGTGAGGTGATTCGTAGAAAATCATTGTTCTCTTTTCTTCAGCTAAAGCCTTGAGACGAGTTTGGCGTCCTTTTTAACAGGTAGAAATCCTTCAAAACAGAAACGGTCATTTGGTAAACCTGAGTTTACAAGGGCCGGTACAAAAGCGGTGGCGCCGGGTAGACATTGCACTTCCAATCCTTCTTTAAGAGCAGCCCGCACCAATAAAAAACCGGGATCAGAGATCGCTGGTGTCCCCGCATCTGAAATAAGGGCGATATTTTGTCCTTCTTTCAGAAACTTTATGATTTCGGAAACTGCTTTGTGCTCATTATGCTGATGATGTGCAAATACCTTTTATCGATGCCAAAATGCTTTAAAAGGGGAGCACTTGTTCTTGTATCCTCTGCTAAGATGATGTCTACTTCTTTCAGAATATTGACTGCACGAAAGGTCATGTCTTCCAGATTGCCAATAGGTGTTGGAACTAAATATAACATGGTCAAAGTTAAGTTTTTTTACTATATAATATGTGCTAAAACATTCTGTCTATTTTGGAGTTATTTTCTATATAAATGCAATAATAAATTATGCAATACATCGAAAAATACAGGCACATCTAGGTGCGGAATCAGATTATCTATTAGGGTTTGACAAACCAGCAGTTTCCAAAACGATGCTCCATCTTCCCGAATCTACTTTTATTGATCAGGTATATGGTGCGAGCGACCGCACACCGCAGGTATTGCGTAGCTTGGGACAACTTTTCGGAACGGGGCGGCTTGCCGATACCGGGTATCTGTCCATATTGCCGGTAGATCAGGGGATTGAACATAGTGCAGGTGCTTCTTTTGCTCCCAATCCCCAATATTTTGATCCGGAGAATATCGTGAAATTAGCACTGGAAGGAAACTGTAATGCCGTAGCCTCTACTTTTGGCGTTTTAGGGCAGTATCGCGAAAATATGCACACAAGATTCCTTTCCTAGTCAAGATCAATCACAACGAACTGTTAACCTATCCCAATCGTGCTGATCAAATTCTGTATGGAACGATACGCGAAGCCTGGAACATGGGCGCGGTAGCAGTTGGAGCGACTATTTATTTCGGTTCAGAAGAGTCCGATCGTCAGATTATCGAAGTAGCAAAAGCATTTGAAGAAGCACATTCACTTGGTATGGCTACGGTATTATGGTGTTATTTGCGGAATTCAGCATTTAAAACAGGAGACAAAGATTATCATTTAGCTGCGGATCTAACAGGACAGGCCAACCATCTCGGTGTAACCATAAAAGCAGATATTATTAAACAAAAACTTCCAGAATTGAACGGTGGTTTTAAGGCACTGAATATGGGTAAAAGTAGCTATGGTAAATTGGATGAACGGATGTATACCCAGTTATCATCGGACCATCCCATTGATCTTTGTCGCTACCAGGTACTCAATTGTTTCGCCGGTAGGGCAGGACTGATCAATTCAGGCGGAGCATCGGGACAAAACGATATACAGGAAGCTGTAAAAACTGCTGTAATCAATAAAAGAGCTGGCGGGACTGGCTTGATATCTGGTCGGAAAGCTTTTCAAAAACCGATGAATGAAGGGGTCGAATTGCTACATGCAATCCAAGATGTCTATTTATGTAAAGAAGTTACGGTAGCTTAGATGATCGTTTAAATCTGATTTAATATCAGGGTGTTGACAAAATATTCTTGTTGCCAATTCATTTTGCAGTAGTAAAATATAGCTTGAAACGTTCTTCGGAAAACAGTTTTTTCTGGAGGACGTTTTTATATTAATCGGATCGGAATGAAAATAGGTAAAGAACATCTCCTTCACTATTACTGAACGTACCACTACCTGATGATAAAACTGTGTTAACTCTGATCCTAATGAACTCATCCAAGGATGGCGCAAGCTATCATTAATACGCAGTATCTTCTGAGCATAACCAAGCCTTTCCATTCAATCAACCCGTGTATAATTCACAAAGTTGGCAAAGGAACCTATGCTAGTGAAAGGAGCATGAATGCGCTACAAACAGGTGTTATTGAATAAATTTGCTTGTATATGAAGGCAAATTTATCTAAGTTTGTTCACTATTTTTTAAATAATACATTTATATTATGTTGCAATTGAATTATATCCGTGAAAACAGGGATACGGTTATCGAAAGATTGGCTGTCAAGCATTTCAAGGAAATTGGATTGGTCGACGAAATCATCAGTTTAGATGAAGACCGCCGTAAGATCCAAGCGGAATCGGACGCCCTTTCGGGAGAAGCTAATGCGGCAGCAAAACAGATTGAGATCTGATGCGCCAAGGAAAAAAAGAAGAAGCTGAAGCCGTTAAATCACAATCGTCCGGATATAAAGAGCAAGTAAAGCAACTGTTGGATAAATTGGGAGCGGTTGAAATCGAGTTGAATGATAAGATTGTACAATTGCCTAATTTACCGCATCACTCTGTTCCAGTTGGTGTAAGCGCTGATGATAATGAAGTCGTATTAACAAATGGAGAGATTCCCGCATTATCAGAAGACGCGTTGCCACATTGGGAATTATTAAACAAATATGATATTGTGGATCTGGAGCTCGGCGTAAAAGTTGCGGGAGCCGGATTTCCAATTTATAAAGGCAAGGGGCAAAATTGCAACGTGCATTGATCAATTTCTTTTTGGATCAGGCGGCTGAGCAAGGATATGAAGAGGTACAGGTGCCGATCTTGGTGAATGAAGATTCAGCCTTTGCTACAGGGCAATTGCCAGATAAGGAAGGTCAGATGTATTATGTCAACAATGATAATCTATACTTGATCCCTACGGCAGAGGTTCCCGTAACCAATATTTACAGAGATGTGATTGTGAAGGAAGCGCAATTCCCGATTAAGCATTGTGCCTATACACCATGTTTCCGTCGCGAAGCGGGTCATATGGTGCTCATGTACGCGGTTTGAACCGTCTTCACCAGTTTGATAAAGTTGAAGCTGTACAGATTGTCCATCCGGAAAAATCGTATGAAGTGTTGGAGGAAATGAGCCTGTATGTACAAGGTCTGCTTAAAAATTGGAACTACCTTATCGCGTATTACGTTTATGTGGTGGCGATATGAGTTTTACCGCTGCATTGACTTATGATATGGAGGTATATAGTTCTGCCCAAAAACGCTGGTTGGAGGTTTCTTCCGTATCTAATTTTGAAACCTATCAGGCAAATCGTTTGAAAGTACGTTTCAAAAATTCTGAAGGAAAAATGCAATTAGCTCATACTTTAAATGGTTCAGCGTTAGCCTTACCACGTATTGTTGCGGCTATTTTAGAGAATAATCAAACAGATAAAGGTATTCGGATACCAGCTGTTTTGGTACCTTATACCAAATTCGAATATATTGATTAAGCGAACGAATTAAATAACAAATTTCTTAATCGGGATTTGTGATAGAAAGAGACTCTACCTGAACAGGTAAAGTCTCTTTTTTTTTGAAATAACTCGATTTATGTAAACTTTAGAATCGTTATAAATTACTCTTTTTTTTGTGACTAAAAATAAAGAAATACAAATGTTAACGTTTTCTTATGACATTGTTAATGTTTTGTTAAATATGTGTGATTCCGTATAAAATTCTGTTTTGAATTTGTTTGTTGAGTTTTTATTCTAAAATGAATCTCCCGTTTGAATTTGTAAGATACTGCTGTCTTTATTGCAGTATTTTTTGTTTTTGCTGGTGAATGTTAAAAAACTTGTAAAAGCAACTTTGGCTTTCTATATTTGGAACCGCTAATAAAAATCGCACTAACTATTATTTACTGTAAATGCTGAAAGGAGCAAATTTTACAGCTGAGTATTTTCAACAGATTGACTCTACATCTACCTAGGGTTGACTTTTTCAATAATATTTTCAACTGTTACCAACTGAATGGCGATATGCTGTTTTGCGTATTGCTATTTATTGTCTAAACAATGTCTGTTTAGACAGTTATGTTAACGGATATAATTTATATCAATATAAAGGACTAGAAAAATAATAAAATTAACTAACTAAAACATGAAACAAACATTACTAAGTTTTCTTGTTGGTGGAATGATCCTGACTTCGGTCGCATTCGCACAAGAAAAAAAAGATTAGTGGTCGTGTTACATCTGCTGATGGTAAGGGGTTACCAGGGGTAACAGTAGTAGTACAAGGAACTAATCAAGCGACACAAACAGATGCTAGTGGTAATTATTCATTAAATGTACCCGCAGGTAAAGTTGTCGTATTTCGTTCAGTTGGTTTTGACGATAAAACCATTATTGTTAATAACAATAGCACTGTATTCAATGTTTCTATGGAGAATCATGACAACGCTTTAGAAGAGGTTGTTGTGACTGCAATGGGACAATCGCGCCAAAAGCGTGCATTGAGTTATGCGACACAAGAAGTCAAAGGCGATAAATTGACTGAAGCTGCAAATAGCAACTTGGCTACAGCATTACAAGGTAAAGTGTCAGGGGTTCAGGTAACACCTTCTTCAGGTATGCCGGGAGCATCTGCGAATATTACGATTCGTGGAGCACGTTCATTTACAGGAAATAACTCACCGCTATACATTGTCGACGGATTGCCCATTTCTTCGACTTCAGATCAGTCTACAGGTAACTCTGTTTCTGGTGCAGATTATTCATCCAGAGGGCTGGACATCGATCCGAACGATATCGAAAGCATCAATATCCTAAAAGGACAGGCAGCATCGGCATTATACGGTATGCGAGCTTCTAATGGTGTAATTATTATTACCACAAAGAGCGGTAAAGGAAAACAAGGTAAGCCACAAATATCATACAGTTCCAATGTTTCCTTCGATAAAGTCTCCGTTCTTCCAGACTTTCAGACAAAATATGCGCAAGGAACAGGTGGAAAGTATTCACCGCTGTCTTCTATGTCCTGGGGACCTGCTATCGATCAATTGGCCAATGATGCGACTTATGGTGGAAATACCGATAATGAGTATACGAAACAATATGGAAAGCACCAAGGGCAGTATTATGTTCCACAACGTGCCAATGCAGGGTTAGATCCTTGGGCAACTCCGCAAGCATATAACAATGCGAAGGATTTCTTTAATGTTGGAAATACCTTTAATAACTCTTTTAATATTGTACAAGGATTTGAAAAAGGAAGTTACGCGTTGTCTTTAGGTTCGACCAATGCCAATGGTATTGTCCCTTCGACAGGAATGGACCGTTATACGGCTAAATTATCGGGTGAGGCGAAATTGTCTGATAAATGGACGACTGGTTTCACGGGTAACTATGTGAACTCCCATATCTCAAAACAAACAGGTGCAAATAATGGAATTGTTGCCACTGTTTATGGTGCTCCAGCTTCATATGATCTAAAAGGTATACCATCCTATTATTTGAATGCGCCTACAAGCCAAAATACTTACCGTGGTACCGCTGGATTTGATGGTGCTTATTGGGCAGTTGAGAACAACAAATTTACAGAGGATACACAACGTTTCTTTGGTAATGGCTTTGGACAATATGCGACTAACTTAGGCGAGAACCAAAATTAACGCTAAAGTATCAAGCAGGTGTTGACTCATATACAACAAACTACACTGATCTTTGGGGTTATGGTCATGCGAATGGTTTTGGTGAAGTCGAAAATTTCAACGTCTCTGTAACAGAGTGGAACTCCTTAGGAACAGCTGCTTACAATTGGAAGATTAATGATGATTTGGTCTTTGATGCCATGGTGGGTAACGAGATTGTAAACCGTGTCCGTAGAAGAGATTACGCTTATGGAATGAATTTTAACTTTCCTGGATGGAATCATATCAATAATGCTTCAAGTGTAACAGGTGAGCAAACTTTGCGTCACACACGTACTTTTGGTACTTTTGGTAGTTTAGCATTGGCGTACAAAAGCATGTTGTTTTTAAATGCCACTGGCCGTAATGACATCGTTTCTTCCATGCCTAGAAACAACCGTTCATTCTTCTACCCTTCTGTTTCGGCAGGTTTTGTCTTTACAGAATTGGAGAGTGTTAAAAATTCGGTATTGACCATGGGTAAATTGAGAGCTTCATACGCTGAAGTTGGTCAAGCAGGAGATTATTATGAGAGCTACTATGACAAACCAACATATGGTGGCGGTTTTCTCTAGTGGTACACCAATTATTTATCCAATCAACAGTGACGGTATAACTTCTTATACCCCATACTCCATTGTTTATGACCCGAATCTAAAACCGCAAAACACGCAAGCGATTGAAGTTGGTACTGATTTAACATTCTGGAATGGTTTAATTAATTTGAATTACACTTTCTCACGTCAGAACGTAAAAGACCAAATATTTGAAGTGCCATTAGCAGCTTCTACTGGTTACTCTAGCTTAGTTACAAATGGTGGTAGAATTCATACCAATGCACATGAGGTTACTTTAGCGGTTGCACCATATCGTAAGGGAGATTTTAAATGGGATTTTGCATTCAACTTTACCAAAATAGATAACTATGTCGATGAATTGGCAGAAGGTGTAAACAGTATCTTCATGGGAGGTTTTGTTACTCCGCAAGTTCGTGCAGGTATTGGATCTAAATTCCCAGTAATTTACGGGGTGTCTTATTTGAGAAATGACGCCGGACAGATTGTCGTTGATAAAAATGGCCTTCCTCAAGCGGGTGAAGAAAAAGTAATCGGTAGCGTTTCTCCAGATTTCAACCTAGGTTTCAATACCAACTTTGAATATAAAAAGTAAGACTTTCAGCGGTACTGGATTGGAAACAGGGTGGACAAATGTATCACGGTACTTCAAACACGTTAGATGTTTATGGTGTTACACAGAAAACAGTTGATTTTCGTGATGGAAATGGATTCTTATTTGAGCAACCTGCTGTAAAAGAAGTAGCTCCAGGTCAATATGAAACTAACGATATCCTGATTGATCCTTCAAAAGCATACGATTATTTCAATACTTTGAGCAATATTTCCGAAGCTGGTATTCGTGGAACTTCATTCGTGAAGTTACGTGAAATTGCTGTAGGGTATCCGGTATATCAAAATTCAAAAATCAAGGTTGATTTAAATGCCTTCGCACGTAACATCATTCTTTGGTCCGAATTAAAGGGTTTTGATCCTGAGGTTTCACAAGGAAATACAAATATGTCAGGTGCATTTGAGCGTTTCTCTCTACCGGGTACATCGAGTTATGGATTAGGTGTTAATGTTAAATTCTAAGATTAAGACAATGAAATTAAAATTAAATATAGTAGGATTATTGGCTATGGGCGTCTTGGCCGCTCCAGTAATTTTTACTTCTTGTTCAGAGGATGCGATGGACAAGATCAACGAAAATGTAAACAAACCTACAGATGTACAGGCTAAATTTTTGTTGACTGATGTCATCACAAGAACTGCTTTTTATAATGTCGGTGGGGACTTCAATACTTATCTTTCTACTTATGTGGAGCATGAGGTAGGGGTATTCAATCAGACATGGAATGCCGAGCATCGTACAAATGAACCATCGGCAGCATCAACGTTTAACAATACTTGGGGAATATGTATTTTGCCCTTCGTGATGCCCGTATTGTCATTGAGAAATGTTCAGAAGGTGGTCCACAAGCTGGCAACTATACTACATTGGGTATGGGGCAGGTTATGGCGGCTTACAACTTAGCTTTGTTGACCGATATGTTTGGTGACGTGCCATATTCTGAAGGGTTTAAACCTTTGGAAATTAAGAATCCCAAATTAGATAAACAGCAGGAATTATATAAACAAGTCATCGCTTATTTGGACGCGGCTATTGCTAATCTTCCTAAAGGAGATACGCATGCGTCGGGTGCTGCCGGGGACAAGATATACTATATAATGGTAACAGTGCTAAATGGCTGAAATTTGCATATGGGCTTAAAGCTCGTTACGGAATGCGTCTTTTGAATGTTTCTTCAAATAAGTCGGCTGTATTAACTGAGGTTATCGCGAATGTTGATAAGTCGTTCGCAAATGCTTCGGATGAAGCGAAATTTACGCAGTATAGCAAGACAAACTTAAATCCATTATTTGATTTTCAGTGGTCAAGAGATGGTTTAGCTGCAAGTAAAAGCCTAGCAGATAAGATGGTTGTACGTAAGGATCCACGTTTAGTGAGAGATTTCTTTACGCCGCAGAATTCAAAAACGGGTGTTTGGACACAAGTAAATGATATCGCGTCAAATGCAGCATCCTATAAGCTATTGGCTCCAAATGGAGAAAGCGAGCAAGTACAGTATCAGTACTTAACATCAACATTTGTGTTTTCTCAAACTGCTCCTACTCAGTTTTTGAGTTATCACGAGTTGTTATTTTTGAAAGCGGAGGCTATGCAACGTTTAGGACAGGGAGTGAATACGGTAGAAGCTGTGTTGAAGGATGCGGTAATAGCATCTATAGCTAATTCTGAAGTTTCTGTTAATGCAGCACTGGTTGCACCAACAGTAGCGGCAAACGGTACAATGGTTGAAACGTCGGATAAAATTACGAGTGCAGCTGCTTCGGATTATTTCAATAATAACGTAAAACCATTATTTCAAGCCAATGCATTGAAAGAGATTGCAAACCAAAAATATTTAGCCTTCTTTGGTGCTTCTGGCGAGTCAACTGAGATGTACAACGACATCCGCCGTTGGAAAGCAAATGGTGAAAACCTTATTGAATTGAAAAATCCTGGTAAATTCCCATTACGTTTACCATATGGTAACGATGATACAACAACGAATCCAAATGTTCAGGCAGCATACGGTAATGGACAATATGTCTACACTGAAAATGTTTGGTGGGCAGGCGGTACACGCTAGTCTATCAGTCTAAGGTTATAAATTGGAAAGCGGTCTCGAAAGAGACCGCTTTTTTTTGCTATCAACCTCAAAACTGAATCCTCGATTACTGGCACGTTAGGATTGTCTTGTTCGTAAACGTATGTCAACAGATCTATTAAATTTCAGAAAGACTCTTTTTATTACTGTAGCTTTATGTTTAATTAATATAAGTTATGTTTTATTATTGTTTCGTTTATTTTAAGAAATTAATGAATTTAAAATATTTTTTTATAGCAAAAAAAGCTTTGAAATACCTTTAGATACCTTTTATAACATAAATGATATTTTAAATACTCTCTAAGACGAAATTTTATTTATTGTTATGTTGTTGTAAATAAGTTGTTTTCTTGTTATAGAGTTGCGGTTTTAAAATTGTGTGTAATTGAAATCTGAAAATTTTGATTTAGCAAATGGTTTAGAGAATTGAAATTGTTTAATTTAATACTAGCGACATGTCTGCATTAGTTGTGAAGGAAGATTATTAACCTTAAGGTTCCCGTTATTGTTTTTTTGTAAATTAATCTCTTGTTAATCAATTGTTTGTGTGTTTTGATGTTACTAAATGATCTCATGGTTTTATGCATGCATTGTAAAAGATAAAAAAGTTATAAATTTGCTCTTAACATTTTTTAACAGGAGAAAATTTTGTTAAAAATACATTACTAACTAAATGACTTTTTAAGCGATAAATAGCCTGTGCTATTTGGCTTGCTAAGACTATAAACAAATTTTTATAAACACAAATTATATGAAACAGACATTACTCAGCTTTTTTGTGGGTAGTATGATCTTGACTTCTGTCGCATTTGCACAAGAAAAAAAGTCAGTGGTCGTGTTACGGGTGCCGATGGTAAGCCATTGGTCGGAGTAACTATTGCCGTACAAGGATCAAATGTGGCAACCTCCACAGATGCTAACGGAAACTATACTTTGACGGTACCAACCGGTAAAGTAATTGTTTTTCGCTCTGTAGGTTTTGCTGATAAAACTTTGATCGTAAAAGAAGGTCAGACATCCTTTAATATGGTACTGGACAACAAGGATAATGCTTTAGAAGAGGTCGTTGTGACGGCATTAGGAATTTCTAAAAGCTCTAGAGGTATAGGTTACTCTACATCTAAAGTAAGTGGAGATGATTTGGTAAAATCTGGTGAAGCAAACATTATCCAAGGTTTAGCAGCGAAGGCATCAGGTGTTCAAATCACTTCATCAGCGGGTACACCAGGAGCTTCTTCAAAAATTGTGTTGCGTGGTGCTGCCTCTTTTTCAGGAGATAACCAGCCACTTATCGTTGTTGATGGTGTTCCAATTGATAATGGTTTGAACAACACAAAGGCTGGCGACGATCCTTACAACCAGAGTCTTTCTGGTGTGCAGGTTGCTAATAGAGCGTTGGATATTAATCCTGATGATATTGAAACAGTGACTATTCTCAAAGGCCCAGCTGCGGCGGCTTTATATGGTCAGGCAGCAGGTAATGGGGCTGTTATTTACACCACAAAAAAGGTAAACTAGGTTCAGGTCTTGGCATTACTTTCTCTTCGAGTTATGAAATGCAGAAGGTAAATAAATTGCCCGAGTTTCAAAAAAAAATATGGTCAGGGAACGGATGGAGTATATACTAACGAGACGGCGGATAGCTGGGGTGAAAATTTAATAGCGGCAGGAAAGCCAATCTATAACAATGTGGATGAGTTTTTAAGAATGGAAACGTTTTTAATAATAACTTATCGATCACTTCCGGTGGGGAAAAAACCACTATGCGTTTTTCGGTGGGCTCCACAAATAATACCGGTATAATTCCGAACACAAGTTATAATCGCTATACTTCACGACTCAACGCAGAATCAAAATTGAATGACCGAATTACTGTAGGTGGAAATTTCAGTTTTACAAATGCAAATACGCGAGCGGCTCAAAATGGTAGCAATATTGCCGGCGTCATGCTTGCGCTCTTGCGCTCCCCGTGGATTTTAATCTGAAAGATTATCAAAATGAATTAGGTATACAAAAATATTTCGAAAGTTATGATAATCCCTATTGGTCAACCGAGCGTAATCCCTATAAAGAAGAAAATAATCGTTTTTTAGGCAACGTCTATGCAGATGTTAAATTAAATGATGTGTTCTCTGTTTCTTGGAAAACTGGACTTGATACCTACGCAACGAATGGGAATCAGATTTACGCCGTAGGGTCAAGTGGTGATGATGATTCAGCTGGATGGGGTGAAATCAAGCGGACAAATGTCAACTACCGTAATATTTATACCGATCTTTTATTGAAATTTAATAAGAAGATTTCGGACGATTTTTCCGTTTCTGGTTTATTAGGGGAAATTTTAATTATGTTCAAAGCATTGCTAATTTTGCGAGGGGAAAAAATCTAAGTATTCCAGATTATTATAATTTAAATAATGCAAAAATGCTCTACGCGAGTAATTCAGAAGAGTACAGAAATAGCAAAGCAATTTTCTTAGACGCAACATTTGATTATCGGAGTATTTTATTTTTGACATTGACTGGTCGTAACGAGTGGTCAACTACCTTTGGCCGAAATGCAAAAGGATTCTTCTATCCGAAAGCTGATATCTCTTACGTTTTCTCAGATTTGTTTAAAGAATCGGAAATTGTAAATTTTGGTAAAATTCGTTTGGCTTATTCAAATGTGGGCATATCACCAAAGCCTTATTCAAATAGAACGTATTTCACATCACCATTGATTGCAGACGGTATGACAAATGGTTATTCCTTTCCATACCAAGGACAGTTAGGTTTTGCTATTTCAAATGAATATGTCTCTGAAAACCTTAAACCAGAAAGAAACGTTGGTTATGAAGCAGGTTTGGAAATGAAATTTTTGAATAATCGTCTGGGCTTTGATTTTACCTACTATCAACAACGTGCATCTAATCTTTTGATTTCAATGCCTGTAGATCCAACCAGTGGATTCGCTTATTACTATAACAATTTCGGTAAAATGAAAAATAGCGGTATTGAATTGACGTTAAATGGTCACATTGTGAAGTCGGACAATTTTAACTGGAATGCTACTTTAAATTGGTCCAAAAATACCAACGAGGTAACGGAACTAGCGCCTGGCGTGGATAAATTATCTATTGGTGACGCTTTTTCAGCTCCGCAATCTTTTGCGATCGTAGGACAGCCATTTGGTGTAATCTATGCACAAAAATTTCAGCGGAATGCACAGGGACAGGTATTGATTGATCCAAATAGCGGTTTACCGATGTATGAATCTGATTTGGGTAGTGTAGGAAGTACCATACCGAAATGGTTAATGAATATCAATAATGAATTTTCCTATAAAAACTGGTCCTTCTCATTCTTATGGGATTTTAGAAAGGGCGGCAAACTATGGGGCGCTACGAATGCAGTATTGATCAATCGAGGAAAAGCGGCTATTACTGAAGATCGTGAACGTAAGTATGTCATTGATGGTGTCTACGGAGGTGGGGCTAATGAAGGACAAAAAAATACAACCGAATTGACAGCATTTAACTACTTTAAAAACTATTTAGAAATTCCTCATCGGAAGTGTCCATTCAGGATGGTACTTGGGCAAGGTTACGTTCTATTGATTTGAATTACCGTTTTACTAAAGTTTCTAAAGCGATCCAGTATATTCAAGTAGGCGTTAATCTTCGGAACCCGATCTTGATCACAAAATATAAAGGGATTGACCCAGAAACTAGTTTGACCGGATCGGATCAAAATTTCGCCGGATATGACTTCTTTAATAATCCTGGCACAAAATCTTATTCCCTTAATTTTAGAGTTGGTTTTTAATTAAACATTATTCATAACATGAAAAATAAAGTAAAATTACTATATGCCTTATGTTTTACAGCTATTGTCGGATGTAAAACAGGCGATGATCTATATATAAGTCCCAATAATCCACTTGATGGGAACTTGCCGTCCATGTTGACCGCTGCTGAGGTGAATACTTTTCAAAATGTGGAAGGGGACTTGTCCCGTATGAGCAGTATTTTGGTACAACACTCAGTAGGTCTAAATGCACAGTATTCAGATGTCCAAAATTACCGCATTACCCAAGGTGATTTTGATAATGTGTGGATCGGATTATACACGAATACGATGTATAATTTGAAACTAATGATCGATAAGGCGAAGATCACCGAAACCAAAAGCCCGTACTATGAGGGGATAGCGAAAGTTATGATGGCGCTTAATATCAGTTTAGCGACTGACCTATGGGGCGATGTGCCCTATTCTGAGGCTTTTCAATGGACAACTGGTAACAAAACACCTAAATTGGATTCCCAACAAGATGTTTACACAAGTATAGATAAACTTCTAGCTGATGCAATTACAGATTTATCTGTTGCCGAAGATGAAAACTATTACCTGCCAGCAGAAGATGACTTGATTTTCAAAGGAGATGTTGAAAAATGGATGAAGGCAGCTTACACGTTAAGAGCACGTTTTCTGAATCGGACGTCGAGTAAACAGGCAGGTACTGAGGCTAAAGTGCTTGACTATTTAAAGAAAGGAATTTCTTCTAATGATGAAAATATGATCGCACCACACGATGAAAATTCCCAAAATCAATGGGGGCTTTTCAGGCTGCGAGAAGAGGTTATTTGGGGCGAGCAATATATTTGTTGATAGATTGTCTGCAAAAATGATCCACGGTTAGCGTACTTTCTACGTCCTAATTCTAAGAAACAATTTATTGGAGGATATTACGAAGGAGTCTATTGTTCCTGATATCTCAGTGGTTGGTCCGTTTTTCGCAGCGGATCAGAATTTTCCAATTATTACCTATTATGAAGCAAAATTTATAGAAGCTGAAGTGAAACAAAGACAAGGCGGTAATGCGGCGGCAGAATTAAATGAGGCTATTAAGGCAAATGTAGCGTATGTGACAAATGGAAAAGAATCTGCTAGCAATGTTGCAAATTATGCTACAGCGACTAAAACAGATATTTTAATGGAGAAATGGGTTGCACTCTATAATCAAGGAATTGAACCTTATAATGATTATAGGAGAACTGGAATTCCTGCATTAAAACCAAGACCGCAAAGCGTGGGTGCGACCTTGCCCGTTATTCCAAAGCGGTATCCATTCCCGCAAACAACAACTTTATATAATCCAAATGCGAAGAACATTCCGATGGATGTCGCTGTTTGGTGGGAATGTAAAGAGATAGAACTTATTAAATAAGCTTGATTCAAAAGGCTATACTTGTTAAAACATGTATAGCCTTTTTTTGGTTATTATAATGATATGGTATTTTATTTTATTTCGATAAATAAAATATTTTTCTTTACAATCTTTGAAAAAAAAGTTATAAAATAATAATCTGATTATAAGCTATTTGTTATTTTTTCTTTACCATATTGTTATTGGGAAATTATGCATGCATTGCAAATGTTAAAAAAGTTATATTTTTGTATTTAACATTTTTAACAGACTCACCGTCTATATAAAGATGTATTGCTAACTAACAGACTTATTAAATTATTGAAAAGATAGAATACTAACCGAATTATCTCTAGAAAAATAAACATACTTATTTAAATAAACGTAAACATATGAAACACAAATTACTCAGTTTTTTCGTGGGTAGTATGATCCTGACTTCAGTAGCGTTCGCGCAAGAGAAGAAAGTAAGTGGTCGTGTAACTGGTGCAGATGGTAAGCCATTAGCTGGTGTTACCATCGTTGTACAGGGATCAACTACAGCTACCCAAACAGATGCGAATGGTAATTATTCATTATCTGTACCTACAGGTAAGGTAATCGTATTCCGTTCAGTTGGATTTGCCGACAAAACTATAATCGTTAAAGAAGGACAGTCTGCCTTTAATGTTACATTAAGCAATTCTGAAAATGCACTTGAAGAGGTAATTGTAACAGCGCAGGGTATCACACGTACGAATAAATCGTTGGGATACTCGACACAACAAGTTGGAGGTGAGGCGTTAGCCCAAAAGTCAGAAACAAATGTATTAAATGCTTTACAGGGTAAAGTTGCAGGTGTAAACATTTCAAGTTCTTCGGGTCAACCGGGGTCATCTACGAATATTAACATTCGTGGTATTACGTCTTTCGGTGGTAATAACCAGCCATTGATTGTTGTGGATGGAATTATATTCAGTAATGATACAGATAATAGCCAAAATAGTTTATTTGGTTCACAACCGTCGAACCGTTTAAATGATATACCACCTGATAATATTGAAACTATCAATATTTTGAAAGGACCTGCAGCATCTGCGCTTTATGGATCGAGAGCATCGGCTGGGGTTATCATGATTACGACAAAAAGTGGAAAGGGGTTAGGTGGAAAACCGAAGTAACCTTTAGTTCTTCAGCAAACTGGCAACGTGTAGGTTTTCTACCCGAGCTGCAGACCTCCTACGGTCAAGGATCTCAAAATATTTATAACAACCAAAGTACACTTTCTTGGGGGCCGAAATTTGGCTCTGTGCCTACAGTGATTCAAGGCGGTACAGGAAAAGAGGTTCCTTATCAAGCTTATCCTAATAATATTAAGGACTTCTTTAATACGGGATCGTTTTATCAAAACTCTTTAAATCTTGCGGGTGGAGATGAGATTAATAATTTTAATGCAGGAGTATCAAGTACGATCCAAAAAGGGGTTGTTCCGGAAAGTAAGTATAATAGACATACTGTAAACGTTGGCGGGAATTCCAAGCTGAAAAATGGAGTTAAACTTGGTGGAACGATTACCTATAGCAAAACTAATCAAAGAGGAGCAACTATGGGAAATGGAGGAAGTGCATTTGGACAACTTTCACGTATACCGATTAGTTATGATTTGATAGGAACACCAATTTTGAATGAAGCTGGACAAAGACAGTATTTTGTTCCTACTCAAAATTCTCCTTTATGGAGTGTTCAGAACGAATTCTTTACTTCAGATGTTGATCGTGTATATGGTAATTTAAGTATTGGTTACGACATTGCAGACTGGCTAAACGTAAGCTATCGGGTAACTGGGGATACTTATTTCGATTCAAGAAAGCAAGTTTTACGTATCGGTGCGGCGCGCGCACCTAAAGGTGGTATTGATGAAGATAACAGATTCAGATCTGAGCTTAATGGTGACTTAATGATTCGTGCAAACAAATCTGATATCTTTACGGAAGGTTTGAGTGCAAATCTTTTATTGGGCCAAAATATAAATCAGCGGGATTACAAGGAATCGGGAATTGTTTCCAGTGATCTTGTCATACCAGGATATGATAATGTGAACAACGCATCTGTTTTTACAGGATCTTACGCTAATAGAGAACGTAGAAGATTATTGGGTTATTATGCTCAATTGGGATTAAATTACAAAGATTATTTATTCTTGGAATTAACTGGTCGGGCAGATAAATCATCTACTTTACCGAAAGAAAATAACACTTATTTCTACCCTTCGGCTTCTTTAAGCTTCGTTCCAACACAAGTATGGGAATCAATGAAATCCGATGTGCTCTCATTTATGAAAATTAGAGCAAATATAGCTAAGGTGGGCCGGGATGCAGATCCTTATTTACTTAGGTCAGTATATACCGCTGGAGAATATGGAAACAATACAGCGAGTATTACTTTTCCGATATCAGTGGGCGGATCAAGCATCACAGGGTTCAAAATTAGCTCGCGAATTGGAAATCCTAATTTAAAGCCTGAGTTTGTTAAATCTTATGAACTTGGAGGACAATTTGGCTTCTTCAATAATAGAATCGATTTAGACTTTACTTACTTTAGTACTAAAAGTTCGAGCCAAATATTTAATGTAGCGGTGGCAAATTCATCAGGCTATGACACACAGACTTCAAATATCGGCGAGATGACTAATAAAGGTATAGAGGTGATGTTAAATGGCTATCCAATTAAAAATAATAATTTTAGTTGGAACGTTAATTTGAACTTCACAAGAATACGCAATAAAGTAGTTGCTATTTTTGGAGAAAAGCCAGTTGGTGGAGATGTACTAACAAGTACTGTAATTCCAGGAGTGAATTATTTCGGAGGTATCACCCCATCTATTGCTGAAGGATATCCATATGGAGTTATTGTTGGGAGTAAAAATGCTAGAAATGAGAATGGCGATTTGTTAATAAATCCTGCAACTGGTTTGTTTGCTAACCCAATTCCTAACCAAGTAATAGCTAATCCACAAAAAGATTACACTTTAGGAATTTCAAATACATTCAGATATAAGGGTATTTCTTTAAGTGCTTTGTTTGATATTAATAAAGGTGGACAAATTTTCTCAATGGGTCAAGTTGACTTGAGAAATGCGGGCGCCATTCTTGAGACTGGAATTGATCGGGACAAACCACGCATATTGCCTGGTGTAATTGCAAATGCAGATGGTACTTATAGACCTAATGATATCCAGATTTCAGCCCAAAGTTATTGGCAAGGATTAGGTGGAATTGCTTCTGAAGCGGCTGTTTTTGATGCAACATCTTATAGACTACGCGAGGTGGCAATCAATTATAGCCTTCCGCAAAATGTTCTCAAAAATTCTCCATTTGGACAGGTCTCTATTGGGGTTAGTGGAAGAAATCTGTGGATGTTTGCCCCAGGATTTCCTACTGATCCAGAAGTCAACACACAAGGTGCTGGAAACGTTCAAGGCTTGGATTTAAATGGTATTCCAACTACGAAAAATTTTGGTTTTAATATCCGCGCAACATTTTAATACAACACACAATGAAATCTATAAAACATAATATATATAAAATGTCTATTTTGGCCATTGGTTTATCCTTGGTCGGATGTAAGGATTTTTGGATGTCAATGATACCCCAAATAATCCATTGGAGGTGCCGGCATCAACATTATTGCCAACTGGGTTAGCAGGAACTGCATTTGCAAATTCAAACGAATTAAACCGATTCGCTTCTACGATCATGAGTGTTACAACGGGAGCCGCTGGCAGTCCACAGGATTATGATCGGTACATTATTGACGGTGATGACTTTGGAAATCAGTGGCGCTTTGAATTGTACGGAGGAGCATTAGTAAATTATAAAAAATTAATAGAAACTGCTGAAGCTAACAATGGACCCGCTTATGCAGGAATAGGTAAAATCATGTCGGCACTTAGTTTTGCTATGGCTACTGACGTTTGGGGAGACATCCCTTATTCTGAAGCGTTAACAGGAGATATTGGTGTGACGAGACCCAAACTGGATTCTCAAAAAGATATTTACCTTGGAAATGGTTCTAATATACAAAGCTTGTTTGATTTGACAAAAGCGGGCTTAGCGGATTTAGAAAAGGAGAGTCCAACAAAACCTGGAACTGATGATATTGTTTTTAAAGGAGATATTAATAAATGGAAAAGAGCGGGAAACTCTCTTTTATTAAAATTGGCAATGCAAATTAGCTTGGTTGAACCGAATCGTGCTAAGTCAGAGATCGAGGCCGTGTTAACAAAAAATCAATATATTAATAGTAATGATCAAAATCTTGCGATAAATTTTGGTGGACAAACAGGTAGTCAGGCCCCGATTTGGACATTATCCTATAACTCATTGTTTCAAAATGAATTGTTGATAAGTACGAGGTTCGTAAATTTGTTAAAAGGTACGAATGATCCTAGGCTACCGATATTTGTTACCCGCCCTAAAGGTGATTATGTCACAGCGGATAACGGGTTTGGAGGAACCTTTCCTCCCTTTGACGATCGTTCAAAATATAACGATTATGCAACTGGTGCTGAGGGGAGGGACCGACTCGTTTAGTTACATATGCTCAAACTTGTTTCAATATAGCAGAAGCAATCATTCGATTCGGAGTTGCCGGAAATGCCCAAACTTTTTATGAAGCAGGTATTAAAGCTTCAATGAATGATGCAAAGGTAACGTCGAGCGACATAAATAAATTTTTTGCTGATAATGCTACAACAGTTACGTTAAGCGGTAGTAATGAGAAAAAGATAGAACAAATTATTACACAAAAATATATTGCTCAATTTGCAAATGGTTTGGAACAATGGAATGATTGGAGAAGAACTGGATACCCAGTGTTAGCTCCACACCAAAATGCAGGCGGATAGACGGAACTAGACCAGTTAGAGCAGTCTATCTTAGTTCTGAAGTTCAACGTAATCCAAATTTTCCACAGGGCACAGCAATACCGCAATCGAATGTCAAAGTTTGGTGGGATGTTAATTAAATAAAAAGAAGATGAAAAAAATTTAATATACTTTATAGTAGCTGTAATGACATTCATGGTGTCATGCAACAAAGATTATACGGAATTCTATTCGGACAATCGACCTGAAATTCCAGTTACATATGAGGGGCCTTGACAGAAGGATTTAATCCTTACATTAAAGTCCCGTTGGCAACGAATACGTTCACATTGACTCTGACAATACCAGAGAGTTCTAGTAGAAAAATCAAGGAAATTTCGAAAGTATTAGCTGGAGGTACTTCAATTAATGCTGGTGGGGTTAGGGCGGGTACCTATATTACTAATCCCATTGCAGGAGCTGGTAATAAGGTTGTATTTAATACGTCTGTCTCGGAATTTAGGAGCAAGAGCGCGGCAAATGAAAAAATCATTAAAGATTTTGAAAATTCTACAACACTAAAAACACAAGAAATAGCATTTATGTTTTTAGTGACTCTTGATAACGGACAGGAAATTATTCCTGTGCAAGCGAGAGTATGGCTAACAAAATAAAATTTTGAAAGACTTTGCTAACAATGAAGGAACGTCTCATAAGTAATTATGAGACGTTTTTTCTGTCTTGAACTTTAAGATTTTAGATACTGGTACGAAATCTTCAGAAATTCCACGATATGGTACCGATAAATTAGCTAATTCATCATAGTTGTAGTTTATTACCAAATCATTAATTTTATGTATATAAATTAATAGTCTAACAATTTATTAACATTAACTTAATGTTGAGAATCTATTTTTACGGCGTTGAAAGAAGAGCGCTTATACGATTTAATGAAACCCTATAATGCGCTTAAAATTCATTCATTATATTAGAGATTATTTTATTCAAATGAAACTATTGAGCTTTATTCGAGCTAAACAACGAATTGAATAAAGCTGATAGCTCCATCACAGCTGAAAACAAACCAAGTGCAACAAGCTCATTTATATGGATGAGACTGGTCACTTGTAAATAAATTAAATAGATGAAAAAGGCACTTTTACTCGCAACTCTGATCGGTCCAGCAGTAGCCATGGCGCAAAATAATAATGCACCTTCAAGTTATGATCCACATGATATCAAAATCACAGGATACCTTCAGACGCAGTTTCAAAAGGCTCAATCGCCGGGAATAACCTCTTTCTCCGGTGGTGATTTTTCTAAGAATTCAGACAATCGTTTCATGATCCGACGTGGACGCCTCAAGATTGACCGTGTGGATACTTACTCAAGTATTGTATTCCAGCTCGATGCGACACAAGATGGTGTACAGTTAATGGACGCTTTTATTCAATTACGCCACCCTAGTCAGAAAGGCTTGAGTCTGACAGCAGGTCTCTTCAACAGACCATTCGGATATTCTATTGTTTATTCTTCTGGCTACCGTGATTTCCCCGAACGGGCGCGTGTTTTCCAGACGCTAATGCCGCGTGAACGTGACCTTGGGGGATGGTCAGTTACCACCCTGGAGCCAAAATGAAATTCCTGAACTTGGACTTGGCTCTGGTAAACGGAAGCGGCCACTCCGCCAAAGACTACGATTCTAAAAAGGATCTGATCGGTAACCTAGGATTTAAATTCGATAGCCTTGCAGATAAAAGATTGCAGCTCGGATTTGGTGGCTCTTTCTATAAAGGTTCTGTCCGCAACGACACCAAAACATACTACACTGCGATTGCTAATGGCTATACTGCGCATACCAGTGATGACAATGAAGGAAAAGCCATTGGTCGAAACTACTATGGTGCAAACTTTCAGATCGAACTGGATAATAGCTTTGGAAAATCTAGCTTCAAGACGGAATATGTAGCCGGTGATCAGCCTGGTGTCGCTGGAGGTGCGGATATTAAAGGTCCGTATGCGAGCAGAAGTTTTACGACACAGCCTGCTACAGATTTATACCAACGGAAATTTAACGGTTATTATCTTTGGTTTACACAAGAAATCGCAAAAACAGGTGTTACAGCTTTATTGGCTTACGATGTCTATGACCCTAATACAAAGGCAAGTGGCATGACCATAGGAATGCCTGATAATTTTACGGCGGATGGTGATGTCAAATTTAGCACATTGGGCTATGGTGTCGCTTATCAGATCAGTAATAGATTAAAACTTACGGTATATAATGAGCATGTGACCAATGAAAAAACGAGCTTGAAGAATTTTTCTGATGATCTGAAAGACAATGTTTTTACAACGCGATTGTTATACCGTTGGTAAAATGTACCAGGTCATTTTATTGAATGTTTAAAAATTAAAGCAAACTCTCCGACTTAGGCAGGATATTTGATCATGTGGTGAAATAAATGACTTGGGTTCTGAAAAGAGAAATTGCATGAGAATAACATTCCTATTTTTATTGTTCTTGTCTTTTGCTTCCTGTACAGGGAAAAAGACATTGGACAATTCGACAGCCGGACAGAGATGCTGGCTCATATCCGTAAGCTTTCCCCTCAGGATCGGGCGAATTTTTTTAAACAGCAGGTACAATTGATTGATACTGCCTAGCGAAGGTAAAAGAGCAAACCATTTATTTTAGCTTTTCAATGGGATTATCTTCAGGTGATCCCAAGGAAATTAATTGGGATACGGTAAACTGGAATCGGATGGATATCCAAAATAAGGCCTTTATTATTCCTAATCCTGATACACTGAAAGCTGCATTTGAAAGCTATGCCACTACACTCAAAGCGGTACAAAGTTTTGGTATTCCACATTCATCATTTGAGCTAGATGCTACCGATGATAAAATATCGGAAACAGGGCAGCTCTCAACCTCATTTAAACAGCTCTTTCAAGGAAATAACCGCCTTGATTCATCCGAAGTCGGCCTTTTGCCGGTTAGTCAGGCGCTCGTGGAAATAAAATATCAACTTCCACATGAGTTGGACTCATTGGTAATCGCTCCAAATGCCAAAACGGTGAAATATATGGGCTACGATTTAACGATCGATACCATTAGTCCACAGGGTATAGAACTCGATCTACCGCTGGATTTATATTACAATTATCTTGGTCACCGAGGAGAAACTCCAAATGATAAATTGGTGGAATCGAATTCTTATTCGGCGATGCCACTTTATGGACTACATCCAGAAATTCAGAAACAGGCGAAGTCGGCTGGACAGTTGTTTCAAAATTCCAAACCGCAGCGGTAGAGGATGCCATGCTTGACCGCTTCGAACCTCAGTTTACTGAAGCGATGTTTCAAGGTTTGAAAAAGTTGAATTACTATCAGTCAGCTATTGAGAAAGACCTTAAGGTATTGTTGGGCGATAACAAGAATGCAGATGTATTTGACGTTATCAAAAAGCTTAGAGCATATATTGAATCCAATGAGGAGTACCTAGGGCCTGTTGAACAGCGACTCTCCATCTCATTCCCTTATCCTGTAAAGCAATTTTTATTGTATTTTGGAAAATCAAATGAAACAATTAAAGCAGAACGCCAAATTCCTGTTTCACGTACTGCCTCCTATGGATATATGACCTATTTAGATCAGGAAGCAAAGAAATATGGTATTGTGGATTCCATGGGTAATGTAATTATTGAACCTCGTTTTAAAGAATTGACACGTAGCAGTCAAGATTACTTCTTTGATTCAAGTGATAGCATTGATTATTTCTTAAATGTGAAAGATAAAAAGCTGGAGCCTGTCAAAGCTGGTTACCGATTTGAGCGGAAGCTTAATGCGGATTTATCCGTATTTAAAAATAAAAAGGAAAATCTGGGTGTGCTTCGCAATGGACAAGAAGAAATAGTGCCTTTTAAATATACAGCTATAGAAAAACAGGGCAAGTTATTTGTTGCAAACTATACACTAAGGGGACGCGAGACTTTTGATCTCTATACATTAAAAGGAGATCTTATTGAAACCCCTTTATTAAGTACCGTTGATATGCTTGCTGATAGTAGCTTTATGGTACGTAGCAAGTTGCATAAATTCGGAGTTTTAAATACCAGCGGAAAACTGGTCATTCCTTTGGAATATGATAAAATTGAGGGATTAAAAACTGCGAATTGGGTGTACGTCACTAAAGGTCGGGAGACTTTTTGCTAGATTATCAGAATAAACGGGTTGATCTTCCCGCAAACCTGAGATATATAGATATCAGTCGGAGTGCCGAAGGGATGATTCCTTTCTCTGATTATGATGGCTACGGTTTTATTGATCTGAACGGAAAGATTGTTATTCAGCCTCAATATAGTAATATTACCGAATTCTACAGGGGTCATGCATTGGTTCGCACTGCAAAGGAGGAGTTGTTCCTGATAGATAAAAACAACAGGATCTTCAAAAAAATTGTATTACCTCCTTCTCCGGATGGTTCTCAACGCTTGATGTTGCCTTTTCAAAGGATGGCACAGGATATTTCACCATGGGAGAGATTGTTCTTGACAAGGACGGAAATGTTGTTCATGTTTCTATTGATGACCTCTACTAATAAGACAGGTAGAAACTTAAAAAATCAAAACGGATGAAAAGTAAAAAGATAGGGACTATAGGCATTGCAATCTTATCGCTTAGCATATTTGCCTGTAAACAGTCTGTCAAGCCATACGCAGAAGCCCCATTGCAATTGAAAGGGGTTGATATGAATGTGGATCTCGCAAAATTTCTAAGTAATGAGGATCTTTTCCGGGGTAAAGTCGATATGGTGAATCTCGATGTGGAAGAAAATGAAATCGTACTTGAGCGAAAAAATCTTCCTGATAGCACAGTCTATTATGTTCAATATAATGTCAATTCGAATAAGAATGACATCAATCTGGCGGATTATGGTAGTTTTAAATTTAAAACACTTGAACTCCTCACAGATCTAGCAGAAAAGGAGGTTTTTGCCTGGATGGCTGAACAGGAGGATGTATCTGCGGATGATGTGAATAAACTAGTGGATCAGATTACATTGGATAATCCCGAGGCGACAATGAATTCGAGGGAATTGGAAGGTGTTTCCTCGGGATTGCGCTTGATCTGGCATACCAAGGATAAAGTATTTCAACTTGTAATCCCTGAGATAGAATCTTTGCGTTTTGATCGGAGTAATGAGGAGTATAGTCCTTCTTATGATGACGATGGTAATCCTATCGAACCGAAAGAGACGTTTAGCAAGGAGCAGATCATTACTTTGTTTAAAGACAAATTAAAGGATTCAGCAAAAAATAAAATAACATTCTTTATTGCCAAACCTCAATTTGATAAGTGGTTCCGTGACAACTCACCAAGTTCGCGAGGAACGATGACCCGATATGATTAGTATCCTCACGTGATATTTTTTCGGATACGGCTTAAAGAAGAAGCTGTAATACCCAAATAGGAGGCCAGCATTGTTAAGGGAACACGATTTGCCAGTCCGGGATAGAGCTTTAGAAATAGCAGATAGCGTTCCCTGGCATCAAGATTCATCATGGTATTTGCTGTTTTTAATTTGCTTTCAATCACAAACCCATACAGCTTGGCCATCAATAAGGGCCAGATTTTGATCTCTTTTTCTAACAACAGGAAATTATGGATATCAAGACTCCATAACTGCGCATCAGTTACAGATTCGATATAGTCATTGGACGGGGTACGATCCAGAAAACTTTGGAAATCCCCGATAAAGCGGCCTTCGTAAATAAAGTAACGTGTAAAATCATCACCTTTATGATTATAATAAAGGGAGCGAAATACACCGCTTTCTACGAAGGCGATGCTGTTGTTAACCTTTCCACAGGTGACAAAATAGCTGGCTTTTAGAATGCTCTTCTTCTCGAATGCCTGCCTGATTAGACTTTCCTCCCGCTGATCAAGCTGACCAAATTTTCGGATAAACGCTAAAAGCTGTTCCATATTGCTTATATTAATTACCTAAGATAATCAATTCTTCTCGTTGCGGTCCTGTAGACAGATATTTGATGGGTATATTTAACTCTTCTTCCAAAAAGGAGATAAATAGCTTCAGTTCTTTTGGGATTTGTGCCCGCTGATCGATTTTACCCAAAGGGCAATTCCATCCGTCTAAAAATTTCCAGATTGGCTTTGGGGCATTGTCTACGCATGTCGGAGCAGCTAAGGTTCTTGTTTCACCATCTGTCTCATATGCTGTACAAATTGGAACCTCGGACATTCCATTTAGAATATCCGCTTTTGTCAGTACCAGATCGGTCACACCGTTTAACATGACAGCATATTTTAATGCAGGTAGGTCAAGCCAGCCCACCCTTCGCGGCCGTTTGGTATTGGATCCAAATTCACCACCTTTTTCACGCAGCTCATCGGCAAGGGAGCCCGTGATCTCCGTTGGAAATATGCCGTTTCCAACGCGTGTACAATAGGCTTTGGTAACACCATAAATCTTATCGATAAGCTTAGGCGATACGCCTAAACCTACACATGCGGCGGATGCGATGGTGTTTGAAGAGGTCACATAGGGGTAGGTACCATGATCAATGTCCAATAATGTCGCCTGAGCTCCTTCTGCCAGTACTTTTTATTGTTCTTAATTGCTTCATTGATGATTATTTCTGTATCCTTAATTTGTAACTTTTTTAAAAAACTGCATGCCTTCAGAAAATTATCATATAATTCTTGTACCGGCGGCATATCCTGCCCCAAAGCCTGTAATTCGGCATACTGTTTATTTAAAATTTGGAAAACATAGGTTTCGAAATCTTTGGAAAAGATATCCCCGCACGTACATTCTGCCGAAGTATTTTATTGGAATAGGTGGGTGCAATACCATTTTTAGTCGTTCCGATAGTGCGATATTGCGACGACTCTTCGAGGTACATATCCCAATATTTGTAAGTAGGCAATACAAGATGGGCTTTCTCTGAAATTAGGATTCGATTGATTATTTCTGTGTCAGAAATAATGGATTGAAGCTGTTCCACTTCTGTTTGGAGAGCCAGAGGATCGATCACTACACCGGTACCAATAATATTTTTGATCCGGGGATAAAAGATTCCTGAAGGCAGTAATTTGAGGGTGATCCGTTTGCCTTCGTGATAAATACTATGTCCGGCGTTTGCCCCGCCATTGAACCGGGCAATAATGTCATAATCACTGCCGATCAGATCAATGATTTTTCCCTTTCCTTCATCTCCCCACTGGAGCCCAATTAAAATATCCATTTTGCTGTTGTTTTGAATTTACGGATCAAAGCTAGGGGATAACAGGGAGGGGACAATTGCCATTTGACAAAAAAGCACAAGCGATGGTGTTTATTCCCTGAAAAATTTATCAAAGAGAAATCAGGTTGGTTTTTAACCTTGTTTTCGTCCGAGTTGCTTGATTTTAAACAACCATTTATTCCGCGTTTTTGTATCCGAAGTCTTTATAATTCCGATGTAAGTGACTTTTACTGGTGATACACCACAAAATAGTAGGGTAGATCTTTTGAGTTGATTTACACTCGGTCTACCAAAGACCAAAGCATAATACCAACCGGGCTGGTCCAGAGTTGTTATTATCCTTGCCGATTTTCCTTTGAGTAATTTGTCCCAAAAAGAGAATTTTCACGGTACTGGAAAGCAAAGCCAGGTAGAAAGAGTCTATCGATAAAACCTTTCATCATAGCAGGGAGACCGCCCCACCAAACGGGATGTACCCAAACTAAATGTTCGGCCCATAGGATATCTTCCCAGGCTTGTAGGAGATCTGGTTCGAGTTCTGTTCGCTTCTGGTATCCAAACTGGAGATTGGGATTAAAATTCAAATCTGCAATATTAATCGATCGAACCTCCGCTCCAGATTCTTCGGCACCATCTTGATATGTTGCAGCAATGCCAAAATTGAAGGATTCCCTATTGGGGTGACCATTGATGATAAGTATTTTCTTCTTCATGTTATTCTTCTGATAACACAAAAGTAGAGGTACTGGTACTTGAATTATAGGACAAATGTCTAAAAAGTAATTTCACTGCGGATTCGACTTAAATGCCGTTGTGTGATGCCTAGGTAGGACGCTAAATACTGCAACGGTATTTGTTGTACAAATTCGGGCTGATCTCGAGCAAGACCGTATAGCGTTGCAAAGCAGTTTCTTTCTGCAATTGAAAGATACGTTTTTCAAGTTCTAGGTATTGCTGTTCAGCAATCATTTTAAGATATTTTGTCCATACTAGACTTTCGGCGGCAAGTTTGTCAATAGCACTTTTTTGATGACCCAGAGTTCGGCGGGGCTGAGGGCCTGCATGGTTTCAACACTTGGTCCTCCTGTAATAAAAGATGAGTAGGCAGCGATCAAACTATTGGGAAATCTGAAACAATAGGTAACGTCTTCGGCACTTGAGGTTGTATAGTACGAACGAAAGATTCCGGATGCGATGAAGGCAACCTCGTTACAGGGTTGATTCTCCTTGACAAAATAGTCATTTTTGCTCAGCCTTCTGAATTCAAAAAGCTGAACAATCTCGGTAATTTCTTCCGGGTTAAAAAGACCTAAAGATTGAAAGTAAGCTGCTAGCATAGGGATCAAACTTAGATAAATTGCTTTAGCAATACAAAATAAATCTGCTAGGATCCACCTCCCTTTCTCATTGTGTGATTATTTTTTTGATCAATACGATTTGTCCCAGATGATAATAACTATGCTCAATCACCCCTCCATATTCCTCAGATAGGAACCATATTTCTCATCAAAAAAGGCTGGCTAAAAATTTCTGTATCAAATTGCTCGATTTTATCTGCAAAGCGCTCAGCATTTCTGATAAAATCATGCCGGAGTTCATCCCAATCTGTCTTACTGGTTATTTCAGGTAAATCAAAACTGTATTTATCATTAATTTCCAACTTTCCAGTTTCAAATGCGGCAAGCAATCCCTTTAAGTAATAATTGATGTGATAGGTGAGTGCAGCAATGGTATTTAAATTGTTGATCTTGAGGATAGCCTGTTCCCAACTGATATCTGCTAGTTGTTCTTGGTAGTTGGTATTTGCAATCCAATGACCATTTAATAAAACTTCTCTAAGTCTGCTTGCAATAAATAGCTGCTTTTCCATTTCCCGTTAAGATTTTCTATTGATAATTATTCCTTTGTTTTTGATAAAAAATTGGATTTTTTAAGGAATGTCAGTATCGTAAGGTTTATATCATTTTTATAATTCTAATTTACATACAATTTTCTTATTCTCCATCTTGGGTTAATCTCTTGTTAATAAGACTTTTGTTTTTTGTGCAAAGTCATTGTTACCAATAGATCATGTTTGCACTAACCGGAAAAATAGACCGATTTTAAAGCATAGACAGCGATGTCGAGCTGGTTATTCACACGGAAATATAGTTGCCAAACAAACTAAATAAACCTCGGGTTTTTATTGATAATTAGGCATCTACCATGCGTAAAAATCGCCATAGAAATCGGGAATATCACTGTGATAAATAGCCGCTGCGACTTCCTCAATCGGATAATCTACTTTAACTATTTTGGCTTCTATGTTTTCTTCTGTCAGCGTAACTAAGGCATAAGAAGCCTTTCTGTCTTTCTCTTTGCTTCGGCCGACAGACCCACAATTGATAAACAGGACTTCTTCAGTCCGTTGGACATAGGAGTGATGGGTATGACCCATGACCAGGATATCAATGGCTCTTTCGCGCAATTGAACGGACAGGTCTGCTTTGGGTGTTGATTCATGAATGTATTCATCATTACTATGAAGACTGGCATGCACAAGCAGGATCTTTCTAAGATGATTACCGACTTTGAACGTTAATTCAATATTGTAAGGTAATGTTGCCAGCCATTTTTTGGACAGCTGTTATATCGTTTTTGCTGAGATTGATGGCGATGTCACGGTTTACTGTTTCGATTGCATCGTGGTGTGGTAAGGGAATAATACGTTCATCAAGGCAATCCGCTGATCGTGATTTCCGAGTAAACAGGTGATATTTCTTTCCTGTATTCGGGCAATAACCTCATTTCCCCATGGGGCAAAATCGACCAGATCACCTAAACAGTAAATCTGTGTTACCCCGCTCTTTTTATATCCGCTAGTACTTCATCCAATGCTACAATATTGGCATGTATATCACTTATTATTGCAAGTTGTATCTTCATCTATCCTACAAACTTAGCCATTCGAAGCGCAACTTAACAGTATGGTTATTGTTTTTAAAAAGAAAATGAAATTGGTATTATATTCATTAAGATGAATCGTGAGTAATAGAAGCGAAAATCATATACAATATTTTAATAAGTATATATTTTACAACAGTAAGATATATACTTATTCTCTATCAAGTTGATTAAAGATTCATACCACCAGATACTTCAATGCGTTGTCCATTGATCCATCGGGCATCCTCAGTACACAAGAAGGCCACAACTCCACCAATGTCGTCAGGTACACCAGCACGACCTAGGGCTGTTACACTCGCGATATGAGCATTGGTTTCTTTGTTGTCACGAACATGTCCACCGCCAAAATCTGTTTCAATAGCTCCTGGTGCGACTACGTTCGCTGCAATACTCCGAGGGCCTAGTTCCTTGGCCAGGTATCTTGTCAAGACTTCGATGGCACCTTTCATCGAGCCATAAGCAGAAGAACCAGGAACCGCGAAGCGGGCAAGACCCGAAGAAATATTAATGATACGCCCACCATCATTTATAAAAGGAAGTGCTTTCTGGGTTAGAAAAAGACACCTTTATAATGGATATTGTAAACAGCGTCAAATTGCTCCTCCGTCGTATCCATAAAAGGAGCATACAATGCCGTGCCCGCATTATTAATTAGAAAATCAAAGTTTGATTGACCTGTTTGATTTTTTAGATGTTCGGTTATTTGTGTTATAAAATGATCGAAGGATTTTGTATCTCCGGCGTTGAATTGAAATGCCACTGCATGTTGTCCCAAAGCCTTAATCGTAGAGACGACATGATCTGCTTCTTCTTTATTGCTATTGTAAGTCAGTATGACATCAATTCCTTTTTAGCAAGATTAATTGTCATGTTTTTTCCCAAACCTCGGCTTCCGCCAGTTACTAAAGCGATTTTATTTTTAGCCATTTTTATTTTGTTTTAAAATTTAATAAGACAAATTTCGCATGAAAAGTATCTGCTGAGTTTGTGAAAAGCAAATCAATATTTGCGAAATTCAAATTATAATCGTTGAGAACGATAATTGTTTGGTGAAAGCTTGGTCTGCTTTTTAAAGAAATTAGAAAAATGCGCTATTTCCTCAAAACCGAGTGAATAGGCAATCTCTGAGATATTCCAGTCCGTTTGCCTGAGGAGGATTTTTGCTTCTTGTATAATTCTTGCGCTGATTACATGTGTTGTTGTCTTACCCGTATTGTCCTTGAGAATTTTATTGAGGTGGTTTACATGAACGGCGAGACGTTCGGCAAAATCATTGGCAGTTCGTAATTGCAACCGTTGCATCGGTGATTCTATTGGAAACTGCCTTTCCAATAATTCGATGAAAAGAGAGGTAATTCTGGTTGATGCATTGTGCATGGGGTTACTGATACTTTTCGGTTGTAGCTTTTGTCCATAATGAATGATTTCAAGAACATAATTCCGTAAAAGATCATATTTAAACCTATAATCAGAAGATAATTCCTTGTTCATCTTTTCGAAAATTCGCTCAATTTCGATGCGCTGTTCGGTTGTAATCTGGAAAATAGGAAGTCCACCAGGTTGAAAGATAGGTAGATCATCCAGTACGACACCACTTTTATTTCGTGCTAGAAATTCATCAGTAAAAACACAAAAATAGCCTTGTTGATGTTCGTCTTTGGGTATCCAATGGTAAGGAACTTTCGGTGTTGCAAATACCAATGCAGATCCCTCAATTTCGATTACTTTATCAGCATATTCGGCTGTATTCTTTCCTGTGATTAAACTGATTTTGTAATAAGTTCGCTTATTGTAAGGCATGATGGGCTTCTCTTTCAGCTTTGCAGCGAGCTCCTCAAAGCTAAATACATTGAAGTGTCCGATCTCACGCGCTATTTCCTCGGGTATTGAAGCATTGATCTCATTGTAGAACTGTTCGATTGTAGTTGTTTTCATATCAATTACATTTGCAATAATCAAATTTACCTTTTTATTCTTTGGTTGGAGATTAGTCTAATCTAGCCATTTAAAGATTGACTTCTATTTTCATTTTAATGTCAATAGTCCAATTATATTTTGCACAATATAATTTTTCAATCTACATTTGTGTTGTTGAAACAAAAACAAATTAAAATATGAAAACGTTATATACCATAGGCGCGACAGCCACAGGCGGACGAAACGGTCAGGTAAAAGTGAAAATGCTGTATTGGATCTGGCGGTTCGTATGCCGAGGGGTCTTGGAGGTGCGAACGATGATTATGCAAACCCAGAAATGCTTTTCGCTGCTGGCTATGCTGCCTGCTTTGATAGTGCTTTGAATTTGGTGATTAGACAAGAGCGGATAAAAACAGGTGAGACCAAGGTTACCGCTCAGGTAAGTATTGGACAATTGGAGAACGGTGGTTTTGGTTTAGCGGCGGAATTGCATGCCAATATTCCTGCAGTCAGTTTGGAGGTGGCACAGCAACTAATTGAAAAAGCACATCAGGTGTGTCCATATTCAAATGCTACCAGAGGTAATATAGAGGTGAAGTTAACAGTATCAAACAACGAATAATAGATGAATCATATTGCCACAGTGCTCACGATGCTTGTACTCATTGAACATGTCTATATTGTATGGATGGAAATGTTTGCTTGGGAAACTGCTGGAAGGCGTAGTTTCGGTAAAGCGCTAGCTGCCGAGTTATTTAAACCGACAAAAGGGCTTGCTGCTAATCAGGGCCTATATAATGGCTTTTTGGTTGCCGGTTTGGCTTGGTCATTTTTTATCAATGATCCGATCTGGAGTGACAATGTTCGCCTATTCTTCCTAGGTTGTGTTCTTGTTGCTGGTATTTTCGGAGGTATCACTGCAAGTAAAAAGATTTTCTTTGTACAGGGAATTCCGGCATTACTAGCAATATTATTCGTTCTTTTTCAAAATAAACAAACAATTAAATGTCCTTAATAACAGACTTACAATGGAGACACGCTGTGAAAGCGTATGATCCGACAAGAAAGGTTACACAAGAAAATATAGACAAGATCTTGGAGGCAGCTCGGTTTGCACCAACTTCTTCGGGTTTGCAACCTTTTAAAGTATTGGTCGTTGAAAATCAAGCTTTCAAAGATGAGTTAGCAAAAGGAGCCTTAAATCCGGAATGCATGCGAGAATGTTCTCATGTGTTGGTTTTTGCGGCTTGGGATAAATACACCGAAGAGCGCATTGATAAAGTATATGATTTCACTACAGATGAGCGAGATTTACCTCGTGGGCGCTTTGGATCGTATACAGATAAATTGAAGTCCATTTATCTAAATGAGGCTGCGGAACGTAATTTTGTACATACAGCACGACAAACTTATATTGCTTTAGGTTTAGCTCTGGCACAAGCGGCAGAACTCAGGGTTGATTCCACGCCGGCGGAAGGCTTTGATAATAAAGTAGTGGATGAAGTATTGCAATTGGAAAAACTTGGATTGAAAAGTGTATCATTAATGTATGTAGGTGTCGCAGATGCTTCTCGTGACTGGATCTCTACAATGAAAAAGTCAGAATGCCGAAAGAAGAATTTGTTGTTGAGTATAAATAGAAACATCATATACTTCAAACTTTAAGAAAACAATATCTTTGCAAGATGGATGATTTATTGAAACTGGACAAACAGTTATGTTTCTCCGTATATGTTCTGCATCGCGAGATTATGCAGCATTATCGTGCTATTCTAGCAGAAGTAGATTTGACTTATCCACAATACATCACAATGATGGCTTTATGGGAAAATAACGAACAAACCGTAAACCAATTGGGGGAGAAGTTATTTTTGGATAATGGTACCCTTACACCACTATTGAAACGATTGGAAGGCAAGGAGCTACTTACCCGTACGCGAAGTAAAACGGATGAACGAGTCGTAAAGATTCGTCTCACAGATCTAGGCTTGCAATTGAAAGAAAAAGCAGCCTGTATTCCGATGCAGATTTTTGAAGCTTTAAAACTGGATTATTCAGATATGCAACAGCTTAAAGCTTTGGCAGATAAAGTTGTCGCTAACGCGGGAAATGGCTAACATTTTAATGATAGATTTATTTTATCACATTTTTGTTGTTTTTAAGCAGAATAGATTATTTTTAGCTCATTCTAGGAATATTTAAATTTCATACGAAGAATGCGTTTAATTGCTATTGCCGTTTATTGTGTTTTGTTGGTTCTCTCGTTTGCAAGCTGTGAGGAAAAGAGGCGGGATGCAGAGTTATTAAAGTATGTTGCTTATAGTAATCGCGATAGTGCTCAACTTGAACTTGATCTCTTTGAAAGCCGTTTTCATGGAAAGTTACGTTTTTATAGACCCGGTGGTGAAATTGACTCGGGAGAGGTTCGGGGAATATCAAAAATGATACCCTGAGCGGTGATTATTACTATACGCCATTCGGCTGGGGACAGAAAAAAGGAGACCCTTTATTTTACTTAAGAAAGGGTCTCAATATATTTTAGGAACTGGTACCGAACAAGAATATATGGGAATTCCTCATTATATACCATCTACAATCAATTTCCAACAGGCTAAATTTATTTTTTCAGGAAGGTAGCTCGTTAAGATGTCCGGTTAAAAGTAAAGACTTACATGATACTTTTCAACTTAATATATTGTAGGAGCATAATTGTCTTGCCATCCTTGATCTCACCGCTTTCGATCATTGCTAAAGCATCATCGATATTAATTTCTAGGATTTCAATATTTTCCTCCTCTTCCTGCAATCCTCCTCCATCACTAACCTTCATATTGTTCGTATACTCCGCGATAAAGAAATGTAGAATTTCGGTAACCGAGCCTGGAGACATATACGCTTCAAATATTTTTTTGCTTCCTTGATCTGATAGCCAGTTTCTTCTTCTGTTTCTCTACGGATACAATCCTGTGGCGAATCTTGATCTAACAAACCTGCACAAGCCTCTATTAACATTCCAGATTCATTCCCATTTATATAAGTTGGAATTCTAAACTGTCTTGTCAATATAACGGTTCGAGATGCTATGTTATAAAGTAGTATTACAGCACCATTTCCACGATCATAAGCTTCTCGACTTTGTTGTTGTACAGTTCCGTCCGGCTTTGTATATTGATAGGTGATTTTTTTAAGGTATACCAATTATCAGATAGAATCTCAGTTTTTACAATTTCAATATCTTTGATTGCCATTTTTAGCGTATTAAGGTCAAGCTATAAAAGTAAGTATTACAGCCCATATTATTTTATTTTAACCCATCTTCCAAGACCTTCTTGTTTAACTTAAATTCCCTATAACCAAACGTGCCTGATTTATAGCCTATAACAGCACCAAATTCGATGTCATTTGTTGAAGAAGATTTAGCAAACACAGCTGAACGATATACATTCGATGAAGCTAAAGGTGTTTCAAATACACGGAAATGTATTCCATCCTTTGAATAGGCGAGATAATTCAAGTCCGAGGAGTACCTATCTACATTTCCTATAGCGAGACATAGAAAATAATAACCGTCAATATAGGCAGCTTGCAGATGCCAGGTCGAATAACTTTTATTTAATTCAAGCCAAGGTTTATTGATGAATTTGACTTGTTTGCTATTTCGATAGGCTGTAAAGTCCAGACCATTGGATGACACGCGCAGAAGGATGTTTGTCATGATAGGAGATTGATAGGTCGGCTTAAAATCTACTTCGTAGCTAAACATCCCAGTTTCATTTCTGATAAAAGAAGGCGATATGATATGATTGTCCTGAATAGAAGCTGGTTCATTGCTCGTGTATACAATTTCAAGTGGAGTCAATGGATTCCATCGGTTGAAGTTTGTCTTACAATAACACGCTCGGCTTCCTGATTTAGTTTTCTCGTATTATTATCGCTCTTTGCACCCCATTGTCTTAAAATTTTATTGGAAAAGAAACATCCTCTATAATATAATTCAAACTCTTTTCCATTAAAGTTCCAATCGACATCAGACCAGTAGCCTTGGTTGGGTATGCCACTCGGAGGAATATAAGAATCTTCTATAGCAGGACGACGTTGTATGGGATTGGATAAGCCTGTGGGTGTGATCCATTCTTTGCCATCATTTGATACTACAATAGTGGGATTTTCGTATAATGATGCAGCTCGATCAGAACCTAATATACCAAAATAAGGTGTAAAGACCATCCAATATTTGTATCCGTTGAAGCCTTTTGGGAAATACTCAACATCAGGATGACAATAACTTGCATTTTTACCGGATATGTCCTGGATCAATTCAGGCCGTGACGATCCAGGCTCATTCGCATTTGCTATCGTATTAATTTTTATGGAAGCCAAATCAACTGTAAATCCTGCTGGAATAGGTATTTTGCTTCTATCAATTGGTTCGGGATCTACTGGAGTGATGCGAGATGGAATGTCTTTTTTACATCCAATAAGCAACAATAAACCTAATAAGAAATAGGTGGATCTCTTGAAAAACATTGTCGAACAATAAAAATATGAAAATGTAGATACGGTAATTTTTTGGTATTACTTTCCTGTTAATTTTAATTTAGCCAAGACAAAATTGATGTATTTTTTTATTTCGCAAAATATATTTTTTAGCGGTAATAATTAAATTTATTGGTTGTTGATCTTGTTTTTAATTTTATATATTAATTTATTTTTAAATATTTTCCTCTTGTTCGCTTTTTGTGTTACTGTCTATAGAGAAGATTTAATGATGCATTTGGTTGTTTTGACCGAGTTCCTTCGTCTGACATTCTGCTAAGTTTGCTGGATAAGGAAACTCTGGTATGGAGTAGTCATTTTGTTTCGATGGAAATAGGGTGAGAATGTATTCAGTAAGGTTTTGTAATAGCTATTTGATTATGCTAACCAAATAGAGTCTGAAGAGAAAAAATAAACTTAATATTGCGATAAAACTGTTCAGATTATTTTTATGGAACTTGTTGATGAGCAGTCTGCCAAATGCAAAGTAGAGCAAAAGTACTGTTAGGCCACCAAGTATAGCGGGATTTGTATAGATATTCGTTATTCCATATTGATAAGAGAAGAGTAATAAAGCAATAATACATTGTAAAAGAGCATAACAGATATTGCCTGTTGGTGAATAACCAAAAAGTCCTAAAAATCGTATTTTGGCGATCCCAAAAATGAAGTGCGGTATCGCATTCGCTATCAATACAGCGATAAAAAAATCTATATAAAACATTGTTTTATTCTTTTTCATTATTCATAAAAAATGTCAATGACGGTATTTGAAAGGCAAAACATTCTTCCTCTTTTACAATTTCATATAATGTATGACTTTTGAAAAAGTCAATTTTTAAAGGTTTGATCTCCTTTATATCAAAAGCGAGTGAAATGTTGGCAATATGTGACGAATTCAGATCCTGAGATGTTAATGCGCGGTTTTGAACAATAATTTTTTCAAGAAGCTCGCTGGGATGAGTTGATATATGCTGAAAATCGTTGGGAATTTTCCATTCTTCAACTGAATGGCAAATGACTTCCAGATCTGGCGCATTGCTGGTGCCGGGATCTATTTTTGTATGAATGTGATCATCAATATATTGATGGCTAAATGATAGGGGATGATGTGTAAACATCATATTGCTAAATAGGCGACTGCCTAAACAGTAGAGGAAACTGCTCATGCTATTGGAGACAAATAAGACCGTTGGTTCTTTAAATAGCTTGGTATCTGTTGCAATATAAAACCTCCAATTGCTTTGTAGTGGAGAACTATAAAATGACCTCAATCCATCTGGTTTAGCTGGTCCAAAATGACCATGACGATAGGTCAAAATAGAAAATAATACCTTCCCTTGAATAGCATTCACCTCTAGCCCTTGGGGAATCATGTCTCGAATTTTTTCGATAGGTATCATCCAGTTCAAATAAACGATGTTGGTGATTTCGCTCTTTAATTTTACATCTGAAAATGGGGGCGGAAATATATTTTTATTCTCTTAAGGAGGACCCATTTAAAAGGCTTTCAATACAGGGAGAAAGTATATTTCTTTTTGATGAGCGAAACTCTTTTTTGTCAATGACATGGAATAGTAGGCTATTTATTGGAAGGAAGCTGGTACCGTTTACTGATCTCTTTCAATATTTTTTTGTAATATTTTGTTTTGTCAGATTCATCAATAACGACAATTTCCACATCGTTGGCTTTAAGTAATTGCATTTTATCAGCAGCGATTTGATGCCATTTTTTTGTGGTATAGTAAAACAGCTGATTTTGAATGAAGTCACTTTTTCTATAAAACTTATTTCGGGCACGATAGGTCAATAACCACCAGAGATCTATTTCCACAAAATCCAGCGATAGTCCCAAAATATGAATATCTTGGGTAAAGAACAGGTCTATCCATGATTGCAGCTGTAAGTCTTTTTCTGTTTCAATCTCTTTATTAAAGCCGCTTTAGATACCGTATCCGAGGTATAATTAGTGCCATTTACAACATAATCTCTCATTTTCTGAAGCTGCCCACAATAATGTTCGTACCCCAGGTTGATGGAGCTGGGACTGTCACAATCACCATGGATATGCCAAAATGTTTTGTCCGAAGTTTCATGTCGGCGAAAAACACTGTATGTTGTTTCTCGGATCAGGCTTGTATTCTTCTTTGAAGTGGATCCTTCCAAACTAAATTCATAATTTGTTGTGATGATGTTTTTAGTGGGGAGGGCCCGGATCAACTGGTGTATTTCATTTTGATTTATCTGAGAGACACTCTCCGAGATATATGTTTTAAGTTCTTTCTCATTAAGATGCTGTATCTTAATTGCATTTAGAAAAATCTCTTCATACAACATCGGAAAAGGTTTTTGCCCATTTTCCAATGCCGTTACATGATATTTTGTTTTAATGTTAGACAGCAAATCGCTCCAACTGATTCCAGGGGAAATGTTATTGATATCATTGCCAACTAACAAGCTGAATTTATCCATTTTAATATTAATACTTATTGAAGATTCCCGCTGTGACCGGTAAATCAAATGATTCTGTACACATTATAATTTATACCTGTTGAGTACGAATCTGAATCTATCGGCTGGTCTCTAATTTAATAAAAAGAATGGATGAAACGGGGCGCAGATTACTTTGCACCTTCATCTGTCCTAGACCTTCTTTTGACCAATATTCTTGTCGGAAATAGTGTTTTTTTATTTTTATGACCATAAAAATCAGTTTCTTATGGGGAATTTGATCTCGAAAATTGTACCCTGATTCAACTTGCTTTCGACAGAGATTTTTGCATTGAGTCGGTCTGCAATTCTTTTCACAATTGATAGGCCGACTCCTGATCCATCAAATTGCATTGCATTAGGTAAACGATGGAATATTTCGAAAATCCGTTCAGTTTCTTCCGCTGACATTCCGATGCCATTATCCCATATTTTATACAAAACATAATCTTCTTCTATTTGGCTGTTTATACCTATTAAGGGTGCCGTTTTATTACTGCTATACTTGATCGCATTGCCCAAAAGATTTAGAAACAGTTGATAGACTAAGGTCTTTTCTCCATCAATTGGAAGGATTCGCCCTTTCTCGAATCGTAAGTTTTGGACATTAAATCTTACACTGCAATCATCAATGATATTTTCAATGAACCGCTCCGGATAGACAGTTTCGTATTCGAACTCATAGCTTTTGCTACGGGCGAAATCGACTGTTTTATCTAGCATGTTATTCATTAATAGGATAGCGTCCATCATGTTTCTACCTGCTTTTCCAAGAAATTCCTGAGTTAAACCGGGTCTGTCCCGGATCATCTGGGCTGTCATCTGTAGTGCGGCCAACGGGTTTTTTAGATCATGACTCAATGTGTAACTGAATGTTTCCAGAACATTATTTGTTTCAATCAATTTTTCGTTGAGCGCTTGGATTTCAATGATCTTCTTTAAGCAGGCTTCCTGAATGGTAATACTTAAGCTTTTTAAGAAATTAATTTCGCGTTCTTTCCATTTTGGGGCTGTGCCTTCGACTATTTTCTTCCAGGCATTGAAGGATGTGCGGGGAGAAGGGAAATTTATAGTCTTTGTTGGATCATAAATAAGCTGCTTTTCAGGTCGTCCTGCCCAGGTTTCCTCTACCTTTACTTCCTTTCGGAAGAAATAGATTTTGAAGTCTAATTTATTTTCCAAATCTATTCCAGCAATACCAGGAAATGGAAATGTAGTCTCGTTTTCATCTTGATGTCCTTTGAAATCGGATTGCCAAAACAATTGATCAGAAATTGTTCTACTGAAATGACTATCCAGATTTAATAACATATCTTTTTTGGCGCATGGCCAACAATATGCCATTTGTCGAGATATTTAAATGCGATACCATCTGTTCGAAGGATGTCCATTAAGCTAGTGGTCAGTGCACTAATTACTTTGTAAAGATCTTTCTTTGTAAATAGATTTTGTCTGATTTCAAATGCGATACTCTTTGTTTTAAGTTTGAAGTTATTCTCTTCAATATGTTTATTGGCCAAAAACTATTTACAGCATATTGCACAATGAAAATGGAAAGATGTCTTTGTGCTAGATCAATGTATTTGGGTAGTCTATTCTGACAAGCAACCAATCCCCATAGTTTTCCGTTGATGATGATGGAGAAACTACCACTTGCTTTTACTTGGGCATTTCGAAGATATTGCAGGTGTATGGGAGACATTGCGCGTATCGCTGTCATAGAGATCTAATTTCTCAGGTTCAAAGCCCCAAATCGGGACTGGGACAGCATCTACATCGGGTGTTACCCTGGCAAATATTTTAGTATAGAGTTGGCGCGCTTGTTGGGAATATCAAACTCAGGATAACGATAGCCTAGTAATGGTTCCAAGTCGCCAACAACATGTTCAGCAATGACTTGGCCATCTCCACTCGCTGAAAATTTATAGATCATAACACGATCATAGTCCGTCACCGTAAAAATATTCTCAGCCAGAGCCTTCCAGATATCCTCACTGTCATTGATATGTTTGGCATAAAAGAATGTGTTTTTAAATTGATGCGATTGCGAACGATGTTGTTCGATCTCAATATATATCTTATTGTCAAAGGGATAGATACTTAGGTAATATGGGATTTGTTCCAGATAGATATCCGCAACATAACGGTGTTTGAAACTATCAGCATGATCGTGTAATATCTGATCAAGATCAATTGCATGTTGAATAGCTAAACAGTCGATAAACTTGGTCAAGCTTTGTCCCAAAAATACACTTTGCCTAGGTAAACCTGTTTCTGTCCAGTTTTCACTCCAGCCTATACAATTTTGGGTGGCATCAAATAGGATGAGACAACCAAAATGCTGTATTTGACCACAAAGATGTATGGGCTCTTGGTCACAATTAGAAAAATGATTATTGTCCATAAAATGCCTTTTGATATATTCTTCTAAAGTACAAAAATAAATAATTAAGGCATAGCTATTGCTGTCGGATATGTATTAACTGCATTTCGAAAATTATTTTTTGAATTTATTTACGCAAATAGAAATATCACTATGATAAAATATTGGTTATTTAGCTGTCTGCTTTTTGTTGCGATAGCTGTTGAAGCCCAGCGGCTTAATCCTGGATTTAACCTGTCCGAATATCAGGAAATGTTGCGAGTCAATGCACATATCTACGAACAGGATGGGAGCGATCCATCTGATATCCCAGCACCCGAGTATTCGAAATTGTCTTATAGAAGCCCAACCATGGGACTCAATAATTTGTATGAGTTATGGCAGCGGGATGAAAACACAGCTATTTTTTGTACGCGGGGATCAGTAGATGATAATCTAAGCTGGCTGGCAAATCTCTATGCCGCAATGGTTCCAGCTATAGGTAAATTGGAAATAGATACTAATTTTGTATTTGATTATAAATTGTCTAATGATCCCAATGCGGCTGTTCATGTCGGATACCTAATTAGTACAGCCTTTCTTTCTAGGGATATGTTGCCCAAAATAGATTCACTTTATCAACAGGGTACAAAGGATATTCTGATTGTCGGACATAGTCAGGGTGGAGGAATCAGTTATCTGTTAACGGCTTATTTCTATCAATTGCAAGATGCTGGCCGCTTGCCGAAAGACATTCGGTTCAAGACCTACTGCACGGCTGCGCCTAAACCTGGTAACCTTTATTTCGCCTATGAATATGAAAATAGAAGTTATGGTTGGGCTTACCAAATTGTTAATCCCAAAGATTGGGTTCCACAGATGCCATTTACTGTACAGCAGCTTCAAGATCTTCCAAGTAGAAATCCCGTAACACCAATAGCCTCCACGATCAAGAAGCAGGGGATAAAGAAAAGAATCGCTTTTCGGATGTTGAAAAATCCATCACAGAAAGCTGTAGTGAATTATCAAAAGATCTTGGGTAAACAGGTTTCAAAAATGGTTAAGAAATATTTGCCGAATTTTAAAGAACCGACCTATTTTCCTAGCAATGATTATGTCCGTACAGGGACACATGTTATTTTAGCTCCTGATGCGGAGTACTTCAGGGTGTTTGATGAACAAAAAAGCGATGAAATGATGCTGCACCATTCCTTGAAGCCTTATTATAGACTGGCTTTAGCGGTAAAACCTACATTTCTGTAAGTAATAAGACAGGCTGTGCATTATATCGAGCTGCCATCACAGCCGTGTTTTGTGATGTTGAGTAAAACAAATAATGACTCGTTTTAGTGCTGATGAATGTATTTGCGCTGACAATAAAAAGGCTAGGTGAACCGATTTCCTAGCCTTCACGATATAACTCATCCTATGCTATAACGATCAAATAACAATGGAATAACGGAAAAGTTTTTTTGTGGCCAACGGGAGTCTTTTTATACTAGAATCTTTCAGCCCAGCATAAGTTATTGGCTAGTTCTATACTAGAAAATTCAATATGGATAACTCTTCTACGTTTGTTGTTGCTTGTGCGTTTGGAACTATGGAGTAATAGTGGTTTCATAATCATAATTCCGCCTTCCGGGACAGGACAGTTTTTTCCTGTTCCATGGTCCAATCGATGGTTTCGGGACGGTATATTCCTTTGTTGTGTGATCCTGGAATAATATTTAGTGCACCATTCTCCGCATCCGTGTCGTCAAGATGAATTCTTATCGTAACTATATTTTCCAAAATTTCCAGCGGTGGCTGTACTGCATATTGATTATGTTTGACCGTCCAGTTCGAAAAACCTTCAGAATCAGTTTTTTCGAGCACAGATATCGTTAAGTCTTGGTGGTATGATACATACCAATTTGATGTTGCGGGTTTATCGAAATAGATGCTCTTTACAATAAAATGGTCTGCTCCCAGTAATTTAGAAATAACATCTTTAAGGTTATCATTGAAAATTATAGTATATATGGCAGGTATTTCTTTAATTACCTGGCGGATCGCAAAAAGATCAGAGGAACGCCTGAATGTATCTCTTGAATGATCTTGGTTTTCAATCATGGTTACCAATTGCTCAACTTCATTTCTGCTAAAGACATTCTCGATGACAGTGAAACCGTCTTCTTTTATCTCGTTTTTTTAATTGTTATTTTTTCGGATGTAAGCATCGCTGTTATTTACTATTGGACATGGTGTTATTCTAAAACTTATGCGCTATGGTCCCTATTTAGTAGATTCAACCTTGAAATTGACAAAACGTAAGTATTGTACAGGCACGTAGTCAGTGAGCCAGACACCATTTTCGGATAAGAAAAAATCAAATCTATCTTTAAACATAGCTAATGCATTTATTTCGAATAAAATAGGTTTTCCATGTCGTTGTCCGACTGATTTTGCAGTTTCGATGTCCTTACTTAGGTGCACATGCAGTCTATTCTGTTTTTTTATTCCCTGCTCAATGATTGAATTTGCATATTGCATCGCTGTGCCATGGTATAGGACATCAGGTGGAACCTCTGGACGCAATCCGAGTTCAATAGGAATAGAATGCCCCTGATTTGCTCTGATTCTCTTAAAACTATCATCGAAAGCGAATCTCTTTTTCGGATTCGTGTCAACAATATGCTTAAGCATATCCAATGTCAATTCGTGATTATGATCATTAACTTTTTGAATCAACAGGTCTGTATCGGCCCAACCATTCTCATCAAGTTCGATCCCAATACGCTCCGGTACATGCCGAAGTATTAGGCTTAAAAATTTGCTAGTTGCTACTTCTTTTTATTCATAAATCATTTTCAATAGCCAATCAAGTCGAAGTAAATTTACTTTTTTATTTTTTGATCGCCTTCTTTTTTGTTAGGAATTGACCGACAATAAAAATATTCGTTTTGAGCTGATATTCGGTAGTTGTTCCATACCGCTTACATACCGTTGATATTCTAATTTTCAATCTTGATTCCCACCTAAATTTGTATAGAAATAGCAAATAAAGTAAAATGCTGGCCGCCTTTATCGGAATAAAATTGGACTCCAGATAAGAAAAAGGAGGCGATTAACATCAAAGTAAATTATAATAATAAAAGAAGACATGAATATTAAAGAACATCAATTGGTAGGTGTGTCCTATAAGGATACACCTAATAAAAGCGGTAATATCAAGCCTATTTATATCATCATGCATTATGATGGAGCATCCAATGCTACCAGTGCGATTTATTGGATGTCAGATCCAAAAGTAAAGTTTCTGCGCACGTGCATATCAGTCGCGATGGTGTTGTAACACAACTGGCGCGATTCAATGTCAAATGTTGGCATGCAGGACTGAGTTCGTGGGCTGGCTTGAAAGATCTGAACAGATACAGTATTGGGATTGAGTTGCAAAATAAGGGGACAGAATCTTATACCGAAAAGCAGATCAATGCAGCGATAGAAGTCTGTCAGGCAATTATCGCCAATTATCCCATTCGGGAAATTTTGGGGCATAGTGATATTGCCCCTGGAAGAAAGGAGGATCCGGGAGCACAATTCCCTTGGATGAAGTTTAAGCCACTAATAAAAAATAACTACTATGGAACTACTTGAAATTTTGGAAAAGCTGATTATTCCTATCGTTACTGCTATCGGAGGTTACTTTGTCGGTCGTCCCAAGCAGCAGGCGGAAGTGGAAGCTACAAATGTGGAGAATGCCGGGAAAGTGATCGATAAGTGGGAAGGTTATGCAAACCGGCTGGAAAAAGATATAGAACATTTAAGAGCCATTATAGAAGATCTCAACGAAGGGCTGAAACTCGCGAATGAGGATCGCATAGCCTGCTCGAAGATATTGGCCGAGTTGCAGGTGAAATATGATGACCTGATGAAGCTTTATAATGAATTGCAGATTGAACTAAAAAGAGTGAAAAATGAAAAATATACTTCGATTGACCGTAATGCTACTGCTCGTTAGTAGCTGCGGTTTATTTAAAAAGATTACTAAAACAAAGGAGTCGCGGACAGTGGAGGCGAACGAAAAAATGGCCGAACTGTCAAGCGTGGATTCTAGTAGAAGGCACTTGGAGATTGAGCAATCATATAATCGACTCTTGACACGGAGCGAGGCTCTGATGCAGATCGAAGGTGAGGCGATTGAGATTAGTCCGAATGGAGTTGTGCGAATAGGTAAGGGACGGGTAAATAAACGCCGAACGCATTATTCTGATAGCACTAATGGTTTTGAGAAATATCTTTCTGATCAGCGTCGGGAGATTGCCCACAATGTTCAGTACAAAGAAGATAAAATACGGATAGATGGAAGGACTTCAAAACGGACGGTACAGCCGGCTGGAACAAATATATTCTATTTTTTGATAGGCTTACTTGTCGTGATATGCCTTTTGGTCTGGTGGTTGCGTCGGAGAGCGTAATAATTGGATAAAGATTATTATACCGATCATTGAAAACTTGCTGCTCGTTTGTTTTATGATCGGTATAAATTCTTGGGAAACCAATCTTATTTATCATTGAAACGTTTGTTAATGAAATAATAATTTGTCGCTTGCTTGATATCTTTCTTAAAGTCGTTATACATGTCAAATTGGTTACATGCGCAGATGATGGACTTTTGTAAGGTATCACTATTTATCTTTAAATATGGACCCAGTTCCTTGTATATCGTGCTTTTTACTTTAGTCTTTAGGTTATCCAGTTTTCTGGCTGAAAAATACGCAAGACAACGGCGATTGCTTTGTAACGATGCTGGATATCTTTATAGTTGATGTACTCACCCATAATCTGTTGCGAGGATACCCATAAATTCACAATAACAATCGATGACCTGACTGATCTTGGAAAGATCGGGCTCGTATATTTTGTCAATTGATCTCAAAATTTCGGGATGGTTCTCTTTTAAGAAACTCATAATGAAAGAATAATATAAAGTGTTCATACGCTGGGAATAGGTCTTATCTTTTCGTTGACTTGTAATTGTTGTTAAACTTTTTGATTGCATTAGCACGGTCATCAATTCCATACTCTGTGTTTCTTTTGAAATAATGCCAAATTTCCTGATATGCTGATGCTTCAATCCTATTGAGCTGTTTAGCTGCGAATTTGTTGTGATGATGCGTTCCATTTTTATGTTCATTTAAAGTGTATATTTTTTGTTCTGTTTTACTGCCCCTAATCATTCAAAGTCATTGACGGTTCTTTTCTTTCTATTGGATTTGCCGATAGTAAGCATTAAGTATCCATAATGTTTGTTAAACAAAGTTAAACAAATTTGTTAATCATTCAAGAGTTTAAATGTTAATTTTGTTGAATTTTTAGTCTTAATTGAAAATAGTTAAACTTATTTGTTTAATTGTAATGCATTGATAATGAGTTTATAGTGTTTTTGTTTGTTTTATTTATTTGTTTAGGTTTAATATCTTGTGTAACTTAGTGTCAGATTGTTATGAATTAGTGTAACATTTGTTAAATACCCTATAAAAACATGGAAACTTATCCAGATAATAATTTTGAGATTTTACGCTTGGAGATGGGGATTACCAATCGGGAATTTGCGGGCTTATTGGGGGTGCGTGAACAGGTGTATTCGCGTATCAAGAAAGGTGAATATCCGATCGGTCTCACGATGAAAACCCGTATTCAAAATGCTTTTCCTCAAGTTCAATACGATTGGCTGCTTTATGGAAAAGGAGAACGAAATCAGTCCGGTGCAATCATTCAGTCTGATACTGTTTCCATGATCAATGTAGGAAACGGAAAATCTATCGGATATTTTTCCAGTGATGTCAAATTTATTGACGAGAATAAGAACAATATATTCTTTGAGGTGTCTCCCGGACGCTATTTGATGCAGACCAAGCTCGTAACCGAGAAGGCAAAAGCGGGTTATCTTTCGGGATTTTCGGATGCTGAATACATGGATGATTTACCCGCACATTTTATTACCGTAAATGAATTTCACAAAGGAGCTTACCGTTCCTTTGAAGTGAGTGGTGATAGTATGACAGACGGGACTGATGCCAGTGTCCTTGACGGCGATATTGTTACCGGACGTTTGATTAAACGAGAATTGTGGCAGTCAAAATTTCATACCCATAAATATAGATATTGGGTCGTCGTACATCGATATGAAGGAGTGATTATTAAGGAAATTGCTCATCACGATGTCGCTAATGGAATCCTTACATTACGTTCCTCAATACGGACAAAGCTACTTATCCAGACTTTGAAGTTAGCTTGGATGATGTGGACCAGATCTTTAATGTTGTTGATATCAGCCGCTCATTATAAAGATGTTCAGTACATTTTTGTCTTCCACTGGACATCTTTGAAGTGATCAACCATAATCAAACCTTGTTTCGCAAATAAAACCCGCTTTTATTTGCGAAACAAGATTCCTGTTGCTCCTGCATATAGCTACTTGTATGCCCAATTGTATCACCGCTTTCTCGTCCTAAGACTGTTTTAAATAATAAAGAGATTCTTAATATCCGGAAAATATAAACCCTATGGCTCACAAGTTGTTAGTTTTTGACTAAAAAATATAGTAAATAAAACTAATTTAATTAGTTTTATTTACTATATTTGAATATGAATTGGAAGCAGATGAACATGTTTAATGTATGGTGTCTTAGCGTCGAACAGTATATATAATATACGCTATGACAAACAACCCTATATAAAGGACATTGGTTGCTCAATATTCTTGCATGTTCATTGCTTTCAATTTCTATAAATCTAAGTGGTTAAATACGGCGTGTGCAGCGCATACGAGCAATAGAAACTTTAGAGAGATGAATATCCCATTGACGAATGATATCCTTCAGGACTTAAAATGTAAAGGCTATAATATACTTAAGTCTGAGAATACTGTGGAGGATACGAATCAGTATTTTGTTCCGATAAAAGTGAATGATTTGTGGAGATTTCTGGAAGAGTTTAACAAAGAGTCTGCAACAATAGTGGTCGAAGATATCCTCGATGTTTCTGAGGAACCTTGGAAGGTAAATTTATTAGGGTATTTTAGAACTTAATCTAATTTCAAGTATAGATCCCGGATCGTATCGTGGAGATAGACTGTTCATAGGGGCCGCCATTTACTAATCCATCATATGTTTATTTTTAAGGCCAGGTTTTCAACCTGGCTTTTTGTGTTTAAAAGAAGCGTTCCAAGTCCCAAAAGCAAACCCTTTCGGATTTGGAAAATGATTATCGGGGATGCCAACGAAATTAGATAAACTAGGGCTGTTTGACCTTCTTGGCTCTCTTGTTGTAAAGAGATTCCCCGGGCAATAATCTCTGTAAACTCTAGTATGACACCCTCAAATGGACTAATGCAATTTTATCCTACCAGCAATTACACTTATTAATAGTCTGATATGAGATGTTGTGCTACTTAGTTTTGTCGCTTTTGGTTTGTAACAGAGGAATAAATTTCTCATAACCTTCCGCTTTCATTTGATCTTTTGGGATAAAGCGTAGTGAAGCACTGTTGATACAATAACGTAGTCCCCCTTGTTCAGTCGGCCCATCATTAAAAACATGGCCTAAATGAGCGTCACCTGTTTTGCTTCTCACTTCAGTTCTATTCATCCCAAAAGACCTATCGCTTTTTCGGCAATCAGCCGATCATTGATCGGTTTAGAAAAGCTTGGCCATCCGCAATCGGATTCAAACTTATCGGTAGAAATAAATAGCGGCTCGCCGGTGGTAACGTCAACATAAATGCCTTCCCGAAATTCATTCCAATAAGCATTGTCAAAAGCCTTTTCAGTAGCATTGTTTTGAGTAACATCATATTGTAATGCAGTCAGCTCCTTTTTCAGTGTTTTTTTGTCCACTTTATTGTACTTAGCCGGTTTCGGATTTGCCTGTCGCGCTTTCTCAAATAGGTCAGCAGGAATATGGCAGTAACCCTGAGGATTTTCTCTAAATAATTTTGATGATAATTTTCAGCAGTATAGAAATTCCGTAGGGGACCAATTTCTACAACAAGCTTTGAGCTATAGCTCTTTGCAAGCTGACCAATCTCATCCCGGATCGCTTTTTCATCCTCTTTCTTTGTAAAGTAAATTCCTGTCCGATATTGAGTACCAATATCATTACCCTGTTTATCCATGCTTGTCGGGTCAATTGTTTTAAAGTATAAGTCGATCAACAATTTCAAATCAACTAGCGTAGGATCATAATCGACTTTTACGGCTTCTACAAACCCAGTATTGCCCGTTGATACCTGTTCATAGCTCGGTTTGGCAAGATTCCCATTCGCATACCCAACTTCTGTAGCTGTTACCCCTCTTATTTGTTTGAAGTAATGTTCTGTCCCCAAAAGCAGCCTCCCGCAAAGTAGATTTCGCTAGTTTTACTGTTATGAGCTGAGTTCTTTTCTGGAGCTGATGCTTTCTCTTCTCCTTGTGAAAAGCCTATTTTGACTATTATCAAGCCTATAAAGGCGAGTATAGTGATGGTCCATATAATTTTCATGATCTTTTATTTTTTAGCTGATTGCAGTAAACTGATTCCAAAGCCAAGAAATAGTATATCCTTAAGGATAAAGAAATCTGTCACAGGAACTCCGTCTACATGTTTGAACATATTTGGTGTTGTAAAGAGATAACTTAAAGTCATCGTAAAAATAATACATACCCCAATTCCGGCGTATCGTCTCAATTGCTTAAATTTTAAACTCAGTAAGATAAGTATGGCAACAGCTATTTCAACAATACCAACAATATTGGACACCATTTGTTCACTCCATAGTTTGTATAGCCAGGAAGAGAGTGGATGATTCGCTATCAATGGCTTTATGGCCATCGCCTCCGTTGGGGTAAATTTGAAAATCCCAAGCCACAGAAGAATGAAGACTATGCCGAATGTGGAAATGTAGAAACCCCATTGCGATGATGGTGGGGAATTTTTGTTTGCGTTATGAGATGCATTTTTCTAAAATTTTAATTTGTACTTACTGTTTCCCTTTTAGTAGCATGCACTTCAAAATCCTGACAAAAAAATCCTTTTATTTTAACTTGTCTTTTAATTTGTCTTTAAAGAGCTCTAGTTCATTTTTACTGAATTTTTCAGGAGCATCTTGTGTGAATATCTTTTTCATCATACTTTCCATTGCATGTACTTTGCGGTTATAGGCACGGCACCACTTACAGATCATAAGATGTAGCCTTAAGCGTATTTTTTGGAAAAATGGAATATCACCAGCATTTTGCTGTTCGATAAGCAGTGTTGCTTGTTTGCAGGGCATCACCAATATATGAATAAGTTGTTTTATCATTGCTTACGAAATCATGAGATATTAAACCAGTTAAATTCCAGGCACTCCCGAAGTTGCATACGACTTCGTTGGAGGATTTTCCATAGATTAGTTGTCGTAAGGCCAGTTTCCTGACATACGCTAGCCGCTTTTTTTCTTCTAAATAATAGAGCTTTACCGGGATAAGCCATTTTAGGGGCAATTTGTCCATACACTCAGCCATTACGCTATTAAAATCGCTGTTGTCAAGGAGGTTGTCGTCTTTTTCATTCCAGTCTTGTAGAATATCATCATGCTTCCATGATCCCTCACTATCAAAATAATGATCTAGTGGAATATTGCCTGTATGTCGGTACTTTTTACGGTAAAACTCAGCGACTTTATTCTTAAGAATAGCCATTAGCCAAGTCTTTACATTGCTCCACCCCTGGAAAGAATGGTATGATTCGAATGCAGACATAAATACATTTTGGACTATATCTTCCGCGTCTTGTCGGTCAGACAGCAAAAAAGAGCGCTATTGAGAAGTGTATCACTATAGATATCAATCCATTGTTGTAGATGTTCTGATCGCTTGTCCATATAGTCAATTATAATCCTATAAAATTAGAAATAGTTTTTTGATACTTCTTATCTAATCAAAATTGATTACGGCGATCACAGAATTAGCTCTCTAAAAATTGGATCATAATCACTAAAAGAACAATAAGAAGAAAGCAAATGACAGTAATTGAAAGGATATACGTTTTTTTATTCCTTTTTATGAAAAAACTGTTCGCTTTCCAAATAAAAAATATATAAGCAAGTAAGGGATAAGCTATACTAAAAATCTTTGCCCAATACGAACTGATAGTGAAGAGAAGGAAGAGGGAAATCAACAAATATGAAACCGCTAGTGATAGATGAAATTTTCTAAAATATGGGACAAAAGCCTTTATGTCAAATTGTTGCTTTTCTGTTGACGAAAGGGTGTTATATCCAGAAAGTGACGAGTCTGCATTCTCTTCAGTGACTAGAAAAGAAACTGTTGCCAAAATTACGCTTAATACTAAAACTAAAGTAATCATCTGTTAAAAATTGTTTTTGTGATCCTATTTTGTCTATTTTCTATTGAAACCTTACTTCGTTCCTTTAGTTCCATTTTCTGTAATTCTTGGGGATTAAAGGAACCCCTTTTGGGAAATAAAACCCGTTAAAATCAAAGTAGAAAAAAGTTCCAGTTTCCGCATGTCTTATCTGTAGGAGCGCTTTTAAATTTTGGGTTGTACTGATGTACCTGTAATCGAAGTGGCCATTTCCTAAGATGGAAGCATTTCCTTGCTGCGTATTGACAAGGACCAATTGTGTCTGATCATCTATTGCCGGAATTAAGCTAAATTCGTCGTTCAGTACAATTGTTTTATTTTGAGCGGTGATTATCTGGTTTTCAAGGTTTGGTGGAGGAATCATACTACCCCGTAGTTCAATTTCATGATTGAATAGTTTTTTGATTGCTACATTTTGGTAAATTGTATTGCCTAATTTTTTAAAATGTATATCATAGACTTCAACCATTTGGTTAGATTCTGGAATATTATATTTCTGGCCGAAAGCACGTTGGATCGCATTTTTGCTACCCAAGACAAATCCAACCAAAGTTATGGGGGCATCTTCATTTATTTGATATACCAGATCAAAACTTTCAAAATTCGGTAAGGAATTTATACGGGCAAAGTTTTTATCGGCACTCAAAACATCGTAGGTTTCGTCTGTTTTTAGCGCCCAGATATATTGCTTGCCATCCAAGCTTTCATTGTCCCACGCGTCATGATTTGGTTCAATGCTTTGGTATCGGGTTGTTAACTGTATAAGAGGACTTCCGGGCTTTAAGAGAGCTGAGTTTCCACCCACTTCAAAGTGATAATAACTGTCTTTGTTGATTTTCAAGCGGCCACATGCACTATCAAAATGCCCAGAAAACTGTTCCTGTCCCGAATAGGCATCAACTACAGCATCTTCCTTTTCATTTTTCGAGATAATATAACTACAAAAGTCTCCAATGACATAATATCTGTTCGGGCCATCCATTAGAGCGTCCGGATACACAGGTTCTGCTGTGGATACATCCATTAAACCCAATTTACCTTCAAATTTGAACGGAATAAGTTGGGGTCGTTCTTGAGCAAATACAAATAGTTGTATGGAAAAGAGAACACAAGTGAAAATAAATTTCATGATAAATTTACATTTAACAATGGCATCGATCACGATTGATTCGAACATTTAAACTTGAATTTACAAAAATAAATTTATTCAAGTGTTAAAGTTCTGTTGTGTACTTGTGCACTCTTCCGTTTTTTATATCTAAAAAAAACAGCTATTGGAGAAGATTACTTTTATTTTTCAAAAAGCCATTTTATGCCTACAACTAACATAATGATAACGGCAATAACATATTTTATTTTAATTGCGTGTTGTTTTCTATAAGCGATGTAAATCCCCAGAGCCATGATAAGGGCAAATCCAATAATTATCCATCCAAAGGAGAAGCTGTTTCCAAGCTGAATATTGATCATATTTTTAGTTTTTATTAACGAGTTTGATCGGGTTTATAGCATGATTTTTTAATCTTTTTCGAAGGTCACGTCAGTTATTTTATAGTTGAAATTGTTTTTGTCCCTTTCACCTTCAGGTTTTCTAATTCACTGTAGTGTACAGTACCCGTCATTTTAAATGTGGTATGCGTATCGAGATTGATTTTCTCTCCGTTTTTATCAATGACATGGAAGTTTTTTAATGTATAGTTTTTTTGGTCTGCTGGGAGTTCAAATAGAACACTGTTTTTTCTGTTCCAACAGGTAACATAACACTGAATGCTGTAAATTTCTCGAACTGATTGCATGGGGTTTTACAACAAAATTCATTGACATGGTCTTCGATTTGCCCGATGAAAAGGTAAAGGATGGAGCATCAAATTCACCGGTTAACTCGATGGTCTTATTCTGATTGTCATAGTTGGATTCCATGGCTTTAATCGTATCTACTGATGTTCCATTACATGAATATAAGGACATTAAGCCTATGGAGGACAATAGCAGGGCGGGGATTATGTTTTGTGTTTTCATTGGATTTTTTTATTAGTTTACGTTCAAGATGATTTCATCTGGATTTTTATAAAAGTACAATAGAAACTGTTACGCTTTATAGCAGGATTTAAATCCGTTGACAATGAATTTAAATCCGTATGCTCTGCTGCTTTTTTCGTCTTTTACATGATTGATCATCCGCTATATCAGTACTTCTATTGGGGTAGACAATATGCGAACTTATGTGTAAAAATAGTCAGCTCAGGAAGCTGGCATGAAAAGAGGGTTGCCCGATGGGGAAGCCTTTTAAAGGAATTACAAAGAAGTCCAGAACGGCGTGAAAGAAAATGTGCCGCTTTGGTCGTTATTAATCTTTTGATTTGAAAAATATAAGACTGACAATTAAAAAAACTAAGGTTAGAAAAGAGAATACAGTTCGTAGGTTATTCCAGAACACCCACGGTTCCTCAATAAGAAGGCGCATTCGTTGTAAAGCATCAGACGTCGCGCCTGCGATATCGAGCGTATCCAATTGATTGTTTAGCGGAACATTCTTTGCGGCTGTAATAATAAATACACCGATGATATAACTGGCGCATGCAGCAGCAATCCAATAGAACTTCGGAGAAGATAAATCGAAATACATCACCGATGAAGCAATTAACAATAATGGTGCTCCTAGAAAACAGATATAAAATACTGGATTTAAAATTTCTCTATTGATATTTTGCATTGCCATCAAATAACCCCTGTCATCCAGTTTGTGAAGCCCAAGACTGACGGAAAACGTGTAGGCAAAAAGAGCCCGGATATTAATGCCGATGTTGTCACAGCAGCAGCTAAAGTGATTTCTTGTAGTTTCATTGATGGTGATTTAAATATATTATATTTAATTTCTTAGGGTAAAATTCGTTATTAGCATGAATCCAAAATAGAATAAAAGCGACAATTTTATCGTTTGCCAAATGTATGGGGAGTTACTCCTGTGAAAGCTTTGAAAACTCGAATAAAATGTGACTGGTCAGAGAATCCATTCGTATAAACAATTTCGCTTATCTCCCTAAAATCATTCGTTGTTAATTGAGTGAGTGAAGATTGAAATTGGACTATTTTCGCGAATTGTTTTGCGGATATTCCAGTCTCTCTGAGAAATCTTCTTTCAAGTGTTCGGATGTGCAATTTTTTTTTTTGGCGATCTCTTTGATAGGCACAGTGCCCTTTTTATCTATAATGAATTGAATTACACCCTTTATTGAAAAATCTAGCTTGTTTCTTTTCTGCTCAAAATAACTTATAAGAAACTTGGATATTATGATGACCTTTTCTTGAATAGTTGGAGAGGACAGGATTTCTGTAATAAGTTTATTGAGTTTTGTTTCCGGTCTATTATTTAAATCATAGCAGTTGTCATTGATATCTTCGGGATTTATTTCCCAAAAAGCACGTAATACAAAAGGGTAAAATTGAAAAATAATGATTTTAAAGGGGCCGTTAAGGTCAATGGTAATGGGTTCGATTGTTTGGCCATATAAGAAGATTATGGGCATTTTTTTACCATGAGGTTGAATGGTTAAACCCGCTTCGGTTTGATGGAACAATAGCCCAGGGTATCCATCCGCAAAAAATGGAATGATCGTCTCCACATTGCTCTTGTTTTCGAATACCATAATATTCTTGACAAACAACGCAATGGATTGATCTGGAATAATGTTTTGCGTATCCATCAGTTGTATTTATTTTTATTATGAAACTCTTTATAGATCTAAATATAGATAAATCTTCACTAAATATATTATGGTTATTTTTAATCCTGACCTAGATAACATTACAAAAGGTTTAATGTTTTTACTAGTTCCCTTGCTGCTGCGCTTCCGGCGCGGTTAGCTCCGATTGTGGAGGCGGAAGGGCCATAGCCGACCAGATGAATGCGAGGTTCCTTCGCGACCCTTGTGGCCAGTCTCCCATCCATTAAGATACCCCATTTTCTTCTTTGGGCAGTACCATATCTAAATGTTTCAATGCGCTTTTGAAGCCCGTATTCCAAAGGATAATATCTGCTTTTTCTTCTCTTCCATCTTCCCATTTTACACCAGTTTCAGTGATCTCACTAAACATGGGAAGTCGTGTGAGTGCCCCTCGTTTTTCCATCGCCCGGATTTCAGCTGAATAAGGCAGTCCCGTCACCGATACGACTGATAGCGGTGGTAAACCCTGCCGCACACGCTCCTCCACCATAGCAACAGCATTGTGACCCGCCATATCATCAAAAGGGCCTTCACGAAATAGTGGGGACGTCGTGTGACCCATGTTGTTGTAGTCACTTCCGAAATCTGATCCAACAATTGGATGGCAGATATTCCGCCACCGACTATAATAACATGCTTGTTTCTGAAATAGTCCGCTGTTTTGAAATCTTTTGTATGAAGTTGCTCTCCTTGAAATAGTGTTGCTCCCGGGTAGAAAGGAATATAAGGATTCTCCCAGGTACCCGTGGCGTTAATAATGCCCGCTGCAGAAAACAGCGTTTCAGTAGTATCTATATGAAAGCGTTGCCCCTGTAAGGAGACGCTATCAACTTTGAGTGGACGATAGACCTGTAATCCATACCTTTTTTTCGTAGAGATCGAAATAATGCGGAACAGCTACATTTGCCTGCACCTCGGTCTCATTATTTGTCAATGTTTCTTCAAATGACATACCCGGTAGGTCATGGATTTTGTTAACTGTACTTAGTGTAAGTGATGACCAGCGAAATTGCCATGCACCACCGGGAGCAGGGGCTTCATCCAAAATAATGAAGTCCCGATTAATCTCCAATCCCAATTTCTTTAAATGATAAGCAGAAGAAAGCCCGGCTTGTCCCGCACCGATTACCGCAATTTTGGTTTTGTAACGAATATTGTTTATCATCAATCAGGATATCTAGCGCCAGCCTAACTCAGGTGCAACATGTTCCAAAATAGCCGAAAGTACATGAATATTGTAATCTACACCCAAGGTATTTGGAATTGTCAGGAGAAGAGTATCAGCTTCCTGGATAGCTTCGTCCTGAGCCAGTTCCTTGACGAGCTGATCAGGCTCGGCTGCATAACTACGGCCAAAAATAGCGCGTTTGTCCGCTTCAATGAAACCTATCTTGTCGGCCCGATCTGCTTCCTGTCCAAAATAATACCGATCTAAATCATCAACCAATGCAAAAATTGATCGACTGACTGAAACTCTGGGTTCGCCAGGATGTCCAGCTTCTTTCCAGGTTTGTTTATATAGACGTATCTGTTCCGCCTGTTGTATATGGAAAGGTTTTCCATTTTCGTCATACTTTAATGTCGAACTCTGTAAGTGCATCCTATTTTGAGCCGCCCATACCGCTGTGGCATTCGATGCTGCACCCCACCAGATGCGGTCACGCAACCCTTCAGCATGTGGTTCTAGCCTAAGTAAGCCCGGAGGGTTCGGAAACATCGGATAGGGATTTGGTTCAGCAAAACCTTTTCCTTTGAGTTTTTCCAGAAATTCTAAAGCCTTCCTACGGCCCATATCAGCGTCGCTCTCGCCTTCAGCGAGCTCATAACCAAAATAACGCCATCCGTCTATTACCTGTTCGGGTGAACCTCTACTGATACCCAATTGTAATCGGCCTTCTGAAATTAAATCGGCTGCCCCAGCATCTTCCACCATATAAAGTGGATTTTCATAGCGCATATCAATTACTCCTGTACCTATTTCAATCGTATTGGTCTTCGCCCCAATGGCGGACAATAAAGGAAAGGAGAGGCTAACTGATTGGCAAAATGATGTACACGGAAATAAGCTCCGTCTATGCCTATTTCTTCTGCTGCAACAGCCAGATCTATTGACTGAAGTAATGTGTCACTTGCTGTTTGGGTACTGTAAGCAGGGTGTTTGGACCAATGTCCAAAAGATAAAAATCCTATTTTCTTCATTCGTCGGGACGAGATTTGATGTTTATCAAATTTAATAAATCTATACTGATCTAGGACTGTTGGTTTGTCCTATGGATGTCAATAAAATAGCAATTGAAATCGTCTTCACCAATTGCCATTTGGCAATTGGTGAGGAGTATAAAAGCACTAACTTTGTATATTGATTGTACTATAATATATTCATGATGACATCCGAAAAATTGTTGAAACAGATTGATTTTATCAAGGAGATTGATAAGGTGAAATACATCCAGCGAAGGACTAAGCTTTTTAATAGTGATCGTTGTGAGAATGATGCCGAACACAGCTGGCATTTGGCGCTGATGGCTATTGTTTTAGCTGAGCATGCTGACGAGCCTGTAGATCTCTTGAAAGTTATTAAGATGGTATTGATACATGACATTGTTGAAATTGATGCTGGAGATACCTTTATCTATGATAACGAAAAAGCACATAGTAATACGGAGGAAGAGCTTTTAGCCGCCAAACGAATATTTGGAATGTTACCGGAGCAGCAAGCGGAAGAACTCATTTCGATCTGGGAGGAGTTTGAAGCTGGGGAGACTCGCGAAGCGCAGTTCGCCAAAGCAATGGACCGATTGGAACCACTGTTGCAGAATAGTTCTAATAATGGGGTACCTGGAATGAACCTGATGTAAACTATAATAAGGTATACGCAAAAAGAGCGTCATCAAAGATGGTTCACCTGTATTATGGGAATATGCCGAAAGTTTAATTGACGATGGCGTGAAAAGGGGATTTTGAAGAAAGCTAATTCCTAGCGGCCGTTTATCCTTTTTCTCCTATTCAAACGAATATTAAATCAACGCTGGCGAATTGTAAATGTGAGATTATGGTAAGGTGTATTTTATATACATTTATTTTGCAATCAGGTATGAATTATATAAAATCAAGAACAAGTACATGAAGACGACACATCTTGGTAAATTTGAGCATGACCGTACAATTATTGATAAGTATGTGAAAAGTTCTGCTTTTGGAAAGAACAAGCTTGTCTATGCGCCTTTGATTATAGGCATAGGCTTACTCTGTTTCCTCGCATTTGCTATTTTTGAAGGACTGGTCGAAACTATTGGTATAGGTATCATTAGTATCCTGTCGGTTATTGTGGTTGTCTGCTTTATTTTGGTAGCAGTTATTAATCGCTCTGCACATAAAAAAACTTTATGAAGAGACTAAGACGGCGCCTGTATGTATCGCAAAGAAAGTCTACGGAAATGATGTGCAAAATATCTACTACTGTATCTATAGTACGGGAGAGACGAGACACGACAGCTCCTTTATCAATAAAATCGCTGAAAAAATTTTTGCTATTCCAACGAATACCAATGACAAGATAGATAAGGAAATTCTGGATCTTTTCAAGATCGATTTTGCCAAACCTGGAGAATTTGCAAAAAAACTTCCATTGGCATTTACAGACGGGGTAGCGGTTTGGAGACGACAATTTGCATTAGGCAATCTGCCAAAAGATGCCCAACAGACGATCGAAGATAATGACAGGCAGTTTTGTGTGGTAGCGATCGTTCCTGAAAATCCACGTATACTTACAGAACAGTTTTCTTAAGAAGCCATTTAAATCAATATACTAACTGAGCCACATTTTGTCGAATGTGGCTTTTTTGTTTTTGGACGATTTTTATGCGTCCTTATCAGTTGATGACGTCCAATATTTAGGATTGGAGAGTATAAAACTAACAATATCGCCTATGACTTTCATAACCAGGGTATATCCTGAAAGCATCATAAACATTGGAATATAAAGTTTGAAAAAGGGGACTGCTACTAATGCTCTCGGACTGGCATTCGAATAAGTCAAACGTGCTTTGTTATTTTTATAATAAAAGATAGCATTCGATACTGCCCATATTGCTGGATAAAAATCTGAAGCCTGAAATACAAAAGTGTTGTTGTGTGTGACCCTGTTGATAACAAGAACAATTGCTGTTAAAAATACCGTAAAAAAGCAAAGCAAAATAAAGAAGATTGTCGTATAAACCCAATTACCAGTTTCGTCCTTTTCAATATAGGTTCCAAATGATTTTCTGTTTTTATCCGATTTTTTACGCGTGCGGTTCAACCTTATTTTTTTATCGTGTATTTAATCGGCGTATTCTTGAGTAGTATATAATGTGCTACTGCATATGCAAATGTTTGAATCGACTGGGCGAGAATGATATTATAATTATATATCGCATCATCACCGTATAAATAAATAATCAATAGATTAAGCAATAAGACACTCCAGAATAAGGGATCTCTCAGAAGGTTTTCCGGAACTAATTTTTTATTGGCCACAATTAATTTTAATTTTGAACCTGACTTTCAAACTATCTCATCCCAATAAGATGTTAAGGTCATCTGCTTCACCCTTCACAATATACTCATCTAATTCTATTCCGAACAAATGTAATCAAATATAAAAATGCTTGATGTGTATTAGAAGGAAAAAAGAGATTGTTTACCGACCGAAATCTGCTTTTTACCGAAAATATATGGGATAAGAGCTCCTTATTTGGGAAATTGGACCATCATAATTTAATCGCTATAGGTATGGTACATTTCTTTAATGCATTGATCATTTTGTTGTTTTTTATGGTTTTAACTTTGTTTTCGAATATCGAGACAAAAAAACATAATGAAGAGTTCTCTGATGCTCTACAAGTCTATCATACGGATTCAGTAGGTACATCTGACAAGAGGAACTGACCGATTTACAACGCTTATCAATCGATAAGCAGTAGATGTGATTTAAAGAGTTGGGCGATAAGGTATTTTATGCTTAACGCATAGAAGAAAAAGCCAAATGAAGGCATGATTCGCTGATGAGAGTATACTAGCGTTCTATAAAATTAAGTGAGATCCGATACTATGAAAAGAGTTGAAATATTTAAAACGAATGTCAATAAATATAGAGAAGCACAACAAATCGTTGTGACGCTTCTACAGCTGTTCTCCTCCTATAAAGTTAACTTTGATCTTGACGATGAGGAACGGATTTTAAGGATTGAATCTTCACAATCGGATATTGAGATAGGTGGGATTGTCAAACAGATGCTCGATTGGGGCTACCAATGTGAACGTATAGAATAGCGATGGACGTCCACTATAGTGGAATTAGCTAGAAATGAAATGGGGCGCGGTACAGAATAATAAAAATGTTTTTTAAATTAATTATTAGACTTACTTTCGATTCCAGTATCTCTCCTCCAGACAAAGTTTCTATACCGAAATGAAAATGTCTATGATGGAGGTTCTTTAATAAGATCATGTTCGAAATGAAATATCGTAAAAATATCATTCTTTTTATAGCCATAATTTATAGCTGTATCTCTTTTGCACAAACCAAAGGTAATGTGCTTTCTAACTGTCAATCAGAGGTACTGCATTCTAATATTTTAAACGAAAAGCGGACGATCAATATCTTTCTTCCTAATAATTATCAGGCCAACGATACGGTAACTTACCCTGTTATCTATGTCTTGGATGGCGGTATGGAAGAAGACTTTTTCATATTGCGGGAATTGTTCGTTTTGATACCCAACCTTGGATTGCGAGATTCCCCAATAGCATTGTTGTCGGAATCGAGGGAAATATCCGAAAACGTGATTTTACTTTCGCTGTTCCAAACGTTGATTTCCTAGAGAAAGAAGGTTTTCAAAAAGCAGTTTTCCTACCTATGGCGGATCCGAAAAATACATGGCTTTTCTAAAAGATGAATTACTGCCCCATATCAGTAAAAATTATAGGGTAAACAAGGAACGGACAGTTATTGGAGAGTCGCTAGCTGGGCTTTTCTCAGCTGAAATACTACTTAAACAACCTGATCTCTTTGATAATTATATTATTGTCAGTCCGAGTCTGTGGTGGGGACAGCAGGAGCTATTGAAAAATACCGAAAAGCTACTGGAGGCTAATTTGAGAAAAAAAGTGCGTGTATATCTGGGAGTACCCAATAGGGATGAAGATATTAGAATGTACCAGGATGCTGAAGCGTTTTATAAAGTTATAGGTAACAATAAGAAGATGGATGTTATTTTTGATTATATGCCTGAAGAATTACATTCAACAGTTATCCATCAAGCTGTGTATAACGCATTCAAGAGATTATATCCAAAAACAGCCTATTCTAAGTAGTTTACTTATATGATTTTTCGAGTTCTTTGACCAAGCTTTTAGGCATGCTATCTAACATTCCATTCGTCTCTCAGTATTGACATGATTAATTTGTCATGGAATTTATTGTCTCTATAACATGCTTGACGCATTCTTCCTTCAATTTTGAAACCAGCATTCTTATATGCCTTGATGGCAGCATAATTTGGTTCCGATACAGTAAGCATAATACGATTGAGATTTAATTCTTCAAATCCAGCGTCAACAATCAGTTTGGTTACCTGCGTGCCAAATCCCTTTCCCCATTGATTGCGATCCCCTATAAAGATAAAATACTCGCCAAGTTTGTTTGTGATAGAGATGTTGCAAATCCCAGCATAACCAATAGGAATATCTGAATTGGAAAGGAAAATCCCTCTATTGTAATTTTTTGAATCATTGATGACTGATATATACCATTCATCGATATTTTCCTTTGTATTTAACGATTGAAATAACGAAAGTGAATATTTAATTGCCTCTGGATCATTGAGCCATGTATAAAATGGTGTGACATTTTGGATTGATAGAGGTTTTAGAAATATCGATATGTCCATTTATTTGAGCGCCTTTTCTTATTTTAAATAATTGAATTGGGAATTTGTTTTATTGCTTTTCTTGCCATTTGTGGGGCGTAACTTTAGTTAGGTTCCAAAGGTTTAACGCTTCATACTCCATCTCTAGTTCTAAACCTAAAATAAGCAGTTCGATTTTTTCAATTGAAATTGCTGTCCACTTGCTTAAAAATAATAAAATATTTTATCTTATTTAGTTTAAGGAATTGAACAAACTTAACTTGATGAGCTGTTTTGCCTCCTGTTATTTTTCTGTAGGTTCCACATATACATGATAATTAAGGTCAATAACATGGAAAAAATAAAATAACGCCAAGCTAATCCATTCTGTGTGGTTACTTTGCCACTAATGGCCACAATAAAGTTGGACAGTGATGTCACAATGTAAACCATTCCACCCATGAGACCGCCTGCGGTGCCTGCATGCTTTGGGAAAAATAACATGCTGTTGGTAAAAAAGCTCGTAAATAAAACGCCTGAAATTATATGAATAAAAAATGCAAAGCCGACCATGATATATAGGTTTTGCTGGAACATACTCACCACGATTAAAGCGACAATAAGTGAAGCCTGGAATAGAGCAGGAACGATGACCCGTGGGACGAAATCAAGATGCATCCGCTTTTTTGTAATAAACCCGCCAATCATCCACGAAAAGCCTAGTATCAATGTACAGTAACCAATTGTGACGGATGAAAAATGAAATGTATTTTCAATAATAAATGGCCCCGTCATATTGAATAGCATCACAATGGAGTAACTAAAACCAAGCACCAGGATACCTAGTATAAAAAGCTTATTTTGAAGCATCATTTTATATAGGTTGAGATTGTCCCTTAGGTTAATCTTTTTCTTTTCGGCAATACTTTCCCCACTGTACAACACTTCAAATAATAATAAGGCGGCAGCGTAGAAAGCAAGGAAATAAAAATTAGCCTGCCAATCGAATAGTTTTTCAAGATAACCTCCTAAAAAAGGCGCTAGTATTGGGCCACATGACCAGACGATGGTAAAATAGCTTAGGTAATTTTTTAACCGATCACCTGCATATAGATCGACAAAAAGTGCACGTGTAGCCACCACCAAAATGGATATGGCTACGCCTTGAACCACTCTTAATAAGCAAATAAGTAACACACTGTGTGTATGTGTTATCAATAAGCTGCTTAGTATCAGAAACGTTAATGCCAGAAGCTTCGGGCGATATCGGCCTATACTGTCAAGAATATTGCCTATAAATAACTGGGAAATGCCATAGCTCAATAGGTAACTGGTCAATGTTAATTGAATATCTCGTTCGTGAACAAGTAGACTTTTGGCCATTGCCGGAAACGAAGGAAGATAGATATCTGTTACAAATCCTGAAAGGGGCATGGATACAAATGCCATGAATGTTACTAACCTGATGCGTTGCGAAGATGCTTCTTTTAACATTTTTACTCTTTTTTGTTAAACAAAACTAGAGACTTTTTGGCTAATACCGATGCTATCTGACAAAGTAAAAATTACGAAAATCAAATATCATTTGTTTTTCTGTCTAAACTTGAGCGGAGATGTCTCTGCATTTTTCTTAAAGAAGTTGTTGAAATGAGCTGGTTCATCAAACCCAAGGGTATAACCGATCTCAGCGACATTCCAATCTGTATAGATCAATAGATTTTTGGCCTCCTCATAGATTTTTTGTTTGATAATCTGCGTAGTGGTCTGATTGGTGACCGATTTGACAGAGGCATTGAGATGATTGACATGCACATTGAGCTTTGCCGCAAAATCGGCTGCGGTATGTAATGCAAGCGGGTAAGCGGAGAATCCAATGGAAATTGTTTGTGCAGTAATTCATCAAACAAACGATACATCCGGACGCTGCCCGATTGATCTTGCAACTCTACATCTTCCATTCTCCACTCTAAGGCTAGATGAAGGATTGCTGCCAAATTGCTTTTGATGGCACTACAGCGAAGAGGGTAACTGGAGTTATTCAACCGGAACATATTATCGAAAAATGTTGTAATCAAATGCAGCTGTTCTACATCTAAAAAGATAATGGGCTTACTCCATTCTTTGAATAGGGAGGTCTTTTTAAATGGTTCAAATGTCTGGCTTCCGGAAAAGAATTCTTGATTAAAAAGGCAAAAGTATCCTTCTTGTTTGTTCGTGTCACATACCCATGTATAGGGAATATTTAATGCGGGTAAAAATAGGGCAGGCCGATCGATATATAATTCATGTTGACCGTATTTGAACCATCCTTTCCCTAAAATGAGACTGATTTTATAAAAATCGCGTCTGTTGTAGGGTGTTTTAAAATCACAATATTTGCGTGGCGAAATATTGAAATGTGATTTTCCGAGTTCAACATCTAGTATATCTCCACTATTTGTATGGAGATGGCTCAATCGTTTATAGTAATCCTGTAAAGTTTCCAGTGTTTCGCTCATGATTATGCAAAGTTACAAAAATCAAATGTAATCCTAGCTCTTTACAATAGAGCAATCTAGTATAAAATTAGGATCAGACTGTTACGCCGTTCATATTTTTGTCTTAACCAAGATCTGAGCCAGATTTTGTATTAAATTTTACTTTCAAAATAGTATGTACCGGAACCAATTTCTTTGGTTAAGTCAGGCAAGATTACTTTGGCTTTGCTGTTTGCCGGTATGCTGACCTCAAGTTTCAATAGTCCATTTTCAAGTTTCCATGCTGATTTTACCGTGCCATAAACGGTTTCTACTTCCGCAGACGCACTTGTTATTTTTCCATTGGGTTTGGGAGCAATGACAACAGCTTTATAACCCGGATTGTCAGCGACCGAATTGATTCCGGCAATCGTTCTGTACATCCAGTCCCCAATTGCCCCATATGCATAGTGGTTATAGGAGTTCATATCTGGGGTTTGAAAAGATCCATCAGGTTTAATTCCGTCCCACCGTTCCCATATTGTTGTTGCGCCCATTTTTACGGGATAAAGCCAAGAAGGATAGCTTTCCTGCATTAAAAGGTCGTAAGCGACATCATTGTGACCAAACCTGGTCAACACATGACATAAATATGGTGTACCCAAGAATCCGGTTGTGAGGTGATTTCCATAGTCCCGGATATTGGCTACAAGACGATCCGCGCAGGCTGCTCTGAGTTGTTCAGGTAGCATATCAAATTGTAGTGCGAGTACATAGGCTGTTTGTGTTCCTGAAACCAACCTACCCGTTGGGGTCATGTATTCCCTTACAAAAGCGGATTTAATGTTTGTTAGGAGGGTACTGTATTTAGCTACGTCTTCCTGTTTACCCAATACATTTGCTGCATTGATCAATAGTTGGGTCGAATGTGCATAAAAAGTCTGTGCAATCAAATACTTGTCCGTTACCGCAGCTCTTCCATCGTTATCATCATTAGGACGATAAAAAGCCAATCTCCAAAGTGGAAACCTGAATTCCACAGGTTGTTTTTGGCGGTAGATGAGATATAATCTACCCATTTTCGCATACTCTCATATTGATTTTCCAAGAACTGTCGATCGCCATACGCCACATACATATCCCATGGGATAATGGTCGCTACATCTGCCCAGCCGGCAGATGCGCCATCATTTGCTCCCAGTACATTGGGGATTACGTGGGGATTGCACCATTAGGGAGTTGGTCCGCTTTTACATCCTTTAGCCATTTGGTGAAAAATCCTGACACATCCATATTATAGGCCGCTGTATTGGCAAAAGCTTGCGCATCACCAGTCCATCCTAGGCGCTCATCGCGTTGTGGACAATCTGTTGGCACATCCAAAAATTTCCTTTTTGTCCCCATTGAATGTTGTGCTGTAACTGGTTTAATAATGCATTTGAGGTTACGAATTTGCCTGTGGTCTCCATTGCTGAGTATAAGGCAACAGCTGTAACGTTTTCCGGTGTCAATTCACCAGGGTAGCCTTCGATCTTCACATACCTGAAACCCTGAAATGTAAAATGAGGTTCAAAGATCTGTGCTGTGTTTTCCTTTAAAATATAGATATCCTGTGCCTTTGCAGACCTAAGGTTTGTTGTATAAAAATTGCCTTCTTTTGTAAGCACTTCAGCATGGCTCAAGGTGATCTTGGTTCCGGCTGCACCTTTCGCTTTGAGCATGACCCAACCTACTAGATTTTGTCCAAAATCTACAACTGTTTCACCTGCTGGTGTTTTGAAAACCTTAAGGGCTTTAAACTGTTCATGTTTCTTAACTGGTGGACCGGCCATCGCAACAAGTTTTTCCGGCCCTTTCTCCATGATGCCAACGTTATTCCATTTATTGTCCTCTTTAAAGCCGATATTATCCCAGCCGGCTATTTCCATCCTGGCATCATAAATTTCGCCGTCATAAATATCAGATGCCATGATCGGTCCATAAGCATATTTCCAGCTTTCATCGGAATTGATTGTTTCTGTTGTACCATCCGTATATTCCACGAGGAGTTGCAGAAGCAATCCACGCGTATCGCCATAAAAATTATGTTGATTTCCGAAGCCTATCCGTCCTTTATACCAGCCGTTTCCGAGGCTGACACCGAATACGTTGGTACCATGTTTTAGTACAGCGGTCACATCATATACTTGGTACTGTAAATGATTTTTATAACTGGTCCACCCCGAGCAAAATAAGTATCGCTGATGCGCTGGCCATTGATACGAGCTTCGTATAGTCCTTTTGCTGTGACATAGACCATTGCAGACTTTAGTTTTTTATTTATGGAAAATTCTTTTCTAAAAATGGGGCTTCGTGCTGAGGTGTCTGTTTCTGCTACCTTGATCCATTTCGCGCTCCAGTCCATAGCGCCGATACCCATCTGAAAGAAATGGGTATCAGACCAGGCGGAGGTATTGCCATGATTGTCTTTTACCCTAACTTGCCAAAAATATCTTCTTTTTGAATGCAGTGCTGCTCCATTATATTTAATCAGTACAGATTGATCTCCGGAGACAGTAGCTTCCCAGACGAGATCTTTTCCAAGGTTTATCGAAGCTTTATTTGTACCTACTCTGATTTCATAAGACGATTGTAAAGTGTTTTTTATAGGGGAAATAATTTTCCAGCTAAATCGGGGATTAGCCGTCTCGATTGCCATAGGATTTTTAAGGTGTTCTACCTTGAGGTCGATTACGCTTAATTTTTGAGCATAGGTCATAAGTGAGAGGATGCACAGAAATCCTACTATTACAAATTTTTGAAGCAGAGTCTTTATAAATGGTTTCATATTTGACGATCGGTTTGGCCGGAAATCCGGAATGATACGCTATTATCCGTAATAAACTTGATAGATGCATCATGGGCTATCCTGCTCGCTTGGTCAGTAAATGGTGGTATATCAGTTGAAAAGAAATAGGTATCCTAAAGGAAAATACAATTTTCAGCTTGATATGGAACTTCAAATAAGGGAAGGTTCGTCGTCGGTGAAATCGGAGAACTGAGCCTTGACTCTACTTTTGTTTTAAAACATGCTGGTGCAAAAATGGGCAATAATTATTGGCCCATTTTGAATGTTTATCAGGACAGTTGTTTTTGGTTTTTTATTCTGCTCAATAGTAATGATAGCGAGCTTATCTAACGCTTGAAGATAGCTAGAACCCCTATTTTGACTATATTTTTTTCTTAGTTGTGGCTATATCTTTGCTACTTTATTGTGTTTTTTTAATCTTCGATTTACTTATTTGATAGAATTTTTTATCATATTTTAGCCTTGTCTATTATCCTAGAATCTAGTTGGTCAATAAATTTTGCACAAGGATCGATTCTTTAGCTATCATGGTGCTATGAATCTGTAATAAAAAGGAGCTTATGAAAATGAAAAGAGGAACATTTATATCAGTGGGAATTTTTGCTATGATCATCTCTATCTGCTCGCAGGGCTGTGTTGGCAATGGTGGTTCGCGAGAGGGAAAGACCCAAATAACATCACTTCTGGTTCTTTTCAGTTTGATTCGCTTGTTCATTATTCAACAATGATTGATCTTAATCAAATTGGAGAGTTGCAAGACAAGAAGATCCAATCCGAGCAGGATGTTTTTTTGTTGTCTGTATTAGGTGATAATCAAGTTGACACTGCTTTCCTAAAGAGACTGGAGGATGTCGACTATACCAAAACGCTGATTAATGGAAAGCATTATGGCGTTATAGATTCATTATTTTTTTCGCAAAGCTAGACAAGAGGATATAGATAGTTCATGTATACATGAATTTAGAGATATCCTTGTTTTTTATAAGAATAAAAATGTATTGGACTTGCCAAAATTTGCTTTGATTGCAAAGCAATGGTTCCATGGGACCGAGGTGTCCAGTTCAAAGGTTTTGGTGATTGGTCAGATTATGATAAATTACATCCAATATTACGAGAAAAATAAGATCTACGACTTCATCTATCAAGGTTTGGACATTAGTACATTTTCCAGGTCAGCTAGATCTGCAATGCCTTTTTTATGATAATATCTTTTCCGAACCTAGGTTGATAATAAGAAAAAACGACAGCCTTATTTTCTTTAATTTTTAGTGTCCCCTCCTGAAAGTATTCACCCTTAATTTTTACCCAAACCTCTAGAATGGTTTGATGGCAAAAACGTACATCTTCTAAGAGTTCTTGATGTGATTTAGGATTTATCTTGATATAAAATCGAGCATCATTGATGTTGAGTTCTTCCGTAAAATCAGTCTGTAATTTGAGGAATGGATGACTCATTGACAATGGTTTTCCGAGTAAGCTCTGTTCAGCTTTTTCCCACCAGAAGCCTTTAGCGATAACCTCTACAAATTCGTCATGAAAGAAAAAGTAATAATGTGTATAGTCGGTCAACATTTCTTCCACTGAATTGCCCCATTCATACGATTGGCCATAGTGTTTTTTTTTTCATATTGATATCTTTCCATCAGCCATCTTGAGTTTTCAACCCGGTACACCCAGGTGCCTACCTCAAAATCTTCCCAATTTTCTCTGGGATCGTGATAAGGTGGAATTTCCCCACGGCAGATTCTGATTCCATCCATTTTTTGTATGGTGATTCTACCAAACTGTTCATCCTCCGTTTCAAAGCAGATGGAGGTTCCATTTTCATCGTATAGGACGGTGGGACTCAGTACTAGATCTGCAACGATGGGAACTTTAATTACTTGTATAAAGGGAATATGCTCTGTCATATATGTTTTGTTCTCAGATTTCTGAAAAGCGTTTTAAATTTCACCTCCCTATTTCCTTCATTCACCGAGTTTTTATACCCGTTGACCTAAAGACCATAGGCGGAGGAGCTATCGTACTATAATTTTGAATCAACAAATAAGAACAATAAACCACCGAGAGTATAAAGCTTCATCACTAATAATGGATGAATTATTTAGATGAAAAGCTAATATAATAAAATAAGAATATTATGAAAACATTCGTAAAAACATTCGTGGCAGCAGCGTTGATCGCAATAAGTACTTTCGCTATGGCCGCAGATAAACCATCTTCAACTTCAGAGAAAGCTGTAGTTAATCTATTCACTGCAGATATCGCCCTTAGTCATTATGTTGCGGTTATCACCGAGGAGAGTCGGCCGGAGTAGATCAATTATTTGCTGCAGATTTCTGCCAAAAATCCAATCAGGAAACGCAGCGACAAATAACCGTAGGGAAGTCATCAAATTTTTGAAAAAAAAAAGGGGAGAAGCTCAACTGCAAGGTAAATACCCAGATCATCGAAGAATCGTCAGATTATATGGTCGCAAAGGTAACAATGCAATTTGCTGATTTCACCAAGACAGATCTTGTGACTTTGGTCAATGAGAATGGAAACTGGAAAGTGTCCAGTTCGGTAAATGCATATAAATAGGACAAAGAATCAATAACTAATGGTGAGTCAAGTTAGCTCATAGCCTGACTATTAGTGAATCATAAGTTTATAAGTTTAGTTTAGTAGCCACGTCGTGAGATGTGGCTTTTTTGTGTTCAGCTACTCCTAATCGCAGACACGGACTTTATAAAGTTTCAGGGTCGGTATATATACCTTCTGATTTGGGTTGGTCGCATAGATATTATATGTCCACCAACTTTCTTCTGCTTTTGTGTATACCAGACGGTTTGTTTTTGCATTCCAGTTTATGGATTTTATATGATGAGCATCAGCTAAGGGTGAGAATGGATCGAATTTTCGTTCTTTTATAGAAAAAATAACTACGCCATCTGTAAACGAAACCAGTAGACGATTGTCATCTATCCGAGAGAGATCATGCCCGCCTTGTCCGGGAATTTTTATTGTATTGACGAGCGTTAAGCTTTTTTAGCATCAGTTAATTTATACGTTCGCAGATCGTCATAGCCAAGCACAAATAATTGCTGTAATCTGTTGTTCCAGACTACACCATGCCCCGAATAAAGTGTGTCCTTGTAGATCGGTTTCTCCGGTTGGTCTAATTGATAAAGCTCCAGAGAGTTACCTTTTGGATGAGTTGAGTTTGCCACAGCTACAAGTTTTCCGGGCAATATGTCCGCTGAATGGGCCATGGGTGTCTTCGCGTAAAACTCAATTTTTTTATCGGCGATATTCAATAAGCAGGTTGCACCAGTCGATGATGTAATCAGGATTTTTTTATTTGAAAACACGGGCTTGCATTCATCTATTGACTTGAAATAGTTGCTATATTCCTTCGGTATTTGATTGGCGCTTTCTCCGAATTGCCATTTCCAGACAATGGCTGAGCTATCGGAACCAATTGCGGGATTGATAATAAGCACTTTGTCATCTCCACAGGCAACCCAATACCCCTTTTGGATCTGCGTCAATTGTTGGCCATTGCCTAGAAAAGGTATTGCTAAGATGATCCACAGTACCAATGTGTCAATTATTCTACCAGGTTTCATTCCTTGTTCGGTTTTAATTTCGTATTTAAAGTTAATTAGATAAGTTGTTTGAAAACGAATATGATAACAAAAATAATTAGCTTTACTTATGATCATTGATGTCTTACAAATGAAAGAGATTTATTTTTCGTGCCTCAAACCATATATTGAGGATATCGTCCTGTTGGAATCCTGCTGGAATGAGGTAATCGTATCATATTCCGATCAACGAAGGGCATATCATACCTTGGTACATTTGCAGCATTTTAGCAATCAATTAGATCTTTGCAAAAATAAATTGTCAGATTATTCCACAGCCTATCTAGCTATGATTTATCATGACATCGTCTACTTTATGATGGATGGTACTAATGAAGAAAAGAGTGCACTTGTGGCTGTGAATCACCTAAATAGACTACAATATCCATCCGATTTGATCAGCGTATGTAGCGAGATGATCTTAGCAACAAAGACACATGCGGGCAATAGTTCGTCTGATATCAATTACTTTATAGATGCCGATATGTCAATACTAGGGGCTGACAGTGGATCTTATGCTCAATATGCCGTCGGCATCCGCAAAGAATATGGAGATTCTATTTATTTTGACCAAGGTAGAAAACAAGTTCTGCAGAGTTTTCTGAATATGGAAAGGATCTTTAAAACAGATTTGTTTTTCGATAGGTATGAAAAACAAGCCCGTTTAAATATTCAACAGGAGATTGACAACTTAGGTTGAATTTCCTGTTTCTGCCTTATCCTCCTATTTCCGCCTTTCATTGAGTTTTCTTCATCCGTTTGCCTAAGGTGAGCAGGTTAGAGAGGTATTCTTTTTAGTAACTATCGTGAGCAAAATGAAAGTAGCTTTTGTCCATTGGCAGGTTTGTTTTGTTAGATTTTAATCTTAAATTGCTTTTAGAATAGAATTACTAATCAAGTGGTCTTTGCAGATTAGCAAATGACACCATCAATAATCTAAACATATTTATCAGCAATGGATAATCACAATCATCCCAATTTAATATTAATACACCGTTTTTTTGAAGCTTATGCAAATAACAATGTCGATGACCTAGCGGATGTCTTCCATAGTGATGTTAAATGGCATATTCCTGGCGCACATCCGTTGAGCGGAACTAAAGTGGGCGTATCCGGAATTCTCGACTATCTAACTAAATTGGGAAAGTATAATTTTCAAGCCGAAGGAATAGTAATGGGTGTTAGTGATGATCATGTTATAGACTGTCATCGTAATTGGAGTAATGACGAAGATGGTGAAAGCCTAAATAATATGTCATGTTTACTTTGGAAAATCGAGGAAAATAAGATCAAAGAAGTCTTTAATTTTCCACAAGATCAGCATGTCGTGGATGCTTACTTTAATAGCAAATTCAACGGAAAATAACAGTACGCAACTTTACAATATAAAAAATCAGTTATATGACTTAAATCATATAACTGATTTTTTAGCAGTATAAGCTTCGGCTTTTCAATAATGAATTTATCTATGTAAGAGCAAATTGTTCAATCCAGTTTTTAGTGCTCATTGCCTTTGTAAATCCACATAGGTTCAGTTTCTCCAGCTCTTTCAAAACCATTCTTTTTGTAGAAATTTACAGCTTTTCCGTCTGCTGTAAGCATCTGCATATGGAAATGGCCATAAATATCCTGCATTTTTTCAAGAATAAGCTGGCCTACTCCTTGTCCCTGATAGTCAGGAAGGACTAATAGATGTGGGTAATAAACAACGAGGTGTCCATCTGAAATTGCATTTCCTAGGCCTATCAATCTATCTTCTTTCCATGCGGAGATTAATGTATGTGAATTGATCAGTGCCCGATATAGTTCGTGCGGTTTGTCAGCCGCACTCCATCCATTGGCCCTGTATAAGGTTAAAATATCATCAATATTGATGTTTCGGGTATCTGAAATTGTTATGTTCATTCGTTAAACTCAGTCTTTGTATTTATATTTTGGCATTCCATGTCACTTTTACAGCTGATAAATGGGGAGTTCGAGGCGTTGATCAGTGGTTGGAATGAATCCATTTTTTATATAAAATCCAAGTGGTGAGTGGTAAAAAGTTCCGTCTGTTTTTATTCCAAGATCATGATCGATGACCCATCCATTAAGCCGTTGTTCATTTTCTTTTAATTTATTCATTAATTCAGTTCCCAGACCTTTTCCATGTACGATTCTAGATAGTATAATCACAAACCAGCGCTCATTTCCGCGATCAAATTTGGTCGCCCAGCCAATAAGATAATTGTCGCTTCTGATAAGTATATGGTCTGGATACAATAGACTTTTTGTATACGCTTCGAAATCTGCTGTGGAAGTATAGGATAAATTAGCCGGATACTCTTGATTCCACAAATTCATGATAGCTATTATATCTTCTTTGCTTAGTATCGTCGAATCCAGAACTGTTAATGCTTTATCCATATATAGACAATTTATCAACAATATTTTGATTTTTGAAATATTGGTTCGAAAAGTTTGTCCTGTCGCCGGTTTACCTCCCCATTTCCGCCATTCGCCGAGTTTTCCTGTCCATTAGTCTAAAGCCCGTAGGTGAGGGGCGTATTGTGTTGTAGTTTTGAATCAACAAATAAGAACAACAGAACTAACACAATAGAATAAAGACATTATGAAAACACTAGTAAAAACATTCGCAGCAGTCGCTTTAATTGCATTATCTACTTTCGCTATGGCAACGGAAAAAATAGTCGGAAAAACAGAGAAAGCATCAGTTAATCTTTCCACAGCAGGCTTAGCCCTTGACCATTATGTTGCGGTGAAAACAAAGGGCGAATCAGCAGGAATTGAACAATTGTTTACGGAGGATTTCAGCCAAAATGTTCAATCTTCACAGGCAGCAACCAATAGCCGTAATGCTGTGGTCGATTTTTTCAAAAACAAAAAGGAGAAAAGTTGAATTGTAACGTGAGCGCCCGGATCATCGAAAATCAGCAGACTATATGATCGCAAAAGTAACCATGAAATTTGAAAATTTTACCATGACGGATCTTGTTACTTTGGTTCGCGAAGGCGACAGCTGGAAAGTATCCAAATCTATTAACTCGTATAAATAAGCAGGTCGTTTAAAATAAATATATATGTTGGAGAGCCACATCGCGAGATGTGGCTTTTTAGTCGACCTATATGCTCCATACGATATCCATTTTCTTGCTTAACATATTTATATAAGTTTATATTCCTACACAATTATCCAAATTAAAAAATGAAGATTTTAATGGTATTGCTTGTCTTGCTTTCGTTTCAGAAATCAGTTGCTCAATCCTATGAACAATTGATGGATCTGGCTGGTACACAAATTAAATTGGAAAAATACAAAGACGCTCTTCTGACTTTTCAAAAAGCCTTTAAAAAGCAAGATGATAAAGGAAAATATGATTATGCAAATGCGCTGCTGATTGCACTTCGCTGTGGTAAAACCGACTTGGCTATTGAATGGTTAAATGAAGGGGTTAAATTAGGCTTGGGCGATAACGAACAAGAGCTGTCCTATTTTAAAAATGATTCCCTATTTAAATCAATAATACATGACCTCACATACAAAAAAATCTTAGCGAAGATGGAAGCCCAGATTCAGCAAAAATATAAGCTAGACAAAATTTGGCAAGATGAAATTCTATCGAATGCGATCTCAGGTAAACAAGCTTCCTATCAAAATGCACGACAAGGTTTTGCGTTGTATCATATTAATCAAGGTGAACTTGAAATTCCATATCTTGTATTTGTTCCCAGGGGTTATCAGTGCGATACGCCAACAAGGACGCTTTTTTTCCTACATGGAGGGGTGAGTGCGCAAGAAGCATCGTTCACAGTAGACCCTCAGACACGGTTTGAACCTATATTTACAATTGCTGATAGCACCAATTCGATTGTTATATATCCCTTTCAAAAGGGAAATCCTGGATGGAAGAATTACGACAATTGCTCTGCAATTATTGCGACGATATTGGCTGAGGTTAAGCTCCGTTATTATATTAACACAAATACAATGTATTTGGGGGATTATCAATGGGGAAATGTCAGTTATCGGTTTGCTCAGGAACAAAATACCCCGTTTCGAGCATTTTATACCATTTCAGCACGGCCGAAGATTGGTGATTTTGAATCCGAAAACGGAATTCCAGAACTCACACATCCTATCTACTCACTACATGCCAAAGACGATAGTCTTTATACCTATGACGACCTCATGAAAGTGTACCAACAAGTAGAGAAACAGACTAAAAATTGGGTGTTAAAATCCGTGGAAAGTGGAGGACATGGGTTTTTATATTTACCAACAGGTGAAAAATCTACTTTGGAATTTTTCAGAATGATGTTCAATAAAGAAGAGGAATAATTCATCTTCTCGCTAGAGCCAAATTTTTTACGATAATTAGATTTCTCTTTATGAACTTTCTAATGTACAGGTAAGTAACCGCACTCAATTAAATCATATTGATTTCGTATTAATTTGGCTTTTTATTGAATGCTAATTTAGCAAACAGTATTTTTAATTTGCTATTAATGTTCCGCGTTGACTCAAAATTTTTTGGTTATCTTTTTCTACATCAAGGGTAATATCAGACGCATTTTTTTCGGCAATAATATTCCGATATATTTTGTAAGTATAGTTTCTGTTTGTGAATGTAATGACGTGATTCCTCCGCTTCCGCCAAACTCCAATTCGCCATTATTAATTATAATATCAGGTTGCGCGTTTTCTTTGTTGCCAATCTTCCAAGAAGCATATCTGTACTTTCCGTTAGCAAGTTCATCTATTCTAATCAGATATTTTTCAGTTCTTATTGTATATACCGGATTTTTAAATTGTTTTAAAGAACTGTGTACGTAATCTTTTGTTGTTGGATCAGTGTTTGTTTTAATTTTTTTCAAAAGGGCTCTGATAGTTTATGGCGGTTATTTTCCCTTCATCACTATCTATCCATACAGCGCCGTTATCGAGCATGATTCCCCGCCACCCAACTTCCGACCATTGTTCAGTTTTTGAACCTGCAATCAGATTGAGGAGCCTCTGATCAAAAATCTCGTGAGACCGTTGCTTAAATTCTTTTGGATTTTTAATAGCTGGAATCGGGTTTTCTCGCTTCAAAGGGTAATTTATAATGGCTGAAATAGCGTCGAAGTTCTTTTGTTTGAAGAGTGAGATTATATTATTGATCTTGGCTTTTTTGAAGCGTTAATTTCGATATCCTGTGCCTGGCCAAAGCCATAAGTCAGTAACATTACAATTAAAAAGCTAAATTTCATCTGTTGTTTTATTATGCTTTATGTATCACCTTTGAAATTACTAAATTATATTATTCATGATCAATTGAGTTTTCTTTCTGTATTTTATTTATTCCATAAATAATAATGTCTGAATTATCCTCATCAATTTTACCCACTACCAATTTAAAGCCGACTCGCTCCAAGAGTTTTTTGGACGCTATATTTTCGCGATGCGTATATGCTTCAATATATTCAAATCCTGCTTCATTGAAAGCATAATCTAGTATTGCCTTTACGGCTTCACTCATTAATCCTTTCCCTTGAAATTGAGGAAGCAACTCGTAGCCTATCTCCGCATAATTTGTACTTCGGTCGATATTCCATAAGGTTATCGTTCCAATAAATTCACTGGGAGCTATGGTATTGATCGTGAAGTAAAAATTATTTTTTCTGACTAGCTCTATAAACTGCCTGATCTCTTCGAGATTTTTATTGACATCCCGCTCAATATATTTGGCAACTTGTGGATTGGTCCTAAGATAATACATGTTTTGGAGGTCGGACAGTTCGACAGGTTTCAATACTAGTTTGTCTGTTGAAATTTTAGTTCCCATAGCAAATCTGTTTATAATGAAATGACTCAATTTATGAATAAAAATTGTCATTTTATTAGTCAGTGGAGCATCTATTTTCCGCGTTCGATTTCAGCTTTGGTCAACAGCTGTAAGTACACTAAAAAGACTGCTTTTCCCATATTGTCAAAAAATTATAAGAGAAAAAGAATACTAGATTTCTGAAGTTGTTAAGCCATATTTCTCTTTGAATGATGAATAAAAATGACTTAGGTTTTCAAAACCAAGATCCAGATAGAAGGTTGTTGGTTTTTGCCGTTTGTGTTTGATCAAATAATACGCTTCTTCCAGACGTTTATTCTTGAGCCACAATTTGGGACTACAATTAAAGATCTGAGCAAAGTCACGCTTGAAAGAAGATATACTGCGTCCCGTAAGTTTAGCGAATGATTCTATCGGAACATTAAACATATAGTTGTTGTTCATAAATTCTTCCAAATCGATTTTATAGGTTTTAATGAAATCGAACAAAATATATTTTAAATCAGGGTTACTATCAAGCAAGAGCTCGATAGCCTCCTGACTTTTATATCGGCAAGTCTAGGTGTTGCCTGTTTCGTTTTATTTATATAAGGAGCAAGCGAAATAAAATAACTGGTGAGGAACTCATTGGGCTCAAAAAATAATTTCTGCTTTCCTCGATATTGTGTATCTATCACAATTTTATTTTCAAAAGCGTAACGCTGCAAAGTTTCTTTGTCCAATGTTATCGCAATGAAATTATATTTTCCAGATTTTGAAGGATATTTTATGGTACGGATAAGCTGATTTTTTTGACCAGAACGACCATGTTTTCATGGATAACTGTAAATCCCTGATCATGAAAAGCATGTGTTTCACCGCAGAGCTGAAATCCTAAAAAATGATCCGGATAAAATTCCTCGGATCCCCTATGTTTTTCAAATGCACAGGAATACACCAGCCTATCAAATATGATCTCGTGGGTTGCAGTCATGATACAAATATCATTAAATTAAAGGATTATCTGACTACCCGCGCTTGCAATTTCTTTATCCTGCTCAGGAGTACCTCCGGAGCAGCCAATTGCTCCAATAATGTTGTCTTTCGCATCTTTAATGACTATTCCTCCAGGTATTGTCAATAAACCATCATTGGAGTTGATCATGCCATAGGAATGGATATCAGCGCCAGCGATAATACTACCCATAGTGTCACTGTCTACACCAAACATGACCGCAGTTTTTGCTTTTTTATTGCGAAGTCTATGACACCAAAGACACTGTCAAGTCTTGCTAAAGCCATTAAATGTCCGCCATTGTCTACTACTGCTATGCAGACAGAAATACCTATTTCGTTCGCTTTCACAATAGAAGCATTCAATAGTTGGGTTGCTTGATTATAATTTATATTCATCATATTGGTCCATTATTTTATGAAAAGAGCACAGCAAGGTAGCTGTGCCCATAGGATATTGTTTATTTAACTAACTTTTTGCAGTCCAGGCTTCGACCTGCAGCTGTTTTACAAAATCTTCGGTTTCCTTAGGATAAACATTTCTAAAATTAGAATTTTCGTCCAGCGCTACATCTACAATGCAATCTGCCATGCCTTGTGGATCCAATTGATTATTCAACGATTCAGCGATGCCATCAAATACAGCATGCGGTGTGAAATTGACTTCAGAATCATACCAGCGGAATATACTATCCACACCACGGTCATTGAATCCTGTACCATATACACCGGGATTACATGTGGCGATCTTAATGTTAAAGTCTGCTAGTTCAGTTTTTAATCCTTCTGCAATCGCTTCCATCGCGTGTTTTGAAGCGCAATAAGCCGCCACATAGGGCACTGTCCAAAGGCCACCCATTGAAGTTGTGAACACAATCTTGCCCGGCTTTTTCTGGGCAATAAATTTTTTGATAAATCCTTGTGCGAGCTCAAGACCTCCAAATACATTGACATCAAACATAGCACGGATTAAGTCCATTGGCTGTTCAGCAATTGGTCCACCTTCCATGATGCCAGCATTGCTGATCAGGATATCAATATCATATTTCTTGTGAATATAAGCTAGATCCCGAGGGTCGGTCACGTCTAATTTGTCAACAATAAGCTTGATTCCTTTTTCGGTGGCCTCACGTATTAAGTCGCTTACCTGTGGATAAACCTGTGCGGTTGCAATTACTTTGTAACCTTTGCTTGCCAGATCAAATGCAGCAATTTTTCCAAAACCGCTTGCGGCTCCTGTTATTAATATTGTTTTACTCATTTTTTTAATCTAAATGGTTTAGGCTAAATTACCTGAGTTTGCATGTTGAAAGTGTTTCTGTATGGTTCAATTTTATATTGTTAAATGGTTCAATCTTCTAATGCGAAAACGTATAGCTGTGAAGACGCGGCTAAATTCGGAGCGATCCTGAGATCCGGCTTTTTCTGTTTTTCGAGGGAGCAGGTAAGAGATTCTTTTCCAAATAATACTTATTTCATAGTTATATTATTCGTATTTGAAACAGACTTTATTCGCTTTTATCCGAACGAGGTCCGAGTAAAGGTCTTATGAAATCGCTAGATTATAGGAGCCAATTCATGCTTTGTTTCCTCGTTATTTTAAGACAAAGGACAATTTGCAAATTCCACGGGAGGCAATTGCTGCGGCCTGCTCATTTTTTAATTTTCTTCTGAAATAAGCAAAACCGTTTTAGTTTTTTTATATTTGTTTTATTCAATCTTATGGATGTATCCGATAGCTAAGCTATCGATGTGTTGGAGTTTCAATTTTTCAGAATGCCAGCGCTCGTTTATTATCCGATTTTATGGTGATAATAAATGTATTGAATGAACCTAAGATGGATAGAGGATAACCAAATACGATAAAGCTATAGCATTTTTACTTTTCAACGAAGGGGATAGTTCTTGCTATTTTGTCATCACTATGAGAGAAAGGTCCAAGATTTGGTGACCCATTTTTATATTTTCACCAGAGTGACAATGTATAAACCGAGATATGATCATATTGAAGAGAAGGAAAACCTGTTGGCCCTGCGTTCGGGCTGCCAAACAGCTTTTCGTCAAATTTATACCCTCTACAGTGGCCGAATCTATCTCAACATTCGTAAAATGGTCAAGTCCGAACAGGATGCTGCCGAGCTCTTACAGGAAGTTTTTATAAAAGTATGGGATAAGCGGGAGCTAATTGATCCCGAACAGTCTTTTCGATCCTATCTGTTTCAGATTGCTAAATACACCGTATATAACTTTATCCGTAAAAATACTCTGGAGAAACAGGTTCAAGCCTACCTTAGTCAACATAATACGCAATTGTACAGCCATGTAGAAGAACAATTAGACGAAAAACAGGACGAACAATGGCTCTCCCAGACGATTGAACAGCTTCCACCTCAACGCAGACTGATCTATAAGCTTTGTAAGATCGAAGGTAAAAGCTACGCAGAAGTAAGTACCTTATTAAGAATCTCGACTTCCACAATCAATGACCATATTGTAAAGGCTACCAAATATATCAAAGAAAGACACGGTGTTTTGGATAAATCCACGCTGCTAATAGCCTCTTTTATACTTCTTCAACATCATTGATCCCTATTATTTTCTTTAGGCTGAAAAAATATAAAATAAAATTGCAACGGGAGCAGATGATCGTTGCTTTTGAAGTGTATTAGCTAAAAAGAAGATAACCAATTGTGGAAAAAAAATACTTCAATATACGTTAAGGCAGTATATATATGGAGAACTCAGTGAGGAAAATTCTCGCGCTTTTCTGACTTATATAAAATCGGGGAAGACCGAATACTGCTGCAGGAACTGATCCAGGAAGTCTTGGATGATCCTGTAGATCAGGTCTTGCTTCAGGATCCCGAACTTCTGCTGGTACTGGATAACACCTGGGAGCAATTGCATCTTCAGATAAATAAACCAAAAACGAGATCATTGTGGTCCTGAAACGTATTGCCGCTGTTGCTGCTACTGTCATTGGAATATCGTTTGCTGGTTGGTGGTTTTTTGATGGTGCTCGTAATCCCGCAAATCAACAGTCTGCACAAGAGTTGATATCGCCAGGAAAACAATCCGCGACCTTAACCCTGGCCAATGGCGATCAGATTCGCCTACAGGAGACCATGAATGGACAGATTGCAGATGAAATGGGCATCAAGATTTCTAAAAGTAATGATGGACAATTGATCTACGAAGTAGGGAAAAATGCGGGTGCTGGGTCAGGCAATCACATATTATCAACAACCAAAGGAGAAACCTATCGGATTAAGTTACCAGATGGTACACAGGTATGGCTCAATGCTGCTTCAGCCCTTAAGTATCCAATGCAGTTTGCCCACAAAGGGAAAAGGGAAGTGGAATTGGTAGGAGAAGCCTATTTTGAGGTAGCAAAGGATCCGAAACATCCCTTTATTGTCAATACATCCGGTCAACAGATCAAAGTACTGGGTACTCATTTTAATGTAAATAGCTACACTGATGAACCTGCATCGCGGACTACACTTTTGGAAGGGAGTGTCGAAGTATCCTCCAGCAACCAAAAACTGAAGTTACTTCCTGGACAACAATCTAGCCTTAACGCCAACGGAACGCTTAAATTACAGCAAGTAGATACAGCTCCAATAATTGCGTGGACCAATCACGAATTTATGTTTGATGAGGATGATATCGAAAGTGTAATGCGAAAAATAGCACGCTGGTATAATGTGGATGTAATCTATCAGGGAAAAAAACAACAGAGAAGTTCGGCGGAGGGATATCCCGCTTTGATAACGTAAAGCAAGTCTTAAATCTGCTTGAAAATACGGGGGCAGTCCATTTCAGGATTGAAGGGAAAACCCTATATGTTCTTCCGTAATTGTTTAATAAATAATTGATTATAAATACCTAAAAAAGCAACTGATGAATAGAAATATACAAAACGAATAGTCACCACGGTGGGCTATAAGAAAGCAACCAAGATCCCGAAGGACTCGGTTGCTGTTTGGGACAATTAAATTTTAACTATCCAATCTGCATTATATTTCTGTTTTGGACGACTCGAATATACTGCAAATCAAACCTTGCAAATGTATCAAAATTATATCAGAAAAAGGTGATAGCATATTTGCTATTCCGTAAACTATGGCTTATTATGCGATTGACGACCATAATTATCTTGGTTACTTTTATGCAGGTTAGCGCTTCGACTTTTGCACAAAAGGTAACATTGGAATACTCCAATATGAGCCTTAAAAGAATATTTAAGGACCTCAAGTCACAGACAGGGTACAATTTTCTCTATACAGAACGGCAAATGTCGGCGGCTAAACCTGTCAATATAAAAGTAAAAGACCGCATGTTGTCAGATGTGCTGGTTCAGCTTTTTGCAGATCAGCCGCTATCGTATCAGATGAACAGCAAGACAATCGTCATTCGGGACAAGCCCCGGTCTACAAGCATAAGCCCATCGGTACAGCATGCGACGGTGCCAGTTCAGGCAATGATCAAGGGACGGGTGACCAATGAGCGTGGTGAACCGCTTGCCAACGTTTCCGTTCGCGTAAAGGAAATGAATCAGCTGGAACTTCCACTGCCGCTGATGGTAGTTTTACGATCAGTAATCTTTCTCCAAAATCCACGTTGATATTTTCCTCTGTCGGGTACGATCAGCAGCTTGTGGAGTTGGCCGCTATGCGTACAGAGGAATTGGGACAGTTACATGTGCTGATGAAAAGTAGCAATAGCCAGCTGGAAGAAGTTATCGTTATCGGATATGGTACCACGACACGGCAGCGCGTTGTCGGTGCCGTCGATCAGATCGGTGCAAAGACCTTTCAGGACCGACCGGTCGGCAACGTTACACAGGCCCTTCAGGGCGCTTCCCCAAGTTTGACCATTCAACAGAAAAGTATGGATCCAAACGATAATTCAATGAACATCAATATCCGGGAATATCTACGGTAAATAGTAATGCCCCACTAGTAGTGATTGACGGAATTATTACCGAAGGTGGAACACTGAACAAGATCAATCCGGACGATATCGAAACAGTATCTGTACTCAAAGATGCAGGTTCCACAGCTATTTATGGCTCACGGTCAGCAAATGGTGTCATCTTGGTAACCACAAAAAGGGGACGCCAAAATCAGAAGCCCTCGGTTACAATTGGCACGCAATGGGGTGTGCAACAACCCAAAATCTTATTTTCCCCAGTCGCTGGCTATGAAAATGCGACCTTACGCAATCTTGCGCTCACCAACTCAGGAATGGATCCACAGTTTTCACCAGAAGCGATTGCTGATCTGTATGCACATCAGGATATCGAAAAATGGAATTTGCCGGAAATCATGAAAAATTCGTTTCAACAAAAATATAATATCAACGTCACGGGTGGTGGTGAAAAAGTTCTTATTTATTTTCAGGAGGCTTTTATAACCAACCCAGCAATTTTGTTGGACAGGATTTTGGGATAAAACGCTATAATCTACGGACTAATCTCAGTACTGAGATCGGCCGTTTTAAACTGACCTCAATTTTAGCGTATACACGTAACAACAATATGAGCAATACAGCCGGAAGTGCTATCATCAATGCTTCTCGCCTCCCTTCTTATTATTATTATCGAATGCGGGCAGATAATGGAAAATATCTGGTCAATAACGCACTCACAGATCAAAATCCGCTGGCTGAACTTAATGAAGGTGGTTATATTAAAAATGACAATGATTATTTTAACATCAATCTGAATCTCGAGGCAAAGCTGTTCGACGGTCTGAAGCTGCGCGGTATTTTTGGCGCAGATATCTACGCAGACCATCGTTTTATCAGACGGATCCAAGTACCCTTGTATTCCGACCCTGAGGCATTGCTGCCACAGGTGTTCGTAAATTCAGATCGTAATACAGAAGATTTTAATGAAAAAGCTTCTTTGCTGAATTTTCAGTTATTGCTGGATTATGATAAGACCTTCGGGAGTCATCATGTTTCAGGTTTGATTGGTGCATCCAATGAGTCCTATACGCGTAGACAGAATGAACTTAAAATGAAGTTTACCGATCCAGTGCTGGGAACACCGACTACCGGAACAGTTATCGATCCCGCCAGTGCCCGTGTCACACCAAATGGAACTTTACAGAATAGTATCAACTCAATCTTCGGTCGTGCCGGGTATGACTTTGAAAGTAAGTATTTTGCCGAATTCAGCTTTCGCTACGATGGATCTTCCAAGTTTTCAAAAGCAAATCGCTGGGGATTCTTTCCTTCAGGATCACTTGGATGGCGAGCATCGGAAGAGCTTTTTATGAATTGGTATAAGGAGCATGTCGGTAGCCTCAAGGTTCGGTCCACCTATGGTGTACTGGGAAATCAGGCCGTGGATGATTATTCATATTATTTTACTTATGAATCCTATCCAAACAGCTATGGATTTAATAATAAGCCAGTAGCTGCCGCGGGATTTAATTATGCCAGTTTGGATTTGCGCTGGGAGAAAACCTATAATTTCAATGTTGGCCTTGATGCAACTTTCTTTCAGGATAAGCTGACAGCAAGCTTTGATTATTTTAAGAAGCGAACAGTAGATATTCTGATGTCACCACAGATCCCATCCGTGTTTGGGACCTCATTAAAAAACCAGAATTTGGGCGAAATGAACAATGAAGGCTGGGAGATCAACCTGACCTATCACACTAAAACAGGCGAGTTTCAGCATCAGATCAATGCCAATATAGGTGACAGTCACAATAAGATTGTCTCCATGCCAGGAGATGACCGGATTTCAACAGTAGATAATATTACCAAATTGACACGTGTCGGTCTGCCGTACAATTCCTATTATGGCTACAAAATGGCTGGACTCTTCCAGAATATTTCGGATATCGAGACCTCGGCCCTGCCAAGTGGTATCACTGCCGCGGACTTGCGCCCAGGAGATGTCAAATATGTGGATCGCAATAATGATGGAATGATCGATGCACGGGATAGATTTGTCCTGGGTAATGGTTTCCCACGATTTACATTCGGCCTGACCTATAACCTCAGTTATAAGGATTTTGATTTTAGCATGTTCTGGCAAGGTGTTGGTAAACGGGATATGATGATCCGCGGTGAACTGATTGAGCCCTTTCACCAGAATTATTCGTACGCTATTTATCAACATCAACTTGATTACTGGACGCCGACAAATATTGATGGGCAGTGGCCTCGACTTACAGCCAATGGATCTACAGCCTCAACAAACAACTTTGGGAAAGATTCTGATCTCTATCTTTTCAATGGGAAGTATGCACGTCTGAAAAATCTCCAAATAGGATATACACTACCAAAGAATGTCACATCCAAATTGGGGCTACAACGGGTACGCTTTTTTGTTAATGCCCAAAACTTACTCACATTGAGCAAAAACTCCTGGATAGACCCCGAATCTTCCGAATTTGACTCCAATATGGGAGGTTCAGCCAATAGTGCCCGCAATTATCCAACGTTGAAATATTATGGCGGCGGATTAAATATTCAATTCTAACCATTTATGTGATGAAACTATATAAATTACTTATAGGAGGCTTGAGTTTAATGGCTGTTGTTCATTTCACTTCCTGCAATAAGTTGGATACCTTGCCAACAGATAGATTTACGGATGAGAACTTTTGGGATTACCCAGAAAACGCAGAAAAAGTGGTCAATATGGCTTATAATCAACTCTTCTCAGCCGACCGATTATGGAATGATGAAGCGCTAAGTGATAATATTTTTGAAGGGCGGTCAAATACCGACCAGCGCGCTATCCGCAATGGAACTGCTGACCCTACCTTGGGACGTTTTGCTTCGGAATGGTCCGATCTCTATGGCGGCATCAAGACCTGCCACGTCTATCTTGAAAATATAGATCGTGTCCCCGGAATGGATGCTGTGCTCAAAAACGCCGGATTGCGGAGGTACGATTTATCCGTGCATTCCTCTATTTTAGACTGGTCAATTTTTACGGCGATGTTCCTTTCTTTACCAAAGACATCTCCCTAGAGGAATCTAAAATCGTTCCAAGGACGGCCAAGGCAACCGTCATGGCATTTATCCATCAGGAATTGGATGAATGCATGGCTGATCTGCCCAGCAAAGATGTGTTGCCTGCCGATGATAAAGGTCGAATTACAAAAGGTGCGGCTTCAGCTTTTCAGGCACGGGCTTTTCTCTATGAGAGCAACTGGAACAAAGTATTGCAGTATTGTGAGAACTTGATCAAGAAACAAGGGGAATTTGGGACATATGCGCTTTTCGATAGCTATCCGGAATTGTTTACTGCAGCAAAAGAATACAATTCGGAGGTTATTCTCGATTACGGCTATGTACCACAGTTGAAAACCTGGAATAAACTCTATGATGCGGCTCCGATTTCTGCTCAGGCGCGACTGAACGGCTATGCCCCTTTGCAGAGCCTTGTTGACAACTATATCACCCTTGATGGAAATACCATAAGCGCGGATCCTAACTACAATAGTGATAATCCTTACATAAATCGAGACCCACGGATGGCGGCAACTATTGTTTTTCATGGCGGCCAATGGACTGACTTTGATGGGACAGTCCGTAAAATTTTTATCAAGCCAGGCTCCGGAGGAACAGATAAAGAGCGCTTGGACGAATATCAGGGAGCGAGCGCCAATGCTTCTGCAACTGGCTATTATGTGAAGAAATATTACGATGTGACAGCAACGGTAAAATACGATGCCGGGCTCAATATTATTATGTTCAGATATGCTGATATCTTACTGATGTATGCCGAAGCGAAAGAGGCGCTAGGGCAACTCGATGCCGCAATTTGGGATATGACAATCAAACCTATCCGCAAAAGAGCTGGCTTTGTGGCGGGCAAAGCGCTGGACTTTCCTATGACCGGTGATCTGAAAACGATCGTACGAAATGAACGAAGAAGCGAACTCGCTTTGGAGGGACTACGTTACTATGATATTGTACGTTGGAAAGCAGGTAAAACCTTTCTGGATGGACAGGTAACTGGTGCAAAATATGGTGGTAACAATAGCTATATCAAATTGGATATTAGACGATTTGACGAGAGCAGAGATTATCTATGGTCAGTTCCAAGGACACAGATTGACCTGAATAAAAACCTATTGCCCAATAATCAAGGCTATTCAAACTAAAATTTAATCGAAACAAACCGTTGCAAACGATAGCGTGGACAACGTCCGTTTTGAACTACAAAATTAAAGATAAAGACATGAAATGGTATTTTAAAGTTATAGCAATGCTCGCATTGGTTGCGAACATCGTTTCCTGCAAAAAGACGATATGAAATACTCGGATGCGGATGTATCCGCTGTGGAGAATTTATATGCACCGACAGATGGTAAGGCCGTTAAATTATTGAGTTCGAGTTCTGCGGCTCTGTATTTTGAATGGGAATCTGCACTGGTCGCCGATGGGGAGCGGCCCAATATGAAGTTGTTTTTGATAAGCTAAATGGCGATTTCAGCAAGCCGCTATATACCGTTACTTCCGACAATAATGGGAATTCAAATGGCGCAAATATCAGTCACAAAATATTGAATCAGGTGGCTGCCAAAGCTGGGATAGAACCCGGCGCAAGTGGTGACATCAGTTGGTCCGTGTATTCCATACGAGGCATGAAACGCGTGCTGAGTAAAGTGAAAAAAATCTGAACATCAAAACGCTGGAAGGGTTTGCAGATATTCCGACGAATTGTTTATCACCGGTGAAGGTGCTGAGAACGGTACAACCATTGCTCAAGCCATACCGTTTAAGCTTGTTGGTAATGGTGAATATGAGATTTTTACAAAATTGGAAGCCGGTAAAAATATATCTTTACAGATCGTAAATCGGCAGATGGTCGTGTATTCTATTCCGAAGATCAAACCAAGATAAAAGAAGCAGAGACCGGCAGCAATACCGTTGCCAAGACTGCGGTGTATCGAATTCGAATAGATTTCAACGTTTCGACGATTACCTATTCTGAAATCAAAAGCATGGGCGTTTATTTCTCACCTTCAGGTGCGGTGGTACTGGATCTCCCTATCAAGGCAAGGGTATCTGGTCGGCAACAGGTGTCATCAACTTTAAACAGGAAAGCTGGGGCGCGACCAACGCTATAAGTTCCAGATGGAAACGGTCAAGGCAGGAAAGGCAGAGACTGTGCAATTGGGAACCCAGACAGGGACCGATAGCCCACCAAACAGTTCTTCAGCCCCATCGTATTACTTTGTCCGTATATTACCTAATCTTTCGCAATGGGATGACAAATGGAAATTTGTGGATGCAGTAGATGGGCGTCCGACCAAAATCTCCATGATCTTACAAGGGGACAAAGATTATACACATGCAGTAGTTCCAAATTAAAAAGAGGAAATGATGAAGAAAATAGTGATAATCTCATCCATGCTGTTTTTACTGTTTGGGTGCACAAAAGTCGAGGATACATATCTATACGACGATACGATTCGGGAATCTTGGACAGAGGTCGCTACGCAGGTGTCCGACAAAATGATCTCTGGTTTCTGGAATGAAGCTGGATATTTTAACAACGCCATCAACCAATCGGATCAGGGCTTTCAATACTGGCCCAATGCCCACGCGATGGACGTGGTTATTGATGCCTATCAACGGACGAAGGACGCTAAATACAGCGCCTATTTCAGTAAGTGGTTTGAGGGTGTCAAGGTTAAAAATGGCAACACTTACTATAATGTATTCTATGATGATATGGAGTGGAATGCCTTGACTATGCTGCGACTATACGAGACGACTAAGGAGCAAAAATATCTCGATGCGGTACTACTGTTATGGACTGATATTTTGAAAGCCTGGAATGAACAATATGCTGGCGGTGGATTGGCCTGGCGCAAGGATATGTTATACAGCAAGAATGCCTGTTCTAATGGACCTGCTAGCATTCTTGCGGCTAGACTTTATAATCTAACAAAAATGAAAACTACCTGACCTGGGCCAAAAAAATCTATGAATGGCAGAAGGCAACCTTATATAATCCATCTTCGGGTGCTGTGTACGATAATATCAATGGAGAGACAGATGCGGTTGATGTAACCACGTTGACCTATAATCAGGGAACTTTTCTTGGTACGGCTGTGGAGCTTTTTAAGATTACCAAAGATCAGATCTATCTGGTCGATGCGCAAAAAATTAGCTATTACACCATTACCCGCTGTATAGATGTGGGGAATAATATTTTGCGCGATGAAGGTAATGGTGACGGTGCGCTGTTTAAGGGTATATTCATCCGGTATTTTGTTGAATATTTGAACCTGGAGGGAATCGATGCAGATTATCGCGCAAAGTTTGAGAAGTTTTTGGTTAACAACGGTAAAATTGCCTGGACCAAAGGAACCAGCTTACCAACGCTATTATTTGGCTCTTCCTGGTCTCAGCCGCCGATTGGTAATAGCGAAATTTCAGCCTACGCCAGTGCTGCCATGCTGTTTGAAGGGCTGGCACGCTATCAGATAAGGTCAAAATAACAGATTGGATACCTCGGAGCCATTAGATGAACATTAGTTCCTGATGGCTTCATTAAACTAATAGATGCAAATGAAACAAATAAACCAGATAACGACGACATTACTTCTGACAGGATTATGCTATTTGACGACGCAGGCGCAAGTTAAAAAGATCAATTCTCCGAACGTGCGCAAAAGACCCTAGATGTGGTCTATAACAAATATGGGGGCGCTGAAAATAAATTATTGATCGAAAAATATCCTTTTGATGAAAATTTTAAAGCAGATTATCTGAATAATAACGAACAAGCAGGGCAGCAGAAAAAATACGCCTATCTCTGGCCTTTCTCGGGCAGTTTCTCTGCCGTAAATGCATTGATGGAACTGTCAAAGGATAAAGCTAAGCATCAGAAAGTATTGGATCAAAAGGTACTGGTAGGACTCCGTGAATACAGAGATGAACAGCGTGTACCTGTAGGTTATGCCTCTTATATCAATTCCGCACCGGCATCAGACCGTTTTTACGATGACAATATATGGTTGGGTATTGATTTTACCGATAGCTATATCCAGACCAAAGAAGCTGATTACCTCAAAAATGCAAAAGAAATATGGGCTTTTGTGAAGAGTGGTGAAGATAACAAGCTTGGCGGTGGTATTTATTGGTGTGAGCAAAAAAGGAATCTAAAAATGCCTGTTCGAATGCTCCAGCAGCTGTGTTTGCCCTAAAACTGTTTGAAGCAACCAAGGAGAAGAATTATCTAAATGAAGGTCGACGGCTATATGAATGGACAAAAGCAGGTTTGCGAGATCCAGATGACAAGCTGTATTGGGATAATATACATCTAAATGGTAAGGTAGATAAAGCCAAATATTCCTATAATTCGGGCCAGATGTTGCAGGCTGCGGCCTTGCTTTATAAACTGACGAAGGAAAAAAAGTATCTGATGGATGCACAGCAGCTGGCTGAAGCTTGTTTAAGCTATTTTTTTCAGACCAGAGATGGAATTGATTTTCCGATCCTAAAAACAGTAATGTCTGGTTCCATGCTGTGATGATGCGGGGATATATCAGTTTGTTCGAACAGGATGGGAATAGAAAATACATGGACATTTTTGCGAAAAATCTTGATCTGGCATGGGATAAAATGCGCGATCAAGATGGGCTGTTTGATGCTGATTGGACATTGGAGAAACCTAAAAAATCCAAGTGGTTGTTGGATCAATGTGCTTTTGTGGAGATGTACGGCCGCTTAGCAAAATTCGGGTATTAGTAGTTTCTAAACAAAACAAATCATTAGGGCTGATCACAGATTGATCATAAGCTTATTTTGGGCCACATCGTGAGATGTGGCTTTTTTGTGCGTGTTAAGATTAGTTGTTATGGTTTTTATGAAAATGAAAGAATGTTATTTTATGGCTTTGATTATTAAGGTGATAGATTTTGTTTCAAGAGAATAGGAAAATATATGAATCTTAAGGGGCGGTTCAACGATATCCATTAAATTAATCAATTATGAATTCAGAGGTTTTAAAATTGAAAAGACAAGTTAGGTTATTGATAGGAGCATGCTTAGTCCTTTTTCTAGAAGTGATAATAACTGTATTTATTGTGTTAAACACTTATTGTCGTTGGCAGGGACTATATTACATGTTTTGAATTCTTTGGCAAGTTCTTTCTCTTCAGTTTTTTCATTGATTATTACTTGGTATAAAAATCATAAGTGGCTTAAATGGTTCTTGTTCTCATAAAACATTTTTATCGTCTCACTTGCAGCTTTTGGTTACCAGATAATAAAGCTATTCTGGAATAAGTACATTACTATTTTTAGGATAAATGTTATTTTCGTATAAATGAAAGCAATATGAGTATAGCATTGGTACTAAGTAGTGGTCGGGCTGAAGAGTGGAAGTTCGAAATCAATAAACATTTACCCGAAATAAACGTTGAGATCTATCCTGAGATCGAAAATAATGATGAGGTCGAGTTTGCACTTTGTTGGAAGCCCGAGGCAGATTATTATACTCATTTTCCCAATCTAAAAGTTATCCAGTCTGGAGGAGCTGGGATAGATCATTTATTTCCTGAATCTATACCTTCACATATCCAGACCTGTAGGATTGTAGACCCCATGTTAAAAAGTGATATGTTTGAGCACGTTTTGACATGTTTGATGCATTCGATGAAGAATTTTTCGGCTTATGCCATAGAAAAATTGAAACAACATTGGCAGCCCCTGGTATATAAATCTATTGGTCAAACCTGTGTAACGATTTTAGGATTGGGTGAAATCGGCGGTTATGTAGCTGAAAGGTTAGCCCAGTTAGGTTTCAAGGTAAACGGGTGGTCGAATTCAGCTAAAAATCTAAAAGGGTAAACTCTTTCACGGGGATTGCGGGACTTGGCCTGGCTGTTGAGAAAACAGATTTTATTGTGAATGTTTTGCCATTGACTGATGCGACAAGAGGAATTTTAAACCATGATCTTTTCAGTTTATGTCCCAAGGGAACAGTTCTACTTAACGTCGGTAGAGGCGAACATCTTGTTGATGCAGATTTATTAGAAGCAATCGCTGAGAAGCAAATTGCTAACGCTTACCTCGATGTATTTCATCAGGAACCATTAGCCCAAGATCATCCGTTCTGGAATTGCAGTTCTGTTTTTATAACTCCACATGTTGCAAGTAGGACAAATATTAGTTCTTCGGTCTTACAGGTAGTGGATAATTATAGAAGAATGACTGAAGGACGACCTTTACTCAACGAAGTTTCTTTGGAAAAAGGTTATTAAAAGTTTGCGCTATGCTCGGAGCACTCACCGCTCCATTTTCGCTATTCACCGAGTTTTCCGTCATGTTGGTCTAGAGGCCGTATGCTAAGGACCTATTGTGTTGTAGTTTTGATTCAGAATCTACAAGGAAATGATGCAACAAAATCAATATCCTTGCGACAATTAGAAAAGAAACTAAAAAACTAACAATATAAAATAAAGACATTATGAACTCATTAGTAAAAACATTCGCAGCAGCAGCCCTGATCGCAGTATCGACATTCGCTATGGCAGCTGAAGGACCAGGTTCAAAATCAGAAAAAGTAGCCGTTAACCTTTCAACAGCGGACTTCGCCCTAGAACACTATGTTGCGGTCACTACCGAAGGTCAATCAGCTGGAGTAGGGCAATTGTTTGCCGAGGACTTCAGCCAAAATGTTCAATCTTCTTCCAAAGGGATAACACATAGCCGTGAAGAAGTGGTTAACTACTTTAAAAAACAGGAGGGAAAGAAACTCGATTGTAAGGTAAGTACACAGATCCTTGAAGAATCAGCGGATTTTATGGTAGCCAAGGTTACTTTAGCTTTTGAAGAATTCACGAAGACTGATCTTGTGACTTTGGTACGTGAGGGTAACAGCTGGAAAGTGTCCAAATCTGTCAATTCTTATAGATAAGAAGCCATCTAGAATAAATATATAAGTTGTAAGCCATATCAGCAGATGTGGCTTTTTTTACGTCAAAAGGGCCTGATGTTAATCAGACCCTTTCTCTTAACGTTTACTTGTACAGCAATTTTTATGTTTCCTATCGTTTCCTCTTTTTGTTTCCTCATCCAACGTTTTTAGCGTATTGGATTTTCACTGTACTACGCCAATTTTTATGTTGGACCTTTCTTTCGAAAGGTAGCTAATAGCCTTTTTCTATTATAAGAACAGTTGTCGTTTAAAAATCGTTTTGGAAATAAATATTTTTTTTGAATTGATATATTTTTAAATTGAAATCGATGTAATTTTATTGCAGCATACAATCTGAATTTTATGCCAAGGGCCGTTTAAGTTTTATAATATCAAAAACAATAAACACTGTTGTTTAAATTTAGCTTAATTAGGAATATTAAGGTGCAATCATCTTTTTTTTTTCAAAACAGTGTTTCGCGGGAAACATAACAAATAGTTGGGGCAATTGGACTACTGTTCGTCTGTGCAACAATGTAAAGGATTATTAAATTTTATGGTAAATAGAAATGTTATCAAAAAGCTTTCGGACATTGAGCTTGAAAAGTATATAAAACCGGATAGTAGATCAGTAGCTGATGCGGTTCAATATGCTTATGAGATTTTAAAAGAAAGGGGACGGAATTTTACTCCAGATGAATCGGAGGAGATTGAAGCGCTGGTGAATAAGAAGAGAGAGGCGGAGTTTGCAGAGGAGAATTCTTGGGACGAAGGAGCTACAACCGATGAAAATGCCATCGAACTATATAAAAATAGTGCAATATTATTTTTTAGTCTATTTTTTGGAGTTATTTTCGGGGCTATACTTCAAACGCTAAATTTTGTAAAAATAAAAGACATCAAGGGTGCAGTCGCCTCTTTGTTATTTGCAATAGGTTTCACGGTGTTACAGATTTTTATTATTGATTATATCGGCGGAAACTATATGGATATTAGTGACAGTAGCTTTTATATCAGGTTGTTTCTTTCGGGAGTTGGTGCAGTCGGCTTAGCTCTTATTCGCCAGCTAATGTTTCCAAAAGATCTCCAATATAGAGCTAGGTCTACCGTAGCAGCGGCTGTGATATCAGTTTTAATATTGGTGGCTATTTTTATAATTTACACGACAGGCTAACCTATTCGTGTAGCATGATTGAGTCTAGCGATGTCTATAAATATAGGAGAGATGAGGGTATCTATATAACTAAAATGAAAAAAATACAACACTATGGATTATGATAAAGTATCCTTTGATACTAGTTTTTGTTTATACATTTTTGGATCTTATTTTTGGGGAAATTGAGCTTTCTGAAGTTCCTCTGTATTTACTAAATCGTATAATAAACCTTTTTGTGTTTATTTTTATTTTCTATATCTTAATTTATATAGTTAGCATAGTTGGCAGATTATTCAGACTTTAATAGCCATCACTGACCATAGCAATTAACCTATCCTTAAATCTCTCCATATATGGATTTTTAATCTAGAAGTGGCTAAAGTAAAAGAGTTTTCCTATACCTCAACAAACAACTGACGAAGCCTGTTCAGCTCCACTCCGAAATCTCTATTTTCAAATATCCCAGTTTTTCCAAGGAATACCACCAGCATTCACTATAGTTAATCTCTTGTTAGACTCTTGATGCGCTGTACGTATGCGGACAATATGTTTATAAACTGTTCGTATGCGTACATCTCTTTTTTAGAAGAAGATCTAAAAAGGCCATTGAAGCGCTTAGGAGATACAAATGGACTTATTGTGGCGACTGGTATAGTATTTGGCATGCGGTTGATAAAACGGATTCTATATGCTTTATGCACTCATTAGTATGGAAAAGACATTATGAAAAGATTAGTCAAAACATTAACAGCAGCAGCCTTATTTGCTGTATCCACATGCACAATGGCAGCTGAAGGACCAGGCTCCAAATCAGACAAAGTAAGCATCAACCTTTCTACGGCAGACTTCGCCTTAGAGCACTATGTTGCGGTAACGACAAAGGAGAATCGGTAGGTTTGGAGCAGTTGTTTGCCGAAGATTTTAGTCAAAAGATCCAGGCGGCCAATGTATCGACCTACGGACGTAGTACAGTGATCAAATCGTTGAAAAACAAAAGGAGAAATCCTGAACTGCAAAGTGAATATCAAGATCGTCGAAAAATCGACAGATTATATGATTGCAAAAATTGTATTAAAATTTGACAACTTTAGCATGACGGATCTAGTGACGTTGGTTTACGAGAATGAGAATTGGAAGGTGTCCAAGTCAATTCATTCCTATCAATAAGAGCCATCTCAATAAATATATAAATGTTGTAGAGCCACATCGAAAGATGCGGCTTTATTACTTTCATCTATATTAGAATGCGCTATTTTCCTGATATTATTTTGTTTGGTAGCTATTATATTTAAATTAGTCCTTTATTAGCATAGAAATGGCATTATGTCACAATACAATATCAAATGGCTAAAAGAAAGGTTTGAAAATGGAGATATGTTCAAATTTATCTTCTTCTGGGGCCATTCTAATAATCAACATCAAGGTGTTGGTAAATTTATTTTTAGTCAATGGTATGAAAGCGCGTTTACGGTTGATAATATAACCTATAAGACCGCCGAACATTGGATGATGGCTCACAAAGCACTGCTGTTTGGCGATAAAAAGAATTTTGAGAAAATTATCAATTGTCATAAACCAGGCGAGGCTAAAGATTTGGGAAGGCAGGTTATTGGTTATGACGATCAGATTTGGAATGAAAGAAAGTTTGAAATTGTCAAGCTCGGAAATATACATAAGTTTAATCAGCATCCTGAGTTAGCCGCTTACATGTTGAATACTGAAAGTAGAATATTAGTTGAAGCAAGTCCTGTTGATGACATTTGGGGCATTGGGATGTCACAAGATGATAGTGATATTGAAAATATCTATTGTTGGCGTGGGCAAAATCTGTTGGGTTTTGCACTGATGGAAGTACGAGATTTGCTTAATCAATTCGGACATTTCGAACCGCTTGAAAATGCCCTGCTAACACCTTGGTCTAAATTCCCAGATAAAGACGCTATGGATATGTTTTGGAAAATGGGAGCGGGAGAAGAATATATCGTCGAATTCTCTAATTATTATGATAATTTGAATGAGCGAGAAAAGACAATTTTTCAATTGACCAACCCTCAACCTTATCAATGGCTAGGTTTTTATTCTTGATGAGGAATTATCTGTTTTTTTGCCAGGTCCCGAGATATGGTTTTAATTTTTGTGTATCATTGTGAGTTAATCTTCCCATTCGTTTCTGTCAGGATACATCTTCAGATATTTGAATTCCTCAAAATCCTGGAATAATATAATATTGGATAACAAGCTGGTTTTATCTAGACCTGATTGTTTGAATGCTATTAAAGCAAATCGTTGATCGATTGTCTTACTCTGTATTTCAAATAATACCTCAGATGCGGTAACATTTATAGACAAAGCTGATACCATTGCTTCTTTTAAAATAGGGTTGGAGGAATGACTCGAAAATAATTGCGTATAAATCCTGATGAATGGACTTCTTTATGCAGCTTATCTTCAAAAGCCAATTTTTGGGCAATAGTAAGTGGCTCCCAAGGGGATTCCACAAAGATTTTCGACGGATTTTCGATAATAAAATCTTCGATTATTCTTGTATCAACTCCCGCCAAATCGATTCTTTTAGCGAGCTCTGGTAGTTCCTCGCTGTCTTCAATCGTGATACCACCTACGGGAAATAAAAACATTCCATTTTCAAGTTGAACATTAAATCTTAGGGACATCCATTCTTTTATATTCTTACCATTTGTATTTAAAAATTCTTGGGCATGTTTCTGAATTTGGTTGAAATAAGTTTGATTTGGGTTAAAGCTTCCATATAGACCTCCCATACTGAAATCCCCGACTTCCAGTTCCGCAGTGCCTATAATTTTATCATGTGAATAGATAATGGCTGTTTTCCTCATCAATCACTAATGTACTTAAAGATTTAAGGAAGAAACATAACTGTTTTCTTGCCTTATGATAAGTGCTTAAAGGTTATAAATCTATAATTTTATTCTATTCAAAAATAGTTTTGTAGAAAAAATCACGATCCTAAATTACAATTAAAATTAAGCTTATTATGAGAAAAATCAGCCTTTTAAACTGGGTATCGATTGATGGTTTTATCGCAGGTATTCATGGAGAAACAGATTGGTTTCCTGGGATAGCGAAATCGAGGATTTTTATGAACAGCGGCAGAATAAAGCGGATACGATTATTTATGGTAGGGAGACCTATGAAGTAATGTTTCAATATTGGTCCGATGAGACTTTGACTGCATCGGATCGGCCATCGTTTGTTCATTTCATGAACAATACACCAAAGATTGTTTTTTCAAAATCACTTGCCAAGGCTGATTGGAACAATACAAAAATTGTTAAGGAGGTCAATAAACATGATATTGAGGAATTGAAGCGTGGTCTGGGTGGTGATATTCTTATTTACGGAAGCGGTACTATTGTCTCTCAACTCGCAAAGTTAGATTTAATAGATGAATATGCATTAATGGTATATCCTGTTGTTCTTGGCTCAGGAAGGCCGTTGTTCCCAATATATCAGATCGGATCAAACTCGATTTAATCAGTACTAAACGCTATTCATGTGGTAGTAATTTGCATATTTACCGACCTTATAATTGATATAAAATTACCTATGCTACGAATTAATACTTATGTGACATTTTTACACTATGGCAAGATCAGAATAATTTGTCGGACTTGCTCTTGTTAATCATTCTTTTTGAAAACGTATTGATTGAATTTAGTGCATAATAAGCGATTCCATTGCCAGGATATTCTTTTAGAATTTCTTCATAGGTTGATTTTGCTTTTTCTGCTTCCATTGTCTGTACATAGCAAAATGCAATATTGCAAAGTGCAATTTCCCGATAGTGCATTTTTGAAGCACTTAAAAATGTTATAGTACGATATTTATCTACCCAAGCATACTTTGTAAAAAAATCAGCACTTTGCTTAAAGTATTCTAGGGCCACTTTGAAGTCCTTTCGTTTTATAGCTTTCATCCCTTTGTTGTGGCTTGTCGGAATTGTCTGATTTAATAGGACAGCTAAGGCCCAAAAGAAAGCTATACCCATAATAATCCCATGTATTTGAAAGAAAAATACAGAAATAGCGATAAAACCAGCCAATACCAATGAGATGATTAAGACAGCTGGCCAAGAGACTTGTCGAACAATAGGAACATTTGCGCTCATTCAAGTAAAATATATTTTTGGTTTATATTTTTAAATGTACCAAAATTCTATAAAAGTATTGTACAGGTTAGTGGTTAATTTATGGGGTACTATATAGTGAGATATGGTTTTTTACGTCAAAAGGGCCTGATGTTAAATCAGACCCTTTCTCTTAGCGTTTACTTGTACAGTAATTTTTATGTTTCCTATCGTTTCCTCTTTTTTGTTTCGTCATCCAATGTTTTTTTAGACGATTGGATTTTCACTGTACAACGCCAATTTTTATGTTGGTCCTTTCTTTCGAAAGGTAACTAATAGCCGCTTTGTATGATAAGAACAACAGTCGATTTGAAATAGTTTTAAAAATAAATATTTCGATGTTTTAAATTGACCTGTTTGAAACTAGCTTATGCGTGCTAGAGATTACGATCGAAATTTCTAATCCAAATATCTCCGCGCCATTTTTTCTATTAGCGATTTGATATCATCATAACGGGCGAGGTTCAGGAGCCAATCTTCAGGTATACTTTCCAGTCCATAATACAAACCAGCTAATCCCCGCAATGGCAGCTCCAGTGTCTGTATCTTCACCAAGGTTTATTATAGATAATACTGTATCCCTGTAGTTGTCTTTTTCCATAAAAACCATAGGCTTGATTCTAAACTATCTATCACATAACCACTGGACCTTAATTCATTATGTGATTTAGACCGAATGTCATGTAAAATCGTACTATTAAAATAAATGATTTCTGAGTCAGGGAAATTGCTGTCTACCCAGAATTTTGAAACTTGATTTCGCATTTCAGTATAAGCCTGCTCTTTGGCCAAGCCTAGCAAAATGAGTTCAGCTAATTTGAGATAGATAAAACATGCCATGGCAGCGCGTATGTGCTTGTGCGTTAAGGCCGAGACTTCCCAAATTTTCTCAAATTGTTCTGCTGGTGTAAGTCCTTTGATTTCAAATAAAAGCGGCAGTATTCTCATTAATGAACCGTTACCATTGTCTTGTTCTCTTGCCTGATATCTTAGTGCAGTTAGCTCCCCGATTTGCCCGGATTCGATAATATGTTTGAGCTCACTGATTGATTTAGCTGTGGTGATACCAATATCAAAGACATCTCCTCGTGCTGTCCACAATTTACCTTCCTTCCATGCTATAAATTTTTCGGATACATCTAATATATTGTACCCATTCAAAAGCGAGTCCGCGAGACACAAGGTTAATGAGGTATCATCAGACCAAGTACCCATAGGTTGATTATGACTGCCAAAACCGATCATTTCAGTAGCTGGATTTTTAAGCATGTCTTCTTTCGACCTGAATTCAAATGGAACACCCAAAGCATCACCAACTGCAATACCAAACAATGCTCCATACATTCTATTTTTCGCTTGGCTAGCCGATGTATTCGGATCACTAGCAGATCTGTTTGATTGTTCGTTCATAAATGATTGGATGAATGATTTCACATTAAGATAATAAAAATATTTACCTGCCCATTTCCACCATTCACCGAGTTTTCCTATCTATTAGTCTAAAGCCCATAGGCTAGGGGCGTATTGTGTTGTAGTTTTGAATCAACAAATAAGAACAATATAACTAACAATATAAAATAAAGACATTATGAAAGCATTAGTAAAAACATTCGCAGCAGCAGCTTTAATCGCAGTATCAACATTTGCAATGGCAGCTGAAGGACCCGGCTCAAAATCAGCAAAAGCAAATGTTAACCTTTCCACAGCAGATTTTGCCCTTGAGCATTATGTTGCGGTAACGACAGAAGGCGAGTCAGCGGGAGAGAGCAATTGTTTACAGGAGACTTCAGCCAAAAGGTTCAAGCTTCTAATGCGCAAAGCCATAGTCGTAGCGCGTTGATCAAATCTTTGAAAAAACAAAAAGGCGAGAAGCTAAACTGTGCAGTTAGTACTGACATCATCGAAGAATCAGCAGATTATATGGTAGCCAAAGTAACTCTAAAATTTGAAAACTTTACCAAGACTGATCTTGTGACTTTGGTACGTGAAGGTAATAATTGGAAAGTAACTAGTTCAGTTAACTCCTATAAATAGTTCCCAATAACTAGTTGTCAGCTCGGTCATACCGAGAGCTGACAACTAATGAATCATATGTTTATTTAAGGCCATGTCGTGAGATGTGGCTTTTTCAGTATATATTTCTACAAACGTTAAATAGAATTGGTGTTATTTCTTTATTTTTGATATATTATTAATCTTTAATTTATGTACAAAGCCTTTTTTTTCATAGCTTGTTTTTCCATTTTAAATATTTGCCGTGCTCAAAATAGGGAGGTAATCAAATTAGCAAATCAATTTATCGATACGTTGGAAGTCCATTCTTTTATGCGTAGCAAGATCAACTTCGACCAATTACGCACAGAGACCAATGCAAAGGTTAAGCATATGAATAAGACAGATTCATTATTGCCGACATTTAAAGAAATAGTTTCCGGATTAAGTGACCTTCATTCCAGCGTGGGCTACGTTAAAGATACAATGGATAATTTGGCATTAATTAAAATGATCGCAAGTACGACCTATGAGAAAGAAGGAATGCCTCCGCTCAATTTTCAACATCGTTTCATTGAAGATAAATATGCATATATCAATGTTCCTGGTGTACTTTTAGAGCATAGACGCTATATTGATACTTTACAAAAACAGTTGCGTGAACTGGATGGAAAGCAGCCGAAAGCCTGGATTATTGACTTAACTGAAAATGATGGGGGCGCTTTTGTACCAATGGTCACTCCATTCCATAGCTTAATTGATACGACTCAAACTTTTTCTTATTTCGATGGAACCTTAGATAAAGATGGTAAGGAGGTTTTAATCAATAAATTTCAGATTCCTCAAAATGGTCTATATATTGACAATAGCATTGAAGCTAAATATTGTAAATTCGATACCGTCCAAGCTCAACCACTTAGAAATAATCAGATACCCATTATTGTCCTGGTCTCAAATATCACTGCAAGTTCTGGCGAAATTACTGCGAGTCATTTCCTAGGACAAAAGAATGTCACTTTAATCGGAGCGAAGACGAATGGTTTAACTTCGAACAATGAACTCTATTATGTGGATAAAGGTTATTCCGTTAATTTAATGACAGCATTGTTGCATGATCGGAAAGGAAAGTCTTATCATGTCGGGGAAGGTGTAATCCCAGATATCATCGTTGACCTGGAATATCCGGAAAATATCCGAACTTTTAAAGAACGTTATCGATTTACATTAGAAAAAAATCAGTATTTATCAATAAAGCAATTGAGTTTTTGAGAGCAAAGGGGATTTAACTTCGAACAGTAAAATTGAAGTTTATAGAGTAAAAGACAGATGGACGAAAAGGAACTATTTGATTTGTTTTGAAATTTTTGAAAAAGGTATTACTATTGAGCTTCTTTTGTTTTGTTATTAGTACAGCTAAATCACAAACCGGAAATGATTTTCCCTAATAGAGAAGGTGGATAAAAGATTGGAAAGGGTATTTTTAAAGAGGATTCTACAAGCGGAAAGGTCATTCATGACATGGATGCTATTTTGTATTTCGATAAACGAGATTCTATACTCGAGATTTATTATATGGATAGGTCTGCATTTTACAATTATCTTTTGAGTAACTCAAGTTCTATATATGGGATTTTTATTCATAATAAACTCCTTGCGATAGATCGCGGTGCTAAAGAATTCTTCCAATTTCAAAGTGAGTCGCGGATTTCTTCTTCAATATTGATTAAGAAACGAAAAAATAATTCGAAAAATTTAATCGAGATACCTGAACCTACTGATTATAGATATTCAAAATATAAAAAAATTCAGTCCGGTTTTAAATTTATCAATAGAAATTTTTTAGTTCCAGAGTAATCTTATGAATTGGACTAATAATCTAGGCATAGTAAATAGAACAGGTAATTGGGGAAAATATATTATCAGAAAAGCCACATCGTGAGATGAGGCTTTTTGCTTTATTCATAGTCGGATGTATACCCACGGTAAATGGATTGATGCTATACAGCGAATAATAACTGGTGCATGGCGAATATTAAAAAGTTAATTTATACGAAGGAGAAATGATGTAGCTTTAAGTAAGCTTCCTTGCTTAGGTGCACAAATGACAAATCAAGTAATCACGATGTACATCAGGAAGATGTGGGAAATAAAACAACACCAAAGACTTCAATCAGAAAGAATGGACAATAAACCCAAAACCGATTTTATGGGAGGAATAGCAGGCGTTTTTAAGCCGCTGATGATATTACTCGTAGGACTCTTCTTTGTAGGAAAAAGCATAAAAGAAGATTATGATAAATATCATAAAATCTATGAGCAGGTTCCAATTACGGCACTTGATCGCATGCAATCAGATGAATTTGAGCTTACAGGATTTAAGATTAAAGAAGCACAGCTAAATGGAAAAAAAAGCGGAGGTATTGATTTGTATGTAGATGATAAAGAAAGCGAATCTAACGTTACTGTAATCGTTGATGATATAGGCTATTTTTAGAAGACTATCACTCAAAAAACAAGATAATCGTTAAAAATTTGAAGGCGTACATCAAGGTTCACCAAACGAAGTAAAAGAGTATATTGCTACTTATGGAGTCAATAATAGCAATCATAAACCGACAAAAATTCTTATCTACGAAGAGTATTTCAGATGGAAATCTGTGTTAGGCATATATGCGCTATTTGCAATAGGTATTTTATTTATTGTGTTTATCCTATTAGCAAGAATAAGAGTCTATTAAAAACAGCTAGAACGCTCAAGTTTATTTTTATGTAAACTTCACCTCCCCATTCCTGTCATTCACCGAGTTTTCCTGTCCGTTGGTCTAAAGCCCATAGGCTAGGGGCATATTGTGTTGTAGTTTTGAGTCAACAAATAAGAACAATATAACTAACACAATAAAATAAAGACATTATGAAAGCATTAATAAAAACATTTACAGCAGCAGCCCTAATCGCAGTATCTACATTCGCTATGGCCGCTGAAGGACCAGGTTCAAAATCAGCAAAAGCAAACGTTAACCTTTCCACAGCAGACTTTGCCCTTGAGCATTATGTTGCAGTTACGACAGAAGGCGAGTCAGCAGGCGTAGAGCAATTATTTGCTGAAGATTTCAGCCAAAAAATTCAATCAGCAAATGCAAAGACCAACAGCCGGAATGAAGTCGTTAAATACTTGAAAAAACAAAAGGCGAGAAGCTAAACTGTACAGTTAGTACTGACATCATCGAAGAATCAGCAGATTATATGGTAGCAAAAGTGACCCTGAAGTTTGAAAACTTCACCAAGACTGATCTTGTGACTTTGGTACGCGAGGGTAATGACTGGAAAGTATCCAAATCGATCAATTCATATAAATAGTACCTTATCACTGGTGGATTGCTCGTAATAAAACCCAATCCACTAGTGAATCATATGTTTATTTAGGGCCACGTCGTGAGATGTGGCTTTTTTAGTTTGTCCATTTGTTGATAATTATGAATTTATTTTTAATATCTATATAATTTTCTAAAACAATAAGACCAATATTAGTACAATCGATAACCACCTTGTCAATTATAGACTTTACATTATCCCAAACTATATCCCAAAAACCAAGACCTATTTTGGGTCGTGCTTTCATATTTGTGGGAGCAAAAAGACAATGGTAAATATTACTAATTAACAAGTTTACAAATATGTTCATAACAAACGATGTCCCTGTTATGAATTGATAGTACGAAAAGGTATTCGTAAATAGAGCAAACGTTTGTGTACTAAAAAAATGTTGAAAATTTTTATCTCAATCCATACATTGGTAATACTTAATGCGTAAATGATCATTACTTAGTTATCATTTAAAGTAATATCTTTCGAGGATAAGTAACCAAACAAGAACCGTAAATATAAACTTAATGAGATTTTTAAAGGAGATAGTAAAATCTGAATCCGCCGTAAAAATTGCCTGCGCATGTATTCTAAAATTTTATCAAGTAAAATTTACATCTTCCAATTTATTGTCATTGATTGATGGACATAATGATCCTCATTCTATGTTGGCAATAAAAGATGTTCTTGATGAATATAGCGTAAAAAGTCTCGCTATTTTGAGAAAGAATATAAAATATGAAGACATTGAGACACCATTCGTCAGTGTAATTCAAAAAGAAGACTGGCCAGCTGCTAGCTTCACGGTGGTTATCGCAGTAAATGGAAATAAAATTAGCTTTCTTGATCCTCAAACCAATAACCTGGTTACAGCAGAAATCAGCTATTTTGAATCTATTGATAAAGATGTTTTACTGCTTCTCGATGGTAGAAAGAAAAAGATGAATACAATTATGAGCAAAATAGGATCAATGAGAAAACAAGCAATTTTTTTCAAATCTACCCTTCTATCTTGGAGGCTTTTTAATTTTAACCCTACTTTTTCTACAAGTATTTATTTTCAAAAATACAGCCTGGATTTCGCCAATTTTTCTGTTGACTTCAACAATTGGGACACTCTGTTCTACACTATTGATATGGCATGAAATTGATGCTTTTAATCCACTTATAAGAGAGGTCTGCGGCAGTCTTGGTAGCAAATCAAATTGTAATGCTGTACTTTCATCCAGAGGAGCGAGGTTTCTTGGGATAAGCTGGTCCATATGGGGATTTGCCTACTTCTCTTCATTTTTTTATATCAATTACTGTTTGCGGATTCTGTTTCTCATGTAAACCTATGGTCGTACATAGCTTTAATGACATTTCCGTATGTTATTTATTCCTTATACTATCAAGCTAAAGTAGTCAGGCAATGGTGTCCTTTATGTTTAATTGTTCAGTGTGTTATAACATTTAACGCGTGTGCAAGTCTTATATATATATCGGTTCAAAATAACTTCACGGAGTTTGGTTTAATGCCTTTGATCAATACAATTTCAATTTTTTCCATTTCTCTGATGCTAACCTATTTCCTTCTACCTGTTTTGAAAAAGGCTCAGCAGGCTAAAAACCACGAATTGCAATTGAAGAAAATACGCTACAGGCGAGAAGTATTTGACGCATTGCTCTCCACCAGCAATTCTATTACACAGTCTCCAGACGGGCTTGGGATACTCCTTGGAGACCCGAATGCAAAGAATGAAATTATAAAAGTCTGTAATCCGTATTGCGGGCCCTGTTCAAAAGCCCATCCAGAATTAGAAGCCATCGTAGCCGGTAATCCAGATACGAAACTCAGAATTATTTTTTCTGCAACTGGCGAAGACTGGGATATAAAAAATGCGCCTGTATCCTCTTTCTAGAGATACAGGAAAAAATGGGGACCAAGTAGCACATACTGCCCTAGATAAATGGTATGCTGGTGGCTCAAAGGATTTTAATAAGTTTTCTGAAGAATACCAATTGGATAACTATTTAGTACATCAGCATCATAAAATACGTAAAATGAGGGAATGGTATGATACAATGAAAATAAGAGTGACTCCGACGATATTCGTTAATGGACGTGAAATGCCCGATGGTTATAGGGTAAAGGAGCTAAAAATTTCTTTTTATAGAGTCTATATAGATCATTGTTGCGGTTGCAAACGTAACAAAATATAAGCTGGCAACTTCAAATGCCCTCTCAAGATGTTCCGGAGCGAATGAACATCATCAGAACAAAAATATAATTATGAAAAAAATTTCATTAGAAAATTTGAACTTGAAAGAGATAGAACAACTATCTCGTGAGCAGTTAAAAGATGTTTTAGGGGATGGTCTATAAGCACAGCACAAACTGGTGGCTCTACAGTAAATTGTAATGATCACTCCGGAGATCCGGAAAACTGTTCAGGTAGCTGTGAGATATCCGCCGGAAATCCCGGCACATGTTTGACGGAATCCAACGGTTGTTATTGCGGCTAAACATCTGGTAGAATAACTGGAGCAGTAAACTCCAGTTGTTCTACTTTTAAATAATAAGAACTGATATGAAAATCCTGCTATCCTTACTACTTCTCATTGGCAATAGCTTTTACCTATTTAGCCAAAATATACTAAGAGTCGATATCAACGGGAAAAAATATGCAAACCTTATTTTAAAAGTCAATGTAGAAAAAGAGGTGCTTTTCTTTGAGGGCATCGAAAAAGAACCTAATTCATGGGTCTTCTCTTATCCCGACAGCGTGTATAAGAAAGCAATTTTCTTTAGCCTTTTTTCCAAAGAGGATTCTATTCAAAATGATATCGTCCTGCATCAAAAGGTAGAAAACAAGGAGCTCTTTTGTATTTCCTGCTTTTATTCTCCTAAAAGTACCACTGTTCTGTCTTATGACTCAATAGGAAGCTCTTCTTATAATGCACTAGCATATGATTTTCGAGCAAAAAGGCGTGTCATGACTAAAAATATTCGGGATCATTTTAGTATAATTCACACTGATGATAGTGAATTAATCGCTGCAATGGTCTCAACCGACTCAAAGTTCTCAGAATTTAAGCAAGATAATTATACAGAAAGAATTGATGAATTCCGGACTATTGTCAAAAGATATCCCAGATCTAGTGCTTTAATGGCCCGATTAGCTTTAAATGCCAATCGATTCTCTGATAAAAATGATCTACGTTCTATTTTTAATCAATTTGGGGCTAGTCTTTTGGAGACTTTTTATGGGGAAAAAATACGGAATTATTTAATGGATAGATTTCCGAATAGCCTGCTTTTAAATGTTGCTACGGGCGCTACAGAACCTATTATTTTAAAACCAGAAATTCCGACTTTAGTGGTCTTTTCTGCTTCATGGTGTATTCCATGCCATAAAATGATACCACTGGTTAAAGAAATAAATAATGATTTAGGTGATAGATTAGCAATCGTTTATATATCTGTGGATCTCGAAAATACGAGAGATAATTGGAAAAAGATGCTCAAGCAAGAGAAATTTCCCTTTCGGAGCCTCTTTCCAGCCGATGTAAATGCTTTCAAACAGCGTATCGGTGCGACATCTTTGCCACTATGTTACCTCGTTGAAAAAGATGGTTTTTTTCAGCTGTGGAGATCAGATCACAAGCCGGGAAAAATAAACTGTATGAAACAGTTATGAACTAATTTTATCATGAATAGTACAATTTTCCTATCAGCGCAACCCGACAATATTTATTTTATATGGCAATTGGAACTACAGTTGCGTAATCTAAAGTCACTAGCTATAGATAAAGAAGCTATTCATGTTGTGGTAGGATATAATCCCAAAAGGGGTATAAATCCAGCGTTCAATAAATTTATCAATGACCATTTGGATTTTGCGCAGTTTTTCCTTTACCCAGACAATCGTATTGAGCCCTGTTATACATCTTCTATACGCCCACACATTCTGAAACAGCATTTTTCAAGCTTTTGTGAACTTCAATTCAAGACAATCTTTTATCATGATTCGGACGTTCTTTTTCAAGAATACCTCAAACTCCAAAATCCGATATTAATGAGTGTTTTGTTTCTGACACGAGAGGCTACCTCGATCTTAACTATATAAGACGGGTGGCAAACGAGGCTCTTTTGGACGATATGCTGTCAATTGTGGGCTTAGATAAAAGCATAATTGAAGGTGAAGATGCAAATACAGGTGGAGCACAGTATATATTAAATGGGATCGATGCCAATTTTTGGGATAAGGTCGAAAGAGATGCTGAATCTTTATATCTGTGCATGCGAGAATATAATGATAAGTTATGGCAAAATAATTATGAGCAAACAAGGGAATATCGGTCAAAAAAAAAGGGGAATACAGGCCTGGTGCGCAGATATGTGGGCTGTGTTATGGAATCTATGGTTAGTTGGAAAAAAAGTATCTATTCACCAGGAACTCGATTTTTCTTGGCCCTATAGCCCGATTGAGCAATGGACAACAAAAGCGATTTTGCATTATTCAGGAGATGTCAAACGCAAGGAAGATTTCTTTAAGAAAAATGAGTATCTCAATAGGGTTCCCTGGTATGACTGTTCCCTTTGTCTATCCCCAGCAAAACTGCAGCTCAAAGATCGTAGAATTCATACTCCAAAGAAAGAGAGAACTGGACAGTCAACGAAATAGCTATTTAAAATCTTGTTTGATTTTAGAGATTGATACAATCGATAATAATATTATTAGCGATTTAGATTTATTTCACACAGTTATTTCCAAATATCTTAATATTTCATTTTATGTTTTAACAAAATTTGGAATAATAGAACCCAATGAAATACATCAACCTATTTTAACATATTCAGATTTACTTCCTGAAAATTATCAGCAAGTTATTTTTATACCGATAGCAAGTATACCTGCCATCAAAGATCTGAAGGAGATGTTGCGTATCGGAGAAAAGGATAATCTAAACAATACTTATCTCAAAGTTTTACCCAATAAAAATTTGCATGTTGACGCTTTGTTTAAAGAGGTATTTACTAAAGTATTAGATTTTGAAGTCTTGTCAGCCAACCAAGGGAAATTCAATCAGTCTCTTCCACGAAAGGCGCATGAAATTCGAATCCTAAATTTTAAACATGGTTATTCAGCCTCTAAATCAATTGGAGATCTTCTACATGATCCTACCATCTCCAGAAAACATTTCGGATATGTACTTGATTCCACTTATAATTTTTCTTAAATCATGGTAATAACCGATACAAATAATACCTATACAATATTGTCTACGATTATTGAGGATATCTTAGACAAAAAAACATTAGTACATTGGTGGAAGATTATGTTTCAACTGTTCTTTCCAGGAGCGAATTTAATTTTGAAGGCGGCGTCCTCGGACTTGGCTGGCTGATTGCATTTCTACTTAATAGAGATTTTCTAGTAGGAGAAGAGGATGAAATACTTGAAGACTTTGATGATCAAATTTATAAACTGACTATAAAAGAAGTTCTCTCAGCACAGCCAAACGTTGATACATTATTAGATTTTATGTCTTATTACCAATTGAGGATCAATCCCAAATCTATTACCGCTCCATATTATCGTCGATTTACACATTTTGAATGTATAAAATTAATTATTCAACGCTTGAATCAATACCTAACAGAGGAAAAAGGTGATGATGTAGTAGCTAAATTGAACATTGTACTTCGATATAGTTATCTGTCCGGAACAACTGTTTCGGAGAGTTTATTTGAAAACGAATTTTATAAAACTGTTGAGGAAATCCTTGATTTTATAGAAAAGGAAGATACAGCGCAAATCCCGCATTCAGATCTATCCAAATTATACGTTTGTGTGCATCAGTATAATAATGATTTTTGGAAAAATAAGATAAGGCGAAAATTGAAGGATATACCTTATCGTTATACATCTAAAATATGGAATTCTGTTATAGCCGATTGGAAAGACAACTATATCTGTATTCCACACGCTGGTTTATTTTTAGATAATAATGAGCGGGGTAAATTTCTAGTTTATCTTTTTCAAATTTCAAAAATGTTCAGATTACGTATGCAAACAATTGAAATTTCCATTGTGATCCCATTGTACAATAATCGGAAGTATGTCGAAAAAACGATCGAAAGTATTCAGCAGCAGACTTTAGTCTGCTGGCATTGTTTCATTATTGATGACGGTTCAACAGATGGAGGAAGGCAGATCGTCGAAGATAAGATACAAGACGACTTGCGGTTTTCATTATTTAAAAGAGAAGAATACTCTTCTCACAAAGGTGCAAACGTGTGTCGTAATTTAGGACTGTCCTTTTTGAAGTCGGCATATGTGATGTTTGTTGATGCTGATGATTATTTGTCTAACAATTGCTTACAGAATAGGCTAGCTTATATAAAGGAGTATGGCAGTTTTGATCTATATATCTTTAAGACAGCATTTATTGACACAGAGGAGCGAATCAGAGGGGAGTTTAAAGTCTTGGATCAGGATATCCAACGTTTGATTGTAAATCTGGTAAAACATAAAATACCTTGGCATACAATGTCCGGAGTTTGGCGTGTTGGTTTTTTAAAAGCAATTGGCGGTTGGAACGAGCAGTATGAAAGGTTGCAAGATGTAGAACTCAATCTGAGGGCATTATTAAATAATCCTAAAATAAAGTATGCGCATCTTTCAATAGATAGTTTTTATAGGTATGATAATCTGACAATTGAAAAGCAGAAAGCTGCAAGAATGGGGTTTTGCAGATTAACAAAGGATTATTATAAACAATTTCTTTCCTCTGCAATTTTGAATAAACACAATAAATCTAAAGTAAATAGCGAATTTCAGAAGCTTATTGAACTTCAGCTCGTACATTATCTCTATAACGAGACAGAGAAAGATCCCAAATGGGAATCCCTATACTTAGATACCTTATGTGCGCTGGAAGTATCAAAATCTGATATCGAATCTGTAAACAAAATCTTTGATAAATTTCAACTATAACTTTTTATGAAAAAGGCATTTTATAAATTTTTTATTGTGATTAATTTATTGACCATTTCGGCACTAGTTTATGGACAAGACCTTAAAAATAGGTTGGTATTAAACTTTTACGATGGTCCTAATTTGGACGGTCTATCCATGGAAATCAGGACTCTTGAAAATGTTAAATATATCTTTTCAGCGGACATATCGGATAAATCAAAATATATTTTTGAATATCCCAAGCGTCTTTATGATTCCATCAGTCAGATAGATCTAGGTTTTTATGACGAGAAATATGCTGTAAAAAATTACATTGGGTTTAGTGTGCCATTTAAAGAGGATACGGTAACGTGTGCAGGCTGCCTCTTCTCCAATAAAGATATTGTTTTGGATCTTACTTATCTAAAAACGGATGTATATCCCAATAGCATCCGGATCAATCCGAGCACTGGAAGTGTGGAAAGAGTAACAGCAAAGCGCCATCTCTATTCACCGAATGATATCGATGCCGAATTGCTCGTTTCGGCTGTTTCCATGGAGTCTGGTTTTTCCATGTTTAACAGGTCACCCAAAAATAAGGGAAAGACTTACACGACGATGCTGGAGGAGGGGTTAAACTTGATTCAAATGTTTCCAAATTCCAGTACATTGTTGAAAAAGTTATTTTCAACATTAAATTTTTATAAAGAGTCAGCTGATATTAAACCACTTTTTGAGGCTTTTGATTCAGATATTCAATCTAGCCCTACCGGACAGCAAATCAGGAGATATCAAGAAGCCAAGTTTGATAATTTATCGTTAATTAATACATCTACCCGGAAAACTGAGAAAGTTATTCCAGACAAATCCCGGGCAACGTTATTGATATTTTCCGCCTCCTGGTGTATTCCATGCCATCAGATGATTCCTTTGGTTAATCAGCTTTATGGACAGACAAAAGAAAAATTAGACATTGTCTATATTTCAATTGATGAACCCCAAACAGAAAAACTATGGCAGCAGATGATCTACGATGGAACCATTATTTACCGAAGCTTATCGGCGATGGATAACGTGAAAGATGTTAAAAGAAATTATCTGGTTGATCTAATTCCCTTTAGCTATATCGTAGGAGCAGATGGAAAATATCGATCTATAAATATCCGCAAAAAGATGCATACGAGCAACTTGTGACCAATTATGGTCAATAATAAAAATACTATATAGATGAGTATCCGGTCGGTTGCAAACGATCGTATAGACAGTCGAGCAGCTGCTAACAAGCTCTCCTAATAAATAGCCTGGGAGATGTGGCTATTATACTTTTAATAATTATAAATCAAAAAAATGAAAAAAAAAAATTTCGTTGGCAAATCTAAATCTCAAAGAAATAGAACAGCTTTCTAGAGGGCAGCTAAAGGATGTTCTTGGCGGATGGAATGGTGGTACTAGCCCAGAGACTAACCCCGTTACAGCGGATGAAAACGGATATTGCCCAGTAAATGGATCTGGTGATGACTGGTGTTCGGGTTCATGCACGAATGGCGGAACTTCCGGTACATGTGTTAATGTTGAATCGAACGCCTGTGTATGTCAATAATACATAGATAAGCATTTAGCTGTTAGGCCAAAGGGTATTAATCTTTTTGGTCTAATAGCTAGATGTATCAAAATCATTATATATATGATATGTCCGTTTTGTTTTGGGATTCATACAGATCTTCTTCCGGTCGGAGTTGATCATCCTGTTATTGTTAGGAAGAAAATTATAGGTGCTGGCTATAGATTTGTGAAATGTCCAACATGTGGTTCCAAGGACCGGGACCGTTTGGTATATACTTTTTGGTTGATTATCTTGGTGTATTCAAAAAGCAATTTTCAATATTACATATTGCACCCGAAAAGGTAATTTTAAAAAGACTTACCGGTCATGTTTATGATTATGTTACCGGTGATATTGATTTATCACGTTATTCTAAAAGCGATAATATTCGACAGACAGACCTGCTGAATACGGGGTTTTCTGATGGTAGATTTGACTTAATCATCTGTAATCATGTTTTAGAACATATCGTAGATGAGCAAAGAGCTTTACAAGAAATTAAACGGATACTTAGGGTAGGAGGTAGTGCCATCCTCCAAGTTCCAATATCACCTTTGCTTCAAATTACAGAGGAGGATCCTAAGATAATAACCAATAAAGATAGACTTGAACATTTTGGTCAGCATGATCACGTCAGACTGTATGGAATAGATTATGAGGATCGTTTGAAGAAGATAGGATTCAAACTACAGTCATTCTCTCTATTTGAAAAATACCCAAATTTTGGCTTAAATCCAGAGGAGAAACTTTACCTGGCGAGCAAATCCGACGATTAAAATACTGTTTTAAAGTATGGAATTGATAGAGAATATTTTTATACCAACATATGTAGTCAATCTACGAAAACGAGTAGACAGATTGGCGCATATAAAGAGAGAATTTGCAGGTAGAGAAGAATTCAAGGTCACTTATATTGAGGCCGTCGAAGATACGATTGGTGCTTTAGGTTTATGGAAATCCTTAGTAAAGGTTATTCATGAAGCAAAAAATGCCGGGGATGAACTTATAATTTTCTGTGAGGACGATCATCAGTTTACAGCCAATTATAGTAAACAAAAGCTATTTGAGATTATCCAGGAAGGGTATAAATTAAATGCTGAGCTGCTAATAGGAGGCTCGAGTGGAGGATTTAAGACTTCGCTGCCAGTTTCGGAAAATCTTTTGTGGGTACAAAGTTATTGTTCAAATCAATTTTTGGTGATCTACAAACGATTTTTTTGACATCATTCTTCAGAAGACGGATTTTGATCCTAAAAAGAAGGTTGACAATACAATTTCAGATTTAGCGCTCTCAAAGTTTGTCATTTTGCCTTATCTCTCCAATCAGAAATGTTTTTATTATTCAGATGTGACCATGTTTAACCAGTTGTATCCCGAAAATCAACTTGAGCGCTTTACTGAGGCCGAGCAAAATCTTGGTAAGATTATGAAAATCTATCAAATGTTTCGTTCAAAGCTAACATAATGTAAACTAAAAGCTATGAAAATCAGATTAACTACTTTTGCAAGACCAGATCAAGATCTGCTTTTTCGGTTCTCACACCGTTATCTACAGGGACAAAATAAATGGAAAGATCTTGAGTTTGTTACCGATGATCATTATGACCGTCTGGTGATATTGACTTTTCCTCATCAGCAGACACTTGAGAAAGGATACGATGAAAGGAAGAGTATTACTTTTATGACCGAATCCAGCCTTTCATCCTTTGCGCGGCAGCACCCCACCTCACGGATGATGAATGTGCATTTGCATTTGCCATTTTTTCCAGTCAATTTTTCGACCGATGGAGAATCAGATCGTGTTGATAAAACCGAGCTCCTATCGGCCGTAGTCAGTGAATTAGCGGGATTTCCTGGGCACAGAGCTCGTCTGGAATTCATTTTAGCATTGGACAAAGTATTCAAGGACGGTTTCGATGTTTATGGACGTCCATCACATGGTAAGTTTTTTAATCTTCTAAATAATTATAAAGGGTATCTAAAAGATAAGTATGAAGGCTTATGGAGATATACCTACCATGTAGCTTGCGAAAACGCTTATGAAAATGGATATTTTACAGAGAAAATCGTAGATCCCATTATTACAGAATCATTGTGTTTCTACGCAGGATGTCCTAATCTTGCAGAATATATTAATCCAAAAGCGTTTGTTCGGATTGATCCTTATTGTATTGGTTCATCTTTGGAAACCATTATTGCATCTGTAAAGACAATATATGGGCAAAGAGACTGCCCTATATCTTACAGGAAAAAGACGCTTTCTGACCGATCTTCATCCCATGAACATGATCTGGATGGCCGCGCATGATAAAGACCTGGGTAAATTATATAATAGCTCGTTGTGATAAAGAGATTTCCTCATTATAAGCAGATGGTCGTGATGGATTGCGGTGCTACATGTCTTCGAATGATGTTTAAATTTTATGAACAGACGATTTCAATTCATAAAATCAGAAAACTATGCCAGACCACAAAAAACGATGTCAAGCTATTAGAAATTAATGAAGCTGCAGAGAAATTAGGTTTTCGGACTTGTAGTATGCGATTAAGTTTGAATCAGTTAACATAGATTGAACTTCCTTGTATACTGCATTGGAATCAAATTTAATCCCTTAAATAAACGGAGATTAGTCAAGGATCTTCTGGACTTAAATATGATAAGGATTTAATTACAAAGACGTCTCATAATAGTAGTAACGATGGAATTTGGATCGAGAAGCGAAGTTTTGGAGAGATCGTTTCATAAATACTATATCATCTGCTTAAAAAGTAGAAGTAGACTTAAATACTGCTAAGAACATCGTTGATTTTACTATTAATATTTAAATATTTTTTACAAAATGAAAAAAGCAAGCACATAATTATTTTGATATTGGCTATTTTATTCCAACAAGGGATTATAAAGGCACAGTGAACAGACAAAAGAGAGAAACCCACCATACCTATTGAGGTTAAATTTGGGACGATTACTAAACCGAACAGGAATGATTCCGCGATGGTTGCTTTCCCAACACTTGGTCTGTTTTCAAACTAAGGTTTATTATTTAAGTAATTAATCAATGAAAAAAAATTCTTTTTATCTTATATTTGAGCATGATGAGATCTTCTTTACTTATTGTACTATCGTTTTTTACGTTTTGTTTTAATGCAGTTGCCCAAAATAAGGACATTCTGCAATTAACAAATGCTTTTATTGATACTGTTAAATCCAATGCATATTCCAGTGCCAATGTAAATTGGGATTCTATTGCTCCGATTGTCATCAAGAAAAGTTGTGGTATTAAAGAAGCTAAAGATTTACTCCCCTTATTCAAGATGCTTCTGAGCGATCTTCGGGATGTGCATTCCTCTGTACAATATCATGAGACCGATACGGGCATTCAAGAAGATTTTATGGTTCAGTTGCGTCAGATGGCGAAGATGACTGATGCAGATGCAGGCCTGCCTCCCAAAAATTATCAATCTTATATGATTGATAAAAAATATGCTTATATAAATATCCCTCCAGTTCGGTTGGAGCAGGCAAAATATATAGACACCATTGGAAAACAGCTCAAATTTTTGGATGATAATAATCCCCAAGCTTGGATAATAGACCTTACCGAAAACAGTGGCGGAGCCAACTACCCCATGATATGGCATTTTGCGTCATTAATAGATGTCGATTACAGCTATTCAGATGTTTTGAATACGGGGAGGAAAAGAAGATTTCGGTAGTGCTTAAACCAGAAGGTAAACAAGCTAAGCAAGTATATGATATTTTGGAGCTAGATCCCAAAAAACGTCCGCCCATTAAATTGAAGAATACGCAAGTTCCCATTGTTATTTTGACCAGTTATTATACTGCCAGTGCTGCCGAGGCATTTTTATTACATTTTAAAGGACAGAAAAATGTGATAACTGTTGGTCAAAAGACACACGGTCTCACATCAACCAATCAATATTATGAGATTGGGAATAATTTTTCGCTGGATTTGACTATAAGTGTTTTAAAAGACCGCAATGGGAAAACATATAAAATTAACGAAGGAGTGAATCCTGATTTTCTTTTGCCATTTGATCTTTCAAATATTAAAACCACGAATCAATTATTAGAAGCGGTGATTAATAGTAAGAAAGACTACATTGAAAAAGCTTTGGAAATTATAAGCAAGCGAAGTAATTTCTCTTTATGAAAATACATAGATTCACATAGCGTATTTTTACAGCAAGCGATCATTATTCAAATAAAGACCATAAGATCATTATAACAGTAAAAAATAATCATTGCAGTGAGTCTTTTCACCTCTCCATTCCCACCATTCACCGAGTTTTCCCGTCCGTTGGTCTAAAGCCCATAGGCTAGGGGCGTATTGTGTTGTAGTTTTGAGTCAACAAATAAGAACAACAGAACTAACACAATAAAATAAAGACATTATGAAAGCATTAATAAAAACATTTACAGCAGCAGCCCTAATCGCAGTATCTACATTCGCTATGGCCGCTGAAGGACCAGGTTCAAAATCAGCAAAAGCAAACGTTAACCTTTCCACAGCAGACTTTGCCCTTGAGCATTATGTTGCAGTTACGACAGAAGGCGAGTCAGCAGGCGTAGAGCAATTATTTGCTGAAGATTTCAGCCAAAAATTCAATCAGCAAATGCAAAGACCAACAGCCGGAATGAAGTCGTTAAATACTTGAAAAAACAAAAGGCGAGAAGCTAAACTGTACAGTTAGTACTGACATCATCGAAGAATCAGCAGATTATATGGTAGCAAAAGTGACCCTGAAGTTTGAAAACTTCACCAAGACTGATTTTGTGACTTTGGTGCGTGAAGGGAATAATTGGAAAGTAACTAGTTCAGTTAACTCCTATAAATAGTTCCCAATAACTAGTTGTCAGCTCCGTCATACCGGAAGCTGACAACTAGTGAATCATATGTTTATTTAAGGCCACGTCTTGAGATGTGGCTTTTTTACATCATGCTCTTTTCTTCTAACGTTTCACTGCATCGTAATTTTTATGCGGATTTATATAATTTCAAAATATTCGTTTGATTCGAAAACTTGGTTGTCAATCAATATTTTTATTTTTGTCTTTCCTTTTTGTTGACCGTAGGAACCATAAATTCCATTTCTCCAAGTTTGACGGATATAGGGCTAACCTCAATACCGCCGATCCCGATTCGGTAATAATTTGTCTTTGCACCCCGTACTTTTAATTTGACAATATCTCCAGGAGCTCCTTTGGTAGGATAGAAGCTATCTATACTCAATCCGTTTACTTTTATGACTTTACTATCAACCTCAAAAAAATTGCCACCATACTTTGCATAGCCTATTTTTACATTATTATCCCCTTTTAAAAGGGTAAAAGGACATGGGAATACAAGTTCACCATTCTTGGGAAAGCCAAAATATACCTCGAAGTCACCCGATTTGATAACATATTCTTGATTAGGAAGGAAATTCCCTTTTATACGTATCGGGTCTTCATAATAACCAGTCCCAGCGTCTACAGCAGTAATACGAAGGTTTTGAACGATCAATTGGTCATTGATTTTAAGATCGCCGTATACGTTGCTATTGATGGCTATAGGATATTTTCCTTCCGGAATGTCCCCAATATGTACCGGAATATCCTTTTCAAAATTAATCATAGCAAGATCTCCCTCATACTTCCCTATTGCTAATTTATACTTGCTATTGACAAGATATTTGAAAAAATCGAGTCCTTCAAGTTCTGTATGTCCAAAAGGGTGCACTATTTTATACTTTAGCGCTGCTGTTTTCATATCAGGAACCTCAAGATTCCATGTTTCTTTGAGGTAAATTGTATCCTGCCCCAGATGTAGCCTAATTTATAGGAATGTCCATTAAGCGGGAGGTAAGGAGCATAATAATTGTCTTCATAGCGCAGTACTTTGTCACCTAAAATAATTTTAAAATCATGATATAAGTAATCTGATAACCCAATAGCCTTCAGCTTGATTGGATCTGTATAATAGTGTGTCCCCGGACTCGGCGGCAATAACCGCGCAGCAATTTTAAAACTTAATAAATATTGCCGCACTTCCTGATAATTTATTTTTTTGATAACACCATGCGAGCTTCGGCCCCATGGTATAGATTTTTACTGGGCATCGTAAAAGTTAGCGATTCTTTGTCCTTGTCCAGCGTAAAAGGGATTTCATTGTTCTGACCGTTGTAGGCATCCCCGATAGAGAGTTTAAACAAATCATCTACCTGTTTAAATTGGCCCTTGATCGTGATGATATCACCGGGACTGGCATATTGTATTTTGGAATTGTCTACCCAGATGTCGTTGACCGTAAAATATACAGGTCTTCCTTCGTATGTATTTTTATCAGTCTTTACATAAAAATATATTGATAAAATTCACCGATTTTGAAAGTCGATTGGAGGTCATAACTTATTATACCCACTTTAGCTTGTTTTCCTAAAGAGATCGTTCTGAAGGTTGTTTCTTCCCTTAATGCAATCTTAAAGCCATAGTCAAGAATCTGTTCATCATTTAGATAATGGATTTCGCCGTATAAAATGGCGTGATTGTTTCTGAGATCCCCGGCCTCTAGCGTACCTACTGTTATTGGTGTTTTATCGATTACCTGTTCATCCTTCTTACATGAACCAAGAACGAAAAATAAAAGAATGATGTAAGTGAGTTTGATAATGTGCTGCTTCATGGTCTCTGATTATTGGATTTCTAACAATGTTTTTGCTTCAACTTTTCCATAGTTAGTATCCATCCATACCTTATATTTGCCCGGTTTTATTCCTTGAGGAATGTTGATTATTCGTTCATTTTCATTTAACGTATATGCATATACCTCTTGCCCCCAATGTAAAATTTAAACTCATTGGACAAGCCTCTACCTTCTAAAATGATAGCGTATTCACTGGTGATCTTGTGTGGACTGAAATCCGAAATAATAGGCATTTTTATTTCGATGGTTTTCTCTTCGGGGCATAATACTTTTTGCTATCATAGTATCCATGGTAATAGGTCTTGATTTTATACTGGCCAGGTCTGAGCTGCGGTATTTTAAAACCAACGAGATTATTTTTCAATTCACTGTTATATACAGCATTTTCGCCCGAAAATTCTAGGTTGTAACCTACTGTGTTGTAAAAGTTTCCTGTTAGCTGGACCGTATCTCCGGAAAAAAATATGTTTTGATTGATAGCGTCCCAATGTAATTTCTTCACTTCAACTTTCTTTTTGCTGGTGACAGTGGATAATCCACTTGTCAGGGTAACCGGATATTTTCCGTCTTGGAGATTATTCGGGATAGTCAAATAGGTGCTGTTGCCGTTATTCCCGATAGATCCTGTTGCAGCCAAATTACCTACAAGTATTTTGGAGATTTCATCACCAAAATATTTATAAAAATCAATTCCCTTAGCCTCTATCATGCAGCCAGGATGGGTTAGTGTCGTTTCTAATGTGATATTGTCTGCTGAAGGTTGTTCGAGTAGGATTTCTTTATCGAGATAGATGCTATCGCGGCCATTGGCATATCCCAGTCGAAAAGATTCGCCCTTGAGCTTCGCTATTTGGCGGAAAAATATATTGTTTGTAAAAGGGATGCGTTGGTCATCGATCAATAGAAATAAGTCATCCGCATAACCATATTGGGGTAAACCGATACCATTGATCTGAATCCCCTCATTAAAAGCGAAACTATTTTTACTCGGTTCGGTGATTTTAGCAACTATTTTTGTTTCGATCAGCTGTTTTGAACTTACATATTCGCGTCCGTTAACCGGTTTTTGAAGGGTAATCGCCAATTTGTTTCCATGATAATATCCACTTTTTGGCAGGGTTACAGCTAAAGTTGTTTTGTTATCTTTTAGCGTAAAAGCTAACCGTTGTTCGGTATTTCCGCCAGCAATTAAATAGTAATTTTCCTTAAATTGCTTAAAATTTCCTTTGAATAATACGGTCTCACCAAGATAAGCCAATACAAGTTTGTTGTCTGTGACATTAATATTGTCGACATTGAAACGGACAGGCTGACTTTTGTAAAAACCTTTAGCAGTCTTGACATAGAATTCATATTGATAGATTAAATCCAGATCAAAAGGTTCTTTTACGGTCAAAGTAAAGTCTACTGTTTTGCCGTTGATCAATTTTTGTTTGCCCGCGGAGATCTCCTGTAGGATGGTACTTCCGGATTGTTTAGTCTCGGATAAAATAAAGCCTACATCCAAAATTTCTTCCTTATTTGAGGTTGTTATTTCACCATGCATGGTGACTTGGGAATCTGTCACTTCCGAAGGTGCCATAGCAACTACCGTCATTGGCGTATTAATAACGACGACTTCCTCCGTTTTCTTACAGGCCGATAGCGCTGCAATGATGGAAACGCCAATTTGTATGCGTCGAATGATTCTTTTCATAATAACTTTTCTATTGAACTTCGAAATAGTCTGGTGATAGCAGAATTGTATTTCCATAGGCGGAGGCTGAAATCCGCACTTTTCCTTTTGTCTGAAAAGCAGGAATGGTAATCGTGACCTCGTCTACACTTTTTATGAGCGGGTATACTTGCGTATCGCCAACCCGGATCATATGGGCCAAGCCGATTCCCTTTCCTTTGAGCTGTACAACAGTTCCTGGCAGCCCGGTTTTTGGCGATAAACTGTCGAAAGTCATACCCAAGCTTTTAAATGGTAATGTTTTCGGATGCATATACAGTCGCCATCCGGTTTCCGTAAATTCGTTGTACACAATATGGAGTGACTCACTTTCTTGAAAGAATGTCTGGACCTGAAATGTTAATTTACCGTCCTCGCTACATACCACTGGCATTTTAAAGAAATCATCTCCGTAAATCTCGTACTCAAAACCTTTGATGAAATTTCCAGTGAGCGTTAGGTAGTCGCCCACATAGGCCTCGCTTTTATCAATAGACGTCCAGTCAAACTTTTTGATCTGTATCGTCTTTGTACTTTCGATATTAAAAATCCATTGTCCAGGCGTAATTTATAATGCCCCTCCGGAATATTCTTAATCGGTATCGAAATGGTTTCCGTTGGATAATCGCCATTTACCTCCATCTCATTAACCTGATATTTCCCGAAATAATATTTTGTCTGGTACATATCAAAGAATGAATAGAATGAAAAACCATTGACAATAGCGTGCGTATTGGGGTGCGCTACTGCATTGACAAAATAGATGTCTGCGGGATTGGGGGACCGAATGATATAGTCAGCCGAGAATAATACCGAGTCTCTACCATTTTTGTAGCCAATTTTAAAGCTTTTTCCCACTAACCCTTTCAGGTCTTTGATAGCAATTTCCCGTGTATAGGGAATAGTAATGTTTCCAATGATTATCTGAAAAGACTTGTCGTTATCTCCAGAGTATGGTAAACAGGAACCGTAGAATCGTATCAGGTCTGTAAAACCATAGGTCAGTATTGCCGGTGGAACGAGTTTACCTAGTAAACTGATTTGAACTAATTGTCTGTTGAAAGAACCATTTGCTGAATTTTTCTGTAAGTCTATTCTCAGCTTTTTACCATGTTGAGAGCCTTCAACATCCGGGATCTTAAAAGTTAGGCTCTTACCGTCTGGTGCAATTTGATAATCAATTTGTTGGGTTTTATCTAATCTACCATATAATTTATAGTTACCATCCAGCATAGAAAAGCGACCTTTGAGACGCACTTCTTCACCCGGCATTCCCAAGATCTCCGAGGGTGATTCTACCTGCATACCATCCATCTGAAATGAATTCAATGAGCCTTTGAAGAAGCCATTTTTAGTCTTGACATAAAAAGCGTAGGAATAGACTGTATTCATGTCAAAATTTTCTTCGGGTTTATAGATGAAAACAACCTCTTTATCGGTCATTTTCTTACCTATCGGAATTTCCAGCTCAGGCCCGGCATACCCGTTATTATCTTTTATGCCCAATATAAAGCCGTATTCTAGAATATTGGGAAGCATAGCCATTTCACCCACCGTTCCATGGAGCACGATCGAAGATTCCGTCATTTTTTCAAAGCTTCCGGTGACTGCACTTATTTGGGTGTTCGTGGGAGGCTCAGTCTTATTTTCTTTCTTGCAGGCCGTCAAGATGCAGCATAATATTGCTATTAACTTCACAAATTTTGTTGTCCCCGCTTTAGCGTACATTTTCATAAATTTTTGGTTATAATAATTCAAATGCCTCTTTGCATTCAATCCAATCCGTTTTGTATTGTGCACTGATGCGCACCTTTCCTTTGAAGATGACATCCCTGGGTATAAATACTTGCGGTTCGTCTATTGTTCCACCCACTGAGATCAGCCGGACGCCACCCATAAAAATCGCACAGTAGGCCAGCCCTTTTCCTTTTAATGTGATAACGTCGCCAGGCTTGCCCGATTTTGGATATAAATCATCAAAGATAGGAGCGAGGACTTCCACTTGATGTTCGGTGGGGAATACGTGCTGTTTGCCATGATCGTCATTGTACATCACCGTAATTTTTACTTTTCCCGGTTTAATATTGGGGATATCGAGCGTAGCGCTACCATTGGAAACCTGCAAGCTCTCATCTCCCTGGTCCCCGAGTCTGGCATAGTAGTGATCTCCCGCAATGAAATTACCCGGAATTTTTATCTGTGCACCATAATATCCTTTTGATGAGCTTGCTCCGGTTATTTTTAAGGACTTTACGACAATTTTTTCTTTACTTTCAAATCTGGCGAAAGGTCCTTCCATAATAAATGGATAGTTTCCATCCGGAAGATCACTGATTGTTATTTTATCATCACCGTTCCATGTTGCATAGTAACTCGCGTTTTTACCGCCCACACTCATCGTAGGCATAAAACTATAATTATATGGAATAATACCCGTGACGGGAATCGACCGCCCTGGATGGACAAAGGATCGACGGATAGCCAAATCTGTAGCTTTTGGGGTATTTAGGGTAATCTTTTGTCGAAAATAACGGTATCCCGTCCATTATAATACCCGATTCTGTAGGCCATTTTGGGCTGATCATAGATCATGTCACTCAGTAATAACTCTTGATAATAAGGGAACAGCTTATCACCAATGATGACATAAAATGACGAAGCCCGATCTGGGGGAGTCCAACTCCCGACAGGCGCAGGTAATCATTGTAATTGTAATTATATTGCGTGGGTGGGGTGAGTGTTCCCAATATGCTAACCGATGCTAGACCGATATCGCCATTTAAATTTGTTACGCCTTGGATTGGACTTAGATAGAAACTGAGATTTACGCCATGACGATACCCACCTGGTACTGTAAATGTTATTTTCTTCTTTGTGGCGTCGATGTTATAATCTATTTCTATAGGGCTGTTGTAATCGCAACGAAGCTTATAGTTTTCCTTTTTTACATCTTTGAAGTCACCGCTTACTGTGATTGTCTCGCCAGCGGTAGCCAATAAGCCGGTTTGATAGTCTATAAAAACATTTGATAGCTGAAATCTGACGGTTTCACCATAATAAGTACTTTTGTCCGTTTCGATATAAAATCTATATTCTCCCCGACCAGTTTCGAGGACTTCCGCTGGCGGTTCAATTTTCTTCAGTATCTTACCAATCTGAATGGTAGTTCCCAATGAATATTTTTTTCTACATTAGAGGTTCCAAAACCAGATTTCAATACGAACCCATGATCCTTTATTTTTTCACCATTGAGATACAATACACGGCCCGCAAACACGATACTCTTCCTGTTGGCAGCATCAACGCCTATAGTTTCTAATTTTAGGGGCTGATTTTCTACTGGAGTGGGTTGTTCGCTCTTTTTGCAACTAAAGCAAATCATTAAAATTAAAAAATAGAGAACAAGTGTTTTCCTTGGGATTTATTCACCTTTCTAGGCGGAGTACTTTTCATTTTTTTATTTGGCTAAATAAGTAGTCAAAGATATAATTATTTTTTTACCTACAGTATCTTACCTGCCCATTTCCACCATTCACCGAGTTTTCCTGATCGTTGGTCTAAAGCCCATAGGCTAGGGGCATATTGTGTTGTAGTTTTGAGTCAACAAATAAGAACATATATAAACTAACAATATAAAATAAAGACATTATGAAAACTCTAGTAAAAACATTCGCAGCAGTAGCTTTAATCGCAGTATCTACTTTCGCTATGGCCGCTGAAGGACCAGGTTCCAAATCAGCAAAAGCAACTATTAACCTTTCTACAGCAGACTTCGCCCTTGAGCATTATGTTGCGGTCACGACCGAAGGCGAATCAGCAGGTGTAGAGCAATTGTTCGCTGCTGATTTCAACCAAAAGATCCAATCTTCCAATGCACAATCTCATAGCCGTGAAGCAGTGGTTAAATCTTTGAAAAAAAAAAAGGCGAGAAGCTCAACTGTACAGTAACTACCGACATCATCGAAGAGTCAGCAGATTATATGGTAGCTAAGGTGACTCTAAAATTTGAAAATTTCAGCAAAGTAGACCTTGTGACTTTGGTACGTGAAGGTAATAGCTGGAAAGTATCCAAATCAATCAATTCCTATAAATAAGAGCCATCCCTTACAAATATATAAGTTGTGAAGCCATATCTACGGATGTGGCTTTTTCTGTTTTAGCTCCTTTCCATTCTTTTAATGTTTTTGCAGCAAATGGGATTCAAAGAGGGATCAAATTTGCTGTTTAAACAGAGCTTGTTCAGTGCTCGTTCAGTGCTTGCTCTGTGATTACTCAATGAATGCTGAATAACTAATGACTAATTACTGTCTAAAAATTGGTTGAAAATTGTGATTAGGGATAATTTGGTATCTGTATGTATTAGTTTTAATGCAGATCTAAATTACCGGCTTCTAAAATCAGGGATATGCTATAGTCGTCCGGACATCAGCAGCGATAGTCATTTAGATTCGGTGTTTTGATCCAGTACCTGTACATTTTAACGTCAAAAGGGCCTGATTTTCATCAGACCCTTTCTCTTAGCGTTTTCTTGTACAGTAATTTTTATGTTTCTTATCGTTTCCTCTTTTTTGTTTCGTCATCCAATGTTTTTAAAGACAATTAGATTTTCACTGTACGACGCCAATTTTTATGTTGGTCCTTTCTTTCGAAAGGCAGCTTGTGGCCGTTTTGTATTGTAAGAACAGTAGTCGGTTTGAAATAGTTTTATTGGAGTGAATTTTTACTAAATGTTCTACTTATTTAGGATTCTCTACGCACTGCGTAGAGAGTCCTAAATCTGATACGCAGTGCGTAACGAATTTTTAGTATTTCATTAAGACAAAGTCAAATTACTATTCAAACCTTTACATCAATAGATGATATAAAGGCATGTATCATAGACCATCATTTTAAGTTCTCCAGGACAAATCCAACCCAATCTTTTTGGTGAATTGAAGGGTCGAGGTAATGATCTGGCTGTAGGCCCACATTGTCAATTGCCATTTCTGGGATCCGGTAGCTTTTCGACCTGCAGTACCACAACTGAAATTCACCACTTGGAGAAATGGCGTGGTGCATATTTGAAATATCCAAAGAGCCATAGGTACTTTTTCCATAAAGTTTAACCTTTGCGCTCTGTTTTGCCTCGAGCAGAAACTGCTCGGTTGTACTTCCACAATATTCGTTTATCAATACGGCTACCTTTTGCGGAAACGGAAGGATTCGATCCATACTATCAATAGAGATCATATTTTCTTTAACCCGAACATATTTGCCGAGATTTAAGTTCAGCTTGTCATAAATCTCCTTAAATTCTTTCCTTGATTTTTCGTCATATAGGGTATCCTTGGAGAGCGCCAGCAAAGCAGCGTTGTTCAACTCTGTGGAAAGCAATTCCAAGCCTACCGTTCTAATAGGATTAGTATATAGATAGGGGATCAGTGCAGAATATGCATCATCGGATCCTCCTCCATTGTTCCTTAGGTCTATGATTAGATTTTGGGTATGAATAATTTTTTCATGGTTTACACGCAGAACGCTATCGATAGATCTTTTATTAGACATCGCAAAACTCGGTATACGGACATATGCTGTCTTGTCTGAAATTTGTTCAAAGTAAGGACCACTGGAATATAAATAGTTTATATAACTTTTTACAAGAGGTGTGTCCTCAAATGATTTGGATTTGCGTACAAAAAGGCCATACCATTGATATGGATAATATTGTTTCCGATAAATTCTACTGATACCTTATCTCTGGCATTAAAGTTTCTCATCCAGATTGTTGCTTGATAGTTTTCTCCGTTCTTATATAGTTTGAATTTTACCTGACCTTTATTCCAAGGTGTCCCTGGCGCATCCAGCACAAGGCCGGCATAGCCACTATCGGTAGGAACTATAGCAACTTTGTAGGGAGCGCTTTCCCATATGCCTATAGGTGAGGGTTCGCTCTCATTGTCAATCGTACGATTGAGCTCTTTTCCTTTAAGGTTACTTTTTCATGCATTCTGACTTTATTTTTATCTGGCTCAATGAGTTGCACAGGTTCATTATCCTTTTTTAGATCAACAATTCCAAGATGTCCCTTCCTGAAGAATTTAAACCATCTATAAATCAATTTTATACAGTCAGCTTTGTTTGTGGCAGTTTTAGCCATATTCATTATTTCCGCTGTATGAAGGTCATAGGCTTGTTGCCCTTTTTCTTTTAATATGTACTCAAATCCAGCGTCGTTTTTTTCGAAAGTGTTCTTGATCCATGTAAATTCAGCATGACAATCGCATTGAGATCCTGCTAACAATTCGTTATTAGAGAGCAAAAAGGAATTGGACAGAACAAACCAAAATAAGATGTTTCTAATGACTTTCATAAGGACTATAAATGTTATTTTATTGGATGTAAATTTTTATTTTGTTTCAAAAAATGATTCTCAATAGTCGATCCATTTTAGTAACATGTTGATATAGAGTGTTGAAATAAGGTAAATTAGTTCGGTAACTGTTCGGAAGTGGACATAACCGTTCGATAATGATCAATAATTTTTTTATTTCCTCATTTAAAAGTGAAGATAGCTTTCACCTCCCCATTCCCGCCACTCACCGAGTTTTCCCGATCGTTAGTCTAAAGCCCGTAGGCTAAGGGCCTATTGTGTTGTAGTTTTGAGTCAACAAATAAGAACAACAAAACTAACACAATAAAATAAAGACATTATGAACTCATTAGTAAAAACATTCGCAGCAGCAGCTTTAATCACAGTATCTACTTTCGCTATGGCAGCTGAAGGACCAGGTGCAAAATCAGCAAAAGCAAACGTTAACCTTTCCACAGCCGACTTTGCACTGGATCACTACGTTGCGGTCACTACCGAAGGCGAATCAGCAGGTGTAGAGCAATTGTTCGCAGCTGATTTCAACCAAAAGATCCAATCTTCCAATGCACAATCTCATAGCCGTGAAGCAGTGGTTAAATCTCTGAAAAAAAAAAGGTGAGCGTTTGAACTGTGCAGTAAGCACCGATATCATCGAGGAGTCAGCAGACTATATGGTGGCAAAAGTGACCATGGAATTTGAAAACTTCACCAAGACTGACCTTGTGACTTTGGTACGCGAAGGCAACAACTGGAAAGTATCCAAATCAACCAATTCGTATAAATAGTACCTTATCACTGGTGGTTTGCCAGTCATAAAAGACAAACCACTAGTGAATCATATGTTTATTTAAGGCCACGTCGTGAGATGTGGCTTTTTGTGTTTTAGGATAATAACTTTAAATAATTCCTATATCCCATTCCATCTCGCTCATTCGTTCTTTGATGAGTAATAAGGTCTCCAAAACTTGGCCGGACTTGGGAAGCGCACCATAGACCAGCATGCTGAAATCATCATTATAAATTTGCTCAAAATGGCGTAACCAGTTTTCCTCTAAGCCGCTAAAGAATAAACTTTCTATGGGGTGATATCTGAGCCATTGGTTGTTATTTCTTAGACTTTTGGCATCTCGGTTGGCGACACTAAGTATCATCTCAAAAAAACGATCTGATTTAAGGAAAGCTTGAAATTCCTTGTAGTATAGCAATTGGTGGAGATCATACATATGCTTAACCTTCTTTTTCAAATCCTGTATGGGCGTTTCGGAATATGAAAACCGAACCAAGCTCATGATCTTTTCACAGAAAGTTCGGTAATGATCGAGTACTTTCACTTCAAAGGGAAGTAACGAGAACTTTTCTATTAAAGCATACTGATCTGTCTGTCTCAATGCTTCTCCGATATAGGAATTAAGGAATAATTTTCTACAGGGCCTATCACAGCCTAGCCAAGTGTAGTCAATAGTAACAAGATTCTTTTCAGCGCAGTAGCTTTCAATAGTTGTATGATAATAACTATGTGCTGTCTTACGGTTCATTCCTCTCTTTCTCGTAAGACCTTCAATATTAATTTCGGGTAGTTCTTTGGTAATGATGCTACCGATCTGTCTTAATTTTGATTTAAGTCGGCTGTCTGTTTCGCCTTCGTTTCTTGAAATAACAAGATCAATATCATCTGGTATACGTTCTATCAATTTAAAACACGTTGATAAAGCTACACCTCCTTTCAATACAATATCTTCACTTATCGGTTCCTGAGTAAGCAAAAATAGGGTATAGGTTTGCCAATAGTCTTTTTCTATTAGAGATGGGGAAGGTTAATCAAACTGGCTGTAAATTGAATTACTTTGTGAAACTGGATGCTATTTTGGTGTAAATTCATGGGATCCGATTTTAATTAAATAGCAATTGTACATTTAATGAGCCTATTCCCAAATTTTTAATGGGCTATTCAACTGTCTTTTGGTTAATTATTTGTTTTATGTATATTTAATACACGAAAGCTATATTTTCCTTCCTACGAATAGTTTCAGAAAATCTGTGTTCACAACATCTGTTGATGCTTAATAACTATTTTATCTAGGGACTAGTGCAAATATTAGATTCGGCTTCTATACCTTCTGTCGGGATAGAATTTTAAATATTGAATGGAAACAACATAAGAAAGAGAAAAAGCCTGCTTGAATGGAAAAAAATGAAATAATCAAATTTAAAAAATTACTAGCCTATTTTGTCTCACATTTAGAATGGGTCAATAGCAAAAATGACAATAGTAGGGGTTACGTCGATTATATTAAACCTTTTGTTGATAATAAAACTTTTAGGGTAACCGGACAAGGATATAATGGCGATAAAATTCAAAACCAAATTGAACAATGGTCAGACTTTGAGCATGGTAAAATATGTATTACTGTACAAGCCAATTTTGGAAATTACAAGACATCTAAATGTTACTTAAATTGGAAAGGAACCGGATTGAATATTGTTTCGACATGGGACAATGATAGTATTATTTCATTATATCAGGAGGAATATCAAAATCAGGATGGGAAGAGAAGTAGAATGCGCCTTTGTGAAGCGATGTCTGTTGAAAGTTTGGGATTATTTGATGAAACCGAAATCAGTCCCAATTTAGTGAGTTTCTTTGAGGATTTTGATAATCAGATAGTGAAGTTTATTCAGCATAACCGGAATATCGTAGAAGCTAAAGAAGTTGAATCATCAATAGAACCGATTAGTTATTCAAAACAAATTATCTTATATGGCCCTCCGGGCACTGGTAAAACATACAAAACCATAGATAGAGCACTGGCTATTATCGAATGCAAAAGTGACAAGAGCTCCTCGCCTCAAGATAGAAAAGTACGTTATCAGCATTATGTAGACAGAGGGCAGATTCTTTTTACGACTTTCCATCAAAGCATGAGTTACGAGGATTTTGTTGAAGGTATTAAGCCAAAATTTGATGAATCCGAAGATGGTGCCAAGCAGCTTGTGTATGAAGTTGAAAGTGGTCTATTTAAGATAGCCTGTGCACATGCTGCATACAACAGCTATCTTGAACTTCAAAATAAGTCCCCGAATAAACGTAATTATACTTTTGATGATTTGTACACAAGTTTTATAGATTATGTTCAGGACTGTTTGGACAATGATATTAAGCCGACTTATAAAAGCTTGAGCGGACGAGAGACCAGTATTATAAAGATCAATGGAAACGGTTCTATACATGCGCACGCTAAAAATTCTTCTGGAATCAAGAGTCCAGCTCCATTAACAAAAGATAATCTACAGAAACTGTATGATCGCTATAAAGATACTTCTGAAATTAAATCGTTGTCACAGGTAAGAGAAGTTGTGGGGTAATACCTCGGACAACAGAGTTTTATGCAGTATTTGGTGGTCTTAAACAATATGAACGTGAACATCTAAAGGAGTTGGCCGAAACTGCAGCAGAGATAAATTTCTCGGAAGAGATCTTTGATAGTGCTGCTCTAGTCAGCAAGTTTAATTCCGGAGTATTTCATCAGGCAATGTTCGATCAAACAATAGAAGGTAAGCCTGTGGTTTTAATTATCGATGAGATCAATCGAGGTAATGTATCTGCGATTTTTGGTGAACTAATTACATTGATTGAAGAAACAAAGCGTTCAGGAAGTAATGAAGCTCTAGAAGTTATCCTTCCCTATAGCAAACAGAAATTTTCCGTGCCATCCAATCTGTATATTATTGGCACGATGAACACGGCTGACCGATCTGTAGAAGCTTTGGATACCGCTTTACGACGTCGTTTTGCATTTGAAGAAATGATGCCGCAGCCTGCACTCATTCGTGAGGATGGTGCTTTAAAAGCAACTAATGGCGTGCTTTCTATAAAAGAGGGTGGCGAGATCGATCTTGTGAAAGTACTGGAAATTATCAATAAGCGTATTGTCGCACTTTTGGATAAGGATCACCAGATCGGACATTCCTACCTGATCAATGTGCAATCCGTTCAGGATTTGGTTCATGCCTTCAATAATTGTATCATACCATTATTAAAAGAATATTTCTATCACGACGAAGAGAAAATAGCTTTAGTCTTAGGGACAGGCTTTTTTACAATGGAAAATGAAACAATGGAAGAAGAGCTATTTCCAGCAATTTCGAAATTCCGAATACCGCAAAGCAAGCCGAGGCTCCGTATCCATACGCTAGCTGAAGATAGTATTATCGAAGCTTTAAATAAGCTGATTGGATAATATGCAGCACATCATACAAGTATATGAGCATGATACCCTGTATCTCAATCAGTATTACAAGACTGATTCGCAAGGTACAGTGCGTTTTGGCGATACTTATTTCAATGCCTTGCTCAAATACAATGATCTGCATGGCGGTAAATATTTTGCACCTATCTATCAAGGAATCCGGTTTAAGAGTTATGTGGGGTCATCCAAATAGATGATCTGATCATTGAGATTTTGCCTAAGATCCAAAGGACTCCAACTACAGTCAATTGGCGTGATGTATTGATTGAGATGCTCCGAAAGACTGAACAATTAAAAATTACCGAGATGGGCAAAGCTCACGTCGATAAACAGAAGATCCATCTTTTGGATATATACTTTGACTGGTATTTGACGGAGGTGGAAGAACTGCTGCACTGTGGATTGGCCAAACAATATTATCAGGAAACTAAAAATACCCTAGCGCTCAAAGGAAAGCTGGAGTTTTCGGGGCATCTGCAACGCAATCTCGTTCATCAGGAGCGCTTTTATAATACCCATCAGGTTTACGGACTGACCACCGCTTGCATCAGATTCTCAGGCTGGGTTTGGAGGTTGTCGCACGTTTATCGAAGGAAGTTATCGGTACGGACGTTGCAAAAGGGTACAGTTGCACTTTCCTGAGGTCAAAGAGATTTTGGTCGATCAGCAGATATTTGATAGGCTATCTTACAGCCGTAAGACAGAATCTTATCGTACCGCAATTGATTTGGCGAGATTAATTATTCTAAGCTATGCGCCTAATGTTAAGGCGGGAGAGGAAAATATGTTAGCTCTGCTTTTCAATATGAATGATCTTTGGGAACAATATGTGCTTACGCAGCTGGTTAATTGTTCGAAAGAGTGGACGGTATGGGGACAGGAGAGTAAACGGTTTTGGCGGACAAGCCTTTAAGGCCAGATATTCTACTTAAGCATTGTAGTGGAAAGCAGTTTATTATTGATACCAAATGGAAGAATTATAGCTACGATAGTATTTCTTCGCAAGATCTGCGTCAGATCTATGTTTATGCAGATTATTGGGATGCGGTAGGGGTATGTTGCTTTATCCACATGCAAACACTTTAAAGAAGGATGAACTTTGCTCTACTTATCATGGAAAGGCTTATTCTGCCCAGATAGGCCTGTTGTCTATATTGGACGAGGAGGGGAACTTGAGTAGGACGTTGGGAAAGGATATTCTTGGGTTGTTAAGTTTTAAGTGACTTTTGCGATCGCATATTTAACTATCAAATACAAAATTTGAGAGCCTAAATGGGATACATATATCTCTTTTATGAAGTATTTAATGTGCAAATAAGTTTTTATTTGGTAAATATTTATTAATTTAAGCAACAGTATTTTGTTGATACTAGCCATTATCAGCAATAATTTTTTTAACCTTTTTTAAGCTGCATAGCATGAAATTAAATCGAATAATAATTCACGAATTAATCAAAGAAGCTGGAAAGACTGAGGCCAGTTTTAAACCATCCACGAGCCTTTTGACCGTGAATGATGGTTTAGCAAGTATGATCCAAGAGGTACACGAATCATTTGAGAAATTAATAAATAGTTATCATAAGTTTAAGCCCCATAGTGAGCATAAATCTGTTTTTATTAACATTCATAAATACACTAAAGATGACGAAACTGATAACCGCTTTTATAATTGGAGTAAAACAAGCATGCGTGAATTGGAGGGTGAAATTAAATCGGTTCCATTTGCTACGGGTGGTTATTATGTGTTTTCAGATTATGAAATAAACGGACTAAGGTTCTTATCAATTGTTATTGTACGTAATAAGGAAGCATTTAATATAAAATGGGATCCTACTACTGAAATGTATAATGTTGATAGTACAGAGAATATAAACATTGATCAAATGGCAATGGGATTCAGGTTAAATGTGAATCTTTATAAAGTTGCCACCAATCGAAACTATATTGCGCTCATTAATAAGAAGGAGATGGAGCATCACAGTATTTTAAAGATTGGGTCTGTGTGGATGAGGGACTGGACCAAAACAGAATACCAATAATTTCATAAATATTATTAAGAAAATAGGTCTTCCGGAAAACTTTGAAGGTGATGAAGATGCTTTTTTAAACATGTCTATGATAGTATTGATGCAGAGTATAAGGGAAATAATGGTTTCGTTAATGTAGATAGAATTAGCGAATTATTCTATAGAGATAGAGCTCATATAAGAAAGTATGCTGAGGAAGAGTATGGTCAGGAGTTAGATTCTGAATTCAAAATTCATACTGATTCTTTAAAAAAGTTAATAAGATTCAAAGCTGCTGTAAAAGGGCTTACAATTAGCTTGGACATTGGTCTATTTCAAAATGACACTGTTGTATTGAAAGACAACTCTGTCATCATTAGAAATCAATCTATCTATGACCAATTATTGAAACAACGCAATGAAGGAAATTGATAATTTGTCAGATTTATTACAACTACACGACATAATTGAAAGATCTTCTTTTTTGATAGTGTAAGTTATAATGAAGGAATCCTGGAAATCCTGTTAACAGGTGATATATCGGAGATTAGCGCTGGTTTAGAAAGTGCCAAAATTGAGTATGATAAATCTGGGAGTAAAAGTTTCGAGGTTAAAATTGACCGAGATCAGATTCTTCTATTTCTTGATGAAGTGTCACTTTACGATAGGTTAAATAACAACGATTTATCTCTAATTGGTAAAAATATATTTATTTGGACTTTTGATACGTCTTGTTTATTATATGAAAATTTTACAATCGAAAATGCCATTCAAAATCCAAATAATAACGGTAATTTTTATTAAATGTCGTCCAATATCGAGATTTCTTAAAAATATTTTTAAGAGAGGAAAATGGATTAATCGAACTAAATAAAGCGCATCCGTGGAATGAACTTTTTATAACTTCTAAGGGAGATGAAAAATTATTGGTAAAGTTAGTTTATGACAAAGTTGTAAGAGAGTTATATTACAAAGATTTTGAGTATATCAATATCAAACAGTTTTTGGAGAGAATAAAAATAATGAATGGTTAGCTTGTTTCAAAAATACGGTATGCGCATTTTTTGATCAACAGTCGGAACCTAAAAGAACATTTCGATGGCTTTACGAGAACTTTGCTTATTTATTCGCAAATACAGAAAAAGTTACTTTTTATATATAAGTAAGTTCTCTTTCGATAAGATATCTAGACAGTTTAAAAAAGATCGAGAACACTACTTTAATAGCCTTGGCGAATATCAAAATAAGCTAAGTGGTCAATTAATATCTATTCCCTTAACTATAGGTGCAGCTTTATTAAGTAATAATTTCGTAACCAACAATGGCCTTGCCAATAACTCGGTTATATTCCTGATCTCAGCATATGTTATATTTGTTATGGGAACAATATCTTTTATCCTGTTCGACCTAAAAAAGTTAAAAAAGATTTACAAAATGAAAGTGACATGCTTAAACAAATGTATATGGATATTTACGACAATTTTAAAAGAGACTTTACCTACATATTACGTAAATCTAAAATGATGATTTGGTTTGGTTTTCTACTTCTACTATTATTTGTTGTCGTTTTGTTTATTGTTTGGTTTGCACCAGTTTCTTCATCGCCTAAAGAAGTACTTTTTGTCAATTAATTATTTCTTTTTATCAAGCCTACTTGTTTTGCTATATCCATTGTAAATTTGGCCATAGGACGCTTATGAAGATCTTCTTCTGTGGAATAGTTACCTAGTAATAGTCTGTTGAAAATTCCTTCATTAGTAAACAACATAGGAAATTGTTTTTTAAGTTCTTTTTGTACTCCTCAGTATATATTTCCGCTTTTAAAATCAACTCTTCAGCAACGTCCTTTTTGTGTATCATAGATTTCTTGGATTTTAAATACTTCTTGAAATGATTTAGTGGGCGCTAAAACCATAGGTTCCAAAAACTTGTATTGGATATCTTCTACGTTGCGACTTATTAAATATTTTGCTACAGTACCTTTTTCTAAATCAAACTTATAGCCATTTGAAGTGAGGTTTTGTTCATCTGAATAGAGATTGAAATCCACAATACTCTTTGATTTTGCTATATTACAATTAGCACAAACCGGATACAAATTATATAAAGATATGCTAAAACAAGGGTAGTCGGCCTTCGGAAGAAAATGGTCTACTTGAAATTTAGCCGTATAATCAATTCTTGTTTTTGTCTTTAGATTTACTTTTTCCTCTATTGTTACAGCGAGTTGTGCATTGCAATATACACAGGCTTTTATACCTAATTGATGAAAATATTTAGGGTAAAAATCTGATCTTCTTGATGCATATTCTAATGCTCCCAAGATTTTGTCCTTAAAATCAATATAGGCTTTACTAGCCATAAGTTTTGGAGTTAATATTGCATCAAATTCCGCTTTTAATGTATTAATTACTTCAGGTTTACCTGCTATTATTTTGTCAATATTTATTTTAATATGATTGATATATGCTTTTTTATCTTTAGGCGTTCTGGGAAAGATCAATGAGTCTAAATTATTCAAAATTTTCTTTTTAAATATTGTCAACCGTGCATCGAATGCAATAATTGTTGAGTCTACTTTTTGAAAAGATATAGGTCTCATTTTTTTATCCTTTCTTTTAATACTTTCAGTCTTTTTATTTCTTCATCTATTTCAGATAAAGAATATTCCGATTCATGCAAACCTATTTTCTCATGATACAAATCTAAAAGGCTTTCTTTTATTAATGGTTCACCAATAATTTTTATAAATTGATAAATTGCTTCTTTTTCTTTGTTTTTATCCTTAGTCTTATTTTCTTTCCAGAGGCTAAGAGTTTCGATCGTTTCTTTTATTTTTCTATTTGCAAATTCGCCCATATAACCTTTTTCTAGAAAGAAGTCATTCGCCAAGAGGTCATGAATATTTGCTCCAAAAGTTTCTTCAGTATTCTTCATTTTAGTAGGTTTCCCAGATTTTAATCGCAGTATATTACTAGATGGGATATCAGATAGAATAAATGGAGAATGGGTAATGAAAATAATATTAATATCCGTTATGTCATCAATCTGTAATTGCTTTAGATGAAATAGTAGATTATTAACATAAGATTTTTGCATTTCAGGATGAAAGTATAGTTCGACCTCATCGAAAATGATATTAACTTTTGAATAATTGATATGGTTTTCAAATGAACTTACAGAACTGATATTATATAAATGATATCCAATAGTATTTACGGATAATATTTGCTGCTTTTGCCCAGAGCTAAGATTGGAAAAAGTGCTACCGTCTTCAAATGCAATTTCTATGTCAAAGAAGGATGGAGGTACAAGATCAATAGTTCGTAAGAAATCGTTTGTTTTATGCACATCTATTTTTTCAATTATTTGTATAATTGAAGAATCGGAATTTTCGGGATAAATTCCGAATTTGTAAAAATTAATTGCTTGTCTTAGCTTAAAAGTGACATGACTACGATCATCATTTAGTTTTTTTATAAATTCATAAAGTTTGCTCTTGTCATCCGATGCCCATTTAGGCAAATCACGATACTTATTTTTATAAAAAAGATACTTGTTAGCGATGTCATTAACTTTCAAAAAGATATAATTTCTAGTTTCCTTTTTTGCAAAAGAGATGTTATTGCTTTCACCAACTAATAAATTTAGGACGTCATCAACAAGCATTTTGTCAATTGAACCATATTGCTTTTCAAACTTGGTTAATTTTTCATTTATTTTATTTTTGTTGAGCGTCAACCGTATTGACTTCGGTGTACAATTTGGCGCAATTTCTGGAATTTCTTTTTTTTCAAAGTCAATTAAGTCTGGATCAAGAATATTTGAAAGTAAACGTGACTTTGCCAACCATTCTTCTCTATTAACATTGATATTACCTTCTATTCTCATAGGGTTTAATACCAAAGGAACTTGATATCCGTCATTTTTATGAAATAGGGAACCACCCAATCGCCAATAATTTTAGAGTTCAATGCATATAGGGAATAGTTGATTGCTATCGTGTAAAATAGGTCCTCCAAGTCGAATTCATTTATTTCAATTGGAGTTTTGTTAATTCTATATATACCGTCGCTTACATATTTATATTTGAAAATTTCAATTTTATCGCCTACGGATATTTTATAAACAGTATCGAGGTGTACGAACAAATCTGCGTAAACTCTTTCATTAACAAGTTCTTGTTCAGAGCTTACTCTCTTCAGAAAAGCTATTTTGTTAATGATTAGATAAATAAAATCTGCAATGGTACTTTTTCCACTCCCATTCATCCCTACAATTGCTGAAATAGAGATGTTTAATTCTCCTTTATTATAAAGATTTAAATCTTTATCCTTATCCAAACTTATGGTTCTATCACTATTTTTTATGTTGTATGAATTGTATAATTGATAAAGTTGATCTTCTATCAGGTTTTTTAGATGTTTCTGCCTTTTTCCTCTATATTTTTTTGTTGGTCTTATAGCAATTATCTTAAAACCATTTAATCTTTCCTCTTTTATTCTTTTTACTATGTCATTCTTCTTGGTAAGACCTCTTCTATTAGTGATTAATAATTTGGATGAATTATCACTTAAGGTATAAGAACCTTGTTCAAAATTAAATACTTTATAAGAATCTAAAACTATATCTCTGTAAACTGACTTTTTGAAAAATTACCTTCAGTATTATTTTTGATGTCTTGACATATTTTTATATAATCAGAATAATTCTTTGGAGAATAGTTGATTAGCTCAATAGATTTTAGAAACCCAATCGTATTTTTATCAGCAGGCAGGAATTCTTCAGAATTAATCCAAAACAAAAACATCGTAAAAGACGTAAGCTTGATACCTCGCCAATTATTTAAGCTAATAAAATGATCCTCCTTTAAAGCACCAAATCCACTTTGTAATAATTCCTTAAATACAGCCCATATTTCATTTTGTTTTTGAAATCCTCTGTATTGTGCTATTTGCGTAATAATAGGAGTTGGAACGCCTTCGAATGATATATAGTTGACAGTCTTGTCCGAGCCAAGTTCAAATAATAATGCATTTATCAATTCTATTCTTCTATATGTATCTATTTTGGTATAGTTAAATGTTGAAAAAACCTGAATGGGATCAAGTCCCCATTCATCAGTCCTGGTTAAACTATCCCTAAATAATCTGCCACGATTTAAGTCTGCAAACTTAGTGTTTTTTAGATGGTCATAAAGATCTTTTGATGGATTATCACTATCGCCAAATTTTTGCAACAGTAATTCTGCAATTAATTTGTAAGCTTCGTACCAATTGTGGATAATTTCACGCATACGTTAAATTCCTTTACAACACCCCTTAATCTTTTGTCCAATAGTCAGCTAGTAATTCAGCTTGCCCCAATACTTTGTTTACTGATTCTGTATAATCTCCAGTCTCTATATCATCTGGTGGATATTTATATTTACGTAGAATACGTTTTACTAATACCCTCAATTTAGCCTGTACACTTTCTTTCAGTTGCCAATCTATAGATGTATTTCGTCTTACGCTGTCCACTAGTTCGTGAGCAATAGCTTTTAAAATTTCGTCGCCTAAAACAGTTTCTGCTTTTGGATTATCCGCAAGTGCATCATAAAATGCTAATTCATCAATTCGTAGATTTAGTTTTTCGCCACGTTGGTCCGCAGCCTTTATATCTTGGGCCAACTTGATCAATTCGTCAATTACTTGTGTAGCTTCAATCAGTCCGCTTTGGTAGCGCTTTACAGCTTCTGCAAGCATTTCTGAAAACTTACGGCTCTGAACCAAGTTTGTGTTTGAACGAATTTTAATTTCTTCATTCAATAATCGTTTCAGAAGTTCAAGCGCTAAATTCTTTCTTGGTAAATTTTTAATTTGTTCTAAAAACTCATCGTTAAGAATTTCGATTGTTGGTTTTGCAATTCCTGCTGCATGAAAGATGTCTATTACATCCGTTGATATTAGAGCATCAGAAATTATTTGACGGATAGCAGTTTCTACTTCTTCATCACTTCTTTTTTCTTGCTTTCCCTTAATTTAGAGATCCTTGCTTTAATAGCTTGAAAGAAGCTTAAATCATCACGAATAGCGATAGCTTTTGGATGTGGAACTGAAATAGCAAATGCTTTGGAGAGATTAGAAACATTTATACTGAAACGTTCTTGCCCTTTATCAAGTCCTAAAATAAAATCTGTTGCATCTAAAAGGAAGTTCAATTTTTCTCTTGGTTGTAAACTAAAGAATTTTTTTGTAATCAAAACCGTGAAATAAGTCAACAACTATTTCATACAGTTCCTCCATTCTTGCAACGGCTTCTTCCTGATCAAATTCAATTTTACCTTTCCCGCCACTTGCTGTATAAACACTTAATGCTTTTTTAAATCATGCGCAATTCCCAAATAATCTACAATTAAACCGCCTTCTTTATCTTTGAAAACTCGGTTTACTCTTGCTATGCCTTGCATTAAATTATGACCTGTCATTGGCTTATCTACATATAAAGTATGTAAACATGGTGCGTCAAAACCAGTTAACCACATATCACGAACTAAAACCAATTTCAAACCATCTTTTGGGTCTTTTAAACGGTCGCCAATTGATTTTCTTCTTGGTTTGTTTCTGATGTGTTCTTGCCAATCTAAAGGGTCAGAAGATGAACCAGTCATAATCACTTTAATAGCTCCTTTATCATCATCGCCACTGTACCATTCAGGTCTAATTTTTATGATTGCATCAAATAGAGCTACGCAAATTCTACGGCTCATACAAACAATCATTCCTTTCCCATCAAACACCTCACTGCGTTGCTCAAAATGTTTCACAATGTCGGTAGCAACTTGTTGTAAACGTTTTCACTTCCAACAACGGCCTCTTGTTGCGTCCATTTAGCAAAGCGTTGTTGGCGTTCGGTTAATTCGTCTTCTTCTGTTACTTCTTCAATGCGTTGGTCAATTATTTTCTGTTCTTCGGGGTCGAGTTCAATTTTGGCTAAACGACTTTCATAAAAAATACGAACAGTTGCACCATCTTCAACGGCTTGTTGTATGTCGTAAATGTCGACATACTCTCCAAAAATTGCTTGTGTATTTTTATCTTCTTTTTCAATTGGAGTACCAGTAAAACCTATAAAAGAAGCATTTGGTAAAGCATCTCTCATATGCCTTGCATAGCCATCAATAAAATCATATTGACTTCTATGTGCTTCATCGGCAATCACAACAATATTTCTACGGTCTGATAGCTTTGGATAGGTGCCGCCTTTTTCCTCAGGCATAAATTTTTGAATGGTCGTAAACACGACACCGCCCGAAGCAACAGATAACAAGCTTTGTAAATGATTTCTATTTTCTGCTTGTACTGGAGTTTGCCTGATTAATTGCTGACAATTACTAAATGTTTCAAAAAGTTGTTGGTCTAAATCGTTTCTGTCTGTTAAAACAACAATGGTTGGATTATTCAGTTGTGGTGTTACCACCATTTTACCTGAATAAAAAACCATACTTAGACTCTTACCACTTCCCTGTGTATGCCAAACAACACCAGCTCTTTGGTCGCCTGATAAAGATGCTGCTTTTACAGTTGATTGAATGGCTTTGTTAACTGCATAGTATTGATGATAAGCAGCAATCTTTTTAACGGTTTTTTCTTTTGTTTTTTCAAAAACAACAAAGTATCTGATTAAATCAATTAAGGTTCTTTTTCCAACATTCCATTTAAAACCACATCCATTTCCAAATGAGTTGATTCTTTTGGAAACAAGGTTGAATTATAAGTTCCTTCAGGTTCAGCAATAATGTTAGATGTTTCAGGCTTAGTTGGTGGTATTTTCCAACCACTAAAACGGCTCCAATCGCTTGTGATGGTCCCTGCTTTAGCAAACCAACCATCTGTTGCTATCAAAATACTGTTATAATTAAATAGAGTAGGTATAGCTTGTTTGTATGTTTGCAATTGATTAAAGGCTGCTTTTACGTCTGCTTTTTTATCCGTTGCATTCTTGATTTCAATCACAACCAATGGTAAACCATTTACAAAAATGATTACATCAGGTCTTTTGTTGTTGTGGTTTTCTACAATAGTAAACTGATTAACGGCTGCAAAATCATTATTAGCTGGATTTTGAAAGTCAACTAACCACACTTTAAATGTTTTGATTTGCTCCCCATCTCTGCCCTTTACGTCAACTCCTTCTGTGAGTAGTTTGTGAAATGCTTCGTTATTTGCTAATAATGTGGTGAACTGAACCCTTAAAACATTTCTTAATGCTTTTTCTCTTATATCGGCTGGGATTTCTGGATTTATTTTATCTATAGCATTTTGTAAACAATTAATTAATACAACTTCGTTAAAAGGTCTTTCGATGGTTGAGCCATTTATAATTTCATAACCTAGCTCTTGCAAAGTTTGCAAAGCCAATTGTTCTATTTCTTCTTCTGTTAGTACGTTCATTATGGCACAATTAAATTTTGTAATTCCTCTTTTTCTGCATTAAAACGTGCTTGTAGAGGGTCGTAGCAAATGTTGTTTCTAACTTTTACGGGTTCATACCAAAATTTGCTTTCTCGTTTTCCTTTGTAAACACACAAATAAGTTTCGTGTCCCGTTGTATCGTGTAAATAATGCATAAAGGTGACAGACTAAAAATATCATCTTCCCATTTTGCAAAAATCACGGAGCCAGGATTAGTCATTACATACCCTTGTTGAGAAGCTTGTACTTCAATTGTTTCATCAAACTCTCTATTTAATGAATGAGCTTTAAAGGTTTGGAAACGGCAAACTGTTGTAAAGCTGTCAAAGCGAAGTATGCTTATTTCTTCAAAAAACCGAAGGTTTTTTAACACTGTTCTAAAAAAGAGGAGTAACAATATTCAATTCGGCTTCGGCTTGTTCTCTTGTTGGTGTTGCAGTATGTGAAAAATGATTTCTATTGCTTTGCAATTCATATAACGTTTCTATTAATTCCAGTGTAATAAAATTTCCACACTTTAAATTCAAATCATTTTCATTTGAAAAATTGACAATTGCTTTAACATTTTCAGTATTTGCTTCAATTCATCAGATAACAAAACTCTTGAATTAAATCGTTGATTGGGTTGACCGCTATGGTAAACATCTGCTGTTTTTAGATCAGTTCCTTTTGCTCTAACTTCACCCCAAACCAAAGCATTCAAAGTAAAAATAACCGCCTCCCAACTATCTTTTAAATGTAAAAATCTTTCAATTGGATTATTTGAATTGGGTCCTCGTTGAGATTGCCAATAATGATATGAAATACAATCGGGCAAAACATTAAAAGCTAATTGTTTTAATTCCTCTGTTTGTTGGTTCTCAAAATCGGTTAAGGCAATCCGATACGTTTCTTTCTCTAAAGTGAATAAAACTTTGCTTGCTCTAAATGAAGTACTTAAAATAGTTATTGCACCTTCATCATCATCAATAGATTGATTAAAGTCTTCGTGATCTTCATATATCAAATCGTCTAATTCCATAGTTTAAATTATTCGTTTGAAATATTTACATCAATTTCCCCCGACATCAATTTGGGTAACAAACTGTCTCGGGTATTTTTTAAAGTTTCGTTCTCGGCAAGGTTGTCCAATATTTTTTCAAACATAGGATTTACCATTTTACCGAATACTTCAATTAACTCAGCAGGTGGAATTATAGCACGAATACTTTCAATAGCTGATGCACTGATATTGGGCTGAGCACTACCCAAAGCTGAATTTTGAATATCTGTTTGGTATGTTTCAGTAGAAAGTAACAAGTACACAAATAAATTGCCGTAAGCAATTTTTTCTTTAAACATTCCTACTCGTTGATTAAGCCAAAGGTTTTTTCGGTTAATGGAACTAAACCAATTTTTCCAACCTCTGCACCGGTCATTGCGATAAGCAGAGAGCCACTTTCTATTTTAAATTTCTTGTCCAGTCGTTCAACTACATTTGCATTAACAAAGTCAGTTTTCTCAATATCAACCACGTTACCATTGATGTTTTTATTTTGATAATGCCAACTTCGCCTTCTTCTTTAAAATCGTTGCTCTTAAAAGCATATCCATTCTGAACATAGCAAATTTCTCCAATTCCTAAAACTTCCCAATCTGTTGGTATTTCTCCAAACTCACTATGTTTTCTACGACCATCAGCACTTGGGTAATTGAAGTTTACAAACCATTCTTTGAAAATAGTTCTAGCAATTTCTTCAAGGGTTTGATTTGTACCTAAATTATTTTCTATTTTATCATCAAGCGAATTCAATATAGAAGAAATTCTATTTTGTACTTCTTCAGATGGAAATGGAATTTCAATTTCTTTAAGTTCTTTTAAATTTAAAGTAGACTGAACGGTATGTGTAGCAAAATAATCAAATGCTTTTTGGACATCAGGTTGTTTTAAAGCCCAAAAAATGAAGTCACGATTAAGTTCTTTTTTTATTGGTAAAACGCCAATTGCCCTAACAACATTCCACCCAATTTGTTCTTGTGAAACTCTAAAAACATAACCTAAACTACCAACTAGTGAAATGAGAATTTCATTTCCTTTAAGCCTTGTTTTAGAGTATTTACTTTCAATTTCATTTTTAACTTTTTGAACATCCTTTAATCCATATTTGCGTTCAGTTAAGTTATTAACTTTAAGAACAGGAACTCCTTCATATTTGATAAACTCTCCAGGTTGAACAATACCATATGATATTCCTCTTTCTTGTTCTACCAAGTCTCCAATTCTATATTTTGTCCATTCGTTAGAACTCATATCCAATTCCTTTTAAGTTTTCACGAATAGTATTTTCTAACTCATTGTCTTTAGCGAATTGTGCAGAAAGTTTTGCCGTGAGATTTTGCATTTTTTCATCAAACGGTATTACATCTATTTCTTCGTCTTTGGATGCTACGTATCTTCCAGGCATCAATACATAATTGTTTTGTTTCACTTCTTCCATTGTTGCAGACTTACAAAAACCTGCAATGTCTTCATAGCCTCCATTTGGGTTTCTCCATTTATGGTAAGTGTTACTTATTAGTGCAATATTATCAGTCGTCAACTCACGATTTCGTCTGTTAACCATTACACCTAATTTTCTTGCATCAATAAAAAGTATTTCGTTTTCACGGTTTCTAAATTTTCCATTGGATTTGTTTTTTGCTAAAAACCATAAAGATGCTGCAATTGTAGTGTTGTAAAATAAATTGGCAGGTAGTGTAACCATACAGTCAACTACTCTTGCTTCAATCATATTTTTTCTAATATCGCCTTCGCTTCCTGTACTACTGTTCATACTTCCATTCGCCAATACAATACCTGCTGTACCATTTGAACTCAATTTGTGTATAAAATGTTGTAACCAAGCGTAGTTGGCGTTGCCAACTGGCGGTATGCCAAATTTCCAGCGTTTATCGTCTCTTAATTGTTCGCCTTTCCAATCACTGATGTTAAACGGTGGGTTAGCAATAATATAATCTGCTTTTAAGTCAGGATGTAAATCATTACTAAATGTATCGCCAAATTGAATGTTGGCATCTATACCACGAATAGCCAAATTCATCTTGGCCAACTTTACGGTTGTAGGATTGCTCTCTTGACCATAGATACTCAAATCGCCAATTTTGCCTTGATGATTTTTAATGAATTTTTCGCTTTGCACAAACATACCACCACTGCCGCAACAACCATCATAAATTCTTCCCTTGTAAGGCTCAAGCATTTCAACTAGAAGCTTTACTATACTTTGCGGTGTATAGAACTGCCCCCGTTTTTACCTTCGGCATCTGCAAACATTCCTAAAAATATTCATACACTTGGCCTAAAAGGTCTTTGCCTTGGTGACCTTCGCCACCAAAACCTATTTTACTTATCAGATCAATTAGTTCCCTAAACGTGGTTTGTCTAAATCGGGATCAGCATAGTTTTTGGTAAAACACCTTTTAGATTGTCGTTTATTTTTTCAATGTTGTCCATCGCTTGGTCAATCAATACACCAATTTCAGGTTGTTTAGCATTGTCACGTAGGAATGTCCAACGAGCTTTTTCAGGTACATAAAAAACGTTGTATGCCAAATATTCATCTGGGTCTTCTGGATCTGCGCCTTCAAACTCTCTTTCGCCTTGTTCTAGCTTTTGATGTAAGTCATTGAATGCATCAGAAATATATTTTAGAAAAATCAGTCCAAGTACAATGTGTTTATATTCAGCTGCATCCATGTTACTGCGAAGCTTATCTGCTGCTGTCCAAAGTGTTTTTTCTAAATCTTTTATATCAGTCATTTAATTTTTATTTTCTATTTATTAAACATAAAAAAGACCATAAAGCTCAAAAAGAGATTACAGCCTTAAAATATTTTAACTAAAGTCTATTGTTAAATCTGCAACTACATTGTTTAATTCGATGACAGCTTGCGTTTTTAATTTATACTTTCTTCAAATTAGCCAACTCCGCTTTCAATTCCTCAACCTGCTTTTTTAATTCCACAATTCTCTCGTATCTTTCTTCGAGCAATTCATTTTTAGTTTTCAAATGATCCTCATAAATAGACTTTAATAACTCAATATCGCTTTCATGATAAGTTTGAGGACTAATTACTTGATTGCCTTCTCCAGTATTTGTATTATGATTAAATACTTTTGTCTCAAAAAAATATTCTGGATCAACCTCAAATAATTCACCAAGCTTTACAGCATTATCCCAAGATAATTTATTCTGATCCGACTCTAATTTGGATATAGCGGGTTGAGATATTCCTAACTCAGCTGCTAAGACGTCTTGTCCCCAGCCCTTTTGCTCTCTCAATAATCTTATTTTAGTACCAGTTGTCATTTTATTAATATTTATAACCAAATATAACTCAAAAGTTATGTTTATATAACTGAATGCTATTTGATTGTCGTACAGAAATTTAAATCTTTGTAAAGTTAATTACCAAATATACTAAAATTAGAGAAGAAATTTAAAATTGGAAAAAAAGCGTAAAAAATAATAGATTAGCTCCATCTTATAGGTGGATGTACTATGGGTCTTGTTGGCGAAACGTGAGAAATTTCAACTGGAACAAGGCGATAAGTGGATCAATACGCCCGTCAGCAATGGCGTGGCGTCCGCTTACTCGTTCCAAAGGCTTCTCACGGCCTCGCTGACGGTAGGTTGGATGCTACGCCATTGCAGTTTCTAATGCCTGCTAGAAGACTTGTTGCCAATAAAACGAGTTATGAACAAAAACAACAATCAAAGAACATCATTACGGCCCGAGAGTAGCTCGGCGACCAAAGTCATCCGATGACTTTTTTAGCTGCTGAAGACGTATCAAACCAATTATAGTAACTTAAAAGCGACCACTCAAACGTCTTGCGCTTCCCGCATTTACAACAATTTTTTTATTTGTGACCTAAGTTAGACTTAGGAGCAAGACGATACGTTTGTAAGTATCCTAAAAAAATCCCAGTCAGCAGGTCACAGCCCTCAACACCTTTAAAAATGAACAGTTTTTACAAGGGTGGGAGTGAACTGCCTACTGTGAAAGTTTCCTCCTGCTCATACCAAATTAACTCCAAAAATATAGGGTCAAATCCCTAAACTATTGCCCCTTTTTAGACTATACTTTACAAGTATAGCTCCAGTACTGATGAAGTACTTGCTAAGTACAGATATAGTACTATTTATGCAACTGTTGCGTAAGCAAATTAACAAAGGAAAAACGTACTATAAAATTGCTTGTCGGATACGGGGAAATTACTGGATCAGCCAAGGCATTTTAGTTGCTTTAAAGTGCTTTCAAAAAAGCAGAAAAGGAGGCTTATTCGAGTGGCCTTCGGGTTTTGCTCGGAAAGTCTTCGAGACCGCGTCGTACCAAGGTCGACTCTCCTTCGGGAGTGCTTCGACTGTTGTTCGACTTCTCTTCGAGAACTTCCCGAAGCGCAGTCGAAGCGTTGTCGAAGCCGAGTCGAAGCATTGTGGAGCCATTCCCGAACGATTCTCGAACAAACCTCGAAGCTGCGTCAAAGACCACCCGACGAGGGGAGGGACATCACCTTTTTCGGACTTTTTCCTGACCATCTTCGCCCCATCTTCTACCTTTCTTCTGCCTGGCAGGCAATTTTGCTCGGGCTGTCCTTCGGGTTTACTCGGGGCTAACCCGATGCTGGCCCGATGCCGACCCGATGAAAACTCGATCAACGGGCGAAGTTGGTTGGGAGTTGGTAGGGCATTATGTCGTCTATTCCTTGCCCATAAAGGTACTGGTGATTCACGGTTAAGCTACTGGGACTGTACTGAAAAGGTACCAAAAAGGCACAGCGAATGTACCAAAAAGCTACCGAAGGGTTACCAAATAGCTACGGGAGAGTTACAGACTACTAGTAGCTTTTTGGTGAAGCAGGGCTATAAATGCTGTGCCATAGCTTGCAACCAAGCAAAGGTGGTAAATACCGAGGCTGTCAATAGAGGGGAGTCAGCATATTTAAAATTTGATGCTTTTAAGGTGATTTGCGGACGTGTTTATAGTGCCGTTGACTCTTTTATGGTTAAGGGTGTTTTGAGGCTTCAGAGTGATTTAAAATGCTTTTCAGTAGTTGCAGGTTACGGAAGCGGATATCGTATGTCTCTGACATGCCTGTTCTTAATACTGATTTCTATGTTTAGTTTATCAGCTCAGACGCCCCGCAAGGACAGCGGGGCGGAGGGGCTATCTAATGTGACTCCAATTGGAGTTGATTATCGTGTTCCAGATGATTTTTGGGGACAGCGGCTAAAGGTCTATAGCCAAGGCGATACATCGCTTGTCACAATGACAAAATTCAGAGGGAAGCCACTAATCGTGGACTTCTGGAGTATTTCCTGTGCCTCCTGTATCAGCAAATTTCCCAAGTTGCAGGCGCTACAAAAGGAATTTTACGGAAATTTCAATTTTATGCTCGTAGCCCAGGAAAATAGCAAACAGATTCACACGATGAGAAATGAATTTCTTCGTGAGAATAGGCTGCCCACGGTATACAATGATAAATACCTGAATACATTGTTTCCGCACCGGGCTGTGCCACATTATGTCTGGATCACACCAGTTGGACGTATTGCCGCCATCACAAGCGCTGAATTTGTGGATCACGGGCGGGTAAAGGCTTTTATTAATTATTGTCTGCAATATGAGATGCCTAATTAGTCTGTTGGCGCTACTATGTGTTAGTGTCATGGTATCTGCCCAGGGTAGATACAGTGGTACAGTGGTCGATCAAAGCGGTAAACCAGTTCACAATGCAAGTATCAGGTTGGCGGAGTCCAAGTTAAGTTATAAAACGGATCTGAATGGAGATTTTGTGATCCCCATAATCGCCAAACCGCTACAGGTTTCGATTTCAATGCTGGGTTATGAATCACAGCTGCTGCTATGGAATGACTTTGCGGATAAGATCAGGGTTGTTTTAAAATCTAAAGAACAAATATTGGATGTTGTCGAAGTCAACACTGGTTATCAGTCTCTTCCAAAAGAACGATCTGCCGCCAGTTTTTCGTTGATCGATAGTGCCAAGTTGGCTACGCGGATCTCAAATAATATACTACAGAAACTGGAATATCTGGCTCCGGGCCTACAATTTGACAACCGTACAGGAAAGTCGGTCATCAATATTCGTGGCATTAATACTTTTTCGGATAATCTGATGCAGCCGCTGATTATTGTGGACAATTTTCCATATTCCGGAGATATAGCCAATATAAACCCCAATGATGTGGAATCGGTAACCTTATTGAAAGATGCTTCGGCAGCTTCTATCTGGGGTGCACGTGCCGGTAATGGGGTGATTGTGATCAATCTCAAAAAGAATAGCAAAGGGTACAATAAAATGGAGTTTACCCATAACCTGACCTTTAGCGAAAAGCAGGATCTATTTTATCTGCGTAATATTGCCTCATCTGATTTTATAGCTGTCGAACGCATGTTGTTTGACAAGGGATTCTACAATACGGCGCTTGGTAGTGTCAATAGTCGGCTGCTGGTATTCTCTCCGGTGATTCAGCTGCTCAACCAGCAATCCAAAGGTTTGCTCTCAATGGAAGAAGTGGAGAGACAGATCAATTCCTTTCGGAACCACGATTACAGACGGGAGGTAATGGATAATCTCTATCGTAATCCCTTGCGGCAACAGTATCATCTTTCCTATGATCTGGGTAGAAACCGGTTTGCTAACCGTACTGCCCTTGGGTATGATAACAATACCGAACAGCAGATGGCGAGCAGTTCAAAACGCTTTACATTGCAAACTGCTAACCGCTATGATTTTACCGATCGGCTACAGCTTCAGCTGGGGATGACCTGGTCTGACCAACGATCGGATGGAAGTCCTACTTTCCCGAATTTTCCGATCAATCCACTGGGAGGGAAGGCTGCCTTGTATCCTTATGCGCAATTGAAAGGAGAGGATGGATCTGCGCTCGCTATTCCGTATAATTATAACCTTTCTTTCGTACAAAATATACCGGATCCACAGCTGTTGGATTGGACATATAGGCCCTTGGAGGATTATACGGAGAGCCGTATAACCACTGGTACAAAGGATATTGTATTGAACGGAGCGCTATCCTATAAACCTTTTTCATTTTTGAGTCTTAGTGGCTTGTATAATTATGAGAACCAAGCTACCGATACGGAAAAGCTCAATAGCGTGAATTCATTCTACACACGTGATCTGATCAATAGGTTTAGTCAGGTAAAGAATGGGGTTATTACGCGGATCATTCCACTGGGTGGTATTATGCAGAATAGTACGAGTCGAATGGTGGCTCACAAGGCGCGGTTTCAGGCGAGCTCGGATTTTGCATTGGCTGGCGACTGGAAGTTTAATTTATTCGCTGGAGCTGAGATCAGTCATGCAAGTACGGACACAAGGCTGAATACAGCGTATGGTTATGATGAAAACACAATGACCAATATCAATGTTGATCCGATCAATACCTATCCGATCTACGGTGGTCTGGCCGGCAACTCACGGATTCCGTTTGCCAATGGATTCGGGCGGAGGAGCAATCGTTTTGTTTCCTTCTTTGGTAATGCTGCGGTGACTTACAGAAATAGATACATTGCTAATTTTTCTACCCGTAAGGATGCCTCTAATTTATTTGGGGTAAAGACCAACGATAAATGGAATCCGCTTTGGTCTGCCGGTTTGGCGTGGATCCTTACCAATGAAAAATTTATGGCTGATCTGGATTGGATAAATCTCTTGAAAATACGTACGACGGTGGGGCATTCGGGTAACTTGGGTGGGGTATCGACGACACTTCCGACTATTTATTATGGCAATCCGACTGGTGGATTGGAGACTGAACGGAAGGCCAGTGTTGGCACTCTTCCCAATCCAAACCTCAAATGGGAGGATGTAAGGATGAACAACTTCGCCGTTGATTTTGCTTTTTTGCAGAATAGACTATCCGGGAGCTTTGATTATTATATCAAAAAATCAACAGACTTGCTGGCATCGGAAGCAATAGATCCGACGTTAGGCTTTTACAATATGCGCCGCAATGTCGGTGAGTTAAAAGGAAGGGGTTTCGATCTGACCCTTAACTTTCGCCAGGCATTGGGCAGCTCCTGCACATTGGGATAGAAACCTTGTTTGGTTATAGTACGGATAAAGTATCAAAATACAAGGGAACGATATCCAGCGCATCATTTTATGCCTCTGCTGGTGGAAGAGCCCTGATGCCATTGGAGGGAAAAGGTCTTTACCCCATTTTTTCTTATCAGTTCAAAGGACTTGATCCCAATACAGGGGATCCACAAGGTTGGTATCGCGGAGAAATCAGTAAAGAATATGTTAAGATTTTGTACGACTCTGTCCAAAACCTGAACTACCACGGAAGGGCATTGCCAACTTATCAGGGCAGCTTAAGGCCCAGTATCCAGTGGAAGGGATTTCAGGCTTCAGTCAATGTTGTATATAAATTCGGTTATTTCTTCCAAAAAGAGACAATCCGCTATGCGACGCTTTTCAGATCATGGATAGGCCATGCGGACTTTGCCGACAGATGGCAGCAGCCCGGTGATGAGGCAAAGACTTCGGTTCCATCGATGATCTATCCGGCGGATGCCAATCGTGACGATTTTTATGCCAATTCGTCAAGCAACATTCTTAAAGGTGACCATATCCGTATTTCGGATATCCGTGTAGGTTATTCATTCAATGCCAAAGCAGGACAACGACCAGTTGGAATATCATTGAATGGCTATATCAATAATGTGGGTATTATATGGCGAAAGAATAGGTATGGACTTGATCCGGATAGCTACGGAATTCCGGCTATCCGCACTTATGGTTTGAATATTAACATAAAATATTAGCAGATGAAGAACTGTATTTTTTTGATCTTACTTTGTGGACTCTTCGTTTTACAGTCCTGCGAAAAATATCTTGACCTGAAACCGGATGCCGCAATTGCCGTACCCGAAACAATGACAGATGTAAGGGGATTGCTCAATGATGTCAGCAATCTGAATCTGTTCGCCTCCTCCTTGTTGGAGAACGGTACGGATGACTATTATCTGGATGATAATAGCCTTAAGAATATGAGTGAAACCGATCGGGGCATGTATCTATGGAAAAAGGAATACCCGGCATTGGATCTGTCAGGTGATTGGTTCAACGGTTATCGTGCGGTCATGACGGTAAATGTAGTTTTGGAAGCTCTTCAGCGAATTAAAGCTGATGAAAATGAGAAGGGATTATGCGTGGTGAGGCGTTGTTTACAAGGGCTTTTGTGCATTATGGTGAGGCACAGGTGTATTCAGAAATAGGTCGGGTTGGGTCGGATTCGAAACCGGGAATCCCCATTCGGCTGACTTCAGATTATACCGTAGTCTCGCAGCGTGGTACGGTAGCTGAAAATATTGCTGCCATACTGAAAGACCTCAACGAGGCTTTGGAACTGTTACCAGCGACTTCGTCGTCGAAGGTGAAACCTTCAAAGGCGGCGGTTTATGCATTGTTGTCACGAATTTACTTGTCGTTCCGTCAGTATGATCTAGCAGAAAAATATGCGGATGCAGCATTGAATCTTTATAATAAAGTAACGGATCTGAATACGTTGGACTTGGAGAGTATGAGTCCATTTCCGATTGGACATGATGAAATTATCTATGCTGTATATAGCCGTAATGGCAATCTGTTATTACAAACGGTAGCAAATGTAAATAAGACTTTATATGGTCAATACACGGAGAATGATCTTCGTAAAAAGGCTTATTTTTATGATAAAGGGAATGGGCATATCGGCTTTAAAGGAAATTATCCCGGTGTGTTTTCCACTTTATTCTTTGGACCGACTACCGATGAACTTCTGCTGAACACAGCAGAATGTGCTGCACGTAGAGGCGATCTGAATAAAGCAGCTGAGCAGCTTAATAAGCTACTGATGCATAAATGGAAATCGGGAACCTTTATTCCGATTAAATTTGCTGATAAGGAAAAGGCAATTAATCTGATCTTGGAGGAACGTCGGAAGGAATTGAGCTTTCGTGGGTTGAGGTGGAGCGATATCAAACGCTTAAATCAAGAGAAAGGACGGGAAGTTATTTTACAAAGGAAGGATGATAGTGGAAATATCATCGCAGAATTACCGGCAAATGATAGCCGTTATTATTACCTCATACCTGATGAAGTGGTAAGGCAGGCGGGCATGCAGCAAAATATACGTTAATTGAAAAGGGGCACTCCAGTAGAGCGCTCCCTTTTCGGCTTTGTGCTAGAAACAAACTAAAACGAACGAAGGCTTTTCACCGTGTTGTTTGTTGTAGGAATAGGATTCGAGACTGAGTTCTGAATATCCGCACCAACTGTTGATGAGCCAACCGAAGCACTCATATCCGGGTGTCCGGGATTTGAAAGATCTTCTGGGGCAGATATTCGGCAGATTGTCTGCGGAGTACCTCCACAGGTTGCCGACCCAGCGGGAGAATAATTGTCAGAATCAAGAGCCTGGGATAGATCGTTAGATGTTCCTTCATACTTCCATTCAACGAAGTCAGCCTTTTCTCAACGCGAATAGCGTCTTTTTCAGTAAAGCTTTGTGCACCGTAAGCGATGCCCAAAGAAAGTAAAAGTAATGTGCTGGTACGTAACCAGCTGTTTTTTGTGGTTCTCATAACGAAAACTTTAAGTTTATATAATTATTTATGTAGCACCTCCATGTGCTACATGACAAAGTTGCACACTGAAATCCCCTGATTTTGGCTCCATATAGCCGTGCTATTTTCGGCGTTTTTTCGGGTCGCCAGGAAATAGGTCGCCCGCTGTATCGTATTGCGGGAAATATCCAGTAGTGCGGCCTGCTCGGTTTGTGAGGTGACGGCCCTGATCTCAGGCATGAGCTGAACAAAACTGAGGTAACGTTCAAAGGATGAATATTCGCGGAGAAGCTGTTGCAAGAGGATAAGCTGCCGCTTCTCTTTGTTGCAAAAGACATCAACCAAGGTATCGACTGATTTCTCGTATTCCTGAAAGCGTCGCAGTACGCTATGCGGAAGAGCGATAATAATCCCGGGTCTTAGTGCAATAATTTCTCCGGGCCGGATACTGTGGCTGTGGAGATGGACGGTGCTCATCAGGGCCATATTGGGAAGTGCCAGGCTGGTAATTTTGCGTTTGCCTGTATTGGGGTCATCCACAGCACGTGCGAGTATGCCTGTAGCAACAAAATAACTGATCTCGGTCGTATGTCCGGGCGGCTCGAGTACCTCTCCACGTTTGACAGCAAGGACTTTAAGGTGGTCTTTGGCCCATTGATAATGGAAATTGTCCAGTGCGTGGTATTTTTCCCAGAAAGCAAAAAAGAGCTTGAGGCCTTTATGAACATAATATTTATCTGCCATATCCGATTGCGGGCTTGGAATGTGGAGTAAAAAACGGCTATTGCTCAGACAGCATAGCGGACAGCGGCTAGCTTGGATTGGGTAATCGCTCCGGAGGGCAAAGGTATTTTTCATTGTCTCAATCGATTAAATTTATAATTAGTGAGTCATAAATTTCGCTAGGACAGGAAAAATAGGAAAGGACTGAATGAGCAAAATGCGCTCAAATCAAAGGCATGTCAGGTGCTTTTTGTTCATCTGATCCAATACGGTTGGCAAAGGTGAGGCTGGCACTAAAATCTTTTGCTGCCGTCGAGCTGTGCTACGTAGTTTTTATAGGCTTTGCGCAAGGAGTTTTCATTGTTATAACCGACCAGGAGGTAGACCTCCGCAAAGCTCAGCTGTCCCTCTGTCAGCAGCCGATGGGCATGACGCAGGCGCACCTGGATACAATAATTTCGAATCGTGTAGCCGTATTCGCTTTTAAAGAGCCGTATGACAGTGGCCGAAGACAAGGCATGCCTGGCGATCAGGCTACAGGTATCCAGGTTGGGATCGTCATAATACCGGTCGATATGTAATTTGATCAGATACAACTGGGTGCGGTTCGAGCGGCTTAGCAACTGTGCATAATGTCCCAGACCCATAATAAGGTATTTCTGCAGCTCTGCCTGCTGGGCAAAGGATTCTCATGCTCAAAGGCAAGCACGCTAAAAAGCCATTGACAGAGCTCCTGATCAATCCGGAAGTGGGGCAGTACATCAAAAGGATTGGTCGATTCGGTCAGAAAGGATACGGCTTCCCGGAATATCGGATACTGCTTGACCACCTTGCTGAGCCATTGGGGGTTTAGGGATATGATGACCAGATCTGTTGCACCCGAAAGACATTCGGCCCGATAGCGACCGGCCTGCTCAGCTGAAAGATAGAAGCTGCAGCTCCCCGGACGGGTCACATGTTCACCGGTACCGGTGGTAAAGGCAATTGGCTCGGAAAGAACGAAATTGAAAAAGATCCGCTGCTGGTCCAATGTATAGTGGACAACAAAGGGATCCACGGTATCCAGCTGAAAGATATCGATCTCGAAAAGCTCACAATGGATCGTCTGCTGCAGCAAAGTAGCACCCTCAAAATCAAATTGCCGTGCCCTGTTTGCCATCGGTACCGGGTAACGACAAAAATCAGGCAGCCGTCCGCTTACATTGTTTACTTTTAATAAGGGCTTTGAAAAACGTAGTTTATAATCTTGCTCCATCTGTGGAAGATAATGTATCACCTACCTGTTGCAGTGCATCTGGTATCAATCGGAATGATAGACAGCCGCTGCACACTTTATACGGGTACAAAATTAATACATGGAATGCTTTTATTTATAGGACTATTTTGCTAAATGTAGGTACAATTCAATCAAAAACAGGATAATTCGTGTATTTGTAGCTAAGGTTATAAAGATTGAACTTGTTTGCTGGCTGCTCGGCATTTGCCTGATGCGGTACAGCGAAAGCTATATTTTTCCGCTCTTTAGGGTTAGCCCGGTCCCCATAAATCATAGGCAGAGAATTTGTAATTTGTTAATTTTAACGTAAGTTTGATTTCAGGTCCTGACTAACGAATGTATTGCTACACAGATTTATCGGATAAAGAATTGCTAGCACTTGTTCTAAAAAAGATGAACAAGCGTTTGGCCTCCTATATGAACGATATTTCCCACTTTTATTTATCTATGCGAGTAAAATCATCTCCGATGAAGAGGTGGTCAAGGATATTCTTCAGGATGTATTTGTTTCCCTTTGGTCAAAAACGGGGCTGGAAATAAACACAAGTTTCTCTGCTTACATCTATGCCGCCGTGCGTTTCCAGTTATTCGACTACATCGACAAGCAAAAAGTGAGACAGGGCTATGCAGATTCGCTACAGCATTTTTTGGATCAGGGCGTATACTCGACCGACAACTACCTCCTCGAAAAAGAACTGCAACAACAGATCGAAAAAGAAATCATGAATCTGCCGCCCAAGATGCGCGAGATATTCATCCTGAGCCGTCAGGAAGAAAAAAGCTATGAAGAAATTGCAAGACAGAGCAATGTGTCCCTAAATACGGTACGTAAACAGGTCAGTAACGCCTTGAAAATCATGCGTTCAAAATTCACATCGCTGTTTTTTACTTTTTTAAATTCCATCTACTACTTTTTCCACTTGAACCTACATATAGCAAAGAAACGTATTAAACCTTTGTTATCATGGAGACCAAAAACGCAAAAGAAATTCTTGAACGTTACCGCCAAGGCACCTGTTCCGAAGAGGAGAAATCCTGGGTAGAAAACTGGCATCTTCAACAACTCAAAGAAAGCCGATATACAGCAGATCCGGAGGATATAACGCGTATTCAGGAAGAAGTCAAAACCAAAATAGACGCCGATATCCACTATACGATCAAGCGGATAAGAAGGAAGAATCAGATCCTCAAAATAAGTGCAGTGGCAGCATCCTTGGTCTTATTATTGGGGGCAGTTACTTCTTGAGGAGACAATCCGATAGGCCAGCTATAAACCAGCGTGCTTTGCAGCAGGCCGATATCCAGCCGGGGGCAACAAAGCTGTTTTACTGAGCAGTGACGGAAGTACCATCCAGTTAAGCGAGCATAGTAATACCATCCTCGTGGGCGCAAACATCAGCTATGCTGATGGTCCGACTTACGGCCGAATTTAGGTACCACCTCGATATCCGAAGCCCCATATTTCATACACTACAAACCCCAGGACCGGAGCATACAATATCGTCCTTGCAGACGGAACCAAGGTATGGCTTAATGCCTATTCCTCCTTAAAATTTCCATCCAGATTTGACAGCAAAGAACGCGTGGTAGAATTACTAGGTGAAGCTTACTTTGAAGTGGCCCCAATAAAAACAACCTTTTAAAGTACGCAGCCGGGAGCAAACCATAGAGGTACTGGGTACACATTTCAACATATCGGCTTACGAATCCGAATCCACCGTAACCACGCTATTGGAAGGCTCCGTCAAAGTGAATAGGATTGCCAATAACAGTTCGGTCTTGCTCAAACCCGGTCAACAAAGTACAATTAAGGAAGATACAAAACAGATACAGCTAGCCCATATCAATACCGAGCATGCTGTAGCCTGGAAGAACGGCTACTTTAATTTCGATAACGAGACCCTGCCCAGTATCCTAAGTAAGATAGAGCGCTGGTACGATGTCGAATTCACGTATGAAAAGACGCCTTCCGCGAAGACCTATATCGGGGCTGTATCCCGATCCCGCAACCTATCCGCTGTGCTACGTGCGCTGGAGGCGGCGGCTGATGTTAAATTTAAACGTACAGGACGAAAGATTGCCGTCATATCCTAACCAGATAAAATAAATACTAACCTTTATTAGAGCAGAAATCATGAAACAGCCACCTAATAAAAACTGAAATTGGGTCATAAAAAAACCGAATGTGCAGCGAACACATCCGGTAGATTTTTGGCCCCAATTATTAATTCCAACAAACTAACAATAGCATCTAACCCAAATTACTCAAATGTATGAATTTTTACCTTGAAAAATGGAGGGAGACGCCTGTCTATATCCTCCGCAAAACGCTCATCGTGATGAAACTAATCATTGTGCTACTGACATTCGGCCTTTGCCAGGTATATGCCAGTGGCTTTGCTCAAAAAATAACGCTAAGCGAAAAAATGCTTCTTTAGAGCTTATTATCAATAAAATCCGTAAACAAAGCGGCTATGATTTTATTGGCGATGCACAACTAATCAAAAAGTCAAAGGGCTCAACCTAACCGTAAAAGATGCTCCGCTAGTTGACGTCCTAAACCAGATCTTTAAAAATACCAATATCGCGTATCGTATAGATACGGATATTATCGCATTAAAACCAAAGACGGAAGCTGCTGCGGCTATGCAACAGTTGGTCATCCGGGGCGAGTCGTGAATGAACATTTGGAGAACCTATCGGGTGCTTCCATACGCGTGATTCAGAGCGATATGACGACTACAACAGGCAAAGACGGCACGTTCAGTCTACGGGTTCCCGATCGGGATGCGATGATTTTGGTATCCTACGTCGGTTATGAGCCGCTTACCCTCAAAGTCAAAGAATCCATGGGGCTGATCCAGCTGACGCCAAGTTTATCGACGCTGGAAGGTGTGGATGTCACGGTCAGTACAGGCTATCAGACGATTTCGAAAGAACGCGCGACGGGATCATTCAGTCAGGTCGGACAATCGGTATTGGGCAAACGTCCTACATCCAACCTTTCCAGTGCATTACAGGGTACTGTAGCCGGTATGCAGGCCAAGGAAAATGAAGACGGTAGCGTAAACTTTCTGATCCGGGGCAATAGCACCCTGTATGCCGATAGTAAACCGCTGATCGTGGTCGATGGCTTCCCGATATCCAGTAGCAACTTTTCGGATATCAACCCCAATGATGTCGAATCCGTCACCGTACTTAAAGATGCTGCTGCGGCATCCATCTGGGGTGCGCGTGCCGCCAATGGTGTGATTGTTATTGTCACCAAAAAAGCAAAAACCGACAACAGACTCACGATCCAGGGAGTGCATTCTCCAGAATATCGCGAAGACCGGATCTCAACTATATCCTTACCCAGGCCAATTCGGCCGATCAGGTTGCCTACGAACGTAAGGCTTATGAAAACAACTGGACTTTTTATCCCTATGCGAATTCGTTTGGAGATATTACCAACTCGTTGACATTAGCGCAAGAAGCGCTTTATGCCAATCAATATGGCACGATGTCTACAGCCGACATGAATGCCGAACTGGACAGATTGAGCAAAATAGACAATCGGGGGCAGCTCCGGGACCTGCTGACGCAAAGAGCCGTACTCAATCAGTACAATGTCAATCTGCAGGCCGGCAACGAGCGTATACGCAACTACACTTCCGTTCTCTATGAAAACAGTAAAGGTTCTTTTCAGAAAAACGGTTATGACCGTTTCAACCTGAATTTCAACAACGATTTCAACATTACTTCGTTCTTAAAGTTCAACCTGGGCGCCAACCTGCAGTACAAAAACAACAATACGGCGGTGCGACCATTGCTGAAATAGAGCAACTATCGCCTTATGAGCTGCTATTGAACCAAGATGGTAGTTACGGCGTCAATCTAAAAGACTATAACCGCGAGCAGCTGGGCCTGATCCCTACCGAAAAATTCACCTACTCGGATTGGTCATACAACCTGCTACGCGAAGTACGTGGTCGCGATTTTACCGACGAGCGCATCAATGCCCGCGTACAGACGGGACTTAATCTAAAGATTATTCCGGGGCTTACTTTCGATACCAAGTTTCAATATGAGCGCAACAAGATCGATCGCGAGCGTATCTATGATGAGAGTACCTTCTACGTACGTAGTCTGATCAATAGCAAGACACAATACGACGATGGCACCAAGACCGTAGGTAAGGCTTATATCCCTAAAGGCGGCATCCTGAGACGTGGAATGATCCAATACGAAGATGGCTTCAATGCGGAGGAACTAGGGCAGGAGGACATCCAGAGTTTTGTCTTCAGGAATCAATTGAATTTTGACAGGGTTTTCGGTGCTGATCATCATATCTCGGCTATCGGCGGGATGGAAGTGTCCCAGTACCTGACCAAGGGTACAATCAACCCTGCGGTATACGGCTACTATGGTGATAAGCTCCAGGCAACGACACCGCCTTACGGTTACGGCAGCTCGGTTGACCAGTTTACCGATTTTGAAGGATACCCAACCACCATTCCGGGAGGCAATACAACCTTCAGATGGCAGAAAAACAAGTTCATCTCCCTTTATGGAAATGCGGCCTATACCTATCTCAGCCGTTACACCCTATCGGGCAGCATACGGAGCGATGCATCCAATTTCATTACCGATGACCCCAAGCTGCGCTGGTCACCGCTGTGGTCTGTAGGTGCCAAGTGGAATCTCGCCAAAGAAAACTTTATGGCCGCGCAGGATTATGTAGACCGCTTGGAGATGCGCCTGACCTATGGTAAAAACGGCAACATGGAAAATTCGACTTCGACAGCGACCTTGCTCAATGTGGGCGGGAGCTTAAATCCCTCCACAGGAACCATTACAGCCACCATTGCCGATAATGGAAACCCAAGACTGCGCTGGGAAAAAACCGCTTCGAACAACTTCGGAATCGACTTCTCCTTTTTCAAGAGCAAGTTTTTCGGTTCAGTGGATCTATACCGCAAAAAAGGTTCGGGTATTATTGGACAGATTGCCCTGCCGGCAGCAACTGGAACCAGATCGCAGAAATTTAACAATGCCGAGATCACCAACAAAGGATTTGAGCTCGCGTTGGGTACCAATTTAGCGATAGCCAAAAATATTCAGTACAGCACAAATTTCAACTACGCGTACAATGCCAACAATATTGATGCGCTGTACAATCCGTCGCTCTACACCTATCAGTTGATCACTGGGGCTTTCGTCGAAGGCCGCCCCGTGGGTTCGGTTTACGCATTCGATTATATTGGCATGATCGACGGTGTACCGCATGTCGCCGGACCAAATAATAGCCCGCAGACATTTAATGATGTCTCTATTTACAATAGAGGTTTAGGACTTCCTTTTCTCCACTATATGGGTACCGACGTACCGCCACATACGTTGGGCTGGACCAATACGGTACAAGTAGGCAACTTCAACATCATGTTTATCCTATTGGGCAAGATGGGTGGAGTATACCGCAATCCAACCTTCAACTACGCTGCACTTGTAGGGTCTGACAAGACTTTTGTCAACAAGTATGTCAATGATGTGCTCGCAGGAAATCCGAATATTCCAGGATTTGCGCTGCCTGATGAGACCAATCTATACCTCTGGGACCGCTACAGCGAGGCTTTAAGCAGCCAGGTCGAAAAATCATCTTATATCGAGTTTAAAGAGCTTAGCTTAGGATACAAACTGTCCAACCGCTGGACAGAAGCCATCCGCTTGAACAATGTCAACCTATTCGTCCAGGCGCGTGACCTTGGCTTGATCTGGCGTGCCAACTCGAAAGGTTACAATCCGGATTGGTTACCGGGCACAATGCGCCCTGCACAGAGTTATACATTCGGTATCAATTTTCAATTTTAATAACAGACAGACATGAGAGTGTTCACATATATAGGGTTTGCCGCTGCGCTACTAATGACCGCAAGCTGCAAAAATACTTATCCGAAGAACCCAAAAAACAGGCCAGTATCAAAACCGTAGATCAGTTAGAGGCCTTGGTAGATAACGCGACTGCATTTTCCAGAGAGGAGAATTACGCTGCCACCTACGCTACCGATGATACCGAGATCAGCAAGGAGCTGTACAAAAACAATGTGACGGCTTTCACCGTCAATAATCTCCAACGCTATGTATCCTCTCCGGAGGGTATTGAAAACCTTGCTACAGACGAGCTGTGGAGCGGTGAATATAAAAGATCTTCACCGCAAATGTCATTTTAAAAACATAGACTTGGTGAGCGGTGATGAGGCCAGCCGCAGACGGGTAAAAGCAGATGCCCATTTTATCCGGGCGATGTCTTACTGGATCCTTGTCAACAACTACTGTGCGCCATACGCTGCGGCCAATATGAATAGCTTAGGACTGCCTTTAAAGCGTACCGTGGATTACGAGGAATCCTTAAAACGTGCCAGCTTGAAAGAAACCTACGATTTTATCCTGGCCGATATCGAAGAGGCAAAAAAGTAACCGAGGCCGATGTCGATCCTAGAAAGACCTGGCGTGTGAGCCAAAAAGCCATTTCCGCTTTCATGAGCCGCTATTATCTATTCACTGGCGACTATGATAAGAGTTTGGCCGAATCAAACAAGGCACTGGAGTCCGGCACCGTAAAGTTAGTAGACTATAATACCTTACTACCAGGCCGAAGCGTATCCTACAGCAATCCGGCTGCAACGCTCAAGTACAGTGAGTTAAACGACTGGAATGCCGCAAAATACCTCTATTGGGGCGAGCTCTATTACAGCCGCTATCAATACACAGGTGCGCAATGGTATAGTCCGAGCAGCGCATTGGTGGCCCTATACGATCAGGCCAACGACCTCCGTTACAAGCACCTGATGATCCCTAATGGCGGCCGACGTTTCAGTGTCGTGACACCAGCAGCGTATCGGTACACCATGTTTACCGATGGTAGTACCTTGGTTTCAGGTCCTACCCGGGCAGAGATGCTGCTCAACAAAGCCGAGGTGCTGGCCCGTAAAGGCGATGTTCCGAACGCCTTATCAGCCGTCAATACCCTACGTCAAAAACGCATGTCTACTTATAGTGCGCTTACGGCTTCTAACAAAGACGAAGCCATCAAACAGGTGCTCGCCGAGCGGCGCCGTGAGCTTCCGTTTGTGATGCGCTGGTACGATATACGCCGATTTAGTGTCAACGACTATGCTGCGGATGATATCACTGTAAAAGAGATTTCTACCAGGTCAGTATAACAGGTGTTGATCTCAATACGCCAAAAACCTACACCCTGGAAAGCAAGCATCTGCTCGTACCTATCAATGGTGTAGAGATCGATGCCAGCAAGGGACAGATACAACAGAATCCATACTAGAAAAAATTATTTAGCGAATCAATACAATCATGAAATTCAGAAAATTACTTGTCTTAACAGGCCTACTGGTAGCCAGCAACCTGCATAGCTTTGGGCAGAGCAAAACATTTACGGTGACCTCCCAGATCGCTGACTTTAAGGACAGCACCTACAACATGACCATCTGGAATGGTGTGACCGATGCCTATTACAAAAAAGGCAGCACTAAAAACGGGCAGATATTTTATCAGGACACGACCTCTATACCCTTAATCGTACGGCTCACCCTGCCGACCGAATCGCTTTTTAAGCGTGTCGACCGGGGTTATATCCCTGTCAAAAGCCAATCCATCTGGTTTGTCGCTATGCCGGGTGGCAAGGTATTACTCAAAGGAAAGCTATCCGACTTTGCCGAGGTATATCCTAGCGGAGATAAAGAGAATAATACGATTAGTGCATTAAATAAGGGGTATCACCCGCTGTTGAATAAATCGGCTAATATCGAGCTGAAACTGGCAAAAGACACTTCAGATGCGGCGCTAAACAAACGTCTTGCAGCTGAGCAAGAACAGATCGATGCCCAAGCCGCTAAATACATGAACGACTTTCTAAAGAAGAACGTTTCGTCTGTAGCCGGCCTCTATTACCTTGAAGATATGCTGGTCCGGGAGATTGTCACGATCGAGACAGTGGAGGCACTGTTACCTACCGTAGATAAGGCATATCGAAGCTCGCCTTTTATAGCTCTTTAAAGAATCGGGTAGAGGGCAGCAAATACGATGTAGGCAAATCCATCTTCCAGATAAACAGCAGCAATACCTATGATGGTAAGGCATTCGACTCAAACAGCTGGAAAGGTAAATTTTATCTCATCGATTTTTGGGGCTCATGGTGTGGTCCCTGTATGGCCGATGTGCCTGATCTGAAAAAACTGAGAGACAGCTATCCCGATCAGCTACGTGTACTGGGCATCGCGTCCGATAAAAATGAGAGCTGGCGCAAAGCCATCGAGCAGCACGAGCTCAACTGGGTGCAAATATTGAACGACAAAGGTAGCAACAATTTTGTCCTGCGTCTGAATATCACCGGATTTCCGACAAAGATCCTCGTGGATCCCAATGGCAAGATCGTCTACCGAAGTACGGGCGGCGGCGAAACCTCCTTTGATAAGATGAGCGAAATAATCAAAAACTGGAAATAAATCCAATAACACAAACGCCTGAGTCTAGAAACCTCAGGCGTTTACGTGTTACATTTTGGTTGTCAGGGATTTTAATTAATTATGCTTTGGCTGGATTTTATAAACGTATATTGGTATACGCTGATCTTTGACAGTCGGTAACGTCAGTGTTAGGGCTTCTTTGCCCTGTGTCCATGTGACCTTCGATGTGTTGCCAAGCAGACTGATCGAACGGATCGCAAGTTTGTTTTTGGCAAGCTCCGGAATGTCAACCCTCGCTGTTGCTGGGTTTCGGACAAAGAGGTAGACAACATTGCCTTTCTGGGTAAAGCGGTAGTCGGCGACAATCTCCTTGGATGTCGCATCATTGACGGCATCTTTCATACCTGCTTTTTCCTTTTCGGATTCTTTCTGTTCTGTTTGCGTTGCAGCAACTTCTTTATTCCCGGCCCAGACACTGCTACCATATAGTGCTTCGCCGTTGATCTTCATCCAGGCACCTATAGCGTGCAGGTTTTCCTGGCTCTCTACTGGCCAGCTACCGTCACCTTTGGGGCCGACATTGAGCAGGAGGTTACCGCCCTTGCTCACCACCTCAATGAGATTGCGCACCAGCAGTTCGGGGCTTTTCCATTTGTGATCGTGCCGGTTGTAGCCCCAATTTTCGCTCATCGTAATACAGGCTTCCCAATTCTTTCGTGCTGTCGAAACCAATGTTTGCTCAACGACGGCATAATCGCCGAGACCATTGCCGATCCGGCTGTTGATAATGCACTGGGGTTGGATGGAATGGATCAGATCACGGATCTCCTGGCTCTGTTTTTTGGTGATTAGCTCCGGCGTGTCAAACCAGATAATACCGATCGGACCGTACTGTGTCAGCAGTTCACGAAGCTGCGGTTTGACCTTGTTCTCGACATACTTGTTGAGGTCTTTGGCATCTTCATTGGGATAGTCCCAGGTATTGCTGCGACCGGCTTTTGTCGGCCAGTTGGTCGGTACATCGGGGTTTTCCCAATCGCGGCCCAGGGAATAATAGAAACAGAGCTTTAACCCGTATTTCTTGCAGGCTACCGCAAGCGCCAGCATCGGATCTTTGGCCCAGGGCGTCCTCTTGACAATATTATAATCACTGACGGCCGAATTGTACATCGAAAAGCCATCGTGATGCTTGGCGGTGATCACAATATACTTCATGCCGGCGTCATGGGCCATCTGCACCCAACGGTCGGCATCAAAGCCGGTGGGGTTAAACTGGTCGGCGATCTTCGCATAGGTTTTGACGGGGATCCGTTCGTAGAGCATAAAATGTTCACCCCTTTGGTGGGATGCCCATTCCAGTCGCCTGCCGTCTGGGAGTACAGACCCCAGTGCAGAAATAGACCAAATTTGCCATCGGTAAACCAAGTAGCGGGCTGGCCAGACAGGTTTAATCCTGCCAGAGCAAATAGCAAAAGCAGGATTGTTTTTATGTTTCTAAAAATGAATGTATATCGTTGCTCTCGGCCCTCGCTAGCGGTTTTGTACTTTCATGGATGAAACTTTATCGTTGAAAGTCGAGAGATAGGAAGACGAAGAGGTCACGACGAGGCTATCGCCAGTAAAATTATTCCCGTTGTATAAGGTGACTTTAACATTTGCTCCAACTTTAATGGAAGAGATGCTATTGTCGGTCACACCTTTTGCCAACAAATCCGATGTGGTATACTGCCCTTTACCAAAGCTTCCTTTTACACCGGCATAGGATGCATTGGAATAGGTATATACCGAATCTTGATTGGTCGTCATAAGCCCGTTGACATAGTTGAAGTCGTAAACATTGGAGGTTGTGTATCCATTTTGCAATAATAATTTTACTTTGAGTTCGTAAGGTGTATTGCCTTTGTAGTAGAGTTCATTGAGGTCTATGGTTCCTTGGATGTTACCGGAGGAAAGCGGCGTAAATTTCCATGTGACGGCGTTGTAATCTTTGTTGGCTCCAGTACCTTCGTTGTTCACATTGGGATCCATATAGACCAATATCTCGCTCACAGGTAAATTAGAGGTATAATTTCCTGTAATAAAGATTTTTTGCTGACTGTTGTCAATTGCAAATTGAGGTTGTATGGAATAACTGGGTGCCTGGTAAGGACTGGCCGTCGCCACCGCGGATTGAAAAACTTCATTTCTACTGAGAATTGCGGCATCGGAGCCGGTTAGGAAAGTAGGCTGTCCCTTGCTAAAGCTTACATTGCCGCTTCCCATCAGTGATGTACCCAATGTAGGTTCTTCACTGACATATTTCGCGCGGTTGTGGGGTAGGTTTAATCCATGTCCTAATTCATGTAGCATACCGCCGAGGTAGTTTGAACTTGGATTTGGAATTCCATTGACGGACATGGAGGAATTATCCACAGCAAAGCAGTATTTTCCATAGCCATAGAATGGCTGGCTACCATCTCCGTCTGTTCTTGCTGGCAAAAGTACTAAATAGTGATTGTTGGATGAAAATTGGCCCGGATGGCTGGTTTTGTATGCATTGATCTCATTTATAATTTTACCAGCTGAAATAGCTGAGCTGTAGGGGTAGTCCGCTTGAGCTCCCGCCGCCGGAATTTCAATAATATTGACCAGACCTGTAGAATCTTTTGCCAGGCCCAGATAATTGCTGTAGCCATAGCGTCCCATTTCATTATGTAGCCAGTCCTGGAAATGGACAAACAGCTGAGATAGCCGTGTTTTGTAGCCGGGTAAAGCTGGATTGTCTGTGGGTACAAACATAATGATATTGAGGTTTACGGGATTAGTTACAAATGTAAGATTGGCCAGGGAGGTATCGATAACACCGTTCGAGGACGCCTTTGTCCGTCGGATTTCTGTAGGATTCTGCTCGGGCAATGGCTTTGAACAGGCGAAAAAAAGTGACAGGACTGTGCCGGACAATGCAATTCCCTGAATGATTTGCATCCATTTTTTTGTTTGTTTTCTCATAATTTTTAAAATAAATAATCTATAATTGTTAATGGGTATTGGTTAGTAAGGGCCAACCAAAAGACATATCTATAGTAGAAAATATATTTTGATTTATAACAGTTTTCGTTTAAGTCAAACGTTTGCGTAATCTGCGAAAACGTTTCAATTGATATACTTTATTCAGAGGATTTGCGTGTCAGAATAGAAGCTTGTAACTCAATGTTTTGGTAGGCTGCTACAATCTCGTTATCCGAACTGTCCAAAATTTTACTGAGAATAGCGAAAGCCTGAGAGCCGATTTCATGCGAAGGCTGTACAATGCTTGATAATGACGGCTGAAAAATATTGGTGTACTGAAAATTAGCAAAACCGATCAGGGCCAAGTGATCTGGTACCGCTATTCCGATGGCATGTAAAGCCTCTAACGTTAAATAGGTAAGTTGATCTGAGGCGGTAAAAATTGCTTCGGGCGGGCTACTTGAATTAACGAGATGTATGAGCTTATTTTTTAATTGCTCCAGCACCTCCATTCTTCCGCCATTGGTTGCTATCGAAAGGAGATAATCTGAATTGTAAGTAATGTCAAAATCCCGCAGACATTGAATATAACCGCGCCGGCGCTCCATTGATGTTCCCGGCGACAGATTGGAAATAAACAGAATTTTCTTCTTGCCCCGATTGACCAACTGAGAAATACCTTGGTAAACCACTTTAAAATTGTCTATTCCGATTTTATAAGTATTTATAGCATAATTGGTCCGGTCAATAAGGACAATAGGGGTACCCTCATCTTTTAACCGCTGGAGATATCTTAACGAAAGATGATTTCCTGTAGCTGCAATGACGACAGCATCTGCACCCTTTTTAGATAACATCTCTAAATGTTTCAATTCAAGATTGGGGTCGTCCGCACTCTGCATAATGATCAGGTTATAAGTCGTTTCTGACATCTCTCTTTCAATGCCTTCGAGAATCTGTGAGAAAACGGATTGCCGATCGAAGGAACAATCATTCCGATAATATTTGTTCGCCCCTTACGCAATAGTTTAGCATATTGATTGGATTGATAGCCATGCTCATTGGCAAATTTTTGGATCTCAACTTTAGTTACCGGGCTTATTTCATGACTGTTTGAGAGCGCTTTGGATATGGTGCCTATGGAGTACCCCATGGCCTTGGCAATATCTTTTATCGTTATTTTTTTCATATTTTGGAATTGCTTTTTTGAAAAGTCCGAATTGAAAAACTTCAGGCGATCATTCTTGATCGCTTTGATACCTCCTATATACTATCGCTGGTTTCTGGCTGAGATATTTCCGGGTCAATAAAGAAGACTATCAGGCCATCCGGCCTGATAGTCAAACTAAACACGCTAAATTAACGCGATGGTCACCTCTACCATTTTTTTGACCGACTGTCGGCTATTAGTTCGTTACATTGACGATATACCAGACATTCAATTCGCCGGACTGTATAGTAACGGTATCTCTGCCAACGCTCAGGCCGGTAATCAGCCCTGTCGTACTATAGCTGGCAATTTCTGGATGTTTGTTGCTGTACGTGGCCGTGGTTACGGTACGGTTTCCAGGATTGACTGCCAGATTGATCTGCAGCGGTGTTCCGATTTTAACGGGAATCTGCATAAATCCTCCCGAAAGTATAGCTTCCCTTACGGTTAAATTGTCTTTGATGGGACCAAGGTCTTTTTGCAGGAATGTAAACCCAGGCTTCCGCACAGACAGACTATTAACAGGTATATATTTGATCTAATTTTCATAATGTTGTTTCTTTTTATCCTCATTATTTTGCGCCCAACCATCCCGGATTCTGAACCAGCTGATTGCCCTCCAGGGTCAGGTCGTATAAAGGTAAGGGCCAATAATAGCGGTAATCTGCCCATAGCGCAGTACCATTGCTGATGTTTGCACTTCTTGGATAGGCGATAATAAATCCATTGTTATCCAAAAGATATCTTTATTGACTTCTTCTTTTAAGGCAATAATCGGTTTGGCGGTATGTGTACCATCGTATAGTTTTCCTTTTTCCGCTGTAAATTTCATTCCACGTAGGGGAACGGTCATCAGATTGCCGGCTTTCCAGCGCATCAGGTCTTCGTAACGGCGGTCTTCCAAGACCATTTCTACACGACGTTCACGTCTGATTTCACGGATGATGGGGCTAACGGCGTAATCAAGTTTGGTGGCATAGATCTCATCCAGCCTAGGATCCGCAGGCGGGTTGCCAAGCTCTAATTTGCTGCCTGGATATTTTGCAAAGTCAAATCCTGCGCGCTGGCGCAACAGGTTGATCGTCCGGTCCAGATCATTCTGGGTCAGCGTACCTAAGATTGCTTTTGCTTCGGCCAACATCAGCAGCACTTCGCCGTAGCGGAATTCGATAGCCGTTTGCTGGCCGTTTGTTGTCGCCTCGTTTTCGGGCCGATCACCCATCCAGTGTTTAATGGGAAGGTAGCCCGTTACTGTCGTTCCGCCACCGACATTATAGGACAGTCGGGGATAGGTGATCCCATTTTTTTCGAGACTGGTGGTCCCATCCGTTCTGTTAAACAGGGAGCGGTTTTCACCGGGATAATTAATGGTTTGCTTCAGGCGTGGATCGCGGTTTTCAAGTTCGGACCATAGCCCGTCATAGCCTTTGAATAGGGGTTGGCGGTGTAGTTGCCGGCCGATCCCGAAGAATAAATCGGTTTACCGTCGATACATAAATACTCGTCTACGAGACCTCGTGTGGCCCCGCCTGCTGGCCGTGCACCCGAAAGACTGTTGTTCTGGTCCCAATAACGTTGGGTCGCATGGCCTACCACAGTACCATCGTATACCCGGGCCAGGATTGCTTCTTTGTTACCGTCCGAAGTTGGGTCTTTCTTGAAAGTAAACATTTTCCAATAGGGGCTGTCACCTGTGGCATAGAGCTGATAACGTCCGCTGGCGATGATTTTTTCGCAGGCATCCACAGACGCTTCAAGGAAAGATTTTGCTGTACTTTGTAAGGACAATTCGTTATGATACGTGCGGAAGGAGCCTTCGAACAGACCTATCCGCGCTTTTAAAAACAAAGCCATGTCCTGATTAATACGTCCATCCGGACGACCGTTAATGCCTTCTAGCCCGGCTATGGCCATATCGATAGTCTTCATCAGGGAGTCGGCAACCACGGTGCGCTTATCCCGGGGTTTGTACAATTCCTTGCTGTCGATATTGAGGTCACTGGAAAGCCAGGGCACATCCCCAAACAGCATAAGTTTGCGGTAATAATCCATGGATTTAAAGAAATAGGCTTCCCCAAGATATTTGTTTAGCCGGGTCATGTCGTTATTGACCGCGGGCAAAGCGTTTGTATAGTGTTGGATAAAATAATTGACCGAACGCAGGTTTTCCCATGTCCAATCGACCGAGGTGCCTGCATTTGGTGGAATAAAGGTGTTGTCCAGCATACGGTCGATATTGCCATAGCGGACCATATTGTCGGTCATAAAATCGCTGGCCAGCAAATGGCTGCCGCCGACAACATTGGGATTGACTTTGGCATCTGCCCAGCCTGTACCATGCCCTAGAATATAACTGGCATAAAGGTTATTCAGGTATAAAGTTAATTCCGTCTCAGTACGTAATGAGTTGTCCCGCGATAGATCGGTTTCGGGACTTAGTTGTAAAAATTTATCGTTACAGGATTGGGTCAACAACAGGGATGTTGCGGCAGCCATGACGATGAATCTGAATATGTTCTTTTTCATAATAGTTTAGTTAGAAGACAATTTGAGCACCAAAAGCAATAGACCGCTTTTGTGGATAATCGGCAGAGATCTGATCGACATCAAAAATTGTCGGTATTTTTGTGACTTCAAAGATATTGTAACCGGCAAGTGTGAAGCGTAATCGCTCGACGCCAAATCGTTTGGTCAGCTGATTGGGCAAGGTATAGCCCAATACCGCCTGTTTCAGTCTGAGGTAGGCGCCATTGATCAGGTACCGGTCCTGCACGTTTACAGAGTTTACAGATAAGCCATACATCGGAAACTCCGCATCGGTACGCTCAGGCGTCCAGGAACGTTCGTACATCCATTTTGACCCGGCGCCACCGCCCCAGTAGGATGATAAGCCGGCCCAGATATCACGCTTGAGTACACCCTGGAACAAGAAATCAAGATCGAAATTTTTGTACTGCACATTTCCGGTGATACCAAAGCGATAACGTGGTGTGGAATTTCCGATGACAACGCGGTCACCCGGGTTGGCCAGGGTATTCAATCCGGCATCTATTTTACCGTCCGGAATCCCTTCTGGTCCGCCAAGATCCTGATACCAGATATAACCCGGAAAAACGTTGCCCTGATTAGCGCCATTGTAGATCCAGTTGCCATTTGATTCGTTTCGTCCGGCAAAATCACTTTCCTGCAGTATGCCGCCGGTACGGTATCCCCATATTTCACCGATTGTTTTACCGTCATACATCACCTCCCTGTTCGAAGAATTGGTAATCATCATCGTGGTATTGGCAGCATAATGCTGTACTTTGGTCAGATAGTCAGATAGGTTAAGGCCTACACGATAGCGGAGGTCGCTGTTAATGGTCTGCTTCCAAAGAAAAGAAAGCTCGAAGCCTTTTGTCTCGAGTATCCCTGAATTTTCCAACGGTGCAGCAGTCCCCAATGTCGTCGGAAATGAAGCGCTGCCGTCCGTCAGGATATCGGTGGTCTTCCGGTTGTAATATTCAAAGGTAACATCCAAGCGATTTTTGAGAAATGTACCATCCAAGCCGATATTCCAGGTTCTGGCTTTCTCGAAGGTCAGGTAAGGTGATACCAGTCCCGGCGGGTTGATATAGACGATCTGTTGCCCATTGATTAGATAAGGAGCCTTTCCGTAGCCATTGTCGCCTGATATGGATAGATGGATGAGGGCTGATTGCCCAGTTTTCCCCAGCTTCCGCGCAGTTTTAGTTCGTTGAGCCAATTTTTTGTACTTTCCATAAAATTCTCCTGCGATATCCGCCATCCTGCCGAGAAGGAAGGGAATGTTACAAATCGGTCTTTTTCAGTAAACTTCGCACTGCCATCATAGCGGAGATTGCTCTCAAAAAAATACTTTTCGGCGAAGTTGTAGTTCACACGTCCGAACATGGCACGTCCAGCTAGTGTATATGCATTTCGGGATACGGTATGTAAAGATGGATCTTCGGCAGCATCAGGGTTCTGGATATCTGGAGAGATCAATTTTCGGAAGGTATTGGTGATCTGATTAAATTTTGTCTGATCCTGATTGTAACCAACTACAGTGGAAAAATTATGTTTCCCGGCCCAGGTTTTCTTATAATCAGCATAGATATTAATGAGGTATTTATTAGTGTTATTGTTGTCAAAATAGGCTCTATTTTCCGCAGCTTCGGCCTGTTGGGAGGTTAATTGCCAGGAGTCCACGACTTGGTTAAACTTGGGACTGTAGCGGTTCAGGCTGTAAGACTGCGGCTGATAGCTGAGGTCTGCCTTTAGTTTCAGGGCATTCGGTATCAAGGTAAATTCGGGCGAGATCAATAGCGATACCCTTCTATCCGTGGACTGGTTGTTGGCCCCATAGCTCAGCCAGGCCAGGATATTATCGGTATAGGTATTTGGCAGAGGATCATTCGGCCCGGTCTGGATGGGCATATTGATATTTTTGTTCGTTTCGCCCATCATGGCAGCCCATATACTTCCTTTACCACCAACGATGTAAGGGCTATTGAAATTAGTCTGATCAAAACCTATCTTTCCAAAAACACTGAACCAGCTGTTCACCTTGGCATTGATATTCATCAGGGCATTGTAGCGTTTCAGTTTATCAGTGTTGATCTTGTACATACCCGACTGATTCTGTAAGCCGCCGGAAATATAGTAGTTAATGGACTCGGCACCACCACTGAGATTGAGGGTATGTTTTTGCATCGGTGTCCATTTTTGACCGCTTCCTCAAAGGGGTTGACATTGGCTACCCAAATGATGCTGTTTCCTCCTGATACCAAGCATTTTCTGGCGTGGGATTATCCATGTACTTTTGGATCATCTCCAGTTTTTTTCATCTGCAGTACCGGGTTTGCCATTTGTCCATAATGTTCTGTCCATACCTGATTTTTGGATCTCATAGGCGTTGAGGATATCGGGGAGCCCGGATGGCGTATCGAAATTGAGTCGAAGTTGTACGCTATTTTGCCTTTTTGATTAAACTCTCCCCGTTTGGTACGGACCAAAATGACCCCATATGCCGCTTTGGTACCATAGATCGCAGCCGCAGATGCATCTTTGACAAAAGACATGTCCATGATGTCATTTGGATTGAGCTGATTCAGGGCACCGGTCGTACTTTCTACGCCGTCGATGATGATCAAAGGATCGCCATTGACGGATTCAAAGACCTGTGTATTTGCATTATAGTTCATGGAGGTACCGCCGCGCAGGTTAAATCCGGGCGTACTGTTTGGTGAACCGTTTCCAAAGGTAATGTTCAGGTTGGGGACAAGGCCCTGTAAAGCCTGACCGATATTGGCGACGGGCCGATTTTCAAAAGCCTCCTTACCGACATGCGCAATGGCCCCTGTTAAATTGACTTTCTTTTGTGTACCGAAGCCGACAACCACAACTTCCTCCAGTGCACTGTCGTTTTCTTCTAACGATATGGCTAAATCGCTTGCGGTCGTACTGTTGAATTTTATGGTCTGTGGTTTGAAGGAAAGGTGGGAAATTGTCAGTGTACCCTCTGCGGATGAAGATTTAAGTGAAAAGTTACCCTTGCTATCCGAAGATGTTCTGGTCGTCGTTCCATTTAAGCTTATCGTTGCATTTTCAATAGGGGCTCCGTCTTTTCTGGCAGTCAATCTGCCTCTAATGCTGTATTGTTGTTGCTGTTGTACCTGGACAGTATTTTTTGAGCACTTGGCAAGACAACAATATGTTTTTTGTGGATCTCAAACGTCACTGGCAGTTCGTCCGATAGTTCCTTAAGGACAGTTTCGAGCTCTTGATTGTTTGCATTGAGGCTCACCACCTTTAAGCCATTAAAGAGACTTTCGTCATAAAAGAAATGGTAGCCGGTCTGTTTCTTGATTTCTTGAAAGATAGTTTTCAGGTTCCCTTTGTTGACATGCATGGTGACCTGTTGTGCTTCTGTTTTACCATATACACCATAGGTAAATAGTAAACCCAGAAATAAGGTGGCTTTGACCTTTTTCGAAATAAGGGGTGAAAAACGATGATCGGTCGTTCCTTTCCCGAAAAAGTAATTTTTGAAATTATTCATATTTATCAGTAATAGGATTGGTTTTTGTGGTTTTAATTCAGGTACTTATGCACCCTTGGTCAGCACCGTATAACTCGGTAGTGCTAAGTTTGGTCGAGTAAATATTTAGATCATAGATTGGTCCTCCTTTAGTAATTGCTTGTCTTTTAATTCTTATTCTTTACGGTCACGGTTTTTTGGTCAATGACGAATTCAACTCCGGCACCACGTTTTATTAATTCCAAGGCTTCGGCCAGGCTGACGCTTCGGCTAATGCTTCCGCCAAAGGTTTTCTTGGTGATCTGACCCTGATAAATGACTTTAATATCATACCATCGCGCCAGTTGCTCCATAATATCCTGTATCTTGTCATGCTCGAAATAGAAGTAACCCTGCTGCCAAGCGGTTTCTTTTTCAATATTCGCTTGGGAGACGCGCATGTCGCTGCCATCAAATTCAGCTTTTTGCCCAGGGATTAGCTGTTTTGTAGTTTTGTTTTTATTGGTCAGCTGGATACTGCCATTGATTAGGGTGACCTTGGATGAACTACTGTTGTATGCCGTTAGATTGAAAGCTGTCCCTAGGACTTTGATATCACCATGGGCAGTACGGACAATAAATGGTCGATTTTTTTCGTGCGCCACCTCAAAGTAAGCTTCCCCGCAGTTCTACCTGTCGGATCGATTTGCCGAAGGCCAAAGGGTAGCTCAGCTCCGATGCGGAATTGACCCAGACTTTGGTGCCATCGGGCAGTACCATCCGGTAGAATCCGGAGGCCGGCACTGTCAAGGTATTTTTTAAGGAGGCGAGTTCCGCCTGTTCGTTGTTAGTTTTATAGTGAAGCTGTCCATCTGTAATTTGGAGCTGTTCGCCATTCTTTTCTTGCAGGGTGGCTGGTTCGTGCGATAGTGCGATGGTTTTACCATCGGAAAGTGTCAGTGTAGCTTTCTGCCCGCCAGGTAAAACATCATTTTTATAATGATACACCTGATCGGCAACAATCTGCTTGTCCTGATGTGTCGTATTCAGGAGCAGCGCGGCGCCAATAATGACGAGCAGACTGGCAGCTATACTCACATAGATTTTTAGGTTTCGGATGCTGCGAATGCCGACTGATCGGATTGCGGATTTGGCAGGTTCATAGGTTAAGATTTTAGTTCTTGCCTGATCGAGGTCAAGACTATTCCAAAACTGGGCATCGCTGGACTTGACACCTTGACTGGTATATTTCTCCCAATGATCGCGCAAGGTAGGATTATCTTCAAAGATCTTTTGAAGGGACTGGATATCTGTCTGACTTAGTGTTCCACTAAAGTGCTTTACTAAGTAATCTACTAGTATAAATTGCTGATCCTTCATGTTCTTCAATCGGTTGTTTGATTAAAAGAGCCACAAGGGATGTAAAAGGATGGAAGGAAAAATGAAGAAAAAGTATAAGGTATTGTTAATCAGGTAGTAAAAATAATAGGAGTGCTAGCATCCGGCTATCCAGACGCGTGCGTAAAAGCTGTATCGCTCTTTTTTTCTGGCTTTTGACGGTATTAATGGAAATGGTCAGGTTATTGGCAATTTCATCGTTGGAGAGCTTTTCAAAAATGGCCATATGCAGCACCTGCTTACAGCCTTGTGGCAATTGGTTGATCGCTTCCATCAGCTGGTTGATAACTTCAGCCTGCATCATGGCATCCATGATCGTCTGTTCTTCGATCATGTCCTTATCGAGCTGATCGAAGTACTTGCTTTTTACTTTTTCGCTTCGGATCTGTTTGAGGCAGTTGTTTCGGACAGCAATAAAAGATAGCCCTTGCGTGCCCCCTCATCTTCGGGCAAGGCATTCCGCCCTCACAGAGTCCAGCGAAAAGCTCTGGACAATATCTTCAGCCAACGCTTCGTCATGCAGTATATTGTTTGCAAACAGACAGAGCTGTTTGTAATACCGTTGAAAAAGCGATTCAATATCATAAGGTAGAGATGTCTGCAAATTTTCCAAGTGATTTAAGATGTATTAAGCAATTGACATAATAGGAGCTCTTGGAGCATGGCATAAATATAGGAAAATATGCTAAACTTTTGAATCGGGATCGTTTGAACTACATGGGGTGACAATTGCCGTTGGCCGGTTTTCATGCCGATTAAAGTGCATTTTGGGCCTGAAAGATGATTTTGCCGCCTTTGGGCAGATAGAAATCCTCGAATATTTTGCGGTTTACAGACGCAGCGTCAAAATCAGATGCGGAGAAAAGAATCAGAAACCGGTCTACTGTAATCGCGGAGAGGCAGTTGGTCTTTTTATGGCTTTTGCACAGGCTTCTGTTCTTTCGTCCAGATATTCCTTTGTGGGGAGCGTATAGATTCTGACTGCTGCTTCAAGCAGATCGTTGTCCGGATTAAGATAGCTCTTGAAATAGACACTTTGGACCATGTCCAGACCGGCATCATCAACAATACCGTCAGACTTTATGCCTTCTTTTTGATACTGCCTTCGAGTTCTTTTGGCAGATACTTAAATTTTACCTTGTCAAAATACAATTGGGAAAGCGTTACGGTATCTCGCTTTTCCGGGGCTTGCGGATTTTTTTGCGTCGTTTCCTGGCAGGCTAGCTGTGGTAAAAGGAATAGTAGGCTCATCCCAACAAGTAGATAACTTAAACTTTTGCTCATAATGCCGAATTAATGTGATGCAACGAATAGCGATTTAGTTTATAAGTATCCAAAATACAAAATTAATCGGAGAGTCACAGCAAATTTACCGATGCCAATGTCTTCTTCGATTTTCCTTGATGCATTCAGGTGCATATGCATAGATAAAGGAAGATTGCGACAGCCTGGCTTTTGACCGGACTGCCTAAATATATCGTTGGCGGATCTTATGAATTTTAATCATTCATGCCGTCATAATAGACATCTGTTTTGGTCAGGATATCCTGAATCTCTTCGTATTGTTTTTTGGTAAGACCTGTTTCCTCCAAGAAAAACAACCCACCGAATTTTATTTTTTTGACGGAAGCCAAAAACGGCTCCCATTGCAGGGGATTATTGGTAAAGGGATATAGGTCAGTTTGGGATTTGATGCCAGTACTTCGGGAAAGGAAGTAAATTTGTTGTAGGAAAAATTAGCTTTTTCTAATTTTTTAAGTGTAGCAATAGATTTTGGCAGGGCAGATAGTCCCGCATTTTCTATACCGAGCTCTTTCAATTCGGGTAGCTGCTGAAACAGATCAGGAAGCTCCGTCTGTTCCGGTTTACTTTTGTAATTGCGCGATAGATATAACACGGACAATTTATTGAGGCTAAAGATTTCCTTTGGAAAGGCCGTAAACATGTAGCTGTTGAGTCCGAGCTGCTGTAGATTTTTGAGCTGTGCAAATGATGCCGGTAATGCTGTCAACGGGTTGTTGCAATCGAAACCTTCAAGTGCGGTAAGATTGGAAATACTGGCCGGAAGTGTTTTTAACTGATTTTGCGTTAATGACAGCTTTTTCAACCGATGATTGGGCGTTTTGATTTCTGGAAAAACATCCAACGCGAAATTGTTGATTGTCAAAACTTCCAATTGTGTGCCCTCGTTCACGATCTTCTGTAGAAGACTGCTTTCAATCGTTTTTCCCGAGACCATGGTACTAAAAGACAGTTCTTTCAAGGTCGATAGATCTGCATTTTTAAATTCTTCGATACCCTGGAAGTGTATTTCCTTTCCGCCGGTTGTTGTAGCATGAATAGTAGGGGTACTCGTGGTAGGCATCGGCGCAGCAAAGACGGCAGGCTCAGAAGAGTCTTCTGTAACCGGGCTTGCTTCGATCACAGGGATTACCTCTACTCGCTTAGGTTCTGGAAATTTTGCTTTCTTTTTCTTCTGTGCAGATGCAGCCAAAGTAAGTAGGGTGAGACTGAAAACGATTATATACTTTTTCATATTTTAGTGTTTTATCCTTTGCTTGATGCTGAGATGTTTAATGTTAATCCTTGTTTGACAGCGTATTTTACGATTTCGACGTCAGGCCTATGTTGATCGTCACAATCCCAGGGTTGTGTTGTACTGATTTTCTCGGCCTGATAGGCTTGTGAAAAATACCTTTTGGATTCATCGTTAAGTGACTGGTAGTAATTATTCAGGCATTTTTCAGCCGGATGCTGGCCGAATTTTTCGAGTATATAACGCAGGGAAATGGTAAACCCAAATTCATTGTGTTCTGCTAGAAATTTACTTCCAGCCCAATAATGTTTGTGTGTGGTATAATCCAGATGTGGATAGCGATATAAATCATTCGGAATTTTTCCTAAAAACCCTTGCTCAATCCATTCACCCAAATGCGCATTGGCATGGTTTTCAAACACGTCGATAAATGGAATAAATAATACTTCGGCATGTCTGCAAATATCCGTATAAGCTTGCTCTAGGCTGTATATTTCACCAATCTCATAGTAGTAACCTAAATCCCATAACGAGATTGAAATCAAACCTGTGGCAGTATTCCAGTCGCTCTTTACCGTTTTGCAGCTTATCACGAATGTGGTGAAAAGGGCTATTTTCGTTTTGCTGTTTCCTTCGGCCGAATGAAAGCGTATACTATATTCATATTCATCCGTTGTTTTCTTTACCCCCATTTCTTGCTGTATTTAAAGCTTAATGCTTTATAATGTGTGGCGATTTGATGTCCAATCTGGTCAAAAATTTCTGCTGCTTTCATTTTTTGTTCCCTGTTTCAGTCCAAATAAGGCGAAACGTAGCGCACTGGTCTAAGCATTTTTATAACCATCATTGCTCGTTTGTCTTTTGCTTAAGCAAATATGCGCATTAAAACGGGGCATTTTTTTGTCTATTTATATCCGTGAGACTTTGTTTACGATTCGTTTTGCTTGTGGTGATATTTGCGCGGCATAATTCGAGGGACAATTTGATTTAATCGATGGGGAAGGTTGCTGATTTATGCTTGTTTATAACGACTTTTTTGAAATGCATTTTTGTATGCGTGATTTGTAGCTTATAAATTACAATTTTGCATTTTTTGCTATATGAATCTGGTTAAGAGCTGTATGTATGCTCATTAAGAAACAAAAAACCGCTACTTTTGTGCCATCTATCTATGTTATATTAAACACATGTTTTATGGTTACGGGTATTCTAGTTATTCTATTTATTTTTTTGGGAGCTTTTTTTGGAGAAAAAACAATTAGCACTACGGTTTAATGCAAATGTCAAGATTGCGGTCGATTATATGGTTCAGGAACACCCGGGGCAATATAGCGGCGATCGAAATGCAAAAGTGGCGTCTTTATTTTCAATGCCGAGCGTACAAACGATACATTGAAAAATGTTGTCATAAAAAAGGTAAAACCTTTACATTCAGCTTTGGATGTCAATCTCGAACATATGCTGCTGGTTTCATTTGAGGAGCTGCTGCTCCAAAAAATGTATCTGTCCGTTTTAAGGTCATAAAGAAAGGGGCAAAGATTGATCATCTAAAAGGTGTTCATATCCGCATATCCGGGGTGCTCAACTTTAAACACGGGGGCCAAAGATTTTACCGCTGTATTACCTATTGCGGGTCTGTATCAAGTGGCGCGTACAGCAAAAAGTGTTGATCTAACTGAGACCCAGGCATTGGGTAACATCGCGGAGCTTAATCTTTCGATTTAAGGCAGCGCGGCAGGCCAAAAAAACTGTGCAGGGAAAGACAGGACGGGACTATAGGTTTTGGACTGTCTCCCTCTGGCTTCGTTAAAGATCTATGGTTATGATGACCATTTTGTTTGATACTATGACTGATCTTGCAATTGGATGGGCAATGTTTTGGTATTTATGGAATAATTTAAGAGCAAGACCTTAAAAATTCTTCCAGATCAACATCCTTATTCAACCCAAATTTTTGCTTCAGCCGATATTTAAACATGCGCACGCTATGAGGTTCTACATGAAGGGCTTGCGCAATTTGTGTGGTATTCATTTGTAGATGCAGATAGGCACAGTATTTTAAATCAAGTGGTGTCAGTTTCTTAACTGCTTTGGCCGAGAGCTGACTAAAAAATCAGGATGCAGCTGCTGGATTTGCTTGGTGATAGCCTCAAAATCGGCACTTAACAGCATTCCTTCCTTCAGCAGTTTTTTTATAGGGTTAGCGTCGCTTTCATTCAACTGGGTTTTTATTTGCTGAAGCATATCGTTTTTATGTTCAATCATCAACGAGTTGGCGAGGGCCTCTTTTTCCAATTGCTTGCGTTTGAGCTCCAACAGTTCCTGTTCGGCCCGGAGGCGCGCCTGTTCTTCTCGATCCAGTTGCAGCTGAATGGCTGCCCTTTTTCGGTTTCTTCATGCTCCTGTTGTAGTTTTCGTTCGCGCTCGATAGAATAACGTAGTTTAAAGTGGTATGAACGGAACATAAAACACAGTCCTGCAAGCAAAGCCAATGCAATGCCGCCATACAGGTAATTCTGTTTTTGCGGAATTCCGCCTGCTGGCTCAGCAATTTCAACTGTTGGTTTTTTCTTTTCGCTTTCGTATTGTACTTCGAGTTTCTGGGTATTGAAAATCTGTTGTTGATCAAAGGTTTTCTTCAACAGCTGTTCGGCAGTCGTCTGGTAGCTGAATGCAGTTCGTAGATCATTCTTTTTGTTGGCGATATCCGAAAGCTGCTTGAATACCGTATATTCTGATTTGTAAAAGTTATTACCATCCTGTTTGATCTGGCTGATACACTGCAATAGGTACTGCTCGGCGAGAGACAGGTTGTTTTCCTGTAAGGCAAAGCCGCTTTTGATGCCAAATACATTGACCCAATATTCTGCAGGCATGATTCGTTTTAAGTTCTTTTTCGGCGAACCCGAGGTAATAGAATGCCTGCTTCCTGCGTTCAGCTAATGGATCTTTGGAAAACTCAAAGTAAAAGTTGGCCAGATTGATGCAGGTAATCACAAAACTGTTTGCGCTGATATGGCTGGGGTACTGTTGATGGAAATCAAATGATTTTTAAGATAGTTGAAACTGCTGTCAAGTAAGGTCCGCTGCTGCTGTTTCTCATATCTGGCTTGGAACATACTCGATAGGCCGTTGTTGACATTCACAAGTGCATTGTAATTGTGGTCTTGCAGCGCATACTGTTCGCACTTGCGAATATAATGATTCATTTTCCCGTGATCCCCCAACGGCTGTACACGCCATAAAGCAGGTAGTTGAGCGCGTATTTATTAGGGAGATCTTTATCGCTTTTTCCAATAGCTGCAATCCTTTCAGGGCGCTTTTGGTAACTTCATCAGGCAGCCCCAATTGCCGGTTTAACGCTGCCTCTGCACGATATGCGATGGCTTTGGCCTCGTTTGTCTTGGCTTCCTGGGCAAATCGTTGGCTATTGTCCAAGCTCCTTTTGCTTAAGAGCAAACTGTCTGTGTTGCCATAGGCTAAACTCTGATGGGCATAGAGATAGGCTAGCTCATCGGCTGTATTATCTTTTCTTTCGATTGACTTTTCGAGGAGATACAGTACATCCTTTGGTCGGTTCCTGATCCGTAGCGTTTCCAGTGAGTCAAGTGTTTGCTGCATTGCCGGACGTAATTGTGCCTGGATGGTACAACCAAGCGACAGTATCAAGATCAGGATAAGGAAGTTCTTAAAATACATTTTTGTTTATCTACAATTAGCCGTTCTAAAGATCAAATTTAAGATTTATATCCGTAATCGTTTTTATCCCAAGTTGAAATAAGTGATTTGTTAAATATGCTGGTTTTCAGCGTTGTATTGGATTTGTAGATATTTTGTATATATAGTTTTTTAGCTTGTATATGCTTTGTTATGGTTTTGGGAGAGGTTTTTGATCCAGATTCTGACATATTTGTCTAAACAAAAATATAAACTTATGAGCCCAAAAATGCAGTCTATTCTTAGCTATATTGGTATCCTATGGCTAGTCGCTTATTTCGGTGGAAAATCTGAACGAAATGATTTCAGTACCTATCACCTCAAACAGGGTTTAGGGCTTCTACTTTTTTCTTTTCTGTTTGGGGTGATGATCAACATCGTCGCTGTCGTTTCATCATCGCTGGCGGGTATCCTGAGCTATGCGGGCATTTTGTTTTTTATCGTGATGGTGTTAGGGATCATCAATGCCTCCAATGAGGTGAAAAAGCCGCTGCCATTGCTGGGTGAAATGTTTGACAAACAATTCCCATTTCTGGATAAAGAAAAAGATTTAAATTAAAAACAACCACGTCTATGGGCAGCAGAGCTATTGGAAATGGGTTTGTGGTCGTAGATGACAAATTTATCTTGCATTTCGACAATGAAGTGTACCGTAAATTTTATGGCATCATTGATTTTGCCAGCTTTGAGATCATACAGAGCAATGGATCTACGTTTCATTATTTTAGGGATCGGAACCATATTTATCTCGAAAGCTACATGAATGCGTTCTGCGTACTGACGGATGCTGATGTCACGGGTTTTCATATTATTGATTTTGAAAATGGCATGGCCTCATCCTTGGCGATGGACTATGTGTTTGACAAAAAGCTGAGCTATCGTCTGGCGGATAGCATTGCACTGCCGGGCTTATACCAGCAGGTGGGGATGCGATTTATTGCGCCTATGTCCAGCAAGTGAAAAATGCTGATGCTGCAACCTTCGAAGTATGCCATGGTGAAGACATCGGGAATGTCGCAAAAGATAAAAACCACGTTTATTTCCGGAATGAAATTGTGGCCGATGCGGATGCGGCGAGTTTTCGAATATTGGAGCAATGTGTTTCGGGAAATTATTACCGCGAATGCGATCATACGTTCTACGCAGTGGATAATCGGCTGGCATTTTATATTGACACGATTGCAAGATCCATAAAGCCGATCAGAACAAAAAGTTTGGAACAGTTCCGTTTTGAGGTACGGGATGAACTAGGCTATGCACTGGATAAGGAATATCGTTATCTGTATGGCAAAAGAAGCCGATTGTGAATGGGAAAATATGGTATCTCGTCGGTTCCTGCTGGTCTGTATACAGCATTAGAGCAGCAAGTCCATGAAGCGGAGCCGGGAGTAAATAACGTTTAAATAAAAAGGTATGTCCGTTAAAAAAACAATGGGAATAATCATAGGAATAGGAATCGTGGTCGTGCTTGTCTTTGGCTTTGTTCTGTATGCGACCATCAAAACAAAATCGACCGTTATCAGTCAATACAGTCCGTATAAAGAATGGATGGGCCGGACGGTAATACTGGATAAGGAAACGGTCTTATTGACGGAAAAGGTAAAACAATTCGATGATAAAAATATCCCTACCTGCTGCTGGACAGCTTGCACCCCGATTGGTCCTATCTGGCTGAACGTATTGAATTGGGCGACTATATCCTGGTGGAAAAGTTTCCGGCAGGTGCAAAATTTCATATCGAGAAAGCCATCCAGTTTACTGGTGGTGTGTCAGGAAATTCTACACCTTTTGTTTTTGGAACGATCAGCTACAACGGAAAAACTACAAAATAAGCTACCAATGGGGAACAATGGATATCGCCAAGTTTATGGACAAGGTGAACGCCTGCTGGCAGTTCCACCGAGCCCCTTGGCAGTCGCAGGCAGACACAGCTTATTACGAACTGCCAGAAGCGCAATGGTGGTAATATTTCTAGAAAATAAGGAATAACCCAAATAATAAATGTATGGAATCTCTTAACCTTAAAAATGAAAATGGCAATAGCAATACACCTCATCCTGCTCCTGATCGGGATTGCACTTTTGGTAACGGGTATACTATCCTTTATCGGTTCACGGAGGCTTAATGCCGGCGGTTATACGGTAGAAGCTACAGTCGTCGAAAATATTCCTTCGCGTGAAAGTGAGGGGGCACGATGTATACGCCACTGATGGAGTACCATATCGGAGATAAGAAAAGACTTTTTCACCCAGTACAAGATCAAATCCTCCGGCCTATAATATCGACGAAAAAGTAAGACTTATTTATGACCCGGATAATGCCGATGATGTGCGCATACAATCTTATTGGGGCTGTACCTGGGAAGCATTATCTTATTGGCTTTCGCCCTGCCGATGTCGCTGATCGGTGGTGGTTACTTTTTGTTTAAAGCGGGAATTATTTAAAAGAACGACAGATGGAACTAAATACACTTTATATTAACATTCAGATCAAAAAAGGGAAATTGAATGAGTTTTTTTGTTACGAAGCCGATGACTACGGGAATTGATGACAACTGGACGCAATGGTGGGACAGTTGTGAGATGTACAATAAAACAGGATTGAAAAATATTCCTACTTATACAAAAGAAAACAACCGTAATGTAGTCGATGATTTGTTGCGTGACAGTTTTTTCTGCTCGACAGAGCAATATGATGATAAAGAACAACAGTGGAACTTTACTTCGCTCAACTTCAGTGAAAACTATTACGAAATATTGCCTATGCTGGCATTTTTAAAACAGCTGGGTCTGTATACCGAAAGTGGTTATGCCCTGATCTATGACTGGATGTGGGGGATGAAACGGTTATGGCTTTTGTCGAATTCAGGGAGGGAAAGGCATGGCTTAAGCCTGTTATAACACATGCACAGGTAGCGCCGGAGATTCTCGAAGAAGCAAATAGTTATTTGCAGGAAGTATCAGAAAGCTTTTATAAAAAGGACAAGATTGAAGCGTCTTTCCGAAAGTGTTTCAATAGTTAATCGTATGAAGGAATAAAAAATCTTGACAATATGTTTTCTTAATTCAACAATACCAAGCAGCTCGCTTTTCAGCGTCTGAACTGCAAAATCCGCAAACACCTGGGCAGGGCATGGACCTTGTTTTTCTGCGTACCGAGATGCGCATGGCGGTCTGTACCGTGCATTCCCGAAAAGCGGCCGGTGAATTCAGGGATGTTAATACGGGGAAAGTCATACGACGGCGGCAGTGGACGGCTGATATGAAGGCCTTCTACACGCTGAAAAACAACGAAGTCCCAGCACCGCCCTCTGTTTTCAAGTTGACCATTATAGGGTGGGTCGCCCTGTTGCTGATCGTCACCTTTTTTGGGGTGCTTACGTATGATGCGGTAAAACCACCCTTACCGAAACCGGCTGCTAGCTTGGCCATGGAGCAAAAACCAGCGGTCGGAGATATTTATTTTGGACATTTTGAAGCTCCTCAGGGTACAGGCGACCGTTTGGGCTTTGGCTGGTTCCGGGTGACCAAAGTGGAAGGCGATACGTATTTTATTGCCAAATCGACCACAATGAGCAAAACCAGCAAGCCCAAAGAGCAATTGGAAAGCACTAGTTTTGAAACCGAAGGTACTCCCGTAAAAATTATGGAACAGGCAAGTTATCTGATCAATCTGAAATCGGAAGATGGGGAATGGAGATCTATTTTACGGATAAAAAGTAAGCTGATGCAGGTATCTGGCATGGAGTTAAAATGCGAATATTTTTGCCTGAGCCAGCTAGGGAGTCATGTGGAGGGGATAAAGCTTCACTGATCTGTTGCTCATGGGCTAAAATGTGCTATGTGAAGGTTTTTAAATATGATTATTTAAACTTTAAAGGTTTAATTTTAAATACTTTGTAACAATAGTATTTAATCTTTAACACTTCCATATCTAAATTGCTTGCATCCTTTTTAAAGTTTAATTACATTTGCTTTAACGATGCAAGGAAGATTCCGTCAATATCTGTTCGGCGTATGGTGCGCAATACTTGTCGGTTTAGGCTGGCATTATGCAGCAACAACAGAATCTTCTGCATTGACCAACCGACATGCTGTCGAACACTTCAATCGACAGGTAAAGGGCGCACAACAGGATAACGATATCATCCGTAAAAGTAAACATCGGCGCCACGAAAAACTTAGGGCTTATTTTGCTGAAAAAGACGGTGAAAATGATGATACCGGAAGCGACACTGACTCGCCAAATTTATTTGCGCTTTCCAAGAATAATTTTGGCAATCTGAATGCCAACATCCACCCCGATTTCCACAACACGCGCACCGCAGTCTCGTTGGCCAATGTCGAAAATCTTAACCCACAAAAAAACGCCCTTTATATCCATTACAGCGTCTTCAGGCTGTGATTTTTAAGTAATTTTTTTTAGAAAATATCAAAAATGGCTTTCAAGGTAATTTGGACGCCTGTCACACTATTGTTCAATTTTTCGAAAATTATTATAAAAATCTATGATCATGGTCATGAAAAATTTCATGTATATCAACCTGTGCCTTATTATGCTATCTACAAGCTGCCAGTCCGAGAAAAAGGAAAAAAAAGAAGCAGCAGTTTTCAACGTGACCACTCCGTTGGTGAAAGATACACTTGTCAATAAAGATTATGTCGCCCAGATCCGTTCGATCAATCATATCGAGCTACGCGCCCAAGAAAAAGGTTATATTCAATCTATTTTTGTGGACGAGGGTCAGTTTGTACAAAAAGGGCAACCACTCTTTAAAATTATGCCCAACCTCTATGAGTCCGATGTCAATCGGGCAAGAGCTGAGGTGAAATACGCGGAAATCGAATATCAAAATACCAAAAATCTCTCCGAAAAGATATTGTTGCCCCTCAGGAAACCGAAATGGCCAAAGCAAAATATGAAAAGGCCAAAGCCGAACTGGCATCCATGAATACGCACCTCAAATTTACGGACATCGTAGCCCCTTCTCCGGTATTGTCGGTAAACTGCATCTACGTAAAGGTAGCCTGGTGGATGAAGGGGAGTTGATTACGGAGCTATCTGATAATAGCAAAATGTGGGTTTACTTCAATGTGCCCGAAGTAGAATACCTCAATCAGATGGAGGCTAAAAAGGATAACAGTCCCATGCATGTCCGGTTGAACCTGGCCAACGGAAAGGAATTTGGCCAGGAAGGTATTGTCGAAACAATCGAATCGGATTTCAATAACGAAACCGGAAATATTGCCTACAGGGCGACCTTCCCAAATCCAAAAGGTTTATTGCGGTTTGGCGAGACCGGCAATATTGTGATCACCTCACCCTATACGAATGCTTTGATGATCCCGCAGAAAGCGACATTTGAGGAGCTCGAAAAGAAATATGTCTATGTCATCACAAAAGATAATAAAGTTAAAGCAAGAGAAATAAAGGTTGCTGCTGAACTGCCACATATCTATGTTGTCTCTTCGGGTTTGAGTAAAGACGAAAAGATTTTACTGAATGGACTTCGCATGGTACAGGAAAATCAGACCATTGAATCAAAGTACCAGACCCCGGAGAAAGTCATGTCAAACCTAGATTTATATGCAGAGTAATTAAAAAGCAGCATTATGTTTAAAAAAGTAATACATCGGCCGGTATTTGCTATTGTCATATCGGTTGTCATCTTATTTATCGGTGGTCTGGCTATCAAGCAGCTTCCTACCGAACAATTTCCAAAGATCGCCCCCACCACAGTGGCGGTTTCCATCGCCTACCCGGGGCAAGTGCAGATGTGCTTGTAAAATCTTCACTCATTACCTTAGAGAATGCCATTAATGGGGTACAGGGCATGCGTTATATCGCAACAGATGCGACCAGTGCCGGAGAGGCTACGGTAAACGTGGTCTTTGACCCGGGGACAGACCCCAATGATGCGGTCGTACTGGTCAAAACGAGTGGATCAGGTGATGCCGCTGTTGCCCGAGCTGGTGCAAAAGGAAGGGGTGATCGTCAATCCGATTCAGCCCAGTATGTTGATGTACGTGAACCTGTACAGTACCAGTAAAAGTATGGATGAAAAATTCCTGTACAACTATGCGACCGTAAACATTATTCCCGAAATCAACCGGATCCATGGTATTGCCAAATCCCAGATCTTGGGGAGCAGACGTTATGCTATGCGGATCTGGTTAAATCCCGACCGTATGCGTGCCTATAGCTTATCTGTCGATGAGGTGATGAAGGCTATCGGTGAGCAAAGTATTATTGGTAGACCGGGACGATTGGGGCAGAGCTCAGGTATTGCTGCCCAGTCGCTGGAGTATGTGTTGACCTATAAAGGCCAGTACAGTAAACCCGAGGAATATGAAAATATCATCGTTCGGGCAAATGGCGAAGGTGAAAATATCAAGTTAAAAGATGTTGCCAAAGTCGAATTGGGCAGTGAGTTTTTGATATTTACTCGAATCTGGATGGACATCCTCGGCTTCCATTGTACTCAAACAGAATTATGGTAGCAATGCCAATGATGTTATTAAGGATGTAAAAGCTAAGCTGGCGGAGATGAAAGGAAATTTCCCGCCGGGTGTGGACTATAAGATCAGCTATGACGTATCGCAGTTTTTGGATGCCTCGATCGAACAGGTAATGCATACCTTGCGTGATGCCTTTATCCTGGTAGCTATCGTTGTATTTATTTTCCTGGGCGACTGGCGCTCTACGCTGATCCCGATCATTGCGGTTCCAGTATCGCTGATAGGTACATTCTTTGTCATTCAGTGGTTCGGAATGTCGATCAACTTGGTTACACTTTTTGCACTTGTCCTGGCCATTGGTATTGTGGTGGACAATGCTATTGTCGTGATCGAAGCCGTCCACGCCAAGATGGAGGAGAGCGCAATCTCGCCTTACAATGCCGTCAAGGAAGTGATGGCTGAAATCGCTGGCGCGATCATCGCTATTACGGCGGTCATGGTTGCCGTGTTTATCCCGATTTCGTTTATGACAGGCCCTGTCGGGACGTTTTACCGTCAGTTTTCAATTACCATGGCGAGTTCCATTGTGATATCGGCCGTCGTAGCACTTACACTCACACCTGTACTTGCAGCGATGTTATTGAAAAATAATCATGGAAAACCCCAAAAACAAATCTATTTACCAAAGCTCTTGATACGTTTAACCGCACTTTCGATCGGGTAACGGGCTCTTATGCCTCCTTGCTGCGCAAGATCGCCAGCCGGAGGGTCATCACCTGGGGCATCCTCATCGTTTTCTGTGTGGGGACTTTCCTGATCAACAAAACGCTTCCGGGTGGTTTTATACCGAGCGAGGATCAGGGAACGATCTATGCCATCATTCAGACGCCACCGGGATCGACGCTGGAACAGACCAATAAGCTTTCCCGCGAACTGCAAAAGATCTGTCAGGGGTGGACGGTGTGGAGTCGGTCTCTTCGCTTGCCGGCTATGAGATCATGACGGAAGGTCGTGGTTCAAATGCGGGAACCTGTCTGATCAACCTCAAGACTTGGAGTGAGCGGGAGCATGGTGTGAAAGAGATCATGGAAGAACTTGAAGAAAAATCAAAAATCTGGGGGCGACTGTAGAGTTTTTCGAACCGCCGGCTGTTCCTGGTTTTGGATCCTCGGTGGTTTCTCGATGCGCTTACTTGATTTAAACCGGACAACAGATTACCAGGATTTCGATAAAGTAAACAAAGCTTTTATTGCTAATCTAAAAAACGCAAGGAGCTGACGGGAGTATTTACTTTCTTCGCCGCCAATTACCCGCAATATGAACTGGTATTTGACAATAATGCCGCCATGCAAAAAGGGGTTTCTATCGGTAAAGCCATGGATAACCTCAATATCCTGATCGGTAGTACTTACGAACAGGGTTTTATCCGTTTTGGTCAATTCTTTAAAGTCTATGTGCAGTCATCACCCGAATTCAGAAGATTGCCTTCGGATATTATGAATCTTTATGTCAAAAATGATCATGATCAGATGGTTCCGTATTCGGCATTTATGACCTTGAAAAAACACAGGGCCCCAACGAGATCACACGTTACAATATGTATAATTCTGCTGCGGTGCGCGGGCTTCCGGCAAATGGTTATACAACGGCCGACGCCATTCAGGCGATCAATGAGACAGCACTGGCAACATTGCCACACGGTTACAAAGTGGCCTGGGAGGGCTTGTCCTACGATGAAGCACAGCGTGGAAATGAAGCCATTTATGTCTTCTTGGTGGTCCTGGTATTCGTATACCTTGTGTTGGCAGCGCAATACGAAAGTTTTATTATCCCGTTTGCGGTTTTGTTGTCGCTACCGGTAGGTGTATTTGGTTCATTCTTCCTCTTGAAAGCGATGGGGCTCGAAAACGATATCTATGCACAGGTGGGACTGATCATGATCATCGGTCTGTTGGGTAAAAATGCCGTGCTGATCGTTGAATTCGCCGTCAAGCGCCGCCAGGCCGGAGATTCAATACTGGAAGCGGCCATAGAAGGATCAAGAGCTCGGTTCAGACCAATCCTGATGACCTCATTTGCCTTTATCGCCGGACTTGTTCCGCTGGTCTTTGCGAGTGGTGCCGGAGCGATCGGAAACCATACCATAGGTGCTTCTGCATTAGGTGGTATGCTCGTCGGGACAATCTTTGGCGTTATCGTCATTCCGGGACTCTATTACATTTTTGCAAAATTGGCGGATGGTAGAAAAATGATCCAGGCCGAAGACGAATCACCTTTAAGCGAAGACATGATACATTATGAATAGAAATAGATTATATCAATATACAGGTTTTGCACTTTTCTTACTGAGTTTCGTGGGCTGCAAACCTTTGGAAATACAACAACGTGCTGAAAATAGGGCTGTACCAGAGAAATATGGTACTGCCGAAAATGACTCTACAAATACTGGGAAAATCAAATGGAACAGTTATTTCAATGATCCCAATCTACAGGGACTGATCGGTCTGGCACTCGCAAATAATCAGGAGCTCCATATTGTGCTTCAGGAAATCGAGATGGCCAAAAATGAGGTCAGTGCCAAAAAAGGGGAATATTTACCTTCGGTAGGGCTTAAAGTAGGTGCCGGTGTTGACAAAGTGAGCCGTTACACCAATATCGGTGCGATGGAGAAAATACGGAAATCGAACCTGGCCGGGAGATGCCCGAACCGCTGTTTGATTTTGGTGTCGGTGTACAGGCGCAATGGGAAACGGATATCTGGGGTAAACTGCACAATGCCACCAAAGCGCAATTGCAGCGGTATTTTGCGAGTGTGGAAGGCAAAAACTTTATGGTGACGCATCTCATCTCCGAAATTGCAGATGCTTATTATGAGCTCCTGGCACTGGACAACGAACTGCTGGTGGTCAATGAAAACGTGAAGATCCAAAATGATGCGCTAACAGTGGTCAATGACTTGAAAAAGAACGCGCGGTCGAACAAGCTTGCCATCAAAAGATTCGAGGCACAGATCCTGAAAACCCAGGGGATGCAATATGATATCCAGCAACAGATAACGGAAACTGAAAATAGGATCAATTATCTGGTCGGTAGATTCCCGCAGCCAGTGCAGCGCAACCAGGATGCTTTTGAGCAGCTCGTGCCACAGACAGTCTACACGGGTATCCCGGCTGATCTGCTGGAAAATAGACCGGATATCAAGCAGGCAGAATATGAACTCGCTGCCTCCAAATTGATATTAAATCCGCGAAAGCGCGTTTCTATCCTTCCTTGGATATTGCTGCCGGAGTGGGCTTGCAGGCTTTTGATCCGACCTATCTGATTAAACCGGAATCCTTTTTGACTTCACTTGTCGGCGAGCTTACTGCTCCCCTGATCAATAAAAGAGCGATCAAAGCGGCCTATTATAATGCCAACGCAAGACAGGTGCAGGCGGTGTACCATTATGAGCAAACCCTATTAGCTGCTTATATCGAAGTCGCTAACCAGCTTTCAAAAATTAAAAATCTGGAAAATGGCCTTGTGATCAAGACCCGGGAGGTCGATGCCTTAAAGGAATCTATCGCTATCTCCAATGATTTATTTAAGTATGCCCGCGCGGATTATATGGAAGTGTTGCTGACGCAACGCGATGCATTGGAATCCAAATTTGAACTGGTTGAGAAGAAAGCGAATCAGCTCAAAGCGAGTGTAGCGATATATAGATCTCTTGGTGGCGGCTGGGATCGCCAGCAATAGTTTGTCAATGTTTGTTTTTTACTGGTTGGGACTTATCGCTTGATAAGTCCCTTTTTGATGCTTCGCCTTAGTCATCAAGACCGATGAAACTAGCATCGGCATTAAATTTTAAATCCAGATCATTGGACAAATCGATTTGGTAACCATAAGGTTCTTTGTCAATGCCTTCGATAAATAAAGGCGCTGGGTATTGCCTAACAATATAGCTCAATATAGGAGTGGGGGTAAGCGTTATTTTTCGAATCTTATTTGCCTTAGCAAACTATTTTCGCCCTGTACTGTCTTCTATTAAAAAGATAGTATGGAAAAATCTTGCCTTCAAAAGATTGCACGCTATGGCTTAGGTGCTTTCTTAATGGTAGCGGGAATCGGACATCTGACCTTTGCCCGGAAGGAATTTCAGGCACAGGTACCTGATTGGGTGCCAATCTCCAAAGATGATACAGTCCTGTATTCGGGATTTGCTGAAATTGCGCTGGGCAGTGCACTGCTATTGGCAAAGGGCAAACAGCGTGCTACCGTTGGAAAAATTGCCGCGCTGTTTTTTGTTGCGGTGTTCCCAGGCAATATCGCCCAATATAAAGAACATCGGGATGGTTTCGGATTGGACAGTGATGGGAAAAGGCTTGCCCGTTTATTTTTTTCAACCGATACTGGTGCTATGGGCATTGAAGAGCACCAGTAAACGAAAATAGCTTATTAAATCAGGTATGGACAATTTAGAAGTATGGATGCGGGGACCAATCAAGGGGATTCCAGATCTTTTGCAGCCGGTAGCACATGCGCTGCTGCAAGTGGAAGAGGATAGTGCAAAATATACAACCCAGCTGTCGTCAGAGCAGCTCTGGGCACGCCCCTGTGGCAACGCTAGCATCGGATTTCATCTGCTGCATATCCGCGGTGTGATTGATCGCATGTTTACCTATGCTGCAGGCAAATCCTTGTCTGCCGAGCAGTTTGATTATCTCCAAAAGGAAGGCATCGTGGATATGGAACTCAGCGTTGCTACGCTAGTCGGAAACCTACAGCTGCAGATCGGACGGGCTTTAGCTATCTTATCGGTGACTGACCCCTCAACGTTGACCGAAGAACGTTTTCTGGGAGAAAGCAGATTCCAACAACCCTGATCGGTCTCTTATTTCATGCGGCTGAACATGCACAGCGCCATGTCGGCCAGCTGCTGGTCACCGCCCGTTGTCTGAAATAAAGGTTGGCTACCACCTGATCCACTTTGGCGTTTTATTCCTGTTAAGATCTCAGCCAAGAATTGATCCCAGATCAGTGGTGCCTGAGATCTGGATAGACAGGTCGATATGGGCAATATGGGGCTGTGGCCTGTCTAAGGATTAATTTGTAAATTCGTATACTTGTAGATTCCATTAGGATATTCATAATTTTTATAATCCCGTATAAAAATAAAATCAGTTTATGCAGATACTTTTGGTAGAGGACGATCGTCGTATTAGTAGCTTTGTGGTGAAAGGGCTGGAAGAGTTGGGCCATCAGGTCATTTTGGCGGAATCCGCTGAAGCGGCAAGGGAATGGGTCAATGCTGATTCCCTGGATGTTGTGGTACTGGATATTATGCTGCCGGGAATCGATGGGATCCAGTTTACAAAACGCTGCGCTACCGCAAAAACCATATCCCCATTCTGATTCTCAGCGCACTTGGTGAAATTGAAGATAAAGTCGATGCCCTGGAAAGTGGTGCCGATGATTACCTGGTCAAACCTTTTTCGTTTAAGGAACTCGTCAGCCGCATCAAAGCCTTGGTACGTCGGGACAGCTATAAAAATACAAGCCATGTGAATGATAGCTGCATCGAAATTCGCGATCTCAAAGTGGATCTGGACCGTTATGAAGTCTATAAAGGTGGTGAAAATGTCGATCTTTCGCCTAAAGAATTTAAGCTGTTTAAGTATCTGATCGAAAACCGCAATAAGACCCTTTCACGTACCGCGATCCTACAGGCGGTCTGGGGTATTGATTTTGATAACAATACTAATGTCGTGGATGTGTACGTCTCCTATCTGCGGGGAAAGTGGATGATGGAAGTGATACATCCATTATCAGGACGGTCAAAGGGTAGGTTACATGCTCAAAACGGACTGACCATGAACCTCAAGATCAGACTGACACTTTTTCTTCCTTGGTCTTCACGATCATTTTTGGACTTGCGACGCTGGTCATTTACTGGATATTCTATAATTCTTCCGAACGGCATCTGATCAGTTCGCTGGAAAAAACGCAAAAATCGCCGGTATCTATTACCTGGAGGCGGATGAACAGAGCCCCTAAAACATCTGGAGTCCAAAAATCAATATGAAAGTCTGGTCAAGCGGGCCATGGTAGCGGTCTATAATGCCGAAGGCCAAGTGAGCTATGGTGGTCTGAAATATGATAATCAAATCAGTAAAAGCTTGTTGACACAGCTGAAATCCCAAAAAACTGTTTATTTTAAAACGGAAGACAGCTTTTATTTTGGCCTGTATTATCCCGATAATCAGGGTGATTTTTTTGTCTTTGTCAAAGAGTCTAATACGGACTTTAATCAGCAGCTAAATCGCCTGCTTTTTATTCTCGTGCTCGTTTTCTGGTTGCCTTGATCAGCATTGTCTTGTTATCGGTCTGGCTGAGTAAATATGCTTATCTGCCCATCCGGAATGTCATTCAGGAAATCCAACATAAGGATTTAAATACTATCCAGGAGCCGTTGACGGTTATCAAAACAAAAGATGAGCTGCAGGACCTGATCGAAAGCTACAATGCGCTCCTGCGCCGGATCAGTGAAAACATGATTATCCGAAAGAATTTTGTGAGCTATGTATCCCATGAGTTTCGTACACCTCTCGCCGGTATTTTGGGGTCCATGGAGGTTTTGGAACAAAAGCCCGTAGCCAGGAGGAATATCAGGAACTGGCAGCGACAATCACCGAGCATGTAAATTTTCTAAATCACCTGATCGGAAATTTTCTATTGCTGACAGAAGATCAGGCTTTGAAGCGGTCGATGGAGGTCTTTCGCATCGATGAAGTGGTCTGGGACTTGGTACCTAAGTTTAAGCGGACATTTGCCGTACCCCTGAAAATCGAGCTACAGGTGGATGAACCACATTATTTTAATTTCCGGGGTAATCGCATGCTTGTGGCCTTGTCGATCTCCAACCTGATCGAAAACGCTCTTAAATATGCCAATGGTCAGGAAGTTCTGGTGCGTATGTCGACCCTCGATGAGCGTCTATCGCTAGAAATTATTGACCAGGGTATCGGTATTCCACGGGCAGAACTGGAGGCGGTGAAGCAGACCTTTTACCGTGGGTCGAATGTCGGAACTGTCAAAGGTAGTGGCATCGGTCTTTCCTTTGCGCAGATCGTGTTTAAAGACCAGGGGTGGACTTTGCTATTCGTTCCAATGACCTGGGAACAACCGTATCGCTGCTGTTTCCAAAATTCTAATCATTTTCTAATCTCTTCTAATCAAACTTTAATTTACCTTAAAGTTGCCTGTAATCCCTGTCTCTTAGTTTTGTGGAAATACAAAATAGAGTGGGAAAAATACGCATTACATTAGTTCTTCTTCTTGGCCTGAACAGCAGACTATTTGCACAGGAAATGCCCGAAAATCATCTGCAAAAATCAGAGATTGAGCAGGTATTCCTAACACATAACCTGTCCTTGATGGCGCAGCGTTTTCAGATGAAACAGGCTGAAGCAGCGGTACTGCAGGCCAAGCTGTGGCCCAACCCCAAGATCTCCATCGGTGAGGTCAACCTCTGGAAAAACTCTTCCAGTGAGGAGCTGCCAGCATTGATGGGAAATTACGGACGATACCAACAGGTGGAAATGGAACTGGAGCAGACGATTGAATTGGCCGGCAAAAAAAAAAACGGGTACAGCTGCAACTCCTTGAAAAGGAGAATGCGCAACTTCAGTTTGAGGAATTACTCCGCAACCTGAAATATGACCTCCGTAGCCAATGTCTGGAATTGCAGGTGCTGCAGGAAAAGGAGCGTCTCTATAGCAATCAGGTCGGAATCTTCCAGAAGCTGGCGCAGTCTTATCAAAATCAGTGGAAAGAAGGCAATGTCAGCGAAATGGATTACCTCAGGATCCAGAGTGAATCCATGGCTTTTGGGAATAAGCTGAATGAAATACAGCAGGAGAAAATAGCAAAAATGAACGATGTCGCACGTTATCTTGGGGCAAAGGAACGGCGCTTTCCATCGCGGATACCATCGGTAACCCTGCCTTTATTGCGAATAGACAAAACGAATGGAAAATCATGGCCATGGATAATCGAAGCGATTATAAAATCATTCACAATGAATTTAAGAAAGGGCAGGCCCAACTGGAAATAGAGAAAGCCGAGCGTGTGCCAAATCTGGAAGTCTCCGTGAATTATGATCGGGGCGGAAATATTATGCGCGATTTTATTGGACTGGGGCTTTCTATGGATCTGCCCCTATTTAATAGAAACCAAGGGAATATCAAGATCGCAAAACTGGAACTGGAAAAAAATAAGGTTGAAATCGAACAGTTTCGTATTGATATCGAACGGGAGATCGATTTTCTTTCCGCACGGCTAAGCAACTTGGAATCTAGCCTAAAAACGATGGATAAAGGGTTTGACGGTAAACTGGATGTTGCCCTGGAACGCTATGTCCGAAATTTCCAGGAACGTAGGCTGACCATTGTTGAGTTTATAGACTTTATCAATAATTATATGGAAAACAAAGAATCAATATTGGAACGCAGGGCTAAATATCTTCAGTATCGTGAAGAACTGACCTATTTGGTCGGAAAGGATATTGTCTAATGAAGGGTAATTTTTAATGCCACTGACGCTTTTGTCTATTTGCCTCCTGTGGGGCTGTCAGTCGGAGCAAAAGGAGGAAAAGCATGTCGTAGAGACAAAAGGCTTTTGCTTAAGTGATGATTTCAAACGCCATATCAAAATTGATTCGATCCAAAAGCGGGATGTGTCTGAACAGATCGCCTTAAACGGCGCAATTCAATACAACCAGGATGAGCTCGCTGCGCTGAAGAGTCCTATTCAGGGAATGGTGCAATCTGTCGCTGTTAAAATGGGTGATTATGTGGAGAAAGGGCAGGTGCTGGTATCACTCAAAGGCACCTCGGTCAATGACCTAGGAAAGGAACTCCGCGAGCTGGAAAACAATAGACGCCTGGCCGAAAGTAAGGTGAATAGTTTACGTAGCTTGCTCAAAGATGGCATGGCTTCCCAGCGTGAGCTGGAAGAGATGGAAAGCGAACTGAAATCTGTGCAGATCGGGATCCAGAACGTGAAGGCGAATATGAAATTGCTGAACGGATCCTCCGAGAATGGTGTTTTTTATATCCGTGCACCCAAAACTGGGTATATCGTAGACAAAAAGTAAGTCCGGGGATGACCGTAGGTGACGATACGGATCTACTGTCTATCAGTAACCTGAATGAGGTCTGGGTGACCGTCAATATTTACGCGAATAACTTACCCTTTGTCAAAAATGGCGCTCATGTGAGGATCACAACCTTGGCCTATAAAGGCGAATATTTTGAAGGCTATATTGACCAGGTGGCCAACTTTTTGATCCCGAAGAGCGGGTGGTCAAAGCACGCGTCAAGCTGCTCAATAAGGATTTGAGGTTGAAACCGGGCATGAGCGTGGATGTGTTGGTCGAGAAGGGATCCGCAGGGCAACAGCAACACTTGCTGGCAATCCCCAAAAACGCCATTATCTTGCATAATAACAAGAATTATGTCGTGATCTACAAAAGCGACTGTGATCTATCCGTAAGGACTGTTGATATCGTGTCGGAAAACGAAACCTATGCCTTTATCGAAACGGGGTTGGAGGAAGGGGACCGTGTGCTGACAGAAAATGAATTGATTGTATTTGATGAATTGATGAATAGATAGGATGAAGAAGGTTGTACAAAATATCGTTTCATTTTCATTGAAACATTCCCTAGTGGTTCTATTTTTTACGCTGGCTTTATTGTTCGGTGGAATTTACGCTTACCTGCATACCCCGATCGAAGCATTTCCAGATGTGACCAATACCCGTGTTCGGATCATCACACAATGGCCGGGACGCAGTGCCGAAGAAATTGAAAAATTTGTCACACTGCCCGTCACCAAGGAAATGAACACCATCCCCAAAAAGACGAATGTGCGGTCGATTTCCCTGTTTGGGCTCTCTGTGGTGACAGTGCAGTTTGAGGATGAGGTAGAAGACTTCTATGCGCAGCAATATGCGGGTAATAAGATGCGCTCCATTGAGCTGCCGGAAGGGGCCGAAAGTTCTATTGAACCGCCTTCGGGAGCCACAGGGGAAATCTTTCGCTATGTGGTCAAAAGTAACCTGCCGATCAAGGAGGTATCTGCTATTCAGGACTGGGTGATCGAACGGGAGCTTGTGGGGTGCCGGGGTGGCAGATGTCGTGAGCTTTGGTGGTGAAGAAAAGATCTATGAGATAAAGATCAATCCAACGGAACTGGCCAACTACAACCTTTCACCGTTGGATGTGTATGAGGCGGTATCGCGCTCAAATATCAATGTGGGTGGTGATGTAATCCAAAAAGGAAATCAGGCCTATGTCGTGCGTGGCGTGGGGCTGCTGGATAAAATAGATGATATTGGCAATATTTTGATCAAGGTGGTAGGCAACACACCTATCCTGGTCAAGCATGTGGCTGAAATAGAATTGGGTGCCAAACCGCGGCTTGGACAGGTGGGGCTCAACGAGGAAGATGACCTGGTACAGGGTATTGTCATTATGCTCCGGGGTGAAAATCCATCGGCAGTAGTGACACGCCTGAAAGAAAAAAATTGAGGAATTGAACGGCCGTATCTTACCGGAAAATGTCAAGATTGAACCGGTGATTGACCGCACAAAATTGGTCAACAACACAGTGCATACGGTGTCGAAAAACCTGATCGAGGGTGTTATCCTGGTTTCGATTATTGTCTTTATCTTTTTGAACAACTGGAAGACAACCTTTATTGTGGCCTCGGTGATTCCATTGGCCTTCCTGTTTGCGATCATCTTATTGAAAATTCAGGGCTTGCCGGCGAATCTGATTTCCATGGGCGCATTGGACTTTGGCCTATTGCTCGAGGGAACACTGGTGATCGTGGAGACGGTTTTTGTCTCCCTGGAAAAGGAGGCACACCGGCTGGGGACGGCCCGTTTCAATAAGGTCTCCAAGCTGGGTATCATTAAAAAGAGTGCAGGCTCGGTGGCAGGATATATCTTTTTTGCCTTATTGATCTTAATTGTTGCCCTGACGCCGATTTTCTCTTTTCAAAAGGTGGAAGGAAAGATGTTTTCACCTTTGGCCTTTACGCTTGGCTACGCCCTGCTGGGTTCTTTGGTCCTGAGTCTGACCTATGTTCCTGCAATGTGTAAATATCTGCTGAAGAAGAACATCAAAGAGGATGAAAATAAAATAACGCGGGTAAGCCGAAGGGTAATTTTTAAAGGATTTAAGAAAGCTTTTGATCATCCCAAATGGACCTTGGGGATTTTTGTCTTGGCATTGGTTGTCTGTATGGTGCGGTTTAGCTATTACGGTTCAGAATTTCTGCCAAAACTCAATGAAGGCGCCATTTATGTCCGGGCGACATTGCCAAATAGTGTCAACCTGGAGGAATCTGTCAAGCTAACAAAAACGATGAAAACAAAATTGATCAAGCAGTTTGACGAGATTGATTTTATTATGACACAGACGGGTAGACCCAATGATGGAACTGATCCTACGGGTTTTTTCAATATCGAATTTAATATTGAACTGAAGCCGGAGGGAGAGTGGAAGCGGAAAATATCGAAGGAAACATTGATCGGGCAGATGCGCGATAGCCTACAGACTTTCCCCGGCATAAATTTTGGCTTTAGTCAACCCATTCAGGACAATGTGGAGGAGTATGTGGCTGGTGTGAAAAGTCCGTTGGTAATCAAAATTTTTGGTGAGAACCTCCAGGATCTGGAGAATAAAGCCAACAAGTTTGCCGAATCACTTCAAAAGGTCGAGGGGATCACGGATATAAACGTGTTTAAAAATATCGGCTTACCCGAATTGCGGATTCAGCTGCATGACTCCAAGATGGCGAAGTATGGGGTATCGACCAAGGATGTGCAGTCGGTTATTGAGATGACCATCGGGGGCAATCGGTGACGCATTTTTACGACAATGAGCGCATCTTTGATGTCCGTCTCCGCTTCCAGAAGCAGTATCGCGATAGCCCTGAAAAGATCGGGAACATCATTATCCCCACGATGAACGATCAGAAAGTACCGTTGCGGGAAATAGCAACCATAGACTATCATACAGGACCAGCCTTTATCTATCGCGACGGAAATTCCCGCTATATCGGGGTTGGATTTAACATCGAAGGTCGGGATCTAGGCAGCACCATTGCGGATGCAAAAAAACAGATCGCGGCTGACGTTAAATTGCCCAAATCCTATAAGGTTGTCTGGGCCGGTGAGTTTGAAAGTAAAGAGCGGGCCACCAAACAGTTGATGCAGGTGGTCCCGGTTTCACTGTTATTGATCTTGCTTTTGCTCTATGCTAATTTTGGAAATCTAAAAGATACACTGATCTCCTCCCTGACACTTGCTTTTGCATTTATCGGTGGGTTTGTATCCCTGTGGATAACGGGGACCACATTTGGGATCTCGGCCGGTATTGGTTTTATTATTCTCTTTGGTGTCGCTACGATCGACGGAATTGTTTTAATCGGTGTCATGAAAGAAAACCTGTTAAACAAAATGGGCTTGATACCTGCAATTTACGAAGCCGTAAAAAGTCGGATCAGGCCGATCTTAATGATTGCGCTCATGGGCGCAATGGGCTTATTACCAGCGGCACTGTCCAACGGAATGGGGTCCGAAATTCAGAAACCATTGGCCATTATGATTGTCGGTGGGTTGATTATCTGTATGATTCTTTCATTCTCCATTCTGCCGATTGTTTTTTACTATGCCTATAAAAAGGAAAATAAAGATTAAGCACCCATTTTTTATTCATTATATACTTGATAAAGGTTGCCTGCTAATAAAGCAGTGCAGCCTTTGTTGTTTTATTGTATTCAAGAGATGCAATCAACTCCGTATTTCTCTCCGCATAAAGATGTAATAGGACCAGGCAAAGCAGACCATCATGGCTGCTGTGAGCCCACTAATCTGTGGCCAGACCATCAGGAAACTTTCCCGGAAAGAGAGAGGTGCGGGGATAGCACCGATCATCTGTTCCATGGAAATAGGACCTAAGCTACGAACGGATGGCATCAGTAAAGTGGTTGTCGCATCGGTATAAAGCTGGCTTGGCGATAAGCGAAGCAGGTTTAAGATCAATTCATTATAACGAATGTACTCCTGCTCCGAAATATAATTGGGATTGGGTAAAAACGGTCGGATGGCCAAATTCACCAGGATTGGAAAAATACGGTAAAAATAACCAGATGCCGATAGCGGTAAGTGCCGAAGTGGCTGGTTGACGAAAGCGGATCGACAGTAGGACGGAAAGACTCAGCCAGAAGGCAACATACAGCACACTGGTCAAGGTGAATCCAAAAATACGTAGCAATTCCTGGGGCTCTATCCGCACTCCCATACCAATGAGTCCGCCCCCATCATCAACATCACCAGCGAGACAAATAATGTACCGACAACGGCCAGCGGTGCTAGAAATTTGGCAAACAGGAGATTGTCGCGGTAAATTGGTTGCGCCAGCAGACGGGTGAGTGTCCCATTGTTATGCTCTGCATTGACGGCGTCAAAACCAAGAGCTATGCCCAATAATGGTGCTAAGAAGTTTAAAAAAACATGAAATGGTGGAATGGAATTATCTGTCGTAGTCAATAGCTTGAGATATAGAAACGACTGATCGGGATCGCCCGTATTGTTGACGGCGTCTTTGAGTCCCATGGATGAAACATACATGGATGCAGCAAAGGTTAGTACAATAAGTAAGATAAGTATAATAAAACGCCAGCTGCGGATATGTGCCGCTATTTCTTTGCGGACCAGCACCTGCATCGGACCGGATGGTCGGTTATTGATATCTTTTGAAGAAACCGTTGGATTTTTCATAGACAGTATTTGTTGTTATGCTATTCTCAAAATATGTATTATAGATATCGTCAAGCTGGTAGTCATTACGGTTTACAGCAACAATATCAGCACCATTGTTTACCAAAATACGTACAGCCATTGCTGTAGTATCGCTGTCGGTCTTTAATTCGATTGAAAGCCCGTTTATAGTTAGATTACGGAGTCCGGGTAGGACTTTTAATGCTTCTTCAAACCGTTTTGTATCGCCTTGGGAATGCCCAAGGCTAATGACTGTGCTGATGCCTTTCTGCTGTTGTAGGTTATTGGCCAGGCTTTCGATAGATCCTTGGACCAGTAACTTTCCACCAACAAAAATACCGACCCGATCGCATACACGTTGTACCTGATGGAGATGGTGTGATGAGAGCAGTACAGTCAGCTTATGCTCCCTACTGAGCTTCTGGATAAGTTCAAGGAATTCATCGACGCCCTTGGGGTCTATGCCCAACGTAGGCTCATCGAGAATAGCGACCTCAGGGGCTTTGATCAGCACTTCGGCTAATCCTAGACGTTGTTTCATCCCGCGGGAAAAAGCACCCGTTTTTTTATGTATTTCCCGTTCGAGTCCTACGACATACAACATATCTTTGGCCGCAGCTTGTGCATAGGGTTTTGTAAGCCCATTTAATTCTGCAACGAAGCATAAGTTTTCCAAAGCTGTCATATCCGGGTAGAAACCTACATTGTCAGGCAGATAACCAACTTTGCGCTTCACGGCTATCGGATTGCGGGTGGCATCATGGCCACAGACGTAAGCTGTACCGGCTGTGGGTTCGGTCAGGCCTAGCATCATAAGAATGCTGGTTGTCTTTCCGGCACCATTGGGACCGAGTAGACCAAAAATCTCTCCGGGATAAATATGCAGGTCCAACTTGTCTACGGCGGTTAACTTGTCGTAGTTTTTGGTCAGACCTGTCAATTTAATGATAGGATCCTTCATCATGATAATCTTTTTTGTCCCGACTTTATCTGCGGCCGTATTTACGGATGAGATAATACACCAAACCAATTGCCAATAGGATGACCAGCATGCCGATCCAGCCAGAAAGTAAAGAAGTCTTGACGATCATACGGAATGAAATGTCGGCGTTGCTGTTGGGAGACTTGATCTCGAATTTGGCCGCATAGTCACCGGAGATAGTCTTGTCGGGAACTTTAAGATTGACTTTGACATCGAGGACTTTCCTGCTTCGAGCTGTTTGATATTCGCAGGATCGAAGGTAGCCTCCCAGCGGCTGGGCAACTGGGAACTCAAATCCAATGCATTGAGTGGGAGAGTTCCCGTGTTTTTGACTTTAAGCAGAATTTCCTTGCTGCTGCCGGACACGACTTCGTCGCTTAGTCTCCCACTGGGGGTGCTCAGCTCTAGCGCATAGGAGCCTTTGACGACGGCCTCAAGATCGAGTGTTAGCGTATCCCGCGCAGATATGGCCTTCAAAGGTATTTTATATTTATTAGGTTTAGTGGTAATCGGACAGCTGATTTCAATGCTGATCTCCTGTGCTTTATTGGGCTGCATCTGTAGGGAGGTCACTTGCGACCCTTCTACGCGGTAACTTATCTGCCATCCATCGGGTAGCAGTGCGTTAAAGTTGTAATTAACCAATTGAGCAGATCCATTGGTCAAGGTCGTCGTATAACGAAAAGGTTCATTGCTAGGCGCTTCAATATTAACCAACCTCGCTTCGAAGCTGGATTTGAGCGGTTTCATGGTTTGACCAGTTAGATAGAGACTGTTTGCCAACACAAGAAGTGCGATAAAAAATGGCCTGAAATAAAAACGTCGGTCTGTGTTTGTAATTAGTAATTCTGTTAACATGATCCAATAACTAAAATTTATATTTAAATAGAATATTAGCTTTTAAAAAATGTCGGTTCGGGTATCAGGTACCTTTTTGAAAAAACCGCTCCCAAATTAAAAATCAATTTGATAAAAATCAAGAGTGAAAGAAAAAACGATTGTAAAAAAAATGTGCTTAAATAGTATGTATGCTGATCGTTTGCACTGCATAGCGGAGCGGACTGTTCATCAGTCGAAGTTTACTGACCGGAAGGTCTTCTTAATGATAATCTTCGTGTTTTCTGCCAATTCATCCAACGTACAATGGATCGATCTCAGCTGTGTTTTTGAATTTTCGTTATCATTGAGGAGAAGGTTGATGCGCAGAAGCCGGAGATCGGAGGCCTGAGGGTCCCCACGTAGTTCATCAAATAGTTCATGAACAATCTTTTCGCAACTGCTTCGGTCAAAACTGGCGATGGTCATATAACGTCCGCGGCAGTACATCTGCAATTCTATATAATAATTTGAGCGTTCCATATCCTGCATAAATGAAAAAATAGGTTAGCCTCCCGTGGGAGACTAACCAAGTTAAAGTTGCTATTTGGATCTTTAGGATATTTCGATCAGCCGTGGTTCTTTTTGTTTGGCTTCTTCTTTTTTGGTATTGTCAATCGTAGTACACCGTTTTCATAGCGTGCCTGAATATTATCCTGATCGACAACCTCCTTCTGGAGCTCGAAGCTACGCTGGAAAGATTGGTAGCTGAACTCCCGACGTGTATAGTTGTCCTGATGCTCCTCATTTTGTTCCTGCTTAACCGAAGATATGGTCAATAGGTTGCCGTCTAGCGTCACTTTGAAATCATCTTTGGCCATGCCCGGGGCAGCAACCTCAACTTCGAAAGTGTCTCCGTTTTCCTTGATGTTGACCGCAGGAACGGTGGTACTTGTCGATGAGTAATTTTTGTTGTCCCAGTTTAAAAGCTCACGGTTAAAATTATCAAACATGGGCGAAAAAGTGAAAAATTGTTCCAATTTCTTTTTGCAAGTTTCATAGTAACCTCCTTTTAATGAAGTATAACAATAAATTAAATCTGTCAGTCGGCCGACTGTATAAAATATCCCGCAAAAAAATACCGAGCTTAAAATACTGAAATTTTTGCATCAAAACTGCCAAATTTTACATGATAAACTGACAGTAAAATAGAACCTTTAGAATAAATTGGACTAATTGAAGCTTTTTTAAACTATTTCAACCTGAATGTTGTCCTTATACTAATCCATTTGATGGATAACTTAGTTATAAAGGTCAGGATTCTTGTATGTTCCTGGCCTTTTATATTCATTTTTACCTTTAAGGTTTAAATCAACTTTTGGTATATTTTACAATGAACAGCGAATTGTAAGCGGCCCTGCACGGATATTAAAGGGGCTTGCCAGCATACAGACTATCCCTATCTTTACGCTCAAATAGATCATAAAGAAAAAATGAACAGAAAAATAGTTATGTTGCTGTGCCTCCTAATATTTGCATGTTGTATGGGTAATCGCTTATTTGCACAAAAATTCTATCCCATGAACTTCCTTCTCACATTTACCGATGAGGGGATTCCAGAAAATGAGGTTGCCATATTAAATCCGATCTATCTACCCTCTGCTGGATTTGAGCGGGTAGGTGATACGCTTTATATAAATAAGCAAAATAAAGAACAGGTCATGTTGTCCACCAAACAATATGACAACAGGAATGAAGTGTTGCTAACCTATCGTACTGTTGCTGATCTGAAAATTTTTAGGAGCGTTTGCAGGAGTATCAGCCTAAGCTAGATCAGACCGACGCGCATACTTACCAAGCGACGTTTAAAAGTCTATTAATTAAGTTTATGATCACTGCGGATACGATAATAGACAATAAGCGGTTTCATAACATAAAATTCCTACTGGTCTATGACAAGGGGCTAAAATTCCCATTTTCTTCAGACAATTGTACCTTTCCGATGACGGAGACCTATCCGTTCCAAAATACGACCTGGTATTTTTCGGCCAAATATGATCGGTCATTATCGAGCTCGAATCCAATACTATGCAACTGATACTTGGTAAGGAAAAGACAGCCTACAAGATTGAATTCCTAGATGACATACATTTTAAAGTAACCTATACTGATCCAAAGAAAAAGGCGCATGTTTACCAGAGTACGTATAACAGTTACAAATCCGAAATCAGCTTTTATGCGAATAGTTATGAATGGGCGGACAAAGATAAAATGGGCAGGGCACTTGAAACCATGCCGGAGAAATATGCGGGAGCAGATTCTTTCTTTTATGACCCGAAGAATTTTGCTCGAGCTGCAGGCACAGCAAGGTACTTCCGGTTTATTTTTTCAAAATCCTATCGTTGGCTTTACCACATTAATGGAGGTTTAATGGAATTGAATACACAGGAGTTCAAAGAACAGGGAGATACGAAGATGATGACTGAAAGTATGCCTAGGCGTGAAGATAAATAAAAATAGAACGTTTATCTGGAAAACTTTCCTCCTTGTGCACTTGTTTAATTAGAGCAGGGCAACGCCGCTATTAAATCTAAATCGAGCCGAGTCCTGGAGCGCGTATAGATTTTGAAGGATTTTAAAAAAGTAATACGATGAGAAGGGAACAAATAGAACAATGGATTGCTGAAGGATATAATGTCCTGGAACATAAGAAACCCAAAGTCGTCCAAGGCGATCTCTGGGAATATCTAAATAATCACGATGGACATGGTACGGACGTTTATGCCTTATCCGAATTGGCGAAATGTGCTGACCACGAATTGCACCAGATCGAGTTGCGGAAATATGCTCAGGAATACGGTCAATTGGGGAGAAGCAGTTTCTGCGCAATGAGGCCATTCGAACGAAATCATTTGATAAGTACGAAGCATTCTTACGCTTGTTTTACCCGAATAGTGTCGAAAAAGAAGTCGAGGAAGCGAAATTTCTGGCCGAACGTGTGCGACAGGTTAATAAAGAGGAAATGGAACAATGGGTCACAGCCAACCATATTAATGTGCTGTTGTCCGATTTAAATTGCCTTGATGAGGATGCGATCGTGACCGGAATGGTCATACCTTCCGAAGAAGTGGTTAGCTACACCGATGGGGGACTGCAGGACACCATGGATTGCCATTTGACACCCATGGAGTTTTTTAGCCATACAAACGCTGCGCTGTACTGGATTGATCCTAAAGTAAAAGCTTAGATCACTCCACTGCCCCAAAGATCTGAACACGATTGATGAGCACTGCGTAATACTTTTTTTTGAATGGTCTAAGGTAGGGAGATCGGGATGCTTATTTAAGTCAAACGTAAATTTTAAATGTTACATCCGCCCAGGGTTAATATCGGATTTCTGCTCCATGGTTAGACTGATACCAATCTCTTGCAACAGAATCGGAAACAGAAGTCTATATTGCTTAAAGACAGTTTCTTTTGGACTTTAATCCGCTTGGTAACCGATAGGATAATACTGCTCCCATTTCCAAGGGGTAAAAGTATCGCCGATCAGCTGCGCAAGCAGGTCTTTAAACAACATGCTGCCATTGACGCTATTACAGATCATTATAATGGAGATACCACGGTCAATAAAATTAATATTGTAATTTTTCCAGGCGTCGTCACCACCTTCTTTAAAGAAGGCCCGACCATAGGGCGTGTTGAGCAATCCCCAACCTAGACCATAGGCAAGTTGAACCACTTCGTTTTCGTCTGTTGTTTCGCTGCTGATCGGTGGAAACTGTGTTTTGGAATATATGCGGATCTGCGGACGGATCATTTCCTCGAATATGTTTTCCTTGATTCCTTTACCCTGGACAACATATTCGATAAATCGCGCATAATCACTAATGGTCGTGACCATGGAACCACCGGCTACAGCAACAGTCTTTTTGCTTTTTACATTCTGTTGTTCATGATCATTGTGGCCTATAGCCAGATCATCACCAAAGCTATCGTGCCAAACATAGCCTGACTTGTACATGCCGATGGGGTTAAAAATCAGCTCGCTGGCCAGGTCGTCAAAAGTCTTGCCGCTTAGTTCCTCCAGCGCCAATTGGAGCAATTTAAAGCCCTCTCCGGAATAGGCATAGCGTGAACCAGGCTCAAAATAGATCTTGACAACACCAAGCGAGTCATAATCAGGATTGGCTGCCGTTGGATCATACCATTTTAGATTGGGAAAGCCTGTAGTATGGCTGAGACACATGCGCGCAGTGATTTTTTTCCATCGTTGGTCCCCCTTTAGTCCGACGAAATTCGGGTATTCGGGGATAGGCTTCCGGAGGTATTGATAGAGTGGTTTGTCTAGATCCAATAGATTACGGTCCACCAATTTCATACAAAGAAATCCGCAGACAGCCTTGCTGAAGGATGCTGCGTAGACAATGGATGCGGTATCGAGGAGTTCTGCGCGAAGTTTGTTCTTGTAGCCATAGGTTTTGAGGTAGACAGATTTTTTGTTGTTGAGGATCGCGAGACCGATTCCCGGTACTTTAGCCTCATTCATCAATGCGTTTACAGTGCTATCAATGACTCGTCCAGAAATAGTTGAACCGTCCAATCGGGTGACAACGCGACTTTGACTGATCGCTTGTCGGTTGCTACATAACAAACCGATCAGGGATATAAAAAGATAGATATTTTTCATGGCTTTTTTATTTCAAATATCTGCATAAGCCCATTGAGATCAGGACGACAGCTACACGACAACTATGCGACATGTCTTATTAAAGACCTAAAAACCTAAGATTAGTGGGATGGAAGCTTCAAAAATGGAATAGCGAGGGGGTATCGAGGGAGCTTGTTGTCGAGTGTACGGATGCCGTTGACAATGCAGCTGACAATGGCATAGAGATATGCAATTGAGAGCAGTGCGAAACCTACAGGAAAATAGAATACAAGCAACACAATCAACAGCATCAGCAGGGCACTCATGGTCAACTGGAAGTTAATGGATATCCGACCATGATAGTCATATAAGCGATTCCGATCCCTGTAATTGATCCAAAGAAATAGTGGAAGTAATAGATTGCAAAATGGAAATATAACTCCAGCGAGTGGCATAAAATGAAAAAAGCTTAGAATTCTGGTTTCTGCAGTTGCCTTGGTTTCTGACCTGTTGTTATTTTCGATCGTTGTAGTGGTTTCGAAGGTATCCGCCGGCGCTATATTTGCGGAAGTGGAATAAAGTTCCGCTATGGAAAGCCCTAGTGCCTGCGCAAGCTTCCGGACAGAATCGCCGTAGGGAATCACTTCACCTTTCTCAATACGTTGAATGGTGCGGCTGGTAAGACCAGACTGATCTGCCAGTTCTTGTTGTGTCAGTCCTCGCTCTAGTCTTATACTAGCTAGATCAAAAGTTTGCTTTCCTTTATCCATACCTCATCCATAGCGCCTCGGCTGTTGCTAATGGTAGTTAAATATAATCATATTTAGCCTACTTTAAAAGATATAGGACTGCTCAATCCCACTTTTCTATTGCTGATCACTTTTTTAGAAGAAAATAATGCATTAATATGTTAATTATAACCTTAATTGGATTATTTGGCATAATATCTGTTGCAATAACGGCGTATATCGAGTTAAAACAAAAAACAGATGATATGCCAATGACAACCAGAGAAAAAACCACCAAATAATATATAATGAGAGAGCCTCCGGATGGGGGCTTTTTTCTTGGCTTTATTCCTGCAGATTGTTTTCTCCTCCTAAATCGATCGCCTATCTAAAGAAAATTCAGAGGTTTTACGAAGAGAAAAAATGAAACGAATCGTAATCTTGATTGTGTTTTGGCCTGTTCTTTACTTTTTCCCTAACTTTAGTATAACAATTTATATTCTATAGGGTATAAACACAAATGTGGTTAATAGTTATGAAAAAGATCGAACTGATCCCACTTGTGGGGATTGATATTGAGAATTTAGGGGCAGTGGCTTTGGGCATGGGTCAAATGGAAGTGCAAGCTATTCTTGGACCGCCTTCGGATGCACTGGATGGCCAGTATTATTATGATGACCTCGAACTGAGGCTAGATTTCAATGATCATGGGAAACTTGAATTTATCGAAAGCATTAACGGACCATTTCCGGAAAAAACGGAGATTAGCATCTATGGACTGAACCCGTTTAAGGTGGAGGCCGAGGAACTGCTCAATATCCTCAGTGAAAAGAACAGTGGTCCCGTTGATGATTCCGAAGCGGGATACTGTTATACCTTTCTGAATAGTTCGGTCGGTGTCTGGCGACAGATGACCGAAGAGGATATTCAGGAAGACATCGAAGCAATAAAGGCTGAAGGTGAGTATGAAGATAATGTGGATATGCTGCTCGAAGACCTGGAAAAATCCAAATTCTTCTGGACAATCGGAATCGGCGTGAAAGGATATTATTCGGGTCAATAGAACAGCGGTTAGTAGCATTTTTAGCTTAAGGATTTATGTATACTTAATGCTGAGAAAAAATGAAGCAAAGCTGGTAGATGCGGATGAACTCGTTTTTTTGAAGACGGAATTTATTGAAATAACTGCCTAAACTCACAGGACTTTGTTGGGTGGTTTTCTTGAAGACTTTACTGAAAGATTGCGGGTGCTCAAATCCAAGTTCGTAAGCGATTTCACTGATTGACAAGGAGCTGGTGCTCAGACGAACTTTGGCATACTCAATCATTTTATGTTGGATATGCTGCTGCGTATTTTGTTGCGTGTAGACTCGGAGGACGCTGCCCAGATAATTGGGAGATAAGTTGAGTTGCTGCGCCAGAAAACTGACTGTTGGAACACCATGCTCCTGCAATTTGTCCCGGTCAAACTGCGCGGAAAGGAGCTGTTCAAATCGTATGACAAGTTCTTGGGTTGATTTTTTTCGGGTGATAAACTGACGCTCGTAAAAACGCTCGGCATAAATAAGCAACCGCTCTATCTGCTTAAGGATCAGCTCACGGCTGAATTTGTCAATATTAGACTGATACTCTTTTTCAATGTTCTGGAGAATATCCACGATAATCGCTTCTTCCTTATCCGAAAGAAAAAGGGCCTCGTTGACTTCATATTGAAAGAAATCGTATGTATGGATATGCTTTGCCAATTCGCTGTTCCAAAGAAAGTCCGGATGGATCAGGAGGATCCAGCCACTAGGTTCGGTACGGATCTCTTGATTGATCTCAACTTTTAGAAATTGTAGGGGCGATACAAAGGTAAGTACCCTGAATCAAAATCATATTGTTGTTGTCCATAATTGAACTTGGCGTTTACATTTCGCTTTAATCCGATCGAATAAAAGTGCTGGATCCAATTTAACTTGGTGTCATTGATCGGGTAGTGTACCTGACTATAATCAACCAGACTGATTAATGGGTGTTCTGGCTTGGGCAGTCCGCAGAAGCTATGGAACTCCGAAAGGGAATGAAAGCGAAATGTATTCTCCATAATTGTAAATTTACGTATTTTATCCTTTGTTACTACCGGTTATTTTTCGATATCGGCTTTAAAGCGCTATTTAATGGGATTGCTCAAAACCAGTGGATACCGTATAACTTTTCCACTTTTCAATCTCGGCAGCCAATGTATTGATTTTATTTTTGGCAAGTTCATAAGCATCTTCACCCATCAGAAAATGAAATGGGGATTGGGTATTGTACTCAGCTCAATCAATAACACGGCTGCTCTTTGTGGATCATTGGCTTGATTGCCGTGAATCTGCTGTAGATGTGCGGCTTCGGTTTCCCTAGCCGATATGTAGTCTGCTATTGGATTCGCTGCGGTGTGGATGGAATTTTCAGATAGAAATTCAGTCCTGAAATAGCCTGGATAAACGAGCGTTGTATGGACACCAAAAGGCTGCATTTCGACCGCCAGCGCTTCGGTAAAACCAGCGACAGCAAATTTAGTGGAGCAGTATACGCCGAATGCAGGGAAATTACCCACCAGTCCGCCAATGGAAGCAATATTGAAAATATGTCCGGATTGTTGGCGACGGAAATAAGGTGTAATATGCCGGATGAAATTGAGCGAGCCAAAAACATTAACATCATAGTTGCGTCGTGTCTCCAGATCACTGAGTTCCTCTAGGGCACCTGTTTGCCCATATCCAGCATTGTTAACGAGGACATCGATCCTACCGAAGTAGTCAATGGCCGAGAGTACTGCCCGGTTGACATCTGTATCGTTGGTGATGTCTACCTCAAGGGGCAGAAAATTTTCATGATCGCCAATTTCATCTTCCAGCGCTTGTTTTGTTCGTGAAGTCGCCACAACAAGATAATCCTGGGTGAGCAATTCTCTTACTAAGGTTAGTCCAAGCCCTTTAGAGGCACCAGTGACAAACCATACTTTTGTGATTTCATGTATTTTTCTGTTTTAAATAATTTGATATTACAAAGGTGATGATTAGGTGTTTTTTGATGTAGGCAAATCGATGTATCTTGTAGTCAAATCGTGGATTCCCTATTTTTCAACGATTGCTTTTGCTTATTTCACGAATTAATTTCCCTATTCCCTCTATGAAGTGTTGAATTATTAAATTACCAGTTGTGTTATCTATAAGTTTATTTTTTATTAATAAATAGGGTGCTAAACCTGTTTATTTAGAGGTTGTGTGGTTTTTAATTAAATATTTCTTAATATTAAGGTAAATTATAAACCAAGTGAAAGTACCAACTTTGGTGCTGAATTCTAAACCAGACTAAAAATGCAGAAAACATTACTAATCAGTATGGCATTAGGGCTCTCATATCCCACGTGGGCTAATGTAGAGCGTAGTTATGTCAAATTGAACAGAGAGACGCAAGCTATTGCAGTCCAGTCTACCGTGAAAGGTGTGGTAAAGACAAAAACGGTGCAGCTATGCCCGGTGTCACCATCACCAATTTATCCAGTCAGAAAACGACATCTACCAATGCTTCGGGAATGTTTAACATCGAGGCTGCCAATGGTCAAAAGCTTAAATTGACTCAGGTGGGGTATAACGAGCAGGTTGTGACTGTCAACACAGCTCAATTACAAATTGTAATGGAGTCCAAAGATACCGAGTTGGAGGAAGTTGTCGTGGTCGGCTACGGAACGCAGAAGAAAGCAAACTTGACCGGAGCAGTTGATCAGGTCGGCTCAGAAGTTTTCGAAGGCCGCGTACTCGCCAATGCGAGCCAAATGCTACAAGGTGTTGTTCCCAACCTAAATATCGTCCCGGCTGATGGTAAACCTAACCGGGCACCGAGTTTCAATATCCGCGGTACCACGTCAATCGGCCAGGGCGGAAGTGCCTTGATTTTGATCGATGGAGTAGAGGGGATCCAGCTTCATTAAATCCGAATGATATCGAGAATGTCTCCGTACTAAAAGACGCTTCCTCTGCTGCAATCTATGGCGCAAGGGGACTTTCGGTGTGGTATTGATTACAACGAAGAGAGCGAAGTCGGGAAAATCGTCCATTAACTATTCCGGAAGCGGATCCTTCCAGAAACCAATTGCTAGACCCAAATTCGTAACGGATGGCTACGCGTATGCATCGCATTTCTTTACCGCCTATAATGCCTGGAATAATTATTCCTCTATCCCCAGTAAGCTGAATAAAACACAGATCTTTACAATGGACTGGCTCAACGAGTTCAAACGCCGCAAAGAGCAGGGGATTACGGATGAAATTACAGTCGATGATAAAGGAAATTACGTTTACTATGGTAATGAGGACTATTACGATGTCTTGATCAAGGACAATACCTTTGTACAGGATCATAACCTGTCGGTAAGTGGCAATACCGAAAAGCTGGATTACTACATCTCTGGACGTGCCTATGATTATAATGGGATGTACCGTTTTAATAGTGATAAATACAAGACCTACAATACCAGGGCCAAAGCAGGTTTACAGGTAAATGACTGGTTGCGGATCGCTAATAACATTGATTATAACTACGCGAAATACCGCGACCCTACGACGGGTGGTGAAGGGGGAATATCTGGCGTAATATTGCGGATGAAGGACATCCATCTTCGCCGATATTCAATCCTGATGGTTCGCTTAGCTTCTCGGCGGCCTATTCTGTGGGTGATTTTATCTATGGAAAAAATAGAACCGAAAGTGAAAATCGGGATCTCCGCAATACCACTTCTTTTGAGACCAAATTTCTTAACAATACCCTGCGGATAAAGGGCGATCTGACTTTTAGAAATCGCGATTTTAACTCGACCCGTGTACGTGTGCCTGTCCCTTATAGCACGCAAGAAGGTAAGATGCTCAAGCTGGAAACAGACATGAACAACAATATTTACCAGGTAGACCAAAACTGGAAATATCTATTTGGAAACCTTTACGGTGAATACGAAAAGACAATAGGTGACCATTATGTTAAAGGTTTGCTGGGGTATAATTACGAACAACGTGTCTATAATTCTTCCTATATCACGAAAACAGGCTTATTGACCGAAAATGTGGATAATATCAATCTGGCTCTCGGGCAAAATACAACCGCTACCGCTGGTTATAATAAGTATCGGAATGTTGGTGTATTTATGCGCGCCAATTATATCTTCAAAGATCGTTATTTATTTGAATTCAATGGGCGATACGATGGTTCTTCCAAATTTCCGACCAACCAGCAATGGGCATTTTTCCCTTCTGCCTCTGCGGGCTGGCGCATTTCTGAGGAACCCTTCTTTACGGTAGACAAAAAGATTATTTCTGACCTGAAATTTCGCGCTTCTTATGGTTCACTTGGGAACGGTAATGTAGACCCATATACCTATATGGATCTCTATGAAATCAAGATCATGGATCGTTTGTTGAATGGACAGAAACCTTCCTATACCTCGGTACCAAAGGTTATTCCCGATAATCTGACTTGGGAGACCGCCCGTACAGCTAATTTTGGACTGGATTTTCATCATTAAATGGCAGGCTGACCTTTACAGGTGATCTCTACCAACGTAAGACCTTGAACATGTATACCTTCAGCGTGGAGTTGCCAGATATATTCGGTGCGCAATCGCCAAAAGGTAATTATGCGGATATGACAACGAAGGGCTATGAATTGAGTGTTGCCTATAAGGACCGTTTCGACTGGAACAATAGTCCATTTAACTGGTCGGTGAAAGCTACTTTGGCGGATTATCGCTCAACCATAGATCGCTATGAAAATAAAGCCGGTCTGTTACAGACTGATCGTTATCAGACTGACCGATATTATGAAGGACAACGACTCGGCGAGATATGGGGTTATGTTACCCAGGGGCTTTTCCAAAATCAGGCGGAGATAGATGCGGCTCCGACACAAAAGGTCATCAAATCGTCCAATTCTGGTATTATCTATCCGGGCGATGTACGCTTTGCGGATCTCAATGGTGATGGGGTAATTGACTACGGAACAAATACAATCAATAGTCACGGCGATAAGACCATTATCGGTAACTACGAACCTCGTTATATCTATAGCTTCAATATCAATATGGACTGGAAAAATGTCTATTTCTCTACCTTCTTTCAAGGGGTTGGAAAACAGAATTGGTACCCAAGTAATGAGTCTATTTTTTGGGGGCAGTACAATAGACCATATAACAATTTACCCGAATGGCACCTCAATAATTATTGGACAGAAGACAATCCTAATGGATATTTTCCGCGATATGCCGGTTATAACGAGTCTATTAAAGCAACAGCCCAGACAAGGTACCTGCAGAATATCGCCTACATTCGGATGAAAAACATTCAGATTGGCTATAATTTTCCGAAATCTGTGACTTCGAAGCTCAAGATCAGTAGCTTGCGGGCTGGACTATCGGGCGAGAACTTATGGACTTGGTCGCCTCTGTATAAAAAAACAAAAGATCTTGATGTGGGCAATCTCATGAAATCTGACCCGGATATCAGTGATTCCAATAGTGGTGATGGATTTAACTATCCGGTGATGAAGAGCATTAGTTTTAATTTATCCATTGGATTATAATGTATTAAAAATGAAAAGAATCTTATTTATACCTATAATAGCACTCTTGTTCAGTTCCTGTGAATTGAACGAGCTACCGAAAGCATCGGCAACTGAAGAGGATATCTTCGGAACGGAGAATGGACTGAAAAATTACAGTAACTCTTTTTACCGGGATATCACCTCCAGAAGCGATGCTTTTAAAGGGGATGCGATGGCAGATTACGCTGCAGTAAATAGCTTGAATGATTTTATGGTGAAAGGTGCTTATTCTGCCGAAATCAGTACCGGCTGGAGCTGGACAGCCTTACGGAATATCAATCAGATGATCGTCAAATGTACAAGCCCGCAATTGAGTGATGCGGTCAAAAACAATTATATTGGCATAGCCCGCTTCTTTCGGGCCTGGTTCTATTACGATAAGGTAGTGCGCTTTGGTGATGTGCCTTGGGTAGATCATCCATTGACCGTTGATGAGACAGATATCCTTCATGCGCCAAGGGATTCACGTGAACTGGTGATGAAGCGCATTATGGAAGACCTGGATTTTGCCTATGCAAATATTACAGGAGACGGCGGGGATGGTACCTTAATTAATAAATGGACGGCATTGGGTCTAAAGACTCGTGTGGCCTTATTTGAAGGAACTTTTAGAAAATACCACAAATTAAACTTGGCGACAACACCGGCGGATTTCTTTAAGATGGCGGCTGATGCAGGAAAGATCTTGATGGAAACGGGACCCTATAGTGTGTATGTGGCCAATGATCCAAAGCTGTCACAGCGTCAATTATTTGTGAGCAACCAGCCTGTGAAGCAGGAAGTCATGTTCGGTCTTGCTTTCAGCAAAGATCAGGCATTGATGAACGATGCCAACTGGTGGTGGACCTCGGCGACCTACGGACCAAGACTGAGCCTGGTAAGACCCTTTATCAACAGCATTTTGAATCTTGATGGAACACCATACACCGATCGTCCTAATTATCAAACTGAGGAATTTTATGAGGAATGCCAAAACCGTGACTACCGGTTGGCACAGCTGATCCGTACACCAGGGTATAAGCGTGGGGGAGAGGCTGCCCCTCCAAATTTTGCAAGTTATACATACACGGGCTATCAACCGATTAAATATACCCTGGATGATCCTTATTATGATAACGGCGCCTATAACATCAACGCAGTACCTTTGATGCGTTATGCTGAAATACTGCTGAACTATGCGGAAGCGAAGCAGGAACTCGGGCAGTTGAATTTAACGGATTGGACTAAAACCATTGGTGCTTTGCGTGCACGAGCAGGAATCACTTCAGGAAATAATAGCTTGCCAACCAAGGTGGACAGCTATTTGAAAAATACATTTTTCCCGGATGTAAATGACCCTGTATTATTGGAAATCCGTCGTGAAAGGCAGGTTGAGCTAGCACTGGAGGGCTTCCGTTTCAATGATTTGAAAAGATGGAAAATGGGATCCTCGATGGCCAACCTTGCTTGGACAGGTATCTATGTGCCAGCATTGGAAAAACTGATGGACTTGGATCACGACGGCAAACCGGATGTGATTTTCTATGATGGTAGTAAACCTGCCTCTTCCATAACGGCACCGAGTGGAGTAGCTAAAGTTGCCATCGGTGGGGGAGTAAAATTTCCAGACCATGACAACGGATAATCACCTTGAATGGTATAAGGCGGTTCCGAGAAGCTGGGAAGATAAACAATACCTTTATCCACTGCCGGCTACAGCGATTGTTAAAAATTCCAACCTCATACAGAATCCAGGATGGACAAAATAAAAGCTTAGTTTCCAATTAACATAAAAAGCATCTCAAAAAGAGATGCTTTTTATGTTATTGAACCATTAGAATAATTTTGACAACTATCGTTTTGCAATAAAAAAATATCATTGTCGACACAAGTAAGCAAAGACTTATTTCACTCGTAAATCAGCTTTTAACACTTACTCCGGATGATGCTCCACTCGGAGTACATTTTTATCTCAATGATTCATACGCACTGGAAGCAGGCTCCATAGTACTTGTATTGAAAAAAGCTAACGCCGCTCCTGATAAACACCCACCTCATTCAGGACCACACGCTCTTTTTCGGGGCGGATACTCAAGCGTAATTTTGCCCCAATACCTCATCAAAGCGAAAGATCTTGATACGCCCCTGTGTGACCGGACTTGCCGCAAGGGGATACCATTTACCATCTTTAAAATAACTCAGACTATAAGTGGAGGGATTGTCCTTGCCTTCGGTAATGACAATACTGTTGAAGTTTTTGCTGCGTTCGAAATCCAGTTCATACCAGATCTCTCCTTTGGTAGATGGATTGGATACCCATGCGCTACCGAAATTGTCATCATTGGCGAAATCCATAATACTCATATCTTCAGCCCAACTGCTATAGGAAGGAACCTGCCTAGCGATGTTATGGTCTACAATCGGTGCTTGGTAGCTAGGTAATGCTTTGTAGTTGGGTGTTTTCTTGTAAAGTGCTCCGATGGTTTTTAAAGCATCCAAAGCGTTTTGATCCATCAGACCGTCACTGTTGGGTGCGACATTGAGCATAAAGTTGCAATAGGCATCGTTGTAGGGAATGACGAATTTCTCTACGAGTTCCTTCACATCTTTTACCGGCGTCGAAGGAAAAGATGTTTTCCAGAACCAGCTCTGTTGCAGCGGTAAACAAGCCATTGCCGGTAACTTATTATGTTCTTTGGAGATAAACTGTCCCGCTCCTGTTCGTAAGATTTGATATCTGTGTAAAATAAGGCGTCCCCAGGATATTTTGCTGAATTGAGATCCATCAATAGACACTTGGGCTGTAGGGACTTGACCAGATAATAAATGTCGTCAAATGGAACATCATCATACGAGATACGTGACCAAGGAGCATCCCAGCCGTCGATTACCAAAGCATCGATCTCACCATATTGTGTTAACAATTCAGTCAGCTGATCTTTGATCAACTGGATATGGGCTTTGGTGATGGTATGTGGACGTATCCCCTGATGCATGTCCAGGATGGAATAATAGAGCATGACACGCAGACCATTTTTACGGAAGGCGTCAGTAAATTCCTTGACAACATCGCGGTGCAATGGGGTGTTCATCACATTGTAATCCGTGGTTTTGGTGTTCCAAATTGGGAAACCACTGTGATGTTTTGTCGTTAGACAACCATAGGTCATATTGGCCGACTTGGCTGCTTTGGCCCATTGGTCGGCATTGAGTTTCGGCGATTTGAATAGCTCCAAAGGGGCATTTGGATCGGACCAGTCTTGCTCCATAAAGGTAGGCATGCCGTAATGAATAAACATGCCGAATCCCAGATTGACAAAATCAAGCTGGCTCTGTTCAAGTACTTTCTTTGAGAAATTTGACTGTGCATATACGATATTACTCATCAATAGGTAACATAAGCCGTAAAGTAAGGTCTGTGAAATTTTGGACATAATTTGCTAATTTGTTATCTGGTAAAGATACGATGCAAGAGATTACACTGTGCCTAACGGAAACCTAACGAATGCCTAATAAAAGGTTAATAGCTATTCCGAATAGATAAATAGATGTTATTTTTAACAGATGAACAGCGCCGATAGAAATATATACCCTTGGGCATTTGGTACCAGCTTCCTAATTCTGACTGTACTGATCGGCTTTTTGATTTTCAAAACCTACCAATTGGAAGATAAGAATTATCAGATCGGCCAGCTCAATTTGGTCCAGAATGCCTATGGTACCGCCATTATGGATGACAAGATCTTTCCTGGAGGAGATGCCTTATTTCAGACGGAACTGGTGCCTTACCTGAATACCTGGTTTAAGAAAGTGACGGATAAGTCGCCCGATGCAGTGCAGTATGGTGAGACCCGAATGGAATTATTTCTCAAAACTATGCGGACGAAACAGTCTTTGGACAGCATCTTTAAGCAAATCGTACAGCAACAAAAGCTCGATCCTGCACTCATTTACTTGTTCCATTTCGATAAGTTGGAACTTTACAATGCTGCGGATAATAGCTGGCAGGTCTTCTATGAAAGTGCCAGTGACGATAGCTCTGGAACCATCAGTGGTTCGCTCAGGAAAACCTCGCTCAACAATCGGGTGTTCCAGTTGGCGGTCAGTGATAAGGAGCCCATACCTTATCGATTTACCTATAGTCTCTATGTGGATTATGAGAACCGGAACTGGCGGATCATCCGGCAAATGGTACCTGTATTTTTGCTTTCCTTGGCCTGTATTGCTGTTATCGTGCTGCTGAGTTTTCGAACATACAAAAACTGGGTCAACCAACGTAAGCTGGCCGATCTGAAAACGAGTTTCTTAAACCACATGCGGCATGAATTTAATACTCCTTTGACAACAATCCTGGTCAGTGCACATAGCTTGATCGATAGGGACGCTAGTCTGGACAATAAAGAGGTGGTACAATTGGGACGGATTGTGGAGCGACAGGCGAAACGGCTCCGTGATTATTTTGAGCAGGTAATGGGATCTGTTGCATTACAAGAGCAGCAGGCTAAAATCATACAGGCTCCTATAGACTTATTGACAAGGGAGATCCTGGATGAATTGTGTCTTCGTTATCAAGGGAGGTTGAAATTGATTATATCCCACTTGAAAAGGATTTGCCCATACGGCTGGACGAAGGGTATTATTTCTCGATACTTGACAATCTGATTTCAAATGCTATCAAATTTAATGACCATCCGTGCAAGACGATTCGATTGAGCTGGGAACAGAAAGCTGAAAAGTATTGCCTCAAAGTTGAGGATAATGGACGAGGAATTGACTCTTCGGACAAGAATGCGTTATTTACGGCATTCTATCGTGGAAGTCTTCGGTGGGCAAGCCAGGACTCGGATTGGGATTATACTATGTGAAATCTTGTTTGGATCGGTTGGGATGGACAATTCGCATCGAAAATAACCTAAGTGGTGGTACTATTTTTTATATTTACATGGACAATGGGTCTTTCAATAGCAAAAAACAGGATTGATATCCTTTTGATCGAAGACGAACCCGATTTGGGCGAGGTTTTCTCGCGCTATCTCCGGTACAAGGGATTTACCGTGATATGGGAATGTACCGCGAAAAAGGGACTGGAAGCTTTTGGAGAGTGTGCAGCAAAATTGGTGATTATCGATGTGCAATTACCAGATGGGAATGGTTTCGATTTGGCCCAGGAGATCTTGCAGCTTAGAGCCGGGCAGCCGATTTTCTTTTTGACAGCCCTGCAGGAGCGTGCATCGCGTCTAAAGGGACTCTCGTTGGGTGCCGTTGACTATATTGCCAAACCCTTCGACATGGATGAAATACTGCTCAAGATCCGTAATTTATTGGCTGTGGCCTCGACTCCCGAAATAGTGCCCGAACGTAGGCTACAGATCGGTCAGCTGTGTCTGGATATGGAGCGCCATAGCTTGACTGATAAGCAGGGTAAAGCGCAAAAGTTGACCGTTCGCGAAGCGGAATTATTGCGTCATCTGATCCTTCATAAAAACGTATTGGTCAACAAGAAGGATCTCTTATTGTTATTTTGGGGAAATACGGATTTCTTTAATGGTAAAAGCCTGGAGGTTTTTATCTCGCGTATCCGTAAATTGCTTCAGCTCGATAATAAACTCCATATTGAAAGTATCTATGGTGCGGGTTATATTTTACACGAAAATAATTAGGTTTAACAAATTGCTATGCTATACGAAAATATCCTCAAAAATGTATCAAAGTGTATAACCTTGACAGATGAGGAAACTGAACGGTTCACCGATCTGTTGACCATACGGAAGGAACCCAAGAAAACGATGCTTCTGCAAGAGGGGGAAATCTGCCAGTTTGAAGGATATCTTCAGAAAGGCTGTGTACGTATTTATTATCTTGACGAAAATGGTTTTGAGGTGACTTTGGCTTTTGCGGTCGAAGATTGGTGGATCAGTGATATCGCTTCTTTCCATTATCATACAGCATCGAGCCTGTATATGGAAACATTGGAAGAATGTGAATTTTTGATGCTGACTCCTGAAACTAAAGAGAAACTACTGGAGACAATACCCAAGTTTGAGCGTGTCTTTCGTATGTTGGTACAGCGCCGGCTTGCTGTGCTCCAAAATAGGCTAATCCATACCATGGCCAAACCTGCGGCTGAACGTTATCTTGAATTTATCGACTTATATCCCACGATATCACAACGGGTACCGCAATATTATATCGCGTCTTACCTCGGTGTTTCGCCCGAATTTGTCAGCATCATTCGCAAGCGGCTGGCCGCAAAAAAATAGTTGTCAACCTATCAAGAAAAATGATTATGAGTATCGAAGAAAAGATTTTGGAAAGGCCTTTTTGTATTCTTGTTACGTAGATAAGGCTTTTGGTCATGAACAGTTTATTCCCGAACATGTGGTGATGTTCCAGCTATCTGGTGAAACACATTTTGACCATGAAAAAGGAAAGCTGGTGACAAAGGAAGGTCAGCTACTGGTTGCCCGAAGAAATCAATTGGCAAAGGCATTCAAATACCCATCGAAAAATACGGCCTATCAGTCTATTGCAATCTTGCTCCACACCGACCGGATCAAGAAGTATGCGTTGGATCATCAGCTCTCTTCGGATAAAAAGCAATCGACAGATATCAACATCCTTCTGAAAGGTGATGCGTTTATCAAAAGTTATTTTGAGTCGCTGGCACCCTATGCGGAAGCTTCGGATCGAGTCAGCCCACAAATGGAGACTATCAAAATATATGAATTGATCACCTTACTATTGGAAAGATATCCCTCGTTGAAAAATTTGCTATTTGATTTCTCCGAACCTTTTAAGATTGACCTGGAGGAATTTATGCTAAAAAATTATAAGTATAATGTTCCTTTGGAGAATTTTGCCAAATTATCCGGTCGTAGCCTAGCGAGTTTTAAACGTGATTTTGAAAAAATATTCCGCACCTCACCCCGGAAATGGCTGCAGGAGAAGCGTCTTTCCGAAGCCTACTTTCTGATTGAGAATAAACGGAAAAGACCCGTGGATATTTACCTTGATCTTGGTTTTGAAAACCTCTCTCATTTTTACGCTTCCTTTAAAGAGAAATTCGGAATAACGCCGGCGACAATTAATTCCATTGCTTAATCAGTTTTCCACCAGTAGTTGGGGCTGTTGTGGGGCTCATCCAGATCAACAACTTCACCGATGCGGGGGTGAGTAGGGGTTGTCGTTGTATGGATGCTTCTTTGGAAATACGCTCTAAGGGTTCGTACCAGGCATGATTGGCAAGGACAAATTTGGAGGAGTGTACGGGTAATAATTTTGCTGCCTGTAAATCTTTTGCCGCCTGTACCACTTCTTCGGGCATCATGTGGATGTATTTCCAACTCAGGTCATATTGTCCATTTTCGAGTATCGCCAAATCAAATGGCCCCAGTTTATCACCTATTTCTTTAAAATGGCTGTCATAACCACTGTCTCCACCTAGGTACAGTTTCCGGCTCGGCGTCTTTAAGACATAGGAGGCCCAAAGTGTATTAGCCGACCAAATGCTGCGACCTGAAAAGTGTCGTGCCGGTGTGATCGTTACATGAAATCCATTTCCTAGATCCACCTGATCCCACCAATCTTTTTCGATAATCTGATCGCTGCGGTAGCCCCAATATTCCAAATGTTCACCCACACCAAGTCCAACGATAATTTTGCCGACTCGGGGTTGCAGTGTTTTGAGTGTTTTATAATCCATATGATCGTAGTGATCATGGGAAATAAATAGGTAATCGATCGCTGGAAGCGCATCCGCTGTTGTTACATCAGCGCCTGCAAAGGCTTTGCCACTGCCCGGTATGGGCGATATGCTGCCGCTTAGTACTGGATCGACAAGGATAGTTTTCCCGTCTGCACGTAACAGATAGGAGGAGTGCCCCAGCCAGACCAAACCATTGGATTTGGTAAAAGACTGTCCCAATCGACAGGGACAGAAGGGATCTTATGTTTGGGACTGGTCTCAGCTGATCTTTTGAAAAAGTAATCGGAAAAGGCTACCGTCCAGCTTTGTGTCAGCTGCGGTGTTGGGCTGTTGTTGCGAAATTTTCCATCCTTGAATTGCTTCGATTGTTGGATACGTTTAAGTCTTTCACCTGAGGGTCTCTTGCCAAATTGGGGATGCATCATATAGCTAGTGATTAAGCCGATGAGAACAACAAGCGTTAGGGCTGACCATTTCAAAAATCGGAAGACGCCTTTGGCTTTGTGCTTTGTTTTCATCTTTACTTGTTTTACAATACAAAAATAGGTAGCCGAGCCATCTATTGTTTTTGTGTAAAGCTCAATTTTTATGTTCTGTATGGCTCACCCACCGTATGGGTATCTTATGTTGTTCGAGATAAATTCACTGTAGATCTATTCTGCTGGTTACAGAAGCTGACTAACTAGAGGTAATGGGTTTTTCTGGCTACCCAGTATCTTTATCCCTGGTAATGATGTATCCGTTTTATAAGGTTTAAAATAAAAGCCTTTGCGATCAGATCACAAAGGCTTTGTATAAAAGTTGACGCCAACTTAAAAACTATTTTGTTGACAAGAAATGCTATTGGTCAACAGATTTGAGCTGATCGGGATAGGGGATCTGTTGTCCCGTAGTTTTGTAGTTCGGCAACTGGGCTTTCCATGTCCGCAGCTGATCAGACAGTAGTTTGCTGAGCTCGCTAGTTTTCCCTTTCATTTTGGGAGCAAAGGTTATTAAGTTCACCGATATCCTCCCGCAGGTTATAGAGCTCCAATTTCCCCTGTTTCATATCGTAAAGTAACTTATAGTCACCTTGGCGTACAGCGGAGAAGAAATTGATACCTGGACCATCGGGAACAGTCCATTTATTGGGGACATTCCAGATAAGGGGCGACTATTCCAACTTTCGTCGTTCTTTCCCGTTAGCAGACTTGTCAGATCTTTCCCGTCTGGTTCTTGCTGTACAAGTTGGTACGCTTTTACTTTTGCCATTTGGAGGATAGTCGGAAATAGATCTTCGACCATGACCGGTGTCGAAGTACTGCTTCCGCTATGTCCGCTGGCCTGTTTAATCAGCAGTGGAATACGGATGCCACCTTCATAAAGAGAGCCTTTACCGGCCTTCAGGGGCAGATTTTGAGTATGGGCAGCGCCAGAACGTGGTGGGCTAAGGCTGAGCCCGCCATTATCACTCAAAAAGATAAGCACTGTATTATCGTATATACCTTTGTCTTTTAAAAACTGAATAATATCACCCATACTTTTGTCATAGCCTTCCACTAAAGAGGCGTAGGCGGCTTCGGTAGAATCCAGACCACGGTCAAGGTATCGCTGTACAAAGCGCGGATCGGGCTGAATCGGGACATGGACAGCATAGTTGGAGAAATGAAGGAAAAAGGGTTCTTTGCGGCGAATAGGTTCGGCAAGTGCTTTCAAGGCTTCCTGCGTCAACGCCTCGGTCAGAAAGGTGGAGGAGCCATGATATTCCATCAGGTCAGGTACAGCCTGGTAACTGGTTTTGCCTGGCAGATTCCCGTAGTTTTGCTCCCCATAGTAGTTTTGTGGATGCCCGGCTGAATGGCCCGCTACGTTGACCATAAAACCTAGATTGAGCGGACTGGCACCCGGAGTGCCAGCTGATCCCCAGTGGGCTTTACCGATATGGATCGTATAATAGCCGTTGGCCTTGAGAATACTTGGAAATGGTGTAGCATAGACCGTGTGGGGAATATTGGGCACGGGGCTTAACCCATTGATATTCCAGTCCGGTGGATTCAGTAGCTCATCCTTACTATCAGTGGGTGTATTGGCTTTGGGATTTGTCCAGTTTGTGACCCGGTGATGTGCAGCATTTAAACCTGTGAGAAAGCTCACACGTGAAGGTGTACACACAGGCGTGGCATAAGCATTGGTAAACTTGACGGCATCTTTGGCCAGTGATTCGATATGTGGCGTATGAAACTTCTCGTTAATAGCTGTTTTGGTGGTATAAAATGGTTCGGACATATCCTGCCAACCCAGGTCATCGACAAAGAATACCACAATATTAGGGCGTTCGGTTGCTTGGCGTTCCTGCCTGCGATTGACACTCTGGGCAAAGGCCCTGATCCTATGCTGCTGCATAAGAGCGATAAAATCAGTAATCTATAGTTTTTGAAGGACAACATAGAGACAAATGGTTTGCTATTGATCTAATTTGTTAACTCACTTTTCTTGCCATCAATGGTATTGTTCGAAATCTCACTGTGCGTAACACGCTCGAAGAATACACTTTTTTGTTCCAATGGAAGGCTGGATAAGCTGTATTTGTCTTGATTCGATTGCCGCGAAAAACAAGACCATCAACAGACTTCGCATAAAGTATGGGCTTATCAAAGGTCTCAAAGAGATTGTCTTCAATGATAATACCGCTATGAAAATACTTCCGTTGATTTTTAAGGTCCGGAATTTCAGGATAGATTGAGATAATAGCATTGGTAAACTGGAACATATTGGTCAGGGCATTGATAAATGTATTGTGTCTAATCACAATGTCATGACAGCTGCCGGTTTCATACCAGCCATTGGCGTCGCCACAGAGCAGGATCGCGGTACCGGAAGTATGGTCAAAGAGGTTTCGTTCGACAAGTGTTTTTCTCGGCGTGCTGAACAATGCACCACGTGCACGATTGTGACGAATGGTATTGCCACTGAAAACTACACGTGGCGTCCAGCTTAGATTTTCAATACCCATCGCTGTTGTCGCTGGGTCTATTACAGGATCAAGGGCCTGTTTAAACGTGATCTTAAATTCACGGATCGGATCATCGGCTTTATCCCGCAAGATCTGAATGGACTGAATCTGGTTTTTCTGACCCCAAAGTTCCATGGTACCTGACTGGATAAATTGGACGGTATCACCAGCATTGCCCCAATCGAATCCGTAGGATTGGTCGTGCATATAACGGCCGACCAGTGTTTTATCATCCAGACGCTTGGTGATTTTCAGGTAAGTACCATGGATGTTGATTGCGTCGTCCATCATATTTTCATACAGCCCATTTTTGGAGACGATAACGCCTTTACAGCCTGAAAAATGGGTCGCATCGGCCTGCGCGGTAAAATACCGGGGATCTTGATCGCCGCGTAGTGCCACTTGAAATCTGTCGAGGCTGATGTTTTCGGTGAGTTGGGCCAATAAGCCCATGCCTTCCGCATAATGCACGCTGATATTTTCAAGTCGAATATCTTTTCCTTTATGGACAAAAACACCGGGGCTGGGACGATGCCACGAACGCATAGCCACGACGGTGCCCGGAATAAGCTTTGGATTTTTCCATTGCTCAGCTTGGATAACACCCGGCGAAAGCTCGGTTACTTTTTTTGTTCCTACCCCAATATCGCTGGTATTGTAAACAATGCGTTTGGTTTTTTCCTCAAAGGCGATTCCGGATGTTGGGCGCATGGCCCAACCTTCGCCGGTATTGTAAAATACACTGTCTTTGATGGTATAGGTCACCCAGGGAGCTGTTTTGTAAACGATCGTACCATTGATTGTGTCATTCTTCAGGATCTGGACCTGGCAGATCTGCGGACGTTCAAAATCGATGTGTATATTTTTGAGTGTCAGGTTTTTATTTTCGATTAAGGCAATCGGTAACATTCGACCATGGTAAATAAAATCGGAACCTTGGCCATCGACTGTGAGGTTGTTACAGTGTTCAAATGCAATCCCTACTGTCTTGGGATTGTCCTGATCGTGGTTGGAAATATAGTATGTCCTTGACAAAGCTCCCTCAGGATAAAAGTCGTAGCGTCCCTTTCTGAATTTTAACACAAGGCTTTGTTTTCTATCGGTCTTCCCGAGAATGGTCTGAAGGACTTTATTGATTGCTGCGGAGCTGTTGGTCCCGGTGTTAGGAAGGATACCATAGTCGGAAAGATAAACGACCTTGGGGACTTGTGAAGCTATACTGTTTAGGTAAAAGCATGTTGCCAGTAAAATAATCAGTGTTGATCGGATCCAGCAGGTTGGTGTTTTCATATTGATTGTTGGTTTATGCGCTATTGTAGCCCATTGGATGAATGCTTGCCGAATATAGGTATTATCCCTTAACATCCCAATTCTACTCCGGTCCGTAGCGATATTTTTACCCGAAAGGAAGCAACAGAGGTAACCATCATATGTCGTTGTTGGTAGCGAAAAATAGGTTGTTTTGACGAGCTGTTAATAGTTGGATAAATGTTCTGTTTCTATCTAAAATTTTATATTTTTGAGATCAGGCTAAATCTAAATTGTGAAGGGATTATCGAATCGTTTTTTGCTGTGTTTTTGTTTTTGCTGATCTGCAGGATTGGAATGGCACAGTATGGATTGGAATTTGCTAGCCACAATAAAGAAGCTGACAAACGTACGAGCCTACTGATCGGCGCTCGGGAGTCACTGTCTTTTGAGCATAAACTCTCTATCGCTTTTGACCTGTCTTTTCTCCCCTTTCAACAGGATTATTTTGGTTATATCTTTCGGCTTATCACGGAGGATGGTGTCAATATTGACCTGATGTACGACCGGCGCCCTGATCAGGACAAACATTTCAAGCTGGTGGTAGGGGAGGATTTTACACCAGTATCTTTTAATATTCCGCCTACCCAACTGTATTACCATTGGACGCCAATGCGTCTGGAACTCGATGCAGACAGAAGGCAAGTCTATTTTGTGTGTGCTGGAAAACGGTATAGTTACAACTTGAACAAAAATTTAGGCACACGATTCAAACTTATATTCGGGGCAAATGCCATCAAAAATTTTCAGACCATGGATGTGCCGCCCATGCGACTGAAAGATATTAAAATCGAAGATAACGGCCGTTTGAAATTCCATTGGCCATTGGATGAAGTTGTGGGAAACAAGAGTTCGGATCTGCTGCGTAAGAGTAAGGCGGAAACCGTTAATCCCATTTGGATCAAACAACAACGCAGCGAATGGAAATTGCAGTCTACATTTACGCTTGAAGGACAGGCAAGCGTGGCCTTCGACCAAACTGAAGAAACCTTGTTTTTGTTGGCAACAAACGTATTGTGATCGGTAAAATTGGTGGAACTGACTTGCGTACGCAGGAATATGATAATGGAAAGCTCTTGCTTGTCAATGGCAGCCAGTCTTTATTTGATCCCCTACAGAAAAAAGTTCTCAATATTTCCATCGACCAGAAGATTGTTTCGGTATACGATTCAATCGCCCGTACCTGGACAAAACAATTTGATTTCCCTGCTGTGGGGACACACTATTGGTTGTTCAATAAATACTTCAGTCGCTCGGATACCAGTATTTATATGATTGGCGGCTACGGTCATTTTACCTATAAATCGAGTGTGTTACGCTACCATATTCCCAGTCAGTCCTGGGATAGTATCCCTTTACTGGTGATGAGATCTTTCCTCATTACCTGGCTGGAATGGGACAGGGCAAAGACGGGGTGTATCTCGCCGGAGGTTATGGCAGTTCTACGGGTGACCAGATGTTGAGTCCACGTGTGTCTACAGATTTTTAAGACTTGATTTTCAACGGAGGAAAGCCTTTAAAATCCATGAGTTTTCAGCGCAGTTTGCCGAAATGGTTTGGGCAAACAGTTTGGTTATTGATGATAACCGAAAGACCTTTTATGGATTGATTTTTCCCAATAATAAATTCAAAAGCCAGCTCCAATTGGTAGAAGGTAAGTTAAGGGGAACTGAAACCCAATTTTGGGAAACCCGATTCCTTTTGATTTTCATGATATTCGTTCTTTCGCTGATCTCTATTATGCACCAAAGTCGAAATCCTTTGTTGCCATTACGTTATTCTATGATGATAAAACCGATCTGACAAAAGCATCTATTTATACCTTGATGGGCCCACCTTTGGCAGCAGAGCAGGGGATGAATACTGTGGTAAATCCATTGACATTACGCTATATTTTGTATGCTGGCTTGCTCGTTATTGTCCTGCTGATCGGATGGTGGCTTTATCAAAAAAACGAGCAAGGGCAAGACTGTCCGCTCCGCAAATAACTGTCGATAAGGCTGTAGATTCTCCGAAAGCTGTTCAAGGGCAGCAGGAACAGGCAATCCAGCAACAGGAACTAGATCGTGATCAACAACACAAGGTGAAGGTATTCACTGCAGACACAATGCCACAACATACGGCTGGCATTTATCTTTTCGGCGGCGACATACAGATTGTAGATGGACATGGAAAGGAGATTACCAAAAAGTTTTCACCACTATTGAAAGAGCTGCTGCTTATCTTCATTATCTATACCGTACGCTGGGAAAGAGGGATCAGTTCTGAAAAATTGACTGAACTCTTTTGGTCTGACAAAACACAGTCAAGCGCACGAAACAATAGATCCGTAAATATTGCCAAGCTCAATAGCTTGCTGGAACAGCTGGGGATTTTAAGGTAACCAAAAAGAGTGGTTATTGGTGCATTGAAACAGTCGATAAAATATATATAGACTACCTACGTTTCAATCGACTGGTATCAAATAGGAAAAGTTTTACCGAAGCAGAAATTCGAGAGCTGCTGCATATTATTGATAAAGGCGGTTTCCTCTTCGAAGTGGACTACGAATGGCTCGACCATTTCAAAAGTGAGATGTCCATCCAAGTGTTGACGACCCTCGGCAATTTTATTGAAAGTCTTCTGGTCACCGAAAACGCTGAATTGATCATCGAGATCTGTAATAAAATATTCTATTTTGACGAGATAAATGCCGAGGCAATGGTTTATAAATGCCGTTCCTTGTTGCAGCTTGATACCACAGCTTGGCACTGCAGTGTTATGAAAATTTTGCCAGGTCTATCAGCGATTATATGGTGAGGCTTACCCAAAGAGCTTCAAGGATAGCCTGGAATAAAAAATATTAATATTTTAATGTGTTGATATACAGTTGTTAATGAGCGTTTGTGAGCTTTATTAATATTCTGTTAATCATCTGTTATACCCTGTTCCAATATATTCGTTTTCATACTTAATAACCAATCCAATGAAAGCGAAAAAAACTCTGCATTCTTCTTACAGGAATAATGGCTATGGACAGCTTGAGATAGGCATGCCCATTACGTCGAATAAACCTGTATAGCATTTAATAACCAATTTAAAACAATTTATGAAAACAAACTTCATTTTTAATGAAATCCCATTGCCGTGGCATAAACTCGGTAAGTATCCCCGACAATGGGCTTTGTCCTCGCTGCTGTTGCTGGCGCCGCTTGCTACGCTTGCGCAGCAACAACAGATAGAAGGTAAAGTGCAAGCCCGCAATGACAAACCTATTGCTGGTGCCTCAATTACCGATCTCAGGACGGGACAGACAACTTCTTCAGATAGTAAAGGCCGCTTTACAATAAATGCCATGCCTGGCGATAGACTGCAGATCACGTATGTGGGCTATCAGAAAACTGAAATGATCGTCGGACAACAACGGCTCATGGATGTACTGCTCAACGAAGACAATACCAGCTTGGAAGAAGTCGTAGTGGTGGGCTATGGTACGCAAAAGAAAGCCTCATTGACCGGGGCTATTTCTTCGGTCAATAATAAGGAAATTGCGGTCACCAAAAATGAAAATGTGGTTAATATGCTTGCCGGAAAGCTTCCGGGCGTACGTATCAGCCAACAATCGAGTCAGCCCGGATCCTTTGAATCGAATATCGATATCCGTGGCATGGGCGAACCACTCATAGTGGTGGATGGTATTCCCCGTGACAAAGACTACCTATCCCGTATGGATGCCAATGAGATCGAAAGTGTATCGGTGCTCAAAGATGCTTCGGCGGCGGTATATGGGGTACGTTCGGCAAATGGGGTGCTCCTGGTTACCACCCGAAGGGGAGCAGTGCAGATGGAAACTTCGAAATAAATTATTCTTACAATCGCGGTTGGCAGACGTTTTTATATGTCCCCAATACAGTGGATGCACTGGCTTATATGCAGCTTAAAAACGAACAGATAGGCCGTGATTTTAATAGCAATTATCCGGTTAAGATGCCCAATATCTTTGGCGAAACGGACTTCGAAGCATACCGCAGCGGTGCAAAAAGACATCCAATTATGTCGATGCCGCTTTTGATAAAGTATCGCCCCAGTATCAGCACAATTTGTCCATCAATGGTGGTGGTAAGAAAGTGAACTACTTTTTCAACTTGGGACATATGGATCAGATGGGAGCCTACAAAAGTAAAAGCCTGAATTACAACCGCTGGAATTTTAGATCAAATATTGATGCGCAGATTACCGACCGCCTCCGGGCTTCGCTCGATCTCGGTGGCTATGCAGATGCAACAAACCAGCCGCGCACGGATATCTGGGCGGTCTATAAGCAGGCCTGGCGTCAGCGTCCAATCGTGCCCATTTACGTCAACGATAACCCGCTCTATCCCAATTTTGAGATGATAGACAATGAAAATCCCGTTGTTGTGACGGACTCGAAACAGACGGGGTACCGCAAATTTCTGCGGAAGCAGTTCAATGGTATTATTGCGCTCGACTATAAAGTACCTTTTGTGGAGGGATTGAATGCTAAGGCAACCTATAACTACGATTTTAAATACAGTGATCATACGGATTATAAAAAGTCGTACTTCCTCTATAGCTATACACCACCGGTCTACGATGGGAATGGCCAGATCATTACACCCGAAAAGTATAATGCACATGAAAAGAATGCGCCTACAACAGTACGTCGAAGTGCCTATCCGGACACACATTCCTTAATGCAGTTTTCCCTGAATTATAACCGCCGCTTTGCGGATAAGCATCAGGTATCCGGCTTACTTTTATTTGTTGAAGAATATAATAAGTGGGATAGCTTCTACGCACAACGGGAGATTATGGTCAATTCCGAATACCTTTTTGCCGGGGAAGACAAAAACCAATTGGCCAATATGGAAGGGATTGGAGAGCGTACCGCAAGGGGACTTGTGGGCAAATTCAATTACGATTACTCGGGCAAATACCTAGCGGAATTCAGCTTTCGCTACGACGGGTCCTCTAAGTTTCCGAAAGAATCCCGCTGGGGATTTTTTCCTGCCGCTTCCTTAGGCTGGCGGATCAGTGAGGAGTCTTTTATTAAAGACAACTATAAATTTATCAACAACTTAAAAATCAGGGCTTCCTATGGTAAGCTGGGGATGACCGTTCGGCAGGAAATTATCCATCGACTATCGTGGGGTACGCACTAGAACCCAATGAAACAGGTTGGATTTTTGGCGGCAATCTTGTCAATGGTGCATTGCCGACCGCGATCCCCAATCCAAACTTAACTTGGTATACTTCCAAAACAGCTGATCTGGGCTTGGATCTTGATCTCTGGAACGGAAAACTGGGGATAATATTTGATTATTTTAACCGTAGTCGTACGGGATTATTGGCGACGAGCCTGGATCTTATTCCGGGGACAGTAGGAGCAAATCTTCCGCAGGAAAATTTGGAAAGCGATCGGACCTTTGGTTACGAACTATCCTTGACCCATCGCAATAAAATAAATGATTTCCAGTATTTTGTGAATGCACAGGTTTCATCAACAAAAATCAGTTTGTGGACCGTGTCGAATCCAAGGCCGGAAATTCATACGATAACTGGCGCAATCGTAATTCCAACCGTTATAAAGACATCTGGTGGGGGAAAGAATATGCAGGCCAATTTGGGTCCTATGAACAGATCTATAGTCACCCGACTATGGTCAGCAGTGGTACACTCCCTGGTGATTACTATTATCAGGACTGGAATGGTGATGGGCTGATCAATGATGCGGATAACCATCCCATTGCAACTTACAATATGCCTTTGATCAATTATGGGCTAAGTATTGGCGGCTCATGGCGCGGTTTTGACCTGGCGATGAACTTTCAGGGGCCGCGAAAGTATACGTCCAATATAGCGAGGTGCTGGCCGGACCGCTCCAGTTTGACGGTGGCGCATTGACGCAATTTTTGGATCGTTGGCGTCCAGCAACAGCCGGAACAGATCTTTTTAACCCAAGTACACAGTGGATCCCGGGATACTACCCATCGACAGGCTCAGCGATGGCCGAAGGAACCCGTGCGGTACAAAATGCATCGTACCTGCGGTTGAAAACATTGGAATTCGGGTATTCCGTACCCAAGGAGTGGCTCAAAATACTTAAAATCAAGAACCTCAGGATCTATGCCAGTGCGTATAATTTGCTAACCTGGACAGGGTTGAAATATACCGATCCTGAGCATCCCGGATCTGCTGGCGGCTCATCATCTGGAGACATTGACGTGTACAAATACCCGATCAATAAAACGTATAACCTGGGCGCATCCATTAAATTTTAATTTCAAAACGTACAAAACATGAAAAAATCAATCACGATGGCAATCATTGGCCTTTTCCTGTGTTCGGGGATGCAATCCTGTAAAAAATGGACCTGGATCCGCTTGGGGTACTGGGCGAGGATGCTCTTTTTGGAAATGAGGCTGGTGCACGTAAATACGTGGCCGGAATGTATAGCTACTTACCCATAGAAGACTTTGTCTATCATCCGGAACGTGGATTTAGATGGGATAACTATTGGCAGAATTCCGAAACACTGGCTGCTATGAGCGGCGAGATGACGGGGCAATTTTGGGGCGTAGCGGGCGCTCAGGGCTTTGGATACTGGCCTTACGACCGTATACGGAATGTTAATACCTTGATCGCCGGTCTGCCCAAATATAAAACGAATTATACGGAGCCTGGGTATAAGCAAATTTTGGGCGAAGCCTATTTTCTGCGAGCTTTCTATTACTTTGCCTTAGTCAAGCGATACGGTGGGATACCGATTATCACCGAGGTACAGGATCCTACAGGCGATAAAGAACAGTTGCAGGTAAAAAGAAGCAAGGAATCGGAGGTATACCGTTTTATTTATCAAGATTTACAGCAGGCAATGACACTGATGGCCGCAACGAGTGAACGGGGGCGAGCCAACAAGTATGTTGCGGCGGCATTATGTTCCCGCGCGATGCTCTATGCCGGCAGTATTGCCAAATACAGTGGGTATAGCAATCTGGCCGGAGATGCGACAGAAAAGGAACTGGTCGGTATCAAAAAGGAAGAAGCCGAATGGTTTTTTAAACAGGCCTACGACGCGGCAACACTTGTGCTGACCGGACCTTATAGCTTGTACAATAAGAATGCTCAGGACAAGGAACTCAACTATGTTAATCTATTTTTGGATCTGGATAGTCCCGAAGATATTCTTATCAAAGAATACAGCCTCACAGCACCGCACAACAATCGACTTAAGCACAGCTATGATGCCACGCATTTACCCAATCCGACTTTTTCGAGTGACAATGAGTCTGCGGCATACCCCGTATTGAATATGGTGGAACTCTTTGGCGAGCTGCCCATCACGGATGCGACCGGTAAACCCATTCGTTACTCTGACAGGAAACAACTTTATTCGGAGCTCGAACCACGGCAGCGGGCTACTTTTTACTTTTCGGGAATGGAATTGCGCGAGGGGCCGAGCGCCGTGCTTTTGACATCCAGCGTGGACTCTATAAAACTTTTCCGGGAAAGGCCGCCGATGCACAGATGGGCTCGGGAACCGCAGCGATCAACAGCGAGTCAAACCGGATCCTTGCCGGCCCAAAAATAGCCTGTACGATTACAACGGTACTAAGATCAATATCACGGGTGAGCACGGTATGTGGAAAGATGGGCATGCCAACAACACCCGCACAGGCTTTTATATTCGTAAATACATCAATTATAAAATGTCAACCAAGGATGTTAAGCTATACAACAGTACGCAGCCCTGGAAAATATTCCGGCTGGCTGAAATCATGCTGAACAAGGCCGAAGCTGCCTACGAACTAGGTCTGATCAAAAACGATGAAACACTCAAACAGGAAGCTTTTCAGTATATCACCCAAATTCGGGACCGTGCCGGAGCAAAGCCTTATCGCTACAATAGTGCTGCGGCTAACCTATCGGGCAAATATGGATATCCTCTGGACGGTAATCTACAATTTATCCGTGAGGAACGTGAGCGTGAACTTTGTTTTGAAAATCACCATTGGTGGGATATCCGTAGGTGGCGTATCGCCGATGTGGAGCTTAACAACTTTGTGCCCAATTCACTCATGCCTTACCTTGTACTGGATGAACTGAAGTATGCACCCAATGGTGAACGCATCAACTCCTTTATCTTTATCCGTGAAAAGGAGCCTTGGAACAAAACCTTCAACTTTGAGAAAAAATGGTATTATGAACCTATTCCGGGCGGGGAATTGAATAAAAATCCCAATCTATATCCGCAGAACCCTATTTATTAAATGAACGACAATGAGAACGTTATTTTTATATACAGCTTTGGCAGGCCTATTTTTTTAAATGCCTGTGCAAAAACAGATAACTACGATGGCCCCAATGCTAGCATGCAGGGTCAGGTGATCGATAAGGTGACCAAGAAACCTTTATTGACGGGGCAGGGTGAATTTAGTATCCGCCTGCTGGAAACCAGCTGGAGCGACAATCCAGCGCCACAGGATCTTGCTGTCAGGCAAGATGGCTCATACAGCAACAGCAAACTTTTTCAGGCTACCTACACGCTGCAGCCCTATGGTGGAGCCTTTTGGCCTGCTGAAAAAATCGAAGGCTTTCAATTGGGGGCCTCTGCCGAACAGAATTTTGAGGTGACACCTTACTTACAGATTAAAAATGTGAAATGGACCTTGAAAGCTGAAAATAAATTGATGTATCCTGCTCACTGACGGCTCCGGTTACGGCTGGGTTGCCGCAGGTCATCGAAGTACGCCCATTCCTGAGTTTGACACCTTACTGTGGCGCGGGAAATCGGATTGATGCTTATTACAAAGATGAATACCGGACATTGATCAATAAAAACTGGTCCGAGATCGGCGATATGCAGACTGGAGAAGGTAAGGAAACATATACCATCAACGGCCTGACACTTAAATCGGGATACACCTATTATGTCAGAATGGGGGCAAAAGTTCGTGACACGTACGAGAAATTTAACTACTCGGAGATCGAAGTGATCAAGGTCCCTTAATAGCAGCTGATGATCATCGCTGCGATATCCAGGTAAAGTTCCTCCATGAGGAGGAGCGTTTATTTGGTAAGAGATCAACGCGGATAGCCGATCAAAATTGCTATTGAACAGGCTGTTTCAGCAGGAATGATTTCATGATAAAACAATTAGTGAACAAAATAATATGAAGATGAATAAATTAATCAAAGCCGGTTCCAGCTGCCTATTGGGCATTTCATTACTTTTTACCGCGCACCTGAAGGCGCAGGAGAATCCTTTTATCAAACATATGTATACCGCGGATCCCTCGGCACGGGTATGGGCCGATGGTCGCCTGTATGTCTATGCATCCCATGATATTGCTCCGCCGCAGGGTTGTGATCTGATGGATCAATACCATGTTTTTTCAACTGCCGATATGAAGACCTGGACCGACCATGGCGAAATATTACGTGCGTCGCAAGTACCTTGGGGTAGGAAAGAGGGCGGGTTTATGTGGGCTCCGGACTGTGTTTTTCGCAATGGGACCTACTATTTTTATTTCCCGCATCCCAGTGGTACCGAATGGAACAAAACCTGGAAGATTGGGGTTGCCACCAGCAAGTCGCCCGCAAAAGATTTTGTCGTCCAGGGGTATGTGACCGGAGCAGATGCCTTAATTGATCCACATGTATTCATTGATGACGACGGTCAGGCATATTTCTATCAAGGTGGGGGCGGTGTGTGCAAAGCGGGCAAGCTCAAAGATAACATGATGGAAGTGGATGGTCAGCTGCAAAGATGGAAGGACTGGAAGACTTCCATGAAGCTTCCTGGGTACATAAGTATAAGGGGAAATATTATCTTTCCTATTCCGATAACCACGATGATAACCAGAAAGATGGTGTCAAAGGTGACAACCGCATGCGCTATGCGATTGGCGATAGTCCGCTGGGACCTTGGAAATCGATGGGGATTTATATGGAGCCGACAAACAGCTATACTAACCATGGCTCGATCGTTAAGTTTAAAGGCAAATGGTATGCCTTTTATCATAATAGTGAACTTTCACAAAAAAACGGCGAGTTCAATGATTGGCTGCGTTCGATCTGCGTAGACCGCCTGGAGTATAATGCTGATGGAAGCATTAAAAAAGTAAAGCAGACCGGACTTTTAACAGGGCCCAAATAATGTAAGCTAAGACAATAAATGTGGTCAAAAAAATTAACTTTAAGGGCGAAACAAATGTTTTGCCCTTAAACCATTAATCACTTAATAATTTAGAATGCTAAACAAGAATATCAATCTGAAACATAAAACCTTTCTACGGACAGTCTGTTGTTTCTCTTTTTTGTCTATCTTTTTGCTAAAAGGTTTTTCCCAATCCCAAAAGCCGAAAGACTTTGTGGATTATGTGAATCCATATATGGGTAATATCAGTCATTTATTGGTGCCCACTTATCCGACTGTTCACCTGCCGAACAGTATCTTGCGGGTCTATCCCGAAAGAGGGGATTTTACCTCGGACCGTCTCTATGGTCTTCCACTTATTGTTACAAGCCACCGTGGATCGTCAGCTTTTAATCTGAGTCCAATGCTACAGTTGCCCAAGGAGCTTAAACCTGTGCAGTTGTACAGTTATGATCAGGAAGAGATTAAGCCTTATCGCTATGCTGTTGTGTTAGACCAGGAAGATATTAAAGTAGATTATGCGCTGTCGCATCAGTCGGGTATGTACACGTTTACTTTTCCAGGCGCAGCGGCAAAATACCTGCAATTCAATTCGCGTGACGGGGAATTGAATTGGGATGGACAAGCCCTTTCGGGCAGTCAGGAAATTGGTAACGGCACACGTGTATATATCTATGCCGTTCCTGAGATCAAGCCGAGTGTGGTGAGTAAGCTCCAGGAAAACAGCTGGAAAAAGGTACAGGTGCAAAAGGCAGAAATGCCTGTCTGATCTTGCAATTTGATAAGGCAGGGGCCGGTTTAAAGATGAAGTACGGTGTTTCCTTTATCGATGCCGCACAGGCTAAGGTTAATCTAAACCGGGAGATTGCTGATTTTGATCAAGAGAAATTAGCGGAAAATGGCCGTAAAATCTGGAATCAAGCACTTGGAAAGATCGCTGTCGAAGGTGAGAGTGAATCGGATAAAAATGTCTTTTATACCTCTTTGTACCGCACTTATGAGCGTCCGGTTAATATTTCCGAAGGTGGTCGTTATTTTAGCGCATTTGATGGCAAGGTGCATTCGGACGAAGGTAAACCATTTTTTACGGACGATTGGATCTGGGATTCGTACCGCGCGCATCATCCTTTACGCGTTTTGCTGGACCCAGCTGCGGAGTCGGATATTCTCAATTCTTTTGTGCGGATGTCGGAGCAGATGGACAAGCCCTGGTTACCAACTTTTCCGGAAATCACCGGGGATAGTAGAAGGATGAACTCCAACCACGGTGTAGCAACTTTGCTGGATGCCTATCGCAAGGGAATTCGTGGTTTTGATATACAGAAAGCGTATCTCGCCGCAAAAGGAGCGATCACGGAAAAAACTTAGCACCATGGTCGGATAAGCCGGCGGGAAAAATGGATGACTTTTTTAAAGAAAAGGGATATATCCCGGCTTTGCACCCAGGTGAAAAAGAGATTTATCCCGAGGTACATGGTTTCGAGAGACGTCAGCCGGTAGCAGTTACCCTCGGTACTTCTTATGACCTGTGGTGTCTTGCGCAACTGGCGAACGAATTGGGTATAAAAGCGGATTATGAGCTATTTATGAAGCAGTCTTTCAATTACCGAAATCTGTTCAACGAACAGACTAAATTTTTCCACCCCAAAGATGAAAAAGGTAATTTTATCATGCCTTTTGACTATGTTTTCGCCGGAGGACAGGGAGCCCGGGAGTATTATGGTGAAAATAATGCCTGGATCTACCGTTGGGATGTACAGCACAATATCCCGGATCTGATTAATTTGATGGGTGGCAACCAGCTGTTTGTCCAATATTTGGATGAAATGTTTCAACAGCCATTAGGACGTTCCAAATTTGATTTTTATGCGCAACTGCCAGATCATACAGGAAATGTTGGTCAGTTTTCGATGGCCAATGAGCCCGCCCTCCATATTCCGTACCTCTATAATTACGCTGGACAACCCTGGATGACACAAAAACGCATCCATAAACTGATCGGCGAGTGGTTTAGAAATGACCTGATGGGGGTACCGGGAGATGAAGATGGCGGTGGTATGTCGGCCTTTGTGGTCTTTTCGCAGATGGGTTTTTATCCCGTTACACCGGGACTGGCATCCTATAGCATTGGGTCACCATTTTTCCGGAAAACAACGCTAAGCCTGCCAAATGGAAAATCTTTTGTGATTATCGGAAAAAACGCTTCAGCAAAAAATAAGTATATCCAATCAGCTACGCTAAATGGAAAACCATTGAATAGCACAGAGCTAAAGCATGCAGATATCCTAAAGGGCGGTACACTTGAGTTCATTTTGGGCGACAAAGCGAACAAAAACTGGGCAAATTAAAATCGCTCTTTTTGTTTGTCGGTAGCCGATACGCTGCTGGTTTATGGCTATTATATTACTGATAGCGCTGTTGCTTAATAAAAGGTCCTTTGGTCAATTGATCAAAGGACCTTTTTCGTTAAGTCATTTCCTTAGCTTATTTTTGTTGCATATAAAGCTTGCTCAAGCTAAAACATCTGGGATGTAATTTGGATAGATTTTCCTTTGATTCCTTCCACTTGGATCTGCTTACCGGCATAACTGATACAGATCGGTCCATTTTTGCTTGGGATAAGTTCGGCATTTTCAAGTACACCATTGCTCCACTGGATATTGACACTGATATTGCCGCGGGCTTTCAATCCAGTGATACTGCCTTTATTTATATGTTTGCTTAAAGCGGGTAACAATTCGATTAAATAGTTGTTGTTTTTATCGCGTACCTGACTCTGTAGGAGCATTTCGGCGATGGCAGCTGTAGCACCAAAATTGCCGTCAATCTGAAAAGGTGGATGATTGTCAAATAAATTGGGTAAGGTCTTTTCACTGATAAGATTGTAAAGCAACTTGTAGGAATGTTCACCGTCATGCAGGCGGTTCCACATATTGATTTTCCAGGCCAGGCTCCAGCCGGTGCCATGATCACCCCGGCTCAGCAGAGTCTTCTTTGCTGCTTCGGCTAGATCGGGTGTATTGGCAATGGAGATCTGATTGCTCGGATGTAGTCCAAAAGATGTGAGGTATGTCTGTGATTCACTTCCGTTTCCTGATAATCTTCGATCCATTCCATAATCCGTCCCGTCTCTTTGCTGATCTGTGTAGGGATCAGTTTTTGTAGGGCGGCCTGGCATTCTTGCCTAAAGTCTGGATCGTTGTCTAGCAAGGTCGACGCTTCAATATAGTTTTGTAGCAGATCGCGGATAATCTGCGTATCCATCGTAGCACCATATGTAAAACTGGAAACCTCACCTGAAGGTAAGATAAAACTGTTTTCGGGAGAATGGGAAGGATTGGTTGTCCAGTATCCCGCAAACGGTTTATCAGAAGGAATCTGTATCATGAAATCCAATATAAAGCGGGCGGCAACTTTCATAATGGGATAAGCCTGTTCTTTCAGAAACTGACGGTCGCCGGTATAGCTATAGTGCTCCCAGGGATGTTGCGCTAGCCATGCCGAGCCCATAGGCCAAATCCCCTGTACGCCATCCGCCGGAGCGGTATAGCCCCAGGCATCAGTAAGGTGGTGCACTACCCAGCCCCGGGCCCCATAAATGGTACGTGCTGTGCGTTCACCAAAGGGAATCAGGGCCGAAGTGAGGTCAAAGAGGGGCTGATGCAATTCGGACAGATTGGTTAGTTCCGCAGGCCAATAATTCATCTGCAAATTGATGTTGGTATGAAAATCGGCATTCCAGGGCGGGTCCATCTGCCAGGCCCATAGACCTTGCAGGTTTGCCGGCATATGCCCTGGGCGCGAGCTGCTGATCAACAGGTAGCGGCCAAACTGGAAAAACTTGCTGATCAGTGCGCTTGGAATCTGCTGTTGTCCACGTGTAAGCTTAATCAGTGAATCCGTGGGAACCTGCTTCCATTTTTGCTGCTCCGCATCGGCGAGATCCAACTGTACACGTTTGAAAAAATGCTGGTAATCCGCAATATGTGCTTGCTTTAACTGTTGATAATCCGATTTTGCCAATGCGTGCATTGTCTCACGACAGCTTACCAGCGGATCTATGCCAACTTGTTTTGCAGGATAACTGATCTGCTTTAAACCCGGATAATCTGTAGCTGCGGTAATCAGCAGCATGATCTCATCGGCACCTGTAATTGTTATCCGGCCAGCCGTGTTGGTCAGCTTACCACCTTTAAGAAAAACTTTTGCAATAGCGGAAAATTTGGTACCCTTCTCGCCTTCGCTGACTGACTGTCCGATCTGGCCTTGAAGCAGCAATTGGCTGGGATCTTTTGGATCTGTAAGACAAGTGAAATCCTGGGCACGCTTCCAGCTGAAGTTCAGGTCCAGTGCCTGCTTTTTGTTGGCACTATACTGAATGACCATAGCATTGGCCGGTGCCGAAATAAAGGATTCACGCGTGTATTTTATGCCCTTATGTTGGTAACTGCTCTGCTGTATGGCGGTCTCCAGGTCCAAGGAACGTTGATAGTGTTCAACGTGGAGATGCGGCATATCGAGCCACAATTCACCTAGCGATTGATAGGGCTTAATCCTTTTGGAATGCCCATCAGCGTGCTATCAGCCAGTTCGACGGCTTCCTTGTTTTTTCCTTCAAAGAGCAATTGTTGGATACGTGGAAGGTAGGTTTTCCTTTTGGGTTATTGGGATCCTGTGGCGCACCAGCCCATAATGTACTTTCGTTAAATTGGATACGCTCATCGGCAACTCCCCAAAGACCATGGCGCCAAGCTGTCCGTTACCCAGGGGCAAGGCTTCCTCCCAGACCTTCGCCGGACGCGTATACACAAGGCTTAGTGGAGCAACAGAAAGTTTTTCCAGGGGTTTAATCTGCGCTCGGTCGGTCCAGAATTGATCTATCTTTTGTTGCCGTTGACTAGCAGCTGTGGCATTGTTTTTCTGTTGTTGTGCCTGACTTTGGGTAAAGCATACGAGTACCAGGAGTGTACTGCTTATAAATTTTATATTCATCTTTTAGTTTCTTTTTGGTTGCGTAACGGGGGCTTCGGTTTTAGTCTTCAGGTATTTGCCAGCTTGTCCCGTTAACCAAAGATAATGATCATTGGGTAAATTATCTTCAATTCCGACAAATGAACCTTCTCCATTGAGCGGAACATCTTTTTGATGCAGAGTTTTGAATATGGCCGTACCTTCATCGACTTCGTCAAACATGGCAATATAGAGCATTTCGGCACCAATAGAAAGATTGTGCTGTAGCTGTTTCAATAAAAGTTGCCCGAGTCACGTGGTACAAAGGCGCGAGAACTTCCGGTCATATTGGTCCATGAAAAACCCGGAAAGCAGAGTGGAACATAGTCTACCTTGTTTTTTTGCACCAGTCCATGTCGGCTCGAATCAAAGGTTTGAACTGGTCAAATCCGGATTGATTATAACGGCCGACAAACCAGGGCATAATGATATCGGACTTTTGATCAAGCTGTGTAAGAAGGAATCAGATTCGGTGTCCTGGCGAAGTTCGCGCCAGTAGGTCGGAACACCCAATAGTACACTGTAGCCATTTTGTTTGAGGTAATTGACAATGCGTTCGGCTGTTTTGAGGTTATACTTGCGACCATCGTTGAAACCTACGCCCCAGACGGCAATCAGTGGTTTGCCCTGATGGAACAGGTAGGTATGCGCTTTATTGCGCCGTTTTAATTCCCATTTCTTGTCCAGTGCAGCCACATCATCCATTAAAATCTTCTCGTCACCGTCCTTGATACCACTGAGATCATACATGATACAGATTGCGCGGTCCGATTCATTGGCCGATTGAATGGCAGATTGCAGCACCTTGTTGAAATGATTTAACCCACTTGGATTGGCGATTTCGCCAACAAAACGTTGCATAAAAACGCCGTCAATACCATACTGCTTCATCCATTTAAAATGAAGATTGACGGAAGAATAATCATGGGCGCTGTACAATTTTGCGGGTTTGCCCGTCTTGGTCATAAAGGGACTGTCGTAGGTCTTTTGGTAGGCACTGACATCAGGCCAAAAGTCGATATTCGTTGACCCGGGCTGAAAACCATTTTTACCCCGATAATGGTACCACCCGCGATCGGCACCGTCTTGTGGACTATTAAACCAGCCTTGGTAACCGGCCATGACCAGACCCTTGTAGGAATCGTATTGCTTTTGAGCCAATAACATGTTTGCCGGCAGCAATACCATGCTGAGCACATAAAGTTTGAGCGTTTTAACTAGCATAAAGATCTATATTGTTTGTAACTCCCAATATCAACGGATACCATTAATAGTCCATTAACAAAAGCATTAATATACATAGAAGAACCAAAAGAAGGATGAAAATAAATGTATTCGACGATCTGTAGCAAGCAGTTAAAGATGACTACCGAGTCGGATGATGAGCGAGCGGATGGATATATTCAATGGTAAAACGGAGCATTTGACTTAACAGAAACATAATACTAAACAAACACTACCCACACATTTCTTTATGAATTTAGTGATGGGATCTGTACACCTGTCGATCAGCTCCGTAACAGAGATGAGCTAACTTCGGTTGGATTGAAAATATTCGCAGGGGCCACTTGCGCTTAGAGACAGACAGAGATATATCATTATATACGATTGAAATTATTAACCAGGGGTGAATTATCATAGCGCATCAGATCGTGAATTATTGGAAAGCTGTTGTCTTTATGAAGACCTGAAAGCTTATAATGAATTGGTGGCCCGTTATTCGCCCAAGCTTTATGCCGTTTGTAAGTATTATTTAAACGATACTTTCCTAGCAGAAGAGATTGCACTCGATGTTTTGTTCTGGCTTTGGAAGAAACGGCAGCAGCTCGAAATCCCCGTAAACGTATCGGCTTATCTGCACCGTGCTGCCCGCAATGCTGTCATCAGTCACCTGAGGAAACAAAGTCAGAATATTGTTTCGACAATTGAAAAATATGCTGAAGATGACGTTATAGAACAGCAAATGGCTGATTACGCTATTATTTGCCGGGAAGGAGAGGATCAGTATAAACAGCTTCTCGCAGAACTAAGCCCGCAGCGCAAAGAAGTCTTTGTACTCAGTCGGGAAGGTGGCTTCAGCTACAAAGAAATAGCACAGAAAACCAATCTTTCCATCAATACGATCGAAAATTATATTTCCTCCGCACTCAAACATTTTCGAAAAGGCATCTTGCCGATTATTATCCTCCTCCTTAGCCTGTTTGCTTAGTGTGTTTTTTAATTGCTGATTATCAGTTTGTTATTGTTTTTGTTCTTTTTTATTGATCACGGTAGGTGGTAAGCCGCTATTTCTGCGCCTACAGTAATGAAGGAGCAAATAATGGGCGAACAAATGATTACAAATGAGCTGTTGAAGCGGTATCTTCAGGGAAAATGTACACTAGCGGAGAAGAAGCTTGTTGCGGATTTTCTCGCAGATCCTGATCATACTGCTGTTCTTCATCGGTTGATGGAGACAGAAACAACATTTTTATGGGATCGGCCCGAAGAAGTCGAACCTATCGATGCAGCGAAAATTTCCGAATGGCAGCTGCGGTTAAAGGAAAGAATAGGACCAGTACAACCCATGGTCCAAGCCGAAGAAACGCAGCCCCAAGTAAAATCAAAGATCGTTGCTATTGGAAAGAGAACAATACGATATGTTGCGGCGGCAGTTCTATTCGTTGGGTTGGCCGGATTGATTTGGTCGCTAATGCAACGCGATGATTTTAAAGAAAATCAGACTGCTGACTTAAAAAGGAAATCGTCCCCGGAAGTGAAAAAGCTATCTTGAAATTGGCGGATGGATCCACGATCTCTTTGTCAGATGCAGCCAATGGAAACATTGTAGATCGAGGTGGCGTGAAGGTGCAAAAGACAGCGGAGGGTGAAATTGTCTATGCCGCTTCAAATAGGAATGCATCCCCGCAATCTTATAACAGTATTAGCACACCCAATGGCGGACAATACCGTGTCACATTGCCCGATGGAAGCAAGGCCTGGCTGAATGCGGCTTCTTCGCTAACCTATCCTGTGGAATTTGAGAAAAAGAACGTCGGGTAAAAATGACCGGGGAAGTGTACTTCGAAATAGCAAAAGTCAGTAACAAAAAAATGAACATATACCATTTTTTGTCGAGACCAATAAACAGGTGATCCAGGTGCTGGGAACCACCTTCAATGTCAACGCTTATGCCAATGAACCTGATGACTGCACAACGCTGGTGGAAGGGAGCGTGCGTCTGATTGCTGCGCATAGTGGAAAATCGGAATTGCTCAAACCTGGACAGCAGGCATTGGTCGGAAAAAACATGCAGCTCTCAGAAGCAGATATGCAACAAAACTTAGCCTGGATAAATGGGTATTTTATATTCCGTCGGGAGGAGTTAGGTAGCATTCTGCGCAAGATCGCCCGATGGTACGATGTCACGGTGGAATGCCCTCCTGAATTAAGCACAATGAAATTTACGGGAAAGGTATCCCGGAGTCAATCGCTATCGGCGGTAACGGAGATGATTGCTTCCATCGATAAGGTGAAATTGGAGATCAAAGAAAGGAGGATTATCGTGAAGAAATAATTACCCATTACCATGACATTGGATAAAAAATAAGCGGCGATGCTACCAACATCACCGCCCAAAATAGCTAAAGTCATTAAAAAAGATGTGTCGTCAATTTTTAACATTTACTATAACTACAAGACAAAAGTATGAATTTTCATCAAGTCATGCGTGTTATGAAAATCACCATGGTATTATTAACCTGTGTACTAGCACATTTAAGTGCAGCTACATATGGTCAGCGCCTAACTATTAATAAGCAAAAGACCCTTTTGGCTGATCTGATGGAACAGATTAGTGTGCAGACGGGCTACGATTTTTTTATGATGCAGAGATCTTTGATCATGCGCCACGCATCACGATTAATGTGGTAAATGCACCCCTAGAGCAGGTGTTGGAACGCTGTTTTGAAAAGCTCCCATTTGCTTACACGGTCAAGAATAGAATTGTAACAATTCGGCGTACGGATTTGGAAAGTCCAAGTGATGAAAAAAGACGAAACGTTGGATGCAGACCACTACGATCCGTGGGCGGGTACTGGACGGAAGTACAGGACAGGCATTGGCTGGAATTTCGGTGAGCGTCAAGGATACCAGGAATTCGACGTCAACGGATGCAAATGGAAATTTCACTATCGGAATTTCCGGACAAAATGGGGTATTGGTTTTGACCTCATTGGGGTATCAGCGTAAGGAGTTGGTCGTCAGTGCGAAACAGGTCGATATAACCGTTCGGCTACAATCTTTGAGTACAGCATTGCAGGAGGTCGAAGTTACCGTACAGGCCCGAAAAAGAGCGAATACTGAAGCATCAGTACTTGAAGAACGCCGCAAAGCATCCATTGTACAGGATGCCATCTCAGCGCAATTGATCGAGCGTACCGGTAGCAACACCACAACACAGGCTTTACAACGTGTGACCGGAGTAACCATAACGGATGACAAATATGTGGCTGTACGTGGACTGGGGACCGCTCGGTGATCGGTCAGCTGAATGGCGTACGGTTGGCATCTTCGGATCCTGACCGCAGTGCTATTCCACTGGATCTGGTCCCGGCTTCATTATTGGATAATATTACGGTTTATAAGACCGTTACACCCGATAAGCCTGCCGATGCGGCTTCAGGCATCGTCGAACTGAAAACCAAATCGGTACCAGAAAAGATGACGTTTGAAGTGATTGCGCAGACAGGCTTTAATTCCAATATTGGTGTTGGCGGCAAGTATAACAGTTTCTGGAATAGCGACATGGGCGTATTAGGTACGGCAATCAATAAGAAAGATCTTTCCAATGACTTTCTGAATCTATCCAAACAATATCCTAATGGTCTAAGCTCGATTCAGCAGCTGATTGCCTCCAGCAATTATAGTCCCGAAGTGCGCCAGGAAGTCAATCGCATCAATGGGATTATGCAGGGATTTGATCCCGTATTGACCTCGCAGACCAAAAGAGCACCACTCAATCAATTGTATTCCGCGACCTTTGGTAACAGTTACACCCTTTTTGATAAACATAAATTGGGCGTGATCCTCGGGGAAACTATTACCGACGGACAAGCAATATCTACGACGGAGACCTGACGCAATATAGCATCTACCAAGGTGTGGTCACAGGTAGCCCCTATATCTATAGCCAGCGCAAGATCCCCAATTTTACCACCACCAATAATATTGTGATGGGAAAATACCAGACCTATAAGGAAAACACAGGCGTCGAAACGCTCAACTATGGCCTATTGGGTGGTCTGACCTATCGTTTTAATCCTAGACATGAAGTGAGTTTTCAGTACCTAGGTAGTTGGGGTGGGGAGAATACGGCAACCAATCTGCGTGGCGGGTATTTCTATGCAGGCTTGCCCGGTGAAGTAAACAGTACCACCTACTCGCTAAAACAGACTTTTCGTACCCTGCATACCTTCAATCTGCAGGGCGAACATAAATTTTTAAAAAGTGATTATTCCCCACGCCTGAGCTACAATATGGCTTCTTCCAAATCCAACCAGAATGATCCCGATTACCGTTTTGTCAATATGGTGGACTACAAACCGCGCTATGGCGGTGCCATTGAACGGCCAAATATTTCACATCTCCCGAATACGGGCAATATAGACTATGTGTATACCGAACGCTATTATGCGTTAAGCTCGGGCTATGTCAATGGATTTGGTCCTTTTGGTATTCTTCAGGCTGATCCGAATGGACGGCGCTGGCGGAATCTGGACGAAACCAATTATAATTACAAAGCTGATCTGACGATTCCTTTTAAGTTATTGGGCCATAAACAGGAATTTAAAACAGGTTTCAACTACCTGAACCGCGAACGAAAATTTGGCGAAAACGTATTGTTTCTACCGGGATCTAATTTTACAAGTTATGGCGCGTATGGTCCCGGTAAATTCTCTTCGATTCCGCTCTATGATGTGGAAGGTAATCTGGACCGACTGGTCAGCAATGAGGTGGTTGGTGTGCGCGTACCTACAGGCGGGGTAGGCGAAGGTGACTTTCCTGTGGGGGCTTCTTGTACAACATCCAAAAATCACCAAACAATTACACCGGATTTTATGAAACCAATGCGTTCTATGGGATGCTGGACCTGAAACTGACGGACGAACTCCGTGTTGCTGGTGGATTGCGTTTTGAAAATACCAATATACAGTCCGCGGTGGATACGGCAAATGTGTATCTGGATCCATCACTAACAGCAGCCAATGCCAACGGGACCGTAAACCTCAATCCACAGAATCCCAATTCGGCCTATAAGCAGGGATACAAACCGTATTATTCAGTCAATGCAACGTATACCCTCAACGAGAACATGAACTTTAGGGTAGCCTTCAATACCACATTGGCGCGACCGGAATTACGGAAATTACCAATGTTTACGAATTTGACGCTTTCCAGATGGGCTTGGTCGTTGGAAACAGAAACTTAAAAACCAGTCGACCAAAAACCTGGATTTCCGCTGGGAGTGGTTCCCAAATAGCGGTGAAGTCATTGCTGTCTCGGCCTTCGGGAAAGAAATCAATGACCAGCTCGTGAAGGTATTCAGTCTGCAAACCCAGGGACTGGCCGCTACTTTCCCGGAATTTCCGATCATCCAATTTCAGAACGATCCCAATCGGGGCCGGGTTTATGGAGTTGAACTGGAATTGGTGAAAACTTAGGCTCATTCTGGGAACCCGCGCATGACTTCTTCTTGGGATCCAATCTGCTGCTTGCGCAGAGCAATATTAAGAAAACACCGGAGCGGCTTGCTGCCAACTGGTCTATCGACCGGAATGCACCGACCAATAGCCCGCTCTTTGAGCAGGCACCCTATAGTATCAATGCCTGGCTGAATTATAACAATAAAAAATGGGGTACGGATATCACAGCGACTTACAATACAGTAGGTGAAAGGCTGGTACAGATCAATCTTACGGGTGAGCCCGACCTCTATACACGACCATTCTCCATGTTGGACCTGGTATTCAGCCAAAAGTTGAATAGGAGGTTACTCTTCAAAGGCTATGCAAAGAATATGCTGAATCCGGCCATCAAAACGGTCTATGCCAATCCGGATACAGGTGGCAAATGGTATGGACGCGAATACCTAAACCGGAGTTACAAACGCGGAACAGAGATTATGGTTGGATTTACCTATAACATTTTATAAGTATGAAACAGCAAAAAAAAGGAACAAATGGACAATGCTTGAATGCGATGGGATGGATATCCCTGCTACAGGTCATACTGCTGTTGGTCAGTATTTTTGTCCTCTCCTGTAAACGGGAAAACTTAGATTATACCTTTGACTATAGACCTAACCCCGATGCTCAAAAGGCCTCGAATACACGTTTGGTCAATTTATCCGAGAATGCGCAGCTGATTGCCAATGGCGACAGTCTGACAAATTTCTTTGTGCCCCCACAGCGTTCGGGCTATATTCCACCCGAAGAGCTGACGCCACCGGGAACACGCTATTTTCCGAAAGATGGACGCTTGGGGCAGAGCTGGACCGTACCGCAAGATCTCTTTCAGACCGATGGCACGGTACGTTTCAGAACAACCTTTGTACCGATACCAACGAAGACGATAGCTTCTCATGATGTCGAATTTACGGTCCGCGATTCTTACGACGCTCCGAAGGACTATTACCTGCTGATCAATCACGAAAGCCGGGTGCAGAAACCGGATAGGCTGGTAGAGGTACCACGCAGTGTGACCGCTCCGAAGCGTCCGGATCATTTTAAAATCCGGATTATTAATTTCGCCAAGAAATTGATGCCTACCAGCTCCATGGAAGACATTACGGGACCGATTACACTAACTTATGCCGATGGAACCCCGTTAGCAACAGCACAACAAGGATTGCAAGCGATGCTTGGTCTGATTATGTGGAACTGCCTTATGGTACCTATCAGTTTAAACTGCTGACGGCTGATGGTAGGCAGATTCCGGCTGTTGGGCATACCTATTACAATAATATTGACCGTTTCAATTCAACAATGGAAATGGGTGGTGGTGCGATTAGCCGAATGTCTTCTGGCCAGACCTATGCACCGGTTCAGAATTTCCAGCCCGGCGGTATCTATACTATTGTTGTCCATCCGAAAGAATTTACCTGGACCACAGGGACAGATGATATCAGCGAACTACAAAATGGTTTCCAGATTATCGCCGATATCAGCGAGCCGCTCAATCGGACATATGCACAGATACAGCTTGCTAATACCATCACAGGACAAGATGCGGTGCTGCGGGCAAAGGGACAGACCACGGCTACCACAGCCTATGGCAAAGCATCAGATTATTTCCCTGTGGTCGCTGGTCAACAGCCTATTGTTATTGAAACAGCTTCAGGACAAGTTTTGGCTGCCATCGATGCCGAACTACAGGCCGGACAAAATTATACGGCGTGGCTTTACATGGATCCGGATAAAAAGTGAAGGTGTTATTAGCAGCCAATAACTTGGCGGGAACGGCCTATACAGGGAAAGAAGGTGGGGTAATAATGCGACAATAGACCGGTTCCGGTCCAGCTACATGTTTAATTTCCGTTTCTTGAATTTCTGTGCAGCTTTACCCTATGCCACATTCACTAATGGTGAGGGACGTCCTTTTGGTACAGGGGCAATGGATAGTGGTGTAAATATGGCTCCTGGCATTTTAAACATCCTGCAACCTTATACATCGCTGCTCTATAGTGCCTCCAATGATACGGGTGGTCCCTATCAGTTTATGGCTTACAGTTCGCTGCCAACACGCATTCCCGGCGATTGGCTGCAACAGGTCAAACCTTTGTCCAGTACGCAACTTGTTGCAAATCCCAAACTGTATACCGCTGTGGGACGTAAAGTTCCGCTGCATGAACCTGGTGTATATTCTATCGCGGTCATTGGTGATCTAAAAGGCACCACGGAAACCGACAAAGCGAAATTTATGGTAGTAAAACATACCAAATAACCATTTTTATGAAACACAAGATTTTAACTAGTCCTCTTTTTGCAGTTATCGCGTTATCGTTTGTTTTTTGCGTAGCTAGCTGCACAAAAACCGAATATAGAACCGTCGAAGACCCTGCCTATATCCGGGTATTTAATAATTTGACCTATACACTCACATTGGATAATAAAGAAGAAGCGCAGCCTTTTTTTTGCATGTTTATTGATCCGGAGTTTGATGCATCAGGCAAACCCATTGACGGATTGGCGATAGGTGATTTTTGGATAAACGGAATATTTATGCCGCACCCAATGCGGCACATGCCGGATTGAGCACCTCTAAATATAACCCAGAATACCCGGGTAAAGAACTGGTGCCCACGGCGCCGATCTTGAATGGTTTTGATCTGACGAATTGGGCGCAGGTGTCTGCGGGCAAACGTCGTTTTTTATTTATGGCACGCCCGATCAGCAGTGTGCCTTTTGCGAAACTGCCCGATGAGCAGCAGCGCAAAGTATTTCTGGATACAATTATTGATCTGTCCTCGCGTGAAGTGTATACATTACATATACTGCAGAAGGACTTTAAAACAAAGGAGAATGGACTCTATGTACGTCAGGAGACTTTTCATAAACAGGCCTTTTCGGATACCCTGACTTATGTTAATTTTTATAACCTGAGTGCCAGAGGTTTTCTACAGGCAGATCTTTCACAGAAATTGCCCGTGCCGGGAACAACAAGATCGTTGCGCTACGGGTTACTTGATACGATGAATATTTTTATCACGCATATTCAGCCAAGTGTGAACGCTGCTGGAGCGACAGTGCAGCAGCGTATTCCAAATTTTAGTTATCAATATGCTGGCCGGCTGCTACGGAACATTGATGCCCCTAAAGTGACGCCCTATTATGGTTTCCCGATCTTCTTGCAGGATAAAAATAAGGTCTATTCCAATACCTGGCAATATATCCAGTTTTTTGCACCTTCCATTGACCCGCGTACCGCAGGATCCTATCTCGAACCGCCATCGGTCCCGGGAGGGCTTACCGAACCTGCTGTTAAAGACGGTACTTTTGGTTATATGCTGATGGATCATGCACAGTATTCCCCAGTTATTACCTAAACACTTTTTCCCCGGTCTAACCGTCAATGTTCACTCAGGAACAGCTAATCCGCGAACTTTTGGTGTAGTCAATAGTATTGAAGTCGTCAACGGCAATGCCTTTCTGACCACAGTACAACGTAAATATCCGCAACCTATCTATTAATTATGAGACCTGATATTTTAGCTATGAGATGTAATGTATTCGTTCCGCTCGCCTTATTTTTCAATATTTTCTTTTTTTTGCGCCTGTAACAATAAGGATCTGGACGTATATGTCGAAAGTGACAAGTACAGCAATGCCGCCGATTTCATTGGTAACAACTATAACCTGACTTTGTTGTATGCTGCATTGAAGCAGGCAGATTTATTGAATCTGCTCAAAGAGGAGGGACCATATACTCTCTTCGCTCCAACGAATAAAGCTTTCAATGACCTTGGGATTGTTCGTGCCAGTGATTTCTCCAGCATGAAGCGGGATAGCCTACGGCAGTTATTGCTTTATCATATTTTGCCCCGAAGGTTGTATACCAGTGATGTACCACCCAATACCATTGACAACAAATATGTTAACATGATGGAAAAAGAACTGTTTATCGGTTATAAAACACAGAAAGTATGTGCGGAATGTAATTTAATTTCAGACTTATATGTCAACGGCTCTAAATCAGTTTCTGCGACACAGAATATTGTATTGGCGAATGGGGTGTTGCATGTCGTTGATAAAGTACTAAAATATAATCCCACCATACAGGATGTCTTGAATTCCAAACCTGAGTATAGCTTATTTATTGCGCTGCTCAAACGTATGGGTGATTGGGAGCGTCTGGGAGAACCTGTCAATACCACTGTTTTTGCCCCGATAACGCGGCTTTTGAGAAGGCGGGAATAACAGCCAATGATATCGCTCGTTTGGATCCCGGCAAGTATGGCAAACGATTGTCGCGTGTTTATCTGCTGTATAACCATTTCTTTCTTTCTGATATGGCGATCTATGGACAACTACCGGGCTCAGGCTATTACGGCAGTCCTTATTATCGTGCGCGCATCGTGGGGATGAATTATATTATTTTGGCATTTCCGCCAATACACCAATGGAGCCCTTTATTATTCACAGTCAGGCTCCTGAAGCCAATACTCCGCTCCGGATCAGCAATTTTCAGCCGGATTATCAAACGGATTATAAAGCGGATAATGGTGTTGTACATGGAATCAACAGCCTGTTGGTATTGCCCGAAGAAGCACTGATCAAGGAATCAACTAAGACAAATTAACGATGAAAAGCAATTTAAATCAATATATTACGCTTGCAATATTTGCTGTCCTGCTCTTATTTTCCGCCTGTAAAAAACAGAGTTTATGCCTGATGCAGTAGGCGAGAGATTCCGGCTCCAACATATCCTTCGCTGCTAGAAGGACTGCCGGACAATACCGGTTTGTTTAAAGCTATGTGGCAAAAGGCCGAAATGGATAACGTACTTGCGACCGAACAGGCGCAGGCAAAGCTAACCTTTTTGGTACCGGGCAATAATGCAATGGAAACCGCCGGATATACTGCCGCAAAAATACAGCGGCTCACAAAAGACTCCTTGCAGAACATATTACGCTATCATGTACTCAATGGAGCAATCAGTTCCGATCAGCTGTCGACGATCGGGCGGGACTTGACTTTTTTACCCTATTGAAGCATCCTAAATTTTTGGACGGTGAACCCCGAGATGGTACATTGGTTAGGACGGTACCTTATTTCTATCGGCAACAGCTGAGTGTGGAGCAAGGCAATCTGATTATTGATGGAAAGAAATTAAAAATCGGGTCGGAACTCGCCGTTGCACAGGGACATGTTTTTGTTATCGAACAGATGCTTAAAGCACCCAGCCAGCAGATGTACGATTTTCTGGTAAAGGATGGGCGTTTTCCTTGTATTTAAAGGCTATGGAGCTTAACAATATCGAGTATGCCAATGATTTTATGATGAATATGTTTCCAGGTTTTGGTTTACCAGTTCGTTTTATGCTCGATTGGAACTATTATTTCGAGGGGACTTTTCATTATAGTGCTGAGCGCCCTAGAAATGTCATCCATTGCACACTGTTTGCACCAACCGATGCTGCTTTCAACCGGATGGGCATTTATACCGAGGCTGATCTGAGGGCGTTGAATGGTCGGATAGAAACCCCATGGTATTATGAAACGAACCAATTGACTCCGGTGGATAGCCTGCTCAAGTACCAGTATATCGGTGGCGCGAGATTGGAGACAGGGTATAATGAAGATTATTCCATGGTTACGGTTGACGTGCAAACGGATCGTTTTCTAAATAATTCAACTATTTTTTCGCAGATGTTGGACAACAAAAAGCTGGCTGGGTTCAAGAATATCTACCATCGATTTTACCATTCAGGCAAGCATATACAGGTTGGCCATATGAAAAGCAAAGAACAGCCTGTGAACATTATCGAGGAAAATATCAACACCATTCAGGGGCCCGTTCATGTTGTCGACCGGATTATCGTACCGGATGATTTTAGCATGTGGCACAAGAAAAAATAGTAGACACCGTATAAACGATTAGACAAAAAGACATGAAATCAATGAAATACCTATACGCCATTCTATTGATGTTATCCCTGGTGAACTGTTCTAAGGATGCCATAAATCCAAAGGCTGATGTCGAAAAAATACCTTAAACGATGTGGTCCGGGATAACTTTGGACTGACCTATCTCGCGACGGCACTGTATAAAAGCGGGCTGAATAAAATGTTGATGCAGGATGGCTCTTACACCTTGCTGGCCCCATCCGACGATGCTTATAAGGCTGCTGGTTATCAAAATCCAGCCGTAGTATATGCTGAACCGACGGGTAAACTCGTTGAACAGGGCAATTACCATATCCTGAAAAATGTTGTGCTGTTTACAGGAAAGGATTTAAAAATGAATCAGGAGGAGGAAACGGTATTGGGTACCAAGGTGTATTGGAGCCGGGTGAAGCGCGGAAAAGATACGCTTACGACTATCAATGGCGGCCGACTGCTGCAAGCGGATACCAAGGCCGCGAACGGGGTAATGCAGGTACTCGACCGTTTATTGGTTCCCAATGTACATGGCAACCTGAAACAGGCGCTGGCAGCAAATGCTGATCTCAGTTTGTTTTACCAGGCTTTAAAGGTTTCGGGTCTATTGGAATCACTGGCGGGCACAACGAATTATACGGTGTTTGCTCCCAATAATATGGCGATCAAACAACTTGGCTATCCTGATCTGGAAGCGATCCAAAAGGCTGACCCCGTAGGACTGAAAAAACTACTGAGCTACCATATAGCCAAAGAACGCAAGTTTGCACAGGATTATTTTTGCTGACGCCTGATGGAACGACGAGTTATACCGAAACGATGCTGAATGAAAAGACCCTGACCATTAATTTACTTGGCCAATACAATGTGCCCAATAGTTTTACGGGGATAACCATTAAAGGTACCGGCAATTCTTGGGCACTAACACCGCTACGTATGGATGTACTTGCTGGAAATGGAGTCATTCATGTAATGGGACAGACACTCCAACAATAAGGTTAAAGACTGTATGTGATTCACGCAGATTTATAAAAATGTTTACATGAGAACAATCAAAAATACAATATATCGTTGGCTAGGGATACTTATTGCCATATTTCTGCTGCAATTACAGCCAACAAGAATTTTTGCTCAGGAGACTTCTGGCGCGCTGAGGGGCCGTGTGCTTGATGGGACAAAAGTGCCGATAGCGGAGCCTCCATCGAAGCTGTGCACACACCTTCGGGTACGAAATATACGCTGTCAGCAGACAAAGATGGCCGCTTTACCATCAATAATATGCGGATCGGCGGACCTTATCGCGTTACGGCTACAGCTGTAGGGCTGCAGCCCGATATACGGGAGGATATTTATATCCGTTTGGGGGAGCCCAGGAGCTTGAGCTCCTGCTGACTGCAGCAAACCAACGGATAGAAGAGGTGGTCGTCAGCGCCCGGGCAAGGGTCAACGCGCCGATACATTTGGCGCAGGTAAAAATATTTCGGGTGAGCAGATCAGGAATATGCCGACAGTATCACGTTCAATTACCGACGTTACACGCCTGACACCTCAGGGAAGCCGTGACAATAGTTTCGGGGAACCAATTTCCGTTACAATAACGTGACTGTGGATGGGGCAATCAACAACGATGCAATCGGTTTTTCACCTTCTTTGGGAGGACAGACTGGTACCTCGGGTATGGCCGGAAGCTCGACCCGAACCAATCCGATTTCTATCGATGCGATTCAGGATGTTCAGGTTTATCTTGCGCCCTATGATGTCAAGATCGGGAACTTTACAGGTGGTTCGGTCAATGCCGTCACCCGATCGGGAACAAATAAAATTGAAGGCTCCGTATATGGTTTTGGCCGCAATGCAGCGCTGACCGGAAAAGACAGGGTTGGTACATTGGGAAAAATGAACAGTGACTTCTACGACTACCAGTCTGGTTTCCGGATCGGTTTCCCAATTATTAAAAATAAACTATTCTTCTTCAGTAACGAAGAAATTGCGCGACGGCAGGATCCGACACAGCTGCTAGTTGGCACAGCTGAAACGGCGCAGATACTGAGTATGACGGATGCCGAAAAAATAGCAAATACCGTCAAAGAACGCTATGGTAACTTATTTGACGCCGGAACTGCTGGTTTGTATACCAATTGGAGCAAATCGGTCAAGTTCTTTAACCGTATCGATTGGAATATCAACACTAAGCATCAGCTAGCAGTGCGGAACAATACCATCCGCAGTTCGGCGACGCATATGGACCGCGATCAACAGGACTTTCGCTTTTCGAGCATGGCCTTCAAACAGACTAATAACCAGAGCAGCACCGTGGCTGAACTGAAGAGCCGGTTTTCAAACAATCTTTCTGCCAATGCAGTGATCGGTTATACAATTGTCAATGACAGCCGTGATCCGCTTTCGGACCCCACCTTGCCGCAGGTGCAGATTCAGGGACGTACCCCGGAACGACGATTTATATCGGTACGGACCGCGAAGCGAGTATTTTTGATATGCAGCAGCGGACATGGGAGTTTACAGCCAATTTAACCTGGAACACAGGAAGGCACAAACTGCTGTTCGGTACCCACAACGAGCTGTACAAAATTCGTTACGGATTTGTCAATAGCTGGAACGGGCGGGTGGACTACAACAGCATCGAAGATTTTGTTGGCAACAACCCGTATCGGGTGCGCGGTAGCTACAATTATAACAACAATACCCGCGACTATATTTTAGCGCACCCAGCGGCAGATTTTGCTGTTAATATGTACAGTTTGTATGTACAGGACGAAATCAGGATACACGATCGACTGCGGATCACACCCGGACTGCGGGCAGATTTGGCAAGCCTTCCGGAGATGCCCGGACTGAGTGATAAAGTGAAGAGTATTCTCTCGGATCCTAATTTTGGCACGACATATCAATATACCCCATTAAGCCGTCTGCGCAATGACTTTATGAACAGGGTACAGCTGTCTCCGCGGGTGGGATTTCGCTGGGAGGTGACAGCGGACCGGAAGTTGGTGTTGCGTGGCGGGGCCGGATTGTTTACAGGTCGGATTCCCTTTGCCTGGTTGGCTTATGCGTATTACAATACCGGAAATAGTTACGGTGCCTTTGACCAACGCGCAGATCAGAAACCTTTTGCTCCGGGCAGTGATGCAATACGTCCAAGTGAAAATGGCCTGGCAGATTTTATTGCTCAGAATGGTGCTGTCGTCAATGACCCGAATAGCGGAAAACGCAGGTCGATCTGGTGGATAATGGCTTCACACTACCGCAGGTATTCCGTGCAAGCTTAGGCATGGATTATGAAATGTCCGGTGACTGGAAGTTTACGCTCGAAGGGATCTATACCAAGAATATCAGTGATGTATTATTCCAGCAACTCAATACCTCCGATAATCCACGTTGGTACGGTTATGACCGCACACACCAACAACCCGTATACAGTGGTGCGGTAGATAGCCGTTTTTCGAATATTTACTTGTTGAGCAATACCAATCAAGGGTATAAATATAGCCTGACAGGAACGGTCGCGAAGAAATACAAAACTTTAAATACAACTGCGAGCTATACCTACGGCATGTCAAAAGATCTATCCAATGGGGTACGGAATTCCATGGAGTCGAATTGGCAGCTCAATCAGTCTCTGGTTCCTAACAATCCAGGTCTGGCCTATAGTAATTTTGATGTCCGGCATCGGATTGTAGCGAGTGTCGGTTATGATAAACTATGGCATCGTGCCGGACGGACAAGTGTCACACTGTTCTTTTCCGCGCAGTCTGGTTCGCCATTTACTTATGGTATTGTAAACAATAGCATACAGGGATTACCACAACAGGTATCGCTGGTCTATATACCGACAGCGTCGGAAGCAATCCGATATTTTAAGGACATTACCGATGGGCAGACAGCTGCACAACAAGCTGCCGCTTTCAATGCTTTTATTGATGCAAATGAATACTTAAGCGGACGAAGGGGCGATTTTACCGAGCGTAATAAAGCACGTACGCCCTGGAATGTACAGGCCGATTTGCGACTAGCGCATGAACTATCGGTTAATGGAAAGGGACATATTCTGGCATTTTCGGCTGATGTGATGAATCTGACCAACCTACTTTACAGGAAATGGGGAGTACAGTACTTTTCACCGAATACATTCAATTCCACCAGCTCGGTGGGGCTGACGCCGACGCTGTTTCCGCCACAGCAGAATGAGGGAAATTGGCCTGTATTTGAGTTCCGCAATCCCGGAACTCCTTATAGTATTGATTATTTTAATTCAAGAGCTCAGGTACAGCTCGGCTTGCGCTACTCATTTTAGATCGTAACACAGGATGGGGCATCCGGGGTTTTCTTGCTCCAGATGTCCATCTTGCTTAAATAGATAGAAAATTGGCTACCGGAATAGATAGAAAACAGCATAAGATGCTGATGGAGTGTATAGATAGACTACTTGAAAGTGAGACTGATCCACAGGAATGGCTCAAACGCAAAGAGGAACTGAAAGAAGCATTTGGAGAGTTACTCCGTGCGATACAACAGGTTGAACAATCCATCGTTAACTATAAAGTCTGTATGCCAGCATTCGGCCTTTAGCATCCAAAGCACATCGAAGGCGGGCTAAGAAATTATAAAATTCCTTTCTTGACAACAAAACTCAGGTTACTAATCGCGCGATAAGCGAGATTTAGGAAGGTTTGTTGAACACTATAACGCGTCTTAAAAACGGTTAAGCATCTTATGCTTAACCGTTTTTTATTTTCGAAATAATAGGTGATTTTTATTAATTATTTATGGAAATGACAGAAATTATCATCTTATATTAGAAGTTGTTCGGAATAGTGTATCTTTAATTACCTATTTCTGGAAATATAAACCGAATTAATCGTGCAGAATGAAGCGTATACTTCTCGTAATAACGGCTCTTATTGCCATTATTTTAATTTTTAATAAACTTATTTATAATGACCGGCTTCCACCGAATTATCAGGCCCTGCGGGTGGATGTAAATCGTAATAAAGCGGTAATCAATAGTATTTCCATGATGGATAGTAACTTTTCCGATCTCCGTGTATTCGATCGTATTTTAAAGGATAATAGAATACTGATGTTGGGGGAAATGATGCACGATGATGGGGAAACTTTTCGAGCCAAATCGAGGTTGATCCGCTATCTCCACGAAAAATTAGATTATAACATTGTACTCTATGAAGCCGGACAATATGATATGTGGCTCATGAATAAGGAAATGGAAAGTCCAACTATGCAGCTTCCTGAAAAATCTTTGGCTGGTCTGGGATTATTTGATTTCTGGTGGCGGAACAACGAAACGGATCCACTGATCAGCTACTATCAAAAGTCTAAACTATCCGGCAAGCCAATTACGCTCGGTGGATTTGATATTCAGTTTTCCGGTCGTTTACTTGCTGATAAACGAGCAAAGTTGCTCGAGGATTTTTGCCTTAAAAATAAGATCGATCTAAAAGATTATCCCTTATTAAAAAAAAAGAACTTAACAATCTGGAGTATCTGACCCTAGCCAGGTATGCGGATAGAAAACTTGATTCTACAGCTAAAAACAGTTCTTAAATGAAATAGGGAAATTGAGATATGCTTTTCAGGTCTCTGGCGGAGACGAGGAACAGCGGGTTTATAACCGATACCTCGCGGATATAAAATCTAATTATGAAAAATCTTGGTCGTATGCGCCAGGATCCATGGCAAGTATGCAGCTACGGGATTCCTTAATGGCTCAAAATCTCCAATACCAAATAGATTCTTTATATGCCGGAAAAAAATCATTATATGGTGTGCCAATATCCATACATTTTCGGCAGCTTATAACAAAGAATACCTTCCTTTGGGCACCTATATTAAAAAGAAGTATGGCCATCAGGCTTATATGCTTGACTTTGGTTCTTACGGACGGGAAAATGATGCGGGTCAAATCGTAGGAAACCCGGTAAATTGGCCATTGAAAATTTATTCCATCAAACAGGGGTACCTTATTTCTTTTTGGATCTACGGGGACTCCTGATACCACTCAGCTCAGGGGCCGTTTGTTTCAGTCATCAATCAAGGCATTGAGGAGGAAAGAAAATGGACAGACTATATTGATGGCATTTTTTATATTGATCTAAATAAAAGACCAACTTATCTCGAACGTTAATGGAAAGTATCCTAACACAACAGCTCAACTTTAAAATAGGCTCAAAAACCATTTTAAATAACATTGACCTCCATGTTCCAGACAAAAGTATCTACGGTTACCTTGGACGGAATGGTGCTGGAAAGTCTACTACTATCAAACTCCTCTGGGGCTTCTACGGACGAGGCTGATGCTATTTTTATCCAGGGACAAAGTTTAAAAGATTATCGTAGCGACATTTATGCAAATGTGGGCAATCTCATTGAAGCACCCTGCTATTACACCAAACTAACCGTTTTTGAGAATTTAAAATATTTGGATATCATCCACAAAAAGGGAGATAAGCGAATCGATGCGGTGCTCGAAATGGTAGATCTTGGAAGGAGAAAAAGAAAAAGCGAGTACCTTGTCGATGGGGATGAAGCAGCGGCTCGGAATTGCCATGGCTATATTTCATGATCCACAACTATTGATCCTGGATGAACCACTCAACGGGCTAGATCCACAGGGAATTGTTGAGATGAGGAATCTGTTTCGCTTGCTCAATGAACAGGAAAGACCATATTTCTGTCGAGTCACATTCTAAGCGAGCTCGAAAAGATAGCCACACATATAGGTATTATTGAGGGGGAAAAATGATATTTCAAGGAACCAAAAATGAGTTGTTACGTGAGGTGGAAAGGAGACTCTATTGCGGACTTCTGATGCTACACGTGCGGCCACGGTTTTAAATAATGCCAAATTTTCGGTGTTAAGAACCGATGGACAGACGGTGGTGGTGAAAATAGCAGATGACAATCAATTTGATCAGTTGATTAAATGTTTGGTGCAACAAAACATAGAAATCTATGGGCTAGAATCCCATAGTGCAGATCTTGAACAGATTTTTATAAACTTAATTTCCCGCTCGAATGACTAATACATTGTATACCGCCTTTTTGTCTGAAAAATATAAACTGCTCAGAAACCGTCAGATTTTTGGCGTCCTTATCGCGCCGGTATTGCTTATTTTCGCGATTGATGGTTATATTATATACGATATTATACGGTCGGGCAGTATAAGTGCGGTACCTAACCCCTGGAAGGTATTGCTAGGAAGATATGTCTTTCAGTTTTTTTATTTGCTGTACCCTATTCTGGTCGCATTGTTTGTTTATGCCTGTTGTGATGTGGAGTATAAGAACAACAATTATAAGGTACTGTTTACTTTACCGCTTGACAAATCGAAGATATTCTTTTCAAAGGCTGTTTTTATACTGCTAACCATACTGTTTTCTATACTATTTGCCTATGCAGCCTTCTTGATCAGTGGGTATATACTGGGTTTGATCTACCCAGTGCTTGGTTTCCAGAATTACGATTATAGGTTGGTGATTTTCTTGACCTTTCTGAAGCTTTTGATTACGCTGTCGGCGATTTCTATGATTCAATTGGCATTAAGTCTGCTATTCAGAAGCTTTATTTATCCTATTGGCGTGAGCATGTTTATGTTGGTTTTTTCGGTATTTGTGGCTCAAAAAAGCTTCTCTGACTTTATTCCTTACACGGGTACTTATAAGGCTTTTTGGATATAATGAATGAAAATGATGGCTTTGAAAGACTTGATTATAATAATATTGCTATGATCGTCTTATTTATGCTGATCAGTTTTTACATTTTCAAACGAAAGAGGCAATTTTAACAAGTGTCTTACACACTTTAATTTACAGCAATGGTCGTCTATTTTTGAAATGACGACCATTGTTATTTATTTTAATTCAATATTGTCTTGAGGTATTTTTCCAGTTCCGCTCCCCGCAGGTTTTTAGCGATAATAACCCCATTGGGATCGATCAGGAAATTGGTTGGAATAGCTTCGACCATATATCGCTTTCCAGCTGATTGATCGTCTTTGCTGTCAAGGACCTGGGTGAAGGGCATATTCTCTTCCGCGAGGGCCTTTGTCCAGGCTTTAGAATCTTTATCTATGGATACCGCAAGTACCGTAAAATTCTTTTGTTTAAAATTTTCAAAAGCAGCTTTTACATGCGGCATTTCTTTTCGGCATGGGCCACACCAGCTTGCCCAAAAATCGAGCAAGACATATTTGCCTTTATAATCACTCAGCTTAACTGTTGCAGCACGGTCGGATATCAGCGCAAAATCAGGTGCTTTTTCCCAATTTCTATTTTTCCAAGTTGTGCAAGAGACTGCTGCATCTGTTTGAGGTAATAGCTTTGTTGAAGTACCTCGGGACCAAATTGTCCGAGAAATTCTTGAAGCTCGGTAGCATTGTTGCGTGGAGTAAAATATTGGCTGGCGATAGTTGCATACACCATTGAATTCGGGTTTTCACTGATTTTTTCTGTAATCTCTTTACGCTGTATCTGATAGATCGAATCAATCTTTTGTCCTTCGCGTTTTAGCCACAGCTTATTTTCTTCCGTCTGAGCCTGTTTATTATAAGCATCGAAGGCACGATTGTACGCTTCGCTGCTGTTTTTAGCAGTTTCGTGCTGGGAAGATTATCATAAGTTTCTGTAAATGCCGTCATGGCCGGTGAACCGATGATTTTATTCTCCTCTAGGCTTCCATTCGTTAGTTTGGCATGTATAACCGTCTTGGTTGAACTAACCAAAAAGTGTATAGCCGGGCGTTTCATCGAGGGGCCAAGATTGCCCAAGCTCGGTACATGGATGCCATAAAAACGCTGATCTGTGGTATTTAATTTTGTTTCATACCGAAAACTGTCTTGTACGGATTGGAATGTACCGATCGTTTTCATATCTGCATCTAACAATCGGATCTCGCGATTACCCAAGCCCTCGATTCTGCCGCCGATGCTAACTTTTGTTTCCTGTGCCTGTGCTGTAAAAAACAGTAGCGCGACGCCGATGCTTAAATAGCTTTTTTAGTTGTGATCATATTTCTTTTTTAAGTATGCTAATAATTCTTCATGGTCGATATGTTGTTGGACAACTGTGCCATTCTCATCTATCAAAAATAATGTTGGCAGTTGTTTAACGTAATAGGATTGCGCAGCGGTATTATTGTCAAAACCTGTTAAATCTGATACCTGAATCCAGGGAATACCATCTTTTGAATCGCATCTAACCATAGTTTTCTTTTGTTATCCATCGAATAGGACACCACCTCAAATCCTTTGTCTTTGTACTGCTGATAGGTTGCAACTAGTTTACGGTTGGCAATACGGCATGGTGCACACCAGCTTGCCCAAAAATCCAACAGCACAAGTTTGCCTCTCAGCTGTTCAAGTTTAAATGTCTTTCCCGTACTAGTTTTTGAAGTAACTGCTGGTGCTTGCTGGCCAACGAGGTATTGACTCTTTTCTCCTGGCGGGATTTCAACAGTTCCTGATAGGTACTGTATTGTTCAAGCCGCTTATCTAGTTTTGCGTGCAGCTCTTCCAGTTGATTGTAATTCATGACTGCGAGGTAAGGTCGATACCAGTCAAGTACAGCTAGTGATTGTGGAAAAGCCGCAAGATAGCTCGTACGAATACTATCGAGCTGACTGTTGAATCCTTGCATTTGCAGTCCTAGACTGACCTTACCCTCTTCATCAGCTTTTTCGTAATTCCTGCCGATTTTTGAAAGTGTATCCTGGAGGTACTGGGAGTCGAGTTCATACCCTTTTTGATGCTGTTTTCAAGTCCACCAATGACAATATTAGGCCGGTTCCAACTTTCATAAAGCTGAAGGTTGATCACCGCATTTTCCAGATAAAGGTCCTGGCTTTTTCTGATGCCTTTGACTTGTATGCTAGCAGCGATGGGGACCGCTGTTTGTCCTTTAAATGAAAATTTGCCATCAACGATAGTCGCTGAATCCAACAACTTTCGACCTTTATCCATTTGATATAAATAGACTTTGCTGACGGATTTAGCGCTGTGGATCTGACCTGCTATCTGATAGGAGGTCTGTCCTTTGGAAATCTGGGTACTTAAAAGGAATACCCAAATTAAAAGTGTATTGTATAATTTCATCTTTAAATAATGCATTATGCTAAAATTTTATTTTCACTATCTCTTTTATCTGGGATTAGGTACGATATTACTGTTCATCAAAAGCACTTTAGGTGGAATTTGACAGATAAATTTTGGTGATCCCTGTTTTAAGGTATAACTGCCTTCCATATTTGCTCGCTTATAATCTTTTTTAAACAAGGGATCTTTGTCCAGACGTTTCATGTCAAACCAGCGTTGGCCACGGCCAAATAATTCGATCTGACGTTCTTGAATAACGAGTTTAAGTGCGGCTTCGGCCGTTGCCGTTTGAAGAGCTTTGAAATCACTGGGAGCAAATCTTTTTCACGAAGCTTGTTTAGGTAGGAGAGGGCTTCGTTAACTTTTCCCAATCGGGCTTGGCATTCTGCAGCGATTAACATCATTTCGGGAACACCGATGTTGAAGTTTAGTTCGCTACGGATATACACAGGGTAGGGCTCGGTCGTCGGTTTGCCATTGTTTTCCAGATTGGACCAAAAGAATTTGAAACGGAGATCGTTTTTGTCGACAATGGCCAATAGATCCGGTGAAATGCAGGTATTCGTCAAAGCGGTACCAAAAGAAGTGGTGCGATAAGCGATGCGCTCACTGTCATTTTGTGGTAGTGGCCTGTTGGTTGTGCCGCCATGAGGTCGTGCCGGATTGACGAAGGACCAGGTGTTATAGTCGATAAGCGTAGATTTGACAGCAAGGACTTTTTGGGCGTAAGCCAATGCCTCTACGTAATTTCCCATTTGAAGATAGGTACGGGCAAGGATGGCCTGTGCAGTTTTCTTATCGTTGCGAAGTATATGTTCCGCTTGTTCTGGTAGCAATTGCTCGGCCTGTGTCAAGTCATTTAAAATAAAATCATATACTTCCTTACTCGAAGCACGTTTGGGCTTGGCCTCCAGGTCTGGTTCTGTAAGAATAGGTACCCCGAGATCACTTGCAACGGTAGATGCTTGATATACGGGGCATATAATAGGATGAGATTGAGGTAAGCGGATCCACGATTGCAGTAGGCATCACCCTTAATCTGGTCTATACGTGTTTTCTCATTAGCTGGTAGTTTAGGAATATTTTGCAGAATAATATTTGCGTTGAAGATATTTGCGTAATTCGGATCCCAACCATTGTCAGGTTCGGGATTAACATAGAAGCTTTCGGCCCACATATAGGTTTTGGAGCTGCTGGTATTGAAGCCACTCTTGACATAGGATTCAGGCATATAGATGCCATCGGAAAGGCGCTCGAGTAGTGCATAACCCGATGAACTATAGGATGGGTTGCCTGATAGATCTTCAAAATCATCAACGGTTTCAGGAATAAATTTTCCTTTGGGGATAATATCCAAATATTTATTGCAGCTACTGAGGCTGACTAAGAGTAAAATGAGGCTACTTATTTTTTTATCATCTGAAGTCTAGGTTAAAGGGTTACATTAATACCAAAAGTGAAGACTTTGGGTTGCGGCAACTCAAGTCGTGCAGCTACTAAAGCCTCCGGATCAATACCTGATTTATTGGCTTTCCATACCCAAAGATTGTTGAACTGAGAGACCAGACGGATCTCGGAAAATGGAAGTTTTCCTTGCAACTGTGGACGTTTGAAAAGACATTTCCCGTACACGCAGGTAGGCCGCATCAATCACAGAGTTGCTGGATCTGGTCGTTAAAAAGAAGAAGTATTCATTGCTCAGATCTTCCCAGCCCGGGAAAGTTGGTATATCGGTGATCAGTTCATCTCCCGGAGAACGCCAGCGTTTGGCGATCTGATTATTATAGGAGCTGGACCAGGTAAGGCTGTTCATCTCAGGCATTTCCTTCCGCGCATAATGCCCCCAATTAAATACAGTATAGATCGATAACTGGAATCCTTTATAACGGAATTCATTGGACCAGCCGCCTGTGTAAAGTGGTCGTGAGCTACCATGGTAGATGAGTGATTCCAGTACAGGAACTCTGGTTTTATTTCCTTCGGCATCAAAAGTCTGTGGTCGACCTTGCTCGTCTAGACCTGCCCAACGATAGCTCCAAAGAGATTCCCTTGGATATCCTTCTAGGAAAGGCACCGTATTTTTAGGTCGATTGTTTGTTGGATCGCTATCCGTAATCTTATTTTTGGTCACCTTGCTTTTATTGAGCGCAAGATTTAGGTGCTGCTCCATTGAAAGCGCTATTTTTAAGATGGTAGCATTCAAGCCAAACTCAACCCCTTTGTTGATCATGTCCGCACCATTGATATAGGAATTGGTCATCCCTACCGTTGGGTCTAGATCCTGGCTCCCCAATAGATCATAGCTAAACTTGTGGTAATAATCTGCGTTGAGGGTGATTCTATCCTTTAAAACTCCTAAATCTAAACCGATATTATAGGTTTTGGTGCGTTCCCATCGTAATTTGGCATTTGGTGGATTATCGACCCGAGCAACATAATCGTTGGCTGTCGCATTAAAAAACCTCCTTGCAACTAGATAGGTAGAAGATTGGTTACTGCGGTCGAAATTTCCAGTCAAGCCCAGGGTTGCCCGTAGGTTTAATTGGGAGATCCAGTCGATATCGAAAAAGTGTTCATTGTCAATCAGCCATTTTCCACCGATACTCCAAAGGGGTGTCCGCTTGAATTTTGGATCTGATCCGAAAAGGTTGGAGTGATCATTACGCCAGCTTCCTGTGACTGTGTAGCGGTTATCGTAAGTATATGCTAACGTACTATAGAAGGAATATTCCCGATTTTCGACATAGTTATTTCTGACGTAACTGCTGTGATCATAAACATATGTTTTTCCTTCCCAATCTTTAATCCCAACATTTAAGGCTATAAGATCTATATTTTGTGAGTTCAGCAATTGATCGTTGTATCCATAGAGTCGGTTACGGTCTCCTTCGCTAATCTTTCTATTCAAATCGAAACCGGCAAGAACGTTGATATAATGTTTCTCATTAAATTTCTTTTCGTAATTGAGGAAATTGCGTGTCGATAGAAAGGTCGACTGATCGCTTCTTGTATCAAGGTAATCACCATAAGGGATATAGGCTTTTATACCATTATTTTTGTCAAGTACCGTATGTCGGTTCATAAAACTGCGTGTCGCGTAGCTATCCTTATCGTATTGATTTCGCCCATTCGTTGTTTCCCTTTCATAGACAAAATTGTTGGTAAGTCGGAGGCCATCCATGATTTTCCAGTTGAGCCCAAAGAGACTGCGTATAGCTAAACTGCGACTTTTGTTGTTTGCAAGCTGATTTTCTTCATATAAATTGAGTCCATTGTCCCGATAACCTAGAGACATTAATCGGTCATTTTCGACCTTGTTGTATTCTGCATAGCTCCGGATATAATTTCCTTGTTCATCCATCAGCATTTGATAGGGCTGCAAAGCGCGGATTTCGCCGGGTAGATCATTCATACCTTGCTGATCCCAACCATAAAGAAATCCGACATTGGTCGTTAGACTAACAAATTTGGCGAGATCATATTGCATACGATTGCTAAAATTGAAGGTTTTGGTACTTGTCCCCTGCAGCCCCGTAAGATCAAACTGTCCATTGACAGTAGTCATATGACGGAACTTGTCTGTCCCGCCAGAAATACCAATATAATGACTTTGGTTAATGGCCTTGCGGAGCAACAGTTTGTTGATTTGATCTTGATTATTGATCCCTGCTAAAGCTGCTAGTCGGCGATCGCGCTCTTCCAAACTGATTTCCTTACGATCGTAAGCGGTAAATATACCAATGGATTGGGTATAGCCTGAGGAGTTACCGTCATAGATATCGATGACAAATTCTTTGTCATATTGTTCTTTTCGTAATCGATAATTTCAGCGGAATTAGCGCGTTGCAAAGACTTATAGTCTGGACGCATCTGTACACGTAAGTTGCCCGAATAGGTGACGCTTGTCTTGCCTATGTTTCCTTTTTTTGTCGTAATCACGATGACACCATTCGAAGCCTGTGATCCCCAGATTGCCGCTGCTGCAGCATCTTTTAATACCGTTACTCCTTCAATCTCATTGATATTGGGTATGATGCTGGAGGCGAAGCCATCTACGATAATCAGGGGCTGTGTGCCAGCGCGGAGTGAACTACCTCCACGGATGCGCATATCACTGGCACCTTTCTCGTCTTTGTAAAAACTTAAACCCGGTACTGCTCCTTCCAGTGCGGTTTCTAAGAGTGTTGTTTCGTTTTTTGAAGTAATTGGAATCTAAGACGGTAGTGGATCCCGATGCATTGTTTTTGTTTAACCGCTGATAACCTGTACTAATAACCACTTCTTCAATACGGTTATTACTAAGTTCCAGTTGAACAAAAATGGATTTTTCGGGATTATCGACACTATATTCCTGTGGTTGATAACCCACGGAACTGATAATGACATGGACTGGACCCCGATCAACAGTAAATGCAAATTGTCCCTTCGAATTTGTCACCGTAGTCTTCTGTCCAGATCCATCGTCATAAATGATGGTAGCGCCTTGGATGGGATTCCCGACTTCATTGAGTACACGGCCGCGATAAGTGCTTTCTTGGATCTTTTTGTTTGGATCGGCCTCTACAATAATGGTCTTTTGTTGGATGCGGTATTTTAAAGGCAGCTTGCTAAAAAGCTTGTCCAGTACTTCATGAATATCACCCTTGACATCGACTGTAATCAACGTCTGGGAGAAATCTTTACCCTCCCAAAAGAAATGATATCCGTTTTCGTGTTTTAACTGTTCAAATACTTTAGTGAGTTTTTGCGCTTTGGCATGAACTTCAATGGTCTGACCAAAGGAATAGGCTGGGTTAGATTGCAATAGGTACAGACTGAGAAAAGCAATGCCAAGCTTTTTTGCCATAGGGCTGCGCATGCTCTTCCAAGCTAATTGGGTAGTTTTTTGATTCATAAGATTGATTAGGTAGGGTTACTTTACTTTTGTTTTAATCGGACAATAATTTGGTCGTTTCTGTTTTTAAATTCGACATCTAGTTTGTTTTTGGTTAATATATCGAGTACTTCATTTAAACTATAGGATTTGGAAATAGATCCATGATATTCTCCGGCCGGTATATGGGGATCAATTTCGAAATCTACCGGGTACCAGCGTGAAAGCTGCTGGCATACGGATTGGATAGACTCACCGTCGAAATTAAAGTAGCCTTCCCGCCAGGACTGCTGCTCGATGTCCAGTAGGCTTCTGAAATCCAGTTGTTGTGAATGTTTGTTTAAAATACTCTGCTGACCGGGTTTGAGCAAAACGGATTTCCTGACTGAGCGGTCGAGCTGGTTTGTTTCAGGCGGATAGATCCCTCGTATAAGCTCGTTGTACTGAAAGGATCTTCTTGATAATTTTTAATATTGAATTTTGTGCCTAAGACCTCGACTGTCTGATGTTCTGAACGAACAAGGAAATGTTTTCGTTGACCTTGTTCATTGACCTGTTTTGTAACTTCGAAATAGGCTTCTCCTGCAGTTCGACGTGGCGCTCATTTTGGTCCATATTGCCAAAGAAACGAAGTGTAGAAGCTGAATTGAGCCATACTTTTGTCCCATCAGCGAGAATAAGCTTGATATTACTCCCTGCTGGGGTTTGAATGGTCTGGATATCATTGTTAGTAGTCGCGGCGACGACAGGTCGGTAGATGAGGAATCCAGCTTTGTCTTTAAAGATAAGGAGTCCATTTGTTTTTAAGGTATCTTTTACCGCTAATTGAGCGAGATCAATGCGCTGGCCCAGTTTATTTGTCCAAATGGGCTGCGCATTCTTCACTGGCTGAATATTTGTGAGGACTTTTTCTGTCCCCTGTCGCTCGACCGTCTTTAACTGCCATAAGCTTAGGCCTATAGCACCGAGTAAAACGGCCGCTGCGGTCCATTTGATCCAAAGTTTTCGGATAGGAGCGGAAATATTTTGAGCTATGTTAAGGATAGGCAGCTGCTGTGCAATGCGGTTCAAGCGGAACTGCACTTCCTGCGCATCAACAGGTACTTGCTCCGATGCCGCCCGATTATACCAATCGAACAGTTCTTCAAGTTCCGCCTGTTTAATTTTACCATGCTGATATTTGTGTAGCAGCTCTTCTTTTCGCTTAGCCTCCATTGGATCGTATTAATGCTTTAGCTATATGACAATCTAAAGTCTCCGAGGATATAGATCAATTTTAATTTTTTTATCCGGCTATTAAAACAACGATCGCCTGTAGGAGCTTGCTTTTTAAAATCTTGAGTGCATTGGAGACTTGTAGCTTCGAGGTACCCTCAGAAATATTCAGCAGTGTTGCAATTTCTTTGTGACTTAATCCCTCTTGACGACTTAACTGAAAGATATGGCGCATGCGTTCGGGAAGATGGGTGATTTCTTGATCGATGATAGCACGGAGCTCCTTTTCGAGTATCCAGGATTCAGTCTGCTCATGGAAAGGAGGATTGTTCTGAGTGACATGATCGAGGTATTTATCGATGACTTTACCTCGGTTTAGTTTATTCAATACCTTGTTGCGGGTAGCACGATAGAGGTAAGAGGAGACGTATGCCTGCTCGGGTAGTTGAGCCCGTTTCTCCCAGATCTCAGCAAATAGTTCTTGAACAACATCTTCCGTTTCATCTAGATCGCGAAGAATTTGATAGGCATGTCGGAAAAGTACTTCTTTGTATTGATGAAATAAGAGGGCAAAAGCAGTATGGTCTCCAACCTTTATCAGCTGAAATAGATGCTCTTCTTTGATCTGATCCCCTTGCATGTTTTTTATTGGTAGCGTTGTTATTCAGGAGTAATATCGTCAATACCCGTTAATACTGCCAAATTTATAAATTTAATTCTATTTTTCTTTTTCTTTAGTTTACGGTATTTGTTGCCATTATTTTCGATCCAGTTCTTTCTTAAAGGTACTTGGTGACAGTCCATATTTCTTTTTAAATGCCGAGGCAAAATAGGAGGCTGAGGAGAAACCGACGTTGCTGTAGATCTCATTGATATTGAGTCCGTCAGCCATCAGGCTTTTTGCTTTTTTGAGCCTCCTTTCGACAATATATTCGCTGATGCTACAGTCGAGCAATTGTTTGACTTTACGATAAAGTTGCACACGGGAGAGGTTGAGCTCGCCAGCAATATCGTCGACACTCAGCCGCTGATCGGACAGTTTCGATTCGACAATAGCCGAAAAGCTATTGAGAAACCGTCTGTCGCTTTCATTAATGGTATCTGACTGGGGTGAATCAAATTGCTCGACATTACTACTATATTTTTCTTTAAGTTGATGCCGTGATTGTAGCATATTGGCAATCTTTGCCCGAAGGACTGCGGCATTGAAGGGCTTGGTTATATAATCATCTGCCTTCAGGAGGCTCCCTTCAAGGATCGTCTCCTCATTGGCTAATGCGCTCAACAGAATGACAGGAATATGGGCTGTCTGGTAGAATGTTTTGATGTCTTTGAGGATATCTAGTCCGTTGCCGTCAGGCAACATAATATCGGTGAGCACCAAATCTGGGAAATGTGCTTTCATCAGAGTGCCGGCCTGATGCGAATCCCGCGCTAAAAAAGATTATAGTCGTCTTTCAAGATAGATCTCAGGTAATCCCTGATTTCATCATCATCTTCAACAATCATAATGCTCTTCGATTTATTGGAATGAAAAGAGAGATTCTTATCAGAAGATTTTATTCCAGTATCCAGAAAGTCTTGTTGCTTGAACACCGGTTTTACACCAGATACAGTTGTTATGATCTCCTCCTGTTCATAATGGGTATTTCCGATAGGCATCCGAAGGGTGAAGATCGAACCATGGCCTAATTTGCTGCTGGCGGTGATCTGGCCATGATGCAGTTCGATGATCTGTTTGACGTAGGCCAGACCGATTCCGGATCCGTTCCGGCTGCCTGTTCCTTGATAGAAGGGATCAAAAATATGCTCGATATCAATGGGCGCTATCCCTAGACCATTATCCAGTACACGTAAGTAGAAATAATCTTTGAAGCTATTTTCTTCGAGTGAAATTTCAATTCTACCACTGGTAGCGGTATGTTTTATCGCATTGGAAAGGAGGTTGGATAAAACCTGCTCCATCAGATATTCGTCGATCCAGACCTCTTTGAGCATACTCTTATTGATGTAACTGATGGATATTCTGCTTTTTTGAGCAGTGGTTTAAAACTGTTGATGACCTGCTGAATAAAAGGGTCGATAGGTACAGCTGACACCTGAAGCTTTATTTTTGCTTTGTTGATCCGATGAATGTCGATCAGGTCGCTGACCAGTCGCTGCAGTTTTTTTGCACTCCTTTTGACCCGAGATAATTGCTCTTTGATATCTTCTGCTAGATCTTTTCGTATTTCGAGATCCTCGATAGGTGCCAGGATAAGGGTGAGGGGTGTTTTAAACTCGTGGGAGATATTGGTGAAAAAATTGTTTTTGATTTCCGCGGCCTGCTGAATCTGGCTATTCATTTCAACGATCTGTTTCTGCTGGGATAAGATCTCGCCATTTTGGATTTCAAGATGTTTATTTTTTTCCCAGTTGCTTTTGATCACAATAATAGAAATACCGCCAAATACAACTGCAAGCACCAAACTGACAACGAGAACATTGAGAACAGATTTTTGATTTTGATAAATCCGGTTCTGCTCAGTGATAAATTCCTGTCTTTTGTCGATGTCTACCTGTTGCTGTTGTATCTTTTGTGACTGTAGCGCCAATAGTTCGGCATTTGTTCTGTCGATCACAGCAGTAGCGAGGATATTTTCACGTCGATATTGTTGATTGTTGATAATCGCCAGTGCCGTTCTGATCGCTTCAGTTCCGCCAGTAGGGTAGAGCATAGAAGCATACATATGACCTTGTATAATCTGCTCAAGACCATTACCCGGTCCTGGCAGCGCATCTACACCAATGATTTTAATATCTTTTGAAGCTGCGCCTCATCCAGTGCTTTTTTACGCCCATGGCCATTTGGTCATTGAAGGTAAAAATAATATCACTTTGTGCCATTTGGACGATATGCTCGCGCATTTCCGTATAGGCTATATTCTTTTCCCATCCACCGTGGATCACAGCACTGACCTGCATGCCACTTACTACTGAAATACTTTGCATAAATCCCTTTTCACGCTCAATCGAGGCGGAGGTCCCCGATAAGCCGGTTACCAATCCGACCCTACCTTTACCCTGAAGGACAGCTTGGCTATATTGACCGGCTAGTTTTCCAATAGCAAGGTTGTCGGCACCGACATAAGCATTGTATTGACCCGAAGAGGTTTTGCGATCTGTTACGATCACCGGTATTTTGCGCTGGAATACCGAGTCAACGATAGGTGTAAGCGGTTCGGCCTCATTGGGTGATACAATCAACAGATCGATTCCCGCTTTGGTCAGCTCGCGTATCTGATCAATCTGAACAGCATTATTGCCTTGGGCATCGCGGTATAAGAATTCAATATCGGGATTAAAGGAGAGTTCCCGTTTCATTTCCTCAAGCATAGTTTGCCTCCATGCATCATTCCCGATGCACTGTGAAAAAGCAATGACCCGCTTCTTTTGCTGGTTTGCCGATTGGCACCCCAAAAAGCAACAGGACCAATATGCCACAGAAGGTATATTTTCCCATGTTTATTTCCCCTTTACTATCCGAATATACATCATTTCAGTTTTTTTAGATAATAAGCCGAAGGTTAGTGTATTCCTTACACTAAAAAGAGATGGTTGAAATATGTATCATTTTCTATAAGATATGTCTAAAAACTGAAAGTCTAAAAAATATGAATTAGTATAAGTTGTTGATGTGTAGTGTTTTGTGTTATTTCTGAAAATGTTACATAAATAAATGTTTTTGCTGTCTTCAAATTTAAGTAACCGTGAAGCCAGGGTTAAATTTGGGTTAATCAATTATAGATGATAAGATGAACAAAAACAAAGTATTAGCCTGGTCTTTTGTAGTGGCATTAGGCGGATTTTTATTTGGCTTTGATACAGCTGTTATTTCAGGAGCTGAAAAGGCAGTACAGGAGCATTGGCATTTGAGTGAGTTTCAACATGGGCTTACGATGGCCATCGCGTTAATAGGTACGGTAGTCGGTGCGGCATTGGGCGCGTTGCCTTCGGACAAGCTCGGCCGGAAAAATACATTATTTGTTGTAGCCGCATTATATTTTATTTCAGCGATCGGAAGTGCGCTGGCCAATGATTGGACAATTTTTATTTTATTCCGGTTTTTGGGCGGTATTGGTGTCGGTGTGTCCTCGGTAACGGCACCTATTTATATTTCCGAAATTTCACCCGCCGCTTCCCGGGGCAAGCTGGTGGGTCTCTTCCAATTCAATGTGGTACTGGGTATTTTGATTGCTTATTTATCAAACTATTTTATCGGACAGGTTGGGGAAGAATCCTGGCGCTGGATGTTGGGGTGCAGTGTTTTCCGTCGTTGCTGTTTTTTGTGCTGATTTTCTTTATTCCCGAAAGTCCCAGATGGCTGCTATTGCATAAGAACAACTTACCTGAAGCAACAATGATCATGCAGCGAATCAATTCTGAGGGCTATGAGCTTGAAATCGAGAAAATTCAGGCATCGAAAGATGCAATGGCAGGTGAAGGCAAATTATTTATACGGGAAAACGCCAGACCAATTTTATTGGCCTTATGTTTTGCGCTGTTCAATCAGCTCTCGGGTATCAATGCGATTATCTATTATGCACCGCGTGTTTTTGAAATGGCAGGCCTCGGTTCCCAAAGTTCCTTGCTTTCCACGGTAGGGATCGGAGTAATCAACTTTATTTTCACTTTGGTGGCTATCAATTTTATAGATAAGGTAGGTCGCAAAAACTGATGCTGGTGGGGTCTATTGATTGATCGTATCGCTCGCAATGGTATCGCAAGCTTTCTATACAGGGCAAACAACAGGATTTGCTATTACAATCTACCTGATGAGTTTTATTGCCTTCTTTGCCTTCTCTCAGGGAGCTGTGATCTGGGTGTTTATTTCCGAAATTTTTCCGAATGATGTGCGTGCCAAAGGCCAGACATTTGGCAGCTTGACCCACTGGGTAATGGCTGCGATTATTACTTTTTGTTTTCCGGCGCTGACAGAGATGCTCGGAGGTGGCGGCACCTTCCTGATTTTTGCGCTATTTATGATTTTGCAGCTTGTTTATGTGCTGAAATTTATGCCTGAAACAAAAGGACGGTCGTTGGAAGATATGGGGCAGACCATCAATCTGCATTAAGTATCAAGCTATTATTGATCCATTTGCTTATGCATACAAATAATGATGACAATGAAAAACCTGAATAAATCAATACAAGGAGTTTGTTTCGGCGAAGTTCTTTGGGATAATCTGCCGACCGGAAAAAACTAGGCGGTGCTCCGCTAAATGTTGCTTATCATCTCAATAAGCTAGGTGTTGTTGCACAAATGCTTACCCGTATCGGAAGGGATGAAAATGGATATGAACTGCTTACTGTATGCGAACAGCTGGGGATTCCGACGGCCTTCTTTCAGTACGATGACAGCTTGCCGACCTCTACCGTTGAAGTGACAATTGATGCAGACCGTAATGTACAATACGATATTGTATACCCTGTTGCCTGGGACAGAATTACAGCGGAACTGGCTGTACTGGAAGCTGTTTCCAAAGCTGACTTTTTGGTGTATGGCAGTTTGGCCTGTCGCGATGATGTGAGTTTTCAAAGCTTGTTGACCCTGTTAAAGGAGGCTTCCTTCAGGGTCATGGATGTCAATTTGCGTGCTCCTTTTTCGCTCCTCATCGGGTACATGAACTATTACGCTACGCGGATCTCGTTAAGATGAATGCAGAGGAACTGCATATTATCGCTGAATGGAGTGGGGCACCCTCAACGTACACAGATCAACAGCGGGTAGATCTACTGTTAGATTGTTTCTCTATTCAGGAAGCTATCGTTACCTACGGCGCTGCAGGAGCGGTATACCATCATAAAAAAGCAAATATCAGTTATCATTTTCCTGCATTGAAAGTACAGGTGGAAGATACCATCGGAAGCGGAGATTCGTTTTTAGCAGCTTTTTTGACCAAGCGGTTCCAGATGGCAGAAGGAGTAGCCTTGGAGGAAGTGCTCGAATTTGCAGCCACTTTAAGTGGGTTTGTGACGCAGAGTAGTGGTGCATGTCCTGCTTATAATGCGGCGGATATCAACCGCTTTCACTGGCTGAATCCCATCTTCCGTGATAGCGAACGGAAAATGAAACAGTAAAGAGCTTATGACGCAAAAAGGGAAAATGCGAAATAAGCAACAGCAAGAAAAATAATCAATTAATAATCTACTTATAATAACCAGTTATGTTTACAAGACAGCAAGCTATGTTGCTTCCGTCTTTGGCTCTCTTTTCAGTTGTTGCTTTTGCGCAGCAGACAGAAATTCGGGGCGGATTACGGACAGCGGAACAGCCGCTCCCATCGTCGGAGCGTCGTTAGTGGTCAAGGGAACCAGTCAGGCAACAAAGACAAATGAAAAAGGGGAATTTATGCTCCAGTTATCGGGCAACAACGGTACATTGAAATAACCTATGTTGGCTACGAATCCCAGACAATACTATTGGGGACAAGAAATTTTTAGATATCCGGTTGGTCAGTACCGAAAAAGGGCTCGATGAGGTAGTTGTCACCGGCTATCAGCGAGAGCGCAAGAAGGATCTGACCGGCGCTGTGAGCGTCGTCAATGTGACGGAAATGATGAAAGCCCCTGAAAATAATCCTATGAAGGCGCTTCAGGGGCGCGTAGCGGGTATGACAGTAACTTCTGATGGTAGCCCAAGTGGCGCAGCTACTGTACGGATGCGTGGTATCAGCTCGATCAACAGCAGCCAAGATCCACTCTATGTTATCGATGGTATACCGACACAAGGTGGGATGCATGAGCTCAATTCCAACGATATCGAGAGCATTCAGGTATTAAAAGACGCCTCCTCGGCAAGTATCTACGGCTCACGCGCTGCAAATGGTGTTATCGTGATCACAACAAAAAGAGGAAAACTCGGAGCGCCAAAGCTTACTGTAGACGCTTATGTGACCAGTACACATTTTAATAATCGCATGAAGGTGCTCAATGCTCAGCAGTATGGTCAGGCGCTGTGGCGGGCAACGATCAATAGCGGCGGTAATCCGAACAGCAATAATATCGGTTATCAATTTGAGTGGAACAACGATGCCAATGGCTTGCCGCAGCTCAACAATGTATTTGTATCCAAATATATCGATCGTGAACGTACGATGTATGCCGCAGATACCGATTGGTTCAATGAAGTTTCCAAACCAGGCCTACTCCAATCGTACAATGCGACTTTGAGTTCGGCTACGGAAAAGTCAAGCTCTTATTTTTCCGTAGGTTATCTGCATAATAGTGGAACACTTCGGTATACGGATTTCCAGCGTATATCAGCCCGGATGAATGCCGATTATAAACTGTTTGATGGTAAGTTGGTTGTCGGCGAGAATTTTACAGTGAACAACACGGGAGAGGTGCAGGTGCCCGGGGATGTGCTCGATCTATCCTTGAAGGCATTGCCGGTTATACCTGTACATACCGTAGATGGAATAGGTTGGGGCGGCCCTGCCCTTGGTATGAATGATCGTCATAACCCGATGCGCCTGTTGCATGATAACAGGAATAATAAATACAATTACTGGCGCCTATTCGAAAATGCTTACGCCGATTTGCAGCTTATCAAAGATTTGCATATACGCACAAGCTATGGCATAGACTATAGTAATTTTTACAAACGTAACCTGGAAGTTTCCTATCGCTCAGGTTTTATGAGTAGCAACAGAAGTGCTGTTAATATGGAACAGTCTCAGGGATTGAAGTGGACTTGGTCGAATACTGCAACATACAGAAAGGAGATTGACAGACACACGATAGATCTACTGGCTGGTGTAGAAATGAACCGACAGAACGATATTAATTTTAATGCATATACCGCGGGAGATGGAGCTTTCGCCATTGAAACACCAGAATACATGTGGCCCGGTGTAAGTACAGGCACAGCTGCCGTTGGCGGTGGTTCCACAGGTTTTTCGCTCCTTTCATACTTTGGAAAGGCAAACTACTCCTTTGATGACCGCTACCTGGCCTCTTTCACCGTGAGACATGATGGTTCTTCCCGTTTTGGAAAAAACAATCGCTTTGCGACTTTTCCGGCCGTAACAGCAGGATGGCGAATCTCATCCGAACGATTTATGGCCGGAACCAAAGATTATGTCTCCGATCTTAAACTGCGCGCCGGCTGGGGACAGACCGGTAATCAGGAATTGGCAACCTGGCGACCTATGGGCTCTTTGTACCTGAATATGGGGTGGGGATCCCACCTGGAATATTGTCGATGGTACCGCTTATGATCTTTCAGGTAACGGAACAGGGACTCTCCCTTCAGGGTACCGAAAATCCAGACTGAAAATAATGATCTAAAATGGGAAACAACGACACAGACCAATATCGGCTTGGACTTCACGCTATTTGGCCAGAGTCTCTACGGATCAGTCGACTGGTACATTAAAGCGACAAAAGATATGCTGATCAATCCTGCTTACATTGGTGTCGTCGGTGAAGGCGGCTATCGCTGGGCTAATGGTGCTTCGATGGAAAATAAAGGTCTGGATATTACGGCAGGCTACCGCAATAAGACTTCCTTTGGTCTGGATTATGATGTGACGGCAGTCCTTTCGTCGTATAAAAATAAGGTGACCCATTTGCCCGAAGCCGTGGAAAACTCCTATGGTGGTCGTCAGGGCGATAATATTATCGGTAGACCATTGGGCTCATTCTATGGCTACTTAACGGATGGGATCTTTCAGAATCAAAAGGAGGTGGATGATCATGTCAACCAGACCGGTAAAGGAATTGGCCGTTTACGTTATCTTAATGTCTATGGTGCTGATCAGCAGATCACAGATATGGACCGCACCTGGATCGGCAACCCGCATCCCGATTTTTCATATAGCTTGAATATTGCATTGAAGTATAAAGGATTTGATCTGTCCGCCTATTTTCAGGGGTGCAGGGCATAGACGTTGAAAACTGGTTGAAAAAACAGACTGATTTCTGGAGTGTCGATGATGTGAACTCCAATAAAGGTGTACGGTTACTTAATGCCTGGACTCCACAGAATCCGACCTCCACAATTCCGGCCTTGCAGACAACAAACAATAATGATGAGGGGCGTCTGTCCAATTACTTTATCGAAAACGGATCCTATATGAAACTTCGAAACCTGTCGCTTGGCTATACCTTACCAACGGCAACAGTTTCTCGTTTGCGGATGAACCGCCTACGTGTGTATGTTACCGGCCAGAACATGTTTACAGTTAAATCGAAGAATTTCACAGGTGTAGATCCCGAGAATGTAGGTTGGGGGTATCCGATCCCAACGACATGGACAGCGGGGGTAAATATTGGCTTTTAGAAGAGAGAACTAAAAGCCTTAGCGGATGAGAGGGTAATGGAGGAGACGGGGAACCAAAACAATAAATCCATGGAAATATGGAATATAAAAAAACAGAATTCCAATGAAAAAAATAACCAATAAAATCGCGATAATGATGGTGTTTGCGGGGCTGCTGTCCGGATGCACCAAGTTCTTGGATCAGACACCTAATGGCGTACTGAGCTCCGACCAGGTAAAGGAACCAGAAAGATTACTGACAGCCACTTATGCAGCTTTAGGCAATGATCATTATGATGTGCCTTTTAGTTTATGGCCTTATGGTACAGTACGATCTGATGATGCATATAAAGGCGGATCGGGACCGCAGGATATACAGACGTTCCATTTTCTTGAGGTCTCCAATAATGTCACGACCAATTTTGCTGAGGTGGATAAACTGTGGTTTCAGCTTTATGTCGCTATTTCACGGGCCAATACCACCATCAAAACGATTCAGGAAATGAACAATTTTGATGGCAAGGAAGGGAAGTTGGCCGAAGCGAAATTCCTACGGGGCACTTCTATTTTATGCTCAAAACGCTTTTTAAATATGTACCCTACATTGATGAAAATGTGCCAGTAGATAGCTATGAGACTGTGTCAAATAGAGCATTGAGCAATGATGCTCTCTGGCAAAAGATTGTCGATGATTTTCAATATGCAGTAGATCATTTGCCAGCTGTACAGACGGAAGTCGGTCGCGCAAATCGAATTGCGGCAGCAGCTTATCTTGCTAAAACATACCTGTACAAAGCCTACCGTCAGGATAGCGAGGAACGCCATGCGGTAACTGGAATCAATCAGGGAGATCTGGAAAAAGTATTGCAGAATGCAGACATCGTACTTGCATCAAACCATGCTCTTGAAGCAGATTTTGCCTTCAACTTTTTGCCGGGGAAATATGAAAATGGTACAGAAGCATTGTTTTCAATCCAATTTTCAAAGATGATGGTACGAAATTCGGCCGTGTGAATTTCTCGGATCTGCTCTCTGTTCCTATGGGTCTGGGCTGTTGTGATTTCAATAAACCTAGCCAGAATTTGGTGAACGTATTCCGTACAACGGGAAAAGGGGTACCGCTGGATAATTACAATACATTGAATAGCTTCAATGCATCGGAAAAATACGACCCAAGACTATTCCATACCGTGGCAATTCCGGGATTACCTTATAAATATAATACCAAACGCATTTACGAGGAGAGCTGGAACCGCAATCCTGCGGACTATTCGGTGTATGCATCGTTGAAGGAGAATGTCGATCCAGATTGCGATTGTTTTGTTCCAATGGCACCATTCTTTGCAAATACAAAAAACCGTATTGTACTGCGAGTTGCCGATGTCTTATTGATGCGTGCTGAGGCGCTGATAGAATTGCACCGTTCTGCCGAAGCTTTGCCGCTGATCAACCAGTTGCGTATCCGTGCAAAAAATAGTGCCACCATGACGGGCTATGCAACGGATAAAATGTTGGTAGAAACCTATAAAAATGGAGATAACATTATATGGAATGAGGAAAATGCACGGCAGGCTTTACGTGCGGAACGTCGTCTGGAATTAGCCATGGAAAATGGACGCTTCTTCGATCTGGTACGTTGGGGAATAGCAGAACAGACCATGAATGCTTATTATGAAACAGAGAAATCGCGTCGTTCTTATTATGCCACAGCTCATTTTACAGCGAATAAGAGTGAATATTTGCCTATTCCGGAAGCACAAATCAGACTGAGCAAATACCTATACAAGCAGAATCCGGGATATTAACTAACATACTAACCAATTTATACCAATGAGAACATTAAAATATAACATCGGAGTGGGGCTTATGCTTCTGTTTATAGGCTTGTTTTCAGCTTGCAAACAGGAAGTTGAAAGCGCTCTTGATCTAAATGCTGACGTAGACATCTTGTCTTTTAAAGTTGGTGCCGCCATAGGGACGATAGATCAGCAGAAAGGCAGCATCAGCGTGTTGGTACCAGCAGGAACAGATCTATCAGCGCTTGCTCCTGTAATTGCATTGCCCAGTGAAGCGAGGGTATCTCCAGCTTCGGGGCTGGCGCAAAATTTTTCCTTTTCTTCCACGACACCAGTCACCTATCGTGTGTATAACGGTAATTTGTACAATACTTATCAGGTTACTGTCAAAGAAATAAAGGCGGAAATAACGGCTTTTCGTATCGGAGACCGATCAGGACTAATTGATCAGCAAAATAAGCAAATCAAAATTTATCTGCCATTAGGAACAGACTTGAAAAGCCTCACACCATCTGTCGAGTTTACATCAGGAGCGAGTATTGCACCGGGATTGGGCGGATTTGTGAATCTGAGTTCCCCAGTAAAATATACGCTAACCTACAAGGGGCAAACATTTCAATATACTGTAACGGCCATACTCGGCGAGGAGCCAAAGCAGGTACTGACAATTTATAATGGTGAAACTGTTGTGCCGCATTTCGATGGTTTGGGTGTAAGTGGGGTAGACTCACCTTATGCTAATCCAAAAACGAAAGGTACCAATACCACTCCTTTCTGTGCATCCTTTATCAGAGATGCTGAAACAGGTGCTGGCTGGCACGGTGGCGCATTATGGAATGCCAATAAGGTAAATATTAACCCTGAAGCGTACAACCGTTTCTCTATCATGGTATTGAAGGATGTGGAAGGAGATGTACAGCTGGAGATCCAGTCGGATGGCGAACAGAATAAAGATTGGCTACGGGCAAGGTATGTGAAAGCACATGTCGGTGAATGGCAAGAATTGATCTTTGAGATCCCTGCTGGGAGAACAGCAAACATCAATAATATTCTTGTAATGCCCCATGAACATCCCAATGGACAACCTGTGGTTTTCCCGACCCAGCGGATGTATTGGGATGAGTTGAAGGCATTGCCAAAAGAATAGCCGGAGTAAATAATTGGAATATGGTTTTATTAGGAGATTTTAAATGAAAACTAACTTGTATTTATTTCCAGCATTATGCTTTATAGCATTGCTGACGAGCTGTAAAAGTGGGGAGCAGACCCTGCCTGTTGACAAACCTGATGGCCCTGCTTCGGTAGACCGATCCACCTCCTGTACCATGGTACAGGAGACAGGTATGTTTCAGACTTTTTATAAGCCACAGCAAGGATTTGTCGGTGATCCAATGTCTTATTATAATGTCGATGACAAAAAGTACTATTTGTTCTATCTCTACGAAAATGCAAATCGCCACCCGATCTATGTTACCAAAACCAGCGATTATGCAACATTTGAAGGCTTTACGGAAATATTGCCCGCTGGTGCTGCCGGAAGTCAGGATGAATGGATTGGAACAGGCAGCTTTATGAAAAGAGGTCAGACTTATTACTGTTTTTATACTGGTCATAACGGTAACCTGAATCCGGCTGAAAAGTGATGGTCGCAACATCGGCAGACTTGCTGAACTGGACGAAACAGCCTGGTGGGACAATACAGGCCAGTGTAGGCTATGATCAGAATAATTTTCGGGATCCACATGTATACTGGGACGAAAGTCGCGGTAGTTATGTGATGCTGGTCACGACCCGTAAGGACGGCAAAGGGGCGATAGCACGGTATGTGTCCACAGATCTGAACAGTTGGTCTATCATAGATCCTCTGTTGGCGACTGCAGCACCCGCAGTGGGTAAACATGAGATTGAAACGGATGCTGAAATATTGGAATGTCCCGATATCTTTAAAATGGGCAGTAAATGGTATTTAACATTTTCACGGATCAACAGGGATGAGCACCGGAAGACTTTTTATCGAATTGCTGATTCGCCGGATGGTCCCTGGAGGATCTGTCGTGATGCAGATGGTCATCATGAAACTTTCGATGGTTTATTTCTGTATGCTGGCAAGACGGCTACGGATGGAACGACACGTTATCTCTCAGGTTGGTGTTCAACAGGTCAGACGGTGAACAGCAACAATGAATTACCTTGGTCAGGAAGTTTAATCTCGCATACATTAGTTCAGGGACCGACGGGGAGATTATATCCAACCATTCCTGCTGCAATAAACAATAAATTTAATAAGGAACTGGCTTTTGAAAAGCTGAATGTCGTTGGAAATGTTTCTGAAAATAATAAAACATATAGTATTACTGCACAGTCTGACGCCAGAAGTTATGCACGATTCAACCGCAATACAGCTAGCGTTAAAATGTCGCTGACCATAGATGCTTCGCAATCAGATCATTTCGGTTTCTCTTTTTGGTGCCTGTGACGATCCTTCGGAGCTGTATAGTATTGCCTTTGATCTGACGTCTTCAAACCGTTGGGGTATGCCTGCATTATTTATGAATCGTGAAACGGGTCTCGGTGGAACAGCCGGTAAAACAGAAGTTAATTTTACGCCGTTGATTGTACCCGCCAATAAGGTCTTTGATGTGAAAATTGTAATCGAGAAATCGATCTGTGTGATTTACGTAAATAATAACGTCGCTTTTACCAATCGGATCTATAAAATGGATCAGAACCCATGGACCATTTATGCCGATCAGGGTACGATTAAAGTCAATACAATGAAAGTCGAGAAATCATAGGAATTTTAGCTATTTTATTGGCTAAGGCACGGTGAGGATAATGTGATATAAAACTTAATAAGATATGAATAGAATAAAGAAATATGGAACCCTCATGCTCTTTACGAGTTTGTTGAGTTCAGCTTTTGCTCAAGTAGGGCAGCGGGACATGAATGAGCCTGTTGAAAAATACCGGCCGATCTACCATTTTACCCCAAGCAGGGCTGGATGAATGATCCCAATGGAATGGTGTATCTTAATGGAAATTACCATCTCTTTTTCAGCATAACCCCGAAAAATCTGTTTGGGGTCCCATGCACTGGGGGCATGCCATTAGTAGGGATCTGATTCATTGGGACGAACAAAAATTGCGTTGTATCCCGATAGCCTGGGGACGATCTTTTCGGGAAGTGCAGTGATTGATAAGAATAATACCGCTGGGTTTGGAAAAGGGGCTATGGTCGCTATTTTTACGCATCACAACCATCAGGAGGAAGACCGAAAACAGGTCTGCACCAAAATCAGAGCTTGGCTTACAGCTTGGATCAGGGAGCAACCTGGACCAAATATAAAGGTAACCCAGTATTGCCAAATCCAGGAATCTGGGATTTTCGGGATCCAAAGGTGATGTGGTTCGAAAAAACAAAAAGCTGGATTATGACTTTAGCGACCAAAGATTGCATCACCTTTTATTCATCCAAAGACTTAAAAGAGTGGAAAAAGGAGAGCGAATTTGGTAAGGAAGTGGGCGCACATGGTGGAGTCTGGGAATGCCCTGACCTGATTCCAATGAAATATAACGGTGAAACCAAATGGGTATTATTGGTCAGCATCAATCCGGGAGGGCCCAATGGTGGTTCGGTAACACAATATTTTGTCGGTGATTTCGATGGACATCAATTTCAGCCCGCAGATACATCAGTCAAATGGTTAGATTGGGGGCCAGATAACTACGCTGGTGTAACCTGGAGCAATTTAGGAGAACGGCACCTGATGATCGGTTGGATGAGCAACTGGCAATATGCCAATGTGGTGCCAACGACGCGCTGGCGCTCATCTTCGACAATCCCACGTGAATTGACTTTGCAAAAGGTAGATCAAAAATATTATGTAAGCAGCACAGCAGCACCCGAGGTGGCTAAAGCATTTCAGTCTGTAAAAAATATCAGGCAAATCAATCAAAAGAACTAACGGTGCAAGAGCAGCTGCCACAAGCATTTCGGTTGGAGATCAATAAGCTAAAAGTACAGAATTTTAAACTTATTTTGTCTAATGCTGTTGGAAATGAGTTGGTTGTCGGTTATGACAAAGGTCAGGATGCCTATTATATTGATCGTTCAAAATCTGGCGAAATTGCTTTCAATGCAGATTTTCCAAAAGAAGCATAGCGGGGCGACTATCCAATAGCGAAACATTATCATTAAGCCTATATATTGATGTCAGTTCCGTAGAGCTCTTTGCTGATAATGGATTAACCGCAATGACCAGCTTGTTTTTTCCGGAGGAACCAATGACTCGGATACGTATTGTGGGCGATAATAACTTAATATTTCGGGATGTAAACATTGCCACATTCAGGGACAAATAAACCAATTACGCATAAAACAAGCGGGCCTTTTTTTTTTTAAAGGCCCGCTTGTTTTATGGCTTAATCTCATCGCAATCAGGTTACTATCACATTGTAAAATAAATACCTGATTAGCTAGAATAATTTTAAAGACTAGCTTCGATTTGATATATTTAACAGTTGTTTTGCGGGATGACAATTACTAGACCTAATTTGTAACGCCAATTTACTTTTTAGCGAAGGCTCTTTTGCGATGAACTTTTATGTATAACACAATATAATAATGACACTTAATTTTTTTAAATGGAAATGCGCAGCAGCAGTGGGAATGCTTTTGTGTATGACCGAGGGATCATTTGCCCAGACAAAATCAATACCTTATGAAGGTGTGCCCGGATGGACCGAAAGCCAGAATAAAAGGATGGAATGGTTTAGAGAAGCACGTTTTGGACTTTTTATCCACTGGGGCTGTATAGTGCAGCTGGGGGTAGTTTTGAAGGAAAGCAATATCCGCAACATTATGCCGAATGGATTCAGACCTGGGGAAAATCCCCAGCAAGCAGTACGCTGCGGTGCTGAAACCAAAGTTCACCCTGCGTTCGTTTGAACCTAAAGCCTGGGCACGTTTGGCCAAAAAAGCAGGAATGAAATATATGGTATTGACTTCCAGACACCATGAAGGTTTTAGCCTATTTAATAGCCAGCAACCATACGCTGTAAAAAATGATATTACAGGAAGTGCCAACTTATCCCCAAAAGGCCGGGATTTATATAAAGAGATCATGACAGCATTCCGTCAGGAAGGACTGAAAGTAGGTGCTTATTATTCTTTACTCGATTGGCAGCATCCAGATTCTTACGAAGCTTTTAATCTGAATCCTAACACAGATAATCATCAACCTGATCATAACCGTTACAAGGAGTATCTCTATGGACAGGTCAAAGAACTTGCTCAGAATTATGGTCAGCTGGATATGCTATGGCCCGACTTTAGCAGCAAACAACACCAGGGTGAGGCATGGGGAACAAAACGCATACTGACAGATCTGATCAAATGGCAACCCAATATCATTATCAACAATCGGTTTTGGGATGGGTTAGAAAACAAAAATGGTGATATTGGAACCCTGAAAATATATTCCACCAACAGGGCTTCCGGGGATGGATTGGGAGGTTAGTCATACCATGAACGAAAGTTATGGCTATAGTGCACACGATCAAAATTGGAAGAGCTTTCCTAAAATCATGCAATTATTTGTAGAAACGGTAAGCAAAGGCGGTAATTTTTTGCTGAATGTAGGACCGGATGGGGATGGAGCGATTCCCGCACCGGCGATTAAAATTATGGAGCGTATAGGTGATTGGATGCAGGTCAATAGCGAGGCAATCTATGGTACCACGGCAAGTCCTTTTCAGGCATTGGATTGGGGCTATTGTACGCAAAAAGAAGGTAAACTGTATTTACATATATTTGATCGACCTGCCAGCGGAAAAATTGATCTACCGATCAAAAACAAAGTCAAAGTCGCCTATGCGATGGCAAGCCCTAAAACCAAGCTGAATGTTACGATAGATAAGGGAAGACCTGTGATTCCGGTTGATGTTTTTGACATAGAAAAAGGACCGAAGGTAATTGTTGTCGAAATTCAGGGCAAACCGGATGTGGAAGAGAATTTGACGCAAACTCAGGCGGATGGGCGTATTGTGATGAATGCAAATAACGCTAAATTGCAAGATGGAAAAGGCCTTAAAATCATTGGTGCAACGACACATGATCCCAATCGTCCAAATGCCATCGGACAATGGAAAGATAGCAATGACCGGATCTATTGGGACATCAAAATCCAAAAACCGGGTAAATACCGTGTATTGATCAGTTATTTGCCAAATGCAAAACACAAAGGTAAGGTGATACTTTCGGCACTTGGACAGCAGCTTCCATTTGCTTTTGGGGCAGAAAATGGAACAGGATTTAAAGAAGTGGAACTGGGTATGGTGGAAGTATCGCAGCAGGTTATTGGCGAGCCGAGCACCAGGGTAACATTACAGGCAGCGGCAATTGAAGGTGATATGTTACCAGAAATTGCATCGCTTACGTTGGTGCCAGTGCAGGAATAAGTTACTTAGATAAGTACAATTGTGCCAGCTGTTTTTAACCGTTGAGCCAAAGTAGCCCCGGCAAATATATCTTGTCGGGGCTGTTTTTTGTTGCAAAACGTAAGCAGTAGTTACCTTCACTTGGTTCCCAATTTTCTTATAGCAATAAATACCGGAGGTAAAAATTGGGTTCCGTTTATTGTTTACTGTGTTCGATTATATACGTACTCGGTGGCATTCCATAATGTTTATGAAAATCTCTGGAAAAATTTGACTGTACGGTATAACCTACCATCGTGGAGATCTGTGTAATATTATATTCTTTCTGGGTAAGCAGTTCGGCCGCCTTTTTTAAACGTGATATGTTAATCAGTTCATTTGGCGTCAGATCAGAGAGCCCCTTAATTTTACGATATAAAGTCGGACGGCTCATATTCATTAACTTAGCAAGTTCTTCGACATTTAGATCGATATCTGAGATATTGTCATAAATTACGGTATTGAGCAAACTTATAAAGTCTTTATCAGGTGCGGAAACATTAATTTCGGCTAAATGTGCACTTGGAGAGTTGGTAAAGTAATTTTTAATTATTTTTCGATTGTTTAAAATATTACGTAGCTGTACCATTAAAAATTCCATGGAAAAAGGCTTTTCAATATAAGCATCTGCCCCGATCTTCAGCCCTTGAATTTTAGCATCCAGTGCATTTTTTGCGGTCAGGAATATTACTGGAATATGGCTGTAGAGAATATCTGTCTTAATGCGCTTACATAGTGCAATGCCATCCATAATAGGCATCATGATATCTGTCAGAACAAGCTGTACATTGTCGCGGTCCAATATCTCAAGAGCTTCAGCTCCATTGTTAGCTCTTAGGATGGTATAGTTTATTTTGAGTTCCTTGTTGAGGTAGGCGAGTATTTCCTTATTGTCTTCAACGATAAGAATCACCGGTTTTTCAGTAGCTTCCTCCTCTTTGGTGTACATTCCACGTTCTTCAGTCCTGTAATTTTCTTCGAGAAAAGGTTTGATATCGAGCGACTGTTCCTGAAAGATAGGAAGTGAAAGTAGAAAAATATTTCTGTGTTCTTCGGTATAAACTAGCGATAAGGAACCCTGATGAAGCTCCACAAGTGAGCGGGAGAGTGGAAGACCAATGCCAGTACCAGTATCTTTATCAGACTCATTAAGGCGATAAAATGGCTCAAAGATCTTTTCTCTTTTGTCAAAAGGGATGATTTCGCCATCGTTTCGAAACTCTATATTAAACATGATATCATCACTGTTGAAGGGAAGCAGTTTGATATGTACATGATTGTCGGCGTATTTTATGCCATTATGAATTAAATTTGTGAGAATTTTGCGCAGAGCCTCTTCATCTACAAAGGCTGTTAGTGTAACACGGGGCAAAGAAAGATCATAATGCAGCAGTTTTTCTTTTGCCAGGAGTTCAAATCATTGAATACATCGGACAACAAACTGTTGATATCCGTTTTAGTGAAAATAAGGCTCATATTATTTGTTTCTGCTTTTCTGAAATCTAAAAGTTGATTGGTGAGACGGATAAGCCTGCTGGTATTTTTCTCCATAAGAGCAAGATCACTCGCTGTTTCGCTATCCGTGAATTGTTGTGTGCGGATGAGTTTCTCGAGTGGCATTTTTATTAAAGTCAATGGCGTCCGGATCTCATGGGCGAGATTGGTGAAAAATTCAAGCTTAAGATTATATACTTCTTGTTCTTTTTACGTTCATAGTTGTCCATTTTCTGGGCATTATTTGCCTTAATAAGCAGGAAGTAATATCTTAAAATCAACAAAACAATGGTGCTAACAGCGAAGAAATAAGCAAAGTATGCCCATGAAGACAACCACCAAGGGGAGACACTACAATACGCAGTTCTTTTTCAGTTGGATTCCATATTCCATTATTGTTAGCCCCTTTAAATCTAAAGGTATAGGTTCCGGGAGGAAGTTTATTGTAATATATCCTTTGGTTGCCTGTAATATCCGTCCAGCCCTTATCATACCCCTCCATGATATAACGATAGGCATTGCTTTTTGGAAACAAAGCTCAAGGCTGCGATATTAAAACTGATATTGGAACTGTTATAGGACAGTTGAATCTCTTTTGATAGCGAGATGGATTGTTTCAGTATGCCATTTTCACGAACTGGTATGCTTTCGTTGTTGATCTGAATGTCACTAATGAATATAGGTGGAATAAAGCTATTCTTAATGGATTTTGTTGGGTTAAAGCTTACCATTCCCTTTATGGTACCAAAATATAATGTGCCGTCCTTATCTTTAAATGCTGAATTATAGTTAAACTGATCCGCGGGAAGCCCGTCTCTCGATGTATAGATGACCATATGGGGATATTTCCGTCCAGTCTGACCAATCCACCACCTGTTGATATCCAAATACTGTTATTATCGTCTTCCAGTACTTTAAATACTTGATTGGAAGGTAAACCCGATTCGGTCAGATAGTTGGTGAAACGCCCATCACGACGGTATTTTGAAAGACCACTTTCGGTACAAAACCAGAGATTTTTTTGCTGTCTTCAAATAAACCGTTGACGTAATTATTGACGAGCGTATTGCGCTTACCTTGTTCGGAGCTTAAATGTTGTATTTCGCCTGTACCGCGATTATATTGGTAGACTCCACTGCCATACGTATTGACCCAAAGTATACCATATTCGTCTTCGTAAATTCCTTGTATCCAGGCTTTAATGGGGAGGAGGTCAAAATTGTCATTGTGTTTATTGTAGCCATATAATGCGCGGTCTGTTCCTACAAACATGCTGTTGTCTCTGGACTTAAAGATGCAAACGGCGAAGCTGCTTTGCAAGGGACCTCTACCGATGCGGTCGTAGTGCTTTTTAATTCTCCGGTCTTTACGTCGAGTATATCCAGTCCATGTGTTGTGGAGCCTACCCAGAGTTCATCGCCGATTGTTGCCAGGCCATGGACATTGTTATGCGCAATACTTCCCTTTTTCCATTGGCAACAAAATGCTGAATCTGTTGTGTTTGAGCATCTATTTTGTTTAGACCACCATCTTCTGTACCTATCCAGAAATTTCCATAGTTATCTTTTTTTTTATATCGTGTACGATATTCCCTGATAAAGCAGATTTTCCAAATCCATATAAGTACTTTTTGAAATTGTCGAATTGGTTGCTGTATTGGTTAAAACCGCCGAAAAATGTTCCAAACCAGATGTTATCTTCACGGTCCCGATAGAAATTCAAAACAGCATTGTCCGATATGGCAAATGGATTGAGCAGATCTTTTTGATGTGTTGGCTCTGACCGGTATGAATGTCATAGGTATATATTCCCGTCTCTGTTCCGATCCAGTATACTGACTCTGCCTGTTGGATAATACAATTTGCCTGGATGACTTTTTGGGGTAATGGTTTGCAAATAAGTTTTTAAAGTTCCGTTTTTAAAATCAAACAGGTAGGATGAATTGATGGTGCCGACCATGAGCAGGGAGTCGTTGATGGCGTAGACGGTCTTAGTGTTGGCCAGTGCTTTCCGATTTGTTTTTTTGACTGCAATTTGAACAAACCTGCCTTCGTTGACCTGATACCGTTCTATCGTACTGTTAATATCTGTGGTCCACAGCCCGCCTTTTTGCTACTGGTAATGGCCACTAGGGTATTTTTGTTTTGATCAAAAGGAACGATCTCCGTCGTGTAAGGATTATAACGATAGAGTTTTCCCGCGGAAAGCAGCCAGATAAAGCCGGCGTATTCATGTATGGCATTTACCTCTCCAATCGGTATTCTATTGAATGGTTGGAAATTTTCCTTAACCGGATTGTAACAATAGGTCCCCGTGTTGTTCCCACCCATAGTACACCTTTGCTATCGGTAAGGATACTTAAAATAGATGAACTCCCGATGCTTGTGGGATCGGAAGCATTGTGCCTAAATATCTTAAATTGATTGCCATCAAAACGATTAAGACCATTCCTAGTCCCTAGCCAAAGAAAGCCCTGGGTATCTTGTGTAATACACTTAACAGAACTATTGGAGAGACCATCGTGGGGTTGATAATTTTTAAAATAGAACGATTGCGCCTGTAGGTTAGTCCATACAAGTAGGAGATAGAGTATAGGTATAAGGGTTATTACGCGCAAAATTGATAATGTATCTCTAAAAATAGTCAATAAAAAAGAAAAAAAAGAGTTTTGCTGATACACTGTGATATAAAATTGAGACGCTATGATTGGGGTTGCAGTAAAGATTTTCTCATTTTTATGGAACGATAATAACCAAATATAAACGTATGTCTTGCCCTAAAATTATGACAGTGAAAACCTGTAATCTTATTTTTCAGCGAGTTTCTTCTCAATGTTTAGCGTTGACGATGCTATATTTCAATGTCTTAACTTTTTGCACTGTTTCTAATTTGGTTTCTCTCGAAGTATGTTGTTTTAAGAAGGTCAGTTGTCGCTATTTGACGGGTGCCTAATGAAGCACGAAATTTTTGATTGCGATAGATTTTGAAATCACTTAACATTATTTGAACAGGACAAAGTTCAACATAATATAATCAATTAAACCACCAATTTAGAAGCGTATGAAAAACAAACTACTTGCGCAATGTGTAATGATGCCAGCATTACTGCTTACAACCTTTTTGCGGTAGCCCAGACTAGGGTGCTGAAAGGAAAGGTCGTGGATGAGACCCAAAGTCCATTGACTGGTGCTACCATTAAAGTAAAAGGGAGTACTACAGCAACAACCACCGATGCTGACGGTGGATTTTCAATAAATATCAGTACTGATGCGAAATCACTTGAGGTATCCTATATTGGCTATGCAACCAAGGAAGTGCCAATTGCAGGCAACGACATGACCATTGCACTTGAACCGGGCTCCAATCAGGGGTTGGATGAAGTGGTTGTTATTGGTTACGGTACTGCTCGCAAAAGAGACCTGACGGGATCTATGGTAACGATTGGTGCCAAGAATTTTAATAAAGGTATAATGACGAGCCCTGATCAATTGATTCAGGGAAAAACTCCTGGTGTAATGGTTATTAACAACAGGGGCAGCCGGGTGGATCAACCACAGTACGTATCCGTGGTAACTCATCGATCCGGGCGAGCAACAATCCGTTATTTGTACTTGATGGGGTGCCAATGTCAGGTAACTCTCCATTGCCGGAGGGTAGGGGCGGATTTTCCTCGGATAGAGGGAACCCATTGACTTACCTGAATCCAGGTGATATTGCAAGCATGGATATCTTGAAAGATGCTTCCGCTACAGCAATCTATGGGTCACGTGGAGCAAATGGAGTTGTTATCATCACAACGAAAAAGGAAAAGTCGGACCGCCGGAAATTTCTGTTGGTGCATCAGCGGGGTATCTACGATGCGTGAATATCCAGATGTGCTAAATGCGTCGCGCTTTAGAGAAGCGTTAAATTATTATACGCCTTCTGAAGTAGCAAATTCTGACTTTGGCGGTAATGAAGATGCTTTTAAAGCAATTACAAGAAAAGCAATTACCCAAAATTACTATGCAGATGTAGCCGGGGGTACTGAGCACGGGAAATATCGTTTATCGGGTGGATATCTAAACCAAAATGGTATTATCCGTGGATCCCAATTGAAGAAATATACAGCAAATTTTAGCGGTAATTTTCGCTTTTTGGAAAACAAAAGATTAGGACTTGACTTTGCTGTGTTTTTAACTCAAATGGATAACAAATATGCGCCAATCAACGCAACTGTCGGGTCAGAAGGTAATGTAATCTCCCAGGCGCTACAATGGAATCCAACAAGACCATTGCGCGATGATAAAGGCAATTTAACCTTTGTTAGTTCAACCACGCGTAATCCATTGACCAGTATCGAAGCGTTCAAGGACGTAGCAACGACAAACACCATGGTGGTCAATTTGGCGCCTTACTATAAAATTACGGATGATTTAGAATACCGATTTATCTATAGCGCCATGCGACAAACCGGTAACCGTGAGGGTATGTATAGAGCCGGGTTAATTGATCCATCGGCAGTGAATAATGAGCAAGCATTTATCTCTAATAATGGCGAGACAAATTTGCAGATGACACATATGCTTTCTTACAACAAACAAATCAACGACGACTGGAGTGTAAACGCTGTTGCTGGTTATGAGTATTTGGATTATAATTACAACAACAACATCTCATTCGGTGGTGGATTTAAGTATATGGGATTAGATTACTTTGATTATTTGCAATACTCGACAGTTTCAACCCGGGAAATAGCTTCTTACAGAAGTCCGACCAATCAATTGCAGTCATTTTTCTTACGCGGTGGATTTAATTATTTGGATCGCTATTTATTTACAGCGACAGCGCGACGAGATGGGTCAACTAAATTTGGTGCTAATAACAAATATGCAATGTTCCCATCCCTTGCGATCGCTTGGAATGTGGCGCAGGAAGATTTTTTGAAATCCAGCGGAATTTTTGATCAGTTGAAAGTTAGAATAGGATGGGGAAAAACAGGGAATCAAGAATTCCCTTCAGGTGCCTCCTTGAATAGATTTACGTTCGGCAATCAAAGTGTAGGTAGAGCCAACTTTCAAAATAGAGACCTAAAATGGGAAACCTCTACAACCCTCAATGCTGGTATTGATTTCTCTGTATTAAAAGGACGTTTGTACGGCTCAATAGACTATTTTAATAAGAAAACTACGGATGCTTTATTTGAACAAACATTAGCACAGGATGGCCCTGCTGGACGTATCTGGGTAAATTTGGATGGTGAAATTGTCAATAAAGGGGTAGAGATTGCATTGACAGGTACAATTGTGAAAAATGACAACTGGACTTGGGATTTGACCGGTAATGCTACATTCCTAAAAAATAGTGTGAGTGGTTTGGTCGGTTATTATGAAACTGGTGCATTGAGAGGACAAGGTTTCTCAGGTGTATTGGGACAGCGCATGGTCAATGGACAACCATTAAATGTATGGTATTTGGCCGATTATCAGGGTATTGATCCGCAGACAGGGACAAGTATGTATCGTGGTCACGACGGGAGCATCAATACAACGAATGACCCCGCTAGTAATAAATTCTATATGAATAGTCCTAATCCTACTACTTTGCTAGGTATTTCGACCAATGTTAGCTATAAGCAATTTTCTTTGGCGGCCAATATGAATGGTGCACTTGGGCATTACCTGTTCAATAACACTGCCGCGACAACTTTAGGCATCAGTAATTTGTCTTCCCGTAATATCGGCTCGGCTTTCTTTAATACATCTGTTAAAGAATCCACATCGAATTCAGCGTCAGCCTCAACACGTTATCTGGAAAAAGGAGATTATTTAAAAATGGCTAATTTGACATTGAGCTATAAGGTGGGCAACGTAGGAAAACACTTAAAAATTTAAATGTTTCCCTCACCGGACAAAACCTCTTTATCATAACTAAATATACAGGCTTCGATCCGGAGGTTAATACCGACGGTTCCAATAATGGTATCCCATCATTGGGTATCGAGTATTTGCCTTATCCTCCAGCCAGAAATATTCTATTGGGGGTGAACTTCTCACTATAAGTATATTGTTAAATGTCATTGGATAACAAAAATATAAGACAGATGAAATTAAGAACTTTATTATATATCGGAATAATCGGTTCAGTTGTTACAAGTACGTTCTCTTGTACAAAACTGAAGGAAGAATTTAGAGGCGAACTGGAGGAGGGAACATCGGCTATAGATCCGGGGCGCTCTTAGTGACTGCTTATAATTCTTTGAATACGCCTTATCAACAGGAGCAACGTTGGGTGATGCAGGAAATATCGACGGATGCGGCGATGGCCCCTACGCGTGGTGGCGATTGGGATGATAACGGAATGCACCGGGCAATCCATCTTCATACCTGGAATGCAGATAATGGTTATATGAATAATACTTTTGTCAGTTTGGGTACTGCAGTTTACAACGCAGGTGTTGTTGTGCGTAGCAATCCAAATGCACAGCAGGCTGCAGAAGCAAGATTTATCCGCGCTTTGGCTATGTTTGATCTCTTGGATCTCTATGGAGTAGTGCCTTTCCGACAGGGCCCTTCACTAGAAGATTTTAAAATAGCGCCAGATGTATTACAACCGCAGGCAGCCATTGATTTTATGGTAAAAGAACTCAACGAAATCTTAAGTAGTTTGCCCGCAAATGGGCCAAGAGCGGCTTATGTAGCCAATAGGAATGCCGCAAGAACATTATTGATGAAAATCTACTTGAATAAGGGTGCATTTTTAACTAGGCAAACCCCAACTTTTGCGGCAGAGGACATGAATAAAGTAGTTACTTTAGCCAAAGAAATCACCGCAAGTGGAGCATATACGGTATCTGCAAAAGGAAAGTATTTTGATAATTTTGCCCCGGATAATGATGAAAAATCGACTGAGAATATCTATACCTTATTCAATAAAAACGGAGAACGAGGCGGTAACGTGGATCGAACCTGGAATACAGTTGCCCATTATAATCTGAATCCAGGAGGATGGAATGGCTGGTGTACACTCTCGGATTACTATGATAAATTTGGAGCGACAGATGAGCGTAGAGGCATTTACTATGACTATCCAGCAGATACTACCTCAAATAGAACCAAGAAATTCCAACGTCAGAATGTAGGTTTTTTTGCGGGACAGCAATATAATTGAGTACCAATAAGCCGCTAATGGCTCGAAACCCTTCGACAGCACCGTTATCATTCACACGTGAAGTAACAATCAGAACTTCCGGGGCCACATTGGAAACCGCAGGTATCCGCCCAATGAAGTATGCATTTGACTATGCGGTGACTGGACAACGGAATAACGATTGGGTTGTGTTTCGTTACTCTGATGTGCTATTAATGCAAGCCGAAGCTGTGTTAAGAGGTGGGACGGGTTCTGCTTCAGAAGCGCTAGATTTAGTCAATAAAATTCGTACCAATCGTGGCGTTACTAACTTCACGACCTTGACGCTCGATAATCTATTAGATGAGCGTGCACGTGAATTGTATTGGGAAGGTTGGCGGAGACAAGATCTGATTCGATTCGGTAAGTTCTTATTAGCATGGCAAGAAAAGGCCGCAGATCCAGATCCAAAAACCTTGATTTATCCAATTCCTAGCCAACAGATTGCGGTAAACCCTAACCTGAAACAAAATCCAGGTTATTAATAAAAATTGCTTTAGCTGCGATGTTTACCGTAACTAAAGCAGTTCTGAGAGCGTATCGAAAGTCTTTAGATGATAAGGGACACCTTATCATCTAAAGACTTTTTCTTTGGCTGAATTGGATTGTAGGCAGTACAGAATTGCTCGACAAGTTATTTCTTTGAAGTTTTTGATGTGACTTCTTGAAGATGAAAATATTATCTTGTTTTTGATAAAAATAGTCACTTTAGTTGTGGATAACTAGCCAAAAAAGATTGGTAGCTTGATGGACGAAACTTAAGAATCTATCAGGGGCCGAGTTCCGATGTGATGATTGTGAACAGTGATCGCAAGGAAGCAAGACCATCTAAATGTAGAATATGATTAATGACATCCTACAGCGTGCACCGACTGACGAAAAAGAATTTTTTCTAGTCTATCGTTATTGGTATAGAAAATTATATTATTTTTTATACCACAAAACGCAGTGTTCGGATCTTGCTGAAGATGTTGTCCAACAAACATTTCTGATCGTTTGGGAACGTAAAAATGGGGCGGATCAGCGGGTGCTATTCAGTACACAGCTTTTTCAAATTGCGCGTACCAAGTTGATCGACGAACTTCGCAGACAGGCCTTAAACCGAAAATACGTAGATTTTGAGAAACCTTTTGTGCTGAGCCAGTATGAAGATATGGAAAGACGGATCGCCTACAAAGATGAGTTGGAATATGTCAAAGGGCTGATTGCGCAAATGCCCTTTATGAGGCAGCAGGTCTTTTATCTACATAAGTTTGAAGAGTTGAGTTACAAAGAAATTGCTGTCAAATTATCCATTTCGCCTAAGACCGTAGAGAACCACATCAGCATCGGTTTAAAATTCATTAAAAAATTTTTCAAATTGCTTTAGGGGATAAGGTAACCTTTATTCGTATAACAGTTAAATACCTGCTCGCAACTGGGTAGCAACTGTTATGAATCGTAAGCAATTATTAAATAAATTCCTGGCAAATCAATGCTCAGCGGAAGAGGCTAAACTTGTCTTCTCCTGGCTTAATGAGAACCCGAAATTATTGGATGATCTGATCTCGGAGGATGATTGGACCTCTTATATTGCACAGGAGAAAAATGTTAAGCGTAGGAACGGCAATATTTCAAAGATATTTACTGTTTTTGTCGTCTTTGGCTTGCTGTTTTTTTGCTCAAATCTGTTTGAGGAACGGCATGGTCAAATTGCACAAGACATCATCAGGAAGACCTATTATAATCCGTTATCTCGGCCCAAAGAAATTATTACGGACGATGAATCTCATCTTATTCTTGCACCGGGGCATTGGTGCAGGTCAGAATAAAATCAAATCTTGATTTCAGATATGTAAAGGTATTGGAGGGAAAAGTTCAATTTGAAGTAGCAAAAGATCCATCTAAGCCTTTTATTGTGGAGAGTGACCAATTGACAACAACCGCACTCGGAACACAATTTATTGTAAACTACACAAGCCGCTCTAAAGACGTCCTTGTACAGTTGCTGGAAGGAAGGTACGTGTGGCACATATCATGCAAAGTGCAGCGCAGGTAAAAATCCTGAAACCTGGACAGCAAATTCACTTCTCAGCAGCTTCGCAAATGGTTCTTTCCGACTTCGGAAACACTAGTAAAGGAACTGACCGTTTAGTTAATTTCTTACCACGGCTTATAAGTACAGCGAAAGAAAAAGAATATAGTTACCCAATGACGATTCATCAATCGACAAACTGGTTGGAAATGGAAGAAACTTCCCTGTCTGAAATTATCCAATATATCAATCATGAACTAGATATGCCCGTATCGTATGACTCGCTACTGGTCAGGAATTATCGTTTAAAAGGACGTTTCCGAAGGAATGCGACAATGGATTTACAGGATAAAACACAATTGGCTGAATCCATTCTACAATTGATTGTTGAAGTAAATCCGTTTAAGTTGGAAAAACAACAGAACACATATATACTCAAACCTAAAAAATAGAATTATGGTAAAACTCAACTTAACCAAGAAACCATTTTTGTTTTGCTGCTGCTGACACTGATGTCCTTTCAATGTCTGGCTGGAACGATCAATGGTATTGTCAAGAATGCTGCCGGACAGCGTTTAGCTGGGGTCAGTATTATATTGAAAAATGCGGAAGCAATTTTTCGACGAGCAGTTCTAGTGCGTCAGACGGGAGCTTTCGTTTTGCGGAAGTCCCCAATGCCAAAGGTTATGAATTGACCTTTTCCTATGTAGGTTATCAGACTTATGTAGAAAAAGATGTACAAGTGTCAGTTTCGGGTGCGACAACCCTTTCTATTATCCTGGAGGATCAGGTCAACCAATTGGAAGATGTAGTGGTGATCGGCTATGGTAAGCAGAAAAAAGTGATCTGACGGGGCCATTGCTTCGCTTTCGAGCAATGAACTAACAAAAGGTGGTGCCGTGAGTAATGTCGGGCAAGCATTGCAAGGAAAAGCTTCAGGAGTAGTAGTAACACAAAACTCGAAAGCTCCCGGAGGGAGTACATCTATTCGGATTCGAGGAACAAATTCCATCAGTGGAAGTAATGATCCATTATATGTTATTGATGGTTTCCCGACAAATAATGGGATCAATATCAACCCAGATGATATCGCCTCTATGGACATTCTCAAAGATGCATCAGCAACAGCGATCTATGGATCCAGGGGTGCAAACGGTGTTATCATCATTACGACGAAACGAGGTAAAACAGATCAAAATAATATTACTTATAGTGGTTATGTGGGGACGCAAAATCCGATTAATCCCTTCACTTTTTGGATGGCAAGCAATATATGAATCTGGCTAATGCATTGTATAAAGAAATTAAGGGGCGAGAAAATCAGGAATATGCAGTATACACAAAATCACAGCTTGAGTCGGATGTCAATACCGATTGGATAAAAGAGACGATGCGCAATAGCATTTTGCAGAATCATAACCTACAGTTTTCGGGAGGTGGCGAGAAAACAAAAGTATTGACAAGCCTAGGCTATTTTGATCAAAAAGGGTTCTGAAGACAACGGATTTTAATCGGGTATCGGGGCGTATCAATGTGGATCAAAAAGTTAACGATTTTATTCGAGCTGGTGCAACTTTGTCTGCCCAACGAGAGAAATCCAATATGCAGGTATATGATGGAAATATTTTGAATTCCAATGTATTGTATAGCATCCTGACTTATGATCCTACGGTTCCAGTGTATAACGCTGATGGTAGCTTTGGAAGGCCTCCAGGCGGACAAGGTGATAATCCATTGGCCAACTTAATTTCTCGAATCAACGACGTGCAACGCGACAAATTAAACGGAAATATCTTCGTCGAAGTCAATCCGATCAAAGAATTGACATTACGTATGAATGCTGGGACAGAGATCACCCATGATCAATTAGGCAGCTATCTGACCAGAGATTCTTATCAAGGGGTATCGACGATGGGGTTGCTAGTCAGGCTGACTATAATGAAACACATAATCTTATTGATTTTTATGCGACATACGCAAAAGTATTTAACGAAAAGCATAGCTTGAATGTGATGGGTGGTTATTCGTACGAAAAATATGTGCGTAACAATAAGGGCATAAACGTCAAAGGATTTTCGACTGATTTATTAGAGTACAATAATGTAGGGATGGCCTCAAGTATTACTGGTGTGAATTCTGCAAAATCTGAGAATCTTGTGATCTCTTTCTTTGGCCGTGTAAATTATGCTTATAACGATAAATACCTGTTGACGGCGACCTTAAGGCGGACGGCTCTTCACGTTTCAGCCCCAATCACCGTTGGGGAACTTTTCCTTCGGCGGCCTTTGCCTGGAAAATTAATAACGAAGACTTTATGAAAGAACAACAGTTGTTTTCAGATTTAAAGTTTAGATTGGGCTACGGTCAAACCGGAAATGACCGCGTGGCGGACTACGCTTCCTATGGTTTAATGGATAATGGACACTATACTTTTGATGGTGTCAATAATGCGGGTGGTGTAAAGCAAAATCCGAATTACCCCGAAAACGATAAACTAAAATGGGAATCCACCACGCAGTATAATGTAGGTGTTGATTTTTCATTCTTTAAAAATAGATTGGCATTTACCTTGGATGCTTACTATAAGAAGACAAACGATCTCTTAATAAGAAGTATACTACCATACTACACTGGATATAGTTCTGGACAGCGCAATCTGGGCACGATGAATAATAAAGGATTGGAATTTTCGGTAACCAGCAAGAATATGACGGGTGAATTTACCTGGGAAACAAAATTAAACTTAGCTATGAACCGCAATAAAGTTTCCAGTCTCGGTGGTGAACCCGATCAACTATTGACTTCTTCAAAACCAATGGGCAATGTCTCGGAGGAGGCTTATTCTGTGATCCGTGTAGGTGAATCGTTAGGATCCTTGTTTGGTTATAAATATCTTGGTGTAATTCAACAAGGGAGAAGTATGCTCCTCAACCTAACGCAGATCCCGGTGATCCGAAATTTGCGGATGTCAATGGTGACGGCACGATCAACTCAGCTGACCGTACAATCATTGGTCGGGGATATCCGAAATTGAATTTTGGTATGACCAATACATTTACCTATAAACATTTCGATCTAACTGCGTTTGTCTATGGGAATATAGGAAACGATATGCTCAATATGACGCGTATGAATCTCGAATGGCAACGGAGTACAGAAGCGTTAAATCGATGGACACCGACCAATACCAACACGGATATTCCAAGAAATGGATTTTATTATATGAGTTATGGCGGATATATCAATGATCATTTTGTTGAAAATGCATCTTTCTTACGCTTACGGAACTTGACATTGGGTTATACCGTTCCATTGAAAACGAAAGCAATTCAATCCATCCGTGTGTACGGCATGGCGGAAAACTTATTTACAATCAGTAATTACTCCGGTTGGGATCCAGAGGTGGATACCAAAGGTTATGAAAATGATGCCTTGGTAAAGAATAGGTCCGGAAATAACCAGAGTGCTAATGCCGGTGTGGGATTGGACTTCAATTCCTATCCTTCAATGCGTTCATTTACTTTTGGCGTTAGTGCCACATTTTAATATGTAACACCCAAAATTCTATACGACATGAACAAGATTAAAACGAATATAAAATATATGCTGGGAATAGCTGGACTAGCCTCTATTCTTACGGAAGTTTGCAAAGTTGCACCAAGCTCGAACCAAAGTTATATAGCGATCTAACAACTAAAAACGCCTATTCAACAGAAAGCGATATTAATGCAGCCTTAACAGGTATATATACAAGTTTGTCACCTTATCCCGGTGATGCTTATTTATATTATGCGGGATATCTGGTAATGATTACAGATTACGCGACTGACATAGGCTTTTCTACGGCAGCTGGAGACCCTACACGGATGAGTAATTTTACATACGATGACAATAACCGATATTTTAAGTTCAACTACCAAAATATGTATCAGGTTATCAGTAATGCGAATATGCTGATTGACCGTATTGAAAATGTAACGATTTCTGAGGGGCGAAAAAGGAAATTATTGCACAGGCGAGATTTCTGCGCGCTTTATCCTATATGGATCTAACAGATGCTTGGGGCCTGTGCCACTAATTACTACGGTTAAAAATCCTACAGAGAGCTACAATGAGCCCTTGGCTCCCGTTGAAAAAATCGACGCACAGATTGCAGAAGATTGTCAATATGCAATGGATAACCTTCCGGAAAAATGGGCCGCCGAAATTGGACGTGCGACAAAAGGTGCCGCGCTTACACTGATGGGCAAGATGTATATGCGTTCACATAACTATGAAAAGGCAAAGGTTTATATTGATCAGGTACTGGCGCTGCGGACCAAAGGGATATATAAATTAAACCCTGACTTTAAGAAAGAATGGTCTGATGACAATAAGGTGGATATGGGCTTGATCTTTGGAGTTCTACATGAACCTACATTAAATGGAGGCGAGATTACAAATCACTTTGGTCCAACCGATAATCCAGAAGTACCGGATAGATGGCAATATTACGGTGTATCATTGGATTTTTGGCGGAAGTATAGTGATCTCGATCCGCGGAAAAAATTCTTCTATTACAATTACGAGGGTAAAGCGGCACGTGATAAAAATACGAAACATGGATTTTTTTACATGTTACCAGCAAAAGGGCAGACAACGCCTCCTAGTGATACAGTGAAGTTTTTGCAAAATGTCGCTACAAAAAAACTCCTACGATATGGTCAACAACTCCTATCTTGATGGACGTACCATACAAGTATTTCGTTTAGCGGATGTGATTTTGTGTAAAGCGGAAATTGAAAATGCATTGAAAGGACCCGCAGCTGCATTGCCTTACATCAATGAAGTTCGCAAACGGGCTGGTGCACCAGCTTACGGTGATCATCCAGACTTTCCAGTACCGACAAGTAAGGAACAGATGATCGATGCATTGGTGGATGAACGTGGTTTTGAACTGGTATTCGAGTATAAAAGACGCCAAGACTTGATCCGATTGGGACGGTATGAAAAAGTGAGTAATGCCTATCTTAAAGGTCGCGGATTGAGGGAGAATGTTACTGAAGCAATGCGGTATTTTCCTTATCCATTGGAAGAGGCCCGTTTACATCAGGAAATGACTGCAGCAAATCCATCGCGATTGCCTAAATAATAATAAGACGGAATAAAAAAATTTGTGCAGATGAAATTCTTCAAAGCAATTATCGTATTAACGGCCATAGTGGCTGCCTCTGCCGGTTACTATTATTACAGCAATCAGGTAGAAATCGAAACGATTGAACTCACATCACCCAATAACCTGCCCCTTGATGAGGATATTCATGTACGTCTGAACAAAGCGGCGGATGCCTATGTCGAATATTGGAAAGAGGATGGTGGGCAGGTCCATCAAACCGTTGTGTCGAAATCGTCACTGAATCATAACTTTCATCTCTTGACGCTGGAACCTAATAGCAGTTACAAATTTCGGGTGGTCATCGATCAAGTAATCCCCGTCAAATCCAGTGAACAGTCTTTTAAGACAAGACCCCAATCGCCATGGATGGTGCATGATTGGATCAAAGCCGACCACCCTCATGATGAAAAAGCACTGGGGAATGGCTTGATATTATTATGCTATCGTGGTTATCCCGGTTATATGGCTATGGTCGATGGGAAAGGAACGATCAGATGGTATTGGCAAGATGAGAAATTGGGCGTGCGCCTAGCTTCATTAACACCAAGGGGAACAATTTTAGCCTTACTGGCTCCTGCAAGTAAAGATGAGTTCAATAAACCCAACCAACCGAGTAAGAAATCAACCAATGCGAGTTATTATCTGCGTAGCGGAAGGATCGGATTTGTAGGTGGAACTGTATTGGTGGAGATTGATCTGACAGGGAAGGAAATTACCCGAATCGATCTGGATAAAAAGGGGATCGTCATGCATCACGATGTACAGATGGATAAGCAAAATAATATCGTTGGTATCGTCAGGGACTTTAGAATAGATGATAGACCCGGTCATCCAAAAGATACGCTCTGGGGAGACGCTATAATGACTATGGATACCAAAGGCAATGTGTTGAAAAAATGGTCCCCCTGGAAAAAATGGGATATTCAGAACGATAAAAAATTGGATAGCCTAAAACATGACCGATTCCACTTTAACACTATTTCTTTTGACAGAGACAGCAATTACCTCACTTCATCTCCAATTGAAAATCAAGTTTGGAAAATTGATGCGAAAACGGGCGATATCCTTTGGAAACTAGGAAAGGACGGTGATTTTAAATTGAATGAAAAAGACTTGTTCTATTTTCAGCATGCACCGCATATCACCAAAACTGGTGAACTGCTTCTTTTTGACAATGGTGATTTCTCTCCTCGCGATAGTACAACAGCCAATAAACAGTCCCGCGCCATCGCCTTCAACCTTGACCAAAAGAACAAAACGGCAACATTGGCTTATGCGGCACCTATTCCTAAAAACAATTTACAGCAAGAATGGGAAGTGCTTATGAATTGGAGAATGGCAATCTGCTGCAAACGAGTTCAAAGACAGGATCGGTGCTCATAACGGATAAAAAGGCAAAGTACGCTGGGAGTTAAATGCCTATTTTATACCTTATCGTGCCCTGTATGTCCCCGAGGAAATTTGGAATAAATATCGAAAAAACTAATGCATAAAAAGTATAAGATCACCTTGAGCAGAATGTGGTATACTGCAGGTATACCACATTCTGCTCAAGATGACTTTAATGGCAATTAATAACTATTTACGTGTACTGGTTTTTGCGTACACCTAACACCTTGTATGATGAAGAAAAGAACAGCCTATAGTAAGCTGGCAACAATCCTTGCCGTATCATTATTCGTAAACGCTGTCCATGCACAGCTTGCTTATCCGCCTGAAAAGCAAAAATGGGATGCGGATCAACTTGGTAATCACCGTGCGGTTCTCAAGATAAACACAGATCAAAAAGAGGTTCAAGCTGTTATTCCTTGGCGTAACCGATGGGTTGAGGCCAATCAAGAGGTCATAATTGTTGATAGTGCAAGTAATCAACAGCTATCGTCGATTAATTATCTCTGGATGAATACGGAATCAGGAGGCTTACGTTTTCGTCCGACTTCAGGCAAGGGAATATATTATGTTTATTATTTACCTTATAAAATGGGTGGACGTAGCCGAAATTATCCGGATGCGATCTACTTGAAAAATTCGACGCCAGCACCGGCTCAAGCTGCAAAAATGGCGCTATTAGTTCCAAAGGTATCACTGTTGAACGGTTTGAAGCGGTAGATCAGTATAATAGCAATGATCCGATGGAAGTGCTGGCTACTAAAGCGGAGATCAAAAGCTTCTTGAACAGCAACGCAAAAGAAGATTATTTTGTTTTTCCCGAAAGACGGGAGTCTCCCATCAAAATGGAAAATAACCTTCCACAACTGTGGGTGAAGAAAACTAAGGTTCCGAATCAACTGGAGGAAAAGCGCAAAAAGGGGAATACTATGCTTTTCAATTGGGATTGTGGTCGCCGAAGCGAGATCTTCAAACAGTTCAGGTATCATTTTCGGATTTTAAGTCTAGCGATGGGACAATTATTGCTGCCAATAACTTGAACTGTTTAAATACGCAAGGCACGGCTTATACAGGAGAGGCGATGCATTTGACGGTGAATGTACCTGTGAACAAGATACAAGCCCTTTGGTGTGGCATGCAAGTGCCGGAAAATATTCCGGGGACTTATGTCGGCACAGCCACCGTAAAAGCGAATAATGCTACAGCCAAGAAGGTCAAGCTCGTATTTCATGTGACGGACAATGCCAGTGGACTGGCAAGTGTTGACCAACCCTGGAAAATGACTCGATTGCCCTGGCTGAATTCAACGCTGGCGCAAAAGAATACTGTCATTGCACCCTATACGCCAATTGCTTTGACAGCTGATTCAACCTTACAGCTCTTGGGACGTGAAGTTAAGTTGAGCGCAACTGGTCTGCCCAAACAGATCAGTACATTTTTTACGCCGGAAATGACATCGATCTCCACAAAGCCAAATATATTGTTGTATGAACCTGTACATTTTCATTTCTATCGTGCTTCAGACGGAAAAGAAATACAGCTACAAGCTGCAGGCGTTCAATTTAAAGAGAAAAATGAAGGGGAGTTTCGTTGGATAGCGAAAAATGAATCCGCTGACCTGACAATGGAAGTGGAGGGGAAACTAGAATTTGATGGTTATCTACATTATGTCGTTAAACTAACAGCATTAAATGATATCACTTTAAAAGATATCAATATGCATATTCCGGTCATGCCTGACAAAGCAAACTATTTTATGGGGCTAGGACAGAAGGGCGGAAAGCGACCGGAACAGCTTTCATGGAAATGGGATGTCGCAAATAAGAATCAAGACGGTGGCTGGATTGGTGCTGTAAATGCAGGACTTCAGTTTTCACTGCGTGATGAGCATTATTCGCGACCACTTAACACAAACTTCTATCTTCAAAAACCATTGGTGCTACCAACCTCCTGGGGTAATGAGAATAAAGGTGGAATAGATATCGGTCTCAAGGGCAAATCGGTTTTGGTCAATAGCTATAGTGGTGAACGTCATCTTAAAAAAGGAGCAGTACTTTATTATAATTTTAATCTATTAATTACACCATTCCATCCCATAAATACGGAAGCACAATGGAATGAACGCTATTATCACGCTTATAAACCGGTGGATTCGGTCGTGGCAAGCGGATCCAATGTTATTAATATCCACCATGCTAATGTGATCAATCCCTATATCAATTATCCATTTATCGCGACCAAAGAGATGAAGCAATATATTGATCAGGCACATCATGCAGGGTTAAAAGTGAAGATCTACAATACGGTACGTGAGGTTTCCAACAGAGTGTACGAGCTCTATCCTTTGCGGAGCCTAGGCACGGAGGTATTTTCACCTGGAAAAGGTGGCGGTTATTCTTGGTTGCAGGAACATGTGGGCAACAATTACATTGCCGCTTGGTATGTGCCCGAATTTAAAGATGCTGCCCTTATCAACAGTGGTATGAATAGATGGCACAACTATTATGTGGAGGGTATGAACTGGCTGGTAGATCATATCGGTATCGATGGGATCTATTTGGATGATGTTGCTTTTGATCGGGTAACAATGAAGCGCATCAAACGAGTGTTGACCAAAAATGGGAAATCCGGTCTGATTGATTTACATTCGGCGAATCAATATAATAAAAGTGATGGCTTTAACAATAGTGCAAATCTCTATCTCGAGCATTTTCCTTATATCAATAGATTATGGTTTGGAGAATATTTTGATTATGAAAATAACCAACCTGATTTCTTCTTAACAGAAGTAAGTGGGATCCCTTTTGGATTGATGGGCGAAATGCTTCAGGATGGCGGTAATCCGTGGCGCGGAATGATCTATGGGATGACTAATCGGATGCCTTACCAAAAACTGACACCGAAGGACTTATGGAAGACTTGGGACAATTTTGGTATCAAAGGAAGCAATATGATTGGCTACTGGTCACCAAACATTCCGGTAAAGACAGATAACGAGAAGGTATTGACAACAGTTTATAGCAGACCTGGAAAAGCGATGGTCGCTATGGCTAGCTGGGCCGATACAGATGTTGATGTACGACTAGTTATTGATTGGGATAAACTAGGTATTGATCCGAAAAAGGCGAAACTGTCGATTCCAACAATAGCCAATTTTCAGTCGGGTACAGTATATAAATATGGAGATAAGATTTCTATTGCTAAGAATAAAGGAATCATTCTGCTCATAGAATAATAGACGTAGTCAGTATATAGCGTGGAGCTATTCTAGGTTCCAAGAAAGTAAGGAGGAATGTTGTTGTTGTCGAACTTGCCAGAGGTTATATAAAAACTTTTGGTAGCTAGTGAATTAATGAATAAATAGATATTTCAATGAAAAAATGGATAGTGATATTATTGCTGGGCAATTGTGCGCTCAGGGTATTGGCACAGCAGCCCGCAAGGATTTCTGAAGTAAAAAAGCGTTATACGACATACTCGTTTTCGGATCCAGACCCGATTGCTTCAGCACAGAAACTTTATCCTTATTTTCGATTTGACGGTTTTACAAATACTGCCATTGAAAAGGAATGGAAGACCGTGATCTTGGAAAATGACTATATCCGGGTTCAGGTTATGCCCGAAATAGGAGGCAAGATCTGGTCTGCCTATGATAAAGTAGGAAAGCGGGATTATATCTATAACAATGGGGTTGTGAAATTTAGAGACATTGCGATGCGGGACCTTGGACAAGCGGTGGTATTGAAGCGAATTATGGAATTATTGGTCATACCCCAATACATCTACTCCCGTGGATTATCTGTTACAAGAGCATGCCGATGGCAGCGTTAGTTGCTTTATCCATGCTTTTGATCTTTTGAGCCGTAGCAACTGGACTATGGAAATTCGCTTAGAAAAAGATAAAGGTTATTTCTCCACGCGTTCTTTCTGGTCCAATAGCAATGCCGTCGAACAACCTTACTATACCTGGATGAATCTAGGAGTGGCGGCTGGCGAGGATTTGAAGTTTTTGTATCCAGGGAATAAGTACATCGGTCATGATGGGGATGCACATTCATGGCCCATTGACGATAAAGGACGTGATCTATCCAATTATCGAGAAAATGCATTCGGCAGTTCGAAATCTTACCACGTCCTTGGGGCACATAGTAAGGCCTTTGGGGTATATTATAAAGATCGCGATAATGGTATGGCGCGATATGCCCTGCGTGAAGATAAATTGGGTAAGAAAATATTTCTGTGGTCACAAGCGGGCGATGGTCAGATCTGGGAGAAGCTGCTGACAGATCAGAGCGGTCAATATGTGGAGATTCAAAGTGGTCGACTATTCAATCAAAATGTGCCGTCAAGTAGTTTAACCCCATTCAAACAAATCGGATTTGCCCCTATCAGAGTGATGCATGGACGGAGTATTGGATGCCATTTGCAGGAATAGGCGAACCGAAAGGTTTTCAATTATCAGCTGCACTACAGGTGAAGCAAGACGCAAAAAAGCTACTGTTGACCGTCGATCCCAAACGAACGCTACAGGACAGCATCTTTGCTCTCGACAGTAATGGTATGATGCTTGGGGGAAACTATCTGTCCGCGCAAGTGGGGAAGTAAAACATATTGTTTTGGAACTAAAGAGTGAAGATGTTCCCTCTTATCTCAAAATAGGGAAAGATTATTTTGATTTAAGACAGAATGAGCTTGCTGCTGCTTTGAATCGACCTACTGAATCAAGCAGTGGTACGACGATAGATAGCAATCAAACCAAATTATTTGAAGCACGGGATTTGCTCCGGTTTAGGCAATACGGTCTAGCAGAAGACTTGTTAAACAGGTTGACGGAAAAGCAAGTTTCCAAATTGGATTTCTTGTTGGAAAAGGTCAAACTTGCTTGGTTCAGAATGGATTATAGGCAATGTTATGACTATGCAGGTCAGGCGCTAGCGATTGATACATACCATGCTCCCGCTAATTATTACTATGGTCTGGCTGCGATTAAGTTGGGGAAGAAACATGATGCTTTGGACGGATTTGAAGTTGCATCGTTAGATCCTACATGGCGCAGTGCTGCTTATCTACAGCTTGCCAAGTACCACTACCGGATTAAGCAGGATGAGCCTGCGCTTGCCTATACCGAAAAAGCGATACTGGCAAACGCCTTAAATATAGATGCCCTACAATTGCAGCTGCTTATTCAGAAGCGAAAAGGAATAACGTTGGATACGGCTTTGTGTCGCCGCATTGCTCAATACGATCCTTTCAATGCTTTTATTCAATTTGAAGAGAAAAATGAAGTGTTATCAAGGCAGGAATTCGCTTCGGAAAAATGCTTTGAACTGGCTATTTGGTATGCCGATCTACACGAATATAAACGAGCGTCTACCCTACTTAATAAAAATAAACCGCATACAGAGATGTTATTGTGGTTGGCTTGGCTGACCAAAGATGAACCGATGGTGAGCCAAGGCTACCTAACACGTGCCGCAGCAAGCAACCCTGCCTTTGTGTTTCCTTTTCGAGAAGAGAGCGCACCGGTGTTTGAATGGGCCGGAGAACAGCTCAAAAACTGGAAAGTAGCTTATTTGAAGGCCCTACTTTATCGTTTCCGAAATCAAGGCGAAAAAGCAAAGCAACTATTAGCTGCCGTGACGACTGAACCTTCGGATTTTGGGGCTTACTTTGCCCTGAAATCCAGTCTTGAGGAAGATAAACAGATCGATATGTCTATTACAGCTATGCGACAAGCGGTAACCACGGAGCCGAATGAATGGCGATATGGCCTTCGTTTAGTTGAATTATTAAATAAAGGAAAACAGTATGACCAGGCGCTCCAGGTCAGTACAAAGTATCGCGACGCATTTCCAAAGAACTATATACTGACCTTGGCACATGTGCGGACTTTGTTGTTGAATAAAGAATATCAACGCGCTGAAGCTGAATTGCAAAAGATCGAAATACTTCCTTTTGAAGGGGCAACCGAAGGACATAACTACTATGTACAAACCAAATTAATGCTGGCTTATCAATACCTGCAGCAAAAAAGTATAAGGAAGCAAACCTGAAGGTGGAAGAGTCTAGAGCTTGGCCATCTCAACTCGGTGTAGGTGAGCCGTATCCGGATGAAAAAAACGAAATTCTGGCAGATTGGCTGGCAGCATATCTGCAAAAGAAAATTGGGAATAGTACCGGTGAAACAAATCTTCTACAGCAGATAAGCCAACGCAAGCAGTCCAAAAATAGGTACGAATCGCTACTTCAACAGGCGGCTATACAGCAATTAGCAAATAAGGGAGTTACGGGCGGCTGCGGGAAAGCTGCCCCTTAATAGACCAATCAAATGCAAACTTTTTGATCAGATACAAAAGATAATTTAACAGTGTATTGGCCGGAGTTGATCCGACGAATCTATTTTGAACAAGATCAACGTATGTTTTAACTTTGATAAAGTCGATAATGAGTTGTTGTTCTATTCGGTCGATCAGAAGGAGTTATACCATCGGTCATGCTATAGGGTCGGATTTTTGATCGCTTTATACTGAATCCGGATGGAGGTAATATTACCAACCGGTCTTCCGTCGTTTTAATGAACAATAGAACAATGTGTTATAAAAACAAAGCCCATACTTAATTTTAACAGTTAAGTATGGGCTTTATTTTTGTCGGGATGGCCGGATTTGAACCGACGACCTCCAGCACCCCATGCTGGCGCGATACCGGGCTACGCTACATCCCGAATTATTCCAATATAGATCTGAGGATCCTAAACTTGTTTTTTCAGGAATAATTTTTGGTGGTGCTAAAATAATAATTATTGACAAAAATAAAATCTAAATAAAAAAAAGGATGTCCAAATAAATGGTCGGACATCCTTTTTTTTTTTCTTCAATTCGTATCCTCCTGTGCACTTTTTCAAAAAGTCCATTCTCAGAGTACTTTTGTTATGGTATCAACTTCTTTTGAAACTGTTTTTGAGAAATTGCAGTTAGAATTTATACCCAACCATAATGCCGACCGTTTTGTTTTTGGCATCCAAAGTTTTGTCCACACTTGTGAATCCATGGCTGTAGTAAGCGTCTACTGTAAAGCAACTGACGTCAATACCGATTCCTGCTCTTCCATCAAGAGAGAATTTCTTATAATCTGTAGCTGCGCTGGATTTGACCGTCTTTAGATCATAATTTAATTGTGGCCCCAATAGGCCCCGAAGGCTGAAATCACCATTTTGCAAAAATGTATAACCGACTTGGAGTGGAAGATTGATCTGATAGAATTTAGGCGTCTTTTGTGTGTTTTCAAAAGTATATTCTTTTCGCAATAGACTAGCTCCAATGCCCGGTTGGAAGAAGATACGATCTCCAATCCGTGCAAATGCTGCAACAGAAACACCTACTTTGCCGTTATTGTCTTTAACGGATTTATTGCCAAATGACGTCATGTGATAGTTGCTCCCTATTTGTATGCCATAGGTAACTTCCTGTGCTTTTAATGTACCTGTTACTCCTAATAATGTCAATGCCACTAAGGCCGCTTTGATTGTTGTTTTCATCTGTGATACTATTTTTTTGTTATCTAGTTTTTAGTGTTCTTTTATTCTATGACAACGGAAAATCAGTATACCCTTAGAAAAAAACATTTTTCTATTTTTAGATAATTAACTTTAGTTCCAATCTTACATAGCTGATAGCACATTGTCATCATTTAATTCGACTGGATGTACATCTCGTAGGATCAACTCGAGTATACAGAGAGGATAATAGCAGTTTATACTGAAGAATTATGTTCTCGGAATATATGGAGGATAGGGGAACGATCGTACATATTGATCGATGACCTCAGGTATAGAAATAGCGTGTAATGGTTTTTAATAACTGGTTATTAGTAAGTTGATGGAGGGCTATTATCAGTGAGAAAAAAAAGTAAAAATAAATAAGGGTAATGACTACTTGTGTTGTCTTAGTATAAAGTAGATTGTTTAATCAAATGGTAGATTTGGCCAATGTCGGAAAATAAAGAAAAGAATTTCGAGCAGCTTTTTCGAGCGCATTACAAGGAATTGCATCGTTATGCTTTTAGATACTTGGGGGATAGTGATGGTGCTGAGGAAGTCGTACAGCAAGTATTTCTGAGGTTATGGGAGAAAGATTGGGAAGAGCAGATTCATACTTCGCTGAAAGCTTACCTCTATCGTGCTATCTATAATGAGAGCATGAATGTTCTCAAAAAGGAACAACGTAAGTTCAAATATCAGTCTTATGAACAACATAGACAGGAATGGGAGCCTGCGGTGGATGAAAGCAGTAAGGACCTGGATAAAAAACTGCAGGTAGCTCTGGCTGAACTGCCCGAAAAAGCAGGACGGTGTTTGAGCTGAGCCGCTTTCAGGAGATGAAATACAAGGACATTGCAACAACATTGGATCTTTCGATAAAAACAGTCGAAGGGCATATGAGCAAGGTCCTGCGTCATCTACGTGTTGAGCTTATGGATTATTTAACATTGATTATTTTCTATCTTATCTATATGCTATGAATAAGGAATTACTGGAAAGATATATCGTTGGGGAAACTAACGAAGCAGAGAATAATCTGGTACAACGCTGGTTGGAGGAAGATCCTGACAATAAAGCGGAATACCTAAAAGTGAAAAATGTATTTCTATCTTATCTATATGCTATGAATAAGGAATTGCTAGAAAGACATATGGTCGGGGAAACGAATGAAGCTGAGCGTATGATCGTAGAGGAATGGTTGGAAAAAGACGCTAATAATAGGGAGGCATATTTGCAAATGAAAAAATTATGGGATAGTCTACCTAAACCCTGGAGGTTCCAGAAGTGGATGTGGATAAGGCTTGGATGGATTTTAAAGTTGTTCGGGACAGGAGAGCATCGGAACTTACTGAAATCCCCAACAGGAAAACAAAACTGATTCAATGGAATTGGTGGGCTGCGGCGAGTATTTTGTTGCTATGCATGGTGGGATTCTATGTATTTGACCGTTCACAGCGAAAAGAAATGCATCTTGCCAGCCAAGACACAATACTTCAAGATTCGCTACCCGACGGGTCTATGGTGACACTCAACAAAAATACTGAGCTAGCGTACTCAAGCACCTGGAGCAATAAAAACAGAAATGTGGAATTGAAAACAGGAGAGGTGTTTTTTCAGGTGCAAAAAGATAAAAAGCATCCTTTTGTGATAGCAACAGGTAATACGAAGATCACAGTACTGGGGACAAGTTTTAATGTGCGTCGCATTCCCAATGCAACGGAGGTCATCGTCGCCACAGGATTGGTTAAAGTGGCTTATGCAGATAAAGAGATTTTCCTGCGACCAGATCAGATGCTGACGATCAGAGATGCAGATACCATGAAAGTTGAAAAGAAACCCGTTCAGGATAAATTCTACAAATACTATGTAGATCGTGAGTTTAATTTTGAAAATACACCTTTAAAGAGGGTTGCTGAGGTACTTAGTCATGCATATGATTATAAGGTTATGATCGACGATCCTGCTCTTGAAAAAATACCGTATACTGCCGAATTTAAACAAAATAGTTTGGCAGAAATACTCAAGGTGATGGCAAAGAGCTTGGACTTAAAGATTGAGGTCCGGGACAAAGAAATCCACTTAACAAGTAATAAAAAGCAATAACATGTTTTCGAAACAAAATCGTACAGATAGCATCATGATACTATTTTTATAAAGCGAATCAGGTTTTATATCCTATTCTTTCTGCTATGCTCCTTTCATTGGGGGCTAGCGCAGCAAAAGCTCGCTGCTGAAATTCAAATGCCTGCTTTCTCTAAAGCAACGGTTGGCGAAGTCTTTCAGCTACTAAAGGAACGGCAAGATGTGCTGTTTTCCTTCAATGGAAATATCTTACAGATGGATAGTGTCATTTACCCAAGGGCTTTTAAGGAAATTTATATGATTATCTCGATGGGATTTTGGGTAAGGAGTATAGCTTTAAAGAATTAGGGAAACATATCATTGTTCAATATACACCACAACGGATGTCGGTTGATTTTGAGGTACAGACCCCAAGGAAAGACAAGGTTGTGATCACAGGGTATATCAAAAATATCCGAACCAATAATCCGATATCCAATGCCAGTATTTTTGACCGAAGCGCTTTACTATCTACGTTGACAGACAAAAATGGTTATTTTGAATTGGATGTCAAGAAAAAAAGCAATCTGATCGCAGTGAATGTAAGTAAGGAGATGTTTCGGGATACCAGTGTAATGGTTATTTTTCCTATTGAAGCAAAAATAGGAGATAAAAAGAAACGTGAATACGGTTATTTCGAAGGCTATGAAGAAGATCATGGCCTTTATAAGTCTTTTTTTTGGCCGGATATTCCTGTCTCCTGCCCAACAGATCCAGAGCCTGAATCTAGGTGGTATGTTCTTGTATAGTCCCTATCAAATATCTATGACACCGGGACTAAGTTCACACGGCTTTATTAGGTCACAGATTGTCAATAAGTTTTCATTAAATATTATCGGCGGTGCAACCGCCGGAGTGAAGGGCGTTGAGCTCGGGGGTATTCAATATCAACCAATATAATATGCAGGGATTTCAGGTGGCAGGGGTATTTAATACTGTTGGCGGCAATGTAAGTGGAGTACAGTTAGCGGGGTAGGCAATCGGGTTTTGGAACCGTTAAGGGTGTCCAGATTGGGGGTATTGAATAAGGCTGATACGGTACGGGGTGTACAGATCGCTGGTGTTGCTAATACCGCAACGGAAGCTGCGGAACAACCCAATTAGCCGGTGTATTGAACAATAGCAGTGGAGATGTGGGCATCCAAATAGCGGGTATTGCAAATAAGGCAAAAAAAAGTAAGGGGTTTCAGCTCGCAGGAATAGTTAATATTGCCGATAGTAGTGATTACCCGATCGGTCTGTTAAATCTAATTAAAAACGGAGAAAAAAATCTGTCGTTGGCCATAGACGAGGATAGCTATCTTTCATTGCAGTTTCGTTCCGGAGGTCGGGTACTCTATAGTGTCTTATCTATTGGTACGGCTCTTGGCAACGATGGTCCTGCGAAATATACCTTTGAAGCAGGATTGGGTGCTGTACTGTTGAATAAGTCCAAGTTTGCACTCCGCGCGGAAATTACCACACGTAACCATTTAACGGAAAAATTTAAATCATTGGACAATCACCAATCTTCCTTTCGTGTGATCCCAGCATATAAATTGACCGATGCGTTATCGATATTTGTGGCGCCAAGTTTCAATTATGCTGAGCGGGATGAAGATGCTGTATCAGGCGGTGGTACCCAATGGAAAGCTTGGGGAAGAGACCGTACGAGAAACACGTTTTATGGTGGTGGAACAGCGGGGTTAATGTTAAAATTATAAAACTAAAACTATTTGGGTTGTACAACTGTTATATAAATAGCTTTTAAACATTTAACATTTTAGATAAGCGCCCTTTGTTGAAATAACAAAGGGCGCTTATGTGTTAACTAGTCCATAGACCAGTATGTATCATCGAGTTATAAATCTATGTTTTAGTTATGCAACAACTGTAGCAGTCTTCAATACATTCCGATAAGGATAGGAATGAAAAACATGTCTACGTGCAAATCGTCCCAAAGAATCGGCATTGACAAATTTTACATAGTCATTTCGTTGGACGCCAAAGTATTCATATTGACTGCCATCATGAAAGGTGATCGTCAATATCTGGGCTTTCCAATCAATATCTTGAATACCTGAATTCGTGATTGTCTCTGTATAGATCGGTAATTGTTGTTCAATTGTCTCGGGGCAGATGCTTACCAAAAAATGATAAGCTTCAATCATTTCTACACTCTTTTGTTCAGCAGCCAAACGACCTTCTTCGTCATTGACAAATTTATCCGGATGACATTCTTTCATGATCGTCCGGTAAGTGGATTTTAGGGTTTTGAGATCCACTGATTTATCCACATTTAACAACTTACGGTAGTCGGTAATTTTTTCATGGCGGCAAAGATATGCTTAATAATCAGATTATTTGCATTATCCTAGAAATAAGATTATTTTTTACCTAAGGTTTTTACATAGAGCTGTTCAACCTTCTCTCGGGCCCAGGGTGTTTTTCGTAGAAAAGTTAGCGAGGATTTAACACTCGGATTTTCATTGAAACACCGGATGGATATCCTTTGTCCCAGTTCTTCCCATCCATAATATTCCACTAAATACGCGATGATTGTATCCAGCCGTTTTCCGTGTAATGGATTATTGACTTGTTCTTGCATGTTGTAAAGTTAGAAATCTTTGTATACTTTATAATAACTTTTTATTGTGTTAAAATACCATTAAGCTTAATCCAATGGTATGTTAACTAAGAGTTTTTGAGCTGTGCTGCAAGCAAATCAAGCTGCTGATCGAGCTTTTCATCCCAGATATTTCCTACTGCATCAAGTTTTCCTTTCACCCCTGAATAAGAAGGTTCCTTTCGGGATCAAGTTGAGCACCAAGTCCCTGCATAATACGTTGTAGCTCGGCATGGCCCGTTTCCCCTGTGCTGATGCGGTAATAATACTGACGGGTTTTTCTGTAAAAATGGTCGTTGCTGCACACCATTCGAGTAGATTTTTCAATCCACTTGGGACACTGAAAATGTACTCTGGACTGCTGATCAATACTAGATCTGCATCCTGAATGACCTGACGCAAAGCGATGATTTCGATTGGCGGACGGGATGTACTTTCCTCTGGATCGAAATGTGGCAGTTCTTTCAGGCGGTCAAAGAGAATAAGATTGACCTCGGGGTTTACCTTATGTTGGAGATGACGTACGAGCTGATGATTGGATGAATGTTCGCTTGCGCTGCCTATTATCGCGAAAATGGTTTTCATTGAATATATTTACTTGTTGGGACTAAAGACCCTTATTTTTTAATCTATTAATTTGCCGACACTTCCGTGTCAATTTTACGATGTAAGATTTTGAAGCGACTAATTTACGATTATAGATCCATACGGTTGACATAGTTTTTTGCCTGAAGGTAATTTTTCCGCTCCAGAAAAAATAACAGTACAGTGGGGTACAGCGTGAAAATATGGCTACTATCGAACCTGTTTTTTTGTCCCGACAATAAGATCTCACAGATAATCATCACCAAAACAAATAGAAATAGATTGAGTATAATAATTGCTTTTAAATCTCTTTTTCGCGCAAATTGATACCGAATGAAACTAGGATAATCGATCGTCATAAAGGCAAGTTGGGCGAGTAGGAAGGTAATTATTCCAACAAGAAAAAAGATACCCTGGTTAGTATAGGATTGAGTGATTAGCGATTCTAAAGTGATGAAATCTGCGCGGAAATAGAAAAAACAGATGACACCAAGTAGGATAAAAAGTGAAAACTTATAACCTCTTTTCTCCATTTGGATCAGATTGGTTAATCTATTCAGCGTATCAAACAATTTGCAGATGATAGCAGTGATGACCAAACATACAATACTGTTGAGCTGAAAAGTGCCAAAAAGGCCAATGATATCATCTTCTGCGTCTGTTTGTAAATAAGTTCTTCGAATAATTAGAAAGAGACAAAAAATAAGGTTATAAATAGTCGCGTAAAAGAGACACGTTGTAGCATTAAAAGTCTTCGATCTTTCTTTTGTTGTTCAGCCTGCATTTCGGTTGCTTTGTCAACAGAAATAGCCGTGTGTTGTAAATTGAGTTGCTGTGGGCTATTAGGTCCTACACTGGGAGGATCTGAATGAATGGTCTGGACTTCACCTATACCTGATACCTGCTCAGAATTGGTTGGTTTCTCAGGATAGACAATAGGTTCATCAAGTTTGCTGTCAACGATTTCGGGTTCTATTACCTCTTCATTTTCTGGGGAAATTTTTGTGGCGTCAAATAGTGAATAGATTTCCGGAGCAAAAAGATAATAATCCCGATCCAGGCCACAGCAAAGACAGTAATAAATACCCATTTCATCATCAATAAGCGGATGCATAGGTAAAGTATTGGCGTGATTAAATAGGCCAAAATTCCTTTTGGACGCATTTTTCGATTATCTTTAAGCCACCGCAATACATAGTAGTTCAGTACAATACAGATAAATAGGGTGATTATAATTTCTGACCACATACAAATAACTATACCTAAAGATAAAAACTTTTTCCTTTTACGGATTAAGTTTATACTTTTGGAAACAGGGACGTAAATTAGCTTGAATACAGATTATATGCTTTTGTTATGAGAAATAAAATGGGGTACCGCCTGTTGTGGGAGCGTATTCGTACGGGGACGAGGCTGCATTTTTGATCTGTATGGGGCACTTTATCAGGAACTTGTTAATTTTGGAATCCGTACCTGTGGGGATACTGACTTGGCAAGTGAAGCGACGGATCAGGTTTTTGTCAAGATTTGGGAGAAAAGAACGCAGCTTGAACGTGTCGAAAATGTACAGTCCTACCTTATTACCTTTCTAAAAAGACGTATGCTACGCCTGATTGAAAAGCAACATAAAATTAATACTGCCCTTCAGAATGTAAAAGCGGAAGATGAATGGATTGAGATGCCTTATGAAGAGTTTGTAATCAAAGTGCAAACCAATGAGATTATTCAGATCCGTTTGAAAGAAGCACTGGAGAAGTTGTCTTTTCGCCAAAAACAATTGGTCAATCTAAAATTTTTTGAAGGTTATTCGTATGAAAAGATTTCTGAAATCACGCAGATGTCTGTCAAAACAGCGTATAATACGCTCTACGACGCGCTAAAAATATTGCGGGAGGAGCTTAAGGACATTTAATGCTAGCAGAGATAATCGTTGTTACAGGGTAACGATAGCCTATTTGTTGCACATTATACCTCATTTTTTGTGTTGTTTTTTAAAATAAATAGTTTGAATATCAGTGTTTTATAAAATAGTTTGTTTTTTCTTAGGAAAAAGATCTCTTCTTGGGCACTATAGGGTAAATATCCATTAGAATGAGCCAAAAAGATTATAAACAGTTAGAAGATTTTTGATTGACGATACTTTTCAAAAGTACTGTTCTGGAGAAGATAAAAACTGTATCCTTTACTGGCAACAATACTGCTTAAATCATCCAGAGCAGGCCGAAATGATCCTAAAAGCAAAACGTCTTTACCAAATTTTGGTCGGAAACCGAAAATCTATCCATGAACAGATGGAGAGATTGAAGACTGACCTCAAAGTACGCCAATTGAATCTGCACCTATCCGCCAGATTACCTGGCAAAAGTGGGGCGCTATTGCTGCAGTATTTGTCGCTTTGGTCGGGGGCGGATTATGGTACTATTCACGTCCAATGAATGATATTGCTCGACAAACGATAACAAACGTTGGTCAGGTGTATCAGACAAAGAAAGGTGAAAAGAAGACCTTTGAGTTAATTGATGGCAGTACCGTTACCCTCAACTCAGCAAGTAAATTGGAGCTGTCTTCGGATTTTAATGGTGAATTGCGCTTGGTGCGTTTGGTCGGTGAAGGTTATTTTCAAGTCGCAAAGAATAGAGAAAAGCCATTTATGGTGCAGGCTTCTGATTTTGATATCAAAGTTTTGGGAACGACCTTCAACGTGAAAAGTTATCCCGAAGAACCAACGGCTGAAGCTGTATTAGTGGAGGGGTCTATTGAGATGAAAAGCAAAGGGCAGCGTGAGAATTCCGTTGTCATTAAGCCAAATCAAAAAATTACGATATTTAAAAACCAAGCTGAACTTGCGGTAAATGCAAGTAAAGGAAATAAATCAACGTTAAGTAAGTTGCCCATTAAGGAAATTGCAATCGAAAATATCCCTGTAGTTGAGTCAAATACCACTGAAATACCAGATATCGCATGGAAAGAAAATAGATTGGAAATCGTGGACCAAGATTTCGAATCTTTACGAAGAACCCTGGAGCGCTGGTATGATGTGGATATTCAGCTTCAAAGTGAAGAATTGAAAAGATATCGCTTCACGGCAACCTTTAGCAAAGAAAATATTACTCAGGTACTGAGTGCTTTACAAAAAGTCGAACCATTTAAATTTGAACTATATGGGAAAAAATAACTATCTCAGAAAAATAAAAAGGATGGTGGACCAACACCATCCTTCATTGAAAAAATGATTAACCAAAAGCAGCAACATTGGGGCGTGCTGCTTAATATTAATTTTAACCAACACTAAAATATGATTAAAAATTGCTTATTGCAAATGCGCAATGGATATATTGTGCATTTTAGATTCATTATCCGGATGAAACTAGCCTTAATTATGACTACGTGTGCTGTAATCAATGTTTCAGCATCTGTATTTTCCCAACAAAAAGTGTCCTTGGATGTTCAAAAGACAAAACTGAGCAAGGTACTTAAACTGATCGAAGAGCAAAGTGATTATTATTTTGTCTATAATTCGACAAACGAGAATTTAAATAAAGAAGTGTCTGTCAATGTCAATAATACGAAGGTATTGGACGTGTTGGCGAAGCTTTTCAATAAAAGTGGACTGGCTTATTCAGTATCCAAAGAAGGACTTGTTGTGGTCAGTCAACAACAACAGGTTGTCGTTTCGGGTACGGTAACAGATGATAAAGGGAATCCGTTAGCGGGAGCCAGTGTACGTGTTAAAGGTACCGCTGTAGGGCGGGCGACAGATATTAATGGACGGTTTTCCATCGACGCCGCAACCGGCAATACATTGATCGTTTCTTTTGCTGGCTATGCATCACAGGAAGCGGCTGTGACGAAAGATGGCGATATGAAAATCATCTTAATCGAAGACAATCGCATGTTAAATGAGGTGGTGGTGACAGCATTGGGTATGAAAAAGGAAAAACGCTCTTTGGGATATTCTGTGACACAGGTTGCAGGAGAATCTTTGACTACAGCACGTGAAAATAACGTCATGAATTCACTTGTCGGAAAAGTAGCGGGTTTGGATATTAGTTCAACTTCTGGTGGTGCGGGAGCGGCTTCGAATGTAACTATACGCGGTGTTTCCAGTATCTCACAGTCCAATCAGCCTTTATATGTGATCAATGGTATTCCAATGGAAAGCAAACCTGTCGGTGTTGGAAATGCGAATTCCAGGGAAATTCAGGTAGTCAATGGGACAACGCGCCGGATCTGGGGATGCAATTAGTAACATCAATCCTGACGATATCGAAAGTATTTCGGTATTAAAAGGAGCTGCGGCTTCAGCATTATATGGTTCGCGTGCCAAAGCAGGTGTCATTTTGATTACGACCAAATCCGGAAAAGGAAATTCAATCGATTTTAACAGCAACTATGTAGCTGAAAGAATTATTGACCAAACGAACTGGCAAAAGGTATACGGTCAGGGTGCCAATGGTGAAAAACCAGCAGATGGTAAGGCTGCCGCACAGTTGGAGGTTCTAGCTGGGGAGCGAAATTGGATGGTAGTCCAGTGGTTCAGTTTGATGGTGTATCGCGACCTTATTCCTATCAATCGGGTAACCTTGGACGTTTTTATCGTACAGGCTCGACTTGGACAAATACTTTAGCATTGAACAAAACATTTGACGGCGGTTCAATCCGTTTCTCTGGTACGAATGTTAAAAATAACTCTGTTGTCCCGAATTCGGGGTTGAATCGACAATCATTTAATTTGGTCGGCTTGTTTGAACCATTGAAAAGGTTGACCATTGATGCGCGTTACAATATGATCTTGGAGCAAGTGAAAAATAGGCCTATGGTATCCGATATGTCGGGTAATGCCAATTTTAATGCGATGTTCCTACCAACAAGTGTCAATGTGAACGATTTAAAACCTTGGAAGAAAGAAAATGGGTTTGAGCTTCCGTTTACAACTGGTAATACCTATGCAACCAATCCTTGGTTTGCTGCTTACGAGTTTCAGAATAACACAAAAAGAGATCGTTCAATTGCCTCATTGACGGCGAAATATACGCTTGAAAATGGTTTATTTATCCAGGGACGTGCTGGTCGCGATGCCTATAATGATCACTACAGAAATGTTTTGCCTACTGGGACAGCTTATTATGAGTATGGAAAAATAAATGAACAGCAAACAAAATTTGCGGATATCAATGCGGATATCTTATTGGGAAAAGCGTTTAGTTTTGGTGATTATACAGTGACACCAAATATCGGTGCCAGCTATCGCAACACAAAAATGTCACAGTTAACGAACTCGGGAACTGATTTTATTATCCCGTTCGTTTATAATATATTAAATGCCAAAAATAAATCTGTCAATTACCTGGAAAGCGAGTCTGAAACGCAGTCTGTGTATGGTACAGCAGAATTCGCCTATAAAGATGTGTTTTATCTGACAGGTAGTTTGCGCTCGGATTGGTATTCTACTTTGGCAACACCAGGTTACGACAATAAATTGAATTCGGTTTATCCTTCAGTTTCGGGTTCATTTATATTTTCAGAGTATTTCAAACCTTCTTGGTTGTCTTACGGTAAATTAAGAGCAGGTTTCGCTCAGGTGGGGCAGGCTACTGATCCTTATCAGACATTATTGACCTACAATTTTAGAGGTGAGAATTTAAATGGAGCACCTTTGGGATCGATTAATAACAGGAATATCCCAAATACTTCGTTAAAAGCTTCAATTGCAAATGAGTTGGAAATTGGTGCTGAGCTTCGCTTGTTGAATGATCGTGTAAATCTAGATTTGACTTGGTACAACAAGAAATCCAAGAATGAAATTATCTTCAATACAACAACGCCGGCAACAGGTTATGCTGCGGCTGTATTGAATTCGGAGAAATGCAAAACAAGGGTTTTGAAGCATTACTTTCGGCAACTATTGTTAAAACCGAAAGCTTTAAATGGATTTCTTCTCTAAATGGATCCTACAATGACAATAAGATTATATCATTGGCCGATGGATTAAAGGATCAGTTGGTCGCTACTTCGCGTTCCAATGTAGGGTTTATTATGAATAAAGTAGGTTTGTCGGCATTTCAGGTAATGGCCTACGATAATAAATATGATAAGGATGGAAATATCGTAAACTTAGCTGATGGTTCACCTGACCGTGGCGAATTAAAGGCGTATGGCTCAGCAATGAATAAATGGTTTGCCGGCTGGAATAACGAATTTAACTATAAAAATTTCAATCTTTCTTTCTTAATAGATGGTAAATGGGGTGGTAAGTTATTCTCGGCGACAGATTATTATGGTTATATCTGGGGATTGCATCAAAATACGGTAGAAAGACGTGAAGAGATAGGAAGGGCAGCAGCTAAATATTATGAAAATACGGCGAACAACGTTTCTAAAAACTTTGTTAATAGTGCCGACTTTATAAAATTTAGACAGGTTATCATTGGTTATACCTTCCCAACAGCAATGTTTAATAATAAAATAAAATCCTTGAATGTAAGTGTTGTGGGACGGAATCTCTTTACATTGATGCGTAAAACCGATAATATTGATCCTGAATCAAGTTATAATGCAACATTCCCTGGGCTTGAATTGGGAGGGGTACCGGCTATCCGCACGTTTGGAGCAAACTTAAGTGTTAAATTTTAAATCTAAATTGAAATGAAAACAATGATTAAACCTATTATATCTACGCTTGCCCTAGGTCTCCTATGTGTGATGGGAAGCTGTACAAAAGATTTTGAAAAAATAAATACTGATCCAATATCTTATGGTAAGGAGACTTGGGATCCAAATTATACCTTGTCTTCATCTCAATTATTCTATACGGGTAGTTTTGACTTCGCTTACGATACCTGGCGTGGAAATTTAATTTACTCAGCGACTATGATGCAAGGATTGTCTACAGTAATCAGTTATTGGGCAGGTGATAAATATTTGCTAAATGAAGGGTATACTGCAGCTTACTGGGGGAATGGTACTGTCGGGGCATATATCGAGCAGGTTCGGAATATCCAGGACGTTATTGTCAACACAAAGGATAAACCAGAATTAAACAACTTATATCAGGTAGCAAGGATCTGGCGTGCAGTTATTTTTGCAAGACTTACTGATCTCTATGGTGATGTGCCCTATTCTGAAGCTGGTGTTGGATTTTATGAAAAAATTTACAAGCCCAAGTTTGATAAGCAACAGGATATCTATACAGATCTACTAAAAGAAGTGGATGAAGCGGTAGCCGCTTTAAAAACAGATGGTGATAGGGTCTTTGGTGATGTTATTTACAAGGGAAATATTGATAAATGGAAACGTTTTGGAAATTCTTTTTACTCCGTCTAGCAATGCGCCTGGTGAAAGTAGATGAGACCAAAGCAAAACAATATGCGACAAAAGCTGTAGCGAATACATTGACTAGTAATACTGAAAATGCTTACATCTCACACGATGAAAGTGGTTCGCGTGTAACTCAGAATAGAAATTCGCAGGTGCTGTTGGGTGATGGAGGACAAGAATGCTATTATGTAAAGTGGTCAAATACCTTTATTGATTTTCTGAAGAAAAATAATGATCCTCGTTTAGGTTTAGTGGCTGTGACCAAATTATATTTAAAAGACGATGTCAAAGCACAGAATCCGGATTATGTAAGTAATGCCGCTGTTCAAAAAGGAATGCCAAATGGAAAAGATTTAAGTTCTGACCCTAAGTATAAAATTAGCAGTGATCCAAGTTTTACCACATTCCCAGATTATTCATCACCAAATCCGAAGATGATAAAGCGGAATGGTGTGACATTTATCCTGACATATGCAGAGACGGAGCTGTTGAAGGCAGAAGCTGCACAACGTTGGGGGATTGGCGGTTCGGCTGCTGAACATTACAAAAATGGACTGAAAGCGTCTATTACATATTTGAATCAATATGATTCAGAATTAGCTGTTACCGACGCGAGTGCTGAATCTTTGCTGTTGCTAATCCTTATGATGCAAGCAAGGGGTTGGAACAGATCAATATGCAGTATTGGGCACATACGATTACCATGCTGGATTTTTATGAAACTTGGGCCAATTGGAGACGGACAGGATTTCCAAAGCTGACTCCTGTAAACTATCCTGGAAACGCTACTTCGGGAACTATTCCACGTCGTTTTCCATATCCTTCTACAGAGGAGGCTATCAATGGCGAAAATTTTAAAGCTGCAGCAGCAGCAGTGCCCGGCGGTGATAATCTTGCCGGCCGGGTCTGGTGGGACAAATAATCACAATGGTTTGTTTTTTATGAGGCTGAACTTTCGTAGTTTGGCCTCTTTAAACCCTTTATAAAATACTATGAACCTAAAAAATCAAATTTTACTAATCGTGGCCTTGCCATGTATTGCTCTTTCGTGTAATAACGCAGTTGATAAAACGAAGGAAAATGAGACCACAAAAAACAAAACATTGACCGGAACGTACAGACTCTTAGAAGCTAAGACTATCAAAGGGAAAGATACCGTGACTGCTTTCACTGATACAAGCAAAACCGAAATGTTTAAAATGTTTAACGAGGATCATTTTTCATTTTTCAATCATGATAAGGAAAAGGAAAAGGAAAGGAACCTCATTTTATTGCGGGTGGCGGAACTTATTCTTTTGATGGTAAAAAATATCAGGAGCGATTGCAATACTGTAGTCTACGTGATTGGGAAAGTAAGAAGTTTGATTTTGAATTGGAATTTAAAGGGGACACACTTGTCCAGCACGGGGAAGAGAATTTGCCCGAATTGGGGGTAAAACATACGATTATTGAGACTTATCTGAAAGTGAAATAAAAGCGCTCTAATTGAGGAGTCCACAAAACTTCATTAAGTATATTTTGTTAATGCAGGCACCCACGGTATTTTCCATGGGTGTTTTTTTGTTGATTTAAAACCTAAAAAACAGATTTAATGCTGTTCACCAATAGCATGTTATTTATTTTAGAAAAAAAAATAAAATTAAATTGCAACATTTTCCAAAACGATCCGACTATACAATAGAAACATAGGAATTAACAGTATTAAATAGTAAACGTGCAAAACCAACTTAGCGATAAAGATTTATTAGCGATGTGCCAATCCGGTAACGAGTCGGGCTTTGCACAACTCTATCATCGCTATGCGAAGAAGATTTTTAACTCGATCTATCGGATTTTGTCAAATCAGGAGGAAAGTGAGGATATTTTGCAGGAGACTTTTGTAGAGTTTTTCTCAAAATCGGATAAATGGCAGGCGGTACTTAGTGTTGAAGCTTGGTTGAGAAGGATGGGCGTGAATAAGGCTATTTCTCTTTTACGGAAAAATAAGCAATATTATACACCTATTGATGATCTGGAAATCCAGGATGAAGGCGAAGATGAACTGTTGGAAAAGGAGTGGCGAGAATGTCGGCTGACTGATTTGGAATCAGTCATTGATCAGCTGACCGGGATACCCAAGATGGTGATCAATCTGTATCTTTTTGAAGATATGAGCCACGATGAAGTCGCGGAATCTTTGGGAATGACAGCGGTAGCGGTGCGTAGTCAATACCATCGCGCCAAAAAGAAAATTTACGAACAATTGAAGGAGAGGTATAATTATGCGGGATAATTTGAAGGATTTTGTGAACACCAATCGGGATGCATTTGACCATAAAGAACCGTCAGCGGATTTATGGAATAAAATCAGACCACAGGTTGTTCCTCCGGTACAGGAAAAGAAGATTAAACCTTTGTGGCGATGGGCAAGTATTGCGGCAGCTACATTATTGGTCGGAGCTGCGGCTTTTGTCATCTTCAATCAGGAGAAAAAGGATGATCATATGGGCAGAGTAGCAGATTTGAAATCTGTCCCTGTTCAAAAAGAGCCAGTGGACATCCTGCGCCCATCTCAACAAGAGGTCGTGGTAGACGCTGGTCAGAAGGAACCGATACGGTCAATACAGACGATGACAAGTACGCAAAAATGCATCGTGCAGTTAACAAGACTGTGCAAAAGGTTCCTGTAGATAAGAAAGAAGGGCTTGAAAAAGATTATATGCAAATGCTTCAGGACTCTGTTTGGGCAAGTACACGATTGGCAGCCGTACTCGCACTCCAAAAACAAGGAAATCTGAAAAAGGATGCAGCGCAAGCATTAGAAAAAATAGCCGTTTCGGATGAGAGCAGTAATGTGCGTATGGCAGCGATTGAGACCTTGCTGGACGGAATGACACCAGAAGTTAGGCAACAAAAGGTTCAGGACTTTTTGTCGCACAGAATGATCCTACATTACAGGTTGAGCTGATGCAGATGATTGCACAAAGAGATGAACCGGAAATAAAAAATAGTACAAAGGATAAGCTGAACGCGATTGTAGAGGATCCCTTTACATTGAAATTTGTGAAAGAACAAGCTTATGCCGTACTGTTGCATCAATAGAACAAACAATATATACGATGAAGCTGTAGAGACGTGCTAAGCTAAAGGAATAAACCTCCAGGCTTCATCACTTTAATAAAAAAATGGGGCTTGTGAGCTCATGAATACCATTGAAAAATGGACTAGACAGTAATAATTATGAAGATGAAAAAGATAAGAATAATGATTATGGGAATGGCACTGCTCTTTGCTAATGCGTTGCAGGCCCAAATAACAGAGAATGCAGAACGTGCCGTTCCGCCAAAGGCACCTAGACCTCCTAAGACAATGCGAATGCCATATGGTGACAGTGGGAAGAGAGTTTGGAAAGAAATTAAAGTCCCCAATGTTGGTGAGAAGCTATTGCTGAAATTTGACAATGTTTCTATTGAAGGCTATAATGGAAAAGATGTCGTGATTACAGCGAAGGTGGAGGTGCAGGAAGAGAACGACCGGGCTAAAGGCTTACGTGTGGTCAATGGTTCTGGCTTGTCCGATAATTCGGGAATGGGAATGAACATTCAAAATATTGCTGGTGTTACGGAAATCAGTATGGTTGGAATGCCATTGGAAGATTCTGTGCATGTTCGGGTTCCTTTTGATCTATCGATTAGTGTAAAAGGTGGTCGTGGAGGGTTCTTTAATGACGGTGGTATTGAAATAAAAGATATTAAAGCCGAGGTTGAGATCTCTAGTACAATGGGGATGTTAAGGTGATCAATGTCACTGGGCCGCTCAATGTGAAAGTCGCCCAAGGAGATATTGTTGCTAAGTTTGTGCAGCCAGTCAAAGGACCTATTTCACTCATCGCAGCAATGGGTGCGGTAGACGTAGCCTTCCCGGTAAAATTCGGGGCTAATGTAGATATGAAGACCTCAATGGGTAATATTTATGCCGCGGATGAGTTTCAATTTGAAAAGCCTGTTGAGGAACCTAAAAGTACTTACAATATGTCAAATACTGTGAAAGGGAAAATGAATGGTGGCGGACAGGATGTGATCTTGAAGACTTCTATGGGGATATTTATATTAGAACTCAAAAATAGCATGTGAAGTCCTGAAATAGGTAGGTTATTTTTGATTCACAAAAACCTTAAATACTTAATTGGTATTTAAGGTTTTTTTCTAAATAGAGCCTTGAAATAGTTAGATTATTTTTTTGTTCCATACGAACTAGATATTGATCATGTTCATCTTCATATAGAATCTGAACAACCCAGCCTAATTCATGGGCTATTTTGATCAGTTTATCCTGATCTAGATAAAGCCATTTGAAGGATTTCCCTTTTGTCCTTTATATTCGTATTGATATTGGATCTCCCAAAATAATGGTTGGGTTTTTGATGTTATAATCCTCGTAGAGATAACCGATATCGGATGAATCAAAAATAAGCTGCCCCTATCAGTCAGGAGCTCTTTACTATGCTGCAACAGCTTTTTAAAACCATCAATGTCGCCAGCGATACCCACACCATTCATAAGAAACAAAAGCGTATCGTACTTTTGTCCACTGAATTCATAGAAATCTTGGCATATGATATGTTGCACACCACGCTGTTGCATGATATGACAAGCTGTTTGCGATATTTCCAGCGCATCGACCTCAAATTCCTTTTCTTGTAGATATAAGCTGTGACTGCCTACGCCGGCCCCACATCTAATACCCGGCCGTCACAGAGCGATAATCCGATGAATTCCAGTTCTGGAAAATCGTCAGCATCCCTAAAGAAAACTTCTACTGGCATTTCGTCTTGGTCGCCATAGCTTGTATGGAGTATTAAAGGGAATTTTTCTTCTTGATGGATAAAGTAATCATCCAGGGCCTCACCATATACGTCTCTATACATTGTCATTATCAATCATTAATACTTTTTTGCGATATAGATAGAATCTTCATCACCCGTGTGCTTCATAGGTTCATCGGATAGTTTGATGACTGGGGTCCATTGATCATCTTCGGGAAGAGCATCGGTCATTTTAATGACAATATTCATAGGTCTAAGTCCTACATCGTTTGTAAAGTTGGTCCCCACACCAAATGAGTGTAATATTTTGCCCTCGCAGTAACTTGCTATTCTTTCGACTTTGTCGTAATCTAGGCCATCGGAAAATATAATTGTCTTGGACAATGGATCAATACCATTTTTCTTGTAGTGTGCAATAACCTTGTCTGTAAACTCCAGCGGGTCACCACTGTCGTGACGTACTCCGTCAAATAATTTGGTAAGCTTTTTATCGAATTGCTGAAAGAAAACTTCCGTTGTATAGGTATCAGACAGGGCAATTCCAAGATCACCGCGATAAACATCTGACCAGTGCTCCAATCCTAAGAGGTTGGCCATTTTGTAGCCATATTTTGCCGCATGAAACATAAACCATTCGTGTGCGTGGGTGCCGATCGGTTTGGTTTCATATTTCATAGCCAGGTGAACATTACTGGTTCCGATAAAGGTTTTTTCGCCGTATTGTTTTAATGTACGGACAACCAAGTCGTGGACTTCATAGGAATGTCTTCTACGGGTGCCAAAATCGGCAATCGTGATATGTAGTTTTTATATTTTTCGATTTTATCTTTGGCCGTTGCAATAACCTCTTCATCTGATGCGCGAACCAAATCCTGAGATTCATAGAAAAGCTCACAGATCAGTGACATGAGCGGTACCTCCCAAAGAATCGTTCGATACCAATACCCTTCGATAACAACTTCGAGATCGGGACCATCCTGCGTGATTTTTATTTCATCAGGATCATACCGATAACCTTGTAGAAAATCAAAATAGGTTGGATCAATGTAGGGACAAGTCCGCGCAAAAAGGCTTTCTCGGCTTTGGTAAGCCGCAGGTCTGCCATTTCATTTACCGCTTCCTTTAAAAGAATGTCAAATCCTTCTGGAAACTTATGATGTCCCCGATTGATAAAGTGGTAGCGTGCTTTTGCCTTTGGAAATAGCTTGACTACCGCATTTTGCATCGTGAATTTGTAAAAGTCGTTATCTAATATAGAGGTGAATGAAGCCATCTTTATTAATCTGATTTTTGTTTGAAGCTGTAAATTTACTAATTAACATGAAAATGTGCGGATTGTTCATCATAAATAAAACAAGAGTCCATACGAGTTGATGCAAAAAAATGGGTCAGTGATGTGCTGACCCATTTTTTTACTTTATAAATTTGATCTGTTATCGTGTTCTTGAACTACCTCCTGAACGAGTTGATCCTTCAGATGATCTGGTTCTTGGAGCTGAAGAACTTCCTGAATTTGAGGAATTCGATCTTTCAACTGTAGGAGCTGAGGACCGTGTTCTGGTATTCTCATAACTTCTATTTTGCGCCGGCTGGCTGGGTTGCGCTGCAGGTTGACTGGAGCGCGATCTGCTGTTGCCAGTGTCATAACTTCTATTTTGCACCGGTTGACTAGGTTGTGATACAGGTTGACTAGCACGTGTTCTAGTATTACCAACATCATAATTTCCATTTCGTTGCGGCATTGTAGTTGGCTGCCCACTACGGGACGAACCTGCGTCACTTGTATTGCTAGTGCCTGTTCTTACTCGTGTATTATAGTCCGAATTTCGGCTATTGACAACGCCGCCGTTGTCAACAGCATTTCCTTGTCTGGTTCTACTGGTAGAAGTAGGGTTATTCGTATTTGATGGATTCGACTCTCTGCCGGATCGGGTTCTAAAATCGTAATTGTCTGAAGTAGCTGTTGTACCTACATTATTTCTGTTGTTCGAACTATTGTCTCTTGTACGTCCATTCGTATTACTGGAGCTACGTGTAGATCCGCTATTATTATTCGCATCATTGCGTGATCTTACCGAAGCATTACCGCTATTGTCAATATACAGCTCACGATTTCCAGATCTGGTATTGATATTATCCCGGTTGGAAATGACACGATTGTTGCGGTCCGAAATTTCACTATTATTGCTACGTGTTCGAGTTGATGCGTCCACAACATTGGTTGGACGTGCAGATGAACGTGTGTTGCGGTCTACACTTGGACGATACATATTGATTTCGCTTGATCTTGTACGGCTATTACTACTACGCACCGATCCTGGCCGATCTACATTGTTAATACGGTTTACGTTGACAGTTCTGCCTGTATAACGCTCGATGTCAGATTTACGCGGGCCGCCCACATAATAGTTATTATTGATGATCGTTGTATTGTTGATCACCGTGGTTCTATTATAAATGCTGTTATAATTTCGACGGTTCACATAATATCTATCCATGTTGCGGTTCATAAAATGATTGACCGAAACAAAGGTCCAGAAGTTCATTGGGATATTGACCGAGACATTGATATTCATGCCCGGACCTAATGGAGCCCAACCATAATAATCATTGCTTTGGCGCCAGTTTACCCACGCCGGTCCCCATTCGTAATCTGGAACCCATCCCCAACCATAACGATCGTTGTAGTTCCATCGGCCATAGTGGAAAGGAGCCCAGCCCCAATCGTAATTGGAGACCCATGTATTACCATAATCTGTCATGGACCAATAACCATTGGTTGCATAAGGCTGGAAGTCTGGCCCGGCATCAGGAATCCACACATATCCATAATTTGGATCATTCACCCATTGTCCGTATGGTGAAAGTTCATCATAGAACGTCTGAAATGAAATACCAGAATTGTTGTAGTTATTATAACCTGTATATCCTCCTCTTTGAGCCATCGTAGTTGTGCAACTTGTAAAGGAAGCAACACCGATCAATCCCAGTACCCAATATTTTATGTTTCCTAAATTTTTCATCTTCGTAATATTTTAAGTAAGACAAAACTCTATGCTATTGTCTTTGTTATTATGACAGCATAACGTATTAAATGGTTTAATTGGTACACTATAAATCTGATTTTTTTATATAAAAGTCAAATTGATGATCTTTTTACATAAACGACAATTTTAGATACATATTTTTTATTTACCTTTACCGCTCGAATTGTTACGTGTTTGTTGAGCATATGAGGTGTTTTATGACACATTAATTTGACATAGACATATTTTTAAATGGCTAAAAAACTTCAGACTTTTTTTCTAGAATTCGCAAACATTCATCGTTTCTTATTACGGTTTTGGCGCGAATTAGTAACTCCACCATATGAATTCAAAGAAATTATACGCCAATGCTATGAAATAGGCTATAAATCTTTGCCTTTGATCAGCTTAACCGGATTTATCGTTGGTTTTGTTTTTACGAAACAATCGCGTCCTTCGTTGGAAGAATTTGGTGCAACCTCCATGTTGCCATCGCTGATTTCAATTGCGATTGTTCGTGCCTTAGCGCCCTTGGTAACTGCTTTGATTGCATCGGGTAAAGTGGGGTCGCAGATTGGGGCTGAATTAAGTTCGATGAATGTGACTGAGCAGATAGATGCAATGGAGGTGTCAGGTACTAATCCTTATAAATATTTGATTGTAAGTAGAATTTTAGCTACAACTATTGGTATTCCTGTGTTATGTTTTTATGTGGCGGGTATTGGCCTTTTAGGTGGTTATCTGAGTATGATGAGTAAAGATGACTTGAGTTTTTTGAGCTTTTTTACGCAGGTATTTGAAACAATTGCCTTCAAGGATTTAGGCGCTATGGTATTACGTGCTGTAATATTTGGCTTTACTATTGGGGCTGTAAGTTGCTATTGTGGTTATTTTTCCTCTAAAGGTACAGAAGGAGTAGGTAAGGCAGCCAATGCGGCTGTGGTTGCTTCGATGTTTCTTGTCTTTATTGAGGAGATCATTATTGTTCAGATTTTGTCGTTCTTTGGATAGTGGTATATGGAAAAGGCTAAAGTAAATATAGATCATTCTCAGTCAGTCATTGAAATCAGAAATGTGAGTAAATCTTTTGGGGATAACCATGTACTGAAGGAGGTTAACCTAGATTTATATAAAGAGGAAAATCTAGTTGTGTTAGGACGTTCGGGTACAGGTAAATCAGTTTTGATCAAGTTGATTTCTGGATTATTAAAACCTGATGAAGGAACAATTGATGTATTGGTGAATCTGTCACGTCATTAAATGACCGTGAGTTGCGTGAGTTACGATTAAAAATTGGTTTTTCTTTCCAGAATAGTGCACTCTATGATAGTATGACGGTTCGTGAGAATTTGGAGTTTCCATTGGTGAGAAATAAACGAAATCTCACACGATCTGAGATTAATCATGCTGTGGAGGAAGTGTTGGATGGTGTAGGTTTATCTCAGGCCATCAACCAAATGCCATCTGAATTGTCTGGAGGTCAACGTAAGCGGATTGGTATTGCGCGTACCTTGATTCTTCGGCCGGAGATCATGATGTATGATGAGCCTACAGCAGGTCTCGATCCGATCACTTGTTTGGATATCAATGGATTGATCAATGAGGTTCAGGAGCGGTATAAGACATCATCAATTATTATTACACATGATTTGGCCTGCGCGAAGGAAGTAGGTGATCGTATTGTAATGCTATTGGATGGTAAGTTTGAAAGACAGGGGTCTTTTGAAGAAATTTTGATACAGATGACGCACGTGTTAAAGCGTTTTATAATTATAATTTTATTCTATAATATACATGAGTAAGGCAGAAAATAAAAGAGCAATCATTGTTGGTGTTTTTGTTTTTTAGGCGTATTGATTCTTTTGGCCGGGATTTTTATTTTAGGCAGTCAACAAAAGAAATTTACAAGAAACATCGAGATCGCGACTTCATTTCCTGATGTTGCGGGATTGAAAGTAGGAAGTAATGTTTGGTTTTCTGGGGTTAAGGTGGGGATCATTAAAAATATCCACTTTAAAAGTGTACAGGATGTCGAAGTTGTTTTAACTATTGAAGAGAAATCTGCGGAATATATTCGCAAAGATGCTGTCACAAAATTGGGCTCCGATGGATTGATTGGTAATAAAATTGTTGTTATCACTGGGGGTCTCAAAATGCACCTACTGTGGAAACTGGTGATTTTTTAAGATCAGCGAAAACTGCAGACATGGAGGCCATGATGGAAACATTGCAAGTAAATAACGAAAACTTGGCTAAGATTACGACTGACTTTGTCGAGATATCACGTGGTTTGGCTGATGGTAAAGGCATGGTTGGTGCAATGTTGACCGATACTGCTATGGTGAATACGTTACGTGCGAGTTTACTGTCCATCAGCGCTGCAATGAATAATGCCAATAAAGCATCTGCAAATTTGGTTACATTAACAAATTCGCTGAACAGCAATAAAGGGTTGATCCACGATCTGACTACCGATACTGCTATCTTTTCAAATTTGCGTCAGTCTGCAGCGCAGTTGCAGGGTGTGTCGCAGACTGCAAATGCATTAATCAATAACTTGAATAATGCCTCTAGTCGATTGAACGATAAAGACAATGCGGTCGGTGTCTTATTGAATGATCCTGCTTCAGCAAATCAAATCAAGTCAGCCATTAATAATCTGAATTCTAGTACTGAAAAGTTGGATGAGAATATGGAAGCTTTGCAACATAATTTCTTGTTACGAGGATTCTTTAAGAAAAAATGAAAGAGAACGCTAAAAAGCAGAAGCGCTTAAGGCAGATAGTGTGCAATAAGTTTTAGTAAGAAGATATGAAAAGGCTTTACGCTTGCGTAGGGCCTTTTTCGGTATTTCAATCCGATTATTTTAGATAATAACAGAGGTTCGCGTAACCTTTTAGTATAGAAGAAATGAATAAATCTGAAATTACAGATAAAGAGGTGATCTTTGAAGATAATCATCTGATAGCGATTAATAAAAAAGCGGGCGATATTGTGCAGGTTGACGAAACTGGGGATGTTTCATTGGAGGATATGGTGAAGATCTATCTGAAAAAGAAATATGACAAGCCCAATGATGCTTATGTTGGTGTCATTCATCGTTTGGATAGGCCTGTCAGCGGCATGATTCTTTTCGCGAAGACAAGTAAAGCCCTCGAACGTATGAATAAGTTCTTTCAAGACCGGATGGTGAAAAAACTTATTTTGCAATCGTGCGGCAACGCCCACGTAATGCTGAAGGTAAATTGATCAACTGGTTGATTCGAAATAGACAGACAAGAGTAACGAAAGCATTTCCGCGTGAAGTGAAAGGTGGTACCTACGCTGAATTGGACTATGCAATAGTGGGTGAATTAAATGGATTCTACCTCTTGCGGGTTGAACCCCTAACAGGTCGTACACATCAGATACGAGCACAGTTGGCAGCAATGGGTTGTCCTATTGTTGGCGATAACAAATACGGGTATCCAAGAGGAAGTTCAATGGGAAGTATCTGTTTGCACTCACGGTCGTTAGCGTTTACACATCCCATTAAAAAGAAAAGATGGAATTGGTAGCCTCATTGCCGCAAGATGGTTTTTGGGACAAATTTGAAGTATTGGTGGGCTAATCGCTAAATTTTCAGTAACTTTGGACTATGAAATGGTTTAAATATCTACTCGTAATATTTACCCTAAGCTGCTCGACAGTATCTATTTCTCAAGCACAATGTGCGATGTGTACATTGACTGCTGAGAATTCTACCAAAGATGGTAATATGCAAGGACGAGGGTTGAATGATGGAATCTTATTTTTATTGGTGATTCCCTATTTGGCAGCAGCAGGACTGGGGTATCTGTGGTATAAGAAATACCGTAAAAAGAATTCTCCAACCAAGAAATTTATTAACGAGATAAAGTAGACTCTGATGCCGACATCCAAATTTCACGCAATGATACATTCCAAATGTCCTAGATGTCATGTTGGAAAAGTATTTGAAGGAAAGGTCTATAGCCTGCGGAAGCAGCAGATGAATGACGTTTGCCCGCATTGCGGTGTTAAATATGAAGTTGAGCCGGGCTATTTTTATGCGGCGATGTATGTCAGTTATGCTCTTTCTGTTGCTGAGATTGTATCTGTATCTGTTGCTATTGCGATTTTGACCGGAAGTGAGTCTCCTTGGCTCTATTTGGTTGGCTTGGCGGTTACTATTTTCGTTTTTGCTCCCTTTAATTTTAGGTACGCGAGATTGATCCTATTACATTTCTTAACGCCTAAAATAAGTTATGATCCACGTTATGAATTAGCTTTGGAAATTGGTGAAAAGGATCAGGAATCCAAGAAAAATAAGATGAATTAAGAATTTTAGTTTGTATACATACTTAAAAAAATAAAGAGCGCTAGAGCTCTTTATTTTTTTAAGTATTTCATTGTACTGTCGAAAAGGAAAACTTTGTCCTTGTACAGCTCTGAAATAAATTGTTGCAATGGTATCAAATGTACCTGTTGGAAGTCTGCAATATGTTCTTCAGAAGGTAAAACTACTTGGATGCAATAAGTCATTCCTTCATGGGGCGACTGGAGCATTTCGAGGAAATGCACTTGGAATTTTTGGGATTGCACGATATTATCCTGAATCCAAGAAACGATGTCATTGTGGATCGTTTCTTCTGCTATAACAGAGACATTGTATAAAAACATAAACAAAAATACGGTTTTATACGCTATTTTTGAATATTACGTTTAATTACTATATCTTGTAAAAATAAGGTTGCATTGACTGCAATTTGGTATTTAATTACAATATTTGAGTTAATTGATAAGGACGCATTTGGGATTATGAGGTTGCAATTTTGGACTGTTTTATTTTTTTGTGCATTGACTATGTTGGGATGCCAACAACATAAGGTTGATCCTATACCCATCAATCAATTCTTTTCCACACCTGAAAAATCAAATTTTAAGATTTCCCCTAATGGTCGGTTTATTGCCTATATCGGCATGGACAATCATTGCAAAAATATCTATTTGATTGATTTGAAGCATCAGGATAGCTCCAAGCAATTAACCTATCAGAATGATATCAATGTAAAATCTTTTGCCTGGAATAACGATTCTAAGATTTCTTTTTTGACAGAACAATCTTCCCAAGACAGTTTGCGTTTGTATGCTGTGGATATTAACACTGAAAAAATCTGGGCATTAATTAAGCCAGTTCGTGCGCGGTTTAGATGGATTCATTCGACGGTGTCTGGTGGAGAGGGTTTTGTTGCGGGGATTAATGATCGTGATTCCTCTTTTTTGATCTATATCGTATTTATTTGGATGGTCGACCACGTGAATTGATCTTACAAAATCCGGGCAATATGAGCTCCTGGATTGCTTCCAATGATGGACAGATACGTTTGGCTATTGCAAACGATTCCGTACAACAATCTGTTCTTTTCCGTCCTTCTGAGAAAGAACCTTTCAAGGAGATCATACGTTGTGATGTAGAAAGTAGTTTCACTCCGCTGGGATATAAAGACAGTTCAAATAGTATTATCTATGCACTATCGAATATAAACCGTGATAAATTGGCCTTGGTGAGCTATGATCTGGTCAATGAAAGGGAACTGGGCGAGCTTTTTAGCCATAAAGAGGTTGACATGAGTCCAGGAGGTTATTTTCCGAGCTAAATCGCTTGTTGTTTGTAAATTATACAACCTCAAGGCAAAGCAGACATTTTTTCGATGAGCAGACAAAGCGGAAATATGATGAATTGTCTAAGCAGATTGATGGTTTTGAATTCCAAGTTCTTAATACCGATGCTTCAGGCGAAAAAGTGATTATTAAAACCTATACAGATGTTAATCCTGGTGGAATTTATTTTTATGATTTTACCACAAAAAATTGACCAAATTAACCGATAATAATTCTGATCTTAAAGACAAGGAGTTGTCTCCAAATGAGTTTATTACTTATAAAGCGAGAGATGGGGTAGAGATATCCGGATACTTAACCTATCCAGTTCATTCCAATCGAAAAGATCTTCCAATGGTGGTATTGCCACATGATGGACCAAATGGGCGTGAGGTGTGGGGCTTTGATAATGAGGCACAGTTTTTGGCAAACAGAGGATATTTGGTTTTTCAGATGAACTATAGAGGCTCGACAGGGTTCGGAAAAAGTTTTGGACAGCAGGTTTTAAAGAATGGGGCGGAAAAATTCAAGATGACATTACTGATGGAGTGAAGTGGCTGATCAAAGAGGGGATAGCGGATAAGAATCGTGTCGCTATTGTCGGAAAGGGATTTGGGGATACTCTGCGCTTCATGCTGCTTGTTTCAATTCGGATCTTTATAAATGCGCGGTTTCTTATTCGGGATATACAAACCTATTCACCTATTTTAGGGACATTCCACCTTATTTTAAATCTTATGTACAGAAGATGTATCAGATCGTTGGTAACCCTATCAGGGAGGCAGAGCTGTTTAAAAATATATCGCCTGTTTTTCATTCTGATAAAGTAAGGATCCCTGTGCTGTTGGTTCAAGGTGGAAAAGATCGGTTTAGTTCTGTGACGGATGCCAATCAATTTGTTCAAAAATTAAAGAACAATAATGTTCCTGTGCAGTATTTTCTAAAGGAAGATGAAGATAGGACCTTTAAAAAAGATGAGAATGTATTTGGCTATTATAATGAGCTGGAGCGGTTTTTGGCAAAATATCTAGCAGACTAGAGGCAGCATATGAAAGCAGAAAAATACAGCTATCGAAAAAATTACGGATTATTGTTGATGTTTTTATCGTCATCAGTGGCCTTTATATTTTTGCGCTTTTTCTATCTAGAAATTATACTGAATCGCATATAAAAATGAATTTACGAATAGAAAATCTGAAATTTTTGATCAGACTCTGATTCCTTTTAACGACTTTTTTTTTCAAAATAGAATCCCCGAGGTGTCTTTTTACCAAGGTTTTCTGGATTCTGTACAAGCGGAAAAATATGCATATAGTATTTTAAGTTCTTATCCTTTTGTACGTGAAATAGGTTTTTTTGATCTGCAATTCAATAATGATCATAATTTGAACTATGGTTTTATCGTTAATAACCTGCGGATTCAGCCCAAAACCATCACCTTTTTTACGGTGTCCCGATCGGGATTGAATAAAAATACAATTCTCGACCGTGCTCAAATGGGGCTGCATTCTGAGGAAATTAATAATATTGGGGTTAAACTTGCTACTTATATTGATAAGCTTCAGGCAAATGCGAAGCTTTCTGATAAGGATATTTTAAAGGTATTTTATACGATCAGGCCGGGGCAGATTACGTATTTAAATATACCCAGGGTTAATGATCTGATTGTTTATAAATCCATTATGGAAGGGAATCTAGATCATACTGTCGGCTATGAACAGGATATGTTCAACTTTCAGATTGACCCAATGTATTTGGAGGTGAAAAATAGTTATGCAAATCTTTACGAAAAGGTAGCGATTGTGCCATTGGTCGGCGCGCCAATTACACCTGAGGACGATGAAATTTCAACAGAAATGCCATTGCCCGGAGCTTTGGCTGATTATAAATTGCTTTTCAGATCGAGTAAAAGTTTTCTTTCGGCAGAAATAAATCGTAGTTTTTGGCCTGTACTAGGTGGCATTTCATTGATTTACATTATTTTAATAGCAATTCTATATTTAATTTATAGAAATTTAGAAATTAACGGAAGACTTTTTAAATTGCAATATGATTTTATTAACAATTTGACCCACGAGTTTAAAACACCTGTTAGTGTAATAAAAATTGCCGGGAATAATATTAAGAGTACACAAATACTTTCCGATGAGGAAAGAAAAATGTATGGTAATATATTGGACCAGGAGGCTGATCGGCTCAATAATCTAATGAATAAATTATTGTCTTTTAGCCAGATTGAAAATAAAACCATTAAATTAAACAAAGAAGAGGTCGATCTGGAGGAATTTACCGAAAATCTGGTTGCTTCTTCAAGAATAAAATATGCTGACTTTAAAATTAGCACAAAAATTGATGTAAGAACATCGATGCTGGCAGATCCAGTGTTATTAAGTAGCGTGTTTCAAAACATGATAGATAATGCCTATAAGTATTCGAAAGCGGGGCATAAAATCTTGGATATTACGATACAACAAAATAAGAAGAATTTTGTTATCACTTTTAAGGACGAAGGGATTGGGATAGAGAAGGCGGAGTTTAACAATATCTTCAAAAAGTTTTATAGAATAAAAAGTCAATATAATCAGCAAGGAAGTATTGGTTTAGGTTTGGCTTTCTGTAAGGAAATCACTGAGTTTATAGGTGGGGACATTACAGTCAAAAGTCAATTGGGGCAAGGCACTACCTTTACGTTGGTATTTCCGGTTTAAAAAATAAATTTAAATATGAATAAAGACATCACTGTTGCTGTTATTGAAGATGATGAGAACTTACGTTTCTTGGTAAAACATCGATTAGAATCTGAAGGCTATCAAGTCATCCAAAGCGGAAATGGGAATGAAGCAGAAAGTTTAATCTTGGAAAAGAGGCCCGATGTGGTCCTGTTAGATTGGATGCTCCTGGAAAAGAAGGTAACGAGATCTGCGAAGATGTCCGTAAAGCAGGATTTGAGAATATCATTATTATGATGACTGCTAAATCCCAGGATGTGGACAAGATTGAGGCTTATAGCTTTGGTGTGACGGACTATATTAGTAAGCCGTTCAATATGGACGTGTTGATTGCTATGATAGATAATAAGGTGAAGTTTTTTCTTCCTAAAAATAGTCCAGAGATCTACAAGTTTGGGCAGACAGAGCACCACAAATATCCATTCATTAATCCGTGATGGTAAAAAGGTTGAACTAACTATTCTGGAAAACAGAATTTTATTGCATTTTCTTCAAAATTTGGGTCGGGAGATTACACGTGAGGAATTGATGGAAGTGGTATGGGGCTATAGTTCAAATGTAAATACACGTACGTTGGATATGCACGTTGTGCGCCTGCGGAAAAAGATCGAAACAAACCCTGATAAGCCGCATTATCTGCAAACGGTGAGAGGGTTGGGTTATAAATTTGTTGACGAAGAGGAGATTTGATTATATTTGATAGATAAGAATTTGTTTTGTTGAAAACAATTATTATCTTCGTATAGATTGAAAGCGAGACCATGTTTCCCGACGAGGGTAATATGGTCTTGTTTCTTTTTTAAAATGTAGAAAATAAGAAAAAAGATAAAATTATGGCAGAAGTAACTTATTTTACGGAAGAAGGATTGCGTAAGCTGAAAGAGGAACTAGCTTATCTGAAGACGGAAGGAAGATCTAAAATTGCCAATGCAATTGCAGAGGCTAGGGACAAAGGTGATTTGTCTGAAAATGCGGAGTATGATGCTGCTAAAGAAGCGCAGGGGCTTCATGAAGCTAAAATTGCCAATTTGGAAAACACATTGGCTACAGCTCGCTTGATTGATGAATCCAAATTGGATACATCGAAAGTATTGGCTTTGTCAATTGTTAAGATCAAAAATAAAAAAATGGAGCTGTGATGACTTATCAATTGGTTGCTGAGTCTGAAGCAGATCTTAAATTAGGTAAGATCTCTGTTAAGTCACCAATAGCGCAAGGGTTATTGGGTAAATCGAAAGGTGATACTGCAGAGATTGAAGTGCCTGCAGGTAAGATCGAATTTGAAATTGTAGAAATTTCAAGATAATATATGTCGGTTATGTGCGGTACGCCATAACCGCACATCCACAAATTAACTTTATATTAAGAAGGTCGGGTTCTAGCAATCGCGACCTTTTTGTTTATATTTGTTGTGAACATCATAAGTATGTTACGTATGGTCGTTTTTATAAAATGTATTTAGATAGGAAATATTAGACATTAGACTTTCCTTATGCAAGCCGATGGCTGGTACAACCCGAAGTCTCAATACCCAATACTAATATCTCAATACGTTATTACAAAAAGAATTTATTCCAATATAGAATAATATGTCAACAATTTTTTCAAAAATCGTTGCTGGAGAGATTCCAGCTTACAAAGTTGCAGAAAGTAATGATTTTCTAGCCTTCTTGGATATCAGTCCTTTGGCAAAAGGTCATGTACTGGTCATCCCGAAGAAAGAAACAGATTACATTTTTGATATCGAAGATGATGAATACATGGCGCTTTGGGTATTTGCGAAAATTGTTGCACAAGGGATAAAAAAGGTAATTCCATGTGTTAAGGTTGGTGTGGCTGTCGTAGGATTGGAGGTTGCGCATGCACATATCCATCTTGTTCCGATCAATAAAATAAGTGACCTAAATTTTGCTGGGCCTAAGTTAAGTCTAGGTGAAGACGAGCTTCATCAGATTGCTGAGACTATCCGTGAGTCCATTATTAGCATAACTGCACAAAATCAATAACAAGATTATATTACACTTGATTTACTTTCGTTTTTTAGAAGAATACTATATTTGTACTTTGTTGTTTTAAAATTGTACAGGGATAAAAGTAGGTTTGGATTCTAAAATGAAGAAAACAACATTGATTTTTACTGAAAGTTATGCATGAACTTTTGTTGTCATTTCAACAACTAATGAATCCCGAAGAACTTTTAAGTTCGGGAGGGTTTTATTTAGTTATTTTAATCGTATTTGCCGAAACAGGTCTGTTTTTTGGTTTTTTCTACCCGGCGATTATTTATTATTTTTAGCGGGATTGTTTTGTCTCAATAAGATTGACGTGAGTATTTACACGCTTTGTTTGGGCTTGTTGGGGGCAGGAATATTGGGTAATTTTACAGGTTATTGGTTCGGTTATCGAGCCGGTCCCATGTTATTTAAGCGAAAGGATAGCATCATCTTTAAGCGGAAATATGTGGTGATGGCGGAAGAATTTTACCATAAATATGGAGGAACAGCATTAATTATAGGTAGATTTGTCCCAATAGTTCGTACTTTTGCTCCTATCTTTGCGGGTGTTGTAAAATTAGATTTCAAAAAATTCGTTTTATATAACGTCAGTGGAGCTTTAATATGGGTCTTGATATTGACTCTTTCCGGTTATTTCTTGGGGATGGAGTTCCCATGGATTATCCATTATGTTGAATATGTTGTCGTTGGGATGATCGTGGTCGCATTTTTGCCTATTGCAATTACTTTGCTTAAAAAGCGAATAAAAGACAAAAGAAACAAACAAAATATACAGTAAAATAAAAAATGAGTAAACAAAACCCTTGGCACATGGTTTCTCCAGGTGAGAATGTGCCAAATGCCGTAAACGCTATCATTGAGATTACAAACGGATCCAAAGGAAAGTACGAATTAGACAAAGAAACAGGTTTGTTGCTTTTGGACAGAGTAATGAGTTCATCTGTTGTCTATCCCGCCAATTATGGTTTTATTCCACAGACTTATTGCGATGACAAAGATCCTTTGGATATTTTGGTGATTTGCTCGGTTGATATCTTACCTTTAACATTGGTGGAAGCGCAAGTTATTGGTGTAATGAATATGGTTGATGGTGGCGAGCAAGATGATAAAATCATTGCTGTTGCCAAAAATGATCCTGTATTCAATTACATTAAAGACATTGAACAATTGCCGCCACACACAATGAAGGAAATTGTACAATTCTTTGAAAGCTACAAAGCTTTAGAAAAGAAACACGTTATCGTTGAAGGGGTGAAAGGACGTGAAGAAGCACAAAGAATCTTGATAGAAGCTATTGAGTTGTACAAAACAGAATTTGTTAACAAATAACCCCAGCATGGCGCTCGATATTTTTGGACATTGTTTTTAGTATTGGCCAACGGTTTTTTCGTTGCAGCTGAGTTTGCTATTGTCAAAGTCCGAGTCTCCCAAATTGAAGTTCAGGCGAAAACAGGTAGCAAAGTTGCTACAATTGCCAAAAGTATAACGGAGCATTTGGATGGTTATTTGGCCGCTACACAATTGGGTATTACACTTTCTTCTCTGGCTTTAGGTTGGGTAGGGAAGCTGTAATGACCCAGATTGTGCAGGGCGCATTGGGTTTCTTTGGTGTTGAATTGACCGGTAGCATAGCAACGAAAGCCGGACATGTGTTAGCCTTTGCGATCATTACCGTATTGCATATTGTTTTTGGTGAGTTAGCTCCCAAGTCAATTGCAATTCAAAAACCCGTTGCGACAACAATGAAGATTGCGGTCCCACTGCAATTTTTCTATTTTATCTTTAGACCCTTTATTTGGATCCTGAACGGTTTTGCTAATTTTCTGCTTAAAATTTTAGGATTTGAAGTAACAAAAGGTGAATCTGCCCATTCTTCTGAGGAATTACAATACCTTTTAGATAAAGGAAAAGAATCCGGAGCATTGGATATTTCTGAGCATGAGTTGATCAAAAACGTCTTTGATTTTAACGAACGTATCGTAAAGAATATTATGGTACCGAGGACTAAGATTGTCGCTGTTGAGGTGACCGCAGATGCATCTGAATTGATTGAGACGATGACCGAGGAGGGCTATTCACGTATTCCGATCTACGAGGATAATATCGATCAGATTGTTGGTATTGTGCATACCAAGGATATCCTTCCGCTTTTGGCTAAAGGCAAAGAAGTGGTGATGAAAAATATCATGCGGAAACCATACTTTATTCCTGAAACCAAAAAAATCAATGATTTGATGGCTGAGTTTCAGCAACGACGCCTTCAATTGGCTATTGTGCTCGATGAATTTGGAGGTACAGCAGGGATGGCTACCTTGGAGGATATTGTGGAGGAGTTGGTAGGTGAGATCCAAGATGAGTATGATGAGGAAACACCTGTTGTCGAACGTATCTCTGAAACAGAGTATATGGTAGATGCGGGAGCTAGCATTCATGATGTGAATGAGTTTCTTCCGATCGAATTACCAGCAAGCCAGGATTACGATACCATGGCTGGATTGGTCAGTGAAATCTTTGATAAAATTCCTGAAGTAGGTGAGCGGAAGCAAGAATATGGTTATGTATTTACAATTATCCGCAAAGCCCAACAGAATATTGAATTTGTCAAACTGGAATTGGTCGAGTCTGCTGACGATGATGTAGCGGAATAAGGCCACAATGAACAGTACATGCAGTTATTTTTTACACCGGAATTAAATCCTTCTTTAGAAAACTTTATCCTCTCTGAGGAAGAAAGCAAACATGCTATTCGTGTGCTTCGCATGAATACGGGAGATCGCTTATATTTAATAGACGGTCGGGGCGGGCTGTACGAAGCTGAGATTATAGATCCACATCCGAAACGTACTGTACTTCGCATTTTAAGTATCAAGGAGAACTACCAACAGCCAAACTATCATTTGCATATTGCTGTTGGGCCGACCAAGAATATCGATCGTATTGAGTGGTTTTTGGAGAAAGCTACCGAGGTGGGGATTCAAGAGATTACACCTATTATCTGTGAACATTCAGAACGCAAGGAAGTAAAGTTGGACCGCTTGAATAAAGTCATTGTATCAGCCATGAAGCAATCTTTAAAAGCGTATTTACCTCAATTGAATCCCGCTGTATCGTTTAAACAGTTTATAAAGGATATTCCGAAGGACGGTACCCAAAAAGCGATTGCGCACTGTGTTGATTCCGATAAGAAATATCTAAACCAAATAGTTGAAGCAGGACAGCATTATATTATTTTGATCGGCCCAGAAGGTGATTTTTCAGCAGAGGAAATTGATTTGGCTTTAGCGGCGGGCTTTCAACCGATATCCCTTGGGGATGCACGTTTACGTACGGAGACAGCAGCTTTGGCAGCTTGTCTTGAGACCTCACTAATCAATAGATAAATCTGTACGATAAAAGATCAATGTGAACCTAATCTATTTCGATAGACAAGATTCAGCATTGATGATATGCTGTTTCTATTTATTTTGCAAGCTCAGCATCTATGATCTGGATTTCGGAGTTTCCTTTAAGAGGATCCTTTGTAAAAACCATCTTTCCTTTTAGTTTGATAGGATCTTCAGAGAATTTAATTGCCCCACCCTTTAAGGTTACTTCTACCATGGGCGGGATTCCGTTGGAACCACAAAACTGACACTGCATAACAGGTAGGACAGACATCATAAAGTTCTTGTGATTACGTCCACTATGTAGTGGTACCATATAGCCCGGTAATTCGACCACTTTGTTTTCAAGCGCTTTGAGCTCTTTTGGATAAAAAGGAGTATAGACCTTTTTAGCGCCGTTATAGGTTACTTTGTAAGCCATTTTATCAATAGCATCCCATGTTTTGTTCATCATGGGGTGTGATCGGGTACATCGGGATTATTACCAATCTGTGCCTGTGCTTGTATAAAGAAGCATATAAATGCGAATGCTGTAATAATTTGTTTCATCTGTTTTAGTATTGAGTATATCGTATTGAGCATTGAGATGTTGGTGACGCAAATTTAAGATTTACCTCGTATATGATATTCGTACGCTTTTACCCCAATTATCCATTTATTCTATTTTTAACCTATTTGTTCGACAAAGTTCCTGATATACTTGTCTTATAAGCCTTGATTGCTGGAATTAAAGCGGCTAGAATGCCAATGAGACAAGCTACTAACAAAAATACCAATTCTTTTGGATGTAACTTAAAAGCTTCGATAAAATCTGCACTCTGGCTTGTTTGGTTGCTGATATAATATAATGCCAAATGTGCCAATAGCAAACCTATCAGTCCACCGACAATTGTTATGGTCAAACCCTCGAGCAGGACAATGTTGAATAATTTGCCCTTAGAGGCACCGAGTGTACGCATAATAGCAAGATCATATTTACGTTGTTTCAGTGCATTATAGAGATTGATAAACACGCTCAGCCCCGCAATGAACATAATGACATAGGCAAGGATGGCTAATGAGTCTATTCCTACACCTAGGAGTGAAAACAGACGTGTACTTTCCATTGCTGGAGAAGCAGCCTGCATATCTGTTTGTTGATCGATCATTTTGGGCAGTATACCAATAGCGGCAGGTGACTGATATTTTACTAAGATAGCCGTTATTTCCAGTCCGTTTTGTTTAACCATATCGGCTCCAATAGATTTGACAAATACACCTTCCTCTTCATGATCATGGTCGTGATCTGCGTGATCGTGATGCTTTTTTTCTTCGGTTGTCGTCTGAACTGAAGAATTTTCCGGGAGGTCTTCGCCGTGGTGATGTTGGTGTGCTTTGACAGTCTCTTGCCCATCTTCTTCGCGTTCACGTTGTTCTTTCTGTGCCGGAGTTTCCTGGTCGTTGTGTGCATGTGCAATACCATGCACATCCCAAACGCTTTCAAGGTTGGTCAATATGAGGTTGTCCGTTACGTTGTTATTTTGCTTTAGAATACCGACGATCGTAAAAGGGTGTTCGTCATGGCTATGACCATCTTTGCTCAGTCCATGTGAGCTGTTGATTTGGTCGCCTAGTTTAAAGTGGTGTTTTTTTGCGACCTGCTCACCAATAACAACTTCAAAGTTTTTTTGCCAAATGCGCCCTTCGTTTATTTTAGTATCGTAAATCGTCAGAAAGGAAGAATCTGTCCCCACAATACGGTGTCCTTTAAAATTATCGCCCAGGGATAGCGGAACCGCCAATTGGACAAGAGGATTCTGGCGTAATGGTTCGAGTTCATCTAAGGGGATATTTCCTGTTGGATTGTCGATATGATATACGCTGGATAAGATCAATTGAAGTGGACTACCTTTGGCTCCGATGACAAGGTCAATGTTCTTACTGTTGTTGTCGAGTTGCTTTTCAAATGTTTCACCTGTGATGGAGAGCACTGCCAGTATGGAAATTCCAAAAGCTGTCAGTAAGATACTCAAAAACAGAACCAAACTGTCTACTTAAATTTTTCCAAACCAACTGTATCGTGTTCATAGCAAATGTTGAATAAAAAGGGTGAGAGATATGGGCTGTAAGCAATTATTTTAAGAGATACATTTTTGAAAACTGATCCTTGATCCGTTTATCGTGTGTTGTGATCAACAACGTTGAGCCAGCGGTATCTGCAATGCCCAAAAGAAGTTCTAGTACACGATTTGTATTATTATCATCTAAAGCTGCTGTGGGTTCATCCGCAATGAGTAGGGCCGGTTTATTAATGACACTACGTGCAATCGCGGCACGTTGCAATTGACCACGGCTCAGTTCATTTGGATAGGCCGCGGTTTTGTGGTCCAACTGCAATTGTTTCAATACCTGATGAATCTCATCTACATCGACTTTTTTACCAGCCAGCGACTGTGCCAATTTGATGTTTTCTAGCAAAGTTAAATTTTTGAGAAGGTGAGCTTCTTGGAAGATAAACCCAATATATTGCGATCTGAACTTGTCTAGTTTGCTATTTGATAATAGCGAAAGATCCTGATCATTAATTTTGACAAGGCCCGTATCAGGTCGGGATAGACCGCCTAACATATTCAGCAAGGTCGTTTTCCCTGTACCTGAATCTCCTAATAGTAGTGTATGTTGTCCTTTCTCGATATGTATGTCAGGAAATTCGATGCTTTTTGCATTGGTATATCGGAATGTTAGCTGCTCAGTAGATACGATCGGATTGCTCATATGCTCAAAAATTGAAAATATATTCAAACTTAGAGAAATTGCTTTGCATATGCAATATTATTGCAATAATAAGATCATTCTTGCTTCTAAACAATAATATGAACGAACATCTATTCTTATCGAATTACAATGATATGTTTAAGTAAATGTACTAAAACCTAAAACTAACCTTTATATGTTAATAACTTTTCGACTTAATAATTTTATTACACTTCATTAATATCATCTCATCGAAATAATGGAATAATCGCTCAAATCCTGCTTCAGGTGGGTTTTTGTCCAAAATCTTAATTTAAAATTTCCAAAGTAACATTAAATTAACAAGTGGTTTACGTAATGGTAATTCGTTGTTAATGTTAATATAATATTCTGCCAATAGCTTTGCAGAAACAAAAACAAAATAAATTGGAACCACAATTACAACTTAAAAGAATCGCTGCTGCCATTACGTTCGTCGTAGCTGCGTCAACAACAGTTTATGCACAAGGGAGTGGGAAGGTTGCAGGTAAAGTTACAAATGTCAAAACAGGAGAGACCATCGCGGGGTGACGGTAAAGGTTCTTGGCACAGCACGTGTAGGAAGTTCGGATGTAACAGGTAATTATAATATTCCTGCAGTACCAGCAGGAAAGTACACATTAGAATTTAGCTATTTAGGTTTCGCAACTAAGCAAATCACCGATGTAGAGATTAAAGATAAGGATGTAACGAATTTAGATGTGGTTCTTGACAATTCCGAGGGAAAAGTATTGGATCAGGTAGTGATTACAGGTACATTTAAAAAGAATCAATAGGTGCATTGTATGCACAACAGAAGAATAGTATTTCAATTTCAGATGGTATTTCAGCTGAAGTAATTAAGAAAACACCAGATAAAAATACGGGTGAAGTATTAAAGCGTGTTAGTGGTGCAAGTGTTCAAGATAATAAATTTATTATTATCCGTGGACTAAGTGATCGTTATAATTCAGCATTGCTAAATAATAGTCCGTTGCCAAGCACGGAATCAGATCGTAAAGCATTTTCATTTGATATTATTCCTTCTTCACTGATCGATAACATTGTTATTAGTAAAACGGCAAGCGCTGATTTACCAGGAGATTTAACAGGAGGCGCTATAAATGTAAAAACAAAAGACTTTCCTGACAGAAAATCTTTTGAGGTATCTGTTGGTCTTGGGTATAATTCTTTGAGTACTTTTAAAGATTTTTATGGAAATAAGAGAACAGTTGGGAATTATTTTGCGACGTTGAATCCTGATAATAAACTACCAAACAATTTTCCAGGGTCTTTTCAAGAATATTCCAATCTGAATCTTAGTGATAAAGTAAATTATAGTAAACAATTTAAAAATACTTGGGTAACTGAAAAACTCGAAAAGTACTACCGGCTCAAAATGCACAGGTTACATTTGGTAATTCCTATCTACTTAGAAATGAAGGTAAATTAGGTGTTATCGGATCCTTATCCTACCGTAATTCTGAAACAATTTCACCAGAAGTAAGAAATGACTTTAATACTCTTGATCAAGGTAAAGATCTTAAAATTTTTAGTTATAATGATACATACTATCGCTTCAATTCAAATATCGGTGCATTGGGTAACATATCATATATCAAAAATGATCTTAAGCTATCCTTTAAAAATATCTTTAATCAAGGTTTAGAGCAATCCTATACTCAACGAGAAGGATGGTTTGATGATGGAACGAAAGAGATGAGGAAAGTAACCTTACTGGAAACGGTTCAAAAAAGAATGTTTAATTCTGTTTTCGATGGAGAGTATTTACTTAATAACGATAAACAATCCAAACTTTCTTGGAATCTTTCTTATAGTAACGTAAATGTGGATCAACCAGATTTGCGAAGAACAATTTATTCGAAAAAAGAGGGGAGCGATCCTAATAGTCCATACGCTGCTAGTGTAGGTACAATACCTTCTCCATCAGGAGCTGGTCGGTTTTATAGCTCATTAAATGAAAATATTTATGGTGGGGCTGTAAACTGGTCTATATCGACAAAATTTTTAGGTCAAGAACAAACTTTTAAAACAGGAATTTTAAAACAAAATAAGAAACGCACTGTCGATGCTAGAGTTTTGGCATATAGGGATTTAAGCGAAAGTACAACAGATCAGCAGAATTTATTAGCTATGCCATTGGATAAGATTTTTGCTCCAGAAAATATTTCCAATAAAACCCTGATATTAGAGGATATTACAAACCCAGATAATTATTATGAAGGTACAGGTGATCTAAATGCAGCCTTTGCAATGCTTTCGGGGAAAGTTACAGAAAAATTGAAAGCTAGTTTAGGTGTTCGTTATGAAAATTACAAGGAGAAATTGCTTACTGGAGCATTAAATTCTAGTGAGGAAAACAATGTAAACAATACCTACAATGATTTCTTGCCATCACTTAACTTGACATATGAACTAAATTCAAAAACCAATTTGAGATTTAGTTTCTCTAATACCTTAGCGAGAGCACAATTTCGTGAATTAGCATCTTTTTCTTTTTATGACTTTGTGACTGGTATTACAAAAAAAGGAAATCCAGATGTTAAAAGAACAAGAATTTCAAATTTTGATTTGCGCTATGAGTTTTACCCCAGCCTCGGAAAACTGATCTCAGTTTCGGCATTTTATAAAGATTTGAAAGATCCGATTGAATCAAATATTATTTCAGGATCTTCTCCAGCAAGTAAGTTAATGTCCTTCACGAATGCTCCGAAAGCATATATATTAGGAGGAGAAATTGAAATCCGTCATGATTTTGGATTTATTGATCCAGATGTAGAGTTTTTCAAAAATTTGGTTTTTAGTACAAATGCAGCGATTATGAAATCAGAGGTGAATTTTGAAGGTTCTCAATCGACTATGGAAAATAAAAGATCACTATATGGACAATCTCCTTTCTTATTGAACTTGGGTCTTCAATATTCATCTGATCGCCTTTTGACGCGAATTTGTTCTTTAATCGTATCGGTCGTAGAATAGATATAGTAGGATTTGGACGCTATGAGAATGGAAATTTTATAAGCGAATATCCTGATATCTTTGAAGCCCCGAGAAGTGTTTTGGATTTCCAGCTTTCCAAAAAAATTTGCTGCAAAAAAGCTGAGCTAAAATTAAATGTTGGAAATCTATTGGATAGTAAATCTATTTTCTATCAAGATGTAGACAAAAGTGGAAAGTATAATGAAGCGGGAGATCGTTTAATAAATTCTATTCAATATGGTAGAAATGTATCTCTTTCATTTGGTTATAGATTTTAAAGATTAAATAAATATTAGTTAACATTAAGGTTACACTTGGCGCGTAGCTTTGAAAAAAAACAAATTATGAAATTAAACATGAGTTCAAAATGGTTTGCATTAGCTTTAGTAGCGACCTCAATGAGTATTGCCAGCTGCAGTAAGTCGGATCCAAACCCAGTTGACCCTAATCCTAATCCAGGAAATGGAGATGTTGAGGTAATTGAAGGAAAAATTACGAGTAACAAAGTTTTAAGTGCTTCAAAAACATATTTGCTAAAAGGATATGTACAAGTAATGGATGGTGCGACCTTAGAAATACCTGCAGGTACTATCATAAAGGAGAGAAAGCGACAAAAGCCGCTCTGATTGTTGAAAAAGGTGGTAAACTAAAAGCAAATGGTACTGCTGATAAGCCAATTGTATTTACTTCGGACCAAACAGCGGGAAATAGAAACGTGGGAGATTGGTCAGGTATTATTATATGTGGTAAATCAACAGTGAATTCTGCTGATGGAACTTCTCAATATGAGAGTGGTGTATTAGGTGCAAATGTTGCAACTTATGGCGGAGGAACAAATCCAGTGTTAAATGATAATTCAGGAGAATTGACTTACGCACGGATTGAATTTGCTGGAAATGCAATTCAGACGGATAAGGAAATTAATGGATTGACCTTATGTGCTGTAGGCTCTGAGACTAAGATCCATCACATTCAAGTGTCTTATGGTGGGGATGATGCTTTCGAATTTTTCGGCGGTACAGTAAATGCTACGCACCTTATTGCGTACAGAAGTACAGATGATGATTTTGATTTTGATCAAGGTTACTCAGGTAAAATCCAGTATGGAATTTCTATTAAAGATCCTATTATCTCAGATGGAGCGGAACTTCACGCGGTATTGAATTGGAAAATAAGGCTGCTGTGGCAAATAATATGTATTCGAAACCCGTATTGTCAAATTTCACTTTTATTGGTCCTGGAACCGAAGGAAATGAAAAACACGGTGCCTCGGTACACTTTGGATTAAATAGTCGTATGGTATTGGCTAATTCAATAATTGTTGGAGCAAAAACAAATGCGATAGAATTTAATTCTGATTTTCCAGCGGCGGAACTAAAAGCAGGTCGATCTATCTTATCTAACAATATGGTATTTGGAACGGCTGCAAATTATTCCTTGAAAGATGTTACGTCTTTTGGATCGGTAGCCGATTTGACGGGTTATTTAAATGGATTTGGTGATTTCACTGTTGCAAATGTAGCCGCAGCGGGTCTTACCAGTACAAGCATTTCAGCGCCAAACCTTCTATTGAAGTCTGATTCACCAGCATTAGGAAAAGCTAAGTATGAAGGTGATTTAGCTTCTTTTACCAAAGAAACTTTTATTGGTGCAATGGGTACAACAGACTGGACAAAAGGATGGGCTAGTTGGGATCCTAAAAACAATAAATACTAGAATAATTATAGTTTAGTAAAATAGAAAATCCTGCCTATGGCGGGATTTTTGTAACTCTTTTGGAATATTTCCTTATGTAGTCAAATAATTTAAATTTAAAATTATGAGAAAAAAAATATTAAAAAGTTCAATCAGGAATAGTACTCTTCTAAAGATAGCATCCCTAGTGTTATTGTTAAGTTTGTCCTGTAGTAAAAATAACAAACTTGAAAATGCAGAAGAAATCAAAGAGGAAAACGTTTTACGAAAAACAAAAGCTACTGCGATTACAGATCAAAATGAGCAAAATGCTAATAAAAATTGGAAATGGGATGATCCAGCTTTAACAACAGTGAAATTATATTTTAAGCCAAAGATTAATAATCAACCTAGTCCATCTATTGAAAGATCATTGCCTTGGTTTATCGCTGGTAATCCTATAAATAATAGTGATAAAGATTATCGTTCCGAACTTGGTTGGGTATTATATTTGAAAGACTTTGGAACTCCTGATAGACCAGCTCAAACACCATTTTTTGCTTTATATAATAGATACTCAGGTGTTTTAAGGTTCTTTGTTTATAATTATAGAACGCAGGATCTTAATGAAGGATCAAAAACTTATTATATCGGAAAACTTAGCTATACTGATCCAGATAAACATAATGGGACATTGTCCTTTTTGGCTCCCCTGAACAATTTGTTGTTGATAAGGAAAATAAAAATACATCGTTAATAAGTATTACAAAAAAGACCGCAAGTGATATTTGGATGAATTTTGATTTTCTACTTGCTAAACCTGCAGAACTGGCTGAACTTCCTGCTGAAAGTGTGAATTTGAATTTAAATATATTCGGAGCCAATGAGACGGAGTTAAATCTTGGGTCGGATTTTTCTAATATTACAGCAAAATCTGTCATTGGTGGTGCAGGTACAACATCGGATTTTTCCAAGTTTATCAATGGCGGAGTGGAATATACTACTTCTGGTGGCGCTTTGTTGAGTCGATAAATAAACTACAAACATTGACTGCTACAAAAGTCCAATCTAAAGCTGATTTATCAGTGAAAGCAGGAAATGGTTTAGAGACTCCTAAGGTTCGAGCTGCAATCCCCGTTGCAACTATTGCCGCAGCAGTTAGTGTAGTAAAAGGAGTATTTGGATTTGTTAAGTCTTTTGTAGGGGGATCAAAATCTGGAACCAATACGCAAAGTTCTTTACAATATAATGGCATTGTCAATACAACGGGAACTGCGATTCTATCCAATAATTTGTATAATATCCAATTTAGCCTAGATAACCGTAGCCCAATTTCTCCAAGTTATTATATTCCTCTATATGAATATCCAATTGGAATTTTGAGGGCTCTTCCTCCAATTTCGGATACATATGGAACGGGAATTTATTTTGAAGAAAACCAATACTATTGTGGTAAGCCAATGCCGTTGGATGTTTTAAAACAAGCGACATATGCCATTAAGCGTACCGCCTTGCAGAATATCTATAGAGATTTTACAAATGAGTATCGGGGATTGGAACCATATATCCGATTAGATAGTATAAACTTAACTTTAATAAATCGTAAGTATTCAGGGGATGGAGTATTACCGAATTCATTTGAATATTTTCCGAAGGGGTCTACTCCTATAGAGCCAAGAAATTTTGATGTGATGAATGAATTTACATTTCCAGATAGTAGGAATTCTGGTTGGAGACAATATTATCCATTCACTCAGTTAGGACAAGAATACTTTTACGTAAAAAAATGGTATTATTCTAATTCCCAGTTTGCATTTAATATATTTAATGATCCGTATCAATTGCATAAACCTTCATTAGGTATATATATAAAATTTACTATTACTGATCCTAATTATCCAAATAATGAGTCAAGAGAAAGGGTCATTTTTAAAGTTGTGGATTTATACAGATCTACCAAACAAAATTTGAATATTAAAGGATGCCCTGTTATAGATTATAATTAACGCAATTTTAATAAATGAAAATCCTGCTAATGGCAGGATTTTTTTGTCGCATTTTGGGTGGATATTTCGTTATATAGTCAAATAATATAAGTTTTAAATTATGAAAAAACCAATCTATTTATTTGTATTAAGTATTGTCCTGTTTTTTGGGTGCAAAAAGTCAGATGATAAGCCTGACACTGAACCTGATGGACTTAAAATAGAAATAAAGGGAATTTCTGGATGGGGTGATATTGTAAATGTCATCATTGATAAAAATAAGACTGAAATTAAATATCCGAAAAGTCTTGTTCCAGAAGCTAAAAAGATAAAGTTTACAAAACGAGTGAGGCCACATTAAAGCAGTTGTCGAGCTATATTGATAGGTATAAGTTAATGAATGCAAAAATTCAGGAATGCGCACGCTGTGCAGATGGAACGGATTATGTGATCACAATAAAATATGAAGGTAGGGAGAACACGGTTACTATTGCAGCTCACCGTACAGATGGTAAATATGCCGATCTATTGGATTTTATTGATAAACTTTAATAACTAAGCGTTCTTATTAGTTTGTTTTACAAACCTTAAATAAAAATCGAAGAACTTAGTATTATTGGTTTTCGCTACAATTTACACTGTTTGTAGCTTTCGGAACAGTATTTTACCTCGGTTCATAATGGTATACAATCTGGTAGGATTGTTTTTTAAGTTCATCAGATAATTGACCTATAGCCAAACTTTGCGCTTGCGGAGTAGGTTCACATACTGAATAGTATTTTCCATTATATAAAATAGCATCACCGATAGGCTGTTCGAATTGAACGGCCATGGTGATATGTGTGGGGTACAAGAGTGTGATCATTGGGAGATTGTAAATCTCTTTGACCAAGTAAAAGAATAGTGCTGCACGATCGTCACAGTCGCTATATTTATTTAATAATGTCTGTTCTGGGGATAGTCGTTTTCTGTCCCAAAATTCTCTTCATCATTTTCGTATAGAAAAGCATAACGTGTAAACCGCATTAAATAATCTACGCCTTCTTTTTCTTTCTTCCCTTTTAGATTTTCTTTCAGAGCAGGAACCAATGATTGATAGGTTTCCTTACTCAATGGAATATTGAAGTAGGTCTCGAAATCAACTCCAGGATAGTTTTTAAAAAGATCACTGATATCATTGTTCAATTTAACATTAAAATGATAGGCTTTATGACCATAATTGAATGCAATTTGTTTTTCAACGTAGTTTGCAGGTACAAAATCCGGCAGCTTTGTGATTTTATAGCTGAAATCGTTGGTTGCTTCCGGCACTTTAATATTTACAGGGATATAGGTGTCTGCTCGTTGAAATAGTTTTCCATAATCATGAAAATTTAAACAGGTATATTTTTTACCATCAACTTCAAAAAAGGAATATCAGAAATATCCTCATTGTTTTGAATAAAAAGACAATCTGATTATTTCCTACTGCCAAACGCGCATCATATCCAGATTTGCACATCAGAAACCATTTGTATAGCGTGTAACGTGCATAGTTCTCCGCTTTTGGTGCAATTTGTTGTGCTGTGCGACGCACAAGCTGATAATATACCCAGTCGTTGAGGTGTTGTTTATCTTTGTATTCGAGTAAACTATTTACCAGATTATGGTATTCTGCCTGATCGGCAGTTTGGTAGAACTCCTGTACGCGAGCTCCCGTTAAACTATCATTGAATGGAATATTGAAAGATGGGGGACATTAATTGATACTTTTCCATCGTAAAAATCGAAATCATGATGCTGCGCCCTAGCAATTTGTAGACTGCATGTAAACCAATATAAAATGGTCAAAAAGGCAATATGGCATCCTTTGATATTCAATTATTAATAATTTGATAACATTAGTGTAATATAAATTTAACAATTATCGATGCTTTTTCCAAGGATTTAGGAAAAATGTTTTTGGATTACATACTAGGAAATTTTAATTGTATGTTTTTAAGACCGTGGAGTCGTGGTGTTGTTAAATGTATAATACAATGTTAATTTTAATTTAATATTTGTTCTTTATTTTTAATCTAAATGTAAAAAGGTTATTAACTTATAATATTTAATTTGTATGGTAAAAGTGGATCTTAGAAAAATTATTTTCTATTCATTATTTTTTTCTCTTTTGTTTGTGTTGAGTTGCAGAAAAGCGGATATGAAAAATGATAATAGCATCGGTTCAATCGATCATTCAAAAGTTAAGGCGGGAATACCATCTTACTATTTCGATTGGGAAACTGCTGATTTTATGCCTGGGCCAGCGGGGAGTCCAAAAGTTTTGGTTCCTTGGGCGTCAGGCGCAAATAGGAGTTTTCCAGATGAACTAGCTTTTGATTTCAAGAAGAAGGATGGTTGGGTTCTGCTTTACAATTCATTTAACCAAACATTTGAGTCATCTCCGAAATTTTTTACGTTATACAATAAGTTTAATGGACTTATTCGGTTTTACCTCTATATCCCACCGGGCACACCCGCTCCGTCTTCTTATTTTAGTGATGGACTATCCATCGCTGGTGGCGGAAAAAGTTCGATTTTGAATTTTGGTAACGATGTCGCTGATATCACAAAGACTGTAGGGTCAATTAGTCGAATCCAAAACTTTCAGCTTCAGGCCACGGGCTCTTGGTATTTGTCACAATATGAACTTGCGTATGACCCAAATATCAGTCAATTGACACCGGAAAATATTGTCTTTTGTGGAATACAGCTGCGACAAATCTTTCTTCGGTGACCTTAAATGGGGAAACTAGCGGTAGTTTGTCTGGGACTATTGGAACTGAGAGTCCCGGAGGATTCAATTTGGGGAGCTTATTGGGAAATGTAGCAAACGGAGTGTTATATGCAACAGGAGTAAAAGGAATAGAGATTCTTAAAATAGGGAATAAATCAATAAATGAAAGTCTCTTAGGAGGGGCTAAGAGCGGACTTTCGGGGCTGTCAAAGGCTTTTTAGTGCTATTTTAGGAGGTACATCTACCAGCCCTCAAGTGGTCAATCTTACCTTAAAAACAAAATCAAAATTAGAGGGAAATATATCAAATGTTAGTGGTATTACTAATCTATCGTTGGCAGTCCCAGGTTCGTCTAATATACAAAATTCAGCGGGGTATATACCTTCATATGATAAAAAATTAGGCGTGGTCAATATGTTGGAGCAACCGAGAATTGTTTTCAGTAAAGACAGTGTATGGTATGGTATTGGAAATAACCTTAAATGGAAAGATGGTAGTTATTTAGGTGGGCCAATTGTATCATTCAAATACCGATTTTATAATTATTTTGACAATAAGAAGAAACTGGTTTTTAATCCCGAGCTCGTCAATGAAGGAGTAACGTTCAAAGTTTTACGAGAAGATATTGTCGTACCTTGCGATAGTATAGATTTAGCGACTTCGAACTATACTGGAAGAGACAAATTGAAACCTTTTTGGAATATTACGGTTTTGAATTTGAACCGGATTCCCATAGTGGTGTTTATTCCGATATTGAATTCATAAGTAACCGTAATTTCGCTGTTTTTGGGTCAAAGGACTCCGAAACATCGGCGGTAGGTGTATTAACAAGCTGGATTTGGGAAAATAGATATGTGAGTGGTGTTCGTTATACAGACAATGTAAAAGCTAAAGAAGCTTTTATTAGATATACAATATTAGTAACTCCTCCTAACAACAGTGCACCAATCACTATAGTGAAGTCTTTTAAAGCGAATGTAGTAAGGTTGTAAAGAGCTACTTTTCGGATGTAAATTGATATTTATATTCCCCGGTTTGCCTTCTGTTGCAATAAAAATTAAAGAAAAATAGGGATGTCCGACCTTTGAAGTGACCCCAGAAAGTTGGACATCCTTATTAATTACTGACTTGCGATTTTTAGGTTTTAGTTTCTCCATTTTCTTTTTTAATTCGTATCTTCGTGCAATGGATAATTTTATTGTTTCTGCACGTAAATACCGCCCGATTACCTTTGATTCGGTTGTAGGTCAGCAACACATTACGGGTACCCTAAAGAATGCAATTCACAACAATCAGTTGGCGCAGGCATTTCTATTCTGTGGGCCACGTGGTGTTGGTAAAACTACTTGCGCCCGTATTTTAGCCAAAACAATAAATTGTGAACGGATCTTACCTGGAACTGAGCCTTGTGGCGAATGTGACAGCTGTAAATCCTTCCAAAACGGTAATTCTTTTAGCATTCACGAACTCGATGCCGCATCCAACAACTCGGTAGATGATATCCGTAACCTCATTGATCAGGTCCGTATACCACCTCAGGCAGGAAAATATAAGATTTATATCATCGATGAGGTGCACATGCTCTCACAGGCCGCTTTCAATGCATTCTTGAAGACATTGGAAGAACCACCTTCTTATGCGATTTTTATCCTTGCAACAACCGAAAAACATAAGATTTTGCCAACGATTCTTTCACGTTGTCAGATTTTTGATTTCAACCGTATAAAGGTGGAGGATATGGCAGGCCATCTGGCGAGAATAGCTGATCGTGAAGCGATCGCTTATGACCAAGATGGTTTACATATCATTGCGCAAAAGGCAGACGGTGGTCTTCGTGATGCATTGTCTATGTTTGATCAGATTGTCAGTTTCTCGAATAAAAATGTAACCTATCAGGCTGTTATTGACAACCTGAATATTCTGGATTACGATTATTATTTTAAGCTAACGGATTCGATCTTGGCTGAAGATGCTGCACAAACGCTCTTGACATTTAACGAGATTTTGAATCATGGTTTCGATGGAAGTCATTTCATTGCTGGTTTATCAGCCCATTTTCGGAATCTGTTGGTGGCTAGAGAGCCGGCGACATTAAAATTATTGGAAGTTAGCGATAGCATACGTCAAAAATACTTACAGCAAGCGCAGAAAGCTTCTTCGGGATTTTTATTGTCCGCATTGAATATCTCAAACCAATGTGAAATAAATTACAAAACAAGTAAAAACCAACGCTTACAGGTAGAACTTGCTTTGTTGAAAATGTGCCATATCGCAAGTGCCATTAAGTTAAGTCAGCTCGGTTCTATACAGGTTCCTTCAGCAGCTGAAGGAGTAAAAAAAACTCCCTGAGTCTGTAGTCTCGCAGGCAAAGGAAAGTCCTTCTGCGGCAGCACCTTCTGGAAATCCAGTGCAAAATGCGACTCCAGCACCCGTTGTATCAACTCCCACGCCTGTATCCAACCCACAAACAACAGTTTCCAATCCCCAGACTTCGGCTGTTAAACCCGAGGTAAAAAATGATGTCGTTTCAAATGTACCACCAAAAGTAAAAAAGGAGGATGGGGGCAACTGCCTCAGCGATTATTCCATCATTACCGGATTTGAACACTATTTATGACAACAACTCGGTTGCCAAAGAAGGTGATGAGCCTGAATTAATAAGAGGTACCGAACAACGTGAGGTAAGCTTTAATCAATTCATAGCCATTTGGAATGCCTATGCTGAGCAGTTGAAGACTGAAAATAAAATCAACCTGTATACGATGATGACGACTACGCAACCTCGTTTGAACGGTACGTTGATCGAGATTGATGTCGAAAATGGCGTACAGATGGATGTACTGCAAAGCGCGAAAGTGGATGTGTTGAATTATCTTCGGGTAAAACTGCAAAATTTTGCGCTAGATCTACAAGGTGTGATGATGGAATTCACGGTTTCCCGCAAACCGTACACTTCGCAGGAAAAGTATCAGGCTATGGTAACCAAAAATCCGCTTTTAGATACTTTGCGTAAGGAGTTTAACTTAGGTTTAAGCTAAATCGACCATTCTAATTCCTGTTAATTTTTGTACCTTTGCAATCTCTTCTATTTGGAAGGTAATATTTAGTTTTATGATGCAAGGAAATTTTCAGAGACGTGATCGCGATCACGGCGAAAGACGTGAAGTAAATCAGATGGTATTCGGTATCCGTGCCGTCATCGAAGCGATCGATAGTGGTAAAGAAATTGAATCGTTATTTGTGCAACGCGGATTAAGTGGTAGCTTGATTCTGGAACTGAAATCCTTGTTGAAAGAACATGATATTGCTTTCCAGCAAGTGCCTATTGAAAAACTGAACCGTATCACACGGAAAAATCATCAAGGAGTAATTGCGGTTATATCGCCAATTACCTATCAAAATATTGAAGATCTCCTACCTCAGATCTATGAGAAAGGTGAAACTCCTTTACTTTTGATGTTAGATGGTGTAACTGATGTTCGTAATATGGGGGCTATTGCACGTACGGCTGAATGCTCAGGTGTGCATGCGATCATTGTGCCGAAAAAGGATCTGCTGAAATAAATCCGGATGCAATTAAAACATCCGCTGGAGCATTGTATAAAATTCCGGTCTGCCGCCATGATAGTCTTTCAAAAGTGGGTAAATTTCTGATAGATTCAGGAGTGCAATTGGTTGTGAGTACAGAAAAAACAACGTCGAGTATCTATGACGTGGATTATACAGCACCTACCTGTGTCATCATGGGCGCTGAGGATGTCGGTGTATCGAATGATTTAATCCGTATCGCGGATAATCTTGCCAAGATACCAATGTATGGCGAAATAGGCTCTCTTAATGTGTCTGTATCGGCTGCCGTTGTTATTTATGAGGCAATTCGTCAACGTCTGCCTAAGAAGTCGTAAGAACAAAATTCTGCTATATAAAATAGCCTTTGTCAGAGACAAAGGCTATTTTTTTGAATATCGATCTTATTGATTTTTACTTTAATATTGAAGCAAAAGGGTTTTGGTTCAATTTTATACCGCTCTTGCTGATCCTTATTTCAATCTGCAGACGAAAGTCTGATCCAGATCCCGACATCTTACATGCTTTATTGTTTGTCCCTGATAAATAGATTTGTTTATTTATTTAACTAAGTATTGTAAATCGCTTCAACCTCTTTTTCGTACTTCTGAAGAATGATTTTTCGCTTCATCTTTAAGGTGGGGGTTAATTCACCCGTCTCTATTGTCATTTCGTTTGGAATAATTGCAAATTTCTTGATCTGTTCCCAGTTACCAAAATTTTGATTGATGCGATTGAGTTCGGACTCAATCTGCTGTTTAACTTCAGGATGGTTCAGGAATTCTATTTTTGACAATGTTGCCAATGAAAGAGCGGAGTTCTTGCTCCATTCCAAAAGATTGACATAGTTTGGAACAATTAAAGCTGCGGGAAATTTTCGCGATTCGCCGATCACCATGACCTGTTCAATAAAGGAAGATTCTACGATCTTGGACTCAAGCTGTTGGGGAACAATATATTTGCCGCCAGAAGTCTTGAACATCTCTTTCTTGCGGTCTACTATTTTAAGAAACTTGCCGTCAACCCATTGACCGATATCTCCAGTATATAGCCAGCCATCTTTGAGTACCTCAGCAGTGGCTTCTTCATTTTTATAATAGCCAAGCATATTGTTTTCGCCTTTGGTGAGGATCTCCCCATCTTCGGCAAGTTTGATTTCAATATTAATCAATGGTAGACCTACTGTACCGATTTTCATCCCTCTTTTAAAGCAGTTTACAGCAATACAGGGGCCTGCTTCGGTTAGACCGTAACCTTCATAAATAGGGATTCCGGCAGCCATATACAAACGGATTAATCTTTCTTGTAAAGCAGCACTGCCCGATGCAACCCCTTTGATGTCCCCACCCAAGGCCTCCCGCCATTTTGAAAAGACGAGTTTTCTTGCGATACTTAATTTGATAGCATACCACCAAGAGCGGTTCTCTAATGTGTATTGCTCACCAACACGAAGAGACCAAAAGAATATCTTGCGTTTGAATCCAGTCAGCTTTTCACCGGTTGCAATAATTTTCTCATATACTTTTTCAAGTACACGGGGCACAGCTGAAAAGATATGTGGTCGGACTGATTTGAAATCTTCGCCAATGGTATCCATCGACTGGGCAAAGAAGATTGTTAAGCCCTTATACATATAGACATATTGGAAGACACGTTCGTAGGCATGGCAAACGGGCAGAAAGGAAAGTGCTCGGTCTCCGCGTCCGACAGGGAAGGAGTACTCACTACTCATGGTATCGGCCAATAGATTGCGGTGAGCCAGCATAACTCCCTTCGGATTTCCGGTTGTACCTGATGTATAAATGATAGAAGCGAGGCTCTCGGTACCGACGGCATTTCGAAGTGTCTCAAGCTGCTCATCAGTGATGGAAGTACCATTAGTAACGAAACTCTGCCAATGCGGTATATCCTCTTCTTTGTCTAAACTAAAAATATGTTCAAGGAGCGGACATGAGTCTCTGATCGAAGTGATCTTCGTATATAGCTTTTTGAACTTACGATACAGTTTTTAATCTCAGCATGATTGAATATATAGCTGTAATCTGATTCAGAGATATTTGGATAAATCGCGACGACGACAGCACCGATCTGTTGGATTGCAAAATCAAGAATATTCCATTCGATGCGGTTTTCACTGATTAAAGCAACTTTTTCACCTACTTGGACACCGAGCGCAATCAGACCTTTGGATACCTGATTGACACGTTCAATAAATTCTGTATTACTTACTGCTACCCAATTCGCTCCGGCTTTGTAGGAAAACATAGGAAAGCCAGGTGCAGTTTCTTGTTGCAAATAGGCTAAATCAAATAATCTTGTTGCTGTTGGCATTGTGAAAATCCAGTTCGTGTAATTAAGCTAATTTACGTTTTTTTGCGGAGATTAAGGCATGTGAACAATGGAATAAGGCACATTAAGATAGCGATAAGGTGGAGGGTATTTGGGGTTTGGATGTATGAACTACTATAAAGAAAAAGACTCTGATCTGCAAAGCCGGGGCTTTCCAAATCAGAGTCTTTATACGCTTATCTAAATACTAAATCTAGTATTTGCTTTTAGATTCTTTACGTTTACCTGAGAAATCACGGAAACCTCCGCCATTGCTACTACCACGGTCACGTTTTTCGCCGCTGAATCCGCCTTCACGTCTTCCGCCACGGTCACCGCCTCCGTATCCACCTTCACGTCTTCCACCGCGATCACCACCACGGTATCCGCCTTCGCGTCTTCCGCCACGATCACCACCACGGCTTCTTCCACGATCACCACCACGGCCTTCGCTTCTAGCTTCACCAGATACTTCGATACGTACTTGACGACCGTTGTAATCTACACCTTGGAATCCTTGGAATACTTTCTCAACTTCAGCATCTTGTACTTCAAAGAATGTAAACACACCTTTTAAGTCAATTTTACCGATAGATTTTCCGGAGATATTCGCGTTGTTACAGATAAAGCCTAACATGTCTCCACGAGAGAATTCATCTACTGAACCTAAGTTCATGAACAAACGGGTATAACCTTTTGAACCTTCACGAGAACGACCATCACGTCTATCGCCACGATCTTCACGAGAACCTTCACGGGCTTCGATATTTAAATCTGGAGCGTTTTTATAATCTAAGAAACGGTTGAATTCAAGGGATGCAAATCTTTTGATGATATCTTCTTTTGAAAGAGATTCCAGATTTTCCATAATTGCTGGCAAGAATGGACTGATTTGCTCATCATTTACTTCAACGTTTTCAATCTTTTTAACGATTGAGAACAACTGTTTTTCGCATACTTCAGCACCTTGAGGAACTTGTTTTTTCTCAAAAGGCTTACCGATGATCTTTTCAAGATGACGGATTTTGCTGAGTTCTTTTACGTTTACCAAAGAAAGAGAAATACCAGTTTTACCTGCACGGGCAGTACGACCTGAACGGTGCGTATAGTTTTCTGTTTCATCAGGTAAAGAGAAGTTGATAACGTGAGTTACATCACTTACATCAATACCACGAGCGGCTACGTCTGTTGCGATCAATAATTGTAAACTACGGTCACGGTAACGTTTCATTACTTTATCACGTTGTTGTTGAGACAAGTCACCGTGCAGCGAGTCTGCATTGTAACCATCTTTGATCAACGCTTCAGCGATATCCTGTGTTTCGATTTTTGTACGACAAAATACAATACCAAAGATATCAGGGTTTGAATCCACAATACGTTTGAACGCAGCATATTTATCTTTTGCTTTGATCAAATAATAGTGGTGTTCGATGTTGGCATTACCGGTGTTTTTGTACCTACAGTAAGCTCAACAGGATCGGTCATATAATTCTTTGCGATACGACGTACCTCAGAAGGCATTGTCGCCGAAAATAACCAAGTTTTTTTCTCGTCAGGAGTTTCTGACAAAATGTTGTTGATGTCTTCTTTGAAGCCCATATTGAGCATCTCATCCGCTTCATCTAATACAACATATTTAACATTTGAGAAATCAATTGCATTTCTGCCAATGATATCCAACATACGACCTGGGGTCGCAACTACAATTGCACTCCACGTCTAATTTGACGTAGCTGGTCTGAGATATTTGCACCTCCATATACAGCAACAACATGTACGTTGTCAACGTATTTAGCAAATTTTTCTAAATCTTTTGAGATTTGTAAACATAATTCCCGAGTAGGGCAAAGGATTAATGCCTGTGGGTGTTTTTGAGAAAAGTCTAATTGCTCTAATAATGGAAGACCAAATGCCGCGGTCTTTCCTGTGCCAGTTTGGGCTAATCCGACAAAATCGTCGTTACCAGTCAATAAAACAGGAATGGCTTTTTCCTGAATTTCAGAAGGTTTTTCGAAACCTAATTCTGAGATGGCATTAACAACTTCCTCACGGATTCCCAGTTCTAAAAATGGGTTCATGAAATATTATATACAATAGGCACTATTGCCTAAGGCGTTGCAAAGGTAAAAATAATATTTGAATAATCAAAGAATTTAAATAATTGATTTTTAATGAGATTGAAGATTGCAAATTAAGGGGATAAAAATTTATTCGCGGTATATAGCTAGTGACCGACTGAAAAGTATTATTTTGATTGTAAACTATTTTGCTTTTTTGTACTTTCTTTATTCATTTATTAATAAAAACTTAATATCTCAACCTTATTTTTGGTATTAGTATGGATCAGATACCAATTATATATCAGCAATGGCTAAGGGCTATTAAAGAGCGGAATGATACGAATGCTTATGCTGAGTTATATCAGTATTGTTGGAAAGATCTTTATCAACATGCCGCCCGGCGTATTCTTGATTCGCAGGATGTAGAAGATATTCTTCAGGAACTGTTTGTTCAGTTTTGGGAAAAACGTCATACGATCGATATCCAAATGAATCTTCCTGCCTATCTCAAGGGAATGCTCAAATATAAAATTATAGATTTTTTCAATTCCAATAAGGCAAAGGATAAACTCTTGGATCATTGGAGTAAACATATTTTCGATTACGTACAGCATCATCCGGAAGAACTTGAAACTTACCTCATGCTAGAAAAGATGCTGGAAGATGAATTAGAAATTATGCCGCATAATATGCGGCAGGTACTCTTGTTGAAGTGGGAGCATCTATCAATTCGTGAGATAGCACTGCGGATGGGACTCTCTGAACAAACTGTAAAAAATAACCTTACCGAAGCATCCAAAAGACTGAAGAAAGCAATAATCGGCTATCAAAATGTTCAAGATGGCAGTTTTACCCTCCTGCTTATTTTTGTTCTGGAAGAGCTCTCAGGTAAATGGCAGCCGTCTGGTGGTCATTGCAGCATTAAAAATCAATTTAACAATTCTTTTATAAAACGTTAACTATTTATTGAAGTACTTTCCAGCTTTTTTGAAGACTTGTATATAAACAGCAGGCAAAAAGTGAAAAGAAGAATTTTTGAATCCTTAATCTATAGATATCAGCAGAACAAAGCCAACAAGGCTGAGCAGTCCCTGATTGATCGCTGGTATGATACACTTGATCAGGAAGAACTTCCTGCAGGAAGCTAGATGAGGTTCAGTTGTGGAATAGCATAGAGCAACGGATCGGAAGTACTGCTCCTAAAAAATCAACGGTTCGGAAAATAAGCTATTGGAGCGGAGCAGTTGCCGCAAGCCTGCTGTTGTGCTTTGGTATTTTATTTTGGAAAAAACAGCATGATCTGAATTTCTCCCGAAGAGAATCGAATTTAAAACCGGGTTACCGGATTTTTGAAACAGGGGCCTCGCAACGTAAACGGGTACTTTTGGCCGACGGATCAACCGTTGTAATGAACGCATATTCCAAAATTAAATTGGATACCGTCTCTTACGATAGGCGGGACCGGGTTGTCGAGCTTATGGCTGGAGAGGCATTTTTGAGGTCAAGAAAGATTCTACGAAAGCTTTTATTGTGAATGCCCAACAAATACAGACAAGAGTATTGGGTACCTCATTTACCGTGAAAAACTATGCGGAATTGGATGATATATCGGTGTCTGTATTTACAGGTAAAGTGCAGGTCACCGCCAATAATAATCCACTGGGTGTGCTGACCCGTGGGGAACAGATTCGGTATACCAAAAATAACCACAATAGCAATCAGGAGACTTTTGATCTAACGACACGTAATAGCTGGATTGAGGGAAGAGTTTACCTTAAGCAAAGCAGTTTTGCAGAGTTGGCACTGGCGGTTAAAAATATCTATGATGTAGATATTAAAACTGACGACCAGCGGATTGCTCAACAACGGTATAGCATGCCGATATCAAAGCAGCTGTCCTGGACGGCAACCCTCGAAAGTATCAAAGCAATTCATCACAATAAATCCAGGAAGGAGGGCAGGATAGTGCATATTTACTAGTTTGGGGATAAAAACAGAGCTGACGACGGCCATCGTCAACTCTGAATCATACACCATTTGGAGATGGTATAAATAACATATACAACAACTTATAGAGATATTATATATACGTATACAAATTTATGAAATTTAAGCAATACGTTACGCAAAACGGTATTAAGTTTATGATAAGGACATCGTTGGTAGGTTTACTTCTTTCGATCGTATCGGCCGAAATGCTTTTAGCTTCGGGCGCATACGGCCAGTTACTCAATAAAAAGATTACAGTTTCTTTTAGTGAATCCAATATTCCAGCGGCTTTCGAACGTTTGGAATCCCAAAATATACATATCGCTTTCGATGCTGCGAAATATAATCTGGCAAAGAAAAAGGTAAATGCCAAAATTTTTAAAAGTAACAGCGTTCGGGATGTCATGCGTTATCTGCTCAGGAGACTGACCTGATGGCTCAAGACAACGGTGTTTATATTACATTGGTCGAAAAGCCGGTACAGCAGGATGGGCGTATCTCAGGTAAAGTTATTGATGATCGCGGTCAGCCTTTGGCCAATGCCAGTATCAAACTGATCGGTGTCAATAAATCAACACAGAGCGGTATCGATGGGAGCTATCTTTTGAATGCTGAACCGGGAACCTACATACTGGAAGTCAGTTATCTCTCTTACCAGACCCAACGTATTGAGGGGTCAAAATACAGGCTGGACAAAGGACTGGATTAAATATTGCCATGAAGACGCTGGTAAATGCGCTGGAAACGGCTGTTGTCAGCGTATCGTTTAAGAAAGCTTCCGTAGCTGGATTGTATGCGGTACAAAAAAATGCAGCTTCGGTGACGGATGGAATATCCGCCGAACAGATCGCCCGCACACCAGACAATGATATGGGGCAGGTTTTAAAACGTGTTACCGGATTGACGACTGTCAATAACCGGAACGTCATTGTACGGGGATGTCCGACCGCTACAATCAGGCCATGCTGGATGGGGTGGTGATTCCGAGTACTTCGCAGAATAGACGTGATTTTTCCTTTGATATTATTCCGACAGAGATGGTGAGCTCAGTGGTGGTCAATAAAACGGCAACACCGGATGTATCCGCTGAATTTTCGGGTGGACAGGTTTCTGTGAATACATTGGATATTCCGGAGAAGAATTTTACGACAATACAATATGGGATAGGTGGTAATTCCCGTACAACTGGCAAAGACTTTTATCGGCTGGGAGAGCGACATACGAGTGAATATTTCGGTTTTTTCGACAAATCGTCTAAAATGCCCGATGGAATAAAAACTTGGCAGTGGAACAGTCGGGCGATACAATTGGATGCGCCTCCCGGCTATATTTTGACTGATCCTGAATTGAACAATACCCCTTTAAATCCAACGGAGTTTGGCGATGCAGTGAAATATAACGATTTAGATGCTATCGCACAGTCCAAGCGTTTTAATAATGATGCATTGCGACAATATAAGTATAAAGCATACCCCAATCAGAATATGCGTTTTTCGCTTGGACGGGTTTACGAATTAAATAATGGACAGCGATTAGGGTTTGTGGCATCCGCAAATTTTAGAAACGAACAAAACATTACTGCATTTAATAATGTACGTAATTCGGTAAGTATCAATAATTACATTGATAGTATAGGTCTCGGTGACAATGGAGCAGGAACATCCTATCGCTTCAATAGCAGTGGCGGATTAATGGCCAATATGGGTTGGCAGGGACAGGTTTTTAAAGTTTCCTTAAAGAACATGTATGCGCGTACGTACAGTGATATTTATAATGAGTCTATTCAAAAACCTTATAGTGATTCTAATCCTGAAGTAAGCAAACTGATTTATCAATTGCCTGAAGCAATGTCTTTGCAGCAACACCAATTGGTAGGAGAATATCAATTGCCGTGGGCAATAAAAGCTGAAGGAATGATTACTGTTAACAAAATCAAACAGCAAATTTTGGATGAACGAAAACTTTCCTATAGGGTAACCACTATGATAGATGATATTCCTTATTTTCAAACCCCGGGGCTATTAACTCACCGTAGTTCATCTGTGGTGGGGATTTTCAGGGACTCTCGAAGATGGACAAATATCGATGAGACAGATTATAATTGGAGCGCGGCTTTTTCGCGAAAATTCAACGAAAATACAGCTGTTCCAACGTTGGTGAAATTAGGCTATCAGGCCTGGTCTAAGAAGAGAGCGTTGGATTTATTTAATTTTGTCCCTTGGACGAGAGCATGGGCAGAGGGTACTACGAATCAATTGCCTCCCGAGATAGAAATCCCTTATGCTCAGTTATTCAGCGCTGATAATATTGGCAATGGAAACGGGCAGGCCTATTACTACGCAGATGCATTGGGCGGTCGATATTATGATGGTAAAATGTCTTCACAAGCAGTGTATCTGATGGCAGATCAAATGCTATGGCATAAATTGCGTTTGGTATATGGTGTTCGTGCAGAATATTTTAATTTAAACTCTAAGCAGGAAGAATTATATAGGAGAACTTATCAGGATGAGCCAGATCCCAATGACGTCCAAAGGCATCGTTTTGGTGTAAAAGAAAATAACTGGCGGTTTTTGCCCTCTATTAATGCTACCTATAAGGTAACATCCGATTTCAATATTCGAAGTAGTTATTCAAGGACAGTAGTTAGGCCAGATTTTAGAGAAGTGGGCATGTTTGCCATGTATGATTATGAGTTAGACGGTTACGTTTATGGAGAGCAAGTTAAATCCACCTTGATCGATAATGTAGATCTTCGATTTGAATGGTATCCATCTCCGGGGAAATAATTTCAATAACAGGATACTATAAATACTTGGATAAACCCATAGAACTTGTTCATAGCGGGGGAACACGTATACTTTCGCCAACATGGAAAATGCGAAAAATCTTGGCCTTGAAATGGAGATTAGGAAAAATTTGACATTTCTATCGGATCAGGACTGGTTAAAAGACCTATTTATATATGCCAACGGAACATTGCTCAAATCGAAGGTTAATGTCTTAAGTCATTGGGAATGGATTAATAACCCTGAAACTCAGGTTGCTGAGCGTATTCAACAACGCTACCCCAATCAAGATAGGCCACTTATGGGGCAATCACCCTGGTTGGTGAATTTAGGCGTAGGATATTGGGGGAGCTTTTCGGGGTAACGGCAAGCTATAATCATCGGGGTATCGCACAAATTTAGCGAATGTTAATATGAACAATGTCGAATATGAGTTGGCCCCAAAACAATTGGATGCACAACTTTATACGCGTTTTCTAAAGGGAAAGATGGAAGTAAAATTCAATATGGCCAACCTATTTGATGAATGGACGCGGTATTATATGAATATTCAAGATTATGAACAAGATGATACAAAATTTTATGTATTGAAAAAGGTAAATCTATAAAATATAATAAAGGAGAGGGGGATATTATCACCTATCGCAGAAGAGATGGGCGAAGGTTTAATCTCTCATTGACTTATAATTTTTAAAAATACTAACTGCGCGAGGCAGGTTCATTCTAACCCATAAATACATTAAGCAGCGTTCCAAGACTTGTCCATTAGCACAATCTGGAAGATATTAAAATTTATCATAATGGGGAATGAAAAACTATGCAACTATAGGAATAGCTATCCGCTATAGAAGCATAGTCTAAAAAGTGATCTTGTGATGGCTAAGTTATGTAAAAGTTAACAAAAATGAAAAAAATCTTAACGCTAGCAAGTGTATGCGCAATCGCATTGGCATCTTGTAACAAGGACAACTTGGCTCCGGTAAATGGTTCAACAGCTGGATTACCATCTTTACCTCAAGCAACAGTTCCAACTGATGCTAATGGTGTAATCACTGCAACAACCCTTACTTCGGATAAAGTATGGAAAATCGATGGCGTAGCTTTTGTAAAACCCGGTGCAACATTGACCATCCAACCAGGTACTTTTATTACTTCTGGGGTAACTAAAGCATATCCAGATCAAATCACTGGTATTACACAAAACATCAAAGGTGTATTGGTTGTCCCTAAGACTGCAAAATTAATTGCTAATGGAACGGCGACAGCGCCTATTGTATTTACTTCGCCGAATGCAGCTGGATCACGTAATCCAGGTGATTTCGGAGGTGTTGTTTTGTTGGGATCATCTACGACAAACCAACCTGCGACCAAAAGAATTGAAGGCATTCCTCAACCTGTAAACGTTGATGTTACGTATGGTGGTTCAGTACCTGCGGACAATTCAGGTTCGTTGAAATATGTACGTATTGAGTTTGCAGGTTACAACTTGACTGCTGACAATGAAATTAACGGTTTGACTTTAGGTGGTGTTGGTTCAGGTACTACATTGGAAAATATCCAAGTTTCTTGGGGTAAAGATGATGCTTTCGAATTTTTCGGTGGCACTGTCAATGCAAAAATTTAGTGGCACTTTCAAATGATGATGATGATTTTGATTTTGACCATGGTTATACAGGAACAATTCAATATGCTTTATCCTTAAAAGATCCCAATTCAACCAACAGTACTTCAAGCGGTAGCTCAGATTCAAATGGTTTAGAATCTGATAACGAAGCAACCTCACCTTGGTCAGCTACACCTAAAACACGTCCAGTATTGAAAAACTTTACTTTTTAGGTATTGATAATGCTTCGGTAGCTGGTACTAAATTAAAATTTGGTAACCGTTGGAGAAGAAATACTGAATTAGATATCCAATATTCAATTATCGCTGGATATGCTACAGGTGCTGCTTTCCAAGATGGAGCTACTGGAGTATTTAGCAACAATGTGGTTCAAGCTTATACTGCAGCTTTTAGTGGAACTGCTCCAGGTACGGGAAATTCAACTAATATTGGTGCAACACCAAATAGCTATTTATTATTGGGAGGTGCTGGTATAAATCCTTTTACACAACAACTGGTGCAGCTAGTTTTGATGTATGGAACTTAGTGCCGTCTTCAACAAGTCCTGCCGCTGGTGTAAATTACAAGGGTGCTTTTAATCCTGCTGCAACAACTTTGTGGACAGATAATTGGACGAAATTTACTCCAAAGACTTATTAATCATTATTTCTAACTTCTATGATCCTGCCATATTCCATGGCAGGATTATATTTTTTGTTATACTAAAATCATACTATGAAAAGCCAATTAATAGCTTTTATTTTATTTCTGGCATTCTTTATTTTCTCTTGTCAAAAAGGAGAACATATCGAAACTTTCCAAAAATTCACTAATGTCTTTATCAAAGATATTAATTTATTGATTGGGCCAGACAAGGGTAAATTGTTGATCGATGAGCATGCAGTGTCTGTTAATAACAATTCAATAGTAAAAATAATTTCTGGAGAAAAGAAATTTACACTCTTGGATAGTGCTGGAAATATAATATTTAATGAAACTATCATTATTAAAGACAATACAGATACGTTGCAATATGTAAAGCTAACAAATGATATTCCCCAAGTTTGATAAAGATGAAAGCAGAAAGTCGGGTCGAAGGGAAGGTGAAAATTCGAATCGTAAATGGAAATAATGAGTTGAACACACTATTGGGAGGAAAGAAATTCCACTTGGTTTTCTACCATGTTGTAGAAAGGTTATCAGGGCCACCTTCAAGAAGAAGAATTGTCTATAGTGCGAAAGGAGATACATTAAAAATATTGGAAAGACCTTACCTGCAGATTATCAGTCTCTAACGCTGCCGAGTGCAGATGTTCTTTACAACTATGGTTTTTACGGTAGGGCACAAATCCTAAAAGAAGATTTCAAACCACTTTTGATCAATGGTATGGAGGCTTATTATGGGTATTCTGTAGATTATCATAATTATGGTGTCTTAACCTCATTTACCACCAATAACTCGGGAACAGCCAATAGCCCTGCTTCTAATATCCCAACATTTTGGGAGTTTAATGGTCTAGAGGTTGCATTTGGCAATTAAAAATATTTAAATTATGAAAGGCATAAACGAAATCAAATACCAGCGCTTACTCCATCTGATGATCGAGATGCAGTATAAGTTGGCATCTGAGGATGACGAGGTGCTGATCAAAAACTACAGGCTGAAGGTGAGAATTTAAAAGCTTTATACCTTCATTATTTAAAGCTACTGGATGAGATAGGTACGGTGGTGAAAAACTATGAGCTCAAAGAACGGCAAGTCCGTTCGGGCTTATTATCTAAACGTATTCGTCTGTTATCAAAAAAAATGGAACTGAATCAGCTATTGCTTCTTGGGTCTCTGCGATCAATTCCTGTGCACGTTAGTTATTCTTTTTATTTGGTTTTTAGTGAATGTTGAGAGGGGATAGAGGAAATGTCATAGGTATAGCGCGATAGCTGCTTCCGTAATACGATGAAGTTAACGTTTTTGTACTAGTGTTAGCCTTTTTGTTGATCGATTGAGTTGTCTTGTTCTGTATGATGTTAAACACTTGTTGTAGTAAAGGGTCTTTTTCATCGCCAAAAGGAAGTAAGGGCAATTGTGCAAACTCATCTGTATGGTAATGCGGGATGAGTCCAGTGCTGTAATCTCCTAATCCATCTTTATTATAAATCTTGTATACCAACGGCATCAGCAACCAAGCACGTTGATTGCCATTGACCTGTGATGGTGAGGAAAGGGTCGTCGAAGCCATATCCTTGCCCAAAGTTTTTGTACCAATCTGAATGACCTCGATATAAGGTTTTAAACTGTTGATCAACATCTCCGAAGCGGATGCGGTATTGGGGCCTGTGAGTACAAAAATTCGCTTTAATTGCAGTCCGCTCTTTAGAGCTCTTCTGCTTGAAAGCTATAACCTTCGGGTTGCTGAGCTAAAGCAGATTGAAAGGTCTCCTCGCTGTTGCCCAACTTTTTGTTGCCCTTGAATTGGACAAATACATAATTCGGCGCAATATCAGCAAATGTTAATGCGCAAAAAGAGGCAAAAGCTACTTGTCCTCCAGTATTATAGCGAAGATCAAGAATCAAATCTTGTACTAGGCCAGCTTTGAGTTTTTGGATGGCCTCCAATACCGAATAACCACCGCTGAAATCAAACTGGCTTAAAAATAGGTACCCTACCTTTGTTTGCTTATGAAAGATCTGAGCTGTGTAGACTACTGGTTGGGATATGTAGGAAGCGGGCAACTTCATTTTCTTCCCATTCTGTAACTGCAATTGGATTGAAGGTAATTTCAATGCCGCTTCCAATACCGGAGCAAAATTGTATGCAGCTAAGGGCTGCGCATTGATTTGCTGGATGGTGTCTCCTCTATGCAGGCCAGCTAAGTCGGCTTCTGAATAGGGAACTACCTGTGTCACCAGTTGCATGGTCTGACCATTGTGCTGAAGCTGAGCTATATCAAACCCAAAGGTATTCGAGAGCGTGTTGCCATAAGTGTCACTGTTGAGCGCTTGTAGAATGGTAGAATAACGGTCGTCACGATACAATAGGTTTTTGAAAAAGATATTCGGCTTGTCATCGAGTGTAATTTGATTGGGCAACTTACTGTTCCAATAATAATATTGTTGCATCTGCTTCAAGGTCCATTGATTGATCGCTTCATTTGACCCCGGTTCGTTCAGTGGCGGGTCTTTTTCACAGGCGGAAAAAATCAGCGAAAAAAAGGGCTAAAACAAGAATTTGTGGTTTACGCATTTTTTAAGATCTTAGCTTAATAAAAATACGAATAATGTAAGTTTTGTTGGTGTTATCTTTTTGTTGTTCAAATGTTTATTTACTTTAAACACAAGAGAGATGTCAAATTTAGCCTGTTGATTCCACAAGAAAAAAGGCATCACTCTTAAGTGATGCCTTTTGGTTTGTATAGATCGAATATTATCGATTAATAAAGTGTGAACTCTACACGACGGTTTTGTTGACGACCAGCAGCATTCTTATTAGATGCAATTGGTTGGTCAGGACCGTAACCTGTAGCTTCTATACGAGAAGCATTAGCGCCTTGAGATACTAAATAAGATTTTACTGACTCAGCACGCTCTTTTGATAAACGCATATTCAATTCACGTGAACCTGTATTATCTGTGTGGCCAGCTAATTTCAAGCTAAAGTTTTCTCGATCAACAATTCCGCAACTTTGTTCAATGTTGCATAAGAAGTAGGACGGATAGTTGCTTTGCTCAAATCGAATTCTAGGTTTTTGATCGCATCAGCAACAACTTTTTGTCTGCTTCCGTAACAACAACTTTTTCTACAATTTTAGTTTCGTTTTTAACAAGAATCGGACAACCTGATCCATCTACCTGTACACCAGAAGGAGTACCTGGACATTTGTCGTATTTGTTGGCCACACCATCACCATCATCATCTTTTAAATCACTGTTCAAACCATCCAATTGACTTTGTAAAGCTTGATTCTTAGCGTTTAATGCATCATTTTGAGCTTTTAAATCATCGTATTTTAATGTATAGTCATTGACTAATGTCGCTACCGGATTTGAGTTGTTCAATGCTGGTTTGCTACCGCTTCCCAATGCAAATTCTAGACCACCGTGGATATAAGTGAATAGGTCATTCTTGTATTGGCCTCCTTGGATACCATCAAAGTTTTGGTTAACCCAATTCAATTGGTAACCTAATTCAAAGTTGATACCCTTAGCAACTGCAAATTTGAAACCCATATCCAGTGGTACATAGATTTTAGAGATACCATCTGCTTCTACTGAAGTAGAGCCCGTAGTTAAGGTTGTTTTGCTGTTCATGACACCCACACCGATTGATGCATAAGGTTTGATGAAACTATTGAAAAATCTCCAGTTGGTATTTGCTGCTAGGAATTCTCCAGATAAAGCCGCCGACCAAGGTGTTTTTGCTTCGAATGATTGTGAACCATCCTTGAAAGCACCACCTGTTTTACCGCCGAAATAAGTTGCCTTAATTCCAAATGAAGGAGAGATTTGCTTTTTGATGTAAGCACTATAACCTAGGTTCCATGCTAAATCATCGTATCCTTCACGGTTGAAACCAGCAATGTTAGTTTGGTTTGTTACACCTGCACCGATACCGATCGACCATGTTCTGTATTGTGTAGCAGAACCAAAAGGAGTTGTTCCTTCAATCGATGCTACCTTTGCAGTTTGAGCAAAAGCGGAATTGGCGAATAAGCCTGCAGTTGCGAAAGCAAGTGCTAATTGTAAATTTAGTTTCATAGAATTTGTTTGTATAAACCGAGGCAAAAGTAATAGGTTAAAAATTAAATTCCTAATCGGTTTGTAGTTTAAATATGACAAAGGGTAAATAAAATGGTATTTTACTGAAAAATACCATTTTATTACGTGTAATTTATTAGCTATTAATAAAGTGTAAATTCTACACGACGGTTTTGTTGACGGCCAGCAGCATTCTTATTAGATGCAATTGGTTGGTCAGGACCATATCCTGTCGCTTCGATACGTGAAGCGTTAGCACCTTGAGATACCAAGTAAGCTTTTACTGACTCAGCACGTTCTTTGGATAGACGCATATTCAATTCACGTGAACCTGTATTATCGGTGTGGCCAGCTAATTTCAAGCTAAAGTTTTCTCGATCAACAATGCTGCAACTTTGTTTAATGTTGCGTATGAAGTTGGGCGGATGGTTGCTTTACCTAGATCGAACTCTAAGTTTTTAATCGCATCAGCAACAACTTTTTGTCTGCTTCTGTGACCACAACTTTCTCTACAACTTTAGTTTCGTTTTTCACAACAATTGGACAACCTGATCCATCGACTTGTACACCAGAAGGTGTGCCTGGGCATTTGTCGTATTTGTTTGCTACACCGTCACCATCATCATCTTTCAGGTCATTGTTAATTCCATCCAGTTGACCTTGTAAAGCTTGATTTTTGCATTAAGAGCATCATTTTGAGCTTTTAAATCATCATATTTTACCGTGTAATCATTTACAAGCGTAGCTACCGGATTTGAGTTGTTCAATGCTGGTTTGCTACCACTACCCAAAGCGAATTCTAGACCTGCGTGAGCATAGGTGAATAAGTCATTCTTATATTGTTGAGTTGGTCCAACTTTATTGTCAAATCGTTGATTTGCCCAGTTCAACTGGTAACCTAATTCGAAGTTGATACCTTTGGCAACTGCAAATTTCAAACCGAAGTCTGCGGGTACGTAGATCTTAGAATATGAATCACCATATTCGCCTCTGTTTCCGCCAGCAATTGCTGCTGTCTCTGCATTCATTACCCCGACACCAATTGATGCATAAGGTTTAATGAAACTATTAAAAAACCGCCAGTTGGTATTGGCTGCAATAAACTCACCGGATAAAGCAACTGACCAAGGTGTTTTTGTTTCGAAGCCTGTTTGTTTATCACTGGCTTCATATCCTGAAGTCTTTCCGCCAAAGTAAGTTGCCTTGATTCCGAATGAAGGGGAGATTTGTTTTTTGATATAGGCACTGTAACCTAAGTTCCAGTCCAACTTGTCATAACCTCCATTATTGAATTTAGCAATGTTTTGCAAGCTCGTTACACCGGCGCCTACACCGATAGACCAAGTCCGGTATTGTGTTGCCGGACCAAATGGGGTAGTGCCTTCAATTGATGACTGCTTTGCGCTTTGGGCAAAGGATGCGGTTGAGATGATTCCTGCCGCTACTAGTAATCCTGATTTTTAAGGCTAATTTTCATAATGTGTTTTTGTAAAATTTTCTACTATAAAATTCTTGTTAAATTAACTCATTGACTACTCTTGCAATAAATTTGCCAAAAATTATTTGGTCAGCTTACTCGACCGAAAAAATTTGGCACCTCAATTTCGAAAGCCATGTGCTTAACAATATTCTCAGTAAAAATGTTTTGAAAAAAGTTTTCCTACTTTTTGTAATCAAAATCACATCAATATCTTCATCTCGAATAATCGTATGTATACCATTTGCAATGTTCTCCCTTGAGCCGGCAAAATAGCTTGGTGCTTTAACGATATAAGAGATGTCTTCTATACCAGTCTCCGCTATAATCTGTTCAATCCACTTTTCAAGATTTGATCCTAAAATGTTGATTTCTAGTTCATTTTTGTTGATATGGATGAGTTGTAAATGAAAATCTTTTCCATATAATGGGATTGCCTGTTTGAGGACTTCCAGCTCACCAGGTTTAAAATTTGTCAGCAGCGCGATGTTATCTTTTTTAATTTTACGGCATTTTTGGGGATCGCTAATACAGGGATTTTTGACTCTTTAATGACGTCATAAGTATTGCTTCCAATCAGTACAGATTCAAGTCCTGTGACTCCTTTTGTACCCATAATCACCGTCTGGTAGTTCTCTTTTATCTCCTGTTTTTCCAGTGATTCGGCTAAAATTCCATTCGTAAATAAGGTCGAAATTTTTATCGAAGGATATTTTTGTAGAAGTTCAGCGACAAGTTTCTCCATCTTACCACGGGCGTCCTCTTCGGTAGGGTCTATTAAATGCTTCGCATTTGCGAATTTGTTTATATGTGAAGTGAAGGAGTGGAAGAGTGTAATTTCATCATGTGTTTCCTGAGCGATCTGAGCCGCATAGTTTGCTGCAACTTCCGCATTTTCGGAAAAATCTACGGGTATTAATAATCTAGACATAGCGATATACTTATTATGCTTTGGTAAAAATATGGGAACTAAAGGGTGGCTAAATAATGCTTTTGCCACTGATCTGGTGAAAGTACGTTCAAAAAGGATTTTCTTGAACGTGTTACGAGTAATATCTTGATTTTTTCGGTATGGATCATTTCATTGATCACTTCGGGGACAGTGTCCAGGTCCTCAATGTCGCCTTGTATCGAGTCAACTTCGATGGCTATGTTGGTCACACCAATGTATTTTTGATTTTATATTTCCATACCTCCAATTTATCTTCTATTCGGTTTTCCGAAGAATGATCATAATGGACATGCATCAGTTTTAATTCAAAATCCTTACCCATTATATTGACGAAATCCTGGACAGTCTGTACTTCTTCTTCTTTGAAGTTGGACAATAAACCAACCTTGTCAACCTGCTCAAACGATGCTTCTGTTGGAATGGCCAAAACAGGTATTTTTGCTTTTTGCTAATGACGTAAGTTGTGCTGCCAATAAGTTGGCTATCATCATTGGTAATACCTTTTGTGCCCCATGATGACAAAATCAAAACGATCAGGTGTGGCCATTTCAGGGAGAGTTTCTGTGATCATGCCACGTTCGCATTGGGTAGTCACTTCAAGAGTGACATGTGTCGATTTTATCTGCTCTGAAAGATTTTTAATAAGGACATCAGCTTTAAATATGGGGCTTCGCTTTCCAATGGAATCAGTTTCTTCCTCAAATACAGCCGAAGCAGAGGTATAATTGTGATAAAGGTGGATGCTGTAGCCTTTTGAATAGCTAGATCCACAGCATAATTTACCGCATTGTTAGAATGAGCCGAAAAATCTACCGGTAGTAGAATGTTTTTTTCATCTGTTTAAATTATTTATAAGTGTTGTTCTCATCGGTATAAATGAGCTCGTTTCACCTGGTTTGTTTGTTTAGTTGTGATGAAGCCATCAAATTTATCTTTCTCAATTTTTTAGAACCCTCTTTCCCTATCAAATGTAATAAAACAAACGCAATTGTGAATGACTAGCAGTCAAAATGTTTTTATTGTTTAACGTATTAAATCTGATCCCGATAGCACAAAGGTGGCTAACATTTAATGCTTTTAAAATGTTGCATTTAATGCATATTTGTGATTGCGGTCATCCCGCAAATAGGACAATCCTGTCTTTCTGAATCTTATGTCCTGATTTTTTTGTTTGAAAAGTCAGTTGACGATGAAAACTGGGCATTATTAAAATCATTGTGTCATGGTTATTATCTCGTATTCTACATTGCATAACAGACCAATTTTGAGTAAGTTTGCACATATTTTTAGATAATTAAATGACAAGTAGAGAAATTCGTCAAGCCTTTTTAGACTTTTTTAAAAGCAAGGGGCATCAAATAGTACCTTCAGCACCAGTAGTTGTAAAAATGATCCTACATTGATGTTTACCAATGCAGGGATGAACCAGTTCAAGGATTTATTCTTGGGGAAGCACCGATTAAATTTCCACGTGTTGCAGATACACAGCGTTGTCTGCGTGTTTCAGGTAAGCATAACGATTTAGAGGAAGTCGGTATTGATACTTACCACCACACTTTATTTGAGATGTTGGGAAACTGGAGCTTTGGGGATTACTTTAAGAAGGAAGCTATTGCTTGGGCTTGGGAGCTATTGACCGAAGTATATAAACTTGACAAGGATCGTTTATACGTGACTATTTTTGAGGGCGACGCAAGTGAAGGTTTGGACCGGGATATGGAAGCGTTTGATTTCTGGAAACAGTGGATAGCTGAGGATCGTATCTTGCTTGGTAATAAAAGGATAATTTCTGGGAAATGGGAGAGACTGGTCCTTGTGGACCTTGTTCTGAAATCCATTTTGATATGCGTAGTGCGGAAGAACGTGCGGAGGTCACAGGACAAAGCTTAGTTAATGCAGACCATCCACAGGTGATTGAAATATGGAACTTGGTCTTTATGCAATTCAATCGCTTGAAGGATGGGTCACTCCAATCTTTACCAGCTAAACATGTGGACACAGGTATGGGCTTTGAGCGTCTTGTCAGATGTATCCAAGGTAAAACCTCAAATTATGATACGGATGTCTTTACGCCGACTATTGATTTTATTGCGGATAAGTCTGGTATAAAATATGGTTTAGATGAGAAGACTGATATAGCGATGCGTGTAGTATCTGATCATATCCGTGCGGTAAGTTTTGCGATAGCAGATGGACAATTACCCTCTAATAACAAAGCTGGATACGTAATCCGCCGTATTTTACGTCGTGCGGTACGTTATGCTTATACATTTTGGGGTTCAAAACGCCATTTATTCATGAGCTTGTTCCAGTTTTGGCGGCACAATTCAGTGGCGTATTTGATGAATTGATCCAACAACAGGATTTTGTTCAGAAAGTAATTTTAGAGGAAGAAGTATCGTTTTTAAGAACTTTGTCCACTGGTGTACAGCGTTTTGAGAATTATGTGGAAGATCATAGCGTTATTAATGGTGATTTTGCGTTTGAATTATACGATACATATGGCTTCCCAATAGATTTAACAGAATTGTTAGCACGAGAGAAAGGATTATCTGTTGATATGGAGGGTTTTAAACAGGCGCTTCAGGTTCAAAAGATCGTTCCCGTGCGGCAACAGCAATTGACACCGGTGACTGGATTCTTGTCAATGAGGATGAGGGGTTTGAATTTGTTGGTTATGACACCTTGACCGCAAAAACAGAAATCGTAAAATACCGTAAAGTTGTCGCAAAAAATAAAGAGCAGTACCAATTGGTTCTTTCCGTCAGTCCGTTTTATGCTGAAGGTGGAGGCCAGGTCGGTGATTCTGGTGAATTGATTTCAGAGGAAACAGGTGAAAAGATCTACATTACGGATACAAAAAGGAAAATGGAATTTTCGTTCATTTTACCAATAAGTTGCCATTGGATCTGCAAGGGACTTTTATCGCGGAGGTTGACAGCACCAAAAGATTGGATACGGAGAATAATCATTCTGCAACCCACTTATTGCATGCTGCACTAAAACAGGTATTAGGTACGCACGTGAATCAAAAAGGTTCATTGGTCAATGCTGATATCTTACGTTTTGATATTTCTCATTTTGCAAAGATGAGTGAGGATGAGATCAAAGAGGTAGAGGATATCGTGAATGCTAAAATTCGGGAGAATATCCCGTTGAAAGAAGAACGGAATGTACCTTACCAGCAGGCTTTGGATTCAGGTGTGACAGCTTTGTTTGGTGAGAAATATGGTGATTTTGTTCGTGTGATTACTTTTGAAGATAAATTCTCAAAAGAGCTATGTGGCGGTACACATGTGAAAGCGACGGGGCAGATCGGATTCTTTAAGATTGTCTCTGAGTCAGCCGTTGCGGCAGGGGTGCGTCGTATTGAGGCGATTACAGGAACTCGCTCAGCGGCGGTCATTCGTGAACATTTTGAATTGGTACAGCATCTAAAAGAACTGATGAATAGTCCGAAGGACTTTGTGTCTGCTTTGGGTAAGATCATTGACGAAAATGGAGCGCTGAAAAAGAAATTGAAAAAGCATTACAGAAAAATCTTTAGCATTGAAATCGGATCTGGAAGCTAAGATCGAACAGGTTGGCGATATCAACTTCTTGTCGACGTTGGTGGATCTGCCGAATGCTGAAGCGGTTAAAACCCTAGCTTATGCGCTGAAGGGAGCTGTCAATAATTTATTTTTGGTTATTGGAGCGGAATTCGATGGAAAGCCAAGTTTGACAGTCGTAATTTCGGATGATTTAGCAAAAGAAAAAGGTTTAAATGCTAGTAACATTGTTCGTGAATTGGCAAAAGATATCCAAGGTGGTGGAGGGGGCAACCTTTCTTTGCGACAGCCGGAGGTAAAAACTCAGCGGGATTAAAAACAGCTGTTGAACGGGCGAAGGAATTTTTAAGTTAAATTTGAGTATTTAGATCGGAGACTTAGGATGCTTGTTGAATAGACTTCAAACGTAGTGGATGTCTCCTCTAAAATTCTACTACATGAAACTATCCTATTTAGTCAAACCGAGTGTAACGAGTTCACTAATTCCGCTGAAGGGCAAATTGTGAATGAATAATCACAGGTGGTATAAATAGGATAGTTTCTTTAAAAGGAAACCGAGTGCAAGACATTTATATTATAGATGAACCTATGGCACTCACAAAACGATATACAAATGAAAAAGGCAATTTTTTTAGTAGTTGGTGTGGTTGGATTAATGTTTGGTTGCCAGAATAAAGAGCAGTTTACCATCGAAGGAAATATAGAAAATCCTGGTAATATAAAAGTCGTCTCCTTGTATGAGGGAGAGACCAAGCTGGATTCTATGTTTTTGGTGATAATAACAAATTTCAGTTTGTTCGTCAAGCTAGTCAATCGAGATTGTTGTCGCTACGTGTCGGTAAAAATCGCTATGACCTAATTGCTTCTCCGGGTGAGACAATTTCATTTAAAGCAGATTTACATAAGGATGTTAATGATTATCTCGTTGAAGGGTCTGAATTGTCGAAAGCGATCCAGCCATTTGCTAAGGAACGAAATCATCGCGATTATGTGCAAGATTCTTTACAGGGTGTCTTTTCCAAATTAACAGCAAATTCAACTGCTGATGAAATAGAAAAACTTCGTGCAGAATATAAGGCCAAATTTGCGGATGAACTTCGCGACTATACCAACAAGGCTGTCGATTTTTCCGCTAAACATAATGACCTGGCTGGATTTTATGCCATCTCAACCTTGGATCCTGAAGTAGCAGAGGCAGAAATTATTGCTTATGCAGATAGAATTAAAAACGAATTCACGGAAAATAGATATGTGACTCAATTTAAGGAGGAAACCCAAAAGCTGAAGAAAATGGCTATTGGTCAACCTGCACCGGAGTTGACGTCATTTACGCCTTCTAATAAAGAGGTGAAGTTGTCTAGTTTTAAAGGAAAATATACTTTGGTTGATTTTTGGGCTTCCTGGTGTATGCCTTGTCGTCAGGAAAATCCGAATCTTGTCAAGTTATATAATACTTATCATACCAAAGGTTTTGATATCCTCTCTGTTTCATTTGACGATAACCCTGGCTCATGGATGCGGGCTATTGCGGATGACAAGTTGGCTTGGACACATGTATCTGATTTAAAGGCTTGGAGTTCACCGATAGTCATAGACTACCGTGTCAAGGCATTGCCTACTTCCTATATGCTCGATCCAAATGGTATTATCATTGCAAAGAATCTGCGTGGCGAGGAACTAGCCGATTTTTTGAAGAAAACAATTAAGTAATCAATGTGTTATTGTTAATTGAAATATTACTTAATAATTTGGTAACATTAGATTAACTGATTGTTATCATTTTGTTCATATTTTAGCAGAAAAATAAGACAAATGAGTTCTTCGAAACAAAAGATTTTAATTGTTGATGACGAAAAAGATATCTTGGATTTAATTGCATTCAACTTAAATCGTGAAGGTTATCAGGTCTCTACAGCGCAAAATGGGGAAGAGGCAATACAAGTTGCCAAGCAAGTAAACCCCGATCTGATCATCTTAGATGTGATGATGCCTAGGATGGACGGTATTGAAGCTTGTCGCATCATGCGTGCTATGCCTGAATTCAAAAGTACCTTTATGGTGTTTTTGACAGCCAGAAGCGAAGAATATTCAGAAATTGCCGGATTTCATGTTGGAGCGGATGACTATATCGCTAAGCCAATTAAGCCCCGAGCACTGATGAGTCGTATTAATGCGATCTTAAGAAGAAATGCTTCGGAGGAGTCTGATTCAAACGCACAGGATAAAATCGAGATAGCTGATCTGGTTATTGATAGAGATTCTTTCTTAGTTTACAAAGGAGAGCAAAAGATTGTGCTTGCCAAGAAAGAGTTTGAATTGCTTTACTTGTTAGCTTCCAAACCAAATAAAGTTTTCACAAGAGAGCAGATTTTAAAAAGTATTTGGGAGGACTCGGTGGTTGTCACCAATCGGACAATCGATGTACACATCCGAAAGCTCCGCGAAAAAATAGGCGACGATTACGTCACTACCGTAAAAGGAGTAGGTTACAAATTTGATAAAGAATAATAGAAGAGGCTTAGGCCTCTTTTTTATTCTCTTATTTGGGAAACTCTTTGACCGGATAACTTGATATCACGGTAACAAATCTTTACTTTTGACAGATACCAAAGTAAAGAGATCAACATGTCATCTATTCTTATAAAATCTGCGCAACTTGTTAACGAAGGTAAAGTTGAGACTGCTGATATATATATCAGCAATGGTCGAATCGAAATGATCGCTCAGGAGATAAATCATCCTGCGGATCAGGAAATCAATGCTGAGGGACTACATCTGTTTCCGGGATTGATTGATGATCAGGTTCATTTTAGAGAACCGGGGTTGACCTATAAAGCGGATATATGGCATGAAAGTCGTGCTGCGGTAGCAGGCGGACAACCTCCTTTATGGAGATGCCAAATACAGTTCCCAATACCCTGACGCAGGAGTTGCTCCAGGATAAATATGATATTGCCGGAAAGAACGCATTAGCCAATTACTCATTCTTTATGGGAGCGGCCAACGATAACTTGGAGGAGGTATTGAAAACTAATCCACGTGATGTCTGCGGTATAAAGGTGTTTATGGGGTCATCCACTGGGAATATGTTGGTGGATAATGAAAAAGCTTTGGAAGGCATCTTTGCTAATTCGCCTACATTGATCGCTACACACTGTGAGGACGAAGCAACAATCAAGGCTAATCTGGCGATATTTAAGGAACAATATGGTGAAGACGGATTGAAGATTGAAATGCATCCGTTGATCCGCTCCGCTGAGGCTTGTTATTTGTCTTCATCCAAGGCTGTGGAATTGGCCAAAAAGCATGATACAAGATTACATATTTTACATATATCAACAGCAAGAGAGATTGAACTATTCCGGAATGATATCCCATTAAAGGATAAGAAAATCACTGCTGAAGCTTGTATTCATCATTTATGGTTTTCTGATCAGGATTACGTAACAAAGGGAATTTTATCAAGTGGAATCCTGCTGTTAAGACGGTCAATGATCGTGACCATATTCTTAAAGCTGTATTGGATGGACATATTGATGTGATAGCGACAGATCATGCCCCACATACTATAGAGGAAAAAACACAGCCATATGCATCGGCTCCTAGCGGTGGCCCCTTGGTTCAACATGCTTTACAAGCATTATTGGATATGGTCAAAGCTGGTAAAATGACCTTGGAACAATTGGTTCAAAAGTCTGCGCATAATACTGCTACATTGTTTCAGGTTGAGGATCGCGGCTATATCCGTGAAGGCTATTGGGCGGATCTTGTACTCGTGGATCTGAATAAGCCATATACAGTTTCCAAAGAAAATATCCTTTCTAAATGCGGATGGTCTCCTTTTGAAGGACACACGTTTAGTTCAACCATTGAACATACCATTGTATCTGGTAAAGTCGCATTTTCTAAAGGGCAAATTATTGAGAAAGGTGCTGGAGAGCGTCTGTTGTTCAACAGATAAGTTGTCATAATATGGAAAAAAGGGTTTTTATTAAATCAATTGCTTTGGGCACATTGGCCATTCCGGTATTGGGAGCTGGGCGCGCTACAGCAATCGCAGCGGAGTTTGCAGGGGCGGCTACTTTGCTGGCAAAGAAGCTATACCCAGGGGATACTATAGGGTTGATAACTCCAGCAGGTGTATTGGACGATGAGGAATCGATCATTATCGCACGCGAGATCTTTGAAACATTGGGTTTTAAAGTGAAGGAGGGAAAACATATCCGTAGCCGTTACGGTAATTTGGCGGGGACAGATCAGGAACGTATTGCTGATATACATGATATGTTTGCTGATAAGGCTGTCAAAGCAATAGTCTGCATAAGGGGAGGTTCGGGAACTTCCCGTCTTTTGGACAGACTTGATTATAAGATGATTGCTCAAAATCCTAAGATTTTGTTGGGATATTCTGATATAACTGCGTTAATCTTGGCTTTGTATGCGAAAACTGGACTTGTTACTTTCCATGGAGCGGTTGGTATAAGCACTTGGACAAAGAAGCTGGCCGAGGCCTTTAATGCACAATTTGTAGCGAATAAGCCTGCGGTATTTGAAAATCCTAAATCGAAGGGGATAATATTGTACAGACGAAAGACCGGATAGCTACAATCTCCCCAGGTGTTACTGATGGGGTGTTGCTGGGCGGGAATATGACCGTATTGACGGGCTTATGTGGTACCCCTTATTTACCAGACTTTAAAGATAAGATACTTTTTATTGAGGAGGTCGATGAAGATATGGAACGCGTCGACCGGATGTTTTGCCAGTTGAAAAATGCAGGGATATTGGCAGTGATCAAAGGTTTTATTTTTGGGAAATGTACCAATTGTAAACCATCAGGAGGCTATGGTTCTGTGACATTGGATCAGCTATTCAATGATTATATTAAACCCTTAAATGTGCCTGCTTATAGCGGAGCTGTCATTGGGCATATTGCAGAGCAATTTATCCTTCCGGTAGGTGCAAAGGTGAAAATGGATGCATCACAAGGAACGATTACCTTAATTGAGGCAGCCTTAAAAGATTAACATGAATTTAGTGAAAGAAGATTTTATCAAAGCCTTTTCTTTATATGAAGAAAAGGCTTTGCAGCATAGACGATTTAAGCATGCTGATATCTTGCCACTTTTGCAAGGAAAAGAGGTCAGTAAGCAATTTACTGTTGAAGAGATCGGACGGTCAGTGGAGGATCGTTCAATTTTTAGATTGAAATATGGGCAGGGGCCGATAAAGGTACTGTTGTGGTCACAGATGCATGGCGACGAGCCTACGGCAACAATGGCGTTATTTGATCTGTTTAATTTTTTAACGGGGAGGTGGATGGCTTTGATACCTTTCGAAAGGAAATAGCAGAGAAACTGACTTTATATTTTATTCCGATGTTGAATCCTGACGGCGTGGAGCGTTACCAGCGTAGAACGGCAATGGATGTGGACATGAACCGCGATGCACGTGCAGTCGCTACTGTGGAAGGGGCTCTGTTGAAAGAACAAGCAATGTTGTTGAAGCCAGATTTTGCTTTTAATCTTCATAATCAGAATAATTACTATAATATTCCAGGTACGGCCACCCCAGTAACAATTTCCTTGCTGGCCCCGGCATATGACTATGCCAGAAGTGTTAATACGGTTAGGGCAGATGCCATGCGGGTAATTGTGGGAATCAATAAGATATTACAGGAATTTATCCCGAATGCTGTCGCGAAATATGATGACGAGCATACCCCTCGTGGTTTCGGGATAATTTTCAAAAATGGGGTGTAAGTACCATTCTAATTGAATCAGGAGCCTATGTCGGCGATCCTGAGAAACTGGAAGTTCGAAAATATAATTTTATTGCATTATTGCATGCCTTTCAGGAAATTGCCAAGAAATCTTATCTGAACCATGATATTGCTGCGTACCACAAAATTCCATTGAATGATGAAAAATTACATGATCTAGTGATCCGGAATTTATCCATCGAAAAAAATGGAAAAAAATGTTGGTAGACGTGGCGGTTCGGCAAAATGAAAAGACAGTTGGACGAGATTACTACGTGGAAGCTGTAATTGAAGATATAGGTGATCTGCAGGACTTTCATGGTTATATTGACATCGATGTAGAAGGGCTTCAATTCATTCCGGCAAAAATACATAGCGATCAGCTATTGTTATTTGGAGAATTAACCTCATCATTTGTAGAAAGCCTATTGAAACAAGGGTATGGAACAATTGTGGTTTCTGATAGTTTAGCGCAAATTAGGTTACATTCTTTTCCTATCCAAGTGCGGAGCGATGCTAATTTTCTAGCTGACAGCTGTCTTCGGCTAGGTGGGGATGCCCATTTTTTCATTGGATCCGAAAAAGAGTTACAATATGCATTGATAAATGGTTATCTGATCAATTTAAAGCAATCGATTGATAATAAATCAAAAAATGTAGTGAAATAATACTGTTTTATCGCTTGAAATAATATTTAGCCCATAATTCTATGGGCTTTCTTGTGTTTTTTTGTCTTTTTATGCCTTGTTTGGAATTAATTAAAATACAACAAAAATTTTACATTAAATTCTAATTAATTTATATTTGGCGCTAGAATCTACTAAGTAAGAGAGACTAACTTAAAACCATCCCACTAATTATGTCAGAAAAAACAAAATTATTTTTCGCATTGACTTTAGTAGCGTCAAGTGGATTTGCATTCGATGTGCATGCTATGCCGAATACTGCAAATACAATTGAGTACAAAGTCACACAACAGGAGATTACCGGTCAAGTCAGTGATAAGAACGGACCCATTGTAGGAGCTTCTGTCAGTGTCAAAGGATCTGCGATAGCGACCTATACCGATCAGCAAGGGCGTTTCAAATTAAGTAAACTGAATCCCGGAGCAATTATCGTCGTATCCTACGTAGGCTATGGATCTAGGGAAGTGAAATATGAAGGCCAATCAAACCTGTCTATTTCTCTAGATGCCACATCAACCGATTTGGATGAAGTGATGGTTGTAGCCTATGGTACGGCAAAAAAATCGACTTTCACAGGATCCGCGACTGTAGTTAAAAAAGAACAGCTGGAAAAAATAGGCGGTTCGGGATTTGCTGAAACTCTCCAAGGGATGAGCCCAGGGGTCAATGTAACTAACAACGAAGGTAACCCGGGTGGTGATTCACGTATTCAGATTCGCGGGATCAGTTCCATGAGCGGTTCATCCAATCCATTGTATGTGGTGGATGGTATGCCTTATGACGGGCAGCTGACTTCGATAGCGCCTTCCGATATTGAATCTATTACAGTACTGAAAGATGCGGCAGCTTCTTCGCTGTATGGATCTAGAGCGGCCAATGGTGTTATTGTGATCACCACAAAGAAAGGTAAAAGTGCTAAGCCTACCCTGAACTTTAAGTCTACCTGGGGCACCTCAGATAATGCTGTTGGCAATCCCACCAAAGCTACGCCGGAAGAACAATTGTTGAACACTTGGGAGGGGATGTATAATGACCAGTTTTACCGTTATAACAGAACTTCGAAAGAAGCAGGAGATTGGGCATCTGAGAATGTACTGGGTAAGCTACTGAAAAAAGCAGCGCCGGTGTTTACGTATCGCCATTTAAAGATATCAATGAAAATTATGTACTTCATGATGGAAATGGAAATGCGTATATCAACCCCAAATTGGAAAAGATCTGGAATGAGTCGGACTATGACTATTATGGTGCTGTATTCTCACGCAAATTAAGACAAGAGTATAATCTGGATGTGAGCGGTACCGCTGGAGATGGAAAAACTAACTATTTCCTGTCTTCGAATTATTTGGATGACAAAGGTTATGCAATGGCTCAGTATTTTAAACGTTATGGCTTTAGGGCTAATGTGACATCACAGGTGACCGATTGGTTGCAGCTTGGTGGAAATATGTCGTTCTCCTCTTCTAAACAGAATCTCTCCGGAGCCAGTAGAGCCCTAGACTTTAGTACAACCCTGACGTCGCCGTGGCTACGTAATGCTGACAATACAGATTGGGTGTATTCCGAGAAGACGGGACGTCGTATGTTTGATTATGGTACCTATGGAAATAATTTTTTTGGTATCCATGTGTTGAACAATGGTGGTGACTACTGGGATAATCCGAATGATGAAGGATTTACCAACAACCAGCGCAACATGATATCAGCACGCTACTTTGCTGGAATAAAATTGCCATACAATTTAAACTTTAAGTCAAGCATTAGCATAGATAATAATATTTATAAAGAATTTACCTATGGTTCAGCTGTGCATGGGCCTGGACAACAAGCGCCTTACGGAACGAGTGTATTGACCAGTGGTGGAAATGCGGGGCGTAGAAATGATGAAACTCGTGCTGTCACTTTCAATAATATCCTGAGTTGGGAGCAGGATTTCGAGCACATCATTTGTCAGCATTGGCTGGTCAGGAATCCTATACTAGAAATGCTGTTGGGGATAATGGTTATGGTGAGGGTATTATGCAATTAGGTCAATATGAGTTGGCTTCGACAACGACCAATTGGTCTGTCGGGTCTTATAAAGATCGTTATGCCTTATTATCATATTTGGCTAAAGTGGATTACAACTATAATGATAAGTATTTTGCTTCGGTCTCTTTCCGTCGGGATGGATCGTCACGTTTTCACCCAGACAACCGTTGGGGTAATTTTCTGTCCGGTGGGCTTTCCTGGAAGATATCAAAAGAGAACTTCTTAAAAGATGCGACTTGGTTGGATAATTTATCATTCCGAAGCAGTTACGGTACCACCGGAAATGACCGGTTGATCCGACGCAATGGACAAGGAGTGGCTACCGATGAGATTCTTTACGGCTATCAGGCATATTATAGTGCTGATAACCTCTATGGACTACCGGGATTAAAACCTAATACTGTTGCCGCACCTGATCTGCAATGGGAAAAAAATAAGCAGTTTAATATTGCTGCAGATTTTGCTTTCTTAAAACGTTTTTATGGAACAATAGAATATTATTCAAGAAATTCTTCCGATCTCCTTTTTTACAGGGAGTTCCCTCTTTCAGCACAAGCGGAAATGCGATTGGACAAAACTCAAATCTTGGAAATTTGAAAAATAGTGGTTTTGAATTCTCATTAGGTGCTGATATTTTTAGAAAAGATAATTTTAGCTGGAAAGTTGATGCCAATTTATCAACCTTAAAAAATGAGATCACTTATTTACCAGGCGGTGCTCTTACGTTTAATAATCGCGGTGCCGGTTATCGTCTAGAAGAAGGACATTCATTGTACGATTTCTATATGGTGAAGAACGCTGGTGTCAACCCGGATAATGGTAATATGCAATATTGGGTGAAGGATGATAAAGGGGCTGGAAAATTTCCGAAGACTATGTTGGTGAGGTCACATCTGATGATTATCAGTGGATCGGTTCGGCATTGCCAAAAGTATATGGTTCATTGACCAATAGTTTTAAATTACATGGACTGGATTTCTCCTTTATGTTCTATTATTCGCTTGGCGGGAAAATGTATGATTACTCCTATTCTGAACGTAGTACACTCCGCGGTGGTGTGGGGTGACGCAGGATCTGGTACAGGATCGTTGGCGTAAACCGGGTGACCAGGCCCTATTGCCAAAATGGTCGGATGATAATTATGCTGCGACACGCAGGGCTTCTGACTTTTATATTTTTGACAACGATTATCTGCGTTTGCGGAATATCACACTGGGTTATTCCATCCCGAAAAATACCTTACAAAGAATAGGATTATCCAATGTCCGGTTTTTCGTGTCAGCAGATAATTTATTGACTTTTGGTTCAGCCAAAAATCGGTATACCGAACCAGAGACCGGCTTGTCGGGTAATAACTATAATGGTAATGCGGATACGGATAATGGTCGGCAAGGAGCAAGGAGAATCTATACTGGTGGCTTGCAGGTTACATTCTAAGGATAAATTAAATCGAGGAAAATTATAGGAACCGGCCATCTGACTGACGTATAGATCAAGTGAAACAGGTCTATGCAGGATGATAAGGTTGCTAGTATAAAAAAATATTAATGAAAAAGATATTCAAGACCATAAACTTTACAATTTTAGCATCTTCATTGCTGTTCATGGGGAGCTGTAAAGACTTTTTGATGCCAATACCTCTGTCGATACCGAAGAGGGGACGGCTTTATCCAGTGCAGGGCAGTTACAAATGGTGCTGACTTCTGCTTACCGACAACTATATTTTAATGATCAAGGTGCAGACCGTGTTTATGCGGGATTACCGGGATTGCAAATGTATGTGGATCTAGGTGGAGCAGATATTGTCAGCCATACCAACATGGGGGAATCAGGTTGATACGTATAAATATGAACCAGGGAGGACACAGACTACAGGCACTTCGGATGCAATTTGGTCAATGATGTATAAAATTATCAATCAGACCAATAAAATTATCCACGCTGTGCCTGCAGCACAGGGAGATGAAGCAATTAAGAATCAGATTTTAGGACAAGCTAAAGCTATTCGGGGAATCTGTTATTTTCATTTGATCCAGAACTATCAACAAACCTATATGATCGCCAAAGAAAAGAAAGGCGTGATATTACGTTTGGATCCGAAGGAAGATCTTAACTTGCCTAGGGCTACCGTACAACAGGTCTATGATCAAATCCTGGCTGATCTTGGCGAAGCGAAAGCACTGTTAAAAGGATTTGACCGCCCGGATAAATGGACGATTAATGAGGATATCGTTTCTGGGCAACTAGCGAGAGTCTATCTTGTGATGAACAATTGGCAGGGCGCCTTGACTGAAGCTTCAACAGTTTATAATAAATATAGTCAACTAATGACACGTGACCAGTACCGTAGCGGTTTTGATGATGCGATCACCAATGCCTATCCGGAAGTTGTCTGGGCAATGAAGTTTACAACAACGAATAATTTAGGGGCGGTACGCAGTTTAATTTCTGGTATAACCAAGATGAAAAATATGGTGAGGGGTATACAGATGGGCCGATTTATGCCTTCTTGGATTTCTTCGCAGATGGACAGTACGAAAAATTGTTTGAAAAGACAGAAGATCGTTACCAATTCTGGAAGCGTACGAAAAATGCAAATAAAGAATGGTCTACCAAATGGGCATACGATAAATATAAGCATTATGGTGATGCCAATGGTGCGGTCCAAGGAAACACACGACCAGAGGTTACACTGATGCGCGGTTCCGAGATGCTACTGATTATGGCAGAGGCAGCTGCCCACTTAAATAACGGAATGGGGCTTGCTTACCTTAATCGTTTACAAACAGCTAGGGGGTTAAAAATTTAACTAAAGCAGCTACGGGAAATCCTCTTTTAGAGGCAATTTACGTGGAACGGCGCAAAGAATTACTTTGTGAAGGTGTGACTGGTTTATATGACCTGCTTCGCTTACAAAAACCTTTGACGCGTATTCAGGAAACTCCTACTTATGTGGAGGGACATTATACTTGGGGAATGACCAACCTGGATGGTTATGATCCAAAGAGCTCAAACCCAATCGGGACATTACCTTCTAATGATTACCGCTTTATCTGTCAGATTCCACAGTTAGAAATGACAAGAAATACACAGTTAAAAGAAAGTGATCAAAATCCGTTTAAAGGGCAGTAATTCGAAAGCGTATTTACAATCAAAAAAGCACCCCGAGCCGGGGTGCTTTTTCATTGTAGAGATGGCCTATACAACTAGTAACTCGGGTTTTGTTGATTTGCGATAGCCGGATTCGCATTCATTTCATCTAAAGAAATTGGAAGAATCGTTTTGAAAAAGTTCGGTCTATTGTCTTAGGTCTATTGGTTGTGCTGATATTACCAAGATCATCGTCAAATGTGATCGACTTATTCCAGCGCATCATATCGAAGAATCGATGGCCTTCACCTAAGAGCTCTTTGCTTCTTTCGTCAGCTATCATATCCAAAGTAACTGTATTGGAGGTTGCGGCATCCAGTTTTGGAGATCGTTGACGAATAGCATTCAAATAGGTTGCTGCAAGGTTTTTGTCTGGAGATGGTTTCAGTAAAGCGGATTCAGCAGCGATGAGGTACACTTCTGAAAGGCGAATGACTTTGATATTTACGGCAGTACTATTTGCTGGTGAATTTTTGTCTCCGGCAAGGGTAGTGCTTCCACTATACTTGTACAAAGCGCCCAGATGTGTGCTGCCAACCTCATCAGATCCCATTACTCCCCATCTCACATCAGTGTCGTCAGTTTTAAGTTTCGTTAGGAATGGGTCTGCGGCGATAAAATTTCCCAAAATAGCCGCACTTCCATGTCCTTTCCTACGAAACATTGCCCCAAGAGAATTTACACCCGCATCGGCTTCATTGGGATAGACACCAAGTTCAAAAATTGATTCTGTACCAAACATGCTAGTCCAGGATTTTACCCAGTCAGCGTTGCTGTACAAGGTATACACTTTGGAGTCGATTATCTCCTGAGCAGCTTTTAGCGCATTGTCATAATCGTTCATGTAAAGATAGACACGTGCTTGCAATGCTTTATTCGCAAAATAGTTAATATATCCGTTTGCTTTTGATTTAGATAATAAGCTTTCAGAATCTTTAAGATCTTGGAGAATCTGCTTATAATTTTCATCGACAGAGACGCGTTTTTCCTGTGCGTTGTATTCAAGTACTTTGGTTACATTGGGAATACCCAAGGATGACTTATCCATATTATATGGCTTGCCATATAATCTCACTAGATCAAAATTAATTAATGCTCTAGCTGTTAATGCTTGTCCTTTATAGGAAGCAAAATCTTCCGTTGAACCGGCGTTGACCAGTTTATCTATACTTGCTAGGAGATTATTAATTTGTACCAGTGAGTGGAATCCTTGGATCCAAATGTTAGCATAGGGATTTGATGATGCAGAATGATTAAATACGTATAAGTAGTCGTAACCTCGTCCTTGCGAGGCGATGGTAAAGTCCCCACCTTTTGCATCCGCATAAAGTGGGAAATTTCTACCATAATAATCAACATTTGCCATTTTGCTCATTAGTCCATTCATAATAACTTTTGCATCGGCTGCAGTTTGTATAGATGTATTGGAATCTCCCATGTTTGTAGGAGTGACATCCAGAAAATTACTGCAGGAGCTAATTGCTAAAGATATAGATATGCACGAGGCGATAAAAAGCTTTTTCATATTACTGTTTTTTGTCCATTAAAAACTAAATTCAACACCAAAAGTGTATGTTTTTGCCAGTGGTGTTTCCCAACCGCGGGTACCAAATTGATTCACTTCAGGATCCATGTATTTGTACTTGGAAAGCGTGAGCAAATTACTGCCATTAAAATATAGTCTAGCATTTGAAATTCCGGCTCTACTCAATAATGTATTTGGTAATCTATAGCTTAGGGAGATATTTTTAGTCTGATATAGGAGGCGTCAAATAATTGTCTACTGCTAATCTGGTTGACATCTTCTAGATCTCTACCGGTTACCATGGGATAAGTTCCCCCTGTGTTTGATGGTGACCAAGAGTCTTCAACAAAGTATTCTGAATGGATCCGTTCCCAATAATACCCATCATCTGCGACATCTTTTGATGTAGCATCATATAGTTTGCCGCCTATCTTGTAAGCAAAGTTCAATCCCAATGAAAAGTTTTTATAGTCAATATCCGAATTTATACCACCATATAATTTGGGATTGGCATTTCCAATAATTGTCTGCTTCGCATTTTTATAATTATAAGTTGCTGCTTTCCCATTAAACATGAATTCACCTGTGGTGCCATCATTGGTATACCATACATTTTTTCCATTGGTTTGGTCCGTGCCAGCCCATTCCAGTCCAAAGAAAGACAACGCAGATTCACCTTCACGGTATACGTACCTTGCCCTATTATCTCCACCGGTAGGGTCAAACCAGACAATATCTTGTCCGCCGTATAGTTTTGTCACTTTCGATGAAATAAAAGTCGCATTAGCACTTAAAGTCCATTTCCAGTTTTCATTTTTAACAATATCCGACCCTAGTTCAATTTCTAAGCCTTTGTTGTTCATCTCACCCACATTTCTCAGTATAGACTTAAAACCCGTGATTGTAGAAATCGGAACATCCTGTAGCAGACTTTTTGAATCCCTATTGAAATATTCGAGTGTACCAAAGAGCTTGTTGTTAAATAACCCGAATTCCAAAGCGATGTTGGTCTGGTAATTTAATTCCCAGGCGACGTCCGGATTACCCAGGTTGTTTAATCCGCCTCCAGGTTGTGTCATATATTTATTGGAATAACTGGTCAAGTTTCTCCAGGCATAGTTACTTGTGGTAAAGTTCCGTTAGTTCCGTAAGAACCTCTAAATCTCAGGTTATTGATTTGTTCAATGTCCTTGATAAAAGATTCTTTTGCTAGATTCCATGAAGCTGCGACCGACCAAAAATTGCCCCATCGCGGACCAGGTCCTAACCGTGATGCACCATCCCTTCTAAAGGAAGCTGAGGCAAAATACCGTTCATCAAAATTATACTCAGCTCTGGATAAAATGGACATCATGTTGAAGCCTTCTGAATATGCGGAGGCATCCAAAATACCAGCAGTAGCGACTGTATGAAGAGATGAAGAGGGAAGATCTTTACCTGTGGCACGAATAAAATCTGTGGTGTTTTTTCAGCCTCGAAACCTGCCAATAAACTCAAATTGTGCAGACCGAAGCTTTTGTTATAATTGGCAGTTGTGGAGGAGACTAATTTCTCGATGGATGTAGAAACTTCGGTGACACGACCATTGTCTGCCATGCCATTATAATGTTTGGCACTGTAGTAAATATGGTCTTTTACCTCTGTATTATCGTAAGAGAAAATCGTTTTCAGGGTTAGCTCTGGTAGGAGCTTTAAAGTCAACGATTCTATGGCGGAAATTTTGCTCGTTTTTGATGAGTTCTCCCATTCTTTGTTGTAGTATAATGGGTTATAAGCTAGACTGCCATAGCGGGCAGTGTATTCTTTGCCTGTTTTATAATCAGTTGGCCAATACATCTGCCATAAAAGATTGCGCGTTTGATACAGGTAATTTGTTCCTGTATTTCGCGTATCGTTCATGCCAATTAATTTGTTCTTTGCGTAGTTGATATTGGATCCAAATTCTAGGTATTTTCCGATTTTCTGTGTTAAATTGACCCGTCCATTAATGCGGTCAAAATTATTTTCAATAATCCTGCTTTTATCTTGTGTATAGTTCAACGATGCATAGTAGTTTGTCTTCTCCGTTGCTCCACTGACCGATATATCGTTGGTGTTAAATATACCTGTTCTAAATAATGCTTTATTCCAATCGTAGTATTTTCCGTCGCGGTTTTCCATTCCGTCAGTTTTTCCCGAAATATGGACGTTCTCCCATTGTGATGTGCCATCGGTACTAAATTGGTAACCATGGATACCAAATCCATAGGCAGGATTTGGTTTGCCATAATTTGCAGAATTGGGATTCCATTCCAATGAATTCAGGCGGTTGAGTGTATTCTTGTTTGCTTGCTCTGCTGTCTGGCCTGATGCTATCCGAGAATCATATAGGATGCTATAGAGCATATTGATCTGGTCTTGTACAGAAGCAGTTTCATTATTTTTTGTGGCCCAGGATGGGCTTATGCCGATCGAGGATTTAACGTTGATCTTAGGCTCGCCATTTTTTCCCTTTTTGTTGTAATGATGATTACTCCATTAGCCGCCCGAGATCCATACAAAGAGGATGCAGCAGCATCTTTCAGTACGGAGATTGATTCGATGTCACTTGGATTCAATGTACTCATTACATTGTTTGTATTGACGATGTAATCGCCCATTTGCCCAACACTTCCGGAGATAACTGGGACGCCATCAATCACATATAACGGATCGTTGGACGCGTTCATTGATCCAATTCCTCGGATACGTATGGCCGAGGTAGCTCCCGCTTGACCTGATCCATTTGATAGTTGCAAACCAGCGACACGTCCAGTTAATGCTTTTTCAAAAGATGTGACCGGTTGTTTATCTATTGCATCAGATTTTACCTGTGCAGCCGAGCCTGTATAAGTGCTTTTTTGCAGTACCATAGGCAATGACGATAACCTCATCTAAGGCTTGTTCGTTGCTGACGAGTGTAATGCTGATCGTTTTCCGGCCATTAACCTGAACCTCCTGCGCATTATAGCCAACAGCAGATAGCATTAGTGTGGTATTCGAATTTGCATTGAGTGTGAATAAGCCTTGTTCGTTGGTGGATGTTCCTTGGCTGGATCCTTTAACATTTATGGTAACTCCACTGATGGGATTTCCATTGCTGTCGGTGATTTTTCCAGCAATCTGAATCTGTTGCGCGTATAGTGACTGCATCGAACTACAGGCTATGAGACACAACGTTGTGAGCACATGTTGTTTCATAAAGTGTGAATTGATTAATTTAGTTTGTTAATATCTTGGTAAAATTGGCTATTGGTTACAACTCCGATAGCGATTCAATGCAATGTTTTTCTTTAAGACAAAAAACATTGCATTGAATATAATGTTATTTTCTTAAAATTCCAATTCCAGGACGGTCCGGCAAGATGCAGTTTCCGTTGATCACTGTCATTCCGTCGTAGATATCATTATCGATCAGTAATGCCCCATCTAGATCTGCCCAGTCGGTCAATGGTGCTAATTGCGCTGCGGCGCTGATGGCACATGAGGTTTCAGTCATGCAACCGATCATTACTTTCATTTCGAGAGAACGTGCAAGTTCGGCCATTCGTTTGGCTTCACGCATGCCTGTGCATTTCATCAGTTTGATGTTGATACCACTATAAACTCCTTTTAGGGCAGGTACATCAACCAAACGTTGACAGCCCTCATCCGCAATTGTTGGTATTGGACTATGTTCAGTCAGCCAGGCATTATCATCAATCTGTTCTTTGGGCATGGGTTGTTCAAGGAAAGATACATTTCGCTCAGCTAGCCAATGAGCCATTTCCAGCGCTTCTTCCCGCGTTTTCCAACCTTGATTGACATCTGCACATAATGGACGGTCAGTGACCTGACGAATGGTGTCAATGATCATCTTATCGGTATCCAAACCCAATTTTACTTTTAGGATCTTAAATTGATCCGCTTCAGCGACCTTTTTACGGATCATATCCTCCGTATCGATGCCGATAGTGTAGGACGTCGGTGGAATAAGATCGGGGTTTAATCCCCAGATTTTATAAAACGGCTGGCCCATAATCTTACCAAGTACATCGTGCAATGCGATGTCTATGGCTGCTTTTGCTGCAGTATTTTTGTTGCTACTTGATCTATATAGTGTAAGATCTCTTCGGTTTGGAAAGGGGAGTTGAATGCTGATAGATCAATTTGATTTAAAAAAGCCATAACACTTTCCTGCGATTCACCAAGGTATGGTGGCATGCTGGCCTCACCATAACCTACAATGCCATCGTACTCCAGTTCGGTCAACACCACAGGTGTTGTACTTCGGCTGTAGGAAGCAACAGTGAAAACATGGCCTAGTGTTAACGTATATGGACGGAACCGTAATTTAAAAACCCCAAAGTCTTTGCTGATCCATTCAGATTGGTTGCTCATCTTGATTTATTTGTTGATGTAATAATTGCTTTCAGCGATTTTTTGAATTGCGCTATCTTTGGCTCCAAGGTAACGGCGGGCTGCTACCACAGTACGTGTTTGGAAGTCGTCGTAATCTGGCGAATCTTTTAGCATGCTGTTTATACGGACTAATCCTGCAGCATGAATAAAAGTACCATTGCCAATATAAAGGGCTACATGGGTTACCCGGGCGTTGGGATTACTGTTTTTACCAGCAGCAAAGAAAAGTAAATCTGCAGGTTTAAGGTTTTTGAGTGCTTTGCTCGCATCGAAATGACCCTCATTGTCTAGAATGTCTATCTTCTCGCCGGCCAGTACCTGTTGCGATGCATCTCTGGGTATAACAAAACCATTCATAAAGAAACTTGTTTTGGTAAAACCACTGCAATCGACTCCTTTAACGGATGTTCCACCCCATAAGTAAGGTAGTCCCAACATTGTTTTTGCGCTTGCGATAATATTGTCGGCCGTAGGGGTACGCGTATCCAACCAGTTTTTTAAGGTTAGACTTTCAGATTTCTTGATATATCCTTTTCGGCCATCGGGGTAAGCAATCGTATAAAAGTTGCCTTTCTGTCCTGTTAATTTTAAGATGTCGCCATAAACTAAATCCGATACCCGTAGGCTCTTCTCATCGGCTTCGGTATAGGATTTGCCAAATTCATTGGTGTAGATCAGTTTGTCCGCTTGTCTCCAGCTGTCAATTTCAGTTTTATCCATTACAGCTATTGAAGAGCTAGGTACCCATGCGATATAGCCGTCGGGTGTCCGTACACGGTATTCACCACTTTTTTTCTGCAATAAATCTACTTGTGTGCCCAGTAAGACCTGACTTGTCAATTCTGCGGCATTATTCGGATCGGTACGCATGTTGGCAACGGACAGTCTTATTACGCCGTTAGTTTTACCTTCGACACTCGCGTCAGGTAATAGTTGGATTTGGATATTAGCGGATATTTCTTTCGCTTTTTGTTCGAGTACGAACTTCGCATCTTTTCGGTTGTTTCGAGGATATATTGATTTTGTGGAATATCCGCTTTCTGAATGGCCACAATTTTCGTTCTGCGATCTGGTGCAAATTCACGTTTTACGTTTTCTTGCAATTCTTTGACTTTGAAATATGTTGTGGAATCTACCTGCTGTGCATGGCCATGACTTGTGCCAATAAGACTTGCACATGCTAAAATGGCGAATTTTAGTGTGTTTTTCATGCTGATTAGTTTGTTTCTAAAGATAGGATTAATTCACAATATAAATCAATGTTTATTGTCGATTTTTAAGTGATTGGAATATTGTGTTGCTAAAAACGAATCTTTAGGCCTAATTTTAATTAATTTGTCTATTTGCTAAAACCATTTTGTATTATTGCTTATTGATAGCGAAATCAGCTTTTTTGGTGATTCTCCTTCTGAAGATAAGTCAGGGAGCGATTGAGATCCTTTTTGGGGCCAATAGGCATGCTAAAAAAGCAGATATTCTTGTTCCCGATTTCGTTGGATTGCAAGCGTAATTGAGCGGTTTTATCATGCAATTGTTACGATAATCCAATAGGAGGTAGGAGCATCTTAGAATCATCGTTATGGAGCATTATGCTCATGAGAATCAAAAAGTAGTATATCCATGTTTGGAGGGTAGGAGGCTACTCAAATGAAACAGGGGTTAAAAGATAAATAATTTACATATGAGTTCTAGACGTAATTTTATTAAGCAAGGTTTTATGGCGGCTACGGCTATAGGTACCTTGAGTGCATTCGATACAAAAGGGTTGACGATTGCATCTAGTGTCAAGGTGAAGAAATATCCTATCGTGATATCGACATGGGATTTTGGGATAGCGGCAAATAAAGCAGCATGGGAGATCTTGTCGAAAGGTGGAAAAGCGCTTGACGCTGTCGAGCAGGGTGTACGTGTACCCGAAGCGGATTTGAAGAATATGACTGTAGGTAAAGGGGGTATCCAGATCGTGATGGACATGTGACCCTAGATGCCTGTATTATGGATGCTGATGGTAATTGTGGCGCAGTGGCTGGTATGGAAAAAATTGGTCATCCGATCTCCGTGGCCCGTCTAGTGATGGAGAAAACACCACATGTCATGCTTGTTGGTGAAGGGGCATTGCAATTTGCATTGGAAAATGGTTTTCAAGAAGAGAATTTATTGACGCCAGAAGGGGAGAAAGCGTGGAAAGAGTGGTTAAAGGAGAAGAAATACAAGCCTGTTGTTAATATTGAAAATAAAACTTTTGCTGCGGAGCGCCTACCAGGCAATCAATACAATCACGATACTATAGGTATGTTAGCCTTGGATGCCAACGGAAATATCTCCGGAGCCTGTACGACCAGCGGAATGGCATTTAAGATGCATGGCCGGGTAGGGGATAGTCCGATTATCGGAGCTGGACTCTATGTGGATAATGAAGTTGGAGGGGCTACTTCGACCGGTGTCGGTGAAGAAGTTATTCGAAATGTTGGTAGTTTTTGGTGGTTGAGTTAATGCGCCAAGGATATTCACCTGAAGATGCCTGTAAGGAAGCGGTAATGCGTATTGTGAAGAAAAAGCCCGCAATTGCCAAAGAAATACAAGTTGGATTTTTGGCGATTAACAAAAAAGGGAGTATGGAGCTTATGCATTGCAGGAGGGATTCTCTTATGCTGTTTGCGACAGCAAACAGCAAGATCTATTGATCAAAGGAAAACATTATTATTAGTAACTAGAGATATTAGTATCTAGATATTAGATTTTAGATGTGAGATTTGAGACAAAGGATCAGGGACTGGTTTAACAAGCGTCCGGATTTGATGTTCAGCTTAATCTTTGTTCTTTAATCCAGATCTTATGCTCCATAATCCTTATTATTCTTTAGTCTCTTTTAGAATACGGGTTTAGATAGAAGTATTAAATTTATTATTGATTATCTTTGTATAAGCGACGTTAGCGTGAGAACAATGAGATAACAAGTATGTCAAGGGCTTAAAAATCAAAGTCTCAATACTCAATACTAAATACAATAAAAATATGAAAGCAACATTTGGAGGTGGATGTTTTTGTGTACGGAAGTGATTTTCCAAAATACCGAGGGAGTGACATCCGTATTGCCTGGATATATGGGAGGTCATATCGATCATCCTACTTATGAACAGGTCTGTACAGGTACAACCGATCACGTAGAAGTGGTGGAGTTGGAGTATGATGATGAGTTGGTCAATTATGAGGATCTGTTGAAAATTTTCTTTAAGACTCATAATCCGACAACATTGAACCGCCAGGGTAATGATGTGGGTACGCAGTATCGTTCTGTGGTCTTTTATCACAATGAAGAACAGGAAATCTTAGCAAAAAACTTTATTGATGAGTTGGAAAACGAGGATGTCTATGAAGATCCAATTGTAACAGCGGTTGAACCGGCATCAACATTTTGGCTTGCTGAAAATTATCATCATAATTATTTTAATGATCATCCTGAGAACCCGTTCTGTTCGGTGGTCATTGCGCCGAAACTTCAAAAGTTCTTAAAGGAATTTAAAGCCTAAAAGCTTTATATAGGAGCTTTGTGTCAAGCATAGCGAATTGATAGTGGGCTGTTTATTAGAGGGGGAGGAGGATTGAAACAAGTCCTTGGTTACCTTTGAGAACTAACAGTGATCAATAACAATATAAAAGGCTCGAATATATATTCGAGCCTTTCCTTTATGCGGATTACTTATTGAAAAATGCTGTTAAAACATTTCCATTTGCCCTTTGTCATCAATTTGGATGTCGTCAGGATTAGTGATCTCTAATTTGATGTCATCTTCTTTTTATCATTGGATGCATCTGTCGCAGTTTCAGTAGTTGCAGCCTCCGCCTTTGTCTCTTCGGATTTTGTTTCTCCGTCTATAGAAGCTGCCTCCGTTTTTTCTTTCCTTTCTCACTGAGATCCTCATCTGCAGTAATTAAGGCAACAGATTTTACGGTATGGAAGGAAAGACGATTACCTTGCGCCTTTATGCCTTTGACATCAATGATTTCAGTCAATGGTTGTTCCAGCGTTTCCTCCGTTTGAGATTTACCTTTTAGAATATCTAATTTGACTGTAGGTTCAGCCGCATTGCTCATTAGAACTAGTTTTGAACCAGGTTCTTCATTGATAAACGAAATGCGTTTACCAATAGGCTGGTCATCAAATTTAAAACGTTTGACGAAATAGGTGCCGCTCTTACCATCTTGATGTACTACGGTATAAACATGTTCAGGATAGAATTTCTCAATACGGATCATTTTCTCATCAAAGTGGTTGCTAAGATCGAAGTTCGATAACTCGTAGCTACCATCAGAAAGTACAACCAATATTTTATCATCACCATCAAATTCGCCTAAATATTGGCCGCGTTCATCTGCATTTAAGCGTTTCATGATAGTGTCGTACCAAATTTTTCGTCCGGCAAGTGTTGAAATACCGGAGCTTTTGAAGGCGATTTTCTTGACTGGGTATTTGGAAACAATATTTCCTTGGGATGCACGACCTTTAATGGCAATTTCAGCGAAATCCATGTCGAAATTCAATTTGCGTAATTTCGTGTGCGGTTTGAGCTGTATATTGACAACTTCTGCCTCGCCGTTTGGATTAGCAGTGAAATACAAAACTTTTGATCCTTTAGATCCTTTGGATACGTCGTATTCCTTGTCGCGGGTAACGCCAACAACAGAAAAACGTTTGATATAACTTGTACCAGTTTCGCCTTCTTTATAGATAACGTTGTATATCGTGCGTTCGTCACCTTTTTGAAGACCGCCACATGAATAATCCCTTTACCAACAAATACTTTATCCTGAATCTTGCTGACGACATATTTGCCATCTTCGCGGAAAACAATGATATCATCTATATCTGAGCAATCGCATACGAACTCATCTTTCTTCATTCCTGAACCGATGAAACCTTCTTCACGATTGACATATAGTTTGGCATTGGCTAATGCAACTTGCGTTGCCTCAACCTTATCAAAGATGCGTAATTCTGTTTTGCGCTCACGATCTTTGCTGTATTTTTCACGCAATTTTTCATACCAGGCAATGGCATATTCGGTCAACTGACGCAAATGACGTTTAACTTCTTTGATCTCATTTTCGAGCGTCTTCATCGTTTCGTCTGATTTTTTACGTCGAAACGTGTAATGCTACTCATTGGTTTATCGATCAATTTCTTATAGTCCTCAGGAAGAATTTCACGATAAAACTGTTCAAAGAATGGCTCAAACAAGCGATTTAAAACCTGAACGACAGTATCAAAGTCACCGGCATTTTCATAATCGGCATGTTTGTACATCCCTTCTTGGATGAATATCTTTAATAAGCTATTGAAGAAGATTTTTTCCTGAAGATCATTTAAACGGATCTCTAGTTCACGCTTCAATAGATTTTTGTGTTTTTGGTGTTTTCAATCAAGATGTCATTGACACTCATAAAATGAGGCTTCTCATCCTTGATGACACAGGTGTTTGGAGAGATAGAAACCTCACAAGCTGTGAATGCGTATAGTGCATCGATCGTAACATCAGGAGATATTCCCGGTGCTAAATGCACGATGATTTCAACATTTCCAGCCGTGTTATCTTCGATTTTCTTGATTTTGATTTTACCTTTTTCATTTGCGGTGACAACACTTTCGATAAGCCCGCCAGTGGTGGTACCAAAAGGAATCTCGGTGATCGCTAAAGTCTTTATCCCGCTCCTCAATTTTAGCACGCACACGGATCTTTCCGCCACGTTGACCTTCGTTGTAGTTAGACACATCGGCCATACCACCTGTGGGAAAATCAGGAAGAATATTCGGGCGTTCGCCGTTCAGTACCTGAATTGAGCCATCAATGAGTTCAATAAAGTTGTGCGGCATAATCTTGGTCGCTAAACCTACAGCAATACCTTCTGCTCCCTGCGCCAGAAGCAAAGGGAATTTAACAGGTAAAGTGACTGGCTCACGATTACGTCCATCGTAACTCTGTTGCCATTCCGTCGTTTCGGGATTGAAGACAACTTCATTTGCAAATTTAGAAAGTCGTCCCTCAATATAACGTGGTGCCGCCGCCGAATCGCCAGTAATGGGAACCCCAGTTACCTTGACAGTCAATCAATAGATCTTTTTGTCCCAACTGTACCATGGCATCTCCAATGGACGCATCTCCATGTGGGTGATACTTCATGGTGTTACCAATAACGTTGGCGGCCTTATTATATCGTCCGTCATCCATTTCCTTTAAGGAATGGAGAATACGACGTTGTACGGGTTTCAAGCCGTCATTTATATGGGGTACAGCTCTATCCAAGATCACATAGGACGCATAATCCAAAAACCAGTTCTCGTACAGTCCAGATAAAGGTATTGTCTGACTTCCGCCCTCTGTTTTCCTGATCCTAATTCTTCTTGGTTATCTTCCGTTGGGAAGTTTGTTTCGTCACTCATTTACTCAGCAATAGATTAAATTGTACAATACAGAAATGTTCAAAATTTTATTTTATTCGAACGTGTAAAAATACAAAACCATTTTGTTTTATCCCAGTGAAACTATGAAAAGTTAAAAAAATTAGTTTTTAAAGCTAACATAATTAGTTTGATTTAGCGTCTTCGACCAGATCATACCAAAAACAACGGATATCCCAACGGTCGAAATGAAACTCTTCGGTGACCTGAAAACCCACTTTTTCCAATACATGTCTTGATCCCTCGTTTTCGGTATGGGTGATGGCATGGAGCTCGAAATGAGTCAGATGCTCACGATAATACTGCATACAGGCTAATGCCGCTTCAGTAGCATATCCTTTGCCCCAGGATTCCATCCTGAAACGATAGCCGAGGTCCAGGAATCCGATACGTCCATTTTCCAATTCATCAATATATTTAAATCCTGTCCAGCCGATCCATTGATTGCTTGATTTTTCAACGACTCCCAGTCGGCCAATACCATATTTTTCATATTGTTGCAGAATGAGAGCGATCGCTTTTTCCATATCTTCGATGGATTGAACAGGCTCTTTATTGAGAAAGGTATGTACCTCAGGCTGTGAATCCATAGCAAAAAAAAGTCCTTATCGTCCATGCTTATCGGACGGATGATTAGACGTTCGGTTTCTAATGTGGGTAGGTATTTTTCCATCTTATTTCTTTTGAGTTTTACAGGGCTTCAAAGCCAGAGTTTATCGATATCTTTTTTAATATTTTTTCCTTCATTTCTTCTTCAAAATCACCAAACTGTTCTTTTTGACAGATTTGCTGATCCGGCCTTCTTCAAGGACCAAGATCTCATCACAGGTATCCTTTAATGTCGAAAATATATGCGATGAAATCAGGATGGTTTTGTTCATGGATTTTAGGCGTAGTATAATTTCGGTTAGGATAATACTGCTTTGTAAATCTATCCCGTTAAAAGGTTCATCCAGAATGTAGAAACTGTTGTCCTGAAGCAGGGTTGCTGTCAGCGCCAGTTTCTTTTTCATCCCTGTAGAATAGGAACTTGCATACTCTTTCAACGGTAGCTCGAAGATATTTCTTTCATCGAGGTTTTTAATGCTTTTCCCACGGGCATCGGTAAGGAGGTAGATATACTCTTCACCCGTCAGTTTTGATAAGAAATACGGATCTGATGTTAGATAGCCTAGGTGGTTCTTAAGTGGTTCTAAGTTCGCATTGATCTGCCCTGAAGCTGTTTCTAAACCTGCTATACAACGAAATAAGGTTGTTTTTCCAGCACCGTTTTCGCCTACGATACCGTAGACCTTTCCGTCCTCAAAAGTAAAGGTGACCTCGTGCAAGACCTGATGCTGACCAAAGGATTTACTGATATGAATAAGCTCGATCATAAATAGTTTTTAGATTTTTGAGGGCTTTAAAGTAATAGAAAGGTAATAATGCCAATATCAGTGGATAGAAGCTGAAACATAATACCAGTGCAAAGCCCTCCGGAAAATTGATCTCTCTAGGATAAGCGACATATTTTAAGGTAATAGCAAAAGGGAGTAGGAATAGTATACCACCCAATACAATTAACGCATTAAACCATTCTGCTGAAAAAAAAAAAACGTATGTCACTATGAGCGGGAGAACAAATAAAAGGCATTGCAGTATTCCACGTCTAAATTTACCCAGGAGAAATCTGGCCGGCGTTTCTCGGCTGCTCCAAAGATAAAATACGGGTTCTGGTAGCTGATAATAGAACATAGAGGTTAGTGCTATACCTACTACGCAAAATAGAACGAGGTTGGGGTTGGTTACATAGAAACCAATTGCCGCCAGCATATACAAAACGAGAATCAGCAGATAGCTCCTTCGGAACCCGATAATAAATTCAAATGGTTTCTTTGCGAATGGGGTTGGGAGGGATTTGCCAAGAGTTTTAAAGACCAAAAGGCAAATATAACAGCTAAGGCAATGAGCGCGAGGCTATATAACCATAGCCCTCGAAATAGAAAAATAGCAAGGGTTGGCAAAATGACGATGTTATTTTCCAGTAGTCTGATCGTGTAAAAATCTTTTTTACTAAAGGTATTTTTCAGAAAATCGTTCCTATTTTTTTCGGTCAGGAGAAAGAGTAATTGGAAGTTGCTAAGCAGTAGGGCATAGCTCCCAAAAACAGGATACTGTAGCAGCAGGTAATAGGCCAGATAACAGGCTCCCAGTAACAAAAGTGGTGCAACCATTATCGGAAGGCCAGTCGCCTTAAAATGGCGTGTCAACAATTTATATTGAAGCTTTAAATAATTATTTATCATTTGCTATCTGTTTATAAATAGTCATGCAAGCGATCCTATCGTCTGCTAATTGTAATAGCTATAGATCGGATGATTTTTATTTGTGCTACTCATTGCAAAATTTTCTCGATTTATAAAAATCAATCTCATATCTTTTTTATATCTAAAACTAAGATTTTCTTTGCCAATTTAGCATATAGAGTAAAGCGATCACGAGTACGACGGCATTTGCATACATAATTTGTGGAATGCGAAGAATAACATCCGCATAATATAATCCAGCGAGGAGCGCCCCAAGACCAATTCCCGCTTCGAGTGAAATATACATGGTTGCGACCGCCTTGCCGCGATGTTCAGGGATACTCAGGTCAATAGTCCAGGCGTTAACCGCGGGAGATAATATACCGGTGCCAATACCATAGATGCTCGCTCCAATCATCATACCGATAAAGCTATCCCCAAAACCAATCACCACCAAAGCAATGGCAATAATCACTATGCCTGTGATAATAACTTTTGGCCTTCCATAGCGATCGGAGACCTTTCCCGAAACAAAGCGTATCAAGACGGATGCGATTGTAAATGCCAGGAAAAAAAGACCCTTATTTTTAAGTCCTAGGTGTTCACTCCAGTCTGGTATAAGGGTCAGGATTACACCGTATGCCGTATAGGATAGAAATGTAACTATTCCAGCCGGAAGTGCACGCCATTCAATGATATCCTTTCGGTCTATTTTCAGCATGGAAAGGTTGAATCTTTCCTTTTTGACAAGGGTTTCCTTCATATTGATGACAATGAGGATTGATAATAAAGCCATGAAGGAAGAGGAGTAAAACATGATGTTAATTCCAAAAGCGTCAAAAATTGCGCTCCCTATTGCAGGGCCTACTGCGGTGCCGACACTGAATGCAAGCCCATGCATTCCCAAGGCTTCGCCCCATCTTTTTGGGGACAAGATCCGCAACATAAGCTGAGGTGGATGTAGGCTTAAAACCGGTCGAGAAACCGTGGATCAACCGAAGAAACAGAAAGCCTGCGACGGAAGTTAAGATCGGATAAAGAAAACCACAGATAAAACAGACGATGGATCCGATGGCCATGACGGGTACACGGCCCCAGCGATCGGTCAGCTTACCGCTGAATGGTCTTGAAATTCCGGCAGTCAATGTAAATAATGCGATGATCAGCCCCTTGTATTCGGCCCCACCCAAACTACTCAGGTAATTAGGGAGCTCTGGAATAATCATATTGAAACTCGAGGAGAATAGGAGTGAGCTCAGGCAGAGTAAAATAAATTGAAGCGTATAGATGGATTTCTGTTCAGATGGCATTTTAAAACAATTGTCGTGCATGAATATTTCTTCAAGTCTGCGATACCGTGGAAGATACCTTTACTTTTTGAAGAGTAGGTCAAATGTACAGCTTTTGAAACGATTAAACTTTTTCTTTTGTTCAAAATTTTAAAATCCTTTCAATGGTAACATAAAAATAATCATGCGGAAATCCACTTGACACAAATTTGTATATTTGATCTTCACCAGCGATAGAAAACTCTTTTATTGGCTGAACATTAAGAAACCTCCAATTGGTCATATGTTAAAAGAAAAAGAAATCCAGGGGTCTATTTTGAGATTCCTGTACTAAATATGGAGCGGCAGTTCATTTTTACAGTGAGTTGTTTGCCTTTACCTTTGATCAGGAAGAATTTGATGGAATTCAGATGGCTTACTTCCCTTTTGAGGAAAAGCTGTCGGGGATTACCGGTGCGTTGGCAAAGGGGGAAATCTATCAGCCTACGCATCAGGGGGTACTGCTTTATTTGCATACTGAAGATCTGGAAGAGACCTTAAAAGGGCAGAAAAAGCTGGCGCAAGGATATTATATCCTGCCACCTTTCACAAAGATTTAGGTTTTGCAGTCGCTGAAATAGAGGATTCTGAAGGAAATCGGATCGGACTTCATCAACGTTTATAGGGTGTTTTTGGAAATAAATTCGCTAAACCAGCTGCCGCCGGACGATCTCGCTGCAAAATATTGTTGTTGCAACGGCAACATTCAGCGATTCCGCTTGGCCGATACGGGGTATGGTCACTGCTTGATCTATTAATGTTATAATTTCTTCACTTATACCATTGCCTTCATTTCCCATGACGATCAATCCTTCTGTACTCCATTCGGTCTGGTAAATGGATTGCCCATTGAGCAGTGCGCCATAGACCGGTAGATCTGTTGAAGAGATAAATTCATGCAAGTCTATATAATGAACCTGTATTCTTGCCAATGAGCCCATAGTCGCCTGCACAACTTTTGGATTATAAGCATCTACTGTGCCAATGGAGCAAATGATATGTTTGATCCCAAACCATTCCGCTGTGCGAATGATGGTTCCCAGATTACCGGGATCTTGTACATCATCAATACGATATTGTAGCAATTTCTTAGATCACTTACTTCGACCTGTTGTTGTTTCGGAAGTTTCACCAGGGCTAGAACACCCTGAGGAGATTTTAGGGTACTAATCTTTTGGAATTCAGCCTCCGTCAGTTCATGGGATTTTATATTATGCGAGATTTTACCCACTTTTGTGTTTGCGTCGTCTGTATAGAAAATCGACTCAACCTGGTAGCTCGATGAGATAAATTCCTTGACGGACTTTATGCCCTCAACGATGAATAAACCATGTTGTTTTCTATACTTTTTGTTTTGTAGAGACGTTATTAGACTGATTTGCGCTTTTGACAACATTTTTATTGATGATTAAGTACCCTCGTTTTATCGGATTTGCAAGTATAATGCTTTTGACGCTATTTTTGCATCTTGCCGATCTTCAAAATATATAGATGACGACCAAGCCCTGGTTACAAAAATACAGATTTCCGGTGTTTCACCAGCATTGAAAGAGTCTTCCGAAACCTATATATCCAATCAGATAAAACCTAATTCGAGGGTCAATCTATTTATTTACAATACCTTCAATACTACAAAAGGACGCTATAAGACCAAGAAAATTCGAAATGTAGGCGAACCACCCCATTTGCTTGACTCAGCAATGGTTGACCTTTCCGCTAATCAGATTAGACGTTTTTTGTTTACTAAGGGATATTTTAATGCCAAAGTCAATCCCGAGATTACAGTTAACAAAAAAAGAGCGCATATCAATTTTAACGTCGATGAAGGAAATGCATATCAAATTAGGAACATAGAACGGAAATTTGAAGATGGGGATGCCAAATGGTTATTTGATCGGATATCCTACCAAAAACTAAAGTCAAGCCCAATACACAATATGATGCCGCCAAATTACTGGAGGAACGGGAAAAGTTATATGTTGTTATGCGTAACAATGGGTATTATGACTACTTGAGGCAATATATGCGTGTGGGTATTGACTCTACATTGACTGGAAACTTGATCGATTTAAAAATAAATGTAGAAAATCCCAGTGATTCAACTATACATAAAAAGTATCAAATTGATAGTGTATATATGACTATTAGGAATTATGGGGCAATGTCAAAGAAACCAGCTCGCCGTATAACTGATTCTGTCAAACGACTTCTTTTTGTGGATGAAACAAATAGCTTTCGCTGGAAACCATTGGAAAGGTATATGTACCTACGATCGGGAAATTATTATTCCTTGGCTGAAGAAAATAAGTCTTATGATCGGCTTTATGAGATGAACGGTTTTCGGTCTGTGAAAGTGCAGTTTGTGAAAAAGATTCCAATAAACTCGATGTTCATTATGATTTCGTCCCGCGGCCACGAATGGGTAACCAGATCGAAGGAGAGTATACTTTTAGTTCGGGGATGAGCGGTTTTAATATCGGAAATACGTTTTCACAGCGTAATATTTTTGGTGGTTCTGAGCAATTGGAGGTGAAGTTGCGGTATGGTGTGCTATTTGATCCTCGTTTGGCAGGGGGCTTTCGAGTAAGATATTCAATAATGATTTTCAGGCGGGTGTCAATTTAGTAATTCCACGACTCATGGTACCTTTCCATATTAATCCAGGTGGCAAATTTGGTTTACCAAAAACAACATATTCGATGACTCTTCAGTTGTTTGATCAGGATCGTACTTATTCCAACCGCTATTTTATTACTTCGCTGAATTATTCCTGGTATGAAACAGAGAACAAATATCATAGCTTTACCCCGATAGTATTGGAATATCGGGATGGGAGGTTAGATTCAAATTTTCGAAAAAATCTCGAACAGGAGGGGTATCAATTGTATGTACGTAGTAATGACCGTCAATATTTCGGATTGGGAACGCAATACACCTTTATTCTGAACGGAAAAAGCTGACGAGCAAGGAAGATTTTCAATATTTCCGTGGTACAGTAGATATCAGCGGTAATGTGTTGGATCTGATCAGTAGTATTGCTAAACTACCGGCAAATGCCGATGGTGAGAAAAAATCTTTGGTGTACCGTTTTTGCAATATGCGAAAACCGAATTTGATTATCGTTTGTACCGTAACCTTGGCGGAAATAGACAATTTGTCTTTCGCTTTAATCCGGGGATCGCAATTCCGTATGGTAACAATTCGAAGTTACTGATATTTGAAAAGAGTTTTTATAGTGGAGGGATGAATGGTATACGGGCTTGGCAAGCACGAACCCTAGGGCCTGGCGCATACAATAGGCAAAATTTGAGCGAAGATCTTCGTCTGAATCTAAGGAATTTAGATCAGTTGGGAGAGATCAAATTGGAGGCTAATGCTGAGTATAGATTTCGCATCTTAAATAATTTTTTGGGGGCCAAGATGAACGGAGCAACGTTCGTTGATATGGGGAATGTCTGGCGGCTAAAAAGATGACGATTTAAATCCTGGCGGCGAATTTAAATTCAACAAGTTTTTGGGACAGGTAGCCATTGGTACCGGTTTTGGACTACGCTTTGATTCAGATTACTTTGTGATCCGTCTGGATGCAGGATTAAAGGTAAAAGACCCTCAGTTTTCAGGAAGCAATCAATGGGTCATCAAGAATTTCTTCGATTCAAAAGAATTTAAGGAGCAATATTATCAGACCCATAAACCGGACCGTTATAATTTTATACAGTACAATTTTGGGATAGGTATGCCGTTCTAGGGAACACTATTTTTTTATAAAAAGCTCACTCACCTAGATTACGACTTTGACGTACTGATATTGAATGCTAGCCCTAGCCTAAGAGATTCTTTAGGCTGGAGAAGATTGACTCAAAGATCTTGCTTAAATCTAATCCTTGTGAGTGATTGAATATAAAGAAAACGATTGCCAGTGCAATGGCTGTCATGATTACTTTTTTAAACATGTAGGCGATACCTAATACAATAGCAGGGATGATCAAAAACATCAATCCACTGATGGCAAAAGGAGAAAGCCCATTATCAGTCTTATAGATGTAAAACAGGCGACCTTTAGATTTCTCTTGGTTTTTGTGATTAAAAAATACAAAGGTAGACGATTCGATTTTTTGATTTGGAACAGCTACACCATCGTGAAATTGGAGCGCCTGAGAGAATCCGTTAATGGTAAACATGTAGTTTCCATTGATAGTCTCATTGGTATTACCGATTGAATCCAAAGCGACCACCGCAAGTTTTCCGTTTTTCGAAAGATTCTCTTTTATTACAAAGTCTTGGATATTCTGCTCCTGAGCACTTGCCCAGAAAGGTATCAGTAATAGAAAAAATAGAACCTTTTTCATCTTATTTATATGCTTTTAAATTTTAACTCACCTGTAACAACAGGTCTGACTGATTCCCTTATATCCAGATCTACTATGGAGATAAGTTCATACTGGATGTGTTAAAGAAAGTCCAGTCAAAATGAGAATGCAATTTTAGGAATTTTAATCTTCTTTTGGAAATCTTAAATTATTCGAGGACTGATTCTAATCGAAAACTTCCTTTTTGTTCTCAAATCTTATGGCTAATTTTTCCTTTCGGTGAAGCTCGGATTCTCCAACTTATCTTTTAGTCTATTGATATTAAGTTTCTTCGAGAGATTGCTCCTTTTCATTCTGTCCCCAAATCAAGATGTCAGCAATATTATCTACCTTAAATTCTGCCGCTAGATTGTCCAATTTTTCGGAGAAAGAATGCAGTTGACTTAGCAAGGTGATGAAAGCATTTTTGTGGTTTGATAATCAAGTTCGATTTTATTTTTTGAAAAATATGGAAAGAAAGGTTCGTCTTTATCGTCGTAGAAAATGGTAATCCTTTCTTGATTTTTGGTGATTAGGGGTGAAGGGTGGCACTCAATAACGAAAAATCTTCGAAATTTTCATTTAATATTTTTTTCCATTGTTGGATTTCTTCCATTAGACCACAGCATTGTGGATACAATTCAATCTGTCCATTAATGGAAATTGCATACCCTCCAAATAGTGAGCAAGAGTCTTTTATGGGCATGTCTCCAATATGTAGTTTGATTATTGTTCTTAAATCCTCGATCTTAATGTCAAAAAGTCTATATTGATAAATTCCCATTGCGATTGGATGGGGATACCAATATAGTTTTTCCTTAATTCATTTTCTTGATATAGATCCCATTCTTTCGTATTCGTAAAGGAAGTTCCCTCAGGTACTCTATTGTTTTGGGCTCCCTTTGTGGTAGGAAGTTCAATCAGCGGTATAAAATCTATTTTGTCCGTTAACTTCATTTGTATTGAATCTCATATATCCTAGTCTTTTGGGAGGACTTGCCATCAAAAGTACAATGTAAGAGAATACATTGTACTTAACAAATTTCTAGTTTAAAAAACAGAAGCAAAAAGCAACAATAGTGGGGGCTAGTCATTGCCGGATTCGAACCGGATAATCTTGTTGATTTTACAACTTCATTATTCCTCCCCTTAACGGTGACGAAGTAACTATCGTTTACGGCATTCTGTTTAGAATCAGAAAGGCAGCTGACGAAAAGAGTTTTTTCCGACGTTTTCGATATCGTCTATCTAGAACTGATCGGAAGCAGGATTTGAACCTGCCATTGGACCGAAGTAACTCTTTTCTACGGCACTTATCCAATTTTATCATAAAGCAAGGTAACTAACGAAAAGAGACTGTTTTTCCTGCTCTACCAACTGAGCTACTCTATATACCTATAGAGACAGGACTCGAACCTGTGACACGGGCAACCCAAATGCGAAGTAACTCTTTTCTACGACACTTGCTTATTTTATTCCTTTGATTAATCCCGCAGCCAAATTACTGCAGGATGATCTTATATTTCCACTTGATGGATCTGTTTGACTGCAGATAGGGCGTTGTCCATGCCAGAAAGTATATCAAATACTTTATCCGACCAGCCTGCTAACAGATAAACATCATTTTGTTTAACATCTATGGGCTGTTTTCCATATCCCGCCAAATCGAATAGGTAGAGTTTCGCCGTTGGAGCTAAACTTTTGTAATTATTCCATGACCTCTCTAAAGAATTGCCATTATGATTACTATCCCATAATTGACAGTCAGTAAATATCATTACTTTATCCACAATCTTTTTCTACGGATTAGATCGTCCACGACCAGGTATCCATTTGTCGAATAACCCACTTCACCTTCTCGTTTGTAATACTCCATTACATTCGTCAGCACCTGATGTTTAGGCATATTGATTATCTTGTATGTATCGCCGAATATCCCTGTTGTTACATCTTTACACTGTGATTGTAATAGCATCGCTAACATTAGGCCCACATCATACAGTAAAACCGTACTTTTTGCCGAAATAGGCTTTTGCATAGATCCTGAAACATCACAGGAAATCACAACCGAAGTCTCAAAACCGAAGCCTTTTATATTTCTGGCACTGCATAATGTGGCATCTTCTAGTGCAGTCAATACAGTTGACGTTAAACCCGATTTCAGCACTTTCAACTCTCTATAAGCTGAAAGAAATCTGAACGGAAGTTGCCTAGAGTTGAGTACTGCTTGCTCATTCGATAGATAATTGCAGACCATCAACACATGTTGTGCTGATGCGTTAGCCTCCAGTATATTACGGAGATTTCTGAGCAAAGCCATATACCCCATTTTTTTACTTTCGATCAACTCTTCCCATTTTCTGGCGAAAGCATCAGATCTGGCCAGGGTGTTATCAAAATTTTCCTGACCCAATTTAGAAAGTTCCGTTTCCCAAGTATAGGGGTCGAAAGATTATCCGCTGCGATTCGGTTAAAAATAGCCTGCTGTTGATCGTTCTTAGGACTAGGGTGTACAAGAAAAAGCGCATCTTTTAACTTAATTTCAGCTTCCCTGTTATATTTTGCAAACTGGTATTCATCAAATCTGTTAAAAGAGGCTACAAGACCTTTTTGGATTTGCTTGGAAAGTCTACTTAACTTTTTCGCTCCATTTCTGTTATTTGCAATCTGGTAATAGGCCAGAAGTTCAGTTATCTCGTCAGCACGCAATACTACCCGGCTCACTGTTTTACTAACGATCGACTCGCCAGAGGCTTTCTTCGCTAATTCGACAGCTAGTACTATCGGGATGGACCTTAAGTTCATCACTGTACGTGCATAGACGGCGAGTTTGGCAACAAATATCGATTCGCATGTCATGACCAACTCCTTGATTCGATTTAATCTACTGTTGCCGCTTTCATAAAATGAATCATGCAATCCAGTTGTGACTACCGTAGTATACAATTCCAGTTCTGGTGTCATGAGGTAAGCCTTTGCTTTTTCATGATTCGTAACCAGCTGTTTTTTAGTGTTAAGGAAGTTGAATTTCATAATCATTACATTATCGTTAAACATTTGTGCCAGACTATTCTGAACTGACATTACAAAATTGCAAGCTGACCTACGCGTTATATGTGCGCAATTAGAGGTTAATGTGTGATTAATGTTTATTTTGCTGATTATTAGATTTTTATTTTTTTATTTCGAAAATAAAATGGCTTTGGATAAATGAGTACGCAGACTTATTGCGTAGTTATCTTGTGGGGTAGCGCTAATTGATATAACAACTTTAGATAATTACTTGTTTTGTAGGGTAAATATGCCATTAGAAAAAAATATGGTGGATATATAATACTTTGTAAGCTAGGGGTAGTTCTTTGAATATGTAAAAGGATAAATATTCAGAATACTGACCTGAGCTTAGCTCGTATTTTTTGATAATTCCCACCCTTTTGGGTAGAATGCTAATAAATTGGTTAATGTTCAGGAATAGATATCGAGCAATAAGAACGAGTTAGTGCCCCAATATGGGATGGCGTTACGATAAGCTAGACATTGCATTTATTCAACAGAGTCAAGAGCATGTTCATTAGCGGATAAAGTTACCCGTTGTATTTTTTGCTTTGTTTTTTCTTCGTTTGCCCCACCAGATTAAGAAACCAGTGATGGGCAACGTTGTACTGATGAGTCCGGCTATAAAGGTAGAAAGCTTCCCAATCTGACCAAACCATTGCCCCATATGGAGTTGCCATACCCAATTCTCCACCTTATTGTGTATATGCTCTTCTTTTTTATAAGATAGGGGATCCGGAATATTTGTCAAAGTAATAAGTATAATTGTTTTCGTCGCTTTTCAAGCCAGCACGATCTGCAAGATTGAAGGCAAATACGCCTGATTTTTTAATCATATACCCAATATTTGATCACTTTTTCTGTGGTTGTACTTTAAATAGTTGATCCATCAGCGGGAAAGCATCTATAAAATGTTTGGTCTTATCCGCTTTTGGGAGATCACGATGCCAATCGACAGCGGTAGCTCCAAGAGATTTCATTGTCAGGTTCATCATGGGTTGAAAGAAAATAATTAATCCGGTCATCCCAAGTATAAAACATAAAATTAAGGAGTAGAAACCAAAAACATTGTGGATGTCATAGTTAAATCGCTTGAATTTGGCTTTCCATCGTACGGTAAAGCTGGCTTTTCGGGTGGTTTTGGTCCAACGTTTGGGCCACCAAAGAATTAACCCCGTTAATGTGCTAATGACGAAAATAATGGTCGATAAAATGACAATCCAACCCCAATAGATCCTAACTTCATATGGGCGTGCAGATGTGCCATAATAAAGAAAAAATGAATTGTCTTGTCGTATTTCAGGATCTCACCGGTATATGGGTTCATGTAGATCATCGATAGCCGGATATTCTTGGGGTCGAAACCGTTGATTATAACACTACGGTCGGGGGCATTGTAATAAAGGACATAGGATGGCAAGATCCCTGGTATTTTTTTCTTCTGTATCTCCAGCAGTTGTTCTAATGTCAGCTTTTTTCCGCGTTTGGTGTGATATACTTTGCTGATCCTGCAGAAGCTTCGATGATCTCGTCCGAATATACGATAATGGTGCCCGTGAGGCATACAAAAACCACAATCAAGCCCGATACCACACTTGGCCAGAGGTGTAACCAATTGGCCAAGCGTAATAACGTGCTTTTCTTCTTTTCTTTTTCTTATAAGCGTTCATAGAAACTTAAAATCGATAAGATACGGTTCCCAATATGGTTTTTGTAGGTTGCGCATACAACCAGAAATTGGTGGTCATATAATGTACATTTGTTAGGTTGTTGCCTTTTAAGCTTATCCTGAACTGATCCCTTTCGTAAAAGAGATTTGCATCCAACAAAAAGTAGCCTGGCATTTTAAAGGTATTGAAATCGTCTCCATAAAAACCATCGGAATAGTTACCGCCGACCCCAAATCCAAATCCTTTCATATGTCCGGATTGAATGCTATAGCTCGTCCAGAAGTTGCCTACGTTGAATGGGGTGCCCTGAGGTCTATTGCCTATGGTCTTTTCATCACCTTCGGTAAATTTGGAGTCGTTATAGCCGTATCCCAAAATGAGGTGAAAGCCTGCAAATGGATTGGCCGTAATGTCAAACTCGAACCCGCGACTTAGTCGTTTGCCATTCTGAACGGTCGATGTTTTGCCATTTTCAGCTACAACAGAGAAAGGTACATTCTTAACGTCGATATTATAGTAAGAGGCATTACCATGTAGTTTTTTATTAAAGAGTTCGTATTTAAAACCGAATTCATATTGATTGGCTTCCTGTGGTTTGATCGTTGCAGCATTGAATTGCACACTCTCGATCATTAAATAGCCATTGTTGAAACCGTTGGTATAATTCCCAAATAGGGAAAGCTGATCCGAAAGAACCTCATAAACGGCACCAAATTTTGGCGAGAAATAAGTTTCTTCGAAATCAGATACTAAATTTTTATAGCGGTCCATACGTAGTCCTGCATTCAGGTGAAGACGATTGTTCAGGCTGAAGACATTTGAGAGGTATACCCCATAAGTCTGAAATTTTGTGTTGATTTCGCTTTCTGCCGCAGAACCAAACATTGTCTCAACCTTGGACATATTAATTGTAGGTGTGGTTCCAAAGCGGTCTACCTTGTCATAAAAATTCAGCATCTTACGTGTCGTTAGATATTTATCGTTGTTGTAGTCTACACCGATCAATATCTTATTTTTCCAATTTTCGCCGGTGTAAGTACCTACAAAATTTTGTTGTAAACTGGTTGAGACGAAATGGCTGGGGATACGCATAATTCTTCGCCCAATGGTATCTTGTGTCAAGGGAACTACAAAGAGATAATCGGATTTGTTCGTTGTATTTGCACTGGATACAACAGTCTGTGAATTCCAATGATCGGACATTTTATAGTCCGCAGTGGCCAGCATATTCAGTACATTGGATTTCATGGTCAGGTCATTGGAAGAAAATGATTTCTTGACATCCCAGTTGAAATCCTTTAGGCTATTGAATCCTTTAGGAGATAGCCAACAGCAATCATGTTACGCTCGTTCTGACTCAATTCAGCTTCGATATTTAAGGTCAACCTATCGTTGACTAGAAAGCGGAGGGCAGGGGCAATGAAAGTTGTATTGTCAAGCCCAAAATCCTGGAAGGTCTTCCCGCGTTGGAATGCGCCGTTCACACGAAATAAAACGGTTTTACTATCATTGACGGGGCTGTTGAAATCAAGGGTCAATCGGCTTAGATCATAGGCACCGTAGCTCAAGCTTACATCACCAATTTTATATGGTTTGGGTTTCTTGGTCACTAAATTGATCATCCCGCCATAGGAGATTTCTGTGCTGCTGCCAAATAATGTGCCGGCAGGCCCTTTAATGACCTCGATAGCTTCTATGTTAGCGAGGTCAGCCATTGTCGTCGTACTGGTCCGATAGCCATTTCGTAATGAGCCTGCCCCGTGGAAAAACCACGCATCCGCGCGATTACGGTGAACCCGCCTGCACCTAAGCCATTCGTTACATTGGCAATACCAGGTGCTGCTAGCAACGCTCCTTTCATATCAGTCACTGAACGTTCCTTGAGCAATTCGCTAGGGATAATATTATAAGTCTGTGAGGTTTCTAAGTTTTCCTGTTCGACCTTACCTACTGTGTTGGTTTGCTTTTCGGCAAATTTCATTGAAGCACTTACGGTAATCTCATCCAAAAGGTGATGTTTATTTCCGATATAGACAGTATATTGTTTTAAACCATTGAAAGATAGCTTCTCTTCATAACTCTCGTTGTTGTAACGAATCAACAAAGTGTAAGGTTTGAATTCTGTAAATTCTAATTCCACCCGACCGTTCTTGTCTGTTACTAGTTCTTGATTGTTTTCCATTACCTTTACTGAAGCAGTAGGGACGGGGTTATACGAAAAGTCGAGAATACGTACGAGAACCTTGCTGGATTGCGCATGGGACAACTGTGCGAAGACAACAAATAGAAATATAATATAGTAGGACTTATTCATTTGTATTTAGATTAATTATTAACAACGGCAAAATTATCCCTAATTTCACACAGTTTTCTACGAAATATGGATTTGAAAACCTACGATTTTGATACCTTAAGAGAAATTGCACATGAAACCACTAAAGGAACGATATAATCTCAAGTATTTGCGGAATAAGCAAAAAATGGTGTATCAGGAAAATGATTTTAGCGAATGCTTTTTCAAGGTAAATTTTTATAATATTCCTATTCAGGAACGTTTTATTATTAATGACGACTTTATCATCATTAATTCTTCGGCTGAAGTTGGTCATCCTGTTACTGTGCCTGTCTTGTTGGAAGACGGTGTATTTAAAGTACAGTTTGAATTGGAAGGATATTCAAAGTATACTGATGGAGATACCACAATTGAAATTCATGAGGATTGTTTCAATCTGTTTTATCTGCCTCGCGTCAATGGCAAGTTACATTATAAAAAGAACCGTAAATGTGTCGATATCATGTTTGACAAGGCTTGGTTTGAACGAGAGGTATACCGGAAGTTTCCGGGGTATGCCGGATTCGTTGACTCGCTCAAAATCAATAAACCCACGCTCTTGTTCCGTGAATCCCTACCAATCCGGGCGGATATTAAACAGTTGTTGTATAGTCTTTTGAGTTGCAATCTGCATAGTGATTTAAAATCAAGTTTTTATAGGATCAAGATTGACGAGTTATTATTATTAATACTGTCCTGTCTGGAAGAGTATCAACTGGTTGCGCCTAAAGTTACGAGCCTTTCAAATGATGAGAAGATCATACAGGTCAAAAATTGGATTGCGCAGCAAGAAATCGGAAATATTCGGTTGAAAGAAATTGAAGAATTATTTAATGTGTCAATAAAAGTGCTCAATGCAGGTTTCCAAAAATATGAGGGTTGTTCGATAGCACAATATCTGCGCAAACTGCAAATGGAAAAAGCCTTCATTTTACTAAAAGAGAGGGGATACAGCGTCAATGAGGTTTCCGAGCTATTACGGTATAGCTATCCGCAGCATTTTACAACGGCTTTTACCAAATATTTTGGCTATTCGCCCAAAGAGCTGAAGAATAGTTGAATGGTCTTTTGCTTTATATATTTTTTAATTGGAGCATATCTTGTATCGACATAGAATTTTTATTAATTTTAGAGATAACCATGTAAAACTATTTTTTTGATGAGAAGAATATTATTCGTATTTCTGTTGCTGAATTCAGTGTGTTTCGGCCAACAGAACGTTAATTATAAGATAACCGAGGAATCCATGTCTGAAGGGAAGCTTATACAGTCCAAATCGACCTTTTTTACATTGTCTGCTAACAAATCCGCTTCAAAAAAGACTTTCCGTCAGAAATAACGATTAAAGCTGTAGAATATAAGGATTCCCGTAATCCATTTTTCTTTTCCAGTTTTCATCCTGACAGTAACCAAAATGTTTTGTCTTCCAGCATACTGGTTGATATTTTGATGAACTTACAACAGCCTATTCGATTCAATTTTCAGCATCAAGAGACCATTGTTGATACTTCTTCACTTAGAAAAGAGATCCTGTTAAAGGCCAGGGACTGGCAGTTATCAGACGATATCACAGAGATGGTAAGGAATAATGTTATGGTAGGAGCAGGGTTCCTTTGTAGCAAACTAAATTACCAGTATCTAGACAAAGGTCTGATAAAGAGACTCCAATCCGAACCTATACTCGTCAAAAGCGAACGTTATCAATTAACTAGAAGTGATAAGAAAAATTTGTACCTAGATTTTAGGGATACATCAGGTATTTCGGATGGAGAACTTGTCGTTGATAAGAAAACACTTCAGCCTATCATGTTTTCACGAAGAAGTGAGCATATCCAAGATAATCATTCATTTATCACGACCACTATCATGCAGATGTTGGATACGAATGTATCCAGTACTTACGATCAAACCTATGCGGAGATGTTGTTGTCGGGTAGTTTTGTTAGTAAGGCACTTTATACAAACGAAGCAATTGATAGTGTGAAGGTCATGAAATACATCACTAAAAATGAGGCTATTTTTACGAATAATAGGACATTCGTAAAGAAAAAGTTAGATCTGCTTCAGCAGATTCAAAACTATAAATTATATGATCTGAGTTTGAACGATGTGCCGGTCAACTTGCTTTCGGGTACACATCATCTTTCAAACTTTCTCTACAATGGAGCCATTTCAAGGGATAAATTTATAATCGTAATACCGCTATTAGACAACGAAAAACGATATAATTGGATTCAGAATGTTTTATATCAACAGCTGGGGCGTCCAGCTGCCACAGGAGTGTTGTCTTCTGATGAACAAGCCGATTTATTAATAAATCATTTTTCCGAAATTGAGAAGCAATATACCTATCCGATGATTTTGGGGCAACGGATTATACAACAGGCAGATGATCTGTCACAAGCTAAAAAATTGCTTGAAGAGTTAATGAACCTTAACGATGCTTATTGGATCAATGGAAACGTAGGGAGATATGCGCTACTGGCCTATCAGCGTTTGGTTTCTGTAGATCCGGACTATACCCACCAATTGCTAAAGGATATTATTTCAAGATTAACAGTGCTTTATAATGCCGATAAGACCGAGCATCGAAATATAACCCGTGCACATCTTGCTACAGCTAACTATTTGGCCTACCAAATGACCAGCAAAAGCAATAAGGAAGACGCCTTGAACTATTTGGAGAAAGCGGCTCTGTACTCACCAAAAAATCAGACGGAGACTGCGTATAACTCGTCTTACGATATTATATTTTTGAAATCTAAGAAAAGCTATTCGGAAGATTATCTTACAGAATTGGCCGCGGGCGGTAAGAAAGATGTCGCTTTACAGAAATATATCGATGAGTTTTTGACCGTTCAGGGAACAAGCTATAAGGGGTTACGTGATTTTTACCAGCATTATTATCCAGAACAGAAATTCAGTGAGTTTTTCATTCAGAAGGTCATTCCACAATTACCCGATGCACCAGATTTTGCTTTGGGAATCTGGAGAACAGTAAAATTGCAAAGGCTGACCTGAAAGGTAAATGGACATTGGTTGACTTTTGGGAACTTGGTGCGGCCCCTGTGTCGCAGAGATGCCTAAACTCAATAGTTTTTATGAGCACTTGAAAACTGATAAATTGAAGTCGGACAAAATTGGTTTTATGAGTATTGCATGTAATGATGCTGCAGACAAAGTGAAAAACTTTCTTGCTAAAAACAATTACATTATACCGGTGCTGATGTCAGATGGTCAGGTGGAAAAAACTTAAAGTCAGGGGTATCCAAGCAAGTATATTTTAACACCGGGCGGGAAGCTGATCGCTATGCCATTCGGTTTTGACTGGCAACCTCTGTTAGAAGAAGTCGCGACTTTCTGATGTCACTTTCGTAGTTTGAGGACGTTTATTCATCTTGGATTTTCTTTCTGAAATCATGATATAAGTCCCAGTTTTTGTCCGTTGAAATTTTATAGTTAAATTCTCTTATTTTTTTGAATCCTTTATGCTGTTGAATACTTTTGTCGCACCTATTTTGTCGTTTGTTACAATATAAAAATTCCTTATACCACTGTGTGTATCTCGAAAAACATAGTAATATTTGATATTATTTTCTTTTAGGTACATTTCAATAGTATGCTCAAATTGGTCTAATTCATTAAGTTCCTCATTCGTTGGCAACATTGTCTTTGACGCGTTGCTTACAAAAACTGTCGTTACTTTTACAAAGTTGCAAAATTCTGCCTTATGAGGAAATCTATCAAAAGCCGTATTTCCAACCAGCAAATAAGGAAGATCGTCTTTTGAATTATCAATAGTTTTAAATTCTTCGGGTACTACGTAGGTATCCCGTTGTATTGGTTGACCTTTGTTTATATTTCCGATATCGAAACCGTCATAAGTGGTTTTATATTTATCAGCTATTTTATAGAGTTCTTTGTCTAGTTCGAATAAGCTTTTTGCATTGTGGATCTCTTGTCGTTCCAGATGCAGCCAATAGCTTTTATCATCAGCCTGAAAAATTTCTACAAATTCAAAATTCTGTTTTTTAAGTTCTTTGGCGATTTGATCGAAATGATCTTTTCTATCTGAGGTGAAAAAAATACCCCAAAGCAATATTGTATCTGTATATACTCCATTTGCTTTCATTTTTGAAAACATTCCTTCGATCTCTTCTAAAGGAATTTTGTAAGATTGGGATTTAGGGCTATTACAAGCGAACAGCCCTAGCATACATGTCCAAATAAATAAAATTCTCATCTCCCAGTCTGGATATTATTTCTATTGTCAGAAATTAGGTGGTTAAATGCTATCAAATTCTAGTTAAAGTTCAAATATACCAGTTCATCCAATTAATGAATAATCTAATCATACCACCAATCCATGATTTCATTGGCAAATGATTCTGGATCTATTTCATGGTTGAGAAAGCCATATCTTATAACAAGATCGCTCGCGATAATCTCACTGATTTTCGTACTATAGGCACGCTCTGATAAGTGTTTTAATAATTTATGCGCTAATGGATCAAATTCATCCGATGGTGCACCAGGAATTAAATTCCAGGATTTAATGATTTTCCTGATAATTCTTATTTGACTGTTATATTGGTTTTGCAGAAAATTTCTGTCCATATTTTGGTAAATCCGATAATAACATCATTTATTTTTTCATTAATTCTTGAATCAGTTGACTTTTTACCGTTTTTAAGATTCCTTTTGGGTCATCAATAATTATTTGTCCAAAAATATCTTTTTCAATCGAGGCTCTATTTCCTTTATTGTCGCTAGCGTTATAGTTTCCAAATATATCTTTTGATACCGTTGTACGATTACCTTTGTTGTCACTTATTTCTAAATTATCGAAAATATCTTTTGATACCGTTGTACGATTGCCTTTATTGTCACTTATTTCTAAATTATCGAAAATATCTTTTGATACCGTTGTACGATTACCTTTGTTGTCACTTATTTCTAAATTATCGAAAATATCTTTTGATACCGTTGTACGATTACCTTTATTGTCACTTATTTCTAAATTGTCAAAAATATCTTTTGATACCGTTGTACGATTACCTTTATTGTCACTTATTTCTAAATTGTCAAAAATATCTTTTGACACCGTTTTGCGATTACCTTTGTTGTCACTTATTTCTAAATTTCCGAATATATCTTTTGATATCGTTGTACGATTACCTTTGTTGTCACTTATTTCTAAATTTCCGAATATATCTTTTGATACGGTTTTGCGATTTCCTTTATTGTCACCAATTTCTAAATTTCCAAATATATCTTTTGATACGGTTGTGTGAATTCCTTTATTATCACTAATCGTTAAATCATTTTTGATGACGTTTAGATCTAAACCATTCGAAATGACGGATTTTATGATCTGCTCTCTGATATGATTAGAAAGCGTATCAGTCAACTGCTTTGAATAATTTTTGTCGGAAGAAATAGCAGCTTTTACTGTCAATATCGAAGAGAATAACAGGGCAAAACTAAATAGGATATATAAGCGTTTCATGTGGCTGTGATTTATGATTAAGATACACTTTTTTGGACAAAAATAAATTTTGCCGCATCACATTTTTATTTTATCCAAAACGGTATTTGTATTTATACCGTTATAAATATCTAGCAAAATCTTTTTCAATCATTGTACTGAATTCTCGTGATATCAATACGTTTAAGCTTTTCTTCGCCTAAATGTAGAATTGCTTGTTTACTGGCTTCGATAAAGTAAGGAACTCCAGGGTTGTACCAGTATTCAAAATGTTTTTTATCAGAGATATCAAGTGTGGATGTTTGGGCCATTTTTTTATTTCATTTGCTGGGATGCCCAATTGAGGTAGTAAAGCCAGCAAATATTTTTTTGCATCTGTTGGATTTATAGTTGTTATTTGGGAAATTACGCAAAACTATTATCTAAATCCAGATCATCCGTAAACATTGATATACGCGCAGGAATTGGGGTATTGCCAAATGGATTTTGCATTTCTCCTGTATAAAGCAATGTATCGCGAACTGGATAGATTATTCCGAATGGACTATGAAATAGGAGGATATCTTCGGCAACCATTTGTTCGATCAATTCCTTTGAACTGAACAGTTTTAGAAGGGCCTGATTCATTTTTTTGATTGTTCTGGGGGCATCTTGCCTGATTTCTCGAAATGCTCGGATATCTTATCAAATATGTTTAGCATTTTGTTTTTAATTTCTTCAAAGTTCTCCAGACCCCTATATTGACCGACTTCATCCGTTTTATATGTTGCTTCCATAACCATATCTTTTGCTATATTTTTGATTAATTCTGAGGTAGAACTGTCTGCAAAGGAAAATTTTGACCAATCTATATCATAAGCCCATTTGATTCTATATCCAGTTTCAGAGGAATCCAAAACGGTAAAGTTTGCTTGAAAAGTAGCAGAATCATTTTTTATAAGTTTGTCGTCTTGCCACTGTTGTTTTAATTTTGTGACCTTAAAATTATAAGAGTCTCCATTCTGCCAGTAGGCGACAAAGGGAATACTATCGACCTTAGTTTGGCCTATTACTTTGTGAGCGATTAAGAACAGAAACAGTGCGAGATAACTTACTTTCATACGTTTTGTTAATTTAAATTTTAAATATGGCTTTTTTACAAATTTATAGTTATTTCTTTAAATATTGGTAGGACAGGTTAGTGGCTATTGTTCTAGCAGACTATAAGCCCAATCCTTTTAATCCGCTAACAATATCCAGATAAAATTGGGGTATATGCAAATTTCCGATATTTCTACGCATTATATCGGTTATAGCAGCATGCGAAATACCTTTTGCGCACGTATGTGTTCAAACCGATCACCCCAAACGGCATTTTGAAGTGGTATCATTCCGTCATTCTCACCAGCTACCCGTGTTAGGTATTTAAAGGTTAGAGCATATAGCAAATCGTCCTGAGCGGTATTCATTGTTGATGCAAAGCTCTGATAATATACATTTTCCATATTGGGGTTGGACTGATTGAAAGCATGCATTTCTTTTATGCTTAGATTCCGTATCAATTCCGTCGGATTAGGCGATTGGCCACCAAGTAAGAATGAAATCCGTTGTACAAGTTTTTTTGTAATGGAGCCTCCAGATAGATGTTTTTCCATTAAATAGTCTGCTATTGGTGTGCCCAAATGTGGTGTTGATAGCGTACTTAGCGATGCGACTATTTCATGTCCACCTAGTGCTGAAATAAAGTGCCTAGCGTCTATTCCGCCCTTGGAATGGGCGATCAGGTTAAATTTTTAGTCCCCGTTGTTTCTACAAGCCTCAACAGATTTGCTTTTAATAGCTGTGCGTTATTGGCAACATTAGCCCAGCCATCTGTTTTTCCGTAATAAAACAGAATGTTGTTGTCTCTAAAAGCCTTTGGAATTCTTCCCAAAACAAACTGTTATCTCTGGCAGCTGTACCATGGATAAGAACGATGGGATATTTTAACCTAAGATCTGTCATTTGAGAATTGAGAAAAGTCTTACTAAAGCTATGATTTAAACGCTAATATTTATAATCCAATCAAAAAGTGTCAATTTTTTTAAAAATAATGAAGATTTATTCCATGTATGATTATCTAAGGAAACGATTGACTTATTTGATGTGTCTGGCGGAGGGAGAACTGGGAGCTATGCGTCTGTTAGATGTCGTTTAATAGGTTTTTAAGGCGGATTAAGAGGTTTAATAAAAAGTATTTGAAAATGCATTTTTACTAAAATAATTAGTATTTTAATTTGTGTTTAGCTATCTTTGTACTATTCACTTGCAGAAGTAATACCAATTAAATAAATAATTATGTTATCAGATCAAACTTTAATATCGGACATAAAGGCGATTATTTCCAAATCTAGAGATGATGCTATTCGTGTGGTAGATCATCAGCGTACATTGATGTATTGGCATATCGGCAAACGTATTTTCGAAGAGGAGCAACAAGGTAAGGATAGGGCTGATTATGGGAAATACATCATAAAATATCTTTCAGAGGAGCTGCAACCTGAGTTTGGTAGTGGTTTTTCCGCTAGACAGTTGAATTGGTACCGCCAGTTTTATCGCACCTTTCCAATTGTGTCTACACTGTGGACACAATTGAGTTGGAGTCAATACAAGCTACTTTTAAGTCTTAATAGCGAGGAACAGCGAGAATTTTATGTCGCCGAAACCATAAAGAATAACTGGACTGTCCGACAGCTTGAGCGGCAGATCAATACCAGTCTATATGAACGCCTATTACTTAGTAACGATAAAGAAAGTGTGTTGGCTGTTGCAAAAGAGAAAAGATGCCTTCCGATGCGAAGGAGATCATCAAAGATCCAATGGTACTCGAGTTTTTAGGTTTAAAGCGAGAGAGTGCGTATTATGAAAAAGACCTTGAAGGCGCTATTATCACCCATCTGCAGGAGTTTTTGCTGGAATTAGGGAATGGCTTTTCCTTTGTTGCCCGCCAAAAACGTATACATATTGAAGGCGATGAGTTCTTTGTTGATTTAGTTTTTTACAATCGTCTATTGCAAAGCTTTGTGATTATTGAAATCAAGACACATAAATTAACGCATCAGGATATAGGTCAATTGCAAATGTATGTCAATTACTACGATCGTATTGAAAAGCTCCCACATGAGCATCCCACGATTGGTATTTTACTTTGCGCAAGTAAAAATGATGCGGTCGTGAAATTTACCCTTCCCGAAGAACAAAAACAGATCGTTGCCAGTCAATACGAACTTTATTTGCCTACCGAAAAGCAGTTGCTGGACGAGTTAAATAAAGAACTGGATAGTTATGTAAGCAAAGGTGGAGTTGAGTAGATCACTGAGATTTTATTCTACCTTACTGCATCTTCAAAAGTTGGCCTTTGACGTTTTCCTGCTATGACATCCCGCACAATGGATGCAATATTTTTATTTATTTTGTCATTGGGGTCCAATTTAATAGCATTTTCAACTGCCTTTAGTGCTTCCGTATCTTTAAGAGCGATGAGTACTATTATTTGCAACCCGAGAAAAAAGAAGTAACTGCGAAAAATATGCCGCTTTGCTAGATTTTAGGCTGAATATTGATTGAAAATTTTGACAGCATTTTCTGTGTTTTTCCTGTATGATTTAGATCCTTGCTGGTTTTTTCAATTTTATTTTTCAAACATAGAATATTTTGTACATTTGTATCGAATAAAATCGAAATAGAAATGGCAGAAACTGTACAACCAAGAGCTCCAAAGACAACTGATAATAATGCGAATCAAACTCATTACTACAAAACATTGGTAGTAGCTATCGCTTTAGGTTTAATAGGCACATTTATCCGTTTTGTACCGGATGTATGTACTGCAATGGGACAACAAACATTTTTGTTCTCTGCGATAGCAAATATCTCATTGATCATAGGTACGCTTATTGCATTTAAAACTGTTTTCGGGATTTTGGGATTTGGAAAAAATCGTGACTAATTAAAAGTCATTTAATGATATTGGAAAGCCTCAGTTTTTACTGGGGCTTTTTGTGCCTATATGTGATGTTTTAATAGGAAGTTGATAAGAGTAAAGTAAGTTCACATACAAGTGAAATTTTACCCCAAACAGAAAAGGGCAGCATGGAAAAGAGTGCCATCAAAGAGAAAGCGGGTAAACTATTGCGGGGTAATTATTTATTTGATAGGCCAAAAAAGGGCATCAATTATTTAATTGATGCCTTTTCGCTATGAATGCTGTATAGACTATGCAAATAATGACCAGGTACCCCATGGAATACGAGCTAGCATTAAAATTAAACCGATGATGTAAAAAATCACAACAGTTTGATTTGCTTTTCTCGAGTTTTCCATCTTTTTAGCTTTTGAGTAACCGATGGTAATCAATACAATGGCAATGATCATCGTTAAAGGGTGCTCAATGATTTTTAAACGCAATGTTGGATCTTTCATCACGGCGCCAGAGATCATCGATGGATACTTCAAATAAAAGTATAAGATCAATCCCACTAATAATTGGATATGCGATACGATAAAACCTAATAAGGCAATTTTACGGTTGTAAGGTTTGTTGCCTAAATAGTTCATTAAGGTGATCACAATAGATATCACCAGGGCTAGCAATAAGACAATTGCTATTGTCGAGTGTAAGTGTAACATAAAAGCTCTCTTTAATTGTTTCCTAAGTTAGCAAAGATAAAAATATAATGAATGTATTTGTTAAAAATCATTGTTCTAGCAGAAATACCTCTGCAATTGGGTTGAAAAGGTACATGCGTTTGCTGGTTAACTCCATACATTTATAGCGTTTTCGTATTTTCTCAATTCGCTGAAAAGACCTTCCGTTCTTTAATTTAAAAAATGTCCATCTTCTAATGCTTCTACTGTGAGTGCATTGCTTTTGGCCTTGTCATAGGCCTTCAATGTCCGAAAGAGATGAAGATCGGTACAGCTCGATGCCGCTGGATTTTCCATATAACTGTGTATCGCATTATTGACATCGGTTGGGAAGATACTGAGTTTTAAAAAGGATCCATCAACTCCTTAAAGTGTTTCTTCCATTCAGTCCCATGTGGTTTTACGCGGTGTTGATGCTTATTCCAGGTCTGAAGATGTGCAAATTCGTGTATGGTCGTGATCAGAAAGGAATAAGGATTCAGGTCATGATTGACCGAGATACGATGTGGACTACCCTTAAACGGAGCACGATAATCCCCAGTTTGGTGCTTCTGGACCGGGAAATTTTAAATAAGCATGCGGTGTGATTTATCCAATTGGATATAATAGAGCTGCTTCTTCGGGCATGTATTTTTGAGGGTTGCACTGTAATCTTGCATGCCGTAAAAATAGTGATTTATTCATGCTCACATAATAATCGGAGGACATTATTTTGTCACTGGCAAACATTTTATTGTCAAAAGATCGTGTTTATCCGCAGGAATCTGCGGGGTAATTCGCTGTGGTTGGTTCATCCTGGTACGATCAATATGATGGATTTGAAGTGACATTTACAAATGAAAGCACTATAAATCGTTTATGAAAAAGGTGTTTTTAACTATAATATTTAGTTTTTATTTGGAATTTTGATATTATTTTTAGTATTTAGTGCCGTTAAATAAAATTCAAGAAGACAGTGTTCGAAACCGGTGCAATATTTTTTTGAAACAAAATGCATTGAAATCGGCTGAGTTTTAGGTAAATTACCTACTAAAGAAAGGATCATAAAAGATACGATTAATCCGGATGAGGAACGGTTTTCCTCTCAACTGTAAAATAGACCTTCAAGAATATGCTAGATACCTTACATATTAAGAATTATGCCCTGATCAATGTATTGGAAATCCAATTTGATAGTGGCTTGAATATGATTACTGGGGAGACTGGAGCGGGTAAATCCATTATTATGGGAGCACTTTCCTGATTTTGGGTAACAGAGCAGAGGAAAACATTTTTTGATCCATCAAAAAATGCGTGATCGAAGGAGAGTTTAACATTGGAGCTTATCAATTAAATAACTTCTTTGAGCAGAATGATTTAGATTATGCGGATCATACGATTATCAGAAGGGAAATAACGCCAGATGGTAAATCCCGTGCTTTTGTCAATGATTCGCCAGTTACATTGGCGATACTAAAGCAATTGGGCGAGCAATTGATCGATGTACATTCGCAGCACGCGACTTTGCAGGTCAATACGGAGGAATTTCAATTTCTGGTTGTTGATAGTGTTGCTGGTTCATTTGTATTGAAACAGAACTACAAAGAAAGCTATGCTGCCTATAAAAAGGCAAAGCGGGAATTGGAGGAACTGAAAGAGACGGTAAAGAAGGCAGCGATAGAATTGGATTATTTTCAATTTCAGTTTGATGAGCTGGATGGAGCGAAACTGATTGCTGATGAACAGGGGACACTCGAACAGCAGCAGCGTCAATTGGAAAATGCAGAGGATATCAAACGGGCCCTAAATGCTGCTTCGCATTTGTTGGAAAACGAAGATACGGCAATATTGACGCAATTGAAAGATACAATGACACAAGTTGAGGGTATATCTTCTTTTTGCCCGAAGCGTCTGATCTCTCTGTGCGGTTGAAAAGTACCTTGATTGAGCTGAAAGATGTGGCTGCCGAGTTGGCCTCACTTGAAGAAGATACACAATTGGATGAAGGAACTTTATTGGAGATTAATGAACGATTGAGCTTACTTTATTCATTACAGAAAAAGCATCATGTTGATTCTGTTGAGGAACTCATTCAGCTTAGAGATGATCTGGAGACAAAGCTAATCGCTATCAATTCCTCCGATGAACAATTGGAGCGACTGGAAGCTGAGGTTGTGCAGAAGTTAGCGATTGCATTGCGGAATGCGAAGGAACTATCGGAAGCGCGCAAATTAGTGCTGGATAGGATTGCCAAGGACGTGCAAAATACCCTGTCGAATGTCGGTATGTCAAATGCGATGCTTCAGATTGTATTAGAGCCATTAAAAGAAGGCGAGATGCGTGAATCTGGAATAGATACCATTCAGTTTCTATTTTCGGCCAATAAGGGGCAGGCATTGCAATCTATCCATCGTGTAGCTTCAGGGGAGAACTTTCTCGTGTGATGCTGGCGATAAAGTCGCTGGTTGCTAAAACTTCGGCTTTACCAACGATTGTTTTTGATGAGATCGATACTGGAATTTCGGGTGAGGTTGCATTACGTGTGGGTGAGGTCATGGAAAATCTAGCCGAAAATATGCAGGTGATTGCCATCTCGCATTTGCCACAAATTGCTTCAAAAGGGGCAGCGCACTTTAAAGTATACAAAGAAGATAACACCAATCGTACCATATCAAATATCGTTCGTTTGGATCAATCCGGAAGGGTAAAAGAGATCGCACAGATGCTGAGTGGAACAAACCCGACAGATGCTGCGGTAGAGCATGCTGAGTTGTTGTTGAAAGGGGAGTAATTGGGTTGGATGGCCTGCCGTACTAGAGAAGGGCAAAAAAATAAAACCTCAGAATATTTATTCTGAGGTTTTATTTTTATTTACTCTACGAAATCAGTTTCTGATATGATAATTTTTACAATTATGTCTTGAGTAGGCGGATTAATTGTAAATTCATTAGTAGGATCTTCTCCTATTATTGAAACTTCTCCGACTTTATAGTCAATATGGAAGCTGACGGGATTGGTTTCTCTGCCATCATTGAATGCAAACGAAGCCGGTAATATTTTGTATGAAGCTTCTTTTTTAAGCTCATATGAACAGAAACATTTCCTTGATCAATATAATATTTAGTAAGTTCCGGTAGGTTTATCTTATGTATTATCCTTTTATTATTATCGGATGACCATTCATTGGGTTTAACCGTATAAATAAATGACCTGCCAGGATTAATAGCCTCTTGTGTAATATACTCCTTTGTACAAGAAGAGAATGAAACCAAGGCTGCGGTTCCAATTAAAGCTGCGAATAAAAGTCTTTTCATATCGTTTGTGTTATTTGTGACATTTTTTATTATAGGACGATAAAATAGTGCGAAAGTTTAACGTCAACCTTTTTATAACAAAAAATGCACCACAATGGTGCATTTTCTTGAAATTATTTCGAGTACAGCAAGCGATTATTTCTCAGCTGTATCTTTTGAAGACTTCGGATCTGAGCTAGAGACCTCAATATCTTTGGTTTCCGGATTGATGCTGACAGTTAAAACTGAACCTGTTTGCACATTTCCCTTGAGGATTTCTTCTGCAATTGGATCTTCCAGATATTTTTGAATTGCCCGTTTTAATGGACGTGCACCAAAATTACTGTCATAGCCTTTATCAGCAATGAAATCTTTTGCCTCTTCCGTCAGATTAATGATATAACCTAAATCTGCAATTCGTTTAAACAATGATTTCAATTCGATATCAATGATTTTGAAGATATTTTCTTTTGTCAATGAATTGAAAACGATAACATCGTCAATACGGTTCAGAAACTCTGGAGCAAAAGCTCTTTTAATGCAGTTTCAATTACTCCACGGGAGTGTGCATCTGTTTGTTGTGATTTTGCTGCTGTAGTGAAACCTACACCTTGACCAAATTCTTTCAACTGACGTGCTCCAATGTTGGAGGTCATGATGATAATTGTGTTACGGAAGTCTACCTTACGGCCCAAACTATCGGTCAGCTGACCTTCATCCAATACTTGCAGTAACAAGTTGAATACATCAGGGTGAGCTTTCTCAATCTCATCCAAAAGCACCACTGCATAAGGTTTACGGCGTACTTTTTCTGTTAACTGTCCACCTTCTTCATAACCTACATATCCCGGAGGCGCTCCGACCAAACGTGACACGGCAAATTTCTCCATGTACTCACTCATGTCAATTTGGATCAATGCGTCTTCAGTATCAAACATAAATCGAGCTAACTCTTTCGCTAATTCTGTTTTACCGACACCAGTAGGGCCTAGGAATATAAAGGAACCAATTGGTTTCTTAGGATCTTTCAGTCCGGCACGTGTCCGTTGGATGGCTTTAACCAATTTACCGACGGCATCGTCCTGACCAATGATTCTTCCTTTCATGAGTTCACCCATATTCAACAGTTTTTGGCTGTCGGATTGGCTGACACGTTGCACTGGGATACCAGTCATCATCGCCACAACTTCCGCTACATTTTCTTCGGAAACAGTGTATCGCTTAGATTTGGTTTCTTCTTCCCACGCAATCTTCTCTTTCTCCAACTCGTCGATAAGCTTTTTCTCTGTATCCCGTAGTTTAGCAGCTTCTTCGTATTTTTGACTACGAACAACCTTGTTTTTCTCCAATTTGACTTCCTCGATTTTATTCTCGATATCAATAATGGATTGTGGTACATGGATATTGTTCAAGTGTACACGTGAACCTGCTTCGTCCAATGCGTCAATCGCTTTATCTGGTAGGAAACGATCCGTAATATAACGTGTTGTCAATGACACACAGGCTTCAATCGCGTCTGGCGTATAAGTCACATTGTGGTGATCCTCATATTTCTCTTTGATACGATTCAAGATCTCTACAGTTTCATCATGTGTAGCCGGCTCGATAGTCACACGTTGGAAACGACGGTCTAAAGCACCATCTTTCTCAATATATTGACGGTATTCGTCCAGTGTAGTCGCACCGATACATTGTATTTCTCCTCTTGCCAAGGCTGGTTTAAACATATTAGAAGCGTCCAAAGAGCCCGAAGCACCACCAGCACCAACAATGGTATGGATTTCGTCAATAAACAAAATCACATCCGGTGATTTTTCCAGTTCATTCATGACCGCTTTCATGCGCTCTTCAAATTGACCCCGATATTTCGTGCCGGCAACAAGAGAGGCAAGATCTAAAGTAACCACACGCTTGTTGAACAATACACGTGATACTTTACGTTGCACGATGCGTAACGCCAATCCTTCTGCTATAGCCGATTTACCTACTCCAGGTTCACCGATCAATAACGGATTATTCTTTTTACGACGTGATAAGATCTGTGATACACGTTCGATTTCTTTTTCACGACCTACAATAGGATCCAATCTACCTTCTTCAGCAGCTTTGGTCAGATCTCGACCAAAGTTGTCCAATACAGGTGTTTTGGATTTAATATCCGAAACCTTTTTAGGTTGGATATATTGATCATCCTCAGCAAAGTCATCGTCACCGGTAGGAGAGCCTGGAGCTTCATCCTTAATGGTGGTTCTATTTTGCTCAACTTCAGATTTGAAGATGTCATAAGTCACATTATATTGCTGTAAAATCTGCGAAGCGATATTATCTTCATCCGCAAGATAGCCAATAATAGGTGCTCGGTGCCAATAATATCTGACTTGAAAATTTTCGCTTCCAAATAAGTTATTTTCAGCACTTTTTCAGCTTGTTTAGTTAACGGCATGTTGCCAATAGGTGCACGTGATACAGATGCCCCCTTCACTGCGTCCTCCACAGATTGACGTAGGGCAGTTGTGTCAATGCCTATGTTTTTAAGGATTTTGATCGCCATTCCATCGCCCTCACGAATCAGGCCGAGCAACAAATGCTCTGTGCCTATATAATCGTGACGCAATCTCAAAGCTTCCTCTCTACTGTACGATATAACATCCTTTACGCGCGGTGAAAATTTTGCTTCCATTGAATACCTTTCTGTTTTATATTAAGGATATATAAATGTAGTAAATTCTACATTTCAAACCTTAAAATTATTTTAAATAATGTCATCAACAATTAAGCCATGACCATTATACGTCCAAAATGTCAGTATAAAAGATTACATTTGTATGTTAATATAACAAGAGTTTTCCAATTTTTTTAAATTTTATGTCAGACGAGAAGATTATTTTTTTCGATGGCGGGAGTCAACAAAATCTATCCGCCTCAAAAACAAGTTCTAAAAAATATCTATTTATCTTTTTTCTATGGTGCCAAGATCGGTGTGATCGGTTTGAACGGATCCGGAAAATCTTCATTATTGAAAATTATTGCGGGTTTGGACAAATCGTATCAGGGTGAAGTCGTGTTTTCTCCAGGTTACTCTGTGGGATATTTGGCACAGGAGCCCCAATGGATCTCGAAAAGACCGTACTTGAAATTGTGCAGGAAGGTGTTGCCGAAATTACGGCAACCTTAAAAGAATACGAAGAAATCAATGAAAAATTTGGTTTGCCTGAGGTCTACGAAAATCCAGATGAAATGGATAAATTGTTGGCAAGACAAGGTGAATTACAAGATAAAATTGACGCAACAAATGCTTGGGAAATCGATTCCAAATTGGATAGAGCAATGGATGCATTACGTTGTCCAGAACCTGATGCCAAAATTGCCAATTTGTCAGGTGGTGAGCGCAGACGTGTAGCATTATGTCGCTTATTATTACAAGAACCAGATGTATTATTGCTTGATGAGCCGACCAACCACTTGGATGCAGAGTCTATTGACTGGTTAGAACAACACTTGAAACAGTATAAAGGAACTGTCATTGCCGTAACCCACGACCGTTACTTCTTGGATAACGTCGCAGGATGGATCTTAGAACTGGATCGTGGTGAGGGAATTCCTTGGAAAGGGAACTATTCTTCGTGGTTAGATCAAAAAGCTAAACGTCTGGCACAAGAAGAAAAGCAAGAAACCAAACGTCAGAAAACTTTGGAGCGTGAGTTGGAATGGGTACGTATGGCTCCAAAAGCCCGTCATGCCAAATCTAAAGCTCGTCTTCATAACTATGAAAAATTAGCTTCTGAGGAAACCAAAGAACGCGAAGAAAAATTAGAGTTGTTTATTCCTCCAGGACCACGCTTGGGTAACTCTGTTATTGAAGCAACAGATATTTCCAAGGCTTATGGTGACCGTATCTTATTTGAAAATTTAAGTTTCATGTTGCCCCGGCCGGTATCGTTGGTATTATCGGGCCAAATGGTGCAGGTAAAACAACTTTATTCCGCTTGATCACAGGTCAGGAGACACCAGATACGGGGTCGTTCAAAGTAGGCGAGACGGTCAAATTGGGTTATGTCGATCAGATGCACCATGATCTGGATCCTGAAAAATCTGTTTGGGAAAATATCACTGGTGGTAATGATAATATGATCTTAGGCAATCGCTCGGTAAATTCCAGGGCATACGTATCCAAATTCAACTTTAATGGTGCTGATCAACAAAAGAAAGTTGGCGTGCTTTCTGGTGGAGAACGTAATCGTGTCCATTTGGCGATCACATTGAAAGAAGGCTCAAATGTGCTTTTACTCGATGAGCCGACCAATGATATTGACGTTAATACATTGCGCGCGTTAGAGGAAGGTTTGGAGAATTTCGGTGGTTGTGCTGTGGTGATCTCCCACGATAGATGGTTCTTGGACCGTATCTGTACACATATTCTTGCTTTTGAAGGTGATTCTCAAGTGTACTTCTTTGAAGGTAACTATACTGAGTATGAGGAGAACCGCAAGAAACGTTTGGGGATGTGACTCCACATCGTATTAAATACAAAAAATTGGTGAAATAACGATGATCATGGAAGGCGGAAGGCTTCTGGCGGCTATAATAGACCATGCAATTGATGGTATTATCACCATTGACAACAGGGGAATGTGGAAAGCATTAACCCTGCTGCCTTAGAATTGTTCGGTTATAATGCCGAAGAAGTTATAGGACATAATGTTTCAATGTTAATGCCTGAACCTGATCGGGGTAATCATGATAATTATATCCATAATTATCAAACGACTGGCCATAAGAAAATTATTGGAATCGGTCGGGAGGTGATGGGATTAAAGAAGAATGGAAAAACATTTCCATTCCGGCTTGCGGTCAGTGAAGTCTGGCTTAAGGATAAAAATATTTTCACGGGATTTATCCATGATCTTTCACGCGAGAAGGCTGCTGAGGACATGCTAAAACAGCATGCAGCCGAATTGGAGCATAAAGTCAGTGAGCGAACCCGTGATCTAATATCGATGGTTTCGGAGCTGGAAAAAGCAAAGGCCGAGGTCTCTAAATCTTTGGAGAAAGAAATTGAACTTAACCAGCTTAAATCGCGTTTTGTTTCCATGGCTTCACATGAGTTTCGCACACCTTTAAGTTCCGTTCAATTGTCGGCTTCGTTGATCGAAAAATATGCGGATCGCCCCGATGATAAGGCGAGTATCATTAAACACACCAACAAGATCAAAGGTGCGGTGCAGCTCCTGACCAGTATTTTGAACGATTTTCTCTCATTGGAAAAATTGGAGGCGGGTATTGTAGTCATGAACAAGCAGTACATTAATTTGGTGGAACTGGCTGAGGAGATTACGGAGGAAATGCAATTGATCTGTAAGAAAAATCAGCATATTGTGTATCAACATACGGGCGAGATCGGACATTTTTCTTTGGACCAGAATCTATTGAAAAATGCTTTGGTGAATTTGATCTCCAATGCAATCAAATACTCGGGCGAAGATACATTAATTGAATTTACAACCTGTATTGATGACGATGGCTGTTCGATTTCGGTCAAAGATAACGGTATCGGTATTCCCGAAGAAGATCAGGTGCATTTGTTTGAACCTTTTTTAGAGCGCATAACACGGGGAATATTCCGGGTACGGGATTAGGGTTGAATATCGTGAAAAGATATATTGAACTTATGCAGGGTAAAATGGAGTTTGTATCGGAGGTACACAAAGGAACATCATTTAAAGTTAGTTTTGAATAGGCGTAAGCTTAACCTTAGCAGTGGAGAAAATCTGTGCTAATGAACTTATGAAATAAATGCAAGGCATTAGAGGACCCATTGAAGATAAACAGGCGAGCTCTCATCAGCCATTGAAGGATAAATAAGATGAAAAATAAAAAGACAATTCTAATTATTGAGGATAATATTGACATTAGAGAGGGGACAACAGAGATTTTGGAGTTGACAGGACGGTATGATGTTATTACAGCGGAGAATGGTCGGATAGGAGTTGATTTGGCAACCCGGCATATTCCTGATTTGATTCTCTGTGATATCATGATGCCTGAATTGGATGGTTATGGTGTACTATTTATGTTGAGCAAAATAGAAAGCACTGCAAAAATTCCTTTTATTTTCTGACGGCCAAAGCCGAACGTGCAGATATGCGCAAGGCAATGGAGATGGGGGCTGATGATTACCTGACCAAACCTTTTGACGACGTGGAACTGATGAATGCGATTGAGGTTCGTTTAAAAAAGCACGAGCAGTTATCCGCTGATACGCCCGAAGACGCTGATCTAAATCTGAGTGAAGAGGAGCAGGTTTTATTGCTACAGGAATTGCTCGCCAACTCGCGGGTGAAAACGCTAAAGAAGAAACAGTCAATCTTTGAGAAAGACGATTCACCTACTTATGTCTATTATGTCAAATCGGGGCAGATCCGAAGCTTTAAATCATACAAAGATGGACGCGAGTTGTCAACCGGAATTTATATCGAAGGAAATTATTTTGGTTACGCTTCGGTGTTGTTGAATGAGAACTATGAAGATTATGCAGAGGCTGTTGAACCGAGCGAGGTTATTTTAATCCCGAAAGACGCCTTTTGGAACTTTTGTGGAAAAAGCCAGCTATAGCAAGTAAGTTTATCAAATTGCTTTCTGTTGACCTTCGTGAAAAAGAAGAACAACTGTTGGGTTTTGCCTATCATTCTGTCCGTAAACGTGTGGCCAATGCGCTGATCAGTGTAGCCGAAAAAGTGGAATTAATATCAATGAGGTCAATGCCTGTACAATTGATATCACCAGAGATGGAATTGCTTCGATAGCCGGTACGGCAAATGAAACTGTTTCACGTATGCTTTCTGATTTTAAGGAGGAAAAACTGATCTCGAAGGAAAAAGGAAAGATTTTCATCAATTCTATCAAAAACTTGAGGGATGTAAAACAGTAACAAGTAAATATTGCGTGAGCTTTGGGGCTTACGGTTTATAAATATCAATACAAAAAGGGTGTGTCTGAATTCTTCGGATACACCCTTTTTGTGTAATTGTGATATATATCATTATCAGGCATGGTCTTGTATCATGTTTTTGGGCTGAGCTATGAGCTAATTTTGTTTTTAGGATAAACTTATACGTGGTTGATTGTAGAATTCAAAATGAAAGTAGTTGTATATAATGTGAGGTCATTTGAAAAGGAGTTTTGGGCATTAGCTAATGCAAAACAGCATGATCTCACCTTGATTTCAAACGGATTAAATGCCGAAACTCAAAATTATGCGCGCGGAAAGGATGCGATTGTCATCTCAGGAGGAGATATTTTGGATGATAAAATGCTACTTAATTTGAAGGAATTGGGATCAATAAGATCATGACTAGGAGTAAAGAAACATCCCATATCGATTTGGTGAAGGCAGGCGCTTTAAGTATTCAGATTGCGAATGCACCTTTTGAGGATCAAAGCCCAAAAGGACTGGCAGAACAGACTGTTCGGAATCTCAATCTCTGGGGATGGAAAAATGTGTTGGTAAAGCATGTTGTTGTTTAAATGACTGTGCAAAAATAATTTTCAATGAGTACACAAGACAGGACTATGGCGGAGCTGGTGCAGAAATATAATATTGCAGCACCACGGTACACCAGTTATCCAACTGTCCCATTTTGGGATGAGAAAACATTTTCTATTGATGCTTGGATGGATCAGGTATACCGTACTTTCAAACAGTCAAAGGATAGGGGATTAAGTCTGTATATACATCTTCCATTTTGCGAAAGCCTATGCACCTACTGTGGCTGTAATACGCGTATCACAAAAAATCATCAGGTTGAACTGCCTTACATTGCTGCTCTTCTAAAGGAGTGGGAGATGTATCTGGCTGTTTTCAAAGGTGAGAGGCCGCTCGTGTCAGAAATACATTTGGGTGGCGGTACACCGACATTTTTTCAACCCGAGAACCTGAAATTGTTGATAGAGGGATCCTTGAACATGTCGATGTTACAGCAGATCGCTCTTTTTCATTTGAAGCGCACCCTGCTAATACCACAACCGAACACTTACAGATTCTTTTCGACCTAGGCTTCCGTCGTCTCAGCTTAGGGATACAGGATTTTGATCCTTTGGTGCAGTTTATGATCAATAGACAGCAGACCTTTGAAGAAGTGGAAGCGGTGATGCTGAATGCCAGAGAGATCGGTTTTGAATCTATTAATTTTGATTTAATCTACGGATTGCCGAAGCAGACCCAAGCATCTGTACAGGATACCATTGAAAAATCCATGCTGCTCAAGCCAGATCGGATATCTTTTTATAGCTATGCCCATGTGCCCTGGTTGAAACCCGGGCAGCGGCATTATACGGAGGCGGATCTGCCAAAGGGTACTGCCAAACTAGCACTTTACAATCTTGGAAAAAAGCTGATCCTGGCACAAGGCTACGCGGATATCGGGATGGACCATTTTGCAAAAAAGAGGATGAACTTTATTTGGCCTTCCAAGAGGAACGCTTGCACCGAAATTTTATGGGGTATGCGGATCGGTTTAACCCCTATTAATTGGGATTGGTGTGTCCTCAATCAGCGATGCTTGGGGTGGTTTTGCACAAAATGTAAAAACAGTTGAAGAATATCACAAGCTGATCGCATCAGGTGTATTGCCTGTCGTGAAAGGACATATACTTAATGCAGAGGATCTGGTCATAAGACGTTATATCCTTGATATGATGTGTAAAGGTAAAGTACAATTGGATCCCACATCGGATTTAACTGCTCAGATCAAAGAAGAATTGTCAACATTAGTCCAGGATGGCTTAGTCAGTATAGAAGGAGATCTGATTCGGTGCACTGCGATCGGACGTTCATTTCTACGGAATATCTGTATGGCCTTTGATCAACGTTTTTTGAAGCTGCGTACAAAAATGCAGTTATTTAGTGAAGCAATTTAATTGGGATATGGCGGTAACAAAGGAAAAAGTACAACAAATCGAGAAATGCTACCACTGTGGAGACAAAATCGATGAAACAGGTTACCATCTCGATGATCATGATTTTTGCTGCCTTGGATGCCAAACGGTCTATCAGGTTTTGCACAATGGGGGATGCAACAATACTACCGTTATAATCAGTATCCTGGGAAATCCAATAAAGAAAAACAAGCAGATTTTTCGTATTTAGATGAGCCACAGATTGCGGCTAAATTAGTCGATTTTAAGGATGATAAGATAACTATCATTACCTTTTATATTCCTGCTATCCATTGTAGCTCATGTATTTGGCTGTTAGAAAATCTCTATAGGCTAAATCCAAATGTGCTACAGTCCCGTGTGGACTTTATGAAAAAACAAGCAAGCATTACTTTTAATCACACTTTACTTCCGCTCAAAGATTTAGTATATCTATTAGCTAATATCGGTTACGATCCCAAAATTACGCTGCAGGATGTTGTTAAAGAGGGAATAAGAATAACCTGAATCCCTTGGTTGCCAAGATTGCAGTAGCTGGATTCTGTTTCGGAAATTCGATGTTATTTAGTTTTCCGGACTACTTTGGTATGGGAGCATTTGAAAAGGAGTATGCAAGTTTTTTCGGTTATATCAATTTAGCTTTTGGATTGCCAGTTTTGTTGTATTGTGCTTCAGACTACTTTAAGTCCGCTTATTTCAGTTTGAAACAAAAAGGTTGAATCTGGACGTCCCTTTGGCCTTGGGTATTTTGGTTCTGTTTTTACGTTCGGCCTTCGAAGTAATAACGCAGACTGGAGCTGGTTTTACAGATACCTTATGTAGTTTGGTCTTCTTTATTCTGATCGGAAAATGGGTGCAACAGCGGACCTATTACCATATTTCTTTTGAAAGGGATTACCGGAGCTATTTTCCCGTTGCGGTAACTGTACTTACTGAAGAAGGGGACAAACCTGTGCAATTGGCCGATGTTCATATCGGTGACCGTATCCTTGTTCGTAACAATGAGATTATCCCGGCGGATGCCATATTATTAAAAGGTGACGCAGCGATTGACTTTAGTTTTGTGACCGGAGAATCGAGCCCTGTGAGTAGAACCTTAGGGGAAATTATTTACGCTGGGGGCGTCAGACTGGTGAGGCAATCGAATTGGAAGTCATAAAGCCGATTTCACAGTCGTATCTGACCAAATTATGGAATAATGAAAACTATAAAGATTACGATAAGCACTTTCAGACTTTTGTGAACTTTATAAGTAAATATTTTACTGTTGTTTTATTGGCGATCGCTTTTTTGCAGCGCTGTATTGGGCTGTGGACGGTAGCGCCAATAGGGCCTGGGGAGCTTTTACGGCAGTGCTGATTATCGCATGTCCTTGTGCATTGGCGTTGAGCTCTCCATTTACCCTGTCTGCGGCATTAAGTATTTTCGATAGAAACAAATTCTATGTCAAAAATACAGCGGCAATCGAACAGATGGCAACAATAGATACACTCGTTTTCGATAAAACCGGGACTATTTCGTCGCCTAAAGCAACCTCAATTTATTTTGAGGAACACTTAGCACAAATGAAAGAAAATTGGTCAATGCGGTATGTCGAAATTCTAGCCATCCATTGAGCCGAGAGATTGTGAAATGGCTGGATGTGTGCTCAGATATCCCAGTACGAAATTTTAAAGAGTTTCCGGGAAAGGGGATGGAGGCAGTAATTGAAGGCCTAGTCGTCAGAATTGGTAGCGCTAATTTTTTGAACATAGGAAATATCAAGACTGACGGATCTGTCGTATTCATACGTATCGGTGATGAGCTGAAAGGATATTTCACCATGGAACAGGCATGGAGAGCTGGTCTGTCGGCATTGATCGAAGATTTCAGACCTCATTACGACCTGCATCTGATATCGGGAGATAATGACCGACGCCTGGATGCGTTAAAATTGATTTTTCCTTCGGAAGCATGCTTGATGTTTAACCAATCACCAATGGAAAAATTGGGGCGCATTCAGCAATTTCAACAAGAAGGAAAACATGTCTGTATGATCGGGGATGGATTGAATGATGCCGGAGCATTGCGTAAAGCAGATTTAGGGATTGCTGTCAGTGATGATATCAATAACTTTTCACCTGGATGTGATGCTATTTTAGACGGCGAATCATTTTCAAAATTATCGGATTTATTTGCTTTCAGCAAAGATGCTGTAAAGGTAATCCATATGAGCTTTGGGATATCATTGCTCTATAATATAATCGGGTTAAGTTTTGCTATTCAGGGAATTATGTCGCCCTTGTTTGCGGCAATCTTGATGCCGATAAGTACAGTTACAATTATCTCATTTACCAGCTTAATGACAAGATGGTATGCAAAACGTCATAAACTATAGTTGTTATGGAAATCATGTATATTCTGATCGGTTGTAGTGTCTTATTAGCGTTGGTGTTTTTATGTGCTTTCTTTTGGGCGAATAAGTCAGGGCAGCATGATGATACCTATACCCCCTCAGTAAGAATTCTGTTTGATGATGAAACAACGGAAGAAGTGGAAAAATAAATTGAAATAACTAAAACGTTATCGTAATTAAATTAATTACTTTTTTTTGTAATTAAGGTTATTATCAATAAAATTGGGGATAAATACCAATTTGAAATAGAAATACATGAGTAATAATCCATTTTCATTAAAAGATAAGGTTGTCGTGATCACAGGTGGTACGGGGATTCTTGGTGAGGCATTTGTGGAAGCGTTGGCTGAGGCAGAGGCAAAAGTTGCTATTCTTGGGCGTAACGAGCAGATCGGAAAGGAACGTGTACAGCAAGTTGAATCTCTCGGAGGGGAGGCCATATTTGTAGAGGTTGATATCATGGACGAACAGGATGTCAGTAGAGCAAAGGATGAAATTCTTGATAAATGGGGGCGAATAGACGCTCTTGTGAATGCTGTTGGCGGAAATATTCCGGGCGCGACAATAGGAGCTGACCAAGATCTATTTGCTAGTAACATTCAAGATACGATTAAAGCGATCGAACTAAACCTCTATGGAACCATTATCCCAACACATATTATTGGTCGCGTAATTGCAGAAAGCGGAAAAGGAGCCATCGTAAATATCTCCTCCTTGACAGCAAGCAGACCTTTCACACGGGTATTGGGATATACAGTTGCCAAACACGGTATTGATGGTTATACAAAATGGATGGCAACGGAACTTGCACAGCGTTATGGTGATCAAGTTCGCGTCAATGCAATTGCTCCAGGTGTCTTCCTGACCAAACAAAACAAAAATCTATTGATAAATCCAGATGGTAGTTATAGCGAACGTACCAAGCGGATACTTAGCGGAACACCTTATAACCGATTGGGAGATCCACGGGAATTGAAAGGAACTTTAATTTATCTATTGAGCGATGCCTCGGCTTTTGTAACTGGTGAGACAGTCTTTGTAGATGGTGGTTTTAATGCATGGTGTGGTGTTTAACGAAATTTTGAGATGAATAAATTAGAACAAACATGGCGTTGGTATGGTCCCAACGATCCAGTATCCTTGCAGGATGTTAAACAGGCAGGCGCGACGGGTATCGTTACAGCGCTGCATCATATTCCTCATGGTGAGGTTTGGCCTCTTGCCGATATTCAGGAACGAAAACGTATTATTGAAGATGCGGGTTTGGTTTGGTCAGTGGTAGAGAGTGTAACGGTTCATGAAGAAATTAAAACAAAAGGACCTCGAGTTGATGAATATATCGCCAAGTATAACCAGACATTAGCTAATCTTGCGGAATGCGGTATTAAAACAGTCTGTTACAATTTTATGCCTGTGCTGGATTGGACCAGAACGCAATTGGATCTGGTGATGGCAGATGGCTCAAAGGCCCTTTATTTTGACTGGATTGACCTTGCGCTTTTTGATATCTTTATTTTAAAACGAGCTGATGCTGAAAAGGACTATTCAGAAAATATTGTCAAAAGAGCAACAGCGCGCTTCGGGAAATCTCCGAGCAACAAAAAGATAGCTTGGCCAATGTTGTTCTGATGGGGATTCCGGGAGAAAAAATGTGGAATTGGATGCATTAAAAGCCAGTATTGATACCTATAAACATATTGGAAGGGATGGCTTGCGTAGAAATCTGGTCTACTTTCTAAACGGAATTGCTGCGGTATGTGAAGCAAACGGTATCTGTATGACGATCCATCCTGATGATCCACCATATCCGATTTTGGGTTTGCCACGTATTGCTAGCAATGGTGAAGATCTTGGCTATATCTTGCGTGAAGTTCCGCAACAATTCAATGGTATCTGTTTTTGTACAGGTTCTTTAGGAGCTAGCCAGACCAATGATTTGCCAGCAATATTAGAGCAGGTAAAGGCGCGGGTAAACTTTGTCCATTTGCGTAATGTCAAGAAAGATACTATTGGTAGTTTCTATGAAGCAGACCATTTGGATGGGGATGTGAATATGCATAAAATTATGCAAATTTTGGTTACCGAAAACCAGTTGCGATCTACTGCTATTCCTTTTAGACCTGATCACGGACATCAGATGCTGGACGATCTTAACAAGGTGACAAACCCTGGTTATTCTGCTATTGGCCGATTAAGAGGTTTAGCTGAATTGCGGGGACTGGAATATGGAATTGCTGGTGAGTAGTCTACGATAATAATCATACTGATTACTTTCGCTGATGACAAGGTTATAGTATAAAAAAACAGTCGGAGATAATAGCTTAAGCTATTATCTCCGACTGTTTTTTTGTTATTTTCTCTCGATGTAAAAGGGAAGGGGTTATAACGAAGATTTTCTTACGACAAGTTGTGTCGGAAGTTCTATGGTTTCAAATTCGTGAATCGGTCTTGTCTGATTGATGGTATCAATCAGTTTTTTTGTTGCTATTTCACCGATTTCAGTTGCAGGTTGTACGACAGTTGACAGTGCAGGGTTTAATGAAGCTGCAATTTGTGTATTGGAAAATCCAATGACGGCAACCTCCGTCGGAACTTCAATCCTAAGTTCTGCTAAAATGCCTAATGTTCTTGTCGTGATGACATCCGTTGCACCGAAAATTGCATCGATATTTTTATGGTCAATATACTCTTTGATTATAATTTCTCTTATACTCTTGTCTAAATCAATTGTGCTGTTAAAGCTACATTCGATGTAATGCTTTTCATTAAAAGGTATGGCTGCATCAGAGAGAGCTGCTTTAAAACCACTTAAACGTTCTTCGGCAACCCCTAGGTTTTTTCCTGTGATATGTAATATATTCCGTTTTCCTTGTTGAATAAGGTGTTGGGTTGCATTGTATGCTCCTTGAAAATTATTGACTCCGACTTTGAATGTGTCTAATTTGTGATTGATGCGGTCAAAGATAACAACAGGTATTTTAGCTTTAATGAGGTCTTTAAGCTCCTCAATATTTGACCCAGAAGATACAGGGGCTATCATTAGCCCATCTATGCCTCGCATTCTTAAAACATCTATACAATTCTTTTCTACACGTTCATCCTCTCTACTTTGCATAAAGATAACATCGTAGATGGTTTGCTGGGAAGCGATCTGAATTCCATCGAGAATCTGAGATACGAATGTATTACTGATATTGGAAACAATGACTCCAATGGTATTTGATTTCCCGATTTTTAAACTTCGTGCCAACTTATTGGGGTGGAAATTGTGCTTTTTAGCGTACTCCTGAACCGTTTTTTTAGTTGCTTCACTGATTTCGTAGCTGTCTGATAGTGCTTTGGAAACTGTCGAAACAGAAATATTGAGTTCTAAGGCTATATCTTTCAGGGTAGTTCTGCTCATCACTTTGGAGATTGTTATAAGAAGATAAATCTACATAAAAAAAAAAGACAAACCACTTGTTTTTGATAATTATCAAGGGTTTGTGTTGTAACAATAATATAGTCTGGTTTATCGTATTTTTATGTTTAACAAATGCAGTTTTTTGAATGCTTTTACTTCAAAAAACTGCGTTTCCAGTCAGTGAGTCCGAGTGTTTGGCCTATTTTGGTTTTTTTTTTTTTTTTGCTGTGATTCGGGAGCTGTTCGGGACCGAATCGGGCTTTAAACGAGTGTGAGTGCAGATGCTGGTAGGGTTTGACCGGATTGCTACCGCTGTTCTAGCGTGTTAGACTCGGACTCAGCACGGACTCAACATGGAGACACTACGGACAGATAGCAAAGCTGTCCCGACGGAGGTAGGTCACAGTCCCGAGGTTTATCTCTTGTGTTGCCACTAGAGTCGGGAGGGTGAGAACTGCTGGATATGATATATGACCACGCTAGTCCCATAGTTGGGTTTTGATCGGAGGCAAGACCGGTTTAAGAGGAAGGGAAGAGGGGGCGGCACCCACTGAGTTATTCCCTCTGGCTTAAAATGGCAGGGGTTCCATATGGAAGTGAGCACTGCGGATCCCTTTTCCCTTGAGACATCCGTTTCTATCCATTCTGTGGTCCAGGGTATCCACACTTGCGGCCCATCTCCGGCCTTTGCGCCGTGAGTTTGTGCTCAGGAGCTGTTTCCCTGCGGTCGATCCGCGCGTACTTGGCCTTTTTCGGTTGCGTTTCGGGTCTCGTTCGTCCACGCCTCGCCCTTTGTTCGGAAATTCTCTATATATTCTCTATCCGTTACCTATCGTTCACCTATCCAAACAATAGGGAATGGATAGGGAAAGGATAGGTAAACGATAGGTGGAGGCCGAAGGAAGGGCGAAGAAGGGGTGAGCAGATCCCGAGGAGCGCCCGTTTGAAAATACCCTTCAGCCCCTCTGGCAGTGACTGTCGCGGTTCCTTGCTTCCCTGATCCCCGGTTTCTGCTGCCCATGCACTTTTATCCCTTCACTGTTTTTTTGCGTATAGCTGGCCTTGCTGCGACCTTTCCACTGCATTCCCCGGTTTTTTTGCGCTGCTGCGGCGTAAGTCTAGCCCATAGGCAATCCGGCCTTTCCACTGCGTATCCGCTGCAGATCCTGATATAACCAGCCTTTTTGTCCCCGGAGCCCCCGGGATCCTGTTTCACAAAAAGAATCCGCCAAGTTCACAGCGAGTTAGCGGCAAAATGAAATAAATAAGAACAAAAGGCTTGGAAGTGATTATAAAAACTCCCTATCTTTGCACCACTCCGCAAGGGAGGGACGGTTGCTTCGAAAGAAGAGACCATGAAAAAAGAAGGGTTTAGGTAAGCGCGACAGGATTTAAAATCCCGTTCAGATTATTTTAAACGCGGAAATCAGAAAAAGAAAAAGAAAAAAACTTCAAAAGTTTTTGGAAGTTCAAAAGATTTCTACCTTTGCAGTCCCAACGGAAACGGAGGGAAACAAAAAAAAGATAAAGAGGAGCGCAATGCTCATCGGAATATAGCGGATACGGAAGTTGAAGCGAGATAAGTTCTTTAAGAAAACACAATCATGTAAGCGTGACGAGTAGACAAAACGAAAGTCATGAACAAATTCAAGCAATTCGTTCAATTCGATCCAAGATCAGAGATATAAAAAAGAATTCTGATTATGTAAATAGTTGGAATCAAAAACTTCATTTTACAATGGAGAGTTTGATCCTGGCTCAGGATGAACGCTAGCGGCAGGCCTAATACATGCAAGTCGGACGGGATCCATCGGAGAGCTTGCTCGAAGATGGTGAGAGTGGCGCACGGGTGCGTAACGCGTGAGCAACCTACCTCTATCAGGGGATAGCCTCTCGAAAGAGAGATTAACACCGCATAATATATCTGATTGGCATCAGTTGGATATTAAATATTTATAGGATAGAGATGGGCTCGCGTGACATTAGCTAGTTGGTAGGGTAACGGCTTACCAAGGCAACGATGTCTAGGGGCTCTGAGAGGAGAATCCCCACACTGGTACTGAGACACGGACCAGACTCCTACGGGAGGCAGCAGTAAGGAATATTGGTCAATGGGCGGAAGCCTGAACCAGCCATGCCGCGTGCAGGATGACTGCCCTATGGGTTGTAAACTGCTTTTGTCCAGGAATAAATCTCTTTACGTGTAGAGAGCTGAATGTACTGGAAGAATAAGGATCGGCTAACTCCGTGCCAGCAGCCGCGGTAATACGGAGGATCCGAGCGTTATCCGGATTTATTGGGTTTAAAGGGTGCGTAGGCGGCCTATTAAGTCAGGGTGAAATACGGTGGCTCAACCATCGCAGTGCCTTTGATACTGATGGGCTTGAATCCATTTGAAGTGGGCGGAATAAGACAAGTAGCGGTGAAATGCATAGATATGTCTTAGAACTCCGATTGCGAAGGCAGCTCACTAAGCTGGTATTGACGCTGATGCACGAAAGCGTGGGGATCGAACAGGATTAGATACCCTGGTAGTCCACGCCCTAAACGATGATAACTCGATGTTGGCGATAGACAGCCAGCGTCTTAGCGAAAGCGTTAAGTTATCCACCTGGGGAGTACGCCCGCAAGGGTGAAACTCAAAGGAATTGACGGGGCCCGCACAAGCGGAGGAGCATGTGGTTTAATTCGATGATACGCGAGGAACCTTACCCGGGCTTGAAAGTTAGTGAAGGATGCAGAGACGCATCCGTCCTTCGGGACACGAAACTAGGTGCTGCATGGCTGTCGTCAGCTCGTGCCGTGAGGTGTTGGGTTAAGTCCCGCAACGAGCGCAACCCCTATGTTTAGTTGCCAGCATTTAAGGTGGGGACTCTAAACAGACTGCCTGTGCAAACAGAGAGGAAGGTGGGGACGACGTCAAGTCATCATGGCCCTTACGTCCGGGGCTACACACGTGCTACAATGGATGGTACAGCGGGCAGCTACATAGCAATATGATGCTAATCTCTAAAAGCCATTCACAGTTCGGATTGGGGTCTGCAACTCGACCCCATGAAGTTGGATTCGCTAGTAATCGCGTATCAGCAATGACGCGGTGAATACGTTCCCGGGCCTTGTACACACCGCCCGTCAAGCCATGAAAGTTGGGGGTACCTAAAGCATGTGACCGCAAGGAGCGTGTTAGGGTAAAACCGATAATTGGGGCTAAGTCGTAACAAGGTAGCCGTACCGGAAGGTGCGGCTGGAATACCTCCTTTCTAGAGTATCGAAGATCGGTGCTCGTCACGTACATATGATTGAATAAAAGAAAAACATCAGAAGAAAGTGCCCGCCCCTATAAGGAGCAGGACCGAGAGAGATAGATGAACAGAATAGCTAGTCCCGTAGCTCAGTTGGTTAGAGCACTACACTGATAATGTAGGGGTCAGCAGTTCAAATCTGCTCGGGACTACTTAAAGAGATCTGAGAATAGAGATGTGAGCATTGAGACAAATTAAATTGTTTCCTGTCTCCGGTCTAAAATCTGATATCTGAAAAAAGGGGAATTAGCTCAGCTGGCTAGAGCACCTGCCTTGCACGCAGGGGGTCAACGGTTCGAATCCGTTATTCTCCACGTTTTTTGAGGAAAGATAGAGCAAGATAACAGACCATACAAGGTCTGATATCTCAGATCTAAAATCTCCTATCTAAAAAAAAAAAAAGAGTTCTTTGACATATTGAAAGAGAAAAAAATTACAAGAGAAGACAACAGTATAGAGACAATGCTGATATGTGTCTGATGTAGGGAGGAGACCCTCGGTCCAGGCCGAACGAATCTTTGCGTAGCATATCGGTATATATATCAAAAGCAGCCGCATAGTAGCAAAAGGCTATGCCGGTGAAGAAAGTAAATAAGGGCACACGGGGATGCCTAGGCTCTCAGAGGCGAAGAAGGACGTGATAAGCTGCGATAAGCTTTGGGGATTGGCAAATGCGACTTGATCCAGAGATTTCCGAATGGGGCAACCTGACTATTTGAAGAATAGTCGTATGATACGCGAACGCGCTGAACTGAAACATCTAAGTAGGCGTAGGAGAAGAAAATAACAATGATTTCCCAAGTAGTGGCGAGCGAACGGGAAAGAGCCCAAACCGATCATGTTACGGCATGGTCGGGGTTGTAGGACCACGACATTGTACAGCGCTATGAACTGGAAGCAGGTGGGAAACTGCGCAATAAGGGTGAGAGCCCCGTACAGGTAAAGAATGTTGACATAGTGGTATCCTGAGTACCGCGGGACCGGAGAAATCCTGTGGGAATCCACCAGCACCATCTGGTAAGGCTAAATACTCCTGAGAGACCGATAGTGAACCAGTACCGTGAGGGAAAGGTGAAAAGAACCCCGAACAGGGGAGTGAAAAGAACCTGAAACCGTGTGCTTACAAGCGGTTGGAGCAGGCAGGTCCTGTGACAGCGTGCCTTTTGCATAATGAGCCTACGAGTTACTCTTGTCTGGCAAGGTTAAGTCCTTCAGGGACGCAGCCGAAGCGAAAGCGAGTCTTAATAGGGCGCATAGTCAGATGAGGTAGACGCGAAACCTTGTGATCTACCCTTGGGCAGGTTGAAGTTGCAGTAACATGTAATGGAGGACCGAACCGATAAACGTTGAAAAGTTTCCGGATGACCTGAGGGTAGGGGTGAAAGGCCAATCAAACTGGGAAATAGCTCGTACTCCCGAAATGTTTTTAGGAACAGCGTCGGCATCGAGTTTAATAGAGGTAGAGCTACCGATTGGGTGCGGGGAGTCAAATCCTACCAAATCCAGACGAACTCCGAATGCTATTAAATATGGCCGGCAGTGAGGCTTTGGGTGCTAAGGTCCAAGGCCGAGAGGGAAAGAACCCAGACCATCAGCTAAGGTCCCCAAATTCGTTCTAAGTTGAACTAACGAGGTCCGGTTGCCCAGACAGCTAGGATGTTGGCTTGGAAGCAGCCATTCATTTAAAGAGTGCGTAACAGCTCACTAGTCGAGCGGCCGGGCGTGGATAATAAACGGGCATCAAGAACGGTACCGAAGCTATGGATTTGCACTTATGTGCATCTGGTAGGGGCATTCCTATGGGGCGAAGATATCTGGTAATGGGTGTTGGACCGTATGGAAAAGCAAATGTAGGCATAAGTAACGATAAGGCGGGTGGGAAACCCGCCCACCGAAAGACCAAGGTTTCCTGATCAACGTTAATCGGATCAGGGTCAGTCGGGACCTAAGGCGCACCCGAAGGGGCAAGCCGATGGACAACTGGTTAATATTCCAGTACTCTTCATAACTGCGATGTGGTGACGGAGTAGTGACACTGCCGCGAACTGACGGAATAGTTCGTTGAAAGGCGTAGGTATAGGGACGGTAGGCAAATCCGCCGACCCTGCTGAAACCCAATAGTACAGCAAAGCTTCGGTGGCGCTGATAGAGCAGGTAAACAGACTTCCAAGAAAACCCGCTAAGCTTCAGGTTATGAAGACCCGTACCGCAAACCGACACAGGTGGTCGAGGAGAGAATCCTAAGGTGCTCGAGTGAGTCATGGCTAAGGAACTCGGCAAAATGGCCCTGTAACTTCGGGAGAAGGGGCGCTGTCTCAGCGATGAGCAGCCGCAGTGAAAAGGCCCAGGCGACTGTTTAACAAAAACATATGGCTTTGCAAAATCGCAAGATGAGGTATAAGGCCTGACACCTGCCCGGTGCTGGAAGGTTAAGAGGGGATGTCATCGTAAGAGAAGCATTGAATCGAAGCCCCAGTAAACGGCGGCCGTAACTATAACGGTCCTAAGGTAGCGAAATTCCTTGTCGGGTAAGTTCCGACCTGCACGAATGGTGTAACGATCTGGGCGCTGTCTCAGCCATGAGCTCGGTGAAATTGTGGTATCGGTGAAGACGCCGATTACCCGCAACGGGACGGAAAGACCCCATGCACCTTCACTATAGCTTAACATTGAGATTGGGTACAGGATGTGTAGGATAGGCGGGAGATGTTGAAGCGTGTTCGCCAGGATACGTGGAATCAACCTTGAAATACCGCCCTTTCTGTATTCGGTTTCTAACTCCCTAATGGGGAGGACATTGTTTGGTGGGTAGTTTGACTGGGGTGGTCGCCTCCAAAAAGGTAACGGAGGCTTTCAAAGGTAAGCTCAGTACGCTTGGTAACCGTACGCGGAGTGCAATGGCATAAGCTTGCTTGACTGTGAGACCGACAAGTCGAACAGGGTCGAAAGACGGACATAGTGATCCGGTGGTTCTGTATGGAAGGGCCATCGCTCAAAGGATAAAAGGTACGCTGGGGATAACAGGCTGATCTCCCCAAGAGCTCATATCGACGGGGAGGTTTGGCACCTCGATGTCGGCTCGTCACATCCTGGGGCTGGAGAAGGTCCCAAGGGTTGGGCTGTTCGCCCATTAAAGTGGCACGCGAGCTGGGTTCAGAACGTCGCGAGACAGTTCGGTCCCTATCTGTTGTGGGCGTTGGAAGTTTGAGTGGATCTGACCTTAGTACGAGAGGACCGGGTTGGACAGACCTCTGGTGAACCTGTTATGCCGCCAGGTGTACGGCAGGGTAGCTACGTCTGGAATAGATAAGCGCTGAAAGCATCTAAGTGCGAAACTAGCCACGAGATGAGACTTCCTTATAGGGTCGTAGAAGATGACTACGTTGATAGGCCATAGGTGTAAAGGTTGAGAGACCAAAGCCAAGTGGTACTAATAGCCCGAAGCTTTCTCATGCAGAGACACACTGTTGTCTTCCTCTTTAATTTTTGAAACAAAGGAAACGAAACTCTTTCAATATACATGTCAGTTAGACGTGTGCATGGAGCAGAGCTATGTGGGACCTGAAAGGATCTCGGTACTCATATCTCCTATCTCACATCTAAAAAAAAACTTTAGGTGCCTATATCGGCGGTGTCTACCTCTTCCCATTCCGAACAGAGCAGTCAAGCCCGCCAGAGCCGATGGTATTGCCGTAACAGGTGGGAGAGTAGGTCGGTGCCTTTTTTACACGGAAGCCCTTGCTGGAAACAGTCAAGGGCTTCTTTCGTTTAGTTACTTCCCAAAAGGTTCCATTTGGATACTTTCCAATTAACAATGACCCTACAGCGGAAATTCGGTGTAGGACAAGCCTTATCAAGCCGGTGTGTATCCTCCTTGTCATCTAAGGCTATATCTTTGTCGATGTTATGCGGCTTTTGCTGTAGTGATCTTAACCGAGTGAAGTTCCTTTTATGTGCATCGTTCCTGAATAGAATTTGGGCTGCGACTATATAAATACCAGCGACCTCCTGTTGGCGATAGAGCAGTTCCGAACATCATGTATTTACCTATTTGGGGTAGTGTCGATAGTCCTTGTACAATCCCATCGAGGCGATGAAAATAGCCTTATTGAATGTAGCCTCAATCAAAAGAAAATATACCTACCTTCCCTATGAAAGTGACCGCCGTCACTTTTGTTATCAAAATGGATTGCGTGAATCGATATGCTATTTATCGTTTTTGTCTAAACGGCTTAAAATCAATTATTGCACAACGGATATTCGAGAATTTGACCCTTAAAATAAAGTGACGTACATCACTTTTGTACGCATTCTCTATCATTAGATTGTCATAAAATGCTGCTTACTTTTGATTCAGAATCAACAATTTAAGTAATGCAGTTAGAGCAGTTTAATTACGACAATAGAATTGTCAGAAATTTCGGAATCGCTACCATTATTTGGGGGATAGTTGGTATGACCATAGGATTGCTTGTGGCAACGCAACTTGTCTGGCCTCAAATGAACTTCGGATTGCAATACACAACATTTGGCCGTGTACGTCCAGTACATACCAACGCTGTGATATTCGCCTTCGTGGGTAACGGTATTTTTATGGGAGTCTATTACTCCTTGCAGCGGGTGCTTAAAGCGAGAATGTTTAGCGACGTCCTGAGTAAGCTTCATTTCTGGGGCTGGCAATTGATCATTGTTGCCTCGGCTATCACACTGCCATTGGGGCTGACTTCAAGCCATGAGTATGCTGAAATGGAGTGGCCAATTGACATTGCAATTACCCTGATCTGGGTTGTATTTGGAGTCAATATGTTTGGCACAATTATCAAACGGCGCGAACGTCATATGTATGTCGCAGTTTGGTTCTATATCGCTACGTTTGTTACTGTAGCAGTCTTGCATATCGTTAACTCCATTCAACTGCCTGTAGCCGGATGGAAAAGCTACTATGTATACAAAGGCGTTCAGGATGCATTGGTACAATGGTGGTATGGCCATAATGCCGTGGCTTTTTCCTAACGACTCCTTACTTGGGGATGATGTACTACTTTTTGCCAAAAATGGCCAACCGTCCCGTTTATTCCTATAAATTGAGTATTCTGCACTTTTGGTCACTGATCTTTATCTATATCTGGGCCGGACCTCACCATTTGTTATATACAGCATTACCAAGCTGGGTACAATCCTTAGGAGTTGTATTCTCGATCATGTTGATTGCACCAAGCTGGGGTGGTATGATAAACGGTTTGTTAACGCTGCGTGGTGCCTGGGATAAGGTGCGGACAGAACCGATGCTGAAATTTATGGTTGTAGCACTGACCTGTTATGGTATGGCAACCTTTGAAGGCCCAATGTTGTCTTTAAAGCAAGTCAATGCAATCGCACACTTTACCGATTGGATCGTTGCACACGTACACGTAGGAGCATTGGGATGGAACGGATTTATGACCTTCGGTATCCTTTATTGGTTGATCCCACGTATTTACAAAACGGAATTATATTCTAAAAAGCTAGCATCGACACACTTTTGGATTGGTACATTGGGGATTTTATTTTATGCCATTCCAATGTATTGGGCAGCAGTTGTGCAGGGCTTGATGTGGAAAGAGTTTACCCCTGAAGGCGTATTGAAGTATCCAAACTTCTTGGCAACAACATTGGAAATCCTTCCAATGCATATGATGAGAGCAGTAGGTGGTGCACTATACCTATCTGGGGTTTTCTTGATGACATTCAACTTGATTAAGACGATGAAGCAAGGGAAACTTTTGGCAAATGAACCGGCTGAAGCTCCTGCTTTATTACCGGTTCAGGTCAATGAGCAATCTCAACATCGTCGTCTAGAACGTAAGCCCATATTGTTTATGGTATTGGCACTTATTGCAATTCTGATCGGTGGTATGGTTGAAATGGTTCCGACATTTACCATTTCTAAAAATGTACCGACAATCGCAAGTGTACAGCCGTATACAGCATTGGAACTGCAGGGTCGGGATCTCTATGTAAGGGAGGGTTGTGTGAATTGTCATACACAGACTATTCGGCCATTTAGATCGGAGACTGCCCGTTATGGCGAGTATAGCAAAGCTGGCGAATATGTTTACGACACACCATTCTTATGGGGATCGAAACGAACAGGACCTGATTTGCACCGTATTGGCTCTAAATATCCTAATAAGTGGCATTTTGATCATCTTTTAGATCCAACCATTACCTCTCCTGGAAGTATTATGCCTTCATATCCTTGGCTAATCGACCAAAAGTTGGACAATGCGATTCTAAAAGATAAAATGGAAGCCCTTCGCAAATTAGGAATCCCTTATACGGATGCGGCAATAGCGAATGCAGATCAGGATCTGAACAAACAAGCACAGAAAATTGCGGATGATCTGAAACAAAATCAAGTCAATGTGTTAGCCGATCGTGAAATTATAGCAGTAATAGCTTATCTACAACGATTGGGAACAGATATAAAAGCAGCTCCGAAAGCGGCTGAGGATGTTAACGTAAATCAATAGCGCTATGTTTAAACAAATCACAAATTTGAACGGAAGTGAGCTTTACCTTATTGTGTCACTTTGGATATTCCTGATTTTCTTTATCTCGGTCGCAATTATGTTGTTTCGCATGAAAAAGGACTATGTGACTTACATGAAGGAATTGCCTTTGGAAGAGGAAACTGAAAAGGAAATGAATCATTCACCTGAAAGTATATAGTATATGAGTTTATTATTAGATACCGCACCTGCCACGGTAGAAGCTGTTCAGTCTACCTGGGGTTTTGGTACGGATAATTTATACACAGATATCTTAATTATCGTATTGATTGTCGTGATGTTGGCTCTTTTGGCCTCGGCACTGATGGTCAACCGCGCAATGAAATCCATCATTAAGATTACGATGCCTGAACTGGTCAAAGAGGAACAACTCAAGAAATTAGCCAATAAAGGATGGTTGAAACGATCTTGGAATAAGATCATGGGGATTAGGCCTATTTCTGAGGAAAAGGACATTGTCATCGATCACGAATACGATGGTATCCGGGAACTGGATAATCCCATTCCAATCTGGTTTAATTTTTTGTTCTATGGAACAATCTTCTTTGGCGTGGTCTACTTATTCATCTATCAGGTCTCTGGGATCGGTATGAATCAAGACCAGGAGTACGCACATGAAATGGTTGTTGCAGAAAAAGAAAGACAGGCTTATTTAGCTGCTTCTGCGAGTAATGTTGATGAAAATACGGTTGAATTTGAACCAGACATGGCTGTTGAGGGAAAAGCAATATTCGCTACAAACTGTGTCGCCTGTCATGGAGGAAACGGGGAAGGTGGTATTGGACCTAATTTAACGGATAAATTTTGGTTGCATGGCGGGGAGATCAAAGATCTTTTCAAAACAATTAAGTATGGTGTCCCGGATAAAGGAATGGTGCCTTGGGAACAGACTTTGAGTCCAGCTCAAATTGCACAGGTGGCAAGTTACATTGTCACGCTGAGAGATACACATCCGGCCAATCCAAAGGAAGCGCAAGGAGAAGAGGTAGCCTATGGGAATGCTAAGGATGCCGCACAACCAAAAGATGGTACAGGGACAGAAAAAGAAGCTGAGTAGTAAATCGAGACTGAAATGAGCACAGTAGTAGTTAATAATGCCAATAATGGCGGATCTAAGTCAAAAAAGAGACAGTGGATTTATGCCAAAAAACCGCAGGGAGCACTTTATAAAAAGAGACAGTGGGTTGGTTATACACTACTACTGTTCTTATTTGTAGCTCCTTTCATCAAGATAAACGGTGAACCATTCTTGATGTTCAATATTATTGAACGGAAATTTTCGATTTTGGGCAGCCTTTTCTATCCTCAGGATCTCTACATATTTGTGTTTGGAATGTTGATCGTAATGGTCTGTGTTGTGCTATTTACGGTTGTATTTGGTCGGGTCTGGTGTGGATGGACATGCCCACAAACGATTTTTCTCGAATTGATCTTTAGAAGGATAGAGTATTGGATTGAAGGAGATTGGCAACAACAGAAGAAATTAAATGAAGGCCCCAACACGGATCAAAAGCAGTTGAAGAAAGTGTTGAAGCACAGCATCTTTTTGATCATTTCGTTTTTTATATCGAACATCTTTTTGGCTTATATTATAGGTTCGGATGCGTTGATTAAAATCATCAGCGATCCGCTGGATCAGCATATCGGTGGTTTGGTCTCCATTATCTTATTCACACTGGTATTTTACGCGGTATTTGCTTATGTCAGAGAGATTGTGTGCATCGCAATTTGTCCCTATGGCAGATTACAGGGGTTCTTTTGGATGATCAAAGTATCACTGTAGCCTATGATCATAGACGTGGTGAACCCAGAGGGAAACAACAAAAAGATGCTTCTAATACACAAGGTGACTGCGTTGACTGCAAGCTCTGTGTTCACGTTTGTCCGACAGGAATAGATATCCGTAAGGGACTACAGTTGGAATGTGTAAGCTGTACAGCTTGTATTGATGCTTGCGACGCTGTCATGGAAAAAATTGGAAAACCAAAAAAATTGATCGGTTTTTATCCCATGGGGAAATTGAAGGCACACTCAAGAAGAAAAGTAATATCCGTGCTGTTGCTTACTCTATTGTCTTGGTATTGTTGATGACGGTATTTGGTTTTCTGTTGTTCAATCGCTCTCAGGTTGACGGTCGTTTGTTGCGGGCGAAAGGAAGTACGTACCAGCTTCGGGACGATAAGACGATCAGTAATCTTTATGCTTTGGAATTAATCAACAAATCTGGGAAGGAAATGCCTTTTAGGTTGATATGTGAAGATCCGAGGCTGAAGATTCAACTGGTCAATCCTATCCAGAAGCTCAGTAAAGATGGGCACGCCTCTTTAAGCTTTTTCTAATTATCGCGAATAAGGACGTCGAAACATATAAAAGTAATATCAAATTATCTATCTATTCAGGGGACAAAAAGGTGGAAAGTCTAAAAACTACTTTCATTGCTCCTCCTGGCATGAATTAAAAAAATAAAAATAATGAATTGGGGTACAAAAATTTTTTTGAGCTTGGCGGTATTTATGTTGTGCATTGTCGGAGCTGGATTGTATATGGTCAGCCACAACTCGGACAGCTTGGAAGAAGATGATTACTATGAACAGGGTTTGAACTATGACCAGGCTTATGAAAAAAAAACAGAATGTGCTGAACATGAAAGAGACGCCAACTATCGAGCTTAGAAAAGATACACTTTATATCCATTTCGTCTCCAAAGTGAATAGGGAAAGCTTTTGTTCCGTAAGCCTTCAGATAATACGCTAGATAAGGAGTTGCCATTTCAGACAACTGGTAATCTGTTTACATTACCCATTTCCTCATTCGATAAAGGGATGTGGAATTTGTATGTTGACTGGGAAAGCGCTGGTAAGGATTTTCTATTTGAGGAACATATTTTATTTTAAACCGAGAAAATGAGTTACACCTACTTTGCATTTTTTATGGGCTTATTTGGTAGCATACATTGTGCGGTCATGTGTGGTCCCTTAATTTTTGCAATTGAGGGTAGGCAAGGACTAAGCTGGGCTGTTTTTCTAAATAAAGTACTTTATCAGTTAGGCAGGGTTTTGACTTATGGTAGTCTCGGTTTTCTTTTGGGAACGATAGGTACATTTGCCCAAGTCCAGGGCTGGCAACGTGCATTGAGCTGGATCACGGGAGTATTATTAGTGCTGATTGCAGTGGTTCAGCTTATAGGGAAAAACAATCGTACAATTGCCAGCTTGCAGACTCGTTCCGTGCAGCCTGTTGTCAGGCTTCTGTCGAAATGGTTATATAAACCTGGGGAGTTTTATCGCTGGGGTATTGAACGGATTATTGCCCTGTGGTATGGTTTATATGGCTCTAATGTCCGCAATGAATGCGGACAGTTCACAACAGAGTTTCCTATTTATGCTGTGCTTTGGATTGGGGACAATTCCACTCCTGTTTTTGTTTTCCTTCTTGGGAAACTTCTCCAGATCTTTCAAAATTAGCTTTTCAAAATGGATTCCCGTGTTATATTTTTTGCTGGGAATCTGGTTTATACTCCGAGGCGCAAACTTAGATATCCCCTATTTAAGCCCTTTAATTCATATTGACGGCGCGATAAACTGTGCTTAACAGCAAACAATTTGTCAGTGCTAAGTATTATATTTGATATTAAACTTAGCGCATCATATGGAGGTACTTCATCATATTTTACAAATTGCTTTACAATATTACTGGATTCCCTTACTCATTTTATATATTGGTGTCATTGGTACCATTTTGATCGAAAACCGCAATCCTGCCAAAACGATTGCCTGGATTATGGTGATTGTCTTTCTACCTGTAATCGGTTTGCTCAGTTATTATTTCTTTGGGCAGAAATTCAAGAAGGTTAAAAGGATGAAACGGATGTATCGAGAGCAATCAAAGAAATTGCTTGATGCTTGGCGTAAGGAATCGGAAATTATGGAAGAACATATTGATACGCTGAACGAACGCATCGGTAGTTTAGCCATGGTGTATCGGTACCTCAAAAACCAGAAAATATCCACATTCTCTCTGAATAACGATGTTACCTTATTTATTAATGGCGAGGAAAAGTTTCCGGTACTGATTCAGCAATTGAAAAATGCAAAACATTCCATCCATATGGAGTACTATATCTGGGAAATGGATGAAATCGGTCGGGAAATATTAAAGATTTTGGAAGAGAAGGCAAAATCTGGTGTGACGGTACGTTTGATACTAGACAGCTTTGGAGCACCTGATGTGATTAAATATTTGCGTCGACATAAACCCGATTTTCTTTTTGAAGCTTTTCTCCCAGTTACTTTCACTTCATTGGCAAATAGTAACTACCGAAATCACCGTAAGATTGCGGTGATTGATGGAAAAGTTGGTTTTGTTGGCGGAATCAATATTTCGGATCGTTATATCAACAATGGGAAAAATGATGTTTATTGGCGCGATACTGCGATGATGATCATTGGTGCTGCCGTAAATACCTTACAAATTCAATTTTGGAACAGTTGGAACCAAACGGATGCGGAATCATTTGAACTGGGTAAAGGCTATTTAAATAGATTCCCGATCACAAATGAAGATGCGAGTGGTGTTGGTTTTACAGCTAGTGATCCCGGTTCTCCTGCTCCATTCAATATGGAGGCAATTATAGCGGGATCAATGAAGCAAAAGAATATGTACAATTGTGTACGCCTTATTTTATTCCAAGTGACCAATTGACAACTGCATTGATGTTGGCGGTTTCTTCGGGAGTTCGAGTTGATCTCATGTTACCTGCGCAATCTGATTCCTTTTTTGTACAACATGCTTCCTTCTCCTTTATCAAGCCGCTGCTCGAAAGGGGAGTAAATGTATACCTATATACCAAAGGATTTCTCCATGCCAAAACAATCTGTATTGATGGCAAACTAGCCTATATCGGGACAACCAACTTGGATATCAGGAGCTTTTATATCAATTTTGAGATATCTGGGATTGTCTCTGACAAAGCGCTTTGTGAACGTATGAACAATCAATTTCTTGCTGATATTGAATCCTCGGATTTAATCACAATTCGTAAATGGATGCAAAGAAGTCGTTGGAAACGTGGTGTGGATTCCATTTGTCGTTTACTCGCGCCTTTACTTTAGTCGGCTACGTGGATAAGGGTACAATGGTATAATAAATGTTAAAAATACCATAATAGGATGGGCCTTTGGTTAAAATTGAATATATTTAGCTATTCTTTTTTAATTCTAAGACTTTCAATGAAGCACATAAAACTATTGACTTTATCGATAGGGATTTTAGGAGTCGGGTCGGCTTATGCACAGACTGCACCTACATTGCCTATTAATACAATCGTAGAACGGGTTCAAAAATATTTTCAGGGCTACCCAACAGAAAAAGTACATCTACATTTTGATAAACCTTATTATGCGGTAGGAGATACGTTATGGTTTTCCTCCTATTTATCACGTAATCTACCAGAATATGAGCCAAGTAAAATAGCCTATGTGGAAGTTTTGAATAGCCGAGACTCTCTGATCCAAACTTTTAGAATTCCATTGGATAAAGGTGTTGGAAATGGGCAGATGGTCCTCGATCCGCAGTTCATGACACAGGACAACTATCGTTTCAGAGCGTATACAAAATGGATGTCAAACTTTGACGCATCTTATTTTTTTAATAAAATAGTTCCGATAGGTGATGTGATCAATAAAAAATTGATCACCAATATTGAATTTCAGAATAATCTTAACGGAAATAAAAGTCAGGCGGTTATACAGTTTAGGGATCGCGCAGGTAAACCGATGATTAATTCTAAGATCAACTGGGAATTTGTTGCTGGATGGGAAACGGTAGATAAGGGGAAAGGTGAAACGGATGCTATGGGAAAGGTGACGATCAGTTTATCGGCAAAGGAGAGGGCTGATTTAGAAGGGACAATTAAAGGTAAGTATACAAGAAAATAAGAATGAAAAACCTTTGTCCAGTTCTTTCCTGCTCAAAAATGCTTTGTGGGACGCTGATGTGCAGTTTTTTCGGAAGGTGGTGACTTAATTGCTGGATTTGCTAAGAAAGTTGCTTTTAAAGCTGTAGGATCTGATGGTAAGAGTTTGAAGGTGAAAGGTACAATCCTTGATTCTAAAGGAAAGTCGGTCGCAGAATTTGAAGATTTTGGATCGGGTATGGGCTATTTCTCTTTATTACCCTTGGCTGGAGAAAACTATCAGGCATCCATAAAATTTGACAATGGACAGGAACGTAAATATAAACTTCCGGCTGTTGTTAATGATAAAGCAAATGTTGTGTTTGTTAAGCAGGATGAAAAGAATGCTGAATTTGCTGTAGTGACCAGTGAAGAGAATTTTTCTAAAAATCAGGGACAATCCTATTATGTATTGGTTCAATCCAATGGACATCTTTGCTTTGGAGCTCAGGTGAATTTAAAGTCGTCATCTGCGCTGGTTAATATTCCAAAGGAACGTTTGCCAAATGGAATTGCTCAGGTTACTTTATTGACCCCGGATGGCAAACCTGTAAGTGAACGTTTGGCATTTGTTCAGAGTGAGAAATTGCTTAATATTCAAGTTGCAAGTGATAAGCAGAGTTATAAGGCGAAGGATCCGGTCAACCTGAAACTTTCAGTTGATAATAATGGACAGAAATATCCCGGTAGTTATTCCGTTTCTGTTATTGATGAGTCTAAGGTTCCCTACAATGATCAGGCTGATCTCTCCATTGTAAGCAACTTTTTGCTGACTTCAGAGTTGAAAGGGAATGTCGAAAATCCAAATGCATATTTTGATGAAAAAAATCCGAATAGAGAAAAGGCGTTGGATGCATTATTAATGACTCAGGGATATCGCCGTTTTGATTACCCTGCTTTAATCTCCGAAAAGTTACCGCAGATCAGTTTTCTCCCAGAGCAAGGGATAGAATTGTCGGGTATTTTACGGATGAACACAGGCCGCCCGTATCCTAATGGTGGCTTGTTGTTGTCTGTGCCTTCACGGAATATTAAAAAGATGTATATACCGATCAAAACGGTCGTTTTACGTTCAAAGATCTCGTTTTTCCGGATTCGTCGAAAGTGACGGTAAATGCAAGGTCAAATGATAATTACCGTAGTTTGGTGATCAATATGGATCAGACTTATTATCCTGAAATCGACAAAAATAATGGTTATAAAAGCTATTTCGTTCCCAATATAGATCAAGCATTCGCTCCTTATTTGGATAACAGTCGTAAAGAATACAGAAAATCCATCTTATTGGATGAAGTAGAAGTGACGGCTGTACAGAAAAAGGTAATTACAAATAAGGATTTTCCTGCAATTTCTGGTTTATCAATGCCTGAACATCGTATCGAAGCCGAGCGTTTGACTGGGTGTAACGTATTGACCATGTGTCTGCAAACTGTTTTAACGGGCATTACCTATGATCCACAAACATTGAAATATTATGTTTCGCGCGATTACAATGCCGGTGGACGTACCCCAGTTCAGTTTTTTCTAAATGGTATGGCTATTGACGAACCTGGATTAAATAGTATCAACGTTGCGGATATCGAAGGGATAGAAATCTTTTTGCGTGACGAATTGGGTACAGTGTCAAGAATGTATCAAAACAACGGTGTTGTGTCGATTTATACCAAGAAAGTTGAAGCCAAGAAACCTCGAATGGCACTAAGTGAAATTGAAAAATTGTTGCCCAAATCGAATGTTATCGATATGTTCCCGCTAGGTTATGTTAAGGAACGTAAGTTCTACACGCCAAAGTACGATACACCTGAACAAAAATCAGCCAACGATCTGCGGACTACAATTTATTGGAACCCGAAAGTACAGGTAACGGAGACAGGGGAGACAGCAATACAATTCTATAATGCTGATGGAAATGGTAATTATAAAGTAATTGTAGAGGGAATGGACCAAACAGGAAATATAGGTCGAAAGGTGATTAATTACCGTGTACAACCTTAATAGAATAAAGGAAAATGTCTAATAGGAACGCTGCTCTTTTGTGAAAGGGGCAGCGTTTTTTTGTGAAAAAAAACACCTCCTTGATGGGCAAGGAGGTGCAAACTAACCAATTATAAACCTAAATTATGAAAAGTATTTTGTCGCTTTAAAAGCGTTTATCTTCTTATTTGTAAAGTATATTTCAAATCCTATGCCAAATAGATTTCTAGTCTATTTGGCAGTTATTTTTAACAGAAATATTATAAATGTAGCTATGCTAACTTGAAGACTACTGATAGTCAATTGTGCAGGAAAATATGAGCCAGCTACGTTCCCCGCAGAATGTAGGAGTAGGACTGGAATTGTAATCATCGTTTTCTGGGCTGGAATTAGATGCCTTGTTGATCTAAATGATAATAACATTGTCTACAGCGTGGCTCATAGGCTTCTTTTTCACCAAGGAGTACGGTCTGGGTATCTTTTGTCAATCGATATGAATAATTTGCTGGTGCTCCGCATTGCATGCAAACTGCATGGACTTTGGTGACATGTTCAGCTACAGCCATCAAACTAGGGATAGGACCGAAAGGCTGTCCCTTATAATCCATATCCAATCCTGCAATAATTACACGAACACCACTGTTTGCCAATTTGACACATACTTCTGTCAATCCGTCATCAAAAAATTGCGCTTCATCTATTCCGACAACTTGGGTGGCCGAACTCAATAGTAATATCGCTGATGAATTTTCGACAGGGGTGGAGGGTATACTATTGCTATCATGAGAAACGACTAATTTTTCATCATATCGTTTATCCACGGAAGGTTTGAAAATTTCAACATTTAGTCGCGCATATTGTGCCCGTTTTAGCCTGCGTATTAACTCTTCGGTCTTGCCAGAGAACATTGACCCACAGATAACTTCAATACTTCCATATCGAGCTGGTCGCAATGTCAGATTATGTTCGGAAAAAGCATTTGATTAAATTATTTTTTTGGATAGCCAGCAAATAAGGTATTATTTGTCAATAGACCTCCTATTATATTCTGTTTTTGACAATGCTAATATCGAAATTAAATATTAAATTTGAGTAGCAAAAAGTGAATACAGATTCAAATATTTATAAATCAAAGGATTGAGTTTTCCACTTTTTAGGTTAGAGAAAGTATAGGTGTTATAAACGATTAATAGGCGATTTCAAATAAAATTATGGGTACTAAAGAGGAAATTTTTAATAAGATAGGAGATTTATTACAGGATTTGAATGCACAGTATTTGGCTTTGTCAGAAAGGAACACTGGTACTGAAATAGGTGAGCTAGTGAACTTGGAAGCTAAAGCACAATCTGTTGCGGCTTATGTCACTTTACTTAAAACAGATGCCGTGCTACAGGGTGGACAAGGTCAAAATACCTTGCGAGAGTCGGTGATGGAGAGTAGAAAAATAGCATTTAATGACTATTTTACGCCACCTTCTTCGATACGAGCATCCAGCCAAACTATTGCGGAACCGGAACGCGATGAGAAAGCTATTGTTCGCAATGAGGACACTACAAAGTTAAATGGCGATACTGTTGAAGTGAAAGAGGAAATGCAGGAAACCAATGACTTATCAACAGCGCATTATTCACCGGAAATAACACATGAAACTGATCATACAATAAATGAAACTGTTGTTGAGCATATTGAGGAAAAACAGTATAAAGTAGATGAACCCACGATAGACCTTGTAGAGGAAGAACCTGTTGTCGTTACTGAAATCGTAGAAGAACCAAAAGAGATCATCATTAAGGAAGTTCAGGAGAGTATTATCCAAGAAGAAGTGAATACAATCGTGGAGGAGGTACCTTCGAGACCGCTTACGTTAAATGAGATTATTTCACAGCAAAAACAAGCAGGGGTACAGAACCGAGTATATCAAGTGAACCAATCTGGAAGTTCTGATAAACTGACTGACATCAAGACCGGGATAAGTTTGAATGATAAACTTTTATTTATTAAAGATTTATTCAATGGTTACAGTTTAGCTTACAGTGAAGCAGTGGAGCTACTGAATAGATTCAGCAGTTATGCAGAAGCTGACGCATTTTTGCAAACGAATTATGCGGTTAAGAACAGATGGGCAGATAAACCTCATACCGTCGAAAAATTGTATGAGGTATTACGCAGAAGATATAGTTAATTTAATATTTTCCATAAGAAAAAAGCATCTTTAATCACTTTAAAGATGCTTTTTTTATGCGATAGTCTGACTATTGTTATTTTATAATTCTATTTCAATTGAAATTGCAACCATTCTTTGCCTTCGTGACCATAAACAAAATATTTTGGTTGGAAGATCTCGGCTAAAGATTCTAATTCCGTTAGGTATTCGTAGCCTGGAATACTGGCAAAATTAGGCTTGGTCATAATAAATAGCTGATCAAGTTCGATCGCCTTTGATTGCGCAATTGCTTGATCGTTCAATAAAACAGGTATTTGAGTAAATACACTTTCATCACTGTCAATTATGATTATTTTATCGGCTTCATGAGCTATTGTCGTGGGGATTCCGCCTGCGATTTTTATGGATTCTTGTAGAAAGGCAGACTGGTTGATCTCCTGTGGATCAATTCGATCTAAAACCAATACTTTGGGTCTGTCGCTAGCCGTTATAAATTTAAGTTTGTGAATGAGGATACTGGTCTCATCTTCTACTTTTTCGATGAGCTCGGCTACGTTTTGCTTGATATTTAATTCTTCCCCAAGTGTATTGATATAGGCAATCACATCTTCAATGCTAACGATTTCAGATTGCTTTGCCATTAATTTAGCAGATATTTCCTCTGGGACAGAAGTGTTATTTAGATTCAGCTGTTCCAAAAAATGGGCAACTAATTTTTCTTGATTGCTTTGCATGCTGCAAAAATACAAAAAGGGTAGCATTAGCGAAAGTAAATTAGCAATAGTAGGTATTGGAGGATTTTTGTAAATTGGCATCAAATAAATGTTATAGATATGTTTGACAAATTATTTCAGGCACAGCAAAAGGCAGAAGAAATCAAAAAGACTAGATACCATTTCGGTATCCGGTGAGGCTGAGGGCGGTTTGATCCGTGTGGTGGCGACAGCCAATAAGGAGATTAAAGAGATTACGATCGATCCTGTTTTTTTGTCCAATGCTGATAAAGAAGAATTAGAGGAATTGTTAGTGGTTGCTTTGAATAAAGCAATAGCCCAAGCGGAGAATATCAGTCAAGCTGAAATGCAAGCTGCGAGTAAAGATATGTTAGGCGGCTTAGGCGGATTATTTAATCAATAAATACATGATTATGAAAGCAACTTATTACGGTCAATCTTGTGTTGAGTTTGATTTTGACGGAACGAAGGTTTTGTTGGACCCATTCGTAACGTATAACCCATTAGCGAAAGCAATTGATGTAAATACGATTAAACCAGATTACATCTTTTTGAGCCACGGACATCAAGACCATGTCGCCGATATGGCTACCATTCAAAAGAATAGTAATGCGACAGTATTGGCCATCGTTGAGACAGCTGCGTGGGTAAGGAGACAAGGGGTACCCGAAGATAAAGTTGTTGAATTCAATCTCGGTGGTACAATACAGTTACCTTTTGGCTCCGTTAAGATGGTTTATGCTGCTCATACCAACAGTACGCCAGATGGCCAATATGGTGGGTTTCCAGTTGGCTTTGTCTTTAATGTACACGGCAAAAGATCTATTTTGCTGGTGATACTGCCTTGACAATGGAGATGAAACTGCTTGCTGATCTGAAGCTGGATTGGGCTTTTCTTCCGATTGGTGGGTACTATACAATGGATGTGGATGATGCGATCAGAGCGGCAGAATTTATCAATTGCTCCCGTGTGGTCGGGATACACTACGATTCATTTCCACCGATTCAGATTGACAAACAAAAGGCCTTTGACAAATTCCAGAATGAGGACATCTCATTGTCTCTTCCAAAAATCGGAGAGACAATAGAATTATAAAAAGCAAAAAGGCCGAACTAGTTCGGCCTTTTTGCTTTTTATAATTTCTTCCAAGATATATTGTTACTGTGCTTTTCGGCTAAGATGATATGACAATTTTCTTTAAATCTTCTAGACTGAAAAGTGGGGTGTCGATGATTTTGTTTTTAAGGATTTGCTCCTTGTTTTCTTCGAAATAGAAGAGCTTCCACTCCCCATTTTTGTATTCTAAGCTGCTTAGATTTTCAATCCAATCGCCCGAATTCATGTAGGTGCATGTACCTTTTCGAGTAATGACCTCCTTTATTTGGGGCTGATGAATGTGACCACAGATTACAAAATCATAGTTTTCTCAATAGCTAACTCGGTTGCTGTATGTTCGAAGTCTGAGATATACTTAACGGCCTTTTTAACAGAATTTTTTTTTTTTTTTTGAGAGTGAGTATTTCTCCTTTCCCATTTTATCTAGACAATAATTGATCACATTATTAAGTTGGATCAATTTGTCATAACCCCAACCCCAAGTTTTGCCAACCATTTTGAATGATGGATGGATGCATCGAAAACATCGCCATGAAAGATCCATACCTTTTGATTATTAAGTGAAAGAAGTAGCTTGTTGCTCAGTTTGATGTTTCCTAACTTGAGGTCAGTAAACTTGCGTAACATTTCGTCGTGATTACCAGTAATGTAATGGACTTCAGTACCAGTTGAGCTCATATCGATAATCTTCTTGATGACCTTTAAATGATCTTGTGGAAAGTAGCTTTTTTAAATTGCCAAATATCTACAATATCGCCATTGAGGATCAATATCTTGGGGCGACGGATTCCAGGTAAAGTAAAAGTTCTTTGGCTCTACTTCCGTATGTACCTAAGTGTATGTCTGAGAGTACAAGTATATCAAGGCTTCTTTTCATCGGAATAAACTATAAATATTCTTTTACAAAAAAAAGGTAATTTTATTTTGTACTGATGAAATTCCTGTTATTAAATTATTAAAATTTCCCGTAAAACGGTATGAATAAGTTTATTAGAATTTAATATTGTAGCTTAATTGTTGTAGGTTAGTTTTTTAAAAATGAGGAAATTTTTGGAAAAGAAGGAATTCAAAAGTTGTTTGTCAAGATCTCAGTCTAATTAGCCTAATTTTGAAGCTAGATTTGATTTGTTGAAAGGAGAAGGTAATAAAAAGGTGCATCATCTAATGCACCTTTTTTAAATATGTTAAAGATTATTTTCCTTTTCTATTTAGCAGTTGCTGCCGCTCTATCGATGTGAAATTGTACTAGGTCATCAATAGGAGAACGCAAAATTTTACCTACTTTCATGCCATATTGTTCAGCTTTTTCAGCTAATACATTTCTGAAATTGTAGCCTACTGAACCAATGCAATTAAAAGTATAACTTTGATAATTAGGATATTTACTTACTAAATTTCTGAAGAAAGCTTCAAATGCTTCATCTACAATATTACGTGTATATTCGATATTTACATTATTGTCATATACGAATTTACTGAAACTTGCACAGAAACGATTAGGCATAGGTTTGGTATACACCGCGTCCATGATTTCATCTTTCGTCATTTTATACGTGTTCCAAAACACTTCCTTTACATCTTTAGGCATTAAATTACGAACATAGTCTGCAAGTAATTTTTTACCAATGTAACTACCCGATCCCTCGTCACCTAAAATGTAAGCTCCGGAATCAATATTTAATGTAATTTCTTTGCCGTCATAGAGACAAGAATTTGTTCCTGTACCCAAGATCGCAGCAAATCCAGCTTCGGATCCCAGTAATGCTCTTGCTGCAGCAAGGAGATCATGTCCCACTTCCACTTTCGCTGTAGTAAATACGTGTTTTAGTGCATCAACTACGATCTGTGCCTTCTCTTTATTATGGACCCCTGCACCATAATAATTTACTTCCGCGATTTTTTCAAAAGGTAAATCCTGCGGTAATCCTTTTTTAGGGAGTTTACAATGTATTCACTGTCAACAAAATACGGGTTATACCCTTCTGTGTTGAAGTAGATTTTTTTATTTGAATCGTCTAACAAACACCAGTTTGTTTTTGTTGATCCCCGTCAGCAATGATTATCATTATTGAGTAGTTTTAATTGTGTTTATCGTTATAAAATGAGTAATCAATTCATTAATCAATTCCCCGAAAATACATTTTTTAATTTTAAATATCATAATTTATCCGAGTATTTTTGAAAAAATAAATTTTATGAATTTGCTCATAATATAAAAAAACTGGCTTAACAATACTGTTAAGCCAGTTTTTGGGTGCTGTAATAAAATTGATTAAATAGTGTACTATTTACAATTAGTTGATGCTTTTAATGTGCTCCTTCCGCCTCGATTTCATCAATATTGATTCCTTGTTTAGTTAAAATTCCCTTGACAAATACAGCAAAGAAAACGATATAACAGAATCCGATTAATGGTAGGATATAGGAGTTGTGTATTCCAATAAGATCTGCCAATTTTCCTTGGATAGGAGGAAGGACACCACCACCAAGGATCATCATGACCAGGAATGCTGAACCCTGAGCAGTATATTTTCCTAGACCAACGATTGATAAACTGAAAATAGATGACCACATAATTGAACAGGCAAGTCCTCCAGATAAAAATGCATAAATCGCGATCGTACCTGAAGAGAAAAGGCCGATTAACATGGCGATGATTCCAAATAAACCGAAAATGATCAATGTACGGGCTGGTTTTTTCTTTACTTAGATAAAAAGCAACGATTTGCAGAATAATACAGATCACATAGTAATAAAGGTGTGACATTTCGAAGCCTGCAAGTGTATTGACACCAATTATAATCGAGAAAGCGATTAAAGGAACAATAATCAGCAGTCCATTTTTAGCCGATTTACTGAGGTTGAATGCTGTAATGGCTCCGGCCCATCGACCGATCATCATACTTCCCCAATACATGGATACATATGGTGTGATTTGTGAAGACTGTAGGTGGCCAAATTCTTTTAAAGTAAGCAACTCACCTAAGTTACTACCAATAGCAACTTCGATACCTACATAGATAAATAATGCAAGCATTCCCAAAGCCAGTTGCGGATATTTCATTGCTCCCCAGCCTTCAGGGTTCTTTTTCGCGCTTCTGTTGGAGAAAAGTAAACCGCCGATAACAACAATTAATGCACCTGCTAACCACATCATACGTTGTGTTTCAAGAGGTTTGGCAACTTCTTTAATATGTGCTTTTAATTGGTCGATTTGTAGCTGATCAGTGAGGCTTGAGGCTTGTTGATGGAGCTGTTCGATATGCAATGCAAGGTCACTTTTGTAACTTAGGAATACTGGAGTGAACATACCGAATAGTAGAACTGTCATGATGATCAAGGTACGTAAAGCCTTATTGGCTTTTTCCATGGGTTCATTGCTAATTCCAGCTGGAACTTTTTACTGAAATTGAATAATGCTGCAGCCAAAATAAACAACAAACCAACACCAACATATAGATATACAACTTTATTTAAAGGAAGATTGGCAATTTCTGAATCTGAGATCGGCTCAAATGTTCCAAATAGCGAGAAACCAATCACCAATGGTCCTATTGTCGTTCCGAATGAGTTGATACCACCGCCAAGGTTGACACGGGATGCTCCGTCTTTGGGTCACCTAATAAAACGGCGAAGGGATTGGCAGCTGTTTGCTGTAACGAGAATCCAAGTGCAACCACAAATAGACCCAACAACATTCCAATATATAAATTTACCTCGACCGCCACAATCATTGCTGCTGCTCCCAAAGCAGAAAATAGTAGACCATAAACGATACTTTTTTGTAACCCCACTTTCCAACAAGGTCTTTACCGCCAATTGAACTAAAGATAAACAGGAGTAATGCTCCAATGTAGTAGGCCGTGTAAAAAGCAAAGTCAATGAGCTGCGATTGAAATTGATCTAGGTGAAAATAATTCTTGCAGAATGGGATAAATACGCTATTTCCCGCTGCAATGAATCCCCAAAAGAAAAACACAATAATCAATGTGTAGAGTGCGGGGTAATTGGTTTTAGTTTGTTGCTGTTCCATATAAGGGATCTAAAAACTTAAATTTTGAAAGGTACGAACTTATGAAAAAAATATAAAATTCAATCTAAAAATGTCGTTAAATCGTTTTACTAGCTACAATAGTAAATATTTTTTTGAAATATTTTGAAATAACAAAATTTGTTTTTTTCTTTGTCTAGGTTCTCAAGATTTAATCCACTTCGGGTTTAAAAGAAATCATTAAGTTCTTCATTCACTTAAACAAGGAAACAAGCTTAGGTGTGTAATCAGAATAAAGCTCAAAAGAAAATCCAAAAATCATACACAACACATTAATGGATATTAACGAATTAAACGCTAAACTCGTATCGGAATTGCGCGAGATTGCTAAGTTGATCGGTATCGCGGATGCTGATAAATTGCGTAAGCAAGAATTAATAGAAAGAATTAGCAATACCGGTGGGGAAGAAGAAGCAGCTCCGGCTTCTGTAGAAAAAGTTGCTAAAGTGGAGGAGGATAATCAGGAACAGGGTGAACGCACTCGTAAGCGCGTAAGAACGGTGAAGACCGTTGAGCCTGTGACTGTCAGAAAACGTGAGGCTGTTGAAAGTGAGGAAAGCAGTCCCGCAGTAGAAAGTACTCCTACAACAGATAAAGGTTCCCAACCTGAAAAAACACCTCAAACTCCAAAAGCTGAAAATACTTCTTCTAGTACAGATTTCGACAATGTTATCGTTAATGAGGGTGTGTTGGAAATTATGCCAGATGGCTATGGTTTCTTGCGTTCATCAGACTATAACTATTTGACATCTCCAGATGATATTTATGTATCACAGTCTCAGATCAAATTATTTGGTTTGAAAACAGGAGATACCGTTCGTGGTTGTATTCGCCCTCCAAAAGAAGGTGAGAAATATTTTCCATTGGTTAGAGTAGAGGCCATCAACGGACAGAATCCTGCAGAGGTACGTGACCGTGTGCCTTTTGACTACTTGACACCTTTATTCCCTGATGAGCGCTTAAATCTGGATATGGGTATGGGTAACTACTCAACTCGTATTATGGATTTGTTTACGCCAATCGGTAAAGGTCAACGTGGATTGATCGTTGCTCAACCAAAAACGGGTAAAACAAATTTATTGAAGGAAGTTGCCAACGCAATTGCGAAGAATCACCCTGAGGTATACCTTATTATCTTGTTGATCGATGAGCGTCCTGAAGAGGTTACGGATATGGCAAGAAGTGTGCGTGCTGAGGTTGTATCATCTACTTTTGATGAGCCTGCTGACCGCCATGTGAAAATTGCTAATATTGTATTGGAGAAAGCGAAACGTATGGTAGAGTGTGGTCATGACGTGGTCATCCTATTGGATTCAATCACTCGTCTGGCGCGTGCTTACAATACTGTTGCTCCTGCTTCAGGTAAAATCTTGTCAGGTGGTGTGGATGCAAATGCGTTACATAAACCAAAACGTTTCTTTGGTGCGGCTAGAAATATCGAAAACGGTGGTTCATTAACAATCCTTGCAACAGCTTTAACAGATACTGGTTCAAAAATGGATGAGGTGATCTTTGAAGAATTTAAAGGAACGGGTAATATGGAGTTACAATTGGATCGTAAATTGGCGAACAAGCGTATCTTCCCTGCAATTGACATTACTGCGTCAAGTACGCGTCGTGATGATCTATTGACGGATAAAGAATCATTGCAACGTATCTGGGTACTTCGCAATCACTTGTCGGATATGAATTCTACAGAAGCAATGGAATTCTTGCAAGGACAAATGCGTGGTACTAAATCAAATGAAGAATTTTTGATCAGTATGAATGGGTAATCCCATCAAATTTTGATATTTTAGCCATCATTTTACTAAAATGATGGCTTTTTTGTGTCCGATCGTATGATGTGGTAGAGTATAATTCAATTTTGAAATATTATTGAGCTGCTAATACATACAAAGAGGCCACTTTGAAAATTGCAATAAGTACATAAATATAATATTGATGAAAAAACATATTCCAAATCTGCTAACCTGCCTCAATCTTTTTAGTGGCTGTATTGCTGTACTGATGGCGTTGGATGGCAACATAAAAGCGGTAACTATATGTGTGCTTGCTTCTGGAATATTTGATTTTTTTGATGGTATGGTCGCAAGGCTGCTTCATGTAAAATCACCTATTGGTAAAGAATTGGATTCGCTTGCCGATATGGTCAGCTTTGGATTTCTACCAGGGGTAATTATGTTTACATTATTACAAAAGGTATTTCCCGGTGGATCTTTATTTCCTTATCTAGGCTTTATTGTTACTGTATTTTCAGCTTTACGATTGGCAAAGTTTAATTTGGATGAGCGGCAAACGGCAGATTTTATAGGGCTTAATACTCCAATGAATACTTTTTATGTGCTTTCATTGCCTTATATCGCTGATAAGTATCCTGAACTTATCATAAATCCAATATTCTTGATTTGTAGTGCGCTGCTGACCAGTTATCTATTGATTAGTGAGATTCGACTGTTTTCGATGAAATTTAGTTCAATGGACTGGGCGACGAATAAATATCGCTTTATTTTTCTATTCTTAACTTTGGTGTTATTTGCAATTGGACAATTTATGGCTTTGCCAGTTATTCTACTTCTGTATTTTATATTGTCAGCATTGCATTTCAATAAAAAAACGATCTAGCTTAGATCGTTTTTTCATATTGTTCGAGTTCAAATAACAATTCTTTCATTTCGATGTCCAGCACCTCAAAAGTTGCCCTAAGTCCTTCTAAGGATTCCTGATTTTTGGCACTTAATTCCAAATTCTCAAATTTAGCTTTTAAGTGAAAAGCTCCTATGTAATCCATCGTAGGTTTAATATGATGAGCTGCATCTGCAATTTTTTGATGATTACCTGTATTTAAGGCATTTCGCAAGTTGTCTAAGTCTACTGGGGTCTGGATAAGATACATTGATACAAATTGTTTGATCAAATCAGTATTGTCAAACATATTTTGGTTGATCAGGTCAATGTCGATATGATTCATCGTCGCTAATTTTCTTTACGGGTAATTCGTCTTTGCAATTATTCAATAAAGATACATTATTTTTTTGTAAACGGGGTGTATGTATGTTGGGGCTATTTCTGCTAAGGGCTCCAATGTAAAGCGTCTTTCTGAAATAAAAGGATGTGGTACAATCAGATTTGGGTGATTGATAACTTCGTCGTTGAAATAAAGTAAATCAATGTCTATCGCCCGCTCTCCCCATTTCTTCAGTCGTACTCTTCCTAGATCTAATTCAATCTTTTGGGTAAGGTTTAAGCATTCAAGTGCAGATAGCGGTGAGCTTATTAGGATGACCTGATTAAGGAATGAAGGTTGATCTTCAACTCCCAAGCTGCAGTTTCATATATTGAGGATTCTTGCATTATCATTCCAATCTGTTGTTCGAGGGATTGTTTTGCTAATGAGAGTTGTTGCAAGCGGTCTCCTAAGTTCGTTCCCAATAAAATAAAAATCTTGTTCATGTCGCTAAATTAAGTCTTTATGAAATAAAATACTGGGGAATAAAAATATTGCATTACCTTTAGCGTAAAATAAATCATTCCATGTACAAGAACTGCATAAACTGGAATTAATTATAAAATATGAAATCATTTTTTAAGTATGTATTAGCAACGATTACAGGGATTGTTATATCTTTTGTGATTTTGTTTATTGTTTTTATGGGTATTATCGGTGCGATTATTAGCTCTGCTTCCTCTGATCAGGAAGTTGCTGTCAAAACCAATTCGGTGCTGTTTCTATCCTTTGACTATGATATTAATGAACGGAATGACAATAATCCTTTTGGAAGCTTAAATCTTCCGGGTTATTCTACCAAAAGTATCGGGTTGGATGATATTCTGGGAAGAATAAGGTATGCGGCAACAGATGCGAATATAAAGGGGATTTATATGGATGCGGGTAGTATCGGTACTGGTTTTGCAAGTTTAAAGGCTGTACGTGATGAACTTTTAGCATTTAAAAAACGGGAAAATTTGTTGTTGCCTACAATGCTGGGTATAATCAAAAAGCATATTATGTAGCCAGTATTGCAGATAAGGTATATGTCAATCCCCAAGGTACCATAGATTTTAGAGGTCTTTCTAGTTCGACAATGTTTTACAAAGACCTATTGGACAAGGTTGGGGTTGAGATGCAGATTGTGAAAGTAGGGACGTTTAAGAGCGCGGTGGAGCCTTACTTCCTCAATAAGATGAGTGACCCAAATCGTTTGCAGATAACATCGTATCTGGGAAGCATATATGATACTTTTATCAATGAAATCGCTGCAAGTCGGAACATTCCGGCAGATTCATTGCGTGGTATAGCCAATGATTATCTGGTTAGGAATGCGGATGATGCGGTACGGTATAAGCTTGCTGATGCTAAGATCTATAAGGACGAACTGCTCTCTGATTTAAGAAAGCGATTGAAGATAGGCGAGAAGGATGAGATATCTTTTGTTTCATTGTTCGACTACAATAAAAAGGTGAAGGATGATGCTAGTGGATCTGAGGTGGCTGTGCTTTACGCTGTTGGCGAGATTGTGGATGGTGAAGGTACCCGTCCGGGTGAGATCGGAGGATAAATTTTCAAGAGAATTACGTAAGCTGCGAGAGGATGATGCGGTAAAGGCTGTTGTGTTGCGTGTGAATTCACCTGGGGTTCGGCACTTGCTTCAGATGTTATCTGGAGGGAGGTGATTTTGACTAAAAAAGTTAAACCAGTAATTGTTTCTATGGGAGATGTAGCGGCTTCAGGGGCTATTATATTGCTGCGGCCGCTGACTCCATATTTGCTGAGCCGACGACCATTACCGGATCAATTGGTGTATTTGGTGTAATACCGAATTTCCAGAATCTGATGAACAATAAAATTGGCGTTCACTACGATGGTGTAAAGACAGGAAAATTTGCGGATTTGATGACTACTTTTGATCGCCCATTGACTGCTGAAGAAAGGGATATTATCCAACGTGAGGTTGACAAAGTGTATGCTACTTTTACAAAAGTTGTGTCTGAAGGTAGAAAGATGCCATTGGCGAATGTTGATAGTATTGGTCAGGGCCGTGTTTGGACGGGTACACAGGGGCTGGGCAACAAATTGGTGGATCGACTGGGTAATCTTGATGTTGCTATTCAGGCGGCGGCTAAAAAGGCAAATCTAAGCAAGTATAAAGTTTCGCAATATCCTGCGAAGGAAGATCCGTTTACCTCAATATTGAACAATTCAAAGGAAAAAGTTCAGGTTTGGGTTGCTAAAGAACAAATGGGCGAATACTATCGTTATTTTGATGTGATGCGCAAGGCGACAGCGCAGAGCGGGGTTCAGGCAAGGTTGCCTTATACGGTTGAAATCCATTAATGATAATTTAATCCGATAAAAAGGCATTTATTTGATGAAAATAAATGCCTTTTTCTATATTTAGCTGTTCGTTTGGCAAACGACAGATCCTAAAACATTAAAGTTACATAATGAAAACAGTAGACGATTTAAATTTTGCAGGTAAAAAGCCTTGGTTCGCGTAGATTTCAACGTTCCTTTGGATGAAAATTTCAATATTACGGATGATAATCGTATTCAAGGAGCTGCTCCAACAATAAAGAAAATTTTGAACGACGGCGGAAGCGTGATATTGATGTCCCATTTAGGAAGACCAAAAGATGGTCCTACTGATAAGTATTCATTAAAACATATTGTGGCTCATCTATCTAAGGTATTAGGTACAGAAGTTCAATTTGCCGATGATTGTATTGGAAATGAAGCTGTAGAAAAAGCTGCTACATTGCAGGCTGGCCAAGTTTTATTACTTGAGAATCTACGTTTTTATAAAGAAGAGGAAAAAGGTGATGTAGGATTTGCTGAAAAGCTTTCAAAATTGGGTGATGTTTATGTGAATGATGCCTTCGGTACCGCGCATAGAGCACATGCTTCAACTGCGATTGTCGCACAGTTTTTTCCATCAGCTAAATATAGCGGTTATTTGATGGCTGCCGAGGTAGGGAATGCAGAGAAAGTTTTGAATAATCCGGTTAGACCTTTTACAGCGATTATGGGGGAGCGAAAGTTTCTGATAAGATCCAATTGATCGAAGCTTTATTGGATAAAGTGGATAACCTACTGATCGGTGGAGGTATGGCTTATACTTTTATCAAAGCAAGAGGTGGTGAAATTGGTAAGTCATTGGTTGAGATGGATAAACTTGACCTCGCAAATGAATTGGTAAAGAAAGCAAAAGAAAAAGGCGTGAATCTTGTTATTCCTACAGATGCTCAAATTGCTGATGCGTTTTCTAATGATGCAAATGTATATGACGGGCCAAACGATCAAATTCCTGCGGATCTTCAGGGTCTGGATATCGGGGAGGAGTCTGCTAAGAATTTTGCAGCTATTATCAAAGATTCAAAAACAGTTCTTTGGAATGGACCTATGGGGTTTTTGAATTTGATACCTTTGCGAAAGGTACCAAAGCTGTGGCTGATGCTGTTGTAGAAGCAACCAAAAATGGCGCATTTTCTTTAATCGGTGGTGGAGATTCAGCTGCTGCAGTGAGTAAATTTGGTATGACAGAAGATGTTAGCTATGTCAGTACAGGTGGAGGAGCATTATTAGAATATATGGAAGGTAAAGTTCTTCCTGGTGTAAAAGCACTCGAAGACTAATAAATCAAACAGAATATTGAAAAGGGGTAACGTTGAGTTATCCCTTTTTTTATGAGGAACGACTGGCCTAAATCTACGGTGTTTTTTTATTGATGGTGGTAGGAGCTAATGACTTGTGAAAAAGCTTCTATTTATTATGGCTGAGATGAGTTCGGTAATGTCAGATTTAAATCAATTATCTGTTAAATATCTGTATAGTGTTGGTGAGTGTTTGCCGTATTTGCTAAATTTATCACAACATGATTATATAGGTTTTATTGATGGATGCTAATCACAAAAAGAAAAAGATAGTTCAGGTTTTTTTCGGTGTTGACATACAATGTAGCGGGATTGCCAGGGTTTATTTCTTCTGCAATTACAGGCAGGAGTAGGAGTATCGCTGAGATAGGTAAAAAGATTAATCCTTTTGATATCGTAAATGTACAGGAGGATTTCAATTATAACAATAGTCTTTATTTGGGAGGAAACCAGCATCCTTATCGGACCAAGCCTAAGGGGCGTGTGCCTTTTGGCGATGGTTTGAACACGCTGTCTCGTTTTCCGATGTCAGATGTAATCCGCGTTCCCTGGAAAAAACGCACGGGGCTGATTTCCTGACGCCTAAAGGTTTTACCTTGGTCAAGGTGGAAATAGTTGCGGGGATATGGCTGGATGTCTATAATGTACATGCAAACGCTCAGAACAGTAGGCGTGCCTCTAGTGCTAGAAGGGACAATCTCAATCAGCTGCGCGATTATATAGGTGAGAACTCTAGTGATAATGCGCTGATTGTTATGGGGACTTTAATGCTCATTATAGTTTCGGTGATGATAATCTACATGATTTTATGGAGTCAACCACATTGGTGGACAGTTGGGTAGAACTCCAAAACGGCGGACTGGTGCCAGAAGCGAAGCATGCGTTCAAACCTCCTCATATGTTATCAATTGGTAATCAGAACGAGTCAATAGACAAAATTCTTTACCGTAGCAACGGTCATGTAAATTTGGCTGCGCGTGACTATAATATAGAAAATAATCTGTTTACGAACCTCAGGGGTCTACCTTTGTCAGATCATTATGCTCTAGCTGCTAATTTTAATTGGGCTATTCATCCTTAGTAGGTGTAATTTAAACTTACCGTTGGAACGACGCGCTGCGTTGCTGTATTATCATTGATGTAGGTTCCTTTTACGACAAACTCAAAGTCGGGTAATGGATATCTAAAAGCATTGAAATCAAAGGAAAGGTAGCCTCCAAAACTCTTCGGTACCGCTTCTTTATGTTTGTGGATATTTTGATAGTCTGCAAATACACCACCTTTTATACGTTTTATATAAGTCAGTGATCCTATACTAAAATCAGGATAGGCTATTGGAAAACGATAATTGACCAATAATGTATTTTTTATCTTTTCATATTTGTAATAACTAAACCCGCTGACGAGTGGGATATCGTTAATGTATTCATAAATTCCCGTTCCCGCCTGTGCACTCAAGCGAATTTGAAATCCATGATTGTTTACAAAGCCAGGTAGGTAAAATACTGTTCTCGCAGATAGAATTTCACCTTTGGCCTTGTTTTCAAAAGGCGTGTGCCTATAAGTTATACTGAAATTTTGTCCCCATCGCGGGTATTGATCCATATTTGCCATTCGGGCATTTCTGTTGAAATAAAGTTGGTACGTTAACGGAAATGCAGTTTCGTAATTAAAGTTTTTGAGGTCATTCCGACTTAGGCTGTAACGTTTCAAATAGGCTGTTGCAAAATTGAATCCTGTGGAATAATTGTAATCAAGCCTATAAAAAGATAGGGGATAGAAATTTGAGAGGAAACGTAATGTTCTCTCCAATCGAACCTTATACTGCTGTCTGGTTTATTGGGTACGCTTGCTGCTGCAATTTGCCCTCTATTTTCGTAGCGAAGTGAGAATTTCGGAAAATATTTGTTGTAAGTAAGTTCGGCCGAATAAATACTTTTTCTGATGTCTGTATCGTATTCATAGCCAAGCGCAATTTGAGTCGTGTTTAAAATGTTATTTGAAAGCCAAAAATGCCAGGTTTGAAATTATCAAAACTCTCAAAGTTGCTACTACTTAAAGAAAGACTATGGAAGTTAAACGTTCGTCCAAGTCCCTTGTATGGCTCAATGGTGTAATGCTGGTTGGAATCTGGTGCTGTGGCAGCAATATTGAATATGCTGTCTTTCTTTACAGCATCAGCATAGTAGTGGGAAAAATAATCAGTTTCTGGTTTTATATCGAAGGTCGTATCTATACTTGTTTGGCTGATTTTATAGCCATTGTATTGATAGTTGTTAAAAAGTAATTGCTTAGTTTCTTTATTATAAAAGGATTAAAAGCGCCGAATGGGGCTTTGGTCAGAGATGTTTCGCTTCCGATTGACGATCTATTTTGTAAATATTATCAATACCATTAAAGTTAGCTTTGACAAGTATATCCATACCTGAAAGGTATTGTGGCCTTTCGTATTGTTGATCGCCCCATGAGGTGATGTTTGTTATTTTATCATTTTTGAGATCTATTTCGCAGAGTGCTGTTCCAATTTCTGATAAGCGGATAGCAATTACTTTGTCTCCTGTTGGGTTGAAAGCGGGATGTTGAAGCTGTTCTGAATCGACTGTTTTTATCCGCTTAATTACAGAGCCGTTTTTAAGGCTTATAAGCGTAAGATAACTTGTGTTGGATAAATCTACTTCAATACAAGCAATGGATTCGTCTACGGGGCTAAATACGGGTGAATAATATCTGGACTGTTTGGTCAGTGTTTTGATTTTTCCTGTTTTCCGGTTCATTAAGTTGATGACACTATATGTTCTCTTGTTATAGCGTGGATCTTTTCGCAATTCATCCCATACAATATATTCCTTGTTGATGTCGAAATGTGGGGTCAACTGGATACCTGTTTTTACAAGTTGTGATTCCGATTTTTTATCATTGTCATAAGTATATATTGCATTTGTTTTTTCTGGATTTTGTTTAATGAAGTAAATCAAGTTTCCATTTGATTTTGGTAATAGATTGCTGTTATAATAGCGGTTATTTTGACCTGAAATTTCAGCGTAATTTTGAGCTAAATAATTGGCTGTTTTTTGCTCCCATATTGAGTCTAGTTTTGTGATCGTTTTATTGAATAAATAGCGGCTATTTCCACCTATTTTTTTCTTCAGTACACGGTTGATATTATAAGGATAGAGTGGCCGTTTGTTGAGCTCTGAAAATAAATCTGCTTCGTAATTTGGCGGCAGTTCCGATTTAAGTGTTGATGTCATCAAGTAGCCAATTGTGTAGTAACTGGGGACAATATCCTTAAAGGATCCGAGCAGGTATTTGTCGAAACTATAGTTCTGTTTAGATTGGAAGTTGGCTTTGATCGGCATTTCAAAAGAGGGCAATCGACCTCTTCCTCCACGAGAATAAATGGTTTCAGTCAGCGTAGCATCGCCTTCAAAAAACCAGGAAGGAACTGTAAGTCCATAATAAGCCAAGGCCAATTGTTCGAAAAAGGGAGCTCTTAATTTACCTGTCAATTTGTCAAACTGGTTAACATGTCTAGACTCATGGAGGATCAGATTGGGTAACCAAGTTTGATTATCGGGTTCGGCTCCAGCAGTGCTATATAGCTCGGATTTTCGAGGAGATAACTGTACAAAACCGTTTGTCTGTAGGTTCGTATTGTGTATAATGAAGGGGATCTGTCGCGGCGTTATTCTGTAATTTCTACTTGTTGTGCGCAAAGAGTTGTGGACCTGATTTGCTAGGGTAGGGCTTTACCTTTCATCTCTTCAGGGAAAATGAGTTTAAAATTTGGTGTCTCGATTTTAAACCATTTCTGACTTAAGGGGCTTGACTATCTTCAAAAAATTGTGCAAATGTTTTTTTGAAGATATAGTTGATATTAATACTATTAATGTATTGAAAATTATGTTTTTATATTTCATATATATGGCTAATTTATGAATTGCTATTTTTTTAGCTAAATATTTTGATTTTATATAAATATTATGTTTTAATAAGTTATTAAATATATTGATTTATATATAGTTATGGTTTTATTGTATTTATGTTTTTTGCTGTTTATTTATTGCTTTTAGTTTGTTTTAAATGCTTGCTTTGGCTGTAGAAATTCGTTATCCAACTGGAAACAAGCACCTGACGAATATACTCAAATATTCAGGTATAAGTTAGGTGCTGCTGAAAAATATTTGGACATTTTTTATGCGTATGAATTTTATGCTTACGAAAGAGAGAAGGTTTTTTGTTCAGAAAGCGGTATGTGTAGATGATTTCTTCTTTACGTTTTTTTTTAAAGATGATGGTCGAGCTATGGTGTTCTTATGATGGTCCGTTTTGTCTGTTTTTTTATGGGATCGTGATGTACAGGAGGGAATATTTGGTAATGACAAAATGTCTTATTTTGGAAAATGGACGGTCGGCTGTTCACTCATTGAAGATAAAATAGGAAAGAAGTTTTTCGGTCTTTTTATTATTTATTTTTTTATTCAGAATTTACTTTAAAAAAGCGATTTTTGTAACATATAATTTTGTACCGATGTAGGATTTTAAAATCGAAAGGAAGATATGGAAGAACTGGAAATGCAGGTAAGTCAAATAGAACAATTGATAGAATGGAGATTTTGTTGGGCTGGAAGAATTTCTAAATGAATTGAATATTTCTGAGGTGGAGGAACTGATTGATGAACTGCCAGAACATGGTCCGCTCTTTATAGAATCCTTAAATTTAAACCGTGCTGTAAACGTTTTTCGGATCCTTGATTTTCCTACCCAAAATCGAATTTTTAAGAAACTTTCTAAAGCGAAAATAAGTGCTTTAATTAATGAATTACCACCTGATGATCGGACTTCTTTTTTCTCCGAAATGAAGGATGATATAAAGCATTTAATCTTGCTCTTGCCACCAAAGGATAGGGTAGAAGCGCTGGCTTTATTGGGCTATCCCGAAGATAGTGTCGGGCGCTTGATGACTCCAGATTATATTACTGTAAAAGCACATTGGAGTATTGAAAGAATACTAGGACATATTCGTCGATATGGAAAGGATTCTGAGACTATTGATGTGCTTTATGTCATAGATTCAAATGGTAAATTGATTGACGATATTCGTATCAAAGATGTGCTGATGGCAGAGCCCGAAACAATTGTGGGTGATCTCATAGATTATCGATTAATTTCTTTGAATGCCTATGACCCGCAGGAGGAGGCAATTAATATTTTCCGTATGAATAATAGGGTTGCGCTTCCGGTTGTCGATGGACAGGGGTGATGCTTGGGATCATTACGGTAGATGATATCTTGTGGGTAGCCAATGAAGAGTATACCGAGGATATGCAACGTATTGGTGGTACAGAAGCTTTGGATGAACCTTATTTGGATGTTTCCATCAAAAATCTTGTTAAGAAACGCGCGGGCTGGTTGATTGTTTTATTTCTAGGACAGTTATTGACAGCAACCGTCATCGAACATTTTGAGGAGCAAATGGCGAGCGCAATTATGTTATTTGCGTTAATGCCAGTGATTATTTCCAGTGGTGGTAATAGCGGTTCGCAGGCTTCTACATTAATTATACAGGCGATGGCATTAGGGAAGTAACTCTTTCGGATTGGTGGCGCGTAATGCGAAGGGAGATATTGTCAGGGCTGTTGCTTGGGCTTATCCTGGGTGCCCTTGGTTTTTTGAGGATCATGGCTTGGCAGTCCTTTGCACATAGTTATGGTGAATACTGGGTACTGGTTGCTTTGGTGATTTCCTTGTCCTTGATAGGTGTTGTCCTTTGGGGCTCGCTTATGGGATCTATGCTTCCTTTTGTGATGAAGAGGTTGGGTGCTGACCCTGCGAGTTCATCAGCACCATTTGTATCAACTCTTGTGGATGTTACAGGCCTTTTAATATATTTTACAGTAGCCACACTAATTCTCAAAGGAGTATTACTTTAATCAGACGTTGAGGGTTAATTTGTTTGAGGGAATATTTAAGTAAAAGAAGAATTATGCTGTTAACGTTACTTAAAGAAGGTTTTTAGTGAGGACAGGATAAAAGAAAAAATAAATTATTCTAGTTGGATTTTAGGAAGTTGTAAAAAATGTGTTCAAAAAATTTGTAGTATTCTAATAATCTTCCGATACTTGCATCACGGAAACGCGATAGGGTCTCCGGAAAAATTGAAGAAAATATTCCTGAATAGCTCAGCAGGTTAGAGCATCTGACTGTTAATCAGAGGGTCGCTGGTTCGAGCCCAGCTTCAGGAGCAATTTAATAACTTACATAACCGGAGTTTTTAAAAGTATTCAATTTTTCATTCCTGAATAGCTCAGCCGGTTAGAGCATCTGACTGTTAATCAGAGGGTCGCTGGTTCGAGCCCAGCTTCAGGAGCAACAAGCAAATGACGAAATTATTTGCGAATAATATAAAAATGTACTATTTTTGTGCATTCAATGAGAAAGGAGTTTCTCGGAAGATTAAAAATTCCTGAATAGCTCAGCAGGTTAGAGCATCTGACTGTTAATCAGAGGGTCGCTGGTTCGAGCCCAGCTTCAGGAGCAATATTGAAACCGGCTTTATGCCGGTTTTTTTGTTTACCATGCTTATTAAAAAACTATGAGTTTAGTAATTATTGGTACGGTGGCTTTCGATACAATTGAAACACCGTTCGGTAAAACTGACAAAATTCTAGGTGGTGCCGGTACTTTTGCGAGTTTAGCGGCATCCTATTTATGTGATCAAATCAAATTGGTCAGTGTTATTGGAGAAGATTTTGGAAGCCGTAATCTTGCTGTTATAAAGGAGCGTGGCATCGATGTATCGGGTGTTCAGATTGTTCCAGGGGACAAACGTTTTCGTGGTCTGGAAGATATCACAATGATATGAATAGTCGGGATACGCTAGCAACGGACTTAAATGTATTGGCGGATTTCGACCCAATTATTCCTGATAGCTATCAAGATTGCGAATATCTTTTGTTAGGCAATCTAACTCCACAAGTACAGTTAACAACCTTGGCCCGCCTGAAAAGGAAACCAAAACTCGTTGTGCTGGATACGATGAATTATTGGATGAATGTTGCTCTGGATGATTTAAAGAAAGTTCTCCAAAAGGTGGATGTCTTGACGATCAATGATGCTGAGGCTAGACAGCTATCAGGTGAATATTCATTGGTTAAAGCTGCAAAAGTTATTTTGGCTATGGGACCAAAATATTTGATTATAAAAAAGGTGAGCATGGCGCATTGCTTTTTGGCGAGAATCAGATTTTTTCTGCTCCAGCTTTGCCTTTAGCGGATGTATTTGATCCGACAGGTGCAGGAGACTCATTTGCCGGTGGATTTATTGGTTATTTAGCCAAAGTAAAGAGCATAAATTTTACCAATATGAAGAATGCACTGATCTTTGGATCAGCACTGGCTTCTTTGCGTAGAAAAGTTTGGTACAGATCGTCTCGTGGGTCTTACCGAGGAAGATATACAGAAACGTCTCAATGCTTTTGTAGCATTGTCTCAATTTAATCTATAGATTTTATTAACTCTTCAGGATTCCGACAACCTGAAATTTTGAAAATACACTGTCTGAATGAGGAGCGTCTTTAAGCTCCTCAGTTAGATCTTGGCCCGCCCAATGCTCATAGTGCATACCATTTTTCCAAAGTCTACTGTCACTAACATCATAAATATAGCCGTTGTAAGCAATCCAGATCTGGAGCTTATCCTGACCATTTCGCAATGCGAGTTGACTCTTGCTATATTCGGGTAATCCTTCTTTTGTCATCACGATCTATCAGAAGGCGAAGATAGAAAAAACTAAGCTACTTTATAAGCTGATAGTGATCGTTTCATTAATTTCCGGGCAACATGTATCCTCGTCTTTACAGTACCAATAGGGATGTTTAAATGCTCTGATATCTCATGGTATTTAAATCCTTCGAAATAAAGCGAAAAGGGGATGTAGTATTCTTCTGAAAGATTGGATAGCGCTTCATGAATATCCTCCATCACGAACTTACTTTCTCCCTGGTTACTTGAAGCGGATATCAATAGGTTGGAATTGGAGATGTCTTCATCTTTTGTGATGAAGGAATTGGTTTTTACGATCCGTCTATAGTTGTTTATAAACGTATTTTTTCATGATGGTATAAAGCCATCCTTTTAGGTTAGTCCCTTCTTTGAAATTTTTGAAGTAGGTTACAGCTTTAAGGATAGTATCCTGTACGAGGTCGTTAGCATCCTCATAGTCGCTGGTAAAATTTCTGGCGTAGAGTTTTAATGAGTCTGATTGCTCAATAACCATGGTGTCAAATTCATTCTTTGTCATAGCTTAATGAATTATAACTGTTCTTTTTAAGAAACAGTAAGTTTATAAAATACGGTTCATTAAGTATGAGGCAAATAATGCGCCAAAATCGAAAGGAATGGATTTCTTAATGTAATTTTAAGATTATTTTAAGAAGTGCAATCGTGTGCGTATTTTAACCCTGAGTAAATAGGATGAGTTTTAAATGATGTTGAGGCGAAGTGGGGCTATATTATTTTGTTTTGAGTTTCAAATATGCACAAATGTTTTTTTTTGAATCTTTACAATAAATTAACTTCCCGTTCGAGTATAATTCCAAATTTGTCCTGTACATCTTTAATAATCCGGACGGAAAGGTCATAGATTTCCTGACCACTAGCGTTTTGTCTATTTATTAGTACAAGCGCTTGATTTTTCCAGACACCAGCTTGACCATATTCTTTTCCTTTCCAACCACACTGTTCTATTAACCAACCAGCTGCTAGTTTTGTTTGCTGATCGGGCATTGGATAATGCGGGATTGTTGGGTACAAAGCAGTTAATCTTTCAAAGTTGTCTACGGAGATCACCGGGTTTTTAAAAAGCTTCCCGCGTTGCCAACAGTGCTTGGATCCGGTAATTTTTCTACTCTAATTTTTGATACAACAGTAGCAATATCGGCAATAGTGGGGTGGGCTATATTTTCTTTAATTAGCTCTGTTTCGATAGCACCATAGCTTGTATTAATATTAGGGTAAGACTAAGTTTGTAGGTCACTTCTGTAATAATAAAACGTCCTTTGTGTTCAGTCTTAAAAATACTATCTCGATAGGAGAAATTGCAGTCCTCTTTTTTGAACGTTTTGAATGTACCCAGTGTGGTGTCAAACGCCTCACACTCGTGAAAAACATACATTAATTCAGTGCCATAGGCACCAATATTCTGTACGGGGATGCGCCGACGGTACCCGGAATAAGGGCCATATTCTCTATTCCTGCGTAATTATGCTCGATACAATACCAAACAAAGTCATTCCAAACCTCCCCAGCTTTTGCTGTAACATATACATGATCTGATTCTATTTTTGATTGTATACCCTTGCTAGCCATTCGGATAATGTATCCTTCAAAGGGTTTAGTGAACAAGACATTGCTACCGGCACCAAGAACAAAAAGTTTTCTTTGAAAATTCCTTGTTTAAAAATTTCGGTCAGTGTTTCATTATCATTCACTTCGATTAAGAAATTTGTCTTTTCCTCTATTCCAAATGTATTGAAAGGTTTCAAAGATATATTCGATTGAATGTTTAATTCCATATTGACTTTAATTTTCAGAAATTCAAAAAAATCAGCTATCTTTAGCATGATAATCGGTAAAGATAGTATAAACCGTTTATTTAACGATAAAAATATAAGTTTAATGGGTAATGCAGATGTAAAAGGATCAAAATTCTAGAAGCTGCAACAAGGCGCTTTGCACACTTTGGAATGGCTAAAACCACAATGTCGGAGATAGCTAAAGATCTTAATTTTTCAAAAGCGCTGCTTTATTATTATTTTCCCGATAAAAACAGTTTGTATTCTGCTGTTTTTGAGTATGTTATCGATAAAATGATTGAAGAGATCGAGGAGGTTATCGACAAAGGTGGCAACTTTGAAGAAATCATGATGTACTCTATTGATATGCGTGTCAAGGCAATCAATCAATACTATAATTTATTTGAATATACCATGAAAATGGTTAAAGAGCTTCCGGATGAATTGGAGCAGGTATTCAAAGAATCTTATCTACGTGAGGTTGAAATCATTGAAAAAATTCTTAAGATCGGCATAGATGCTGGGGAGATTCGGGTGGATGATCTGAACGAGACGGCTCGTATTTTATTGTATTCGTTATTTGGCATGCGTATGGGGATATTGAAAGATATGAAAAATATGCTGTTTCCAACCAAAGAAGAATTTGATCATATTCTCAGTTTGCAAAAGAAAATGATGAAAATCTTCTTGAATGGATTGCGTTATCAACGTAGTTAAATCGACATTGACTGTATATGTGCGATGATCTGCTTAGCGTGGATACGTGAATTTTCAATAAACCAAAGATGGGTATTTAAACCTCCACATACTACACCTGCCAAGTATAGGCCTTTAATATTGGTTTCCATTGTCTGTTCGTTGTGATGTGGGATACAGGGGGCTGGTTTGGGATATCAATTCCTACCTTCCTTAAAAATCAAAATTTGGCCGATATCCAGTCAGCGCAAGTACAAAATCATTTTCGATCTCAATGATGCCTGTCGATGTTTGAATTGTGGCGCTCGTTTCGGTTATCGCTGTTAATTCACTGTTGTAAAGTACATCGATTTCCCCAGCGGCAATTCTATTCTCAATGTCCGGTTTGACCCAATATTTTACCCTTGGGCTGATTTCATTACTCCGAATCACTAAGGTAACCTTTGCTCCTTTGCGAAATGTTTCCAAAGCAGCATCTATGGATGAATTGCTTGCTCCTACGACAATCACCTTTTGACCACTGTAGTAATGTGGATCATCATAGTAGTGTCTCACCTTGTTCAGTTCTTCCCCAGGAATATTGAGTAGCATGGGGATGTCATAAAAGCCAGTAGCAATGATAACTTTTCTTGTTGTGTAACTACGTTTGCTTGTTGTGACATAAAAGTTTTCGGTCTCGTTTTCTTGATATCCAGTACTTCTTCAAACAGGTGAGTATCCAATTCAAATTTCTGTTGAATGCGTCTGTAATATTCTAAGGCTTCCGTTCTTCGGGGCTTTGGATTAGTTGTCACAAAAGGGATATCCCCAATCTCCAGCCGCTCAGAGGAAGAAAAAAAGGTCATATTTTGGGGATAGTTATAGAGCGAATTGACTAAACATCCTTTTTCCAAAATGAGGTAGTTGAGATTGGCCTGTTTTGCTTCCAAGGCACAGGCAAGGCCGATAGGTCCTCCGCCAACGATAATGATGTCATAGGGGGCTGTTGTGTTTTCGCTCATAAATGTAAATTTCGCTAATTTTTAGAATAAACTAGCTTGCTAACTTAGATAATTCTGCTGCTTGTTCGGCAGCGCTTTTGTCATGGAGATCCTGAACAATTTTATTTAAGTCCTGTGCAATTTTATACAGGAACTCCAATTGCTCTTCCAGGAGCTTCCCATCAGCGGAATTGATGTCACTGTTGTCAAAACGATGATTGGATATCTCTATTTCCATCGGTGAAAATACTGCACTGGAATCTTGTGAATACAGTAATTGAATAGATTGATCCAAGCTGTTTAATATTTTTCTTATGGTTCTGACATGGTCTTTGTTGAGGTAATTGTTATCCATTTCATCCAAGTGATTCATCAGTGTAACAGAAAACGAAGCTAGAATATGATTGAATATGACAAATTTATTGACCTCCTTGCTGTATTTCTGTCTTTTTTAGGCTCAGTCAGCATACGTTGAAAGGTAGATCCCATATTCGCGGTTTCGACATAAACGGCTTTTCTTGCTAATTTATAGTCAGTAATCGAAGGGGCCTGTCCTGCAATTTCTTTTAATGCCTGGAAGATATAATTGTAATTGGCGATCAAAAGCTTTCGCATAGATTCCTTCACCTGCATACTCTCCCAATTTGGAAAAACAATATAACTGGATAGGAAAGCAATCATACCTCCGATGAATGTGTCCAAAATGCGTTCTTTGGTTACTTCCAAGGTGTTCGAGCTTACAAAGCTGAGCATGATTAATACGTAAGGAGTCATAAATAGGACAGCGACAACATAATTGACTCTAAATAGGCTATAGGCTGTCAGGAAGAAAAAGACCAGCAGCACGAATAGTATCGTTGGATCATGTATCGTCAATAGGATGACGGCGCCGATTAGCCCGCCGATGGTGGTTCCGATAAGACGTTGTATATTTCGCTCTTTTGTAAGACCAAAGCCTGGTTTCAGGATAACCATGATTGTCAGTAATATCCAATAGACATTATTGGTGATATTGGTTGTCTCAAAAACATAATACGTGACTGACATAACGATTGCCATACGACAAGCATGTCTAAAGATTGTTGATTTTAAGGTAAGGTTTTCACGAAATTTCTTCAGATCAATGGCAGAGCTTTGGACAAAACGTTTGGCGTCATCAATTTCTTTCCTTTTAATATCGTCGGGTTGCAGGTGTGAATAGCCGTAGATATTTTTTATACGGCGGACCAGGTCACGTAAATTGATCAGAACTTTACGAAGAGCAAAGGTACTGTATTGATTTTCTTTGTCGAGTTGATCAATCTTCGCATGAAGACGTGTGAGGTCTGCATCGAAATCATACAGCGGCTTGGGCTGAATATTCGTGTTGAGCTGGTAGGCTAAATTGTCGAGCTCGTTTGTGTATTTTAAAATAACGTTTTTAAAATCATCTAGAATGCCTGTTGGACCAAAGCGTTCACTAATTGTATTATAGTCGTAGTGTGCAGCCATACTTTGCTCAAACAGATCAACAATATCATTAAAGATCAGTGTAAGGTAGCGGCCTACTTTTGTTGTATCCTTAATAGATCGTTTACTTTGAAACAGCAGATCTCTAACGTTTTCCTGATGCTGATTTACTTCGACTTGTTTGTCAATCAGTTTAAGGTAATTTTTATCATTGTCGATCTTGGCATCATAAAAGTTTGCTTTTAGCCGAATATAATCTGCCACATAACGAATGGTTTCTGCAAGTTCCTGTTCGGCTAATCGATAGGGACGTACCTGTGTGATGGAGAGGCTGATTGCAATATACCAAAGCCCGCCAAGTGTGTAGAAACCGAGGTAGTTAATCGCTTGGTCAAGAGGGTAATGTATCTGTACGTGGATCAGCATCATCAGTATACACATCAAGCCTACATTGGCTGCCCGACCATTGAATACCGCAAACATCGCAAATATAAAACAGGCGATTCCGATAAAAATGGCGAGGAGATATACATTTTGATTGACAAGATTGGTGAGGATAAATGTCAAAGTGGTCAGTATTGCTCCTGCAATCATACCTTTGCGTCTATGACTCGGAGCCCCTGGCGTGTCGGATAGTCCAACTAAAAGAGCCCCAAAGATACAATGGTCCCATTGGTAAACTGGCCGATGGTAGCGAAGATGAGGACAGGCACAATGCATCCAATGGTGATCCGGAGCCCATCTGCAAAATATTGACTGTAGAAAAAACTTTTTATTTCTTGTGTCTGTTTCATAATGTATAGCACAAATATACGAGATAAGGCTATATTAGCCTGTGGTTTCTCTATTTGCTGTGATAATATACTAAAAACGAAAAATTACTAAATTTCATTAATATCTTTATAATATTTTAATGTTTTTTTGATTAATTTATATTTTTTTATTTGTTTAAATATAATATTGCTATATTTGGCGCATAGGGTAATTTCAGATATATTACAAAAACTCAAGAGTCACCTAAACTCTCTTGACCATTTTTCAAAGATTTAAATATGAAGCAAAGTAAAAATGAGGCCGTCTTTCAGGACGAGGTATTGACACGCTTTGAACTTTTCAAAAGTTTGTTTTTAACATTACCATTTCAACGTGTTAAAGATACAGGTACTTTATTGCCATTTTTTGCAAAGCAGTGCGAGAAGGGTGTTGATCAACATTTGACTCCAGATGAGATTATAAAGAGTTTTTTCGATCAGCATGAAGAGTTTTCTTCGGAAGAACAACGCATAGACTTACTGTTTCGTTTTGTCCAATATATAGAACGTCAGGTTGTATTGTTTGATGCGATAGAGGATTCGTCATTTCAAATGGTCGGCCGTGGTGATGATGAAAATGTCTTAGGGCATTGATCAAGAACGCTGAAGGGAATGGTGATATGCGACGAAAAATCGTTTCCAAATTAAAAGATTTCTCCGTTCGTCTGGTACTTACCGCTCACCCCACTCAATTTTATCCTGGACCGGTATTGGGGATTATTAATGATCTGATCGATGCAATAAAGACCAATGATATCCATAGTATACATTTATTGTTACAGCAGTTAGGTAAAACACCATTTATCAATAAAAATAAGCCGACACCGGTAGACGAGGCAGCAAGTTTAGCTTGGTTTTTGGAAAATGTATTTTACAAGGTAGCCTCGGAGATCCAGTCTTTTATTGATGATGAATTGGATGTTGATACTGAAGAGGTAAAACAGCTTATTGAATTGGGCTTTTGGCCAGGGGAGACCGTGATGGAAATCCGAATGTAAGCGTTGAAAGTACCAAGAAAGTCGCCGCTTTATTGCGTACGATTTTGTTTAGATGTTATTACCGCGATTTCCGTATTGTAAGACGTCGCATTACATTCAGGGGAGTCGAGGAATATATGGAGAACTTACAGACCTTGTTTTACGAAAATAGCTTTAACCCTGTCGAACATCCAGAAGATGAAACCGACAATATCATTACGAATTTAAAGGCGATCAAAAACGTATTGGAAGAATATCACAATGGTCTCTTTGTTGAGATTGTTGATGATTTGCTTCGTAAAGTAATGACATTTGGTTGTTTTTTCACGACTTTAGATATCAGACAAGATAGCCGTATACTACGTGATGCAACAGATTATTTGATTCAACAAAATCAGGAAGCTACTGGTGTTCCATTAAATTACTTGGAACTGAATGAAGCTGATAAACAGAAAGCGTTGAAGTTTAAGGAGCTGGATTTAAGTGTCGGTGATGATGCGGATCCATTGACCAAAGATACTTCTGGTGTGATTAAATTGCTCAAGGAAATCCAACGGTCGGGTTCTGAGCGTGCTGCACAACGTTTTATCATTAGTAATTGTCAGCAAGCAAGTGATATTTTGGGATTGCGTCAGTTGTTTTTGTGGTCTGGTTGGAAGAAAGATGCATTAACAATAGATTTCGTACCTCTATTTGAAACAGTGGATGATCTGACCAGAGCTGCCGATGTTATGAAAACGCTCTATAGCAATAAAGAATATAAGGCGCATCTGAAACGCAGAGGAAACAAGCAGACCATTATGCTAGGCTATTCGGATAGTACAAAAGATGGAGGTTACCTAATGGCAAACTGGTCAATCTATAGAGCAAAAATAGAGTTGACAGCTATTTCCCGCGAATACGATGTTGATCTTGTCTTTTTTGATGGACGTGGTGGACCTCCGGCACGTGGAGGAGGTAAAACACAACGCTTTTATGCTTCCATGGGTAAGGAAATTGCCAATGATCATATTCAATTAACGATACAGGGACAGACGATCAGTAGCCAATATGGCTCCTTGGATACGGCCCGATTTAATATAGAACAGCTCCTACATGCGGGTATTATCTCTGATTTAAAACAACGGGTAGGTGACACGCTGACCAAACATCAGCAAGAAATTATTGATAAATTGGCCGAACTGAGCCATCATAAATTTATGGATCTTCGTACCAATAAGTTATTCCTGCCTTATCTGGAAACGATGTCTCCGTTGAAAGCACTTTCATCCATCAATATTTCAAGCCGACCTGTAAAAAGAAATTCAGGACGGAATTACGCCTCGAAGATCTACGTGCGATCAGTTTCGTTACTTCGTGGAGTCAATTGAAGCAAAATATCCCTGGGTTTTACGGGGTTGGGACAGCTTTACAATGGGCCGAGAAGAATAATCTATGGAAAGATGTACAACAATTGTATGTTTCTTCGGGATTCTTCCAGACCTTGATCGACAACTGTATGATGTCTATGACCAAATCTAATTTTGATATCACAGCTTACATGAAGGAAGATAAGGTGTATGGTGAATTTTGGAAAAATCTTCATGCGGAATACCAGATTACCAAAGAGTATCTGTTAAAGCTCAGTGGGACATCTAAATTGATGGAGAACTATCCTGTAGACCGTGAGTCAATTTTGGCGCGAGAAGGTATCGTATTGCCTTTGTTGGTGATTCAACATTATGCAATTCGTGCACTCAATTCGGATAAACTGGATGAAGCACAACGGGAGGATTATTCAAAGTTGATCGCACGGACAATATTCGGTGTCATCAATGCGGGAAGGAATGTTGCGTAATTTTTGTTTCTTTTCGCGGATAGGGTTTCGCAGAAAGTATATTTTATCTACTTTTGTATAGTTAACAAAATTGATATGAAGATTAATAAGTTATTTATTGTAGCTGCTTGTGCGAGTACTGTATTTGCATCTTGTGGTGAAACAGCTGCAAATAGACAGCGTCAATATGCCAATGCATCTCTAGCAGATGGTGATGCTTTTGCAATGATTAAATTCGTTGGTGAGGAAGGTAACTATTTGGTAAACCTTGCTGATGTAGCAGCAAAACAATCAACTTCAACAGAAGTTAAGAATGTTGCGGCTAAAATTAAAGAAGCTTATGCGACCGTATTGCCTGAGTTGGATGGTTTGGCAAAAGAGTTACATGTAGGTGATGCACAACGTGGTGTGCCTGCGTTTCAAACTCCGGCTTCGATCGGATCAGATAGTACTGCTGCATTCAATGATAAAGCTTTTTTAGCATTGGTTCTTGAAAAACAAGGTGAGATCAATAGCAGATTAACCCGTGAAGAACACAACACCAATCATAGGGTTATTCATGTTTCTGAGGAATCTTTGAAAAAAGTTGAAGAAATCTATAAATTGGCTGGTGGAAAAGTGGAAGGCCACGCTCACCACTAAATAGCAACTTATATCGGAAGAAAAGGAATATTCGGTTAGCTGAATATTCCTTTTTTATGCTGTTGTTTACTTGTTATTCTATATAGGTAATTGAATGGTCTATAACAGTAGTAAATAAGACAGGTGAGGAGAGGATAAAACCATACTGCTGGGTGTTTATATTGGGATTTTACAAGATATTTCTGAACGCCATTTTAAACGCTGTCATTCAAAATAGGTTTTATTTTTGGGATGAAGTAGGTACGGTTTTTCATAAAAATAGGGAGTCAAAAAGAGAAATAATTTGTTGAGTTGTTAAATTAATAATAACTTAACATTACTATAATACAGTTATTAATAACTGTGGTTATTTTAGCATGATTTAATCAAATAATAGATAAGAAACAATATAACGTGAGATACGCTGCTATAGACATAGGCTCCAATGCGGTCCGTCTTTTGATCGCTGATATCATTGGCCAAAAGGATCAATACAATTTTAAAAAAATACGCTTTTACGGGTTCCTTTACGCCTGGGCGATGATGCATTCATTCAACAGGAAATTTCTCCCAGAAAGGCGGAGAGCTTGATAAAAACGATGAAGGCATTTCGCGAATTGATGGATGTTTATCATGTGGAAGACTATATGGCTTGTGCAACCTCTGCGATGCGTGATGCTAAAAATGGTGCTGATATTGTTGCGGAAGTCAAGAAAAACGGAATCAATATCGATATTATAGAAGGAGCGAAGGAGGCTGAAATTATCTACAACAGCCATTGGGATAATAAGATGGAAAAAGACAAGGTATATCTTTATATCGATGTAGGTGGTGGTAGCACCGAATTGTCTTTATTTGCGAATGGTGTACTGGTGAATTCAAGATCCTTTAATTTAGGGACAATACGTATTCTGGATAATCAGGATAAAGCAGAAACCTGGGATGAGCTCAAAGAGTGGGTCCGAAGCAACACACATATGTATAAACAGGTCATCGGGATAGGAACTGGTGGTAACATCAATAAATTGGCCCGGTTGTCCAATGAGAAATTGGATAAGCCATTGTCTTACGCAAAATTGAAAGCGGTGTATGAACATTTATCGTCTTTCTCTTTAAAGGAACGTATTATTTTACTGGGTCTCAATGAAGATAGAGCGGATGTAATTATCCCTGCTAGTGAGATTTTTCTGACGATTATGAAGTACGGTCGTCTAAAACAAATCATTGTTCCCCGTGTAGGTTTGGTCGATGGTGTAATTAGAACCTTGATCAATAGGAATTTAGTGAAATAAAGTATTAAAAAGCATTTTTCACCTTGCAAAAGAAGGAAAAATCTTTATTTTTGTGATACCAAAGGCGAATGTGAGCCCAGGTGGCGAAATTGGTAGACGCACCATCTTGAGGGGTGGCGCTCGTATGGGCGTGGCAGTTCGAATCTGCTCCTGGGCACTTAAAAAAAGCCAAATCTTTAAATTAAGATTTGGCTTTTTTTATTGACTATATAGTCTTTTTATTATGAATGAGTAGACTCTTTAAAATCTTATCCTTCACTGATTTCTTTGAGAATTTGTAAAGCTTTTGGCCACGATTCGTCAAAATATTCAATATACTCTTCATTGGTGTCCACATCAACCTTTAATAATGTTTTACCATCAAGATCCGTAAAAGTATAATTCTCCAATGAACCTGCCCAGCCTTCGACAGCAGGTCCTTCGGTAATCTCTTTACCTTTGTCCAATATACCGTAGTGACGAATAGATATGTATTTATTTGGAATATTTTCGGCTATCTCCGCTACCATACCTTCTTTTTCACCATCTTTATTGATGCCTGTAAAATAAATCTTGGCACCCTTTTTCCAGCTACCCTCAAAGTCAGAAGTTGGGTTAAAGGCGGCTGTCCACTTTTGTACGTTTCTTTATCGAGCATTGTCTTAAATACATGATCAACAGGGGAATCGATCGTGACCTGATAATTCATTTTTTTCATGATCTTATTGTTTTGGAAAGTTAGGATCTGCTTTTACTTCTTCAATCTGTTTGGTATGTCGGGCACAATGTGCCGCTATAAACATCAAGCCTTGGTAACCATCTACGACGCCTGTCGGATAATCGTTGATATGGTTGCGGAGGTCTTTAGCATCTGCTTTTTTATGTAATCAATGACCGGTTGTCTTGCGGTACGAAAATCAGCTAAAGCTGTTTTTGAGTCTTTGTATATACCGGTCGGTTGAAGTTCTTTGGGGCCTGAAACTTATGACTTCGATCAGTAATTGTCGTTTTTAGATTGTCGTCAGTCATCTGAACCTCACTTTTTCTTTCTGGTTGGGGAGCTTTTGTCAACGACGCTTTTGCCATATCAAAAATCATACGTTCAGAGAGTATAATGTGTTCCAGGCATTGGCTGATTGACCATTTGTCTGGGGCTGCCTTAAATTGTAGCTGAGCTTCACTAAGACCTGAGACTTGTTTTTCGAGTTCTTTGGTTGTCTGGTCGAAGTATTGCAATAAGGAATCAGTACCTTCTATTCCTTTTGTAAGTGGGGCTTGCTCGATTGCTTCGTTGTAGTTGTTATGACCTACACCTTGCTGAGGTACTGGGGTTGACGAAAGGAGTACTGCGCTGAGACCCGTAATCGCTATCATGTTCATAATCTGGTTCATATTTATATTTTTTAAATTGTTAAATGTCACTTTCTCATTACAATTATAATACATTTTTGTTTTTTTATTCTTTTCATAAGGCAAGAAAATAACATCTTGAGCAGCGTGTAATTAAAAATTACGTTTTTTGAAATAGCGAATCTAAAACTACCTGCGAAATGTTAAATTTAACCTGTAGCAGGAATATGCTGGTTGGTATATGCATTGAATATCAACTTGCTGTTTGAGATTGCTAAATAACAGTATTCATTTTATATATTTTCAATTTTCAAACATTTTATTAAAATGTTTGAAAATTGAAAATATATAACTAACTTTAATTCAGATGAACAAAAAGGAACAGGTTAAGGAGCGGATTGGTCAGGCCGCAATGGAGTGTTTTGAGCGATATGGTTTGGAGAAGACGACATTGGACGATATTGCGAAAGCCGTAGGATTGAATAAAACTTCGCTTTACTATTATTATAAGAACAAGGAAGATATTTTTATAGAAGTTGCGATCCGTGAGGGTGAGTCTTTTATAAATACATTGCAACAGAGTACCTTAAAGAAAAAAAGGCGTGGAGAATCAGATCGGGTTCTATTTAGAATCGCGATTGAACTATTACACGAATGTGCTCAATATGAATAGAGTGTCGGTAGAATCGCTTGATAAGATTTTGCCTCGTTTTTTTGAACTATATGATGCGATGATGGTGCAGGAAAAAGATTTTCTGACAAAACTTTTGGTGCAGGCCATTGATCGGGAGCAGCTGGATATGGAAGATCCAGAAAATACTGCTTCTGTACTAATCAATTTTGCGAATGCATTAAAACATAGTACAGAGCAACAAGCGATCCTAAAGAAGCAAGTCGAGATCGACTATGCGCAAAGTCTTCGGATACTAAATTTTTGGTTTCCTTGATTTTCAAGGGGATCAGAAAACAGGGATGATGACCTGTTTCAGGGAATCATGGATGGGGTAAAGTGAGGCATTGAAGCGAATATTATACGCTAACCAATATAAACTATGAAAAAAATTACCTTATTAATCCAGATTCTCTGCATCTGCGCTCCATTTTCTTTGTTTGCGCAACAGACGATAAACGGGCGTGTTAGTAATAGCCTGACCGGGGAGGCCGCCTATGCAATCTCCATACGTATAAAAGACAGTAAGGAAGGTACCTTTTCGGATGATCGAGGTCGTTTTCAATTGAAAACGAATCTGCCTTTGCCCCTAATCCTTTCTATTTCGGCGATCGGCTTTGAACCCCGTGAGGTTCTTGTCGAGAGCGCAGCTTCCCCTTAGAAATTCCGCTTAATGTTTCGCCGATACTGGGGCAGGAGGTGGTTGTGTCCGCTAGCCGAACAGTTCAGACCAAATTGTCTTCCCCTGTGACCATCGAGCAGATCAGTAACAAAGATATCCGTAATTCTGCTCAAATAAGTTATATGGACATGCTTCAGGGCCTGCGAGGAGTCGATGTTACGGTGTCCAGTATCGGTTTCACCAGTGTAACGACACGCGGGTTCAATACAAGCGGGAATACAAATTTTACACAGATTGTTGATGGTATGGACAATCAAGCCCCGGGATTGAATTTTCCGCTGGGCTCAGTTATTGGTTTGACCCAACTTGATGTCGATAATATTGAGCTTTTATCAGGTGCTTCTTCTGCCTTATATGGCTCCCGTGGGCTCAACGGAACCATGATCGCAACTGGGAAAAATCCATTCAAATATCAGGGATTAAGTGTATTGGTGACGCAGGAGTCAATCATGTAAACGCGAAAAAGAACAATGATCCTGTTCCCGCATCGCCCTATTATGATTGGACAATTCGCTATGCTAAACAATTGAGTAATAAGATTGCTTTTAAGGTCAATGGTCAATATACCCAGGCAAAAGATTGGGTAGCTAATGATGAAACGAATAAAAATGGCTTGGGTACAGCGCTAACGGATCCAAATTATAATGGTGTCAATATGTACGGAGGGGCAACTTCGGTCGATATCAACCCTTTCCTGGAAGCTGCACTTGCTGGAAATCCAGATTTGGCGCCAATTGTTGAACCCCTGCTTACTCATTCAAATTATGTTTCCCGGACAGGCTATGCTGAGTATGGCTATCTCGATAATAGGGCCAGGCTTTTTAAGGTAAATGGTGAATTTCGCTATAAGATTTCACCGGATATCGAAGCGATTGCTTCGGCGACTTTTGGCACTGGAAATATAGTGTATACCAATGATACCCGTTATCAGTTAAAAGGATTTAAAGTTGGCCAATATCGTTTGGAGGTACGAAGTGACAAATGGTTTGTACGGGCTTATACGACTCAGGAAAATTCAGGTAAAACACTCGTCGCCGGACCGACGGCCCAATACATCAATGAGTCCTGGAAAACAAGTTACGATGGTAATGTAGGAGGCTGGTATCCGGAGTATACAGCTGGTCTTCTTAATGCACTTGCTACTGGCACATCGCTTACAGATGCTCATCTCCAAGGACGTACTTTAGCTGACCAGGGCCGGGCGGAACTTGGTAGCGCAATATTCAATAGACTTAAAGATAGCATTAGCAATACGCCAATTTCAGAAGGTGGGACATTATTTCTTGACCGTAGTAAGTTATATAATGCTGAAGCGCAATATAATTTCTCAGATCATATTAAATTTATGCAGGTCATAGCGGGTGTCAATTGGCGCCTGTATAGTCTCAATTCTAAAAATACACTTTTCCCAGATAAGGATAAACCGATTCATGTCAATGAATACAGCGCTTATCTTCAAATGGCAAAGAGAGTCATGGACGAACGGTTGAATATCGCGACTTCTTTTCGATATGATAAAAATACATTATTTGCTCAACCACGGCTTACGTCACGTGCATCATTGGTCTATGATATGCAAAGACAGAATTATTTGCGTTTCTCTTATCAGAATGCATATAGTTTCCCTTCTAATATTCAGGCTCTTCAAAATACATTGAATGGTTATAATAGTTTTTCATCCGGTGGATCCTCACTATTATTGATTGATAACTATCAATTTGACCGCTATCCACCCTATACATTAGAAAGTGTACAAAAATTTCAGTCGACAAATGATCCGAAAGTACTTCAGCAATTTAAGTTTGATGATATCAAACCGCAGTCAGTCAATGCTTTTGAGTTAGGATACGCAGCGATGTTTGGTAAGCGTGTCATGGTTGATGTCCTTGGTTATTTTTCAACATGGAAGAATTTTATCGGTTATGCCAATGTAGCCAATACACCGGGTACTGACGATGTCAACGCTTTTAAGGATCATGCTACTTATGTTCAATATAATGTCGCTTTTAATGGTGGAGAAACAGTAAATACATACGGCTATGCTGCAAGTGTAAGCGTAGATCTGGGCAAGAATTTTATGACCAAGGCAAACTATTACTCGGACTATCTTAAAAATAAAAACAATAGCCAGATCAATAACTTTAATACACCTAATTATCACTTTAACTTTGAATTTGGAAATAGTGGTTTTGGTAAAAAACAAGTCTGGTCGTTTAGTACATCACTTCGTTATAAACCCGGTTATTATTATGTTGTGTCTGGGGGCTTGCGGCGGGGCAGGTGCCTAGCTCAACTGTAATTGATGCACAGGTGAGCTATAAGCTTATTAAAGCGCGTTCTGGCATTCGTATCGGTGGTACAAATATTACGAACAAATATTATTCTACTGGTATAGCCAACCCTCGTATTGGTGCGGTGTATTATGTCACCTATGCCTATAATATTTTTAACCAAAATAAATCATAAAAAGATAAATCATGAAAAGACATGTAAAAAACAGGCTCATAATGGTGTTCATCGGACTCGTCTTTTGGAGCTGTAAGAATCAACAAGGCACAGATTATAATGTGTTGACTTTTGGTCCGGGGCAGGAGGAAGCGATTGAAGAGGCTTTTCTGTCGATTAAAGATAGTACCAATATACACTTGAAAGCAGGTAAATATCGTTTTGAAAACCTGAGTATCGCCCAGGTAAATCATATTAAAATCGACGGCGACGGGCATGATAAAACAATTGTGGATTTTTCGGGGCAGACACAGGGAGGAGAGGGGATTCGTATCACTGATGTCAAAGGACTAACCATCGGAAATATGACGATCCGGGATTCAAAAGGTGATTTATTGAAGATAAACAACAGTCAGGACATCATTATTGCAGATCTTCACAGTATATGGAGTTCGGCTGATTCCACCAGCGGTGGATATGGAATTTATCCTGTACTCTGTAAGAATGTGTTGATTGAGAATTGCTATGCCGAGGGCGCTTCTGATGCCGGTATCTATGTAGGGCAGACCAAGGGCGTAGTGGTGAAAAATTGTAAGGCATCCAAAAATGTAGCTGGCTGTGAAATTGAAAATACAACAGATGCTGAGGTATATGACAATGAGTTTTATGGCAATACAGCAGGTTTTTTGATTTTGATCTACCTGATCTATCGCAGCGAGGTGGTCATGTGAAAGCCTATCGTAACAAGATCTATGATAACAATTTCAAGAATTTTGCGAAAGGAGGAAGTTTTGGAACTTTTTGGGGCGTAGGAAACGCCTCTCCCGGAAGTGGAATTATTATCCTTTCCACCTCAAATATCGAAATATATGATAATACGATTGAAAAAAATAATACTTCGGCGATTACTATAGCTTCTGGTTTTGCTGTAGATGAAAAAGCTGCTGAACGTATCAATGCCAATTACTCGCCAATACCGACTCATATTAAGATCCATGGCAACACCATAAAGATGGAAGACAAGTTCCCACAACCGGCTTATGAACATCGTATTGGCCAGTTAATTATTGCTACTGAAGCACAGCTGAATGCCGTTGAACCCAATCGTTCGGTGAAAAGAATCCCTGCGATCCTGTACGATGGAATCACCAGCAACATTATGACCAATGGTACTTCCTTAAATCCAGATTCTATTTGTATTGACCAGCCCGGTGAAAATATGTTTGTTTCGGCAGATTTTAAACATGCGGGGCAAGCAGATAAATGGAAACCATCAAGTAATGTGAAACCATTTCAATGTAAATAACTGTGAGAAATATAAAATTGACCATTGCTGTTATCATCGTTTTGACTGTATTCTCCTTGACTTTGCAACAAAGCTGCCGACAGGGAAAGAATAAATCAGAACAAACCAATACATCTTTCGTATTTAAAGAAAAACTATCTGATTATGGGTTTTTTCAAGGGAAAGCTAAGTAGTCTAATGCCGCAAGAGGGGTGCTTCCGTACGAGCTAAGTACACCTCTGTTTTCTGACTATATGGTTAAAGATCGTTTTATTGTTCTTCCACGGGGAAAATCAATTGAATATACTGCACAGGGACCTTTGGATTTTCCTGATTCAACCATAATTGTTAAAAATTTCTCCTATATCAATGTTCAGGGACAAAAGGTCGTCATTGAAACCCGTTTGTTGGTTAAAGATCCAATAGATCATAATTGGAAAGTCATGAATTACCTTTGGAATACGGAGCAAACAGATGCAGTTAAGCATATTAGAGGATCGAAACTGGCAATCACGTTGGTCGATAACTCTGGTAATAAACATACAACAAATTATATGGTGCCGAATACCAATGATTGTAAACGTTGTCATAATAATGCATCGAAACTAATGCCAATAGGTCCTAAAGCGCGCAATCTGAATTTTGTGCGTACAGGCGATTCTGTCAACCAATTGACCCGTTGGAGTTCGCTGGGATTGTTGAAAAATATGCCCGACTTAAAGAATATTTCACAACTGCCCGTATGGACCGATAGAGAAAATACAGTATTGAAGAACGTGCCAGAGCTTATTTGGACGTCAATTGTGCACACTGTCATACGAAAGGTGGTGACGCATTTAATACAGGGTTATTTCTCAATTATGAAGAGAACGAACCGGCACATCTGGGTGTGGATAAAGCACCTGTATCTGCCGGAGGAGGGGCAGGTGGCTTAAACTTTGATATAATACCTGGAGATTCAAAGCATTCTATCTTGCTTTATCGAATGAATAGTACCGAGCCGGGTACGGCAATGCCCGAATTGGCCCGAAGTATTATCCATAAGGAAGGTGTGGATTTGATCCGGCAATGGATAGATAATATGCCCAAGAAAAAATAAAAATATCATCACCTTTCAATTTATATTAATTAGAACAGTATGATTGAGCAAATAGATTCAATATTTCAGCAACAGCAACTCTTTCAAATCGAATTACGACAGAGTGATGCCCAGCAACGGATAAAAAAGCTGCGTAAATTGCGTCGTGCGATTGAAAGTAACGAGGATTTAATTTATGAAGCGTTGGCGAAAGATTTGCGTAAATCAAGAAATGAGGCCGCAATAAGTGAGGTGCTCTTTATCTATGGTGAAATCGATTTTGCTATTCGCCATTTGCAAAAATGGATGCTACCCAAACGCGTAGGGAGATCGGTGACAAACTTGCTGGCAAAAAGCTCGATCGTCTATCAACCCAAAGGAGTGGTTCTGATTATATCGCCCTGGAATTACCCCTTTCAGCTTACGATGAGCCCCTTGGTATCTGCGATTGCTGCTGGCAATTGCATCGTACTAAAACCCTCTGAACATAGTCCATACACAGCAGCAGTGATTCAGAAGATGATATCCGAATCATTTGATGTGAAAGAAGTTGTTTGCATAACGGGTGAAAAATCTACAGCGGAAACTCTTTTGAAACTTCCTTTTGATCATATTTTCTTTACAGGAAGTTCTATCGTTGGTAAACATATTATGAAGGCTGCTTCCGATCATTTGAGTTCAGTAACCTTGGAGCTCGGAGGAAGTCTCCGGTTATATTGGATGAAACCACCCACTTTGAAAAGGCAGCAAATAAAGTAGCTTGGGGAAAATTGATCAATGCTGGTCAGACTTGTATAGCTCCAGATTATGTTCTTATTCCGGAAAAGCGACGTGACGAATTTGTGGGACATTATTTAAATGCGGTGAAAAAGATGTTTTTTCGAAGGATGGTAAAATAGATCCGAATGTCTACGCGAAAATTATCAACCAGAGGCATGCTGATCGTCTTATTGCTTTGATCAATAAGTCGGTTCAAGGGGAGCCCGATTAGTTGAAGGAGGTGTACTGTCTGAGGATTTAACCTTGAGTCCGACATTGTTATTAGATGTTTCATTGGATAATACGATCATGGGAGGAAATCTTTGGACCTATTCTTCCGGTGATAACGTATGGGAAATTGGAAGAAGCAATTGCTATCGTAAATCGAAGTGAAAAGCCTCTTGCATTGTACGTATTTAGCGAAAACAAACATCATATTCAACAGGTTGTACAGCAAGTAGCATCGGGCGGCGTTTGTATCAATGATGTACTTATCCATGTTTCCAATCCTCATTTACCGTTTGGTGGTGTTAACGGTAGTGGCCAGGAAGTTGCCATGGTTTTTTTGGCTTCAAGGCATTTTCACATGAACGCGCTGTGATGCGTCAATCTAGATATGCACTTTCTACATTGATCTATCCACCATATACAGAGAAAAAAATAATATTTAAATTGCTAAAAAAATGGATTTAGGTAGCTTAATTTTTTATACTTGTATATGAATAAAATCAAAAGCATTGTTGTGTTTTGTGCTTCTAGTTTAGGCAACTCCAGCATATATGAAGATCAGGCAAAATATGTAGGTTATACGTTTGCGCAGCGAAACGTTCAGTTGGTGTACGGAGGTGGCCGTGCAGGATTAATGGGGGTGGTTGCAAATGCCGTTTTAGAAAAAGGCGGTGAGGTCGTTGGCGTAATTCCCCACTTTCTAAACTCAAAAGAAAGAGAACATCGCGGCGTAACAAAATTAATTACAGTGGATAGTATGCATGATCGTAAACGAATCATGAATGATCATGCCGAAGGAATAATAGCTTTGCCAGGAGGATTCGGAACGCTTGAGGAACTTTTTGAAATGACTACCTGGGGACAACTCGGTCTCCATCGTAAGCCAGTGGGGATATTAAATATTAATGGGTTTTATGATCATTTGATCAAATTTATGGATCATATGGTTGTTGAGGGACTTTTAAAACAGGAGAATAGAGAAATGCTGTTGATAAGTGATTCAATTGAAGAGCTATTAGATAAGATGGACAACTATGTGGCACCAGAAGTAACAAAATGGATTAACAAAAATGAGGTCTGAGAAGACCTCAATAATTTAGTAGCTACTTAATTTCTAAGACAATCTTAATATTACGCTTATGGTTTATTAAGATTGTTCTTATTGAGTTTTAATGTTGTTTTTGGATTTTTGTAACAAAAATTCTTTATCTAATTATGTTACAATTCCAAGGCCTTGTTACACCTTTATTAATTGCTGCTCCTTTTTGTCTTAATGCACAGACTATTTCATCTGACACCTTAAAGTTGTTAAAAATTGATGAAATAGAAATCACCTCTAAATATTACAAGCGGTATAATCCCAAACAATTGTCTGAAGCATTGCGCTTAGAAACATCTTTATTGAAAGCACCACAACATATTCAGGTCATTAATAACGAGATTTTTCGGGATCAGGCAGTATTGAACCTAAATGAGAGTGCTACCCGCAACGTAAGTGGCACTTTTAGAGAGGAACTACACAATGGTATATCCCCTGATATATATTCGCGTGGAGGCTATATCAGTGCACAACGCAATGGCGTGGATATGCGCCCATTGGGTAAGGGGCCAATAGCAGATGATTTGGCGATTATTGAGCGTGTGGAATTTGTAAAGGGGCCCAGTGGTTTTATGAATGGCATTAGTGACCCATCCGGTTCCTATAATATCATTACAAAAAAACCAACTGGAGAAACCAAAAGGAGTTTCGATTTGCTAACCGGAAGTTTTGGTTTGTTGCGTGCCGCCGTAGATTTGGATGGGCAACTGGATAAAAGCAATAAAGTCCAATACCGTTTAAATGTCATGGGTATGCGTGGTAACGGGTTTCTCAAACATGATCAAAATAATAGATTGTTGTTTGCGCCTCATTAAAATATCAATTTAGCGATCGCACTTCGATAACAGCTGAATACATCTATCAACAATTGAACTATCTTCTTCTCAGTGAAGCACAGATGTCCCCCTACGGTTATGGTACACTCCCGAAAGATTTTACCATTACTGACCCTAGTATACGACCTTTTGTAGGTAACGACCATAATGCATTTCTGACATTTCAACATAAATTTAAGAGTGATTGGCAATTGACAACAAAATTGGCGTATATCCGTAGTGGCTATAATGGTACGTTGTTTTGGGTGAATGGTGCGAATGCCGAGAATAAGGACATTTTGGATAGAAATCTAGTTTACGATTCGAATAAATACGGTATCTTTTCTACGCAGGCTTATCTGAATGGATATTTTAAAACTGGAAATGTTGGCCACCGTATCATCACTGGAATTGATATCAATAATAAATCATCCCGAAGTTGGGATACATGGGGCACCGCGACAACCGTCTATCCGCTGTCCATTACGAATCCACAGTACTCGGAAACAATACTTAATACAGGTATAGGCGGCGATTTTGCTTCGCAAAATGATTTTACGTCCGAGGGAAGTAAAATACACCGACGACTTTTCTACGTTTCGGCTTATGCAATGGATGAATTACTTTTTCTGGATGAAAAACTACGGATTTCTCTCGGTTTACGTGTCACTGCATCGAATGGCAAAACAAATGACTATGGTGCAAAGAGTAATTCAGAAGATGTTGTTTTAACCCCACGATTGGGAGTCAATTATGCATTGGATCGAAATACTTCACTCTATTTCTTACATGACCAGAGTTATTTGCCACAAGCAGGAATTTCCGTGGATGGTACAGCGTTAAAACCATTAAAAGGAGTAAACTATGAATTAGGGATTAAACGTGACTGGATGGAGGGAAAATGGAATACAAGTGTTTCTGTCTATCATATCGAAAGAAATCGTTTGATCACACCTGACCCAGTATCCAATCTGATCTATCAGACTGGGGAAAGTAAATCAAGAGGAGTTGAGTTTGACCTCAAGGGAAGACTGACAAAAGGCCTGAATGCGGTGATTAACTATGCTTACACAGATTCTAAAATCTCTGCGGATGAAATGAAACCCGAAAATATTGGGCTGGCCACACCCAATCGGGTAAAACATATTCACAATACTTGGTTGAATTATCTATTGCCTATCGAACGTGTAAAAGGTTTAACAGTATCCTTGGGATATCAATGGCTCGTTGGTCGAGCTGAGCGTTTTACATCAACAAATCCTGTCGCTCTCAAAGATATCTTTCGATTGGATGCCGGAGCAGGATGGAGCAACGATAAGTACCGTATTAATCTAATCGTCAATAATCTCTTGAACGAAAAAATGTATTCTACAGCTTGGCGTAATGGTAGCGGAAATATGTACTATTGGGTACAAATGGCACCTATACATGCAAGGCTCTCATTGGGAATAAATCTGTAAAAAACGATGAAAATAAATTTTATAAAAAAGTTGATAGTGATCCTATTTCCTATTTGGATAGGCTGTAGTGGCGAAAATCAAAAAGAAAAAGCGAATGGAGCGGCTGTAGAGGTCACCGATGCGCAAGGGCATCTTATTGCGCTAGAGAAACCCGCGGAACGTATCGTATGCTTATACGAACCTGGATTGGACGCGCTATATATGCTGCAGGCAGAGCATAAAATTGTCGGGCTATTTAATGATGTTTATTCCAGTGATGAACTATTTCCCATCTTTTCGAAAATGGACGCAAGAATCTTGGAACGGAAATTACCGGTAGTAGGGACAAATAATCAGGGAAGCGTTGAACAGATTGTCGGACTCAGTCCAGATTTAGTAATTGTACATGCTGGTCAGGCGGATCTGATAGAGGGTTTACGAAATGCTGGAATGAAGGTGTATGCAACGAAAGCCGAATTGAAAGCAGAGGTGTTTAAAACAGTGGAGGATATTGCAACACTTACAGCGAGTACAGAAAGGGGTATGGAGTTGATTTCCTATGTAAAGCAGAAAGAGGAACTAATCAAAAAAACTTCTGATACGATTACAAAGAAACGACGGGTATATTTTACTTGGGCCTATGGTCGTATTTTTTCGACAACAGGTACGAAGAGTATGATGCACGCTTGCCTGGAAATGGCCGGCGTCGAAAATGTCTGTCCTTTTGAGTTGGATCAGCCGAATATTAACGCGGAAACATTGATCGGTTGGAACCCTGATATGATTGTCATGTGGAACGATAGTCCACAATTATTTTATAAACGAAAGGAGTTTGCGGATATTCCTGCGATAAAGGAGAAGCAGATTTTTAATCTGTTGCCAATGTTTGCCTACAACCCACATACCTTGAAAGCGCTTTGTACAGCAACGGCAATACATCATTGGGCGTATGGGGATAAGCAATTAGATCAGAAGGGGCAGGTTGAAGAAATTATTACCCATCTTTATGGAAAGCAAAAAGCTGATAAAATTATAGATTTATTATGATAATTAACAGGATTACATCGTATTGGGACAAGCAGAGTAAGATTTGGCGTGAAGAGAAAGAGGAGGCCTGGTCCCAACCAGAAACGGCAAATTGGTTGAATTTCTTTGGAGAAATATTGCTTGACCCAAAGTTGGGGGAAAGAGTATTTTGGAGATAGGGACTGCTTCAGGATACTTTGGTAATATTATGACCAAGGCAGGCTTTGCGGTGACCGCTATTGATCTCTCACCAAACATGATAAATGAAGCAAAACAGGTTTCTGATGCATTAAATCTAACAGTGGATTATCATGTAATGGATGCTCAAAATTTGGCATTTGATGATGATCAATTTGATCTTGTTTTTACACGTCTTATGACTTGGACTATTCCAGATTTATTTAAATGTTATAGTGAAATATTTCGGGTATTGAAGCCAGGAGGAATGTTTATAAATTTTGATGGCGATTTCGGAGCGACAGTTTTCAGTCAAGAGGGGCATGAAAGATATCCTAAAGAAATTATGGAAGAGGCAAATGCCATCAAATCCAACTTGGATATAAGTAAACATAGCCGACCAGAAAGAGATTTATATCTATTGGATAAGGTGGGCTTTATTGATTTAAAAACTGATAATGAAGTTCACAATAAAATCTATTCGAAACCTGAGGAAGAAGGTGGATTATTTATGTTGAGTGGCGTAAAGCCAATGTGCTAGCCTTCCAGATTATCCTGATTATCTTATTTTTCTTTATTAAAAAACTGCCTATGAGGTTGCAAAATTTTAGAATTGCAGCCTCATTGTGGTTAAAGTATTTGTTTTTTTTTCAATAGTTAGGATTTGATCAACATTTTCTAGGAAATTATCAATATCTACTTGGAAAATGAACTCTACTTTTGAAATGGTTAATCGTTGGTTTGACTGATGGGGTAATATATTTTACCCCGTCACTAACCGTTTCATAGGTATCTTTATTTTAACCGGTAAGGTATCTATGGCGGTTAGTTTCCCCGGCGTTGAAAGGGTGTCCGTTCCCCTTTTAACAAAGAGGCTCGATCGGAAGATCGAGCCTTTCTTATTTTATTTCGTGATTTGAATCGAAACTTTTAAAGTTTATTTGCACGGGCTGTTATTTCAGCAATGTCGAGCACTTCTATTTCGGACTCTTTCTCCTTTATTTTGACACCGTCCTTTAACATCGTCATACAGAAAGGACAAGCAGCGGCAACAACATGAGGTTGTATTGCAATTACCTCTTCAATACGTTCAATATTAATATCTTTTTGCCTTGTTCGGGTTCTTTAAACATTTGGCCACCACCAGCACCACAACATAAACCATTGCTTCTGCAACGCTTCAATTCAACAAGTTGCGCATCTAGACTTTCAAGCACTTTTCGAGGTGCTTCATAGACTTCATTTGCTCGCCCCAGATAGCAAGGGTCATGATAGGTTATTTTCTTACCCTTAAATATATTATTGTCAGCCGGTTTTAATTTACCATTATCGATGAGATCCTGGATCAATTGGGTATGATGAATGACTTCGTAGTTACCACCTAAGGCAGGGTATTCATTTTTAAGCGTATTAAAACAGTGTGGACATGCGGTTACAATCTTTTTGATTTCATAGCCATTCAATACTTCGATATTCATCATGGCTTGCATTTGAAATAAAAATTCGTTTCCACTTCTTTTGCGGGATCACCGGTGCAGCTTTCTTCTGTTCCAAGAATCGCATAATTAAGCCCTACATGCTGGAGAATCCGACATATGTCTCGTGTTATTTTTTGAGCACGCTCATCAAAACTACCAGCACAACCCACCCAAAATAATATATCGGGAATCTCTCCCTTAGCTAACAGCTCTGCGACTGTTGGAACTTTTAATTCATTTTCCATCCTTAAAACTATTGTTGTTGAGTCCAATTTGCACGGTCCATTTGCGCATATTTCCATGGAGCGCCATTATTCTCAATGTTTCCAAACATATTATTGATACTTGCCGGGGCCTGAGATTCTTCCATAACTGCAAAACGACGAAGTTCGATGATAATGTCCAATGGATTAATATTGACAGGACATTGCTCGACGCAGGCATTGCAGCTTGTACATGCCCACAATTCTTCCCGGCTGATATAAGTGTCGATAAGAGACTTACCATCCTCTACGAAGCTACCATGTACCTTAATGTTATTGCCTACTTCAGTTAGTCTATCCCTTGTATCCATCATTATTTTTCGCGGAGATAGCAGTTTTCCTGTGATATTTGCCGGACAAGAGGAGGTACAGCGACCACATTCGGTACACGTATAGGCATCAAGTAGGCTTTTCCATGTTAGATCCTGAACATCTTTGGCTCCAAAGCGGGCTGTGGCATCTGAAGAAGGCGGAGTGAAGCTCGGATCGAGCATTGCTTTTACTTCGTTGGTTACAGCAGTCATATTGGATAATTTTCCTTTGGCATCCAAGTTTGAAAAATACGTATTTGGAAAAGCGAGAACGATATGCAAATGTTTTGAATAGGGCAGATAGTTTAAAAAAGCCAATACACCTAATATATGGAACCACCAACAAAATCTTTCGATCATGTATAGCGTGGTCGTAGAAGTCGGAAGATAGGGTAATAAATAATGACTTACCGGAAAGGAGCCAACAGCATTAAAATGTTCAAATCCATAAAGCTGTAATTTGAGATCTGTGGCATTCATTAGAGGAAAGCCGACATAAGCAGAATCTCTGTAATCAAAATAATATTCGCATCCGTTTTAGGCCAGTTGTTAAGTTCTTTACTATTCAGGCGAGTTACTTTGACAACATTTCTTCGAATAAGGAAGATCACACAGGACAATAGTACACCAAGTGCTAACCATTCAAATGAACCAATCAAAAAGTTATAGAAGCCTCCTAAAAAGAAAATACCCGATGCGTTCCGAATAAACCGTCGATAATGATTTCCAACATTTCGATATTGATAATAACGAAACCTAAATAGACAAATAAGTGTAGGATGGCAGGAATAATCCGTTTAAACATCTTTTTCTGTCCTAATGCAACCAGAAACATTGTTTTCCAACGTTCCGAAGACCTGTCGGAACGATCTAAATCTCTGCCTAACTTGATATTACTATAGATCTGTTGTGCATTTTTACCAAAGAAAAATAATGCTCCTAAAAAACAAACTGCAAATATTAGTTGACCTATCATATGCTCGAATAATGGTTATATAACAAATATACTATAATATTTTTGTTATGCTAACATAATAAAAATAAATCAAAAAATAGGATTGAGCAGCTAATTTTCTAAAAAAAATGAATAGGAAAGGGACGATCAGTAGAGAAGCCTCCAAGAAATCGAAGCAATTTCTTGGAGGCAAATATTATTTGGATAATTAATCTATATCAGCAAATGCTTGCTTAAGAATTTTTTCGACAGTTTTTTCAATACGGATTTTCCCTTCTTCTGTATTGATATCGATACCGCAGAAAGTACTGCCTGTCGATTTAGCCTGTAGGGCTAAGTAGTAAATTCCGCTGACCAGTAATGCAAGTGTCGCTCTTATGTCAGTTTCAGAATTCTCAAATTTTGGATCAAAGTGTTTAAACAATTCTTCACCGAGAACTTCGCGTCTATCCGCTATATTTTTAATGCTTTTGTTTTCTCACCCAGTCCCCAATGGATGATTTTTTGTTTAGTTTTATCTTTTAAGAAGGTATTCAATTGAGATTTAAGCAATTCGTTTACTAAAGCTACATCAATATCATTTGGATTTGATATCATTTGCTCTAAAACTCCTTTATCTCCGATTTGCCAAAAATCCTTTTGTGTTAAGTAAGCTTCTACTAATTGATCAAGACCTCCAAAATAATTCCAGATGAGCGCTTTATTTAAGCCGCACTCCAGTGCAATATTCGGGCCGTTCAGCGCATGGTAGCCTTTCTTTTGGATTACTTTTCCCACCGCTGCGATCATCCGCGCCTTGGTACGTTCTTTGTCTCGGATGGGACCGGATGTTACTTTTCTTTCTTTCTTTGGATGATCCTCAGTTACTTTCTTTTTCATTAGAATAATTTGTTTATTCATTACCAGTTTGTTCTCAAAGGCATTTATACCGCCTTCGTCGGTGTTACTAAGAATGAAACTATCATATAAACTCAATCGTATAAGTCTTTGAGCTTAATTTATGCTCGTGATAATTCCATACGAATAAAACCATTTTTAGCAACGAAGCTTCCATGAGTTATCCTATTCGTTCGTTAATAAACAAATTTGGACTCATGATGTTTTCATTAGGGTAGATGTATATTTTTTCTACAATATCTAAATTTTAGCTGGTAAAAGCAAGAAATCGTATTGTAGATTTTTATTCCTACTGATAAATCCATTTCTTTCGATCACCAAATAATCATTTTGAGAGTTTCCTAGTGGATTATATTAATGTACGAATAGCGGGGAGGGCATAATAAAAAAAGGATTATTCATGTGAATAATCCCTTTTTTATTATGTACAATATGTTATTATTTTTTTGCTGGTACAGCAGGTGCTGCTGTTGCTGAGATACCTAGTTTTGACTTAACAGCTGCAGTCAAATCTTCGCCACCTTGGAAATAAGGAATATTTGTGCTTGAGATATCAAATACATAAGCCATACCTTTTCTTTAGATACTGCGTTTACAGCATCAGCTACTTTTCTTTGAATAGGAGTGATCAACTCATCTTCTTTTTTGCAACTCTTCTTGAGCAGTTTGTTGTGAAGTTTGAATACGCGTTTGCATATCTTGGATTTCTTGACCTAACTTATTAAGTTCAGGATCTAGCGTATCTTTGTTCGCTTCACTTCTAGTACGTAATTTATCAGTTCCTTCTTTTTGTTTGGCTTGTAACATCGTTACCATCCCTTGAATTTCCTTTGTTTTAGTCTCACTCAATGTTTTCAATTGACCTTCAGCTGTTTTATAATCTGAAGTGGCTGAAATGATTTCAGCAAAATTGATATGACCAATTTTTTGCTGCGCATTCGCAAATTGAGTTGAGAAAAATACTGCCACTATAGCAACCGCACCTTTTAATAAGTTTTTCATGCTTTTCATTTTAATCTAATACGCCATCTCTATGGCAATCTTTTTAGTTTTCTAATTAATTACTACTTTTATTACTTGTGTCCACAATGATAATAAACTCCTGCTTAGTTTGCAAGACTGGGATTAGGTTTATAGCCTAATTTTGTAATGACATCATTACTTTTGTTCAATTTTGAATTGGCATAAAGAAAAGTAGACTCTTTGCCTTTGTCCACGATGAAGTCAAAATTCTGTGCTGAGGCAACTTCTTGAATTGCTTTTGCTACGCGGTCTTGAATAGGTTTAATCAATTGAACCCGTCTTTTGAAAAGTTCACCTTCAAATCCGAATTTTTGTTTTTGATAATCTTTTACCTCTTTTTCTCTGGTTACAATTTCATCCTCACGACGACGACGCATATCCTCGTTTAATAAAACTTGATCCTTTTGATAAGCCTGATATAACTTTTCTATTTCAGCATATTTTTGATCTACCTCTTCCTGCCATTGTTTAGAAAGATCATCTAATTGTTTTTGGGCCGTGGTATATTCGGGAATGTGTTTTAGGATATATTCTGAATCTACATATGCAAGCTGTTGCGCAAATGTCGCTGTAGCACTCACGACTACAAAAGCTATAACTAACAATATTTTTTCATATTTCCTGTAAGTTTTATAGACTATAATTTATTATTTAACATTAATTTACTTTATGACAATGGACAAGCCCAAAAGTTTAATCTGAGAAGCCGCCTTAAATAAATTTACGGCTCAAAAATAACAAAAAGATGCAATCTAACAGATATTTCTCGGGTTTAACACTATTTAACTTGTTGGGCGATTCTCGTTATACCTTTTCAAAGGGGGCTATATGGCTAACCTTTGCAGCTAAAAAACAAGCTCGCTTCAATATAGGAAGATTTATGATATATTCTGCGTTAAATCGAATAAATAATTTTGTTGGATGTATATAAAAAAAGCTATCGCAGAAACTGCAGATAGCTTTTTTATCCCGATAAGGATATATCTTAGTGATTGGATCAACCTCGGTTAAAATCCGCCCATATTTTGCATAATACTGAACGTGAAGTTCTGTTTCCACGTACTGCTTGGTAATCCCGGAATAGGGTCGAATGCATGACCGTAGTCAATACCCAACATACCGAAGATAGGTAGGAAGATACGTGCACCTACACCTGCCGAACGACGAACCTTAAATGGATTGTATTCTGTGAATTTGTTCCAGGTGTTACCTGCTTCCGCAAATGCCAGTACATACACTGTTGCTTGGTCATTTAACATAACAGGGTGACGCAATTCCATTTGATACTTGGTGTAGATCGGGCTTCCTGAGTTTCGTGCTACGTTTACATTTTGAGTACCCTCTGGGATAATTACACCATTTGCATAACCACGCATCGCGATGATTTCAGAACCTTGAAGGTAATCGAATCCTTGCATACCGTCACCACCGACCTTGAATCGCTCGAAAGTAGAAATTTCTGTTTTGCTAGAATATTTTCCTAAGAAACCAAACTGTGCCTGAGCTTTGAAAACTAATTTCCCAACAATTTTTGCATACCATTGCGAATCGAATTTCCATTTGTGGTACTCAGTCCAGCGATAACGATCTTGAGGTGTACCATTCTTATAATCAATGTTATTGAATAATGAATAAGGTGGCGTTAACTGCACAGAGAATTTGATATTCGAACCCGAAGTAGGGTAAATTGGCGCATCAATCGAGTTACGGCTAAATTCTTGTGTTAAGTTGATATTGTATGCTGTACCGTTATCAAACAAGAAATAGTTACCATAATTCTGAAGTTTATACCGTTGGAAAGACAATGAGGTATTTGCTTGGAACCAGTTGTCTGGCCACTGTAGGCGTTTACCTAAAGTCGCGGTAATACCCGTCATCCAAATACGGTTTAATTCCGAATCTTTTACGATCTGCTCACCCGTATAGTAGTTGAACCCACCATACGATGAACTAGAAGTATAGGCACTCAGACCAAAGTATATTGGTTTTTTCCGCCCAACCAGGGTTCCGAAAAGGAGAAGCTATAGGATTGATAACGTTTACCTGATGTCTGACCACGTACACTTAATTTTTGGCCATCACCACGAGGTAGCGGTTTCCATGAACTTTTATCAAAAAAGTTACTTGTGGAGAAGTTATTGAACGTCAGACCTAGTGTACCTATGATTTGTCCAGCTCCATAACCTCCTGAAAGTTCGACCTGATCGGATGGTTTCTCCGTTACATTATAAACGATATCTACTGTTCCTTCCGCATAGTTCAAATTGCTCGGAACTGGATTTGTTTTTGTTCATCAAAATTTCCCAATTGTGCAATTTCACGAACACTACGCATAATTTGCTCTTTTGAGAATTTTTGTCCTGGTTTGGTATAAATGGAACGTAATACAACCCGATCGTTTGTGACATCATTACCTTTTACGATAACATTGTTGATTGTATACTGTGCACCTTCATATACACGCAAATTTAAATCGATGGTATCGTTATATACACGAGTTTGCTCAGGGTCTACCGAGAAAGTCAAATAACCATCATTCATATAGATGGATGATATGTCATCTGAATTTTTGCCTCCACCCAACAATTTAGTACTTAGTTTTTCTTCGGAGAAGACATCACCACGTTTGATTCCTAAAATTTTATTTAATAGGGTGTCCGAATACTTGGCATTTCCTGTCCATACAATATTACCCACATAATATTTAGGCCCCTCATATATATCAAATTTTACCAATACATTTTTTTCGCCATCCCGGATGATCGTATCTTTTAAGATCTCAGCATCGCGGTAACCTTTGGCGGCCATTTTTTTGATCAGGTTTTCTTTACCTTCTTTGTATTTCTCTTCTTTGAATTTACCTGGACCAAATATGCGGTACCACATTTTTTTGCTTAATTGGCTTCGCCATTTTCCGCAGATCTTTTTGAGAAAAATGCTCGTTGCCTGTAAAGGTCATTTCTTTGACTCTTACCTTATGTTTTTTATCCACATCAGCAATTAGGATTTCGTTGTTAGCTTGCGCCGAATCCTTAACTGTTTTTAGTGTAATTTCTGGATATAAAAAGCTTTTCTTTTAGAAACCGTTGAATGGTTGCACGAGTGGTATTCATCAAGTTCTCATTGACGATTTTACCTGTATTACTATTTAAACGTTTACGGACTTCCTCGGTTTGGCTTTTGCTTAGTCCGTTAATATCAATACGTGTCAAACGGGGACGTTCTACGACACGGATGGTCAAAAAGATATTTTCGCCTTCAATTTTTTCTGCCCATAATTCGACATCGTCGAAGAGGCCTTGAGCCATCATGTCTTTTACTACTTTCGCAGTCGCCTCACTTGGTACTTCCAAATATTGACCTACAGACAATTTAGATATGGTAATTAATACATTCTTATCCAAAAATTGTGTTCCGGTTACATCAACAGCGCTAATTACATAGTTTTTAGGGTTGAGATAACTGATTTTTTCGGGGTCATTTAAGTTGAACGCACCATTTTGCTGTCCATAGACAAGTTGCATTGATGAGAGACCAAAAATAGTATTACGGGTAGTATACGCTTCATTTATCTTTAATTATTGGCGCTAAAGTACACCAATCAGTTGTTAATTTTTGTTAATTAAGAAAATTTTAACCAGCTTGTTTTTTATTCAAATCAGTTGACAAATTTAATAAAATCATTTATAACTGCTCACTTGTTTTTCCAAACCTTCTTTCTCGTTGCTGATATTCTACGATTGATTTATATAAATCTTCTTTTGTAAACTCTGGCCACATCTTGTCTAGGAAGCATAGTTCAGAATAAGCAATTTGCCAAAGAAGGAAATTACTAATCCGAAGTTCTCCACTCGTTCTGATCAATAAATCTGGATCTGGCAGGTCTCGGGTGTATAGATTGGCGGAGAAAATGTCATCGTTGATCTCTTCTATGCTCAATTCTCCTGCTTTAACTTTTTTAGCCAGATTTCGGGTTGCTTCCACAATTTCTTGACGGGAACTATAGCTTAGCGCTAGGGTTAGGTACAGTGTGTATTATCTTTGGTAGCATCAATGGTTTCCTGAAGCTTTTTTGTGCATTCGATGGAAGCTTGCTAATATCTCCGATCGCGTTTAATTTGACACCGTTTTCTTGAAATGTCTTGATTTCCTTTTTTAAAGAGGAGACCAAAAGCTCCATCAGCGCGATTACTTCCAGTTTTGGGCGATTCCAATTTTCGGCTGAGAATGCATAGAGTGTTAGAAATTTAATGTTAGCCTTAACACATCCTTCTAAAGCCTCTCTTACTGCTTTCACGCCATTTTGGTGTCCAAATACACGAAGTTTGCCTTTTTGCTTTGCCCAACGACCATTACCATCCATGATAATGGCAATATGTTGGGGTAATTTAATGTTATCAATTTGATCTAAAAAGCTCATTGTTGCTATTTTCAATAAATTAACACCTTTAGCCTTTTACAGCTTATTTGTGTGTTAAAACCAGATACTGGCTTTCTGTATATTACCTTCAAACGAAGTTTTACCTCCCAAGGTTAATCCGTTTGATTATTATTATGAAACCTTACTATCCGTGCCTTAGCTGTATTTATTTCTTCCAAATATCGATTTTTAATTGGGAATTCAGAAGTACAATATGATAAAGATTAGTAGTTCCTCACATCGATACCCCAAAGCAGTTTTCTCTTAATGTGCTAAAAAAGCTTTCGTGCGGAAGACGAATTAGATTAATCGTAAATGGAGCTTGTTTAATTGTCAATTTTACTGAAGTATCGATAGACTCATTTTTTGAGTCACAACTGAGTATGTATTGATTGCTTCGGCTCTCGATTTCAAGTTCCAGTGTGAATTGATTTGAAATAACGATCGGTCTGACGTTAAGGTTATGTGGTGAAATCGGTGTAATGACAAAATTCCCGCTTTCAGGCATAATGATCGGACCTCCGCAGCTCAGCGAATATGCTGTGGAACCGGTAGGAGTGGCGATAATCAATCCATCTGCCCAATAGGAATTGAGTAGTTCACCATTAATCCGTGCATTGACTGTGATCATTGCGGAACTATCATAACGAAATACCGTGATATCGTTAAGGGCATAATGATTACCTTGGAACAAATTGGTCTGTTCAGACTCTACCGACAGGAGAACACGTTTTTGGATATCATAGCGATTGTTTAAAATATCGTCTATGGCATGTTCAAAATCATTTTTATTAATGGAAGCCAAAAAGCCCAAGCGGCCAAAGTTAATTCCTGCAATGGGAATACCAGAGTCTTTAATGAGCGATACTGCTGATAACATTGTTCCATCACCACCTAAACTTAGCATGAGATCAACATTGTCTTTAATTTGCTCATACTTATGATAAGTAGGAAAACTAAAACCACATTCAAACTGCGTTGTCAAGAACTTATAAAAGGGTCATAAACCCAAATATCAACGTTTTTGCCAACGAGATATTTAAATAAGTGCTTCACATGTGCTATAACGGAGGGTTGAAACTCTCGTCCATATATCGCAATTCTCATATTTTTGAATTTATGGGGCAAAGATGAGAAAAAACTAATCTTAATTAATTAAATATTGATGTAATTCATAAGCTGCTGATAACGATCGGCGGTATCATCAAATGCTGCAACAGTATTGTGTGTCTCCATAATTATATAATTATGCCTTAAGAATGAATTAAGTAGCGCGTTGATATTGGATTTGTCTACCTTCAAGGTGACTTCAATCGAGTCACTTTCGAGATTTATTTTTGTCGCACAATTGAGGATCCTACAGTTGTCACTCTCTACCAGATGTGCAATCTGAGATAATGAAAAGTCATGTAATCCAATTGACAATACGATAATAGCACCAGATTCATTTTGAGATTGGATTAATGAAATTGCCTTTAAAATATCCAATTGTGTAGAAACACCAATATATTTGTTGTCTTGATCCAAAATAGGGACTAAGGAACTATTATACACGGTTGTCATGACCAATGCATCATAGGGATGTTGGTTAAATCTAAGCTGTATTGGTGCTGTGTTAATTTTAATGGAGGAGATCGGACCTGCGTCATTATCGGCATCCAATAAAATAGACTCATTGACGAACCCAATATATTCATCTCCATTTAAAACAACCAATTCTTTACAAAGCATGTCTTGTAGTTTTTCTAATGCCTGCTGTATTGAATCAGCTTTTTGAATGCTGAAATCTGCGTTTGAAAGAAATTGTCCTATTAACATATCCAAACTTAATAAAAAAATGATGTGAAAGGGAAATTTTTGTAGATCAGAATCTTTAAGAGGGTAATGACTTTTTGTGTTTGGAGAATAAATTGAAAGTAAGTAGTCACATTATTGCAAATAAGTACAATTTTAATGTTTAAAATTGTACTTTTATTAGCATTCTGTTAGTATTTTTGTCCACAATTTGAGATATGCTTAAATGAAGGACAGCTAGTTTTTTTCAGAAAAATAAGATTGATGGTTACGAGTGAGAATAAAAATTTATTGATATACGTGAGGTTATTCACAAAAAAATGCGGGATTAGCAAAGTGGATTCCTTCCTTCCTGTTGAACTATCTTAAAAGAACCATTCATGAGGATGAGATAAATGATATCATGACACGTTTTGCTGATTTGCAAGGACTAGATTTTGTTGATGCGTTAATCAATGATTTGGGGTGACTGTGAATTTATATGGCGCAGAAAATATTCCGGAGTCCGATCCTGTGATTTTTGCCTCCAATCATCCTTTGGGAGGTTTGGACGGTATCGCCTTTATGCATGCGATAGGAAAGCACCGTCGGGATGTGAAATTTTTGGTTAATGATATCTTATTAAATATAGGTAATTTGAGGCCTTTATTTGTAGGTGTAAATAAACTAGGCGGTCAGGGTAAACAGGCTATTTCAGCAATAGAGGAAGCGTACGGGGCAGATGATGCCTTGCTTGTATTCCCAGCGGGCTTGGTTTCCAGAAAGCAGAAAGATGGGCGTATTGAAGACCTGGAATGGAAAAAAAGTTTTATTAGTAAAGCGAAAAAATATAAAAAAGATATCATTCCAGTACTTATTGACGGCAAAAACTCTAAGTTTTTTTATAATTTTGCAAGGCTTAGACAAAAATAGGTCTTAAGGTAAACATTGAAATGTTATATTTACCCGATGAAATGTTTGCCCAGCGCGGGCACACCGTTAACATTATAGTAGGAAAGAGAATCCCTTATACAGCGTTTGATCAATCAAAAACGAAAAGACTTGGGCTGAAGAAGTGAAAAGAAGGGTTTATGGATTAGCTCAAGAAAAATAGAATTTATGCAAGAAATTATACCTCCAGTTGATAGAGAACTATTGAAAGCCGAATTGAACAAGGACGTTTTCTTACGCTATACCAACAATGGAAATAACGAGATATACTTAATCAACTATCATAACTCGCCCAATGCTATGCGCGAAATTGGACGGTTACGAGAATTGACATTCCGTGGCGCAGGAGGAGGTACAGGGCTTTCAATCGATATTGATGAAAATGATACATGTGATGATTGTTATGATCAATTGATCGCATGGAATCCTGAAGATGAGGAAGTCGTTGCAGGTTATCGTGTGATTAAATGTACAGCAGCCGGAGAAACAAATGGTATTCCTAATTTATCTACGGCCCATTATTTTCAGTTCTCAGATCAGTTTACGAAAGATTATTTGCCGTATACTATTGAACTCGGGCGGTCTTTTGTTCAGCCCAGATATCAACCAGCAATTGACAATAGAAAAGGTATCTTTTCTTTAGATAACTTATGGGATGGCTTGGGCGCTTTGGTGATGCTTAATCCTGAAATTAAGTACCTTTTTGGGAAAGTGACGATGTATCCACATTATAATAAGGATGCACGGGATATGTTGCTTTACTTCATGGATTACTATTTTCCTGATCAGGATAAGTTGGTAACTCCGTTGCCTGAATTGGAAATCAAAAATGACTATGATCGTTTTGTTGGCGTTTTTGATGGGTTAGATTATAAAGAAGGATATAAAATATTAAACAGTCACGTAAGAGCACTAGGGAAAATATTCCGCCGTTAATAAATACTTACATGAACCTGTCCCCAACGATGAAGTCTTTTGGTACAGCTCGAAATGATGAGTTTGGTACTGTTGAAGAAAAGGGCATTTTGATTGTTATTGAAGATGTTTATCCTGTGAAAAAGAACGACATATGAATACTTTTGAGCGGGATCGTGAATATGGTCATCGAAAACCAAAACGAGTATAAAATAATAAAGGGATTCAATATTGAATCCCTTTATTATTTTATTAAAGTATAGAGTACAAATGCTAAGATCGCGCCAATGATCGGTCCAATAATAGGTATCCAGGCGTATGACCAGTCAGAACTTCCTTTTCCTTTAATTGGCCAGAGCGCATGAAATAAGCGTGGTCCAAAATCTCTGGCAGGATTAATAGCATAACCCGTTGTGCCTCCTAATGACAAGCCAATAGCCCAAACTAAAAAAGCAACCGGTATAGCGCCTAGAGATCCCATCCCGATAGGTTCAGTCTTTCCATTGATCGTAATATCTTGACCTGTTATAAAGAAGATAACAAAGATTAAGACGAACGTTCCAATGATTTCACTGGCTAGATTTGTTGACGTGTTTCTAATATTTGGGATGGTCGCGAAAACACCTAATTTTGTGGTCGGATCGGCTGTAGCGTCAAAATGATCTTTGTGTATAATGTAAGTTAAAAATGCTCCACAAAATCCACCTGCAATTTGGGCAAGAATATAGCCAGGAACTTCTATCCAGGGGAGCGCGTTGTTAAGTGCCATGGCAATTGTTACCGCTGGATTCAGATGAGCGCCCGTGTAAGGCCCTGCAAAGACTACTCCAACATATACGGCGAGGGCCCATGCAGTTGTAATGACAATCCAGCCACTATTTTCCCCTTTTGTTCCTTTTAATATGACATTTGCAACAACACCGTTCCCAAGGAGTAAGAGGAGCGTGGTTCCGATAAATTCAGCTAAATAATGGTTCATAAGTATTGGTTAGTTTTCTGTCCAGAATTGTAATGCTTTAACGCCCTTGATCCATTGTTTAATAATTTTCTGAGTCTGTTCTTCTTGTTCTTTTTCAGGTTCAAAGAGGCGGTCCTGTGCCCAAAATTTTGAAAGCTCATCTTCATTTTTCCAGAAGCCGACAGCCAGTCCCGCTAAGTAGGCTGCTCCCAATGCTGTTGTTTCAGTAATTTTGGGCCTGATGACATTACTTCCCAACACATTTGCTTGGATCTGCATTAAAAGGTTGTTTGCTGTTGCTCCACCATCCACGCGCAGTTCTTTGATCGGTATTCCACTGTCAGCTTCCATTGCCTGTAAAACATCTCTTGTTTGGAGCGAAATTGCCTCTAGCGAAGCTCTAGCAATATGTCCATTTGTTGATGCCCGTGTTAATCCAAATATAGTGCCTTGAGCTCTGGCGTTCCAATAAGGTGCTCCCAGTCCAGCGAAAGTTGGGATAAATGTCACTCCGCCATTATCTTTTTCGGAAAGTGCCAATTGCTCAATATCTGCAGATTTGTAAATAATATTAAGGTTGTCCCGTAACCATTGAACCAATGCACCACCAATAAATATACTTCCCTCTAATGCGTATTCAGTTTTTCCATTGATCTTCCAGGCTACGGTTGTCAATAAGTTGTTTTTGGACATGATTGGCTTATCACCAATATTCATTAACATAAAACATCCTGTACCGTAGGTATTTTTACCATTCCCTTTTCTATACATTGCTGACCGAAAAGAGCTGCTTGCTGATCTCCTGCAATACCGGCAATTCTGACTTTATGAGCAAAAATCGTTGTTCTAGACTCGCCATATATTTCGCTGCTTTCCTTAACTTCGGGTAACATGGAGGGGGGATGTCAAATAATTCAAGAAGCTCCGTATCCCAATCCATCGTATGTATATTGAATAAAAGTGTACGGGAAGCATTGGTAACATCGGTAATGTGCACATCCCCGCGTGTCAGATTCCATACCAACCAAGTGTCAATGGTGCCACAGATCAGCTCTCCATTTTTTGCTTTTTCTCTCGCTCCGTCCACATGATCAAGAATCCACTTTATTTTTGTTGCTGAAAAATAAGGGTCAAGGATGAGCCCTGTTTTTTCTTTATCATCTCATGTTTACCAGATTTACGGAGCTCATCACAGTAATCTGCTGTGCGCTTATCTTGCCATACAATAGCATTATAAACTGGTCTGCCGCTTTCTTTTTCCCAGACAACAATCGTTTCCCGTTGATTGGTTATTCCAATGGCAGCGATATTTTTGCCATTCAGTCCGGCTTTCGTTGTGGCTTCGGCAGTGACACCTGCTTGCGTGGACCAGATTTCATGTGGGTCATGTTCTACCCATCCTGGTTGTGGAAAGATTTGTGTAAATTCTTTTTGCGCAATTGAAACGATATTTCTGTCCTTATCAAAAATAATGGCTCTGGAGCTTGTTGTACCCTGATCCATCGCCAAGATGTATTGTTGTTCCATAATTTGATTACTGCTGGTTATTTTCTATTAGTTTAAGATATAATTTTTTGCAACTTTCTCGAAATTTTCTACCTGATTTTTTTGCCAGTTTTCGTCTTTACCTAATTCTTGAGCGAGTATGCTGGCGACTTCTGGAGCAGCGGTAATTGCTGCTTTTGCATCAAGAAATAGGATGCGTACACGGCGTGAAAGTACATCTTCCACGGTCTGTGCGAGTTCGTTGCGCACGGCCCATAATACCTCTGCTTTTTTAAATTCCAAATGTTCAACTAATTTTTCACCCCATACCGGATTTTCTTGTTCAAGCGCACGGATTGCCTCCTGGTCGGAGCCATAAATATACATGTGGTTACTTCTATCAGTTGTAGGAATAGCGCTATAGATTTTTTGTGTTGCCGAGGTACTTTCCTTTTTTGGTAAACAGCCAATTTTAATTGCTTTATCAACGGTGTCTTGTCCCATTCTGCGAAAGGTAGTCCATTTTCCTCCAGTCAAAGTTAGTAAATTTGAGTCGCTGACAATTACTTTATGACTTCGGGAGATTTCTTTGGTTTTGTTGGAATTTCCCGTTGGGGCAGCCAATGGTCGAAGACCAGCAAATACAGCTAATGCATCCTGACGGGTTGGCTGTTTAGTGAGGTAACGCCCTGCAGTTTTTAAGATAAATTCGATCTCTTTCTCTAGTGCTATCGGTTCCAGGCTGTGTTCGTCGATAGGTGTGTCTGTGGTTCCTGCGATGACCCGATTGTGCCAAGGAACAAGAAAAAGGACACGGCCATCATCTGTTTTTGGGATCATGATTGCGTCATCCCCGGAAGAAAAGATTTGTCAAAAACAAGGTGTACACCCTGGCTCGGTCTCACCATTTGTTTTGCTTCGGGTTTATCCATTTTGAGGATATCATCAACAAAGATCCCTGTCGCATTGATAATGGCTTTACCCTGAATCGTGAAAATTTCTCCGGTATCAGTATCTTGCGCGATAACACCGTTAACTTTACCAGTGCCGTTTTTGGTTAGATTAGTTACCCGCACATAATTAAGTGCTACGCCGCCCATTTGAATACAGGTCTGCGCTACATTGACAGCGAGTCTTGAATCGTCAAATTGACCATCCTGATAAACAACACCGCCATAGAGCCCTTTTGTTCTGACTGTACTGATTCGACGTTGTGTTTCCTCCTTATTGATATGTATAGATTTTCCTAAGCTCAATTTGCCGGCTAAAAATCATATATTTTCATGCCGATGGTATAGAAGGGGCCGTCAAACCAGCTGTAATTAGGGATCACGAAAGATTGATTTTTAACTAAATGTGGAGCGTTTTGCTGTAGGAGCCCGCGCTCATGAAGTGCTTCCCTTACAAGAGATATATCGCCCTGAGCGAGATAGCGGACACCTCCATGAACGAGTTTTGTCGCTTTGCTCGAGGTGCCTTTCGCAAAATCAACCTGTTCCAATAATATCGTTTTGAATCCTCTGCTCAACGCATCCAATGCAACACCCAAGCCACTTGCTCCGCCTCCTATGACAATAACATCCCACTCGCTTGTGTCTTTTATTCTTTCTATTAATTTTGACCTTTTGAATTCTTCTTGTTTCATTTTGTTTCGTTTTTGGTCTTAAGTTACTGTCTCTTTTATTTGTCTATGTAACCCAATTATACTAAGTTATAGTATATTTATGGATTTTTAAAGGAATTTTGTAAAAAAAACACAAAAATAACACATGTTTGTTTTTGTTTTGTTTTGTTTTGTTATCTATATTTTTTTAAGTGTTTTAAAAGTTTGTTATCACTTATTTGTCGAATATTTTAGAAATAATTGAGATAACATCATTACTATGGCCTGTTGTATATTCTTTGTTGTTTTGTAGCAAAGAGCTATATACTGTTTAACCATTATAATAGGCTTATGTTTTGGTTTGGTAAAATGATTTTGTAATTTTAAATCATATAAATAATTTGTTGGATAATGAGAAGGATTAAATTATTGTTTTTTGGAATCGGCATCTTCTTGGGAAGCCAATTCGTACATTCGAGTGTAGTCGCTCAGGAAGTTTCAAAAACTCAGGATGAGCTTTCAAAGCCTTATAACCCAGAAGCAGACGCACAAAAAGATATCGATGGCCTGCTGCAATTGGCTAAGAAGGAAAAAAAGAATATCGTTATTCAAGCTGGGGGAATTGGTGTGTATGGTGCCTGCGTTTTAACGATTACATTCATAAAACTGCCCGTGTTGATGATTTACTGAAGCGTCGTTTTCTTTATTATCATTTGAATTATTCAAAAGAAAATAAGAATGAGGCAGTTTTTCAAAAGTATGCACCTGAAGGTAGTAAATTAGGTTATCCATTTTTTATTATATTGGATAAGAATGGAAAGACACTTCATGTACAGGAAAGCGGTAGTCTGGAAAAAGGAAAAAGCTACGATGAGGAAAAGGTTCTGAAATTCTTTAATACTTGGGTGGCGAAATAAAAAGAACCACAGCTAAATTTCCTTGGAAAAATCACAATAAAATAACAGAAAATACACTGCGAGCAGGCCTCTAAATAAGGGGCCTGCTTTATTTTTTTGCAAACTGATGTATAGGAATATTACTACACTGGATTTGGTATTTAGCGATATATTTGGACGGAGACAGCAAGGGAAAAACTTCATTATTGACGCGGATTTGATCATGAGATTATACAGGACTAAAAGGGACTTTATACGGTTTTATCCGAATGAAGTCCGAATGAGGTCCCTGTCGGGTCCGAGTGAAGTCCCTGTTAAATGATAACTTGTTATGAGGTTATATGCTGTCAGTTTCGTTTGATTGACAAAGGGAACTTAGATTGCAAATGATTGGAAAAAGTAGGGAGTGCTTAAAGAAAAGGTCTCGATCCTAAGATCGAGACCTTTCTCTCTATGATTGATTGGCATATCTTCTTTCTAAAAAGATACATTACAATTTATGGTATCTTTTTTAGATGGGATATCTTATTGATAACCTAGTAGCTTCATGACTTGCTTGGAATTTTGTTCCTCTCCAAATACTTCGTAGTTGAAAGTCTCATCTCTATTTCTACGCACCAAAACATGTTTAGGTGAAGGGAGTAGGCAATGATGAATTCCACCGTATCCACTCAATACATCTTGGTAAGCTCCAGTATGGAAGAATCCTAAATATTGTACTTTACGTGTTTTAGGCATAAAAACAGAGTTCATATGTGCTTCCTGATTGTAATAATCTTGGCCATCACAAGTAATTCCCCCAAATTGACACGTTCGTATTCCGAATCCCAGTTGTTGATTGGTAATAGAATATATTTTTGGTTCAATGCCCAAACGTCAGGTAGGTTTGTAATGAAAGATCCATCAATCATAAACCAGCGCTCGCGGTCATTTTGTTGCTTACGTCCAAGTACTTTGTAAAGGATGCCCGATGCTTCAGCAACGGTGTATTTGCCAAATTCTGTAATGATATCTGGTTCCATTACTTCGTGGTGTGCACAGATTTGTTTAATCCGGTTGACGATTTCGTTGACCATGTATTCATAATCAAAATCGTGTACCAATGAATCTTTAAAAGGCATTCCACCACCGATATCCAACGTATCTAAATCAGGATTTATCTTTTTGAATTTACAATAGAGGGTAACGTATTTCTCCAGCTCATTCCAGTAATATGGCGTGTCTGATATCCCCGAATTGATAAAGAAGTGAAGTAGTTTTACTTTGAAGTTGGGATTGTCCGCTATTTTGTTGTTATAGAATTCTACAACATCTTCTTGACGAATACCCAGTCTTGACGTGTAAAATTGAGAATCAGGCTGTTCCTCCGAAGCTATGCGAATACCCAGCGCACAAGGTTCATCCAATTCAATTTCATCATCATAGAGGTTGAACTCTTCTTTGTTGTCCAGTACCGGTATAATATTTTTATATCCATCATGGATCATATCAACAATATACTGTTTATACTGATAGGTTTTAAATCCATTACAGATGACTGTGATGTCTTTTGTTACGGTACCTTGTCTCTCCAATGAATCAATCATCGGCATGTCAAACGCAGACGAGGTTTCAAGGTGGATGTCATTTTTCAAGGCTTCTTCTACGATATGCTTGAAATGGGAAGATTTGGTACAATAACAGTATTTGTAAGTTCCGCGATAGTTATGCTTCAGAATTGCGGTCTGAAACAAGATTTTCGCTTGTTGAATTTTTTTGCTGACGATAGGCAAATAAGTAAAACGTAACGGCGTACCGTACGTTTCTATCATTTCCATTAAATTCAAATCGTGGAAATACAATTCGTCGTCGATGATTTCGAATCCGTCTTGCGGAAAACCAACACTTAAGTCAAGAAATTCCTGATAGCTCTGCATTTTTTATTATTTTTGCAAAGATATACTTTAATGGTGAATACCTAAATAAGGAATGTTATTTATTTCCAGTTCACTATCAGGAAGTTGTAAAATTTACAAAATCATTAAATGGCAAATTCTATTCAAAGGCGACTTGTTGAAGTCACTGTACAGGCTGTTAAAGCGCTTTACAATGCAGATATTTTAGAACATCAAATTGCTTTACAAGCGACTCGAAAGGAGTTTGAAGGGCAGATTACAATCGTAACTTTTCCCGTAACTCGCTTTTCGAAATTGTCTCCAGAGCAAACTGGTAAAGAAATCGGTACCTATTTGCAACAGCATATAACTGAAATATCGGACTTCAATGTGATAAAAGGCTTTTTGAATATTGTGCTTTCCGACGACTATTGGGTTTCCTTGTTGAACAAAACGATTGTTGCCAAAGATTTTGGTGTTTTCCCAGCGAATGGAAAGAAATTGATGGTTGAATATTCTTCGCCAAATACCAATAAACCATTGCATTTGGGGCATATCCGAAATAATCTGTTAGGTTATTCTGTTGCTGAAATCTTGAAAGCTTATGGTTACGAAGTCATCAAGGCAAATTTGGTGAACGATCGTGGTATACATATTTGTAAATCCATGCTGGCTTGGCGGAAATTCGGTGCCGGAGAAACGCCTGAATCTACTGGAATGAAAGGTGACCACCTTGTAGGAAAATACTATGTAGTCTTCGATAAGGAATATAAGAAAGAAATTGAGGCATTGAAAGCTGAAGGGCAGTCAGAAGATGAAGCAAAAAGAATGCTCCACTGATGAAGGAGGCTCAGTCTATGCTTCAAAAATGGGAGGCAGGAGACGAAGAGGTTATTACGCTTTGGAAAACGATGAACGGCTGGGTTTATGCTGGTTTTGAAAAAACCTATAAGCAATTGGGCGTAGACTTTGATAAATATTATTACGAATCCGATACCTATCTTTTAGGGAAAGATATTATTCAGGAAGGATTGGACAAAGGTGTTTTCTTTAAAAAAGAGGACAACTCCGTTTGGATAGATCTCACAGATGAAGGATTGGACCAAAAATTGGTGCTCCGTGGCGATGGTACTTCAGTTTATATTACACAGGATTTAGGTACTGCGCAACTGAAATATGATGAGTTCAAAATGAGTGAATCTATTTACGTTGTCGGTAATGAGCAAGATTACCATTTCAAGGTTTTGTTTTTGATTCTCAAAAAGTTGGGTAAATCATGGGCTGACGGTTTGTTCCACTTATCTTATGGCATGGTTGACTTACCTTCAGGTAAAATGAAATCACGTGAAGGAACAGTGGTGGATGCTGATGATTTAATGGACGAAATGCTTAAAACAGCACAGGAGCGTACAGAAGAACTGGGGAAAACCGAAGGTCTAGCCGAAGACGCCAAGGCTGCACTTTATAATACCATAGGGATGGGAGCATTGAAGTACTTTTTATTGAAAGTAGATCCAAAGAAACGTCTATTGTTTGATCCAAACGAATCTGTAGATTTTCAGGGCCATACTGGGCCTTTTATCCAATACACACATGCACGTATTAAATCTGTATTGAGTAAAGCTGAATTTGATGCCGATAACCCTGTTTCGGTACTGACATCCATTTCGCCTTATGAACGTGATTTGATTCAGCAGTTGGGAGCATTTCCTGAAACTATTGAGGCATCTGCACAAGAATTTAGTCCGGCGCAATTGGCAAATTATATTTACGAGGTTGCCAAATTATATAATAAATTTTATCACGAAGAGAGCATATTGAAAGCCGAAGCCAATGATGTAAAGAATTTTAGATTACATCTGTCCGCCGCTGCAGCGAAAGTTATCGCCAAGGGAATGGGTTTGTTGGGGATATGTGTACCAGAAAGAATGTAACGATATGAGGAAGATCCGTGTTGGCCTTATAGGCTTTGGTATTTCGGGACAGGTTTTTCATGCTCCTGTCATGCGCTCGATTGCGGCATTTGAACTTGTAAAGGTTACTGCGCGTAAGGCTGAGCAACAGGTGTTATTGAAAGAGCGTTTTCCGCAAGCTGAAATCGCTTTGTCTGCTGATGAAATTTTTGCTGATGATACGATCGAGCTGGTCGTGGTTGCGACTTCTAACGATATGCATTATCCATTGGCAAAACGTGCATTGGAGGCCGGAAAACATGTCGTTGTTGAAAAACCGTTTACAAATACGGTAGAACAAGCAGATGAGTTGATCGCCTTAGCGAAAGAAAAGAATTTGGTGCTTGCCCCTTATCATAATTTGAGATTTACTTCGGATTTCCGTACACTCGTAAAAATCATAGAAGGTGGACGATTGGGTAGGATCGTAACTCTGGAATCGAGATTTGACCGTTTCCGGAATTATTTGCGACCAAATGCCTGGCGTGAGGAAAATCTGCCTGGATCGGGTATATTTTACGATCTAGGACCGCATCTGATCGATCAGGCTTTGCAGTTATTTGGAAAGCCGAATGCTGTATTTGCAGATCTTGCCATACAACGTGATCATGCAAAGACCATTGACAATTTTGACTGCATCTTGTACTACGATAGCCTGAGAGTTTCGCTAAAAGGATCAATGCTTGCGAAAGAACCAACACCACGATATCGCCTTTTTGGTATGAATGGCAATTTTGTGAAAAATGGCGTTGACCCCAGGAAGCATTATTGCGTGATGGTAAGTTCCCCGATGAAGACTCAAATTGGGGCGAAGAGGATCCAAGTATTTATGGTAAACTAAACATTGTCGAAGACGGCAGAGATGTAGAGGAAATTATTGCGTCGGAACGTGGCTCATATCCTGATTTTTATCAAAATGTTGCAGATACTATTTTAGGGCAAGCTACCTTAATCGCTTCACCGGAGCAGGCTCGAGATGTAATCCGTATCATCGAGCTTGGCTATCAGAGTCAATCTGAGCGAAGGGTCATTTCGACTGAATATCAATTGATTGCTTATTAATATAGGACTGTGAATATATACGATGCTATTATCATTGGCGGTGGTGCCTGTGGTTTAATGTGTGCAGCACAGGCAGGATTGCTGGGAAAGAAAACCTTGCTATTGGAGCGTAATGATAAGGTAGGGGCAAAGATCTTGATTTCAGGTGGTGGAAGATGCAATTACACAAATACCGGAACTACAATTGCTAATTTTATCTCTGAAAATCCAGATTTTTTGCACGGCATATTTAAGCAATGGACCGTCGAGGATACCATCGATTTTTTCGAAGCATACGGTATTAAAGGACAGGAAAAAACCTTAGGACAGCTGTTTCCCGAAACCAATAAAGCCAAAGATATCGTTGCGATATTTTCGAAAATTCTTTATGAAACTGAACAGGATATAGCGCTCAATACGCTTGTGAAATCCGTGGAAAAGAGCACCAATGGATTTGTCGTTCAGGTAGAGAACTCAAAAGGTGCGTTTCAATATGAAACTAAGAAACTGGTGATTGCCTCGGGAGGACTGCCAGTTCAAAAACTAGGCGCTTCTGATTTTGGATTACGTGTTGCAAAGCAGTTTGAACTAGAAATTGTGAAAACCGCACCAGCACTGGTACCATTGACAATTACCGGTAAAGATGCGGATTGGTATACTTCTCTAGCTGGCAATTCGGTGTTTTCGAAAGTATCCACAGCCAATATGTCTTTCGAAGAGAATATATTGTTTACGCATTGGGGTTGAGCGGTCCAGCAATTCTTCAAATATCAAGCTATTGGAAACCGGGACAGGAGATTACGATAGACTTGCTTCCAAATTTTAATCTGGAACAGTTGATCAAGGAAGAGCGGCAGCAGGGGGAAGCGATTGGTCTCACAATTGCTGAATGACTATTTTAGTCGAAAACTGGTGGATGCGCTTGGCAAATTCCTCACATTGGATATCAAAATAGCATCTTTGAGCAAAGCTGATGCGAAGTCGATTGTAGATACGGTTCACCGTTTTAAGGTCAAACCTGCAGGTGATAAGGGCTATGATAAAGCTGAGGTGATGCGTGGCGGTGTTGCTACGGCGGAACTGCAGGGCAAAACATTAGAATCCAAGAAAATACCCGGTCTTTATTTTGGAGGTGAGACTGTCGATGTTACGGGCTGGCTTGGGGATATAATTTCCAATGGGCCTGGGCAAGTGGTTATGCGATAGCGCAAGCTATTTAGAGTCCATAAACCCGATATCAGTTGGTTGCAGTGCAGCGGTGTTTTACAAATACAATGGCTACCTGTTTACTAACAATACAGCCTATACGTTTCAGATCAATCTCTGGTTTACTGAAAAATGTTTTGAAGCTGAATGGAGGATCGATCAGAAGCTTGATATGATTAGATCCAGACTTTTACGAAAGAGAGTTAGAAGCTCAGTGATTCTATGCCGTATCCGTTGACTTTTCCGACCGATCGGGATATAATTGAGCTGCCGCAATCAAACGTTGCTTTATCCGGCTCTGTAAATTACGTGGCGCAATCACCTTGATCGCTTCGCCAAACCCTAAAATTTCCCGCTCCAATTCAAAGTTTAGGACAACATCGATACGGATTAATAGGAGCCGTCGTCTTTTTTATCCAGGATCTGCTGAGAGGGGTGGATAGGCTTGGTTTCTACATAAGGAGCATTTCTTGCATTTATTTCCAGAATAACACGATGACCACGATCTTTATGCGTTTTTGTGACTCCAATCGTGTCGGAATAGTAACGTTCAAAATCTACCCCTGTATAATCTTTATACGAATTTTTTCCCATTTCCTCTATTGTTTCTATCCGATCTAAAGCAAGTGTCAATAATCCTTCGCTTTTTCTGTGGTGCCCAATGAGAAACCAACGGTTACGATATTCTTTTAATAGGTAGGGAGAGAATACCAGATCTTGTTTTTGTAGTGCTTTAAAAGATTGATAGCCTATCAGAAGCGGTGTTTTTTCGCGAATGGCCTGATGAAGCTGGCTAATAAACGATAAGCCTTTCAATAGATTATTGCTCTCCATTTGGATAATGGAAGGTTGATTGTCTTTTTTGTATGAATACTATCCTCAAGGCGTGCGACAATATCGCTCATTTCATCAAAACTCGAGAAGCCGCTGACATGTTTTAAGACCTCTACAGCTTCCTTCATTTTTTGCATATCGCCGACTGAAATAGGCGAGTTGCTTATACTATAGTTTGGATCTTCGTAAGTATAAAACTTACGATGTGTGACAACAATAGGCGCATTATAACCTAATTTATTACTTCGCATCAACTGTATATCGCCCTGAACAGTGCGTTTACTTATACCATTTTTGATGCCTTCAAACTCATAGAGAGCATCAGAAACCTTTTCCATTAAGTCTTCTAAAGTCCACTTGCGATGTCTTAATCGAAGACAGTTATCTATTGTTTTGTAGCGGATCAGTGCGAGTTTGTTTAATGCCATGTTTTGTTGAAGCAAGTTTTAGATGAAAATACAAAAACTTTATGTTATCTACGCAAGAGTGTTGCGTAATTTTTGTAATCTTTAGAGCCCGGTGCCCAGCTTGTTGAAATTGTAAAGAAATTGGCTGTTTATCCAAGTAAAATCGCTACTTTTGCGCAGAAGCAAACTGGTTCTATCGCTGCTCTCTTTTTGGGAGGAGAGGAAAGTCCGGGCAACATAGAGCGACACGCTTCCTAACGGGAAGGATGTTATTTTAAATAGCAGACAGAAAGTGCCACAGAAAATATACCGCTTTTCGGAGTAAGGGTGAAAACGTAAGGTAAGAGCTTACGGTCTTGTATGGTAACATATATTACGGTAAACCTCGTGTGTTGAAAGACCAAATAGGTTGCGAAATCCGAAGGCTGCTCGTCTTCTTTCAATTTATTGGAATTCGTAATGGGTAGGTTGATTGAGTTTGTCAGCGATGACAAATCTAGATAAATGATAGAAATTCCACTTCGGTGGTCTACAGAACCCGGCTTACAAGGTTTGCTTCTTTTTCGCTAATTGCTAAAAAAACCTTATATTGATTTCCGTAATTGAAAATAGCATAACGCTGAATTTATGAGTACAATTTTAATCATTGACGATGAACGCGCCATCAGAAGCTCTTTGCGTGATATCTTAGAATACGAAGATTATACGATTTTAGATGTTGACAATGGTCGTGATGGATTGGAGATCTTAAAAAAGAAAAGGTCAACTTGGTTCTTTGTGATATCAAGATGAATAATATGGACGGGATGGAAGTGTTATCTGAGGCACATCAGAGTAGCCCAGATATTCCTTTTATAATGATCTCTGGCCATGGAACGATTGAAACCGCGGTTGAGGCAGCAAAAAGGGAGCTTTTGACTTTTTGGAAAAACCACTGGATTTAAATCGATTGCTCATTACGGTTCGGAATGCATTGGATAAAAGTTCTCTTGTCACTGAAACCAAAGTATTAAAACGTAAGGTCAGCAGTTCAAAGACCAAAGATATATTGGGGAGTCTGGTGCAATTAAACGCATCAAAGAGACGATAGATCGTGTGGCTCCAACAGAAGCAAGAGTACTGATTACCGGTGCAAATGGTTCAGGTAAAGAACTTGTGGCTCGTTGGTTGCATGAGAAATCAAATCGTTCACAAGCGCCATTGATTGAAGTAAACTGTGCCGCTATTCCTTCGGAATTGATCGAATCAGAATTGTTTGGACATGAAAAAGGATCCTTTACTTCGGCAATTAAACAACGTATCGGTAAATTTGAGCAGGCGAGTGGCGGGACATTGTTTTTGGACGAGATAGGGGATATGAGCCTTTCCGCTCAAGCTAAAGTCTTGCGTGCTTTACAGGAACATAAAATAACTAGAGTTGGTGGTGACAAAGAAATTGATGTCAATGTACGTGTTGTAGCTGCGACTAATAAAGATCTGCTTAAGGAAATTGAAGACGGCAATTTTAGAATGGACTTATATCATCGCCTCTCGGTGATTTTAATCCATGTGCCAGCGCTGATAGATCGTGTTGATGATATTCCATTGCTTTCAACAAACTTTTGTGAAGAAATATGTATGGAATATGGTATTCCTGTAAAGGAAATTACAAATGCAGCGATGAGAGAATTAAGCCATCTTCCATGGACAGGAAATATTCGTGAATTGCGTAATATGATTGAACGACTTATTATTTTGAGTGATAAATCGATTACCGATAAGGATGTTGTCGCATTTGCTAATCCTTCACGTGAACCGGTAAATGGAATTGCCCAGGAAAAGGGGACGGTGAATTATGGCCTAGATATGGATTCATTTGACTCATTCCAAGATTATAAGGATCATGCGGAAAAAGAATTTATAAAATATAAATTGGAGAAAAATAACTGGAATGTTTCCAAGACTGCAGATGATCTGGATATACAACGGAGTCATCTCTATAGTAAGATTGAAAAGTTTGGTCTCAAAGAGACTAGCAAAAATAAGGGCTTCTAAAAGAAGCCCTTATTTTTTATAACCTTTGTAATAGGTTCTTTGTATTTAATCGAAGAAACACTGTTGAAATGATCCTCGTGTCAATTAAGCGATCATTTTTTTTTAAGCGGAGCTTCTATTGCAATATTGCTTTCACATTAGCTACTGAAATTTCAGTATAGTTTCTAATATATGTGTCGCTAACAGGGAGTTCTTCTTTTTTGTGGGTTGATAACACAGCAACGACCTTCATTCCTGCATTTTTGGCCGCCGTAATGCCCGAAAAGAATCTTCAAACACAATGCATTTTTCAATTGGCATACCTAGGTTTTCCGCTGATTTCAAATAAACTTCGGGATGAGGTTTGTGAAGTTTGACATCTTCACTGCTCAAAGTTGATGAGAAAAGATCCCGTATCTTTAGTTCATCCAAAATCAGATCCATATTTTCTTTAGGAGCCGATGTTGCCACCGCAAGTTTGAAGCCCTTGTCTTTTAAGTCTTTCAGAAATTCGATCAAGCCTTTAATAGGAGCAACATGTTCTTTATAGATTACTCTAAAAAGCTGCTCTTTTTCAAATTCAAGCGTACGCAATTCTTCAGGAGAGATCGGACGTTGAAAAAAATGTTGCATGATATAGCTGTTGTGTTTGCCATACATATGCTGTTCGAATTCTTCTTCAGTAGCCTGCTGTACGTTATGGTTTTTAAAAAAGCTCTGAAAGCTTCTGCATGAAAGGGATTTGTGTGGCTTATAACCCCGTCCATATCAAAATTGCCGCGTATTCTGTCATTTGGCTAATATACAATAATTGCTTTATTTGATTGTTTGGCAACTTTCATATTCCGGTAAATATTTTAAGATGATATTACAATATGCTCAGATTATAACGTCCTTTATCGGAACCACTCACTTCTTTATGAAACTGAAAGAAATCCTCATAGTTGCTTGCAGGATAATTTCCTTCGAAGAACTCCAATTTTCTATAGGTGAAAAGTTTATTTCCTTTTATCTCCGACTTAAATTCATATTTACCAAATGGTTTTTCGATCACCTTTTGTTCGGGAGTTATTGTTTTTAAAATGTTATTTGGCAGTGCAATGCTAATGCTGTCAATGTCTACAAATCCACGTTCTATAAAAATATCTTCTGTACGGTTTTTATTCTCAGATATGCTGGATTGTGTATTGAAAATATTGGGCTGAATCAGCATCTTATTGCCGTTTTTTACCGCATAGTTTTTAATGGAAATTGACAAATTCTCTTCAATAAATGGTTTATCTTGTTTGTGTTCGGTGTATTTTACCTGTTCAAAATTAATGTTGTCGATATTATAATATTCTGCCAGCAGTTTAGTTTTCTCATTATTGCTTGCCAAAAGAATTTCCATATGATTTTCATACTGCGTACCATAAAATTTGGTGTTTAAGGAGCCTTTTATACTCCCATCATCGGATAGGCTAAGCTCGGCGTTACGGAGCTGGAGATTGATGGCATTGCTATATTTGGGCGTATGCATAATCACGCCGCCATTTTCGGTACAGGCAATGACATCTCTGTCATCTGTAAAATTGCTTAGGAATCCAAAAGGGAGGTTCTGGCTGGTACATTCGAGCCAGGTCGTATCATTTTTGAATGGCAGGCATAGGATTGCATGGTTTCCATCTTGTACATTTGCAAATGTTTTATGAAAATTCTCCTTACGTTTACCCGCCTCAACCATACAGTAGTAAGATGGTATACCTACAGCAGATAACATGCTTCCCATATAATTGACCAAGGCTTTACAGTCACCATAACCTAAACGGTCAACCTCAGAGGCCGGGAAAGGCTCAAGTCCACCAATTCCAATCTGAATACTGATGTATCTCGTGTTTTTTTGCAAATAGTCATAGAGGATCTTCGCTTTTTCTTGATCCGATGAGGCGTTCTTTGTAAGTGATATGAACTTCTGCTTTGAGGCTTCAGTAAGATCTTGCTTTTTGCTTAATAATTTAGTTGAAAACCAGTCACCGTACTCTTTCCAGTCGCTAAAATTGCCTTCTTTTCCATAATAGACAAAGTTTTTGGGAACGATCAATACACTTGTTCTTTTCAGATTGGGATTGGGACTATAAGATTCCTCTTTTTTAGCTGGAATTTGTTCTGCATTCCATGTTTTACTGACTGTTTTGTCGGTTTTCTCCTCTTTGATATTACCTTTATAGTTTTTTGACTCGATACGGAATTCGCTACCGATCGGAGTGATAAATTGGTAACTGCTTTTTTCAACGGATACATTGTTTGAAACTTCAGGAGTCCATGAAGGAATGATTAAGTTTTGTTTATGCCTTACTTCGTATTGATATTCGATGGTATAGGGGTAGCTATGATAATCCGGGATATAGACCTTCATCCTCGAATCAGCAAACATTGTACTGTTGTCGACTGCACTTACATCTTTAAAATCCTTGGTTGCAATTTTTTTCTGCAATATCCCCATTTCATTATAGATCGCACCCTTTATGCTTTTGATCTCATTTGATTTGTTATAATGTATCGGAAGAGCGGCATAGTAATCCCCGTTTTTATTATAAACGGTAATGACACGTGTAACGGTTTCAGTGACCTGCTCAGGGATTTTACTTCTACTACAGTTTTATCATTTCTTACTGTTGCTACTGCCCGACTTTTTAGTGCGCCCGGAATCTGGGCAATATCGTAGTTTTCCTGAGCAATTGAAGCAATTGGAATCAGGAAATAGGCTAAATTGGCAAATAACGTTTTCATTTTTTTGTGGTTAATCTAATGTCTAATTTCTGCTGTTGTATAATACGTGAATAAAGCTCTTTTAAAGAGAAATATTCGTCTACCGTAAATATTGGTTTATTAAAACTAAGACTCCCCATAACCTCTAGTTTGGTGCCTGTTAGCTGTGTGATGTATTTATATCTTGCAGCGGACTCCGGAAGAGCCAAAGATACATTTTGTGGTTTATCGGTTACCTCGTATTGTTCGGGGATTTCCAGTTGGATATTGTATTGGAGCTTAGACTTAAATCCCATATCTACCGGATAAGTGCGGTCTTGAATTTTGAACGGATTATAGGAAATGCGATCGATGACGTTTGGAGCAAGCGATAATATGTTGTTTTCTTGCTGTTTATTAACATCTAACGTAATATCATACGTCTCGTTTAGTACCTGATCGAGTTCGTTAAGATGTTCAATTTTGGCATTGGTAAAACTGATGTTGGGCATCTCTTCATCCAGTTTTTCCCAATATTCTTCGAGTGAGTTGAATTTGGCTATATGTTGCCTTTTTAAGAGCGCTTTATTACCTTGACTACTGATGATCAGTGTACCCTTAATTTGACCTTTGTCATTCAGTACGCCCGTCAGCGTATAGTATTGTTCGGATATCTCCTCGGAGGCTAGGGGAACCAATCTGAACTCTTTTTGGAGTATATGATTCTGCCACGCTCATTGAGACATTGCAATGGCAATGAGCCAAAGGGAAGATAGCTATTCGATGCGTCCAATTTGTATTTGATTCCATCGATGTCCACGCAGGCGATTACATAGTCAAAATCAGATAATACAGGAAATAGCGAATTTGGGTTACCATTTCGTCTTGTCGATAAAATAATTGGATAAGCATCTAAATCCGCAGCCTGTAGGGCAGTAATCAGCGATAAATTTATATCACCAATATTACCAGTTCTTTTTTTCTAAGGCTTTTTCTATTCCATTTTCCGAATATTTTCCAAGATAGTTATTCCATTTTATCTGTTTCTTGATGTAATCGTAGATTTTGTTGGCCTTTACCAATTTTGAATCATTCGGAGATAAAAGCGTTGACAACGTAGTTTTGAATAGATCTGTTTTTTTGAATTGTCCACCAAAGGTCTTTTCATTCATTAATTCTGTGTCAACATCTTTCCATGTTTTACTAAATGTTTTTTTGACACCAGTGCTTGGATAAAATATGGACTCGAGTTCGTAATATATGGCGGATTTAAAATTTTTGGGAGAAGTCATAAAGTCTTCTTCAACAAAAGCCGGAATATTGGACATCGTATAGGTGAGCTTTGAACAATCCATTCTTACTCCATCCAAAAAAGATATTCCTTCAAAACTTCTCCCTTTTTTGGTCATCAAGTCTATAGGGGCCACGTAATACCACATTATAGGTAAAAGATGCTGGTATGATAGCGATATATTGGCTTTGTAATTTGGGGATATCATCCTGAAATTCCCATGTCTTAAAATTAAATAGATCCTGTTCGAGGGTTCGATAAGAAACTTCTATGATGGATCCTTCTTTAATATTTGGAAGCGTGAATTTGTTCAGATCGAGGTAAGTAGAGTAATTTTCTTTAAAAACCTTTTTATTTTCAAGTTCTGTTCGAATGATCTGTCCGTTTTCCAAATTGTAAGTAACAGCCTTCAATTCGTCTAAGTAGTCACGGATATAACTTCCTCTTTTATAGGACGGGATCTCGAAATTAGCTTTTTAAAACCCTCCTTATTATTTATACGAATGAGGACATGGTATTCGTGCATTAATTTTATGCGATGATCATAGTCATCAACGAAAACTGAGCTTTGCCCAAATTCTTTTAGCACAATAGCATTTGCATTGCTATCGAGTGCTGTAGTCGAGAAATCTGAAATAGCGACCTTACCAAAATCGAAATTCTGTCCGAAGATGTTCGAACAAAAACAAAATATTAAAAATAGCGTTAAAAATGGCGCATAACTTAGGCGTAATTTGTATACGAATATAAGTTTTTAGCCAAAATTAAACGATACCTCTAAAAATATTATTTGTCTATTTGTAGTAGATTTTCAATGACTTCGGTAATATTATCAATATCCTCACCATCTTCTAACATTGAAAATGCGAGGTAGGTTGCGTAGATCTCAGGGCTAAACTTAACATGTTTGTCTGCAATGAACTTATCAATCTGTTGTTCATTGCATTCAAAATTGATGCTTTGCAATTCATTGAACAAGTTTGTTGAGATAGTCTGGTGATTTTCTCCACAGGCAAATCCTGCGATAATATGGAATAGAAATTTATCGGTTATTTCATCATCTTCCTTTTTGAACATAGCACGAATATGCTTATAATCGAATTTAGTTTTTGCACTATTGACGATAGTGTCCCAAATCTGATACTCCGCTTTTGTCTCCATAGCTCACTTTAAATTTATATTGGTATAAGCAATATACTAAAAATAATTCTATTCTAAGCAAGGATGACGACAAGATTTCTCTGAAAAAGACATACAGGTTGTAGGTCTTTTCCTTTGTCCCAGCTGAGTGTAGGTTAAGACTGTAGAAGTTTGAAAACCATTTCACCCAAGAGACAACCCAATAGAATTCCAAAAAGAATGGATAGACTTACTTTGAACCATACGGGGCTTGTTTTTAATGCTAATTTCATGGCGCAAAATGGGTTAAAAATATCCTTTTGTAAAGAAATTTAGCGAGGAAAAAGCCTCCTGTAGTGATATGATGACAAGAGATTTTAGGCTTTGTGGTATGATAATTGAAAATTAATATTTGAATTCGATTTTTTTAGTAATTTAAGTCGGAAAATGAATTTTTGAAAAAGCCTGATTTATAATTATGATGACACGAATAGTATTGACAGTATTTCTATTTACCATAGCAAAGATGGGACTGGGACAGCAGCTGAATATTGATAAGATCCGGAAAGATTATGCGGAGGCAGTAAAGGACGAGGATCTGTGTGAACGTAATTTTGAAGTACTCGATGACGGGGCTAAATCCACTACAGAGAAGGTCTATCGTGCCGCCTATGAGATATTAATAGCAAAACACATGGGCAATCCATTTAAAAAAGTAAGCCAATTTAAAGAAGGTAAAAAGCATCTGGAGGAGTTGATCAAAGATAACCCCAATCATATCGAAGCAAGGTTTATTCGATGGAGTGTACAGGTCCATGCGCCGTCTTTTTTTTTTGGGTTATAAAGATAATATCATAGAAGACAAAAACTTCTTGGTCAAAAACCTGCATAAGTTGCCCAATGAAGAGGCGAAATCAATTATTTACAATTATCTGAAAGGAGCTAATCCTTATTTGAAAGGTGAGCAGATATTCACTAATGTAGAATTAAAGGAGTTGGCACAATAGACGTTAAAGGATGTTAATTCGATAGGATCCTATTTTTTTGGCTGAAATATTGCTTTATCTTGGTTCAACGAATTAATTCAACATCTACAAAATTAGAATGCTATGAAGAATATAGTTTTCCGATGTCCATACTGACCGCAAGCTTATTTTTTACGGGATGTGGTGTCAGTAAAAAAACATATATAGGTTTGCAGACAGAGTATAAAAATCTGCAGACACAATATCAGGATAGTCAGCTTCAATTGACTGAAAGTCGGACAAGAATTAAGAGTTTGGAAGATCAGTTAGCTTCAGAACGGCAAAATAATGCTGATCTTAAAGCTGCTTATGCTGCGTTGCAGGGTTCTTTGGATAAGAGTATCAATCAAAACTCACAGGGAAATGTCAATATTTCCAAGCTTGTTGATGAAATCAATGCTTCAAATAAATACATTAAACACCTTGTTGAGACCAAGAACAAGTCTGACTCGTTGAATTTGGTATTGACAAATAATCTGACCCGCTCACTGAGTCGTGAGGAATTACAGGAGGTTGATGTGCAGGTGTTAAAAGGTGTCGTTTATATTTCACTTGCAGATAATATGCTATACAAGTCTGGAAGTTATGAAATCAGTGATCGTGCTGATATGACTTTAAGCAAAATAGCGAAGATTATTCAAGATTATAGAGATTATGAAGTGCTGATAGAAGGTAATACGGATACAGACCCGATTTCGAAACCAAATATTCGGAATAATTGGGATTTAAGTACATTGCGGGCGTCTTCTGTCGTTCAGGCGTTACAGACCAAGTACGGTGTTGATCCGAAGCGACTGACAGCCGGTGGTAGGGGAGAGTATAATCCTGTAGCTGACAATTCAACGGCTCTTGGAAAACAACGCAACCGGAGAACACAGATTATTATTACACCTAAGTTGGATCAATTTATGGAATTGATCGACAAAGCTCCAGAGCCGACTGAGGTTACACCCGTACAATAATGAAAATTGGATAAATAGCTGTCACTTCGATATTGTGTACAGGATAAAAAAATCCTTTCCAAAAGCTGGAAAGGATTTTTTTATCCAAAGAATTTAGTTGGATCAAAACCATGTTCTTTCAGTACATCGTCCGGAACACCATTCCATACGCCTGGTTTGTTGCCGGCATATCCGATATCTTTGATGCCAATTTCGCTGGTATAGAATCCAGAAGACGTCAGGTTGCGTATCAATGAAAAAAGGCTGCTCCTTGCTGCATTTCAGGTTTTGCCAACTCAGGATAGGCAATTTCATCAATGAGCGCAAGCTGATCCTTTGTGTCGCATTTTATAAATACATTACCATGTCGTCTTTTGGTCTGAAGATCGAGCCAGCGTAGTCCACCGCGCATCGGGATTTTATTGTCGGGCAAATCCTTTACTATAAACTCGATAAAATCCGGAACACCTGCCTCGGAAGCGCTGCCTGATTTGCTGTCCTTTGGAATAATGATGTCGGCTAAAACGGTAATTGTTGCCATTTCATGTTCATCAAAAAACTTTTCCTCTTTTAGCCGTGCTGTCCGTTCATATTCAAAATCTTGGACACCGGGTAGTTTATCTGCATTTGCGGCTGTTGTATTTTTTGCGTCTTTTGTGTTACAAGCTGCGGTTAAAAGACCTGATCCAGCAGCAATAAAGCCTAATGCTTTTAGCGATTCTCTTCTATTCATGCTTTAACCATTTAATTTTTTTCTTTTCCTGCAATATATATTCTGCGGTACGCATTGATAGCGCTAAAATTGTCCATGTCAGGTTTTTATCCCCTTGTTGTACAAATGGGCCCGCATCGACCACATAGAGGTTTTTACAGTCATGTGCCTGCCCCCATTTGTTTAATACCGAGGTTTTCGGATCGTTACCCATTCTAGTGGTGCCACCTTCGTGAATAATTTTTCCGGGAGCCTCCAAACCATATAAGGTGTCCGCACCTGGAATCTTTGATGTGATGACAGCACCCATTTCATGCATAATAGATTGGAATGTCTCCTGCATATGCTTTGCTTGGGCGATTTCTTCATTTGCCCATTTATAATTGAAACGGAGTACAGGGATACCAAATTTATCAACTTGGCTCGGGTCGATTTCACAGTAGTTATCTTTTCTTGCCAATGCAGTGCCACGTCCAGCCATACCAACATTTGCGCCATAGTAACTACGGTAGTCTTCTTTAAGCGCTGAGCCATATCCACCCTTTGGTTTTGTTTTTCCATCGCCACCTTTTCCGGCGTCATTTACCTTTGGTACCCAATTTAGGAATCCATAAGAAGGCATATGCAGACCGCCACCATATTCAATATGGTATCCTCTCGGGAAATTCAGTTTCGCGTTGTCTTCCCACCAGGGCGAATAGATATGGACACTTCCAACGCCGTCTTCGTTATATCTTTTGCGGTCGAGTAATTGTGGCAAATAACCAGAGAGACTGGCTCCAGTGGTCATGGAGGTACCTACCGACCAAGCCGCTGCTGTTACCCACACCACCCGGATGTGCTTTAGATTTTGAATTTAACATAATCCGGGCGCTTTCACAGGCGCTGGCTCCAAGAATTACAGTTTTCCTTTTACCGTATATTCCTGTAAATCTTTTGTGTCAACATAGGACACACCGATAGCCAACCCTTCGTCGTTGGTCAATACTTCCCGTACCATTGCATTGTCGATTACCTTTAAATTCCCTGTTTTCATCGCAGGAATGACCAAGCAGGATGAGGATGAGAAATCACCATATACTTTACATGCACGACCACATTGGCCACAGTAGAAACAAGTGCCTCGGTCTTTAATATCTTTGGATACTTCGGTTAGCACGGCACCCCGTCCCGGAATGACAGGTACACCCGCTTTCTTAGCCCCTTTTGCAATATATAGTTCATTAAGACGAGGCTTAGGAGGTTTCATAAAAATACCATCAGGTTCATTATGGATACCCTCGGCTGTACCATAAATACCGATCATACGGTCCACGCGATCATAAAATGGTTTGACTTCATCATAAGTGATAGGCCATTCATCGGTGGTACCATCTTTCGGTTTGAAATCATCTGGACCCATACGTAATGAAATGCGGCCCCAGTGATTGGTTCTACCACCAAGCATCCTTGCTCTGAACCATTCGAATTCGGTTCCACTAACTTTACTGTAAGGTTCTCCTTCGATTTGCCAGCCACCAAAGGCCGCATCGAAATCGCCAAAAGGTCGTGTGGTACCAGCTCCTCTCCGGGGTGATTCCCAAGGCCAACGTAACTGCAACGAATCTTTTGCGGGATCGTAAAATGGGCCAGCCTCCAGCATCAATACTTTGAGACCCGCATGTGCGAGGATATATCCGGCCATACCTCCACCTGCACCTGAGCCTACGACGATAGCGTCAAACAATTCGGGATTCTCTTTAATTTGATAATTTGACATAATTAAATTGAGTAATTAATTGAAAAGTCTGCGAGATACATTTTTTGAGAAATGCTATATCTGCGGGAAGGTTCAACTAATTGATGGTTATTGTTTCATGTTTAAAATCATCGTGAATATATTGATAAAATTTTATTTTTTTCAATTTAATTTATCGTTTTAGCATTATTCCAAATAAAGAATAGGAGATTGTTACAAAACAATGTGTAGTTCGCTGGAATGAGACTCGATTGGTTGAGTATGCTGAGATAAAAATTGAGCCGATATCAGTGCATCAGAAATATCGGCTTTTTTGTTTTACCTAATTTTTAAGCTGATCGTTCTGTCTATGCCGATATCATCTTGAAACACTTCATCATGGGAGATGACAAGAAGCGTGCCTTTATAATGTTGAATCGCTCGGGTAAGGATACGAATGTTTTGAATATCCAGATTATTGGTCGGTTCATCTAATACAATAAGATCCGGAGCCTGTTGTCTAATCGTTAAGCAGCATAGGATCAGGCGCATTTTTTCGCCACCACTTAAAAGTCGACAAGGCTTGTCCCAGTCATCCTTCCCAAATAAAAAGCGGTTGAGTCTGATTTTGATCTCATGTTCTGGTAGCGATTCACTATTATAATATTGAGCCTGCTCATAAACACTCAACCGGAGATCAATAAGCGAATACTCCTGGTCGAGATAGATAGCGCTAAAGCGCTGTCGCTCAACCTGACCTTGAGAGGGGGAGAGCTGACCTAACAGAATTTTGATCAATGTGGTTTTACCGGAACCGTTTTTTCCTGCAAGATAATACGCTCCCCGCTGAATATTTGCAGATCGATATTTTCCTGCCAAAGCTCATCTGTATTGTATTTGAAATTGATTTTGGTCGCTTTTATCATACTTTTTCCGCGTGGGAAGTCGCTGTTTCCTAAATCAATTTTCATTTCATCTAAGGCCGCTTTCGTACCTCTAAGTTCTTGCAGATTGGATTTCATGTCTCCAATTTTGTCCTGATGGACACTTTTGATTTTGGCCGTACTTTTTCGGCATTATTCCGTAGTGTATTCATCATGATCCGGGCAACACCTGCTTTTTCCTGTTTTTTTGACCACGATTGTTTAATCTGTTTTGCCGTTCAATCGTCTCTCTTTCTTTCTCTTTGGCTATTTTGATCGCTTTTTCCTGATGATGGATATCCTGTTCTAGTGCATAGCGTTCTATTTCTTTTTGAGATTCATAAAATGCATAGTTTCCACCGTATCGTTTTATACCCTCGGCGTCATTTCTAGTGTGTCCTCCAATAGATTGAGCAGTGTTCGGTCATGGCTGACAACAACGATGGTTTGTTTTGAAGACTGTATCCATTGATAAAGCAGCTTTTTACTGTCAATATCCAGGTGATTGCTGGGCTCATCCAACAGGATAAGCTCACATTCGTGAATTTGGATCCCTGCCAACAAAACTTTTGCCTTTTGGCCACCACTGAGATCCGACATTTTCTGCGTCAAATGAATTTCAGGCAAATTCCAATATCCAAAAGCCTCTTGGCAGCGTTCTTCCAGCGTCCAGTCATCTTGAAGGATATTAAAATTTTCCTCAGAGGCATTGCCCGCTAAGATGGCATAAAAAGCATTTAGTTTTTTGTCAATACCAAGAGCCTGTGCGACCGTTAAATCATTGTATTGTCCGGTAATTTGTGGCACATAAAAAGGGCGGGTATCACTATGCATACCGCCTGTTGTGGGTAATAGATCTCCGGCGATCAGGCGTAATAATGTTGATTTACCAACACCGTTGTTGCCAATTAATGCTATTTTCTCGTGTGAGTTGATTGTTAGACTTATGTTTTCAAACAATAAATCTTTATTCGGATGTATATAGGATATCTGTTGTAATGAAATCATGCTAAAATTCTTTATAATGTTAAAAACAGGCCATTTCGGTAAGTTATTTACCGTTGGTATTTATTACGCTCTAAAGAATCTTAATCTTACATACAGTTTTTATTCGAGTTTAAGAGCCACAAATATACCAGTTTATTTCTAATCTCAAAACAACTGTTTTTATCTATAGTCAAATCCCTTAATGTTTAAACATATATTTGTGTAATAGTGCCCCAAATTTTGAATGTAAATTATTGCTATTTGCGTTGAACAAATCGTAATTTTGAAAAAAACATGGTGAATAAAATACTTATTATTGATGACGAAGAGAAGCTTCGTAAACTGCTTGCTAAGATCATCAGCTTGGAGGGTTTTGAAGTAATCGAAGCTGCTGATATCAAATCTGGTTTGAAAAAGCTTGATATTTTCGACGTCGATGTAGTATTATGCGATGTTAAGTTGCCTGATGGCAACGGTGTGGAGACTGCGAAATTGATTAAGGAGCGCTATCCAATTGTTGAAATCATATTATTGACTGCCTATGGTAATATTCCGGATGGAGTTCAGGCGATTAAAAATGGTGCTTTTGAGTACATTACCAAAGGTGATGACAACAACCGGATTATTCCTTTACTCTATAAAGCCTGTGAGAAAGTAGCATTAGCGCGCAGGGTAAGACAGTTGGAAAAGCAATTAGGTAATAGGCTTTCATTTGACAAAATTATAGGAAGTTCTGTTGCGATTAAATCGGCTATTGCGCTTGCGCAAAAGGTATCCGTAACAAGTACGACGGTCCTGTTAACAGGGGAAACAGGGACAGGTAAAGAGGTATTTGCACAAGCGATTCATCAGGCCAGCCCACGCAAGGAGCGTAGTTTTGTCGCTATTAATTGTGCGGCTTTCACAAAAGATCTGTTGGAAAATGAACTGTTTGGACATAAAGCAGGGGCTTTTACAGGAGCGACAAAGGACCAGCGTGGTCTATTCGAAGAGGCTCATTTGGGAACTATTTTTTTGGATGAGATCGGTGAGATGGCGATTGAACTCCAAGCCAAAATTCTGCGTGTACTGGAGACCGGTGAATTTTTAAAAGTAGGTGATTCCAAGCCGACGAAAGTGGATGTCCGTATTATCGCTGCAACAAATCGAGACCTTGAAGCTGAAATCGATTCAGAACATTTTAGAAGCGATTTATTTTATAGATTGTCCGTATTTACAATTCAACTACCACCCCTACGTGAGCGTATTGAGGATATTCGCTTGCTGGCTCAATATTACGCAGATATTTTTGCGGTAAAATCGAATATCAAACCGCTAAAAATGACGGCTGAATTTGTTGCTGCTCTTGAACGAAATCCTTGGCGGGGAAATATCCGTGAATTGAAAAATGTGATTGAACGTAGTGTCATACTGAGTGAAGATGGGCAGCTTGATCTGAGCAGTCTTCCTTTTGGAATGAATAGTTTGAAATCGGAACAAGCGCTGTCTTCCGGTTTCTCTATGGCAAATATAGAACGTCAACACATTCAGCGTGTATTGCAACACACAAATGGGAATAAAGCCGAAGCTGCACGATTGCTGGAGATCGGTGTAGCAACATTGTACCGGAAAATTGAGGAGTATAAAATGCAATAAAACAAGACTAAACACAATTCGTCTTGTTGCATTTGTTTTCTTGACTTTGAGGCTGTTTTGTCGGTATTCCTTACACCTTGCTGGGACCAGCATGCTACTTGGCTTGCTATTTCTTTGCCGTTTGAAGCCTGTTTTATTGCCATTATAGCAGAGAAACACCAAAGAAACACCAAAGAAACACCAAAGAAACAGCAAAGAAACGGCAAAGAAAACCCAAGGAAAGTCCCTAGAAAGCCCAAAGAAGCTTCGAAGAAACGGCCTAGAATAAGCAAAGAAATAGCAATAAATAAGCAAAGGAAAAGGGACATATATCTTAGCTTCATTTGTCAAATCTGCTTTTCAATACAGTCCCTTTTGTTCCCTTTAATGATTTACAATAGATCCTGCGGCATGGCAGCCAGCGGCCACAGGATCGGCAAACCGCTAAAGTTTTATCTCGTTGTCATCAATAAGTTTAGCATCCCGTGTATTTTTCTGAACGGCGATCGCAGAGAATATACTTAGTGAAAAAGACATGGCGTAGAATCCTTTTTCGCTCAGTAGCAGATCAGCATTCCATAATCCGATAATCAATAAGACTACCGCAGCAATTGTTGCGAACCAACTTAGACCATAGTAAAGTTCGGTGACAGCAAGCCCTTCAGCTTTATCTCTTACACTTTTTTGAACAGAAATAACAGCAAATAGGGCAAACAATAGAATGGTAAAATAATATCCCTTTTCATTGAGCGCCATAGTCGCATTCCATAACCCCACACAGTAACCAATAGTTCCTACCAATAGCGCTGTCCACGATGCGCCAATGAAGGCTCCTGTAGGTTTGAAAGGATTTCTTGTGTTCGAATCCTTTTTGAAATTTTTCTTCAATCATGTTTTTTAGCGGTTCCATAATTTTAATTTTTTATTGTTGTTTTTGTTATTTGTTGATTCAAATATCAGGAGTATTCAATAGGATATAAAATCAATTTGTAAAAATACTGATGATATATTTTTATTTATTAAATTTGATTTTCTGCTAAATTTGGCGATATGGATTCAATTGTAGAGCTTATTAGTGTATTAGATAATGATGATATTAAGGACTTTAAAAGCTTCCTGAAAAGGAAAAATAAGCGGAATGATGTCAAGAATATCAGGTTGCTCGAAATTTTAGAAACTGATGATATAAATAGGTTAAAAAAACTCTATGGATCTTCAAAAATAAAGACGCTTATCATGCATTAAGGAAAAGATTACATGATAGCCTACTATTGTTTATTTCAAATAAAACCTTTGAACGGGATAACAGTGAGGCGCATGAAGCCCTGAGACTGCTTATTGTTGGACGTTTTTTGTTGGAGAATGATCTGATAAAACCTGGATTTAAATGCCTTCAACGGGCCGAACAAAAGGCTTTACTTCTGGAGCAGTTTAGCTTGCTCAATGAAATCCTGCAATTGAGGTTGCAATATGCATATGTGGAATCCAGACCTAATTTAGAATTGCTGATTGATCGTTTGATGGCAAATCAACATAAAATGCAGCAAGAGGTGAAATTCCAAATTGCCTATGCATTTCTAAGGGTCGAATTGCAAGATATTCATTTGAAAGGGAAGATCGTTGATCTAAATCGGTTGGTGATCGATACAATTGGCAAGTATGATATTTCATTACGGCAACTATTGTCTTTTAAGTCGCTATATCAGCTATTGTTTATCGCCAATGAATATGCTACGATACATCAGAATTATGCCTTAGTTCTGTCGTTTTTGAAAACAAGTGATGAGTTTATAACAAAGCAAAAGGTAAATTCGGTGCACCACCTGTTTTACTATCTGCATATTCTCTATTACCTCGCTAATTTCAATTTGCGGAATAGATTATTTCACGAAAGTTTAGCGTATTTGGAGCAGCTGATTGCTGGTTGTTCTCCGGGAGTGTTCATCGGGTTCAGTTTCATTTACGTTATTATTTGCTCAAGGCACTCAATTACCATTACATGGGGAAGGGGCAAAGGCACTTGCTATTTTACGTTTAGGGATCCAACAATCAACATTAAAGTCTAACGAGACCGATATTGCAGACCTGCAATTATGCCTGGTTATGTTTCTGACACAATTTCAAGATAAACTTGCATTAGCAGAATTAAGAAAGTTGATTCGAACGGATGCTTGGTATGAGAAGAAAATGGGGATGTTATGGACGATTCGTAAGGGCTTGTTGGAGATATTGATACATATTCAGTTTGCGGATATTGATCTAGCAATTTCACGCGTAAAAAGCTTTAAACGTCGGTACAAAAATACCTGGAAACCGTGCGGGAAGGTCGGGTTGTTAATTTTTAAGACTGGTTGAAAAGTATCTGCAAAATCCATCGGTCGTAAAGAATGCTGTTTTTATAACCGATATCGAGGTGATGGCCGATCATGCAGAAAATCAGGATTTATTTGTGCTGGGGTTCATCGCTTGGTTAAAATCCCTAGTCACATCGGAAAGCCCCTATCAGGCTTTATTGAGTTTGGTTAGGAAATCGGAGCTGAAAAAGGATCAATAATATATGTTTAAGATAATTTGTGTTGGAGAGGAATCAATAATAGGTTGCAGTCTTTCGTAGAATTTTACGCTTACCATTGGGCAACCCTGACTTAAACATATGGGAGCAATCTGTTCATCATCGGGCATCCTATCGTATTTATGTAAAACGATGTTTCTGCTGTAGGCGTTGCTATTGGATTCTTCAAGCCCATATAACTTATAAGCTTTTCCAAAACTGCCGTTATATGCTGTACCGATGGAGTACATGCCCAATGAGGTTGCATAGGAGTTGTCTTGATTGCTGAATTTTAATCTGCCGGCTTTTCCGGTTTCCGAACCCGAACCATGGGCTACCAAACCTTGATCCAGGATCCGGTTGTTGTGGAGATCAACAACGAAAAATCGATTCCTTCCGGAAAGCTTCTTCATGTCGAGAAGAAAAGCGATGTTCTTATTGTATTTTTTATCCTTTTTAATGAGATCTTTGACCCGATCGAATGCGCTAATATACCGCGCTGAGTCTGATGCCATAGTGTTTTCGGTATTGTCTGCAGCAAATGTGTGCTTTCGGGAAACTTTGAAAGCAATCAGACCTATCCCGATCACGATAATGAGTAGAATGAACTTATTCATTTATTAGGTTGGTTTTTTTGTTCAGCGAAGTATGCACAATTATTTTTCAATCGCCTATTTTGTTATTCTATTGTTTTATTAAATCGCGCAAAGGATTTCCAATATTTATCTTTATAGATCGCATAGTCGATTTCAAGCCTATTTCGATATTGCGCAATTAACTGATCTATTATTTGGGATGATTTTCTGAATTCTGTACAGGCCAGGTAAACTTCCCGTATGTTGTCCGCAGTTTCTCGCCCAATATTGAGATAGCCAATATCATGTGGAAGTCTAGCCATTAAGTCGTCTTCGAATTTATCCATTAAATCGTATGTCGTCTGGTCAGGCATACCATTGGTTGAAGTTCCATCGTAATTGATCCGCAACGTTACGATCCAGGGGTGTGATGCCTTTCCGTCCCAGTCCAAAAGTGTTGTGTTTATTATGGCCAAGATAGGTAGATCGTTTTGCATCATGCCCTCAAAAGCAGTGTAGGAATCATTTTCGGTCTCATGCCTGACATCTGTATATTTTTCGACAAATTCTTTTTCCCGCCATATTAAATAGTCTTTTAATTTGATCAATGGAATGAGCTCTCCTGCTGCCTGGTCAGTGGAGGTGACATTTAAACTGTCAATGGTGATGATCGAGTTTAGCTCGCCGATATAATTATCTAAGAATATTTCAACTCCATGAGCGATGTTGGCTTTGTCTTCTTCCGTGTAATTGGGGTGTACAATTACAATATCGACATCATCCGGGCGGTATTTGTGTTCAATGGGGTAAAAATACATGTCATTAATGTCAAAGGAAAATCCATACATCGTTATTTTGAATTTTTCCATGTCTTCGATCGCCGGCTTTAAGGCGGTAAACTTCCAATTTGGGAGCGTTGGAGCTGAGCCGACCAAGGTTTCGACGAACGCGATATTTTTCACAACCCCATCGGGGGTAATAACAAGCTCAGCAATATCGTCGCTGTACATTCCAGTTAAAAAATAGAGTTCTTTTCGAAGCGCGTCAATTTTTGGGGAGAGCTTGCTGAAAAATTCTGATCAATCTGATCCCCATTTTTTACAATTTGAAAAAGTTTTGTTCGTTTTTTGCAAACCAATTCCAAAAATCCTGTATGCTATCTTTTTGTTTTCTTTCTTTCCAAAAATATTGTTAAAAAACCCCATAGTTACTATTTATTCGATTGGAACCCTATATCGTATGTAAGCCCTGTTACACCTTTGCTTTTAAAATTAATGATATAATTATGATCCAACAAGTGATTTGCTGTTTAAAAATTATGTGACAAACAATTGGTCTAGCAGTTTGTTAAGGATAGTATTGGAAAATATAAATTAAGATGGAGCAGCTGAAATAGCCATGACTGATAGCAAACAGATTTGCGCGAATAATCAGGATATTCTATTTGATAAAAAAACAAACCAGGGGTATCGCGTTCGGATATAGCAATGAGAATAGATCCTTATACCGCGTAGAGTTCGTGAATACTTTAATCAGAAAATAATTGATGAACAAATAATTATTTAAATATGAAATTTAACAAATTAACATTTTGCCTTTTGGCAACATCTGCAGTACTTTCTTTTTCTGCATGTAAATCGGGGTTATCGGATGATAAATTAGAGGAAAAGATCGAAAATGCACTTACGGGACGTAAAACTGTTGATGTTGAGGTGGAAAAAGGAAAAGTAATCCTTAGCGGCACTGTAGCGTCCGAGGAAGAAAAGCAACAAATTGAATCGATCGCAAAAACAGCAGGGGATAAGGATGTCAAATCTATTCAAAATGATATTGTTGTGAGTGCACCTGTTGCAACAACACCGGCACCTATTACAGTATCAAATAATGATGCTACACTTGGAGCAGCTGTAAATACGTTTATGAAAGATTTTCCATCCGTTCAGGCGAGTGTTAAAGATGGAATTATCTCGGTAACAGGAACGTTGGAACAGGCAAAGATTGTTACGTTGAAACAAGGTTTGGATAATCTAAATCCAAAAAAGTAGATTTGAGTGGTATTGTTGTAAAAAAATAAAATAGCAAAAATTATGTCATTACAAGAAAAATATAAAGTTCTTTTGGATACTGCGCAATCTTCAGGAGTTAACGATCTGAATTACGCTGAAATGGATGGTGTGCTTCAGATTAGGGTACTGCACCGACCGCTGATGTGAAAAATAAATTGTGGGAAATTTATGGAAATATAGATCCCAACTTCCAGACCGGTGATGTTGTCTTAAATGTTGATGTGGCTACAGAGGTGCCCGGAAGCCAGGTAAAGGTAATCACAGAGAATAGCAACTTAAATATTCGAAAAGGCCCCGGAACTGACCAGCCTATTGTAGGAAAAGCAGCGAAGGGTGAAATTATCACATTGATCAGCAAAGCTAATGAGCAATGGTGGTTAGTTCGGACCAACGATAATGAAGAAGGGTATTGCTATGCGCAATACCTTGAGTCTGTCTAATACGATCAGTCCCTGAATAAAATATGAGGAGATCTATCTTAAGGATATTTCTCCTTTTTTTTTGTCTGTATGCCATTGTTTTAAGGTTTTAATATATCCTGTTTGAATTTAGTTTTATCTGGACTTGCGGTTTTTGGTGTAATAATTGTAATATATGTTTTGCAACAAACTTATTACAATATGTTGAAATTGAAATTTTTCTTGTTCCCATGTATTGCTTTGCTGGGACAGATAGCCGTAGCCCAGGAGTATGTCCGATTGGATAAAGACAGGTATCAGTTACATTTATCAGAATCTCCAAAAGACACTATTAACATCGTTGAACAAGGACAAGTCACTAAATTGAAGCAAGGAAAATATATTGTGCAACAAAATCAATTTATGGGCCCCTCTAATGCCTTTATTGCGGTCAACAAAGATGGTTTAGTGGATGGAAATTTTAAGATTGAAAAGGAAGGGAAGCGTGCTGTAGTTCAGGTCAGGCATGGTGTGATGCAGCAAATGGATGTGCAGACTGATGCGACATTGGATTTTCAGTATACAATTACGGATACTTCAAGTGTACAGCGTGATTTCCGAAACGGTAAAATCAGTCAGGAAAAGATCGTGATTTATCAACCTAATATCGGAAAGAAGAAAGTATTAAAGACTTTTTTTGACAGCTACTATACGATTGAAAATGAGTTTGACCACAGTAAATCGGAGTATGGCCTGGATAACAAGTTACTTTATAAAGCGAAGTTGGATTGTGTCGGCCAGGTCGTCGAATCGAAGTCTTTCAATAGGGACGGCCAACTACTTAAACATACCTATAAAAAGATAACATCAATTATACCGACTTATATCAGCATAATAATCTTGTCGAACGGCTGTACAAATCCAATGGTTCGAGCTATAGGAATATTTTAAGAACCAATTATTATTGAAGAAAATTGTTGAGAAAAAACGAAATGGCCAAGTTGAGAGATATGTATATAATGCCGAGGGTAAATTACTGGAGAAAAGCAATGGTAGTGGATCGAAAAAGGAGATGAGAATAACGTGTAGTTGAGTTTTTAATAGGAGAGGATAAAGTGTAATTGGGCGGCTGATAAGAGCTGATTGGAGTCAGCTATCATGTGGTATTGAATAAGAGGGGATGGTATTACTATATTATCGTGGCTTTTTTGATTTTTGGAAATATAGCGTTAACTTTGTTGAGGCAATGAAGAAAATGAACAACATATTACGTCTTCCATTTTTCTTTAATTATTATCTCCCGATAGTAGTTCGGGAACCTTATGCCTATTAAAATTTAGAAAAATTAATTATTTATATAGCTAAGCCCGAACATAACGTTCGGGCTTTTTTGTTTTATAGCATTATGTTAACAGATTTAGAAGAGAACATTGAAATTATGTTGCCAAAGGATGGGCTGAGGTCCAAATTGCAACAATCCAAAGAAACTCGGCGTCCGCTGATTATTAAACTCGGGTTTGATCCTACGGCTCCAGACCTTCATTTGGGGCATGCTGTGGTGTTGAAAAAGCTTAAGCAATTTCAGGAACTGGGCCATCAAATCGTTGTTTTGGTTGGGAGTTTTACCGCGCGGATAGGGGATCCAACGGGTAAAAATAAAGCGCGCAAACCTTTGAATCAGGAAAAAATAGCTGAGAATGCTGCAACCTATATTGCGCAATTAGCTAAAATTATTGATATGTCAAAGACAAAAATTGTCTTTAATGGTGATTGGTTGGATCAATTGGATTTTGCGGAGGTTATTCAGCTTGTTTCCAAAGTGACGGTCGCGCAGCTTATGCAGCGGCATGATTTTCATAAGCGCTTTACAGATAATCAGCCGATCGCAATGCATGAACTTATCTATCCGATATTGCAGGGGTTTGATTCCGTACAAATCAAAAGCGATATTGAAATGGGGGACAGACCAATTGTTTAATTGTACAATGGGACGCCAGCTTCAGGAATCTTTTAATCTCGATCCTCAGCTTGTCTTATGTATGCCGCTGCTCAGAGGATTGGACGGTAAGGAGAAAATGAGCAAATCGCTGCATAATACCATTGGGCTGTTGGATGAACCGAATGAAATGTTTGGCAAAGCGATGTCTATTCCCGATGGCTTAATCCCAGATTATATAGACCTAACGACAGACTTTACCCCGACGGAAAAGAAGGTTCTAAAATCACGGCTGGAAATAGGCGAAAACCCGATGGAAGTCAAAAAGCTTATTGCGCATAATCTCGTAGTCCAATACCACGATCCGCAGGCAGCTGCAGAGGCATTGGATTTTTTTGCTAAACAGTTCCAGCAAAAATCATTTGATGATAAAAGTTTTGAAGAGGTATCCTTGCAACATGTTCATGCGCAATTGGGTTCTGTTGCAAAGCTCGTCGACCTTTGTCACTTTTTAAAGAAAGATCTGAGCAAGTCCGCTATTCGCAGACTCATTGCTGAGGGGCAGTACAGATTGATTCGAACAAATGGCTGGATGCTGATCTGCCCGTTGATCTGGAAACTGGTTTTAGAATTAAATTAGGAAAAAGAAGTTTTTTTAGATTTGTTTAGGAAGGTTTTGTGAGTTATACCTTTGATATATTTTGTAAAAAAGTGCGAGAATGTAAGGTTGGCCTTTTGGAAACCATAAATATTTTCTACCTTCATACAAAGTCTCACACTTTATTTTGATACCGATTATAAATGGAAACATATAATAATGTTGTTTTGGAGCAGTTGCCCAAACATTTAAAGCGCTATGTAGTCGCCCAGCAATACGAACGTTATACGGCTTTGGATCAAGCCTTGTGGCGGTATGTCATGCGTCAGAATTATTCCTTTTTAAAAGATGTTGCTTATTACCCATACATACCGGGATTGAAGAAAGCGGGGCTCTCTATTGCACATATACCGGATCTGCAACAGATGAACGATAGTTTGAAATTAATTGGTTGGGGAGCAGTAACGGTCGATGGATTTATACCACCTGCAGCTTTTATGGAATTTCAGGCACATCGGGTATTGGTTATAGCCGCAGATATCCGACAATTAGAACATATTGAATATACCCCGCACCAGATATCATTCATGAATCTTCTGGCCATGCACCGATCATAGGTGAGCCCGATTATGCGGTTTATTTGCAGTACTTTGGTGAAATTGGAACAAAAGCATTGTCGTCACGGAAGGATTTCGAACTGTATGAGGCTATTCGCCATTTATCAATTTTAAAAGAGCACGCAGGTACAACCGAAGCCGAATTGGCGGAAGCTGAAAACAAGTTGAAGACCGTTCAGGACAATATGGGCGAACCTTCGGAAATGGCTTTGCTGAGTAGGTTGCATTGGTGGACCGTGGAGTATGGTCTGATTGGTAGCCTTGATGATCCTAAGATTTATGGTGCAGGTTTACTGTCTTCCATTGGCGAAAGTGCCAGTTGTATGCAAAAATCGGTGCCAAAGCTACCTTATGATTTAAATACTGTCGCATATACCTATGACATTACTAAGCCACAGCCGCAATTGTTTGTCACACCCGATTTTGAACATTTAATGGATGTCCTGAATCAGTTTGCAGATACCATGGCTTTCCGGCTTGGAGGTAAGCAGAGTTTGGAGAAAGCGATTGACTGTCAGGCTGTATGTACTGCAGTTTATAGTTCTGGATTGCAGGTGTCAGGTATTTTTAAAGCGGCGAATAATGATCAATCTATTTCCTATATACAGACAACAGGCCCCACGGCACTGGCGTTTTCAGGGGAGCAATTAGAAGGACATGGCATAAGTTATCATCGGGAGGGATTTGGATCTCCGGTTGGTTACCTGACAGGCAACAACAAAGACCTGGCCGACTTTTCAGATGAAGAATTGAGTGCTTATGGCATTAGTCAAGGAAAGCGATGTTCTTTGCGTTATTCTTCAGGGATCGTGGTTGAGGGCGTTGTTTTGGAGGTTGTGCGTCAAGCGGGCAAAGTTGTATTGATTTCGTTTGAAGATTGCGAAGTCTACCGAAATGACCGGAAGGAAATTTATTTTAAACCGGAGTGGGGAACTTACGACATGGCTGTTGGTACGGAGATTATTTCAGTCTTTGCAGGTGCAGTTGATAAAGATGCTTATGAGTCCATTGGCGAAGAGATCGCAGAACCATCGACTTTATTGTATACACAAAATGAAGACTCAAAATTGCTGTCCTTGCATGCGCTGATCGGAACACTGCGGTCGGGGACATTTGATACGGAACATTGGACGAATATCTTTGATCAGTTGTCTGCTGAAATAACAGATAACTGGCTCGCTCTAATAGAACTTTATGAGATCGCCTGGGCGAATCATGCCTACGATTTAGCTGAAAGTGCACAAGGTAAGCTTAAAACTATTATTACAATTCGACCCAGCCTGAAAAAACTGATAGATGATGGTCTACGGGTGGCAAAAGAAGAGCCGTTAAATAATCACTGAGTGAAATGATTGATTCCCGTAGTATAAAAATCTGGTAAAACTTTTTATATTTGGAACGTTTAATTTATCCAGTTATTTCTGATGAACGAAAAGTATACTCCCGGAAAACATCTGCTGATGACATTGCAGGTCGAGGAGGCATCATTATTGACTACTATAGATCCTTTTTGGAGTTTACAAAAAGCAGATCAATATCCATAATTTACAAATTGTAGGTATTTCCACCCATTCTTTTGAGGGTGGTGGATTTACCGCTGCAATTTGTTTAATGGAATCCCATATCTGTATCCATACCTGGCCGGAATTTGGACAATTGACATTAGATGTTTATCTCTGTAATTATCTAAAAGATAACAGTGAAAAAGTTTTGCATTTGGGTAAGCTCTTTAAAACTTATTTTAATGCAATAGTTATTAACGAAACTGTGGTTAATCGGTAGTTTATGGATGTGATATGCAAAAATGTGGCCATGCACACCGCTTTAAGATCGAGGTAACCGATTTTTCAGGTTTCGTTTGTGCAAACTGTCATAGTTATTTTAAAGGTAAGACGGTCGAAACCTTAACTTATGTGAAGGAGTTTTCGGCTCCCTTAGTCATGCAATGGGCTACTTTGGGCGAGTCTGTTCAATTCAAGAGAAATAGCTATTATATTATCTCCAAGATACAGCGCTTTACAAAAAGTGGCGAATATGGAAATGAGTTTGTGGGGTTAAACGCGAATCAAGACGATATCTACTTCAGCGATGGCGTGGACTATACTTGTGCCTTACACACCATTGATCGGGAACAGGTGACGCTTTTACCGAAAAGCAACTCATGTAAGTTTGGTAATAGACACTATGACCTGGAGTATACGGATGAACAAACTGTTGTCTATGCAGAGGGCTTTATATTTGAAGATCTGGAATCGACGTCAACGACCCTGACCTACATTCAAACAGTTAATGAGGATCGTTTTATTTCTCAGGAATTTATTGATAATGACGTACAGTACTACCAGGGGATTTACCTGGAGGATGAGGGCTATTATAAAATTTTTGACACTTATAACGACTACATTGCCCGAAAGGAGGGGGTAGGGACGAAGCTGAGAAATATTGGTGTCTTTGCTGTTTTGCTGCTAGCAGTTCTATTCTGGGTTTTAAATTGGGGACAGATCGGTAAGGATACCTATAAGTTTGATGAAAAATTCCCCGCAAAAAGGCCAACTCGGAATTTGTCGGCGCCTCTTTTGAATTAAAAGGCAATAAACCCAAGAAGCTGGTACTGGAGGGAATATCGGAATCTAAAAGCCATCCCATCCAGCTGATGATTAAATTGGTCAATGAAAAGACAAATGAGATTATTGAGTCTGGTACAGCTGTGCACGAGAATAATGACGTTAATTATGCAAGTGGATTGACCGTCGATTTTTGTCGTATCCAACCGGGGATCTATCACCTTGTTTTTGTAACCTCTTCAACCAATGGTGCGGCCGATATGGATGTTAATTTTGAACTCACAGAGGATTATAAATTAACATACGGAGGTACCAGTTATACCTTTTTAATTCTTTGTTTAGTGGGTATTGTTGTCCTTGTGGGGATTTTTAGAAGCAAGATTCTCGCGATTAAAAATAAAGATTTTGTTGCTCGGGCTGAAGGTTTAGGTTATTTCGATATCTTAAAATTTGATCGGTTGGGTGTAGCTTTAGTTGCATTTTTTTGCCTTTTTGTTGCAGTTAATCTATTTGTAAATTCCTCCACAGATTGCAGGACTACAATGCGGACAAGCAACTTGGAAGACCATACTTATACAGGGTCAAGATCGCATTATCGTCGATCCTTTTATGGTAGCGGTGGCAGTTATAGTGGATATGGTTCAGGTCATAAATAAAAATTAATATAAAAATGAATTACGAATTGTTTTATAAAGGAATTGCAGCATCATTGATTTATTCGTTTATTGGAATTGCTGTATTGTTATTGGCCTATTGGCTTATCGAGCGACTGACACCAGAAAAGTCTTGGCAAGAGATCGTACAGAATAAAAACATGGCTTTGGCAATTGTTTTTGCGGCTTTTATATTAGGCATATCGATTATAATAGCTGCGGCAATACATGGGTAAAAAGAGCAATCTGCCCATTTTCTCTTATTTGCGGTATTTGTTATTGCTACTTGCGGGCTTATCTACGAACTGGTTGCAGGTGCATTGGCGAGCTATTTATTAGGAGATTCAGTCAAGCAGTTTTCATTTATTATCGGTACCTACCTGTTCTCGATGGGGTGGGATCTTTTTAGCGAAGTACATCACCAAAAACCTTTTTGACCGGTTTATTGATATCGAACTGTTGATCGGCGTCATTGGTGGTTGCAGTTCTGTCGTTTTATTTTTACTGTTTCAGCAGGTTGAACACTTTCAATTTGTACTCTATTTCTTTGTTTTTCTGACGGGCTGTCTCTGCGGTATGGAGATACCCTTATTGATGAATATTCTAAAAGATAGGGTTCAGTTTAGGGAATTGGTTTCCAATGTGTTTGCTTTTGATTATATCGGCGCATTGATCGCTTCGGTCTTGTTTCCTATCCTGTTGATTCCCCGGCTGGGTGTGATGGGAACATCGCTGTTTTTTGGGATCATTAATATTTTGGTAGGCGTTTTTCTATCATTCTATCTCGCTAAAAGACTTAAAAATCCCAACTGGATTAAAGCCAAATCAATAATTTGTCTGGTATTGCTTTCGGTTGTGTTTTTTTATTCCGATGATTTGCTTAAATATTCCGAAAGTCAATTATATGGGAATAATATTGTCTATAAACATTCTACACCCTATCAGCGTATTGTTCTAACAGAGAGCAAGGGTGAATATCAATTGTTTCTGAACAATAATTTACAGTTCAACACCAAAGATGAATATCGGTATCATGAGGTTTTGGTGCATCCGGCGATGTCTATGGCCAAAGATGTATCGAATGTATTGGTCTTGGGTGGTGGAGACGGGCTCGCTGTCCGGGAGGTTCTGAAATATCCAGGTGTAAAAAAGGTTACATTGGTGGATCTGGACGAAGGTATGACCAAATTGTTCCAGACAAATGAACTACTGGTCAGTCACAACAAGGGCTCGCTGAACGACGCAAGGGTAAAAGTGATCAATCAGGACGCATTTATCTGGGCAAAATCTGCAAAGGAAAAATACGATGTCATGATTATCGATTTTCCGGATCCATCAAACTATAGTCTTGGAAAATTATACACGACAAGTTTTTATCAAAGTCTACTGCCGCTGATGACACCCTATACCATGGTGTCCGTACAGACAACTTCGCCTTATTTTGCACCCAAATCTTACTGGTGTATCCATGAGACAATCAGCACGGTTTTTCCAAATACTGTCGCCTATCACACCTATGTACCATCCTTCGGCGAATGGGGTTTTGTCTATTTTCAGCGAATATGACACAACAATTTAAGCATATCGTCCGACGGGTGGATAAGCTGCGGTATTACAATTATCATTTTAGAGAACTGACTGAGTTTCCGGCTGACATGCGTGCGGATCATGTAGAAATAAACCGTTTGGACAATCAGATTTTAGTGCGGTATTTTGATGAAGAATGGAGTAAGATTTAATCCCTCGCGGCGTGGTTTTCTCAAGCTTGCATTCTTGGGGGCAATCGGCCTGCAGTTTGCTCAGGCCTGTAAGAAAAAGGTGAACCGTATTTTTTTGCGCCTGACGGGGACAGATCATATTTTGGGGCATCGTCTGCGATTCCAAAATTTCCCAAATCTACAGCAGTGGTTGAAATACCTATTCTGATTCTAGGTGCTGGTGTAACCGGACTATCGGCTGCCTATCGTTTGCAACAACGGGGAATGAACGATTTTCTGCTTTTGGACATGGAGTCTGAAGTAGGAGGCAATGCGCGTCATGGCGAGAATGCTTATAGTCGTTATCCCCTGGGAGCACATTATCTTCCTATTCCGAATGCTTCCAATAAGGAGTTGCTGCGGTTTTTGGAAGAATCGAAAATTATCGTCGGCTGGACGGAGGGGGTGTTCCATTATTTGATGAGGAACAATTGTCCTTTGCTCCGCAGGAACGACTTTTCATCCATAACATCTGGCAGGAAGGCATTGTTCCCAGCTATGGAGTGTCCCAGCAGGAGGCGGCTGAAATTGATCGTTTTATGGCGCAGATGAGTCAGTTTAAGCAATTGAAAGGTAGCGATGGAAAGTACGTTTTTGATATCCCGATGCGCAATGCTTCGCAGTCGGATGATCTCAAAAGATTGGATGTCCTGACGATGCGTTCATGGATGGAATCAGAGGGGTATAAGACGGAACCTGTTTTTAGTTATGTGAACTACTGTTGTCGTGACGATTATGGTACCGGTATCGCAGCCACTTCTGCTTTTGCTGCTATACATTACTTTGCGAGCCGAAAGCACGATTGGTCTGCCTACCAGGATCTGGTGCTCACCTGGCAGGAAGGGAATGGGCGATTGGTCAGCCATTTAAAAAAATATGCGGATGGTAGGGTATTGAATAAACATCTGGCTTATCAGATACATGTTGGGCAAGATGCTGTGGAAGTGTCAGTCTTCGACGATAAAGCGAAATTGTCAAAGACCATCAGAGCCCAGAAGGTGATCAATTGTTGCCCACAGTTTGTCAATCAGTATCTATTGCCAAACCGTACGGCATTGACGAAAAAATTTCATTATGCACCTTGGATCGTGGCGACTATTGTCTTGCATCGTTTCCCTTTACAGATGGTGCGACACTTTCCTGGGAAAATATTATTTATAACGGAAAGGGATTGGGTTATGTTTATGATCAGCACCAGAGCCTCAATCAGTTGCAAAGCCCTTTTGTGATTACCTATTATCATAGTCTGGGAGATGGGGACCTCAACGGAAACCGGAAGCAACTATATCAGTGGACAGACCAGCAATGGAAAGAGTTTATTATGGAAGATCTGGAGAAGGCACATTATGGAATAGAAAATGAAGTCATCAGTATAGAAATTTTTCGACACGGGCATGGCATGATCAGCCCTGTCAGTGGTTTTCTATCAGACGAAGCGCGTATCGAACTGACAAAACCTATTGCTGATAAAGTCTATTTTGCACATTCTGATTTAAGTGGTATATCTATCTTTGAGGAAGCCTTTTATCAGGGAATCACCATAACCGATCAGGTTCTAGCTGACCTTGGTCAAAAGGAAGCATAGCTGTCGGCCTATGCCTCCGGATTTCTGTTTGTGTGCAATAGGTATTGCGGTCCCCGATATTTAACAGGTTTGTCTATCTGTAGTATTGTGGATCGAAGTTCTTATAGGCTCAATAGTACCTGCCATGCTTTGTCTAATTGCTCGGTATCCAACAATTGCGCCGCGTATTCATGTACTTTTTTGTCATTTGTGCTGAATCTTGCTGAAAGTTCAGTCGGAGATAGTTTAAATATTTATCCTCCTGGGAGGCCTGCTCTAAAACCGGCAAGGATTCTACATTGGCCAGTAACCCGAGATGGTTTCCAGTAAGTACTTTGGAAAGGCGAATACCTTCGGGCAGCTGATCTACGCCAATACCCAGACTGCGGAGTGGTTTAGGAACAATAAAGAGGTTTTTATTGGTTACACGGCAGTACCAGTCACCGCCGAGACGGGCGACCAGATCTAGTTCCTCTTGTTTTATCGTATTGTTTTTGTGTAAGAGTTCTTTGTGTACATGCATATAGAGTATTTCTGCAATAACGAGATTTCCTGCGCCGGGTTCGTCGCTCAGGGCGATCACTTCTCTCACGACATTCCAGTTGAACCGGAGATTCCGCTACCCGCGGTGGGCGAACGTGTAAGGATGGGATCGGTGTAAATCCAGATTTGTCAAATTCATTTACCTCCTTGCCGTACTCAGTACTGGCCAGTGACTGTTGCTGTACCATCGCATAGTTTACGATATTGATGACGACCTCATTGACTTCCTGAATATTGTCCAGTGTATGCTTGGTACTGCCATCACGCATACGACGCAAGGGCGAGAACACGCATATTGGTGGTTGGTGTGACATCAGATTGAAGTAGCTGAAAGGACTCAGGTTGACATTGCCCGCTGTATCGATTGTACTCGCAAAACAAATGGGACGAGGTGCAATAGCATATTTGATTAAATTATCAATGATGGCTTTATCAGCCGAGGACTCAAAAGTAACTGTATCGAAAGAAGAAGAATTCATTTTTGTATAGATTTATTGGTGGTATAATACAACGGAATTGGAAAGCTTGCCCAAGCCTGTTACTTCCAGCTCGATCTGGTCGCCTACCTGCAACCATTGATCCTGATAAGCAGGATTCTCCATGCGTCCAGTGCCGTTGAGTTCTAAAAAACATCCTGTTCCAACTGTTCCGGAACCGATCACATCTCCCGGAAAGAGACGTACACCATAGGAGACGCGTTCGATAATTTCGGCAAATGTCCAGTGCATCGTAGCAAAATTACCGGAAGAAACCTGTTGACCATTCACGCGACATGACATGTCGAGATTGTATCTGTCACCAATATGATCTCCTGAAGAATTAATTTTATAAGGTTCCAATTCGTCTTTGGTGACTAGCCATGGGCCAATTGCTGTAGCAAAATCCTTTCCTTTGGCTGGGCCCAAGCTTAATTTCATCTCGTCCATCTGGAGTTTTCGAGCGCTAAAATCATTCATGATCATGTATCCGGCAATATATTTATCAGCCTCTGAGGCAGGGATATTTATACCTGTTTTATTGATTACGATGGCTACCTCAAGTTCAAAATCCAGTTGCTCAAGATGCAGTGGCATACATTGTATCGGGCCTGGGCCTTGTATGGCCTGATGATTGGAGAAGTAAAAAACAGGAAATTCATCGAATTCCGGAATCATATCCAGTCCGCGGTTTCTTCTTGAGGTCGCTACGTGCTGCCGAAAAGCATAGGCATCACGCACTGATGTCGGATGCGGTATTGGTGCAACAAGCTGAATATCTTGCAATAACTGGTGAGGTCTGGATATCCGTCCCTCCAGCAATGCACTGTGATAATACTTTAAATCATTTATGGCTTCATCTCCACGGATCAAAAAATCAGCCATATCGGTCGGAAGGGAAGGAGCTATCTCCGAGCAGTTGTATACCCGGTCATTGATTATAATACCTAATTCATGTTGGCCATTTTTCGTGCACGTAACAATTCTCATATCGGAATATTCTATTGGTTATTCAATCTTTGAATGCGACACAAATATATCGTATAAGTTTTGAAAAAATATTTCTTCCCTTGAAAATAGAAAAATATTCTTACCTTTATTATAACATTATAAACTAGTAAAAATGATCAATCGTGGAATACATCGCTTTGCGTCATCCATGCCCTATATTGCTTTTAATAGAGCAATTATAGCTGATATCGTTTTCGCCCAATACTAATCCCCTCGAATTTTTTGCCAATCGATGCTATTGGCAACGTTGATATTCATTTATTTTTTATAACCGTTTTAAATCGTAGAATTATGCCATTTTATGTTAAACAAGGGCAAATTCCAGCACAGCGACATACTGTTTTTAGAAAGCCCGATCATACGCTCTATGCTGAAGAATTGGTTTCTACCCATGGCTTTTCCAGTCTTTATTCGCTCGTGTATCATTGCCACCCGCCTACGTTGGTCAAGCAGATCCGTGAACCTTATGATGTTACTCCAAAGATTGCCCGTGAAAAACATCTTAAACATACCAGTTTAAAAGGATTTCAGGTTCAGGCCAAAGATGATTACCTAGAAAGCCGTACACCTGTTCTGGTCAACCAGGACCTACACATTTCACTGGCTGCTCCCCGTCAGTCCATGACGGATTATTTTTATAAAAATAGTCAGGCTGATGAGATTATTTTCGTGCACCAGGGAACAGGGAAACTCAAGACGGGCTACGGAAGTATTCCTTTTCAGTATGGTGATTATCTGGTTGTGCCCAGGGTACAATTTACCAGATGGAATTTGATCAGACAGACAACCGATTGTTTATTGTTGAGTCGTTTTCGCCGGTACGTACGCCAAAGCGGTATCGTAATGAATTTGGCCAGCTGATGGAGCATGCTCCCTTTTTTGAGCGGGATATCCGTGTACCACAGGATCTGGAAACTTTTGACCAGCTTGGTGATTTTGAGGTGAAAATCAAGAAACAGGGATTGATTTATCCTTACATCTATGGAAGCCACCCTTTTGATTTTATTGGTTGGGATGGCTATCATTTCCCTTGGGCATTTTCCATTCATGACTTTATGCCAATTACCGGAAAATTGCATCAGCCACCACCTGTTCATCAGACTTTTGAGACTGATACCTTTGTGTTGTGCAGTTTTTGTCCACGTCTGTATGACTATCATCCAAAAGCCGTACCCGCACCTTATAACCACAGCAATGTAGACTCGGATGAAGTGCTATATTATGTGGATGGTGATTTTATGAGTCGGAAATCGGTTGAAAGAGGACAGATTACATTACACCCGGGCGGTATCCCGCATGGACCACATCCCGGTACGGTCGAAAAAGTATTGGACAAGTTAAAACCGAGGAACTGGCGGTCATGATCGACCCTTTCCGTCCCCTGATGTTGACCGAAGAGGCGCTAAAAATTGAAGATCCCGATTACTTTAAATCCTGGATGAGTTAAATTAAATACGAATAACCTTTATATAAATTATGGCAAATACATTTGCAGAGAAGATTGCCCAAGCGCAAGATTTTCTACCTATTAATGGAACCGATTACATTGAATTTTATGTGGGGAATGCGAAGCAGGCCGCGCATTATTACAAAACTGCCTTTGGTTTTCAGTCGGAGGCTTATGCAGGGCCAGAGACCGGTATTAGAGACCGTGCATCTTATGTCTTAAAGCAAGATAAAATACGGCTGGTCCTGACCACAGCCCTTAAATCAGACCATCCTATCGCTGAGCATGTCAAAAACATGGCGATGGCGTCAAAATATTGGCTTTATGGGTTGATGATGCCCGCAAATCATTTGAGGAAACAACCAAAAGGGGAGCAAAAGTCTATCAGGAACCGCAACTTCTCAAAGATGAACAAGGGGAAGTCTGGACTGCAGGATATACACTTATGGAGAAACGGTGCACCTTTTTGTGGAGCGAAAGAACTACAATGGTTTATTTATGCCCGGATATGAAAAATGGGAAAGCGACTATAACCCAGCAGAGACCGGTTTGCTCTATGTCGATCATTGCGTAGGCAATGTAGGCTGGAATAAAATGAATGAAACAGTTCAATGGTATCAGGATGTGATGGGCTTTGTCAACATCCTGTCCTTTGATGATAAGCAGATCAATACCGAATATTCGGCATTGATGAGTAAGGTGATGAGTAATGGCAATGGCTATGTAAAATTTCCGATCAACGAACCTGCTGAGGGAAAAAGAAATCTCAAATTGAGGAATATCTTGAATTTTATGAGGGCGAAGGTGTGCAGCATGCGGCATTGGCAACGAAGGATATTGTACGTACGGTGCGTGAACTTAAATCCAGAGGGGTTGAATTTCTAGGAGCTCCTCCAGAAGCATATTATGACATGCTACCGGAAAGGGTTGGAGCAATAGATGAGGAAATCCGGATTATCCAAGAACTGGGTATTTTGGTGGATCGTGACGAAGAGGGGTATCTCCTTCAGATTTTTACCAAACCTGTAGAAGATAGACCAACTTTATTCTATGAGATTATTCAGCGAAAAGGCGCGCAGAGTTTTGGCGCCGGCAATTTTAAGGCACTTTTTGAAGCAATCGAACGTGAACAGGAACGCAGAGGTAATCTATAAGGATATGTTGGGTATGAAAGAATTATTGCGTGCATTTGAGCACCGGAGTCCGGAAATCGTATTTGAGTGGAAAGATAGTGAAACTGATGCAAAAGGATGGATTGTTATCAATTCGTTGCGGGGCGGTGCAGCGGGCGGAGGCACACGGATGCGTGCAAGCTTGGATCGGCATGAAGTAGAGTCCCTTGCCAAAACAATGGAAGTAAAGTTTACAGTTTCAGGCCCCGCTATCGGTGGTGCCAAATCTGGTATCGACTTTGATCCACATGATCCACGCAAAAATGAGGTTTTAGACCGTTGGTTTAAGGTGGTGACACCGTTATTAAAAAAATTACTATGGGACAGGAGGGGATCTTAATATCGATGAAATCCATGATGTCATTCCATTGACCGAAGAATATGGTCTATGGCATCCACAGGAAGGTATCTTGAATGGACATTTTAAGGTAAATGAGAGCAACCGTATCCACCAAATAGGACAGTTGCGCTATGGAGTGTCCAAAGTATTGGAAGATAATACCTACAGTCCGGATTTAAAGCGTAAATATAAGGTTGCAGACATGATAACAGGCTATGGAGTTTCTGAATCTATCCGCCATTATTATCAACTTTTTGGAAGTGACTGTATAGGAAAACGTGCAGTGATCCAAGGCTGGGAAATGTTGCCGCCGCCGCGGCTTTCTACCTCTCTAAGCTGGGTGTGAAAATTGTCGGAATTATCGACCGGGCTGGTGGTTTAATCAATCGGGAAGGTTTCAGCGAAGCGGAAATTACACAATTATTCCTGGATCGCAAGGGAAATGAGCTTAATTCACCGGATTTGATGTCTTTTGAGCAGATTCAGAAAGAAATATGGGGATTGAAGACCGATATTTTTGTTCCAGCAGCAGCATCACGTTTGGTTTCAAAAGATCAGATCCAGCAGCTCCTTGAAAATGGGCTTGAAGTCATTGCTTCTGGTGCAAATGTCCCTTTTGCTGATCAGGAAATATTCTATGGACCAGTGATGGAGTTTGCTGATCAGCATGTTGCGGTGATCCCTGATTTTATTGCTAATTGTGGTATGGCAAGGGTTTGCTTATTTAATGCAGCGAAATATAGAAATGAGTGATGATGCGATCTTCTCTGATGTTTCAAAGGTGATTTTTGAAGCTTTGAAAAAAATAAGAGATTCTTCCGCAGACCGTACACAGATCTCTTCGAGAGCGTATGAAATCGCATTGAAACAATTGGTCTGATTCTTTTACAAGAGTCGTTAAACGAAAAACACTTGAAGCGGGGAACTTCAAGTGTTTTAACTAACCAATTATTAACCTAAATTTATGAATGCTTAAAACAGTGCAATACCTGTGCCAAAACTTATTTACCTAAGATGAATAAATTGTCATTTTTTTGTTAACTTATAATTTCGCTTCTATTTTGGATAAACACCTGATTTTGCAGATTTCCAAAACTGATTCTCGAATGAATCGTCGTAGGTGGCGGATGTGTTAAAGTATGCGGATACACCAAGGGTTATTACTGTTGATTTTTTTGTAAACTATTGATAAACAGAAACTCCTGAAGCGGGGAGCAACAGGAGTTTTCCTAACCAATTATTAACCTAAATTTATGAAAAGTACAGGTATAACGTGATCTGGACATAAAATGTTTCAACTATTTTTACTTTTTGCATTTTTAACATTTTTTAGTATTTCTATATTGATTTTCAGTAAAATATTCTAGTATTAACATTCTTTTCGTATTAGAAAATAAAAAACCTGTTAGCGGGGACTAACAGGTTTTTTATAAACTAACTAATTATTAACCTAAATTTATGAAACTAGTAAATAACTTTCAATAAGAATGCCAGGGCATAAATCAATCAGTCAGTTTAACGATTTTTAACGCTTTCTATGGCCAGCAGGTCTGTATTCCATTGTACCAAGGCTGTCGTATTTTATTTTTCAAACCTTTTATCGCTTGTAAATGTTTACTTAAGCAGAGTGAGCAAATAATCAGTGAAACTGTTTAATATAAAGTACATGTCCTTATCCTATCTTTATCAATTCGAAAATTATAGAAGCCCTTTTTGGGCTTTTGCTATCCACGATGGTCATCATATCGATGCGGATTTAGAATCGTATTTACATATTGCTCCCGAAGATCGTTTACGTGAGGAGGATCCATATACAGCAATTTTGGCAGAATTGCCCTTTAATCGATTTGTTTGTGGCACATCGAGGTTCCAACTGGATTTAAATCGGAGTAAGGATGGAGCGATTTATCTGACTCCCGAACAGTCCTGGGGAATTCAGGTCTGGAGGTCAGCGTTGCCGCAACAAATAAAAGATCAATTATACGAATCTTATGACATGTTGTACCGGAAGATAACGCAGCAGATTCAAAACACCATTGACCGCTATGGTTATTTTGTTGTTTATGATATTCATAGCTATAATGCGCTCCGAGATGGGCCGACGGCTATGATTGACAAAGTAAACAATCCACAGATTAATATTGGAACAGCAAACAATCACAGCAAATGGCGGGAATTGACCAGCTCATTGATGGATGTGCTTCGTACGGGTAAAGATGGGCAGGTCTATGACGTGCGTGAGAATGTTAAATTTAAGGGTGGCTTTTTGTCATCTTATTTAAATGAGCAATTTGGCGATAAGGGTTGTGTGTTTTCTATTGAGTTTCGCAAGGACTTTATGAATGAATGGACCGGAGAGGTCTACCCTCAAAAGTTACAGGAATATAAGCAACTTTTAATGCAAACCACTGACACCCTCGAATCCTATTTTGCCTATGAAAGATAATGCGAAGCAGTTAGCGGCTATCCTAAAAAAATCAAAAATAAGGAGGTTTTTCATACGCAGATACCACCAAAAATAAAATGGTATTCAATCAGGTTGTGCCTTATTTATTTTTGTATCGACAGTTTTTAGTCCGGATCCGATGCTGGCGGAACTGGTAAAATCCGAACCTGCGTATTTTAGAGTTAAGGACCCAGAAATGAATGTATCGGACTGGATCGCACCGATACTTAACCAGTTCGTCGAAGAATTTGGTGCATGTCTAATTATTGAAGCTTGGACGGCAAGCCCGGGGCAGCAAGAAGATATTCAGATCCATATTGCCCGGAAAATGTACAATCCATTGCACAATATCTTGGAAAGCAATTGGAAACGGAGGAATCTATTGCAAAAGTCGAAATTGTGACCGACACGAAAACCAATGCGACACAGAGTCTCTCTCCAGCGAGTATACAATTGGATAAACTAAATAGTAATATCTTGTATATGGGATTAGAAATCAAACCGAAGTATCTGCTGGGGCCAACCAACAAATACTTCCCATTGATCTTCGCCATTTTCGTGAGGCTATATCCCGAAGTTTATCCAAAACATTTTTTGAATTTATTCGCATACATACCCTGTCAAAGCCAACATCATTTAAAATTAGTCATCCCAAAAGATGCTTCCTTTGGCTTGGGAAATCGATCAAAAATTGGCCCGTGAAAGCCAGCGGTTTGATTTTCTATTGTTGGTAACACCGACAAATTCCTATGACGCCTGGTTGCAGTTCAAAAAAGGGAAACTATCGCAGGGTTCCTGTTTTTCATTATAGACCCATGCCGATTGATCCCGATATTATTAAACGTAACCTCTATAATCTACATATTGAAGACCTTTATGACCCTTCCATAGCTTATTTGTTTCGGGATAAACGCAAAGAGCTCGATCAGATGATGAGCATGCTGAGCGAAAGGGGAAAAGAGGGATTTTTACTGGGCAGCATGCAAGTGTTTGGTACCGTCAACGAAAAGCTGTTGGAAAAAGCGCAGGCCATATTAACAATTACAGCGACTGACAGGGAGCATCAAACAAAGGAAGAGGATGTCGTCTATGCAGAAGAGTTTGCGAAACTAGCACAGGAAGAACTGGATTATTTAAAAAGCCAAGATCCTAATTTTGGTACGACTGTACGGCTTCGGGATGATATCTATGGAGTGATGGTGAATCAAGGGGTGCTAAATATCAGTAAACAATATAGTCTGCCCCGACATCGGGTACAGGCATTGATCCAACACGAAGTTGGGACTCATATTGTCACCTACTATAATGGCAAGCAACAGCCCTTCAGTCTTTTTAGATTGGGAGTTCCAGGATATGAGAAGCTTCAGGAGGGATTGGCCGTACTCGCCGAATACTTGGTTGGAGGCTTGACAAATAATCGATTACGCATATTAGCCGGTAGGGTGGTGGCGGTATATCACATGCAACAGGGAAATACTTTTTTAGACACATTCGCGCTGTTGGTGGACAAATATCAGTTTCTGCCAGAGACGGCTTTTCAGATGACCATGCGTGTTTTTAGAAGCGGAGGGCTCACAAAAGATGCGTTGTATCTCAGTGGTTTGATCGAATTGATAAATTATATAAAAAGTGGTCGGGATCTCACCTTGCTGACTATGGGCAAGATCAGGGAAGATTATATCCCGATAGTCGAAGAATTAATGCTTAAGGGGATTCTGAATGCTCCTGTTTTGACACCCAAATACTTGACCTCACCCTATAAAGATGCATTAACCAATCTCAAGAAAAGTAAAGGAATATTTCAGATGATACAATAATCAGCGACACTATATGAAGATAGCATTTGTTATTAATCAGACCCATAAAGAAACTGAACGTTTCACGACAACCCTGCTCGCATTGAAAGCACATCAGCTAGGGCATGCAATTTATTACATCGGACTGGCCGATTTTTATTATGAATCTGCCCATATTGCCGCTCATGTTCGTGAGGTGCTTCCTACACAACAGATTACCTCTGCAAAGCAGTTGATGGAGGTATTGAGAGCTACAGCAAAGACAAAAATGGAATTGGAGAAGATGGATGTGATCTGGCTTAGATTCGATCCTGTTTTGGATATGGTGAATCGGCCCTGGGCAGCTTCATCTGCGCTGCAGTTCGCCTCTTTATTAAAAGAAAAAGGTGTACAGGTCATTAACGATCCCGATAGTTTGGGCCGGGCAAGTAACAAATTGTATCTCGAGGGTTTTGACGAGTCTATCCGACCCAAAACAATTGTAACCAGAAATTATGCTGATGTTGTTGAGTTTTTTGAGCAACAAAATAAATTGATTATTTTAAAACCTTTAAAGGGGTCTGGTGGGAAGAATGTGTTTTTGATCAATAAAGATAATCAACAGAATTTAAAGCAAACGGTCGAGGCGATTGCCAGGGATGGCTATGTGATTGGACAGGAGTATCTGCCAGAAGCAGCTGCTGGGGATATCCGTTTTTTCTGTTGAATGGTGAACCCGTCTCCATCAATGGAAAATATGCTGCTGTTCACCGTGTGCAGCAGGGGAATGAGATCCGGAGCAACGTGCACCAAGGGGCAAAACCCAAGCCGCGATAATCTCGCCGGAGCTGCTACTTATGGTTGATAAAATCAAAGACAAATTGATACAGGATGGAATGTATTTTGTCGGTTTGGATATTGTGGGCGATCGTATTATGGAGATAAATGTTTTTAGTCCGGGAGCTTTATGCCAAACAGAAGAGATTGTGAAAGAAGATTTTTCCGCATTGATTATCAAAACCTTGAAGAAAAAAAATAAGATCTGCTAGAAATTCATCGGGTGTATAGTAAGGCGGTTATATGTAATTGATTTTATAATAAGGGGCCAAAGATCAATAATCGCGTGGGCTGTCTAAAAACATACCTGATCCCGAGAACTAAGTTGTTTTTTGGCGTCATTTGAAATCTTTTAGCGGCAATTAGGATTGTTGTAATAGGAAGCTGACAAAACGCGGGATTGATGGAAATTATGAGTTTGAGATGAATCAAGGCATTTAAATTCTTGTTAATTTTAAGAAAATATAAAAATACGATGTTTATTATTGATTCACCTTCCCATGATGCTTATTTCAATATTGCTTCTGAGGAATACCTGCTCACGAAATATCCGGAAGAACCCATTTTCTTATTGTACATGAATGATCCGTCAATTATTATCGGCAAATTTCAGAATACTTTGGCCGAAATTAACCTTGATTACGTGAATGATAATAAGATTAAGGTTGTTAGGAGAATGTCTGGTGGTGGTGCCGTATATCATGATTTAGGAAATCTCAATTTTCCTTTCACACCTTATTGGGAAATCTTGATTTTATGGATTTTTCGACTTTCACGCAACCTATTGTTTCTGTTTTGAACAAATTGAATATTCCGGCAAAACTGGAAGGAAGGAATGACCTGCTGGTGGATGGAAAGAAGTTTAGTGGAAATGCTAAGCTCGCAAAAAATGGTAAAATGGTTCAGCATGGTACTATTTTAATTGATTCACAGATGCAGATATTGAGCGATGCATTGAAGGTAAACCCGCTTAAATTTGTCGATAAAGCTGTTAAGTCCAACCGTGCGAGGGTAACAAATCTGATCGGTTATCTACCTCAGGGTTTTACAACGGTAAAATTTAAGGAACTATTGATCGCAGAAATGCAGCGAGAAAATCCTGATGCGGAGATCGTTCATTTCTCTGCAACTGATATCCAGCATATCGAACATCTTGTGAAGGAAAAATATGAAACCTGGGACTGGAATTTCGGTTTCTCTCCGAATTATAATTTTAAAAGGCAATCAAGATCCCCGCCGGTTTTATCGAATTACATTTAGATGTACATAGAGGTTCTATTGAGCATGCTAAGATTTTCGGGGATTTTTTTGCTTCTGAATCTATTCATGAACTGGAGCAACTATTGATTGGAAAAAAACATCAGTTGGAAGAAATCAGAGCGCTGTTGGAAGCCATAGATCTAACTTCGTATTTTGGAAAAGTTGATGTAGTTGAAATTTTGGAGCTATTTAAATAATAGCTATTGTATTATCCCATTGGGACTTAAATAAAAAATATTATGCCTTGGAATCCAGATATCTATAATAAGTTTAAAGACATCCGTTTCAAACCTTTTTTGATCTATCCGAACTAATAGCTTCGGAAACAACGATGAAAGCGGTAGATCTCGGATGTGGAACCGGAGAGCAAACCGCTATTTTAAGCGATAAATTTCCACAGGCTACATTCCTTGGAATAGATGCATCTCCAGAAATGTTATCGATGAGCCGTAAGCTTGAACATGAACACCTAAAATTTGAAAATAGTAGTGTTGAAAAATTTCTGGAGACAGCGGGTTCCTGGGATTTGATATTCAGTAATGCGGCATTGCAATGGCTGGATGGTCACCAACTGCTTTTTCCGCATCTCATTTCCAAATTGAGTAGTGGTGGGCAATTGGCCGTTCAGATGCCTTACCAGCCGGAAAATGTCTTAAATAAACTGCTATCTGAGCTGGCTGGTGAAGAACCTTACCGCAGCTATTTGGATGGTTGGAATAGGGCTTCATCGGTGCTAAGTATAGATGACTATGCACAGATTTTGTTTCATTCGGGCTTGGAGGAATTGGATCTCTCGCTTCGTATATACCCAATTATAGCTGCCGAAGCGGAAGTACTTTATGACTTTATTTCCGGATCGGCATTGATCCCTTATATTGAGCGACTGGACGAAGATAAACGATCTGTTTTTATTGAGGCTTTTAAGGCACGTATTAAACAGCATTTTTCCAGATTTCCTGCGATATATCCATTTAAACGTATTTTATTGTATGGGCGAAAGAGCTGAAATCGAGCGAGAATGTTCGTGTTAAATGCTGATCAAATCGGACCAGATCGCTTTGGTCAGCGTTGCTAAATCGTTGGGATTTAATATCATTTGAAGGCCTCGTTTTCCTGCGCTGACAGAAATTTCCGTTTCCAATTGAGCTGCTTCCTCGATAAATGTTGGAAATAGTTTTTTCATGCCAATAGGTGAGCAGCCCCCACGGATATAGCCTGTTACAGCTAACAGATCCTTCATGGGGAGCATTTCACAATTTTATTACCTGATGCTTTAGCGATCTTTTTTAAGTCAAGTTGGGCATTTCCGGGAATTACAGCAACAATGTAAGGATCTATATTTCCTTTCAATACTAAAGTCTTATAAAGTGTTTCAGGTAATAGACCTAAGGACAAGGCAACATGCTCCGCGCTGACATCATGATCATCCACCTCGTATTCTCTTAATTCATAGTTTACTTTTGCCGTATCCAACAAGCGGACTGCATTGGTTTTATGCGACATGATAAGCTTTTTTAAGATTTACGATTGGAAAAATAGTTTGTAATCTCTGTCAAGGAGTATGTATTCAGACAATTTTTTGCTTCCAGACCACCTTTTTGTGCAACAAAAATACCATACTGCATGTCCAACAGCCCTTCGGTGCGATGCGCATCAGGGTTAATGGACAACAATACGCCCTTTTCCACAGCATAACGATGCCATCTCCAATCTAAATCTAGCCTTAAAGGATTTGCATTAATTTCGATGACAACCCTATTCGCGGCGCAGGCATCAATTATTTTTTTAAAGTCAAGTGGATAGCCCGATCTGCTTAATAAAAGGCGGCCTGTTGGATGTCCCAAAATTGTTGTATATGGGTTTTCAATTGCTTTAATCAATCTAGCAGTTGCTTTTTCCGCATCCATTTTTAAGTTGGAGTGGACAGAGGCGACAACAAAGTCAAATTGTGCTAATATTTCATCAGGGTAGTCCAGTGATCCGTCGCTTAGGATATCGGATTCTATTCCTTTAAAGATTTTAAAAGGGGCTAGTTTTTCATTTAAGCTGGCAATTTCTTTCCATTGCTCTTCCAATCTTTCGATGGAAAGACCATTTGCATAAACTGCCGTTCTGGAGTGATCACATATTCCGAGATATTCGAGACCTAATGCATCTTTACAATGAAGAGCCATTTGCTCCAAGGTATGAACGCCATCACTATAAGTTGAGTGGTTGTGCAGTGTCCCTTTGAGATCCTTAAATTGGATTAATTGAGGTAAAGTATGGTTCTGTGCGCGTTCAATTTCGTCGAGACCCTCGCGCAATTCAGGTTCAATATAATCAAGCCTTAAGTTACGATAGATAGCCTCTTCACTGGAAAGTGAAGGTAAGTCAGGAAGAATATTGAATAAAAGATCCAAGTGTGCGGTCGATCCTGTGCTGAGAATAAGGTCCCGATAAAAATCATTGATATTCGTACTGAAAACCTTGAATGTAAAACCTAATTCATCGGTAATTTCCAGTGAATTCTCTGTTTTCTCCACCAATGTATAATCACCTAGGAATTTCTCCACCGCTTCTATACTTTCGGAAATGAGTAGGTCCACTGTGCTTAACACTTCGCATTTTCTTCTAAAGTCTCCGGTAAAGGATAGAAGAGACGAGGGGAATGTGTTTTTAAAATAGCATAAAATCTATCAGCCTGGGACAATACTTTGGCGTATAGGAACCATCCCTGATTGGATATTGAAAATTCGATGGATTTCTTTATTTCTTCCTGCGTTTTTAAGCCAAATCCTTTGGCTTCAACTAGACGGTTTTCATTGCAGGCATACAGTAGTTCGCCTACACTTTCAATACCAAGGTCTTGCCAGATAATCTGAACCTTTTTAGGCCCAGGCCCTTTATGTTTAACATTTCAACAACTCCTGATGGCGTATTCGCCAATAGGTCCTGGAGTTCCTTAAACGTTCCGGTTTGTGCGACCTCTTTCGCTTTCTCGGCGGTACTTTTTCCTATGCCCGGCTGTGCGCTCAATTCTTCAAGCGAAGCGTCATCAATGCGAAAGGGCAATTTGTCCAATTTAAAAGATGCACTAGCCATGGCCTTTGTTCGGAATGGATTTTCGTTGTGAAGTTCCATTAATTGGCTACACAATTTAAAAATTTTAGAGATCGCTTTATTGTCCATCGTTGTCGGTGAGTTGTTAGGCTACAAATATCCTAAATTTTGAACCAAAATACCAACCAAGTCGATAATAAAATGCCGTTAAATAATGTGAAAAAGCTGATTTTGGCCAAAATCATGTGCTGTTTTTTAAAATTAACAACAAAGTGACAAATGACGACTCACTTAATCGGTCATTTTGGCTAAGTTTGCCGTTTTTGGATGTTGAAATCGATAAGGTTTATCGTGTTTTTTGAAAATATTCGACAACAATAGGAATGTTATGATAGCAGATATAAATGACAAAGAAGTAAGTGGTCTCTACAAGACAGGCATTATTCAACAGACAGCCTATTGGTCTGCTGTGAAAAAGATGCAAGGGATAGAATCGAAGGCTTTTAATTTCAAATCGAAACACTCTGATCTTTATATCGGAGTGGAAGACGATACCTATTTTGTGGGGATCTATTGATTATTATTCAGGCGGTAGATCATGAGCATAGCATCGCGTATGTACCATATGGTCCTGAAATAGAGCCATCGGAAGAAAATCAAGGGGCGTTTTTAGAACAGCTTTCGGAGAGTTTACGTGCTTATTTGCCGCCCAATTGCATTATGATACGCTATGATCTCTCCTGGGAATCCCATTGGGCAAAAGAAGATGACTGTTATGACCTCTATGGCAATTGGCTAGGTGTCCCTGAAAACGTATTCAGGAAATGCGCTTTAATTTTAATACGGAAAACTGGAATTTTCATAAAGCGAATACAGATATTCTTCCTTCTAATACCATTTTTATGAACCTTAGAAAAGAGGAGGATCTCCTCTTGGCCAATATGAAATCAAAGACGCGTTATAATATTCATTTGGCTGAAAGGAAAGGCGTAAAGGTTCATTCTCTCGGCTTAGAGAGCCTGGAGATCTGGTATGAGTTATATCGTCAGACTGCGCTTCGGAATAATTTTTTCTTGCACGATATCAACTATTTCAAGATTGTACTATCTGCCAAGGCAAATGATACGTTGTCTCCAGCAGATGTTTATTTATTGGTTGCAGCGATAGACAATCAACCTCTGGCTGCAATGTTTCTGGTGATTGCTGCAAATCGGGGAACCTATCTCTATGGTGCCTCCGCTTCCGAAAATCGCAATTATATGGCGACTTATGCCTTGCAATGGCGTGCCATGCAGGTTGCAAAGGAAAAAGGCTGTACGGAATATGATTTCTTTGGTGTATCACCTCAGGCTGATCCATCCCATCCATTATACGGACTTTATAGATTTAAAACTGGTTTTGGGGTGAGATCTATCACCGAATGGGCTGTTGGGATTATCCGTTGGATAACGAGAAGTATCGATATTATGCCTCCATGGAATTTAAAAATCAAAGTTATCATTTGAGTTAAGTATTAAAATACTTCACCCAGGGTCAATCTTACTCCACGGTGATTGGTGCTAACACCATAATCTATGCCGATGTTGGTGCCCGAGTTTTTGTTAAATTTAATTCTGGCGCCGGCACCGGTACCGATGTTCCAATCTGCAAACATGCTATTTTTGGGGCCGTTCACCGTGGTGAAATTTATAAAAGCCACAAAGCCGAATAAACCATCGCTGCTGATGTCGCGGCGGTATTCTGTTTCCAGATAATATAACGATTTGCCACGGAACCGACTTACTGGGAACCCTCTTCCGGAACTGTTGTAAGGGTCCCAACCCAAATTAGGTAAATCAAGGTACGGTGCTTTGCTATTGAAAACAGTCCAGAAAAAGCTACGCACAGCAATCATATTCTGCTTATTCGGATCCTGGGTCAAGCGATGGTATCTCCTGATTTCGAGGAATAAGGACTTCCAATTCTGATCACTTCCCATGAAAACCGGGTTAAGGCGGAACTGTAGATTGGCATAATTGCCGGACCAGGTATTAATAGAATTCGCACGTGTATCATAAATGAGATTGACACTAAGTCCCGAAGAAACAGTATGATCTTTTAAATCCGTGCCATAGGGGTAGGAGGTGTACTCGTCAAGTGGGATCGCACTCGTGGATTTGATATTCATACGGTAATCCAGATCATAGCCAATGCCCATAAACAACCCGCCGTGGATTCTTTTCAACGCATGTTGATATAGTCTAAAATAAGTATAATCCAAATTGATCTGTTGATCACCGTGATGCTCTTTGCCTATTCCCAAGTCTCATGTGGGTATTTTAATAACCTGATATCACCATCGATAACCCAAGTATTATCTTTTAACCAGACATAAGAGCGGATGGGGAGGCCGAATCGCTTTCCAAAATTGGTATATGGCGTGAAAGTAACCTTAGACATATAGGTGCTATTTCGCTCACCAAGATAAAACCCCGCTGTGGTACTCGTAATTAAAGCGTGCCCTCCTCCAGGGACATTTGTCGAAAATGGCAGAAATGAAAAGTAAAACTTTTTGCCGGTACTATCGACAGATTGCGGAGGCTTGATTTTGAGAATCTCCTTTCCGATATCGATCAGATCCCTTTGTTTACTCGTATCTGCAATATGCTCGGTGATTTCTATTTCATTGACGGGGCGCTGTGCATAGAGCTCAGATCGAAATATCACCAATGAAAATGTTAAAGTAGCAAGCTGATATAAAAAAGATGCCGTCTGTTGTAGTGTGTCATGAACGCCTGCAATCTAAGAGGAATTGTACAGAATTACAATATTGTAAAGAAGATTTTATCTATTCTGTCGCGTTTTGTCTATAGATAGAATAAATCAAAATTTCATTCACCTAGAAAAAAATAGCGTTTACCGATTTTAATGTAATGTTAATCTAAATGTAATAGAATCAACACATCAGTTGTCTTAAATTTGAATCAGAAAATAAATAAGAAAAAAAAGTGCAACAAATTTAGATTGTCTCCGACAATAGGATAAGAAAATATACTAATACATTATAAAATAGAAAAGATATGAAAACTTTAGTAAAAACATTTGTAGCGGCAGCAATGATAGCGATTTCTACTTGCTCAATGGCTTCGGTTAAACCAGAAGAACGTAATTTAATTACAGCTGATTTAGCGATTGATGAATATGTTGGCGCGATGACCGAAGGTCAGGTAGCGAATTTAGATAAGCTATTCACTTCTGATTTTAACCAGAAAATCTGTGGTAAACAGGATTTAAATCACAGTCGTTCGGAGATGATCGAGTTCTTGAAAAAACAAAAAGGAATAAAAATGAACTGCAAAACAACAACGCAGATCGTTGAAGAATTACCAGATTACGCTATTGCGAAAGTAACCATGCAATTTGATGGTTTCTCTAAGACCGATTTGATCACACTTGTGAAGGAAAATGGTGCATGGAAAGTTTCTAAATCAGTTAATTCTTACAAATAGGAATTACTGCCACAAATTGAAATGATGTTTCGGGAAAACTGATCAATGTATAAAAACAACAAAGAGGCTACTTGTGAAAAGTAGCCTCTTTTGTTTGTGGAGCATATCAGGATCGAACTGATCACCTCTTCACTGCCAGCGAAGCGCTCTAGCCAGATGAGCTAATGCCCCTTGTTTTTTCTGTCGCTAAGATAGTACCTTTTTCTAAAAACAAAATTGCTTTTTTATTTTTTTAAATATTATTATTTATTGCTTCTCAGTAAGTAGTTCCTCAGTACGTTTTATCTGCTGATTGTCCTTCCATGCGTCATGTCCAGGAATAACCATTTTTATCTGTGGATACTTCGCTAACAATCTTGCCAATGCAGGCTTCCAGGCTTTGACATCACCATCACCGACAAAGCCCAGGTTTTTGGCTTCCGAACTTTTGATAAAGCAACCCCATCCAGAATTTGATAGTCTGGAAACCAGACAACGACATTATCCAAAGAATGTCCTGCTCCAAAAAAGTTCAAAACGAAGGACTGACCACCCACATTATAGGTCTTGTTGATTTTAACGAGATGTGTAGCTTGGGCTTTATGATTTGCCTTAAGCAGATCGTTGGTCATTTTGTCGCATAGGTTGGAATTCCCATACGATTATAATATGCAAAGCCTCCCGCGCGATCCTCGTGCCAATGTGTGGCATATACCGCAATGACAGGTAGCTGATGCTTTTGTTTGATACTGTCCAAAAGCGGTTGATATTGTGTCGAGTCCCAAGGCGTATCAAATAGAATAACACCTTTCTTGGTGATTAGATAGACCGCATTAGCGGCATATTTGGTACCCTCAAAGGTATTGTAAGTCGTGTAAAGATATAGCTGTGAATTGATCTTTTCAATGGATAATGGTTTTTCCTGTGCACGCAAAGATGGCAATACACAGCCAGAAAGACCGAGAAGTAACGTGGCTACTTTGGCGGAGAAGAGCGAAATAGTATTTTTGAACATAAGTAAATAAACGATTGTTCGGAATGAATATTGTTGTGATGGACCAGTAAAATTCCTTTTTTTTTGGCTACAACGATGTAATGAAATCTTCTCGATGCGGTGTGAAAGAATCTATCAACTCGCCTTCTTCAAGACATTCACAGCCGTGGATTAAATTTGGGTAAATGATACAGGAATCACCTACAGTTAAAATTTGATCTGCGCCATCAATGTGGTAGCTGAACTTTCCGGCGCTGACATAAGATATTTGTGTATGTGGGTGTTGATGTAGGGCACCGATTGCACCTTTTTGAAAACGTACTTTCATTAACATCAATTCATCGTTATAAACTAATATTTTACGTTGTACACCATCGCCGAGATCCGTCCAGCTCTGCGCATTATCGTGTAGGAATATTTCGCTCATTTTAATCGCTTTTATTTTGAAAAATTAACCAACAAATCTTTATCACCAATGATAGGAAATAATTATGACTTTTGTAGCTCAGCTTGAGAAGTTCTTGATAAGTGTACTGCGTTGATGAGAGAATACCCTGATTTTCTTAAGAAAAATAGAAGAACATGGATGACTGAAAGGTAAAGTATTGAAAAAACTGTTACTTTGTGTCTGATCAAAGTGAATGTACTAATATGAATTATTTCGACGAACTTATTACGCTATTACACGAAGAACAGCAATATGATAAGATGCAGCATGAAGCATTATTATTGAAAAGCAGTTTAAATGAAAGAAGAATGCAGGGGTGACCTGGTTTCCTGTTCAGATCACGGATAGCGAACTGGGGCGGGGAGATTATCTGTCAGTTAGTTTAAAAAAACAAATCACCTCGATGTAGATCATCGATTTCGTTTTGGGATGCCTGTTTCTCTATTTTCAAACCACGACCCAAATGTGGACAGAATAGACGGCATTATATCTTCGGTTAATAAGGAAAGTATGCGGATTTCATTTCGTGTAGATGAGCTGCCGGATTGGAGTAGAAGGGGAAACTTGGTGTGGACTTATTATTTGATGAACACTCATACCGTGAAATGGCGAATGCATTGCGACAGGCAAAGGAGCTTGCGACTGATCCACGACAAGGCAAATTGATCAGAAAGCTTATTGGTGGAGAACAATTATATACTGGAGAAAAAGATAAATTTTTTGAACATCCAGATCTCAATGTCAGCCAAAATAGCGCTGTTCAACAGGTCTTAGCTACAACAGATATCGCACTTGTACATGGCCCTCCGGGGACTGGGAAAACGACAACATTAATCAAGGCAATAGCTGCTTTGTCAAAGAGCAATAACAAGCAAATATTGGTCGTGGCTCCGAGTAATACTGCGGTTGACTTATTGACTGAGCGTTTAGATGCGGCAGGAATATCTGTCACTCGGATAGGTAATCCGGTTAAAGTATCTGAACATCTACAGGAGTTAACCCTTGATAGCAGAATAGACCGTCATAGCGCGAATAAGGATATAAAGTCCTTGCAAAAGCAAGTTCGGACCTATACGGATATGGCCCAAAAATATAAACGCAATTTTGGCAAGGCCGAGCGCGAACAAAGGAAAGCATTGTTCGACGAAGCTTACAGAATTCGAAAAGATGTTGATAAGATTCAGGATTTTATCGTAGCGGATATTCTCGATCGCTCTCAGGTAATAACCGCGACGCTCGTAGGGGCAAATCAAGATGTTATACGAAACCGAAGATATGAGACGGTTGTTATTGACGAGGCTGCTCAGGCACTGGAGCCTGCCTGCTGGATTCCGATATTAAAGGCAGACAAATTGGTGTTGGCCGGGGATCATTGCCAACTCTCACCAACAGTGAAATCAAATAAAGGTATGGACAATAAGCTTAGCTATACGCTGTTTGAAAAACTCATCAATCTTTATCCCCAAGCGGTTTCGCTGCTCGATATCCAATATCGAATGAACGAACAGATCATGAATTATCCGTCCTTAGCTTTGTATGGAGGTCTCTTGAAAGCTGATTGTTCAGTTGCGCATTGGACAATAGCGAACGATTCGGAACCGATTGTTTATATTGATACGGCTGGGGCAGGTTTTGAGGAAACTGAAAGTGATGGTGCGATCTATAATCTTGGGGAGGCCAGTTTTCTGAGATCTCATTTAAAGGCAGCCATCGCAACTTGGGTAGAGTCTTCTCCAAGCGAACAATGGCCAAGTATTGGGATAATAGCACCTTACCGGAAGCAAGTGTCTGTATTAAAGGAAATGTTGGAGCAGGATGAAGAATTACGGCCGTATGCTGCTATTATTAAAGTACAGACCATTGATAGTTTTCAGGGGCAAGAGAAAGATATTATTTATATCAGTTTGACGCGTAGTAATAACGAACAACAGATTGGGTTTTTATCCGATGTGAGACGGATGAATGTCGCCATGACAAGGGCCAAAAAGAAGTTGGTCGTTATTGGCGATAGTGCCACGATAGGGGTTCATTCGTTCTACCAGAAATTTATTGATTACGCAGAAAATCTTGGCCACTACCATAGTGTTTGGGAATGGGATATTGCGGAGATGTAATAGAAAAAGGGACTGCGATGAAATTCCTTTCGCAGTCCCTCTCAATTTTTATAAAGAGGTGAAATTCATCCAATCAGCCTTTTCGTCATAATGTATAAGCGGTTCGGCATTATTGTTATTGGAGAGTTGACCGACCAACATGTACAGATCCATACTAACATGCTGACGGGCAATTTCTGTCATTTTATCATTAAAACCAGCGTTATTGATTTGCAGGACATATTGGAAGCAAACAACACGTGCAATTATTTTCCCTAAAGTGACCATCTCGCGCTGTTTAGGTTGAAGCGGGAAGTCGAAATTCAAAATAGAAGAGAAAATGGAGCCGCAAGTTCGGTTGCCGGATTTATTTTCAGGAACGAAAGCAGATTGCTTTCTTTGCTTTTGCGCATCAGTTTAGCAATTGCTTCCGCTACTTGCGAATAGAGCATCTCGTTCGATCCTTCAAAAATTTGGAAAGGTCTACTATCTACTAAACCACGACCAGCAACATGATCCAATCTATAACCGTTTGCTCCAGATAATTGTACACAGATCTGTGCAGATTCGTGCATCAGGTCTGTCACGAGTGCCTTGACACTATTGGCATCCACACTGTGGCCAGAAAGATCATTTTGAATTGAACTGATCGAGCTACTGTATGCACACATCGCTGAACATATCGTAAAAGCAGCCTGCAAACGAGATAATTGAAACTTAACAGAATCTAGTTCGTTCAACGGAATTCCACTAACACGTCTTTCCGTGCAATGCTTCATGGCTTCATCCAGCATACGTTTTATGAACCCCATTCCCATGCCAGGAAACTGAAGTCTGCTCCGGTGTAAAGTATCCAACATCAGTTTTATACCAGTGCTTTCTGGTGTTAACCTATTGTCGACGGGTACTTCGATGTTTATTTTATTGATACCATAAGGAATAGCATATAATCCTAAGCTATTGTATTTTTTGTTACTTCAATCTTTTGTTCTTCGATGGAATTGTCGGTAACAAAGAAATCTATATCACGTACAAGTTCACCATTCTCATTTTCTTTCGGGCAGTAACGAGCCAAAAGTCAGCAGCACCTGTTAAACCTTGCCAATGTTTTTCTCCGTTAATACGGTATTTATCTCCATCTTGTTGGTAGGAGGTACGCATATTGAGGGCATCACTACCATAGGCTTGCTCGGTAATCATCAGCCCACCCATGGCTTTATTTTCTAGAAATTGATGGAAAACTTTTTCCTGAAGTAAGGTATTGCCGTATTTAGCAAAAGGCTCCAAGAATAAAGCGATATTGATCCCGAAGATCAAAGACAGTGAAAGTGATTCATAAGACGCCGCCGCAAGCACTCCTAAACATTCTTTTACATGTAGGCCACGGCCTCCGTGATGCTCCGGAATAGCAACAGACAATGGTCTCATTGCCATGATTTCGCTTAAAAACTGAGGGGTAAACCACGTGTTAAACTCAGGTTATTATAGTCGTATTCGGTATGGAATAAGTTTGATAATCTTTCTTTAAAGTTTCCGATAAATAAATCGAAATTTTGGGCTTTGTTCGTGTGATCTAAAACGTTAGACATCGCTATATTAATTAAATGATGAAACATTTGCAATAGTAGATGTATACGATAAAGCCTCAAAAGATAGCTGTGAATTTTGCTTACATCCTAATCGCTATACAAAAATAATCCATATCGTTGTGATTGGTCTGTCCACTTCAGTATAAAAGATAGGACAAATCGTGCATATCTGAAAAATATTAAGTTGCCTTGTTACGATAAGAAGTAGGGGAAATTCCTACGATTTTTTTGAATAAACGGGAGAAATAGGAGGGATCAGAAAAATCCAGCTCATAACAGATATCGGCAATACTTTTATTTGATTCAAAAAGAAGAAATTGACTATGCATGATAAGTACTTCTAAGATCAGTTCTTTCGAAGACTTTTTGAACACCGAAAATACGCAGCGGTTTAGGTAATTGGTTGACACCGCGAGCCGGTCAGCATAAAAGCCGATATGTTTTTGTTTTTTGAAGTTTTTGTGCACAAGCTGTTTGAACATCATTGCAATTTCCTGCCTTCGGTTGAGTGCTTGATTGGAAGATGATAGCTTGATAATCTTTAGCAAAAGGGATTTTAGTAAACTTTCGAAGAGTTCTTTATAAGGAGACTCAGAAAGCAATTCATTATAGAGCAATTTGAATAGCTCGTTAAGGTCGGTACTATCCTGTGAAGCTAAGTTGAGCAGTGGTGAAATGTTAAAGATATTCAGGATCTCCTGTTCCCGAAAAATCGATGTCATCGCGTTATCGTTGATCAGTACACAATGTCCTTTTGCCGATTTGTCCACAGATTTGATCGTCGAAATATTTCCGTAGTTGCTAATCAGAATCGCTGGCGCTTTTACCACATATTCTTTTGCACCAATCTTGTGTTTAAAATGGCCTTCTGTTATATGTACAAGGAGATTGTATCCCAAAAAAATGGGCGGTGTAGGGAATTTAATATATGGAGCGATTTCACTAAGCTGGAAGATTTTGACGGGAGATTGCTGGTACCTCAGGTGTTCCAGACTACCAGTCATAAATCTATCTACAAATTCACCTGCATTTACCTGCTTTTCCATTTTTGTCCATTATGTTTTTGCAAAAACATCAAATTCTCCTATTTTCCGATTATTGCTATTCGTTGCAAACGGATTTAACGTAATATCAGGATAATATTTCAAAGGTAACGGATAAAATAGGTTTGTCAATATAAAATATATGATGATTTTCAAAAATAGGTGCAATATACTACCATTGTCACTAATAACTAAACTCCATGATCACTTCTATGTAGGGGTGGAAAAGTAATCGGATTTTCTATCTATATAAAGCCGAGGTGGTAGTAATGACCGATGAGAATAATTTGGGAAAATGAAGGTTTATCATTAGCTTTAATACTTAGCAAAAGCTGAATCGTTTGTTTCTCAACGATTTCTTTATTATAAACCGAGCGAGTATGAAAATTGTATTTGTTTTTATATCCTTATTTTTTTCTGTTGTTGCTATTCGGGCACAGGACCGGATGAATTACTGTAATGATTACATCCAAACCGGTGCAGAGCGAACTGAGCAATATATACCTTACCTCAATGGTAAGCGGGTTGCTATTTTAGGTAACCCATCTACCGTGATCAAGAAAAAACATCTTGTGGATAGCCTACTCGCCAGAGGAATTAAAATCGTAAAAATATTTGGGCCTGAACATGGATTTCGTGGAAATGCCAGCAACGGAACAAAAGTGCGGGATGAAGTCGATCCAGCAACCAAAATTCCGGTGATCTCGCTCTATGGAAGTAAAAAAAACCTTCAGCGAAAGACCTAAAAGATATTGATGTGTTCATCTTTGATGTACAAGATATGGGGGTAAGATTTTACACGAATATTAACACACTTCGGGACATCATGGAAGCCTGTGCCGAAAATGAGAAGGAACTCTTGATTTTAGATCGCCCTAATCCAAATGCGTATTTGGTCGATGGCCCTATATTGGATATGAAATATAAATCGGGTATCGGTCAGTTTCCGGTTCCGATTGCTCATGGGATGACAATCGCTGAATTTGCCCAGATGATTAACGGGAAGGCTGGATGGCGACGACAAAAAATGTAAGCTAAAGATCATACCCGTAGCGGCATATAATCATCAAATGTTATACAAACTTCCGGTTAATCCTTCTCCAAATTTAAATACCGAACAAAGTATTCTCCTCTATCCCAGTACTTGCCTTTTTGAAGGTGTAAAGATCAATCATGGAAGGGGACGGATTATCCCTTTACCGTTTTTGGAAGTCCAGCCTATAAAGATGTATATCGTTTTCGTTTACACCAGTGAGTAAAAAGGAATGAGTGAGACACCACTCTTTATGAATGAAGTATGTTATGGTTTAGATCTACGTGAATATGATTTGCAGAAGCTGGTGGACAGTAAGAAAATAAATCTTTCCTGGATGCAGGAGCTCTATCGGAATTCTCCAGAAAAAGATAAATTCTTTGATCAGTCATTTTCCAAGCAGATTGGCAGTATAGAAAAATTGGTTGGTGTTGATTCCTTTCGACGACAGATAACTGAAGGTGTTTCAGAAGAAGAAATCCGGAAAAGCTGGGAGCCTGGATTAACGCGTTATAAGGAAATGAGAAAGAAATATCTTATTTATCCATAATCTATTTATGTGGCACAAGATTTTGTATGGAATTGTGGTTGTCCCTACAAATATGATAAGTGCCTATGGCAAGTTTATCTGAACCTAACTATTTAACCTGAAAAGTAAATGATGTTTAATCGAAAATATTATTGTTGTTATGTTGCTTTCTTATGGGGGCTTATCGCAAATCTAAACCAACTCTATGGGCAACAGCTAGCGCGGAGCTCAGATCGACAGAATTATATCAGCGATGCTGAAATTCGTTTACAGCCAACGGTAAAATGGAAGTTTCAGACTAAGGCACAAATATTTGCTTCTCCTATTGTTTTTAAGGATAAAGTGATCGTTGGTTCCTGTGACAGTAACCTTTATGCGCTGGATAAAACGAGCGGTAAAATAATATGGAAATATAAAACTGGAGGAGAAATCCGCTCCACAGTAGCTATCGATTCAAACCTGTTGTATTTTGTATGTTCAGATGGTCTGTTATATGCTCTAAGTATAGAAACGGGAGAAAGACGCTGGACCTTTGCCACACAAGGCGAAAAAAACAGGATACTTGGGATTACTTTCATTCCTCACCAACAATCAGCGATGGAATCGTATATTTTGGATCCGGAGATAAGCATATTTATGCGGTTGATGGCAAGAGTGGAGAACTTCACTGGAAGTTTCCTACTGGAGGAATTGTCCATGCTTCGCCAACATTGGCAAAGGAGGGGGTAATGATTGGGAGTTTTGATGGTTACTTTTATTGTCTGGAGAAAACGGGAAGTTGCGTTGGAAGTTCAAAACAATTGGTGAACGCTATTTTCCAAAAGGTGAAATTCAATTTCATGCCGTTGCTACCGATAGTACGGTCTATTTTGGAGCAAGGGATTTCAACATGTACGCATTGAATATCAAAGATGGGACCGGATATTGGGTATATCATCAACCGGGGAGCTGGACAAGTGTACCCAGCTTGTCAGGAGAAAGTTGATTGTAACGATGTCAGACTCTTATAGCGTATTGGCCTTGGACAAAATAAATGGTACAAAACTGGTTGAACAGGCTGTTCCCTAAACACTTTTAGTAGTGCAACCATTGCTGGTTCGAACGCATTTTTTGGTACATTGGATGGGGTCATTTATCGGTTTGATCTTGCGAAAGGAATTACGACACCTATTTTTCAGACAGAATCGAGTAAAAGAAATCGCCATCTATTTGTGGATGAGCAAGGGAAATTAAGAGGCGATTTGCAAGAGAAATACGCGCATGATATCAATGGGTTATTTACTGACTATTTGCAAATGGGCAGTATCTTTTCTACGATCTGGATAGCGGATAATACACTTTATTTTGGAGCTTGCAGATGGTGCTGTTTATGCCATTGAATAATATCTGTGAGCTGTATTCGAACGTTGATTGATTTATTTTCTTAAAATTTTTTCCATTGACTTGCCCTTCGCCAGTTCATCAATCAGTTTATCTAAATAACGGACTTTTTGAACGAGTGGATCTTCAATATCTTCTATACGATAGCCGCAAATGACACCAGTAATCTTTGTTGCATTGGCATTGAAATGCGGTGCCTGGCTGAAAAAATGTTCAAAATCGGTTTTGTCGGCTATGATCTGTTGCAGGTCTTGGGTATTATAACCTGTTAACCAAAATATGATTTCATTGACTTCTTCTTTTGTGCGACCTTTTTTTTCTGCTTTTTGTATATAATGTGGATATACTCCAGCAAATGACATGCGGTAAATTCTAGTATTGTCCATTTTTCTACTGATAATCTTTTGTGGTTTTTGCTAATTTACCATTTTTTTGATGTGAAATTTCTTTACAATATCATTTTTCCTGTCGTTTTATCAAAAGTAATGGTTTTGTTGATACCTCCATAAAAGAGTGTAATGCGAAGCATTTTATCCGTTTCCGAATTGAAAATGATGTCTTTTGCACTCCCTATTCTTAGGGTAGTCCCGTCATTATTTAATGCATTGTCGGTACAGCTAAGCACCCGCTTTTCAATTATTCCTTTTTCTCAATTATTTCTAACCAAGGTGGGGATAAAACACTATATCCAACGATTTGTGCACGATAATTTTCGTTTAAATCTTTCGTCGTCCGTAGACCGAAAGAAGACATGGACAATACCAATGTATAAAAGGGTAGCATCATTGGCAGGATGCTACAAATTAACCCCAATAGTAATCCAGACAACATAATCTTTGCCAGGATCTTTTTCCAGAAAATGACGATTACGGTCATAGTCAGTCCTAGCCATATCCAGAAAAGTAAAACGTCACTATAATAGCCGATTAAACTTATTTTTTCCAGGTAGTAAGCGAGCATATCCATACCCAGTAATAGCGTAATGACAATATATAGTATTTGTATTTTACTTTTCATTGTAGTGATTTGTTGTTTAAAATAGGATTTTTTTTTGCATAGATTTTATTCAGACCTTGAATATGATTGAATCTATTGTAACAGTAAATATAATGAATGGAAACAATATCGATATGTGCTATTAGGTGCTTGTAAGAAAGAATCTTTAAGGTTAATTGATAAAGATGATGTAATAATTTTTAAATTATAGTCCTATCTTTATAGGATACAAAATTGTCTTAAAAAATGAGTTTGAGATATAAACGTAATAACATTCATATAAAGGAAGAAGAACAGCAACGTATTCAGGATTTTCCGGTGCTTATTGGGGGCTGCGGTATTGGGAGCTACATCGCTGAGTGTCTGTTGCGGATGGGATTTGAAAATTTGATCATTATCGATGGTGATATTGTGGAACTGACCAATCTTAATCGCCAGAATTATGTGGAAGGAGATATCGGTATAAATAAAGCTATGGCTCTAAAAGAACGATTGATGGCTATTAATCCCGAAGCAAAGATTACGGCTTATCCCGAATTTCTTGATCGAAATAATTTGTATAGCTTTGATTTAAACTGTAAGATCGCTATTAATGCCCTGGATTTTTCCACCGATATCCCTTTTTTATTTGATGAATACATGGCACAGAAAAATATCCCTGTTGTTCATCCGTACAATTTGGGCTGGGCCGGTTTTTTAACTGTCATTACACCAGAGAGTCACAATTTACGCTCTTTGAATAAAGAACATCACGCATTTGAAATAAACGTAGGGAAATTTATTGTTGAGAGACTACAGGAAAAGAACATTGATACAAAATGGTTGGAAGATTTTCTTTCGGAATATGGTGAAATCGCAATGGATTCACCGCCACCACAGTTATCGTTGGGGTTATATTTATTAGCTGGAATGGTATGCCAGGTTGTTTTCAATATTGCTACGGACAAAGCGATAAGGGTTTTCCTGAATCGTACTATTTATCTATGCGTGAGTAAAATAAGCTATAATAATTACAATAATTATTATACTTTTGTATTGTATCTACGTCTCCGTGCGAATCTAATCAACAAAGGCTATTTTGTAAATAATATTGAATTTCAACTGCATGAACTGGACTCCAGAAAATTATTATTTTACGAAACTTAATAGTGCAGAACTGCCTGAACTTATTCATTTTTATTTGGTTACCGTCCAAGAACACTATAAACTGGATGAGTATTCTAAAGAAGATTATGATATCGATTATAAATCATTGATAGGGGAGGATTCAGCTTTTTTGATCAGTCTATTTATTATGTTCTGCGGAGTAAGACAAATAATGCCATCCATGCTTCGATTCGGATTACCTATTGGGATAAGGAAATCTGCCTGCCTATTCAGAAGTTATTCGGTATTAAAACCAAAGATCTGTTGGTTCCCGAAGTAGACAATTTTTGGCATATCGGGCGCTTTGTAATTTCTGGGAAAATTATTGGAAATCGGATTAATATTCTCAAAAAAATGCTCTTTGATGCCTTTTATGGTCCCTACAGTTTGGGGAATGGTTTAATAATTGCCGAATGCGACCGGAAAGTGGTGAACACGCTACGTAAACTGGAAATTGAATCTTACCAATTGGGAGATCCGATTATTTACTTTTATTCCGAAACACTGCCCATTTATATCAAATCCCAATGGCTAGAAACCTTTATCAAAAAAAAAAATAAGATTTCACAGTGCAGTACCGGGAATGATAAGGATATTCAAAAATTTATAGCCATGTCAAAAGATATGTTGTTAGATTCCAAAACAATTAGTACTGAAAGAGCCATTAAAAAGAGACAACTCGATCGCTAATGCTGTAGCTTCCGTTATACTCTTTACTTTTAACTTTGAAAATATCTGTTTTTTTGTGAAATTTAACGGTATCAATCGAAACATAGAGTCTATCAGCAATCTGATCCATTGTAAGCCCCTGCGCTGAAAAAAAAAGTAGTATATCCTTTTCTCGGGGTTTTAATTTAACGCGCGGAGTTTCTACCCAAATATCTTTGACTAGATCATATTCAAATTGCCTCCCATCTTCATCCGATTTGAATCTGATGTTGCCTGCATTGGGGTGTGAAGACATAGAAACTAAACAGAGTGCGATCCATGGGTTTGAATGGTTGTCCAGAAGCAAGGGTTTCAATTTGTGGTTTACAAGTAATGGTTTGCTACCGGGCTGTTTCAGATGAAAGTCATATGATATGGAATATTTTAAACGGTCATCGGCAGTTAATTTGCCATAGAAATCAAAGCCAACATCGTTTATTTTCTTTAATAAATGAAGATCATCTTCTGGGACATTACTTACATAATGATGATAGCCTTCTTTCATTACTTCCGCAGGTGTACTTCCACATAAAAAAATAGGGTTGTCGGAAACAAATAAAAACTTTTCTTTGAATAATCTATAAGATAGATGCTCTGATATGTTAGTCGGCTTAAGGATCTTGCGAAATTAATAAATGCATTTACGATCTCATAATCATCTTCGCTAAAGTTGTCTTTAACATGTATCGGCTTAAAAAATCTTCAATTTTTATTTTCATAGTGTAAATCACAAAGATGATCTATTGTCGCTTCGAAATTTCCAATTAGACTGATCTTATTTCTGTTCGCAAATTAAAGAAATAACAGCCCAGTCTAAAGTAATTAACGAAAAATAGGCTTTTCTGACCTTTATATGTCTATTTAAGACTTTGGTTAACAGAGCATTCAATTTTTTCATTAAACCTTTATGACATAATATCCTACACAAATGGGTAGAATATCATTCCCCTTGATAAAATGTCGTATTTTACTTTCTATCTTTGATATTGTCGAAGCAATTTAAAATTATATAAATATAGTCTATTGGATTCAAAATACCCAATGGTATATCTTGCTTTATGTAGGATTTTAGTAAAGATTTTAATCCCATGACAGCTTCTAAGAAAATATATTCCTAATATTCCCCTGGTTATTACCATTTTTAATTCAATCTGACTGGACGAAGTGATCCTTAACTTTAGTGTATTACAAATGCTTTAAATGGGATTCTTATATAAATTAGTATGTATGTACATTTATTTTTTTTTTTACTTGATATTTCTTGTTTTTTATAGTATTATTGTATGCTGAATCTAATTTTTAATGCTTTTTATTGTGTTTTTGGCCTCTTTTGTTATGTATATACAATTTGGCAAAGGTTGATTGTTTGAATAATTGGGAGATGGTTAAGATTTATAAATCTTAATTTGGAGTGGGATGATAAATTGAAACATGCAAAAGAACTGAATACTTGGATAGGCATTTATAGCATACTTTTTATTATAAAATCCATCAATTATGAAAATGCATTTCCCCATTTCCGTTTTCACCAGCTTACTGTTAATGACAGGACAGCTTGTTTCGGGGCAAGAGAATACCATTTGGCAACTGGGCAGTTCAGATGGCTCCAGCAGAGAGTTCGCACTGGCTCCACACGATTACAAGAAATTTCTGGAACATGATTTTGGCTACGAAGACAATTACTTTGTGGTTGGGCAATCTTCGTTGTCAAGAGATCTGCCTTACGTGTTACCCGGACCAGCCAATGGATGGGGCGGGACTGGTGGAACCTCTGGCCTAAGGACCCATTTTTTGAATTTATACAGTGTATTAAGTGGTCAAGTTGAAAACGGGAAATGGGCTCTGGAAGTAAAATTGGCAAATAGTGATCCTCAGAATAAACCGACCTTACAAATCGCGATCAATGGTAAATCCTATAATTACGAACTGAAGAATGGTGACGGCCCCATTGATCCTGTAGGTACGGGTTCAAAGTCTGGAGCTTCTACGATCCAGATAGCATTGCCTGAGCATCTTATTTCGGAGGGATTTAACCAGGTTACACTTACGGTAATAAAAGGGGGTGGGTTGAGTTTGACTCCTTTAAATTATTGGGTCCTCAACAGGTGAAATTGTTGAAAGATTACACTTCAATAATCAAAGAGGTACGGCAATCGGATTTTGAACTGAAAAAGGAAACGAGCGCATACAGTATATGCTCCTTGATATCTTGAAATTGAAAGATGATGAGCGTATAAAAGTGTTGTTGGATGGAAAGAAAATCTATGATAAAACTCATGAGAAGGGCCTATCTCGACTTGAGATTCCAATGCCTTATGCATCGAAAGAGGTACGAAGTAAATATGCAATATATATCAACGATAAATTAATTCAAACATCTTCTATAAAACGATCTCCCAAAAGATTGGGTGGGGTCTCGGATTATGTCAACACCATGATAGGGGCTGCACATTCCAGATGGATGCTGGCACCGGGACCGTGGATGCCATTTGGAATGGTAAAGATTAGTCCCGATAATCAAAATATTGGCTGGCAGGCTGGTTATGAACCTTCAATAGAATCTATTGGTACATTTAGCCATATACACGAATGGACAATGGCTGGACTGGGCACATTTCCAACAGCAGGCCAGTTGAAGACTAGTGTCGGAGACCAATATAGTACGCATTCAGGGTATCGTTCGGCAATAGATAAAGCAAGTGAACAGGCTCCATTGGGATACTATGCCGTTCATCTTCTTGACCAGGATATTGACGCAAAGTTAACCGCAGGAACACGCTCCAGTTTCCAGAAATATACCTATCATAAATCAGATACTGGACGTATTATGATTGATCTTAAAGTGAACGGAGAATATGATTATAAGATCAAAGACCTCTCTCTTAAAAAGGTTTCTGATTATAAGGTTATTGGCTACAGTAACCAATTGTCCGAAAATGTTTGGTCTACCGATGCGAAACAAGATTATATTGTCTATTTCGTCATGGAGTTTGATAAACCGATTATCAATTTCGGAACTTGGCATAATGGTCGCGTAACAGATCAGTCTGATCTGGTTGCCGACAGCGCTCAATCCGCTGGTATGTATGTAGAGTTCGATGTTCGTAAAAACAAGGAAGTGCAGCTGCGGACCGGGATTTCCTATGTCAGTATCGCCAATGCTGCAGAAAATTTAAAAACAGAACTTTCAGATCCATTTGGATGGTCTTTTGAACGTGTGGTCGCCAACCAACATCGGGTGTGGAATGAATTATTGGGGCGCCTGGAGATAAAAAGTGATGACTATTTGGAAAAAGAGAAGTTTTATACAAATATGTATCGTACCCTGGCAAGCCGTAATACATTTAGCGACGTTAACGGGCAATGGCGCTCTTCTGATGAGACGATCAGAACGATGAAACATCCGGGGACCTTGCCCTGGGCTGTGATGCATTTTGGAATACGTTCTGGAATTTAAACCAATTCTGGAATCTGGTTACACCGGAATGGTCGAATAAATGGGTGCGTTCGCAATTGGCTATGTATGATGCAGACGGTTGGCTGGCAAAAGGGCCTGCTGGTATGGAATATATTCCAGTGATGGTTGCTGAACACGAGATTCCTTTGATTGTAGGGGCCTATCAGATGGGAATACGTGATTACGATGTCACAAAGGCATTTGAAGCGATCAAGAAAATGCAGACAACAAGTCCGCTAAAATTTGAAGGTGGCTTTGCCGGTAACCGGGATCTGGATGTTTATCTGAAGTATAAGTATGTGCCTTATGACCTGGGACGTTTCTCAAATTCCTTGGAGTATAGTTTTGACGATTGGACTGTAGGACAATTTGCAAAATCCTTGGGAAAGGAAAAAGAATACAGTTATTTTAATGATAGAGGGAGCTGGTGGAAGAATGCGATAGATGTTAAAAGTGGCTATGCGCGGATGAAAGATGCCAAGGGGCAATGGTACCAGGACTTTGATCCCTTTAAATCTGGAGCCAATCATCATTATGTTGAAGGAAATGCATGGCAGTTGACATTCTTTGTGCCTCAGGATATTCCTGCATTGGCTAAAATGATTGGTGAGGATGTGTTTCTAAAGCGTTTGGAATGGGGGTTCGGAGAAAGTGAAAAATGGCGATATAATGGACCAAATGATCAATACTGGGATTATCCGGTTGTGCAGGGAAATCAACAGTCTATGCATTTCGCCTATATTTTTAACTGGTTGAACAAACCATGGCTTACACAAAAATGGAGCCGGTCTATCGGGGAACGATATTACGGACAGGGTATTTCTAACGCATATCTAGGAGATGAGGATCAAGGACAGATGAGCGCTTGGTATATCATGAATGCAATCGGATTATTTCAGCTAGACGGAGGAACGCGAACAAAGCCAATTTATGAAATTGGTAGTCCATCTTTTGAAGAAATTAAGATTAAGTTGGGACGGCAATATGGGCGAGGAGATCAATTCACTATTAAAGCTAAAAATGCAAGCAAAAAGAATATGTATGTGCAGCGCGCAACTCTAAACGGTAAACCGCTACAGACATTCTATTTTGACGCTGCGGAATTGCTAAAAGGAGGTGAACTAGTTTTGGAAATGGGGATAAACCGAATATGCAATGGGGCTTGTCACATTAATCACGTATCATTGAGAGGACTTTAATGGGAGATGATATCTTCAGATTGTAGTTTTCCGCAACGAACGGCACCGTTTGTTAAAGTTTGGTTAAACATAAAAGAATAGGATAACAAAGCTCGGGAATGGCGTTATCAATGTAGTTTTCATAATTTAGGTTAATAATTGGTTAGTTAGTAAAAATCCTGAAGTTCCCCGCTTCAGGATTTTTTGTTGAATGATCTTTCTCCTTGGATCTAACCTGCATTAGCGACTATATTTTGATCATACGACTATACTTTAAGATACCTATCGGATTGATGAATTCGCATCTATTTTCAGTCTTGCTAAATCCTATTAACATTGTAAAATGATAGATATAACTGCTGTCGATATTTGTAAATCTTTGGTATTATCAGTAGTATTGTGACTACACTTAAAAATGTGCAATCTACTGTTCATTGTATCAGAAAAAGTAGATTGTCTTTATCAAGATGATATGATCAAGTTTATCCGTTATTTTCTTTTGGGATTATTTGTTTGGGAGCAAGCGGCTGCGCAAAACTACCAACCGACTATGTCAATCCTTTTATTGGTACCAGTAACTATGGTACAACCAATCCCGGTGCTCAGGTACCTCATGGTCTAATGAATGTGTCTCCCTTTAATGTGATGGGTTCATCACTTAATGCCTTTGATAAGGATGCACGTTGGTGGTCTACACCTTACGAACATAGCAATAGCTATTTTACCGGTTTTTCACATGTCAATCTGAGTGGTGTAGGTTGTCCTGATATGGGAAGTTTGTTGCTGATGCCAACGGCTGGAAAACTAGAAGTCGACTACCATCAATATGGAAGTACTTATACACAGGAAGAGGCTCATCCAGGTTATTATAGTAATGTGTTAAAAAATACGGTATCAAAACTGAGACATCCGCAACTGCTCGTGTGGGTGTATCTAAATTTACTTTCCCTAAAGGGCAGGCTAATATTCTACTCAATTTAGGCGAGGGACTGACGAATGAAACGGGGGCCACGGTTCGCTATGTCAGTGATACGGAACTTGAAGGTTCGAAATTATTCGTTCTGTTATACCAACAATCAGGCCGTATATCCGATTTTCTTCGTGATGCGAGTGAATAAAAAGCCCGCAAAGAAAGGTTACTGGAAATTTCAGCGTGCCGGTGAAAAATGGGAGAATGATTGGAATAAAGATGCGGGCAAATACAAGATTTTTACCGATTATTCGAGCCAATTGTCTGGAGACGATCTTGGGGCATTCTTGAGTTTTGATGTTCAGGAAAATGAGAGCTTAGAGGTTCAGTTGGCGGTATCTTTCGTAAGCGTTGAAAATGCACGAAAAAATCTGGAAGTCGAGCAACCTGGTTTTGGATTTGAGCGGATCAGGACACAAGCTTCATCTTTGTGGAATAATGAATTATCAAGAATTCAGGTTGAAGGAGGTACCGGAGATCAAAAACGGTATTTTATACGGCTATGTATCATGCCATGATTCATCCAAATATTTTACAGGATGTTAACGGCGAATATCCGGCTATGGAAAATAGAAAGACCCTTGTTGCGGATCATAATCGTTACACCGTATTCTCTTTATGGGATACGTACAGAAATGTACAGCCGCTCATGTCGTTGGTCTATCCAGATAAACAGGTTGGAATGATTCGTTCCATGATTGATATTTATAAAGAAAATGGATGGATGCCTAAGTGGGAACTTTATAGCCGTGAAAGCTATACCATGGACGGTGATCCAGCAGTACCTGTGATCGTTGATGCCTGGATGAAAGGCATTCGGGACTATGATATCAATACAGCTTATGAGGCTTTTTTGAAGTCGGCGACGACAACGGATTCGACGAATCGAATCCGTCCGGACAATGCCGATTATGTCAAGTATGGTTATGTTCCTCTTCGCGATTCTTTTGATAATTCAGTTTCCCATGCGATTGAATACTATGTTGCTGATTGGAATTTAGCACAGTTGGCCAACTCATTGGGGAAAACTAAAGACGCACAGACTTTTGGTAAGAGAGCACAGGGGTACAAACATTACTATTCTCCAGAGTATGGAACCTTTCGACCTATTCTTCCCAATGGCTCGTTTTTGACACCTTTCAATCCATTGATGGGGGCTAATTTTGAGCCTAACCATGGATTCCATGAAGGGAATGCCTGGAATTATAGTTTTGCAATACCATTTGATATCCCTGGTTTAGTTCAACTGATGGGCGGTAAAAGGAAATTTGTGGACAGATTACAGGCTACCTTTGATAAAGGGTATTTTGATGTTACCAACGAACCTGACATGCTTTATCCACATGTTTTTTCGGAAATAAAAGGTGAGGAATGGCGTACGCAAAAGTTGGTTAAGCAAATTCTGGATAAACATTTTACGAATAGTCCCGGTGGGATCCCAGGAAATGATGATACAGGAACAATGTCGACCTGGGCATTAATGAATATGATAGGGATTTACCCTTTTTGTCCCGGCAGACCAGATTATACGATCGTTACGCCGGTATTTGATAAAGTAACTATTCAACTTGATAAAAAGTATTACCCTAAGTCTGATCGTGTGACCATTAGACGCCAAAAAGAGGGCAATGGAGAATTCATCAAAAAAATTATCGTCGATGGAAAGCCATTAGGAGGTTTTAAAATTAGTCATCAAGTTTTGGTCAATAGCAAAGATATCCTGATTGTTACGGGAGACAGATAAATGACACGCAGATTAAAGAAGCTATCTACACTATGAAATATATGAAATACCTGGCATGCGCAGGTTTATTGGGAATACTGAGCTGTGCCTCACAGCGGGATTCGGCTGAAGGTTCTTATGCAAAATCAGTCAATCCTTTTATAGGGACGGATTTTACGGGTAACACCTATCCTGGAGCACAATCGCCCTTTGGTATGGTACAATTGAGCCCAGATAATGGATTGCCCGGTTGGGATCGTATTTCGGGTTATTTTTATCCCGATAGCACGATTTCGGGCTTTAGTCATACCCATTTAAGTGGGACGGGAGCTGGGGATCTATATGATATATCGTTTATGCCAGTTACCTTGCCTTATCATGAGGCCGTGGCGCCTTTGGGTATTCATTCCAAGTTTTCGCATCAAAACGAACAGGCACATGCGGGGTACTATAAAGTAAAGTTGACAGACTATAATATCGATGTAGAGCTAACGGCAACCCCACGTTGCGGTATCCAACGTTATACATTCCCTGAGGCTCAATCGGCTATTTTTTTGGATCTAAAGAAAGCAATGAACTGGGATGCCACAATAGATTCATACATCGAGGTGGTTGATTCGGTCACTGCGTGTGCTACCGATTTTCAGAAGGCTGGGCCAGAGGCCAACGTGTCTATTTTGAAACCCGATTTTCAAAGCCGTTTACTGCAGTTCACATCGATAGCTCGGCGATACAGTCAAGTGTTGACAGCATAACAAAAACGACCAAACGTATTGGTACTGCTTTCAAGGCACGTTTTGATTTTAAAACATCTACTGGTGAACAAGTAACGCTTAGCACAGCTCTTTCGGGGTAAGTATGGATGGTGCTTCCAAAAACCTGAAAGCTGAGGTGCCAACAGATGATTTTGATCACTATTTAAAACAAGCTGAGAATAACTGGAACAAAGAGCTTGGTAAGATTGCTATTCAGACTACAGACAAAGAAGCTAAAGTAAAGTTCTATACAGCATTGTACCATTCGATGTTGGCCCCTACCATATTTGGAGACGTAGATGGGACTTATTTTGGAGCGGATAGAAAAATACATCAGGCTGAAGGTTGGACCAATTACAGTACTTTTTCGCTTTGGGACACCTATCGCGCTTCACATCCTCTATTTACTTATCTTGATCCAAATCGGGTAAATGATATGGTGAAATCATTTATTGCATTTTACGAACAGCATGGTCGCTTGCCTGTATGGAATATCTATGGCAGTGAAACCGATATGATGATTGGCAATCATGCAATCCCAGTTATTGTGGACGCTTATTTGAAAGGAATAGGTGATTTTGATGTCAATAAAGCGCTGGAAGCTTGTGTGGCAACAGCAAACATAGACAACTATAGAGGTATTGGGTTGTATAAAAAGTTGGGTTATGTACCTTATGATGTTGTGGATAAATACAATGCTGAGAACTGGTCTTTGTCACGCACACTCGAATATGCATTTGATGATCATTGTATTGCGGTTATGGCGGATAAGATGGGGAACAAGGCGGTGGCAACTACGTTTTTGCAAGAGCAAAAAATTATAAAAATGTCTATAATCCCACTACATCATTTATGCAACCGCGTGACAGTCATGGTGTTTTTGTAACGCCATTTGATCCAGAGGAATATAGTGCACATATCTGTGAAAGCAATGCTTGGCAATACTTCTGGTCTGTTCAACATGATATTCCGGGATTGATCAATCTCGTCGGCGGAAATGAACGCTTTGGGCAGAAATTGGATAGCATGTTTACCTTCCACCCATCAGACACCAGTAAACTACCTATTTTCAGTACGGGCATGATTGGACAATATGCACATGGAAATGAACCAAGTCATCACGCTATATATTTGTTTAACGCGATTGGGCAACCATGGAAAACACAGCAATATGCTGCCGAAGTGATGGAAAAACTTTATCTAAATAATCCGTCAGGGTTAAGCGGGAATGATGATTGCGGACAGATGTCTGCTTGGTATGTATTCAGTGCGCTGGGTTTTTATCCAGTAGATCCAGTGAGTGGAAGGTATGAAATCGGTACGCCATTGTTTGAACATAGCGAATTTAAACTTGCGAATGGGAAAAAGTTTACTGTCAAAGCGGATCATGTAAATAAAACCAATATTTACATCCAGTCGGTTACTTTGGATGGAAAGCCTCTTGAAACAAGTTATATCACACATGAGCAGATCATGTCTGGAGCTACCCTTGTTTTCCAAATGGGAAGCAAACCTGGTCCGGTGTGGTACAAAAATAGTCAGGAGCAATATCATTGTTTTTGTCAACAGAACCTCCAATAAGTTAACAGTTATTGGAGGTTCTTTTTTTGCGAATAACAATACTATTCAAGGTTTTTATAAAAGTAGGTTGTACTACAGGGGCTACCATTGGGAAAAAGTGCATAATTTGGAATGTTTCCCACGACCTTCCAGCCACGTTTTAAGTACAAAGCATGAGCTGGGCTATCTGTTACAGTATCTAACACCAGTAGTGATTTTCTCTTTTTTTTCGCAATGAATTCCAGATGTTGCAATAAATTTTCCGCTATACCAAGACGTCGAAAAGCGGAATGCACCAACATTTTTGCTACATCGGCCCGATGAGGCTGATTTTGAGGAAGGTCTATTTGTAATTGTACGGTCCCAACGATTTGGTGGGATGAGCTGTCTTTGCAACAAGTAGCACTGTTTTTTCTTGCTGGACCTTCGCCAGGACATTGTTCCAGAATTCTCTTGCTTTTTCTTCGCTTAAGTCCTGCATAAATCCCACTGAGGCCCCTCCTTGGACAATATCCAATGTTAATGCGACCAGGTCGGAAACGGCTATGTTATTTGCTTCCTTTAATTCTTCAATGTGGATATTTCTCTTATCAGAAATAAGCATAGTTATTTTATGGTTTTTATTAGCGTGAAATAGTCGCTCTTTAATTGAGAAATAGGATTACTGCTTCATGACGTAAGGCGGCCATCTGATAAAATGCTTTTAGGTCTTCGAAGTATTGAAGCAGATAATCTAATGCATTTTCATCATCCCAGATATCTGGGTATATATCTTTTCAAGCATGGTGGCAGAGTCGAAACGTTGTGTTAATTCATCTATTGAAATTTCCTTTAACGCTAAATCAATCTGTCTGGTTTGTTCTATATCTGTATAGGTTGCTGGGCCATAGCCCATGTCCTGATTGCGATCAATGTCATTAGGCCCAACTAATAGCCAGGATAAGGGTGGAGCGGCCTGATCGTATGTGCCGATTGATTCTCCTGTCAATAAAAAGAAAATACCTTCCCAAGCTTTGTCAATATCTATCAAATTGTCCAAATGTATAGCTTCTTTGCTATATACCATTTTGCTTAATGAATGACTATCGGTGAGAAAACTATTCAATGTTTCCAAATTGACCCGGAGGAAATTTTGTATCATGCTCATGATCTTTCGATTTTGGTTGACAGCTTTTTATTTTCTGTTTTACAGAAGGATATAACACTGTTGATTGTATTGAAAATATGAACTGGAGAAATATTAATTATTGCTCCGTGTAAATGCAAAATAAATAACATATAGCCAGCCCAAGATGCCATGAATCAGCGCCCAGAGAATAGACTTGTTACGATCCCAAGAAGTAACGACAGCAATTACAGAACCAAGTCCAATTCGGATTGCGTAATTGTTTGGGTCGTTGAACGGCTAATTTCTTGTCCGAAAACCATGCTCGACATTCCGATGAACATGATCAATAAAGCTAGTTGTTTCATAGTGTTTTATTCAGTTCTTTTCGTTTTGACTCCGCATCGATTTTTTTGATTCGTCTAAAATTGTCGGTCTTCTAATCTAGTCTAGATTATTTTTCTAAGTTCCGCAATTCTTCCTTAAGAAACAAGCTGTTGTCCTTGACTTGTTTTACAGTATTTGCTAATCGGGTAATTATCGGTGCCATTGTCTGGGATAAAACTGTACCCAAATGATAGCGAATCTTAAAAAATAGGTAACGAATATTAAATGCCTTAAAGAGCTTGTTTTGAAAATGCGTTATTTGTTGAAAAATCGAGATATGAGAATTATTATTTTGACATTAATCATCAGTACATTCGCATTGACGTCCTGTGGCAGTAATTTGGACTTCGGATATAATGAGAAGATTGCCCGCCTTTTCTATAGTTGTAAAGAAAAGTTGGATGAAAGCTACAATAAATTACTGGAAGGAGAATATGATGCGGATAAAACGGATGAATTATCCTACGAAATGAAGCTCAAAGAGGTACAGGCGCTGAGCAGCTATATCAAAGGAATAAAGAGTGAAGTTAATGCATTAAAGCCTAGTGAAGCTGCGAAGAGTTTCCATTTGACTACAATAGCTTACATGACGAGAATTACAGATGGTTATGGTACGTTGTTGGTCAAATATGTGGATGAGCAGAAAAAAGGTGCCAGACAGGCCTTATTAAGAGATATTACTGATGAAAAAGCTAAAATAGCAGTCCTGGCAGATACTTGTTTGGAAAAACAGGTTGAGTTTTTAAATAAGGTGGGGATAAAGGTTGCCGCTGCACAATAAATAATTCATGAAACATAATTTCAGCCAATGAGAACATGCTTAACAATTGATAAGTTTTATTTAATGTTTGTTTTACTTCTACTTGTTGTATCCTGTAAAACTAAAGCCATAAAACAGGCTATCAGACCCCCGATCCACAGGAAACTGTACGACCGTATTGGCTAGCTCAAAAGTATGATCGAGTAATGAATATTGAAGATCGTCAGGTGGCACGATTAGAGGGTAATTATCTATTGGATCTGCCATTGCAGTTTAAGACGGATTCAATAGCTGTATTTTATTTGAGCGCAAAGATCCCAGTAGAACTTTTCAAGAAGCCTTCGGCGTTTTATCCTGAATTGCAGGAATTTATTCTTATTGTTCCTGATTGGAAGTTTTACAGTGAAGTCAATAAAATGGCTTCAAAAAATGGAATGTGCGTGGAACCTGAAACCACTAATTATTATTACTATATCAGACGGGAAGAGGACAATGTAAAAGTTGATAGCGTTCGGCTTGGGGATTGGAAAATCCAGTGATTGATTTTGCTAAACCTATGGTGCCCGAAAACCTATTAACAGTATATTGGAAGGAAAGCTATGGTTCTGTCTGCTGCCCTCGTGATCCAATGTGGGATATCGCTGATCAGGATAGCTCTTTTATCCGAAGTTTTGAGGAAAGAAATAAATTTAAGGTAACTGCCGGGAGATATATTCAAAAGCAAGGAAAAGAAGGCGAAAATAGTATATATTATACATTGCCGGGATTGACAACAGCACAGCGATTGCAATTTTTGCTTGAGAAGCGTGCACAATGGAGATTAAATAGCGAAGCCAAGAAAATGCCACTTTCAACAAACTTGTTTACACCTCAATTGCAGCAGATGATAACAACAGGTTTTAACAAGCTTGAAGAATTGCCTTAGCAGATAAGAAAATAATGTCGAGTCGAAGATTTCCGTTTTTAAAATGTATCTGTTCAAAGTATAGGGGTTATATAACATTTGATAAATAAGCATAATTTTGAAATAGTATGAGAATAAACAATCCATATAAAATTGTAGGCATAGTGGCAATAATTGTACTTTTAGGCGGCTCCTGTCAGGGACAGGATGCAACCAAAGCTGCTAAAGAAGGTGTTGAAGAGACTGTTTTACCTATCAGTCAATTAAAGGGAAAGTATAATGCGGCAGAAGATATCTGGGAGAATCCGGATACTACTTACGAACAATTTATACGATTTGATGGCGAAAGTCTTGCAACTTTCCATCGGACGGATGCCAATGGCGATTTAGGAACTGTTGGCATCGTTGATAAAACAGGAAAGGTTATTGTACAGCCCAACTATTTCAGTACTACGACAAAACCGCATTTTGGTTTTTTTGAAGTACAAGATAGTAAACAACGTGTAGGATTGATCAATGAGAAAGGCGTGGAGATTGTTTCGCCACAGTATGAGTCTGTCTTTTTGGATGCCAGTCTTATGGCGATTGATAGTATGATCATCAAAGTTGCGAAAGATGGCAAACAGGGATTTATTGATCATAATGGCGCTATTGTGATTCCTTTTAAATATCAGGTTTTGGACGTTGTGGGTAAAAATAGGATCATGTATATGGAATCCCCACAGCATTGGGGATTGATGGACTACAACAGCAAAATATTAACCGATCCTGTTTTTACATTTAGCAATATTTTTGTCGACGGAAAAATGGTGGTGCAACAGGCCGATGGCGAAGAGTATACACTCTATGAAGATGGAAAAATCATTAAGAAATAATTGTTGTCCTGAAGTAAGAAAGTGCTATTTCCAGATCGGGAATAGCACTTTAATGAATAGACTGTCTTTATGATTGTGTACATTATAGACTAACGAGTGATTAGTTAATCCAGTAACTGTATTTCAAATATTTTGTCCCAATTTTTTCCTGTGAGAAAAAAGGTATTTGATTTTTTATTGTACGCAATTCCGTTTAATACATCTAGATCAACATGTTGTGTCACATTTTCTCGTAATTTGGAAAGATCGACTAGCCCCTCAATAGCGCCTGTTTTTGGGTCGATGATACCCATAACATCTTCCATAAAGAAATTAGCATAAATCTTTCCCTTTACCCATTCCATTTCGTTTATCTGGTTAACGATTTTCTCATTTGTGGCAACACGGATATAATCAATTTTAGAAAAGTCATTGGGATTGAGTATATAGATATTTTCTGAACCGTCAGACATATACAAATTTTTACCATCCGAGGTCAGTCCCCATCCTTCCATGTTTTTGAAATATGGCAGTGTTTTTATTGTCTTTAGTGTTGCCATATCATAGACATAGGCAAGATTGCTTTTGTAAGTCAATTGATATAATTTCCCATTTAATATGGTTGCACCTTCACCAAATATTGAATCTGCTAATTCGATCTTTTTGATTGCTTGTCCTGTTGTAGGATTGACAATGCGGATACTTGACTTACCTTTATTTCCACTAACCCAACGCCATTGCCCGTACTTTCCATCAAGTTTTCTCCAAAGAACTCTAGCCCCTGTGTGAAAGCTTTGATATCATGTGGGTAGGTATTAACTATTCGGTACTTTAAAATTCGAGGCGGGTCTGATGGCAGATAGTCTATGTTTACTGTGTTTTCTTCGGATTTTCCAGTATGAAATACAACCGCCTTAATGATTTGCTTGCCAAATTTCTCTCTTGATAATCTATATGTTACTTTATTGTTTTCTGTGACTTTAGCAATCAGGTAATCATTAATATAATAAAGGATGGAATCAATTTTTAAATTAGAAGTATTTGCAATCTGAAACGATAATTCTTCATTTGTTGTATAATCTTGTTTTATCCCCTCGAAGCTAAAGCTTGGGTTATTTTTGGTAAGTTATCTGGAGACGGTGATGTGGCTTTTTACCGTTTTCTCCACAGCCTATAAAAAGAGATACTACTGTTAGCAAAAATAGTGAAGAGATTGTTTTCATTTTTGTAAAGCTTGAAGATCGTGAGATTTGTTTTATACTTAAAGAAAGATAAATATAATTTCAAAAGAAACCTAAATCATCGCTGAAAAAGATTCAGCACGAAAAACAATTAGGTTGTTTTGCTCTAAAATAGTCCTGAAGACCTTGTTGCGGGAATAGCTATACAGAATAGGTGAGGGATAAAATCTGAAGCAGCATTTTGGTAATTAGGTTTGAGCGATACGAAATAATTTCGTATCGCTCAAACCTTTATTGTTATTGTTTTTATCCCACCATACTTTGGACAAAAAGGAGTCTCCGTTCTGCATTCTGGAAACAGCGTCTTTGAGATTTGTTTGATTTAATTCAGCCTCTTCACTGGAGTAAATAGCTCGACGTGGTATCTGTCTATTGGTGGATCCCGGATTTGGACCAGGTGTCAATTTTGGATAACCAGTACGTCGCCATTCGGCAAATGCTTCCATATCTCGGCCAAATAAACTTATCCATTTTTGAGTAGCGATTTTCTCCATCTTTTGCTCGTCTGTCAATCCATTTAGGTTGATGACATTTTGCTCATAGGATGAGGGGATGGAAGTTAGATTGTACGGAGGAAGGGCAAAGGCAGCTTTGACCCCATCTGTAAAGAATGATTGCGCATTTGTACCTGTCGCGCCCCAACCTAACAATGCAGCCTCGGCTTTGTAAAAACAAATGTCTGAGTAGGTCATTGCATAACTTGGTATTGGCGCAAAATTCAAGCTAAACCATGTTGACTTATTGGCCGTAGAGTAATTTGCTCTGATCAGTTGAGAAAGTTCATTATCGGTTAATGCTACACCAATTCCTTGATAGGTGGTAACACCGCCTATAGTGACAGGTTCTGCAAGTAGACCTAAGCGTGGATCATTATACTCCTTCAATTTGTTTACCAATGTGTTGGCTAAGTACCGTAAGTCGGCGCTCCCAGTAGTCATCTGCCGTAATATAGGGTTTTGGTTTTCGGCTTGGGCATTATTAAATGTAGGAACTGCAGCATTATCACTATTACTTGAGATTAACCCAAGTGGAGAAGTCATTGCTTCTGTAACGGTCTTTTGCGCTAATGAGAGGTTGGCATAACGCATTCTCATGCCCAATTTCAGTTTTAAGGAGTTTCCGAATTTTTTCCATTTATCAATATTACCGCCATAGAAAAAATCGGAGGAACCATAAGATTGATCACCAGCGGTGAGACGTGCCAAAGCGGCATCAACCTTTATGACCAGTGCGGGATAGATATCCTCTTGTTTGTCAAACTTAGGGGTTCGATTAATCTCTCTGCTATCTTTTGTAATTTCCGAATAGGGGATGTCTCCAAATAGATCAGTCAATCGTTGGTATAGATAAACTTCATAAAGTTCGGTTATGGCCAGTTTACTTCTACCTTCGGGACTTTCTTCTTTGCCGCTGAGTTCCTTTTTATCTGAATGATGTTTCTGAGCAAGGTAAAATGCTGCGACCATATCAGGTTTTCTGGTCCTTCAAAATAACGAGATACGGGTACCACTGGACCACCCGCCCAATGCTGGATCCAAGAACCAAACTTATTGTTTGGAAGTTCTCCCGACTCCTGAAAGGTTCCATCGCGGAGGATTCTAGCCATAAGCAATGCGGGATCTATTGCTGTCACTGATGTTGGTGGCGTATTTATTTTTTCAAAGTCTTTCGTGCAGGCACTAAATGTTGCAACGGAGACAAGAGCGATAACAAATCTGTTTTTTATCATTTTCGTTTTCATAATTCAGTGTTTTAAAGACCAACGGTAAGGTTAATGCCAAATGTTCTCATCATAGGTAGGGAAGTGGATTCAATACCTATGGAGCTATTGTTTACATTGAAAGCAGAAGCTTCTGGAGAAAAACCATCTGTTTTTCGCTGGAAATAGAATAAGTTTCTGCCATATAGACCCAATTTCAATGAATTAATCATACGATGTGGTATCAGATTTTTCGGGAATGAATATGAGAGACTGATTTCGCGCATTGCAATATAACTCATATCATTAATCATTTCCTCAGATACCATGACTTCTTTATCACTAGCAACCATATTCCAATAATCCTGAGCATTCACCTGTTTACTGTTTTTTGTTCCGGTGCTTGTCCAGTTGCCTGCATCATCTTGTTGTGCAACCATCCCATCAGCGACATAGGTACCCTCACGTCCTTCTAACGTTTTTTTGCTCGTCCCATAAATTATTTGTTCTCGATTGGATTGTGAGAAGATCACTCCTCCTTGACGAATATCAACAAGTGCATATAAGTTGAAGCCTTTGTATTTTAATGTGTTGCCGAAACCGCCTATCCAATTTGGTTGCGCATTTCCAAGATCAGTTTCCACTCGTCCCGCGGTACGTAAAGGGAGCCCTGTCGTTGGATCAATTAATCGGTTTCCATTTTCATCCTTAATCCATGCAAATTGAGTTCCAATAAGCTGACCAAATGGCTTTCCTACTTCGGCGACGACGTTGATTCCTCTATCCGTTGCCAAAAGGAAACTTTCTACACCAGGGTAAAGCGATTCAACCTTGTTGCGGTTTCTATTAAAGTTAAATGTTGTATTCCATTCAAATCCTGATTCGGTTTTAAGGGGAGTGGCCCCTAGTACAAATTCGATCCCCTGTTACTGATTTCTCCGGCATTGATGCGATTTTTCACGTAGAGACTTGATGGCGCAATCGGTACATCTAGAATCTGGTTTTTTGTTTTCGCCTGATAGTAAGTAAAGGATAGTGAAAGTCTATTTTTTAAAACCTGAGATCTGCACCAGCCTCGATAGAGGTGGTCAACTCATTCTTTAAGTTGGGATCAGGGATAATTTCGGTGTATGAAGCCATCGGTACACCGCCATGTGTATATTGATTCAGACTATACGCACCTGTCAATTGGTAGGGGTTTCCGGAGCTACCGGCCTGTGCCCAGGAAGCTCGGATCTTGGCAAACGACAGCGCGTCTGACTGCCATTTGAATGCATCAGATAGCACAAGACTAGAACTTATCGAAGGGTAGAAAAACGAATTATTATTTTTGGATAATGTTGAAGACCAGTCATTGCGCGCCGAAAAATCGACAAACCAATAATCTTTATAGCTAAATTGGCCTGAGAGGTATACCGAATTGATTTTAGACTCGATAAGATCGAATATATAGGTATTCGTAGTGGTATTATTGATGACAAAGAGATTAGGTACGATAAACTGATTACCGGCGTTTCCGGTCATTCGCAGATATCGACTTTGATGACTTGCCCCTATGTTGGCGCTGAGCTTAATGTTATCCGATAAAGTGAAATTGGAGCTGGCAAGGATGTCAAAGTTATCTTCGCGGGATCGAATAACTTCTTCTCTGATATCGCCTTTCCTGTTTAAGCTCTGATAGGTATTGATCGGTCTGTATCGGAATCGCTGATCTGTATAGAAATCGGTTCCTCCTGTCGCTGCTACTTTGAGCCAAGGGGCGAAGTCATAGCTTAGGCGGAGTAATCCAATGATGCGGTCGCGGCGATCTTCGTTGTGATTTTCATGGATTGTCCAGAAAGGATTGGCAGTGGAACTGTTCGTAGCGTAAGTTTTTTCCAGGCCTTCCGTTAGTCCCGAAAAACCAAGCTGCCTGCTTATTTCCTGTGTCGTCCATTTATATTGGGACATGATATCATTCCCTAGGCTTCGTGGCTGACTGATAAATAAATAGGCTGGATTATCGGCTGCATCAGCCAATGTTGGTCTATTGTTTCCTTTTTGAGCGATGTAATTTGCTTTTACATCAATATGAAGTTTGTCCGTAATTTTTGCCTGTGTGCGTAAACCAAAATTATTCCTTTTCAAAGTATTGGTCGGGATATATCCCTTCACATCTGTGTTGGCAAAAGAAAAACGGTAGTTTATTTTTTCATTACCGCCGTCTACGCTTAAGTTATTGACAAATTGTTTTCGGTCTGGAAAAAGATGCATAGGTATCAGGTTTAGGTGTTAGCTGCAGTACATTTCCATAGGCATCTTCATAAGTTTGGCCTTCCATTTTCGCTCCCCAGCTGGCACGTGTTGTACGGTCCCGCCCCGCACTCATTTTTGGGATACCACTGTAACCGTTTTTATGGCTTCACTCATGGAAACGATGGTTCCATCGTCTTTTCGGAAGTGGGTAAATGTGCCATTTAGTCCCTGACCATATTCATTTTGAAAATCAGGGAGTACCAAACCATTTCCAAAGGAATAGTCGGTACCATAGCTGAAGCGTGTTTTACCAGCTTTTCCTGATTTTGTTGTAATCAGGATGACGCCGTTGCTTCCTCTTTGACCATATAGCGCCGCGGCATTGGGCCCTTTTAAGACGGACATGGTCTCAATGTCTTCGGGGTTAATATTACCAATACCGTCGCCATAATCTGTACCACCGGATTGGTTTGGTGCTGAAATGTTTTGATTGTCAATCGGCACACCATCGACTACGTAAAGCGGTTGGCTATTACCAACAAGTGAGTTGTTACCACGAATAACAACTTTCGAAGAGCCTCCAGCACCGGAAGCGGCACGGCTTACTTGCACACCAGCGACCTTTCCTGAAAGTGCATTGGCAACATTTGTTTCTTTACCCTGTGTCAATTCATCTCCTTTTAGCTCCGCAACAGTATAACCAAGGGCTTTTTCTCCTTTTTAATACCTAGTGCAGTGACAACTACTTCTTGTAGATTTTCCGATACCGATTCCAGACTGACATTGATGGCAAGCTTATCTCTTTCAGAGATGTTGTAATCTGTCAGTTCCTTGGTTTTAAATCCGATAGAGGAAATGGTGATTTGGTATCCTTGGCCAGCTGGGATCTGATCAAAGGAAAAGGTACCATCTGCAGCGCTAGTCGTTGCCCTCTTGAATTTGTTAGTCACATTCTGGATAGTGACTGTTGCGGAGTATATGGGCTTACCCGCTTCGTCGCGAATGACGCCGTTGATCGCTGCCTGCTGTTGTGCATTAACGATCTGATAACTAGTTGCCAAAAGGCCCATTAGTCCAAGACGTAAACCCCAGTTTACATCAGCACGGATATTGGTTCTTAGCATAAACATGGTTAGTAGGCCATGTTTGGAAGGTAAATAATTGTGCATAATTTATGGATTAAATAAGTGAATTATATTTTATTCTGTATGGTTATAGTAATGTGGTGGAGTTCTTGTATATCTGAAAGTATTTTTCGGAAGACAGAAGGATCATTTTCATAGGTGCCACTGTAATATTTATTTTCGATAACTTCGAATTAAATTCAAGTTTGATATTATAGTTTTGACTTATAATATGCAGTAGATCTTTAAGGGCTAAATTTTTGAAGATTAGTGTATTTTGTTTTTCGGAATAAAAACCTCTTCTGTTGAATTTGGACGAATTCATTCGTTCTTCCGCAATAATTTGAAGTTGTTGATGATCGATGGTTATTTCTTCATTTGGAATAAATTCAAGGAGCAGAGGAGGGGAGCCTGTTGTATTTTTTAGACTCTTTAATTGGATACGTCCTTCAAATAATTTGACTTTTGTTTGCGAAGATTTTAGCTCATCTACGCTAAATATTGTACCTAATGCCGTTGTTGTTAACCCAGTGGTATGTACATTAAAGGGTCTTGACTTGTCTTTGGCAACAACAAACTTTGCCTTTCCTTTTAAATGAATATCACGGCTAGACAGCGAAGAAAAGTTATCTGCAAATCTAACTTCCGAATTAGGATAAAGTTCAATTTTTGATCCATCAGGAACATCTACCTGCATCGGCGAATTGCCAGAATTAATATAATAGAAGTTGCTTGGGGACTCCAATTTCGGAGTTTGTTTTTTTGCACAGAAGTAATCGTAGGTGTATTTGTTGTTGTCTTCCAATAATGAAAAGATTCCCAGCCTAGTGTTCCGACAAGTAAAAGTATCGCAGCATATTTCAATAGGGCATAGATCCGTTGTTTTGTATCCCTGATCGTAATTTTTTTAATTAGGGATTGTTTGATTGAGTCATGCTGTTCAAAAGCTATATGTTCTTCTATATTATGCCATTCGCTTGCTGGAAGCCAATCATCCAAATTTAGTTGGTTATTATCCAGTGCATTTTGAATCGCATTAACTTCTTCGGTATTTGCTTCTCCGCGGAGATATTTTTCGACGAGTTCTTTCGTAATCTTCATACATATTAATTACGATTGAAAATAAGGTATCCCCAAAAGAAAATTAAAAAAGATTTAGCATCAGTATGGAGAGCAATAATGCTTTTCTTATTGCTTTTAGCGCAAGCGTAATTTGATTTTCTACTGTCTTGGATGATATAGAGAGTTTATCCGCGATTTGTTTATGGGATAGATTGGAATATCGGCTCAACATAAAAATCTGTTTTCGCTTTTCGGGGAATTGATTAATGATATGTTGTAATGTAGTTTCAAGCTGTTTGGCATAGTAATCATCTTGTGGGGAATAGCGCTGAATGAGCTCATTTTCTACCTGAAGAAGTTTCTTTCTATTATATTCTTCTTTGATTAGGTCCAAAATTGTTGTCCTTGCAATACAAAAGATCTGGGATTCTACAGTGGCATCAATATTTTTTTCATTTAAGTTTTTCCAAAGCTTAATAAAAACACGCTGTACAGTTTCTTCGGCTAAATAAGAAGATCTGGTTTTATTGAACGCATACTGGAATACTTTGGGACTCCATTGATCATAGTATTCCTCAAATGTTTGGATATTTAGCGAATAATTGATTCCCATAGCGTAGACTTGGAATCTCTAATATAGCTAAACTAAATGATTTAAGATAAATTTAGGTAGAGTTTTTAGACTTGTCAAAACGTTAAGTAAAACATTAAGATAAGGAGGTGCATCCATAGCGAGTCCTACAATGAATCGTGTTATGTACTTCGTTAATGAAGCTCATTTTTTGTCTAAAGGATATTTCCACGGATATATTCTTTCCCCATATAACCATCCCAATTTTCATGGTCGCGCATAATCTGATGATAGACTGTGGCTAGAGCCTGCATTTTTGTGAATAAAGGAATGCCTTTTCGGATGCAGTCATAGTCTGTATAAATCCCATTGCGATCATTCCATTGAAGCCATTGGAGCAATTCTTGTCGTTTCATAAGTGAGAGCCTATCAAAAAAGTGCTTTATCTTTTAAATCCAGCAGCTGATAGCGCCAATCTTTTCGTTGAGACTCCATTGCCATGATTTTTGGTAGTTGATAACCGATAATCTGTTTGATGAGAGATTCCATAGTTTGAGCAATTAATTGTTAAACATAAGTTGTATGGGGCCATTCGAAATGCTATTAAACTGCTTTTTCGTATGACTGCGCAAGATCTCTCTATAGGTATATTCTACGGCTTTTGATTTGCAAAGCGGTTTTACATTATTTTCCACACATTTACGGTCAGTGTAGTTGCCTTTTGGGTTATGCCATTGTAACCAATCAAGGAGTACCCCCGATCCATCACTTCAAGTCGTTGAAGTAAACCATTTATTTCACTTTCTTTAAGTTGTTCACGCCAATCGGACCATATCGATCGTGATGTGAATTCTCTGTTTGCTTTGAATTTATTTTCCATTGTGTTTTATACTTTTTGTCGGACTTTATTTAGACTATCAACTTTAGTTAGACTATCAACTTGCTTATGATCGCATTCCCCAGTTTACTTTTCATAAATAACGCAATCTGTTGGAGTAATTCAGGGCTGACTTCGGGTACTCTTTCCAAGTCTCGAATAAACCATTTTTGAATCACAGGATAATGTTTAAGAACTGGATCAAATTTAACCACTTCAGCTCTTGACGATTTACCTTCCGGATCGTAATACGACCAAAGTACAATAAAGATTGTATTGGGATCCTCATCGGGATAGGGGTATGGAAGCGAACAATATCGCCAACATGTAATTCCTTATTGTCATATCCTTTTGCCTGTTCCATAAAGACCTTGTCTAAAATTGATATTCAAATATACTAAAAATATTAGTTTTATAAAATTTTATTGATTTTTTTGCTAAATATATTGTTTATTAGGATTAGAGCGATCTAGCTTTATTTCTATCGGCAGAAACTTAATGATAAAAAAGGATTTTCTTATCTGTTTGATCGGTAGTTGTTTGTATTTTTAAAGGAGCAATAAGCAGTTTGTGCAACTGCTTAGCTTTGGTAGAGCACATGACATCTTGTAGCAAAAGTGTTTGAAAAGATAATGTGTAGGGGGAATGCTTCTCATTATTCAACAATAATATACAGAAGAATTTTTGTTGAGCTCCCTTAAGCAGAGGAAATGATGCTATCAGTCTTTCAGAAATGAAACAAGAGGTTTGATAAATCGGTCGAAAGCTTCAATATGGGGCAGGTGTCCGACGTTATCAAGCTCGACGAGTTTTGATCCTTTGATTTTTTGTTGTGTTTCCTTTCCTAAATACTGATACAGTCCCATTTTTGCGGCTACTTTAGGATCTTTTACGGTGGCTTTACCGATCGCAGTTCTATCCCGCGTACCGATGATGAGGAGGGTGGGTGTTTTTAGATGCTGAAATTCATAAACAACAGGCTGGGTAAAGATCATGTCTGATGTTTTGGCATTTACCATCGCAACGATGGAATAATCCTTAGCTTTTGTCCAACCCGTAAGTAGGTATACCCATTCATCATATTCCGGCTTCCACTTGTTGTCATAATAAAATGCACTTTGATACCTTTTTGCAGCTTCGTATCCAGCTTTTAATTCCGTTTGAAAATTTTGGTCGATGGAAGTATATGGAGCGACAAGTTTCCAGTCTTCCAGCCCAATGGGATTCTCTAAAATAAGTTTTTCCACAGTTTCAGGATACATTAATGTAAACCTCGTTGCAAGCATCCCGCCCATAGAGTGGCCAAGTAAGGCGACCTTATCAAGTCCCAACTTGTCTAAAAGTAATTTTGTATTTTGGGCTAGCTGCTGAAAAGTAAACTGATAAGCTGTGGGTTTCGAAGATTTGCCAAATCCAATCTGATCAGGTATTATAACACGATACCCAGCCGAATTTAGTGCCTGAATGGTTGTTTTCCAGTATGCTCCGTTGAAATTTTTGCCATGCAGTAATAACACGGTGTGACCATTTGGTTGTTGTGAGCTGACATCCATATAGGCCATTTTTATTTCTTCACCCTGACTCTTTAAATTCAAGTAATGTACTTCATAAGGGTATTGATAATTATTGAGCATAATATCCAGTACAGGGCGATCTGTCTGCGCGTTTGATAACGAATAGACGAGACTGAGCAGTACTAGAGCGAGCTGTTTTATCAATAAATTCATTTGTATGTTTTTTTAAATATACATCATTACTTTGGCAACTTTATTTTATAAACCTGATAGGGTAATTTAACTCGGTCTATGCCATTGTTCCATTGCGGATCTCTGGATAGCTGTGCACATGAAAAGTAAAGATAACCATTCCCATCTATACCCAAAGAATCCGGCCATAACAATCTGGGATCCTGTGTCAATAGATGAATTTGTCCATCTGGACTCAAGTATTTGATACTGTAATCCATTGAGGTCGTCAGATAAATATTACCGTTCCGATCCGCGAGTAAGCCATGTGTGACGCCTACATTTCCCATGTCTTCTACTTTGCCTTGCAGGGCTGATTGGGATAGTGTATCATCCGCAAGGTACTTTGTAGCGATGCGGTATAAGTGCTTTTTATTAATTGGTTTAAAATAGAAATAATTAAAGTCATGACTTAGCGCTATCCCGTTAACGTGAGAGAGAAAGGGTTTACCGTCTTTATAGCGCATGTCAATGCCGGAATAGGAAATGACAACTTCCGGATCAGCTAATGTGAAGGAACTTTTTCCAGTACTTTTCTACTATTTCCTGATTGAAGATCAAGCACAATTATTGCGGCCTGACCAGGATCGGAAAGATAGGCTAGATTTTTTCAAGGTCAATGCGTACATCGTTCAAACCTGATTTCGCTTTGTCAAGATCATCAAAGGTATAAATTCGTGCTATTTGATTATTTTTTGTATCGATTTTAAGGAGTTTGAATTGTCCGGTAGGAGCTGTACTATCTGGACCGAAAATAGAGCCAGAGGTTGAAGGTTTAGAGTCTAAGACCCATAAGTTGTCCTGTGCATCCACAAAGATGTCCTGAACGTTTACAAAATGTGAACTTTCGTCCCCTTGACTATTCCATACTTCATTAGGATAGGGGTGCTTTTACCATCAATGATTTCGGTAAGGGCGTACCGATAATCTTTGTTTTGTTTAGGAAATGATACGAATAATCTATTTGTCGAAGTTGCGCTGACGCCTATGGGACGGTAGGGTCCAAAAGATGCCGCGACTTCTAGTTTCGGATCTAGAGCGAGTTTTTCTTGTGCTTGCATTGTAGAGCATAATAGATGAGTGAATAGGAAATAAAATAAAAGTCTTTTGAACATACTTGGTATTTATTTGAGATCTGACGACCGTGCTGAACGAATTGTGAAAAGCAATATTCTATTTTATAACTTCTTTTTTACTGTTATTGTTTTATAAGATTATTATATAAGGTGAGCGGATAGCCCCGTTAGTTCAGATGGAATGGATTCGTGGTGCAAGGACCGTGAGAAAGCAATTCGGATTTTTCACCCCGATCAGGAGTTAGCCGTTGGGTATTGGGAAGACGAGCGTATCGGTTCGCTGCGAGGATAAGGAAAGTCGTAAACGCTATCGCGGGAACAGCTTTTGGTGAAAATGGCATGCCCCACTATTTTCGACAGCGGGGCATGGTTTTTCGTTATTTGGTTAATTTGACACCAAATACGGATTCAAGTTTTCCTCCATCGGTCCACCGCCATTCTCGTCGGATCCTACGCTACTGAACACAATTTTTCCATCCGGATCAATTAGATATGCAGTAGGAATTCCGCTGACAAAAAAGCAGATTTTGATAAATTTGTTTTGTCGTGTAGTTGCGGCCAGGGATTATTTTCTTCTTTTACCGCTTTCTTCCAGTCGTCAAGCTTTGCGTCAATGGAGATATTGATAATTTCGAAGTTCTGACCCTTTAGCTGTTGGTAAACCGATCTGAGTCTAGGAAATGAGATCCGACATGGACCGCACCAGGATGCCCAAAAATCAATCAATACATATTTTCCTTTGAGGGTATTGAACGAAAAATCATTTCCGGTAGTATCGGGAAGGACGAAGTTCGCTACAGTAGATCCTATACTGGATCTTTTTTGCTAGTAATTTTTTCATATAACTGCTTGGCTGCTTTGGTCTCTTTGAGTGGGGCGGATAATTGGGAATAATTATGCTCCAATTGAGCGAGAGATAGCCTGCTGACCCTTCCTAATAACATAAATGGTGCATCTGCTCCATTCGGATTAAAATATTTTGCAAATAGCGAGTCATTTAATTGTGTCTCACGCTTCTCGAAATAGTCCATTGCCTTTTCAAAATTAGTGGTCCCTTCTTTCAGTGCTTCTTCACCGAATTTACTTGTGATTTCCTTGTTGATCCTTCGATGAATAGACTGTTTGGATTTGGAATAATCAAAATATGCAACTGAACGTGCAGGTCCATTTATTCGGGCTGAGGAGATGCCTTTGTCAATGTCAAAATCAAGTTGTAGCGTTCCTGTTTTTTCAATAAATAGAGAAAATGGAGAGACATAACCTTTGACCTTACTATCATATTGAAGATAGAAATACATTACATCCGGAGCTTCGGATGTAATAGTTATCTGATATTCACCATCTGGACTGATTACTGTGGAATCTTGAGACTGACCTTTGACAATATATATCTTATTAAATCCTTTTGTGTCGCCAGTCACTTTACCTTTTATTTTCAGATCGATCTGAGCAAATAGGGTATTCAATGAGAAGAAAAATAGTGCCACAAGGACTGTTATTATTATATTTTTAGATTTCATGATAAATTTCAATAAAGTTTAAATTTTAATGTACAATTGATGGATCTATTAATTTAGTCCAGCAGGTAAATATGGATCGCTATTGGGCTGTAAATTCCAGCTTGATTGGCAAGTATGGTCGGATTATTGATCTGTAATGTAAAAAATTTACTGATGACATCCGCTTTGTAGGATTTGTTACCTATGGTATGGATGACCTGTGTTTTCGACCAAGGTTTTCCTTTATCTAGTGCCAGTCTCTTGATGTCGAATGTCCGTTGATAAGTGCCAAGCTGCATTTCCCGTCTACGTTCTTTCAGAATTTCCTCTAGTAATTGATCCTGGCTGAAAGCCCCACCATTTTGAAGATCTGTATTTGCACCTGAATAGCGGTATTTGCGCAGCATATTGAGATCGCTTAACGCTTGTCCCAATTGGTTTAACCTTGCATTTGCTTCCGCTTTTATCAATAGCAACTCGGGATAAGTCATTCCCTGTGAAGCGATCATTTTGTTGTCCCTATAATACTTAAGACGTACACCATCATCATGTTTTACACCGCCTTCAACCACCGAATAACCCAGGGTTTTGAGCATAAATAGCTTGTATCTCCGATCTGTATTTTTATCAAATAGATTGATAAATTCTTCCGAAGGATAGGAGAGTAGCTGTAGGGGGTAGGGCGATAAAATAGTTGTTCCCTGTTGTAAGTCTGTTTCAATAAATTATCTTCGCCTAGTAACTCAAGACCAACTTCGGCATCGGTACCAGCTGGTGGGGATGCATTTGGATCTTGTCTATAACTGAATTTATTTAGGTTATAGATAAGATTATCAGTATTACCTTTGGCCGCTATGGCTTGCGCCCATGCTTCATTTGCATATTTGGACATTTTGGTCCAATCTCTTTTGAACATGTATAGCTGTGCTAACAAAGCATTAACCGCTGGTTTGCTTGCACGGGTAGGGTTTCCAACGGTATTTGGAGCACCGGTCAATGCATCGAGCAGATCTTTTTCTGCAAGATCCATAATTTCATTTGTGCTAGAGAGACCCGGATTGGGGGTATTTGGTGAACCTGTTGTCCGGTAGGGAAGTACTTTTTGATCATTTTTACCTTCAGGATCGTACATTGGACCATAACCCAGTCCGCCGACCAGATAGGACCAAGCTCTTCCAGCTTTTGCCTGTGCAACAATTATTTTGCCCAGATCTGAATTTTCCCCTTGAGATTTGAAACTTCATCAATGGCGATATTGAATATGCCCACAGCACGATAGATGGCCCATTCCCATGTGTATTGGGGATCTATCGGATTCGTATAGGGTAATAAAATTTAAATGCAGCCCAACGATCTACATTCGGGTGGGTACTTTTGTACAGATATATAGCCTGATTTTCACTGATCGTTAAGTTGTCACCCATAAAAGCATAGAAGCAACCTCTGTTGTTGTCTGCATAAAATGAGCTAATGGTATTTGTATTATTCAATAAATTCTCCAAATCTTCGACTTTTGAAGGAATCAACTGTCCAATAGGTTTAACATCCAGGTATTTGTTGCAGGAGAAGGTCGATATGGAGACCAGGCCCAGTGCAAGGTATATTATTTTTTTCATTTCAATTAGTTTTTTTAGGTTAGAGGCCGAATCGTAAACCAATAAATATCTCGCGTGGTAAAGGCAGTGACGTAAATCCTTGATCTGTTCCTGCCCCCGTACCACCACTTACATTGAATTCTGTGGTTTCGGGATCTATGTCCACGCCTTTGGCCGTAATACGAAATAGGTTTCTGCCCTGGACAAATATTCTTGCGTTGGTAAGACCAATTCTTTTGCTCAGTTTCGCGAGATTATAAGAAAGTGTGATGTCCCTTAATTTGGCATAACTTGCATTACCTACATTGACATCCGCAAAAGGGAAGGAGAACATATCCATATTCCATTCTTCCAGAACGGGATATATTGTATTCTTTTCGTCTCCAGGTTTCCGCCATCTTTCGGCTACATGTCGGTTTTGATAATTGGATCCACTAAACGTATCCTTTCTATATTTATGCCCTAGCTTTGCTATAAACATAAAAGATAGGTCCCAGTTTTGATAGCTGAAGCGATTTGTTAAAGCAAGATCCCATTTTGGTCTAAAGGTTCCCTGATAGATCAAGTCGGTAACTTCAGCATTGCTCGCCAATACAACCTGATTGTCCCTGGTATACACTTGTGTCTGACCGAGTTCATTAAGACCTGCAAAACGATAGCCCCACAAGCCGTCTGAAGGGTATCCAGCAACCATGATTCCTCCTGGAGTAGTGTAACTACCTGTGTACGGACGGTTTACATTGTAGTGTTTTACTTTGTTTGCGTTAAAGGAAATATTGGGCAAAATATCCCAGCTAAATCTACTGTTTTTGATGACGTGGACATTGAGCCCAAGCTCAAATCCGTGATTGGTCATTTTCCTACATTTTTTGTTAGCGAGCTAAAACCTAGTGTCGGATCCGCGGCGTCAGCAGCTAAGAGGTCAGAACTGTTCTTGTTATAATAATCAAAGCTACCTTCTATCGCATTGTTGAACAAGCCGAAGTCTATTCCCGCATTGGCAATATTCGTTTTTTCCCAACGCAATTGCTTATTAGGAGGCGAGGAGATGCCATAGGAAACTCCTCCCGTTGTAGGACTGTAGCTGCCAACACTCAAAATCAAAAACGGACCATTTCTCAGGGAAATATTTCCATTGATACCATAGGAACCTCTGATATTAAGTTTACTGAAAACGGCTTTATCCCACCATTTCTCATTACTTAATTTATAAGTTCCTCCAAGTGACCACATCGGTTTGTAGCGATACTTTTATCTGTACCAAAGAAATTTGTGAGATCCAGGCGTATACTTCCGCTTAGGATAAATCTATTGTCATATTCGTATGATCCATTGGCATACCAGGATACAAAGCGATTATCGCCATATGTTAGTGAACCATCGGTGAGTGATACGCTTCCATTGGGGAAGAGCATATCTGCGTTGTAAATTCCGGCAGTAAAATCATTGATGTTGACAGGGATAAATGAACCTGCATTTTCATTATAGCCAGCTCGGGTAGCCAATCTATTGTTGTCAGAAGTAATTTTTCTGATTTCGTTTCCGACTAAAGCGTGCAACAGATGTTTGTTATCGGAGAAGTTTTTGCTATAATTGAGCTGTGTACGGAGCGTCCAGGTTTCATTGATATTTTTGAATTCGTCCAAGATGCTTCCATCGGGAATATAATGATTAGCGGGATTTGATTTGGAGGTGCCATCGTTATAGGCGATGCGAGCATTATAGGAGTCTGCCCGTTGGATATTTTTGACATTTGCCGTTCCTTTGACCCAGTTACCTCCGAGTTCTGCTGTAAGTCCTTCTACGATATAGGCTCTTAGAAACCCGCTCATCCTGAAATTATAGACATTGCTATAACTGGGCATTTTCCCCATGTCTTCTAAAGGAACATAATCCCAGGACTTCATGCCGGGGTGTTTTTGTAGGTATTTACCTTATATTGACTGATACCCCATATTGCCGCCGGATTGCCATTGCCGTCCAATAGATTGGTATACGGCATAATCATTGATCCTCCTGAAAAACCCGCTAAAGTCTGATAATTGTCGCCTGCCAATTCTGGACCGTAAATGGTAGAATATGTAAATGAAGTACTATTGCCTTTATTATACGTGAAATTGGCAGCAGCTCCAGCGGTTAAAAATGGAAAAAGCTGCCATTCGTTTTTAAAATCGGTGATTAATCGTTTTGAATCATTGTTAATGAGATTATCCTTGGTCTGTTGATAGTTGACGGAAAAATTATAACTGCTTTTAGGCGATCCGCCGGCGATATTGATATTATGCTGATGGGTTACTTTATTTCTGAAAAACAGATCCTGGATTTGATTTAAAGCATTGATACCGCGTAGTCCATTGATCTCGGCCATTGCATCTTGGTGGCTAATCTTCCCTTCACGCTCTTGCATCAATAGATAGGTTACCCGGCTCATATTATATGGATCCATCGTTGAGGGACCGTTTGGATTCAGGTTGAAAAGGTCTATCTCTGCGTCAATATAGTCTGATGTTGTCGCTTTATTCAGATACTTTAACTGTGGTGTCTGAATAATATTTACAAAGCCAGAGTAGCTTATTTTAGGCTCACTGTTTTGTCCAGACTTTGTGGTAACAACAATAACGCCATTGGCTGCTCTAGAACCATAGATTGATGCGGCCACGCCATCTTTTAGCACGGTTATGCTCGCTATATTCATTGGATTGATATCATCTATTGTTGTTTCTACGGGATAACCGTCAATGACAATCAAAGGTGTTTTTGTGCATTAAAGGTCGAGACACCTCTAATTTCTATTTTGCCAGCCTTATCAATAGTGAGTCCTGTTGTCTGTCCTTCAAGAGCACTTTTGAGATCCGTAGCTAATTTTCTTTCCAGTTTTTCACCGCTAACATAACTGAAAGATCCAGTGACGCGATCTTTGGGGAGTTTCTGATATCCAGTATTGACTTCTACTGTCGCCTCATTTAATGTCCCCGTTTTTAATGCCAGTGTGATAACTCCAAGATTGTTTGTGACTGGGATAGTGATACTTTCATACCCTATATAGGATATGATGATATTTGTACCTACGGAAGAATTATCTAAAGTGAATTCTCCATTACCATTGGTGATGGTGCCTTTTTTCTTCCTTGTATCATTACGTTGGCACCGACAAGTACATTGCCATTTTCGTCAACAACTTTTCCCCTTATTTTGGACTGGTCTTTAAGATTAAGTAATAGTATTGTTTCTTTTAATTGAATACCACCAATTTTAGACTGACGCGGTTTAACCATGATCATATCTTTCTCCAGTTCAAAAAAGATGGGGTATTCTTTTCAAGGGTTTTTAATGCCTCTTGTAAAGGGAGATTGTTAAATGAGACAGAGGTACAGGTCAATGGATCAATATTTGGTGCTGCCCATAAATAATGGTAACCCGTCTGAATGTTAATTTCTTGCAGTATCTTTCGCAGACTAACATTTTTTTGTTGATATTGACTCTTTGTGCCATGGTATTGGCCTGGACCCCCATCATCCCTAAAAGTAATAGTGATGATAAAGAGATTTTCATAAGCGCATTGGTAAATATACGCGATACAGATTTTTCACCTGTACTTTGTTCATCTGTCGGGACTACACAAAAGAAGTCTCCAACATCTTTTTGGTAAAAAAATGATACATTTGTTACGGTTAATTGATTTTAAATAATGGTAGTTTACGATCCTTTAACTTTAATTAAGGGGACGTTGGCGCGTCTCCTTAATCGATCTGACATAAATTTGCGGGTGTGTTCTCCTTTCTTTTAGTGATATTAGATTAATAACGTTAGTTTATTTTAACTTTTGATTTTTCTACAATAAAATTGGCGTTACTGGCTTTCGATAATAACCTAAATAAATCTTCAGCACTGGCATAACGCGGAATAATTCCTTCAATTTTTACCTTCCTTAGTTTTTGATCTATAAATTCAAAATCGAAATCATACCACCGTGCAAGTTTAACCATGACGTTTTCCAAGGGCTCTGCGACAAACTCGAACTGATCTTTAGTCCAGGCAATATCGGATTGATTATCTACTTCACGTTTATACGTATTTTGACCAAGTGTCGATACGGCCTGTTCGTTTGGTTTTAAAATGATAGCTTCTTTTGTAGCCGTACTATTATAATTGATTTTTACAGATCCCTCCATTAGCGTTGTGATTGTCGATTTGTCTTCACTATAGCTGCTTACATTAAATTTTGTGCCCAGCACCTGGATTTCCTGTTCATTACATTGTACGAAAAATGGAACAGCGGTACCATCTCCATTTTTAATTTTGCTGATTTCAAAAAAGGCCTCCCCAATAAGCTTTACTGTCCTTTGTTTACGATCAAATTTCTCCGGAAATATCAACGTAGAAGCGGCGTTTAATTTAACTGCACTGCCATCGGGAAGCAATATATCATATTGACCTCCTTTTGGAGTACTTATAATCAGTGTTTTTCCCTGTTTTAAAGGATTATTTGACGTGATTTCTTTTAATTCTTCAGAAATGTTGAAATATCTTTTTTCGACTGGTAGTTGTAGTGATTTTCCATCTTCAAGTTGAATGGAAGCGCGAAAACTGCCTGGAACAATATTCCGTGAGGTATGATCGAGCTTAAGATTCCAAAGGAGGATAAATAGCGCGGCAATTGTACAGGCGGCAATTGCAATCCCATATTTTTTAATAATAAGATGAAAAAGATTAGGTCTTTCAAATGTAATCTTACTTTTTGCTTTTTCAATTACCTCATGAACTGGTAAAGAAAAAGCCCAATCGACATCTTGTTCATAGGTATTATTTGAAACCAAGCTTTGAAATAATTCTTCATGATGTGCTGAGGAGGACCGCCAATGATCCAATTTTGTCTCACCCTCATTGGATAAGATCCCAAGCTTTTTGCAGATATTAATTCACTTACTTCGAAAGGGCTCAGCTCCATAAATTCTTTGGTTAGTATTTATGATTATAACAGAATTCGAAGCTAGAATTGCTATTCCTTTTTAGTTTTATTTGTAATTGTTTGATTGTTAGTGTCTTTATTTTTTCAATGTGTCGATTAATAATAATAATAGAAGATAATCGCCATTGTCTAATAGCTGTTTTAGCAAAGCCAACCCCTTTGTTTTCTGTGTGTAAACAGTGCTGCTAGTTATATTTAATTTTTCCGCAATTTCTTTCGTATCTAGGCCATCTATGATATTTAATTTCATAATGGTAGCACATTGAGTAGGTAGTTTTTCTAAGGCATTTTTGATCAGTTGTAATGTTTCTGCATAAATAATCCACCTGCTATCGTCTTCAACAATACTGCTTATTTGATTGGCATAATTGTCATAATTTGTCAAGCGTCTTTTTCGCTTGTCCAGGTAATTGATAGTTGCATTTTTTGTACTCAGGTAAAGAAATGACTTTAGCTTGTCGTAAGAATCAAAATGAAAGTCTGTTGACCAAATTTTTAAAAGAACATCTTGGACAAGTTCCTCTGCACTTTCCTTTTCTATATCGAACTTGATTGCATATAGGCATAATGGTGAATAAAACCTATGAAATAGGAATTCAAAAGCTTTTTCATCTTTTCTTAAAAAAGCTAGGAATAATTTGGATTCGTTTAATGCGTCTTCCATGTACTGGTAGAACAAATTAATGAATTTTTAGACATAAATGAAAGGATAAGAAAAGATTTTGGATGATAGAAGAGGTTATATAATTTTTCCCTGATATTAACATAATTGATGGTGACAATTTTCATTCGTTGAAAGATAACATGAAAATATAAGCTACTATCAAATGGAAGGGAAATTGAATTGTTTCTGTTTTTAATATTTATCCAAAGTTAGTCATTAAGCTTCTTGATCGCAGTGGTTCGGCTGATAGATCGTTACTGATTAGATAGAGTTATTAATGGTTTAGATCTTTGTGTAGTATCTTCTGTATGAGGGATTCAATTTCTTTTGCATGAGTGACTGTCATAAAATGACCGGCTCTTTGAATGATAAAAGTGGGGATTACATTTCTAACTGGGATAATGCGGTCTTTGCAGCCATGGATATGAACCAAATTGTTGGGAATAGTCTTGTTTTTCCATTTTACGATTTGATTGATCGCCCAAGACAGAAATTTAGCATCGGTCTCTTGTAGTATTTGTTTAAGCATCATTTTATCTTCTTTTAAGCTTATACCAAAGAAGTAATTTGATAAAATATGATGTGATTTTAGAGCTGAAGCAGGAATAAATTTGTGGATTCTCAGTGTTCCGATAAGTTTGTAAAGTTTAGGAAGTTCGTTATCATCTTTTGCTGATGCGAGTAAAATAACTTGTTTTACATCAATAATTTTAGCTATTTCCATGGCAACCATACCACCGAAAGATAATCCAATAAGAACGGGGCATTCAGTCGTAATTTTAGTGGATAATCGTCGTGCATAGCATGAAATTGATTCTGTCGAAATTGGAGGAATCCATTCTAAGTGTATGACTTTTAAGCCCCAAAATTTATTTTGTCAAAAACCCTTCGGTCAACACCTAGTCCACTAAGTATATAAATATGGGTATCGGACATAATGGTAGGTTTAAAAGTATTTTGACTACAATTTATTAATAATGTGTCGATATCCAAAATTAGAAAAATATTAGGCTAGGGAAGTTCATATGATTTATTAACAAAAAACAAGATACCCAAAAACGAGTGGATATCTTGTTTTATCCATAAAAGCGAATGCTCGTCTTTTACGGATTATTAACATATAACTGTTAATATGAATTTATTAGAATACTTAGCGCACTGATCTAGCTAAGACAATGTTGCTAAGCTTTTAGCCTCAAAGATAGATAAGTCTTCGAATTGTTCTGCTTGAACTTTTTTACCCAATTTGGATCTTGTAAGATCGCCCGACCTACTGCGACCAAATCGAAGTCCCCTCTTTCATATCGACGTACCAATTCGTCTAGTGAAGCTGGAGACGACTTAAATTCTGAATTGGTAAATACTTCACCAAAATCTTTGTCAAGTCCTACCGACCCTACGGTTATTGTCGGTTGGCCAGAAACCTTTTCAGCCATCCGGCGAAATTTAAATCGCTGCCTTCAAATTCAGGCTCCCAATAGCGTCGTTGGCTTCCGTGGAAAATATCTATGCCTGCATCAACTAATGGTAAAATCCAATCTTCCATTACCTTTGGGGTAGGGGCTAATCTTGCCGTATAATCTTGTTGTTTCCATTGGGATAGTCTGATGATAATTACAAAATCCGGTCCAACGGCTTTTCGCATTGCTTTCACTACTTCGACAGCAAATCTGGAACGCTCCTTTATCGTTTTACCACCGAATTCATCTGATCTGTGGTTCATCCCCTCCCAAAAGAATTGATCAATCAAATAACCATGTGCGGCATGTATTTCAAAGGCATCGAAACCTAGCTCTTTTGCAGATTTTGCAGCATCAGCATAGGCTTGGATAGTATTTTCTATATCGGCCAAAGTCATTGTGTCGGGACTTTCAAAAGCTGCTGGCGGAGTCCACTGCATTGGGGTATACCCTACATGCCATATTTGAGGTGCTATTTTACCTCCTTTTGCGTGGACAGCATTTAGAATGTTCTTCCAGCCGTTTAAAGCTTGGTCTCCATAAAAATTTGGAATGTCCTTTAAGTTTTTTGACGCTGGCCTTTCGATTACAGTTCCTTCGGTTAGAATCAAACCAACGTCCCCGGCTGCCCGTCGTTCATAATAACCTGTAACGACATCTCCAGGGATCCCGTCAGTAGAAAATGCTCGTGTCATGGGAGCCATGACGAAACGGTTTTTTAATATAAGATTTTTGTATTGGAACGGACTGAAAAGTGTTTGTATGCTCATTTTTTTATATCATTTTGCGAATTTCTTTACAAAGATATTTTAAATAGTGTATTTTTGTAACTATTGATAGTATAAAGTAGTTACCTTTGCGTAACTATCAAATGTTTTGGCAATGAAAAGAACAGATTTTAAGAATTGTTCATGCGCGATGCAACGCTCTATGGGAATTTTGGGGACAAGATGGAAGCCCATTATTATATACACACTAAGAGATCGAAAAGCCCGATTTGGACAACTCGATGCATTGATCGAAAATATTTCAAGAAAAGTACTGACATCCTCTTTAAAAGAGTTGGAGGAAGATGGTATTATTTTGAGGAGGAATTTAAAGAGTTACCTCCTCGGGTGGAATACGCTCTGACTGAAAAGGGAAAGGCACTTATTCCGATTATGTGTCAGTTAGCAAAATGGAATGAGGAATATTATGAGGAGCCTGCACCGTTGATATTATAAGAAATAGCAAGTACTTTACTTTTTTGGTTTATATATACTGTTTTTTACTGAAATGTAATAACAAGAATATATATAACTAACAGAATATGAAATTTTAAACCCAGACGGTTCATATTTATTTAAAATTTAGGTAATATTGAATTGTGAAAAACAAGGTAAATCAAGAACACAATAAACAAGATTTCATCGAATCTTTTCGTGAAGGTGAAAGAGAAGGGTTGAAGTTCTTGTACAAAACCTTTATAGTCCAATGTGTTATTTTCTCGAAAAAATGAACTTGGATAAAGTTATTATTGAGGAAATTGTCCAGGATGTGTTTTTAAAGCTATGGGAAAGACGGAGCGATTTTAATCATTTTGAGTCGATCCGGAGTTTTTTATATACAAGTTGCAGAAACGCGGCACTTAATCGGATTCAACAACGTAAGAGATCACAAAAGCTTGCTGATAACTATATCACACAGGTTGATCTGATAGATTTGCCTGTCAGCCATCAAATGATTTATTTAGAAACGCTACGTGAGGTTCACGACGCTATAGAGACCTTGCCAGAACAGTGTCGACATGTAATATACAAGCTGGTCGTCGAAGATTTAAGTCCACAAGAAGTTGCGATTTCCTTAGGTATTACCACAAGTACCGTATACAATCAAAAGAAAAGAGGAATTGAACTTCTCAGGCAAAGGCTTAGGCCTGATCAGTTTTTTTGTTTACTGTTACTCCTTCTGTATTATTAGGTTGTAAATTATAAATTTGATTTTCAGTTGATTATAAAAATATTCCCCATCTCTTTAGAGAAACGAAATCAAAATATTGTTTTAAGTATATAAAGCAATATGGAGCATACAACCGAACATATCATCTATTTATTGAGTAAATCAAAACTTGAAGGATTAAGTTATGAGGAGCAATTGCAACTGGATTCTTGGCGCCTCAATGCGGCTTCGAACCGAGAAGTATGTGATATGTTGGATAACAAGGAGATGTTAGATAGAGATTTGAAGGGCTTATATGCTTACGATTGGGAAGCATCCTTTGAAACTTTTGAACAGGAGCATCTGAGCGCTCCAAAACTATTTTCCCTTTTAGAAGGATTTGGTCGTATGGAATCGCTGCAGTACTAATTGGTGCGTTAACATTATTTTTTTGTTCGTTACCTGATGGATACTGGATATCAGGCAAATCCAGACGTAAAAATCCTCCCCGCTCAAACCGCAGGTAAAATCTACCTGAAAAATGGAGATTCGATCGCTATTTCACCTCAAGATACTGTAATGTCTTTGGCTACTCTACCCTATAACCTGACTAAGGGCAATGATAGCTTACTTATTTCTACCCCAAAAGGTGGTAAAATGGCCGTTCTCTTACCAGATGGTACTAAGGTCTGGATGAATGCTGAGACCAAATTGGATTATTATGAAACAGATAGTCTCAGACAAGTTCGATTGATCGGCGAAGCTTATTTTGAAGTAGCAAAGAAATACTTCTCCTCAGGAGAATTATCACAAGTGAAACCATTTAATGTTCAAACCGGAAATATTCATGTGACGGTATTAGGCACGCATTTTAATATTAAGGCAAATAAAAGTCTAAGTGACTTTAGGACTACGTTATATGAAGGAAAAGTGAAGGTTCAGCAAGGAGAAAGGCAGATTATTTTATCTCCTGGAGAGGAGGCATATATCAATATTGGTCATATCCAACGCAGAACCATAGATACTGAAATCGGTAATGCATTGAAAGACGGTTATTTTATATTCAACTCTGAACCGCTGTCTGTTATTATGGAGGATATCTCTTCTTGGTATAACGTCAATGTGGTTTACCTCGATAACGAGATAAAGTCAGAAAAATTTGAAGGGATGTTGTCCCGTAATAGCCGCTTAAAAGATATTATCAATGTACTAGAGAGTACGGGGAAAGTCAATTTCAAATTTAAAGAAAACACGATTTATGTAGATAAAAAGCAATCTAAATGAAAAGACGAAGCCCTAAAAGCTTGCAACAAATAGGGCTTCTGGTCAAGCAATTCTAACTGTAACTGAATTTTAATTCTTAACCTAAAACAAATGTATAAAAATTATGCAGAAGTTTGTCGTGCCCTACACGGACAAGCGGAAATTATGAAAAACAGCGATCGCACAGACTTTTGGGGAAGGTCGCATTGGAGGGGAAACATTATGCGTATATCGCTTACTACCATTATGATGTCCTGTTGTTTGCTTCATGTAGGAGCTAAAACTTACGGACAAAGTGTATCTATTCATGAAAAATCTGTTTCGTTGAGAAAAGTCTTTTCGACAATCAATAAACAGACAGGCTACTCCTATGTATGGGCAGCAAAGACTATTGATCCAGATACGAAGATCCAGCTCAATGTTGAAAAGGGAACATTGAATGGAACACTTGAGAGATTATTGAACGATCTGAATCTTAGTTTTGAAATTAAGGGAAAGATAATCGTTGTACGTGAAAAAGCCGAACAAGGGGGAATTGTTTCGAACTACAATAGTTTATCAGATCAAAAGATGCTGATCAAGGGCTTTGTTGTTGATGATAACAATCGTCCTTTACAAGGTGCGACCATTCGTGTCAAAGGTGTACCTCAAGGTACGACGACAGATCAAAATGGGTATTTTGAAATCAGTAGCGTCAGTGCAAACAGTTTATTGGAGATTACGATGGTCGGATTTTCACCACTTTCACTACCTGTAAAATCTGATCTTGGAACAATTAGGCTGCATGCAATAGATGCACAATTGCAGGAGGTTAATGTAACCGTAAATACGGGGTATCAAAAGATCAGTAAAGAGCGCGCGGCTGGTTCGTTTGCGCAGGTGACTGCCAGAGATATGGAAGGACGATTGCAACCGAACCTTTTGGATCGGATCGACGGATTGCTTCCTGGCCTGAATTTGGTTCGTAACACCTCCAGTCCCCAAAATGAAAAAAATAATCTTGGTATTGAGGTGAGGGCCGTTCGACAATCAATGCGCAGGCCGCACCTTTAATTGTCGTTGACGGTATGCCTTATGAAGGCGATCTCACTGCTATCAATCCCAATGATATTGCGTCTATTACTGTTTTAAAAGATGCTTCAGCTGCGTCAATCTATGGTGTACGTTCATCCAATGGTGTTATCGTGATAACAACAAAAATCGGTACAGCAGGTAAAACTAAGGTTGATTATAGCAATACCTTGTCTTTCCGTGGTCTCCCAAGCCGGAAGTATCTCAACCAGATGAGCAGTTCAGAGCTGGTTGATTTTCAAAAACAGATGTTCAATTATAGATCAGGTGATTATGCCGCGATTGATCCTCGGAAATCAATGAACGACGTTTACCGAATTCTTTATAACCACAAAGGGGGAGTAATCTCCGAAGCGGAAATGGAAAAACAATTGGATGTCTATCGTAATCGCGATCGATTTAGTCAAATGGAGGAATTTCTGAATACGACCCGGTTTGATCAACAGCATAATTTGGCGATCTCTGGTGGATCAGATCGTTACACTTATCACTACTCCATTAATTATACACAACCGGGTGACTATAACAAAGGAAGGGCTACGAATAAAGAGTTAGGTTTCAGTCTGAAAAATAATTTTAGAGTGACTGATTGGTTCAATTTTAGAGCTAATATTTTAGGGAAAAACCAAAATAGAGAGGGCGATATCGGCTTTAATTTCTATGACAATTATATCGGTTTTAATGAAAAGTATGTTGGTACGAAAGCATCCTATTTCTTATTGCGTAATGAAGATGGCTCACCGGCTCAATGGTACGGATCTAAATCTCAATTTGAGATAGATCGACTAAATGGATTAGGCCTGGAAGATGAAACTTATATACCACTAAATCATGTTTCAGCTGTGCATGAAAAGTTCTATAATAAGTATATTAATTTCAATTTTGCGGCCAACTTTAAGATTATTAAAGGGTTGGATTTTGATCTATCTTATCAAAATGAACGAACCGAAGGGTACAAGGGTACAATAAATAGAAAGAACGCGCAATCGGTCGCTGGTATGGTTAATGATGCCACACAGATTGGAAAAGACGGGGTGATTAAACGCAATATACCGCAAGGTGGGCAATTTTTGAGCAACGCAATGATGTCAATAGTTATACCCTCCGTGGTCAATTCAGCTATCAGAATAATATCCAGGATAAACATGAGATCGTCGCTATTGCCGGTGCGGAACGGAGGCAGATTCACAATCGTTATACCAATATTTATAAATACGGTTATGATGAGAGTAGTTTAGCCTTTAAAGGAATTAACGAAGAATTGTTTGGTATAATGATTCCAAATACTCAAGCACTGTTCAATAGTTATACTATTTCCAGAAATAAAGATGAGGGTTTCCGTGATGTAATTGATCGATTTGTCTCTTTTTATGCGAACGGATCTTATACATACAACAAAAAGCTGACATTAAGTGGAAGTATACGAATGGATCAATCCAACCTCTTCGGTACGGATATCAAAAATCAATATAAACCGCTATGGTCAATTGGCGCATTGTACCAATTACCAAAATTAAATTGGGAACCATTAGATCGCTGGGCAATACGGATGACCTATGGGGTGAACGGGAATGTCCCGAAAGACAATGGACCATATTTGATTTCAAGAGTAGGTAAAACGGTTAATCCATATAGTGGTGAACTACAGGCTACAATTGACTCACCCCAAATCCATTATTGCGCTGGGAACGCACATCTGTATGGAATGCTGGACTGGATTTTCCTTATTTAAAAATAGACTTTCAGGAAGTATCGATTTCTATAATAAGAAAACGACAGACTTGTTAGGTAATACACCTTTGGATCCAACATTGGGGTGGGATGTCGTGCTGCTCAATTATGGCGATATGCAGAATAGGGTATTGAATTGGGACTTAATGGTAAAATGATTCATCATGAACAATTTAGTTGGAATAGTACCCTGAATTTCAGCTATAATAAAAATGAGATCACGAATCTTTTTGTGGAGCAAAATACACCTTACTATTATTATTATATGCCTCAAAATCGTGTTGGGGTGCCTATGGGAAGTCTATATAGCATCGATTACGCGGGCTTGAACGATAAAGGAAGACCGTTGGCGAGAAAGGCTGATGGCAGTTTGGTCGAAAGTACACAGCAACTGACAGTCGACGATCTAATTTACGAAGGAACGACAATACCCCATATAATGTTTCTTTCAGAAATGGATTTAAATACAAAGATCTGACCCTTTCCTTTATGTTTATTTTCAATGGTGGTCATGTGATGCGGGGTGTTCATCCGGAGTTTTTAAGTAAATACGCCGAACTGAACTATAACAGTAATTTCGATAAGCTTTGGTTGAATTATTGGAAAAAACCAGGCGATGAAAATAATCCGGATATTGCTCCAGCGTTCATTTCAGCTGCCTCCGGTAATATATCGGACATCTATAATGCTGCACATAAATTTGTACAAAAGGCAGATTACATTAAATTGAGAGATATTTCCCTGTCTTATAATTTTCCAAGCAAATGGATTGCACCGACCAAACTAAGTTATATCCGATTGACTGGGCAGGTATTGAATGCTTGGCGTTGGGCGGCTAACAAGGAAAATCTCGATCCAGAAGCTTGGGTAGGTTATACGACAGCGACGAGTACAAATATTTCGGGCCCTAGTCGTGGAGTCACAGCTCCGGTGATTTACAACTTAGGTGTTTCTGTAGGATTTTAAAAAGAAGATATCATGAAAAAAATATATATAGGACTGTTATTTGGCTTAATGACGTTAAGTAGCTGCAATAAATACTTAGATATAAAACCCAAGGGATTTACTATTCCCGAAAATCTTAATGACTACAAATTATTATTAAATGATCAGGGATTAATTAGTGCTTCTCCAGTTTATCCCAATTACCTAACAGACAATCTACAGTCTGGCGATCCGCAAGACGTACAATCTGCGGCTAGTTTTGATTACTATGATTATGTTAAGAAGCAGCTTTATAGTCTCGCTCATGGTGCAATTTTTGAGGATGGTCAATACGATCCTTATTGGGAGACTGCTTATAGCCATATTTTTACCTACAATGTGATTATAAATAATGTGCTCGTGGCGACAGATGGTTCGGAAACTGAGAAGAAAAGGGTCTGGGCGGAAGCAAAGATCGGCCGGGCATTTGAGTATCTGAGTCTGGTCAATATCTATGCCGCTCATTATAATCCAGCTAATGCGGCTAAGGATTTGGGTGTACCTTTGGTTCTAAAGGAAGATATTAATCAAAAATATGAACGTGTATCTGTGCAAGCCATTTATGACCTAGTGCTTAACGACCTTAATGATGCACTTCCGCACTTGAGTACAGCACAGTCAAACAAATCTCAGGCCGTACGTTCTGTGGGGTATTCTTTCTTGAGTCGGGTATACCTATATCAGGGGAAATTCAAAGAGGCTTTGGAGAATGCTAAACAGGCGCTAGCTTTGAATAAAAATCTGATCAACTACAACCTATATACAAATAAAGATAAGACAACTTTTGGCCGTGTATGTCTCAAGACCGATAATTCCTCACAGTTTCCTGATGCTAGAACCAATGTAGAGTCAATATGGACTCGTTCCGGTACAAGTAGTTTAGGCTCTCAAAATGCTGAATTTTATGCATCCAAGGAACTGATTGATACCTATGCAAAAGATCTCCCGGTCGGAGCAAATGACAAGCGTTACGAATTATTTTTCTGTCGTGATCAAGCCTCCTTTGGTCCTAATTTAATTAAATTTCCTGGACGTGTACTTTATGCGCCCTATGTTGACTTTAGTACAGGATTTAATACACCAGAATTATTTCTGATCGCTGCTGAATCAGCTGCACGTACAGGAAATACGGGGAAGCTTTAGAATTCTTGAATACACTAAGAAATAGTCGTATTGAAAATAATAAAGCATTGACAGCAGGTGATCCGAAAACTGTGCTGCAGTTGGCCCTAGATGAAAGACGACGTGAAATGCCATTTATGGCATCGACTAGACTTATCGATTTGAAACGTTTGGTTATTGCGGATAATTATAAGAAATCAATTAAGCATCCGTTGGCCAGTAAAGTATTTGAAATGGAGTCAACAGACCTTAGAATGATACTTCCGGTACCACCCAAAGTACTTTCCCTAAATCCGGGAATTCCACAGTATGAACGATAAAAAATATAAATGCTTTTACCTAACCAATCTTTGCCCATTATAAGCAAAGATTGGTTCCAAGTTTTAAAAAATACTTTCATGAAAAAACTATTATTGACATCGCTGGCCTTCATACAGTCTGTAATATTGCTGGCGCAAGAACATATACAATTCCAAAAGGTGACTTTTAGCGAAGCGAAAGAATTAGCAAAAAAAGAAAATAAACTGATCTTTTTAGATGGTTTTACCTCCTGGTGTGCCCCTTGTAAATGGATGGAAGGTAATGTGTTTTCACAGCCTGAAGTTGCCGATTACTTTAATTCGAAATTTATTAATACCAAGTTTGATTGTGAGGTAGGTGAGGGAGTGGACATTGCAAAAAATTATCAGATAAAAAGTTTTCCTACCTATTTGTTTCTGGATGGGCAGGGGACATTGATCTATAGAACGCAGTCCCGTATGGAGGCCGATCTTTTCCTGAAGCAGGCACAACAGGCGAATGATTCCAACTACCAAATTCCCAATCTGCGTAAGCAGTATGATCAGGAGTTCGTGAATCTAACTTTCTGTTGCGCTATATAAAAGTTATGGAACAGACGGACAATAAGGCTACAAATAATGCCAAAAAAGCTTTGGATAGTGTTGCCACTGATGAGTTTTTAAGAAGCCCAAATGGTTGGGAAACGATAAAAATGATGGCACAGAGTATGGAGGATCGCTATGGTAAATTTTTCGAATCAAATAAGACGTATTTTAAAAGCATAGCCTTGGCAACTGAATTTGAGAATAAGGAAATACAGCTCTTGCGATATGCGATGTATGGTTACATCCGTGATAGCAAAGCCGACGAATTTAGAAAAGGACTGGTCTATTTTGAGCAGTCAAATAAACCGGAACACAAGATTGACGCTGCAATGTATCAGGTTGAATGGATCGCAGCTCATGGTACAGAAAAAGAGTTTGTTTCGTTGACTGAAAAATTGCGGAAGGGACTCCTAAAAGACGAGGATGAGAAGCTTAGTTTTATTGCACGGCGTAATGCCAATGCAAAAGGAGACGTTGCTAAACCTGCTATCCTTAAACAATGTTACATCCTTGCAAAACAGGCAGCAGAGATTAATCCATCGAGTTATTCCAATCAGGGAACCCTGGCAGATATCTGCATTGCATTGAATAAAAAAGAAGGAAGCCGTCAAAGCGGCAGAAGCTGCGAGAGGCTTGGCTGAATTGGAAACTTCAAAATCATTAAGCTGGCGGATGCGCTACTGGAGCGTGCCAAAGCACTTTAACAATCAACATGAAAAAATATTTATATCAGCTCTTTTGAGCTTATCTATGATTGGAATTGTCGTGGGACAAAAACAAGATTTTAAGCTGACTCTCAACAGACAGTCTCCTTCTTCAGAGGCCAAGGTATTTGTCCGCTATTTTGTTGGTCAAAAACTGAAAATAGATTCCGTAAGTTTAAATTCTTCACATGTAGCTTACAAAGGACAAATTGATGAACCTACACAGGTCATATTGTTTTATTCTAAAGATGGTACTTCATTTTTTCCATAGAAAGGGGGACCCATGCAACGCCTTACATTTTATGTAGACCCTCTTGAGGCTAATACAGAAATTGTTATTAAAGATCCTTTTGAATCATCTATTGTAAAAGGAGGGCAATTGCAGGCTGCTTATCGGAAATATCAAGATTATTTACATTCCTATGAGCAGCAGCTGATCACTCAGCAATCCAAACGTGCTGACTTATATCAGGATAAAAGTCGAAACGAAGAAGCACTGAGGCAGGTCTCGACAGAGATCGAGAAAATCGAAGAGCTGCGTGTACAGGCACAGCGTAAATTTATTGTCGAAAATCCGGATAATTATTTTAGCTTATTGGCACTTCAGGAAGTAGCACGGCATGGAAGTGATGTCAGCCAGATTGAACCTCTGTTTCTCAAATTATCTGTTGACTTACAAAAACAACAATAGGAGAGAAGCTTGAAAGAGAAATACTACTTGCCAAGAAATTGGGAATTGGACAACCAGCACCAGATTTCGGACAATTGACACCAGATGGTCGCTTGCTTAAATTATCGGATTTCAAGGGTAAATATGTACTATTGGATTTCTGGGCTTCTTGGTGTGGTCCTTGTCGTGCCGAAAACCCACATTTAGTTGAAATCTATAAGCAATTTAAAGGACCCGGTTTTGAAATCTTGGGAATCTCACTCGATAAACCAGGAAAGAAAGATAATTGGACAAAAGCCATCGAACAAGATGGTTTGAAATGGCCGCAGATATCTGATTTAAATGGTTGGCAAAATAACGCTGCCCAGCTATATGGTATTCAGGCTATCCCGCAAAATTATTTGATATCGCCTGAGGGGAAGATCGTCGGTATTAATTTAAAAGGCAAACAACTAACTGATAGACTCACAGAATTAATCAAATAAGATTATAAAAGGGGACATTTCAATGCAATGCCCCTTTTAACTCAAAAAAGTGGATTCTCTGTGTCAACATCCATGCGATTGAAAAAATGATTAGAATAGTTGTTTCTTAAAGTTGTCTATTCTTTCGTTGAGTGTGCTGAGATGCTCGGGGTTAATGACACCATTGTTCAGATCAAAATTTTCATAGAATTTTGGCAGTGAAAAGCTTTCTTTGATGATAGCGCCAAATTGCGGGAAGAATTTTTGAGCCTCGGCCATGACATTCCCACCACCATAGCCGCCAGGAGAGGTAGTCATTAGTAACATTGGTTTGTCTTGAAATACCTTTACGTTTATCCGGGAAGCCCAGTCGAAAACATTCTTAAAGGCAACACTATACGAACGATTATTCTCCGCCAATGAACAGATAATGATATCGCTTTCGGTAATATTATCCAGAAAACGATGTGCTTCCTCTGGAAAACCATTTTTTCCAGATCGACAGAAAAAACAGGCATATTATAATCGTTGAGATCAATCAAGTTTATTTCATGGTCACTAAAACTTTTCAGAACAAACTTGACTAATTGTTTATTGATTGAGGTGGAAGAATTGCTTCCAGCAAATGCAAATACTTTCATGTTGTGCTTTGTGTGTTTGTCTATACCGTGAATTTACCGAATTTTTCGATAAAAACGGCTCCTCAATTTCATTATTGGATTATAGTAGGGTAGTATTATTTTATATGCTGATAGGTAAATATCTGCTTGAAAAGATGAGTCTAGTATCATCAACAATATCTTATCCGCTAGAAAGTAAAAACAAATCCAATTCTGCTGAGATCGAACAACAACTGGACTGTTATTTCCTTAAGCGCGTAAAATATTATCTCCTATCTTCTTTAAAAATAGAATACATTGGGATATCATAATATTTCCCATTTTTCTTCAGATGCTGTTTCAGTAGGGCCTCTTTTTTCATACCTATTTTATCCATGACTTTTCCTGAAGCAGGATTGTGAGGAAAATAAGTGGCATAGATCTTATTGAAATTCAATTCTCTGAACCCATAATCGATAATAGCTTTTGCCGCTTCAGTAACATAACCATTATTCCAGTTTGGAATGCCAATCCAATAACCTAATTCCGCTTTATCCGAACCTTCATCGTGAAGACCTATAGCTCCAAGAAATTTCCCCGTTTTATCCCGAATTGCAAAGGTAAATCCCTTTCGATTTTTAAAGGCCTCGGCCGATAGTTTAAGCCAAAATTCAGCATCTTCCTTCCGATAGGGGTATGGAATATTTGACGTATAATCAGAAAAGATCTTGTCCTGAAGGTATATTACTATCTGCGGAATATCTTCCACAGTTATTTTGTCGAGAATAAGTCTATCTGTTTCTAATCTAGGAAAGTCATTCATCTTATCGGTGTTATAAAATGGTTGTAAACAATTGAATTAAGGTTGCCAAGTATTTAAGACAAATTTACATATCATTTTTAAAATGATATCCGCTTTTACAATTATCTTTGTTCTTCCACTTTTTTGAATAAGGTCGAATTTCATAAATATCAGCTTTTACTCATTTGTATACGGATACTTCAGGATAATCAATACAATTAAATATGTATACCACCACAATATGAGGCTGAACATTCATTGCGTAGGTTAGCTAAAAACTGACAGTCTAAAATAATAGTGGCTAACAATAATTAAGATAGAGATTCATTTTCCCATGCTGATTGTTCTCTATTAATTCAATATGTCCTTCAATAATCAATAAATAGAAGTTTTCGAAACAATCCTGATATATTTTGTGCTCAAGAAGTTTTATTTCTTCGGTAATTCGTTCTTTGGGTATGCCGGCATAACATAATTCCGGATTAGCTTCTGTGATTTCCTCCCGGCAGGAAAAATTGTGGAGTTGTTTATACAACTCGTTCAGATCGGCAATATCTTCACTGCGATGGTACGAGGATGAAACCATACCCAAAACTCTGACTGATTTTTATAGGGGTGTGGTAGTAATTGAACAGAAGTGTCCCTAAATAAATCTCCAGGATGCTTTTTATAGCGAAAATGGGTTGCAGTGGCCTTTATACTATTCATACGGTTAATTTGAGTAAAGATCTACAAAATATATTCGAGAATAAAGCGTATCAAATTAAATATCGATAAATTTATTTAATAATAAAAGTTTATAATTAATTGTGTGCGTTCTGTTCTATTTTCTAGATTCTTACATTATTTTACTTTATTATAGATGTTATTGATTTTTTGCTAGCTGCTCATCAATCCATTTCCCGAGCGCAACTCGTTCACTATATCGCGTATAAAAGTATTGGCCATTTGCTGTAGCTTCAATTACCCAATTGTCGTCTGCATGCTGCCCTTTATATCCCTGTACGGTGTAGTAAGGAGTGAATTTTGAAGGCCTTCCAACGATTTCAAATTGAATAGTATCTGATTTGGCCTGACCGTTCGAAAATAACAGTTTATCAACTTTCTGAATCGCTGTAAATTGATTTAAACCATTCAGGATAAGCTGTTCGGCAGCAGTGTAGCGAAAAGGATATGGATAGTACAACCCTTCATAGTAATAGTCTTTAGTCGAAGCTGGGCTTTTATTTCCAAGCACTTTTTGCCCGTCTCGGTTGACCAGATATTTTTCGCCCTTGCCATCGGTGGGGATACTGTCCAGTGTTCACCTCCAGGTTCATAGACTTTTGATACAGCCCCTTCATAGAATGAGGCATAACCATAGTTAAACATGTCTGCAAAGCCAGTTTTAGCTGGGGTTAAGATTATATTGTTTATATCAACATAGCCCACCTTACCATCAGAGACATAACGACGGATGCCTTCTTGCCAATAGTCAGGACCATTATCATAAAGAAATGGAGTATATATGAAATTTCCTTCTCTATCATATACGCAGCCTACTGATTGATTGGGGTTCATCCGGTTGGTCATTGTATCAGGTAGTGTATAGGAAAATTCAATAAAAGCTGTCGTTATGGGGTCTTCAAAATCATAGTATCCGATCATTGGAAATTGCAATGGGATAATTGTCTTGCCAGATAGTGTACGCACGCCAACCAGATTACTATCTGCATTGGTAAAGTAATAGAGTTGTTCCTGTGAAAATGACTTGAGGGACAATACTAAAGCTATAAATATCAATAAAGGTTTGATTCTATCCATTATAAATGCGAACTAAAATTAATTTTCCAATGTCGTATTGAGCGGTGTTGTTGATCTGATGCGCAGACCAGTGTCTGACTGAGAGAAACAAATAAAGCGATTTGAGAGACAATAGCTTAATAGAAGTTTTCTACTCTCCTTTAATCAATAAGCTTTAGATCGTATAGCTTTTGTAGTATTAAACGGTCTACGGCTGAAGTTCTATCTTTATCAGCAAAACTTATCCATTCAAAGTGCTCTATTTCGTTACAAGCTGTCAATGTGCCAGTAAACTCAGCAAAATAACAGGACATTTGTACTACAATATCCTTTTCACGTCCATCAGCCACTGCTTCAAAAACACCAAAAAAACTGACGGAGTTTTCTACAATATTGACATTTAACTCCTCATGTATTTCTCGCGTTAAACATGCTAAATCAGTTTCACCATGTTCTCTTTTTCCACCGGGAAAGTACAGTTTGTCTTTAGATTTGGAGCGAGTACTTAAAATTTTTTTATTGGAAATATGAATTAATGCGACCTTATCAATGATGTTATTGTCCATGTGTGTTATTTAATGGTCGAATATAACAAAAATGTAGCTAACAAATTTTCTCATATTTACTCACTCCAAGATTTTCGAGTGCAAATTTTCATATGATCATCGTCCTCGTTAACCAACTAAATAACGAGGATATCCTCAATAAAACCGATTTAGATAATAATAAACTAAATACAAATTTTTGCATTATAATGGGCTGGATTTATTAAACTGGAGCGCTAAATAAAAGCTCATGGATAATAGTGTGATTTAAATTAACTAACTTAGCTATTATCCTTGGTTGCAAGGTTCGGAACATTCCTAGTGAACTAGAAAAATGAACCGACTTTGGACCACTTGCCCCCGAATTTTTCGGGGCTTGTTTTTTTATCTTTTAAAGCATTGAAATCCGTAATTTTGAGCAATCTTAACAACAAACCAACATTACTTCAAGTGGAATTGAATAAAAAACTAAAGATGATAAAATTCTTACAAGCAAAAGGTACGATCTTTTTCATCCTTGGGATACTTGGGTTTATCGGTGTGGTGATAACTATTATAGTATTGGCCACAGGGCATTCTGCTCCTGATAAATTAATGGCGATGTACATTGGGATATTTGGTCTGATTCCAAACCTGCTCCTACTCATTATCGATCGGGGCTGCGTCTGGAAATTTGGTGCAGTCAAAGTTAATAAAGTCGAAAAGTATATCCTTGGTATCTTTATTTTACTTCTTATCTTGAACTGGATCCGATTGCAGTCGCAACTTTAGAAGGTATAGATTTTGCAGCTTACTGAAAACTATGATACCCATCCATAACAAGGAATTATCCACCCAGGGAATTGAGATGCTTCCCTTTAAGGATCTCTCTCAAGGACCTGCCGTACCCCATCGGGACGATCACTATATGTTTATCCTACAGCAAAAGGGGCGGTCATGTTGGACCATCGATTTTAAACAATGGACAGTCGAAGGAGTTTCGATCTGTTTCGTAGCTCCCGTCAAGTTCACCAATGTCTATTAAATGAAGAAGCCAAATGCTGGATGCTTTTTGTAGAGCCTAAACTGATTCCTACGGAATATAGAACTATGATGGATTCTTTTATGTATAATCGACAGGTTATCAGCTTGCAACCAGATCATCCTGTATTTACACTGGCTGCGATCTTATACGATTTTATCGAACAAGGAGAGCAAATCTTCTATCAATCTATTCTCCATGCACAGGTCAATGCCTTGATAGGGTATTTAACAGCAGCTTTTGTACCCCAAAGTCAAATACATAAGAAAACAGGTAGCCACAAATACCTGCTTGTGACGATGTTTAAAAACTTAATAAGCCAACAGTTTAAGGAAGTTAAACAGGTAAAAGACTACGCTGAGCAACTCCATATAACACCGTTGTATCTCAACGAAGTAAGTAAGGAGATAACAGGGTTTACTGCTAGCTATTGGATACAGAACGAAGTATTATTGGAAGCACAACGACTACTATTTTATACAAATATGGATGTCAAAGAAATCGCTTTTAGTCTCGGCTACGAAGACCATACCTACTTTACGAGGTTTTTCAAGAAAAACTTGGGGTGCACCGCAGGGCAGTTTCGACAAAATAACCATCATTTGTCCAATCATATGCATGAATAACGACCTATAATATACTAAACGGCTATCTAATTTTGCATCTGTAAAATTTAAATAATATATACAGATATGAAAGAAGAAAACCAATCGATGTGGACAATCAGTCCGATTATGATTTCGGTATTTGCGATATACCTCTGCATCGGTATCACGTTGGGAACAGTTCCTGCGTTGATAAAAATGAACTTCATTTTAGCCCTTTAATTGTGGGAGCGGTAGTGGGAATTCAATTTATTGCCACCTTGTTAACCAGAGCTTTTGCTGGAAAAATGGCTGATACCAAGGGTGCTAAGACCGCTAAGCAGTATGGTGTCATTATGACAATGCTAACAGGCCTGATCTATATGACAGCATATCATCTTCGGGATTTTCACTTATTGGCTTTATTGATGCTTTTTGTTGCAAGAATAGCACATGGTATAGCTGAAAGTTTGGCTATTACTGGCGCTTTAACTTGGGGTATTGGACTAGTGGGGCATCAAAAATCGGGGAAAGTTATGACCTGGAATGGTATTGCCATGTATGCGGGTATTGCCTTGGGGGCGCCCTTAGCTCTCTATCTATCCGCATCTTGGGGTACGAGCCATGTTTTTGGGTTAATGATTATGTTGTCTGCCATAAGTTGGATCTGCACAATCAAGCTACCCAATCTGCCAGTGGATCCCTCGCATCAACGGACGCCTTTCTATAAGGTGATCGGGATGATTTCTGAACAGGGGCTTGCGTTAGCATTTTCTTCCATAGGATTTGCCTGTATCTCATCTTTTATCACGCTGCTGTTTACGGAGAAAAGCTGGATAAATCCGTCCTTAGCATTTTTAACTTTCGGTGGTTTCTATGTTTTGACAAGAGTATTTTGTGCTTCTTTTCCGGATAGATTTGGTGGTTATAAGGTGGCTATGGTCTCCTTAGCGATTGAAATGATAGGGCAGATGCTGATTGGTTTCGCTCGTTCGGAAGCCATGGCGATTATAGGTTGTAGTCTCACTGGAATAGGATTCTCACTAATTTTCCCAGCACTTGGTGTGCTCGCTATACAAAAGGTAAGTCCACAGATGCGTGGAACGGCATTGGGCGCCTATGCTGCATTTTTTGATATTTCGCTAGGAATAGCCGGACCAGTTGCGGGTATTATCGCAGGATGGCATGGGTATCAATCCATCTATTTCTTCGGTGGCTTGGCAGCAGCAGTATCCATGTGGATTTTGATCGTTCAGAAAAATAAATAATTAAACCTTAACGATGGCTAGGACTACAAGCTTTAGCTTGCTGTTAATCCTGTTTGGTAGCCTTAACTAGCACATTGGCAATGAACTGGTCAAACTCAGCTTGTGAATCGACGAGGTATGCATTTTGATAATGGTCGATGCGGTGCTTGATATTCGTACGTATTTCTTGTTCACTGTAGGTGGAGATAATAATAACATATTTATCACTGAGGTCGATTTGCTCTAAAATGTCATTGACCGAAAAGTTACCACCACTACTAAAGAAAAGTATGTCGGCTTGAGCTGCAGCTGTATGGAGGTTGGCGTCATTGAGTAGATTGAGCTGATCATTGCCTTGGATCAAGGCCGAATAAGTGTCAGTTAACCAAAAATAAGGCTGCCAAAGGCAAACAGTGTAGCATGTTTTGAAGGGAAGCGGAACCCGTTCATTTGAATTGTTACATTGTTTGCTGTAAGCCGCGGGAGAAAGGAATTTATCTACTGTAATTGGTCTGCTCGATAGTCGTGTAAGGCTTCTGGCTATATTAGCGCAATGTATGTTGTATTGCGTAGCCGTATCAAAACCTTGGCCAATGCTACTGTAGGTATATAATTTCTGAGGCCAGATAAATAGCATATTAAATCGCGATCTGATTTTGTTATCCAATATCTTCATTTCATTACAAATAGCGTCAAGAAAGCCCTTGGTATTAATATCCGGTTTCTTTTCTATCCCGAGGATTGAAAAGAAACCGGATATTAGTGTTAAAGGTGTTTATTGGGTTAGCCCTGTTTTGGACTAGATATTCGTTCAATAAATTACATACTCACTTTATAGCGAATATTAATTGCCAGCTGTCCTGTGAAATCAGCTTTTCTGAGACCTTGGCTGTTTAACTCAGCCATTGTTTCGGCACCGTTGATCACGATATCCTTCAAATCAGGTTGATCATCCTTAGAAGCTGTTTCTTTGAAAAACTGAACGGCCTGCCCAAGTTCGTAGCTATTAGCGATAGCTTGGCTTAAAGTTTCCTGTAAATCATCAGGCATAGTCATCAATTGAAATTTTTGACTAGTGGTCAATGCGAAGTTTGCGGCCATCCAGGATAGAAAGTTTTGACGAATAGCATTTACCTCGACTGCGAGCAAACTTTCTGGCAAAGCCAAGATTCTAAATTGTACCTTGGCTACACCATGGTTGTTGAATTGCTGTTTCATTATTTAAATTTATTATATTACAATATCTCAATCTTTGATCATAAATAGTGTGATTTTTGCTTAAAAATATGATAACACGACAGTGAAATGTAGGTTATTGGTCGGTTATACCTTTCTAATACATCAATTGACTTTCTAAAATAGCAATTAACATTCGTTTATCATCGTATCAGAGCTTTTAATCGTGTTATTCTTTTGTTATTTTTTTATAAATATTATCGTTTGCGTAATGTTTTGTTTTGTGATTTCGATAGTGTTTGTTATATTAGTATACTTTTGTGAGTAGATATTATTAATTTAGTTATCCTAACCAGATATTAATTCGGAGAAACGTCATGAAATCTATCATTTATTTTTTGAGTTCGCTGATGCTGTCTATTGTTTTTAATCTAAAAACAATATCGTTTCAAGGTTTTTTGGACCGGTCAGATCAGTTGAAATATTGGATTTTGGTTGTTATTATGCTCTGTGTTTTTGGATTGGAGCAACAATAGTATCATTAGTACTTAATTTGCCTACGTACTGGAGTGTACCTTACATGCGTGAGCGACTGGGGAACAGGCCAAAAACATACCCGGACTAGATATTATTCTGCATTTTATCGCTTTCTTTTCACTTTTATTGGTTTCTGTTTTTCCATTCATACTTTTATATGTAGCTGTTATCTTTGTTTACAGTCAGTCGTCAGTGGAACGATCGATGCTTTTTGAATTACATATGCAGATCTATGGTATTCGTTATGCCACTATTTTTGTTTCATATAGTCTAATGGTCTATATGCGAGAAAACTGGTCGTTACTCTATCATTCTGTTGGCCAACGGCAAAACCTTGCTGTTATCTATAATCGGCCACTCATGCAGATAGTGCACAATGTAAGTTTAGAAAAAGAACTACCAGCTCCACAGCCAATGGTGACAAAAAGGAGACCATTTATCAAAAAAGACCCACATTTGAACAGTTCGAACAGACCCCTGCGATAATTTCTCTAAACGAAAAGCGAACCATAAAAGAGAGTGGGATGAAGAGGAAAGAAAGGCCCTATGGAGTGGATATTGATAACATCGATGTATATCTATTGGGGGACCTGTTAGATAAGCGGGGAGAATTTGTACAACAGATCAACCTGCAGCAACTGAGATTTGTTGATATTGTCGCCGTATATACAACAGCAGAAACTAAATGTGTTATCTTGCGTAACGGTACAACATTGGATTGCCCGACAATCTTTGATCAGTTAAAGAAGATCGGGATGGAAGACTGGATTGTCAAAATATCAAAAAATTATGCGATCAATATGTTCTTTGTACAATACCCAATAAAACGTGTGGCGGATGACCTGAAATTACAGCCCTTTATTGAGAAAATGCTGTTGCAAAATATTCAGCGGGAACAGCTTAGTGAAATATTGAGAAGTGGGAAAGGCCTTAGAGGACATAATGTTAAGCTTTTCTTAAATAATCAACAAGATTACACGCGTGCGGGATGGGATGCTCATATTAGAATATAACAGCCATATGAACCCTGCATAAAGGGGCTTTATTTATAGGTTTTGGTTTTCCGTTATGTCTGATGGTATAGCGGTTTTTTATTTTTATAGAAATTTATCTATTTTTGCCAAAATAGATCATAATTGTTATACATTTTTAGAACGTAAGGTCATGTAATACTGTGCCAATATGCAGGAAGAATTTAATCAGATGGGATAGATACCCAACTCGATTACTGCTATACCTGTGTTTTTAATCAGTATTATTCACTTTAATTTTAAAAATGGAATCAACAAAATATGGTCGTACCTACCATTTTCCTTTTTCACCGGGAACCAGCAGTGACGATCGTTTTAATCACGAGTACTGGACGGATATACAATCCTTTTCACAGCTACTTTACACTGAAAAATTGGATGGCGAAAACAATTGTCTATCCAAACGAGGTGTATTTGCCCGGTCACATGCTGCTCCAACGACATCCCCTGGACAGCACAATTACGGGAACATTGGGGACGATTGAAAAATGATTTGGGCGACCTGGAGTTTTTCGGTGAAAACCTTTATGCGGTTCATTCTATAGCGTATACACAGTTGGAGCATTATTACTTTGTATTTGCGGCTCGAATCAACGAGGTCTGGCTTTCATGGGAGGAAGTTACCTTCTATGCTAACTTGTTTGACTTGCCGATGGTACCAGTATTGCGATCGGACAGTGTACGAGATCTGACGGAAACACAGTTGGAAAAAACTGTACAACACCTGGCATCTCAACCTTCGATCTTTGGGTCTGTAGATCCTGGAACAGGAATTAGCTGTACCTCAGAAGGTCTGGTTTGCCGAAATGCGGGGCTTATCCCGCCTCCAAATTTCAGCATAATATCTTTAAGTATGTGCGCAAAGGACATGTACAGACGGATGAACATTGGACTAAAGCCTGGAAAAGAACGAAACTTATTTGGGAAAGGGAAAAAACTAATGGAATGGAAATTAACAACAGATAAAGATTGGCTAAAACTGGAAAAGCAATTTTCCTGGGTAGAAGCTATGCGGAATGTTCCGCAGGATCCGATTCATCACGCAGAAGGTAATGTTGCTATTCATACCCAGCTAGTGCTTGAGCAATTGCAACAATCCAATATCTATAGGAGATTAGGTAGGCAACGACAAGAGCTGCTTTGGGCTGCCGCATTACTGCACGACGTCGAAAAAGGTCTACGACCGTAGTCGATGGACAGGGACGGATTAGTTCGCCAAGTCATGCGCGAAAAGGTGCACAGACAGCACGTGAAATATTGTTTCGTGATGTGGAAACTCCCTTTTCCTACGGGAAGAAATTGTAGGTTTGGTTCGTTTTCATGGTCTGCCGCTCTGGCTGATGGACAAAGTTGATCCAATGCGTAGCGCGTTAGAGGCATCATTAAGGGTAAATATGCTAGAATTGAAACTTCTGGCCGAGGCTGATGCCCAAGGGCGAATATGTCAGGATCAAGGAGCATTGCTTGATGCGCTAGAGCTATTTGAACTGTATGTAAAAGAGATTGACTGCTGGGAGTCACCTCGATCTTTTTCGACCCCAAATGCTCAATTTACCTACTTCAACAGCGCGGATGGTTATGTGGATTATATTCCTTTTGATAATTTTAGATCAACGGTCATCATGCTGTCTGGGTTGCCTGGTATGGGAAAGGATCATTATATCGCTAACTATAACAAGGATATACCAGTTATTAGTCTTGACGATATTCGTCGTAAATATCGTATCGAACCAACAGATAGAAAGCGGAATGGTTGGGTAGTGCAACAAGCGAAAGAACAGGCTAAGATTTATCTACGCCAGGGCCAAGACTTTATATGGAATGCAACTAATATCACGGCCTTAATGCGGAAGCAGTTGATAGACCTCTTTGTTAGTTATCAGGCCTATGTTGAGCTCGTCTATATCGAAAAACCGTACCGTCAATGGCGCGTACAAAATCGAGATAGAGCCTATCCGCTGCCAGATGCTGTATTGGATAAAATGCTCCATAACTTGGAAGTACCACAACTGACGGAAGCACATGAGCTCCGTTATATAGTTGAATAACTCATAACCTCAGGTTGTTTTTGAGTTACGCAATAAAAATCTATTTAAAAAATCAATATTTTTGATAAACCTCATCACCAAGTGAACGCTTATTTAGAGCATGAAATGCTCGGAAGCGGATCTTTGGTGTTGGTAGGTTAGTCTATCTCTTGTATTTTGGAGGAGTGAATATTGCTTAATTTATTTGGATGATTTATTGGCAAAAAAATTGCTTACAGAGTTTATCCGATGATGATAAGTAGTGTTTACTTAAACCATATGGACAAATGGGGACCGCATAATGAAAAGTTCAGCTCGGAAATAGCTTTGCATTTTAGCAGGATAGTTCCTTTATTATGGGACGGATCCTGTATATTGATGGCGTTGAACGTTTAGCTCACCGACTGGTTCAAAAGGGACATAAGAAGAAAATGAAAGGAACGAAAGCATATGCACTGTACGCTACGGATAATGTAAAGAGATCTAAAGACGATCAAATCAATACGGCTTTGATCTTGTTAGGCTCTAATATCGATCCTGAAGAAAATATCATCAGCGCCTTGAATTATATTCAGAAATTGGGAACGATGGGAAACCAAACGGATTTTATCTATACTAAACCCCTTCAATTTGAAGCCCAGCCTGATTTTTTGAATGGCGCATTATTATTGCATACCTGTTTACCTTGGGAGGAATTACAGCGTGAATTAAAACAGATCGAATTGGATATGGGACGCCTCAGAAACGACAATAAGAATACTCCCGAATTATCGATCTCGATATAATTACTTTCAATGGAAGCATTGCCGATGAAAAAGATATTATACAGCTCCCTTTCTTGTATGACTTTGTAAAACAACTGCAACCCGAAATATTCAAATGGCAATAGAGAATTCGTGATCTTTTGTATATTTGGTAGACGATTACCTTATTTTAGTGAATAGCCACAAATAATTTATAGCCGTAAGCAATTTTGTTTTTTTAATCTATAGGTGTATGTTATTACTACAGCATTTATTGGTATGGTAGGTTTAATAATCATATTGGTTATATCTTGGCCTTTGTTGTGGATGGTCGAAAAGAAGAATCTTAGCGTTCTCGGGTTTAAACCAACGAAAAACAGGCTTAAAAACTTCTGTGTAGGCTTTTTTATGGCGGCTCTGCTCTGTGCTATTTATCATCTTATAAAAGTTACAGCAGTACACAATTGTTGGATGCTTAATTCAAAACTATCTGGTTCTAATCTGATCAATAGTACGTGGTGGATTATAAAATCTGTCCTATTTGAAGAACTGTTATTTAGAGGTGCTCTGCTTTATATCCTTATAAAAAAATTGGGACCTAGATGGGGATGCCTGCTCTCGGCCGGAGCTTTTGGTATTTACCATTGGTTTTCTTATGGTGCTTTTGGAAATCCAATGCAGATGCTGATAATATTGTTAATGACGGACTTTTGGATGGGTATTGGCCAAAGCTTATGATGTTACACGATCTCTTTATCTGCCAGTAGCCCTTCACCTAGGTTGGAATATCGTTAATATTTTGCTGTTTTCCAATGGACCGTTGGGGGCACAACTATTGGTTAGAGCTAATGATAACCAAGCTCAAGGCCTTGTCTCACTATTGATTTTTCTTTTCCAGATGCTTGCGCTCCCATTATTTGGATATCTATATATTCGGAAATATGGTCATTCGTCGCCATGATTTCAAACAATGCTTGAATTCGTTTATATAACGGTGGACTTGAATTCATCGATCATAAATTCCATAGTTTTAGCAACATGCTTTTCAGCGATAATAGATTGTACATAAACACTATTGTAGTTCTGGTTATATTTTGCGAGATAGGCCTGATTAATTGCAGTGGTCAATTCAGGGCTATCATCTACGACTGTAGCCCATATTTGGCAAAAAGAATTGTACCACATTTAATCTGGCCCATTGGATTTTTTAGAAAGCTATTGTACCAGCTCCGCTCTGCCAATCCCCACGATCTTGCAAATATTCGACCTTGAACAACCACCATCCAGATATCTAAAAATTAGGTCTTTCAACCCCTGCTTTTATACCAATGAGGTTATTGTTTTGGATGTAATCTAATACTTCTTGTTTACACATTCTCTTTGTTTTTTCAAAATTAAAATGAAGGAGAGGGGCTAGAAACTTTTTTATGTAGCTTGCTAAAAATAATATGTGAATGGCTCTTTAGGATATGTAGGTTGTCAGAGCATCATCTTATTGAGCGTGTTGGTAAGACAATCTCGATAGCTCTTTGCAACCGTTACTTTTAGATCACCGGATATAAGCTGATTGTCTTCAAAAGATTCAATATTGTTGAGATTAACTATGTACGAATTGTGAACGCGCATAAATTCTTGCGGTAAGCTTTCGATTAGATCTTTGAGACTTTTTGTAATAGATATACTTTTTGTGCCTTGTCGTATGAATTTCGACGTAGTTTCCCAATCCTTTGATCACGTTGATTTCATTAAAAAAAAGCTTTAGCAATTTTTTATCTGTTTTGATAAAGGCAAAAGTCCGATCTTCCATGATAGTCTCCATTAAGCCATATGAGCATTAATAATTCAAATATAGAAATTATGAGAAGAAAAGCTGGAGATGTTAATACCTTCTATTGAAAGATCTTTGTCAATAAAGTGGAGGTATGTTCTTTGAGCAATTAGCGATCAGAAACCTCCGTGTTGATTTTTACAATCTTGTTTATTGTGTTTGAAAGTGTTACTTATGCTTTGTCCGAATTAACTTTTTATAGTACCTTGCATTAGATGGTGAAATATGAACTGTCAAAATAAAATGAAAGCATTGGAAAGATTTAGAGCACATTTGGAGAAATTTATTCAGATTGATGATGTAACATTTGAGCGTATATCAACATACTTTAACATAAATTCAGTTGCAAAAAGGAGAATATGCTGGAAGAAGGCCAAATCTGCAGGTACCACTATTTTGTGTTAAAAGGAATATTACGTAAGTTTTTGTGAATGAAAAAGGTGTGGAACAAACCACTGAATTTGCTATTGAAAACTGGTGGCTCACGGACAATATGGCTTATGAAAATAAGCGTGTGAGTTCATTCTATATACAAGCTGTTGAAAACTCGGAAGTTTTATATATTAGTCAGGAAAATCAGGAAAAATTGATGGCGGAATTTCCATTGATGGAACGCTATTTTCGTTTTGTATATCAGAGAGCATATGCAGCGGCACAAATGCGTGTTAAATATCTTTTTCATTACCTAAAGAGGAGTTTTATCGCGATATGTTACGTAAATACCCCGAGTTTGTGCAACGTGTACCACAATATCTTATTGCATCTTTTTGGGCTTTACTCCAGAATATCTGAGTGAAATTCGAAAAAAATAAATACCTAAAAGGCCCCTAACATTGCAGAGAAAACTAATAACACTGGTCCGAATCGGTTATCCGATAAGGGCTAGTTAGAAAATGTAGATTGTGTTCTTTTGCATAATCGCTAATCAAATTATTGAATTTTTCAATAGCTTTTTCTTCAGATCGAGCAAAACAATGTAAGTTGATCTCCATTGGTTTTTCTGACGTAGCTTCATCTACACGGAGTCGACCGACTTCTGAAAGAACCACGGCAAATGAAGTTTTGCAGATTTCAATTTCTAATTTATTGTCAATCAATTGTGAGGAAATGCTATAATAGGAGTCATTATTCTGGATTTCATCTTGAAAGGGATCCAAAAAGTAGGTACAATAGAACGATAGCCATATTTCGCGTTGCCAAAAAAATGATCAATATATTCCTGTGCTTTTTCATAAGTAGAAAAAACACCTTCTAGGTTAGTGAATACATCTGGATCTTCTTTAATTTCTTTTGAAACTACCGTATATACCTTAATGGAGTTGGTTGTCATATTTTAAAATGCTACTGTCTATAAGTTAAGTGAAGTTTTTCTGCAAAAAAACCAATTTAAAATTTCATCAATGAGATCTTCAAAGATAAAATCGTCTTTTTAAAATAAAAAAATTTCCTTTGTCTACTTTGTAGCCTATTTGGAATATATGTTTGTGCTTTAAAGTTGTGTATAATTTTCGTATTCTCCAAATTTTTTACTGATTGTTTTTATTTTATTTTTTTAAAATAGAGGGGATCTGTTTTGGGGTAAAAGAGAAAACCTATTAAGAACCCTAGAAATTTCCAAATGACTATAGTGACTGTGTGGTCAGAAATTCTATAGTCATAATGATCACTGACGCTTACATGAAAAAGTACTGTTAATTTTGATATGGATAGTAAGGGGCTATTATCTTAGTTATGGACTATTTTATTATCCTGAATAGGAATAGCCTTTCAAAAGAGTTATATAACAATTGTAAATGACTGAGACTATTTAATTGTACCGATGTAACGAGAAGAGGGGGCTGTATTGGGAATAAGTGTTAAACCAAATATGAATCAGAGAATAACGATGATTTATGATGTGGTATGAGTTGAACAATGGAGAGAACTTGAATGATTGGAATATCCTGTTTGAAAATGTATTTTGAATAAAATAAGCGTATGGATCGTCAATAAATGGAAATAAAAAAGGTTTCCAAACGGGGAGAATGAAAACCTTAAATAACCAATTATAAACCTAAATTATGATATGACAAAGGTAGTGTACTTTGTACACTTTAGCAAATTTTTTTAAAAATTTATTATAATAATTCAAAAAACTGCTATAACAGAAGAATTGAGATTATGAATTTTACCTGATCCTCATAGATAGGATTTATTTTAGGAGAATTTGAAAGTTTGATTAAGTTTGTAATGAAGAAATACCTTGGAATAAAATTTTTTGAGTACGATTTATATGAATACTTTTATTTGCCAAAATTGCGGCGCAGAACATATGGAACTACCATCCTTATCATTTAATGCTCCTTTTCATTATGATATATTAGACCCTGTTGATAAAGAGGAGCTTGCGGATAAAGATGATGATTTTTGTGTCATCAATCATAAAGATCAGATCGATTATTTTATCCGTGTTATTTTGCAGATTCCTATTTTGGATCATGACGAAACCTTAGATTATGGTGTTTGGGTTTCGGTAAGCAAAGAAACGATAGACGACTATCGCCTTATATTTTCGGCTAAGGAGGCCGAGGAAAAAAGCTATTTTGGTATGTTATGTAATGAGATAGCAGATTATGAAATTTCTACAATTGGACTTTATATGCAGGTCTCATGCCAATTGAATGGTTATCGTCCATTATTAATACCTTATGAGTCTGAACATCCATTGGTACAGGATTGGTCGAATGGTATTAGTAGAGATGAGGCTGTCAGACGAGTTAATTCTGTGACTTAGATTTCTCGAATCGTTAGTGTTTCATTTTTACCTAGAAGCCTATTCTTTCGATGCAGGTTCGTTTTAGAACTATACTATTTTAGCATAGTGTATCTATTTGTTTTCGTGGTTTTTAGTTTTCTTTAGGTGTATTTATACCTAATTGTTTGCGCTATAAGTGCAAAGGCTATACGGTGTTTTTGTCATATTTTCATTACGATTGTTTTACGTATTGGCTTTTCTATTGTTTCAAACGTTTTCGTAAATAAATCGTACCATTTGATTCGTTTCACCTTTATTAATTGATATCTTGTTTTATGAAAGCCAATTGAAAAAATAACCAATGGCTGAAGGCGGTGTACCGATCTCCTAAATCGAGAGGGATTAAACTGTATAATAACTTTAATATCCCAATATTGAAAAATAGCGTACACATGGTGTGATTAATAGACCAATATTCAATAAATAAACCGGGCATACGAGCTCAAGAAGTAATTATCTCAATGAAAAGAAACACATTATTTAAGTCTGTCTTAGTGGCAGTGATGGTTGGAAATACAATTTTATCGCATGCGCAGGTGAATAAGGCCATAGAAAAGGTTGGACAAATCTTTTGACGGAAAAACGCTGAATGGCTGGAAAACCGTTGGAGGGAAAGCTCCTTATTCTATTGAGGGGACGCAATCGTGGGGCGAATGACTAAAGGAACGCCTAATTCATTTTTGATCACAGAAAAAGAATATGGCGATTTTATATTGGAACTAGATGTTAAGCTGGAAGGTAGTCAAACGAATTCAGGAATCCAGACCCGGAGTCATCTTGATCCAAAAGCGAATGATGGCCGTGGCAAAGTCTATGGAAGACAAGTGGAGATAGACCCGTCATCGAGGGCGTGGACGGGTGGTATTTATGATGAAGCCCGCCGCGGTTGGCTTTATCCCCTCGATCTCAATGAAAATGCAAAGAAAGCGTACAAAGCCGAAGAGTATAATCACATCAGAATAGAGGCAATCGGTGATGAGATGCGTACCTGGATCAATGATATCCCTGTTTCTTATGTAGTAGATACAATCGATCGAACTGGATTCATCGGATTACAAGTACATAGTATTCCTGCAGAATTAGATGGCAAGAAAGTCTATTTCAAAAATGTTAAAATAAAGACCACTGATCTGAAGTCAAAAGATTTTCCGAAAGATATTTATATCGTCAATCTAAAGCCAAATGAAATAGTGGCTGCCGAAAAGAAGAAAGGAGTAAAGCTGTTATTTGATGGTAAAACTAATAATGGATGGCGAAGCATCCATGGCGATAAATTTCCTGATCGTGGTTGGGAAATTAAGGATGGTCAATTAACTGTTTTGAAATCTGATGGCGGAGAATCTACTAATGGTGGTGATATCATAACGAAGGATAAATATACTGTATTTGACCTCTCTTTTGAATTTAAACTTAGTCCTGGAGCGAATAGTGGAGTAAAATATTTTGTCACATTGAAAGAGAAATCCAAAGGATCGGCTATTGGTCTAGAATTTCAGGTGCTTGATGATGCCTTACATCCTGATGCAAAACTAGGTCGGGACGGTAACCGTACCCTGGCATCACTATATGATCTCATCACATCGAATAGAGATGCACGTGCCCGGAGACCAATAGGCGACTGGAATAGAGGTCGCGTAGTCGTTACAGCGGATAACAAGGTTGAGCATTATCTGAATGGAATAAAGATGCTGAGTTACGAAAGAGGATCGAAAGAGTTTAAGGATCTTGTCGCGATTAGTAAGTATAAGGACTGGGACAACTTTGGTGAAGCAAAAGAAGGCTCCATTCTATTACAGGATCATGGTGATCGGGTTTCATTTCGCAGTATAAAGATTAATACACAAAACTAAGCTTATATGAATCATTATCTATCACGTCGAAGTTTTGTTAAACAATCTGTTATTGCAGCGGGGGCTGTTATGTTATCGAATAGCGTACTTGGTAAGGTCAATTTGGCATCGCCGAATGAACGGGTTAATTTGGCATGTGTAGGTCTGGGCAATAGAGCTGCGGATATTATAAAAGAACTCTATAAAACAGGCCTTTGTAATATTGTCGCACTCTGTGATGTAGACTTGGGAGCTAAACACACACAGGAAATTTTGAGCATGTTTCCAGATGCACCAAAATTTAAAGACTTTAGAGTTATGTTTGATAAGATGGGTAACCAAATCGATGCGGTTAGTATCGGTACACCAGATTTCTCCCATTTTGCCATAACGATGCTGGCTCTAGATCTTGGAAAGCATGTTTACGTAGAAAAACCAATGGCTAGGACATTTCTCGAAGTTGAGTTAATGACAAATAAAGCGAGGAAGAATCCAAAACTTATAACTCAGATGGGGAATCAGGGGCACTCTGAAGCGAATTACTTTCAATTCAAGGCCTGGAAGGATGCGGGGATAATTAAAGATATTACGCGCATAGATGCGCATATGAATATGCCCCGTAGATGGCATGGATGGGATGTGAATATGAAAGGATTTCCTGCGGCTGAAATTACACCAGACACATTAGACTGGGAACTGTGGCAAATGCAGACGCTAGGTCATAATTATAATAAAGATTTTGTGAACGGACAATGGCGTTGCTGGTATGATTTTGGAATGGGAGCTCTTGGTGATTGGGGAGCGCACATCTTAGATACTGCACATGAATTTTGGATCTTGGGTTACCAACAGAAGTAAGTGCGGTAAAGCTTGATGGACATAATTCGTATTTTTTTCCGATGTCTTCGACGCTGAAATTTCATTTTCCGAAGCGAAAAAGATGCCTGCGGTTGATATTAATTGGTATGATGGCCTAGATAATTTGCCACCAATCCCAGAGGGCTATGGGGTTTCGGGATTGGATCCGAACATTCCAGCACCCAGTACAGGTAAGTTAGAGCCGGCGAAATTAAATCCTGGAAAAATTATTTATGGAAAGGATCTGACTTTCAAAGGAGGTTCTCACGCAAGTATTTTGCAGATTATACCTGAAACGAAGGCAAAGGAGTTAGAATCCCGTCTTCCGGAGGTTCCGAAATCACCATCTAATCATTATGCCAACTTCCTAAAAGCATGTAAAGGAGAAGAGAAGACAAGGTCGGCTTTTGAAATTGCAGGGCCTTTAAGTCAAGTGTTCTGTTTGGGAGTAATTGCACAGCGTCTAAATACTAAACTCATTTTTGATCCTCAAAGAAAGGAAATCAGCAATGATAAATTTGCGAACGCATTGTTGGCAGGACCTCCACCCGCAAGAGGTTGGGAACAGTATTATAAAATGTAATCCGAGAGGAATATTTAATCTATAAAAGGGCGAAGGGTACATATAATATCCTTCGCCTTTTTATTTTTAAGAATTTTATCCTTGAGCGAGTTGACTCTTTTCGTCGTTGGTGCTGACCAGCAATGTGTTCATATCCATTCTATTAATTGAGACAAATCGAATGTATTTTGATCTAGCTTGATTTAAATATATGGGGTATTGTAGATATTTTTGTTAGGAGGCTTTGAGATTGGTTGATGATGGAAGTCAATACCTTTAAAAGTCTACAGTTTCATTTTGATATTTAACCTTAAAAATTATGAAAAGGACTCTTATGCTTCTTATTGGTGTTCTCACATTTGTCTTTCATGCTAATGGCCAAACTTCTGGAACGCAGACTTTTTATGTTTCACATAGATACTTAAAAATTCCGGTTAAAAATGGAGCCCCAAACGTAATGTTGAACTTTGGTTGAATAATGAAAAAGTAAGATGGTTTGATGTTGAATTAGCGGATAGTGTATACGATTGGATCGCTTATTTGGATATTGAGAAATGGAAGGGGCAATCCCTTAAACTGTCCATAAGTACTCCCGATCGGAATAGCCACGGATTCAATTCCTTTGAGCAAGTTGATCTGCAGGATGATAATGCGGTGTATACTGAAAAGGAACGTGGACAAATTCATTTTTCTCCAAAACGTGGGTGGCTGAATGATCCTAACGGGCTTGTTTTCTTCAAAGGACAATATCATCTTTTTTTCAACATAATCCTTACGGTACTAGCTGGGGAAATATGCACTGGGGACATGCTGTATCTAGCGATTTGATCCATTGGAAAGAATTGGGAGAGGCCTTATATCCCGATGAATCGGGAGTGATGTTTAGTGGCGGGGCAGTGGTAGATACTAAAAATAGCAGTGGATTAGGAAATAATAATTTAATGGCTCCTATGGTCTTATTTTACACTGCAGCTGAACAATCTTGGAAGCAAGGACTGGCTTATTCTTTGGATGGAAAGGAATTTAAGAAGTTGCCAAACCATATCTTGGAAAAGATTTCAACTGGTAACCGGGATCCTAAAGTGATATGGCACGGGCCTTCGGCACGGTGGGTGTTAACTTTATATGTCGAGGAAGAACATGGACAGCATAGCATGCATTTATTTACTTCAAAGGATATGAAAACATGGGAGTTTGCGAGTAAAGTTTATGGTGGTAAAGGAAATGACCGGTATCTATTTGAATGCCCCGAATTTTTTGAACTGGCGGTGGATGATAATCCGAAACAAAAAAATGGATTTTAACGGGGGCCAATAGCCAATATGCTATAGGGAGTTTTGATGGCAAAAAGTTCACCCCAGAGGCAGAAAGGTTGTTTAGTCAATATGGTCGTGATTATTATGCTGCACAGACGTTTAGCAACGAGCCTCTCGGACGTCGTATCGAGATCGGATGGTGGCGAACCCATACTAATCAGGGTGCTACCGCTTTTAATCAATCTATGAGTATACCAATGGAATTGAAGTTAAAAACGACTGAAAAAGGTATACGTTTATTTAGGGAACCGGTAGCTGAATTACAAAATTTGAGAAAGGATAAGTTGCACATTGGTCAAATCAGCTTAAAGGCCGGCAAGCTAAATCAATTGCAGCATTTTAGCGGCGATGTTGCTGAACTCAAATTGCTTATAACGCCTAAAAGTGCCAGAAATATACAAATCAATGTGCGTGGGTTAGTTATGAATTATAATGTTGCTACAGAAGAAATGGTTGTAGACAATGTGCGGGCAATTGTTCCTCTAAGAGATGGCAAATTAGTATTGAGATTGTTCGTAGATCGTACTGGTCTTGAGCTTTTTGCCCAAAATGGGGAAATCTACATGCCAATAAATTACAATTTTGACCACAATAATTTGCAATATGGTATTAGTGTCTCAAATGGTCAAGCGGTTTTGGATCAAGCTGATTTATATACACTAAAAAGTATTTGGTCTGACTAATAGCAGAGTGAAGAACGGAAAATAAGTACTTAGATAAAATGAAAAAAGGTTTTCAAACGGGGAGAATGAAAACCTTCAATAACCAATTATAAACCTAAATTATGATAGTACAAAGTTAAGTGTATTTTTTACACTATGCAAATTTATTTTATATTTTTTTAATATGATAGAGTCCTAAATCGAAAGACCCTTTAATTTTTCCCCCATTTTCCGAGTTCCCGAATGATGGGAGATAGCTCATAACCAATAACTGTTAATTCATACGTTACACGTAGTGGAACCTCTGCATATACCGTACGTTTGACTACTCCACTTTCCTCTAGTTTTCGTAATTGTAAAGTCAACATGCGTTCGGTAATATTAGGAAGGCATTTTCTGATTTCATTGTATCGGAGGCTTCCGTTGATTAGATAGCAACAAATAGCCAAAGACCATTGGCCACCAATAATATTAGCCGCGAATACCTCAGGGCAATCATTTGCTAAAATTTGTTTATTGGCAAAATTTGTTGAACTCTCTTTGATTTTTGTCATCACACACATTTTTTATAGTACCGAACATTGGGCTACCAGTGAGCCAAAATAAGGAATATCTCGCTATTTTTGAATCAAAATAATTGAGTTAATAAACAATTACGGCTATCGAATGCCGTGATAATGAGCATCCAAACTATTGAATAATTAGCTATAATGAAAACATTGGTCATTGTAATACATCCAAATATTAAAGAATCACTTATTAATAAGAGGTGGGTCGAAGAATTGGAAAAACATCCGGAGGACTATGAAATCCATCAATTACATGAAAGATATCCAGATGAAAAAATTGACGTTACCGCGGAACAGCAGTTGATTGAAAAGCATGATAAAATCATATTTCAATTTCCATTTTATTGGTTTAACTGCCCTCCATTTTTTAAAAAGTGGTTGGATGAGGTATTGACCTATGGCTGGGCATATGGAAAGTCGAGTGGTTACAAGTTAGCAGGAAAGAAGATCGCTTTGGCTCTTTCTGTTGGGGTTGACGAAGTGGAATATAGCGCAAATGGGAAGTATAAATATAGCCTAGATCAATTGACAAGTCCTTTTGAGATTACATTCAACTATGTTCATGCCAATTATCAACCACTTTTTGCATACTATGGTATCGAAAACATGCTTCCAAAGAATGGGTTGAACAGAGTGTAGGCCATTATCTCAATTTTTTGGAACAGTTCTAGACCATTAATATGAATTGAAATTTTTACAGGATCTGGTAAGTTAGACTTACTAAACATCAAAGGCATCTTTTATATAGCAAGATGCCTTTGACAATGGTACACTATCGTGTTGTATACCCTCCGTTGGCAAAAATAGTTTGTCCGGTAATCCACCAACCATCTGTTACCAGGAATTCGACTAAAGGAGCAATATCTTTAATGTCAGTCAAGCCCCCAAGTGCAGAAGCGGATTTATGGTAAGCTACCGCTTCTTCACTCTCTTGGCCATAGAAAAATGGTGTATCCATTGGACCAGGAGCAACGGCCGTAACCGAAATCCCTCGATCGCCAAATTCTTTGGACGCAGCACGCGTAAAATGCTCAACGGGTGCTTTCAGTCCCTCATAGGTAGAATAAAACCCTGTGTAGGCCGCAAGTAACGATGTGACAATCGTGCAAACTTTACCGTTGTCGTTCAATTTTTGCCTGCTTCTTGGATAAAAAAGTAGGCAACTTTGGAATTAATATCACTCATGCTGTCATATTCATCCACTGTTGTATCTACGATCGTTTTTTTAAAACTTTACCAACGGTATTAATTGCGATATCGATTCCTCCATATTGCAACACCGCCGTATCAAAGAGCTTGCTAATATTTTCAATATTGGTAAGATCCGCTTGAAACAGGATCGCTTCGGCGCCAGCAGCCTTTACCACTGCCAGGGTTTCTTCCGCATCTGACTTGCTGTGCTCACTGTTATAATGGATCACCAATTTGGCGCCTTTAGCAGCAAAATCGCGACTCAACAAACCGCCAAGGTTTTTCGCACCACCAGCGATCAATACAACTTTTCCTTTTACATCATTCCTTGCCATAATAATTTATATTTTGATTATAACAAATTTCATGAAAGTAAATGGGGATATTATGGTGAACTTTTCGCTTTTTTCAATTGACGAAATTCAGATGGGGTTATACCTTCATATTTCTTAAAAATTTGGTGAAATTAGATGGATCGTAAGTAAGTGTTTGAGCGATGGCCGAGATGGTCAATGTACTGTTGGTCAGGAGATCCTTTGTGCATGTCAATATTTTATGTACATAAAAATGGCAAGGATGATTTCCACTGGTTTCCTGTATTATTTTAATAAGATGTTTTTGAGAGATACAAAGTACACTGGCTATATCCTTTAATTCCAACATTTCCATAGCTGTGCCATTAACGAGCTCAGATAAATGACGGTCCAACAATTCAAAGTATTGGATTGTAATTTCTTCACTTCTTCTCTTATTGTGGGGTGATAATACTTCCGTCATGCTAATTATCCTGAATAATATTCTAAATATAAGTAAATTATGTGTGCTGGGGTACTATTGCTTTCTTAACCACACAATTTGATTTGATTAGGATTTATTTAAAGAATACATCAACGCAATATATTTTACAAATTTTAGTGTAATGTAAAAACGAAAAAGGTTTTCAAACGGGGAGAATGAAAACCTTAAATAACCAATTATAAACCTAAATTATGATAGGACAAAGGTAGTGTGTTTTGTACACACTTGCAAGGATTTTTGAATAAAATGCTCGTTTTGTATCTTATTTAGTTATCCGGTTATGATATTACGAACTGATGTTTTATTATATTGATTCTAATTTTATTTTCCAGTTATAAGTCTTTGACGAGTGGTTACTCATAAAAGGTCAATATTAGGTCAGAGTTGATTAATTCATAAGAAGACTGAGCAACTTATTGCATATAGCTTTGTGTTAAGGAATTTTAAAAATTATTAAACTATGGCACAATTGAATTGGGAAGGAATTTACCCAGCAATGTTATCTCCCTTTGATGAGAAGGGAAATTTGGATTTTGATATGTTTGCAAAGAACATTGAAGCGCAGGTGGAGGCCGGAGTCCACGGATTAATTATTGCAGGGTCATTGGGCGAAGCGAGTGTTTTGAGTAATGAGGAAAATACGAGTTATTAAAACATGCATTGAAAGTCGTGAATGGACGTGTTCCTGTTTTGCTCAATATTGCGGAGAATACAACTGCTGATGCAATCAAAGTCGCGATAACCAGTGAAAATTTGGGCGCGGATGGATTGATGTTGTTGCCTCCTATGCGTTATAAGTCTGATGATAGGGAGACTGTTGCTTATTTTCGCGCTGTTGCGCAGCGCACAACATTACCAATTTTAATCTATAATAATCCTGTTGATTATGGTACCTATGTGTCTTTGGATATGTTTGAGGAACTGTTGCTGGAGCCAAATATTCAGGCCGTGAAAGAGTCAACACGTGATGTAACCAATATTACTCGTCTGAAAACCGTTTCGACGATCGCTTAAAGATCCTAGGGGAGTGGATACATTGTGTTTAGAATCTTTAATGCTGGGGGCAGATGGGTTGGTTGCAGGGTTGGTGGATGCTTTTCCAAGGGAGACGGTTGCAATGTATCATCTGGTCAATAAAGGCGAGTATAAGCAAGCCATAGCGATATACCGCTGGTTTATGCCATTATTGGAATTGGATATCCATCCCAAGCTCGTTCAATATATCAAATTGGCCGCTACAGCGGAAGGGATTTCAACACCATATACAAGAGCTCCGAGATTACCCTTGATTGGGGAGGAAGAGCAACGGGTTAAAAAGATCATTGCTGATGCAATAGCAACAAGACCACTTTTATAGCGGGGCTTTTCAAGTCTATTCCACTGGAGAAGACTTGAAAAGTTTCTACTGAACATTTAGAAATAGCCAAAATAGAAGAGAATGATTCAAAACGAAAATGAGATTGATGTTGTAGTAAAGCAGGCTGAAGCAGGATTTCAGTTTCTACAACAATGTAATGTGATTGAAAGAGCGAAATTGATGCATGCGATTGCTGACGAAATTGAAGCAATTGACAGCATGCTGATAGAAACTGCTCATTTGGAGACCGCTCTACCTGTTAGTAGACTTGAAGGTGAAAAAGCAAGAACAGTGAATCAGTGGCGTATGTATGCAAATGCGGTTCATACAGGTTTGTATAGTGAGGCGAGAATTGACCAAAGTCCCGATGGAAAGATCGATTTACGTAAATACAATAAAGGATTAGGGCCTGTGGTTGTCTTTGGAGCGAGCAATTTTCCGTTTGCTTTTTCCACTGCTGGTGGAGACACCGCAAGTGCCATTGGAGCTGGATGCTCCGTCATTGTGAAAGCCCATCCCGCACATGTCAAAACATCTCAATTGATGGCCGACGCCGTCCATCGGGGAATTTCAAAATACGGCGCTTCTGCTGATATCTTTAGCCATGTTGTGTCCAATTCATTTGAAATAGGGCAGCAATTGGTCAAACACCGGTTGGTAAAAGCGGTGGCTTTTACGGGATCGTTTGCTGGCGGGAAGGCACTGTTTGATTTAGGGCAATCAAGACCTGATCCCATTCCGGTCTTTGCAGAGATGGGTAGTATAAATCCTGTATTTGTTTTGCCGGACTATCTAACAGATAATGGCGAAGCATTTGCAAAACAATATATTGGATCATTAACGTTGGGTGTGGGGCAGTTTTGTACCAACCCCGGGGTGTTGATTGGCCTTGAGGGAGAAAATTGGATACACTCAAAGCTGATCTGAAGCGCGAAATACAAGCTGTTGCTGCTGGTAAAATGTTACACCAAGGTATATTGAATCATTATAATCAATTGAGAGGCGAGATGATTGGATGCAATGGGGTCAATATATTGGCAGAAGGCACAGATAATGTGCAAGAAGGTTTTGCTCAAGCGCTGTTGGTGGAAACAGATGCAGCGCAGGTATTGCACAATCCGGAACTGCTAGAAGAGGTTTTCGGACCATTTGGATTAGTTATCTCTTGTGCCGATCGTCATGAAATGAAGATTTTAATGGAACATTTGGTTGGTCAGATAACCTTGACTTTCGCAGCATCTGAGGATGATATGTGGAAATACCAGGATCTGTTCACGATTGCACAGAACAAATGCGGAAGGCTGTTGTTTCAAGGTATGCCAACTGGTGTTGAAGTAAAACACGCTATGCAACACGGTGGACCATTTCCAGCGACGACCGATTCACGGTTTACCTCTGTAGGACCCGATGCCATCAAACGTTTTCTCCGTCCCATCAGCTTTCAAAATTGGCCAGATGAGTTTTTGCCGAAAGAATTGCAAGATGGCAATCCGCTGCAAATAGAACGATTGGTAAATCAGCATTGGACAAAAGAATAATAACGCTAAAGAAGATTATAATTCTATCATGATTTATTCAAACCGGACGATTGAGCTCACAAATACCTCAAAATACCAATTTGCTGGAGTAAACGACTTCATTTATACCGATGAGACCAACACTTATATCACCAAAAGCTTTGTGAACCGAGCTCATGAATACCATTGAAAATAAATAATAATACCTTAATCTAAAAATAAATGATGAACAAATAATTTATACAAATGAAAAAGACTTTTTTGTATTGACTCGCATACCTGTGGATGCCCGGTACGATTGGTTGCTGGCGGCGCCCCACTTTTAAAGGGTAACTCAATGATGGAGCGGAGACTGCATTTTATGCAAGAATATGACTGGATTCGCAAAGGATTGATGTTTGAGCCCCGTGGACATGACATGATGAGCGGAAGCATGCTTTATCCACCTTTCGATACAGAAAATGATATCGCTGTTCTTTATATTGAAACCAGCGGCTGCCTGCCTATGTGTGGGCATGGTACAATCGGTACAGTTACCATCGCTATTGAAGAGGGATTAATCCAACCAAAGATACCAGGGAAATTAAGACTGGAAACTCCTGCCGGATTGGTGCATATCGACTACGTTCAGGAAGGATCAAAAGTAAAAAGTGTCAAGTTAACAAACGTAAAATCTTTTTTATATGCAGAAGACCTAACGGTCGATTGCCCAGATTTGGGCCTTATTTCTGTTGATGTAGCGTATGGCGGAAATTTTTATGGTATCATCGACCCCAGGTTAATTTTAAAGATATCAAATTTTATTCAGCGAGTCAGTTGATCCACTATGGTAAAATAATTCGCAAATTACTCAATGAAAAATATAGATTCATCCATCCTGAGGACTCCAATATTCATGGATTGAGTCACATACAGTGGACGGCAGAGCCTGTATATGTTGGCTCCTCTGGACGGAATGCTGTTTTGGTTGGCGAGAATGCGTTGGATCGCTCTCCCTGTGGCACGGGTACTTCGGCACGCATGGCACAATGGTATGCAAAAGGTCGGCTGAAAAAGGTGATGAATTTGTACACGAAAGCTACATTGGCTCTCAATTTATTGGTAAAATAGAAGCAGAGACCACGGTCGACGGAAAGCCCGCAATCATACCTTCGGTGGAAGGCTGGGCAAGAATAACAGGATACAATACCATTTTTTTGGATGATGAAGATCCATATTTTGGCGGTTTTCAAGTGATTTGATAGATTAATTGATAATAAGAAAGTGAAAGAACATAAAAGAGGTACGGTAGTCGTAATAGGTGCTGGAATTGCGGGGCTTGCTTCGGCCTATTATCTTGTTAAAGATGGATGGGATGTGAAAATCCTGGAGAAAAATGAGGTTGATAATAATTGTTCTTATGGCAACGCGGGAATGATTGTACCAAGTCATTTCACACCATTGGCAGCACCGGGAATGGTAGCGCAAGGAATAAAATGGATGTTTAATAGCAAAAGCCCCTTTTATGTACGGCCTTCGTTAAATCCACGATTAATAGATTGGGGACTGAAGTTTTTAAAACATGCAAATCGGGCACATGTTGACCAGCATGCGACTGCGATCCGTGACCTAAATCTCTACAGCAGCCGGTTATATGACGAGTTGGATGCAGAAGAAGGTTTCGATTTTGAGTTGGAACAAAATGGTATTCTGATGATGTATAAATCCAACGAGATAAAGCACGAAGAAACCGAATTGGCACATCGCGCACAAGATCTTGGGTTAGACGTAGAATTGTTAGATGCAGACGCTGTAAAAGTACTGGAACCGAAGCTCCAACTAGATGTCTTGGGTGCGGTTCTTTATCGTTGTGATGGAAAATTATATCCCCAAAAGCTAATGCAACAGTTGATTCAGTATTTGAAAACTGCAGGTGTGGTATTTTTTGAGAAAACTGAAGTTCACAAATTTATTACGATCGGAAATACCATTAAAACTGCCATCAGCAGCACAGGAAATTTCGAAGCTGATGCATTTGTAATAACAGGGGAGCCTATTTACCGCAATTGATGTCAAAATTGCATGTCCATACACCACTTTTGCCCGGAAAAGGTTATTCCTTTATGTATGATACAAAAGGGGAAAGGAAATTAAATCACGCGGCATTATTACTTGAGGCCAAGGTCGCTGTCACGCCAATGAACGGTCAGATCAGATTTAGTGGCACCATGGAATTGGGAGCTGCGAACGACAAAATTTATGAAAATAGAGTAAGAGGGATTGTCGAATCTATTCCAAAATATTATCCCGAACTAGAGATCGATTATCCTAAAGACAAAATATGGTATGGTTACAGACCCTGTTCACCGGATGGATTGCCTTATTTGGGAAGATTAAAAAAATACGGCAATGCTGTTGTAGCTGGTGGAGGGGAATGATGGGGCTGAGCTTGGGTCCCGCCTATGGCAAGATCGTTTGTGACCTATTGGCTGCTCGAGAAATTGAGCCCAGTCTTGTCGGATTTAAACCAGATCGTTTCGACCGCTAACAATCCATTTTATAAACCGTTGCCCCAAAAATAGGATTACCTGCTTTTGGGGCAACTGTTGAATTTTTGTCTCCAAAGCCTTCAAAATCATGCTATTTTATCGTATCGTATCGTATCGAAGCTTCCAACATGCTTTTGAATAGCTGTTATTCTGACAAAAGGCCTATATAATAATTGAATGTATCGACATCGATATTTCCCTTATTTAATCCCGCAATTTTTATCGTTCTGAACTGTTGATCTAGTTGAATGAGCTGTCTCTTTTCGCCTTTTATTCCAATATGGATTGGCATCTGAAATCCTTTGACCTCGCTAATCCACCTACCCATTATTCTACCAGAAGCATCTTGTTGGATTTCTAGTGTTGGAATAGAAGTATGCTGAACATATTGTTCAAATACTTTTGATAGATCCAGACCAGACTGCTGGCTTACATAATTCACAATATCACTGTAATTTACCTGTTGATGATAGAATTTACTATTCAAACCACGTAAAATAGCACGCCATTTGTCGTCATTATCTATCATAGTGCGGATCATATTGAGCATGACGCCTCCCTTTGGATACATATCACCAGACCCCTCTTTGTTGACGTGATATGGCCCCTGCATGGGGCTATCATTGTGAATGCCACTTCGGATACCATGCGCATATGCCTGACTGGCTTCTTTGCCGTAGAAATAGTCTATAAATAAACCCTCAGAATAGTTGGTGAAACTCTCATGAATCCACATATCTGCGAGATCGGCCGAAGTGATATTATTGCCAAACCATTCATGGCCCGATTCGTGGACTACAATGAAATCCCACTTTTGCCCCCAACCTGTTCCCGAAGCATCGTTTCCACGATATCCATTCTGATAATGATTGCCATAGGCAATAGCACTTTGATGTTCCATACCCGTATGATAGGTTTCGACCAGTTTGTAACCATCCTCATAAAAAGGATATGGGCCAAACCAATGCTCAAATGCTTCTAGCGTCTGTCTGGCATTTTTTTGAAGATGAGCCTTTTTTCTGTTTTATCATTCTCCCGCAAGATATAGTAGTCGACATCCAAAGGCCCTTTTTCACCTTTGTATTTTTCTTGAAAATGAATGTAGTCTCCGATATTGATAGCTACATTGTAGTTGTTGATCGGATTGGCAACTTTCCAATGGTATTTGTTGTAACCATCCTTCATTTTTTCCACTTTTACCAATCGCCCATTAGATACGTTCATTACTTCTTTTGGGACAGCAATAGAAATCATCATACTGTCGACTTCATCGTATTGATGATCTTTATTAGGCCACCAGACGCTAGCGCCCATACCTTGGCAGGCGGTAGCCACCCAGGGTTTGCCATTGCTGTCTTTTTTCCAGTCAAAACCACCGTCCCAGGGAGCGCGTGCTGCCTCTGTGGGATGACCTTCATAATACACTGTGAATTCACTTTGCGTGCCTTTGGTGATCTTAGTAGGAAAGTTCAAAAAAACAGCATTATATTCTCTTGTAAATGAGAGCTCTTTCCCTTGATAAATAACCTTATTAATTTTAAGATTCGCAAATAGGTCAAATTGTAGACGTTCAAAATCTTCTGTGGCCTTAAAGCGGAATAAGTTTGAACCTGAAATGAATTTATTGTCTACATCCACTTTCACGTCCAAATGATAATATTGGATATCGTAGCAAGTGCGCAATGGTGTGAGATATCCCCGCAATGAATCCGCTCGCGTGAATTCATTTTTTCCTTCATCAGTTGCGCATTGGATTGCTGGAGGCCTGCGACTAAAATACCACAGGTACTTAGTGTATATAATAGTGTTCTTTTCATTCGCTTATCTTCCGCCCGGAGGGCAATGTAGTTTTAAATAATTCGTGAATAATGTTTTTAAATGTTCATGTGTGCCTTCGCCTTCACTAATAGAATGACTACGGTTAGGATAGGACATTAACTGAAATTGTACATTATTTTTTATGAATTCGTCTATAAGAACTTCCGCATTCTGATAATGAACATTATCATCTCCAGTGCCGTGTATATACAGTAGATTTCCTTTAATATTTTTTGCATATTTCAATGGTGAACCATTCTCAAAGTCGGCTAAATTTTCTTGTGGAAGTCCCATATAACGTTCTTGATAGACATTATCATAAAGAAGTTGATTAGCAACAGCGGCTATTGCTATACCTGTTTTATAGATTTGTGGGTATTGTCCAAGTAAATTGAGTGTACTCGAACCACCACCACTCCATCCCCAGACTGCGATGCGCGAATTATCGACAAAAGACCATTTTAATATTTCCTGTGTGGCTAATGCTTGGTCGCGAATATTGAGCTGACCGATATTGCGGTAGATACTTTTGCGCCAGAGGCTACCTTTAGGTGCAGGTGTGCCACGGTTGTCCAAAGAAATATAAATATATCCGTCCTGGGCCATATTTCCTTTATATAAGCTATTATAACCCGCGCTAAAGTTGTCGATTACAGTTTGTGAAGCAGGCTCACCATATACCATAAAGACTACCGGATACTTTTTATTAGGATCGAAATCCAGCGGTTTGACCATCCAGCCATCTAGTTCAACACCTTCAGTAGTCTTAACTTTGAAAAATTCGGCTATGCCATCACTGACCTTCTTTTCACGATTAACCTCAAAATCCACTACTGTCCGGTGTGTAGGGAGTTCGATAATAGCATCTTGCTTGAGCTCGGCACGGTTGCTAAAGTTGAAGATAGCAATCTTGCCATCTTTTGAGATATCATAGTCGCAAGTTCCCCGAAAGATGCTGGTGTGAGCCTTTTGGGTGAGCCGCCTTTCGTAGAGACACTATACAGATATTTTTGGGTCGCATTGCTGGGAGAAGCCGTGAAATAGATTGTTTCTCCTTTCGGGTCAAGAAAATCAAGATTAATAATGTCATAATCTGCTTTGGTAATGAGCTTTTCATTACCTTTCAAGTCAATTTGATAGATTTTTCGCCAGCCATCTTTTTCAGATACCCAGATAAATGCTTTTCCATCCTGTATCCAATCCCAGCCCGAAGGATCATTGTTATTCCATCTTGCCTTGATATCGATCCAGGAATCACTCGTTTCGCGATGTATTGATTGAGCTTCATGGGTGGCGATGGAAGCTGTGTAGATCTTACTCTCGTTTTGTTTCCTATTGAGTTGCTGAAAAATAAGCTGTTTGCTATCCATACACCATTCCATACGTGGAATATAATGCTGCTCAGGATCTCCAGGGATGTTTATACGGTTATTCTTTCCACTAGCAAGTTCATAAGTCCATATGGAACATGCGCTTGGAGACTGCCCCACTTTCGGATATTCTACAGGAATGGTAAATGAATAGAGACTATCCGTATTATTAATCATTAGAAAATTACGGATACTTTTTGCGTCAAGTTTCCAGTAGGCGATAGAGAGACCATCAGGCGACCATCTAAAACCATCTTTGCAACCAAATTCTTCCTCATAAACCCAATCGAAAGTCCCATTGATCATACGGTCTGTCCCATCCCTCGTTACGGCGTTTATATTTCCATTCGTCAGATCCTCCACATAGATATTATGGTCTGCTTTATTAACATAAGCCACTTTATTCGATTGAGGATTAAATTTGGCAAACATCAGTTGGGATGATGGAAATTGGCGGCCTAATTGCGTCAATTGATTGGATTTCTTGTTGTACACCCAATAATCACCCCTTGTATTCTCACGCCAAACCCTTTTGCTATTGGTGTAAATTAAAATTAGTTCCCTATTCTTGGAGATAGAAAAACCCTCAACTTTTATTGCCGCATTGCTGCCTTTTGGAATAAGAGATTGCTGGGGTAAAAAGATTCCGCGGACCCGTTTTTGGATTGACGATCTCAATTCCTTTATCCGAAAACTCATAATATTGGTCACCAATATCTGTCCAGAGCCTTTGCGCAAAGAGAGGATTGGATAGGTAAAGAACCAACAACAGTTTTGCGATAATAAAATGTCTAATGCTATTCATTTGTATATGATTTATTATTTATCAATTATTTAGTCCTGAGGGGATGTGTTACTTGGGATCTCCACAGTATTTAATCGATTGCATTGTCTTTTAGGCTATAGATTTCTTGCACTTCACGCGCGAGGTATTTTCCGAGACGACGATAACCATTTTCCGCAATAAGATAATTGTCTTCAATACGGATTCCTCCAAAATCGAGATGTTTCTTCAGAAAGTCATAATTGACAAAATCCCTGTGCAGATTTTGCTGCTCCCAAAGCTGTGTCAGTTCAGGAATGAGATAGATGCCAGGTTCCACGGTAAGTACATTGCCAGCTTCCAGTTCCTTACCCAATCGCAGAGATTTAAGACCGAAGGTCTTGGTATCTTTAGGTTCGGATGTGCTGTAGCCCACATATTGTTCGCCCAGATCTTCCATATCATGTACATCCAACCCGAGCAGATGACCTAGTCCACATTGAAAGAATAAGGTATGAGCATGGTTGGCAACAGCATCTTGAGAGTTGCCTTTCATAAACCCGACCTGTATCAGTCCCTCAACGAGTGCTTCACAGGCTTTTAAATGGATATCTTTAAAACGGATTCCCGGGCTTAATAATTGTTCAGCGGATTTAAATGCGTGTAAAACGACCTGGTAAATTTCTTCCTGTAAAGAGGTAAAACGTTTACCAACAGGAAAGGTACGGGTTAAGTCGGAAGCATATCCCAATGATGTTTCAACCCCAGAGTCATTCAGAAGAAGGTCGCCTTCATGAACTTGATGGAACTGCATATGGTTGTGCAAGATTTCACCTCTTTTGGTCACGATTGGTGGATAAGAAAAAGACATGCCCTGATCCTGTGCAAAATGCTGCATGGCATTGCTAATTTGATATTCATAACACCCGGGTTTGGTCATCTGGATAGCGAGACGGTGCATGTCTACTGCAACATCTACAGCTTTTTCCAGTTCGATAATTTCCTCCACTGATTTAATGCTGCGTTGTGCAGCAACAGCTTGAATTAAAGCTATAGATGGTTGAAGCAGATCAACGGGGCAATTAAACAATTTCCCAAGCAATATTTTATTGTGCGATTGATAGGGAGGAAGGTAATGGAGTGTATTTTGATCGCTTTTTTCAGATAGTCAAAGAGTTGATCAAAGGGTAGTAATTTACTGATCCCCGAAAGAGCCGCTTTTTCTGTTAAGGTCTGTTGTTGTCCCATCCAGATGATATCGTCGATGGTCATTTCATCACCAAATAGTAATGTTTCTCCCAAATCAATATCGAGTACAGCAGCTAGTCGTGGGCTTTTTATACCGATATAGTATAAAAACTACTGTCTTGACGAAAAGGATAGGTATTGTGTTCAAAATTGATTGGGTTTTCAATATTTCCTAAAAAAAAGGATTTTTCCAGAAGAAAATTTTGAGATGAGTTCGTTTCTGCGGGTAGTATAGATTTCTTTCTTAAACATATTTGTGAAAATTAAGAGAGGCAACGTATAATTAAGATTTAAAGCGATATTATTTACATAAATAATACAGAAGCTAATATCGCAAAATTTAATCTTTTAATCTTGAAGACTCTTATTCAAAAATGGTATTGTGTTTGACATTTTATCGTTGTTACAATTGCTTATTTTTAATGATTGGTACATGAAAACAAAATAATATCGGGATTTAATAAAGTTCTATGTTTCTATTGAATATTAATTATCACAATTTATCAAAGTCTAATTGTATTTTAACCTTGTTTTTATAAGATACCAAGTTTTAATACTTGATTTTATTAAATACTGAATGGAAAATCTGTCGATTGCTAAATATTATCACATTATATACATATTTTGTTTTTATTTTTTCATGGATTATGATTGATATGTTTACTTGTTTCGTAGTTGTTATATTTATATTAACTAAACAGTGGTAATTGCAAATATAAACTTATGAAAACCTATGAAAGCGCTCCAGTTTAATGTGCCGACAATGCAAGGCCAAAGCCTAACGATACAAGAAGATATTTTAGAAACTTTTTACCCGCACCTACATAGGCATCAGGAAGCACAGCTCATGTGGATAGTAAAGGGAAGGGGAGTGTTGATTGTTGAAGATACTTTACATCCTTTTAAGGAAAATGATATTTTCTTTTTAGGGGCAAATCAGCCACATGTATTTAAATCTTCTTCCTTGGATGGTTTTTCAAATGAATCTCGTTCTATCTCGATTTTTTTGATCCGAATGGCAAACTCAAGTTCTTGTTCTCATTGGAAGAATTTGAATCATTAAATCAGTTTATTTATACTAATTCCTGTGGTTTTAAAATTCCAGAGGAATACTTTGATCAAATTTCGGAACGAGTACTACAACTGAAATCTTCAGATCAAATGGATAAATTGATGCATTTTTTCTATCTATTAAGATCTTTGGCGAATATATCAAGGGAGACAGATCCGCTTTGTGCAGAAAGAGCAGAGGTAATCTTAGATACGATTCATAGTTCAAATCGAATCAATATAATCTGTAATTATATTAAAGAAAATCACAAACACGACCTTAGTCTAGAAGAAGTTGCTGACTATGCAAATCTTACACCACAGGCTTTTTGTCGATATTTCAAAAAACATTGTGGCGTTACCTTTGTAACTTATCTCAACAGAATTCGAGTGAAAGAGGTCTGCAATCAACTGACCGAAGATCACTTAGATAGTGTTTCGTTTATCGCATACGGTTGTGGATTTAATAGTATTACAAATTTTAATAGAGTATTTAAACAGATCATTGGCTGCAATCCAAAAGAATATGTACAACAATATAAGCAAACACTGTACTCCGTTATATAACTGGTAAGTGAAGTGAGTCGTTCCTAAAATAACGGTCTCCTTGATCTTGGGAATAGCATTTGGAATCAATTGTCATCGCATAGGTGTGTGGGGAATTTCGATGGCTTTCATCGCAGTAGAAACGGTCAAAATTTTGATTTATAGACACTTTTTATCAGGTCTATTGTGTGAGAAAAATAATGAAGGTTAGATTTATTTATCTTTAAGGAAGTTGAATAGGCATAAAAAAAAGGTTTTCAAACGGGGAGAATGAAAACCTTAAATAACCAATTATAAACCTAAATTATGATACAACAAAGATAGTGTGTTTATTACACTTTGTCAAGATATTTCTAAAAAATTAAATCTTTTTAAAGAGAATACTTGAATTGTGCCCACCAAAGCCGAAAGCATTGCTCATTGCCGTTTGAACAGTCTTTTCCATGGGTTGATTGACAACAATATTGATGCCTTCAGGAATTGCAGGATCAATATTTTCGATATTTATCGTTGCTGGAATTACATTATTGTTGATTGACTTTATGGCGATAATTGCTTCAATTGCTCCTGCTGCACCAAGCAGATGCCCAGTCATTGACTTGGTTGAGCTGACCCAGAGGTTGTTGGATTTGCCAAATGCAAGTTGCATAGCCTTTAGTTCAGCGATATCACCAACAGGGGTAGATGTGGCATGAAGATTCAGATAGTCCAATTGGTCACTGTTGATTTGAGCTTCTTCCATTGCAAGTGACATTGCCTTTGCTGCGCCTATGCCTTCGGGATGAGGTGAAGTCATATGGTAGGCATCGGCAGTCATCGAAGCACCGACAAGCTCGGCATATATCTTTGCACCTCTTTTCTTAGCATGCTCATACTCTTCCAGTATCAAAGCCCCAGCCCCTTCGCCCATGACGAATCCATCGCGATCCCGATCAAAGGGTCTACTTGCCGTTTTAGGATCATCGTGTCTGCTGGACATTGCTTTCATCGCGGAAAAGCCGCCAACTGAAGCCGGAGTAATAGGAGCTTCTGAACCGCCGCTAATAAAAACTTTAGCCTTGCCTAACCGAATATAATTAAATGCATCCATGAAAGCAGTATTGGAGGTCGCACAGGCGGATACCGTTGTATAATTGATTCCCTTCAAGCCAAATTTCATCGATATCATTCCTGAAGCCATATTGACAATCAGTCTAGGGACGAAAAATGGACTAAACCGTGGTATATAATTGCCTTTTACATAACTTTCAACTTCATTCTCAAATGTTTCCATTCCGCCCTGACCGACACCCCAAATGACTCCAATATCAAATGGATCCATGCTGCTTGGGTCTAAACCGGAATCTTCTAAGGCCTGAGATGCGCTATACAAAGCATATTGCGTAAATAGGTCACTTCTCTTGATCTCATTTCTATCCAAGTATTTCTCCGGTTGAAAGTTCTTGACTTCACTTGCGATTTGCGTTCGAAACAGAGACGCATCAAAACGGCTGATGATCGCTGTATGATTCTCACCACGTAAGATATTATCCCAGAATGTATCAACGTTCTCTCCCAATGGGTTAATTGTTCCCATGCCGGTAATTACAACTCTTTTCATTTTTTTTTTTTTTAGAATTAATGTGTCAATATACCGATTGGTATCTGTTTTGTTAAAAAAATTAAATTCTGATCTCCCGATCGACCATTTCTTTCATATTATTTAATACGATGGTAAGATCTTTACCCCGCCCAGAGATTTTTGCAAGTAAAATTCCACCTTCAATCATCGCCATGAAGGTAATCGCAAAGTGTTCAGCAGAAATATGCTGTTTAAACTCTCCACTCGTCATTCCTTCTTCTAATATTGAAATCAATCGTTGCCGCCAAAGCGCAAATGATCGTTTGACTTTTGGCGTTAAAAAGGGAGCGAATCATCGGCCTCAATAGCAGCATTCATCAATGGGCATCCTCCTGATGCAGCGATGTTTTTGAAATTTTCTTTGTAAAAATCAAAAAATGCGAAAAGCTTTTTAAAGCTGTTCTGTGTTGGTTAAGCTGTTGATCTACGCCATCGGCTATTTTTTTACTTTGATAGGTATAAACCTGAAGCGCCAAATCATCTTTGTCTTTAAAATTACCGTAGATACTGCCTTTAGTTAAACCTGTAGCTGTAGTGATGTCTGAAAGTGAAGTAGCATAGTATCCTTTTTTATTAAAGATAGGGGCTGTCTTCTCAATGATAAATTGTCGGGTCTGTTCTGCTTTTGCCATGATGAGACTGTTCTTTGGTTTCAAAGATAAAAATACTTTTTGGTATATTATTGTTTTCTGTAGGATGCGACTGAAAATTTACATTATTTTCTTTCAGTTATACGATAAGTGCAACGGGAACCATTTTCGATAATGTATTCTATTCTGCTGATCGAATAGGATGGGCCGATAAGTTGTTGAAAATTGTGAAGCTCTGAACGACAAAAACCTTGACATTCAGTTGCTGCGGCACAGATGGGACAGTGATTTTCAATAAGGAGATAGGACTCGGCTTCTTTTTCCATTCGGCCATATATCCCTCTTCCGTTCTCTTGCTTGCAATAATATCCAGTTTTTTCGATTGATTTGGTATCAGACAAAGCATTCATATATTTCTGATATACTTTAGATTCTCGATCTGTAATCAATAGATCCAAGGCATTCTCACCAAGCAATTGTTTAATGGATTGCAGGAGTTGTACGGTAATGTCAGCATGACTATCTGGAAATTTTGCCAGCCCTAATGTTGAAAGACAATAGTAGGTAGATGGTCGGCCTATGCCTTCACTTCTCGCATAAGATTCGATTAGGCCCTGATTGGCAAGATTGAGCAGGTGTTTGCGGGCGCCCTCTTTTGTAATACCCAGCTCAGCCGCAATAAGCGCAGCGGTAACCTCGCCTCTCATTTTTAATAACATTAATATTCTATCTGCTGGAGTCTTCTGCATTTGGCAATTAAAAAGTTGTTTTAATGTTTTCTAAACAAAGATACTATTTTTTCAATTGTTGCCATAATGAATAGCATTAAAGTTTTTGCCAAGCAAACGCATAATTTTATGACATTAATAAAACAACTATTTAGTTGTTTTATTAATGTCTATTATTTAGTTTTGATTCATTATTAAAACAATAAAACTAAAATAACATGAGCAAATTTCAATTACCAGATTTATCATATGCCTATGGGGCACTTGAACCTTATTTTGATCAGGAGACAATGACGATTCATCATCAAAAACATCATCAGGCCTATGTCGACAATTTAAATAAAGCCGTTGTTGGTACAGGTGCTGAAGGTGTTGAATTGCAGGATATCCTAGCGCAAGTGAGTCAATATAGTCCTGCTATTCGCAACAATGCAGGCGGGCACTACAATCATTCCTTGTTTTGGCAAATTTTATCTGCAACACCGAAAACAGTGCCTACCGGAAAGTTGGCAAAGGAAATAGATGCAACTTTTGGTTCTTTAGACGAGTTGAAAACGAGGATAAAAATGCAGGACTTGGACAATTTGGCTCTGGATGGTCTTGGCTTTATATCAAATACAATGGTACTTTGGACGTCGTAGCGACACCTAATCAGGATAATCCATTAATGGATACACAATTGACAAGTAGAGGTGTACCAATCTTGGGTGTTGATGTATGGGAGCATGCCTACTATTTGAAATATCAGAATAAGAGAGCAGACTATTTGGATGCGTTTTGGTCTGTCTTGGATTGGTCTGTCGTCGAAAAGCAGTACGAAGAAGCGATCGATAAATTGATTTAAAACCTTGAACATGCGATCAAGCGGAGATAATAATTATAAAATAACATGTTTGTAAATAAGGTTGAAAATTCGGGTATTTTGGCGCTCGATCTCATTGATTTCAAAACCACACTTGAAATTATAGAATTTGACATCAAGACATTGTTTTACCAAGAAATGATCGTCAAAGAAAAGGAGTTTAAAGCGGCTCTTGCTGCATTGGAGTTGACACCCTTTATAGGCAAAGCCGTTGCTTTTACTTGTTCTGTTGATGCCATCATTCCCCCTGGATCTATATGGCTTTAGCCGATAAATTCCATCCTGATGTGGCTTATTACGATTTTAAAAGCGTGGAAACATTGGAATTGGAATTATGGACCCAGAATTTGAAGCGGGCAGATTTGTCTCAGTATAAGGATCAAAAAGTGGTTGTGAGAGCAAGGCCAAATATGCCAGAATCACTTTATATGCTAGCTGCTGCACGCTTAATTCCGATTGTTACAACATTGATGTACGGAGAGGTCGGAATGCCAAAAGTTATTTTTAAAAGAGCATAAGAAACAATGAAAGCATTCATATTTAATGGCGCCTTGGAGCGTAGGCAAGAATCTACTTCCGGCGTATTGTCTAATTATTTCGCTGAACAATTGAATCAGCTTGGTGTTGAGAATAGTGTTTTTAACCTGGCGGATAGTGGAATACCACTATTTGATACAAGCCTCAGCAGGATACCCAATAGTGTAAAGATCATGAACAATCTCTTTCTGGAGGCAGACCTGCATTTTTGGTTATCTCCTTTATATCACGGAAGTGTACCGGGGTAATGAAAAACTGTTTGGATTGGCTAGAGATAAGCGCAAAGAACAGTCCGGCATATCTCACCGATAAAAATATAGGACTGGTTTGTTGGGCGGATGGCGTACAGGCTCTACAAGGGATCAACGCTATGGATGCAATAGCAAAATCATTACGGGCATGGACTTTACCTTTTAGTGTACCTATTGTAAAAAGGGAACTATTTGAAAACACAGGCTCAAAGGAGATATCGTCGGATTATAAACGTAAATTGGATCTGTTGATCAATATCGCAACCACACGAACAGCAGTGTTTGAAACACTGCCGGGACGTTCCTGAAAATAGTATTTTCCTAAAAGCAGTTTAAAAATTGTTGCTGCATCAGTAATAATAAAGCACCTCGATCTCCATTGAGGTGCTTTATATGTTTTCAAAATTGCTTAGTTTTGAGAAACTGTGTGTTGAAGTGTTCGTCGTATTCACTCAATTTTCCAGAATAGCACATCTTTGGCGTTGCATCTCAAAAAAATGCAATAAACTGTTATTATTGTTTCATATTATATAAGGTATCTGATTAATGAGGTTACATTGTAGAGTTTTGTTAAAGTTAATTACCTATTGTATGCTGTGTTTCACTATACAGCATACAAATGCCCAAAGTTTTCTGCCATTAAATGAGGATAAATATCGGGCGGATGCCGAAATGTTATTGAAGTCGACCTCAAGTGACAGTATACAGGCAATACAATACTTTTATCTGGCAGATTACTACCGTTTTCGGGATACCGTGAAATTTTGGGAAAATATGCGACAAGGGGAGCGATTGGCTAAACCTTTTCGAAGCCTTCACGCAATGGGAGCGCTTTACAAAAGCTTCTACTATGGACAATTTTTAGACAGTAAACGTGCGGGGATTGAAGCACAAAAGTGCGTAGATATTCTTGCAGATGCCAAACAGCCTTTTCAACAGGGACTTTTGGCCAGAGCTTGGTATAATCTGGGGCTAATTCGATTTCCAAAAAAGGTTTTGCTGATTTACTGGATATACTCAATGGTAAATGTATGCCCTATGCCAAGGCACACGATCCGCTCATGGAAGGTGCGATAAATACCATGATCGGTATGGCCTTTATGTCATCCAATCAATTGGCAAAAGCAGATGAGTATCATCAGATTGCGATCAAACAGCTGGAACAACAACCAGCGAGTACAGCACTACTGGTAGCCTATTTAAATGCCGTTAGCACCTATTGCTACCAGGTTAAATCAAAAGAGGCCCGACAATTGTTAGATAAGGCCAAGGTCATGTTAGGAGACAGACCCAACTCCTCCCAACTCCCCAATTATTATTATAATGAAGCACTCTATTTTACGACAAAGCAACAGACAGATGAAGCGTTACGTATGTTGGATATCGGTTTGGAATGGTCGAAGAAAATGAACAATTGGAAATCCTACCAGATGATGCTTTTCAGAAAGTTTAATGTCTATTTGATGCAGAAAAAATATGCTGAAGCGAAATTGCCATTGGAGGAGATCATAAAAATGGATTGTTGACACGCGATCTTTACAACAGTAAAATTGTTTATAGCCAATTGGCTGCTGTGAATGAATTGATGGGGATTACAAAGAAGCACTTAAGATGTCCAATGTGGCGGGTAAGCTCTCTGATAGTATTCAGAAAATCCAGCTTTTGGAGAAGATGAACGAAATGGAGGCGAAATACAAAACCGTAGAAAAAGAAAAATTGATTTTAAATCTGCGTGCTGAGAAAGATCGCAATCAATTTAAGATCTTTCTCGTTTTAGGCATTGCTATTTTACTTTTCATCGTTGTTTTATTTGTCGCCTTTTCTTATCGAAAACAACGGAAGCTGAATGGACAGATCCAGATCAATCATGAGATTGCTTTGGAGAAACTGGCGAAGGAAAAACAGTTGCAAATCTCCGAGTCGATGCTCAAAGCTGAAGAACAGGAACGGCAGCGTATTGCACAAGATTTGCACGATAGTATTGGTGGCATGCTGACAGGATTGAAATTTAAGATCGCTGGAGAGCAGAAGGGCGAATTCGATTTGACGAATGAACTACCGCAAAAACTGAACGATATTTTGGGCGAAGTTCGACGGATATCGCATAATCTGATGCCCGATTCATTACGGCAATTTGGTCTAATAGCAGCATTGGAACAATTGTGTCTTTCGATGCGGAATAATAAGGTGCAGATCCAATTTGAAAATTATGAGGACGAAGTACACCTTGACTTCCAAAAAGGGTTGGCAATATATCGGATCGTCCAGGAAGCGATCTCAAACGCATTGAAATATGCAGATGCAGACCTTATTATTGTTCAGGTAAGTAAATCACAGGGAATATTGCAGGTTTTGATTGAAGACAATGGAAAAGGGTTTGATTCTTCCGCAGCAAATTATGGAATGGGATTAAATAATATGGTCAACAGGATCAAATGGATCAATGGATCTATTGCTATGCAGAGCAAACTTGGATCGGGTACACAGATTGAAATAGGAGTAGGTGTTTAGTTAAAAACTAATGTATGAAAATTATTGCCGTGTTGGACGATCATCCCTTATTATTGGAAGGGGTGACTTCTTTTCTCAATAATCAAAAAGGGTATAAGATATATTCATTTCTGGAGCAAGTATCATTGATCGAATTCTTGGATACGACGGAAGTAGATTTGGTCCTTATGGATATGCAGCTTTTGAATACCAGCGGATTGGACGTCTGTCTACAGGTGAAGAAGCTGTTTCCGGTAGTTCCAGTTGTTGCATTGAGCAATTTAGCAGATCGTAATCTTATTTTTCAGTTTATGCGAAATGGCGGGAATGGTTATATCCTAAAGGATGTTTCTAATGACGAATTCCTTCGTTGTGTACAACTTGGACTTGAAGGGAAAGAAGCGCTTTGCGATAAAGCAAAGGATCTTTATGCCGGAGCGGTCACGTCCCTGGAAGATCTTCCACGTTTAACACGAAGGGAAAAAGAGATTTTGACGATGGTTGCCGATGGCTATACCAGTAATCAGATTGCGGAGAAACTATTTTTAAGTCCCGTTACGATTGAAACCCACCGACGCAATCTTCTGACCAAATTTAAAGTGAAAAATATGATCGAATTGGTACAACTTGCGCTAACACATAAATTGTTGGGGTTCTAGCTTGTCGGAGCCATTATGCTAATGCTCACCATAACCGACATCATCCAGTTTTCCTTTAAAGACCCTAAATTGAATAATAAAATAGGCTACGACCAAAATTGCTGCAAAATAAACCATCCCAAACCTACGGATAGGCCATATTCATGTGCTGCGGCATTCTGGATGGTAAGCGAGGGGTTTACCTCATTGGTTGATGGTAATAAGGTTGGAAACATAGAGGCCACTGTGGTTGCAAAGCTTCCCAGTATAAATAGGGAAGAGAACATAAAACCCGTACCATCTTTTTTGAACGTCCTGATCCAAAATTGTCCCAGCAGGCCAATCGCTGCAATCAAGGGAATATCCAGAGCCAATAATGATTTTGCAGATTATTTAAGGAGATTGGTTTTACATAATGCCAGACATAAGCAGATAGCATGACCAATACAAGTAATACGAAATTCAATTTAAATATGATGTCTTTAAGACGCTGATTTAGGGTGCTGGATGTTTTTAATATAACCCATCCCGCACCATGGATAGTCAGGGTGACGACTGCTACTAAACCTAGTATCAGTGTAAACCAGTCAATGATACCTTGATGTTCAGCCAAAGGGTCGAAAGTTGGGTTCCAGAGTGCGAGGAAGAAATAATGTGGTTCTTGCGTGGATACCCCGTTTTCAACCATCCCCAGATTGACTCCCCGAACGACGTTGCCTAATGCAGCGCCAAAAATAGTGCTAGGAGTAAGCTAGCTAAACCAAAAGCTTTATCCCATAATGCTTCCCAAAGTCGGTGATGCACTTGTCCTCTCAGTTCAAGACTTATTGCCCTAAAGATCAGTAACCATAATACGAGCATCAGCGGGAGGTAGAACCCACTAAAAGATGAGGCATAAAGTGTTGGAAAAGCAAAAATAAAACACCACCAGATGCGATCAGCCAAACTTCATTAGCGTCCCAGAAAGGCCCGATAGCATTTGTTACGGCCTTTTTTTCCTCTTCGGTCTTTGCAAAGAATAAATGTACAATGCCCGCTCCAAAATCATAACCATCGAGGACAACATAAATGCCCAACATAAAAGTCAATACGATAAACCAGAATATTTCCATAACAAATTAGTTTAAAGCAATATGAGGCTCGGGCCTTTTCGAATAATTTTCAATACCAACATAAGGAACAACAATCCCAAAAGAATATAGAGTCCGACAAATCCCAGTAAAGTAAATAAGGTATTACCAGAAGATACTGTGGGCGAAACCCCATCTACCATACGCATCAGGTTGTAGACCAACCAAGGTTGTCGTCCCAGTTCGGATGTATACCAACCTGCCGTATTGGCGATATAAGGAAAAGGGATCATAAACATAATGATCCACAGTAACCATTTGGTCTGATATAACTTGTTTCGCCAAAGTAAGAAGCTACCCAATACCATGATTCCAATGAATATTGTGCCTAAACCAACCATAATGTGATAGCTATAATAGAGCCCGGGACATTCGTTGGATGCAATGAGTCGTCAAATTCATTCAGGCCTTTTATTTCTGCATCCCAACGTTGATAGGTAAGGAAGCTTAAAACATTAGGTACTGCAATTTTATTGTCCAGTTTTTTGTTTTCCATATCAGGTTGGCCGATCAGGATAATTTCGGATCCCCCTTTTTCTGTTTTGAAGATACCCTCCATCGCTGCGAATGATGCAGGTTGATATTTTACCACATTTTTGGCAGCTAGATCTCCTGTAGGAAATGCGAGCATGACAGATGAAATGGCACCAAAGATTACCCCGCTTTTAACGAATATCTTTCCAAATTTGCTATGTCTATCGCTGAGGAGATAGAAAGCTCCTATAGAGGCAACAAAAAAGAACTTGTAACCAGAGATCCAGCTTGATTGTGGAGATAAGAAGGCCATAACCACGGATTGCTAAATAAAGAACTGAAATTGTTGAGTACAAACTTGCCATTTTCGAGAATTTCATAACCTACAGGGTGCTGCATCCAGGAATGCGTGGCAATAATTAAAAATCCACTCGCCCAAGATCCAATGAATACCATCAAACCGGAGAGAAAATGTAGCTTGTGACCAAGTAATTTTTCTCCGAAGAGAAACATGCCCAAAAAAGAAGACTCTAGGAAAAATGAAAACATTCCCTCCATGGCCAAGGTCTGCCCAATGATTCCCCTGTGAGCTCAGAGAATTTTGCCCAATTTGTGCCAAATTGAAATTCCATGGGTATACCTGTCACCACACCCATGGTGAAATTCAGTGCAAAGATTTTCATCCAGAATTTTGATGCATTGTTGTAATCTTCATTGTGTGTTTGTAAAAATTTCCATTTGAAATAAACAATCATCAATGATAATCCCATAGTCAATTGGGGAAATAAATAGTGGAATGTGATTGTAAAGGCAAATTGAAGCCGATTGTAAAGAATCATGTCTTCCATGGATCCGATTTTTGGTTAATGACATTTAAATATAGCTATTTTTTTGTCGTACCTACCCTTCAAAGTGTATTATTTTTTTGTCTTATCTTCGCTTCCGACAACAGAAAATAGCGAAAGGGAAGCGGAGCACAAGAGGTATGAAAAAGCGATAATTTTAATGGGTGTTTTGCTGATACCCATACTTTTTATTCTACTCAACAACAAGGACAGAGGCAAGTTAGCGGCGGATAATGTCGTATTTAGGGATAAATTATCCGATTACGGATTGTTCAAAGGGAAAATAGCTGATCTCGTACCCAATGATCAAGGGGTTTCTTATGAGCTGGCTTCCGCACTATTTACAGATTATGCCGACAAAAACGTGTTATTTTCCTGCCAAAAGGAAAGAAAATAGTGGCTTCTGATGATGGATTGCCAGATTTTCCGGATGGAACCATTATTGCCAAATCTTTTTTACCCAAAGAAAGACACTGTACAAGCGTCTACATTCGTGCTGCTTGAGACACGTCTCCTGATCAACAAGGGGGCAGTGGAATGCAGCAACCTATCAATGGAATTCGACCCAAGATGAGGCCTTCTTATTAGCCGATAGTGCAGTTGTACCGGTTTCATTTTTAGATAATAAAGGCGTGAAACGACAGACAAATTATATCATTCCTTCACGTACAGACTGTATTGCATGTCATCGTCAGGGAGATCGTATGCTCCCGATAGGTCCCAAAGTCAAAAATTTAAATCGGGTGGTGCTACGGGATCGTGACACAATTCAACAGTTAGCATATCTGAAAGATAAAGGTATAATAGATATTCCGTTATTGAGACAACTAACTTCGCTACCTAGCTATGATGACCTTAGTCAATCTACCGAGCACCGGGCAAGAGCTTATCTCGAGGTGAATTGCGCGCATTGTCATAATCCCAAGGGAACCGCTTATATGACTATGCTTGATCTCAGATTTGAAAGTCCTATAAACGAAACTGGGATTTGGCTCAAACAGGCAAAAATTATCGGACGAATGTCTGTACTAGGTGAGATGCATATGCCTCAAAAGGGAACTACTATACTTCATGAGGAAGGTGTAGTACTAATCAAGGATTATCTTAAGTCCTTGAAATAAATAAATTTTAAGTTTATAAGCTATTGGTAGTTAGGGTTTAATTGCGTGTTTTTCTACTCTTAAACCGGATTTTACATATGTTTTAATAAAATCTATAGAATTAGTAGATTATATTGAAATATCTTTTATATTTGTGATAGATAAATTTCCCTTATCTTTTCTCAAATAGACAGCAGGGGAGGCGCTCGCTTCCCTACTGTCTTCAAAATAGAAACAAGTTTTCGATTGGCGTTGGCACTTGTTCGTATTTTCTTATATTGCGATAGTGTTTTCAATTAAATAATACTATCATGATGCGGTATACCAAACTTTTCATGGCAATGGCCATGTTTCTCTTCGTTACATTTGTTAATGCACAAAATAAGAAGCCTAATATAATCCTGATTCTTACAGATGATTTAGGGTACAGTGACCTCGGCTGTTATGGCAGTCCGAATATTTCAACCCCTTTTTGGATTCAATCGCCAGTAAAGGTGTGCGGGCAACAAATTTTATGGTGTCAACCCCTCTTGTACCCCCTCGCGGGCATCTTTGCTGACCGGGCGTTATGCTTCCGTTATAATCTACCTGCCCCAATCGGTCCCGGATCAAATCTCGGGCTACCGGATGAGGAGGAAACTATTGCAGAGTTACTAAAAAAGTAGGGTACCGTACGGGGCTGATCGGTAAGTGGCATCTTGGTGATAAACAAGCTTATCATCACCCCAATAAACAAGGATTCGATTTTTTCTATGGGATGCTGTATAGTCATGACTATCGCGACCCATACGTAAAAACGGATTCTGTGATTAAAATATTTAGAAATAGAAAGCCAGAGGTTGTCGCACCTGATGATTCGGATTTAAGTGCCCTATACCATAAGGAAACAGTAGATTTCATTGAAAATCAAGATAAAGACCACCCATTCTTTTTATATTATGCGCACAATTTCCCACATCTTCCATTGGCTTTTGCGAACAAAAAGAATAAGTTTGCCGATCAACAGAATGCAGGCCCATTAGGAGCGGTGATGCGTGAGCTGGATCATAACTTTGCCGAACTTTGGAAGACAGTTGAGAAAAAGGATTGGCAGATAATACTATTCTGATTTTCTCAAGTGACAACGGCCCGTGGATTGCCTATCCTTCACGGATGTCAGATGACCATGCAACAAAAAATTGGCATGTGGGTACCGCTGGAGTATTTAAGGGATCAAAAGCCGAAACGACCGAGGGTGGAGTACGTGTTCCATTCATCGTATACGGAAAAGGATATGCGCAAGAAGGTAAGGTAATTAGACAGGCGATCAGCAACTTAGATGTGTTACCGACAATAGCAAAATGGACGGAGCTCCTCTTCCAAAAAAATCCATCGATGGCCAGGTAATAGATGATTTATTGAGTGGTAAAACAGAGGATTTAAAGGCTGTGCATCGACCTATATTTTTAGTAAACTACGGTCACGTTGAAGCTGTTCGATCGGGTGATTGGAAATATAGACGAGTACCGGCGGGTGTCAACCAGATATCGGGAAAACCCTATGACGCAGTAGAGGAACTGCATAATATTGCTTGGGATCCAAGTGAGCGAACCAATATCTTAGCGGATTATCCCGAGAAAGCGGCGGAATTACGTTTACTGTTTGAAAACTTCGATGGGAATATGAAGCCGGCGAAGAATTAATTCTAAAACAAATAAAGCGACAATTTCAAAAAAATGTCGCTTTATTTGTTTTTTGCCTCATTATTATTCTAAAGGAGTTTGAAAGCCTTTGCCCTAACATAACAACAAGTCAATGAGCGGGATTGATTCTCTTTTTGTCCAAATGGAATGTGGACATTTCAATAAGCCTATAATACTATTAATTCGAAATCTTTTTGTAATCATAATAACAATCTTCAAAACAATTTAGAAACGACTCTTTCATTCTTAATATGCCATTTTTTAGCGAATACGAATGTTTTTGAATTCTATAGGTTGTTTCTTCGACATCAGTACAAGTATATTCAAGTGTAATGGTATCTTTTGTGACTATATACTTTCCGTTCTGACAGCTGTGCATATTCGACCAGAATGTTCCATCTTTTTTAAACATCAGTTCTGGGCCGTTTTCAACATTATGGTGATTATCTGGTACACCAGAGTTTGCTGCGACAACCTTCCATCTGCCTTGAATTCCGTTGAAGTCCTTGTTTACTGTCATTTTATTGCAAGACAATAAAATGACAGTAGTGATTATTAAAGCCGAAAATTGCATATGTATCTATTTATGTTACCTATCGTTAATTATAGAACGTCAAATGAAATTTGTTGGGATTGTCCAAACCCACACCCATTTTTAGCCCGAATTTTAAAGTGCATGCTAGAAGAACCTCCAGAACTATTTGCTTTTATGGTAGCGGTTTTCCTATATTTTTGGTTCCATTGTTCACTGGATTAGTTTGGTAACCACCATCATTTGTAAAGTTGAAGTCCCCGCTAATTTTCTCCCATTCATAATCTGCATCTACCCATGTATCTCCCTGACCCGATATCGACAATGAGAAAGGCTGTCCGACACTTTGTGTTGGGAATCCCATCCAGTTAAGGTGACAGTAAGAAGAATTGTTATCAGTACAGTATGCAGTCAGAGCTACCCTTGGTGTCCCAATATAAAACTCTTTTCTAATTGTCTGAAAAGGCAAAACAGCTTCAGCCCATACGATTCTACTTGTGCTGCTTTGCACATTTGGCTGAATTGTTATCGCATTATTTGATTGAGAGATTATGGTAGCGTTACTTGAAACTCTCCATGTGACACTGTTTCCACCATTCTGTAATGTAAAGGAAAGATTTTCAGTATCCGAACAATATAATGTTTTGTTAGATGCTAAAACCGGATAGGTACAGGTTGTACTTCTAACAGCATTCAAAAGTGTTGAATTTAAAATTGCCGTTTTCATTCTTGTTTTTTGTCCATCAGTAAAGTATGATCCTATCATTCCATAGTATGACATAACATTAAAAAAATTAGGATTAAAACCATTCGACGTCCCATAACTATCATCAGCAGGGGTATCACATACATAATCACCGCATGTTGTACAATTTGATCCATTTTTATTTTCAGCACATCCACTAGTACCAGGTCTAGTACCCTGAAAGGTATGCCACAGATCCAAACAGTGTCCCATTTCATGTGCAGGCACATGACTATTGAAATAATTATTAGTCACGATAAATGCTTTCGAGGTAATACCTTGCGCAACTCCCCAGTAGCTCCCCCAATGTGTTTACAAAATAAATATCAATAGCATTTGAGGTTTTATTAACATTGAATAACTGGTTTTGCTCAGTTTCAGTGTCAACATTGAACAATTGTGAGTTGTTGATAAAATCAGATCCGGTTGATTTTAAATAAATACCATGTTTATTGAAAAATCTATTGAGGCTATCTATTGTCACGGTTAAATTTGATTGTGATAATCCTCCTATTCCGTTGTCAGGACGTACTATATGAAAGAAAACATTTATGCAGACAGGTTGATTTATATCGACGGTAGTCGCATGTGCGGAAGCTTTCATTTTACGTTCAATTTCTTCCGCTGATGGCATTTTCGTCAGACAAAGCAAACCATCTTCATTCGTATGATTATGCTGGTTTTTTCTTGATTTTCAGTAGTCTTTTCACAGGATGAAAATCCAAATAAAGTAAGAACCAGCAATGCTGATAATATTAATCTTTTCATATTTATGGATTTAGTTTATAATTTTTTAAAATTAAGGAAAATATAAGAAAATCGAATATAAATATGTGTTTTTAAAATATAATATAAAATATCTTGATTATCAATTTGTTTTTGTTGTTTATAATTGTAACAATATATCAGAAAATAGTTTTAATTCTGTTAGTAATGGAGAAGGTTGGCTTGATCAACTTAGTTTTATTTCAAAATATTTATACGTATCGTGATTATCTGTATGTCTTAGAGGAAAGGCGACCCTATTTTACACTTTCAGAGTTACGGAACGCGGTAGATCATGTGTATATTTTCCCAGGTTTAGCGATTTGTGTCACTGCTTAAAATTAACACTTACACGAGCTTAAAGCTGGTATCCATGATAATTGAATTGCGAGACCGCTACTCATAAAATGCCTGTGAGACTTTAATTTTGCAATATTAAGCTTGCTGAAAGTATAACCCAATATAATAATATTTATCAGGAAATAATTGTCTGATTTCAAGAAATAGCTTGATGCCAAAAATACCCTTACAGTATCAAGATGTACATTGGTTGAAGGCAGATCAGTCCATCTACTTTCAAAAGTAGATTGTGCAATATTTCTCCCACTACAGGTACGGAGTATTCTTAAAAACGATTGTAAACCTTGTTACCTGCTATTTCATGGCTTGAAACATTGAATCTCAAAACCAAAAGATATAGGCAAATACTTTTTTGATATGGTCGAATCCCTCATTTAAATTTGATTTGAAAAGCAATATATAGATTAAGACTATTGCAAGTGAGAAATATGTTTAATTGTTCAAAATGCTATAAAAATCGAACGTGATTTGTTTACGAGATCTTTTGCAACGGTCATACCAGCAGGTCTCAAATATAGGGAAAACCCTACGATGCGGTAGAAGAATTGCATAATATTGCTTGGGATCCAAGTGAGCGAACCAATATTTTAGCGGATTATACCGAGAAAGCGGTGGAATTACGTTTACTGTTTGAAAACTTTGATGGGAATATGAAATAACAAAGAGATTAGGGATATACGTTAACAGTACTAATTTCTCGGTAAGGAATATTGGATCTATTGTGGAAATCGTACCTATTTGCTTTAATGGGTTGTTTACAAAGCTAGTACTTAACTTATGACCAACTTAATACCAATTTCGTAGATAAAACCAGATCAGTAGGAATTTTATAAGGTATTAACAGGGGGTTAATAGGGAATACCCTGCTATACCCCTGTTAACCCCTGCTATATCCCTGTTAAACCCCTATCAAAGGAGAAGTTGGTATTAATCAGTAGTTAATTTGTGCTCAATAAGTGTCGAGTGAATGCTATCTAAAAGTAAAGCCAGCTGCGAATGTGGCAGATCGACTTTAAAGTAGCTTAAAATCCTCCTCTTTAACATCACGGCTATTGGGACCGATATAGATTTTAAAATCTCCTGGCTCGGCTACGTAGTTCAGATTATTATCGAAGAATTTGAGATCCTTTACGTTAATCTCAAATTTAACCGTCTTCATTTCACCTTTCTTCAAATATATTTTCTGAAATCCTTTTAATTCTTTTACCGGGCGGGTAACAGAGCCAACCAAGTCCTGGATGTAGAGCTGAACTGTTTCTTCGGCATCATATTTCCCGGTATTGCTGATATTAATACTCGCTTGAATACTACTGTTGTTGTCCAATGTGTTTTTATCTAGATGAATATCACCATAAGTAAAACTTGTGTAACTCAATCCATAGCCAAAGGGGTAGAGCGGTGAGTTGCTTACATCTAAATAATTCGATTTAAATTTTTCAAAATCCCCAGAATTTCCATAAGGTCTTCCGGTATTTTTGTGCGCATAGTAGATGGGGATTTGCCCGACATTGCGCGGAAAAGTTGCTGTAATCTTTCCAGAGGGAACGACATCTCCAAACAATACATCTGCAACGGCCTTTCCGGTCTCTGTGCCTCCAAACCAAACATTTAATATAGCAGGGACATGTGCATCTTCCCAGGTCAAGGTTAGCGGCCTACCAGTAAATAAAACAAGCACAACTGGCTTTCCGGTTGATAACAATGCTTTCAATAGATTTTGCTGATTATGGGGAATATCTAATTGAGAGCGGCTTGAGCTTTCACCTGACATTTCTGAGGATTCCCCAAGTGCTGCAACAATGACATCCGCTTGTTCGGCAACCTTCAACGCCTCCGCAATAATTTCATCTTCTTTTCGGGGATCCCTCGCTATTGTACGGCCGAACATTGTTGCATGTTTTTGATAAGTAGGATCTTCCATCAAGTTACTGCCCAAGTGCGTAAGGAGATTCACTTTGTTACCCAACACCGCTTTCATTCCTTCCACCAATGATGCTGTTTTCTCTAATTCAGCACTCACACTCCAGGTGCCCGGCATATTGGCTCCAGAATTGGCCAGCGGGCCGATCACAGCGACTGTGCCCGATTTTTTTAATGGGAGAATCTGATTTTCATTTTTCAATAAAACAAATGATTTTGCCGCAATTTCTCTTGCTTTGGCTTGGTTGGCTGCAGAACCGATGACGTTTTTTGCGCGTTGATCATCGCAATAACGATAAGGGTCCTCAAATAATCCTAGTTTATACTTTGCTTCCAGTACAAAACGACAAGCTCGATCAATATCGGTGAGTTTGACTTTACCTTGATCAAGTGATTTTTTCAACGTGGTTAGAAAACCCTCGCCCACCATATCCATGTCAACTCCGGCATTTAAGCTGAGCGCCGATACCTGTTGCAGATCTCCAAGGCCATGTGCTGAGAGTTCATTAACAGCGGTATAGTCGGTTACGACCAAGCCTTTAAAGCCCCATTGTTTGCGTAATACATCGGTCATCAACCATTTATTGGCCGAAGCAGGTACGCCATTGATGTCGTTGAAAGAAGTCATGATGCTCCCGGCGCCAGCATCTATGGCCGCTTTGTAGGGCGGTAGATATTCATTGTACATACGATGAAGGCTCATATCGGTACTATTGTAGTCCCGACCAGCTTCTGCGGCGCCGTATAATGCAAAATGTTTCACGCAGGCCATCATGGTATTGTGTGCAGCCAAATTATCGCCTTGAAAACCATGAACGATAGCCGCAGCAACTTTTGAACTTAGATAGGTATCTTCACCGGCACCTTCAGAAATTCGTCCCCATCTTGGATCTCTCGAAATATCTACCATCGGCGAAAAAGCCCAGTTAATTCCGTCAGCTGTTGCCTCTTCAGCAGCAATACGGGCAGATTGCTGAATTAATCCCATGTCCCATGTTGCTGCAAGTCCTAAAGGAATAGGGAAAACCGTGCGATAGCCATGGATAACATCCATACCAAAGATAATCGGAATCCTAAGCCTGGACTGTTTGATTGCAATTTCTTGGGTTTTCCGAATCTTGGATGGTGTACTCATACTGAATATACCACCAATCTGACCATTTCGATTTTAGCTTCCACATCCGTGGAAACCGTAGTTCCTGTTGTCGCTTCACCGCCAGTGACCAGATTCAGCTGCCCGATCTTTTCTTCGACAGTCATTTTAGCCATAAGTTGGTCTATAAATTGATCCATTTTAGGATCGTTTTGGGCATTTGCGGCTGCGCTATAGGTTATCAGTGCGCCGACTATCCATATCGTTATCTTTGTCATAGTCATATTTATTTTAGTCTACTTTGACTACAGGAAAGCGTACCGAAGTGCCGTTTTCATTGATTGCTTCTATAGAAAAATAGTACGGCTTTTGGCTATCCATTGCTTTATAATAGTAATCGTTGGCGTCATGCACCATGATGCAGTTATATAGTTTATCAGGCGCCAGTCCTGTATATATGTTATATGCATAAGCATTGTCTACTGGACTCCACTTGATCCAGGCGCTGCGTTTATCTTTTTCGGTGCGCATTACCATAAACTGTTTAATCGGCTCAGGAACTTTTCCTATACCCTTTCCGAATACACGTAATCCACTAAGGGCAAATTTCCCTGAAGGCATATGGACGTTTTCCAGTTTGATGTATCGAGCTTTATGGGGCGTGGCAAGCTCCACATAGTCGTGCGGTACATCTGTTTTGTTTACGCTTTTATCTGCAATAATTTCCCATTTTTTGCCGTCTATAGAGGCCAGTAATTTATATTGATGGTAGATGTCGTCTATTTTTCCCAAAAATGTGCTATCTACGTCCTGATCCGCATAATTGATCTGTACAGCATGTACTGTGGAAACAGCACCCAGGTCGGTACTGATCCATTCGCCTTTTTACCCGAGGAAGCACTCCAGTATGTTTTCATGTTTTCATCTACCGCATAATTTGCCGCATAAGCACCTAAAGTCGAGGAAACTGAAACCGACTTTTTGTAATTGAGGAGCATCCAACCCGTAAATCGTCCCGGGCTGTCGCTATCGGGCAGGTAATGCGGATAGTCGCCAAAAGTTGTGTTCGTATACATGATATCGTCACGGTCGAAATAGGTTGGCCAGATACCTAAGCGTCGCTCAAAATTGTTTTTTACACCCAGCACGATAGTAGACACATGCCAATAGTTGCCATGTTTATCGCGAAAGGTGGCACCATGTCCGGCTCCACGGGCAAATCCGCCGGGCTTGTAGCTTAGCGGATCTGACTGTTTGACAAATGGGCCAAGCGGAGAATCCCCACAGCTACACCATCGGCGTAACCGCTAAATTCTGTTCCGGGGCGGCAAATTGGAAATAGTATTTGTTGTTATGCTTGGTCATATGCGCCCCTTCCAGGAAGGGATCTAAAAAGGTGTTATCCATATATTCCCAAAGCGTTGCCATCCGTAGCGCCAGTCTTCCAGGTGGAGCAGCTCTTTTCGGGTGCCCTTGGGCTGCATACTGCCACGGTCTAGTTCGATCCCATACAAGGGGTAACGGTTGCTGCTGCCGTTGTACATATAAAACCGGCCATCGGTATCGGTAAAGAAATCGGGATCCCAACCGCCTATTGCAAAGCTATCCACCAGCGGTTTCCATTCATTGTTTTTAGGGTCTGTGCTCATCCAAATCGTAAACTTATCCGTATAAGTACTCCCAAAAACCAGCAGGGTGTCGCCTACCACGCCAACAGCGGGGGCACAGAGTTCGTCGTATACATTGCCGTTCCACGGGCGCAAAAACTTGCGTGGCTGGAATGTCCATTTGCTCATATCCGGGCTCCACCAATAGCCCCATTGGTTGGTGCTGAATAGGTAATAATCATCTTTATAATTGACGATAACGGGGTCTGCTGTAGCACGGTGGCGTCCCCATTCCGAAAAATTAGGAATAGGCGTGTAGCCATAATCGATATTAATGGGATTACAATAGGTCTGGAAATTGTTGCTGGTTTGAGCCAGAAGCGCTGTCCCCACCGTGGTCCATATGATTAAAAATAATATGCGCATATTTTAGTGTTTAAAATAGCTGCTGTTGAAACCCAATTTTTTTAATCCTTGCTGCACATCGGGAGCATTCATAAATAAATCCCAGATAAGAGCATCCTTATAATTCTGTATCATGACTACGATAGGCCCCTGGTCAATCGCTAAATAGCGTTGCGGAAACCAGTTTTCTGTTTCACTATAGGCGTCATAAAACCCATATTTTCCCCAAATCTTTTCGCCGATACTGTCTTTTAGGTAGCGTATAAAAGCGATGCTTTCTTTAGGGGTATAAGGCATAGAGGATAGAGCTGCTGTAGGGGATATCACGCCTGTCGGATCGTTGTCGGGCTGATGTGCGTTGTAGCCATTGGTCGAATAGCTGGCTGTCCAGCCCCATCCTTTGTCTGCTCCGTAGCCTTTGAACCGTTTTGGATTTTCATCGGCGTAGGCAATATTGATTTTGGTGTGATTGGTAACCACGTCCAGATAATTGGCATATTGGTCAGATAGGCCTGTTGGATTTAACCCTAAAAGGAATAGTGTGCCCAAAACAGCGGCCCGACTTCGCCATCTTTTGCATTGTGTTTTACAATTGTTGGAATACCATATTTTTGGGCAGATGAACGGATACCACCGCCTCTCGCCCAGCCTTTGTGGTAGACAGATGCAGGAATGGGATAGGTAGGGGATGCCGCTGCCAGAATATAGGAGATCATACATTCATCAAATCCCTGTATAGCGTGGTTCATACCCCAGCCATGATTTGGGCTCCAATGCCAGTACAACACATCTTTGCCGTTACGGTAGAAATCCCAGTTGATGCCTTTCCAAAGTTTGTCTGCTTGTAAGGCAACTTTCTTCTCGGCGTCGTTGCCATTTTTATAATATTCGCGGATACAGATCAAAGCTTCTGCCATGAAAGCTGTTTCGACAATATCGCCGCCGTCGTCGTTTTTGCTGAATGCTTTTGGTTTGCCCGTGTCGCCAAAGTACCAGTGGGACCAGGCCCCTTGAAAGCGTTGTACAGTATCCAGAAAATTTAGCGACTTTTCGATATGCTGCCGTCCTTCCTCCTTACTTACAAAAGCATTGTGTACTCCCACCAAAATAGCCATCAATCCAAACCCGCTACCGCCGATGGTAACGACATTGCGGTCATTTTCGGGATAAACACCATCGATATGTATGCGTTCGCGCGCAAGTCCCGAATTGGGTTCGGCACCGTCCCAAAAGTATTGGAAGGTTTGCTGTTGTACCAAAGTGAGCAGAGAGTCACTGTCTTTTTTGTGTTGTCGTAGCTGGGTTTGTCTGCATTAATGGTGGATTTTTGCCTGGCGAACTGCAAGCACAAAAACTACATAAGAGGGCTAAGTATAAGAAGTTATTTTTCATAGCATGATATAAGCAAGCACGGCCAAAAGCCGGTGCTTGCTGCTGTTGTTTACTTATTTAAATTAGGATTCAAGTCCTTTTGAAGTTGGGGAATAGGCAGGTATTCCGTTTGTCCGGCAACAAACCCATACTCTTTGAGCACTGTTGCTGCAGTACCTGTCCGAATTAAATCGTTGTAACGTTCGCCCCACCATTCGCAAGCAAATTCGGCACGACGTTCGTCCAGAACGTTTTGCAATGTCGCTCCCAGGATAGGAGTGAGGCCTACGCGCTGGCGAACAAGGTTTAAAGGACCGTCGCCATTCTGGCCTTTTCGGATCTTTGCTTCTGCGTTTAGCAATAGCACATCTGCATACCGTAATACCCGGACGTTATTGTCCGAACCGTAGGATGTCCGGCCTGCAGTCATTTGGTTGTGTGGCATATAGGCTTTGCCGTTAAAATACCGGTCACCATTGTTATTACCATAGATTTTATCTCCACTTGGAGTCGATTCGAAGGTTGCGGTAGTTGCTCCGGCATAGAGTATGGTCGTCTTCAATCGGATCTGATCTCCGCGGGCGGTTAAGAAATCTACGATTTTCTGTGATGGAGTCAAAAATCCCCAACCACTGATGGGACTACCTTGTTGTGGCCCCGAAGGCCCTTGAAATGCAAAAAATGCATCCGGACTGACAGCTGTACCGGAGGGAGTTCCAAAGTCGCTGTATTGGATCTCGTATAGCGTCTCTGTGCTCATCTTACCTGGTCTTTTGAATAGCTCATAATAGTCGGCGAATAAGGTAAACTTATTGCTGGCTATAACCTGGTTGGTTGCATCAAGGACCATATCCCAATATGGGCTGGCATTGTCATTCTTGCCCAAGTCGCTCGCTGCTTTGGCTTTAAGGAGGAGGGCAGTATGTTTGGTAATGCTTCCGACATGTTGCGCTTCCCGGGGAGCTTTATCTTCCAGGTCATTGTACGTTTGGTCCATTTCGGCGATAATGAATTTGCGTATATCGTCCACACTACTTTTACCTATTTCATTGATGACCGGATTGTCTGTCAAAATAGGTACTGCCCCAAATACACGCGATACAATGAGATGTGCAAAAGCCCTCATAAATCGGACTTCCGCTTTATAACGTTGATTTAAAGTAAGATTTGCTCCATCGCCAGCAGGAATATTAGCTGCAAATTTATCAAGTTCTATGAGCGCTTCATTACAATAGAATATGATACCATAATAATCTGTCCAGCAATTATTGAGACCCCAAAAGATTGAACTGATACCCTGAATTCTTGAAGTTCTTAATATCGGTAAGCGCAGACTGATCACTTGGTGAACTCCCTTTGTTCAAATCGTCTCCGCGCACGCCACGAATACCGAGATCTACCCAATGGACAAAACCCGGCGCTGCTTTGGCTGCGGTTCTGTAAACGCCTGAAACAGGCTGATACATCAACGAAAGATCTTTGTAGTCGATCGTTTGAGCAGGTTTTGTATTTTCCTTTGGCCTGTCTAGGAAGTCTTTAGAGCAACTTCCAAGCAGTATCAAAGATGAAAATAATGCGATATTTATATATTTTTTCATGATATTCTGTGTTAAGACAATTAATAAGATACGCGAACTCCTAAGCTATATGTCGCGGAAACAGGATAGACATTCAGGTCGTAGCCTCTTGCAGAGATTCCGTCACCGGTAACCTCTGGTGTAAAGCCGCTATATTTAGTAAATATGGCCGGTCTATCTGCTGTAGCGAAAATTCTTAAACCGGTTTTTTCTCACCTTTGCTGATTTGAAAATTATAACCAAGCTGTATGTTTTGAATACGGAAATATGAACCGCTTTCAACCCAGAATGAACTTGCCGCGAAATTGTAATTTTGGGTGGTTGCATAAGCAGAAGGGTAGAGGTTGGTAGAACCTTCCCCGTTCCAAAGATTTGTTACAAACTCAGCATCACCATTCATCATAGAAAATTTGGAACGCTGTGCCCTGTTCTGGTTTAAAATTTTATTGCCCGCTTGTCCCTGAAACGCGATACTGAGGTCAAAATTTTTGTAGTCGAAACCCACATTAAAACCATAGGTAATATTGGGTAAATAGCTGCCTAAATTTGTGCGGTCCTTTTCATCTAATATTCCATCGCCGTTGCGGTCGTTGTAGATAAAGTAGCCCGGCTTAGCATTGTTGGCTTTTCCGATAGGATCGGCATCTATCTGTGTCTGGTTTTGATAAATACCTGCAATTTGGTAGCCGTAGAAATAGTTTAAGGGGCTTCCTACCTGTGACCGGGTGGGGAATTCTGACTGTCCTCCGGTCAGATAAGCGATACCGCCTAAGTCTTTCACTTCATTTTTCAAGGTCGTTAAGTTACCACCGATATGGTATCCAAATTCGCCCACACGGTCAGCCCAGTTTAAATTAAACTCAAACCCGCTGTTGGCAACGTCGCCAAAGTTACCGTAAATGGTCCCACCGCGAAGCGCACGGGTTCGATCGAAGGCGAGTCCCGTTGTAAGGCGGTGATAGTAGTCCACAGATCCTTTTAACTTTTGATTAGCAAGTGTAAAATCAATCCAAAATCCCATTCTTCCACGACTTCCCAACCTATGCGGCTAAACTGTGACTCGATGGTATACCCGGGTACAAAAGCACCGTTAGCGCTGTTTATACTTCCAAAAATACCAGAGAAGTCGTTGCCGGTATTCAATATGGCATAACCCGCATTTGCATTGATACCGTCATTACCTAGTTTACCCCAGCTACCTCTCAGTTTTAAGTGGTTCAGCACGTTCTGATCCTTTAAGAAGTTCTCATTGGTCAATACCCAACCCAAACCTACTGAAGGAAAATAGCCCCAACGTGTTTGGTATTTAGAGCTACCGTCGGCACGGAAGGTAGCCGTGAGCAGGTATGTTTTTTTGTAATCGTATGTACCTCTCGCAAAATAAGAAAGACCGGCATTGCGTGTTCCGTCCTCGCTGTAACCTGTAATTGATCGTGTACCCAAATTTACGTACCAGCTTTCTTCGTTTTTAGGAATATCGTCAGCGGATACTTCCGTCTTACGCCAACGGTCTTCGCGTACCGATTGTCCAAGTAACAGGCTCCAGTTGTGATCCCCTGCATTGTCTTTATACGTTAACAGGTTGTCCCAGATATAGTTTGTGTATCTGTCCTGAACGGATTTTAAGTTTGATAATTGCGAACGCTGTGTATTGTCTACATAATACTGAGGTCTGTAATTGTAGTTATGGTTGGAACCTAATTTTTGGCTGAACTGGGTTCTGAATGTAATTTTGTCTTTCCAGATATTTAGGTCAGCATAGAAAGATGGTAAAAGCTGAAAAGCTTTGGTCCTATCATAATTGTAATGAGCCGCTGCCACAGGATTGTTAAAAACACCATTGTTGTAACCAATACTGGTTGATGATGCAAATCCGTCTGTGGCCAATGTGTTATTGCTGTCATAAACGGGGTACAGCGGCGAAGCATAATAGGCCAGCATAAAAGCACCATTATTGGGGGAAAATAGGATGGAGTTGCTCAAGTGCGCTGTGAACCCCAGTTTCAACCAATCAAATGCCTTTGCTTCCATCTGAAAGCGTAAGTTATATCTTTTGTATTCATTTTTAGCGCTCATAATACCTTCCTGGTCGAGCAAATTCGCTCCAAAAGAATAATTTATTTTTTCGGTGCCGCCCATAATGTCGAGCGAATGACTTTGCATCGGAGCATTGTTTTTCAACAATTCGCCATACCAATCGGTGCTGGTATTTGGAGAAAATCCTGTACCTCCAAATTTTGTTACAGAATTCACTACGTATAGGAATCTGCCTTTATGCCTTTGGCAAGCTGCATAGCGGCATATTGCGATCCGTTTGCCATCTTGAGCATATTTACGGGACGCTGGAATCCAATATAACCCTCATAGTTTACACGCGTCTTCATGTTCATCTTACCCTTTTTGTGGTAATGATAACGACACCATTAGCAGCCCGGACACCATAAATTGCTGCGCCTGAAGCATCTTTCAGAATCGACATGTTTTCAATATCATTGGAGTTCAGGAAGTCAATGTTGTCCAAAAACATGCCATCAACCACGTATAATGGATTTTCATTGTTTAGAGAGCCTACACCTCGTATTCGCACTGTTGGGCTACTTCCAGGTGCACCGCTGGTGATCACTTGCACACCGGATACGCTTCCCTGTAAAGCCTGCATGGGATTAGACGTTGTTCGCTTGGTCAGGTTTTCAATGTTAACATTTGAGACGGGAGCGGTAAGATCATTTTTGTTTGCAGTACCATATCCAATGACCACAACCTCTTCCAAGGCTTTATTTTCGTTTTCCAGAAAAACATTAAGTTGCGTTTGGTTTCCGATGTATACCGTTTGGGTGCGGTAGCCTAGAAAATTGAAAACTAAGGAATCGGTAGGAGAGGCGTTGATTTGAAATTTACCCGTTGCGTCGGTTTTGGTAGATGCTGCTTTCCCCTTGATACTAATGGTGACCCCGGGCATGGATATCATGCTGGATCCATCTTTGACTACCCCTTGTATAGAGGTTTGTCCATAGGCAACTGATATGACCATGGATGTCAAAAATAATGCGGATAAATTCCTCATAAGTTTTGGTATTTGTTTAAAAATTCATTGGTTATTCCCTGAGCAAATATGTTGATGTAGTACAAGTTTGCCAAAATTTAACATTTTCACATCACTACTACACTGAATTTGTTCTTTCTCAGTATAGCTTGTGTTGTTTGGTAAAATATTTTTAATGAGGTGTTTAAGTTTATTTTTATGTAAAAAAAAAGAGCGCTTTAGTGTTGTTTTTACACTAAAGCGCCTGTGTGGTAATGATGTAGTCTATGTAGCGGAATTTTAACGTTCCAATAGAAATTCGGACAGGTTTTTGTCAGTTGGTATACCCAGTTTTTTGCGCAAACGGTAACGTCTGATCTCTACACCTCGCGTACTGATGTTGAGTAGTGAAGCAATCTCTTTACTGGACATATTGAGCCGTAAATAAGCACATAGTTTTAAATCATTGGGAACAAGATCCGGAAACTCCTGCTTTAATTTTTAAAGAAATTCTCATGTGATTCATTAAAACTTTTCTCAAAAATATGCCAGTCACGATCGTCGTTATGCGCGTCTTCAATTAGCTTATTTATTTTTTCAATTCGTCGGAACTGAGCTTGTTTCCTTCTGCATCTTTGAGCTGTTTGAGTTCATCATGTAGATTATTCAACATTTCATTTTTATAAACGATATTGAGTGCAGCATTGGCCAGCTCCTTGTTCTTTAGGCTGAGCTGAGCTTCCAACTGTTGGTTCTTTAATTTAATCCATTCCTTCTCCTGTTGTTCGGCATCTCTTTCCAATGCAACTTTCTTTTCTTCCAGCCATTTTCGCTTCGCTTGAAACTGTCTCTTTCTTTCTCGTTGAAGATTGAAATTATATATAAGATAAATCAATCCCGTAACCATTAAAATATAGCAGATTTTTGCCCACCATGATAGGTACCAGGGATATGTAATTGTAAAAGATATTGTCTGTATTTCCGAAGTCAAGCCGGTATTGGTTCTAGCTCTTATCTTAATTTCAAAATGTCCATATGGTAGGTTTGTGAAATCTTGATAAGCTGTTTCACTCCAGTCCGACCATTTATCTGAATAACCTTCTAAGTAATACTGATATTGTAAGGGAGAAGAAGAGTAATAGGGGCTTGAGAAACTCACCCTGAGGTTATTCTCAGATGAAGTCAACTTAAGATCTCCATTTGGTATGATTGTTTCTCCGGTTGTGAGATTGGTCAATTGTGCAATCTGGGGCGGGGCAATACGTATTTATGATCTTGACCTGAATTCCGATAAATGGCAAAACCGTCATCTAATCCGATGAGATAATAATGATTTTCGATCGGTAGGATGTTTTCATAATTACTCATCATACGATCTTGCAAAGGGCTGAGCAGATTGGAATCTATTTTAAGCTTTCCTTTGCTATCAAAATCTACCTTGGCGATTTTTGTTTTCTGGATAAACCAATAGCTGTTGGTATTGATCGGGATGACCTTATTTGAATTTTTATAACTTCCTAACGCATTATTTAATTCGCTTGCATAACTAAAGCGTTTGACGATATTATCAAACTGCATGAATCCACTGTCAGTAGCAAAAACAAGATTGTTTTCTAATGTGTAAATGCCCGTAAATCTTCTTTTGGAAGCAAGACTATCTTGCTTTGAGGTAAATTGAATTTGTGCTTGTTGAAAGTTTGGGTCAAGATCAATCAGCTGTACTTGTCCCCAATCTCCAATCCAGAATGAATGATTGTCTTTTTGGGCGAGGAATCGAACGGGTTCCTTGATCGAGGAAAATTGCTGCGCAAATCGAAGCTGCATATCATCTAATATGAACTTTGATAGACCTGTATAATTTCCCTGAAGAATATTCTTTGTACCGAATATAGGTTTGAATATCCAACCGCCCGTAATTTTGGAAATCTTTTCCAATTTACCGTCCACCAGTTTAAAGGTTCCTTCGTTATGACCGCAGATCAGTTCGGTACCAAATATGGCCAATGTCCAGACCTGACCATTTGAATTGGGAACCTGAACGAAATCTAAGGAATTGTAATTGTTTAGTCCCTTCCATTCACTGACAAATAAGCCCTTATTTGTCCCTAAGTAAATTTTCCCCTGATAGATGATTGATGTATATACCGTACCGATTTTGCCTACAAAATCAGTATAAAAAGACAAAGAAGAGTTGATTTCAATTCGGTCAATCCCATTGTCCAGCCCTACCCAGATATTCTGTTGTTTATCTTTTGCGATGCTGAGTACAGTATTGTTCTGTAGTCCGTTATTTTTATTGATATGTTGAGCTACTTCTCCATTTTTATTGATAATAATTACACCATTTTGAATGGTTCCAAACGCGTACTGCCCTCCGAATAAATAAATTCCATTATTGATTTGGGATTGACGTAGTATTGGATTAGCGGGAATTGACCAAGGCCTAATATTTCCGCTGGAATCCATAAGATAGAGCCCATGATGGGCGGTTGCGATAAGAGAATTATTTTTATCAAATGGTAATATTGCCAGTACATTTTTATCTTTTAGGATATCTTTACCTGGTACAGGGACCAATTTGTCCGCTTTGAATTCATGAAGACCACTCGGGAGCTGTTCAAAAAAAAGTTGATCGTTGAGTTGATGCGGAAATAAAAAGGGTTCACCTTTAGCCGTAAGTGGTCTTATTGTATTATTCTCCCATATATAGGCCTTGGAGAAAGTATGAAAAAATACACGATGATCCTCAACGATAATTTTCCATATTTCTTCGTTTGGAAAATAAGTCTTGTCTTTGACCAGCTTGGAAAGGCTATGATAGCTCATGTCCCCAAATGCCTTTGATGTCCAATAGCCAAATTCCCCTCGTCCACCGGTGTACACTCTTCCAGCTTTATCAACAGCTACACTGCGGACAGTCGAGTGGTTGGGGAGTGGGTATATGCGCCAGTATTGTCCATCAAACCGCAATAAGCCCTCTGTATTGGCACTATAGATTCGCCCTTCGTGATCAATAGCCAAAGACCAATTTTGGTTTCCAGCCTTGTATTGGCTTTTCTTGTACTGCTTTACAAAAGGTGTGCCTGTAGGTATGATTGTCTGGCCATAGCCAGTATTCATATTCAGTATAAAAAAGCGCAAAACCAAAAGATATAGGCAACGCTATATTTTTTTGATATCATCGAATCCCTCACTTTAAATTGATTTTGAAAAGCAATATATAGATTTTATCGCAAATGGCAGAATACTTACAGCAGATGAATGTCATTATAGGCATTCAAGCTTATTTTTTTGACTAAAAAGTCGAAATCGTTTTCGCATTTTTAATAGTCCGATTCAGTAAAGTCTACTCGTTTTTTAATTACCTTGGAAACAAATAACCAAATAAAACATGATTATGACTTGAACAAATCTTTAGAAATTAGATTTGGATTCAAACGAATTGCTCAAGGAGTGAATCCAATTTAAAACGTAAACCCAAAAACACTAAACAGTAAAATTATGAAATCAAAGCTTTTCAGAAGAGGGCCCTGTGCGCTTATTCCCTATGCTTCCATGGCCATATTTTTGTCCCCGGGCTTATCAATGGGAGCAACTAGGGTCGAAGGTAGCGGCATTTATCATCGCATTAATCAAGAAGAATCAGAAATCAGAGGTAAGGTTGTCAATAGAGACAATTCGCCTTTGCAAGGAGTTTCTATTAGCGTAAAGGGAGTTCCTGGCCGGAGTACTCAGACCAACGAAAAAGGTGAGTTTATGCTAAAGGTACCTGCGCAAGCAACATTAACTTTTTCGTCCGTAGGTTACGCTAAGCAGGAAATTAAACTTGCTACAAATCAAAAGACTATACAGCTTACTTTAGAGTCGAACGAGTCTGTTATGGATGAGGTTGTCGTGGTGGGGTATGGAACACAGCGAAAAAGCGATTTAACAGGTTCTGTATCTTCCATTAACGCAAATCAAATCAATGCTTTCCCATTGGCCGGTACTGCACAAGCTTTACAGGGAAGGGCTGCTGGGGTCTCAGTCACCAGCACGAATGGAGAACCCGGTAAAGCTCCGCGCGTACGGATTAGGGGCGGTAGTTCCATCAATGCGAGTAGTGATCCATTGTATGTGGTTGATGGCTTTCCTGGTAGTTCGGCCCCGCTCCCGAAGATGTCGAATCTATCGAAGTGTTAAAAGATGCTTCTGCAACAGCTATTTATGGTTCCCGAGGTGCCAATGGAGTGATCATGATTACAACAAAAAAGGACGTTCGGGCAAACCTGTTATTGAATTAAATAATTCCTTTGCTTCACAGAAAGTAGGGAAGCGCCTTTCGCTATTAAATGCGTCGGAATTTGCCTCTTATATTAACGATACCTATAAGAATGCTGGGAATAATAATCTACCATTTAAAGATCCGGGATCTCTAGGTGAAGGAACCGACTGGCAGGATCTTATTTTTAGAAATGGAAACCAGTTGAATAATCAGGTCTCCGTGTCGGGAGGCAGTGACAATATTAGATATTATACTTCCGTCAGTCATTTTGGACAAAAGGGAACTGTGATCAATTCGGATTTTAGAAGACTTTCCGGGACTTCAAATTTAGAGATGAAGGTCTCTGATCGCATCAAAATCGGAACGAGACTGCTGTTTAATCGCAATAAATTAAACGGTGTGAGGACACAGGAAGGAAGTAGCGGAACGACGGGTGCAGGGGTGATCTCCGCAGCCTTGCGGTTTGAACCTACACAGGAGTTTACGATGAGGAAGGAAAATACACCTTGAAGCAGTTCGGTGACCCGCATGACAATCCGGTGGCTGCTGCTATGGAAAGGAAAAACGAAGTGATTGCAGATCTGTTTCAGGGAAATGGATTTGTGGAGTTGGGGATTTTAGAAAATCTAACCTTTCGCAGCACCTTTGGTGTACAGGTCAGCAATCAACGTACAGGTAATTATGTCTCAAAAGAACTTGTCGAAGGAAGAAATTTCGGTGGAGTTGGATCGATCGCGGCACATAAAAATACCAATTTTATTAATGAAAACTTCCTGACCTATACGCAAACCGTTCACGAAGACCATAATCTGAATGCGATGGCTGGTTATTCCTATCAGAGTTCTAGAAATGAAACCTGGCAAGCCAATAATCGAAATTTCATTTCAGACAGCTTTAGCTATTGGAATCTAGGTGCTGGTTCCAATTATCAAAATGCATCTTCGAATCTCGAAGATTGGGTAATGTCTTCATTTTATGGACGTTTAAACTACAATTACAAAAATCGTTACTTTATTACTGCTACAGGGAGGTACGATGGTTCCTCGAAGTTTGGTGACAACAACAAATGGGCTTTCTTTCCTTCTGGCGCACTTGCCTGGAATCTGAGTCAAGAGCCGTTTATGAAATCAATTGACTGGCTGAGCAATTTAAAATTGCGAACAAGTTATGGCGAAACCGGAAACTCGGAAATTGGTTCATACCAATCCTTGGCCAGATTTTCACCAACCTTGACAACAATGGGCGGAAGTCCAGTTAATGCAGTGCGGCCGACCAATGTTGCCAATCCGAATCTGACTTGGGAAACGACCAAACAGACAGACGCCGGATTGGATATCGGTATTCTAAAGAGCCGAATCAACCTATCAGTAGACTATTATTACAAAAAAACGATCAATCTCTTGTATCAGGTGCCACTGCCGCTCTATTCAGGTTTTACTACGGCGCTCCAAAATGTGGGAAGTGTACAAAACAAAGGTTGGGAATTTGGTTTGCAGACAACCAATCTCAACGGCGCCTTTGGATGGAAAACAGATTTTAACATCAGTTTCAATCGCAACAAGATTTTGCAGCTTCCTGGAGGCGAGATTCGATATAATACGATCCCTGGTCACATGCTTTCAACGGATTCGCAGCTGCTACGTGAAGGAGAGGTACTCGGCGCATTTTTTGGATGGGTGACAGATGGAATTTATCAGCAGGGCGATGATTTTAGCGCACAACCAAATAAGAAACCTGGAGATATTCGCTATAAGGATTTATTTGGGCGCGATAAAAATAATCAATTGATCGCCGGTGCAAATGGTGTTGTCAATGCCGACGACCGTACGATTATAGGCAATCCAAATCCTGATTTCACCTTCGGTTTTAACAATGATTTTAAGTATAAGAATTTTGATCTGAATATTTTTATGCAAGGAAGTTATGGCAATGATATGTTGAACATCACACGAATGGAACTCGATTGGATGGCCGGAAAAGGAAATGCGACAAAGGATGCACTACGACGCTGGACGCCCGAAAATACCAATACTGACGTACCAAGGGCAAGCTCAACCAACAATCCCGAAGTTTCCTCGCGCTGGGTAGAAGATGGCTCTTACCTCCGGTTAAAGAATCTTGCTCTTGGCTATAATTTTTCAGAAAAGTCACTCGAGAAAATTCATTTAAAATATTTAAGAATATATGTCAGTGCACAAAATATATGGACATGGACCAACTACACGGGTTTTGATCCTGAAGTAAGCTATCAGGATTCTAACCGAAATGTCGGATTAGATTACATGGGCTACCCCAATATTAAATCGTACACCCTTGGCTTAAATATAAGGTTTTGACATTACTAAGAACCATCTAAGTACTATTGATGGTAGTTAAATGAAAAATAAATAATCTGGGTGCAGCAATTTTCAGCTGATGCTCGAAATAGGCACCTGTTAATAATTCATGCTCATGAAAAAGATAACGATATATCGTATGATACTTACGACGCTGTGTTTTACCAGCTTGTTTTCCTGTACCAAACTGAACGAGGAACCGGTAAGTATTTTGGATCCTAAACAATATTTTAAGACGGAAGCGGATGCAGAAGCTTCCGTGATGGGGATTTACGGGCTGTTAGCCAATGCAGATTTTTATGGACGGCGATTGACCATGGTACTGCAATTGTTGGGTGACGACATTGATATTGCGGATATTGGTACGCAATCAAGTCGGATTCAGTTGAACAGTTTTACACATGATGCAAGTAATCAGGATCTGCTCGCGGTATGGAAAACAGCTTATCTGGGTATCGGCGCTGCAAACGCCGCAATAGATGGTATTCCAGCCGTCACAATGAATGAGGCTAAAAAATCCGCCCTCATTGCCGAAGCGAGGTTACTTCGTGCGCTATATTACTATCACTTGGTTCAACTATTTGGGGACATTCCCTATATTGGGGAATTTGTCAGTGATCCAAGCAAGGTAATTGCTATCAGCAAAACTCCAGCAGCAAAGGTTTATGACAATATCATCGCAGATTGTGAATATGCGATAGTGAATTTGCCAGATACCTATGCCAATAACAACAAAGCAAGACCATCCAAAGGCGCCGCCCAGACTTTGTTAGCTTCGGTCTATATGGTCTTGAAAAAATGGGATGATGCCGCTAAGATGGCTGAGGCTGTAATTAATGATGCAAACAAATACCAGTATGCTCTGGTCAAAGATTATAATAGCCTATGGGATGCTGATCTTGGTTTTCAGACCGAGCATGTTTGGGTAGTTGATTTTCTGGGGAATTACCGGAGAAAATGCATCCAACCAAGATTATACAGCGCCGATGACCGGTGTGCGGGACGCCGATATGTTGGGATGGAGCGTTATTGTACCATCAAATGGTGTATATGATAGCTTTTCTGATCAAGATTACAGAAAGAAAATTAGCTTTCTGACCGAAACACCGGTAAAAGGAGTGATGACACCCTATCAGAAGTGGAAATGGCCTCGTATACATACCGCAAAATGGTGTTTGCATCCGGGCACTAATGCTGGAGCGGATGGTTCTGACTCCGATATCAAACATGTTATCTTTCGCTATGCTGAAGTTCTTTTAATGGCAGCTGAGGCATTAAATGAAAGTAAAGGCGGGCCAACGCAAAAGGCATATAGCTATATAAATGCTGTTCGGGCTAGAGCAAGGTATACGCCACAGGGCCTACAGAATTATCCTGCTGACCTGGCAACGGGTATGTCGCAGACAGACTTTCGAAAAGCTGTACAGGAAGAACGTCGTGTTGAATTAGCTTTTGAATGGAAAAGATGGTACGATATCAAACGTTGGGGACAAGTAGTGGATGCTTTTACTAAGCAGGAGCCTATGAAAGCCAACCAAAAGTAAAAGATTTTCACGCACTGATGCCTATTCCTCAGGACGAAATCGCACGTAATACAAATTTACTGCCTCAAAATCCAGGGTATTAGAACAGCAATATCAGAATTCTTTGGAGTTAAAAGAAAGAAAATATCAACCTATTCGTAAGTTGATATTTTCTTTTTAAGGATAGATAATACCTTTTTTATACTATCGTCAAGAATGAAACAGGGATTGAAAATTTAATTTTCTTCAAAATCCGTTTAATTCTGCACTAAATCAAGAAAAAGACATTTTTTCCACCTATTCGAACGAAAAATCTCCCTCTAGAGACCGACTATTTTTGATATTTGGTTTCATTTATTGAGTTCAAATAACCACATAAACCAAGAGAACTATGATAACACCGATAACCAAAACGGTAGGGAAGGGTTTGCTTTTATTTTCGCTGATGAGTATGGCTGCACCAAATGTGTTTGCACAGTCTCAGTTAAAAATATCCGGAAAAGTAACCTCACCTGCGGGCGAACCACTCGCGGGGGTGACAGTACTGATTAAAGGCGCAAAGAATGGGACTGTTACAGATGTATCCGGCAATTACCAAATTGTAGCTAAAGATATTGATGTATTGATCTTTTCTTTAGTAGGTAGAGAAAAAGCAGAAATAGCTGTTGATAAAAAGATCATATCAATCTTGTCCTACAAGAATCAAGTAGTCTTATGGATGAAGTTGTCGTAGTAGGCTATGGTACCCAGAAGAAGAGCAACTTAACAGGGGCTGTTGCGGCAGTGGATGGAAAAACCTTGAACAAACGGATCGCAACAAATCCTACCCAATTACTTCAGGGGCGTATGCCGGGACTTCGCGTGACACAGGGCTCCGGAGAGGCCGGGAATGAAAATGTGAATTTACAGGTTAGGGATTGGGCTCCTACGGGGCATCGTCTGCACCATTGGTCATCGTAGATGGGATTCCTGGTAGTTTGGAAAACCTGAATCCACAGGCGATTGAAAATATTACGGTATTAAAAGACGCCGCTTCCGCAGCAATTTATGGGGCAAGAGCTGCAAACGGTGTCATCCTAGTGACAACCAAACAGGGGAAATCCGGGAAAGCACAGCTGAGCTATGATTATAATGTCGGAATCACAAAGGCTTCAGCATTGCCTGATTTGGTCTATAATTCGGTAGATTACATGACCCTATACAATCAAGCTGCTAAAAATTCAGGTACAACCAATGCAAATGCGCTGTTCAGTCAGGAAATGATTGATGCATATAAAAATGCGACCGACAAAACACTTTATCCTGACTTTAATTGGTTGGATGCCGTATTTAAAATTGTACCAGTACAAACACATAATCTAAGTTTAAGTGGCGGTGCCGGTGGGACGAATTATAATGTAATTCTCGGTTATGTCGATCAGCCCGATATTATGATCGGTACGTCCTTTAAAAGTATAATTTGCAGCTGAACCTCAACTCGAAAATAAATGATCGAATAAGCTTTGGTTCGAGCATCACACTGAATTACGGTGATCGAAAATATCCCAGAAACGGAGCTGAAGATCAATTCCTATCAACAATAAGCCAATCTCCACTCTATGGTCCTGTGCTTCCTGATGGTAGTGGCCGATATACTTCCCGCGCTTACCCATTTCAGTCACCTAATAAAAATCCCGTAGCTGTTGCTGAAAATGCATTCACAAGGCTAAACAATTATTTTATGCAGGGCAATATTTTCGTCAATGTAAAATTGCTGGATGGTTTGGAGTGGAAAACTAGCGGGGTCTAACTTATGGTTTTACCAAAAACTACACCAACAAACCGGTGATCAATCAGTATATGTGGCAGGCTAAACCAGATGCACTTCCTGCGCGGCAATTGGATGTTGGTGGGCAAGGATTGGAGGTGACTGATGACAATAACGTATATCCTGTTGGATATACACAATTGACTTACGATAAGTCATTTGGCGACCATAATTTGAAAGTACTTGCTGGCACTCAAGCAGAATATAACAAGGCGCAAAAATTATTCGGCAGTAGATTGCAATTCCCTAATAAAGATCTGCTTGAATTGGACGGCGGCGGAGCTGGGCAACAGTCAAATAGTGGAGTAACCAATGAATGGTCCTTGAGATCATATTATGGCCGTTTGAATTATGATTACAAAGGTAAGTATCTCTTAGAAGGAAATGCCCGTTATGATGCTTCTTCACGTTTTCCCGAAAATCGAAAATGGGCCTTTTTCCCATCTGTATCAGCAGGATGGAAGATCTCAGATGAAGCTTTTTTTTGCGAACGGCTCAAAGAGACAGTCAATGAAGTCAAACTTAGAGCTTCCATCGGAACCCTTGGGAATCAGAATATCGGAAACTATCCTTATCAGACCGTTTATAGCTCTGCTTTTGCCTATCCATTTGAAGAAACCCTACAACAAGGAGCACGTCAGGTTGCCATGGCAAACCAACGTATCAAGTGGGAGAGTACCAAAGTGTTGGACTTTGGTGTTGACCTTGGATTCTGGAATAATAAGTTGACAGCCTCTTTTGATTGGTACAATAAAGTGACCTCTGATATTCTGTCACCGTCGACAGCATTCCCTTCCTATATCGGTCTTACTGCACCGACTGTAAATTATGGCACCTTGCGTAATAGGGGATCGAGCTTGGGCTCCAGTACCGTGAAAAAATCGGAGAAGTGTTCTTAACCTTAAATGGTAATATTCAGGCCAACCGCAATAAAGTCATAAAATATGGGGCTGAACGTATTTCGGGTAATACAATTATCCGTGAAGGCCTACCATATGGTAGCTTCTATTTATGGCAAAATGTAGGCATATTCCGATCGGAAGAGGAGGTGAAAAGCGCTCCAGAGCAGCAGATACCTGCCAAGCCCGGTTATTTGAAGTTTGCTGATATCAATGGGGATAAAGTGGTAGATAATAATGATCGTACAGTGGTCTCTGGTGCCTACCCTGATTTTGACTATTCATTCAATGCAACTGCAGTGTGGAAGAATTTTGATTTTACGGCATTTTTCTTTGGATCCCAAGGTCAAAAAATATTTGTTAGCGAATGGGGAATCGTTCCTTTTAGGCAAGGCGGAACCTTTACGCGAGATTGGCTGGACGCCTGGACGCCGGAAAATCCAAACGCCTCACTACCTATCGTGGGATTAGATGAGTCACCTGCTGCAAATAACGTGAGAAGTGCCTCTACATTTTTCCTGAAAGATGGATCTTTTTACGATTGAAAAATATTCAAATAGGCTATAGTATTCCACAAAGCACATTGGCAAAGGCAGGTATTTCGGGACTGCGGGTTTATTTTGCTTGCAGATAATCTGGTTACTTTTTCTAAGTTTCCCGGATTAGATCCCGAACGCGGCGTTTCGTCCAGTGGTGGTGCTACTTCGGGACGTTATGTAGCCCATCCCCAAAATAAAGTTTTTGCATTTGGTGCGAACATCACCTTCTAAAAAGATGAAATCATGAAAAATAAAATTAAAACCTATTTATATGTTTGTCTGGCCACCGGTACTTTGTTAAGTGGCTGTACCAAAGATTTTCTGAATAAAAACCCTACCGATAAAATTCCTGAATCCACCTTTTGGAAAACCCAAGCGGATGCAGACCTCGCGCTATCAGGAGTGTATGAATTTCTATGTCGGGGATATAATGCGACATCTTCATCCAATGCCCGTGGGGGTTGGGGTGGAGCCAGCATGTTTTGGGATGGTCTCTCCGATGATGCATTTGTGTCAAGTACGTCGAATAATTTTAATACAATTTCTAGGGGCGGGTTGACCTCTACTACCGGGGAATTCAAACAGAAGGCTACGAGATTTCCTATCAGGCGATAGCTGCATGTAATCGGCTGATCGCTAATATCGATCGTATCACCAGCATGAGCCAACAGGATCGGGATCGGTATAGCGCTGAGGCACGTTTCATACGAGCCCATTATTATTTTTTGCTGACTAATCTTTATGGAGATGTGCCCTTGACGCTACAACCTTTGGGCATGGATGATGCAAGTGCAAAATTGGGCAGAGAAGCCAAAGATAAAGTCATAGAAACAATTTTAGCTGATCTTGATTATGCCAGTGAGAAACTGCCTAACACGGCATATAAAGGACATGCTGTCAGGGTGCTGCACTAGGTTATAAAACAAGAGTATTATTGACCCAGAAAAAATGGGCTGAGGCTGCCGCCGTGGCTAAAACGATAATAGATGAAAATAAATTTTCGATTTATCAGGGCGGTTATCGGGATCTGTTCAGAAAACCGGGGCAGACCAACAATCCCGAAATAATGTTTTCGGCGCGATTTTTACCACCTAATATGTATAGTCCGGCCGATATGATGTATTCCTATCTGAAAACAATACAGCCCTTGAGCTACCTAGTGGATGCTTACTACTGCGTTGATGGAAAGGATATTAAGACATCTGCTAAATACGATTCAATCAATCCTTTGGAAAATAGAGATCCTCGTCTGAAAGCATCTATAATTTATCGAGGTGTATGGCGTGGAACAACAGCTTCTTCTGCGTTTGATCCTGTTGCGGAAGGTGTTTTGGGAGGGTTTCTACCCCGAAAATATATCAACGAAGCCAAATGGCCAACGAGCTATGCCACACAGAGTGATCAAGATTGGGTATTTCTTCGTTACGCTGATATTCTGCTGATGTATGCAGAAGCAAAAATGAAAGCGCAGGACCTGAGCAAACCGCCGTCGATGCATTGAATCAGGTGCGATCTCGTGCAGACGTAAAAATGCCTTTGCTGCAATTTAGTTCCGGATTGACAAAAGAAGAATTTCGTGATATTATCCGTCACGAGCGGCGTGTTGAATTGGCTCTGGAAGGGCAACGTTATTTTGATTTAAAGCGTTGGGGAACGATCAAGAAAGTAATGGATGCAATCAAGGATCCTACTGGCGCTCCACGGATATTTAGAGAACGGATACCTTATGGCCTGTACCACAGTCCGAAGTAGATATTGCTAAAAGTTTGGGAAATGATAAATTTAAGCAAACAATAGGATTCTAAAATATAACCTTTATAGGCATGAAAACTAAACTCAAGATGTATAAAATACTATTCCTGATACTCTTGGTATCAGGAATGTCAAGTAGCATATCGATAGCGCAAGAAAATAAGTTACCTGATAGTCTACGAATGAAATGGTGGGAGGAAGCCAGATTTGGTATGTTTGTCCATTGGGGCGTATATGCACAATTTGGCGGTGTCTATCGTGGTCATGAACAAGCTCGGGGTGGGGCGGAATGGATTATGAACCGTTCAAAAATCCCTGTTGATGAATATCAGGCAATGGCAGGCCAGTTTAATCCTATACAATATAATCCCGACGAATGGGTGCGAATGGCGAAAGATGCCGGTATGAAATACCTCATTATTACAGCCAAACATCACGACGGTTTTGCGTTGTTCGAAACCAAAACCAGCAAATGGAATATGGTCGATGCGACTCCTTATGGTAAAGATCTGTTAAAGCCTTTGGCCGCCGCCTGTAAAAAGTATGGTATCAAATTAGGGTTCTACTATTCGCAAGCGCAAGATTGGAATAATCCTGGAGGTTCGGCAGCGCGGAAACTCATGCGCGAAGGCTGGCCCAATCCGGACTCGGCTAAAATAGATGCCTATACCTTAGCGCATAAAGGCCATTGGGACCCAAAGCAAGAAACTGCGAGTTTTGATGACTATATCAAAAATGTCTCTGTACCACAGGTGAAAGAACTTTTGAGTAATTATGGTGATATTTCTGTCTTGTGGTGGGATACGCCAACAAATATGACGGATGAAGCTGCGAGCATGTTGCAGGAACAACTGCGCCTGCAACCCAATATTATTACCAATGATCGTTTGAAAAGACCAAATTTTCCGGGGATACAAAGACGCCAGAACAGAAAATTCCAGATTGGAGTGAATTGGAAGGAAAGCATTGGGAAACTTGTATGACTATGAACGGAACCTGGGGATTTCGTACGTCTGACCATAAATGGAAGTCGGCAGAAACATTGATCCGTAATTTGGTTGATATCGCCTCTAAAGGCGGGAATTATTTGCTCAATGTTGGTCCGAAACCCGATGGAAGCTTTCCACAGGAAAGCATAGACAGATTGGCGGCGATAGGCAAGTGGATGAAAATAAACAGTGAAGCAATTTACGCAACCAAAAGCAGCCCGTTGCAACCCTTTGAGTGGGGAAGATGCACAATGAAGGAACAGGGCGACAAGACTCTACTTTACCTGACCATATTTGACTGGCCTCAAGATGGAACGGTCGTTCTTCCAGTAAAAATAAAGTTTTAAAAGCTAGTTTTTTAGCGAATGGTAAAACGCTTAAAGTGAAATCGCAGTCTGATGCGATCAAAATTGACGTTTCTAAACAGGCAATTGATCCTGTCGCAACTGTGATCAAAATTGAGTTGGCTGGAAAACTAGAAAAAGATAAGACTGTCACAGCAAAGAAAATGAAAACCGGAGCCTTGGATGAATAAGCTGAATCCAAATATTAAGAAAAGAGAACCATATTTAATGATAAAGGAAAATAAGTTTTATAAAATACTTGCATTGCTATTGGGATTTGGAGCTTTACAGCTCCAGGCTCAGGAATCAAAGCGAATCGACCGGGAATGGGACTTTCTGAAGAGCGATCTTGGGGGATTTGGGAAGCTGTACGGCCGGTTGGGGCGGGCAATCCAGAATCCGTTCCACTATGGCAAACCGTTAGTTTGCCTCATTGTTACAATGCCTTAGATGCTGTTGATCCAGCTGTCAATTATTATCAGGGCCCAGGTTGGTATAGAAAGACATTAACCATTGAAAATCCGTATCCAAATGGTCGTACACTGCTTCATTTTGAAGGTGCGGGACAAAAGTCTACGGTTTATATCCATACGCAAAAGGTTGGGGAACATGTCGGCGGCTATGACGAATGGACAGTAGATATTACTGAGGCTGTCGAACAGTTTAAAAAAACCGAAGCCTATGAAACACAGTTTAAAGGGAAGATACCGGTTTCAATTCGGGTAGATAACTCGCGTGACCTCGAAATGATTCCCTCAGACCTATCCGATTTTAACCTATATGGAGGTATCTATCGCCATCTGAATTTGAAATATGTACCACAGACGGCCTTAGAAAAAGTCTTTGTTAGCCCTACAGTGGATGCAGATGGAAAACAGGGGTTATTACAAATCCGTGGTCGCCTATTGACACAATCCAACAGCTCAAATTTTGATGTCGAAACACAGCTTTATGACCCTTCAGGTAAATTGCTGCTGCGTCAGACACCGGTTGTTCGTTCGCTGGAAGGATCTCTTGACTTTGGAAAACTAACGGTTAAAAAACCTGAATTGTGGAGCCCGGATCATCCCGCTTTGTATCGTTTGGTAACCATCGTCAAAAGCAATGGACAGATATTTAAAGAAGAGAGCCTTTTTGGTTTCCGGCTTGTAGAATTTAAAGATAATGGCCCCTTCTTATTAAACGGAAAAAGACTTTTGCTTCGGGGCACGCATCGTCATGAAGATCATGCTGCTGTAGGAGCGGCCATGACAGATGCACAGATTTTACAGGAAATGACGATGATGAAAGAGATGGGCGTCAATTTCATCCGGCTGGGGCATTATCAACAAAGCCGCAGGGTGCTCGAAGCCTGTGATAGTCTTGGTATTTTGGTTTGGGAGGAAATCCCTTGGTGTCGCGGTGGCTTGGGCGGTGAAATCTATCAGCAACAAGGGAAACGGATGTTGACAAATATGATTGAGCAGCACTATAATCACCCTTCGATCATTATTTGGGGACTAGGTAATGAAAATGATTGGCCCGGTGATTTCCCGAATTCGACAAGGAGAAAATCAGAACATTTATGCTTGAATTGCATTTACTTTCCCACCAATTGGATCCCAGTCGAAAAACAGCCATACGACGTTGTGACTTTTGTAAAGATATTGTTGATGTGTATTCACCCTCTATCTGGGCTGGTTGGTATCGTGGAGTGTATACAGATTATAAAACGGCCTCGACAGAGGAAATGAAAAAGGTCAAACATTTTCTTCATGTGGAATGGGGCGGAGATAGTCATGCTCGCCGCCATGCAGAGGATCCGGATCGCGCACTAGCCAAAATAGAAGGCGACGGTACCACCGATGAACGGGCTGGCGATGCATCCTCGTGGGTGGTGCAGCGAGAGTTTCCAAGGATGGTGACTGGAGTGAAAGCTATATCTGTAACTTGATCGATTGGCACCTCAAGGAACAGGAAACCATGCCTTGGCTTACGGGTACCGCGTATTGGCCTTTTAAAGATTTTTCGACACCTGTTCGTCCAGATAATCCGGTTCCCTATGTCAACCAGAAAGGTGTTGTCGAACGCGATTTTACGAAGAAAGAATCCTATTACGTATTTCAATCGTATTGGACTTCAAAACCCATGCTCCATATCTACGGACACTCTTGGCCTGTTCGTTGGGGCGGGGGATGAGGCAAAGATGATCAAAGTATATTCCAATGCGAAGGAGGTCGAACTATTTGTCAATGGCGAAAGTCAGGGGGTAAAGAAAAGAAATAGCCAAGATTTCCCCGCTGCCGGATTGCGTTGGATGGTGAAGTTACGTGAGGGAAAAAATCAGATCAAAGCTGTTGCCAAAAATGGTAAGGAGCTTATGACAGATCAGATCGAACAAGTGTATCAGACAGAGCGTTGGGGCAAACCTGCGAAATTACAGGTTGAAGAAATTGCACGGGAAGATGATATCATAACGGTGCAGGCTAAGGTATTGGATAAAGATGGTATTCTTTGTCTGGATGCCAAAAACTGGATCTATTTTGATGCTACAGGAGATGGTGAGCTGATTATTGATCAGGGAACATCCATAGGCGCGCGAAAAGTACAGGCATACAATGGAAGAGCCCTGATACGGCTTCGCTTATCCGCAGGAAAAGCAGTTGTGTCCGGACGGATGGACGAATCAAAAAGTACTTTGTTGACAATTGAAAAATAGTGAGATGATAAAATTAAACACTAATTTGAGCTTTTTTCTTTTGCTCGGAATAATGGCCACTGTTACCTGTGGTCATGCACAACATAAACAAAAGAAGCGCCAACTGTGGTACGATAAACCTGCTGCATATTGGGAGGAGGCATTACCTTTGGGAACGGTACGACAGGGGCAATGGTCTTTGGTGGGGTGAGCAGGGATCGTTTTCAGATTAATGATAATACCCTGTGGTCGGGCGAACCTGAGGCTGGAAACAACCCCAATGGTCCGCAAATTTTACCATCGGTACGTGAAGCTATTTTAGCTGGGAAATATGAAGAGGCTGCTGTTCTCTGGAAGAAAATGCAAGGCCCTTATTCAGCACGTTATTTACCCATGGGTGACCTGTGGCTGAATTTTCATCAAGAGGAGAAAGAGGTAAAAGCTTACCGAAGAGATTTGGATTTGGAAGGGGCGGTGAGCACGGTAAGTTATACTTACCAAGGTGTTCAATATCAAAGAGAGAGCTTTGTCAGCTACCCCGACAAAGCTTTGGTCATTCGCTTAAAAGCAAATAAAGCTAAATCGATCACTTTGGATCTGTCCATGACCAGTAAACTGAAAAGTACGGTTTCAGCACGCGGCAAAGATGTACTAAGCCTTGTGGGTAAAGCCCCAGTTTTGTGGCTAATCGGGATTACGAACCTAAACAGGTGGTTTATGATAGCATTGAGGGAAAGGGGATGACTTTCGAAATGCGTGTTAAAGTACAGGCAAAAGGAGGGAAGGTACAGCAAGAAAAGGATAAGCTTCGTATCATTGGTGCTGATGAGGTACTATTATTACTGACAGAAGCGACCAGCTTTAATGGTTTCGACAAATCGCCGAGCCAAGCTGGAAAAGATGTAAAGGCGACAGTTAACAGTTTAATGAAACAGGTCGCAGTAAAAAACTTTACAACACTGCTTGCTGATCATCAGAAGGATTACAGATCGCTGTTTAACAGGGTATATTTTGAACTGGCTGGAATTTCAACACATGTAAATCTACCGACCGATCAGCGGATTATGCAATTTTCCAAAGGTCCTGCAGATCTGGATTTACTGACTCTGTATTATCATTTTGACGTTACCTGCTGATCGCAAGTTCGAGACAAGGTGGAAGACCCGCCAATTTACAGGGGATTTGGAATGATCATGTACAGCCGCCTTGGGGAAGTAATTACACCACGAATATCAATACCGAAATGAATTATTGGTTGGCAGAAAATACCAACTTGTCCGAATGCCATCAGCCCCTGTTTGATTTTATGGAGGAACTGGCGGTCAATGGAGCGCAAACTGCCGCTGTAAATTACAATATAAAGGAAGGCTGGGTCGTTCACCATAATTCGACCTGTGGGCCAAGACCTCTCCTCCGGGAGGCTATGACTGGGATCCTAAAGGTATGCCACGATGGTCTGCATGGCCAATGGCCGCAGCTTGTTCAGCACACATCTGTGGGAGCATTATCGCTTTACAGGAGATAAATCTTTTCTCCAAAATAAGGCCTATCCACTGATGAAGGGCGCTGCTCAGTTTATGTTACATTGGCTGATCGCTGATCCTGAAAATAAATACTTGATAACAAATCCTTCTACATCGCCTGAAAATACAATTAAAATAGCAGGAAAGGAATATCAATTGACCAGGGCATCGACGATGGATATGGCAATTATCCGCGAGCTATTTACTGCGGTTATTCGCTCTTGCGATGTACTGCAGATCGACCCCGAGTTTAAGTCGACATTGGAACAGGCGAGTGCAAAATTATATCCTTATCAGGTTGGACAATATGGTCAACTGCAAGAATGGTTTAAAGATTGGGATGATCCCAAAGATCAGCATCGGCATATTTCGCATCTTTTGGACTCTATCCTGGTAACCAGATTAGCGTTACAGCAAATAGTGAATTGGCCGCTGCCGCAAAAAAATCACTGCTTTTGCGTGGTGATGTGAGCACAGGTTGGTCGATGGCATGGAAAACAAATTGGTGGGCAAGATTACAGGATGGAAACCACGCGTATAAAATTCTTAAGGATGCGCTGAACTTTATTGATCCCAAACTGGATCGCTCTAGATGAGCGGTGGTGGTGCTTATCCGAACTTATTTGATGCCCATCCTCCTTTTCAGATCGACGGCAATTTTGGCGCAACGGCCGGAATGACTGAAATGCTTTTGCAAAGTCACGATGGTGCTATTCATCTATTGCCAGCGCTGCCCGATGAGTGGTCGACAGGGCATATTAAGGGAATTAAAGCCAGGGAAACTTTACGGTAGACATCGATTGGAAGGATAATAAATTGCAACAGACACGCATCGTATCCAATATAGGTGGAATATGCAAGTTGCGGACCCCTATACCAGTGAAAGTAATTGGAACGAACGGGAATAAAGTCAATGGGGCTGAAAATGAATTGCTATACAAGCCAAGTTCATTGAAATACCATATCCTCGACCGCGAAAAATTATCGCCTTTATCAACCAAAGAAACTTTTGAAATTGAATTTCAAACAGTCAAGGGCAAGGAGTACCGCATTATCCCGATATAGCTCATAAAAATCTAAGGAAATGAATTTAAAATCGATCTTCAGACTAGCGTGCACATTTATTGGGATTGTGCTGCTTCCCTGTTCGCTGGGGCGAATGAACCCAATGGATCTTTCAAGAGTAAAATCGTGACGGTTTTGCGTCCTATTATAAAAAAGCAATCAAAATGGGCCATGAAGCAAAAGCCCTTGACCGTGACGGCTTACCCTGCAGTTCGAAGTAGCGGTGGTATCCATGACTTTTACTCGAAGGCGACTATTGGTGGCCAGATCCAATGGATGCGAGTGCCCCTATGTCCAAAGGGATGGTATGAGTAATCCAGCCAACTTTGTTGACCATCGAAAAGCCATGATCCGTTTTAGCCAAATTATCGGCGCCCTAGCTTCGGCCTACCGTTTGAATCCGGATAAAAATATGTGCAGCAGGCCTTGGTTCATTTGCAAGCTTGGTTTGTCGACTCGGAGACGATGATGAATCCAAATCTGCTGTATGCCCAAGCTGTACAAGGACGATTTACAGGTCGCGGTATAGGCATTATTGATACCATTCATTTAATGGAAGTGGCGCAGGGCGTAAAAGTGCTCGAAAATGATCCAAACTTTCCACAGTCAACCAAAGATGCCATCCATCGTTGGTTTGCAACATATCTGCGCTGGTTGACTGAGCACCAATACGGTAAAGACGAAATGAATGCAGCAAACAATCATGGCACCTGTTGGGTGATGCAGGTGGCATCCTTTGCCAGTCTAGTGCAGGATACGGCTTTGCTCAAGATGTGTGCTGAACGCTACCAGCAAATTTTATTACCCAGCCAGATGGAAAAAGATGGTAGCTTTCCCCGGGAGCTCCAACGGACCAAGCCTTTTGGATATTCCCTCTTTAATCTAGATGCCATGACCATGATTTGCCATATCCTGTCTACAACAAATGAACCGCTATGGCAATATTCGTTACCCGATGGACGTACAATCAAAAAAGGGCTGGATTTTATGATGCCTTATATCAGTGATAAGAACAAATGGCCTTATCAAAAGACGTGATGTACTGGGAGCAATGGCCTATTGCTCAACCTGCTCTCATCTTTGCTGCAACCGCTTACCAAGACAGCAGCTATCTGAAACTTTGGGCTGAGCTCAATCATAATCCCAAGGAGGAAGAGGTCATTCGCAACTTGCCCATCCGTAATCCTTTAATATGGTTGTAATGCTGGAAGACCATTTTTATCCAGCTATAAATCTGACCAATTAACCTTTTACTTAAACAAACCTAAATGTAATATGATTTTCAAAATGAATATGCTGCTGTCAAAACATGGAGATGTTTCGAATCGTTTTATCCCAAAAAGGCGATTTATTATTTCGATACTGAGCTTGACAACTATACTTTGTGGCATTCAGGAAACAAAAGCGCAGAATGCAAACCAATTGAAAAAGCCTGGGATCTTGCGGATCGACAGTCGCAATTGCTCTATAAAGAGCTACAGCTGCTAAAAAAAGCTGATTCTACATTAGCATCTCCACGTACACTCTCCGAAAATAACGAATTGGTGGCCGTTAAACGTGGCGATTGGACCAGTGGTTTTTATCCTGGGGTTTTATGGTATTTATATGAGAAATCCGGAAAACATAAATGGAAAGAACTGGCGGGTGAATTGACCAGAGGTATAGAAGGCGAACAGTATAATGGGAAAACCCATGATATGGGCTTTAAGATTTTCTGTAGTGTTGGTAACGGTTATCGTCTTACAGCCAATGCACATTATCGGGATGTCATTATCCAATCCGCTAAAACTTTGGCAACACGTTTTAATCCTAAGGTCGGATGCATCCGTTCTTGGGATCATAATAGCCATCGTTGGGATTTTCCGGTCATTATTGATAACATGCTCAATCTGGAATTGCTTTTTGAAGCAACAAAATTGACCGGGGACTCTAGCTATTATCATATCGCTGTAAGTCATGCAAACACAACGATGAAGAATCATTTTAGATCGGACTATAGCACCTATCATGTAATTGACTATAATCCTACGACAGGTGAAGTACAGCACAAAAATACACATCAAGGATTTAGTGATGAGTCTACCTGGGCGCGGGGAGAAGCATGGGCACTCTATGGTTATACCATGTGCTATCGTGAGACCGGTGATCCAAAATATCTGCAGCAAGCTGAAAAGGTTGCGCACTGGCTTTTTGGCCATCCACGTATGCCTAAGGATTTAATCCCTTATTGGGATTTCGATGCACCTCATATTCCGAATGAACCGAGGGATGTTTCAGCTGCCACCGTGATCGCCTCGGGACTATTGGAGTTGAGTACATTCAGCAATCAGGGAAAAGACTATTTGAGCAAAGCGCAGACAATAATGTCTAATCTGATTGACCACTATATGTCCCCTCCGAATAAAAATAAAGGGTTTATATTACTGCATAGTACAGGATCAAAACCTTCCAATACTGAAGTAGATAAACCATTAAGTTACGCAGATTACTATTTTTTAGAAGCTTTGCTTCGGGAGGAAAACTTGCCGCAGGACGGGCACAGTCGAGTCTGGTTCGAAAAGACCCCGAGGGTAAACTCATCTATTTTCCGGATGATAGGGAAATATCATCCCTGATTTCAGTCGGGTTGGTTATCATCAAGGAAATCGACAGCTCCCCACTGTAGCCAACGCTATTTCGTTACATCCTACAGCAGATGGAACTGATCAACAGATGATACAACGTGCCATCGATGAAATCGCAAACAAACCCCTTGATAAAAACGGATATAGAGGGGCGATAATGCTGAAAAAGGAATTTACAATATACCAGGAAGTCTACTGATCAAATCGAGCGGTATTGTATTGAGAGGAGAGGGGGACGCGGAAGGTGAAACCTTATTGCGTGCAACAGGAAAGCAACAACGTAGCTTATTGAAAATTTCTGGTGAGGGAAACTATGTCGAAGATCAGGCTAAAGCACAGATGCTTGAAGCAATATATATACCTGTCGGAAGTAAGTATGTTGTTGTCGACGATAGTCGTGATTTTCAGAAAGGGGCATCAGTACTCCTTTCTTATGAACTCAATGCGGCGTGGATTAAAGCGGTCAAAATGGATCAAATAATAGCAAGGGAAGGAACAAAACAATGGACAACTAAGGAATATAAACTAAAATTTGAACGTGTTATTTCGTCCATTAGTGGAGACACGCTATTTTTAGATAATCCAGTTGTCATGGCCATAGACCCACAGTTTGGTAAAGTTTCTGTCGTACCTTTTAAGTTTACGGGACGTATTCAGGAAGTAGGGGTTGAAAATTTACGTTTTGAATCCGAATTTGCCAACGAAACAGACGAAAACCATGCTTGGATCGCTATTGAGTTTGATAAAATTGAGAATGCATGGGTACGCAACATTACGGCACGCTATTTTGGTTATGCGGCAGTAAGCTTGGGTGCCTTCGCAAAACAAACATCCGTCATCAATTCGAAATGCCTGGATCCAAAATCTCAAATTACAGGGGACGTAGGTATTCATTCAATAACAATGGTCAACTCAATTTATTTAGACAATTATATACCACAGAAGGGCGGCATGATTATGTCACGGGAGCAAGAACTTTGGGGCCAAATGTTTTTAGCTTGTCCACTGCAACGAATACCCATGCGGATATTGGCCCACATCATCGTTGGGCAGTAGGCACCCTGTACGATCAGATTACAACCGATGGCGAGATTAATATTCAGGATCGCGGTAACTGGGGCAGTGGACACGGTTGGGCCGGCGTGACACAGGTATTGTGGAATTGCAAAGTCAAGCGTGCAGCCGTACAACAACCTTGGGCTTCCGGGCAAAATTTTGCAATAGGGGTGAATGGCGAAAACAATCATGGTCGGTTTAAAGACAGGACTGCCGGTTTTTGGGAAAATCAAAATAAAAAATTGCTCTTAGAGTCACTTTATGAGCAACAATTGAACGATAGATTAAATAAATAACTATTGGTGTTTATAGAATGGAATGATTATTTTTATCGTATCCAATTTCAATTATATTCCTCATGATGCCATTACGTATTTGTATACTTTGGGTTTTTAGTACGCTGTTTGTCCTTTCTATTTCTAATGCACAGGAGAAGAACTATCGTTTTTTACATCTTGATGTAAACGAAGGTTTATCACAAGGGAGTGTTTTTGCTATCGAACAAGATCACCTGGGCTTTATGTGGATTGGTACCCGTGATGGCCTGAATAAATATGATGCACGTAAGTTTACAATTTATAGAAGCAATCCTCAGGATAGCCTTTCCCTGGAACATAATTTTATACAAGCAATTACCCAAGACAAGAAACAACGACTTTGGGTAGGGACAACAGGTGGCCTTAATTTATACAATCGGAATGCAGATAATTTTACGCGTATTCCTTTGCCAGTCGTTGAGAGCACAAGTGGAAAAATAGAAGTGAATGTGCATCAGATTTTCCAAGATTCAAATGGTGTAATTTGGATTGCTACAAATGTTGGATTATATCGGATAAAAGAAGGCGCTCATTTGGAGGCAGAACTTGTTTTCAATGAAATTACGGTTGAAGGGAGCAATGGCCGCTCGTATTTTAGAAATTTTAGAACGATATACGAGGACGGGAAGAAAAGATTATGGTTTTGTACAGATGATGCAATCGTGCTGATGCAGTCAGCTTCCAGGGATGGCAATAGATTGAAAGTGTTGCGCACCTATTTCAATCAGAAAGGACTGATTAATAAAGTAAATCAACGATTTCAGGCCGTTCTGGAATTTGCTCCCGGTGTTTTTTGGGTAGGAACGAAATACAACGGGATAAAAATAATCAATGAAAATACAGGAGAGGTATCTTCTTTGAGTACGGATGATAGTCCTACTGCAAATTTGGCAAATCAGGATGTACGCTCTTTGAAGAAGGCTGACGATGGGAGCATCTGGATTGGGACATTCAATGGCCTTTACTTATACCGAAACGGGAAAATATTATTTATACAGGCCGACGATAACAATCCCAATAGTTTGAGTAACAACTCTATTCGACCAATATTTCAGGATAAAAGAGGGTCTATCTGGATCGGTACTTATTTTGGCGGGATTAATATCTACGATAAGGACATCCCAAATTTTCAAAATTTCACCCATCAATCTCGGCGAAATAGCTTGAGCTACAATGTTGTCAGTGCTTTTTAGAGAACCCAAATGGTGAGCTGGTTATTGGAACAGAGGGTGGTGGATTGAATTATTTCAACCGATATACCAATTCATTTTTTAATGAACGACATGATAAAAGTAGCGCGGGAAGCCTAAGCCATAATAATGTAAAGTCTATCTGTCGCGATCGGGAGGGTAATTTATGGGTCGGCACTTATGATGGTGGATTAAATTTAAGACGTAAAGGACAACAGGTTTACGAACATTTTCGTTTTGATCCGAATGTCATCAATGGACTGGCAAACAATAACGTGTATGCACTACTGGAGGATCGCCAGGGCGATATTTGGATCGGAACATTTGGTGGCGGTTTGCAGGTACAGCGGAAAAATCAAAAACCCGGTTATTTCCAGATCTTTAACGTTGCCGGTAAACAGTTGAGCTCTAATATGGTCAGAGCACTCATGGAGGATTCCAGAGGTAATTTATGGATTGGTACTTCTAATGGACTAAATCTTAAAATAGCAGGTACCGATAAGTTCATATCGTTTTTGAATCACAAAAATGACTCGCTTTCAATCAGTGGTAATGATATTATCAGTATTCACGAAGATAGAAAAGGACAAATCTGGATTGGAACCTATATGGGAGGTTTAAATCGCTATCTGCCCGAAAAGAAAGCCTTTAAACGTTTCAATGAACAAAATGGCCTTCCGGTCAATAATGTCTTTGGTATTCTGAGTGATCTAAAGAACAAATTGTGGCTAAGTACCAACACAGGGATTACCTGTTTCGATCCGCAAGCAGGAAGTGTTAGAAGTTATACAAAAGTGGATGGTTTGCCTGGTAATGAATATATTCAAAATGCAGCCACCATGCTGCGGGACGGAAAATTCGCTTTTGGGAGCTTTTCTGGTTTTACCCTATTCAATCCAGACAGCCTTAGCGTCAATAGCTATGTTCCGCCGATACAGTTTACTGATCTTAAATTGTTTAATCGTACCGTTAGACCCGAAATAGATGGTGTAATCCCTAAGGACATATCCATGATGGATGAATTGGTATTAGATCACAATCAGAATGTGTTCAGTCTTGAATTCAGCGTGTTAAATTATGTCCATCCTGAAAAAAATAACTATGCCTATTATTTAAAAGGTTTTGACCAGGAATGGAATTATGTCACCAATCCAGTCGCTACCTATACAAACTTGGATCCGGGAAATTATGAACTCTGGATAAAAGGGTCAAATAATGACGGTATCTGGAATGAAAAGGCGCGGGTTTTAAAAATAAGAATTCTCCCAGCACCTTGGAAAACATGGTGGGCTTATACAGGGTATTTCTTGATTTTGGGCTTTATTGTGTTCTTGATTATCCGTTTTTTCATGGTAGAAATAAACTAAAACGTGACCTTTTGATCCGAAAGATTGCTTCCGAGAAGCAGGAGGAACTGCATGAAGCCAAACTGAATTTCTTCACAAATATCTCGCATGAATTCCGTACACCCCTCTCTTTGATTATAGGCCCATTGAATCAATTGAAAACGGATCATTCGCTATCTGAATATGCACAGGAACATCTGGGCTACGCCTCACGAAATGCTGATCGCTTGATGAATTTGGTCAATCAATTACTTGATTTCCGGAAACATGAAGGCGGAAAAATGGAGCTGCACAGTCAGAAAGTCCTTGTATCTGAATATCTTAAAAACGTTTTATTAAACTTCCATTTTATAGCTGAGAAGAATAATATCCAGTTTTTTCTTGAAAATAATATTTCCACCGATTACCAGGCATATTTTGACCCTGAGCAGTTTGAGAAAGTGCTTGTCAATCTGATTTACAATGCCTTTAAATTTACCGATAAGGGGACGGATAAAAGTACAAGTTGAACGTGAGGGCAATGACGATGCGTCTAAATTACTTGTTTCCGTCTGGGATTCCGGTAGAGGTATCCCCGCAAAAGATATACCCTTTGTATTTGAACAATTCTATCAGGCAAACACCGAGGGTTTTGTCGCCACTAGTAGTGGTATAGGACTTGCATTGTCAAGATCCATTATCCATTTACATGGCGGCTTGTTAACTGTTGAAAGTAATATGGCCGCAGAACCTTTAGCTTATAATACCGTCTTTAGGATCAGTCTGCCGCAGCAGAATGTACATATAGATGCTTCATTTACAACTGATATATTAAGCGGAATTGAAGAAACGAATGTCTCTGAACAGTCTGCTCAATTGGTCGACGATCAGGAGCTTGTGGAAGTTGAAAATGACCGGACAGCAGATGAGAAGCCGATTATTCTTGTTGCCGAAGATAATGTCGAGCTGAGATGTTTTCTTTGCGAAAACTTACGCAAGAAATATGTGGTTTTAGAAGCAAACGATGGAAACGAGGCGCTGGCATTGGTTCAGGCCAAACAGCCGGATATTATTATTTCAGATGTGACGATGCCAAACTGTGATGGTATAACATTGTTGCAACAAATAAAGAATGATAATAGCACTAATCACATTCCGGTTATTTTATTGACGGCGCGAACCGCCGACCCCTATATCACCGAGGCTTTTGAAGTGGGAACTGATGATTATATTACCAAACCATTCAGTATGCCACATTTGATTCAGAAAATATCAAACATCATACAGACGAGAAAACGTTTGGAGGAAAAATTTGTTCAAAATTATCTTTTGGGGGACAGGGTACAGAGACAACCGAAAGAACACGCTTTTTGATCAGGTATTGCGTGTTGTGGAGGAAAACCTAGGCTGCGAGGATTTCGGTGTGCAGGAGCTGACCAAGGCAATAGGTGTGAGCCGATCAGTTTTATACCGTAAGATAAAACAACAAACTGGTTTGAATCTGGTTGAATTTATCAATATGGTACGTCTGAAAAAAGCTGCACAAATACTGTTGAATAATAGTGAATTGAGTATTAGCGAAGTTGCTTATCAAGTAGGTTTCAATGATCCAAAATATTTTAGTAAAACCTTTAAGAAATTCTATAAAGAAAGTCCACGTACCTATATCGAGAAATTTAGTGTTAAAAATAATTAAGATGACCATACCATCAATCTTCATGCTGTCACAGGGAAAACGATTATGAAAATTGACTTCGGGTTCTTTCCGGTCAATAAGCAGAGTGTTGGACGCTGACTGGTCCCTTGATAAAAAAGAATCAATAAAATTAGGCATAAAAAAAAAGGTTTTCAAACGGGGAGAATGAAAACCTTCAATAACCAATTATAAACCTAAATTATGATAGTACAAATATAGTTGTTTTAAACTTCATCTGAAAATAAATTAGCAACCTTATTGAATTGTGTAGTTTAAAATTGACAAAGTTTTTTATGCGTTTTAGCTATAGCCTATTCGTTTTAGCTAGCTTACTGATAAAAAAAAAGTGTGAGCAGCCCCAAAACCGCAAATACGGCATATCCCAATCCGATTTCAAGTTGAGAAGAGGGATTGATTAAACTCACTGTACCGTAGCTCAGAGAGGACGTTAACAGGTAAGTAATTCCACCGACCAATCCGCCAGCTATTCCTGCTGACAATGGGAATCGACCCAAACAATAACTGAAATAATTATTGAATATAAATCCGGCGGAACAATGTACTGCAAATGCGAAGAATGTCAATGTATATAAATTTGTTTGATAGGGGATACCACAATCATCAATAGTACCAGGATAATCTGGATAAAATTAGCGATTCGCAGCTTTGGTATTAAGGCTCTTTTGATCAGCGCTTTCCCAATAAAACCACCGCACATCCAAGCTAATCCCATGATTAGTGAGGTGTAGCCTGTCGTGATTGCTCCATAACCCAATTGATGCTCGATAAAAAATGGGCCACTAAGGTTATAAAACATGACTAAACCGTAAGATATTCCGCACATCAACACGCCAAAAGTAAAATCGTTTGTCTTTAACATCATTTTAAATTCGCCGATAAGATAGTTGACGTGTAACGGTTTTCTTTGTTTAATTGTCTCGCCAGAAAAGATAAATTCCAGGACAAAAAGTATCGCACTATAGATTGCGAGGACCATAAAATTTGAACGCCATCCAAACTGCGTTTGTAAGTATCCACCAATAAAGGGGGCTATAATAGGTCCGATAGACCAGACGATGGTCATGATACTGAGATAGTGCTTGCGTTGCTCGCCCTCGTACACATCGACGAAGTAAGCCCGTTTGGAAATGACGACGAACGCAGAAAGAATTCCCTGCAAAATACGCATGCCGTAAATAATCCAGATATCATCAGTAGTTGCGGTTATCCAAAAACTAAGGATAAAGAGAAAGAGTGAAATCAGGTTGATTCTATATCTTCCCCACGCATCCACGAGTGCGCCCGTGAAGAATTGAGCTACACCGTAGCTGATCAGAAATAAGGACAGTGTTAACTGGATACGGCTTTCACTGAGACCAAACTCCAAGGCCATTTGAGGCATCGAAGGAAGATAGATATCAGTAGCAAGACCTGTAATTGGAACAAGTGCAAAAGCCAGTATCGTTGGAACAAAAGATTGTCTGGGTTTAGTGTTTTTTTCCATCGTGATAATTTGTCGACAAAAATAATTCCATTGATGGATACAAAATATATAGAATTCAAACAAATTATTGTGAAAATCAAACAGCCTGATCACAATGCCCCAAAGCAAAAATATTGACGCGATTATGACGCTGTGCGGGTTCGCCTAATAGACTTGGTATTTCTTCCCTGGCTTTGGCATACAATATTTTTAACTTAACTTGTTGGACGATTTATATAAGATTATCATAATAGAAATATCGTTTTTAACTAATATCTCGATAATGAAAGACTTGAACGCTGAAATTGATGCTATTTTCCCGAAGATTGTTGCTATCCGTCGGCATATCCATCAGCATCCTGAACTGTCTTTTCAGGAATATGAGACGAGTGCCTATATCCAGCAACAATTAACCGCACTCGATATCCCATTTAAACTTGTGGCCAATACTGGTGTGGTTGCCCTATTGGAGGGCGAAAAATCGCCTAGTGATACTATTGTGGTTTTAAGGGCTGACATTGATGCCTTACCGATTCATGAGCAGAATGATGTGTTCTATAAATCTAAAAATGAAGGTGTCATGCACGCTTGCGGACATGATTTTCATACAGCAAATCTATTGGGTGTAGCTTCAGTCTTAAAGGGGTATAAAGCTGAATTTTCAGGAAAGATTGTATTACTGTTTCAGCCTGCGGAGGAAAAAATTCCCGGTGGGGCAATCCAGATTTTGGAATCCGGTATATTGGAATCTTTTGGTGGAAAGATTAAAGCTATTTTGGGAATGCACGTAAGTCCACGTGTTCCGTTGGGAAAAATAGGCTTACGACCAGGGAGGTTTATGGCTTCGAGTGATGAATTTTACATGACGATCAAAGGGCGTGGTGGCCATGCTGCTGAGCCACATCGGGCCATCGACCCCATTATGATCGCTGCGCAGCTGCTCACGACCTTACAGCAAGTGGTCAGCCGTAAGGCGAATCCGGATATCCCATCCGTCCTTACTTTTGGTCGTTTTATCGGTGAGGGGGCAGCTAATGTTATCCCTGAAGAAGTCAAACTGGCCGGAACCTTCCGTACAATGGACGAAGCCTGGCGTAAAGAAGCGTTGGAAACAGTTGCCGAAATTTCGCAAACATTACCTGTAGCTTTGGGAGCGACAGTGGATGTCGAGGTTCGACATGGCTATCCTGCGTTGAACAACAACCCTGAATTGACCCAGCAGATAAAAAATATCATACAGACAACCATGGGAAATGATGTGGTACAGGATTTGGAAATTTGGATGGCAGCAGAAGATTTTGCTTATTACTCTTATCAATATCCGGCTTTGTTTATGTTGGTGGGGACGAATAATAACGATAATGCGACCCAACATGGGCTTCATAATCCTCAGTTCAACCTCGACGAAAAGGCATTTAAAATAGGAATTTCAGTTTTTGTAAATGCTGCACTGTCCCTCTTGAGCGAGTCTTAAATTAGTTGCTTGCTACCGTTGTCAAAAGCTTACTATTGAAAATAGATGCCGGTGAAATGACTGTTTCCTCCAAAGGAATCAGATTGCCGTAACGTTCTTTGAGTTTGCTTTTGACCTCGGCGCTACTGAGGTCAAAATCTTTGAGTTTTTCCAGTTTGCCTACTTCGATTCCAGCACCGCGTTGATAGATTTTCCAGATCAGTTCCGAACAATAAATTCTGTTGTCCGACCATTCGAATGTGGCATCGTAGTTTTTACCCAAAAATCCCTCACCGATTCCCTTCATTTTAGCTAAAGCTTCTTTTGATAGTACTTTCTCTGCTTCTTTAAGTCGTTTGATGACATAATGTTTGTTTTTTCCTCGAGCAATCCAATCTGTCAAGCTGGTCACTGTGACGGGTTGAACAGCCTCCAGCACGTAAGGTTTTCCATCCTCATGAAAAATAAGACCACAGTGAGAGTAAGGAGAACCTGTGGCCAGTTGTACAGCTTTACATTGAGGCGAGACGGATGACTGAAAGATCATATCGCCATCTTTTAACTGAGGTAGCATCGCGCTACTTTTAACTTTTTTATCTAAAGATCCGTTTTGAGCTTTCGTTGCATTAATATGGAAATAATATCGCCCGATCAGCAGCGTGCAAATGATTATCAGGATAAATACAGCTATTTTTTTTCATCTGTGTAATTTTTTTAATAGGATCATATCATCTGCTATTATCGTTTATTCCAGTAAGATACGAAACGTATCGGCATAATTTATTGATTTATCTGTATGACTTTATTTTGGTAACGTTATTTTAGCTGTTGTTAGTATGCGCTGATTATGAATTGCTTTTTCAATCTTGTTATTCCCTTAAATAGTTATGCTGTTATTCAATCCCTATACTACCAGAAGTAGTGCATAGCATAAGTTGTTGTCCTTATCTTATGGTTATGAATTGTTTTTAAGTTTAGCTATTAGGATGATAGATAGTTTGATGTGTGATAAGTGTTGTTTTATTTAAAAGATCAGATAGCTTTTTTGCTTTCGCCCGCTCTGCGAGTTGGATTGCATTAAGTACTTCTGTTTCATATTTGTATACCTTTTCTGTTGAAGCACCATGATCCAAAAGATAGCGTGCGATAACCTTGTTTTTTTGTTGTATTGCTTTACCGAGCAAGGTGCATTGTGTAAAACTGTAGTCGAATTTGACCTCATCTATACCCAAGATGTCTAAACTGTTTAAGGATGTTTTTTTGATAAAATCCATGTCGTCCTGTTCGATCGCTATTTTAAGCAATTCAAAGTCATTGAAATTCTTATTCTTTGTCAAAAATGAGTTGTAAAGAACTTTGCCACAGCGTAGTTTTTATTGGCTAACATATTGTGGATCGCATTGTAACCAAATTCTGCTGTGTTGGAGAAATCGTTCAAATGGCTTAAAAACAAGAGTATGTTTTCTTTGGGGACGGTCCCCAGTTGAGTCGCTTTAATTGTTCCAAATCGTTTGCCGCAAACAGTGCTGTCAGCTCTTCAATGAATTCTAAGGAAAACAAATGGTTGACTAACCTGGGTTCGGATGGCAAATTGCTTGTTCTTAATATGTTGAGTTCGTTGTCAGTAACTCGATAATTAACGGACATCGGAGCCCCTGATAACTACTGATTTTAAGTTCTGAGTCAGTTAATTCATATTGTTTCAGCCTAAGATTTTCGGCGTTTGTGCCTGGGAATAGGGTATTCAGATTCAATACTATAGCAAGATAGCTGCTGTCATTTACCTGTAGATTGTAGTGTAAATAGCCATCGTCACTGATCGAATAGGGGCTGAACGACTGCTGTTGGGGTTGATTACGAGAAACCGCCCAAGCCCCCTGCGGCAATAGGACTGTGCTTATGCTAACGAAAAAGCAGCATATATATGTTGATGTTCGCAAGAGCAATGCTCGAATGAAATACAACTTATTCATCAACATATTGTGTTAAAATTGTTTCGATCTCATCTATAAGTTTGTAGGAATCTGATTCCAGTAGATCTATTTCAGCTTGAATGTTAGGAGTAATCGGCAATTGCATCAGTTTTCGATATACTTGAATGTCCAGCTCAATACTCCTGAGTTTGAGTTGAAGTAAATATTGCCCTTGCTCGGTTTGTAAGTATAGTTGGTTGAATGCCTGTTTCAATCGCTCCAGTTCGGCAATTGTTCTGCTGTGGTCATTTTCTGCCGCTAGGCCGTAATTGGGGTATTTTTCACCCAATTGATTGAATGCATCAAGATATTCCTGTTCCGATAAAGAATGTATATTCATATAAAGCAGGTTATAAGCGTATAAGGCTTCCTGATTTTCCTCACTGACCGGAACTTCCTGATAATCTTCGACCAACTGCGTGATGTCCTGATATTCAGTTTGTAAAATAGCTTCAATATCCTTATTGATTAATTTTTCTTTGTTCATGCGAATATTTTGTTCTTTTGGCAGTCAATGTTGCGATCAATTCGCTTGACTTATTTGTCTTAAAGACAAAGATCCGATTTTCAGCGAAAGGTACTATCCCTGTATTCAGCTAATTTTATATGGCCTCTTGGTCGTTTTGTATTTCTCATTTTCAAGCGAATTTTAGCGTTTGTTTGTGTATGCTTAGATGCCAAAGAAAGTAAAACTGTGATTTTTATTGCGCGTTATTAATGAATAAGGTGTTTTTAATAAGAGTTATTTTACTGGTATTTAAGAGTTTGTGTTTTTGTTTTGATTTATTGAGTAAAAAGTACTCAATATATTTTGCCAAAGTGAAAATAATACGCATATTTGTTGAGTAAAAAGTACTCAAATAGAGTGGTTGTAAAAAAGAAAAATGATTATATTAAATAAACATCAGCTCATCACCGAACAGTTTCCAAATGGAGAAACGAAAGTGAAGGATTTCGATCAGTGGATCAAAGCGGATAATCTGCTCGAATTTACCTATCAGGAAGATGGCGATTTGATCCGTTTGTTTTTTGTAAAGAAACGACTTGAAGAAGCAGGAGCGAGTTGTAAATTATGGATTCGTTATATGCCCTATAGTCGTATGGATCGCAAAATTGAGGGCGACCTATTTACCCTAAAATATGTCGCTGCATTTATCAATAGCCTGCAGTTTGATAAAGTATATGTTGTAGAGCCACATTCCGAAACAACCCTCACATTGTTGGAAAATAGTGTAGCGATTTATCCTGCGCTAGATTGGTTGCCGAAACTCATGGAAAAACTCGAATTTTCAGATAATGACCGAATTGTATTTCCGGATAAAGGGGCCGCGGCACGCTATTTAAATAGTGGCTACGAAGATGCCTGTGTCTTTGAAAAGCAACGCAACCCACAAACGGGACGTATCGAAGCGATGAAATTAAAAACAGGTAACATTGTAAAAGGTGCCAAATGCATAATTGTCGATGATTTATGTTCTGCAGGTGGAACATTTCTCTGGGCTGGAAAAATTCTAAAGGAGATGGGGGCAAATGAAATCTACCTGTTGGTGACCCATTGTGAGCCAAGGATTTTCAAAGGTACTTTGTTGGAGGAAGATTCACCGATCGACCTTGTTTTCACCACAGATTCTATGATGAATACCATGCATCCGAAATTAAATTATATCAACTTAACAACTGAAAGCTATGTTTAGAGCAATGAGCAAAAATCCGATTCTCTGGACCGACGGTTACAAATTGTGTCACAAGGATCAATATCCAGCACATACAGAATGGGTATACGAAACCTGGACTCCCGGATGTCCCGGATCGCAGGAATAAGCCATGTTGCCTTCTTTGGATTGCAAGGTGCTCTGGCGGAGATCAGTAATTCTTTCGATGAATATTTTTTCACCCAACCTGAGGATACAGTTGTTGCGCAGTATGAAGAAGCCATTCGTGAAGTTTTCGCGATGACCAATAGCAATTTTGCGCGCACACATCAGTCACAACATATACGCGATTTACATCGTTTGGGCTATCTTCCGATTAAGGTGAAAGCTTTGAAAGAGGGGAGTCTCGTACCGATAGGCGTGCCGATGTTTACGATCGAGAATACCCATCCAGATTTCTTCTGGTTGCCAGGTTATCTTGAAACGCAACTCTCTGCTTATATCTGGTCGCCAATGACCGCGGCGACTATCGCCGATCAATACAAGCGATTGTTGACAGGTTTTGCTGAAAAAAACAGGCGATATCAATAAAGTATTCACCCAAGCTGGAGACTTCTCAATGCGTGGTATGGGATCGCCTGAAACCGCTTATCGCACTGCAGGTGGACATTTACTAAGCTTCGGCGTTTCCGCAACACTCTCTGTTCGGGAATACCTCAAAACCTATTACGCAGCCACAAGTGATGTCATGATGTACACGCCTTCAACAGAGCATAGTGTGATGTGTTCTTACGGTGAACAGGAGGTTGAAGCCTTCCGACATTTGATTACGGAGGTTTACCCCAGCGGAAACATTTCTATTGTGTCCGATACCTATGACCTATGGCATGTTGTGGATCACGTATTGCCACAATTGAAAGACCTGATCATGGGACGGGAAGGAAAAGTTGTCATTCGACCAGACAGTGGCGATCCTGTTAAAATTATTTGTGGTGATCCGGAAGCTGATCACGAAACAGTTCAAAAGGGATTGTCGACCGTTTATTTGAACTCTTTGGCGGGACGGTCAATGCGAAAGGCTTCAAAGAACTTGATCCACATATTGGTGTTGTCTATGGCGACTCCATCACTGTGGAACGGGCAACTAAGATCTGCGAAGGTTTGATGGCGAAAGGTTTTGCCTCGACCAACACAATACTTGGAATAGGATCCTATACCTATCAGTATGTCACAAGAGATACCTTTGGCTTCGCTTTAAAGGGAACGGCCGAAATTGTGGACGGTCAGTTTAAAGCTATTCAAAAAGACCGGCCACAGACACCGGTAATTTTAAGAAATCCCAAAAAGGTATGGTTGCCGTTGTATTTGAAAACAATGATTTTCGCTTGATAGACGATCTCAATCCAACGACCATCGAACAATTGAATGATAGCAACCTGCTCAAAGAATGTTTTGTGGATGGGGCCTTTGTCAGCACAGCTAGCTTTAAGGAAATAAGAAATAGATTACAAACAGAATCAATAAGAGTATATGGAAAATAACCTAGGAAAACCGTTTTTCATCAATGATGAAAACGTTGGACAGTATGCACAACAAATGGCATCATGGATTGCGGGACAAGTGAATGCGGCAAACCGTCAAGGTTTGGTACTGGGCATGAGCGGCGGGATTGACTGTAGTGTGGTTGCTTGTTTATGCCACTTGGCGAAAGTAGATGTCCATTTAGTGATGATGCCCTATAGTAGTGACATGAACAATAGCAAGAGTCATGCACATGGGATGGAGCTTATTGAAAAATTTGATTTTCCCTACCATATCTTTGATATCAAACCAGCGGTGGATGCGCTGACGATCAATAACGAAGCCTATATTGCAGCTTCAAGCGAATCCAACCGTGTCTTGAGCTTAGCCAATATCCGGCCACGGGTCCGCATGACTTACCTCTACCAATTTGCACAATTGGGAAGCCGTTTTGTGATCGGTACCGGCAATATGGCCGAAGCGACCGTAGGTTACTTTACCAAATGGGGAGATGGCGCTTATGATCTTAATCCCTTGGCTATGGTGACCAAGCAAGAAGTATATACACTGGCAAAATACCTAGGTGTCCCCGAATCCATTCAATATAAGAGTCCTTCAGCAGGTCTATGGGAAGGACAGACAGATGAAGAAGAATTGGGCATGAGCTATGCACAGATTGACGGATTTATTCTGACCGGAACATCCGGTGAGCCGACGATAGATGAACTGATCCGTAGACGTCAACAACAATCTGCTCATAAGTTTGCTGCGATTCCAACTTTCAAAGGCTAGTAAAAAGTAGAGCTGATAGGAAAAGGTTAGGTTTAGGACACATACAATACATAATTATTGAAGATGAAAACAAGATATGAACAGATTGTTGATGTAAGAGAGATCGCATCCGAAAAAAGGGATCATATTCCGTCCATATTGTCATTGGTTGGGCAGGAGCAAATCCTGCCTGCTGCATCGGATAAAAAGCGTACACTGCTTTTGGCGATTGATGTACAGAACGATTTTATGGAATCCATTGGCAGTCTACCGGTAGCTGGTTCGCGTGCTGATGTACAACGGCTGACTCAATGGATGTACAACAACATGGATTCTCTGACACAGGTCATGTGCAGCCTTGACTGTCATTCACTGCTGCAGATTTTCCATGCAGACTGGTGGGTGGATAAGCAAGAAATCAGCCCAAACCTTTTACGGTCATCCGTCACAAGGATCTTATCGATGGAACATGGACTGTCGCCAATGCGGACACAGCTGAACAATCTCTAGCGTATCTTAAAAATTTAGAAACCGAAGGGAAAAAGGAGCTTTGCATCTGGCCCTATCATTGTTTAGAGGGCAGCTCGGGGCGCAATTGGAAAGTCAATTTACCAATATGCTCTATTTTCACAGCGCTGTACGTCAAGTCAAACCCCTATTGGTTTATAAAGGACAGGATCCCTACACTGAAATGTACGGTATCATCAAAGCCGAATACGATGACAATAAATTTGTCAATCATGCCGTGCTCGAGGCTATCCAGGCCTACGATGCCATTTATATCGCTGGACAGGCATCAAGTCACTGTGTATTGGCATCTGCAATGCAGATATTGGAATATTTTGCGGCGGATAAAGCGATTACGTCCCGCATTACCCTACTGATAGACTGTATGTCACCTATTGCTGGTTTCGAAGAATCTACACAGCAGGCTTTTGATTCACTGCATGAAAAATACGGCATACAGATCAAAAAGTCCACAGACGTAATTTTATAACAAGATGGTCAGTACTCCAAAAACATATAACTACGAATACCCCAGACCCGCCGTTACAGTCGATTGTGTAATCTTTGGTTTTGAAAAAATCAACTTAAACTGTTATTAACCAAACGGGCGATAGAACCTTACTTAGGAAATGGGCATTTCCCGGTGGCTTTATTCAGGAGGATGAAACTGCGGATGAATGTGCGCTACGTAAATTGTCCGAAGAAGCTGGACTCAGCAATATCTTTCTTGAGCAGCTCTATACCTTTTCGGATTTAAACCGTGATCCCCGGGGACGGGTCATCAGTATTGCCTATTATGCCTTAGTTAAACCTAACGAATATATCCTGGAGGCTGGACTTGATATCGATGCGGTGCAATGGTTTAGTTTGGAGGAGGTAGCTGATTTGGCTTTCGATCATCAGCAGATCTTGTCTGTTGCGGTCGAACGCCTCAAAGGTAAAATCCGTTACCAGCCCATCGGATTTGAACTGCTGCCGGCACAGTTTACCTTACCTGACCTGCACAAATTGTATGAAACAATTCTGCAGCGTTCGATAGATCGCGGTAATTTTCGCAAAAAGATACTGAGCATGGATCTGTTGATCGACCATAGCGACATGCAAAAGGATAGACATGCCAGAGCAGCAAAAATCTATAGTTTTGATAAAGAAAAATACGAAGAACTCAAAGAAACAGGATTTTACTTCGAAATCTGACAATTTACCTTATCCATCAGGCTCATGAAACAACATGAGCCTTTATCCATTTCAATATTTAGCGTTTACAAGTCGAATATCGATTGTCACAGCGCTTAAATTGACTTACCTTTCCTATTATGTGATTGAAATACGATATTAGATTGAAATATCTTAATGGTGAATTATCTGTTGTATGAAAAAGTACTTTATTGCGCTGGTCTTGTTTTGTCGCTATGTATGGCATGTCAACAAAACAAGGTAAAAATCCTGTTTCTCCTCCAATAAAGGAGGCTATTGTAAGCGAAAAGCCAGCGGTCGATTCGCTTGTCTTTCAGGATAAAATGATCAGAATTTATAAGATAGATTCCATCAGCTTTTTTAAGGAACAGCAAAAGACGGATTATAGGAGAGATACCATCGCTTCGATCAGCGATGTAAAAGTCGCGAAAAAGCTATTGCAGGGCCGTGTCGTATTTGGAGACTATATTCCAGGTAAGGCCATGGAAATTGATACATTGGTGGAGGGGATGTAATTGCTCAGGTACGACTTAATGATGGTCGCTTACTAACGGCCGGAAAAACAGAAGGTGCCATTGATCTGTTGGAGAATATGTTTGTAAAATATTTTCCATCTGAAGAGATTTTGTTGTTGGAAGGAGGACATACGACAGATCAGGCACTTGATTTGCGTCAGGGGAAATGGGATATCGAAGAAATCGGCAATTTAGACTATGTCTATTTCTCTAAGCATAAGAAATATAGATTGAATGGCATGTTTAACGGGCAGGAATGTTCCAGTTACTTTTTGCAAAAAAGGAAAATGAGGTCTATCTGACCTATGCGCAGATTCCCCTGGACTGGAATGATAACTTTGAACTATGTACCCTAAAAGAGATCTTTTGGAAAGGAGATCAGCAGCTATACTTTCGGAATTTTTCTATGGGGCACCGCACGATAAGCGAGCGGGTTTCTATAGACTGGATATTATTTCCGAAAATTGATGTCATCAATAGGGATGCATCGAATCTCAAATTGCTTTTCCTGGCAAACTGCCCTTGCAAGTAGGAATTAGCAAAAGGAAAAATCCCTGTTTTCCGCTAAGCAGAATATTTAATAATAGCTGTATTTTTACTGCATCAGGTACAGTGCTTGCCGTTTTCATCTATTGAGGTAAGCGCGATCTATTTTAAGACTATCGGGCAATAAGGTTATGGCGCATCGCATTTATATATATAACGTAAATCCTAAAACAAAAGAAACATTTGAAGCACATCTGGCCGAATGGAATTATGAAATTCCAGCTCTGATGTTCCCGCTATTTTCTTCGGGTATCCGTTCCCAAGGAACACAGCTCTATGCCAATAAGGAAGACGGTATTGCAAGGTTACGCTATTTTTATGCGCTGCTTGCTGATGTTTATCAATTGCATTACAAAAGAAGTATGCAGAACCGGTCAACAAGATGTTTGAATTTTTGGAAAGTTTGCCATTCGATACCTTTCAAATCGATGGACGGGATGTCTTCAATATGAATGTAGAAAAACATACAGCACAGGCAAGTGACTGGGTAGATGAGATCAGGACGACGGGAGCTTTATACACACAGGCCCTTGAGCAGCAGCGTTTGGATCCTCTTCAGAAGATCTTGCAATTATCAGGCTATGATACTTTTCTGGAAATGCTCGAGACAGACTGGATTAACTATGGTTTGGGTTTGTGGGAAGAACATGCTTTTCAGCAGGAGGGAACCGAAGTCTTTGAAGAAAATGGAAAACAAGGATTAAAGGATGCTCTTGGAAATATTCGGGTCGCTGCGAAATATGATGAGCTATTTGAGTTCAATGAAGCGGGGATTGCTGTGGCTGAACTGGATCAACTATTTGGTTACATCAATGATCGGGGAGAGGAGATCGTACCCTGTCAGTACGTTGAGGCATTTGACGCGCGTGTTATCGATGGGATTAATTATGCTGAGGTTGAAATCGAAGGGAAACGAGGTATATTGAATATTGATAGCAAACAACTTTCATTACCTGCTGCCTATGATGATTTGGACTGGTTTGCCCGTGGTTTTTTGAATGCAAAGCAAGGTGATAACTATTTTCTTTTTGCTGCTGATGGAACACAGGTTATTACCGAATCGGCGGATGAACCTTTTGGATACGATTACAGTAAGCTTTTTTATAAGCGGCAAAAAGGGACCATGAAGCGGAAATACTTTCGTATGGATGGTCACTATTTGGGTAGTTTTCTGGAAGATAGCCTACAGGCTCTTCCCAACGCCTATTTCTGGATCAAACCCAATAAGTTGCAGCGCAAGATTTCAATCATCAAGCCTGATGGTACTGTGCTGGATGAAGAGATTGACCGTATCATCGTCCTGGATGATTATCGTAGCATCGCATACCTGAAAAATAAACAATGGCAGATTTACGCACTCGCGCATGATCTATTCCGCTTAGTCGATCGATCTATTGCTAAAATCTTGGTCGATAGCATTAAAAACTTACGAAAAGATGTCTTTGTTGTCGCCTGTGCCGAAGGGCAAGGGATATATGAAGCTTATCTTGATCAATGGCTACTCGAACCTGATCCGGCTTATCTAAAAATCGAATATTGCTATATGGACTTTATGCGTATCCAACAATCCGAAGGAATGCGCTATTTTGATACCAAAGTGAATTTCTGTAGCGAACTTTACGATTATGTCAGTGCGCCGATTCATGATCCTCATCCGGAACGAAGCGAAGGTGAATTCTTACTTTTATTTAAAGGAGAAAGGCTGTTTTATGTAGATCTAAAACGAAATGTCGCTGAATTTCCTGAAACAGCATTTGGCCGTTTGTATGCCGAAAAATATAATTTGCAGGAGCTGACCAGAGCTACTTTGTACAATTTTATCAAGCATGGACAAAACGAAAAGGAGCGGGGTACGAATCTTATCTTGATAACGATACGTTATACGAAAAAGCGCGGAAACTAAATTGGGCCGGTAAGATAGCCGAGGCTATACCTTTGTTGACTATCGGTGCCTCCCGAGGTAGTGCCGACTGCCAATACCTTCTTGGCAATATCTATTGCGATACAGATCATCAAGATTTTCTGGATATTCCTAAAGCGATCGGCTTCTACAAGCAGGCTATCGCACAGGATCATGCGCAAGCTTGGACGAACTTAGGGTTCATCTATGCTACGGGCCTTGGTCTGCCGCTTGACATTCCCAAAGCCTTAGAAGCTTACCAAAAAGCTGCGGCACTGGGGAAACGCAAGCAATGAGCAATCTTGGTCACTGGTATTATGAAGGAGAACATCTTGAACAGGACTATGGGCAAGCCTTGTATTATTTTAAGCAGGCTGAAAAAGAAGGCATCGACAACGATGCACAGATAGCTGAAATTTATTATCAACAGAAAGATTACACTAATCTTTTACGTTATCTGAAAAAGGATAAAGCGGGACAGTATGCTGCAATTTATTATGGGATTTTGTATGAAGAAGGTTGGGGCGTAAAACAGAGTATGGTAAAGGCGCTGCGTTACTACGAACAGGCAAACGAAAACGCTACCTATGCTTATGCCGTCAATCGTCTCTTGTATTACTATAAAAATGGAGCGTTTGCAGATGCCGCTAAATACAACTTTTGGTTGGATTTTGCCAAAAACAATGACGTTGATATTGAAGAATAAAAAAGAATATGGCACATCGAATTTATATTTATAACACGGATAAAAAAGATCAGGAGTATTTCCATGCTTATTTGGGTGAATGGAACTATGTCATTCCAGATTTGTTGCTGCCCCTGTTTGCCGCAAATCCAAAAGCAAAAGGTACCTTGGTATATGCTGAAAAAGAAGCGGGTGTTTTAAGATTAAGGAGATTCTTCGATCTGCTTATTCAGGAGTATAACTTGATATCCAATGCTGCTGTCCTATTGACCATCGAAAAAATGTTCGATTTTCTGCATGGACTTCCATTTGAATGCTTCCAGATCAATGCGCGTGATGTTTTTAATATGTCTGAGGTGAAACATAGCCAACAAGCAAAGGATTTTGCTTTTGAAATCTATGAGAAGAACCTGTATTACGAAAAAGCAATAGAGAAGCAGTCGTTATCAGCGCTTTATCCTATCTTGAGCCGTTCAGGTTATGATTCCTTTTTAGCGATGTTAGAGGCTGAGTGGAGCAACTATGGATTGGGCTGGTGGAATACGGAAGCGATTGATAGTCTTGATAACCAGTTTTTTGAAGAAAATGGACGCTGGGGAATCCGGAATGCGAAGGCTGAGGTGAAAGTTGAACCCTGTTATGACGAGATCGGAGACTTTGATTACAATGGCTTTGCAGTTGTTGCGAAAGAAGGTTTGTTTGGTTATTTAAATAGAAAGGGCGAAGAGACCATCCCTTGTATGTACGCCTCTGCAGCGCCTGTACAGAGCGGCCGTGGTACCATTGTAGGAAAAGTGAGTTTAGCGGGCAAGCATGGCTTGGTGGACGTGGAGACTGGCGCTACAATTATTCCCTTGAACTATGCGGTTTTGGACGATTTTGCTTATGGATTCTATCAGGGACAGCGGGACGGAAAATATGACATTATCGATGCCGAAGGTAAGGGCTTTCATACGGAAGGTTCTGATGAACCTTTTGAAATAGACTACGAGGGTTTTATTTATCAGCCGATAGCAAACAGCAAACTACGTAAATATTATTCCAATCAAGGTGTTCTATTGGGCAAATATCCAGAAGGGGTTTTGAACGAATTGTTGTTTGATTTTTACGCGGTCAATTTAAACAATAAAAAAAAGAAATCAGTCCATGCAGCAGACGGCTCCCTTTTGGTAAAAGATGTGGCTGTGCTAAATGCCATGAATGGGCTCAGCGCATTATATTACCTTTCGGAAGGCAAATATTTTCTGTATGACCTCGCTAGTCGGGATTTTCTTCTGCAAGATCTGACGATTAAATCTATACAGGGAGGTGCCGATTTTGGTAATGGTGCCTATAATTGTTATATCATCGAAACCGAATCGGAAAGAGGAATCTATCACACGGAGACTAAAAGCTGGCTGCTACCATTGTCAGCATATTATGCCACGATCAGCTATGCGCTGATGGACTATTTTATCCTGCAAGATCAGGTGGGCGGGTATTATTACTACGATACTGATAGCAAAGAACTGAGTGAATCCTTCGATTTCATCTGTGGTAGTGTACGGCATTATCAAGATCTAATGATGTTGCGCGACCGCAAACTGTTCAATAAAGGATATGAGGGATTGGAAGAGGTGCCCCAAGATCAGTATGGATATTATATCAAGGCATTGGACAAGCTGGAAGGGAAGGAGCTCGAGGTTTTTGATCATTTTTTTACCCAGTGGAAAGCGGATCGGGGCGTAGATTTTGAATCTGCTTATGATAGTTATACCTTGTATCACATGGCCATGGATTGCTGCAGAAATGGAGACGTCGAAAGTGCTATCCGTTACTTTACATTTTCAGCTGATCAGGACAATGAAAGCAGTATGTATGAACTTGGTAATATCTATACGGATACCGATAATGAAGATAAACGTTTTCTGGACCTGAAAAAGGAATTGCATACTATGAGCGGTCCGCCGAAAAGGGATATGCAGCTTCTTGGAATAGCATCGGTTATCTTTATCAGCATGGAATAGGTTATACTTCGGATCTAAAAAAGCTTTTGAGGCCTATAACAAAGGGGCTGACCTTGGGAATGGCTATGCATTATCCAATTTGGGTTATTTCTATTTTAGTGGGACCTATGTAGAGGAAGATCTCGAAAAAGCATTGGATTACTACAAAAAGCGGAATTGAAGCTGGTTGAAAATAATCGCAATATTGCTTCGATTTATTATAGTTTAGATGACTATGACCGTCTACTTGTTTATCTGAAGAAAGATAAAGCGGATAGCTATTCCAATATTTATTACGGTTTGATGTATGATGCGGGGTTAAAATTTAAAAAGGACAGTAAAAAGCCGTTCATTATTTTGAGCGGGCAAATCATTATGGTGTTTATGAGTCTGCTACAGAAAGCTTATTGGGTTATTATAAAAATGATCCCGACTTTATGGATCAGGAAAACATGCCTACTGGTCGAACTTTGCCCGACAACACGACTTGGATATTGAACCCGAATTGTTGATTTGGGCGAATGAGAAAAGTGGGGAGTAGAAGCAAAGGACGAACCTACAGAAAATAGTAGTTCATCCTTTTTAGTAAACTGTTTAAAAAGAAAAAATAACCTGCACGATGTTATCTTCTGCGAATTTAGATTTCACAGGTATGCTGATCGACCTAGCCTTTATGCTATTTTTTTGGCGTAGGTGCAGGTTATTCCCTGATTGTGGGGATTATCCATATCGTCCAGAAAAAGACCAAAACGTTTGGCTATTATCTGCGGACATTTTTGATCGCCGGTATCGTAGGCCTTGCTTTGGGAGCCTTTGGTGCCTTTATGATCACGCTGTCGCTGATGGCCTAGGAATAGGTAATTCTCAAGGGGGCGCATAGATTTTTTTGGCAGTTACCTGAAAATAAGACTTTATCGTTAGACCGATCTATTTTTTGCGTTGACGATATGCATCAAATGGTGATTACAATGCCAGGCATAGAGACCTATATTTACTTTAAGGGAAATATACCGTTTTGTAACCGGATGAATAAAGGCTCTTTCAAGCTGCTCATCACTCAGGCTCTTAAGCAAGATTTCCCAACGTTGGTGTAAGCCTTCTAATAATTTAAGGGAGCTTTCGATTGGATTGTGTTTTGAATCCGGAAGTTCGGCCCACAGGTTTTCTTCATAGAGTTTTATCGTAGGGTCATCTTCTGTCAGCGCTAACTTAAAACGGACAAAGCTATTCATATGGCTATCAGCGCAGTGATGCACCACCTGTCTGATGGTCCAACCGTCTGGACGATATCGTTTCTCCAAAGCGATATCTGGCAGGTCGCTGACTTCGGATTTGAGTCGCGCGGGGAAATCTGCGATTGTTTTTATCCAATCATTCAGTAGTTGCTTGTCTATATGATCTGGTACGGCAAAGCGGCCTATGGGATACCTAAGTTTTTCTAATTCATGTTGCATGGTTTAAATTTAACGAAAATTGCTTCAATGTTCTTATGTTTTGTGCGTAAAGTAACGGTTAAATCCTGTTTTGGACTTTAGTTAATGAACTTATGTGATTTGGATGACAGGAAGAATTGTGGTAATTTCGGCAATTCAAGATGCGTCGCTTTATTCTTCTTTCTACGGCAGATGAGGTCGTAAGGGAAGTAAGTATGGTTTGTTTTGAATATAAAAGACAAGGAATGAAGAGTCTAAATGAGTTGATTAATCCGACAGATTCAGGATGGGGTCTGGTCGAAGAATGGATGAAGGGAGCAAGCAATTCTTATGAGGTACTGCCCAGAAATCCAAAACGGGCAGATGAGGAGTTACTACGAGCTCAGATGACCACAAAATCACCTATGGGTGCTATTATTCATCAAACCGGTGGAATACTCATCGATGGCGGATGGCTACGGATCCTAGGCTCTGGTTCGACTAAATTGAATCGAGGTATCATGGAGTGGAACAAAGGGAAAAGCTTTGACAAAGAAGGGGAGAAAGGTGGTTTTTTGTTAATTGCCGATGATGTTTTGGGCGGATATTTCGCGATTAATGCTGGAGCTTTGGGCGAGGGCATAGGACAGGTCTATTATTTTGCACAGGACACCTTGCAATGGGAAAGTTTGGAGTGCGGCTATTCTGATTTTATTTATTGGACATTGAAGGGTGACATCCGTCAATTTTATGAAACATTTAGATGGAAGGAATGGGCTGAAGATGTACAAAATTGGATGGAAATCAGGTGTTTTCATTCTATCCTTTTCTATGGACAGAAGAAGCACGTGATCTGCGCAAGGTTGATAGAAAAGTAGTGCCTATTGACGAAAACTACCATTTCACGATGGAGTTTGCCAGTGGAAGATAAACCTGTTACCAGTTGATGATCAACAGGTTCTTTGCCGCACGGAGACTACATTTCTGATATTTGGAATAGGCTTTTGCTGCTCTTTCCTGAATTTGTTCGTTGCTTTCTCCGTTTATATACCCTGTTAGCGCATCATGGAGACTGTAGGCTTCTGGACACATCAAATGGCTTGTCCAGAGAATGGGGTTTACAGTTTCCTTATCGATATGAGGTGCAAAATACTTTTTACTATAACAAGCGAGGATAATCGCATTCCGCTTTTGGCGGTCGGTGTTTTTGAAACGCTGGTCTAGTTGGAAATCCATAAGGCCATCATGTCCGATATAAGCATTGAGTTTTGCATTGCCTGCTATTCCGATAATCTTGTTGTCTACCTGTAGTGTATCTTTTAGCTGGCCATGAAGGCCTCGGAGAAAATCAACTGTACATAGCTTGATCTCTTTGCCATCATAGGCATCCGCAACAAGGTAATAGTTTTCAGATCTGTGTTTATAGACCAAACGCTCGAGGATTGCACCTTTTGCTTTATACTTTTTACAAATTTCCAATCTTTACTGCGATTGAAATAAGTTTTTATACCATATTCGCAGCCCCAATAAAGATTGTTGGCCGGATCCTGACCGTTACCGATTGCTTTGGGAACAGGTACGATTCCCTGATAAGTATTATCACATAATGCGACAAGTACATGAATTGTACGCGTTGTGGAATCATAAGGCAGAACGTCCGTGTGATTATTTTCACTAGTCGACGGTTGCGCTGAATCTGCGGCGCCACGTTGCCCACATGCGAGAACTATGAGGGTACTGCTTAGTACCCATATATAATTGAAAGCCTTTTTATCTCCATTGTATTAAACAAGAATGAATGATCTTATTTGTCGGTACATCAGTTCCGATATTTAGTCTGCCTTGGATTTTTTTATCAGGGTCATCATCCTTAAATAATGTCTAAGGTCATTCTGAATATAAACAAATATAGCTGGAAAATAGTGATGATATACTCCTTGTTTTCAGGGAATTTTAATCTGCTGCTGGATCAGACGCTGCTGATGCAATAGGTACATGAGAACGTGCAAGATTTTGTATCATTTGAAGTACAGATTGAACAATTATCTTGGGTTCAATCTGTACTTCAAGTGTTTTTTCAGTTCATCTGGCGCTAAAATTAGCGGGATTGATTTTGGAGTGTATAGGTATGCTCGTTGAGTTTCGTAATTTCTAGCTGGATACCTTCCGCTAGTCCAAGTTGGGTTGCGGCCTCTTTTCCTAGTTTAAGGACATGGAATCCACGACCACGGTACGTGAAATTGCACTCATACTCATTGGAATCAATAACGATCCGGAGCTTTTGTGATTTCGTTGGAAATAGAGGCTTAAAATCTTTCGTAATTCTGATTTGCGCTTTTTTGTGTCATCCGCCGTAATTTTATTTCCTGCTGCTGGAAATAACATACGATTGGGAGAATCATTTTGAGCGATATTTTCTACTGCTTGTTGTTCCTCTTTGTGTTGAACTGCTGGAAGCTCTTTGGGAGGATTTTCCGCTACCACTGCATCTTGCGGCTTTTTATTTTGGCGACCTTTTTTTCGTGCATTTTGATTGGTAGGTTTTGCCGTAACTTCCTGTGATTTTGCGTCAGTGGTTGCTACTGTTTTTTTGTCTGCATCTGTTGGTGATGAGCTGACAGCAGATAAAGGTCGTTTGATAATATTTCGAATGTAATAATGTTTTATTCGCGATTTATCCGTGTTACGTTCTTCGATTTCAAAATCCTCTGTATAGGCTTTAAAAAGGTGGGACATTTTATCGTAACCATAATTTCGCGCATCAAAATCTGGTTTTCTTTTATTGAAAAGACTACCAATTTCCCTAAAAATGCCCATCCATTTTCATCTGCGGTGTCATCAACGGTGTCTTTTAATAATTCCAGTGTCTCTTCGTCAAGCACAGCTATGCTGGTTGGATTGTCTACAGGTGCCGCTTTGGGTTGATTCTGCTGTTTTTTCTTTGTATTAGGTTCCTTTTTGGATTCTTTTCAAAGATCTCAACATAAATAAATTTGTCGCAAGAAGCGATGAAAGGTTTCGGCGTTTTTTCTCTCCAATACCGATCACCAACTTACCCGATTCTCTTAAACGGGTTGCCAATCTTGTAAAATCGCTGTCGCTCGATACGATACAGAAGCCATCGACCCTGTCGGAATGTAGGATGTCCATCGCGTCGATAATAAGAGCTGAATCGGTGGAGTTTTTACCTTGGGTATAGCTATACTGCTGGATGGGGGTTATCGCATGGGTGAGGAGCTTATCCTTCCATTTTTCGACATAAGGATTGGTCCAGTCACCGTAGATCCGTTTGATCGTCGGGATACCGTAGCGTTTGACTTCGTTCAGAATCTCTTCGATCTTTCGATAAGAAACATTATCCGCATCGATTAATATTGCGATTTGTAAATCCCCATGCTCTGCCATATGTGTTTATTTATATTTTCGATGTATTTGTATGTTTATGTTACGAAATAGGATTCTCCTATTTTGAACATATGGTTAAAAATACACTATTGTTGAAGAATTATTGAATTTTTTAAGAATTTAATTTGAATGATGATTTTCTGAAGGCTGCTATTTAGTAAGATTTCCTGCCCTATTTTATACATGAGATTATAACAGGATCAGCCATAAAAGGTACGTAAAATAGAATTTAATAGGAAGTATAGGGACAAAAAAAGGTTTTCAAACGGGGAGAATGAAAACCTTAAATAACCAATTATAAACCTAAATTATGATGCAACAAAGATAGTGTGTATTTTACACATATGCAAATGTTGTTTATTATTTTTAATGAATCGCTTAAATTTTGTAGCTAAAAACTACAAACACTTTCTTGTTATGCCGTTAAAGCTCAATAAAAGCGGAGGGCCGGTAACCCATGACAGCATAAAAACTATTTGTAAAAGCCTGTACACTTTGGTACCCAACTTTGTAGGCAATCTGGGATATGGTCAGTTCACCTGTGCTTAATAATTCAAGACTTTTAATTATCCGCAACAATTGCTGGTATTTAACCAGTGTCATTCCCGTTTCCTTTTTAAATAATCGTTCGATCGTGCGCAGGGAAAGATTGGATAATAACGCAATTTCTTCCATCTTAATAGGATGGGTATAGTGGTCGTGTAGGTGATTTAAGACTATCTGTAATCTATTTTCACTCGGCAGCGTAATTTCTAGATGCAATAAGCGGGATCCGAAGGCGGGGAGTTCGTTAAGGAGTGCACGAAGGAAAATTGTTTCATGTTCATTTTCTTCCGTCAATTTTGACCATTTTTCGGCATATAGGATCATCTCTCTTAACACCTTCGGAGCAGCGAATATTTGAACCTTTTCGAAAAATGGATCTTCCTGTTCGATATCAAAAAAGACGATCATTAACTTGATACTCTCGGAATGTGAATTGGTCTTATGTAAAGCATTTGAGGGAACCCACGCCACATGATTCTGGGGAGGAGGTACATTTTTCCCTCAACGGTGAGGTATTGAAAACCTTGCTCGACGTAAATCAACTGCGCCTTACGATGGGTATGTAACGCATCGTCGTGAACCCAATTTTCTTCGAACCAGACAAAATTAGATTTTTTATATTATCAATTGTATCAATATGATTGGAACAGCCCATGTCGTTATAAATTAAATCAATGGCAAATTTAATTAAATAACTAAATATATCTTTGCAACAAATCATCTTGTAGGTGTATTCATCATGCGGTAATACCGTATACTAGTGGAAGGATCCATCCGCTAAACATTAGCTATTACACCCAAGAAATAAATAATTTATATGAATAATAATATGCAAAAATCAAACACTGTATCCTGGAGCTGGTTGTCTGTATTGGTTGTTATTTTAGTTTCAACGAATCTGAGATCGCCGATTACGGCTGTGGGGCCTGTTTTGGGGCAGATCAGTGACTATCTTACATTAGATAGCTTTCAAAGTAGTTTATTGACGGCACTTCCTCTTTTTATGTTTGCAAGTTGTTCGGTCCTGGTGAGTAAGTATTCCCACGTTCAGGGTATGCATCGTTTTTTGTTGTTTGGATTGATTGTCCTTGCTGTGGGCATCATTGTGCGGGTAGGGGCGGTACAGCCTCTTTGTTTGTGGGATCCGTCATGATCGGCTTAGGAATCTGTGTGGGTAATGTTGTAGCTCCAGGATATATTAAGACCAGTTTTCCCAATAACATCGGGCTGATGACTGGTATTTTTGCTGTAGCGATGAACTTGACGGCAGCATTCGCATCAGGCTTTAGTCTACGTCTGGGGAATGGACTGGCTTTGGATGGAGAGGTTCCTGGGTGTTTGGGTAGTGTTGGCGATAGGATCGATTATTGCTGTTTTTTTGACCAGTTACGTGGGCAGAAGAATGTTATTCCGGAGCAGAAAAAGCAAGTGCAGACTGGGATTGGGCATATTTTTAAATCCAGATTGGCTTGGTATATCAGTATATTTATGGGAATTCAATCATTGGTTTATTATAGTTTGATTTCCTGGTTGCCCAAGGTATTGGTCGATTATGGGATGGCTGCCAAAGACACCGGTTGGTTGTTGTTTTTGATCCAGATTGCAATGATCCCCATTATGTTTGTCGGGCCTATTATTGCGCACCGAATGAAAGATCAGCGACTGATGGCTGTTGCTGTTGCGGTGGGTATGTTGGGCAGCATTTTGATCTTCTTTTTATATAAGCTAGATGGGATCTATGTTGCAGCCATATTATTAGGGCTTTCCAATGGCCTGTCGTTTAGCCTTTCTATTCTCTTTTTTTTTTTAAGGGCAAAATCGACAGCGAATGCAATCAAAATTTCGGGAATGGCGCAATCAGTCGGGTATTTGATTGCTGCATTCGGCCCACCGATTTTTGGAAAATTGCATGAGATAGACCCATCCTGGAACTACTCCTTTTATTTTCTTGCGGCTAGTATTGTCCTGTTGTTATTGACAGGAATAAAAGCGGCAGAAAATAAATTCGTGGAAGAATCATAATCGCGTAAACAACATTTGGTAAATGCTAGCAGCCCCATTATTTTAAAATAATGGGGCTGCTGTCTATGTGGATAGCTTACTCATGAACCACTTGTTGATATTGTCAAGTTGGTTCACCTCGATTTAATCTTTTAAGATGTCAAATTCGATATAGGTCGCATTATTGACATCATGGAAAATGCGCTGTGTTGCTTTACGGAAGTCGGCTTTGGTCGCAGTATAGGGTTCCATAAATACCTGTGGATTCCGTTCCGCCAATGGGAACCAGGAATTTTGTAGCTGAACCATGATACGATGTCCTTTTTAAAGGTGTGCGCAACATCCGGCATCACAAAATCTACTTTTTCCACGAGACCGGGAGTCAGCGCCTGTGGTTTGTCAAAGCCGTTTCTGTATTTTCCAGCCATGATTTCGCCTCTAACCATCATTTGGTATCCCGCCATTGTTTTTCCTTCAAAACTGGGGGCATCATTGGGATAAACGTCGATGAGTTTAACAACATAATCCGCATCGGTACCTGTTGATGATACTTTAAGGAAGTTTTTGATCGGGCCGACAATGGTAATGTCTTCGGTCAAAGCTGCTGTTTGGTAGACCATGACATCGGGGCGATTGGCGGCAAAACGTTGATCATCGACCATGTACTCGCGTGTACGGTTTTGGATGAGTCCGCCTTGATGCGGAACAGGTTTGTTGGGGTCCGTTACATATTCATCCCATGAATCCGTGCGTTGGACTTTCTCAAAACCAAGTTTGCCCTGTGGCTGAAAATAAAGTTTTTTTGTCTCGACATTTTTGGGTGGCCATTGTTCGAATTGCTTCCATTCATTACTCCCCGAAATAAAGATATTGGCCTCGGCAGCAGAGAAGCTACCTTCTTCTTTTAAGTAGTGACTGAAAAAGGGCTGTTCAAATTTTTCCTGATAGGTGATACTTGTTTTTTCTCAAATTGAATGTCGCCCAAATGATCTCCTGCTGCGCGAACCCATCCACCGTGATACCAGGGACCCGCAACCAAAATCGAATTATTTGTTTTGCTTTTTTCTTCAATAGATTGATAGGTTTTAAATGTACCATAGGCATCTTCGGCATCAAAAAAACCGCCAACAACCATCACAGCTGGTTTGACATCTTGTAGATAATTGGTGATGACACGTGATTTCCAAAACTCATCGTAGTTGGGATGCTTAAAGAGGTCGTTCCAGAATTTGACCGAATCGCCAAAATACTTTTCTTTGAGCTCTTTGGCGGTTCCGCCTTCAAGGAAAAAATTATATTTATCGACCTCGTTGATCTGAATGTTACTTTTGAATTGATCGGGGTTATCGGTTTTGGACGTGGCACACCAAATGTTGACATAAATGTGAAAGCATCCTGCAGGAATAATACACCATTGTGGTGAAAATCATCCCCAATAAACCAATCGGTCACCGGAGCCTGTGGCGAGACCGCTTTGAGGCTGGGATGGGTCTTGACTAGCCCCACTGTGGAGTAGAAACCCGGGTAGGAAATCCCATAGAGACCCGCTTTTCCATTGTAGTTCTTCACGTTTTTCTGTAGCCATTCGAGAGCGTCATAGGTGTCTGTGCTCTCGTCGATCGCTTTTTTATCTTTACTCAGGTTTGTTGGTCGAACATCTTCAAAATCACCTTCACTCATCCACTTTCCACGGACATCCTGATAGACAAAGATATAGCCGTCCCGCATCATCGATGGGAAGTTACCCAAACTTTTCTTGTACTCATTTTGGCCATAAGGCCCCACGGTATAAGGTGTTCGGTTTAATAAAATTGGATATTTCTTGGATTTATCTTTGGGGCTGTAGATTACGGTAAACAATTTCTTGCCATCTCGCATCGGAACCGTTACTTCGGTTTTCTCATAATAATCCCGAACATAAGCGGAATCTGTGGCAGTCTGTGCATGGAGCTGGCTCCCGGTTAACAATGCTAAAGCCAGAAACGAAATGGTAGTTTTCATTGAAATAATTATTTAGGAATGTTGATTTTTCATGGTTTACATAAACATCTTACAGTCGTTTAGCCTAAACTCACGACGGTTTCATCAATTATCAGCCTAAAGGTAACGCTCCCGAAGTCATTTTCCAATTTTATTGTCATATTTATATAGAATAGAAAAAGAAAAATTGACCAATTTTTTAGAAAGAATAACTTTTTTTCGAATTGTATTTGGATTAGTTTTTTAATGTTAATATATTGAGTTAAATTAGTTATGATTATATTTTGTTTTCGCAACTATGATCGAATACCTTATATTTCAGTGAGATGGACGATATAAGCTCGGGCTGCTTATTCATTTCATCTCGTTTCTTTTGCCTTCGAATAGGCATCGAAACAGCAATTGTCATGATTTTATAAATAAAGTGACGATGGATATGAAATATGTTTTTTTAAGCTAATTTTAAGAATTATTTTATCATAAAACATCAATTAAATAACAATTTAAGTATATAGAATTAATATGGGACAACAAGTGAAAGATGCCAATGGTAAATTGGGGATTCTTATTCCGGGATTGGGTGCTGTGGCTACAACATTGATCGCTGGTGTGGCATCTATAAACAAAGGTTTTTCAAAACCAATAGGATCTGTTTCTCAATTGAGCAGAATCCGTTTAGGTAAGCGCACGGAGAATAGAAATCCTTTAATCAAGGATTTCGTCCCTTTGGCAAAGTTGGAAGATGTCGTTTTTGGTGGTTGGGACGTATATGAAGATAACGTATATGAAGCTGCTTCAAAAGCACAGGTGTTAGAACAAGGCCAACTTGATGCTGTAAAAGCTGAATTGGAAGCAATTCAACCAATGAAAGCTGTGTTTGATCGCAATTTTGTTAAAAATTTGGACGGCACGCACATCAAATCAGAGAAAACACGTCGCGAATTGGCTGATGCCGTACAACGTGATATTCGCGAATTTAAAGAAAAAAACGGCTTAGACCGTGTCGTATTAGTATGGTGTGGTTCTACTGAACGCTATATTGAAACAAACGAAGCTTTCTCAACAATTGCAAAATTAGAAGAGGCTTTGGATAATGACGATCAACGCATTCCGCCAAGCATGATCTATTGTTATGCGGCTATAAAAGAAGGCGCTCCTTATGTTAATGGTGCACCAAACTTGACATGTGACGTTCCTGCGATCGTTGAGTTAGCTCATGAATATGGTGTTGCAATTGCTGGAAAAGACTTCAAAACTGGTCAAACATTGATGAAAACAATTGTTGCTCCTGGTCTTCAGGCAAGAGCGCTTGGCGTTGAAGGTTGGTTCTCAACAAATATTTTAGGTAACCGTGATGGATTGGTATTGGATGATCCTGAAAACTTCAAAACGAAAGAAGTTTCTAAATTATCCGTATTGGAAGAAATCTTAGATGCGAAAAAGAATCCTGAACTATATGGTGATCTATACCATAAAGTACGTATCAATTACTATCCACCTCACGGGGACAACAAAGAATCTTGGGATAACATCGATATCTTTGGTTGGTTAGGTTACAAAATGCAAATTAAGATTAATTTCTTATGTAGGGATTCAATTTTAGCGGCTCCGGTTGCATTGGATTTGGCATTATTTATTGATTTGGCGCAACGTGCTGGCATGTCAGGTATCCAAGAGTGGTTATCATTCTACTTGAAATCCCCACAAACTGCACCAGGTTTACCTCCTGAGCATGATATCTTCAAACAATTAATGAAGTTGCAAAATACCTTGCGTCATATTATGGGCGAGGATTTGATTACGCACTTGGGATTAGATTATTACCAAGAGTTAGTAGACAGTATTCAATAAATTACCTTTATAAAAGGGGAATAATTGCTTCGGGCAGTTCTTCCCCTTTTTCTTCGGGACAATTATTACATGAACTTGTATAACCCGCTCTATTTAGAGATGATGGAGGGGCTATCAAGCAATTGTCCGGAAATAACCCGCTGTAAATTTTTGCGTTTGCAAACGTTAAGATCGTGACAGGGTTTTACTTTTTTAATGAATGATTTTATTTTGCAATTAGAAGGAATGGAATTTGCTATCATTGCGGCGGGAGAAGGATCTCGATTGCGAAAAGAAGGCTTTAATTTGCCTAAGCCCCTGCTACCTTTACATGGTGTTCCATTAATTGAACGATTGATTCGTGTCTTTGCTAAAGAAGGTGCGCAACAAGTGCACGTTATTATCAACAGACAATCACCTGAATTGAAGACATTTTTAACGCATACAGCATTCGAGCTTCCTATCGTCCTGATCGAGGAGGATACACCAAGCTCCTACATAGTTTTGCCTTATTGGTCGAAAGCAATCCAGATTGGACCTCCTGTTGTCTGACAACCACAGATACTGTTTTTAGACCCCATGAATTTCACGAATACCTAACAGCTTTCCAACAAAAGGAAAATGCAGACGCTTTTATGGCTGTCACACCATTTGTCGATGACGAGAGCCCGCTTTATGTGAACACAGATCAGGAGCTAAAGGTGGAAGCATTTTTAGATCAGGCTACAGCGGAAACAAAATTTGTTTCAGGGGGTATTTATTGCTTTCGTAAAGCGGCAATGTGCTGTGCATTAAGTTCCGTTGCGGCAGGAAATTCCAGAATGCGTAACTTTCAACGTGCGCTTTTGAAAACGATTTGCATGTTGAGGCATTTGTGTTTGAAAAAGTAGTCGATATCGACCACTTGAAAGACCGTGTTGTAGCGGAACAGTTTTTGAGTGAGGAAGTTAGTTAGTAAAATGAGCGAAATGATTTCTATTTTAGGCGTGACGCGTAAAAACCGTTTTCTCCCAATCATGTGGGGAATGACGCTGCAATATTTAATGAAGTTGTGCTAAAATTGACCGAGCAAGGTGCGTCAGTTGAAATTTGTAATGAAGACGAGTTCTTAGCTTTGGATGCTATCAAACAGAAGAATGTTCTGACAATGGGAAGAACAAAGACTTTGGTTAAGAAGCTGCAATCCCTTCAAAATAATGGTGTTAATGTATTGAATTCAGGTTTCGGTATTGAAAGCTGTTTTCGGAAAAATATGACGCTTAAGTTGCTGGAAGGGGGATTCCCTATCCGAAGAGTATCGTCATTTCAACGGTCGCAGACATACAGGCTATTTTTGAGAAACTGAAAGGAAAGGGTGTCTGGATCAAACGAGGTGACTTCCATGCAATCCATAAGGAAGACGTCACTTTTGCCGCCAGTCTCAAAGAAGCACAGCATATCCTAAACGAATATGCGCTCCGGGGATTAAGGAAGCCGTTATCTCTGAGCATCTGGCAGGAGATCTATTAAAGTTTTATGCGGTTAGGGATACCGATTTCTTTTTCTACTTTTATCCCTATGAACATAATCATCATAAGTACGATTTGTACGAACAGATCAATGATGAAGTTGTCCATTTTCCATTTGATTTGGCTAATTTAAAGCAAGTAGCCAATCGTGCAGCGGAAGTACTGGATGTCCATATCTATGGCGGTGATGTGATTATTGATGCAAATGGAGATTTTCATATTATTGATCTAAATGATTGGCCCAGTTTTGCTCCTTGTCGGGCAGAAGCAGCTGAAGCCATTGCGCAAATGGTTTACCATAAATTTATTGAAAAGAACCACAATGCAGAGAGAACAAGTTAATGTAATCGAAGAAGAGAATTTGAGTGCATTCGAACAATCTTTAAAATCCAACGATACAGAAGAGAAAATAGATATTTGGTTTTATAGACCAATTGGTTTTCGTATTGCACAGGTATGTGCTAAAATTGGGATTACACCCAATGCTGTAACAATCATAAGTATTTTCTTTGGTGTTGCGGCCGGTATTTTATTTTATTACCAAGAACTATGGATTAATGTGATCGGAATGCTGTTGTTGGTCTTTGCAAACTCTTTGGATAGTGCAGATGGACAGTTGGCCCGGATGACAGATAATAAAAGTCGCTTTGGTCGCATTTTGGACGGCTTTGCGGGCGATTTTTGGTTTGCTTCCATCCATATTGCCATCTGTTTGCGCAGTATCAATGAAGGCTGGCCGGAATGGTTGTGGGTATTTTGTATCCTTGCTGGGGTGTCCCATATGTTGCAATCTGCAATGGCTGACTATTACCGCAATGTCCACCTCTTTTTTATCAAAGGTAAGGCAGGAAGCGAATTGGATAATACGCGTGATTTGAAAGTCGATTACGATGCCTTATCCTGGCGGAAGAACTTTTTAGCAAGTTTGTGTTGAATGGTTATAGGGGCTACACCCGAAATCAGGAAAAGCTATCCCCAAAATTGCAGAAGTTATTGCATATCGTCAAATCCCGATACAAAGATGATTTGCCCCAACAATTGATGGTTGATTTCAGAATGAAAAATAAACCATTGATGAAGTACACCAACATTGTGCAGTTCAATACACGGGTAATCTTCCTTTTTGTTTGGTTGTTTATCGGTCAACCGTGGATTTACTTTTTCTTTGATATGTTTGTTTTAAACCCGATCTTAATCTATATGTGTAATAGACAGGAAAAGGTAAGTGGTTATTTTGTTGATAAATTAACAAACGATCCAACTTATGGGGAGTAAAATCTATAAAGTACTCTTTATGCTGATTGGTATAGGCACCTTGGCCTATATGATTCATGCAATGGGGTTCAGGAGATTTGGACGAATCTGGAGAAAATTGGTTGGTGGTTTTTGCCGGTATTGGGTAGCTGGGCTGTTCTTTACTGGATGAATGCCATGGCTTTTAAAGCGATTATTCAGGAGCCGCAATTGCCGCAGACCAATGTTCCTTTCTGGAAAGTTTTGCAATTAACGGTGTCTGGTTATGCCATTAATTACATTACGCCATTTGTGGCGCTAGGGGAGAACCTTACCGCATTATCGAACTGAAAAATTATGTTGGCGGTTCAAAAGCAGGATCATCCGTTCTGTTATATGGTGTTATGCACATTCTATCCCATATTTTATTTTGGGTGGTATCTGTTTTCCTGATTCTATGGTTTGTACCGGCGAGTACCCTGGTTGATGTTGCCTGTGCCGTAATTTTTGTTATGGCTATTGTATGTACCTGGTTATTTACAAAATTCTATAAAAAGGAATTACAGTTTCTTTATTAAAGACCCTGTCGCGCTTGCCCTTAGTTGGAAAGAAAATCAATAATCTGCTGGAGGCAAAGTTCGAAACATTGAACGATGTTGACCAACAGGTGAAGAATCTATTTCAAAATCGTAGAGACCGATTTTATACAGCTCTCCTCTGGGAATTTGTTGCCCGGGTAGTCGGCTGTTTTGAAATCTATTTTATCGGCCTGGCACTGGATATCAACATTGATTTTATTGATGCGATGATCATTAGTTCCGGATCCTCGCTATTTGCTAATTTGGTGTTTTTCTTCCCAATGCAATTAGGGACTCGTGAAGGTGGTTTGGCGATGGCTGTGATGAGCATAGGCCTGCCTGCTTCGGTCGGTATTTTTATGGGGATTGTGACAAGGATCAGAGAGATTGTTTGGATTATGATTGGTTTAGGTTGGATGAGTTTAGTTAAAAAGAAATAGCAATGGATAAGTTTATAATTAAGGGAATCATTTTTGATTACGGAGGTACATTAGATACGAATGGGGACATTGGGGGCAGTGATATGGTCCGGTTACGAAAAATATCAAGTTCCGGTTAACCTGAATTCCTTTCAAGAAGCCTACGCCTACGCCGAACGTCAAATGGCGATTCAGCCGATTATCAAACCAGATTTTAATTTCCTGGAAGTACTTGAAGCGAAATTGAAAGTACAGTTTGAATATCTTATTGCCGCCGGCTATGATCTGGATATGCAATTGGCTGATAAAATCGCATTTGACGGTTATTCTCTTGCCAAAGATACTGTTGCACAGGTAAAGCCATTATTGGCCGTTATGGGCGATCAATATCCCATTGTGATGGTATCCAACTTCTATGGAAATCTAAAAGCTGTATTGGCTGATTTTGGAATTTTATCCTATTTTAAAGCGGTTGTTGAGTCTGCGGTAGTGGGAGTACGTAAACCAGATCCTGCAATTTATGCGCTTGGTGTCGAGGCGATGGGTTTGCCTGCTGCTGAGATCTTAGTCGTGGGTGATTCCTATAGTAAGGATATGGCGCCAGCAAAGGCTGTCGGTTGTCAGACGCTATGGCTGAAAGGACAGACTTGGGGAGAAGATAAACTACAGGATACTTCTGCCGCAGATAAACAATTTAGTACCATCTTTGATCTCAAGGATTTTGTTTAATCAGGCTTTTTGCCTAAATTCTTTAGGCGATATGCCTACATTTCGCTTAAAGAATTTTCCAAAAAAGACTGATCTGAGAAATGTAACTGTTTCGCGATTTCTCCGATCGATAGCCCTTGACGGAGCAAACATTTAGCCTCTTCCACCAAAACATTCTGAATCAATTCTATTGCCGGCTTTCCGGTGAGTTCTTTCGTGATCACCGAGAGGTGTTTGGGTGTAATACCTAATTCTGAAGCGTAAAACTGTACCATATGTTCCCGACGGAAAGATTGTTTTAATAGCAAGTAGAAATTGGCCAATATTTCCCTTTTCCGTGAAGGTACCACGGGAATATTTTTTATGTTTTGGCTGGCTAAACGCGCGATCTCGCAAAACAGCACTTCCGTCAGCGACTTGATAATCTGTGGCTTGAAAATATAGTCCCCACTTTGCTTGTCGTAATGAATAAACTGCTTGAATAGGTTAGACAGGTTTGCGGCATCGGGTGCCGAAAGTGAAAAAATGTGATTGCTATCAATGCGAGCGACTTTTTTGTGAAGTCAAAAAGTCTTTTTGAAATTCCAATTTAAACGTAAAATCTATACTAAAGAAAATCAGATAGACTTCACAGTCCCAAGATTTGGTGACAGATGCTCCATTGACTTTCGACGAGGGATGAGTCAAGAGCAGATGATGCTGTCCAACTTGTACCCGTTCGTCATTTATAATAAAAGAGGTTTCCCCCTTTTTTATTAGGCAGAGTGAATAAAGGCTCTTGTTCGCCAATATATGTTGTTGCTGTGGGCTGAAGACCGGTTTGGATTTGTTTCCTTTGATGTGAAAAGCGAAAAAATCTCTGTTGTCAATGAGTTTATCGATAGAGGACATGCTTACTTTACAATAAAATCAAAATATGTTTTACGATAGGGTTCATCCTTTAAGGTATAGTGCCACCATTCCTTATCGTAGGCCTTAAACCCAAATTTAGCCATAGCCTCCCGTAGTATCCTGCGGTTTTCCTTTTGTTTTGCAGTTAGTTTGGTATAGTTATGATGAGAGACGGCACCAAAGAAATCAAAAGGACCGCCCATATCTATTTCTTTGTGATCTTTAAGACTGACCAATGTTAAATCGACTGTACTACCGCGACTATGTCCTGATTTGGTCGCAATAAAACCGAGTTTAAATAAGTTTTTCTTATCTAGCTCTGGATAGAACTCCCGCTTAGCGATCGTATCTTGGGTGGCCAGTGACCAGGCTTTAAAATGATCAACTGCGCGTTGCGGGCGATAGGCATCAAAAATTTTTAATGCCAAGCCTTGATTGTTTAGATGTTGTTCAACTTGCTGTAAGGCCAATGCGGCACGCTTCGTCAGGATCGCAACAGGTTTTTCGTAGCCACGGATAGGTTTTCCTGTAAAATTGTGGCTTCCAAAATAACGTATTTCGAGGGTAATTGTCGGGATGAATTCTTTTACGTAAACGAAGTTTGCTGGCATCTTTTGTTGGGCTTTCGTTTGGAAGGCAAAAAAGCAAGACAAATGGATAGACAGAAGTTGAGTTTCATAGGATGAAGATACAAATTTGATGCTCAATTCTAGCATTCGGCTATGCGCTTAAAACGTAATGCAAACAATAACAAGAAGATGAATAAGAAAAGCCTCAGGAAATGAATGCCTGAGGCTTGTCAGAAATCGGACTTAATGATCTGTTATTTTTCTTTTTAAATAGTTGTAGATCTCAATCTGCGAGCGGCAAGGCTCCTTTTTATTTTCGACGTAGTGGTTGCTTAGGGAGTTGTTCAGAATGCGAGCTTTAACATTATCGGTTAGTTGAATGTAAAGCATTTCCTTTAAATCTTCCTTGATTTTTTTACTGGTGATTTTTACAGCAGCTTCAATACGATGATCTAAATTTCGGGTCATCCAATCCGCCGAGGAGATATACATTAATTCTTTACCGGCATTGTAAAAATACATGACTCGGGCATGTTCTAGATATTCGTCGACAATTGAAATTGCATTCATCGGAGATTTAAATGTTTTCTGGTTTGTCGCACAATAGATCCCACGGATGATAAGGTCTATTTTAACTCCAGCTGTTGCAGCATCATAAAGCTTTTTAATCATATCTTTATCACTCAGCGAGTTTACTTTGACAATGATCGCTGCTTTTCGACCAGCCTTAGCTTCTGCGATTTCCAGATCGATAAAATGCAGCAATTCCTGCGCATATCAATTGGACAGATCAATAAGCTTTTACAGTTTTTGATCATCTCAGCGGGGTCTGATTTTGGTCTTCTGAGGTAATTGAAGACTTTATTAATATCCGCAATGACATCTCTATTGCTCGTCAACAAGCAGTAGTCCCCATATAATTTGGCCGTTTTTTCATTGATATTACCGGTGCTGACAAAGCCATATTGAATTGTTTTTGCGCCAGTCCGCTTTTTGATGACACATAATTTGGCATGTACCTTTTTATTGGGAATTCCCGTTAGGACCTTGATGCCTTCCAATTCAAGTTTTTCTTTCCAGTCCAGATTATTCTCCTCATCAAATCGCGCCCGCAGTTCAAGCATGACCGTTACTTCCTTGCCATTCCGGGCAGCGTTTATCAATGCATTGGCGACTTTGGAATTCGAAGCTAAGCGATAGGCTGTAATCTGTATGGTTTTCACATCCGATCCATTGCTGCTTCACGTAGCAGGTCAATGATAGGCCGAAACTCATGATAAGGAAAGGAGAGCAGAACATCTTTCTTCAAAACTGTATCGGTGACCCGTTCATAATTCTGAAAATAGGGATGTGGAAATGAAGTTCTCTCCTGTGGTTGGTGATAGGACTTAAACACATTCGGGAAGTCCATAAAATGCTTGAAATTATGGATCTTTTGTCCAGGTATGATACTATCTTTTTTGGATAGGTTGAGTTTTTTGATCAGAAACTCGACGAGTTTTGGATCCATATCCTGATCAAAGATAAAACGGGTCGGTTTACCTTTCCGTCTATTTTTGACGCCTTTGCTTATCTTCTCAACCAGCGTTGTATTGATGTCGTTATCGATATCGAATTCTGCATCTTTCGTGACCTTAAACACATGTGCATGGAATACATCGAAACCGAAATACGAAAATATCAATGGAAGATTGAACTTAATGACATCTTCGAGAAGAATAATATGTTTTTCATCCTTTGGTGCCGGCAATTGGACGAAGCGTCCGTTCTGGCTAGTGGGAATTTCAATTAGTGCAAACTTAGTTTCGTATTGCCATTCGCTTTTTCCCATGGCGATACCTAAATAGAGGCTCTTGTCACGGATATACGGCATTGGGCGAACATCATCTAGAATTAACGGAATGACATTCGACTCCACATCATCCTGATAATACTCACTGACAAACTGCTGTTGCTCCGGACTAAGCTCCTCACTCGTCTTGATAAAGACGTTTTGCTTGGCCATATCCTTTTGGATACGGTTCCAGGTGTTATCAAATTTCTTTTGTTGTTTGATTACCCGAATATTGAGTTCTTCTAAAATTAATTGCGGATCTTCATAAAAGGATTGATTGGCACTTTTGTCCTTGAGGTCTATGGCACGTTTGAGCCCTGCCACACGTACACGAAAAAATTCGTCCAGGTTATTGGAAAATATACCTAAAAATTTGATCCTTAAGGGCAAAGGTACAGTCTCATCTGCAGCCTCTTGTAATACCCTGCCATTAAAGCTCAACCAACTGATATCTCTAGGAATAAATCTTTTCGCCATAGCTAAATATACATAAATTTAAGAAGCAAAACTATAGGTATAGGCGCGATAAACGAACTTTTTCGTGTTAAAGAATTATTAATTTATTTTTCTTCATCTACTTCCAAAAAATACCCCAAAAAGTGCAAGACCTTTTGGGGCGAACAATATCGTTGACTGTGTTGTTATTTCTTTTTCCGTATTTTTTGAAATCTGGACCGCTTTGTACTTGGTGCCATCAAAATGCGGGGCATCAATTGCCAATGTCGTAGGGTAAGGAGCTGTACGATCGAAAAAATATACGGTGGTCGTACTGCCATAATCGTTGACGGGCAGGAGCTCCAGACAGGCTGTATAATCTGCATTCAATAGGTCGCCTACTGTAACGGCATAGATACGGATAATGCCACCTTTATTTTGCTCATTCCTAACAAAAGCAACTTCCTTAAATCCGCCAGGAAGATCTTCGATACTTTTTTGATTGAAAGTATCTTTTAAAATAAAACCCAACAACACTAAAACCGGGATGACCAAAAGCCATACCTTTTTATTCTTCTTCATTAAAATACACTTAAATAGTAATGTTTATATCCAATAATTTATAAAATTCTTTTAAGATAGCCTGATGTCCGGGCCAAGCAGGAGATGTAACCAGGTTTCCATCTACAACAGCCTGATCAGCGGGAATATTTTCCAGATACCACCAGCCAATTCAATATCCGGCCCTACGGCGACATAGGCTGTCAATGTACGCCCGGTCAGAACCTTTGCTGCTGTCAATACCTGAATCCCGTGGCATATTGCCGCAACAGGCTTATTTTTTTCAAAGAAATGTCTGGTAATTTCTAATACACGTTGGTTAAGACGGATATATTCCGCCGAACGGCCACCTGCAATATAGAGTCCATCGTATTCTTCAGGGTTGACCTGATCAAAATCCTTATTGATCGCGAAATTATGACCCCGTAATTCCTTATAGGTTTGATCACCTGTAAAATCATGTACCGCGGTAGGCACCACATCGCCCTTTTTTCGGTCAGGGGCAATGGCATCAACTGCTATTCCTATTGATCCCATCGCTTGAAATGGAACCATCGCTTCGTAGTCTTCTACAAAGTCTCCAACAAGTAATAATATTTTTTTGCCATATCAAAAACCTCTTTTAGTAGGTTCTGAATTTACATATTAAAAGAGGTTTTTACAATGGTTATTTGTTAATCTTTTGTTAACCTTGAACCGTTAATTTTTCTGCAAGAGCACGTTTAGTCTTACGTACTTTAGCCTCGAGCTGGCTTCTTAAAGTAGGATTGGTAATACCTTTTCCTTCCTCAAAATTTTTATGAAATTCAGGTAGGGAGAATGAGTCCAGGATATCAGCACCATCCCAGGTAATTCTATTGACTGCTGCATTCAGTACAGTTGAGCCGCCCATTGGACCCGGAGAAGTAGCTAATAAGAAAACAGGCTTACCATTGAAGGTTTTGCGATTCGGAATTCGTGATACCCAGTCAACAATGTTTTTGTAAGCTGAAGTATAGGAGCCATTATGTTCCGCCAGTGAAATAAGCAAGAAATCCGCGGCATCCATTTTTGCTGCAAAATCATGCGCTAATTGTGGAATGCCCAATTCTACTTCCTTATCATAAGAATAGATAGGCATTTCAAAATGATTGAGGTCAAGAAGCTCTACACTATCATCAGCTTCTTTGTAATATTTGGAAGTACTTGTTACAAAAGTTTTATTGATAGAATTCTTATTACTTGTTCCTGCAAATGCTAATATTTTCATTTGTGTATCAGTTTTAATTTTTAAACTGGTCAAACTTACAACATAATCACAAAAAAATGTCAGCAAAATGTCTGCTAGGGGCATAATAGCCTATTTATTGACCTAGATCAATGAAATGCGAAGCGTTCATACATCCCGAGTAATCCGGTGAGCCCACCTGTATGAACAACCAGTAGCTGATCTGCTGGTGTGAAATAATCTTTTTGATGAGATCATCTACAGCATAAAGCAATTTTCCGGTATAAGTAGGCTCGATCATAATCCCTGTACTGCTGATAAAATGCTGTGTGAATGCAAGGAGTTCGGGTGTAGTCTTAGCATATCCTCCAAAATGATAGTCCAGATGTAAAATAGGTGCGGCAAGATGGGGTAGAGTTGAGCAACTTCATCATTGATAAAGCTGCCGTTTTTGAGTACGGGTACCCCGTGTATCTGGGTGAAAAGATCTTTTTGTCAATTGCGTTGGCAATTCCGGCAAGCGTAGTTCCAGTACCACAGGCAGTAAAGATATGTTGGTAGTCCTGTTGGAGCTCATCGACAAGTTCGGCGCAGCCTTTGGCTCCCAAGAGGCCATAGCCTCCTTCATGGACATAGAAGGCCGTTGGATCCTGACCGAAATAGTCGCTATAGAGCTTTTCTTTGTCCCTATAGGAATCCCGGTCCACATAAATAAGGTGCATCCCGAATAATTGACACATGGTCAGAACCGGATTATTAACCTGTTCGTCACCTCTGACGAAAGCTGTCGTTTTGAGCCGGAATGTTGCTCCTGCACAAGCGGTCGCTAGTAAATGATTGCTCCATGCACCACCAAAAGTAACGATATGATTTTTTTGGAGCTGCAATGCTTCCTGAAGATTGTACTTTAATTTTCGCCATTTGTTGCCCGAAATAAAAGGATGGATCAGGTCGTCCCGCTTCAGTGTTACCTTGATGTGCTTTTTTTCCCATAAAGGTAATGTGACTTCTGTTTCGGGGCTATGGATTTTGAATGGCAACATAACATTAAATGAAAACAAATTTAACGAAAATTGTTTCATTTGGTTTATTTTTGTAGAATGACAGAACAAATGGGATCGCAAGATCAAGAAGAACAAGAGTTATTTGAACATCTACGCATTGAAGTGGATAAGGGGCAAGCTTTACTCCGTATTGATAAATATCTGATGAATAGGGTGGAAAATGCGACAAGAAGCAAAATTCAGCATGCCATTGAAGCAGGTTCTGTCATGGTTAACGGAAAAGAGATCAAGGCGAGCTATAAAGTCAGACCAGAGGATGTCATTACCTTGGTATTACCAGATCCACCACGCGATAATGAGGTTTACCCCGAAAATATTCCGTTAGACATAAAATACGAAGATGACGATGTCCTTATTGTAAATAAAGAAGCTGGGATGGTCGTTCACCCAGGTTATAATAATTATACAGGTACATTGGTCAATGCATTGACTTATCATATACAGCAGCTGCCACAGTTGCCGGGAAATTCCGACCGTCCCGGTCTGGTACACCGAATAGATAAAGATACTTCCGGATTGTTGGTGATCGCTAAGAACGAAAAATCAATGGCATTTTTGGCTAAGCAATTTTTCGATCATAGCATTACCCGTAAATATATTGCCTTGGTATGGGGTGATTTGAAAGAGGATGGAACGATTACTGGTTACATTGGTCGTCATCTGAAAGATAGACGTATTATGGCCATGTACGACAGTGAGGACAAAGGAAGATGGTCAGTGACGCATTACAAAGTACTGGAACGATTGGGTTATGTGACTTTGATCGAATGCCAGTTGGAGACGGGGCGTACACATCAAATTCGTACGCACATGCAATCCATTGGTCATCCATTGTTTAATGACGCAATGTACGGCGGGGATAAAATATTAAAAGGAACTGTCTTCTCAAAATATAAACAATTTGTGGACAATTGCTTTAACCTGCTTCCAAGGCAAGCCCTTCATGCACAGGTATTGGGATTTGTTCATCCGACTTCAAAAGAAAATATCTATTTTGAGGTACCATATCCTGAAGATTTTCGTTTAGCTTTAGAAAAGTGGCGTGGTTACGCCGCAAATTCCATGGCTGTAGAAAATGATTAAAATTTAGAAAACAAATAAAGATGCCGACAAACTATATCAATTTTAACGGCAATGTAGTGCCGGAAGAACAGGAAATATTTAACGTAGAAAATAGAGGCTTTCGCTATGGTGATGGATTGTTTGAAACCATGTTGTATAAGGATGGTGATATTCGTTTTCTGAATTTTCATGTAGCGCGCTTGCAACAGGGGATGGAATTGATACACCTTGATGATGCGAATCTTTTTGATGAATTTTTATCCGTTCAAGATCGGAGGAGCTGATTCGTAAGAATAACATGTTGGGACAGCAGGTACGTATTCGATTGATTGTATTTCGGATGGGTGGAGGATTGTATAGTCCAACCACAAATAAACCGGGATTTGTCTTGCAGGTACAACGCATAGAACCCAATCTACGAGATAAGAAAGTCGGTCTGATCGTGGGCTTATATAGTGAGTTCAAAAAGCCTTATAGTGATTTGTCAAAACTAAAATCGCTCAATTCGCAAATTTATGTACTGGCGGGTATCTACAAGAAAAAAATGGCCTTTGATGATGTATTGATCTTAAATCAGGAAGGTTACCTTTGTGAGTCCCTTACCTCAAATATCTTCGTGTATTATGAAAAATATTATATACACCTGCGCTATCCGAGGATGTATCGAAGGTGTCATGCGACGGGTAGTGATGGATATGGCACGGGCTGAAGGGATTGAAGTTGTGGAGGCACAAATAAGCGCTGAAATCATGAAAAGAGCGGATGAGATTTTTTGTACCAATACGGTACAAGGGGTGCAATGGGTCATGGGCTACAAGCAGAAACGCTATTTCAATAAAATATCACGGATATTGCAAGAAAAGCTGCTGAGTTGGAATTATGATTCAAACGAGGAGCAAAGCTAAGTTTGCAAGAAATAAATAATAAACATACAAAAAGCCAAGATTAATCTTGGCTTTTTGTATGTACTATTCTGATGATCCAGTGTTCAAAAGCCTTTTTGAAGTCAAGCAGAAAGTCTTTTGTTTTTTGTAATTCAACTTTTCCGCTCTCGCCGATACAATCTTTTATATTACCAAGATAAGCTTCGGGTTGCTGCATCGGAAAGATATTGACAAATACCAAGGACTGCCGGATATGATGATTTGCACCGAAGCCTCCATAAGCTCCTGTCGAAGAGGAGATGATGGCTCCCGGTTTGCCATCCCATTTATTCTTCCCGTATGGCCGGGATCCTACATCTATTGCATTTTTTAGTACAGCAGGTACCGAGCGATTATACTCGGGGTAATGAACAGAATAGCATCCAGTGCTGCGACCTCTTTACGAAACCGGATATAACTTTCGGGCGGATTGCCTTCGTCGTCAAAATCCTGGTTGTATAAGGGGAGATCACCAATTTCAAGAATACGATAGTTAAACTTGTTAGGTGTTTGTTCAAGAATAAAATCAGCTATCTTTCTATTATAGGATTGTTTCCTTAAACTGCCGACGATGATTCCAATGCTGTAAGTATTCATACTGAAGTTCAATTAAAGTATTAAAAGTATTATTGGTTGAACAATTTGCTCCCTAAAAAGTTTCCCTGTTTTTGAATGTAAAAATAAAACTAAGTTGTTTGTGCTGAATAGATTAAGTTTTTGTTAACAAAAATTAACATTTATCATTTAATCTTTTGCATACAGTTTGTTGTCGTATTGTAAAGAATAAATTACAAAACTAAGGGAGGAGCTACTTATGAAAAAAATGTTTTACACCGCTGCTATCGTTGCAGGTCTTTTTGTGGCTGGGACGGCTGATGCACAGGTAAGTATCAGCGTAAATATTGGGAGTCAGCCAAGTTGGGGACCGGTGGGTTATGATTATGCCCGTTATTATTACATGCCTGAATACAATATGTATTATGATGTACCCGCGAGATGTTATGTTTACTATGACAATGGAGGTTGGATAAGAAGGGCTAGTTTACCAAGAAGATATCGGCATTATGATTTTTATAGGGCGCATAAAGTAGTGATCAATGATCGCACACCTTGGCATCACCATGACCGTTATAGAAGCAGATATGGCCACTCACGGGGCAGACAGGTTTCTATCCGGGATAGTCACCATGGACGTAGTGGATATTCCTTTGCGAGTGAGCGTAGTGTAAGACGAGATCATTCCTGGGGTGAGAGCAATAGAAGACATAACGATAGAGGACGTGGACGCGGATACGGAGATAGAGATAATGACCGACACGAGCATGGACACAGGGGAGACATAGAGATTAATTGGATGTGTCTAGTTTGAATATCTTAATCGTTTAATAGGAAAGGGACTTGTCGCAAGACAGGCCCTTTTTTTATAGCATTGACTTCGGTTGAGTTAGTCTTTGGAATAGGGTAATCTCTAGATAGATGCTAAAATTTTATAACGATATATTCAATAAAATAAAGTGTAAGGAATAAATCACAGGATATAAAGCGTTGATTCATGAAAATTATCTTAATTTTGCGACACGAGCATACGAAGAGACTTTAATAAAGTAGGGCATTTTGTGTGCAAAAGATAGCATGTGGCGTGTAAGTTAATTTATGTAATGGGAAAAGTAATTAAATCAAGCTTTGTATTGATGGGCTTGGGAATAGCTAGTTTAGGATTACAGTCTTGTAATCAAAACAGCGGTAAAAAGGAAGAAAAGGGTGTTACTGTCGATTCTGTACAGCACAAGAAAGATAGTCTAATTGTCGTGCAGGATTCTATTACAAAAGTGGATTCGTTGCGCAAGGATTCCATTACCAAAATGGAGGCGAATGTTTCCTATAGTGGTGCCAAAGATACCACAGTTTTATTGACGGACTCTGTTTCGCCGCGATATATTTATCTTACTTTTGATGACGGCCCGCTTAATGGTAGCCAGTATTTGGATTCTATCGCAACAGCGAAGGGTATCAAGATCAATGCATTTTTGATTGGCGAACATGATAAGATGAGCAAAAATTGCACGGCTATACAGAACGGTATAAAAATAATCCGCTGGTCGATTGCTACAATCATAGTTATTGGCATGCGCATAATAAGTATAGTACATTTTATTCAAATCCCCAGACGGCGTTTGAAGATTTTGAATTGGCAGAACAATCTCTGGGCCTGGAGCACAAAATCGTGAGACTCCCCGGAAGAAATATCTGGTATGTGGGTGACCGTAAAAAGGTTGATCTAAAAGCGGCGCTTCTACCGCAGAGCTACTACACCAAAATGGTTATAAAATTATGGGTTGGGATTGCGAATGGAAGATTAATGGTGTGACAGGTAAGCCGGATTTATCGGTTAACCAGCTGTATACACAGATGAAGAACTTGCTTCGTAAAGGTACATCCTACACAAAAAATAATGTGGTCCTGTTGACGCATGATAATATGTACCAAACGAAAAAGGACAGAAATTACTGTCAGATTTAATAGATAGTCTTAAACAACATCCGAACTATCGCTTTGAGTTTATGCGCAATTATCCACAATAGGGAATTTACACAATCTATATAATTTAGCCCTAAATCAGTAGTATAAGATTACTGGTTTAGGGCTAAATTTTTATAGCGGAAGAATTCCTCTCCTTAGTTTTGTTTGCGTAGATATTTTGTCAATATGACAATTGTCTGGCCTTCAATTTTCCCTTCGATCTGCTCAATATTATCAGCTACTAATCGGATATTTTTAACCACGGTACCTAGGGTTGCTTTGAGTGAAGAGCCTTTTACATCCAGTGTTTTTGTCAGCACAACAGTATCGCCTTCTAATAATCGCTGTCCGATGCTATCTTCATGAAAAGAAACGTAACCGTCGTTTTCATGATCTCCGGTTTTCTTTGCCTCCGCTAATGTTTCATCATCAAGGTAGAGGATATCGAGTGCTTCAAGCCCAGCCTTCATTTTTCAGACGATTTAACATGCGCCAGCAGACAATCTGAACAGCAGGGATTTCTGACCACATGGCATTTGGCAGAAATTTCCAGTCTTCGGGATTTAATTGCTCTGTTTTGTTGAGCTGGTTGGCCAATGTTGCTGAAATCAGTAGGGTGTTATCCAAAGTTGAACTGGTTTCCGGAGGTAATGTATAGGTTATTAAGTCCGTTACAGTGTCTGTCAGCTCACATTTTCCGCCAGCTCGCGCTAGTAATTGTTCTTCTAATTTCATATCTGTTTCTATAAAAGCCCAAAAATAAGAATATAAATTGTAGTAAGTTGTCGTTGCTAAAATAAAGCTGGTCTTTCTCTAAAAAAAAATAGGATGAGCTGTTATATTGGTACTGAATTTGTACGCTAACGAAGTTGGAAAAGATTATTAACTGAAATAAATATACAAATCATATGAAATGGCAAGGAGGTAAACAAAGTGGCAATTTTGAGGATCGTAGAGGTATGTCCGGTGGTGGAAAGCTAGCATTGGGAGGTATAGGGGATCATCGTCTTGGTTATTGGTTTTCTGATGGGTGGCGATCCCATGCAGTTGTTGCAACAGGCGCAAAATATGGGTGGGCAAACGGAGCAGTCTGGGCAACCGCGCGAACTAAATCCTGAGGAAAAGAGGTTGACTGAGTTTTCGTTGACTGTACTTCAGAGTACAGAAGATGTCTGGGCTAAGCTATTTAAAGAGCAAATGCAGCAAAATTATACGCCAACTACCCTGGTTTTTTATGATGGTGGTACGCAGACAGACGGTTGTGGGATGGGACAGGCTTCGTATGGGCCATTTTATTGCCCTGGAGATCAGAAAATCTATTTGGACCTGACCTTTAACCGCGAACTTTCCGATAAATTTGGTGCCAAGGGGAATTTGCCATGGCTTATGTTATTGCACACGAGGTAGGGCATCATATTCAACAGCTGGTCGGATTATTACCCAAAACCAACCAGGCCCGTGGGAAACTGAGTGAACGTGAAAACAACAAGATTTCGGTCATGACTGAACTTCAAGCCGATTTCTATGCCGGTGTGTGGGCGCATTACCTCAATGAATACACGGATATAAAAATAGATTATAACGATATCGTGGATGGTATGAAAGCCGCGGAAGCGGTAGGGGATGATAAATTGCAGACGGCTGCGCAAGGCTATGCTGTTCCAGAATCTTTTACACATGGAACCTCAGCGCAACGAATGACTTGGTTTAAAAAAGGATATGACTCAGGAGACATGCGCGCTGGAAATACGTTTGAAGATCCAAGTCTGAGATAGTAAGAACAGATTCCATAAGTGCTACCAACTGTGGTATAGTAAAGATAAGCCCTATAAATTTTTATGGGGCTTTTTATTGAACCAATAAATTACAGCCTCGAATATCGCTTTGGTCAAAACGCCCCAGTATCTCAAATGAACCATCCTGATACACTTTTCCGAGATCCTGTGTTGCTATAAATGAACACGAGTAGCGGTTGGCTAAGTCGATGACATTAATGCCTCCGGTTCTGTCGGCGGAAATTAAACTCAACGGGTCATTTGTATCACGAATTAATACTTTCATCCATTTGGGCAAATGGAAAATCCCTTGACCCGAAGAGTACCCTGTGACAATAATTCGGTCATACCATATTCTGAGTGTATCCCACTGACCTTAAAAGCATCCTCAAGCAGTTGGTGAATTTCCTGTTTCACCATTTCTTTGCGTTTACCTTTCATTCCGCCAGTTTCCATGATAATCAGTTCCGGAAATTCAAAAGCATATTGCTCAATGAAATCAAGCAAGGCATAGGTGACACCAAAAAGGATGGTTTTAGTTCCGTTATCTTTTAATTGGACAAGTGTATCGTATAGCTCCTGATGATTGTAGAGGAAATAATTACTCTCTGTTTGTTTACTCTGTTTCATCAAATCATCGATCATGTAGATCAGGGACGAACCATTTCTTTCCAGATAGGAGGGGAGTAGGGCCAAAACAGCGATATCCGTAATCGGTCCATAGAAATCTTCGAATATACGTCGAAAAGTGTGCTCATAGATGGACACATCGGCAACAAGATGTTTGGATGTGACCATGCCTGTTGTGCCTGAGCTTGAAAACACAATTTGGGGAGCCATTCCGGCAGCCAGAACTTTTTGTGTTTTGAAAAATTCTATCGGCAGGAAGGGGATGTCCGTATAATGCTTGACTTGATTTTTTTCTTTACCTATCAGCGAAACATAGTCTCGGTAAACCTGACAATGCTGCAGTTGGAAGTGATAAGTTTCTAAACAATGTTGATTAAAGTCGTCCTCTGTTTGAATTGCAAAAAAATCCGTCCAATTCGTCATAGCATTTAAATTTTGATGGACAAAATTAGCTAAAATTTAGAAATATTGGGTAGCAAAGCCAAAGCTGGAGAGTCGGAATAATGTAAAAGCGTCTGCGGGCGAATTTTGGTATTCGGAATAATTATAGAAAAACACTGGTGTCGACTTTAGGACACCAGTATTTGATATATTTTACAACATACCACCATCAACAGGAAGAACCTGTCCAGTGACGTATGCGGATAAATCAGATGCAAGGTAAAGACAGGCATTGGCTACATCTTCTGGAGATCCAGCACGTTTCAAAGGAATTCCAGCTTCCCATGTCGCGATCACTTTAGGATCCAATATATCTGTCATTTCTGTACGGATAAATCCAGGAGCAACAACGTTTGCACGGATGTTACGTGAACCCAATTCTTTAGCAACGGATTTGGTGAATCCTATGATACCAGCTTTGGAAGCGGCATAATTTGATTGACCAGCATTCCCTTGACGCCAACAACGGATGACATATTGATGAAAGAACCTTTACGGTTTTTCATCATTATTTTTGAAGCAGCTTTTGTAACATTAAATACGGATTTCAAGTTGACGTTTAAGACGTCATCCCAGTTTTCTTCCGTCATACGCATGAGCAGACCATCTTTTGTGATGCCAGCATTATTGACTACGATATCCAGGCTTCCAAAATCTGCAACGATTGCATTGATTAATTGTTCTGCTTCTTCAAATTTCGAAGCATCAGAACGGTAGCCGATTACTTTTGTTCCGTAGGCTTGAAGCTCTTTTTCCAGCGCTTGTCCCTTTTCTACAGACGAAAGGTAAGTGAAAGCAACATTGGCGCCGTGTTGTGCAAACACTTCCGCAATTTTTCTTCCAATTCCTTTTGATGCTCCAGTTACCAAAGCAATTTTTCCTTCAAGTAGTTTCATATAAGAGTGTAATGTTATTCGTTGATGTTTTTGCAAAAATGTTAAAACTATATTATAACACAAAATCTTTCGATAAATAACGATTCAAAAAGCAATGGGCCTTTGTCTTATTTGGGACTATTTACTGCCGTATCGATGAACGATATCCCATGTATGGCCTTAGAAAACTGGAAAAAGTGGAATTTCAATTATGCTTAGGATTATTTTAATAAATCAATGGTATTTTTGAATAAGTGTTTCTAAAAAGTACAGTTTTTTGACAAAAGACTTGGGGTTTACCAAAACTATATTAAATTTGCATCAATCACAAAAACATGAGCAAAAATCAAATAAAGAAGTTGACGTTGTTCTAATCGGCGCCGGGATTATGAGTGCTACTTTGGGTACTCTAATCAATGAATTAAGCCCAGACGTTAATATTGAAATTCTCGAGCGTTTGGATGTTGTGGCGGCTGAGTTCTGACGCTTGGAATAATGCTGGTACAGGTCACTCGGCCTTGTGCGAATTGAATTATACACCGGAACAAAAAGATGGTTCCGTAAAAGTTGATAAAGCTGTTAAAATTGCTGAGCAATTTGAAGTTTCTAAGCAGTTTTGGTCGTACTTGGTTGATAAGGGTATTATTGCCCAACCAGAGAACTTTATCCGCAGCATTCCCCATATGAGTGCGGTTTTTGGTGAAAAAGATGTGAAATTCCTGAAGACAAGATGGGAAACAATGAACACCCAGACCTTGTTCAAAGGCATGGAATATACCGAAGATGCAACGCTATTGAAGTCATGGATTCCTTTGATGATGGAAGGGCGGGATGCAAGTGAGAAAATTGCTGCAACCAAGATGGACTTAGGTACCGATGTGAATTTCGGTTCATTGACACGTGATTTGATTAATAACCTAGCAAACAAAGAAAATATTTCAATTTCCTTAAACCACGAAGTTGTTGATATCGATCGTGAAGACGATGGCCGTTGGGAAATCGAAGTGAAAGATCTGAAAACGGGGATAAAGAGGAGCTAAAAGCGAAGTTTGTTTTTATCGGTGCTGGAGGTCACTCCTTGTTATTGCTGGAGAAATCTGGTATTCCAGAAGCAAAAGGTTACGGTGGATTCCCTGTAGGAGGACAATGGTTGAGATGCGTAAACGAAGAAATTATCAATACGCACCATGCTAAAGTCTATGGTAAAGCATCTGTTGGCGCGCCACCGATGTCTGTACCGCACTTAGATACCCGTTATATCGATGGAAAACAAGCCTTACTTTTCGGTCCGTATGCTGGTTTCTCAACCAAATTCTTGAAGCAAGGTTCTTATTTTGATTTGCCTGCATCGATCAAATTATCCAATATCCGTCCGATGTTATCGGCAGGACTTGACAATTTGCCGTTGACGAAGTATCTGATTACGGAAGTGATGAAATCTCCTAAAGATAAATTGGAATCGCTGAAACAATTTATGCCAACAGCTAAATTGGAAGATTGGGTTATTGAGAAAGCCGGTCAACGTGTTCAGGTGATTAAAAAGGATGAGAAGAAAGGTGGAATTTTGGAGTTTGGTACAGAAGTGGTTTCAAGTGCAGACGGTTCTATCGCCGCGCTATTGGGAGCTTCTCCAGGTGCATCAACTTCGGTGGCAATCATGATCAGTCTATTGAAGAAATGTTTCCCTGAGCGTGCTAAATCAGATGAATACCGCAAGAAACTACGCGAGATGATTCCTTCTCATGGCAAATCGTTAAATGATGATGCTGAGCTTTGTAGAGAGACGCGTATCCGTACGCATAAAGCGTTGAAATTGATTGATATAGATTAATTTCAATAAACAATATACTTATGGGGTGCTCGGAAATGACAATGTCATCTGGGCTGAGATTATACCCAATAAAAGCGATTGTACGACCTTGTGCAATCGCTTTTATATACCTGATCCGGATAATGCTGGCGTAGGGATTTTAATTTCAATAAAAACATCCGTTTTTTCCGCTCATAAGTTTATTATGTAATTACACGAACTAATAAACAATTGAATGACTTCTGATACAATTTTCGAGGCTTTTATTCAGCAAATGCAGCAAGCCACCATAGCTGAATGGCTGGGGTATGTTTTGGTATCTTGCAGGTTTGGTTTTCAAGGCAAAATAAATCGATCAATTACCTCTTTGGGATAATAGGCATTATCATATCCGTATATGTATTATTCCATGCAAAATTATATGCAGAAATCTTGTTGCATCTCTATTATTTGGTGATGAGCGTCTATGGTTGGATCTATTGGAAATATAGCAGTGATACGATCGTACCGATCAGCCGTAGTACAGCCCGAGATTGGCAGATTGTTGGTTTTATCTGTGTAGTCGGTTTCCTATTGTTCTATTTTGGTCTGGTGCATTTAACTGATTCGGATGTTCCGTTATGGGACTCTTTTGTTTCCTGTACAGCCTGGGCAGGGATGTGGCTGCTGGCAAAGCGTAAACTTGAAAATTGATTTTATTGAACATCAGTAACCTGATGGCAATTCCCTTGCTTATACACAAAGGTCTATTCCTTTATGCTGGTTTAACCTTATTTTTATTTGTGATGGCTTTTAGTGGCTATTTTAATTGGCGGAGAATATTAAGTGATGAAAAAAATATGCAACTGACTGATGCAGCTATTGCTGTTCTAAAAGATCAGCAACAGAAAGCAATTCAGCAAAAGAGTTTGTCTGATGAGCAGCTTGAACTGATATACCTGAACAAGTGGTTTAAAATCTGGGTACCAGAATCTCTGAATGGCTTGGGGCTGGATCTGGTTAGTGGGCTTTCCTGTTGAAGGAGCTAGCCTACTGGGATGGGGATTGGCGTGGACGGTAACTTTATGTGCGGGAGCGAATCTTTTGTTGGTTTTATTGACTCCGAAGTTGGGCAGGATATTTTCACTTCAAAACAGATATGTTTTGGAGGAAGTGGGCAGATTGCAGGCATCGCTGAACGTGAGGGCAAGTCTTATCGCTTGAAAGGGCTTTGGAAATATGCTACTGGAGCACCCCACCTGACACATTTTACCTTGAACGCCTATATTCAGGCGGATGGACAACAACTGTTGGATCAGGATGGAAATCCACTTGTAAAATCTTTCTTTGTCGCGCGTGAATTTGCATTGATTCATTACGATTGGGATACTTTCGGCCTTGAGGCGACAGCATCGCATTCTTTTTCACTAGACAATATATGGGTAGACGACAACCAGTCTTTTTTATTGATGCCTCAAAAAGTACACGACCTGAGCTGCTCTATCAATATCCTTTTATGCCATTTGCGGAGTTGACCTTATTGGTGAATTTTATGGGGATGTACGATCGGTTTTTGGATCTGATCGAGAAGTTATTTGTATTGAAGTCCAATCAGGGGAAATGGGAGCAAAAGAAAGTAAAGCTGCTTTCCGGAAATTGGATGAAATGCAGCAGGACTATACAGCTAGGGAAAATAGTATTCTGGAGCTTGCGACTCGTTCTTGGGAAAATCTCAAAAATAAGGTTGATAATACCTCATTATATGAGCGTATAGCGATAGAAAGTAGAGACTTTGTGGAGATTATTTTGTTCAATGTCATTAAACTCTATCCCCATACGGGGATTTCGGGCGCAGCCGCTGACAATGAAATCAATATTTTGTTTCGAATATATTTACGGCATCTCAGCATAAATTACTGCAAAAGAATTTGTCCTAAACGTTAGGCTGGATCTGGATCTGCAGTAGAATTTTAACTGGAGATTTCTGACAATTTTGGAGTTATAATTGTTAAATAAAAAAGACGATCAATTGATCGTCTTTTTTTATTGTTAAATAGGAAGTGTCCCCGACGAGATTCGAACTCATATCGTCAGAACCGGAATCTGAAATTCTATCCATTGAACTACGGGGACGTGTCGCAAAGATATACTATTTTCTAGATCTTACAAATAATCTTTGCTATAAAATTTAAACTTTTGAACTGGGAATTTACGATGTACATCTCTAGTGGTTTTTGACCTCCCTGCTTTTATAATTTGCGTCATTCCGCTTTTCTGCGCTAACTTTTTGTCTATAAGCGATATGTATTCAAGTGAGCCCTTGTTGTATACTACGATGTTTATTCGCTGGCTTTATTCTGAACTCAAATTCCTTTTGGGATTCAAACTGAAATAAATAAATCGAATCTTGTTTCAGCAAAGGTAGGGTAGAATCTTGTCGTTAAATCGATAACTAAAGTTCATGAATTGTCCCAGGGGCAAAGAATAGCGAATACAATGACTTGCATAAACCTGTTAACTGATTACGATCTAGGGTGGTATTGTGTGATGATGGAATGGAGGTAATCTCGATCAATATGGGTATATATTTCGGTTGTCGTAATACTCTCATGCCCCAGCATATCTTGTACAGCCCTTAGATCTGCACCACCTTCAACGAGGTGGGAGGCGAAACTATGCCTAAAGGTATGGGGACTGATTATCTTTTGTAGTCCAATTTTCTGAGCAAGCTCCTTAATGATCAGAAAGATCATCACCCTAGACAAAGCCGAACCTCTTCTGTTCAGAAATACAATATCCTCATTTCCATTCTTGATCTTAATATGTGATCTAATGGAATCCAAATAAAGCCTGAGATGTTTGATCGCTTGTTGGCCAATCGGAATCAGTCGTTCTTTGCTACCTTTACCTTCCACTTTGATAAATTCTACGTCGAGAAACAAATTGGAGATCTTGAGATTGACGAGCTCGGACACACGCAATCCACAACCATATAAAACTTCAATAATTGTTTTATTGCGTTGCCCCTCCGTGGAAGAAAGATCTATGGCAGCTATCAGTTGATCGATCTCATGAATACTCAGTACACTAGGGAGTTTCCTCGCAAGACGTGGAGCCTGTAGCAATTCTGTTGGATTATTATCTAGTTCATGTTCAATGATCAGAAAACTAAAAAGGTTTTTAGTCCGGATATCAAGCGGGATTGTGTGAACGGTGAGATATTGAACTCCTGTAACCAGTGTAGAAAATCCTGAATATCCTTCCTGACGATTTTGTTTAAAAGGAGTCCGTTGTCCTCACAATAGATTTGGAATTTGGAGACATCGTTGAGGTAAGCCTCGATCGAATTAATGCTCAAACCCCGTTCGAACTTTAGAAATTGCTCGAATTCTTTTTAATGACCTGCCAGTTGCTAAAATCCATTTGCAACAAAATTACAATTAACTATTGTTCTTTTCGAAAGATATTCTGTATTTTTAAACGTGTTTTTTACAAACCATAAGCTATAGCAATGATACGCTCCATCCCATAAGGGATATTAATAAATATTATTTATCTGTATTTTACTATTTATCGGGACAATTGGTCTCCAGTTCCGTTTACCCTAATATAAACAATTAGCAAAAATAACTGACTAAAAAAAAAAAAGAGATTTTTTTGTATGAAATTCATTAAACCACTTGCATTAGCCTTTTTACTTCCGGCTACATTTTACGGCGTAGAGGCAAAAATGCCAACTACTTTAACGGCACATGCCAGGGCTATTCTATCGCAGGATAGTGTGGCCTTAAATCAAAAGTTACCTTTCGACAATGAAGTTGTCACTGGTAAATTGAAAAATGGATTTACATATTTTATCCGCAAAAATACAGAGCCTAAGGGACGCGTTACCATGTATTTGGGTATGAAAGCGGGTTCAATCCTAGAGAACGAAAAACAGCTGGGATTGGCGCACTTTTTGGAGCACATGAACTTTAATGGCTTGAAGCATTTTCCAAAAAATGAACTTGTCAATTACCTTCAGAAAGCTGGTGTACGATTTGGCTCGGACCTGAATGCCTACACAAGCTTTGATCAGACCGTCTATCAATTACCTATCCCATCTGATGATCCGGAATTATTAAAAAATGGACTACAGGTCATGCGTGACTGGGCACAGGATGCTTTATTGGACGGTGAAGAAATTGATAAAGAACGTGGTGTTATTTTGGAAGAGAAACGTGGTGGAAGAGGTGTGCAGCAGCGTCTGCAAGATCAGTATTTTCCTATGGTGCTTAATGGCTCCTTTATTCCAAACGTCTACCTATTGGTACCGAAGAAATTTTAAAGACTTTTCCGTATACTGAAATACGTAAATTTCATCAGGATTGGTATCGACCAGATTTACAGGCGCTCATTATTGTAGGTGATATTGATCCCAAAGCAATCGAGGAAAAAGTGAAAGTATTATTTTCGGATATGACAATGCCGAAAAAGGTGCTTCCACGCAAAGAATACAAGGTCGATTTACTGAATAAAAACCAATTTTTGACTATTTCGGATCCGGAATTGCCTTATACTGTCGCTCAGATCTTAATCAAAAATGAGAAAGACAAGGTTGTGACTGTCGGAGACTACCGTAATGAATTACTCAAAAATATTTTCAATCAGATGATTGCTGGTCGTTTTTCTGAACTGATGCAGCAACCGAATCCACCTTTATGCAAGCTGGTGGTAGTATTGGTGATTTTGTTGCGAATTTAAATACCTTCTCTTTATTGGTTGTACCTAAACCGGGTGAACTGGAATCTGGATTTAAGGCCATGCTGACTGAATTTGAACGCATTCAAAAATATGGTTTCACGCAGACCGAATTGGATCGTGCGCTCGCCGATATGAAGAAAGGAAATGAAATGGCATATATCGAGCGGGATAAGAAGAAATCCGATAGCTATGTCAACCGTTACCTGAACTATTTCATCGACAATGAGCCGGCCTTGAGCAATGAAGCTTCTTATAGCTTAACGAAACAGTTGTTGCCTACATTGAAACTCGAAGAGGTGAATAGCCTGGTCAAAAAGTATTACACGGATTTAAATCGTGATATATTAATTATGGGGCCAGAAAAGGAAAAGGCGAACCTGCCTACAGAACAAGCTGTTTTGGGATGGGTGAAGGCGGTCGAAGATAGCCCGGTTTCTGCCTATGAGGATAAGGTCTCCAATCTTCCCTTGCTTTCCAAAGAACCTACTAAAGGTACAATCGTGTCCTCAAAGGATGTCACAGCTGTCCAAGCTAAAGAATTGGTTTTGAGCAATGGCGTGAAGGTGATTTTAAAACCTACAGATTTTAAAAATGACGAAATCCAGATTATGGCCTATAGTCCTGGAGGAACGTCGTTGTATGCTGATGCTGATTACTTCTCCGCTTCAAATGCCTCTTCATTAGTCGATGCGAGCGGTGTCGGACAAATGAACAACGTGGAGCTGACTAAATATCTTGCCGGAAAAGAGGTGTCGATCTCGCCATATATCTCAGAACGATATGAGGGTCTTTCAGGTAGCACGGACAAAGAAGGCTTGAAAAATGCTTTTGAGCTCATTTATGGCTATTTTACAGAGCCTCGTCTGGATAGTGACGTTTTCCAAAGTACAATGACAAGAGCAAAAGGATCACTAGAAAATAGATTGAGCGATCCAAATAATGTTTTTTCAGATAAAGTGAAGGCGGTGCTCTATGGGAATAACATTCGCCGACAAAATGCTACTGTGGAGACGCTAACAAAAATCGACCGTGATCGTGCATTGGCAATTTATAAAGAGCGATTTGCAGATGCTTCAGATTTTGTATTTACCATTGTAGGCTCATTTGATGAAGCACAGATTAAACCGTTCATTGAGACTTATCTTGCTTCCCTACCTGCGGTCAAACGAGGAGAGAATTACAAAGACTTAAATATTCTGGAACCGAATAAAGGGGAACGTGTGGTTGTTCATAAAGGCAAGGAAGAAAAAGCAAGTACCCAATTGGCTTATTACGGAGACTATAATTATAGTGAAAGTGAGAATGTCAATATGGAAGCTTTAGAAAGTGTATTGACAATCAAATTGCTTGAGCGACTGCGCGAGAAAGAAGGTGGTGTTTACGGTGTTGGTGCCCGTGCCAGCTTCGGTAAATTACCTAAAGCACGCTATGCTTTTTCAATTGGTTTTGGTTCGGCAGTGGATAAAGCGGATGCTTTGATTGCTTCTGCTTTGGATGAAGTGAAAAAGATACAGGATCAAGGTGCGGATAAAGTGGATATTGAAAAATTTGTGGCTGAACAAAAAGACAGAATGAATTGAGTTTACGTGAAAACGGCTACTGGCTGAATTACATTTCGAGTTCCTATCAAAATGATTTGGATATCACTAGATATACACGTCGGATGGAGAATTTGAATAAGGTGACGCCAAAATCAATACAAGATGTAGCTGGAAAATACCTGAAGAAAGATCGGCTTTTCGAATTTATTTTAATGCCAGATTCTAAATAAAGAATAGCATTGATATTGGATCAATGCAGGGTAAAGGCTGTTTGCGAAAAGCAAGCAGCCTTTGTTGTACAAAAAACTTTATTACACAAAAAAATCCCAATCATTTCTGATTGGGATTACCAAAAATTTCAATAAATATCTCTTTTAACCTAAATAAGATTTTAAGATTTTGCTTCTTGAAGTGTGTCTCAAACGTTGAAGAGCCTTGTCTTTAATTTGACGGACGCGTTCACGTGTCAAATTGAATTTCTCACCGATTTCTTCGAGCGACAGTTGGTGGTTGGAACCTAATCCAAAGAATAGAACGATGATTTCACGTTCTCTTTCTGTTAAAGTTGCCAATGATCGCTTGATTTCTTCTGATAGAGATTCATCAATTAGAGAACTATCGGTGTCTGGGTCATGGTTTTCCAATACATCCAAGAGTGTGTTTTCTTCACCTTGAACGAAAGGTGCATCCATAGACACATGACGTCCAGAATTACTTAGGGTATCCGAAACCTTGTCAACTGTGGTTTCAAGGATATCCGCCAATTCTTCTGGAGATGGTTCCCGCTCGTATTCTTGTTCTAGTTTTGAGAAAGCTTTACTGATTTTGCTTAGAGAACCTACTTGGTTCAATGGCAGACGTACGATACGTGATTGTTCAGCAATTGCTTGAAGAATAGATTGGCGAATCCACCAAACGGCATAAGAAATAAATTTAAAACCCTTTGTTTCGTCAAAACGTTTAGCCGCTTTAATTAAGCCCAGGTTGCCTTCATTGATTAAATCACCTAAGGTCAATCCTTGATTTTGATATTGTTTTGCTACTGATACTACGAAACGAAGGTTGGTTTTAGTCAATTTTTCCAAGGCAACTTGGTCGCCTTCGCGGATGCGCTGTGCTAATTCTACTTCTTCTTCTGCTGTAATTAAGTCTACTTTACCAATTTCGTGTAAGTATTTGTCCAAAGACTGGGACTCACGATTGGTGATAGATTGTGTAATTTTGAGCTGTCTCATTAATTTTTATTAATTCTCCTCTCTAAGAAATGTTTGCGAAAATACGAAAAATTTTTGAATTATTAATGGAAAATGGATTATCTAACCTCTCATCTATAATGAGTTATGATTTTGTAAATCTTCATTTTACACTATCAAAAACTATTCCATTTAAAATTGTTTTTCTTTCTCAATTGTGGCTGTAATATTCAACTGATTGATATTTAAAGCGCTAACAAATTTTATTTTTTTCTATTCTCAAGTAATTTATCTAATGATATCAGATATGTTACGTAAAACGTATTCTTTGAATTTATTTTAAAATGATAATTTTATGATAAAACAAAAAGATATATGTTTTGTTTTACAAGAGACATTAAATAAATTTAAAGGAATAAAAATTATAATATGCCAATCTTAATTCATTTGGATAAAATAATGAAAGAGAAAAAATGTCACTTAACCAATTGAGTGACAGTGTAGGGATTACACTTTCTAATCTTTCAATCATAAAAATCAAAAGGCTAAGGCCCTGCGATTAGATACACTTGAAGCAATATGCAAAGCGCTAGACTGTCAGCCTGGTGATTTGTTGCAATACTATGATGGAGATGATGAGAAAACTAGAATCTATAGCCTTTTAAAAGTCTACCACATTCATTTTCTTCTTGCCTTCCAGTTGAAGTTCCGATACCATGATATAGCCATCTTGTGTCGCAAACTTTAAATAGCTTTTTTGGTCTGTCTCTATTGTTCCCGGTGCAGCAGTAGTAGCTGTTTGCTCTTTTTCTGTTTTATATATTTTTAATACCTTATCATTGAGTACAGTAAATGCCGTTGGATATGGACTAAGTCCGCGTATAAAATTATAAACAACATCAGTAGATTGGTTCCAATTTATTTTACAATCTTCTTTAAAAATTTTCGGCGCATGTTTCAACGTTTCTGTTGGGAGGATATCGTCTTGGCTTTTCGGCTGTAAATTTCCCGCTTTCAACTGTTGTATCGTTTGAAGGAGAGTTCTGGCTCCCGCAACCATCAGGTTGTCGTGAAGATCTCCAGCGGTGTCAGTTTCATTTATTGTAACTTTTTCGGCTAAAAGTATATTTCCAGTATCAATCTCATGTTGCAATAAGAATGTAGTCACTCCGGATTCTTTCTCCCCATTCATAATGGCATGATTGATTGGAGCTGCACCGCGGTATTGTGGGAGCAAAGAGGCATGGACGTTAATGGTGCCCTGTTTCGGCATATTCCAGACAACTTCAGGCAGCATACGGAATGCCACCACGACCTGAAGGTCGGCTTGATAGTTTTTGAGTTCGGCAAGAAAGGCCTCATCCCGAAGTTTGACTGGTTGAAGGACGGGGATATGGTGTTGGGTAGCGTATACTTTAACGGCTGATTCATGTATCTTTTGCCCACGGCCTGCCGGTTTGTCCGGTACTGTAACTACAGCAACGACTTGTTCGCCAGATTGAATGAGTGCATCAAGTGAAGCAACGGCAAAGTCAGGAGTGCCCATGAAAATAATACGCATAAGAGCTGTGTTTTTGTAAAATCCTTAAAATCAATAAAATCGTTGAGATGTTAGAAATCATCTGCAAAAACGCTAATAATTTGCTATTAAAGTTTTGTAAATAACAAATTTTTATAACTTTGCGAAGTTACATAAATATATTGAAAGCTTGAATTTTCCTTATTTTTTAGCAAATCGAATAGCATTTTCAGGTAAACGGACGTTCTCAAAATTGATCGTTCGGGTTACGATCGGTGCAATTGCGCTAGCCATTGCTGCCATTATCATATCTATTGCGGTTTTGCGCGGATTTAAGGGGAGATCATCAGCAAGCAACGTGGTTTTTTTGCAGATGTATTGGTGCTACGTTATGATCTCAATAAATCGTATGAAAATTCACCAATCTCTCTTACGCCTCGCTCCATAAGTCTATATTAGCAGACCCTGAAGTATATTCCATTAATCCATTTGCAACTAAAGCTGGGATTATCAATGTGAATGACGAAGTGGAAGGCGTGGTTTTGAAAGGTATTGATTCGCTATACGATCAGCAGCCTATAAAAAATATGCTGCTCGAAGGGAGTACGATAGATTTTAAATCCGAGAACACCGATAATCAGATCTTAATTTCTAAATATCTGGCAGATAGATTGTTGTTGAAAGTAGGCGACGATTTTATTATGTATTTTGTCCAGGAGCCCATCCGTAAGCGAAAGTTTGTCATCAAGGGGATATTTAATACCGGGTCGGAGGAGCTTGATAAAGTTTACGTAATCGGATCTTTGAATGTCATTAGGAAGCTGAGCAATCTTGATGATAATGAGGTCGGTGGCTATGAGATTCGAATCAAGGATTTCAGCCAACTCCAACAGACAACACAAAAATAGAAGATTTGCTGCCTATTGATATGCAGGCAATCAATATTAAAGACCAGGTGCCCGATATTTTCCAGTGGTTGGATTTATTGGATATGAACACCAAAATTATCTTTATCTTAATGACGGTGGTAGCTATTATCAATATGATTTCAGCTTTATTGATCACCATCCTTGAGCGTACATCCATGATTGGTATATTAAAGGCTTTGGGTTACCATAATGCCGGTATACGCCGGGTCTTTATGTATAGTGCCCTGTATCTCATTGGACTTGGTTTACTGATTGGAAATCTCATCGGGTTGAGCTTTTATTTTCTACAGGATTATACCCATTTTTTCAAACTGGATCAGCAGACCTACTACATTTCTTATGTTGCCGTAAAACTCTATTGGTCTGACGTTATTTTGGTCAATCTTGCGGTGGTATTTATTGGCATGGTTTCCTTGTTTATTCCTTCGATGTTAATCACCAAGATTAGTCCGATAAAAGCAATTTCTTTTAAGTAAGCCCTTTTTTAGACGTCGTTTTGTTGGAAAAATTGTATTTTTAAAGCTGTTAGCTATTTTACGGCTGGTAACGAAAAATAAGTTGACACATTTTACCGATAGCATACGAGCACATATGAATAAAACTTTCGAGCATATTTCCCACGCTTTCGAAGCGCCCCTACAGAATCCCGTACTTATTTTTTCACTGGTACTCTTTATTATCCTACTTTCACCCATTATCCTCAGACCGATCAAGGTGCCGGGCATTATTGGTTTGATCATATCTGGTGTTATTATTGGACCCCATGGATTAAATTGGCTGGAAAAAAACTCTGCAATTAATCTGTTTTCCACGATAGGGCTTTTGTATATCATGTTTATTGCCGGTTTGGAATTGATATGAATGAATTTAAAAAGACCAAGAACAAAAGTTTGCTGTTTGGTTTTTTACATTTATTGTGCCTATAAGCATAGGTTATCCTGTTTGTCATTTGTTGTTGGGTTACGATGTACTGGCGAGTCTCTTGATCTCGAGTATGTTTGCGACGCACACCTTGGTATCTTATCCCATTGTGAATAGTTATGGTATTTCCAAGATGGAAGCTGTGGCAATTACGATTGGTGGTACGATCCTGACCGATACGGCAGTACTGATTATATTGGCTGTTATTACCGGAGTTTCACAGGGTAATATTGGTAATGAATTTTGGGTTACACTGGGGATTTCCTTCGCCATATTCCTCTTTATCATGTTCGGTATTATCCCGCGGATCGCCAAATGGTTTTTTGAACGGTTGGGCAGCGAAAAGACATCAAACTATATTTTTGTACTTTCCGTTGTGTTTTTTGCGGCCTTCTTAGCAGAAATTGCGGGATTGGAACCTATTATCGGGGCCTTTGTGGCTGGTCTGGCCTTGAATAAATTGATTCCGCATTCTTCGGCGCTGATGAATCGAATCGAGTTTATCGGGAATGCGATTTTTATTCCTTTCTTCCTCATATCAGTCGGTATGATCGTAGATGTGAGTGTCATTTTAAAAGGACCTCAGGCATTAATTATAGCAGGTACCTTGACCGTCGTTGCAATCGTGGGGAAATATGCCGCTGCTTGGCTGACACAGAAAACATTTAAATATAGCCGTGGGCAGCGCAACTTGATTTTTGGCTTGAGCAGCGCCCATGCTGCAGCGACTTTGGCTGTTATTATGGTCGGTTATAAAAATGGGATCATTGATGAAAATGTCTTGAATGGTACGATTTTGTTGATCTTGGTAACTTGTATTGTTGCTACTATTGTGACAGGGAATGCTTCCCGGAAAGTGGTTATGGATGGGGAGCAAGATGAAGAACATACTGATGTGGTGAAGGAGAAAGACGAAAATATATTGATCTCTATTGCAAATATGGACAATATGGAACCTATCCTTGACTTTTCCACTTACATCAAGAGTAAAAAATGCACTCAGCCTGTGAATATTGTATCCGTGGTAAAAGATAATGAACAGGCACAGCTGAATATGAGTAAAGCCCGCAAAAATTTGGACAATATGGTGCGTTATGCTTCTGGTTCGAGACCAATGTTAATATCAGTGCAACGATAGATTTAAATATTGCAAGCGGTGTAGCTCGGTCAGCGAAAGAAGTTTCCGCAAATTGTATTGTGCTTGGTTGGCCAAGCGCAGCGAATTTTATGGATAAATTTGTTGGCGAAAAAACAGAAAGTATCCTCAACAGAACCTCGGCCAACGTGATGCTCTGCCATTTTAGAAAACCTTTTATTTCCAATAAAGCTATCGTTGTATTTGCCCCGCCAATGTGTGAGGCAGAGTTTGGTTTCGAGTATTGGTTGGAGAAGGTTATTAAACTTGCACAGGAATTATCTGTTCCAATCTCTTTTGTGGTGGATACACGCTCCACATCTGCAATTGAGGCGCACCTGGTCGAAATAAAGAACTCCGTGCCAGTTACTTTTAAACACTACGATGACTGGGATAATTTACAAGGATTAAAAGCGTTTAAGGACGAAGAGTCCATGTTCATTTTTGTGTCCGCAAGAAATGGAGAGGTTTCATATCGCGATTCGTTGGATGGTGTGGCAAAAAAATTAGATCGGATCTATGCAAACGAAAACCTTGTTTTGGTGTTTCCTAGTAGGGTAGAGAATGCGCACATTGACGAATACGAGGATGTTGAGGCTGCTCCGATATTCCGAAAGATTAGTAAAGAGATTGGAAATATGTTTAATAAAGGATAGTTGCTATCCGCAAAAAACACTGATTATGTCAAATAAGATTACAATGTCAAGCGATGGAACATTACAGGTTCCAGATTTCCCAACGATTCCTTTTATCATAGGTGATGGTATAGGTCCTGACCTATGGCATGCTGCAGTGCGTGTTTTTGATAAAGCTGTGGAGAAAGCCTATAACGGACAACGAAAAGTCAGTTGGAAGGAAGTTTTGGCAGGGGAGAAAGCATTTGATGAAACCGGAGAGTGGTTGCCCAAAGCGACATTGGATCTATTGCGCGAATACTTAGTTGGCATAAAGGGCCTTTGACCACACCTGTAGGTGGTGGCATACGCTCCCTGAATGTTGCTTTACGGAAGGATTTGGATCTCTATGTCTGCCAGCGACCGACGAAGTGGTTCCAAGGTGTGCCATCTCCGGTCAGACATCCAGAATATGTGGATATGGTCATCTTTCGGGAGAATACCGAAGATATCTATGCCGGGATTGAGTTTCAGGCGGGAAGTGCAGAAGCCAATAAACTACAGGATTTTTTACATGACGAACTTGATATCGACTATAACTTTTCGAGTACCACAGGGTAGGGGTCAAACTGGTTTCTGAAGAAGGATCCAAACGCTTGGTTCGAGCAGCGATTGAACATGCGATCCATTATGCATTACCCTCGGTGACTATAGTGCACAAGGGGAATATTATGAAATATACAGAAGGAGCCTTTAAAATCTGGGGTTTCGAGGTTGCAGAAACAGAATTTGCGGATAAGACCTATACTTGGGGCAATGGGAGCGAACTAAAGCGGAGAAAGGTGAGGCCGCGGCCAATCAGGAACAAAAAGAAGCCTTGGCTTCGGGTAAAATCTTGATTAAGGATATTATCGCGGACAACTTCCTGCAACAAATCTTGCTTAATCCACGCGACTTTTCTGTGGTGGCAACCCTGAATCTAAACGGCGATTATATCTCGGATGCATTGGCAGCCATGGTCGGCGGGATAGGAATTGCACCGGGGCCAATATCAACTTTAAAACCGGTCACGCTGTTTTTGAAGCTACCCATGGTACAGCACCTCGGTTTGCGAATACCAATACCATGAATCCTTCATCCGTTATCCTCAGCGGTGTGATGATGTTTGAATACCTGGGTTGGACAGAAGTAGCGGCGGCAATTGTGCGTGCATTGGGGAAACCATTATTGCGAAAACGGTCACTGTTGATTTTACAATCTGATGGATGATGCGACCCTAGTGAAAACAAGTGAGTTTGCTGATCGGATCATCGAAAAATTATAAGGATTTTCTTTTTTAAGATATTAAGCAGAGATTTGACTAAAATTTCTGCTTTTTTATGGACTACGACCAACTTCCTCCTTTTGTAAGGGAATCCACCGTTTTTAGTACGGAAGATAAAATTAAACTGGCAAAGTTAGACCGACTGCCTACACCGTTGGAGGTGGATGAGATTACGTCCCTACCCGAAATTTACGAATTGTTAAATGCCTTTATCGGGGACCAATCCTCCCGTAACGTTCATCTTCAGCTTAAAGCAAAGGAGTATTTACAAGATAATCAATTAGATATGGCTTGGAAAGTGATTCTTCTGTAATTGTTTTAATAGCCAATAGGGATCTACTTGTGTAATATTTTTATTGAAATGATTCAGAATTTTGTAAATTTTCAATAAAAAAACAGAATAGTTGAAAAATATATAATTTTATTTTACCTTTGGTTTTTAAAACAACAGATTGCTTTACTAGGGTTCTGAATGAGCAATCAAACAAACTATAACATCAATGAAACATAATTTTGGAGCAGGTCCATGTATTCTGCCAAAGGAAGTATTTCAACAAGCCTCAGAAGCTGTAATTGATTTTAACAACACAGGTTTATCAATTTTAGAGATCTCTCACCGTTCCAAAGAGTTTGAAGCAGTGATAGATGAGGCGACTCAGTTAGTAAGGGAATTATTAGCCGTACCACAAGGATATTCGATTCTTTTCTTGCAAGGTGGAGCGAGTCTGCAATTTGCGATGGCACCACTTAATCTTTTACCTGAAGGCGGGAAAGCTGCTTATTTGGATACAGGTGTATGGGCAACAAAGGCCTTAAAAGAAGCGAAGAAATTCGGAACAGTAGATGTTGTAGCTTCGTCGATAGATAAAAACTATTCTTATATACCTAAAGGGTATTCAATCCCTTCGGATGCTGCCTATTTTCACTATACTTCAAATAATACGATTTATGGTACTGAGGTGTTTGAAAAACCAGCGACGGAATTACCAGTGGTGGTAGATATGTCTTCAGATATTTTTTCCCGCGAGATCAATGTCGCAGATTACGATTTGATCTATGCTGGAGCACAAAAAAATATGGGTCCTGCTGGCGTAACACTAGTTATTGTGAAGGATGATATTTTAGGTAAATCCGGACGTGTTCTACCTTCGATGTTAGATTATAAATTGCATATCGATGGCGGTTCCATGTATAATACTCCTCCGGTATACTCGATCTTTGTTTCCATGTTGAACCTACGTTGGTTAAAAGCAAAAGGTGGTGTGCCAGTTTTAGAGCAAGAGAATATTATTAAAGCACGTGCTTTATACGATGAGATCGACCGCAACCCTTTATTTAAAGGCACTGCTGTTGTTGAAGACCGCTCGCGCATGAATGTGACTTTCGTGATGGATACTCCTGAATTGGAAGCGGAATTCCTGGCTTTGGCGAAAGAACGTAATCTGATTGGTATCAAAGGACATCGTTCGGTAGGTGGCTTTAGAGCTTCTATCTATAATGCATTGCCATTGAGCAGTATAAATGCATTGATTGATGCCATGAAAGAATTTGAAGACACACGCAAATAGTCTATTCGGTCAAAAATATTTTGATGAAATCATTGATTCATTCCGTTCACGTCGCTGTCCAAATGAATCTGATTGCTTCATCGCTTAAATAAACAATCAGGGTGTCACAGATTCATGTATACAATGAAAAACCGACATTCATAAATAAATATAAAGGATGAAAATATTAGCAAATGACGGTATCGATCCACTAGGAAAGAAAATGTTGGAAGATGCTGGTCATACTGTAGATACAAATCATATACCACAAGAGGAGTTAGCTGAAAAGCTGCTTGCTTATGATGCAATCACTGTACGTAGCGCAACTAAAGTTCGTCAGGAATTAATTGATAGCTGCCCAAATTTGAAAGTAATCGGTCGTGGTGGCGTAGGAATGGATAATATTGACGTGGAATACGCACGTTCAAAAGGTATTGCTGTTGTCAATACTCCTGCTGCATCTTCTTTATCGGTAGTGGAATTGGTTTTTGCGCACCTTTTAAACGGTGTACGCTTTTTATATGACTCCAACCGCAAGATGCCTGTTGAAGGAAATACCAAATTCGGTGCTTTGAAAAAAGCCTATGGTGCCGGAACTGAGCTTCGCGGTAAAACAATCGGTATTGTTGGTTTTGGCCGTATCGGTCGTGAAGTAGCTAAAATCGCGATCGGTCTGGGAATGGATGTAGTCTATACAGATCTATTTGAAGGACCCAAAGATTTAACGATTGAACTTTCTGGTGGTATTCAGGTTGAGGTTCCGATCAAACAGGTGGAAATGGAAGACTTATTGAAAGTTTCCGATTTTATTTCCTTACACGTACCATTTTTGGACAAACCAGCAATTGGCGCAACAGAGTTTCCGCTGTTAAAAGATGGTGTTGGACTGGTCAACGCTTCTAGAGGCGGTGTTATTGATGAGTTGGAATTAGTGAAGGCATTAGATGCAGGTAAAGTAGCATTTGCAGGTTTAGATGTGTTCGACAACGAACCTACACCACGTGAGGAAATTTTAAAACATCCAAAGATTTCGTTGACACCACATATTGGCGCGGCGACAAATGAAGCACAAGAACGAATCGGCGAAGAATTGGCCGGTTTACTGATCGAAAACTTGAAGAAGTAATTCTTCCGCATAGAACAAATATATGCGGCACAAAACTTTCATGATTTTGTGCCGCATTTTTTTATATACATTCATGAATTGCCTATATTGGCGCACAGAAATTTAATAATTGTAACTTTAGTATGAAAGTTTTAAAATTTGGTGGTACTTCAGTAGGAAGTGCAGTACGTATCAAAGGGTTGTTGGATATTGTAAACCCTTCGGAACGTCAAATCGTTGTGTTGTCCGCAGTAGCTGGAACGACAAATGCTTTAGTAGAAATTGGTCAAGCTTACACAGCAGGTAAGAAGGACGAGGCTAAGGATTTGATCAAGAAGCACAAGGATAAGTACGAAGACCTTATTAAGGAACTTTTTAATACTGAAGCCGGTTATAAAAACGGGAAGGAATTAATCGACTATCATTTTAACCTGATCTCTAGCTTGGCGAACGAGCTGTTTACGTCGATAGAAGAAAAAATTATTTTGGCGCAAGGTGAATTGATGTCTACAGCATTATGGCATTTTTACCTCAATGAAATCGGAATTCAGTCTGTCTTATTGCCAGCGTTGGATTTTATGAAAATCGATGAGGACAATGAGCCAATGGTGGAATACATCGGTGAGAAATTGAGTACTATTCTTGCTCAACATCCCGAAAATACCTTGTTTATTACACAAGGATTTATCTGTAGAAATTCGTTTGGTGAAATTGATAATCTACGCCGTGGCGGATCGGATTATACAGCTTCATTGATTGGCGCAGCTATCCGTGCGGATGAGGTTCAGATCTGGACAGACATTGACGGTATGCACAACAATGACCCGCGTGTCGTAAAAGGGACAACACCAATAGCACATCTTAGCTTCGATGAGGCAGCAGAATTAGCTTATTTTGGGGCGAAGATATTACATCCTCAATCGGTATTTCCTGCACAAAAATATAATGTACCGGTACGTCTGTTAAATACGATGGAGCCAAATGCTAAAGGAACATTAATTAGCAAAGATGGTGCACAAAAAGGATGTATCCGGGCAATTGCGGCAAAAGATGGTATCACCGCAATTCATATTCATTCCTCAAGAATGTTGCTTGCTTACGGTTTCTTGCGTCGTGTTTTCGAGATTTTCGAACGCTATAAAACACCGATCGATATGATCACTACCTCAGAAGTAGCCGTTTCGTTGACCATAGATGATACCACAAATTTAGCCGATATCATTAAAGAAGTAGAAGATTTTGGATCTGTTACCGTAGACGGCGATCAGACAATTGTCTGTGTAGTCGGTGACTTTGGTTTGAATAGCCATGGCTATGCTGCACGTGTACTTGATGCTGTCAAACATCTTCCGGTCCGTATGATTTCATACGGTGGCTCGGATTTTAATGTATCCATTTTATTGAATTCGGATCATAAAACAGAGGCTTTACGTTCATTGCATAATCGTTTATTTTAAGAATTAGGTTTTATATGATAAATACAGCTATTGCGGCAAAATTTGCAGAGAAAGAAACGCCGTTTTATTACTATGACTTGGCCGTGTTAAACAAAACCTTGGAAGCGGCTTACGCAGCTTCCCACAAAAGGGGATTCCATGTTCATTATGCATTGAAAGCTAATTTTAACGATGTGTTGTTAAAAGCTATGCAACAGATCGGCTTCGGTGCGGACTGTGTGAGCGGAAATGAAGTGAAAAAGCTATAGAGTGTGGTTTTGCGCCTCAGAATATTACCTTCGCCGGCGTTGGGAAATCGGATAAAGAGATCAATTACGCATTACAACAAAATATCTTTGCATTCAACGTAGAGTCTATTCAGGAGCTTGAAGTTATTAACGAATTGGCATCAAAACAAGGTGTGAAAGCGAATGTTGCATTGCGAATAAACCCCAATGTTGACGCGCATACACACCATTATATTACAACAGGACTCGACGAAAACAAATTTGGTATTCCAAATGCGGATCTGGAGAAATGTGCCGCTGTTCTCAAGAAATGTGATTTTATAGAATTGGTAGGCTTACACTTCCACGTCGGATCTCAGATTACCGATATGACGGTATTCAAAAGTTTGTGTGTAAAAGTTAACGAGTGGAAAAACTGGTTTGAGGAGCGTGGAACACAGATTCGTGTGTTGAACGTCGGTGGGGGCCTTGGGATAGATTATAAAAATCCAGATGGTAATCCAGTTCCAGATTTTGAAGCTTATTTTGACATTTTTGATCGTTTCCTAGAGCGTAAGCCACATCAGGAAGTTCATTTTGAACTGGGCAGGGCTTTGGTTGCTCAATGCGGAAGCTTGGTGAGCCGTGTATTATATGTTAAGAATGGTGTCAAGAAAAACTTTTTGGTACTGGATGCAGGGATGACTGAATTGATGCGACCAGCCTTGTATCAAGCTTACCATAAAATAGAAAATATTAGTGAAGGCAGTGCTACAGAAGCATTAAACTACGATGTCGTAGGGCCAATCTGTGAATCCTCGGATTGTTTTGGAAAGGAAGTACCTTTGCCGGTATCAAAACGTGGTGACTTGATCGCTATTCGTTCTGCAGGAGCTTATGGTGAAGTTATGGCTTCCCGCTATAATTTGAGAGAAGAAATCAGATTTGTCTACAGCGATCAATTGTAGGTAGCTATCCTAGACGAAGATAAGGAGATAAAGCCGGTTCACAAATGAACCGGCTTTTGTTTTTTGGTGATCGATATCTGAATTGTCTTTTGTATACTTGCTTATGCTAACTGCAATCGAATTTCCTGTTACCATTGATTTATTTGGAAAGACCTTTCTCCTCCATCCCTTTATGGAAGGTTTGGGGATGTTTATGGGTATGCGTTATTATCAGCTCCTGAAATGGAAAGATAAGGAGAGCTTAGGTCACACCAACTCACTTTTAATTGTCATTGCAGCCGCTGTAGGAGCCTTAATCGGATCTCATGTGATCGGATCGCTTGAGCGCCCGGCAGAATTGTTTGGTGCCCTGAGTAAATGGCGTTATATCTGGCTAAATAATACGATTGTAGGGGTCTGGCCGGTGGACTGGTCGGGGTGGAACTGATGAAAAAAATCATGCGCAAGCAAGAGAGCACGGGGACCGCATGGTCTTTCCGCTGATTGTTGCGATCATGATCGGGCGGATAGGTTGTTTTTATACTGGGGTATTTGAGCAGACCTATGGCTTGCCTACGGAATGTCCATTGGGGATGTACCTTGGTGATGCTTATCGCCGGCACCCGGTTGCCTTATACGAAATTGCATTTTTGATTCTGCTATTTATTTCCCTGCAATGGTTTAAACGGAGATTTATATTCCAAAATGGCGTACTGTTTCAGTTTTTCATGCTCGCCTATTTCAGCTTTCGTTTTTTATTGGATTTTATCAAGCCAAGGGTAGTTATTCTTTTCGGAATGAGTACAATACAAATTACCTGTCTTGTCGTGATAATTTATTATATTTATTTATTGAATAATACGCATATAGAAAGGAAGGTCTAAATTATGTATTTACTCGAAGGGTCATTTGGTTCGGAAAACACAGCTGTATTGGGCTTGTTTTTACTGTTTGGAGGAGCTATAGTCATCGGAATAGCGCTTTTGGTCATTATTATTGGTTCGATTATGAAATCCAATAATAAAGAGTCTACATTTAATGTCAACCTTTGGCTTAAAGTGCTTTTGGGTGGTGTTGGAGCGATGATCGCAGGTGGAGTTGCCTGTGGAATAGCATTAAGTTAATAACGATAAGATATATGCCAGTTAGAAATTATACCTATTACGATTATACCATTAGCCTGTGTCCGACCTGTCTTTCGCGTGTAGGGGCAAAAATTATCATCGAAGATGAAAAGGTTTTTATGACCAAAAATTGCCCTGATCATGGTTTTTTCAAAACCCTGATCGCCACAGATGTTGAATACTATAAAAATATCCGGAATTATAACAAAGCGTCTGAGACGCCATTGAAATTTGAGAACGAGGTTCATTTTGGCTGCCCGTATGATTGTGGCCTCTGTGTCGATCATGAACAACACAGCTGCTTGTCTATCGTTGAGGTGACCGATCGTTGCAACCTGACATGCCCGACCTGCTACGCCATGTCTTCACCTCATTATGGGCGGCATCGTTCGCTGGAGGAAATCGAACGCATGTTTGACAAGATTGTCGAAAATGAGGGGAGCCTGATGTTGTTCAGATCAGCGGCGGAGAACCAACTATTCATCCGGAGTTTTTTAAGATTTTGGATATCGCTAAAACAAAGCCAATTAAGCATTTGATGCTGAATACCAATGGTATTCGTATTGCGAATGACCCTGGATTTGCTGAACAGCTTGCCACCTACGCTCCGGAATTTGAAATTTACCTCCAATTTGATTCTTTCCGCCCGGCTGTGCTGGAGAAATTTAGAGGAAAGGATTTGACCGATGTACGGAAAAAGGCAATCGACAAGCTCAATGCGTTGAACCTAAGTACGACACTTGTCGTTGTCCTGGAAAAAGGAACCAACGATGATGAGATCGGAGCGATATTGGATTATGCTTTGAACCAGCGTTGTGTTCGTGGTGTAACCTTCCAGCCCGTAGAAATTGCCGGTAGAAATGCGGAGAATGCACATCAGCATAAGATGACCCTCACTGAGGTCAGACAGGAAATTTTGGATCAGTATCCGCTCTTGAATCCGCATGATATCATTCCGGTACCCTGCAACCCAGATGCTTTGGCTATGGGCTATGTGCTTAAGATTGGTGATGAAAGGATTCCGCTAACACGGCATATTGACCCCGCTGTACTTTTGAATAATCAGTCACGCAATACCATTGTGTACGAACAGGATACTGGTGTTCAGATGCAATTGCTGGATATTTTTAGTACGGGTATTTCGGTGGATAAAGTAAAACCAAAGGTCAATCAATTGCTTTGTTGCCTGCCTGATGTGTGTGCTCCTGAGCTGGATTATGATAATCTTTTCCGCATCATTATCATGAATTTTATGGATGCTTATGACTTCGATGTCCGTGCGGTCAAAAAATCCTGCGTACATATTGTCAACAAAGATTTAAAGTTAATCCCCTTTGAGACAATGAATCTGTTTTACCGAGATGACAAAGTCAAGCGTTTGGAGGAACTTAAATTTTCGGATGCTATACGATTTTAAGCTTAGATAAGCTATTTTTGTCGGAAAAATAATAAACATCATCCGCTTTCCTGAAACTTCGTTTTGCGGAGTTCTCCTGTGAGACATAGATTATTATTTAGAGAGATTAACAAATTGGGCGTATGAAATTGAACAGCATGAAGCATTTCATTGTTTTTATAATAAGTCTATTTGCATTGCATCTGTATGCTATCGGACAAGATTCGGTTCAGGTAAGAAGAGGTGTCATGCCGATAGATCACAGTCATATACCGGTTTAAATAGAAGATCTGGTACCGATTCGACAAGAGTAGGGAATGATTCGCTACGGAATGACCTACGTAAGGTAAATTTGACATTTTTGTCCAATATCCGTACAAGCTCTATGGCTGAGTTTGTCGCTCAGTTAAATGAAAAATCCAATTCTTATGCCACGACAAGTGCCAACTCCGCAAAAGATTCTGTTGCGACAATAAAAATGTGATTTCCGAAGAAATCAGACAACTTAAATCCATCAAAGGGAGTATTGCAAATTATTCCAACAGTTTAAGTGGCACGAAAGACCAAATCCGTAATATCATCAATCATTATGATATCAGTGCCAATAATCATGCTAGGGCACATCAATACCTGAATAGCGCAGAACTTAAGTTATCGTCAAAGATGGATTCGCTGGAAATGATCAATCGCACGATAGATGAGCTTATCCTAAAGAACCAGCGGCACCTCAATAGATTGGATCTGATTACTGAAACAAAAACTGCTGCGAAGAAGTCTACTACCGCTCCCGGTAAAAGTTCCATTTGGAAGGCCAATACAACAAGTATCTCGAAAGATGTTATTTTGAACAATATTCGCAGTAATTATAGTAACAATACATCCATTGATAAATATGTCAATCGTACAGATTGGGCGAGCCGGATTCTGTTGATTGTGCTGGGACTGGCTTATTCGTATTGGATTGCGCGGGTTGCCTATGTGCTGAAACAAAATGATCCATCCAATAAGATAGCCATTGATGCGATTGTTGGGAAAACGATTATTTTTCTGCTAACCTTACTGCCCTTTGTCAATTTCTTTACACCAACGTTCATCTTACAGGCATCTCAACTGGTGATCATGTTGATTTTTATGTATTTACTAAGACATAAAATGACTGGACAGCAGCGTAAGATCGCGCTGATTCTGATCATCTTTTACCTATTGGATGTTTTTGTCAATATGATTGTGAGTGATGATCTGTTTTTGCGTATTGTTTGTATTGGTTTTAATCTAATCGCATTGGGATTGGTAAGCTATACGAAACGACGTATAAAGAATCCAGAGAGTCCGGGCTATATCAGTAATTTTATCTATGTGGTATTTGCGATCTTAAATATCACCGCGATCACGTTGAATGTCATTGGGCATGTGGAGCATTCACGCAGTTTCAGTATAGCCTGTGCGGTAGGTTTGGTGCAGTCATTTACCCTACAATATTTTGCGGACATGATCAAATTGGATGTCCGTAACCAATTCAAAAAGACCGTTTGGTAGCGGGATTTTGGATGCGCTTTAACGAACAGCGTACCTTGGCAATAATAACGGAGATCCTTCGGATTGTATGTATTCTGTTGGCAATTATTGTTGTGGCCAATAATCTTCAGTTTATCGAAACCTTATTGACGCTTAGTGAAACATTCTTTGGAAAGGTACGTAATATCGGCAGCATATCGTTCACCTTGGGGAATCTTGTTGTTGCAGTTTTGCTCTTACTGGTTGCCAATTGGTTTCAAAAGAATATCAGCCTCATCGTACTCGGTGGTGAAGATGGTCAGTTAAATCAGGCCTACAATCAAAAAATGACACTGTTTCCGTTATTTCGTCTGGCGATTATTCTGATCGGCTTTTTCATGGCTATTTCCGCTTTAGGGATGAGCTTGGATAAACTTACTGTTGTTATCGGGGCACTGAGTGTGGGGATAGGTTTGGGTATGCAAAATATCATCAACAACTTTGTATCTGGGATTATTCTCGTTTTTGATAAGCCTTTCCGCGTGGGGACCAGATCGAACTCGCTGATAAAAAGGGGCGTGTCAAGGAGATTGGTATTCGTGCAAGTGTACTGAAAACTGCCGATGGTGCTGATGTTATTATTCCAAATGGTGATTTGCTGTCGGGTAGGGTTGTCAATTGGACATTATCACAAGAATATAGTAAGACAAGTTTCGTCCTCCACATTGATCGAAGAGCCGACCTTGACGAGGCTAAACAATGGATCAAAGATGCTATGGCGGCGAGTCCACATTTTGTCAAAGAAAGAGATAGTGGTATCAGTGTGCAAGACATCAGTGAAGAAATGATTTATTTAAGCGTTTCCTGCTGGGTGAATTTTGCGGCGAATACCTCTTCTTTTAAAAATGATGTATTAATTATCCTCTATAAACAGTTTGAGGAAAAGGGACTGAAATTCTATAGTGTATTGCCTCCTAAATCTTGATAGGCAACTCGTATCTTTTGTCTGTTGTACATCATAGAATTATTTTGCCTGTTGCTGTCGATAGGCTTTGGGGCTGTAGCCCTTTGTGCGCTTGTAGAAATGGGATAAGTGGCTCTCGTCGACAAACCCCAGTTCTTCGGCAATCTGTTTGAGTGTGTATGCAGTGGACTTAAGCCGATGTTCGATTAATTCGATTCGGTACATGGTGATGTAGTCTCTCAAGCTACTACCAAAGTTTTTCTTGAAATAAATGCCAAAATAAGTCGGGGAGAGGTTAAATTTCTGGGCAATTGTTTTTAGCTGAAGATACTCTGGGATAAAGATATTCTGATGGATATAAGCCGAAATGGAGCTGTCGATGTGCAGTGTATGTGCCTGTGGCAAGCGCTGTATTTCGGATATTTCCTTATAACGACCGAAGATAGCAACCAGTTGATCAAACAGCCATTGTGATGTCTGGTTGATAGCGGTAATACAGTATAGCCGGACCGCTTCCATGAGATGGGAATAAATCAAACGATCGTGATCGGTCATGTGTAATTTACTTTCTCGCAATCCTCTGTCGTTCATTAACTCCATAATCCAGGCGTACAGTTTTTGCTGACGCCGATTTTGCATAAAATAGCTATCCGTAAAAAGAATGAATAGGAAATGTGTTTTTTCATGAATATTGAAGTAATGTTTATCTGCGGGGCTAACAAGAAAAATATCACCACGTTCATAATCCAATTCAAATTTATTGATCACATGTTTTCCCTGTCCGCTGCGTATGTAAACAAGTTCATAATAATTTTGCTCATGCATAGGTAGATGGAAAGTATCTTCCACAAACTCACTGATCAGTAATGGCTCGAATTGTTTCTTTCGCATGATTTTTTTGGTATATCGTATTAAATGTACATAAAAATAATGTATTTATACATGTTTTTCCTAAGTATACTATTGCACTTTTGTGTCGTATAAAATTGTAGGAAAAACATGGTTAATTTTATAATGATTGCGTTTTGTATTGCAGCTGGCATGCTGTTGCGAAGGACAAATTTAATCCACGGTGAGGCGCATAAAGGAATCAATACCTGGATACTTTATTTTGCTCTTCCGGCGGTTTCGTTTAAATATATTCCAAAGATCGTATGGTCGTCACAGTTGTTGTTTCCGATCTTTTCGGCAGTTTTGGTCTGGGCCGGAAGCTGGTTGTTTATGGAATGGTATTGTAAGCGAAAATCCTATAAGCAGCGTTCCAGGAGCAGTCTGGAATTGGCGGCAGGCTATAGCAATACATCCTTCATCGGATTTCCATTGATTATGGCTTATTTTGGCGAAGCGCAATTACCGATTGCTATAATTTGTGACCAGACGACATTTATATTATTATCTACTGCTGGTATCATCAATGCGCTGAAAGCAAATCTTCAGGAAGGGCAATCCATTGAGGCCAAATTTATGATCAGGAAACTGATTACTTTCCCACCATTGATCGGTTGTCTTCTTGCATTGACTTTATCTCAGTTTATTGATTTTAGTGTTGCCGAACCTTTTTTGATAAACTCGTGGCGACCGTGGGGCCATTAGCGCTATTTTCTATCGGTTTACAGTTGAAATTCGAGGGCTGGCGCCAACAATTCGCACAGATTAGTACAGCCATGATCTATAAATTAATTTTGGCTCCCGCATTGGTTTTACTATTTGCGTTGTTGCTTGGAGTAAAGGGGCCTGTGGCGCGAATCAGTATTTTCGAAGCTGCCATGCCTACCTTGGTCACCTCAGGGATCATCGCTGAACAATATCATCTCAATGCAAAGTTGGTGAATCTTGTTATCGGGTTTAGTATTGTAATCGGGCTAATGACAACGGCCTTATGGGATCTTGTAATCCGGTTTGCGATAGCCTAATGTTTCGTTCAACCTTTTTGAAGGATTTCGATCCCATGTAAGGACAATGATCTGTGTATTAAAATGATACTGAGCAACAACTTTTTTGTTATTCAGTTGTTATAGCAGTATAACCATCTATAAAAGGAGGTATGTTATGAACCTGATACATAGAATTGAGCATTGGGGAAATGTCCATCACCCACAATGGATTGATTACCTAAGAATTGCCTTGGGTATTATGATTTTCGCCAAAGGCGTAACTTTTGTAAACGATAGGCAAGTGGTTGAGCACATGATTGAACAAAGTAGCTTTCACCTGTCTGTTTGGGGAGCTGTTCACTATGTGGTATTTACGCACTTGGTTGGCGGGTTATTCCTTATTTTGGGTTTTCAAACCCGTTTAGCTTCTTTATTATTGTTACCGGTCTTGGTGGGAGCTGTCTTTTTGTTAATATCACCAATGGTTTTAGTTATGTGAATTCCGAATTGTGGCTTTCTATAGTCGTATTCTTTTTGTTGATCTTTTTTATGGTCATGGGATCTGGAAAATATTCCCTTGACAATATGATGAACAAACCTGGATATAAAAGGGATATCTAAAGAAGCTCCTTCATAGATGAAGGAGCTTTTATGTAGTGCTTATTACTTGCTTTGATTGTCAATCCAATTGCGTGCATTGACGAAAGCTTCTAACCAAGGAGAAACTTCATCCTGACGTCCTTTTGGATAGTTTGCCCAATGCCATTGGAAAATTGAGCGCTCGATATGCGGCATTGTGGCCAGATGGCGACCAGTTTTATCGCAGATCATCGCTGTATTGTAATCCGAGCCATTTGGATTGTGTGGATATTGTTCATAACCGTATTTCGCAACAATATTGTATTGTTCCTCTGCATACGGTAAATTGAATTTTCCTTCACCATGTGAAATCCAAACACCCAATGTGCTTCCTGCCAATGTAGAAAGCATAACGGAATTATTTTCCTGAACTTTCACGGAAATGAAATTTGACTCGTGTTTGCCCGAAGTGTTGTGCAACATTTTACCATGAACTTCGTGCTCCGGATTGATCATTTCCAGTTCCATAAACAACTGGCATCCATTACAGATACCAACCGAAAGCGTGTCTGGGCGTGCAAAGAAATCGGTCAATGCCTTTTTCGCTTTCTCATTGTAGAGGAATGCTCCGGCCCATCCTTTTGCCGAACCCAGTACATCCGAGTTGGAGAATCCACCAACAGCACCGATAAATTGGATATCTTCCAATGTCTCACGGCCTGAAATCAAGTCTGTCATATGGACATCCTTCACATCAAAACCTGCTAAGAACATCGCATTTGCCATCTCGCGTTCCGAGTTGGAGCCCTTTTCCCGAAGAATTGCCGCTTTTGGACGTGCTTTACTTCCGTCGATCACCGGTTTTTTGCCGTTGAACTGACTTGGGAAGGTAAATGTTAAAGGTTGATTTTTATAGTTATCGAAACGTTGTTGTGCAGTTCCGTTTTTCGATTGTTTCGAATCCAATAGGAATGAAGTGGTCGACCAAACATCACGTGTTGCCGCAACATCAAAGCTGAAGTTCTCTTCTCCGTTTTTGATGGTAACGGTGCTTCCTGCTACTGCCTGGCCAATTTTTATGGCTTCTACGCCAGCTTCTTTAAAAGCTTGTTCGAAAACAGTATCATTTTTAGCTTGAAGTATAAGTCCAATATTTTCACTGAACAATACTTTTACAGCATCAGACTCATTTAATCCCGAAAGGTCATAATTTGCGGCCAAATTCACATCTGCAAATGTCATTTCCAAAAGGGTCGTGATCAAACCACCAGATCCGATATCATGACCGGCTTCGATTTGGTTATCGTTGATTAATTGCTGAACGGTATTGAATGCTGTTTTGAAATAGTTTGCATCTTGGATTGTAGGAACTTCTGTACCTAATTTGTTGACAATCTGAGCGAAAGACGAACCACCTAATTTGAAGTTGTCTTTTGATAGATTGATATAGTAAATGGATCCTGCATTTTTGTTTAAGACAGGTTCAACTACTTTGGTAATATCCGTACAATTTCCAGCTGCTGAAATAATCAATGTACCGGGAGCAATTACATTCTCACCATTTGGATATTTTTGCTTCATCGATAAGGAGTCTTTTCCTGTAGGGATATTGATTCCTAGTGCGATTGCAAAATCCGAACAAGCTTTGACAGCTTGATAAAGTCGAGCATCTTCACCTTCGTTATTTGCTGCCCACATCCAATTGGCTGACAATGAGATGCCTGCAAGACCGTTTATAATCGGTGCAAATACGATATTTGATAATGATTCTGCGATAGCAGTTTTACTAGCCGCTGCCGGATCAATTAATGCTGCGACAGGGGAGTGTCCTATCGTTGTTGCGATACCCTCTTTTCCTTTGTAGTCAAGAGCCATGACACCAACGTTATTTAAAGGTAACTGTAATGGACCAGCACATTGTTGTTTGGCAACACGGCCACCCACACAACGGTCCACTTTATTGGTCAACCAATCTTTGGAAGCCACAGCCTCCAATTGTAGTACCTGATTTAAATAGCTTGGGATATTCGCAGAATCATAGGTAAGATCTGTATAATTACGAGCAACGATTTTATCACGCATAAAGGTCTTTGGTGATGAACCAAAGAAATCCTCTAAGGCATAATCCATTGGCTTGGCGCCATTGCTTTTGATGCAAATGTGAAGCGGTGATCTCCGGTGACATCACCTACAGTGTACATTGGTGCACGTTCACGATCAGCAACACGCTTTAGGATTGCAATATCATCTTCAGCAATCACCAAGCCCATTCTTTCCTGAGACTCATTGCCGATGATTTCTTTTGCTGAAAGGGTAGGATCACCTACCGGAAGCGCATCAAGATCGATTAAACCGCCTGTTTCCTCTACCAATTCGGATAGACAGTTGAGGTGTCCACCAGCGCCATGGTCATGGATAGAAACAATTGGGTTATGATCTGCTTCAACTAAGCTTCGTACAGCATTGGCCGCACGTTTTTGCATTTCCGGATTTGAGCGTTGAATGGCATTCAATTCAATTCCTGACCCGAAAGCACCTGTATCAGCAGAGGATACTGCTGCACCTCCCATACCGATACGGTAATTTTCACCTCCTAAGATGACGATTTTATCACCTATTTTTGGGGTATGTTTTTGGCTTGATCCAATTTTCCATAACCGACACCACCAGCTTGCATGATGACTTTGTCATAACCAAGCTTACGGCCTTCTTCTTCATGTTCGAAGGTCAGTACAGATCCCGTAATCAAGGGTTGTCCAAATTTATTACCGAAGTCAGAAGCTCCATTGGAAGCTTTGATAAGGATATCCACTGGTGTTTGGTAAAGCCATTGGCGTTCTGCCATTGCCTTCTCCCAGGGACGATCTTGCAATAGACGTGAATAGGCTGTCATATAGACCGCGGTACCCGCCAAAGGAATCGCACCTTGACCACCGGCCATACGGTCACGGATTTCACCTCCTGATCCTGTCGCCGCTCCAGAAAAAGGCTCTACAGTTGTTGGGAAATTGTGGGTTTCGGCTTTTACGGATAAAACAGAATCGAAAGATTTCTCCTCGTAAAAGTCAGGCTTATCAGCGGATTTAGGTGCAAACTGGGTGACCCGTGGGCCTTTAATAAAAGCAACGTTGTCTTTATACGCTGAAACAATCTCATTTGGATTTGTTTCGGAAGTTTTCTTGATTAATTTAAATAGGGAAGTAGGTTGTTCTTCACCATCAATGATAAATGTACCATTGAAAATCTTATGTCTACAGTGCTCAGAATTGGCTTGTGAAAAAGCAAAGACCTCGGAGTCTGTTAAAAGACGTCCCAATTTGGTGGCAAGATTGTTTAGGTAGGCTACTTCTTCCGGATTTAATGCCAATCCTTCGGATTTGTTGTAGGCGTCAATGTCTTCAATTTCCAAAATAGGTTCTGGTGTGATGTTGACCGTGTACATATCCTGCGTCAACGTACTGAACTTTTGCGAAATCATTGGATCGAAATCATTGAAATCTGCTGGTACCGGTTGAAATTCTTCGATACGAACAATTCCTTCAATACCCATGTTCTGTGTGATTTCTACTGCATTGGTACTCCAAGGAGTGACCATCGCTGCGCGGGGGCCTACAAAGTAATGGTTAAGGGTTTGGTCGTCGAGTTTTTGGCGTTGCCGAATAGCCAGTTGAGTTTAGTAATGTCTTCTTGTGATAAAGAGTTTACGCTTTGAACACCATATACGGTGTTCGATGGGTTCTCAAAGAAATGAATCATTATAAATGTTTGTTTTGAACGTTCTTCAAATTAAAGCACAAAGTTACATATTATTTTTATGGAAATGATTGAATTTTGATTAAAAAATAGTGGTTACTATTCGGTTTAAAAACAGTGAAATAACGGTTCTAATGCAAATAAATATAAAGTAGTGTTAATTCGTGTAAATAAATGTTATCATTCTATCTGCTGTTAGGATAGGTCGCTTGTAGGTGGTAGATTCGTAAACCCTATTCCCTATGCGTATAACATGATCAAGCCTTGGGATGTGGATCTAATGCGCATCCCAAGGCAAAGATTGAATTAGGCTGTCGATTAACCAACTTCATAATCATCTTCTATTCGATTTTTTCAATCTTTAAGAATCCTGTTTTCCCAGTGCATTATAACGAGCAAGGTGGGTGGCAATCAGGATATGGCAGATTGCAAAGAATGTGAGGAACAGTAAAACTATAGTAGGACGAGCGCCAGGAAAATGCATGTATTGACAGGGATAAATTGATATACTACGCAATTATAATTGCATACAAAGTCAAATTTATCTAAGTTTGTGCATCAAATCAAATTCGAGATGAACATTTCATATAATTGGTTAAAACAACACGTTAATATAGATTCGACGCCGGAGGAATTATCTTTGATCTTGACAAACACAGGATTGGAAGTAGAGGCACTGGACGTCGTACAGAGTATCCCCGGTGGATTGGATGGTTTGGTCGTTGGCGAAGTAAAAACTTGTGAGCAACACCCGAATGCTGATAAATTGCGCGTTACTACAGTTGATGTAGGCGCTTCTGAATTACTAAATATCGTATGTGGGGCGCCAAATTGCCGTACAGGATTGAAAGTAATTGTGGCAACAGTAGGTACAACATGTCACCCGTTGAGTGGAGAACCCTTTAAGATTACCAAATCTAAAATTCGTGGCGAAGTATCCGAAGGTATGTTATGTGGTGAAGATGAAATCGGTTTGGGCACATCCCATGCCGGTATTGTTGAATTGCCAGCTGATGTTGCGGTAGGGACATTGGTGAAAGATCATTTCAATATTCAGGATGATTACCGTTATGAAATAGGCCTTACACCGAATCGTGCGGATGCGGCATCCCATTTAGGTGTAGCACGCGATATCGCTGCTTATTTCCGTACAAATATTCTAAAAGCGGATATTTCGGCCTTTCAAGCGGCTGAGGAAGCAGGTACAGCTGTTGTTGTCGAAGACACTGCGGCTTGTCCACGTTATAGCGGAATCAATATTTCCGGTGTTCAGGTTGCAGAATCACCTGATTGGTTGAAAGAAAAATTAAATGTGATCGGTGTACGTCCAATCAATAATATTGTCGATATCACCAATTTTATATTGCATGACCTTGGCCAACCATTGCATGCGTTTGATGCGGATAAAATTGCTGGTAACAAGGTGCTTGTCCGTACAGCAAAAGAAGGGGAAAAGTTTGTGACCCTAGATGCTGTGGAACGGACGCTTTCTGCTGAAGACCTTGTGATTGCTGATGCTGAAAAACCAATGTGTATCGCTGGTGTTTTTGGTGGTGCACATTCAGGTGTTTCGACAGAAACAACCAATGTGTTTTTGAATCGGCTTATTTCAATGCCGTATCAGTGCGTAAGACCTCTAAAAGACATGGTCTGAAAACAGATGCTTCATTCCGTTTCGAACGTGGTACAGATCCTAACATTACTGTAGAAGCGTTAAAACGTGCGGCATTGTTGATTCAGGAAATTGCCGGGGGACGATATCTTCGACCTTGAAAGATGTATATCCTGCCGAAATTAAACCATTCTCATTCCATGTGAGCTATGCGAACGTGGTACGTTTAATTGGACAAGCAATCCCAAATGAAGAAATTAGAGCTATTATTGTTGCCCTTGGTATTGAGATTGCTTCGGAGACAGCTGCCGGGCTAGATGTTTTAGTACCTGCTTATCGTGTTGATGTAACCCGCGAAGTAGATGTTGTGGAAGAGGTATTACGGATTTATGGCTACAATAACATTGAACTAAAATCCCAAATTAAGGCTTCCTTAAACACGGTCGAAAAACCAGATAAAGAGGTCGTCTTAAATCAACTTGCGGACTTATTGATCGGTAATGGATTCCGTGAAATATTGGCAAATTCGTTGACAAAGCTTGATTATGCAGATGACAGTGAAACTGCTGTCAGATTGTTCAATCCCTTGAGCTCGGACTTGGATACCATGCGCCAAAACATGTTATTCTCCGTGTTGAATGCCATTGAATATAATCAGAAGCGTAGAAATTTTGATCTGAAATTTTTCGAATTCGGTAAAACTTATGCGTTGGACGGTGAGGGATATAAAGAAACGCAGCATTTGACTTTTGCAATAACCGGCAGAGAGGAAGCTGAACAGTGGAATAGCAAAAAGGTAATGTCAATTTCTATAACCTCAAAGCTGCAGTTGATACCATTGTCAAACGTCTAAAGATTGAGGGCATACAAATACAAGATGCACCGAGCAATCATTTTGCCTACGGATTGAGTTATATGAAAGGTCAGAAATGTCTGGTTTCTTTCGGTGCGGTAGCTAATGCCAACTTGAAAAAGCAGATGTTGAGGGGCAGGTTTTCTTCGCAGATTTTGACTGGGATGTCTTAATGAAAATCATTCGCAAGAATAGTATTCAATATAAGGAAGTGTCGAAATTTCCTGCTGTACGTCGTGATTTATCCCTGTTGATTGACGAAAATGTGAGCTTCGATAAGCTTCAATTTGTCGCTCAAAAGACCGAACGCAAGCTTTTAAAGGAGGTAAATGTGTTTGATGTGTATAAAGGTGATAAAATTCCGGAAGGGAAAAAGTCTTATGCTCTGAGCTTTATCCTGCAAGACGAAGAAAAAACATTGACCGATAAACAAATTGATGCGATAGTTCAAAAATTAATTGTTAATTTTGAGAAGGAACTAAGCGCAGAGGTGCGTGGTTAATTAGATATAGAACATTAATTGGTAATATTCGATTTACGCTATGGCAACATTGTCTTCACAAATGAATCTGATCGTTGAGAAAACGAAAACTTAATTCAAATGTGCGAAGTCTTGCAAGAAGAAAATGATTTGCTTAAATTAGAGGTACAATCCTTAAAAGTGGCTTTCGACGCGAGCAACGATAAAAGCAAGCAGTTGGAAGAGAAAGTCAAGGCGCTGGCAGTAGCCCGAACCTTGGATTCAGAAACGGATAAGGAAGCAATTAATGAAAAAATACTTGACACAAAACAAAAAATTAACGATTTTGTGCGAGAAATAGACAAGTGTATTAGTTTGTTGAAGTAGTTGGAATTTGGAGATTATCGGAATTTAAACTAATACAACGTTAAAAAGCTCAAAGAAATGGGAGAGATTTCCATAAAAATAAATATCGCAGATCGTGTTTATCCCCTTCGGGTGGAAAGCGCGGAGGAAGAAGTGATTCGACATGCTGCGAAATTGATAAATGAAAAAGTAAAGGAATTGCAGGAAAACTATACTGTTAGAGATAAGCAGGATTTGTTGTCCATGTGTGTATTGCAGTTCGCTACGCGAATGTTAAATGCGGAGCGACAGTCCCAGAACCACGAAGTGGGGCTGGAGAATTCAGTACAGGAGCTTGATCAGTTGTTGACGGATTTCTTTAACAAATAAATTTACGTTCTTTATATTTAGAGCTTAAAACGACGAATTTGCCGCAATTAAATTCGGGTTGTCACTATTTTAAACTTAACGCTTCAATATTACAGGCGCAAAAAGATATAGGCCATTTTGCGAAAGCCATCTGGGTCATAATCTAAGCCTAATTATGTAATCACGAAGTTTAATAATACATGAGACCTGTTTAAATTTAATTGCGGTTTTTTTTGTTTTGAAACCATCATGCGTTGGGCCTGTTTGCATACCATGTAAACCCTGTCTGATTCAATCGTTGGTATTCCCAAGAAGTATATCGGAATACCAATGGCATAAAATCAGCTGGTGTCCAGTTCAAAAAATGGCGAAGATATTTATGCTATTGAAATTTAATAATTAATAAAAACAAACATATATAATACAATTATACATACATGGACGTCGCAATTTATATCATAATTTCTCTGATTGTTGGTGTAGTTATAGGTCGTTATCTGTTGGTTCTGTTATTCAAAAAACAAGAACAGGAAGCCAAAGATAAGGTAAATAGCATACTAAAAGATGCAGAGCAAGAAGGAGAACACATTAAAAAGAAACGCCTTTTAGAGGCTAAAGAAAAATTCCTTCAATTAAAATCCGAACATGAAAAGGAGGTGAATCAACGTAACAACACCATCAACCAAAAGGAAAATACGTTGAGACAGAAAGAACAATCGATTAACCAAAAGCTTGAAAGCATCAATCGCGATAAGCAGGATGTGGATACCAAAAAGAAGCAATTGGATAAATTGGTTGAACTTAATGAAAAGAAATCCGAAGAAGTCGAGGCTTTAAAATTACAACAGATCAAACAATTGGAGAGTATCGCTGGTGTTACAGCTGACGAAGCTAAAAACCAATTGGTGGATTCATTGCGCGAGGAAGCGCGTTCCCAAGCAATGATTCAGATCAAGGATATTGTAGATGAAGCGAAATTGACCGCGACGAAAGAAGCAAAAAAGTCGTTATCCAAACGATCCAACGTACCGCTACTGAATCTGCAATCGAAAATACAGTTTCCATTTTCAATATCGAAAATGATGAGATCAAAGGCCGTATTATTGGTCGTGAGGGCCGTAATATCCGTGCATTGGAAGCTGCAACAGGTGTAGAGATCATTGTGGATGATACACCGGAGGCAATTATCCTTTCTGGTTTCGATCCAGTACGTCGTGAGATCGCCCGTTTGGCTTTACACCGTCTTGTAACGGATGGCCGTATCCACCCAGCTCGTATCGAGGAGGTCGTAGCAAAAACACGTACACAGATTGAAGACGAGATTGTTGAGATTGGTGAACGTACAGCTATCGATCTGGGTATCCACGGTTTACATCCGGAGCTGATCCGTATGGTGGGACGCATGCGTTACCGTTCTTCTTATGGTCAGAACCTTCTACAGCACTCCCGTGAGGTTGCCAATTTTGCGGCAACAATGGCTGCTGAGTTGGGATTGAATGTAAAACATGCCAAACGTGCCGGACTATTGCATGATATTGGTAAAGTGCCTGATGATAATCCTGAATTGCCACACGCAATTCTAGGTATGCAATTGGCTGAAAAATATAAGGAGCATCCAGATGTTTGTAATGCCATTGGCGCTCACCACGATGAAATTGAGATGACAGCCTTAATTTCTCCAGTTGTACAAGCCTGTGATGCTATCTCAGGAGCACGCCCTGGAGCACGTCGTGAAGTTGTTGAAAGCTACATCAAACGTTTGAAAGAACTTGAAGACTTGGCACTATCTTACCCTGGTGTTGAGAAAACTTTTGCGATACAGGCAGGTCGTGAATTACGTGTCATCGTTGAGAGTGAAAAAGTATCGGATGCGCAATCAGAAATATTGGCAGCTGATATTTCAAACCGTATACAGACTGAAATGACTTATCCAGGTCAGATTAAAGTGACTGTCATCCGGGAGACGAGATCCGTATCTTACGCAAAATAACGTATGGAAGAGTCCTGAAAAACAAAACAGGATCTTTGGTAAACAAATAATAATAGAAACGCCTCAATCATTGATTGGGGCGTTTTTTTGCTGTATATTTTGATGCGGGGAATACCTGTCCAGTCGCGCGGAATAGTCGTTCCCGTCGAAAGTTTATTTATGCGTCAAAAACTGAATTAAATCATCCACACTATGCAGCAGATAGGTTGGCTTTTCTTTCATAAGTTCTTCCTCACTACCATAACCATAAAGCACAGCGATGGCATCCATGCCCGTTTCCCGGGCACCAATTAAATCATGCTTGCGGTCGCCGATCATAATACAGTGCTGTGGGTCAACCAGGTTGGCCTTGTTCAATACATACTGAATGACACTTGTCTTGGTCGGTCTAGAATCGTCCAATGCACTTCCGCCAGCAAAATCGAAGTAACTGTCGATTGCAAAATGTTGTAAAATCTTATGTGCAAAAATTTCGGGTTTAGAGGTCGCTAAGTATACCTTGTAGTCTTTCGATTTTAGCCCTTCCAGTAATTTGGGGATACCATCAAAGAGCAGATTCTCATATAAACCCTGGGTCGCAAAGCGCTCACGGTACTTGTCCACACAAGCCAAAGCTTCCTTTTCGTCAAATCCATAGGTATGCATGAAGGTATCTTTCAACGGAGGGCCAATTAATGGCTTCAGGCTATTTAAATCAGGCGTATGTATTCCTTTTGCTTCGAGTGCATACGCAATGCATTTGGTGATGCCTTCAGCAGGGTCCGTCAGGGTACCATCAAGATCAAATAAGATATGTTTGTAAGACTTCATGTTGCAATATTACGGAATTGGATAGGAGATTGCCAGTTAAAGGTCGAAGAAAGCATATAATGACAAGCGACAGACTAAAAAAATGAGAATATTATTCCGTTCAACGGTTTATGCAGATCAATATTTATTAAATTTGCCGAATGAAACAAAAGAAGAAAGTTCAGGAAGTAGAACCGAAACGTCCAGTAGATACCTATTTTGAGGAATTGGATGCTAATTTTCAAGATCCAACCAATCGTATTATTCAGATCATCTTTTTGCCGCTGTTATTCTTCGGTGTGATGGGCTGTATTTGGATGATTCCTTTTCCACAGTTTGAATTTTTAGTGAAGCTCAATTGGCACACCTTTTTGAATTGGGGTTCTTTCTTCATTGCAATTATCATCTATTTTTACCTGAAATTATCCGCAACCCTGTCTTATGCAATTTTGTTCTCGATAGGAGCAATGAGCTTTTTTATTGTTCAGTTGGAATATGTACAAAAAAACGGCGGTCCTGCGGTGATATGGGTATGCTTGGCGATAGCACTGCTTGCACTAGTCGCACTGTTTCTTGGTAAAGGAAAAGAGAAAAGGCAATTACTGGAAAGCAGTTTCTGCAATTTCTACTGATAGGCCCGATATGGCTATGGCATTTTGTATTTCAGAAGTTCAATATTAGATATTAACCCATTTGCCCTGTAGTTGTCATACTGAAGGAAAAACAGGTCTATAGAGCTGTTTGAACTGAGGTTTTGACAGTTGGGTTGATAACAAGCGAAGGCTGGATTGTACTGTACAATCCAGCCTTCGCTTTTTATATGCTTTATTGATCAGTCCGATCAATTTTTATAATTGAACCATTTGATGATTTCTTTGAAACTGGCTTTCTTTCCATAGATCAATATCCCTACACGATAGATACGTGCGGCTACCCAAGTGATCAGTAGGAAGGTTAAAATAAGCAAAGCCAATGAAGTCAATATCTGCCATAAGGGGACACCAAAAGGAATGCGAACCAGCATAGCGATGGGGATGTAAATGGAATAAAACTCAGCCAGGTGGCGATTGGACCATTGGGATCGTTAATGATAACTCCGAAAGAAAGAATATACGTCAACAATAGGGGCATGGTGATCGGCATGGAAAACTGATTGGCCTCGGTTTCGTTATCTACAGCAGAACCCGCAGCGGCAAATATAGCGCTATAGAGGAGGTAACCTGCAATAAAGAACAGAAAGAAGAAGACAATAACCTCTGTGAAGTTGAAACTTTGGATTGAAGCGAGAATAGAGGCAGAACTACCTTGTCCCATTGCTTTGGATACTGTTCCCATATTGGCCGCTCCAGGCTGACCGGCGGCGACTTCCTGTATATCTTGTGGATTGACAAATAATGTAGTAGCCACAAGAAAGAGCCCTAGCGTGAGTACAAGCCACATCACAAATTGTGTAAGGCCAACCATACCGATGCCCACAATTTTACCCATCATAAGCTGAAAGGGCTTTACAGAGGAAATAATAACTTCTATAATGCGATTGCTTTTTCTTCAATGATACCCCGCATGACTTGCGCGCCATAGAGAAAGAGGGACAGGTAAACCAAAATAGCCAAGGCGACGCCAATCCCCATGGCTATTGCCGTATTGCTGTTTTTTTCCTCACCGTCTGCCGTTATTTCTTTCGCTTCAATATCCACCTTAGGTTTAATGGATTGAATCAGCTTGAGGTCTATCCCTTTGGCTTTATATTCTTTTTCCCGAATGATATCTTCCAACTGACCACTGATAATCTCCTGCGTGACAAAACTTGTTTTGCCGCTGGTGATCAATTCAGCCTTTTGTGTTGTCAGGATATCTTGAGGGATGTATAAGATCGCCTGTTTGGTTTGCTCTTGGGCCAGGCGTTGTTTTTGTTGCTGCAGCGGTAGCTGACTCTTCTTGTAGCTTACATTTTTATTGCTTTGAAGCCTATTAGCGAAGTCGCCCTGTTGATCAATGATAAAGACTTCTGTATGGGCATCTTTAAAGCTCTTTTTGTCAGGTAAAACATACCTGCATACAGCGCAAAAAAGAAAAGCGGACCGCGAAAGTCATTACAATGAATGATCTTTTCTTGACTCGGGATAGATATTCCCGTTGGATGATGAGTAATATCTTATGCATGATCTGGGGATAAAGTTGAGACCTCAGTAACCTTCTGGATAAAAATATCTGCCATGGAAGGGACAAGCTCAATGATTTGATTGAGCTGTATTTTTTATAATAAAGATGTTAATATATTGTTTATATTAACATCTTTATTTAGCTGAATAGTAGTATTGTAAATATTTTCTTTTGTGATGAGCTGACAATTTTAAATAGACTTTCATTGCTGATGTCAATGCCTTCTGCATTGAGGGTAAATTCCAACGTATAGGTTTGATTTCTATAGTCTTTCTTGATATCTTGTACGCGACCATCCAGGATTTTCTTGGAGCGGTGGATCAAAGCAATATGATCGCAAAGCTCTTCTACCGTTTCCATACGATGGGTGGAGAAGATAATGGTAGCACCTTCCGCATTTAAGCGTAGGATCTGTTCTTTGATGATATTAGCATTCACTGGGTCAAAACCTGAGAAGGGTTCATCAAGGATAATCAATTGCGGTTGGTGAATAACCGTGGCTACAAATTGCACCTTCTGCTGCATTCCTTTGCTGAGATCTTCAATCTTCTTGTCCCACCATGAAGTTATATCAAGTCGCTCGCACCAATCGTGTATTCGATGTAAAGCTTCTTTTTTGAAAGCCCTTTCAATTGCGCCAGGTAAAGCATCTGATCCCCGATTTTCATTTTTTTGTAGAGACCACGTTCTTCCGGAAGATAGCCTATCTGGGCAATATGCTGTGCGCCTAATACTTCCCCATTAAATCGGATTTCACCGGAATCGGGTGCAGTGATCTGGTTAATGATACGGATCAGTGATGTTTTTCCAGCCCCATTGGGTCCCAGTAGCCCAAAAATCTTTCCTTTTGGAATCTGGATGGATACATCGTCCAATGCGCGATGATTGGCGTAATCCTTGGTGACATGATTGATTTCGAGTAACATCTTTTCTAAGGTTTAATTAAATTCTGTATGGAGAAAAAGAGCATATATCCTGTGTTATCAAAGATACACTTGTTTATTTTGACTATTAGTATGTAAATGCCCGTAAATGTTACAGCATGACCATGAAGTTTTTTCTGGTATAGAAGCGGCGGAAACCTTGTCAAACGGATTCATTTAATGTACCTTTGTTCCATGGAAGTAAAAAAGCCGAATTCGTGTGTAGTAACACGAGAGTTGACAAATTACCTGCGCCAAATTTGCCTGAGTACGCCTTTATAGGTCGTTCTAATGTAGGTAAATCTTCTTTGATCAATGCAATGACAAATAAGAAGGGCCTTGCCAAGACCTCTCAAAAACCTGGTAAGACTCAATTGATCAATCATTTTATTATAGACGATACATGGTATCTGGTCGATTTGCCCGGTTATGGATTCGCGAAAGCATCCAAAACGAGTCGCAATGAATGGGAGAAATTCATTCGCAGATACCTGACACATAGAGATAATCTGCAATGTGTATTTGTTCTGGTGGACAGTCGTCTTGAGCCACAGAAGATCGATCTTGACTTCTGTTATTGGTTGGGTGAATGCGGTTTACCTTTTATGCTGGTCTTTACCAAAGCAGACAAACAATCGGCAGTGAAATCTGATGCAAATATCGCGAAATTTAAGAAGCAGCTTTTGCAATGGTTTGAGGAGGTGCCAACGGTCTTTTAACTTCGGCAGAAAAGAAATTAGGTCACGAGCCTATTTTGGAGACCATTGATGAGGTCAACCGCCGATTTGTCGGGCCCGAGCCGGAAGAAAGAATGCCGTTTTAAGTATTTCTAAAAATAAATATTGGTTCAAAACAATAGCTTCGTCAATCTGATCATTGTCGGGGATAGGATGACGAACGTTTTAAAGTCTAATAAGATCATCTCATGAAGAAGTATCTTTCCTTAGTTTTATTTGCCCACAGTGTATTCGCATTGCCATTTGCCCTTATTGGCTTCTTTTTGGCGCTGCATACCACGGAATATGCTTTCTATTGGAAACTGTTACTATTAATGTTATTGTGCATGGTAACGGCGCGAAATGCAGCGATGGCTTTCAATAGGTACTTGGATCGCGATATTGATGCGATCAATCCGAGAACTGCAATGCGGGATATTCCTGCAGGGAAGATTTCTGCCCAAAATGCGCTGATCTTTACCATCGTCAACTGCTTACTTTTGTCACAGCGACTTATTTTATAAACTCCTGTGCTTTATGTTGTCGCCGATTGCACTTTTTGTGGTGCTTTTTTATTCTTATACCAAACGTATCACGCCTTTATGCCATTTGGTATTAGGAGCAGGATTGGGTTTAGCGCCGATCGGAGCATATCTCGTTATCACGGGGCAATTTGCAACTGTACCTGTCCTGTATGGCTTTGCTGTACTGACCTGGGTGAGTGGTTTTGATATTATTTATGCCTTGCAGGATGAAGCTTTTGACCGCGCCAATAAGTTGAACTCTATTCCAGTCTGGTTGGGAACCAAAGGAGCGATGCGGGTATCTGAATGTTTACACGTGCTGTCTTTTATATTTGTTTTAATACCAGCGTTTTTAATGCCTGTCGGCTGGATTTATTATTTAGGTGTGGTTTTCTATGGTGGGTTGTTGATCTATCAGCATACGCTGTTTTCATCGACAAATTTAAGTCGGGTAAACCGTGATTTTATGACCACCAATGGTTACGCTTCCGTCATCTTTGCGGTCTTTTATCTTTTAGATATCTGGTTGATAAAATAAACGTTTTAGCATAAAATAAGAAAGGCTTTAGGAATTCCTAAAGCCTTTCTTATTTTTGTGTCTAATCCAATATGCGTACTATGAAGAAAAATATCCTTTTTGTTTCAATTTTATGTCTGTCATTGTCCTCTTATGCCCAGAAGCTAACAAGCTATGTGATCCAGTACAATCAAAGTTTTAATGGCAATACACCCGCCAATCAGAATGGGGTACTGGTCTATGCCAATGCAAATGAAACTTATGTGAGTTCGGAAAAAGATATAAAAGGACAATTGTTGCCGCCTTACGAACGCGTACTGGTGGAGCGATCGTCTGGAAATACCTTGCTTAAGATTGCGAAACTGAAAGATGGTTCCCTTATTCTGACAAGAGACTCTTTGGCGCTCTCCAAACAGAAATTCAACCCGACTAACGAAACCAAGACCATCTTGGGGTATCCCTGTAAGAAAGTGGAAACCAGTATCAATTCCAATAAGATTGAAATCTGGTATACGGACAAACTTGGGGTAAAAGGAGCTCCGAGCGAACTCGGGCAGGACCTTGGCTTGGTTTTAGAGGTGATCAGAAATGGCAATACACGTACCTTTGCAACAAAAGTAGAGAAAGTCAAGACCATCCCGGAGCAATTGAAATTAAAAGGAAGCGAGAAACGTTATGACGAACTTTCCTATAAAGATCTTATCTGGAAAAACCGTTTTGTTCAACTTCCGATTTTCCAAAAGGAACGCATTCGTTTTCAGATGATACCAAGTCGGATTCAATCTTACGTTTTGCCAATGGTACAGTGATTGTCAAGAAAGTCAAAATACCAAAAATCAAAGCTAGCGATAACGTGTTCGTTCAACTTGTGGAGCAATCAAAAGGTGATGCATACGACCGTACCGGATCCGTTTTTATTATTCCGGCCAATAAAGCACAGAGCTTTTTGGACGGTATGAAAATGGCATGTCAACCTTACCGAAGTACGAAAATGGAAATGGCAAGAGTTATCAGGGAGTGGTAAGAACAGCGACTTTCGAACCTATCGTTGAATTGATGCGTTTCTTTACACCCTTTGGTGTTAAGCAATTTAACTATCTTCAGTTAAAGGATAAGGTTTGGCAAGATTCTGTTCTTTACAGACAGGACGTGTCTGAGCTTGCAGGAATGTTAAGTGAGCAGGAAGTGTACGTAGGTGCTTTCATTGGCAACTATGATAAGAATGGTCATGAAGTTAGTGTTGAGCTTACAATTCACCCAGGGTTTGAGGCGGGTTCGGAAGGAAATCTGAAAAAGACGATGTCATTATTTACGACGACCAATGTGATGGAAATGGGTGGACAGGAGTATGGATCTATGTTCGATAAGGATAAAGGGTTGACACTGTCATTTCGTTTGGATCAGGATGCTAAAAACGTACAATTACGTTATATCACGACCGGTCATGGAGGCTGGGGAAATGGTGATGAGTTTGTTCCCAAAGAAAACCGTATTTTCTTAAACGATACCTTGCTCTTTAAATACACGCCTTGGCGCAACGATTGTGGCTCTTATCGTTTATCCAACCCTGCTTCAGGTAATTTTGCCACTGGATTGTCTTCATCTGATCTGAGCCGTTCCAACTGGTGCCCAGGAACTGTGACTCCACCGATTTATATCGACTTGGGCGATTTAAAAGCTGGTGATTACAAATTACAGGTTCAGATCCCGCAAGGAGCTCCTGAAGGGACAAGCTTCAGTAGCTGGAATGTCAGCGGAACTTTACTATTTGATTGATTGATTGATTGATTGATTGATTGATTGATTGATTGATTGATTGATATATTTGAGGTATTGATTTTGTATAAATCAATACCTCAATTTTTTAGATAGGCTCTGTTTCATTAGAGGGGATAGGCGGTTTCACTTTTTGTCTCCGATAACACAAAATAAGTCTGTACTGTATTGACTTGCGGTAATACAGCAAGGCGATGTCTTAAGAAGATATGATAGGCATCCATGTCTTTGGTGGCAATACGCAACATGAAATCATAAGACCCGGCCATCTGATAGCATTCCATGACTTCAGGAAATTTAGCCACTTCTTTTTCAAATTCATTCAGTACTTCGAAGGTATGTGCTTTGAGGAATACCTGCGAAAACGAAATTAATCCGATACCGATCTTATGCCGATCCAAGATTGCCACAGTTTTCTTGATATAACCTAGTCTTTTTAATTTTTTACCCTTTCGTGTACTGCTGCAATTGATTTATTCAATTCGAAAGACAGTTCTTTATTACTTAATGAAGCATCTTGCTGTAATAAGCGTAGCAGTTTTAAATCAATTTCATCCAATTCCATAATCTGAATATTTTCGGTGTTGCTACAAAATTACAATGTTTGAGTGAATAATTTATTGTTATTTATCTGTTTTTATTTAATTTTTTTGAAATTATAGTTATCTATTGAATAATATCTTGTTATTGGTCAATTTTGCAACAGAATAATCATTTATATAAAAATGGCTGAACAAGAATTACTAAGTGCATGTTTATCACCTGCATTGGACAAAAGATTTAAGCATTTGTGGAGATTGGTTGGAAACACGCCAATGTTGGAATTGCAGTATACCTACAAAGGTAAGCCAGGCCGGGTATTTGTAAAATGTGAGAATTACAATTTAACAGGTAGTATCAAAGACAGAATGGCTTTGTATATTTTGTATAAAGCATATATGAATTGCCAAATTAGACCAACAGATGTTGTTATCGAAGCTACAAGTGGAAATACTGGGATTGCCTTCTCAGCAATTGGTAAGGCTTTGGGGCATCAGGTGAAGATTATTATGCCGAATTGGTTGAGTAAAGAGCGTACCGATATTATTAGAAGTATGGGCGCTGATATTCAGTTGATCAGCAAAGAAGAGGGTGGCTTTTTGGGCAGTATTCGTTTGAGTGAAGAGCTTGCTGCTGCGGGTGGGGTTTTTCTACCCAGACAGTTCGAAAATCAATATAACGCGGAGGCACACGAAAAAACGACTGGTTACGAAATTGTCAAACAATTGGAAGAGCAGGGGCTAGTGGCAGATGCCTTTGTAGCAGGAGTGGGAACAGGCGGAACGGTTATGGGGGTAGGACGTAGTTTACGGAAGGCGAATCCAAGTGTTCGTGTACATCCTTTGGAACCTGCGGAGAGTCCAACATTGACAACAGGACATAAAGTAGGTTCACATCGTATTCAAGGTATATCTGATGAATTTATACCGGCTATTGTTGATCTGAATGAATTGGACGAGGTCGTTTGTGCCAATGATGGCGATTCGATCATTATGGCGCAGAAATTATCAAGGCAATTGGGACTTGCCGTTGGGATTTCTTCGGGCGCAAATGTTATTGGTGCCATTAAGTTACAACAGGAGCTGGGGATGGTGCAGTAGTCGTTACGCTACTATGTGATGATAATAAAAAATATTTAAGCACAGATTTGGTTAAGGAAGAGCCTGTTAAACCGGGATATCTATCCAGTGATGTTGATTTTCTGGGCTTTCAACCGATATGTAGACTACCAAATCCTGTATTTGGAGCCTAATAAGATTTAGTTTCATATGTTTATAGTTAACTCGGGGAGCGTCATACTCCTCGGGTTTTATTTACATTGGAACGATAAATAGGTCTCAAAGCAAATAAATTATGAAAAACACATTATACGCTGATGAAAACTAATTTTAAACTATTAATCCTTTTACTCCTGCTTATTCTTCCTCTCGCTATGTTTGCGCAGCAGGATAGCACGGCTAATATGGAAGGTATCGAATTTACGGATGGTACAATCAGTCCGGATTCGCTATCATTCGAAGAGTCACCGGACACGGTGACGGCAAGTGTTGATTCCAGCAAAACGGTCGCTGCGACCGCTAATGCGGGAGATTCTGCTAAAAACGGTAAAAAATCGCTTTGGAGTATTTTCATCGCGGGCTTGGTTGGGGCTTTGCTGCCTTATTGATGCCATGTATATTTCCGATGCTTCCGTTGACGGTGAGCTTCTTCACCAAACAGTCTGGTAGTCGCGCCAGTGGTATCAGCAAGGCTTTATTATATGGTCTCTTTATTATCGTGATCTATGTTGCTTTGGGGATGATTATTACCATTGCATTCGGTTCTGATGCACTCAACGCACTTTCAACCAATGGAATTTTTAATTTTATCTTCTTCTTACTGTTAGTGGTATTTGCCGCATCTTTTTCGGTGCATTCGAAATAACTTTACCGAGTTCATTTGTCAATAAAATGGATGCCAAATCGGATAAAGGTGGGCTTATTGGTCTATTTTTTATGGCATTTAGTTTATCGTTGGTATCGTTTTCCTGTACGGGTCCGATCATCGGAACTCTGTTGGTGGAAGCTGCTTCAAAAGGTGAACGATTGGGCCCAGCCATTGGTATGTTAGGATTCTCTATCGCTTTGGCAATTCCTTTTGGGTTATTTGCGATGTTCCCATCGATGCTTAAATCTCTGCCCAAGTCAGGCGGCTGGTTGAACAGTGTTAAAGTGGTACTTGGATTTTTAGAATTGGCGCTAGCTTTGAAATTCTTGTCAAATGTAGATTTGGCTTACCATTGGAATTGGTTAGACAGAGAGGTGTTTCTGTCGCTATGGATTGTAGTATTTGGTTTGATGGGGCTTTATCTGATAGGTAAGATTAAGTTTTCTCATGATAGTGATCTTAAATTTCTGTCCGTTCCAAGAACGATATTGGCTATTGTTGTTTTCTCTTTTGTTGTGTATATGATTCCGGGCTTATGGGGTGCACCTTTGAAGTCTATTTCAGCCTTTTTACCGCCATCTGCAACCCAAGATTTTGATTTATCTACCGGAGTTGGAAGTGGCTCCGCAGCACATACGGATGGAAAAGTTAAAAAATATGCAGAGATATTCCATGAGCGTGGTACACCAAAGGGCTTTGATCCTTATTATGATTACGATCAGGCTTTAGCAACAGCAAAAGAACTTAACAAACCCGTTTTAATAGACTTCACTGGATGGAATTGTGTCAACTGCCGTAAAATGGAAGCAAATGTATGGACAGATCCTGCGGTAGCCAAATTGTTGAAAGAAGAATTTGTTATGGCAGAGTTATTTGTGGATGATAAAACTGAATTGCCTGCCAATGAGCAATATGTTTCCAAGTATAGTAATAAAAAAAAAGACTATCGGAAATAAAAACAGCGATTTTCAAGCTTCATCATTCAATAGTAATTCGCAACCACTATATGTAATCGTCGACCCAAATGGTCAGATATTGGTTCCTCAAAGTGGCGCAAATTACAATGTTGAACAATACAAGGCATTTCTACAGAGCGGTGTAGATGCTTTTAAAAAGAAAAACTAACCATCGTCATATTCTAATTTTATCCTCCTTGCTGTTTGCAAGGGGATTTTTTTGTTTTTTGATCATGCTTTCTTTCTTTCTTTCTTTCTTCGGCATAGGAATTTTTTCCTATCATTTTTCATGACCTACGCGGGATTTCTTCTGTCCATTCCTGAAAAAGGTTTACAAAAACCGAATATTAAAATCTTAAATTTAATATTATGAAAAAGCGTATGACAAAACGTAAATCAGGGGACAGCAAGTTTACAGTGATAGCTTCAAAATCCTCGTTTCCAGAGAATACCTTGCCGGCAAGCTGAGTTATTCACAACTTGCCCAGAAGTACAATCTTCCTGGGGAAGCCACTCCGCGTTATTTTATGAAATGGTACCAGCAGTGGGAAAGCAATCTGGAGCTTGAAGTTCCCAGACTGTGGAATCAGAAGATGCCGGGGTGAAAAATGAGCAGGATCTCAGGGATGAACTTTTCCAGGCGAACCTTAAGATTATTGCCCTGGAGATGCTGATCAAAAAAGCGGAGGAGCTCCATGGGGCTGATTTTGTAAAAAGTCTGGGGCCAAATCGTCCGGGAAATGAAGTCGTGTTACCAGAATGTTTCGGTCTCCAGACTTTGTGGACTATTTGGCAGAACAAGGCAATCCTATTATAAATATATGGGCAGAGAGCAGGAATATTCTGTTCGCAGCGGGCTTGTGTTGGAGCGGGTACGTGAAATTCGGAAGGACTCCCATCGCATGGGTACCCTTAAACTCCGCAGCATATTGGCCAAAGAAATGGGCAGCGCGATGGCTGGACTGGGAAGGGATGCTTTCTTCCGACTGTTGCGTGAGAATGATCTTTTGGTCAAGTGCAAACGCAGGTATGCCATCACCACCCAATCCGACCACCGTTTCAAAAAGTGGCCCGACCTTGTGCAGCGCAGGCAGGCCCTGCGTCCCGAGCAGATATGGGTAAGTGATATCACCTACATCCGCATCCGGGACAAATGGATCTATCTCTGCCTGGTCACAGATGCCTATTCCCGAAAGATCGTGGGCTACAAACTTACCCACAGACCAACAGCCCAGGCCTGTATATCAGCGCTCAGGATGGCCATATCACATAGAATCTACCCACAGAGCAGTCTGACCCACCACTCCGATCGCGGCATCCAGTATTGCAGCACAAATTATGTCAATATATTGCAGGAAAATGGGATTGCAATAAGCATGACGCAATCCGGGAGCCCATACGACAATGCCGTGGCAGAAAGGTTAAATGGTATCCTAAAAACGAATATCGGATGGCCGAAACTTTCCCGGACTACAAAACGGCGCTTGCACAGCTGGTCAAAGCAGTCAATATATACAATCATTTTAGGCCACATATGTCCTGCAACATGATATCTCCACAGCAGGCCCATCAGGAATGGCAGAGCCAAAAAGTGCCCAAAGTGTTTCAAAGACGTAGCCTCGAAGCAAAAAGTTCCGCAGCAAAACCAGGGAAACAGTAGCAAGGGAAAGGACAACTGATAACAGTAAGAAAACAGACAATGACACCCACATCCAGTAGAAAAAAATAGGATGTAAAATCTATATAGTAATCTGTTCGGTAGATGTAAACCTATTTCAGTATAAGACATTCGGATATTCATTGTGAGTTGTTCGGAATCTTTTCGGTACAGCTTCGAAACAGCGTCCGAACTGGTTCGGGATTTCTTCGACAACTGTTCGACTGGTCTTCGACTTCTTGTCGAAGAATAGTCGAAGGCCAGTCGAAGCGCTCCCGAAGCACACTCGAACAACAGTCGAAGAAGTTCCGAAGACTAGTCGAAGCGATCTCGAAACTCAGCTGAACAGTTGTCAAGGAATGGACAACCCGATATTGCATAGCTGTCGCGGTGCAAAGTCGAGTCGTTATCGGAGGTTTTCTGATTAACTTTGTATACCTGATCAAAGTTGAGATGAACCCCGCCGGCCGGATTTGTTCAATAGAACAAAAAGAGGCCCTGTCATTCTCTCAATCGACAGGGCCTCAAAATTATAATATAAATTTACGGAAACTCTTAGAAATCAAATCTGACTCTGGCGCGGATCCCCAAGCTGGAGCATCAACATGGTCAAGATAATTTAGACGTTTGACGTAGTCTACACGCAAAATCTTAAAGATGTTGGATAAACCGATACTGGCCTCCATATAAGGTTCAGAACCGAATGTATATGAACTTTGAATTTGGTCTGCATTGCGTTGCCATGCAAACACTTTAGAGCCATAATTTGGATCGTCTGGATCGTTTTCTTTGCGAAGACCACCATAAACACCTTTGAAACTAAAGACCTCCCGTAATTTAAGCTTTTTGATCAATGGGATCTTATTCAATAGGAATCCGTTCATGTAATACTGCACATTGATGGAAGCGTTGTGGTCACTGACAAATTCCAGGAAGTTCATTAAGTTGTACGAGTTTAACTGGTACGCATAAGTCTGGTTTGCCCGGTGGATCGTTAGAAAAGGAAATGGAATCTCTTTTCCGGCAATGTAATTCCCTTCTGCTGTGACATCTGCAAAGCCAAACTGGCTTAAATAAAAGCGTTTGAATGCACCGACGTTAAAACTATGGTAATTATATTCTCCCTTTGCCAGGCCTTTTATTCCTGCTGTATAGTTGAATGTGAATATCGGGTATTGATTGAAAATCGGAGTACGGTAGATTTTACCTTGATAAAACTCTTCATGCGGCGCGTATCTGAAGTTGACCGATAATTCTGTTGTATTTAATTCGTTGAACAATTTGTTTTGTCCATTTTCATCCAACATCTGGTAGGTTAAGCTACCTGCTGGAGATTGTTTGTTGATATTAAATCCGGCACCAATAGCCAGATGGTTCAAGAATTCTTTTTATACTCCAAACCGTAGTTAGTTTCGTAGATATAACGGTCATTATCACCACGTTTAAAGGATAGTAAAAAGTTGTCTTCCTGAATAAACTCAAGCTTTTGTCCAGGGATCTTGGTATCTTTTTATAAGACGCCCGGATGTAGTGCATAGGGAAGGAATATACTGATTTGTTATTGAAAGCATAGGTCCCACTAAAAAGTACTTCCACTTTTGATCCTTGAAGCCATAGGCTGCATAGGTCTCGGCATAGAAGCGTTTGCTCAATGCCTCTGTTGTACGACCACCTATGCGCAAGCGAAATCCTTCAACAGGGTTAAAGCTGTAGAATGTGTTCACTGGGCCAATTTCTACAGGTCCGGCTTGTTTATAACCTGAAAGAACCAAGGCAGCAATATCCATGAAGGTTCTGAACGAAGGTATTTTCTGTAGCGTGTCAATATTATGGTAAATATTCAATTCATTTTGCGCCAAAGCCAATGGGCGTTGTGTTTCAAATAACGATTTGATTGCTTTCTTATTTTCGATATTGTAAGCAATAACCGTAGAAGGACCATCGTAAATACTATCTGCTTGCTGAATACCAACTTTATAATTATTATAGTTGACCGTCCGGCTTCCTCGAATTCCCATCCCTTTTTCCGTTAGTGAAAAATCAATGCCTAATGTACTGGTTTTCAGGTAAAATCTGCTCTTGCTATCTTTTTCAAATTTGAGCTGAATCTGAAGGTCGCGCACAAAATTTAGGTTGATATCATCGGCAACAGTCATATTAGCACCCTGAACGGCATAATTACCATCCAACGTGACATACAGCTGGCCCTTAAATAACATGTCTGCTTTATTGCGGGGAACGAAGCTCAGCTCAACCAACCAAGGTTGAGAAGTTTTAATGGTATCAGTGATGAAAAATTTATAAAATGTAGGTGCAGAGTTTGCTATCGGACTCAAAAACTGATTTGTTACCAATGAGATGTTATTATCATAGATATCAACTTGTTCGTAGAGCTTGTTAAAGTATGCTGCTAGACCATCATTATCGATAAATTTGGGGTCAAACTGTGCCCGTTGATCACCGAGTATATACTGCTTGGTCTTACTTGGATCTTTACGGTAATACACTTTGGACATTTTCTCTTCGATAAAAGCCGGTAACACATATTTATTTGCCGTTTTGGCCGAATCGTCTGTTTCAAAAAGAAATTGATAGTTTTTAAAGATTTTTTTGTTGACAAACTTCTCAGAAAGATTGCTTAATCCCAAAGACATCTTCTCGTATTGATCGAATTCGGCGTATTGCTGTCCCGATAGGCGATTTTCTCTTTATTTTCGATAACCTTACGGATCAGGGCGACTGCGGGATTGTCTTTATTGCTATATTTTTTCTTCTGGGCTTTGACAACAACTTCCTCCAGCATATTGTCTTGTGCGTCCATCAGAATTTCTTTTGACTGTACAGCATCATTGGTCACGAAAGCATCCTTATTATCATAACCGACATAACTTGCTCTGATTTTGACATAAGATGTCGGAAATACCAGCCTAAACTCTCCATTCGCGTTGGTCGACGTAGAAGTTCCCGCAGCAGCAGGCGCACCCACTACAGCGACGGTGGCATAAGCGATGGGGTCTTTGTCTTTGCGTCTTTGACCGTACCTGTAACCGTTTTGGTTTGAGCAAAGGCCATGGATGCTGATAGCAGAAATGTTATCGAGAAAAAGAGTTTAGTTATGAAGGTTTTTGTGTTTATTTTAGCTTCCATTATATTGCTATAATCTTGAAAATTCAAAATTGTTTTGTTGTTTTTACTTTATTTCTGACTTTATAAGTATTAAAATCAAAAAATCAGTGAACAAAGGAAGCAAAAAATTAAGAATAATTAAAATTTTATTGTAATGTAATAAAGGAGATGTGCGTAATCGTTTTTGGGTTTAAATGGTTGTTTTGCAGCTGTTTGTCTCAAATTATTGATTTAGGTCAATAATTTATCATCCACATTTTGACTTCACGATGATTTTCCGATCAAATATTTGCTGACTTTTGTAACGATATAGTCAATTGCGTTAAAAATCAGGAGGAATATGAAAGCTGATTTCCTGTCTGGAACCTGGGTGTATAAACTTAATAAAAGCGGCGTGGAGGTGTAATCTATTGGATTTTCTGCCATAAAGATCATCACCGAGAATAGGTGTATTCAGTCCGTTTGGATGTACGGCATGCATGCGAAGTTGATGCGTCCGGCCTGTTAGTGGATAGAAACGAACTCTTGTTTTGCCGTTTTCAATTGCGATTCTCTCCCATTTGGTTTGTGCAGGCTTGCCATAGCTGTAGCAGACCATTTGTCGGGGCCTGTCATCGAGATCCACACGGAGCGGGAGATCAATTAGACCAGATTCCTGTTCAACAATGCCATCGAGTAAAGCGATATATTCTTTTGCAATGGTATGTTGTATAAATTGATCCTGTATAAATTGGTGGGCTTCTTTATTCTTAGCAACAACCAACAGCCCTGAAGTGGACATGTCCAGCCGATGAATAATAATAGGGCCCGCTGCAGGATAACGTTGGAGTACACGATTGTAGACTGAATCCTTGACGTATATCCCAGGGACAGACAAAAACTCAGCTGGTTTATTGAAGACGATAATATCTTCATCTTCATAGATTTGCGGGAGCTCCGTTTGCAGTGTTGTTTCCTGTTGCATAGGATTCGGGTCAACGTCTAGTCCTTGAAGCATATAACCTAAAATAGGTTCACATTTTTTACGGCAAGCCGGGTAATAGTTTTTGTGCCTGCGGATTTCGGAGGAAGGGGAGCAACCCCACCAGAATTCGGCCAAGGCAATGGGTGTAAGGTTGTTGCTGTAGGCATATTGCAATAATTTCGGTGCGGCACATTCTCCGGAGCCCGCGGGTGGCGTGCTTTGGTCAAAGTCCTGAAAAATAGCAACAACATTCTTGTGCTGCCCAGTTGCATTCAAAAAATTATATTGTTCAAAAGTCTCTTTTGCAAATTTCCAGATCGTATCTTACGCTCTTCTTTCAATGCAGAAATCTCGGAAAGCAATTGTTGGAGCTTAAGGTTTTCAGATTCCAGCGCCAGATGCATGTCATACTGATAGCGTTGGAGTTCCTGTTTGTCTTTTAGGCTTTGACTGCGCATATCCTCCATGAGCATTTCGAAGTCTTCATCCGATAGGAGGGGACGCAATCTTGTTCGGGTTTCCTTGCGTTCTTTTTCTGACTTCTAAGCTTTGTTTTGAGCAGCTCAAGCTGTGTGTCCCAATAGCCTTTTAATCTATTGAGATTGCTTGTTGTCTGTTCAAGTTCTTCACTGTTTTCAAGAAATTCAATTTTCCTGTTGAGAGCATTTAAGTGTACCTCTTCATTCAGAAAGAAGCCATCCTCTTCCAGCATGTCAAATATTGGGGGAACAAAGTATTGGTGTTTATTGCTGCCAGCAAGCTTGCCGGATACAGCGGCAAGGTATCCGAGCCGATGCTGTTGATCGCGGACAACCAGTATGCCAAACATCTTGCCTATGGCAAGACTATCGTTATTTTCTTCGAGACCAAAGTTATGCGTCCACTCGTTTTGCGTCTCCAAATAAGTTTGAAGTTCTTCCGCAGCGATAATGGCTAGCGCATGTGGTTCATAACAAAATGGAAAGGTAAATCGCAGGGGGAGTTCGATACCCGAAATATCCTCTTTGAATGCATGAAAATAAGCGTTGTTGTCTAAAGTACCCACAGTTTTCCCTCTAATAATATTCTGCCTGCAAAAATACGGTTATTATGCTATTGAAATGACATTTTAAGCCCAGTTTTTTTGTTTCCACTTCTTTTTGGGTAAATTTAACTAAGCAATTAAAAGATATAGTTAACAAATAAACACAATATGAAAACTTCAATTGGAATTAAAGATGCAGACTTAAAAAAGTTGCGAAATTGCTCAATGTCTTATTGGCCGATGAGCATATTATTTATATGAAAACACGCAATGCGCATTGGAATGTTGAAGGAGCTGATTTTCACGCTGCTCATTTATTTTTAGAATCCCAATACGATGAGTTGGCAGAAGTTATTGATGAAGTGGCGGAGCGTGTACGTACATTGGGTCACTATGCGGTAGGTACATTTGATAAATATCTAAAATTAACGCGTTTGACAGAATCAACATCTGAAAAGACAGATAGTCAATCTTATTATAAAGAGCTGCTGTCGGATCACGAGTCTATTGCGATGTCAATTCGTGGGGATATTGCTGTCGTGGAGGGAACCGCTGATAATGGTACGGAAGATTTTTTGGTGGGCTTGTTGGAAAAACACGAGAAAATGGCTTGATGCTGCGCGCTCATTTTATAAAATAGTAGATGTAGTCCCATCTGATATGGATAATCCCGCTCCTTTTAAGGAACGGGATTTTTTTATGTTTTGTTGTCGGCGCAGGATAATTTTTCTATCTTAAAGAGGAATTAAGCCTTCAGAAACTTTTAACATATTACAGCTATGCTTGAAGACGACAACCTAAATCAAACCACACTAAACGAGGAAGAAAATGATGGTACTTTGGAAAGTATCATCATGTGAATAATCCGGTATTGGATTTACCTAAAATTGAAAAGAAATACCTCGAAACAGTTGTATCCCACAATCAAAATGACAAATCATACTATTTTTCCGATGGTAAGGCAAAAGTCGAGATTAAGATCGTAACGGATGAGATTGTACGTGTTCGATTGGCACCACAGGGGACATTTTTGGAAGATTTTTCCTATGCCCTGGCAAAGAAAGACCATCGCGTCAGTATACACCAATGTAAAGAGGAGGTAGACCATTATAGTGTTCATACAAACACCATTTCATGTCGCATCAATAAAAGCGACTTTTTGATTTCCTTTTCTGACAGAGCGGGTAAACTGTTTAATGCCGATTTGGCTCCAATGCACTGGGAAGAAAGTCCGGATTTTGGCGGATATTATGTTTATAGTACTAAAGTTGCTTTTGAAAATGAAGCATTTTATGGACTGGGCGATAAGGCCACTAAGCTTAATCTTCGTGGTAAGCGATTAAAGAATTGGAACTCGGACACCTATGCCTTTGCTTATGATCAGGATCCTTTATATAAAACCATTCCTTTTTACATTGGACTAAAGGATGGTGAAGCTTATGGTATTTTCTTTGATAATACGTTTAAGACCTATTTCGATTTTGCTGCCGAGGATCCAGGAAAGACTAGCTTTTGGTCGGAAGGTGGTGAATTACAATATTACTATATCCATGGTCCGCATATTATTGACGTGATCCGTAGGTATCATACCTTGACGGGAACTCACTATTTGCCTCCACTTTGGGCTATTGGTTATCATCAATGTCGATGGAGCTATTATCCGGAAGCCAATGTGCGTAAAGTGGCCGAAGAATTCAGAAAAGACAAATCCCATGTGACGCCATTTACCTGGATATTGATTACATGGATGGCTACCGCTGTTTTACATGGAATAAACAATATTTTCCAAATCCGAAAAAAATGATTGCTGATCTTGCCAACGAGGGTTTTAAGACAGTGGTCATGATTGATCCGGGAATTAAAGTGGATGAAAACTATTGGGTATTTCGGGAAGGTAAAGAGAATAAATATTTCTGTCGCCGTGGCGATGATTATTTTATGGAGGGATTTGTCTGGCCTGGGCGCTGTCAATTCCTGATTTTACAAACCCTGAGGTCAGACAGTGGTGGGGAACCTTATACCAGGGCCTGGTGGAGGATGGTGTGGCAGGTTTTGGAACGATATGAATGAACCAGCGGTTTTTGGTCGTGGGACTTTTCCAGATGATGTCAGACATCAATACGATGGACATCGTGGATCGCACCGCAAAGCACATAACGTCTATGGTATGCAGATGGTGCGTGCTACCTATGATGGCTTAAAGAAATTGTATAAAAACAAAAGGCCATTTACCATTACACGAGCGGCTTATGCTGGCACACAACGTTATTCTTCGGTTTGGACTGGAGATAATTTAGCGAGTTGGGAGCATCTCAAGCTTGGCACCCTGCAGTTGCAGCGTTTGTCGACGTCAGGGATGTCTTTTTGCGGAACGGATATTGGTGGATTTACAGGGAACCCGATGGGGAGCTGTTTACAAGGTGGATGCAATTTGGTGTTTTTTCGCCATTTATGCGTGTGCACTCCGCAGGGGATACCCGTGATCGTGAACCTTGGAGTTTTGGTGAAGACTGGGAGAAAATAAATAAAAAGTTTATAGAATTGCGATATAAACTGTTACCCTATATCTATACCTGTTTTTGGGAACAAACGAAATATGGTTATCCGATTTTGCGTCCATTTCGATGGTAGAGCAACATATTCCAACCAATTGGCAACGTGAAGAAGAGTTCTGTTTTGGCGATAAAATATTGGTGTCACCAGTGTTGCAACCCGGTCAGAAGAGCAAGATCGTTTACCTTCCTGCGGGAGACTGGTTCTATTACTTTAATAATGAGGTTTATATTGGTGGAAAGGAACATACTATCGCAACACCGCTGGATGAAATGCCATTATTTATTCGTGGTGGATCTGTTATTCCAGAATATCCAGTCATGCAATACACTGGTGAAAAGAAAGTGGAAGAACTGCAATTGAATATCTATTTTTCTGAAGGAGTACATCGTTCATACGTGTATTCTGATCATGGTGATACGTTTGCGTATGAACAAGATATCTATTTGGAAAAATGTTTTACACTGTCTGGATTAAAAGATTCCCTTTCTATCAAGCAGACCCGCGACGGATTATTTACCGAGCGATATGAAGAGTATAAGTTGCAATTGATAGGTCTACCATTTGCTGTTAAAAAGGTGAAAACAGATGGGATTGATACAAAAATACAAAAAGATGAACAAGGGCGATATTGGATTAATGTCGCACGTGAATTTGAAAACATATTGATAGAGGGTTAAACATGGCCAATCAAGTAATACCGCATAGTCTTTTTCGGAATTTGATGTTGCGCTGTTCCAATCGGGCAGGCATTTCAAATTGTATGAAAAATTTGGTTCGCATGAACTGGAAGTAGAGGGTGAAAGAGGCGTTTATTTTGCGGTTTGGGCCCCAAATGCAAAATCCGTTTCCGTAACAGGAAACTTCAATTTCTGGGACAAGGGGAGTCATCCTTTACATGTCCGCTGGGACACAAGTGGAATCTGGGAAGGTTTTATTCCCGGAATAGCCAATGGTGAAACTTACAAATATTGTATTCAGACCTCTTCAGGAGAAGAGCTTGAGAAAGGTGACCCATTCGCATTCAAATGGGAGGTAGCACCTAAAACGGCATCCATCGTCCATTCTAATTGGTACGAATGGAATGACGGAAACTGGATGAAGGAGCGTATCGTAAAAATAGACTGGACCAGCCATGGTCAGTCTATGAACTGCACCTTGGTTCATGGGCAAGAGATCCGGAGAGCCCAGATACGCTATTAAACTATCGGGAGATTGCTGTACAGCTTGTGGCGTATGTCAAGGAAATGAATTTTACGCATGTAGAATTTATGCCTTTGATGGAACACCCTATTACCCCTCATGGGGATATCAGATTACAGGTTATTTTGCTGCAAGCTCGCGTTATGGCTCTGCGCAGGATTTAATGTTCCTGATCGAAGCGCTCCATGCGGCCGGAATTGGGGTACTATTGGATTGGGTACCTTCACATTTCCCCGGTGATGCACATGGAATTTATCGCTTCGATGGTACAAGTCTTTATGAACACGAAGATCCACGAAAGGGTTTTCACCCTGACTGGCAATCGTATATTTTTAATTATGGTCGCAATGAAGTGCGCTCTTTTCTGATCAGTAATGCTTTTTACTGGTTGGATCGTTTCCATATCGATGGACTTCGCGTAGATGCAGTCGCTTCGATGTTGTATCTGGATTATAGCCGCAATGCCGGTGAGTGGATTCCGAACGAATTCGGTGGAAATGAGAACCTGGAAGCCGTACAATTCCTAAAAGAATTTAATGAGGCTGTTTATGCACATTTTCCGGATGTACAGACCATCGCCGAAGAATCGACCTCATGGCCTGGTGTCAGTAAACCAACCTATGCCGGTGGTCTGGGATTTGGAATGAAATGGATGATGGGATGGATGCACGATACATTGGATTATTTTAAGGAAGATCCAATCAATAGAAAATACCATCACGACCGTATCACTTTTGCCACAGTATATGCTTTTCATGAGAATTTTATGCTCCCGCTGTCACACGATGAAGTTGTTTATGGAAAACAGCCCCTGATTTATAAAATGCCTGGCGATGAGTGGCAAAGTTTGCTAACCTAAGGGCGTTATACTTGTTCATGTATACTTTCTTAGGGACGAAATTGCTGTTTATGGGTGGAGAGTTTGGACAAACGTCCGAATGGAATGTGAATCAATCGCTCGACTGGCATCTGTTGGAATTTATGCCACATCAGGGTATGAAAAAATTTGTAGCCGATTTAAATGCGACTTATCAACAACAACCCAGCCTCTTTCAAAAGGCTTTTGATGCTTCAGGGTTTGAATGGATAGATGCTGGCGACCGTGAAAATTCGGTCTTGGTCTATTGGCGTAAGGCATTTGATCAATGGGATGATACCGTGGTTGTGATTAATTTAACACCTGTTATACGCGAAGATTTTCGTATCGGACTGCCTTATGCAGGAGAATGGGAAGTTGTTTTGAGTTCGGACGATCTTAAATATTTCGGTTCAGGAGTGTGTAGTCAACATGTGGCAAGTGAACACCTGCATTGGATGAACCAGGTGCAATCTGCTCAGGTCAATCTTCCGCCGCTGGGAGGCTATATTCTTAAACGCAAGAAGGTTGTGAAAGAAGCGGTACCTGTAAAACCGGGAGAGCGTGTTCCGCTGTGATCGTATGTTTTATCGGTTGAAGGAGTAGGTAAAAGTAATTTCAAATAGGATAAGCTCCATCTGAATGATGGAAAAAAATATGTACAGATGAAAGTATTTCATTTAAGTGTCGAATGCTATCCCATAGCCAAGGTTGGCGGTCTAGCGGATGTGGTGGGAGCGTTGCCCAAGTATCAAACTAAGCTTGGAGTGGATGCCGCTGTCATTATGCCATGGTACGACCGCCCATTTGTCAAGGATCATTCTTTTGATGTTGTTTATGAGGGACTTTTTTCAAGGATCCGAACGATTAGATTATAGTGTTTTCAAGGAAAGAGATAATATACTGGGTTTTGAACTCTATTTGATTAAAATTCCAGGTAAATTGGATCGTCAGGAAGTCTATTGTTACCCCGATGAGGGAGAGCAGTTTATCGCTTTTCAACATGCTGTGTTAAACTGGTTCAAGGCAAAAGCGATTGTACCTGATATTGTCCATTGCCATGATCATCATGTCGGTTTAATGCCTTTTTTGATGAAATATAGCAATGAATATAATTTCCTTGCTGATGTAAAGACGGTTGCGACAGTTCACAATGGCCAGTACCAAGGTTGGACACACTGGAGCAAAGCGATTTTATTGCCTGGATTTGATAGTTGGAAATGGGGACTCCTGGACTGGGATGGTCTGATCAATCCACTTGCAGCGCTGATCAAGTGCTGTGATGCCTATACGACTGTTTCGGAGGGTTACCTTGAAGAGCTTTATGCAGATGCGAACGGTTTGCAGCACTTATTTTATGATGAGCGGCATAAGTCGGTCGGGATTGTCAACGGAATTGATTGGGATATCTGGAATCCGGATAAAGATTATACCCTGATTGAAAATTATGATCTTGCCTCGGCCTTTGCAGGTAAGCTCAAAAATAAACAGGCACTAGCACAGCAGTATAAAATTGACCCAGCACTTCCATTATTGGTCTTTATTGGTCGTTTTGCGACGGAAAAAGGAGCCGATTTACTGCCGGATATAATTTTGGATTTGACTGAAAATTTTCCCGGAAGATTGAGTATATTTATACTGGGTGCTGGAGATCCAGCGATTCAGGCACGGGTAAAAATGCTCGTGGATAAACAGATAGAAAATTTTGATGTGTTCTTTGGTTATGATGAAAATCTTGCGCATTGGCTTTATGCAAGTGCAGACTTTCTTTGATGCCTTCACGGGTTGAACCCTGTGGACTCAATCAGCTTTATGCCATGAAATATGGGACCTTGCCGATTGTTCACAGCGTGGGAGGGCTAAAAGATACAGTCATCGATTTGGAAAACAATGGGTACGGTGTTGGTTTTGACACGCTTGAGGTAGCTGATATCAGAAAGGCTATTGTCCGCGCTGTCGAATACTATGAAAATAAGTCTAAATTTGAAGACAACCAACACAAAATAATGAGTTTGGATTTTTCCTGGGATAAATCCGCAGCGAAATACTTAAATCTATATAACCAATTAATTTAATTTGATATGTCACATCACAATGTAGTAGCTATCGTCTTGGGCGGAGGAAGGGGCTCGCGTCTGTATCCGTTGACCGACCAACGGTCTAAACCAGCTGTTCCTATTGCAGGAAAATATCGCTTGGTTGATATCCCCATCTCGAATTGTCTCAATTCGGGGTTCAATAAGATTTTTGTATTGACACAGTTCAATTCGTCCTCGTTGAATTCGCATATTAAGAATACGTACAACTTCAGTATTTTTAGTAAAGGCTTTGTCGATATTTTGGCGGCCGAACAGACTAATGATGGTGACAAATGGTTTGAAGGTACTGCAGATGCTGTGCGTAGATCGTTCAAGAAGCTGGCAAGCATAGATTACGATTATGTCTTAATCTTATCGGGGATCAGCTTTATCAGATGGATTTTGATGCACTGGTGGATTTTCACGTACAGAATGAAGGCGATTTGACAATTGCGACCATTCCTGTCAATGGCAAAGATGCAACAGGTTTTGGAATCCTTAAATCGGATGAGCACAACCACATCACATCGTTTATAGAAAAGCCCAATAGTGAGCAGTTGGTGGACTGGAGTTCAGAAGTGAACGATCATTTGAAAGCCGAGGGCCGTGAGTACCTGGCATCCATGGGGATCTATGTGTTCAGTAAAGGTGTCCTAAAACGCCTGTTGGAGGAAAATAACGGAATGGATTTTGGAAAGGAAATTATTCCGGATGCGATTGAAGATATCAACGTACTCAGCTATCAGTATGAAGGCTATTGGACAGATATTGGAACAATAGGGTCATTTTATGAAGCCAATATTGGACTGACGGATAATATTCCAGCCTTTAACCTATTTGATAAAAATACGGTTTTTACCCGACCACGTATGCTGCCGCCATCTAAGATTTCGGGCACGACATTGATTAATTCGGTTATCTCTGATGGATGTATTATCCATGCCGATAAGGTCGACCGTTCAGTGATTGGCGTGCGTTCACGTATTGGTATCGGTTCTGTCGTAAGAGGAACCTATATGATGGGATCGGATTATTACGAGGATTTCTCGGATATGGATGAAGCGAAAAGAAAAAATATGCCCATTGTGGGTGTGGGTGAACGCTGTTATATTGAAAATGCGATTCTGGATAAAAACTGTCGTATTGGAAATGATGTTCGCATCAATGGTGGCCCCCATTTGTTGAGCGCCAACCATCAGACTTATACCGTTTGTGATGGTATTGTTGTGATCAAAAAAATGCGGTTATCCCGAGTGGAACGACAATCGGGCTCGCAACAGTATAAATTTATTAAACAAGGGAGATAATATATTGTTATAATTGCATGTTATTGTAATAAATAAATGCTTTGAAACAGATTATCTCCCTTCTTTTTGTATTGATCACACTTGTCGCCTGCGATACCTCCTTAATGGTACAGAGCACAGGTGTATTACGGGATGCTTCACGAAAATTTGAACTCCATAATGGTGACCGTCATATTATTTATATCCCGATGCGGCATTTAGGGACACGTGTATATTATGATCAGGTACAGGCTGCGGTAGATTCGCTCCAAAAATCGGGCTATGTTGTCTTTTATGAAAGCATCGCCTATCAGGTGGATAGCGCCGCACAACGTGATCTATACGATCGTAAGTTCAGAAAATTGACCGGTAATCGTCTCGGCTTACAACAATGTATTGAAACTCCCGGAGATACCTCCCGCGTGTTAAGAGCACCTTTGTACCGTAAATTGGGACAACGCATTATCAGCCAACCGGATTATTCTTTTTTCTGGTTGACTATGGAACCGCAGTTAATGCCGATATTCCTAAAAATAAATTATTGGATGATTTTGAGTATCGTTATGGTACCATACAGCTGGATGCCTGTGATTATGATACCCCATTAAGCGCACCCTATAGCTGCAAACCCATCAAAACCGCGCTCAAGAATAAGTTTGACAAAGAGTTTGTCATGCAACAACGCGAGGAAAATCTAGCTTCTCTAGTGGCTGACGCTCCGCAGCAGAAAATTTTAATCTTATTTGGCACATCTCATTTTAAAGGCTTTTTGCGTAATTTGCAAGCCAGAGATCCCCATTGGGTCAAGATAAAATAATATGTTAGGAAAGATTTTTATTATACTGCTCGTACCAGTAACCATCTATGTTGTCTATTACCTGTTAAATCGTACCGCGAAAAATAATAAGGCTATCAAACGAGTTTTGAGTGATGAGGGGAAGGATATCCTGGAAAGGGAGGTTGCCTATTACCGCCGTCTCTCTATTGCAGATAAGCAGGAATTTGAATCACGTTGTCTTGCTTTTCTGGATACGGTCAAGATCGAGGGGTGGGCGTCACGTTGGAGCTGAAAGATTATATGCTGATTGCAGCCAGTGCAATTATTCCAATCTTTGCATTTAAGAAATGGACTTATCCAAATCTGACCAATATTATGATCTATCCCGCACATTTCAATGCCGATTATCAATTTGAAGGCCATGCAGACCGGAATATCATGGGAATGGTCGGAGAAGGTGCCATGAATGGTCAGATGATTTTATCTAAATCAGCATTAGAATATGGTTTCCAAAATGCAAGTGATGGACAGAATACGGCTATACACGAATTTGTACATCTCATCGATAAAACAGATGGTACTGTAGACGGTGTGCCCAGTTATTTATTGGATAAGGCGGCTGTGATTCCGTTTATGAATCTAATACGGGAGGAAATCAACAAAATAAAACAGCATCAATCGGATATTGATACCTATGGTATGACCAATCCGGGTGAATTTTTTGCTGTCGCATCCGAATACTTTTTGAAAATCCAACGAAATTTCAAAAAAACCATCCAGAACTTTATACTGCACTTTCTAAAATTTTTGAGCAAAGTTAAGTGGAGATAAATAAAATTTTAGTATTTTTAAAGCAAACAGAAAATGTTTGCTTTTTTTTTAATTACAACTGTTATGCCTAAAACTACTATTTATTCTACTATTGCACTCGCATGTCTATTATTTTGCGGCAATAATCAAGGTTTTTCTCAGGGCGTTATGCTGTGGGAACGACTTTTACTGAAATGGCGGACCCGTCAAGGGATACGCTTTCTGATTGGTCAAATGTTAAACCTGGTGTGCACGCATCGTTTGTGTCGATCGATAAACGTTTTCCAAAATCTTTAAATCCCAACATTGCTATCCAGCCCAATAACAAGGTGGATGCCTGGAAAGGGGAGCAGGTATCTGCGCAGATTCTCCTGTGGACTAGTGCAGCAGCCTCTGATGTTGTTGTTTCGCCTGGTGAGTTAAAATCAACTACCGGCAAATCTATTTCCGCGGAAGCGGTACAAGCACGATTTGTTCGCTATGTGATGACAGATGAATTTGCGGAGGGATGTGGTTATCGTAAACCTGAAGACTTTAAAGCCGCGCTTTCTGCAGATATGCTGGATGATCTCAAAAGCTATAATCTCGAAGCAAAGCGCGTCCGTCCAGTATGGATTACGGTAAAAGTACCTGCTGGAGCAGCGGCAGGTCAATATAAGACAGTCATTGCTGTTAAACAAAAAGGTAAGGTGATACAGAATTTGGATCTGAATGTTAATGTTCAAGATCAAGTGTTACCACCAGCTTCACAATGGCCATTCCATTTGGATCAGTGGCAACATCCATCATCCGTAGCACGTGTCAACAATGTTAAGATGTGGAGTGATGAGCATTTTGAAGCCTTAAAGCCAACAATGAAGCAACTCGCTGCTGCTGGGCAGAAAGTCATTACGGCGACGTTAAATAAGGATGCCTGGAATGTACAGACCTATGATCCCTATGCGGATATGATCACCTGGAAGAAAGCAAAAGACGGATCCTGGAGTTATAATTATGCGGTATTTGACAGGTGGGTGCAATTTATGATGGACCTAGGAATTAACAAACAGATCAATTGTTATTCATTATTGCCATGGAATAATGAAGTGCATTATTTTGATGAAGCAAAAATGAACTGGTCAATGTTGTCGCAAAACCGGAACACCAGTATTTGAGGAGCTATGGACACCTTTCTTAAAAGATTTTAGTAAACATGTCAGCGCCAAGGGCTGGTTGAAAATTACCAATATCGCGATGGATGAGCGGGCACAGGAGCAAATGGATCCAGCAGTAGAACTTTTGGAACGTGTGGTACCTGAATTTGGAATTGCTTTTGCAGACAATCATAAAAGTTATAAGCGCTATCAAAAAAGTACCGATATCAGTGTTGCTGTAGGCGATCCTTTCGATCAAAATGATTTAATTGAAAGACGTAAAAAGGGTATATCACTACATTTTATGTTTGCTGTTCAGATGAGTTTCCGAATCAATTTACATTTTCTGATCCGGCAGAATCGACCTATATGGGATGGTACGCACTCGCTGCAGGATTTGATGGCGCGCTACGTTGGGCCTTTAATTCCTGGGTAGCCAATCCGCTGCAGGATTCACGATTCCGTACATGGCCTGCTGGAGACACTTATATTGTTTATCCGCAAGGTCGTAGCTCGATTCGTTATGAGCGTATGTTGGAAGGTATTCAGGATTTTACCAAAGTCAATATACTGAAAGAAAAGTTGGAAAAATCTAACGATCAAACGAATTTGGCAAAACTGAATGCAAAAATTGCCAAACTAAAAAAATCTAGACGTTATGCTGCCTGGAATGATGATCTCAATGATGCTAAAGCATTTGTAACCGAATTATCCAATAAGGTCAAGTAATAAAATCTTCATAGCGTTGAAAAAACAGGCTGCTCCTCGATACGATGGGAGCAGCCTGTTTTTTTAGGTAGCGTCTTTCTTGCAAAGTGTAGCCTGCAATCGTCATCTCTGTTCTGAAAACTGCGGATCGATCTGCATGTACTTTCTTCAATAGTAGAATACCCAAAACCATTGTTTCGCAATATTGTTGTTATAAAGAAGCGATAGCGTAATCAACACATCGTCGTGATATCAAAATCTTAAATCATCATATGGGTATGAAAAATGTAGCACACCAGATCGTTGGTATTTTAAAAGATGCGGGAATCAAACGTATTTATGCCGTGACAGGAGATAGTTTGAATTTTTTTAATGAGGCAGTTCATGAGGATGGAACCATGCAATGGATACATGTCAGGCATGAAGAGGTTGGTGCATTTGCGGCGACCGCCGAAGCGGATCTGCATGGGATCGCCTGCTGTGCTGGAAGTAGTGGGCCGGGCCATGTTCACCTGATCAATGGCGTTTATGAGGCACATAAGACACGTGTTCCAATGTTAGTGATTGCTTCAACCTGCGCCACCTATGAGTTTGGTACAGACTACTTTCAAGAGACTAATCCGATTAAATTATTTGACGACTGTTCATGTTATAATCAGATGATTACCCGGCCGGAACAGGTGCAACGTATGGTTCAGAATGCATTACAGCAGGCAATCTCAAAACGGGATGTTGCTGTTATCGGTCTGCCAGGGATGTTTCCGAAATGGAAGCCGTCCATATGAACACTTCGGCAAAGGTATTCTTTACACAGCCGCAGATCAGGCCCTCAGAGCTTGAAATTGGACGTTTGGCACAATATATTAATCAGGCGGATAAAGTGACTTTATTCTGTGGCGTAGGGGCCCGGAATGCGCAGAAACAAATTGTTGAACTCTCCGAGAAAATCCATGCACCTGTGGGGTATTCATTTAAAGCTAAATTGGATATTCAACGGGATAATCCCAATGAAATCGGTATGACGGGACTTTTGGGGACGGCATCGGCCTTTCAGAGCATGCACCATTCGGATCTGATCCTACTTTTGGGAACTGATTTTCCTTACAAGGATTTTATACCCACCAATAAAACGATTGTTCAGATCGATATCGAGGGCGAGAAACTCGGTCGACGGTCGATCGTAGACTATGGCTTGGTGGGGATATTGAGCATACATTGAAAGCTGTTTTACCCTTTGTGGAGGCGAGAACTGATTCAAGTTTTCTCGAAAAACAATTGGCGGCCTACGAGAAAGTAAAAGAAGATCTGATGATCTATGTCGAAGATTCGGGCAGTGAATGTGCTATTCAACCGGAGTTTGTGGCCCATACGATTGACCAAAAGGCGAGCGATGATGCTATTTTTTTAGTGGATACGGGCATGTCCTGTGTATGGGGAGCACGTTATATCAATCAGCGACGAGATCGCAAAATGCTCGGCTCATTTAATCATGGATCTATGGCAAATGCGATGCCGATGGCGATTGGAGCAGCATTGACACATCCCGAAAGACAGATCATAGCCTTCTGTGGTGATGGCGGGCTTTCGATGTTATTGGGAGATCTGGCTACGATAAAGCAGTATAATCTGCCAATCAAACTGATTGTGTTTAATAATCGTTCACTCGGAATGGTCAAATTGGAAATGCAGGTTGCCGGTTTAAAAGATCAGGAAACTAATATGGTGAATCCAGATTTTGCGATGGTGGCACAGGCGATGGGGATTCGTGCTTTTACGGTGACGCAACCAGAAGAGGTCGACGGTATCTTGGATGAAGCATTTAGTCTAACTGACGAGCCGGTACTTATCGATATCTATACCAGCCCCAATGCCTTAGCCATGCCACCCAAAATATCATTTAGCCAAATGAAGGGTATGACCGAAAGTATGGCTAAATTGATGCTATCGGGTAACTTTGAGGAAGTATGGGACACTATTAAGTCAAATTATAAACACTTGAAATCGCTCTGATAAGCGTAGATAACTTGTATTATCATGCAAAAAAGCCTCTCCAATATAAAATAGTTGGGGAGGCTTTTTGTCTAGGAAAAAAATAGGGTATTCGGACTATTGATTGAATGAAGTGAATTACTGATCAACATTGGCGTTGAACGAACCAAAGGCTCTTCAATAATTCCTCTTTACAGCGTCGAAGTTTTTCTATTTTCGATTCCGAAGAAATAGAAACATTCTCTTTAACAATAATAGCCAAATCTGTTTCAATGGATAATTTAGTGAGGGATGTACACCCACTATCAAATTTCTTAAAGCTTACATCTTTCATACTAATATTGGTTAAGAATTTCTGAATTTTATAATGTACAATTTACTAATAAAAATTAGCTTTACAATAAGCTGTGAATAATTTTATTGTTACTAAATTGTTTATTTTTAATCTTTTATCGGACTGTAACTTATAAACAATATTGCTGTAATTTTTGTTTTGTGAATTCCAAAATATTAAATGTTAGTTATTTAAAACAATATCTTGTTTTGATTGCTATTGATATTAATAAACAGGGAAGGCGGAATCTATTGTTCATAAGCTGCGATTAGCTCATCAATAAATTCCCCTTGGCGCTGATTTTTTTCAGTTGCTGCCACGTATTTAAGAAAAATTAATTATTCGCATGAAAATAATCAATATTGGATTGTCACTACTGATTTTTGCTACTGCTTGTCAGCAAAAGGACAAAAAGAAAGATGACCAGGCACAAATGGGATCGGATACCACAACCGTTGCCGCAGCAATTGCTGAAAATGGAACCTATCAATACCTCAAAAATGGTGATACAATCTCGTTAATAATTGCCATTGATGGGGATAAAGTGCATGGTGACCTCAACTACAACTGGAAAGAAAAAGACCGAAATGTTGGGCATATTGACGGTATCCTCAAAGACGGTATCTTGTTGGCAGACTATACCTTTGCTTCCGAAGGGCAGCAATCCGTTCGGCAGGTTGCTTTTAAATTCTCCAAAAACGGGGCAGTTGAAGGCTTTGGGGATATGGAAGAAAAAGGAGGGAAGATGTCTTTTGTTGCGCCTGATAAATTGGCTTATGATGAAAAATTTGTCCTAGAAAAGCTGAACCAATGAGCACCATAACAGGAGTTTTGGGATAAATATAATCAGTCCGACTAGTAGCGCTGTGATGCTGCTCAGCATGACCGCTGCTGCAGCAACATCTTTGATCCTTTTGATGTTGGGATTTCTTTCTTGACAGACAAAATCAGCGAGATGTTCTAATGCCGTGTTCAGCAACTCACTGACAAGAACAAAACCAATGGAAAAAATAATGGCTAGCCACTCATAAGGGCTTATTCGGAGGAGGTACGACAATACGATTGCTACAACTGCGGCAATGAGATGTATCCTGAAATTGTGTTCTTCTTGCCAAACGATTTTTAACCGTTAAAGGCATAGCTAAAACTTCGGATTCTATCTTTCCATGAAAAGTTGCTTCGGGCCATAGTCAATCTGCTATATTTTATGTAAATATAACCTTTCCCTTCGTTTTTGACTGGCCTTAATTTTTGTTTAGGCTAGAACCCTCATTGTAGCCTGTCCTCCGTATTGTGACTTGTACTTTAACGGCGATTATCGCAAATAGCTGCTGCTCTGATAGAACTTTAAGGGCAGCGGATTTTAGTCTGTATTTTTTTCATTTTTGTCGCTGATTTTTACCAAAAGTATTATTGAAATGCGTAGTATTTTTGAGTAAATTGCTTTATGATCTACAATTTTGATAAAATAATCGACCGTAGGGGGACTGATTCGGTAAAATGGAATCAACAGGACTACGCCGATTTAATTCCACTCTGGGTTGCTGATATGGATTTCCCTGCATCCAAAGAGATTATCGACGCGTTGACCAGACGTGTTCAACATGGCATTTATGGCTATGCAAAAGTGCCGGATGCTTTTTATGAAGCGGTATCGGACTGGTCTAATCGTAAACATGGTTTTCATTTGCAGCGCGAGTGGATACTTCCGGTTTTAGGTGTGGTGCCAGCTTTGTCGGCAATTGTTGCAGCATTAACAGAAACGGGGATAAAGTACTGATCCAAGAACCTGTATACCATTGCTTTTTTCATCGATCGAACGTAATGGCTGCGAGGTGGTTTCCAACGACCTATTGTATAAAGATGGGCAATATGCAATTGATTTTGTAGATTTTGAAACTAAGGCGAGTGATCCGAAGGTAAAGCTCTTTATCCTCTGCAGCCCACATAACCCAGCGGGTCGGGTCTGGACAAAAGCCGAGCTTGAACGCTTGGGGAGATCTGTCTAAAGCACAATGTTCTTGTTATTTCGGATGAAATCCATTGTGATTTGGTTTTTGAAGGGCATCAGCATATTCCTTTGGAACGATCAATCAAGCCTTTTAGCGAATACAATCACTTGTATTGCCCCAAGCAAAACCTTTAATCTTGCAGGATTGCAAGTCGTTGCAGTCATCGTCGCCGATCCTATTTTAAATAAGAAGGTGAAGGATGCCTTTCTTGTTAATGAGATTGCGAGTATCAGTCCTTTTGCGATCACGGGTTTAATAGCCGCCTATCAACAAGGGGAGGATTGGCTGCAACAAGCGCTAGCCTATATTTATAATAATTATATTTATTTAAACAGCTATATGGCGGAGCATCTGCCGGCTTTAAAAATTATTCCGCTTGAGGGCACCTATTTGGTTTGGGTAGATTGTACTGCATTAAATATTTCCAGCCGAAAACTAGGACAAATACTATTGAAAGAGGCCCATCTGCAGGTCAATGTCGGTGCCATGTACGGTAAGGGAAGTGATTCTTTTATCCGGTTGAATATCGCCTGTTCGAGGTCTATTTTACAAGAGGGGTTAGCGAGGTTGAAACAGGTGTTGCTGAATTTGCCAAAAGAATAACGAATTATTTAACATTATTGGTTTACTCAATATAAAAAGCACCTGAACCAAACCGTTCAGGTGCTTTTTAATGTATAAAATGCTTTTGGTAGCGATTAGATACCCATTTCCTTTAAAATAAAATGAGCATTATCAATCTTATCAGCAACCCAAAGTACATAACGGATATCCACACCGATGGAGCGGCTATAGCTTTCGTTCCATGCAAAATCGTTGATTGTCGCATCATAGGCACGGTCAAAGTTTACACCGATCAACTCACCATTTGCATTCATGATCGGCGAACCTGAGTTGCCCCCTGTGGTGTCCATATCATACAATATATTGACAGGAACAGAGCCCAGGTCTTTCTTTAAATAGGGGCCAAAGTTCTTATTGAGATACGCCGTCTTGATTTCTTGCGGATAGTCGAAATCGGATAGACCAAGATTCCCTTTCTGAATAATACCTTCAATGGTTGTGAATGGTTTCATATAGGTAGCGTCTGCAGGAGCATAACCTTTAATATGTCCATAAGTCAAACGCAAGGTGGAGTTAGCATCAGGAATAAAGTTTTTAGCCTGAAAGATTTCCTTGACAGCGACATAGTCACCCATCAGTTTATTCAACACACCTTCACGTCTTTTCTGCTCAGCGGCGAAGATGACAATATCATTGTCCAGCTCATTTTGAAAACTTAATAGTTTATCATCAAATTGGCTTAATGCGTTTGCATTCGCCAAAACTGTATTTAGAATATAATTTTGATCTGCCAGTTTACTGCTATTGATGAGCTGTGTAGCATAGGTATTGGCTGTTTCCCATTCAATTGGAGTTTCTGAATTGATTCAAGTTGATTTTTACCTTGGAAAGCAGCTGCATCGGCAAGCATCCTACCGAAAATACGTTGGTCTGCCTGTTTGTTGTAGCTTTCGTAAGTTTCTTGAATACTTTTTTAAGCTGTTCGACATTATAGTCGAATAACTGTTTTGCGGCATGTGAAGAGCGCTCTTTACCCATTGCTACTTTTAAGGTATTGAGATCGCGGGCAACTTTCAGTAAGCTGGTACTGTTATAAATATTGTTGATCCAAAGCTCTTTTAAGGCATCTTGATCACTGACTTGATAGTAAGCGGCAATATCGTTTAATAGATTGCCATATTTACCTTTAAGTTCGGGTTTACTCAGGATAAATGCTGCAAGCGCCTCATCTTCCTGCTTTTTTGTTGACAGGAGATCTATGCCGCGCAAGCCTTTGAGTTTGCCACGGTAGTTTTTAAGCACATTGGCGTTGCGTTTGATCCGTGTCGCCAAAGAGAGTGCAATATCCGTATTGTCTTTCCCAGCTTCCTCCATTTGTTTGTTCTGGAAATCATACAAATTGGAAACGTAAGGCAATAAATAGTCTTGTTGGTATTTGATATATTGTGCCGGACGATGTCTGAATGTCTTCCCTGGATAGCCTAGGATAAAGGTGAAATCATTTTCTTTTACACCATTTGGGTTGACTTTCAGGTGCTTCTTTGGTTGGTAGGGCACATTATCTTTTGAATAGGGAGCTGATTTTCCATTTTTACCTACATAGGCCCGAAGGAAGGAATAGTCGCCCGTATGACGTGGCCATACCCAGTTGTCAGTCTCGCCACCAAATTCACCAATATTTTGACGTGGAATATAAACAAGACGCACATCTTCGATTGTTTTGTAGCGAAATAGGACATAGCTCTTGCCAATGAACATTTCGGATACTTCAGCTTTGATCGTAGGGTCTTCTTTTTCAGCTTGTTTAACAAGTTCTTCCTGTTTTCTTTTAATGGTATTGATGCGCTCGACAGGGTCACTGATATTGGCTACGGAATTTAATATTTTAACAGATACATCTTCGTATGAATCTGTAATTCTGATCTTCAATCCTTTTGCTTCAATCTCTTGTTCCTGATTTTGTGCGACAAAGCCATTTTTAAGATAATTGTTGATGGCGGTACTGGCCAACTGAACTGCAGAAAAGGCACAGTGATGGTTGGTAATAATCAGACCACGGTTGGAGACGAATGATCCTGTACATCCACTGACTTGAACTAGGGCGTCCACTAATCCAACTTGGCCGGGATTGTAGATATCCTTCTCACTGATCTTTAATCCGGCTTTCTTTAAACCCGCTCTATTTAATTCGCTCAAGGGGTACATCCCTTCGTCTGGGTTCGCATTAGCGTATGGGATGTTCGTTGCGGATAATAATAGTGCTAGTGCAATTGTCGTATGATGTATAAACTTCATGGGATTTTTTAATATCAACTGTTATAAATCTCCAAATTTAAGAAAAGCTTTTTGATGAATTCGACTTTTCGATCAACAATTGTCATAATAGCTGGCTAATTCTCGCTTTTTGGCAAGGTATTTATTGTATAATATGATCGGGGAAGCAATGGTCGAGCCTTAAAATATTGTGTATTTGCCATCGTTTTGCAGGAGTATTCGTAATTTTGCGCTTTAAAGATTTTAACATGACCTTAATCCAATTGGAATATATCATTGCTGTTGATACCTATCGTAGTTTTGTTGCCGCAGCCGAAAAGTGTTTTGTGACACAGCCGACCTTAAGTATGCAGATCCAGAAACTAGAAGAGTCTTTGGGAGCTAAAATCTTTGACCGGAGCCGTCAGCCTGTTGTGCCTACTGAAATTGGGGAGAAGATTATACTTCAAGCAAGATCAGTACTGACAGAAAGCCGTAAGATCAATGAAATTGTACAGGACAAGAAGGGGGAAATCGAGGGGACGCTAAAAATCGGTGTTATCCCGACAATCGCGCCCTACTTATTGCCTAAGGTATTGATAACGTTTATGGAGAAGTATCCAAAATTGCAATTGCAGATCTGGGAATATACTACCGAACGTATTGTGCATGAGCTGAAGGTTGGGCTTTTGGATTGCGGTGTGCTATCGACTCCCTTAAATGATCAGGGTATACTGGAGTCTCCTCTGTTTTATGAAAATTTTGTCGCTTATATATCTGAAAATAGTCCCTTGTTTTCAAAGAAAGTGCTGAGTGGAGACGATATTGCCGATGATAAGCTCTGGTTGCTCAATGAAGGACATTGTATGCGTGGACAGGTACTTAATATTTGTCATCATAAGCATAATCAAGATCTTTCCGGACGTTTTGAGTATAATACCGGTAGTGTTGAAACACTCAAAAGAATGGTGGATATCAATGATGGTATCACAATCTTGCCGGAGCTTTCGATTTCAGATTATGTGGATGAGCAGTTGGATAAGATCCGTTATTTCAAATCACCGGAACCCGTCCGCGAAATATCGTTGGTCACGACACAAAATTATGTCAAACGACATGCAATTCAGGCATTGGAAAAGGAAATATTAGCGGTTGTACCCGATAAATTTAAAACAAAAAAAAAAGGAAGTGTTGAGCTTTCAATAAGAAGACATGGCAAATCTCAGTGTACGTTTTTTTAAGAAGATAGATCAGATCAATCAATGGCGAATGAAAAAGTTTCGAACAGAAACTTTATTATTCTCCTGGCGTTTTTAGTTGGAATTGTTGGTGGTCTGATGGCGTCTGTATTAAAAAGACTAACGCATTTTATTGCGGCGACGATCCAGGATGATATTGATTGGAAGGTTAAATATTCGGTTTATTTGATTTTCCCGTTGATCGGGATCTTACTGAGTGTGTTTTTGTTCGGAAATTTCTGAAAGGAAAGAAGATGGAGCATGGTATCACCCCGATTATCTATGCCATCAGCCGAAAGGGAAGCCGATTGGACCCGAGTAATATCTATTCGCAGGTCGTCACTTCGGCGATTACGGTTGGATTTGGAGGTTCCTGTGGATTGGAGGCTCCGGTGGCATTGGGGGATCGTCGATAGGTTCCAATATTGCCCGTTTTTTTGGTCTGCAATATAAAGAAGTCACCATGCTTTTGGCCTGTGGCGCGGCAGCAGGAATTTCGGGCGCATTTAATAGCCCTTTGGCGGGAATGATCTTTGCGATTGAGATATTGCTTCCGGAATTCTCCATTCCGGTTTTTATTCCACTTTTGATTTCTTCGGCTCTGGCGTCCGTTGTATCGCGGCTTTTGTACAGTGAACCGCTATTTAGTACGTTCAATTCGGATTGGCAGGTTTCTGCCTTGTTATTTTATTTGTTATTGGCGGTATTGATTGGACTGTATACCATCTATTTTGCCCGTGTGTCCAGTTCAGTAGGAAAATGGTTTGCTAAAATAAAGAATCCCTATAACAAAGTATGGGTAAGCGGAATATCCTTAGGGATTATGATTTTCGTATTTCCAGCACTTTATGGTGAAGGGTATATTACGATCCAGCAGATTCTCAATGGACAATTTAACTCAATTGTAAAAAACAGCTTGTTTTCTGATTATAAAGATATGGGATTGGTGGTGTTGGGTTATACCATTTTGACCTTATTTGGTAAATCTTTTGCTGCACTATTTACGTTGAATGGAGGCGGAAACGGCGGGGTATTTGGACCGAGTCTGGTGATGGGCGGTCTATTGGGCTTTGCCTTTTCTTATGGGGTCAATCTGACCGGAATTGCAGAGCTTAACGTCCCAAATTTTGTAGTTGCCGGTATGGCAGGTGCGTTGAGTGGTATTATGCATGCACCGTTGACGGGTATCTTCTTAATTGCAGAAGTCACTGGAGGTTATACCTTAATGGTACCCCTGATGTTGGTCTGTTCACTTTCCTATTTGATTAACCGCGCGGTATTGAAGCATTCGATCTATACAAAAGTATTAGCCGAGTCAGGCGATCTCATTTCTTACGAAGATAAGGACCGTTCTGTCTTGAGCATGATGCGGATTAAGTATGTTCTGGAAACCAATTTTGTGATTTTGAGACCCGATGAAACGCCCAAAAGTAGGCAGTCGGATATTATCCACAGTAAACGTAATATCTTTCCGGTGGTGAGTTATGAAGGTAAATTTATAGGGCTTCTCTATAGCGAATTTTTATTTTCGGTGCTGTTAGGGGAGGTCGAAGGGGAGAGACTCCATTTGAAAAATTGGCACAGAAACCAAACGATACCGTGGGGATCAACGAGAACATGGAAATTGTAATGGCTAAGATGAACAAAGATGACACTTGGATATTACCGGTACTTGGGGATGAAAATAAATATATGGGCTTTGTATCCAAGTCCAGCGTTTTTAATAAATATCGCGCATTACTTATCCGTCAGGGACATTATCTAGAGTAAACGGATCAGGATTGGTGTAAACATAATCTGGAGTAACATCATGTTCTCGGATAGATGGTTGGTGGGAAATCGTTTATTGACCAGATACTTACATGGACTTAAAGGAGGTGAAATCCATGTAAGTATAGTTTGGGCTGAATTAGCCACGCATTGCCATAATTTTTGTCACGTATTTTCCAATAATATCAAATTCAAGGTTGATTGTCGTACCTACTTCAACCTGTTGAAGATTGGTATGTTCGAGTGTATAAGGAATGATTGCGACAGAAAACTGGTCATCGCGAGAATCTACCACTGTCAGACTAATACCATTAACGGTAACGGATCCTTTTTCTACTGTAATATTCTGTTTGGAAGGATCGTATTGAAAGGTAAAAATAAAACTACCATTTTCATCGGTTTTCTGTATACAGGTTGCGGTCTGATCGACATGTCCTTGGACAATATGCCCATCAAATCTTCCACCGGCTAAGGTACAGCGTTCGATATTAACCAGGTCTCCAACTTTCAACTGTGCTAGATTCGTTTTCTGTAAGGTCTCATCAATCGCCGTTACTTTGTGCACCTGATCATCCAGCCCAACAACGGTCAGACATACACCATTGTGGCTTATGCTCTGATCTATTTTAAATTCATTGGAGATGGGGAGCTCACATAAAAATGAATGTTGCTTTTTCGTGTTCAATACGCTCGATTTTTCCTAAGGTTTCTATGATTCCGGTAAACATGAACTAAAATTTTTGATTCAATCAAAGTTACTAAATAATCGAAGGAAACATGGTTTTTACCAACAAAATCGACGCATGAATGACAGAATAATTTATGGTAAATATAATTCATGGAAGGGATAAATACTGTAATAGAATCTGCTTTGATATAGTATGCTAAAAAAAGAGCTTTTGAAAATAGCAAAAGATTGTGTGTATATAGTACACTTACTATTCCTTTTGTCGTGGCTATGCCAAAACAAATTTATGGGAGTTGAAAAAAATATTACAAAATTTTTGTTTATATCATTTGAAGCATTATCTTTGTCATAGGTTTAGGTTGATTGCCTCTTACAAAGAGGTATTTATAAAAGCTTAGCAGGTCGCCCGACCAAATGCTAAGCTTTTTTATTTTACAATAATATGCTGTTTTACAGTTGATTATATTTTCATACCGCCCAATCATTTCCTTTTTCTGAATTGCCTGTTTTTTTATTGATTCGTATTTTTTAATTAAGGTATCGATGAGCTTGCTACCTTGGGTGTATTTGCCTGAAAGAATCTTCGTTTGGTTTTGACAGCTGTTGCTGCTTGTGAAAGCATGAACTTTTATTTTTTCTGTATCGCTATACGATATGCTGTTATCGGAACCGATTGATTTTTTTAGCTTTTGAAAATATGTAAAGCGGACATTGAGATTAGCAGAAGGTATTCGAAATTTTGGATCTGAAGCGTTCTTTTAAAGCGAGAAGTGCCTTGGACCGCGCATAATAGACATTTGATGGGGTAGTATCTAGTATCTTGCAGATTTCTTCAGTATCTAAATCCTCCAAAAACTCATTTTACATATTTTAGCCTGCTGTTTTGGTAGTTTGTTGATTTCGGCCAGTAATAACTCCGTTAGCTCTGTTCTAAATATTTTTTTCAGAATATCGTCCTCGGGTAGGGATAAATTCTGAAGGATATCCAATTCTTCGGTCTGCATTTTAAATCGGGCCGATCTTTTCATATCGATACAGGCATTCTTGGTCGCGATATACAAAAATGCTTTGAGGCTATCGTAATTGTCCACTTTCTGTCTGTGATTCCAGAGCTTGACAAAGATATCCGACACAATTTCTTCAGCATCGGTTTTGCTGCGTAGATAGGAAAAGGCAAAATAACGTAGCGCATGGCCAAAATGGTCCATGAAAAAGCACAATGCGCTTTCATTCCCCTCTTTTAATGCGTTAATATGCGACTCTAGTTGAAGCATGTTTGGTTATCAATATTTTTCTTTCATTGCCCTAAGATGGACATAATGACCGATATCGTGGCCTTTGTTGTTGTTCAATAGGATATTTACGGGCAGCCTCCCAACATAGATACTAACAACGAAGTTACATAAAAAAACTTGGGTTGTCATGTTTGAAAACACGACAACCCAAGTTTTTTAACGGAGAATAAATGAGATCCGGAGAAATTTATTTTTTACCAGCTTACTGTCTATGATTTCCCATTCTTTTATGTGTGCAGGACGGTGTTCAGTGCGGATAATTTCATCAAAATGACGGAGCAATTCGGGATGTTTGTTTGCAATATCTTTTTGCTCCCAGGGATCCGTTTCTAGATCATACAATTGCCATTTTGCTTTTGGATTATTTTTTAAATCCAGTTTAATTGCTTTCCATTGTCCCTCACGTATGGCTACCTGACCACCTTTTTCGGGGTATTCAAAGTAAAGGTATTGGTGTTTTTTCTGGTTCTTTTGTCCCAACCAGGTTGGCAGCAGGGACAGTCCATTGGTATTACCGGGATCCTGTTGGACCAACTGTCCAAAGGTAGCCATCAGATCATATTGTGCTGAGATGACAGCTGTCTCGGTGTTTGCTTTGATTGTTTTGGGCCAGCGGACGATCAATGGAACTTTAATTCCCCCTTCAAACACATCCATTTTTAATCCTCTGAGTGAATCGACGCTCTTGAAAAAGCGATAATCTATACCACCGTTGAAACCTGTGCCATTGTCGCTGGAAAACAAGATAATGGTATTGTCGTCCAGACCCAGGGATTTAATATGTTTCATGATCAGGCCCACTTGGTCATCCAGATAAGTGATCATGCCTGCATAGGTAGCTCTTGGATAAGGCGTGGCCGTGTAGCCATCCTGCCCATAGTAAGGATGGTCATGGAAAAGATCTTTATACCGATCCACATATTCCTGGGGTACCTGTAGAGAAAGATGGGGTAGGGTGTACGGAAGATAGAGGAAGAAAGGACGGTTTCGGTTCTTATCAATAAATGCCAATGCCTTTTCCGTCATAACTTCCGGAGCATATTGTTTGCCACTGAATTGCTCAAAATCTTTGGCCGTTGCTTTGGTGGAGTCGAGTGGAATATGCACAAACTTTTCTTTGTTTTGGAGTGGATATTTTTGCTCGTTTTCCCAGAGATGGCTTGGATAGTAATTGTGGGCCTGCTTTTGGTCGAGGTAACCAAAGAAGTAGTCAAACCCCTGTTTGTTTGGGCTTCCGGTTGTATTTTGCATGCCGAGTCCCCATTTTCCGATGGCCCCAGTATGATAACCAGCTTTTTTAAATAGGTGAGCCATGGTGTAGGTTCCCTCGGGTAGGGGCATTTGCCCACCTTCGAGGCTATCGGCAAACCCGCCCAATTCATAATTACCCCGGATATAGGACTGACCAGCATGTTTACCTGTCAATAACATGCAACGCGCTGGGGCACAAACTGGAGCACTTGTGTAATGATTGATAAAACGAAGTCCCTCCTGCGCCAACTTTTGTAGGTTGGGGTTTTGATTAGCTGTTGTCCGTAGGGTTCTGTCTCGGCATAGCCCAAGTCATCCGCATAAAAAAGATGATATTGGGCAGCTTTTTAGCTGCTTGATTTTGTTGTGCAAAAGCATCCCCATCCCAGTAGGATGAGGGTAAGACCTATTCCTTTTTTCATTTTTTGCGTTCTCCTTCCAATAACTGTTTCAACTCATTCACTTTTTCAGGATATTTAGCAGCAACGTTGTTTTTTCTCCGATATCATTTTTGAGGTCGTACAATTGATCTTCGGGAAGATTTCCTGTCTCTGTATCCGTCAATTTCATATAGGCGGTACCGTTGCTTGGCGCAATATATTTCCAGTTGTCTTTGACAATAGCCAAGGTTTGTGCATGTTGGATCATGGTGCTACGTCCTTTGGGATCTTCGCCGGTTAAGGTTTTCAATAAGGCCTTGCTATCTTTTGCTTCATCAGCTTTTAATTTTACACCTACAAGCTGCGCACTTGTTGCCAACAGATCCATTTGACTGATCAATGCATTGGATACCTTTCCTTTGGCCACCCCTTGTCCGCTGACGATAAAAGGTACACGTGTCCCTCCCTCAAAGATACTATATTTACCACCTCTGAGCGGTCCTGCGGGCTGATGTCCATTAAGTTGGGCCACTGCACCGTCTACATAGCCATCATCCAATACCGGACCGTTGTCGCTACTGAAAATGATAATGGTGTTTTTGTCCATGCCGAGTAGCTGTAATTGCTGTTGAATCTGTCCGACTGTCCAATCCAATTGTAGAATGGCATCTCCGCGGTAACCTAGTTTACTTTTGCCCCTAAATTGTGTGGCCGGCATACGTGGTACATGGGGTTCCGTTAAACAGAAGTAGAGGAAGAATGGCTTATCCTGATGTTGTGAAATGAAATCTTGCGCTTTATGTAGAAAGGTTGTGGAAACTTCTTCGTCTACCCAGCGTGCACGTGTGCCGCCGCTCATGTAGCCAATCCGTCCGATGCCATTGACAATAGTCTGGTTGTGCCCTTGGCCGGGAGAGGATTGCATTTTGAGTAATTCGGGATGCTCTTTGCCCGTAGGATCGTTGCCTATTTTCTTCTCATAATCGACAAGGATGGGATCGTTTGCTTCAGCGGCGACAACCCGATCATTTTCTAAGAAAACGGTCGGAACACGATCGGCCGTTGCAGGGAAGATAAATGAGTAATCAAAACCAACATCGTTGGGTCCGGGTTTGATGGCTGCATTCCAGTCTTTTTGACCTCGTTGCCAAGTCCCATATGCCATTTACCGACAATTGCTGTAGCGTAGCCTGCATTTTTGAATACTTTGGGCAATGTGATTTTGTCTGTTGGTACAATCAGCTTGGCATCTCCGGGCAGGATGCCTGTACCCGTCTGGCGCCATGGATAGGTACCGGTCATCAAAGCAAAGCGAGATGGCGTACAGGTTGCGGAGGTACTATGTGCATTGGTAAAGCGCGTACCGCTGTGCGCCAATTTATCCAAGTTTGGGGTTTCAATCTGTTGGGCTCCATAGCTGCTCAAGTCACCAAAACCAAGATCATCCGCATAGATATAGATAACGTTCGGTTTATTCAGTTTTTGTGCAAATGAAGTCAGGGGAACTGTCATCGCCAGACTCGAAGAAAGTAGGATCGTAAGAGATAGGGTCTTTTTCATATTGTGCAAATACGTTGATAGGGTGTCGTCTTTTGTTGACGACACCCAATATACTATTTTAAATTTGGATTGATATCAATTTCACTTTGGGGGAATTGGCCAGTGATTATCCTGGCCTGCTCTGAAGGACTTTTTGGTTACATACCAGCGACTATAGCTGTCTCTGCTACTACCTGCTTTCACGCGGATATTTTTGGCATCGGGAAATGCGGCGCCATAGAAATCACCATTTAAAACATCTTTTGCTGTATCCCAACGCAAAAGATCCCAATAGCGGATACCTTCTAAGGCTAGTTCCACACGTCTTTCATTGCGTAATGCTGCCCGGACTATAGTCGCGTTTGTGACAGCGATAGGAGGCATATTGACACTGCTACGTCGGCGGACTGCATTGATGGTTTTATCCAGTAGCTCAGCTGTCAGGGGATCCCCATTTTCGAGTTTGGCTTCAAGGTAGCTCAATAGTACCTCAGCATAGCGAATAATAGGAAGATCTGTTCCGAATTCTGTAAATTGCCGCTAAAATTTTCAGCGTTAAATTTACGAAGACCATAACCCGTGCGTGTTGCTTGCTTGGTGGTTGTGAGCTGGTCAATGGACAGGGTTGAGTCTGGATGCGAGATATACCGGAGATTTTTGAAACGGTCCCCGTTGCTGATGACGGTAAATCCTAATCTCGGATCCCGATTTTGGGTGATATTCTGTGAATTATATCTGGGATCAGTATAGGAAAAGGCTGTTCCATCCGTAAAGGTATAGCTCTCCACTAGGCTTCCCAATGGACAATGGAGATGCCAGCCACCGGCTATTGCTGGAAAGTTATGTTGAAACATACCATTTCCGGCAAGGTCTACAAGATATTGTGTGGCAAAAATGATTTCTTTACTGGATTCATTACTGCCATCAAAAAGACTTGTATAGTTGGGATCAATACTATTTTCATTGGCATTGATGATATTTTCGTAGGTCTTAATTGCTGCGGCGTAAGATTTTTCGGCTAATTGTAGCCGCCCCAGAAATGCATAAGCGGCTTGTTTTGTCGCGCGACCCCGTTCTGCTGCGGGTAATTTACCATAGCTTGAAGGTCATTTGCAGCTTCCTGCAACTCGCGTTCCACAAAGGCAACCAATTCCTGCTTTTTGTTTTTGATAACATGATTGGCTTCGTCAGCTGTTAATGTTTTGGTCACCAATGGGGCATCCCCAATACTGTGATAGGTAGAAGTATTGACAGGCGCGAATAAAACGTGCTTCAGCCTTAAAGCGGGCCAAAAGCTCAGGTGAAACAGGCGTTTTGTCCACATTCTCTAAAAAGAAATTTGCACGGGCAATCCGTTTGTAGGAGAGCGTCCAATAGTTGGATAATATACCAATATTACTGGTGAGTGTACCATCGGACAATTTATTGAATGCAGAATTATCTCCGCGTCGGTCATAGGCGTTGTCGGAGGCAAACTCTAGGTAGAGCAAACCATGGTAGGACCACCAGTCTGAGGGACTAAACTCGGCTAAACTATTCATTTGGATTTCGCCTTTGTAAAGGCCTGTGATTGCAAGTCTTGCATTAGTCTCGCTGCTCCAGAATGTGTCATTAGCAAATTTATCCAGCGGATTTGTATCCAATTGTTTTTTGCAGCTCATGGTTAGACTGGAAGCTAAAAATATACAAAGGATCAGTTTTATATTTTTATAGGTTATACGTTTCATGTTATGGTTATTGAGTTGATTTAAAAACTAAGATTTACGCCGAACGTGAAATTGCGCATAATGGGGTAGTATGCCCCACTTGAATTGATCTCCGGATCCCAACCTTTTCTATAATTGCTATTTGTAAAAGATTCTCAGCATTTACATAGATGCGTAAACCTGACAATTTCCATTTGGAAACCAGTTGTTTTGGGATAGCATATCCCAACTGTATATTTTTAAACGCAAGTAGCTCGCATCAAGCAGCCAATAGTCTGATAAGAGCGTATTTGGTGTTCCGGTACTTGGTAGCTGTTCGAATCGTGGGTATATGGCATTTCGATCTGGATTTGCGGTAGTCCATCGGCCATCGGCTTGCCAACGCTGAATATTGCCATTCTGAGTTAATGCAAATCCAGCGTAGTTATTTAACAAACCCTGCACACCACTTACACCCTGGAGTAGGAGACCAAGGTCAAAACCTTTGTAATTAAATCCAAGATTCATTCCATAAGTATATTTGGGAATACGGGATCCAATAACCGTTCGGTCGTAAGTTGCATCCACCTTACCATCAGGGACACCGTCCGGTCCACTGATATCCTTGTACCGGATATCGCCAGGTTGTGATTGTGGATTAATACTTTTTGATCTGCCCAAGATGCCACATCAGCAGCATCAACAAATAAACCGTCAGTCTGATAGCCGTAATAAGCCTGTATTGGATAGCCGATAAACAAATCGGATCCGTTACCAATCATGCCATTGGACTGATTGATATTGCCAATACCCAAATCGACGACTTTATTCTTGACCGTGGAGAAGTTTAGATTGACATTATAGGAGAACTCATTGACCTTATGTTGATGGCCTAACGTAAATTCCCAGCCAGTATTTCTAAGTTTTCCAGAGTTTTGTATACCAACATCAAAGCCTAATACCTTTGAAATGCTAGAGCTGGGGCTGACTAAAATATCATAAGTAAAACGATTGTAATAGGTGCTGCTAAAGGTTAGTAGATTTTTAAATAATGCGATTTCGAGTCCGGCATCAGCAGTTCGGGTTGATTCCCAGCGTAAGTTTGGATCTACAATCGTCACACGGGCGACCCCAGGCGATATACTATTTCCGAAGGGATAATTGTAACCCGTATTTAAGATGTTTTGGTAGGGATAATTTGACACTACTCTTGAGGTAAGATTCTCGACAATATTCTGATTACCTAAAACACCATAGGAGCCTTTTAATTTCAACTCAGTAATCCAGTCAAACTTATCTTTTATAAAAGCTTCTTCACTGATTAACCAACCTGCAGCAAGTGAAGGGAAAATAGCATACCGTTTACTTGTAGGAAAGCGGGATGAACCATCGTATCGAATCACCCCTTCTAGGAGGTATTTTTTTGCGTAATTGTACTGAACCCGACCAAAGAGCGATTCTAATGCCCATTCGGATGCCGAGCCCGAGTTAAGTTGTCCATCTGGTGAACCAATATTTAATTCTGTAAGCTCATTGCTCGGGAAGTTTTGACGAGAGGCCGACAGTCCTTCACTGTAACCTTTTTCAAAGGAATAACCAGCAAGGATTTTAACGGAATGGTCGTTGAATGATTTGGTATAATCGGCTAATGCCTGAAAAGTTTTATATGTCGTATAAGGGGCGCTCTGTTCTAGTGTAGAAGGAGCAAGTGTAATGGAGCTATTAATGCGCTGTGCTGCACGAAACAGTTTAGAACGACCATTGGTTTGGGTATAACCACCAATTGCCGAGAGTGTCAGATCAGAAATTGGATTCCAGTCGAAACGTGCATTTCCGGAGATATCGGATACTTTCTCTTTGTAAAATGATTCGCTTTCAAGAAAAGAGACGGGTGTTCCCTTTAGATTATTTCCAGCTCCCCAGTCGCCATTGCTCATACGGATCGGAAATGTTGCGGGATAGCGGATAACCTGGGAGATAATATCTGTCATTCGCGAAAAATCAAGCGTTGCTGGTGCAGCGGGTTCATCGGTGTCGGTCTGTATCGCCGATACCCTTGTCGTTAATTTAAGTTTATCACTCAGCTTGGAAATCAGATTGAGTCGAACATTGTATTTATTAAAGTTGTTTTTAATGACAATACCTTTCTGATTGAGGAACCCGGCAGATAGGGTATACTGTATTTTTTCGGTTGTATTGGAAATATTCAGGTTATGTCCAGTCTGGGCTGCCTGTGATTTAAATGTACTACCGATATAATCGCTATTGGGGTAATTGTCAGGATCAGATCCGTCCTTAAATTTTTGAATTTCTTCTTCGGTATAACCACCACCACCGTTTGTGGTTTCATTGAGCAGGCTGGCATATTCCCAGGAGTTGACAAACTCGGGAAAGGCTGTTGGTTTTGAATGCCAAAGTATCCGCTATAATTAACGGCTAATTTTCCGGCTGTTGAACCTGTTTTTGTGGTGACCAAAATAACGCCATTGGCGGCTCTGGCACCATATATTGCTGCTGATGAGGCATCTTTCAAAACAGAGATGGAGGCGACATCATTGGGGTCGATATCATTGAATGAGCTGGTTGGAATACCGTCGACCAGTATAAATGCATCGGTGGTGGCACCGAAAGAGCCCACACCTCTGATCTGTATGCTATTGTTGGCCGCACCGGGTTGCCCCGAACGTTGGATCACTGTCACACCAGGCATTTGTCCCGTTAGTGCCTGCGCAAGTTGTGGAACCGTTCGTTTGGCAAGCTGCTTACCATCAATCTGGGAGACCGAACCGATCAATTCCTTCTTTTTCGTAGCACCATAGCCCACGATCACCACCTCTTCTAAGGCGTCAATCTGTTGATTAAGCGTAACATCAAGATAGATTTGTGTATTTAAGGGGATTTCTTTCTGCTGAAATCCAATCATCTTAACAACAAGTATGGCATTGCGATCATTGACATCCAGCTGGAAATTTCCGCTGGCATCTGTTGTGGTTGCTTTGCTTGTTCCTTTGAGAGTAATTGTTGCCCCAGAGATTGGCTGCCCCTGGCTGTCATGGACATTTCCTTTACGGTCCTTGTCTGCAACATAAACGCATAGTTTGTTGGAGTAATGACAGCTGAGTTATTTGCTTTTACTGCGGTGACGACAAGCATATTGTCTTTGAAACTCCAGCTAATGGGTTTGTCTTTCAACAGTACTGACATCGCTTTTTCTAAAGGCATATTCTTTACATGCCCCTCAATTTTTATTTCGGCGAGTTCCTTACCATTTAACAGAAAGGGAATACCGCTCTGCTTTTGGATGGTTCGCAGAACCTGTATAAGCGATGTTTTGTTTGCATCTATGGTAATAGATTGTGCGTATCCAGCTGCTGAGAGTTTGACAACACATGCAAGCGTAAAAAGGCGCTAAGCTTCATTTTGGTCTTCCATTGTTTGGGTATGTCCATAGCTATAGCTTTTCTATGAACAAGAAATTTAAAATTCATAAATTTGTTGAATTAGGGATATAATCTGTTTGTAAACTGATTGAGTGAATCGGTCAAAAATGGAGATCGCTAATGTATTGGCCGATTAATGTTGGAAGCATTATTCGGCTTTTTTTTAGCGGCTCTGATTAGCTTCGTTAAGTTGGCTTTTCATCTGTATAATTTGGTTTTTGGTTATATAATGGGTTAATTGGATACGATGAGCTTACGGACGCCATCTTCCTGGATCAATTCAAACTGGATATTACTTCTTTTAAAATTTCCAATACTGCGGACAAACTTTTTGTCCGCTGAATTTCACCGTATAAATAGGTCTCTTTGATGTTATTTTTATAAATAATCTGGAGATCATACCATTGACCAATCGTCTGTAGGGCGGTATGGAGGTCTGTCTCATTGAAATAGAATTTATTGTCAATCCAGGCAATGTAATTGTGTGGGTCTACGCTTTTTGTGAAAGGCGTCCCGATGACAGGGTGGCCTGTTGATTGGGTTTGAGCTGTATTTGCTGTCCATTGGCTGATAAATTGATCGAACCTTCGACAAGTGTCGTACTGCTTTTTTGTTTTGAATAGGTGTTGACATTAAATTCGGTACCTGTTACTTCAATCAATTGACCATTGGACTTTACACGGAAGGGCACTTTTTTATTTTTGGCGATTTTAAAGTAGGCTTCTCCATCCACTTCCACAAGTCTCTGGTCTTTTGCGAATTGTAGGGGTATTTGAATGAGGTCTTTGCATTAAGAGTAACCTGAGACCCATCTGCCAGGGTAATTTGGAGCATGCTGCCAGCTGCTGTATTGACGGTCGCAATCAAATCAGTATTTGGAACTGCCGATTGGATAAGACTACCATCGGTATATTTCAAGCCACCAGATGTGACCAATGCACCTTTTCATTGTCCAGTTGGATTACTTTTCCGTTCGAAAGCCGTATTTCAGTATGATTATTCGGTAATTCGACATCATGTAGGACGATTCTATTGGCATTGGGGGCCGAAGGCTTCCAAATAAATTGATAGATTAATCCCGCAAGAACAACACAGAATAGAGCCGCAGCATAAGGCATAAGTCGCCTGATCCTGTTGATACGAACAGGTTTCTCTTGTGCATGGATCGTTGCCAGGGTTTTTGTTTTGAGGCGTTCGGACCAATCTGTAGCATCTGATTCCTCCAGTGAGATCCGCTGTCTCAAATCCCGTACAAGATCTTCTTTTTGCAACAAATCATCAAGATAAATGCCATGCGCAGGGATTCGGCTAACCAGGAGGACAACGCATTTTTTCCACCGGCGATAAATTGCCTTTTATGCATTTTACAATCAGTTGCTTGATATCTTCTGTTAGCCTCATGGTTTATAATTTTAGATAGATACGTAGCATGGAGAGGAAATCTTAGTAAAAAATAAAAATTTGTATTAACTGTTCGAATAGGATAGATCTTGTCTGCAAATAGTTAAATATGAGTTCTGTATCTGCGAATGTTTGTTGTCGCTTTTTAATTTTTGGGAATATTCGCACCTTTGGGAAAGATTCAAAACTCCAATGACAGAAAGATTAGTAAAATTCAGATTTCTAATGATCAAAAGTTTAATAATTGGTTTGACCCTCATTATGGGGGCATGTTCAACAGATGGTCCCAGCTACCAGCAGGAAATTTTGGATCTAAAAGATCTTGATTTTAGTAGGGATGCTGAGCTTTTCTATCAGTCAGCAACACAAAAATCTAATCTTGACATTGATAGTAAAAAACAATTTGTTGAAGTCCATGACCTCGGGAACGGTTGGTCGACGTTTGAAGTGAAGAAATTTTCCAGCAAAGACATCGTTGCTAAATTTGATAAGGTGAATTTTAATCAGGTGAATGCCATCGTAGGAAAAGATCGAAAATTTAAGCTGGTCAATGCCCAGGCTGAGCTTACAGGTGTTGAATTGAATAATTTGTATAAGGATCTTAATGCAGGTTTTGGTGATCCGATTAAGGTGGATTCTATTGCTCGTTCGACCTATACACGTATGTATCGTTATACTTGGGAGGGAAAAGGACAGGTGTTTCAAGTTGTTTCAATTTTTAATCCAGCACAACCTGAGCGGCTAGAACAGATTAATGCAAGAATTCCAGACAAGGATTTAAGAATTGTCAATGAGCGGCCCAGCATGTCATTATTTATCTGTAAAAACTCCTCAATGGAGGCAATCCTTGACTTGGAGCTTGTTGATGGTGACTGGGTAAAATTTAAATACTAACTGGTCCGAATTAGTTTGAAATGTTGATAGATATGGCTATTTTTAAACCTTTCATACAATTGCGGTATAGCCTTATTAGCTGCTTTTTGGTTTCAATTGCAGCGCTGTTTTTTAGTTGATAATGGTCAGTCTAATAGGGTTTTATCATTTTGTTTGAATATAAATGCTTAAGAATGTTGGTGCAAAGGGAAATAGTCAAGATGCTAGAAAATGGTTTATGGAAGATGGTATGCAGTTAAGTTGGTTGTGGATTGTGTTGAATACATCTCTTTTGACAGATCGCTAACATGAAAAATTCACAGGTAATCATCGGTTACGAAAATAGTCTTTTTATAGATTTTGTTGTCGATAAAAATATCGTTGGATTCGCCATTGTTTGTTGATCGGTGTGATTGTTGGTATTCATTTTTGCCAAGCAAGAAGGCGGAAGTAGATCCTACGAGTAGCCTGTGGCGTCTTTTCGAGACTTTGCTGTCCATTACTATTTTGTTGAGTCTTTTTACATCAATCATTATATCCTAATCCCTGCATTTGTACTGAGAAGTCGGTTTTTAGCTTATGCGGGGAGTCTTCTTGTCGTTTATACACTTATTTTTTTAGTGTTGATGTATTTGGAGCGACAGGAATTGCGGTTTATCCAAAAGCCGGATCGGTCCTATCTGGATTGGGAAGATTATTTGATCATCGTTATTTTATTGACCATATTTATAGCAGCAGTCAGTAGCATGAAGCTGTTTAAGGTGTGGATTGTTAACCTCATTCGATTCAAAGAATTTGAGAATAATACACTGACGATTCAATTGGAGCAGCTTAAAAGCCAAATTAATCCCCATTTTTTGTTTAATACACTCAATAATATCAATTTCTTGATTGATGAAAACCCTAAATTGGCTTCCAAGGTACTGCTTAAATTAAGTGATGTACTCAGAAATCAACTTTATCTGTCAAAGGGGATTCGATCGAATTAGGGAAAGAAATTGCTGTCTTAAAAATATTCTCTTTATGGAGGACATTCGTAGGGATAAATTTGTCGTCGATTTTACTATTGACCAACAGATGGAACAGCTGCATGTTCCACCATTTCTATTTATTCCTTTTGTTGAAAATGTTGTTAAGCATAGTGCACATCAGGCGATGGAGGGAGGAAAGCATGTGCAGATTGCTTTTTCAATTCAGGCTGAACGTATTTGTTTTACCTGTGTTAATCCGAAGAAACGAAAAAACAGGCTGCTGCCTATGGTGGTCTCGGATTGAGTAATATCAAAAACGATTAGAAATTTTGTATCCGAATAGCTATAATTTGCAAATTGATGATTTCGACGATAGGTATAAGGTGTTTTTAAGTATTCCGATGGGAACGTAATAAGACTATGGACAAGCTAAGTATTAAATACATTGTGATTGAAGATGAACCTTTGGCGAGAAGGGGCTGGTAAAATTATTGAAAGGTTACGATTTTTTGGAATGCCTCGGCATGTATGGCAATACGGAGGATGCCCGTATGGTGATGGAGGATCAGCTCCTTGACTTGATTTTTTTGGATATCAATCTACCCGAAGAAAGCGGTTGGGATTTTGCTCAATTTATCCCTGCCCATATACAGATTATATTTACAACTGCTTATCCCAATTATGCATTGGAAAGCTATGAACTGAATGCGTTGGATTACTTGTTAAAGCCTATTGCTGAGGATCGGTTAAAGAAGGCTTTGGATAAAGCCGTCAGCCATTTTCAACAAAAGGTTCCGGAGAAAGGTGTTGTATTGCCTACTGATCATATTTTTGTAAAGGCTGACCGTAAGCTTTTTCGGTTGGAGCTAAATGAAATTCAGTACATTGAAGCCATGAAAGATTATGTGATGATCCATACAAAAGATAAAAAATTAATGGTGGCAATGAACATAAAAACGATATTCAATCAATTGCCCAATACAGACTTTGTGCGGATCAATAAATCCTTTGTGGTCAATCTAAATAAAGTGGAGAGTGTAGACAACCATTGGGTGACAATCGCCGGCTTTGAGATGCCTTTGGGAGCAAGTTTTAAAGAGGATCTTTTGGAACGTATAAAAAAGCAAACCATTAATCGGTAAAAGGTAGACTGTAATGGGCCATTTGCTTAATTTAGTAGCGAGGAGATAATGTCGTTCAGCATCATCTCCTCGCTGTTACAATATATTCAATTAATCAACCTGTATGCTTTTGGTCGAGAAGGTATGTGCACTAAAATAGCCGAGTGTTACGGGGCTAATATTAGTAGGCGGATTACTTGGTGTCACACCCGAATTGGCCGATTGCTGCATCAGGCTATACCAGTAGTTGTATACCGTTTTATCTACACAGAGCATTTCTACACGAATACGATCACCAGGAATATATCGACATCATCTGGACGCAATGTTAAATTGATATCATTCCCATTGTTGAAGTCGTCGTTGACCGCATAAATATCTTTCAATTGTTTGTCGTTTAGAAAAACGATAAATCTATACTGATTGATTTGATCTGCCGGATCCTTATAGAAGACTTTAATATTCCGTTTTCCTTATCGCCAAATTTTGGTTTTTCGACAGCAATAGAGTCCAGTGAAACGATTTGCGGCATTTGCGAAGTTGCTTGATATTTATCTTGATCAATGCGTACTTCCATTGTGTATGTCTCCCCGGGATTCCTGTCAATTTTTGCGCTTTGTATGTTCCGGCTTCGGTTTCCACGAATGTATATTCGTTCTGATTCTGATCCCTTACCACGATCGTCGCTCCGTTTACCGCGGGTAATTGTTGCCGCCAGAGAAGGCTGCATTTCGACTCAGTTTTATTTCTTGTTCTGTTGTTGTGTTATTGATGACGCCTTCAATAACTAATCGGCCAACTTCATCATTGACCTGAATATCGATGACTTTCTCACAGGATGAAATGAAGGTCGTAAGGATAAGTATACTGGAGATAACAATAATATGTTTCATATATAAATATTTTATGAGCGCGCTATGCTCGGTTTGCTTTATTTTCCTCAGTGTTTGCCCCTCTTGAAATAGAGGCATTTCATGTTTTTGAAAATCTGGGATTAAAATTTAAAATTCCAGGTAAACGAGGGGATAGGGATACCAAAAATACTTGTTTGGACAGCCTCTGTTGCGTTGGCAACGGTTTTACTATCTCTAAATGCGATTCTGTAAGGATCCTTATGCCCATAGACATTGTAAATGCCAAATGTCCAGCTTGATTGATAACGTTTCCCCGGTTTTCCTTCAAAGGTGGCGGCAATATCAAGCGATGTGATGCGGGCATACGATAAGCATTACGCTCCGAATAAGAGAAGGTAGTATTGCCACCGACTATGTATTTTCCCGTTGGATAAGTGACAGCCCTTCCTGTTCCATAAACGAAATTACTGGAGAAAGTCCACTTTTCATTGAGCTTATAGATACCGACAATAGATACATCATGGGTACGGTCCTGCGTTGCAGGAAAGTATTTTCCTGCGTTGATCTCATCAAATTTGCGTTCGGTTTTAGACCAGGTATAACCCACCCAGCCATTAAAACGGCCATATTTTTCTTCAGAAATAATTCGACACCATAGGCTCGCCCTACGCCATAAACCAGTTGGGATTCGACGTCTTGGTTGACAAGCAATTGCGCGGCATCTTTATAATCGATTTGATTTTGTAGATTTTTGTAATAGACCTCCGCGGAGAACTCATATAGATTATCTTTAAAGTTTCTGAAATAACCCGTGGAGAACTGATCAGCAATTTCGGGCTTGATATTCTTGCTGCTCATCACATAGAGATCCGTCGGACTAGCGCTTGTAGAGTTTGTCAATAGGTGAATATTTTGTGTATTTCTATTGTAAGAAGCTTTGATGGACTGTTGTTCATTGAGTAGATAACTTACACTAAAGCGAGGCTCCAAATTGAGATAATGTTGTACTAGCTCTCCGGATTTGTATTGTTGTGAGCCAATGGTGTTACCCGCCGCGTCATAAGTACTAAAAGTTCCTGGACCAACCAGCAACATCGCGCTTAAACGCAGGCCATAGGCCATATTCAGCTTGTCGTTTACCTTCCAGTCGTCACTGGCGTAGGTTGCCATTTCGTAACCAAAGCGATGTTCGACATGTTTGTCATTGAAACTGGAACTGGCTGTTGTCGTAATATCACCCGGAGCAATATCATGTCGGTAACCTGCAATCCAAATTTTAGCGCATGGTCAGAACTTGCATAATATTGGAAATCCTGCTTAAAATTTAGATCGGTAATCTTAGACGTTGCCTTAAAGCCATCGTTGCGGTCCAACCCTTCGATGACATAGTTAAACTTGCTATAGACAACTGAAGTGTTTGAGAATAATTTATTGTTAAAGATATGGTTGAACCGTAGGGTTCCGGTTGCATTTCCCCAGTTGGTGCCGAAAATATCCTGGAGCCCCAATACATCTTTACCAAAATATCCGGATAGATAGATCGCATTTTTATCGTTGAATCTATAGTTGACCTTCGCATTGATGTCATAAAAGTAAAGCGTACTTTTATTAATTGTTGTATCCGAGGAGGCTTTCATAAAGAGATCCATATAAGTACGACGGGCGGATAACATAAATGAGCCTTTGTCCTTAACCAGTGGACCCTCTACTTTAATGCGGGAAGCAATTAATCCAATACCACCCTGAACAGTGGTTTTCTTATTATTACCTTCATTCATTTTTACATCGAGCACCGATGACAGCCGTCCTCCATATTCAGCAGGCATACCGCCTTTATAGATACTGACATCTTTGATGGCATCTGAATTGAACGTAGAAAAGAAACCGAGTAGGTGAGTGGCATTATAGACGGTTGCTTCATCCAGTAAAATTAAATTTTGATCGGCACCACCACCACGGACATAGAAACCTGTATTTCCTTCACCGGAGGTTTTAATGCCCGGCATTAATGTGATGCTTTTTAAAATATCGCGTTCACCTAAAACTACGGGAAGCTGATTGATCTGGTTCATATTGAGTTTTTCAACCCCATTTGTGGCGAGGAAACATTTTTATTATTACGTCTGTTGGATGAGATGACAACCTCATCCAGTAAGGTCTGTGATCGCAGCGTGAGATTAAGGGCTTGATCTTTGTTTAATTCGATTGTGTCAATACGGGTATTGTATCCTACATAGGAGGTGGAGAGTAGATACCTTCCTTCGGGGCAGCCATGGAATAGAAACCATAAGAATTACTGGAACTTCCAGATTGGGGAAGTTCGCGTAGTTTGACCGACGCACCAATAAGTGTTTCTCCTGTTGATACGTCGGTGATTGTTCCAGATAATGTATAGCGCTTTTGTGCAAGGGCAGTGCTGCCAAGTGAAATAGAAAGTAATAAAATGGGTAATGATCTGAGCATATTGCGAATTTTTCACGAAAATAGGGGTTAGTGAACTGTGAAAAATTTCTTTTATAGCAACTTGGTTAGATATTATAGCAACCTATTGTTTTGGCGACTTTTTAGTGAATTGAAATTTACTTTTGGTATTCAGCTTTTTTGGTATACGAGCTGATGTCTTTATTCTATTTTGGCTGAATAAAGTACATATTCCGTTCCGTTGAGCCCTACGTATATGTATTTATTGAAATCCCCACTAAATGCGACAATCAAGGGATACTGATGTACACGTAAGGGATTATTGTAGTATTCTTCAATAGAGGCATATTGTGCTTTGATCATGATTTCACCTGTTTTTTTATTTTTATTCCTGGAGTAGCGTCTGTTCATCGGAAAAGTAGGTATATGGCATTTCTGTGAATTTAGGATAATAAATCAATCGGATTCCTTCGTCGATAAATGTTTTATTTTTTTTTTAAAGTCAGCCATGGATCGATCGTCAGGAAATGCAATTTGACCCGTTTGATCGTTCTTTATTTGTTGGAATAGGGTCGTTTCGTCCACTTTATTTATCGTATGTGATGTGGAATTTTTAAAGAGCTGAATGAGTGTTTCTCCAGTTTTAAAATCTGCTGCATCATACTTATAAACCGGATCACCATTTTTGTCGATACGATAACGCTCACCATGGCGTTGAACCCACGCGTATTCAGCTGATCCATACTTTACAATTTCGGGTTTGTTGACATGGAAAATCTGGAAATTAAAATCTTCTTCAAATAGTTCCGCCTTTTCATACACCGGTGACAATTTTATGTCAAGAACACTATCACAATAGCCATATAGACTATCGTTCACCAGTACCGGGATTAATTCGGGGTAGGATAAGCTTTTGGTTATAGGGTTCGTCTGCGCATAAGTAAAGGTACTTAGCAGTGAAAAAGAAATATGAAAATGGAACGCATCTAGTTGTGTTTTTTCTAATATATCAAAAATACAGCAATATTGATCCATTTAATATCCATGAAATCAGGGGTTTTTGTAGTGGATGCGAGGTCCTTTCATCACCCGATGAGCGGTCAAAGGACTTGTTTTGCATTGTTTAACTCTAAACTGTATTTATCATTAAAACTAAATGGTTAGTTAGACGCATACTTCTGCAATTTTTAAAGTTTGTTGAAAAATCTAATGACAGTATTTTTTTTTCTAGCTAATCGCAAGATGTACAAAGTTTATTAGTCTTAAATAGCTGATATTTAGATTGTTGTTTATTTTTTAAGCGGCAATTTTAAGGTTTAATATATTTTCTTTTAAGTAAATATAGTGTAGTTTTTATTGAAAATATGATTGTTAACTGAAAAAACATAATGTATAAAATACACGATAACGTTGTAGTAAATTATGCAAACGATTGTGTTTGTTGAACGATAATTTGGGGTGATTTTTTTATGTAAAATTGTTGGAAAGTGATAGTACTAACCAATATCAAGAGAAGAAACTATCTATAATCCTAAATAATAAAGTTCAATTCTAAATGAGACAGTTTTACATGATCAATTTAGCGTTCTTTATGCTACTTTTTGAGTCTTCGGCAGTGAAAGCTGGTGATCCCGGTCTGACGCCAGGTCCAAAAATAGCTAAAGAAAGGGCCGGTAGGGCTCGGATGAAGAGTAAATCAATGTCGATTCTTTGACAGCAACAAGTAAGTTCTCCACGATACCTGTGTTGGGATCCGATACAATCTCAGTCGTGGAATTATCGAAATACCCCTCGTTACTTTAGAGCAGATACTGAAGGGCAATATTTCTGGTGTGTATGTGCAGGAACCTTCGGCAGAACCAGGCACAGTGCAACAAAATATGTTGGTTCACGGAATTACAAGACCCGTTTTTACAGCAAGAAATTTTAAGGAAAACCGTCCACTAATTGTTGTTAACGGTATTCAGATCATTGATGAAACCAGTCTTATCTATAACATACAAAACGAGGAAACACAACCTATCGGGGCTGCGACTAATATGCTATCTCTTTTTGACCTCGATAATATTGCGTCTATCGAAGTATTAAAAGATGCCGGGCAGATTGCTAAATATGGACCAAGAGCTGTAAACGGTGTTGTGTATGTCACAACGAAAACTGCACAAGCCGGAGATAAAAAAATCTCCATTAATGGCTATTCTGGATTTGCTGTTCCGAACAACATCACTACAGTCAATGCCGAATTCGAAAGGGATTTTAGACAAACATTTTACGATAAATACGCACGTGCCGAACAGATTGCGGCCTATCCGAGTTATCTGAGTGATTCTTCGAACACCAATTATTACGGTCCGTCAAACTGGGTAGATCAATATTATAAACTCACACCCTTGTATTCGATCAATGGTGCTCTGATGGGCGGAACTAACCGTTCGAATTTCCGATTCTTTGCGAATCATACACAAAATGTCTCTGGGGCAGATGATACCAAGTTTAATAGAACCTATGGTGGATTCAGTATCAATATGTTGCCTACGACTTGGTTCAAAGTCAGTGGTAATATCCAGATCGGTCGCTTGGCGCGGGACAGAAATCGATCATTGACCGAAAGGTATACAGAGACCAAGTATACGCCGGATTTATCTACACCTTTGGCGCCGAACAAAAGTCTGTATAATCTCTATCTACGAAATTTTGACAAATTAACACTGGATAACAACTATAATACCAGTGTCCTGGCTTCGTTGGGACTAGATATCAACATCATGCCAGGCCTTGACGTTACTTCCAGGATAGCATTGGATTATAATGAAAACCGTAGGGACGTATTTTGGCCTTCAACATTGATGGAAGGAAACAATTATACATCTAATTATCTGGGATATAATGAGCGTTTGAGTTTTGACAATAATATAAGTTATGTCAAGGAACTGAATACGGGGAAGTTATTGTTCGAAGCTGGGCTTCAAATACAGGCAGATCGACAAAAATACAATTATCTCCAAGCCTATCGAGGACCCAATGATTATATCAAGATCAATAAAGTAGAGGGCGATAAGAACAAGACTAACTATCTTGTTTCCATAGGTTTTATTCCTTATATCTATGGCGACAAGACCATTCATCATCTGATCAATACGTATTTCAGAACGACTTACGAATGGAATGGTCTAAAACTTTCAGGATTGATACGCCGGGATGGTTCCTCTTGGCAACAATTATCCGAGCGTTGGTATACTTCGTATGCTGTGAACGGTGAGTATGATCTGAGTTCCAAAATCGAAAACGATAAAATAGATATCCTAAAATTCAGGGCCTCCTACGGCCATATCGGTAATTTGCCCAATTCAGATACAGAGGCAGCAGGCCCACAATATTCCTCACAATTGAGCTGGGATAAAAATACTGGAATCATGTCTTACAATGGTGTTGGAACAGTCTCACGCCCTTATTCTTATGGCTGGGTTGGCTATGATGTGCCCTGGTCATTTACAGATATGTATAATATAGGGGTCAGTCTTTCAATGGCTAAGCAATTTGGTTTGCATGTGGATTTTTACAATAAAACCACTAAAAATATGCTCCTGCCAGTCCCTACCGTGGCTGAATCAGGATATAAGTTTGAATATGCAAGTGGTATGGATGTCCAAAATAGGGGTGTCGATGTATCGCTAAATTATACAATGCCGCGCAGTACTGGCGGTTTCTGTTGGAACAGTGCGTTCAATATTGCTTACAATACCAACGAATTGAAAAAGCTTCCAAATCAATTGGATGCTATCGTGGTAGGGAAAAATAAGCTGCAAGTAGGGAACGAATTGATCAGTACTGGCTGTTGCAAAATAGAGGAAGCTATCAATCCGATGCGGAAGTGCGTCCGTGATGGCGATAACAGGGGCATGACCTACAATGGCACTGATATGAAAGGCGGCGATCCTCGTTGGGTAGATCAAGATGGTAATTTTGATATTAATAATGAGGACCGCTTATTAATGGGTAATATAATTCCCAAATGGACTGGCGGATTTACAAACCAATTCGCCTATAAAAACTTTGATCTTTCCTTCCTCTTGTATTTTAATCTAGGCCGCGAGATCATAAACCAGCAAGCCTCGAAAAATATGATTTCGCTAACGTCGCTGAATCCAAGAATTTGTATGGTGTACGTGAAATCACTTCCTGGGAGAAAAGTTTTGACGAAACAGCATATCCAATTTATAATCCTTGGTCTTCGGTAGTTCCCTATCAGGCTGAGCAGGATCTGTTTATGGAAGACGGTTCATTTGTGAAACTTAAAAATTTATCGGTGGGGTATGATTTGACTAAAGTAGTGAACAATAAAAAGTTAAATCGACTATACGTTTATGTGACAGGAAGTAATCTATTGACTATTACCAAATATTCTGGACGCGATCCTGAGCTGGTCAATTTTACGGTTACGACACTGGTACAGGAATCCGTTATCCAAAAATGTATACCCTCGGTGTCAAATTAGACTTTTAAACCTATGATGAGAAAGAATATAATACTTCGTTTTTTACTTTGTTCGACGATTGCGATCTCCGTAATGTTTGGGACAAGTAGTTGTGAAAAATTTTTGGATGTTGAATCCAATCATATTGTTAATGAGGAAAATAAGTGGAAAGATATCAATGATATCCGGGGTTCTCTTCTTGGGGTATATGGTTTGTTGCGTACCGCCTTGGCCGAAAACAATGCACATTGGCTATATGGGGAACTGCGGAATGGTGATTTTACTGCATTGAACCGTCGTGATCTACAGGATATTGTGGATGGACGTCTAAATTCTTCGGCTAAGTTGATTCAGGAAGGTTCGGATTGGCGAAGATTTTATGCCGTGATCAATGCCGCAAATTTATTTATTGAACGCTCATATGAAGTTCTCGAACATGATAAACAGTATACTGCCGCTTTGCATGAGATCGACGTCGCTCAAATGCGTGTTGTCAAAGGTTTTGTTTATTACTTATTAGCAAGAACCTGGGGTGATGTTCCCATTTGGGACAAATCTTATGAAGGGGCTTTCCCAAAGATCAAAGCTTCTTCTGTGGATCAGGTGCTAACCTACGCCGAAAACGAAATAAATGCTGTTAAAGATAAATTGCCATTTTTTTATGGATCTTTTAATGATCCCGTGCTACCTGAGATCTTTATCTGGGCTCTACTTCTGTGAAATGGTCCGGTGTATTGTTTAATAGGCTATCTGCATATACGATTTTAGCCCATATTAATGCGTTATCGGGAAATTATCTTGAAGCATCGGTGTTTGCGGATTATGTGATCGCGAATGCGACGCGTGGCGGTATCGCTGCAACCGATATAGCAGATATAACGAATACAACCAACGTAGGTTTTTTCTTTGGTAACCGCATCAAACATATTATCGGTTTTCCCTTTCCAAATTCAAGTAATGAAGGCGGAACAGATGGGCATATCGAGTCGCTGACATTGGCTAAACCATTGGTGTCAAAACCCAATCCCGATATTTATGTGAAAGTAGAGCGTATCGTCGATATTTTTAATGAGGCAGGGGACCAACGTTTTCGTATTGATTCTACTGGAACTGTTCAAACCAGTTATTTTGCTGATTTTGGAGGTATCCGACCAATTTTCAAAAAGATACACATCATTCGTAATGGGGAATCAGGCACAGATGGTTCACTCCCATTTTTCACTTCAACTTTGGTATTCAGTCGTTTTGAAGAAATCAATTTATTGCGAGCTGAGGCAAATGCAGTATTAGGACGTACAGAATTGGCTACTGCAATATTGAACCAGTCCCGCAAAAATCGAGGCCTTGTTGAGATAGGACCCAATGTTGATCTGATCGATGCCGTATTTCAGGAACGCCGCAAAGAACTGATGGGGAAGGCTGGCGCTGGTTTGATGTCGTGCGTTACAATAAAATAAAAAAGAATGATCCTGCTTTCCAGAAGTTGATTGCCCAAAAGGGAATTTATTGGCCCATTAGTCAGAATGCATTGGCAAATAATAAAGAATTGCAACAAAATACATATTGGAAATGATGAAAATAAATAGAAGATATAATGTAAGTATTTTATTGGGGATGCTCTTGTGTATAACGGCTTGTACAAAATACCAGGGCTATTATGAATATGAAAATACTGAGAAGGTATTTAACGGGAATTCACTGGCCTATTTACAATCCAAACCGGGGTGTTTGACTCCGTGTTATTGGTGTTGGATAGATTACCTTATCTCAAGGATGCAGTAGCAAACGAAAAGGTGACTGTTTTTGCACCAACAAATAGCACCTTTCAAACTGCACTTTCCAATTTAAACCTTGTGCGAGACAATCAAAAGAAAGAACATTTGAGCATCCAGAACTTGGATATCGCTCAATTGGATACCCTCATGACCAAATATATTGGCGCGGGGATCGTAACTACGGATTCTACACTCTATATCGATGGACTATTTATCGAAACCTATGGCATAAGGCACCCGATGCACGCACAACGAATCAAGGAGAATGCATCAGGTTTGGTAAATGGTGGTGCAGAAATCATGTATTATAGTGATACTAAAAATAACTCTTTCCAGTCGCAATGGATAAGAGCCAGCTCTCAGGCCGTGAATATTTTTACGGGCAATGGGGTGGTGCATGTTTTAGGGGACGTCATGAGTTTGGATTTGGCGATTTTTAACCAGAATGAATAAATAAATGAAAAATTCAATATATACTTACGAAGCAGTCTCTTGTTTTCGACAGCACTGTGTTGTTTGCAAAGCTGTGTTAAGGACTTCGTACCGAGTGAAAAAGCCGCCTTTAGCTTGGATATGGCTTTTAGTCAAACAGAGTTCAGACCGGTTTTGGGGAGAAATTATAATCAGAACTTTTTAATGATGATCAGTCGACACGTCCACTAAATTTCCGGATTTTAAATGTGCGGGCTTTCGATGGCAGTGAAGCTCCCGAATTGTTAAAACCTTTCCCGGTTGAGGTATGGAAAAAGCCGTATACGGGTTTGGAAACATCATTGGAAGAAATCAATGCCAAGCGCGAGATTGTAAACCGTCCACTTTGGGAGATCGGTTTGCATTCGGGATCCTTTACGATGTGGAATGTTGCTTCATCGGATTTTGTCCGTGTCGAGCCAGATTCCTGTTATCTATTTGATGTAGAGGTTTCCAACTCTGGTGGAAAAAGATATTTCAAAGACTTTAAATTGAAACCCCAAAAAGAAATACCTGCCAGCGCATATTTTAATGAGTCAGAGAATGTTGTTGGGGATTCTACGAGACAGCCAATTTTGGATCAACAATTCTGGTTGAACCGTACCGGCGACAGGAGTTCTATTACTTTCAAGTTTCTTGATTCAAAATTGAAACCGATTAAACTTTCGAAATTTAATGGGATGACAGCAGAAGATTGGAAGTATCTGGTTCATGGTTTTAATCCAAAGTTTGCCGCCGATTCCAGTTCCGTCACCTACGATGTGGTTTATCCAATGCCTTTGGTACCTACACTAAATACGCGATTCAATGAAGGGAAAAAGCTTTTCTACTTTTAAGTACAATCGTGTTGCTTTTGGAGGTGCACGTATTTCGTCGACCTATAAACTGCTGTATACCATTTATCAGAAAGGGGATTGGGAAATTATTGTCTACTTCCCTACACAAGCACCTTTATTTGACAATGACTAACTAAGATACGTATGAAAAGATATATAATATTAATCAGCTGTGTGCTGACTTCGGTCATGTCACATGGGCAGACTAAGGTGACTGTAAAAGGGATGGTTTTGGATGCGGTCACTAATCGGCCAATGGTAGGTGTTTCGGTGCGTTCGGCGAAAACTGACAAGGTACTTTCCGCATCAGGATCAACAGGAGCCTACAGTGTCAGCACAACAAGTAATGATGACTTGATTTTTTCTTTTACGGGTTACACAGCATCCCGTATTTCCTTGACAGGGCGAAATTCTTTTGTGATTAACGTAAAAATGTCGACTGCACAGAATATGCTCGAGGAGACTGTTGTTCAGGGATTTTCTAGACGTTCTAGACAGACTTTGACGGGGTCATCAGTTTCCATAAGCGGAAAGGACTTACAGGATAACCCAGTAGCCAATATAACTGAACTATTGCAGGGTAAGGTCGCTGGTCTGAATGTACAGATGAATAACGGTACTCCTGGTACACGGGGTACAGTCTTGCTACGTGGTCTTTCTAACTTGGGAACCGTCGGTAGCGGTGTGGATACTTACTTGATCCCTACTTCTCCACTTTACATTATCGATGGGGTGCGCGTAGATGATAATACCAATTTCGAATATGGATATGGGGGAGCGGGTACAGGTATAAGTCCTCTTTCCTTGATCCCACCTGAAGATATTGAAGAGGTGCAGATTTTGAAAGATGCGGCCTCCACATCATTGTATGGTACCAGAGGTTCCTATGGCGTGATTTTGATCCGGACTAAAAGGGGACGGTCGGAAGTGCCTCGTATCCAATATACAACCAATCAGTTTCTTTCTATACCACCGAACCTCCGTAACGTGTTGGGTGGGAAGGATGAGCGTTTGAGCCGTATTAATCAAGTCTATAATTATGCGGATAGCTACTGGCAAGGTCGGGATGATATCAATAAACATCAGGTACTGACGGATAGCTTAAATCCATACTTTAATAATTCGACTAATTGGCAGGGCGTATTTTACAAGCCAACATACAATCAGTCGCATAATATTTCAGCATCCGGTGGTGATGATAAATTCAGTTATAAGGTAAATGGAAATTATTACAAAGAGAATGGTATCGTGCAGAATACAGGTTTCAATCGCTACACACTTGATATGAACACCCAATATACCCCCAATGAGCGTCTACGTCTTTTTGCCTCCATGTCGGGTAAGATTGGTGAGCAGCAACTCGGCGGTGGTACTTCTGTGAGCCAGGGTGGAGTAGCCTCGGCAGCAACAGCCTCTTCTTTATTGCCTTCACCCTCACAAGGATTTGTTACTTCAGATTTGATCGCTGCATTGAATGGTCGTAATGATAATAAAAGTACAAACCTGATCGGTATGGTGGAGCTCGAGTTTGATATCCTCAAGAATTTCAGGGCAAAAATACCTTCTCTTATAACTATTCTACAGATCGAACGGACACGTATAAACCTGCTATAGCAAACAACAACAGGTCGAGCTTTTATAATTATGACTCGCAGACCAACTCGTTGAATAATATGTTTTTCTTGTCTTATCTGAAAGAAATCGGTAAGCACACTTTTAATACCTATGTGTTTAATGAATTGGACATGAAAGACAACCTCAGAAAGGAATACCTAAAAGATGGCTTTGCGAATGATCAATTGGAGGGACCTTTCGGATTGTCTGCTGCCAAGGGGGAGTAACGGGGTGTCGGACTACCGTAGTGCCGGCTTTGGAGCGAGTTTCTCTTATAATTATAATTTGAAATACGTTGTGGATCTGACCTATCGTATTGATAAGACCTCTACTACCGGAGCAGAAAAACCCTGGATCAAAAACCCCTCAGTTGCTGTGCGTTGGAATATGGAGCGCGAAGGATTTATGAAAAATCTCAAAGATGCCGGTTATGTAAACAGTCTGGCACTGCGAGGAAGCTGGGGCCGTAATATTACACCTACAGGAACAGTTTTCGATGCCTTCGGTAAATATATTTATACAGGCTATTTTAACAATAATCCAACAATTGGTTTTGATTGGAAAAATATGCCAAATGCTGATCTAAAACCTGCAACAACGACGTCTATGAGCTTTGCATTGGAAGGGGATTTCTTTGATAATAAATTTAATACCATTCAGGAGGTCTATTACAAACAGGTTGAAAATGAGTTGATGCAGATTGATATGGCTGATCATAATGCTTTTGGGAAACAACAATCAAACGATCTGGCTCACGTCACCTATGGTTACGAATTTACGTTGGCCTATCGTCCCTTTGATCGCGGAAGTGATTGGAATTGGCGTATTGAGCTCAATGGAGCAATAAATAAAGAAGCATTGACGGAACTACCTAACTCACGCCGCCTACATATTGCTTATGACGAAGTATACAATACTTACCACCAGGCTTATATTTTGGGTAGAAATCCCTTTTCTCATGTTTTGTATGATTATAGAGGTGTGTTCAGTACCGACGGAGATGTACCTGTCAATCCAAGCAGCGGTGAACGGATGAAAATGATAAATGGCAATACGGTCTATTATTTTCAGGGCGGAGATCCCAATTGGACAGATGTGAATGGTGACTATATTATTGATGAAAAGGATATGGTCTATGTCGGGAATTCACAACCCCGAGTAACAGGTGGTATCAATTCATTTTTAAGTTATAAAAATTGGTCTTTGAATATGATGTTCTCTTATGTCAGAGGGCGTGATATTATCAACGAAGTATTGGCCAAACAGTTGAACTCCTATTTCGATCCCTTTATGACGGATCAGGATCGTAATGGTCGTCAGAATGCTGCTTTATTGCCATTGGATAGATATGATTTCTGGCTGCGTGAAGGTGATGTCGCGACCTATCCGAATCCTTTTGATTATCAGCGACAAGGTGGTATGAAGCCATTTCGCCCCAACCAGACTTTGTTTATGGAAGATGGGAGCTACCTTAAGTTCAATTCAGCAACCCTACGTTTTTCATTTCCAAGGAGTGGATAAAGCGTTACAAATTGCATGGGTTGAATACCTACCTCACAGCAAATAACATTTATACATTCACCAGCTATAAAGGTGTCAACCCAGAGGGGGTTTCCAGTATGGGATATGATCGTTCGGATGGCTATCCAAATAGACGTTCTTTCACGTTGGGTATTAGTGCACAATTTTAATAGAGGAAAAAATGAAAAAATACTATTATAAAATCGTTGGTTCATTTCTGCTGATCTTTTCGCTGATGGGCTGTAATAAATTTGTCAACGTAGAACCTATTGACAGCCTTTCGGGTAATAATTATTGGAAAGACCAAGGTGATGCGGAGACCTTTACACTGGAATTGTATCGACTTTTTAGAGAAGCTTCTTTATTGAAAGGACCTTATTTTATCATGGGTGAGTTGCGCAATGGGATGGTTCGACGAACACAGTCTTACCCGAATCGTTTCGATATTAATTATGCGGCGATTGGAGATGTAGAGAGCTTGGCAACCACACAACGCCCCTACCAGGAACGAATGCCGATACTTTTGGACCTATATCGTCGAGTGGGATATTCTGAATAACTGGCAGCCCTTTTATAAGGTGATCCAGTCAAGTAATATTCTCTATGAGAATGTTCTTCGACTCGCCGAAAATGATAAAAGCATCTCGCCAGCAATAGTGAAGCATTATCAGGCCGAAGCAGTATTTATGCGTTGTCTGACCTATTTCTTTATGATACGTTTATATGGGAATGTGCCTTACTTCACAAATGCATACAATGATAAACCTCTGCCCAGAACATCACATATCGAGATTGCCAAAATGTGTCTAAAGGACTTAGCAGCGGTTAAGAATGATTTGCCTTGGACATATGACGAACCTGCAAATCGGGGTGTGCGTGCAATGCGTGGATCAGTGGTCGCATTGATGATGCATTTCAATATGTGGGCTGCAGGCTTTGATACAGGCAACGAACAAAAGTATTATCAACAGGCCGATGAACTTGGTGATGAACTGACTCAACAAGGTGAGCAACAAAACAAAGCTTATGAGTTATTGCCTATAAATCGGATTAAGGAGATTTTTCAGGGTAGATCGCGGGAGAGTTTATTTGAAATATCAAATAGTGTGAATTATCAAGGTTTTGTTCCTGCAAACTCGCGCAAGATGATTCCTTTTTACGTATTGGACGGTTACACCGTTCGCCTGAATCAGGACCGTGAGAATTCGGAGATGGCTTACATTCCCCAATATATCGAAAAACTATATCCGGAAGGAGAGCCAGATGGTCGTATCGCGGAATGGTTTGACGAGGCGAACTGGAAAACTGGAAACGGAAATTCCGCCTTTATAAGTTCGTGAATTTTGAGTTTACAGGCTCAAATACCGCTGAAAATTATGCCAACTCCATTATGGTATTTCGTCTGGCTGAGTCATTACTATTGCAAGCTGAGGCATGTGTTGGATTGGGAAATGCTGATAAAGCTACCACTTTGCTCAATCGGGTACGTGGCAGAGCGAATGCGTCTTTGTATCCAGCAAATGGCTATGAAAGTTTATCACAAGCTATTTTCTATGAACGCGGCAAGGAACTTATGGGGAAGGATATTATTTCTTTGATCTCGTGCGTACCAAGCGGATCTTGAGTGGAGAGTATACGCTAGCACCTTTAACATTCTCTACATTTAATGCTGGGGCATGGACATGGCCAATCAGTAGAGAGGCTTTAAAGAACAATCCACATATGTCACTTAATTATTGGAATAAATAAGATTAAAATTATATAATCAGATGAAAAAAGCTTATTTTTTACCTTTTTTACTTGCATTAATCCTGTCCGGATTTAGCTGTTCAAAAAATTACTACGATGATTCGGGTATCCATCAAGCCAAGTATGATGGCAATATGCTACAATATCTTCAATCTAAAGGGAAAGATGAACGTAGTCTGTTTGATACTTTGCTGACGGTCATCAACCTTGCCGGCTTGGAGAATACCATAGCAAATGAACAAATTACCTTTTTTGCGCCAACAGATCCAAGTATCGGCCGCGCTATTCGCATCTTGAATAAAACGTTATTTGAGGCGGGACAAGATACGGTGACGGCGTTGAACGAGATTGATCCGCGTGTATGGAAAAAGATGCTGCAAGGTTATATGATCAAGGGGAATCTTGGAATTGTAGACTTCCCTCAGGTAGATACGATGGCGTTAAATGCCTTCTCTGGTAGACTTTATCAAACCTTGGATGATGATCTCATAGTGAATATCGGTACTGTATTCCATGATCTTAAAAATGATGGTGTGACAATCAAATACCAGGGACCACGACAGCTATTGTTCTCTTATATTCCAGATATGAGTAGACCAAAGAGTTTTTGGAAAAATGGTTATGTTGCTACATCTAATATAGAGCCTACAAATGGCAGACTTCATGTACTTCGTTACATCGATCATCAATTTGGATTTTCATTTAATAACTATGCTCGGTTTTCTGACCTTGCGATAGAATATGGCATAAAATATAAGGAGAAATAGGTATGAAAAAGAATACAATACATATGCTTTTAGCCTCCTTATGTTTAGGCGGTTTCGCAATTTCATGTACAAAAAGTATTGATTATGGAACGGATCCCTATGGAACCAGTGAACATGCATTTGATTTGAAATTTGCGGATGCAGCGCCTTCTCCAAGTCAGGCGCGTCCGGGAGAAGAGGTAACATACAAACTTGTGGGGCTATCAGGTATCGATAAAACAGCGATGACATTTTTTGTCAATAATAATCCTTCAGAGATCATTGCTGCCACAGATTCTACGATAACGGTGCGTCTGCCAGAGACGGTAAGTACCGGTAGTGCAAGATTGGTTATCAATGGGCAGACCTTCGCCGGACCATTGACACCAATTATTGGTAAGGTAGCAATAGATCCGATTTTTAATGCGGGTACCGGAGCATCAGGGATACTGCATACCATTAAGCGATTGAATAACGGCCAGTTTTTTCTGGGAGGAAATTTTGATGATTATAATGGGAGTAAGGCTTTGAGTGAAATCAATGGAATTGCACGGATAACGGCTACAGGTGAATTTGTGTCGGGAATGGCGTTCGGTGAAGGAGCCAAAGGGGGACGATAAATAATATCGTCGAACTTCCAGATGGACGCTTATTTGTTGCGGGTAATTTTTCGCAATACGATACGGATAAAACTGTTCGTAGCATGAGCATATTAAATGTGTCGGGATCATTGAATAAAGAGTCTGTAGAGATATTAAACCTTACAGATGACCCGACGAAAGGTACATTGAACGTACCTGTTTTTAATGGAGGTGTTTTGGATGGTGGAATCGTTAAAGCGTTTTACAGGGATAATAAAATAACAGTGGTAGGGGCTTTAAACGCTATACCAGTAATTATTATGCACGCTCAACCTACAACCAGATCCTAAGTGATTACTTTCAGTCTGCCAGCATTGCACGTGTCAATTTAGATGGATCATTGGATTCTACTTTTTGGTTGACAATAGCTCATTTCCAAAACGTGGATCTTATGGGGTTAACGGAGGTGTATTCGATGCAACAATGGATGACAAAGGCACATTGACGATGGTGGGCTCCTTTACGCAATACAACAATAAAATCAGTGCAAGTAGAATTCTCCGTTTAAAGACATCAGGCGAATTGGATACAGAATTTAATGCTGGTGTTGGAGCCGATAATACCATTTATAAAATTGTACCGGTCGGGAACAAGTTCTATCTGATTGGAAGTTTTTTGAATTATAAAGGGCAGCAGACAAATAATATTGTATTAATCAATGCGGATGGATCGGTCGACCCAAGCTTTAAAGCAAAGAGTTTTACGGGGGATTCCAGACTACTTAGCGGTATTGGATAATGGATTATTGTTGGTGTCGGGAACTTTCAAACGATATGATAATGTGATTCGAGAAGGTTTAATGATTTTAAATTCCGATGGTAGCCTAGCCAAAGGCTATAACAATACGGGCGATTTTTGGGCAGTGTAACTGATTCTTATATCGGGGTGAACTCGATCGGACAACGCACCATTACTTTGGTTGGTCTTATCCTTTCATTTAATGGGAAGTCTGATTTGGGAAATATTGTTCGACTAACTATTCAAGATTAACGATGATGAATATCTTAAAATATAATACGAAGAGAAGCAAAGTGTATAAACTATTTTATGCCGTGTTACCCTTATTGCTGTTAGTTTCCTGTAATAAAGAGATTGAGAATAAGGCACATTTTGCTTCTACAGATGATATTAAGGACGATTATAGCGAAAAAGCTATAAAGTTGCCTATATCGTGATAGAAGGAGCCGTCGGCTCAGTCGTGGCCACAGAAGCAACGGATTATAATAAGATGCCATTTTTGGCATCAATGACGAGTAAAGGCCTATTTAGCTGGAATTCGATTGCTTCCGATGCTACACAGGATATTACGTTTTATGCGGATTTATTGACTGGTGTAAAAAAGATAAACATAAAGTTGTCTCTGATGACATTTCAGGAGCCGCCTTTGATAAGTATCCACTTATTTTCGATCGGTTGAAAAAGGATCTGGGAACCCGTACAGCGGTATTTACCTCAAATGCTATTGTAGACAAATTGAGTCAAAACTCGACGATTGATAATAAAAAGTATTGGCTTCGGATGAACAAGTTGTACAAGAAGCGAAAACAGAATTAAAACGGGACGATTCAAATTTTACGTTGGTCACTTTAAACGGAGCGGATAAAGTTGGGAAAACACAGGGGTATGGACCGAAAAGCGCAGCCTATCTCACTGCGCTCAATACAGTGGATAAACAACTGAAGGAGATTGTAGGCACGATCGAGTCACGATTAAACTATAACTCCGAAAGATGGTTAATTGTTGTTGCTTCAAATAGAGGCGGGACTTACGAATGGATCCAATACAAGACGATCATTCGTTATATTCAGTTCCGTTCCGAAACAATTTTGTCCTTTTTTACAACAATCAATTCCAATATAAATTTATTGAACGCGTGGATCTATCAGACCCGACCTATGATGGATCAGCGATCAGATATACCGGTACCGCGACAAGTGCAGTGATTGATGCTGACAAAGCCGATATTTATAATTTGGGAAATACCGTAGATAAAGAATTCACAATTCAGATGAAAATAAAGTTTCATAATCGAGGTTCATTAAATCCTACGTTTTTTCCAAAATGGGTAATACTGGCAACTCGGACGATGGGTGGTCTTTTATTCACAATGGTGGGATCGGTTGGCGATTGAAAGTGAAGGGAACACAGGTTATTGACAATGAAGTTTTCAATCTTAACGAATGGTATACCTTAACTGCAAAAATCTATAACGATAAAGGAACCAGAAAAGCAAAAGTATTCAGAAATGGTGTACTCAAAGCTGAGGGTAGTATTAATGGCGTTCAAGGAAGTTCATCACAGTCGTTGAAGTTGGGCTCTGGTGCTACTTATGGTAGCGGAGCTTCCCATACAATTACTGACGTACGGATCTATAATAAGGCTTTACCCGATGAATACATCGCTTCGAATTATTGCCAGACAGCGGTTTACGATGATAACATCTATTGGAACGATTTGATTGGGTATTGGCCAGCGATAGAAGGTGCAGGAAATGTACTTGTCGATAAATCAAAGAGTAAAATAAATTTTAATATTACTGGCGAAGTAAGCTGGAATGCATTTTCGGAGCGCTCGGGTAGTTTATGTCCCACAGCACCACAAAATCTAGAATTGTCTACGATCCGTTCGGTCGATGCTCCGGTTCTGATTTATAACTGGCTGGGGATATTAGGAACGGATAAATTTAATCTTGACTCAAAAGTTTGGACGCCAAACTATTCAAATAATTAAGCTTACGATGAAAAGGATTTTAAAATTTGTGGGTGTATTGGCATTGCTTTCCTCCACAGTAGCTTGTACGAAAAATTATGGTTATGATTTTGAAAATGGTTTCGAGATAAACAATATCGATGATACATTGGGACTAAATGTCAACAGAGATCCGAAGTTTATTGATCGATCCAAATATACGCAAGCACGTATTTTTCCCGGATTGGTGGATAATAAAGAACCCCGGCTGCAAAATTATAAGGTTACAGTAGACCTCAATTATGTACAGGTAAAAGGTTCAGATTTGAGGATATCTGTGGCGCCGGGGAATTGGCAGAGTACATCCATGTATGCGCCGGCTGGGAACTCGTTGTGATTGATGTGCCTGAGGGAATTTACGGACTTTATGCACAAATTGGGGCTCATACGACAACGGGTTCAGAGGGAATTCCTGTACCACAACGTGACTTAGTGGTATATTCCCGTCAGGTGTTGTTCCCAGGAAAAAATTACCTCAGAAATCTGTATGGCGGGCTCATCTATATTCTTCCTTCTGCACCATTAGGTCGCCAGGTTGAGCTTGCATTTTCCGGAGTTGCTAAAGCACCGAGTTTCAAACTTGGGGTAACAGATCCTATCGCTTGGGCAGAAGAGATCAAAAAATCTGCTGTGCCTTGGTTTGAATTGGAAGGTAACCGTATTGTGTTTACGATGGAAACAGCTAAAGCGCAAAAATATGGTGTAAGCAACCCAAATGAATTGATGGAAGCGTGGGATAAAGCGATCAAGGAAGGTTATTGGGATTGGACCGGCTTGGTTGAAGGAAGTACTGACCCCAAACATAGGGCACCTTTCAATAAATGGCGTATTGTCCATGATGTCCTGTTCAAAGATGGCGTAGCCCAATATTCGGGATTTCCAGTATATGCACGTAATAACGAATCTTATTTCAGGCAGGCAACCGATATTGAGGGCGTAAAAATACCAATTGGGGAACTTATCACGAATTGGGCCATAATATGCAAATGGGGTCCACCTGGAGCTTTGCCGGTAATGGTGAGGTAACCAATAATTTATTCCATTTTAAAGTATCGCGCATATTTGGTCATCAGAGTTACAAAATTGCTGAAGTCTGGAGCGCTGCAGTACCCTATATAGCAGAGCCGAAGTCGAAAACAGGTGGTATAAATTGGGCAAGCATGGATGTAGATGGCAATAAATATAAAAGTAAATCAAGTGATATCCGATTGATGATGTGGGCACAGATACTGGAAAGGTATGGTTATGATTTTATGACCTATATTTATAAGAGAGGTCGTGATGCACGCTTTACCTCCGTCAATGATCAATCAAAGGTTGATTTTTTTCTATGAGGCTTTGAGTGAATTTACGAAAACTGACATGGAACCTTACCTTAATAAATGGGGCTTATATGTCAGTTCTGTCTCTAAGCAATATGTGTCTCAGAACAAGACTTTTCCATTATTGGATCGCGATGTATGGAATTTTAATCCGGTAACCCATACCGGAGGGAATGCGTCTACTGTTGCTCCAGTTTTCTAGAAAAGAAAGGTTGGACTGCAGATGCAAATAGTTGGGATACTCGCGGAGGGGCACAAAATCGACCACCGAGTAATCTGATTGATAATAATTTGACAAATACATGGCATCCTTGTATCAGCGGTTGTACACCACCAACCAATTACGCTAACACTGCAGTTCCGGACCGGACTTTTGTTATCACGATTGATACAAAAGACGCGATAGATGCTAAAGGATTTACGTTGGTACAGCGTCACGATAGCAATACAAACCACGCGAAAAAAATCACGGTTGAAGTTGGGAATAGTATCGATGCATTTTCAACGGTTGGTGTTTTTGATTTGGAGTATGGTAGCACAGCGGTAGGAAAGGAACAAGTGATTTATTTTGATGCGGAGACTAGGACATTGAAGAACTTTAGATACATCCGATTTAAAATCAATAAATCTGATGTCAATGGTGATGCCAGTGGCAATGCAGCTTTAAATGAGTTAGGACTTTTTAAATAAGAAAAGATGAAAAGAAACGCAATATGGTATAAAGTAGGATGGGGAGTTTTGCTGATTATGCTAATGATGTCCTGCAAAAATTTGTAGATCCGGCACTAATCTTTGAAAAGGAGCCTGAGAATACAAAGGTGAAAACCCGGAAAGTATTGATTATAGCTGTAGACGGTCTATCGGGAATAGCGTTGGAAAAATACACGCCTCAACATATCCAAAAATTATTGGAGCACGCTAAATATACCTACGCTGGATTGTCCGATGCCTCAAGCGGAGATGCTTCTACCTGGGCAACATTATTATCCGGAAAATCGTCTGCGAAACATGGCGTATATGGAGACTCATTCGAAGAAGATATCGATGAAGATGACCCACATGGCCACAATTCCTCTGGTCAGGCCACAGGCTATATAACTTTTTTTCAACGTATACTCGAACAGGGCAAACGTATGAGAAGCTTTTCGGCAACTTCTTGGCAAGAATTGGATGATAATGCACTGGATTATGCAGAGACAAGAATTGTGAAAGCAAATGACGAGGAAGTGAAGAAGACTGCAATAGATACACTGAAATCTACATTCACCAATACATCATTTGGGGTTATCAATTTCAGAGGCGTCAATGAAGCGGGGAAAAGCGGTGGATTTTCATTAAGCAATGCTGCATATAAGGCTGCTATTGATAAAATAGACGGCTATATTGGTGAAATAAAAGCTGCAATTGAAGGAAGGTCCGCGTTTGAAAATGAAGATTGGCTAATTGTAGTAACGGCTAACCATGGTGGTCTAGGGCAAGGATATGGTGGCGCTTCACTGGAAGAACGAAAGATCCCTATTATTCTCTATAACCCTAATTTTGTAGGACAGAAAATGGAGGCACCAGCACTGGTAAATTCAATGGAAATTAAAACCAAAGATGCGAATATGCCAACGATCACTGCCGCGAATACGGATATCTATGACATCAAGGATGATAAAGAATATACGATTATGTGTAAAGTGAAAAATAACGTAAAACCTACAGGTGGTAATCACGCTGTAATATTGGGGAGAGTCACTCATGCTTACACGGGTGGTAACGGATGGGCTTTTATGATTGAAGGAGCTAATACAGGTAAGTATCGTTTTTATTTGGCGGATAAAAATGCTTCTAATAATCAATTACAAGTGGTTGGATCGCTAGCAGGGGAGGCCGGAAAATGGGAGACTCTTGCTGTGAAATTATATAAAAAGGACGACGGTAAGCGCTACGCGAAGTTTTACGTAAATGGTGTTGCCGGCGAAGAACGAGATATTACCACTGGTAGAGGAAGTTTTCAGGCGCCAACAGCAAATTTCTTTGTCGGCTCGGGTAATGTATCTTCGGTTGGAACCTTTAACGGTATGGTCAATAATCTGGTTTTTGTCACTAAAGCGTTATCGGATGAGGAAATTCAGTCGTATAACTGTTTGGGGACAGTAGATGAAAGTACTTCTTTTTGGAGTCAAACTGCCGGATTTTGGTCCATGGATGATATTGGACAGCGAACATTTAAGAACAAGGTAGCAACATCGCTGGATACAGACTTCAAGTTTCCTAATGGTAATTACATCTGGAATTTGAATGCGAAGTGGAATTGTCTATCTGAACAGGAAAATGCCAAATTTTTTATAATGAACCAATATGATATCGTGCCACAAATCGCTTATTGGATGGATATCAAACCGCAGGATTCCTGGCTGTTGGATGGTAAGCTTTTCTTGGATAAATATGAAATGGAATTCCTGAAATAATCTTCGATAGGATCTTCATTGTGAAATATTATTTTTAATAGTCTTCCTTGGCGCTTGCGCCGAGGAAGCTTTGTGAAACCCGTGTTTTGAAATCTCCGGACTAGCAAAAATGATCGATTTTAGAACCTTTAATAAAGGCGTATGAAATCAAGGTTTTCTAACCAGTAATGAAGCACAGGAAAAGCAGGCTTGCAGTATACATTAAGTATCGCTCAAGTATTGACTAAGTATCACTTTAGTATTTCATACACGGTACGAAGGAAATACTTCTATTTTGCTTAATACCTAATAAATATATCTCGTTGATGTCTTTGATAAGAAATGTAAGTTTAAATACACAATGATTTTACAGATCCGGTGGGGAAACACGCTTCCGAAATATGAAAAAACCAATCTTTATGCTTTCAGTGTTGAGGTTTTTATTTAATAATCAGCTGAAGATTTGATGATTATTAAGTTGTTGATAATTATTTGGTTAAGTAATGTTAAATATACGATAATATACAGCGGATCGGGTATTTTTAGGCTAAGCAAAAATAAATACAATATGAAAGGTACTTTCGCTTACTTAATTATTTCGTTTTTTTTGATATTGATGGGTTGTCAGTCGCCAAAAGCTGACTCCGTCGAGAAAGGATCGTTAATAGATTCCTTTAAGATGACCTCTGTTAATGTCAAAGATGATTTCAATATCAAGGTTAGCTTGCCTGAGGGATACGGTACTTCGGGCAATATTTATCCTGTCATATTCCTTTTAGATGCAAATCTGTACTTTGATACATTTGCCCAAGCGCTCCGGGATTATGCAAATGTAGGCCTAGCTCCCCAGGCCGTACTTGTCGGGATCGGCTATAAAGATATTCCTGCAATGGATTCATTGCGGCAGCGCGACTACACTTATCCAATAGCGAAAGCGGAATATGAAATGAGTACAAGCGGCGGTGCGGATCAATTTTTGAGTTTTATTGAGAAGGAACTTTATGGACGGATTTCCAAATCTTATCGAATAGATAGTACAAATGTCGTACTCTACGGACATTCCCTTGGGGGCTATTTTACATTATATTCGTTTTTAAAAGGGGCGAGCGCTCCGGTTAGTAAGATCAATAAATTTATTGCTGCCAGTCCCTCTCTTCATTATAACGATTATTACCTACTCTCTCTGACCAAGCAGTACCAAAAAAGTCTGCTCATTCCAAGAAAGTTTATATCACTTATGGGGAATTGAAAACACAGATGACCCAACTGGCTTAAGGCTCGAGGCGATTGCTGATACGCTTTACAAAAATATAGGTCGAGAAAACCTGGTTTTTGATATCTATTCCAATCTCGATCACATGGACACGCAGTTCCCTACATTTTTAAGGGTTTAGATCTGTTTAATAAGAACGATTGATCTCTGATACTATTAAGCGAAAAAACAATCATTAGAATAGCGTTTTCCTTTCGCAAGTTTTAAGGAACCGTGCTTAAACTGTTTATAATAGGCGCGCAAAAATTGAAATCGATGATCGGCAATAGTCCATAAGCTATGATGAAATTCTAGCCATTACCTGATCTCTTCGTAATTGCATGATAAGACCTTTCGAGGACTTCTCTACCGTTTAAGGCTTTTACGGTGCGCTAATAAGCCAAAAAGAACATAACGCTCCATATATAGTGTTGAATATGCTTCATGATTTCGCTAACTAAATATAGTTATAAATCTACGAATATTTCGTAATAATCAAAAGGATATATTACTCCATAGTTTAGCAAATCTATTCGTCCCTTAAACTATCAACGGATTAGCCAATGCTGCTTTTATGGACTGGTAGCTAATGGTCGCAAAGGAAATAAGTATAGCTGTAAAACCCGCAATCACAAAATAATACCATTCAATATTGATCCGGTATTCATAATCTTTTAACCAATTGTTCATTACCCACCATGCAATTGGTGAAGCAATGAGAAGAGAAATAATAATCAATTTAATAAAGTCCAAAGAAAGGAGGGAAGTGATTTGAGAAACAGACGCCCCAATACCTTCCGAACGGCAATTTCTTTCATTTTTGTCTCGGCTATATAGGCAATTAGGGCCAAGAGACCTAGACAAGCAATTAGTATGGTTAACCCGGCAAAGAACATTGCAATTGTACCAACTGCCTGTGTTTCTTTGAATTTACTTTGAAACATCTTATCAATAAAATGGTAAGAATAAGGGTATTCAGGATTATATTTTTAAAGATTCCTTCAATAGTTTTTAAGTTATCACTGGTGGAACGTGCTGGATTTAATCGATAATGAATCACATCAAACCAGGATTTGGGACCTAAAATGATTGTTGGCTGATTTTTACCAAACGGAGAGTCCATGATAAAATTTTTGATAACACCTACGACGGTCCATTTTGAGTCTACACCCTCAATGGTACTTCCAATTGGATTTTTTAACTTGAGGCTATTGACTGCCGCCTCATCAATCAATACCGCCGAACTATCTGTTGGAAAATTGTAAATATCTATATCCCGACCAGCAACCAGCGTGAAGCCTAAATTTTTAACAGCATCAGCATCCGAACTAAACCAGAGGTAATTGATGCGCTTATCCTCCTCATTTGATGCATTGGAAATAATTCCCTGGCCCGAAGCGTAATAATCTGTAATAGGGGACATGTTTTTGATATCGAAACAACTGCTTGACTTGCCAATAGATCATTTTTATGCTTGTATAATTCTTTGCTATATTCCCTTCTATTTCCGTATATAATAAACCATCCCCTAAATATCCTTGATCACGATCCTTTGTATGCTGAATTTGTCTTGATATCACAACAGTCGCAATAATCAGGATTATGGCCAATGTAAATTGAAAGACTACTAAAATGGATCGGATGTTAAATCCTTTACTGTTACCTTTAAATCTACCTTTTAAAGTGCTGATAGGCTTGAAAGCGGAAAGGAAAAATGCGGGATATACAGCGGCTAGAACGCCAGTTAGTAATGAAAATACCAAAAGATAGCACCAAGTCGATACTGTTAAAAATGAAATAGAAAGATTTTTAGAGACCAACGCATTAAAATGGGGAAGGGCTATAATAATTAAGATAATAGCGACAACGACTGCGAAAAAGCTGATCAATATGCCCTCTGTCAGAAATTGAAATACAAGACTCCTCTTGGTAGCACCAATTACCTTTCTTACGCCCACTTCTTTTGCTCTCCTTTCGGATTTCGCAGTGCTCAAATTCATGAAATTTATACAAGCTACCAAGAGAATAAATCCACCGATCCAACCAAACAGTTTAACCAGATCTATACGGCCAGATTTGTAAACACCGCCCTTCCCATTGTTGTATAAATATGAATCTTTGTAAGGGAACGCGAATAGGTCAACAGTACTTTTAGAAACGTTCTTTGTCAATGTTCTATCAGCATTAATATGGTCTCTGGTGAAAGATTTAATTTTTTCGTTAAAATTACCGAGCGATGTCCCTTTTTTTTAAGTATAAACGTTCTAATCGAATTATTTCCCCAGTTATCGTCGTAAAAGCCAATTTTTTACCATATTCCCAGGAAATCAACCCCTCAAAGTCGAAGCTTGAGTTTGTTGGAATATCCTTAATCACAGCCTGAACTTTGACTTGATTGACAGAATCTATTTTGACTATCTTTCCAATTGGGTTTTCAGATCCAAACAGATCTTTGGCTTTTTCTCTGTTAATACGATGGAATTGGGATCTTTTAGCAATCCAGTTTTATCGCCTGATATAAAAGAAAAACTAAACATATCAAATAATCCGGAATCAACGAATGCTAATTGGGATTTTAATTTTTTGTCGCCATAGGTGGTTAAAAATAAGTGGAAATTGCTGTATCTCGAATAAGATTCTATATCTGGAAAGCTTTCTTTCAATGATGGTCCTAGGATTTTTGGTGTAGCTGGCCAGGCATATTTATCGCCCTTATTTTCATCTCTATTGTTAATAACATACAAGCGATCAATTTTTTCATGATATCGATCCATCGTCAGCATATTTTGCAACCATAGCATAATCATCAATGCACCAGCCATCCCAATGGCCAGTCCAACGATATTGATTGTCGTAAAACCTTTGTTCTTTCTAAGACTACGGAATGCTATTTTTAAATAATTAGTTATCATAATGATCTGAGTCGTTAAACTGAGTTACACGAATTTAAGTTGTCGATATCCAAACCTCTTGCCATTGATTTAAATATTTTGTATTCAGGTTGTTGTGTTTGTTGTTGTGTTTTAAATATGTTCAATTGCGGACAGGTTTTGTCCGAAACCGAACATCGTTGCCGCTGGTGAGGAGGCTCTAAACGGAAAGCGAAAGGACTACAGCGATACCTACCAGTTACGATATATTTACAAAGTTTACATTTTTATTTACCTTCCCAATTCCCCCACTGAAAGATTCCAAAGTAAATTTGCTACATCAAATGGATGTGAACAATAAAAATATGTTAGAGTTTGCTGAACAATGAAAAGGACAACTGCATGGAGGGTGATAAGAACTTCGCAGCTATTACGCTATTAAGTCAAATAAATAAATTATGAAACAGGCACACGTATATGTATTGCTCTTGGTTTTTAACATCTCCTGTGGACAGAACCAGACAAAGACAGGACAAGATAATATTAGTAAAGGACACTACTCTGAGTCTCAATTTAGAGAGGCAGTTGCCTCCAAGGTGCCTATGAGTATGGTTCGGAATGTAAAGAAAGATCGGGACGGAAATATTTTGATCGCTTCTTACTTAGGTGTCTTTCGGTACGATGGAATATCTTTTACCAATCTAACAAGTGAAATAATTTCGCCTAGATTCGCTAGCTTCTGGGATGTTCTGGAAGATCGAAAAGGAAATCTTTGGTTTGGCACTAAGGATTCAGGTGTTTATTATTACAATGGTAAATCCTATCTGCATTTTACAACAAAGGATGGACTTGGCAGTAATTCAGCGCTTCATATTTATGAAGATAAAGCCGGTAATATTTGGTTTGGAACCAAAGGTGGTGCAAGTCGTTATGATGGGAGGTCCTTTCGGAATTTTACAACGAAAGACGGACTGCCCAATAATGATATTAATGCGATCATGGAAGACAAAAATGGCAAATTATGGTTTGGAACAAGAGGTGAGGCCTGCTATTATGACGGAAAGAAATTTACCGTTTTCAAAAATAAGGACGGTAAACCTTTTTACAACGTTTGGTCAATAATTGAAGATAAAAAGGAAAATATTTGGTTCGGCGACGCTGATGGCCTTTGGCGTTACAATGGCAAAACCTCTACTAAGGTATCACAACGGGGGCATATGCTATAGTCGAAGATAAAAAGGGAATATCTGGACTACAGGTGAAATAAATCCGAAAGTCTGGGCACTTTCACGTTATGATGTAAAATCCCTGTACAATCAAGTGCCCAGGGTAACCGAAATTAAGTCGGGAGGAAGAATGGATTTTTGGGTATATTGGAGGCTAACGATGGAAGCATTTGGTTTGGATCTGGATCTGCGGTGCATCGTTATGACGGAAAGACTATCACGAACTTTAAAGGCAATGGCGGGCAGAAAAACTAACCCGGAACTGTTATTTCCAGTCTTCTCTTCAATGTTTAATACCGTCTATTCGGATATTCTTGTCACTTCGCTTGGGACAACACACTACTTAGCTTGCTATTTCTTTGCCGTTTGAAGCCTATTTTATTGCCGTTATACCAAAGAAACAGCAAAGCAATACCAAAGCAGAAGCAAGCTAGGACCCTAGAAAGACCGAAGAAATGGCCTAGAAACGGCCTAGAATAAGCAATAAATAACCAAAGGATCACCAATAAATAACCAAAGGATCACCAATAAATAACCAAAGGATCACCAATAAATAAGCAAAGAAATAGCAACAAATAACCAAAGGATAAGCAAAGAAATACTGCTGTTTTATTCTGGAATTGCTCCACTTCGCTTTATTTTCAAAGTCGACATTCGTTATTTATTCTCATTGAATAACTTTAATCTTTCAATTCCGTTCAAAATACCACCTTTAATCATATTTCCGTATCCATCGTCAGCTAATCTGTCAGTGAACGAAAGTGCTAATTGATAATTTTACTCGCACGCTCAATATCGCCTAAATCTTCATAAAATTTACCAATATTCAAATAAAGTGAGGGTAAGCTCCGCTAACCGTATCGTCATTTATTTTCAAGGCTAAATTTAACGCTGTCTCATCCCATTTCAATTTATCCGCAATACTTTTTGATGCCTTGCCACATAATGAGATGCGATAAATCTTTCAAAATCCTTTGTTGCTTCGTGCCAAGCCTGCATAAATAGTTTACTTGCCTCTTCTGGTCTGCCCTCAATGTCCATACCTTGAGTACAAAGTTTAATAACGTGGTTATTTGGGTCAAAATGCATATAATTTAGTCTAAAATGTGTACAAGCAAAATTAAAGCATGAAAACTTTAGATACTTTGATATAAGTCAAAAAATTATCTCGATTTAAGTCTGCTCAATGTTTCTTGAGTAATGTCAAGATAGGACGCAAGGATTTTATTTGAGAGTCGTTGAATATACATTGGTTCTTCACGCATTAGCCTGTCGTAGCGTTGTTTAGCTGAAAGCGTTATGCGATTTTCTATCTTCTTATTTTGATGTAAATAAGCCATTTCTAAAAACTTTCTGTAAAAATTTTCCCATAAGGGGATATCTGACACCAACTGATAAAAATCTTTATTACTTATTGCATACAGTTCAGAATTTTCGAGCGTTTCGACAAATTCAGACGAGCTTTTTTGCGAAATAATACAACCGCTATGTACAAAATATAACTCTTTACAAGTTTCTCCCTCTGAAAGTAATAGGGTATTATTTTTTACAGTCTTTGTTCTGAAGCATCCACTTATTTGGTCGATTTGTTTATCGGTGATGTCCGTATTGTTTTTAAGATAATATTTTAGTTTTCCTGTCATACTAATTATTGTTGTGTTATCTGTTTAGCAATTACGGATAGCAATTTTGGGCTTGACATCCGAATGGATTTTTACCATATATCTAAAAAAGAGCTGATAACTCAAAGTTAAAAAAACTTTGGTATGAAGAACAAAATCCGCATTCCTCCAACCACGACTAGCTGTAAAGTTGCTAAATTGTCTTTTTTATTTAATCACACTATCCAGTTCATTTTTTGTTGTTGAAAACATCGAGCATGGCTGGAAATCGTTATCTTTCGATGTTATTTATTAAGGTAAAAAAATGGCAAATAGTGTTTCTTCAGATATTTTAGAGAAGTGGCTTAATGCTTGGTCATTATCACGAGAATTGCCGCTACCGACTAAGTTTAAATCTGGCTATAAAGTTGACGTTGGTTATGAGAAACAAAAGGCTCGCTATGTGTTTAGAGAGTTTAATAATGACTTTATTAAACTTTCAGAGACTATAAATGAAACTTGGGTTTTTTTGAAAGTTTGTGTTTCTCCTAAAGAAATCAAAAATAAGCTATCTGAAAAATGGGTAATTCAACCACAGGGATATATGATGTCTTGTATCTCTCCGATGAATATTCCAAATAAACGCCTACCCGACGGTTAAGAGATAGAATTTGATGGCTATAATTCAACAACAGTTGTTAAAATTGTGACTAAAGATGGGGAGTTGGCTTCCATAGGTCGGCTTGTTATTGTAGATGATTTGGCTGTCTATGATAGAATTTCAACAGAAGAAAATCATAAAAGAAAAGGTCTCGCTACTTTTTTGATTAAGGAGCTTGAACAAATTGCTTTATCGAAAAACGTTCACAGAAATTTCTTGGTAGCAACAGAACAAGGAAAATTGTTATATCAATCTTTGGGGTGGAAAATTTGTAGTCTTTATACTTCAGTGGTTATTCCTTTTTAATGCATGTGGAGTATAAAGTAAAAAAATCGCTTATAATTATTTTTTAGATGACGAACCCAACCGACCCTTCTTTCGAATCCTAATGCGGTTTAAACAAGAAAAGCTAATCGCAAGATTAGCTTTTCTTTGGTGATCCTATTTGTACGAAACTCGAACTTTTTTGGAATATTTATGATCATTGAACCAATTTAAAAGACTGTCTATATGAGCATAAGTTGGATATAGAGAAACCAAAGCCTATAAGGATATACCGAACATATTATCCTTTGCCGATGAAAACGGCAACGACAATATGAAGCAGGTCGTTGAAGCCAATTACAGGCAGGTCAAGGCGGATGTTGTGCATATTGTAGAAAGCGAGAGGGAACGGATTAAGAACGACCCCGATTTACAGCATTTGATACAACAGGAGTGAATTAGTGCCAATTCACCGTTGAGAATTAATCCAAATTTTCTATCTTTGTGGTCTGCTATACTATATCTAACATATTATCTGGTCTTACTCGAAAGACAACTCTAAAAACAGAGTGATTAATGCATTGAAATCTTTTGGTTTTTAATGCACAGATAATCCTATCGACTTATTTCTTAATCTTAAACAAAACAAACGATTATCAAATCGATTGCATGATCACTTTTGCGGTGTATTCAACATTTCAAAATGTGGTGACACGATGAATAAAAATGAATAGTAAACAGTTAATAAGTAGAGATATAGAGCTATTTTACAATAGAGCATCCGAAGAAACTCGACTTGACAAAGGAATGGGCGTATTTGAATTTGAAAGAATTAAATCACTCGTAGAAAAATATATACCAACTTCATCTTCAAAAATAATAGACATTGGTGGTGGTACGGGAAAGTATTCGGAATGGCTTGCTAAAAAGGACATCAAGTTCATTTGGTAGAGCCAGTTGCAAAACATATACAAATAGCCCAAAACAGGGCGAATAGATTAAAGAACAGGTTTTCTGTACATTTAGGAGAAGCTCGAAAATTGGAATTTCCAGATAATTATGCAGACCTAATAATACTGCATGGCCCTCTTTATCATCTTCAAAAAAGGAGGATAGAGATTTAGCCATCTGCGAAGCTAAACGTATTTTAAAAAATAATGGAATTATTTTGGGGTTTGCCATTAACTATACGGCATCAACATTGGTTGGTCTTTTAAGCGGCTTAATTCATAAAAACCATTTTTTGAAATGTGCAAAGAAGAATTAACAAGGGGTATACATAATCCACCTCATGATTTCCCTTGGCTTTTAGCTGAAGCATTTTATCATAATCCCGAACAGCTAAAAGATGAATTTATAAATCAAGACTTAACCTATCTAAATACTTATGCGGTTGAGGGTATGGCATGGTTAGATAAAGAATACTTTGTCAATATGCTGAATGACAAAAACGAAGAACATTAATGGAACTTATTCAAGTTACTGAAAACGACAGCTATCTTTTACCCTTTAGTCCACACATGATGATAGCGGTGCAAAAAAGTATAATTATGGAAAATAAAGCAAAATATTACAAAGCATTAATAGAAAATGACGGTCAACTCAATGAAATTGACCTCGGAGAAAAAATAGGACTTAACGAAGATGAAACAAACGAAATAATTGTACAGCTTCTATCTGAACATAAAATTGAATATGCAGAAAACAGAGCGTGTAATTACAGTCTAATGAAAAGGGTAAGAAAGAAAAATAAATTCAGTATCAACTCATACCTGTCAGAATAACAGTAAGTTACAAGGTGAAAAAAATAGGACAAGTCTTTCTTTTTTAGACTTGTCCCAAGAGGTGATCCCGCTGGGATTGGCTCAGTCCCTCAGCTCCCGCGCGCCTTCCTGAGCCTCCAATGGATCGAACCCCGCCGACTCTTCTTTTGAATCCTAATACGGTTTAAACAAGAAAAGCTAATCTTGCGATTAGCTTTTCTTTTAGGATCCTGCTGGGGTTCGAACCTAGTCCGAATCCCAGCGATTAACAATATTTTGAAGGGCTTCTGTTATCGGACTCCCGAATAACACACCTTTTTCTAATACATTTTGTCTGAAAATGCTATAATTGAATATATTATATATTTGGCTGAAAACCAATTTTATTGTCAAACATTTTTATAAATTCTAAACAGTCTATTCAAACTTCATTTTATAGATGATGTAATGTTCAAGCCAAAATTTTTCCCCAGTTTTCAATATCATTACCATTTTTTTGTACTTAACAGTACATTTTGATATTATCTTTTTCGTAATGTGGTATGTAAGCAAAAATTGGAAAAGGCTGCAACAGGTTCTATAAACTCGATGAGTCTCCGAGAAAAACTACGTCAAAGAAAAATATGGTGAATGTGGAAATCCTCTTTATAAAAATCTTCCCCAGGTTACGGAGTCTCCTAATGTACGATCGATAGACCTGACCCGTGCAGAATCTGAATTTGAAAAAAATGGAAAATAATCTTGATAAATAGATTTAGGTACTACCTGATACATCTAATATCAATTTGTTATGAGACTTGATGACCTTATTGAATTAAGGCTGCTGCACATTTTGGCTTGACAAGAAGAGGTTATAAAAATCTTATCGGGACTATTTGGTACAGAACATCACTTGTTTTTTTATTTTCTTTCTGTGTTTGGCACCAAAATCAAATAAAGCTTCAAAGACAGGTATTGTTTCGTATGCATATTCGGTAAGTGAATAAGAAACAGTGATGGGTTTGGTGTTATTTACGGTTCTTGTAACAAGAAGATTTTGTTCTAATTCCTGAAGATCTTTAGACAGCACCTTTGACGAGATACCAACAAGCGCTTCCTGCAAATCTTTGAACCGTTTTGTACCAAAAGAAAGACTTTGTAAGATTAAAAGTTTCCACTTGCCGCCAAGTAGCTCAATGGCATCTCTCATTTCCAATGTTGCCATTTTACAGGATCTATCTATAGTACAGTCAATTTCTTTTTCATTAAAAAAATCAGTTACTTACCTTGAGGTAATTGATAGTAAAAATAATGTAATTATCAAATAGATTTGCTATAAAAAAGCGATGAAAATAAGTAATACAGATTCTAATGAAAAAAAAGTAACCGTTTTCGGGTTAGGCTTAATGGGGTCAGGCATTGCGCGTGCATTTATTGCTAATGGGTACTCCGTAACCGTCTGGAACAGGGATGTGACAAAAGCTGCTTCGCTATTGTCCCGAGGCGCTGTACTGGCAAAAGATCCCAATGAAGCAATTGTAGCAAGTCCTTTGCTGGTAATATGTGTATCAGACTACAAAGTAACCCATAAAATATTCAGCAGTGCCGATGTAACTTTACTGAAAGACCGAACCATCATACAATTAAGCTCCGGAACGCCTAAAGAAGCAAGGAGTTTTGACGGATGGATACAGAAACTCGGTGGCAGTGCACTGAACGGTGATATCCTTGCTTGGCCAGCACAAATAGGCAGCAGTGAAGCTACGATCACCATTTCGGGAGCAAATCAGTATTTGAAAAGTCGGCAGCAGCGTTAAAAGCGCTTGGGGGAACAGTAGAATTTGTAGGTGAGGAATCCGGTGCATCAGCCGTGATGTTCTCCGCTACAATGGCTTATTTGGCAGGTAGTTGGATTGGGTTCACTCACGGTGCACTCATTATGGAAAGTGAAGGGATGCGCGCCGATACCTTTGGGAACCTTGCTGCAGGTATGTCGTCGCTATTGGCAGCCGATTCGATCCATATGGGTGAAGCGATACAACAGGGCAAATTTGGCGATCCTGAAAGTACCATCCACACCACGGCACTTGACCTGCACCTGTTGGTACAGCATTCAAAAGAGGCTGGTATTAGTGCTATGCTGCCAACATTTGCAGCCAATTTGTTCCAGCTGGCAGTGGATGCAGGATATGGAAAGGAAAAACACGCGGCAATTATTAAAGTGCTACGTCATCCAGAATGATTCGCGGGACAATCAGACTTTTTTAATCTGACAAACGATAGCATTCGGATTTATTTTTATTGCGATAACCATTGATGCTATTCTTGTCATATGGCAATAGGTGATTTTGTTAATTAATATAAATTTGAATGACTTAAATCCTTAGGTATGTTAATTCAGGTTATTTTTATATGAATGGCTTTCCCGAGTATAATATTGTTCCAACCTGGAATAGGCATGAGAAAGGAGCCTCTTATTTTTTTTTTTGCTATGGCAAATTATCATTGGCATAGCTTCATATTTGGGGGCAAATACGATATTGTTTCTCAAAGTAAATTAAATAAAATATGCAAGAGACCACATTTGAAGAATTTCATAAAACAGCGTTAAGATTATTAAATATTCTAAACGCTTTAACGGAAGAACAAATAAACTTTCAACCAGAGGAAGGCTGGTCAGCTGGTCAGTTTGGAGACCATTTGTTGAAATCTTACGCATTCGTTAGAACATTGAACGGAGAGACAAGAAAAACGGAACGACCTATTGATCAAAAAATTGGAACCTGTTAAATTAATGTTCGCTGATGATTCAATTAAAATGGACGCCCCAAAAGCTATTGTACCCACTAATGAAAAAACAAATAAAGTAGAAATAATTAGTGGTTTAGAAAAAAGATAGCGCAAATAGAAAAAGTCATACAAACGAAAGATCTATCTTTAACTTGTGTTGATTTTTCAATTCCTGAATATGGTGAATTCACACGGTTCGAATGGATATGGTTTAATATTTATCACACGCATAGACACATTCGCCAATTAGAGGATATGTTGAGGACAAATAATATAAAAAAATGAAAACACGCGTAATTATACAGGCATATTTTTCTTGCTACGAGAAAAGCGACAGAAACACTTTGGAAAATCTTATCGATGATAGACTTGAATTCAGCAGTCCACACGACGAGAAGCTAGACAAAGTAACATATTTTGAGAAATGTTGGGGTTTAACAAAAGGTGGATCGGTATGAAATATTGAAATTCGTTGAAAATAATGATGAAGCATTTATAAGCTATCGGGCAATCACTTACGACAATCATCAATTTGAAAATGCGGAATATTTTCAAATTCAAGGAGCAAAAATTATTAAAATCAAGGTGTATTATGGAAATTTACCTAGTAAATAAATATTGCCAACGCAGATGACTAAAGAAGAAATGTATTGGAAAAAATGCGTTATTCAGTTTATTTTCCGATACTCTCAAGGTTACCCTAAATATCGGAACGATAAGGATTGGTCCGCGGATGTATTGCCACTACTTTTAAGATAACAGTAAAAAGGGATAAAAGGTACAGCATAGAAGTCTTTAAGTCTTGTGTTTTGCCATTTTTCCCTTGATAAAAATTGACCGTTAATCCCTTAAATTTGGGTATAACCAACTGTAAACGCTTATGAGCATCAATTATTTCAGCCCGCGTGATCGTTTTTACTTTGGACGTGGATGGTCTGGACATTGGTAATCCTATAAATTGGTACAGGGATCACTTTCTAAAGCACCTCTTCAAAAAGCTATTTGCCCTCCTAGGGCATTGGCTCGAGGGATTCTACGGCCATCACCTTGCATATTACCTTGAAAAGCATCCACAAGAAGAAGAACGTATCTTTTTCAATTCCTACATATTTAAACGTTAAAAAACGGTTAACGCTTTAACCAATTATCATTGTCAATCACTCTTCGTGTTGTCCAAAATTAAGCCATTCGAATGGACACCAGATAATATGATTTAATATGACTTTAAATGAATTGAATATTAGTGCAGAAATGCTGAAAAGATATGCTTTAAACAAGAAAAGCTAATCTTGCGATTAGCTTTTCTTTTGGTGATCCCGCTGGGATTCGAACCCAGGACCCATACATTAAAAGTGTATTGCTCTACCAGCTGAGCTACGGAATCTTACTTCTTTGTTTTTGAACTATCGTTCCTTGTTTGAAGTGATGCAAAGATAGGGTTAATCTCTATTCCTCGCAACTATTTATGTGATAAAAATGCCTTTAATGTGTTTAAACCTTCATTTTTAGCTATTTATTTTTACCACTAAGACAAAAAATCGCGATCTTCATCGGATAATGTAGACTTAGGGGCCCGATTGTCGTCTTCTGATTGATCAAATGCCGCCGTGTTTTCCTGCTGTTTCGTCTTTTTACCGCTTTTTAGGAGAAAGGCAAAGAGTACTCCCATTGCGAAAAATGTCAATAGGAGTTTCCATAATGCTACTTTGCTCTCCACAAAAAGATCAATATTGATTGTTTGCGGGTTTTTGACACAAACTAGCGTTACGATAACCGATAGAAGTATTAAAAGTATATTACGCATAATTAATAATGATAAATATATGTCATTAAGAATAGCGAATATAGTTAATTATCTATTTTCGTTGCTATCAAGCGCCTTTCTTTTTGTTTACTTCTTATCTACCTCTATTGTTGCACGGTTTAAGCGTAGTGAGTTTAAAATCACCGAAACGGAACTAAAGCTCATTGCAGCAGCAGCTATCATTGGTGATAACAGGATGCCAAAGCTCGGATATAGGAGTCCTGCAGCCAAGGGAATGCCCAAAATATTATAGATAAAAGCAAAGCCTAAATTTTCTTTAATGTTTCGGAGAAGTTTCTTACTCAATATTTTGGCTTTAGCGATGCCTAATAGGTCTCCTTGTAGCAGGGTCAGAGACGCACTTTGTATCGCTACATCTGTTCCTGTTCCCATAGCGATGCCAATATCGGCTTGCGCAAGGGCAGGAGCATCGTTAATACCATCACCAGCCATTGCTACAATATGTCCTTGTTCCTGAAGCTTATGTATTTCCTGTAATTTATCCTTCGGTAATGCATTTGCTTTGAAATGTTTGATCCCGACCTGTCCGGCGACGGATTTTGCTGTGTGTGCATTGTCTCCAGTAAGCATAATTACATCTACATCATGCTGAAGCAGGTAGTGGATGGCCTGTTTGGAAGAGGTCTTGATCTGATCGGAGATGCTAAAGTAGCCAAGTAAATCACTTCCTTTCGCGAGATAGGAAACGGTTTTGCCATTGGATTGGGCTGACTCGACAGCTTTTCGTATTTCGTCTGGGATGATCACCTGCATGGATTCCATCAACAATTGATTACCGAGGGCAACCAATTGGCCGTTAATATGCCTTGATACCTTGTCCGGCAACGTTTTCGAAATCTTCAACCTGTTGTTCTATTTTATTTCCTTCCTTTTTGCCCGATCAATAATAGCCTGCCCGAGTGGATGGGTGCTGTTGCTGTTGAGAGCGGCGGCTAAGGATAATATTTCGTTGATACTGCTCTTAGCAGTGGGTTGAATGTCATCAACGGTGGGTTTGCCTTCAGTGATTGTTCCCGTCTTGTCTGTTAATACAACATCAACCTTGTTCATTTTTTCTAATGCACTAGCATCTTTGATCAAAATACCATTTTTGGCTCCCTTGCCGACACCGACCATGACGGACATCGGAGTTGCCAGACCAAGCGCACAAGGACAAGCAACAATAAGCACTGCCAATGCATTGGCAAAGCCATAAGCCAATGATGGCGCAGGACCCCAGATCCACCAAGCGAAGAATGTCAACAATGCGATAACGATCACAATTGGAACAAATATTTCAGATACTTTATCTGTGAGACGTTGGATTGGAGCTTTACTTCTGCTGGCATCATTGACCATCTGAATGATCTGAGCCAATAAGGTGTCTGAACCAATACGTTCTGCTTTCATGAGAAAACTTCGTTCACCGTTGATGGTTCCGGAACTGACCTTGTCACCTTCCTGCTTTTCGACAGGTAGAGGTTCGCCTGTCAGCATGGATTCATCAATGCTCGTCGTACCATTTGTAATCTGTCCATCGACAGGGATTTTATCTCCGGGTTTTACTTTCAGCGTATCACCGATCTTAATCTGATCGACCCCAATTTTTACGTCGATACCATTTTCGACCCGGGTAGCGTCAGAGGGGCTGAGTTTAATGAGCTCTTTGATTGCTGAATTGGTTTTGGAATGGGCTTTTGCTTCCATCACCTGTCCAAGGAGAACCAATGTTAGGATAACAGTAACGGACTCAAAATATAATGCGATATATCCGTGATGATTTTTTAGGTCGGCTGGAAATAACTGTGGGAAAAAAAGGCCAATAATACTATATACAAACCCCGCGCCAGCGCCAAGGGCAATCAAACTAAACATATTCAGACGCCAGGTTTTAAAAGAAATCCAACCGCGTTGGAAAAAGGACCAACAGGTATAGAAGACCACCGGCAGGGATAGAAATAATTGTATCCAGCCTGACCAATCCGTTGGAATTACTTTTCCGATCGGATTACCGGGAAGCATTTCTCCCATGGATAGTATAAATATCGGAACTGTAAACAGGATGGATAGCCACAGTTTCATCCGGAGATCTCTATAGGTCCTATCATCGTCGGTATCATTTCCTCCAGCGATAGGGACAAGATCCATACCACAGATCGGGCAGCTTCCAGGATGATCCTGAACAATTTCGGGTGCATCGGACAGCTGTATTGTGTGCTTTTGGTTAATTCGGGGACTTTCTCCAAGTTCATCCCACAAACTGGACAGTTGCCCGGTTTATCATAGAGCTTGTCGCCCTCACAATGCATGGGACAGTAGTATTTTCCCGCTGAACTCGCTTTCCGTTGATTGGGTTTTGCAGCGGCAGAATGGTCATTATGGGCTTGTTTATGCTGGTTATAATCGTGACCATGTTGTACCGATTCATGTTGGTGATGGTCATGATCCTGTGCTTCAGATTGATGTTGTTGTCCAGCATGATTATGTTCCTGCATAATGGATTCATGCTGCTGTTCTATCTTTGTCTGTGTGACAACCGTTGGAGTTTGGTCTGCGCTGTGCCTATGATCAGGATGATGATGTTTGTTTTCATTATTTTGCATCGGTACAAGGTACATCCCACAAACTGGACAGCGTCCCGGTTGATCGTAGGTTTTATCACCTTCGCAGTGCATAGGGCAATAGTACTTGCTTGACGCAGATAGCTTTGGTTGTTCCGTATTTAGGATTTCTTGTACAGGTTTATTCAGTTCGCCAATATGATAATTACCTAATTTAGCGAGGGTCTCCTGGAGTTGTTCTGTCGGAATTTCTATTGCAGATTCTATTGTCAGTAGCGGTGGCTCTAGCGTAACTTTAGCCCGAACTTCAGGAAGCTGATTGATAGCATTCTCAATTGTTGTTCTACACCCGTCACAGGACATGCCTGAAAGTTTATATTGGTATTGCATAGCATTTTGTTGTACAATAAATTTAAGGGTTATTGCTTGGGTAATGTTATACTTTTACACTGTTTATTTGTAATATTTCAAAGCGTATATCCGTCCTTTCGGAAAGAAAATCAACCTGTTGGATAAACGATGATCTCGATACCACACCTAAAATAAACAAACAAAGTGGGCTATTTGTTTAGCGTGATAATACCCAACGAAACAGGAGCGGCGACGGGGAGGATAGGGAGTGAGCTCAGCTGTATTGGGGGCCAAAAGTCGGCTTTTAGGAAAGCAGCATGGCTTCTGGATGCTTCATTAAGCTCTGGACAGTTAGTTTGCCTGCTAACAATGCTTCGTGAAAAGGTGCTGGAACCATTATTTTAAAGGTTTTACGCGCTGTTTTAACGAAAAAAGTGCACCATGGCTGACCTGCTTTTCGTCAATAATCAGCGTATGTTGCGTAACAAGTTGGCTGCCTAGTTTTTCCTTTTCAACGAGCTGTATAAGTTGTTGCATTGTATCAATCTTTTTGCCAAAATTACCAAATACTTATCATTTTTTAGTTTTTTTATTTGGCAATATTTAGAAGATATCTACTTCTGGCTGAGCTTTGTTATCTTTTTGTAGTTGATAATCGTTTTAGCAAATGAAAGTTTTCAAGAAATGCGCAATCGATTGCGCATTTCGTCTGCTAAAGTTTAGCTGAACAGGGGTTGACTTTGCTAAAATATGTTTTACTTTTTTAGCTTTGTGCAACAAATATCCAATAAAACACTATTATGAGTGGTATAACAACACTAGGTCAATTTATTATTGAAAAACAAGCCGATTTTCCATACGCGAAAGGCGAGCTGTCCAGACTCTTGCGTGATATCGGAATTGCAGCAAAAATTGTTAACAGAGAAGTCAATAAGGCTGGATTGGTTGATATCCTGGGGATGCAGGTCAAACCAATATTCAGGGGAAGGGCAGAAAAAGCTGGATGTGTACGCCGATGAGCAATTTATTAAAGCGCTGCAAAGTGGGGGCGAATGCTGTGTGGTTGCTTCTGAGGAACATGAAAATCCAGTTTACATGCAGTCGGGAGTTTCCAAAAATGCAAAATATATTGTTTGTATAGATCCACTGGATGGTTCGAGTAATATTGATGTGAATGTTTCTGTGGGTACCATTTTTTCGATTTACCGTCGGCTTTCGGATACCGGAGTATCGTGCAATAGCAATGATATTCTGCAACATGGAACTAAGCAGGTTGCAGCTGGATATGTAATTTACGGAAGTTCAACGATGTTAGTCTATACCACTGGAAAGGGTGTGAATGGGTTTACATTGGATCCTTCGATTGGTGAATTCTGCCTATCACATCCCGATATGAAGATTCCTGAAGCTGGCCATATTTATTCGATCAATGAGGGAAACTATTCTAAATTTCCGAACGGCGTTAAGCAATATATCAAATACTGCCAAATGGAAGATGCTTCTACCCAGCGCCCCTATGCGTCACGTTATATTGGTTCTATGGTTGCCGACATTCATCGTAATCTATTGAAAGGAGGGATATTTCTTTATCCAACCACCTCTGCCCATCCGAATGGAAAATTACGATTGATGTATGAGTGTAATCCGATCGCTTTTATTATTGAACAAGCCGGAGGTAAAGCGACCAATGGATATCAACGTATTTTAGATATTGAACCAAAGACATTACACCAACGAACAGCAGCTTTTCTGGGGAACTCCGAGATGGTCGAACTCCTCGAAGATTTTCTGGAAAAACAGCAGTAATTCATTCTGTAGTGATTCAATGACAGGTAAAATTCGTTTGCCAATTAGAATTATTTATCTTTGTGATCAGAAAATGGCTTCATTATTGCGAAGCCATTTCTTTTTCATTATTTGTTGTATGTTACGTATTTTAGTTTTTATTTCCTTCGTTTCAATTGTATTTTTTTTCCTGTAAAGAGAATCCTCCGACTTATGGCGATGTGCTCGCAAAGGGTTTTGAGCAAAAATCCTATAAAGAATTTGATACAACGGCCTATCTGAAGGTATTCCATGAGGTGTATGGTAAACAGAAGTCCAAACTGCATAATCCGAGTTGGATGAAGGAGTTGTCTGACTCTACCGAGGGGATGACTTTAATCGCTGGCCATCTATTCGATGGCAGTATTGATACCCTATTGAATTATTTTGAACGAAGCGAAGAACATGGAATTCGTAGCAGTTACTTTCATACAACAGAGATCAAGGAAACTTTATTTTCTCTTCGTAAACTGAAGCCTAAGGATGTAGCGGAATCTTATCCGCTTTTGGCCAAATTGGATCTTTTAGGGACAGATGGCTTAGTGGCTTATGTAAGCAGTATAAAATATGGTGTAATTAATCCAAAACGTTTGTACGGAAGGTATTTTGTTCCTCAAAAACGTATGAACTATGCTGGCGTTGTACATCTACTGGATAGTGTGGAGATTGGGCCATTACTGGCTGGAATTCAACCTAAAAACCAGTATTACATTCAATTTCAGGATTTGTTGGAAAAGGGTAACCTGGATAATGCGCAAAGAACGAAAGTATTGATGGTGCTGGAAAAATTACGTTGGATGGGGAGTCTTTCCCGAGAAATATGTTATTGTCAATATTCCTGAACAGCGACTACACATCATGGAAGATGGAAAAACCAGCCAATTGATGAATGTGTGTGTTGGCGAAACGGATAACCCGGCATATACCCGTAAAGGTGAAAACCATGAAACTCCGGTCATGCAGGGCATCTTGGATGCCATGCAGGTCAATCCTGTATGGAATATCCCAAGTAGTATTGTGAAAAAGAATTATTGGCAAGTGTACGGAACAACCCCAACTATCTAGCTTCACGTAATATGGTGGCATATTATAAAGGAAAGCAGGTGGATCCCAGTACCGTAAATTGGCAATCCGATTCGGTGGAGAAATTCCGTTTTAAACAAAATCCGGGTTCAGACAATTCGTTGGGTAATGTGAAATTTTTGTTTGAAAATGCTTATTCGATCTATCTCCATGATACACCTGCCAAACAAATGTTTGGACAGACTAACCGCGCTGTGAGCCATGGTTGTGTGCGCGTTGAAAAGCCTGTGGACCTGGCCGGTTACCTGGTCAATAATGAAAAGCAGGCCGAGAAGATTGCGAAAGAGATTACAACGGATTCTATCACCAAGTCGCGTTGGGTAACACTGAAACGTCAGATGCCTGTATACTTGACTTATTATACCACCTGGCTTGACGATGACGGTAAAATGGTTTCTTATCCAGATATTTATGGGTATGACCCGCGTTTGAAAGAGGCGATGAAAAATATTGGACAAATTAAAGAAGGCCTAACCGGAAGACGGTTAGGTCTTTTTCTAATCGTTTGCTTTGTCTTAGTATTCGGAGTTGTAGGCTAGAGCCAAACGGATAAAAGGATAATCTTTATTGACATTGTTATGGTCTTGGTAATGGCCTTCAAGTCTAAAATATCCGGAGTAAAGGTTGACCCCAAAGTTTTCCAGATCCGCACAGATGCACTGGTGGATGCGGTATGAAGATAGTGGTGAGATTTGTTGCCACTGATTGTGACGAAATATCCACCACGGTAATCTATACCAAATTTGAAGCGATTGAGCGTACTTAGTGTTGCTGATGCCCGGACGTCTGCTCCGGGGCCATAATCGTAGGTACGACTTTCGCCAAAATGAAGATAGGGATCCGGTACTGCGGCCAGTACGACTGGGCCACCACCCAGAATGGTGGTCAACTTGGTCCGTTTACTGATGTTATAATTGGAAAAATATTGTAATTGATGCTTTGTGATCCATAATAGAACGCTTCATTACGCAAAAAGTCAAAATGAGCGGAAACGATACCACGATGTCGGCCTGTTAAATTGGATAATATTCGATTCCCATAGAGAGAAGCGTAAACATTAACTGCATTGACCATAGAGCTGTCATCTGATCCAATCTCAAGATTTAGAAAGAAGTCGTCAAATGGTTTCTTTTTATCGACATCATCGTTGTTGTAAATCAGTTTAATGCGCGCGTAGATGTCATTCTTCCCCGGCTCAGGACGTTATGCTCCTTGGCATCAAATCTGCGGATCCCCAGCTCCACTTCGGTATGAACCAAAGAACTGTCAATCACGGCACCTTTGGTTGTATTTCCCCAACGGCCATCGAGCAGCCGATTTAAACCATTCATCGGATTGATCAACATCGCCAAAATTTCCTTTTTATTACGTTGTCCTTTTGTAAGACTTGGTCTGGCGAGCACATGGTGTGAAAGACGATGAGTCATCTCACCGAGAATTGTTCCACCAAAACTGGTATTGATAATATCGTTGATCGAAGGTGGCTCTGTCTCACCTGCTGTCTCCCAGATGTAACTTCCGGCAACTGTCGCGAGCGTAGACTGTAGGAAACTAAAATTGTTTGATCGAAATGAATTGAAATAGAACTGACCATGGTAAGGGTGGGCGATCTGATTTGTAGCAAAGAGATTGTCATCCCAGGTCCAAGCGGAAAACTTCAAATGACTGAAGAAATTTTTGAAGGAAATATGGGAGACAGGATCTTTCCGTATGAAATAATTGACTGAAGCAGGTATGGCCTGAATAGAAAACCATTCGATTCCAGCCCGTAGAAAGTTTTTCTTTTGATAATTTACGATACTATCGGGTAATTTGGCATTGATCCGATCGGAAAACCATTTCGTCTGTTGCATGGATACGGTGATGCTATCCGTCATTTTTTTCGAGGGGCCGATAGGAATTATGCTGTCTGTTGATGATTTTAGCTGCGTACTATCTGTTAGCAATGAGGGATTTAAGATTGAAAATGGTACGACAAACTGACTTGTATAAGTGGATCCGCTAGCTGTGGAATTAGCAAATACCAAGGTTCCAAAAAGAGTAGTAAATAGATTTATAAATAAAAATAAAATAGAACGATATGTACCTGAATGCTGTTTCATAAGGGCTAATATACTGTTTTGCAATAAAACTTGTAATGAATAACAAATAGTTGTTAAAAGTGTTTTTAGGATTGTGATTTCTTTGTGTTTTAGCAGCGCATAGCTTGCTGATTTGCGGTACGGATTGTTACCTTTGCAGGGCTTTATAACTGTTCAACTGATTTTGATATGAACAATACCTTTGAATTTTTTAATGTGCGATCCATCAATTTTAAGAACGAGCTATTTGCTGGTTTGACGGTTGCCATGACCATGATACCGGAATCACTTTCATTTGCAATATTAGCGGGCTTGCCTCCTCTGACGGGGCTGTATGCGGCCTTTTTAATGGGGCTTGTGACAGCTGTTTTGGGAGGAAGACCAGGGATGGTATCTGGTGGCGCCGGTGCGACTATTGTTGTTCTGATGGCGCTTGCAGCAAGTCATGGTATCGATTATCTTTTCGCCGCTGTGGTCCTGGCAGGTCTATTGCAATTTTTGGTCGGTCTTTTTAAATGGGGTAAATTTGTTCGGCTGATTCCGCAGCCCGTTATGTATGGTTTCTTGAACGGATTGGCCATTATTATTTTCATGGCACAAGTTGTCCAATTTAAAGTGAGCAGTGGAACAGGTACAGCATGGATGTCGGGGCGACACTATATATTATGGGGGACTTACGTTGTTAACGATGTTGATTGTGATCGGTTTTCCCCGGCTGACAAAAGCAATTCCTGCTTCGTTAATCGCTATTTTAGTCGTTTTTGGTCTTGTTTCCCTGCTGGGTATCGAAACCAAGAAGGTCGTGGACATCGCTTCAGTCAGCGGATCACTACCACATTTTCATCTGCCCAATGTTCCCTGGAATTGGGAGACATTGCAATTGATCTTTCCATATTCCCTGGTGATGGCTGCTGTGGGACTTGTTGAGTCTCTTTTAACCCTTAATATGGTCGATGAAATTACAGCTAGCAAGGGGACGCAAATCGTGAGTCCATGGCGCAGGGGATAGCAAATACGGTTAACGGATTTTTGGTGGAATGGGAGGATGTGCCATGGTGGCCCAGACGTTGGTGAATCTGAATGCCGGTGCACGGACCCGACTATCTGCTTTTATCGGTGCCATAACAATCCTAGTGATTATCCTGGTCGGTGCTCCCTTTATTGAGCAGATCCCAATGGCGGCTCTTGTCGGAGTGATGATGATGGTTGCGATCGGAACTTTTCAATGGGTAAGTTTCCGGATCATCAATAAATTTCCGAAATCAGATATTTTCGTTGGTATTCTTGTTGCTGGAATAACAGTGTTATTGCACAATTTGGCCTTAGCTGTACTTGTTGGAGTCGTCGTGTCTGCATTGGTTTTTGCCTGGGATAATGCAAAACGGATACGGGCCAGAAAATACCTCGACCAAGATGGCATAAAGCATTATGAAATATATGGTCCCCTTTTTTTCGGATCTACCGCCAATTTTTTGGATAAATTTGATATCTCTGAGGATCCCGATCGCGTCATTTTGGATTTTAAGGAAAGTAGGGTGGTGGACATGTCTGCTGTGGATGCGTTAAATAAAATCACGGAGCGTTATGCCGCACAACAGAAGAAGATAGAGCTTTGGCACCTCAGTGAGGATTGTCGCTCTTTACTCAAAAATGCCGAGGGAATCGCTATCGTTAATATTATGGAGGATCCGACTTATCAGGTGATGCCTGGTAAATAAGCTATTTCTTCCTTAATGCAATGAAAAGCTCACTACCTTGTCGTTGAGGTATGCTGTTAAAACAGTCTTCCATTTTTAAAATATCAAAGGCTACCTGAAACAGTCGTTGATATTCCGTTTTGTTTCCGCCAAAGGTGGGCCTGCTGATTCAAATGTTCTGTTAAACATTAAACCTGCAAGGATACCATGTGGATGAAGTAGATCGGCCATTTTGTTACTGTATTTTTTACGTAAAATCGGATCTAATGCACAGAAAAAAGTCTGCTCGAGAATATAATCGTATTTTTCGCCATGTTCAAAAAAATCTTCGCAGATAATCCGGATCGGTGTAGTTTCGCCAAACTCTTTTTAACCTGATTGACTAAAGTTGGTGCGATATCAAGTAAAGTGATATTTTTAAACCCTTTGTCAAGTAGCGCTTTCGCTTCGTATGCATTTCCACAGCCAGGGATCAAAATAGAAGCCTCTTTGGGAATCACCGTTTCCGCATATTCGATTAATGCCGGTGAGGCATAACCGATATCCCATCCGGTCTCCCTGTTTTTATAGCGATTGTCCCAATATTCTTTATCCAAATCCAATATATCCATCGTATTATATACCTGTTAAATCAAGCGGACACAATTTAAGGAAATCTTGTGTAATACGGCATTATTTTTGTTTTTTACCTGAAAATCTGTCCATAAGATTCGTAATAATCTCAATAGATGATAAAAAATAATTCGCTTTATTGTAGGTTTTTAACATTTTGTTTTTGGTCTTTTAAAACAAAAAAACAACTTTCGGATTTATATGATGTATTATTTCAACTAAAGAATGATTGTTATATGTTACTTAATAGGAGGATCTCTGTCTCATACTTCTTAAAAACCATTCAGACTGATCTGGTTCGAATTGTATTTTTGGCTGTCTGGTGGGCCTACTGGCAAAACACAAAGACTTTCTTACATTGGAAATTCCTTTATCGTTAATAGCCATCGTTGGTACAGCCATATCGCTTTTGTTGGCTTTTCGAACTGCCCAATCTTACGATAGATGGTGGGAAGCCCGTATCGTTTGGGGCGGAATTGTCAATGATTCACGCAGCTTAATTCGTCTTTTGCAGACTTTTATCAGTAAAGATCAGGATATACATCTAAAAATGTTTGTTGAAAGACAGATTATATGGAATTATGCCTTGAGCGAATCGCTGCGCAAGGAGCCGTATTCAAAACGGGTAAGCGACTATTTGGAAAATTATCAAATCAAGGACACCAATGCTGTTTACGGAATTTTAAATGCGCATGGAAAGCATTTGCGTTTATTGGCCCAGGAGGAGTTGATTACTGAATTTCGGCAGGTTGCTGCAGATGAGATTCTAACGCGGTTTTCGGATTCAATGGGTCGATGTGAGCGGATAAAAATACGGTTTTTCCGGTGTCCTATGGTAAGCTGATCCATTTTCTGATTTATCTATTTGCGCTCTTATTACCCTTTAGTCTGAATGATGATGTTATCTTGGTCAAAATGATGCTGACGATCGGAATTCCCATTATTTTTATTATTATCGAACGTACTGCCATCTTAATGCAAGATCCTTTTGAAAATAAACCAATGGACACGCCGATGACAACGATCTGCCAGACCATTGAGATGAATCTGTTGGAGGCTATTGGCGAACCTACTCCGAAGCCAACGGCACCTGCCGAGGAATTCTATTATATTCTTTAAGCGGTTGGTCGTAAATTTTAGTTGTAATCAGATAGCTTTATCTCCAGATTTGGTTTCATCAAGCTATCCGATCATAACGTTTTTGTGTTGAGCCACTTTTAGGTGGTCGGGCTTCTGTTTATCGCGGTGTCCGCAATGTCTTAATCACAGCAGCAAATTCTTCCTGTTCATAGCCCGCATCTTTTGCTCTTTTGAGCCAATTTGCTGCAAATTGGGGAAATTCACTATTTATTCCACTTAATTTTGCTGTTGCAAGGATTCTTTCTGTTGCCTCTACAGAGATAGCAAGTGGGCTTTGGGAAAGCTTAAAATCTCCACTACTGATCACTGCACCCTCATGCTTTAAAAATTCGCCCATTCCCGGAGCAATTTCTGCGATGATATTGCCATATTCCCTGACGTCAAAATTTTCAGATTCGGCAATTAAAGCACCATGTAGAAAACCTGCTGCTGCACCATAGATATAGGAGAGTGTAGCTGTATCCATGGCTGCCGCAGCCCCAATATTTTCGCCTAGATATTTTAGATTTCCACCCAGAATTTTCAATGTATCTTCGATTTCCAGATATTTTCCGCTATTGCCCGAAAACAATATTGTTGTATCGGGCTGTGCCATCTGTTCTGGCGCCACCTGTATCGCTCCATCAAGGTAACCGGCTGTTTTACCGTTAAACCAGGTTTCGCTTAAACGTGCTTCCTGCGATGTACCTGTAGTCAATTGCACAATGAGTTTGCCGGCTAATGCATTCCCCGTTTTGATTGATGAAAAAGATTATTCGCTACCGCATAGTTATGAACGATAACAATACTCGTTGGACTCGCCTCAATGGCCTCGCTAATGTTTTTCGCTAATCGAGCACCTTCTTTTACCAGTTGATCTGCTTTAGCTGTGGTTCGATTGAATACAGTGACCTGAAAACCTTTTTGTAGATAGAGCTGCGCTATTTTTATACCCATTGGACCTAGGCCGATAATGCTGATTTGATTTTTCAATGTTTCCATGTGTTTCCTCATTTATTTTTATACAACAAATATGAGGACAAGCCGGTACGCTGGCAATAAGGGAAAAAGGATTCACCCAGGGAAAAATTATTCCCTATGGAATTGCAAAATTCACTAGTTTTAATGAAAATTATGAAATTATGTATAGTAGAAAGATTCCCGAAGATCTTGACTGTGGCATAGTCGTCACAATGAAAATACTTGGTGGAAAATGGAAAGCCTGTATATTGGATGGTATCAACAAAGGTATAAAACGTCCCAGTGAATTGCATCGTGCTATTCATGATGCAAGCCCAAGAGTAATCAATATGCAGCTTTATGAATTGGAACAAGCTGGTATTATCGTGAAGAAAATTTATCAAGGATTTCCGCTGAAAGTCGAGTATAGCCTGACTGACTTGGGGATTAGCTTATTGCCAGTTATAGCAATCATTGATAAATGGGGTATTGAAAACAACCATTTGGTTGAAAATTTGAGAGAGCAGATTGTAGGCTGATACTGAACCCTTAAAATCATGAAAACAGACATATTGTAAAAGGACGATAGCGAATTGTAAATAAATATATTATTGTGGCGGTAGAGCGCTAGCTTTATCCCAGCAGTCAGATAAAATAAGACCTGTTCGGCTTTTGATAAGGGTCAATTTGAAAAATAGCCTGCTGTTAATCCAGAAAAGATAATTGTATATGAAGCAGCCACTCCAAGCTGAAGCCTTTAACTTTGATCGAATACTTTTGTATAGCTTATATGCCGCTTTGATTTCTTTCGCGCTCATGTTCGCTAGCACACTATTAATTCGCAATATTCATCCCTTATGGAATGCAGTCTTAGTCATAGGTTTCCCGTATTCATTATTTGTGTCGAAAATAAAATCGAGCGCAGATGCTATAATTTTTGAGGATAACCAAATCATTTTGAACGGGAAAAACATCGCTATTCAAGATATTGAATTCTTTCGCATATTTGATTCGTTAAGGTTGTACTTTGTCTTGCGAATAACCTTAAAAACAGGCCAGCAGTATATTCACTATCTTCCAGTTTCGGCAAAGCAAGATCTGGAAAACTATTTTGAAAAAGAGGGGTAAGGAGCAGTAAGGGATCTTTTGATTTTATTGCCAAATATTATTCCTTATTATATGTTTTACCAGTCATGATATTGCTAGGATTAGCTTATTCATTAGGTACGCAACTGTATTATTATTTGCAGTATTGATAAAATAAGGATTTCATAAAAACGGATAAAAGTAGTAATGAACAAATTGTAAGGGGTGAAAACGCTTAAATTAGATCAATTCCTGTGCGATTCTAGCTCCGGAACCTTGTAATTGATAGACGGATATTCATTGGGTTCAGGCGAATATTAGACCGGTCTAAAAGTGGTGCCTGCTTATTCTATATTTGATTGTTGGGTTTGTTATCTCAGGATACTGCTACAACAACAGAATGGTTTAATTAAGGTATTACTTTTAATGATAATAATATGAAAACAATGAAAATGACAGTGATGACTCTGCTAACGGCTGCAACTTTTGCGATATCAAGTTGTGGTGGTGGAAAGGATCAACCGTCAACTCCAATTAATGCGGATCAGTTTGAAAAACTAGATCAAAACAAGGATAATGCCGGCAAGCGCTTTAGCTTGACAGGGTACCCTTACCTTAACAGTGACGTAACAGTCCGAAGCGATATGGAAATTGCTGTTTCGTTGTTTTCTGAACCAAAGGGAAAAGGAGATTATATCGGTAGTATAGATTTGGGCTACAAGGACAATAAAAACGGAATGTATATTCCTGATAAGTTTACAGCGGATGATTTGCAGGTTTTTGATAATGAAGGAAACAGTCTTGGGATAAATGATAAAATTACCATTTCTTTCGAGATGGATCTGGATACCAAACGTCCACCAAGAACGGGTATTAAAAAATTGGAAAAAGACGAAAATGGCAATCCAAAGATGGTCGAACAGAAACCTACATACTATGGAGATGGGCCATCTGATATAAAAATTGAAAAGGCGAAATAGTTGATTTTCATGGGTTTTTGAGGCAAAAGGATCATAAATGAATCATGTTATATTTTAAAATTTGAACGTCATGTTAGCACTGGAAAATTATAAAATACTGCTGCTTGTACTATTTGCATCGCAATCTTGTGGGAATAATGGCCAGAAAACAGGCGGCGACACATCTCATCTGGCTGATCATCATGCTGAAATCATAACATATAAAAGCGATTCTACCAATGAATTGGTGCTGAACTTCAGGGATCATAGTTATTTTTATAAGGAAACAAACCTTCCCTGAAAGCGGGGAGGATGTGGGCTATGAGAATCAATCTAGAGGGTCCTTTGTAATTAAAAATGATACCCTGACTTTTTTTCTCTCAGATGCCATCGCAGATCGATGTTAAAACAGATTGGTCTACGAGTACGGAATTTCTCCCCTTATATCAAACCAATGAGGAACTTGATAGCAATAGCGTGAAAATATATGTTGACAATATTGCTGAACCACAATATTATCGGGCATTTGAATTAGCGAAAGGAAGAGTTGAAAAATTGGCGGTGAAAGCCTGTGTAACAGATGGAGACTTTGGTTGGATAAAAACGGAAAACGACCAGATTCCATTGTACCAATATTTAATTATTGAAAAACCTAAAAGCAATAAGCTTTTAATCATAGACAGCATGAATACAGCGCACAGTTATTATTTTGACTTTGATCATATTCCTTTTCGTTCATTCCACTTTTTACAAGAGCTTATTGGAGTTATTACGATTTTACAGGACTGACATTTGTGCTTGCGGACAACAGACTCAAATTAACAGAAAATAATAGGTTAGGACGTTATCTGCATTCTAATATTAATCTGACCTTCTTAAAACAATGAAGTATTACAGCTGTTAAGAACATTAATTCTTCTTTAAGCATGGGTTAATGATATAAATAATACGGATAAAAAGGTAGATTTAAGCTATGAATAAAGAACAGCATTATTTGGATATAAACAGAGCGTCCTGGAATAGTAGAACGGATTCACATCTCAAGTCGGAATTTTATGATCTCCCGGGTTTTCTTCAGGGAGAAGTTCTTTGAATGAGATTGAGCTAGATCTGCTCGATGATATTCAGGGAAAACAATATTACATTTGCAATGTCATTTTGGTCAAGACACAATTTCACTGAGCCGGCTCGGTGCTGAAGTAACTGGGGTCGACTTGTCCGATAAGGCTATTGAAAGTGCACGAAAAATTGCTGAACAGACAAATGCCGATGTTCGTTTTATCTGTTGTGATCTATACGATCTGCCGAATCATTTGGATCAGCAATTTGACTATGTTTTTACGAGTTATGGTACAATCGGCTGGTTGCCTGATTTAGATAAATGGGCAAAGGTTATTTCCAGATTTTTGAAGCCCAATGGGAAATTTGTCTTTGTTGAGTTCCATCCTGTTGTTTGGATGTTTGATGATAATTTTGAAAAAATAGGTTATCGATATTTTAATTCAGGAGCTATTATAGAAACTGCAAACGGAACTTATGCGGATAGAAATGCGGCTATAACAGAGGAGTATGTCATGTGGAATCACGGTATAAGTGAAGTGGTCAATAGTCTGATAAAAAATGGACTGCAAATCGCGCAACTTGATGAATTTGATTATTCCCCTATAATTGTTTTAACGGGACGATTGAATTTGAAAAGAATAAATATCGGATTGAACTACTTGAGGACAAAATTCCAATGGTCTATGCTATAGTGGCCATAAAGAAGTAACATCTGAGCGTTGGACGATCAAAAAAGGAATTATGATAAAGGTATTTATAGCGGGTGCAACAGGATGGGTGGGAACTGAGCTAAGCAAAAGGATAACGCAGGAAAAGGACTTACAATTGGTGGGTGGTCTGTCCCGCTCCAAAGGTGGTGCTGATTTAGCACCAATTTTAAATCTGGGAAACGGGCCGATTCCATTATTTGATAATATAACAGATGCGCTTGATTTAGTGGATTTTGATGTGATGATTGATTTTACCAAACCAGAAATTGCCAAGAGCAATGTTATTGCAGCGTTAAAAAGAGGGAAGCGGGTTGTGTTGGGAACTTCGGGGCTAACAGATGCTGATTTTAAAGAAATCGCAGCGGTGGCAGATGAGCATCATACGGCAATTTTAGCTGCCGGTAATTTTGCAATCACGGCAGTGCTTCTACAGAAGTTTGCGGAAATTGCGGCTAAGTTTATCCCACATTTTGAAATTATTGATTATGCTTCCGGGGATAAGCCTGATGCCCCAAGTGGCACCGTAGCTGAACTTGCATATCGCCTTTCCAAAATTCAGACACCGGAATTAGCGGTAGCAATTGACGATACTGTCGGACGAAAGGATGCGCGTGGGGCAAGCATAAATGGTATACAGGTGCATTCTGTGCGTTTACCGGGACATATTCTTGGTGTCGAGGCGATATTTGGTGAAAAGGACGAAACGTTAATCCTTCGTCACGATGCAGGCAATGGCGCAGAACCGTACATAAAAGGGATTTTGATGGCTGTAAGTAAGTTGTCGACCTTTGAGGGCTTGAAGCGCGGATTGGACACCGTAATGGATATATAGAAGCGAAGATATCGAATAATCGGGATTAAAAAAATTAGATTATTTTATGCTAAAATAATTAGTATAATACTGTTTTTTATTTTTATATTTACATACTTATTTAGCATGTGAACACTTATTCGTAAGCCTATTTTGGATATTTAGGAGAGGTGTATGGATGCTCCAATGTGGTTAAGAGCTATAGATAGGCTGACCATACGGTTTGAGAGATTAGACTAAATTTGAGTTAGATGCCATGGAAGATACGATTGGACAGTTAAATACAGCATATAAAGGACAGATTTTCCGCATTACATATCAGGAAAGAGATTTTCAGATTCAATTGTTGAAAAAGTGTCCGACAAAGAAGAAACAGAATTGGATATTCTGTTAGATGGTCTATTGCAAACTTTGGTTAAGAACAAAGAGAGATGGTCTTTTCAACAGCATGAATTGGATCAGGATCTTGCAAATCATATCTGGCGGGCCATCTCTCTCCGGTATAGACTTTGATAAGAATCAAAGCCTCCCAGTTACTTATTTAATTTACGCCAGGTCCAATAAGTTCAGTGGTGAGGCCTAAAAATCTCAGTAGATTTTTGTTGTCAAAAATTAAAGTAGCATAATGTTTTCCCTTTTTAAAGGTAAGTTTTGAACCACCTGGAAAGGTACTTCCTTCCTCCATTTTTTGCGTTTTGGCTGCATATTTACTGAATTTAGCTGCACTTTCCTTAAGCGTGGTTTTGTTCATCACAAGATTAAAAGGCAAGCCCTCGACAACAAGTGCTTGATCTTCTGGGATATCAAAAAAGATTTCATTGATGGTATTACCTTTTCCAAGACTGGTATAGAGTTCCAGACCGGAATTGGTCAACCATTTGGCATATTTTTCTTCATTGGCATCTTCATAGTAGACCGTTTTCGCATTTAAAGCTGCTTCGATCTTTTGCACTGTCTGTGGGAAAATAAATTCTGAATCCTTGTTTAGGAGCGATTTTATTCCTGCATGGTTTTGCGAGAAAACGCTCATGGTCAATAGCAGGAAGAACATATTCAATGTTAGTGTTTTTATCATCATAGTGATCAATTTTAAGTTCTGGAAAATACAATAATTAAAGATATTAAAAAATTAATCAAATTCATTTCGTCTTTATGGCATTGAGATATATCCTGATATCCTGTTCGAGTTTTATAGGGTATGTATAGCCCAATTTATTTGCTAGTTCCTGCCAATTTCTGCGACAAGATCGGCCATTGCGAATAGCGCCGTCCAATTTTCATTGATATCGCCAGCTGAAAAAGTCCGCATTACTTTTCCCCAGGTTTGCTCGGTCAGGTATTTTTAAATAGGCGTCCATGTTTATTGGTTGTGATATTCCAATCATGCTGGCTAGCGATATACCACTCAATCAGCGGTACCAGATAATCGGTACGTATATTGTTTTCGGACATAAATTTTGCATAAAAATATCCTTTCTGACAAGACATTTGGCGACATAAGTACAGTCCCACCAAAAATCATTGAGTAGCTGTCTGAATTTTTGCTCGGTAGGTTTTTTTATGATTGACACCCGATAGGAGGGTTTTTGATCGCTTCCGTTATCCCCTCTTTGTCAAGGAGTACTTGATAACCAATATCCCAATCTTCGCATAACGGGCTTTGGCGTACCTCTTCCAAAAAATTAGGCTTACTATATAACTTAAAATCAACTTTTATGTGATCTGTATATAAAACCATTTTCATGGCATGTTTGCTATCAAAGTAGCTTTCATCCTCTTCAATCATGGCGATAGGAGAGCCAAAGTTATTTAGCCAATTCTTATCGGCGACATACGTGGTATTGTCATCAAATACAAGTTCGATGTCTAAATCACTTAACTCATCAACTGGTGCCAGTGGATTTACCAAGGAGCTGGTTAGGAGAACTGCCTGAATATCCGTATTGTTTTGTGCCCAATCCATAATCTGCTGTAATTTTTCTGCTCGAGTTTGCATATTTTTAGTTTATTTATGGAGAATAATCCCGTTCATTTCTAAAGAAGCACGACTTACGGCCGTTGGCTTCGCAAAGGTGTCGGAACGACTAACATTAAAAATATACGAAAAATTTTGTTTACCGGACAAGAGCATTTATTAATCAGCATGCAGAAGATGGGTGTCATCCTATTAAGCTTTTATTAATTTAAAGCATAGTCGATGAAAGCTATACAATCATTTTTAGGTAATTTGTAAGATTGGATTGACTATCCAGACCGAACTTCTGTTTGATTCGGTATTTGGTCATCCGTACACTTTTGGGTTCTACGTGAAGTAAGTTGGCAATCTGTTTGGTATCCATATCAAGATAGAAATAGGCACAGTATTTTTGATCTAAAGCGGTCAATTTCTGTTTCGAATGCTCATTGATTTTTAAAGAAATTGGGGTGCAGTTCTGTTATTCTAAACTTTGCTTTTTCGAATTCAGTATCTGTTAGAGACTCTTCTCTAAGGATCTGCTGTATATTGGCGGTTTCGGCTCCTGTTAGTTTTCCTTGACTTGTTGTAGGACCTTACTTTTATGCTGTAATTGCAGCTGACTTGTCATAACTTCATTTTGTAGTTTTTGTTGCTGCAATTCCAATAACTCCTGTTCTAGTTGCATGCGGGCTCGTTCTTCTTTTTCATATTTTATTTGCAGGGAGCTTTCGTTTTTTCGGAAGTAAGTTGTTTTTCCTCGCCAATGCATACTTGAGGTTAAAATGGTAAGAGCGGAACATAAAGAATGATCCAATGACAGCGAGGGCAAAAAGTCCTAAAATAAAATATTTTTGTGTTTGCTGGTTTGTTGCTTTTTCTTGTAGACTTTTAATCTCCTGTTCTTTTTTTTGTTAGTTCATATTGTGCTTCAAAGCGCTTGGTGGTTGAGGCCATCTCTTCGTTAAAAAGCAGGTTACTGTACTCAGCTACCTTTTGCTGAAAATCCAGTGCTTTCTTGAAATCTGATTTTTTTTCGTGTATAGGCTAACCATCGAGTTCAGTACATTGATTAAGGTGTGATAATAAGGCTTCTTTTTTGCGCGAGCATGATGTAGGCTTTATTGAGGTACATTTCTGCAGCATGAAGATCACCTTCCTCCATGCTCAATTCACTGAGCATACCATAACTACTTGCCATTGCTTCTTCATTTGTGGCGGAGCCACACGCAGGGCTTCATTGATATGTTGCCGTATTTTTCGCTTGATTTCTGGATCGCCTATATTGTAATATTTTAAATAGTAGCTTGCCTTGTTGTTATAACTATTGGCATAGGTGTTGGCTGGTACCTGATCAGGATATTGCTTCTGTAATAGGATCGCATGATCGAGATACAGCATGGTGCTATCCAAATGCTGTTTTTGATGAGTGGTTTCATATTTAAAGGAAAACACAACCGATATGGCTGTATAACAATTGGCCAGCATATTGATGTTTTTTGATTTTTGGGCGAATTCCAACGATTTATGGATATAATTCAATGCTTGGGCTTCGTCATTCCATTCCGTATAAACGCCATAAAGAAGGTAATAAATTCGCGCTGTCAGAAGAGGTTCCCGCTCCTTGTCACCAATCTGCGAAAGCGCCTGATGTAACAGTTGCACTGTTTTTTCACTGTCAAAGAGTGTTGTGTGTAATACCGCTGATGCATAGTTTGCATAGGCTGCTGCAAGGGAATTTTTTTGGTTCTGAGCGGAATGATAAGCGCTATCGATAAACTTCTGCGACTTTTCAAAATCTTGTGTATTGGTATATATATTTGACAGAATCCAATATGATTTGGTCATCTCAAGGTTGTTTTTAGAAATTCTGCGAGCGGACTTGAGGCTGTTTTGGGCCATTTGTATGGCCTGTGGATACTGTTCATTAGCGCGATACCAGTCCGCTAATTGCTGTTGGAGCGATACTTGTTCTGTCGCCGTCAAATTCGTCTTTAAAAGGTTTTGTAGACTATCGACATAGCTGTTATTTGCGAAGCCCATTGGTAAGAGACCCGCCCAAAATAGTACAAAAGCAATTATCTTGTTCATGCTACAAATGTACAAAAGCTGTAGACCTAATACGAGCCTTTTTTCTTTTTGTTGTCTTTGTTTTGTTGTTGTAAATTGTTGTTTTTTAGTTTGTTGTGTATGCGTGTAGACGTTTTGTAGATGTTGCATTTACTGACAGTAGACCTTTTGTAGGATCCTATCCTTTGGTTTTAAAATGATGAAAGATGAATTTTGGGATGAACAACAAATCATAAAATTATGGACAACAAAACACGCTCTATTGTATCGTACATCACTTTGATTGGCTGGTTGATAGCCTATTTTTCTCCTAATAAAGAAGCTGACGGCTTGTTGAAGTATCACTTGCGCCAATCTTTGGGATTAGTCATCACTTGGTTCATTGGCAACATGATCATCGCAATCGTTGTGACGATTGTTCCGGCATTAGGGATATTGTACTATAGTAGTTTTGCTTTTTTAGCGCTGATGATTTTCGGTATGATAAACGCTGCAAATGAAGTAAGCAAACCCTTGCCACTGATCGGCAAATTGTTTGAACATAAATTTGCCTTTATCGGATAGGAGTAAAAGCGGGATGGTTATGAAATATTATAAATATCTGATTATGGAGGGGAATGCTTACAAGATTAGGACCTTTATTGCCCTACAGCATATTATACTGATTATTTGGTTTTTTATTGGGCTTTTTATGTTTGCCTATGGTGAGTATATAAAAACAGGTATTGGTATCGTCTCTTTTACACTGTTGATATTGGTTCTAATGATCCTAAGACCATCTAAATTCAGGGTTTGTCCGCAAGATCAACGGATTCAGGTGGACAGAGCCAAGCTAGAAAAAACACCGGATTCGTATTCCTTTTCAGATTTCAGCAGTTTTGAAATGGACACCATTTATTGGCTGCGTATTCCAATAAATAGCACGCTCTATGCAAGATTTAATTTTGAAGGAAAAACCAGTCGTCATGTGGTCAGTCAATCGTTTGGGAGGGGCCAATGCAGGTATTGTCCAATGAGCTGGGAAAATTAATCACCCGGGATCAAGTATAGCATATTTGTTTCAGAAAAATAGTATTAAACTAAATAATTAAAAGATTTAAAATAAAGAGAAATGAAAAAAAGCACTTGGTATTATGCTTATTCTTATTGGATTTGCATTGGTGGTTATTCTAAAAATCGGCATATCAAAAGAAACAGCCTGGATGTTTGAATATGGAAATTGGCCATTGATTATATTAGCCTTGGCTTTGTTGGTTCCGGGCTTGATCCTGTATAATAAAAATAGATAACGATCTCTTATTAAAAATAAGGTTTTAATGAAAATAGAAATGGAATTGAATGAAATAACGAGGACTCATGATTTAATGTGTCAGGTTGGTCATAATAGGCAAATAATCTGGAAAAGGAACTTTATCTTCTTCTTGACTGGTTTATTCTTTCTTGTTTTAGGTTCTTGTGGTATAGGTGAAAAAAGTTACCCAGAGCAGGTCTTTGAACGCGTGGCATTGAATGGGAACAAGATTCCAAATGGTTTTAAGCGGCATTTTAATGAGATTAGGGCACAACTTAAGGCGGGAGTTTAACTATTGTAACCCAAAAGAATGAGGTCAAAAAGGTTGGCGCTGTAGCCTATGTCGAAAATCATTATGTGCGGATGTTTGATGCCGATATTAAGTCCTTAAAGGAATTGGAATCTAAAGCAGAAACAGCTCAAATTTTGACACTTGCGCTCGATATGTTTACCTATGTCGATCAAATCTATAAAGTTGATTTTCCCCGCATTGCTAAAATGATTGATGAAGGGAGGCCTGATGTTGAGATCGATGCCGCTATTGCAGAGCTCGATTCAAATAAAGGCGGGATCATAGATGAAAAGTTTAATGCGGTTCATGATCTGATTATTCCATATGCCGACAAACATGGTGTTGAATATAAAATGCTCAATATGCCTTAAACTGATTTTAAAAAAATATGAAAAATTTCACAAAGGAGGGTAATGTATATACCCTGAACAAACAATATGGGTTGTTTGTTCCATTAATTGGTTTCTTTCTTTTATTAACTATTCTAGGGTTTGTTAAAATACCTGAATCTACATTCAAATGGTGGATGCTGGGAATTACGACGCTATTAACGCTATCCTTCTATGTAGGTTTCCTGACAATAGATATGGACCAAGAGGAATTTCGAACTAGAGTGAGTTTGTTTAGCGGTGTAAAGGTGATGCCACTTTCGGATCTTGAAGGGTTTACAATTCATAAATTGAAACAGATGGGGTTTATTACGACAAACGTTACCCTATTGGCTAATTATAGTAAAAATGGTAAAGACAAGGAGCTGAAGCTTGCTCAACATTTTTATACCAAACCTATTCAAAGTATACTAAATGAAATTCATGAGATTATCGAACGCTAGCTCAAAATAATTAAATGAAAATAGATGGATTTGAAGGATAAACTGCGACTCGAAATCGGGAATAATTGCATTGCATTTAGCCCATATCGGGGAATAATGTCCAGTCTCTATGGGTTTGTTGCGGGTATAGCTGTGACGGCGATAATTTTGGGGCTGTTCAATGCAAGAATAGGAGAGGGAGGACGAATACTTTGTTGTGCTATCATGGTATATCTTTTTATTCATGGACTATATGATCTCATTTTTAAATTGAATGTCCGCTATATATTTGATGGCAATAATCAGGTAATTTATCGGGAGAATTTACCATTTGGCCGACGAAAATTAATGCGATTTGAAGAGGCGGTCATCATCACGAGCTCAGAATCTTGTGACTGGCATTATTGTTTAGGGATCAAGGAAAAACAGTTTTTGAAAAGTTATAAAATCAGCCCTGATTTTGGGTCAGGGAAGGCTTCGGAAAAAGCTGTTTTTGCATATGAGAAGGAGATATTGAACCCAATAGTGGAATTGCTTAGTTAGTCAGTATACTGTTTTTGGGCGGCGTGATATGCAACTGTATTCGTACAATGGGAATCAGTCCAGGTAAAATGGTTATATGAATTTTTATTGCAGCAATAGGTTTATTTTCTAGTGATCTTAAAATATTTGGATCTGCCTCGCGGCAAATGACAGCCAATTTAAAAACCGAAGAGTCCGCTAAAGATAACAATACAATAGATTCCCATCGCCAACAGTAGATTGATGCACAGCGCTGCATATTTCTTCTTCGCTAATAACCAAATTGATTCTATTACTGTATAAATGAGGAGCGGAATTCCAAAACCGAGCATTTCGAAATAAAATAAATAGCCAGCACCCAAACGATCATTTTCTTTATGCATATACCATTGAGAAATAATGATAATAAGGCCAATTAGTATTAAGATACCCAATCTTATTAAGAGATGTCTTTTTAATTGTTTATCTCTCAAAATAGGTGCGCGAATGAAGAAGACCGTTCCTGCAAAGTAAGCTATGATGAATATAATCCCTATAAGCTGTCGGAATGTATAAGATATATTAAACCAACCATTTGTATAGAGTGACCCTATAATTAGTGTTGATAAAAGAAAATAGCCTATCGTTTTATAGTTCATGTGGTAAAATAAACGTTTTGCCCATACCGGATGACGCAAGCCTTTTTGTTGGAAAGAATTCACTTTCTAATAGCAATTTAGGTATAAATCACAATTATAGCAAAAATAGAGGGTGAAGATTAATGCGCCAAAAAATGTATGGAGATAGTAGTCCTTGAAATAAAAATTGTAAACGATTACTAATGACAGTATTATTTAATGGGGTTGGTTGTTTTATTGCTTTAATTTGCATTTTTGCAATATTATGCAATAATATGCTTCTATTTTGATTTATTATTGATAGTTTTGTACGACTAAGCCTAGACAAGTCTATTGCTATACTATTTTAGTTTATCTCAAATTATATGGAAATTAAATCATTACCCATTCGTCCGGATACAGCGAGAAATGCTGTCAGGTTTATCTTTTTGTGTGTGGGTTGGGACTCGCCAGTTGGGCACCTGTCGTTCCTTATGTTAAGCAACGGCTTGGAATAGATGATGGTGTATTGGGACTTTTGATGCTTCTTATCGGCGGCGGAGCTCTTTTTATTATGCCATTTTCGACCATCCTTCTGAATAAATTTGGAACAAGAAAAATTATCTTTCTTTCGGGGATCACGCTCGCATTGATACTGCCGATGTTGTTAATTGCTAATTCCATCATAACAATGGGGATTACACTATTCTTTTTGGTATGTGTATGGGAGGAATAGAAGTTTCCGCAAATGCGCACTCAATCCTTATCCAGAAACTCTTTGATCGGCCTATCTTATCCGGTCTGCACGGTATCTTTAGTGTGGGAGGATTAACGGGGTCGCTCGGATTAGGACTGTTGATAAAGTTAGGGTTTCAGGCTACCTATGCCATGTTATTGATCTCCTTACTGATCGTTGTAATTATGTTCGTCATGTATCGTAGGTTGTATGCGCATGATGATGAAATACGCATTAATAGTCATCATGATGACAAGAAAATGGCTGCAGGTCAGTCCAAATGGGCTGGTTGGTTCAATTTGCATGTTTTATTTCTGGGCATGCTCTGTTTCTGTGCTTATCTCTCCGAAGGTTCAATGTTGGATTGGAGTGCGGTATTTTTGCATGAGGAAAAAATGCACCGCTTGAAATTGCGGGGATAGGGTATGCTGCCTTTTCCATCGCCATGGCAACAATGCGACTTTTTGGCGATGTACTTGTTGTCCGGTTAGATCATCGGGTTGTTGTGGTCGGAGGGGACTCTTAGCGGTATTCGGTTTGCTGGTAGCTGTTTTATCACCTTCTTATTGGGGTGCATTAGCCGGATTTATCCTATTGGGCTTTGGTGCCGCTAATATTGTTCCGATTTTATTTAGTCATGCCGGAAATTTAAAAGGGGTTGGGGCATCAGCAAGTATTCCGGTTATGTCAACATTGGGGCACTCGGGACAGTTGTTGGGCCCCGCCTTGTTGGGTGGAGTTGCCCAATTTTATGGAATTTCAGTCTCGCTTATCGTCGTTGCTTTTCTTATGCTTTCACTTGCCGTGTCTTATTGGATTTATTGGAAATTCCAGGCTAGAAAATAAATTCTTGCAAACTATAGCTGGGCAATTACCTCTTGTGATTGGCCAGCTATAAATACTCAGTTGAACGTTTTATTTTGCAGGTCAGCAACAAAAAAACGATGTGCATCAGTCCAGTTCTTCAACCGTTCAAATCGGTGCTCATTGACATTGTGAAATGTATTAAACATAAGCCCTTTTCCAGAAAAACTGTCTAGATTCTTTAGATGATCGTCAATAAGAAAATCTGTGTCGATAATACCTTTATTCCCACAGAATACGATGTTCTTCCACGAGATAAATGGAAAATATTCCTGTAGCCATTCCCGTTTCTCTAAAAGACTATTGGGAAATTCCATTGCGGCAGATACAACAAAAATCTCATAATAGTTTTGTAATTCCTTCACCACGTCTTGTGCATCTTGTGCAACAGGAATACTGCGGAAAAAACCTGGTCTATGCAAATAGCGTAAGACTGCCGTCTGATCAGGTAAACAATCCGCTTCCTTCAGCCCTACGATGTCGTTTTCATTTATCCGTATACCCGTTTCTTCAAAATAATGTGAAAGATAGTGCCGTTGGATGTCTGCAAGTACACCGTCCATATCAATGGAAATTGTCTTTTTATCATAAGTTTTATCTTTATTATTGCACAAATGTAATTATTTAATTGCAAAATATTGCAATTATAGCAAATTTTTGCAATTCATTTTATTCTGGTAAATCTATATATTTGTTCCTATGCTAAAGTACGATCGTCTGCAAACCATTTTAGATATCACCAATAGGGAGGGCTCGGTTTCATTTCAAACCTTGAGCAAAAGCTTTCGGTATCTGAAGATACCATACGGAGAGATATCAAGGAATTGAATGATCGGGATCTTCTTCGCGCAGTACGGGGAGCTCACAGCATTGTGCAAAAAAATATCATTATCGTGATCGCGAGAAAGCAGGGTTGGAACAGAAAAAGATTATTGCACAAAAAGCTTTATCATTAATAAAAGATGATCAGGTACTTTTTTTTTGATGGGGGACATCTATCCTGGAGTTGACTAAAATTTTACCAAAGGATCTTAAAGTCACTATCATTACGAATAGTTTTCCTGTCGCGAGTGTGATCGAAGACCATCCTTTGATCGATATCATATTTTTGGGAGGCCGACTTTATAAGTCCGCCTTTACCACTTTTGGCAATACTACGTTGGAAAGCATTGCCAATTTTAAAGCTGATTTATACTTTTTGGGCGTTTGTTCAATTACTCCTGAAAATTTGTCCTGTAATTATCAGGAAGATGCTGAAACGAAACGTGCAATGATGAAACAGAGTGTTCGCATCGTTGGATTGTGTACTTCCGATAAATTTGATACGGAGTCAAGCTTTATCATCGATAAAACCAAAAGCTTGATATCATTGTGACAGAACATGAATCAACGAGCCCTCAGATGCGTAAATATATCGCTCAGGGGATCGAGCTGCTTTAGACAAACAATGATGTCGCAGTTTTTTTGCTACATCATTGTTTGTTATCATAGCTATTTTGCGGCTTTGATCTGAATGTCCAATGTAAATTCGTCGTCAATCGCCCGATTCCCGAGGTCAGAGAAAAAGCTGGCCGAACGATATTGGATATCAAAATCCAATCGATTTACCTTTACACCTAATGCTTCGGCCGAAAGTCCGTCAGTGGTGCTGGTTACCTTTGCGGGAAAAGATATCGTTTTCGTTTTGTTTTTAATGGTAAGATTCCCTGTGATTACTGGAGTAGCCTTGCTGTTATCCACTTTGCTGATAATGAATTTTGCTGTTGGATACTTCGGTACATCAAAGAAATCTTCATTTTTAAGATGGCCAGTTAGTTTTGGCGCATCAGTACATGCCATCGAATTCATATCAATGGTAAATCCACCACCGGTAATTTTACCTTTATCTGTTTGGATCGTTCCGTCTTTCAAGGCAATGGTACCAACATGACCACCGACGACTTTCTTCGCATCCCATTTGATTATTGATGATTGTGTACTGACTTTATAGGTTGTTTTTTGCGCAAAAGCAAAGGAAGTACTGCAAATAATAGCAATGAATAATAAGGTTCTTTTCATAGAGATGATTTGTTTAAAATCAAATATACAAGAAAGTAGGCATATTCAAATGAGTAAGGTAATGATTATATAAACGATAGTTTTAAATCAATGATTGTAACCATTCCTGAAAAAAATGGGTAGATTTTTATGACATGATTTATTTTGTAAAATTAGGAAATATTAGCTCCTAACCCGTATAAAGTTGGCTAGGAGGGGAGCTTATCCATTGTAGGAATATTATCTTTTAAGCGGTCCAATATATTTATAGCTATTGATGAATATGCCAGTCGGGGTTATCTTTGAGTCGAGGAAGACAAGTTCCTGGGCGTAAACCTTATCTGAGAGTAGGCGCTTGCCATGTCCCAGCAAAACTGGGTAGGTAATGAGTACCACTTCGTCGACGAGACCCTGCTCAAGTAATAGCGAGGTCAGTGTAGAGCTACCTACAACAATCAGATCGGGACCATCCATTGACTTGAGGGCATGAATCGCGGCGAGAATGTCTTCTTCCAAATTTTTACTGGCCCCCAGGTTAGACTGTCGGGACGGTGTGTTGCGACATATTTTGTTGCAGCATTTATGGCATTGGCCATAGGAAATCTCCCGCATTGGGCCAGAAGCCACTAAAGATATCATAAGTCTGACGACCTAAAAGAAGGTCGAAGTCTGAGCCATATGCCTGAAAGAGCATTTCCGCTCCTGCGGGACTTCTATAGGCAGTTGTCCATGCGCCATAGGCGTAATCTCCATCGTGTTCGATGATGCCATCAAGGAGATGTGTTCGAAAATTCTGATCTTTCTCATTGTTTCAAGTGTTTGATTATCAATTCAAATTTAGCGAAGTTTAGAAGCACGGATGAGGTGCAATTGCGACAATATAAGGGGTAAAACCTTTAGGTCAATCTGTTGTTTTTAGGAATAATTACGAATTGTACGAAGGTCGATGCAATACGATTTACGAACAACATACGGAAATGTATAAAAATATATAGAACTTTAATCCTGCAGATACCGGTGCATGTGGATTTTAAATCTCCCTGTGCCAACGGTACATTCGGCGATGTAAAAAAGATACGCATATGGAATTTTCACCTTTCAACAACGTTGTTAAACTTTGTCTTCAGGGTATGAGCATGGAAGAGGCCAAGCATACTGAAGAAGCCCTTAACTTATTTACGCAAGCTTGGAACGAAGCCACAGACGATCACGAACACTTTCTTGCGGCTTATTATATCGCTAGGAATCAAGAGGCTATTTCCGACAGATTGACATGGTTGGAGGCGGCCTTGAGCCATGCATTAAAACTAAATGATGATACGGTTAAGAGTGCTTTGCCAAATCTTTATTTGAACCTGGCTAAATGCTATGAAGCGCTGGGGATAGTGATAAGTCGCATGGATATGCTGATCTGGCTGCAGTCTTGGGGAAAACCATCAGATACAGGTCCATTTTATCATGGTACAAGAGCTGATTTACCAGTGGGTGCGCTATTGACAGCGGGAGGTAATTCCAACTATCAATCTGAACTTACCATGAACCATATTTATTTCACCGCATTAGTTAACGGAGCCGGACTCGCGGCGGCTTTGGCAAGGGGCGATGGTCGCGAACGTGTTTATATTATTGAACCAATGGGAAGCTATGAAAATGATCCAAATCTAACAGATAAAAAATTCCCAGGTAACCCGACGCGTTCTTATCGTTCCACAATGGCATTGAAAATCATCGGTGAAGTAAGTGACTGGGTCAGACCGAGCCCCGAAGAGCTTCAGCGGTTCCGTGAACGTTTGGCGAAGGGTAATGGAGAAATAATCAATTAAATGCAAGAGGCATATTACCTGTCCAATATGTAGAGAATGCTAGATTGGTGCTTCTAAAGAAAGCTCATGAAGATGATCAGGGTTATGAGATTGATTTTGAAAGGGATTAAAATTTGAAAAGGATCAAATTGACTGTTCAGAGCGGTTGACCAAGAACATTTTGCGATTTTCATTGTTTGTTCAATGTCAATAATGTCTGAAAGATTCTTTTTTTTCGGGCAAATCCCCATTAACTTCGCACAACGTGGTAAATGGATCTTATTTATTGATAATTTGGATCCAATTGGTATTTTATAAAAAACAAAAGAATGATTAAATCGAAAGGTTACGCGGCGAAGGATGGCAATTCCCCGCTTGAATATTGGGAATTTGAAAGAAGAGAACTTGGTTCAAATGATGTGCTAATCGATATCTTGTATAGTGGTATTTGCCATTCAGATATTCACCAGGTGCATGATGAGTGGGGTGGGACACAATATCCAATTGTTCCGGGGCATGAGATCGTTGGCCGCATCAGTGCGGTAGGCAGTGCGGTGACCAAGTTTAAAAAAGGTGATCTAGCCGGTGTTGGTTGTATGGTGGCATCCTGTGGTGAGTGCGATAATTGTAAATCGGATCAGCAACAGTTTTGTTCGGAGAAGAAAACGGTGTGGACTTATAATAGTACGGATGTGATGCACGATCACTCTTGCACCTATGGTGGGTATAGCGATAATATTGTGGCTGATGCAGACTTCGTCTTGCATGTGCCGGAATCGCTTGATATCAAAAAGGTGGCTCCTTTACTTTGTGCGGGATCACCACTTACTCGCCCTTGAAACGATGGAATATCAGCAAGGGGCATAAAGTTGGCGTGCTAGGGTTAGGTGGTTTAGGCCACATGGCAGTGAAGATCGCTGTCGCCATGGGAGCTGAAGTTACGATGATAAGCCATTCGCCCCGTAAAAAGCAGATGCGGCGCTGTTAGGTGCCCAGAAGTTTTTAAATACGCATGAATCTTCGGAGTTAAAGGAGTTTTCAGCCTATTTTGATTTTATCATAGACACCGTATCGGCGCCTCATGATTATAATCTCTATTTGGCATTACTAAAAACCAAGGGTGTATACATCTGTGTTGGTATCCCAGCAGCGCCAATGGAAATTAACGGACGCTCGATTATGGGAGGAAATAAAATTTTGACGGCTTCAAGCATTGGTGGTATACAGGAAACACAGGATATGCTTGATTTTTGTGCTGAACATAATATCCTTCCAGAAACCGAATTGATTGACATTGATTATGTGAACGAGGCTTACCAACGTGTATTGGACAGTGATGTAAAATACCGGTTTGTTATTGATATGGCTTCATTAAATAAATAGTGTCAACAACATAAAAAAATAGGAGTCGTCCACTATTGAAGTGAACCTCAAAAGCTAGACGGATTAACAAAATTAAGTTTTTTGTACTAGAGCTCGGTATTCCACCGGGCTCTTTCCATTTAACCTATGTTTTATTCTTTAATTTTGTTTTTGTCTCCTTAAAGTCTCTTTCTAAATATTCATTTCTAAAAGGATTCACTTTTATTTTTTTAATCGCTTTTTCTCAAAAAGCTTTCTCTAGCCTGTTTGTCTGCGGTCGAAAATCTGCTATTCTGTCGATCTGTATTTATTTCTGATTTTCTGGCTCGTATCTTTAAAACCTTTTTTAGTTTTTATACTGAAGCTGCTCGTTGTTTTGTTTAAACGGCTCTTTTCGATCGTTTTAGCAAAAAATGGTGCTGGATAAAAATGATAATTTGTTGCGCATTGTGTCAAGATTGATGATATATCTCCAAAAAGGAAAAACAGCAGGTTTCGGATTTTTTACCTTGATTGATAGGTCTAATTTTGAGCTGTTGAAAATTATCGTCATGGAAAATATAGTATCTAGATTGCTGGCCAGGGATTGGACAGTCATCACCAGGGAATTGCATGATAAGGGCTTTGTGATTGTACCTGATCTATTAAATCAAGTCGAATGCGATGAGCTGGTTGCAGCTTACGGTGTTGACAATAGGTATCGAAAAACTATTGTAATGGAGCGTTATCGCTTTGGTTTGGGGAATATAAATACTTTCAATATCCCTTGCCCGAGCTGATTACGACAATAAGGAAAAAAGTATACGCATTGATTGCACCAGTCGCCAATCAATGGATGGAGGAGCTTAATATGGACCGAAGATTTCCGGCTTCGCATGCTGCGATGCGTGAACTTTGTCAGCAGCATGGACAGATGGAACCTACCGTCCTTATTTTAAAATATAATACAGGCGGATTTAATACGCTACACCAGGATCTATACGGTGAAATTTACTTTCCCATACAAATCGTATTGCTGTTGGATCAGGTGGATCAGGATTATACCGGTGGTGAGTTTGTTATCACGGAACAGATACCAAGGGCGCAGTCTAAGGTTAATGTCTTAAAACCCAAGCGCGGCGATATGATCATCTTTACGACTAATTTTCGCGCAGCGAAAGGCTCCAAAGGCTATTATCGGGTCCATATGAAGCATGGTGTTAGTCCATTGCACAAGGGTCACCGGCATAGCCTTGGGATTATATTCCATGATGGTCTTAGCTAGGATAGGAGATTCTTGCAGGTAAAAAATAACCCATTTGAATTATAGGTATGTATACAATAGAACAAAAATTAAAAACGAAATATGATCAGACATATGGATTTGGGAGGGACAGCGGCTGAAAGAACCAAGTCCTTAAGTTCCTTCATTCGAAAGGGTGAAATTACCTTGGGCGGATATAAAAAGGCTAAGATTTACGGTCGTCTAAACTGTGCCACGGGTAAACGGATGAAAGTCGAACATCGTGTTTTCTTTCGGGATGAGGCTGATGCCGTCAGCCATGGATATAGACCATGTGGTCATTGTATGCGGGAAAAGTACAAGGAGTGGAAAACTAAAGCAGCAGGGGCTAGTGCATGCTTAAAATAAACGCAGATCTCCGTCTGAAAATTTGCAATCACATTTTAGTTTGCCAGATGAAGATCGTTAAAGGAAAAGTGGAAGTCGTGTCGCGTTGACAATTTCTTTCATGACAAAATAGCTTTCCATATGTCTGATTCCTTTAATCGTTGCAAGCTTATTGAAGTTAAATTCATGATAATGGTCGACATCTCTGACCATAACCTTGAGCTGATAATCAAAAGCTCCTGTCACATGGAAGCATTCGACCACTTCCGGAAATTTCTGTATTTCTTCCATAAATAGCAAAGCACTTTCGTTCGAATGCTTTTCCATACTGATCGATACAAGAACCATCAGGTTCAGGTCCAGTTTTCTTCGATCCAGCAAATATACCTTTTGTTTGAGCACAGCTGTAGCCGTCAACTTCTTAATCCGTTCGTATACAGGAGTCATGGATAAGTTGACCCGATCGGAAATTTCCTTGTTACTCATGTTGGCATCCTGTTGCAAAAGGTCCAAGATCATAAGATCTTTTTCATCTAATTTCATTGTTGTAGTAATTTAAATCTAAAAACAAAGGGGTATAAGCCTGTCGTTGGAATAGCAATTCTAAAAATAATAATATTTCAATATAATTTTACTAAAATAAGTTTAATTGCAGGTATTTAACACTATAATTTAATTTAAAGTAGTAAATTCATATTACTTAATATCAATTACCAACCTAGAAAAAGAATTATGAGTGATCCCCAATTAAAGAAAGTCCTTGGCCCCGTCATGTTGTGGGGATTGGGGTAGGGTATGTAATTTCAGGAATGTATTTTGGATGGAACCTTGGTCTGGCAGAAGGAGGGACCTTAGGGTTAGCCATTGCGACTATATTCGTCATAATTATGTACCTAACCTTTACCTTCAGTTATACAGAAATGGCTTGTGCCATACCGAAAGCTGGAGGGGCTTTTGAATATGCCAATAGGGGACTGGGAAAACAATTGGGGTTTGTTGCAGGGATTGCTCAAAATATAGAATTCGTTTTTGCACCGCCGGCCATTGCAGCGGCGATAGGTGCTTACCTTCATTTGCTTCATCCTGGGGTAGGCTATCTTGCTTTTGCGATCGGAGCCTATCTGATTTTTACAGCAATGAATATTTTAGGTGTGAAACTCGCTGCTTCGTTTGAATTGGTTGTGACAGTCCTTGCGGTTATTGAATTATTGATATTCGCCGGTGTGACGCTGCCAGCATTTGAATTTTCTAATCTTCAACAAAATGCACTTCCCAATGGGTATTCAGGCATTTTTGCATCCATTCCATTTGCCATCTGGTTTTTTCTAGCCATTGAAGGGGTCGCCAATGTGGCTGAGGAAACCATCAATCCGCAGAAAAATGTATTGATCGGTTTTGGGTCAGCTATCGTTACTTTGGTCGTGTTGTGTATCATTACATTTTTATCAGCGGTTGGTGTCGCTGGTTGGGAAGCAGTTGTCTATCCACCGGGAAGTACCGAGGCCTCGGATTCTCCTTTACCTCTTGCTATTGCCAACGTCATTGATAGCTCCCATATTCTATACAAATTACTAATTGGGGTAGGGTTGTTGGGTCTTATTGCGTCGTTCCATGGTATTATTTTGGCCGGGGACGTGCCACTTTTGAATTTGGGCGAGTAGGATATGCACCATCTATCTTAGGAAAAGTTCATTCACGCTTTAAAACACCAGCTAATGCGCTATTGGTCAATATGGCTGTTGGTATAGTCGCGCTACTGACGGGGAAAACGGCTGGGATCATTACCATTGCCTGTTTTGGTGCAATCAGTCTCTATATTATATCCATGTGGTCTTTTTCGCCTTACGCAAGAAAGAACCCGCATTGGAGCGCCCATTTAAAGTTCCTCTGTATCCTTTATTTCCTATGCTTGCGCTGATCATCGCCCTGATCTGCCTGGTTGCTATGATTTACTACAACCCATTGACAGCCTTACTATTCTTTGGGCTTGTCATCTTATCATATCTCTATTTCTTAATCTTCCTTGACAAGGATAAAACCATCAAATCATGATCGACAAAAAGAAATTATTTCCAAATTAAAGGCAAGTACGAGTACACACGTCAAAGTCGCCGTAGCAGATATTGATGGCGTATTGCGAGGCAAATTTATGCACCGTGATAAGTTTATCTCTTCATTGGACGATGAATTCGGCTTTTGTTCCGTCGTGTTTGGATGGGATGTCAATGACCAAGTTTATGACAATGTGGAAATTACAGGCTGGCATACCGGTTATGGAGATTTTCCTGCTCGTATAGATGGAAATACCTTCCGGAAGATACCCTGGCAGGAGGATGTTCCATTTTTTCTGGCTGACTTTGAATCGTCACATGCTACAGACCAAAATGTGTGCCCGAGGGCGCTGTTAAAAATATCATAGCACAGTCTGAACAGGCTGGCTACAAACCCATTTTTGCACAGGAATTTGAATGGTTCAATTTTATTAAAGGTGATATCAATGCATCACAGAACAGCTTTAAAGAAATGACACCGATTACCTCCGGAATGTTCGGTTATTCCATCTTGCGGATGTCTGATAATTATGGGTTCTTTCGTGATCTTCTTGCGATGCTCGAACAGTTTGGTATTCCCTTGGAAGGTTTGCATACTGAAACAGGACCTGGCGTAATGGAGGCGGCGATTCAATGCAGTAATGCGCTTGAAGCTGCAGATCGGGCTACACTCTTTAAGTCAGCAGTAAAGGAGATCGGTAAAAAACATGGTATTGTCGCTAGCTTTATGGCCAAGCAGACGAAAGAACTGCCGGGCTGTAGCGGTCATGTACATCAGAGCCTCTGGGACCTAAAAAAGAAAAAAATCTATTTTATGATGCCGACGATCAGTTAGGCATGAGTGAACTGATGAAGCAATTTCTTGCTGGACAACTGTATTGTCTGCGGGATATTTTACCCTTATTTGCACCAACTGTTAACAGCTATAAAAGGCTCACGGAGGGCGCTTGGGCTCCCACGACTTTAACCTGGGGATAGACAATAGGACTACGGCCCTGCGGGTCATCGATGGTGGACCAAAGGCTACACGTATTGAACATCGGGTGGTTGGTTCGGATGTTAATCCATACCTCGCCATAGCGGCTTGTCTAGCGAGTGGACTTTACGGTATCAAGCATAAACTATCCTTGGACAATCCGTATACTGTGGGTAATGGTTATAAAGATTTGCAACATGGCGTTTTACCAAGAAATCTCTATGAGGCTACGAACCGGATGGCGCAGTCTGAAATAGCATCAGAATTATTCGGTGAAAAATTTGTTGACCACTTCTGTAAATCCAGGTTATGGGAATGGCGGCAGTTTTCAGAACAAGTAACAGATTGGGAAACAAAAAGATATTTTGAAATTATTTAACTGCAAGATGGATACAGATAAAATTTATGGTTTTAATTTTCCGACACCGATTCGTTTCGGTGCAGGAGCGATCAATGAATTACCGGATTACCTATTGCGCAATGGTCTTAACCGCCCTTTATTGGTAACGGATCCAACTATTGCCGAACTTCCTTTTTTAAGGAAATCCAGCGTAAATTGACGGGCAGAGGGATAGACGTGATTGTGTTTCATGATTTGCACAAAAACCCGGTTAAATCCGATGTGCTGCAAGGTGGTGATGTCTATCGGGGAACAATAGGGATTCCATCATCGGTGTTGGAGGTGGAGCTGCACTTGATGTTGCGCGGGCAATAGCACTGCGTTCACATCATCATCGTGATCTCTTTGACTACGACGATCTTATCGGTGGAGATATTTATGTAACCAATGAGATTCCACATCTGATCACTGTGCCCACTACAGCAGGTACTGGAAGTGAGGTTGGTCGTAGTGCTATTATTTCCGAAGACGAAACCAAAAAGAAACGTATTTTGTTCAGCCCTAGGTTGATGGCGAAAATAGTCTTTGCGGATCCGCTCCTCACGATGGATCTTCCGGCATTCGTCACAGCGGCTACAGGAATAGATGCCCTCACACACAATATGGAAGCTTATTTAGCAAAAGGATATCATCCGATGTGTGATGGTATAGCGTTAGAGGGAATGGCGATGGTGGCAACAGCTATTGAAAAGGCAACCAAGGAATCTGATTTACAGTCTCGTTCGAAGATGCTTTTGGCCTCACTCATGGGGGCAGTGGCCTTTCAAAAGGGGCTGGGTATTGTCCATAGTCTGGCACATCCTCTTTCCTCGTTGTTAGACACTCATCATGGACTTGCGAATGCCATTAATCTACCTTACGGTATGCAATTTAATTATGCGGGATTCGAAGATCGTTTTGATAAAATGGCAGTAGCGCTCGGTATTGGCAATAACGCTGGCGATAAAGTCGTGGACTATTTATTTGAACTGAATACACGCCTGGATTTACCTACCCATTTATCATCCATCGGTGTGCAAAAGCAACATCTTGCACCATTGTCGGAACTTGCATACGCGGATTTCTGTCATCCTTCAAATCCGAAGCCGGTGACAACAGAAGACTTTCTTGCTATTTATGAAACAGCATTCTAATAAAAATAGTATGATCAAAATTGGTATAAGCGCCTGCTTCTTTTATCCTGACAAGGAACGTACAGTCTTTGGTCCTAAATCACTGAGCTATATGGAAAATGATATGGCCCGTTGGATAGGGAAAAAGGCGTACTTCCGGTGCTGCTTCCCGATTTAGAGGGGGAGCTGTTGACGGATATTATTGATCAGATGGATGGTATCATCCTCCAAGGGGGAGCGATATTGCTCCAGCGCAATACGGTGAGGATCCCATAGGGATATGGAGAGGAGACGCTTACAGGGATCAGTATGAACTAAAGATATTGGATTATGCGATCAGGAAGGAGAAGCCCATATTGGGGATCTGCCGGGGATTTCAATTGATGAATGTCTATTTTGGGGTTCACTTTATCAGGATATTCCTTCACAGATACCTGGAGCAGGAGCCCATCGGTCGGCAGAATTATACGATACGATTAATCATCCCATAAACTTTGTGTCTGGAACCTTGCTTGGGGATTTGTATGGGCATATCTCTAATCCTAAGGTAAACACCGTACATCATCAGGCGGTCAAACAGCTTGGACAAGATTTGGAAGTATACGCTCATTCGGATGATGGTTTTATCGAGGCATTTGGATATACCAAAGCAGCTCCAGGAAAAGTGATGGGTGTACAATGGCATCCGGAGTTTTCTGTTACCCAAGCCGGAAAACTGTTGGATGAAGAATTGATTTTTAATGTTTTTCTAGAACATGCAAAACAACATAGAAATTAGAAACCCCGCTATGGGGAGGTAGATGCTGTGATCCCTGTTATCACAGCATCCGAATTAGATACAGCGGTCGCTCTTTTAAAAAAAAGGACAACTTTCTTGGGCAAAAGTGCCATTACAACAACGTTTAGATTGCATAATTGCGTTTGGACAGTTAATTCTGGCCAATAAACAAGAACTTGCCGAAATCCTTACGAAGGAAACGGGAAAACCGATTACCCAGTCGCTAAACGAAATTGTAGGAGCGCAAAACCGTATCGAACATCTTCGGACAAATGCGAGCAAATGGCTTTCTGAGGAACTCATTACAACAACTGGGGCCACCCGCGAAAAGATTGTGTATGAACCACTGGGGCTGATCGCCAATATTTCCGCATGGAATTTCCCTTATAATGTTGGGTTTAATGTATTTCTATATGCACTTGTAGCTGGCAATGCCGTGCTTTATAAGCCATCAGAGTTTGCTACTGGTACAGGTATACAGTTTGAGAAATATCTGTATCAAGCGGGTATTCCCAAGATGTATTCAAATGTGTTGTCGGAGATGCCGAGATTGGCCAGCAATTATTGGAGCTACCTCTGGATGGCTATTTTTTTACAGGGTCATATAAGACTGGTCTCCATATTGCGACCACAGTAGCGCATAAATTAGTTCCCGTCCAATTGGAACTAGGCGGGAAGGATCCGCTGTATGTTGCTGATGATATCTTAGATATTAAGAAAGCCGCCATTTCAGCAGCAGAAGGTGCATTTTACAACAATGGACAAAGCTGTTGTGCTGTGGAGCGTATTTATGTATCGGACAAAATATACGATCAGTTTGTTGAAGCCTTTGTCGAGGAAGTAGCCTCTTATACCATTGGAGATCCGATGAAGCAAGATGTATTTATCGGGCCACTAACCAGAGCCGCTCAGCTGACTGTGCTTGATGCCCAAGTAAAAGATGCGCTTGCAAAGGAGCAACCTTGCGCCTGGGGGCATACACTGGAAGATACAGGTTATTACTATGCACCTACAGTTTTTGAGTATTGCAATCACGACATGGAATTGATGAAGGAGGAGAGTTTCGGCCCGTTGATTGGCATCCAAAAGGTGGCTTCAGATGATGAGGCGATCCATCTAATGCAGGATACCACGTATGGCCTGACTGCAGCCGTATTTTCAGCTGATCAGGATAGGGCCATGGCAATACTGGAAAAAATGAACACGGGAACAGTGTATTGGAATTGCTGTGATCGGGTAAGTCCCAACGTCCCTTGGTCTGGACGAAAAAACTCAGGGCTGGGATCAACCCTATCTGCGCAGGGAATCCGCGCTTTTGTTCAGCCCAAAGCATACCATCTGCGACCATAGCTTTTTTGTCTAAATATCGTTTGTAAGGAATTGATTCCCTACTTTCAAGGTTTTAAGTCGTTTTTGAAAAAACGTCTGTTTATTTCTGTAAGGTTTAATACTGTCGTTCATGACATCGTATTAAACCTTACTTTTTAAATGGAATATCGTGATCTCAGGTAATATTCCCACTCGACTGGGGTAATCTAGGTAGCCGAAACCTACATTCACATAAAGTGATTGATGTTTTCCTGATACAGACCGGCCCATTCACGATAAGCATATTTAATTGGGCTCCACTGATAATCTGGATTGCTAAAGCCGAATTGACCACCATGTGTGTGTCCACTAAAGGTGACATCGATCATCGGATATTTTGGTAATACCTCAGCCCTCCAATGTGACGGGTCATGTGAAAGGAGGAAGTTGATAGGTGAAGAAGGATCAACCTTGGACATGGCCAGATCGAGATCGCCATAATTGTGCGGGTTGTTTACCCCCAGTTCTCTACACCTACAAGCGTGATTTTTTCATTATTTAAGACAATCTCCTTCGATTCGTTTAATAGCAGCTGCCAGCCAAGTTTGCGATGGATATCTTTTACATTGTTCAGGTTCTGTTGTTTGGTCAACTTACGCTCATTGTTGAAATGGAACCTATTAAAATGATAGTCCCCATAGTCGTGATTTCCCAAAATAGAAAAGACACCCAAGGGAGCCGTTAGTTTACCAAATATGGAGAGGTAGTCATCCATCTCATCGGCAAAGTCATTCACCAGATCTCCTGTGAAGAAAATAATATCTGGCTTTTGTGAAAGCAATAGGCTTATCCCATTTTTTACAGCATTTAAATTATAAAGACTGCCCGCGTGTATGTCAGAAATCTGAGCGATGGTCTTACCTTCGAACGATTTTGGGAGATCGGGTAAAATCAAATTGACCTGTTTGATCTGGTAATTATAGATATTGGATATAAAACCACGGGTTAAGGCGACTAAAGGGATACTGCTCAACAAAAGACCACTTTTGATGATGAAATCAGATCTTCCTATGGTCTTATTATTTACATCCGGTATTGTATTATTGTTTGTTAGTCGTCTGCCTATATTTCTAAAAAATATCGAAAGTATATCCACGCCGATGGAGAAAAGAAGGATTGTCTTTGCAAGTAGCAATGAAATGGGGAAGAACATGAAACAAGCAGCGATAAAATTGTTCCATTCGAAAAATAAATCCAGGAACATGCAGGCATAAGAGAAAATATTCAATAACCACCAGATTACATTTGCGGTTAATGGTTGTGATTTCCATACGGCCAGTCTGCATAGCCTTAAATATATTAAAATATCAAAGAGAAGAAATATAAAGATGATTTTTAAGAAACTGTATAATTGTGGGATCATATAAAAGTATGTTTGTCTGAACCAAATCTTGCCATAGGGCAAGCGTCCTGACTAATTAATTTATTTATCTTGTATTTTCGTTAAAAATAACAAATATGAATACAAAATTTGAAGCTGGGATTAATATTGCCATAAAAATTCCCAAAAATAAATATGAAAAGACGGTAGCTTTTTACAGGGATATTCTGAAATTGGATGTCGAGGAGAAGCCGATCGATAACCCAACGGTCTCCAGGACACATGAGGTGAAGTTTGGGCACAATATTATTTGGCTTGATTGTGTGGATAACTACACTCATTCCGAAACTTGGTTGCAGCTTACTGTTCCGAATGTTGCTGAAGCGACCGATTATCTATTGTCAAGTGGGGTGGAAACCTGTGACGAAATTGAGGAACTTCCGGAAAATATGCATTGGATTACCGACCCCGCTGGTACCGTGTTCAATTTGCAGCAAAAGCGATAAAATGCTGATTTCGGGCTATGTTGTTAGCATCAGTTTATTCTTGGTGTTTAGCAATAGCGCTGTTTCCCAGCAGGTGAAAGTGTGATAACATTACTATAGGTACTATGATTGTTGGAAGTAAGACATAAGGAAACTGTAATACAGCAATATTAGGTTGATCAAATGCTATTGACTGTAAAGGTAATGGTGATGATAATATACCAATGACCACAACAGCTAGTAGTGAACAGATACCCAAAATATTCCATGCTTTGAAAAATGCAGATGTTAGTATTTTTGGATTGAAGCTACTAAAGATTAAAAATAGAACAGCAGTAATGCCGAAAAATAGATCATAGTTCCAACCCAAAAATGTCATTTCTATAGGCAGCATTTTATGCTTAAAAAGTTGAAAAATAATGAATTCAATAGGGAGTCTGATGATATGGATACCAAGCAGATAATAAGCGTTCAAGCTTAAATTTTTGATAATCTATAGTAACTGATACTCAGTAAGAGCGCGCTCACCAAGACAAGTACAAAAGTAGGTGGGAAAATCAGAAAAATATTAAGGGATGACACCGCTGAGAGTGCAAATGCCCATATTGCAATAGGAATGACCACCATTTTATTGGGGGAAGCGAGTCCAAATAAAATGAGGCATGCTAAAGTGGAAACGGAAAAAACTACAGGCATAGAAATGCAGATTTACGATATAAAACTACAAGAAATTCTCTTTGAAATACTTGTCCTAGGGCAAGTATTTCAAAGAGAATTTCTTGTAGTTTTGCTAACCTATGCCGTTGGTCGAATCTTAAATTTAATCAGTTGAGCTCAACCTTTTTTCTTTCAGCCATTTTGATAGGTGGTTGGCGACTTCAATATTATTGAGGTCAGAAAAGGGAAAGTGTGTAATTCCATGAATACCAACCTCGGGAAGATGGACGACAGTGGCGTCACCCTCATGTTTATTGATTGTTGCCGCCCATATTCTGGCCATTTCTAGTCCTGAACGTCAGTGATCCATATTCCAGACTTTGGTGGGCTGTTTGGCAATATTATCTCCGTAGTAAATCACGATGGGAATTTTGGTGAGTTTTTCGAAATCTGCTAATGGAATTTCAACACCTTTGAGCTCACCAAAAGTCCTGTGGATTGATTGGTTGTGGCAGTTCGCCTTTCGGAAACATGAAGCTGCTATATGGTTCAAAGGCGACAACGGCTTTAAGTCGGCTGTTTTTAATTGCCGTAGACCATCCCGGGCCGCCCCCTGTGAATGCGTTACCAATATACTAACACGATCGACACAATAAATCCGTTTCTTCCGAGTGAATGCTTCTTCTTCAGGATATTACCTAAAGTTTAACGCATTTTTTTCTTTAGGATCTTATTGAAATTATATCTTTTTCAAAATTGCGAAATACGCTAGTATATAAAGTTATATGAATTACTGAAATAAATACCATTATTACTGTTCATAGGAAGGTAACAAAATGATCAAAGACAAGTTCCGCAAGCGATAAACCACACAAAAATCGGATACCTTGCTATTTTCTGGATAGGAGATGAGCTGATAAAGCTATGCTATTGTTAATAAACCTTTGGGATTGATGGGATATCAGTTATTATTTGTATCTTTAGGAATAAGGTTTGTTATTCATATAACCCATTCGACAAACCAAACATGATAAAAGCTTCTCGTTTTATCTTTAAATTTCTCCAATTATATCATCGTGAAATTTTCTGTTTAGAACCAACCACACTCAAGTTTAATCCCCACAATTCATGTACCCATGGTTATGGGACACACCCTCACAATGTAAACAATATAAGTCATGAGTAAAGATCAAAAAAAGGAAAAAAAGTACGAAAGAGAAAACACAGTCGTCATATCAAAAGAAAAGGACTCGATTTCAAAGGATCTAACAGATAATGTCTTTCGTAAAAAAAAGAAATAAGCAATTGTAGAAGTTAGCTTAATTTAATAATGGTAGATTATTAATTTGGAGCGAGTATAAAGAGTGGAGTATTAGACCAGGCTTTTGCTCGCTCTTTTGATATAAAATTTTAAACGCTCTTAGCTATTAAATAAGCCTTCTATCATAAGATTGAGCTTGTTTTGTTTCCGCTCATTGAAAGTAAGTTGACTAGACATGTTGACGAATTGCTAAAGTCTATAGGTGAATGCATTGATATTCATTCCTGCACCTACAGAGGCAAATAAGATGATATCATTTTTATTGAATGAATGTCCTTCAATTTTTCCTTGCCTAATTAAATCATAGAGTGTTGGAATAGTTGCAACACTGCTGTTCCCAAATTTATGAATGGACATCGGCATGATATCCTCTGGCGGCTGCATATGATATAATCCATAGAATCGCGAAATAATGGCCTCATCCATTTTCTCATTGGCCTGATGAATTAATATCTTTTTTATGGCATTAATGTCAAGATTAGCTTTCTCTATGCAGACTTGCATAGCTAAAGGAACCTTACTCAGCGCGAATTCATATATCTTTCGTCCCTTCATCTTAATGTAGCGGGTGCCTTCTTCATGTTGGCTATTAAAGGAGCCTCCAAAATAAAGATAGTCGGCCTCATCAAATGCATAAGTTGCACTTTCAAAGGATAGTAATCCTGCTTCCTCTGTTGTCGCTTCTACGATAACTGCGCCAGCACCATCAGCATAGATCATTGAATCACGATCGTATGGATCTACGACACGGGAAAGAGTCTCGGTACCGATAACCATACAGCGTTTAGCCATGCCTGATTTGATAAACGCATTAGCTTGTATAACGCCTTCATTCCAGCCCGGACAGCCGAATAAAAGATCATAGGCGATACAATGTGGATTTCGTATACCTAATTTTTTCTTGACTCGTGTTGCCAGACTGGGAACAGTATCCGATTGAACTTTTCCATAGGGTACGTCGCCATAGTTATGTGCGACAATAATATAATCAAGTGTCTCTTGATCGATGTCAGCGTTGGCGATTGCCCGCTCTGCGGCAATAGACGCTAGATCAGAAGCCACCTGATCATTATTTGCATAACGACGTTCCTCAATGCCAGTAATATCTTTAAACTTACCTATAATGGATTCAGGGTATTTGATAGGCTCACCAGCCTCATCCAAAAAAATACGATCTTCAAAATTTGCGTTATTGATTTTATTGTCCGGAAGATAGCTACCTGACCCAATAATTTTTATATTCATTAATTTCCCTCCGTTTCTCAATTATTGAGTTTGTTTTTGTATTGTTCTTTGTGGACAGCAGCAATTGGTTACGATGCCCAGTGATTTATAAATTTCAATGTAGACATTTTCTTGACTGAGCCTTCTTTTGCTTAATTTACCAAAATTATTTAAGATATCCCTATACAAGTTAAATAAAAGGAAACTCGCTCATTGTTTTCGGAATATATGCTGGAAATGCATACCAAATTCATAATGAGGGGCTACGCATTTCGAGATCTTGGGTCCTCAGATAAGCTTAGTAAGCTGTCTGTCATCGTGATTTCGGGAAATAGCATCTTACATAAATTTACTCAATCGGGGCAGATACCATCGTGTAATGACAGCTATCGATCTGTACAAAATAGTTTTTATTTTATTTGCAGATTTACGTTAGGTGAACCCCTGATTTGTGTAGGTACTACCATGTAATTTAGCTGAAAATGAGTTATATAAAAGGCGTTGTTTCTGATCAAAAAAATGGGTTTTCAAAAATAATCAAGTCAAACAATAAGATACGTATTGTATTAAGGGATATCATGCGATGGAAAAACTACGTATTCTATCTGCGTATTTAAGGAATAGCTTATGTAGCATTTTTTTTTATGTAAAAATATCTTACTGTAAATAAGTTAGATATAAGAATTTTTATCTGTTTTTTTGAATACGCAAAAGGCTACAGTATCCCAGTTTGATATTTGTGACAACGAAAAAGGAAAAACACATAAAAATATCAAACATGGAAACAAAGATAAAAAATAGGCTAAATGAAATAGCGGAAATAGAAGGCATAAGCATACTGTTTGGCTGTGAATCGGGGAGCCGTGGCTGGGGATTCCCTTCAACAGATAGTGATTATGATGTCCGGTTTTTCTACATAAGGAAACCTTCAGATTATTCCAGCGTTTTTCCGTTAGAAACAGAATTGCGCTATCCGATAACTGGAGAACTGGATATATCCGGTTGGGATCTAATTAAAGTACTGGCGTTGTTGTACAAAAGCAATGTTAGCCCATTCGAATGGATACAGTCGCCAATTGTATATCACGAAACTTCCGGATTTAAAGAAGGTTTTCTGCCATTGATCGAAGACTATTTTAGTGCGCGCAGACAAGCGCATCATTATCTGGGAATAGTTCGCAGTAAGATCGGCGATTTCTGCGGTGGGACTATACGACTCAAGACCCTATTTTATATCTTGAGATCTTTGCTGGCGGCAGAGTGGTGCATCACCCACCGTTCTTATGCACCAATGGCCTTAGCCGATTTATCTGGATTAATGCCTGAGGGTATACGAACCGAAGTCGCGAAATTAGTACAATTGAAGAGTGAGGTAGACGAAGGTTTCAACTTTAGCTGTCCCGCAATAATAAAAGATTATCTGGAAGAAAGATTTAATCATTTGGAACATGAAGTGCATGATCTTCCAATGGTCAAGTCCTATAAGGAGGGGCTAGAAGATTATTTTAAAACTATACTGAAATGACTATACATGAACTTCGGGATAATGGACTGATCCTGTTTGAGGCAGTGGTCGGAAGTCGGGCTTATGGACTGGCGACCGCTACTTCGGATACAGATATCAAGGGCGTTTTTTATTTACCGCGCGATTATTTTTTTGGAAATAAATATATTGCTCAAGTTGCCAATTCGAGTAATGATGAGGTTTATTATGAATTGGGGCGTTTTGTGGAACTCCTTTCCAAAAGTAATCCCAATATATTGGAACTTCTGGCTAGTGCCGATGAATGTCTCTTATACAAAGATCCGATCTTTGAACGGTTTAATATTCAGGAATTTATGACTCGCGAGGCTGTGACTACTTTTGCCCAATACGCAATGGTTCAGGTACATAAGGCGAAAGGATTGAACAAGAAAATTAACAACCCCATGGACAATGAACGTAAAAGCTTGCTTGATTTCTGTTTTGTAATCGAAGGAAATGGTAGTCAACAGTTGAAACAATGGCTGGTCAATCGCGAATGGAAACAGGAAAATTGTGGATTGGCAAAGATAGACCATACCAAAGCTATGTATACATTGTTTTATGATTTGACAGGAAAGTTCGGATACAAAGGTATTATCTCATCCACAGAAAGCAATGAGGTCTCCTGTAGCTCGATTGCAAAGGAGCAAACGTCCAGTGCATATCTTTTTGTTAATCATGAAGCCTATTCTTCCTATTGTAAGACTTACAATGAGTACTTTACTTGGGTGGCCAAACGCAATGAGGTTCGTTTTCAGGGCACAGTGCGCCATGGTCAGGGTATGATGCAAAAACATGATGCACACGATCCGCTTGTTGGAACAGGCAAAAGAGATCTTGTACAATGGTGAATTGCATGTACATCGACCAAATAGGGAAGAGCTCCTGCTCATTAAAAGTGGAACATACAGTTATGAGGAACTTTTTCTGCGCTCCCAACAGCTTTTTAAAGAGATACAGGATCTTTCTTTATCGAGCATGCTTCCAGCCGCACCGGATCAGGCTATGCTGACAAAACTTTTGGTGGAATTACGGGAAGAACTCTACCGCTGATGTTTGTCCTACTTCGAGGCGCAACCTCATCGATTGATTGAAGTTCGCCTCAAGTTGCGATAGATCTCTACAATCGATATGTGTGGTCTATTCAAGAAGCTTAATTTGAAATTAATGATGCTGCAAATAATCAATTATTTTGGACGGATATTAAGTCCTAATACCCAAATCATAAATCTATCTGGTATTCAGGATCATTACTTACTATATTTATAAAGCTAATTAAAAGTGCATATTTCGGTTGCTGGAAAGGCTATGAGTAAAATTGAATAATGGTATTTTGGGGTTTAAGGCGTTACAAGGGATCTTATAGCGTACCACAAGACTCGGTCAGCATTTGTCAAAATATGCCAATTGAAAAAGAATAATAAAAACATTTCAAAACAGATGAGTTACGATATTTCACTATACAGGACTGAAACAAAGGTAAGGGAGGAAAATGCTCATGATGCGGATTTTTTCGAAAAAGAGGAAAACCTTGTTCCTTTTACTGGACAACAGTTTCAAGAGCTTAAAGAGCGACTTTTAAGCTACAACTACAAGATCACAGGAGAGGATGATCATGGTCTACATTTTAGCCATTCCGATGGTGATTTTGGCACTGCCTTATTAACAGGAAATGCCCTCTACTTTACAGCAAGCTGGAATGAAAACTCAATTTTGAAGTAGGAATGGTCGCTTCAGAATTTACTGACAGTGGGGAATACGCAAAGTATGATTTCCAGCGTGGGGAATGGGAGGTATGGGAATGATCAAGCGTTCCCGTAAATTATTTTCTGTATTGCGTTAAGGTCATACCTGTTTGTTTCTTAAAATAACGTGTCAAATACGAACTGTCTTCAAAATTGAGACGGTATGTTATCTCTTTAATGGATAAATCTGTGCTCGTAGGAGAGCCTTTATTTTCAATGTAACCTGTCTATCTATCAATCCTTTTGGAGAGTCATTCAAGAAATCTTTGATGATTTGTGATAAATAAAATGGGGTAAGGTTTCATTCTAATAGGTTTGCGTGTCACTTCAAAATATATGTTGGGACTGTATTATTATACGCTATATATAGATATATCAGCTTCACCCAAAAATGGGGCTGATATATTCTAGTAAATACTCATTTTTTTCTTTTGTTGCACGACCATGTTTATTTGTATGAAAGGCTAGAAATAGTTCGTTTGTTTGGATCAGAAATCACTTCCTATGGTCAATAATATTAAAATTGTAGTAGGGGCTAAGAATATTATTGTTCTTATCTAAGGGACTTGCCTGTATTCCATTCGCTGTTGGCATAAGCTTAAAGCTATGATAATCAATTTTTGAGCCTTTGAAGGGAGGATCTAACGTTATGGTACTGTCAGTGGTCTTGTATCTTCCATATGAAATATCCGAGCCAACCAAAAATACACTTTCATATATGTAAGTACCATCACTCCGTAGCCCAATACAAATACCATTTATATCACCATTAAAATATAATTCCATTAAAACAGGCCTATTGAGTTCCTTTTTTACACTATGATTTATTAAAAGGCAGTGATCGTGATACATATGCACACAAGTGTTAGTAAAAAGGAACTTAACTTTTTACTCGTTTTGTATCCTTGGACATCCTTGAAAATTACAAAATGGTTAATAGGATATCACATATTAGAATGAATATCCAAAAGAAATCAGCTATAAACGAAGTTCCATACTGCTGTTGATTAATATAACGGAGGCTTATAAAACCTAAAATCGCGACAATAATAGTTCTTGGAAAACTCATAAACACCATACTAATCTAGAGACCAGCTATTCGATATGCTGTAGGAGTTTTCCTGTCCATTTTTTAAATGCCCGAACGAAGGCACTTGGCTCAGCATAGCCCAAAATGGTTGAAATTTCTTTTACCGAAGAACTACTGTTTTGCATGTAATGGACAGCCAGTGACTTACGCACCTCCTCAACAATTTGTACATAAGAAGCTCCCTCATCCTTGAGTTTACGTTGTAAAGTCCTTACACTGATATTGAAATTTCCGGCTACCGCTTCGATCGAGAGTGAATAAAGGTAAGAGTTCGCTAGAAGGTAGTTGAATATCCTCTTGGAAAGAGCACCTGTTAACTCGTTTGGATTTTGCAATTTGTTCATTTGGTTAATGAGCAAAGTTTGCACCTCATAGTTGGCTGTAATGATTGGAAAGTCCAGGTATTCTTTGGGAAATTCTACCGTATAATATTCTGCCTTAACTATTGGACATTTCAAAATTATCTCGTAGTCCATGTAGCGATCTTTCTGAAAGCTTGGTAGACCAACCTTCGTGGGTTTCAGATTTTTAAGTAAAAGCCCTTTCAATTCATAAATTGTAAACGCTATCAGGAAGTCCCCGAATTGTCTTTGGGTCATCTGGAAATGGTCAAAACCTGCATTTTTAAGGTATTGGATGACACATGTTTTAGGTCCCAGTTCTATTTCCATTGTATAAAGATCCGTGACTACGTGCATCATCGATCGTACCTGTAGAAGAGCGTCTTTCACGGTGCTGCTCGTTTGGATAATCTGTCCGACAATATTCAGTGCCGCTAACTGCATTGTAGCTCCAAAATGCAAGCCTATCAGCTCATCGTTGGAAAACTGAACAATGTTCTTCCACAGATTTTCCACCTGTTGGTTAGAGATATCAAACCTGGCGCTGTTCATTAACTGGGCAATCGAAAATCCTGATAATGCAGTAATTTTAGCATTATCTAGCCCACGCTCACCACAAAAGGCAATCAAGGCTTGCAACATGGTCTGTCTATAATTCATACTGTAAATCTAATGATATGTTTTACAGTTTGTATCTGATTGTCGCATAATGTCAATACCCTGTCGCTTATAGATAATAAAAAGCCGTCCGTACAGCAGTACTTTTGAGTAACAAAAAGATAGAAATTATGACACTAAAAATGTATTGCTGACCAATGCGATCAGCTCAGGAATGACCGGGCTCTTATTAGCGACCATGCCTTCTTTATTTACACAACTATTTAAAACACCACACAGTAGTCCATTTACCTTGGTTGGAGGTTTTCTGATCGTGTTTTCTGTATTTGTACTGGCAACGGCTATGAAGAAAATTATCTCGAAAAGCTGGACCAAATTTATCATTACGTTAGATGTTATTTGGGTTATTGCCAGCGTTATTGCTGTCATCTCCTTATTTTATACAATCAGTATGATAGGTTCTGTTATGATCCTAGCTGTTGCCGTATGGGTTGGAATGATGGCTTATTTGCAAAACAGAAATCTAAACACTATTTGAGATGGAAAATATCAATGCTTTTGTGGATACCTTCCTAGCTAGCTTGCAGCGGCGAGAACTGAAAAACCTGGTTGATCTTTTTGCTGAAGAGTTTTACCTGGAAATTCCGGGCAATACAGCAAAGATAAAATGGCTGGGATCGAGAAGGTCGAAACCGGAGGTGGAACAACTTTTTAAGTTACTATGGTCAGCTGTTGAACCTGTAGGCGCAGCTATACAGACCGTATTGACCAACGAAGATCAGGCTATTATAAAAGGGAATTTTACCTCCAAGATGTTGAAAACAGGAAAGCTGGTCAGTTCTGTATTCTTTATTCACTTGAAGATACACAACCATAAAATTATCGAATATACGCTCTTGGAAGACAGTTATGCGGTTTCAGAGGCTTTGCTATAAAGGTTGCCTTGTCTAATGAATAGGATAAAATGTATAAATTCAATAAAGAATTTATACATTTTATATAAGGAGGGTATGTACCAACTGAACAGTTATATGCAATCTATTCACTGAAACAATTAGCAAACCAAAAATAGTATTTGGCTAAAAAGTATGGTTTTTGTATTCTTGTATATGTGTAAAAATTAATATCTTTATTTTATATAGACCATTTTTCATAAATAAATGCAGGATTTTAATCAAGCCCCCTTCCTATGGAATGAATTGCGATATGCAATAGCGTTCGATCGAAGTCAGGTTGCATTTAAAACCTTATTCAAAAGTTTTCACCCCGATCTATATGAGTTTGGTGTCGCTATAATTAAGTCGTCGGAACCGGTAGAAGATATTATCTCAGAGATATTTATGAAATTGTGGCTATTGGAAGATAAGTTAATGGAAATAGAAAATATTAAAACTTATCTCTTTAGGTCTGTTAGAAACAATGCCATAAAATATCTTGAAAGACAACCCTCTCATGTTGATATTTCTGAGATTATTGATTTCAATTATCAATCTCCAAGTGTTGAACAGGAATATATATCAAATGAGAATCTGAAAATTATACAACAAACTATTGAGGAACTGCCCTCAAAATGCAAAATGGCTTTTACCCTCGTAAAAGACCTTGGCTGTACGTACCACGAAACGGCCGCTATTATGGAAATTTCCAAAAATACGGTGGATCGGCATATACAGCTTGCCCTGCGTCGCCTAAGAGAATCAATTTCTTTAAAAAAATAAATAGCTAGTATACAGTTGTTTGAAGTTTTATTTCATTTTCAATTGGTGACATTCATCCTCTTTTGGCTCTTATTTTAAAGAATCAAAAGGAACTATGAACCAAGATCAATTTCTAGATTTATTAAATAGACAGCTTGAGGGAACACTAAATCCTGAAGAAAAGCGGCTTTTGGAGAAATTGATCAATGAAGATAGTCGAAATAAAGTTCTTTATAATTTTATTGTAAGTAAAGTTCAATCTTCGCAATCGAGTATCCCAAATACTGAATCCGCATTTGATCAAATATGGCAACAGATAGAAAGCACTGAGTCAGAAATCAACACAGTGAAATCCGAGGAGGTCGCGACTCCGTCGTTACGCTTATCTTTATTTGAGACGCTGAAATTAAAAGTTAAGCAAGTGGGCTATCCTTTTATTTAGCCGCTGCCTCTGTACTAGTTATCCTTTCCACCGGCATTTGGTGGTATAAACATCAAGCAAGATCCATTGAGTATGGAATGCATTATAGTAGTGCTAAAGGAGAGAAGAGAATTCTTAATCTTCCAGATGGCAGTACGGTCTGGCTGAATGGAGATAGTAAACTTTATTTGGCCAAAGGTTTCAACAAAAAGGATCGTCATGTCAAATTAATTGGCGAGGGTTTCTTCTCGGTAGCGAAAGACAAAAGGCATCCTTTTATTGTGTCATACAAAGACGCTGAAGTGAAGGTTCTTGGCACCAAGTTCAATATCAGAGCATATCCTGACGAGCATAAAATACAGACCTCACTCGTAGAAGGTGCGATCGAAATGACAGATAGAACGAATGGCGAAACCTACCGTATGATACCGGGTGAAAAAATAACTATTGCGGAAAAATTAGTTCAGCAGGCCTTGCGAAAAACTCGCATTCCATTGGTACAACGTACAGAACTCCAAATTCAAGAAGGGGAAAAATGCCATCAGAGACTTTGTGGCTTGAAAATAAGCTCTCGTTTGAAGGCGATCCGATGTCTATCGTCGCTTCTAAAATTAGCAAATGGTATAATCGAAATATTATAATTAACAATACTGAGCTTGAAAATACGACGTTCACAGGAACTATGGAAGGTTATAATCTTGACATGGCTTTAAAGACTATTACACTGGCTAATCCAGCTATACGTGTTAAACATGAAAATGACACAATTATTCTATATTAACCCTAAATAAACGATGAATAAAGACTACACATAACCCATCAAAAAAGGATACACCGGTTGATGTATCCTCTAAGTTCATGAAATAAAGAGTACAAGGTCCCTGAGAAAGATAATGTACTCTATGGTTCCATAATCAAATTAAAACTATGAAAAATAATTTACATGGTCAGGTATTTTTTGCACGAAAATCAAGTACCATTAAATATGCATTAATGACAAAATTAACGCTAGCGCTCACTTTTGCATTTACCGTAAAGGTTTTCGGAATAAGCACCAAAGCTCAAGAGAAGGTATCTTTAAAAATCAGGAATACTGATCTTAAAACTGTGTTAAAAACGATTGAAAAGCAAACCAAAGTTAAATTCATCTATTTTGACAATGTTGTAGATGATAAAAACCTACCTTTAATCTCTGTCGAAAATCAAAATTGGAACAATGCTTTGGCGCCATTGCTGAATAGATTTCAGCTTCGAATGGAAAACACGAGCGAGAATACTTATGTGATAACCGTTAATGCTAAATCACTACAAGGTCTCGATATCAAAGGAAAAGTTGTGGATCGTCAGGGCTTCCCGCTATCTGGTGTAACCTTGGTTGAAAAGGACAAGGATCGCGGTACAAGTACCAACGACAAAGGGGAATTTACGCTCAGAGTAAGTGGCCCCAATGCAGTACTGCTCGTTAGTAATGTCGGCTTTATAAGTCAGGAAGTTTCAGTTAGCCAATCTTTTATGGCGATTACCTTACAAGAAGATTTAACCTCTTTAGAAGAGGTTGTTGTCGTTGGTTATGGTACACAGAAGAGGGCAAATCTTACTGGATCTGTGGCTTCCGTTGATATGGAAAAGGTATTGGGCGATAGGCCGGTAACGAGTAGTTCCCAAGCCTTACAAGGTGCATTACCGGGGCTTCAAGTGACATTTGGTGGGGGCGTCCGGGAACTTCAACCGAATTGAATATTCGTGGTTTACCTTCAATTAATGGTGGATCTCCTTTGGTTTTGGTGGATAATGTACCTATGAATATGGATGATGTCAACCCAAAAGATATTCTAAATGTCACTGTATTGAAAGATGCGGCTGCGGCTTCAATTTATGGTGCTAGAGCTGCTTTTGGTGTTATACTCATCACAACCAAGAAGGGGACTCGAAATCAACCAACCAGCATCAATTACTCCAGTAATCTAACTTGGAGCCGGCCGTCAACTTTGCCGGAAAAGGCAACTCCTTTGGAGTTCGTTCAGGCATTAAAAGACTTCGGAAACAGTTCAAATTGGGCAGGTCAAAATGTGGATACCTGGCTTGAACTGTTAAAGGAATATCAGACCAATCCCTCTAAATATGCCGATGGTATAGCCGAGATAAACAATACAAAATATCCTTTGAAAGAATACGATCTCTATAATGAAGTGTTCCAGACAGGATTTGAGCATTTACACAATCTGTCTATCCGGGGCGGTTCCGAAAAGATAGCATATAGGCTATCCGGTATGTATAGCAATGAAGATGGCATTATGATTACCAAAAAGACAGCTACAGCAGGTATAATTTTAATGCTTTTGTGAATGCTGAACTGTTTAAGAATTTTAATGCAAGTGTCAATGTATTTTATAAAAGGATAATCGCCTGACTCCAGCAAATATGGGCGAAATGTTTTACAGAGCTCTCACATTCGGATCCTATCTCAATCCGGGTGAAACCGTTGATAACGATGGAAAAACTATTCCCTATGGAACTCCAAACAATTACCTTAGGTACGAGGATGCCGCACGTAGATATGAGGAAAATCTTAGGCTTTTTGGAAAATTGGAATATAATCCTTTACCCGGCTGGAATATAACCGCAGAGTACACCTTTAGCAAAAATAATCTAAACAATAAAAATGCCCAGAATAGAAATAGGTATATGAATCCGAACAATTTCAATACGGAATATCTATTTAATCAGGATTTTTATACCCGGTCAAATTCGCAGACAGATTATAATGCCTTAAATTTTTATACGAGCTATAGTCGTGCGATAACAGATCATAATCTGAAAGTACTGGTAGGAACAAATTATGAGAAAAGTTATATCGAATCCTTTTCAGCCACAAGGTACGGCATATTGAGCCCAAATTCGCCTTCATTGGGGACAAGTACGGGGACACAAAATACATCCGATAGTTTCGGTCAATACGCTGTGTTGGGTTATTTCGGAAGAATTAACTATGATTACAAAAACCGTTATCTTTTGGAGCTAAATGGTCGCTTGGATGGTTCTTCCCGCTTTCTTAAAGATAGTAGGTTTGGATTTTTTCCTTCTGTGTCCGCGGGATGGAACGTCGCAGAGGAAGGTTTCATGGAGCATCTTAAAAACAGCATTCCAATGCTGAAATTTAGGCTTCTTATGGAGAGATAGGCAACCAAGTAGTATTGAGTTCCGATAAAAATCAGGTCTATTTCCCAACAATTCCACAAATGAATACGGGTAATGCCAACTGGATAGACCCTAATACGGGTGTCCGTTATCTGACGATCAATCCGCCCAATTTAATCAGTTCGACTTTTTCCTGGGAAAAGGTTCGCACCTTAAACCTAGGTGTTGATATTGCATTGTTCAACAGTAAACTGAATGGAAGTTTTGATTGGTTCAGACGTCAGACAATTGGCATGCTTTATCAGGGAGCAGATTTACCGGCAGTTTTGGGATCTGCACCACCATTTCAAAATGTGACTGACCTTGAATCGAAAGGCTGGGAACTCGAACTTTCCTGGAAGGACAAAATCAAAGACTTTAAATATTCGTTTACCTTTAATCTTTCCGACAATAGGGCATTCATTACCAAGATCAATAATAGCGCGGGATTGATAGATGGTTATTACAAAGGGAAAGAAATTGGTGAGATATGGGGCTATGTAAGTAATGGATATTATACAAATGACGACTTTCAGCCTAATACATTGGATGCTAATCTGATGAATGGCAAACTTAAAGAAGGTATACCTTTTTTCAAGGGAGTGGCGCAGAACCCCGGTGACATGAAATACGCGGATCTGAACCAAGATGGTATTATTTTCAATGGCACCAATACGGTATCCGATCCGGGCGATATGAAGATCATCGGTAACAGCAATAGACGTTTTCAATTTGGATTAAATAGTAATTTTTCTTATAAAAATATTGATCTGAGCGTTTTCATCCAGGGGTGGGTAAGCGGGATATTTGGTTAGATAATTTCCTGATGTGGCCCTATAATAATCAGTTTGGAACGCTCTATAAGGGCAATCTTGATTATTGGACTCCGGAGAATACGGATGCGACCTATGCAAGAATATATGCAAATGCTGGATTAAATACCAGTGCCAATAGGCGTCGGCAGACGAAATATCTTTCAGATGCATCTTATCTGCGTGTACGGAATATTACGGTAGGATATACAGTGGACAATAAAATTTTACGCAGTAAAGTGGTCAACAACATCAAATTCTTTGTGTCGGGTGAAAATCTATTTAAAGCCGACCATATGCCCAGAGGGATGGAAGCCGATGGAGAGGACATCGGTTCGGGAGGGATTTATCCATTCCTGAAAAAATACAGTTTTGGTGTCAATGTTACTTTTTAATCATTAGAAAAACGTAAAATATTATGAAAAAGAGATTTATCCAATATATCATTTTCCTTGGTTTGAGCACATCCTTATCCAGCTGTAGCAATTTACTGGATCTGGATCCCGAGGGGACTTTAACCGAACAGAGCACATTCACTAACTACAATAATTTTATTTCGTATGCCTGGCAGTTTTATGGTACCTTCCCAGGATACAACGTTTCAATTCCAGACTCAGAGGTGAACAGCGATTTATTTGCAACTGCTCAAGCCAATAGTACTTCGGACTGGATCTGGCAGCGTATGGTTGTTCCTTCAACGAGCGCAGATTATAAGGATCCATTTATACAGATTCGTTCCATTAATATTCTTTTGGATAATATTGATCAAGCCAGCCAATTGTCTGAGTCTGAGAAAAAACATATTCGCAGTATCGGGTACTTTTTCAAAGCTTACCAATACATGGACCTGTTGAACAAATTCGGCAGCGCGATCTGGGTAGAACATACCATCGATGATGGCGATAAGGAAATCTTATATGGTACCCCGAGCGACCGCGATGAAATCGCTGCTCATATTCTGGAAATGCTAAGCTATGCGGGAGAAAATATCAAAGAAAACGGTGATGGACCTAATACGATAAACCGTAAAGTTGTATTGGCCTTGACCGCACGCTTCGGTTTGCGTGAAGGTACTTGGCGTAAATATCGACAACTTAAAGATGCTGAAAAATACCTGCGTCTATCAGCTTTAGCTGCGGAGAAGATTTTGGTCAATAATATTCCGTTGATAAACAATTATGATTTGCTTTTTAACAGCGAGTCATTGGCTAATGTCAACGAAGTATTTCTTTACAAACAGTATGAATTGAATCAGATTACACATGGTCTGGCCTCTAGAGCCCGTAATTCAGCTGGTCGTTGGGATCTCACCAAGAAAGCCGTCGATATGTACCTGATGAAAGATGGGCAAACCCGTTGGACAAGTACTGCATTTGATGGGGATCAAAGTGCTTACGACGAATTTCGGAATCGGGATACCCGTTTATACTATACCATTCCACCTCCTTACAGAGTAAAAATGGGGAAAACAAATTTACTATGGGAATATACGGATAATCCAAATGATCGGGAATATATAGATTTAATGTCTACATTATCTGACGATAAGCATAAAACGTTACCATGGATGAACTGGGAAGGTCTGATATTGAAAGAAGAACCCCATTATGTAGATTTTACAAATGGACAGCCCTATAGTGTAAGTTATACGGGCTATCGTTTCTATAAATTCAGCAATAAAATCAATCGAATCCAAAATGTTGATATCAATGATGCACCAATATTTAGACTTGGTGAAATTTTGGTCAGCTATGCAGAGGCAAAATACGAATTAGACGAAATCAGCCAGCAGATTATTGATCAAACGATAAATAAATTGAGAGCACGGGGTGGGGTGGCGCCATTGCAGTTAACTGCAATCCCACAAGATCCTACACGCGATCAATCGGTGAATGCCATCCTTTGGGAAATACGTAGGGAACGGGCAGTGGAATTGATGGGAGAAGGTTTTCGATTCGACGATCTCAGAAGATGGAGAAAATGGATTATGCAGTAGCGACAAAATTGGGCCGATATATTACTAAAGGTGTGGACGTTCCGGCCAATACACCTATCCCAATTGAAAATGGATCGACAAAAGGGTATATCTCTTACGAAGGTAAGGCGCCGTCACCATTTCCGAGTATTATTATTTATACCCGTTTCCTTCTTCGGAACTTGTACAAAATAAAAATTTAAAACAAAATGAAGGTTGGTAATTACTTAACTTTGGATATACATGAACCTACTAAAATCTATTAATAATAAGAAGGTAGCTGTAGCTGTTTTCTTACTGGCTATCTCAGGAGCCACATTTGCTCAAAATAGGGCGACAAGACCCAATATTGTTTTTATTATGGCGGATGACCTCGGTTATGGGGATCTTGGTGTATATGGTCAGACAAAAATTGAAACCAAGCATATTGATTCACTAGCCAATAAGGGAATGAAGTTTGAGAACTTTTATGCTGGTACCTCTGTCTGTGCTCCTTCGCGTTCTTCCCTAATGACAGGACAGCATACTGGGCATACCTATGTAAGAGGAAATAAAGAAATCGAACCAGAGGGACAACAACCGTTAGCAGATTCGGTACAGACAATCGCTATGTTGTTGCAGAAGGCGGGTTATGCGACAGGAGCTTTCGGAAAATGGGGGCTAGGGATGGTCAATACTACCGGAGCGCCAGATCAGAAAGGATTTGACGAGTTTTATGGTTACAATTGTCAACGTCAATCCCACCGTTATTACCCTACTCACCTTTGGCATAATAAAGAGCGGATTGAGCTTGATGGTAATGGATTATTGGCCAAAGGTCAATATGCACCAGCATTGATCCAAGAGAAAACTCTTGCCTTTATTGATGCGAATAAAGACAAACCTTTCTTTCTCTTTGTACCTACTGTGCTTCCCCATGCCGAACTTTCTGGTCCAGAAGATGAATATTACCAGCAATATGCCAATTCATTTGATGAAAAACCACATAAAGGAAATGATTACGGACCAAAGGCAACAGTTCCGGGTTATGCTGGTGTAGAGAAACCGCATGCTATGTATGCAAGCATGGTAAGTCGTATGGATGCTTATGTTGGTCAGATCGTAGAAAAACTACGTCAAAACAACTTGCTTGACAATACCATAATCATATTTACAAGTGACAACGGTTCGCATAAAGAAGGGGAGCAGATCCTAATTTTTTCAATAGTTCTGGAGGTTTGCGTGGAAATAAGCGCGATTTGTATGAAGGAGGTATCAGGACCCCGTTCATTGCCTATTGGCCGGGAAAAATAGCCGAAGGAAAGACATCAAACTATTTGGGTGCTTTTTGGGATATTATGCCAACGATGGTCGAACTTGCTAAGGCGGATAAACCCAGATATACAGATGGGGTTTCTTTTGTTCCTACTTTATTGGGACAGAATAAACAACAAAAGCAACATGATTATCTTTATTGGGAATTCCATGAAGATGGTGGACGTCAGGCCTTACGAAAAGGTGACTGGAAACTCATTTTGCAGAAAGTAACTACTGGTACTCCGATTAAAGAGCTGTACAATCTCAAACAAGATCCAAAAGAACAGAACAATGTTGCGAATAGCAATCCGAAAAAGTACAGGAATTGCAACGCTTGATTGAGAAAGCGCATGTGGAGAGTGCTATCTTCCCATTGACCAATAATACCAAATAAAATGTAAATCATTTACAAAAGATTTCGCAAACCGAATAAATATGGCCGCTTGGGTATCCCAAGCGGCCATATTTATAGCGATCACATTATTTTTTCGATATATCGCTTATTATTTTCGGTATCCTGACGGCGTTAATTTTTCTGTATATCAATTAAGATTTTGACTTCAGTGGGATCATTAACCAGAGCTTCAAATCCTTCTGAAACGATATTGTCTAAGCTTATTTTGCGTGTCACAAGTTTTTCTACGGGCATACGTCCACTATCGATAAGCGCGATAACTTGTGGAAAGATATTGCGATAAGCGATAATACCTTTAATGGTGATTTCCCGCAAGACTTGATCCAGTGCATCGGTAGTTACAGGTTTGCCAAAAAGTGCAACTAAAACAGCCGTTCCACCATTTTTTAAACTATCAATTCCAGTTGTATAGGAGGCTTGTACACCAGCGCAATCTAGAAATACATCCACTCCAAGCTCCGTGATGGACTTAATCTTTTGTGGTATACCTTCTTCTTTTGCATTGATGATATGGGTAGCACCGATGGCTTTAGCCTTCTCCAAACGCTTGTCAGCGATATCAGTCACAATAACTGTTGTTGCACCTGCGGCAAGTGCTGCCTGAACGCACAGTAAACCTATTGGGCCAGCTCCAGAGACCAATACCGTTTCTCCGATTTTAAGTCCACTTTGGAGTACTGCATAAACTGCTACAGCGGCAGGTTCCACTAATGCCCCCTTTTCGAACGACATGCTATCAGGTATTTTGTGTACCATATAGTCTTCGACGACGACATACGGCGCAAATCCACCATTGCTGGATAGGCCTACAAATCCCAAAGGTTCAGATAAATTATATGCACCATTTGCGATAAAAGGACTATCGAAGTTTTTAAAAATCGGTTCTACGACCACACGGTCACCTACTTTTAAATGATGGACGCCTTCACCAATCGCATCTATTACTCCTGAAAACTCATGCCCTAATGTAGTGGTTCCTTGATGCCCATTTAGTGGATAAGGTTGATCTACCGGGATTAATTGGGGACCATGTACATATTCATGTAGATCAGATCCACAGATTCCTGCGAAATGAACAGCTATTTTAACTTGACCAGACTTCGGTTCAGGAATTTCAGTTGATTCTACTCTGATATCTTTTGCAGCATACCAACGTGCGGCTTTCATTGTATTCGTCATATTATCTCCTTTTTTGAATATAGACTAAGTTAAGCAGAATGATTAAGGATCATCGTGATCCATATCTCAAACGTAAATGAGATGGATCATTTTAGCCGAAAATTAATGTGGAGATCCTATAATTCGAAATGACGGTCATGATTCATATTCTGAGGATTTATTAACGAGCTGTTGCAATAGGTTGCTGCTTCAAATTCGCTGATGCTGACCACTTTATTATCCATCTGTTTTCATACGTCCCGTTTTAAAAGGGGTATGAAAACAGGTGAAGTGTATTCAGTATTGAACGATTTAGTTCATCTTAATCATTGTCATGATTTTCAGTAGCATATGAAAACTTAATTGATTTTTGTGGATAAGTTTCCATACTCATACGGCTGGTATTTTTGATGATACTTTTTAAGCTGACCCGATCACCCAATTTAAAATAAGCTTCTACGATTTGATAATCCAATAGATAAGGGCCACAAAAGTAATTTCCATTGGCATCTTTTTCTATGGTTCCCTGATAAAGTCCCGCTTTTGTTTCTTTTGGCATATGTGTTTTATTTGGAAACAAAGGTAGGAAGAGTAATTGGTAATTCGGTGTCAATTGTCATATTCCTTTCGCGACTGTCAATATTTATAGCCAATAATGGTATTATCGTCATTTATTTCGCATGTTGGTTTGATCTTAATATCGTGCTAATCCATTTCAGATAAACTTTGTTTTTCGAGAAGTCATTATGCCCTTCATTGTTTAATGTGATGAAACGATCTGAGCTTTTTAACAGTTTGGAAAGTTTCGTAGAGGAACCATAGTAGACGGCGTTATCACTGCTGCCGTGGAAAATAATAATCGGACATTTTACCGCTAATATCTCAAATTGAGATTTTCCGCTGTGTGATCTCAATTTTTGACACCGGGATATATCACCGGACAACTTTACAAGAAATCCGGTGATTTTATTTATTGAGTTTTGCAACCTGAATGGCGATGAACTTTGGTAAATAGTTTGGTGTACAATTTTTAGCCACCATTTCGTCTTTATAAAGCCCTGTTTGCTCACCGATATTGATACATCTTTTTCTGAAAATCTCCTGAAAAATACCGATTTGAGCGGCAGTAAAATTCATCGCCCACTGGACTTCAGATACTTCATTTTCAATTCGGGTTTCAATCTTCGAAAGCAACTCCTCGCTATTGGGCGGCGGCGTTTGTCCCACCCATCGCAATCGGGCTTGATGGTACCAAAAAGTACGTCTTTGAAGGGGAGATGTACTATTTTCCCAACTTTCCATTAATGCGATTGTGCGTTTGTCTTTGGCAAGTTGATTCGCCATAAGCCAATCAATCAGCTGCAGTCTTTCGTCTTCCCGATGTTGTTCAATATCACTGACCAACCTGTCAATAATTTCTTTAGAAAGTAATTTCTTGTCCATCAGTAAGATCGCCAATTGTCGGGCAAGGTAGTGTGCTGTAGACCACAGTTCCATGGCTAGTTCGTGGTCTTTTTTATAACGTTAGCAATTTTACGCAAGTCACCAAGTTTGGTCTTCTTGTCGCTAATTTGCGTGATAATATTTTCTGCTGTCGATGATAGTTCCATAATTGTTTTCCGATAAATAACAGATGTACGACATTTACTTGCTTACTCATTGTCAAGACACTAGTGTAAGGTGCATCTTATTATATTTATGTGTTGATCAAGCGTTATTATATCGTGAATTTACTAATTTTTTAACTGCCGATAATATGGTAAAATATAATCGGTATAAATTATTATTCTATTTTTGTTTGTTGCCCTCGTCTTTTTGAGCAAAAGATTAGAACCTACTTGTTTGGTATAAAGCTAAGGATGTGCGGAGGCCGTTCAACAAGATGAAGTTACTTTTGATGTTACATTTGGATAATGGAATTAAGAAAAGAAATTGAACCTGATTTTCAAACATTGGAAAAACGCTATCCGGAAGTTCTAAAACTCATTCTAGCATATTCTGACTATTGTGAAGAGAACGGGGATGAAGATAATACCGAATATCAAAAGCTTGAAAATACGCTTCATGAAATGACCGGTAAAGATATGTCTCAGTTTAATCTTTGGGAATGGTGGGAGGAAGAAGGCGCTGAAGTTTTGGCATTCAGAATATCACTTCCCGCTCCGAAAATTATTGAACATATCACAAAGGATGAACTGGTAGAAATTGTGCGACGTCAAAAGACTTTTGTTATGCAGGACGAGGATGATAAAAGTTTGAAAGGGCAGTTTCATTATCATCTTGATGATTATTTCATTGATTTTCTAACCTTAAATTTTACAACTTTTGACCGCTGTCTTTTTCAAAGACAAAAAGATAAACAGGGCAATTATTTTGAATATAATCAAAACGAAATTGTTGAAAAATTATGGAATGACGGTGCGAGATAAGGTAAAGGCATTGGATTTTGTAATTTGACAAATGCCTACAAGCGAGAGTTTATCTAAATGGTGCAGTCCTGTGTAAGATATTGAAAACCTGTTCGTTTAATTTTATTTTAGTATTTTAACTGAGCGAATACTAAAGCATAAACTAAGCGAACATTATTATGATAAAGATTTTTTTACTGTCACCGCGTTCCTGATTATATCATTTGTTTTTGCCCAACAGCCTCAAGTAAAGGTTGAGGAGGGGATAATGGAGGGAATTACGTTATCCAGCGGAGTGCAGGCATTCCGTGGAATCCCTTTTGCAAAACCGCCGGTTGGCAATTTGCGATGGAAAGAACCACAACCTGCCGATCATTGGACAGGGGTTCGAAAGGTAGATCGCTTTGGAAATTCACCAATGCAGAAACCGATCTATGGGGATATGAGATTTCGTTCTCCGGGTATAAGTGAAGATTGCCTCTACCTGAATATATGGCGACCAAAGGCGGGGGATCTGGTAAACTTCCTGTTTTAGTTTATTTTTATGGTGGCGGCTTTAATGCCGGTGATGGATCAGAAAATCGTTACGATGGAGAGAGTTTTGCCAAAGCAGGCATTATTGTCGTTACGGTCAATTATCGTTTGGGCATCTTTGGTTTCTTTGCGCATCCGGAACTAACCCAAGAATCACAAAAAAATGCATCAGGGAACTATGGTCTCCTGGATCAATATGCGGCATTAAAATGGGTCAAAAAGAATATAGCTGCCTTTGGAGGTAATCCTGATGAGGTTACCATAGGTGGCGAATCTGCAGGAAGCATGTCTGTTTCCGCTCAGATGAGCAGTCCGCTTTCTAAAGGGCTATTTAAGCGTGCTATCGGTCAGAGCGGAAGTGTTTTTAATTTAAGATATGGCACTATTTCCTTGGGGAGCAAGAACAACGAGGTGTTACATTTGCGGCCAAAGTCAACGCAGGCAATCTCAGCCAATTGCGTAAAATTCCTGCCGCAGAACTACTTGACTGGGCCAGTGAGCCCGGCGCCTTTATGACACGTCTGATCATAGATGGTTATTTTCTCCCAAATCACCGTTGGAAATATTTGAAGCAGGGGAGCAGTCCAAAGTTCCTCTACTTGCGGGCTGGACGTCTACAGAGGCTCCTTATCTCGCCTTCACAGGCAAGTCTTATCCATCACCGAACAACTACGAAAGGTTAGTACGCGAACAGTTTGGCACTGGAGCTGATGAAGTGCTCAAATTGTATCCCGGAAAAACAGAAAGTGAAGTCCTCAAATCGGCGACTGGACTAGCCAGTGATAATTTTATTGTTTACAGTACTTGGAAGTGGCTCGATTTGCAACGAAAAAACAGTGGTCAACCTGTTTATGTTTACATATTTAGCAAAGCGCGGCCATCGATGAAAGCAGCTTATAGCGACGTGGAGACAGGGCTCGCTGGTGGGATAAATAAAAAATCTGACAATACGGACAAAGAGAATCTGCCACCAGCCCTCCCAGGAGCATCCCATGCCAGTGATATTGAATATCTATTGGGCAACCTGAACAGCAACGATGTTTTTGACTGGACGAAGGATGACTATAAAACTTCACTACTGGGACAGCGCTACTTCATCAATTTTATTAAGACCGGTAATCCCAATGGAAGAGACCTTGCTGTGTGGCCAAAAACCACAGCAACAGATAAATTTATGAATATACTTAACATAGCTATTGAAGCAAAGGCATCTCCCGAGCAATTCAGAGAAAGGTATCTTTTTCTTGACGGTTTATTTGTCGAAAAGGAGCAAAGATTTCTAAAAAGTCCATAGCCAATCCAGTTAAAGCTCTGATCGATGAAAAATACAAGGGTGAGGGGAAGCTCTTGGTTTTCTATTTGCCGCAAGATCAAAACTATTTATGGTCATCGCTGTTATCAAAGAAACTTTTCATAAACCAGATTAATCATAAGGCTTGTGAGTTACATTGCTGAGTGTGCTTATTTTTTAGCGTTATTTTGTTTGAATCAAACGGGATTGACCAATTGGAGACTGTAATGACTTATGAAGATGATATGTTAAAGATTACCAATGTAAAGCGAATTGTGACTTATGGCAGTGAATCCTGATGTGATAATTATAGGTGGCGGTCTTGCCGGGCTCACGAGTGCACTTCATCTGTCCAAACAAGGATTAAAAGTAACATTAGTCGAAAAGCACAACTATCCTCACCATAAAGTGTGTGGAGAATATCTTTCCAATGAGATTGTACCCTATTTGTGCTGGCTTAACGCCAATATAAATGAATTGCATCCAACCTATATTCAACATCTTAAATTCACGACGCAAAATGGAAAATCGGCTCAGGTCAAATTGCCCTTGGGCGGTATCGGCGTAAGCCGGTATTGTTTGGACGATTTCTTATACCACAAAGCAAAAGCAAATGGATGTACGATTGTGATAGCCAGCGTTTCTGGAATATCTTTTAGTGACGATATATTTGAGGTTTCGGTTCAAGATCAGATTTTGAGAGCAAAGATTGTGCTTGGTGCTTTTGGAAAACGTGCCAATATCGATCAGATTTTAGCTCGTGATTTCATGAAAAAGACATCGAAATGGATGGCGGTTAAAGCACATTATTCAGGTGATTTTCCGGACGGCCTAATTGCGTTGCATAATTTTCCGGGAGGATACTGCGGCATTTCAAAAATCGAGCATAATGCGATAAATTTATGTTATTTAACAGATGTAGAGACGTTTAGAAAATATAAAAATGTCGTCGATCATCAGAAGCATATCTTGTTTACGAATAGTCATCTAAAATGTTTTTTTGAACGCAATACGGTACTTTTTGATAAACCACTTACCATTAGCCAGATTTCATTTGAAAAAAAACAGTGATAGAAGATCATATCCTGATGGTCGGCGATGCGGCGAGCCTGATCCACCCCTTTGCGGTAATGGGATGGCGATGGCGATACACAGTGCAAAAATAGCTTCCGAACTTATTGTGGACTATTATGCTGGCAAAATAATCTCACGTGAAGGACTGGAAAAACGTTACATCAACCAATGGCGAAAAAACTTTGCGAGACGCCTATTTTTCGGAAGGATTTTAGCAACAGTGCTACGATACGAAGTTGGTATTAGGGTCTTAATGTGGCTTGCCACAATTTTTCCCCCAGGGTTGACATGGATAATCAAACAAACTCACGGAAATATGAAGCAAATAAAATGGGAATAAATACAAAGTTTAGAACTAAGAAAAACGAAATTATGGACGATTTTTCACTTGAAGGTGATGAACTCCGCATTACTTTGGACGAAATATCGAAAATAAATCATTTTTTGGGGGCAACAAGATTACTTTAGATGGCGTCCGGACATTGTTGTTAAAAGCCGATACAACCAAAACACTAACCATTGTCGATATCGGCTGCGGTAATGGTGAGATGTTACGTATGTTGAGCGACTATGGTTATAGTAATAATATAGATCTTAAAATAGTGGGAATAGATGCCAATCCATTCACTGTTAACTATGCTCAAGTTTTATCAAAAGATTATCCCAATATTTCATACCTGTGCGGCGATGTATTCGATAAGAATTTTGAAATGGCAAAGTTTGACATTGCACTATGTACTCTTACATTACATCATTTTGATACTGATCAGATTATAGAACTAATAAATATCCTTGTCAAAATTTCAAACCTAGGGATAGTAATCAACGATTTGCAGCGAAGCAAAATTGCCTATCGACTTTTTCAAACCATTTGTGTTGTTTTTAAGTTAAACAATATGACCAAGAAGGATGGACTTATTTCAATATTACGTGGCTTTAAGAAAAATGAGCTTGAGGAGTTCTGCAAACAATTACATTTAAAAAACTATATGGTCCAGTGGAAATGGGCATTTCGTTACCAATGGATAATTTCCAATATATGAATGTTAAAATAATAAGTGTTGCCAAGCAACTGCCCAAATACTCCAGCACAACTGCTGAAATACTTCCGCTATTGGATATATGGCTTAAGGGCCAGGAGCACCGGTTTATAAAAAAGTAAAGAAACTTTTTGAGGGCTCGGCTGTCGACAGAAGGTATGCTATTATGGATCCGAATGAGGTTTTTACTGCAACATCATTCGAGGAGAAAAATAATATTTACATGCGGGAAGCCATAGTATTAGGTGAGGAAGCACTTCGTAAGGCTCTCGAAAAGGTAGGATGGACACCCCAATCTCTGGATTATATCATCACCGTCAGCTGTACAGGGATTATGATACCTTCATTGGACGCATATCTTATCAATAAGATGAAGCTCCGGCAGGATATTGTCAGGCTGCCAGTTACTGAAATGGGTTGTGTTGCTGGAGTTTCCGGTATTATTTACGCCAAAAATTTCTTGCAGGCCAATCCTGGAAAACGTGCTGCTGTAATTGCCGTCGAAGCACCAACAGCAACCTTTCAGCTGTCAGACTTTTCAATGTCCAATATAGTTAGCGCTGCGATATTTGGAGATGGCGCCGCCTGTTGTTTACTTTCATCTCATGAAGCAGATCGAGGACCTGTGATACTTGACCAACAGATGTACCATTTTTATGATACTGAAGATATTATGGGTTTCAAGCTAACAAATGGCGGTATGCAGATGATATTGGATGTTGAGGTTCCCAATGTGATCGCATCGCATTTTGATGCAGTCATACATCCATTTTTACAGGAGAATAGTTTAGAAATTGAAGACATAAAGTATATGATTTTTCATCCTGGAGGTAAAAAGATTGTCGCAACAATGGAGCAGATTTTTGCCGAGTTTGGCAAAGATATTACAGATACCAAGGCCGTTCTGGCCCAGTATGGCAATATGTCAAGTGCTACAGTTCTTTATGTTCTCGAGCGTATCATGGCACGCGAGCCTCAGGCCGGAGAACTAGGGTTAATGTTGAGTTTTGGCCCCGGTTTCTCAGCACAGCGAGTTTTATTACAATGGTAACCTTAAAAAACAAGTCGATGGATTTGAATGATATTATTGCGCAATTGCCTTATGGGGAGCCATTTTTATTTGTGGATGAATTGGTGCATGTAGATGAAGAAGGTATTATAGGAAACTATACTTTCAATGAAAATCTGGATTTTTACAAAGGGCATTTTTGCGGTAATCCAATTACTCCCGGCGTTATTTTGACCGAAGTAATGGCTCAGATAGGGCTGGCCTGCTTTGGAATTTATTTGCTCGGTAGTGATTTAAACAATGGTATTGCGATGGCATTGACCTCAAGTGAAATACAATTCTTAAAACCGGTGTATCCTAAGGAAAAGGTTACCGTTTTTTCGGATAAGATATATTTTAGGTTCGGGAAGCTCAAGTGCGCTGTCACATTGAAAAACGAAGCTGGATATGAGGTTTGTAAAGGAACCCTGTCAGGTATGATGAAGAGGGAGCTATGAATAGAGTTGTAATAACTGGACTAGGGGTGGTTGCCCCAAACGGAGTAGGAGTAACCGCCTTTTCAAGGGCCATAAAAATGGACTTTCGGGGATAACGCATGATCCTCTACTGGAAAGGCTACAATTCTCTTGCCAGATAGCTGGAACGCCAGCGATATCTGAAGATCTCAAAAGACAGTATTTTACCGACTTAGAACTGAGAGGATTTAATAGCACCGGAATATTGTACGGCGTCATTGCTGGTATGCAAGCATGGGCAGATGCAGAGCTACCAATAGATGTTTCTTCTGAACCGGATTGGGATAGTGGAACTGTTTTTGGTTCAGGTACCTCCGGCATAGATAAATTTCGTGAAAGCATTTATAAAGTAGACGATCTGCAAACACGGAGGCTAGGAAGTACAGTAGTGGCACAGACGATGAACAGTGGAGTCAGTGCATACCTAGGGGAAAACTCGGGCTTGGAAATCAAGTGACAACCAATTCATCAGCCTGTGCTACGGGTACGGAAGCCATTCTGATGGCTTATGACCGCATTCGTTCGGGAAGAGCAAAACGGATGGTAGCAGGAAGTACAGGAGATAGTGGCCCTTACATCTGGGCAGGCTTCGATGCCCTGCGGGTCTGTAGCTCTCAATATAATGAACATCCACAACAAGGGGCCCGGCCAATGAGTGCAACGGCCGGAGGGTTTGTCCCCGGTAGTGGAGCAGGTGCTTTACTATTAGAAGATTTAGAAAGCGCCTTGTCGCGTGGTGTAAAGATATATGCAGAATTGCTTGGGGCCAGGTCAATTCGGGAGGTCAGCGTGGAATGGGGAGCATGACAGCTCCTAATAGCGATGCTGTGCAACGATGCATCATTGATGCACTTAAAAATGCTGGCATTTCTGCTATGGATATTGATGCCATCAATGGGCATCTTACTGCAACAGCCAAGGACGCGCTCGAGATAGAAAATTGGACTAAGGCGCTTGAACGTAACGGGAAAAACTTCCCTTACATCAATTCGCTCAAAGGCTTGATCGGACATTGCCTCAGCGCGGCAGGTAGTATTGAATGTGTCGCTACAGTATTGCAACTGTACGAAGGGTTCTTGTTCGGTAATAGCAACTGTAATGACCTACATCCCGACATCGCTGCTCTTATAGATCCGCTGAAAGTACCGCTGAGAACAACCTACTTGAGACCTAATATTGTAGCCAAAGCCAGTTTTGGCTTTGGTGATGTAAATGCCTGTCTAATATTTAAAAATTTAATAACTAAGTCTATGAACAGAGAAGAACTAATTGACGCATTAAGGCCTATCATAGCACCATATACTACAAATGATGACGCTTTTGGGAACCTTAGCGAGAATACTGATTTCATTCACGACCTCCAAATCAATTCTGCCAATCTGGTTGATATAGTATTGGATATTGAGGAAAAATTCGATATTATTATTGATAATTTCGATATGGAACGCATGCTCAATGTAAAGGCAGCTATTGATATTATAGCAAGCAAACTTCAAATGAAATGATTGGTAATGACGTCATCGATCTGGCGCAATCCCGCAAAGACAGTAATTGGCGACGTAGGGGATTTATTCCGAAATTATTTGGTGCTAATGAGCAATTGTTAATAGCAAGTAGTCCAGATCCCGAGACTACGCTATGGCTCTTATGGAGTATGAAAGAGGCAGCTTATAAGATATGGAATAGAGAAACCAAGGTCAGGAAATACATGCCTAAAAAACTGATTTGTACAATATTCCGGCAGTCGATCACTAAAGCTTATGGCCGGGTTGTTTGTGAAGGAATATTTACTATACAGAAACAATTCTTGCGCCTGATTTTGTACATTCCATAGCCGTTAGCGTTCTTAGTCTTCTAGACTACGTTATTGAAATCGAAAAAATGAAATTGTCAAAGACCATTTTGGCATTCCATATGTTGCTGTAGAGGGGGACAGAACTATTTGCAGCTTCAGTAAGCAATCATGGTCGTTTTGAAAAAGTTGTTGCTATTTTGCGCATATAAGGTAAGCTACTTCTTGGCATTGCTCGGAAAGGTCTCTCTTTTCGCTTAGGTAGGCTATTCCTATTAAAAGTTGTGTTGAACAAAGAAAAATAAAAATGCAAAAGCGACATTCCATAGGGCATGCCGCTTTTGCAATATCGGATAAAAGAATATTGTTGTATTGGATTAGTAGCCCGGATTTTGCACCAAGTTAGGTTCTACCTGAAAACTACTTTCGTGAAATGGCCATAGGTATTGGTGATTTAAGAACTTTCGATCCTCAATTTTAAGTACCTCAGACTGTCCAGCACCATTCAAACGCATGTGACCGAGAGCTGCTTGATTAAGTACCGTTTCTGCCGTTTTCCAGCGCAAGATATCGCTATAGCGTAATCCTTCGCCAGCAAATTCGATTCTTCTTTCGTTGCGGATGAGCGCAATCCATTCCTGCTGTGATTTTGCAACCAAATTGACATCCGCAATGCTCATATCAAGTCCGGCTCTTTTGCGAATTTGGTTGATACAACTCTTAGCCAGTTCATCTATTTCATTCAACATAATCTTAGCTTCGGCATAGGTTAAAAGTACTTCGGCATAGCGGGCTAAAGAAAAATGCATATTTCCACCAGTACGGAACGCATCGGCTTGGTCCACAAATTTCTTAAACCAGTATCCCGATCTACTACTGCGTAGGTTTTGGTAGTAAAAAGCGCTTTTGGAATCATAGATGTCTATTTTTTCATTATTGAAGAGATCGCCATGACCAAATACACTGGCTTCATACCGTGGATCGCGGTTTAATTTTGGATTAAGCTCATAGGCTTGCTTGCTGTGTAATGGACAGTTGTCAATTGGTCGCCCCTGTAAAGTCCAATAACTATCCACGAGTGCTTTTAGAGGAACGACATAAGATTGTCCATTTCCGGTTCGATATTGTGGTGCCAGATGTTGAAATGACGCCGTTGCTGAGTTGTTATGACTCTCCATATCGAACTTGATGATAAATTCCTTGTTGGTTTTATCTGCTTGATAATTAAATAGATTGGCGTATTGAGGGTGCAGTTGATATTTTCCACTATCCATTATTTCCTTAGCAAGCCTCGCCGCCAGTTCGTACCTTCCATTATAGAGCGCATAGCGCATAACCAATGTTTTAAAGGAATACTTATTGAACATATATGCATTTGTAGTACCTTCATTTTCCGGAAGTCTATTGGCGACATCTTCACTCATTTCAAAGAGCTTGTCGAGGATTTCGGCTTTAGGGGTCACAGCTGGTGTTGCCTCTTCCAGTTTAACAGGAGTAAGCACAAAGGGACATTACCCCAAAATTCTGTGATCCTGAAGTAATGCCAGATGCGCAAACCTTCAAGAATTGCTTTATACCTTTGCCGCGTAGATTCATTTTCGACATAGGGTACATCAACATTTGCCAAATAGGTGTTAATGCGTCCTATATGCTGATTGTGTAAATTCCAGTAATAAACAGCTAAAGCAGAGTTGCTGGTCATATTGCCGTTGGCAATGATCATATGGTGGTCTGTCTCAATGCGGGCATAAGCATTGTCCGAACGACCTTCGGTCATATAAAAAGGAGACGACGTTCACCAGGACCCATAAAAGCATCCAAATAGCTGCTATAGACCACACGACGTAAATCCTCCTCTGTGTTAAAAAACTCATCAAAGGAAGTTGCTGTTGGATCTCGTTTATCAAGAAATTTTTCGCAGCTACTAAGTGTCGCCAATGCTATTATCAGGGTAATAATTTTCTTTTTCATTGTTATGATATTAAAAAATGCTCGCACTTAATCCAAAACTGTATGTTGCCATCCGTGGGTAATTTCCATTACCGCTACCGATCCGCTCAGGGTCTAGTCCTTCCCACTTTGTCAAGGTGAATACATCCTGGGCGTTTACATAAATCCGTAGGTTTTTGACACTTTTACCAATGGATGGAAAAGTGTATCCAAGTTGAAGTGATTTAACACGGAAATAGGCCGCATTGCTGAGCCATACATTACTCAAAAGTGTGTTCGGCGTAGAGCCTGTCCATAAACGTGGGAAACGGCTATTTGGATTTTCCGGACTCCAATGGTCGGCAACATATTCAACACGTGGCGCCCCTAGATCATTGCTGTTTCCATCTACATAAACTGGATAGGCTTCCTGACCAGCTAGCCTACCAGTTCTCTTACCTACACCTTGACCTAACGCAGAAAAATCCCAGCGTTTATAATGCAGGTCAATATTGATAGCGTAATTGTAATAGGGAAGTGGATCCGCCAGATAAACACGGTCATTGTCGTTAATGAGACCATCCTGGTTTTGATCGACATAGCGGATATCACCAGGTCTAGAATTGGGCATTTTTGCTGCTGTTTCATCAATTTCTTGTTGATTCTGAAAGTAGCCATTTGATTGAAAGCCATAATAATTATTGATTGGGATCCCTTTATACCATATCTGATCATTATTGCCTTTGAAAATCAAGCGGTCATTTTCATTATAGCCAGCCTTGAGTATGCGATTGCGATTATTGAATAGCATCGCACCGACCTTATAGGAGAAATCATCTTTCTTGTCAGACCAGTTTATCGAAACTTCCCAGCCATTATTCTCTACCGCACCAATATTTACTGCTGAGACTAAGGTGTATGAGCCTGTTAGGGGCGGAACAGCAAATTGATCATAGATTAAATCATACGAATTCTTATGGTATACCTCGGCTGTTAAAGAAAGTCTATTTTTGAAGGCATTCATATCGAGACCAAGATTCCATTGTTTTTGTTTCTCCCATGAAAAATTAGAATTAGGAACGCGCATTGTCCATCCCCAAGTATTGACAGATTCCTGCCACAGATACGGGGCTACATTTTCATTACCAATTAAACCGTATGAGGCACGGATTTTAATATTGTTGATCGCCTCGGATTCGAGAATAGGTTTGAAAAAGCGTTCATTATGCAGGTTCCATGCAAAGGCCCCTGATGGAAAGAATCCCCAGCGATGACCCGGTGCAAATTTACTGCTTCCATCCGAACGACCTGTTAATTCAAATATATAACGGTTATCAAATGAATAGTTTAATTTACCAAAAAAGAAGCCTTGCTAATTTCTCTAAAATCGGTGAAGGTATAGCTCATGATCTCAGAACCTGCGGTGAGATAGATTTTGTCTTTGTCCTGACGTAGTTCTTTATTGTAATTTACCAATGCTCGCGCAGTCAGCTGGCTCTCACTTACTCCCTGTGAGGCATTCACATCGTTACCCCATATGCTGATTGGCGCCCCTTTTTCATCAAAGAATTTATAGGTTAATCGCTTTTGTTTGTCGGCAGATTTATTGATCATGTATGATACATTTCCTTCGATATTTAGGTTACTGTTAATATTGTATTTAGGTCGGAGATTGATCGTACTACGGTCATGCATATAGTTTTTGGTACCACCATGTTTAATCGAAGCTATCGGATTAATGTTGTTATGCAGAATGAATGGTTCAGGCCTGTCTACATCATAGTAGATCTGTTGTGTTGGGTTTAGGCGCCAGGCTTGTTGATAGAGCCCGTGACCATCATCATTTGCCATCAGCCTATTGACTTGTAAACGATGCGCGTAAAAATCGGCCATCAAAACAAATTTATCTGCAATATTGATATTTGTGTTGAATCTGGCCGAGAATTTTTGCGTCCCTTCAATATTGTTAAGGCCATTTTCCTTAATATGACCCAACATCAGGTTAAAAGTACCTACACCTCCACCGCCAGAAATACTAGCGTTGTTGTTGATTGCTGTAGAGGTGCGTTCCATTATTTCATCCAGCCAGTTAACTCCTTTTATTTTTCCACTCGCATATTGTTCAATTGTTTCATCAGAATAGATCGCTGGTTGCCCTTGTTGGATCAGTGTTTCATTTCGCAATTTCATAAAATCAACTGCGCCAACAAATTCTGGAAGATCTATCGGTTTGTTTATTGCATACCAGTTATTTGTAAAACCTTGAATTGGCCAGTTTGTCCGCGCTCCGTTTCGATGATGATAACGCCATTGGCACCGCGGGAGCCATACATAGACGCTGAAGCCGCATCTTTAAGTACCGTAATACTTTTCACTTGGTTAGGATCGATATCGTGGATACTCTGTTCCATTCCATCTACGATGACCAGAGGATCGGCATTTTGTAGTGTACTGATACCGCGAATAGAAATGGTGCCAGGTACACTGCCAGGAAGGCTATTCCCTCGCATCATTGTAACACCAGCAATTGTTCCCGAAAAGGCATCCTGCATTTTATAGATTGGACGGTTTTTTACTTTTTCCATATCCATTTGGGATACGGAGGAGGCGAGGTGCTTTTTATCGACCTCTGAAAATCCAACGACCACCACCTCTTCAAGCCCAATTTCGTCGTTGTCCATGACGATATTGAGCTCAGTTTTGTTGTTGATGGGAAGTTCAAGTTGCTTAAACCCCACCGCGCTGAAGATCAACGTACCTCTATTTCCATTTGGTAGAGAAAGTTGAAATTCACCTCTAGCATTTGTTGAGGTTCCAATGTTTGTCCCTTTGAGCAAAATGCTGACTGCATTTAATAGATTTCCTTTTGTGTCATGTATTTTCCCTTTAATAGTTCGTTGCTGATACAGCATTTCGCTACTTGATTGATCATCAGGTACATTTTCCTGTTTCCGTTTTATGACGACAGTACCACGATGTACCATGTAATAGAATACGCTATTTTTAAAGAGCTGATCAAGTGTTTTATTCAGGGTTGCATCTGTTATTTCAAGATTTGCTTTTTCATTATTCAGTAAGCCCTCCATAAAGATGAAACGTACTCCTGTCTGCTTGGTGATGTTTTTGAGGACCGTTTCAATCTTTGCATTTTTGGCGTGCAGTGTAATCTGAGCAGAGCTTGAAGCATAGGCACCCATCATGGATGTTGCTAATAATATTCCTGTCAGTTTCATTTTGATTAGATTGTTCAAAATTTTTCCTTTGTCTATAGGACAAAGAATTCCTTTGAATAAAATAAATTATTCATAATTTGGTAGAGAATTAATAGTTTATGATCAGTTGTTAATTCAGTTAGATGCAGGAGTATTGGAGTACTTCTGCATTCTTTTTCATACAATATTTAGGTATTTATCTTCTTACATATTATAAGTCCTCCTTTTCTTAGTTAGATAGTTTATTTATTTTTGTCAGTCAGTTTGTTAACGATTAATTTTTCTTTGTCGATTGTTAACTGATAGCCGGTCAGGTCTTTCAGTAGATTACAGACCTCTGCAAGGGTCACATCTCTTTTATACCTCCTTTGTAACGCCTTTTGTCTAATGAAACGTTGGATTCAATGTTGATACCATACCATCTGCTTAATTCATCGAGAATCTGCTGCATATTTTTATTATCGAAATAGAAATAGCCGTCTTTCCATGCCGTTGCTTCTTCCATATCTGGTATAGGAAAGGCTACCAATTGACTGTTAACCATTTTTACTCCATTTCCAGCATCTATAAAAATCTCTTTTTCTTGTCCATTGACTTTTAGGCGTCCTTCTGTTAATAGTACTTTGGCGTTGGGCTTATAGGAATTGATATCAAAAGCTGTTCCTATAGCTTGAATACTAAGGTCATTAGCCTCTATGATGAATGGTCGTTTTGTGTCCTTGGCAACTTCAAAATAAGCTTCACCTTTTAATGTTACCTTCCGTTCATTTTCAGTGAAATTTGCTTTATAAATCAGTTCTGATTCCGAATTCACCCATACACGTGTACCATCACTTAGCGTTATCGCTATAGTAGATCTCTTGGGCACAATTAAGGTGTGTATCGGGTTAGACTCTTCGGTTTTGAGCTGTGAGTATAGTAATTTTCCATCTTTTAATTCGATACCTTGAGAGAGGCTTTGATCGACTTGTTTATTCATTAAGTTAATGTCTTCTTTTCCTTTAATCTTCAGGATAGCACCGTTTTCCCTGGAAGGACATCATTTTTCTGTCCATAGACCTTATCTGGGATAAGATAATTGATAGGTTTTAGATAGGATTTCCAGATCCAAACAAAAGTAAAGAGTAATAATAGTGCAGCAGCTACTCCGATAGTAGTTTTCCATTTTCCATTCCACCTACGATAATTTGGAGCAATTTTTCTTTCATTATATTTGGTTTTTAAAATTTCCCACTCCTGCTCTAGATCGGTGCTGCGTAAATCAAATGGAACTTGGATATCCGTATTCGCAAGACGGTGGCGTAAACTATCCTTTGCCTGGGGATATTTTTCCAACAAACGTTTTAGCTCATTTTCCTGTGCAGTAGATAATTGTCCATCTTTCAGGAGTAATGAAGCCAATTCAGCCAATACTATTTTATCGGTTTCTATCATAATTCAATAACTAAATAACTTGAGGAATCAAAAAGGGTGACTCGGGATAAAAAAAAGAATAATCTTTAAAACAAAAGGAAGTTTAAAATTAAATTTAGGAATTTGGTTTTCAAAAGGTTTATTGCACGCATGCGTTGGGTTTTACGGTGTTGACGGACACATCCAATTCCTGTGCTACCTCGTCATATTTCATGCCATCCAAGTAGATTAAACGGCAGATTCGCTGACAGCCTTCAGGTAATTGGTCAAGTTCGCGGTGTAATGCGCCAATCAGTTCGGAATTGATAAGATCGTCCAGGATATTATGATTGTCGGATTCTTCTACAGTGATGGAATTGCGTATCTTATCAAATACCATATCCCGTCGTTTGGTGTTCATTGCCATATTTTTTACGGAGGTGTAGAGAAAACTTTTGATAACCCGTTCTCCTTTCTCCAATAGCTCTGGTCTATCCATTAGGACAATAAAAGCATCTTGTACAATATCCTTGGCTATTTCCTCCGAGTTGACCCATGGAAAGGCAAACGTACAGAGCTGTAGAAAATATGTTTTAAAATAATATTCGATGGATAACATTACCTAGCTATTTTTAAAAAATATAGCTATTATACAAAAATATTGGGAACAATGTGCTTAATTCATACAAAGCGATACCAGAGCTGTTTTTGCCAATAAATAATTGAAATGAACATTTTTAAGCGTTGTTTTTTTGCTTTAGTGGGATGATTCGGCTGTTGTTTTTATCTTGTTTGCTCTAAAATTGTAACAAAAAAAAGTTTTGTATTTATCCCAAGAAACTTCCAACATCGGCTACAATTATTTCACCAGTTTTGAATCCTGCGCGGATTTTCCTCTTTTCCAGTTCAGTTAGATACCTTAGGGATTTGTTCTGAATGTTCCTATGCATACTGTATTCACTCTTATCGGTGCAAGCTCAAATCCAGGTGGACCGTAAGGATCTCAGCAGCAGTTGCATGTCATGGGTTGGCTCTGGCTTAATCCAAGTCTAAAAATCAACTTTAGACCTAAAAAACCATCATTTTCAGGGATATTTTAGTTTGATGCCTTTAGTTACTTTTGATATCTAATATGATTAAAATAGTGCGATGAAACAGATCCTGGTTTTAATTTCCTTTGTAGCATTTGCTGGCTGTAAAATCAATACACAGAAATTGCAGATTTCTGCTATTCAAACCGTACCAAAACGAGTGGCAAAAGAGAATTCCGAAACTGGTACAACATATACTTTTACAAGCCGTAATGAAATAACAGAGCGGCTCGCATCCCAGATTTTTATGCTTTCCAAAACTGTTGAAACGCTAAAATTTCGTCTACAAGGAAATATTAATTCCAGTGGACATACGATGAGTCGGGTCAGAAAAATTCGTTTCGAAAAAGGCGAACAATATGGTAATACCATTACACTGCGCTACTTTGTTGAAATCAAGAAAATTCCTGGCAAGGAAAATGCAGATGTACGCGGTTATAATTATACAAAAGATGAAACGTATAAAATACCGAATGATGTTAAATTGATACAAATCGAATTGTATGAAGATCGACTTAATGACACATCAATTATCAATCCAGCGCTCATCGCTCAACATACCTTTAATTTTTTTGCGAAAATATAAAGGCGTGCTTGTTTGACAAAGCAAGAGGAATAGGAAAAACTTGTCCCATGACAATCTTTAATCTGTTGAAAACCATTAACTTTATGCTGTACAAAAATGAGATAATATGAAACCTAAAATGATATGGGCCAATTTGGCGGTTGCTAATCTGGAACGCACACAGAAATTTTATGAAGTACTGGGATTTAAACCCAATAATCCCCATACTTCTAATGACCTGGTCAGCTTCTTTTTTGGGGAAAATGATTTTATAATTCATTTTTTTCTGAAAAATATACTGGAATCGAATGTAAAAGATGTCAATTTTGGCGATTCTCAGATAAGCAATGAGATCATATTCACACTTTCCGCAGAAAGCAAAGAACAAGCAGATCAATGGGCTAATGAAGTTGAAAGTGCTGGGGAACGATTGTATCCAAACCGACCAGTTTCGGTAATAACTATTATGGATTTGTCTTTGCTGACCCTGATGGTCATAAGTTTAATGTCTTCAAGATGTAGCTAATTTAACATTAGGCCCTATTGAGAAGGCACATTTGTAATGCTATCCAATCTTTACCCATTACTTTTTCTCTAGGCGCTTGCAAAAGAGATCATAAATTAGCTATTTAAATAGTTTCAAAGCATATTGAATTGTCGTTATAGCTACGGTTTATGATGGTGTGAAAAAATACTTTCAAGGCATGATGTATATTTTAAAAGAAATACCGTGTTTTAAATTTTTATTATTTTTTTCTGTAAATATAAATTATAAAATTTATATTTACAGAAAAAATAATTACAATAATATGCGTTTTATTTTCATTGTTATCTTGTCGGTTTTTGCTTTTAGCTGTAAAAAAGACGAAAATAATTTGGGTGGTAAGGATCAGAATATGCTAAAGGCTGGCTTTTCTTACCTGAATCCACAGGGTAAAGAGTTTGGCGACTCATTGATCATTTTACCCGTGTCTGGATCTATTATGAATATCGACAATTCGCTTAGTGCCTATGCTGGGGCAACCTTCAAAAACAATGCGCACTGGACATGGGGCAAAGGTCGCGACTTGACCAAGGATGTCGTTTTATCGTGGAAAGTAATTGATACCAAGGATAACAAATTAGTCAAAACCTCTAACATGGAAGACCTGCAATTAGAACTTTATGAGTTAGGGAAATATAAACTTATACAATATACTTATGCTAGTGTAGCATATAGAGATATAGCTAACCCTTTAGACTCTGTCTCAAAGCTTGTTGAGATTGTCAATAAAAGACAAATTGATTCTATTGGTATTGACTTCCTTTCTTTTAGTAGTCCATATCTTAATTGGAACTTAAATTCGAAGGAGCCCGTTGATGTTTTTGTTTCAATATACAGAAACAAGGGTGAACTTATGCTGGGCAAAGCCCCGCTTTTTAAATCCAAGGTGATCAGGGGTGTTAAGTCAGGTGCAACAGCGTTAAAATTTGATATTCCGGGATCAACTACCTTATCTAGTTTTAGCAAGCCTATCAACTCTGACGATGATCTTCTCATTCAGCTCAATGTTGAGCAAAATGGAACAACATACACATTAATAGATAACGAACGGGGACTGGTCATACAACATCTACAAAGCGGATACTTATCTAAAGATAACAGCCGCCTATTGGAAGAACTTAAATTATCCTATGGGAAAATGGCACTCATTATCAATACATCATATCAATTCATGCAATAATAGGACAGGGGGCTGGCTGATACCATTGTTATATGTTTGGTCAGTATGTATTTAAAGACGGAGCTATTCTAAAGAATATTTTAATATTTATCGAATGGAATTTATATTATCAATAGTAATTGCCAATATCTTTATTTTGCTGGCATTACTTCATCTCTTTTGGGTAATCGGAGGTCAGTGGGGATTAGTGCTACCATACCTACGGACTTGAATGGAAGAAGGTTATTTAATCCTGGTTGGCAGGGGACTTTACTTGTCGCCATTGGATTATTATTTTTGCATTGATAAACCTCTCTGCCATTGGGGTGGTAAAGGTTCCTTTCGAGAATCACTATGTTCTTTATGGTATGTATGTGATTAGCGGTATTTTCTTTTTGCGATTTATAGGTGATCTGAAATATGTTGGTATATTTAAAAGTATAGACAGTCGGTATTTGCATCGCGGGATACCTATATCTATAGTCCGTTATCCCTGTTTTTATCACTTTCCAATGGAATTTTAGCCGTTTTATTATAAGGGATATTGTCCTGTTTTTTTGCTCTCGTATTAATGATCTGTTTGCCCTTAATTTTTAAATTACATAGATCTATATTAGCGGTCGATACCAAATATATTAGAATAAATAAAAGGAGCAGTTCAAAAATCAAAAATGTGCTCCAGGAATTGAATATTTGAAAAGATAGTGTAGATGGTTGCGAAATAAAAAAATAGGAGTGTCCGACCTTCGTGGACACCCCTCTATAGGTTTAAGCGAATTGAAGGCTAATTAGAGAAGACTCCAAAGTCCGCAAGGTGTGAATAGAAGAAATCACCCCAGGAATTCACAGACTCTATTTTAAGATAGCGCGTGCTAATTGTTGAATCAAGATTAACATTGATCCAGGAACCAGAAACTTTGCTCAGCTGAGCAGATTTAATTAAGGTCCAACTTGTACCATTGGTGCTGGTATAAATATTAATATCTTTCATCGCTCCATTCAGATTATCGCGGTTTCGAAATGCAAGTCCTTTTACCGACCGTAGAGCACCCATATTCACAGAGAAGAAGTGAGGTTGTGGTGTTTGGGCTGAAGACCATGGTGTATGCCAGATTGTACTTCTGTTCATATCTAACACATTGCTTGCGGAGCACCAGATTCGTTGCTGTCACTGCCTAAGATTGACCAGCCTGTTGTTGGTAATAGTTTATGAGTGACAACTTTGCTGAGATCAGGAACATTATTGACAAAGTTGTAAGCATAACCTAATGTTGAGCGGCTTCCGTTGACATGCATAAAGCCGATACGCATTTCATAATTTCCATTTAAATCATAAAAATCTGCCAGCGGGCACTCGAATCTGAAACTATCTTGGCCAATGATTTTTGTCGCCCATTGTACTGCATCATAATCATTATTGCCACCAAAAGGTTCCCTGTCATGCCAAACGACGATATCATTTACAGGTTTGGTTGTGGTAAATTTTCCGGAAATAATGATTTTGTCATTGCTGTAGCTTGAGGATAATGAAGTGATCTCCGCAGATGCCGCACCATACCAGTCATTTCTTGTCACAGTGCTAAACACTTGACTGTTATTAAAGGTTGCTGCTGTGGTAGCTGTCAATGAAGTGGTGGAGATTCCATAAGTTGAATTGCCAGACCCCATCAATGCAGTACCTAAAGTCGGAGCCAATGTCTTGTTCATCCGGTTATGGCTAGCATTTAAGCCATGGCCAAGTTCATGAATCATTCCACCTATCCAGACTGTCGCTTTCCAGCCAATATCTCCACCTATCCCGAGGTTTTTGGCATCCAGATTAATGTAATCCAATGCATAACAGGTCGTGCCAGTACCATAGAATGGCGGGCCCCTGGATTGGCCGGATCGGTATTATAAGTAGGAATAATAATCAGGTTATGCTCACTTTTTTTTGAACGTGGGGTTCTGTGCAAAATAGGCATCTACTTCGGACTTTACAGCACCGCTACCACCTGAATAGGGGTAAGTTGACTTACCAAATTTTCCGGCAATGTAATGGATATTGATCAGGGTGTCATTTGTCAGATCCAATCCGAAGGATTTGCGCCCAAAACCCTCGCGGTTCATATTCGAGGCAAACATTTCCTGTGCATCAAGAAGGATTCTACTGATTCGTTTTCTAAAGTTAGGGATTGAATCGACATCATTAGGCACGAAGTAAATGACATTGAGTTTGTACGGATTTTGGCGCCATTCATTCGTAATCGTCGCGCTGGATGCTTTTAGTTTTAGATTTTCACTGTTTTCATCCGTTGGGATGAGCGTCTTATTACACGACGCTACACCCAGAGCCAAGGTGGCAATCAATAAATTTAAAAGTTTTCTCATAATGGTTTATATTGTATAATAATGAATATAAACCATTGAGCTTATTATCTAGAAAAAAATTATATTTTTTATCCAATATTGTTTAGTCAATCGATTGATAAATGGATTTTAATAATTGTTTTGTAACATTTATTAATTCAGTTGATAAAAATTAAGTTATAAGACGGAGGTGATTTATCCCTTTTATAAATAGATCCGAAAACTATTATTGTCAATGAAAGATAAGATCTATCGTCGAACCAATAATAAAAGCCGTTATTATAAACATTATAAATCCTAAAATATGGGCGACTAATGCTTTTAAATAGCTAGCTATTTTAGGGGATCGAAAAACTGTCCCATTGCCCAAGCACAGTATATGAATGCAATTTTACTAGCATACATCATGAGATGTATATGGGTAATACCTTCTATTATTGCAAAAACACAATATATTAACATAGTCATTCCCAAAGTAAAACACAACAGGATGATAATTTCAAAGAGATTGAAACCATATTTTCTAAAAAATAGTTTAGCCCAAAATGCAATAAATATCCCTATCATAATATTAGCATAACCATAATGAGTTTGGATCCAGATAAATATAGTGCCTGTAGTGGAGTGTCGGGAATTATAGTAACTAATATATTTGTCTTCGATATGAAAATAATGGCTTACAATCGAGTAGATCAGTGATGTGACAATAATAAAAATAATAGGTTTGACCAAGCGACTTCGATTTTCGGAAATGTAATTCCGTATATTTTTTCCCGGAGTGGTGACTAGTTCTCGAATGGTATATAAAATGCCACGTTCGAAGTGAAGGACGTGTTCGATCTCATGGGCGATATAGTGCGCATCTATCCTTTTTAGGACCGCAGGCTGGCCGCAATTTGGACAAAAATTGGAGATGATATTAGTTTCACAGTTTTTGCAATTTGTCATTTTTAAGGTAATTAAGGCTGTAATGATATGTTTCGGTTTGTTGTTCGCCAAAGCTCTCCGATTAGGGATAATTGTTGTCCACGTAGTCAATAGATTTTTGGCTGCCTATTGATTTCTATTTTGCTCAAAAATATTACAGATTATCATAATAAAAGCTACACCTGAGTGTAGTTTTATTTATTTTTGAAGTATAGAGTTTGAACATGGATGTTAACGATTTATTTTCACCCAAAAATACGGTGGATAGTCTTTCAGCAAAAGATTTAGAACAGACCAAAGATTATATAGAAATAGTTAAAGCTTTCGCACGTATTACTTACCAAAGTATCTATGTGATAGATTATCAATTGAAAGCATTTGAATTTGTTTCAGATAATCCGTTGTTTCTGGCAGGTTTAAGTTCAAAACAGGTTGTTGAGATGGGATACGGATTTTATCAAAAATATGTCCCCGCGACGGATTTTCAGATGCTCATTCAGATCAACAATGCTGGCTTTAATTTCTATGAAAATATTCCATTGGAGGAGCGGAAGCTTCACGTTATATCCTATGATTTTCAAATACAAGATGCAAATAAGAAATATATTTTGATCAATCACAAGTTAACACCGTTTTTTCTAACCGAGAAGGGAAAGATATGGAAGGCCATGTGTATCGTATCTCTATCTTCAAATGTATCTTCAGGAAATGTAACCATAGAAAAACTTCATTCTGATTTATTGTGGGAGCTTGACCTATTGACCGGTAAATGGATCGCCCGTAGAAAAATTAATCTCACAGAACGTGAAATCGAAATATTACGTTATTATCATCGCGGACTTACTATCCACGAAACTTCCGAGAAGATCTTCATTTCAATAGATACGGTGAAATTTCATCGGCGAAAATTATTTGAAAAATTGGGCGTAAGCAATATGAATGAGGCCTTGACCTTTGCTTTGAATAGTAGGTTGTTATGAGTGTTCCGTTGCCAATCTCGTTTTGATTAAACAAAGCGATTCGAAGTTTCGACAAGATTCGCAAAAGAAAATGTAATTCTAATCGTATCATTATGAATATTTTAATTGTTTACAGTCATCCGAGCGAGAAATCCTATACTTTTGAGATATTCACCCATCTGAAGAATATATTGGCAGCCCAAAAATGGAATGTTGAAGTTTCTGATTTATATGCAAATAATTTTCAGGGTATTATGACCGCAACGGAATACCAAAGAGAAGGGAATGCGGATACAGCGCTGCCAGTTCCTAGGGATGTGATTGAAGAGCAGCAAAAATTGAAAATGCGGACTGTATTATCTTTCTCTATCCGGTCTGGTGGAGCGATTGTCCGGCAATGATGAAAGGTTGGTTTGACCGGGTATATTCGGTTGGCTATGCCTATGGACAAAAGCCAGACTTGCCTAAAATGAAAATAGTCAAATATGGAATAGTCATCTGTACTGCAGGTCATCCCAATAACTTTTTGGAGGAAATCGGCATTGCCCAAAGCATGGAGAAAGTTATGCTTGAGGACAGGTTAGGAAACGCTTTCAGCACAAGGAAATGCTAATACTAGGGGGCACCTTGGCAATTGACAATGTGCGGGAAAAACATCAGGAACAAGTCAATGAATTAGTGAAAAGATAGGCATTAACCCGTTGTTGTGATTGGCATAATCGGGACGAAATTTTGAATATACGGCTCTTTATAAGAATTATTATTTCGTAAATTTATTCTATGAAGCGATTCCGATGTCTATAGATAATTAGCTTCTTCATCCTTAATACAACAAATACATGAACAGTACGAAACGAAATAGGGGCTTTCTCTTCACACAATATACCGAGCCGTTTCAGACGCCTTTTGATAAGTTATTTACTATTTTCAAAGAACTGATTACACATACTGCTGGTGATTTTGATGAGGCTATTGATTGGCTGCGACAATTGGACAGAGAGTTCAAATTGACCACTCCAGAATATACGATCGATGATTTCATTGCGGATCTCAAGAACAAAGGATATATCCGAGAAAAATTGGGCTTTGGCGGTGATGGCGGTGTAGATCTTACCTCCAAGCTGGAAAAAGCTTTGCGACAGAATGCGTTAGATCAGATTTTCGGAAAGATGCGAAAAGGAACGTCAGGTAACCATAAAACCAATCATCAGGGGCGGAGCGACGAAAATATGGGCGATTTTAGAAGCTTTCAGTTTGGAGACAGCCTAGAGAAAATCGTATTGACCGAGAGCTTGAAAAATGCACAGATCAATCACGGGATAGGAGAGTTTAGCTTATCAGAAAATGATCTGGTTGTGGAGGATACGCAGTTTAAATCGCAAATGAGTACGGTGTTGATGATTGACATCAGCCATAGTATGATTCTATACGGGGAAGACCGGATCACACCCGCGAAGAAAGTGGCTATGGCCTTATCGGAGCTCATCATCACACGTTATCCCAAAGACTCCCTTGACATCATTGTCTTCGGTAACGACGCCTGGCCGATAGCGATCAAAGATCTGCCTTATCTGCAAGTAGGACCTTTTCATACCAATACTGTCGCTGGCCTTCAGTTGGCAATGGATATACTCAGACGAAAACGGCATGCCAATAAGCAGATCTTTATGATTACTGACGGAAAGCCGAGTTGTTTAAATATGCCGGATGGCACTTACTATAAGAATCCAATGGGTTTGGATCCTTTTATTACCAGCAAGTGCTATAGCATGGCAGCACAAGCCCGAAAGCTGGGGATACCCATTACCACCTTTATGATCACTTCAGATCCTTATCTGCAGCAATTTGTCAATGAATTTACAGCTTCAAACCAGGGCAAAGCATACTACACAGGACTTGGAGATTTGGGCGGAATGATTTTTGAAGATTACGAAGAAAATCGCAAAGAATACGATAAACACATCGTTTATCGATAATAGGACATCATCTTGCGCAACGTTTGCGCTTCATCATTAGGAATATATGGATTATACGAAGATTACAACATTTGGCGCATTGAAAACATCAGGTTACAAACCTAAGACGATAAAAGAAGAATTGCGCCAGAATCTGATTACAAAAATAAGCAAAGGCGAAAACGTTTTTACTGGTGTACATGGTTACGAGGACACAGTTATTCCCGAACTTGAAAGAGCCATTCTCTCAAAGCATAATATTAATTTTCTAGGTCTTCGTGGTCAGGCAAAGACACGCCTGGCTAGGCTTATGGTTAATCTGCTGGATGAATATATACCTGTGCTACAAGGTTCGAGATCAATGATGACCCGTTTAATCCTATATCGCGCTACGGGCAGGAATTATTGAAGGAAAACGGGGATGACACCCCGATAAGTTGGCTTCATCGAAGCGACCGTTTTGCTGAGAAACTTGCCACTCCTGATGTGACCGTAGCAGATTTAATCGGTGATGTAGATCCTATCAAAGCCGCTAATCTGCGGTTGAGTTATGCGGACGATCGTGTGATTCATTTTGGCATGATTCCACGGGCAAACCGTTCCATATTTGTGATTAATGAGCTGCCCGATCTTCAAGCCAGGATTCAGGTGGCCCTTTTTAATATCTTGCAGGAGGGGATATTCAGATTCGTGGATTTAAGTTACGTCTACCATTAGATGTACAGTTTGTGTTCACTGCAAACCCAGAGGATTATACCAATAGGGAAGTATTGTGACACCGTTGAAGGATCGGATAGGATCCCAGATACTAACACACTACCCCGCATCTGTTGAGGTGGCAAAGACAATTACTGCCCAAGAGACCAATTTGGAAGCTGCGCAGAAGGAGCGAATATACGTTCCCGAGCTGGCTCGTGAATTAATTGAGCAGATCAGTTTTGAAGCCCGAAATAGCGAATATGTTGATGAAAAAGTGGTGTCAGCGCACGGATGAGCATTACAGCATTTCAAAATCTGTTAAGTACAGCCGAATTGCGTATGCTTAGAAATAAAACAAAAGCGACTGCGGTGCGCTTGAGCGATTTTATGGGTATCGTACCGGCTATAACCGGTAAGGTGGAGCTGGTTTACGAAGGGGAACAGGAGGGGGCTGCTACTGTGGCGTTGCAGTTGATCGAAAATGCAGTAAAAAGTATCTTTCCGATCTTGTTTCCCAAAATTGAGAAGCTTGAAAAGGAAAACGAGCGTTATCCCTATGATGATATCGTTCGTTGGTTTTCGGAATCGGAAGGTATTGAGCTTTCCGATGAACTTACTGATGCGGATTATGAGAGCTTATTAGATCAAATGACACCTATCCAAACGCTGATACAACAATATCAGCCAGAGACCAAGGCAGAGGATCGCTACTTCCTGACCGAATTTGTACTTTGGGGCTAGCGCTAAATAACAAATTAAGTAAATATAGGTTAGGCAATGGCCTGCAGTTTCAAGATAACTTTCAAGGATATCTGAGAAACAATCTATAACAATCGGATAAAAGTTTCCCTCTGTCAGTTCGAGGGAAGCTTTTTTTTTATGTGTTTATCCATTGTAGGATATATAGCAGGGAATAAAGATAAGCCTTGACTGTTTTCCAAACGAATATAAATCCATTGATAGTGAAATTTGCAGAATATTTAGTCCCTGATTTCTCTCGGCTGCTGGCTGCATACTTTATATTTCGATGACTTTTCCTATATATATTTAATATATTGCTGGGTTCCATTCTTATACGGATTCCGTGCGGCAATATAGGAAAAGATCTTCCTCCAAAATACTATAGCATAATCTGATACAAGTTGAGTATTATCTCCTGCACACGAAGACTCCTGAGGATCACCGATTTCTACCCTATGGATTATCTTTTCTAATTCGAAGCTAATGTTGAATATTAATATGTAGATAATCAAAACCAACAACCAGGACCTAATTTTTAGTGTTATTAATGCCATTCCTAGTAATATATTGATGGTTCCAATAGTTATTCTGAAATAAAGAATAGACTCCAGCTCCATCTCGTACCAGTAACAACTCTTACAAAAATGATATTGATAGAGGGTATGAATATCACTAAAAGTAATTAAACTGTTAAATAGGACCATTAGTACACCGATGATCCTACAAAGAATGGGCTGTGTTAGGATATTGCTGATAATCTTCTTTACATTGCCTGTCGACCTTATCATAGTTTACTCCAATATAAATTTGATGCATTTTGTTTGCAAATAGGGATGGATAATACGCCTCTTTGCCAATTCAGATCATATACCAAATAAAAGGACAAATTGAGCACATCCCCAGTTTTGGTCAATCTATAAATTCGCATGGGTTTTACTTCTTTTTCAGGTACCGGTTTATTACTGGACTGAAGTCTATTTTGGAAGATATCTGCATATGGTCTATCAAAACCGATTCCGGAAATTCATCCAACGATTTAAAATTAATACAACCCTTTTGGAATTTGGCTTTGGGCAATTTTGATTTTAGCTCATCTATGAGTTGGGGTTGGAATACATCACCAACGAGTGGAATGAGATATAGTTTTTAGCAACTGTAAGTCCATATTTGAAAACACCCTGTTCATTATAACTGATCGCATTGGGATTAGACATGAATTTTCCAAAACTTTCAGAAACAGCTTTGTCATTTTCTAATATTACTTTTCGGAATTGACTAATCGCTTGTTGCTCGGTTTGCGAAAGTGTACTGATATATTGTTCTATTTCCATAATTTTTATCGTCCCTAGGTCTTTTGTTTACCATCTAAAATTATTCAATTTTCTTTGATTCAGCTATAGTTCTAGATTAAAAAAATAAACTCCTAGGTTTAAAGACTAGCTGGTCGAAAGGTACGATTTCTAAGGTGTATCAAACGTTTATGACGACAGAAGGTCTTGATCAAATCTGGACTAAAAAGCTAAATGTAAAACCAGAGGTCGGTTATATCAATGCGTTCGATTTTAATAAGGGCGAACCAACCAGAATGAAGGGCCTTGAATTGAAAACAGAGAACCATATTCTGTGGGAATATATAACCTAAGATAAAGGAATCGACGGGGCAAAGTGTTATTTTTGAGCCTCTGGGAAAGAACAATAAAATTGCAGCAATACTAAGATACGCTAATTGGAAGGAAATCATGGAATACAATAGATGCTGCAACTATAATTAGTCCATGTTTCTCCAGCGATTGAAGATTACTGTGAGGATGGAGCCCTGAGATAGGCTAACCTCTGCTCAAAATCACCGTTCTAAATGTTGCGATTGTTTCTCATATTCATATTGCGAGAGCAGCCCTGAGGCATACCTAATTTCCAGCACCGTTTTCTTTTCTGCTGCTGTCAATGGTCGCTGTTCTAATCTTTGGACTGTTTCTTCCTCATTGTCCAGCACACCAAGTATATTAGTCTGCCGATGAAATGCCTGAAAATATCTCAGCCCAAATTTTCGCAGGGATGGCGCATCAAAATGCAATCCATCGGGATTGGAATTTAGCTTGCTAGCACTCACAAAATAACAATTGTCACTATTTTCGGTAAAACCTAATAAAGCTTCATTCACCTCGCGGGATTCAGGAAAGTATTGTCCGTAGCGCCCCAATGGTAAAAAGTCGCCAAGGCCACCCGAAATAAAAGGAATGTCGGCCGCTTCCAAGGCATTCCGGAATGCATCGACTATATTTTTCAATTTTTCAGCATATTGCTTTGAACGTCCCATTAAACTGTCATTTTCACCCTGATGCCAGAGTATGCCATCCAAGGAACTGTTTTCCATGGCTAGTTTGGCCTGAAAAATAGCATTTTTGAAGAGTGGACCATCGGTGCGCCAGTCATCCAGACTACTTCCGCCATCAGCACATGGAATAAGTCCGATCTCACGATCTGGATTCTTCTCCAGCCAGGCAGCGGCGAAGCTTGATGCAAGACTGATTCCAGACGTTGGACGGTCACAATTAATAGGTTCCCACATCGTTTGCCAACATCCGTTGCGGAGCATTTTTATTCTTTCATCAAAAAGTAGGGGAGCTTGATTTAAAAATCCTCTTCCAGCCATATTAGATTGGCCAACCATCAGAAAAGAATGTACCATATGTTTGTTATTATCTTGTTGTCCGTTTAAATACTCATCCAATATAGGCAGATCCGCTTCTGCCCAGTCGTAATTCTTTAGCTCAGCGGCATCTACCCATATCGCTTGCGCATGTTCCAGTGTATCCACTTCACCCGAATGCAGACTGCATACAAATGGATAGAGCTGTAGCGAGAATTCGGCGTAATGGTGCTCTATCACCGTGAGTGCTTTATGTATAGTAATATCAATATTGAGTTCCTCTTTGATCTCCTGCGTAGGCAGTCTTCTTTAGACTCTTCGGCTTCAATCTTCCCACCCGGAAATTCCCATTTCAATGGTAGCTTCATCGACGCAGAGCGTTGGCAAATCAGAATTTTATTAGCGTGTTGTATAATCGCACAGGTTACTTGCAGCATAGTGCTCAAAGGTATTAATTTTTTCATAATTTGTCTTTTTGCATATTAAAGCTGTTCTGGAAGCTTTCATTAGCCATAAAGAATGAGCTAAGCGATTCCGCCTAGGCCCACCTATAAAACTACACCCAAGTGTAGCCTGTATTCGAGCAAACTGTGATATTTTTGAATCAATAAGAACAAACTAACACATGAAAAGCCTGAAAAACACAGCACAGTTGATTCAATTATCTAACAGAGCAAAAGGGATCAATTTAAAAATCATCCTCATATTGCTTTTTGGAATTTTTTTTGGGAAAAGTTTATGCGCAAAAAATTGAAGTCCTAAATTTTGCGACTTTTCACATGACATATACACCTGATGCACATAAAGTAAAATTTAATGAAAAGGATGATAAAAATAAGAATGAGGCTTATAAAATAGCAAAGATGCTGGCGGAATTCAAACCGACAATAATTTGTGTGGAAGTACTTCCTACCAAAAATGAGGAATTGAATGCAGACTACAGGAGTTTTAAGGAAATTAAAGATTATACCCCAAAATATGGAGGGAGATCGCCTTAATTGCTTACGAAATTGGTAAAATGACTGGCGTAAACAAAATATATGGTATCGACGAGCAGCAGACCGCAGCTTATAACTATAATATAGGGAATGAACTGGAAAATCAGGTAGACAGTATAACCTCAAAAAAATACAACGCCAGTATTCTTAAAGAATTTATGGCCGCAGAAAACCTTTCTGTGCTAGAAAAATTGAAGCTATTTAATCGCAAAGCGACTTTCCAAAAATTTATAAATCTAAATGCTGATATATTAACTCACAACAGTACTAAAGGCAATTTCGAAGGGGCAGATGAAGCGAGCAAATTTTATAGACGAAATCTGCGGATATTCTCCAATTTAAACCAAATACCAGTCAATAACGATGATCGAATTTTTATAATAATGGGAGCTACCCATAGCGCTTTTTTGGATGAATTCATGCAGAGAAGTCCTAAATACCAGCTTGTTGATATTGAAAATTATCTGAAATAAATAGTAGGAATACAAGGTAATTTAAGGCCATTTGGATACTTTCCAAACGGCCTTTTTATATTTATAGCATAACACATGTCTTCGTGTTATGCAGTACAGTTCTTTGAATAAGTCCTCAAATTTTGATCCTCAAAAGAGTAATCACATTGTTTAATAAACATAACCAATTTACACTTCCTGTTTCAACATCATAATTGGCACCAACAATCTTAATCTTACCTTCTTCTTCAAGTTTACGAAGTGTTGAACTTTGTCTGCGAATATCTTTAATTGCATGTTTAATATTCTGTTGGTTAAGTTTCTCCAGCAATACACTATTTTTTGATGAACGCTCTTCATTCTCATCAATCACTTCATTGATAATAGGATCAAAATGATTAACTAAATGGTTCAAGTTGTCCATTCCCATTTTTTCGATTTGTGCAGCATCAATCCACCTTTCAAAGCACCACATTTGGTATGGCCTAAAACGACAACCAGTTTAGATCCAGCAACATTACAGCCAAATTCCATAGAGCCTAGAATATCTTGATTGACAAAATTTCCTGCAATTCTGATACTGAAAATATCACCCAAACCCTGGTCAAATATAAGTTCAGCAGAAGTGCGGCTATCGATACAGCTTAATACCACAGCAAATGGCCATTGACCCTCACGAGTAGCATTCACCTGTTCGAGTAGATCCCGGTTTGCTTTTAGATTATTGACAAAGCGTTGATTGCCTTCTTTTAAGAAGTCTAATGCTTTTTCAGGAGTAATTGTCGATTGTGTTTCGTACGTATGTGCCTTCATAAAATTTAAATATTTGAATATTAAAGATAGGATAAATTCGTTAAATTTTAATGGCAAAAAGAGCTCCAATTTCTTCTCCCTTGAATTTTCTGGCTGTACAAAGCAATGCACAGCACATGTAGGACTATTTTTTCGGTATCTGTTAAACGGGTAGATAGAAGCCTAATATATACTAGATTGCCGTCAAATTTGCTGATACAATGACTCATGCCACCGCGAAGCAAAAAAGCTTATGAAGCTACGAATCATAAACAGCTATAAACAAATATTAAATAGCCTTTAACTTTTGTTGTTATGTAAGTTACCTTTATATCGAGTTGGTTTTTAATTCTTTTAGGAAGTTATAAATCTGCTTGTCAAATAGTATCAGGAAAACTTTTCTTGCTACGCATAATCGAGAAATAAATATGAAATTGATTTTTATTATTCTTTTTCCATAAGCCTTGTTTACGGGCAGTCCGATAAAAATCTGACTGTCGGCTATGGAGATCGGTACGACAGCTTGCCTAAGATAAATTTCAAGACCGCGGCAGCAGAAAACTATGAAAAGGCATTCAGCGCCAATACCGTCGTCGATATCAGGCCTGAAGTTGAAAAGAAAAATTTTGTGATTCCAACAGGAAAAGGTAAGTTAAAATTTAAAAGTATAATTCCTCAGCAGGCCAAGGAGATGGATTCCGGGGTTGGGAGTATAACGGCTATTTTCCACAGCTGAAAATGTATATTTTGATAAGCCATTCTGTTGCCGAAAGTTTGGGCTTTAGCGATTTGGTTTTGTTGGATAGCATTGAGGGTTGCCAACATAGGATTGCTTCGGTAGGTGATGGTGCTGTTGAAATTCCTATTCCATCCCCTGACGGACGGTTTCTGGCATATTATTACAATGAGGTGTACGCACCTAATAGCTGTTTTATAGGAATTCTTGACGTGCGAAAAGGAACTCCATTTCGGATTCGTCTTTCCGAAAACAGTAGTTTTCAAACCGAAAACTGGGCAGTCGAAAATATTAGATGGATCGATCAGAATACCATAATTGTAAAAGCTTATACACTTAAAAAGGTCGGCAATGAGAGAAGTAAGCAGTTTACTTATTACACTGCTGAGTTAAACAATAAGATAAATATCAAGTAAAGTACCATTCATTGTGGACGTTCTGGATTTTAAAACGACTTTATCATGTGGAAAAATATTACGCTTACTATACTCGCGCTAATGGCTTTAAGCTGTAGAAACGAAAGAAAACAAAAAAACCGAACTGATCCACAACATGCAGTTATCACTGGGGATGAAAAGAAAGATACTGCAGGAGTTCTACTGACTGAAAATAAGAATATGCAGCTAGGAGGTAGCGATAGCGTGGACCTATCCGCTGTACACAATACGAATGAATCTAACACAATTACAAAAATAAAATTCAATGAACTTGTAGTAGTCATTAATGGCATGGCTATTTTTGATGCAGAAAAAATGGAACGGATTCAAAAAGATACTGCTGAGATCGAAGCTGAAGTTGGAGAAACCATTGAAGGGCGTACCATATCCATTTCGAGCGAGCAACTTATCGGTTTGAACATTGAGCAACGCTATGAAACGAGTGTAACCATTATGAATGAAGGGCCTCACTGTGATCTTATTGATTGGAAGCATTTTAATTCCAACTGGAAGTCGTTAAAACAAAATTCAAATGGGCAATTTGTAGGTGATAAATACACCGAAGAGGATTATAATACTTTTCCCGAAGTCTCGATGGATGAGTTGAAGCAAAAAGTAAAAGAGCAGTGTGGAGAGGATTGGTTTAAACTTTTGGAAAAAACAAATTCTCCACGTGAATATCCTTGTGCCATAAGTTTAAGTCGATATTTCTTACGAATCGTAGGTAAGCGGAAAGACAATGGACAAAAAGTAACCAAATTAATTATTATTAAAACCCCGATGGGATGTTAATGGTCGAATGAACCATTCTATTTTTGCCGTTATTTTCCGAAAATCACACTTTCGCAATCTTAAACAATATCCCCATAACTATTGTGAAAATGGTCTTCGCAACTGCTGTAGTCTTTGGGTTACCAAATTGCATAATAAGTATCAATAGAAAACGTAAACGCTAAAGTATGTATGAACGCCTAAAGCATCTTGTTTCGCCGCTTTTTATTTTTTTTCTTGTTCTATTAATTATCAATGATTTTTTTCTCAAAGCGGTATTCCATAATACGTTTACCGGAAAACTATCTGATTTCAGTGGACTTTTTATTTTTCCTATTTTCTGGTCCGTTATCTTCCCTAAACAAAAATTAACGGTTTTTATATCCACAGCAGTCTTATTTGTCTTTTGGAAAAGTGAATATTCCTCGGTTATCATACAATTTATGAAGCCCTACTTTGGTATTGGTAGAACCGTGGATCTTTCGGATCTGATCGCATTACCCATGATATTGTTGGCATGGTTCTACACAAAAGGAGGGCACAACAGTCCGTCAATCCAGTCTTAATGACGCGATTGAGCACATATTTTAGCGCAGCTGTCGCAATTTTCTCTTTCTGTGCTACCAGCCAGCAAAGATATATCCAATCTTTTGATCAGCCGCAGTATGTACTGTTAAAAGATCCGACAATCCAGCACCTTAATTTTGATGATGAATTGGAATTTCATAAAAGCGATTCCTTACTTGTTGTCAAAATAAATTATCTATCTACCAGTAGGCCTGAGCGGAACGATGATTACAATAAGAATCAATCAATCAAAACTCTTGATCTTGCCATTTTACATCGTTTAGCAGATAGTGCTAGCCTGGTTTCGCCCGGAAAAATAACTTTGCTCACAGTCAATACTGAAGAGGGGAGTGATTCTTTAAGATTTAATGGTGGGCGACTTGATGGACGGTTCATCAGGACAAAAGGAGGTAAGACTATTATTGAAGGATTTTATAAGATGGGATTGGAAGACTCCACCTGGATAATCAGGGACGCGATCAGTGCCGATAAGGTCATAAAGAGATTTGTTAATGGAGAAACAATCAATATCAAACACTATAGCCATGATAAACTCCAATCCTCTTCAAATATCAATACCCGTGCTGACACCATTTTTAATATCTATTTGCAGTTGGTAATTCTGGTCCTAAGTCTGGCGGGGATATGTTATTTATTATATAGAAATTATCGCAGGGCCATCCCGGATCATTTTAAGCTCAAATTACTGTGGAGATTGCTGTTGTGCTTTATTTCACCGCTCCTCGTCTGGCTGTTTTATGTCGGGATCATGTTATTGCTTATGAATTATAGTCAAGATATTTTCGAGACTTTAGCGACAATTATCTTTATTTTTATCACAGTTTGCCCATTGATGTTTGTCATAGTTTTTTTGATAAAGATCAGAAGGCCAATAGATATTCTCTGGTACAGTCTCTTGTTCGCTCTAGCAGCCAGTATCTGGGCAACGTACCTCACACTTGGAGCACTTTCACAATGAAGATAAACTCACCTCTGTCGAAATCCTAAAAACACGAATAATAATCTAAAGGAAATGATTACCATTGCTTTGGATAAATTAAATACCCCGAAAAGTTTATAGCTATCCTTGGTCCGGCGTCTTAGGTGTATTGGGCAATGATATCCTTGTCACAAAATCGTGATTCCTGATAAAAGTAAAAAAGACTACTTGTTTAGTAGTATTTATCAGTAAGATGTTTTATATTTGTGATCAAATCGTTTATCAATTGGCGTTGGCAGCGATACAACCTAACAAAAACAAAGTTCAAATGAAACCACAAAGATCAACCTTTTCCGTCATTCACAACATGAAAAACATTCGATTTAATCTTACTCCATTTCGAATGCGCTATTGCGCTTAAATTTTTCTTCTAGACTTTTTTAATGGATAGTAAAGGATAGTATTTCTCTTATTATCAATCATGCCACAAGTAGCATCATCCTACTTGTCAGTATTCACTTATTAAACTAATTCATCCCTATGAAAAAATACGAAGTATTTTTCCAGTGCTCGCTATTGCTTTTTTTTCTGTGGAGCAGTATTCTTTTGCTCCTGCCCAGGAGGGCTCAGTGCCCAAAGTGTTTCAAAATGAATCCGCTGGGCAAAACTTGGAGAAAGATTATTATTTTCCGGCAGGAAGCCGTTTTGTGACAAACATCCCCACGCCAAGTCAATTTTTCAATCATCAAATCGGTCATAGTCATACCCGTTATGACCAGATTGTTGATTATTTTAAGATACTTGAGCAACATTCCGGCCGGATAAAGATAGATACGATTGGTCGTACCTGGGAAGGGAGACCGCTGATCGTGCTGAAAGCTTCTTCACCCGACAACATACGCAATAGTGAACAAATTCGTCAACAGCATATCGAAACGATTAACAAAGCAAAAGAGAACCGGATCGTATCTAATGAAGCACAGCCCGCATTGGTATTTTTGGGTTTTAGTGTGCACGGTAACGAAACCTCAGCTGCCGAAGCATCTATTTTAACCGCTTATTACCTAGCAGCTGCCGAAGACCCAGCTGTTAAGACCTCACTAGCAAAGGGAATATTTTTATAGACCCAGTTCGTAATCCAGATGGTTATGATCGTTATGTCAATTGGGTCAATGCTAATGCAGCATTTCCACCAAACGGAAGCCCTCTGGATAGAGAGCACAACGAAGTTTGGCCCGGAGGCCGAACAAATCACTATTGGTTTGACTTAAACCGCGATTGGATCAATCAGGTAAATCCCGAAAGTAAGGCGCGTGTCAGCTACTTTCAACATTGGCTGCCCCATTTTCAAGGCGACTTCCATGAGATGGGAGCAGCATCTTCCTTCTTCTTCGAACCCACAAAGACCGATGCTCAAGAATCTCCCTTAGTCCCTAAAAGTACATATCAGCTAAATCAGAAATTTGCTACTTATTATGCGAAGGCATTGGATGAAATAGGATCTTTTATTTCACCAAAGAACAATTTGATAATATTAATCCAACCTATGGATCTACTTATCCTGATCATGTCGGAAGCCTAGGAATCCTCTTTGAGCAAGCAAGTCCACGAGGCCTCTTTCAAAAAACAAGCAATGGTGATCTAACTTACCCCTTTGCTATTCGAAACCACTTCAGAATAGCCTTGGCGAGCATTACAGCATCTATTGATCATCGTACGACACTTTTGGAAAATCAACTGAGATTCTTCCAGTCGGCGTTCGAATTAGCTCAAAAAGATCCAGTTAAAGGTTACTTGGTAGATCTAAAGTACAATAATAACACAGCAGCACATTTCAAGGACCTTCTTGCCAGGCATCAAATCCGTTACCTAACGAACAATCGTGACCGTAAGGTAGATGGTAAAGATTTTGAGAAAGGAACTTCCATCATTATTCCGACGGCGCAGGCAAACTATCGGCTGGTCAAAGTCATCTTTGACGAGACCAAAACATATGTGGACAGCGTTTTTTATGATGGCTCGGGCAATTCCATTGCTTACCTCTATGGCTTCTCTTATGCTAGTCTAAAACAAGGGGTGGACAACGGAGAGAGCGATCAAAGTTCTGCTATCAATCCGCAAGCTATTGCCCTGACAAGGAGCAATTATGCTTATCTCGTAGACTGGCGGCAGGAGGGAGCAGCTTGGTTGTTATCCCAATTGCTACAGCGCGGCATCCTTGTGAAGTCCGCTAGCAGTCCCTTTGAACTATCTGATCAGGGCAGGACAATAGGGTTTGATTATGGAAGTCTGCTGATTCCCATACAAGGTCAGCCCATCTCAGCAGATGAATTATTTGATCTCTTACAGAAATTGAATAAAAGAGGAAATATAACGATTACATCCGCTTCCACGGGATACAGCGGAAAGGGAATAGATCTCGGAAGTAGTGGATTTAAAAGCCTCGCACCTCAAAATGCATTGCTTTTAACCGGAAATGGGATTAGTGCTTATGAGGCCGGAGAAGTGTGGTATACATTTGAGCGCCAATTGGAACAGCCGATCTTACGGTTAAATCTTGATCAATTCAGTCGTGTAAACCTTGAGGAATATCAAGTACTTGTATTGGCTAGCGGCGAGTACACCGGATTGAGTTCGGCGGCTATTGAGCGTATCCGTGCTTGGGTAAAAAATGGGGAACATTAATTGCTTTTGGACGTACTGGACAATGGCTTGCAGGACAAAAGATTGCTTCTTTTCAATTTCTTGACGGAAGGAGCGATAGTGTAGTGCCGAAAGAGGAAAAACCAACGAAAACAAAGGAACGTTTTGATTATGCTTCCGCCCAAGGTCGGGAAGGAACAAAACGTATTGGTGGAACCTATTTTAACACTGAAATTGACAGAACCCATCCCATCGGTTATGGTTACACCCAGAAAACAAAACCTGTTTACCGCAATCACACTCTTTTTGTTGAACTAGGTGACCAGGCCTATAATAATGTTGCAATTTATAGCAAGTCTCCTTATTAAATGGATACGCATCGGCCGAAAACCAAAAGAACATCACAGGTACAGCCAGCATTATCGTAGAAAATAGTGGGAATGGACGTATTGTATATTTTGTTGACGATCCCTTATTCCGAGGTATTTCCTTTGGCAATGCACGCAGCTTTTTTAATGCGGTCTTGCTCGGACAGGTTCTTCAATCTGGGATAAGAAGATAAACAATTACAAACTAACAACCAATAAAATAGGATAAAACTATGATTTATTCAATGGAGAGTGAGGAGTTCATAAATATAGCTGAAAAGCAAAATATCCATGAATACTCCTACTGGAAAATGAATATATCAGGCAGTTTTATTGGAAAAAGCAAACTGGGCATAGTGATTTCATTTATACCAGTGAAAATAAACACTCCTAAATAATTTAAATAGATGAAAAATAAACTGACATTATTTACTGTTTCGATGCTGTTTCTTGCCACACAGGCATCGGCCCAAAAAGTTGCAGCCCTACGTTTAACTGGAAAAATAGAAGGATTGAAAGAAGGTAAAATATATCTTCAACAATACGATAATAAAGTATTTAAGACGATTGATTCAGCCTCAGTCCACAACGGTCGATTTAGTTTCGGGACTCAAGTGCAGTTACCCGAACTCTATGGTCTGAAGTTGAAAGAAGAAGGTTATCCCGTCCAACTTTTCTTGGAGGATGCTCCAATTGAAGTGCTCATCCAGTCTGGAGAAAATGGCGATCATGCTACTGTGAGAGGGTCAAAAGCTCAAGATTATTTTGAGCGCGCAAATAAAGAGCAACGTAAGTATACTGCTAAGCAGTTTATTGAAGCGGATCCCAAATCTATTGTCGCTGCGTATGCATTGTTCCGTAACTATTCCTATAATCTGTCGCCGGATGAGCTCGAAGAGCATACAAAATTGCTGGATGCCTCATTGCAACAAACACAATATGTGCGCATCTTGAAAGATTTAATCTTAAAACAGCGTGCCGTATTGCCGGGGAATAAAGCCTTGGATTTTGTGTCTACTGGTCCCGATGGAAATAAAGTAAGATTCAGTGAGCATCTTGGTAAAGGATACGTATTGCTTGATTTTTGGGCAGCCTGGTGTGGTCCTTGCCGTCGGGAGAATCCCAATATTGTTGCGGCTTTCCAGAAATATAAAAACCATGGATTTAGCGTATTTGGCGTATCACTGGATAAGAAAAAAGCAGATTGGCTAAAAGCCATTAAGGACGATGGATTGGATTGGACTCAGGTTTCTGATCTTTCGTTCTGGGATACAGAAGCTGCAGCTCTGTATGGTGTCCGTTTTATCCCGAGCAACCTACTTATCGACGAGCATGGTATTATCGTGGCCCGTAACATTAAAGGCGATGCGCTATTGCAGAAATTAAAGGAAATCTACGGCGAGTAAAGAACAAACAAAAACATCAAACAGAAAAACAATGAGAAAATCAAGCTTGTTTTATTTGCTTCTTTCATTAGCTGGCAGTGGGGCCGTGGCACCTTCCTTCGCACAGGAGCAAACAAAATCTATTATAAATGCTGTACTCAGTGGTGTTGTGCAGGACGCTGCCACTGGAAAGCCTCTTGCTGGTGCAACCTTAAGTCTAAAGGATGTAACTCATCATGTAAGTACCGATAAATTTGGGAGGTTTCAATTTGTAACCGGACAGAAATTGCCCTTTACAGTGACAATTTCCTTTGTGGGGTATACAAGTCAGACCTTGGTCATAGATCATTCTCCAGTGGTTATTGAACTTGAGCCTGTGGATCATACACTTGAGGAGACCGTCGTAGTAGGTTATACTACGGCTAAAAAATCAAGTTATACAGGATCCGTAGCTACCGTAAGTGGCAAAGAATTAGATAATCTACAGATTACGACAATTGGGAAAGCATTGCAAGGGACGGTGCCTGGGCTACAGTCCATTGCCGCAGCAGGTCAGCCTGGGAGTGATGCTGAATTATTTGTCAGGGGTGTAGGCTCTGTAAACGCGTCAACAGCACCGCTTTATGTCGTAGATGGTACCCCGGGGCCAATCCCAATAGTCTCAATCCAAAAGATATCCTTTCTATTTCGGTCTTAAAAGATGCGACAGCAAGTGCACTATACGGTTCACGTGGTGCAAATGGCGTCATCGTGATCACAACAAAATCCGGTGAACTGAACAGTAAGACTGCCGTTAACTTTTCGGCGAATTACGGTTATACAGGGAGGGCAGTGAAAGATTATGAATACCTATCCCAGCAAGAATATTATGAATTGCAATGGGAAGCAATCCGCAATACGCAGCTCGATCAAGGGAAATCCGCCGGCGATGCTGCCCAGTACGCCACAGATTATTTGGTCGATGGTGCGCTTAAAGTAAACATCTTTGGGACTAACTATCCAAAACCCGTAGGGCTCGATGGAAAGCTGGTTGCAGGAGCAACATCGCTCTGGAACGATAACTGGGGAGAAGCAATTGCCCGAAGGGGATACGCCAGCAATATGACCTTAGTCTGAGTGGTGGCGGCGCAAGTACTCGTTATTATCTTTCTGCCGGTTACCTCAATGAACAAGGCTGGATTCGCATGGCTGATTTCAAGCGGTATAATTTCCGAACAAATATACAATCTAAGGTGAACAACTGGTTTGAAGTTGGCGGGAATGTTGCCTTGTCATCAGGCTTTCAACGTGCGCCTACGCAGAGCGATAGCAATACCGGCAACTTCGCCAACTTTCAGCGTTTAGTGTCCGATCTGTATCCCGTCTATCAGCGCAATCCTGATGGGAGCTATGTGCTGGATGAACAGGGCAATAAGATCTGGGACTATGGGTTATGGCGCCCAACCACAGCTGCGAGTGGTTCAAATATTTTAGGTAGCGCTGAAAATGCAATTTCCGGTACCAACAATGAGTCAGTTTTGTTGGGGACCAATATCAAAATATCATTTGCGGACAATTTATTCCTGAAGACCTCGGCCAATATCGACTACCGAAACACGAGTTCACATACCTATTCGCATTCGTACTATAGTACTGGTGTCCTTACAGATGGAGCGGATCCGCAAGCCGAAGTTCGAGCCGTACACTCAACTATACGGTCAATAGCTTTCTGAACTATGCGACTACATTTGGTAATAAACATAGTGTTAGTGCGCTGGTTGGTCCCGAAATCTATGTAGAGGGAGCTTCTTCACTATCAGGTAACCGCACGGGCTTCCAGGTGCTTGGTAAAACGGAGCCATCCGCAGGGACACTGAGCGGTGTTTTTAACGGGACTTCTTCCGATTATAAGCTCGCAAGCTGGTTGGGGCAGGTAAATTATGATTATCTGGACCGCTATCATTTTTCTACAAGCTACCGTAGAGACGGTTCATCCCGCTTCAGTAAACAATCACGTTGGGGTAACTTCTGGTCTATCGGTGCGGCCTGGAACGTGAAAAAGAATCCTTCCTGAAAGAAATCAGTACGATTAACAACCTGAATCTACGGGCGAGTTATGGAGCTCAGGGAAATGATAAAGTCGGTAACTATGCTTATGGTGGATTCTATTCCATTTATAACAGTTTGGACAATCTGGGGCTTTTACCCTCCGATTTACCTACACCAGACTTAAAATGGGAAACAAATCTTAATCTCAACATCGGCGCTGATATCGCTTTATTTAACAATCGGTTGGTAGCACAGATTGATGTCTATGATCGGAAGTCAAAAGACCTGCTTTTCCAAAAGCCACTTTCACCGTCTACAGGTTATAGCGGGATCGATGCCAATATCGGCTCATTGAGCAACCGTGGAATTGATGGGCAGATTACCGGTGTGCCTATTCGAAACAAAGATTTCAGATGGTCTATTACGGCAAATGTGGGACACTACAAAAATAAAATCACCAAACTACCACAAAAAGAAATTCTCACTGGATCCATTGGGCAGTATGGTAACACGAAAAAATGGTTGAAGGTGGTTCCATCTATGATTTTTATATCAAGGAATGGGCCGGAGTAGATCCGAGACCGGCAAGGCGACCTGGTATAAGGATGTAAAAGATGCAACAGGAAATATAACTGGGCGCACGACGACAACGAATCAAAATGAAGCATCATTTTATTTTGAAGGAAGTTCATTGCCGGATCTTTATGGCGGTGTTAGTAACAACTTTAGTTACAAAGGAATAGATTTGTCTTTCTTGTTTTCCTATAGTCTAGGAGGAAAAATCTTTGATGGTGATCAACCCATGATTATGCATGTGGGTTCAGCACCGGGGCGAAGCTGGTCCAAGGAGGCCCTCAATAGATGGACATCCGAAAATAGAGATACCGATTTCCCCGATTGTCTTACGTGACTGATTCTTGGAATAGTATTCCCTCCACACGTTTTCTACGGAGTGCAAGCTATGGACGCCTAAAGAATTTGAGCTTAAGCTATACTATTCCGCGTAATCTAGTGTCAAAATGGTCTCTTTCCGATGTTCGGATACGTTTTGTAGGTGAAAATCTATTGACGTTCTATGGAACTCAGGGCCTGGACCCAGAGCAAACGGTAGGTGGAGTTACCTACTATCGCTACCCGGCACAGAAGTCATACGCTCTGGTCCTCAATGTTTCCTTTTAACACGCATATTTGATTTATTATGAAATTAAAATATATCACGATCATTTTTCCTTTATTGGTACTCTCATCCTGCCGTGACAGTTTCTTCGAGACTGCTCCTGCAACCCAGATTACGACTCCCGAGGTATTTTCTTCTGAGAATAATATTGATGCCTTTATCAACGGATCGATCCGCTTTTTGATGGAAAATAGCACCTCTCAGGACAATCCTGGGCTCCCGACCATATTCCTCACACATGAAGTGATGGGAGAGGACGCTATTGCACGTGACGGCCGTTATGGTTTTCGGGACTCATATCCCTATAAAGATCCTTTTGACAACACCACTCGCCGGGCGCTTTTCTTTTGGACCTTGCAATATAAATCTATTGACCATGCCAATAATCTGATAGCCAATGTGAAAATTGACGATAACAGCAAAGAAAGCTTAAAACACCTCAAGGGGCAAGCCTATGCCTTGAGGGGATTGAATTATCTCAATCTCGTACGTCAGTACCAGTTTACCTATGTGAAAGACCCAAATGTCAAGGCAATACCGATTTATACCGAACCGACGACACCAACGACGGTTCCCAAACCACTGGCTACAGTAAAGGAGGTTTATGAGCAGGTTATTTCCGATTTAAAAGAAGCCGAAAAATTACTCGTGGGTTTCAAGCGGAAAGTGAAGAACAGACTCGACCTCAATGTCATTTATGGTCTACTGGCTAGAACATATTTGACACAGGAAAATTGGGCGCAAGCACGTGATTATGCAGCAAGAGCACGTGTCGGTTATCCAATTATGACGGCAGAGCAGTACAAGGAAGGATTTAACGATGTCAGCAATCCGGAGTGGATCTGGGGACACCCACAGACCGCGACCCAAAATTTGGGTGGAGCTTCTTTCTTAGCCTATATTGAGACAACTCCTTACGCAACAGATGCCAAAGGTGTAAATCTATATTTTGGTTATAATAGCATTATTCCTGACCCCAATTTTATCAGCTTATTTACAGCTGCTGATGTGCGTAAATCGCTTTTTGAGATTGCCAAGCAACCTGCTGAGGCGATCTATCGTTCTTATCGTTACCGTAAGTTTAGAAATAAGCACCCTAACCGTGATGGACATATCGTTTTAATGCGATCATCGGAACAGCTGCTTATCGAAGCCGAGAGTAGAGCTCGCCTGGACGATGTAAAAGGGGCTATAGACCTCCTGAACGAATTAAGACGTAAACGGACTTTGCAAGATCTCGATGTCGCAAATTTTGATAAGGCAAAGGCGGTACAGGAAGTTTTATTGGAGCGCCGTAAAGAATTATGGGGTGAGGGTTTCCGTCTTTACGATATCCTGCGGACGCAGACGGCGCCTGTACGTCGCGAGGCTAATGAGACCTTTGTGGATGATGCTGGAAAGACAGTAGCAGTAATGGGACATTATATTCTCAAGTTTCCAGATGGATCTAACTTATCTCCAAATAGCAAATATTTTTTATTTCCAATACCTCTAAACGAACTGAATAATAACCCAAACTTGCAAAACTAATCAATGGTCAGTTGCTTATAGGAGTTACTAAAAGGCCACTTAGAAAAACGCTAAGTGGCCTTTTATTTAAATGCTTTATTTTAAAAGAAGCTAGCTATCAAATCAGGGAATGAGCCTGCCGTTGGTCATTTGTTCCATTTATTGATCAAGACGAATTTCTTCCGCTTAATGAATAAGCTAGCAAGCGAGATTTACCTTATTCTTTTTTTTTTATAAGAGTGCTATATCCTGTTTTGCGAGCACATGACCTTTATTGACAATATTACTTCTTAGATAAAGAAAACATTGGTCATTATGGTCGAGTTTACCAATAGTCAGTTTTACCGATTTGATATCGAGCGTGTTAATTTCCGATGGATCCATCTTATCGGGGTCTGCAATTAGTTGTCCGTCTTTCCTAATTTCTTCAAAATCCCAGGAGTATCCCTTCCATGGTCCCGCAACTAGTGTTGTCTTTTTGCTGTCCATGATGCGTTGACTTTTGTATTTCAAGGGTATACTGTCGATCACGATCGTATAGTCCTTAAGGTGAATTGTGAGCTCCTTTAAATAATGAGGAAAGTCTTCGGGCTCGAAATAAATGCTGTTGTCTTTGTGAATGATCTTAAGCTTTACGATCCCTATTTTGTCTATTTTTGCCGATTGTGAAACTTGTATAAATACCGCGTACTCCTGTTCGCTAATGCCTAGATTTTTGTGATATGGCATAAGTTCCCCAGGTTTTAATCCGCTCATTGTTTTTAGAAACCAATCTTGGTTCTGTTGAATGGCAAGTTTCATTTTTTTGAGAATTTCCGACTCAGCGGCATTCAAAGGAGGGGATCCCAACACCTCTACAATATAGTTACCCTCAGGAAGTAATGTGTCAACGAATTTAAGTGCTATTACCGTGCTGTCTGTTTTAGTCCTCTCTTGCGCAAATCCATTCACGGAAAATAGTAGGGTAGTTATGCAGGCGATGAAAGAAAGATATCTACGGAGAAATGTCATGTTGAATTTGAGCTTTTGTAAACGTTATAGGCGTTTAAGTTACAGCTTAATTCTGATAAATAAGAAGCTGAAAAGGAATCACATAATAGGAAATGGCAAAGAGAACTTGCTGAAAGTACATTTAACAATTTGATAATACCTGATTATTAACTTTGCAGGACAGCTTAATTAGATTAAGAACGTGAATTATATTATTATCGTAGGGGCAACCCAAGCCTTAATGGCTTTGGGAATTTTATTGAAGGACAAAAAAATAATGGACAGCATGATAATATCCTTTCTTATTTATTAGCCTCCATTTTTTTGCACCTGGCAATCAGTTTTGCATTGAACGTCTTTTGGCCCAATTCAAAAATCCATCAGCAATTCAATACATTTATCGCATTGGCATATCCCGGTTTGTTATGGTGTTATATACGTTTTCTCGAACATAAGGGAAAGTCCATCGATATTCTTTTGGCGATGTTTCCATCGATAGGTGCATCTATTGGTTACTTTTGGATTGCTGCCTATGTGATCAACCATTCTGGCGAATTACCACCATTCATCAAACTGTACAATTCAATATCTGGTTATGCATATACGATATTATATATCGTGTACCCGTTAAAAATTTTGGCTAAGACACATACGATACCGACATTTTGGAAACTTGAAAAACGTATGGTTAGACTGGCCGCTTCCCTGTTCCTGTTTGTTGGACTCGCATTTTTAATCATCAGCATCTGGACTCGACTATCTGATATATCCGTCTATTTTAATCTTATCCATCTGTGGCTCCGTCTGATTATTTATTCTATATTGGCGGTTATCTGCATATCTATTATTTATGTCAAAGTAAGCTCCTTCCTATACGTTCATTTATATCAGCAGGAGCAAGTAAAGCCGCGTATTCTTGACCATCAGCATGAAGATCGGTTGGACAGCTCGATGGGGAAATCCCGATGCCCATCTGCTGAGGAAAATGAAAGGAATGCCGGTATAGACTATGTAGGTATTTTGGCGAAGGTAGAAAATCTGATGTCCCAGCATAAAGTCTTCTTAGATCCAAGTCTCACATTAGATATTCTTGCTACAAAGGCCGATGTATCACGTCACCATCTTTCCGAAACGTTAAATCAGTACCAGGAAAAGTCCTTTTATCAGTATGTCAATGAGTATCGAATTAAGGAGGTTATTACATTAATGGATCTGCACAAAAGCAAAGGAGAGACCATCAATATACTTGCGATGGCATTTCAGGCTGGATTCCATTCCAAATCCTCGTTTAATCAATATTTCAAAAAGGTTCAGGGCTGCACGCCTTCGGCCTATCTCAAAGCAAAACCACATTATAACCTAGTGAATACCTAAGTGAATATGCTTGTCCATCGGGCTGGAAAAGCGGGTATTAATTAATCCTAAAAGCGGTGTTTCCACGTCGCGATCAGCGTATCAATTTATCGGTAACCTAATCTTAATGCAAAGTTAATGTTTGTAAATGTCATTAAATGAGTGTTTTGTGGTGTTTGATGCTAATTGATCGTACTTCTTTATCGAGAAAGACGACAGGCATCTCATGAAATATCAATTTCGTAGCAAATAACAAAAATTGATTACATGATATGAAAAGAACATTACTCTTTTTGATTTCGTTGATGCCCTTCTTTTTACAGGCACAACAAATTACAGGGACTGTCACTTCAATGACCGACGAGGTATTGCCTGGCGCTACAATACAAGTGGGGAAGTTGACTGCACAAACCAATCTCGATGGCAAGTTTACACTGATTTTAAAGGAAAAGGGACCTGCTCGACTTGCTATTTTATACACCGGTTATCAAGCATTCGCGTTAGATACACTTGTTTCAGGCGAGGGAGTTCATTTGGGAATAATCAAATTGCAGCCATCCAATAATAGCCTGGGCGAGGTTGTAGTTGTCGGTTCTTCAGCTGGTTCTCAGCTCAAGGCATTAAACATCAAAAAACGGCAAATGCTATTATGGAAGTATTGGCGGCGGATGCTATTGGTAAATTACCCGATCGCAATGCTGCCGAAGCGGTACAACGCATTCAAGGGGTTTCCATTGAACGAGATCAAGGGGAGGGGCGATATGTTTCCGTACGTGGCACACCCATACAGTGGAGTGCGTCTTTGTTAAATGGGAACCGGCTTCCTTCCGCTAGTCTTGACTATGCAGATCGACGGATTCAGATGGATATTTTCCCCTCAGAGATGATTCAATATGTGCAGCTATCAAAAGCAATCACTCCGGATATGGAAGGAGATGCGATCGGAGGATCTATCAATTTTATTACCAAAGCAGCTCCCTTAAAACGTACACTCCATATCAATGCGGCTGGCGGCTATAACGGACAATCTCAGCGCGGATCATACAACAGTTCAATCCTCTTTGGCGACCGTGTTGCGCAGGGAAAATTGGGTTATATCCTTTCGGCAGTAATCTGGGACCGAACAGCTGCTCAGGACCGATATAACCTAAACTATGATTTTTCGAACAGTAATGCTATGCAGGCTTTTTCCATCACAGATCTACAATTGCGGGATTATATTGCACGCCGGCGTACATTGGGATTTAATGGTGGACTTGAATATGCATTTAATGAAAGGCACAAAATCATGGCTAAGGGACTCTATAGCGAATATATGGACGCTCAGCGTGTCCGTGAGAATTATTTCTATTTTAATACTAAAACAGCGACCATAACAACCAGAGCCGCAGATTACCATACAAGCCTTTACTCTGGGGAGCTTAGCGGGCAGTCGAGTTTTTCAGAACGATTTGGATTGGATTGGGCACTGAGCATGGATAAGTCCGCTTTTAAATTTATGGACCCCGATTACTATCCAATGGCAACCTTTTCCCAAAAGGTTGATTATGATGGCTTGGCTCCAGATGGAAAGAAATACCTCGCGATGGATTCGCCAGATGGAACAGGGGACTATATTGACCATATCCTACCTCATCTTGCTTCCACTACAGCGATTAGCGCAGAAGCCATGAAATTAACACAGGTTGTCAATATCAGGAGCAAAATCAAGAACGCAACAAGCGTGTTGGAGTAAACTTGAAATATACACCTAGCAATTCGTTGATCGTTAAATTTGGTGGAAAGTTTATCCACAAGGATAAGCAGGTAGAAAACCCCTATAGTATTTATGTAGCCGGTATCTCTGGAGCTGCTCCAACATTAGCCAGCCTAGGTACGGAACCCTATCCCTATCGGGGTGGTTTTTTGACCGAAATAGGATCGCCCTACAACAATGTGCTTATTGATCAGGTAGCTATGGCATCAGTGAGGCAACTTGCATCACCGGAGGGTATTGCCGAAAACAAGTTGTACCCATTCCGCGTCGATTCAGCTAGCAACGCATCAGGTGCCGCCAACTACTACAGTGGAAAGGAAAATGTATATGCAATTTATGGTTCTGCTGAATTTAAATTGACAGAGCAGCTCACCATTATAGGAGGAATACGAAACGAGTACAACAAAGTTACTTTTTCAGGCAACAAAGTATCAACGCTCGCAGACAAATCGACTAAAGTAGAAGCAATCAATCAGGACAATAGCTATAATGCTTTTCTGCCAATGTTGCATGTAAAGATCAATGCGACGAAGAATGACATTATTCGGCTGGCATTTACGCGAAGTTTCACCCGTCCCGATTTTGGTAGCCTTAATCCCGGTACGACACAGGACGATATCAACCGTGTCATCACCCGTGGTAATCCAAACTTGAAACCCACTTTCGCTAGCAATTTTGATCTCATGGCCGAACATTACTTTGGCGGCATAGGTATGTTTTCGGCAGGCGCATTTTACAAAAAACTTTCCAACCTGATCTATTCCAATCAATCTACACAAGATATTGATGGTGTTTTATTCAATGTAAATGAGCCCAAGAATCTTCAAAATGCCTGGCTGTTAGGTTTTGAAGCCGGTATATCCAAGCGATTTACAGAGCTGCCAGGAATATGGAAAGGATTTGGAGTAGATGCCAACTATACCTATACAGACTCAAAAGCGAAAGTTCCGCGCTTTGACAAAGGAAAATTGATAGAAGATGAAAGCGTGATTCCTAAGCAGGCAAAACACTTGTTCAATGTCTCCTTCATCTATGAGAATAGCAAGTTTATGGCACGTATTGCCGGCAATTATAAAGGTAAATATCTTGATGCCATTCGTCAGGTCGCAGGACCTGAGCATTACCGTTGGTATTCAAGCAATTTTTCGGTAGACTTTTCTTCTTCCTATAGTATCAACTCGAAATTCAGATTATTCGCCGAGTTAAATAATATTACTGGAGCCCCGGTGCGCTACTATCATGGTGTATACGATCGTGCCGAACAAGCCGAATGGTATTCTGTCCGTGGTCAAGTGGGGATCAGTGCAAAACTTTTTTAAAATATAACAAATATGGAATTCAAACAGATTATCCTAACAACGTTGTCCACCCTGGTACTAGGTACTGGAGTTATTCATGCTCAGCAATCCGAGCTCCCACAGCTTAATGCATTAAAGATCAATCAGATTCAGGTGCTTGGTACGCATAATAGTTATGCTAGGCCTGTAGATCCACGTCTTGCCGCCTATGCTGACCCTATTTTTGCAAAAATGATGGAAAAGATGACCACATTAATCCCCGCGGACAAGCTTGCGTCATTTAAGGAGTTTCATCCAAATCCGATGACGATGAGCGAAGGCTTGAAATATGATCACCCATCTTTTGATGTACAGCTCGACAGTGGTATTCGGAGTTTAGAAATGGATGTCTATTATGACCCTACAGGACATCGTTTCAATAAGCCCGCTGGGTACGAAGTATTAAGTAGCATGGCTGTTTCGGATCTGGCGCCCTATCAAAAGGAAGATTTGGAAAAGCCAGGTTTCAAGATGCTCCATATTGCAGATTTTGATTTTCGATCGCATTATGCTACTTTCCGAGGCGGCTTGAAAGCGTTAAGAAATTGGTCCGACAGACATCCCGGACATCTTCCGATCTTTATTATGGTCGAAGCAAAGGACAAAAGCATACCAATCTTTCCAAATAGCGCTGAGGTTCTCCTTTTGATGAAAAGGCATTCGATCAGCTGGATGCCGAAGTTGTCGAAATATTGGGAAAAGATAAACTTATTACCCCAGATGATGTACGTGGAAAGCATAGCACCTTACGTGAGGCGGTGCGTTCGGGCAACTGGCCGACCATTAAAACATCCCGTGGAAAATTTGTTTTCTTGTTACTTCCGGCCACTGCTGGAATGAACCTTGAATCTGCTTATGTTAAAGACAGACCCAATCTTGAAAAACGTATCATGTTTGTACAGTCGGAACCCAATGATAGTTTTGCATCTTTTATCCTGTTGGACAATGCGCTAGTTCGTCAAAATGAAATTCAAAATCTTGTAAAACAAGGTTATATTGTTCGTAGCCGTTCAGATATCGAAACCTACGAAGCAAAGATCAATGACTATACGAGGGCAGATGCGGCTTTTAATAGCGGAGCCCAAATTATATCCACCGATTTTTTAGACCCGGTAATGGTTACCATACATCCTATTATGTGAAGTTGCCTCATGGCAACCCCGCTCGTTCAAATCCTATCAATGGAAGAAAGTGAAGCCTAGAGGCTCAAAAACAATAAAAATAAAGAATAAAATAGTACCGTTTCAATAGCGAAGCGGTACTTAGGTTGACGATGTGAAGCCAAGAGATTATTGCCCCATTGTTGTTTCAGATTCCAGTATAACCAAGTAACGCTATTGATTAAATTTTTATTTACTGGCGTAATAACAACTTTGACTGTAAAGACGTTGTAAATTTGCAGTCGAAAGCCAGCAATATTTTGTGAGTATAAATTGTTTGAATTGGTTGAATGCTACAAATTCAACTCCTGAATCGGAGCGAATGGGATTCTCGGCCACGTAGTTATGTGCAATTTGATGTACCCTTTTGCAGATCAGATTGCATTCTTCCTGTTGTTGCTTATTTAGATTAGGAAATTTAATTTCCAGCCTTTCATTTATAGGTTTTAACCAATTTTTCCAAATTCCATGGATAGTTGGAGTCCATAATTTAATATTTCTATTGATAGATTCATTTGAGCCATAAATCATAATAAGTTTGTTGATCTAGTTTTGTTTTTGCTCGCTATAGACGCTTACTTGTATAGGTTCTTGATTAGCTTTTTATACTATTTCTAAGATAGCAATTTATCCTTAAAAACGTATTTGTCATCTTTGTAACAATTCAAACGAAAGCCTATGTATTCACATTTCTGGAATAGCCCATTTCAAGACTATGTCGTTCTTGAAGCCTCTTTTTCACGCGGAAAGGACTCTATTGACTTATAATACATATAACCAAAGTGTTCTACTTTCTTTGTTAAAAAGAAGATTTTAAACGATTATATTTATCTTGTGATTGCCGGCTACCATACATTGATTCAAAATGAAGAAAATCAAGCATTGGACGACTACCTAGTTTTCAAGACCAGAAATGTGATTACCTTTGAATATTGGGTTTTGTTCAAATTAATAATAAATTATGTTAAGTTATATCGCAGCGATTGGCCTAGTTTTCTTGGGAATAATGCTTAAATATTCCTCTCAAGACAGTTATAGTCCATTACGAAAATATTGGATTTTTTTACGATTGGATGGGTGTTGTCCCTACTTTATAACCTATTTCAATTACTTTAGGTGATATACAAAATTCTACTGTTGTTTGGCACGGTCGTAAGCCATGTTCAAGAGATAACAAGCATAGCCTACGTCTTGTTTATTGTGAAGCTGAAAACTTATCCATCCTGAATTTTTAAATACATGATGATCCTTAATTTTCCTTCAAATATCAGCGATTGTTTTAGCTCTTTATTTAATAAGATATCCAATAAGCCATTACTGTGTACATGTGCAAACTCTTTTCCTTTATAATTAAACTGAGTCCCACCATATTTATGTATTCCAATCGTAGTTTCAGGCATCTGCGCCATATCTTCCTCCAGTTCATCGATCCAATCCAGTAATTCAGGTTTGGTAACAAACATCCAAAATCTCATGAGACTATCAAATATAATGGCGACTAAAGGGATATCCTTTAAAAAGCCAGCTCTTTTTCACTACAAAAGAAAACATAGACTATCTCTCGCTTAATAATTTAATATGCTCCATTACTCTAAAATGAACATTCCTGGTGATACTTTCCGCCCAGAGATCATAGTACCAAGTAGGGAAGACATGAAGATTATACCAACTGTTCCCCACAAGGGTGGTGGTGCCATTTCCATTGTCCTTCAATATAAATTCACCTCTTTTTATATCGATATGTCCCATAATTTCAGGGTCTTTGGGTTGATCAACGATATCAAAAATCAGGTTTTTATTGATATCAAATTTTACAATCTTCTCATCGAAGATATATCCATTGCTAAAAATGCATTTTCGGTTTGCACCCAGTTTATGCTCACTTACCGTTGTCGCCATAGGGCTGGGCATCCCTATTTTAAAGAGCCAATAGTTTTCCTTCTGGTGGATCGGATCAAAGGCGACCACGTGCTGCCACACCTCTGCTGGAGTCGCATGAATCAAGATCTCATCAGAAACCATATTTTCGTGATAATGGTCACTTAGGAGTCAACAATAAAAATTCCAAGTAATAGGCTCACAATGCTTATATTCAATTTTTGATTTCTCTTTTTAAACATTGCTCTTCCAATAAAGGCGCCCGCGATAATAAAGCTAAAAATAAGAGGCGAAACAATTAGGAGACAGATAAAGCCCTCACCTAGGAAGAAAAAACTCATTGAGATCGCAATAAGACAGTTCACGACAGAATGTCCAGTGATTTGTTTTCCCCTTATCCTAGTGTCTTTCCAAAACCAAGCAGTGATAATACCCATCAACATTGGAATAATCACAAACTCTGAAAAAACAAGTATACCTGGATCTTTGGGCATCAATGAAGACTGGATGCCAATGACTAAGAATGCGAAAATATTGGCTGTCAAAATTCCTTGAACTGTTTTGGAATTTACTACTTTATATAACGTTTCTTTCAAATTCATTGTACTCGATCGTTGGTTTTAGTCTATTAAAAATGAGGTCTTTAGTTAAAACTGTGGCGTTGTCTGCATTCCTTTACAATTTAGTAAGAATTTAAGAGATTGATGATCTTAAATTACGATATCCATAATTTTTTCGTAAAAACCAACCGTACAATCTTATTTAAATCAATATAGCCTATAAATTTATGTGGTTGATCCTGAGTGTGATAAAAATTAAATCAATCTCCCGTATTGAATATTTACTAATAATATTAGTAATTTTGAATACCACAACCACCGAAAATAAAAGTCGTGCGGAACGACTGGATAGCGAATTGAAAAACATGGAAAGGAGTATAGTACATTGTGATCTGGATACATTCTTTGTATCTGTTGAGCGTTTGCAGAATAGCAAGCTAATCGGAGTACCCGTGCTCATAGGGGAGTAGCGACCGTGGGGTAGTTGCATCCTGTTCCTATGAGGCCCGTAAATTTGGCGTACATGCCGCTATGCCGATGCGGCTTGCGCTACGTATGTGTCCCGAAGCTATTGTGGTGCGGGGTGATCATGATATGTACAGTCAGTATTCCAGTATTGTGACGCAGATTATCGAAGAGGAAACCCCATTGTTGAAAAAGCAAGTATAGATGAGCACTACCTTGATGTCTCCGGAATGGACCGCTTTTTTGGCTGTTGGAAATGGACGCAGGAACTCCGCCAGCGGATTATCAAACAAACAGGATTGCCCATCAGCTTTGGACTATCCGTCAACAAGACCGTTTCTAAGATCGCGACCGGCACAGCCAAGCCTTGCGGCGAAAAGCAAGTTCAAGGCGGAAGCGAAAAAGGATTTCTAGCTCCACTGTCCATCCGCAAGATCCCCATGGTCGGTGAAAAATCTTTTACCCTGCTGCGCAATATGGGGATCTCTAAGATCGGAACCTTACAGCAGATGGAAGTATTCACGATGCAGAAAGTCCTCGGCGAGAATGGGATTAACATCTGGCGTAAAGCCAATGGTCTGGACGATTCACTGGTCATACCTTTTCGTGAGCAGAAGTCCATGTCCAAGGAGAACACCTTTCAGCAGGATACCATCGATATGGATGTACTCCGCCGCACCCTGATCAGCATGGTCGATACACTGGCCTTCGATCTGCGGAAAGATCAGAAGCTGACGAGTTGTGTCACCCTCAAGATCCGCTATAGCAATTTCGATACCCATACCCAACAGCTGCAGGTCGGTTATACCAACTCTGACCGAAAATTAACGGAGGTTGTGCTTTCTCTTTTAAGAAACTCTATAGCCGCAGGATGCTGATACGCCTTATCGGGATCAAGTTCTCCGGACTAATCTACGGTTCCTATCAGACCGACCTCTTTGATGATAGTGCCGAAGAGGTCAACCTGATGCAGGCGATGGACAAGATCCGAAAACGTTATGGTGCCGAATTTCTGATGAAAGGCATCTGTGCACCACTACCGGGGAAAGGAGGGGAGCATGCTCTTAAATCTACATAGCTACTTTAGCTTACGCTTTGGTACACTGAGTCTGCAGGATCTTATTTCGGGGATGCGAGCAGGCGGTTATGATACCGCCGTGCTGACCGATATCAACAACAGTTCTGGGGCGCTGGATTTTATTAAAATGGGACGTGAAGCTGGACTCAATCTCCTTGCGGGCATGGAATTCCGTGATGGCGATCAGCTTTGTTTCGTCACCATCGCCAAGAATGAACAGGGATTCCGGGAGATCAACGAATACCGAACCAAGCTCAATATGGAAAACCGTACCACACCCGCGCGTGCACCTGAGTTTGAACAGGTCTTTGTGATCTATCCCTTTAGCCGGATCAATACATTTCAATTGCGGAACTTTGAATACATAGGAATCCGCCCGAGTGAGCGTACCCGTGTGCAACTGTTGGAACGCAAGCTGCTTGACCGCTGTGTCATCCTGGCACCAGTTAGTTTCCGCCGAGCTGATTATACCCTGCATCGGCAACTGCGAGCTATTGACAACAATCTGCTGATATCCCAATTGGAAAGGGAGCAGGTCGCTGCTGAAGACGAAGTCTTTGTTGCTAAGGTCAAGCTGTTGCAACTATTTTCCGAGTTACCACAACTGCTTGCCAATACCAACCGTATATTAGGGCAATGTTCCTTCAGTTTTGATTTTACAAGTGTCAAGAATAAAACGACCTTTACCGACAATCGGTACAACGATAAGCAATTGCTGCACAAGTATTGCATGGAGGGCTTTGCCAAACGTTATGGCAAGAATGATGGTATCGCTGCCGATCGAATACAGCGCGAACTTGAAATCATTGAAAACCTGCGTTTCTCGAGTTATTTCCTTATTACCGATGATATCTGTCGGCATGCGCGTAGCCGCAGTTTTTATTATGTAGGCCGTGGGTCAGGAGCCAATTCTGCTGTGGCCTATTGCCTCGGGATTACGGATGTTGATCCAATAGCCCTCGACCTTCCTTTTGAGCGTTTCCTCAATCCGAAGCGGAAAAGTCCACCCGATTTTGATGTCGACTTTAGCTGGAATGAGCGGGACGAAATGTATACATATATTTTTAACCGTTATCAGACTGGCCATACCGCATTAATGGGTGCCATGAGTACATTTCGGTCGCGTAGTATCCTGCGTGAACTCGGTAAGGTATATGGTCTTCCCAAAGCAGAGATCGACCGACTGGTGCACGAGCCGGAGCATATGCTCAATAAAAATGAAGTGACCAACACCATTTTGAGCGTGTATAATCGCATGGCCGATTTTCCCAATCAACGAACCATTCATGCCAGTGGAGTACTGATTTCCGAGGAGCCGCTGACATGTTATTCCGCCATGGACAATCCACCCAAAGGACTACCCACCATGCAGTTTGACATGTATGTTGCCGAGGATATCGGTTTTGAAAAATTTGATATCCTTTCTCAGCGCGGCATCGGCCATATCAAAGATTGCCGTACCATCGTTCGGGAGAACCTGGGTGTTGTCATTGACACCGATAATCCAAAGCGCTTTTTCGAGGATGACAATATTGCCGCACAACTTAGATCCGCCAATACCATCGGCTGCTTCTACATCGAAAGCCCGGCCATGCGACAGCTCCTGACCAAACTTCACTGTGATGATTACTTAACCTTGGTGGCGGCCTCATCTATTATCCGGCCGGGTGTAGCCAGTTCAGGCATGATGGGTGAATATATCCGTCGCCATCACGATCCCAGCACAGTAGCTTATCCACATCCCGTATTTAAGGAGCAGCTCGAAGAGACCTATGGGGTGATGGTGTATCAGGAGGATGTGATGAAAATCGCCAATGCCTACGGTGGACTCGATATGGCCGACGCTGATGTGCTACGACGTATGATGTCGGGCAAATATCGCAGCAAGGATCATCTGATTGAGATCGAGGACAAGTTCTTTTCCAACTGCAAAACCAAAGGCTATGACGAAAAAAATCAGCCGGGAGATCTGGCGGCAGATGGAAAGCTTTGCCGGATACTCGTTTAATAAGGCACACTCGGCATCCTATGCCGTGGAGAGCTACCAGAGCCTCTTTCTCAAGACCTATTATCCCTTGGAATTTATGGTTGCGGTGCTCAACAATTATGGCGGTTTTTACAATCGTAAGGTCTATGTTAATGAGGCGCGTATATCCGGTGGAACGATCTGCCTTCCCTGTGTCAACCAGTCGATTTTCAACACCTCGATCCAGGGTAAGGATATCTATCTCGGTTTCGATTGTCTGCAGAATCTCGAAGGGAAATTAGCCCGTCGAATTATCTCCGAGCGTGAGCGCTACGGAGCTTATCAGAGCATGGGGACTTTGTCAAAAGGACGCAAGCGGGCCTTGAGCAGGTCATTATCCTGATCCGTGTCGGTGCTTTGCGGTTTACGGGCCTAGGGAAGAAGGAATTGCTGTGGGAGGCCCACCTGTTGATGAGCAGACATAAACCCGCTGTGGTAGGTATGGTCCTGTTTGAGACTGAGAGCCGCAAGCCGATTCTTCCCCCTTTGGAAGAAGATATCTTGGAGGACTATTACGATGAGATGGAGCTGATCGGTTTTTGTGTGACAGGGACGCTCTTTGATCTTGCCAAAAGCGATTACCGTGGTGATATGCCATCTAAGGAACTTCATCTTCACGAGGGTAAAACTGTACGCGTTGTCGGCGATTTTATCTGTGAGAAGTTTGTCAAAACCAAGCACAGAGACCAGATGAAATTCGGAACCTTCCTGGACGCTGAAGGGCATTTCTTTGATACCGTACATTTTCCACAAACACTCGTAAAATATCCCCTAAGAGGAGCGGGGATCTATCTGATCGAGGGCAAGGTCATCGTCGAATACGGATGCCCATCCATTGAAGTGCTCCGCTGTGCGAAGATGCCTTTAAAACCCGATCCGAGGAGTGAGTAGTTTTTTTGCAAATGCCTACGAATGATAATTTATCTCCAACGAATTATAATTCGTCCAATTTCCTAGAGTTTTTACAGCTAAATTTAAGCGTAAAATAAAGTTCACATCTTTAATGACTACAATGGCTGTTAGCTTATTTAAAGAGAAATAGCAAGCTTCTAAATGGAAATTATAGGATAAAATTTAATCGCAGGATTGATGAACAAAAGAACTTGCTTTTCAAAAAATAAAATGATGAAAAAATGGTAATTTCTATCGTAATAATTCTAGTAGCCTATGCAGCCATACAGAGCGGTTCTGTTATCAATTTATCACCAAGTTTATTGTGGAATAGAGCCAAGTATAAAAAGTTTGCCGAACTGCAGGAAAAATTGCAATGGGATAATTTTTTGATGTATAGGGTAACTCAAAATAGGAATGGTAGCATTCGATATTTCCCCGAACAGAATTTTTTTCTTAATAGCAGCTCTCCTTATTTTATAAAAATAGATCGTGCTGGAAATAAGGTGTTTGAACTAGAAAACAGTCCAGGATTAAAGTTTTTAGACGCCATAAATTGCTATGTAACTACAGAAGATGGTATTTACGACTTTTCGGCAGAAAAACCCCATATAGAACATTTTGCTGAGATCTTAAATACAGACAGTACTATTTCAGACAAAGTTTGGGTTGAAGATTTTTTTGGTAAATTTTACAACACATCGGATGCTGTATTGTACAGCTATCATACCGAACTGATCAGTAGAGAGGCGGTATATTTTCGTCAGAATGGCAAATGGATAAAACTTTATACACCTAAATCTTCATCATTTATTTATGCAGAAGGTTCAAAAATACAATGTAAAATAAATAAGGAACAAATTTTGCCGAAATGGCAGGATGAACACTTTCTGAAAGATGTGCAAAACGCAACCTACTCAAACGAGCTCAGGTATACGGATGCTTACATCACACCTTTTAATTCGGACAATACGTTTTTCCTGACCAAAAATTGGACTATACCAACAAAGGGAAGGTAAAAACACAGGCTTTTGCAAAAGAAACTTACACGACTGAGGGGTATTTGAATCCAGGTATTCCCAACGAATTTTATGGAACAGCATATTATGACTTAGCAATTGAAAACACGGTTTTGAATTTTAAAACCGTGGCTAATAGAGCATCTTTTGGAGGCAACATAGAAACTTATCTGCATGTATTCGAATTGCCAGCTAAATATGCTGCTAAAAGTAATGTGCGTTTTTTGACCTACGATTATAGCACCAATTTTCACGAAAACAAGAAGCAGGGCGTGTATATTATTAAAAATATTGGGAATTAATAACAGTATTTTATAAAAAAATATCTGTTCCTTTTGTCGAAGACATAAAAGAACCCGATTTTTATAGATCCTTGTAAAATCAAGCACATGAAAAAGATTAAAAGTTCCTTTTACCAGTTATCATCCTAGGCCTAATAACGCTAGCTGTCGTTTTGGTAACCAACAGCAACGTAACAGCCGAAACCGAAAAGCTGATTCTCACCGAACTTAAAGATGTGCCAAAAACGAAGGTAGTCATCATTTTTGGCGCTGGTATAAACGGCGATCAACCAAGTAGGTATCTAAAAGATCGGCTGGATGCGGGGATTTCACTGTACAAAAATAACAAAGTGGATAAAATATTGCTGTCGGGAGATAATGGAAGAGATGAATACGATGAGCTTACGGTAATGAAGTTATATTGTCAGAAAAATGGTGTCGATACCACAAAAATTTACATCGATTATGCTGGGTTTGATAGCTACTCGACCATGTACCGTGCGAAACATATTTTTCATGTTGATACCGCAATTTTGGTATCTCAGAAATACCACCTGAATAGATGTATTTACCTAGGTGATAAATTGGGTATAAAATCATTGGGTTATAGCGCAGATAGGGGCGTTTATCCAGGTTATAAATACTATGCATTTCGGGAAAAGCTATCCGTCACAAAAGCCGTTTTGGATATTATAAGGGGCAGAAAACCAAGGTATCTAGGTGAGCCAGTTGATATAAACGGAAAATCAAATTATACAAAAGAATAGCTTATGAGATACCTTCTTTTCTTTGTACTGCTCGTGTTTGTAGGCTGTAATCCTATCCCCAAAAAGATAAACACCCAGATGTGCCCCAACTGATCGAATTGCTAAAAGATGAAAGCAAGTTCAGAAAAGTGACAGATATGACTGGACTAAGTGGTCTAGTTTTTTTAAACGACGACAGAATACTTTTAAAACCCGACAACAGCAATTCGCCCCTAAAGATTATTGATGTAAATAAAAACATAATCTTTGAAAAGATTTACAACTGGGAACAGCCATTTTACATCGATAAACAGGGGAATTTATATTTCAACGGCAAAAAGTTTTTCTATCCAGATTATGGAAAACAAGAAGATTTCAAAATGATGGTTATCGCCGATAGTTTGCATAAAAATCGGAAGAATTGAAAGATCTGAATGATAGCTTGCAGATGGACGCTTTAAAAAATACGAAGTAGAAATGTTGAAACCATATGGACTCAAACCTTGTCCCTACACGATCGTGAATACCGAGCGCTGTGATGTATTTCGAGTGATCAACCAGACTTTGGTCGTTAGACAAACAGATCTTTTAAAAGCGAACTTGATATAACAAAAACTGAAATTCCTAAATTCGATGACGATGTTTTGATTGGTTGGCGCAATGGCAAACTGCCCAGTCTGGATTATTTGGCTTATTACGAACTGAAAAAGCAACGCTTTAAGTGCGATGATATGACAGTGCCCAAAACCGTAACCTTAAAAGGCAAACAGTACTTTTTGCTCCTAGTTTGGGTTTGTACCAAATTTTATTTTAATGCGGTCAATTAAAATAAAATGCTATTGAAAAACCTTTGCGAATGACACTATTTCAACTTGCTCACATCAAAAGTTTTGGGCATTTTTTCTGTTTTAGCCAGCTCTTCTCTTACACACTTCCTGATCAGTCAAACTATAGCTCTATAAATCAAGTAGAGGAAAAATAAAGTTACAACAAGACCGATAATTGGCCAAAAAGTCATTAATCATAGAATGAAATCAATTGTGTGAATCCCCACAGTTAGCTATTTCTTTATTTTATTAAAAAAATAACCGTACGGACAGGTCCTGAGCGACTCTCGTATTTATAAAAAGACTACAATTGATTAACTTTTGTTATGAGCTACATGAAAGCGTAGAGCATCCTGCGGTGTCATCATAGTTGGAAGGGCGCTTCACAGAAAATTCTGGAAATAGTTCTTGGTATGGATTTTCTAAAGCCTGCGTTAGTTTAGTTAGCATTTCTGTTTTCCGTTACTAATTTCTTCGATACACTGGTAAAGCAGGTAGTTTCTCAGTATGAATTTAGGATTTGTCGTTTTCATTAATTCCAGGGATTCTTCCCTTGAAATCGTATTTGATTGCAGACGGGATTGGTACTGATCAATAAAGTCTTCAAGTTTTCTGAGCTTTTCTTCATTTAAAACAGTATAAGCTGCAGGGCTGAAATATTCCTTTAAATCCGTATCTGGAGTTATTTTTTCTAATTGATTGAAGAACAAAGTATGATCCAATTCCAACTCCTGCATGATACCCTGCCAATTGGTGAGAAAGTCTTCATCCTCTTTTCTGAGCCCATCAAATCCGAATTTTTTACAAAGCATTTTGTCATGGGCTTCCCAAAATAAACTCCAAAATTATTTAGCGTGCTTTCCAAAAATTTTTCATCATTGATTATTGGCTGAAGGGCATTTGCAAGTTTCCAGAGATTCCAGTGTGATATCTGTCCCTGCTTTCCAAAGGCATATCTTCTTCCCGGAAGATCCGTAGTATTTGGCGTGAAATTTAAATTATATTCATCCATCATAGAATAGGGGCCATAATCAATTGTTAACCCTAAGATCGACATATTGTCTGTGTTCATTACACCATGAACAAAACCTACTCTGAACCATTCTACCATTAAGTCAGCTGTCCGGATACATACATTTTCGAAAAAATCTTTATATTTCTGATGATCGGATGAAACAATTTCGGGAAAGTAATTTTCAATCGTAAAATCAAGCAGGTCCTGTAACAGCTTGTGCTCGCCCTGAGCAAACATCAATTCAAAATGCCCGAAACGGAGGAAGCTTTCAGCAGTTCTTATGACTACGGCCCCTTTTTCGTATCGTGGATTTCCGTTATACATGATATCCCGAATAACATCTTCTCCAGTAAAGGCCAGGCTCAAAGCTCTGGTAGTGGGTACGCTTAAGTGATACATCGCTTCACTCATCAGGTATTCGCGTACAGAAGACCGCAATACAGCCCTTCCGTCTGCACGTCTTGAATAGGAGTTGCACCGGCTCCTTTCCACTGGATCTCTGTTTTCTTACCCGTAGCATTGGTAATTTCCCCAGCGAGAATCGCTCTTCCGTCTCCCAGCTGTCCTGCCCAGTTGCCAAATTGATGTCCGGCATAAGCAGTGGCATAGCTCTGAATATTGTCGGGAAGCTGGGATCCCACCAGAAAATTAAGATCCTTTTCTTCAAATTTTCCCAGCCCTATTTCTTCAGATAGAGTCTCGTTAAAAGCAATTAGTTGGGGATGGTCAAACCCGGCAGGTTTAATCGTAGCAAATAAAACTTTTGGTGTGTTTCTCTGCGTTGGATTATTGGAAAAATCTCCGGGAAATTTTTTAAGGAAAGGTTGTCCGATGTTTTCGATATTCATACCTCAAAGATATTAATTATAAAGATAAGACCTTCCAAATTATTGAAAGGTCTTGAATGTTCAGTTTCTCATTGCTATTGCTCTAAATAGCTTGAATTTGTCTAATCATTTGATTGGTAAATCCCCATTCGTTATCATACCAGGCCATTACTTTTACAAGATCACCATCGACAACTCTTGTCATTTCCAGATCAACTGTCGCTGCAAACGGACTTTTGATGATATCGGTAGATACCAGTGGTTCGTCTGTTACGGTTAGCACCTTTTATAGCGATCAGTTTTGGATTCATCGATCAAAACCTGGTTTATCTCTTCGATTGTTGTGGGCCTTTCAGCAATAAACGTAATATCAGATATGGATCCCACCGGAACAGGCACCCGAACTGCTATGCCGTCAAACTTTCCAGCGTATTGCGGAAGTGCTTTTGTAGTTGCTATTGCAGCACCGGTAGCGGCAGGAGCGAGGTTAATTCCTGCAGCCCTTCCCATACGCGGTTCTTTTTTGAAGGAGCATCTACAAGTGCCTGCGAAGCAGTATAACCGTGTGTGGTATTCAGAATTGCTTTTTGATTCCAATTCTTCTTCCTAAAATTTCGATGATTGGACTGATATTGTTGGTCGTGCAGCTTGCACATGAAAAAACAGAAACCTTTCCATCTTCGGTATTTACACCATGGACAACAGTGGGCGTATCTTTGGTCGGGCCCGAGATCACTACAAATTTTGCTCCGGACGTCAGATGTTTTTCAGCATCGGCTTTGTTCGTGAAAATACCTGTACTTTCGATGATGATGTCAGCTTGAATATCTTTCCAGGGTAATTTTTCAATTTCCCTTATGCTCGTATATTTAACAGCTTTTCCATCGACTACAAGTGTATCTCCCTCGATACGTACATCTTTTTCATATTTACCATAATTACTGTCATATTTGAGGAGGTAGGCAGCGTTTTCGATACTCATCAGATCATTGATTCCGACAACCTCAAGGTCGGCAGTTTCTGTTATTATTTTTAAAGCGGCGCGTCCGATGCGGCCAAATCCATTAATAGCAATCTTTTTCATAACATTCCTTTTAATTCTGTTTATATTTTTTCTATTTAATGTATTGTCTAAGTTCTTCTATTTTCCGATAAAAAAGATTGACATTGGTCAAGAAATTCCCTTTGCTAAAGTCACTGAGTAGTTTTTACTGATTATTAAACTGTCCAACGTTTTATAGCTAGGGTAATGGAATTATTGCAAAGTCACTGTTCAGGAAAAACCAAAGATAGCTGTTGCTATTAATTATTGAATTTTTTTGTAATATACTGATTATAAATGTGTAAAGTCTAATTCCGTTTGTCATTTTTTTATCAAAAGCTGACAAAAACAGTCTAAAACCGCAATTCGACGCATCTTTGAAAATGTATAAAGCCCACAGATGGAATTGACATACAAGATATTTGCAGATCATTATTAAATAATTATGTTTGTACATAGTGAGCCGTTTCCCATTTCTATTTCTGCTAATATCAACTTTGGTTATAAAATGGTGCTTTTTCGAATTTTATATGTTTGTACATATTTATTTTTTGATTAATCTTGACCCTGCAATACATTTATGAATCTTCTAAAATTTTTAAATTAATAAAGACAGACAATGAAGTTTACTATTCTCTTTTTAACATTCGCATTTATTTGTTTTAACTGCGTAGCTCAAAAGAATCCCGAAACCTTTAAGGTGATGGCATGGAATATACTGCACGGAGCCAATGATAGCAAAGACGGCAAAGCCCATGCGGTTCAGATTATAAGAGAAATAAATCCGGATGTCATATTGATGGTGGAAACTTACGGCTCCGGTAAAGAGATAGCCGATTCCTTAGGTTACAATTTTCATTTAGTTGCTCCCGAGGAACAGCTTTAAATGATAAAAAGTTAATTTGTCAATTATATCAAGATATCCTTTTGGAGAACGAATTGATACTGAATTTCCTTTTTTTCTGGGCGGAAGAGAAGTTATCATCCAAAACCAAAAGATCCGGTTTTTCTCGAACTGGTTTCACTATTTACCATGGGAAAACGAGCCCGAAAAGTTGGGTAAAACAGCCGAAGAGCTTCTTGTTTGGGAAAGATCAGGTGCTAAATACGAAATGATACAGAAAGTATTACCCTATCTAAAAAGTATGCTGCACAGGCAGACTCAGTACCCATGATTCTTGGTGGAGACCTAAATACCCCTTCTCATTTGGATTGGGACAAGAATACCAAGAAAATTCACAATAATCTGGTGGTTCCTGGTATTCAACAAAAGTATTGGCAGATATCGGATTGCTTGATACGTATCGAACATTGAACCCAAATCCCGTCACACATCCGGGTATAACATGGCATACCAAAGGAGAAAATGATGACCATAGGATCGATTATATATTTTACAAGAGTCCGAAGTTAAAAGCCATAAAATCTGAGTCTTACCAAGTGTTTTTTAATGACACCATAAAACTGAATGGCAAAGAAATTTTATACCCTTCTGATCATGGTTTTGTCGTGACAACATTTAAAGTAAGGTAAAAGGGGCATAATCACATCAGCAATACAACCCAATTATATATTCGTATACCTGTTCAATTTGCTATTATTATTTAGACAGTCTCGTTGGAATAAAGCCATTAAAATGACGATACCTAAAGCTTGTTTTGGCAAGATCAAATAATAGAAAAAGCATCATTTCGTGGCGATAAAAAAATACATATATTTGCAATATACTTGAATGGTCAAGTATATTGCAAATATCATAGTCATGGAAATAAATACAATTCTAAACATCATAAAAATTCAATCTGTCCTTACCAAGAAGTTTGACGGTTTGAGCCTGCATGGAATAAGTCTTACAGACTTTATGATCTTGCATATTTTAAGCAAAGCCCCGGCAATCGTTTAAAAAGAATAGATCTAGCAGAAAATACTGGTTTAACTGCATCGGGAATTACGCGCATTATTTTACCGTTGGAAAAAATTGGGCTTGTTGAAAAGGACAGTAATGAAAGGGATGCCCGTGTAAGCTATGTTAAGCTCAGTACAGCCGGAGATAAAGTTTATAAGGAAGCGAGCGTTACGGCAGATTACATTTCCAAAAAACTGTTAGATGGAATGGCGGCAGAAGATCTGGAAATTTTCTCAAACCAGCTGAAGTCATTGGGGGTGATATCTAAACATTAATTATGAATATCGACAAAAATATTTACATCCCACTTATGAAGCCGGTCGGGATCTTGCGCTAAAAATATTCAGGGATCAATTGTAAATTTAAATCTGATACGTTTGAAGGAAATTGCAGATTATTCCGATTTTCCTAAGATTGCACCTGTCAGCAAAATTTCGGGATATGATGCTTTTATGCAATATATACAACTGGCCAAACCATTTGTAGAACAGGGGGCGGGGAAATACTTTTCATCGGGAAAGGAGACCGCTTTTTGATTGGTCCTCAGGACGAGCAATGGCATATATGCATGCTGATCAGGCAAAAAGCGTATCGGACTTTTTCGCATTTGAGCAAAATCCGGGTTATATGCAAATTGCAGGACATCGTTCCGCCGCTATCTTGGATTCAAGACTTTTACCTTTGGAAATTGCATTACTGTAAATTATTTATGGGATATATTGAGCTGAAAAATGCCGCCATCTATTATGAAATATATGGCGAAAAAAAAGAGAAACTATCGTGCTGGTCAGTGGATTAAATACCCAAATGACACGTTGGGAACTTTCATTTTGTAATCAACTTGTAGAAGAAGGATTTCGTGTGATTTGCTTTGATAACAGAGACTGTGGAAAAAGTACTTTTACTACCGATAGAAGTAACGATATCCATAGCTTTTCTCTGAATGATTTTTTACAGCATCCCGAAAAACATACTGCTCCTTATTCCTTAATGGATATGGCCGATGACATCGGAGATCTACTACATTCACTGGGCATTCAACGTGCACATATTGTCGGGCGATCAATGGGGGAATCATAGCACAGCTATTTGCATATAAATACCCCGCATTGACCAAGACGTTGATTTTATTAATGTCCTCATCCTTTAATCCTGCTCTCCCGAAGGCAGATGATGCTTTGATAAGAAAAATGACAAGCTCAACCACAAGTTTTAAAGATAATAAACCAACTTTCATAAAGGAAAAAATCGACTTTATGAAAGCTATCTATGGAAACCAATTTAGTTTTAATGAAGAAAAGGAGTGTGCGCTAATTATCGAGGACGAATGCCGAAAGTCATCTCTGATAAAACCTTTTCGTCAGATCATTGCCCTTGTAAGCTATAAATACGACCCAGATGTCCTACATAGTCTCCATGTGCCGACATTGGTGATACACGGCGATCAAGATGCGCTATTTAGTACAGAACATGCGGTTGATTTAAAAATAATATACCTAACTGCGAGTTGATCCTAAAAAATGGAATGGGACACGCTATACCAGAGGCATTGTTTCCGTCATTGATAGAGGATATTTCAGCTTTTATCACTAAATAATTCAATAACAGTAAAGAATTGACCTCTTCCCACAAAATGGGAGTATTATCCTACTTTTCGGTATTTCCCCTGTTATTATCGAACGGAATACTGGGCAATATTGTAACTTTAACCGTGGGGATTGAAGATGTAATGCCTTTAAAATACAAGTTGCTTTGATAAAAAATATACATAATCAAATATTGGAGAATTATTTTAAAAGGGCGATCGATTCCTATCACAGCTGTATCGAACTAGAAGAGAATTCTTGCTTATTTAATGAAATAGCTAAATCTGCTAGTGATGTCCAACTTGAAAGGGATTCGATAAAATTTTTATATAACGATATGCGTAGTGAGAACTATGTCATCGAAATCCGGTTGAATCTGTTGTCAAAAGAGTCAAATGTCGGCTATTATGCATTGATCCTAAATGAAGAAAATCAGGAATTGGACGATTACTTAGTTTTCAATCAATTTTTATAATGTTAACATATAACTTTCGGATACTTTTTCAAAACCATACTTACTGAAAAAATGATGCGCACCATGATTATTGACGCCACTTTCCAGCATGATAAAACTAACATTCCAGTTTTTGGATTCCTGTATAACGCCTTCCAACAGTTTGCTTCCAAGAGACTGGCCTCTGACAGATCCATCCAAAAGCATGTCCTCTAACACCGCATATTTTTTAAAAGGGCTGCTGATCACAGTAAGAACAAGCATGCCCACAATTTTTCTAAGCTCGTTTTCTACAATCAGAATCTTAAGTTGTGAAGTCCCGCTATAATCATAATCGTTCATAAGCTGTTCTGTAAATACAGCTCTGAGATCAGGGTTCCAATGCTTAGAATCGATGGCTCTGCCATACATGATTTCACTGTGTGAGATGTAAGAGTCTGTTTTGTGGGCGATAAAAAAATCTACAAGTTCTTCAACACGTGTTTTATCCGTCAGCCATTTCGTTGTATAAGTCATGAATGTATTATTTTAAATTTTTTAATTCTTCCAGAAGTTTATTCTGTTTATTAATGAAATGATCCAGACTATCTTTTTGTAAAGGATGTGCATGTTGGTATTTTTCAATTTCAGGGAGCGTTTTCTGATTTTAAAAGCGGTATAGAGGCTTGTCAAGGTCTCACTATTTTTGTTGATCAGATCCATCCGTTCCTTGATATTTTTTACTTTAAGATCGTACTGGTCAGAACTGGCGGTAATTTCCTTTTCTACCTGTTGCCTGACTAATGAATCTGTGATAGATTTTATCTGGAGATGAGCATCCTGATAATATGAGGTAGAGGTGTTAAGTATATTTCTATAGACGGCCAAAGTTTTTTCGGTTTCCTCGAAGGTGTCTGCTATTTTGGTATTGAGCGCCGTCAGATTTTTATCATTTTTAATCAATTTAAAATAGATACTGTTTACAGTTACTTCGTCGCCCCGATAACTTTTTAGGGAACCGGAAACTAAAGAGCCTGCATTATCTACTACGTTGTCTGCAGGGGAATTATCAGCTTTATTTTCTCTACAGGAGAGAATAGATAACGCCATGACAGCAGCAAAAAATATTTTTTTCATACGCTATTTTTAGTGGTTTACAATTCATCATATCCCGTTGACTAAAATTAATCATTTCAATTCTATCACTGGCGATTAAAAGATATAATTTTATTTACTTATCGCATTTTGCGAGCGGTTGATGTGGTAGGGAAATTTATTAAACTAACTTGCTGTAATTTTATCCTTGATCGGATCTTTGGACACGTTACGCTGGATAAACATTCCGTGATGCAATCCGAACCCGATTTAAAGATTCATTCTGTTACACATAAGATTATGCAATCGATTTCGTTTAGGTGAAGTTTTATAATCTCAGATTTTATAAATAATTTATTGTAATGACGCTTTTTTAACAGCAGTCAGACTTGTTAACTAATTTTAATAAAACTTGTAATTATGATAAAAGCCTCACAATGTGCGATCTTATTGAGTGTTCTATTAAGCAGTTCTTGTTCTAAAAGTACCAGACCCGATTTAAAACTGAAGCAATACAACAGCCAAACACAAAGCGACAAAGACTTGCCCAATTTGAACCTGTCGGGAAGTAATGCTGCACCCTCGCAACACCTAGTGTATAGGTTTAAGAATGACGCTGTCTTGAAGATGCATAAGATTAAAATTACCAATACCGCCAAGACCGAATACTTTTCCGTACACAATTATCAGGGGGCTATGCTGGATTGCAAGATACACCCGATCAGAATACACCCACACCTTATACCTTGATTGCATCTTTGTGGGATCTCAATACCAGTGCTGCGAACTATGCTTTTTATTCTTACAAGGCACCGACAACAGTGGCAAGTCGCTTTGGCGGAGAAGGAGATGGACAGAAAACCGTCAACCCTTACGGATGGGAATTAAACACCTGGTATAACGTGGTTCTACGATCATGGAAGGAGAATGGAAAAATTTACATTGCCAACTTTATCCGTAATGAAGCGACAGGGAAGTGGTTTCATACCTCCACGATTGGACGACAAGCTGAATCCGGATTCTTGGGTGTTGGCAATGGCGCATTTCTTGAAAATTGGGTAGGAGATAATCCTTCATGGGATGGTAGATTTCATCGCAAAGCATTCTTTAAAGATTGTTGGAACTTAGGTGTAGACAACGTTTGGGAGAAATCTACTAGTCGGTATTTTTCAGCGAATGACAATGACGCAGGTCGTAATGGTTATTTCGATCGCGCCTTTAATGCCGGATATGATGCGACAGAAAATGCACATTTTATGGAGCATGGTGGTTCCGTAACACCAGATGCCGCTTTTGGGACAGGGCGTACTTTAGATTTGCCGGAGCAAGCTAATCAGGGGACCGCTCCAACGCTAACGGCACTTAACAGCAGTAATGAATCCGCAAAATATCAAAGTAATAAAGTCATTGTATCCTGGGCGGTTAGTGATACCGGTTCGCCACAGTTAAGTTATAAAATTGAACTACTCGATCCTAATGGGGTGGTACTTGCAAATAAAGAATTGATTAGGCCAGAGAAACGTGCCGATACGTTGAATAATACCTTAGCCACAGGTAACTACAATGTTCGTCTGACCATTACAGATATTTTCAATAAGCAATCCACTGCGAAAACAGTTCGCGTGCTGAAATAGTGCAACTTGCTAAAAACAGAAAAGCTGTAGGATCCTACGGCTTTTTTATACTAAATGCTAATAGATATGGCATAAATATATCTTATTTAATAAGAAGTTTTAAGTAGTTTAATATTATTCCACTGTGCTCGGCTTCGTGAAAGTTAGCAGCTTGAAGTGCTTGAATGTGATTATTTATAAAGATACCAATCGGTAAGCTAAAGGGTTGGTATTTAACAAATATGCCTGATTCTAGATCTTTACTAAGTTGATTTACGGTATAAAGTAATAAATGTTTTATTTCATCAACGTCTGGAATATTTTTCCAAGTATGTGGGGAAGTTCCAATTTTGAACGCTTCCATAAACTCCTGTGATATGTACATGGGCAATCCACTACGCATATACATATGCCTCTGTTGAGATGTGATACAGTGACCAATTTGCCAAATTATATTATTGTTAAAGTTTTCTGGAATTTTAAATAATATTTTGTTATCAACTGTTTCTATTAATTGTAATAGCCTAGTTCTGCTAGCTTTTAAAATTTCAAATTCAAATAATTCCTTAGTCATATTACTGATTTATAACAAATATAAAGAAAGCAGAATGCTTTTTTATTAAAAATAAGGTTCCTAACTGCGGCGTACCATACTTTTCGGTATCTCCCGCATACCCCTTACATATAGCTTGTTTTTCTCAGATAATCACGGCCATAGCCATACTTTTGCTTTATACATAAAAACAAGAGAATAGGGCAAGTCAATAAATTCCCAGAATGTGAGTCAGGGAGGTCATCTGTTTCGATTAGCGGTCAAATAGGAGTAATAATTTTTATTTTAAAAGATAAATAAAAGGTCTATATTTGGTTGTGAAGACAGGTTCAAACTAAATGGTATATTAACCTATCGCCATGTAATCTATTTGAACTCTCAATGCAGACCTGTTTAAGCAGTAAATAGCAGTCTGAGTGTACAAAATCCAGACATTATATTAATTATAGCTTTACGGGTATCATCCAAAAGAACATATGAAAAAGTATTATTATTAAATACACTGTGGATTCCATTGATCGGGTCAGCCCAATTACAGGCAGTTTTTAAAAATAAAGTAGACTCGATTTACGAAAGAAATAAGGATGCCATCGGAATTATTGTTCATGTCGAAGCACCCAAGCAAAATATTTCTTGGAGCTATGCAACTGGAATCGCAGATAGCAAAACAAATAAACCGCTAAATAGTCAACAACCTGTTCTCATAGCCAGTAATACAAAGCCTTACGTCGCTGCAGCAATACTCAGATTGGTCGAAAAAGGCAGCTTATCCATCGATCAGCCGATCAAAAATTTATTATCGGAGCGAACGCGTCAATTATTTGAAAAAGATGGGTATCTTCTGGACGCAATTACGATAAAGCATTTATTGTCTCATACATCTGGAATTCAGGATTATGTGGACGAAGATTATTTTAAATTCGTAAATCAGCATCCGACATACAAATGGAAAAAAGAGGAGCAAATCGAGAGATCGATTGAAATTGGAGATCCTGAGCCTGTAGGTGAAAAATTTAGTTACGGAGATATAAATTACTTACTCTAACCGAAATTATTGAGCAAAAAACACATCAGCCATTTTATGCAGCTATTCGGGATTTATTGAAATACAAAGAACTCAATCTAACCAAAACCTGGTTTATTGATTTGGAAAATTATCCCGCCAACACCCTAGCACTTGCTCATCAATATGCAAGTGAGTATAAATGGGATTCGTACGCTATTAATCCTTCCTGGGATTTGTATGGTGGTGGTGGAATTGCCGCGACGGCCAAAGAATCAGCCCTATTTTTCCAATATCTATTTGATGGAAAAATCATTCAGGACAAACAGATCCTGAAAGCTATGCATACCTACGTTTTGCCTTCAGATCAATCCAAATACTGTCTGGGACTTTATCACTTTGATATGGGATTCAATGCTTACTACCATGGCGGTTGGTGGGGACTGATGTTATTTATTCTCCGGAATCTGATGCTACAGTTACCGTTTTTACGTTACAAAAAAACTTTCAACATATTATTAATCCTGTTATCGGAAAGGAATTTCAAAAGTTATTGATTAATAAAGCAGAGACAAAATAGTTTTCTTTCCTGCCTTCTACTGTTACAGGCTTTTCAGTATCTCCCGCTTACATACACCTTGTTTTCCTCGGATAACCACCGTGGCAACCATACTTTTGCCACATACATAAAAACATAAAAATATGGCAAAGCAATGTATATATTTGAGTACTAAAAGGTTTAAAGATGATAAAATCAATGAGAGCACAAATTATTACCATTGGAATTATAATAATGATTTTAAATTTGTTTGGCTGTTCTGAACGTACTAAACCAAACAATAATAAACCATCAATCCAGAATCCACTAACCGAGCAAATTATTGATACGACTTCAGATGATTTGTTATTAGACGTCGTTTATGATAATCTCTATCGTAAGTTATCGGCAACACATGATAAAGAATATGAAATTGTCTTGTCTTGGAACAAATCTAGGCAAGCAATATATATGATCAGCCAATTACAAACAGAAGTAAATAATGGGGGTATAATCAATTTTATTTCAATTCAAGCGGTCAATTTGCTGCCGCACTGCCAGAAGCGTTGAAATTGGTCGGCGCTACTAAATTTGCTGACCTGACCGAGCGAGCAAATAGCACGTTTGAAAAAGAGAAATCAAAAATAACTAAAGATCAGGATGGCACGGTAGAAGGTTTTAGTAAATCCTACGAAAACAATCCGTTGAACAAATTTGACGAGGAATTCTACAAACTTAATGAAACCAAAGACTTACAAAAATTCAGGTTGACTACATCCGAAAGAACAGGAAAGAGTTTACTGATTAAATCCTAAGTTAGCCCTATGCTGTACAATCCCTTTGAACAAGTCACCAAAAGTTTTTTCCTGAGCGGTCTATCTTTAAACTATTTTACCTCCATATACTGCTAAAAGACAACAACTATAGCGAAGATCTGAAAGATGAAGCAAGTTTAGTTGAATAAGCATTTGCTATATTCTCAAATAACATACAAATGGATAAAAGACTATATGATCGTATTCATCGTAGACATTGTTTTAAAAGAAATATAAAATAATATTATTTTTGCTAAAAATATTAGTGCGGCTGTATTTGTTTACTTATATTTGTGTTGTTAACCAATTTAAAAACAACATATTATGAGTGAATTGAAGCAGTCTAAATATATCGATATCACGACGGATTATGGCTTTAAAAAGTTTTCGGATCAGATACCAATAAAGATCTTCTGATCGCTTTCTTAAACGAGCTTTTTAGAGGGCGCAAGGTCATTGCTGATTTATATTATAACAAAAATGAGCATGTCGGAGATACAGAGGATGTCGGTACTGTTATTTTTGACCTGACCTGTCGGCAGATAAGGGCGAACGGTTTATTATTGAAGTGCAGCGCACGGCGCAGGATAATTTGAAAAAGCGCATGTTTTACTACAGTAGTAAATTGATAGCGGATCAGGCACCCAAAGGCAACCGAAGGGCTTGGAATTATGCAATTAGTGAAGTCTATATTATTGTATTGATGGATGGTTTTACGATGCCTGATGCGGGTGATGAGATGTATTTTTTACACGATATTTGTCTATGTTATCGGGATCACGGTAAAATATTTTACGAGGATCTGGGCTTTATATATGTGGAATTGGTTAACTTTGTTACAGCTGAGGCAGAGTTAGATAATGATTTGGATCGTTGGCTTTATATACTCAAAAACATGTCCTCGCTAAAGGGACTTTCAAAATATCTGCGTAAGCCGATATTTGAAAAGTTATTTCAGTTAGCAGAGTATAGCAAACTAAAACCGGAGGAACGAGAGATGTACAATGCAAGTTTAAGAAATAAATGGGATGCCGAGAGTATCCGAAGTAGTCAGGAAGAGCAATTGAAACGAGCACGCGAAAAAGCAATGGCCGAAGGAAGAGCAGAGGGAGAAGCCAAGGGAAAAGCTGAAGGAGAAACTAAGGCAAAAGCGGAGGTAATAAAAACCTTTTGTCTTCGAATAAGTTTTCGAATTCGGAGATTGCCGAATTATCGAACGTCACTGTAGAATTTGTAAATGAGGTCCAGACGGAGATAGCTAAAGGAAAATAAAGCATATAACGATGTAAGGTTTTGCGGCCGCTTGGATACTGTCCAAGCGGCCTTTTTCTTTTATAGGATAAGTTTCTCTGCTTTGAAGTTGCGCAATGCTGGTTTGATTTTCATTGACAGGGAAAATCGGCCCCTTTAAAAAGCTAGTATTCCAACTGAATTTCTCCATATAATTTTTTCTCCATCGACTGTGTCGAATCCTCGATAACCTTGTGTTACCATTTGCTGAAGAACTATGTCGAGTACCTGCGAAAAGGGGTGTACATGACCATTTTTTGCTCAAAATGACCACTTTAAAGATCGCTAATATCCTAATTTTGAAAAAAAAGGATATGAAAAGGTTTAAGTTGATACCCGATTTTCAAAACAGACAGAAGCTATCCGTCTGTTTTAAAATAGTTCTTATTTTGTGCTCCTTGTCTACGGCAACGGCACAGCAAAAAGTGGACTATGTACTTCCTAAGGCAGCCTTTAATTCAACGGAAGCTTATACAATGCTTGACGAAGGAAGCAATACCATAACAGGTACTATCTCATTTAAAAAAGGGGATATGTCAACTATCCAAGCTATCAGTCCAAAGTTTTATTATATCCTGTAACAGCTCATCTTACCGAATTTATTGAACTGAAAAAGAAATACAACAGTAAGAAAAAGCAAGCAGCGATGACAAAAGAAGCGGCCATGGCCCGTATTGAAACAAAGACAATTGATGACAAGGGAAATTTTGTGTTTACCAACCTGAAACCAGGAAAATACTATGTGGTGAGTCTAGTGATATGGGAAAAAGTGCGTGGTAACAAAGTTCAATCTGGGCCAGTCATAGCCAACTATAATATGCTCGGAATACAGATGGGGGAGGTTATGTACCCGCAGAAATGCGCTATGAATCAAGCGCCTATGAGGAAGAAGTTGGTGACTACATTGAGGTAGCTGCTGATCATAAGCCCAATGTAATCAATATCGCGAAATAAAGCGGGTAATCTCAACGCCTATCACTCTTTATGGAATTAATTAAAAACTAAACAGATGAAATCAATTGCCATATTTCTCATAAACCTGTCCCTTTACTTGGGTGTTGTTGAATCGAAAGCCCAGAGCATCAACTTTCCGGATGAGCAATTCAAAGCAGCTCTAATTGCCCAGGGATTGATGCCAACGGGGATGGAAAAATCCAAAAATCAGAACTTACGCAAATTAAAAAGCTTCATGTAAATAATGCAGATATCTCCTCATTAGAGGGTATTAAAAATTTTATTAGTCTTGAAGAGCTTGCATTTCTGAATAACCATTTAACCACTGTTGATCTTGAAGGGATGCAACATCTTAAATATGTTTATGGAAACAACAATAGGATTAAACGACTCCTATTGAAAGGCTGTACAAACCTGGAAGTGATTTTTATGGACCAAAATGAATTATCTGTTTTGGACCTTTCTGGGCTCGCAGCGTTAAGGGATATACGGATCAATGTAAATAAGCTGACATCAATTGATCTGAGCAAAAAAACTAAATTGGAGCGTGTAAACCTTTTCAGAAATCAGTTGACGACATTCAACGCTGAGGGATCTCTTGAACTTAAAGAGCTGGACCTTTCGAATAATCAAATAACCGAAATTGATCTGAGGCCTTTTTCCAAGCTTAAAGATGCAGATCTGAATGGTAACCCACTGCAAAAGATCAATGTGACGGGGCTTGCAGCATTGGAAAGACTCTATTTTGAACCACCAATCTTTAGGCCAAGTGCGATTACCCAATTTAATACGAGTGGACTTATAAACTTAAAAGAGTATAAATGGTAAGTCAAACAGGGGCATCGGAGTCGGAAGAATAATAAGTTCTTAAAAATAGTACCGCGTTTAAATAGAGGTTACTGATATCCCTTCAGAAGTTCATATTCACTGAGGGGAAAATCATGTTTAGACCATTTTTTCTTATAGCCTTCTGATCCATTCTCATTCCATATTCTTATCAGATTCTCCCGTACCAAATTAATGTATTTCGGTAGGGTAGTAGCTCCCGAAAGTATAATTTCAAAATTGTCTTCACTTATGAGGTGCCAACTAGCCCAATCTTTATACCATCGGAGTTCATAGGAAATGCTAGCGCCACTTTTTTCAATATAAGTTTATGCTCGCCAGGTTCATCCATAAAAACAACTGATTTTTCACCTTTAGTTCTTAATTCAATTGCAGATTGTGCCAATTCCTTCAACGAATCGTGAAAAAGGAAATATTGAGTGTGACAGTCTTTTCAATATTGCCAATTTCAAGAGCGGCCCAGCCTCCATTATGTAATATGTATTTTAAGGTGAAAACTGATTTCATAGTTTTTAGCAATTTCCTCCACAATTTAATAAGAATATATTATATCTGTGAGATTTGGTATTTCAAATCTCGACTTTTCGGTATCTCTCCTATACCGCTTACATACACCTAGTTTTACTCAACAAGTCAAGCACACAGCCATACTTTTGCTATACACATAAAAACAAAAGAATATGGCAAATCAATTTTTAATTAAAGACACGATGGTGGATATGCGCGGCTTATCTGCTTGTGAAATCCTGGCATTACAGAGCGGATGCTGTGCAGGAGTGGAACTATTGGGGTATTATGAGAAAGGAGATACCCCAACACCCATTATTTACTCACTGAGTACAACTTTACTGGCAGACAACGGCGGGAGTATTGTCGAAACGGGAGGTATTAAACTGGAACATCAATTTATCGAACATGTCAATGCACTTTATTTCGGTGTCAGTGTCTCACTAACTGATAATGCAGCTAGATTGGCTGTGTTTTTGACTATCTAAAGGAAAACAAAGCGCTAGAAGGCATTTTACCCATCGGAACGATCGCCTATAGTCAGACGCTAAACTTTGTTTTCGAAGGTGCCAAACTCAGAGGACAGGAAAAGGCACCATATTAAAGTTTACTGGATCTGCAGACAAAGCTTTTGAGATTGATGCATTTAAAGGCGGTACCGAAACGACCCAGTTTATCAACAATATCACCATCAGCGATATCGTCTTCTCCGGAAATGCCAACACTACCATTACCTTATACCTTAGGGGCATTGCACGGAGTAAGTTCTCCAATGTGTGGGTAGGCGATGGCAAGAATAGCAGTGATGGATATGGTTGGTACCTCGCTTCCGTACAGCTGACACAATTTTTGGGCTGTGGGTGTAGCAAGTATCTCACCCCGATGACGAGCGTCCCATATGCAGGTATATTTATCGGCTTGGGACAGCGTGGTAGTATCACTGCTGGTAACAGCACTAACAACACATTTTATCAAAACTATTTTGAAGGTTTGGGCATTGGTGTATTGATGTCCCAAGCTGACGAAAATACCTTCATCGGCGGTAGCGCAGAAGCCAATAGTGTATATGGTATCGTTGTTGGTAAGGATTGTAAAGTAAATACCTTTATCGGTGTCGGATTGGAGGCCAATCCTGTCGATGTTTCCGATAGTTCGAGTTATAGTACCTATACCAATTGCTATTTCGGGAATATCCTGCGTATAGGCAGCACAGCCAAGCAGATTTCTGTTGTTGGAGCGATGATCGGACGGATTGAAATACAGGATGGAGCACGATATATTGAAATCAAGAATTCCGTCTACAACCGATTTAAAAATGGAGCAAAAGGAATTGTTGATTTAGGGAGCGCACATCCTTTGTTAATGTAGAGGATTTTGACTCAGAAAAATTTATAAAACAAAACATAGAGATCGATGGGACAGTAGCTAGCGATTCATATAAGGTAAAGGAAAAAATGATATCCTTACGCCAATTAACAGCATTAATCCCATAGGAGGATTTTCTCCAATTATCGTCAAGGAGGCGGCGCCATTTTGGCCAACCCTAGGTGTAGCACTAGGAGTTGATAGAACAGGGAATTTCAATGATACTAATTCCATAAGTTCCTTTCGGATATATTCTAAATCAAACACCCTGGATGAACTATATTTTACCAAAAAGCTTTTTGGTACTGGAGCGATAACGGATTGGTCGCCCTTACGTAGGCTTATTCACGACAATAATCTCGCAACCACCACGGTTAAAGGCATTGTCTCACAGTCTGCGGTAGTAGCCAATGTAGTCGCGAGTAACAGTGCAAAATCAGTTCTTAATGATGCTGCAGATTTAGCTACTTCCGTAGCCCTGGTGAATGACCTGAAATCCAAATACAATCAGGCTGTAGACTTGATCAACGAGTTGAAGGCTCAGGTAAATACGAAGTTACAGTCAGATCGAGCGAGTGGTCAACAAGCAAGTTAACGATATTGAACCACTAGCGATAAGGAATATTCGCAAGAATAACGGATCTAAAAACAAAGTTGAGAAATACGGGTGTCTGGGCAATCGAGTTTCGACTAATTGAGGTAAAAATAATCATGCAGTATTCAGGTAGAATACTGCATGATGCATTTATACTAAAGTAAAGGTAAATATATTGTATATTGATACCATTTTAATTTACATGAAGACCATATTTGCCTTTTTAGTTTTTCTGCTATTCGCTTATGCATTGTTCACGCCAAGCAATAAATTGTTAGGTAGATGGGTTTTAGACTTTGCATTGACTGAAAACAATTCGCTTGTTCCTCTAGATCATCCCTATCCAGAAAGAGATAAAATGAAAATTTACGCAAACGTTTGTTTTAAAGGCTTGACTTTTAATGCAAAAAAATCCAGTATGTTTGATTACGAACAGCAATATTATAAGCAATTAAACCAGCAATTAAATTATGAAATCAAAATTGTTGATCAAAGATATTTCAGATTTTGAAATGTTGGTGAATACGCATACCGACAAGCTGACACAGACTGCTTTCTTAAAAATTGGAAACCTGCAGGATGCGGAAGATCTTGTACAGGATCTCTTTATCAATCTCTGGATCAAAAGAGAGTCCATTGTTGTACATGGTCCGGTCTACAATTACCTCTATGTGTCCCTGCGTAATAAAATTATGAATTATTTTGCTAAGGCCAAGCTTCGCCAGGATGTGAAGAATAAGCTTGCGGTGAGCCTTGAAGTCGTAGATCTTTCCTTGGTCAATCTTTTGATCGAAAAGATCTAAACACTTTGTTTTCGGAAATTTTGAGCGAATTACCGGATCACATGCAAAAGATTTTTAAACTACGAAATGAAGATTTTACCCTCAAGGAGATTGCTGTCGCTTTAGGATTGGCCGAACAGACCGTCAAAGGATACAGTGCAGAAATGCATCGCCGTATTAAAGCCATGTTAATAGAGCGTCATCCCGAATTCGCCCGTTCCCTGACAGTAATGCTTTCTTTTTGCTGGTCAAATAATTTTTTTAATTCCTTACATACTTTTGATTGTCACCAGCTGTCTTACTAGAAAGAACACATCTAGAAAGGATTACCAGTGGATCAAAACCAGTTAAAAAAACTAATCAAGAAGTACCAGGAAGGTACAGCGAGTGCTGCGGAAAAATTTGTTGTGGAATATTGGTATGAATCCTTGGGACAGCAAAAAACCGAAGATTCAGAAATAGATTTTCTTCCAGACCGCAAAAATCTCAAGCAGCGGATTGTTTGGGCTGCTTCTGAATACGTAGATAAGCGATCCATTGACCGACGACGTTTTATATATGTCGCTGTTGCGAGCGTCATGCTGTTTATGCTTTCAACCGTTTTATATCATCAGTATTTTTCACCCTCGCAGATTGACCGTCTGATCAAGCCAATCAAAATAGTATATCTAGATAGAGGAACGATATCCACTGGTACTGCCGAACGGACCACCGTCATCCTGAACGATGGTACGAAAGTGATCCTGAATGCCAACTCAGGCATAACGGTCAGCAATTACGACCACGTGCGCGATGTGAAACTCAATGGCGAAGCCTTCTTTGATGTCAAGAGAGATCCGTCCAGACCCTTTACGGTACATGGCGGTGGATTAAATATCAAGGTGTTGGGTACCAGTTTTAATGTTAAGGCCTATCGCGATATCAGTAATACATCCGTATCGGTGCGTACAGGTAAAGTTCAGGTTGACAACAACGAGAAAAATTTGCGCACATTGCTGCCTGATGAAAATATATCTTACGACCGCAAATCAAGCAATTTTAAATTGACTAATGCTGAATATTCTTTAGAGACCTCTTGGCTATCGGACCATGTTAAGCTGGATCAGGCAAGTTTTGAAGAATTAAACCAAAATTTTAAGAATTTCTACGGATTCTCACTCCATACAGCCGATGAGAAATTGTTAAAGGATCGTTATAATATTAATTTCCGAAAATCTAAAACAATGACAGCCGCACTGGAAGAGATTCAGTTATTGACCGGAAAAAAATCAGTATCAAAAATAAGCAGGAGGAAAAAGAGATCATTCTATACTAAAAAAAAAGGGCTCACATAGTGTAAGACCCTTTACAGAAAATTATGGAATCTATCTGACCCGATTCCATAATCGGTTTCATGGATGTAAAACCTTTAATCAATACAAAATTAACAAATGATTAACAAAAAACTAATAATAAAAGAAAAAAGAAGCAACAAATACCTTTCTTTAGGTCTTGGTGGAGCGCTACTGCTATTATCCGGTACTTTTCCTTGGAACAGTACATTTGCACAGGAGAATGCCAAGATCTATAACCAGAACTACCAAAAACAACGCTGCGGGATGTTATCCTGGATCTACAGAAGAGGTCTGGCTCAGATATTTCTTTTACGGAGAGCCTGGGGCTAAAAATATTAACATAGCCAAATTTGACACAAAAATGAATCTTTGGAACAAGTCTTACGGAGGTTATTGACACCTTACGGTATTCAGGTAAAAAAGACAGATAGTGGCTTTGTTTTGGCGCGACAGGTACAACGCCAGGTAACACCTATTTCCGGAAAAGTGGTCGATCCTTCTGGTACACCGGTTTCGGGTGCTACCTTAAATTTAAAGCGCGCCAACACAAAATCCAAAACCGATGACAAAGGGATGTTTCTGCTAAATTCGATCTTTCCTTCGGATACCTTATCCGTGCATTTTATGGGATTTAAACCGATAGATACTTTAATTAACAGTGATCTCACCGGAGATTTTGTGATTCGGCTGGCCGCTGACCAGGCACGCGAACTTGATGAAGTCGTGGTGGTGGGGTATGGCGTCCAAAAGAAAGTTAACCTTACGGGATCTGTTGCTGTTGTTGATGGAAAACGTTTACAGGATAGACCGGTAAACAACGTTTCACAATCACTTTACGGGACAGTCAGCGGTCTGACCATCGCATATGGTAACAATGGTTTTGAACCTGGCGCTGCACCGTCGGTACAGATCAGGGGCCAAGGTAAACCTTATGTCCTGATCGATGGCACCGCCGGAGATATTAATACCATCGATCCGAATACGGTAGAAAGTGTTTCTATCTTAAAAGATGCCGCCGCTTCGGCAATCTATGGTGCCCGCGCACCCTATGGGGTCTTACTGATTACGACCAAATCAGGAAAAGCTAATCAGAAACCACAAGTTGATTTTTCCATGAATGGAGGACCTACAACCATTATCAATAAACCAAAGATGGTTGATTCCTACACGTTTGCCCGTGCAATGAATGAAATGCATGACAACCAAGGGGTTGCTAGGTTGTTTTCTGAATCCACCATCGATCGGATTATTGCATATATTGATGACCCTACGCTTCCTGAAACTGTCCCTGATGCCAACAACCCACGTAAGTGGTCCACCTATCAATTTTCAAATGGTAATAATGACTGGATAGATATCCATTATGGCAATGGTCGCCGCATGCAGGAAAATCTATCTGTTAAGGGCGGATCCAAGGACATGGCCTATTTCTTGTCTCTCGGACATGCATCCGAAAAAGGGGTGCTGAGAATGGTCGATGATAAGTATAAACGCTACAATTTTCAAGCTAAACTCGATGCCAATATCACAGACTGGTGGAAGATCAGCTCCAATACAAGGCTCACAAATGCCGTACGTGACAGGCCTATATATAACGGTGAGGGTGAATATGGCATGATTATCCATCAGATTTTGAGAACGCACCCTGAGGTTTTTCTTAAATCACCAAATGGATATTATTCGCAACTTTCACGTGTGCCGCAGATGCAAGCCGGTTATCAGAAGTTGACAAATAATACGCTGGTACAACGCTTGGCCACAGAAATCAGTCCGCTCCAAAACTGGAAAATAAATGCCGACTACTCGATAGATTATCAGATTTTTGATTATGCCGGTGTTAATCAAGTGGCTTATGAAGATGAAGTAGATGGTACGCTCGTGCCAATAGCACTTACAGTCCCTCCGTATATCGAAAAGAAAAAATCCAATACCACCTACAAAGCACTTAATATTTATACAACTTATAATTTAGATCTAGGAAAGGATCACCATTTTACGGTACTTGCCGGTTTTCAGAATGAAATCAGTAAACTGGATTCGATGAATGGCTTGAGAAGGAACTCATCGTTCCTGATATCCCATCTTTACAACAGCAACAGGTGAAATGCAGGTGGGCGATGGTCTCACACATTGGTCTACTTTAGGCTATTTTGCACGATTAAATTATAATTATGCAGACAAATATCTGATCGAGGCAAATGTCCGTTATGATGGTACATCCAAATTTGCCCGTGGCAGACGCTGGGGGCATTTCCTTCCATATCCGCGGGATGGGTGGTTTCTAAAGAATTGTTTTGGCAGCCTCTACAGGATTATATACCATTTATGAAACTGAGAGCATCATGGGGGAAGCTGGGTAATCAGAATGTTGCCTCCTATCAGGATTTGGCATTATTGGGGTACAAAGTAACCTAGGCTGGCTTATTGATGGCATGCGGCCGGCATACACCACGGCACCAAACTTGGTAAACCGCTTTCTTACCTGGGAGTCCTCACGTTCAATGAATACGGCGGTCGAACTGGGATTTTTTCAAAACCGCTTGCAGGCTGAATTTGAATACTATCAACGGCTGACCTATGACCGTCTTGGACCAGCGCAGGCACTTCCCGCGGTATTGGGAGCGAATATTCCCAGAGAAAATAACTCGGAACTCAAAACCAAGGGTTGGGATTTTAGCTTGCGTTGGAATGGAAAAATAGGCTCGGATTTTAATTATTCCGTAGCGGCTAATGTTTTTGATTACAAAAATATAATTACAAAGTACACCAATCCAACGGGTATCCTGACAACGGATTACGTAGGCAAAGATGCTGGTGAAATTTGGGGCTATGAAACTGTTGGCCTGATTAAAACCAAGGAACGCGCGGACGAGATCAATGCATCTGGTTACCAAAAATTTATCAATGGACAGCTCTGGCAGACAGGGGATGTTGAATACCGCGATCTCAATGGAGATGGGGTAATCAATAAGGGCAAAAACACCATAAATGACCATGGTGACCTTAAAATCATTGGTAATTCGACACGCCGTTATCAGTTTGGACTTAATTTAACCGCCAATTATAAAAATGTTGATATCGCTGTGTTTATCCAAGGTACTGGAAAGCGTGATCTATGGTTGGATGGCAATGTATTCTGGGGTTTTAGGGCCTGGAATCAATCCTCCCTTTTCCCGCACCACATGGATTACTATCGGGATACCGAAGGTGATCGCTATTCCGGACTTGGTATAAATACTGAAGCTTATTTTCCGCGGCCTTACAGTAATACCACCCAAGATAGCAAGAATAAGCAAATGCAGACACGTTACCTGCAGAATGGAGCCTATGCACGTCTTAAAAATCTACAGATAGGCTATACCATTCCTCCATTGATGCTCCAGAAAATCGGATTGAAACGGGCACGTATTTATTTTTCCGGCGAGAATATCTATACCTTATCCAAACTCCCTAGCGCATTTGATCCTGAAACAGCAATACTGGGAGAATTTGGGAATGGCAAAGGCATGTTTTCACAGGCAATTTGGGCATTCGGGATAAATATTTCGCTTTAATATCATTTGATTTGAATGTAAAGGTAACTACTTAGGTAGCGAAGGAAAATTATATCTAGCAATTAATAACCAATGAAAAAAATAATAATCTTACTATATACGACAGTCATTTTACTGTTGGTCGGTTCCTGCTCCGAAGATTTTTTGGACAGGCCGCCATTGACACAGATTGAAAACGAAAGCTATTGGAAAACAGCCAAAGACCTAGAGAATTATACGGTTCAATTCTATACAGTATTCCCCGCTTTTAATACAGTCGGCAGTTTTCTCGGTGTGATTGGCTGGGATGGCAGCCGAGGATCTGACGTGCAGATTTCCAGTTCGCCGAGTACAGTCTGGAACGGTACCGAATCGCCGGTTTCATCCGGCGGAAACTGGGGCTGGGGTAATATCCGCAGTGTCAATATCTTTTTCAAGAATTATACGAAATGCAAAGATCCTTTTGAAAAATATAAGCAGTTTTTAGGAGAAGCCCATTTCTTTAAAGCTTGGTTTTATTTCGAAAAAGTAAGGCTCTACGGTGATGTCCCTTGGTATACGGATCCATTGGAGATGGACTCTGAAGAATTATTCAAAGCACGTGATCCACGGACAACGGTAGTGGACTCAATTTTGGCACACCTGGATAAAGCGATTGAATATCTGGAACCTGTGGCTACAGTAAAAGGTAAAAACAATCGGCTTTCTAAACAGGCTGCCCTGCTTTTCAAATCCAGGGTCGCCCTATTTGAAGGCAGCTGGCAGAAATACCACAAAGGTACAGCATTTGGTACAGCTGGCGCTGATCCCTCTAAGTACTTCCGGCAAGCTGCTGCGGCTGCCGAAACGTTGATGGATGCAAAATATGGCATGTCGCTGTATAGCAACAACGACCCCGAAAACGATTACTGTAAACTATTTTCCCTGAAAGATCAGCTTGCCAATAAAGAGGTGATCCTTTGGAAAGCTTATTCGGTCAACCGTGATCTGTCACACTCTTTTCAGATCTACGTGTCCGATCGCACAGCGGGGATATCGATGACATTTGAACAGGTACAGCATTACCTGGGCCGGAATGGTCAGCCATACGATTATTTTAGCCTTGGTAAGACTGTGAAAGGTAATGCTTTTTAGAAAAAATACGGGCCGATTGTGATCCACGGCTTTCCCAGACGATCTGGACACCAGGTGCCTTGATGTGGGATAATACCTTTGGTAAAGCCACCTTTAAAAAGCCATTTCTGGACAAATCCGGCGAGGCCTTGAATAATACCGGTTTTCAGATCCGGAAGGGAAATGATCCAAAATCGGCTCTAGCGGGTGGTGGTGTTTCCTGGAGCTCAAGTGATGAAACTGGTGCCATCATCTTTCGTTATGCCGAAGCCTTATTGAATTATGCTGAAGCGAAGGCTGAACTTGGCGAAACAGTCGATTATACCAAATCAATCAATCTGCTCCGCAAAAGATCAGGTATGCCGGATTTTGCTATTACCGACGATCCAAATAAGGACAGATATGCCGACTATGGTTATAATATATCAGACCAGTTAAAAGAAATCCGCCGCGAGCGTACTGTCGAACTTGGAGCCGAGGGATTTCGCTATGACGATATCCGACGATGGGCCGCCCATAAACTACTGAAAGGGAAACGCCCCAAAGGTTATCCCTTTGCGGCTTCGGACTGGACGGGCACAAAAATCAACTATAAAATTGATGCGGACGGTTTGCTCGATCCTTTTGTAACGCAGCTACCGAATGGCTATGGATTTAAGGAAAACCGCGATTATCTGGAATGTATACCGCTAAATGAAATCACATTGAACAATAACTTAAAACAAAATCCAGGATGGGAATAAAAGTATTTTTGCCATTGCTGTTCATCCTATTTTATAGCATGGGCAAGGCTCAATCTGTTATTAGGATCGGTCTTATCGCCGATCCACAGTACGCAGATAAGGATACCCGGGGAGCCGTTTTTACCGAAACTCACTTGACAAATTGGATTCGGCCGTCACAGCGATCAACAGGGAAGGAGTGGATTTTACGGTCATGCTTGGCGATTTGGTCGATGTAGGGCCAAAAGATCTGCAGCCGGCGCTTCAGCGACTCAACAAGCTCAAAAGCCCGGTCTATAATATCTTGGGAAACCACGATTATGTGGATGTTGATGACGGGGCCATTTATATAAGTTATATAAAATGCCGAATCCTTATTATACCGTAGAAAAGGGTGAATGGCTGTTTATACTGCTCAATACCAATGAACTTGCCGACTATGCCACTAAGGCGGGATCAGGGCAACGTGAGGCTTGGAAGAAAATCAATGATATACTGAAGACTGCAAAAGAAACAATGATCAGCCCTGGAATGGAGGCATAAGCGAAAAACAGCTGAAATGGATGGAAAGGCAACTTCACAAAGCCCAGTCAGCATCCAAAAGGTGATCGTTTTCACACATCATCCCCTGTACCCCGAGAATGGCCTTGAAGCACTGAATAACCGAGAGATATTGACCCTTATCGAAAAATATCCGGTTGTAAAGGTGGTGATCTCAGGCCATCATCATCCCGGTAATTTTGCAACCTATAAAGGTATTCCGATGATTACACTGGAGGATGATCGAAACCGCCGACCGGAATGCTTATGGTATTTTGGAACTCAATGATCATCAGCTGGATATTCATGGAGAAGGGCGGATGACAACCAGAAAAATTGATTTTTAAACGAAGAAACTTAATATTAAAATATAAAAATTATGAGAAAAACAACATTAACGTTTGGCAAAGCAGTCTGCATGTTTGCCTGTATGACTTATCTATTTGTGGGCTGTCAGAAAGATATTTCCCAAATTCAGGAAAACGCGCCAAAAAAATGGGCAAAGTCAATACGACATTGGCTGGTCCGACCTTTGTAAGTGCGCATCGGGCCAATGATCTGATTAAGGTTGATGAGATTATCAACGAAGGGATTAATAGCCTTGAGGTGGATATCTATGTTGCCAATAAAGGCGGCCAACCAACCTGCCTGATCGGCCATGAAGCCGGAACAGCAACAGGACAGACATTGGAAGAGTATTTTGCCAACCTAAATCAGAAGCTTCCGGGCTATACTTCGCTTTGGTTGGATTGTAAAGACTTGAATAGTGCCACAAATGAACAATTATTTTTAAAGACCTTGAAGAAAATGGATAGCCTTTATTCCATTAAAAATAGAGTGTTGATAGAAAGTATGTATCCAGAGCATCTGACAGGCTTTAAGCAGCTTGGTTGGAAGGTAAGCTATTATTGTAATTGGTCAGATTTGAGCGGCAAGACAGCGGCGCAGCAACAGGTTGTCATGGACGCTATGTACAGCAAGTTGACTACCTATGGAGTGGATGGAATTAGTTACGATGCATCTGTCGATAATGCGATGAAATCTTACTTTCCGACCAAAACCGTTGGCACAGAACGTGTGAAGATGTATGCATGGGCATTATCACGTTATTACGGAGAAGCAGACCTCGCAAGCAAACTAGCAGGGTATTCACATCTTGATATATTATTGATTACATTTTACTCGCCACAAGGTATTTTGACAGATGGTGCCAATTACAAAATCGTATCTGCATTAACGAAAGAGCCGAGCAAGCTGGTTGATGCTAACGGTAATCCTCCGGTTAATGGTGAAGATGTGACATTATGGACTTATAATTATCCGACAACGCCCAATCAGGTCTGGAAATTGAGAAGTGTAGGAAGTGGATATTATGCCTTGAAGAATGTGGCTGATACGACTAAAGTATTGGAAGTCAGGGGAGGTGGATCTGCAAACAGCACTCCTGTTCAGGTGGCCACATTTGCAAATACTTCGGCACAACGGTGGAAGATTACTTATGTTGGAAGCGGCAATTATAACCTTGAGCCAGCATCTGCCGTAGGCAAAAACCTTGATGTAAATGGATCAAGTACCGCCAACGATACGCAGATACAAATCTATTCAGCGCATACAGGCAACGCGCAGAAATTCAGGTTGGTTAAACAATAAGAAACTGCTATCATGACAACAACTGAAATAGTAAAGATCAAATATCTATATCTATTTTTCACGGTTTTGAGTTTTGCAGGTTTTTTGCTTCTCTCATGTGAAAGAGATCATGCCGTAGAGCATACTCCGTCCGAAATAGTTAACAAAAAGGGTTCGAGTCTGATCCAGGGAGATAGCAATGATCTGACGCTTGCGATTCCGATGGGCGGGAATGCATTTGTGACCAATGGATCTAGTGGAGCAGAGATTTTTGATAATTCAAATTACGGGTTGCGTAATTGGACTAGTCTTTCGGCTCTGGTAAGTACCTATTTTAAGGTAACACAATCGGGTACCTTACATTTGGGGATAAGAGGCTACGTTACCACGGGCACGAGTGTGGTCCGTTTGACCGTCAATGGACAGAGCTTCGATGTGACCATGACCGGTGGAGCACCCGCAAAGATTATTATGCAGGTGCAGTGCAGATAGCAGCACCTGGTTATGTAAAAGTAGATCTGCAGGAATAAGCAAAACTTCGACTTATATCGGTAATATGACCGATATTCTTATCGGTGGTACGGCAGCTTCCTCCGGTCTTACGTATGCGAACATACCTGCAAGCTATTATTTTTCACGTCGTGGCCCTTCGGTACATTTAACACCAAGTCTTCCTACTGGAAATTCCTATGAATGGATGTATAATGAAGTGACTGTTCCCGCTGGACAGGATCCTGTGGGTAGTTATTACATGGCAAATGGATTTGGACAAGGGTATTTTGGCTTTCAGGTCAATTCAGCTACACAACGAAAAATTATATTTTCTGTATGGGATCCAAGCAATGAGGCTGACGGTAAAACTACTGCAGTGAGTAGTGGTACAGATGTGGTGGTCAGTGGTTTCGGTGGAGAGGGGACAGGCGGAAAAAGTAATTGGACATACGACTGGTCAACCGGGACGACATATAAGTTCCTGACAAGAATAAGACCGGACGGGTTAGGAAATACACTGTATTCATCCTGGTTTTATGCTCCAGAGTTAGGAACATGGAAATATATTGCCACCTTTAAGAGACCGGCTATTTCGACCTACATAAAAGGTGCGTACTCTTTTCTTGAAAATTTCAATAATACGATGGGCTACTTGGGCCGAAAGGGATATTATTCAAATTTTTGGGTTAGGTCAACAACGGGTACATGGATCGAATCAACTTCTTGTAAATTTAGTGTGGACGGCGCAGGTGATAATAATCAACGTGGCGATTATAGAGGTGGAGTTGAGAACGGAAGTTCTTTTTGCAAAACGGTGGATTTTTTAATGATTTCGTGGCAGAAAATACTGTTTTTACAAGACCTGCTAATGGTACTGCTCCCAATATAGATCTTAATAATTTGCCCATGAATTAACAATTTTGTAGGTAGTGGTGTTCAATTTGGCGCAACGTATGGATTATTTCATGGCGTTGCGCTTTTTTGTTCCGCACTTATTACTAAAGATAGACCGTTGGCTTGGAGCAAACGGTTATAAAATCTATCGATGTTATTAGGGAAAACTTGATCATAGCAATCAGTGTTTCCTTTACCTCAAGAGTGATATTGTTAATAAAGAGTTCTATTGTATTTTTAAGAGATCCAGAGATTAAAGAATCGTCGTATGATAACCCATTTACCATTCACTTTTTCAAGCAGAAATGCATTCCCGTTTCCACATAAAGAGCCGCAAACATAGTCAACCGGTACGTAAGCTCTTTTCGGTTATACCCCATAATAGGAAGATGAAAGTAATAAATGCTTTTATTACGGTTCATCCTATATTTATCGGCATCATCTACAGCATACGCTGCTTTGATAGCGGCTGGAATTGGGATGATTGCCTTCCTTTCGTTCATCTGAATAAGCATATCCAGCGAGTCTTTGAGCTGGTTACCTAGCATTTTCATCAGCTTCTGTGGATCGACATTGTAGAAAACATAATTCTTGTCCTGCAATGAGGAGATAGAATCCCTTTGAAACTTATTATGGATGAACACCGTTTCATTTCCCTCGCGCTGCAACCTGATATCAGCGGAATCATCAGACAAAATTGTTTTTAGAATAGAAACATAGTCTCCCTGGAGTGACTTATTTTCATAGATTTTGGGTTTATCTTTTTGTATAGGTGTCATCGTGCTTTTAGGCATCGTACATCCCTGGAAAACGAGAAGAAAGAAGATAATATATAGCTTATTCATTATGCGATTAGTTGTTTATCTTTCAGTGCTAGATCTATGCCAAAAATGAGTACTATATGTTCTAATGTTATTTTCTCATTGACCAGTGAGATCCGAGGATCGTTGAATACAAAATTGGTTGCCGATAGAGCGAGTGGCCAAAAGCTTAATTTATGTTTTGATAAACCAAAAACTTCTCTCTAATTGGCGGAGGGAAGCGACTTTCACTTCAATGAGAATTAGTTCTTGAAGAAAAGTGATTGAAAATCAGGAGGGGATAAATAGAGACTTCGCTAACGAAAAAAATAGATATAAATCCGTTATGGGAAAATTATCTGGATTTCGGAAATTTTGCGCATATTATACAACTTGATGGGGAAATTCAAGTGACTTTATCATAAGGTCTGATGTCAACAAGAGGATACCGAAGTTTATGATAAGTTGTATAAACTATTTTGGGAATTGATTAAGATCAATGTATAACTATTATTTCCATAAATGCTTAATAAATAGCCTCATAGTCAGTGATATATCGTAATAAATATAAAAATAATTAAAAATGAAAAAAACGCTTTTATTCTCTCTTCTGTCATTTTTCGGCTTAAGTTTAACGTATGGACAGCAATTGAAACCTTTATATAGCAAAACTGATACTTTGCCTAGAGTTGTTTACAAAGAGCTTAATGAAAGACCTTTGCCTAAGATAGAGATGCGAGGTGAAAATTACTTAGGCGATGCCATGTGGTCCTTAAAATCTGAAGGAGTTAAGTCAGTAGATATTAACAAAGAAAGAGGGGTAGTGATAATTGAATTGACGCCTGAATACAAACCTGTTTTAATGAGTTTGTCAGATATTGTAAAAAAATATACAAATGTAAAATCTGAACGAGTAATATTTAAGATTGATGATCGATTTGTTCAAAATAATCCCAGGAAGTTCTAGTTGATGAAAGTAATATTATGCTAATTTCTGTTTCTCCTATGAAGTTTGTAGGTGACCTAGAAGATCTGTACATGATAACATTAATCCCTAGGACTGATAAGAATCTTAAAAGTTTAATGAAATACGCATTCGCTAAGCATATTGAAGTACTCATACAATATGTCATTAGTATAAATGCTTAAGACTGCTTCTCTCAAATTAAAAGAGGAAAGCTTTTTTATTTTGAGTATCTGCTCAGGCTTTAAAAGAATAAAATAGACTTTTCGGTATCTCCCACATACCGCTTACATATACCTTATTTTCCTCAGATAGCACCCTCGTCAACCATACTTTTGCTATACACATAAAGACAAAAGAATATGGCAAATCAATTTTTAATTAAGAAGACGATGACGGCTATGCAGGGTTTATCTGCTGCCGAAATTACAGCATTACAAAACGGAACTTATGATGGGGTCCAGTTATTGGGCTATGATCAAAAAGGGGACACCCCAGCACCGATTATTTATTACTATGTTAATCCATTAACAGACCCTGATCCAGGACCAAAAGATGACGGGAGTGTAATTGAAACGGAGGTATTAAGTTATTTCATGATTTCAAGAAATTTATTCATGTTTCTTATTTTGGAATTATAGGAAACAAGACCGACGATTACACAAATAAAATTAAAAGCCTTTTAATGGCGCAACCGGAAAATACAACTTTTAAATTCAGTGGCCGATATAAGGTTTCTTCCACACTCAACGTATTAAAATTAGGGACAAAAATTATTGGAGATGATCTGGTATTTGAATTTAGTGGAGATTTTGATTCTAAATTTATAAGCGTAGAAGCTGACAACTTTAGTGTTCATGGCGCAACATTTGACGCGATGGATAAACAATTGAAAGATTGCTTTATTCATTTAACAGACAACATTAAAAATCCAAGTATCACTGACTGTATTTTCAAAAATGCTTTGGGCATAAAAGCGGGTACGAGTAATGATCAGCAATATGGAGTAATGATTAGTCCTTATGGGGTTAGTAACTTTCTTATTGATCAGTGCCTATTCTCCAATATTAAAAATGATAATACAGGCACTCAAGCAGGAAGTTTAAAAGGATTTTGTGGCGGTATCTACATTAGCGATCCTAGAGTTGATGCGGCTCATCCCAATGCTAAAGTGCAAACTGATTTTGTAACAGGAAATATTTCAAATTGTAGATTTTCCGACATCATGACCAAGTTAGATGATGGGTTATCCCAAAGTACATACACTTCTTACAACGATGCCGATGGAATCAGGTTTTATGGGGAGGTAAAGCTCAAAACTGCGATGTAAATATAGATAATTGCTATTTTAAGAATGTCGGAAAAAGGGCTATTAAGATAAGTTATATGGGGAATGTGAAAGTGAATAATATATCCGTTGAAGCTGACGGTCTCCAGTACCAAATGATTTCCCTTATTAAAATTAACAAAGGTACGAGCGTGAAAGGAGTCCGGTATTATGGAAATGGTTTCAGCGTACAAATAGCTTTTCAGAGTGATGATGGTGGAGATATCGTATTGGAAGATGTCATCGTGGATGGATGTGAAGTTTTTATGAGATTAATCCTTCTTTCCAGTCAGCGGATAGCGAAATCCGCAATATCTTAATAAAAGATATCGTTGTTAAAAATCTATTTAGAAGAGGAATTTTGTCAAACAATGGTTATGCCAAGATCGCTAGGAATATAGTGTTGGAAAATATTTATATGGAAGCGGATCCAATCCGAAATTCCGTACAAGCACTTAACGCAGCCTTTGGTTGGCAAGAAAATGAAGTATTTATAAAGAACTTCCGAACCAAAAATTGTGATGTCAGAGTTGATGGCGGAATGTTTAATATCGATGGTTTACATATTACAATTGATAATCCTAATTTTTTGGGTTCTACCAATCCGCTGGGCAATTCCGCAAATGTGGCTTGGAGGAAATTTAACCATATATTGGATTTGGGCGATAATTCATCACATAGAGACAGTGTCCCAATTTTTACCAGTAGTGCATCGATTACTAGGACACCGGTGGCAACAAATATTACGATTGATATTCAAGGTATTTCGGCGAGCTACTTTGATGCTGCTATTGTTGGCTCAGATTTAAGTATAAATGACAGAAAAGAGCTCGTCAATTTTAATCGGGATAGATTAAAGGTCCAAAACGTAACTTATAAATACGCTGCTCATCTGCCTGCTCCATTAAGAGCAGCTATTATTTTCGAAGGTAGCTTTTTACATATAACAGACATCAAACTAGACTCTGAGTCGGGCATGTTTGTTAATACACTTGAAGGTAATACCGCGAAGACCGGAATATTTATATCAGATGTTTTTAATCTAACACAAACCGCTTTAGATAATCCAGTTGTCAGAACCAATCGGATTATCAATAGTAAAATATGTAACGTGTTTTCTAGGGGATAGGTTCATATCCAGTTGTAAGTTTGGGCTCAGGAAGCAGCGGTAATACCATTTCGGAAATTGTGGGCAATGCGACACCTTTTAGTGTAGAACTTCTGGGTAGCCAGCCTAATACGAGGGTTTATAATGTATTCAACCAAACAGACTCTTATAATGCTAGAGGAACTACATTACAACGGCCTACTACATCGCTTGTGGGGCAGGAATATTTTGACACCACATTGAATCGACCCGTATGGTGGAATGGTTCTATTTGGGTCGATGGGAAGCAATCTGCCGCTTCGCCGGAGACAGCAGCAGATCCCAGTAACACGTATACACCGTCGGAAGTTCAAGCTATTTTGGCTGAATTAAGAGATCTAAAAACTAAACTGCGAAGTGCAGGATTACTTGCAGTCTAAATACCTGTTAGATAGATTGGTTAGCTTCCCTCAAATTAAAAGAGGGAAGCTTTTTTTATTTAACCTCCAGCAAAAGAATGTACTTTTCGGTATCTCTCCGGTACCGCTTACATACAGCTTGTTTTCCTCGGATAGCTTCCGTAGCAGCCATATTTTTGCTATACACATAAAAACAAAAGAATATGACAAATCAATTTTTAATTAAAGACGCGAAGTAGGACATGAGGAATCTTTCTGCAGTCGAAAACAATGTTTTAAAAGAGAGCAAGCCAATCAATAGGAAATATAAAATTTTATTTATGGTACCAATGATTTTGATTTAGTAAATTTATCATTATATTCATCGACGTTCGTACCAATTATATGAATTTGCCAAATGAAATCTCCTAAAGAAGCTGCTATACTGGAAAAACTTAAAAATGGAGACCTCAATTCGTTTAATGAAATCTATTTCCATTATTCTCCAAAGATCTATATTAGATTGATCAAACTGGTCAAAGATCAAACTATTGCGGAAGAAATCTTACAGGAAGTATTTACCAAAATATGGCTCCAACGTGAAAAGATTGACCCTAATAAGGGATTTGTCTCATTTCTCAATCATATTTCGGATAATTTGGCCATGGATTTTTTTCGAAAAGTGCAAAGAGACAAGGCACTTCAATTGGAAATATGGGCTTCAGCCATAGAACTGTATTATCATACCGAAGAAAAACTGTTTTTCAAAGATAAACAGCAGATGCTGAACAATGCAATCGACTCCCTGAGCCCCAAACGAAAGGAGATTCTGATGCTCAATAAATTTGAGGAAAAAAGTTATAAAGAAATAGCCGATTTACTGGGTATCTCAGTATCTACAGTGAGCAATCAATTGGTGAGCGCACTCAAGGATATCAAAAATATATTCAGGAAAATTACCGAGATGAGTATATAATCAGTCTTTTTGCGGCCTTTTTATTTAAGCTATAAAAAAATAAAAAGCAATAGTGTGATTCTCTTTGCCAAACGTATAGAGTAACAAATACAGCAATGTATTGAACTAATTATAGAAAATTTTGAAAGAGCAATCCTTTAAAGATCAATTGTTGGCGTATATCCACAACCGCTTGGAGGCGCAGTATTATGAGTCATTTTTTGACGAAATGGCCGAGATGGATGCTGCAATTCTGGAATTATGGATCGCTGAGATGCTGGATCAGGATGAAGGACAAGTAGTACAACAGATTCACTTACCAGATTTAAGCATTGTTCATCGAAAAGTGCTCGATCATATCTATGCCGTAGATCCGCCCAAGCCTACACCAATCCGGAGCATAAGCCCGTGGGTCTGGGCTTCCTGTGCCGCCGTTCTACTCTGTGTACTGTCGGTTCTCTTTTTGAAAAATTTCTCTACCTCAATCAAGGACCAGGTCACTTGGTATGAAAATAAAAATGCTTATACGATCTATGCTCAGCTTCCTGATAGTACGACTGTTATCCTTTATCCACAGGCTAAAATCGGATTCGAATACAGCGGCCAAGGCCACCGCGATGTACAGCAGGTGCAAGGTCGGGTTATTTACAAGGTGCACAAAAACAAAAATGCACCTTTTCAAGTCAATTACAGAGGATATTTGACCACTGCCTTAGGTACAATATTTAGCGTAGACCCCAAGGATACCGATCATGTACTAATAAAACTAATGGAGGGCAAAATATCTGTCGGATCAGTTACGGCAGATAGCCGAAATTTAATATACCTCCAACCAAAAGAAGAAGTATTGGTTAACTTAAAACTTCAGCAGATGATTAAGTTTTCGGAGCCCGAATTGACAAAATCTCAGCCTGCCCGTGTGGATAAGGAGTTAAGAAAACTCATTCCACATCTAACCGCCAATGTAGAATGGACCAATCAGTCCGTCAAATTTAATCAAACCAAAAACGTTCAACTCCTAAGAGTAATCGAAAGCCTTTATGACGTTTCGATTATATGCGATAATCCTGATTTACTCAACAGTTCATTTACAGGAAGTTTAAATAGCAAAGAATCGCTAGCCAATTTCTTGACCAGCTTCTGCCAATTGAACGGTTGTACATTCCAAGTGAAAAATGGTATTGTCAACATCAGTAATTCGGGAAGAAAGGAGGACGTACAGTAGGATAGAATCAACCCGACGCAGAAAAATAAACCAATATATAAACCAGAGTAACCAACTGTAAACAATTATGAAGCATATTCTAATCAAATTAATGCTCGTGGGATTGCTATTTCCATACTTTTCTGTAGGATTTGCGCAATCAAACCTGAAAGTAAATGGTAAAATAGTAGACAACGAAGGTAATACATTACCCGGTGCAACTATTGATCTTGTCCACGAGAAGAGCAGTAAAAAACTCCACTTTGTGGCCGATAACAACGGATTGTTTGTTTTAACCCCGCTTGTTGCTGGCGAAAATTATACGATCTATGCCCACCATCTCGGCTACGATACCGATTCTGTTAAGCATTTTGTGGCAACCGCTACCAGCAAAAACACCGTGCTTATCCGTCTGAAACCAAATACCGGAATGATAGACGAAGTTGTTGTCGTCGGCTATGGTGTTCAGAAAAAGGTCAATTTGACGGGCGCTGTTTCCGCCGTATCGGGAGAAGATCTGAACAATAGGCCCGCAGGGCAAACCTCTTCGGCCCTTCAGGGCATGGCCTCGGGAGTCACCGTCACACAGCGTTCTGGCAAGCCGGGAGCGGACGGTGCGGATATCCGTATCCGCGGTATCGGTACACTTGGCAACGCAGCACCTTTAGTGCTGATTGATGGGATCGAAGGCTCTATCAATAATATCGACCCCAATTTAATAGAGAATATTTCCATATTAAAAGATGCCGCCTCCGCATCGATCTACGGTTCGAGAGCCGCCAATGGTGTCATCTTGGTCACGACCAAAAGGGAAGTTCTGATAAAGTCGCTATTGCCTACAATAATTATTTCGGTTGGCAGTCGGCGACCAATATGCCCAAAATCGTCAATGCCCTGGATCATATGCTGCTGACTAATGAAGCGTATACCAATGTTGGTGCGAGTCCATTATATCCAGAGGATATCATTGCCGCCTATCGAAGTCAGGGCAATGGTAGTTCGGACGAGTATCCCAATACCAATTGGCAAAAGGAATCGTTGCAGGGGAATGGATTTCAGCAAAGCCATTTTGTGACAGTAAATGCAGGCACAAATAAAGTAAAAATGCTGACTTCGGTCGGTTATTTCGACCAGAAGGGGTTGACACTGAATAGTTCGTTTAAGCGCTATACTATCCGCAACAACGTGGATGTTAAATTCTCAGATAAGCTCGCCGTTAAATTTGACTTTCAATACGTCAATCCGATTGTCACCTCACCCGCAGCGAGTATTGAAGAGCTTTTTCAGTGGATGAGCAGTATTCCCGCCAATCAATCCTTTAGGAATTCTAATGGTAGCTGGGGACTAGGTTGGAATGGTAATAATCCCGTCTCGGCGGCTGCAGATGGCGGTGTTGCGACCAACAAAAGTCCATTTGGTAGTATCAACGCATCATTGATCTACAGACCCAAGGAATGGTTGACTGCCGAGGTCAATTATGCACCGAAATATGCGACGCAGGTAAATAAGAATTTCCGAAAAGCAGTGCAGTCCTATTTTCCAGACGGTACGCCGAGCTTCTCGGTCCCTGTGCGTACAGCACTTACCCAGTACAATAGCCAGGAACTTTTTAATAATATGCGAGCGACCCTTACGCTAAACAGGGATTTTGGTCCACATCAGTTTAAAGCATTGATTGGTGGTTCGCGCGAAGACTACAAGATTGATTACACTCAGGGTTTTAGGGACACCTATGTTCTCCCTGACTATGAAGTGCTCAATGCTGGGTCGGCACTGAATCAGTCAGCTACGGGAAGTGCTTCCGAGTGGGCGTTACAATCATTATTTTCCCGGATCAATTACGTTTTCAAAGATCGTTATCTTTTGGAACTCAATGCACGCTACGATGGTTCGTCCAGGTTTGCCAAAGGTAATCGTTATGGTTTTTTCCGTCGGCATCTGCAGGATGGCGTTTTTCTGAGGAGCAGTTCCTAACCGCATCCAAGGGCTGGCTTACAGAAGGAAAAATCAGGGCATCATGGGGTAAACTGGGAAATCAGAATATCGGGACCTATCCGGCCGTGGCATCTTTAAACCTAGGTTCGTATACATTGGGCAATGGCATCGTCAATACGGCAGCGCTAAATGATATGTCCAATCCTGATATTACATGGGAGTCTACTGAGGAGAAAAATATCGGGATGGATCTTACCCTATTTAAGCGATGGACTATTACCGCAGATCTATACAACAGAAAAACCAGCGATATATTATTACAGCTGGACATCCCGCTCATCATTGGTTTGAATAAGCCTTATCAAAATGCGGGCGTGGTCGAAAATAAAGGTTGGGAACTTTCCATGGGCTATCGGAGTGATCCGGGCAAAGCCTTTAAATATAATTTTACGTTTAACCTCTCTGATGTCAGAAACAAAGTGTTGGATATGCGGGGAATCAATCAGACTGGTCTAACGGTCAATCGGGAAGGCTACCCCATTAACTCGATCTTTGGCTATGTTTCGGAAGGCTTTTTCCAGACGACCGACGAAGTGAAAGCGCATGCCACACAGTTTGGTACCTTGGCTCCGGGAGACCTCAAATATCGCGATCAAAATGGCGATGGCGTAGTTAATGAATCCGATAAGGTCATTATCGGGAGTACGATTCCACGATATACCTATTCGCTCAATTCCAACTTCAGTTTCAAAGGATTCGACCTCAGTTTTCTGTTGCAGGGTGTGGGAAAAGCCGATGGCTATCTCTATGGTGCAGGAATACAGCCTTTTACAACGACGGGGCAATTGGGGACGATCCGTGAGGACAATAAAGACCGATGGACGCCTGACCATACTGCTGCTAAATATCCGCGCCTGGCTTTCGGGCAGAATAACAACCAGCAGTCCTCCCAGTTTTGGATGAAAAATGCTGCCTACCTTCGGCTGAAGAATTTGCAGCTCGGCTATTCATTCCAGGCGGACCTGCTAAAGTCTATCGGACTGAATAGGTTCCGGGTATTTGTCAATGGCTCAAACCTATTCAGCGTAGACAAGTTTTGGGACGGTTATGACGTCGAAGCACCTGTAGGCTATGGTAACTTTTACCCACAGGTAAAGGTGTATTCTTTTGGATTGGATATTACATTATAAACTTGGCATGTATGAAAACTCTAAATAAATTCGTATTATATACGCTATCGATTGCAGTTCTCCTTTTGGTGGGGGCATGCGAAAAATACCTGGACAGATCTCCTTGGATGGTCCTTCGGACGAAAATTATTTCAAAAATCAGGATGAGCTGACATTGGTTGTCAATGGTTTGTACAGTGCCCTGGCATTTCATCCCACGGACGACATGCCTATCAACCTCACACTTGATGATGCCACCGATATTGGGTGGGATCGTAATACCTCTGATTTACAAGCTGTGGGAAGAGGTGATCACGACAGCAACAATGGTTACATCCGGAATATCTGGACCAATTCCTATAAGGTCATTGGCAAATGTAATTTTATACTCGACAATATCCAGAAGTTGGATGGAAAGATGGATGCCAATCTTCAAAAGCGTTATAAAGCAGAGACACAGTTTATCCGGGCCTATGTCTACCAATATTTGATTGATTATTTCGGCGGAGTGCCTTTAGTGACGAGCGGCCTGAGCCTGGCGGAGGCCAATGTCCCCAAAACAGCAAAGGCCGAAATTGCAGCATTCATCCTCAAAGAACTTGCTGAAGCGTCAGCTATCTTGCCGGTGAGCTATGGCTCGGCAGACGTAGGACGCGCTACCAAAGGAGCGGCTTTGGCCATACGGGCTCGGGCAGCACTCAATAATGGGCTGTGGGAAGAAGCAGCGCGTTCTGCCAAAGAAGTCATGGACCTGAAAGTATACGCCTTACACCCCGACTTCGGCCAATTGTTTACCTATGATGGAGAGGCATCCAAGGAGATTATTTTTGCTTTTCAATATCTACGATTACAAAAACAAAGACCCACAGTGCTACGCGCGGATTTCTGTCACGCAACGCACAGGGAACTTCCAACAAAATTCCGTCACAATCGGTTGTTGATAGTTATCTCTGTACCGACGGATTTGCCATTGATAAATCTTCCAGATTTGATCCTAAAAACCATTTGCCAATCGGGACCCGCGTCTGGGGTATACCATTGCTCTTCCCGGCAGCACGTTTTTGGTTTTCAGTTTGAGACCCATAAAGATAGCATAACCTGCTGGAACTACAGCTACAATACTTCTACGGCAGTACGCATCCAAAATCAGGACGCGATCAATGCCTATGCGACCTTTTCTGGTTATTGCTGGAAAAAATATGTCGATATCAAAGACAAGGATTTTACCATGGAATCGGAGTTAAATATTATTCAGAGCCGATATGCTGAAGTTTTGTTGATTTATGCCGAGGCGATGATCGAAAGCAATAAGATCGACCAAACGGTGTATGATGCGATCAACAGTATTCGGCAGCGTCCTAGCGTTGACATGCCAGTAATATCCAGCGGTAAAACGCAAATTGAGCTGCGCGAGATCGTACGCAAAGAAAGACTTTATGAATTGACCAATGAGGGCTTTCGTCTGGTCGATTTGAGGCGTTGGAAACTGGCCGATAAATTCATGAATTCAACATTCTATGGCCGCATTCCAAAAGGCTTGCTGGCCAATGCGCCGACGATCGATGAAGATAGTTACGTGAATTATAAAAATGTTGCTAATCAGAAAGACATGCGGGTTATCGAGTTACGCAAGTTCGATCCCAACAAGAATTACCTTTGGCCGATCCCGAATATTGAAATTGTAACCAATAAAAACCTGGAACAAAATCCAGGCTATTAAATTCCAATGATGATGAGAAAAACACTTTTAATGACCATTGGCCTTTTGACTATGTTTTGGCATGTAGTCAAAGGGCAGACCGACAGAAAGGTAGATCTATGTATCTATGGTGCCACTTCAGCCGGAGTAATAGCCGCCTACACAGCTTCACAGGCAGGAAAATCAGTGTTACTGATTGATCCGGGCACACGGGTAGGTGGGCTCAGTTCTGGTGGATTGGGGCAGACGGATATCGGGAATAAATATGTCGTCACAGGGCTCGCCCTTGATTTTTACCGCAAAATGGGCAAGCACTATGGCAGTTTTGAACAATGGATTTTTGAACCGAAGGTTGCCGAATCTATTTTTAAGGACTATCTGGCACATGCTGGCACACAAACACTGATGGGGCATCGTTTGATAGGCGTAGAGACTGCGCATCGTTCCATCAAAAGCATAACTTTGCTTCCGAGTGAAAGCAGGAAGGCAAAAATATAACGGTTACGGCCAACGTCTTTATGGACTGTAGCTATGAGGGGGATCTTATGGCCAAAGCTGGCGTGTCCTACCATGTGGGGCGGAGTCGAATAATACCTATGGTGAAACGATTAACGGAGTGCAATTGCTGGATGGTCATCAGTTTCCAGATGGTGTAGATCCCTATAAGATAAAAGGTGATCCCGGGAGCGGTGTTTTATGGGGATCAATACGGGGCCCTTAAAAGAAAATGGAACGGGAGACGCCAAGGTTCAAGCCTATAATTATCGGATCACATTGACCAATGTCCCTGAAAACAGAATAGCAATCACCAAACCCCACAATTACGACGCAACCAACTATGAACTCTTAAAGCGGCAAAGGAGATACAGCCCTGGAAGAGTATCCAGGACGTATTTATCTGGAGTCTTATGCCCAATGGAAAGACTGATATCAATAATAGAAATGGATTTTCAACAGATATGATTGGCATGAACTGGCATTACCCTGAAGCCGATTTTTTCGAACGGAAAGAGATTATTCAGGCCCATGAAGATTACACCAAAGGTCTTTTATATTTTGTCGCAAACGATCGTTCGGTGCCGGAGCCGATCCGAAGCGAATTCAAAAATGGGGCTACCCCAAAGACGAATATCCTGACAATGGACATTGGTCACCGCAATTATATATCCGCGAAGCCAGAAGGATGATTGGTGATGTCGTCATGACCCAAGACCACTGTCAGGGCCGAAAAGTCGTGTCCGATGGGGTAGGCTATGCCGCATACACCATGGATTCGCACAATTGTGACCGAGTGATCGTCAATGGCATGGTCAAAAATGAAGGTAACGTTGAGGTTGGCGGATTTTCTCCTTCCCGATTTCCTACAGAGCGATCGTCCCCAAAAAGAAGAGATCAATAATCTTTTGGTCCCGGTGTGCTTGTCGGCAAGTCATATCGCCTTTGGTTCCATTCGCATGGAGCCAGTATTTATGGTGCTGGGGCAGTCCGCTGCTGTGGCAGCCTGCGAGGCAATTGACAACAAAACTGCCGTTCAGGATGTTGATATAAGACGCGTGCAAAAATATTGCGTGACAACCCAAAGGCAGATGGCCGTAGGGCCGATTATATCATTCATGTAGACGATAAAGATCAGGTTATGTTGAAAGGAAATTGGCGTAAATCCGCAAAAAAGGTTATGGCATGAGTTACCAGGAAGCCGACAGCAACCCCGGGGCCATGGCCCGCTTTACTCCCGGTAAAGATTTTTCCGGTGGAAAATATATGCTGTACAGCTATTTTCCTAGAACTGCCGAAAGCACCGAGAGCGGGACATTCATTATCCATACAGGGAAGACAAGGATCGAAAAAACAATAAATTTTAAGGAAGTCAATATTCTCGGACAGACCACAAGTACTTGGGTAGCGCTCGGCGAATATGCTTTTGAAAAGGGAAGAAGTAAGCCCTATGTTGAGATTACCTCGGACGCAAAAGGCATATTGGCTGCAAATGCCATCTTGTGGGTTCCCGTTTCAGACCAAAATTAAGTACATATGCAAAAGATAAAAATAGGGTTAAAATTAATGTTTGTCTTGGCTTTTCTGCAGGTTGAGGCCCAGCATTCGACCACGAAGGTAGACGTGGTCGTTTACGGCGGTACACCGGCAGCCATCACCGCTGCATTGCAAGTAAAACAGGCCGGCAAATCTGTGCTTCTCTTATCACCAGATCAGCATTTGGGAGGTCTGAGTTCAGGCGGACTGGGTTATACCGATACTGGCAATAAAGCGGTTATTGGTGGTCTGGCCAAAAAATTCTACCAGGATGTATATAACCATTACTCCAGGGAGTCGAGCTGGAATTGGCAATCCCGGGCCTCCTTTGGCAATCGTGGACAGGGCACCGTCGCGATGGATAGTGCGCATCGGACGATGTGGATTTTTGAACCCCATGTAGCCGAGGACATTTTTGATTCTTGGGTGCGGGATCATCAGATTGATGTTGTTCGTGGGGCATATTTAGATCGGCAGGAAAGTGCTATCGTTAAAGAAGGCACGACCATCAAGACCATTAAAACGGTAGACGGAAAGATCTATGAAGCGAAGATATTTATTGATGCCACTTATGAAGGTGATCTGATGGCGCTGGCCAAAGTCAGTTACACGATCGGGCGGGAGGCCAACCACACCTATGAGGAGCAGTGGAATGGTGTTCAGACCGGAGTCTTTCAGCACAGGCACCACTTTATCGCTCAGATCAGCCCCTACAAGCGCGAGGGAGATCCGAGCAGCGGCCTGGTATACGGCGTTTCAGCACAAGATCCTGGGCAATATGGCGCAGCAGATCAGAAGCTGCAAGCCTATTGCTTCCGCATGTGCCTGACCAATGATGCCCGCAATCGGAAGGCCTTTGCCAAACCTATTGCCTACGATCCGCAGCATTATGTCTTGCTGCAGCGTTTATTCCGCGCAGGCTGGGACGAAGCCTTTCAAAAATTTGATCTGGTGCCCAACCATAAGACCGATGCCAATAACCATGGTCCGTTCAGCACAGATTTTATTGGGATGAATTATAATTATCCCGAAGCAAGCTATGCCGAACGCAAGTCCATTATCGAAGCCCATCGCCGGTATCAACAGGGCCTATATTATTTTATGGCCAATGATCCTTCCGTCCCAACAGCAATCAGGACAAAGATGGCCGAATGGGGGCTGGCAAAAGATGAATTTGAAGATAATGACAATTGGCCTTGGCAATTATATATACGAGAAGCCAGGCGGATGCTAGGACACTATGTGACGACCGAACACAATATTTTGGGCAAGCGCAAAGTAGAAGATCCGATTGGCATGGGCTCATATACCTTGGATTCGCACAATACCCAACGCTATGTGACCAAAGAAGGATTTGTCCAGAATGAGGGCGATATTGGTGTCCATGTGCCAGCACCTTACGCCATTTCCTATGGATCGATTATCCCAAGAAGCGATGAATGCAGCAATTTACTCGTTCCGGTCTGCCTCTCCAGTTCGCATATTGCCTTTGGTTCTATCCGTATGGAGCCCGTATTTATGGTATTGGGGCAGAGCGCAGGAGCTGCTGCGGTATTAGCGCTTGATAATGATGGGGTTGTGCAGCACGTGGATTACGGCATGTTAAAAACAACTGCTGGAGTCGGGCCAAGTATTGGAAAAAAATAATATATTGAAATAGAATTATACTGGATATCGGATGGATTTAGATCATATGAATGCCCTTACACTGGTTTTTGCATCAATTTTAATTTTTGCAATCTCCTACCGTTTTTACGGGGTCTTTATGGCGCAGAAAGTACTCCGGCTCAACGATGCCATCACGACGCCAGCAGTCGAGTTTGCTGATGGCCATGATTATGTCAAGACAGACCGCAAGGTGTTGTTTGGACATCATTTTGCTGCCATAGCTGCTGCAGGGCCATTGGTAGGGCCAGTACTTGCGGCCCAGTTTGGCTATCTTCCCGGTGCACTCTGGATTTTGATTGGTTGTGTCCTGGGCGGAGGGGTGCACGATATGGTTGTGCTATTTGCTTCGGTAAGGCACAAAGGGCAGAGCCTGGCTACCATTGCGTCCAAGGAGATCGGTCCCGTTGTGGGCGGTATAGCCGGTATAGCCGTTCTGTTCATCCTGATCCTGACCTTGGCAGGCCTTTCCCTAGCCTGTATCAGCGCCATGCATGAGGCACCTTGGTCCTTATTTACCATTATTCTGACCATGCCGATTGCCATATTTATGGGACTATTAATGCGCTATAGAGCCAGATCCGTTACCTTGGCCAGTATATTAGGGGAATATTATTGATCGTGGGCATCATTGAAGGCCATCGTTTGATGGAGATTCCGGTCATTTACAACCTTTTTGATTGGGATGTCAAGACCATTTCGATTGCGATTGCTATTTACGGGTTTTTGGCTTCGGTGCTACCCATTTGGCTGCTTCTTGTTCCAAGGGATTACCTTTCCACCTATCTCAAGATTGGCACGATTCTGATGCTGGCCGTGGGTATTGTCTTTGTGCATCCGATAATCCAAATGCCTGCGCTGACCAATTTTATTCATGGCGGCGGCCCTGTGATCGGCGGGCCTGTGCTGCCATTTATTTTTATCGTGATCGCCTGTGGGGCAATTTCGGGTTTCCATGCGATTATTGCCACAGGCACGACACCTAAGATGCTGGGCACCGAAAAAGAGATACTTTTTGTAGGCTACGGCGCGATGTTGGTGGAAGGATTTGTGGCCTTAATGGCCTTGATCGCAGCATGCACCCTGTTACCGGGCGACTATTTTGCGATCAACACACCAGTCAGCGATTATGCAAATTTTCTGGCACGGCATCCCGAATTAAAAGCCGTGGATCTACAGCATTTTTCAGATCGGATAGGAGTAGACCTCCATGGCCGTACAGGCGGAGCTGTTTCCCTTGCCGTGGGGATGGCCCATATCTTTGATAAAGTTCCCTTTATGAACGATGTGATGGCTTACTGGTACAATTTTGCCATTATGTTTGAAGCCGTGTTTATCCTTACGGCTATCGATGCCGGGACGCGGGTCGGACGATTCTTTTGCAGGAAATGCTGGGCAATGTCTTTCCAGCTTTTAAAGACAAAGATTGGAAACCCGGCGTTTGGCTATGCAGTGCTCTTTTCACCTTTTCCTGGGGCTATCTTGTTTTTACCGGCAATGTAAGCAGTATCTGGCCCTTGTTTGGCATTAGCAACCAGCTATTGGCTGCCTGTGGCCTTATTGTCTGTACGACAATGCTTATTCGGATGAATAGGAAGAAATATGCTTTATTTACGGCGATACCAGGCGTATTTATGGCCGGTATCACCTTTTGGGCAGGCTATCTGCAGGTAGTGGATATTTATTTGCCCAAGGGGCAACTCCTATTAGCTTCACTGGCGATATTGGCCATGCTCCTGATGCTGCTTGTATTTATAGGTACGTTCCGAAAGTGGTATCAATTATTTATAACGCAGACTATATTTATCGACCAAAATGGCGAATCAGTGAAAGTTTTGGTGGATCGCTAGCAGCCTTATTGGTACCGTACATAGTGATAGCACGGTAAGTAAAGTAGTTCCTGTATTTGAAGCTACCATCTTAAAGTTTAAAAGAGTGCTCGAATCTCATCCGCATCATAATGTGACTGGCTATCTGGAGTTTCTCAACATGTCCAGTTGATGATAAAAATGTCACAATTGAAAGAAAATTTTAGATAATTTTTTTACTGGCATGCATTTCAGTAATTTTGATGCATAACATAAACTTTAAGTAAGAATGGAAAAGTATAATTACGGGGTCATTGGTCTGGGTGTAATGGGAAGAAATCTGCTTTACAATATTGCCGATAATGGTTTCTCTGTCGTAGGATTCGATTTAGATGAAGAAAAGGTAATAGAACTTCGTAAAGGAGTGGCTTCAGGTACAAAGGTTGTTGGAACTGTTTCTCTAGAGGAATTTGTGTTGAGTCTAGACAGTCCGCGAAAAGTTATTTTGATGGTTCCTGCAGGCAAACCGGTTGATGCTGTTCTTGAAAGCATAACACCACTTCTGAGTCCAAAAGATGTTGTCGTTGATGCGGGAAATTCTTATTTCAAAGATACCGAGAGACGTATAGCTGATTTAGCTTCTAAAAACCTGCATTTTATGGGAATGGGAGTTTCTGGGGAGAGCAGGGCGCAAGAAGAGGACCGAGTATTATGCCGGGTGGAGATTTGGAAGTTTTCAATTTGGTGAAGCCTATGCTGGAAGTCATTTCAGCAAAAGTAAAGGGCGAGCCCTGCACCGCTTATATGGGCAAAGGAGCAGCAGGGAATTACGTTAAAATGGTTCACAACGGTATTGAATATGCCATCATGCAATTGATCAGTGAAGCATACGATTTACTGCGAAAAGGAGCTAATCTTAGCAATGAACAATTGTATGAAGTTTTCAAAAGATGGAATGAAGGCGAGATGAATTCTTTCCTTATCGAAATAACAAGAGATATTTTCCAGCAAAAAGATGATGTAACAGACGGTTATCTTGTCGACAAGATTTTAGATAAAGCAGGAGCAAAAGGAACCGGAAAATGGACCTCCCAGGAGGCTATGGAAGTTGGGGTGTCTATTCCAACAATCGATATTGCAGTCACATCAAGAATTTTATCCGCTTACAAAGATGAGCGCGTGAAAGCTTCTCAATTATATGCTAAAGAAGAAGTAAAACTCCTGAAAATACAGAATTGTTCATCAAAGAGGTGGGGATGCTTTGTATTTATCTACTTTAATCAGTTATGCTCAAGGTTTGGCACTATTGGTAAAAGCTTCTGAAGAATATCAGTTTGAAATTCCGTTAAAAGATGTTGTTAAAATCTGGAGGGGTGGATGTATCATCCGTTCGGTTTTATTGGAAAAATTTTATCTGGCTTATTCAAAGGACGAGAACTTATCTAATATTTTATTGGATCAGGAAATTGCAGGAATTGTAAAAGATAAAATTTCTTCATTAAGAAAGACAGCTGCTTTTGCTGTATCAAACGGAATTCCAAGCTTAGGAATTCAGTCGGCTCTAGGGTATTTCGAAGCTTATACCACAGCATCTTTACCTGTAAACCTGCTTCAGGCGCAGCGTGATTATTTTGGTGCACACACTTACCAAAGAACTGACAGAGCAGGAGTCTTTCATACGTCATGGCAAAACCCAAATAACTAAATCCTAACAATGAGTGACAATACAATCCTGCATCCAACAACCATCGTTATTTTTGGTGCAACAGGGGATTTAGCAAAAGAAAGCTTTTTCCTGCCTTCTACAATTTATATATCGATGGCAGAATGCCAAAAGGTTTTAATATTTTAGCTTTAGGAAGGGCCGAAAATACGGATGAAAAATTCAGGGCTTATATTAAAGAAAATCTGGAGAGTTTTTCCAGGAAGGCTGTAATCAAGGAAGACTGGGCAGGTTTTCAGGCTCACATCAGCTATTTTCAGCATCAGCTTGATGAAGAAAGCTCTTATCGGAATTTATACCAGAAACTGGAAAATTTTGATAAAGTGTATGGAATGAGAGGAAACAGACTTTTCTATTTGTCGATTGCACCAAACTTTGTCTCGGTCATTTCAAATCATCTTAAAAATACATCAATAGCATCTGATCCTGCAACAGATCGAATTATTATCGAAAAACCTTTTGGTCACAATAAAGCATCTGCCATTGAGCTCAATAATCTACTTTCACAAACTTTTCAAGAAGAACAGATTTATCGTATCGATCATTACTTAGGTAAAGAAACCGTTCAGAATATTTTGGCGTTCAGGTTCGGAAATTCAATTTTGAACCTCTTTGGAATCACAGACATATCGAATCGGTGCAGATTACCGTTGCCGAAGAAGTAGGCGTGGAGACAAGAGCCAGTTTTTATGAGCAGACAGGAGCTTTGCGCGATATGATTCAGAACCATCTTTTGCAAATTCTTTGTATGGTTGCTATGGAAGCTCCGGCCTCACTTGAATCAGGAGAGATCAGGGATCGTAAAGTTGATGTTTTAAAATCCATCCGTAGGATTTCTCCCGACAAAGTAGATCATTATGCGGTAAGGGGACAGTACGGACGAGGCAAAGTAAATGGGCTAAAAGTAAATGGCTATCGCCAGGAAGAGGGAATTGCTCATGACTCCAATACCGAAACATTTGTCGCTATTAAGTTTTACCTGGATAATGAAAGATGGGAGGATGTTCCTTTTTATGTTCGTACTGGGAAGAAGATGAAAGAAAAGCATTCTTATATAACGATTCAGTTTAAGCCACTTCCAAATTCTACGTTTTCAGAAAGCAGCTCGCTGCTGTCGGCAAACCGATTGATTATTAATATCCAGCCACAAATGGACATCAGATTGCAGTTTATGTCTAAAAAACCAGGCTTGTCTTTACAGCTTAAACCTGTAGAAATGATTTTCGATAATTTTGCCTGTCAGACCGATACGCCCGAAGCTTATGAAACGCTTTTATTGGAAGCACTTGTGGGCGACCTTACACTGTTTATGCGCTCTGATCAGGTAGAAGAAGCTTGGGATGTGATAAAAACGATTCAGGAAACCTGGGAAAAAACCAAAGACCCTTCTTTCCCAAATTATGCTTCGGGAAACTGGGGACCTGATGACAGTGATGCACTGGTGGAGCGGCAGGGACATCAGTGGGTTTAAAATCTAATTAAAAGAGAATGAATATTACGATATTTGATAATCTGGATGCTTTATATAAAAAAGCAGCAGATACATTTGTTGCGCTTTCGACAAAAGCAATCCAGAAGCATGATAAGTTTGTGGTTGCGTTGAGTGGTGGCTCTTCGCCGAAAGCCATTTTTAGTTTATTAGCTACGCCCGAGTACGCAGATAAAATAATTTGGAACAAAATCCATTTTTTTTTGTAGATGAAAGATGGGTTCCTCTTGAAGATGATAAAAGTAATTTTAAGATGACTTTGGAAGTACTTTTGAATAAGGTTCCAGTCAATAAAAATCAGATTTTTCCCATGTATAAAGCGGAATTGAGCCTGAAAATTACGCTAAAGAATACGAAGCTCAGATCAGAAATGTTTTGGGAACTGACGGTATTTTTGATTTCATCCTTTTAGGAATGGGAGATGATGGCCACACAGCTTCTCTGTTTCCAGGTGAAAAGATTTTACAAGAAAAAGAAAAATGGGTTGATGCCTACTATCTAAAGCCACAGGCAATGTTCAGAATTACTTTGACTGAACCTATTATCAATAAAGCTGAAAATATTCTGATTGTTACATTTGGTAAATCCAAGAAAAACGCTTTGAATGAAGTTCTTAATGGTGTATATAATCCTGAACTATATCCGCTACAGTTAATTGAAGACAAAGCAGGAGTCCAGATTTTTACCGATAAAGAAGCTGGAATTTAATATCATTTAACTATAGTGGACATTTAGCTAAAAAGGCTCCTTATCGATTAATAAGGGAGCTTTTTATTTCCCATTTTCTGCTTTAACAGCAGGATCCAATCATCTTGCACGCTTTTTACCGATCCACACAATATTAGCTGGAAAGCGATGTAGGCTGGGATGTACAGCTCGTTCTAATTTATTGATAATGATTATGTACTGGCCAACGTTAACGCGTACTATTTGTCTGGAAGTGTGATCTCCGTTTAATCTCGAACCATACTTTTGAAATTAGCATAATGCTACATTTTCAGTTACTTTAAACTAACTGCCATGATTCTGCTTATAAATATAGTGTTAGGGGCTCCAGTATTTCTTTAACATCTGGAATGTCCGATCCAAGTGCTAATTGGTCCGGTTTAACTATACTATCCTTCTTTAGCCTGTATGATTGATCTAAGTTTGCTTTATAATCATTCTTAAAAAGATAATAATGAAAACAATTAGAAAATTTACAATCGCAGGAGCATTATGTGTATCCCTTTTTTCCGCTGTAACAATATCATGTAGTGATGATAACGAATTTTCGACAGAACAGGAGTCGTCGCCGGCAAATCATAACAATGCAAAAACTAACTTTATCAGCGTGAAAGGAGTAGAGTTTGCTTATCGCAGCTGGGGTAAGGAAGGAGGTACACCTCTAGTGTTATTGCCAGGAACTGGTGGTTCTATGGACGATTGGGATCCCGCGGTGACCAATGGACTCGCAAAACAATATAAAATCATCATTTTTGATAACAAGGGAGTAGCTTCATCCAAAGGGACAACTCCTAATTCGGTTCAAGCAATGGCTAATGACGCTATTGATTTTATCAAAGCAATGAACCTTGAAACCGTAAATATCATGGGATTCTCAATGGGAGGATTTGTCGCCCAAAGAATTGTGTTAACAGATCCAGCAATAGTTAATAAGATTATTTTGGCTGATAGTGGGCCTAAAGGAGCAATCGGTCTCGCAAATCTTCCAAATATTGTTGCAGGAACTGCTGGACTTAGCGCAGAAGAATCCTACTTAAAATTTGGATTTACTGATTCACAAGCAAGCATTACGGCAGGAAAAGCGTCGTTTGCGCGTGTACATCTACGTACTGTTGATCGAGACCCGGCACTAAGTGATGCCACCTCAACCGCTCAATTTACTGCGGTACTTGCTTGGGCGCAACCTGATGCAAATGCACTTGAGGAAATTAAAACCATTAAAAAACCTGTTCTAATCGTTCATGGCGATAAGGATCTTCCAATTTCTGTTCAAAATGCATATAATATGAAACAAAATTTAGAGGACGCTGTACTAGTCGAGTTTTCAGATTCTGGACATGCGGCTTTTTATCAGAATCATGAAGCATTCTTAACGAAAGCACTCGCATTTTTAGCACAATAATGTTTCCTTTGGTTGCTTTGAAATATGGACAGGTCTGATGTGCAAGTTCAATAAGCTGTTCGCCGATTTCTTTGTCAATTCCTGGAAGGTAGACAGATAATCTCGCCTATAGAAGAAATACATCACAGGCTACCCAGAAGCGGTTTGATGGAGTTTGAATGTATTGCAGGGACAAATTATCGTGACGATAAAGCTTTTAAATCCAACAGGCGCCATGGAGCCTGCTAGGTTTAAAAGCTTTCTATTTCAACAAGATATCAAGGGCTGTTTGTTGACGCGTCCAGAATAATCATATCTGGCGTTCTACACCTAATTGAGCGGATGTAAAGTGGGATCCGTAATCGTTCATCGATGCTACATAAAATAAGCACTAGCCTAACGTTCTTCCAGCCAATTCAGGAACATGGCGGTTTTATCTTTGCCGATCAAAAGTTTTTCTTCTGTTGGAACGGTCAGTTTTACAAAGAGTTTTCTTCCAAAATAATGCTCAACTTCCTTTACGGCAGAAAAATTGATGAGATACTGTCTGTTAAGTCTAAAAAACTGTTTATCGGAAAGGATGCTTCCCAAATGATCCAAAGATTGGTTAACATCATATTGTTCGCCTTTAAAGGTTACAAGGGAAGGGAGGTATAGTTGATATAAATATAGGCGATATCATCCGTTTTGACTGTAAGGTATTTATTATTTTTAAAAACCAGGAAACTCGTTTTCTTGCTTTCTTGATCGTTGATCCGACTGATTATATCTACAAGATCATTGGCAGAGGCTTTCTGGAAAATATTTTTAAAATTATGCACTTTCTCAAAAGCATTTTTTAGATCATCTTCCGAGAATGGTTTGAGCAGATAATCAATCCCGTTTTCTTTAATAGCTTCCATCGCGTATTCACCGAAAGCTGTGCAAAAATTACTGGACATACGATTTTGACAGCTTTAAAGATGTCAAAGCTAATACCATCGGAAAGCTGGATATCCATAAAAATAAGTTCTGGCGATGGGTTATTGGACAAATAGTCTATAGCGCCCTCGACACTTTGAATCTTTGCCAGAATCCGAGAACCTGGCTGCAAATGTAATATCAGATTTTCAAGTGAACGCGCAGCTTTAATTTCGTCTTCAATTATTAGGATGTTCATATAATATGGGAAGTTTTATGGTGAATTTTTCGTCTGTTGCCGTAATGATAATATTTTTCTGGGTGAGATGGAGGTACCGTTGATTGATATTTTTGAGTCCCATTCCGGTGGAAGGTTCGGGAATTTTCCTTTCCTGCAAGTTATTCTCAATGACCAAATAATCTTCTTCCTGATAGATCGCAATGTAAAGTGGTTTCTCCAACGAAACAATATTATGTTTGATGCAGTTTTCTACTAATAGCTGCAGTGTAAAAGGAGGAATGTAAGTGTCATAGCTATTACTTCCAAGATTTTGTGTCACAAAAGACCTTCTTCAAAACGAGCTTTCAATAGATATACGTACGATTCCATAATGGCCAGTTCTTCTTTTAATGTGAGGACTTTAAGCTTTAAACTTCCAAGCGTAAATCTGTAGAAGTCAGCAAGTTTTAAGATAAATTCCGACGATTGCCCATCATGGCTCTCTACCATGTATTTTAGGGTGTTGAGACTATTAAAAAGAAAATGCGGATTTACCTGTTGTTTTAAAAGTTCATATTGTGCTTCAAGATTTGCAGCCATCGAACGTTCCAGTTCGCGTACGAATTGCTGATTAAGATAAGTCTGGTATAATATATGGATAAACATATAAAACGTTAGGTTGATCAATATCCCTCTAACCTCATACATCAATATTTGGGGGCCGAAATTTAGGTGAGATAGAATGTAGTATTGAATAGAAGAAAGGAAAAACATCAATATTAAACCCACTCCCAATCCCCTAAACAGCTGACCTGACAGTACTTTTTACTGCCTGTTTTCTTTGTATAAGCAGGTATCGAATAGATATTATAATACCAGATCAATAAGGCAAAACCGGATGTTACAGCGAAATCGGCTATACCTTCGGCCACAACAAAGTGATGGTCTACAATTTTAGGGATTGAGGTTAATATTCCCAATGAAATCGAACTAATCCATATCAGGCGATCTGAAATTTCAAAAGGTATTTGCTTTTTGGGTTTAAACATTTTAATGAAGGTTGTTTTCTGTTTGAAGTTATGTTTTTTATGGGTTATTTAAATCAAAACTCATAAAAAGCATTTTTTAATCTTGAGACAAATTCCCAGTGTAATCAATACAGTGGATTTTGTTAAACGCGTAGTACGTCACGGCCAGGACTATAAAGGCGATTAGCGCATCGATTGCCGAAGGCAAGCCAAGCACTACAATCTTTGAGAGGAAAGCGAAAGTGATGTCAAAAAACATCCCTGCAAAAATCCATTCCTTAATCCTATTGAAACGATTTGGAATAAGGAAAATGATACTTCCTACAATTTTAAATATACCTAGTATATAAATGAAATGTGCCGGATATCCAAGTTTTAGTGTAATATCCCAGACTACCGGATTTCTGGTCAGCTCAAAGAAACCGCTAGCGCCAAACCATAATGACATAAAGATGCGCCCGCTAAGATAAATTTTTGTGTAAGTTGAATGTTGCATGATCAATTTTTTTGCCTTTTGAGCGTGTTGTTAAAATTATTTATAATGTTTTGATGAATAATTGTTATTTACTGTGCCATTATGTCGGCTTCAATGATCGCGTCGGCGAAAGCCTCCGGTGCTTCCTGTGGTAGGTTATGGCCAACACCACCGCTTAAAGTATGATGCTTATACTTACCTTTATATTTTTTTGCATAGCTTGCTGGCGGCGGAGAGGCAGCCCCGTTTGCGTCGCCTTCAAGGGTCACTGTGGGAACAATAATATCCGGAGCTTTTGCCAGTCTGTCTTCTAGGACGTCGTATTCTTTTCGCCTTTGGCCAATCCCAGCCGCCAACGGTAATTATGGATGACAATATCCGTATGATCCGGGTTATCGATTGACTTTGAGGACCGTTTATAGGTCTGGTCATCAAAGTTCCATTTTGGTGAAGCTGTTTTCCAGATCAGTTTATTGAATTCCTGTGTATTTGCTTTGTAGCCTTTATAGCCCCTTTCAGTGGAGAAATAATATTGATACCACCATAAAAATTCGGCATTTGGCGGAAGCGGGGTTTCGTTCGCTTTGGGGCTACCGATAAGATATCCACTTACAGCGACCAACGCCGAACAACGTTCAGGCCACAATGCTGCGATAATATCCGCGGTTCTGGCTCCCAGTCAAACCCACCGATAATCGCCTTATCAATTTTCAATGCATCCATAAATTTGATGATATCAAGTGCGACTTCAGACTGTTGCCCGTTTCGCATGGTTTTGGGAGAAAGAAATGTTGTGGTTCCATATCCCCGCAGGTAAGGTACCAGTACACGGTATCCCTTTTTGGCAAGGATAGCAGAGGACTGTTCAAAGCTGTGGATATCGTATGGCCATCCATGAAGAAGGATAACCGGCTTACCGTTTCTTGGGCCTATTTCAGCATATCCTACGTTTAGGAGCCCCGCTTGGACAGTTTTAGTCTGTTGGAAATTTATCATATCTTCTGTTTCGCTCTTTTTTTTCATTAACCGAGGTTTGTGCATTCAGTTTGGAAGCTCCTACTCCTATCATCATGATGACGGAAAACGTGAGCATCTTTGTTAATGTATTTAGTTGCATATTCATGGTGTCAATATTTAAGTGGATTTAAATTTTTAAACGTTGGAGAATTACTGCGGTAATTTTAGGGGCTGGTATTCAAGGATCGAACTGATGCGCTGCTTGCTGGATTCATCCGAAGAAACCTTTCCGAATTCAATTCCGTAGTCGAGATTTCCCATTTGATCGGTTTTAACGGTCTCGACGCTTAACAACTCACCATTGACCTTACTTCCAAAATAATTTGGGTCATCCTGCATCCTATAGGTCACGAGCTTAAGCTCTACTCCTATAATTCCTTGTTTTGTTTCCAGTGCTGAAATTCCCTTTTGATTGCCATAAAGTGCAGACATGGTCTGTAGGTTTGGATTAAAAGAAGATGAAATAAACTTCAGACTTCCCGGATCAAACATAAAGCGGATTTTTCCAGTTTCTTTTTCCGGATTTTTGGCACATGAGCCAAAAATTAAACTACTGAATAGCAGTACGTATAAGACTTTTTCATTTTGAGCTGTTTTTAAGTATTGTTCAATTAATTTCCTTGAATTTACTTTTGGTGGTACATTGAAAAGATAACCTGTCGATTCCGCTAGCTGCCTGTGGCAACTGATACATGACTGCTGTGCGAACAATGCTGTTTTTCCTGTTGGTTTTAATTCCTGTCCATTGAATTTTGCAAATCCCCAGCCTTCAGTTTCCGTATATTCTTTCCCGTTTTTGACCATGTATTGCATGTTCACAAATTCACCCGGTACAATTTCACCATTCGCTTTTTTGTCTGTTTGAAAACTGCCTTTGCTACTGCGCTTCCATCTGGCCAAGGATGAAAATTTTCTTCCTGAATCGCTTTTACAGCGATGTCATTTCCGTAGATTACGCGTATGCTGTTGTCAATGAGTGTGCTCATGCCGATCACTTTCAATTTTTGAAGTCGGCATTATAGCTGATCCCATTGGGAGAAACGGGGACTCCAGCTTGTATGGCAGTGGTCAAAAGTTGTACTTTAGGACCTGCGTCCGCAGGGCTCGTATGTGCAGGAATAAAACTGTCTTTTTTGAAAGAGACAAAGCAAACTGCTTAATGATCTCAATCTCATTTTGTGAGAGTTTAGCTCCCGGGTGCGTAATGGCATAGGAGGGAAGAGGCATCTTCTCGGCACGAACCATATTGAATATTGCGTAGAATTTCCCCTTTGCTCAGCTTCGGATATTTTGTCCCATTCCGAAAAATTCATTACTTCGCGGGCTCTCCTGATGTCTTTATTGACGATCCAAGAAATCGGAGCGAGTTTATCTAAAAAGTGAGATGCTGCGCATTTGAATGACAGTCATAGCAGGAACGTTCTAAAATCTGAGTAACCTCTTGAGGTACATTTTTCATAGGCCCGGTCACCGGCCTTTGTTCGATCGGTGCATTGAAAAACTGTAAGGCTATAAAAGCTGCTAAGGTACAGAGTAATACAATGGGTAATAATCTTATTTGTTTTGCGTGCTTCATGATACTTTCTCTTTTGTTTTGATAAAATTAGAGTAAACAATGCCAGTCGAAAAGATCAAAGGCGTTGAACCGGACATATTGAAAGTTGAATAAAGAATTTTTGGTGTTGAACCGGACAGGATTTCCCTATAAACTTACGCTGGCCGCATCAATGATTTCTCCAGTATTTTGGTTCTGTTCAAAAGCGATAATTTCCCAATCTTCTTTAGTATCCGGAAGTTTGAATGAGAAGCTGCCATTGGCTTGAAGTGTTCGGCTTTGCAGGTCCCTTACAATTTGTACATGTGATAGCGCTTTTCCGGCGTTTTCACCTGCGGACACCTGCGAAGAGGCTTTCTTTTGAACAAGTGCCATGAAGATTGTGGAGTTTTTCAATGCTGATTTTGATGTGTAGCCGATCTGAATAGATTTACCTTCGGATTTTTCTATTTTTACAATCAGGTTTTCCGCATGGGACTCCAGCATTGCCGACTGAATGCTGCGCAATACTTTGGTGAATTCGGAGCCCACTGTTTCTGTCTTACCATTGATTACCATCTGAGGCGTGTATAAGGTCCCTAGGTTCATCCACGTTGCATATTCTTTTTGTCTTTCTGTGAACTTGGCTTTGCTAAAACGGTCTTTCCATCCCTGATGATCCCAATAATCTACATGGTATGCCAGAATAAAAAGTTTCTTGTTTTCGTTATCCTTTTCGAGCTTAGCGATCAGTTCGTCTGCCGGAGGACAGCTCCAGCAACCTTCGGAAGTAAACAGTTCGACGACGGCGAAGCTTTTACCCGAGTTTTTTGCTTTGATGTTTTCCAATTTCTGGTCATCTGCAAATCCTTTGAAAGCCATAATCAGTGTGATGATCAAAGGAAGACTTAAGACGTATAATATCTCTTTTATCGATTTCATGCTGTTGATTTTTATTTTATTGATGAAAAGATGAATTAAGGATGTTGGTTTGTCAACTATAAACTAAAGATTTTGAGGGCAAAACCGAAGTCTTGAGGTGGAATGCAGATTTCATCGCTGCATTGCATAAACTGAATTGTCCCCTGATCGTGCCGTTCTTTCCTTTTATTTTGATTCTTTGTCTAAACTCAACATCGTTCTCGAAATAGGTTACAGGAATACCCAATACTTTTTCGAACTTTCGGAGTGGTGTGGGTTGGGTCACTTTCCCGACCAGTTCATAAGATTTATCAGGAAGGAATTTAAAGTTCATTTTTATGGGGCTTTTGGAGCTATTACCCAGTGCATACATATGCCACCCTAGGGTATTTTTGCTTTCATGGAAATTTCCCCTTCATCTGGGGATTTTCTTTTGAATATACATTCCCAAGTTACCTGACTACGGGAAGTCTGGCCGTTGGAATAACCGCAGAATATCATTAGCACTGCGATCATTAAAATTGCTAGCTTGTTCATTTTTCTTATTCTTTTTTGTTAAAAAGTCGTTTTGTTATGCAGATTTGATCTTAATGATCTGAAAGCATTTCTCATTTCTTTTGTAAAGCGTTCGGGTTGCTCCCAAACAGCGAAATGACCGCCCTTTTCCAATTTGTTGAAACCATTAAACCATATTATCTAAGGGATTTGAACGCAGCTCTAAGCTCTTCCGTAAAAATCTGAGGTTGCTCCCATGCTGCAAAGTGTCCTCCTTTTTTCGCTTTATGATAATAATACAACGTGGGATAAGCGGCTTTTGACCAGCTTTCAGGTGCCTGGTAGATTTCATGTGGGAATACGGAAATAGCCACAGGAACTTTTATAGTCTTTGTATTTTGATGGTCTGAACTGAAATTATTGTTATTATTTTCCCAATAGAATCGTGAAGAGGAAGCACCGGTATTCGTCAACCAATAAAGCGTAATGTCATCCAGGATTGCATCTCTATGGATTACTTTTTCTGGTTGTAGGTCACTTTCTGTCCATTCTGCAATTTTTTCGTACAAGAATGCTGCAGTGCACTCGGAGAATCAGACAGAAGATAACCTGTTGTCTGTGGTCTTGTAACCATCATTCCACCATAAGCTGCATTTCTTCCAAAGAATGTACTTAAAGAATTATATGCTCTAGTTTCATCTTCCGAAAGTCCAGCAGGGATAGGGTCACCAGCGTTAATGGGTTTTACCAATTCAGTTGGAATCGTTGCGGGCATCGTAAGGTGTATTCCAAGAAGCCCGGCTGGAGCCTGTCGTGCCAGTGCATCGGAGATCACTGACCCATGATCGCCCCCTTCCGAAACATATTTTGTGTAGCCAAGGCGTTTTACCAATACATCCCAAGCTTTGGCTACACGGTCCGGATTCCAGCCGGTTTCTTTGGGGATTTCCGAAAAGCCATATCCTGGAATTGCGGGGATAATCACATCGAACGCATCTTCTGCTTTTCCACCATATTTTACGGGGTCAGTCAGCGGGCCAATGGCATCTATGAATTCTAGTGGTGACCCTGGCCAACCGTGGGTAAGGACTATCGGAAGTGCATTGGATTCTTTTGAGCGGACATGAATGAACTGGATATCCAAACCATCAATTTTTGTTATGTATTGTGGAAGAGCATTTAATTTTTTTCAAGTTTTCGCCAGTCATATCCTTTTCCCCAATACATTAGCAGTTCCTTCAACTGTGCTAATTGAATGCCTTGAGATGCATCATTCACAGTTTCTTTATCGGGAAAGCGAGTTTCCGCGATACGTCGTTTGAGCTCGTCAAGCTTTGACTGTGGAATGTTGATCTTAAATGGCCGGATGCTGGTGTCTGTTTTGAAACCGTACTGGTTGTTTTGTTGTTTTGAGCACTGGCAATGGTAGGTACATTTAGAGAGAATGCTGCAGCTAAAAGAGCAGTTGTAAGTTTTGTTTTCATTGTTTCTTGTTTTAAATTTTTGTTCTGATTTCTTTTTGTTGAAACAAATGTAGACCAGGCCAAAGGCTATAGAAAGAAACAATCGGTTCAATGGACATAATAGCCGTCGAGCTGGTTATTTTAATCCGCGAACAAGATGATGCTATCGTAGATCATGTTCTGAGTAATATAAATAATAATAGCATGAGCTATAACTTTATTGATTAGCTTATCCTCCATTGAAAGTTGGCGGATATATCATATTGGTCTCCAGATCAAAAGCTTTATTATGAATGCAAAAATTTCAAAAATAGAAAACAGCAGTAGATAAACCGCTGTTTCACTTTGTCGGTCAGATTTTATAAACAACGGATCGTCCCTCCGTCGACCCGTAGTACAGAACCGCTGATATAGTCAGCAAAACGACTACATAGGTAGACAACGGCACCCGCAATTTCTTCAGGTGCACCAAACCTACCGACATCATTTGGGATAAGCTCCTGAACTGCTTTGTACTTAATCTCTTCCATATCCGTTCCCCATCCGAATTTAGGTGCTGCCTGCTCAAGCCATTGTTCTACCATTGGATTGATGATGGCTCCTGGAGATACGATATTAGAAGTGATACCCGTCTCTTTAAGCTGCCTTGCGAGCGATGCAGACATATTATGTCGCGCGGCAAGGGTAGCATTATAATGTGGCTGTTCCTTTATGGGCTGTATGGCCAATCCTCCACCAATATGTATTAACCTACCCCAACCGAGCTCCTTCATCTGTGGAACGATGCGCTGTATCATACGTACATATGAAACCACATTGGTATTGTACAACGCTAACCAGTCTTCCGTACCTGCTTCGCCCCATGATTTGTGGGAAGTAACTCCGGCATTATTAACAAGTATATCCACCGGTCCGGCTGAGAGTGCCGCTGCAGCTACTGCATCTGCGCCTTCATCTGTCGCAAGATCTCCGATCGCTATTGCCGCAGAACCACCAGAAGCGTTAATCTCCGCAGCTACATCTTCGGCCCGTTTAAGGTGACGTCCATGTATTATTACCATGGCACCCTCACTTGCGAGCATTTTAGCAATGGCTTCGCCCAATCCGGAACTAGATCCGGTTACCAGGGCACGTTTGCCCTTTAATTGTATGTCCATTTTACTTGATTTTTATGTTATGAATGTTTTTTATTTGGCGCATAACCAAATTCCTTTTTGTAGGCAAAGGAAAAATGGGAGAGATCCTCAAAACCCAGATCCAGGTATACATCGGATGGTTTCCCTTTTGCTGTTCGATCAAGAAGCGGGCTGTATCCAGGCGCTTCTGCAACAGCCATCTGCCCGGGCTGGTATGAAACTGCTTTTCAAAATCGCGCTTAAAACCGGAAAGGCTGCGGCCCGTAAGAAAAGCGAAACGTTCCAATGGTACATTGTAGCGGTAATGGCTGTTCATAAAAGCTTCGAGGTCGATCTTGCCCGGTTCATTAAAATCAAACAGCACATTTTTAAATGCCGGATTAAGCTGAATAAGTAGTAAAACAAGCTCTCTGGCCTTTAGCGCCACAATGCGGTCATCCATTTGTTGTTGCAGATAGGGAACCAAGGAATCTACAAAGCCTTTTATCAATGCTCCTGGCTGGATAAGAAGTGCGGTGTGGGGATTAATTATGCTATCGGCTTTCAGTCCATATTGCTCGCTCATTTCCTTTAAGGTGCACTGATCGATATGCACTGCTATAGACCTGAAACTTCCATCGGTGGTACTTTTTACGTATTTGGTTAGCTGATTGCGTCGAAAAAAACGGAAGTCACCTTCCCGATAGGAATGCTTGTGGTCAGCAAGCCAGACATCCTGTTTTCCTGGAGAATATAACTGAAGATATGGTCTGCTACAAAAGCTTCGCCTTCGATCGTATTGCCGGAATACGTATTTAGCACTATTCTGGGGCCTGTGGCCGCATCTTTTGCTTTTTCGGAAATATCATTTTTGCATTCCATAGCGATTAGCTTATGATTACTTTTGGTTCTAATTGTTCCTCGAGGCCATATCGGCCGCCTTCTCTACCCAAGCCAGATTGTTTAAATCCGCCGAATGGTGCCAGCGCATCGTGATAGATCGTATTGATGGCTACCCTGCCTGCATTAATCTGTGCAGCCACTTGCTGCGCCCGCGCCATGTCTGAACTGCTTACATAAGCGTGCAGTCCATATATGGTATCGTTGGCAATGGCAATAGCTTCTTCCTCTGTTTTGTAGGTAATAATGGATAATACAGGCCCGAAAATTTCTTCCTGTGCAATCGTCATTTCATTACTTACACCTGTAAATATAGTGGGTTTGACGTAAAATCCGTTCTTTAATCCATCCGGTTTGCCCAGACCACCAATTAAAAGTTCTGCACCCTCGTCGATCCCCGCCTGATGTAATGCTGAATCCGGTCAAATTGTTTCTGACTGGCCATCGGCCCAATGACCGTCTGCTCATCTCTTGGATCGCCAACTTTTTGTGTAGCCATCGTTTTCAGCAAGATAGCTTTAATCTCTGGCAGGGCGGCTTCCGGCACCAGCAGTCGTGTTCCAGCAATACAGGCCTGACCACTATTCATAAAGGCCGCATTTACCGCCATTGGTATTGCAGTTTTGAGATCTGCATCATCAAGAATGATATTGGGTGATTTTCCGCTTAGCTCCAGCGTGACGCGCTTCATGGTATCTACTGCATTACGGGCAATGATCTTGCCGACCACTGTAGAACCTGTGAACAGAATTTTGGCCACAGCAGGGTGGGTAGACAATACCGTTCCCAAAATATCTCCGCGTCCATGCACCATATTGATTACGCCGTTTGGAAGTCCTGCCCGGTCGAAGCATTCTGCCAGAATCTGCGATTGAATCGCACTCATCTCACTGGGTTTGATTACTACGGTACAGCCAGCTGCAATTGCCGCCGCGAGTTTTACACATATGGAACCTGAATTGGCATTCCAGGCCGTCATGATCCCAGTTACGCCAATAGGCACCATAGTGACTGCCGACTGACCTATGCGGCGTTCGAAAGAAAAATCTTTAAGGATTTCCTTGAAACAAAGGAAGGTCTCTGCGGCATACTGGTTTGACCAGCGAGACCGTTGTTCCGTTGCACCATACTCTGTAGTGGTTACTTCCTGCAGATCGTCGAGCCGCTCCATCAGCGCATTGTGTAATTGCTGTAGGTAATGCATGCGCTGTTCTCTGCTTGTTTGTGCAAAAGAAGGTAAAGCTGCTGATGCAGCAACTATTGCAGCCTCCATATCCTGCTCAGTGCCCAATACGAGATGGCCGATGAGGCTTTCGTCCGAAGGATTAATGATATCCATCTGCTCGGTACCTGTCGAAGGCCGAAATTGACCATCGACGTAATGCTGGTTGATTATTTTCATTTTGCTGTCTTTTAAACTTAGCTCAAGAGCATCGTTGTTACTGACACAAAATTACTTCGCTGCTGTCTTTAAAGGTTTGTTAGAAAGCCCAGATTACTTTGTTGAAAGGCTCAACTATTTGGGGCTCGGTCTTAGAATTCAATAAAGGCCATGTGCTTGCAAAACAGGATATAGCCCTTTATTAACGAAAAAATACACTGAAATCCAACACTATACCTAACTTTAAATTAGATCTATGCTCAAAGCCGGTTTAACATTTGGCTCAAGCGGACACCTAGCCAAAAGGCTCCTTATTAACCGATAAGGGAGCCTTTTATTTGAAAAAAATAGCCTATCCATTTTCCACTCTTGATTTTTCATAGGCGAGAAGTTCATCTGCGCAGAGTTTACCGAATTTATCAGCTGCTAATGGGCTATCAGCAGTGATCAATTTTCTGTCAACGTGACAATCGCCGGCAATTTTTTTATTCAAAATTTCAACTCCAAGTTGTTTGAGTTTTTCGCCATAAAACCAAGGCATCTCGCCCGGCTGATATCCACTTTCTGGTAAAGTCTTATCCATTTCATCGGGAAACGAATTGATCTTATACCCCTTGAAGGGAAACTCAGCGTTTCCACAATCTGCTGCGCTTAAGAGCGCTGCCGGACCATGGCAGATTGCCAATAGATATTTATCTTCAGCTACTGCCCATTTGATAAGTTCTTTTACATCATTATTTTCAGGTAATCCGAGCATTGCGCCATGCCCGCCTGGGATAAAAACGGCCACGTAGTCAACATATCCTTTATTCGTGTCGGCTATAAAATCCCTTAGGTTGTGCGGGTTTGAAAATTGCGTATTATACTTGTCGAGGATTTTACCGATGTTTTCATCTTCATAGGGCATGGCCCACATCTCAAATTTTACAGGATCACCGGTGGGGGTGTAAAAGTCAACCTCAAATCCAGCCTGTTCGAAATGAAGAATGGGAACCAGTGTTTCGACCGGATGATTACCCGTCGAAAACTTCTTTCCATTTTTCATGGTCATATAGCGCTCTTCTGTGCAAAGCACGAGGATCTTTTTCGAGTGTCCTTGTTGACATCACTGTACTTTTTTTTGCTGTAATTTGTCTTGGTCGTAACCATCGCCTTTCTTGAAAAAAAAAAAAGAAGGTTCGTAGCCAATGCCGTCAAATACAGGTTCTTTGCTCAAATCGTTTGAAAATAATGACATAGTAATATTTTTTTAGTATTTGAAATTCGTGCTATTGATTAGCTTCGAATGTCAAACTTTCCACATTTTATAAATCTTTAAGAGATAACAATATCAAAGCCCATGCTGTTTCAGATAAAAAATGTTTGTGGAAAGCAGCCGCGCCCAAAGAAGATGAGGGAATTATAGGTAAGTTCAATCCCAGCTGTCGGAAAAAAAAGGGACTTACAGGGCTTTTTGTGACTTTTTGGTATTTCAATACCGCTTATATACACCTTGTTTTCCTCAGATAGCACCCTCGTCAACTATACTATTAGATCACTTCTTTTTGTTAAATCGAATTAAAATAAGCCGGGAGCTGCTAATATTAGCAGCTCCCGGCTTATTTTATATATTTATTTTGTAACAATCAGACCTAAAAATAATGATAAATTTCCTAGCTGGATTTATGGGTTTGGTGTGGGGGTTGGCAATCCGCTACCGCATCCAGCAAATGGATCTGTCACTGTTCCAATTGGTAAAACAGGGCAGCTGGGACAAGCGTTAATAACAGTAGAGCCTACAAGTTGTCCACCTTGCACTTGATATACCGTCGAAAGATTACTGGTATAATAACCAGTTGGGAGAAGGCATGAGAAATTAGCATTGGAATAATATTTACCATTATTGAAGTAAATCTTGGTCGATAGTGCAGGTGAGTGACCATTGATGATGTTTTTCATGTGGTCTATACTGTTACCATAAGAAAAGTTATTTACACCTAAACCTGGAATCTGGGCGGTAGGATTGGTTCCCCGTTTCCGTTCCCAGGAGTTGGTCCTGAATCTGGCATTACTTCAAAAGGTATAGGTGGAGTCCCTTTCTTAATACAATTTTTTTCGATACAATCGGCTGCTGCCACGGCGTAACATTGATAAAATGTAAATGCGCACACTATTTTTGATACTGTACCCATCGAATATAATGTCTTATTTGCGCATTGCCTTACTCCTTCATAGGAGCATTCTCCGTCTCTCCCACCTTGCCCCTGTGGCACAGGACCACCAATTAGAATTGTCTCTACTCCGTTTGTGACAGTTGATTTATAAAAATCTCTCCATTTACTTTAAAGGTAATTTCTCCATTTATGTTAGAGATGTTTTGGTTTAAGTAGGTTGTTAATTGTTCTTCAGTTACGTTTGATGGTATGGCAACGTTTACACTTACTTCTGATTTAACGACAGCTTGTTGTGGTGGGGTAGTTCCGCCGCCAGGCGTTGGCGTATTCGATTTTATTTTTATTTCAGTTTCTTTCGTGTAAATGTTTTGTTCTTCTGTCATCTGGATAGAGTTGTTCTTCTTGCAAGAATAAGTTAAAGATAACGATGTTATTAATAGCGAAATAATAACAAAATGGCGTTTTTTGATTCTCATAATTTAATTTTGGTTTATATATGAATAATTTGTTCTTTGAATTTATGAAAAATAAAAATTAATTCAAATACAAATAATATGTTTTAGTGAAAAATATTTAAATATAGTGGTCGGTTTAAGTTGATTGTATGTTAGACTCTTTTGATTGTGGAAAGGTATTGTACGTTGGTAGAATTAAGCGATCCGATATCGAGGCTTTTTGTTTGGAGCGTCTGTAAACTGCAGAATGAAATAGACTTTTCGGTATCTCTACCATACCGCTTACATAAACCTTGTTTTCCTCAGATAGCACCCTCGTCAACCATACTTTTGCTATACACATAAAAACAAAAGAATATGGCAAATCAATTTTTAGTTAAAGAAACTATGGCAGCTATGCGAGACTTATCTGCTGCTGAAATTACAGCTTTACAAAGCGGAACCTATGAGGGAGTTCAGCTATTAGGCTATTATGAAAAAGGGATACCCCAACACCGATTAATTATTATCTAGCCCCAACGACTCCCGATCCCAGAGCAGATGATGGCGGAAGCATAATCTCAGTGGGGACAACAAAGTTGCTGCACACTTTTGAAACAGTCATAGATGTACGGTATTTTGGTTTGCGGAGCGGCGCTGCCTACATTAATGATCCACAGCTTGTCAATAACATCTTTGTCCATAATGCTGGCAAAGACATTCTGTTTGACTACAACACAGACTTTACGATGGATATGGGAATTGGCTGGAACGACGGGACAATTAAAGTAGTAAATAATACCAATGTTATTATCAACGGGGTGATACGGCATCGGCCGAGTACAAATGGCAATGCCAGTATGTTTCTGGTTCGAAACGCAACCAATGTATCTTTTGAAGGTACGGGAACGCTCATCGGATACAAACATAAAAGGCCCGCAGCAGGTCTTAATATCTATTACAAGCATTTTGACCGGTTTAATGGTAACTATCAATTGGGAGACTATGTTACCCTAAATTCTTATGGTTATAAAGTAATACAGCTTGGCCGCATGGAGAAGGATCCAAGTGTCACCACGAGTTCAGTAATCGGAGATAAATTTTTACTAGGAACGCCTTCGGGATCATCCGAAGAGAACCAGTTTATGAAGCTAGAGCTTATTGAAGAAAAACTAGGAGAGTGGGGACATGGTATCTATATTTATTCATCAAGCAATGTACGTATCAGTGACCTGACTTTGCGCGAGTTTTGGGGCGACGGATCGGCTGTGGGCGGTGATGAAGATCAGGGCAACAACAAACCGAGTGAAATGGTTAAATATCATAACGTTCAATTTATTGACAATAGGAGACAGGGGCTATCCCTGATAAACTGTAGTACGATTGAAGTTGACCACTGCTTATTTTCTCAAACCTACGGGACACTTCCTATGGCAGGGATAGACCTTGAGCCCAATCCAAATAAAGATGGCAAAATTAAGGTAGGAAAGGTTATCGATGTGAAAATTACCAACTCGGTCTTTACCGATAATTATCAGGCATTGGCGATGTACAATCCATTTCCGTTAGAAACATCTAGGATTGATCATATTTATCTCGAAAATAATGAAATGCGTGATAATTTGATCAGCAATCTAGGAGTAGCAAGAGCTGGTAATGTTACCGTTGCGGGACTTCGGTCTTATCCAACAAAAATTGGCAACTATTCAGGAGATGTTTCCGTTTGTGCGGCGTCTTTTCAGATGAACAACTCCTATATCGAATCTGATGCGAGCTATAGTACTGGGCAGACTAATTTACACGTAATCAATCTAAGCAATACTTTTACTGATTTATCTTTAATGAAAAGATTTTGGGTCAACAACACCGAATTGAGAGGATTAAATGGCGTCAAACTAAGCTTTCTTAATATTCCATTTGCTTGTCCGGATCTCGATATCAAGCTTGATCATGTTGCTGTCTACGATGTTGGCGTTTGTACGGTAGCAACGGGAAATACTGTGACCCAGTTGAAGTCTTTGGCCTTTGAAGACTGTTATTTTAGAGGTTATGCGGGATACCTAGGTTCAAAAAATATTGCAATGGAAAAGTTGGATTATATCAATAATACGTTCGATTTGCGATCGAGACCCAATGTTGTTAATGAATCGCTGATCAATGTCCCCGTAGGGTGTCAGCTGGCTAATATCGTCGGAAATACATTCAACGGATTGGAGCCCATAGCCGAACAGTCAGATAATAGCCTTATTACCATACGGAATACAGGAGCTGGGGTACGGGCCAATATTTTACGTAATATTTTTAAGAATATTGGTAAAGTCAATTATCCGATTATTGAGACGCTCGGAGGAAATAGCACACCTACTTTTGTGATTGAATCCAACTCTTTTATAGACTGTTATGTCAATAACTATTTTAGAGTGAATAGGGGCAATCATGGATTTCATTTTATAGTGAATAATATATTTACACGAGCCTCTGTTGAGGATACGATCAATGCATTGGGTACTACACTTGCTACTGGTTTTAGATTATTTATCAATATGAATGTATTTCAGTTGGCTCTAAATAAAAATATTGTGGCTCCAGTACTCTATTCAGGATATGCTATTGCACAGGCCAATACCATTAATCATCTATTTCGGTATAAAAATGAAGATGTATTGGGTAATGCCTCAGATCTTGCGAAGGGCCTGGTCAATCAATCTGCTGTTACTCCCGACAGTGCCGTATTGCCGGGAGCAAGTTATACACAATCGGAAGTGCAGGGGATATTGACTGAATTGCGGGATTTGAAGACAAAGCTGCGAACGGCGGGTGTCTTGGCGCCGTAGTCACATAGCGAACATAGAACATGTAAATGCGGTACTCTAAAAAGTACCGCATTCTTTGTTCAAGGTAATCTCACTAAAATGGATAACGTTGTGTACTTTTCGGTATCTCCCACATACCGCTTACATAGACCATGTTTTCCTCGGATAGTCTCCGGAGCAGTCATAGTTTTGCTATACACATAAAAACAAAAGAAAATGGCAAATCAATTTTTAGTTAAGGAAACAATGGTGGCTATGCGAGGCTTATCTGCTGCTGAAATCAACGCACTACAAAGTAACACTTATGCCGGTGTACAACTATTGGGCTACTATGAAAAAGGGGATACCCCAGCGCCGATTATTTATTATCTAGCTCCACTTACTCCTGATCCTGGACCAGATGACGGAGGTAGCGTCATTGCCGTAAGCGGAATAAAATTAATACACACGTTTCCGGAAAAAGTAGATGTAGGTTATTTTGGCGCATACAAAGCAGGTGATGTAACCCAAATTATTCAAAAGGTGATCGACAACTATAAATCTGTCGTCATCTCCAAAGATTGTCTAATAAATCCAGTAGATAGCAATTATCCAGCTTCTAAATTCGGTGGTGGAATTAAATTGCGAACCAACAGTACATTGAGCTTTATTAATCAAGCTACCCTAAAAATGGAGCCAACAGCAGCTGACGCATATACTTTTATAAGCTGTGTCAATGTCTCCAATGTTTCTATTTATGCTCCAAAGATAATCGGAGATGTGGGGAACACCTTAACATTCTAGGGGAGGATGGTTATGGTATTTATATCGTGGATTGTGAAAAAATATCGATGTATATGAAGGCAATATCTCCAAATGTTGGGGGATGGTTACTATGTAGGTTCTGATAGTAAAGGGACAAAAGGAGGAGGATTATTTAATTGTATCGCAGACGATAATCGTCGACAGGGGTTGAGCATCGTTAGCTGGGAAGAAGGTGTAGTCAACGGAGGCGCATATATCAATACAGGGAAAACGTTGTTCAAAGCGCCAGGCTACGGTATTGATATCGAACCAAATGCAAAAGGTACCGATATTATCAATGTTACTTTAGCAAATGTAACTACTAAAAATAATAAAAAGGGAGGTATACAGCTTGTTCCGGGATCTCTTACCGATGTAAGGTATACAAACCCCTCTTATAATGTTAAGGTGATAAATTATACTTCAGTGGATGATGGCACAAGTGGCGCTATCCGTTTTGCTAACCCACCATTGGATGAAAAGTGGATGAGACCATCTGAAAAAATTTATGGTGCAATATTTATTCAAGGAGTGACGATATTAAATTCAAAGGAACGAGCCATAGATTTTGCACGTTGGTTTGAGGGATCTCCGAAAGTTGTTCTAAGAGATATCTATATTGAGAATTGTAATCAAGATCATATTGTGAGTACGAATGAGAGCCAATGTGCTGTAGTTGCCTACATAGACCCGGCTCAATCGTTACAATTGGGGCATGGCGAAGTTAGCATCGAAAACATTACCATTGTTGATAACAGAACTACCAAATGGATGCTCGTACCGATATGGTTATATTGTGGTACCAGCCAGAGTATTGATAATTTCTACATAAAAATATTAATACCTATGGGCAGAAATCCGTTAGCAATGGTGAGATTATCATAAGTAAGACCAATGGATTTAAAAATGAATACGCGGTAAAGAAATACCGAAGTTTTCTTCAGACTTGGACATCGTATCGGGATCTTTCAACGGAATTGTTTTGTCATCGACTGTTGACAATGTGTTTACCCTTCCATTGGCAAATAATAGTGTAGGCCTGGAGTATGAATTTGAAAATCCAAATGCTATCGTGTCCCAAATACGCGTAAAATCAGGTGATAGTATAGGTAACAGTGTGAATAATGCAGCAACATCTTTAGTTCTCAGAACGAATAGAGATAGAATTAGGGTGAGAAGTGTCGGCCGAAACAAATGGGAAATTGTTGAGCAATTCGGAACGATAACTACCAATGGATTTTTTAGTGGTTTTAGGAACAAGAACTTAACAAGATATGCGGCCACAATCCCGAGTATCAGTGCTGAGCAAGGAGATGAAGTTTACAACAGTACAAATATTATTGGACAGCCCCTTGGTTGGAAATATATTGGCAGCAACTGGATTCCTTTTGGGGTTATTGGTATGTTACAGGCTATTCCATCAGCTGATTCAGCATTGGTGCCAAGTGCTACTTATGCACAGTCAGAAGCCCAAAGTGTATTGAACGAACTTCGGGATTTAAAGACGAAATTAAAGGCTGCAAAAATATTAGCAGATTAGAAGTCTGTGATTGGAATTTAATTATTAAATAGCTAGGTGAAAGAAATGCGATATTCTCAAAGATACCGCATTTCTTTGTTCATGGTATGCAAATTGAAATGCATGGATTCAAAGACTTTTCGGTATCTCTCCCATACCGCTTACAGACACCTAATTTTCCTCAGATGGCCTCCGTAGCAACTATACTTTTCTTTATACATATAAAAACTTGACTTAAAATTGTATTCCAATAAGTAGACTTGCTTCTATTCAAGGGTAGTTTCCTAATATGGGCAGTATCTCATTACATATTGCATGAAAGTACCCGAACGCTTTCACTTCTTCTACTAGAAGCAAGGTTGAAAAAACGGTAAATTTGTGTCAACAAGTCTAAATAGAGATGCTTTTTTCTATGTGTAATTTAATGTTTTTGAGAACCAAATAAAATCAGACAATCGATTGCGTTTATTTTTTCTTTTTGGTTTTGTAAATATTATTTACTTTAGGGCCAATTAATAAAGCTAATTAAAACTTTAGTCCTGTTTTTATGAAAAGAAATAATTCTACACTAGATGTGCTATCTTCTGAGCTAAATCTATTGCGAGAGATCGAATTACACAATACATTGGGAGGAACAGGTGGAGGAGGTGGATCATTCCAGGATATCTGGAATAGATTATCCAATGGTGATCTGACTGATATCCCGAGCGGCAAATATGATTTTAATACAAAAACATTTACCCCAATGGATTCGTCCATGAGCAATGCTGCATGGCATATAGTTATCCCTGTCGTTGATGTGCGTCCTTCAGGTCAATATAACAGCTATAGTGGCTATGGCTTTGGTGGATATGGCGATTCAAATAGCGGATTCCCAGGAAGTGGAACTAATAATGGCAATCAGCCAACTAATTATAATGGATATGGGAGTGGATCATATAGCTATAACGGCCAATATCCACCACAAGGATATAGTGGTTATACACCTCCAAATCCTACTCAAGGCATGTCTTTAAGGCAGAAAGAAATATACCAATACATGCAGAATAATAATGGATCCGGGCTCAATCTTGAAAGTTTTTTCATGAATAAGTTTAGTGCTTCTGGAGGAGGAACTGCACTTTATAATCCGAATAATACAGGTCAAGGTGGAAATTTTTGGAAACCAACCCCGCCAATTCTGTTAATGGCGATGGAATCTACTATATTGTTTCTTCTAAGGACACGCAATCACTTCAAACGATAAATTATCAGACAGGTAAGTTCGGAGGGTATAATACGGAATTGGAACTGTTTCAGTTTTATAATGAGCACTATGGGAATAATAATCGAGCGATCTTAACGTATCTTTTGGAGGGGCAATTGGCCACTCAACAAATTATTAACGTTCACAATATCTTAAGAGATTTTAATTACAATTTTGAGATTGATCGGTCAAAATTGATTGATGATTTGGTAATAGTTACTAAATTTTTAGCACAATTTAAAAGTGTTTTAAGCAGTTTTATTCCTTTTTTAGGTCAACTTTCTGATGAGTCACATATATATTTGTCTGGTACGTTGGCTGGGTTTTTAGATTCTGGTTTTGAAAAAGAACTTTTTGATATCTGGTGGCATGGCAAAGCCAAGGATGGATCTTATGTAATGTCCGAGAGTGATTTTAATGAACTTAAAACATTGAAACCAACTTTGGGCGTGAGTGAAATGACGGAAAAAAATATGGTTAAATCGAGCGATGGAACAGTATTTTATACTTTCGGTTTAGGAACTTATGAATCTAATACTACAAATCAAGATATTGTAAATAAATATAAAGGAGGATTGGGATCTTTTACAGGAATTTATGATTCAACTGGTAATATGATTGGTATGTATGATTATTATAATTTTGATAATGGTACAAGATCATTCGGAAGTGAATTTGTGACAAGGTTGATTGACGAAATGGCACCTCCGGATGCGGCTAATTTTGATATTACTTATGGCAATATTCCTTTTGAAATATTTGACAAGTTAAAAGCTCCAAGATAGTCCATGAAAAAAGAGCATTTCTATATTTATTATTAATATTTCCTTTTTGTATTGCAGTTTCTTGCGATGACAACCTACGTACAATGTCTTTAAATGATTTTATACAAAGTACTTTTGATGTCAATATAGACAAGAATCACGATAGCATTATAATGGAAGAACGGAATTTTCCAGGGTTCGAAAATAGAGGTGAGGGCATGGCAATCATTAAATTGACGAGTCCCGAAACTATAAAAAGTCTTGAAAAGATAGCATGGTTAAAATGTATCAGAGACACGTTTAACGTTAAAGAACATTCATTTAATAAAGCAAAAAAGATCGTCCCGTTGTTTTTGATCTAAATAGTCAAGTTGTAGAGATTTGGTATGATGAAGACTGGAGAAACGTACTTCGACTGAAAAGTTACCTAAAATCAATAGACTTGAAAAATTTGTTTTATTCAGCTGTATATAACCGAACAAATTATGGATTCACTGAAAGGAAGGTAATGCTGTATGATAAAGATACGAATATTTTAGTTCTAATACTCGATAATAGGCGTAACTAAAGAGAAAGCGATATTCCCTTTTTAATATTTGATCCTGTAACAGGAATAGTGTAGGGTATTATGAATAGAAAGCTTTGTTGTTTGCTTACCTGTTGTTTTTTAATCGTTTCTTGTAATGATAATTTACGTACAATGTCATTGGCAGATTATAATGAAACCATCTTTGGGTTGAAGTTAGATGAGAAACAAGATACCATTATTTATGAATATCGGAAGTTCTTTGGTAATGAGAATAGAGGGGAGTCTGAGATAGCGATAAAATTGGGCGGTAGTCAAGCATTAGATTTTGTAAAAAATATTCATTGGTTAAAATGTCGGGTAAGTAAAATAGATACAACAGATTATTTGCTTAAAGAACAAACTCAGTCCGAGCTATTATTATTTGATCAAGATAAACAACTTGTTAAAATTGCTTATGGCAATGGTGTTTATCAATCTATCTTTTGAACAGATTGTTGAACGAACTCAGGCTAGAGGATTTATATTATAGAATCGAAATCCGTAAGACTGAATTTGGATTTTCAGAAAAAGGTATTTTTCTTTTTGATAAAAAGAAAAATATTGTTTACCTGAGTTTTAGTAATGAATGAATTGAACCATAAATTCGTATGCTCTTCACCAATCCCAAAATAATAACATAGAAAGTATAATAATCCCATAATTTTGAATATTTATATCATTGACTCCAAAAGGGTTTCCCTTGGAACCGGAGTTAGAACTTATATTGACCAAATAAGAGATTTTGCTAAGTCCAATGGACCAGATCATTTCCAGTTAACCTTTATTGATATCGAAGAAAACGAAAGCTGTATCAAGAATGATAAGGGAATAAATGAAATAAATATCTCTGGCCCGTCGGATTTGAGAAAAGAAGCGTATAGCGAATACTATGCAGATAAAATCATTGAATGGATAGGTGAGGTGGAGAGACCTTTATTTCACTTTAATTGGATATTTCACAATGAGATAGCGTATTTTCTCAAAAGCAAAATAAACTGTAGAGTAGTTTTTACTAAACACTATATTATTTATCGAAATTTTGTTTCCACCAACTACGATATCTTTTACCATTATCACAGCAGTTTAGGTAAAATCGCAACTCCAAGAAAAGAAGACTTGGAGATGTATCATGAGTATCTGAATTATGCAAATGTAGATCATTTTATAACAGTTACTGAGGATGCTGCACTGGTTTTAAAATCTCTTTATTCCATTGAAGCTGGTAAGGTTTCAACGATTTACAATGGTATTGAGACAAAGTTGTTGGGACATAGGGATGGTGAGAGTCTTAAATCTCATTTTGGATTTTCGGAAAAGGACTTTATTATTACTTATGTTGGTGCTATTAATCAAAGAAAGGGAATATTAGATTTTATTCCGGTTTTTGAAGAGCTCTGTGAGCGATATGATTCTTTACGGTTGGTCATTGCAGGTTCAGGATCCTTCGATTTGTTATTTTCTCGTTTTAAGCGTTTCTGGTCAAGAGTTACCTTTTTAGGTACTGTTGAAAGGACAACGTTATTTGAATTTCACAAATTTACTGATTTAGGGATTTTGTTGTCGCACGCAGAACAATGTAGTTATGCGGCACTTGAAATGATGCACCATGGCATTCCTCTACTTGTATCCAATGTTGATGGATTAAATGAAATGGTTGAGGAAAATTATAATGGTAGTTTAGTAGAGGTTAGTTTTAATGACGAAAGATGTGAGATCAATATTGATGATGTGCGAAATAAAATCATTGAATTGATCGAGGATAATCAACGCCGGTTAATATTGGGGAAAAATGCAGCGAAAATTGCAAAGGAAAACTTTTGTTTAGAATCTATGATTGAAAAAACTTTTTCAAAATATAAAGAGATTCAAGCTCAGTGCCCTCGGTCTCACCAATAGAAAAGATTTCTGTTGTTGTCGCTCTTCCTGCTAATACCGAGCATTTAAGTAAGGCCGAAATACTTTCATTGCAAAGTCTGATTAAGCAAAGCCATAACAATATGGAGGTCCTATTTTTGGTCAATCCAAAAATCGAGGCAGTAGTTGATAATATTCTGAAATCAACGATTGGTATCAATGTTAGCAGCAAGATAGTTCGGGTGAAAGACGAGACAACCGTGGACGAAGCTTTTGAATATGCATTGAATAAACTGGAGTTGGGGAAATATGTGGCATTTTGCAATCTGAACTGTATTTACTTCAAAAATAGTTTTCATAATAAATTGGCATTCTTGGAGCAAAATCCAGCGACAAATCTGATTGTGTCGAACAATTTTTTGTTAATTCCGAAAGCCAGATTGTAGATCGAACCCATCCGACGGATACCACAACTTTTAAAAAGTTGATTAAAACAATTGTTCCTTACCATTTCAGTGGGTTTATCTTTAATACCGATGCGCTTAAAAATCTACCTATTAAGGGGATACATCATCTATGTTGGGTCAAACTTATTGAAATAGATGAAATAAGATTGTATCCAGCCTATGAATTCAATGTTTTTCGGGATTTAATGACTAATAGGGAGTCCAACTGTAAGGAGGAAACTATACAGCTAATTTCACATCAATTGCAGCATTTAGGTATCGATTTTGAGGAAAAGGAACTTGCTTTGCAGGCAATTCTGGTATTGAATTTTTCTAATCCCCAATTTATCTCTAAATCTGGTTCCTTAACAAAATGGATAAATAAATTGGAAAAACATCTAGAAATAGATATCCGTAGACATATGAATTGGGCCTAGGATCCATTATTACGCCGATACAATTTTAGTAAATATGAATTTGAAATTATTTCCTATAGACCGACAGCTTGACCTTATGGATTGCGGTCCGGCCAGTTTGAAAATGGTTGCAAAATATTATGGAAAGTATTATTCATTGCCGTACCTTCGCGATCTCTGCGGAAATACACGAGAGGGTGTTTCATTAGCAGGTATTTCTCATGCTGCTGAAACGATAGGTCTCAGGACATTGGCCGCTCATTGCTCAATCGAAGAGTTGATTATAAAGGTACCGTTACCACTGATTATTCATTGGGATAATAGCCATTTTGTAGTTCTCTATGATGTTAAAGCAAAGAAAGGAGGAAAGTCTAAATTTTTTGTAGCAGATCCAGCCCGGGGAAAATCGTCTACAGCCAGGACGAATTTGAGGATAAGTGGATTAAAAGAAATGAGAACAAAACTTCTGGCATAGCATTACTTCTAGAACCCCAGGCGGACTTCAAACAAAGACAGGCAGGAGAGAAAGCCGAACGAGGAAGACATCTGGAAAATATACTGGGTTATTTTTTACCCTATAAAAAGAGCTTTGGATATTTGGGTATCGTTATGTTACTGATTACGGCTATGCAGGCAGTATTACCTTTTATCTCCAAAGCTGTGATTGATGTTGGGATACAAACCAAAGACATTAGCTTTATTAATATCGTATTGATAGCCAATTTAGCTTTAATCGTAAGTATTACCCTCAGTTCAGCTGTGCGGGATTGGATTCTACAGCATATGTCTTCACGTATCAATATTGCCCTGATTTCTGATTATCTTATTAAATTGATGAAGCTGCCGGTTTCTTTCTTTGAGAACAAAATGTTAGGCGATATTCTACAACGTGCCAATGATCACGAAAGGATACGGAGTTTTATTATGAACAACTCGCTCAACCTCATATTCTCCACCCTGACATTTTTAATATTTAGTATCGTTCTTTTAATATATAATGCAACTATTTTCTACATTTTCGTCGGTGGCAGTGCATTGTATATTTTTGGATAATGGCGTTTCTCAAACTTCGTAAAAAATTGGACTGGGACTATTTTGAGCTCACAGCCAAGAATCAGAGTTATTGGGTAGAGACCATAGGAGCAATACAAGATATAAAAATTAATAATTACGAACAGGCAAAACGCTGGAAGTGGGGGGATACAAGCACGGCTATTTAAGGTAAATCTCAGGATGTTGGGAATAAACAATGTACAGAATCTTGGCGCCGGATTTATAGACAGTGTGAAAAATTTACTTATTACTTTTTCTGTGCAAAAGCTGTTATAGCCGGAGATATAACCTTTGGGGTGATGATATCAACTCAATTCATTATCGGGATGCTTAATGGACCTGTACAGCAGTTTATAATGTTTATGATTTCATTTCAGTTTGCGCAGATTAGCTTTCTACGTTTAAATGAAGTCCAGTCTCTTAAAGAAGAGGATGAGGATACCGGAAATAATGATATGGAACTTACCGGAAACAAAGATATTATTGTCACAAATCTTTCATTTCAATATACACATGTTTCTCCAGTTATTCTACGAAATGTTTATCTCACAATCCCAGAAGGTAAAGTGACTGCAATAGTGGGTGATAGTGGTTCAGGCAAATCTACCTTATTAAAACTGTTGTTGCGGTTATATAAACCTAGTTATGGGGAGATACTGATTGGGGGAATGAATATCAATAACATCAGTTTGCGTCAATGGCGGGACAAATGTGGAGCGGTAATGCAAGATGGTAAAATATTCAATGATACAATTTTGAATAATATTGTCCTTGATGATGAAAAGCCAGACAATGAAAGGTTAAAACGCGCTGTTGCAGCAGCTAACATCGGTTATGAGATTGAGCAGTTGCCTTTAGGCTACCAAACGAAGATGGGCGAAAATGGCAGAGGATTGAGCGGAGGGCAAAAGCAGCGTATCCTAATCGCGCGTGCCCTATATAAAAATCCCGACATCTTATTTTTTGATGAAGCGACCAATGCATTGGATACGATAAATGAACAAAAATCACAGCAGCTCTAGATGATGTCTTTTCGGGTAAAACAGTCATTGTCGTGGCGCATAGATTGAGCACGATACGCAAGGCGGATCAAATAGTTGTTATGAAGGATGGCCAGGTTATCGAGATAGGAAATCATGAGACACTCATGGAACGGAGAGGGCGCTATCATCAATTGGTCGACAGCCAATCTGAAGTAAGGGTATTAACAAATTGATCATTATGGAAACGAAAGGAAAAGAGTTAGTCATTGATCAACGTACGGAGGAGGTAAGGGATATTATCGAACGTATGCCCAATACTTTTGCGCGTAATATCAGCTTATTGGTTTGTTTCATTGTGGGATTATTAATATTCTTTGGCTATGTCGTCAAGTATCCAGATGTTGTCACTGGGAAGTAACAATATCGGCCGAACGGGCTCCGTTACAGCTGGTAGCATTTCAGAGTGGGAGAATAAGGATCAACACACTAAAATCTCAGGATATTATTCAGCCCAATCAGTTGTTGGCCTGGATAGATAATGCTGCACAGCCAGATGTGGTTTTGCGCATAAAGAGTCTTATTGATTCTTTGAACTTCAAAACCTCAAGTGCACGAAAATTATACCACACGTTACCTAAAGACCTAAATCTAGGTGATTTGACAGCACCTTATTCCAGTTTTCTTTCAAGTGTAAAACAGCTCGCCGACTATCAGGATCACAAACTCTATGATCAGCAGGGGCAGTCACTAGCAAAGGTCCTGAACGAACAGAATACAGCTTTAAATACACTTCGGGCTAAGGAAGTTTTAAGTCAACGGAACTTGAAGATTTCGGACAAATACCTGGAGAGAGACTCTCTTCTTTTGGCCAAGAAATTGATAAGTGAAGCAGAATATGAACAGTCAATTTCAGGGCATTTAAATGCCGAAGATCAATTGAGAAGTTCGCAACGAAATTCCGGTTCTGTGCGGGAGCAGATTAGCAATACAGAAAATTCAATTCAACAAAATAAAATCAGTAAATCAGAAAAAGAACTCCAACTTGATCTTGAGTTTCTTACTTCTTATAACAATCTGAAAGATAAAATTACGCAGTGGGAAAAGCAATATCTTATTACATCACCTATAGGTGGTAGAGCACAATTTCTCAAATTCTGGAATGATAATCAATTCATCCAGGCTGGAGAACCACTGTTTTCAATTGTTCCCAAGGAACACGATGCTGTTGGTAAAGTAATGTTGCCTGTGAGTGGAGCCGGTAAGGTCAAAGTAGGGCAGCGTGTCATCGTAAAAATGGTTGACTATCCCTATATGGAGTATGGTCATATCGAAGCAAAAGTTAAAAATATATCACTTGTTTCCAGCCCTTTTGAATTGGGTAATGGTTCAAAAGTTGATTCCTATCTGGTTACATTGATTTTTCCAAGTGGACTGACCACAAACTATGGGAGTAAGTTGGACTTTAAATTTGAAGCTAAAGGTTCTGCCGAGATTGTTACAAAAGAACGGAGACTTATTGAGCGCTTTTTTGATAATCTAAAATATATAGATCGTTCGAAGTAATGAAAAGGTTGATTATATTTTTTGTCTTTCTATTTGGATGTTTTTGTTCCTCCGTTTTTGGGCAAAGAAAAATAAACTTGGCAGATGCAATGCAGTTGCTGCGCGACAATAGCCTATCCTTGAAGCAAGGAGAACTAAGAGAGCAAATTGCTAAAAATAGTGTTGAAATTGCTAAGGGAGGAATGTATCCCAATCTGTTTTTAATACTAATAACCAACACACGATGGGGATGGTATTTGATCAGATTTCCGGCAAACTTATTACTGGTAACCAATGGTCAAACTATGCTACTGGTAATTTAGGCACCAGTGTTATACTCTATCAGGGTGGGCAAAAGCAAAATGGAATTAAGATCGAGCAATTAAAACTCGAACTCGCGGCATTAGACAATAAAAGATTGATGCGAGAGTTAGAGCTTCAGTTATTAGCCATTTTCATCCAGGTACTTGTTAACCATGATCTTTGGGAGGCTGGTAAAAGTCAATTGAAGTTCTCTGAACAGCAGCTCCAGCAGGAGAAAACTTTGATGGATGTAGGTAAGCGCACACTGATAGATTATTCGCAAGCCAAAGCAAAATATGCCAATGATAAGTTGAATGTAGTTACGGCAAAAATGCATTCGATCTTTCTTTAATGAAGTTGAAGCAACTTTTGGAAATGGATTTATCTGAAGAATTGGAGGTGCTAGCTCTAAAGAATTGTTGGTCAATTCTGTCTTGCCTATCTATCATTTAAGTTCTGATCCATATCTAAAAGTTTTAGATAAGCAAATAGAAATTGGGAAACACAAGTAAAGCTGTCACGTAGTACCTATTTTCCGACGATTACTTTAAATGGAAGCTATGGAACTAACTATTCTTCACAGCGCCAGAATTTGTTGACAGGGAATACCATCCCTTTTTGGAGTCAGTTTAACCAAAACAGGACACTTTCGGGTAGCATCTCACTTTCCGTTCCAATATTTGATGGTTTTAGGACAAGGTTTACCGTCAAGAATGCAAAGTTAAATCAACAGAGCCTCCATTATGAAAAAGAAAAGATCAAAAGAGAACGTTTGCAAACTGTTTCTCAAGGAGAGATGGAGTATCAGGCAGCAATTGAAGAAAGATCAGCCATTCTAGCTACTTATGAGGCAAACAAAATTAATTACGAAGGTATCAGTGAGCGTTATAAAGTGGGGAAAAGTTCCTCTATCGACTTGTACAAAGCGATGACCGAGTTTAATATTTCCGAATTTAGATTGATTACCAGTAGCTATACAGTGTTTTATAAGCGAGAATTTCTAATGATGATTAATAATTAAGCATTATTATTTTTTAAACTCCTATCTGGAAATATCAGAGAGGAAATTAAAACATTTTAAACGATAAAAAGTCAATCTTATTTCATTTGCAATAACAAATAAGATTGACTTTTCGGTATCTTTCAGATACCGCTTACATACCGCTTGTTTTCCTAAGATACCCTCTGTAGCAGCCATACTTTTGCTATACACATAAAAACAAAAGAATATGGCAAATCAATTTTTAGTTAAGGAAACAATGGCAGCTATGCGAGGCTTATCTGCCGCTGAAATTACAGCTTTACAAAACGGAACTTACGACGGAGTACAACTATTGGGCTATTACGAAAAAGGGGATACCCCAGCACCGATTATTTATTATCTCGCTCCAACGACTCCTGATCCCGGGACCTGATGACGGCGGAAGTGTAATCGTAGTTGCTGGCATCAAGCTTTTTCATAATTATGTCGGTGATATCAACCTTTTGTATTTTGGTCTTCAAGAGGGGCAGGTACTTAACTCATATCTTACCAAAGCTCTTCGCATCACAGCAAATACAGGTTCTTTTACGATTATTCCCAAAGGGTCGTTTTTAATTGATCGGTCTTACACACCTGTCTTCAACTCCCGGATTAAAGGTATTGATCGAAACCTAACCAAGATTAGATTAAACCCAGCCACAGCAACCGATTCTGGAGAGTTTGAAAATTACATGTTTCTCAATTTGAACGGGAACTTTGAACTCACAGATGTCGAACTCGATGCAAATGCTCCCAATTTATCTGCTTCTGTTTCGCGGTCCAGTGGTATTGACAATCGCAATGCCGTTTCTAATGCCACCTATAAAAGGTTAAGGATAAAGAATGCAAAAACAGTATTGCCCAATTTTAGTGGTGGATATGGTATTACCTTCTGGCATGGTGGCTGTGATCATGTGATGATCGACGAAATAGAATTTGAAAACATCGGGCAGTCTGATCTTGGATTATTTGAAATGGAAAACTGGACCGTCAGGAATATCAAATCAAAGAATTGTGGTTATATGGTGATCAATGTGGAATCATCCAATAACTCTCGAGGGGTTAAAAACGGAGTCGTTGATACCGTCAATGCGTCAAATGTTGGCCGAAGTGTCATTTCATTGATCCGGAATTCGGCTTCAGTAGGAGATGTGGAGTCTGTCACCGTGCAGAATGTTTATGTAGATAAATGCGGGCTGACCAACAGCGATGTTGGCGGGATCCGGGTACGGGAACAAAGAACTGTACCATCGACAACGTCAAGATCGATGAATGCAATAGCGTAGGTATCCGTGTCAGCGGTGATTGGTTCGGGTTTAAGGGTACAGTAAACAGCTATGCGGACTTGGCTTCACTTACAGGTTTAAATAAAGGTGATATATACAGGGTATCTTCCGAAGGATTATTATATACCTATTTGGATAACCAATTCCAGCAACAAGGGCAGGGACAGTCGCAAGAACTGTTAAAATGCAAGAATCTAGTATTGAGCAATATCAGTATCAATAAAATTCAGACGTCTGTCAATGGTGAGGGAGTAAGGGTACAGGGAGAAGCTTTCTGTTCACATGATGATATTACATTGTCCGATATTTATATTGGCAATAGTCAGAGCACCGGAGTTTTGGCTACCTATTCCAATCGGATTACAGTTAACAATTTAAAGATTGATAAGATCAATACCTCTCGCGGAATGCAGTTTGCGCTATGCAATGATATTCATGTACAGGGAGGTTATATCTCCAATATCGGTAATTATGGAGCAGGCTTTACAGATTGCAAAGATGTACTTATTAGCGGTTTGAAGATTACAAATCCAGGTGTATCGGCTTTCTATTTTAATAATGCTACTGATGCGGTTAAAATAATAGGCTGTACCACTAGAGATAATAAGAGCCCTAAGCTGATAACTAATTCAGTAATTATTGAATCTAACTTGCCCGCTCGAAATCCGAAGTATATTATAGCGGATAATGATTTTGAGGATGCCACTGGCAATAAAATTACGATACAGAATGGCGTGTTACAAGATCGGATGAAAATCTCAAACAATGTAGGTGTTTAAGGTAAATTTAATGGATAATATAGTACTATAAGAGGCAAATCTTTATGATAGTTAGGGTTTGATCAATCTTTCCTAGGAAATGATCAATAGCTATTTAAGGTAACATGCCTATCTTTATATATTGAAGAACCACTTGATGGTTTGCGGCTATTTAAACCAACAAAATTGCCAAATTGCTTCCCTCTGCCGGATAGGGGAAGTTCTTTTTGCTTTATAGCACTTTTTATATTCTCAAATTGTGACGACTAAAGTATACTTTAATATTCTATTACTCAACCAGTCTAGTCCGTAGTTATGTTTTTACTCTATAGTGTAACTAAGTGAAGAAACGATAGGCTTTTACTTGTATAGGTGATATTGCTGTTCTCCAATATACTAAAGGTACTCTTGCAACTGAGAAATTTTAAGTCGTTTTTGAAACAAAACAAATGAAATATTTTTTTATCTTTAAAAGTCAGTTTTTAACTAAGTAAGCCATTTACTAACCATTTTAGTGTTTAAATAGATTTAAGTAATTATGAAAAGTTTAATTTTTTCTTTGATAACTGGGATCCTAATGAGTTCGAATCTTGTTGCCCAAACTAAAAATAACAGGGATGATATTGATAATAAAATCAAAAAATTGAAAGCCCAAAGTGATAAAGATCGTTTATTAATTGATTCACTTATTCTTGTTAAAAATCAACTTGATATTGAAAACGCTTTATTAATTGAAAAAAATAGATTCGTTGAAACATTTAAGGAATGAGGTACTTGGAAAAGATGAACATAAAAAAATCCTAAATTGTCATTTGTAGTTGGAATAGGATATTCAAATTCTTTGAATACAGTGTATAATTCTCCAATAGTAAGCGACTACGACAATAAAGTAAAAATAGAAAAGGGACAAAAAGCAAGAATTTCTGCCAATTTTGGAATTGTTTACACGCCTTACAGCTATCTTATTACTGATCACGAAAATCCAGATGGTTATTCCGTACCCTGGGGTATATCATACGTAGCATTTTTTAACCCACTCTCTTTAGTAAGAAACTCAAATCTTGAAGAGAATTTTAACTTAGGAAATTTTGGATTAGGAGTGGGCTTTAAAACAGCTTCTGGTATCGGGATTTATGCTGTAGGAGAACTATTTTCCGTAAAACAGCCAAGAAAGTGGTTTATAGATGAATTTCAGAATGGAGATAAAGAATATAAAATTAATGGACAAATTCAGACCTCTTTTAATGAGTCGGATAATAAAATATTTACGAACAAGTTGATTCCATCTTTAGGAATCAAAATTTGCTATTCTTTTGATCTTATCAGAAGCTTTGCTACCTTGAAATAGATGTTTATAATATCCAATTATATTATTCTTTATTACATTGATGTTGAAATATAACCCTTGTCTTTAAGAGTATCAGTAATACTTTAGCACTTTTTATGAAAAAAATAGATAAAAGAATTAAAGACATGTATGAGGTTTTTCATAAGCATCTTATCATATTTTATAGCTCTATTGGTATACTATTTTTCTTTTTTGTTTTTTTGATATATTTCAGAGCTCACTGGGGATATCTAAGTAACACTGAGGACCATACTAAATCTTTATCGCCCAAAGACGTGCTTAAATTCCCTCTTTCGGAAAAATTTGCTGACTCTATTAAGGATAGTGCGGAAATATTAAGCCAGAATGCCAATTTGATAATTGGAATAGTAACTGCTTTTGGGATAGTATTTACTTTGTTATTCCAACTAAGAGAAAGTAAGAAGCAGAATTTCAGAACTAATTTCTTTGAATACCTTAAAATACATAGAGAGAATATACAGCAGATAGAAACACGTGGTAAAAGAGGTCATGATGCTTTTATTGACATATTAAATGAGCTAAATTATGTTTACACAAATTTTCCATCAAATACAAATTCATATAAAATTTATAGACTTGAATGGTCATATCTATTCGTTTTCTTCGGATTAGGTAGAACGTCAACTCCAATTGTTAGAGAGTATATTCAGAAAAAATACCCTAACTTTAACAATGAAGTCGATCAGGTTATTAATTACTTAACAGATTTAAAGTCAAAATATACTGAATATAAATTTTCTAGAAAGATTAATGTTTTAGGATATACTTTTAGCGTTAGAGATTTTAGGAATACTGACCATAATTTAAAATGTATCTTAGATGGACATCAATCTGATTTAGGGCATTATTATCGACATTTATATCAAACTATAACCTATATAAATGAATTTCCTACTCTTTATTTTTTTGAAAGATATAGTTATGCAAAAATATTAGAGCACAATTTTCAAATCATTCAATTGCTCTTTTTATAATCAATGCATACTCTCCGTTGGGAAATATCTGGATAGACGAAAAATTAATTGAAAAATATCATCTGATTAAAAATCTACCTGTTTCTTTGCTTATTCCTTTTGGTAAAGATGTTAGAAATGATTTTCCTAATATTGAATTTGAGATTTAGATGATTTTTAGCATTTCTGGTACTACAATCAGAGATTTATGTAGAAAATCGTATTATTGCGGTGCTTTCGGCGATTGTTATTTATTGATAGCTGAATTATATTTGTACCTTTATAAACAAGAAAGTCAAAAGTGAATCCAGATAATATATTCGAAAAGCTAATGGTTAAACTCAAACTTGAAGTACCAAGTTTTGGGCCGTTTATTGGACTTTTGGGAAAATTACCTATCAAAGGGGTTTATCTATCAGGAGGTACTGTTAGAAATGCATTTATAGATCTTGATTTACGTGTAAAAGATTTGGATATATTTATTGATAGAGATTCTTTCGGGCTTATTGAGGATTATTTGCATAAAAATGGAAAATTATTAATTAATCAATTTCAAACTTATAGGTGGCACCCATTTATTGATAATGAATTTTATTATGACATCATTATCATATCAGAATTTTATAATGGATTATGGAAATGCCGGGATATTGTGGATGCACTAAACCAATTCGATATAACTGCGAACGCCTTAGCATTTGATTTACAAAATGGAACATTTTATAACCCACAAAATGGTTTATTGGATATCAAAGAAAAAACATTAAGAGCTGTCCGCTTTGATTATCCTGAAATCTCAGTATCTAAAGACATAAAGCTTTCTCGAAATACAGTTCTTTGGTTTCGATATAATCACTATTCACAAAAACTTAATTTCAAAATAGATCCCATTACTGCAATTTGGTTAAAAGAGAATGCTTTCAGAAAAGAGAGTCTAGCAGAGTTTACAGATCATTTTTTTAGTCCTTCTTTAAATATATGATTTTAAACAACGAAATCAAGGAATTATTGAAAACTCATTATGGACAAGTGCCAAAATCTCTTGAAACAATTTATAGAGGGGGATGAATTACGTTTACGCAATCGATCTACCTGACGGCAAAATAATGTTAAAAGTTTACCCGCCCTCTAGAGCATATATTGCATGTTCAGAATTTAACATGCTACAAAATGCTTTCCAAATAGGGGTTAAAGTACCAAAGGTGATAAATTATGGGATTCATAAAAAGCATGGATTTTTAATTTATCACCCAATACCCGGCGAAAATCTTTGCTTTGATCAACTCGATTTTGATCAACAGAACTCTTTCTGTAGTTCTCTGATAGAAAACCTTAAAAATTTAGTGAGCTCTCAGCCACACATTTTGGATCTGTAACTGAAAATGAAATGCCTTATCTGACTTGGGAATCATTTCTACAAGAGACTGTAAAAATAGGGCTCAAAGATCTTCATGATGCTCAAGTTTTAAATTCAAAGAAACTAAAAAATATCACAAGCTATCTTAATCAAGTTCAAAACGATTATGAGTATACAGGGATGGCATGGGAGATCTGAAATCCGAAAATATTATTGTAAATAATGGCGAGTTTTCCGCAATAATAGATTTGGAATCTTGTTTCTATGGAGATCCGCTTATCTCCCTTGGATATTTGTATGCTAAAGAAGGAGAGAGCTCACTTTACTTATCCATGGCCAAGTCTTTCGAATCCTTTGTCCCTTTTAAAGTTGAGAATATCTATTATTATGCTTTAATTAGGCTTCTTCGAATTAGTCAACATCTAAAAACACCAATGCCGACTGGGAAACAGAGGGAGACTTTTACTAGTTATTTTAAAGGTATAAACAATATTATTAATCACATTCTCTAATATGGAAAACGAAACGATACTGTACGTATGTGGTGGTTTTTTTATTTTTATCGTCGCATTATTACCCATGATATTATTATGGTTTAATGGAAAAGTTGTCAGAAACTTATCTTCAACTTCTGATCAAGCAATTGATGCGCATGCCAATCAAACTGCTGCGGGAATTCAAACGATTATTCAGAATAGAACGGCATCTTCAATTAATTATAATATTAATACTCGGAAGGCAACAATATATACTTCGACCTATATTATTTGCACCACGGTACTTGCTATAATCATGTTTTATTATACACATACGACGGTTGCAGGAAGATATCCCCAACAGTAGTAAATTGGATAAAAACAGATAGTTTAAACATAAAATCTGGTCCTTCTTGGTTCTATTACGATTCTGATTCCGGTCAAATAAGCGCTTTACGCCAGATCAATGACAATGAGAAAACCTTACTCCTCGTATTATTGGATAGTGGAGATAAGAATTTTTCGTCTTATAGCCAGGCGATCGACAAATTAGCCTTCCAATCGAATAAAAGTAAAGACAATAATTTCGGCAATTGGCTCATTTTGTTGTACGCAATAGCGGGACTTATCGGTGTCCAGATGCGGACAATTAATAACTTCGTTGGGGTTGCTTGTTTTAAGAATGACTTCAATTTCCACCGGTGGTGGCCTTGGTATTTGGTCCGGCCAATTTTAGGGTTTATAACTGGCGCAGTTGTGTTTCTAATGATTGATGGGAAACATTTACTGGACGGACAATTGTCTACAGGTTTAAGCACTACAATATTGGGATTAGCTTTCTTAGGGGCTTCAGCACAGATGATTTTACGGTTTACTTCGGAAATTGTCTAAAAACTTATTTGGGAAACCTTAAATTTAAACTAGGAAATATATGGTTTACTCCCTTGGGAGTGTAACCTCAATTGTTTCATTTGATTAAAACTTAAAATCCTCGTTCCAATTTGAGTCTATTACCGAATTTAATGCAAAGCTGTGATATAGTCAAACATTGGCTGGGCAGGAATGAAAGTGCCAGTTTTTGGATGGAAATCCTGACAGATACCGTGACATTTGTATCATATGTAGGAAAGTGAGGGATTCGAACCACCTATTTCCAAATCATTTTGAAAGCATTTTTTATAGTACTTTTTATGAATGTCACGAATGTGGATTTTTATCTTGAATTAATGAGTGATCGTCCTAAATAATTTATCAAAATAAGGAATTTTTCTAAACCATCCTGGAAGATTGATGACATTATTAATGCCTTAATCAGTTCAATTTACTGATACCATATATTTTTTTTAAAAAATCATCTGTATTTTCTATCCTTAATAATTCCTTTTTCTGACTAGCATTCAATTTGGGAATCCCAAAATTTTTAAGATAGTTTTTACTCATTGAAATATAGCCAGATGAATAATCCTTAGTAGTATTTTTGATATATTTTAAGAATATATTTGATTCAAGTATTTTCTTTATAATTTGCAAATCTTCGAGATTTTCGGAGACAATCGCAATCCCATTATAAAATAATAAGTCTTTATCCTCACAAATTATAAATGTTGGTTTTTCACAAATATGTGGGAAAAATAGTTTAAAAGAATTGATATCCATAGATTGTCGTCTTCCATATGCATACCATTCCTCATATGTCCTGTTTCCTTTGTCTCGATCTGCTAAAACTTCTTTATGTTTTTCAAGATATTTAAGAGCCATTGGAAAAAACTTCCTCATCACCTCTGGTGAAAAAATCTTTATTTGTTTGTCATATGGAAATATTATTTTTTCATTTAATCTTTTAATATCCCCAGTAGTTTTAACTTTATTTGCATTTACAATATCTCGACAAATTTCTTTTCTATTGGGAAATTAGATATGTAATAGAATTTATGATCTTCAAAATCAGGTCTAAATTTATAAACATCATTCTTTAGAGTTGCAATTCCATTTTTTGTTTGATAGATAGTGCTAAAAGGAACTCCTATTGATTCTATTCTTCTAATAAAGGAATTAAGTTTACTATTATTAACTAAATTCCATCCACTAGTGTGATTTAAATCACTGTATCTATAACTATTTAGTTCATTTAATTGAATAGTGTGCAATTTATCACTTGTCGTCCTGATGAAACTAACAAGTGGTATCGAGTTATCAATTATACAAATACAGGTATAGGTGTTCCTATTTGTAAATATTTGCTCACCTCCAAAAGAGATAATTTTTAAATTAATGTTCTTATTTTCAAAATATTGTCGCAAGGCTCTTCCGTTAATACTTTTAACAAAAGTGTTTACTGTGATATAGGAGAGTATACCAGAGCTATTAAGATTTTCGATTCCAATTTGAAAGAAGGGTATATAGAGATCGGGATGCCCAGATTGACAAACCTCCATTTTTTTATCACTTCTAGCGTATCATTATTCATATTTCTTGAACAGACATATGGAGGATTTCCAACAATGGCATCAAAGCCGTCATTAGTTTTTATCGCCTTAGATTTCTTTCTCCAGTCGAAGGTCAAGGAATCGTCACAAAATAAATTAAATTCGAAAACCTCCTTATCTTCGCCATTTAATATTGCAAATAAACTAAGGATTAACTTGGTTCTTAAAATGCTGTAGTCTGCAATATCTATTCCGAAAATATTCTCTTTATAGATATCTGAGAATGGCCGGTTAGTTATATTATGGAGTTTTGCTGCGATAGTTAAAAGGAATCCTCCACAGCCACAAGCAATATCGGCAATTTTTATCTGGGAAGGTTTTGGGAAATTTGAAATGACATTATCCACTATATAATTACGGATAAATTCGGGCGTATAAACTGCCCCTGTTACCACTTTTTCTGTTGGTGATATAACAAATTCAAACAATTGAATTAGATCTTCAAAGGTAACTCTTTTTATTTCCTTTTTAGTAATTCAAATAGACTATAATCAGTATCTATTTCTTTGATTGTATAAGAGTCAACTAGAATATTTTTTACTTCAAAAATATTGTTGGAATAAAGAAAAGGGAAATAATTAATCGATCAATTTGTATTGGTTTTGATCGTTGTTCATCCAAAAATTCTAATAGCCCTTTATCCATTATTGAGAGTGCAAATATACAAGTATGAATGAACTATTGAAACAAATAAAAATTAAATAACAATTATCAATTGAATAGCTCATTTACTAAATTACGATATTCTTCATGTAGATCAGATAAGTCTGCTTTTAAGTTAGTATCCAGGGAAGAATCTCCAATTTGCTTTAAAGTTTCAATGGCAAAATCTATTCTTTCCAATTTCCACAAGATTGAATGCACAGGATTACAAAGGTTAATCTCTTTAAAAATATAATTTGAAACATGGTGTGATTTCTTTAACAAGGAGATTGAACCATCACTATTTCTATAAAATAAAGTATCATATACTGGATCCGTAGGATCTATAAAGCCTACTTTACCATCGTTCGATTTATTAATATCTTTAGTGGGCCATTTATTAGTTTTAGCACCATTACAGTAACCGCAGGCGTATACTAAATTATAATAATCATTAGGCATTAAGGTATGAGTAAAATCGATTGGATTTTGTGGAATAAAATGGTCTATTGCAAAACTTCTTTTATAAATTTTATCGAAAGATCCGCAATACCCGCATCGGAAATTGAAATCCTCCTTTAAGGTTTTACGATAGTTTGGATAGTTTTTAAGAACTTTCCTGTTTTTTCTTCGACATGGTGTCGCTTCCTAAATTTTATCTGTGCCATTTTCGAAGTTTTTAATATTTTATCTGCTTTTAAAAGGATTTCATCTAGTCGTTTATTTGTATCCTGGCCAAAAAATGGTCTGGGGAGTGAATCTTCTCCAACATATGATTCACCAAGGAAATTGCAAAGCTCGATGTATGAGTTTTCTTCAGTTGGAGTTAAAAGCCTAGTCTTTCGAATATTTAAAAGTTCTTCCAAATCGCTTTTTGCCTCTTGAATTTTAAAGCGATACTTTTCAATCTGTCTACCAATTCTTTCTAAGAAAGTAATTTTAGCATTACTTTCCCCACCCATAACGCCTTTTATGTAAACAATATTTCCATCTTCACTATCTTTAACAGCATCATCATCGAAAGAGGTTAAAACAAAACACGGAAATAAAGCTCTGCGCTCTAGAATTGAATTAACAACTTTTACTCCATCATATGTAATATTTGCCTTAAATTCATTTAATCGGTAATCTGAAATCAGAGCATCCAAATTTGCACATAGGATTTCATTTATTGTGTCTTCAAAATTAGGTTTTGGCATTATTTCGACAACACAGAACCGCTTATCTTTATCGTTTTTATGAACATATCTTTGGAAGCGTTCTATATCGTCGTTAACTTCATCCAATATTGCTATTCTATACATTTTTAATTAGTTAAGTATTTTTTTGGAAGACTAATTCTTAAACCAAAACCAGTTTCAGGAAAAAGTAATTTTTTTGAACCATCATTATCAGTGATTATTGAACTTACTAACCACATTCCTAAGCCTGTTCCTTCTTCCTCAAGTGTATGTTTATTCCTTTTGTTGTGTAAAGTGCATCAAATATTTTATCAGGTTTATCAATATCTGGAGAAAGCCCTGGTCCATTATCTTGGTACTCAATATTTATTTCTCTATCATTATGAGACAATTGAATAAAAATTTTTCTTTCAATAATTGAAGTATTTGTAATAAAAGCATCAATTGAGTTAACAATGAGGTTATTAAATATGCTATCTAGGTCAATTTCAAAAACTTTTAGTGCTAAATCATCATTGCCATTTAATTCAATATTTAATTTAATCTCTCTGTTTTCAAGAGTATTTGCCCAAGTTTCTACTAAATATTCAAAGTAACTTGCTAAGTAAACTTTCTTTCTTTTTCTCTTATCTTTTCTAGCTGCTGTTAATGAAAATTTGAGCCAATTTCTCAATTTTGAGTCTTGTCTTTTAATGCTCTCCATTAGCCTATATGGATTTAAATATGGTGGTGTTCCTCAAATTCACTGGGAGGTATCTTGTCACTAATTAGATCCTGAAGTTCATCAACTCTTGTTTCCATTACATCATTTAGATTTCCTAATTCATGCGTAAAGGACGCGATAACTATCCCGCTACTAGCAAGACCTCTAAGAATTTTCTGTTCATCCTCAAGCTTTTCAATTTTCTCGTCTTTTTCCTTATTTAATTCAGCTAGTATTACCAATTGATTATTACTATGATTAAAATATCCAGATGATTCATTTTCGCTTTCATAATCTTCAGGATCTTTGGTATCCTCATTTTCTTCACTTTCCTCCCTTTCTCCGCTATTTTCTGAAAACCTTTCTTTCTCTTTTTTTTCTCCTGTCTAAAATTGCTTGTGCCAGCCTTTGTGCTTCTTCTCGATCCTTTAATTCAGAATTATTTTCATCAAAAACATTAACATTTCACGGGCGATAAATGCCCTGTCTTCTTCAAAAACGCCTATGATGCCCTGAATGATTTCTTTAAATACTTGAAAGGTCTTATTTTCCTGTAAGCCTTCCCGGCTACTTTTATCTTCAAAATCAATATTTGCAGTCCTTGAAATTTTTATTGCTCCTGCGATATTTTCAGGCTCAACTTTATACCCTCCTTGTTTTTTAGAAATTGCTGCTGGGCTTTTAGATTTCCTTGTTCCTAAACCCAACCAATCAAAAGATGAATTGTTCGTTTCCCCATATGGCCTAACTCGAAAATTATCTCTAAACAATTTTATGCCTCCAAATTTATTTAACCATTCTTTTCTTTCATTAGATGGGAATTTTCGATAATTGAATTTTTCCAAATCAGGTGTTGAATATGTCCTTTTCATAAAATAGAAAGTAAACTCAAATTCACCAATTTTATCAAATAGATTTTCTTTATCAATATTTTTTTATGCCAGGGGCAAGTTGGCTAAACGTTTTTAATCCCGACCATTTTCCATTTAAAAAGTCGTTTCTTGTGTATGGGTAAGATTGAAATGATTCTCTTTTAAAAATATTTGGATTTATTATTTCCTGATCATATTCATGACGATAAATAGTGAAAGAAACATTTTGATTTTTATCTGCTTTTGCAACAAGTTTAAAATCGTAGTCATCACATAGTGAACCTTCTACTTTACCAAACTCCTTGGCATAGATTTAGAGAAAACGAAGATTTCAAAATTGTCAAATTCTTCCGGTGGAACTAGGACTTGCAAGTCTCCATATAGTTGACTAATAAATTCATCTAACCATACCTCTCTTAAACCTGATATTTTTAATACAGTTCCTGAATTAAACTGATATTTTTCAATAATATCATCGATTTCATTTATTGGACATACTTTACGGACAAATTCTTTAAAGTCAAAATCAGAAAATCCATTTAGGTCTGCTTCAACGTTTTCTATTGTTTTTCCGTCACCCTCAAAATCTCTCCAATCGACATTCCATTTATAAGCGATATTTTCCGTTAAATTACCATTTTCATCAAAATCAACGTGTATCTCAGGATTAAACTTAGTCGTCATTTCACATAAGTCTCCTAATTTATCTAGCGCAAATCTTCCGATTCCTTTTGCCCCCGCCTTGATTTTACCACTTTTTGTAAAAATATTTTGTGCTTTATTATCAGTTCCGATTGTCATCCAGTAATCGGTAATGATTTTTGGGTCATTCCATCGCCTGAATCTATAATAAAAAGTTCTGGAAGAAAGGATAGTTTATATTTAAACTCTTCGAGTAATATTGGCTCTATAGATTCCTTAAGATTCCACTGAGAACCTTCATCGATGTAGCAATTATCAATATCCCTTTTTCGATACCGTTAGCAAGAAGCTGAGAAATATCCTCTTCGTTCAGAAAATGTGGCATTTCCGAATATTTATTATTGAAGTAAAGTATGCAAACATTACTATCTGCATCTGAACAGTTTTTTACAAGCTCAATTATTGCTCCTTTCGAAGTGGCGATATTCTCTCTACCTATTAGCCTTGCTGTCCTTGCTGAAACTTTAAATGGAATTTTGCCCATTCATAAAAATTTAGAATTACTTAATATGTAAAATCAAATATAATTTAATATTCGGTATACACCAATTAACAATATAATATTTCAATAAAAAATTCCTCAATTTGAGAATAAATGAGGATTTTAACATTTGTCAATCTTATTTTATTTACATTAGTGTGATATAATCTAAATTTCATCTGAAATACCATGGTCATTTTCCGCCAGAATAAGTGGTCAATATAGGCGAAACCTCTACTCTTAATAGGAGAAAACGAACTTTAGTAATTCTCTATTCATCAGGTATTAAACTTTCACCTTCAAAATATATATCACTTAAATAGGTTTGCTGTAATTTACCTTCTGGCGTATATTCAAGCTTTACTCTAGCCTTGACTATAAACAATCCATTTTCATTTCCAAGTTCTTTTATGCTGGCAAGGGTGTATTTGTCATATGCCATTACGTCGAACACTTTTGATACGCCAGTATCCAACCATCGTTTGTAGATAAGTTTGCCATTCATTAATAGGTAGAGTTCATTTTCTGAAAAATCTTTAAATATCATTTTGTGCTTTTTATATCCAGTATTATTCCTAAAACTCCTTACTATTTCTAGCCTTCAAATTTTTCAATCAATTCCTTCGCAATAGGTATATCCGCAGGAGCGAGTTTCCAATTTAATAGGTCACTGACCTTTACCCATTCAAGCTGATCATGATCGGTGGACTCTAACACAGTACCGCTAGTTGAACAGATGAAAGAAATTAATTCGATCACGCCTTTATCGTAATGATGTACAGTATCAAAAAAATGCTGTTTAATTTCGACCTTCAAGTTGAGTTCTTCAATCAATTCACGGAGCAAAGATTCTTCGTGAGATTCAGATTCCTCAACTTTTCCGCCTGGAAATTCCCAATAGCCACCTAAAGATTTTTCTGGCTTCCGTCGACAAATCAGAACGAGATCATCTTTGAATATAATTCCGCAAACAACTTTAGTTATAGCCATGTGATTCTCTATGATATTTAAGATTCTTGTTATTTAATTTGTGTGACGGATGTAAGAATAACTTACCAGAAACTTCACCCATCAATTCAAGATCATCTTTAATAGAAAAACTTCCTTTATCGAACATGACGTGGTGATTAGGGCATAGACAAAGAAGATTGTCTGAGCTATCATGTCCATTATGGGGTGTTCCCAGGGTTTGATATGTGCCCCTTCGGCGTAATGTCCCGTTTTGGTAGGCACTCCAAACAGGCAGACTTGACATCTAAAATCATAAAGTTTTTGATGTCATGAGCCATCTTGGTGTCGCGAATTATTCTGACGATTGATCCTGTTTTACGTTTTGTTGCCTCGTTGGATATCTTTAATTCGATCTTTTCAGCAGTCTTTTTGAGATCATTGTCACCTATATAGAGAAGTTTAAATCGACATATTTTAAACCCACTTTTTCCAACTTCTTCCCAAGCATCGACAACACTATACAATCCACCATATGTATATCCTTTTTCCGGAGAATAAGGGGATTTGTGTGTAGAACCACGAATAACGCGAACAGGAAGACCTTCATCCTGACTTTTCCTTAGGCCAGCATTACCTAGCTCATTCCAAGATTGATCTTCAACTTGCTTCCCTTTATTTTGACCTCCAGCACCAGTATATATGATTTCTTCTCCATTGTCTTCGTCATCTTCATATCCACCCGATAAAACAATTGCTGCCGTTCCGTCTTTACTATTACCATCGATTCCTGCTCCCCACTTACGGTGAAAACTGGAAGGCATCATTTCCTTTCTGCCTTTAAACCAATGCCCTTCTGGGATACTCGGAATCTCTCCGAAAATGATAGGTCTTGTTGCCATTATTATACTAGACTTTTGGAAAGTAAAATCTCTTTTAATTCCGCTTTAATTACTCTACTCTTTTTCCTTCTTCATTTTCCGACCTAGTGATTTCAATTTTCAACGTGACCTTATCGTGAGTTGGTGGTTCAAAATCGAATAATTGCGAAATTGATTTAAAGCCAAATGCTTTTTTAATAATGCAAGATGCCTAATTGAATATTTATGTCTTTCTGTTAGGTTTTCTACATTTCCAACAAAACTTATAGCAACCCCATTCTTTTACTAAGATCTTGTTGAGTCCATCCCTTCTTTTCACGTAATAATTTTATATGAATTATAAGGAGATAGTCCAAGTGTGACATTTCCTTCTCAATAATTTCAGTTTTCTGGGCCATAATTTTGAATTTTTAAACCAACATGTTGGTTTTGTTGATTATTGTTTTTATATTTGTTCTAATAATAAGCGACACATAAAGTAGGGCTTAGCTTTACTAAACGATGTCACTCATACAAGAAAACCGCTAATTTTCCCTATGAGTAGATCGTGAGCTCGCTATCTATTGGAATTTTCTATCTTTGTAGAAATAATCCAGTAGGGCGGGTCTCATGTAAGTCTTTAGGGAACCACGATTTTATCGTGGGGGTTCTTAGCGGTACCTCTTGTAAAGCATTGGGATTCGCCTTATTGGTTTTCATACCAATTGCTTTCGTTATGTTTTGAGTGCATCGTTTTTGAATAACCAAAATGATTATGATAAAACGATTCAAAGACCACCAAAAACACCGTACTTACCTCAAGGAGGTTAGCATTCGGTTTTCTTATTCAATTCTAATAAGTAAGATTATTCCAGGGCCAGAATAATCGGTTAAAAATATAAAACCAAAATAGGGGATAGCGGCATCCGCATAATAGTTGGAGCCGAAAAGGTGTAAACTAGAAAGGCCCTTAGACTAGGTTTTCCCGATCTGTATTCGATACACTACCCTTTAATTTTGTGTAAGTTAAATAAAAGCTCTTTCGAGCCGTAAGACACCTTAAAAGTAGCGTTTTATTTTTAAACAACAAAATTAAAAACTATAATATTGTATTGTTATTCTATACTAAGAAGGTCGGGTTTTTATTTCTTTCCGACTGGAAGCGCCATAATGACCCCTAAAGATGACTTATAACCAATTTTTGGGCGCTTTTCGGATTTGTTAATTTTTTATTAGTTGTATCAGCAGTGTTTAAAAAATACTGCTAATGATAACCCTTTTAATTCGAAAAAATCGAAAAAGGGAAGCTATGCTCTTTTGCTAGATAGAGCAGTGGTCAAGTCATCTTTATGAACCTTAAAAATGAATCAAAAATATTCAAATATGCTAGCGTTAGAGCTAGCTATATACCAAGTACACGATAGGGATTACGATCCCTCGGATAAGATCGCCGATTTTTGGAAAAAGTATGATATCCGTACCATCCAGAATACCATTTCTTTACTACTTAAGAAGTCAGCAGACCGTTGGCCGAATGAAAATGTATTGGAACTCTGTCACAAGCAGGTGTTCGGCTTCGATCTATTAGCTGTACTGATTGCTTATTTCCACGTGCATAAAGACTATGTGGACATGAGCAAATTAGATTTTTCAGACGCTGAAACAACTGGTTTTAGTCTGGATGAACTGGAGATCACCAAGCGGATCTACGAATTCTTTGGACGGATTGTAGACTAACCTTAACAATAAGAGATGACGAAACAATCAAAATCGTTAACTGCCTTATTGGATAAGGTAGCATATCTGGCAGCTACAAAGAATGCCGAAAATAATAATTTTAAAAAGTACTATTTACGTGGGATAAAAAGTACCCCATTAATTGTATAGTATATAGCTTGAGGCAAATAATGTCGGCATGTACCCCTGTGCCGATGCCAAAGAGCGTAAAGGGTGTGATACAGTTATCGCTGAATCTATACTTTTTAGTTTTCAATGCTATTATTTGTCTTTCAAAGGCATTGAAGAACAAACATGCCCTGCTTATTCTGGCATGTTTGTTTCATATGTTTAGTTTATCAGCTCAGACGCCCCGCAAGGACAGCGGGGCGGATGGGTTGTTATCCATAAGCGGTACCATTGTATCAGTTGCCGACGGTAAGCCGATCCAAGGTGTTTCCATCCGTGTCAAAGGTGAAAAGGGGAGGACCTCGTCTGATAAAGACGGCTCGTTTTCATTGCCAGTCGCCAATCTTAATGGCACAGTTTCGTTCTCCCATGTGGGATTCAAGCGTTTAGAAACCTCATATACTGCTGGAGTATCATTGACTATAAAACTGATACCGCTGGAGAATCAATTGGACGAGGTGGAGGTTGTTTCTACCGGGTACCAAAAGATTCCAAAGGAACGGGCGACGGGAAGTTTTGAGTTTGTGGATAGCAGGATGCTTAACAAGCGTGTTGGCTCTACAATTATCGATCGCCTCGAAAACATGAGCAACAGTGTGCGCATAGATAAAGAGTACAGGTGGCTAGATCGATCGCAATATGAGACGGTACCGAACTACAGCTTTGATATGCGTGGCAAGTCTGCGCTTCTTGGTGCTCCTTCTCGGACGATTATATTGGATAATGTTGTTTATGAAGGTGATCTGCGTGATATTAATCCCAATGATATTGAATCTGTATCCATACTCAAAGATGCGGTAGCTACATCTCTATGGGGTATCTATGGCGGCGGCGGGGTTCTGGTATTAACGACCAAAAAGGGGCGTTAAACAGTCCGACAAAACTGTCTTTTAACAGTAACCTTACAGTTCAGAAAAGGCCGGATATCTACGCCTTGCCTTTTATGAACAGCACTGATTTTATTGACTACGAAACATTTCTCTTTGATAAAGGCTATTTCAATTCCAGGTTGAATGATACGTATAGTTATGTGACAGTGAGCCCGGTCGTAAAGCTACTCGATGAGGTCAGGAAAGGTAATGTATCGGCAGCAGATGCACAGGTGCAGATCGATAAGTATAAAACGTATGATATTCGTGATGATTACTCCAAATACGTATACAGAAATGCAGTAAATCAGCAATATGCAATAAATCTTTCGGGTGGCACGGATAAAGTGGCCTATAATTTTACGGCTGGATATGACAGGAATGCCAATAATAAGATAAACTCCAATAATGATCGTACAACCTTGCGGTCATCCGTTAAGGTAAAACCAATCGCTGCTTTGGAAATTACCACAGATATAAATTTTGCAAACGTCTCTGCTCATGACGCGAGCGTAGATCAAAACATTGCTTACGGAGCGTTGGACGGCGGTTCAGGCAGTGGGGCATGGCCTTATCTTAAATTGGTAGATGCCAATGGTAATCCGATTGCAAATGATGCTGTCCCTATCAGCAGGGCGTATCGGGATACTGCCGGTAACGGAAAACTACAAGATTGGTCTTTTAATCTGCTCAATGAAGTCGATCAAAATTGGCAGAAATTAAGCTCAAAGAATCTGATGGCCACTATTGGTTTTAATTATAAGCTGAGATCGGACCTGAGGCTGCAATTGATGTATAACTACCAGTATAACCCTGTCGAGGTAAAGGATTGGCTAGGTCTGAAATCGTTTAAAATGCGAAATCTGATAAACTATTTATCCCAATGGAATGATGTTGCTCTCCTTAAAACGCCTATTCCGGTGGGTGATAGACTGATTAATGCACATACGAATAATATAAATCAGACTGGTCGATTTCAGGTGAACTATGCTCCACAGTTTAAGGATGGAATGCATAAAATAGATGTTTTGGGCGCAGCTGAGATTAGGGAAAGACGGTTTGAAAGGGATGTTAAGACACTTTACGGCTACGATCCGTCCAATCTTAATATTATCCCAGTGGATCCCACTACGGTATTTCCCTTTTTAAATCAAAAGTTTGGGGGCGGAAATATCCCTTTAGCGGACGTGTTGCAAAAGACCACGAATAGATATGTTTCTTTGCTCGCCAATGCAAATTACTCGTTTTTAGACCGGTATAATTTGTCGGCCAGTATACGTAAAGATGCTTCAAATCTCTTCGGTGTAAAGTCAAATCAAAAGTGGCAGCCGCTATGGTCTATCGGTACCGCATGGGAATTAAATAAAGAATTGTTTCTGCATGCGGCATTTATTGACCTGCTGAAATTGAGAGCATCTTATGGTTATTCTGGGCATGCGAATGCCGACTATTCTGCCCAGCCCATTATTTATTATAATGGTACAGCGCCACTGACGAATCTGCCATATGCGAGCATCACGTCACCGGCCAACCCTTCCTTGTCATGGGAAAAGATCCGTACAATCAATGTGGGCATTGACTATGGATTATTGAAAAACAGGCTGTCGGGTTCTATCGAATGGTATCAGCGCAATTCAAGAGATCTGATCAGCAGCGTACTGATAGATCCGACAGTAGGATTTGAATCGACCATTAAGAATGGGGGCGAACTGGTCGCTAAAGGGATAGAACTTGAGATCAACAGCGCAATCATAACGGGCCGGGTATTTCAATGGCGTTCTAGGTTGCTGCTTAATAGGAACAGGACAAAAGTCAAAAAGTACGATTACAAGTTCGCTTACCCATACAACTATGTGATGCCATCAGGATCGACAAATACACAGTACCGTGAAGGCTATGATGTGGGAACTGTGTTTGCTTATCGTTCTGCTGGTCTTGATCCTGAAACTGGAGATCCGAGAGGTTATCTGGACGGTGAGATAAGCAAAAACTACAGGGGTATACTGTACGGTGGTATGGAAAATATTGAAGATGTCGGCTCCGGTGTGCCACGGTATTATGGATCGCTCAGTAATGATTTTACCATCGGAAAATTCTCGCTGACAATAAATCTTCAGGCACGATGGGGCTTCAAGTTTTTTAGGCAATCGTTTAATCAACAGACCGCTGCTGAAAATAGGGCTGGTTACAAGGATTATAAAGATCGGTGGCAACAACCCGGCGACGAATTACATACCAATGTTCCGTCGCTCAAATATCCGATAGATATCTTTCGTGGCAGATTCAGTAGCGGATCTACGGATTGGATAGTCAATGGCGGGAATATTCGTATGCAGGATATTTTGATTTCATACCGACTGGGAAGTTTTAAGTATATCAAAGACCTATCCATTTATGGCTTTGTCAAAAACATGAATGTCATTTTGTGGCGTGAAAATAAGGTAGGGATAGATCCGGAATATAGGGATGCCATTCCGTTTCCACTTTCGGTATCCTTTGGAGTAAATATGGGCTTGTAAATTTTAACATGAATGTACTATGATAACGAGATATTATTTTTTACTTATAATCTTTTATAGCGTTACGCTATTAAGCGCTTGCAATTCTTTTTGGATGATAAACCCAATCAGAAAATGGCGGTGCCCAGTACCCTCAAAGATTGCGATGCGCTTTTGGACGACTATTTTACGATGAACAACAGTTATCCAGTTGCAGGAGAGGTAGGGGTTGACAACTATTATCTGACTACGCAGGCTTTTGAGGCAATTAGTCTCAATAGCGAAAGAGATATGTATTTGTGGCAGGCGGATGCCGATATTCCTGTCGAAAATTGGACCGCTGGTTACAAGGTGATTTTTAATGCAAATCAAGTGTTGGATGTATTAAAAAAATTGACAGATCTGTCGATCCTGTAAATTATGACAGGATCAAAGGTGAAGCACTGTTTTTCAGGGCTTATGCTTATATGCAATTGGCAGATATATTTACATTGCCCTATAGCAAGAGTTCGTCGAGTACTGATCTCGGGATTGTCCTTCGGGAGACGGCAACCGTAGATGAAATCTCCATACGGGCGTCGTTGGCAGATACCTATCAGAAAATTGCTGATGATTTAACAGAGAGTGCAAAATTGCTTCCTGCGCTTTCAAATTATAAGACTCGGCCCACAAGTGTAGCTTCGTATGCTGCACTTTCCAGATTGGGACTCGTCATCCAAAATTATGATATGGTGATCGCAGCAGCCGAAAAGTATTGGAACAGAAACCTGTCCTGATAGATTATAACACGTTAAATACAAACGCGGCTAGACCTTTCCAGCGTTTCAACAGTGAAACATTATTCTATGCGATTACATTGACCTCGTCATGCCTTGATTCTTATACTTCGTTTGTAGACAGTTCGCTTTACGATATGTATGGTTCTGCTGACCTAAGAAAATCGCTTTACTTTAAAGATACGGGCTCCGAAGTCACTTTCAAGGCCAAGTATGATGGCGAGAGTAATTATACATCTTTTGCTGGGATCGTTCTTGATGAGGTGTACCTGAACTTGGCCGAAGGATATAGTGAACGTGATAATGTCAGCCAGGCAATGAAATATTTAAACCAGCTGATGCTTACCCGTTTCAAAACTGGCGAATTTATACCTTTTACTGCGACAAATAAAACTGACGCATTGGCGATCATTCTAGCAGAACGCAGAAAATCATTGATCATGCGCAATCTAAGGTGGATGGATCTTAAGAGGCTCAACCTGAAAGATGCTCATGCAAAGTCGCTCTCAAGAAAGATTGGTGAAAATACTTACCAATTGTCTCCAAATGACTTAAGATATGCCTTTCTCATTCCATCGGGAGTGATTGGAATGGCGCCCACTATTAATCAAAACAAAAGATAAGATGAATTTTTTAAGAGCAATTGCTTTTTTATGGATATGTATTCCATATATAGTTTTAGGTCAGGTAAGACCGTTGAAAATTGGTGATAGGGTTGATTTTAAAGAGCCCTTGGCTATTATCAATTGGAGGGACAATACATTGCGTTTGAATAACGTAAACAAAGACTTGATCATTCTTGATTTCTTTACCACCTCCTGTTCGAGTTGCATAGAAGCGATGCCAAAAATAATAGACTGCAACAGTTGTTTGCCGATAGACTACAGATCATACCTGTAGGGATAGAATCGAAAGAGCGGATAGAGAAATTGTTAGCGGATAATAGGTATATGAAGGATCTCAAATTACCTTTGGTGGTTGAAGACAAGGTCTTGACCAAGATCTTTCCACATCAGGGAGTCCCTCATGTAGTATGGATATATAAGGGTAGGGTGGCGGCCATTACTACTGGTGATATGATTGCTGAGAAAAATATAAAAGAGCTACTGGATGGTAATGACATAAAAAATTGGCCGATGAAGGATGATTTTTATGAAGATCATGAAAGGGATTCTCTTAGGTTTTCATCCGGGCTATATAGCCGCTTGCTTCCATACGTTAATGGTGCCACTTTAAGCTATCAAGTTGATACAATTGGCAATCAGGTGAGGTATAGGATGACCAATGCAACCGCAGTATCTGCGTTTTTATACCTCTATAGCCAGATACAACAGCTTCCATTGATGAAAAAGGAGCGTATAAAGCTGGATGTAAATAATTTATATGAATTTGAGAACCTGGATTCTATTCCAGAATCTATTTGGATGCAAAAAATGCATTTTCTTATGAATCGACATGGCCATTATTCATGGATCATCAAGATCGTATACAGGCTGTCATTAAGGATTTAAGCAATAGATTGGATCTAGGTGTTGATTTGACTCCACAGAAATCAGCTATTTGGCTGGTGAAGAGTGGAAAGTCACGAAATGATAACTTGCAAAATGGGAAATCTCCGACTGACTTGAAAACTTGGATCACTATGCTGGAAATTTTTAATACATCTTTTCCTCCGATTGAAATAGACAGTGGGCTTTCCGATCGAGTAATTTCTACAGATGCGGTGAACGACTTTGAAAGCCTCAAAAAGGTGTTGAAAGGTAATGGGCTGGATGTAAAGAAAACAGAGCGGGAAATACTGTCTCTTGTGATTCGTTCTCACTAAAATATCAAAAGGCCGAAGATTTCTCTTCGGCCTTGATTTTGTTAAATTATGGCCTTGAATTAAGGCTTTAATTTAACATTTGTTGAGCTTGTGCGTGTATTCAACGCAGTTACCATTTCGCTTAATAAAGCTTGATTAATAACTGGTTTTCCTCCTGAATTTGCCGCTTCAATCGTACAGATTTGGTTATTTCCCAAACACGAAGGCGGCGTTGAGCCAACAGGTGAATAACTTGCTGGGTCAGCAGGATGAGACGCATCGATAATTTCAAATAAAGCCATGTTGCAAAATTTTAATTAGTCAATTCTTGTTAATTAATCAGATACATCATGATGGTATCCGGTTTCACAGATTCTGCCGGGCTGACCGAAACGCCTCACGATGTCAGCCCTTTTTGAGTATTGCTATATCGTACCGACACACGGGAATGTCGTAAACCTGCGTCCGTGCCGGTCACGTACAGGGCCGGCACAGCAGCAGGTCGCTGATAGCAAGAGCTTCACCTTTGCCGATCCAGAGTACTTTCGCTGCACCAATTGTGATGACCATCGCCGCCGCGGGGTTCTCAATTCCGCAGCAAATAGTTTCTCATGTAAAGAATGCATCCTGACTCGTTCTGTACGCTGTATATGCTCTTGCTTGATCATACTTTTCTGTTTATAAATTCACCCAGTCCTAGGGGTATATATTTCATTAATCCTAAGATAGAGGCAAAAATGTCCTGTTTTTTGATTGAATACAGACTTTGATTTGGTCAAACCCATAGTTAATCTTCGGCTTTGGGCGGCAATAGGGAGCTGATGTATTCACTCGGTGTCAGGCCGGTATGTCGCTTAAAGAAATGACAGAAGCTGGACTGGTCACTAAAGCCACATCGGCTGGTGGTTATTTTGATCGATAGCTTTTGCCCGAGGCAATGTTTGGCTTTTTTCAATCGCTCCTGATTACTGTAATGCGTTATCGGTACGCCATAGCGCTCCTTGTGAAGATAATTTAGATATTGAGATTCGACGAATAAGCTTTCGGCAATGTGGATGATCAATACCGGTCCGTCAGTTTCGGCAATCCGGCTGCTGATAAGCTCCCGTGCCAGACGTACGATGAGATCGGGGTGGCGCAATAAGCCCTTTGCTCTGAGCATTTTGTCCTTGATCAAGTAAAGTAGCTCCTGAATTTTTTTAGGATACATAATTTCGGAATCAGGGGCTTTTTAAGCAGTTCTGTGCTTAGCTCGCCGAGGATACGTCGGGTATGTTCCATGGCCTCAAAATCGAGGCTCACCCGATATTGCGGATGCTGCTGCCTGTGGGCTGCCACAACTTCATCCAAATAATCAAAGCCTGACAATCCATTTAAATCGAGCAGTTCCAAGGGTAATGTAAACCCTGGATATGATACTGCCGGGCTCAAAATGTAAGGTAATAATCGTAATGGGGGCATAGAAAAATGCCCCATGAAAAGGACGGAGGTGAAACTCTTCCTGAACCTGGGGCTGATGATAATGCACGGGCTGCCGCCCATCCAAGTGATAAAGTAGGTGGGTCTGTGGGCTTAGGATCTCAAAACTGATGTGGGTAGAGGCGCTGGCCTCGATGACGTAACTGTAACTCTCGAGATTGCCTGTTTTTAAATATTCTTCATAAATACTGATCTGGTTATTGCTGAGCAGTCTTGTTCGGCTACCTGGTAGCCGCCGATGAAAAGATTTTGTGAGCGTACTCTTGCTCACAAAATCCATTTCTGCTTCTATCAACTTGAATGACTCGGATGGCATATAGCTGTTGATTTTGGAGAATTTCCATGTTTGTTTCGGAGAAACATGGACTAGCGGTATGCTGTATTCCGGTAAACAATGCGGATAGAAAAATAACCGGTCGGCAATAAGCTATTGGTGACAGGTGGGGTACTGGATGAATTGTATCGTGATAGGATGATATCCTTGGGTGTATCTTCCTCCTCATCGGCCGAACTGCTTTCTTTTTGGAAATCGACCGCTAGATTGTTATTCCAGCTATCGGCAATCCCGATGCTAAGTTCGGTTTTGAGCGCGAGCGACATTGTATTCAGATATTGGATCTGGCTGAGGCGGAGATCAAAATAGGCAAGCATAAAGCCGACGAGGTCACTCATGACAAAGTTGATCATAGCAAGACGGTCAGCATAAGTGGCGGTCAATACTTCTTCTTGCAGGTCGTTTACACCTGCTTGGTCAAATGTTCTTTTCATATTTTTGCTGTTAAGTAAAACCACAAATAAATCGGCTAAAACCACGGAAAACAAGTGTTTCGATCAGAAATGACAGGATTCCGTAAATTTTGACGGAATGTTTCAAATCGAAATAAATTGATAATTAAAGGAAATTTTGTAAATTTGAGATAAGTGTTTTTTGCAGAGGTGATCCTGATAAGAGGAGGATGTATGGTAGTGTGATGCAATAATACTCCTTAAAACACGTGTTTATTTGCTTTAAAGCCAATTACCTAACCTATTTGTCATCATTATGCGATCTGGTAAATTAAATAAAAGTAGAAGGTTGTTTTCGTATTTATTAAAAATTCCATCTCGCCGATGGGGCCGAATATTCTATTATCCACTTTATATTTTCCTTTGCTTTATCATTGCTTTGATCATAAATCTGGGTTCCGGCGGTAGCAAGGTGGTGGACCGTGTCCAAAACAAGCGCTTTATGGCTGTATGGATCGGTACGGTTTTGCTTCTGCTGTTCTACGCTATGCTGGTCAGCTATATGCATACAGCCTTGGTGGCTCGGCGGAGGTTCAGTAGGAATGCCAAGCTGAATTTTATGATTTATCTGCTCTGCTCATCCTGTGTTGTCCTAGCTATTCACGGTGTTGTACTGGAAGTATTGCTACCTGATAGGCCGGGATTAATCTTGCTTTCGCGATGGTATCTGACGACTGATTTTTGGTTTTTCTTTCCGATCGTGGCCGCGTATATACTGTTTGTGCATCGGTTTCCAAAATGGGTATTGTTGGACTGGCAATCTTTTGGTCGGGTGACGATTCATCTACCGGAGTCGAAACCTCAGCTCGATCGACATCCAGCGCCACTTTTATTAGAGATTGGAACCGGAACTTGTGAAAATCAAGATGCCTGTGAGCATGCGACTGACCAGCTGGAAAAGAGCCCAAGGCAGCTCTCTTGGGATAATGTCCAGACGACAGCGATGGATCTCTCGTCTTTGACAAAAGCAGAATCCCAGGCTACGCTGCTCAGTCTATGGCAGCGCGATCGGGATCGCCTGGCACTGATGGTATATCTCTTGCGCAAATGGGAGGGTGAAGAGCTGATAGACAGTAATACGATAAAATGCCTGCACGCTGTGATCATCTATAAAGAACAGCGTACGGCGGATGTGTATATGCATGATGGCAAATTCTGCCGGATAGACGTGACCACCAAAGAGCTGCAGGAAAATCCCTGGCTGGTAAAAATACGGGCGCGGGTGTATGTCAATATGTTGTACTTTCGGGTGCCTGTAAACCGCCCTAATAAGTTGGAACTCAATGCTGAGATAAAGGAGAAACTAGAACGGTGGTTGCCGGAGGACAAGCTCAAAAGGTTGATCACGCCCTCCCGTGACCTCAGCAAAAACTTAAAAGATTTTTGGGAATATTAAAATCGCTGGATGAAACAAAATTGGAAGAAGAGTTTAATCTGGCTTAAAATGGATGTATTGTTTAACGCTGTGGTGATGGGGCCCCTGCACAATGCCTGTTGTGCGAAGCGGCTCGTTTCGGCGACCAGCATGTCTAATTGCATGGTTATGTTAAATTTAATGAACCGCATATGTGACCTTTTGGAGGTCATATCTTCTTTGCTGCAAGCAATCTTGAAGTATATAACAGAAGAAATGAATAAAGTTCCGGAAGGAACAGTGGAGATACCTGCCGAACTGGAACATATGCTTGATATCGCTCATGTACTCGATAAATTGGGTATTTCTGAATCAAAGTATTATCGGCTGGTCCGCGAGGGAAAGCTCAGGCCGAGGAAGCTCGGCAAACGGCATTATTACTACCCATCGGATCTGCACCAGCAGCTTGAAGAGAGTAGGCGGAAGGGGCGGATTTAACCTGTTTTCTAGGGAGCCATTCGGCTCCCTTTTTAGTATTGGGCATTTTGCCAATGCAGGTTTATAAAATATATTTTTATTTTTTCAATCGCTGGGTTATGTGCTGGATTTAGCGGTACATTCCTACTGATATTCGGCTCGCCTTCGAGAGCGCTTCGGCTCTCGTTTGGCTCCGCTTCGGGGCAGCTTCGGCCCATGCTTGGGTCTCCTTCGGGTGGGCTTCGGGAGCTCTTCGGCTCGGCTTCGACTTCCAGCCGAACAGTACCCGAACAGCAGCCGAGGCGGAGCCGAACCTGTCCGCACCCTGAGTCGAGCAGGGCCCGAAGGGCAGCCAATAATTACCCCAATAGTAGCCGGGCCACCGACCTCGTGGGATGGTAACTTCCAGGTCTTTCCCAATGCTACATTCATCGAATGGCTGCGCCAATCTCCTATCAAACTCTCAATCTATTGCTGTAATCTGACAGGCAATGACAGTGCTAGCAATCATATAAAATCAATCCCTGTACTTCTTCGTTTAAGGCCAAAAGTCCCCTTAATTTAGCTCTTGCTAGCAAAACAAAGACTGCTCATGACAGTCGTAATTATTTATAAATCAAACATGTATAATCATGGCAAGATTCTTAAAAGGTATACACGGGGCCTACTCTGGGAAAGTGGGTAGTGTAATAGGAAGCAGTTGGCGAGGAGTGGATTATGTCCGCTCACTCTCCAAGATCTCAAACAAAAAAGCAAGTGAAGGACAGATCGCCCAACGGGCTAAATTTGCGATGGCGGTAGCCTTTCTGTCGCCGATCATGGATCTGCTCAACCTCGGCTATTCGGACAAGTTGCAGGAAAAGCAACGGTTACAACAAGGCGCTGCAATATCTGATGAACAATGGTGGAGTGACGGGTACTTACCCAACGCTGGAAATCGATTATTCAAAGATCGTTATTGCCAAAGGCTCATTGTCCATCTGATGGCGCCCGAATGGTCAGAACCTTTTCCGCAGGAGATCGCGCTGACATGGGCGCCGGAGCTCAACAAATACAACTCCTTTGCTGATGATTCGGTCATCCTGTTGATGTACAACAAGAATAAGAATTTCTTCAGTATTCTGGAGTCTTCGACAAGGGCGGCAGCAAATCTGAATTTCACGCTGCCAGCAAGCTACTCAGGTGATGTGCTCGAAGGCTGGGTCTTTACAGGCCATCGTGATGGCGTCAAGACTTCACCGAGTTTCCACCTGGGCGAACTGACCATTAGCTAACATGGCTGTCCAACACACCCTGCTGCTCCAACGAAAGTATGGAGCACAGGGAACCAATGGAACCGTCAGCTATCAGGGGAGCCTATCTGCCATACGGTTGAATTGCCAGATCTTAGCAACCTCCCCAGGATCAGCTGTATTCCTGTCGGTCGGTACAGGCTGGAAAAGCGGCGTTACCCCAAACATGGTGAACAGATCGGTATCCCCAATGTGCTGGGCCGTGAAGCAATACTGATCCATGCAGCGAACAATGCGATGAAGGAATTGCATGGCTGTATCGCACCGGTAACGACCTTAACAGGTGAAGGTACTGGTGATTACAGTGGTAAGGCTTTAGCAAAACTTAAAGCATTGGTGTATAGTCTGTGGGATATGGGGGATGAGGTGTATTTGAATATTCGATAAATGAAGGGCCGGAATAAATCATGGCTTTCTAATGTAGTATGGATTCGAGGACATGAATTTGGCGCTGCATTCCTTTGTACCATCTTCTTCGCAATCTGACGGCATAAATCAAACTCACTGCGTTCAGACAGTGATTTATGCTACCGTCATATTGCGTCAGCGATAGGCAGTCGAAATGCTATGCTTTGAATTCTTTGTCCTCGATTATTGATGAAGCCATACTATTCCTAGCCCTCCTATATTGATCGAATAGAGAGGGGATGATTGGATGACGGTCAGTTCGAATATTAGGCTTTGACCGTTCATCCAGTCTCTTTAAAAACTAATATGTATGAAAAAATCTTAAACAAAATCGGGCAGGTGCTACAGGTGGTCCTCGCAGCGCCGCTCAAACTGCCGGGTAAGGCAGCGAATATAATTAAGTATTTGGCATTGGGGCTTGGTATTGTTGAGAAAGTCTTAGAAGAGGATAAGCCACCGCCCGGAGGGATAGATCAGCCGGATGGCAATGCTGATCCAGGCGATAGTGCTATGGGGGAAAGGAGTGAGGCCGATGAAAATCAATGATATGCGTATCTCTGCGATTGGCGGTACCATCTGCTCGATCTGGGCAAGTATCTCGCTGGGCGATTTGCTGCAGACGGTATTGACAGCTGCACTGGGTACCATCGTGAGCTTTGCGACAAGCAGGCTCCTGGGACGCTGGAATAAAAGGCTGGGAATAAGAAACTTTAAGTAGTATGGGAGGGCTGGATTAGTTTTAATTGAAAGGTCGGGATTAAAGGTCTCGGCCTTTTTATTGCCGTAGTATTGTTTCCTGGCCCTGGTTGTGGATCTCGGTCAATTACCCCGTTAATTGATCTAATAATTCGATTTAGTTGCTTGTTTTCTTATATTTGAGTGATAAACTAACCTTCGCTTATAACTGAATTGAAATGATGAACCGAATGAAATGCCGACTGATAATCCTACTCATGGCGTACTTAGCACTCGAAGTGGCAAAAGCGCAATCCCTAGATGATTTTACACTACCCACCCCTGGACGGCCGAGGCATTGAAAGCCGAGATACCGCTGCCGGAATATCCTCGCCCGCAAATGCAGCGTAGCGAATGGCAAAATCTCAACGGACGATGGGATTACATGGGCGGCAGTTCGCTGCCGGATCCGCGTCAAGCTGGCGCTCCACCGACATTTCCGAAAAAGCCGAATCCATCCGCGTGCCTTTTGCGCCCGAGTCGGAACTCTCCGGAATTGCCCGGAGCGGGAGAAATTTCTCTGGTACAGACGCGCTCTTACCATTCCATCCGCATGGAAGGGTAAACGTATTTTATTGCATTTCGGTGCGGTAGATCAGTATGCGGTGATCTTTGTTAACGGTAAAAGGTAGGTGACCATACAGGTGGATACCATGCTTTTAGCCTGGATATTTCGGATTTTCTAAAGGCGGGCGACAATACCCTTGTCGTGGGTGCTTACGACGCAAATGATGGTAAAACGGCATCTGGAAAGAATGGCGATAAAGGTGATTATACCTTTAGCTCGGGCATCTGGCAAACAGTCTGGATGGAACCTGTACAGCAAAAATACATCACCCAGCTGAAACTGATCCCTGAGCTGAAAAATAACCGCTTGCAGCTAACGGCGCTCACCGAAGGTAAAGACCTCCGGGTGGTTGCCACAGCATATGCGGATAACAAGCAGGTGGCGACAGCGACAGGAACGGATCACAACGCATTTTACCTCGATATCAGCAATCCACATGTATGGAGCCCCGAAGATCCTTTTCTCTATCAGCTGAAAGTAGAACTTAAAGATAAAGAAGGTCGTACAGTGGATCAGGTGGACTCGTACTTCGCGATGCGCTCCATCGGTATCGGTAAGGTGGACGGCATCAATAGAACCTTGTTAAATGGCAAATTTCAATTTCAGATCGGCGTGCTTGATCAAGGCTATTGGCCTGATGGTATTTTTACGGCGCCGACCGAAGCGGCTTTGCTGTACGATATTGAACTGGCGAAAAAGCTGGATTTAACGTCATCCGCAAACATATCAAAGTGGAGCCCATGCGCTGGTACTATCACTGTGACCGGCTTGGCTTAATGGTCTGGCAGGACATGCCCAACTTGTGGTACCCGGACGATACGGATTCAGTAGCGGTACGTCAACAGTTTAGGACCGAACTGAAGCAAATGATGGACCAGCTGGTTAGTGTTCCCTCGATCGTCACATGGGTACCTTTCAATGAAAACTGGGGGCATTTGAAGTGGCAGATATAACCAAATGGACAAAAAAATATGATCCTACGCGCTTAGTAAACGGCAATTCGGGGTATAATTACGCACCTGGATATCGGCCTGCGCAGGGTGACCCCGGGAATGGCGACTTTGTGGACAGGCACCACTATGGAAAGATGGAAGATAAAGCCTTTCCGCAGCCAGACGAAAATCGGGCCGCATCGTTGGGCGAATTCGGAGGAAGGGGCTTTTTGTGCGCGACCATATGTGGCCAGTCGCAAATAACGCTTACGAGATCCTCATCAATAGGGATATACTCTCGGATACCTACGTTTATCTGCTCAATGAGATCGAACAGCGTATGTTGTACAGCGGTTTAAGCTGTGCGATCTTTACACAAACGTCAGATGTGGAGCATGAAATCAACGGGTTGGTGACCTATGATCGGCAGGTGGAAAAGTTCGACATGAAGAAAAGTGAAGGAGATAAATCAAGCAATCATCCGCAACAGCGAAAGATTAGGGAAAAAGAAAAAAATAAGTTCAATTTCAAGGCTGTATCCGGTGGAGTAGCCGTACATTTAGCTCAATGTTTGTTAAATGCATTTGAAATAAACAGCTATTTATAAATTAAATCGTTAAATCGTGATAAAGTGGTTTATGATTTATATGAAAAAGTGATGCATTTATATCGACAAGTATTTATACGCTTTTCTTAATATTTAAGTATTTTTTACCTGAATTGTGTTGCGAACTTTGTTTTTTCAATTTTAATAAAGATCTTTAGGCGTTATAAACGCAAAATTTGAGTCCATTACACAACCTTTCTGAAGAAACATTAATTCTTTTGCTCAAAAAAGAACCAGCAGGCCTTTAGTTATCTATATGATAACTATGCGGACTCCCTTTATGGAGTAGTCTGCCGGATTGTAACTTCGGCAGAGCACGCGGAGGAAGTGATCCAGGATGTATTTGTTAAGATCTGGAAGCACGTCGATCTTTTGATGTAGAAAAAGGAAGGTTATATACTTGGATGATCAATATTGCCCGAAATGCCGCACTCGACTACCGAAAATCTAAGGGGTGCAGAATGAATTGAAAAACCAACCGCTCTCAAATATCGTAAATAGAGAAGAGGAACAAGATCGGAGCCAGAACGAACGAAATGCACAGGCAGATTTTATTGGATTTAAAAATATTTTAGATAAATTGAAGCCCGAATGTCGTGTCTTGATCGAAATGGCCTACTATGAAGGATATACCCAACAGGAGATAGCCCAACAACTTGACATTCCTTTGGGTACAATAAAAACACGTACAAAAGCGGCGTTTTTGCAGTTAAAAACATTGTTAAAGGATTATCGTTAATTTTGGATATCGAAGCTTACATATCGTCAGGGATTATTGAATCATACGTTTTGGGAGTCGCTTCTGAAGAGGAAGTCAGTATCCTGAACTGTATTCGTAAAAATAATTCCGCAGTGGATCAGGCAATTGCCGAGGCTGAAAAAATGCTCGAGGACTTAGCTGAGATCCAGGCGGTGGGGATGCCTATGGCCTTGAAAGAGAAGATCTGGAATAGACTGCAAGATGAGAATCTGGTTGCTAATGATAATCAGCCAGAACTTCTGCCGACGACGCAGACGTTATCCAAAGACGATAGTATTCAACAACAGACCTCATCCGCTGAGGAGGAACCTAAGCAGGCCGTCCCTATTAGGTCGTATAACTGGGCCATAGCGGCAAGTATATTATTTGTCCTGAGTGCTGGTGCGAATCTGTTCTTTTATCAACAGCAAAAGGAGTCCAGCGAGATGCTAGCAGCAGCAAATAATGAGCTACATAGCAAAAAAGCAATGCTTGCAACGCTGCAGGATAAATGGGACTTGGTCGAAAATCCAGCAATTAAGACGATTTCCTTAAAAGGTATCGAGACTAAACCTGATCTGCATGCGCTTGTCTATTGGGATCAGCAATCCAAAGCTGTATTCTTGAGTCTTGAGCATATGCCTGCCGCCCCAAAAGGCAAGCAGTATCAGCTCTGGGCAATGGTGGATGGTCAGCCTGTTAGTGCTGGTGTGTTCCCATTGGATGCCAAGACTCAAATGGCCAGTAAAATGCTGGATGTTGCCAAAGCACAGGCATTTGCCATCACACTGGAAGATGAAGGGGGAAAGATGCCCCTACACTCACTGAGCTCTGCGTCATGGGCAGTATTTAGCCGTTTTTTTACTTATACAACTTTTTCTGGTGACATCGAGTAATAACCATGAAAAAACCCCGGCTTGAAGATCAAACCAGGGCCATTTTCACAGGTAGAGTAAGACTTTTGTTAAGCTTTGATAAATAAACCTGCAATATTAAGTACAGCTTCTGCAGATAATGGCTCATCAAAAGATTGTGTGGCTGCACTAGCTGAGATTTTCCCATCGAACCACTCAGTGACGTAATATCAACTCCAGCCTGTTTTACATTGTCTTCTCCAGCATAGATGGGATTTACAACAGCACCGATGCCAGTATCATTTGCCCCAGTAATCCAAGGTTTTTGATCTGCAACAGCGCCCACGGGCACGACGCATCTGACGGATATGCGAGGCATGTCTTGCCTCCACCGAATGGATCTGTAATGCTGCTGTCAGCACAACGCGGTTGCCAAGCAAGATACCTGCCTGCCCCTTATATGCCCTCACACCGGTATCTTCAAATGCCTGTGCAACCGCTAAAAATGTATCATAATTGCTAAAGACATTTCCAAATGTGCCCCCTGCTGTAAAATCAAATGTTGGCTTTGATACGGCCTTATTGCCCAATACCTGTTTTAAAAAGTTGACATGTGCTACCTCGTGGTCACGAATGGTGGTAATCGCACCAAGCGGCTTGCCCGAAGGGATTAGCCCCGCTTTGGCAACACCCATAGTATAATATTCTGCTTCGAGATATTCCAACGTCAGTGCATAGTTAAGTACACCATTGACGTCTGTGGGCGCGGTGGCGCCGTATGCTTTTTAAAGAGTTCACTGACAAAGAATGGCAATGCGGCCATCGTTATCTTTTTACTCACCGAAGCTAAATTTTTGATAGCTTCACGACGTGGACTGATACGATCGCTGAACTCAGGATCTACAGTATTTATTTGTTCAAAAACATTTAAGAGATTCATGATAATCAAAATTTAGGTGAATTAATAAGTGGGTAGATCCGATACATCGATTTTGGATTTGATAAACGGTGCAGCGGCGCTCAAAACAACACTGGGACTTTTGGCAACATCGAGTCCATTGGAATCAACGACTTCCTGATTGGCAAAACTGCCGTTGTCTATCATATCCCTTATCCAGGCGGCATGCCGCGCTTCTACCGAAACGATCTTTCCAGCCAATAATAAATAATTGGGATCTTTAATGAGCCATCCGGCACCATTGTAAGCCGACACGCCCAGGTCTTCAAAGGTTTTGGCCGTAGCCAGTACATTGGCTCGGCTGCTGAAATTTACACCCGAAAGATTAAATTCGAGACTGGAAATCGCTTTTCCGCCCAAGGCAATTTTGAAAAACTCGCGGTGTGCGATTTCGTGATCACGGATATCTGTAAAAAAGCTTTTCCATATCCGTCATACCTGAATAAGGATTATTGACCAACTGAATATAAAATGCGGCCTCAAGTTGCTCGAGTGCATAAGCATAATTTAGGATGGCTATGTCACCGCTACCGAAATACAAGCCTTTCCCGCCGTTGTCCATACCGTCATCGCGGTCTTTCTTACAGCTAGATATACCAAGTATGGCGAGTGAGGCTGCACTTGCACCTGCAAATTTCAAAAGTCTCTCCTTCGGAGGTCTTTTTTTTCATGTTCACCATTGGAAGTCAATAGTGAATCTTGATTTTGGGAAGTTGTTATCTTTTCCATAACAAAAGTCTTTTAGTTTATAATTTTTCTGTACTTATAATCATTTACGACTTTTTGGAAAGCTTGGATTGCAAAACTTTATTTTATTTTTATTTTTTTTTTTGGCGGGTTTTCAATTAACGTAAATAAAGATAGCCTGATGGTAACAGAATAGGTCAGCACCCTATTGTTCTGGTAAGCAGAGCACAAAAAAGCTGATGCAAACCCACATCAGCTTTTTGCTCATTAAAATTTACTTCAATTGACTGTACTTACTTCTTGGTCAGTAAAGGCAGATATTTTTCATAACCTTTGGCCTTCATTTCTTCCTTGGGCACAAATTTGAGTGATGCGCTGTTGATACAATAGCGTAGCCCGCCTTTGTCTGCAGGGCCATCTTCAAATACATGGCCCAAATGAGCGTCACCGGTTTTACTTCGTACTTCTGTACGGCGCATGCCGTGGGAGTTATCGGATAATTCTTCGATTAAATTGGTATTGATCGGTTTCGAAAAGCTGGGCCATCCGCAGCCCGACTCAAACTTGTCTGTCGAAATAAATAATGGTTCTCCTGTCGTAATATCTACATAAATACCATCTCTAAACTCAGCATTATAGGCATTGTCAAAAGCACGTTCGGTTGCCTGATTCTGCGTCACGTCATATTGCAATGGGGTAAGTTCTTTCTTAAGTGTGCTTCGGTCCTTTCTTTTATAAGCTTGTGTCGCAGTTGTATCTTTGGGAGCAGGATTGGCTTTGCGGGCCATATCAAATAATTCAGGACCAATGTGGCAGTAACCACCGGGATTTTTGTCGAGATATTTTTGATGATAGGCTTCTGCATTGTAGTAATTCTGCAAGGGCTGGAGTTCAACCACAATTTTCGACGGATATTTTTTGGCAAGTTCGGCCAAACTTTCCTTGATCACGGGCACGGCTGAGCCATTTGTGTAGTAAATACCAGTGCGATATTGTGTCCCTATATCATTCCCTTGTTTGTTGAGTGATGTGGGATCGATTGTTTTTAGAAATAAATCCAGGAGCAGCTCCAGGTCAACGATCTTTGGATCGTAAGTAACTTTGACGGTCTCGGCAAAGCCTGTTTTTCCGGTGGATACCTGCTCATAGCTCGGATCCGGTAAATTGCCATTGGCATAACCGACCTCTGTTGCGGTAACGCCGCGCACCTGCTTGAAAAAATGTTCGGTACCCCAAAAACATCCGCCTGCGAAATAAATAACCTGATTCTGTTTATCTGTCTGATCCATAGATTGTTTTTTAATTGTGTTGGAACGATTGGTTTTCTGTGAAAATCCGAATTTGCTGAGCATAAATAAGCCTAAGCCTAGCACTAATAATAAAAATACTTGTTTCATCGCATTTCTCCATTCTTGTTTTTAAGATATACGAAGCAAACACCTGTATTGGTTTTGAGCATTTAAAAATTATTTGCAAATTTGCTTTATTAGTGATAAGATGCCTGGATAACATTATCCTAATACTTCAATTAAAACCGGCTCTAAAATAGCTATCTGCTGATTTATCCACACACGGAAAGTGATAAGGATGCCGCGGTGGGAGGTATCCGATACCGCTATGCAAAAACTGTCGCCAGCTAGGCCGTGCTGGCCTGTTGCGCGCCGAGCAGCCGGAGATCGTCGGATGCCGGTAGTTCAAATACCTGCAGGTGAAAGTGTTTAATGGCAGCCAATAGGTGGTCAAAAATATCGGCCATTGTATCTTCAAAATAAGCCCATTGTGTACCCTTGGTAAACATGTAGAGTTCCAGCGGAATGCCGTATTCACTAGGAGCGAGCTGGCGCACTAACAGGGTTAATTCCTGATGGATATTGGGGTTATGCTTGGCATAGGCGAGTACATAGGCCCTGAATAGACCGATATTGGTCATCCTGCGGCCATTGACGGGCGAGGAGCTGTCAGTATTCCAGGTTTTATTGTAATCAGCAATCTCGCGTTCACGTTTTTCGATATAGGGAGCCAGCAAGCGGATCTTTTTAATGCCGTGATTTCCTCCTCACTGAGGTAGCGCACCGAAGACATTTTAATGTTCAATGCCCGCTTTATCCGACGGCCACCCGTCTCTTGCATCCCACGATAGTTTTTGAATGAATCGCTTAGCAAGGTATAGGTCGGTATGGTGACAATAGTCTTGTCCCAGTTCTGTATCTTCACATTGTTGAGGTTGATCTGTAGCACATCGCCGTCCACACCATATTTGGGCATTTCTATCCAGTCTCCCACGCGGACCGAGTCATTGGCCGAGACCTGAATACTGGCCACAAAGCCCAGAATAGTATCCTTAAATACCAGCATGAGGATGGCGGACGCCGCCCCAGCGATACCAGAAAAGACCATGGCGAATTGCCCGTCAGGAGGGAAACGGCCAGCGTGCCGATTACAAAAATCAAAAGATCTGTACCACCTGCAGGTAGCTGTCGATGGGCTTGTCTTTGAACGCATTGGAGCTGCGAAAAATATCGCGGCAGGTTTTTAACAGGCTATTGACCAGATGATAGATGGTCAGCAACACCACAATATCCAGCAACTTGACAAGGGCCGCGGTCAGCACCGGAAAACCAAGGAAGATCATCGGAAGTAGCTGCCGTGTGAGCAGCACGAGTATAGTGCGGCTCACGCGTACATGCACCTTGTTTTCCAAAAGAAAATCGTCCCATTTGGTTGAGGTCCGCCGGGCAATCCTGTTCAATGCGGAATAAAAGACCTTGCGCATAATATAATCGAGGGCATAGAGCAGCACTGCGAAAGCGAAAAGTAATCCAGCGGCCGTAACAATATGGGCCTGCTGATCGGGTAAACCTAATTTGGCAAAGAGATCGAAAATGTACTGATAAATTGAACTTGTTGGTTGTTCACTGAAGTTAAGCATGTCTAAATTTTTCATATGAACAGACAAATTTACGGAGAAATATAAAAACGGGTTTTGAGGGGGAAATACTCTTTTATACCTATTTTTACGCTTAAAGTTTGCTTATTGATTAATTTTTACGTATATTTGTAAATTAATAGATAACCCGATAGCGAAAATTTTCTGTTTCGCGTCTTAAAAACCCCAACGATTTGAATGAGATTAGTGTGATAGGTGGTGGGAGTTGGGCCACGGCCCTGGTTAAAATTTTGACAGAAAATAGCATTTATACCAACTGGTACATGCGGCGTTCCGAGCAGGTGCGCGCGATAAACCAGGATGCTATTAACCCTGACTACCTATCGTTTTTAAAACTTGACAATACAAAAATTTATGCGTCCGATCAGCTGGAGGAGATCGTGGCCCGATCGAAAGTAATTCTTTTCGTCGTGCCCAGTGCGCATCTGGACAGTGTTTGCGCCGCAATCCCCAAAGAGGACCTTGCTGAAAAATTTGTCATCACCGCCATTAAAGGGACCGTCGGCCCTGACAATCTGCTCCCAAGTGCTTACCTCGCACGGTATTTTGAGCTGAATGACTTTCAGCAGGCGATCATTGCAGGGCCTTGCCATGCCGAAGAAATCGCGCGGAACAAGAAAACCTATATGACGCTGTGCGGTCCGAATGAAACTTTTATCAGTAAGATTGCCAAGGGCTTTGCTTCAAGCTATATGCAGGTGAATTATAGTCCCGACACCTTGGGTGTGGAGTACGCAGCCATTTACAAAAATGTGGTCGGTATTGTCTGTGGCATGGCCGAAGGACTGCATTATGGCGATAATTTTATGGCGGTGCTGGTTGCCAATGCCATTGACGAACTGGGGCTGCTACTGCGTGCCGTCGGTGCACCCCATGTCCGGCTGGGCAGCTCTACCTATTTGGGCGACTTATTGGTGACGGGTTACTCCGCACATAGCCGCAACCGGACTTTTGGTAAATACCTTGGCCAGGGGTATTCGGTTTTCGAAGCCCGTCAGCTCATGGGTATGGTCGCTGAAGGATATTTTGCAACCAAGGGGCTGATGGCGACGGTCACGAGCCTTGGACTCAATTTACCCTTGTTACAGACAGCCTACCGTGTGCTATACAACCATATGGCTGCAATTGATGAATTTAAACTTTTAGAAAGGAATATAAGATAATATGCTATTAGCAACAGATTTAGATGGAACTTTTTTAGGCGGAAAGATGGAAGACCGCCTCAGATTATATAGACTGATCAAAGCCAGCCCGAATATGCAGCTGGTTTTTGTAACTGGAAGAGGACTTGAGTCGGTATTGCCGCTACTGAGCGATCCGCTCATTCCGGTGCCGGACTTCATTATTGCGGATGTGGGCGCCACGGTTGTTAACGGCCATAGCCTGGAAGCAATTGAGCCGCTACAGAGTGAGATTGAGGAAAAATGGCCGCAGACTTATGCAATCCGGGCAGCGCTGGAGGAAATACCGCAGTTGAATTACCAACATGTGCCGCAGCAGCGCCGTAGCTCCTTTTATTATGAAGCCGGGGTAGACCACGGTCTGGTGCAGCAGGTGGCTGACAGGTATGACTGTGATATTATTACTTCGGCCGATAAATACCTGGACTTGCTCCCCAGAGGTGTCAATAAGGGGACAACATTAAAGAAGCTGGTTGAATTTTTGGCTGTCGATCCGGATGATGTGATGGTGGCCGGTGATACCCTTAATGACCTGGCCTTATTTCAGATCGGCTTTCGGGGTGTTGCGGTCGGAAAGTCCGAACCGGGTTTGCTGCAGGCCATTGATCAATTGGATACAGCGTACAGCGCAGAAGCTGCCGGGGCAGGCGGTATACTGGAATATATGGGCAAATACCGCCCGTTTCAGCAGTTGATTCGTGGAGAACAAAAATTAGTGCCTCAAAAAAGAAAGTCCAAAAAATCCGATCAGCTGGTGATGGTCTACCATCGGCTGCCTTTTGAAAAGGAATCGGTCAATGGTAAGACGGTGCGGGTAGCACCCAAAAGCCCAAATGGCATTATTCCCTCGCTGCTGGGCTTATTTGAAAAGGGACGATCCGGTCTCTGGATCGGGAGGAAGTCATCCAGCAGGACGGGCAGCCGGTTCCAAATCAGCTGGTGGATGAAAGCCGGTACCCTAATCTGGTGGCTTCCACCATATCGCTGTCAAAAGAGGATATCGATAAGTTCTATCGTGTATTCTCCAAGGAGGCATTCTGGCCGACGATCTTTTCCTTTGTGGACCGGGCAAAGTTCAACCACGAGGACTGGGACCATTACCTGATGATCAACAAGCGCTTTGCCGAGCGGATCGCTCGCGAGGCCGACGAGGAGGCGCTGGTCTGGATCCATGAGTATAATCTGTGGATGGTACCTTCTTTTTTAAAGACCATGCGTCCCGATCTGAAAATTGGCTTTTTCACCATACGGCATTTCCGGCAGCAGATATTTTTAATATTATTCCCTGGCGCAAGGAGATCATCGGCAGCCTGCTGCTCTGTGATTTTGTCAGTTTTCATATCCCACGTTATGTGGAGAATTTTGTGGATGTGATCCGCAGTCATACGCCGTTTAAAGTGGTCAAAAAGTAGATGTCGCCAATCAGTTTCTGACCTATAGCTGTGCGCTGGGTGTCGATCAGATGACCAAGATCATTGAGGTGGACGGGCGGCAGATCAGGCTGGGGCACAGCCGGTGGGTGTCAACAGGGATCATATCGAACAGATTCTGACGGATGATAACGTGAAAGCGGCGATCCATACGCTCAAAGAGCGCAAAGCTGAATCGGGAATAACGCGTATCATATCCATCGAGCGCCTGGATTATGTCAAAGGACCTTTGGAAAAAATTCAGGCTTTTGGCGAATTTCTTGCCGAGTATCCGGAATTTAGGGGCAAGATTGAACTGGTCAATGTCTGTACACCGCCATCGCAAGGGATGACGATCTATGATGAAATCCGCGACCAGGTGAATCAGGCCGTGGGTGAGATCAATGGTAAATATGCGACGATGAACTGGACCCCGATCCAATATTTTTACCGGGCACTGCCCTTTGAGGAAGTGGTCAAGCACTATGCGTTGAGCGATATTGCCTGGATTACGCCTTTGCGTGACGGGCTAAATCTGGTCGCCAAGGAATACATTGCAACTCATGGACTACTGGAAACTGCTGGGGTCCTTGTGCTTTCGGAATTTGCAGGTGCTTCGGTTGAGTTGCCCTATGCCATATTGACCAATCCCTATGACCGCAAGAGCATGAAAGATGCGCTGTTGAAAGCTTTGGTCATGGAACCCGGAGAGGCCCAGGTCAGAGCGCGTAGGCTGTATGAGCATATTGAGCACTATGATATCCATTATTGGGGGCGGGATTTTGTCAAAGAGCTCGAGAAATCGGGTAAGCGACCATAAATATCAAAGCGGGGGCTAATCTAGCCCCGCTTTGTTTAACGCAATAAGCCAAGGGTTAAACTGGCGGTATAGCGTGACCGGCCTCTTTCAATGGTTCCCAGAAACTGGAAAAGGCAGCCTCCTCTGGCTGCCTTTTCTCGTGCTTGTATTTTACCGTAATCATCCCGTTGTGATGCATCCGTCTAAGGGTTTAGTGAAACAACACATTCTTCCGATTGCGTATTGAATTATAAATTGATCAAACGATATTAATGGCTCAGCTGTAATTTTCCGATAAAGGGGCGGCTATCGATCGTCGTAATAGCTTCTTTAATGGAATAGCATAGTTGGTAATTTTCGCTCAGCATTTTTTTGCTAGATTCTATTTTGCTGTTTTCAACCTTATCAACAATCCAGGTTGGGTTTAACGGATCTGAATTAAATTTCGTGATTAAAACTGTAAATCCTTCTTTCTGAGCACTGATTAAAGTGTCTTTTGTGATGTCTACTATTTTCATAGTGAGATAAGATACGAAAAAAATAGGAAATAGGCTTTGCTTCGTTTAGTTGATGGCCTTGTCAACATCCCTGCAATTGAACGAAAATGTACCTTCTTTAGGAGTTCCAGGCCTAAATTGTAAAGGTTCGGCGATCGGTAGGGATTCAGATTACGAATAAATTAAATGTAACAAAAGGTGGTCTTTGGTTGCATTATTCTACAGGTTTCATTAGAAATCCATCATAAATTGACTTTCCTAAAAATAAAGCCTAATTTTGAGTGATCAACAGTAACTAAACCATCGGGATGAATGTAACACATGTCAGACAATTGTTTACCCAGCTTTACGAAGAAAATTGGGTGAAGTTGTATGTACATGTTTTCCGGATGTTAAATGATCGGGACGAGGCCCGTGATATTGTACAGGAAATATTTGCAAATCTCTGGGACCGTATGGAGCGGCTGGAAATCGAGCATTCGTATCAGGCTTATCTCTTTCGTTCGGCCCGTAATCTGGTGATCAACCGCATTGCAAGCCAAGATGTGGGACGTAAATATGAGCATTACCTTGAACATGCAGCCCCAGCCCTTGAAATTATGCCCGACGAGCTGCTGCGGGAGAAAGAATTAGCGGAACAGATTGATCAAGCGATTGAAAATCTGCCGCGCAAAATGGCTTTGATCTTCAAAAAAGTCGTTTCGAACAACGGAGTTATCGGGAGATCGCCGAGGAACTTGATATCTCTGAGCAGACTGTCAAAAAGCAGATATACAATGCGTTGACGGTTTTAAGAAAAAAATACGAACTATTTTCATTTTTTTCTACCACTAAGTGGGCGCTATCCTGTCTTCTAAACTGTAAACAGGAAAGAACCTATGAAGCAACGATTATCGAAACAATTACTGCAGAAGTATCAGCAGGGATGTGCAGCGCCGAGGAAATGGCGTATGTCGAAAGTTGGTACAATCAGCTTAGCAAGACAAATAACGCAAAAGATATTCCGGAACTTGATCTGGCTGCCGAAGACCGGTATTTCCAACAACATATTTTGGGCCCGAATTGCGGGCCAATCGCCATAGGAGAGCCTATCTGAAGGTCGCAGCCAGTATTGTATTCTTTTTGATGGCGGGCGCAGCCATGTACTTCTTTTTCGGACGCCAGCGATCCCCACAGCCGCTGCCTTTTAGTGTCGGTCAATTCCAGGCCGATCTGCTGATCGGAAATGAGGTGGTCAGCCTGGACGAAAAGAAGCCGTTCAGTCCGGCATGGATGGAACAACGCAAGGGAGATCAAGTGGCAATCAAGACCAAAAAGGGGCAAGAATTCAAGATGGAACTTCCGGATGGTACGACGGTGTGGTTAAATGCAGACAGTAAGCTGGAAATCGGACCGGGATACAATGTACAGGAGCGGACTGTATTCTTGGAGGGGGAAGCTTATTTTAAAGTGGCAAAAATAAAACAAAGCCCTTTATCGTGCATGTAGGCAAGACGAGCATTGAAGCTCTGGGGACAGCTTTCAATGTCAAGTTATACCCCAATGATAGTCAGCTCTTAACCACACAACTTGACGAAGGAAAAATACGGGTCAGCAATGCCGGCCTGCAGGAGATTCTGCTCCCTGGACAGCGCATCCAGCTGAATGTAATGAATGGGGACTTCCAGCTTCAGCAAGAAAACAAACAGCAGGATGCGGCCAACTGGAAAGACGGTTACTTTGAATTTGACCAGACACCGCTTCCTGAGATTTTGGCTGATCTGGCCCGTTGGTACAATTTTACCTATAGCCTGTCACCCGTCTATAAAAATAAAGTGCTTAGCGGAAAAATCAGCAAAAAGAGTCCTTTGCCGAAGTGCTGAAGATATTGCGGTTCGCCGGCATAAATTATACAATCGACAAGGACAGACTCTTACTTGTTCCCTAACCAAAGAAGAAACAAACGAATTTTCAATCTAAATACCCTATGAAACAGTCCGTAAAAACACTGCTATTTATGCTGATGCATGTCAATGGCTATGCCTTTAGCCAGCAGGGAGACAAACCATCCAACCATGTTCAATTTAAACAGCTCGTCAAAGCAATCGAACAGCGTAGCGATTATCGCTTTGTTTATGATCCCAATGAAATTAGCCCCGATCTGAATGTTGATGTCAATTTGAGCAATGCCAATATCCCTGAACTACTTAAACAGGCATTCTCGGCAAAAGGCATCCGCTATCAAATTGTCAAAAACACCATCGTGCTTCAGGGGAAAGCAGCTGGCAAAGCCCAGCAGGCTACGATCAGTGGTCGGGTCAGCAATGCTTCGGGTGTAACGCTTGAAGGGGTCAGCGTCCGTGTTAAAAACAAGGTCGTCAGTACGGTTACCGATGCCAGCGGTCGTTTTAGTTTAAATGGACTGCAGCAGGATGATATACTGCTCTTGAGTTATGTTGGCTACCGCAGCAAGGAAGTTAAGATCGCGGGCAACGGCATCATTGAAATAAGTCTCGAGATCGATCCTGGCAACCTGGATGAGGTGGTGGTGATCGGTTACGGCACATCTTCGAGACGCAAAAATACGGGTTCGGTATCCAGTGTGACCGGCAAGGAAATAGAGACACAACCGGTACTGGATCCTTTGGCAGCATTGCAGGGCCGCGTGGCCGGACTCAATATAGCCTCCAATTCGGGGCTGCCGGGCAGCTCTTTTCAGGTGCAACTGCGTGGTGTCAATTCGCTGAGCAATGGCAGTAGCCCCTTTACATTATCGACGGTATTCCATTTTCGGACGAAAGCATGAATCAGTTTACCTCGGCCAATGGGAATCAAAGCCCGCTAAGCCTGATCAATCCAAAGGATATTGAACGGATCGATGTGCTTAAGGATGCCGATGCAACAGCCATTTATGGCTCCCGGGGGAATGGAGTAATCCTGATCACAACGAAAAAGGGAAATAAAAGCGGACTTAAAATAGATTTTAATGCCAATATTGGCTCCGGTAAAGCCATTCGAAACCTCAAGATGCTCAATACGGAGCAATATTTGGAAATCCGTAAGGAGGGATTTAAAAACGATAATTGGACGGCGACGGCAGATAATGCGCCGGATCTACTTACCTGGGATCAGTCCGCTTACAGTGACTGGCAAAAAGAGTTTTACGGTGCATCTGCTCCTTTCTCAACGTATCAGCTGTCGTTTTCGGGTGGAAACGAATATACACAATACCTGGCCAGTGCCAATTTCAATCGCCAGGGTGATCCCTTGCCCGGTAATCAAAATTATCAGCGTGGGGTGCGCTGTTGAATCTGTCTACGCAGTCCAAAGATCAGCGATTTAAACTCAATAGCAGTTTCAACCTCAACCTGGACCGTAACAATACAGTGCCAACGGATATTGCTCAGTTTTATAACCTGGCGCCCAATTATCCCCTATACGATGAAAAGGGAGACTATTATTGGTTTCAACAAACCTTGCAGAATCCAGCCGCATATATGGAGCGCTCGAGTGTGTCAAAATCAAAATCCCTGCTCGCCAACTTTTCAGCCGAGTACGCGATCTTACCCGAATTGGTCGCTAAAGTCAATGTAGGGTATAACCTCAAAAGCATGGACCAGACACGTCTGCTGCCCAATGCCGGATTTAATCCATTGACCAGTACAGGCTCAACGGCCTCTTACGGCAATTCGGATTATCAGTCCTACATCGTTGAGCCGCAATTGAATTACAGCAAAAACTTTGGCAAACATGAATTTAAGTTCCTTTTGGGCGGTACCTGGCAGCAGCGGATCAGTGAAGGTAAATACTTGGATGGTAGCAGTTATCCAAGTGATTCCCAGTTAGCCAATATGGCTGCGGCAGGTGTCATTGCAATCCGCAACAATCAGTATGCGGATTACCGCTATCAGTCTGCATTTGCACGTATCAATTATGCCTATGCGGATAGGTACCTTGTGAATGCCAGCTACCGAAGAGATGGTTCGTCCCGCTTTGGCCCCAACAATAAGTACGGTAATTTTGGGTCGATTGGTGCCGCCTGGGTATTCAGTAGCGAAGAATTTTTAAAAGATCAGTCTATCCTTAGCTTCGGGAAACTGCGTGCCAGCTGGGGGTGACGGGCAATGACCAGATCGGAGATTACCAGTACCTGGATACCTGGGGAACGGGCTTTGCCTACCAGGGCATCACCGGGCTTTATCCGACACGGGTGTGTTTAATCCCAATTTTGGATGGGAAGAAATTAAAAAGAAAGAACTGGGCCTCGACCTTGGCTTTTCAGGGACCGTATTTTCCTCACAGCCAATTATTACAACAATAGATCGGATAATCAGTTGATCAATATCGTGCTCGCGCCGCAGACGGGCTATAATTCCTATTTTGGGAATACCCCGGCACTGATCGAAAATAAGGGCTGGGAGATTGAGCTGAGCAGTGTGAATATCCAAAAGAGAAGTTCAGCTGGAAAACCAATTTCAACATTACTTTTCCATCAAATACCCTGCTTGAATATCCTGGTCTTGAAAATAGCAGTGATGCGAGGCGATACGTCATTGGCGAGTCCACACGTATCGTCCGTGGATTTCAGTTTACCGGAGTGGATCCGCAAACCGGGGTCGCCCAATTCCGGGATGTGGATGGCGATGGGAAGATCAGTGATTTCAATGACTATGTGACCTTGGGATCACTGCTGCCCAAGTATTATGGTGGTATCGGCAACAATCTAAGTTATGGCAGTGTGAGCCTTGGGTTCCTATTTCAGTTTGTCAAACAGGAGGGACCATCCATTGGGTATGGCCCACAGGCAACGGCCATTGGCGCATTGGGCAATCTGGATGAATATGTCTTGGACCGTTGGCAGCAGCCGGGAGATGTGACGGATGTACCACGCGCTACCGCCAATAGCGCCAACGAAGCCAACGTAGCTTACCGCAATTACTACCGCTATTCATCGGCGGTATGGGACGATGCTTCTTTATCCGCTTAAAAATGTATCGCTCAGTTATGATATTTCCAAATGGACCCAGAAGATCAATATCAGCAGGGCGCTGGTACAATTTAATGCACAGAACCTCTTTACCTGGACAAGCTTTAGGGGATGGATCCGGAGATGCCGGGTTTTGACCGTACCTATCTCTCGGATGTCAATGTCTTTGGTTCGGTACGGAACAGCGCCACGCCATCGATGCGTACCTATACTTTTGCGGTTCAGCTCACTTTTTAATGATCATAAAACGACTAAAGACTTATCCCATGAATAAATATATCATCTACAGCCTTTTTGCGACAGCACTGATGAACATATCCTGCAATAAATTCCTGGAAGTGGATCCACCCAAGACAGAAGTGGCGGCAGAGTCGGCTTTCAGTGACGAAAAGACTGCCACAGCAACCGTGGGCGGACTCTATACCAGTATGAATAATTACAATAACCAGTTCGCTAGCGGACTGATGACCATTGTGCTGTCCAGTCTGGCCGACGATTACAACTCAGCCTTTACAAGCTACGATGAGTACAAGTACAATAAACTAAGTCCGGCGACCTCTTATCTCGATCGGCTCTGGTCGCAACCTTATAGCTATATCAATCACAGCAATAAGATTATCGAAGGAGTGGAAGCTTCGGCGCTCAGCAGCACGGTAAAGGCACAGCTATCGGCTGAAGCCCGTTTTACGCGGGTGTTCAATTACTTTTACCTGAGCAACCTCTTCAACAAAGTACCCTTGATCACGGATACCAAAGACCTGGATGGCAACAATCAAAAGGTCCGGCCTCCCGGGAGGAGCTCTATGCGTTCATGGTGGATGATCTGAAGAAGGCTGCTGCCGATATTTCCGACGCCTATCAGGGCAATGAGCGTACCCGCCCCAATAGAAAAGCGGTTGAAGCACTATTGGCCCGGGTATACCTGTATCATGCAGACTGGGCCAATGCCGAAGAGATGGCTGACAAAGTCATCGCTGACAATCGGTATGAACTGTCGCGTGATCTAAATACCGTTTTTTTGAAAACGAGCAAAGAGGCGATCTGGCAGCTGCAGACAGTTAATCTTTCTACTGCCGGGGTCAACACCTGGGAGGGTTTCAGCATCGTTCCGGCCGTAGCTACAGCACGGAGTTACTATCAGGTGTATGATACCACAGTAGCAGCCTATGAAGAGAATGACCTACGTAAAGCCATGTGGTTAAAGCCTTATGTTGTAAGTAATAAAACGCTTTATATGCCGTATAAGTATAAGGTGCGTACAGGTGCACCTGTTACTGAATACAATACCGTGCTGCGACTTGCCGAGCAGTATCTGATCCGTGCCGAAGCGCGGTTGAACCAAAATAAGTTGCAGGCCGCACTGCAGGATATCAATCAGATCCGTGAGCGTGCAGGCCTTGTCGCGCTGCCACAAACGATGGACAAAGCGAGTATCGCCCTGGCGCTTGAAAAAGAACGGCAGCTGGAACTGCTCGGTGAATGGGGCCATCGTTGGTTTGACCTGGTCCGCACGAACAGGGCCCTTCCTGTACTTTCAACGGTCAAAACAGACTTTAGTGAAAGCGACATCAAAATACCGATCGCCACTGCTATTTTAATCACCAATGCTAACCTCCAACAGAATGATTAAGCCATTCAAATATGCCTTGCTGCTTATTTTGCTACAGGCAAGCCTGCTGTTGCAGGCGCAAGTCAGCATAACGCCGGAAAAAGCAGCAGCCGGTGATAGCGTGACCATCAGCTTTGATCCGGGTAAATCTGCTGCTGCTCATCGTGCCGGGCCATTTTTCGTGGATTTCAACTATTCAAATTTTTATGAATTTCCGAGCCGGTTGCCCATGCAGCAAGAAGGCGGACTGTGGCGTGCGCGGTTTAAACTGCCCGCCTATGCCAACTTTTCCTGCTTTACGATCGCCGACAAAGACAAGAAATTTGTACAGCAGGCAAGCGATAGCAGTCAATATGAGATCTACGTCTATCAGCAGGGGAAACTGATCGCTGGTAATTACCTGGGGAAATCCTACAGCGTACCGGTTCAGGATAAAACCTCGGATCGTATCGTTGCTACACAGGAATATTACCTCAAAAAGAGTTGAGTCTATATCCCGACAACTATGAGGCACAGCTCCGTCTTATTGCGCTACAGATGAAAACCGGTAGTCCGGCCCAGCAGGCGCGGCTGTTGAACAAGGGTTTGGCCGTGGTGGAACAGAGATTCAGAAGCAATCCACTCTTTGAAGGTAACCTCAACAAGGTGACCATGGGCTATCTGATACTTGGCCAAAACCAAAAAGTGGATTCGATCCGTCAGGTCGTGATCAACGAGTTTCCCAACAAGAAGATCGGGCTGTCTTATCGGCTCAATAAGTTGTTCCGCGAGCAGGACTCCAGCGCCGTGGTCGCAAAGATAGGGAGCTTCTTTCGCTCAAAACGGCCGATAACGAGGCGGCCTATGGCAGCGCTTACGAATATCTTTTTACCTACTATGTGCGGCATGGCGACAGTGTACAGGCCCGGAAATATCTGCCGTTGATCACCCGTTGGGAACAAGATCCCTATAAATGGCGCACATACAATGAATATGTGCAGCTGCTATTGGATCATAAGCTGATGCTGCAGGAGGCGTCCAAACTCAATTTATATCTTCTTGATAGTGTTGCGGCCTATCCCGTGAGTCTAATACGTTATTTCCCGGAAACGGGTTATCTGGTGGCCCATGATCCGGCCAAGGCCGATAAGCTCAGGGCGATAAAAGCTGAAATTATGGCCAATCAGGGACTGATCACCGCGCAGTTAAATCAGCCCGAAGCAGCCCGAGAATGGTTTGCCAAAAGCATCCCTACACTTCAATCGGCTGCGCTACTGCGGGCCGTTGCCCTGCAGTATCAGCAGTGGAATGATCCAGACAGTGCTATTCCCTGCTGGGGCAGCCTATCGGCATGCTCCTTTTGACCTACAGATCCGGCAGCTTCTCGACGGCGCGCTCGTTAAAACAGGGATGGGCAATGCTGCCGAACGGCAAGCTTATTTTAGCAAACTTGACAAGCAATGGAAACAGGGGTATTACCAGGAGTTTCAGAAAATCATCGGCAATACGCCATTTCCAGAAGATATCAGCCTAGTGGATATGGACAAGAAACCATTGCTTAAGGCGGAACTCATGGACAAGATCGTGATCATTGATTTTTGGGCCACCTGGTGCAAGCCCTGCATTGCCTCTTTTCCTTATTTGCATCAGGTGTACAAAAAATATGCGGACGATCCGCAAGTGAAATTCGTTGTACTTAATTCGGGCAGTGGAAATAGCTGGGAGGACGCCTACAAATGGGCACAGGCCAATCCTCAATTTGACTTTCCATTTTATTACAACCAAGATAAAAAGCTCAGTAGCAAGCTGGAAATAACGTCAATTCCGACAACGTTAATCCTGGACAAAAAGGAAACATTCGTTTTCGAAAGGTGGGCTTTGAAGGTGAAAAGCTCTTACAAAGCCTCGATGCCATGATCGAATACCTGAAAGAATTGGAGCACTAATTTGTTGGATACGTCCATGTAGCTGTTCGCAAATGTGCTGTTTCATTGAGATAGTATTACGACAACATCAATGAAACAGCAATTGCGTATATCATATCGATCACAACCCCATAAATTTAAAAGGTTGTACTTTTTTAGGTGTTCATTACTCAATCCAGTATAGGTTTTGTTTTGTTCCACATCAAGTTTAAGGACCTGACCTTTTTCGGTCAGATCCAGATCTTTTAGATTGATCCAAAAGTTACCCGGTGTGGTTACTGTTTCAAAATAGTAAACCAAATCTTTATGATCTGCTACTGAACGCCAAGGTGTCGTCGAGATATTGGGTTCTTCCTTGGAGGAAATTCCATAAGGAACAGAACAGTTGCGAATTACGCTAAACACACTTGCAACGGATTTCCTCACGTCATCGGTCTGTGGAATTGCATCAATATAAAAGGAGGCACGCACAAATCGGTCTGCCGCACGGTTGGTACCAGGCAACATGATGGTACCCGGAATTCCCCGCCAATAATTATTGAGCGCCAGCTGCAAACCATTTGAACTGGACGATCTATTACTTCTCGTGGATAAATTGAGCGAATCGTAAGCGTTCGTCTTAGGATGATCACATCAGCTGCATAAAAGCACTTTTTCTTTAAAAAGCTTTTATGTGTGCCTGGTCGGCGTGTACTTGCCGACTAGTTTTTCAGTATGCTATTAATTTTATCTGTGATATCGGTTAAATCAAAGGGTTTGGCGATAAAGCCATTTGCGCCTAAGTTCCCTGCTATTTCAGGTCCATCGACGCTTGCTGATAGCACAATGATAGGCGTTTCTTTGATTTCGGGTGTACTGCGGATAATTTTAATCAGCTGGTCACCAGAAATTATGGGCATCCACAGGTCCAGCAGCAAGAGGTCTGGCTTATGCGAAATTAATTGCTTTGTCAGGTGTGTGCTATTTATTTCGCATATGACATTATATCCTTCTAGTTCTAAAAATAGCTCCAGCATTTCGAGTATCCTCGGTCGTCATCACAGATCATTATCTTTTTTAGGCTGCATATTTTTTTATTTGTTGATTAGAATGGGTAATGTAAAATTAAATGTGGATCCTTCTCCTGGCTCGCTTTCCACCCACAGTGTTCCTTTGTGGTGTAAGATAATCTCATGCGAAACATAGAGCCCGATGCCTAAACCCGGAAACTTTTTCTGTATATGGCTGACGCGAAAAAATCGTTCGAAAATTTTTGTCTATCCTGATAGTTTATGCCCATACCATAATCACGTACCGAGATTTTAACAAAGTTGGCTACCTTGTGGATACTAACTTCAACTTTTTTCGACTCGGGTGAATATTTAATTGCATTCGATAGTAGATTGTTCAGCACTTGGATAATCTGTAGCTCGTCGCCCTCGACGATACTACCCGTATTTCCTGTAAGGTGGATGTCAGAATCAGGTACCGCCAATCGCATGCTTTCAACGGCATCTTGGATGGTCTTATCGATCTCAAAAGGCTCCATGTGCAGCTCAAGATTTCCAGATTGAATTTTAGACGTATCTAAGAGTTTTGCTATCAGTAAGTTCAAGCGATCGATATAAGCTGTGATTTTATCTAAAGTTGAGACATATTTCGGATCGGTATTTTCGGCACTCAATCGCTGCAAGATCTGGAAGAGACCCTTAATTGTTGTGAGCGGAGTCTTCAGTTCGTGGCTGGCGATCGACAGGAAATCATCTTTACGCCGATCCTGCTCCTTCTTTTCTGTAATATCTTCGATGGCGATTAGGATCCGGTCTTTGTACTGGCCCTCGAATTCAATACGATAAGCATTAAGCAGCATGACTTTTCGACCAATATGAGGAAAGATATGGTCTACCTCATAATCGATAACCGGGTTATTGGTGGGCAGTATCCGAGTGAGCATCTCTTTTAAGGAAGAAATATCCCACTGCTGATTACCGAGGTCAAATAATAGTTTTCCTACTGTTTCCTCTGTGGTGACTTTAAACGAGTTTAAAAATGTCTATTGGCGCTCAAGACGATGTAATTGGCATCGAGTACCAAGAGACTTTCTCGTACGGTTTCAATAATACTGGACAGAAAGCTTTCTTTATCTTGCAGTTCTTTGGTTCTTTGCTGTATTTTGAGCTCCACATGGGACTTCTCTTCCCGAAGATCATGCTCCGCTTTTTTTCGATCACTGATGTCATTTTGAACACCAATAAAATGAGTTACCTGGCCTTCATCATTCTTCACTGGTGAAATAAAAAGTTCGTTCCAAAAAAGCGTTCCATCCTTACGATAATTTCGGATTTCAATCTTACATTCTTCGCCACGCTCAATAGCTTCTTTGATAATCTTACGTTCGGCTTGCGAACGGTCCTGAGCCTGTAAAAATCGGCAGTTGTGGCCAATAATTTCGTCGTGGGCATACCCACTGATGGTTTCAGAAAGCTTTATTGCAATAAATGATGGGATTATCATACTGCAGATTGTCTGTAATTATAATACCCGAATAGGCAGAATTCAATGCTTTTAGATAAAGATCTAGATCATTGTTCTTGTTTTCAATACGTTGCTTTGAATTGTTTATGCCGGAAGCATTTTTTTCATATATTTTAAACTCCCATATTAATTAAGGTGTCCCAATTTAGTCGATAATTTTGAAATTGAAGCGGATTTTGGCATGTCTAAATTCAAAACCCGTATAAATCCCTGCCGAAAATATAAGAAAATATAATCAGTGCAAAAGATAGCAGGACACCTATTTTTGATCTGACTGAACCGATGTAACTGGAACGCAGAACTGCGCGCATTTATTGTCGCGGTTCAGCGCTGTATACTGACCTTGGGCACTTTTTAAGCTGTAGAAATAGCTTAAACTGCAAATATTTCCGTATCACTGCCTTATTGATGTCTATTGCCTTTATGGTAATACGAAATGTGTTTGTTGATCCCTTGCGCCGCATCATTTCTGTCGGGCGATACCTGACGGGGGCATATTGCAATGATACAATATCCTTGCTGTCGATGTCGGGCATTTTAAGCGGGCGGTACCAGGAAGGTGGGCTCGTTAGATTGCCTGTCTGTTCGCGATCTGTTTGCTCTGTTGATTCCTGTCCAGAACGCTGTTTCCAGCGTCTGTATACGAGTAGCGCTGCTCCGGCAACTGCTGTGATAATGAGTCCGATTTGTGCTTTCATACTTTTTCTTTAAGAATTGAACCATATTTCTTTTAAAATAAACAATACGCTTATCAAAAAGTTCAATAAAAAACGAATCGACGACTTTTGGTCCCCTTTATTAGAACGAACACAATGATCGATAAAAAAATCTACTATTTTAGTATACATTATTTTATTTTAATGCTTACATTTGTTTTATCGTAGTTTCAATTGGCGTTGGCGACGATTTAATCACTATCTAAACAAAGTAAAAATGAAACAGCATTATCTAAACCACCTTTTCAAAGTAAGTAATCTATCTTTTCCAAAAGCTTATAGGGCGTTCTCTGCGCCTCGAATGTGTAGCTAGTAAAATTCTCCAACTCTTGATAATAAGGGCAATAATTCTAGTATTGCTCACTATCCTTTGCTATAAACATGTTTATGGCCAGGACATCTATTTTTAAACTAAACGATTCTACCTATGAATAAGAGAAGAATACTACACTATTCGGCGTACCTGTTATTGGCAGGCCTGGCAGAACAGCCATTGGTAACTTACGCACAGGAAACTCCAAAAACGATTATAAATGCATCCTTCCGGGGCAGGTGATTGATGCCGAAAATGGCCAGCCTATTGAAGGTGCTACGGTCAAGCTTTATGGTGTTACGCATGCTGTGACCACAGACCGAAAGGGCAATTTTGCTTTTGTCACTGGACAAAAGCTACCTGCACGAGTCGTCGTCTCATCCGTCGGCTATAAAGAGCAAATCGCCCTTATTGAAGAGCCGGGGATACTGTACGCTTGGTTCGCGAGGACCGTACGCTGGAAGAAGTCGTCGTCGTGGGCTATGGAACCCAAAAACGAAAAGACTTTACGGGTGCAGCATCAACGATCTCAGCAGAAGCAATCAAAGATATCCCCGTACAAAGTTTTGACCAGGCCCTGGCGGGTAAGGCCTCGGGCGTAAGTATATCTTTGCCGAATGGATTGCTCAATAATCCACCTGTTATACGGGTGCGGGGCCTGAATTCGATATCCCCAGTTCGTATCCTTTGATCGTCATCGATGGTATTCCCGTCAATACGGGTAATATTGGCACATCTAATGTGGCCAATAATCCGCTCGCAGATATCAATCCCTCGGATATCGAATCGATAGATGTCTTGAAAGATGCGGCTTCTACTTCAATCTATGGTTCGAGGGCAGCAGGGGTGTATTGATCGTAACAACCAAAAAGGCAAACAAGGCCGCGCAAAAGTTACCTACGACGTCTGGGGTTCTGCCGTATCCGCGACACGTTTGCCTAAGCTGCTGAATGCCAGTCAGTATATCGATATCAAAAATGAAGCTGTATTGAACAACAAGATCTTGTCAGGAAACGCCAGTAACGATAAGGTGGCGAGTGCGCTTTTCTTCCCGCAGTATGATGCCAATGGTAAGCTGGTTGAAACGAATTGGTACGATCATGTCTATAACACCGGCTATAGCCACAACCATAGCCTCGCCGTAAGCGGAGCCAACGCAAATACACAGTATTATTTTTCGGGAAATTACTCGGACCAGGAAGGCTTTTTTGCAAAAAACAGCTTCGACCGCAAAGGCCTGCGGTTTAATATAGAGCATAAAGTTAACGATTGGTTTTCGCTTGGTAGCAACCTGACTTACAACAATACCTTCAACGACGCCAAAAATTCGGGCTCCTTGCCCAGCAGCCAGCTGCTGTTGATCGGTGGCGCTCGATTGGCGCTGGTATTGCCGCCAAATGTCTCTGCATATAAAGATGACGGCAGCTACAATTTAAGTAGCACGGGTTTATTAGGTCCCGGAGCCAACTTGTTTACGAACACACTTTACAATCCTGAAGCATTATTTGCCAACAGCAAATACACGACTGGCAACGATCATATCTTGGGAAATCTACATGCCTCGCTCAATTTGTTGAAAAACTTAAAATTCACCACAACCTATGCGGTAGACCGTAACCTATCGACTACCAAAACGTATTTGAGTCCCAATCTGGGCTCATCGGGCTATACCAATGGTGGATCGGTCACCAATGTGAGCAGCCTGCGCAACAACTGGAATTTTACCAACAGCCTAAGCTATGATCAGGTGTTTGCCGAAAAGCATGCCCTGACGCTGTTAGTGGGCTACGATATCCAGAAATATGACAACGATAGCTGGAATGCATCGCAAAACAACGCCTCTGATCCGTTTTTTGAAAACTTTCAGGGCAATTGGACAACACTATCCGGGGCTGGCGGGAGCGTTACGGAGCGTTTCTATCGCTCCACCTTTGTCCGTGCTACCTACAACTACAATAAGCGTTATTTCCTGACGGCCAATTTTAGAAGGGATGGTAATTCGGCTTTGGGAGCAAACAGCAAGTATGGTGATTTTGGTGGCGTGTCGCTGGGCTGGTCTGTTTTTGAAGAAGATTTCTATAAGAATAGCAGCTTGGCAAACCTACTGGGCGACTTGCGTTTCCGGGGAGCTGGGGTAAGGTCGGCAATGGAAATCTTTCGGCTTATGAATCACTCAATCTCTATAGCTCATCGCTCTATGGAACAGTGCCTACCTGGAGCATGTCGCAGGCGGGTGATCCGGATCTGGGCTGGGAGACTTCCGAACAGACTAATTTGGGGCTGAGCTTGGACTTAGCCCAAAAGCGCCTGCATGTGGATGTCGATTACTTTAGAAACAATGTGAATGGACTTATTCTGGATGTACCGCAGTCACCATCAAAAGGTATTCCAGGTAACAGTATTCTTAAAAATGTCGGCAGCATGTATAACCGCGGGATCGAATTTGCTATCAGTGGCGATATCGTCAAAAAAAAGGGATTTTACCTGGAACTCATCGCTTAATTTTACGCATGTAAAGAATAAAGTCACATCGCTGTCTGCCGGCAATGCCGATATCATTGGCTATACGCACACCACCACTGAAGCCAACAACATTACACGTGTGGGGTACGCGGTGGGTAGCCTGTACGGTGCCGTCACCGATGGTGTAAATCCTGAAAATGGGCAGCGGATATTTATAAATAAAAATGGCGAGCGTGTGCAATATAGTGCTGCGGTAGCTTCAGGCCAGAGCAATTGGACCTATTTGGACGGCCGCGTTGCTAATCCGATCACGGTAGCCGACTATCAGGTCTTGGGGACGGCACTGCCAACTTATTACGGCGGCTTTAATAATTCATTCCGCTATAAAGCTTTTGATGCTGCGGTCAATTTCACCTTTGCAGGTGGTAATAAAGTCATGAACGGTACAAGAGGTACGCTATTGGATCAGCGTTTTTACAACAATTCGGTCGAAGTGCTCAATCGATGGACTACAGCAGGGCAGCAGACTGACATACCTCGACTGGTCTATAACGATGTGATTTCAAACGGTTCCGCTGGATTTTCCATCGATCAAAATGCCGAGAAAGCTGATTTCCTACGTTTGCAACAGTTAACGCTGGGCTATACATTCCGTGGTAATCTGTTTAATAAGATCGGTCTTTCCAGTATCCGGATCTATGGTCAGGCGTCGAATCTTTTCTTGATCACGGGGTATTCGGGTACAGATCCTGAGTCTTCTTCCAACGGAAATTCTAATACCTCCATCGGCGTGGAAAAGAACTCGATCGGACAGGGGCGTACCTGGACAGCTGGTTTAAATGTCTCATTCTAAAAATCTGAAAACATGAAAATTAATACGAAAAGAAATCTGTACTTAGTCAGCGCATTATTACTGGTATCTACCTGAACTCCTGCAAAAGGGATGACGGATTGTTTCCTGTGCCGACTACCTCTATATCGGATAAAAACGTCTTTGATACGCCTGCTCGGATCGAGGGGGTCGTCAATGGCATTTATAAAAGCTTAAAATCGGCCAGTTTGTATGGCGGACGTTATCTCCTTTACCAGGATGTCCGCGGCGAGGATTTTATCAATGTGACGGCCAATAGCTATACAGCCTATGAAAGCTGGAACAATTCCTACAGTTCGGGATCCAATGATATCAACAACCTCTGGTCTGCGGCCTATACTACGATTAACGGCGCGAATATCCTGATTGCTGCCCTCAGTCCCGGGACTGAAGTCATCGGCACTGAACTTTCCAAAGCTTATATTGCAGAAGCAAAGTTCCTGCGTGCAGTATCTTATTTTAGCTTGGTGACGGTATTTGCGCAACCCTACAACAAAGATCAGGGGCCTCGCCGGGACTACCTTTACGCCTGCAGGCCGAGGTGGACGGAAACAACAATGATCTGGCCCGCAGTACGGTTGCACAGGTGTACAAACAGATCTTGAGCGATCTCGATGAGGCTGAAAAGGATTTGCCAGAAAACTATTCAACCGCGCTGCTCAATACGACGCGGGCGCATAAAAATACAGCCCGGGCATTCAAAACCAGGGTTTACCTGACGATCAATAATTATGCAAAGGTACTGGAGGAAGCAAAAAGATCGTCCCGCAGCAAATTGCACCATTTAAGGCGCAGCAAGGCGTTGCGAATGAGTTACAGACAGATATTACGACGATTTTTGGGGGCAATTATACCACGCCGGAATCTATTTTAAGTATGCCGGCGAGCACAACGGATGCACTTTCGGGGCAGTCTGCGATAGGCTATGTCTATCTGGTCAATAAAGAATATTATCTTAATCCAAATGGTATTCTAAACGACACGCAGTGGCGTCAGGCGGACAAACGGCGTAGCCTCCTTCAGGCAAATGGTGACAAACAGTACCTGAAAAAGTATGCTAAGGCTTCGCCTTACGTAGACTATATTCCGGTTATTCGCTATGCTGAGGTCTTGTTAAATTATGCAGAAGCTGCTGCGCAGGCTGAACAGCTAACGATCGCAGGCTCACTCTTAAAGGCTGTACACCAACGATCTGATGCGAGTTTTGAATTTCCTGGGCCCGCTCTGGCAAGCAAAACGGCCATCTTGGAAGCCATTGCCAAAGAACGACGAATAGAATTGCTCGGTGAGGGCTTGCGGGGATACGATTTGCTCCGTCAATTGAAAGAGCTACCTGCAAAAGGTGATGCGAATATACAGACACCTTCGGTACCTACAACAGCCCAGAACTATATTTTTCCAGCGCCTAATACCGAATTGGCGACCAATAAACTTTTTAACTAAACTAGTCAAACATGAATAAGACAAGTAAATTCCTTATTCCTTTACTGCTGGTCAGTGCAGGATCCTTACACGCACAACAACAGACCCTGTCACTCAAAGGAACGGTCAAGAATAGCGATGCTACTGTGGTGTATCTGCAACGTTTTGAAAATAAAATATTTACAGTGATTGATTCTGCTCAGGTGAAAAAGGGCTCCTTTGCTTTCCGAAAGCAACTTCCGTTGCCTGACCTGTATGGCATTTCTACAGAGCGGGATGTGGTTCCGAGCTATGTTTTTCTCGATGTAGGGGATAATAAAGTGACGATCGATGCAAAAGATGACAACAGACAGTCGGTATCATTATCTGGGTCGAAAAGCCAAGAACTCTTTGAAGAATATCGGGCGCAGCGCAAACCCGATATACGATCCTTCATCCAAAATATCCGGATAATATCGTTTCAAGCTACCTTCTCTACAGGGAATGGTCCTATCGCTTGTCTCCGGAAGAACTGGAAGCGCATATCGCCCTGCTCTCCGGGCCTCAGCAGCAATCGCGTTATATACAGGATCTTCGCAAAATCATCGCCGTGACGCGGCAGGTAGCCGTAGGCAAGAAAGCCCCGGCCATTGTCGCCAATGACCCTGATGGCAACCCGCAGGCGCTCTACGATCATTTGGGAAATATACATTGATTGATTTTTGGGCTTCATGGTGTCCTCCTGCAGGAAGGAAAATCCCAATATTGTGGCTAATTATCAAAAATATAAATCCCAGGGCTTTGAAATTTATGCTATTTCACTGGACAAGAAGAAAGAAGCTTGGCTCAAAGGTATTGCCGACGATCACCTGACCTGGCAGCATGTCTCCGAATTAAAATACTGGAACAGCGAAATTGCCACTACTTATGCTGTTCGGGCAATTCCCGCCAATTTTTTGTGGATGATAAGGGACAATCATTGCCAAGAATGTCCGTGGCGAAGAACTGGGAAAGGTTTTGGACAGTTTGTTTAATCAAGGGAAAACCGAGATTGGCGGACTGAAAAAGATTTTAAAGGGCAGAATCCGATTAGCTATGAATCGACCAAATCCCAAGCTATCGTCAAACAGGAACGCGGCACTTTCACAGTGGATCAACGGGTCTTTTTAGCAATGATTACGATGGTGCCCGACTGAATGGACTCACAAAATCCAGTGAAGGCGTATACCACCTGCAGGTCGCGCCGGAACGCACGCCGATCAATCCTAGTCCCTGGTATGGTTTTCAGGTCTGGTCCACCCGCGATACGACGATAAAAATCCAGCTTGACTATCCTTCCGGCGTGCGTCATCGTTACGACCCGAAAGTGAGTATAGACGGAACGAACTGGAATAAGATCAACGGTGCTTCTTTTGACCTGCCGATCTCCAGTAAGAGAACATGGATCTCGGCACAGGCAAATATTCCGTCGAAAGCAGTATATAGCTGGATTGAACAGGTAAATCCTGCTGTTCAAATACAAAAACAGGAAGTGGGTAAAACGGCCCTTGGCAAACCAATTAATGTATATGTGGCGGGCAATCCGCAAAGTAAAAAGGCTATTGCGGTCCTCGGGAGACAGCATCCACCCGAAATTACAGGACATTATGCATATGCCAGCTTTGTCGAATACCTCTTGGGTAATAGCGACGATGCAAAGCGGTTTCGTGAGAAATATCGTATTTACCTGATCCCCATCGTTAATCCCGACGGAGTGGATCTAGGGCATTGGCGTGCCAATGCCAATGGCGTTGACCTCAACCGTGACTGGGCCGAATTTAACCAGCCTGAGACTGTGGCGCTGCGCGATTATTTTAAACGAGAAATCGAGCAGCAGGGCCGCGAGCTTTATTTTACCATCGATTTTCATTCTACGGGAAGCGATATTTACTACACGGTGGATCCTGCCTTGCCAAGTCGGTTTCCTGGCTTTATTCCCACCTGGATAACCGCGGTCAAGGAAGCTATTCCAGGGTATGAACCACTGGTGAAGCCCCTGTATTTGGGTGGCTCGACCTTTACGGCTTATAGCTATTTGTATAAAACGTATAATACCGAAGCATTGGTCTATGAAATTGGCGACAATACCGACGCTGATTTTATACAGCGCAAAGCCCGTATTTCTGCACAAAAATTAATCGAAAAACTCAATGAAAGCTAGTGAATACAAAGGTTGGAAGTGCTACCTAATTTGTCTGCTGCTGGGGAGTATTTCTCCAGCTTTTGCCGGGGCACCGGCGACGGATAGTTTGATCGTGGCGAGTGATCTGGTTCGAATAAAAATATCGTTGACCTGCAGGTGAAACCGGACGGAAGTGAACTGGCTTATGCCGTGCGCGGATTGTTGCCGATACGACCAAGCATGGCGGTTTTCGTTATGAAACGCTCTGGTATGTAAACAGAACGGTATCGACAGCAAAGGCTGATCCGCTAAAGGTGGGCCAGCAATTTACACAAATCTTGTACGGCCCGGATGGACGCAGATGGGCTGTTGGCAAGGGAAGCAACAAACGTTCGCAGCTTTTTTATTTCCATCAGACGGTCAAGAGCCTCAACAGCTAACCAAGCTCGAGCAGGGGCTGGGTACTGTACGATTCAGTCCGGACGGTTCAAAGGTACTTTTATCAACTAGCTTTACGCTTGGCGAGCTGGTAAAAAGTAAAGATTTCAATCCTGCTGGCTATGTGCCACCATGGTCGACGGAAAAACCGGCGGATAGCCATAATGCATCCTTATTAGCTGAACCTGCGCAAGAAGATCGTGACGGCGGCCTAGCAGAAATAATTGCCTATCTCAAACATGATGAACAGCAGGGTATCGCCAAAGTGACCAACAAATTGCAGTTTCAGACAGAAAATTCAACGACGGGCGAAATCCGCTTTACACATTGGTACATCTTGGATCTCGCAGCCAACACACAGCCTGTTCCTTTAACCCAAGGCTTTCGAAGCTATACAGGAGCGGAATTTTTAGGGAACAACAAGGTGCTTTTAAGCGTAGAGACCGAAAATGGCCTTCATCCGGACCGCGTAGCATCGACGGATCTGATCTTATTTGACCTGCCTAGTAAAAAAGACAGGTAATTCTGGGGATAGCATACATCGCTTTCAGGTGGCTGCGGTATCGGCATCAGGAAAATGGGTTGCCGTGAATCGAGGTCGGCAGAATTCATTGACAGTCGGTGAATTGTTTATCTATAATACCCAAAAGTGGAAAGGTAATAGCTTGGCTGTAGACCGTAGCCTAAGTAATATACAGTTTTCAGCAGATGAAAAATCAGTCTACTTTATTGCGTCGGATAGAGGCGGACGTACCATAAATCGCGCGGATATAAAAACCGGCAATATACGCACCTTGAGTTCGATGGAAGAGGGATCGGTGACTATTGGGTAAATGGTCAGAAAGCTTTCTACACAAAAACTACTTTCGCAAATCCATCAGAGCTGTACCGTGCGGACGCCAATTTTAAAAATAGTGCTGTCATTAGTGAGATCAATTCAGGATGGCTATCGAAAAAAATATTGGTATTGCACAAAAAAGCAGTTTTCGAAATGAAAAGGGGCTGGAGGTCGACTATTGGCTCTTGGAGCCTGCAAATTACCAGACGGACAAACGTTATCCGCTTCTGGTAGAGATTCATGGTGGACCAGCTTCCATGTTCGGTCCTGCGGATGCCAGTATGTGGCACGAGTACCAGTATTTTCGCGCGCGCGGCTATGCGGTATTGTTTTCGAATCCACGCGGTTCGAGTGGCTATGGGGAAAGTTTTTTAAAAGCTAATTTTAAAGACTGGGGACCTGGACCATCACGTGATGTCCTTAAGGCCGTGGATCTGTCGCTTGCGACCGGGATTGTCGACAGCTCGCAGCTGTTTATCACTGGCGGATCTTATGGTGCGTATCTAACCACCTGGATATTGGCGCATGAGCGTAGGTTCCGCGCTGCATCAAGTCAGCGTGGGGTGTATGATCTCTATGTATTTTTGGTAGCGCCAATGTGTGGCCCATGTTGAAACGCTATTTTGATGGTTTTCCGTGGGAAAAGGGGATGCGGATATCCTTTTGGCGCAATCGCCTACAACTTATGCCGAGAAGATAAAAACACCTTTACTTATTTTCCATGGGGAGCAGGACAATCGTACAGGCCCTGTGCAGAGTGATTTTTATACAAGCAGCTCAAATATTTGGGACGTGATACAGAATATGTCAGACACCCGCACGCCGATCATGAGATCACACGCTCCGGAGATGTAGGCCAACGCCTCGATCAGCTGTTGCGCACTTATGAATTCTTTGAACGTTATCGGCACTGATTCTTATGCTTAACGATGATGATGGAGCATCCAAACTTTTATATTGAAGTCCAAAAGGCTTTAGCAGCGGTTGCTTAGTTTGGTTGATTGCCAAGTCTATTTTCTCGGCAATCAACCAAAATTCAATCCACGAGCTCCATAAACATATCCGCTAATTTTTTCGGCTCTGTGAGCATGGCATCGTGCCCCGTAGCGATCTCCCGATACTGCCAGTTGAGCTTGTGGTCGGCGCGTACTTTTTCACTCATCTCCTTCATGATGGGCAGTTGGGGATCCGTGCATGCGATATAGACCAAGAGTAATCCATTACCATATGGATTTTTAAGTGCAGCCGCTGGGCGAATGTGCCAAAGGGTTGTGGACTGAGCCTATCCTTGACCCAGGCGACCATGCTGGGTGCTGTAACACCAAACAAAGTAACATCAAAAGGAGCAAAATTTTCTTTCCGCTGAATGTTTTTGAGCTGAACTTCTTGCACAGCCTTGGGTTGCAAAGAAATGGGACTCTGACCATCTTCAATAATCATAGCGTCCAGAAAAATCAATTTGTACAATCGTGACGGAATGCGATCGGCAACTCCGGCAATCACGGCACCGGCATAGCTGTGCCCCACCAGATACACATCATGCAAATCTTCCATCTCGATCAGGTTGACAATGTCCTGGATATGGGTGTCGATATCTATCGATGGATCGATCAGATGTTTACGCTCGCCAAGTCCGGTTAGCGTAGGGGCGTAGACTTTGTAATGCGCATCAGTTAGCCTCTGTCCGACGGCCTGCCAGCACCAGCCGCCATGCCAAGCGCCATGCACCAGCACATAGGTCGGACGACGATCTTGGTTTTGAGCGTAACCGGATAACATACTTCCTAATAGCAGGAGAAGCAGAAATAAAGTTCTCAGTTGTTTCATTTTTTTATAATTTTATACTGTTTTTTAATACCTGACAAAGGTATAGGCAAGCTTTTGTCCGCACAATAACTCATCCTGAAGTGAGTAGCTATAAATTGATATTTAGAATGGCAACACCCCGAAAAGAACAATCGACCAACACGGAGAATCTGCAGACGTTGGCACAGGCATGCGATGTGAACGAAGTATTGCTGCAAATATCATTGCGTTGGAAAATGCAGATTTTATATTGTATTGCAGAAGATGTATCGCAATTCAGCACGTTAAAAAGAATGTTTCCAACACTTTCAGATCAGGTACTGAGCAAACGTTTAAAGGAGCTGAAAGAAGAAGCGCTTGTCGTTACCGAAGATATCGAAAACACCATACCTCCTCAGATTCGTTATAGCCCAACAGCAAAAGGTAAAGAACTGCTTAAGATTATCCTTGACCTACACCACTGGGGGCTAAAATGGAAAATCACTGGCAATGACTATTGCCAACTGAATGTGGTAAGCGGAAAGCTATAAGGATCACGCTTGTTAACCCTATTTATATCTCATGGAATCACTCTTTCGCGCATGGAAAACGAGCCGAATGGCTTACCTCAAATTCTTTGAAAACTATTCATTGGGACAGCTCAATCGCATTCCTGATGGCTTCAGCAACAACCTGATCTGGAATATCGGGCACGTCATTGCCACACAACATAAATTAATTTATATCGGATCTGAGGTAGAAGGACATATTCCCGAGGAAGTCTTTTTGAACTACCAGTCCGGAACAAGGCCTTCAGCAGCGGTATCGCAACAGGAAGCTGACTTGCTGAAAAGATTGCTCCTTGAGCAGATTGAACCGACCATCCGTGATTTTAACAACAAAAAGTTTGTGACCTATCAGGAACGGACAACCGGCACGGGGTTTCATCTCACTTCAATATACGATGCCTTCGAATGGAATAATTTTCATGAAGGGCTGCATCTAGGTTATATGATGAGCATCAGAAAGTTTATTGTGTAGCTATACGCATGGAATACTAAGGTTCATCCTGCTTTAATTCATTAAGCAAGTATATTATCCCCTAATTCCAATGTGATGAGCAATGTTTATCTGAAAGATAGGCTCAACATGTTGCAATTGACCAAAGGCCTGCTTCAAGAGCGTCTTATTTGATCCCAAATATTACTCCTTTAGCGCCTTATATTTCTGTAATAATAAAAATACGAAAACGTTATAGTTAAATTACGAAAACGTTGTAGTTAAATTTTGTCTGCGCTGCTTTTTGAAAGTTTCTGGTACAATTCCGTACCCATCCACCTACTCATATTGATTTTTTATATTGAAAATCGTGTTATTGAGACAAAATAGCACTTTTTTGATACGATCGAGTCCTATTTTTCTAAGGGCTAATCTTCACTTTTACAGTTAAAATCCCTTAATACGAGGGAACCAATTATAAAATTTCTAAATCACTTAAAGTGAATATTTCTTTATGAGAAACAATTGTAAGCTAAAACAAAATCGCTTTTATCGCTTTGGAGCTGGCACATGGATGCCCTGTTCCTGCTTGCTCTGTCTAGTCTCACTGGCTGCTCCTGCAACGGCCTTAAAAGCCAATGTGCCCTCGGACTCCATCGTCAGCCTGGGGGAACAAAACCGCGAAATTACGGGTAAGATATCGGATAGCAATGGCCAGCCGCTGGCCGGAGTGACGGTCAATGTACCCGGCAGCAACATTAGTGCCGCGTCAAAAGCTGATGGTACCTATGCCATTTCGGTACCCCTGGATGCAAAAAACTGGTATTCAAGCTGCTGGGCTACAAGAGCCAGGAAATTGACCTGACGCCGTCCAAAGTGTACAATGTGCAGTTGACTTCCGCCACCGGTGAACTGGACGAAGTGGTCGTCGTGGGCTATGGTACCATGCGCAAAAAGGACCTGACGGGCTCGGTATTGCAGATCCATCCGGACCGCATTGCCAATGAAAACCCCAAAACCGTACAGGATATCCTCCGTGGTTCGGCAGGGATGAATATCGGCTATGATGCCTCCGCAAAAGGCGGTGGCTCCATTGAGGTGCGTGGTAAGCGTTCGGTTTACGATAGTAACAGCGGGCACAATAATCCGCTGCTGGTACTTGACGGGATGATTTTCTATGGTGAGCTTTCTGAAATCAACCCGGATGATATCGCGCAGATCGACATCTTAAAAGATGCCTCTGCGGCGGCCATCTACGGGTCCAAGGCTGCTAGTGGTGTCATTATCATCAGTACCAAAAAGGGCAAACAGGGGAAGCCGACCATCAATATGACCATGAATGCGGGTGCTACCCAACTGAGCGAATACCGCAAAAGATTCAGCCCAGAAGCGTATATGCAGCATCGGGAAGACTGGTATACCAAGAATACCTACGGCATCGATCCGACGACGGGGATCTTTGGGGCCTATCAAACGCGTGATGACAACGGAAACCTCACCGTGCCCTATGGCTTTTACCTTAATCCCGGCCAATTGCCCGCATCTTTAACGCTCGATGCCTGGCGCGCGCAGTCGACCAATCAGAATGGTGAATCTGACCAGAGTATCTGGGGCCGCCGATTGGGCCTGCAGGGAAATGCACTGCAGAACTTTCTGGACGGAAAACGGTAGATTGGGCTGACCATACTTTTCGTACGGGGTTCAACCAGGATTATAATGCCAGCGTCAGTGGTGCCAGCGATAGAGTCAACTATTACCTATCCATGGGGTACCTCAAAAATGAGGGTACGGTCGTCAGCGATACATACAAGGCTGTCCGCGCCAACATGAAAATCAATGCGCATGTAACCAACTGGCTGGAATTGGGTGCCAATGTGAATTTTCAGGATCGCTCCGATGGAAACATCGATATCGATATGGATCAGACACTGCGCAACAGCCCTTACGCCGATTATGCCGATGCCAACGGCAATCCCCTGCAATATCCACTCAGCGAGCAGTTCAGCCAGCGCGGTTATAACTATGATTTTCAGAAGAAATATCTCGAGCTGGACAAAGGATATACGGTATTTAATTCCATTTTCAATGCGAAAATTAAACTGCCTTTTAACATAACCTATTCCTTCAACGCGTCGCCGCGGCTGCAGTATTTCCACGACCGCTATTTTATGTCGGCCGAGCTGCCCGGATCTAACCCCGCCGATCGTGGGGCAAACCGCGAGCAGACCAAACGCTTTGACTGGTCGCTCAACAATACCATCAGCTGGGAGCAGACCTTTGCGGACAAGCATCGCCTGATGCTGACTTTGGTGCAGGAAGCGGAGGAGCAGCAATCCTGGAAAGACCGCATTGAGGCCCGTAATATCTTACCTTCGGATGCACTGGGCTTTCACAATACCGAAAATGGCTCGAAGGAAAACAGCAGCTTCAATAGCTACGACACGCACCAGACAGCAGATGCCTTACTGGCCCGTTTATTCTATTCTTACGACGACCGCTATATGCTTACGGCTTCCATCCGGCGGGATGGCTACTCGGCCTTTGGGACCTCCAATCCGTATGCGACCTTTCCTTCCTTGGCCCTGGCCTGAACTTTACCAAAGAGAGATTCTTCAAATGGACCGATGTGATGGATTATGGAAAATTGCGTGTTTCCTACGGTAAAAATGGTAATCGACAGCTTGCTGACCCCAACCTGGCACTTGCCAACCTGTATTCAGGCAACGGCAAAATGCATGGTTACCTCAACTCGGCCGGTGAACTCCTCCAGTATCGGTACCTGATGGTAGACCGCCTGGCCAATCCCAATCTGCAATGGGAAAAGACCACCGCATGGAATTTTGGCCTCGACTTCGGCTTCTTGAAGAACCGGATTTCGGGTACGCTGGAGTACTACCTGATGCAGACCCACGATATGATCATGGAACAGAAGCTGCCCAATTTTACAGGATTTAGCCGCATCACCACCAACTTGGGGCAAGTGGACAACAAGGGGATTGAACTGACCTTAAATACGGTAAACCTCCAAAAGGAGCAGCTGCAATGGTCCAGCACCTTCAGTTTCTCGTACAATAAGAACCAGATTGTGCATCTGTATAAGAACTACGAAGACGTGCTGGATGCCAATGGAAACGTGGTCGGCAGCAAGGAAATGGACGAGATTTCGAATGGCTGGTTTATCGGTCAGCCCATCGGCACGATATGGGACTATCGTGTGACGGGCATATGGCAGGCCAATGAAGCTGCCGACGCAGCCAAATATGGGCAAGCACCCGGCGACCCCAAAGTAGCCAATGTGTATACGGCAGATGATGCGGTCAATGCCAACGGTACAAAACCGGTGTACAACAATAACGACAAGGTCTTTTTGGGACAGACCGATCCGCGTTTCCGCTGGTCGATGCGTAATGAGCTGACTTTATGGAAAGACCTTAGCTTTTCGTTTAATATCTATTCGTATATGGGGCACAAAGGCCTGTCGGGCAATTACCTGAACAACGATGATGATGGCGGACGGATGGCTTATGGACTGGCCAACCTGCCAGCGAAAGAATACTGGACCCCTGATAATCCCACAGATCGCTATGGCCGTATTGAGGCCAAAGGACCCATCGGGGCCGAGGGGGCACAGCGCCTTTACGACCGTTCTTTCATCCGCCTCGACAATATTTCCGTGGGCTATACGCTGCCAACGGCATTTACATCCAAATACCACTTGAACCGGGTGAAACTGTATGGCACCCTGCGCAACGTGGCCACCTGGACCAAAGAATGGGAGTATGGTGATCCGGAGACGTTCCATCCCAGTAATAACCCGAACGGATGGGCTTCGCGGGTCTTTACCTTCGGTGTGAATTTATCTTTATAACCTGATTAATTTGATCGCTATGAACTTGACAATACATAAATCCAGATCCCGTAACAGGGGATCGTCATCCTACTTGCTGCTGCGCTGACCATAAGTAGCTGTTCGAAGGAATTTCTGCAGCCTGACCCGCTGTCTATCTATTTGCCCAATGAAACCTTTAATACCGAGTCTGGCTTGCTGTCGGCCATGGCTATCTGTGACCGCCACCTCAAGGGGTATTGGGCCACAGATCATAATGAGATGTTGACCCTCGGTACGGAGTATATCTTCTCCGAACTGATGGTGGCCAGCAATACCGACAAACGCAGCATGATGGCGGATGTGGCCAATATGCTCACCCCGACAAGCGACAACTCCAGTCTACAGAACCTCGACCGCTCCAATAGTATGTGGTACCTGTGGGAGGAAACTTATAAAGGCATCAGTTATGCCAATACCATTATCAAATATGTGGATCAGGTGCAGACCTTGAGCGAACAGGATAAAAATGCCTATAAGGGGCGGGCATATTTTCACCGTGCATTCCGGTATATGGCCTTGGTCTTTGAATACGGCGATGTCCCTTTGGTCACGACCATTATCGATGTACCCAAACAAAATTACCGGAGCACCAAACGTGACGCCATTCTGCAGATGATTACCAAAGACCTGAATTTGCCGTACAATGGGTGCCCGACCAGAAAAATATGAACCTGATCGGCATGATCAACAAAGGTGCCTGCCGGATGTTGCTGGCCAAATGTTACCTGGCCCTGGGAGCGTATCAGAAAGCCAAGGAACAGACCGATATGCTGATCGATCAATCGGGTTATGCGCTGATGACCGAAAGTTTCGGAACCTTCAATGATGGGGGTGAGGCGCAGACCTGGCCCATCACGCGTAACGTCATCTGGGATATGCACCGTCCTGAAAACAAATTGATTCCGGCCAACCGCGAGGTGATCATGGGGATGCCCAACCGGGGTGCCGATGCGGAGTCTTTTGTGAAAATGCTGACCATGCGGATCTTATATCCCTTTGTGTTTGACACCCGCATACAGACAACGGATGGTAAACAGGCCTTGTTGAACATCAAACGCAACAGTGGGGATTATAATGCAAAATATGACTATATGCGCGCTTTTGGTCGCGGTATCGCGACTTTCCGGCCAACATCTTTCCAATCGAAGGGGTATGGGCTGTAAACGGTAAGCAAGATGAAGGCGATCTGCGCCATAGCGCCAAAGTGGGAAACTGGGTGCGCATGGAAGATTACAAGGTAAACAATAAAGCTTCAAAGGATTTTGGAAAACCTGTCACGCTGAAAGATCCCGAAACGGGTAAACTCCTTTGTAGCGACTCCATCCGCCGCTGGTACGATGTGCCACACTATAAATTTTTCCTGGATGATCCCGTTAGTGAGGCCAATATCAGTGGTTCGGATGGTTCACGGGGGCCACCAATGGCAGTGTCGCCGACTGGTACCTGTATCGCCTGGCCGAGGCTTACCTCTTGCGCGCCGAAGCCAAATATTATATCAACCCGACCGATGGAACGATCAAAGATGACCTAAACGCCGTGCGCCAGCGCGCAAAATGTACCGAACTGTATCAGGGGACCGTGAACATTGGGGATATCATGAACGAAAGGGCCCGCGAACTCTACTGGGAGGAATGGCGCAATGTGGAGCTCAAAAGGGTATCGCTCTGCCTGGCACGCAGTGGTAAACCTGATGAATGGGGAAATGTATACAATCTGGACAATTTCGACAAACAGAGTGGTACCGATGCGATCGGTGGAAGCTACTGGTACCAGCGTATCGTGCATTATAGCTTATATAACAAAGGCATCATTCATGTCAATGCAACCGGTCTAAGTGATATCAAGTATACCATGGACAAAAGAATATGTACTGGCCGATTCCAAATGTGGCGATTACCTCCAACATTAAAGGCCAGTTAAAGCAAAATTATGGCTACGACGGTTATAACCCCGCTACTCCGGTATGGGATAAATGGGAGGATGCCGTTGCGGATGAAGCAACAGCAGACTAGACCTGTCGATGCTCCTGAACCGATCCGCTCTCTTGGAGATCGGTTCAGGATTTTTTTAACACAGTAATTTAAAACGTAAAATGATTTGGTATGATAAAGAAAATCTTTCTGTTTTTATGGGTGCTTCCTGTTCACTTTCTAATGGCACAGGCCGATCTGGTAAATTTTCCGGCTGCTGCGGACCCCAAGGAAGTGGGATACCGCATTGCACGTCGTTTCATTGCAGGCAAGCATATGCTGCATGCGGGGAAATGGATCAGTTATCCGGAGACGTTTTATTGGACGGGTGCCATTAACTATGCACACTTAACCGGTGATGTGGAGTTGATGCAGGCCATGAAAGGCCGCTTCTCCAAATTAACGGCAAGCGAGCCGCAGCTGCTGCCCATTAAAAATCACGTCGACTTAAATATGTTCGGGAGTCTTCCTTTGCGGCTTTATCAGCTGACCAAAGATAAAAGCTACCTGGACCTTGGCTTGCGCTATGCCGATACGCAATGGGAATTGCCGGACAATGCCAGTCAGGCCGAGAAGGACTGGGCACAAAAAGGATACTCCTGGCAGACCCGACTCTGGATTGACGATATGTACATGATTACCATCGTACAAACTGCCGCGTTTAAAGCGACCGGCGAATCGAAATATCTCGATCGCGCAGCCAAAGAAATGGTGCTTTATCTGGATAAATTACAGCGCCCCAATGGGTTGTTTTATCATGCGCCAGATGTGCCTTATTACTGGGGCCGTGGTAACGGATGGATGGCAGCAGGCATGACCGAGTTGCTGCATATGCTCCCAGAGGATCATGCGGACCGGCCCCGTATATTGAAGGGCTATCGTAGGATGATGAAGAGTCTGAAACAGCAGCAGCGCAAAAGTGGGATGTGGAATCAGCTGATCGATGAGGCCGACTGCTGGGCCGAAACATCGGGGTCGGCTATGTTTGCCTATGCAATCATTTCGGGTGTAAAACAGGGTTGGATCGGTGCAAAACAGTATGGTCCTGTGGCCCGTCGTGCCTGGCTGGCGCTGGCCAACTATGTGGACGATCAAGGCGCGGTGTCGGAGATCTGCGTGGGCACCAATAAAAAGAATGATAAACAGTATTATTATGATCGTCCCCGCCACAGCGGCGATTACCACGGCCAGGCGGCCTATATGTGGTGCGTCAATGCGCTGCTGGAAGGAAAGGAGTAGATAGGACGGTCTCCGCACCGTCGCGTCCGATACAATAGGGTGAACTACAGAAATCAGGAAATTAGCTGTGCTGAAAAACGGGACTGGGTATCTTGTACAGAACAACCTATTTTCTCAGAATTTCCTTTACACCGGCTTTTGTTAAAATAATCGAATTGAAGACACCTGTTTTGTCTCGGATAAATTCAATGGTCCTGTCGTTATCGTCGGATCTAAAAAATTTTGTGTCAGACTCGGGGATAAGTTCTGTTTCGGTATTATTGTAATAAAGTTTGCCATCCCTATGGAGGATCTGAACCTGCCCGTAATGGCCCACATAGTGCTTATACAAGGTGGAGTCCACCGGAGCACGATGATGCCGGTACGGGAGTTCGACTTCTTTTCCAAATACAATAGCCGAAAGCCCATAAGCGATCATATGAGCGAGTGATTCATTGTTGGAAAGGACTGTGACAAAAAGTTTGTCATCGGTAAATCGGTTAAAAGAACTCATGGTACCGAAAAAACCACCGTCGTGCGCAATCAGTTGATGTCCATGGTTATAAAAGGGGTTGATGATAAAGCCATAGCCCCAGTTTTCAGCGTTGTGGGGCGTGAACATTTTAGTCTTCATCTCGGCCGATAAAATAGTGGTTCCATAAAGCAGGCTGTCCCATCGTGCTAGATCTTCGACGGTCGAGTAAACACCGTCATGGCCCACATTGATCTGCCAGTTGATATAAGGATTATGAATAAAGCCATGCGCATCGCGGTAATAGACCTTGGCCTTTTTGGACACAATCGAATCATTATTGCTGACACCCGTATTGTTCATGCCTGCTTTTTCAAATATATTTTCTTTAAAAAAACGGCATAAGGTTCACCTGAAACTTTTTCAATGATCTTTGCCAGCAGGTAATAACCGATGTTGCTGTATGCACTTTGGCTGCCGGGTGAAAATTCATAAGGAATCTTTTTGATGGCTGCATAGGCCGAATCACTGCTGATACTTGATAGCGCGATTTCTTTGAAACCCATGGCCAGCCCAGAGGAATGGGACAGTAGCTGATGGATGCTGACACTGTCGGCCTTTGGATAATCTGGAAAAAAACGGCTGAGTTTATCATCAAGGGATAATTGGCCGCGATCGACCAATTGCAGGATCGCAGTCGCGGTAAATTGTTTGGTGACCGATGCCAGCTGAAATTTAGTGTCTACCGTATTGGGAATATTCCACTCATAATCGGCCTGACCATAGGCCTTTTTGAGTAAAACAGTACCTTTTTTTTTTGCACAAGGACGGTTCCGCTAAATTGATGTATAGCAACCTGTGCCTGCATATAACGGGCGAGTTTTGCCGATGTGCTCTGCTGTCCAAAAACCAGCGCCGGACAGAGGATAATGAATAGAATAAACTTCATGGACTGTTGCATCGAATTAATTATGCAGCAATGTTACCATAAAAACAAACGCGGTCATTGTATTTTTGTAAACCTCTTAAATAAAAATCCACTTGATTTCATTCCGCTCCAGGGCTGCTATTTTGGAAAAGAACACTTTGGGTGTAAAGCCTGTTAATTTTTTAAAATCCCGGATCATATGCGACTGATCAAAATAATCAACATGATAGGATCGGCCTATGTTGTTTTTGTCATCCAGCTGGTTTTGAATAGCTGCCCGGAAGCGGACTATTTTTTTGAATTGGGATGGGCTTTTACAAATATGCTGATCAAAATGCTTATTGATCGTTGTCCTTGATCGCCCGATTTTACGCGACAATGTCGTCATGGACTGATTGAGGTTGTTGGTGTGGAGCATTTCGCGGAGCACATTTTCCAGCAACGGATCTTCAAAAGGGCGGAGTTTTGAGATCCAATAGGCTTCCAGGGCCCTGATTCGCTCCTGATGATCTGCGATAGCGAGAATGGCAGTCATGGCCCCTTTATAATCGGCGTGGGGGTTAAAATCGGGAAACGTTCCACTGTTGTAATGCTGCAGGTCGTGCACGATAAAAGCACTTAGCCCCAGCGGTTTGAAGTAGGTGGTGATCTCATTTATTTTTCCGTCGTAGCTGATCAGGACGGGTTGATTAAAGTCGCAGACCAGGTTGGTTTCTATGGGGGCAGTGGGACAATATGTTGTGATGATTTTGTCGGGGCTGACGAAGGTGCTGGTCTCTGCGCTGATGGTGACGATGCTGTAGATACTGGGAAAAGTAAAATAGGTAAGGGGCTTCTCGGCTGCGGTCTTCTCCAGGATATAGAAGCATTCGATGTGGCGCTTCAATACTGGACTCTCAGGCTGATAGACTTTTAGGATCATCGGTTTTTTTAAATCAATTAGTTGCGTAAATTTAACAAAGTCCAATCAGTGCTGTATGAAAAATTTCGGGAAAAATGTATCTCCAGGGGATCCTGTAGTCATGGAGGGATCATTGGCTTAGTAATCAGTTAAATCAGTCATTGAAAAGAACAAGAGAATGAACATGCACATACAGAAAGTATTTTATAGCATTTTTTTATGTTTTTTCTATGGTCAGGTAATGCAGGCTGCTGAAAAATCCGGCGCATCCATTGTTCCCGCTCAGCTGACCTGCGAATACCGGACAAACCCGTTAGGCGTAGATCAAAGGCAACCTCGGTTAGGTTGGCTGCCGCAGGCGACCAATTGCGGTGCTTATGGCCAACGACAGCGCGCTTACCGAATTCTCGTCGCTACAGATTCTGCGGCATTAGTTCGCAAAAAGGAGAATGCTGGGATTCCGGTTGGATTCAATCATCCGAGACGCAACATATCCTGTATCAAGGTAAGCCACTGACTTCGGACCGGGTCTATTTTTGGTGTGTCGCTGTTCAGGATGAACAGGGGAGAATATCAGCGTATAGTCCGATTGCAAAATGGACCAGCGCGCTATTCGACGAAAAGGACTGGACATCCAGCTGGATAGGAACGGGGATACCTATGACCCGAAGATGAAAGACTGTAATCTGGATGATCCCTGGTTCAGAAAAACGATCACATTGAAGGAGACCGTGGCTGATGCTAGGATCTATGTTGCCTCGATCGGATTTCACGAACTCTATGTCAATGGGAAAAAATCGGGAACCCGATTTTAACGCCCGCAGTGACCGATCATAGCAAGCGGGCCCGTTATGTCAGCTATGACATCGCTGCTTATCTGCACCGGGGACAGAATACAATCGCATTTTGGCTTGGTACCGGCTGGTCCATCTATGCGCCTTATGCAACAGCGGACAAACCCCGAAGCCCGCTGCTTCGGGCACAGGCCGCACTGTACGATACCCGTGGAAAACAGCTCGCCCTGATCACAACGGATAAAAGCTGGAAAACACATCCCAGCCCCAACAAGCTCCTGGGCAATTGGTCGCCGAATAATTTTGGTGGTGAATTGTTCGACGCGAATAAAGATATTCCCCATTGGAATTTGCCGGATTTTTCGGATAAATCGTGGCAGCATGCAAAGGAATTTCAGCCTAAGCTTGCGTTATCCGCCCAGGCTGTCGAAGATAATGTCCTCTTTCAAGAAATCCACCCAATAGGTATAGCATTCCTGCCAAATGGTGATTATCGGGTTGATATGGGTGTCAATTTTGCGGGCTGGACCGAGATTGACGTAAAAGGCAGTCCAGGTAAGCGGATTGATTTCCACTATTCCGAACGGGCACAGGAGGAGATGACCTTTAAAAATCGGAGTGCCTATATCATCGGACCGACAGGGCAGGGTACATTCAGAAACAGATTCAACTACAGTTCTGGCCGATGGATTACAATCCGGGGGCAAAGGAAAAGCCGGAACTGAGCGCGATAAAAGGCTGGGCCATCCGCACCGGATTTGCGCCAGTGACGGAATTTAGCTGTTCAGATAGTTTACAGAATTGGATCTACGACCGTATCTTATGGACTTACAGCAATCTTTCCCTGGGGGAATGATCGTCGATTGTCCACAACGGGAACGTATGGGCTATGGTGGCGATGCGCATGCCACCTCAGAAACAGGTATGGCCAACTTCAATATGGCGGCATTCTATGAAAAATGGATGCAGGACTGGCGTGATGTGCAGGGCACAGAGTCTATGGTGGGCGATATGAACGATCCATCCTGGGCCCGAAAGAATGAAACGAGTGGCCGTATATTCAATAATGGTATATTGCCGCATACTGCCCCGACGTATTGGGGTGGTGGTGGTCCGGCCTGGGGCGGAATTGTCGTTATGCTCCCCTGGAGCCATTATCAGCACTATGGTGACTTGCACATATTAAAAAATAATTTCAATCTGATCAAGACCTGGATCGCGTACATCAATACCCATGTTCATGATCATATCCTTCAACCCTATGGTGGTACCTGGGACTTTTTGGGATTGGCTGTGGCCGAATGCCACTGCAGAGGGGATGAATAACAACAAAGCCGAAAACATTTGTTTCAATAATCTGTACAGGGTATACAATCTGCGTACAGCTGTTCGGATTGCTTTGGCGATCGGCGAAAAGGAGCAGGCAGGCGAATGGGAAAAACAGGCGGATTTGGCAACGGCTGCCATTAACAGCTTATTTTACAATTCGAAAACGCAGTTGTATGCTGATGGCTCCATGTCCAATCAGGCGCTAGCGCTGTTGGCAGAAGTTGCTAAAGTGGAGGACAGGGCAAAGATTCTTGAACAGTTGACACAGAATATCCTGGTCAAACATCAAGGGCATATCCATGCGGGGATCACTGGCGGAGCATTGCTTTTCAAGTACTTGCGGTCTGTCGGTCGTCATGATCTGCTTTATAGTATGCTGAAGCAGGAAACTTACCCCAGCTGGGGATATATGAAGGCCAACGGAGCCACAACGATTTGGGAGATGTGGGAAAAAGATCTTCCGGGACATTCGCTCCTCCATAGCTCATTTTTATATCCTGGGGCATGGTATATCGATGGGCTTGCGGGGATAAAACCCTTGAGCCCCGGGTACCGCTCCTTTGTCATACAGGTGCCGAGAAGCCAGGATCTGCCTATCAGCTGGGTAAAGACAGCCTTTAGGGCGCCGAGTGGTTTGATCAAGATCCACTGGCAAAGGGAGGCTGGCAGGCTGCAACTGGAGACTGTGGTGCCGCCCAATACGATAGCCACCCTAAAGGTTCCAAAGGAAGATCTTATACAGTTGCTGCCAGATGAAAAAGGATCCGTCGGTTAGCGACAGAGGAGAATTACTTGGTCTTTGAATTGCAGCCTGGTGTATACCATTTTTAAAAGGTAGTATATAATAGTAGTTTGGTTGTGGTGCAAAGGGCGATGACGGTACCGAGCCACTGCTGGAAAAGGAGGGACGAGAAAGTCGCGTTTGACGCTTACTGCTAACAATGACGATCAGATAAATCTGGAGGTTTATCTGATCGCCAATGATTAGCTCTGAATCCGGTTAATCCAAATAGAAGAAAAGCCGGCTGAATATTTGATTAGGCACCTTGGGTGCAATAAAATAGGGCTGAATTTTTCCCTTATCGTTCAATTTTGGGAAAAAGAATCCCTCAGCACCGAGCTTACTTTTTGTTTCATCACCTTCAAAAGCCCATTCCTCTGTATTGGCCTTTGTGAAATGAACCGTAGCACTCCTCAGATCGGCGGTTTTGTCAAAATCCTTGAGTGGCAGATAATCGACATAGACCCATGTTCCGGGAAGCACATTTTTTGCAATGTACTCCTTACGGACATCGCCCGAAGTTGCATTGATCTTCTGTAAAGAAATATCAATCGGGAAGTCAACGCTTTTATCATAAATGTAAAAGCCCAATTTATTGACATTGGGGTCAGCAGCGGGTGGAACCACCGCCTGTACCTTTCCATCAAAATAGAGGTAGTTGAAATTTACTCTGATGGTGTTTTCAGGCAATTCGGCACTGTAGACCACTTTCTTTGTCACGGTGTCAGTTAACGTCACCAGTCTTTTCTTTGCTGTTTTGTAGCTATAAGCAGTTGTAAAATGAATATTGCTCTGGGGCTGGATGATAAATTTACCATCTTTATGATCAAATACGGTGGTATCAATCGCTACGACCAATGGATGCTCTCCGCCATGATAGCCATTGATCAGAATATGCATCGCGCGTTCGACCTCAGGAGTATCCTTGTTGCAGGCGCTGAAAAAAATGGAATGCCGATTAGCAGCAGCGCAATGCATGGGAAAAATGTCTTTGTCAACAAATTTTTCATCTGTATAAATTATAATTCTAAAACCTTATTAAACTGTATCATATTATTGACCGGAGCTTCGTTGATGATGAATAACTTGGAAGCAGCCTTTGTGGGCGAGGGTGTCGGCGCAACCGAGATAAGCGGGTCGAATTGAAAGGAGGTCCCCACTGTATACGGTATATCTGTCCCGGCTTTATAAATATGGGCCCGAAACAATACGGGCGTTTTCTGCCCATTATATTCCTGTACGCCTAAGGGAAAGGGGGCAAAAGAGATGGGCTGTGAGAACTCATTGGGTTTTAATTTTTTGATGCGGATGACCTCTTCAAACACTTTGGGAATAAAATAGTATTTCTTAAATACAATATCCACCGGTTCGCGGTAATTTAACATATTGGACTGGAACATATAGATTAATTGAACATTGCCCTCTACCGGCGCCGGAATCACCGGAAAATCGCCTACCTTTCCGTTCATATAGATCAGATTGAGGTTTGTCTCAGTTGCGGTATCGGTAGCTTTGATTTCCCGTTCCAGCAGAATTTTATCGGTCACTTTGGATTTCATGATAAATTTTAAGTGCTGTTTGTTTGGATCATTGAAATTATACTTGGCTCCAAAAGCGATTTTGCTAAACGCTGGCGTCACTGTAGGGGAAAGGTATCCAATTGAAGAATAAGTTCCTCATTGCTGTTATTATAACCACTTAAATTGATCAAATGTATATTGGAATGATACAATAGGTCGTCCCCGCCTTTATTGCATGACAATAGGCTGAAGAACAGAAAAAGGAGATCGCCGTGGCTGTTAAGATTATTTTTGGTGTCATAATAGTGATTTAAAATGTATATCCAATGGATAGGCTAAAGGAACTGCCTACTTTCCGGTTGAAGGTTTCTTTGTCGCCTACACGTGTCTTTTTGGTTCCATCTGCAGAGGTCTCGTAGTAACCTTCCTCATATTTTTGGGAAAAGCCAAACTTCCATTCGTAGATCTCATCCCACTCTTGTGTCGGCCACTCGGAGTTTGACAAGCCTTTCCATCGATCTTGCACTTTGAATGTTTCGGTTCTGTTTACATAAAAACGGAATGGACTGTTCAGCAGATTGCTCAGATTGAGTTTAAGATCCAGATTCTTGTTTTTCAGTAATTTGTAGCTCAGTTGTGCATCGAGCTGATTGCGGGGGCGTTCGTATTCGATCAGCTCTTCGCTCATGGCGGTCATAAAGGTTTTATACCCCATATGGTTGAAGGCCACGTTGGCACCTAAGCGGTCTCCGGCATATTGTAATGCCGCATTATAGACGACAGGGATCTGTCCATAGAGGGACGTTTACTTTTCAGGAATTGTTTTTCGCGGTATTCAAAGGTATTTCCATATTTATCGGTGCCGATGCCTTTGGCCCTGAATTCGGCCGATTGTACTTCTGAGCGTTGAAGTGTGACGTTTCCGCTGAAATTAAAATTCTCCAGCAGGGAGCCCGGAAGCATAAATCCTAAGTTTTTGCGGATATCAAATTCCAGTCCCTTTATTTTGGCCCATTCCGAGTTATTGGTCGTTACATAGATGCGGTGTGAGGAATCCATCATCTGCTGGTACAACTCGATCGGGTTCTGGAAATATTTATAGAAAAATCCAATTGAAATGACTTCCGCAATCGAAGGATACCATTCCAAACGCATATCATAGTGGTTAATTACGGTAGACAGGACGCCTTCATTCCGACGGTAAGCGCCGCCCAGTGCCGGATCCTGGCGCACCATTCTGGAGTTTTCAATCAATGCGGGACGGACAACCGACTGCGAATAGGCCATCCGGATATTGAAATCCTGTAATGGCGTCAATGTCAGGCTCGCCGATGGGAGGTAGCGCCAGGTTTTTTCTTCGGTTTCGGGATCTGCCGTCATGCCCACCAATTTTCCGGTCGCTGGATCCACAAAGCGTTGTTTCTGCATGGCAATGGTGCGTGCATCCATTTGCAGGTCATTATCGCCGTTTTGCAAACTTTTATATTTGAAGTATTCGGCACGTAAGCCCCATGTCAGTCGAATCCAGGAATTGAACCGATTGTCTAGCATGCCATAGACCGCTTGGTTGCTATTTTTCCCTTCATAGGCGCTGATGGAGAACGCCGCGGGATAATAGAACATCCCATGCAAAGGATCTTTAAGCTCCAGGTATTTCGACCAGGTATTTACAGGGGAGAGGGTGTTGGCACCGACCGAAACGATCGGCAGCGAGACCCATTCAAAAGGCCATGCCGATCCATAAACTGGTAGCCGGCTTTCAGGGTCTGCTTTTGCCCCAACCAGTTGGTCTGATAGCTCAATGCACCTTCAGCAATTTTATTGGTCTCCGTATAGTGGTATTCGGAGCGTGTAAATGTCCTGTCCCCGGCATTGGCATAGTGCGAAGGAGTAATATTGTAAATGGTATCATTTAGGAGGCCGATCGGGGCGAGCCAGGCTTCGGTGGCATCTTTCTCGAGGTTGTTCAGGCGATTGCGGGCGACATTCCATTCCAGCTTAAAATCGCCGAAGCGATGCTCCCCGTCCAACCTATTCTGGAGCATATTGATAAATTTGGGGCGGTCATATTCTCGAATGGCAGGTCTCGAATCGTAGCCGATATCATTTCCCCAGCCCTGGATCACGGAAAATTGATTGTTGAACATGCGGGAATAAAAGTTGCGGGAGGTTATTTTGTGGTTTTTGCTGTTCCAGCCCAGGTTGATCAATCCGCTTAAGCTCGAATTAAAGTTGTACTGCATCGAGGTCGTCGGATGGATTTCTTTTCCAGTGCTGATATCGTAGGTTGTCCCCTCGACTTTCTGCCAATTGCCGCGTTCAAAATTGGAGATATTATCAATAGACTGTTCATTTCGATAGCTGATCGAACCGACAAATCCAAAGATGCCCTTCATCGTATTGTAACTCCGTCCCAGGCTGAACTGATAATTTTGTCCGGGTAGCGCCGTATATTTTCGTGTGCCCAAACGTTCTAATCCGCCGATGCGTTTATTCTGTGCAGCGATCATTTCCGGTGTAAAGGTGTCACGCCTTCAGGCACGGGTTTATAGGGGTTGGCGGGATCATAATTGATACCGTTGAACACGGTTAAATCCCTTGGGAAATTGCCCCGTGTGCCATCGTCAAATGCCAGGTAGTCCCAGCCGCCACGGCCGTAGCCCAGGAAATCTTTTCCCGTTGACCCATTGATATATTTGCTTCCCAGTGAAAAGGAGGTGAAGTTTTTGACTGGAATGGCCAGGGTATTGATCTGGACCAGTCCACCACCAAAACCAAAGCTCAGATCTGGCGATGAAGTCTTGTGGATAACGACATTGTCGATCAGGTTGCTCGGTACAATATCAAATTCGAAGTCCCGTACCTGCACGTCGGTACTCGGGAGGGTGGCGCCATCCATCATGGCCAGGTTATACCGTTCGGCAATACCCCGGATCACAACACGGCGGTTGTCATTGGTACTGACACCAGCGATACGTTTTAAAGTCTCACCAACGTTTTTGTCCGGTAAAACAGCTATCTGCTCGCGACTGATACCGTTGGAGATCGTCGCTGCATTTTTTTGCTTGGTATATAGAGAAGCAATACTTTCCTGTTTATAACTTCCCGTGACAACGACCTGCTCCAAGCTTTTGATCACATCTTTTAAAACGATGCTTAGGTTGGTCTGCTTCCCGGCATGGACAACGATGTCAGTGATCCTTTTTGTCTGATGGGAAATGTAACTGACTTCAATGGTATAGGTTCCGGCCGGAATATTCAACGTATAGCTTCCATCGGCTTTACTTTTTAAAGACTGGCTGGTTTGGAGCACAGTGATACTTGCATCTGCGAGTGCTTCACCATTTTCGTTTGTAATCCTTCCGCTGATATTTCCCTGTTGTTGGGTCCCGATTTTGTCTGCGCTGTGGGATAGTGAAAGGGGATAACTGCTGTTTTTTTGCCGAAACGATCACGGATTGATCCTTCAGCACAAAGGTCAGCGGTTGGTTTCTGAAAATTTCTGTCAGTACACGATTTATATCGGTGTTGCGCGTTTCTATTGTGACCGGTCTGGACATTTTAAGAAGGCTGCCTTCGACTAAAAAACCATAACCTGTCTGCGTACTTATTTTTTTGAATACTTTGGCCAGGGAGCTGTTCTTCTCGGAGAGACTGATGTTTTGTCCTATCGCCCCAAAGCTGATCTGTAGCATGCCAAAAAGTGTCATGAAGGTGGTTAGCTTCATTTTCAATCGTATTTTTGTATTTTTTTATACATTTGTTAAGCTGAAATATGTGTTAAATCGGATCGAGAAATTCATTTGCCTATTCCGGCTATAGGCCAGTAGTGTTAGGACCACTATTGGCTTTTTTTGGAATTGGGCATCAGGTTGTGTGTTATTTTTTTCTACAATAAGCCTCCTTCCTTGCATCTCTACCTGAATGCTTTTAAACGTTTTTAATAGATTTAATACTTTTTCAAAAGGCCAGGACCGCGGTATTCTTCCCGTAAAGGTTTCCTTTGTTGCGGTACCATTATAGCGGATGTCCACATTATACCAACGGCCCAGTTCGTCGATAACGCTGCCGATATCGGCATCCGTAAAGTCAAAATAGCCCTCTTTCCATGCGATTGCTTCTACTGGGTCCACATTTTTTACGGACATCGAATGTGCGGCTACAATACCTTGTTCACCAGGCTTGAGGATAATGCGCTGATGGCTATTGGTCAAGGCGATGGAACCGCTTAAGAGGGTTGTTTTAGCACTAGATTTGGCGTTGTAGGTATTGACGTTAAAGTGTGTGCCTAGCACTTCGATCAGTTGATTTTCAGACTTCACGCGGAAAGGCATGGCCGCGTTGTGTGCCACCTCAAAGTACACTTCGCCTGTGATCGTCACTTCCCGCGAAGTCCCCTGGAAGGCGGAAGGGTAGGTGATCGAGGATTGTGCATTCAACCAGACTTGGGTGCCATCGGCTAAGGTCAACTGGTATCTGCCACCCCGTGGGGTAGAAAGTATATTGGTATGCACCTTGCTAACCTTTTTTTGCTAGCTGTGTAAACCAGATTGCCGGGTTTCAGTTTGTTGATGTGAATGTTGCCTTCGGCGCTGAGCTCTCCGTTTTTGGAGTTATCCAATAGGATCTTTTCACCATTACCGAGTGTTAAGGTGGCTTGATCCGTCGCGGGATTGATGTTGCTGCTTAGTTCTTCTGCGCTGCTGGGCTTGTCGGCCTGCTTCTGGAAGATGTAAAATGAGACTGCACAGATGAGAACTAAGGATGCGGCGGCTTGCCATAGCCTATTGCCCGGATTTAGAAAAAATCGCTTTTGGGACATTTTCACTGCTGAGGATGTCTCGGGCCCAAGCTGATCGAAGATCTTTTCCTGCAGTTGTTTTTTTTTCTGACTAGGCGTTCTTCGGGGCTTAAACTTTCGATAAGATCTGGATTGGCTTCAAAGGAAGCATACCAATCTTCAAGCTGCTGCAACTCATCTTCGGTGATGGTTCCTGCTTCATATTTAGCGAGTATATCGAGTATCTGTTGATTTTGATCGTCCATTTCCTTTGCTTTATACTAACTAGTACCCTAAGTATTTAAAAGCGGGAACAGGAATTTCAAAAAAATGATTTTACTTAATTTTTATGCGTGTATAGTAGCAGTACCAGATAGAAAATATCCATTTGATGTTCTTTGATTTCGTTGCGCATGATATTCATGGATTTGGTGATGTGCTTACGGACCATGGCCACGGAAATATTCAATTGGTCGGCAATATCCTGATTGGAACGTTTTTCGAAACGACTCAATAGAAAAACCTCTTTGCAGGTGGCCGGCATTTTTTCGGTGATCTGAAAAATCTCGGCATGGATTTGTTTCGCCTCTAGGATATTGTCAGGTTGAATAGGAGCCGTATAGCCACTGTAAGCTACTGTTTCGATATATTTATCCTGGATCTTTTGTGCCCGATAGGTTTTAAAGACCTGAAATTTAATCGCTGTTTTTAAGTAAGCCGAAAGGGAATGGCTGACTTGGATTTCCTTCCGCCGTAAATAAAAATTGACGAAAACATCCTGAACGATTTCCTCTGCCATAGCAAGGAGAGCGTCCTTTTCCCGGCGAGATTGATCAAGGTCTCCCAATAGCGGTTATAGAGTTCAGAAAAAGCAGCTTTGTTGTCTTGCGATTGGACCAAATCGAGCAGTTCCTGATCTGTAAGCGCTGTAAATTCATAATTAGCCATGATAATTAAGCAAAGACCAAATATAGATAGGCAATTATACCTCTGCGTTTTACGAATATTAATAAATTATTAATATTCATTTGGTCTGTTGTAGCACTGTAGGGCTCTTATTTTTTTATTCTTTACTTTTGACTATTGTTGTTTAATGGTCAAAAATTTTTATATTTGTTACGCTATATAACGGGAGATAGCTTAAGCTGATCGGGACAATCGGCTTGTCGCTAAGGATTTCGTCATGGACAAAAAATACAGGGAAAAATGAAATACTACTTACTAACCTTCGCTGTTTCGGCCCAGGTGCTGGCCAAACGTGCAGATCTAATCACCTATCTCAGTCGGCATATTGCTGATCTAAAATATATTTCGGCAGATTTACAGGATAAACTATGTACAATTACGGTGCGCACCTTAAAACGTGATGAGGCCGCTATTCTGAATCTTATTGCAATCAGAGGATTTAATGCAGCGTTTTTATCGGCAACAGAGAGCGCGTAAGCGATAGTCCTTTTGAATCACACAAACTTTTCTTGGTATATCGAAAAAATCTATTAACTTAATGTATATTATTTATCGCAATTTCAGTTTGCGTTGGCGATGATCAAATCATAATCTAAAGAAAGTAAAACGGGTTATCCCAGCAATTAGAGAAGTCGAAATATTTATTTGACGAACTTGACTAAATTAGATGTCTCGGGATCTATCGGAAAACCAAATTAATAAAAGCCTGGATTTTGGTCTAGGCTTTTATCAATAATTAGGTGGCAGTATAACTACTTGATCTCTCTCCAATGAGCGGATTTTCTTCCATCCCATGTTCCTGTATGCGCAACTGGTTGTAGAAGTATTACAGTTTCAGGAACAAGTCCGCCTCCGTTAATATCTCTATATAGTACTAAATTCCCGTCGTCTTGTAAAATGTACATGGAATTATACCTTATTGTACTGTAGAAGTAATCTGTGCTTGGGACATAAAGATTGTCTGTAGCCCAGACCGTATGATCAAATAAACCAGTTTTATTTGCATATATCACTAAATTTCCATCCTCTTGGAATCTCATTTGATAAGGATACTGATTTCCATACTTATATGAACCCGCGTCCCATAAAACTTTATTTGTTGAGTTATCATGGATATAAAGATTCCCATCTGGTTGTCCAATTAGCGTGTATCTATTGTTAGGGCTAGTAATGCCGATTGGGAAATTTATTTTGGCCTCAGGTCTTATAATAGATCTTCGATAATATACTGTGTCCAATGTAACTGTGGGTAACTTTTTTTTTGATTACATAGTTATTAAACCAATTCGAAGGCCATCCACATGAACCTGTACTAAAATTTGGAGCAAAAGCGTTACATCCTGTGGATGAATTTAATGTTTGATTTGAAGATTTTGTTTTAATATTTCCATTTAGAATTCCCGTGTCGACAGACATGTCATTATTCTTTTGACAGGAAGTAATTGTTGCTAACAAAGAAAGAGTTAGACATGACGCTTTAGCAAATATTTTTCTATTCATAAATTATTAATAAGTTAAATTCAAAAGTAGCTATTATTTCTTTATCTACTAAGAAAAATCAGATATTTTTATTGGCATTTATTTTTATTTGATATATCCTTGAGAATAAGTGTAAAATATATCCTCTTCCAAAAAAAAAAAAAAAAAAAACATGAAAATCCGTTTTCACTACAGCTTTAGCAGATTGATCTAATTAAGTTTTATTTATTTATTAAAAAATCGAAGTTGTTTTAAGATGTTAAAAGTAAGTTGTAGTGTTGTTTAATTAATGAAATATTTTGTAGGTTTGCTGATCTTATGGTCCAGTTAATTGCTGTATAATTTATATTTCTATGTTAAAATATTTAAGTGTTTTTGCTTTTTCGACTTTACTTGTCTTTAGTTGTTCAGATAAATACGAACAATTGGATCAAGATGATAAGGATAAAGAACCCAAAGAAGAGACCGTAAAACCACTGCCATTACATCTTATTGCTGATACTAAAAAGGCGGGCATTTATGATATGGTGGTCTTCACCTTAAAGGACAGCACGTATAAAGGACCCAATGAATCGATGGTGGTACCCCTGATATATAGCAACTTGGATTCGCTGATCTGGCAAGTGGAGGGGAGCTCCCAAAAGTTTAATCTTTTGCGTCAACAGGCAGGTGGTTATTCTTTTACAACGGAATGGGGCATCATTTCTACCTTCCGGGTACCTATAAAATCTTTTTATCGGGGTATAAGGACAATAATAGGCTGGTAAGGGATTCGATGAATGTCAATATTTCAGCCTCAGCTGATTTTTTAAATGTCAGTTGGGACCAGGTTAAAAATTTAGGTCAAAATACTGGCTACACAAGCAATGGCACCTTGGGCTATGAATTTCATATTCTGACCGAGAAAAAGGATGATGTACTATTCTCGGGTCTGAGAGTCAGTTTTGATTCCACAGACTATATGAGACCCAATCCTGGCTTAGCTGATAAAGAACAGGCGGCGCTTTCAGCCTATATCACGCAGTTGTATGGCAAAGCAGCTTTTGAAGGTGATGAAGCTGTTTTAAACCAACAGTTTAAGCAACTCTTTAAATCATCGATACCGAAAGACAAGGTGCTGAAAATTTGGAAAACAAAGAAATCTAATATTGCCTTGTTGTACCAGAAGCGTGAATTTGACGATATTTTTCAATATTGGGTGCATGCCGAACCTATTGGTTAAGGGTATCGGCAAATCAATCTTTTTCCACATCAATTGATTTAAATTTAACAGGGACACTTTTCTTTTCCTATCGCGCATAAATTCGAAGCGGACGGAAATACCGGTCTGATCTTCCAGGATCATAGCGGTATTTTCTGAAAACTTTAAGGCGGTATCCGCAAAGATGTCTGTTAGATAAATCGTATATAATTTGCCCTCCTTTTGGTATATTCGAATGATGCTTTGCCACCCCCAGTGGATAGGTTCCGGCATATTGTTGCAAGTCCGGTAATGGACTTTCGGCAAATGCGGGCAATATCAAATTAGAAATATATTCATCAAAACTATTGAATTCAAAATCGCTGATTTTATGTAGCGGCCGTAGTCTGTTTTCACCGCCCGTTCTAGTCCCAATAAGCTATAGCCTAAATTAGAATAATGGCGCTGATCATTCGGGAGGTATTCGAAAGCAGGATATTCCTTTTTATCGTCCCGAGAATATTCAGAAAAGTGTTGTTATCCAGTGTATTTTCTTGAGCAAACCTAAGCCTATACGAGTACTAAATTTAGACAGTTTCGCTGGTAAAATTTTACTGGGACAAATGAAATGTATGAAATATAAAGTTTTGATATATAGTTATTTGTATTGCTTGTTTGCATTTTAGCTGTTCGTTATTGAACACGCAATGTTCGTTTGTGGGCATTTGGTAACTCATATCACATTCGTTGTGCGCATCAAAACCCTTAATGAATTACCGAACTTGATATTGTACACAGCAGTTTTAGGGTTTGTATAGATTTATTCATGAGCTGTCTCATATGTTGAAGGGAAAGCTATCTTTTGCGCTATTCCTTTTGTTTTCAGTAATTAATTTTTGTAAATTCTCAATTCTAAATACGATAAGATGAACTACGAGAAAGTATATCCCAAGGAAAGTATCAAGCACTTGGTTTGTTTTTTCTGGAATTTTGAAGCCGATTTTGATGCAACATCTTCGTACCAGCATTCATCTGTAGCATCGATATATCCGAAATTAGCCTTTCAATATATTCCGGGAATGAAAATTTCCAAAAATCATGAAGCAATCAATTTGTTCAATAGTGGTTTTCAGTCGCAAACAGATACCTTTTGCCAGCTGTCTGCCGAGCAAAAAGTAGGTGTCTTTGGAATCTATTTTCAACCTTATGCTATACCATTTCTCTTTGACCTTCCTACATCTGAAATCACGAATCAAAATATTGAAATAGCTGAATTATTGGGGAAGGAGGGCGTTTTTTTAGAGGAAAAGGTTTTGAACTGTGTCAATACACAAGAAAGAGTTGCTGTGGTGACCAAATACCTAGAACAAAGGATAAATAAATTTTCACCCAGGCTAGCTGATATCATTCCTGCAATACAGCATATTGTTTTTCATAAGGGTAGTACGAAAATGACAGAAGTTCTCCAGCAGCAATTTCTATCTCAGCGGCAATTTGAACGTAACTTTAAGCTATTGACAGGCTTTTCTCCTAAAAATTTTTCAAGAATTGTCCGTTTTGAAAAAGTATTGAGAATGCCATTAATCAGGATTTATCATTGACCGAAGTCGCATTGCAGGCAGGGTATTTCGACCAGTCACATATGATTAGAGAATTTAGAGCGTTTACCGGTAAAAAGCCAGTAGCCTATTTTTCTGAGGACCTGTCATTATTTGTAAAAGAATAGATGTCGAATTTATACAATTTTAGTTTTTAGACTGATGGTACTTTTGGGAATGAAAAGAATCGGAATTTTTTACCCATTTTCATTTTAATAAATAGTTGTATGAAATCACATGCTGAAAAAATAATTATCAAGAATGGAATTTCCATTTACACAGAACATTTTGGACAACCGGAAAATCCAGCGATTTTATTAATAGCCGGGGCCACTGTTTCGTCATTATATTGGGACCAGGAGTTCTGCGAAAAATTATCCCAAAAGGTTTTTTTGTCATTCGATACGACAACAGAGACGTCGGAAAATCGACGACAGGAAAGCCTGGTTCTATCTCCTACAGTATGGAAGATCTTGCTGATGATGCCATTCATATTTTGGATGGATATCATATAGGACAAGCGAATTTTATGGGAATTTCTTTAGGTGGTTTGATCGGCCAAATTGTAGCGATCAAGTATCCTGAAAGGGTTGGTTCACTCGTTTTAATGTCTACTGGACCATGGGGTACACCTGATCCTAAAGTTCCTGAAATGGATAAGCAGATTATTGACTTTCAGGTCAAAGCAACAGATGTAAATTGGGACGATGAAAATGCCACAGTAAAGTATATGCTAGAAAGTGCGCATCTGATGGCGGGCCAAAAACCAGTAAACTATGCGAAAGAAGAAGAAAGAATTCGGGCAGATTTTCATCGATCCATAAATTACCGGAGTATGTTTAACCATGCCTTGCTACAAGGAGGGGAGGTCTACTATGACCGGTTAAATGAGAGCAAATCACCAACATTGATAATTCATGGTTCTGAAGATAAAATATGGCATTTTGGCCATACGGACAAACTATTATCGGAGATTAAAAATTCAGAACTTTTGAAATTAAACGGTACGGGACATGAACTTCATGATAATGACTGGGATCTGATCATAAACAGATTGAACGAATTCATGAAGTAGTTGAAAGAAATTTCGAAAAATATGGAACTTAAAATATAAATTAATAAAAAATAAAATCTTATGTCATTTCAAACCTATATTAAAAACATTGAAGAAAAGACGGAAAGTCCCGCGCTGATTTTGAAAAGTTAGCGATTGAAAAAGGGTTTACTGAGGAGGGAAAATTAAAAAAGGAATTAAAGCAACCCAAATCGTTAATTGGCTAAAAGAGGATTTTGAATTAGGTCATGGCCATGCCACCGCGATGTATGCCTATATTTCGGGAAAAGGAGTAAACATAAATTGTGTGATCGTTTTTCCACTAAATCAAAGACCATTCAATACCGTTATTGGGTAGTAAGGGGCAGTGCTAGCTCATTTAGAGGCATAATAAGACAGCGGCTAATTACCTGTAAAGTATTTCCAGGTCGCTTCAGTGATGTCGGCAATTAATTTTTCACTGTCTTCTCTTTTTCCGTAATATTCATTAGGTATATCGAGAGCGTAAAATGATGACCATTGGGCAATTTCACAATACCGATATCATTCATTGCAGCTCTGAGATTTTGCTCGTTTGTATTCGATATTCCAGTTCTGTGTGCGAGTTCTGCTCCTTGCGGAAGGCCGGCCTTCATCCAGGTTGTTCCTCTGGATGTTTCCACCATAATCTGATAGAGATAGCTGCTGGTTTCCTTTTTAGTATTTTACCTTGATAGAATTTTTCCAGAAGCAGGGTAGTGGCTATCGGTGTGGTGGTATTGACGTACAGATTATCCCAGGTCCTCATTTGCTGTTCATTGACCATGATGGTGATATCTTTAATGCCTTGTTGGCGGATGAAATCCTGCACTTTTTCTGGACCGCCAAGCAGATTTAATAAGATGTCGCAGCCGTTATTATCACTGTGGGATACCGTATAGCGTAAGAGTTGATCCAGGGTCAGGTAAATATTTCCATTGGGATAATCATCCCGCATGGGGCTCCATGTATCTTCAAGCAGTTCATCTTTTTGATAAAAAATTTTTGGTCGAGCCTTAATTTGCCCTTGTCCACTTGATGAAGTGCAGCAAGTGCAATATGAAATTTGAAGACACTCATCATGGGCATTTTCAAACTCCCATTGATGCTTAAGGTATCTTTATCTGCTATGCCTTTTATTGAAATTCCGACTGTCGCATTTTTCTGAGCTATAATTTCTTGTAATTGTTTTTTTAGTTGCAGCGTCGATTGTGCTTTGAGCTGAACGTTGATGACCAGTAAGGTAATGATCAGGAATATATTTTTCATCGAAATTGTTTAAAGCTTCTTAAATTCGAATGGAATTTGCAGGCTATCTCCTGATACCGTTGCTTTTAATTGCTCGCCATCTCGCCAATATTTTATCCTATTCGGAAATGGTAGAGAGTCATTTTTGCATTCAAATTGACCAAGGTTTATAGTACTCATTTCAAATAAAATAAAATCCTTTTCATCTGGTGTTTTTACACGTAATTTCCAGTTATCATCGGTCTTTATGATATTCATTTTTTCTTGATTGATGGTGTCGTCTTTTTGCAGGGTAAAAGCAAAACCAGCATACGTTGAATCGTTAATTTTCTCCCAATTCTCAAACGTTCTTTTACCGGCCGCTTCATTGGTACATTGCCATTTTCCCAATAGCCAATCAAAATTTTCCGATTTTTCATTTTGTCTGCTTGTGCATTGTATAAAAACAAAAGCAATTACGACCATTATTAAAACTTTCATTATTTTCTTCACTTTAATTTCAAAAAAATACGGGGTAAAAATCAAGGGCGACGAGTCATTAAAAAAATAGCTAATAATAGTTTAAATTTAATAAAAATTTCGAGTTCCGAAAATATTAAACCTTGCCGATTGCAATGCAAATGTTGTGAAAGATGTGCATTACCTTCTACCGATGTGCTGTATACCCCATGTCTGATAAAATTTTAAACAATCGATTGCATGGCTTTTAATTTTTTGCAATTTGATTAAATCTCCTATATTTCGCCGACAGAACTGTTTTATAAACAATGGGTAGTACCGATCACCTAAGTAAAGAACATGCTTTTAAGGCTCTTTTTGACCAATACAAAGATGATGTGTTTGGTTATGCCTTACGTTTTTTAGGTCGCGGGAACTATCCGAAGAATTGGTGCAGGATGTTTTTATGAAACTTTGGCTCAACTGGGAGTCAATCGATAGCGATAAAAATATCAAGTCTTATATCTTCACCATTGCCAAACATACCATTTACAACAAATTGAAGTCTTTTGTGGTTCAGCAGACTTATTTGAACGATGTTTTCTACAACTATTCCATCGAAAGCAATGCGGTCGAAGAACTCGTCCATTATAAAGAACTGAAAGGGATCTACGATCAGGCGGTAGAGAAGCTGCCTAGCCAGCGTCAGCGCATCTTTAGACTGAGCCGCGAAGAGAATTTGAGCCATGAGGAAATTGCGGAACAACTGCATATCTCCAAAAATACCGTCAAGGACCAAATGGTGAAATCACTTAAGTTTATTCGCCATTACCTGGAGGTAAATGCAAATTTAACAAGCTTATTGTTAGTGTTTTATCATTATATTCAAAAAAAAAAAAAGAGGATCGTCCCTCTAGCTGACTTGGTTGTATTAGCTCTATATAACCGAGTAAATATGATGACCAACCAAGAAGTAACCGCGCTTTATATCAAGTTTATCCATGGGCAGTGTACCCAGGCTGAAATAGATGTATTGCTATCGGTCCTTAAAGAGGAACAGTATAGGGATGCCTTTCCTGAATATGACCAGATTGCCCCATTTATTTCCAAAAAGATGTACTGACAGCGGATGCTTCGGACCGTATTTTTGCAGCTATTGTCGCGACGGAAATTCCAGCTCAGCCAGTTGCAGATCCACGTTTCAGGCCCGGAAGGTGGTGGGCGGTGGCTGCCTCATTGCTGATGCTATCAGGAATATATTATCTCTTTACGGTACAGCAGATCCCCAAAAGTATTAAAACGGTCTATCGTGCAGCAGATGAAAAGAAAATCTATCAGCTTCCGGATGGGACAGCAGTTACGCTGGACAAGGGTTCCGAGCTCGAGGTATCCAACCATTTCGGCATAGATTCCATCCGGGAGGTCTGGATCAAAGGGGATGGCTACTTCAGTGTCGCCCATGACAAGAAAAAGCCTTTTATCGTGCATACCCTTGCTGGCATGAATGTCAAGGTATTGGGTACCGAATTTAATGTGAGCGCCTGGAAAGATAAAGCATATGTGGTGCTCAATAAAGGTAGTGTCGAAGTGAATGCTGCGGATCAGCAGCTGCGGCTGCAACCAGGGGAGAGGGCTCTTTTCAGTACTTTGGAGCAGCGCATGGAAAAAAATCGGTCGATACGGTCTTCTATAATGCCTGGAAAAATAACTTGCTGGCCTTTGATAACGATCTGCTGAAAGACGTGGTGCGGAAAATAGGACGTCAATATTCCTGCTCCATTGAAATCGCAGATACCAATTTATCGCGGATGACATTTACGGGCTATATACCGAGGAATGACCTGAACCTGGCGTTGAATACCTTAAGTAAATCATTGAATTGTACCGTGGAGCTCATCGACGGCAAATATATTATTGAACCCAACCAATTAAACTAATTATTATGAGTAAAATTCTGAAAGGAATTGCTGGGCCGACATTTGTCCTTACGGCACTGGCAATGTCTCCTGCTGCCCTGGCCTGGGGAGTACCTGGCGTGAAGGAGTCGCCATGCAACGTGTGGAAACGTCAAAATCTATCATCCAGTTGCTGAACAAAATTGAGCGAAAATTCAACGTAAAATTTAGCTACAGCCCGGATTTGCTTAAAGAGATTTCGGCCAATGGATCTGAAGCGCCAAAGTCAAAAGGAGCTGATCCAATTTTTGCAAGAACTGATGCCGGATGCCACAGTCACCAAACTAAATAATGAGCTGTACTCCATTGCGCCCCGCGAACGTCGTACGACAAATTTAAATGCGATGGAATCTGCCACAAATAACATCACTGCACAACAGCAGGGGATCAAGGGGACCGTAAGAAACGACAAAGGGGAAGCGATCAGCGGTGTCAGCGTCGCTGTATTGGGCAAGGCAACTAGCACCAAGACGGCCGAAGATGGTAGTTTCACATTAGAAAAAGCTGCAATTGGTGACCGCTTGGTCTTTAGCTCGGTGGGCTACGACCGGCAGGAACTTATTCTAGAAAATCTAGGTGAACTAAAAATCGTATTATCATCGTCTAACGTCGGTCTGGATGAGGTGGTTGTCGTCGGTTATGGCAATCAAAAGAAGCGAAATATCACGGGCTCCATTTCCAGCGTGTCGGGCAAGGATCTAAATACCTTCCCAACATCCAATATCACCAACGCCCTTGCTGGACGTGTGAACGGGGTATTTGCCAGCCAGCGCAGTGGCGGCCCCGGTTCGGGTTCGGACATTGTCATCCGCGGTAAAAGCACGACCAATGGTACCGCTCCGCTGTATGTCATCGACGGTATCCCGCGTACGCTCAATGATTTTCAGGCGCTGAGCACGGAAGAGATCGAAACGATTTCCATTCTGAAGGACGCCACATCGGCAGCCGTATATGGGGCCCGGGCGGCAAATGGTGTCGTCTTGGTCACCACCAAACGCGGCAGTACGCAGGCGCCCGTCATCACCTATTCCTCTTTTGTGGGAAAAGATACCTATACCCGTGTGCCCGAAAGAATGAACGCCTATGAACATTCGATCTATAGAAATAGGGTAGCCAAATTCAATAATCTCCCTCTGACGGATCCAAGTTATTATACGGATGATGAAATCCAATATTTTAAGGACAATCAGACCAATTACGACTGGTTTAAAGGTGCCTGGCATGATCCCGTTTATACCAAGCATGACCTGACGGTGAATGGCGGGAGCGAAAATATTCGTTATTTCTCATCCATTGGCTATTATTATCAGGACGGGGCGTTCAATAACCTGGACTATAACCGCTATAACTTGCGGTCGAATGTCGATGCAAAGATCTCCGAAAGGCTGAGTGTGTCGCTCAACCTGGATGCCTCCCTGCAAGGGCGCTCAAGACCTTATTGGCCTTACGATGGTGGTGATGATGACCGAATGTTTGACCTCTATCGTGGCCTACTCAACAAACCGCCGATGATGCCCTGGAAAATCGGGGATAACTATGTGCGGGCCTACCAGCAATGGAATCCAATTGCATTGATTGATAATGCAGGTTTTAGCAAATGGAACCGTAATACCTTCAATGGGCTTTTGCGTCTGGATTATAAAATACCGGGCATTGAAGGACTGAAAGCCAATGCGACGATGAACTACCGGAAATACTATGATTATAATAAGACCGTCCGGAAGAAATATAATGTGGCTGAATTTGAAACAACAGGTGGACACAATCACATCACGACAGATAAGGTGATCCGGACTTTGCAGCTGGGGACTGGGAAAACAGTGCCTATGCATCCTTTAATCAGAATAATTCCTATACCCTGAATCTCTCGTTGGATTATAACCGCGTCTTTGGTAAGCACGCGGTGACCGGACTTTTCCTGTATGAACAGAGCGAGGGCAATACCGCTTATCTCTACGGATTCCGCAATAAAATGCTGTCGACCTCGATCGAACAGCTCTTTATTGATGCCGCCGCAGAAAATAAAGATGCGACGGGTAGTGAAACCGAAACTGGTCGGCTGGGCTACGTAGGCCGTTTTACGTACGGCTATGACAATCGCTATCTCCTGGAAGCCAATTTCAGGTACGATGCTTCATTAAAATTTGCACCCGAAGGACGCTGGGGTTTTTTTCCTTCTGTTGCAGTAGGTTGGGTGTTGTCAGAGGAATCTTTTGTTAAAGATAGATGGAGTTTTGTGGACAACCTCAAACTCCGTATTTCCCATGGACTTCTGGGGAACGATGGTGGCGACAATGTGGCTGAATATGGTTATATCAATCGTTATTCAATCACACCAGGTGCTGTATTTGGCGGCGCCACAGCGGGAATTATGCCTGGTGCCTTACCGAATTACGATATTACCTGGGAGAAGACCCGTATTACCAATGCCGGAGTTGACTTTAGTTTTTTAAAGGTGGACTTAGTGGTGCCCTGGAATATTTTCAAAAACACACGTATGATATCCTTGGCCAACGGCTAGCGTCAACACCAAATACCTTTGGCGCCCTGTTGCCAAGAGAAAATTATGGTATTGTGAACAACTATGGGATCGAGCTTTCGCTGCGCCACGATCGGCAGATCAATAAAGACCTGAGTTATTTTGTGGGTGGAAACTTCAGTTTTGCACGTAATAAAGTGGAAAAATGGGATGTCCTGGCCGGAGCATTTGACTATCAACAGCGTGTGGGAAGACCGATCGATTTCATTACGGGCTACCAATCGGAAGGATCGCTCGTACAGCCGCTGACCTTGCAGGGCTACCTACCTATAATGGATTTGCTTATAGCCTAGGCGATGTAATGCTCAAGGATCAAAATGGTGACGGTAATATTACTGGTGCGGATAATGTGGTCTTAAGTAAAAAAGCATCAATCCGGAAATCATCTACGGATTTACCTTGGGTGGAAAATGGAAAGGACTTGATTTAAATGCATTTTTTCCAAGGCGTGGCCAACCGCGAAATTATGTTTCCCAATCGAGCGGACCTATGGGACGAACAGGCTGTACTTCGTATTTTCACGGATAGCTGGTCGCCGGAGACGCCGAATGGAAAATATCCTCGGGTAGGTGGAATCGGTGCCAGTAGTCTTGGTGCCAGCAGGGACGCTTCGTCATTCTGGTTGATGAACGGCAACTACATGCGTTTGAAAAATCTGGAGATTGGCTATACGCTCAGTGACTCATTGATCAAACGCCTGGGAATTGGTGGATTGCGGGTGTATGTGTCGGGAACCAATCTGCTGACATTTGACAGCATCAAGGTGGCCGATCCGGAGGCAATAGCGGGTGACTATGGCGTATACCAGTATCCGATTATGAAGAGTGTTACGGCTGGTTTATCCTTCAAATTTTAACCCCAATGATCAATTAATCTTTTTGAGCAATGAAAAATTTTAACACATTATATAGTTTATTAGCCGCTGGGGTACTCGTGATGAGTTCGTGCAGCAAGGTATTGGACAAGAACGATCTATCGGCGATCAGTGAACCTGTGGTCTGGTCGGATCCCAAATTGGCGACTGCCTTTGTCAACAATATATACATGACACTGCCCGGTTGGGATGTCGGTCTTGCAGACGCTACGGATGAAGCGTCCAGAAAAACAAGCTGGATCGACGGAACAACGACTATTGATAATGGTGGACCTGGATATTGGCCCTATAGTGATATCCGGAAAATGAATATTTTCCTGAAGGAAATTGATGGGCCTCAGAGTACCATTGCCCCAGAAACACGTAAGGTGCTGAAAGGACAAGTGCGCTTTATCCGGGCTTACACTTATTTTGAGATGGTAAAACGTTATGGTGGTGTACCGTTGATCTTAACACCACAGGAGCGTACCGAGGATTTGCTCGTGGAGCGTAACAGCACAAAGGAATGTTTTGATTTTATCGTCAATGAACTGAATCTGGCGGCTGATGAGCTTCCTGCAAAATATACATCCGCAGATGATCTGGGACGGGTTACCAAGGCTGCGGCATTGGCGATGAAAGGTCGTGTGCTGCTGTTTCGCGCCAGCCCACAGTTTAACCCCAATAATACAGCATCCACCTGGGAGACAGCTTACAAGGCCAATCAGGAGGCACTAACGTTTTTAAATGCCAATGGCTATGGTTTGGTAGACAAATATGACAACACAAGTTTATTCCTGGCCGAGATGAACAAAGAGGTGGTCTTTGCCATCCGCTACTTGCAACCTGGACGCAGCCAAAACCGGGATGCTGCGGTTCGCCCCATTGATTTTACGGCCAACGCAACGGGCGGCTGCCATCCAATACAGAAACTCGTGGATGCCTTTCCGCTCAAAAGCGGCAAGAAAGTACAGTGGAATAGCCCACAATTTAACGGTAATGCATCGCTGAGCTGGCAAAATCGGGATGACCGATTTTACACCACCATTGTGTACAATGGTGCCAGTTACCTGGGGACGACCATGGCGCTCTATGATAATGCACAAAATGGCTACGCTTATGGTAAGCAAAATGGTTCACTGACAGGTTACTATTCGCGTAAGGCGATCGATGAATCTTTGGATATCACCAATTCTCAGATCTCGGGAACGGATTTTATCGAAATGCGCTATGCCGAAGTGCTGATGAATATGGCTGAAGCGGCCCTGGAGACAGGCCGTCTGGCTGAAGCTTTTGATGTGCTGAAAACCATTCGCAAACGGGCGGGCATCACCGAAACGACGGCCGGGGATCCCGAACTGGCGGGTAAGCTCTATGGACTGAACCCTGCCATGGGACAGACAGAAATGCGGCAGGCAGTACGGGATGAGCGTTATATTGAATTTGCCTTTGAACAGAAGCGCCTCTGGGATCTCCGTAGATGGAAAGCCATGGATCAGATCATGGTAGGCCAACAGAAACGTTTCGCTTTGGTATTGCATCAGCAGGCAGGAGCGCCGGGAGGGTATACGTATACCCTGACCGAACGTGATTTTTCACCGATGATCTATAACCAGAATATGTATTTTCTACCCTTATCTACAGCGACCATGCAGGGCAATGCAAAATTGCAGCAGACAAAGGGTTGGGGAAATGGTATATTTGATCCATTGGCAGGATTATAAACCCAATAACATACGAGTGCCCTGCTCCAACACCAGCAGGGCAACATTGAAACGACGATTACTTTCCTAATTTATACAGAACATGAGATTGAAGTTACTTTTAGTTGCATTAGCGTTAATAGCCGCGGAAAATGGATTCGCACAGAAAAAGGAGAATAAGCCGCAGGACTGGCTGATCAGTGGTGCTGTACCTTACCAATCCCGCATTGCGGTCGATGGCCAGAATATCGTCTTGGACAACGGGCTCGTGCGCCGCTCTTTTGGATCAAGCCGAATGCCTTCTGCTATGATTTTACCAACTTAACTACAGGACAACAGTTGATTCGTGCCGTAGAGCCTGAAGCTCAGCTGCAGCTCAACGGCAAGTGGTATAATGTCGGTGGGGTGGATGGGCAGAAGGAACGCGCTTACCTGCGACCGGAATGGATGCCTACATTTACGGCAAAACCTGAAGATTTTAGTTATGTCAAACATGAGATCAGTGAACTGGATCCACTGTTGCCCTGGAAGGGGATAAGTGGTGGTCTACACATAAGGCTGCCGGAAAAGGGAAGGTCCTGACTTTTACCTATGCTGCTCCGGCCGCCGCCGCATTACCCGGAATTGAAGTGAAAGTACATTATGCCATCTACGATGGAATCCCGCTGATCAGTAAATGGGTAACCATTCAGAACAGCGGCAACCAGACCGTGCAGATCAATCAGGTGATCAACGAGAAGCTGGCGCTTGTTGAAGAAGAAAGTGCGGTGGTAGGTTCGGTGGAGGACATGAAAAAACAACATGGCCTTTACATCGAAAGTAATTTTGCGTTCAATAATGCCATGCGGTATCATTTGAGCGATCAGTCTTTACATTGGAAAGCGGATTCTACTTATACCTCACAGGTGAACTACGACCTAAAAACGCCCGCGATCATGGAGGTGTACCCGACGGTGGGCGTAGGTATCAAACTTGCTGCAAAGGACAACTTCAGCTCGATCCGCTCCTGGGAGCTGCTGATGGATAGTTATGATCGGGAGCGTCGTGGACTGGCCATCCGAAAGATGTATCGGACCATCGCGCCATGGACCACTGCCAATCCGATCTTTATGCACCTGGTGAGCAAAAAGATGAGCAGGTTTACACCGCCATTGACCAGTGTGCCGCCACAGGGTACGAAGCACTCATCCTTAGCTTTGGCAGCCATGTAAATATGGAGGATACAACAGCCGGAAACCTTGTGGCCTTGAAAAAGTTGGCAGATTATGCGCATAGCAAAAACATAAAAATCGGAGCCTACTCTTTATTTAGTTCGCGCAAGATCAGTGAAGCGGATGATATTATCAACCCGAAGACGGGAAAGACAGGTGGAACGTTTTTCGGGAATGCACCTTGTTTTGGCTCAAACTGGGGATAGGTTATGCCCAACGGATCAAAACATTTTTTGAGAAAACAGGATTTGATATCTGGGAAAATGATGGCCCTTTTCCGGGGATCAATGTGCTTCAACAAGCCACCCTGGTCATCATGGACTCGAAGATAGCCAATGGGTGCAATTTAATATGCAAAAGCAGCTCTATCATTGGCTGAATGCCCGTGGCGTATATATCAATTCTCCGGACTGGTACTTTTGGACGGTTCCAACAAGACGGAATAGGGTATCGGGAAGTGAACTTTTCACTCCCTCGCGAAAATCAGCGTATCCTCAACAGGCAGAATATCTTTGATGCACTTTGGGAACAGAACCCATCCATGGGCTGGGGATTTGTACCCTTAACTGCTTATCAGGGAGGGGGAAAAGAGGCGGTATTGGAACCGCTACATGAGCATCAGGAGGATTATAAACAACTGATGATGCAATACTATGGTGCTGGCGTGCAGGCCTGCTACCGCGGTCCCCGTCTCTATGATACGGAGCAGACCAAGCAGACAGTGATTGATGTGATCCAATGGTATAAAAAATACCGTACGATCCTCAATGCCGACCTGATCCACTTGCGTCGCGCAGATGGCCGCGACTGGGATGGCTTTTTACATGTGAATGCAGCTGAGAAAGGAAGCAAGGGATTGGGGATGCTGTTTAATCCGTTGAAAACTGCCATCACAAGGACCATTGAGATCCCTCTCTACTACACGGGATTAAAGGGAAATGCGAAAATAACTTTTGATGACAAGACGGTAAAAACAGCCTCTTTAGATCATTTGGCTAAAACAACAATGACTATCACCATACCGGCTGAGAGCTACCGTTGGTTTACGGTGGAGTAAATCCCCTGGATGCGGTATCGCTTGAGCACAGGGGTATGAGCGACTATGGTGATCGTTTTGAACTGGGATTATATCCTGAAGCTGGGGTGAAGATTCCAGCAAAAGAATAGGCGTGGTATCTGTTACAGTAGGGTGTGCTTTTAACAGGCTGCATGGCCCCTCTATTTTTGGAGGGGCTTTTTATGTTTCAAGCCTTTGTCTACTATTTAGGGCCAGATGTTCGGGACAATCAATCTGTAATGCTGCGACAGCCATATACTGTTGCAGCAGATTACAGTAGTGAAGGTTTTCTTTCTTTCGGTAATGCTGGCAGGTCTGACACATTCGCTGATGACTGATGACATTGATACAGTATAGCTTGTGCAGGAGCTGCGAAAGGGTGGAAAAGAGATTTTCTTTATCTGTATCAGCCATTTCTCCGATACCCGACAGCAGCGCCCTGTCAAAAAGAGCGGCCTCCAATGCGCTCGTACGGCCTTTCGCAAGTAGCTGGATCGTAAACTTTCTGGAGTCCGAAGGATTGTATACTTTTTCAATCAGCATTTTACGTTCCAGTAGTTTAATGGTGTCGCTGATGCTGGCTTTGGAGATATTAAACGTGCCGGAAAGTAGACTTACGCTAACCTGCTGCTCCGGATGCTGGAGCAGGAAAACAAGGATCTGTAGCTGTATCGGGTTGATGGACTGTTCCGTCGCCTTCTTCCAGGCAAGCGTGCGTATCACCTGCGATACTTTCTCCAGGGCAGATGCGATCTTACGGTCGATCGCTGTCGGAGTGCTGACTGCTGTTTTGGAGGAGCTAATCACAACCTTCCATTTCCATAATAAAATAACCTTTTGTATGCAGGCTCTCCAGCATCTCCGCACTGGCAATTTCCTGATGGCATAAGCGGCATTCCTTGGCTGTTAACTGCAAATCTGCATGTTGTTTTGTGGCCAGGTATTCTTTCCCCATTTGATGGATAATGGCCTCCTCACGGATGTACTCCGAGCAATAATATCAAAATGCATCGTATCGCCATTTTGTTTTTTTACATAGGTATCCCAAACTGTTACTTTCATTTTTTTAATTTTTTAAGATTGAAAACAAGAAAAAGGCTGCAAGGTAGTGGTGCTCTTGCAGCCTTTGCAGCTAGCCCTTTACATCTGCCAGGGAGGCACCGAAGTTGATATGTAAAACATTTCCATTGGGTGTGACCAGCGCCGGTACTGACTGGATCCCTGCTGTTTCCGCTTCGCCGATACGTGCCCGGTCTTCGCCAATATTGACAACTTCTACATTCGCTTCGCCGATAAGGCTAATAATGTCTTGTTCTGCGCTGACACAAACCGGACAGCCGGCGTGATAAAAATTGATTTTTTCATGATAATTGAATCATTAAGTGATGACCTTATTGTCAATACAAACTTAGTTAGGTGTCCTAACTTATAGCTGATCCAGAATGTCGAAATTTAGCACAAACTGGTGGGTATTGTTAATTTACCTTAAGGTTTGTTAAATGTCTGCCTAGCCTCAAAAACATTTGTAATTTAAGTTGTTAATTAGCAATAAACGGAATAAAATGGTTTCTGAATTTATCAAAAATAAACATTTGGCGAATCGTGCCGGATTTGGAATTAGCCTTGAACAGATCGCGACTTTCGAACGGCAGTCGACCGCCGAGGTTTGGCAAAGCTATGCGAGGGCACGCGACTTCGAACCAATAAGTTTCAACAGTACGGACAGGGACGCTGATTATGCCGCACTTTCAACATTGGATGCTGTAGCGAAAAAACAAATACAGCAGCGAAACCGACAACGGAATATTGAGATCAACCTTAATTTTCTGACAGCCATGGTTCATTCGGAGGATCAGCTGCGTGGTCAACTCAACTTTGCAGGAGATCTGGTTTATTCGGAGGATTTCAGAAAAGTGTATGCCACGCTATTGAAAAACTGGCTAGGTGCAGATTCTTCCAAAATATTGGGCTGGAAGAATGGTGTTTATGATTTTATTTAAAGGTAAGAGCCTGTAGGTTGCCATTAACGCATATGCTTCAATCTTGTTTTTTAGACCAGAGCTCCGTACTCGGAAACTTAAATTTGCTGTTGTCAAAATAACGGATCTATCGTGGGTTTCTGTCGCTTTCTAAATAATACATAGATTATATTGATAAGATCGTTTTTATGTATCTATTGTCTCTATACTCTTGGTTTAACGGTAATGGAGTCTTATTAATTTCATAATTGTTGTGAACAATTATGCGCTTTGATTGTTGAAAATGTAAATAAAATGGCTGTTGTTTGAAGAATAATTAATCTTTGATTATATTGAGCCCCTTACTTTACATTTTTAATAACTTTTAGTGCTATGAACAATTTAGAATTGAACGATGTCCAGCAACATTGGGATAACTTTATTTCCTCAGCGATTGCTTGGGCTCCTCGTGTTATTACTGCCGTAATTTCCGCTTTACTCATTTATTTGATAGGTTCGTGGATCATCCGTTTGATCAAGCGGATGATTGATAAAGGCTTTGAAAAGCGCCAGATGGATATTTCTCTGCGACGATTTTTAAGCAATCTGATCAGTTGGATCTTAAATATATTATTATTTATCGTTGTAGTCACCCAGTTAGGGTACAAACTTCAGCTTTTGTCGCGATTATCGGTGCTGCCGGATTGGCCATCGGTCTGGCGCTACAGGGATCATTGTCCAATTTTGCTGGTGGGATTCTTATTTTGTTGCTAAAGCCTTTTCGTGTAGGTGATTATATTTCATCGAGTGCGAATGTATCTGGAACCGTTAATGAAATAGATATTTTCAATACCAAATTGACCACGCCGCAAAATCAACAAGTGGTTGTTCCAAATGGAGTTTTATCAAACAGTAGCATTACCAATTTTACCCAGCTCGGTACGAGGCGTACTTGGTTTGATATCGGCGTTGCCTATAATTCTGACCTAAAACAAGCCAAGGAAATTTTACTTGATGTTGCCCAGAAAAATGAATTCGCTTTTAAGGAGCCCGCTCCACAGGTGGTGGTGACTGAGCTTGGTGACAGCGCGATCAATCTCTCCGTGAGGGTCTCTACTTCAAACGCAAACTTTTGGACCATGCAGGAACAACTGATTATCGATAGTAAGGAGGCCTTGGATAAGGCCGGAATTGAAATCCCCTTTCCGCAACGCGATATTCACATCAGAAGCAACGCATAATCGTTAAAAATCACAAGCGGAGATTATGATTTAATCTCCGTTTATTTCTATTATATAAATAAATTTTAGTGTTCTTATCCAAATCGACTTTTAAAAAGGAATTGTTATCCCCAGTCTGATCTTTATTATTGGGATCTGTCTGTTATCGGTATTTCTCCCAACATTGACAGTACATATCTTAGATACTGTCAAGGAATTTATCTTTATTAACCTCAACTGGGTCTACGTATGGGGGTGACCTTGTTTGTGATCTTTCTGGTCTACCTGATGTTCAGTAAGTTTGGAAATATCAAACTGGGTAGCAATGATAGTAAACCTGAATATTCTTTCTTTTCCTGGATCTCCATGTTGTTTGCCGCTGGGATGGGTATTGGATTGATGTATTTTAGTGTGGCTGAGCCCATGCAACATTATTCGACTGAAGTATTTGCTACAAATCATTATATCAATCGTGCAAAGAATGCGCAGCTCTATACCTTCTTCCACTGGGGTATCCATGCTTGGGCCATCTACGGGGTGGTGGGATTGGCGCTATCTTATTTTGCCTACCGCTACAGGCTCCCGCTTTCCTTACGCAGTTGTTTTTATCCGCTATTGAAAAACAGAATCAATGGAAAATGGGGAATGCCATTGATGTATTTGCACTGTGTAGTACATTCTTTGGTATTACGACAACCTTGGGCTTTGGTGTAGTTCAGGTCAATGCAGGTCTTCAGACACTGGGTGTTGTCCCTGAAAGTAGTTTTACTTATCAGATCATTATTGTCGGCGTTTTGACCTTGCTTTCCATTATATCGGCAACCTCAGGGGTGGATAAGGGCGTGAAGCTATTGAGTAAGATCAATATCATTACGGTGGTCGTGCTGTTATTGTTTGTCCTCCTGCTCGGCCCAACGGTTTATCTGATCAGTAGTTTTACGGAGGGAATCGGCAACTATATCAATAATTTTTTTAGCCTGACATTTGATACCCACGTCTATGATGAAGCTACTTTACCTTGGTTCTACAGCTGGACAATTCTGTACTGGGCCTGGTGGATCTCCTGGTCTCCTTACGTGGGACTGTTTATTGCAAAAATTTCAAAAGGACGGACGATACGCGAATTTATTGCCGCCGTGCTAATTATTCCAACATTGTTCAACTTTATATGGATGTCTGTTTTTGGAAATAGCGCCATCTGGTTTGACATCAATATCGCCAAAGGAGCACTGAGTGCTTTAGCGGATAATCCGGATGCGCTGATGTTTAAATTCTTGGATTATATGCCCTTATCAGGCTTGGTCAACTACTTGGTCATCCTGATCATTATCATATTTTTGTGACATCAGCAGATTCTGGAATATTTGTGATGAACAGTATCGCCACCAAGAATGCCATGAAGTCTCCAAAATGGCAGATGGTCTTTTGGGGAGCCTTGTTGGCCATTCTAGCGTTAATGTTGTTGAATACAGGCGGATTGCAGGCCTTGCAGACCATGACGCTGATTACGGCTTTGCCATTCTCCATTATTATGCTGCTTTTCTGTGTCAGCTTGGTGAAAGCCTTGGTGATCGACAGTAGCTATTATGAACGGGATTTTTCGGTCAGCACAGTGCCTTGGTCTGGAGAGTTTTGGAAGGATCGACTAAAACAAATTGTTTCGTTCAAAAGCCGCGAATCTGTCGATCAATTTATCGAAACTACGGTAGGGGCCGCCTTCGAAGAGCTGCAGGCAGAATTTAAACAGAACGATATTGAAGCCAAGATAAAACTATTGGATAATCCCAAAAGAGTGGAAATCGAAATCCGCTACGATCTGGTCAACAACTTTATATATGGTGTCAAAAACCAAGTTAAAGTGGTTTCTGACTATGTGATGGAGGAGGAAAACCTTCCGGATCTTCAAGATAAGAAGACCTATTTTCCGAAATCTTATTTTGGCGATGCACGTGATGGGTATGACGTACAATACTTTACTAAAAACGAGTTGATCAGCGATGTACTCAAACATTATGAACGCTTTTTAGAAATTATTTCAGAAGAGAAAATGAAATGTTTATCAGCAGTAATGCAAACAAGAAAATGAGTTGAAACGATGGTGATACTTTTACCGTCGCTGGATTTTGCCTGTTGAAAAGTAAAAAGCACTTATTTATTAAAAAAACACTGACATCAGTACTTAACGATATCGACGTAGAGGATTCAACACAGGTATCGTTAAGTACTTTTTGGTTTAATAATAGGAGATATTAATCCTATATTTAGCGTAGAAAATATAGGATCAATTTTATGAATATAAAAACACAAATAAAAGCTATTGCGCTGATGTCCCTTTGTCTGTTATGTACCATTGGTCATGCACAGGAGAGCAACAATAATAAAAATTATGGGCAAAATCAATTTTGAATAAGAAGGCACCAAAGCTGGAGGTAGAGCAGTGGCTGTCTGATGCGCCGGACACAAAGGGCAAATTTGTGCTCATTGATTTCTGGGCCACATGGTGCGGACCTTGCCGCAGGGTCATTCCGGAATTGAATGAGTGGCATAAAAAGTATGGGGACAAGCTCGCGATAATTGGTGTTTCGGACGAAGCGGCTTCTGTAGTTCAAAATGCCAAGGAAATTAAAATTGACTATTACAGTGCTGTAGATACTAAAGGCAAGCTGAAAAAGAACTTGAAGTACAGGGGATACCACATTGCATTTTGCTAGATCCTGATGGTATTGTCCGTTGGGAAGGATTTCCGACCTTGGAAGACCATGAACTGACAGAAACCGTACTCACTAACGTTATAAAAAAATATAGTAAAAAGTAAGAATAACGGCTTTAAATAGTGCTGCTAGTGGGCTACACGATGCAGCGGTATGATTGATTAAATAAATTTATTAAAAAATTGTGGGGTGAATTAATCTTTATACGAGCGAAAGAGTCATAGTCTTAAATAATCTGTATTTTATGTTGAAATATACCCTCGTTTTTTTCTGGTTCAGTTGATCGGAATTAATCTACAAGCCCAATATCGTCCTTCCAATATGGGAAGAATTACAGTTGTCTCCGACAGTCAGCCCTTTATCCTTTCCTTGAATGGGGTCGCCTATAACGATCGGCCGGAATTGCAAGTGACCATAGATGGACTTTCGGATCAATTGTATGCGATTAGCACCCTAATAAGTGGAAGAGGACAGCGGGAAATGGAACGGAGACAGATTACCGTACGTAATGAAAATGGTGATTTTGTGGAGATGATCTTTAAAGTCGGAAGCCAGCGTAATACACGGAGCCGTGGCCAGCTTATTAATCTATTTGCTCAAATTCCAATAGACATGTCATTGGTAGACAATGGCAATGGCGTGGCTTATGCTTACGGTGCGCCGGGCAGACCTATCCATCTGGGGATAATCCGGATATGGGGATTCCACCAATAAATTCCATTACACCGATCAGCAGGGCAGAATTGGATCGTTTATTCAGTCTTATGAACAGGGAACCTTTTGACGATGCGAAATTCAAAATAATTAACCCGATCTTTTCTGAGACAACACTTCGCGTTGAACAGATTAGTGAAATCATGAAACGTTTTCAATGGGATGACGAAAAGCTGAAAGTCGCCAAGGCTGCCTACGGAAATTGTTCGGACAAAAGAAATTATTCCACACTGACAGGAAACTTTACTTTCCTGGGTAATAAAAACGATCTGCTTGACTTCATTGAAAAGCAGCAAAGAATGAGGTAGAACTAATTCTTAAGGTATACAGTGAGCCCAGCATATTTGTTGGGCTTTTTTATAAGCACCTCAATCCCATCAGCAGGGGCTGGACGAATTTAGGTTGATATCCAACGGATTTAAGTTGACGTCCGGCGGATTTAAAACGCTAGTTTGTTCCTAATGACCAATGACTTAATATTACATTGATTTTGATGCCTATGCTTACACTTTGGAATGTAGTTTGATAGAAATTACGTGAACCAAATGTGAGCGGCACCTTGTAAAAGATAGGTTTTTGGTAATATGGCGAATGTAAAATTTGGTAGCTATTCCCCACAAAAGGTGGAGAAAGTAGAAAATGACTTTATTCCGATTGTGTCGCACAATAGAAACTGGGGTGATCCAATTAATTGCTTCTATGTGGAAAATCCACAGAAGAGAATCACAACACTATCTTCGCATCTGGATTCGGATAAGGTGAAGCAAAATTTGGCAATTGTATTACAGGAAAATTATATGATCCTAAATTTTAAAGTTGATAAGGGCAATAAGGGCGCGAACGATAACAGGGGTAATATTACCGTGAAATCGGATAAACTGAAATTCGTTCCGCCAGGCAAAAAGCCTAGCGATGCGCAGTCTTCGATCAAGCTAAAGCAAACCTATGGTTCGAGCTTCAGTTTGTCTATTGTCGCCAATAATATCAAGGATAAGACCGAATCGTTTATTGATTTTTATGCCGATGATGATGATTTCTATTTTTATAATGTGAGCAATGTTTTCTGTGGTCGCGTCAGTCTGACATATTATGAACCTTTGTTTCCAAAAATTTATGCGAATTATCCAAAGCCATATACATCCAAGCCTTGTAACGAAGATCATTTTAATCAATGTGCTATCCGGATGAGTATAGCCTTAATGAAATCTGGAATCGCACTCGATAACGTAAAGAATCTTTCCAATCCTGGTGGTCAGACCTATTGTGGGCACAAGCATGTGCTTGGTGCATTCAACTTAATGAAACATATCGGCACCTTACACTTTTGGAAAAGACGAACAACCTATGATGGGACAAAGCAGCGTGTTTATGATATTGTACGGGATAAAACGGGCATACTCTATTTTGAGAATTTCATCGAAATTGAAAATGAACGACCACGACGTAGTCATTCATATGCGCACATTGAAGTTTGGAATGGATCTGCATTGGTCAGTGGATTCGATATACAGATGTTTGACGCAACGACCATTGTTTTTTTGAAATAGAATAAGACTAGAACGGATGATAAGATTTACTTTTTTGGTGGCATATTACTTTTTTGTTGGGCCTGCAATACAAAAGGCAACAAGGATAAAATTGGTGGAACTGATTCGCTGGCGGCATTGGAGGCCTTTATAACAAAAGACTCAATGGATTTGCTTTCGCACAAAGAGCGCAAAGACAAACAAATATGGATAAACAGGCGTCTAGAGGACTACCTATTGGGCAAGGATTCGGTATTGCCGGATCGTTCGCCTATGGCGCTGACAATAGACGAAAAGGGAGCTTTTCTGAGTTATCGCTACGAGGGTACAATATCTTATTTTCCGTTTAAATTGGGAATGAAGGATTTTAACTATCAAGATATGACCTTGACCACGGTGGCAGACTCGGTCATTGACCTCAAGATGAAAAATGGTGATGATTTTACCTTTGTCCTAAAGCGGGCCAACGAAAATGGAATGCCAGATATCAGTAAATCTTTATTGCAAACTTTGTTGCCTACAAAGAGGCTTGAGCGTATGAGCAAAGGGAGCCACACAGTGGAGAATGGGATAATATGTACTGAAAGAAGCTGGTCGGATGCCGCATATTGCATGTGCGATAGCACGCTGTTTAAATACAAACTAGGTTATGACTATCCCGTACAAACAGGCTTAGGAATGTCTAAACCAGTCTATTACGTAGGAATAAGTGACCGTCAGGGACCCGAAAAAACATATAAAATGGACAGAAGGGAAAATGAGATCCTGCTGAAAGATCTGACGTCGGGAGAGGTTATGTACATCTTGTATACCGATAAAGCGGGAACCCAAAATGTTCCTGTGCAACAATAATAAATATATGGCCGGATAGAAAAATGTATGTGTTTTGTTACATATCAATTTATTCTGCACAAAAAATAATTGACGTATGAATGCTTTTTTTTGCAGCGTAAGCGCGGTTTTTTGCAAGGCTTGGTAGGATTTAACATTTTTTTAACGATAAGTTTGTTCTTTGGAATGCAGTTTGATGTAACTTAGAACAACAGGAATCATGGAAAGATTTCACTAATTTTTTTAAACTTAAAAACACAAGTTATGGCTTTCAAAGCAAGACTCCAGTTTTCAGGTAACGAGTATGACGTACTGAATGCTGACTATTCCTTCACACGTGACGTCGATTCAAAAGGACGTCCTTCATCTTCAGTTTATGGTGGAACGATCAATGTAGAGGTAGAATCTACAGAAGACACTTCGGTGATCGAGGCAATGGTGAACAACCAATACAAGCCGATCGCTGGTACACTATTGATCAAAAAACCGGACGAAGATGCCAAAATGAAAGAGATCAGATTTGAAGATGGTTACATTATCCGCTACGAAGAGGGAATCAATATTGTAGGATCGCATGCAATGACCTACAAGTTTGTGATCTCTGCGCGATCGATCAGTATCGGCGAGGCAACGAGCGAACAAGATTGGCCTAAAGCTTAACCACAGGAGGTTTTGCACCAGGAGATTTAACAAAGATTTGTAACCATTAAAAATTACGATTATGTCATTTAAAACAAGATTATCCCTAGGCGGGAAAGAATACGATGTTATCCAATGTAAATTTTCATTACATCGTGATGTGGACTCAAAGGACGTCCTTCATCTTCAGTATATGGTGGAACAATCAAAGTAGAGGTTGAGTCTACAGAAGATACTTCGGTCATTGAAGCTATGGTGAACAACCAGTACAAAACTGTCAATGGTAAAATCACTTTCAAAAAGAGTGAAGAAGATGCAACTATGAAAGAGCTGAAATTTCAAGACGCTTATATCATCCAGTACAACGAGGGTATCTCTATCACGAACGATCGACCAATGACATTGACACTGGTGCTGTCGTCCCGAGTATTGGAAATGCAAAATGCAACATTAGAAAACGATTGGCCTAAAGCTTAGTCTTAAAGATTAGACCATGAAATTTGGAAAGACGGTCTATCAAGTTGAAGACCGTCTTTTTATAAACTCCTTTAAAAGGTAATGTTATGTATTTTGATAAACCAAAATTAATCATTGAGATGCATATTGAGGGGAAGGAGGTAACGCATTTTCTTTCTTTTAATATCCGTCAGCGATTCAATGCCCACCACGAATTTGAACTTCGTATCGAACATGGCAAATTGGGGATTCCGGGATTGATCAATCTGCAGGATAGCCGATCATATGTTGGCCGCACCTTGGCCATTTCCTTTGGATATGTGCAATCCAGCATGCAGAATTTTTCGGGTATCATCACAGATGTGTCCCTAACGCAGAGCCATGGCTACCAGGGGATATTGCTGATCAAAGGATATAGCCCCACCATCTTGATCGACCGTGGTAAGGATCTGGGATCCTACTATGGTAAGACCCTGAACGATATTGTAAAGCTTGCAACCAAAGATATCGTACAGAACGACCTGCATATGAATGTAAATCCAACGCGTTCTGAACCTATAGACTACTTGATCCAATACCGCGAAAGCGACTTTGAGTTTCTGAATAGACTTTCCGCAGAATATCTGGAATGGTTTTTCTATGATGGTGAACGTTTACACTTTGGGAAGCCGGCAGAATTGCCCGCTGGAAAAGTGACCTATGGCCGCGAAGTGAGCCGACTGGATTATGGCATCCAGATCCGTCCTGTCAATCACTGCCGTTTTAGCTATATACCGCTACATGATCAACTGCTTGAAAGCACAAGTAACATCAAAGCTGAAGGCCATCCGGATCAGGTTTTTGCGATGCAGCGGGCTTCGGAAACCTTTAGTAAAGTATTTAGCCAGCCACTGGATATCCGGGTGGATAGCCAGGGTGAGCTGCAACGTGTTGTACAACAGCAAGAAGAAGCTAATGTTGGTCAGTTGCTGCAGGTATCATGCGATAGCGACTCGCCACAGATCAGGCTCGGTGCACAAGTGGAAATCGAAACCAGCTTGCGCCAGGATCTCAACTTCGTAACGGATACTTTGGGTAAGTTTTTGATCACAAATGTCGAGCATCACTTTGATGATGTCGGCCGATATACCAACCGCTTTGATGGCATCCTAGCGACCACAGAACGTATTCCTGTACGTGACTACCTGCGCCCGCAAGCGGATATGCAGATGGCTGACGTAATTGATAACAACGATCCCAGTGGACAGGGAAGAATTCGTGTGCGCTTCAAATGGCAATGTGCAAATAACGATGAAACCGAATGGTTGCGCGTGATCACGCCAAATGCGGGCACCGGAGACCGTGGCATGAACCGTGGTTTTATGTCCATACCCGAGATCGGCGACCATGTTATTGTAGCCTTCGAAGAAGGAAGTGTAGCCCGCCCTGTTGTACTGGGGAGCTTATATAACCAAAGTACAGCAGATAGCACGCCGCAGATTCAAAATCATCTAAAAAGCATCACGACACGCACAGGACATTTAATCGAATTTGATGACAGCCAGTCCAGTCAAGGGATCAAAATCACAGATATCAAAGGGAATATTGTCCATATAGACAGCCAGGGTAGCAATGTAACCATTACTGCACTCGAAAATATGACCTTGAATTGTAAGAATATGCAGATCAATGTGACTGAAAATATGGATGTACAGGTCGGAAAAGATCAGAGTACCTCCGTGGGCAACAATCAAACTGTATCAGTCACTAAAGATATCGCTACGACAGCCGGAAATAACTATTCACTTTCGGCGACAGGAGATATCTCTGAAGACTCAGACAATCGGACCGAAATTGCCAGCAAGGATTTTAGCCGACAATCTGAAACATCGAATGAACTCGCTTCTGAAATGACCATGTTCAGCAACAAAGAGAATATGACGCTGCAGAGTGGAAAAACCATAGAAATAAATAGTGTCGAGAAATCTAAACTCTTTTAATGAATGTGGGAGATTAAAGGAACATGGAATATTGAAATAAATCCTTCGCCTAGACAGCAAGGGTCTGGCAAGAAATCGATCTGTGCAGACAAGATATTCTTGTTGTTATTCATGTTACTGAGTGTGGTTTCCAGTTGTCAAGAATCAAAGATGAACGAAAAAAACAAGTGTGGGCTGGTGCTGTTGTTGCGCCCAAGGAATATCCAGTAGAGATTTATAATGGTGCATTGAGCAGTAATGAGTACGCTTATAACTTTGGCCCGATCTACGGGATACTTAAACAGGGCTGGAGTTCGTCAGGTAAAAGTATGGGTAGACCGGATACGCCCATTGAATTTCCGGATGAACTAAAGATGACTTGGTACGCTATTCAAGAACAAAAATTCTATACGGGAAATTGGAAATTGGATAAAGAGCAAATTTCCAAGGTCTGGCAGGAGGGAAGCCTAAATGTAAAAACAGGGACTAAAGAAGAGTTTGAAACACTAATTGTTGGTTTAGCGCCTGGAGGGAATGTCGCATTGTGGGCCGAAGGGGCACGGCAAGTGCTATTGGCTACTTTTCAGGCACATGATACTACAATCAATAAAGAAACTGCAAATCCGGATTTTGAGCATTTCTTTCGTCAAGAATATAGGGATGTGGCGTATACACCGGAAAAATTATACGGCACTGAGCTTTACGCGCAATTGCAGGGCAAAGGGTGGCCGGATCCTAAGCTATACCTCGATTATAACAAAAAGTATGCGTGGAAATTTGCAGTGGAAGGTATTGGCATAGGTCCCAAAGATTATTTTTATTACAAATGCTTTAATGGTGAAAGAGATCAGTTGCTCAATACAAGTGATGGCAATACGGATCTGCCGAAAGCGATCCCTGAACATATATCTGTCAAATGGCAGGATAGCAAACAGCAGCATTGGGTTGCAGATACAAGATTTAAATATGATGTGATAAAAAAGCTTTTGAACAATTTGATCCTGCAGAAAAAATAGATCTTCTGATTCAGGTGGATATTGCTTCAAATGTATTGAATACTTATCTGAAGTCATCCTCAAAGCAGGTTAAAATTGTTGGATATGATCTGGCCTTGGTACCGGTAGATAATTAATGAATTTATGGCAAATGTTGTATTTAAAGACTATAATCCATCGCCTCGGAATACGCAAAAACGTATTCAGTAACGATAAATATATTTTTGATGGCACCAAAAACAATAAGAGTAATTCGGATGCCCGAGTGAACAATCACAGTTCATTTGAAAAATACGGTAAATCGGACGATGAGTCCAGTTACCAGAATGACTGGTCCAATGTTGCCCGATTATGGGAGAACTGTACCAATCCGAATCTCTTGTATATTGAGGGGATAGGTACTACAGACCTTAAGGGTGACTCGACAATGGGCTACGCTTTTGGGTCGGGCTGGACAGGTATTCGGTTTAAAGTGCGTAAGGGTTGTGAACAGGCGGCCGCTATTATCAAAAAGAAATGGATGCCAATCAGGGAAAGTGTTGCGGGAAATTATATTTAATGTATATGGCTTCAGTCGCGGTGCCGCTGCTGCGCGGAATTTTGTCTATGAAATTGGGAAGGCTGCTTATAAAGGGCGAAAAACTGAAACCGAAGAGGTGACAACCTATTCCGATAGCGACAATATGCCCGGTCGGGAAGAAATGCCCGCAGGTGGACACTTAGGTTACGCGCTCAAAGTCAAAGGGGTAACCTTAAATCCGGCTTTTGTGAAAGTGAATTTTCTGGGCATTTTTGATACTGTAGCTTCTTATTCACCGACTCCTGTACCCCGATTTTCAAACGATATCGGCGAATTGAACCTCAATACGCTGGGCAAAGCACAGCATGTCGTCCATTTTACAGCTAGGGACGAGATGCGGGAAAATTTTCGCTGACTCGATCGCCAAAGGGGCTCGAAAGAGATTTGCCAGGGTGCACTCCGATATCGGGGGAGCTACCTGACCGGTCGCGAGGTGAAGGAAGAAATCGAAACGGCGAAGCTCTCTTATGGAAAGTTAGAAACTCTTCGGGACCGTTTGATTGCAGATGGATGGTACAAGCCTGGGGAGTTGACAATCACTGGTGGTTGGTATTGGGCGTTGCGTGGAGAGAAACAATTGGTATACAAGGAGTATAGCTTTATTCCATTGCATTTTATGGGATATTTTAGTAAAGATCATAATGCACAAATAGACCAAGAAAAAATGAAAGGCAAGTATAGCATACAAGGGCATCCTACCTTGGTCAGTGTGGAAGCAAAGCTGAAAGCCTATGTTTTTGATGGTGCTCCTTATCCCTATGCTGGCAGGGAACTGAATGCAGCGAATTTAAATGAGTTAAAAACACTGCGTTACAGCTATTTCCATCGTTCGGCGCGAAGGGAAGGTGTTGGAATGGATCCAAACAACGATTGGAAGAGAGTGGAACTGGAGGAATAATTTGATTAAAATAAATAGGCTATGGCAATATTAAAACAAGCAGCTAATATCAAGATACGTGTTCAGTCTGATTATAATTTAGAGGTGGCTGGTAAGGTGCAAAAGCTTGCTGACAAGCTGAATGTAGAAGCTAGAGAAGGCAATCTGGTATTGGCTTGTAATAAAGTCATACATGGAAGAGGAAATAAGGAGGTGTAACCATTATGTTCAACAAAAGCAAAAGTATTTTCTTTCAAGAAGGGGAGCTGGATCCCGTAGGTGCGGTAGTTGAAGAAAACAAATTGCTGCTCGAGAGTGTGTTGTCGTCGTTCAATTGGAGGGTTGGTCAAAAAATGGATTACGGTATGCTGTTGAATTTTGGACCTGAATCCAAGCAGACAGAATTAAAATATACCTGCAGTTTGACTAGACTTTCCAACGATGCTGAAGGCAATTTTGTGTTTGAGCTGAATAGGACAAGTGCAGTATATATTGACGAAATACTACCCGATCTGATAGCAGATAAATTGGCTTTTGAAGTAGGTAAGGTTTTCTATCCCTTGCATTTGATGGTTGATCCATCCGGTGAATTACGCGGTATTGCCAATACAAACCAGATACAGAGTCGTTGGCCTGGCGTGAAAGATGCACTCAGAAGTTACTTCCAAGGAGATTTCTTTGAAGACTATCTTCAAAAGATGGAAAAACTGATGCTTCATGAGCATAATATATTTTCGGCGATCAACAGGACAGATTGGTTTATACGTGTGTTTTTTCAACCTTTCTATAAGTTGTATCCTGCTCAAAATATTGCTAGAAGGCAATTTTTTCCAAACCTTCCAACATTGTCGATGCAGTATCAACTCATAGAAAACATGATGCCAGAATTGAATCATTTCGGGGCAATAGAATTAATACAACAGGGGCTGTTGGAACAAGATGCTGATTACGGAATAATCTGTTCTGGTCGTAGCGAAGCACATTATATTTTTCATCCACAAACGCGGATTTTATTGGCTGCCAATGGCTATTGGGAGTCCAAGGTCGAAGGTAACCAGGTGCTAGTGGGGCTGAGGATGTTCTATCTGCCGGAAGAGGATGGCGATTTTGTGTTTGATTATAATAAAAAAATAATACAACTGCACAGGCCGATCTTGGTACGGGAAGCCTGAATAAACAAAAAGATGAAAAGAGTACCTGGGCGAAATTATTTAACCTTTAAAAAGATGGCAGAAAAACATGTAGTTGTTCAAGGGGCACAATGTATGTGCAACTTCGGTACAGCGCCTGATAAACTGAAGGTGCTAACGAATGATAAGGACTTTGCAAATGATAGCCAAGGAAGTAAGAAACCGATTGCTACAACAAAAGATATTGGAACTACATTCGAAAAAAATATGTTTGGATCCTGTTCCAAAATGAATAACAAACCTTGTAATGCTGTTGTACAGAGTTGGTCGGGGTTCTATCCGGATACTATTTTATCCAATGGTGGAAAAGTACTATTGGAGGATAGCAAAGCGAGCTGTCCAATAGGAGGGGCTGACTGTATCCGTGTGATTCAACATGGTCAGCAAGCGGAACCGTCTCAAAAAAATATAGACAACAGCTCGAAAGAAGTACAGGGACAATTGAATCCTATGGCAAATATGATAACTGATCAAGGATCTTTTGAAGGTATTGAAGTCGCAACACGATAAATTATGGCTAAAGGTGTTAGAAAAATAAAATGGACTGGGGAGGGGCCAGTTTACAACGGGACAAAAGGATCTGTTCCAAATTCTTTACTTGTAATAGCTCCCGGAGAATACGTATGGTTTCAGGTGGGGATTGGCATCCGGGTACTACCGAAACGGAAAAAAGAAGGATCTGAAATGGGCTGTACAAAATAAAGAAGGAAGAATAGAATACCAAAAGACGCTAGGATGGAACTACAAATATGGGTTTCGTCTTTCCAGAAAATTATGTGGCCCTTATACCTTTTATGTGGAGGCTTCTTGGAGTGGCAACTTTGATGGTAAAGCAGGCTTAAGTCTCCGTGGAGAAGCTCCAGCGCGAATTGTTGATAGCCGATGGACGAGAAATGAAGGAGGGGAAGACGTGCGGAAAACATATCAATTTTCGTATGGTGAATTGATTTGGCTCCGTCTTTTACCGAAGGGCTAAACGGGTATAATAATGTGGAAGTACGTGTCTTTAGACGATTGAGATCTGCATTTGGCCTGCTTCCGAAAGATGATGAAGTAACCCGGAAAATCTATTTATGCCAGGTTATCAATGGGGAGATTAATTTGCGTATCCCAAATACTTATTCTTGGGGTAAGAGTATACCCGATCGGGCATCTGTGGAGGAATTTTACGTTAGGGTAGTACATCCCGTCACCAAGAAATATATCGCAGATACGATGCCGAAGCCCAGTACAGCTCATGCTCGGTTTTTAAGAATCAAGGATAATGAGGTTTCCCAAGTAATAGAAACCCCTCAAAATAGGGTGCCTGTAACGATTTATGAACCGGATAAGAATGCGGCCAGATTTGAGCCCTGCAGATTTGAGCAAATTAAAATTACCGAAGTAGGAAAACGCCTGTTATCGTATTTGATCACGGCGGCGGTGTCAAAAATAAATCAAACCCTAGGGAACCTGTGTTGGAATCGATATTCTTTGAAATAGGAAAAACAGAATTAACCCCGGATAGTCGCAAGAAGATGGATACCATTTTACAATTTATTTTGGAACATAATGGTTCTTCTATCCGATTGGATGGTTACGCTTGTGTGATTGGTAAGCAGATTGACAACCAGGTGCTCTCGGAAAATAGGTCAAAGACGGTTAAGGAATTCTTTATTAAAGGAAAATTGGCGGGAGGCCGGATCACAACGGTGGGCCATGGCGAACTAAATCCTACCGACGATAAAAAAGGAAGGGACAATCTAAAATATAAGGATGAAAAAGATTATATCAATAATCGTAGGGTTGATATTTCATTTGAATATTACGGACATAATGCTGATACAATTGTTTATGATACAATTTTGGGTAGTAAACCCACAACCATAACCGTTGATCCTGTCAATTTTGATACAAAGGCATGTTTTAGTAAAACCAAACACAAAAAGAAATTAAGTTTTCGAACACCAATATCAAAAATGGACTTGGGGCAGTATTCCAGCTATCTCTCGTCTATCAGATACGAATCTCGTACCACTGAATTATATCTGGCCGAGGTACTGTCTGACCAATATACGGTCTTTCAGTTCGGCTAACGATTATATAGTTCATTTTCATTCCTGCAGGTACTTTTCTGTTGAGAATAATCCACCTCTAAAAATCAGGGTGTTCCCAGATATCAAATGGAAACTAAATTTCTTTCTTAATTTAACAAATGACTTAAGTGTTAAGTGGCAGAATGTTACACCAGAGCAACATAGAGAATACCAGAGCAAAGCTGGTAAAATTGGCGCGGAGAATAGGTGGAAGCAAAAAGATGCTTCATTTGGTTTTGGCTTGTTGGCTCAATGGAACAAGTCTGGTGAAAATTATGGCTCAAAACTAGAACTCAAAACTTCATATGAAGGAAAGTTCAAGAAACTTTATGATATCTTCTCCTCGATGGGAGATTTAGCAAAAGCATTACTGCTGAAACAAAGGGGCCGTCAAAACGAGTATTCCAGGTGTTCCAGTGATGATAGCGGTCAAACCACCTAATTTGAGCTTGGAAGGGGAATGGTTTCTTAAAAAAGTGAAGAATAGTGCAAATGTTGACGAGATCGGAACGGAGGTTTCAATTAAGTTGGCTGCTAATCCACTAATAGCCTTGGAAATCACAATAGACCTGCTAGGAGCAATTGTTTGGGGAGTTTCGGGAGCAATCTCGAGGGGCGCAGCGGCACCAGGTGTGTTAAAATTGTATCAAAAAATCAAAGACCAGTTGATGACTGGCGCGAATGTTGGGACAGACGATTTGGGGTTTAAAGCGAGTGTAGATATATATATGGACTTGGTTATAACGAACGAAATATTAGTTGATAGTACTTTTGCTTTTAATACGGTAGGAAAGCCTTCTGACTCTAAAATTGATATATCCGCAAAAGGCAGATTGAAAGTAGAACTGAAGGTAGGTATTAAAGTCAAAGGTGAACTTTCTCTAGTTGTGGTTAAAGTGCAAGGATATTTCGAAGCATCTGCATCCGCAGAAGGATCTATAACGTTTGGACATAAATTAAATTATGATGCTAAAGGCTTATACTATCGCCCTATTCTAGGATTTGATGGTTTGAATGCCAAATATATTGTAGCTGTATCGCTCTCTTTGGCAAAGAAAATTAAAAAGATCAAACGAAAATGGAAATGACTGAGGAAAAGAAAGTCGTGCTCGCAGAGGGTAATTATGATAACGTTATTCCAAAATTTGATATAATAGAAAAAATTGAAAAGACCTTCAATGTTGACGCAAATATTCCGTTAATTACAAACTAAAAAAACTATGAAAATATATTTATTGATGTTACTATGTCTAATTGGAGTTACTTCCTGTAATTCTCAAAATAGGAATGATTTGCTGGCAATTCATTTTAATCAATCCGTTTCCACCTTGATTAGTGCGCAAAAATTGGAAGAATTCCAAGATCCGAATTATGGAATCTATACGTTTAAAACAGATAAGTTGGAAGGATTCAAAATCGGAGATATAGATTTGTCGACCTACAAGTATCCGAATGGCCCAGTAGCAGATTTTAATAGAATACAAGTATATGTGGACGACCGAACTTCTCAGCAATATTTAGGTTTCCGGTATACTACGGTAAAACAGGATGAAATAAAGGAATTAGTTAATTATCTGAAGAAAAAATATCCAAAATTTGAACAAAGAAAAGATTCAACCGGTGAGGTTTACTTTTGGGATATAGAATCTTTAAATGCCTGGCTTTTCTATTATCCAAGTGTTTCTGTGGATAGCAATGGCAAAGATTTCCTAAATTCTAATTTCCTCTATGTAAAGAAAGGAACTCGTGTAGAGAATAGTCAGGATACGAGTTACAATACCATTTTGGACAATTTTAATATGATGTATCCTAAAAATTAAAACTCATGCAAAAGCCATATTACAATTTGGATTTTGGAGCGACGATGTGTAAACTTCAAATTAAAGTGAATGATCTTGAGGTCTTTATGTTAAATATTGATGGCCAAGTGGCTTCTGAAATACCTTTGAATGGTGGAATATTCGGTAGTGGTGAACAACATATTGAAATTAGGGCCTTGCCTCTGGAGGGTGAAAAACTGCTCAATCCGCAAGCAAATTTTCATTACCAAGTAAAAGCTGTTGACGTAAATACACCAAATTGGGATTTTATAAAAAGTTTTGGAAAACATCAGATTGGACCTGAGCCAGAACCTAAACCTTTTCTTCTGAGCAAGGGTGTCTTTCATGCGGATGTTCCCTATGTTGTATCCAATTGGGGAGATCTCGGGAATGTAAATGAAGATGATCTCAAAGAGAGATTATTTAGGATATATCGCGAGATCATAGACGCTGGTAAAAAAGGTGACTATAACAAATTGTTTGCTGCTATTGAGCTCACCGAAAGGAGGAATGCTTTGACTCTTTATCTTTCTGAAGTAGAGGTGAAAAGCAGAGTAGATGCCATAAGGAAGGATATTAAGGAGGGCTTCAAGATGATGGATCTGGATAAACACAGTGTTGTTGAAGTAGCTGGCAATGGTCGATTGTGCCGCTTGGTACGGATAGATGGAAATTCGGCATTGGCATTAGAAAATAATGAAACAGCGGAGGAGCTTATTATTGAACTTTGGCTAAGCCAGGATAAAAATAACAATTTAACTGTTTTCTAGTAAAACTGACTAGGATTGTTCGAGGGGTAAGGTAAGAATTTGAACTAAATAGGCGTGGGGTTTGTGTGCTATTTATACTGCTGTCTTTGTGGTTTTTGATCGGTTGTACATCTAATAACCCAAATGAACAAGTAGATTTTTCTGTAGTTAGGTAAAGCAGCCCCAAAAAATATTAAAAATGTAGCAAGCAGCGAAGGGGATAAAAATGATCTGTTTGAATTTATAGAAAAAGAGTAAAGAATAAGGTAAAACTAATTCGCATAGTATTTCGGAAGCCCAGCATATTTGTTGGGCTTTTTATAGCAATCTTCATCCAATGTTGGGGCTGATACGAATTTAAGGAAATATCCAACGGATTTAAGATGATAACTGACGGATTTTAAACCGTTGTTTGTTTCTAACAGGCAATGCCTTAATATTACATTGGTTTTGTTGCAGTAGCTTAGGTGTTGGAATGTGTCAGGATAAGAAGCGTTAACGATAAGGTAAGTTCAACTTTACAACAAATAGATTAGTCACTTAAAAGAATTGTCGTAGTGGTAGGAGAAAAGAGTTAGCCTGCGATAGGTTATAAGGATCGGGAAGAAAATAAAAAATCACCGCTTAAATAATAATAATAAATTAATATAACTATGGAAACTTGTCTTTTTACTTGTTTTAGGATATTATACGAAAAGTGCTGTGGGGATATTTTTTAAGAAATATGATTTTGATTATTAATGTTTTACCGCTATGCTTTTTGAGCATTTTAGCTTGTGTGATCAAAAGGAAAAACAGGTATTGTAGTTCTCCGTTGCAGTATTACAATATGCTAAATCAGGTGTCTAGTATAAATAATTACCTATTTGTGGCCTGTTTTTTGCTTTTACGTTCAACGAAGTATTTTGAAGTATCATACTAACGTTAGTTCATATATTGAATAGATTAATGCTTGTGCCACTAGGTTTATTTTGATCTGTTTTAATTATCCAAATGCTGGAATATATGATTGCGATAGTTTTAGAAAAAGGAGTATTGAAATTATGAAACCAATAAACCAAAAGGAAATAAGTGCGGCTTATCGCAAGTTTATTATTTTGTTTACGATGCTTTTACTGGTATCACTATCGAGTTTTTTCTCTACTTGAAAGCTGCTGAGAAAGAGTATGTGGTCTTGAAAGAGCAGTATGAAGAGGTCGAAAATCTGATGAATTCGAGGGCGGATATCAATAGACAATTTGCACAGATCAATCAATATTTTAGAGATATTGGTCAGGGAATGCGGATATGTCAGCTATCGCCAGAAAACGGGTGCTTCAGAATGAAATTGCCAAAAGTTCGGGCCATATCAGTCGAGTAATTGATGGTTTAAAGGCAGATAGTAGCAGAGCTAGCCTGAAATTTTATCGACAGTTAAATAGAGATGTGATTTTAGTTTCCCGCTTACAAGATTCATTATTTTCTACCAAAAATCTGATTGAAAGTAAACGTATGCAGCTCGAAAGTTGTATCCTAATGAATAACCAAATTAACAAAGTTGTAAACCAAGGCTCGATTGTAGGGAGGTAAAATATGATAAAACTTAGTTTAGCTGAAAGACGTGAACATTTTCTTTTATTGCTGGGAGCTTTTGTACTGGCAATGACAATATTAGGCTTTGTTCTTTTCTATAGTGACGGTCCTCGGTTTGCAATATCAAAAGAAGACCTTGCATTGCGTATCCAGGATGACCAGAAATTTGAAGAGTCTGCAAAAATGGCCTTACGCTATGTGGATAGTGCCTCCTTGCAGATCAAGCGATTTGATCCATCAGTGCAGGCTGTATTCATTGAAAATGATATTAAAAAACATTTAATGATGTCAATGCCATTTATGCGCAGAATAGTTTCGACAACAGATATGGCATATTTGCACAGGCAGCAGTCCTCTATGAGAATTACTATGTTGACCGTCGGGAGCTTAAAGGCAATATAAATGATATAGACCGTATATCTAAAAATCTGGATGATTGCATCGTAAACAGGAAACAATTGCAGCAGACCATCAATATGATGAATGCGCGTTAATACATATAAATAATCAATTATAGCTAAATGGATAATAATTTTATTGAAGAGGAGTCAGTACAGAAGGTTTCCAAGAGTAACCCTCGTATCTATTTGTTTATCATCATCTTTTTAGTCATTGCGATTTTAGCGGGATTGCTATATTTCTTTAAAATCTATACCAAAGCAGAAGAGAAGATCAGCGCCAAGATAAACAAGACTGAAATTTATTTGAATGAGGATCTGATCTATGCAGATAATACCAATGGTGCAAAGAAATGGGTTTGGGAGTTTGGAAATGGCGATAAATCGACAAAACAACAAGGGACTTATCGCTTTCCGGCTGTAGGCTCCTATGTCTTAAGGCTCACGGTAAACGATAAACTCCGTGAACAGTTTTTTGTGTCGGTGAAAGACAGTGTCGTTCATTCTTTGGCACAGGATACAACCTTATTTATCAGTGGTTCGACCAATGGCATTGTACTGGAGGAGATACGACTGGAAGCAAATGGTCCTGGCGAAGTGTTTGAATGGTGGTTTGGAGAGACAGGAAAAGTGGATGCAATAGGTAAATCTGCGCTCTATACCTATACAAAACCTGGTATCTATAAGGTGCAGCTCCGTTCGGATAAAAGCCCAAAATTTGTTTTTCACACGATACGTATCGTCGATCCAACAGCTGATATCAACCAGCTTGTCACTCCAGGAAAAGGAGCTCAGGATGCACTCAATGATCTGAAAGAAAAAATACAGGATATTGCAAATGGCGCAGATTTTAATGCAAAGTATAATTATATCCTTTCAAAATATCTGTGTGGAGATGAAAAGGTCAAGGTAAATGTAGAGATGGACGGGAAAAAGAAGCAAATGGATATCTACACCTATCTGATGGGACTTACTTTTTCCAAAGGTGTCACGATCAATGAGGTAACTGTAGAAAGTGCTTCGACACCAAATGCAACAAAAGAATGTCCTACATTAATCAAAGTTAAACAATCAAAATAATAGCAAAGTCTTACTATGAGTATAGCTAAATATTTCCTGCCTTATACCTTATGCCTTGGCTTGTTATGGGGAGCGTTGGGTACAGATGCTGTCAAAGCGCAATCTGCAACATCCTTTGGTGGAAGTGTTGTCGGTCTACCCGTGCCTTATCTTGAACCCAATCCTGCGACCTCGACTAAATTGTCTCTGGGCAAATCTAATCTTCCTTGGATTGTGTTTTCTGACCGTAATGATAATTACACCACGACCTCGCCAGGAGGAACACTGATGATGGAGAAGTTGACCTTTATGCAGCCATTCTATGTTTCGGAAGAAAAGATGGTTATCTAAAGCTGTTACGCTTCAGCGAGAATATGGTGCGTGGGCTTAAATTGAAAGACAAAAACATGCAGAAAGTGTGGGATGGATTGCTAAAGATAAATTATTGTTATGGCAACGCTCTTTTGTTGATGTCGCGACCCGTTTTCCAAATAAGGCATTGACGATTATTAATGATGTTGAACCTTTGGTCGCCGGACAATATTATTTTGACAAAAAGATTCGATTTATGTTTTTGATGGTCCAGATCTGAAAAATGGAAAAGCGAAAGTTGCACTTCATAATTATGTATATGTCTTTAAAAAATCGGATGATGGCAAGCAGCTGCTTATCGGTTCGGCTGATCAGTTTGTTCCCAGAGAGGCTGGCAAATATGTGAAAGGATGGGTATCCTCATCTGTTGTTCAGAACTGGGGCCACCGTTTGTATTTTGCGCCCTATACTTTCCAGTCTCCAGAAGCTGATGTTGTTATGGAGAAGATCAATAAAGATCGTATCGATGGACTTGAGCCTTACAAAATAGACCCATTGATCGATACGGCAAACATTACTTTATTGGGCGTACCTGTGCAAACGGTAGATGAATCGGGAATCGTGACAAACTATGCCATTGACGTATTCAATAAAACTAATAATAAACTATTGACGATCAACGGTGCCGAATTGACTTACCCTGGGTTAATTAACCTCATTAAAAATAGATCGAAAATCAATATTATTTTTGTTATCGATGGTGGAAATGCCATGCGCAACCACTTTGCGAGCTTGACTAATACTATTCAAGGATTTGAAAATAGTGTTGAAACGATTTTTAACAAGCAGAACATAAAGTATGGTAGTGTGGTCTTCCGAAACCCTTCTTCTTGTGGTGGACGAACTGCAAAAATGGAACTTACCGAAGACTTCCGCAAGTTGACGGGCTTCTTGCGCGAGCAATCCAAGATCACAAGCAACTGCGATCGCGGTAATTCTGAACAACCTCTTTTTGAAGGCATAGGCGAGGCGACCAACTTGGTTAAAGATGTGGCAAAGCAAACGAATCTATTTGTGATTGTAGGATCTACAGGCAATTTAGGCGGTGCCAATCCCAGTCAGATCTCCTCTATTGCCCGAAGGGTTGCGGATGTAGAAGGTCGGATGGTTATGTTACAAGCGTATAATAGCACGCAGACGACATTCAATGATTTCATCGTACAATCGAGAAAATTGGTGTCCAGTGAAGCTTATTATGCTGCTGAACGACGTAAATTTCAATTGGTTAAAGGAGAAGCTTTCGAAATCAATCCTACGATTTTAATCTGACGGATTCAATATCGTATTACTTGGATTTTCCGAAAAATAGCCTTATCCAGGGCGGAGTGGTGTTTCCAACCCGGGGTTCATCGCTCAACAACAAGAGTTTCAATGTGGCGTTTTACCGTTTCATGGATGAAACCCGCGAGGATATACGCTCACATATACACAGCTTGGATAGTGCCTTCCGCCTAACGGGAATTGAAAATGCCAACATCAATCCAAGTGTTGCTAAGTCATTGGGTGGCAAGTTTAACCAGGATGTCGGTGAATCAATGCCACATAATGCCTTTAAGTTTGCTTCTATGCTGAAATTTAGCCCTGACTTGCAGTACCAATTAACTAAGGGTTTGGATTTTGATCTTGTTTTGAATACGGGGAGTTCAACGAATTCAACAGCACCTTGTCTGTGATGACCGGAGATAATTTGGTCAAAGATGATAATTCATTCAGAAAGAAACTGTATCAGAATTACATTGAGGCCTATAAGAAGAAATGGCCAATGTATAGTGCTGGAGCTGTCGACAAATGGACCATTGGAAAGTATTTTTCAGTTATGTTAGGGCTTCCTATTATCCACAATACATTTACAGATATGAAAGTGGAAGCATTAAAAATAAGAAGGAAATGACACTGGAAACTTTTGAAGCTTATATTGTTTATCTGCAACAGGTGATGGCAATGACTAGATCGTATGCTCAAAATCAAGGTAAATTTTTCTCCAATGGGGAGCAATATTACCGTGTCCGTGGTAGTTTCTTTAATATCAATGCACCTCAAACAACCAGCAAATGACGATCAGCAACTTTAGTGAATCTGTTAAATTAGCCATTCATATTGCTCAAGCTTTAGCGGAGGAATATCATCAGAACCAATTTGGTCCAGCTCATTTGCTGAAAGCGTTGATGCATAAGGATGTTGGCTTGCGACAATTTGTTCAGTCTATTCATAAAGATGATCAATATATTGCTGAGTGGGCCGAAATTCGTATGGACGAGTTGGAACGATCGAATATTGCGGTTCCAGCCGAAGAAATAAAAGGAAATGAAGGGGTCATTCGTTTGCTGGATGAGGCTGATCTCGTCAGGATCAAACTCGGACTTGATTTAATTACACCCATCTGTTTGCTCACGGCCATTTCAAAGGCAGGAATTGCTTTTGATGTCAATCAATTAAAATCCTTCCCGATCAAGGAGAAAGAAATATATGACCTCTACGTAGATCAGAATCAAATCGGTCAGGCTGTTTCGAAAGGTGGAAATGAAAGTAGCGATATGAATAGTAGCGCTACGGTAAAAGGAGCATTGCATCAGTATTGTGTGGATCGTCTGCAATTGGTGCGTGAAGGTAAATCTGACCCGATTGTGGGGCGGGATAAGGAGATCCGGATGATGATGGAGATCCTCTGTCGGCGCAACAAACCCAATGTTATTATTGCTGGTGAAGCCGGGGTGGGTAAAACTGCGCTAGTGGATGGTTTTGCGATTGATATTGTGAATGGAAATGTGCCGGCACTGCTGAAAGATGCTCAATTATTCGAACTGGATCTGGGGCTTTGATCGCCGGGGCAAGTTACAAGGGGGAAATCGAAGATCGCTTAAAAAAGATTATCACAGAAATAAAAGGTTTTGATAAGGCGATTTTGTTTATCGACGAAATCCATACGTTGTTGGACAATAAAGGACCGATAGGCTCCGGTGCCGGAAATCTGCTGAAGCCCGAATTGGCAAGGGTGAAATCACGGTAATAGGAGCAACAACCTTGGATGAATACCGAAAGATCATCGAACCTGAACAGGCATTTAACCGACGCTTTGAGTTGCTCCAGGTAGCAGAGCCCTCGGAGGAAAAAACCATCAAGATGCTCGAGAAAGTGTTGGATAAATACGAACAGCACCATGGTTTAAAAGTCGAGCTGGATGCACTTCCTGTCGTCGTGACGCTGGCAAAGCGTTACATGAAGGATCGGCATCTGCCAGATTCTGCATTTGACCTCATGGATCGTAGTATGGCAGCTTTAAAGTTGGCACAAAGTGGTTCATTGGAAATTCTTGAAAATGCCGATAACGAATTTGAAGTGTTGAAATCGGGTCAGCAGCACAAGAATGAGATTCAGCTCTTGAATGATTACAAATGGCTGACGGAGGTACTTTTTAATAAGTTAAGTCCGATTCTGTTGGGCTTGCTGACCGAGGAAACAAGTTTTGAAGATTTTGACTCCGTGGCACAATACAATGAATATCTGGAGCGTATTGTCCCTTTGTTAAAGGAGCAGGCGCAGCAACTATCAGACACAGTGACTAAACAGGATATTGTGGCGGTGATGGCCTATAAAACAGGGATTCCGATGGGTAAACTGCAGGCTGGAGAAAAGGAAAAGTTGCTACAGATCGAAAGTTACCTCCAAAAACGTGTTGTGGGACAAGATCAGGCTGTGAAAGCAGTGTCCGAAGCGATATTAGAATCAAGAAGTGGGCTGAATAAAAAGGTCAGCCGATAGGTTCATTTTCTTATTGGGACCGACTGGAACGGGAAAAACGGAGCTCGCTAAATCAATTGCTGAATTTTTGTTTAATGACGAAAAAGCAATGATTCGTTTTGATATGTCCGAATTTAAGGAAGAGCATAGTGCCGCATTGTTGTATGGTGCTCCTCCGGGATATGTGGGCTATGAGGAGGGTGGATTATTGGTCAACAAAATTAGACAGCAGCCCTATTCTGTATTATTGTTCGATGAAATTGAGAAAGCGCATCCGTCGGTATTTGATACTTTTCTTCAAATATTGGATGAGGGGCTTATGCATGATCGTTTGGGTAAAGAAGGTGATTTTAGCAATGCGCTGATCTTGTTTACCTCCAATATCGGTAGTGAATGGATTGCAGGGCAAATTGAATCAGGGCAGGGCTTTCCAAAACATAATCAACTCATGGATATTATGACCGCTCATTTTAGACCTGAGTTTTTGGCCAGAATATCTGAAATTGTGCCTTTTGCACCTATATCTGAAGGTAATGTCGTGAAGATATTTGATATACAATTGCGACAGCTTATCCAACTATTGGATAAGCAGGCTGTAGCACTGCGATTGACAGAAGAGGCGAAAAAGGCGATTGCGTTGAAAGGTTTTACACCTAAATATGGTGCACGACAACTTGCTGCAGGAATCAGAAATGAACTGCGAAGACCCATTTCCAAAATGCTGATCGCGGGAGAACTGAACCGGGGCGATCTGTTGACGGTGGACTGGGATGAAAAGGCAGAAAAATTGATCTGGGATATAAAACAGAAATAACCTGTATGTCGTTTTAGGACAGCGGAATAGCGGGCGTAAATAATGAATATTTACCAATATTTTGTTATATTGTATATAAAATAGGAAAAATTTAAATAAGTATAAACTTAATTTTTTGAAATATGTTTGAGTACGAAATTGGTGGAAACGAAAGAAAAGTAGAGACTTCGGAGTCCATTGTGGACATCTCGTTCAATAAAACGATGTTTATTCAGAAGCTGACTGACAATGAGCCCTTAAGGCCTGAAAAAGTTGAAGGACTAAAGAAAGTAGATGATGTCTTTGCCCATTTTAAACCGAATGTGGATGTATCGTTTGAGGACGAAGATGGAGCGGCAGTAAACGAGAATTTGAAGTTTCAAAATCTTGGCGATTTTTCGGCCAAGAATCTAACGCAACAAAGCGATTTTTTATCTAACATTAGTGTACAGAAAGAACTTTCTGCGAGTGTCATCAAACAGCTGAAGTCTAATAAAACGTTGAAATCAGCAATTGAAAACGCGGAGACTAAAGAAGCATTTATTAATGTGCTAAAAATTTCATCGCAGAATTGGAAGCAAATAAATAGGAAACAGATGGCAAATACACAACAAGAAAAAGCGGCGCAAGCGGGTACCGCTGCCGGATATAAAGAAGTAAAAGATAGGTCAGCAAAAGAAAACCTGCAAGATAGCTTGGATAAATTGGTTCGTGTCGGTGGTTTTGATCTTTTGGAAGCCTCTGTGGACGGGATTCAGAATTTGAATCCTGAAAGGAAGGCACGGAAGCAGATTTTTTTGAGTGATGATCAGAAAAAAAAAGAACGGGAGCAGCTGAAGAAGAAGATGGAGTTATGGGTGGATCTTTTGGAGAACTCGGATTCTGTTGCTGGAATGGTGGAGAAAAGTGCTGAAAAATTAAAAGTTGCTGAAGAGACCTTGAATCGTAATTTGGGGTGGCATTGGAAGCTAGCCGCGACCTGGAGCAATCTTACCGTTCGGTACATTTATTCTACAAAAATACGGAGTCGGATAAACTGGACAACGTGGTCTTGATGAATGCAAGTATGGATCAACTGACGGACCTGGACAATCCTCGATTTATCGAATATGTTTCCGAAGAATTTAAACAAAATTATGATCGTCTGGATCTTCGGGATAACTATTCGCTATTAGTGGTCCCTGGCTATTTAGGTTCCAATAAGGTGTTGGACCGTTGGGCAAAGATTGCCAATGTCAATAAAGCAATGCTGGTAACAGACTTTGCGGATCTGGATCAACCTGATGATGTCATCGATCTGTTTACTTCAGGTAATTATACCAGTGCTGAAGCCTATAAATCGAATGTCATTATGACAACCAATTGGTTGATCGGGCGTGAAAAAATACCACTGTTGGCGAAGAGGAGGATCTGACTGTACCAGGCTCTGCTGCTTTGGCGGGGAAAATGTACTACACATTGATGTCACAGGTGACTGCTGGTAAAAAACATGGTACAATCAATGAGGTCGATGGTGTAAAATTCGACTTGAAAAAAAGTGAGATCTCCCATCTTGAACGTATCGGTCTAGTACCGATGGTCAATGAATATGGTAAAGTAATGGCTTTCTCAGCCAAAACATTGTTCAATGGCGATAATATTGGTCTACAAACTTATTCGGTTGTCCGCGTATTTGATTATGTCACCAAAGTCTTGTTTGATTTCTTAAACAGAAGAGCTTTTGAGAACTGGACAACCAAAACCGAAAAAGACCTTCGTGCACAGATCGTTAAGTTTCTGGACAGTATCCAAGGACCAGACAGACTAATTGAACGATTTAAGATTATGCGTTTTGAACGTGATGATCAGCAGAAAGATAAGATTCACTTGGACATTCACATCACACCTTATTTTCCGGCAAAAAGTTTTATGGTAAAACTTGATGGTTATAAAGGGGAGGATGAAAGCACAACTTGGGCAAGTGAATATAACCAACAATAAGTGATTTGAAATGGATTTTTACTTAGATAAACCACTGCAGCTGGACCTTCCGGTTCAAAGTCAACGCTTAAAAGAGGCTGACCTGGGAGATCCATTTCAAACTACCTGGAGCTGATCATATTTACGCGCAAAGGTGAACACCGATTCAACGCTGATTTTGGCTGTGCAATCTGGGATCTTGATTTTGAGCTTATTGTCAGCGAAAGCCTCTGGGAAGAGAAGTTCCGAAAATCGTTGCTAGACTCGATCACGCGATATGAATGGCGTATTCAGCAGGTTACGGTACAGGTCAATATTTCTGAAGTGGAGACATTTTTTCCAAAACGGAATGTGGCTGAAATTAAAAAGAAGGTGATGATCTATGTGGAAGGAAAGATGGTGGAAACGGGCGAACGATATGCGTTCAGCACTTCGCTTTTTCTAAGCCCACTATCTAAATAGTGAGATTTAAATGAACGATATTTTTATTCGAGCAAAGAGGAGATTCGGAACAGGATCATCAAGAAAGCACAAGAACTTTGGGGATTCAAAAGGTTTTTGACTTCGATCCCTTAGTTCTGCTATTAATGGAGGTACTGAGCAGTGAGATTTTTCAAGTTTCCAATGATGTGCACGATTTTGAAAACCGAATTTTCGATAAGATCGGTCGTCTGCTGGCACCGGATTATCTTGTCGCTCCGCTACCGGCTCATGCTATTCTATTTTATCAACCCAATGAAAATGAGGTGCGTGTAAGCCCTTATCTTCAGATGAACATGAAGAAGAAAATTGCAGCTGGGGGCTCAAAAGGAGAGAAGATGATGGAAATGAATTTTTCAAGTTTGGAGGAGGTTGATCTGTTTCATGGAAAGATCCGTTATATGGCTACGGCCCGCCAATTGTACGAAGTGCAGCCCAACTCGAAAAAGTATTGGGGAAATCGGTACACCTGACGACAGAACATGCCATCTATTTGGGGATCAAATGCTTGGAGGAGCATAAGATGAAATCTTTTGAAGGATTGAATTTTTATTTTGACTGGGGAAATTACCAAGTTAACCGAGAGATGTACAAAGTACTGAACTTGGGAAAATGGTATCTCAATGGAGTCCCAGTGAAGCATCATCAGAATAGATTCCTAAAGAAAAATTGGCGATCAGAGGAAGAGCTCTTTGGCCGTAAAAATTATCTTTTAATCTGAGTCAAGATATCGAAGGGTACTACCAGCAGCATTTTTGACGTTGGATGATGATCTGGACGAGATCTGTTTTGGAAAGGAACAAAGTATACCTGAGGGAATTACGGCTAATTTTGATGCGCAGATCGTCAGCAAACTGGATCAGGATCTGGACTGGATCAGAATTGATATGCCTACTTCGCTCCCAAATCAGCTTTTGGAGGAACTACATGTACAGATAAATGCGTTTCCAGTTGTTAATAAACGTCTGGTTGAAGGCAAACATCGGGTGAAGGCGCTTAAAAATATTGTCGCAATAGAAACTGCCGAACTTGAACAGCTGCTCACGGTAGAGGATGTCGTGGATCAGGAGGGCGAACGCTATAGCGAAGTGCCCTACAACCGGTCTGGGGTACATGCCGATGCTGGATTTTATACCGTGCGGCAGGGCGGCGTTGAGCGATTGGACGGTCGGACAGCCAAGGACCTATTGGATTACCTATTTGAGTTGATTAGAGATGAGAAAGCGGCATTTGCATCTTATAATGCTGATTTTCTGAACACTATACTTCGTGAGTTGGATAAAAACCTAGCGTTAATCCAGCAAAAGGGTAAAGCACTGCATTTGAGCCAGAATGAGTTTAAACAATATATTGTTATGAACGCCAAAAATGACGGTGATCTCGTGTTCACAAAAATGTGGCTGACACATGCTGAATTGGCAAACGGAATCAGTGTTGGCAGTCAATTGCAGCTACAGCTGGGGGCCGCAAAAATTATGAACAGCTAGTATTGTTGACCAATAGTAAAGGTGGTCGCTCTAGACTCAACCGGCGAGATAGTTTACAAGCTTTCAAATACAATGTAACTACCGGAGATCGTATTGTCAGTAAAAACGATATCATCAATTTTATCAAGCTTGAGCTTGGCAATGTGGTAAAACGTATTGAAATAAAGCCTGGAGTGGTTATGGACAGTGATCCGAGGAGAGGATTTCAAAAGACAACGGATATCTATGTAGAACCGGATTTGGCTTTTGATTTAGAAGGCTCGGAATGGAAGGAATTATTAGCCCAAGTGCTGGGGAAATTACAGGTACGCAGCAGTATGGAAGTACATTATAGACTATTAGTAAAATAGCCTAGTTTTATAAGTATGACGTATGCCCGAGGATACTTTGATTGTGACCATGTTTGTCACTTAAGTAGCTGTGTTTTACTTCGGGTAGGAGATCATATGTAATATGAACGTTTAATTGAACGGGGAATAGATGGTCTAGGACAAGATGAATAATATATTCATCCTTGGCATTAGGCAAATAGTTCTTTAATAGTTGGGGATAGGAAGGACCTATCAGAATCGCGAGATAAGTCTCGTTAATTTCATATGTCATGGACGTCAAACTATCGACTCCAAGCTGACAATGACCTAGTCGGCCAGAAGATATATTTATCTCAGTCCAATCTAGGACACGGTCACGCGTTGATAGCTTGAGATCGATGGGAATATTGAGCAGATTGCGCAAGAGCTGTTGTGCATAGCCGAGATCATTTTTATGAGTATGAATTTCAGGAATAAAATGCATCCAGATCACACGTTGGCGTGCATTGAGTTTCTGTAGTTCAGGCCAGTTGGACAAAAGTAGGTCGCTCATTTCTTGATGGCTTGTCTGCATGTCAAGACGGCTTTCATATTGATCCAACAGAGTACGTAGATAAAATAATTCGTTTTCAAATGGAGCGAAGAATTTTCTTGCATTCTGTTCTTGGCGTCTTTTGTTGCGCACATCCTGAATCATAACATCTTCGTCAAGGATTTCACTGCCCGCATGTAGGGTATGAAAGAGACCTTCTGGAAGCATATCATAAAGTCCTTCCCGGTTCATATTGATTCGGACAAACTCTTCATTGCTGCTTTCAGATAAATAGGTGTCAACCTGTTGGATTTCTGTCGAGAAAGGACGACGGCTCGAACCCGCGCAGCGAAAGATGATGTGATCTGGATCAACACCGCGCTGAATCAAGTCGGCGGCTTTTTGGCTTGCTTTGATATCCGAAACCATACTATTGCTTGAAAATAAACTGTCCTTTTTTTTCATTGAAAGAATTATTTCTTGAACCCTAAAACTCGATCAGCTAATTTAACTGAGATGAGTGATCAGTATTGTAAATTTTTGTTTAAAGATAGTATATTTGTTTGTGAATAGTGCAACAGTTGAAATGGAAGTTCAAACAGTTTTTTTAAGGTACATCCTTGCGCCTTTATTGGTATTTATTTCGGCCATTGTAATGTCGGTCTGGAATAAAAAGAATAGTCTTCTGAGTAATAAGAAGCTTATCATTTCGATCTTGTTGGGAGGATTGGCATTGGCATTGCCTGGTTTTTTCGGATTTTTGGGTTTTGCATTTATGCCCTGGGGCTATTTCATGACAATGATCTATGCATTTGGGGTGGGGTTTTATGGGTATATCTGCTGAGCAAATGGGACTTGAATAGCTTAGAAAATAGAAAGGTTTTCGTGTTTTTTGTGATGTTGGTCATGTTGTTGCTCGGACTATACATCTATAAACTATTTTTTGATTGGATGAGTCCTTTCCGATTAGGGTGGTGGGCAGCGACTAGCGTTTCGATTTTCTTTGTGCCGATGTTTTTTTGGTGGACTTATATTGCGTTGCTTTCTATTCCGATGGAGATCCATCGAGTCTGGGAGTATCCACGATTTCCTGAAGAAATTAATTTGGACCACCTTGATTTTGACAAATTGCTGGTATTGGAACTGGAATTATACAAGGATAGCAAAGATGTCGAACCATTACGTGTAAAGGTAAAAGCCCCTGAAAAGATGAATTTCGGTTTGTGGTTTCAAAAATTTATCGAAGATTACAATAGTAAATTTCCCAATGCGCCAGTTCGCTATGCCGATATTGGCGGAGAATATCAGAAATGGATATTTGTTGTGAAACGGTCTGTTTTCAAGCGAAATGTCTATATCGATCCAAGTTTGGATATTTCGGGAAATCAGATTACAGAAAAAATGACCATACACGCTAAGCGTGTTTCAGAAACAATAGGTTAACAAAGAAGGATATGCAAAAACCATTAAATTACGAAGGCATCAACTGGATTGATGGTATGAAACTTTCCAGCGGGGATTTTGTTCATACGGATCTTTTTACGCAGGATCTCGTGCGCGATAGCATTTCGGTGGGGCTGAATGGTACTAATTTTGGTTTATTACCAGCTTTTGCGGGATATGAACGTTCATACGATATATCGCTTATCAAAAAAACAACAAGTTATCTGGAAGTTGAAGTTCGATTTTGTAATGCGGTGACCAGCGATGGTAACCGAATCAACATAGCATATCAGCAAGGAGCAGTTGAAGCAAGTTTCAGTGCCTATATGGATGTTTCTAAATTGGCCCTCGGCGAGCATTATGTGGTTTTACATGTAAATCCCTTTAAAAGATCAGCTTTTGGCGAACCTAATCCGGAAGAGTCTCCGCTCCGTTATCCCTATGTAAAAAAGAGTATACAATCGATATTGTGAGTAAATCTGATGTCAATCAAAGGCAAGTGACAGGATCATTTCTGCCGATTGGTAAGTTGTTTCAAGAAGCACAGGAGACCATATTGATACAGCAATACATTATTCCAAGTATGTACGTCGAGAGTCATCCGCTATTGATGGATTATCACAATCGCTTCTATCGCTTGCTGAATGAATTTCAAACGGCTGCCTATAAGATCATGGATAAAACAGTTAACAGACCTAAAATCACGGAATTGGGGCTGAATATCCGCTTTATTACTGAAAAGATCTTGGAATATATGGCTACGACATTTTTTGAATATAGATCTGTTCTCCCACAACGGGCACCCATATATCTGTTAAAATATTTTTCTGATTTTGCCCATGTATTTTTCAATGCTGTACGTTTAGTTGAACCTGCTGAACGGGAAGAAATGCTTAAATATTTCTATGAATGGAAAGATGTGACACCAGGTAATTTTGAGGAACGCCTATCCAATCTCATTGAAATGCGGTATAATCATTTTGAGATTGCTGAGGCCATGAGCTGTATTGCTGATTTTATGGATGTTATGGTGTCGCTATGGGGCAAATTAGCAACATTGGAATATATCGGTCAGCGACGGAAAATATTGTTGTTGCGGAGCAGAAGGTTGTTCAGGAAGTGCAGACAAGACGTACTTGGTCTTTGTTAGATTAACATATTTATTATTTTAATAAGTAAGGCCTTTGAATCTTTATTTTTTTGCTTATGTTAGCAGAAGATGAAGAACGTATTGTTAATCAACGGAGACCTTTTTAAAACAGCGTCCACTGATTTTTTGATGGATGCTTACCGCGCTGGTGTTTACCAAGCCGATGGTATTGTGCATGATCTGAAAATCGTTGACTTGCTTTTTAATTATAATATCAAACTTCCGTCCATCTACTCAAGTCCATTAGAGATTGATCTTCAGGATGCACTGCGTGAGCTACATTGGGCCAAACATATTGTCTTATTTTGCCCAGTCTATCGCTCCTATATACCTTCCAAAATAAGAGGGTTCTTTGATCGTTTATTCCTGTCCAATCAGAGCAACTTAGACCCTAATCGCATTGACAATAACTTTTATGGGAAATCTGCACGTATTGTCAGTATATTGGATAATGAGCTTTTTCATGAATATAGTCAGTTTAAGAAAACAAACTTTATGAGTATCAAGAAGGATGTTTTTGAAAGGTGTCATATCTCTCCGGTGCGAACTTCGGCAATGGGAGAGTTGCATAACTTAAAAAATTCATACAGTGAAAAATGGGCCGAAAAGTTAGCTCGGTTTGGAAGAATAGACTTGCTCTAAAAAATTAAGGCTTGCTTCTTTTTTGTCTTGATGACCCTTGTTATAAATCTGTCCATTAATTTCTTGTACTCCCAATTGAAAAGTGATACTTCCCTGTAAATTTTTGTTATCCAACTTTATTCAGACATTTAAAAGTTCTGGGTAGGGGATCACTTTTTTGTACGTATAAAAATCATCGCGATCGCTGTGGTGACAGCACCGAAAATGAAAGCAAAAATAGTAGAATTAATGGCATAATTCTTATAGTTGAAATTTGCTTCCGCTTCGGCTGTTGTTTTATAATAACCTATTTCGACCGATCGCTTGATGACGTTGGGGAAATACTCCGGACTGATGACATAAGAAATAATCCATTGTGTCAGCGGACTTAATAAAGCGATAATAGCAGAAAGCACTAAGCCCGAAATTAATCCCCGGGTATAGCTCATATTACCGTTGTAGAAATTTTTCTTCTTATCTTTCATTGCCAGTACCATAAATAGGATTGCCGGGATGGCAAAAGATTGGTTAGGTAAAGGTGATAGTCAATATACTTGCCATGGAGCCCACACACTTTTTCTAATAGCATCCACACTAAAGTCATCAGTGTGAAAAAAATAGCCCATTTAATCTCAATTTTAATATTTTTCATAATGCTCAGTTTTAGACGGTATCTTGTTATTTCTCTGGAAAACCATCAATAATCGGTTTATTAAATATAATATTAATTTGGATAGAAAAAACAAGGCTTTACCTGCTTTTTTGCGGTATCTAAATTGACTAAACTCCCCATCTAAAGCGATTCATCTCCGAGGTAATCCTGTAGAATTATTCCGTACTGACAAACTGTTGTCTTTTGTTTTACTAATTTTATATACCAATAATAGGGGGCGGGTTGATAATGCAGTAAAATGCTGAACCCTGTAGAAATATTTCTGTGGGGATAATCCCGTCGAGATCCGGAAATAATAAATAAACTACAAATGAATAAGATACATCAGGTAAAGGAAGTGCAGTCCATCAGTATTCACACACAGGCGGAATGGCGGCAGTGGCTAATGGATAACCATCTTGTGGAGAAATCCGTGTGGATTATCTGTCATACAAAGAATTCAGGGCAGCCGGCTGTAGCCTGGAGTGAATTGGTGGATGAAGCATTGTGTTTCGGCTGGATTGATAGTACAAGAAAAACAATTCAGAAAGGCTCTTTTAAGCAGTTATTCAGCAGACGTAAGTCCAAGGGAACTTGGTCTAGGGTCAACAAGGAAAAAATAGTGAAGCTTATTGCGAATGGACAGATGACTCCAGCAGGACTGGAAGTAATCAGATTGGCCCAGGAAAACGGCTCGTGGTCCGCTCTCGATAGTGTAGAGGAACTGTTTATTCCGGAAGATCTGGACAGCGCATTGAAGAGCTATCCTGAGGCTGAAGCATTCTTTGCCGGTTTGAGTAAATCAGCAAAAAAATGTTGCTGCAATGGATTGCGTTAGCGAAGCGTCCTGAAACCCGAAACAAACGGATCGTGGAAATTGCGGAACAGGCTGCTTGCCAAATGAAACCAAAGCAATTTCGATAATCTTAATGATTGAATAAATAAATTATTATTTGTAATTATTCTAAATAAGACTTATCTTCGAGACGACATAAGCACTTAAATTTGTTGTTTCATAGGAAGACTAGTCGTGAGATTAGTCTTTTTTATTTAGACTGCCATAATTTTTACGACAGTCTAATGTGTGGTTATTATTTATTCTCAAGTGCCACTTCCTGTGCTTTGTAGTAACTTTCAATCAAGGCCTGGTAATTTGGCATGACCATGGAAAGTGCTTTGGCATATTTCGTCGCATCCTTGTGTTGCCAGCTTTTTAATACTTCACTGATAACAGCAGTAGTTGTGATTGGGATAACTCCTGCCAGCTGTAGTCTTGCAAGAGTTACCTGAGTCGATAGCGGGCTCATATCCCCAGAGGCATCAATGACCGCAAATACCTCATAACCTTCGGCGATCGCTGAAATAGCAGGAAAGGCAACACAGACACTGGTCAGTACTCCCGCAATCACTAATTTTTTCTTCCCGGTATTCTTCACTGCTTGAACAAAAGCCGGAGTATCCCAGGCATTAACCTCTCCAGTACGACCAACATATACAGCTTGTGGCGCATTTTCGTGGATTTCGGGCATTAATGGTCCATTGGGGCCTTTGGGTTCTGATGCGGTAGTAATGACCGGAATATTTTCTATTGCGGCAATTTGGGCTAGTGCCACGACATTGTTTCGTAATGTAGGTACTTCGATATCTTTGACTGTTTGGAATAGACCACTCTGGTGGTCGATTAGTAAAAATGCAACATCATCTGCATTGATTCTTGTTGTAAGTGCCATAATTTTAAAATTTTAATTTGTATAATAAATCTTTGGTTAAAGGTAGGCAGCGTATTTGTAGTGGAAAATAAAGCAGATTAAGCCTAAGACTTAAGGTACATTAAGTCTTAGGAAATGAACTGTTTCGAAAGAGGCCGTTCATTAGGAATACATTCTAGTTCGGAACTGATGGAACAACCCTTCATGGGCACCTTAGTATGCAAATGGGAGAATTTAGTTACGGTTAACAAATTATAAGTCTTCTCAAGTGGATATTAAAATAGTTCTGTTTGATGGAAAGAAGACTTAAAGGCTCACGCCACGTTTCCAAGGAATAAAATCGTCCTGTCGAAGTTGTACTGCTTTAGGAATGATTTTTCCGCTGGCTGCCAAAATACAATATTCAAGGATTTCTATTCCCATTTGCTCAATTGTCTTCTGGCCTTCGATAATGGCTCCTGTATTGATATCGATGATATCAGACATGTGGGTGGCTAGTCGATTGTTGGTGGCTATTTTGATCGTTGGGCAGATTGGATTGCCTGTCGGTGTGCCTAGACCTGTAGTAAATAGCATGAGGGTTGCTCCAGCGGCGGCTTTTCCTGTCGTTGCTTCCACATCATTGCCAGGGGTACAGACAAGACTGAGTCCAGCTTTGTTTGCCGGTTCGGTATAATCCAGAACAGCTACTACAGGTGAAGTACCTCCTTTTTTGCAGCTCCATTGCTCTTTATGGCATCAGTAATAAGGCCATCCTTAATATTCCCAGGTGAAGGATTCATATGAAAGCCGGACCCAGCCTGTTCAGCTGCAAAGCTGTAGTCACTCATCAGCTTTATAAATTTATGAGCGGTTTGTGCATCTTGCATGCGGTCGATGAGCTGCTGTTCGGCCCCGCAGAGTTCAGGAAATTCGGCCAGGAGAACCTTGCCTCCCAGAGCAACCAGAAGATCCGAGCAGTAACCTACTGCGGGATTGGCAGAGATGCCGCTGAAGCCATCGCTACCACCACATTTGACGCCAAGGGTAAGTTTGCTGATTGGTTGTGGTGTTCGTCGCAGTTTATTGGCCTCGACCATGCCAATAAATGTTTCTTTAATGGCATGCTGCATAAGAGCTCTTTCACTTCCTATTTGCTGCTGCGAAAATACAAGCAACGGTTTGTTAAATTGGGGGTTGCGATGGAATAGTGCAGCGCGAAAGTCTTCGACTTGTAGATTCTCGCAGCCTAGGCTCAATACAGTAACACCAGCAACATTGGGATGATCTGCATAGGCGGCTAATAAATGGGCAAGTACAGTTGCGTCTTGCCGGGTTCCCCGCAACCACCTTGATGCTGTAAAAATTTAATGCCGTCAACGTGCGTAAAAACACGTGCTTCATGTTGCGTGCTTTCGGGTGATAGATCCACTTGCTCTAGGTTTTCAATAGAATCATAAGCGCGCAATAGAGCCCGGGTATAATTTTTATATATATTGGAACTGCCGTAACCCAGTTCTTCCTCCATGGCCTGCCGGAGGACATCAATATTTCTATTTTCACAAAAAACGGTTGGAATACATAGCCAGTAGTTCGCAGTGCCTACACGACCGTCTGCACGGCGGTAACCCATAAAATGTCGATCTTTGAATGAGCTGACATCTGGTGGTGTCCATTGTTGTGAAAATCCTCGGTATTGAAAGGAATCCACAGCATGTTGGGTATTGGCAGTGTCCATCAGACTGCCTTGTGTCACATCTTGCGTTAAACGGCCAACGACGACACCATACATCAGGACCTCTTGCCCAGCTTTCAGGTCCTCTATAAAAAAATTTATGTTTGGCCGGAATATCATTATGGAGGTAATACGTGTTGGATCCGTTTCTTACGGTAGTCTGTGCGTATAAATCCCTCAGTGCGACAATTACATTGTCTTTGGGATGTATTTTAAGTGTATTCATACTGTTTGCTGTTCGAAAAGATAATCAACTATGGTGCTGCGTAGTCCCAACTGTTTAATACGTTGTAAAATTTCACTGACCATGCAGGCAAGTCCAGAGTAGTTTAGGAGAGACTCACCCCAGATCTGCTGGTCTGCTAGTAAGGATTGAACGGGATCAGGCTGTTGCAGATGTAATTGCACTGCAGTGCGGTAATCGTCATGAAAGTCGTTTTCTTCAGTGGTCTGCTGCATCAGCAAAATATAGGCTGCAAAGCCGATGGCGACCCCTGTGGGGGAGCTTGATGCTGGCCATACCAATAAGGCAGTATAGGAAGCACCCGGGTCTTGATCTTACTGCTGAATTGTATGGCAATGGAAATCCATTGATGGGAAAGAAATGGATTTTTGAAACGGTCAATGACGGTATGGGCAAACTGGTCAGCTTCTGTAGTTAGGATTCCTGTTTGCAGGAGGCTAGGGCCAATTTCCTTGAAAAGGATCTGACGGATATAACAGTCCAGGACTGCATCTGTAAAGAATGTTTTGACATCTCCAATACCGGAAAGTATAGCCAGACCACAGCAGAGTGTATGAGTCGCATTTAACAGGCGGAGCTTAATCTCTTTGTACTTAGTGATATTTGGAACTATTTTGATCGATGGATCCAGGGCTGCAAAAGACAGCTTGTTGTGTACAACACTGCTATCCGATTCGATGGCCCATAGCCGGTAGGGTTCTGCCATTATCGCAAGTGAATCCACATAGGGCAGTGTCTCTGGGGCTACCTTATTGAGGACAATCCGGTCTACTAGCGAATTACAGAAGTAGTTTGCTTGATCAACCCAATCGATAAAGGTGTCTTCAAGTTGTTGCTGATGACATAAATTGAGGATAATATCTTTAAGTACAGCAGCATTGTCTGTAATGAGTTCGGTAGGTATAATGACCAACCCTTTGGTCGGATCCGCATCGAAATGCCGATAACGAGCATATAGGTAAGCAAGTATTTTAGCGGCAAGGCTTATTGGTGGACTGTCATGGATTGTACCTTCGGAGCCGACAATACCAGCTTCGGTGGTATTGGAAATCAGGATCTCCATTTCGGGAGATCTGGCGGTCTTTAAGATTTCATGCCATTGTTGCTGCGCAGACAATACGCGGGAAATAGCAGCATTGACCTGTCTAGAGACGATATGCTGTCCATCTTCGTACCCCTGTACAAGTAAAGTATAGAGCGAATTTTGCTGTTCAAAGGCTGTTGTACTGCCTTGATCGGTCGACTTGACGACTAAAATTCGGCCTTGAAAGATGCCAGCGAGATTGGCTCGGTGGATATAGTCGTCAGGTAGGCCACGCAAAAGGGCTCCAGTGCCAAATTGGATCACCCGTTCAGGTAGTGTCAATAGAGACAGCTCGGGGATATCGACCCATGTGGGATCTATAGCGTTCAGCTGCTTCCAAGATAATGTGGCTTTATTATTTTCCATTGTTCGTTTTTTTAGCGCGGCAATTGGGTTTTGATCTGATTTACAATTCTACTGTTTATTATGAAAAGCAACAATGAAAATCAATGATAACGTTATCGGTCCGATTTGCTCTGATCAAACTGTCAGAAAAGTTTTATTGATCGTTTGAACGCTTTATATAGACGGCGGATTTTCGGTAACGCTACCGCTACTTTATTCGGGCAATCTGTTGGATTTCTTTCTCCAAAGGTCTTTCTTTGGGTATAACGCAATGGAAATAAACTAAAATCCAACAATTTAAATCGATAAATTATGATAGCTCGTATCGACAGTAAACATTTGTTTTATGTGGGGCTAATTGGCTGTTATTTCTTCCTTTTTACCAAGGGAGCTCATGCACAGCCAAGCACCCGGATAGGAAAGGTGATCAGCACGACGGATCAGAAACCGCTACTGGGAGTGACGGTGCTAAACCTCAGCACGCAGCTGGCGGAGCACACAGACCAAGAAGGTAATTTTAGTATCAGGGCTGCGGTGGGGATAGACTCAAGTTCTCTTTGATCGGGTATAAATCGGCGGAGTTGCCTGTGACGGCAGCAGGCTTATTGACCGTTGGCCTTGCACAGGAGAATTTTACCATCGATGAGGTTGTGGTAACAGCACTTGGTATCAAAAGGGAAACGAGAGGACTTACCTATGCAACACAGCAGCTTAGTGGCAGTGCCGTTAATGACGCTAGGGACAATAGCGGGAATATCATGAGCAGTCTCACGGGTAAAGTGGCCGGTGCTGTTATTACCACTGCCGCCTCCGGTCCCGGTGCTTCAGCACGGGTGGTTCTCCGCGGTAACAAATCCATTTCAGGAAATAATAATGCCCTGATCGTTGTCGATGGCGTACCATATGACAATTCAAGTGCACAGCAGGCGACTGGTACGACCTATAACTACGGTACCAGTGATGGTGCTGCCAATATCAATCCGGATGATGTGGAATCCATCAACGTGCTCAAAGGTCCCTCAGCAGCGGCGTTGTATGGAAGCAGAGCTGCAAACGGGGCAATTCTGATCACGACCAAACAGGGAAAGTCGGGACGATATACGATAGATTACAACGGAAGTGCCTTCTTTGATCAGGTCAACCTACTTACCGAGTTTCAAAATACCTATGGCCGAGGAAATGGTGGTGTCAGCGGGACAAACATCGGGGAGAGTTGGGGACCAAAGGCACAAACCTATAAAAATAATGTTAAGGACTTCTATGAAAATTCGGCAACTTTCAATAACAGTATCAGCACCTATGGTGGTACAGAGAAGCTGCAGGGATATGTTTCCTATGCCAACAACAAAATCGGCGGGATTATCCAGGGTAACTCACTTAAACGTAACAGCCTTAATCTGCGCGTCAATACGGAGCTTATTCCCAAATTGAAAACGGATGTCAAACTCAATTATGTCAATCAGCAGATTGACAACCGGCCACGCCTGGGGATATGGGGATTCCTGTTGAAGCCTATATTATTCCACGGGACATGGATAAAAATGAACTGATGGATTATGAGACCATCGATCCCAATACAGGTCAGCCCCTACGTAAATACTGGTCGGGATCGGCCATTTACGATAATCCTTATTGGAGTATCAACCGTACATCTGTCAATGAAGTACGTGATCGCATTACAGCACTGGGTTCGGCGACTTATCAGCTTAAGGACTGGATCAGCATCATGGGCAGATATAGCTTTGATAAATATATTGATAATACGGATGGTTCCTTTTTGCGAGTACAGTATCTGTTGGCGATGTGCGCAAAGGGGGAAATATTATGAGACGAATGCCCGGTACCAAGAAAGTAACCTTGACTTTCTGATCAACGGTAAAAATCCGTTGACAGAACATATCGCCATTACCTACAATCTCGGGGCTAGTACACTACGTCGGAAATACAGTAGTTTTCAGAATATGGCCAATGGTCTATCCATTCCAAATGAGTTTAGCCTGAAAATGGCAACGACGCCTGAGTTTTTAGCTATAGCAGGCTACGAGCGCCGCCTCAATTCCGTTTATGCCAGTACACAGCTATCCTTTGACAATACTATTTTTTTGGATATGACTGCCCGTAATGACTGGACCTCAACATTGAAAGCACCGCACAGTTATTTTTATCCTTCTGTTGGTATGTCTGCGATATTCAATGAGTTGTTACAGATGCCTGCTTGGGTCAATTTTGGAAAAATTAGAGCATCTTATACTCAGGTCGGTAATGATGCTGATCCGTATCTGCTCAGACAGCTTTATTCATTTGGATTGGGAGCCGGAAATGGATTTATTTCCCGCTCGCCGATTAAAGCTATTCCAGACCTAAAACCCGAATTGACCAAGTCATTTGAAGCAGGTCTTGATATGAAATTCTTTGGAAACAGACTAGGTTTTGACCTGACTTTGTACAAAAGCAATACGGTAAATCAGCTACTCTTTCTGGGGCTGCCTATGGCTAGCGGTTATAGCCGGCAATACATCAATGCAGGGGATATTGAAAACCGAGGACTTGAACTGCAGCTGATGGCAACGCCTATAAAAAGCGAACATTTTTCTTGGGAGACGACGTTGAATTTTGCCAGTAACACCAACAAGATAATCGCATTGCACGATAAAACAAAACGAGCCAATATTACCGACAATAACAGGTATGCCACAGTTGTGGTAAACGAAGGAGAGAAGTATGGTGACCTCTACGGTTATGCTTGGAAACGTGATCCACAGCGTGGAAAATTTGTGGTGGATGGTAGTGGGTTGCCGGTGGTAGAGGCGAATCAAAAATTAGGTAACTTTAATCCCAAGGCTTTATTGGGTTGGTCCAATTCCTTTTCATACAAGGGTTTTACGCTCAATACATTAGTGGATGCAAGAATTGGAGGAGAAATAGTCTCAGGAACTTCAGCCTACCTCGCAGCCTTTGGTGTAGCAGACTACACCTCAATGTATCGCGAAGGTGGTCTCGTACTGGATGCTGTGGATGCTAATGGTGCCGCCAATACACAAGCCATCACCGCGCAGCAGTTGTGGACACGTGTATCACAAAATGGCCGGGATGGTTGGGGTGAGTTTTTTACTTATGACATGACTAATGTGCGGCTCCGGGAATTGTCCATTACTTATAGGTTGGACTTAAAGAATACCTCGGTATTCAAGAATGCAGGGCTATCCCTAACAGGACGTAACCTCTTTTTATCTACCGCGGAAAATCCAAACTGGATATACCGGGAATTGGGAAGACAAAAACCCGATAGACCCCGAGGCTGCGCTGGGAGCTGGCAATTATCAGGGTGTGGAAGTTGGACTACCACCGTCGGTACGGACATTCGGGCTAAACTTAAAATTAACCTTTTAACAGTTGTAAACATGAGAAGAAACATGCTATATGGTGCTTTGCTAGGATTGAGCCTTATTTCTTGCAGCAAAGATTTTGATCGGATTAACAGCGATCCCAACAACATCACGGTGATCACACAGCGTGAGCTACCCTTTATGTTTGCAAAAGCACAGTCTTCGGCTGCGATGAACCGTTCTTTTACCAAACCGTACAGAATCTTGGCGCCGATCTCTATGGACAGTATTTTGCATTGACAACTAATTCTTTCAGTACGGATCGCTACCTGCTGACACCTGACTGGCAGCGGAGATTCTGGACTGTGGTGTATGTGGATACCGCGCCGCAGCTTAAAAGTATTATGGATAATACCGAGTCTGGTACGGGGAAGCGGCACTCGCGAATATTATGTGGGTATATGCCTTTCACCGCTTGACTGATCATTTTGGTCCGATCCCTTATTTTGCAGCAGCAGAGGCTCGCGATGTCATTCCTTACGATCCGATGGATAAGATCTATGCGGATTTTTTTACTCGTCTTACGACAGCGGTAGACCAGCTGAAAGCCCTGCCTGCGAGTGCAACAATCTTTCAGGGATATGATCTAATGTATAACGGAAATGTGGAAAATTGGATCCGCTTTGCGAATTCCATGCGCCTACGGCTCGCTCTTCGGATATCAAAAGTAGATCCCATAAAGGCAAAGTTTGAAGCTGAAGCTGCGGTGGCAGCAGGTGTGATGACCAGTAATGGTCAAAATGCCACCATGCTCAAGTCACTCTCGGGCAACGATACCAACGGTCTTTCACAGGTGGCTGTTTGGAACGAATTTTCGATGAGTTCAACGATAGCCTCATATCTCAAAGGCTATGAAGATCCAAGATTGGGTATTTATTTTCAACCCAGCTTGAGTGGAAAAGTCTTTAACAGCGTACGTAATGGAGCTATAGCCACCGATCTTGGGCAGCCAAGAAATCAGTCGAGAGCCAATTCCAATGTGGGTACCTACTGGGTGCGCTACAATGGCGAAGTGCTTGAAGGTAATTTTACACAGAATTTTCATATTATGTGCGCCGCCGAATCGTTTATGCTGCGTGCGGAAGGCGCTCTGAATGGTTGGAATATGGATGGTACAGCACAGGTGCTCTACGAACAAGGAATACGTCTGAGTATGGCGCAATGGGGTGTCAATGATGAAACAATCATCCGCAATTACCTTTCCTCAACGAATAGACCGACCGCTCCGGGCGATTACCATAATTCTCCAGCAGTTGCCGTAACTCCAATTAAATGGAGCGGTACGGAGGCTGAACAGCGTGAACAGATTGGTGTACAGAAGTGGCTTGCAATCTATCCCAACGGTATGGAAGCATGGGCTGAATACCGTCGTTCAGGATACCCAAAGATGTATGCGGTGCTACAGTCCGACAATCCCGACCTGCCGGCTGGAACATTTATCAAGAGGTTGCCTTACCCTTTGACGGAAGTGACAGACAACTTTGCCGAATTGACAAAGGGTCGTGCCTTGCTCGGTGGAGCGGATAACGCCGCAACTAAACTTTGGTGGGACGTGGATTAAGGGTTAAATAAGGATGAATTTTAAACTATATACAGTCACGCTTATGATGACATTCGGACAGCAGGTAGCTGCACAGACAGCCCTACCGGAAATACTATCCATCCCAAAGGACATTGATCCGCTCAAGGAATTAATCGAAAGTCAGGCGGATGAACTCTTGTATAAACTGCCGATGGATCGTATTGTAGACCCTGAACAACTCTTAAATCAGATTCATACCAATCTTCAATTGGGTAACAGCGACGATAGCGATCTGGATATGCGGGTTGTTGCTAGCCTGGACTGTGGTGGCTATACGGTATATAATCTGATCTTTCAAAGTCTGCCGGGCGTATACGTCCCAGCCAACCTCTATGTTCCCAAAGGGCAAGGGCCTTTTCCAGCGATATTAAACAGCCACGGTCATTGGGCACCGGGACGTCGTAGTGAAATCGTGCAACGGACATCTCAAATACTAGCAAGCAATGGCTATGTATGCCTTAGTATCGATGCTATGGGGGCGGGGAACGTGGACGTCGGCACGAACATGAATATCATGGGGCCAATCTGGGGTCATTATTACTGGATATGGGGACACCCCTAATGGGGATACAGCTGCAGGAAAATAAACGTGCTATAGATCTGCTATGCAGCTTGGATTATGTGAATAAAGAGCAAATTGGCGCTACTGGTGCCAGTGGTGGTGGCAATCAGACCATGTGGCTAACAGCAATGGATGCTCGCGTCAAAGCTGCTGTCCCGGTAGTCAGTATAGGTACCTTCCGCTCTTATATTATGAATAGCAACTGTGTCTGTGAGTTACATCCTAATGGCCTGCAGCATTTTGAAGAGGGGCAGCTCTTGCAGGCGATGGCTCCTAAGGCTGTAAAGATCATTACAGCCCTAAAAGATGGGAACGCCGCATTTAACGTTCATCAGATGCTGAAGTCGTATCGTCTTGGCAAGTTAGCATATCAACAACAGGACTCGGCTGATCAATTAGCGTATGAATTATTTGATGAGTCGCACAGCTATACAATTGAAATGAATAAAGCTATGCTCTCTTGGTTTAATAAAAGCTTTAATTATCGCCAGTCCTTACCAATTGAGCTAAATGCGGTACATATGCTCGATACCAGTCGTTTGTCGGTGTTGCAATATGGGATTAAAAGCGAAAAATAATGACGATACCAGCCTTTGTGAATAGGGAGTTCAAACTAGCTGAAAATAAGTTAATCGTTACTAATGGGCGGAGCACAGAAACCTATCTGCAGGAGCTCCGCTTGCTGCTCTCCAAGGTCGAATCGGATCGACTGCTTTCGGTAAGAACGTTATTACCTGAGGCAGGATGGCGACGAATTATTCTCGAAACGGCTCAGCGGCAACTGATTCCTCTGCTCGTTAAGGAGCCTGCTGGAGGAGGGCAGATGATGCACGTGCTATTCCCCGATCAGGGCAAACAGGGACTTAATCTTACGGAAATTGAACAGATGGTCGCGAGGGGCGAGGGCATTGCGATCGTAGATCTCTTTGGCCTCGGGGAGCGAGCTTCAGCCAGTGCCGAACATATTGATGGGGCGCTACCTCGTTTTCATACCATCTCACGTTCAATGCTTTGGATGGGGCAAACTATGATGGGAATATGGGCCAACGAGATTACGCTCGTAAGTGACTATCTGCAGCAACATTACGGTAACCATAAGCTGATTGTTCATGCCTATCGCGAAACTGCTTTGGCAGCCTTGATCAGCAGCGACTTATCGCCACAACAACGGATACTGCAGCTCCGGCGATTGCCCGCCAGTTACCTGCCAGATATGACCGGCAGTCTGGAAAATTTCAACATGGCCGTCCATATTCCTGGAATTTTAAAGTGGGGCGATATACCCTTGTTGTTGGCATTGAGTAGGGAAGATATTAATGTGGATGAGCTGATGCCCTGGAGTGGTAAAAGCTGCCCAGAAAAGGATAAAAAGCAATTATTGAATAAGGTAAATGCGTATAAAAGAAAGTTTAACATTGGAGGAACTCTCCAGATCAATTAGTGACCATGGGAACAAATAGAAGATCATTTTTAAAATTATCTGGTCTAGCCGGTTTTGGACTAATAACCGGTTGCACTGCACAGGAAAAGGAAACCTCGGGTACTAAACTCGATCATATCCGGCTGGAAGCATCTAAAAAATATAACAGCATTTTTAACATGTCGGGCTATGCCGCACCCAAAATTGAAACTGTACGCGTGGGTTTTATTGGTGTTGGAAACCGGGGCTCGGCGGCGGTAGAACGAATGAGCCAGATTGCTGGTGTCAGCATTCATGGTATCTGCGACATCAGGCCGGAAAAAGCCCATGAAGCCAAAGAGCGGATTAAGACGTCAGGCCATATTGCCACAATTTATGCCAAAACTGGAGAAGATTGGAAAAGGATGTGTGAATCGGATCAATTTGATCTGATCTATATTGCTACACATTGGAGCATGCATGCTGATATGGCGATCTATGCCATGGAACAGGGTAAACATGTCGCACTCGAGATCCCCGCGGCAATTACCGTGGAGGACTGCTGGAGATTGGTGAGAACCTCCGAAGCAACAAAAAAACATTGTGTGATGCTCGAAAATTGCTGTTACGACTATTTTGAGCTATTGACGCTCAACTTGGCAAGACAGGGGTTTTCGGTGATATCATCCACTGTGAGGGGGCTTATATCCATGATATCATGGACAGCCTTTTGATGAGAAAAAGCGATACGATTTTTGGCGGCTCAAAGAAAATGCTGCTCGAAACGGAAATCTATATCCAACCCATGGACTGGGGCCGATTTGCCAGATACTTCGGATCAATCGTGGCAACAAAATGGACTATATGAACTCAATGTCTTCAAAGGACTTTATGCTTAATTCCAAAGCAAAGGAAATGGCACAGGTAGATAAGCAGTTTGAAAGTTATGTCGATAAACCTTTCCGCGGAAATATTAATGTGTCGAACATTATGAACTCAGACGGTAGTACGATGATGTTGCAGCATGACGTAAGTTCACCGCGTCCGTATTCGCGTATTCATCTGGTGAGTGGTACAAAGGCTTTTGCTCAAAAATATCCATTGCCTGGAAAGATTGCTATAGGGCATGATGATTTTTAGGAGCAACCGAGATGGCTGAATTGGAAAGAAGTATGCTCCTGGTATTATCACCAGGATCGGCGAGCTAGCAAAAGCAATTGGTGGTCATGGGGGATGGATTTTATGATGGATTGGCGATTGATCGACTGTCTTAGAAATGGGCTTCCGGTCGATATGGATGTCTACGATGCCGCAAGCTGGAGTGTTATCGGCCCATTGAGCGAATGGTCTGTGGCTAATGGCTCCCAACCGATTGAAATACCAGATTTTACAAATGGCCTCTGGAAAGATAATCTGGTACATGATATCAACTTAACAAAAGGTGGAACAACACAAGTATTGAAATCAACTAAATAAAATCAAGTGAACTTAAAAACTTTTAAAACACGCGAAGAACTGGGTTTGGCGGCTGGAACGGCCGGAATCGAGGCTATTAAAACTGCAATAGCGGAAAATGGTGAGGTAAATATTATTCTGGCGACAGGACAGAGCCAGTTTGAAACTTTGGCAACGCTGGTAGCGGCGACGGATATTGATTGGGGCAAAGTACGGATGTTTCATCTGGATGAATACATCGGTATTCCGGTAACACATAAAGCAAGCTTCCGTAAGTATTTGACCGAGCGCTTTCTTAATCTTGTAGCTCCTTTAAAAGAGGTCGTGCTCATTAATGGAGAAGGGGATCCCCAAGCTGAATGTGAACGTCTCGACAAAAAAATCGGTGCACATCCCATTGACGTTGCCTTTGTCGGGATAGGCGAAAATGGACACCTAGCTTTCAACGATCCGCCTGCGGATTTTGATGCCAGTGGAGCTTATCTGGTAGTAAACCTTGATACACAGTGCAGGCAGCAACAGCTAGGCGAGGATGGTTTGCATCGATTGACGAAGTTCCTGCTCAGGCTATCAGTATGTCTATTCGACAGATTATGTTATCCCGAAAAATTATATGTGCAGTACCAGATAAACGAAAAGCAGAGGCGGTGCGGAACTGCCTCTCCGGGATGATCTCGAACTGGCACCCTGCGAGCATATTACAGCAACACACGGATAGTACTTGCTATCTCGACAAAGAATCAGCTTCTTTACTATAATCCGCTGCGATGACATCAACTGCTTTAGATCGAAAGACAACATTGGTATCCATAGGGATCATAGGACTGATGTTCTTTATTTTTGGATTTGTCTCCTGGGTAAATGCGATACTGATTCCTTATTTTAAAATCGCATGTGAATTAAGTAATTTTCAGTCGTATTTGGTAGCGTTTGCGTTTTACATTTCCTACTTGTTGATGTCGATGCCTGCATCTTATATATTAAAGAAGCTGGGTTATAAAAATGGGATTATGGTCGGTTTTGGATTATGGCAATGGGAGCATTGTTATTCGTCCCGGCTGCTTATGGACGTACATACCTTATTTTTTTAGTAGGTCTTTTTACTTTGGGTACCGGATTGACGGTGCTGCAAACTGTCGCTAACCTGTATATTACACTGATTGGTGAAAAGAGCGGGCAGCACAACGAATTAGCATGATGGGGATCTGTAACAAAGGAGCCGGGATACTGGCTCCGCTGATCTTTTCATATGTTATCCTGCGACCCCAGGACAATACGCTTTTTAATCAACTGGAAGCAATGGATGAGGTATCCCGTGCCATCGCGTTGGATGAGTTGATTTTACGTGTCGTCTGGCCTTACACTGTCGTAAGTGGGGTGCTGTTTCTGATTGGGGTATTAGTCAAGTTTTCCATTCTCCCAGAATTGGATCAACAGGAAGCCCCTATAGCGGATGGACAAAGGATAAACAAAAAGGAATCTTTCAGTTCCCTCACCTCGTACTTGGGGCACTGGCAATTTTTTTTGCATGTGGGAACGCAAGTCATTGCGATCGATACCATAATTAATTATGCCGGATCGATGGGGTATCCCTGTTGGAAGCCAAAGCTCTGCCATCTTATACATTAACTGCTACGATCTGTGGATATCTCTGCGGTATTGTGCTGATCCCAAAGATCTGCAGCCAACGACTCGCGCTTAAATTTTGTACGATCCTTGGGTTAATGCTGGCGTTATTAGTTTGTACATCGCATGGCTCTGTCTATTTTTTTGAATAAAGATTTGGATATTTCGGTTTGGTTCATCGTACTGATCGGGCTACCCAATGCCCTGATTTGGGCTGGAATTTGGCCCCTAGCATTGGAAGGCTTGGGAAGTTATGCAAAACAGGGGTCTGCATTGTTGATTATGGGACTGAGTGGGAATGCCGTATTACCGTTGCTGTATGGATTATGGGCAGATGCTGTTGATGTAAGGTCTGCCTATTGGATATTGATACCTTGTTTTCTATATTTAGTTTTCTATGCATTCAAAGGCCATAGGTTACGCACATGGAATATATTTAATAAACAAAATTGAGCTATGCTAACGATTACAAACACTAACATCATTACGCCCAATCGCATCATTGAAAATGGAACAATAAGGATTGCTGAGGGAAAATTGTGGATATCGCTACGCAGCGAGTTTCAGCGGAAGAGCAGTCAGGTGAATGGCTGGATGCCAAGGGGCTTTTTTTGTCCCCGGGATTTATTGATATCCATGTGCATGGGGGTGGTGGTGCCGATTTTATGGATAATACGGTTGATGCTTTTCTAAAAGTTGCACAGACACATGTCTGTTATGGTACCACAGCGATGTTGCCGACGACACTGACCAGTGAGCCAAGTGAGTTATTGGCTTTGTTTGATACCTATATGGAGGCTTTAAACCGCAACGTGCACGGCTCGCGCTTTTTGGGGTTGCACTTGGAGGGACCTTATTTTGCGATGAACCAGCGGGGGCACAGGATCCACGTTATATTCGAAATCCAGACCCGAATGAGTATTTGCCTATTCTCGAGCAGTATCATCACCTGATTGCACGATGGAGTGCCGCTCCTGAACTTCCGGGGCGCTTGATTTTGGACAGAAAGTCCATGACTATGGAATTTTACTGGCCCTGGCTCATACAGATGCTATCTATGAAGAAATCCTCCCAGCAGTCGAACACGGCTATCGGTTGGCAACTCATTTGTATTCGGGAATGTCTGGAATGACACGACGGAATGCTTATCGTTATGCTGGGGCAATAGAAAGCTGTCTGCTTCTAGATGCTATTGATGTCGAGATTATCGCCGATGGTGTTCATTTGCCAGAACCCTTTTTAAAATTGATCCATAAAATCAAGGGTGATGATAAAATCATTCTGATTACAGACGCCATGCGGGCCGCAGGAATGCCCGAAGGAAAAAGTATATTGGGAAGTCTTACAGGTGGAATTGAAGTTATTGTTGAAGATGGCGTTGCTAAACTACCTGATTACTCTTCTTTTGCCGGGAGTGTCGCTACCGCCGATCGGCTAATCAGGACTATGATCAATATGGCTGGTTTAGATCTTATAACGGCCATAAAGATGATGACGCTAAACCCTGCAAGATTACTTGGCTGCGACGATCGTATGGGTGCGATAGATATCGGCAAGGATGCGGATATTGTTCTGTTTGATCAAGATATACGGGTACACTATACTTTTATATCCGGCAAATTATGTTATAAAAATTAATTAGGTGATCTTGTTGATCACCGAATCACGAACCACCAGTTTTCCAGGGAGTATAATATCCTGAATTTCGAAGTCTTTATTTTTATGTGACGGATCAGCAGGGCACAGCTACGTTTTCCGATATCAAAGGCGGGTTCCTCTATGGTGGTCAGATTGGGTTCGACTACGGTGCAGATGGGGTCATTTGTAAAACCAATAACGCTGATATCAATACCTACGCGCAAGTTGTGTTTTTTGATGCACAAGATTGCACCGACAGCTTTGCGGTCATTGGCGGCAAAGATGGCGTCGGGACGCTGAGGTAGTGCCAGTAGTTTGGTTGTATCCTCACTGCCGTGAATTTGCGAGAAACCGGAATGTACGATCAGGTTCTCTTCTAAAGGTCTGTTGCACTGTTTCAAGGCTTCAATATAACCGTTGAGCCGCTGTTGTGTAAATTTGAGGTCTTTCGGACCAGCAATATGGGCAATACGGTTGGCGCCATTCTCGAGTAGAAATCTTGTTGCCTGAAAAGCGCCCGCAAAGTCATCCTGTACAACTTTCGATGCTACGATATTATTTGGGACCCGGTCGAAAAATACAATAGGTAGCCCTTTAGCCATCAGTCGTTCAAAATGTTCGTTGATATAGGAATCCGAAGATATGGAGACTAGAAGTCCGTCGAGGCTACTGGTCGATAGGTTTTCCAGTAGGCTCTGCTCACGGGCCATACTATCGTTGGTGACATAAAGAATGATATTGTAATCCTGTTCATAGGCTTCCTCCTGAATACCTGAAATAACTGTCGAGAAATAATAGTTGGTAATAAATGGAATGACAACGCCAATATTTTTTGTTGAACCTGAGGCTAATGCCGCTGCATTTTTGTTGGGCTTAAAATTAAGTTCCCTGGCCAGTGACAATACTTTCTGACGTGTTGTGGGGTTGACATCATGCGTGTCTCGAAACGCTCGTGAAACAGTGGAAACAGAAATGCCAAGCATTTCAGCAATATCCTTGATGCCGATGGGATTTTTCATAGATAAAAGGTTGGTTCGAATTATTCGATTTACAATTTACTAAAAACTATTTATATATGATTGTGATATATGATATTGCCCTGTCAGAATTCAGTTACTATGATTTTTTTATCTTTATTGAGCATCAATAAAGAGGAGGTTTTTTGTTTTATTGCTTAGCTTGCTTTTTTATCTGTTATTACGTACGATTAAGGGTAGCCAATGATCCTATTTGATTTTATAAAACTCGTATTGATTGCAACTGTCTTCTTATGGAGTGGAGTACTCTATGGGCAGAATGATAGTGACCTGGTCAAAGGCAAGGTGGTTGATCCGGGGATGTCACCTGTTGCCTTGGCTACAGTAGGCCTGTACAGTAGCAGTGGGATATTGGTATCCAGTACAAACACCGATAGTCTCGGGACTTTTCAGCTTCGGGGTAAAATTCCGGGTAAATATTTTATCGCAGTGAAACACCTTGGCTACCAAGATTATAGGAGCACGCTATTTGACCTTGCCAATAGTAATTTGGAGATAGTAAAACTCTCCCGACAGGAAAATAAGCTGGAAGCAGTGACAGTCGAAGGCAAAAGAGCGGTGCTGACGGTTGATGGCGGCACCATTGTCTATCAGGTAGAAAATAGTATCGGAGCACAGGATATTTCGGCCTTTGATGCATTGAAAAGAGCTCCTGGTGTACAGATCGAAAATGAAGTCGATATTACGCTCAATGGTAAAAGCGGGGTGCAGATACTGTTGGATGGAAGACAAACTTTTCTTTCGGGCAAGGAGCTCAGCGATCTATTGAAGTCGATGTCATCGAATAACATCAGATCCATCGAAATTGTCAATAGTCCCTCGGCTAAATATGATGCGAGCGGTGCAGCTGGTATTATCAATATCAAAACGAAGAAAAATCAGTTGAAGGGCTTGAATGGAAGTATAACAAGTGCCTTTGCTTATGGTGTCAGCCCGAAGCAATTGCAGCATATGACCTTCAATTACCGGGTGAACAAACTTAATGTATTTGGGAGTTATAACCATACACTTGGCCACTACAATTACTTGTATGGCACTAATCGTCAGCAAAACGGCAAATCCTATGACAGCCACACGGTCGATGTGGATAAGCGCCAGAAAATGGGCGCTCAGGTGGGGATAGATTACTTTCTCAATGATAAAAATACAATAGGTCTTTTGGTAAACGGTAATTTTATCTTCGGTGGCGGACTGACCAATACAGCTACGACGATTGCTACACTTCCCTCGGTAGTGTTGGAAGGATCTCTTGATGCTATCAACGATTACTACGGCCAGAGCACCAAGCGCTACAACTTTAATCTGAACTACAAATATGAAGATACGTTGGGCCGTAGCTTAAATGTGGATTTGGATTACGGTCTTTTGATAAATGGAATAAAAACCTGCAATCGAATACCTATCGGGACAATGGGGAAATGTCTTTGACGAGAATCTGTACCGTACGCTGAATGATATCGATATTGATCTAAAAGGGCTAAAGGTGGATTACGCTACGAAACTGTGGGACGGAAAATTGGAAGCAGGTGCCAAATATTCGGCTGTAGGTTCTAAAAACAATTCCCGGTTTTATCATGTCGGCCCTGTAAGTGATAGTCTCGATAATAGACGGTCCAATGATTTTCATTTTGACGAACGCATAGCTAGTGCATATCTTGACTATAAAAGAACGATCGGAGAATGGTCTCTCCAAGCTGGACTAAGGCTAGAAAATGCGAATTCCAAGGGTGTTTTATTTTATAGGGAGCAAGAAAAGGATCTGGATGATCAAATCAATAGAAATTTCACTAATCTTTTCCCTTTTTTATCTATCACTAGGCAACTGGCCAATAAACAGACGATTTCACTGTCATACGCTAAGCGTATTGAACGACCAGCCTATCAGGATTTGAATCCTTTTGTCTATATGCTCGATGAGCTGTCTTTCTGGAAAGGAAACCCTTTTTGATCCCTTCACTGACCCAACGATTTTCCTTACTTTATTCCCTAAAGAGCTCGACGGTTGTCGGCTTAAATTATGCGTATACGGATCAATTGAATGCCAAAATAACGGATACATTGGAAGCTGATAAAATAATGATGATCAGCAAAAATGTGGGTACACAAAAGCATTGGTCGCTATCCTTGACTCAGACGCTATCACCAAAACCTTGGTGGGATATTACCTTGAATGGGTTGCTATATTATATCCACAATGATGTTTCATTTGACCAGTACCAAAACCTCAATTTAAAGCAGACTGCGGGACGTGTTAGCCTTCTTCAGTCTTTTAAGCTGCCGAATAAGGTGCGGTGTGAGATTTCAATGGTCTACAACTCGAAGCGGCTGGGTGGAGCAAATACGATAAGTAGACCGATCAGTCAAGTGGATATTGCATTACAAAAGAGTTTATGGAAGGACAAGGCGACGCTTAGACTAGCCGTGACGGATGTCTATAAAGGCAACCAGATTAAATACACGCAGAATTTACCCGGCTTGCAGTCATCAAGCTATGGCTATTATGAGTCAAGGCAGGTGCGTCTTAGTTTTGGCTATAGATTTAGCCGTGGGGCGACAAAGGAACAGCGTAGTCGAAAGTCAGCGCTCGAAAGTGAAAGTGGCCGAATACAGTAACGAAAAAATAAAGGATGTCAATCAGCTCCTGTGTTTTCTAAATATCGCGTTCTTGTAAAGCCATTGAGAATGGATGTGTTATACATCCCAATGTTGAATTTTCAGAAACTTAATCGTAATACCCATCTGCCCGAGGTGGTACATGTCATGGTGAATTAAACCCGTTAACAGGTACTTGTAATTGTGCGGAAAGGAGCTGTCAGCATGTGGGTAAGCAGTATGAAGGAAAGAATCATCTTTTCCTTCCAGAAAAGAAATAATATTTTGCTGTGTTGCGTGAAGATCCTGCATTAGATTTTCCCAACCACGTTTTCTTAACTCATCATTATTTCGCCAGTTTGCTGCATCACTCATCTCAAGTCCTCTTGGATTTCCCTTTAGGCGGCTCAAAACTTCCCTGCGCCACTCGATTAAATGGGATGCTAGTTCTGCGATGCTGTGCATTTCAGGGATGGGACGCTCAAAAGCTGTTGTTCCGTCCACCTGAGCTAGTTTCTTTGCAAAATTTTCGTCGATCCAGAGGTCAGCTGCTTCGACATCCTTTAATTGTTGAATATGATCTTTTATCAAAATATCATTCATGACTGTCAGTTTTTGTTCTTCTTTTTTAGAAAGGAACAATTGTTAGAAGAGGATAGTTTAAAGTTTGTGTATGTGTGCTTTGGGTTAAAGCGATCATCACGCAAGCTGAAAGGTCTCGCCCTCGATGTATAGCGCTTAGATCTTTTGTTCTGCAAGGTATCTGTATAAAGATTGTATTGATTACCCTGATATAATCGGTAGGTATTTCAAATGTTTCTTTTTGGAAAACGCGCTCTCCACAACTACTTGATAAGGCTTGTGTTTTTCAGAGGATTATTTCCTCAAACTCCAACGGATCTTTTTTACACAAAATATTTCGCTCAGCGATTCTCATCGCATCATTACCTGGATTATTAAAATGGTATATTCCAAGAAGGATCACATTGACCTTCTCTTGGGCATGTAGCGATGTTGTGGTTAAAGATGAAAATAATATATTTCGACTTAAGTTTTTGTATATTATTTTCATATGATATGATGAATAGGGCTATGAATGACTTTACCGCTTAACGAAAATTTAATATAATATTATCTGATACCTTATATTACACAAATAGCTTTGTTGTCAAGAATAGTATAAAAAAGTAGAAATCCATATTAGCCAGCATTCCCAGGTATTTACGAAAGCGTACATCCATTTACACGGATAATAGTTTGCATACAACGAATGGTAAATAAGATGTGCCGGATATCAATTTGCCGCTGTTGCCGGTCTGTAATTGCCTTATATTTAAACGTAACTCCATAGATAGTGGACAATGGAATAACTTTTTAGTCATTTCTGCCTCACATAATTTCACCGATCTGATGGATGGATAGTGATGAAGTTTGTGTTTAATTTGGTTGTTGTAGTGTGTTGATTATTAATTGTTATTATGTTTTTTTGTAAAAGGGTATTAGTCGGTATTGAACTGCTATATGCTAATGGCTAGTTTGAAATAGTGGTCATGGGGCGGTGCTTATTAGTAGGGGAATAAAAGATAAATTCTATAAATCGGAAAATTAAGACATGGAAAAAAATATTGAAAATAATACCATATCGTTGACAGTGATCGGAAATCTGACATTTAGAGCACTTAGCAGCAAAAGATATCAGATAGCCATTGGACTGATCCTGATGGCTATTCTGATCCCGGTAGCAGCCTTTATGGGTTTTGTAATGCACAATAATATCACCGATTTGAATAGGGGACAAATAATCGGTATTATGGGAGGCTTAGGTATTGTGTCCTTTGTTTGTGTCGCATTTATTTTTTCGAAATTCCTCGCTAAAAATATATCATGGCATTTTATCCAGATCGCATCTTGGTGCAAGGGGACGGGGTACGACAGTTTGATTTGGATAAGATCGTGAGTTTTGATATTTGGAATGATTCCGACTATGCTAAACTCGTGATCAACTACCAGGATAAGTTGATCAAGTATCATGTAGGTTTCGCTAATTTGATCTTTGGCAAACCTATTTTGGAGGAAAGAGATAAACTGGATACTATCTTTACAAAAGAAAGAGGCTTTAACAAAATGGTAGAAAACAGGAAAGGAATAACCAGAATCTACTATTCCATTGGGGAATTCTGACTGGAGCTTTTATTTTAAATTCAATAATTCGCTTTTAATATGATATTACGGAAAATAATACATAGTAAATCCAAAGGTCATTATGGAATAACTATGAATTATCAAGAGGCTCTTGCATTGTTCTATACGCTGAATTGGGATGATGAAAACACATTTTACAACCAAGAATTCGGGGATTCTTATTTACAGTTGAAACCCTTAGATAGGACTGAAGTAGCGGATAATAAAGTAATCAAAGTGGAGATACTAATAGATGAATATCTGATCAAATTTGCCGTCACAGCAGTGACGATGAGCGAAGCGACTGCTTTGATAAAATACTATTTTGAGCATGATAAAATCGGTAATATAGATTCCTATGGAGTCGGATATCCATAATGGATTTGTAGCGATGAACTTGGGATTTTTAAATGTGTTTTGTGTGTGTTTTATTTTTGTAATCTAGTTGGTTATATTGTTTATATGAATTAAAAGTGTAGTGCTAAAAATGCATGCTTATAACCAATGGTTATGGTTGTTTTTGAGTGATTTAATGTTTTTAAGCAGAGACGACTGTTGCGTATTCTCAGTATCCATTCAAAAAATCCCTTCTGCGGATAAATTGCTCCTTTAGACGGATTCTGTATAGCTTTCTTAACAATATCTTTGCAGCATATTTATATTATTTAGAATAATTCTTGATATGCTTTACACAACAAAAATTAAATGGTCATTTATTGCTAGTATACTGGCAGCGGTATGTTGGATTATCGGAGATATGTTTGTCGCGGGTTTTGATGTAGATCCTGGAGAATATCCACTTTTTTTCGAAGACTTATGCGGAGCAGGTGGATGTGGATATTGCGGTACTCATGCTGAAAGGGTCGAGCGAACGTCTCATGTTTGGTGCACTGATTGCCTCGATGACAGCTACTTTATTCTTACCGGGCGTGTGGCTGGCCTATCAGTATTTTAACGACAAATCAAGTGGTATGCCTGGGGACTTATTTTGTGTTAATAGTCAGTGTTATGTTGATGCCGCTAGGTCATGCGGACTTTTATTATACGGGTGAAATATATAAAGCGATATACCACAGCGATCCGGTCGCTCATCCATATCTGTTGGAGACAGCATCAGGCTTTACGAAGGTACTGTATATTGCTTGGGGACGGCTATTGTGGTGTTGATGGTAGGCTGGCTGCTGTTTTCGATACTGGTTTTTATGCGGAGGACACAGTTACCTCGCTGGGCAGCCTTTATCAGTCCTGTTTTTATCACTATATATCAGTTGCCCTTGAGATTCCTACCCTCGTCTGTACTGAAGGGTTGGTTACTCGCAGCGGGATTTAATATTGCCTACCTGATTTTTTTATCTTGTTGTGGCTGCTTTTTAAAAAACCTGCAGCTCAAGAGACGCTGAAGGATTCTTAATCTACATTAAGCTTTTAGCTTAAGCTAGGTTATTGGCTTATACCTCTTTGTTTGCGTAAATTTGAATATACAAAATCGAACAGCAAGCAAGCAAGCAAGCAAGCAAGCAAGCAAGCAAGCAAGCAAGCAAGCGGAGCGTATTCGGTGATGTATGAATTCAAAAGATAGGAGTATTAAAAATGAAAAAATCAATTGAAAAAATCTTCCCTCGTCCTGCACAGCCCGGTATGGTAGGTGACGGATTCCGTGTTTATAATATGGTTCCCGGTAACGGCATTACCAAGAGACGGATGAGTCCTTTCCTCTTATTGGATTTCAATGCGGAATTTGATTTTGGTCCATCAGATCATATTCGTGGGGTAGATGTTCATCCGCATAAAGGGTTTGAAACAGTTACAATCGCCTATAAAGGCAGTGTAGCGCATCACGACAGTTCAGGCAACAGCGGAGTGATCAATCCTGGGGATGTTCAATGGATGACAGCTGGAGCAGGAATATTGCACAAAGAGTATCATGAGGAGAATTTCTCCAGAGCTGGTGGCCCCTTTGAAATGGTACAGCTTTGGGTTAATCTTCCTGCAAAGGATAAATCTACCGAAGCACATTATCAGGGTATTACGGCAGATCAGATGGGCAAAGTACAGTTGCCTGAAAATGGCGGGATCGTCAATATCATAGCCGGTGTATTTCAGGATATAAAGGGACCTGCCGAAACTTATACTGCAGTCAATCTCTTTGATATTAAATTGGAAAAGGGACATCAGACAGCATTTAGTGTTCCGCAACATCACAATTCCGCCATTCTGGTGGTCAATGGAGAAGCGGAGGTCAATGGACAGTTGGCCAAAGAACATAGTTTTGTGCTGTTTGAAAACGATGGTGAAGAAGTCGTGATCAAGGCCAATGAGCAAGCTGTCTTATTGTTTATGAGTGGAGAACCTATTGACGAACCTATTGTAAGCTATGGCCCTTTTGTAATGAACACACAAGAGGAAATCTATCAGGCTTTTGAAGACTTTCAGGCTGGTAAATTTGGTACACTTGAATAATCATTAATGGAAAACCACTGTACTATTCTCTGCTAAAAACGGTTGCCGAATATAATTATCGGTTAATTGATTTCGTTATGAAAATATCCCCTAAGCTCAAAAGCTTAGGGATATTTTTTGAATAATGTACTCTTTATAACAAGCCTCTCTGTTTTTTTGTTTATAGATAGGCCTAGTATTCGAATAGCGACTAAGACGCTTTCTTGCTTTAAATGGTAGCAGATAATCCAGTAAAAAATAAGCTCAATAACAAAAAGGTATTTCAACTTGATGCGTAAGGGTCGAGTATAGAAACCGGGAAAGTTATATGCGTAGCATGGGGTAAAAATAGACCAATAAAGGCAGGTAATTCCTGAGGTCTTTCCTCAGGATTTTCAGCGCTTGTTGGATGCGGTAATCAACGGTCTTGGGTGAAACTCCTAATTTTAACGCAATCTCTTTGTAGGTGAAATTCTCAAACCTATTCAATTCAAAAGCCTCACGAAACGGACTAGGCAGATTGGCGATTGCTTTATCGATCTTCTCTTTCAGTTCCTTTTCAAAATAGAGATCCTGGCTCGATAGCTCGAATCCACTCAGCTGGCTTAATTCATAAAAAGAACTTGCTTTTGTTTTTTCCTTCTTGATTGCTGTCAAACAGCGGTTGCGTACAGCTGCAAATAGATAGCTTTTTAGGGAAGTACTAAAATAGAGGTTCTCACGGTTGTTCCAGAGCCATAACATCAAGTCCTGTACATTTTCTTGTGCATCAGCTAATTCCACATATTGCTTCCCATAAGCCAATAGCGGGGCATAGTACTTTTTGAAAATAGACTCGAATGCGTATTTATCTCCTTTAACCAGATTTTCGACGAGGATCTCGTCGCCTAAACTCGTATTCATAAAATAATAAAAAATTTTTAGGATATACTCCCCTTAAATAGTCATCCTTTAAAATCATTGTAAAAATGCATAAAAATGATGAATATATAGAAACTCTGCTTTTGAATTTTGTTAATAATAATTTAGCGGCAGATGAAGAGGAGTTTTTGCGGGGTTGGCTGCTGGAATCAGAAAGCAATCGAGACAGAGCACGTGCCTTCTGTGAATTTTACCATCAGATCGATGCCTACACAACTTTGGAGAGCACTGATACTGATCAGGCATTTGAGAAAATGACCGGGAAAATCGGTGAATTTAGGCCGGTTCGATCGCTGAGCTATCTCCGGGTACTCCAACGTGCAGCGGCTGTACTGTTTATTCCACTGTTGCTGGTTCAGTTGTATCAATGGTACGACAACCGTTCTGGTTCCGAAGCTTGGGTTACCATGCGGACCAATCCAGGAATGGTAGCTTCAATACGATTGCCAGATAGTTCAACGGTGTGGTTGAATGCAAATACAGTGATCAGCTATCCGCAGAAATTCAATAAAGAGCGACTTGTCAAACTGGACGGTGAAGCCTTTTTGATGTAACAAAAAATCCTGAAAAGAAATTTAAAGTACAGACTCCTGCGCAGGCGGCTATTGAGGTATTGGGAACCCGTTTTAATGTAGATGCCTACCATACGGACTCGACTGTGCGGGCAACGCTTGAAGAGGGAAGTGTACAGTTTAATTACCAATCCAATACAGGGTCTAAATCCTTGCTACTGCAACCGAGCCAGACTATAGTCTATAACAGGAAAAATCAGTCGATAGTGCCTAACGAATTAAATGAGAAGACCCTGACCTCCTGGAAAGATAATCAGATCGTACTCAAGAACACGAGTCTAACTGAGTTACTGACAATTGTATCCAAGCGATTCAATGTCAAGTTTAATTTGAAATCGTCGAAACTGAATGACGAACGGTTTACGGGTGTGTTTGATTCGCAACAATTGATTACGGTGTTGGAGCATATCAAAATATCCTCGCAGATCCAATATAATATGATCAATGATGGTAGCAAAACCGATGGTTCGATCACGGTGGAACTCTATAAATAAGCCTTATTACTATGTAAACAATAAAATTCTACTTATACAATTTATTAACCATTATCATGAACAAGTTAAGATTAAAACTGATCTTATTGGGTTTTGGAATCTCTGCATTCCAATTTGTCCAAGCCCAGCAGAAGTCACTGACTTTGTCTGTCAGCAACAAAAGCATGCAGACAATCCTGGATGAAATTGAAAAGAAATCGGGTTTTCGATTCTTCTACAACAACAATCAGATTGACACTAAGCGTAGTTTTTCGGTCAATGCCAAGGGCGAGGATATCAATGCCGTGCTTGAGCGACTTTTTAAAGGCACTGAAATCAGTTACCGTATTATGGAAGGAAATATCATCCTTTCGGTAAAGGAAAAATCAAGTGTTACGAAATCGGAAGGGCAACAGCAGCTGATTACGGTCAGTGGTATCGTATTGATGAATCACAAAAGCCCTTTTCCGGAGCAACGGTAAGTCAAGGGAACGAAAAACAAGTACGGATCAACTGGGGAAATTTACGATCCGTGTTCAAGCTGATCAAAATCTATTCGTCAATGCTCTTGGTTTTGAAAGTGTGGAGCTGAGCCCTTCAAGCTCACATGAACTTCGTGTCCAGTTGAACACAGGAAACAGGGCATTGGATGAAGTCGTGGTGACCGCCTTAGGGGTAAAACGTGAACAGAAAGCGTTGGGTTATGCTGTCCAAAAGGTAGGTGGAGCAGCACTTTCTTCAGCTAAAGGTGTGGATGTAGCGACTTCGTTGACAGGGCGTGTGGCCGGTCTGAATATTAAAAATAGCACTGAGTTTAACACTACGCCAACAATTGAACTACGCGGGCGTACACCCTTGATTGTAATTGATGGGGTAGCGTCGCAATTTGTTAGTCTACGGATGTTCCGGCAGATGATATAGAAGATATCAGCGTATTGAAAGGAGCAACAGCTGCGGCGTTATATGGTTCCAGAGGCGGTGCCGGAGCCATCATGATTACCACAAAAAGAGTAAGGGAAAGGGATTGGATGTGCAGCTTAATAGTAGTACAATGTTTAATGCGGGTTATCTGCGGAGACCAGAGGTCCAGACATCCTATAGTACAGGACAGGGCGGTAAATATAAACCGGGAAGTTATGTCTGGGGCGATAAGTTGGATATCGGAAGAACCGCAAAGATTTATAACCCTTATACTTTTCAGGAAGAGGATACCGAATTACGATCTGTAGGAAAAGATAATCTGAAAAATTTTCAACAACAAAGCTTTATTACCAATAATAATATAAGTATCGCTCAACGGGGTGAAAATGGTGGCGTCAGAGCTTCTTTTACGCATGTATATAATAAAGGCCAGTATGAAAACAACAAGCTGAACAAGATGACTTACTCCGTCTCCGGTGATATGACTGCTGGTAAATTTAAATTTGAGGGCGGGCTGAATTATAATAAGCGGTACTATCCAAATATGGGAGCCACAGGGTATGGTGGTGGCGGTATTCTTTACAACTTAACTGTTTGGTCGGGAACCGAATACGATATTAGGGATTATAAGAATTATTGGGTGACACCTAATGAAAAACAGAACTGGATGGATGCTTCCTGGTATGATAACCCGTATTTTATCGCTAATGAAATTGTGCATTCCGGTGATTACAATATCCTAAATGGCTACCTAAATACCGAGTTTAAGTCAAACGACTGGCTGACAATCACGGCACGTCTGGGTTCGGATGTTTATTCGCAGCTCGACCAATACCAAAATCCAATTGGTGCCGTGGGGGATGGCACCGGTTAGGCTATTTCTCAACAAGCCGTGAGGGTGGCTATAGTGTGAATGGAGATTTGATGGCAACAGCAAAGAAACAGTTTGGCCAATTCAATGTTGAGGGCTTCGTGGGTACGGGAATAAACTACCGCAATAAGGATAACCAAAATGGAAGCACCTCAGGTGGGCTAACGATTCCAGGATTCTATTCGCTAAAAGCTTCGGTCAATCCAGCAACAACAACATCTCAACTCGAGCGGCGCCAGGAGAATGCAATATATGGACGATTTACTGCTTCATGGAAAAATGCCGTTTTTTTGGAAGTGACGGGACGTAACGATTGGAGCTCTACATTGGACAAAAATAATCGTTCATTTTTCTATCCTTCGGTATTGTCCAGTGTGGTACTCTCTGACTTATTGAATCTGCCTTCAGCCATTAGTTTCTGGAAGGTAAGAGGCTCTTGGACAAGGACAAATACGGCTCCCGATATCTACGCCATTAACCAACAGTATACAATTAATAGCGATGTTTGGCAGGGGTTAGGAACAGCTTCTTATCCATCCACGTTAAGAAATGCTTCGATTAAACCAGTCACAATGGATTCATGGGAATTGGGTACTGGAATCAATTTACTGAAAAATAGAATACAATTTGATCTTACCTACTATGACGCATTAACATTTAACCAACAGCGTGATGCGGCTATCAGCTCTGCCTCAGGATTTTCTAGAACACAGATCAATATCAAAGAAGACCTACGCAGACGCGGTGTGGAGATTATGCTAGGTGCGGACGTTATAAAAGTGCTGACTTTAATTGGAATTCCAAAATCAACTGGTCTCGAGAACGCTATACGTATGATCGGGTGGATCCGGATTACTCCACAGATAGACCTTGGGTAAAAGATGGTGCTCGATGGAACTGGGTGGCTATTAATGATTGGGAAAGAGACCCTAGTGGTAATATTATCCATTATGGCGGATTACCTAGAGCGAGTGCCTACCAAACTGTCGCTGGATTTAACGAAGCTGACTTTATCTGGGGCTGGTCAAATACTTTTTCATACAAGCAGTTTACCTTAAACCTATCTTTTGATGGTCGTGTTGGTGGTATTGCTCAAAGTGTGACTGATCAGGCCATGTGGAATTCGGGAAGTCACCCTGATAGTGATAACGAATACCGCTATGATATGGTGGTCAATGGAAAGAATAATTATGTAGGTCAAGGTGTGAAGGTGCTTTCTGGTTCGGTTGATTACGATTCGTATGGTAATATCACCAGAGATGACCGTGTATTTACTGCCAATGATGTACCAGTGTCCTATGAAAACTATCAAATTCGTATGGCACCTTATATTGGTAGTCCAAGATCACAATTTATGTTTTCGCAGACCTTTGTCAAATTAAGAGATCTGAGCTTAGAATACCGTTTGCCAGTTGCCTGGTCACAGAAGATCAAAGCCAAAAATACATCGGTAGGTTTAATCGGGCAGAATCTGTGGATGTGGGCCAAGGACTTTAAATATTCGGACCCGGATATCGGTAAAGAAAACTTAAACTCAGCGTCAATCCGATATATCGGGATGAATGTAAAACTTCAATTTTAACTTAAACAGCAGCATCATGAAACAGAAAATAAATAAATTATTTGTACTAGTATTGACCTTGGGTACAACTTTTACATCGTGTAATAATTTTGAGGATATCAATACTGATCCCAATGGATCAACACGAGCGTCAAGGCCGCTATTAGCGACAAATATTATTTTGGATTTGACTTCGAGTAGTATGGGTAAGCCATTTTACGCCAACCAGCTGGTATCTAAAAGCTTGGCCTGGGGAGAAAGCGCAGATGGCAACCAATATAATTCTTTTGGTCGATCGGACCTGAGCGGCTACAGTACAGTAATCAACGGTAATAAAATGTTGGAGTTGACGACTGATGCAAATAGGCCGGCTTATGAGGGACTATATTACTTTGCTAAAGCCTATCAGATGTTTTATCTAACGATGACTTTAGGAGATATCCCTTATACTGAAGCGTTCCAAGGGGAAAGCGGGATTTTGAAACCTAAATATGATACGCAGAAAGAAGCCTTGTTGGCTATTTTAAATGATCTGGATCGATCTTATGAGGCTTTTGGTAAAGGAGTCAAGCTGGAGGCTGATCCAATTTTTAAGAGTGATCCGGTCAAATGGCGAAAGACTGTGCGCGCTTTTCAGCTTAAAGTATTAATGCATTTGTCTATTAAACAGACTGATAATGACCTGAAAGTGGCCAGCCGCTTTCAAAATTATGCGAAATCGGATTTGATGACCTCTAATGCGGACAACTTTCAACGCATTTATTCCAATAATGCCAAAGAATATTATCCTGTATATTTTACACGGCTTAATCATAATCCCTATGCGATGTTGAGTTATCTAATCATCGATAAATTGAAGGAAAGCTCAGATAACAGATTGTATTACTTTGCCAAACCGGCAAAAAGCGAAACAGATAAACAGGTGCCAGCCAATAGTCCGGATGCTTATCTAAGTGTTGACCCTTCAGCTTCATTTGATGTGATCAGCAAAAGATGGTCTTCTGGTCAATTCTCAGGAATTAATGCACGTTATACGCAATTGCCTAGCGGGGAGCCTATTGTTAAGTTAGGCTATGCTGAACAGCAATTTATTTTGGCAGAAGCTGCCTTGCGTGGCTGGATTCCAGGCCAGGCGAGTAGCTACTACAATGAAGCCATCCGTGCGAGTATGCTATTTGTGGCCGATAATACACCGGATGTTGCGGACTATCACCATAATAAAAAGATTGATGGTGCCAATATACAAGCTGTACAAAACCATCCGTCAAACCTTTTAACCGGAAACTTTGAGACAGATTTGGAGAAAATTATGTATCAGAAATACCTGTTGTCTTTTATGCAACGCGAGTGGGAATCGTATTATGACTATAGACGTACAGGATATCCGAAATTTCCGATTAATCCGAATACGAATCAGAATATCACGAATACAAAAATGCCGATGCGCTGGATGTATCCAAGCTCAGAATTTGATACCAATCGGGAGAATGTGGATGCGGCGATACAACGTCAATGGGGTGGTGTAGACAATGTAGACAAAATCATATGGTTGTTACAAAAATAAAATAGGACTTGTGCCAAAGTCTTTGGATATTTGAAGATTAGACTTGCCTTAGTTCGCTAGGGCAAGTTTTATATACTGATGCATTAATATATACCATAGATGAAAATAGGAAAATTTATAATGCTGTTGCTACTGCTCAGCATTGGGCAGTTCATAGTCGCTCAGGGAAAACCGAATTGAAAGTGTTGCAGATCAATATTTGGCAGGAGGGGACAGTCGTACCCAATGGTTTCCCGGCTATTGCAGATGAAATCATCGACAAGCATGCGGATATCGTGCTCTTTAGTGAGGTACGTAATTACAAAGGGACAGACTATATCCAGCGGATATTAGCAGAATTAAAATCCAAAGGAGCAAGCTATTTTGGTAAGTCAAGTGATGAAAAGCTGGATGTTGGATTGATCTCCAAATTTCCAGTGACGGACCAACACGCATTGTATGGCAAAGATAGTGGGATGGGAGGTGTGTTGAAAAGTAAGATCAAAGTTGGCAAACGCGATTTTGTCTTTTATTCTTTACACCTGGATTATACCAATTATGCCTGTTACCTACCTAGGGGTATGATGGTGTAACCTGGAAGAAAATGGAAAATCCGATTACTGAGGTATCGGCAATTGTGGAAGCCAATCGTAAAAGCAAAAGGGATGAGGCGATACGTGATATTATACACGATGTGGAGGGGAGAAGCAATTGCAATCTTTTATTGTTGCGGGTGATTTTAATGAACCTTCACATCTGGATTGGACTGTAGCGACAAAGGATCTGTTTGACCATCGGGGTGCTGTAGTGCCTTGGGACTGTTCAGTTCTATTGGAAAAGGCAGGATTTAAAGATAGTTTTCGTGTGCAGTATCCTAACCCGGTAAGTCATCCCGGCTTTACCTATCCGGCGTTCAATAAGGATGTGCCTATTGATAAGTTGGTCTGGGCACCTACAGCGGATGATCGGGACAGAATAGACTATGTCTATTATCGTAGTAAGCTACCATTAAAAGTGGTGAGGGCGAGAATTGTGGGACCTGCGGAAACGGTGAAATATGCCAAAAAGCAGGAAAAAGATAGCGAAGATGAATTTTTGCTTCCAAAAGGAATATGGCCTACAGATCATAAGGCCCTGTTGGTGACTTTTACCTTTTAGGAAAGGAAATTCAATTGCACTGCTGTTGATTGAATACGGTGCTAAAGGAATACATGGGGATATTGCACGGCATAAGAAGCACGGACAGGTTTTTAGCAATAGGTCTGTGCTTCTTTTTGGAGCCCTGGTTTCTGGTGGGGTATGACGGTAAGCCAACAGTGAAAATTGAACCTTTATTGGGAATACTCTGAATATCGACTGTACCTTTGTTGCGCTCGATCAGATCTTTACATAATACGAGCCCTAAGCCCGATCCGGGTTCATCTTCCGTACCGAATGATTTATGCTGTATTACATTAAAGAGTAAGGCCGATTTGGAGGGATTAATTCCAACCCCCTCATCTTGGATATGAATGTTGGTATGAATCTCATTTCTACTGCAATAAATACTTATCTTTCCGGCCACATAACTAAATTTGATTGCATTACTAATAAGGTTTCGGAGAATAATGGAGGTATGATCCTTATTGGCGAAGATATGTGTTCCTTCGGGTATAGCAACTTCTATCTTGAGCTGTTTTGCTTGTATTTGATCGGTAAACAATATGATGATTTCGCGGATCAATGGTTCGATCAGTACTAAAATAGCAGGGCTGGTAATCCCACGCATACTGCTACTTCCCCATTGCAGAAAGTCGTCCAGCGCTTGATTTTGATGTACAATCTGTTGATAAAGCTGTTGTATGTATTCTCTAGATACGGTATTGTTGAGAATCTGGTCGCGAAGCATCAATACCAATGCCTCCAAACTGGCAAATGGACTTTTGATATCATGAGCGACAATGGAAAATATTTTCTCCTTATCGCGATTCATAGATTCCAGTTTTCGACGCTGTTCCTCAATCTTCTCCATATTGTTGTAAATAATCTGTAGGAAGGAATTTACAGCGATAACAATAAAGGCAAGTGCATTGCTAATATTGAAGATCAGTCTTAGCCTGGGGACACGTTGGGCTACAGGAACAATGGTCGGAAAGAAATAGAGCAACGCAATAGCGAAAGCGGTAGCAAGGCAGAAAAAATATGGACACGACGGTCGTCGTAAAGCAACATCGAAGCAATCAGGGTGCATAATAGAAAATATTCGCCGCCATTTTTAAATAACATAGCACCCAAAAAAAAAAAAGATGAAATTGCTGACCAATAACATCGCCTTCGCAAAGTTATGTTTACCGTCATATTGTAGAAAGAGTACCGAAATAGAACAAATGGTATTGGATAGGTTGATCGTTGACAGCAGATAACGTTGGTCGATGATATTAAGGATAAAAAAGCAAAGTGTGGGCAATAAACAAAGTATGGCAATCAAATTGACCATCTGTATCCTTTTGAGGTCGATATAGGACATATCCGGATGCGTTCCGATATTCGTGAGTATGTTCCAATATCTTCGGATATAGTTCATAATTTTATTTAAACTGCTAGTGAATATTAATCCGCTAAATTAACATAAATAAGGTGTTGTAGCGCGATGCTTAGCGAAAAAATGTTCGCAATACTTTAATTGACAGATGGCTGGGGTACCTCTGGTGGATAATCGTGAGACAACTGATTTAAGACTTCGATTGAAAAGCATTAAATCAGTTGCTGGATTGATGGAGATTAGCTATTTTCTGTATGTAACCAGACTACTTTTTGCTCTGCTTCATGTTGTTGACCAATAATGTTGCGGTAGAGTTCTGGTCGTCGGGCGCTGATATAACGATGTCCGCCAGCCTGTATCAGTTTTTCGGGTGTGACTGTGGCTATGACAAAACTATCGTCAAATGTATGGCATTCTGCGAGAATATCCCCGAAAGGATCTAAAATCATTGAACAACCATTTTTAACTGATCGTCATCCATTCCGATGGGGTTTGAAAAAACGGTGTAAACGGCGTTGTCATAGGCTCTGGCTGGCAACCATTTCATTAACCAGCCGCGTCCTTTCATTCCATCAAACTCCAATCGCAGGGAGGTTGGGTCATTTTCACGGTTATGCCAGAGCTGAGGATCCACAAAGCCCGCTCCAGGTCTAGATGAAGGAGTACACATGGTCACATGTGGCATAAAGATAATGTCAGCTCCCAATAATTTTGTTGCGCGTACATTTTCAATGACATTATTGTCGTAGCAGATCAAAATGCCACATTTCCATCCTTTGATCTCAAATACCGTATAAGCTTGACCTGGGGTCAGATAGGGGTTTATGAAGGGATGTAATTTGCGATGTTTGGCGACTAAGCCATCTTTGTCGACACAGATATAGGGCTTATATAAATTATCGTTTTCATCTTTTTCAAATAAACCGGCAAGAATGGTGATATTGTATTTGGTTGCTATCTCGATCAACTTCTGGGTGCTGTTTCCTTCAGGAACGAGTTCGGCAATATCGAGCATTTGCTGTTTATCTAAATTTCTTGCGAAAGTATAACCAGTAATGGAGCATTCGTGAAAAGCAATCACATCAGCACCTTGGGCTGCGGCCTGTTGCGCAAGGGTGTCGATGATTGTCAGATTATAGGCTTTATCCGCACTTTTATGCTCAAATTGTGCTGTAGCAATTCTTAATTTGTCCATATTTCTTTCTTTGATCTATTGACAAATCTACTTGTAAGTTGTTAAGATAAATTGTACAAATCCGACAAACGATCAGGCAAGGCTTGGAGCTCCATAAAATTGATTGCCAGTCTGCTTGTATTGTTCAAATATATGGATGGTGTAAAACCAGTATATTTTTTAAATGTCCTGATGAGATGAGATTGATCAAAATACCCGCTTTCGTAGGAGATGGTCGTCAGTGTTGTACCATCAGGTTTATTGCGAAGTAACTTCAAAAAGAAATGGAGTTGGACAATGCTTCCGAATTTTTGGGACTCATACCGACCTGTTCGGCAAATAACCGTTCCATCTGCCGCTCATTATGACCACTGAGTTTGAGTAATTCTTCCACAGAGAGGAGCCCTTTGTGGTCGGTAATACATTTTAATACGTTAGAAAAGCAGGTCTGACCTGGCGATTTGTGTTGAATGGCGAGTGTATAAAAGAAGGTGTTTAATGCATTTAATTTAGCTGTTGGATACTTGCAGTACATAAGCTGATCGTAAAGCCGGTCTGCTGACTGTCCAAAGATATCCTTTAAGCCAATGATTTGATCTCTTAGCTCATGTGCCGGTATACCCAGTAATTTGTAGAGACCATCGGGTTGAAATACAACAATAATAAAGGAAATGCGTTCGACTACACAGAGATCTTTAAAATGACTGATCTGACCATACAAAAATGACTGCGGGAGATGATCGTTTCGGTTGATGGATAATCGGCCTTGATTCAAAAGAAATACCATTCCTGTATTGCCGTCCGAGAATAAGCGTAGCGTTTTTTGCGAATCGGCAGCGCTTTCCAAAAAGAGGTAGTGTTTGATGTAAGGCAATAATTCTTTTGGCGGGAGTATCTGCATGGCCTAATCCGTGAGTTGATGTATACCAAATGTACATATTTCCTGTTGTATGAAAAATTAAAAATGATTTGATATTTAGCGTTATCTGTCGTCTCAACTGAGGTTTCTGATCGCTCGCTTTACGATGTATATGGTTTCTTTACTTTTACTTTCTCTTTCCCATCTGGTACATAATTCTTTAACAAATAACGGACAGGTCTTGGCGGCGTCATTCAGCCAATTGGCCACGCTATTTTGCACATATCGGGATGGATCGGACTTCAAGGCTTCCAATATTGATAAGGCGATGGCGGGATTTTGTTTTAACGCATCAATATGTGCAGACCATACACCTCTGGGCCGTATAGCCTCTGAAGCAAAGCGCCTAATATTTTCATCGACGTTGTTGGTCCATTCGGTAAGAATATAAATGCTTTCTTGCAAGTTGCTGCTTATTTTTTCTCGTACGGCTAGCCAGCTGATTTCTCGAACACCAAAATGTTGGTCAGCAGCAAACTGTTGTATCCGGTTTAGTGTTTCGGAGGTACTTAGATCCTTATTTTTCCCAACAGTATATGCGGCCCAACAACGAACCAGATCAGCAGGATGAAGCGATATCGTCTGGAGGAAAACAGCGTCGTTTTGCTGCGTGATCTGTTCAAGAAGTCCGGTTCCGATGGCTTCATTGATGCTGTTAACAGTCTGTTTTTTTAACTGGTTAATTCTTTTCAATATAGGCTTAAGATAGGCTGTCCGATCATGCTGTGTGAGTAGATGGTTTAGCAAAACAGGTTGGTCTACGGCTAGCCATTCGACAAGATTGGCAGTTTCAATCTCGCCCTTGTTCAATTGTTCCAGAATAGATACTGGTATCTCACTTGTTTTTCGTGCACCTGTTCGTTTTGGTTTTGACAACTTTTTGCTGAATTTTTATTTAATACTGGCATATCCTCTTGTCTATTTTTCATATTTATTCCTAATCTTTGCAAAGATTCGAAAGTTAATCCATAAGTACAATAACGCATAAAATTGTCACTATGGGCTAAAAAAAGTCAACATTATGAAAAAAACGGATAGAGCCATAGAAGAAAAAAATATGCCCATTAGAATTTGCAGTCAATGCGATCAGTGGGAAATGGAAAATTCCGATTGTCTGGCGTATCAATCAGGGTGAAAAGCGTCCAAGCGAAATGTTGCGTGGTATTGTTAAAGTAGATCGGCGTGTATTGAATCAACAGCTAAAGGAGCTGGAGCGTGACGGAATACTTCGCAAGGAGGTCTTTAAAGAGCTGCCCCCGCGGGTAGAATATACACTGACACCGCTAGGTAAAAGTCTGGTAGAGGTGCTCTGGAAATTAAACGACTGGGGTGAATCGCTTTTAGTTGAAAAAATGATTCTCACTGTTAAAAGCCTACTCATTCTATGATCGATAGTGGGCCATATTGTTCCAATACATCACGTACTTAGTTTCTATAGTCGTTACAGCGATCTATACAGCTACAAAATTGCAATTTAGTCCTTCTTGGATTGGCGCGATTTGAGTTCTTGGTTGATCTGTATATTATTCACATAAATCGGTATAAACACACAAAATAAGGAAGCTGCAATACCTGAAAGAGCGTACTTTTTGTTTTAAAGGAGAGGTAGACCAAAACTACAATAGCTATAAACATGACAACACCAAAAGATATCATGACTCCAATGGACTGTTTTTTCTTTTTGTTTAACTCCTCGTTGGTCAATTGAGATAAAACTTTATTCTCTGGCATGGTTCAATTGTGTTAGGGTTTATAAAGAAGGGTTATATACTTCTCTTGTTAGAAACAAATTTAAATAAATTTTTGACCCTATCAAGTTTTTTTGATGCCGGTGGTAAAGCTAGATAAGAGCTGCTTTTCAAGGCTGAATCTTTGGGTTGCCGGGAATATAAGGGTATAAATGATAGAAGGGAAGGAAAAAATAAAAATTATCAAACGCTTGGTCAACTTTGTTGTTCTTTTATTTAACTAGTCTAGGGACTGGATGTTGTGAATTTCTATTTAAGTATTCATAATAGTAATGGCCAGATAAGGAATAGTATAAATAACCATAATAAAGAAAGAAATGAAATCAGCGAAATACATTGTGCTCAGTTTTCTCGAAAGTCTGAATAAAGAAGATTTTACTGCTGCATATGAATTATTGGATAGTGATATGGTGTTCGAGGGGTGCTTGGGAGTCGGCATACTGCAGATCATTATATTGCGGATATGAAGAAAATGAAGTTTAAATACAATATTAAAGAAGTAATGACAAATGGTAATCATGTGGCTATCTTCTATAACATTGATATGGGGGAATGGAGATCTTTAGTGCAGGCTGGTATCAAGTAGAAAACGAGCTGATCCTGAAGATAAAGGTTGTCTTTGATCCACGGCCGCTTCTGAAAGATAAATAGCTTGACTCAAGAGTTTGTGAATCCAAACTCTTGAGTCAAGCTATTCGGCCCTTCGTTTGAGATCGTCGGCGGCACCTGTTTTTCGAGACTGTCCTGTTTTGGTGGATCCAAAATTATAGCTATAGGACAACATCACAACGCGGGGTTCTCTTCTGCTTTTAAAATTTTCTTTGTAATCATTGTAGACAGTCACTCCCTTTATGGTATTGCTGTTGAATAGATCACTTAGGGCGAGCTTCAAGGTGTTTTTGTCCCTAAATTTCTTTTGTAACCCGATATTGAGATACCAATAAGGGTCAATACGGACGAAGGCATATACTTCGGTAGCTTTATAATTGGCCGCTAATTCGGCGACGAAATTTTTACCCAATTTAAGGGTATGGAGGCTATTCATGTCGAGGGTAAAATTGCCAATATTATTGATCTGTGTCCCTGAGACGTTTCCTGTATATGAACCGTAATAGAAGTTTGCACTATTGTTTATATCCCACCAATTGGTCGGCTTGATCGGTAGAATGAGATTCAGAGAGTAATAGGATGCTGATTTTAGGTTCTCTTCTGTCTGAACGGTGATATTTTCCCCATTTTCGATTACGGGTTTTATGACAGTCGTGATATTGTTGCTTATTTTGCTATAACTCAGGGTGGCTATATATCTACTTTTGAAACTATAGGTGAGTTCATAGTTTTGCGATGTTTGTGCATTTAGATCGGGGTTGCCAACACGATATGTTGTCGCATTAATATAGTATTTAAAGGGGTTGAGCTGTTGATAATTAGGACGGTTGATGCGACGGCTGAGATTGACTTCGAGATTATGATCTGTTGTGAACTCATAGGAAAAAACGGCACTTGGAAATAGCTGAGTGTATTGCCTTTTATTAATTTGTGCAGTGGTTAGTTGTGTTCCTGTCACATCGGTTTTTTCAATACGTAGACCTAATACGGTTTTCAGCTTATTCCATTTTTTTGATACATTACCGTAGGCTGCGTAGATGTGCTCCTGGTAGATGTAATGATTCGATTTATTGGTGTCCCTTACAGCAGGCGAGGTACTATGATTATAAAATTCAATATCGTTATCTGATTTAACGTAACTCGTTTTAAAGCCGGCTTCCAGTTTGAGGTTTTTAGGGAAGATCTTAATCCAGTCGCTTTTTAGTGCATAGATGTTCAAACCGCCATCAGTCTTTCCTCTCAAGATATAGGGTATACCTATAGGTTCATCTTCGTTGTTGTTGGTTTTGGTATCAAAACTTTGGTTCGATGTATTGACATAGCGAATGAAATCTATATCCGTGCTAAGTTCGGACCCCAGTGTATCCATACTGTATTTATGATTGAGATTAGCAGAGATATTTTTCAAGGTATTGGCCGTTTGACTTAAGGTGACGGTATGACTGAGTGGCTGATCGTTGGGACCTAGGATGGCCGTTTTGCTATCCCCACGTGGTTTAAAGACATTACTTGTGAAGCTGACAGATGCACCCAGTAGGTTTTTTTCAGTTAGATTGTAATCGAAGCCGATTTTACCGTTATGGTTACGGGTATTGAACTTAAAGAAATTGTCCTGTAGGTATGTTTTCTCTAAATTGCCTTCCGTGTAAAACTTTCGATCGATCATGAGCTCGTTAAATGCTTTGCGATAAGCAAAATTATAATTGGCAAAGAGGTTGAGCTTATTATTACGATGGTTGATATTAAAACTGTTGTTATTTTTAACGTATCTACCTGCACCTAACGCTGTAGAAAAGCTTCCGTTGGTTCCCTTATTTGTTCCTTTTTTTAGTTTTATATTAATAATGGCAGTTCCGGCAGCGTCATATTTTGCAGATGGGTTGGTGATGAGTTCAATTTTGTCAATCGCAGATGCGGGGAGTCCGCGGAGGTAATTGGCTAGCTCATCGCCGGTAAGTGGTGAGTTTTTCCCATCAATCTGTATTAAAATATTATTTTTCCCCGTAAAATAACGTTGTCATTCCCATCTATTGTAACACCAGGTGCTTTTCCCAGTATTTCTAACACAGATCCACCCGTATTTTGAAGACTACTTTCTACATTTAAGATCATTTTACCGTCATGTCGTTCAATAAAAGGACGTGATTTGTTGATGACGACGGTCTCCAGTCGTTGTTCGTTTATCCGAATTTCAGGTAAACCTATATCATGGTCCGTCACTTGAATGACCTCCGAATTGTAGAGGTCTGATTGACCACGACGAATTTTGAAGTAATAAGCTCCTTTGCTAAGGGCATCAAATCGAAACTCACCTTGCTGATTGGGAAATTCAGTTCTGATCAGCTTAGCCTCTGCATTGAATAGGTTAATTTCCAGTGAGGCAATTTCTGTGGTCGCTATTTTTCCAGATAATATAAAGTCATTTCTCTGAACCTGTTGTGCCATGATCTTGGTTGCCGATACAGACAGTAGCAAGGTTATGAATATGATCAAAATGCAACTTGCTTTCGAATGGTTGAGCATGATCATGTGGAGGTTTCGTTGAATTCGCATTTTTATATTTCTATCAACGTTGTATGTCTACTCCGTTAGTTGTATGTCGTATAAGCTAGTATTATGTTGCAGGATAATATGGTGTAAGTTTGGAATATCTCTCTTGCAATATTTTTTTGAATGTACGAATGGCTCCTGTTGTCATTACAAACAATTACGATTCGCCGAGATTGACTTAAGATTCGTTTCGTGTTGACCGAAAATAACTTGATATCTTTGATTCGGCAGTTGTTCATTTATTATTCAGGGGATTGAGGCCTTTCTTGTTAAAGATCTTTCTTTGAAAGTTAATGGATTGGAACAGTAATTTGTGCTATTTCGGATAATAGGATAGAAATCACTAAAGCATAACAGATAGTGGGTATAACAGAAATATTTGTGGTCATACTGTGCATTGGAATTGTCGGCTTAGTTGCTGGCATAATTTTGATGTTATTGTATTTTGCTCTTACGCTTTTACCAGAAAAGAGCTTTTGGGAAAATTTGATTGCAAAGCTTTTACCATAGCATATTATGTACTGCAGATAGGTATGATAATATTTCTGCTGGCGCTAGCGGGCATGACTGCCAGTATGGCTATTGACGGACTAGGAATGGGCGAATATAAGTTGAGGTTTAGCAAAACAGGTGGTGGGTATACAATGATCAAGTGGACTACCAGACCTATACGATTTGCTTTTCAGACTGTTGTTTTTATAGGTTTTCTATTATGCTCATCTATCTTTCAATTAAACAGATTCGATCTATTTCAAAGAAAAGATGATTTTTTAAGCGTCCTTGAATGAGACTTATTTTTATTATTATTGGCGGAATAGCAGGTGTTTTGTTTTCTTTTTGGGATACCATGGTTAGTTACTCCGATACGGCTCCAATTGACGATCAGTTTGGGCTAGCAATTATTTCATGGCCTTTCTTTTTAATCAAAACACTTATTTATCTATGTATGGGATCATTTTTTTGTTGGTTGATCAGTTTGGTCTTTAGAAGAAATTTACCAGAATGAGATTATACGGATAATGATGAGGCCATAGCGAATAATAAATATCTGCTAACGAATTATAAAATAACCTTATACACTACAAAAATCAACTGTATATTGCTGGAAAACTAATCTGGTATGAAGTGGATATTTTGCATATTGATTTTTGTGATAATGGAAACGAATGCAGCGTTTGCCCAAGCTTCTTTAAAGAGTGGTGTATACGAATTTACTGATATTACTTCGCCTGATACCCTTGGAAAGGGAAGAGAGAATTTGCTAAACTTTGAAAAGAAAACCATCAGAAGAACACTTATTGTATCAAATGATACGATCTGCTATCAGATTGGAGAGCATACACAAACACCTGCAGCCAGTTTTGGAATACAAGCAGATTATCGTTTGAAACTTAGATATCGCAATAATGGATTCAGTGCGGAAAGCAAGACTGTCAAATTGAAGCTTGTTATCCTAAATGATGAGATTATTACCGTAGAGGTTTTAGCGGGAAAGGCCAACTACTTTTATAGTGGCGGTCAATATTTTAAACGTGTAATTGCAATTCCATTTGAAAGAAAAACATTGATTTTTAAACGGAGATTGACACCTCAAGATATTGAAAAGCTATGGGAGCAAGAGCAATAAAGAATAATGTAGGAATTAACATCCTCAAAGTCGTCCAAGTTATTCTTGGAGGGATCTATATTCTGGTTATTCTGTTTTACCTTGGCCTTATTGTACCTGAATACCTTGCTTGTGTCGGTTGCGATACCGAAGGTGCAATGGGAACTGATATTTGGGGTGATTCCGTGCAATGTTTTGGCGATAGTAAGGTCTTTGGTCAGGTTTTGTTTGATCTGTCCACCGTGATTATCGTCGGGCTTTCTGTTATATTAAGTCTCCTATTCCTTTGGCGGAATTTAATAGCTAAGAATCAGGATCGAACTAAAAACCTCGGCAAACAATAAGTGTTATGAAAAGAGTCTTCATATTTATTTTAGCGGTTAGTACCTTCTTGCAATCTTGTCGTTATAAAACACAAGATCATGTCAAAGAAGGGGTAGTTCCAACAACAAAGGAAGCCGTAATACAACTTGATAGCCTAAACAAGGCTGATACTTCAATTCGCTCTTTTATTGGTCTAACAACTACCGATATTGACTTGTCAAAGATGCATGAATGCTTGGGAGTAATGTTATCCGAAAATGCATTGAAAGATAAGTATGCACTTGCGCAGTATTCCGCTATCATCGATCATTGCCAACACGGACAAAGCAAATTTGTCATTGAACGATTTCTGCGTCATGATGCGAATGGTAGATCTGTGTTTTTGATTGTGGATGAACTGGATGTGGTGGCCAACTATCCGGCAATCTGCTTTGGGAATTTCCGATTGGCAATCGAAGATGACAGAGAGGAAAACTATATCGTAGCGTTTTATAATAATGATAGTGAGAAGATTACTCAAATAAGCAGGATATGGCGTATTGACTTAGAAAAGGAAAAGTTTGTGGAAATTAGCAAACCTAAGGATTTGATATTAACTAATCCTGATTATGTTGAATCAGATGAAGATCCAGCATTTACATTCCCTTAACAGGGGAAAAGGCTTTGGACTTTATTGTCGATCCTACTGTTTTTGAGATTCAATATGAAACAAAAGGAGATTTAAATGCGGATGGTCTGTCTGATATCGTGATGGTGCGAAGAGATAAAACAAATAAAATGGCGATCAGATCAATCTTGGTACTACTTCAGAATAAAGACAAATCTTATCGTTTGGACAAAATTTCGAACCTCCTCATGCCGGTTGAATTTAATAAGGATGGATCAAAAATATATGGAACAGAGGATATTAATATCGTAAATGGCGAGCTTCACCTTAATTTCTATGGGCTTGCTGGTGTGCAGGGCAATATTTGGGGCATTTTAAATATTTTGGGGATGATCTGGTGTTGACTTATGTAGAGACTTATAATGTGGGTGCTGGCTCTTGGCAATCGCTTTACTATGATGTGGTAAAAGGAGAATTGACGGAGGAAATAACGGATACAACAAAGGAAGAGATGCCTGTCAAAACTAAGATATTTAAGATGAAAAAGGAGAAATATTTATTTGAAAATAGTTCGTTGGATGGGGTTATGGAAGCCTCTTATAAAATAGTCAATAACAATTAATGGAAATTGCCAACAAAATGTATATTAAATCATATTTAGTGATAAAGAAGGCTATATGTATTAAAAAAATTAGCATAGGGTTATCTATAACATTTTTCTTTTGGATAGACAGTTTAACCGAAAATATTTATTCTATTATCTTAATGATTATGGAAAATGAAAGCAATGGTAGTATAGATCGAAATCATGGGAGCTATGGTGTTATGATAAAGAAAAGTGTTGTTATTGTTTTGGCCGCTATGACTATTTTAATCTGTGGTTGGCTCATCCTTGGTCTGGTGAGCTCTTTGGATATTCCGTCCAATAAAAATGATCAGTTTGCAAGTGAGCAAAAGTGGCGGGTGGATCAACGGAGCGATATCGATTCCTGCGAAAAACAAATTATTAAAAATCAAATAGATCTGAAGCGTGCTAATGAAAGGCAGATTTCGGGGCGGGCTTTTCAAACACAAATATTAGCTCTTTTGATCATTGTATTGCAATTGATATTGATCGTTTTCGTGATATTGATACGCCGGAAGCCCTATTCTTGATAAAAGACTTCCTAATATGAAATTATTGAAATTTATATTTGTGGTGGTGATACTATTGGCATGTATTTTTTGCCTGATTTCATTTTTTGAAGCCGATACCATATTCCAACAGCTGCGGTGAGGATAATCTATACCGATATCGCATGGGAATCTATCAGATAGATACGAATATTATTAAAGAAAAGAAACTGAAGAAACTTGGTGGGCTATTGTCCTTTGCTGGAATACAGGATATTGGGTGCCCTAATGAGAAGGATAGACAGCGGGACAAAATGCTTGCACAAGCTATTGATAGCACAAATAGGAGCTTAAAATGGAGGCTTTTGAAAGATGATCTATGGATTAATAAAAATGGAGATATCGGATTAAAGGAAATGATCCCTGTTGGAAATGAAGGTATTACTTTTGTTGATAGTTATCTTACAAGAATGGGCTTTAATACAGAAGAACCATTGCATGCTATTATTGATACTAGTACCTTTCAAAAGCTAAACAGTGCATTTTATAAAGATAAAAAACATATTTATCGCTATTATGCAATGGCTTATGGCGGAAGCTTTTCTACTTTTGAAGAAGCTGATCAGGCAACTTTTGTAGCACTTGGTGATTGTTATGCTAAAGATAAAAGGCATATCTATGAGAATCGCCAAGGTATTTTGGATCATGTAGACTATAAGACCTTTAAAGTAAAAAGTACGATGTCCGGTTGTTTTGCCAAAGATAAAGATGGCTATTTGTCCTGGGGTGATCGGATTACAGAGGAGGATCTCAATGATGAATATGTAAAACAGGCGATTAGCGAATTGGATAAATAATACAGTGAGCTCATATTACTATTTGATCTTCTTTATCAGGTATAACCGGTTGCGTTGATTGGTGAAAAGTTGATAGTTTAAAGCTGGATTTGAATAGAAACTGTATACCTTAAATTGTTCGGTATTTTCAAAGGAAAGCGCCCCAATATTCTTATTGTTTATTTCAATTTTTGACCAATGCCATTCCTCATCCAAGTATAACTTATCTTTAAATTTCAGTGTATCATTGTCTACAATCAGCTGCGAAAATAAATATCCCTGCCATGCATCCCCACGGTCATATTCTCCAGTTTTAGCATCATGTCGATCGCGCATACGTTGTACTTTTTGATAATATACAGATCTGATATTTGGAGGGGGAGCATTATCGGACGGTTCAAGTTGATCTTCTTCCCATTGACCAAAAAGATCATTAACGAGATTACCTTTTGGCTCTATCTTGTAAGGGAAATATTCCTCATCTGAAAAGTTCTCATAAAATGTATACCATTTATCGTTTATTAAATAGGTTATCTTATAATAAGAGCCAGCGTATTCATTATTACGATCAGAATGATAAACGGGGTTGACATCAGATAGGTCGCTTCCTTTTCTATTTCTGTTAATTTCTGACGCTGCTGATCTCTTGACCATTTTAAGTCTTCATTGAATATCTCGATCGTCTTTCTTATCGTATCACCGCGTAACGGCCAGTTCCGAAAATAGTTTTTAGAAACATTAATCAGATAGCCCTCAAATAAAACTTCTTTATCATCATCGCTATCCTGCCGAAAAGAATAGTGATCTATCTGATTGCCATTTTTGTCAAGCTTGCAAAAATCATGGATGGTTGGAAAAGGATCATTTGTATGTTGTGGACTTGTTGTGCTGTGTATAATTAATTCATTATTTTGGGTCAACAATTGATAAACAGGATTGTCACTTGCTATAAACAGATCTATTTCATGTTTGCCAAATGTGTTTTTTTGAGTTGTTGATATCCACATATTTTTCATACTCTTTTGGCAATTTTGAGAAATTGAATGCATTCTCCAACCTAATATCAACATTAAAAATTCCATTTACATAGATGAAAAAGCAAGCGAGCAGCAAACATCCGAGTAGAAAGTACTTTAGTTGACTCCCACCTTTCAGGAGGATAAAGACATAGAAGAACACCCAGCTAAGAACAAATACAATGGGGAAAATATAATATAGTTTAATTCGTTATTACCAGGTAGGGGTAGTGTATAAAAACCAATGACATAGAGTGCCATAAATATTAAACATACCCAAAAAGATTTTAATAGAATACCCTTTCTAGGGCGCTCTGTTCCTTTATTCAAGTGCTCCAATATAATAACTGAGTTAAGTCTATTTTCTGTCTTCTAAGGTAAATAATTGCCTCATCATAGACAAGTGTTGAGGGTGGAAATCGCTTCTCCATTGGTTAAACCGTAAAGGATAATACTTGGAAATATGACAATGAGCCCCGACACCATGTAGACCATTTTTTAATCGCTATTTGTCCAGTCTTGTTCAATAATTGATTCCGGCCTTAAGCAGCTATCATTATTTTTGCTAACTCAATAGCATTCAAGAAATATGCGATGTGTTTTATGAATATCTTCTTTCTGTGGAAAGAAAAGTCAAAGAAGTCGTGAATGTTTCCTTTTCTTGTAAGTAAAAGGAAACATTCAATACCTTGTTTGGGCTGCCAAAGGTTATTATAATATAGTTACTTTCCGATACAGAATTTGGAAAAGATATTATCGAGTAAATCATCTGTAGACACACTGCCTGTGATCTCTCCAAGGTGATATAAGGCTTGACGGATATCCATAGCTAGGAAATCTGAAGTAACCGGATTATCAATACCGAATAATACGCGCTCCAGAGAATCGGATGTCTTTTGCAAGGCTTCTACATGTCGGATGTTAGTTACCATGACATCGTCTGTATTTAAATTTCCCAGCTGTACTCTGTTGATCAGTTCATCCTTCAATTCTTCTACGCCTATCTGCTCTTTTGCTGAAATATAAAGCGGATTGAGCGGTTCATATTCTGCTTTTTGTTTGTCAGATAATAAATCAGATTTATTGATGATGGTCAAAAATGGAATTTGAAGATTTTTAATTTCTAACAACTGTGATTGAACGTCATCTATTTTATCTTGCATTGGATCAAAAAGATAGATAATCAATCTCGCCTGTTTCATTTTTTTCGCGTGTACGCTCAACTCCCTTCGCTTCGATGATATCTGCCGTCTCGCGAATACCCGCTGTATCTATAAACCGGAAGGTCACACCATGGATATTAATTTCATCTTCAATAGTATCACGTGTAGTCCCGGCGATGTCCGAGACAATGGCACGTTCCTCGTTTAAGAAAGCATTCAATAGGGTTGATTTACCTACATTTGGTTTCCCGCAATGACTACAGGTACACCATTTTTTAACACATTTCCTTGTTCAAAAGACTGAACCAGTTTTTGAACAATTACTTTATTTTATTGATTAGATTTTTGAGCTGATCTCTATTCGCAAATTCTACGTCTTCCTCTGAAAAATCCAATTCTAGTTCAATAAGGGATGCAAAGTGGATCAGGTCTTCACGGAGGGATTTAAGCTGATTGGAAAATCCGCCGCGCATCTGCTGCATGGCAATTTGATGGGATGCTGCCGAATTGGAAGCAATTAAATCGGCTACAGCTTCGGCTTGTGAAAGATCCATTCCACCGTTGAGGAAAGCGCGAAGCGTAAATTCACCAGCACGGGCAGCTCGAGCTCCCTTTTGATGAGCAAACTAATAATACGCTCAATAATATATTTGGAATTGTGTGTAGAGATTTCTACAGAATTTTCTTTTGTGTAAGAGTTTGGAGCTACAAAAGGGATACGAGCACTTCATCTATAATCTCTTCTCCATCGCGAATGGTTCCAAAATGAATGGTATGGGAGGCTTGCTGGAGCAGATCTTTACCCTTGAAAATGTCGTTGGTGATTTTAATAGCCTGTTGACCTGAAACGCGAATTACAGCAATCGCACCATTGGCACCAGCCGATGTCGCCAATGCGACAATTGTATCTTCAGTAATATAACCTGTATTGGACATGCTGCAAAGATACGTTAAATTGGCTGGAATGAAAGTGCATAAATATCCCAGCAAATTAAATTTTCGATGGGGAATTAAACCTTTGTTTAGACACGCATGTCATACCAATAGAAACGCTTATAAAACGGTGAAAAAAATAGGCGGTATTGTACTTGATTTATAAATTTAAATTGTCTGGTTATGAGAAAGATAATATACTTCGCACTAGCAATAGGAGGACTTGCATTAATAACTCCAAAGGAATCGTCAGCTCAGCGTCGTGGAAATGACCGCGAATGGAAGCATGAGAAAGAGCATCGGAAATACGAGGAAAAAAGGGACAAGGAAGAACGGAAATACTGGGAAAAAAAGAGATAAAGAAGATCGGAAATATCATAAAAAAGTAGCCAAGTATTATCGTAAGGAATATAGGCATGGTCCGCCAGCTTGGGCGAGAGCACATCGATATGATAATAGACATCACGTTTATTTTAGAGACTATAAAACATTTTATGATCCTTATCGCAATGGATATGTTTATATGAGAAACGGACGTTGGAGTTTTTCGGCTAATGTACCTTCTTTCATGTTAAACGTTAACTTAGGGGCAGCCAACATACGTGTGGTGAAGGATGTGCCGATCAGTAGACATCCAGAAGATTTTTACAACGACTATCGTTGGGATTAGAAATATAATTTATCTTGTTGTTTAAACTTAAAAAGCCTCATTCTTTACAGAAATGAGGCTTTTGTTTGTGTTGTTAATCTTCTTCGAAGCTGACTTTATCTACTTCCAAAGATTTTATACGTGCTAAAGATTCTATTCGGATATCGGATAATTCCCGTAATCTTTTACCACCTTCCTGAAAGGATTTTTCGATAATAAAGCCCATACCCAATAATGCGGCACCAGACTGTTGGATGAGATCTAGCATACCAAACGCTGCATTTCCATTGGCAAGAAAGTCATCGATAAAGAGCACTTTGTCATCTGCGGAGAGAAACTCCTTACTCACACAGATATCGTAGGTTCGATTTTTGGTAAAAGAATGTACTTCACTAACATACATGTCCCCATAGTCTTAGGTTTTGCCTTTTTAACAAAAAAAAAAAAAAAAAAAACAACAGGCAGTTCTAATAGGTAGCCCAGCATAATCGCCGGTGCAATGCCACTTGCTTCAATTGTTATGATCTTGTTGATGGGTAGATCTGCGAAACGACGTACAAATTCTACTGCAATAGACTTCATCAATACAGGATCCATCTGATGGTTGATAAAGTTATCTACTTTGAGTATGCCTCCAGCGAGGCTTTTGCCGTCATTAAGGATTCTATCCTTTAATAATTTCATGTGATACTTTTTATAAATAAGTGCGAAGATATATAAAAATAGGAGTGACTTTGGTTAATCGATCTCCATTTGATATAGATTATTAAATTCTTCCTGATGATGTTCGAGAATAACTTTACGCTTCATTTTCAATGTCGGTGTTAGTTCTCCGTTTTCAATCGTGAATTCATCCCTTAAAATAATAGGCTTTTTGATTTGCTCCCAGTTGCCAAAGTGCTGATTGGCGTGGCGTACTTCCTGATTTACCTTTTGATAATTGCAGGATTAGTCAAGAAGTCCTCTTTGGTCATATCTGCAAGTTCTGGAGCATCGTTTTTAGCCCAATCCAATAGGTGGGAATAATTGGGTACAATAAATGCAGAAGCAAATTTCATCCCATCACCAATCACCATAGCTTGTTCAATAAATTTAGATTCGACAAGTTTGGTCTCTATAGGTTGCGGGATAACGTACTTGCCACCTGAAATCTTGAACATTTCTTTCTTGCGATCTATAATTTTTAGGAATTTCTCATCTTCCCATTTGCCAATGTCGCCTGTATGCAACCAACCATCAATAATCGTTTTGTCTGTCTCGGCTTTATTTTTGTAATAGCCCATCATCACATTAGGCCCTTTGACCAAAATTTCACCATCCTCAGCTAGTTTGATTTCTACGAACCGAACGGGGAGCCCAACAGTACCTATACGTATTCCTTTAATGTAATGGTTAACCGAGATCAAAGGTGATGCCTCAGTCATACCATATCCTTCATATAATGGAATTCCAGCAGCCAAAAAAGCTCGCGTTAGTCTGTTATGCAGCGAGGCCGAACCAGAAGCAACAGTTAACAGCTCACCACCCAAGGCTTCGTACCATTTATTGAGTACAAGCTGTTTGGCAAGTTTAAGCTTCATATTATAAGTGAAACTTCTCTTGATAGGATTAGGATCATATTCTTCAGCGATATTAACGGCCCAATCAAATACTTTTCTTTTGAATCCGGTAAGCTCATGACCTGTTTTCATGATTTTCTCATAGACCTTCTCGAGGATACGGGGAACCACAGTCATGATATGTGGTTTTACCTCTTTTAGGTTATCGCCAATTTTATCAAAAGACTCTGCAATATGTATGGTAAAGCCCAGATACATGTAGGTATAGAGTACCATTCGCTCATAGGCATGACAAGGAGGGAGAAAAGTTAGTCCTCGATCATAAGCCTTGCAGGGTGTGATTTCTGCTGCTCCAAGCACATTGGAAAAAATATTATTATGGGAAAGCATAACACCTTTCGGCTTACCAGTTGTGCCAGAAGTATAAATTAATGTAGCCAGATCTTCAGGTTTGATCTGATCACGTAACTGAATCAGTTTATCTTCTGGACAGTTGACCCCTAGATCATTGAGCTCATTCCAGCTTCGGGTAGATTCCTGTTCCGAAATGCAGAAGATATATTTTAATGTATAGATGGACTCCGTTAGGTTCATCAAGCGGTCATATAGACTCTTATTACTGACGATACAGACCCTGATTTCAGCATCGTTAAAAATATATTGGTAATCGGCGTCGGTAATATTGGGATAAATGGCTACCACCACTGCGCCAATTTGTTGAATAGCAAAATCTATCATGTGCCATTCCATACTACTGCCTGCAATAAGACCAACCTTTTCGTTGGGCTTGACACCGAGTTCAATCAGTCCTTTGGACAGATTGTCCACATTTTTAAGAAAATCAGCCGTTTTGATATAGTTCCACTTGCCATCCAGTTTGTGAGCAAACATGTTAAGATCGGGATATTTGCTGACCTGATGACGTGCAAGATCAAATAATCTAAGTTTTTCTTCCATTTCAAATATATATACTTATTGTTCCTGGGGAACATCATTTCCCTATGAACTTTATTTTAAGGAAAAGTTTGCAAACATAAATAATTGTTTCAATAATTTGGAATCAATTTGTAATTAGCTTATTCCAATGTCGAGAAGCTGAAATAGGAACTCTGTTTTTATGAAACATTATCGCTATTTATAATAAATGAGGAAAGTAGAGCGGGAGAAGGTAGTCACGAGATAATCGCTGCTCTCATTGGAGACGAAGATGGGGTATTGAATCGTAGAGATCGAATGGGTGGATACACGCTGAAAAAAAAAAGCTAGTCGTTATCGACGACTAGCTTTTCTTCTTTGTTTTCCTTGATCAATAGCCCAAGCTCCCGACCAGTGGCTCCGGCAACGGAGGTGTTTTCTTGTGCTCTTCTGAATAGGTAAGGCATCACAGCTTTAACCGGTCCATAAGGCATATATTTAGCAACATTATAGCCGTGGGCAGCCAAATTAAAGCTCAAATTGTCTGACATTCCCAATAGTTGAGCAAAGTAGATCCGATCTGTCGATCTGTCGATACCACGTTTGTCTATTTCCTCGGCCAATAACATACTGCTGTCTTCATTGTGTGTACCTGCCATCAGTCCGAAATTGTCCAAGTGGTCCAATATAAACTCAATAGCTTCGTTGTAATCTGTATCAGATGCAGCTTTATTCGGTTGGATAGGGTCAGCATAGCCCATTTGTGTAGCACGTGCACGTTCGATTTCCATATAGGCACCTCGTACAATTTTTTGCTCCCATGTGAAAGCCTCTGACCTTGGCATATTCAAAATCAGCTTTTAAAGAAGCTAATTTATCACTGCGGTAAAGCTGATAGGTGTTATAAACAATAGGTTTTTCCATATTGTATTTTTCCATCATTTCGCGCGCGATGTCATCAATAGCATCCTGGATCCAGGAATGTTCAGCGTCAACCAATACCTTTACGCCGGCTTCATGACAAGCTTTACAGATACGGTCTGTGCGATCCAACATGCGTTGGTATTCTGCTTGCTCTGATTCTGTTAATGTTTCTTTGGCATTAACCTTCTCGAACAATTCAAAACGACCTAATCCCGTTGGTTTAAAAACTGAAAAAGGGATATACTTGTTTTTGCTGGCAGCGGATACCGTACGTAGTACTTCTTCGCAACAGGCATCAAAAGCACTTTCGGTCTCTTCGCCTTCAACCGAATAGTCTAATATGGTTCCAACGCCATTTTCACCCAATTCATTGATGGCGGTTTCGCAGCCTTCAATGGTTTCTCCTCCACAAAAATGCTTGAAGATTGTACTACGGATTATACCCTGGATCGGCAATCCAATGTTCAGCGCAAAGTTGGTCATTGATGGACCTACTTTTGTTAAAAAGTTATTCGCTATTATTTTGAATAACCAATACGCTCTTTCTAAATCCTTATCACTTTTACTTTTAAAAGCGATCTCTGTATTATCAAAGGACAATGTTCTGGGCTCAGAATTCTCAATCATAATCTTTATTTGCAATAAGGCAAATGTAGTAATTTAGTAAGCATTAAAACGATGATTATTCTTGTATTCCTCGGTTAAACCACTATTTTTGTGAAATGCAAGAATTTAAAATCGAAGGGAATATATACAGCTTATTCAGTTACTTAAAGCTTTAAATTGGGTGGAGCATGGTGCTATGGCTCAATGGGTTGTCGCTGAAGGGTACGTGAAGTATAATGGTCAGGTTGATTATCGGAAAAGACTGAAATTGAAGCCTGGTGATGTTGTTGAATTTGATGGGATGGAAGTAAAATTGGTGTAATATTAAACAATATTGGTAAATAGAAAACTTAAACCTTAAAGAATCGTAGAATGGAAGTCATAGAAAGTTTGGGCTATCAAGTATATTTTGATGATACGTTGGCCTCTTTGGAGACGTTTTTAGCGGAACGGAATTATTCAAAAATTATAGTTTTGGTAGACACCAATACCTTAGACAATTGTTTACCATTGTTTCAACAAGCTTTACCTAATTTATCCAACTATGACGTCATAGAGGTAGATCCGGGGAAGAGAATAAAAATATAGATTTCTGCATCGGAGTGTGGCAGAATATGCTTGATTTTGGAGCTGACCGACACTCGTTGCTGATCAATCTTGGCGGTGGTGTTGTCACTGATATGGGTGGTTTTGCGGCATCCACGTTTAAGCGGGGATGGACTTTATTCAGATTCCGACAACTTTACTTTCGCAAGTAGATGCTTCTGTCGGTGGAAAGACTGGAATAGATATGGGAAGCGTGAAAAATATAATCGGAACGTTTACACAACCGCAGGCTGTATTTATCTCAAGCCAATTTTTAAAAACATTGGATAGAAGGCAGTTGATCTCCGGATTTGCTGAAGTCATTAAACACGGACTGATCTTTGATCATGCGTATTACGAACGTATTAAATTACTGGATATAACACAGGTAGATAATGAACTGGTTAAACATTCTGTTTCCATAAAGAATCAAGTAGTCCTAGAAGATCCCAAAGAAAAAGGACTTCGTAAAATCCTAAATTTTGGACATACCATAGGTCATGCTATTGAGGATATTCGCTGTTGAACGATCGCAATCCTTTATTACATGGGAAGCAATTGCTGTTGGAATGATCTGTGAAGGGTACCTTTCTCATAAACTGAATGGACTTTCTTTGGATGAATTAAATGATCTCATTGCTACTTTCAGAAGATACTTTGAAGATTATACGTTCAGTTCGGCTATCGATACAACGCTATTGGATCTGATGCGAAATGATAAGAAAAATCTATCTAATCAGATCGGCTTTGCACTCCTTGATAAAATAGGTAGCTGTCAGTATGATATTTTCGTTTCTGAGGATGATATTATTGAAAGTCTTGATTTTTACCGTGAGCTAACCGCCGGTTAGAATTTTGGAAAAAGCTGTGTACGGGGAGAGTATACAGCTTTTTCTATTATGATCTAAGGTTTAAATGAACTGCCGAAAATTATGACCTTAGCTCATAAAAAAACCTAAACTAAGTTTTAATAATAACCAACTATATCATGAATAAATTCTTCATTTTTCTGTTTTTTCTTTTTTGCGGTGACCATGACCGCCATTGCACAAAAAAAAGAGTGCTGATTTTTAGTAAAACCCAAGGGTTTAGGCACAGTAGTATCGAAAAAGGTGCTCAGGTGCTGAAACAATTGTTGGACAAGGAAAAGATCACCTCTGATCATTCCGAAGATGCAGGGCTGTTTACGGACCAAGGTTTGAAAAAGTATGATGCGATTATCTTTTTAAGTACTACAGGTAATATTTTGGATGAGACACAACAAGATGCGTTTGTCCGTTATATTCAATCGGGCAAAGGTTTTGTGGGGATCCATGCAGCAACGGATACTGAATTTGACTGGCCATGGTATAATGGTTTGGTTGGGGCTTATTTTGCATCACATCCTGCTGTACAGAATGCTAAAATAGATGTTGTTGATAGAAAACATATCGCTACCAAACATCTTGATCCCGTATGGTGGCATAAGGATGAATGGTACAATTTTAAAGATGTTAAAGAAGGTCTACATGTATTGATGAATTTGGATGAGAAGAGTTATAATGGCGGAAAAATGGGGATCAACATCCGATTTCCTGGAGCCAAAATTATGATGGAGGAAAGGTTTTTATACAGGACTGGGGCATACAGAAGAGTCTTATGATGAACCTGCATTCCAAAAACACTTGATTGGCGGGATTTTATCAGTACTTCCGAAAAAATAATGTCATTAGCCCAAAGTTAGGATAATCATCCAAAAGTCTGCGTGCTTTAATGCTAAAGATCCAATAAACGTCTAATACCCCATATTGATCATCATTTATGGGGTATTTTAGCTATAAGAGACAGTATGTATTTTTATTCAGAAGTATCTCTTTGCGACGATTTTAAGTTTTTAGTAACTGAATTTATATCTTGCACCTAGACTAAACCACCTTCCTGGCATTGGTACAGCTGCCGCTTCAATATAGCTCTTGTCAAAAATGTTCTGAATATCAGCAAAAATATTGAGGTTGATAAGCTGATAGGAAGCTCTTACATCTGCAATAAAATAATTTTTGTAACTGATACGTTCGTTGAAACGATTAGCTGTTGTCAGCATCCAATTTTTATGATTCACCGTAAAATTGAGAATAACCTGATGTCTTAAATTTTCAATGGCATACTTAGAGCGGATGCCATCTTCAACTTTGATCGTTGGATTTAGATAGTTGTAACTTATTGTCGTGTAATATCGTGTGGTGGCCATTGGATCATTGAGCTGATAACGAAAAGATCCATTGACTCCATCAACAGTATTTTTCCAATATTGGAGGGTTTCCATGGAACCACGGTTCCCTCAACAGCGCCCTCGGTTTTTTGCCAGTCTATAAAATCATTTATATTTCGGTGAAAATAGCTCGCCTGAGCAACGATACGGTTGGACAGGTATTTGATACCACCCTCAATCTGATAGGCATTCTCTGATGTTAGCGCTGGATTTCCAATATTGGCCGTCTGATTGGTATAGAGGTCGGTAAATGATGGAATACGCTGGGCAGATCCTGCACTCAGTACAAATTTCCAGCGTTCGGTTATACTATAGCCCAGGTCGAGGCCAGGGAATACCTGCCAGCCAAATTTTGAGTTATAATTTACGTAGGCTCCCGCATTGACCATTAGTTTGGCAATCGCTTCAGTTTTGAATTCCAGATAACCACCATAGTTTTCACGGTTATGGGAGCCGATGGCAGTACTATTGATTCGCTCGAATCGGCTCTCTAGTCCCAAACCAAAAGTTCCGTAATGCTGTTCTAATGCGGCATTTACTTCGGCCCCAAAAACATTGCTATAATGTTTGGATCTACCTTTGCTGTTTTGCCTTCCCAAATACCAATATTCATCTTCATTATATCGGTTACTGAGTCGAGGGCTGATAGAAAAGTCCTTGCTCAATTGATGTTTCGACTGTAGGGATGCGAATGCTGTTTTAACATGTTCATAAGCTTCTTTGTCCGTCGGGGCAGCATAATATCCATTGGCCCCAAACTGATTGTCGATATAGCCAAAGTTTGCTTTTATCTGATTGGATTCATTGGGCTGATAAGTTCCGTCGTAATACAATTTGTTATTATTGGAGGCTGTATTATAACGCTGGCCGTTGGAATCTTCGTGACCAAAATATAAGCCGTGACTGGTGCGTCCGCTGTTGAACTGCGCGCCTAATTGGGCTCCCTTGCCGTAATATCTACCAGAGCTTGCTTGTTCATTGTCTTTAAATGACGATCCACCATAGACCTGTGCACTGATCTGATTGGATTCGATTTTTTTGTAACAATATTGATCGCACCTGTTAGCGCATTGATACCGAAGATACGGGAGGCTGGGCCTCTGATAATTTCGATACGCTCAATAGATTCTACAGGTACGGGAGGTTCATATTGTGGTGTGCAGTCTGTGGATCTGTAATTTTAACACCATTTAATAGGATAGCAGTTTGTTCAAATGAGCCACCATCTATACTTACATCAGCCTGTGAACCAAAAGGTCCTCTTTGACGTACATCTACACCGGGTATATTTGTTAGTAGTTCGTTTATCGAACGATTGGGTAGCCGTTGGATGTCTTCTTGTGTCAGTATCTGTACGTTTTTGTTTTGCTTTGAGAAGGGGATCTGGAGTCTGTTCTGATTAATAATGACTTCATTCAATGCTGTCGTATCCCTCATTTGCGCATGGGTAGCACCTACAGTCAAGACGATGGCGAGCTTTGTTAACGCTATTTTTTTATTCAACATGATTTCTTTTAATTATCCTATTTAATCATAAACCGGTAGTCCGTAAAGGGATTCGATATATCCTTGTTACCTGTTTTTGATTTACGCCATTATAGTATTTTGTCTTGTTTGTAAAATCACTAGAGGGCAATTCATAGGTTTTATGCCGCAAAACTAGTTCAGTTGATTAAGAAAGTAAATAGTCCGGTACTAATATTGTGTGTAGTCCGGTCGGTTATCTGCGGTCTATTTACATCCATTCCTCGCGGCCGATAGGCTTTTTACCGTTTGTAGTAATGCTATCCTGCTTATTTTCAATTTTGATGGTGCTAGAAAGATCGGGTTGACCAGACTCAAGCCAGGCTGAGTACCAGTAGGAGGCTACGCGAAGAACTGTTTTACGCATTCTCCGTTCTACCATCCCGTTCAATGCATGATGATAGGCTTTAGCATAACTATCGGAATAAGTCCATAACAATTGATTGTTCCGTTCGATAAATGAGTTCTTTTGAGACGCTTTAAACCCTTTGTTGAGAAGCGATTCAATACGGAGTACAGAATCGACGAGTTGATTGCTTTCGCGAACAATATCCCATGCTTCGTTTAAAGGATCTGCGATATAAATGGCTTTTCCAACAAGTAGGTTATACTTGCCGGCGAACATTTCGGGTAGACGGCTCTCCCAAAAGCATGAATGCCGATCTGCCCAGTTAATTGGCCATTATAATTTTTGGTCGTATGTAAGGGGACATGGGCATCGGCGATATAATGACCTAAATCTGCTGAATGTTTGACGATTTTATCATAATCCTTGGATTGAAAGGCTTTAACAAGCTTTAGATAGGTAAAGTTAATTTGCCAAGGAATAATTCCGTTTTTAAGTAGTTGTCGTTCCTGGAATTTATCCTTTGCTTGTGACCAATGTATGGGTATTGAGTCGATCTGCCTATCTTCTCGGTAATCTTCAATATCAATAAAGTGCCGTGGCCCCTCAGTACTGTCAATAAAACAACGCTTATCTGGATCTACGGCTTTTTCCGTAATAAGGTCGATATTGGTCTTGTAAAATTTGGCCAATTTTGCAGGGAGTGCAAAGACTGCGTAATGGTTGATTTTTTTATGTGCAAAAAATCCCCATGAGTTAAATGTAAACAGTGCAACAATGGAAAGTATCCAAAGGAGAGGAGACTTTGTCATAGTAAATTGGTTATTAAATAATTGTTAATACTAAATATACGTAAAATAGAAGAAAAACCGTGTTAACGCTATAGATTCATTGTATTAATTTATCTTTTCTTAATATAACTAAACAATAAAATAATATTGATAGTCGTTAAAATTCATTAATTTGCCGACACAAATACAGTCGTTATGAAGATATTGTACGCCGTACAAGGGACTGGCAATGGACATCTGAGTCGTGCCATGGACATTGTTCCCTGTTTGAAAGCTTTGGGAGAAGTGGATGTTTTGGTCAGTGGAATTCAGGCAGATCTCTCCCTACCTTTTGAAGTAAAGTATCGTTTTCATGGTTTAAGCTTTATTTTCGGAAAATCGGGAGGCGTAGACTTATGGAAAACATTTATGAGTTCAACCATTCGTAAATTTACCAACGAGATCAAAAGTCTGCCAATCGAAGGATACGATTTGGTTATCAATGATTTTGAGCCGATTTCAGCATGGGCCTGTCACTCCAAGGACCTGGAATGCATTGGACTAAGTCATCAGATCGGGGCTTTGGATCCCGCAAGTCCTAAACCGGAAGAAAGTGATATGTTGGGCAAGTTTATTATGAAAAATTATGCACCTGCAACACATTCATATGGCTTCCATTTTAAAAGATACGCCAAGAATATTTTTCCTCCAGTTATCCGTAATGCTGTCCGTGATCTTACTGTTACTGACCAAGGGCATTACACCGTTTATTTGCCCGCTTATGATGATGCGCATCTGTTGAAACACTTAATGAAGTTTCCGGACGTGAAATGGGATGTATTCAGCAAGCACAATTCCCGGCCTTTTGAGATGAAAAATGTGACCATAAAACCGATCAATAACCAAGCTTTTATTGAAAGTATGGCTTCTTCCGCCGGAGTTTTATGCGGTGCGGGTTTTGAAACCCCGCAGAAGCGTTATATTTGAAAAAGAAACTATTGGTTGTCCCGATGAAAAATCAGTATGAACAGCATCTAAATGCGGCATCACTCGAAGAAATGGGGTGCCAGTGATATCCAGTTTAAAACAGAAAAATATGCTAGCCATTGAGGCTTGGCTCAACAGTAAATCAAGGGTTGAAGTTGATTACCCTAATATAACACAGGAAATTATTGAAGAAATTGTGCAAAAGCACCGTTAAATAAAACATGAAGTACATCGCATTAGCCCTATTGTCTCTGACTACCGTAACTGGATTTGCTCAGCAGAAAAAAAAGACCAGTTCGGTCAAGAAAAAACAGTGACAACAAAAACAAACGCAGCAAATTTGTTGGTAACCAAAGCGGATTCTGTATCCTATGCATTCGGTATGGATATTGAAAGTCATTAAAATCTACTGAAGTAGAATATTTAAAAGCTGATGTTATTGCAAAAGCGATTGCTGCCACCTTGAAAAATGAGAAAACCTTATTGGAAGATGGACAAACAAGAGAAGTCATCCAAAAGCCATTATGGATATACGCGCTGAAAAAGAAGCCGTAAGTCGTGCCCAAGAAGATAAATTCTTCGCTGAAAATGCGAAAATAGCGGGAATGAAAACAACGGCTGAGGGTATTCAATATCTTATTTTGACCCAGACAGAAGGAGCGAAGCCTACTGTGAATGATGAGGTTACTGTGCATTATAAAGGAACATTATTAAACGGTAAACAATTTGATAGCTCGTATGATCGCAATGAGCCATTAAAACTGTCATTGGGACAAGTGATTAAAGGTTGGCAAATTGGTATTCCATTGATGTCCAAAGGGGCTAAGTATAAATTTTTATACCAAGCAGACTGGCCTATGGTGAAAGAGCTACAGGCGAGATTCCAGCCAATAGTACGTTAGTATTTGAGGTGGAATTGATTGATTTCAATACAAATGGAACAACGTAGATTAGGCGAAAGTGGTCTAATGGTTTCGGAAATTGGTTTGGGTTGTATGTCGTTAAAAAGCAATCAACCCAAACAATCCAAAGATATAATCCAAAAGGCTTTCGATAAGGGAATCACATTTTTGATACCGCTGATCTCTATGACAAAGGTCAAAATGAGACCGTTGTTGGTGAGAGCGTACAGGCTTTTCGCAAGCAAATTGTTTTGGCTAGTAAAGTCGGTAATCTCTGGCGGGCTGACGGTTCAGGCTGGGACTGGAAAGCGTCGAAAGATTATATCATCAGGACTATTGAAGGATCGTTATCACGATTGAAAACAGATTATATTGATCTTTATCAATTGCATGGTGGTACAATTGATGATCCAATTGACGAAATCATTGAAGCTTTTGAATTGCTGAAGAAACAAGGAAAGATCCGTGCCTACGGGCTATCGTCTATTCGTCCGAATGTCATTAAGGCATTTCTATCAAAATCTTCTATTGCGTCAGTGATGATGCAATATAGTGTTTTGGATAGGAGACCAGAGGAGGAGATCGATGCATTATTGGCTAACAATGGTGCCAGTATGCTGGCACGAGGAGCATTAGCAAAAGGACTTTTGGTGAATAAGCCTGTGGAACCTTATCTTCAATATAGTTCTGGAGAGGTCGCGCATATACTTCGCAATCTGGATAATAGGGCAAAAAAATCAGGAGAAGGTAGGGCGACTGAAGCGCTATCCTATGTGCTATCCAATCCCGCAGTAGCAACAGCTGTAGTAGGTGTGAGCACTAAATTGCAGTTGGATGAATTGCTATCGACAACACAACGGATTAAGCAATTGGATAAATTAGACAAGAAGAAATTACTGGACGGTGTCCGGTCTTTATATTACACCGAACACCGGTAAGTGTCTATTTATTAAAAAATAGTTTTAAAATTTTATTGAGATCTTCTTTCGTATCGACTGCTACAGTTTCATGTGTGGTAACTGCCGTTTGGATTGCGTACCCATTTTCTATCCAACGTAATTGTTCGAGCGCTTCAGCTTCCTCAAGTATAGATACGGGCAATTGCGTCAAAGCTCTTAAAGTATCCACTTGATAGGCATAAATGCCAATATGCTTGTAGAAAGTCTGTTTCTTAAGCCATTGTTCCTGATCAACTCCTCTTAAAAAGGAATCGTTTGCCTGCTGAAATAAATTGCTTCCCCAAATGTGTTTCGGACAACTTTTGGAATATTCTGATTGAATAATTCCTCTGGAGTCCCGATTTCTTTTACTAAGGTTGCAATTTTTGTTTGCGGATTTTCAAAACAAGTTGCCAAAAGATCTATTTGATCAGGATTGATAAAAGGTTCATCGCCCTGGATATTGATCACAACATCATATGCTCGATCATTGGCAATGACTTCAGCACAACGGTCTGTACCGGACTGATGTGTGTCGGACGTCATGGCTACATTGCCGCCAAAGGAGAGCACTTCTGTTGCTATACGTTGGTCATCGGTCGCGACAATTACTTCGGTCAATTTTTTTGATTTCTTTACCTGCTCATATACCCGTCGGATCATGGTCTGGCCTTCAATATCAACCAAAGGTTTGCCCGGAAATCTGCTTGAAGCATATCGAGCAGGAATAATGCCTAAAAATTTCATGATACTTTGTGAATTTCTATTTAATAAAAAGCCTGTAAAATTATCAATTTACAGGCTTTTATCTATCTGTTATATATTGTTATTCAAATAATCCGAATAATTCGGCTTCTATCTTTTGTATGATTCCACCAAGATCCTCTGGATTAGTTGTGAAATCAAGATTATCTTTATCTAAGATCATTACTTTACCCTCCTTGTAATTGTTGATCCATTTGTCATATTTATCATTCAATTTGGACAAATAATCTAATCGGATGGCCGATTCATAATCACGGCCTCTTTTTTGGATATTATTAACCAAAGTGGGGACAGAAGCTTTTAAGTAGATCAATAGATCCGGAGGTTTAATGTAGTGAATAATACTTTGGAATATGTTGCTATAGTTTTCAAAGTCACGGGCACTCATTAAGCCCATATCATATAAGTTTTCGGCAAAGATATAGGCATCTTCATAGATTGTACGATCCTGAATCATATTAATCTCCGTCTCCTGAAGCTTTACGATATGCCTAAAACGGCTATTTAAGAAGAAGATCTGAAGGTTGAAGGCCCAACGTTTCATGTCTGAATAAAAATCTTCTAGATAGGGATTATTGTCCACGGCCTCAAATTGAGGTTCAAATTTGAAATGACTCGCCAATAATTCCGTTAGCGTCGTTTTTCCAGCACCTATATTTCCTACGATAGCAATATGCATATTCTCTTTCCTTGTTTAATAAAATCTCTTGATACCAATAATCTCACGAACTTCTTTCAGTGTCTTGCGTGCAGACTCACTGGCTTTCTCGGCTCCCAATTTTGCAACTTTCGCAATATAATCATCATCGTTCGATATATCTTCAATACGAAGACGTACATCATTTGTAGCCAATACCATATCTTCTGCCAACTGCTTTTTGAAATCTCCATAACGGATTTCACATTTATTGTAAAGCTCGTCAAAGTGTTGCAATGTATCGGCTGTTGAAACCACTTTCATTAGATCGAATAGATTCTGGATCGCTTCGGGTTTGGGTTGGTTCATTTCAGTTGGACCTGAATCAGAAACCGCACGCATGACTTTTTTACGGATAGCATCAGCAGAATCCGAAAGATAAATGCAATCAGCCTCACCATTGGATTTACCCATTTTACCTTGACCTGCTAACCCTGGTATTTTAACCAATTTGTCCGAGTAGGAGAAAGCAAATGCTTCTTTAAAATAATCTACATTATATAAACGATTAAAGCGATTACCAAATGTCCGTGTCATTTCCAGATGTTGTTCCTGGTCTTTTCCAACAGGTACTTTGGTTCCGTGGTGGATCAGAATGTCGCAAGCCATTAACACAGGGTAGGTTAGCAAGCCAGCGTTGACATTGTCGGGGTTGCTGCGTACTTTATCTTTAAATGCTGTCGCTCGCTCAAGTTCGCCTAAGTAAGCGTTCATGTTCATATACAAGTAAAGCTCAGCAACTTCGGGGACGTCAGACTGAACGTAAATAGTTGATTTTTCGGGGTCAATACCCGCAGCTAGATATTCAACGATAACTTGACGTACAGTGCCCTGAAGACCATGTGGTGTAGGGTGTGTCGTCAAAGAATGCAGATCCGCAATAAAAAAAAGCAATTATATTCATTTTGCATTTTCACAAAATTGCTCAATGCGCCATAGTAATTCCCTAAATGTAATTTTCCGGTACTTCTGATACCACTAACAACTGTTTCCATATTCCTGCGAATTTACGGATAAATTTGACAAAGTAGAATTAAATTCCTTGACTCCGGTGCCTTTTAATGGATTGTTGTTATTTTTTTATTTTTTTGCTTCATTCCAATAAACATCCATTTCTTCAAGGCTCATATCCTGCAATTGTTGCTTGTTTTCCGTAGCCTTTTGCTCCAAATAGGTGAACCTGGTGATGAATTTCTTGTTGGTGCGTTCCAGGGCATTTTCTGGATTGATACCAATATGCCTTGCATAATTTATGAGCGAAAATAATAGGTCGCCAAATTCAGCCTCTGCTTTTTCACGGTCGATGGCTTCGGTGGTTTCGATATTGAATTCTGTTTTAAATTCGGCAAGTTCTTCTTCGACTTTTTCCCATACTTGTCTTTTGTCTTCCCAGTCAAAACCAACACCTCTGACTTTATCTTGGATACGGTAGGCTTTGACCAGAGCCGGTAGTCCTTTTGGAACACCTGCAAGGACGGATTTATTGCCCTCCTGAAGCTTGATGGCTTCCCAGTTGGATTTCACTTGATCTTCCGTGCTTGCACTCGCATCAGCATAGATATGGGGATGGCGGGTAATTAGCTTGTCACAGATTGCATTCAGGACATCAACGATATTAAAATGCCCTTCTTCTTCCGCGATACGGGCATAGAATAAGAGGTGCATCAGAACGTCACCAAGCTCCTTTTTTATTTCGGGATAATCCTGTTCCAGGATAGCGTCTGTCAGCTCGTATAACTCTTCCATCGTCAGGTGACGCAAAGATTCCATGGTTTGTTTCTTGTCCCAGGGGCATTCAAGCCTTAAGGTGTACAAGACATCGAGTAGACGTTGGAATGCTAGTTGAGGGGTATGCTGATAAGCCGGAGCTGCGAGATTTGCCATATGATATTGAGTTTTCGTCTTACAAAAATAGAAATATGATTTTGAATAAACTATTTGAAATTGAGGAAAACAAAAGGGGTAAATGGTCGTTTTATAATAAAAAAGATTATTTAGATCAACTTAAGAAGAATTAGTTATGGAAAGAATGCATGGGTACTCGTCAGCTAGTGTGGCATTGGAGAAGTTAAGCGGCTTGGGATATAAAATAGATTACAACATCGAATTTGATGATTTATTGGCCCATGCAGACCAGTTTAAGATTGATTACCTGTTTCGTTATGAGGGAGCGTCAGATCCCGATGATGAGTCTACTGTATATGGAATAAGCCGAAATTCAGGAGAAAAAGGTGTTTTTGTAGCGGGCAATTTATCACTGATTGAAGGAAAAAAGCGGGATATTCTACTGCAGCTTGAACTAAAAGAAAGAGAACATTAGTAATAAAGCTATCCTAATAGTAGCTTTTAATATAATTAAGGTATGGAAGGAAATAGTTTTACTGAATCTGAAAGACTCAAAGAACTTAAGATATGGGCTTTGCGTCGCGATGGTAAACCTTTGGATGGAGGCTATACCGATCTAAATGGGGATCGTCTGTTGCAGGTATACCGCAATGAAGCGCTCAACTTAATGAAAGCAGGGTTTTATAATAAAGGTACAGGGCTTTTTGAGGCTTACGTCGAGCGACATTATCCGCAGGAACTGGAAAAGCTCATTGGTAAACTGGAAAGGAGTTACGATAGCCTTGAACGATTTAGCCCGGGGCTGGTTGAAGAAGGGTTTTATAATCTCATTTTAGGAGATCTCCCACTATATATGAAAGGAACAATAGTAGTACTACTCCGTGCGAAGGAATCAGAGTTTCCTTCTATTTACAACAATGATCAAGACGCGGATATGCGTAGTTCCCAAATTGGTTGTTACAGCAGCCTTATAATGATGTTTGGGTAGATATGCATCAGACTGCGTTGAACAATATCCACTATCCGGATCGGATACTCTAGTTTGGCAAAATTTTTGTTATTAACAAACACGACAAGAGGATAATGATTTTCAGTATCCTCTTTTTTGACGCTAAATTTATTGTTGAATTATTAACCATTTTCTAAATTAGAATTAATATGATTTTATACATCGGTATTTTTGCTGTGATCGTAGTTGTCTGTGTTTTTATCTCTCTTATGATGATGAAAAAGCAAAAAGAGACAGCTCGGAAGTATGAAGGAGATGCAGGGATTGCTTTGGCTCCGGGTATCAAAGATGAACTGTTGCTTCAAGAGTTTCAAGAATTAACCAAACAAATGAATGGAGCTCCAATCGAGGCGTTCACACAATGTGCCTACATTGCTACAGTTGGTGATAAGGTGGCTTCGGCGGCAGCGACGGCAGCTAAAACTGTAGCTTGGGCCGCAGTAGGTGTAAAAGCGAGATATAGCGAACGTGACAACGCCTCCTATCTTGTGCTCAGCAACAATGAACTGCATTATGTCTTTTTGACGATGGTGAAGCCAAAGATCATTTGGTTTTTGACCATGAATCTCTATTGAATGCGCGCCCCGCTCAAATCAGTAATTCGGAAAAGGTCACCCGTATGGGATCCATTATGGGATTAAAGCCTAAAAAAATGCATCTTGATATCAATGGAAATGGCCTTGACATCATCTATTATGGTGCTGTGCAACGAATGCCTGATGGTATCATATCTCCCGGTTCTGGTATGTTTGAAACACAGTCGAAGCTTCAGCTGATGGGACGTTTTTTCTGAACAGGTTGTATCAAAAATACCCACAGCTTCAGGAGCAAAACTAGTTAGACTAACGGTGAGGATACTTCTTTATTGTACCTATAATATTAAAAAGTGCGGCGCCATCTATCTTTATGGCGCCGCACTTTTTAATCGGCTACTCCAATAGTCGATTCTTCAGGTAATCAATAAAAAATAATGAACGGTGTTGGTTCATGACCTTGTTATTTTTTGACTAAACTTTCATTGATCAACTGTTGCTGGAAAAAGGACGGTTTACATCACTGTCTCCAGCTTCGGCTTTAAGTTTAATGAGTTTCTTTTTTAATCGACTAATTTCTTTTGTGTATTGCTTGTCATTGATCGCATTATGCGTTTCCATAGGATCATTTTGAAGGTCGTAGAATTCCCAAGCTGGTGCTGTAGTTTTTTTATCACTGCCGGTCATTTCCAGTGGTTGGCCATAAAAATAGATGAGCTTGTAGCGTTCGTCACGTACACCAAGATGAGCCGGGCGGATAGGAGCATGTTGCCAATATCGGTAGTACATAGATTTACGCCAATTGTTTGGCGTGTCACCCGCCAGGTTTTTACGAAAACTCTCTCCCTGTATATACGCAGGTTTTTTTATGCCGGCATAGTCTGCAAAAAGCGCTGCAAAGTCAATATTAAGGATCATATCATTAATTTTACTACCTGCCTTAATTTCCTTGGGTAGCGGATAACAAATGGCATTCGTAGCGATTCTTCATACATCAGGCGTTTGTCCATAAAATTATGTTCCCCAAGAAAATAACCTTGATCGGACGCAAGGATAATCACCGTATTTTCGTCAATTTTAGCTGTTTTCAGATAGCGCATAATTTTTCCGAGATTATCATCGACACCTGCGACACAACGTAAATAATCCTTCATAAGTTTTTGATAGATTTTTTTGCGGGCGTCGAGGGCACTCATGCCTTTGGTGGAGAAGGGGAGATCGGGGTAGGAGGTCCAGAAGGGGCCTGTGGATGCTTGTTCGTAACGGTTGCCGAGCTCTTCGAGCGGCTGGCCTTCAAAAGATCGTCCGGTTGTCGTTGCACCAGAATCCAGAAAAGTTGCAGGATAGGGAATTCAATACCCTGATACAAGTCCTTGAATCTATCTGCGAAGTCAAAAGGCTCATGCGTTGCTTTGTAATGGCACATCAAAAAGAATGGCTTGTCAGGGCTGCGCTGGGACAACCAGTCTAGGCTCAGCTGTGTTGTAATATCATCTACATAACCTTTGTATGGCGTGCCAGCCTCTTCATTGTCATTCCAGTTGTCTTTGGAAAGATATGTTGGATTGTGGTAAACACCATGTCCCGGCAATACTTTAAAATCATCAAATCCTGAAGGTTTCTTTTTAAGATGCCATTTCCCGAAAACAGCCGTTTGATAGCCCGCATGCTGTAGGTCTTTGGCGATATTCGCTCTGTTTGGATCCAGTGCATCATCGAGCGTGTAAACTTGGTTTTTGTTACTATATTGCCCTGTAAGAATGGCTGCCCGGCTGGGGTGCAGATGGAATTTGTACAGAATGCGTTATTGAGTATCGCACCTTGTTTGGCAAGGCTATCAATGTTTGGATTCTTTACAATATCTTTTAAAATTCCGCCATAAACACCCCAAGCTTGCGCAGTGAAGTCGTCAGTCAGGATAAAGATAATGTTTGGGCGAGTTTTGTTGTCGATTTTCTGCTGGGCTTGTGTTATAAATGGTAGTAAGCCACAGATAAACAAAAATAGTTTTTTATTCATGTATATTCTCCTTGTGTGTGCTATGTAATTCCGCGTAGTGCATCAACAGAACAGATACTGGTTTAGGCTCTGTTTCATGTTGTATAACAAAGCTACCAAATTCCAGTCATATTCATGCTGTGACTGCCAAAAGTCCAGGTTGCGTCTGCATTGACTCCAGCTTTTCCATTCTCTTAGTCATCTATGCCTTTCCCATCCAGAATATGCTGATAATATTTTTCAATCCTTGCTTCACGTGTTTTTGCCTGTTTTGCCTGGTTGAAATAAAATAGATATCCTTTTTGACGACCGGGAGTTAGCGATAGAAATGCATGTTGCAATTCCTTATCCCCATTTAAGGCTTTCGTGAATTCTTCGGGAACGGGGTAGTCTTCCGTTTTTCGCATGTTGACTTTAGCACCGGACTTTTCAATTGCTACAGCCTCCTGGATATAATTTGCGATTGTCTCTCTGAGGTTTGCAATTTGTCCGATATGTGTAAATCTGAGCTGTCTGCCTGATTGGACGTTTTCAGTCTGTTGAATTAATAATTGCGCCGTATCCTTCAATAGGACGCCTTTGTGAAATAATAAGGCACAGTAATCTTTAAAACCGTGGATCAAGACAACATTTTTTCCTTCAAAGGTATAACATGGGTGCATCCATTTGTAATCCTCTACGAGCGATTGGTTTTCTAGGACAATTTCCGTAGTAAATTGAATTCTTCGTTCCATCTTTTGGTATTCTCGAAGAACTGTTCTGCTTTTAGGTTTATCATTCTATTTTGGTTTAGATAATGGAGGGTTAGATAAGTTTGGTTGCGATTTCCTGAAGCCTGTTATGTGCGATATTGATGCCTTGAGCAAAGGGCATTTGAAGAAGCTGATCGCGGAGCTCACAGATTGAAATACAATATGCATGAGAAGTTTGCTGCTATTGTCGGTTATTTTTTCGAAGCTCAGATATTCCAATTGCACTGGGAAGGGGCTGTCTTCCATTTCGAATGTTCGTGTGATTTTCTCATTGGGAATAAATTCGTGTATCGTTCCGTTCGCTTTAAATACAACACGATTGTCATGGGAGGTTTCGAAGGCATAAGAGCCATGCTTTCTATTTTCCCATTTTAAAACCTTGGTTCCCATCCATTGTTCAAAGATTTCAGGTTGTTCATATGCTTTGAATAAGAGGGTTAGTGGTAAGTCAAATTCTCTGGTGATCAAAATCTCCTGTTTACCCTCTTCGGCATGGATTTTTGTTTTCTTTTCCATCTTATTTGTCTTTATAGTTTTTCATAATTTCTTCCAATTTGTTAAATCGCACATCCCACATGTCGCGGAACGGTTCAATAAAATCAGCTATTTCTTTCAATTTTGATGGATTGAGCTGATAGTAAATTTCACGGCCATTTTGCTCGGATTTTAGTAGCTCACATTCGCTTAGAATCTGCAGGTGCTTAGAAACCGTTGGCCTTGCGGTATTAAAGTTTGCGGCAATAGCCCCTGCAGTCATCGCTTGTGAAGCCAGAAGAAGAAGTATAGCTCTTCTGGTTGGATCCGCAATAGCTTGAAAAACATCTCGTCTTAAATTCATTGTGAAGTTATTTGACTACAAATTTATATGTTGCCGTTTAACTACGCAAGTGTTTTTGTATTTTTCGAAATTCGCTGTACTTCAAGAAAAGATGATCTGGTTAAACTGACCAATGTCTAGTCTGTTTTTAAGATTAAAAAGAGACTAGCAGCTATAAATATCATATATGTGTATACAATTAATTTTTTACATAATGCCCATAGAATAGCTAATAAGAAGCGAGATTGATTTGAATTTATCTTGTTAACAACTGCTTTTTACATTAATGTACTTGTTTTTAGCTCTATACGTGTTATTTTGTCTAAAAGCTTGCTTGAGTTTTTTCTGTTTTTAAACAGAAAAAAATTTGAAATTAAAACTTTAATGAGTAATTATGTATATACAAATTAAAATTTGTTTTATGAAAACCAAGTTAAACCCAGCCAGAATTAAGCGCTGAAGTATCATTTCTTATATTAGAATGGGATTATTTCGCCGTTTGTTTTTTGATCGTGAATATATACAATCGTGTATAGTTTTGTCTACTCGTTTGACAATTAAAATGGGAGGGAAAGTAGGAAGGGAAGATAATGCTGCCGTATTTCTGTTGCATCAAGGTGCTGGAAATAGTTTTTCCACGATAGGGGAACTGAATGTATATACCAAAAACAGGAATAAATAAAAAGTTTAAATCAATTATAAATTATCAGATACAAATGAATGTAAAAATGTTAGTGCTAGTAGGTCTATGTACTTTTACCGTGAGTAAGAGCAGTTATGGACAGCATGTGAAAGCCGTGAAGAACTCAGGAAGAGTTGAAATTAAACCCAAAGCGGATGTTGTCAAAACAATGGCGGAGCAATTGGTTAAAAAGGCTTTACCGCAGGTGATGGCTATGGTGAAGTCTGGATAAGAGACCTGAATACTTTTGTCACCGTTGCCAGTACAGTTAATGATAAAGAGTTAATAAAAAGCATTTGCTTACTTTTTTCAGTTTCAACAGCCTGATGGTGGTATTCTGGATGGCTATGTACCCGTCAAGAAAGGCGCCGTTCCTTACAATTATTATCATTCCGCATTAGCGCCGGAGTATGCCGGACATAAGAATACGGTGGAGACTGATCAGGAAACTTCATTAATCCAAGCAGTGGCAAAATACGTCAGAAGTACAGGAGATAAAAGTATTTTGAATAATAAGATTGGTGGAGTTTCTGTACAGAAGGGGCTTGAGCGGGCAATGGATTTTCTATTGACCAAACGGTATAATGAAAAATATGGATTATTATGGGGAGCGACAACTGTCGATTGGGGTGATGTTCAGCCGGAACACGACTGGGGGTTGTTTTGGATGAAAATTCCCACCTGACACTTGACATCTATGATAATGCGATGTTTATCATTGCCATTAATGATTTTCTGGAGATTGCAGACCTGAGCAAGGCTGAACAGAAACATTGGAAGGATATTAAAGACAAGATTGCGAAGAATGTCCGTAAGCACCTTTGGGATAAAAAGAATGAGAAATTTATACCACATATTTATCTGAACGGTTCGCCTTTTCCAGATTCATTCAATGAGTCCGAAATTTACTATCACGGCGGAACAGCTGTGGCAATAGAAGCGGGATTGCTCAGTAAGGCTGAGGTAAAAGTGGCGTATAGAAAGATGCAGGAGAACGTCAAGAAAGCAAATGCGGCAACCATAGGATTGACAATTTATCCGGTATATCCACAGGGCTTCTTTAAAAACGGCGGTATGGGACCATATTCCTACCAGAATGGCGGTGACTGGACCTGGTTTGGTGGACGTATGATCTCACAATTGATCCGTTATGGTCTTATTGTTGAAGCTTGTGAGGCACTTGAACCAATGTTAGATCGTGTACTTAAAAATAAAGGTTTTTATGAGTGGTATACACCAGACAACAAACCACAGGGGTCAGCTAGTTTCAGGGGAGAAGCTGGTGTTTTGTGGACTGCGATTACAGATCTTGAGAAAAAAAAGAGTTAATAGTCTCGAAGCACTAAAGGAGCGACTACCCAAAAAAACAAATATTGGTATATATGACCAGATAAAATTTTGGAATCTCAGTTTAATGAATGGATAAGGTCCAAGTTCTTAATGAATTTGGACCTTATTCTATTTTACCCAAATGCAGATCGCGGAAAAGCGAATAGACGCGAAATTGTAGCGAATTTAAAATGGTTCTAGGCGAATTGGTTGGCTTATAAATTTGAAGGGAATAGTTTTAATTTAGTACTATAAATTATATGACAACTTTATGAATACACATTTGGCCTATATTAAAAAATTAACTATTCTAGGAACAAAAACTTTATTGAAGTGCTATTTGTTGGCTATTCTGTCAACAATATTGTACCTCATAGTCGGATACTTTCTGCTCAGGAGCAACGCAGATGGCGCCTTCTTTTCAATGACCGGGTCTATACAGACCGTTGGAAAGTTTCTGTGGTTGATTGGGTTGATCTTGTTGCCGATCTTGCTTTTCCTATTTAGCAATAAATATGTTTTCTCGACTGTTGCCAGTAAAGTTGTTGAAGAGCGGCAGGATGATTTAATTATTCCTGTTTTGGACAAGGTGTTACTTGTTTTCAATCCAACCAGCCTGATCTTATTCAGAATGCGGGGATTATACTTTTGCGAAACTCAAATTGATCAATGAAGTGAAAAACACAAAGATTGAAAATCCATGGATCAAGCGTATTGTGGTATTTGGCCTGAACAAAATAAGCTTCGACAGCTTAGATCTCGATAACAATAACAACTTCTACGATATTGTAAAGTCCAAATTCATCGATGTACTGGAAATGCTGACTGAGGCCAACAATAAGCCTTTTTGGATCTGTATCGCTATGCAGTGGTTGATTATTCTGTTTATTTGGTTTGCTGGTTCGGATGCTTCATTAATTGGTCAATAAATTGACCATAATGCCGATATGAGATGAGCCGTTTTCCTTCAGATAGATCAAAGTTGAAAGCAGCAGCCAATGGAATTAGTGAAAAGCCCAATAAGGAAATAGTGACCTGTAAACAAGTTTAAAAAACAGATATATGAATGAGACTATTATAGAATTTGACAGCAAAAAGTGCCTAAAATTAGTCGTGTTCGGTATGGTGCTTACTGTCGCGACGTTGACCTTTGCTTATTACATTTTCTTTGTAGCTCAAAGAATAAATATAACCTTTGGTACATTGATGTTTATGATGGGCTGCCTTGGTTGTTATGGTTTAATTTCCGGTACAAAGAGTATGTTTGATAAAGACCAAACAGGTCTTATTTTGAATGCAGATGGTATCCATTTTAAGGAACACCCTGGGGAAAGCGATTGGCTTAATAAAATGGACTGCAGTGCAGTCTGTATCGGAGGGAGTTGCCCATCGTGCTCCATTTATCTCTTTGAAATTGCGGAATCCAGAAGATCATTTTCAAAATCTCTCATCGCAGTTGCAACAATTTGTTATTAGTAATGGAATAGCCGTGACGGCCGATCAATTGTCTGTTGATTTCTATGAACTTAAAAATCTGATTGCAGATTACCACCAACGGTATCGCTAATAATGGATAGCGTGATTAGCCAATGCTGGGCAGTAATTTTGATAAAATAATAGCTTTAGGAAATGAAAAAGTAATTGTAATCACCTTATTCTTGCTGCTCGCCCAGGTTGTGCTGCGGGCGAGCGAATGTTATCATTACCATACAAAGACAACCTATAAAATTGTTCAGGTAAAAGGTAGCCCTTTTTAGAGATTACTGTTATGGATCCTAATGGTATGAGTATGGCGCATCAACGGTGTATATCCATGTCACAGGTCGGTAAGGATGTGAAAATGATCAATCGAAATGGAGATAATATGCTCCTGATGGATGATAATGCCTACTATTTACTTGCGGCCGAATTCTCTGATGTTAACCAAGTAACGCCAGTAAAAATTGCAGCTAGAAAAGATGTGCAGGCTACATTTGACGCAGATCTACTTTATGTGCATGGAAAATGGTTTTCTTTTTCCTTTGATCCATACGCAAAAAAATAACCAAGACAGCTACCAGGGTGTTTCCTGATAAACCTGTTGTACTCGCTCAATTCCAAAACCGTAGATATCTGCTCAAGGACGATAAGCATGTCTATTGCTATGAAGGTAGACAATTAACGGCTGAAATAATTGAGGGACTGAACCCTGCGACCATACAATGCCTCAAACTAGAAAATAATGAGGATAAATATTTGCTTACGGATGGGAATATGGCCTACATTTATGATGTCAGTATTTTTGATCAAATGGATATTACCGAATTACTTCTGAATCTTGATCTGAAACGGCCATTTACAATTAAAGAGGTGGCACGAAACTGGCTGAATTCGTTTGTTGATTTTAATGATGGAAATATCTGGTGCTATATTTCGGCGGGACTGGGATTGCAGGATGGTACAACTGCTTACTTGTATCCAGTAAAAGCACAATGGCTGAATAAACAACATGAACTTATCGATAAAGAAGGTAAGATATATTATAATGGTTGGGATCTGATCAATGACCAGCCACCAATGAACCTGAAAGCTGTTGCACAACCAAGATCATTGGAGATCACTGCCTCTGGATTCTATTTTGATGGCACAGCTTTTTATAAGGACCAAGATGGAGCAGGAACATTAGAGCCTGTGACCTGGCTCAATAAAGATAGCAAGTTTGTCAATGGAGTCTATTCTTATCAAAAAGGAATTCCCAATTTCTTTGATGATGGTAGGCAATTGGTATTTGACGATAATACCTTGACCAAGAAAAGAACAATAACACATCAGTCCACTTTAAAAGATCTGAAACTAGCTTACGCTTATGACGATAAATTGCTGATAGAAAATAAAGAGATCCCCAACAGCGCAGATCGGGAAAGCATGGAATTGCTCGGTTCTACTGTAGATGTTATTGAAGGTTGCGATGGGGGCAGGGGCAGATACCCGTGGTGATTGAATACAACTATTTTTTTCGCGATAAAAATCATATCTATGTTTACCACTCCGGTGACCGGACGTTGACATTAATTAAGGCTATTGGACCTCATACTATAGAAAAGATAATTACGAGCAGTTGAGGGAATTGCAGAAAAAATGAAAAATTGATGCGTTGACACGCTTATTCTTTACTTTGAAATGCCGCTATTGCTAAATTGGCCTGAGATAGGTTGACGTTTTTAGGTTGTTCAATTGTATTCGCTTAAAAATTGGACGTTATGTATTCGAAGTCTATTTTTATTAAAAATTGCAAAATAAGAGAAATAAAAGGGCCTCACAATTTGAAGTATACTCTAGAAGCTTTTTGCCCTGAGGATAAACGGGATAGAGTGGCAATGAAGTTGTCAGATGAGAGAATCAGGGGTTCAGATAAGAAAAGCGTAAACAGGTTTCTTGTTGATGTTTGATGGTGACGTTTGGTTGGGAGAGGGGACTGGTGGTGACCAAGTTAAGACCAAGTTATTACCAAGTTCGGCCTGTAAGCAGATTGAATGCACAGTGAGTCCACCTTGAGTCCACCTTTTAAGGTGCTTTCACTGTGCCTGCATGTTTTTTACAAGTCGGCAGGAGGGCGAGCTTGTGGCGAACTTGTCCCTAAGTTATTTACAACGAAGTCCCTTTAAAATTACAATATTTATAATTGTCATTTTACTCGAATTTGAAATTTGCTAAAAATATATAAGATGCTTGACATCAGCTATTTACAGTCGTATCTTTAAGTATGGGAATAAATGATAATGGATTTATCAGGGGTCTGGTTGGCCCGCTGGTGAATAGAAAAGTTGGCAATAAAAACTACCTGCAAAGCAGACCATATCGCGTTAAACAGACGGATGATACCAAACGGGCAGGTAAAGATTTTGGAAAGGTAAGCCGCGCGGGTGCAATGATCCGCACGTGTTTTGGGGAAGTCCACCAGGATCTCCATGATGGACAGATGGGCAATCGGTTAAATAGGCAGGTCTATCGCGCGATAAAGACAAATCTTGATTGCGAAAAGGGCAGCCGGACGCTGAGCAACTGCGTATTGGATCGCTTGGTAAATTTTCAGTTCAATGAAAACTGTCATATGCAGGATTATCTTTTATCGATCCGGTAATCTCCTGAACAAGAAGAATGAGCTTAAAATATCATTTCCGGATTTTGATATAAAAAGAGCGCTGGTCCTTCCTGAAAAATGCAATGCGGTAGTATTTAAATTTTTGCAGTCTCATTTGACTTCGACGAGTTTGAGCCTACAGAGATAAAAGATATCGAGTGGGAATACGATGTTAAATCGGATGGGATACCAGCAAAGACCTTAACTATCAAATGTAGCGATTTTGTAGGTAGCTCCATATTTGTTGGATTTACCATACTGTATCTGGAAAAAAGTAGCCGACGGTCGAATGTGCTCAACGAAATAGATTTTAATCCAGCTTCGATTCTAGCTGCCTTTCAGCTATCCTAGGGATATGGTGAACAGTATCTTATTAAAAAGTTAGTTGAGGAATGTATTGTGTATATGAAAAAATATTGCAACTATTTATGCCAGATGCCGCAGAACTTATGGCGGATCTAAAGAAATAACAACAAGAAAGGGAACAAAATAGAAGCCGTCTCCGAAATTGTTCTTTAATACAATTGGGAGACGGCTTCTTATTTAATACTAAATAGATACACTGCAGGACTTAGCCGCGAAGAAAAATACCGCAAGCCATACAAGTCCTTTTGCCAGGAAGAAGAGGAATGCCCCATGCCGGCACGCTTCAACCATTTTGATTTATTGTCTTTTTGCTCCATCTGAAGGATTAAACAATATCACGCCTTTTTAGTTTGCACTTGTGATCGGAGTGAATACGTCTCCAAAGTTATAAAAAGTTTGGTTTGCAATTTCTACTGCGTGATCATAAGTTGCGGGATCTTCAGCATATTTATTTAATACAGCCGTAAAGCCAGCCCACATCTCGCGGCTATTTTCACCATAACCTTCGAAGAAAGAGGTTCCCTTGTTGACACCATATTTGTTCAGCATCTGTACGATATACGGACCACCCATGATAGAACCTTCCAGCACATATAAAGATGCCAACGCTTCCAACACATTGTTAACAGTAGGTGCTGTTGCCTCAGGGAGGCTATCGACGTTGCCACCTAGCGTCTCAATATCATTTTTAATATAGGACGAGTTGCGGCGTTCGGCAAGATCTGGTAATACTTCAGCCGTAACAAAAGGAGCGATGTTATCTTCTACGGCACGGAAATAAGCATAGAACCCTTTTAATACCTCAGCATAATCTGCTTCAGAACGAATATTTTTAATTGACGCACGATCGTTCCTTCTACGTTTTGGTGAGCAGCGTGCGTTTGCTCTTTGATATGTTGACTTAACATGTTCTTATTTTTATTTATAACGATTCTATACAAAGATTCGTATTTATTTCCAAATATTTATGCTGTTTTCTGATTTATCATCTATGAAAAACGACAGGATTTTTATTCTACGATTTTGATTGGATAATTATAATAGGGAGTCACTTGTGTAATAAAACGATCAAGACGGACCCGTATGCTAATACCATTGTTTAAATCCGAAGAAATGCCTATTGGAGCATCTTCGGGTATCTGCACTTTAATGGATTTTAAATCATCTGAAATACCGAGAAAGTTCAAAGATAAACTGTTGGGGAAACCATCTTCGGTGTAATTTAAATTTACAACTCTAATATCTGACGTTTTGTTCAAATGTCTTGCAGGAAGATTTATAATTTCGCCTCTTTTGACCTGCCATTCTTTTGCATGGTTAAAATAGACATAAGGAAGTGCCTGATCGGCTGCAACGCTTACGAACTTTTTACTGCTTTTAACAGGAATACCAAATTTGTTCATCACCTGTGCATAATAATCACCTGAAGGAATCCCCGAGCCATCTTGCTGATCCACATAGAAAATAATAAGTCCGTTTTCAACTTTATTCAGCATAAGTTTATAGGCTTTATTTTGATCGTTGACGAGGTACAGACTATCACTTCTATCCAGCATAAGATTATTCATTGGGATACTGAAATTGCTTTGACCCACGATAGCAGTAATCTGCGTTTCTTCGTCTCGAAAGGAAGGTAATAGTGACCCATTTGACAATTTTATCGTATAGGTCTTTATGGTGCCATCCTGGGCTTTTACCTGATATTGCAGTCCATCTTTGAGTGCGATTGCCGTTCCTGAGGCAGGGCTTATGCTTGCATTTTTGAAATATTAATAATCGGAGCAACAGTCTCCGGAATAGGCCATTCGGTTGATCCGGGCCAGGAGACATAAATGTTTTCACCATCCACAGCTGCTACAATGGTATCTTTGCCTGCGTTGTAAGGGATTTTAAAAGAAGTGATTTCTGTGTAAGGCGTTAGCGCAGTTTCGTACTCTTTTTTACAAGCGGAGAATAGTGTGATTCCTACTGCTAACAATAGGGTAGGAATGCGATATAATGTGGTTGTTTTTTTCATATTTGGGGTAAATTTCTATCGCCGGGGAGTGTTTCCGTCAATACCTAAAAGCGAATGCGGTCATGACCTCGCTTTTGAAAACAATGATTAGTTGTTGTAAATAATTCGGATAGGATTTTTTAAGGTTTCCTCGCGGCTGTAGTAACGCAATTTGACATAATAATCACCTGCTGCCGGCACTTTGTTATATGTCAGGAACTACCGCTGCCTGTGACGCGTCCTTTAATATCATTTAGAACAAGATGCATATAGGATTTTTCGATCGAGGGGGAGTTCCGGTCACAGCTATATTAAATGGATACTCTTTCCCGTCTTTATCCACTAAGCTAGCACGAACTAGTTCCAGATCACTCTCATAAGTCGCGATATAGGGGTAACTAGCGAAGTTATTGTAAATGTAAATATCATTTGAGGTATACCAGTATGATTGATCATATTCAACTGGTTCATTTGAGTTCGAACTAACCTCCTGCAAATTGAGCGATGGTTGATCACTTTTGACGATCAGCGTATAGGTGGCTGTACTGCCATCTGTAGCGGCAACAGGGTATTGAATGGTACGACCTTTGGAAAAATAATCGACCATATTGGTGATCAGTGTATCCGAGCCTTGTTTTAGGGTTGCGCCTTTGGCAACTTTTATTTCAGGCTCCAGGCTGGACATATAGAGTCCTTCGGGCAGCGTAACCGTAATGGTCTTGGCGTCATTGTCAATAGCGCCAATGACTTCTTTGCTGGTATTGACAATCTTGAAACTACTGATCCGGGCCATGCTCTCGGTTCATAGGGTTGAATTTCTGTTTTGGTACAAGAACTTAAATACAAGCTGCTCAATATAAGGCCCGTAGCGATCTTAAATTTTTGGGTGGTTAATAACTGATTTTTCATTTTAGTCTGAAAGTAACCGGTACCAGCAAGGCTGGCACCGGATTTAAAATTTACAATTCTTATTAAAAATAAGGGTATTAAGGCTTATTATAGTTTCTTATAATCGAAACTCATAAACGGAAAGTTTGTTGCGGCGTAGCTCGCATTTGGAGTTTCGTCCTTGTAAACACTATTTAGACGCAATTTCCATTGATCGCCGGTTGTCTTGTTTTCTAAAATATACGTTCTCGGCCCATAACTGCTCATAATATGATTGCTAATGTTATAGATGTACCAGCCAGTACTGCTCGGGTTGCCTGTTCCATTTGTACTATTGGAAGCTGCTGTACCGTTTGCAATTAATGTTCCTGTAGTACTTGAAGAAACAGATTCAAAAGCTGTATTTACATAATACAAGTTATACTTCGTCGTATTTACGGTCAAACTCGCATTTGCTGTACCACTAAATTGAAAATCATAGCTAGTGGATGTACCACCGTCATTGGTAATCAAGTTGTAGTAATAGGTGCTGGCTGGGTTTTTCCATTGCGTTGTGTCCACCAAATCTGGCACTGTACCTTGGTGGAAATTGCGTGCACCATAGGTGCCTGTAGCGATCGTTTTTAAATATCCTTTTGTACCGGTTGCGGTAAAGTTTACCGTACCGCCAATTGTCGTCGAAGGAGTAACAGCACGTTTGCTGAGTGATTGCTCTTCGATACTAGGAGCAAGTGAATTGTCTTTACTACATGATGCGGTCATGCCAATCGCGGCAATACCTAAGGCAATTGATAAAGTTCTGAATTTGATTTTCATTTCTTTTTCGTAATTTTGCCACTTCTACAGTGGGCTAGTTAATAAATATATGTTAATTAGTCAATTTGATACCGGATGTACCTCGACCGTATATCCGGTTTTTTTGAATAAGAATTGTACTATTTAAGGTTTTATCTCAAATGTTTTGCTGCCTTTTGGTACGATAACGTAATCAAAAGAGATAAATACATGGGGGAGTCTTTAAGCCATTGCTCGGGTTTATAGAGACCTTTATACATTGAAATCGGTCTAATTTTCGCATAATTGCCTTTTGCCGTACGAACAATTAACGTTCGTGGTTTGATTACTTTTCCATTCAGTAATGTTAGTCCATTTCCAAGCGCATAAGCAACATGTTCGTTCTGAACAGCGTGCTGCCGAACCAGACGACCATAAAAGTCATACAATAACCAGCCAACTCCATTTCCTTCATCACCATTCTGATCCATTCCGATCGCATCGCCGATTACCTTGAATTCAGTGTCAGCCGGTACTTCTGTTACTTCATCAAATGCTTTTTCAACGATTAGGATACCACCGGTTGCGTTATTGCCGTAACCAAAATTCGTATTGTTCGTCCCGTTATTTCCAGACACGTGGCTGTTGAAGATATTGCTGAATGCAATGTCCCAGTTCCGCGTTTGACGATTTGTTTCCGCGATACCTTTATTGGTTTCCAAGCTATAATATACTGTAGGGGCAGCATTTTGGCCATCGTTTTTATCTGTAGCAGCGAAATCGCGTACGGTAATCAATTTATTGTAAAGCCCGGTATTGCTCTCTTCTTCTTTCGGCGGCTCCACAACGGGTTCGGTTACTGGATCCGATTTGCTGCAAGCAGTATGGATTGCCATACCGATGCAGAGCAATGCAATATATTTTGTTCTGGTAAGCTGTCTTGATATGTTCATGTGTTACATTTTATATTTATTTAAAATCATTCTAAATAATAGTAAAGGTAAAGAGTTTACCCCATTACTTGTGTATGAAAAATGATATTTTATATATTAATTTTGATTTTAGCCGTTTGACTTAATATGTTATATGTTCTTTGCATATAATGTTAATGGAACTTCAATTAAGAGCTTTTTGATCGGAAAAATAATAATGATGTCTCCAAATTTAATTGATGTAGGTTTTTTTGATTTAAATATATTTGGAGACATTAACTACTTGAGTAGATTGATCGTACCTTTTAATAAATTATTTTACAAACTTTTTAAAATTAATATTGTACGTTGCATTTCCATTGAGAGCAGTAATTCCAGCTGCCTGAATCACAAAGAGTTCGTCGCTCTTATCGCTTAGCTTTTCCCCTTTATACATTACGATGTAACGGTTAGGGGTGGGGTATACTGCATGATTATTCTTAAAGTCATAGATTATCCATGTGGGGCCTGTGGCTGGAGCACCAGCACTGGAAGCATCTATGCCTAATTTTTCTGTGGAGGTTATATTGGCACCTAGTACTGCCGCTAATGTCAATTTTTCAATATTTGTATTCTCTTGATCGAAATATCCCATTTTATAGTTTTCAGTTGATGTATTTTGCAAAGTAGAACCATACATGCCAGATAGATTTATCATACTTTTTGCTTCCTCCTGAACACTATTTGTTTTGAAATCATAAAAAACTTTTGCGCCTGCGGAACTTCAATTTTGCAACTGCAGTTATAGCCGTTGCATCGTTAAGTTTGCTTTCTTCAACTTTATCATCATCCTTGCTACAGGAAGTAAAACCTAGACTCAATGCACATAAAAGTGCCGCTGTTGTAAATAATTTGTTCATCTTTAATTTATTTGTGTAATTTTTCCTTATTTATAATGTGTTTGTATTTAAATCTTTACTGCCATCTTCCTGTACATAATATTTAAAGGTGTAATAGGGAGCCGGCCAGTTCATATTGGTCACTGCCGATGGATTTCCTTTATAGGCATTGATCAATTGTAACTTGGCATATTTACCATCGGGAAGTCGGATAACATAGGTGCGATTTGGCAGCGCTTGCATAATATGGGTACTTAGACTATACTGAAACCAGCCGAGCGATTCGGAATTGGACGCCCAGCCGATTTTACCGGTACCGTTCTTATTGAACTCCTCATCCGAAGGGGCGACCATAAGGCTTTGGTAGGATTGTTTCAGGAGCATGACAGCTGTATTGTTGGCTTCACCTTGATAACCTGGGTTAAACTCATCCATGGCATTGTTGACAAAAACCTCAGAATTATAGGGCCCAGTAAATGCAATATCCCAGTCTTTTGTCTTCAGCCATTGGACAGAATCGGCCTTTGTCTTGATCCATATCTGTTTTTATCCTTAAAACGAAATAGAAATGTATAGAAGGGTCGTTTTTCTTTACCCTCGGCACCGTCACCCATGGCGGCATCGGTGTCACCGGCCAGATCTTTGATGACAATACTCTTGCCATCTTCTAGTCCAATCGTATAGTCTTTGTCCTTCCCGCAGGAAAGGAACATAAATGCCAGAAAACCTGAAAAAATACAACGTCCAATCTTATGAAATGAAAGCCAGATGCTGCATTCCGCTATAATGATGTTAATTGTTCTCATTGTTTTATCTACTATTTTGTGTACTTCTCTTTAGCTTTAATCTCCAATCTCTAATCCTTCATCCATCGATAACTGACTCCGCCCATAATCACTCTACCGGGCTGACCCAATAGGTAGCGGCTGGTAAAATTGAACAGGTTGTCCCCGATCAGACGAAAGGTTAACCTCCGGTTCATCAGACTTTTTCGATCGTCATGTTCAGGAGTGTATGGTAGGGGATAAAGATGTCATACTTGTCAATAAATTGATTTCCATTATTCTCCTGAAAAGGGTGTTGCCTCTGAAATTGACGCGGGCATTAACATTGACTCCCCAGGGTTTGTATTCATATTGTGCTTTGAAATTGACCATATGGCGCGAGCGATCCTCAATGCCCCAATAGTCCGATTTTTTGCTCTGTCGATAGAGGTCGCTTGCAGCATCATTGATCTGATTATAAGGGTAGTTGCCCGCTGCGATACTATCCAATACACTAAGATCTTTTGCGATGAGGTATTGATAGCCCATGGATAATTGCAGATCCCTGGTAGCCTGATAACTCATTGAAACTTCAAAACCCTTATTCATCGCTTTCGGTAAATTACGGTAACTATAGATCTGCGCGATACTTGTACCATTGCCTACACTGACCGTATTGATCTGATTGTTGATACGGTGATAGAAAAGAGAAAAATCTGCCTGAAATTTGGTTGAAGGATTCCAGGTAAGCCCAATATTGTTGGAGAGGCTAGTTTCGGCCTTTAAGTTACCTGCGACTAAATTCAGCATATAGCTGTTCTTGTAACTTAATTCACCCGCTTGGTCCATGGCAGCAACCACATCGGCTACCCGTTCGGTGCCTACAACTAAATAATTGGCGGCAGGATTGAAAAATACCTGATAACGCATCTTATAGTCCGGCGCTTTGAACCCGGCGCCAACACCTCCTTTGACCAATAATGTTGGACTGATATGATACTGTAAACCTAGACTTGGACTCAGATGCCCGTTATAAACATTGGTCTGGTCATAACGTAGCCCTAGTGTCGTCAGCATGCGGTCTACCGGTTTCCACTCCGTTTGGAGATAGACAAACGCACTGTTCAACGAGCGTTTGGCATCCAGGTCCTGATTATCCATCTGCTCTAGACTACCACCAATTCCACCCGTAAACTTGACCTGTTGGATTGGACTGTAGGCGAACTGCTGCTCAATGCGGTGTACATTTTGACCAAACTCTTCAGCATTGGCCAAAACCCCTTGTCGTAACCATTGTGCCGCGATCTGGGAATGGAACCTGGAAAAATAATAACGTGTCATGCTGCGTAGTCCTGATTCGAAATTATGGTCATAGCTGACTGACAGATTGATATCTTGATCTTTTTGCTTGTCCTGCAGGGTGCGGTCTTCAGACCAGGCATTGATCATTTCAGATTCGCGGGCAGCAAATCGGCCTGTCATTCCCACTGTACCATTTTTGCTCGTGCGATAGCGTACTCGCCCCTGAAAACTGTAATTGGTATAAGGCGGGAATGTTGTACTTTTTGAGTTGAGGTATTGTTTGTCCGTATTGAATCCATCTGTACGGTAATAATTTCCGGAAACAACGGCGCTACCCGTTGATTGGAAAATGGTGTTTCGCCTTCTAATGTTGCGTCAACTGTGTTTAAGCTGCCATAGAGGAGGGAAGCATGTACTTGTGGGGTTATGGCGCCATGACGGGTAATAATATTGATGGCGCCACCAAGTGCATCACTGCCGTAGAGACAGGAGGATGCACCCTTGATAATCTCGATACGCTCAATGTTGGTCACCGAAATACGTGAAAGATCAAAATTGCCACTATTACGGCCAAGCATGGGTTGTCCATCGACCAATACCATGACATAGTTGCTGCTAAAGCCTTGAATTTGAACGCCAACAGCTCTAGAGCCACCGGCGATATCATTGACGATAGCAATACCAGTCTGCTCTTTCAGGACTTCGTCTAACCTACGGCTGCCCATAAGCTCAATCTCTCTTTTTGTGATGACCTTGACCGGCATAGCAGCGTTTTCGGCTTTGATAAGATTATCGACGGCCTCCAATTTACGGTTTACTTCGACCTCGCCGATTTGACGACTATCTGCCTGTACCGTAAGGGTCAGTTCCTGGTTCTTATCCGTCAAGTCTACAAATTGACGCAGCTCCTTATAGCCTAACGCTTGTGCGACAAGTTCATAACGGCCAGCATAAAGTTTATTGAATTGAAATTTTCCAGCGGTATCTGTTTTGAAAGCATATTTATCCGGATAGAGGTAAACAGTTGCATTGGCTATCGCTTTGTTGGACTCGTTTTTAAGGTTCCGGATAGCTTCCATTTTCCTGCGCTTGCACAGCTAAGATCTGGCAGGAACATAGGGCGATTACTGTACTTATTCGAATAGAAGAGAGGCTTTTAGACACTATTTTTATTTTTAATCATTCTAAATAATGTTGCAAAAAAAGGTAATACTATTGGATTTTTCTATATGCAAATTGTCATAAATTCTATTTAATCCGATTTTTGTTATTCATAATGAGCTTAGTTTTGTGTGCTACTTTGTTGTATTACAGTGTGATAGCTTGTTCATTTTGCTGTATGCCTTTATTTAGGTGAATTGAAAATAATTTGTATTTAGACTGATTATTGATTTGTTTTGTAATCAAATATGATTGCCATACAAGAAAACAAGGAACAAAATCTTGTGTGGTTCTAATGGAGTTAACAGAAAGAGATGCGTAGAATTTACTTAATTATGCTCTGTTGTTTGCTACATCTTGGAGGATGGGCAAGTGTACAGCAACGGATTATTACATTGAACAGTTCACTGACAGAAACAATTTACGGGCTCGGGATAGGGGATCGTATGATTGCGACAGATGTGACCAGTATATCACCAAAGGCTGCGGCGGCATTGCCAAGGGTAAGCAAAACCGTTCTGTTTCGGCTGAAGGTTTATTGTCGTTTAAGCCTACACTGGTTCTGGCAAATGAGGGCGATGTGGCCAATGCCGTAATCCAGCAGATCCGAGCAGCTGGCGTAAAGTTTATTGCAGTCAAACCAGATTATTCTGCCGCTGGAGCTCTGCGCTATATTCAGGAAGTCGCTAATGGTGTCGGTGAACCTGCTTCGGGAAAAGCCTTGGTATCCCGTACAAAAATAAGCCTGGATCGCACATTGGAGCTGGTAAAAAGGAAAATAAAGGAAAAGCTGTTCCCAAAGTGTTGTTTTTGTATGCACGCGGAACAGGAACAATGAGTGTTGCAGGAAAGGGTAGTAGCTTGGATGCGATGATCAATTTAGCCGGTGGAAAGAACGCTATACAGGAGTTTTCGGATTTTAAGCCCTATACGACAGAGGCATTAGTTCAGGCCAATCCAGATATAATATTATTGTTTGATTTTGGTGCGAGTAGCCTGGGAGGGGAGGAAGCTATTCTTAAATTGCCAGGGATGCGAATTACAAATGCGGGTAAAAACGACCGCATATTGGTAATGAATGCTTCCTTGCTCGTTAATTTCAGTAATCGGCTGCCTGATGCGATCTTGGAACTGCACCGTGGATTTGGAAAGGTAATGGATTCAAAATAGATCAGGTGCAGAAGAAACAAAAGTTAATATTGCTGGCTTTGAGCCTGATATTATTTATTACTTGTATTGTCGCATTAGGTTTAGGTGCTTATCATATACCGGCAGGAGATATTTTATCCATGCTCATGCAGAAGCTGCATCTGTCTACAGCACCAGATCAGGATAGTATGCAGACCAACGTTTTATTTGAGATCCGCATGCCACGCTTATTACTGGGGTTGTTGGTCGGTGCCGCCTTAGGTATTTCAGGTGCTGCCATTCAGGGGATTTTTCGAAACCCGCTTGCAGAACCCGGATTAATCGGTATTTCTTCTGGTGCCTCCTTGTTTGCGGTATTGATTATTGCATTTGAAACGTTCTTGCTGACTTCACTTTCAGCATGGATAGGTTATTATATTTTGGCTTTGGGGGCTTTTGTAGGAGCTGGATTAACCGCCTTTTGGTATATCGTATTGCCAGTAAAAATGGTCGCCCCAATGTGACTACGATGCTGTTGGCGGAATAGCCATTAATGCATTTGCGGGTGCACTTACAGGTTTGATGACTTACATGTCTACAGAACAGCAGCTCCGCACCATTACGTTTTGGATGCTAGGCAGCTTGGGCGGTGCAACCTGGGATAATTTATTAGCTGTAGGCCCATTTATAGGTATTTCCTTGTTTATTCTTCCATTTTTTGGAAAATCTTTGAATGCATTTGCGCTGGGCGAACTTCAAGCGGATTTATTGGGGATGCGTAGTGATCGCGTAAAAGATGGGTGGTCATCTTATCGACTTTGGCCGTTGGGGCCTCAGTGGCTGTATCGGGAATTATAGGTTTTGTAGGACTTATTGTTCCGCATACCGTACGCCTGATGGGGGCAGATCACCGCTTTGTGCTTCCAGGCTCACTGCTCTTAGGGGCTCTGGTGCTGACACTGGCAGATGTTATCGCCCGCGTATCGGTAGCACCGATAGAATTGCCTATTGGTGTGATTACTGCCCTATTAGGGACACCTATATTTTTGTATATTTTAATCAAGGATAAATAGTCTTCGTTCGGATGTCTAAATAATATTGTCTTATGTTGCGTGTAGAGAAAATCAACTATGAGCTGAAAGGCCGAAAACTACTGAAAGATATCACCTTTCAGGTGCGTAAAGGTGAGATTTTGGCTGTACTTGGTGCCAATGGGGCCGGAAAGTCCACCTTGATGGGGGTATTATGTGGGGAGAAAAAACCTGATTCTGGACAGATCCATTTCAATGGAAAGCTACTATCTGCGTATGATGCAGCAGCATTATCCAAATGCAGGGCGCTCTTAAGTCAGCAGCAACAGATGACATTGAGTTTTAAGGTGGAAGAAATTGTTTTAATGGGCAGATACCCCATTATAGAAATACGCCCACAGCGCACGACTATAAGGTGGTGGCCGAGACGATGGAACTCTGTGGTGTAACCGCTTTTGCCGATCGGGATTTTCTGAACCTCTCGGGAGGGGAACAACAACGGGTTCATCTTGCACGTGTCTTAGCACAGATATGGGATAATCCGGATGCCCTTTTATTATTGGATGAACCTATCTCTGCCTTAGATTTACATTATCAGCAAAAGTACTTGCTATAGCCAGAGCACTGGCCCGTAAAGGATTTATGGTTATTTTGGTTGTCCATGATGTTAATTTTGCAGCGATGTATGCCGACCGGATCCTGATGCTTAAACATGGACGTAAACTCTTTCATGGAACGCCAGTGGAGGTTTTAGCACAGAAGGAAATCTACACCATTTTTTCGGTTGAATCCAATGTGATCATGAATCCACGTACATTAAAACCTTATGTACAATTGGAGGAGATGGAGATTGATCTAGAGTAGATCTAATGGTTTCTATTTTTTTATGTCTTACAAAAATTATTTAGATAGATTATAAATAATTTTTAATTACCACTCTAATTTGTTAATTTTAATTGCTTCGGGCTTATTTGGATTGAAATCATGTTGGTGAAAAGTAAAATAGTTGAGTTGGCTGATTGGCTTTTTGAAGAAGAAATACCGGATGGCTATGTGCCAGACAAGCCTTTGGTTGAAAATAAAATCACAATCCATACGGAGCCCGTTCACATGGAGAATTTTCAGCTCTCTACATCGGGCTTATTTATATTGCATTCGAAAATGCAATTTGATCGGCCTGTTCAAATATTGACCGAGATCGAAGGGGAGACCATTACCAGTCAATTTATATTTTTTAAACCGGCGGCCAGTAAATTGCCCTATGGGATGAGTAGGCATAATATCCGATATATTCCTTCTGTCAAATCGGTTCATCAAGTGGAACCCGGTATTGAGTATACGTATTTTATTGCTGTTATATCCAAGGAATATTACCTGAATCTTATTAAGCGGGATTCGTTATTGCACCAGCAATTTGTGCATGAAATCGAGAAAGGAGAGTATACATCGTTTTCAGAAGAAGATCTGATGGCAACCTACGAGATGCAGCATACCATAGCGGAGCTTATTGAATCCAAGAAAAAGGTGAGATACGAAGGCTTCATACCGAATCTCGTATTGTTGAGTTGCTGATGTATCAATTTGAGCAGTACAACGAGAAAAGTGAACAGGTTGTCTCTTTATTCCACGAAGAGGATGTACAACGTTTGGAAATGGCGCGGCAGATTCTCGAACAGCGCATTGCCAATCCGCCAACACAAAAAGAACTGGCGGCAGAGGTATTGACGAGCGAAAGTAAGTTGCGAAAAGATTTTAAAGAATATTTTTCAGTGACCATTCACGACTATCTGACGAGAATCCGCATGGAAAAAGCAAAAAGCTACCTGTTGGATGATAAGATGACCGTTTATGAAGTTGCTTTATTAACAGGTTATGGTCATCAGAATAATTTTAGCAGTGCCTTTAAAAATACTATGGAATCTCGCCGGGCGAACTAAAAATGTAACTAGCTATTCTTTAGTGGGAGGATTATTTCTTCGTGCAAAGCATAGCAATCGTATTCTTCTGACATTTTTCGGCTATCCAGTCCCGTAAACTTGCTAAATGCCGGTAGAATAATCTGTTGTGGAGAAACCCAAAAACAGGGTAGACGGAGATGCTTGTTGGGTGGAAGTTTGATACTGACGCCCGGATGAATATGTCCACTGATGGTGAAAAGCGAAAGATCTATTGCCGGTTCGTGTACAAAGTGGATTTGCTCCAGCTCGAATTTGTCGTGATGATAGATTATATTAATCTGCTTAGCTAATTTTTCCACCTGTCGATCATGGTTGCCTATCACCAAATGAAAATTGAGGCTGGCATGGTTTTGTTTAAATTCTTCCAGTAGAAGGACTTCCTGATTGATGCCCGCATGAATAAGATCACCGACAACCAAAATGTTTTCTGCTCGGTAGTAATCAATTAAAGAAGCTAGTCTTTGCAGGTCGAGGCTAGATATATCTGAAGGAATCGGAATACCATTTTTACGGAAATGCGCAGCTTTACCAAGATGAAGGTCAGATAGAATGAGGGTGTTCTGCTTCGGCCAAAAGATAGTACGTTGATTATTAAGGATAAGTTTTTTTTATTGAATGTAATGTGCTGTTCCTGTATATTCATTTTCTTCGTCCACGTTTTGATTTATTTGCATGCTCCATGCGTTGAATTCGTTCGATCAACGCTTCACTAGAAAGGACTGACGTAAACTGTCCACTTTGATCGGAAAACTTAGTGGTGTATATTCCTCTACAAAGGTATAGATGATTTGGCTATTGTTTATCCTTTCAAATGCTTTTATCAGACGGTATTCTTCGAGTTGTTGATTGAACACTTCGGTGAAAGCCTGTTTTAATAATAGATTGTCAGGATCATGATCCATCAAAACACGAAATATAATTCCGGAGGAAGCTTGTAAGGATTTGTTGTTTTGTTGTGTGCCGGGATAGTTTTGTACTACCAATCCGGAAATTACAGCAATATCGCGAAATTTACGGCTCGCCATTTCCGCGGAGTTGATGCTACTGATCACATCCTGCATAAGATTCTCCCGACTCAAGATCTCAGTTAATTGCGTTTGGTCCAAGTGGATTTCTTGGTCGGAATAGAGTTCAAAACCATAGTCGTTCATGGCCATGGAGAAGCTAATGGGATAACGTTTGCTGATGCGGTAAGCGATCAATGCGGCCATGACTTCATGGATCAATCGACCCTCCAGTGGATAGAAAAACAGATGATTCCCCTCGTTGGTCTTAATATGTTCGACAAGAAATTCTGATTCATTAGGCACAGCCGAAAGGCTTTGCTGCTTCTGGATCAACGGTGCCAGGAAGCGTAGTTCTTTTTCGGCGTTGTCGGGGTTTATTGCCTCCGCAAGTTTTTTACGGAGAAAATGGCTCAGATTGGAAGATAGGGGCAATCTGCCTCCCAACCAGCTTGGTGTGATGGCTTTACCGGATGAGTTCTTGACAAATACGGTCATATCCTTGACCATAACGAGTTCAAGAATTCGCCCAGCAAGGTTAAATCGTTCGCCTTTCTTCAATTTGCTGATAAAATATTCTTCAATCATACCAATATATCCACCTGAGAGGAATTTTACACGCATCATGGCGTCTCCAACAATAGCACCGATATTCAATCGATGGAGAAGGGCAATGCGTCTATTTTTTATAACCCAGTTGCCATCACTGTCTTGTACTACTTTGTGAAATTCCTCATAGCGCTTGCCGATTTTGCCACCCGCGGTGATAAAGTACATACACCACTGCCATTCCTCATCTTCCATGTAGTTGAAGGCATGGGTCCGGGCAACGATCTGATGGAGTTCTGTCGATTGGAAACCACCTCCGAGAGCGATCGTGACCATAAATTGTACCAACACATCAAAACTCTGGACCATGGGGTCGCGGTTTTCTATCGTTTGGGTTTTGACAGCTTCCTTTAATGCGGCCACTTCAATGAGCTCCAATGAATGTGTCGGGACAAAGTAGATGATCGATGTTTCAAAAGGGCTGTGTCCACTTCTTCCGGCACGTTGCATAAATCTGGCGACACCTTTGCTTGATCCGATTTGAATTACGGTATCGACAGGCTTAAAATCTACGCCCAGATCAAGTGATGAAGTGGATACCACCGCTTTTAGCTTTCCATTGCTCAGATTGTCTTCGATCCATTCGCGGATGTGAGCATCTACCGAGCTGTGATGCAATGCAATCTGTCCGGCAAAATCTGGATGTGCTTGCAGCAATAGCTGATACCACAGTTCACTTTGACTACGGGTATTGGTGAAAAGGATGGTGCTTTTGCTTTGCAGTATGATAGGGACGACCTGATTCACGAGATTGCCACCAAGATGGCCTGCCCAGGGAAGGAGCTCTACTTTATCTGGATAGATGGATTTGATTGCAATTTTCTTTTTCTCCTTTGCGACAATCTGCACGCTCTTTTTTTTTCTCCCGGCAACAGTACATCCATTGCTTGGTCCAGATTACCTATGGTGGCGGTGATGCCCCAAATCTGGAGATTTTTATGGTGGTGTTTTAAGTATGATAATGCCAGTTCTACCATGACACCACGTTTATTTCCAATAAGTTCGTGCCATTCATCTACAGTAATGCAGCGTATATTCTTGAAATATTTGTCACGTTGTTTTTGGGCGAGCAAGAGATGAAGGCTTTCAGGAGTTACCAAAAGAATATCGGGCATTGCCTTGGTCTGTTGCACTCTGATCTTTGGATCAGTGTCCCCATTACGCACTTGTACAACCCAATCTAATCCGATATCATCTATAGCGGTCTGCATTGCTTTGGCCAAATCCTTTGCCAGAGAGCGCAAAGGCGTGACCCAAAGTAACTTTAATCCTTTTTGGTAGCATTCAGGATGATTCATGTAGTCGATCAAGACAGCCATAAATACCGAAAATGTCTTACCAAATCCTGTAGGAGCAATCACCATTCCGCTGTATCCCAGCATGTACCGATCCCAGGTCTTAACCTGAAAGCCAAAAGGGTATTACCCAAGGATTCAAAATAACGATTGACGATCTTGAATCCTTCACTATGTATTATCTTCTGACTCAATTTATGTTATTAATTTTTTGATGTTTTCCAATGTATCTATATCTGCTGCCTTTTGTCCTTACGCCAACGCAAAATTCGTGGAAAACGCAAAGCTACACCAGATTTGTGACGTTTACTGTAACCTATTCCTTCAAAGGCAATTTCAAATACCAGCTCGGGTTTGACAGTTCTTACTGGCCCGAATTTCTCCAGTGCATTCTGTCGAATATAGCGGCTAACCTCAAGTATTTCTTTATCTTTAAGGCCTGAATATGCTTTTGCGATACTTACTAAATGATCACCATCTTTAACCGCAAAGGTATAGTCCGTATAATGCGCACTTCTTCGCCCACTGCCTTTCTGCGCATATATCAACACCGCATCTATGGTCATGGGGTTGACTTTCCATTTCCACCAACCACCTTTTTTTTCGGCCAACATAATATACGGAGTCTTTCTTTTTAAGCATAATACCTTCACTGTTTAGCTCACGCGATGCAAGTTGTAAGATCCGTAGATCGGCCCAATTTTCGCAAGAAATAAGTGGAGACAATAATATCGTAGGACCAATATTGCATTGGTACAGCTGTTCCAATAACTTGCGTCTTTCTTGCAGCGGCTCAGATCGGAGGTCTTGACCATCTAGCTCCAATAGGTCATAAAGGTATACAACAATGGGGACTTCTTCACGTAAAGTCTTGGAAATTAGCTTACGATTGATCCTTTTTGTAGTTCATTAAAATTCAATATTTGACCGTCTTTTGCGGCAAGGATTTCGCCATCTAGAACAAAACTTCCTTTCCATTTTTTGAGCGCATCGGTAATCTCGGGGAACTGTATGGTGACAAGTTCTTCACCTCTTGACCAAATAAAAGTTTCGTTGTCTCGTTTGATCAGCTGTCCGCGTATACCGTCCCATTTGTATTCGCATTGCCATTCTGTAATTGCGCCAAGTTCTTCCACTTCTTTTTCAATAGGGTAAGCGAGACAGAAGGGATAAGGTTTTGAAAGGTTTGTATTGCTATATTCACCTCGAACGAGTTTGTCAAATGCGTAGGCATGAGGGTTCCATTCCCCATAATACTATGGGTGACAACGCTTGGTTCGATCTGGAAATGTGTCGCAATTGTATTTATTAGCCCTTTGGAAGAAACCCTAAACGAAAGCTGCCGCCTAGCAATTTATTAAAAATAAAACGCTCAATGCTGTTTAGCCTATTCCAGGAAGCGAGCACAAATGCTTTTTTTCTGCCATTGAAACATTTGCCAACTGCAGGATGTCTTCCATCCATTCACTGAGGCTTTTGTTTATTTTTTCAGAAGCGGGGGCAGTAATAGTGCTAAGGTCTCTGAGAGATCACCGACAGCGGCATAACATTCTACAAACAACCATTCTGGGATATTGGTAATTTCCAGTACCCACGTTTTAAGCTCTTTAGTGGAAATTGGGCGCCTTGGCCTTTTGCCAGTCATTAAGGCCAGAAACCAAAGTTTGTCTTTCTCAGGTGCAAAGGTTAGAAAGCGTATAATAGCTTCTTTTTTAAGCTGGCTTTATTGGTGCTATCCAGCGCATTGACCAATGTTGCAAATTCTATCATACGCTTAACTCTTCCCCGTAATTTGTGTTAACCTCTTCAGCCCCAATGCCTATTTCATTTAGGTATTTGCTAAATGAGGCCGTCTGTCCATGGGTTACATATACTTTTTCGGCTCCACTTTCCTTCACCGCTTGCAACAATCCGTTCCAGTCTGCATGATCACTGATAGCGAAGCCAGCATCTGCGCTGCGCCACCTCCGTGCGCCGCGAATTTGCATCCAGCCAGAACAGATTGCATAGGCAACATGTGGTATCTTTTGAAGCAACTTCGTGTCGAGTAATGCTGGAGGGAGTAATATAATCTTGCCGTCTAGGTGTTTCATATCTGTGGTAGGGTCGATAATTTGATAAGACGGTAAATTTATACCAGCATCACTATAGGCCATATTTAATTTGGCGATACTGTAATGTACATATATTTCGCCCATATCCTTTACTGCGTTTAATATCCTTTGGGATTTGCCTAATGAATAACCAATAAATACGGATGTTTTTTTGTATCCCTGGTTTTGCATGATCCATGCATTCAAGCGTTGATTTTGCATTTCAACACTTTCCCAGCGATAAATCGGTAGACCAAAGGTACTTTCAGTAATTAGCTCATGACATTTTACGGGTTCAAATGGGGTCGAGGCCATCATCCTGGAGCTTGTAATCTCCAGTAAAGACCGTCACTTTTCCTCTGTATTCCATACGTATTTGCGCCGATCCAATGATATGCCCAGCAGGATGTAAAGAAATTTTTACACCGTTGATATGGATAGATTCGTTGTAAGCTAAGCCTTCCACCTGGATATCGGGGCCAATACGACTTTTCAGTATACCAACTGTAAAATGGTGACAGAGATATTTTTTCATACCTGGACGCGCATGATCTGCATGTCCATGTGTAATGATGGCAAGATCAACTGGTTGCCATGGATCCAGGTAAAATTTGCCTGGGATACAATAAATGCCTTTTGATGTGAATTGAATCATATTGAATCCTTGTTTTTGACAACATAACTTCTGTCTCTAGTATGTTATGTATTCAAACAGGTAGCAATAAGTTAAAGTTTTGTTTATTTTTTAGTGAAAGTCAATCCTAGTATTTAAATTGCGGCTGTAATGAAATTTTTGCCTGAAATGATTCTCGCGTGGATTCGGTTAATTTCTTTACATTTGTTTACTTTGATTCTTAGTTTTAGCTCTCTATGATATTAATAGTCGATGACAACCCAGATAATATTTATTCGTTACAAAAGTTATTAGAATCCAAAAATTTTAAAGTCGATACCGCCCAGTCTGGCGAAGAAGCTTTAAAGAAGATTTTAAAATATAATTATGCTTTAATCATATTGATGTGCAGATGCCCGATATGGACGGTTTTGAAGTTGCCGAGAACATTGCTGGATTCAGTAAGACCAAGGAGACGCCTATCATATTCTTGTCTGCCGTCAATACAGATAAACGCTTTATTACAAAGGGTTATGATTCTGGAGGTTTGGACTATGTAACCAAACCTGTTGATCCGGATATCCTGATGCTCAAAGTCAAAACATTCTACCGGCTATATGAGCAGACGCAAGCGTTAAAAGATATCCAGCAGACCTTGGAGATGGAGGTAGAGAGACGAAAGCAGGCACAAAAAGAGCTTCGTTCGAAAGTGGATTATTTGCATACGTTACTGGAATCATTGCCCCAAATTGCGTTTACCTGTGACCATCGTGGGAATATCGGCTTTGTCAATGGTCGTTGGTTTCAATTTTCGGACAATGAGCATACATTTCCGCAGACACATCCTGATGACAGACCGATTGCTACCGAGTTGCAAGAAAGTCTTGAATCCGGCAAACCTCTGGAAATGGAGGTACGGGTCAAAAAGCGGATGAATCGGGGTATTCTTATCAATTATTAAGGGTTTGGCCAATTTTAGAGAATGGTGAAAATAATTGGGTAGGAACCTTTACTGATATAGATGTCCAAAAGAAAGCTGAGAAAGAAAAGGATGAATTTTTAAGTATAGCCAGTCACGAACTCAAGACTCCATTGACGAGTATTAAAGCTTATATGCAGTTGCTTGCCCGAAAGCTAAAACTTGACAAAGGTTGTGCTGAGGCCAAATATGTCAACAGAGTTCAGGATCAAGTGGAAAAACTCAATAGTCTGATTACCGATTTGCTCGATTTATCAAAAATTGACAATGGCAAATTAGGTATCAATAAAAAGTCTTTTCGCTTGAACGTATGGTTCAGAACGCCATTGATTCCATCGTGCAGACCCATGATCAGAGCAATATGGAATTATATCGGCAAGGAGATATTTCCGACTTAATGATATATGGAGATGAGATACGACTTGAACAGGTGCTCGTTAATTTTTTAACCAATGCTTATAAATACGCGGCTGGAACAGAGAAGGTAATCGTTGATTGTGAAATCATGGTAGACTTTGTCAAAGTGAGTGTGATAGATTTCGGAATCGGAATACCCGAAAGCAAGCAGTCTGAAGTTTTCGATAAGTTTTACCGCGTAGAAGAAACTTCGTTTGATTTTCAGGGCCTGGGAATAGGCCTTTATATTTGTTCGGAAATTATACGTAGCCATCAAGGTACAATTGCCGTCGAAAGTTCAGCCGGTAAGGGAGCCACTTTTTATTTTACAATACCATTAAATCTGCCTACAGATGCCAAATAAAACACTGAATAACTTATCTATAGGAATTGGCTTATCCTTATTTGTACTGTTGGTTAGTTCCACAGCCTCCTATCTAGGGATTAAAGAGCAGAATAAACATCGTCGGGAGTTGACCGCTACCCGGAAAATAATCAGTTTATCAAATATTATCCTGAATTCTTTACAGGGGCTGAAACGGGAAACAGGGGCTATTTGCTCACAGGAAAGAGAATTACCTGGAGCCATTCAACCAAGCTTTAGAGAACCTGCCGATTGAATTGAAGGAAATAAAGGAGCTGACGGAAGCAGATCCGGACCAAAAGGTTCGCGTAGATAGTTTATTTACAGCGGCTCAGCAAAGGTTAGCTGTATTAAAAGAATCAGTGAATATCAAAAGGAATGGCGGGACTGTAAGTCTGGCACATCTCGACGAGAGCAAATCCGCCATGGACAAATGCCGGACCATTATCAAGGATATTATTCACTATGAAGATGACGATATCGATCAGAAATCTGCCAATTTAGATAACTCTTCTTTTATAACGACCTTATTTATCGTTATCAGTGCTTTACTATCTTTGATTATTACAGCATACTTTTATTTTCGGCTGAGGGCTGACTTTCTAAAACGTTTAGCACTGGAAAAATCGCTGGTGGAAAAGGATGAAGGAATTGCACGTAGACTAAATCTGGTTCAACAAATCACCAATCGTATTGCTGCCGGTGATTACAATGTAAAAGCAGAAGATATCGAGGAAGATGATCTCGGTGCGATCGCAAAATCTGTGAATCGGATGTCAAAATCCTTGAAAAAATCGTTTGATCAGCTTAAAGATAATGACTGGTTACATATGGGATATGCTGATCTCTATACGGGATTGGTCGGCAACAAAACCGAAAGATTACTCACCACAGATGCAATAAAAGGATTAGTAAATTATATTGGCGCTATCACGGGAGCGATATATATATTCAATGAAGAAAAACTTGAACGATCAGGATGTTATGGATTGGATCCGAAAACACAGCTCTACTTCCTTCCGGGTGAAGGCTATGTGGGACAAGTATTCGTCGATAAGGAATTAAAAGTCGTCAATAATATCCGTACAGAAGATTATCTGGTTAGTTTTGCCAGTGGCAAAATCAATGTGCCACATCTTATTTTTGTACCTATCGTATCGGCAGATCAAGTATTGGGTGTTTTGGAGATTGGACATGGTCAGCCATTTACAGAAATAGAAATAACCTTTCTGACCGAATGTGCCCGACAACTTGGTATCGCTATAGCATCTGCAAAGGTCGTGCCAAAATCCAGGCACTTTTGGAGGAAACACAGGTTCAATCGGAGGAATTATTGTCACAACATGCTGAACTTGAGAATCTAAATACGGAATTGGAGGCCCAGACCCTGCGCTTACAGTCGTCTGAAGAGGAACTGAAGGTACAACATGAAGAATTGATGCAATCTAACCAGGAGTTAGAGGAACGTTCAAGATTGTTGGAGGATAAAAATCTATTGATTGCCGAACGGAATCAGGAAATTCAACAGAAGGCGGAAGAACTTGCGTTGAGTACAAAATATAAGTCGGAATTTTTAGCAAATATGTCTCATGAACTGCGTACGCCGCTAAATTCTATTCTGCTACTTTCTCGCCTGTTATCCGAAAATAATGAACAGAATCTGAGTTCGGATCAGATTGAATCGGCTAAAGTGATCCAAAGTTCCGGAACAAGTCTATTGACATTAATAGACGAGATATTGGATCTTTCAAAGATTGAATCTGGTAAGATGACCTTGGAATATGCGAGTCTAAATTTAAACGATATTTCTGCAGATCTGAATAATTTATTCTTGCCATTGGTCAATGAGAAAGGCTTGGCCTTCACGATCAATATTGATCCCAACCTCAACCAACGTTTTCAGGAGATCGGCTTAGAATAGATCAGGTATTGCGTAATCTGATCTCTAATGCGATTAAATTTACTGCGGCAGGCGAAGTAAGATTGGATATTTATGAGGACAGTGCAGCTAAAGATAAACTTGTTTTTGCAGTTGTAGACTCCGGTATTGGGATACCATTAGAGAAACAAAAGATAATTTTTGAAGCTTTCCAACAAGCAGATGGTTCCACGCGGAGGAAATTTGGTGGTACAGGATTAGGTTTATCCATTAGCAGGGAGATTGCCCGCTTGCTCGGAGGGGAAATCAGATTAGTGAGTGAGGAAGGAAAGGTAGTACGTTTTTATTTATCATTCCGAATCATCAAGTGGAACCTGATGAAGTTCGCTCAAAGGAGCAGCAGCTCGTGGAAGAGATCCATTCTGAAATTGAGGAGGTGCGTGAGCTTGTCATGGACGATGTCTATAATCCTGCGACAATACGTATACCTGAAGAGCTGCCTGATGATCGGAATCATATTACCGATGGAGATAAGGTTATTCTGATTGTCGAAGATGATATCAATTTTGCGAAAGCACTATTGAAATATGCGCATAGCCAGCACTATAAAGGTGTTGTTGTGGTACGGGAGATCACGCGCTACCAGCAGCCAAGAAGTACCATCCGCAGGCTGTGTTATTGGATATTCAGTTACCCATAATGGATGGTTGGGCTGTGATGGATGAATTAAAAGGGGATAAGGAGACACGGCATATTCCTGTACATATCATGTCTTCGCTTGAAGTGAAAAAGGAAAGTCTGCTCAAAGGTGCGATTGATTTTATCAATAAACCCGTAGCACTAGAGCAGATGACATCTGTGTTCCAGAAAATTGAATCCGCATTGAGTAGGTCCCCGAAAAAGGTTCTTATTGTCGAAGAAAATCCTAAACATGCAAGTGCACTCGCTTATTTTTTAAGTAGTTTTAATATTTCACTTGAAGTAAAGGATAATGTGGCTGATAGTATCGATGCATTGGGAACGGCCGAGGTAGACTGCGTAATCTTGGATATGGGGTACCTGATGAAATGGGCTACAATACATTGGAAGCCATCAAACAGCATGAAGGACTTGAAAATCTACCTATAATCATATTTACTGGCAAAAATCTATCGAAATCTGAGGAGCTGAAAATTAAAAAATATGCAGACTCTGTTGTTGTCAAAACTGCGCATTCCTATCAGCGTATCCTTGATGAGGTTGGCTTATTTCTGCATTTGATTGAAATTAACAATTCAGATGATGTGAGACGGAAAAACAATGGCTTGGGGGCTTTGACCGATGTGCTGAAAGGGAAAAAAAGTATTAGTGGCCGATGATGATGTACGCAATATATTTTCGATGACAAAGGCATTGGAAAAATTTCAGGTGCAAGTCATTCCGGCAATGGACGGCAAGGAAGCCCTAGAAGTGCTGAACTCGGGCGAGGCTATTGATATTGTGCTGATGGATATGATGATGCCTGAAATGGATGGATATGAAACGATCAAGAATATTAGACAGACACCTCCATTTGCAACATTGCCTATCATTGCGGTTACGGCCAAATCTATGATTGGCGATCGGGAAAAAATGTATACAAGCGGGAGCTTCAGACTATATTTCAAAACCTGTTGATATAGATCAGCTTCTTTCATTGTTGCGGGTATGGTTGTACGAGAATTAATGGAGACGGTTTAATGAATCGAAATAAGGTAATATTAATTGTGGACGATGACAACCGAAATATTTTCGCGCTGGGGCTAACCTTAAGAGCGAGGGGTTATCAGGTCGTTAGTTGCGCCATGGCAAAGGAAGCAATAGAATTATTGGAGGCTGAAAATAATGTTTCATTGGTTTTGATGGACATGATGATGCCTGAAATAGATGGGTATGAGGCTATTCGTTTGATTCGCAGTTCTACCGCTATTAAAGATCTTCCCATTATAGCGGTGACAGCACAGGCAATGAGTGGAGACCGAGAAAAATGCCTCGCAGCGGGGGCACAGGCGTACGTGTCAAAGCCAATTGATGTGGATATACTAATGGTTGAAATAGAACAGTTAATTTAGCGATGTTGGGCCATAATATAATTAAAGATGAGGAGATAGATATTTTACTGGAAGATATCTACCAACGCTATGGCTACGATTTTATACAATATAGTCGGGCTTCGATCAAAAGAAGGATTAATAGAATCATGACGAATGACCGATTTGCGAGTTTTGCGGAACTCCGGTTTGCGCTAAGAGACGATCCGCAGTTTCTTCAGCATTTTGTTGAGGAGATTACGGTTAATTTGACTGAGATGTTTAGGGATCCGCTGTTTTTTAGGCAATTGCGTGAGGAGATTTTGCCGCAACTGGGGACCTATCCGCTGATACGGATTTGGATCGCTGGATGTTCAAGTGGAGAGGAAGCTTATTCGCTCGCAATTTTATTGAAGGAGGCCAATCTGCATCATAAATCGTTAATCTATGCTACCGATATTAATCCGCGCGTATTAGAAATAGCGCGTAATGGAATCTATCCTTTAAGCCAGATTAAGTCGTTTTCAGAAAACTATATTGAATCCGGCGGAAAGCAGGACTTCTCTAACTATTATACGGCAAATTATGAATGGGCAAAATTTAACCCAGAGCTGAAACAAAAATGATCCTATCAACCCATAACTTGGTGTCAGATACATCGTTTAACAGCTTTCAATTGATACTATGCCGGAACGTGTTGATTTATTTCAACAAGGATTTGCAGGACCGGGTTTTTAAACTGTTTGATGCGAGTCTGGAAAATTTGGGATATCTTGCATTGGGCAGCAAGGAAACCATAAGGTTCTCCAGTATACAACAGAATTTCACCGCAGTGGGTGATCAAAAATTTGGAAAAAACTTTATTCGTTATAATATGGTTCTATTTAGAAATGGTATGACATTCAGACCATAGTAGGCCCCTATAAAAGACATAAATTAAGCTATATGAGCAAAAGAAAAACTGTACTGATATTTGAAGATGATACGATTATTTTAGAGGTCATAACAGTCGTGCTGACAGATTTGGGATTTCATGTAGAAGTCTCCGAGACTTCACACGATATTATTCAGAAGGTTGAAACTACAGAACCTAATCTTATTTTGATGGACAATTGGATCCCAAATATTGGGGGAGTAGAGGCAACCCGGCTGTTGAAGGCCGATGACCGGTTCAAACATATTCCTGTTATTTATGTGTCCGCCAATAACGATATTGAATCATTAGCTGCTCGTGCCGGGGCAGATGATTTCCTGTCCAAGCCCTTTGATCTTGATGATCTGGAAGGTATTGTTAATAAACATATCTAACAAAAATCGTACTATTGATATGTCCTACTGACAAACGATTTATAGCCTACAGACCTTTGTAGACTTATTGTACCGTACATGGAGAAGTGTATTATGCCTCCCCAATTGCCAACCCTTCTGGTTCGAATCCAAATACAACGAAAAAAGCCTTTCATTTTTGAAAGGCTTTTTCTGCGGAGAGTGAGCGATTTATCGCGTCCCACACCCCTTGCTATAACCCGCGATGATAAAGTTCGAACCCCGGCCAGCCCTTCTGGTTCGAATCCGAATACAACGAAAAAAGCCTTTCATTTCTGAAAGGCTTATTCTGCGGAGAGTGAGGGATTTATCGCGTCCCACACCCCTTGCCATAACCCGCGATGATAAAGTTCGAACCCCGGCCAACCCTTCTGGTTCGCATCCGAATACAACGAAAAAGCCTTTCATTTCTGAAAGGCTTTTTCTGCGGAGAGTGAGGGATTTATCGCGTCCCACACCCCTTGCCATAACCCGCGATGATAAAGTTCGAACCCCGGCCAACCCTTCTGGTTCGCATCCAAATACAACGAAAAAGCCTTTCATTTCTGAAAGGCTTATTCTGCGGAGAGTGAGGGATTCGAACCCCGAACCTGTGACAGTTAACGGTTTTCAAGACCGCCGCATTCGACCACTCTGCCAACTCTCCGCGACAAAAGTACGAATTTTTGCTCTCCTGCCAAATTTTATTTTAGAAATACTTCTTATTTTGCTTTTATAAACTGGATATCAGCACTAAATTTTACGTCATCACTCACCATCACACCGCCTGTTTCAAGAGCTGCATTCCAATTAAGTCCAAATTCTGAGCGTTTGATCTTTCCTTCTACGATAAATCCAGCTTTGGTATTTCCCCAAGGGTCTTTCTGAATACCTGCAAATTCCAATTCAAATACGACAGGTCGAGTCACGTCCCGGATAGTCAGATTTCCTTTGATTTCTTCATTCGCTAAGCTTGTTGCTTCAAATGTTATCGCTGGATATTTTTCTACGTCAAAAAATCAGCACTTTTTAAGTGTCCATCCTGTTGTTCATTTCGTGTATTGATTGATGCTGTATCGATAGTTACTTTTGCAAGAGCATTATCAAAATTATCATCGTCTGTATCAAGATCTATTTTAAAATTGTCAAAGTTTCCTTTAACATTTGTGATCATCATGTGTTTTACTTTGAATTCTATCTCGCTATGTGCAGCGTCTAATTCCCATTTTCCTTGTGCCATAATTTTTGTGTTTTCTTATTTGTTTAATAATACAAAGGTAACAGCAGCTTTTAAATTTTTGTTTGACCTAGATCAATAAAATAATCTTATTGAAAAGCAATCAGTTATTGAAAAACCGCAAAAAAAAGCATATGATATTTTGGAATTGTTGAACAAATGTCTACTTTTGCATTACCGAAAACGACGCGCCAATAGCTCAGCTGGATAGAGCATCGGTTTTCTAAACCGACGGTCTCAGGTTCGAATCCTGATTGGCGTACAAAATTGTAAAAGGTCCTTAATAATTATATTAAGGACCTTTTTTACTTATTAGCAATTTGTAGCCATGCTAGATGAATCTTTCTTAACCTAGGATCTGAACAGGTGTTGTTTTCCTTTTGAAGTTATCTCCTTTATTAAAACACGCACTGTTTTTAGCGGAACTATGCAGCCTGAGGATAAATTTATCCACAATTTAAGTTTAGTCATGCTATCGTTAAGCATCTGTTTTTTTGTATCTTTAGTCGACATTGAATTATATTGATTTTGGCTTATCATTACTGATCTGAACGATCTGTAGGGCCTAATGATAAGTTGAGTTAGGGATCTAATAGATACAATATGGATGAAACATTTAAACAGCAAGTGTATGAATTGGCGAGATTAATTCCAAAAGGGCGAGTTTCAACATATGGCGCAATTGCTAAAGCGCTGGGTTATCCAAATCATTCCCGCCATGTTGGAAAAGCAATGGGAGGATGTCCCAAAGATGTGCCTGCGCATCGGGTGATTTCAAGTGGCGGAGTACTGTCGGTTCCAGAGTTTCAGTCTAAACTCGAAAACGAAGGCGTTGGAATAAATAATCTCAGGATCAAGGATTTTAAAAAGATATTTTGGAATCCGATGGATGAAGTTTAATAAATCGATAAAAGATGAAATACTGCGCGTTTTTACGAGGGGTAAATGTAAAGGAACCAACATGAAGATGGTCGATGTATGCCAGGTATTTAAAGATGCTGGGATGGATCAGGTAAGTTCGGTGTTGGCTTCCGGAAATATTGTTTTTTCTTCGGATAGGTCCGCGGAAGAACTTAAAATAGTTCTGGAAGCAGCGATGTCCAGTTATTTTTCCTATGAATCCTTCCTTTTCATTAAGTCGCAGGAAGAAACGAGTTTATTTTGGAGTAACATTCCCTTTGAAAAACATCCTGATTTTCATATTTATGGTTTTGTAGGTTTACATGGGATAGAAGAAGTTCTCCTAGATGAATTTAATAAAAGTACCAAAGCCAATAATGAAAAAGCGGAAGTGATCAATGGACTGTTTTACTGGCAGGTCCCTAAAGGAAATACATTGGATTCAACATTCGGAAAAGTATTGGGTAAGAAAAATCTGAAAGATAAGTTCACAAGCAGGAATGTGAATACATTTGAGAAAATTTTGAAGATCATGCATTAAATCAATGTGTGTTGATTTAATGGAATTATATGTAAAAAGCGTATTAATTACCTTAAGATAATCAATACGCTTTTATGTTAATGAAGTAATTTATACTTTGATCTAGCCTTTATTAATCTCCGCAGATTGAGCCCATATATTGATATGTCCATCTTTTGCATACAGATCAATCTCATGAATTTCTTCTGGACTAAATGATAGGTTCTTGAGCGACCCTACGCAATCGATGACCTGTTGTGGCTTGATGCGCCGATCAGTGCCGAAGTCACTTGCTGGTTGCGAAAGACCCAAGCGATGGCCATTTGGGCCAAAGACTGCCCCCTGCGTTGTGCAATAGCATGAAGTGCCTGTATGTTCTGTCTGTTTTCCTCACTTAAAAACTTTGTCTGCAAGGATTTTGATTGTGATGCCCTGCTATCCTCTGGGATATGATGTAAATATTTGTCCGTTAGCATGCCCTGGGCGAGTGGCGAAAAACAATAGAGCCAATACCGATTTCATCCAGTGTGTCCAATAGCCCATCTGTCTCCACCCATCGGTTTAACATAGAATAGCTGGGCTGATGGATTATAAACGGTGTTCCTAAGGATTTCAATATTGCGTAAGCCTCTTTGGTACGTTGCGAATTATAAGACGAAATACCAATATAAAGGGCTTTTCCACTCCGTACAAGTTGATCCAAAGCCAACATGGTTTCTTCTAATGGTGTGTTTGGGTCAAAGCGATGTGAATAGAAAATGTCAACATAATCTGTACCTAGACGTTTTAAAGATTGATCACAGCTGGAAATAATATACTTTCTGCTGCCCCATTCGCCATAAGGACCATCCCACATGTGGTACCCTGCCTTCGACGAAATAATCAATTCATCCCGGTGGCCAGCGAACTGTTGCTTAAGAATTTGTCCGAATGCGGTTTCTGCACTTCCTGGAGGCGGACCATAATTATTGGCAAGGTCAAAATGCGTGATTCCAAGATCAAAAGCTGTCGTACAGATATCAACTTTGGTTTGGTGGGCTGTGTCGTTTCCAAAGTTGTGCCATAGACCTAAAGAAATAGCTGGTAACTGAAGACCGGATTTACCACAACGATTGTATATCATCTGTTGGTAGCGATCAGGGTTTGGGATATACTGCATAAATTTGAATTGTTATAATCCAAATATAATAATAAACGGATTTCCTCGAATTGAAATTTAGTGTATTTTTATACGAAATTTTGAATAAGTTGATTCTGTTAATAAATATGAAGAAAATCACACTGATTATAGGCCTGTTGTTCATCTGCATGAGTAACAGTAATGCCCAGTCAAAACGGCTGTTATTTAAAACCGCATTTGGAGAATTTAAGGTGGTGCTCTATGATTTTACGCCAAATCATCGGGATCTGATCTTAAAGTCCATAAAGGATACTGTCTACCAAGGCGCATTATTTAATCGCATTATTGAAAATTTTGTGGTACAAGGTGGTGAGCACGATATAGATATTGAAAAGAGAGAGGCGGTAGATCCCCAGCACCGCAAACCCCGTTTGGCTGCCGAATTCGACCAACGTGCTTTTCACAAAATGGGCGCATTGGGGGCGGGACGTGATGGTAACCCTGAAAAAGCCTCTTTCTTGAATCAAATCTATTTTGTCGTTGGAAAGAAGATCAGTTCTGCTGATCTCGATAGTCTGGAAATAAAAAAGGGTATAAAATACAGTAAAAAACAGCGCAAGGAATATTTAGCGCACGGTGGACAACCTAGGCTTGATCATGATTTTACAGTCTTTGGCGAAATATATCAGGTCTTGATGTGATCTTGAAGATTAGCCAGGTGAAAACAGATCAACAGGACTTCCCTTTAGAAAAAGTTCCTTTTAGCATCGTGGAGATCAAAGAATAAAACCATCTTTTAAGATGGTTTTATTCTTATAGTAGGAAGCTATCTTTTATATACCTTTCTCTATTTGTTGTGTTGTTCAAACTCTTCTTTTAATTTTTCGTAACGTTCTTTCCATTCGTTAGGAAGTTTGTCGGGGATATTTTTCAGGCTTTTCAGCTGAAAAGCAAATACACAGGCAGCAAAGCCAGCGGTACTAATTGCCATTCCGGTCCATATCACAAGAGATAACCCTGCAAAAAGCGGGTTCCAAAGTAAAATAAAGCTAAAGACAATACCTAGTACCGAAAATAATGTAATCCAGCCCCAAGATTTACTGCCATAGTTTTTGAGATCAAAGGAGAAAGACAACAATTGAAAAGATCTGAACAAAGCATAAAATCCGACAATAAAAGCCAAAGTTCCTGCAGATAACAGGGGATTGGTCATCAATAAAATTCCAAATAAGGCGTAAAGGATACCACCGGTAAGGTACCAGCCCCAACCGTCAACCTCATTTTTGTTTTGTAAGGCAAAAATAATTTCTAGTATCCCAGAAACAATGAATGACCAGGAAAACAACATACTCAATGCGAGAAAGGATGCGACTGGCGTGGATATCGTATAGAAACCCAATAAAATCAAAAGAATTCCAATGATAAGCGGAATATACCAATGTTTAATGGAGGACCTGATTGTTTTTAAAAATGAATTTGCCATAATAGTGTTGTTAAATTTAAATCTTTCCGGATTCTTTAAAAATAGTGTAAGATGCCTATACAATATTGACTTCAGCATTTGCAGACTTCAATCCCGCTGCGAATTTAGAAATGGAAGTGCCTATGGTATAGATTATTCGTGTCAACTCGCCAATTGGTTCAAATACTTTTTTCAATAATATACTACTTCCTATCAGCAAACGTTTTGTTGTATATCGACACATCACGTCGTGGGTAGGCCTTATTGTATTTAATGTATGCAGTATTAACAGTTGCGCTAAACTTTTGTTTCGAGCAAGCCTATATTTCTTGTTTTTTGGAATTTGCAAATCGTGTTAAGAGCGTGGGGTAGGGCTAAAAGAATGGAACTTGCCGCATCAACAACGGGAAGCTGTCAATTTATTCACAGGCAGCATGTAGTTGGGGAACTTGCTGTCGCAATTCAAAATCAACAGGTTCGAGGTGGAAAAAGATAAAAAGTCCTCCAAGCATATTCGCTTGGAGGACTCTTGCTATGTGATTTGGAATACTATCGATGATTTAGAATGCTACTTTTTTAGGATCCGATCCGGAGAAGCCCATTGCTGGTAATGTCCGAATTGTCCTGATATCCTCCTCCGTAAGATCGAAGCTATCAATATCCAAGTTTCGTTTAATATTTGCCGGATTGGTGGATTTTGGTAGTGGTAAAATGCCCTGCGAGAGAGCAAATTTAATACAGATCTGTCCGACACTGGTAGACTTCTGTTCCGCTAAAGCGATCAGGGTCTCATCCTGCAATATTCTTCCTGAGCCTAGTGGAGACCATGCCTGCACCAAAATATCATTTGATTTGCAAAGCTCGACAGTTTCCTCTTGCAGATAACCAGGGTGGAATTCAATTTGATTGACAGCCGGGATGATCGTTGCTGTTTCCAATAATTTGGCGAGATACTCTTTCGGGAAATTGCTAACCCCAATAGCTTTCACCTTTCCCTGTTGGTATAAATATTCAAGGGCTTTCCAGGTATCGGCATTAATCGCTGCCCAATCCTCAAATTGAGTTTCGTTGGCTGGCCAGTGTATCAAATACAGGTCCAGATATTCCAATTCCAAGTCTGCAAGGGATTTTTCAAATGCAGCTATTGTCTTATCATAACCACGTTCAGTATTCCAAAGTTTGGTTGTTATAAATAACGTATTACGAGCTATTCCGCTATCTTTGATCGCTCTGCCGACACTTTTCTCATTACCATAAATTGCCGCAGTGTCAATATGTGTATATCCTGCTGCCAGAGCTTCCTTAACAGCTTGGTATGCGTCTTCTCCTTCCGGAATTTGCCAGGTTCCAAATCCAATTGCTGGAATATCAATTCCATTGTTCAATTTGAATGATTTCATGCTTAATAATAATTTTTGTTTGACTAAATTAGGATTTCAATCCTATTATCTCGTCACTGAAATGTCAAGAGGGCTGTCTTTTAAAGCGATGATGGCAAACTTATTCTGTATTGCCAAAATATATTTATTTTCACAATTTTATTGTCAAAAGGTCGGATTAACGCATGGTTTATAGCATTAATTCTTATCTTTAGGCGAAATTTTGAGAAATTTAGATTTTTCACTGATTTCACATAGCATTAAAAATTAAACATATTTCTAATAGATTACTATGTCAAACAAATCAAAAATTGTTTGGACAAAAACAGACGAAGCACCTTTGTTGGCGACTTACTCGTTTTTGCCTATTGTACAAGCGATTACAGCTACAGCTGATATCGATGTTGAATTGAGAGATATCTCTTTAGCAGGTCGTGTTCTTGCAAGCTTTCCAGAATTTTTAAAAGAAGATCAAAAAATTGCCGATGCATTGGCAGAGTTGGGGCAGATGGCAACAACTCCAGAGGCAAACATTATCAAGTTGCCAAATATTTCTGCGTCTATTCCACAGTTGAAGGGTGCTATTGCCGAATTACAAAAGCTGGTTATGCTATTCCAAACTATCCAGATGAAGCAACTACTGAGGAAGAAAAATCCATCAAGGCTAAATATGCGAAAGTATTGGGATCAGCTGTAAACCCGGTATTACGTGAAGGTAACTCTGACCGTCGCGCACCTAAGGCGGTGAAGAATTATGCTAAAGCAAATCCACATAAGATGGGTGCTTGGGCAAAGGATTCAAAAACGAAGGTAGCATCGATGACATCTGGTGATTTCTATGGTTCAGAGCAATCTGTAACAGTAGAAAAAGCAGGTCAATTCAAAATTGAATTTGTGGATGCACAAGGTGCTGTTACTGAATTAAAAGGTCTTTCTCCGTTGAAAGCTGGTGAAGTAATAGATACTTCGACCTTAAGCTTGAATGCATTGAAAGGTTTTGTTGCTGATGCAATAGCAGAAGCGAAAGCTGCTGGTGTATTGTTATCTGCGCATTTGAAAGCAACAATGATGAAAGTTTCCGATCCAATTATCTTTGGAGCAGTGGTTGAAACATACTTTGCAGATGTGTTTGCAGCGTATGGCGACTTGTTCAAAGAACTGGGGTCAACAAAAACAATGGTTTAGGTGAAGTATATGCTAAAATTGCAGGTCACGCAAAGGAAGCGGAAGTGAAAGCTGCTATCGATGCTGCGATCGCAAAAGGTCCTGCTTTGGCAATGGTTAACTCAGATAAAGGTATTACAAATTTCCATGTTCCTTCTGATGTAATTATTGATGCTTCTATGCCAGCAATGATCCGTATCGGTGGTAAAATGTGGAATAAGGAAGGCCAAGAAGAAGATACCATCGCCATGGTTCCCGACCGTTCTTACGCAGGTGTTTATGAAGCTACAATAGAAGACTGTAAAGCAAATGGCGCTTTGGATCCCAAAACAATGGGTTCTGTTCCAAATGTTGGTTTGATGGCTCAGAAAGCGGAAGAATATGGTTCACACGACAAAACTTTCCAGGCTGCTGGTAATGGTGTGATCCGTGTCGTAGATGCCGAAGGTAATGTATACATGGAGCAAAAGGTTGATGAAGGTGATATCTTCCGCATGTGTCAAACAAAAGATGCACCTATTCAAGATTGGGTAAAATTAGCAGTAAACCGCGCGCGTTTGTCTGGTACTCCAGCAGTATTCTGGTTAGATAAAGGCCGTGCTCACGATAGAGAGATCATCAAGAAAGTAGAGAAATACTTGCCTGATTTTGATACAACAGGTTTGGATATTAGAATCCTTTCACCAATAGAAGCTACTAAATTCTCTTTGGAGCGTATCCGTAAAGGCGAAGATACAATCTCTGTAACAGGTAACGTATTACGTGATTATCTGACAGATTTATTCCCTATTTTGGAAGTTGGTACTTCAGCAAAAATGTTGTCTATTGTACCATTGATGAATGGTGGTGGTTTGTTTGAAACTGGTGCAGGTGGCTCGGCTCCAAAACACGTAGAGCAATTTCTTCAGGAAGGTTACCTACGTTGGGATTCATTAGGCGAATTTTTGGCACTGGGTGCTTCTTTGGAGCACTTGTCGCAAACGCAAAATAATGCTAAAGCGCTGGTTTTAGCAGAGACGTTAGACGAAGCAACAGAGAAATTCTTGGCAAATGATAAATCTCCGGCGCGTCGAGTGGGGCAGATTGATAACCGTGGATCTCATTTTTATTTAACATTATATTGGGCTCAGGCTTTAGCTGCTCAAACGAAAGATGCAGATTTAGCAAATCGATTTGCAGGTGTTGCACAAGTATTGACAGATAACGAAGCTAAAATCAATGAAGAATTGATCGGAGCACAAGGTCAGGCACAAAACATCGGTGGTTATTACTTCCCTAATGACGAATTAGCAACAAAAGCTATGCGTCCTTCAGAGACATTAAATAGTGCAATAGCGGGTATTTAATTGCTAATTGTCTTAATTAAATAATGAGAGCCCCGGTCATCGATCGGGGCTCTTCTGTTTAGGTTTGGTTGTATGTATATTTCTTACTCCCTTGGGAAAAATAATCTATTTTAATGGGTATTTGACACCTTTAAAGGTCATTTCGACCGGGAGAATATGACCATTTTTGTCAAATTTCATCTCTTCGATACAGGTGACACGTTCATTGGCTCCTTCCTTTCCTAATGGCCTACGGTGATAGACGATGAAATATTTGTCTTTATTGGGTACTTTGATAACGGAATGATGCCCAGCACCGACAGCAACCTTTGGATCACGTTCGAGAATTGTTCCGATACGTTCAAATGGTCCAAAAGGAGAATCGGCAATTGCGTAAGCCACTTTATAATCCGGACCAGTCCAACCACCTTCGGACCACATAAAATAGTATTTACCATTTTTAATAAACATAAATGGCCCTTCTACATAATCCTTTGGTGTAATTTCCTTGTAATAGGTCCCGTCATCGAAGGGAAGCAAGCCCGTAAAATCAGGTTTAAGTTTGACCAAATTACAATGCTTCCAGCCACCATAATACATGTAGAATGTTCCATCCTTATCTTTAAATACAAACTGATCTATAGGCTGCGCACCATTGATAATGTCATTGATCAAAGGTTTGCCAAGTAAATCTGTATAAGGCCCTTCAGGTTTGTCTGCTACAGCGACACCAATTCCGCCGATTTCGCCCTGATGGACATCGTTTGCACTAAAGAATAAATAATATTTGCCCTTGTTTTCGAGGACAGCAGGAGCCCACATCGCTTTTTTGCCCATGTTACCTGATTGTTTTGAAGTACACGGGGATGTTTTGTCCAGCTAGTCAGATCTGATGAAGAAAAAGCATCAAAAATACCTGTTCTTCATAAGGTGCCGAATAGGTGGGAAAAATCCAATATTTGTTTCCATAGATGATACCCTCCGGATCTGCATAGTTTCCACGAATGACGGGATTCTGTTGTGCAAAGAGTGTCGTTGCCAATAATAGAGATGTTGTCGTAAAAAATGTTCTGATCATCGTTATGCTTTAAATGGTTAAGATAGGATATCTTGTCGGTTGGGATATTCAAAAAAATCATTTTTATGCGGATTTTTCTCAATATTTTCAAAGTGTTAAAATTATGTTAAAATGAGGTGGTACTTTCGATTCTTTCCGCTTTATTTCACATATTTGTTTATGTCATTTCCAAATGGCATAAATACTTTTCATAAAATAGGTTAATAATATGGCTAAGATACCCGGAGTCCCCAGACTTCGGGTGTTTTTTTTATTCACGCTCCAAGCCGAAGATCATCACTAGCCTTCCGTCTATATATAAGTTTAGTGTCTGCTCGGCGATATCAAATTGAATCTGTTTTTGCTCAACAACCGCGAAGAAATCATTTTCAATATTGGGTCCATTGCAAGACTTCATGGTGCTTGCCAAGTTCGGAAAGCTTATCATATTGCCTTTAATGCTAAAATTTCCCCAAAATTTATTACATCCCGTCGATCCGGCGATCGTTCCATTTTTTGCGTCGAAACCAATGTTGGCGCTGTTGCTTGTTACATCTTTGCCATTTAACTGCAGCAAATTCCACTTAAATCTGGCGAGGAATGAGGCAACACTGGGGAGCTCGGTGACTTTATCTTTGGAAATAATATTAAGCAATTCATAATGTATACTGTCGGTATCTTTTGCTTTCGTTTGCTTTACTTTGATGCGATAACGATACTGTTCCTGGTAATCAAAACCGAGAATGGGTACCGAAATATATTCCCATTTGTTTTTTTGTTGGATTTTATCTGTAGACAGGTCAATTTTCCAGACACTGGGTCATTGACATAATTCTCACCGACATCCCAAATGGTGATGTCAGAATGATCAACTTTCAATTTGCTAATAATTTCCTCCAATGTGTAGATTGACGCTTGTGCTGTTTTTGTCTTTTTTACACGAATATTGTACTCAAACGCGGCATTGTAATTAAACTGTTGAATTTCCGCATAAAAATTCTCCCAGTTTTTACTATTGTAATACTTTACAAGATAAGGTGGCGTATTGTCAAGTCCAGATTTTACTTTTATCCGAAACGAAGTGCTTTGTGCCTGTAAAGTATATTGGAATAGAAATAATAGGATAAAAACAAACTTGATTTAATGGATTTCTTCATAATGGGCATTAAATATCAATAAAAACGTATCTTTAAACATGAATATTGCACGAACAAAAGTACTCGTGATGATTGTACTTTTTTGTCCGGCTTACGGATATATGCCCAAAATAACAAGGATTATTTTAAAACACAAATCCCCTTAGGCGAATTGAAAGATGCACAGTTAAAAGAAGTGTCTGGAATTGTGGCGGCTCAAGAAGAGGGCTGTTTTTGGGTTCATAATGATAGTGGGGATGGTGCAAACATCTATCTGATCGATCGTCAGGCCAATCTACTCAAAAAGTTTAGACTCGAAGGTGTGGATGTGGTTGATTGTGAGGATATGGATCGCGTCAAAATCAATGGTAAAAATTACCTGGTTTTGGCTGATATCGGCAATAATCTTGGGAAGCGGACTTGGGCAAGCCTGTATGTATTTCCTGAGCCTTCAGCCAATGATTCGCTCGTCATATCCAAAAAAGATATTAAAACCATATTTGTCAAATTTCCGGGGCAAAAACGTTTAGATGCGGAATCCATTATGGTTGATCCCCGTGATAATATGTTGTATATCGTTTCTAAGCGTGAATTTCATTCCACAGTATATGCTGCTGCTGTTTTTAAAGGTGTTCAACAACAGTATTTTACGTTAACCAAAGTCGCCGAACTTCCTTTTACTTTTGCTACAGCTTCGGCTATCGATCCAACAGGAAGAGAGATGCTTATCAAGAATATTACACATATCTTTTATTGGAAGAGAAAACCGGGGAATCTTGGGGAGGTGCACTGCAACGGAAACCAATCGAGGTGCCTTATACGGTAGAGCCCCAGGGGAAGCGATCACTTTTGATAATAAGGGGACTGGCTTTTATACAATTAGTGAACGTCCATTTGGATTAAAATCCTATCTTTATTATTTTGAAAAAATTCTAAATCAGCGGATAAGTAACAAGCTCAATTCAGTAAAACAGATCATTGATAGCGGTCTGAATAGATCGAATGAACATATATACCAATTGCTAACATCATGAATTTAAAACAAATTTTACTTTTATCACTTGCGCTATTTTGCTTTGTATGGGCTAGTAAGGCTGCCAAGGTGGATACCTTGAATATTCCAAGTCGGAGTATGGCAAAAGAGATTAAAACAGTCGTTATTCTCCCCAAAGGTTATTCAGCGAATACGAAATATCCTGTGCTTTACTTACTTCACGGATATTCAGGTAATTATAGTAATTGGGTTAAAAATACCACTGTAGCTTCTTTGGCAGACCAATATGGATATATGGTGGTTTGTCCGGATGGGGATTTGGAAGTTGGTATTGGGATAGTGCCAACGATCGGAATTATCAATATGAAACATTTGTTTCCAAAGAACTCGTTGATTATATCGATCAGCATTACACGACAGTCAAAGATCGAAAAGGTAGAGCAATTACCGGACTGAGTATGGGAGGGCATGGGGCCTTATCGCTTGCGATAAAACATCAGGATCTCTATGGAGCAGCGGGTAGTACAGCAGGTGGTGTTGATTTTAGACCCTTCCCTTTAAATTGGGAAATTAAGGATCGTATCGGTAATTATGCAGATGTGCCACAGGCTTGGGACGATCGAGTGGTGATCAATATGATCCCGAAATTGCTGAATAATAAACTTCGTCTGATGATTGATTGTGGTAAAGAGGATTTTTTCTATACTGTCAATATCGCGCTGCATGACAAACTCATGTATCACAACATCAACCACACCTTTGTTACAAGTGAGGGTGGGCATAATTGGGCCTATTGGTCACGCTCAATTATCTATCAAATGGCTTTTTTAACGAATTTTTCAATCAGCCAGAAAAAAATAGTATTAAAAATAGATAAATATTTGGCTTAAATGAATAAAATGCTATTTTTGTTTCCAGAAGATCTTGACTAACAAATTATAAACTTATTATTAAGCCTTGCAAATTGTAAGGCTTTTTTATTATTTTCAATAAATTTTTGATTTCAATCTGTTATGCTTAAACCTATAAAGGTTGTTTTTTATTTTTCTTCTATTTTGTTTTGCGCACAGCAATCCTATGGTCAACAATCCAAATCTATATCAGGATTTATCAGAGATAGTATAAGTGGTGAAAATATTATTGGCGCCTTGGTCCGTAATGACACAGAAAGAAAATCGACGGCTTCCAATAAATATGGATTTTTAGTTTATCCCTTCGTGGAGAGGAGGCCTTCTTGGAAGTTTCCTCAATGGGATATAGAACAAAGGTTTTACCGGTCCAAATAGGAAAAGACTCTACTTACATTGTACAATTGGTACCCGAAGAAAATCAATTGGCTGAGGTGGTTGTCACTGGAAATAGAAGAAAATCGATCAAAGATTTGACTCCCGGCTTGACGCAATTTAGTCCGAAGGAGATTGAGAAAGTTCCTGTATTATTTGGAGAGAAAGATATTTTAAAGACAATTCAATTGTTTCCAGGCGTGACAAGTGGCGGCGAAGGAAGTAGCAATTTTTATGTTCGTGGAGGTGGTGGAGACCAAAATCTGATTTTGTTGGATGAAGCCCCAGTTTACAATAGCTCTCACCTTTTTGGTTTCTTTTCAACCTTTAACTCTGATGCCATCAAAGATGTCAACTTTTATAAAGGTGGTGTACCCGCGCAGTATGGAGGAAAGATCTCTTCGGTCATGGAAATAACAACCTTGGATGGAAATAACCAGCATTTTAATGTTGAAGGGGATTAGGGTTAATAGCGTCACGACTGAAGGTCGAGGGGCCTATACAAAAAGGGAAGAGTTCATTTATGATATCCGGTAGACGTACCTACGCCGATTTATTCCTGAAGCTTTCAAGTGATGAGAACATTAAGAAAAGCGCATTATTCTTCTATGACCTGAATGCCAAGTTGAATTATAGGATTAACGATAAGAATACCCTTTATTTATCGGGATATTTCGGTAAAGATGCCATGGCTTACCATGATTTATTTGACTTCAATTGGGGGAACGCAACCGGAACGATGCGCTGGAATCATGTTTGGAGCAATCGCTTATTCAGTAATACTACATTGATATTCAGTAAATTTAATTATCAGGTGAAGATTGAAGACGACAATAATTTCAAGATTCGTTCGGATATCTTCAATTATAACTTTAAACAGGATTTTCAATATAGCCTCTCGGACCATCACAATCTAAAGTTTGGTCTACAGGCGGCCTTACAGGAGATTCGTCCAGCAAGTATCGAAGCCGGTGAAGATTCCAAAGTAAATTCATTACGTATTCAAGAACGCAAAGGGTTGGATGTTGCCGCATACATTTCGGATGATTGGGCGATAAATGATAAATTCAAACTGAATTATGGTATTAGGGCAACAGCGTATGCCGCTTTAGGACCGGGGATGTTCTATACCTATGATAATGCTGGAGAGGCTGTTGATTCAACCTATGTGGGGAGTGGAGAAATGGGTAAAAATATGTTTACCTGGAGCCACGTCTTTCGCTGAACTACGCCTTGAATGAATTAACAACATTAAAGGCTTCTTATAATACGAATGTCCAGTACCTGCATCAATTGAGCAATACAACAAGTAGCTTGCCAACAGATCAGTACGTGTTAAGCAACAATACCATAAAACCGCAATTGTCAACACAATATTCCTTGGGTTATTTTCGGAATTTTGCGTCTAATAGGTATGAGTTTTCTGTAGAAGGTTACTATAGAGACCTTAAAAATCAGATCGACTATAGGAATGGAGCTGATCTACAGGCGAATGAACTCCTGGATGGTGAACTGCTATTTGGAAAAGGAAGAGCATATGGCGTTGAGTGGTTTATAAAGAAACGATTGGGAGGCTTAGTGGATGGATAAGTTATACATTATCCAAAAGTGAAAGACAATTTGACCAGATCAATGATGGAGAGTGGTTTAACGCGCGTCAGGATAAGATTCATAATATCGCAGTCGTGGCACAATATCAATTGAATCCTAAATGGAATCTAAGCGCAAACTTTGTCTATTATACGGGTGATGCGGTAACCATGCCTGCTGGGAAATATTTTGTTGACGATAGAACCATCTTCTATTACGATAAGCGGAATGGCCAACGTATGCCGGCTTATCACCGCTTGGATCTCGCCGCGACCTATGATATCAAGCGTACAAAAATACTTATTCCAGTTTATCTTTCGGAATTTATAACGCTTATAATCGCAAAAATGCTTATTTGATTGATTTTAGAGAGAAAGAAGGACAATCCAATATAACAGAGATCTATAGGATTGCGTTGTTTGGAACTATACCCTCCATTACTTGGAACTTTAAATTTTAGCACAACATGAGAAAGATAGTAGGATTGATCGCCATAGCTTGGATAACTTTGATTGGTTGTGAAGATAAAATTGATTTGAAATTACCTGAAAACACGGGCCAGCTCGTGATTACAGCTGATCTAATGGTGTCGGATCAACTACATGAGATCCGTATTCAAAAAGTCGTCAGTTTAAAAGAATCAATGTTAGCTCCAATAACAGATGCGGAAGTTTACATAAGAAATCTGCAAAATAATCGTATATATACCTTTTTGCCTGGATCCGATGGTGTGTATACCAATAAGACATTGCGACTACAGGAAAAGTCCAGTTATCGACTGTATGTCAAAACCGCTGATGGCAAAGAAATTGAAGGAACTTCGACAGTACCGTCCTATGTGGATGTGGATTCGATAGGACTTTCCGAACGGATCATATTTACAGACACCATATATTATCCTACACTGGTCTTTAACGATCCCCAGAAAAAGGGAACTATTATAAGTATAAGATGTCTGTGAACGGGGAGAGTTGCGCTTTATCGATGTGTTTAGTGATAAATATAATAATGGGCTGCAAGTACAACATGATATTGTCGACCGCGATAGAGATCTCAAGATAGGAGATCGGGTACGGGTTTTGCGTCAATGCATTGATCTGGGCGCATATAACTATTGGAATAGCTTCCAGATGATTAATCCTGGAGCAGCGTCACCTTCCAATCCGATTTCAAATCTGTCCAATAATGTTTTGGGATATTTCAGTGTGAGTGTAGGTAAATATTACGAATCTGAAGTGGTTTTATCGCGATCTAGGCCCTAATACTTATTCTAGTCTTACTATTTGATATTGATTTGCTAGGAGAAATTCAATCGTTCTAGGTAAAGCGTATTCAACTCGGGGAATGGCTTTGATATTGTCATGGAAGATGATAATCGAGCCATTCTGTATATTGGGAAGTACATTTTCAAGGCATTTTTCAGGACTTAGCTTCTGATCAAAGTCGCCGGACATGATATCCCACATTACCACACGATAATTTTTGTATAACTTTTTAAGCTGTGATTTTGTTGCTTTTGCATAAGGTGGACGAAAGAGATCGGTTTGTGTTAGCTCCTGACATTGAGTTACATTGTCGATGTAGACCTCGTCATTTGTATCCCAGCCCTTGAGGTGATTGTAGGTATGATTACCTACTTGATGTCCTTCTTGTAAAATTCTTTGAAACAAATGTGGATTTTTTTAATATTTTCACCAACACAAAAAAATGTTGCCTTGACCTGATATTTTTTAGGATATCGAGTATAAAAGGTGTAATTTCAGGAATTGGACCATCATCAAAAGTAAGATAGACTTTTTTTTCCATCCTCGGCATATGCCAGACTGATCTGGGGTAAAGCCAACGAAGGAAGAAAGGGATTTGACAAAATACATAACCGATAAATGAAGTTCAAATCTAT